>NZ_CP197475.1:0-4800000 GCF_052180285.1 Pedobacter sp. AW31-3R | reverse complement strand
TGAGCTGATTCCGGGTGGGGCAACTTTAGAGGAGTACCGTGAACGCGGAAATCCGGATTTGAAGCGCGCTATTGCAGATAATATTGATCTGAGGTACGAACTTTTCCCCAATAGCGGAGAACAATTATTGGTTGGTGCTTTTTACAAAAATATCAAGGATCCTATAGAATATACCATTCAGGCAGATGCAACAAGGCCACAGGATACCTATTACATGCCAGGTAACTTCGGTACAGCCAAGAACTACGGTCTGGAAGTAGATTACATGAAATTCTTTAACAAATTCGGCTTTAAGGCGAATTATACCTATACACATTCACGCATCACTACTGATAAAACGACCAGGGTAAGAAATGCAGTTACAGGTGATATAGAGCCGCTTAGTGTAGCCCAGACAAGACCACTATTCGGTCAGGCAGCCCACATCGGAAATCTCTCTTTATTGTTCAAGGACACTAAAAAAGGCTGGGATGCGCAATTGGCAGGATCGTATACCGGGGAAAGGATAAATACAATTTCTCAGTTCGTAGATAATGATATCTGGCAGAAAGGATTTATCCAGATGGATGCTTCCGTAGAGAAGAAGTTCAAAAACAGTTTCAGCGTATTCATTAAAGCAGGGAACCTGCTCAATACCCCCACCAAACTATTTATTAAAGGAATTAATGCGGCCAATACCGGATTACCAAATCAGGAGGCAGACAGCAATGAAACACTTATCCGTAAGGATTTTTACGGACAGACTTATCTCATAGGCTTACGGTATAAATTATAAAATATTTTAATACGCCAAGGTTCCATCTGACAATTGAAAAATAAAAAATAAATGAAACTAAAAACATTATTCACGTATGCAGTGCTGATCACTGCATTATTTACAGGCTGTGAAAAAGCAAATATAGATGTCGATACTTCTCCGACAGCTACCAATACCAGTGGGGTATCCGGTGAGGTCTATGGCATCTGGACCAAAGGAAGTGTAGTCAGGGTAACCGGAGATATCATTGTCCCGGTCAATAAATCTTTAACCATTGAAGAAGGAGTTATAGTCATTATGGACACCCTGGCCAGGCCAGAGATTATTTTACAGGGGAATCTGTATTCGATGGGAACTGCAGCAAATCCTGTTAAATTCACTATTGAAGAAAGTTACAGAAACCAGGCACACCGGTTTGGTAAAATGTGGGGTGGAATTCTGGCGGCCAAGACCAATACAGAATTGTTACTGGACAATACGATTCTTGAATATGGGGGGGCAACAACTACTGAAGCATCCAGCTCTGTGAAACTTGGTTTGTATAAGGCAAAAAGCGGGGAAAATACACCTGCGATATGGACATCAAATGTAAACAGTAAGGTGGTAGTGATGAACAGTACTTTCAGATTTTTTAATGATGACTGTACTTACCTGGAAGGTGGAAAAATCATCTTTGCCAATAATAAATTCTATACTACAGGTGCAACAGGCGGTGAGGGGATCAATATCAAATCCGGATGTCTTGCCGATATTGCATACAACCTGTTTTATTCAACCAATACAAATGCGCTAAAATTGTCCAATTCGGGCGACCGCATTCCACAGGCGCATGTGGTAGCTTTCAATAATACCTTGCTAAATACGGGCTGGAGAAGACCTACGGTAAAAGGTGGCTCAGTCTGGGTAGAAGCTACCGTGTATGTAGAGCTTTACAATAATATTTTTGCCAATACCCGGTTCGGAATTAAAAGGGATACGAAACTCCCTGAGGATTCCAGGTCTGTATTTAAAAACTCATTGTATTATGGCTATACCCAACTTGGCGTTGATCAATTCCAGCCAAGCAAGGATATTGTGGCCGGAACGAATGATATCATCGGCACCCTGGCCGGAAAAAATGACCCCAGGTTTGTGAATTTCCCTGTATCAACCAACACAGATAGTCCAACCTACAATGAGAGCTGGGATTTCCATTTACAGGAAGGTTCCGCGGCTTTAAATATGGGAACCAAAACTTTCAACAGGAATTTCCCTGAAGGTCTGACGGTTAACGGAATTGTTTACACTGCACCAGAACCCTCTTCCTATATCGGAGCTTTTGGTTTAAAATAATTGATTACACACGGATACATTCCCTGGCCCTTAGGTTGGGGGATGTTTTTAATTGATACACATGCTTAAACAACCTATTAAAGTTTTATTTTTTTTAACCCTTCCAATGGCAATTGCCGCCTGCAGCAGCAGGCAGAATACGGCTTTGCAATCGTCTGCGCAATTTGATACGCTGCATGTGATTCAACCTGTTATCGTGACGGAGAAAGTACAATTTGATTCCGATGATCCGGCCATATGGGTAAATCCAGCTGATGCCTCCAAAAGTCTGGTTATTGGAACCGATAAGGCGGCGAACGGTGGACTATATGTATTTAATCTGGAAGGAAAAATACAGCAGGAGCTGGTTGTCAGGGGATTGCAACGTCCAAATAATGTGGATATAGCCTATGGACTGAAATTAAACGGGAAGTCTGTTGACATTGCGGTAACCACAGAACGTTTTACACATAAGTTAAGAATTTATTCCCTGCCGGAGATGAAACCTATTGATCATGGCGGAATTCCTGTGTTTGAAGGGCAGACCGGAGCAGAATACCGTGATTTAATGGGTATATCATTGTATACCAGTAAATCAGGAAAGATATACGCAATCACCGGCCGCAAAACCGGTCCCAAGGATGGTACCTATTTATGGCAATATTTATTATCGGATGATGGATCTGGTCAGGTCAAAGCAGAGCTGGTCAGGAAATTCGGAAACTACAGTGGCAAAAAGGAAATAGAATCTATTGCGGTGGACAATGAGCTGGGATACATCTACTATTCTGATGAGCAGTTCGGTGTCAGGCAGTATTATGCAGATCCTGAGAAGGGGAACGAAGAGCTTGCCCAGTTTGCAAAAACAGGTTTTAGTGATGACCATGAGGGAATTTCCATCTATAAAACAGCAGCGAAAAAAGGATATATTTTAGTATCTGACCAGGGCTCAAACCGTTTTCATATCTTTAACAGGCAAAGTATATCAAAAAAATCATTTGATCATCAGTTGGTTAAGGTGGTTAAAGTAGCCGCCAACCATAGCGATGGGTCTGATATGGTGAATGTCCCTTTAAATGCTACATTTAAGCATGGACTTTTTGTGGTGATGAGTGATGATAAAACCTTCCATTATTACCGCTGGGAAGACATTGCCGGTAAAGAACTTAGTATAAAATAATATGTTAAAAAAATCATTATTGCTGCTGTGGTCAGCCTCAATGCTGTTCAGTCAGTCGGCACTAAGCCAGCAAAAAAAAGTAAAAGGCGCAGCTACAGAACCCGTGCGTCTGATCCGTGGCCCATATTTGCAGGTAGCCAGCAGTACTGGAATACTTATCCGCTGGCGGACCGATGTCTCTGCACGGAGTAAAGTACAATATGGAACAGTTAAAGGTAAACTGGATCAGTCTGTGGAAGATCTTAAACTGATCACTGAGCATAAAGTTAAACTTTCAGGACTAAAGCCTTCTACGAAATACTATTATGCCATCGGCGGTTTAAAAGACACGCTGCAGGGAGATGAAAATAATTACTTTGTTACCCTTCCTGAACCTGGAAAACCGGGACATTACAGAATTGCTGCTTTGGGTGATTGCGGTGACAACTCCATCAATCAGCGTCACGTGAAAGCGGAGTTGTTAAAACATCTGGGGAATAATGATCTCACCGCATGGATTCTCCTGGGGGATAATGCTTATCAGGATGGTACGGATTCGGAGTTTCAGAGCAAGTTCTTTAATATTTACAAAGATGACCTGTTAAAGAAATATCCATTGTATCCCGCACCGGGGAATCACGATTACCATGATACCGACCTGACTTCCAAATATGCACAGGAAACCCATGAAACGGCTTACTACCAGAATTTCTCTATGCCTACAGAAGGAGAGGCCGGAGGTGTTCCTTCGCATACCCAGGCTTTCTATTCTTTTGATATCGGAAATATCCACTTCCTGTCGCTGGATTCTTATGGGAAAGAAGATAAAGCTTACCGTCTTTATGACACCATTGGTCCGCAGGTACAATGGATTAAAAAGGATCTGGCAGCCAACAAAAATAAAGGTTGGGTAATTGCTTTCTGGCACCATCCACCCTACACCATGGGATCCCATAATTCAGATGAAGAAGAAGAACTGGTAAAGATCAGGGAAAACTTCATCGGCATTATTGAACGTGCCGGAGTAGATGTGGTCCTGAATGGACATAGTCACGGTTACGAGCGGAGCAGATTGATGCAGGGACATTATGGAATGGAAAATACATTCGATCCCAAGAAGCATAACCTGAGCTCTTCATCCGGAAAAAATGATGGCAGTAAAAATTCTGCACCTTATACCAAAACGGTGAAAAACAGCAAGGGAACAGTATATGTATTGAGTGGCTCTGCCGGGAAATTGGGAGGTAAACAGCTTTCTTATCCGCATGATGCCATGTATTTTTCTGATGCCGACCATGGAGGTTCATGTGTTCTTGATGTGCAGGACAACCGCTTGGAGTTAAAATGGATCTGTGCTGACGGAGAAATCCGGGATCAGTTTACCATGGTAAAAGAACAGGGTAAAAATGGTTCGAAATAAAGTGAAGCTATTGATATATGGTGCTTTATGGTTCACCTGTTTTTTCATCGTTCTTGGACTGAAAACAGCCGATGAAAGTATAGGATTGGATCAGGCTATCCATAATTTTAAGGAAGGCACTGCCAGTTTCAGGCAGTCTTCCCTTGAATTGACAAATGCAGTTTCCTTATTAGACAGAAAGGATAGTATTACTGTGCTCCGGGCCCGGCAGGCACTGGCAAAGAGCCGCATGGGGTATAAACGTATAGAGTTCTTCATGGATTATTTCTTTGAAAGCTCAGCGATGGTTTATAACCGGCCGGCAAAAGTAGAAGTTGATGAGCCTTATATGGAATATCAGGAGCCATCAGGATTTCAGGTCATTGAAGCATTATTGTTTGATGAAGATCCTGTTGCGCATAAGACAGAAGTAATAGAACAGGCCGATCTTATTTCCTCTTCCGCAGCAGATTTAAATTCATTATTGTACGCCTTCAAAGGAACGGACAAGGAAATGCTTGAAAGTATCCGTTTGGAACTCGTGAAGGTGATTACACTGAGCATTACCGGATATGATGCACCTGAACTGAAAACCGGAATTGCTGAATCTTATCAGTCGTTGTCAGCAGTTCAACAAATATTGGAACCTTATCTGGATGCCTATCCAAAAGAAAAGGATAAGTTGTCCTCCACCTTACAGGCGACATTGGCCTACCTCCAATTAAATGCTGACTTCGACAGGTTTGACCGGATGGAGTTTTTAACCCGCTTTGCCTTGCCATTGCAGGAACAATTGGGGGGATTTATCAACCGTACAGCTCTGGGCATCAATCATAAAAGCGCCTTAAACTATAATGCTAAACATATGTTTAGTCCTGATATCCTTTCAGAAGAAAGCTTTTTAGGTGAGAACCAGACGAGTAAGCTAAAGGTTGCCCTTGGAAAAAAGCTGTTTCTGGAAAAGGCATTATCGGGAAATATGAAGAGAAACTGTGCCTCCTGTCACCAGCCCAGTCAGTATTTTAGTGACGGACTGAAGACGAGTCTTGCTTTTGACGATCAATCATTTGTCCAGCGCAATGCACCAACCTTGCTGTATGCCGGATTTCAATATGCCCAGTTTTGGGACGGACGTGTAAAAACGCTTCCGGAGCAGATTCTGGCTGTTATTGCCAATCCCATGGAAATGAATGGAGTACATCAGGTGGTGATAGACAGTCTCAAAAATAACAGCACGTATGTGAAGGAATTTCAGGAGGCTTTTCCCGGATCTGTCTCTGCACCTGTAACGATAGCCCATCTGTCTGAGTCGCTTGCCGCATACGTCTCCTCTCTTGCGCCAAGAACCTCAGCATTCGACCGGTATATGGCCGGAGATCAAAAAGCAATGAATGGAGAACAGGTAAAGGGGTTTAATTTGTTCATGGGTAAAGGACAATGTGGCAGCTGTCACTTCGCTCCCCTGTTCAATGGATTGATTCCCCCGTTTTACAAGCGTACGGAATATGAAATTTTGGGAACACCGGCTAATGATGACTTTGAACATTTACAGCAGGATACAGACAAAGGAAGATTTGGATTTTTTCCAATTCATTTTTACGATGGGGCATTCAAAACCCCTACGGTGCGCAATGTCGAAAAAACGGCGCCATATATGCACAATGGAGTATTCAAAGACCTTGAAAAAGTAGTCGAATTTTACAATCAGGGCGGAGGGGTGGGACTTCATCTGGATGTGCCCCAGCAAACGCTTTCCGCAAAGCCGCTCCATCTGTCAAAAGAAGAGGTGCAGCAAATTGTCTTGTTCATGCATTCCCTTACCGATCAGCTGTAAATCCTGACAGCTGGTCATTTACGGTACTCATCCCTCTATTTTTTTTACATAAAGCTCGTCTACCATCACAATGACCACCGCGAGCAGGGGCGTAGCCAGGATAATTCCAAGACTGCCGGTCAGCGTTCCAAACAACACCTGGCTGATGATAATCAGTGCCGGCGGGATTTTAATAATGGCATTCTGGATCATAGGCGTAATGATATTGCTTTCTACGGCTTGTATCAGTACATAGGATCCGGCAATGATCAGTGCCGTGTTGGTATTGATCGTGAAACCAATCAGCACAGCAGGGATCATAGCAATCAGGGGGCCAAAGTTGGGAATGAAATTCATGATCCCGGCAAAGACAGCCAGGGCCAGTGACATAGGCAGACCAATAATACGCAGTACGGTAAAGCTCAGGATAGCAATTAAAACCATGGCAATTAACATTCCTTTCAGCCATCCCCGCAGGGTGAAACTAAGTCTGTTGATGATATGAACAGCTTTTTCCTTTTTTGCTACCGGCACCATTTTAAGAAAGCCGTTCTTGTACATTCCCGGGTTAACGGTAAAAAACAGTCCGATAAACACGATGATATAGGCGTCACCAAATACACCAAAGCTGGTGCGGAAGACCTGGTTAAAGGAGTTCATCAATTTCTGACTGTTCGTCCCGGAAACATAATCTAAAATACGGCGGCCTATTCCTGAATTGCCCAGTTTCTCTTTGATTTCATTGATGACTGTGGGCATATCTTTAGAAATTTCCCCGGCCTGCTCAGCGATCTTTGCCCCGAGAAACCAGAACATCAAAGTGATCGTCGCTATGGTGATGGTCACGGAAAATAACAGACACCAATTGTATTTTATCTTGATATACCTGCAGATTACACCAGCAAGTCCGTGGAAAAATATAGCAATTAAAGCGCCTGCGAAGATCATCAGCAATACATTAAATGCTGCTTTGATGATAAAAATAGAGATGACCAGGGTAGCAATGATACCCACGGTAATCCAGACTTTCCTGCTGAAAAGACGGAGGTCATGCTTTGTCTGATGGGTTTGTTGATCTGGTTCCATATGTTTTTATGATTAACAAAAAATGAAGTAGTGTTGTTTGTGTTAATTTTGTGGAAACATACGGAGCCTTTATCCGACTGTGATTTGTGGCCTTCTGTAAATAGATTAAGCCGAAAAGCAGACCGGTTATGTTTCTTCCTGCAATTCCGCTGCTTTTCCGACATCGATTGCATAGATATAGTTGGCCAAATCATCTTTATTTTCTGCTAAAGTCTGTAATCTTGCCTTAACATTAAGACATCGTTTGACTGAATCCGTTGGAAAATGGACTTCAATTGATCAGTAAAACCGGGAATACCTCCTGGACAGTGAACTATGATACTAAATATAAATCGTAATATGCAATTGAGTAAAAAAGTGTTTTCAGGATACACAGACCGTCCTGAAAAAGTTCTCCAGTTTGGAGAAGGTAACTTTCTGCGTTGTTTCGCAGACTGGATGTTTCATGAATTAAACAAACAAACAGATTTCAATGGCTCAGTGATAGCCATTCAGCCTATTGATAGAGGTATGGTAGATCTGCTGAATGAGCAGGACGGACTGTATACTTTATATTTAAGAGGATTAAAAAATGGTCAGCCGGAAAGTATCCATGAAACCATTGATGTGATCAGCAGAGGAATCAACCCATATACTGAGTTTGAGGCTTACCTGCAGACCGCAACGCTTCCTGAGATGCGTTATGTGATTTCCAATACCACAGAGGCAGGTATCGCATTTGATGAAAATGACGGACCTACTTCATTGCCTCCGAATTCTTATCCTGCAAAATTACTGGTTTGGTTAAACCACAGGTTCCTGACTTTTGGTGGTGATACCACAAAAGGTGTTCATATCATCCCTTGTGAGCTGATCGAAAAGAACGGGGAGAACCTCAGGAAAATTATTCTTCAGCTGGCAGAAAAATGGAACCTGGGTGAAGATTTTAACGTTTGGCTGGATACGGCATGTACTTTCAGCAATACGCTGGTTGACCGTATTGTTCCGGGATATCCGCGTGAACGTATTGCTGAAATCACAGAAGAGCTGGGTTATGAAGATAAACAGGTTGTGGAAGGTGAGCATTTCCATCTTTGGGTAATTGAAGCACCTGAAGCATTACAAAAAGAACTTCCTTTTCCTTCTATTGGCCTTGATGTTTTGTATGTGAACGATTTAACACCGTACCGTACCCGTAAGGTGAGAATCTTAAACGGCGCACATACCACACTTGTACCGGTAGCATACCTGTATGGCATTGATACCGTGAGAGAGGCTGTAGAACACCCTGTGGTTGGCAAATTTATAAAGGAAGCTATCTTTGACGAGATTATTCCTACCCTGGAACTTTCAAAAGAGGAATTAGAGAAATTTGCTGCTGAGGTTATTGACAGGTTTAGAAACCCTTATATCAAACACCTGTTGACAAGTATCTCTTTGAATTCCTTTCCGAAGTTTGAGACCAGGGTACTTCCTTCTATCCTTGAATACGTGAAAAGAAAAGGAGAAGTTCCACAGAAGCTTGCTTTTTCACTGGCCGCAACGATTGCTTTTTACAGAGGAAAAAGAGGAGAAGAGTCTATTCCATTGAACGATGATGCTGCAATAATGGCCTTACTGAGTAATGCCTGGAGCACCTATGATGGTACTGAAGAATCCCTGGGCCAAATTGTAAAAGACGTGCTGGCTTATGAGAAAAACTGGAAGTTAGACCTGAACAGTGTGGAGGGCCTAACAGCAGCTGTAACTAAGCATCTGATCAATATCACCACAAATGGTGTTCAGAAAGCTATAGAGACAGTATAAGTAAGAAACATCAAAATATGAAAGAAATAATTAAAATTCATAAGCGTGATAATGTTGTTATCGCATTAAGGAACTTCAGCAAAGCTGAGGTGATTGAGGTAGATGGTGAGACTATTGAACTGTTGAACGATGTGGAGCGTGGACATAAAATAGCCATAACTGATATCTCTGAAGGCGGTGATGTCTTAAAATATGGGTATCCTATCGGAAAAGCGATAGCTGATATTAAAACGGGTGAACATGTCCATGTTCAGAATGTAAGGACCAAGCTGGGCGAAGTGTATGACTATACGTACAATCCGGCTTTGCACGACTTGACCCATCCACAGCGCAATTTAACTTTTGATGGTTTCCGACGTAAAAATGGTGATGTAGGTATTCGCAATGAAATCTGGATTGTGCCAACGGTAGGCTGCGTGAATGGGATTGCGGAGCAGATTATACGGGAGTTCAAAGCTGAAGTTAATCCTGAAGATATTGAAGGGATTGAAGTATTTAAACATAGCTATGGCTGTTCACAGCTGGGCGATGATCATGAGAATACCCGTGCAATTTTATCGGATATTTCTCTTCACCCCAATGCTGGTGGAGTATTGGTACTCGGCCTGGGTTGTGAAAATAACCGTATTGATGAGTTTGAAGCAGGTCTTGGCGACTATGACAAGAGCCGTATCAAGTTTCTTTCCAGCCAGAAAGTTGGGGATGAAGTAGAGGCAGGTATTGAATTGCTGAAAGAGATCTATGCTGAGGTTCGTCAGGATAGAAGAGAGCCTATCCCCGTTTCTGAGCTTAAAGTAGGATTGAAATGTGGTGGATCGGATGGGTTGTCAGGGATCACGGCGAATCCATTGGTAGGTTATTTCTCGGATTTCCTGATTAGTCAGGGAGGAACAACGATACTGACTGAGGTTCCGGAAATGTTTGGTGCGGAGACGATCCTGATGGACCGTTGTATCAATGAAAATGTATTTGAAAAAACGGTTCACCTGATCAATGATTTTAAACAATATTTTATTGATTTAAAGCAACCTATTTATGAAAATCCTTCTCCGGGAAATAAAGCGGGAGGTATCTCCACACTGGAAGATAAATCATTGGGATGTACACAAAAGGGTGGTATTGCCAATGTAGTAGATGTATTGAAATATGGGGAACGTTCAAAAGATAAGGGCTTAAACCTGCTGAGCGCTCCGGGGAATGACCTTGTGGCAACGACAGCCCTGGGTGCTTCCGGATGTCATATTGTATTGTTTACTACAGGACGCGGAACTCCGTTTGGAAGTTTTATTCCAACCTTAAAGATTGCCACCAATTCTGACCTGGCTTCCAGGAAGCCACACTGGATTGACTACAATGCCGGGCCACTTGCAGAAGATAAAACTTTTGATGATGCATTGGAGGAATTTGTAGATAAAATTATACGTGTTGCCAGTGGGGAAAAAGCCCATCATGAGAAGTCCGGTTTCCGTGAAATCGCGATCTTCAAAACGGGTGTAACACTGTAATCAGCCTAAATATTTTAATGCCCTTCCCGGATTCAGGACGCTGTTTCGGGGGAGTGAAGCCAGAATTGGTCCTATCAATTCTGGCTTTTTATTCTCTGTTGTTTTTACTTGTCGGATCTCATTCCTGCAGATGGATCAATAAGCCATAAGGTACTTTTGGCTCTATCCAGGTAGATTTCGGAGGTAAATGTTTTTGCTGGTCAGCATAGGCCAACAGCTGCTGGATAGACATCGGATATAATGTGAACGCAATAGTGCCGGGATTTTCTCTAGACTCTCTTACCAGTTCTGGCCATCCTTTAACCGGATCATAGGTCTTCAGCCGCTGGTCTCCCCGGGGTTCGCTAATCCCAAAAAAAGGCGTAAAAATATATTCCTGAAGGATGACTGTATCAGATTCCTGTTGTATCTCCTCCAATTCTGCTTTTAGGTTGAGCTGGTACCATTTTCCATTGATGCACATGCCGATACGGTGATGATGGTCCGGAGAATAGGGAATGTTGTTTGGAATAGCTGAAATATGGAAATATTGATAGAGCAGGTTAAACAGGTCTTTTTCATTCACCGCTATGTCCGGGATAATGAGTCTGTTGAACTCCCTTACCCTGATCTGATCAGTTGAAATATAAAGTGTGGACATCCATTGCTGCATGTCATGGCGCATACTTTGTGCTGCGGAAAGTCTGTGGTGTCCGTCTGCTACATATAAAGTCTTAATCCTGCGGAAAGCCTGCTCAAAACTTTTAATGATGGATGCATCTGTGATACGCCAGAATTTATGAATGATGTCTTCATGAAACATACATTCCGGCTGCTGTTCACTGATCACAGCTGTCATTAAATCATCCAGTTCAGGCTCCGGATAATAGGTGAGTAAGATCGGTTCGCCTTCCAGGCCCACCTGTTCACGGTAAGCCTGTATTTTATCCTGATGTTCCAGGAGGGTTTGCTCATGTTGTATAATCTTTTGGACCACGCTATCATTGATCTCCGTTAATGTCCAGATTCCTCTTTGGATACCTAACTGGCTATTATTTTCATAAATATATATCGAAGGTTTATCCTCCATATAGAAATATCCCGATTTTAACATCTTTCTGAAAGAGGTTAAGTAAGATTTTAGCTGTATATCTTTGTGATCCGTTTCGGGTTCCAGGAGTTTCTTCAGGTCCTCAGGATATCGCCCGTCTGTTCTGGGTTTGATGGCCCGGAAAGCTTTGATGTCTGTCATATCATACATGTGCAGTCTCATTTTCTAACATACCGGAATGGATTTTGGTTTTTTCGAAATTCTGCATTGTGCTGACCAGCACCTCTACACTTGACAAAGGCAATGCATTGTATAACGATGCCCTGAAACCGCCAACGGTACGGTAACCTTTTATTCCTACAATTCCTTCCTGAACAGCAAATCTTAAGAATTCATCTTCCTGGGCAGCATCGTACATTTTAAAGGTTATATTCATTCTGGAGCGGTGGGCTACATTTGCCGTTCCATAGAATAAAGAATTTCTGTCGATTTCTTCATAAAGCACAAAAGCTTTCTTTATATTCTGTTGTTCTATTTTCGACACTCCACCTTGTTCTTTCAGCCAGAGGAGGTTCAGCATGGCTACATAAATGGGAAATACCGGAGGGGTATTGTACATGCTCATATTGTCACGATAAGTACGGTAATCGGACATGGAAGGCACTGCGTTTTTCGCACTGCTGAGAAATGTATTCTTTGCAATGATTAAGGTCATGCCTGCAGGCCCCAGGTTTTTTTGTGCGCCGGCATAGATCAGGTCAAATTCCCTGATGTTTACCGGACGTGAGAAAATGTCGGAAGACATGTCGCAGATAATTGGAACGCGGTTTTCCGGGAAGCTGAATAGCTCTGTTCCCTCTATGGTGTTATTTGAAGTGCAGTGTAAATAAGCTGCATCGTCATAAGAGGAGGTAATATCCGGGATATAGCTGTATTCTTTATCGCCTGAAGAAGCAATAATGTTCACTTTTCCAAAAAGTTTGGCCTCCTTAATCGCTTTTTGAGCGAAGTAACCGGTATCAAGATAGGCTGCATAGGTTTCCCGCTGTAAAAAGTTCATCGGAACCATTGAAAATTGCGTGCTGGCCCCTCCCTGTAAAAATAAGACTTCATAGTCATCTGGTACACGAAGTAGTTCCCGGATTAATAATTGGGTCTTCAAAACCACGCTTTCAAATTCCGGACTGCGGTGTGATACTTCCAGGATGGATAATCCCATGTCATTCCAGTTGATGACAGCATTTGCTGCCTGTTGCATCACTGTTGCCGGCAGAATACACGGACCTGCACCGAAATTATGTTTTTTTGTTGCTTGCATTGCTATTGGTTAGAGTTTGTCTGGCGTAAAGTTCTTGTCTTTAATGATTTATTGTTTCATGTACACCGGTTTTTAGGAAAAAAAACTGTTAATGCGTATGAAGAAGGTCTATCGTTCGGTTTGGGCTGGAACTGTAGTGGTTTATCAAAATTTAATTTTCTGCCTATCGGAAAAAATGGTCTGTTACCGTTTTTTGTACACTAAGTATAAATTTAAAGATATCTTTTTTTCCTCCGCTGATGTTCGGCAGATGGCCTATATTTGGAAAACCAAATAATGATATTTTATATCAAACCGATGTATGTTATGGATAACTATAAACTTGATCAGACAGATCTGGGCATATTAAATTTATTGCAGGAAGATGGTTTAATGACCTATAAAGAGCTGGCACACAAGTTAAAAAAGACAATAAGCCCGATAGCAGAAAGGGTAGGCCGGCTGAAAACACTGGGTTACATCAAAAAAACTGTAGCGGTAGTAGATCTGCATAAGATCTGTACGGCATTTATTGCATTTCCGCATATTCAGCTGACCAGTCATTCTGAAGAAGTATTGAAAGACTTTCAGGCCGCCGTGATCAGCTGTCCGGAAGTGATGGAATGTTATCACCTTACAGGTCATTATGATTTTATGCTGAAGGTGGTGATGCCTGATATGAATTCCTACAATACCTTCCTGCGTGATAAACTGGATAAGCTGCCTTATATCGCCACGATCCAGAGTTTCCTGGCTTTATCTGCTGCAAAGCATGAAACTGCTTACCGGTTATGACAATGTAGGGGGAATAATGAATTGACTTTTGATGGCGGATGTGCAATCAAATTCATCTCCGGATTTGTTGATCATTGATGTGGGTCCTGACGAATAGTCGTATATTATTCAAAAATAGATAACATGGAAATTTTTAATGCAGATGAACAATTCGGCAAACTGGGTTTAAGTCTACCTCCGGCACCTCAACCTCTGGGGGTATATAAACCTTATCTTATTGATGGGAAATACCTGTATTTATCGGGGCACGGGCCAGTGAATGAGGATAAAAGCCTGATCATTGGCCGGATAGGTACAGCACTCAATCAGGAGGAAGGAAAGCTTGCTGCAAGACAGGTAGGGTTAACGATGCTTTCGACCATAAAAACTCATCTCGGGTCATTAAACCGTGTAAAACGGGTCATCAAAGTCCTTGGTATGGTGAACTGTACTCCGGATTTTGAAAAACATCCCTTTGTCATTAACGGATGCAGTGAACTTTTTGCGCAGGTATGGGGAGAAGAAAATGGGATAGGTACGCGCAGTGCTGTGGGATTCGGTTCCCTGCCGGATAATATCCCTGTCGAAATTGAAGCTTTGTTTGAACTTCATGAATAAGGTGATGAATGCGGAAAACTGGTATGAAGTAGCCGATGCGGGGAAAATAGATTCTCCGGCATTGCTCTTTTATGAGGACAGGATTGTTGAAAATATCAGCCGTCTGAAGAAAAGTATAACAGATACCAGCAGGTTACGTCCCCATGTGAAAACCCATAAATGCAGGGAAGTTACACTGTTGATGCTGGAAGCTGGTATAACCCGGTTCAAATGTGCTACCATTGCAGAAGCTGAAATGCTGGGAATGTGTAATGTCCCGGATATCCTCCTGGCTTATCAACCCCTTGGACCAAAGATCGACAGGCTGATCAGTCTGATCAGGAGGTACCCTGACAGCAGCTTTTCCTGTCTCGTGGATAATGAAGTGTCTTTGCAGGCTATAGCGACGGCAGCCCTTAACGCTGAAACAACTATTGGTCTTTTTCTTGACCTGAATGTAGGAATGAACCGTACAGGGATCAGACCTGGCGAAGCCGCACTCACACTTTATGGGCAGCTTTGCCAGCAACCAGGAATCAGGGCTATGGGCTTCCATGCCTATGATGGGCATGTTCATGATTCCTCTCCTGAGCTGAGACAGGGAAAAGTGGCACAGATTCTTCAGTCATTATACCTCCTGCGGGATCAGGTCTGCTTAAAGGGGCTGATTACACCAATAATTGTTGCCGGGGGAACGCCAACCTATCCGTTTTATGCCATGGAAAATGAACTGGAATGCAGCCCCGGAACTTTTGCCTTATGGGATAAGGGGTATCAGGATGCTTTCATAGAACAGGATTACTTAACCGCTGCTCTGGTCTTGACCAGGGTGATTTCTTTGACAGAGCAAACTAAAATCACTGTCGACCTTGGACACAAGGCTGTGGCTGCTGAAAATGAACTTCAGCGCAGGGTTTTTTTTCTGAATGCTCCGGACTTGCGCGTGCTGGCACAGAGCGAAGAGCATTTGGTGCTGGAAGCGCCTGAGGGACATAGTTTCCGGATCGGAGATGTTTTATACGGCCTGCCTGTACATATTTGTCCTACAGTAGCCCTATATGAAACGGCAATGAATGTCGTCCATGGGCAGTTGAAAAATGAATGGAAGATCATTTCCAGGGATAGAAAAATTAATATTTAGCCTGATGACATGTTTACAATAGATGCACACCTTGATTTGAGTATGAATGCCCTGGAATGGAACCGGGATTTACGTTTGCCTCTGTCGGACATCAATGACACGGAAAATGGATTAACAGATAAACCCGATAGGGGAAGGGCAGTAGTTTCCTTACCTGAACTCAGGAAAGGAAATGTAGGGCTTGTTGTGGCCACACAGATTGCCAGATATGTTGCTCCGGGTAATCATTTACCCGGATGGCATTCCGCAGAACAGGCATGGGCTCAAACCCAGGGTCAGCTGGCCTGGTATAAAGCAATGGAGGATGCCGGAGAATTGGTACAGATCAATGACCTGAATGGCCTTCAGCACCATCTCAGTTTATGGGAAGACCCTATTGATGACATCCAGAACATTGAAGATGGCGAAAAAAATGAACGTAAACCAATAGGATATATACTGAGCTTAGAGGGGGCAGATTCATTAATTACCCTGGAGCATTTGGAACGTGCACATGCATATGGTTTACGTGCGGTAGGGCCTGCACATTATGGCCCGGGGCGTTATGCCCAGGGCACAGATGCGAGGGGATTGATGGGGCCTAAAGGACATGATTTATTGAGAGAGATGGAACGCCTGAATATCATTTTAGATGCGACTCATCTGTGTGATGATAGTTTTTGGGAAGCATTGGATCATTTTAACGGACCTGTCTGGGCTTCGCACAATAACTGCAGGGCATTGGTTGATCATAACCGTCAGTTTAGTGATGAAATGATCAAAGCCCTGGTGGAGCGCGGTGCTGTAATTGGTCTGGCGCTTGATGCATGGATGATGGTTCCCCACTGGCAGCGCGGGAAATCGACCCCGGAGGGAATGGGATGTAACCTGGAAGTGATGGTCGACCACCTGGATCATATTTGTCAGCTGGCAGGCAATACCCTTCACATCGGTATCGGGTCAGATCTTGATGGGGCTTTTGGAAGAGAACAATGTCCATATGATGTAGAAACTATTGCCGATTTGAAAAAAATACCAGTCCTGATGGAGAAGCGCGGTTACCAGATACAGGACATACAGCGCATGATGCATGGTAACTGGATGCGTTTTCTTCAAAATGCCTGGGCTGATTAAGTTTTTTTTTAAGGCGGCTGTAAAAGTGTAATTGTTTGTAAGATAAAACACTAGGCTGCTTGATCAAAGCAGGAGGGACATTATGTCCTTAATTATTGCAAAAAAATATTTTTCATTTAATAAATAATGCTACATTTGTCGCCACGGAAATAAAAAACGTATAACTCCATGCCCGGATGGCGAAATTGGTAAACGTTGCGGTCTCAGAAGCCGTTGGAGTAAGATCCTTGAGAGTTCGAGTCTCTCTTCGGGCACAGCTAGTGCATTAAACCGCCTGACATTTTTGTTGTCAGGCGGTTTTTTATTTTAAGATGTTTAGAAAACTAAGAAATCCTGTTCGAACCCTTGAATAAGCTGCAGTTAAAGTGTGTTTGGTTAAATTTCTTTTGAGTCTGCAGCATTGATGGAAGGAGCATAATAATTAAAATCTGTTAGGGTGAACAGATTTTAATTACCAATAATGGTGACGATTATTTTCCTTGTTTAGGAAACGGCAATACAATATCTTTTGAGAACGCTCCACGCATTGTCTTTTTTCTCAAAAACCAGTGTCACACTCTGTCCACATCTTTTACCGCAAAAGAAATTCACCTTGACTATGGCTAATTTTAAGTCGTTAAAAAAAACAGGATGTGATAGCGTAAAATTTCCATCTTTTATCTGATTAGTTTCGACTGAATTTTGGAAGCTGATCAGATCTTGTTCACTCAATAGGATTGCATTCGGTATAATCTCATTAGTCCACTCTGTTGTATCTGCATTAATCTTCTCAAGAATTTGATTTGTTGTCTCGTTTATTTCCTGATGATCTAATATGATTTGGTCTATGCATAATTCCGATTGCATATTGACTGGTTTTGCTGATAAAAGGATTGAATCCTTTTGAAGTTCTTTCGCGATATATGCTTTAAAGAGTTCCCTGGTTTCTTTTTTTATACGTGGGTCTGGCTTTTTTTCTTCACAAGATAGGAGAATGGTAACTGCAAATGCAATGCTGAATAAAATACAGGGTACTGAATATTGTTTTGTTTTCTTATACATAAATGTTTTATAATGCATGTGAAGTGTTTGCAATGGTAAATTTATTATATTTTACTCTTATTTATCTTCTTTATATGAATTATCATTTTCATCACCCTGTGCTTCAGGGATGCTTCATCTGTATGTAAAGTCAAATCTTCAATCTTGACAAATCTTTACCATTATATTCTCTAATTTTATGAAAATGCAGCAATAAACTGCTTATCGATACTTACAGAAGATTTTAAATGGCAACAGAAAATAATAACAGACAACTGGCTGAAATCCCTTATTCCGTACTGGATTTGGCTACAGTATTAGAGGGAAAAACACCGGCAGATACTTTCCGTGACAGTCTTAAGCTGGCTCAGCATGTTGAAGAATTGGGCTACACCAGGTTTTGGCTGGCAGAACACCACAATATGATCAGCGTGGCCAGTTCGGCTACATCCGTAGTCATTGGCCATATTGCAGCTGGTACACATAAAATCAGGGTGGGATCTGGTGGGATCATGCTGCCTAACCACTCTCCACTGGTGATCGCGGAGCAGTTTGGAACGCTGGCTTCTTTATTTCCGGGAAGGATAGATCTTGGACTTGGCCGTGCGCCGGGAACTGACCAGGTGACTGCCAATGCGATCAGGGCGGAGCGTTTCAGTGCTGTTCAGAATTTTCCCAATGAAGTGAAACGACTGCAGATGTATTTTTCTGAAGAAAACAGCGGGAGCCCGGTCCGGGCTATTCCTGGTGAGGGACTGGATATTCCAATCTGGATATTGGGATCCAGCACTGACAGCGCGCGGTTGGCTGCGGAAATGGGCCTGCCTTATGCATTTGCCAGTCACTTTGCTCCAGCCCAGTTTTTAACAGCTATTCATATTTACAGGCAGAATTTTAAGCCATCCCAATATCTGCAAACTCCATACGTGATTTCCTGTATCAATGTGGTGGCTGCTGATACTGATGAGGAAGCCAGTTTACTGGCCACATCACTGCTGCAAATGTTTAAAGGAGTGATCACAGGCAGGCCACGACTACTGCAACCGCCGGTGGCAGATATAGAAAATTTATTGTCTGAATATGAACAGGATACCATTAATCAGATGCTGGCCTGCTCTTTTGTGGGCGGACCGGATAAGATTAAAAGCGAAATCCTTGATTTTATGGAACAGACGAAGGTGGACGAGTTAATGGTGACTTCTAATATTTTCGACCTGAAAGCTAAATTGTATTCTTATCAGCTTTTTGCTGAATTGATGAAGAATAATTAGCTCCGTACCGAAGCACATAGAGGGGGTTCAACAGGGAAATCTTTAATGGACTGCGCACGAGAAGGGATTCGGCATAGATGATAAATTCGTTAAATTGCAGCTAAAAAAAACATATTTGCTAGAGTGTCGTTTAGTAAGTGCATATTTGGACAGTTCAGCATTAATGTATGAATTCCTTTAGAATAGGAGAGTCATTGTGTAGATTAGCATAAACTAAATATAAATTTATGAAAAATACATTATTGTTATTGCTGGTTACGGCGATGTCCTTTACGTGCCTGGCGCAAAATAAGGATGCCATTGTAGGATCATGGGTAAATGCGACAGGCGAGGCCCATGTGAACATTTTTAAAAAGGGTGACAAATACTATGGTAAAATTGCCTGGTTGAAAACTCCGAAAGATGAGAAGGGAAACGTTAAAACGGATTTAAAAAATCCGGATGCCAGCTTAAGGAGCAGACAGATTTTAGGCATGGAAATGCTGAAGGATTTTGTTTATGAAGATGGGAAATGGACGGATGGTAAAATTTATGATCCGAAATCGGGAAAAACATACAGTTGTAATATGAATATAAAAGATAATGGCGATTTAAATATGAGAGGATATATCGGTATCTCTCTAATTGGCAGATCTGAAACCTGGAAGAGAGTGAAGTAATGAGATTATACGTTTTTCTTTTTCTCTTTCTGCCATTTTATGGCTTTACTCAAAGTTATGAACTTTCTTCTTTAACAAGCAGTGCTAAAAGTAGCTTAAGAGGACTCTCTGTAGTGTCTGATAGCGTGGCCTGGGCGAGTGGGAGTAATGGTTACATTGGCAGAACTGCAGATGGTGGAAAGAACTGGAGATGGATGCAGCCTTCAGGATATGCCAAAGCAGATTTCCGGGATATTGAGGCTTTTGATGCGTTGAATGCCATTGCTGTGAGTGCAGGTTCACCGGCTTATGTCATCGTTACAAATGACGGAGGAAAGAGTTGGAAGGAAACATATAAAAATCTGGATTCTGCCATCTTCCTGGATGGTATGGATTTCTGGGATGATAAAAATGGGATCATCTTTGGTGATCCCATCCATAACAAATTACAGCTGCTCATTACCAACGACGGAGGAATCAGCTGGACGGATATTTCCGCAAAAGCCAATGTGGAAATGGCTGAAGGAGAGGCTGCGTTCGCAGCAAGCGGTACATCTATCAAGACGATGGCTATCGGCAATGTGTGGATCGCTACAGGAGGATCTAAATCAAATATTTATTTCTCTGAAAATTTTGGAATGGCCTGGCAAAAGTATGAGGTTCCTATCTTACACGGAAAGAATAGTGCAGGGGTTTTTTCAATCGATTTTTATGACAATAACCGCGGGATTGCCGTTGGTGGTGATTATACAAAAGATAAAGAAAACTCAAATAATATCCAGCTGACCACAGATGGAGGTAAAACCTGGCATAAGCCTGCGAAACCTGTTTATGGCTTCCGTTCCGGCGTACTCTGGTACGATGAAAAGAACTGCTTCGCTACAGGTACTTCAGGTACTGATGTGTCCAGGGATGGTGGGAAGAACTGGTACCATATTTCCGACGAGAGTTTTAACGTCATCAAAAAAGCCAAGAAAGGCAATGTGATCCTGCTGGCCGGTAATAACGGACTCATCTATAGCCTGAAATTAAAGTAAGTAGTTTGCCTGCAGATTGAGTTCATGAGGCACGCCATGTGTTTTTATATCCGCTATCTCCCTAATCAATCTTTAAAATTGTCTTGGCAAGATGAATCATTCTCTCCGTACCGGTATGTTTACCCTGTTCGTCGGAGAGTTTAATGACCTCTGTCCAGTCCTCATGCTGGGGCTGAGTCTCGGTCATTTTTATCACCATATTCATGGGCTCAGGACCTGCATCATTGGTAAGGTTAGTACCTATACCAAAAGAAATACCTATTTTATTGTGGCAATAATGCGCAATGCGTTCTACTTTTTCATAATTCAGGGCATCAGAAAAAATGATCGTTTTTGATCTGGCATCTATTCCCATCTTTTGGTAATGCGCAATCACTTTGTCAGTAAACAGGAGCGGATCACCACTATCATGCCTTACCCCATCAAAAAGTTTTGAAAACATCTTGTCAAACTGCCTGAAGAAAACATCGGTAGTATAGGTGTCGGAAAGTGCAATACCCAGGTCGCCCCGGTACACCTGAACCCAATGTTCCAGTCCCATCGCATTCGCCATTTTAAAACCATACTTCGCAGCGTGAAACATAAACCACTCATGTGCGTGTGTGCCGATGGGACGCGTATGGTGCAACATGGCAAGGTGTACATTACTGGTTCCAATGAACGTACCTTTACCATACTTTTCGAGGGCATTCAGAACCAAACGGTGGTTGGCATAGGAAAATCTTCTTCGCGTACCAAATTCTGCAATGGTAACACCTAATTTATGGTAACTCTCGATTTTGTTGCGGGTAAGTTCAGTCATCGCTTCATCACTGCTATGTGCTGCCCCTTTAAGGGTATAGAACAGTTCACTGATGAGCGACATAATGGGTACTTCCCATAAAATGGTGCGGTACCAGAGACCTTCTATGGATACCTGGATCTGGTCTCCATCCTGCTCAATTTTCACTTCTGAAGGCTGGTAGCGATAGCCCTCAAGAAAATCCAGGTATACGGAATCCAGGTAAGGGCAGGTATTTTTCAGGAACCTTTTTTCGGCGGCACTCAGCTTTAATACAGCCATATCATCTATAGCCCTGCGCAAGGCGACATGGAATTCTGCCGGAAAGGAATGTTTTCCCCGGTTAATAAACTGGTAACGCACTTTTGCATTTGGAAACAAGCGGATTACCCCTTGCTGCATGGTGAACTTATAAAAGTCGTTGTCAAGAATGGAGGTCAGGATAACTGAATGGTTTTCTGGCATAAAGTGATAAAGGTATCAAGAAAACAGAATTTTAATACATCTGTTTTTATTTAATAACGATATTCCTGTTTTTCCCGTTCATGCGGAATGATAACTCAGAAGGGTTGGGACAAGGCCATGTTATTCCTTTAGAAGCAAACTGTAAAATATTTGATGTTTCAATTAAGTATTTTGATTTTTAACACTTAATTTTTAATGATCAGATTGTTTTGTATGCGTTAATAACCTAATTTTGAAAAGGATTATAGCTAATTGTTTTTGTTTCATTAGCTTTTGAATGGTCTGTTACCTCTGTTTTCCCGTATATAATTTTTTGATCCTAGTTTACCTTAAATCCGGATGTATGACCATCGCGCCTTTAGAAAAGAATAATGTAACTGTTGAAGGTAACCTCAATGCAAAACAGACGATTGTATTTGCTCATGGATTTGGAACCGATAAAACTGCCTGGGATAAAGTGAAATTGGCCTTCCTGGATGATTACCGGTTGGTTTTGTATGATAATGCCGGTGCTGGAAAGGCGGAACCCAATGCGTATAGTCCAATCAGGTACAGTACCCTGAACTCCTATGCTGAAGATCTGCAGGCTATTCTTACAATGCTTGACTTGTCTGATGTGATTGTTGTTGCACATTCTGTAAGCTCTATGATTGCGCTGTTAGCAACGATTAAGATGCCGGAAAGAGTTTCAAAGCTGGTATTTATCGGGGGATCGCCGAGGTATCTGAACGAGGAGCGTGATGGCTATAGGGGAGGGTTCACACAGGAAGCCCTGGATGGGCTTTATGGAGCGATGACGACTAATTATTATGCCTGGGTGAGTGGATTTTCTGCATTGGCAATGGGTAATCCCGATAAGCCGGAACTGAGCGTAGAATTTGCGCGTACCCTTTCTGATCTCAGACCTGATATTGCCCTGGCCGTTGCAAAAGTTATTTTCCAGTCAGATATCCGTAAAGAAGTTGATCAGTTAAAGAAAGAAACACTTCTTTTACAGGCAAAGGATGATATTGCTGTACCAGAGGAAGTCGCCCATTATCTCCATCGGCATATTGAGCACAGTACTTTAAAATTTCTGAATGCAAGCGGGCATTTTCCCCATATCAGTGCGCCGTTGGAAGTGATCACAGCTATTCAATCATTTATCTGAATTATTCAGAACGGCAATGTTAGAAATTAACTGGGCAAAAAGAGCGCTCGAATTTATAAACGAACTTGGGGTAGCTGATCAGTTTGAGGGATGGGAGAGAATGATTCAACGCAGTCTCGAACAATTAAAACCCCTGTCGGGAGCATCGCAAGTCTTGTTTATCAAGCAGGAAGATAACCTCACCGCCAGGATCATTCCTCAGAAATCGATGACTGATCAATATATAGATCCTTCAGCACTTCATGTATTCAGGCAGGATCATCAGGTACCACAATATTTTGATGCTTCGTTTGAAAATTTTGATGACCGGCTGATTGAGCTGTTTAATTCACCGGCCTCCATGGCTGTGCTTCCGATTTTACAGTCCGGCCTGGAAGGGTATATTTTCCTGATCTGGGAGGATCGCTTTGATTTTTCGGCAGAATTTAAACTTTTTGCGAACTCCTGTCTGATTAAAATCACCGAGAAGGTAACACTTTCTTACACCTATTATTCACTGGAAGAACTAAAGGTTCGTTTTAATGCTATTTTACAAACTGTTCCACAGGGGATTGTTTTTATTGACGACAGTGGAATCAACAGCTGGATTAATGACCATGCAGCTAAGCTGTTTATGCTGGAGGGAGGAAATGTTGCTCCTGCAGTATTGGCTGAAGCGATGCAGCAATTGCGCAATTCGGCCGATAATAAGGAAGAAATTTTTAAAAGAGGAGTGGAGCTTTTCCAGTCGGAAGACAAGAAAGTTGATAACTGGCAATGGGTATTTACAGCTCCTAAGCTTTTTGTGCTCAATGTTTGTTGTGTACCAACCGTGTCTGAACATGTAAGTGGAATGTTATGGACTTTTGATGATATTACGAGACAATACCTGTTTGATCAGCATCTGAAAGACCTGAATGCCAAACTTGAGGAAAAAAGCAGAATGGCGAGTGAACAAAATCAGGCCAAATCTGAATTTTTAGCCAATATGAGCCATGAAATCAGAACGCCGATGAACGGTGTCATTGGAATGACTAGTCTGCTTCGGCATACAAGTCTGGATAGTGAGCAACTCGATTTTGTGGAATCGATCAGGGTAAGTGCAGATTCCCTTCTGGAAATTATCAATGAAATCCTGGACTTTTCAAAAATTGAATCGGGTAAGCTGGAACTGGAGGAACACCCATTCTTTATTCATCATATTATTGAAGAGACCTATGATTTACTTTCTGTAAAAGCTGCGGAAAATGATCTTGATCTTCTTTATCAGATTGACCCTGAAGTGCCCATGGAGGTGATAGGGGATATGACACGGCTAAGGCAAATTGTGGTGAATCTGGTAGGGAATGCCATAAAATTCACGCCGAAAGGTGAAATCTTTACTTCTATCAGTTTGGTTTCCAGAAAGAACGATCATTATGAGATTGAGTTTTCAGTAAAGGATACCGGAATAGGGATAGCCCAGGATAAAATGTATAAACTGTTCAATTCTTTCTCCCAGGTTGATGCTTCTACGACCCGTAAATATGGGGGGACAGGGCTTGGTCTGGCGATATGTTCAAGGTTGGTGGATAAAATGGGGGGACGGATATGGGTAGAAAGTGAGGAAAATGTAGGTACATCATTTAAGTTTACTGTTCAGCTTAAGGTCAGTAAGCAGATTAAACAATTCAAATCAGCTGTTGTCCAGCAGGAGTTAGTAGGTAAACGCGTATTACTAATTGATGATAACCTGACCAATCTGAAAATTCTTAAAGGACATTGTGAACTCTGGGGAATGCATGCGGATACTGCTGTTAATGGTATGGAAGGTTTATCATTCGTAGCAAATCACCATTACGATCTTGTGGTGACGGATATGCTGATGCCTGGTATGGATGGTATTGAGGTGGCTGAACAGCTGCATGAAAAATATGGGCACCAGCTCCCATTGGTACTATTCAGTTCTGCGGGACAATATGCGCAGGAACTGAAACACAATAAAAAGTTATTCTCCGCGGTTGTCGACAAACCTATTAAACAGGGACATTTTCAAAATATGCTGATCGATGTCCTGTCGCATAGTCAGGCAGGTACGCTAAACTCAGCAAAAAGTCAGGAACCGGATCATGTCCACCTGAATGTTATTTCAGAATATGCAGAACTAAACAAGCAGGAAGTGAGTGTACTGGTTGCTGAAGATAATATCATTAATCAAAAGATTGTGATTAAAACTTTAAAAGGGATTGGTTATGATGCCGATATTGCAGCCAATGGAATTGAAGTCCTTTCCTCCTTAAAAAGACAGCTATATGATATTGTTTTAATGGATATCCAGATGCCGGAAATGGATGGTTTGGAAGCAACAAGACAGATTATATCGGCATATGGTGACAAGCGGCCATTTATTATCGCGATGACGGCCGGGGCTTATGAAAAAGACCGTGATGATTGCTTTGCCGCAGGGATGGACGATTACCTTACCAAACCATTTAATGTGGCTGATTTTAAGCATAAATTTGATTTTTGGAAGGCTAAAATAATTCAGAAAAAAAAGAGCCGGAAAAAATAAAAGAGGCTGTTTGGCCTCTTTGTGAATGCACTCCTGATCTTTTATTTTTGCTTACAATTCAGCCACCAAGTAGCTGTTGTACCAAAATATCAAAGAAGCATGGGGATCGCAAAAACCTTTCAGAAGGGATAAATCATGTATCGGCTAACTGTGTTTTTTATGGCGTTTTGCAGGCAACATTTTGCTGATGCCAAAGCCGAGGATCCAGGTGTCGTATGATTTCCATTTCAGGTCATAGCAAAGCTCTGCACCTATTTCCCAGCTGTCACCTATATGCCAGCCATATTCAATTCCTGCAGTAGATAGGAACAGGTTTTCCGATTTGGTGATCTCATCACCTATTCCCAGCATAATAGAAACATGTTTTCCTGTTTTAAAAGATCCTACAAGTTTCGTTGCCAGTGGTTTTTCGCGCTCCAGGATGGTTTCATCCTGATCAGCCAGGTGTTCTTCAACGCTGAAGTCCTCAAAAATCACATCATTGTGGAGCCCAAGGGACCATTTCGAGTTGAACATATAGTCGTAATTTAATGACCAGGCAGCCATCATGAGCCATTTCTTTTCGTCGTTCTCTATGCCTTCATGAATATGGGCATGTCCCATGGCAAGTGTAAACTTATGTGCGGCGGCAGCCGGTTTGTGGGGTGTGTGCTCCTGTGCGGAAAGAGGGATAGTGAAAAAAGCAAATTGCAAAAGGAGAAGGGCCAAAAAGGCACTTTTTGGATTGGAACAGGTATACATTGGTTATCTATTAATTTTCTGCAAACCAAAGAAAATTTGGTTAAATAAAAATTGATAGTAATCACCTATTGGATAATTTTATTATTTTATGTGCTGCCTGAATAAGCTGTAGTTGTTCAGGTAAATTATGTGGTAAGGTAAAATATTTGTGCGTAATTTGTGATGTTCCCTGTTGCCTTTTCAGCTTCTATTTGGTCTATAAACAGCTTTGAAACTGTATATTTGCCTTCTTCGAGTTCCAGGCTCAATTCGTATTCCTTGCCGTCGCCAAGCTTTAAATAAGCTACCTTATTGTCCTTCTTTAGGAAATGAAAGACATCATTGGTATATAACTGATAGTCATCAAATTTTTCGTCTCCATAAGAAAAAGACGGCCTGATGGCAAAATTAATAGGGACCTTTTTTCCGCTTTCATCTTTTCTGAAAAATGTGATTTTATCTTTGGTGTACGCTCCGGTGGTTTTCTCATTTAACAGGTCTTCGCCGGCCTCGTTTTTAATAACCAATTTGAAATCAGGGCCATTGCTAATTGGCGAGCATCCACAGAGTGCACCACCATCAATATTCATTTTTTTACAACCAACGCCTGCTATAAATAGAATTGCACAGATAAAGATGAATTTTTTCATGAATGATGTTTTTTTATAAAGATATTGTATTTATGCATTAGTGTAAAATAAATCATTTAAATTTTCATTATATCTTATGGGTGATCTGTTATTTATTCATGTTTGATCATGTGCTTCATTTTTATGGGCTGGAATCGCTTGTTCAAAAGAATTTTAGGGATAGAAATTGGTTCAATGTAATAAATTACCCTGAGGCAAGCCATCTGTAATGATGTACCTGATTGCATTCCATCTGGAAGATGTAAAGAATAAATTCTAGTATCTTTAGATCATTTATTTTAGAGATATGACTGAAAAAGATAAAGAACTGAGGGGAGTTAAGGAAATTGCCAGAATAGCCAATGTATCCATTGGCACGGTAGACCGGGTGATACATGACCGTAAAGGAGTTTCACAAAAAACCAGAGACAAAATCAACGCCATTATTCAGGAACTGGATTACCAGCCCAATATCTTTGCGCGTCGACTGGCTTCCAAAAAACAAATGATCTTTGCAGTGCTCATCCCTAAAGTTTCAGAAGAAACCGATTATTGGGATGCCCCCTTATTGGGAATTGCGCAGGCCAGTGAAGAAATTCTTCCTTATGGGATTAAGGTGAAGCATTACCTGTACGATCTTAATGACATCAAATCTTTTCAGGAACAAGTGGATCTCCTGGATTTGTCTTTAATTACCGGCGTTCTGATTGCCCCTGTGTTTATCGCTGAATCCCTTAATTTTCTTAGGACACTGGAGGAAATAAAAATTCCTTATGTATTTATCAACTCGGATATTCAGGAGCAGGAAAATCTGAGTTATTTCGGGCCAGATCTTTACCAGAGTGGTTATCTCTCTGCACACCTCATGAAATACCTGATTGAAAAGGAAGACTGTATTCTCATCGTCAATATCTCTCATGAAATAGATAATCAGCATCATCTCCTGCGGAAAGAAGAAGGATTCAGGAATTATTTCAGTACGCATCAGCTGCCAAATCATTTGCTTAAGATTGATATCAAACAGACAGATTATGCATTTGTCAGCAGTTCCATGGATAGTATACTGGAGAATAATGCCGTTTCCGCTATTTTTGTGACCAATTCAAGGGTGTCAACCGTTGCGAAGTATTTAAGAGAATCAGGTAATACCAGCAACATCCTGATCGGATTTGACTACACCAGGGAAAACCTGTCCTTCCTTAAGACAGGGGATATCGATTTCCTGATTTGTCAGAAGCCCAGAGAGCAGGCTTATTTAGGCGTGATGGCACTTTACCATTTCATCGTGCATTCCAGGGAGGTGAAAAAAGATAATTTTATGCCAATTGATATCATCACAAAAGAAAACTGTGATTTCTATATCAATTAGGATAAGTCTTTTCCAATGGTCCCGTCAGATCACAATAAAGGGATGAATATTTGGAAGTTAAGCAATAATTATGTTTATTCGTGTACGTTAACGTTAATTGTCCGGTCTTTCTTTTGTCCGGGAAAAACCAAATGGCATGGATAAAAAAAATTATACCAAATCACTGTACATTATTGCCGTACTTTTCTTTGTATTCGGTTTTGTGACCTGGATCAATGCGATGCTGATCCCGTATTTCAAGATTTGCTGTGAACTCAATAACCTGGAGTCTTATTTTGTGGCCTTTGCCTTTTATATTTCTTATCTCTTCATTTCTTTCCCGGCTTCCTTGCTGTTAAAGAGGTTCGGCTTCAGGAAAAGTATGATGATGGGATTCTGGGTGATGGCTGCAGGAGCCTTTATATTTGTACCTGCTGCCGAACACCGTAGCTATATCCTGTTTTTAACGGGATTGTTTACGCTTGGGGCCGGCCTGGCGATTCTGCAAACAGCTGCCAATCCATATGTGACTATATTGGGGCCAAAAGAGAGTGCCGCGATGAGGTTCAGTATCATGGGCATCTGTAATAAGTTTGCCGGAATTCTCGCCCCACTGCTGTTTGCCGCCGTTATCCTGAAATCTTCTGACCAACCCCTGTTTGACCAGATAAAGCTGATGGATGCAGTGGAAAGAGCACCAGTTTTAGATGAACTGATCAGACGGGTTATATTTCCCTATACCTGTGTTGGGGGGATATTGCTGGTGCTGGGATTTTTAGTGCATTTTTCATCCTTGCCCGAAATCAATACAGAAGAAGAAGACAGTGTTACGGCTGCCTCCAACAAAGGCAGAAACAATATTTTTCAGTTTCCACATCTTATTCTGGGTGCAGTCGCCATATTTGTCCATGTAGGTTCACAGGTAATTGCCGTAGATACCATTATTGGTTATGCGCATACCATGGATATTTCACTGCTGGAGTCAAAAGTTTTCCCTTCCTATACACTTACCGCAACGATTGTGGGTTACTTATTGGGAATCTCCCTTATTCCGAAATACCTTTCGCAGTTGCTGGCTTTAAGGATTTGTGTGGTGCTTGGACTGTTGTTCACACTTTGTATTGTCTTCCTGCACGGAACCGTGGTCTTATTCGGGCACCGTGCAGATATCTCGATATGGTTTATTGTCTTGTTGGGATTTGCAAATTCAATGATCTGGGCAGGGATCTGGCCTTTGGCAATGGACAGATTAGGCCGTTTCATCAAGACCGGAGCTGCACTTCTCATTATGGGGCTATCCGGAAATGCCGTCTTACCCCTGGTATATGGTTATCTGGCTGATGTTTACGGTTTACAGCAGGCCTATCTGGTTCTTTTACCCTGTTACCTCTATCTCTTGTTTTATGCTTTCAGTGGTTATAAACTTGAACGCTGGACAGGATTTACCTCATGATTTTCCCCATGTCAGTTTCCAATCATTCCTCCCCTAAGTTGCTGCAGGTATATTATTGTCCTGATCAGGATACAGCTGCAGCAGAAAACAGCGCGGCAAAATTGAAAGCCTTTCCCTGCCATGCGCTAAACAATGAGTCCTGGCCGGGAATACCTACCCTGTGTACGGCTGATTTTATGATTGCCCATACCGGGGAAAGTATCCTGTTAAAGTTTATCGTTTCCAATGATTACTTCAGTTCCTTGGTCAGACCCATTAACACTGAGGTGCATATGGACAATTGTGTGGAATTTTTCATCTCTTTTGATGCTTCAGCAGGTGCCTACTATAATATAGAATTTAATTGCCTGGGCATTGGCAAGCTGGGTTATGGACTGAGAAAAACAGGCAGGACGCTTTTAGATGAATCACTGATTAACAGGATCAGGACGATAACAAGTATGAACAGGAGGGGGGAGCGTTTTGATTGGGAGATGTTTCTCCATATCCCTAAGGAAGTATTTGCATTCCATCAGATTAAAAGTTTTGCGGGAATGACCGCTACGGTAAATTTTTACAAGTGCGGGGATGGACTTCCGAATCCGCATTACTTATGCTGGAATAAAATCACCGCCGGTCAACCAGATTTTCATCTTCCTGAATATTTTGGACGCATTGATTTTCTGGAGGCTTAGCCGGCTTTCAACCCTGTAGATTAAAAAATGTTTAAATATTCGTGTACGTACCCGTTTTTTTAATATATTAGCATATAGGTAGTTGTAAATGTTGCTTGAGACCCACCTCATAAAAAATATAATGATGAAGAGAAGCGTATTTCTGATGGTGTTGATGACCATAATTTGTATCCGGGTACAGGCCGGAGATGTCGATAGCAGTAAACCTCCATTTCAGGTCAGGGGATTTCACCTTGATCTGCGCATACAGGCCATTCCTATGGATGCACTACGAAATCTGGCACTCCAGCTGAGTAAAGGTGGTATCAACACCCTGGTCATGGAATGGGAGGGGACTTATCCTTTTCAGGATGAGCCCATGATTCCAAATCGTTTTGCCTACACAAGAACGGAAGTGAAGGACTTTATTGCGTATTGCGACTCCTTATCTCTTGATGTTGTTCCCTTACAGCAAAGTTTTGGGCATGTGGAGTATATCCTGAGACATCCCAAGTACAAAGATTTAAGAGAGGACCAAAAGGACTATTCCCAGGTTAATCCTCTCCGTGAAAAGGAAGCAAGGAAACTTTTTACGGCACTTTACCGTGACCTGATCTCTACACACCATTCCCCGTATATCCATATCGGGGGAGATGAAACTTATCTGCTGGGACATTCAGAAGAGTCCAAGGAGAAAATCAAGGCAGTGGGTATCGGCCGGTTATATGGAGACTATATTAAGATGATTTGTGAGATCGTTGTCGGATTGGGAAAGCGGCCGGTACTGTGGGCAGATATTGCACTGAAATATCCGGAAGCGCTGGTAGGATTGCCGAAGGAAACTATTTTTATCGACTGGAATTATGGATGGGATATTAACATGTTCGGCGATCACCAGAAGCTCATGCAGAGTGGTTTTGAGATCTGGGGAGCACCATCCATCAGAAGTCATCCTGATAACTTTTTCCTCACCCAATGGGGGAAACATTTTAAAAATATCACTGACTTTGTCCCGATGGCCAATGATTTGGGGTATAAGGGGATTATCATGACCTCCTGGTCAACCTCAGGCCTTTATTCCCCTGTTTTTGAAACCACGAGGGATATTGCAGAGCTGTATCCGATCAGGCGCGTGTATCCGATCAGCGGGTTCAATATGCTGATTTCAGCTTTTCAGCAAAGTATAAAATCTGCAAAACCCCTCAACAGCGATAATTTTATAACGCAGTACTGCAGGGAGCAATATGGCCTGGATAAAAACAGTACGCGTCAATTCTGGCAGGCAATTTCTGCTGTTCCATACGAAATTACCCAGGGAAAACCCGTGGGCACTGCACTGACGATTGATCAGATGATAGACAGTACAAAATATTCACTGAAGGTACTCCAGGAAATTCGGCCTAAGAAAAATGAAAAGGAATTTGAACATTATCGCCTGATGGCTGCGATCCGTTTGCAATACCTGAGCTATCAATCCATTGAGGCGAGAGCAAATTCTCCGGAGATGAATGCGGATAAGCTGAAGGCATTGATCAGTGAGCTGGAAATACTGTCTACTGCAGCACTGGATGAAAAGTTTACTGCGCTCAATTCCCATGTGATGTATCCTGGAGAAATTGCACAGGAAAATGAACTCCGTAATGCGAAGATCTCTGTGCTGCTGGCCAGGCTTAAGCGATTAAAATAAGCCAATCAATTCAAATTTGTTCAGGTACTGTTCAGCCTTGGGAGGAGAATTGAACCGACCAGGAAATCAATTTTGCAGCAGTACGTTTTCATGCATTTCACCATAGGGGATGGGAGGAAAAACAGGAAGTAATTATAGGAGAGAAAATGAAGAGGACTAAGATATATAATGGTAAAATCATCACTCCGCATCGTATCATTGATGGAGGGTGTGTGGTTATTGAAGCTGGTAAAATTGTAGAGGTGAGTACCACCGACATCACCATTGATGGAGTAGAAGCGATTGATGCCTCAGGTCATTATATTGCCCCCGGATTTATTGATATCCATGTTCATGGGGGAGCGGGACATGATTTTATGGACAATGATCCTGATGGTTTTCTGGAAATTGCCAGGTTGCATGCCAGGTTCGGGACAACAGCAATGATGCCTACCACCTTAAGCAGTGAACAGCAGGATCTTTTAACCACACTTGCGGTATATGAAAAAGCACATGCGCGGAATTTACATGGGGCGACTTTCGTGGGGCTGCATATTGAGGGACCCTATTTTTCCATGCAGCAAAGGGGGGCACAGGATCCAAGGTTCATCAGAGATCCTGTGGTTGCAGAATACCAGGAAATTATTGCCAGTTCAGCACATATCAAGCGCTGGAGTGCGGCTCCGGAGCTAAAAGGAGCACTGGAATTTGGCCGTTATCTTTGTGAAAGGGGGATACTGCCCTCCATAGCACATACGGATGCTATCTATGAAGAGGTCTTGCCGGCATTTGAACAGGGCTTCAGGCATGCCACCCATTTTTATTCCTGTATGTCGGGCGTATCAAGGCGCAATGCAAAGCGTTACGCAGGGGTAGTGGAAAGTGCTTACCTGCTTGATGCCATGACGGTGGAAATCATTGCAGATGGGGTACATCTTCCGGCGCCCTTACTTTCTCTTGTACTTAAAATAAAAGGGGCCGACCGTACTGCCTTGGTTACCGATGCCATGCGGGGTACAGGTTTACCTCCCGGCCCGAGTATACTCGGCAGTTTGCGTGATGGGATAGCGGTGATTGTGGAAGATGATGTGGCGAAACTTCAGGACAGGAGTGCTTTTGCAGGAAGTGTAGCCACAATGGACAGGCTGGTGAGGAATATGGTGAATATGGCAGGAGCAACACTGGAGGATGCCGTTAAAATGGCTTCGCTTACCCCGGCCAGTATTATTGGCATCCATGAACAAAAGGGATCTATTGTTGCGGGCAAGGATGCAGACATTGTAATTTTTGACAAGGATATACATATCCTGAAAACAATGGTATCCGGAGAGGTGATCTATACAAAAGACTGAGAAGAGTTGATCCTGTAGTTGTATGCCAGAGAAATTACAAAGAAGAATACCATAAAAAGATAATATAAATTGATACAGAATGGTGCTGGAAAAGAATATAGGACCGCTTGAGGTCAGGATTTATGAATCAAGAAAACTCCTGGGAGAGGCGGCTGCAAAACGTCTGGCAGAAAGTATTGCCTTATTGCTGAAAGAAAAGGAGGAACTGAATATTATATTTGCCGCGGCTCCATCTCAAAATGAATTTTTAGCGGCCTTATCCCATGAAAATATCCGCTGGGACTGTGTGAATGCTTTTCATATGGACGAATATGTTGGATTGGATGAACATGCACCGCAACGGTTTGGCAATTTTCTGAAGGAAGCGCTCTTTAGTAAATTTAATTTCAGGTCTGTTCATTACCTGAATGGCAATGCGGAAGATGTGGAATCGGAATGCATGCGTTATTCTTCTCTTCTTGAAGATTTTCCTGCAGATATCGTTTGTTTGGGAATTGGCGAAAATGGGCACCTTGCTTTTAATGACCCGCCAGTAGCAGATTTTAATGATCCAAAGTTGGTAAAAGTGGTGGAACTTGATTTGCCTTGCAGGCAGCAACAGGTGAATGATGGCTGTTTTAGTCGCCTTGAACAGGTTCCTACGCATGCACTGACCCTCACTATTCCGGTACTGATGCATGCAAAGCTGATCAACTGTGTGGTACCGGGCAGCAGAAAAGCACAAGCTGTAGCCCATACGCTGAGGAAACCCGTAGCAGAAGATTTTCCGGCTACAGTTTTAAGAAAACATGCCGGGACAGTCATTTTCCTTGATTCGGATAGTGCGGAGCACATTTATGCTGAACTGAAGTTCTTATGTAATCAATAGGTATTAAAAAATGACGGGTAGGGTAAAAAGATTTTTAGATTATCTTGATTTCTTGTCCAATTATTTGATTCTGAACATATTTAGCGATAAAGATCGTGTCTGGTTCGTTGATAGTCAAATGTTTCAGGTCTGGGGCGCTTCATTTAAAATCCCTGCTCATCTTGCTCCTAATCCCTTGAATTGACTTATGAAAGCTTTGACTTTGGTATTAAAAATTCTGTAGAAGTATAACCAAAGTAGCTTGAGAATTGATAACTATTTGTTACTCCCCACACTTATCCTATCCAAAAATATCAGTGATATTACTACAGTTTTGGGAAGTAAATATAAGGCCTTCTAAAAAACCGGAAGTGATTTCGAAGCCTAGAACAAGTATAGATTTGATGTACTTATATTTATTTTAAGACATGTTTATGTGTTTTAATGGTTATTTTTATATCTAATAACGATTATTTATTTTAATTAATTGTGTTCATATTGTCAGTGTTTGTGTTCACTATTTGGCCTGTACATCCTCGGTCAGCGTGCGACTCAGGTGTATATTATTTCCGAGAAAAGTCCGTGTAAAAATCACTAGTATTTTTCAGCCGCTCAAAAGTCGGAGTCAAGTCGCACTTGACACGCAGTTTGCCCAAGGATGTATCGAACATTTTCCGAAACCGTTATCAAGTTGTAAATGTACCCAATCGTAAACATTTCTAGTTTTGTATAGAAAGAAAATAATTAATATAAGGACTTCTAAGCGGATAAATAGTCAGGTTAGTATTTGTGTTAGGTTCTTGCTTTTAGGTGCACAGCAGAGCTCTAAATAGCCTAATAACGTAAAATGATCAACCTTTATACAAGTAGTTTGCGCATATATTGAAATGATAACCGGAAACGAGGTGTTTTATGGCAAATTTAAATCCGGTTACACTCCATTTTCCATGGGGAGTGAGTGAGAAAAATTTAGCCTGTTTTGTGTTTTTAATGCAGCTGTCATCTGTTGGGTTTTTTAGTTAATTTTTAGTTAAATTTGATGTGTGGAATATTAGGGTTCATAAGAATATGGATCAGCCACCTAATGCCTGGATGAAAAATCATTGAATTGGCAATTATAATATTCCTTTATCTGTAAAACTGAAATATTGGTCTTCACTAATAATCAAATGATCAAGAATTTCAATATCAAGTAATTTTCCTGCGGCTTTCAATTTTCTTGTCATCGCGATATCTTCAACACTTGGCTTAAGTTCTCCTGTGGTGTGGTTGTGACATAGGATGAGAGCTGACGCGCAGGATTTTAATGCGGCCACAAAAATCACCTTAGGATCTGCTATTGTTCCACTGATCCCACCCTTAGAAATATTGACTATGCCTAATACCCTGTTTCTTCGGCTCATCAGCAGGATTTTAAACTCTTCCAATAGCTGGATTCTTCCGGAATGCCATTGCTGGATGAATATTTCATAGGCATCAAAGGAGCTGTTTATTTTTGGCCTGCTGGAAACTTTGAAATTTGGAGTGTAGCTCAATTCTACCTCAGCTACTGTAAATCTTTTATGTACCATTATATTGTAATTTGGATGATTATGAATTGGTTTCAGGTGATGTTAATGCTGCAGGCATGAAATTCTGTTGAAGCTCATTGATCTTTTTTCTGCAAAGGAGTTCTGCCATTTCAATAAAGGCCATCACTCTGACAAACAGGTAGTGTGCATCATAGTTGTCGATTTCGTTGTCAGAGAGTTGCTCTTTATTTTGCAGCATGTCAAACAGTTCTTTTTCCTGAGGGGAAGAAGTGTGCAATAATTCAGCAGGTTCATCAGAGAAACAAGTGGTTAAACCGATCAGCCATTCCAGATCCAGCATATTGGTTTTATAGTTCATAAATGTGTGTATCATTGCAGCACAAGCATATTGTATGGCACTGTTGAACATAAAGGGGAGGATCAAATTCCGGTCTTCACCGAGATTGAGTTCTGCAAAATCCCTGAAAGCCTGTGCCATTTCAAGGGTATAGTTCGATACCAGGATGGTGTTGTGACTTATTTCCTGTAAGTCTGGATACGGGATGTGGGGTAATTCCAGGTCATTCTTTTTGAATAGGAAGACTCCATTTTTGAATACGTTGTCAAAGAAATACCTGTTGATGTTATTGGGATCTTTTATCTCTGTTTCTCTGTGCGTGAGTATAGTAACCTTCATATCAGGGCAATTCTTTTTGATGAAATTCCAGACCTCTTGACAGGGATATTCATCATCAGGGGTCACGATCATCAGTAAGAAATAATGGATTGCTGTATTTGTGAGGTTTGCATAACACCCTTTTTTATTCCTGGTGACCAGGGTTTCATGGAATGAGATGATACACTGTGGGGAGAAATTTTGAATGAGTTTATCCATGAGCTCATTTAAAATTTCATCTTTACTACTGAGGTTTTGCTTGTTTATATTTTCCATAATGCTTTATGTTTGTTGTTGGAAATCCAATTGAAGGAAGTAACAAAAGGTCATAAATTTGAATCGTTTTAATCCCTGTTTCCATCCCGAAACATTAGTCACCGGATGGGGTTAATAATTTTGGGTTTGCTCGCTGAATTACAATAATGTCTTTCGTATTAATCGAACAATATTGCTAATTTTGAGACACAAGAATTCCCTTACGTTTAAGACGTTTATCTTTTGAATTTGATGAGTTAGAAAATTTGAATGCTTTAGACGTTTGTTATTCCGGGGGCTTGAGAAGATTCTTAATTACATTTTTTAGGTAGAAAGCAATAGTTAGCTGTGAAAGTAAAGCGTAGAATTCGACACGACAATTATGTGTATTGTGTCTATTAGGGAGATGACAGTTTAAATTCGTTTTCATACCTATAAGTTTGAAACGATCCTCTCAAAAACAGTATGTTACCTGATTGATGAAAATCAATAGGGCGAACTCTGCTGCTTTTGGACGAGGAAAACCGTCAAGTAAACCACCTCTGGATCTACGCGAGATTTGGAGGTTGCTCCCAAAAGTCTTACGCAAAGCTCGCCCTACTGGATATATCGGTAAAGATAATATATTCCAGGAACATGGGCGAACTTACGGACTTCTCGCGAGCAAAATTGACGGTTTTTCGTGCAAGAGATATCGTTACAAGTAGATTTTTAACTACTTGATTCGTGTCGCTTTATTTAACTAAACAAATATAACAGGATTATTTCGAAATAACAAGTTGTACTTAGATTAATTTTTAAATAATTATATTGATACATAATAGCATAGCCGTTTCACTAGAATTCGGCCTCCAGGTAAAAAAGTACTTAGAGCATTTTGGATTAACGGAGGGAGACTTATCTCGCTTGATCAATTCAAACACAAATAAAATTCAGGATATTCTGTCCGGCAAAACAGGAATAGTTCTTAATTCTGCTGAAAAGATTTCCAATGTTTTTGGGTTGAGGTATTTTGAATTAGGAAACCCACTTTTTTCAATTCCATTAATTGAGTATTTACCAGAGGAAACTCAAAAATTTATTGAAAAGAGAAAGGTTAGAGGAATACCGGTAATCAACAGAAATTATAGTAATGATATTGCTGGTAATCTTGATAAGATTATAAATGAGAGTGATGTATTACATTTTCCAGTGACAGCTGAAGAAATTAGATTACGGTTGCCAAAGGAGATTCGGGATACTATAAAGGCATCTAGAATAACCGATTTATTGAAAAAAAGTGGCAGAGATAAAATCGTTATCCAAGTAGATAAAAGAGGAAAAGAATTCCTTTTTCAGTTGAAAGAGTTTGCTCTTGGTAAACAGCCGCCGGATAAGTAATGAGTTTCAGATGATCATACAATGATGTAAATTTGGATCAATGCCGAATGTTGTGGATTAGCTATTAAAAAGTTTAGGATTTCCCTATCCCTGGACACAAAGTATTTTATCATATCAAACGACGCGGATGGCTCAATACAGCGGATTCCACGGCGATTTACAGGAATTGGACATTAGTACTCTGAAATTATCTCACTAATAGCATTCCTTAGATCTGGAAGCTTAGATATAATAATATCCCAAACAATATCATAGTCTATTCCAAAATAATCATGAATCAGGCGATTTCTCGTTCCTGACATTTTCCGCCATTCTACATGAGGATATAATGATTTGAAAGCAGGATCAACCTTATTGCTAGCTTCACCTATAATCTCGAGACTTCTTATTAACGCTCTGGAAAGAATAGGGTCGTTAATTACATCTTCCTTGTTTTTTCCAATTGTAGAATCAAGAATGAAAGAGGTCTCCTCTAGAATATGTTTTAACAATTCAATATTAGAAGGAAACATTTTCAGCTTGATTCAAAATATGTGGCCCAATATATTTACTAAGAGATTGTGGCGTGACAACTTCAACTCTTCTGCCTAGGAGATCCTCAAGGAAGAATGACAAATCCATAAAATTATCATAACTCTTTTGTTGCGGATCAAATTCTACCAATAGATCTACATCACTATCATCATGTAATTTACCTGTAATAAAAGATCCAAACAGACTTAGGTTTAAAACACCAAAAGACCTTAACTTTTGACCATTGGCTTTAAGTAGAGATAATAATGATTGCTTATTTTGAACCGCAGTATGCATACCCAAAGATAATCAAAATTTCAGCACAAATAAAACCATAATACTGATTATCAAATGAAGCCTCGGATCTTAGGCTTCATTTGAGATTTCAATTTATATATACTATGTTATTGGTCGCAATTGCAGCTAGAATGTATCTAAAAATGGGGAGCAATTAGGAGAGTCAAAATCGAAAACAGCATAAGATACTATTCAAACGCTGGTTTTCGTACTAGATGTGAATCCCAGCGTTTGAATAGTATCTTATGCCTAAATTACAAAAAATTAGAACTGCTCCACAACATCTGGCATTGATCCTTACTTGATTCATATTTATGCTGAACTGAAAGGGTAATAAAAAAGGGCTACTTGAGAAGTAACCCTTTTGAAAACAAAAAATATTTTGTTTGTACTCAGAGCGGGAATCGAACCCGCACGACTTTTAAGGTCACAGGATTTTAAGTCCTGCGTGTCTACCAGTTCCACCATCTGAGCAGGTGTTGAACCTTTTAAAATAAAAGCCTTCTGAAAAGAAGGCTTTAGAGCGAAAGACGAGATTCGAACTCGCGACCCCGACCTTGGCAAGGTCGTGCTCTACCAACTGAGCTACTTTCGCATTGGTATAATAATGTCTGTATATATTTTATACAGGGTATTCTTTAGTACTCAGAGCGGGAATCGAACCCGCACGACTTTTAAGGTCACAGGATTTTAAGTCCTGCGTGTCTACCAGTTCCACCATCTGAGCAGGTGTTAACCTTTTAAATTAAATTCTCCGGTAAAAAGAATTTAGAGCGAAAGACGAGATTCGAACTCGCGACCCCGACCTTGGCAAGGTCGTGCTCTACCAACTGAGCTACTTTCGCATGGTTTAATGCTACATCATCCGATGAAGCCCTTCAGGAGGCGGTTTAAATTGTAAACCTTGTTTCCGTTTGGGATTGCAAATATAAATACTTTTATATTACTGTCAAGTTATTTTTTACAAAAAAATCTAGTATCAGCTTAAGTTATTGTCTTTCAGTACCTCTGAAATTAAATTATTTTCAAAGCCCCTGCCCAGCAGATAAGTCACCAGCTTATATTTCCTTTTATAAGGCTCTTTTTCTGTTATAGAAGCCATTTTTTTCTCTGCTATAGAGAGGATGGTGTGTAAATATTCATCATAATCTATGGCATTCAGTGCTTTTAAGATCATTTTATCAGGCACATTTTTTAGTTTCAGCCCCTGTCTGATCTTAATTTTCCCCCATTTCTTGATATTAAACTTTCCGGAAACATAAGCCATGGCAAACCTTTCTTCATTCAGAAAATTGTTCTGTATCAGATCTGAAATGATCTCCTCAACATCATCTTTCCATAAGCCCCAGTCATACAGTTTGTTCCTCAGCTCCTGTTGGGAACGTTCCTGATAGGCACAGTAACTCTCTGCTTTTCCTAAAGCAGCTTTCTTATCCAATACTACAGGTTTTGATGGTTTTCTATCCAATGTGTCCTTCTTTTTTTTTTCGCAAATATCCACATAATAATTGTTGTTTGCAGGTTTACGGAATGTATATCATCAGATCCCATTCGACTATCTTTTACTAACTTTGCCGCCCATAGCTAAGTATCTTTAACAAATGAGCGAAAGAAACTATACCATCCTGCAGATTGCGGAAATACTCCATGTTGATCTCAGGAATGTACATGATCATACCGGTGTAAATAACAATATCAGTAGCAATGCCAGTATAGGTCACCCTATCAGCATTAATAATCTGGTGATAGACAGCAGGAATGTGATCGATGCGGAATCCTCCCTGTTTTTTGCTATTCCAGCGGAGCGGAACGGACATGACTTTATTGCTGATGCGTATGAAAACGGAATCAGGAATTTCGTGATCAGTGATCCCGCTTTTATCGGACAATTCGCAGAGGCAAACTTTCTCCTGGTACCTGATGTCCTTGGCGCATTGCAGCAGCTTGCCGCCTATAACCGCAGCCTGTTCAATAAAGAGCTGATTGCGATCACTGGCAGCAATGGGAAAACAGTGGTAAAAGAGTGGTTGTACCAATTACTTGCGGCCGATTTTAATATTGTGCGGAGTCCGAAAAGTTTTAACTCGCAGATCGGCGTTCCTTTATCCTTATGGGAGATAGAAGAGGAGCACACGCTTGGCATATTTGAAGCAGGAATTTCCAGGATGGAAGAAATGCAGACCCTTGCAGACATGATCAGGCCCACCATTGGTATTCTTACCAATATCGGAGAAGCCCATGCCGAAGGTTTTTCATCACCAGCGGAAAAATTAGCAGAGAAATTGAAGTTATTCAAAGACACCCGTCTGTTTATTTATTCACCTGATTATACGGGTGTAATAGCTACCAAAAATCTGCCGGGAAGACAACAGTTTTCCTGGAGCACCAAACAAAAAGCTGATTTACAAATTCTTTTTGTGGAGCCGATTGAAGGTAAAAACTATATCCGGGCTTTATACAAACAGGAAGAAATAGAATGTCTCATCCCATTTAGTGACAGGGCTTCTGTAGAGAATGGAATTATTTGCTGGGCTACGTTGCTTGCACTAGGGTATTCTGCCGAGGAAGCAGACCTGCGCCTGGAAAAGTTAACTGCTGTAAATATGCGGCTTACCCTGAAAAACGGGATTAACCAATGCTCGGTAATTGATGATTCCTATAGTGCCGATATTTCTTCATTGGCCATTGCGCTGGATTTCCTGAAGTTGCAGAATCAGCACGAGAGACGTACACTGATCCTGTCCGATTTATATGAGACCGGAAAGAATGACCAGGATCTGTACACAGAAATCGCTTCGCTGATCAGACAGAAAAAAGTGAACCGGCTGATAGGTATCGGTCCGCATTTATCTGCTTTCGCGGAATTATTCGACCTGGAAGCCGTATTTTACCAAAGTACCGAAGATTTCATCCATCAGCTTCCAGCAATTCATTTTGCCAATGAAACTATCCTGGTCAAGGGGGCACGCAGGTTTGGCTTTGAGCGGATCAGCAAACTGCTGACCCAGAAAATACATGATACGGTTTTAGAGATTGACCTGAATGCATTGGCCAGCAACCTTAAATTCTATAAGACAAAATTAAAACCTGGTGTGAAGGTAATGGCGATGGTAAAAGCCTTTTCCTATGGCAGTGGCAGCTTTGAAATTGCTAATCTGCTGCAATACCATAAGGTAGATTACCTGGCTGTCGCATTTGCTGATGAAGGGATAGCGCTAAGGAAAGCGGGGATCACGCTGCCAATAATGGTGATGAGTCCGGAACCCTATGCTTTCGAAGCTATTCTGAAGTATCAGCTGGAGCCGGAAATATACAGCCTGGATATCCTGAAAGAATTTATGGCTTTTTTACCACCCTCGGTAACAAACTACCCTGTGCATATCAAAATAGATACGGGAATGCACAGGCTTGGATTTGAAGATCCCGATTTACCGGATCTGTTAGCTTTGCTGGGCACTTCGGGCCAGCTAAAAGTGATTTCTGCATTTTCTCATCTGGCAGCAAGTGAAGATGAAGTGCATGATGATTTTACAAAATATCAGATCGAGCGTTTTGTAAGCCTTTCAGGGCAGTTAAAAGATGGGCTTGGATATGATTTTATACGCCATATTTCAAATACATCTGCCATTACACGGCATCCTTATGCACAATTTGATATGGTAAGAATAGGCATAGGTTTATATGGTTTCGATTCAGGAATAAAAGCCGGCAGGGGACTACATACGGTTGCTGTATTGAAAACAACGATCACACAAATCAAAAAGATTGGCCCTCTGGAGACAGTAGGGTATGGACGCAGGGGAGTATTACCTGGTGGAGGAACCATTGCAACGGTTAAAATTGGCTATGCGGATGGCTACAGGCGGGCTTTCGGTAATGGGGTGGGGCAGATGATGGTAAATGGGCAGCTGGTTCCTACAGTAGGGTCTATAGCCATGGACATGTGTATGCTGGATATTACGGGTGTCGAGGCCAAATCGGGTGATGAAGTGATTGTTTTTAATCATCAGCTGACGATTGCCGATCTTGCCGCACAGATAGATACCATTCCGTATGAAATATTGACTAATATTTCTCAAAGAGTCAAACGGGTATATTTTTATGAGTAATTTTGCAGAAGAATAAATTAGGACTGGGGAATGAATAAATTGGGCAGGATATTATTGAATTATCTGATTAAGGGCTTACTGATTGTACTGCCTGTCGCGTTAAGTATCTATATCGTGATATGGGCGGTGACCACAGTAGACAGCTGGCTGAATGTGAACAATATTCTGGGTGTTGATCCCAGAACCGGGGCGAGCAGGAATATTCCCGGTTTAGGTTTGGCATTGGTGATTACCCTGATCCTGATCGCAGGGATTTTTGTAACCAATTTTGTGACTGAGCCAATGTACAACTGGTTCAACAGATGGATGAACAGGCTGCCGGGACTGAATTTTATTTATTCTTCTATTAAAGACCTTGCCGAGGCATTTGTTGGAGATGAAAAGAAATTCAATCATCCGGTCATCGTGGAAGTGGAAGGGGATATGAAAAAGATAGGTTTCTTAACCCAACAGGACCTGGCTTCTATTGGTCTTCCCGGTGAAGCGGTTGTCTATTTTCCATTTTCCTATTCCTTTGCGGGACAGGTATGTGTAGTGAAAAAGGAACGTATTAAAATCTTGAACATGAGTGCAGCAGATGCTATGAAACTGGTGGTGTCTGGCGGTGTGAGCCATATCAATTAATTACCTTAAGCCAAATTTGAATAAACGGTCTCCACATAGAAATTGAGATTTTTTAAGAGATTAAAAATACCCCATCAAGTGGATGCGGCTACAATAAACAAGAAGTTGTATCATTTACGAAACTAAGCCCTCTGAGTATTGAATATTTGAAAATGCTTCCGTAGGAGGCTAGGGGTAAAAACAACAAGAAAGCGGGTGGTCATGATTGATGATACACCCGCTTTCTTGTTGTACGCTACATTTTCCCGGAGGCTAGAAATTCGGTTTCAGGACATATTTTTCATAGAACCTGAAAATATGTTCGGCTGCTTCTTCAGCAGTATCCGCAAGTCTGAACAGATTCATGTCTTCTGCATGGATGTTGTGTTCTTTCTCCAGCATGGTGGTCTTGATCCATTCCACTAATCCACCCCAGTACTCTTTGCCGACCAGCACGATAGGGAAACGTGCAATTTTACCGGTTTGAATGAGTGTAATTGCCTCAAAAAGTTCATCCATGGTGCCCATTCCACCAGGTAACACCACAAATCCCTGGGAGTATTTCATGAACATTACCTTTCTGACAAAGAAGTAATCAAACTCCAGCAGTTTATTGTGGTCAATATATTTATTGTGGAACTGCTCGAAAGGAAGATCAATATTCAGTCCCACAGATTTGCCGCCATTGGTATGTGCACCTTTATTTCCGGCTTCCATAATCCCCGGCCCACCGCCGGTAATTACCCCATAACCACGGTCGGTTAATAATTTTCCGCATTCTACGGCAATCTGGTAATATTTACTGGTCTCCGGTGTCCTTGCCGATCCAAAAATGGATACACAAGGCCCTATTTTTGCCAGTTTCTCAAATCCATCTACAAATTCTGCCATGATTTTAAAAATAGACCAGGAATCTGTTACTTTAATTTCCTGCCAGTTTTTATTTTCAAAGGCTTTTCTTATTTTTTCATCACCTGTCATTCTCTCTCTGATTTATATTTAAAATTTAGTCTGGGACAGGGAGGTTTTACCTGTTACCCATAGTAATAAAAATGTGATCAACCCATTTAAAACGATCAGCTCAAAACTCATCACATAGCCGAACCAATGCACACTGTTGCTGTTGATGATATAACAAAGCACAGGGGAAATTATGCAGATATAAGGTACCAGCCGATCGGCAACACCACGTTTGGTGAGCATGCCAAAGGCAAAGAGGCCAACCAAGGGCCCGTAGGTATATCCCGCTGCGGTAAATATAGAGTTAACGACAGAATCATCGTTAATGATCTTAAATACCAGGATAACCAATACCATAAGGACAGAAAAACCGATATGTACCATATGCCTCTGACGTACCAAAGCGGGTGCATTTTGATCTTCTTTTTTATCGAAATGTAGAAAATCTACACAAAATGAAGTTGTTAATGCCGTCAGTGCAGAGTCTGTGGTCGCAAATGTGGCAGCCGTTAAACCCAGCATAAAGATAATGCCGGGAATAATATTCAGGTGGTTCAGGGCGATTTCCGGATAAAGATGGTCTGGTGTTTTTAGTGCAGTCACATCAATACCGTTTTTAGCAGCGTACAGGTATAACAAAGCACCTACACTCAAAAAGAAAATGTTCATGACCACAAATACTCCGGTGAAAGTGAACATGTTTTTTTGTGCTTCGCGGATGGTCTTCATACTCAGGTTCTTCTGCATCAGGTCCTGGTCCAGCCCTGTCATGGCTATCGTAACAAAAATTCCACCCATAAACTGCTTGAGGAAATGTGATTTGCTGCCCATGAAGTCTTCCCAGAAAAATATCTTTGAATAACTGCTCGTCTTTACGGCCTCAATAGTACCTGCAATATCCAGGTTGAGGGATTTAGAAATAAAAATAATGGACAAAACTACCGAAAGGAGCAAAAATACAGTTTGCATGGTATCAGTAATGATAATCGTTTTTAATCCCCCTTTATGGGTATACAGCCAGATCAACACCAGGCAGATCACTATCGTGAGCCAGAAAGGCACATTCCAGGCATCAAAAATGAACTTCTGTAAAACGATGGCTACCAGGTAAAGCCGGAAGGCTGATCCGATAGTCCTGGATACCAGGAAAATAACGGCTCCTGATTTATAGCTCCTGGGTCCCAGTCTTTTTTCCAGATAGGTATAAATGGAAATCAGGTTCATGCGGTAATATAAGGGAAGCAGGATGGTCGCAATGATGATAAACCCGACGGCATTTCCCAGTATGAACTGGAAATAGCCAAATTCACTTTTTCCAACCGCCCCGGGTACAGAGATGAAAGTAACACCCGATAAGGCGGTTCCTATCATCCCAAAGGCTACCAGATACCATTTCGAATTCCTGTTGGCAATGAAAAATGAAGCATTGTCAGACGAATTGCGGGAGGTAAAATAAGCTACACCAACTAAGAGTGCAAAATATCCCAAAAGAAAGGATAAAAGGATGGCTGGAGTCATATTCTGGTAAATGATTAGGAGCTAAATGTAAGAAAATCATATTTTAAAAATCAAATAACAGAAGATAAATATAAATTTGTAAGATGAACTTTTCATCCAGGCTTCTTGAAGATGCTGTTAACGAATTCTCTAAATTACCGGGCGTAGGCCAGAAAACCGCATTACGGTTGGTGCTTCATTTGCTCAATAAAGAGCAGGAAGAAGTAGATGCTTTCGGAAATGCTATAATGAGATTAAGGAAGGATATTAAACACTGTACCATATGTCATAACATTTCCGACCAGCCCATCTGTGAGATCTGTACGGCAAACAGGCGCGATAAGGAAATCATTTGTGTGGTGGAAGATACAAGGGATGTGATGGCGGTAGAAAATACCTCCCAGTATTTTGGGGTTTACCATGTGCTTGGCGGGCTGATTTCGCCTATGGATGGTATTGGTCCCTCAGATCTGTATATCGATTCCCTGGTGCAGCGCGTGGCTACCACACCTGTGAAGGAGGTGATCCTTGCCTTAAGTGCAACAATGGAAGGGGATACCACTTTGTTTTACCTCTATAAACGATTAAAAGATTTTCAAATTCCAATTACGACCATTGCCCGTGGTATTGCTTTTGGTGGTGAACTGGAATATGCAGACGAGATTACCCTTGGTCGCTCAATCGTGACCAGAGTACCGTATGTAAACGCTTTAACGAAATAATTAAAATGGAATTTAAGAATAAAGTAGTCGTGATCACCGGTGCTTCCTCCGGCATCGGAAAAGCCTGTGCTGAGGAATTTGCAAAACGCGGTGCCCAGCTGGTACTCGGTGCGCGGCAATTTGTGTCTTTGTGTGAAATTACGGCCGATCTGGAAAAAAGATATGGCATTAAAGCACTGGCCGTTCAGACAGATGTGAGTAAGGAGAGCGATTGTGAACTGCTCATTAAACAGGCTGTATTGACTTTCGGAAAAGTAGATGTTTTATTAAATAATGCAGGTATTTCCATGCGCGCCCTGTTTGCTGAACTCGATCTGTCAGTATTGAAGAACCTGATGGATGTAAACTTTTGGGGTACTGTTTATTGTACAAAATATGCCTTACCGGAAATCATAAAATCCAAAGGCAGTATCGTAGGTGTGTCTTCTATTGCTGGATACCGCGGTTTACCGGGAAGGACCGGATATTCGGCTTCGAAATTTGCGATGAATGGATTTATGGAAGCATTACGGACTGAATTGTTAAAGACGGGGGTTCATGTCATGGTGGCCTGTCCCGGTTTTACGACTTCCAATATCCGTGTGGCGGCCTTGTCGAAAGATGGTCTGTCACATGGTGAAACCAGTATGGAAGAGGGGAAAATGATGTCTGCCGAAGAGGTATCGGTCAATATTATCAATGGGATCTCAGCACGTAAGCGTACCCTGGTGATGACCGGGCAGGGAAAATTGACGGTATGGTTGAATAAATTACTTCCTGCATTGGCCGATAAGCTGGTATTTAATCATTTCACCAAAGAGAAGAATGCCCTGATAAAATAGTTGCAAAAAGATTTGCTGCTTTGCAAAAACAATTCCATATTTGTGACAATGATACTAACAAACGGACTTAATAATTGGTGGTGGCACAACGCAGCAGCGTAGTGTAACCCTATTTTGTACGTTTTATTTTATATAAAAATATTTGTGGGTTGCTCTGAAGAGCAACCTTTTTTTGTTTATAGCCATGAAGAAAATTCTTAACCACTTATTTGAAAACAAGTCCTTTAGCAGGGAAGAGGCGCAACGGATTCTGACGTCAATTACTGCCGGAGAATTCAATACCTCGCAGATTGCTGCATTTATTACCGCCTTTGGGATGCGTAATATTACCGTGGCAGAGTTGCAGGGATTCCGGGATGCCATGCTTGACCTTTGTGTGAAGGTCGACCTGTCAGATTATGAACTGATAGACCTCTGTGGTACCGGCGGAGATGGGAAGGATACCTTCAATATTTCTACGCTTGCGTCTTTTGTGGTTGCTGGTGCGGGTTATAAAGTCGCCAAACATGGTAACTATGGCGTCTCTTCAGGATGTGGTTCTTCCAATGTGATGGAACATCTGGGTTACCGGTTTACTTCAGAGCAGGATGTATTGAAACGCAGCCTGGACCGTGCCGGTATTTGCTTTATACATGCGCCCCTGTTTAATCCGGCAATGAAAATTGTAGCGCCGATCAGAAGGGATCTGGGCGTGAAAACATTTTTCAATATGTTGGGCCCCATGGTGAATCCGGCACAGCCGAAAAACCAGATCGTTGGGGTGTTTAGTCTGGAACTCGCCCGTTTGTATGCTTACCTGTACCAGGAAACGGATAAAAATTATACGATACTCCATGCTGTTGATGGTTTCGATGAGGTTTCACTGACCTGTGATGTCAAGACCTTCAGTAAAAAGGGAGAAGCACTGATTAAAATCTCTGATCTGGGCTTTGACCAGATTGATGTGCATGAAATTGCCGGTGGCGATACCGTTGAATCTTCCGCTAAGATCTTTATGAATGTACTACAGGGAGCCGGTACCTATCCACAGAACAATGTCGTTTTATGTAATGCTGCACTGGCTATTCAAACCATCTCTCCTGAACAGTCTTTTGCGGATTGTTACTATGAAGCTGAAACTTCTCTGCTCGGCGGACATGCATTAAAGAGCTTCCAAAACTTAGTACAATGAAAGCAGGATTAAAAATATGCGGGATGAAAGTTCCTGCCAATATCGCCGAAGTAGTGGCCCTGGCACCGGATTATATGGGTTTTATCTTCTATCCGGGTTCAAAGCGTTTCGTTGCCTATCTCGATGCCAATGAGGTTAGGAATATTCCAGCACCTATAAAAACTACCGGGGTATTTGTCAATCAGGATCTTGAGGATGTGAAACAAGTGATCGATGCCTATCAGCTGAAAGCGGTACAGCTGCATGGCAAGGAGAGTCCGGAATATTGCGCAGCGCTATTGTCTTCTGCTGAAGTGATCAAGGCATTTGGGATTGATGCAGATTTCGATTTTGACAGCTTATTGCCTTATGCCGATCAGGTGGATTACTTCCTTTTTGATACGCAAACGCCAGACCATGGTGGTTCAGGAAAAACCTTCAGCTGGCAACTGCTGGAAAAATATACAATCAATACACCGTATTTTTTAAGTGGAGGAATAGGTATAGACAGTGTGCCGGAATTGTTGCAGCTGAATGATAAACGTTTATATGCCCTGGATGTAAACAGCCGGTTTGAAACAGCACCAGGAATGAAAAATATAGAAGAACTCAAAAAATTCAAATCGCTAATTCAATAAGTTCAATAGACGAATTCAACAAATTTAAAACCCTGCTGTCCTCATGGAGGATCAACAGCATTAAACATAAAAGACATGGATTACTTTGTAAATGAAAAAGGTTATTATGGAGATTTCGGCGGTGCATACATCCCTGAAATGCTTTATCCCAATGTGGAAGAGCTGAGACAAAATTATCTTCAGGTGATTAATGATGCAGATTTTCAAAAAGAATTTCATGCCTTATTAAAGGATTATGTAGGGCGCCCGTCGCCACTATACCTGGCAAAACGCTTGTCGGAGAAATATAATGCCAATATTTTCCTGAAGCGGGAAGACCTGAACCATACCGGTGCACATAAGATCAACAATACTATCGGACAAATCCTGCTGGCAGAAAAATTGGGCAAGAAGAGGATCATCGCGGAGACGGGTGCTGGGCAGCATGGGGTAGCTACAGCTACAGTTTGTGCCTTGCGCGGACTGGAATGCGTGATCTATATGGGCGAAATTGATATCCAGCGCCAGGCACCGAATGTAGCAAGGATGAAAATGCTGGGCGCCAAGGTGGTATCGGCAGTTTCCGGTAGTAAGACTTTGAAGGATGCGACAAATGAAGCGATGCGCGACTGGATAAACAATCCTGTCGACACCCATTATATTATTGGTTCTGTTGTTGGACCACATCCCTATCCGGATATGGTTTCTATTTTTCAGTCCGTGATTTCTGAAGAGACCAAAAAGCAATTACTGGAGCAAACCGGGAATGACCAGCCTGATTATGTATTGGCCTGTGTTGGTGGCGGCAGTAATGCCATGGGGATGTTTTATCATTTTATAAATGATGAAAAGGTAAAACTTGTGGCCATAGAAGCCGCAGGAAAAGGGGTAAGCAGTGGCTTCAGTGCGGCGACAACTTTCCTCGGCAAAGAAGGCGTATTGCATGGGAGCCGGAGTATTCTGATGCAAACTGCAGACGGGCAGGTCGTGGAACCGCATTCTGTATCTGCAGGACTGGATTATCCTGGTATTGGTCCACAGCATGCACACTTGTTTAAAACTACCCGGGCAACCTATGTGTCCATTACAGATGATGAGTCCTTACGTGCGGGATTGCTGTGTACACAGCTGGAAGGTATTATTCCTGCCATAGAAAGTGCGCATGCCCTTGCACAACTGGAAAAAATGACTTTCACGGGGAAGGAGAATGTTGTGGTATGTCTTTCAGGCAGGGGAGATAAGGATATGGATACCTACATGAAGTATTTCGGTTTTTAACGCAATCCCCAGGAAACAAATCTTTATTAAGAAAATCAGATGAACAGAATTAATCAATTATTCAAAGAGAAAAAAAATAATATACTTTCCATTTATTACACTGCAGGATATCCTGGGCTGGGAGATACCATCACCATAGCGGAAGAGCTGGAAAAAGCAGGTGCCGATATGCTGGAAATAGGATTTCCTTATTCCGATCCTGTTGCAGACGGACCGGTTATCCAGGCAAGCAGTAAGGTATCACTGGATAGCGGTATGGACCTGAACCTGCTGTTTGAACAGCTGAAAGAATTACGTAAGAAAGTGACCATTCCGGTCCTGCTGATGGGCTATGTGAATCCGGTATTGCAATATGGTGTAGAAAGGTTTTGTGAAGCCTGTGCTGCTGTAGGCGTAGACGGATGTATTGTTCCCGACCTGCCCATGGTAGAATATGAAGAGTTATATAAAGATGCCTTTCTGAAAAATGGGCTGAGTAATATTTTTCTGGTTACCCCGCAGACTTCCACAGAGCGGATTCATAAAATTGATGGCCTGAGCAATGGCTTTATTTATTTATTGTCTTCTTCTGCTACAACGGGGCAGAACCTGCAGGTTTCCGATCAGACGGAACTTTATTTCAGCAGGATTGCAGCTTTAAACCTGAATAATCCAACACTGATCGGATTCGGGATCAGCAGTAAGGAAACCTTTGATAAGGCATGCAAATTTGCGAATGGAGGGATTATAGGGACTGCATTTGTAAAATCTCTTCCGGGTGGAGACCTGAAGGAAAATGTACAGGCATTTATGAAGACTTTCAGGAATTAGCCCTACCCCTTAAATTGTAAATCACAGAAGGGGGAAAGGTATTCCGCTTCTGTGATTTGTATTTCATCATGGAAGGAAAGCTTATAGCCAAAGTGGCTTCATTTAAAGGTAATTCTCCAGAATTCCTTTACCTTCACGGATAATTTCAAAGTCGCCCGAAGTACAATCTACCACCGTAGAGGCTTCATTATCTCCATAGCCACCATCAATTACCAGGTCTACAAGATCTTCATATTTCTCATGTATCAGTTCAGGATCTGTAGAGTATTCAATCAGCTCATCGTCGTCTTTAATCGACGTAGAAAGAATAGGGTTGCCCAGGGCTTTCACAATAGCTCTTGCGATATCATTGTCAGGAACCCTGATTCCTACTGTTTTCTTATTGGAGCTGAGTAATTTAGGGACATTGTTGCTGGCATTGAATATAAAAGTGAAAGGACCCGGCAAGGCTTTTTTCAGTAAACGGAAAACTGTCGTATCAATGGGTTTAACAAAATCAGAAATATGGCTTAAATCTGAGCAGATAAAGGAAAAGTTTGCTTTCTCCGGCTTAATCCCCCTGATCTTACAGATCTTTTCTATTGCCTTCTGATTCGTAATGTCACAACCGAGACCGTATATGGTATCAGTAGGATAGATGATGAGTCCCCCTTTTTTAAGGATCTCCACCACCTGATCTATGGCTTTTTCATTCGGGTTCTCTGGATATATTTTAATAAGCATATGGTAAATTTACTAAAAAAATAATATCACAACGTATGCCAAAATAATAAGCCCCGCTGTAAATGAATACAGTGGGGCTTATGAAGCTATAAGTTATTTGTTAAAACTCTGCGTTTTTAGGGAATCTTGGGAAAGCAATCACGTCCCTGATATTGGTCATACCAGTAACGAACAGTACCAAACGTTCAAAACCCAGTCCAAATCCTGAATGGGGCGCAGAACCGAATCTTCTCGTATCCAGGTACCACCACAATTCTTCCTGAGGGATGTTCAGTTCTTCCATGCGTCGGGTCAGTTTATCCATACGCTCTTCCCTTTGTGAACCACCAATCATTTCGCCAATGCCGGGGAACAGGATATCCATAGCGGCTACTGTTTTTCTACCTTCAGTATCCGGTTCATTCTGGCGCATGTAGAACGATTTGATATCTGCAGGATAGTCTGTCAGGATTACCGGTTTTTTGAAGTGTTTCTCTACCAGGTAACGCTCATGTTCCGATTGTAAGTCGGCTCCCCATTCATTGATCAGGTATTTGAATTGTTTCTTCTGGTTCGGTTTTGACGAACGTAAAATAGCAATGGCCTCAGTATAGGTCAGGCGCTGGAAGTCGTTATCCAGGCAGAATTTCAATTTATCGATCAGAGAAAGTTCGCTGCGCTCGTTCTGAGGTTTGCTTTTTTCTTCTTCTGAAAGACGGTTGTTTAAGAATTCAATCTCTTCCCTGCAGTTTTCCAGGGCATAGGTAATGACATACTTCATCATATCCTCAGCCAGTTGCATATTGTCTTCCAGGTCAGCAAAAGCTACTTCAGGCTCAATCATCCAAAACTCTGCGAGGTGGCGGGTAGTGTTTGAATTCTCGGCCCTGAATGTAGGCCCGAAAGTATATATCTGCCCGAATGCCATCGCTGCCAGTTCACCTTCCAGCTGACCGGAAACGGTAAGGTTGGTGGCGCGTGCAAAGAAGTCTTCAGAAAAATCGACTTTGCCATCCTCAGTTCTTGGCGTATTGTCAAAATCAAGCGTGGTTACTTTAAACATTTCTCCCGCACCTTCAGCATCTGAAGCCGTAATTACCGGAGTGTGCATATACACAAAACCTCTTTCGTTATAAAATTGATGAATAGCAAAAGCTAAAGCATGTCTTACTTTAAATACAGCATTGAAAGTATTGGTACGGAAACGCAGGTGGGCAATTTCGCGTAAAAACTCCAGGCTGTGTTTTTTAGGTTGCAGCGGGAATTTATCGGGATCACTGTCCCCTAAAATTTCTATAGAAGATGCTTTCACGTCAACACGCTGTCCTTTACCTAAAGATTCAACGATTGTACCCGTCACAGCGATCGCCGCGCCTGTGGTAATACGTTTCAACAGTTGTTCATTTGTATTTTCAAAGTCAACAACGATCTGGATATTTCCCATGCAGGAGCCATCATTGATGGCAATAAACTGATTATTGCGGAAGGTTCTAACCCAACCCATTACGGTAACTTCTCTGTTGAAATCTGTAGTCTCTAGCAGGCTCTTTATTTTTTCTCTTTTAATCATGATCTTTTTGTGGAACGCTCAAAAATAAGGATTTCTGCCAATAAATTACAGAATGGCAGGGGAGAAGTTTTATTCCCCTCATTTCTGGATCTGTTTTTATTTGTGCCTTTTAAATTGATTTGAGTCTGTTTATTTTAGGTTTTATTGTGGTTATTTGTTGGTTTTGTTGTTTTTAAGTTGGTTTTTGTTTGTATTAATTGTTATTTGTTCTTTGTTTTGTTGTTTTTGAGTTGGTTTTTGTTTGTGTTGATTGTTATTTGTTCTGTTTTTGTGTGTTTATTTGTGTTTTAATGTTGTTTAATTTATAAATTTTGGTTTTTATTTTAATTTTATTCTTGTTTTTATGTGTTTGGTTATTGTTTTTTATAATAAATATTAAAATAATCTTGTTTTTAAGATGAATATTCGTATGTTTGTATTGCTCGTTTAATTTATATTTGGTTTTAAAGAGGCTCCGGTTCATAGAATTGGAGCCTTTTTATTTTATTTGACTTTTTAATTCCGTTGAAAACACAAGAATCGGCTGATGAGAATGCCCAATTGGGAATTAAACAGATCAGCGAGCCTGCGTACCTTTCATATATTTATTTAATTTTTGCTCAGGATAGAGATTGGCCTGTGCTGTTAAACCTCAGCAGGATATGGCTGGATAATAGGCTATATATAGACAGTTTGTAACGCTGGTGTGCCAACGTTATTTGCACATCATAAGTGCAGCTCAGGGAGGGTAGAAGATTGTGGTCATAAAAAAAGGGTAAACCATTGCGGATTACCCTTTTCTTAAAATATAGTTAAACTACTTATTCAATAATTAAGCTAAAACTTCAGTTACCAGTGCTGCTGCATCTTTCAATGCAATAGCAGAATAAACCTGAAGACCTGAATCATCGATCAGTTGTTTTGCTTCTGCTGCATTTGTTCCCTGCAGACGGCAGATAATTGGAACCGGGATATTTCCGATTTCTTTATAAGCGTCAATTACACCTTGTGCAACACGGTCGCAACGAACAATACCACCGAAAATATTGATCAGGATAGCCTTTACGTTCGGATCTTTTAGAATAATGTTAAAACCAGCTTTTACAGTTTGAGCATTGGCAGTTCCACCCACATCAAGGAAATTCGCCGGCTCACCACCTGCAATTTTAATGATGTCCATAGTTGCCATGGCAAGACCAGCACCATTCACCATACAACCCACGTTTCCGTCAAGTTTTACATAGTTAAGGTTTGATTCACTTGCTTCAACATCTGTTGGATCTTCTTCCAGTTTATCACGCATTGCTGCATAATCAGGATGGCGGTATAAAGCATTTTCATCTAAATCCACTTTAGCATCCACTGCGATAATCTTTTCGTCTGAAGTTTTTAAAACCGGGTTAATCTCGAACATTGAAGAATCGGTATTGTCATAGGCTTTATAAAGCGCAGTCACAAATTTCACCATTTCTTTAAATGCAGCACCGCTTAAGCCTAAATTAAAGGCAATCTTACGTGCCTGGAAACCCTGAAGACCAACTTTAGGATCGATTTCTTCTTTGAAAATTAAGTGAGGCGTATGTTCTGCAACTTCTTCAATATCCATACCACCTTCTGTAGAATACATAATGATGTTCCTGCCGCTGGAACGGTTTAATAAAACGCTCACATAAAATTCTTTTGTTTCAGAAGCACCAGGATAATAAACGTCCTGTGCAACAAGAATCTTATTTACTTTTTTACCTTCCGGACCTGTCTGAGGCGTTACCAACTGCATACCCAGGATAGCTGTCGCTCTTTCTTTAACTTCGTCAAGGTTTTTAGCCAGTTTTACACCGCCACCTTTACCTCTTCCGCCAGCATGGATTTGTGCTTTAATCACAACCCAGTCAGAGTTATAGTCTGCTTTCATTTTTTTAGCAGCTTCTACAGCCTGCTCAACAGTTTCGGCAACGATGCCTTCTTGTACGGCAACACCAAAACTTTTAAGTATTTGCTTACCTTGATATTCGTGTATATTCATTTGCTGAAAAAATTTGATCCAAATCTACAATTTCAGATCGGTTTTAAAAACTATTCTCCTATTTATCCTTCCCAACTTTTTGTAAGTTTGCGCTATGCTAAAAGCCAGAGGTATAAAAAAAGCTTACGGGAAACTGCCCATTTTAAAAGGTGTCGATTTTGAAGTGGAAAAGGGAGAAGTTGTCAGCATCATCGGTGCATCAGGGGCAGGGAAGAGTACTTTGCTTCATATCCTGGGTACCCTTGATCAGCCGGATGAGGGAACAGTAGAGCTCAATCATACCAGGGTGAATAAATTATCCGGTGAGCTGCTCAGTATATTCAGGAACCAGAATATTGGTTTTGTTTTCCAGTTCCACCACTTATTACCGGAGTTTTCTGCCATAGAAAATATCTGTATTCCTGCCTTTATTGCCAAAAAAAGCAGGAAAGAAGCGGAATCCCGCGGACTGGAACTGCTGGATATGTTAGGTCTGAAAGATCGTGCCACGCATAAGCCCAATCAGCTTTCCGGTGGAGAGCAGCAACGTATTGCTGTGGCCAGGGCTTTAATTAATAGTCCTGCGATCATCCTGGCTGATGAACCCTCCGGAAATCTGGATTCTGAGAATGCAGCAGCATTGCACCAGTTTTTTATCACATTGCGTGATAACTTTAAGCAGACTTTTGTTATCGTTACCCACAATAATGAACTGGCCCAGATCAGTGACAGGATAGTCACCATGAAAGATGGTTTGATCGAATTATAGGCAATACTGGAACAGCATTGTTACAATCTGAAAAACAAAAAACAAATATTTTATTCCAATGAAGATCATAATTACCGGCGGTAAGGCTTCCAAATCATTAAAACTTCTAAAAGCATTTACCCAGGCAGAGGTTGTCCTGGCCGACTATGGGGAAATGCCCGCATTTGGTACCGCGGCCTATACTTTTTTGAGCCTGGGTGAAAGGAATGATGAGGTGATTGCCCATAATCTACTGAATATCTGTCTTGACCAGCAGGCTGATACCTTATTGCCCTTATATGAATTTGAAGTTCATGCCATCTCCAGGGCAGCCACATTGTTTAAAGAATATAACATTACTGTATTGCTCCCGGAACTTCCTTTACTGGAAGAATATTTTAACAAGCCGATTCCGCAACCAAGGGACTGGGTCATATTCAATGATGGAGAGGTGATATTCAGTACTTTGCCCTGGATACCTTCCTATCCGGAAAAAATGACAGGCGTTTTTTATATCAAAGAGGTAAAGGATGAAATTTTTACTTCCCTATTTACCATTGCATAGATGAATACCAAAGATTACATAAAAGACAATTCAGCATTTATTTTTCAACTGGACAATGTTCTTTATCCGGAAAAGGATTATTTGTTGCAGGTATATTACCTTTTTGCCCAGTTTATGGAATATACTGAGCAGATGGATGGTAGAAGTATCATTGATTTTATGCGGGAAATTTATGAAAAAGAAGGTGATGTCGCCATATTTTTTAAAACAGCCGCACAGTTTAATCTGCCGGAAAAATATAAGGATAATTTCGAATTGCTGCACCAGAATGCGAGGTTACCGCTGAAGTTATTGATGTTTGCGAAGGTACTTAGTTTTATCCAGGAGATTACAGCAGCAGGTAAAAAGGTTTTCCTGCTGGCAGATGGTGATCCGGTGATGCAGTTGAATAAAATCAGGCAGATGGAATGGCATGGTGTCGGGGAATATCTGACAGTTTATTTTTCAGCTGAGATTGCAGAAGGATCAACAGCTGAGGCTGTGCAGATAATTATTGAAAAACATGGACTGGAGCCCAGTCAGGTGGTTTTGGTGAACAATTGTAACAAGGAGCAGAAGCGTGGATTTAATGAAATGTTAAATTTCTTAGACATTGACAAACTATTGGTAACTTAAGACCGTAGTTCTTAATATGCTAATAGTTTGATATGAAAACAACCCTTATCAACAAGGTTTTTCTTGTTATTTTCCTCAGTGCAATACTCATTTCCTGTAAAAAAAGTAAAGAAGAGACAAGTCCGACTCCTGTAGATACTACAGGTGCAACCAGGATGTCTACAAATATTTCAGGGACGCAGTCAACACTTGACTCTTTGTTTTTCTACGCGAAGGAGATTTATTTCTGGAATGACGCTATCCCTTCTTACAGTGTGTTTAATCCACAGGGCTATTTGAATGCGTCTTCACCAATCAATAGTTATAACGCGGAACTTTATGCCATTAGTCAGCTGAAAATTAATCCGGCTACAGGTTCAGCATATGAATACTACGATGATGGTTTTCCTAAATATTCATATATCTCTGATTTGACAGAAGCCAATCCAACAGCAAGTATAAACCAGAATAAGGCCAATGTTGATTTGGAAGGAAATGGAAATGATGTCGGCATAAGGCCGGTTTTTTATACCACAAATTCTGGTACCTATACGTTATATGTCACTGCTGTTTATCCGGGATCCCCAGCTGAGAAAGCAGGTGTGAAAAGGGGATGGATCATTACTAAAATAAATGGAAGGACATTAGGTGCAAGCTACGATAATGAAAGTGATGGGGTGATAGACGATCTATCTGCTGGCTCGGTTACTATCGAAGGAAGGAACTATGCCGACGGGGTGACCTTTAATCTTACCCTTCAATCCAAATCTTATAAAAGTAGCCCTGTTTATGCCACTAAAGTTTTCGAAAAATCGGGAAAGAAAATCGGTTACCTGTCCTATGCCAGGTTTTCAGCACTATCAGATCCTGACGGTTTGAATGATACCAATCTGGATCCGGTGTTTTCTAATTTCAATGCTGCGGGAGTGACGGATCTGATTATCGATTTGCGCTATAATGGCGGAGGTTATGTCTATGCTTCTGAACACCTGGCAAATTTGATCGTTCCCAGCAGTTTAAATGGTAAGAAGATGTTTTCTACCATTTATAATTCCACCATGCAGAGTGGAAATGCAACTATTCTTAGTCATCAGCCACTTTTGAATTCCGCAGGAAAAGTACAATACCAGGGGGGAAAGATGATCACCTATGCTGATCTTGATTATTCTACTACAGCCGATGATAATAATGCATTTTTTTCCAAGAAGGGGAGTTTAAATACGGTTACCACTGTGGTTTTCCTGGTTTCAGAAAGTACAGCCTCTGCGAGTGAATTGCTGATCAATAACCTGAAACCTTACTTGAATGTAAAGGTCGTTGGAGAAACTACTTACGGAAAGCCTGTAGGTTTTTTTCCTATTACCCTGCAGAATCGGTATGAGGTATACATGTCTATGTTCGAAACGCTTAATTCCAATAATGAGGGTAGGTATTACACGGGTATTTCCCCTACAACGGCTGTTGCTTATCTTGATCCGAGATATGAGTTTGGTGATGAACGTGATTCCTATCTTAAGGCTGCTTTGGATATTCTAGTCCCTTCCTCAGCTACCACGACTACATCTGCAAGCAGGAGCGGGGTGATGAGTATTGGGAACCGGGATGTAGCCATTTCATCAGTCAGGTCAGAAAATATCAAACCTGTTAATCCGAACAGTGAATTTATAGGAATGGTTGGCACTAAACACGCTCCCAAATAATCCTGGAAATAGACTCTTCTTTTATCGGGGATATTTTATTGTTAAGCAATGATATTTATACAGGAAAGGCCCAAACGATGAAGTTTGGGCCTTTCCTGTATAAATATGCCAATGTCTTAATGGTCGTGTATTTATTTCCTTTTCATCTGGAGTTTTTCCCTGAATGTCCTTTCTACAGTCCTGTCCTTATCAATGTTATCTGTAATTTCAAGTATCGCATTTGCTGCATTGATGAAGAATTCCTGATTGATATTTTCAAACTTATCAGTCTCTTTGTGGTAGTCTTTATGGTCTTCCACACCAAAATATATAAATGGGATTTGTTTAGCATTAAAAGCCGACTGGTCACTTTGGTCTGTCCAGTCATCTATTCCTAATTTAGGATTATCGTGACCGAACAATATTTTAAGATCCGGATTTGTAGTCGCAATGAAGGATTTTAGCTGCGGATTTTTATAAGTACCGGAAGCATACAGTTCTCCTTTTTCATTGTGACTGATCATATCCAGGTTGATATTCAGTTTTATTCTTTTGATATCTACAGGAAGGTGCTTTACAAAGTAATCAGAGCCTTTTCTTCCAAATTCTTCTGCATCAAAGGCAGCAAAAATTAATGTGTAATTTGGTTTGTTTTTGGCGAAGTGAGCAGCAATTTTTAACAGACCTGCCACACCAGAAGCATTATCATCTGCACCATTGAAAATCTTTCCATTAATGATCCCCAGGTGGTCATAGTGTGCTGAAATGACTATGATTTTTTCACTGATCCCCGGGATATAACCGATCATATTTTTTCCATTCACTTTCGGATCATCAATTCCTTCAAATATGAAAGGTTGCTGGTAACTGTTGAGCAATGGGAATGAGGTAATCCCTATTTCCTTGAATCTTTTGGCAATGTAATTTCTTGCCATCTCTGCTCCTTTGGTGCCAGTTTTTCTACCTTCATAGGCATCAGATGACAAGGTTTTTATATCTTTTAATAATTGTTCGGATTGTGAAGGTTTGGTGGCTGTCTTCACAGCATTACAGCCTAATGAAAATAGTAAGGGTAAGAAAAAATATATTTTCATATTCATCTTTTTTGGTATAACAGGTGAGTTAGTGGGTTCAGTAAGTCCTAATATATTACAAATAAATGACAACGCCTAGTGTATATGAAAAAACATAAAGAATGATTTTTTGTTTGCGCGAAAGCGCAATATATCTGGTGGCCGCAATTGCTTCAGGCACAAATCACTGGTTTTTCTGATCAAATTAAGGAGGAGGTAGAATGGAAGGTAAAGCTTTCGGTCTTTGGCCTGTTGTACCGGGCTTAATGATACTTGCTCTGAAGGCTTCCTGCCAAATTGTGCCGGGGCTGTCCGATGCAAAGTTTTTCCGATGATTGCATTTTATTTTTTCTAAGGAGCCTCTACAAGATGATTTCCTAAAGAATAGGATGTCAAGCATCGCATTTTTATGCAATCTATCCCTGTTTTGATGAGGCATTGAAATCTATACCGGGTTTCTAAAATATGCGGCATTCCATGGAGTTGAAATGTGGCTAAAATAAAAAAGACCGGGTAAGGCCCGATCTTTCTGTATTTGAATAGGTGAGTGTTATTGAACTACCCTAAATATGATTTTAGTATTTTACTGCGTGAAGTGTGACGCAGGCGTTGTAATGCCTTGTCTTTGATTTGGCGTACCCTCTCACGTGTAAGGTTGAATTTTTCACCTATTTCTTCCAGTGATAACGGATGATTTGTGCTTAATCCAAAGAAAAGAACAATGATTTCACGTTCACGTTCAGTTAAAGTCGATAATGAACGTTTGATCTCTTCGGAAAGAGATTCGTTAATCAAGCTGCTATCAGTATTTGGCTCGTGGTTTTCGAGTACATCCAGCAAAGTGTTTTCTTCCCCCTGTACAAAAGGTGCATCCATAGAAACGTGTCTTCCGGAGTTGCTGAGGGTATCAGAAATCTTATCTACAGTAGTTTCCAGAATATCGGCAAGCTCTTCAGGAGAAGGCTCACGCTCATATTCCTGCTCTAACTTAGAAAAGGCCTTGCTGATTTTACTTAATGAACCTACCTGGTTTAATGGAAGACGTACAATACGGCTTTGTTCTGCAATTGCCTGCAGAATTGACTGACGGATCCACCATACAGCATAAGAGATGAATTTAAAACCTTTTGTCTCATCAAAACGCTTTGCAGCTTTGATCAGACCAAGATTACCTTCATTAATCAAATCACCTAAAGTTAATCCCTGATTCTGGTATTGTTTAGCCACAGAGACCACGAAACGCAAGTTGGTTTTCGTTAAACGCTCCAGAGCTGCCTGATCACCTTCACGTATCTTTCTTGCTAGTATGACTTCTTCTTCTGCGGTGATTAGATCTACTTTACCAATCTCATGAAGATATTTGTCTAGAGATTGACTCTCGCGATTGGTTATGGATTGGGTGATTTTGAGTTGTCTCATTTATGTGCTTTGGTACTCGTTTATGTGTTAGAACGTGCAAAAGTAAGGATTTTATGGCAATTTATAAACATAAATTCCTGAAAACGTTACACTTTACACTAGTTATTTATACAAGGTATTAGCAGCAAAAATTATTCCAAAGTACTTTTGACAGGGTGATACCTCTCTACTAAATCCGGTATATTCTTTGTTGACTAACAGCGATAAATCGTTGATTAATAATAAAAAACCAGTTATGTTCGCTTTATAATAATTGTTTAACGATTACATTTTTGATATTGATATAGACAAAGCAGGAATTATTTACTGACAGCCTGGAACTTTCCTGCAATAAGTGCTGTAATTCGCTGTCATGTTCAGATTCTAACCAGATGTATATGTACGAATTGGTTTTAAAAATACATTCTTACCCCAAATCCCAGGTGAAATATCTCCTGGATTGGAGTTGTTGTCCTGTTTTCAAACCAGGAAATCATATACAGATCATTAGTGTTTGCTTCTGTATACAGACTGATGGATTTTATCCTGCTGGTTTTATCACCCATAATCTTAAGCTCTGAACTTAGACTGATGTGTTCCCTTAGTGCGGGCGACCAGAAATAATATCCTTTTGGGTATTGATCATCATCGAAAGAGAAGCCGAATTGTTTGCCAAAAGTATAGGAGAGAAATACACCTGGATTAACCGGATAAAAAGTCAGTTTGTCTTTGATCCGTATCGCAAAAGGCTTATACTGGAATTTGACCGCAGCAATGTGTAATTCTCCACCTTTTACTTCCGGAACGTAACCATAATGAAAACTAAGAGCAGTCCTCTCTTTTTTTGAAAGGTTATACCCTATGCCGGCACTCATATAGCCTATACTTCCAGCATGCTGTAATTCGGCATAGTCAGGAGTTAGGAACTTAGCAAAAGATTTTTGCGCCATGGCTTTCTGAAAACCTGGCACCATCAGAATGATGCTAAAAATTAACAGCTTGTGCATGAAGTTCCCCATTTGTAATGTCTATAAGTGTATATGCTCTGTTTACCACGGCATTTGTAATAATAAAAGGTATTCCTGTTCCTTCACGTCTGTAAATTACATCAGGAGAATGCTGGTGCGAATGAATTGATGCCATCATTCCAGGTGTGCTGTTGAAAAGTTCTTCGTAATCGGTTCTTAACTTCTGATCAAAATCACTGTCGGTAGGGGGGACATGTGAAAATGCAATGATATGGTCAATCCCTGCTTCCATAGCCAGGTTATTTTTCAGCCAGCCCATATCTGGTATGGTCCCGTCAAAATTATGTTCCCTGCTGTTGGAATCGTGACATATGAATTTTATGCCTGCATAGGTAAAGGTATAATTGGTGGCACCAAACATCCGTGTGTACACATCATATCCATTTGCCACCTGATCGTGGTTACCGATAACTGAAATAAAAGGAACTTTTAAACCGGAGTATATTTTATAGATGCCTTCAAATTCTGCAAGCAGACCAAAATCTGAAATGTCACCATTCAGGATCACGAAATCGACATCATTCCTTGCATTGATATGGTCAACAAAGAGTTGGGACTCCTTATACATTCTTTGGGTATCGCCAGACACCGCAATTTTAATAGCTGAGCCTGCAGGTTTTTGTGGAAGGGCTAATATTTCAGCATTATTTACATTTTGTGGCGTGTTTCCATCAAATTTCTGATTCGGGCTGTACTCTATGCCATTACAACCGGAAAGGATGATGGCAAACCAACCTAACAAAGTAATTTTTTTTATCATATTTTACTGTTTATTGAGATGTGGGAATTGAATGTTCAATAGTCCCATTGCTTCTTCATAAAGCAATTTTTCTAACGGATACATCGTACACGGTAAACAGCACAAAGATAAAAAAGTTTATAATAACTGACTTTTTTTATAAGTCAGTCAGTTGTAATGTTTCTTTCAGCCGGATTCCCTTTTCCGTTTGTTGTACCGTACAACACTCATTTACAGGATCGTGCTCGAGGTAAAGGATATAGTTTTTTAATGCGGCTTCTTCAAGAAATGCAGCTTTTTCTTTTAATGTCTGTAATGGGAACATGTCGTATGACATGACATAGGGCAATGGAATATGACCTGTAGAGGGCAGCAAATCAGCTGCATATATAATGGTTTGATCCTTGTACCTAAGCTGTGGCAGCATCATGGCATCGGTATGCCCGAAAGCGAAACGTACGTTAAAATTGTCTGCGAATGTAATACCTTCTTTACTTTCAATAAATTTCAGTTGTCCGCTTTCCTGGATTGGGAGGATGTTCTCTTTCAGGAAAGATGCTTTTTCCCTTGCATTCGGATTGACGGCCCAGTCCCAATGTTGTTCATTGCTCCAGTAAACAGCATTTTTAAACGCTGTCTGGAGCTGGCCATTTTTACGAACAATGGCTCCACCGCAGTGGTCGAAATGCAGGTGCGTAAGGAATACATCTGTGATATCGTCTTCACTGAAACCTTTTGCTGCCAGTGACTTTTGTAAGGTATCCTCACCATGGAGGTAATAATGGCTGAAAAATTTATCATCCTGTTTTTCACCCATTCCTGTATCGATCAATATCAGGCGATCACCGTCCTCTATCAGTAAAGAACGCATTGCCCAGGTACACATATTATTTGCATCGGCCGGATTACTTTTCTGCCAGATCGATTTTGGGACTACGCCGAACATTGCACCGCCATCAAGTTTAAAAAATCCTGTTTCAATCGTATGTAGCTTCATTAGGAATGGGTTTAGTATCGGGTGTAAAATTAAAAAACCTGCTGTGTTCACAGCAGGTTTTTTAATAAATATGTAATACTTATATGTATCAGTAGGTTTACCGGCCTATAAGTGGATTACTTCGCCATATGCATCTGCAGTGGCTTCCATAATTGCTTCACTCATGGTAGGGTGTGGATGTACTGCTTTAAGCATTTCATGGCCAGTAGTTTCTAACTTACGGGCAACAACAATTTCAGCAATCATTTCTGTTACGTTAGCACCAATCATGTGTGCGCCTAACAGTTCACCATATTTTGCATCATAGATCATTTTGATGAAACCATCTTTAGCACCTGCAGCACTTGCTTTACCAGATGCTGAGAATGGGAATTTACCGATTTTCAGTTCATAACCTGCAGCTTTAGCAGCTTTCTCAGTATAACCTACAGAAGCAATTTCAGGAGTACAGTAGGTACAGCCGGGAATGTTGTTGTAGTCTAGTGGTTCTGGGTTATGGCCGGCAATTTTCTCTACACAGATGATTCCTTCTGCGGAAGCAACGTGTGCCAATGCCTGACCGCCAACGATATCTCCGATAGCATAGTATCCTTTTACATTGGTATTGTAAAATCCGTCAACTACCACTTTACCTTTTTCAGTTTTGATACCTGTTTCTTCCAGTCCGATGTTTTCGATGTTCGCAACCACCCCAGCAGCAGAAAGAACGATATCGCATTCAATAGTTTGCATACCAGCAGCTGTTTTTACCTGTACTTTACATCCGGTACCAGTGGTATCTACAGATTCTACGCTTGAAGAAGTCATCACTTCAATCCCAGCTTTCTTGAAACTGCGCAATAATTGTTTAGAGATATCCTCATCTTCAACCGGTACAATGTTTTCCATGAATTCAACCACAGTAACTTTTGTTCCCATCGTAGCATAGAAATAAGCAAATTCTACACCTATAGCACCAGAACCAACAATGACCATTGATTTAGGTTGTTCAGGAAGGACCATAGCCTGTCTGTAGCCGATTACTTTTTTACCGTCTTGTTTTAAGCTTGGCAATTCTTTGGAACGTCCACCTGTTGCCAGGATAATATTTTTAGCCGTTAACTCTTTTTGAGAACCATCAGCAGATTTAACTTCAACTTTGTTGCCCGGTTTAGCTTTTCCGGTGCCCATAATAACATCAATCTTGTTTTTCTTCATCAGGAACTGAACACCTTTGCTCATTCCTTCAGCTACACCACGGCTGCGTTTGATAACAGCAGCAAAATCAGCTTCAGCTGGCGCGGTTTTAATACCGTATTCTGCCGCATGATTGATATATTCAAATACCTGTGCACTTTTTAATAAAGCTTTTGTTGGAATACAACCCCAGTTAAGGCATATTCCACCTAAAGATTCACGTTCTACAATTGCAGTTTTTAAACCCAATTGTGAAGCTCTGATTGCAGCAACGTATCCACCGGGACCGCTACCGATTATAATTACATCGTAGTTCATATCTTGTTACAGGAAATTTTAACTTAGTAAAGCCCAAAATTAAAAAAAAATGTTAGTTATAAGGTGTAATTCGATTTTTCTGACATTCTTTTATCTAAATGAATTTTGTCCTCTTTTATATCAAATAATTGATGTTTTTAAATTATTGATAATAAATATCTGTCAAACTGTAGGTTAAGGCTGTGTTTTAATTGTTAAATGTGGAAAAATAACTGACTTACTTAATGATTTCTTAACATTGAATGCTAAAACGTTATAACATTAATGCCTATTTTTGTGCCGTTAACTATTATATTAATACTTACAACATTCAAAACAACAATCAATCAGAAAGTATGAAGAAATCTCTACTATTTCGAATTGTAGTATTTGTCTTTGCACTGGTAGGATTTGCATCCTATTCCAATGCTCAGGTTACTACGTCTTCAATGAACGGTATCATAAAGGATGCCAAAGGAGCACTACCCGGTGCTACAGTTAAAGCTACACACACTCCTTCCGGAACTAGTTATGTTGTAACTACAAACTCAGATGGTCGCTTCTCCATTGGTAATATGAGAGTAGGTGGACCATACAATGTAGAAATCTCATATATAGGTTATGCAGCTGGAAAAATTTCGAATGCGTTTTTGAAATTGGGAGAGTCTTATATTGTTGATTACAAACTTGACGAATCAGGAAATACGTTGTCAGAAGTTACTGTAACAGGTGTTAAGAATAAAATTACAACGCAGAAAACTGGTGCCAGTACAAACGTTTCAAGTGTTGACTTAGCCACTTTACCTTCTATTTCAAGAAGTATCAGTGACTTTACCAGGTTAACTCCTCAGGCAGGTGCCAACAATACTTTTGGTGGTCGCGATGGACGTTACAATAACATTCAGGTGGATGGAGCTAACTTAAACAATAACTTCGGTCTAAATAGCGATCCACTTCCAGGTGGTGGTGCTCAACCTATTTCGTTAGATTCTTATGATCAGATTGCAATCAGCATTGCTCCTTATGATGTTAGACAGGCAGGTTTCACTGGCGCAAACATTAGTGCTGTAACTAAAAGTGGTACAAATACCTTTAAAGGTACTGCATATGGTTTTTATAGGGATCAAAGTTTTGTAGGATCTAAAGTAGGCGATATCGATATTAGTGGAGGTATTGCTAAATCTGAGTCTAAAACTTATGGTTTCAGTCTTGGTGGGCCGATCATTAAAAACAAATTATTCTTCTTTGTGAATGCAGAGAAAGAGGAAAGTACTAAGCCAGGTATAACGTTTGCACCTACGGGTGGTTCAGGAGCTGGTACTCTTTCCTCTACAAAAGTAGAGGATTTAGCAGCTGTTTCTAAAAGCCTTAATGACAGATTCGGCTACAATACTGGTGCTTATGATAACTTCCCTAGTTTTGCTACAGAAAATCATAAAATCTTAGCGAAATTAGATTGGAATATCAATAACAATCATAAGTTAACTGTGAAATATAGTGATTTCGTAGGAACAGATGATGTGGGATTAAATGGTTCAAGTATTCCAAATGGTGGTGGTTTTCAGGTAACCAATGCTAGTGGTGGAAAAACAACCCTATCCCGCGCTCCAAACAATCGTTTTTCAGCTAACTCCTTTGCTTTCGAAAATTCAAATTATGGATTTAAAAATACTACCAGAAGTGGAACAGTTGAATTGAACAGCAGATTTAGTAATAAATTATCTAACCAGGTGTTATTGGCTGTTACTAAAAATCAGGCTACGCGTGATTATCCTGGATCTATCTTCCCAAGTATAGACATTTTCAATGGTGAAGGTGGTAACTTTATTTTTGCGGGTATGGATCCATATACCTATAATAATGATGTTATCAATGATGTGTATGCATTCACTGACAACTTAACTTATTATGCAGGTAAACATACATTGACTGCAGGTGTAACTTATGAATATCAGAAAACAGGAAATATGTTTATGGCTGGTTCAAACAGTTACTATGCCTATAATTCATTAGACGATTTCTTACAAGATAGAGCACCAGTATACTATGCTTATACTTATTCTCTTGTTCCTGGTAAAAGTGCTGTTTATTCAGCTGAATTAAAATTAGGACAAGCCGGAGCTTATATTCAGGATGAAGTTAATATTAGTGATAATGTTAAAATGACATTTGGTCTTCGTGCTGATATGCCAATCTATCATGAAAATCCTTTAAATAATCCAGCTACTTCCAAATTGAATTTCTATGGTGAAGATAGCCAGACTTTAAGACAATATAGTACTGATAAATGGTCGAAAAGTGCAGTGATGTTATCACCAAGATTCGGATTTAGGTTTACATCTGATGATAAATCGACAGTACTTCGCGGTGGTTTAGGCGTATTTACTGGTAAAATTCCTTTTGTATTCTTAACTAACATTCCTACGAACACTGGTATGTATCAGTTCGGTGGAGCGATAAATAATTCTACTTTAGCAGGTCAGGCACAATTGGCTAATATCAAATTGAGCAGTGATCCTAATGCTTACGCAGGTTTGTTTCCTACAACAGCTGGTACCTCTACTCCAGCGAACGTTGTATTTATGGATGAAAATTTCAAATTCCCTAAGGTTTTCCGTGTTAATTTAGGTTTTGACAAAAACTTAGGAAATGGTTTTACAGCAACATTCGATGGATTGTTTACTAAAGACATGAATGCGGTTAAGATGCGTAACGCAAACCTTGTGACACCAAATAGTACAATCAACGAAGGTAATTTGACTAGACCACGTATTACAGGAAGTAACAGGTTGAATAGTGCAATCACTTCTGCAATTGTATTAGAAAATTCTGATAGAGGTTATGCAACTTCATTAACAGCTCAATTGACTAAAGCTTATGCAAGCGGATTCTCAGCTTCATTAGCCTATACTTTCTCTGCAGCCAAAGAAGTAACTGCTAATCCAGGAAGTCAGGCTAGTTCTGTATGGAATTCAAATCCTAACGTTGGAACAAGTAATTTCGAAGAAATGGGGAATTCAGCTTATGCAACCCCTCATCGTGTGGTGGCTAACATCTCTTACCGTAAAGAATATCTTAAACATTTGGCTACAACGATCTCTGTATTCTATGAGGGAGCTAACCAAGGTCTTTACAGTTATGTAGTGAATGGTGATCTAAATGGCGACGGAAACAGCAGTGCTGATTTAATGTATATCCCGAGACCAGGTGAAACTAAATTTGCTGCATATACAACTGGTACAGGTGCTAATGCAGTTACATTCACTGTTGCCCAACAAGAAGAGGCCTTGGAGAAATATATTAACAATACTCCTTATTTGAAAAAACACAGAGGTGAATTTGCTGGTAGAAATGCTGCCTTATTACCATGGTTCAATAAGATTGATGTTAGGTTCTTGCAAGATCTTTTTGTTAATACTGGTAAAGCTGGTAGACAAACTTTGCAGTTCAGTGCAGATATCACAAACTTTGCGAACCTTCTTAATAAAAACTGGGGTACATACCAAAGTACTATAGTAAATAACCCACTCCAGTTTAGAAGTGTAGATGCTGCCACCAGCAGACCAATTTATAATTTAGCTCAAGTTGGTGGTAAATTAGTTGAAACTCCATTCCAGGATAACGTTTCGGTTACAAGTACGTATAGTATCCAATTAGGATTAAGATATATATTTTAATATCAACTGTATGCTGAATGGGGACTGCTGAAAATAGTTTTTATTCATTTTCCTTACAACCTTAACATTAGTTAAATTTGATTTAAGCCCTGTTCCTGATTCCGGAACAGGGCTTTTTTATGCCTAAAGAATTTCTTTCTCTATCTCCATTTTGTTACCTGCATCACCCAATTGTCATATTGGGTTAAACAATATTTTGCAAAAGAAATTTTATGTTTCTTTGTAACCGAATGAACGTTCAATTAGAAGATCCTTGTGGCAAAAGAGAAGCTGTTTTAAACAGTACCCTCGCATTAGTTCGGAAACATGGTTTCCATGGAACACCTATGAGCCAGATTGCCAAACATGCCGGGGTGGCTGCCGGAACAATCTACCATTATTTCGAGTCCAAAGAAGCATTGATTGTAGAGTTATATATACACGTGAAGAACAAACTTGGTGCCGCTGTCCTAATGGGAGACGATGAGCGCAAAAGTTACAATGAACGTTTCTTTAATTTTATGATCAATCATTACAACTTTTACGTTGATAATGAGGATGCTATGTTTTTTCTTGAACAGTATATTAACTCGCCCTACGCCCATGATTTCCCTGAAAAGGACAGTCAGCTCTACACTGAAAAGGTTATTCCTTTTTTTAAATACGGAATAGACAATTCTTACTTCAAAAATATTGATCCAAGATTGCTTGCACCGACAATTAGAGGTACGCTTGTTGCTGCTGCAAGTTTTCAGCTATCTCAGCGAATTGTGTTCTCCAAGGAGGATATTATTGAAGTAGTAAAAATCATTTGGGACGGAATTAAAAAGCAGTAAAATGAATAAACTCAATACCCTTAATATATATATGAAACCACACAATTTAATTTTAATGCTGCTCGCCTGCATCCCGATTCTCCTGCCAGGGAAGGTTGATGCGCAGACTACGGTCAGAGAGCAGCAGACGCTAAGCAATGCGACACTTCAGGAGTGTATTGATTATGCTCTGACCAACAAACCAGGTGTTCAGCAGTCAGTGATTGATGAAGAAATCGGGGAACGCGATATTAAATCAGCACTATCCGGTTGGTTACCACAGATTAATGGTAACGGAACATTCAACCACAACCTTAAGCAACAGTCGCAGATACTGACTACGAATGGGGTAAGTTCATTGCTGACTTTTGGTGCGAAGAATACCTCATCTTTTGTTTTACAGGCAGATCAGCAGTTTTTAAATGCCGGATTAATTCAGGCATCAAAAACCGCTAAGTATTTCAGACAGCAGTACAAGCAAAATACAGAGAATGCTAAAATCAGTACCGTGGTTGATGTCAGTAAAGCTTTTTATGATATTCTGACCAGCAACGAACAGTTAAATATTATTAACGAAACGATTGCCCGTCTGGAGAAACAATATAAAGATGCCAATTCTCAGTACGAAGCAGGTCTGGTCGACAAAACTGACTTTCAACGTGCACAAATCAGCCTCAGCAATTCAAAAGCAGACAAGAAAAGAACAACAGAATTGTTGAAATCTAAATATGCTTATTTAAGGGAGCTGATCGGATACACCGCTGATAAAGAATTTGGTCTTTCTTATGCAGCAGGAGATATGGAGAAAGATATCCAGATTGATACCAACCAGGTGGTTGATTATCAAAACAGGGTAGAATACCGTTTGCTGGAAACGCAAAGACAACTGCAACGGATCAATACCAGTTACAATAAATGGAGTTACGTTCCTACCTTATCTGGTTTCTATAATTATGGGTTCAATTACCAGAATCAGGAAATCAGTGATTTGTACAACACCAATTATCCAAGTTCTGTGATCGGTCTTAAATTGAGTATCCCGATTTTCCAGGGCGGTAAACGTACGCAGGAAATCAGGAAATCCCAATTACAGGAGAAAAGAATAGATCTTGATCTCTTCAATAGCAAAAATCAGATCAATACCCAGTATGAGTCGGCCATGGCAACCTATAAAGCCAACCTGAACGACCTGAACACCGCGAAGGCAAATGTGGAGATTTCAAAACAGGTATACAATACCATTAAACTTCAATATGATGAAGGGATCAAAACTTATCTTGATTTGATGACATCTGATACAGATCTCCGCACGGCACAATTGAACTATCTGAATTCTTTATATAGTTTATTGTCAGCAAAATTAGACGTAAAACAAGCACTAGGAACTATTAACGTAAACCAATAACAGACATGAACACTAATTACATAAAATTTGGCGTCGCTATTATCAGCACTTTAACATTAGCCTCTTGCGGCGGCGGAGATCAGAAAGCACAACAGCAGGGACCTCCACCTGCAACTCCGGTAACTACTTATACGGTTGCAGCCCAGCCCGTGACTACGGTAGATACTTATCCTGGTGTGGTTGTGGCATTAAATGAAGTAGAACTTCGTGCTCAGGTAGGTGGTTACGTTACTGCAATTTTCGTTAAAGATGGGCAGAAAGTTACCAAAGGTCAGAAGTTATATGAAATTGACCGTACCAAATACCAGGCTGCTTACAATGCTGCGAAAGCGGATGTTGCTGTAGCTAAAGCTAACCGTGATAAAACTAAGAAGGATGCCGACCGTTATACCAAACTTGCTGAGCAGGATGCGGTAGCTAAACAACGTGTGGATTATGCATTGACTGATTTAGCGAATGCAGAATCTCAGGTTGCAGCTGCACAGGCTTCTTTGTCTTCTGCAGCGTCTGATTTGCAGCGTTCAGTTATTGTGTCTCCTTTAAATGGAACAATCGGTATTTCTCAGATCAGATTAGGTGCTTTTGCTTCACCTGGTACAACAATTTTAAATACGGTTTCTACCAATGATCCGATGGCTGTTGATATTGCCATCAATCAGGCAGAGATTTCACGTTTTATTGCCTTGCAAAAAGATGCTTCTTCTGCAAAAGATTCGGTTTTTACCGTTCAGTTACAGGATGGCAGCATCTATAATGGTCAGGGAAAAATCATAGCGATTGACCGTGCTGTTGATCCGGCTACAGGCACGATTAAAGTGAGAATCAGTTATCCTAACCCTAAAGGAGTGTTGTTCGCTGGTATGACGGTTAACCTGAAAGCATTAAATAAAGCAGCAAATGATCAGCTGGTTATTCCTTACAAAGCTGTTGCTGAGCAATTGGGTGAATTTAATGTATATGTAGTAGGAGATAGTGCTAAAGCAACACCACGTATTGTGAAGCTTGGTAAACAGTTTGATCAGAATGTTGTGATCAGCGATGGCTTGAAACAGGGTGATGTAATTGTTGTTGAAGGAGTTCAGAATGTTCGCCCGGGCGCTGTAGTGAAAGCTGCTTCTGCTGAGGAGGCAAACGGACAACAACCTGCAGCAGCAGCACCAGCTAAAAAATAGTTTTTTAAAAGAATTTAGGACATATGATCTCAGAAGTATTTATAAAGCGACCCGTTACCGCGATCGTTATTTCCATATTAATTGTTCTGATCGGTAGTATTGTAATTACGACCCTTCCGATCAGTCAATATCCGAACATTGCACCACCTACAGTTACTGTTACAGGAACGTATACCGGTGCAGATGCTGAAACCGTAGAACAAACAGTAACTACACCCATAGAGAGCCAGATCAATGGTAGTCCGGGAATGAAGTACCTGCAATCCAATAGTACTTCAGACGGACGTTCTGCCATTACTGTTACTTTTGATGTAGGGACCAATATCGATATTGCGGCCCTGGATGTTCAAAACAGGGTAGGTATCGCTGAACCGGCACTGCCTGAAGCTGTGCGACGTTTAGGGGTGACCACGAAAAAAGCCAACAATGATATTTTGATGGTTTTAGGTCTGTATTCTCCAAATGGTACGTACGACCAGAAGTTTATTTCCAATTATGTCAACCTATATGTAAAGGATGCATTGTTACGTATTCCGGGTGTGGGTGACGTGCAGGCATTTGGTCAGCCTTTCAGTATGCGTGTTTGGCTTGATGCCAATAAACTGGCGCGTTTAGGACTTACGCCAGCAGACGTTTCTACTGCAATTACAGAACAAAATTCACGTATACCGGGTGGTAGCGTAGGCGGACCTCCGCAAAGCAGTGGTCAGACTTTTGAATTCTCCGTAATTCTTGATGGTGACCTGAATACAGAAGAACAGTTTAAAAATATCGTGATCAAAAGTGGTCAGGATGGTTCTTCAGTATACCTGAGGGATGTGGCCAGGGTTGAACTGGGTGAATTCTCTTATGCGACTAGATCTAAAATCAATGGAAAAGTAGCCTCCATGATGGCGATTAACCAGACCCCGGGTGGTAATGCGGTGCAAACTGCTGAAGGTATTGACAAGGCAATGGCTGAGTTGAAAAAGTCCTTCCCGGCCGATCTTGATTATAAAGTGGGTTATGAAACGGTTTCAATCGTAAAAGTGTCTATCAATGAGGTAATCCATACGCTTATTGAAGCATTGATTCTGGTAACTATTGTGGTATTCTTCTTCCTTCAAAGCTGGAGGGCTACATTAATTCCGGTATTGGCTATTCCGGTATCGATTATTGGTACGTTTATCTTCTTCACACTTTTAGGTTTCTCTATTAACGTACTGACCATGTTTGGTTTCGTACTGGCCATCGGTATTGTGGTGGATGATGCGATTGTGGTGGTGGAAGCGGTCCAGCATTATATGGACCATGAAGGACTTTCTGCTCCGGATGCTACACGTAAAGCGATGAAAGATATCACGGCTCCGGTTATTGCCATTGCCTTGATTCTTGCTGCTGTATTTATTCCGGTTGGATTTATTCCGGGTATGGTTGGTCAGCTTTACCAGCAGTTCGCGATTACGATTGCCGTTTCTGTATTGATCTCTGCATTTATTGCATTGTCTCTTACGCCTGCATTGTGTTCATTGCTGCTTACCCCAATGAACCTGAACAAGGATTCAAAAGGTTTAAATAAATTCTTCTATAAATTCAATACCTGGTTTGGTAAAGTGACAAACAGGTACTCCAATGGTGTGAAATGGGCGTTGAAAAAAGCGCCATTAGTGATGGTGATTTTAGCCTGTCTGTATGTAGGTACGGTTGGTTTATTCATGAAAAAACCAGGAGGATTTATTCCCAATGAGGATGCAGGTATTTTCCTTATGGGGGTTACCTTACCAGAGGGGGCTTCTGCCGCACGTACGGATGCATTTATCAAAAGAATCACTGAGACTATTCAGAAAAAACATCCTGAGGTATTGAATATTACTTCTATCGGGGGTATCAATATCCTGAACAGATCATTTAAATCTAATGCGGCTACGTTCTTTGTGCAGTTGAAAGGCTGGGATGAGCGTGAAGGAGATGTGACCAGTACAATTGCTGCAGTATCCCAGGAGTTTGCTGGCGATAAAGATGGTAGTGTGCTGGCTGTAGCTCCGCCTCCAATTCCAGGATTGGGTATCAGTGGTGGTTTTACCCTGCAGATCCAGGAGAAACAAACCGGTGATATCAAGAAGTTTGAAGCTAACGTAGGTAAATTCCTTGCAGCAGCAAACCAACGTCCTGAGATCGCGATGGCTTATACTTTGTTTAATGCGAGAACACCAAATTATAAGGTGAATATCAACCGTGAGCAGGCGAAAAAGATGGGTGTTTCCATAGGATCCGTTTACAGCACGATATCTTCTTATCTGGGAAGTAGTTATGTGAATGATTTTACAAAGTACGGACGTAACTTCAGGGTGGTAACACAGGCTGATACGGCTTACCGTGGTAAAATAGAAAATCTGACACAATTGTATGTGAAGAACTCTGCAGGAGTTTCTGTTCCCCTGAGTTCTTTGGCAACTTATAAAACCATAGAAAATGCGTCAATTATCAATCACTTTAACCTTTTCAGGTCTATTGAGGTCAGCGGATCTGCAAAACCAGGATTCAGTTCTGGTGATGCACTGAATGCATTGGATGAAGTTGCGGCACAAACCTTACCTGCGAATTATGCGTATAATTTCTCTGGTTTGAGTTTGGAGGAAAGAGAAGCAGGTAGCAGTACTACCTTGATTTTCGCACTGATTATTGTTTTTGTATTCCTGCTGCTTGCAGCTTTATATGAAAGCTGGTCGGTACCTTTCTCCATTCTATTGTCTGTACCACTCGGATTGTTTGGTGCGATTTTAGCCCTTACTTTCCTGCCTAAACTGGACAATAATATTTATGCACAGGTAGGTCTGATTACACTGATCGGTCTCTCTGCAAAAAATGCGATCCTTATTGTGGAGTTTGCGAAAGAACGTGTGGATTGGGGTATGGGATTGATTGCTTCAACTATTGAGGCTGTGAAATTGAGGTTACGCCCAATTGTCATGACTTCCCTGGCCTTTATTCTTGGGGTTATTCCTTTGATTATTTCCCATGGTGCCGGTGCGGTTTCAAGGATGACGATTGGATGGACTGTTGCTGCAGGGATGCTTTCAGCGACGATTCTCGCGATCTTTATTGTTCCGGTACTGTTTGTATTGATTACCAAAATGGCTTATGGTAGTAAGAAGCTTGCTGAACTGGAAGCGAATTACAAACCGGAAGAGCACGCAGATACTTTGCACGCAGATTAATATAGAGACAGGCCGATCATTGATAAACTGATCGGCCTGTTGAAATCATAATTTCTGATTTGCAGATTTATAAGACATAAAAAAAACAGCATGTTATAAAAAGCATGCTGTTTTTTTATGTTTTTGTTTCTATGAATTTTCTGTTGAACTGACTTGTTCCCCGATTTGAATGACCTCTTTAGAGGAGATCATTCTTTTATTTATCCTGTAAATGGTTATTCGTAATTGAATGATCCTTTTTCACTGATAATGGTCACCTCTTTCTTCTCTGAAGTTTCTACCCTTCCTATGATGCGGGCTTCAATATGAAAGCTTTCAGAAATGGCCATAATATCGGCAGCAATTTCCTGCGGCACGTAAATCTCCATTCTGTGGCCCATATTAAATACTTTGTACATCTCCTTCCAGTCCGTTCCAGATTGTTCCTGTATGAGCTCAAATAATGGTGGAACAGGGAATAAGTTGTCTTTTATCACGTGTATCTTATCATTGATGAAATGAAGCACTTTAGTTTGTGCACCACCACTGCAATGGACCAGTCCGTGGATCTGGCTTCTGTGTTTTTCCAATACCTTTTTAAGGACAGGGGCATAGGTACGGGTAGGGGACAATACGAGCTTTCCGATTGTAACTTCGGTCTCCTCATCAATTTTTATGGTATCGGTTAGCTTCTTTCCTCCGGAAAAAACAAGATCAAAAGGAACTGCCGGATCAAAGCTTTCAGGATAACTGTTGGCTACAGATTTGTCGAACACATCATGACGTGCGGAAGTCAATCCGTTGGAACCCATACCGCCGTTGTATTCCTGTTCATAGCTGGCTTTTCCTGAAGAGGATAAACCAACAATTACATCGCCCGGTTGAATGTTATGGTTACTGATGATATCCTCCCTTTTCATACGGCAGGTAACCGTGGAATCCACAATAATGGTACGAACGAGGTCACCGACATCAGCAGTTTCACCACCGGTAGAATAGATTGATATCCCCATTTCACGAAGTTCTGCAAGGATTTCTTCTGTACCATTGATAATAGCCGCCAGCACTTCTCCTGTAATCAGATTTTTATTCCTTCCGATAGTTGAAGACAATAGGATATGGTCGGTTGCACCCACACAAATTAAATCGTCAAGATTCATAATGATGGCATCCTGGGCAATCCCTTTCCATACGGATAGGTCACCTGTCTCTTTCCAGTAAACATAGGCCAGTGATGATTTTGTTCCTGCACCATCTGCGTGCATAATATTACAGAAGGAATCATCATTGCCGAGGATATCGGGGATGATCTTGCAAAATGCCTGTGGGAAAATGCCTTTATCTATATTCTTGATGGCCTGGTGCACATCTTCTTTCGAGGCAGAAACGCCACGCTGGTTGTACCTGTTATCACTCATATTGCTGCAAAGATAGGGAAACGCCCTGATGTAGACGATTAGCTATAAAAAAAAATAACCTCTGCTTTTAAGGGCAGAGGTTATTTCATTGAAATGATGGAATATTATTTTAAAAACAATAATTCTCTGAATTTTGGTAAAGGCCAAACACTGTCGTCAACTACCTGCTCCAGTTTATCAACATGGTAACGGATCGTATCAAAGTGTGATCTTACGTTTTCATCATAAGCAATTGCTTTTTCTCTTGAATCTTCAATACCGTTGGTCGTTTTACGTTCCTCCAGCATGGCATCAATAGTAGTTTTTACAATCGCAAGGTGTTTAGATACGGTGTTAATTACGGCTAACGGAGTCTCTAATGTTTCTTTTGGCAAACCAACTTCTTTAAGGCCTTTTACATTTTCCAATAAAGTGTTCTGGTAAGTAATAGAAGCAGGGATAATCATTGTATTCGCCACTTCACCCATTACTCTCGCTTCGATCTGGATATTTTTGAAATAGTTTTCTAACAGAATTTCATGACGGGCATGGATTTCACGTTTAGAGAAGATATTGTTTTTTTCAAATAAATCGATAGATTTTGCAGAAATATAAGCATCTAAGGCTACCGGAGTAGTTTTGATGTTCGACAAGCCACGTTTAGCTGCCTCATCTTCCCATTCCTGACTGTAACCATTTCCTTCGAAACGGATATCTTTAGATTCTTTAATGTATTTTTTGATGATGGTTAAAAGAGCGATGTCTTTTTTCTCACCTTTTTTAATCAATTTATCAACTTCTACCTTGAATTTAACCAACTGGTCTGCCATGATTGCATTTAGTACAGTCATTGGAGCAGAGGAGTTTGCAGAAGAACCTACTGCACGCAATTCAAATTTATTACCGGTGAAGGCAAATGGTGAAGTACGGTTACGGTCTGTATTATCCAACAGGATTTGTGGGATTTTAGGGATACCCAACCACAATGCATTGTCTTCTTTGATTTTTTTGCTGATGCGTGAGTGCTCGATTTCATCCAACACTTCGTTTAACTGCTGACCTAAGAAAATAGAGATGATTGCAGGTGGCGCTTCGTTAGCTCCTAAACGGTGATCGTTGCTTACTGAAGCAATACTCGCCCTTAATAAATCTGCATGTTCATGTACTGCTTTAATGGTGTTGACAAAGAAAGCAAGGAACATTAAGTTATTTTTTGGAGTTTTTCCAGGAGCAAGTAAGTTTTTACCTGTGTCAGTGATGATCGACCAGTTGTTGTGTTTACCTGATCCGTTGATGCCTGCATAAGGTTTCTCATGTAATAATACCTTGAAGTTATGTCTGCGGGCAACTTTTTCCATCACATCCATTAACAACTGATTGTGGTCAATTGCCAGGTTGATTTCTTCATATATAGGCGCACATTCAAATTGTAAAGGTGCAACCTCATTGTGACGTGTTTTTAATGGAATACCTAATTTTAAAGCTTCATTTTCGAAATCTACCATGAAAGTAAATACTCTTTCAGGAATAGATCCGAAGTAATGATCTTCTAATTGCTGTCCTTTAGCAGCCATATGGCCAAATAAAGTACGGCCTGTCAAAGCTAAATCCGGACGTGCATTGTATAAGGCAAGGTCAACAAGGAAATATTCCTGCTCAATACCCAATGAGGCGGTTACTTTATTAATTCCTTTATCAAAATACTGACAAACATCAACAGCAGCTTTATCCAAAGCATTTAATGCTTTCAATAATGGCGCTTTGTAATCTAATGCTTCTCCAGTGTAGGCAACAAATACGGTAGGGATACAAAGTGTTTTTCCAGCTTTGCTTTCCATGATGAATGCAGGAGATGAAGGATCCCATGCAGTATATCCACGAGCTTCAAAAGTATTTCTGATCCCACCATTAGGGAAACTTGAAGCGTCTGGTTCTTGCTGAACCAATGCACTACCAGCAAATTTCTCTATCGGACCATCACTGCTCGGCTCAAAAAAAGAATCGTGCTTTTCTGCTGTAGAACCGGTTAAAGGCTGAAACCAATGCGTATAATGCGTTGCACCTTTCGACATAGCCCAGTGTTTCATGGCTGTTGCGATTTGATTTGCATCATCCTGATTGATTAATTCACCCTGTTCGATAGCAGAGATTAATTTTTCATAGACTTCTTTTGATAAGAAATCTTTCATTTTCTTCTTATCAAATACGTTCGAACCAAAAAAATCAGAAATTTTAGCAGATGGTGCCTTAACTTCTGGTGAAACTCTGGTTTGTGCTTCTTTTAATGCGATTGTTCTTAAGCTTTTCATTCGTTTCTTTAAATTTTATCAAAAATAGAATATTTATCAATAAGTAATGAATAATGTTCGGAAAAAAAATCACCTGATGTAAACTTTATATTATGATTTATATCATTTTTTGTTTTTACTGCCGTTTTAGTGTGCCCATGTTTTTTTTTATTCTTTGAAAAATAGCGTTTTAAATGCTTTTGGAGCGGTGATTTTTGACGGAAGGTAGATTTTCGGGGGAAGCAGGTTATGGAATTGCAGGGATTAAATCATCATTGCTTTGAACCTATAAAACTCTGTGATTATGTTAAATTCTTCGTCAAACCTCTACAAAGCTGAATGGATTGAGCTTGTATTCCAAAACAGAAACAAAACTTATGGTGCTTATTTGCTGCGCACCGAATCTTCTTCTATTACACTGAAGGCCCTATTTATGGTGGTTCCGGTCTTCGTCCTGTTGTTTGCCGGGCCCATGATTTATAAACGCATTTATCCTGATGAATTCCAGACGGTGAGGGAAACAGGACCGGTAATTATTGCCCCGCCTCCAATTGAGGTTAAAATAGAGGAAAACAGGAAAGAGTTTCCCAAAGCCGAACCGGAAAAGGAAAAGCTGAAAATGGTGAAACTGGTTTCCCAGGTTAGTGTGGTGGAACGGCCTAAGGTAGAAGAAGCGATGCCGACATTGGAGGAACTGAAAGATGCACTGGTAGGCCAGCATACACAGGATGGACTGGCTACTTCTTCAACGGTTACACCCGTAGTGAGTGCTGGAACCGAAAATGGTACCGGAACAGTAACGGTAGATGATCATGTGTATGAGGGTAAATCTATTGAAAGATATCCTGAGTTTGCAGGCGGAATGGCTGCCTGGGCAAAATTTATACAGCGAAATTTGAGGTACCCTTATATGGCCCAGGAGAGAGAAACTCAAGGGAAGGTGATCGTAAGTTTTATTGTGGAAAAAGATGGTTCTATCTCTAATGTCTCCGTGCTTAAAGGAATAGGGGATGGTTGTGATGAAGAAGCGGTACGCGTGATCAGTAAATCGCCCCGCTGGATACCCGGATTACAAAATAAACAAAATGTAAGGGTACGTTATACCATGCCATTGTCGTTTCAGCTTGGCCTTTAATGGTTTCCAGCCAATAGTATGATTAAAATGAGGTGATGATTGGTGTTGATTTGTTTTAGAGCCGGCATTTGATGTGCCGGCTCTTTTTATAGGAGCCCTGCACGTCCGCTCAGGTTATTTTTTACCTTTGTGGCTCACCGAAATTTATAAAATATACATGTTTAAGAGGATTCATCATGTGGCTATCATTTGTTCCGACTACGAAGTCAGCAAAAACTTTTATGTTCACCTATTGGGTTTGGAAGTCGTTCAGGAAGTATACCGGGCAGAGCGCAATTCATACAAACTGGATTTGTCAGTGAATGGCCTTTACCAGATTGAGCTTTTCTCGTTTGAAAACCCGGTACCCAGACCGTCCAGACCTGAAGCAATGGGCTTGCGCCACCTGGCTTTTGAAGTCGGTGATGTCGCTGAAGTTGCAGCCATACTGAATGCAAAAGGTATTGTGACTGAAGAGATCAGGATTGATGAATATACAGGTAAAAAGTTTACTTTCTTTACCGATCCCGACGGACTGCCTTTGGAGCTTTACCAAAGCTAATTGATGATGGGAAGCGTATTCAGGTTTAAAGAATTTGAAATAGATCAGGCCGGTTGTGCCATGAAGATCAATACCGATGGGGTACTTCTGGGGGGCATTGCCGCACAGGATCAGCCTTTATACATTTTAGACGTAGGGACAGGTACGGGTGTGATCGCCCTGATGCTGGCACAACGTTTTCCCGAAGCCCGTATTGATGCGGTGGAAATTGATTCCTCTGCGGCAGTGGCAGCCCATAAGAACGGGATTTCTTCTCCTTTTTCTAACCGCATTTCTGTATACCATTCTTCCTTTGAAAAATATGAGGCACCAGTGGCTTATGACCTGATCGTCTCCAACCCACCTTATTTTGTGAACGATTTAAAGAGTAAGGAGAAGAGGAAAGAAATTGCGCGGCATGCAGACGAAGATTTTTTCGATGTGTTTTTAAGGAAAGCCTCGGCAATGCTAACTGAAAATGGTTCCATCTGGCTTATCCTTCCCGTAAAACAGGCAGAAAAAGTGATCGTCAATGCCGTATTGAGCCGCCTTTATCCCAGTAAGGTGATTCATATTTATTCAGATGCGGGGAAACCGGAGTTCCGGCAAATAGTTTGCTTAAGTTTTAGGAATGAACCCGCGCGTCATGAACATATCTATATTTATGAGTCGCAAGGGGTATATACTTTATCTTACAAATCATTGTTAAAAGATTTTTTCCTGGCATTTTAATTTAGCTAATGAAACATTTTAACTTAGTTAATAAAACATTTTGAATTTAGTTAATGAAATAAGCATATGAAACGTATAGGTCTGATTTCTGATACCCATGGTTATTTGGATGAGGGAGTGTTTAAACATTTTGATGCCTGTGATGAAATTTGGCATGCGGGCGATTTTGGTGATGATGTTGCGGAACGCTTAGCCGCATTTAAACCCCTGAAAGGGGTATATGGAAATATTGATGGGACGGCTATCAGGGCGCAGTACCCGGAACATTTACGGTTTAACTGCGAAAATGTGGATGTCTGGATGACCCATATTGGTGGTTATCCCGGTAGATATGCGCCAAATATTAAAAGTGAAATATACACTAAGCCCCCGAAACTTTTCATAACCGGACATTCCCATATCCTGAAGGTGATGTTCGACCCGAAAATACAATGCATGCATATAAATCCCGGAGCAGCAGGGAAGTCGGGCTGGCATAAAGTAAAAACTTTAATCCGTTTTTGTATTTCAGAAGAAAAAATACATACCTTAGAGGTAATAGAGTTAGGTAGTAGATAACGTAATTAATACACTAAGGTAAATATGTCGGGAATAAAAACATTAGGACAATTCATCATTGAAAAACAGGCAGACTTTTCGTATGCCAAGGGAGAACTCTCCAGATTATTAAGGGATATTGGTATCGCCGCCAAAATTGTCAACCGGGAGGTGAACAAAGCTGGTCTGGTTGATATCCTCGGAGATGCCGGGACTGTCAATATTCAGGGAGAAGGGCAGAAAAAGCTGGATATTTTTGCCAATACCCAATTTATTTCAGCATTGACCAGTGGAGGAGAGTGTTGTATTGTCGCTACTGAGGAAGAAGATGACTTTGTTCCTATAGATTCCCCGGTTTCTAAAAATGCCAAATATATCGTCTGTATCGATCCCCTGGATGGTTCTTCTAATATTGATGTAAATGTTGGCGTAGGTACGATATTTTCCATACTCAGAAGGAAATCGACTGAAGGGATTGCGACTATTGAGGATGTTTTGCAAAAAGGTACAGAGCAGGTAGCTGCAGGATACATCATTTATGGTTCATCAACCATGCTGGTGTATACCACCGGAAAGGGGGTCAATGGATTTACCTTAGATCCCTCTATCGGGGAGTTTTGCCTTTCACATCCGGATATGAAGGTACCTGCTGACGGATGTATCTATTCTATCAACGAAGGTAACTATGTGCATTTCCCGGAAGGGGTGAAAAAATACATAAAGTATGTACAGGTTCATGATGCCACCACAAACAGGCCTTATACCTCAAGATATATCGGATCCATGGTGGGGGATATTCACCGGAACCTGATTAAAGGTGGAATATATATCTATCCGACAACGGCAAGTTCTCCAAACGGGAAGCTGCGCTTACTGTATGAGTGTAATCCAATGGCATTCATTCTGGAACAGGCCGGAGGGGTTGCATCTGATGGGTTTAACAGGATCCTGGATATCCAGCCTATAGAACTCCATCAAAGGTCTTCTATATTTATCGGGTCAGAAAAGATGGTCAGGATGGCAGAGGAAATGATGAGGAAGTATACTTTAAAGGAAAGTGATAAATTAACCAATATCAATGGAACTGAATTGGACCCTGCTGTATAGCAGGGTTTTTTATGTTTTTACAATAAAGTACTGCGGTTTCTTTCTGCCTCAAATTCGGCATCAATCTCGAGCGCCCCTTTTTGTTTTGAAGCGGCCACAGCAAGGACATCACAGCGTTCGTTTTCAGGATGTGCATTATGGCCCTTTATCCAGATGAATTTTACTTCATGCAGTTTGTAGGCAGCAAGGAAACGTATCCAGAGGTCTTTGTTCTTCTTGTCTTTAAATCCCTTCTTTACCCATCCGAATACCCATTTTTTTTCTACAGAGTCCACTACATACTTTGAATCTGAGTAAATGGTTACCTGTGCACCGGGTTTTTTGATAGCATGAAGCCCCACAATCACTGCAAGCAGTTCCATTCTGTTGTTCGTCGTCATGCGAAAACCTCCGCTTAACTCTTTATAATGAGTCCCTGAACGTAAAATTACTCCGTATCCTCCAGGACCCGGATTACCACTTGCTGCACCATCAGTGTAAATCTCAATCATAAATCAATTTTTTGCCTGTAAACAAAAAAAGCATCCATTAAGGATGCTTTTAATTTTCAATCTTTACTGATTTTAAATGGGGTGGAATATGGGGCTCGAACCCACGACCCTCGGTACCACAAACCGATGCTCTAACCAACTGAGCTAAAACCACCATGTTTTTCAGTTTGACAAAAGTACACTTTTTAATATGTAATCAAAATATTTTTAACAAAGAATTTGAAATATAATATTAAATTATTCATAAACAGTGGATTGTATTTTTGTTTTTTTTTTATCCGGAGCAGAAATTTGATGTTTTAGCTAGGCCACCTCAGCTGTAGGGCATTCCGCAGGTTTGAAAAGGGGATTAAAATAGCTTGAAACAGGTTTCCTGTTCAATTTTCTAATTTATTCAGGCTCAAGTCCAGGATAGAAGGAGGGACGAAAGTTGAACAAAAAATGAACATTTTGGCAGATTGTTCAAAACTTGTTGATTTTTAACATAAAAAAGGAGTTCAAACGTTTTTTATATTCAAAAAGATAATTACATTTGGGCTTACCCTTTCGGGGGTATGTTTTTCATAGGTAGATGTAGGGCCGAAAATTTATTTTCGGCCCTTTTTTATGGAATGCCAAAATCGGTATAGCTCGGGATGCTTTTTCCTGTTTTTGCTTTAGCCCCATGCGATTTGGCCCTGATCCCGGATAGTTCCGTATCTTTGTACCTACAAATGTGGCTTACTGGTAATAGGTGATACCATATATAAAGCCCAATAAGTTGCAGTACCCCTTATACAAATATTTACTAATGAAGATTATTGTTGCAATTACAGGAGCGAGCGGTTCCATTTATGCCAAACTCTTATTGGATAACCTGCTGAAATTATCGGCACAAATTGAAAAGGTTGGCGTGGTCATGTCAGATAACGCAAAGGAAGTATGGCGATTTGAATTGGGGAACAGTGAGTATGATCTCTATCCGTTTGATTTTTATCATAAAATGGACTTTAATGCTCCTTTCGCATCCGGTTCGGCAAAATTTAATACCATGATTATTGTTCCCTGTTCTATGGGAACGCTTGGGAGGATTGCACACGGGATATCGAACGACCTGATTTCAAGGGCTGCAGATGTAATTCTGAAAGAACGGAGGAAGTTGATCGCCGTGGCCAGAGATACACCTTTTAGCCTGATCCATATCAATAATATGAAGACAGTCACAGAAGCGGGCGGAATTATCTGTCCGGCAAGCCCGTCTTTTTATAGTCTTCCAAAAAGCATTGAAGAAGTGGCGCAGACAGTGGTGAGCCGTGTGATTGACCTGGCGGGACTGGAACAGGATAGCTATCGATGGAATGATAATAATTTATAGAATTTTACAATGTGCAAATGTTTGCGCTCTGTAAACTTAATCTAAAAGGGTATCTTTGCGGCTTAGATGAAAACTGGTGATTTCTCGCTTAACTCAGGTTAAATCAATTGTCAGCTTCATAGATCTTTAAAACAATATGTACTGATGAAGAAAGTAGCATTTTATACATTGGGTTGTAAGTTGAATTTCTCGGAGAGTTCAACCATCGGTCGTCTTTTCACCGATGCCGGTTATGCAGTAGTAGATTTTACAGCCGCTGCAGATGTATATGTGATTAATACCTGTTCTGTGACAGAACATGCGGATAAAAAATGCCGCAAAGTAGTGAAGGAAGCCCTAAAATATTCCCCCAATGCCTATATTACTATTGTCGGCTGCTATGCGCAGTTGAAACCTGTGGAAATTGCGGAGATTGAGGGCGTGGATATGGTTTTGGGAGCTGCAGAAAAGTTTCGTATCGTAGAATATATTTCCGGACTGACCAAAGAACCCAAGACTGTAATTCATCAGCAGAATATAGAAAAAGTCAATCATAATTTTATAGCAGCCTATTCTATAGGTGACCGTACCCGTACTTTTCTGAAAGTTCAGGATGGATGCGATTATCCATGTACTTACTGTACAATTCCTCTGGCCAGGGGAGGTAGTAGAAGCGATACCATTGAGAATGTGGTGAACCGGGCTACACAGATTGCGGCCAGCGGCGTAAAAGAGATTGTCCTGACCGGCGTAAACCTTGGTGATTTCGGTATCCGTAACGGAGAGCGGGAAGACCGGTTTTTTGACCTGGTAAAAGCGCTTGATGAAGTGGAAGGAATTGAAAGGTTCCGGATTTCCTCTATTGAACCCAATTTGCTGAGCAATGATATTATTGCTTTTGTAGCCGCCTCCAAAAGGTTTGTACCCCATTTCCATATTCCCCTCCAATCGGGCTCAAATAAAGTGCTTGGTTTAATGAAGAGACGTTATCAGCGTGAATTGTATACGGAACGTGTGGCCACGATAAAGGCATTGATTCCAAACTGCTGTATCGGTGTGGATGTGATTGTAGGTTTCCCCGGGGAGACCCGTGAGGATTTCTTAGATACTTACCAGTTCTTAAATGAACTGGATATTTCATACCTGCATGTATTTACCTACTCTGAACGTGAGCAGACTGCAGCTGCGGAAATGAAAGGCGTTGTTGCCGGAAGTGAAAGGGCAGACCGCAGTAAAATGCTGCACATCCTTTCCGATAAAAAACGGAGGGCATTTTACCAGTCACAGATCGGTTCAGTCGGGGAGGTTTTATTTGAAGACGATCAGAAGAATGGTTTTATGCATGGTTTTACTAAAAACTATGTGAAAGTGAAAGCTAAATATGATCCTGTGATGGTGAATGAAGTGAAAATGGTGAAGCTGGTTCATCTTGATGCAGATGGTGAAGTAGAAGTCATCGAATCAGAGGAAGTATTGGTACATTAATCCTATCTTAGCCGCAAAAATCAGCGTATGTTTCCTACCGTTTCCCATTTTATAGAGTATCTTTTTGGCATCCAGGTGCCAATGCCCTTTAATACATTTGGTTTGCTCGTGGCCTGTGCCTTTGTTGCCGGGTATTGGGCTTTTACCAAAGAATTACAGCGTAAAGAGGCATTGGGAATTCTTCATCCGGTAAAGAAAACGATACTGACGGGACTGGCTCCTCAACCTGCTGAATTATTTTATAATGGTATTTTCGGTTTTTTAATAGGCTATAAACTCGTTTATGCCCTGTTAAATTATAAGTTGTTTGTCAGCGATGCACAAACCGTATTGTTATCCCTCAAGGGTAATTTATTGGGCGGATTATTTTTTGCGGCACTTTTCGCCTATTGGGATTATTCAGAGAAAAATAAAGCAAAGCTTCCCCAGCCTAAGAAGGTCGACATCATTGAACATCCATATGAATTGATGGGCAATATGATTGTCTGGGCGGCTGTATGGGGATTTTTAGGGGCTAAAATATTCGATAACCTGGAACATTGGGATACTTTTGTGAAAGATCCTATTGGTGGTTTATTGTCCTTCAGTGGATTAACTTTTTATGGCGGATTGATCTGTGGTGGTGCTGCAGTTTTATATATCGCTCGGAAAAATGGGATCAAACTCTTGCATATGCTTGATGTCGGGGGACCAGGAATGATGCTGGCCTACAGTGTCGGACGGATCGGATGTCACCTGTCGGGTGATGGCGACTGGGGAATTGTCAACCTGAACCCTAAGCCTTTCGGCTGGTTGCCTGATTGGTTATGGGCCTATACTTATCCCAATAACGTAGCTATGGAAGGTGTTCCGATACCGGGATGCAGTGGCCGATTCTGTTTTGAATTGCCACAGCCCGTATATCCGACCCCAATATATGAAGTAATTATTTGTTTCATCTTATTTCTTATCCTTTGGAAAATTCGCCATCAGATTAAATTGCCAGGTATGATGTTTGGTATTTATCTGATGATGAATGGCCTTGAACGCTTCTTTATCGAGCTTATCCGGGTGAATTCCAAATACCATGTAGCCGGCATTTCATTTACACAGGCAGAACTGATCTCTTCCCTGCTGTTCATTTGTGGCCTGCTAGTTGTGGTATTTTCGGTTAGAAAAAAAGATAAACACGCAAATTACTAAACTTTAAGATTTGAATTACGAACTACTGTGTACGCAGGTCATTGCCATTTCCCGGATGACCGGTAATTTTATTAGAAAAGAATCAATGAATTTCAATGCCAATGCTATTGAATTCAAAGGTTTAAATGACCTGGTTTCTTACGTCGACAAGACAGCAGAACTGCAGTTGGTGGATAATTTATCCAAATTAATTCCCGGTGCTGGTTTCACCACAGAAGAGGATACCCCAAATAGTGTCGGAAAAACATACAACTGGATCATAGATCCTTTAGACGGAACCACGAATTTTATACATGGCGTGCCTACTTATTCTATTAGTATAGCCCTCTATGAAGAAGACAAGCCGGTGTTGGGCATCGTTTATGAAATCAACCGGGGAGAGATGTTCTATACCTATAAAGATGCGCCTGCATTCCTTAATAATGTAGAAATTCGGGTATCTAAGAGGAATAGGCTGGCAGATTCCCTGCTTGCCACAGGATTTCCTTATTACCAGTTTGATAAGCAGTTCCAATACATGCAGCTTTTGTCTGAGTTGATGCAAAAAACACATGGCTTAAGAAGAATCGGATCGGCAGCCGTTGATTTGGCTTATGTGGCCTGTGGCCGTTTTGATGGCTTTTTTGAATATAACCTGAACTCCTATGATGTTGCAGGGGGAGCTTATCTGGTACAGCAGGCAGGAGGAAATATCATGAACTTTAGCGGAGGAGAGGAATTCATTGAACAACGTGAAATACTGGCTACTAATGGTTGTGTGGATGAAGAACTGCTGGAAGCAATCCAAAGACATTTTCGTGCTTAAATGATACGATAGGTTTTATTCATGCCCTGTTTTCGGTGCCTGTGATGGAAAGTTAGTCTGTAAGGAACAAAACTGCTCATTTTTCCTGATCAGCTAATAGTTAATATGCCATTTCCTGTAAGCATGCTTTTTCATGGATCCTTCACCCATTTTGAATACGCATCAACGTAGCTTAAAATTTCTCATAAAAAAGCCCCCAAAGAAAATCTTGGGGGCAATCTATTTTATGCTGCTGAGTTGGTTATCCTAATACCTTAAGCTGTAATTACAGGGCATTGGAAACCACTTCCTTCACCTCAGGAACCATACGTTGTAACAGGTTTTGTATGCCTGATTTTAATGTTATCGTTGAAGAAGGACATCCACTGCATGAACCACGAAGTTCTACGGTAACTACTCCTTCCTCAAAAGATTTATAGCTGATTGCACCACCATCCTGTTCCACGGCAGGGCGTACGTAATCGTGTAATATTTGCTGGATCTTCACTTCCAGGTCAGAACCTTCAAACGCCGGCGCTTCTTCTGCAGTGATTTCCTTGATCTTATATTCTGACTCCACAGCACCTTTCACAAATTCTTTTAGCAAAGGCTCAATATCTGCCCATTCTGCATCTTCAGTTTTAGTAATGGTCACAAAATTACTCGCGAAGAATACACCGCTAACAAAATTAAACTTGAATAATTCTTTGGCAAAAGGAGAGTGCTCAGCACTTTCTTTTGTTGCGAAATCTTCACTGCCATTGATCAACAACTTGTTGACCATAAACTTCATGGTAGCAGGATTAGGCGTTTGTTCTGTATATACATTGATCGTCATGTGCTCTTTTTTCTTACAAAAATAAATAATTCAATACTGAAATTCAGATATCGGTGTCTGTTTTAGGTCATTAAATATTAAAACACACCTGTATAAGTAAAAGGAGTAATCTGTTTCAATTCCTGTTTAACTGCTTCATCTATTTTCAATCCGTCGATAAATTCAGCCATGGTCTCTGCTGTAATTTTTGCATTTGTACGTGTAAGATCTTTTAAGGCTTCATACGGATTTGGATAGGCTTCCCTGCGCAATACAGTTTGGATAGCTTCAGCAACTACGGCCCAGTTATTTTCAAGGTCGGCCGCAATGACTTCATTATTCAGCAGTAATTTATTCAGGCCTTTCAATGTAGAAGTAATGGCAATCACGGTGTGGGCCATTGGAACGCCAACATTCCTTAATACCGTTGAATCTGTAAGGTCCCTCTGCAGGCGTGAAATAGGAAGTTTAGCCGCGAAAAATTCAAAAAGTGCATTGGCAAGGCCAGCATTTCCTTCCGCATTTTCAAAATCAATTGGGTTTACCTTATGGGGCATGGCAGAAGATCCTACTTCGCCCTCTTTAATTTTCTGCTTGAAATAATTTTTGGCAATATAGGCCCAGATGTCACGGTCTAAATCTATAATGATATTGTTAATCCTTTTCAGGGCATCACATTGTGCGGCAAACTGGTCATAATGCTCTATTTGTGTCGTATGTTGTGCACGGTTTAATTCCAGTGTCTCATTCACAAAATGATTAGAGAAATCGATCCAGTTCACCGTTGGGTAAGCAATATGGTGTGCATTGAAATTCCCTGTTGCACCGCCAAATTTTGCACTGTGCGGAATATTTTTAAGGGTATTCAACTGGATTTCCAGACGCTCTGCAAATACCAGAAACTCTTTGCCCAGTTTGGTTGGAGAAGCAGGTTGCCCATGGGTATGTGCCAAGAGGGGAATGTCTTTCCATTCGGTCGCAAGCGCTTTGAGTTTATCCACCAGTAAAGTAATCTGGGGATAATAGACTTCATTTAAGGCCAGTTTAAAAGTATAAGGGATTGCCGTATTGTTGATATCCTGGGAAGTCAGTCCGAAATGGATGAATTCTTTAAATTCCTGCAGACCTAAGTGATCAAATCTTTTCTTGATGAAGTATTCAACCGCCTTAACATCGTGGTTGGTTATTTTCTCTGTTTCTTTAATTTCCTGTGCATCCTCATCAGTAAACAAATCGAATATTTCACGAAGTCTGGCATAATTTGCTTTGTCGAACTGGCCTAGCCCTGTCACACCAGTTTCACATAAAGCGATGAAATATTCGATTTCAACGTATACCCTGTATTTGATGAGTGCCGATTCCGAGAAATAGTTGGAAAGTTCTTTAGTCGTGTTCCTGTAACGGCCGTCAACAGGTGATATCGCTTGTAGTGATGATAAATTCATGTATGTGAAATTTTTACAGCTGCAAAGGTAACAAATTCAGAAGAAAATAGTAGTTTTTGGCTGCCAGGTAGCTATATATAATAGCATAACACCTAAATTTCAGGCATAAAAAAAGGCCTTGGAGTAAACCAAAGCCTTTTTATTAAAGCTTATTTAGCTTATTTTTTTACTGAATCAACAGTAGTAGTAGTTGCAGTTACAGTAGTATCTTTAACAGTTGAATCTTTAACAGTAGTATCAACATCAGTAACGATAGTTGAAGAATCAGTTACAGTTGTATCTGTAGCTTCACCTGTTTTTTCTGAGTTACAAGCTGCTACTGATAAAGAGATTGCTAAAGCTAAAAAGCCAAATTTGAATAAGTTTTTCATTTGAATTCTGTTTAAAATAATTAATTAATTTTACAGATTAATACCACAAATAATAAAAGGTAACCCAGCTATTTAAAAAAAAAATGAATATTATTTTTTTGCCTAATATTGGGTTACCATTCACGCATAAATGTATTAATATTGAGTAAGAAGTTAAGCAGTTCAGTTCCAACAGATAGAGAGATCGTTTTAGGGATACTAAATGACTCTGAAGATGCCTTAAATAGACTGTACATTGGTCATTTTCCGATGGTTTTGCAGTTTATTTTGAATAATAATGGTGATGAAGACGATGCAAAAGACGTTTATCAGGAAGCGATTATTATCCTTTACAATAAAATTAAAGGGGGAGATTTTGAGTTAAGCAGTAAACTTAAGACGTATATATATTCAGTTTGCAGGCGTATTTGGTTGAAGAAGCTTTCACAGCAGAGTAAGAAGACCAATAACATTGCCGATTTTGAAGATATCATTGCTATTGAAGTTGACGTAGAACACCATGAAGAAAAGGATCTCCAGTTTGAGAAGATGGGGTCGGCATTGTTAAACCTGGGGGAACCCTGTAAGACTATTATTCAGGATTTTTATATTAATAATCTCTCCATGCAGGATATTTGTGAGAAGTTTGGGTATACCAATACGGATAATGCCAAAACCCAGAAGTACAAGTGTCTGCAGAGATTAAAGAAATTATTTTTTCAATTGTAAGAGGTGATGAGGAACGAAATAGAATTAGAAGGTATTATTGAAGATTATCTGCAGGGCAGGCTTAGTGCCGGTGAAGCAGAGGCTTTCGAGCAGTTACGCGCTAAAGATCCCATAATTGACCATAAAGTTGTTGCACATAAGGTTTTCCTGGATTCCCTGCAGCAATATGGACAGGTGCTTTCTTTGAAACAGAAGCTTGATCAGGTACATACCCAGATCGATGTAGACACACTGACGGAAGAACTGAAACCACACCCTTCATTTATTATAAATTTCTGGCGCAACAATAAGTCGGCAGTAGCAGTAGCGGCCTCGTTCCTGCTGTTGACCGTATTCACGTTGTATTCCCATTTTAACGGAAAGAGCCAGGATGGTACCTATGACCTGATGAGAAGGGAAGTGGCCATTATTAAAAATAGCCAGAATAAACTGGTCAGGAAGTTTAACTCCGCTACTATCCCTCCGCGTGGCCCGGTGATCGCTGCCAAGTTTGGCGGAACCGGTTTCGCCTTAACTTCGAATGGTTATTTGTGTACCAGTTACCATGTGGTTAAAGATGCGGATTCTGTATATGTACAAAACAATAAAGGAGAATCATTTAAGGCTAAAGTGGCCTTTAGTGATCCACAATACGATATTGCTATCCTGAAGATTATTGACAACAGCTTTATCCATTTATCAAATATCCCTTATAAACTGAAAAAGTACAATAGTGGTATGGGAGAAAATGTATATACACTGGGTTTCCCTAAGGATGATGCCGTTTTCGGTGAAGGTTATGTCAGTTCGAAAAGCGGACATGGAGGTGATACTACCCAGTACCAGGTATCTATTCCTATCAATCCGGGCAATAGTGGTGGACCTTTGCTCGACAATTATGGAAACATCATTGGAGTGATCACTGCTAAAGAGAATCAGGTGGATGGAGCTACCTTTGCCGTAAAATCTAAATATGTCCTGGAAGCACTGAATTCCATTCCCCAGGATTCCTTGGGTAAAAAAACAGCACCTGTTAAAAAGAACCCGCTTCAGGGACTGAAAAGAACCCGCCAGATAGATAAAATACAGGATTATGTGTACATGATCAAAGTATATAATTAGGATTTCTATGTACAACTAAGATTGCTAATTTTCTTGAAAACCCCGAAAACAATAAATTGGTTTCGGGGTTTTTAGTTTGATACCGTGGTATCAAATAAAGGATTGTACTGGTCAATTTTTAATGATATTTACAGATCAATTTAGCAGCTGAATATGGAGTTTGGAAAAGTATTGCCAGAGCAAGTCAATGCTGTGGGTTTTAGTTTACCGGAAGAGGGTAAGCGCAATGTTAAAGTATTAAAAGGTGAACCCGCCGATAATCCCCTGTTTTTTATCGGCTGCGCAAAATGGGGAAGGAAAGAATGGGTCAATTTAATTTATCCTCCTAAGACAAAACCTGCAGACTTTCTGGATGAATACGTGAAGCATTTCAATGCCATTGAATTGAATGCCGTGTATTATAAAATTCCTGCCATAGAGGAGGTAAGGAAGTGGCGGTTGAAAGCCCTGAAAAATACTTCCCGCCAATTCCTGTTCTGTCCGAAGTTCCCGAAGGTGATTTCCCATGACAGGAGGCTTGTGAATGCAGAGGGGCCAACGGATGAGTTTATCAGTCATATCGCTGAGTTTGAAGAGACACTGGGCCCCTGTTTCCTCCAGCTGAGCGATAATTTTGGTCCCCAGCAAGTCAGGGTGCTGGAAGACTATCTTAAGTCGCTTCCGGTAGACCTGGATGTGTTTGTGGAACTGCGCCATGAAAAATGGTTTTCCACTCCGGAGGTTCGTGATGCTATTTTTGAGGTATTTACCCGGCTCCGGAAAGGAGCAGTGATTACAGATGTTTCCGGCAGGAGGGATGTCGCCCATATGGAGTTAACCATTCCTGAGCTTTTCGTCAGGTTTGTAGGCAATGGAAGCCAGCATCAGGCATCTGATTTCGCCAGGATTGATGAATGGGCCAAACGAATCAAAACCTGGCTGGATAATGGATTAGAGAAGGTGTATTTCTTCCTTCACCAGCATGATGAAGCCGATACTCCTCCGCTGGCAGATTATACGGCAAAAGTATTTAACCGTGAATTGGGAAGTAACCTTGCTGAAATGTCATATCAGCCTTCTTTATTTTGAAGCTGAATAATTATCTACTATATTAGTCGTAATTTAGAATTTTAAATTTTTAACCTAAAAAATATAACTATGAGTATTAGAATAGGAGATATCGCTCCAAATTTTAAAGCCAAAACATCCATCGGAGACATTGATTTCTATGAATTTCTTGGGGATAGCTGGGGTGTTATTTTTTCTCATCCGGCAGATTATACACCAGTTTGTACTACTGAGTTGGGACGGACTGCTTCACTAAAGGCTGAATTCGAGAAAAGAGATGTTAAAGTCATTGCTTTAAGCGTAGATTCAGTGGAGTCACACCACGGATGGATCAATGATATCAATGAAACTCAACAGACGACTGTAGAGTTCCCTATCATTGCAGATGAGGATAAGAAGGTTGCTGATTTGTATGATATGATACATCCAAATGCTTCAGAAACGCTTACCGTACGTTCATTGTTTATCATTTCGCCCGATAAGAAAGTAAAATTAATGCTTACTTATCCTGCCTCAACCGGAAGGAATTTCAATGAGGTGCTAAGGGTGATTGATTCCCTGCAGCTGACGGCTAAATATAGCGTAGCTACACCGGCAGACTGGAATGACGGGGAGGATGTTGTGGTGATGAACAGCATTAAGACTGAAGATATAGCGGACAAATTTCCCAAAGGCCATAAAATTATTAAACCTTACTTAAGAACCACTCCCCAACCTAATAAATAATTTTAAAAACTTATTGTTTTTATTTAAGTTTGATATAGTTGAAAACTTAGAGGAAATATTAATTTATACATTGAAATTTTATGAATACCGGGAAAGTAAAATGGTTTAATACACAAAAAGGGTATGGTTTTATTATTTATGAAGGAAACAAAGATATTTTTGTCCACTTCAAGGATGTTTTAGGGGGTATAGACAGCATTCAGGAAAATGATAACGTCGAATTTGAAATAGCTGAAGGTAAAAAAGGCCTGCAAGCTGTTAAAGTAAGGAAAGTCTAGCTCTTTACGCAACAACTATTGAAGCCTTCCTGATTCTGGAGGGCTTCAATTCTTCTACTGTTTTGCTTAAAAAATTAAGAATCAGAACGGGCAACAGAGGGTATTCTTGATAGATTGAAAGTGTTCCTGCTAGATCATCATACTATGCCGCAGGAGAATATCGGTTGAAAGGCTGCTTAGTAGTGCTGGATAATCGTGCCTTTTATCACCATTTTTCCCATTCCCTTAGTCTGGGTAAACACCATAAAGAGTTTATCATCTGGTTTTATCTTAAACTTTTTCACGAGCCCAGCAGCTTCTGCCGGATAATTTCGCACAATCACATTCCCAACAAGGGTCCTGTCTTTCTTTAGATCTGCTGAGGATAAAAGCTGCTCAATTCGGAATATCCTGCCTGGAAAGGCCGTATTGATTTCACTGGAGACATAAAGCTGGGTTTGATGGTCCAGTTTATGCAGTCCATAAGTTTCGGCTATCAGTTCAAAAGCACCGCTTTTTAATAAGGCTACATCAGGTTCGTATAGAAAATGGCCAAGTACAGGTGATCCATAGGGAATAGCGGAGACTTCTTCGCCTCTTAAAAAAGAGAAGTGTTTTTCTTCAGTATTCAGTGTTGTACTGGTAATCCTGACTTTTCCATCGTATCCTTCTTTTAAAATCCAGATCAATTCTTTGCATTCGTTTTTTACACTGACGATATGGATTTCTTCTACACACCTCAACTCTCTTAAACCTGCACTCAGGTCTAGTAATGGGGCTGTTTTAATCATTACACGTGCCGATTTGGAGAGCAGCAAATCTAAATTCTCTATTACGTCCGGCGTACAGTCCTTCAACATAAAAACTTTACCAGCACTGCTTCTGCGGGCAGGATCGATATAGATGGTTTGGTAAGTCGCTGCGGAGTCCTTCAGGAACCTGATCCCATCAACGGCTAAAAACCTGGTATTGTCCTGGTCCAGCAATGTGGAATTATAACGGGCTATGCCAGATAATTCTGCATTGATTTCACAATGGGTGACTGCCGTATTGGTCTTGGAGAAATAATAGCTGTCCACCCCGTATCCCCCGGTAAGATCAATCAATGAATCTCCGGTTGCCAGTCCCGCTTTATAGGCAGCCGTAACTTCTGAAGAACATTGTTCTACAGAGAGCAATGGTGGATAATAGATATTTGCGGTATTAAACCAGACCGGTAGCTTTTTAATGCATTTTTTTTTCGCTGCGATCTGGTTGGACAGTTCCGGGCCGGTTATACCTGCAAATGGACTTTTAGCCATAGCAACCTGATGTACATCGGCATTTAAGTGTGCACAGATATATTCCTGAACGGTTTTATCTAAAATTTCTTTATTCAATGTTTCCTTTATCTTTCATGACGATCTGGCAGGTATGGCGGCTCTTTACTTCCAGCAGGATATCTTTGTCCACCGTAACCCTTTCAATTGTTTCCTGGTTATAATACCGTATCGTTACCAATTCCAGGCCATTGTTATATTTTACCTTGTACAGAATGGATAAATCTTCAATCAGGTTTTTGATCTTTTCTGTATCGTTATCCACGCTCACAGAAAAGCTGATCGCAGAATTCAGCATCGTGTTTACTTTTACCTTGTGTTTATGGAACAAGCTGAAGATATCGCTTAAATTCTCTTCAATGATAAAAGAAAAGTCCTTCGGGAAAATGGAAATCAATACCTGGTTCACTTTAAAAATGAAGGAGGCTACAGGAAGGGGATTGTTGCCATTGTTGATCACGGTACCTTCACCTGCAGGATCTAGGAAAGAGCGGACATACAAAGGGATATTCTTGTTTTGCAGTGGTTTTATGGTTTTAGGATGTATGACTGTCGCACCATAATAGGTCAGTTCAATTGCATCATGGTAGGAAAGCTGCGGAATACGTTCCGTTTTGGCAAACCATTTTGGGTCTGCGTTTAACACTCCGGGCACATCTTTCCATATGGTCAGTGCAGCGGCATCCAGGCAGGAAGAGAAAATGGCTGCTGAATAATCTGATCCTTCCCTCCCAAGGGTCGTGGTGAAATTCTCACTCGTACTGCCAATAAAGCCCTGGGTGATGGCAATAGATTTCTCCAGCAGGGGCACAAGGTGTTTCTCTATTTCCACCGCTGTTTTTTTCCAGTCTACTTTTCCTTCTTTATACGAATTGTCTGTTTTGATGAAATTTCTCGCATCTACCCAGGTGGATGAAATTCCCTCCTTATTCAGGTACGCTGCAACGATTTTGGTAGAGAGGATCTCCCCAATGGAAACTATCTGGTCATAAATGTAATCAGGGGCATCATTTGGCTCTTCATCCAGTAACCATTCAATCTCCACAAAGGTATTGGCAATATCATTAAATACCGGGTGACTATGGTCGTCAAATAACTCATTTAGGATGATAAAATGGTAGGCTTTAATTTCTTCCAGTAAATCGTAGGTATTATCCTGTCCGAAAATATAGGCATTGGTCAGCTCTTCGAGTTTATTGGTCATTTTGCCCATTGCTGAAATCACAATAAGCAGGTTGTTTTTGTGTGTGTTTTGGATGATGCTTACCAAATTTTTTACTGCATTGGCATTGCTCACAGAAGCACCTCCAAATTTATATACTTCCATAATTTATTTAAAGTTGACTAAGATAGAACTGGGTTTTAGAATGTCTTTGAGATCTGCAAATGGAACAATCAGTTCGGTTGTACCCGATGCATAAGGTTTGATCTCATAGGGGTTATAAAGAAACTTTAAGCCTTCTTTAGTGACAGTGAAGGTCTCTGCCAGTGAAAAAACACCTTCAGCGAAGAAATAACCTTCAGATAGGCTGGCTTTAGGTGCGAGTTTTTCATTTTTTCTAAAGATCTGCTCTGCAACAGCCCTCAGTTTAGGCATTCCATCACTGGTAATCAGGGAATCAAGGGTTATGGTCTGATAGGTCTTTGGATTGTAGTTGAGATAGGTGAACAGGGTATTCGGATGTGCACCACCTTTATAATCAACATAGGTAAAGAGGATAGAGAGGTAGCTGGGATGATTTGCTGTAACCTTCAGGTCTATATCCTCAAACCAGGATTGTCCGGCATCGGCATTCTTCGCCTGGTAGGCATTAAATTCCTTGATAAATCCGGTTGCAACATCCTTATAAGTTTTATACAGGCCCTGTTGACCAGACATGCCGGTTACCCGGTCTTCTATAAATTTATTCACTGCCGCATCTGAAAATACAGGATACACAATAACTGCCTTGGCAGTATCCGTGACCAGTTCATTTTTAGAGACTTTCGGATTGCCATATACTTTCACAGAATCATAGCTGTACGTTAAGGAGTCCGGGATTTGTGTGACTGCAGACTGAGCAGAATCGACCACTTTGTCCGTTTTTTTCTCACTGTTACAAGCATATAGTCCGGTAACAAGTATCAATGCGGCTATTTTTTTCATGATTGCTGAATTTGTTCTTTACTAAAGGAGGCATTTAGCCAGCCTGACTCAATTTCTGCTGCATATTTATGGTAAAAATCAATTGCAGGACTGTTCCAGTCTAATACCTGCCAGTTCATCCCATTATAATTTTTATCCTTTGCTTCTTTCATCACCCGCTCAAAAAGGAGCTTTCCAATTCCTTTTCCTCTTTCGCTTTCGGTGACCAGGAAGTCCTCCAGATACAACCGGCAACCTTTCCAGGTAGAGTATCTGGTGTAATAAAGTGCAAAACCTACAATCTCTGTTCCATTTTCCGCAACAAAAGCTTTCCATACGGGTGTTTCCCCGAATCCTGCATCGCTGAACTCTTCAAGTGTGACCGTAACTTCATCGGGCAGCTTTTCATAAACAGCAAGTTCATGTATGAGCTCTAATAGGCGGGGGCAATCTTCCTTTACGGCAAATCTCAATTCAATATCCATCTGATCAATTTTATTTCAGGCCAATTCCCTTATCAGGCCTTGTAGTGTTTAATTTTTCTGGCGCCAAAGATGTTGCTGCCAACCCTGATCATGGTGCTTCCTTCTTCAATAGCCAGTTTATAGTCGCCAGACATCCCCATCGATAATTCTTTAAAAGAGTCTTCCTTTCTGAAGAAACTCACTTTAATTCCATCAAAAAGAGACTTCAGCTCCTGAAATTCATCTTTGGTTTGCTTTTCTTCTGCATGGTTACTGGCTATTCCCATCAGACCAGTGATGCGGATATTTTTCATGGCCAGGTATTCTTCAGACCTCAGCAGTTCAATAGCTTCCGCATGATCGAGTCCGAATTTTGTTTCTTCATCAGCAATATAAATCTGAAGAAGGCAGTCAATCACCCTTTTATTTTTTGCTGCATGTTTATCGATCTCTGCCAGCAATTTCAGGCTGTCAACAGATTGTACGAGGGAGATAAATGGGGCGATGTATTTCACCTTATTCGTTTGCAGGTGGCCAATCAGGTGCCATTGAATGTCCTGTGGCAGTGCAGCTTGTTTTTCGACCAATTCCTGAACTATATTTTCCCCGAAAATGCGTTGTCCGGCAGCATAAGCTTCCAGAATTGCAGCTGCATCATTGTATTTTGATACCGCAATCAGTTCTACATTTTCACCCTCTAATTCCTTTTTATATTTCAATAAGTTGTCCGCTATGCTCATTTATCAGTATTTTTGGTAAAATTAACAACCTTAGCTCAATTTGCTAAGAAAAAATAATGTTTTACGCACAATGAAAAAATTATGTTGCATAGGATTGCTGTGTATAGTTCTCGCCGGATGCAAATCTAAAATACCGGGAGATATCATTCAGCCGGATAAAATGGCAGCAGTATTATATGATATCCATGTCACAGATGGATATATTGGGACTATACCGCGACAAGATTCGGCTAAAATCGTAGCCGCTTCTTATTATAAAGGGGTGTACAGGAAGTTTGGCATAGATTCGGCTAAGTACAATAGCAGTATGGACTACTACTATGCACATCCCGATGTATTGGGGAGCATTTACAATAAGGTAACGGTAAGCCTGAAGAAATCAAAGGATAGCCTGGATAAAATAGCGGAGAAGAAAGCGAAGCTTGAAACAGGTAAGAGGGATCGCGCTGCCAAGAAAACGAAAGATAGCCTGGCCAAAGTGAATGCTTTGCTTCAACGGCCTGCTGAGCTGAAAAAAGCCAAAGCGGATAGCCTGAAGAAGCGGAAAACAGACAGCCTGAAAAAAATTAATACCATAAAGAATAAAAGAGACAGCCTCAAAAAGGCAATCAACCGCAAGAAGGTAATGAATCCGAAAAAAGCAATTGATGCCCGGAAGTTTAAAAGCGAGAAAACCGCTGTAGAGATTAAATAAGAATGATATATCCCGATAATTGTTTAGATAGACTTGGCTTCAATGAAGTCAGGCAACTGATCTATAAGCATTGCCTGAGTCCCATGGGACAATATATGGTAGGCAAAATGCAGGTCATGAATAAGTATGACCAGATCAATAAGTTTTTAAGACAAACCAAAGAATTCAAAAATATCCTGGAGAACCAGGAACCATTGCAGATCAGTGCTTTTTTTGATATTAAAACCCTGGCCGAAAAGATACGGGTGGAGGGCAGCTACCTGATGGAGGAAGAAGTCTTCCAGATCTATCTTTCCCTGCAGACGGTTTTTTCAGTGATTCGTTTTTTTGATGAGCGGAAAGATATTTATCCCAACCTGGAAGCACTTTTTGAGCACCTTCCCGTAGAAAAGAATATCCTTAAAAAAATAGAGACAGTTCTGGATGCAAAGGGGAAAATTAAACCCAATGCTTCCCTGAAACTACAGGAAATTATAGGCGATATTGCCAAAGGTGAACAGGAAGTGCGCAAACGCATGGATGTGATCTACAAACAGGCTGTGGCCAGCAACTGGGTTGCTGATGGAAGTCTGACCATACGGGATGGCCGTATCTGTATCCCTATTCTTGCGGAAAACAAACGCAAGTTAAAAGGGTTTATTCATGATGAGTCTGCCAGCGGACAAACGGTGTACATGGAGCCGGAAGTGGTATTCACCTTAAACAATAAGATCCGGGACCTGGAGTTTGACAAGAGAAGGGAGATCATCAGGATATTAATCGCCTTAACGGACGATTTGCGGCCTTTTGGTCCGCTGCTGTTGTCTTACCATGGTTTCCTTACCAAACTTGATTTTGTGAGGGCCAAAGCCTTGTTTGCCATAGAAGTTGAAGCTGATATGCCTGTCCTTGTGGCAGAGCCAAGAATAAAGCTGGTGAATGCCAGGCATCCGCTCTTGTTCCTGTCGTTTAAAGAAGACAGGAAAACGGTGGTGCCGCTGAACATTCATATGAATGAAAACTTAAGGGTGGTACTGGTTTCCGGTCCCAATGCAGGAGGGAAGTCGGTTTGTATGAAAACCGTCGGACTGCTGCAGCTGATGCTGCAAACGGGATTGCTTATTCCTGTGCATGAGTCCAGTGAGGTGGGGATCTTCGATAATATCTTTGCGGATATTGGCGATGATCAGTCTATCGAAAGTGATTTAAGTACCTACAGTGCCCATTTAAAGAAGATGAGGCATTTTGTGGCGCATGCCACACCAAAAACCCTGGTAATGATTGATGAGTTTGGTACAGGTACCGACCCTCAATTCGGCGGGCCTATGGCAGAAGCAGTCCTTGAAGTCCTGAATAATAAGAAAGTACGCGGGGTGATTACCACCCACTATTCGAATCTTAAATTATTTGCAGGAAATACACCGGGACTGGAAAATGCCTCGATGTTATTTGATAACCATGAGATGAAGCCGCTCTATGTACTGGAAATCGGGAAACCCGGAAGTTCCTATGCTTTTGAGATTGCGCAGAATATTGGTTTACAGAAAGAGGTATTGATCCTTGCCCGTGAAAAAACAGGTACCAACCAAAACAGGATTGATAGCCTGCTGGTCGACCTGGAAAGGGAAAAAAAGCAGATCTACGATACGAAAGTCAACCTGTCCAACCAGCAGAATAAGGTGAAAAATCTGGTGGCCGAGAATGAGAAGCTGAAGTTATTCCTGGAAGAAAACAGGAAGACGCTGATCAAAGAGGCAAAGCTGGAAGCGCAGACCATTATTAAAAATGCAAACAAGCTGGTAGAGAATACGATTGCAGGGATCAAGGAAAATCAGGCCGATAAGGTTGCGACCAAAGAATTGAGGCAGAATCTGCAGAAGGAATTGGTTCAGCACCAGGTCAAAGAGGAAAAGAAACCGGAGAAACCTGTACCACTGACTACGGCTATTGAGGTGGGCGACTGGGTTCAGCTGTTAAACAGTGAAACCACAGGTGTCGTGCTCGAAATTAACAGGGATAACCTGGTCCTGGCTTTGGGCGACCTGCGGTCTGTGGTCAAGAAAAACCGGGTGCAAAAGATCAGCAACAAACAGGCAAAAAAGGTAGTGCAAAGCAATTCTTTCTCCGGACGGATATCTGATGCGATAGGAAGTTTTACTGCGGAACTGGATTTGCGTGGAATGCGTGGCGAAAATGCGATTCAGGAAGTAGAGAAATATATGGACAAATCGATCATGCTTGGTTTTCCATTTGTAAAGCTGATCCATGGGAAAGGCGATGGGATCCTGAGGAAACTCATCCGGGAATACCTCAGGAAATACCGCGAAGTAAACAGGGTAGAAGATGAACATGCGGATAGGGGAGGTGATGGGATCACCTATGTCTATTTCAATTGATATCCTTCCTGTAGTGGCCTCCGGGGGCTATATTTATAAAATTAGCTGAATCTCTAAATAATTCTATAATTTAGCCCCCAAACCAAATATAATGATCAACAAACAAGTATCGGATGCCTATACGGCTATCCGTGACATCGAAGATGGCAGCACAATCATGCTCGGTGGGTTTGGCCTTTGTGGCATACCCGAAAATTGTATTGCCGCATTGGTAAAAAAAGGAGTAAAGCAGCTGACCTGCATTTCCAATAATGCCGGGGTGGACGATTTTGGCATCGGATTACTGCTGAAAACCAGGCAGGTAAAAAAAATGATTTCTTCTTATGTAGGTGAAAATGCTGAATTTGAGCGGCAGTTGCTTAGCGGCGAACTGGAAGTAGACCTGATTCCACAGGGCACACTGGCCACGCGCTGTATGGCTGCCGGTTATGGTATGCCAGCAATTTTTACCCCTGCAGGGGTAGGTACCGAAGTAGCTGAAGGAAAAGAAGTACGAAATTTTAATGGGAAGGATTACCTCATGGAATATGCCTTTGATGCAGATTTCGCCCTGGTGAAAGCCTGGAAAGGGGATACTGCAGGAAACCTTATTTTCCGCTCCACCAGCCGCAATTTCAATCCGCTGATGGCCATGGCAGGGAAGGTCACTATTGCGGAGGTAGAGGAGCTGGTAGAGGCCGGAACACTGGATCCTGACCATATCCATACACCTGGGGTATATGTGCACCGGATTTTCCAGGGGAAGGACTACGAAAAGCGGGTAGAACAACGCACCGTAAGACCCCGCAATTAATCATTTGGCAATTTATGCGCTACAGTCGATGTTATCATTCTACCACTGTCAGCGCCCTACAAAAATCAATACCCCATGTTAGATAAAAATGCAATAGCGAAACGTATCGCGAAAGAAATAAAAGATGGTTACTATGTCAATCTGGGCATAGGGATACCCACATTGGTGGCTAATTATATCCCTAAGGGGATTAACGTAGTCCTGCAGTCGGAAAATGGCCTACTGGGAATGGGGCCTTTTCCTTTTGAAGGAGAAGAAGATCCCGACCTGATCAATGCCGGAAAACAGACCATCACGACTTTACCCGGATCTTCCATATTTGATTCGGCCATGAGTTTCGGCATGATCAGGAGCCAGAAAATTGACCTGACTATCCTGGGGGCAATGGAAGTTTCCGAAAATGGAGACATTGCCAACTGGAAGATTCCCGGTAAGATGGTTAAAGGAATGGGTGGGGCAATGGACCTGGTAGCTTCGGCAAAGAATATCATTGTGGCCATGCAGCACATCAACAAAGCGGGGGAGAGCAAGTTACTGCCGGAATGTACCTTACCGCTGACCGGGCTGAAGTGTATAAAGAAAATTGTGACTGAACTCGCCGTACTGGATGTATTGCCGGAAGGTGGTTTCAGGTTAATCGAACGTGCTCCCGGGGTCAGCGTAGATTTTATTAAACAGTCAACCTCAGGGAAATTATTCGCTGAGGCTGATGTTAAAGAAATGGATTTAAATTAAGCCTTATCTGGCCAGTGCAGTCTCCTTTAATTCGTCAGAAATCTCTTTAGAGATCATGATAATATCATCGGCAACATGTCTGTTGTTCATGATGACCTTCTGGCAGGAATCTTTATAAGGAAGCAGGTATTGTTTGTAGGCAGGCATTACGTGGTTTACCCATTGATACATCACCATATCACGGGTATAACCACGTTCTATTTCATCCCTGGATATTCTGCGGTTGAGCGTGATTTCCTCATCCGCATCCATGAAAATCTTCAGGTCAAACAGCGCTGCTATTTCAGGATAGTGGAAAACAAACAGGCCTTCCACAATAATAATAGGCGCAGTTGAAATGTTTAATAAACGTGCATTTTCTTCATCGGTATTGAAGGTATATTCTTTTTTTTCGATTGAACCACCATCAATCAGCAGTTTTAAATCTTCCAGCAGCTTCTCATCATTGATACCTTCAGGCAGATCAAAATTTATCCAGCCGTTCTCATCTATTTTTTGTGTTTCTTTAGGACGGTAATAATCGTCCTGAGAGATCAGACAAACTTCATTAGCCGTAAAATGATGAAGAAAACATTTGAGGAAAAAAGTCTTTCCTGAACCACTACCACCCGCAACCCCAATTATATATGGCTTATTGTTCTTCATTCGCTTGTCCGCTGTACGTTAAATTACAAAAAAATCTTTTATCCAGTGCGCCTAAGGCATCTGCCACGGCTTTCGTCATGACAATGATCACATCTTTTGTCGATGCATTTTCAGTGAATTTACCGATCACCTTTGCAAAGGTCGACCTGTTGGTCATCGGGTTTGTGATCTTCATGATCGTGCCTACAGGAGCTGTACGGTGCAGTACAAGCATTTTGGAGGGATCAAGGTCAGGATCAGTGATCCATGTTGCAGTACCTTTTTCATCAAGCTGGCTCAGTCCGTAGCGGCTTGGAGGCAGTCTCAGCTTTGGGTTTTTAACAGATCCCAGGGAATCAGGTTCATTGTCATCATCATCATCCCCTTTTAAATCCAGTTCCGGGTATTGTCCCCTGATCAATAACTTTTGTCCCACATACAAGGAATTGCCGGAAAGGTTATTTTTAGCTTTCAGCTGGTCCATCGTCAGGTTGTATTTCGTAGCGATGGAATACATCGTTTCATTGGAAGCAACAATATGGCTCAGAAACTCTTCCTGATTTTCTTCTTTTACAGGTGGCGTATCCGGTTTTTTAACCCCTTTTTGTTTCCTGTATTGTTCAGGGATCTGAACAGGGGAATAGGTGCCGTTGGAAGGAGGAGGAGTCTGGGCCGTTACCGTTGTATCCGGCGCCGTACCTTCTTCTGCATTCCCGGTTTTTGAAGGAATTTTCAATACCTGTCCAATCTGAAGGTTAATTGTTCTCAGGTTATTCAGCTGTTTAATCTCGTTTACAGTAGTTCCGTATTTCTCCGCCAGCATATTCAGGTTCTCTTTCCGCTGTACACTGTGTTCAATGATGGTTACATTTCCATCGGCTGAAACAGCAGGAGTGTTATTCACTGTACCAGCCGGAGGAGTATTTACTGTTCCGGCATTCGGTTTTACATTGGTCGTTCCTGCAAAAGGAATTTGTGTTGGCACTTTGATTAAGACACCAATCTGCAAATACTTATTGTCATTAAAGGCCATGATGTCTTTCGGACTCACACCATAACGCCTTCCAAGGGAGTAATAAGTCTCTTTAGCATCAATTTTATGTAAGATCAGCTTCTTGCCATTTAAATTTTCAACGCCAATTGAATCTCTTAAATGATCTGCTTTGGCGGTAGATAAATTCAGGGAAATGGCTAATATTACCAGGATATAATATTTCTGCATTAATTGTGTTTTGATTTTGATGGCGCAATAATACGAATAATAAATAAGAGGCTCAATTTTGAATAATAAACGACAATTATATGGCTCTATTATGTCAGTACATCTTTTTTAAAAACCAATCATGAAGTATATTTGTTATGTAAGTACAGATTAAAATTTTAAAATAAAATACGAAAATATAATGGATGCAAAAGAAATTAGTTTAGTTGAAAAAGAAGTGAAACCTGTTGTCGATTTGCTGAATGATTATCTCGCAAATTACCATATTCATTATCAGAAATTAAGGGGATGCCACTGGAATATCAAAGGGCAGAATTTTTTCACTTTACATGTTAAATTCGAAGAGTTGTATACCAATGCACAACTGAAAATTGATGAAATTGCTGAGCGTGTACTTACATTGGGTAAACCACCGCATAGCCGTTTCGAAGATTATATTGCAGAATCTGGAATTAAGGAGATCAATACCATTGGTTTACAGGATCTGGCGATGGTAGATGCTATTCTTGGAGACATGGCCCACCTGATCCAGTTGGAACGTGAGCTGTTGGAAGCATCTGCTGATGCAGGTGATGATGGTACGAATGACATGGTGAACAGATTTATGCAGTTCAAAGAAAAAAATACCTGGATGTTACGTTCATTCGCAGGGAAGAAATAAGAGGAATTTCCTTTTGGAATGTAAAAACCGTGCCCTTGGACACGGTTTTTTGTGTTTAAAGACAAAGTAAAAATCAGAATTCTGACTACCTTTGGTGCTCATGGGATATAAAAGTTTAGCCGAATGTGTGGCCGATTTAGAGGCACACGGTCATTTATTGCGCATTAAAGAAGAGGTTGATCCTTACCTGGAGATGGCCGCTATACATTTAAAGGTATATGAACAAAAGGGACCTGCATTGTTTTTTGAGAATGTTAAAGGCAGTCCTTTTCCTGCGGTATCCAATCTATTCGGAACATTGGAAAGATCAAAGTTCATGTTTCGTGACAGTCTGCCGAATGTAGAGAAACTGGTCTCTTTAAGGTCTGATCCTGTTAAAGCCATGAAGAACCCCTTGGGTTATGCCGGCGCAGGACTCACCGCATTGTCTGCTTTGCCCATGAAGCAAAGTTTGTTCAAATCTGTTTTCAGGAAAACAACCATCAGCCAGTTGCCCCAGATTGTCAACTGGCCTATGGACGGCGGGCCTTTCGTGACCATGCCACAGGTGTATACTGAAGATGCCGACAAGCCGGGGATCATGAATGCCAACCTTGGCATGTACAGGATTCAATTGGCGGGTAACGATTATATTAAAGATAAGGAAATAGGGCTGCACTACCAGATTCACCGCGGCATCGGAATTCATCAGTCGAAAGCCAATGCAAAGGGCTTACCTTTAAAGGTGAGCATCTTCGTTGGTGGGCCTCCATCACATCCCCTGGCTGCGGTGATGCCTTTACCTGAAGGGCTATCTGAAATGACTTTTGCAGGTGCATTGGGAAATCGCCGGTTCAGGTATTTTTATGATGAGGAAGGTTTTTGCATGTCTGCCGATGCAGATTTTATCATTACGGGAACGGTATATCCACATGAAACAAAACCTGAAGGCCCATTTGGAGATCATTTAGGTTATTACAGCCTGACACATCCATTTCCTTTGATGAAAGTTCATCATGTCTATCATCGTGAGGATGCCATCTGGTCGTTTACGGTAGTGGGGCGCCCCCCGCAGGAAGATACCAGTTTTGGGGCACTGATTCATGAAATTACCGGATCAGCCTTGCCGAAGGAAATTCATGGTTTAAAAGAGGTAAATGCTGTGGATGCCGCAGGTGTACACCCTTTGCTTTTTGCCATAGGCAGTGAAAGATACACCCCATACCTGAAGGGCCGCAGGCCACAGGAAATCTTAACCATAGCCAACCATATCCTGGGCAAAAACCAGTTGAGTCTGGCCAAATACCTGTTTATTGCTGCACGTGAAGACAATGAACAGCTGGATACCCATGATATTGGAATATTTTTACAGCATATCCTGTCGCGCATAGATTTAACGAGAGACCTGCATTTCCATACGCAGACCACCATAGATACCCTTGATTATAGTGGTGAAGGATTGAATAGCGGATCTAAAGTGGTGTTTGCCGCCGCCGGAGAGGTACAGAGAGAACTTCGTGCGGAAATACCAGTCGGTTTTACGCTTCCTGAACCTTTCACTGCCTGTGCAATGGTGATGCCGGGGGTAATGGCCATTACTGCTCCAGCCTATGTCAGCGCAGCTGCTGCGGGACAGGAAATTGAACTGTTTGACCAGCACCTGAAAAGTCAGTCCCTTGAAGGGATTGCCCTGATGGTTTGGTGTGATGATGCAGCTTTTACAGCTGAAAACATCAATAACTTCGTATGGGTGACTTTCACGAGAAGCAATCCCGCAACGGATATTAGTGGGATTGATGCTTTCATAAAAGATAAACACTGGGGATGCAGGGGGCCATTAATTATTGATGCCAGGAAAAAACCACACCATGCGCCGGAACTGATCATGGATAAACAGGTAGAGCAGAATTTGAAAAGGTTTAATTTATAATGGCAACAGCTGGAGTTTACTTGTGTTTTTCCAGAAGATTAATTAGGTACCACTAACCGGGTGAGAACAATAATCTGAAGAGAAACCCTGATTCTTGTTACTGACAAATCCAGGAAAGAGAATACATAAAAAAGAGGCTGTATCAAATTAGATGATGCAGCCTTTTTTTATGATGGGTAAGTTTTGTACCATCTCTGGACACCAACGCGTTCATTTGCATTTTAGTCATCTGATTTTGAAAAAGGTCAATGAAACAGCTCTTTTAGGCTGCTTTTTTTCTGATATTTTGTGCAATTGCGAGTAAGCCCCATTCGATGGCCACTTTTTCCTTTCCACGGAGCCTAAAGCGGCGGAACCCGTGGTTCTGTTTGATATTTCCGAAGACAGGTTCTACATCATAACATCGTTTCTTTCGCCGCTGTATTCCTTCTTCGCTGTTCAGCTTTTCGAATGCGTTTTGCTTAAGCCTGTTCAGGTTTTCATTGATTTCAATGATGCGGTTCTCTTTTGATTTATGGCAAACTGCTCTCATAGGACAGTTTTCACAATTCCTTGCCTGGTATCTTTTAAGGGTTTGCTTAAAGCCTGTTGTCGTCTTTTTTGTGTAAGACCCGATTGAGAGCATTTGCTGGCCCATTGGGCAGATATAACAATCCTGCTGCTGGTTATAAAAAAGTTTGTCTGCCCCAAAAGGAGATTTGCTGTTGTACTTACCCTTCTGCTGTTTATCGAACATGCCATATTTCACAAAAGCCTCAACTTTCTGATCTTCCAGCAGTTGGTAGTTTTCCTCAGAACCATAGCCTGCATCTGCTGTAAGTTTCTTTGGTGCTTTTCCAAAGCTGCTTACGTGTTGTTCCAGGTGGATCTTCAGGGTAGTCGTGTCGGTTGGGTTGGGATGTATCGTGTAATTGACGATAAACTGGTTAGAGGTAGATATCTGTACATTATAGCCGGGCTTCAGCTGTCCGTTTTTCATGTGGTCTTCTTTCATCCGCATGAAAGTAGCATCTGTATCTGTCTTACTATAACTGTTTCTCTCGCCCAAAATAGCCTCCTGAGCTTCATATCTGGCTATATTCTGCGGATAATTTTTAGTTACATACTTTAGCTTATCCTTCACTTTCTTGTCTATATCTTTCTGCCCGGCAAGCTTTTCATTCAGCTGCTCTACAGCTTGCTTTACCTTCTCACTATCAATCTGTTTAAAATCAGGCGGCTCAGGCATCTTGTCTTCATCACTGGCCACCTGTTGCGCATATTCCCAAATGTGGGTCAGCTGCTTTTTCATTTTTTCCTTATTGGTCTGAATGGATTTCTTCCAGACAAAAGTGTACTTGTTGGCACTGGCTTCGATCTTAGTCCCGTCGGTATTGATTTCCTCAATACTTAATAAGCCTTCAGCGGCAAGTAGTTTTACCACATCCTCAAATACACTGCGAAGGGCATGTTTCAGGCGTACACCCCGGAAACGGTTGATGGTATTGTGATCTGGGTAGCTCATGGAGCTCAGCCACATAAAGTAGATGCTTTCACGGCAAGCGGCAGCCAGCTTACGGCTCGAATAGATATTGGTGAGATAACCATAAACCAGAACTTTAAGCAAAAGTTGGGGATGATAGCTGGAACTGCCTTTAATGTGGTAGGCTTTTAGAAGAGGTTCTATACTAATCTTATTAATCACCTCATTTACAACTCTAACAGGATGGGAATCAGGAATTAATTCATCAAGAGTGGGCGGAATGGCAAGAATCTGCTGTTGGTTATAGGGCTTAAATACGGGTTCTCTGATTGCCATATCTAGTGTGTTTTAATACATTAAATATATGAAAATCAAATAATTGTGTCAATAGTGCTGCGAAAAAATGTTATAAAAAATAAGCAGAGACAGAAGCTATAAATAAAAAAAGAGGCTGATCATGATTTATGATACAGCCTCTTAAATATTTTGTGTGGAATTCTATTTAGAATCTTATACCTACAGTTAAAAATACATTATTTCTTGCCACTTTCACTGCTGCCTGTGGAATCTCATCAGCATTATCCAGTTCATATGGGCTAAAAGTATTGTGTGTTTCCTGACGCTGGTAGGCAAGGTCAACATAATATTGGCTTACCCTGTATCCTATACCACCTGAATAATATTTAATCTGAGAAAGGTTGTCATCATCAAATTTGTAAGGAGTACCGTTTACGCCATAACCACCTCTAACGGTAAATTTATCTATTTTATATTCCGCACCGACTCTGTAGTTGATGGCACTGGTATAGTTTTGTTTAATATAAGCGTTATTGTCATTAATGATATCACGGAAACCATCACTCACAGATAATCTGGTCGAACCATAATCGACATAATCCACGTCCGCAGAAATCAATGCATTCTGGCCTAAGATCACACTTGCACCTACGGAACCTTTATAAGGTGTACGCAGGTTATAGTTGAAATCGGTATAATCTATATCATTACGAACAGATTCCATCAGGTTTCCGTTTTGTGAAAAGTTAGCATCAAGTACTTCATCGAAAGTCTCTTCAAAATGCATCCATGTAGGCGATTGGAAAGTAGCTCCAATTCTGACTTCATTGACAGGTTTATAGATTAAACCCAATTTAGCATTGATACCGGCACCATCTGTATTCTGACTGGATCTGTACGCCAGGTCATAATCCCTGCCCAATTGCGGGTTGTCCTCGGTCGGATTCTGTGCAGTACCCGGATCAATGATAGAACCTGATTCTCTGTAAAGACGATCATTCTGATAGCGAACGCTAACAAAACCAATGCTACCTCCCAGATAAAATTTGTTAGAGAAATTCAAGGCACCAGAGAAATTCAATTCGGATGTTGATCCTGATCTCAGATCGCTACTGTTCTGTGTATTTGGTAAACTGGTCGCAGGTGCGTATTGTGTCTGACCTGTCAGCTGATCAATCAGAAAGCTATTATGCGCCATATTGAGCACACCGGGAAGATTCGCCGGAGAATAACCGTTCGCGCGTTGTGCAAGGTCATCGGCGAAAGAGTTATTTTGGTTCACACCATTATAATTAAACTCTCCACTGAAATCATTATTTCTATTGTATCCTATTCCTCCAACAAAGCTAATTAAACCGGTATTTAAATCCGATCCTTTGGCTTTAACAATAGGGTTGTACCATACTGCTGCTGCCTGATTCAGGTTTAAGCGGTTTTTAGTAGTTTTTGTATTTTGACCAAGGTAAGAAGCATTGGACTGAACGCCATTAAATTCAGGAGTGATACTGAACTCTGAACGGGTAAACATACCAAGTCCGGCCGGGTTACCGCCAATGGAACTGATATCTCCACCTAAACTGATTTGTGCGTTTCCTAAACCTTTAAAACGCGCGGAACTACCATAATCTGTACGGGAAAAGCGTAATGCGTCCCCAGCAATGGCCTGCGCATAAATATTACCTGTACTCGCTACTGTAGCGAGTACCAGGAGTTGTATAAATTTTTTCATTTAGTGTTTTAGATACATTATTAATTTCTGCCACCGCGACCACCGCCACCAGATCTGCCACCGCCGCTAAAGCCGCCACCAGATCTGCCAGAACTTGCCGGAGGTGAATAGGACCTGCCTTCACTTCTTGAAGGAGTATAGCTTTCTCTGCTTGGTCTTGAAGATTGTTGTCCAACAGATCTTGTTCTCGAGCCAGTTGACTCATAAGTCCTGTTACCTGAAGCTGACCTTGAGCTTACGCCTGATCTGCGGCCGGATATTGTGTTTCCATTGGCATCGTATCTTCTCGATCCTGTACCGTTATACCCACCACGTGAATAGATATTGTTCTCTAAACCTCTGCCAGTTCTTGGACTGTAAGTACTGTATCTGCTACGACCGCCATAAAAACCGCCGCCCCAGCCCCAGCCGCCTCCGTAGAAGCCACCGCCCCAGAGTCCGCCATAATAACCACCCCATCCCCATGGAGAATAGAATGGATCATAAAAGCCGCCCCAGCCGAATCCTGAACCCCAGCCGCCATAACCGCCCCAGCCATAGCCAAGTCCTAAGCCCCAACCGGAACCCCAGCCGAATCCTGAACCCCAGCCACCGTAACCGCCCCAGCCCATGCCAAAGCCTAAACCGGAATAATAAGGTGAATAGCCTCCATAAAAAGGATCATAATAGTTCCTGAACGGACTGCCATAGTAAAATCTGTTAATTCTTGAGGAATAGCTCATGTCTGCGTACAGGTCACTGCTACCGTAGTAATCTCCGTCGTCCTCGGCATCATCATAGTATTCCGATGATTCCACAGGAACAGGACGTGTATATTCAACGGCTCTCGCTGTTGAGCCATAAACGTCATCATCACTCCGCGATTGCTGGGCCATTTGAGGCACAGAACAGGAAGAAACGGCGATTGCCGTAACTACCAGCATGCTGGTAAATAAATGGTTAGGTTTCATAATATGTGAGTTCTTTGTGTGTTTAACAAATATTGTAGCGATAAATTTATAAATTTGTGATCTATCATACAAGTTATTTAACACAAAAAACGTTCCAATCAGTTATGAGCAAAGGTATTACAAGTAAAAGCGAGGATTATTCCCAGTGGTATAACGACATTGTTATAAAAGCAGATCTTGCTGAGCATTCCGCAGTGAGGGGTTGCATGGTCATAAAGCCCTATGGCTATTCCATTTGGGAAAAAATGCAGTCGGTTTTAGATCAGAAATTCAAAGATACAGGACACAGTAATGCTTATTTTCCGTTATTCATTCCAAAGTCATTTTTCTCCAAGGAAGCTGCCCACGTAGAGGGATTTGCGACAGAATGTGCTGTTGTGACACATTATCGCCTGAAAAATGACGGAGAAGGCAACATCATTGTCGATCCGGAAGCCAAACTGGAAGAGGAATTAATCGTAAGGCCAACATCCGAAACCATCATATGGAATACCTATAAAGGATGGGTTCAATCCTACAGGGACCTGCCTATTTTAGTGAACCAATGGGCAAACGTCGTCCGCTGGGAAATGCGTACCCGTCTTTTTCTGCGTACTGCAGAATTTTTATGGCAGGAAGGGCATACTGCCCATGCCACACAACAGGAAGCGATCGAGGAAACAGAAAGAATGCTCAATGTTTATGCAGATTTTGCAGAAGACTGGATGGCACTTCCGGTAATTAAAGGAAGAAAGACTGCCAATGAGCGTTTTGCCGGGGCACTGGATACCTATTGTATTGAGGCTTTGATGCAGGATGGTAAAGCATTGCAGGCAGGAACTTCACATTTCCTCGGACAGAATTTCGCCAAAGCATTTGATGTGAAATTCACCAATAAGGAAGGTAAAATTGAACACGTATGGGCTACCTCATGGGGAGTTTCCACACGTCTGATCGGTGCACTGATCATGGCACACAGTGATGATGCCGGTTTAGTCCTGCCACCAAAAATAGCCCCTATACAGGTGGTGATTGTTCCTATCCATAAAGGAGAGGAAGACCTGAAAAATATTACCGCTTTTGTCGATGAACTGGTGCTGAAGTTAAAACGCCTTGGCATCTCCGTGAAATATGATGACCGTGATACCCAGCGTCCGGGATTCAAATTCGCAGAATACGAATTGAAAGGTGTTCCTGTGCGTATTGCTATTGGCGGACGTGATATGGAAAACCGTACCGTAGAGATTGCACGCAGGGATACAAGGGAAAAAAGTACAGTAGGGCAGGAAGGACTGGAGATTTATATTTCTAACCTGCTGGAAGATATTCAGCGTAACATCTATGCCAAAGCTGCAGATTACCGCACTGAACATATCACGGAAGCCAATTCCTACGATGAACTGAAAGAATTGCTGGATACGAAAGCTGGCTTTATTTCTGCCCATTGGGATGGTACGCCGGAAACTGAACAAAAAATAAAAGAAGAAACGAAGGCTACCATCAGATGTATTCCGTTAGATAATAAACTCGAAGATGGAGTGTGTATTTACTCCGGTAAACCATCTATCCAACGTGTTTTATTTGCCCGTGCTTACTAAGCCGGATTAATTTAATTAGCGAAGGTACCAGCCCGACAGGATTAAAATAAGTATTCAGTCCGCAGGACGGTTTTATTTTAATCCTGAACGGTGATGACCAAGCTCAAAAAATAGAGAAATGAAATTTGCAACCAAAGCTATACATGCGGGACAGGAGCCTGATCCATCAACAGGAGCAGTCATGACCCCGATTTATCAAACGTCGACATATGCACAAAAATCTCCGGGTGAAAATCAGGGGTTTGAATATTCAAGAGGTACTAATCCAACGCGTCAGGCTCTCGAGAAATGCCTTGCTGCACTGGAAAATGCAAAACATGGCCTTGCCTTTTCTTCTGGTATGGGCGCGACCGACGCGGTGATGCGTTTGTTGATTCCCGGTGATGAAGTGATCACCGGGAATGATCTGTATGGTGGTTCTTACCGTATTTTTACGAAAGTATATGCGAAGTATGGGATTAAGTTCCATTTCCTGGATTTGTCTAAACCGGAAAATATTCTTCCTTATCTCAATGAGAAAACGAAGCTGGTCTGGATAGAAACGCCTACCAACCCAACAATGCAGATCGTTGACATTGAAGGGATCGCTAAAATCACGAAAGAAAAAGGACTTCTGCTGACTGTCGACAATACTTTTGCTTCACCTTACCTGCAAAATCCGCTTGATTCAGGTGCTGACATTGTCATGCATTCTGTCACCAAATATATTGGTGGCCACTCCGATGTGGTAATGGGAGCATTGCTGTTGAATGATGATGAATTGTACAAAAATCTATGGTTTATCTACAATGCCTGCGGTGCTACACCGGGACCTCAGGATGCTTTCCTTGTCCTGAGAGGAATCAAAACCCTGCACCTGCGGATGAAAGCGCATTGTGAAAATGGCGAAAAGGTAGCCCATTACCTGAAGAACCATCCGAAGATCGATAAGATCTACTGGCCTGGTTTTGAAGACCACCCTAACCATGATATTGCTAAAAAACAGATGCGTGGTTTTGGCGGTATGGTATCTGTTACTTTAAAAGGAGCAGATTTGGCAGAAACTTTCAGGATTGCTTCTTCTTTTAAGGTATTTACCCTTGCGGAATCTTTGGGAGGCGTAGAATCCTTGATTAACCATCCAACAACGATGACCCATGGCTCTATTCCTAAAGAGGAACGGGAAAAGGTAGGGGTAACAGATAACCTGTTGCGCCTGAGTGTTGGGGTAGAGGATATCGAAGATCTTCTGGCTGACCTGGAACAGGCACTCCGTTAAGTGATCATTCACTGCAACTCTTATTTTAGAACAGGCAATAAAACTAAACAGATTGGAATTTTTAGCATTAAAAGATTTTCTGGACATTAAAGTGGCGCAATATAACAGGCCCGACTTTATCACCAATGACCCCATATGTATTCCACATCGCTTTTCTAAGAAACAGGATATCGAAATTGCCGCATTTTTTGCGGCAATTTTAGCTTGGGGACAGCGTAAAACCATCATCAATAAATGTACAGACCTGTTCAGCAGGATGGACAATGATCCCTATAATTTTATGCTGCAACATAGTGATGATGACCTGAAAGGATTACTGAATTTTAAACACCGCACTTTCAATGATACGGACCTGCTGTATTTTGTGTCTTTTTTCAGGCAGCATTATACTTCGCACGACAGTCTGGAAACAGCCTTCCTGCCGGATTATTTTAAGGACGAGATTAATTTCACTGCAGAAAATGCACTGAACCATTTCCGCTCTTATTTCTTTAGCCTGCCCGATTCGCCACGACGCACAGTGAAACATATCTCCTCCCCACTTCAGAAGTCCACCTGCAAACGCCTGAACATGTTCCTGCGCTGGATGGTGCGTGATGATGAACATGGGGTAGACTTCGGTATCTGGAAATCTATCCTGCCGGCACACCTGATTTGTCCCTGCGATGTCCATGTGGACAGGGTGTCACGAAGATTGGGACTGATTACACGTAAACAGACGGACTGGCGTACTGCCGTAGAGCTCACGGAAGGGCTGCGCAAATTTGATGCTTCAGATCCCGTAAAATATGATTTTGCCCTGTTTGGTCTGGGTGTGGAAGAAAAATTCTAGAGATGCTGACAGATTTTAATATCTTAGGTCATATATTTTATCTTTCTCATAGATTTATCAAAGAATTGATTTTACAGGAATGGTAGTCTTCACAGCTGAAATAGAACGTTTTGAAAAAATGGGGGAAAAGACGGGCTGGACCTATGTCAGGATCCCTGCGGATACAGCCCAGCTGATCAAGGCAGATTGTAAAAAAAGTTACCGGGTAAAAGGAAAACTCGACAATGTAGCGGTCTCCGGGATGGCTATGGTACCCATGGGGGAGGGGGATTTCATTATTGCGCTGAAAAGCAGTCTGCGTAAGGAACTCAAAAAAGAAGAGGGAGCAATGGTGCAGCTTGCGCTGGAAGAGCACAAAGACTTTAAGATTGACATGCCGGAAGATCTGGAACTCTGCCTTTCGGAAGAGAAACACCTGCTGGAAGCCTTTCTTCGCCTGCCGAAAGGACACCAAAACTATTATTTCAACTGGCTGAATTCGGCAAAAACCGAGAAAACAAGGACGAAACGTTTAACCCAAATCGTTATTGCGATGGACAAGAAAATGGACTTCGGGGAAATGATACGGGCCAATAAGCAGTGAAACAGGCCAATAAAAGATTATGAAGTTCTTTTGTAACTTCTGAACCAGCTCCACACCTTCATCTGGATCACGCCAATAAAAGCTTCCCTGAAAATCCTGGTGCTCATCTTCGAAGTTCCCTCCGTACGGTCAGTGAAGATGATAGGTACCTCCACTACATTAAAGCCAAACTTAATCGCCGTGAATTTCATCTCAATCTGGAAGGCATAACCCACAAATTTGATTTTATCAAGCGGGATGGTCTGCAGTACTTCTCTCCGGTAACATTTAAAACCAGCTGTTGCATCCTGAATATTGATCCTTGTAATCAGGCGAACATACATGGAAGCAAAATAAGACATCAATACCCTGCTCATGGGCCAGTTCACCACATTTACACCTTTTACATACCTTGAACCGATGGAGACATCGGCACCCTTGATACAGGCATCACGCAACGCCAGCAAATCATTGGGATTGTGGGAGAAGTCGGCGTCCATTTCAAAGATGTATTCATATGAACGTTCCAGTGCCCACCTGAATCCATGGATATATGCCGTTCCCAGGCCCAGCTTTCCTACGCGCTGTTCCATGTGCAGACCCTTGAATTCCTGTTGCAATGACTTCACAATATCAGCTGTTCCGTCAGGAGATCCATCATCGATGATTAAAACTTCAAAAGAAAAATCCAGGCTGAATACCTTACGGATAATCCGCTCGATATTTTCTTTCTCATTGTAAGTTGGGATAATGACTAAGCTGTCTGACACGTATTGATCTTATTTAGTAAAAACTTGGCGAAAGTATTCATTAAAAATGAAATGCCATAAGCAAATCTGGGATTTACTGAAATATGACAGGAGAAGTAACAATTCTTCAAGGCCTGTGCCACAGAAATTGAGAAGCGCGGATGCCGACAAAAAAATAAAAGGGGGCATCTCTATCTTGAAATACCCCCTTTTAGGAAACTTATATCGCTGAACTTATGTCGTAGCGTTCATTGTTTTCTGCAACCATTTGGTGAGCATGAACAGAATTGCTGAAGCAATACCTGCCATGACAACGAATAGCATAAAGAAGTCGTATAAATTTTTAATGGTATATCCCAGGAAAGTAGGTTTCTCCGGGTTAAGGTTATATACTTCTACAGCGGCATTTTTGTCATCGCCGGAAAGAATGTAGATTTCAGATTGCTCTGCATTGGTTCCCAAAAGGAATTTACCTTCTTTTTCTCCGGTTAAACTCAATTTCTCTACCTGTTCCGCACTTAATTTCTTAGGGGATACCCTGTTGATCTTGTTCGTGTCAATGGTGATTGACTGTGGGGCAGCAAGGGTTGATATAGAAACCAAAGAATCTGTACCAGCTGCTGTTTTAACCGTATTCAACGTCCATTGACGAACGTCTTTTTTGTCGTTATGAATCTCTTCCCAGTTCACTGCGCTATTGTTGATCATTACGCCGGTAAGCTTGTAATTCGCTACTTTCGATTCTTCCTCAGGATATTTGGAACTTAGTTTTCCTGCCAGTACGTTCGCTCCCGCATTCGCTAAAAACCAAACCGCCATTAATAAGGAAGACAGTTTCAAGGGAGAAAGTTTATTCACCAGGGAAAGCCCGATAGGGGATAAACAAAGCTCACCCCAGGTATGGAAAGCATACATGCCGACAAGGAAAATCATACTGACCTTGACACCTGCACCTACATCTTTCACACCTGTTGCAATAATCAGGTATCCCAATGCCAGTAAGAATAAACCTAAGGCCATTTTCGTTGGCGCTGAAGGTTCTTTCTTACCCAGTTTCAGCCATAACCAGGCAATAATCGGGGCAAAGACCACTACGAAGATAGAGTTCAGCGACTGGAAGAAACTTGCCGGAACAGTCCAGAAGCCTAAGTTCCTTTGGGTCTGTTCTTCAGCAAAAAACGTCAGGGAAGCTCCTGCCTGCTCAAAAGCACTCCAGAAGAACAATACGAAAAATGCAAGGATACAAATGACCAGGATTTTTTTCTTTTCTACAGTAGATAAGGTCTTATCGGTGAAGATCATCACCAGAATACCTACAAAAGCAAATAACAGCAGGTAGCTCAAATAACTGAACATAGTGGCATCTACATACAATAGCCCTACACACAATGCTGAAAAAGCAAACAGGCCCAGGTATACAAATACCGGAGAAATCTCTTTTTTTACACTCTCCGGAGTGAGTCCCAATAATTGTCCTTCAGGATCACGTACATATTTATCCCTTAATTTAATGAAGACCAACACGCCCAGTGCCATGGCAATACCAGCAGCCATAAAACCCCATTTGAAATCTGCAGGACTTCCGGTATCTCCGAAACCACCACAAATAATAGGGCCGAGTGCGCCACCAACGTTAATACCCATGTAGAAAATGGTATAGGCAGCATCTTTTCTGCGGTCGTTTGCCCGGTAAAGCTGACCCACCATGGAAGAGATATTCGGTTTGAAGAAACCATTACCTGAGATCATAAATCCCAGACCTGTAAAAAACAGGAAAATGGATATGTCAGGAGCGGTCTGATAAAGAGATGCACAGCCAAAGAGGATGAACTGACCCAGTGCCATAAGGACACCCCCGGTAACAATTGCCCTTCGGTTACCCCAGTACCTGTCGGCAATAAATCCACCGATAAGCGGAGTTAAATATACCAGTCCGGTATAACTCCCATACAAATTCGACGCAAATGCCTTGTCAAATAACAGGGCTTTAGTCATGAAAAGCACCAAAATTGCGCGCATACCATAATAGGCGAAACGTTCCCACATTTCGGTAGCGAACAGTACGTATAATCCCTTTGGATGGCCTTTCTCAGCAGTGTCCAGGTGCTCAGGCTTCAGGATTTCAGATTGATCCATAGTTTTTAATAATTTTATTTGTTAGCTAATGTTATATGTTTTGTTGTTTAATTTATAATGAATGTTAATCTTGTTTTCATCCTATCACAGGATAAATATCTACTGTTGGGTATATCATAGCAGTCCATGAACTATTTTATCCCTTTCTCCCGCATAATTCCATTCAGCCATTTCAATAGTAAAAATGCGATAATGGCCGAAAATACCAAAAGGCTGAAGTTTACCCAGAAAAAATTAGCTTTATTCTCATAGGTATCCCATAAGGTGGCCAGTACACCTGAGAGCTTATTGCCGATAGAAGTGGCTAAAAACCATCCGCCCATCATCAGGGAAGTGATTCTTGTGGGACTTAATTTTGAGACCAGCGACAGGCCCATCGGACTTAAAAAGAGTTCACCTATGGTGATTACGCCATAACTGGCTACCAGCCACAAAACCGATACTTTTTCCGTTCCATTGTTACCGGAATACACTGCCCCGATCATCACCAGAACAGAAAGCGCAGATATCAATAATCCGAAAGCTATTTTAGTTGCAGTGGAAGGCTCCTGATTCCGCTTGCGCAGCCAGGTGAAGAATGCCACCACCAGAGGGGTAAGTAAAATGACCCATCCCGGATTAATGGACTGACTTAAGTTGGTTGCCCATAACTCGATACGGCTGCCTTCAGGAGGAAGCTGGTCTTGGGGTATATTCTTAAAGTAAGTAGGGTAGTTATATTCTTTCAGGACTACGCCATCCGACTTCTGCAAGCGGAAGGCATGGTCATACAGAGGAACGGAGTCTTTTTCTACTGTTATATTCTGCGACAGACTGAGTCCTGAGAATGTTTTTTCGGCAATGGGATTCACTACATGGCGATCGGTATAGCGGTCGGCCCAAGTGGTCAGTGCAGAGCCGTTCTGTTTAAACACGGCCCAGAAAAGGATAACAACGGCGAAAATAGTAAGTAAAGCTGCGATGGGGCGTTTTTCCTCCTTATCGGCTTTCGCCAGCAGCGAACCGTAAAAGTAAATGACAGGGATACAGGCGAAGATGAATGCATCGGTTGAAGGGGAGCCTACGAGTGAGTGTCCCAGTAATTTTGCAGGAACGACCCAGCCAATCACTCCTGCAATAACTGCAGGCACCAAAATGACCAGCACAATTTTAAGAAAGGACATATCGCCTTCCTTTATTCCTTTTTTGATATCAAATGCCCGGTAATGTTTGAGTCCGCTGATAAAAATAGCGACCCCGATAAACATGCCTATACCTGCGGCGATGAAGGCATAACCCCATCCCAGCAGGATGTATAAAACGGCACCAAAAAAGTTACAGATGAATGCCCCTACGTTGATGCCCATATAGAAAATATTGTAGCCCTCATCCTTTTTGTCCAGGTATTCTGGGGTAGAATATATATTTCCAAGGAGTGTAGAAATATTTGGTTTAAAAAAGCCATTACCTAAGATGACAAGGGTCATGGACAGGTAAAGTATAGGCAGGCTGTGTATCGCCATCATGCAATAACCAACACCCATCATCAATCCCCCAATGATAATCGATTTGGCATAACCTAAATACCGGTCGGCAATTAATCCGCCAAGAAATGGAGTAAGAAAAACAAGTGCGATAAAAGTGCCGTAGAGGTCGGCCGATTCAGCTTCGGTCATAGAAAACCCAGCTTTTACATCTTTCAGGTACAGGGTGAAGATCCCTATCATTAAATAATATCCAAAACGTTCCCACATTTCAGATAAAAATAGAAAAGTCAATCCCTTAGGATGCTTAACCGTACTGGTTCCCGTCATTAATTTTTTATATTATTTGTGTAATTGTGTGTTCACAAGATAATGCAGGTCGCAATATAGGGACATACCCGCATACTAACAAATTATGGATGCTTTCCGGCCTTATTTTTAATGATTGAATATTGTTTTTTCAGTATTTATTCTTCTTTTTTACCCTTCAGGCTACCTTCGGCGGTTTGCTCAGCAGTGTTAAATTTTATTTGTGTTCCTGAGCACGCTAAAGCAAGGTTTGTAGCCGATGAAGCTTGCATCCTATGCATATGAGTTGGTAAGAGGTAATCTTATGCAGGTTTCATCAGAATTTCTTAGAAACCGGCGGGTTTTTCATTTTGGGATCGACATAGAAATCATCAAGTTCCGTAGGTTCGTTTTTCAATTCAATGTTTTCCATGAGCTTTAATTTGTTGCCGACCAGGCGGTAACCATCAAAGCTGGAATCTGAGGCATAGAATTCAAAATTCCCTTCCATATTCGAATCAAAAGGTGCCAGGTGATCAAATACGATCATGCCTTCATTTTTATCCATGCGCAAGGTCATAGAGTTGAGCTTATTGTACTCAAATACAATCCTGTTTTTAGCTGCGGTACCCGCTGTAGCCTCAAACACCGGTTTACCGAATGTTAATACCTCTTTGTCAAAGGATAAGATTTCAATGACCTTTTTGGAAGTCTTGCTGTTGTTTCCTTTCCAGCCCAGCAGGGCATAACTTGTCCTGCTGCCACTGGCAACGATGGGTACAATTTCATAGTAACGGGCACCATACCACCTTTTATTCGTTGTGATCTCGTTGCTGTCCGTTATATTTTCCGTATCGTCAATCAGGGGAAACAGTTTCAGCTTTCCATCTGTCGTCGCCATTTGGACGGTTCCGAAAAAACGGTACTTGCCTTCATCGGTGGGTACAAACCAGGAGAAAATCCTGAAGGTATTGTCGGGCGACCGAATGACTGAGATCGTCCTGAGCGAATCGAACCCAAAATCATAGGACCGGGGAGTCTTGAGCGCATTAACCAGCATTTTAATAAACCGGGCATTCTCCTCGAAACGCTGTAAATTATGGGCTGCACTAAATAACCTCGATGCAGAAACGATCAGGGAGTCCTGTTCTTTATTTAATATCGTTGTACTTCCTGAAGGCGTCTTCAGCTGTGCGCTCGCTGTTGCCAGTGTACAGCTGAAGAGGATACAGATCAAAAAATATCTTTTATTCATTTAATTTTTCTATTACCAGCGCACTTGCGCCACCGCCGCCGTTACATATCCCCGCGACTCCGATTTTTCCATTATTTTGCTGCAGCACATTCAGCAGGGTCACTACAATCCTGGCGCCAGAGGCACCGAGCGGGTGACCAAGGGCTATCGCCCCGCCATTCCTGTTCACCTTTTCTTCTGTAATTCCCAGCTGCTGATTATTGGCCAGCGAAACTACGGCAAAAGCTTCATTTATTTCAAAAAAATCTACCTCTTCGATAGTTTTCCCGGCCCGCTTCAAAGCAAGGGGAATCGCTTTGGCAGGTGCGGTGGTAAACCATTCCGGCGCCTGCTGTGCATCAGCATAACCTAAAATTCTTGCCAAAGGTTTCAGGCCGAGTGCTGAAGCTTTCTCTGCACTCATCAACACAAGTGCTGCGGCTCCATCATTTAAGGTAGAAGCATTTGCTGCGGTCACTGTGCCCTCTTTCATGAAAACAGGTTTCAGTCCTGCAATTTTATCGAAGTTGACCGTAAAAGGTTCATCATCTTTGGTCACTATACTTACACCACCCTTGCGGTCTTTTATTTCCACCGGGGCAATCTCTGTGTCAAACTTTCCTGTTTCCTGTGCCTGTTGTGCCCTTTTATAGGAATTGATGGCGTAGGCATCCTGGTCTTCACGACTGATTTCGCAGGTGGACGCACACAGTTCTGCGGCCGATCCCATATGGTAATCATTATAGACATCCCATAATCCATCTTTAACCAGCCCGTCCGTCAGCTGTCCGTGGCCTAAGCGGTAACCTGTTCTGGCTTTATCCAGGTAAAACGGAACATTGCTCATGCTTTCCATTCCACCTGCGACAACAATATCCTGTTCACCAAGGGCAATACTCTGTGCGGCCAGCATAATGGCCTTAGTACCGGATGCACATACTTTATTGATGGTGGTGGAAGGCAGGTCGGGCAGGCCGGCAAATTTTGCCGCCTGTGTGGCTGGTGCCTGGCCAAGATTGGCCGACAATACATTGCCCATAAATACTTCCTGAATATCACCTGCATAAATACCCGCCCGCTCTACGGCCGCTTTAATGGCAATGCCGCCCAGCTGGGGCGCAGTCAGGTTGGAAAGGGAGCCTCCAAAGCTACCGATAGGCGTTCGTACAGCAGATACTATAACTACTTCTTTCATAGGTTTCTATTAAATTTGGTTAATAGCAAATCTAGTAATTTTATATTTGCCCGTCAGATTCTTTTTTAACAGACTTCGAAGAAGAGGATTTTTTACGGGCCTTAATGGCCGTATGCAGCAGATACTCGATCTGTCCGTTGGTACTGCGGAATTCATCAGCTGCCCATTGCTCCAGGTCTTTGAGCAGCTGAGGATTCATTCTGAGTACAAATGCTTTTTTCTCTTTGTCAGACATTGCCGGACTTATGGATTAACTGTATAAAGTTCCTGTATTCACTACAGGCTGAACATTGCGGTCTCCGCACAATACTACCAGCAGGTTACTCACCATAGCTGCCTTACGTTCCTCATCCAGTTCTACGATATTTTTCGCCGATAAGCGATCCAATGCCATCTCTACCATGCCCACTGCACCTTCAACAATTAGTTTTCGTGCTGCAATTACGGCAGTGGCCTGCTGACGCTGCAACATGGCGCTGGCAATTTCCTGCGCATAGGCCAGGTGTGAAATTCTCGCTTCAATGACCTCGATACCTGCCCTGGATAACCTTTCACTCAACTCAGATTCCAGTAGGGAACTCACTTTGTCGGCACCATCCTTCAAGGTAATGGTAGCTTCCTCATCTTCAAAATTATCATATGGAAATATATTGGCCAGGTGGCGTACGGCCGCCTCGCTCTGAATGGTTACATATTGCAGGTAATCTTCTACTGCAAACATGGCCTTTGCGGTTTCCCTGATTTGCCATACCACCACGGCAGCAATCTCAATCGGATTTCCCAGTTTGTCATTCACTTTAATCTGGTGACCGTTTAAATTCCGTGCTTTCAGTGATACTTTTTTCTTCACGGTCAGTGGGTTTACCCAAAAGAAACCGTCTGTTTTCACTGTGCCCACATATTTACCAAAGAGGGTAAGCACTTTGGCATCATTGGGATTGTTGATAATCAACCCGGGAGCCAGCAGTATTAAATTAAGCACAAGCACAACAGCACCTATAACAGGATGATGTGTGGCAAAAGCAAAAGCACTTCCGCCCAAGAGGAGCAGAAACAATACAAAGGCGAGATAACCCGAAGGTGGCGTAATAATTTTTTCCTGATACATATTGATATTAATTTGATATCATAAAGTAAATGATAAATACCTGTAAATCCAAATTAAATTTACTCATTTATAGTTCTTTATCGGCTGACTTGATCAGGGGAGCCCATTGTATTCCTGCGCTGTTAAAAAAAATCTATGCGCTCGTAGCTTTACCCTAATGTCTGGGTTTTCAGGATCAGGTTCCGTAAATTTAACGTAGAGCAATGGTTTTAGTAATACACATTGTTTACTATTGCATCCATACAAACGGTTAACATGAGCGAAAGCAGGAGAGATTTTATAAAGAAAGCAACTTTACTTACAGGTGCAGCGGGAATATTCAGCGTTCTACCCGCTTCCATACAAAAAGCAATGGCCATTGATGCCGCACCAGGAAGTACCTATATGGATGCGGAACATGTGGTTTTCCTGATGCAGGAAAACAGGTCTTTTGACCATTGTTTTGGTACTTTAAAAGGGGTCCGCGGATTTAATGATCCCCGGGCTATCCGGCTGGCAGATAAAAATCCGGTATGGTTCCAAAGTAATGCTGCTGGTAAAACTTATGCCCCTTTCCGCCTTAACCTGAAAGATACGAAGGCTACCTGGATGAATTCCCTGCCGCATTCCTGGGAAAACCAGGTGGATGCAAGAAATAATGGTCAGTATGATAAGTGGCTGGACAGCAAGAAGTCGGGAAATAAGGCATTTGAAGAAATGCCCCTCACCATGGGCTATTATAACCGGGAAGATCTGCCTTTTTATTATGCACTGGCAGATGCCTTTACGGTATGCGACCAGCATTTTTGTTCATCGCTGACAGGCACGAGTCCGAACAGGCTGTTTTTCTTTTTCCGGCACGATCCGTGCAGAACAGCATGAAAATTCGAAAGCGCATGTCTGGAATGGAGAAATTGACCATGAAGATATTTACTGGACTACCTTTCCCGAACGGATGGAGGAAATGGGGATTTCCTGGAAAACCTACCAGAATGAGCTGAGTATTCCTGTAGGTTTTGAAGGGGAAGAGGAGGATTGGTTAGCGAATTTTACCGACAACGACCTGGAATTTTTCAAGCAGTACAATGTGCGCCTGCACCATAAACACCTTGATTTCATGGAGCGGTATGCAGCAGCGCTCCAGGAAAGAATACAAAGTTTACAAGGAAAGAAGGATGCTGAATCTTTAAAAGACCTGGAGGTCAAACAACAGCAATTGCATCAAATAAAAGAAGACCAGAAGATCTGGAACAGGGAAAAGTTCGATCAGCTGTCCGACCGGGAAAAGAGTATCCATAAGCGCGCTTTTGTCACCAATGAGAAGGATCCCGATTACCATAAACTGGTGGATATGACTTATGATGATCAGGGGACTGAACGTACAATGAAAGTGCCTGCGGGTGATGTGTTGCATCAGTTCAGGGCTGACGTTGAAGCGGGTGAACTGCCCTCCGTTTCCTGGCTGGTACCACCCTGTCATTTTTCAGACCATCCTGGCTCACCCTGGTATGGGGCATGGTATATTTCTGAAGTCATGGATATCCTGACCAAAAATCAGGAGGTCTGGAAGAAGACCATATTTATTATTACCTATGATGAGAATGATGGGTATTTCGACCATGTTCCTCCATTTTTACCTCCGCATACGGCAAACCCTGACACAGGAAAGGCCTCTGCCGGAATGGATACCAGGGTAGAGTATGTCTCCATGGCGCAGGAGATCGCCCGTGGCAGGGAGGATAAGAGGGAAAGTGCCATTGGATTGGGATACCGCGTTCCTATGCTGGTGATTTCCCCATGGTCGAAAGGCGGTTGGGTGAATTCAGAAGTACTAGACCATACCTCTAACCTGCAGTTTCTGGAATACTTTTTTAGTGCGAAACTAGGTAAGAAGCTAGTAGAGCCTCAGATCAGTGATTGGCGCCGGACGATTAGCGGGGACCTTACCTCGGTGTTCCGTGTGGCCGATGGGGTGAAGGAAAAATATCCTGAACCCCTGGAAAAGGATAAGTTTATCCAGGGTATCTACAATGCAAAATTCAAGGCACTGCCATCAGAATTTAAGGCTTTGTCTAAGGAAGATATAGCCGCGGTACAGGCAGATTCTTCTGCCGGATCAATCCTGCCCAAGCAGGAGCCGGGCATTCGCCCTTCATCGGCAATTCCCTACCAGCTGTATGTATCTGGTCAGTACAGTGCTGCCGAAAGGACATTCCAGCTTGCTTTTGAATCCAGAAAAGAGGTGTTTGGAGAAAAAACGGCAGGGAGTCCGTTTATCGCTTATTTTCCCGGGAAAACCACTCAACAGGGAAACGATGGTACTGTAGACTTGAACCCTATGCACAGCCGCTATTATGCAGTTAAGGCCGGGGACCGTATTACGGACCATTTGCCGCTCCATATATTCGAAAACCAGCAGTATCATGTACAGGTGTATGGCCCTAATGGTTTTATGCGTGAATTTAAAGGAAGTGGTGCCGATCCGTCTATTGAATTGACCTGCAATTATCAGGCAGACAGGTGGAATAAAAACCAGCTGAGCGGCAATATAGAACTCAAATTGCGCAATCTCCATCCGGGTAAACATTACGGGGTTCGGGTAACTGACCATGCGTATCGGGCTAAACCCAAAAATATCAGCTTAAAAGGGGGTGCGGCTTCCAATGTGATTATGGACCTGCATTCCAGTTATGGCTGGTATGATTTCAGTGTGCATATAGAAGGAGACCAGGTCTTTGAACAGCGGTTTGCCGGCAGGGTGGAGACCGGGAAGCACAGTTTCAGTGATCCGTTTATGGGAAGGGTGTAATGCATCAGTTATTTACCAATCCACTTTAATCAGCGCAACAGCCTGTCTCATTAGGGTTAATGGGACAGTAAGTTTGCCCGACTGTATACTTGTTTTTTTCGTCAGGATAAGTTTTAGCTTCCCCGCTTTTTCAAGCGTTGCTATTTGTTGCGGGCTGGGCTTTTGTGGCGATCCCATCTTTTTCCAGACTTCATAGGAATTGCTGTTGTCCTTGTCTATCAGGTAAATGTTCAGGGTCGCTTTTTTTGCTGAGATATGCTCGATCGTTACATTTACCGTTTCTGCTGCTGCGGGTTTATCTTCATCATGATAGTTCCAGACCATCACCGCTGCATGTTTTGGATCATTTGTTGCCAGTGCACCTATATCAGACTGAGCACCGCGTATACTGGAATCGAGCACATGTTCTAGAGGATACATACGGTTACTTTCGGTGAATACCCTCTTTCCGGTCATCATGCCGAACATTCTGAATACATTGAGCACCGGTTTATCGACCCCATTTGTTGCCAGGTCACGGAAACCGTAAAACCAGGGCTGATCTTCAAATTCAAAAGACCAGGATACCGCCCCAAGGAAGTTGACATGGGTCTGGTCAGCAAGTAAATATTTCCTTGCGAATGTTGCTGCGGTATAACTCGAATACATCGTACCATTCCGGTAAGCATTTTCAGGGTTTGTAGCCATGCCACATGCTGCACAGCCTTCAGGATCAGACTCTCCGATAATAATGGGTAAATCTTTGGTCTCGGGATAAGATCTGGTGATCTTAAAACCTGTTTGGATGTCCCTCATTTGTGGCGACATATTCATACGCACTGTTCCATCAATTAATTTCGGCCAGCCTTTGGCATGGAAAAGTATTGCATCAAGTGGCGATCCTATTTTCCCGGTAGCATAGTTGGTCCCTGAAATACAATGCCTGATAAATTTATTCATCCATTCCTGTGCCCCTTTGGAAGAAGTTCCTGCAATGTTTAAACCTCCTATTTTTGCTGTAGGCAAAGCACGTTTAACCCCGTCCGCCGCATAATCATACAGTTTAAGAAACTCATCGGGGGTACCTTTCCAGTAATGCCCATTCGGCTCGTTCCATACCTCCCAGTACCAGCTCTCCACTTCTTTTTGGCCGTAACGTGCTACTGAATGTTTGACCCATTCATAAACCAGGTTGCGCCATTTGTCATAATCCTTAGGGGGATATGCCCATCCTGTTATAATATCCGTATAGGGATCGCCCGGTTTCCAGTGATGTCTGTAAGGCTGAGGATGGGAAGATAAGGCTTCAGGCATAAACCCGATCTGTGCCAAGGGTTTCATGCCCCGCTCAATGTAGGTGTCAAAAATACTGTCTATAATTTTCCAGTCATAAACAGGCTTCCCTTCTGCATCTTCCGTATAGGCATTGGTAGAACCCCATTTTAAGGCGGCAATACCATCACCGCTCACCAGCAGACTATGGGTGCGGACATACACAGGAACGCTACTCAAAGCAGCAATTTCTGAAAGCAGCTTTTTACCGTCTTTCATGTAAGTATAATTCGGTTCATCATATCCAAACCAGGACCATACCGGCTCCATGGGGGCTATTTCCTGCTTAAGGTCTACCTTGATGGAAGCGGTGGCTTTTTTTGCCTCCTGTGAAAAAAGGGGAGTCAAACTGCATAACAGGGAACAGGATAGCAGGTAATACTTCAGGTGTTTAAGCATAATGGATATCGTATATATAGTGCTGGCTTTATTCTTTGGAAAAATTGTACTGCTCTTTTCTGCTAATATAAATTATAAATGGATTTCTTATCTATAAGAGGTTGAAAATTAGTTGAATGTAACAATAAAGATAACAGGATAGAGCTATCCGGTCAGTCGTCTGCTTTTTTTTCATCACCAGGGCCAGGCCTTATGAAAAATTAATTACTGTTGCCCTTGAATCTATTCAAAGGGAAGCGGATAAACCTGCTTTTTTGAATTTCTTAATACTGTCTTAACCTGAAAGGAATTATTTTTGCCGGTACACAAACTATGGATCTCGCAACGGACAGTATACTTTTCCAGGCAGTACAGCAAAATGACGACCGTAAGGCATTTGATAAGCTTTACCTCATGTATTGGGAAAAAATGTTCAGCATCGCCTGGCACCGTACCGGTGATGAGGATTTAACCAAAGATATCATACAGGATCTTTTCATTAGCATATGGCAGCGCAGGGCTGAAATAGTGATCCATACTACCTTCGGACAATACCTTGCAGGAGCACTTAAATACAGGTTAATTAGCTACTACCAGTCGGAAAAGGTGAAACATACGGTTTTTGAAAAAGTTTTCCGGCGGATGACTGAGATCAGCAATACCATGGATGATCTTTCGATGTACAAGGAACTGGAGGAAGCATTGGGGGCAGAGCTGGAAGAAATGTCGGAGAACATGAAGAATTCATTCCTGATGCGCCTGGATAACTTCTCTATCAAAGAAATCGCAGCAAGGTTAAACCTGGCCGAACAGACCGTAAACAATAACCTCACCGAAGCTGGTAAACGGCTGCGTAAAAATCTGGCCCACCGGTTCAATAATGGTCAGCTGGGCATGTTGGTCTGCATTATTGAACTGATCGCCTCCTCCAGGTAACTGTATTGGTTTTGCCCGTGCAGTGTCCCGAATGCGCTTTCAGTTGATTATCTATTCTTAACAAACACTTAACACTAAATAGAAGTAGGTTTCGGGCTTTTCACTGACTTCATTGTATAAAAGCAATAGAATACGTGAAGCTAAAAATTTTTAAAAAACTACTGAACCGCTATCATCATCAGGAAGCAAATGAGGCAGAGAGGGAACTGGTCGACAGCTGGTATGCATCGTTTGGCGAAGACCAGGATATTGAACCGTTGCAGGACAGTACTAAAAAGCGTGAGCTGCGCAACAGTATGCATGCGCATATCACTAAAAAAATAAATTCGGGACCTGGAATCAGGATCCGGATGATCCCTTACCTGAAAGTTGCGGCGGTGCTTCTGCTCATCGGTACTGTCGCTGCCTATTGCTATCAGAATTTCTTTTTACCGGTGGAAGAACTGGTTAAATATACCTACGTTTCTGCGGGACAGGGAAAAATGAAAAAGCTGACCCTTCCCGACAGCAGTGAACTTTGGCTGAATGCGGGCAGTACCCTGCATTACAATGCTGCCTTTACCAAAGGAAAATCAAGGGTTATTATATTGGATCGTGGCGAGGTATTTTTTGAAGTGAAACCGGATAAAAACAAACCATTTATTGTTCATGCGGCCGCCCTACAGACCAGGGTTTTGGGAACCTCATTTAATATCCGCTCTTATGAAGAAATTGACGAAGTAAAAGTTACTGTACTTACCGGGAGGGTACAGGTCAACCATAAAAACAAATTGCTGGGCGTCCTGCTGCCGGGGCAGGAAATTGTTTACCATAAAAAAACAGATTCCGCAACTACAGGTAGCGTGAATGCCAGCCAGAGCAATGCCTGGATCAACGGGGAGACTTACCTGAGACAGGCATCATTCAACGAACTGGCACTCAGCTTTAAGAATAAATACAATATCACCCTTATCGCAGGAAACAAAGCCGTGAAAGAGTACCGGTATAGCATTAAACTGGATCAGACCACACCTATTGAGCATATTGTAAAAGCCATTTGTTCTATTCACCAATCTAAATATAGGAGGCACGGCGATGAAATAGTTATCTACTAAAATAAACCGGTCCCCGAATGAATCGGAAACCGGAAATGTTAGAACAGGAGCGTTCTCAAGGCTTATCCTGTTTTTAACCCAATAACAAGTGTTTACCCATTATCAAGAATCAAATTTATGAAATTATTCTTTCTGCCACTGCAGCAAGTTATGAGAATATCTGCAATAATCGTTTTAATTCTAGTCACGCTGACAGACATACTGGTTGCTGAACCGGTGGAAGCCCAATACCTGCAAAAGCAGGTGGACGTCAGTTTTAAAAATGACAATGCCTGGTCGGCTTTACGCCGTCTGGAAGAACAAAATATAAAAATAGCCTATGATACCCGTTTATTCGACCTGAGCAAAAAGAAAATAGCCGATAAAACCTTCGGACAAAAGACTGTTGCAGAGGTGCTTAATTATCTGTTCAGCCATACCGAGGTGACTTATAAGGAGTCGGATGGATTTATTACGCTCCTGCTCAAAAAACAGCCTTTACGGATTAAAGGAAAGGTGCTGGATGAAACAGGGCAGCCTTTGCCTGGTGTTTCTGTTAAACTGAAAGGGGCAAGTGCAGGAACAATGACCAGCCAGACAGGAGAATACTCCATTGTGATCCCTGATGAAAATGCTGTTTTGGTGTATAGCTATATCGGCTATGAAACAGCTGAAATTCCTGTCAGGGCTAAACGTGTCATCGATGTTTCCCTTCGTCCTGTGAACTCATCGCTTGACCAGGTGGTGGTGATCGGTTACGGTACACAAAAGAAATCTGACTTAACCGGATCTGTGGGAAGTATCAAAGCCAGCCAGTTGCTGGAGCGACCTGCAATCAATGTTGAACAAGGAATAGCCGGAAGAATAGCCGGTGTGAATGTCTCTACCAATTCCGGTCGCCCGGGCGGAAGAACAAGAGTTCGTATCAGGGGATTCAGTTCCATTAATGCAGCGACAGATCCTTTGTATGTGGTGGATGGAGTGATCCTTACTTCTGGAATTTCCAGTATCAACCCAAATGACATTGAAACGATCGATGTGCTGAAGGATGCTTCTGCAACGGCTATTTATGGTACAAGGGGAACAAATGGTGTAATTATCATTACCACAAAACGCGGTAGCAAGGATGGTAAAATTACATACGACAGTTATTTTAGCATGAGTTCCCTGGCAAGAAAACAGGAGGTACTGAATGCTGAAGAGTTTCTTTATATCGAAGATCAGGCTTATATCAATGCGCAGAAGTTTGATCCCGCAGGTTTTGCCTCCGGAAAGTATAAGGATCCCGCAGTGAAGAGAATGCAATACCTGGAAGGGAATACTGCCGGAAGGGCTGAATTGTTTTACCTGGATGCCCAGGGCCTTGCCAAACCTCTATATGATGTAGACTGGCAGGACGAAGTTACCCATGACGCCCTTAGTCAGGGACACAACCTGGCCTGGAGCGGAGGTGATGATAAATCAAATTACGGCCTGTATATGGGCTATGCGAAAGACAATGGTATTATCCGGAGTACTTTCCTGAAACGCTACAGCGCGCGTGCGGTGGTGGACAGGCAGATGAAAGACTGGCTGAAAGTTGGTGGAACAATCAGTTATTCCAGTACTGAAGAACGCCGTGCTGATGATTCTCAGGGTGGAAATAATGTCACCCGACAGATTATTGAGATGGTGCCTTTTATTCCTTATAAATATCCGAACGGGACTTATGGAAGAAGGATTGATTATGAAGGACTGGAAAAAGGAGATAATCCGCTGGCCCAGCTGGATGAAAACATCAGTACCTATAATGTGAATGCATTTACCGGGAATGCCTATGCGAACGTGAAACTGATTCCGGGACTGGAGTTTAACAGTACCATCGGTGCCAATGTAAGGAACCAGTATGCGCCATATTTTAACAGTACGCTATCCGATCTTTCGGTAGGTCTGGGTAGAAATTACGCAAGGATCTCCAGCGACCAGTCGAAGTTCTGGCAATGGACTAACCGACTGAATTATACCAAAACGATTAAAGAAAACCATACCCTGAATGCGCTGGTAGGTGCTGAATACCAGAATTATAACTATCTGGGTTGGTCGGCAGCAGCCCAGGATATGTCGGACGATTTTTATAAATGGAACAATCTGGGCGCAGGAGCAACCTTGCAGCCTTCTTCATCAAGTTCTACGGCATGGCAGATGGCTTCCTACTTCAGCCGTTTGAATTACAGTTATAAAGGGAAATATTTGTTTACTGCGACAGGCAGGTATGATGGTTCTTCCAGATTTGGAAAGGATAACAAATACGCATTTTTCCCTTCTGCTGCGTTAGCATGGCGGGTGTCTGAAGAGAATTTTATAGCCAAAGACAGCCAGATCAGTAACCTGAAATTACGTTTGAGCTACGGCCTTACCGGGAACTCTGAAATCGGTGAATACCGCTCTCAGGCGAACCTGGGTACCAACTCTTATATCTTTAATGGCACCCTGGCTTCGGGAACGATCATTTCCTCCCTGGCTAATCCGGAGCTGAAATGGGAAAAAACAAGTCAGCTGGACCTTGGAGTTGATTTAGGCCTGTTTAAAAACAGGGTTACCCTGGAAGCCGATTATTATGTGAAAAAGACCAAGGATTTATTGCTGGCTGCACCAGTGCCTGCCAGTAGCGGTTACACGACGCTTACCCGTAACATCGGCAGTCTGAAGAATACCGGTTTTGAGTTCAATATCAATACCTTAAACATTGAAGGCCAGAATTTCTCCTGGAGAACAGGCTTCAACTTTGCCTGGCTGAAGAATGAGATTACGGCACTGGGAACCAATAATGCGGATATCCTGATGACCCCGGATTTCCTTGGACGTACCAATATCCTGCGTGTAGGTGAATCGGTAAGTTCATTTTATGGACTGGTCGCTGAAGGTACCTGGGGTACTGCTGAAGAAGCACAGGCCGCTAAATACAATAAAAGACCCGGAGATATTAAATATAAGGATATCAATGGCGATGGACAGATCAATGATGCCGACCGTCAGATTTTAGGTAAGGGTATCCCTGATTTTTATGGAACATTGACGAATACACTGAGGTACAGTAATTTTGATTTTACGGTTGAACTGCAATATTCACAGGGAAATGATGTATTCCGTCTTTCTGAGCATTCCTCGCTCGACCGTACCGGACTTGCGAATAGTTTTGCCGATGTGCTGAACGGATGGACACCTGAAAATCAGAATACACCTATTGCCCAATGGAGACCTACAGGTGCAGGATATGATACCAAACTGGATTCGCGTAAAGTGAGTGATGGTTCATTCATCCGTGGAAAAAACATCATGCTCGGCTATACTTTTACCCCGCAGCTCGTGAAGAAATTGGGCGTAAGTAACCTCAGGCTTTTTGTTTCCGGACAGAACCTGTTCCTGATTACGAAGTATAAAGGGTATGATCCTGAATCTACTACCTTCGATGATACTTTCTCGCAGGGCATAGTTTTCCACGATTATCCTAAAGCTAAAACTTTCCTTTTTGGTATTAATGTATCCCTTTAATCATCAGTGTATTACTCTAACCATGCTGTTGAGCATCCTTTAAAATTTAAGACATGAATAAGATAAAAAATATACTATTTGTTGCGCTATTGCCACTGGTCACTTCGCTAAACTGGAGCTGTAAAAAGTTCCTGGATGAAGAGAATAAAACTTCCATTACCCAGGAGAATTACTTTACTACCCCTACACAGGCACAGTCGGCCGTAGATGGTATTTATGATTATGTAAGAAGTGCCTTCCAGAACCGTGATGGGATTGGCGAAGCGCCCTGGGCATCTATGGAATTCCTTGTGGGACATGCCACAACCGCACAGAGTCTGTACAACATCAACATGATTAACCACAATGCTTCCACAAGTGATCCGGTTTTCAGTTCGGTATGGAATAATTTATATAAAGGAATATCAAATGCTAACCTTTCGCTGCAAAAGATTCCTGGGATCACGATGGATGAAGCCAGAAAGAAATCTTTGCTGGGCCAGGCGTACTTCCTGCGTGCGTTCTATTATTATCACCTGGTGAGGTTGTATGGAGATGTGCCTTTAATTACGGTTCCCGTAGATGCAAATAGCCCTTTTCTGTATCCTGAACGCAGTTCTTCACAGTCCGTTTATGATTTGATTGTCAGCGACCTTAAAATGGTAGAGCAATCCGGACTGGCGAATGTGGACCAATCGGGAAGGGTGTCAATCGGTGCCGCAAAATCATTGCTGGCAAGTGTATACCTTACCATGGCTGGTTTTCCACTGAATAAGGGAGCAGAATATTATACCCTTGCAGCCGCTAAGGCAGAAGAAGTGCTTGATGCCAAATGGTACACTTTATTTTCTGATTACTATTTCCTGCATGACCGTGCGCACAAGAATAAAGAAGAGCTTATCTTTCAGGCACAGTTCTCCGGTACCGTGGCAGGAAACAGGATTATCTCTATGATTACTCCGGCGAATATTGGTATTTCCAAACTTTCCGAAGAACAGGGTGCAATCATGGCCAGGGATGAGTTTGTGAAATCTTATGATGCGGCCGACAAGAGAATCCGTGAGAAACAATTTTATTTTACAGAGTACCTTTCCCGTGATGGTTCTTCGATAAAAAAATTCGGTCAGTATGCGATTTATAAATACTGGGTGGAAGAAGCTGCAGGCCCTACGGGTGATGCAAACTCGGATATGAACTGGACTTTCTTACGCCTTCCGGAAGTGATGCTGATCTATGCAGAAGCGACGAATGAACTAAGCGGGCCTACAGATAAAGCAAGGCAGCAGCTGAAGGCGATCCGCGACAGGGCGGAAATTGTTACACCAGCCCTGGCTTCGCTGACCAAAGCATCTTTCAGAGAAGAGATCTGGAAGGAACGTTACCATGAAATGTCTTTCGAGAATAAAGCCTATTTCGATATCCAGCGTACCCGCAAGGTATACGACCTGAAGAATAATGTGTTTACCGATGCACTTACTTTTACGAATGAAAGTGCCGTTCGTTTTACTGAACGCTATCTTTTATGGCCTTTGCCACAAAATGAGCGTGATACGAATACCAAACTTACACAGAATGCGGGCTGGTAATTGAGCTGCTGGTTGTAATTGACATTTACCGATGAAACTATCATGGGCCTACAGTTCCGCGCTAGCGGAAATACAAGCCCGTGGTAGCTTCATCCCTTTAAACCGATCTCTAGTGAATTCTTGAAAACCTATGGAGAACACAGTAAATAGATTAATAACTACTGAAAAAACAAATAATTTTCTGATGAATAACAGTATTAAAAAGTACTTGTGGATTGCCTGCCTGTGCATGAGTAGTATCTGCTTTGCACAACAAAAAAATCAGGATATAAAATATGAGGACCTGGTCAATCCTTTGGTGGGATCCGACTCTAAGTATAGCCTCTCCAACGGAAATACTTATCCGGTAATCGCCATGCCCTGGGGAATGAATTTCTGGACACCACAGACAGGAGAGATGGGGAGTGGCTGGATCTACACCTACAGTGCTGATAAAATTAAAGGACTGAAACAGACCCATCAGCCCAGTCCCTGGATTAATGATTACGGCCAGTTTGCCTTGATGCCGGCAACGGGAACACTGAAATTTTCCGAAGAAGAACGCGGAAGCTGGTTTTCGCATAAAGCTGAAATCGCACATCCCTATTATTACAGCGTTTTCCTGGCCGACCATAATGTCACCGCCGAAGTGAGTCCCACGGAGAGGGCAGCGGCTTTCAGGTTTACTTTTCCTGCAGGTGATTCTTCCTACCTCGTTATTGATGCACTTGATAAAGGTTCTTTTATCGAGGTATTACCCGGAGGCAGGAAAGTGATTGGCTACAGCACCAAGAACAGCGGTGGCGTACCCGATAACTTTAAGAACTACTTTGAACTCAACTTTGACCAGCCCATCGTAAAGTCGGTGATCTCGCGTAATGGCAAGGCAGACCAAAAAGTAAATAGCGCAACAGGAGAGCATGTGATGGTGGCTGTCTATTTTAAGCTGCCTAAAGGAGGGACCGTGAATGTAAATGTAGCTTCTTCTTTTATCAGCCAGGCGCAGGCTTCCCTGAATGGCAAAGAAATAGGCAACAAAACTTTTGATGAGGTAAAAGAAAGTGCCAGGTCGGCCTGGAATGAACAATTGGGCAAAATCAAGGTAGAAGGTGGAAGTATAGACCAGCAGCGTACTTTTTATTCCTGCCTGTACCGCTGCTTATTATTCCCGCGAAAGTTTTATGAGATAGATTCAGCGGGTCAGGTGGTTCATTACAGCCCTTTTAATGGTAAAGTTACCCCAGGATATCTTTTTACAGATACCGGCTTCTGGGATACTTTTCGTTCTCTGTTCCCTTTTCTGAACCTGGTGTATCCATCTATGAATGCCAAAATGATGAAGGGGCTGGAAAATACCTATAAGGAAAGCGGATGGCTGCCCGAATGGGCAAGTCCCGGACACCGCGAAAGTATGATCGGCTCGAATTCGGCATCGATCATTACTGATGCTTACCTGAAAGGGCTAAGGGGATTTGATATCAACCTGCTTTATGAGGGATTGCTGAAAAATGCGGGGAATGAGGGGCCTATAAGCTCTGTCGGCCGTAAAGGTGCTGAATTTTATAACCGCCTTGGGTATGTGCCCAATGATGTGGAAATCAGGGGGAATGTGGCCCGTACCTTAGAATATGCCTATGATGATTTTACGCTGCTTCAGCTGTCGAAAGCATTGAAACGTCCGGAGAAGGAAACGCGTTTGTTTGCCAAGCGTGCGCAAAATTACCGGAATGTGTTCGATAAGGAAAGCGGACTGGTACGGGGGAAAAACCAGAAAGGTGTGTTTTATTCCCCTTTTGATCCCTTCGATTGGGGACCTTCTTTTACTGAAGGAAATAGCTGGCACTGGACCTGGTGTGTATTTCATGATATTGAGGGACTGAAACAACTCTCAGGCGGGAATGAAAAGTTTGTAGCCAGGCTGGACACGGTGTTTACACTGCCGCCTATTGTGGGACTGGGTGGCCGTAAAGGGCAGATCCATGAAATGCGGGAGATGCAGGTGGCAGGAATGGGACAATATGCGCATGGTAACCAGCCGATTCAACATATGCCTTATCTGTATAATTATGCCGGCCAGCCCTGGAAATCCCAATACTGGGTGCGTGAGATCATGAACCGTTTATATCTGCCTACGCCTGATGGGTATTGTGGCGATGAGGACAATGGGCAAACCTCTGCCTGGTATGTTTTTTCTGCTATGGGATTTTATCCTGTCACTCCGGGAACAGACCAGTATGTCATGGGAAGTCCGTTGTTTAAAAAAGTAACGATAGCCCTTGAAAATGGGAAGCACATCGTTATCTCTGCTCCTGAAAACAATGCCGATAACAGGTATATCAAAAAGTTAACGCTAAATGGTAAAGTTTACCCGTTTAACTGGTTAAGTCACAAAGAACTTAGCCAGGGGGCTGTACTGGATATTGACATGTCACCTGTACCAGAGAAAAATAGAGGGATCAGGAAACAGGATTATCCCTTTTCTTTTTCAGGGAAATAAACAAAAAAAAGGAGCAGAACTGGAAGGTTCGCTTACAGCGGCTGAACCGGCAAAGAAGAAGGACTTTATCCTATGCCTGCAAGCGTGTCACTCATGAAGAGGAAGGCTTTACCCGATAGGGTAAAATTAATCGGAGTGAATAGAGACAAACTGAGTAAATAAAGAATTGATGGTTGATTTTACTATCGCAAACACACACATAATGAACTTAAAAAAAATACTGATCGTCATGGTCATTTTATGTATTGGTAAATTAGAACTGCATGCGCAGCAGCTGAATATTGCCAGTTACAATATCCGATACAATAATCCGGGCGATTCTCTGGATGCCTGGCCGCATAGAAAAGACATGCTGAAAAATATGGTCCGGTTTTATGATTTCGACCTCTTCGGGGTTCAGGAAGCATTAGCGGGACAAATAAAAGATCTTTCAGCAATGGATGCGTATAGTTATGTGGGCGTAGGCAGGGATGATGGTAAAGAAAAGGGGGAATATGCTGCAATCTTCTATAAGAAAGAGAAGCTAAAGCTGCTCAACAGTGGTACTTTCTGGTTGTCGGCCACAGATACCAGGAAACCAAACAAAGGCTGGGATGCTGTTTTGCCAAGGATTTGTACCTGGGCGAGTTTTGAAGATAAGAAAACAGGTGTTAAGTTCTATCATTTTAATACCCATTTCGACCATGTAGGGGTAGAGGCGAGAAGGGAGAGTTCAAAACTGATCATGCGTAAGATGAAGGAAATTGCCGGGAATTCGGCCATGATATTAACAGGTGATTTCAATGTTTCACAGGATAATGAAAGTTATCATCTGTTTAATAATTCCGGATTTCTTAAAGATGCCTTCGAAACAGCTGCCATTAAGCTAAGCGAGAACGGAACCTTTAACGGGTTTAAGGCAAAATTATCTGAAGAGAGGATAGATCATGTTTTCTTAAGTAAACAGTTTACAGCGCAGCGTTATGGTGTGCTGACTAATTCCTTCATGGGACACTATCCATCAGACCATTTTCCTGTGATGGTAGTGGTTGCTGAATAGATGATCCTTTTTAAAGGTGATCAAGCCATTATAAGCTTATTCATTACGGTTTGTAAGCTGTAAGCTTATGATGGTTTCATCAAACCATCAATTAGGGTATAAGTTGAATATCCATAATCTTGCTTTTGAATATATTTTATTCCAAGAATTTCAATCCTGTTACAAAAAAATTGTTCGGGTTGGTCGAATAATTTCAGGCGTTTGTCGAGAGCGCTGTGTTGATGGTATAAAGCAGGGAAAACCGCTGAAACGTTTCCATGATCGTGTTGTCTTACTTACAAAAAAAGATAAAAACCTTAAAAAAATAGATTATGAAAACTTTGACAAAAACAGTATTCGCTTTATTATTAACAGCAACAGTAGCAACAAGTTCAGCATTCAGCAATCCGGTAACGGCAATCGGTAATCCGATGACTGCAACTGGTATAGAAGTTCCGGTAACCACGCAAAGTTTCAACAGGATCTGGGTTGCCGGGAATGTGAAAATTATACTTACCCAAAGTGAGAAAGAAGGAATTACGGTAGGGGAGGATTTCAATGCCAAAGAAACTTCTCTTCAGCGTTCAGGACAAACCTTGTATGTCAATTCCACCGCTGAAGGACAGGTGACCATTCAGGTTGCCGTAAAGGATCTGCACAGGATACAGGCTGCAGGAAATGCTGTGGTTGTGATGAACAAAAGCTTTGAAGTAAAAAATCTACAGTTATTTTTAAGTCAGCAGGCTAAAGTGAAAGTAAATGCAAAAATAGAAAGTTTATATACGGTCATCACTGAAGATGCCACACTGAAAATAAATGGCTCTGCTGCTGAACATATACTGATGGCGAGTAACATGAAAAATGTGAAATTTGGCGAATTTCTGGGCTCAAGGTCTAATCAAAGCCCTGATGAAAAGATCAAGTTAGCCTTATTGGCGAAATAGCATCAGCGAATACTTTAGTAGCGTCAAGGTAAAATTCCCGGATAATTGTCCCGCTCGCTATGCATAGCGGGGATAAATACCAAAAGAAAGAGATCATAAGATGTGTAGGCAACATCAGATATGATCTCTTTTTTAGTAGGGTTTATAATTATTTTTTACTACTGTAAGGAAAATTTTTAGACGTTTTTTTCATCAAATCATCCACCAGTAGTTTTGTAGAATATTCATAGTCATTGGTACTGACAGTATATCTCCATAACAAACTTCCCGTACTGGCATCATGAAGGGTGATGGTTGTAGCTGCCAATCCAGTGGGTTCCGGTAATTTTGTTGATTGCTCAGCTGGTTTTTTATCGCCCGACTTCGAATCTCCACGTCCACCTTTGGTGCTGACATTGAGTTGATTACGGTGCTCAATCTCGTATTTTCCTGAAATGACTGCATCTACACCTAAAATACGGGCAATTTCTTCCTTGGTAAGCTGATGAAGGTTGTTTAAAGCCGCAGCTTTTTCTAACAGAATATTTGTCTTGTCAATATCCTGGAACTCTACGGTGTTTTTATCTGAACGGTCAAGAAGGAAATTATATAAGGAAGACTGAACTGTTTGCTGGAGATTTATTTCATTGTTCGCATTGAGTTCCATATCCAGGCGCCTGTCAGGAATCTTGTAGGATATTCTCGTTTCAAACGGTAATATCGCAACAATCTTATGCTTCGTTACTGCCTCTTTGAGAGCAGGACTGGAGTAGGTTTGCGCTTTAACAAGCGTGTGACTGCCGATGTACAGCAGTAAAAGGAAGAAGATCTTTTTCATTAGGATACAATTGTTTTTTAAAGGTGATGAAGCGATCATCAGCGTATTTATTGCTGTTTGTCAGCGGTAAGCTTATGATCGTTTCATCTGATAGATTTCATTTGTGTAAAACAATAGTAGGAAAATATATTGATTCTATGTGAAATAATTCATCTTACCCATTTTTATATGGCTACTCATGAAGCAAAGCACTAATTAAAATTCCAGGCAATAGTAAGGCGGACGGTGATGGCTCTTCAATTGCCGATTATAGGATAACAGTTCAGTTACTCCCTGTAGCAGTATTTCCAACTTTTAAATTGGGTCATTGTCATAATGGTCATCAGTGGCTAGTTATCTCTCCGCCTGTTTTTACCTCAATCATCTGCACAGATTCCAAGAATTTCAATCCTGTTACAAAAAAATTGTTCGGGTTGGTCGAATAATTTCAGGCGTTTGTCGAGAGCGCTGTATTGATGGTATAAAGCAGGGAAAATCGCTGAAACGTTTCCATGATCGTGTTGTCTTACTTACAAAAAAAAGATAAAAACCTTAAAAAATAGATTATGAAAACTTTGACAAAAACAGTATTCGCTTTATTATTAACAGCAACAGTAGCAACAAGTTCAGCATTCAGTAATCCGGTAGCGGCAATCGGCAATCCGATGGTTGAAAGTGGTATAGAAGTTCCGGTAACCACGCAAAGTTTCAACAGGATCTGGGTTGCTGGTAATGTGAAAATTATACTTACCCAAAGTGAGAAAGAAGGGATTACAGTAGGGGAGGATTTCAATGCCAAAGAAACTTCTCTTCAGCGTTCAGGACAAACCTTGTATGTCAATTCCACCACTGAAGGACAGGTAACCATTCATGTTGCCGTAAAAGATCTGTACAGGATACAGGCTGCAGGAAATGCTGTTGTCGTGATGAATAAAAGCTTCGATGTGAAAAATCTGCAGTTGTTTTTAAGTCAGCAGGCCAAAGTGAAAGTAAACGCAAAAATAGAAAGTTTGTATACGGTCATCACTGAAGATGCCACACTGAAAATAAATGGCTCTGCTGCTGAACATACACTGATGGCGAGTAACATGAAAAATGTGAAATTTGGCGAATTTCTGGGTTCAAGGGCTAATCAAACCCTTGATGGAAAGATCAAATTAGCTTTACTGGCGAAATAGCATCAGCGAATACTTTAGTTGCGTCAAGGTACAATTCCCGGATAATTGTCCCGCTATGCATAGCAGGGATAAATACCAAAAGAAAGAGATCATAAGATGTGTAGGCAACATCAGATATGATCTCTTTTTTAGTATAGTTAATATTTATTTTTTACCGTTTTATCTGTTAAATAATAAAAGCTGAGTGATGAATTGATACTATCCCTGGGCTGTGATGAAATGTAATAAAGGTATCACATTAAAATCTTAAGTCGACTGGATTGGTAGATTAAATATTAATTTTTTATGTTTGTGATATCACATGAAAATAACAGTAGTCAGCAGCATCCAAGCCCGTTCGGGCCTTGTCTCCGGGCATCACTTTATCAAGGGCATTTCATCTCATGTCCTGAAGTATTGTTGTTGTCTGTAACGCTGTATACTATTCAGGTAATAGCTGAGAGGTTGTCCTAAGTTGCCGTATGGTGTGTGGTTAACCCTTCTATTCCTCAGTCGATTTATTGTGTTCCTATAATTTTTATTGCATGGCTACCCCTTTATCGCTTTTATTTAAAGCCGCTGTTTTTGTCGTTATCCTTATTTTCAGCCAATCTTCCGTAGCACAAGTAGTACATCACGGACAGTTGTCCGCATCATCCTATGGTTCGGCAGAAAGATTCTTATCAGCCAATCCGGATCGGTTGAAAAAAAATGCCCTTGTAGACACTGCTGCGGCAACTGGAAGTTCGGAACAGGAAGAAAAGCTGCAGCACTACCTTCAAGACCTTGGCCTCTCCGGCCAGCAGTATAACTATCAATCGAAAAAGAAGTTTTACTACCATTTAGCCAATGTATTTGTCCGCCTGAGGTTGTACCCCCTGGCGATGAAATGTTTCTTCAAGGCTATAAAGTCGAATACGGGAAGTACGGATAGCCTTACCTTAAAAGTTTCCGGCCTGCATCCCATTCAGGATGGAGCTTTGGCCATCTGTTCCGCAGATGATGCTATGGTGGGGCTGAAAACACAGGCACTAAAAGATCAATTAAAGCAGCGGAAACAAAAGGGGAGAAAAAGCCGGCCCACAAGCTTTTCGAAGATCAGCGGTAATTTTGACGATGGAAAAAAGGCCGTAGCCTATGCTTTGCTGCTACATGTCAAACAACCTGCCCCGGGCAAACGTAAAATATTTGTATGGACAAATACAGGACATACCTTTATCACACTGATCAAATACAATACAGATTCGACTTTCGCCTCTGCATCATTCGGTTTTTATCCGGACAAGGATCAGCTACTTTCGGCAACTCCTGTTGCGCCAACTACCTCTGCGGTATTTAAGGATGATGCTGCTCATCTGTGGGACGAAATCATGGGTAAGTTTATTTCACACCATACTTTTCAAAATATCCTGGAGCTGACCAGAAAATTTGAGGGAATGACTTATAACCTGAATGACCAGAACTGTACCGATTTCGGTTTACAGGCTGCCGGTCTTGCAGGTATCCATATTGGCGATACTTTTGGCAAGTGGCCTTTTGGCAGGGGAAATAATCCTGCGGTGACCGGACAAAGTATTTTAGAGGGTAATATAGGCGATCGTACAAATGAAGATGAGGTGTTCATTGATCATACTGTTGACGATCCGTTGGCAGCATATAATTAATGTTTTTTTTTCAGGTGTATAGAGCTGTTGAAAATGATTTTTTGAGAATTTATACGCTCATTTTATGACTGAATGTTCTGTTTAGTAGTCTTTGGAGAATGAATTTTGTAATTATTTTGTGATAATGGTCATAATTTATATGATATTGCATAAACAAAGCAAAATACAGTCGGTTTATGTTGTTGTATGGCCAATTTTCAGATGTTGAACTCATCGCTGCCTTAAAACTGGGCGACCGTGCTGCATTTGCTGAAATTTTTGACCGCTACAGTGACCTGTTGTATGTACATGCATACAATAAACTTCGTCACAAGGAAGAGGCAAAGGATATGGTGCAGGATGTATTTATAAAACTATGGGATAAACATGGCCAGCTTGAAATAAAAAGTAATCTTTCCGGATACTTATATGTGATGGTGAGGAACAGCATCTTTTCCCTGATCAGCCATAAAAATGTGATCAATAATTATTCTGCCGCCTTCTGCAAGTTCAGGCTGGAAGGAGAGGCGGTTACGGATCACCTGATCCGGGAGAAACAACTGGCAAAGATTATTGAAGCTGAAATTGCAGCCCTTCCACCCCGTATGCGTGAGGTGTTTGAACTGAGAAGAAAAGAGCATCTGAGTAACAAACAAATCGCACTAAGATTGAACATTTCTGAATTAACAGTTTCAGACCAGATGAAGAAAGCCCTCCGGCAATTAAGGCTCCGCATGGGACTTGTTCTTGCGATTGCCGGGTATTTATTGCGCTAATGCCCAGAATCCATTTATCCCCCGTATTCCACCTTCATGAATTTTTTTTAAAAACCATATCCCCAATCGCTCTTTCTGAAAAGTCTTACTGATATGGAGCCTGGAAATCTAATGGATAAAGAAGCAGAAAAATTCAGATTGTTATTGCAAAAATACAATGAGGGCTTGTGCACATCCGAGGAAATGGCATGGCTTGAATCATGGTACCTGCAATGGAATGAATCACGGAAAGAATCAATGTCAAGGGCAGCACTCGACGAAACCACTGAAGAAATGTGGAATGTCGTTTCAGCACAAACCACTGAGGTACCTGTTTATAAATTGTGGCCACGCATAGCTGCCGCTGCAGTTGTACTCCTGACTGTTGGAGCAGCTTTAGTGTTCTTCCAGAACAGAAGCGAAACGGAGAAAGTGGATAGCCTTGCACAAGAAAGCTACAAACAGGATATCCAACCCGGCGGCATTAAAGCCACCCTTACCCTGGCCGATGGCCGTAAGATTGTGCTGGATGGAGCGAAAAATGGTGTTTTGGCGAAACAAACCGGCATCAAGATCACCAAGACTGCTGATGGTCAGCTGATCTATACCATCGCCGATTCCAAATCGGCCAGTCCCTCGGCTTACAATACGATTGAAACCCCTAAAGGAGGACAGTACCAGATCCGCCTTCCTGATGGTACACAAGTGTGGCTGAACTCAGGTTCATCCATGAAATATCCGCTGTCTTTCGCCGGCAGTAGACAGCGCAGGGTGGAACTCAATGGAGAAGCTTATTTCGAAGTGGCACCGAATAAAAAAAGTCCTTTTATCGTGAAAACAGCAAAACAGGAGGTGGAAGTCCTGGGAACCCATTTTGATATCAATGCCTATCCCGATGAGCAGCTGACAAAAACGACACTCCTGGAAGGAAGTGTGAAATTAAATGGCCGCACCAGGCTGATACCAGGTGAGCAGGGAATCAGCGCAGGCGACAGGGATATTCAAGTGAAGCAGGTCAATACCGATGAAGTGATGGACTGGAAGAACAAACAGTTTATTTTCAATGAGGAGGAGCTGCAAAGTGTAATGAGAAGAATTTCCCGCTGGTATGATGTCGACATCGTTTATGAAGACAAACCGCAGGATCTGAAGTTTGTGGGGGTAATCTCCAGCACCAGAAATGTCTCCGGTGTTTTAAAGCTTATGGAACGGACCAAAAAAGTACATTTTAAAATAGAAGGCAGAAAGATAATCGTGCTCAGCAAGCAGTAGTTGTTAAGCCAGCCTGGGTATTCAACAGGAAGATCGATTCATAAAACAATCAACACACCAATTCATAACACCAAAAACTAAAACCCAACAACCATGAAAAAAATCTACCAGAAGGATTCATAATTGCCACAGAAATACGTCCTAAAGAAAGAATACCGGATTGAGTCGAAGCAATCCGGTAAAAATTCCGGGCGTATCAAATTATGATGTGAACTCACTAAATCTCAACCCAAAATCAACCAAAGGTAATGAAATTTTACAACCATCCCGGTAGCGGATATGATATCTGCTGTCCCAAACAATTATTGCGAATTATGAAAATAACCATACTCATAATGACCATTTCTTTACTTCAGGTAAGTGCTGCTTCCCTGGCTCAAAAAGTTAACCTGTATAAGAAGAATGCGCCTTTAAAAGTCGTGTTTAATGAGCTGGCCAAACAAACAGGATATGATTTTCTTGTGGATGCAAAAACACTGGAAAAAGCAAAGCCTGTGACTGTGAGCTTTAAGGACATCTCCCTGGAAGAGGCACTGGAGATCTGCTTTAAAGATCAGCCACTGGAATATTCTATTGATGATAAAAGCGTAGTGGTCAGCGAGAAGGACAGGACAATATTTGAGCGTATCAAAGAATATATCAATGCGATCATCGTCACCGGAACAGTAGTAGACGATAAAGGTGCCCCTTTACCTGGCGTATCTGTACAAATTAAAGGAACGACTAAAACTGTAGCTACAGGCAATAACGGTACTTTTTCAATCAGCGCAGAAAAAGGTGCGGTATTGGTTTTCCGCTATATTGGTTTCGAAGCGAAGGAAGTTACTGTTGGCAATGAAAATAACCTGAAAGTTACGCTGACGGAGGATCAGAAAGCTTTAAATGAGGTGGTCGTGGTTGGTTATGGTACCTCTACCAAAAAAGAACTGACCAGTGCCATCACCACGGTAAAGGCAGAGGATTTCAATGCTGGGGTTGTAACCAGTCCCGCGGCATTACTGGAAGGTAAAGTGGCAGGTTTAAATATTACCAGCGATGGAAACCCGAACGGAACGGCAACGGTCACCTTAAGGGGACCATCTTCCCTAAGGGCAGGTGCGGCATCATCACCGTTTTATATTATTGATGGCGTTCCCGGCGCAGACTTTAACCTTGTTGCTCCTTCCGATATCGCTTCTATTGATGTGCTGAAAGATGCTTCTGCATCAGCTATTTATGGTACAAGGGCTACCAATGGGGTGATTATTGTAACCACCAAAAAAGCTAAGCCTGGCCAGTTAAGGATGAACTATGATGCTTATGCCTCCATGGAAAAGATAGCCAACCAGTTTGAGCTGGCTACAGCAGATCAGCTGAGGGCTTATGCAGCCGCTAACGGACAGAGTTTTACACCTGAGAATGACAACGGTGGCCAAACAGACTGGCAGAAAGAAACCCAGCGCAACAGCGGTTTTGCACAAAATCATAATCTTTCTTTTGGCGGCGGTACAGAGAAGACCACTTTTGGTGGAAGTATCAACTACCTGGAAAACCAGGGGATCATTAAGAATACTGGTTTCGACCGTTTTGTAGGAAGGTTAAATTTATCACAGAAGACCCTGAATGATAAATTGAAACTGGATTTCTCTTTAAGTAATTCAGTGACCAGCTCCGACTTGCTGGTGAATGATATTCCTTTAACCAAACTGGATGGTAAAGACCCGGGTTTCTTTAAATCGATTATTCAATACCTGCCTACCCGTACGGTGTACAACCCCGATGGTTCCTTGAATGTAGACCCTACCCTGGTATTGGGTTACAACCCACTCGGTTTAATCACCAACGATACGTATCAGCAGAAGATTAATTTGTTACTGGGTAACATCAAGGGGGAATTGAAATTACCAGCAAACATCTTATATAATTTCAACCTTGCTTATCAGAACAAGACCACGGATAACAATACTTATTACGATTCAAATTCTGAGCTTGCCCAAAACCTGAATGGTTCGGCTATCCGCTCTACTTATCAGGATACGAAAAAGTTATTTGAAAATTACCTGAGCTATTCCCATAAATGGGGGACTAACCATGATTTTAAAGCACTCTTAGGTTACTCAATAGATGAGACGACTACGGGTAACGGCTTTCAGTCTACCAACCAGAATTTTATTTCTGATGAAACCAGTTACAATAACCTGGCTTTAGGTACTGCCCCGGCAGGTTACAGAGTGAATTACGGTACGGTTCAGGTGGAAACTTTACGTTTAATCTCCTTTTACTCCCGTCTGAATTATAGTTATTTAGGGAAGTATATCTTTCAGGCTTCCATCCGTCGTGATGGGTCGAATGCTTTCGGTGCAAATAACAGATGGGGTTATTTTCCTGCCGGTTCCGCTGCATGGAGAATCATTGATGAGTCGTTCATGAAATCACAATCTTTATTTGATGATTTGAAAGTGCGTATTGGTTATGGTAAAACAGGTAACTCACAGGGGTTCCCGGCTTATACCCCACTCATACAATATGGTACTACCGGTAGTTTTTATTACAACGGTGCGTTTATAGGGGCTATAGGACCTACGCAAAATCCAAACCCGGATTTGAAGTGGGAAACTACGGGTACAGTAAATGCCGGGGTTGATTTCTCCATTTTAAAAGGAAGACTGGGCGGTTCCGTAGATGTGTACCAGAAAAAAACCACCGATATGATCTCTGTGATCCCGGTTTCTACAGTGACCAACCTGGTATCTACACTGACGGCGAATGTGGGGAGTATGGACAATAAAGGAGTGGAGATCAGCCTGAACGGAACACCCCTGAAATCTGCCGATTTCAGCTGGGAGAGTTATGGAAACATATCTTTTAATAAAAACAGAATCACTTCACTCGGTACAAATATTTCAGAGATCTATGCCGGTATTCCTGAAGGCCCTGGACAAAGTGGGGTGAGTGTGTCTATTATTGAAGCGGGATATCCATTGGGCGAATTTTATACCCTGAAATATATAGGTTTAACCAACGGGGTATCGACCTATATGGGGGCAGATGGAAATCCAACCACCACACCAACCAGTGCAGACCAGACGTATGCAGGGAATGCCCAGCCCACCTATATTTTTGGATGGGGTAATAATTTCACGTATAAGAATTTTAGCTTTAACTTCTTTTTCCGCGGTCAGGGAGGCAATAAGATTATGAATGCTTCATTGGCAAGTTACAACCAGCCTACACAGGTAACTACGCACAACGTGCCGGTGTTGACTTTATCAGAGCCTGTGACAGATATCAATGCACACCGTTATTCCACGAGATATCTGGAAGATGGTGCATTTATCCGGTTGGCCAATGCAACGCTGGCCTATAAATTTAAAGTTCCGGGAAATTATGTGCATGGCATCCGTTTTTATGTAACAGGAACCAATTTGTTTTTGATCACGAAATATAAAGGTGTTGATCCTGAACTTAATTTGAGCCTGAATAATCAGGCCAGCGGCCAGTTTATCGGGGTTGACAGCAATAACTTCTATCCTAAAACTAGAAGCTTCCTGGCTGGTATTCAATTGGATTTATAGTTTAACCTTCAAAATCAAACAAAATGACTCATTTCAAACAACATATAGTATTGGGCTTAATGGCCTTCACGGGATGTATCGCTGGCCTTACAGGATGTACCAAGCTTGATATTGATCCGGTTTCTTCACTTACCCCTGCCAATTTCCCTAAAACAGAAGCGCAGTTTATTGCGGCAACAGGGCCGATATATACCACATTCCGCGGGGGGCCGGACAGGGCTTACTGGTTAACCGCAAATCTTGCTGCGGATGAAAATGTGATGGTGGCCAGGGGTGGCAACTGGTTTGATGGCGGGATATATGCAGCCATGAACCTCCATACGTACGACCAGGATAATTCATTGGTACAGGCAGACTGGAGCTGGGGATTTTCTACGATCAGTACCTGCAATCAGGTTTTATCACTGTTCAGTACCGTGGAGGAAAGTGCCGCTAAGTCACAAACAGTGGCTGAAATCAAAACCATGCGTGCCTTGTCGTATTTTTATATGATGGATATGTTTGGTAATATCCCTATTTCCAAGACTTTCGGAGATACGACTAACCTGGGTACACAGTCCCGCGCCCAGGTGTTTGCCTTTATTGAGAGCGAATTATTGGAGCAGGTTCCAAATTTAAGCACTGCCGTAGACGCGACTACGTATGGCCGTCCTACCAAATACCTTGCCTATGCCTTACTGGCTAAGCTGTACATTAACGCTGCTTATTATGTAGGTACAGACAGAAGCAATGATGCCGTAGCGATGTGTGATCAAATTATTACTGCCGGAAAGTATGCCCTGGATGCAGATTACCTCGGCATGTTTAAACCGAACAACGGCCCCCAGATCAAGGATTTTATCTTCGCTGTTCCATTTGATAATATACAGGCACTGAACCAGTATTACGCGAGGTTTACCATGCACCCCGCGTTGCGTGCAAAGTACAGCATGCCTTATTCTCCGGCCGGACCGATTTATTCCTTCTCCAGTTATTATGCTTTGTATACCGACCCGAATGATATCAGAAGTAAACAATACTTAACCGGAAAACAGTATACCCATACCGGTGAGCCGATTATGATTACCACAACCAATAAGGGGCTGGATGACAGTTATAGCGGTCCCAATCCAACAGCTACGGTTCTGCACCAGCTGGAATTTACTCCTGATATTATCTGGAGGAACAACGCTACTTTCGATATTGGCAATGATGAACTGGCGAACGAACAGGGCTACAGAAATATCAAGTTCTATCCGGATAGTACTTCTACCACGAGGAATCAGAGTAATGACCTTCCGCTGTTCCGTTATGCAGATATCCTGCTGACCAAAGCAGAAGCGATCCTGCGTGGCGGTACGGCCACAAATGGAGATACTCCACTGTCCCTTGTCAATGCAGTAAGAGCACGTGCAAATGCCGGAGCTTTAACGGCGGTAACACTTCCCGTGATATTGGATGAAAGAGGAAGAGAGCTGGCCATGGAAATGTGGCGCAGAAATGACCTGATCCGATTCGGTCAGTATGAAAAAACCTGGGGTATCAAAACCAATACCGATCCCCAACGCCGTATTTTCCCTATTCCGAAAGGTGAAATTCAACTGAACCCTAAATTGGTTCAGAACCCTGGATATTAAAAAATCTCCAACACCCTGTGCAAATAACTTTTGCATAGGGTGTTTTTAAACCTTAAACGAAACTGAACCATACATTGAAACTGGCGCAATAGGCTGGTTCATCAATCCATTGATATGAAAGAGAGAAAGAAGTTAGTGTTTTTACTGTTTTGGTTTTTACCTGTATGTACCTATGCGCAAGATCAGGTGGCCAGTTCCTATGCGCTGATTAAACGGGTAATCCCCGCCCGTGCCAGTTCTTTTATCGTAGAAGAGTTGCCCTCTACCGAGCCACAGGATGTTTTTGAAGTAGAAAGTTCGAAAGGGAAAATTGTTCTGCGGGGGAATAATGGCGTAGCCGTGGCTTCTGCTCTGTACCATTACCTTACTGAATATGCCCATTGCCAGATTACCTGGAATGGTACCAATTTAAATATTCCCAAAGTGTTGCCCCTGGTCAGGGAGAAAGTACACAAAACTACGCCTTATGAATACCGGTATTACCTGAATTACTGTACTTACAATTACAGCATGAGCTGGTGGGACTGGGAACGCTGGGAGAAAGAAATTGACTGGATGGCCTTGCATGGCATCAATATGCCACTGGCACTGACCGGTCAGGAGTATACCTGGTATGAAGTATATAAGGATATGGGATTCACTGATCAGGAGCTGAGTACTTTTTTCTGCGGACCAGCCTACTTCGGCTGGTTCTGGATGGGCAACCTGGATGGCTGGGGTGGTCCTTTGCCGATGAGCTGGATGACCAGCCACCGCGATTTGCAGCAGCAGATTTTAAAACGGGAACGTGAACTGGGAATGAAGCCCGTATTGCAGTCGTTCACCGGCCATGTGCCCTCGGCTTTTAAACAACGTTATCCTGGCTCTAAACTGAAACAGACCAACTGGACCAACGGATTCGATGATACGTATATCCTGGATACTGAAGATCCGATGTTCGAACAGATCGGACGTAAGTTTTTAGCGGTACAAACCAAACTGTATGGCACCGATCATTTGTATTCTGCAGATACTTTCAATGAGAATGAGCCGCCCACAGATGATCCCGCTTATTTATCGGCCCTGAGTTTAAGGATTCACCAGGCGATGGTGAAGGCTGATCCAAAGGCCATCTGGGTCATGCAGGGCTGGTTGTTTTATAGCGACCGTAAGTTCTGGAAAACTCCGCAGATTAAGGCTTTACTGGAATCGGTACCCAATGAACACATGATCATGCTGGACCTGGCGACCGAGATTGAACCGGTATGGAAACGTACAGAATCTTATTATGGCAAACCATGGATCTGGAATATGCTGCACAATTTCGGAGGCAATATCTCTATGTTCGGCCGGATGGAAGGTGTGGCAGAAGGTCCTGCGAAAGCTTTACATGATCCTGCTGCGGGTAAACTGAAGGGGATAGGACTTACCATGGAGGCGATAGAACAGACCCCGGTACTCTATGAACTGATGACCCAGCATGTATGGCAGGATGAAGAGATCAATACCAGTCAGTGGCTCAGGAAGTACATACTGAACCGCTATGGCAAAGTTAATGAACATACGGTAAAGGCCTGGGATGTGCTGAAAAAAACCGCTTATAATGGGCAGGCTATCCGTGATGGTGCGGAATCTATTCTGACCGGCAGACCAACGTTCGACTCTGCTACCGTATGGACTAAAACGAAGCTGAATTATGAACGTAAAGATTTCCTGCCCGCCTGGGATGAGCTGATCAAAGCAGCACCCCTATGCGCTAAAAGTGATGGGTTTAACTATGATCTGGTCGATGTTTCGAGACAGGCACTGGCCAATTATGCCAGACCATTGCAGAAGAAGTGGCTGAAAGCCTACCAGCAAAAAAATACGACTGACTTTGCAAACTATTCAGCGCAATACCTGCAGCTGATGACCGATATGGACGAATTGCTGGCTACCCGCAAAGACTTTTTACTGGGGCCATGGCTTGCCGATGCGAGAAATTGCGGAACAACAGCAGCAGAGAAGGCCCTATATGAGAAAAATGCACGCGACCTGATTACGCTATGGGGCGGTGCAGATAGTCCGCTGAGGGAGTATTCCTGCAGACAATGGAGCGGTTTGCTGAACGACTTTTATAAAGTACGCTGGCAGAAGTTTTTCAGTTTGGCCTCCCAATCGCTAAAGGCGAATAAAGAGATGGACCTGAAGGCTTTTGATCAGTCAATTGCTGCCTGGGAATGGAGCTGGGTGAATACACAAAAAGCTTATCCGATTACCGAAAAAGGAAATAGTGTAGCCGTGTCACAGCGCCTCTATAAAAAATACAGAACGGTGATGGGACAGGATTTATAATTGGTTGAGTATGGACAAGACATTGATACCCGCCAAAGGTTCTGCAGTTGCTGCGGAGAATATTTTTCCTGCAGCAAAATTACCCCGTTTATTGTCGCTCGATGCCTTACGGGGCTTCGATATGTTCTGGATCATGAGTGGCGAGCATGTGGTTCATGCTGCTGCCAAAGCGACCAACTGGCCTGTGTTGCTCTGGTTTTCAGGTCAGTTACACCATACAGAATGGAATGGCATTACCTTTTATGATATGATCTTTCCGCTGTTCCTGTTCATTGCTGGGGTATCTATGCCTTATTCTTTCCATCACAAGATGGAAAAGGCAGGGGTAACTGATCCCATGGACCTCCCCGGAACAGATAAAAGGAAAATCTATGTGGCTATGATTCGCCGTACACTTATCCTTCTTTTTCTGGGATGGGTTGTCAATGGGCTGTTCAGGTTTGATGGGGTTGAGAATACACGTTTTGCAAGTGTACTCGGACGTATCGGCCTGGCCTGGTTTTTTGCGGGACTGATTTATATGAACTTTAATCTTCGCGCACAGTTGTACTGGTTTTCCGGAATATTGGTCGCTTACTGGGCAGCGATGTTATTTATCCCGGTTCCGGGTTATGGGGCGGGGATATTGACCATGCAGGGCAGTCTGGAGTCGTATGTAGATCAGTTGCTGTTGCCTGGCCGGTTACACGATCCGGGCCATGATCCTGAAGGGATTCTTTCTACTATTCCTGCAATTGGCTCTGCCTTGCTGGGGGTATTTACCGGTCAGTTTTTAAAGCTGAACAGCGAAAAATGGCCGATGTATAAAAAGGGTATCGCCTTGTTTGTTGCGGGACTGTTGCTGATTGCGCTAGGGATGTTGTGGGACCTGAATTTTCCTGTCAACAAGCGTTTATGGTCCAGTTCTTTCGTCCTTCTGGTAGGTGGATGGAGCATGGTTTTTCTGTCGGTTTTTTACCTGATTATTGATGTTGCGGGATACCGGAAATGGGCTTTCCCTTTTGTCCTGATCGGTGTGAATTCTATCCTGATCTACCTGGCAGCCGAAGGAATGATAGACTTTAAACAAACCAGCAATTTTGTATTCGGCGGACTGATCAATCTGGCTTGTGCCACATGGCAGGATACCCTGGCCGCATTGGGTGTGGTGTGTACACAATTGGCCCTGTTGTACTTTTTATATAAAAACAAGATCTTTCTAAAGATATGAAGCATATGGTTTTCAAAATGGCAACCTGTTTAGCCCTTCCTTTTATTTTTCTGCTGGTTTCCTTTACCGCATTTTCACAGGGCCGCAAAGAATATCTTTTGCAGGACAACTGGAAATTCAGCAAAGGTGATCCCCTCCGGGCAGCAATGCCTGATTTCAATGCGAAGACATGGGAGACGATTAGTATTCCGCACGACTGGGCAATTAAAGGCCCTTTTGAGGTCAATAATGATATTCAGGAAGTGCAGATCAAAGAAAACAATGAGAAACAGAGCAGCGTAAAATCCGGCCGTACAGGCGGATTGCCGTTTATTGGCACAGGCTGGTACCGCAAACCACTTAGTGCCTCTTTTTTTAAGGCAGGACAGCGTGCAGTTTTGCTGTTCGATGGTGCGATGAGTTATCCAACAGTATTCATCAATGGCAAACAAGCCGGGCACTGGGCTTATGGGTACAATTCTTTTTCGGTCGACATTACGGCTTTTCTGAAGGCCGGTCAGGAGAACATTCTGGCAGTTCGGGTAAAGAACCTTCCGGAAGCTTCCAGATGGTATCCCGGAGCAGGTTTGTATAGAAATGTACACCTGATTGTGACGGACGAAGTGCATATTCCTGTCTGGGGCACGTACATTACGACACCGGTCATCAATGCAGGTTTTGCCAAAGTAAACATTCAAACAAAGGTTGAAAATCATGGCCTTGCCGCGCAAGAGTTGAAACTGGTTACGGAGATCAAAGATGGTTCAGGAAAAATACTGAGCACAGGTAGCTCTTCTCTTGCGGAAACAGATGAATCACAGTTTGAACAGCAGCTGATTGTTAAAACTCCTGTTTTATGGTCGCCGGAAAGCCCGGTACTGTATACTGCAGTCTCCAGATTGTACGCAGGAAAGGAACTGAAAGATGAATATGAAACTACATTTGGCTTTCGGACAATAAAATTTGAACCTGTGAAGGGATTCTCCCTTAATGGCAAATACCGCAAGTTCAAGGGTGTTTGTAACCACCATGACCTTGGTCCCCTGGGGGCTGCCATAAACCTGTCCGCGCTTCGCAGACAATTGACGATCCTGAAGGATATGGGCTGTGATGCGATTCGTACTTCGCACAATATGCCGGCACCGGAACTGGTCAAGTTATGCGACGAAATGGGCTTTATGCTGATGGTGGAGTCTTTTGACGAGTGGAAAACACCTAAAGTAAAAAATGGCTACCACACGCTGTTTGAGGAATGGGCAGAGAAAGATATGATCAATATGGTGCATCGCGATAGAAATCACCCTTCTGTGGTCCTATGGAGCATAGGAAATGAAGTTCGCGATCAGGATGTCGTTAATGGGAATAAACTGATCACGTTTTTACAGGATATCTGTCACCGGGAGGACCCGACCCGCCTGGTCACCATGGGAATGAACCATTATGACCAGGTCATGGACAACAACTTTGCTTCGGCCATAGATATTCCCGGATTTAACTATAAACCGGATAAGTATGAAAGTGCGAATACACGCTTACCGCAGGGATTTCTATTGGGCACCGAAACTGTATCCACGGTAAGTTCGCGTGGCGTATATAAATTCCCAGTGGAATTCGCTAAAATGAGAAAGTACGCGGATAACCAAAGCTCTTCCTACGATGTGGAATACTGTGACTGGTCGCAGGTGCCGGATGATGAGTTTGCAAAACAGGATTCACTCGAATTTGTAACAGGGGAGTTTGTATGGACAGGTTTTGATTATCTTGGAGAACCCACTCCCTATGATGAATCATGGCCTTCCCACAGTTCCTACTTTGGCATTCTGGACCTTGCCGGTTTGCCTAAAGACAGGTATTACCTGTACAGGAGCAAATGGAATACAGAGAGCCCTACTTTACATATTTTACCGCACTGGACATTTCCCGGTAGGGAAGGGCAGGTTACCCCTGTGTTTGCCTATACCAGTTATCCTTCAGCAGAGCTGTTTATCAATGGTAAAAGCATGGGCAGGCAAACGAAGAATAACAGTTCCAATACCAGTACATACAGGTTGATGTGGAAGGAGGTGACCTACCAGCCCGGTATGATGAAGGTTGTGGCTTATGATCAAAATGGTAAAGCTGCTGCGGAAGAAACCGTTCATACCGCAGGCAAACCCCATCATCTGGTACTGGAAGCCGATAGGGATCTATTGTCAGCCGATGGGAAAGATCTGAGTTATGTGACGGTTAAAATTGTAGACAAGGATGGGAATCTTTGTCCCGATGCAAGTGATGAGCTGACATTTACTGTTTCGGGAACAGGAAAGTTTAAGGTAGTGGCCAATGGCGATGCAACAAGTTTAGCGCTGTTTCATGTACCACATATGAAGGCTTTCCATGGCATGCTGGTGGTTACCCTGCAGTCTTCAAATAAAGCAGGTGAAATGGTGTTGAAGGTGAAAGGCAAGCAATTAAAGCAGAGCAGTATGTCAATTCAAAACAGGACAGTTCAATAACTCTTCATCTGCCATCAATATAATTTACCGGCGAAAAGAAACGAATTCATTGGGATAAAAAGAAGAAGCCGTATCATTAACGAGGCTAAACCTCTGAGAATTGAATATTTGAAAATGCTTCCGTAGGAGGGTAGGAGTAAAAACAACAAGAATGAGGGTGGTCATGATTGATGATACACCCTCTTCTTTTTTATTGGGAAATGATTTATTTCATCCTTGCGATACCACCTGTGAAGGTTGCACTAACAATTGCACCTTTTGTTGCGGTAGCTGTTGCAATATCGGTTTGGTAGATGTTGACCACACCATTCACATTGGCACTGACATACACTTTGCCTTCATCAAGTAAAGCGGCAAAACTTCTGCCTCCGTCGCCTGTAAATGTGGGTGAATTTTTCACATTGGTAATGGTTTTTTTCACCAGGTCTACTATAGCAAATCTCAAACCTGCATCTGCCCATTGGTTGCCTGCATTGGAGGTATTGGTGATCTCTGCAAATAGTTTATTGTTGCCGATATACAGGGCATGGATAATTTTTCCGCCGTTTGCAGCGGTATCCGTACCGAAGTAATAATCGGTATCAAATGTTGTTGCACCTGCTGCAATCTTAAGAATAGCCGGGGCTTTGGTAGATTGAGAAAAACCATAACCTGAGTGTGATACCGTATACAGGTCGCCCGATTCCGTCTGGAAAATTCCTGACCTTGTTCCAAAAGTACCTGCAGGGCCTGTACGTGCGTCTTTTATTACTTTATTTAAGACAAAACCAGGATAGCTGTAGATCGCCACATAAGCGGTATCTGTATTTTTTGTCACATAAGTAGCACTGTTGATCGGATAAAAGGTCTGGAAAAGCTGGTTGCCTCTGACCTGCATACCGGTATGGAGGAACCAATCCTCTCTACTCGGATGAATGCTGTTCATTGGAACCTGTACATTTGCTCCAATGGTGTTGCTGGCAATATCAACGGTATAAAACCTGGCATTCAATCCTGTAGCAGCATTCACCGGGACTGCCAAACCTACCATTGTTTTGCCGGATCCATCTCCCTGGAAGTCTACATTTCCATCTGCAAAAGTAAGACCTGTTTTTGCGGTCAGCTTACTTGAGGCGTCTAAGGAATAGGTATTTACATCTACGATACCAAGACCACCGATGCTAAAGAATTTCCCGCCACCAAAAGCATAATCACGGTACCCTTCCTGCAGAATTCCATTGTTGACCAATGAGATCGTCCCACTCATCAGGTCGCTGGTTTGCAGTACATAATTGGTCGTGCTGGTGGTCGTGCTTACCCCAAGTCCAAGTGCATATACTTTATCCCCAACGGTCTCATTGTTTTTATCTTTGCTGCAGGATACTGCGGCAATGGCTAAGCCGGCAAAAATTCCTGCTTTGAATAGTTGTTTGATTGTACTCATAATATTAATTGATATGTGTTTTTATGATTATTTGCTAATGAAGTATCTCAGTTTCAGGAAAACTGACCGTCCCGGTTTCTGTAACTTATAATTGTCGAATAATTTGTTGTCCATGAAATTCCTGCATTCCAGGGAAATGTTGTATTTGCCATTGCCAATGACATAGTTTGCCATCAGGTTATGGGCGAGTTGTCTGGGAATGATGTCCTGATTGTCATTACCCAACTGACTTGGAGTGAGGTAGTATTTCTCTACATAGTTGAGACTGTAATTGATGTTCAGAGAATTTTTTTCTCCAGCTACCCGGTGAAAAACTGTACCTAAATCAAAGTTTCCAAAGAGGTAGGGCATATTTGGCAGACGGTAGTTATAGTTCAGATTCGCCACAGTAATGGTATCTACCAGGTTTTCAACAGTGAGGAATTCCGTTTTATCTATAATCCTTTGATAGGTGACATTCACCGCTGCATAAATTTTATCCTTCCATGAATATTTGACTTCTGCTTCCCCGCCCGTTGTTCTTACAGCCCCGACATTGATAAACTGGCGGTTGGTAGGTTGGGATTCCAGTTGATTCAGGCGAATGTAATCTTTGGCATTCCTGTAGATGAAGTTCGCTTCAACACTTAATTTATTATTTCCGCTAACCGGAAAGTTATAAATTCCACCGATGTTCAGGTTATTACTCTTTTCAGGTTTTAAATCCGGATTTGGTGCATAGAACAGGGCATCACCTAAAATCTCTATGGATTCAGGTAAACGGTAGGCATGCTCGTAGGATACCTTAGCCTGTAATTCAGGTACAATAAAATAAGCTGCAGCAGCACCATAACCAAGGTTGCTTGTATTTTGTGAAGTGGCAGCGTAGTTTGCGGTATTATTTTTTGAGATGTTTTCGAATGAACGTGCCTTCTGATAATACAGCTTGGTAAATGCAGTTGCCGTAAACAGATCAGCCGTGGTTTGCCAGGCAAGTCCCATTACCTGTTTGGTTACACTTTGGGGATATAAAAAGGTAATATTGTCGGGATCTTCTATATCACTTGATTTTCTGCGGAAGTCGTTTAAGGCATAATTGTAGGAAATGGCATTGCGGTGATCAATCCTGTAGGCAATGTTCGCCGTAACGAGTGCTTCATTGTCTTTATTTTTTATTTGGGTTCTGTTCCTTTCTGAGCTGAAACCTCCGGTAGTTTCCTGTAACCAGTTATACCTGACCAAGGAGGTGTCAATCACCCTGTTCCGGGATAGGTTATACGCACTGTACAAGCTTACGTCAAGCCCATTGGTAAATAGATTGGCTTTTTTATATTTCAGGGTTGGAATCGTGGAGGTACTTCTTGTTTGAAGCGCCCCAAAGACCTGGTCCATGGTCACACCAGTCTGCACTTCTTTGTCATTTCCAGAGGTTATGATCCCGAACAAGAGTTTATCTGCATATTTTTTTCCGGTTACGCCGGCCTCCATCTGAACGGTTCCGGATTCATATCCGTCATGGAAACGTTTGATGTCCTGAAAAGGAAGTTTGCTGTTGTTTACTATGGGCTGAACGTTTACTGTATAATCGTTATCCGAATAATTATAGAAGGCATTGGTACGGATGGTAAAACCTGTTTTGGCATTGGTATAGGCTGCATTTACGGAAGCTTTATGGGTGTTGAAAGAACCATATCCATAGGAAACATCCAGGAAATTGGGATTTGTCCTGGTCACTACATTGACTGCGCCACCCAATGCATCTGCGCCAAGGGTGATAGGTAATACACCCTTATAGATTTCTACCCGCTCCGCCATGTTGCTCGGATAGTTATTTAGGGTTAAGGAAGATCCGAAATTATCCATGGGAATACCGTCCAGAAAAAACTTAACCTGCTTTCCGGAAAAACCATTTAGTGAAAAGGTGAAATCTGAACCTGTACCTCCATTTTCCCGGATCCTCACCCCTGAAGTTTTGTTCAGGGCCTGATTTAAATCGGCCGAGGTATTATACAATTGCCTGGCATCAATAATATTGACATTAAATGCCTGCTCCTTGATCTTTTTTACCTGGGTTTTTCCGGCAATTTTCACCTCGTGCATCTCATTGTCACTGACTAAAATCAGGGGCTCCATAGGAGTTTCACGTCCTGCCTGGATCTGTACCTTAACGTTTTGTCTGCGGTAACCTACAATTGAAACCTGTAGTTCGTAACTTCCGGCTGAAGCTTTGAGTTGGAAGCTTCCTGAAGCATTGGTTGTTGTTTTAACGGATGTTCCACGTAAACTTACCGTCGCATTTTCAATAGGCTGCTGCTCACTGTTGCGTATTGTCCCGGAAACTGTGCCCTGGGTATTTTGGGAATAAACGTTAGTGGAAGAGAAAAAAAGAGCAAATAACAGGATTAAACCGGCAGGTGACAGAAATGTCATGCCTTTTAAAGGAGGGGTCTTGGTAATCATGAATTCAAATTGTAAATCTTAGTGTTTGGTAGTTAGTGGTTTATTGTATTATTAAGACTAATTCCTAACAGTGCGCAATATTACATTAAAATTTTTACAAAGATTAATATAAGATTAGAATTAATATAAATAGACTGTTTTTTTACAGATTGAAAATCTCATCGGCAGTGTAGACAGTGGACAAGGGCCGACAAAATTGGGAATGAAATTTCTTTAAAACGAACTCTCCTGGATATCAAATAATTTAAAGAATTGGGGTAGGGGATAATCACACCTGGATAGATGGAGTTAATTTATTCCATAATTGAGGAAACACTAAGGTTGAAAATTAATTTTTTATTAAAATAATGGACAATAAATGAATAGTATTGATTAATTTAGATATTGAAATTGTAACGTAATTTTTTTAAACAGAAGCCAATATTATGCCATTACCGGTCTGTGATGACGCTTCCCCTAGTACGGGATTACAGGTCGGGACCTGCAACTGTGATATGATCGTTTTATTTAAGCATCAAAGCATTTATGTGCAGGCTTTTATTGGAGAAGAACGATACAATTGTACCAGAACCGAAAATGTTCATTTATTAAAGGAATTTTAAACAGATCAAATGATGGATTCACCACATAGAATTGAAATTATACAGGTTTTTGAAGGAGAGTTGAGCCAGGCTACGGCCATACAGCAATTGCTGGTCGAATTTGATATTCCAGCCTTCCTTTTCAACGAAAGGAGCAATGATACCGGTGAATCTGCTGTCAATGCAGGAGTTGAAGACCGGGTATCTGTGTTGGTTTCAGATGAATATCAGGACAGGTCTTTAAAACTTATAGAAGAATATAACAACAGCACTCCTTTGAATAGGGACTGATGCACCGGCATACCTTGTACTCCTGCAGCAATAGCAGGTTCAGCGGGCAACTCTTTTAAGTTGCTTTTTTATCATTTTTGCCCTGGCAAAAAAAGCGATACTTTCTGTCGCTGTAAGATGGTCAATGGTTTCCATTAATTCTTCCTCTATCCAGTCGTAATGCGGGGAAAGATTGGCGAGCGACTGCATACAGTGTACTTTAACGGCCACCAAAGTCTTCGGGTCAATCAACCAGATAAAAAGGATTTCAATCACCGAATCAAAGTTGATATCCGGGACCAATTGCCGGTAGAATTCACTGGCCTTCCTATCGGTCATCAGTGCGACCATCTTTGCGTAATGGCGCATGGCGGAAGGATTTTTTTGCCGTGGGAGTAAAGCAAGAAAATCAGGGATATAAGAATGGAAAAATTCCGGCTTGCAGGCCAGGAAATGTTCCAGCATCCATGCTGCCCGGAATGCAATTTCCTTTTGATGATGAAAACTCAGTTCCATCAGGTCGTTTATCTCCAGGTTATCATTCTCAATAATAGCAGAAAAATGTACTGCCCGGTTAAGGCTAAGCACCTCTAATACTGCAATCAATTCATTTTTATCCAACCCCTTTAATTTTAAGCCAAAATAAAATTTTAATCTCAGTAATTCCTATGCTGCCTTTGCTTATTTGAGCTGGATTTTTTTTAGGCTCCTGTTTAAGCTTCTCAGGGTGATACCTAAATAATTTGCGAGGTCATTTTTTTCAATCATTGAAAATACGTCGGGAAAAGTATTTTTGATCTGGATCAGATTCTCTTCTAAAGAATGGGTTTGTATGAAGGAATGCCTCAATGCCTTGTACCGGATTTTGCTGGCCAGCGATTGCATGAGCAGTAAATTGAACTTTTTATTTTCTGAAATGAGGTCTTTGAATTGGGGAATGGAGATTTTAATGCAGGTAGTTTCAGAAATTGCTGTTAAAGTGGCCATCCCCTGCTGAGCCCCTGTATCAGATTCTGGTATGAATTTGAATATGGAGATTCTGAAGAAAGATATTTTGCCAAAGCCATTGACCGGTTTGCCCCGGTGTTGATGAATTATCACAATTTCGGTGGAACCTGGAAAAAGTATCACGTTTCCTATGAAGAGCTTCTCCTTAAACTGAATCCGATTGAAAGAGGATCGAAGGCGTTATGGGAACTGACATTGTCCTACCTGGTCGATCTGTTGCATAAGGGGCATATTAAATCAATGCCAGATGAATTCCGCCCAAAAACAAACCATAGCCAGGAGGAAATTTAAAACCATAAGGGGTACGGCTTGTTAGTATTGAAAACTAGAATGGTGAAGCCATTATATACTGATGAAACCATCATAAGCTTATGATCGCTTCATCACCTTTAAAAATCAATTACATACTGATGAAAAATAGCCAGGACACAAAAACGGAACAAGAAAAAAAAGACCTTAAAGTTGGGGTGATTCCTCTGGATGAAATCAGCGGTAGCGATGCAGACACGGCATATCCTGAAAATGATGGAGCCGACGTGATTTCTGCTGACCAACAGGCTGAAGAGAATAAAAACAGCGATGCCGCAGCTGAAACAGATTAACTTAAACCACTTTGCATGTTTTTATAATTAAATAGATAGATAATGGAAAATCATACCGCTATTTTAATCCAGGAACTGAAGAAACTCCTAAACGGTGGTACCGCACATGTTGGTTTTGCTGCTGCGGTGTCCGGTATTCCTTTTGAATTATTAGGGGAGAGACCCTATGGGCTGCCTTACAGCATTTGGCAATTGGTGAGCCATATCCGTATAGCCCAATGGGACATGCTGGAGTTTAGCAAAGATGGTTCTGACCAGTCTTTGCAATGGCCCGATGAGTATTGGCCAAAAGAAACTGCTCCGGCCAGCGAAAAGGACTGGCAAAATGCACTGGAAGAAATCGATAAAGATCTGAAAGCATTTATAACCTTGCTCGATGACAGGGATTGGTTTGAAACAATTCCCAATGGGGAGGGGCAGACGATCTTAAGGGAAGCCCTTCAGCTGGCAGACCATAATGCCTATCACATTGCTGAAATTGTGGTCATCAGAAGACTGCTGAACAACTGGAAAAATTAAGAATCCGGTTGGAAAAATAGCCCAGGTCGCCAAATATCTTCCAATGCTGAGTAGAGATGATTATAAAAATGGAAAGTCTACGATACCATGTTTAATCGCAAATAGTACCAGGCCTGCTGTATTTCGGCATTCGGATTTTAGCAGGAGGTTATTCCTGTGGCCTTCTACTGTACGTATACTCAGGAAAAGTTTTTCCGCGATCTCCGCATTGTTATATTCCTGGCAAATTAACTGTAAGATTTCTTTTTCCCGTTTGGTAATCTGGCTCATCCTATTTTCGAGGAGCGTAAAGTTCTTTGTCTGTCCGGATGCGGCCTGCACGGACCTTAATACCTCACGGGTTAAATACAATCCGTTTTTATAAACCGCATCAATTGCCGTAAACAACTCATCGGCATCACAGTTTTTGTTGAGGTAAGCACAGGCTCCTGAACTGATCGTTTTTCCAATGATGCGGTCCTGGGTGTAGGAGGATAGAATGATCACATTGATCCCGGGAAAATCATCCTGAAGGATTTTAGTCAGTTCAATTCCGTTCATTCCTGGCATATTGAGATCAATCAGGGCGATATGGGGAAGCTCATCTGCGGTTTTCAGCTTTTCTAAAAACAGCAAGCCATTTTCTTCCTTCATGACAACGTCAAAGCGTTTTTCGCTCAGCAATAAGGCGTGAAGGCTTTCCCTGAAAAGATGCTGGTCCTCAGCAATAGCAATATTGATTTTCTGCATGGTATAAAGGTTTAAATGGGGATCTCTATCAACACTGCAAATCCGGTCTGCTGTTGATCTGGAAATACCAGTGTAGCATTTAACAGTTCTGCCCTGCTCTCCATATGGTAGAGGCCCCTGCCTTTTTTACGTTCAGGCTGCTGGGTTAATCCTTTTCCATTATCGGCATAACTGATGGTCAGGACTGAAGGAGAGACGGAAAAGGTCAAGGTGATTGCTGTTGCTCCGGCATGTTTGATCGTATTGGTAATCAGTTCTTCTATAATGCGGTAAACAGAGAGGGAAGAGTTGAGCTCAAGCTGATCAAGGGTTTGGCTGGCATGGTTCTGTAAGCTCAGCTGTATATTGTCCGATTGGTTTACGGTGTGGCAAAGGTCTTCTATCGCTTCTGAAGTACTGTTCAAGGTCAGGATCTCAGGCGAAAGGTTATGCGAAATGTTCCTTACGTTTTTAATCGTGTCGGCAACAATTGATTTTACAGACAGTTGAAAGTCGGAAAAACCTGAGGCATTATACGGGCTCCTGAAAAACCTTTCTGTAATGATATGCAGATTGGAAAGTGCATTGCCCACATCGTCGTGTAAATCCCTGCCTATACGGGTCCGTTCTGCTTCCTGGGATTCAATCACTGAACGCAGCAGTGCTTTCTGGTATTCCAGCTCATTTATTCTTTCCTTTTCCCTTTGCAACATTAATTTCTGACGGCTGCGGTACAATAAAAGAATAAAGGAAATGACCAGAATGAAACTTCCTAGCATGGCAATAATAACGAGGATGTATATGTTATCTGTCTCTTTTTGCATCTATAAATCCTTTTGTAAACAGTAAGTACATGATGAATACCAATGTGGCATGAATATTCCAAATGAGCATGATGATCTCATGACTGGCTTTCTGGCTGATGTAATTGGAGAAAGTGAATTGAAAAAAAGAACCGGAAAAATAGAGGAGTAAACCTATGACAACCCACATTTCCGGACGTGTTTTGCTGATTTTATAATAATTATCCTCATTTTCTTTAAGGAAAAACATGCTGCAGACAATGATGATGATCGCACCCAGGGGCCTGGTATAGGCATTATAGACGTCACCAGTTTCATAAAAAATGTAGTTGACTAAACAGAGCAAAGGAAATGTCCAACCCATGACCTTGATGTATTTTAAAGTGGTGGTGCTGAGCAATACCCTGGAAAAAAAACGAAGCAGTAATACTACTTCAAGAGGCGTATAGAGATGGAGAAGCGTTAAATTGTTAAAGCGCTGAAAAGCCAGGTAAGCGGCACAGCCATTCACAACTCCGGCAAATAAAATATATACCAACAGTGCTTTCATGGCACTGTTGGTATAACGTGTATTACTTATCGCAGCAACGATGGGAATTAATATCGATAAAGGAACAACTATCCCCTGATATAAATACGACAAGGATGCCATTAGAGGAAATCAGTTAAATTAGGAATTAAGTTCATTGTCTTTTGGGCAGCTATTGGGACAGGGCATCGTGAAATCATAAATTGATGAGGAATTTTCAGCTTCCCCTCCAGGATAGTTTTTATAAAAATCCTCAGCTTCGGTAGCCGGACAAAGGAATAATTTAAGATCAGAGCATGAGGAGTTCGCATTTGGTACAACTCCGATATAGGCCCTTGCCCCGGTTACCCCCAAATCCTGATAGAGGTCAACCAGCGATTTCAGGTCTTCCATGGGAATAAAAAAAGACTTGATTTCGTTGACGTTATCACCTAAATGATTGGTCGCTATTTTTCTCCACAGGCTTGTGGCTTCTACAGCTTTGGCAACAGGAACCCTGTTCCCGTCTAGTTTTAATTCTTCGCTTTTTTTTCTTTCGTTTTCGTGTTGCATTGATATGTTGTTTTAAGATAAATCAAATATTGTATTTATTTGATAAAAGAAGCTAATGGAGTTCATAAAAATTATTTAACGTCGGGAGCGCGCCATCCACTGGTGACCAAAACCAGGTAGTAGTACCTGGTTTTGAAAATCAGGTACTACTACAGGTAAAGCTATAAGGTGAATCCTCTTACTTTGTTTAAAAGCAATCGGGTGTTTGTTTACACCTTTTTTTACTGTTTATACTTTATTAATCATCATATGGATCATTTCGAATCGGAAACTCATCAGCAGCAGGTTAACATATTAAATGACCAGCTGCATCAACTCGGAGACCTACAGTTAAATGACCTGGATGTACAGATGAGTACACAAACAGCTAGCAATGGATTACAGGCAGAAGGTCGCCTTAGCCAGGATGCTGATGTAGAGGCCTTATGCAGGTCTCTTCAATATACACCCGATACTGCCGTTTCCCGGGGCAGGCGGCAGCGACTAAGAGTTACCTTCTCTGGTTGGCGTTATATAGCGCATCCTTTTCTATACCTGCTGCAGACCAGGCAAACCCTATCCCTGGACAAAACAAGCACCTCAAGGGAAGCTGTTGCATTCCCTGGGCTGTTGATCTGGATGTGTACAATGGTGGCCATGATCATTTTAAAAACCTATATTCAGATTAGATGACTTTATGGTATAACAATGCTTTCAAAATGCCGTCATTGTCCACATCATCTGTGACATAGTCGGCTATATCCTTGACATTCTGATTGGCATTGCCCATCGCTACACCAATTTGGGTGTACTCCAGCATCTTAATGTCGTTACCGCCATCGCCGAAGGACATGGTTTCTTTGACATCAATCCCGAAATGTTCACAAAAGGTGATTACCCCAACTTCTTTACTCAATCCGTTGCAATTGATGTCGGCAAATAATGGGGTCCATCTTGTGGCAACAGAGTTAGGCATGATCGTATCCATGAATTCCTGTTCCTTATCCGGACTTAGAAAAATATTGGCTTGGAGGACACGATCAATGTTTGTATCTTTTCTATCCATCAAAGGGGGCACGGGAAGGTTCAGGTGTGCATACATCCCTACAATTTCCGGTGCATTATCATTAATTTGAATACTGTCTTCATACATCAGTGCAAAACTGAGCGGATGCTTTTCGCTATAATCCAATAAGCCCTGTATATCTGCTGGTAGGATGCTCTGCCGGTGTAATACCGTTCCGTCTACGGTTACACAACAGCCCCCGTTGAAACAAATGAATCCATCAAACTCCAGGTCTTTCACATGGTCGATGGCATTGATGGAACGTCCGGTTGCAATAATTATTTTGATGTTTTTTTCACGCAGTTGTTTAATGGCAAGTTTTGTGGATTCTGGAATCGCATTCGTTTTGAAACTTATTAAGGTTCCGTCAATATCAAAAAATACGGCTTTGATCTGAGGTTCTTCGTTTGAGATGGATGGTGTATGTAACATGTATGTTTTTAAGCCTTTTTTTTATCTGTAAATATCTGGACCCCGGCGTTCTTCTTGTTTTCTATTTGAATTCAGGAATTTGCATGTTTGCTCGCTCATGCGCTTCTATTGTTGTTATTTGAATTCAGGAACTCACAAGCCGGGTTTGCATGGGCTGTTTGTAAGCGCTATGCTGATGATATGTTCAACAGGCCTAAAGTTCGAAATTTTTATTGATCATCCGGTTATAAGGATAGCATATAATGATATTTTAACTTTATCATAACGTAATGCTCATTATCCTGTGAGGATTCCCGCAGGATAAATGAGCATCAATTTCACTTCCGGACCTGGAAATCCGGGTAGATTTTTAAGATCTCCTGCCAGATGGCTTCAGTAATGGCCATCATGCCCTGGTCTGAAGGATGCATGGCTACGCCTTTATTTTCAAACTGGCCAATGGCCATATTCCCCGGGCTTTCTGATAATTTACCCAGATTGATGAACTGCCCTTTTCTGATATGACTTGCTGCGTACATGGCCTGGGTCACTACGGGCCTGTCCCAAAAGGAGGCGGCAGTCAGCAGGTGGGTACCGGGACTCCTCGCCATCAGGTAATCCATCAATTTTCCGAAATGCAATTCAAAATCATTTTCCTTTGCCTTGAGCGGATCGACATTTTCGCTTAACCTCAGAATAACGAGGTCCGGTTTTAAATCCGCGAGACTATCGAGCAATGCATAATCATAGTTCCGGTAGTTCCGCTCATAATCGGCAATGTTTTTAACATCAACCTGAATAGCGGGGTCTATCTGATTCAAACGTTCGATCAGCAGGTGAACAAAATCTTTATTTTCCGCAGAAGCGGCCATGCCCCAATTGCCATACCAACCTATGGAAGGTTTTGGCGAGTGGATGGTGATACTGTTTCCTAAAATCAATACCCTTTTAAGAGGTCTTTTTAAAGGCATAGCCGTGGTTTCGCCCGCTGCCTGTTTGTTGAAGTCCTTCGCCATAAAACCTGTGAGGAGTAACATCAGCAGGACAATGGGCATTAGGATTGTCCTGCCGGTTATTTCATATGGAAATACAAATACCTGTTTCATCTCTTTCCTGATCTGATTTCTAAAATTGGATATTATTTTTACCTTCATGCAGTGGGATTTGTTTTCCATTCCAGACAAATATGCCATTTAGACCTTTGGGAAGGCTGATTGCGGCTACCCCTGTTTTTTTACTTTTTCTGTTTACGACTACGGTAATTTCTCCCTTTGGAGAAGGCATGCTGCCCGACACCTGGCTGAGTTCACCCAATTCGGGTTTAATCTGTACCGTTTCAAAACCTGCCGACAAGGGAGTGATGCCACAAATGGTAGCCAGAAAATCATAGTTGGGACTGGCACTCCAGGCATGGCAGTCAGATCTGCTTGGATCCGGATTTTCCGCAAACGTGGTTAATCCGGCTTTGAGCATCTCCCGCCATGGGGTCAACTCCCCATAGTAGAGGCTGCCCAAATCGGCTGCTTTCAAAGCCTGGTTAAGGTAAAAACGGTAGTAAAAAGTGGCCTGTGAGAGCGACTTGTCTGACAGCACTTTTTTCATCAGTACCTGTTTGTCTTTTTCCGGGACTACACCAGCCAGTATCGCCATGATGTTGGCATGCTGACTAAAAGTTTTTTTGTCGGGCGTATCGGCAAACAAGCCCCTGGAACTATCATAACAATGGAGATTTGTACCTTTACTAAGTTCTTCTGCAGTTCTGAGGCAAGCTTCTGCCCTGGCCGGCAGATGGAAATGGGTGTATAATGCTGCGGCTTGCTTTAGGGTATAAATATACTGCAGGGTAATGATTGCAGAATGTCCGTCAGTAGCACCGGGGGGAACACCCATGTCTGGAAATGAAGCACTCCAATCCGTAAAGTTCCACCAGGTCATTGGGCCGAGCATTTTTTTAGCCGGGTCAATCCGGTTATCGAACCAGTTTAAAATTCCCTCGACAGCACCAAGGTGTTTTTTCAGGAAAGCATCATCATTCCGGTGCATCAGGTAATCATGCAACATCGAAATCCAGAACAGTGAAAAGGGAGGGATGACCTGAAGGCGGTTACTGGGATACCTGCCCTGCGTCAATCCTTCCGGCACTCTGGAATTGTAAAAATCTACGATTGCCTTTCGCATCAACCGGTCGTCACCACTCACATATAAAGATATTAAGGCCTGTATCCTCGTATCGGCTTCATATTGCAATTGTTCATAATAAGGACAATCGTAATAGGTTTCTCCTGCACATAACCGGGCAGTTCTCCAGCCTGCGTCCCAGATGTCTTTTAATGAGGCATCATTGCTGCTGAACGAAGCCTTTTCAGTGAAAGGATAACCTGTATACCTGCCATAAAAATCATGGATCACCAGGGGTTCTTCCTTTGTGGCAATATCCAGCTGAATGTACCGGTAAGTCCGTTGCCAAAGTGGCCTGAACAACCGTTCAGGCTGGCCGTCGGGTTCAAAAATATCATAATTGCCAATTATTTCTTTTCCCGTGATCTCATTCCTGTTCCCTTTGTGGCCATCTTTGAACAGGGCTTCTGCATAGGTGATTTTAATGACTGCCCCCTTTCCTTTGCCTACCAACAGCTCAGGGTAGGCCAGGGTGTTGACCGACTGGTCAATTAATATGCTCACTTTCTTGCCAGCGGGAATCGTTAACGGTTTTTTGCCGGTTAAAAATTCGCTGCCTGCCTCTATTCCGGATACCTGCCTTACCTGAGAAAATCGCTGCAGCGTTTCCTGCATCAGGGGAATGTTCCTTGGTACCATGGTCCACCTGTTATCGGTACCATATCCAAAGGGTTCAGGCTGCGCTACTTTTTCTGCAGGTAACCAAGCCGCATCATTAAAACTTAATTTTTCCCAATCCCATGGATAGTCTGCTGCTTTGACATGGTCCCCCGGGCCAATGACCATATAGGTTTTCAGGCGCTGGCCATTGTCCATAGAACAGGGGCTGTAAGCTTTATTGGATACCACTTTCCAGCTGTCGTTGGTATTGACCAATTGTTCATCCTGGGTATCGCCTTGAAGGACAAAAGCAGTCTGATTGGATAGTTGTGCAACGGTAGCATGTTCCCCCATGTTCCAAACCATGGCGGCCAATACATTCTTTCCTGCCTGCAGAAAAGGGGCAAGGTCAATTGTTTCATAATACCAGTTATACAGATCGCCGCGGGCGGGGCCGTAACAGACCGCCTTTCCGTTGACAAAAAAACGATACCGGTTATCGGCACTGAGGTGAACAATAAACTTTGCAGGTTTTGTCGCCAGATGGATCTGCTTTCTGAAATGATAAACACCATAAGCTTTTTGAGGGACATTGGGGCAAGTGACCCATGCTGCCGTCCATTTTTGTTTGAGCAATGCAGGGTTGACCGGAATTTCCTGCGCAAAAATCCGGTTGGGTATGAACAACCCTACTACTGCAAAGAAAAACAGTGACAAGGCAGTGGGCTTTTGTTTGAAATATGGTATCATAATAGTGGATTTTCAGGAGATATGTTTCTTATTTTTTGATGAATTTTGCTGCCCATCCTCCGCCGGGGGCTACATGGATCTTGATACTGTCGTTTTGGGTGACGGTCAGGATTTCCTTTTGGTAATCATTGGCCGCATGGTCTGCATTCAGTCCGTCTTTAAAGATCAGGGCTTCGAAACGGCCTTCTCCTAAAAAGGAAAGGTCGACCGTAAGCTCCCTCGCCGTCCAGTTGTTTACTATTCCGGTATACCAATTGTTGCCCTTTCTACGGGCTAAGGCGGCATAATTTCCCACACTGCCGTCGAGGGCTACCGTTTCATCAAATGTAGTGGGGATGGAAGTGATAAAATCTGTACATTCCTGTTCTTTCCGGTAACTCGTCGGACTGTCGGCCAGCATCTCAAAAGGGGCTTCAAAAACCACATACATCGCCAATTGCTGGCAGCGGGTACCCTGGCTCATTGGTGTACTGTAGGAAGGAAAGAAATCTTTTCGTGTGGCATTGCGCATTGCTCCGGGTGTGTAATCCATTGCACCGGCCAGCATCCTGATAAATGGAATGGTAACGGCCAGTTCCGGAAAATTCATTTTGGTAGGGAACTTGGTCATTTCCAACCCATATACCCCTTCGTAGTTCAATACGTTTGGATACGTACGCATCAGGCCCGTAGGTTTACAGGAACCGTGAAAATCGATCATTAGCCGGTGCTCTGCTGCCTTTTTTGCCACACGGTAATAAAACTGCATCATGCGCTGGTCGTCGCGGTTGATAAAATCTATTTTAAATCCCTTGATTCCCATTTTGGCATACCGGCCAAATGCTTCATCCATTTTCTTATGAATGGGATACATCCCTGCCCAAAGCCAGATGCCTATTTTCTTTTGTCTTCCATAGTCGATAATTTCCTGCAGATCAATAGCGGGTACAACTTTCATGATGTCCTCTTTTTCTGCCCAGCCCTCATCCAGCAGCACATATTCAATATGATTTTCGGCTGCAAAGTCGATGTAATGTTTGTATGTCTGTGTATTGATTCCTGCCTTAAAATCAACTCCGGAAAGGTTCCAGTCATTCCACCAGTCCCAGGCTACTTTGCCTGGTTGAATCCAGCTGGTATTTTCAATGCGGGAGGGCGCAGCCAGTTTAAAGACAAGGTCGTTGTTCAGCAGCTGCCGGTCCGATTGACTGATGGCCATTACCCGCCAGGGAAATACACGGGTGCCGGCAGTTTTGGCAATGAAATCGCCTCTTTTGGTCACTTTTTCCTGGGTCATGTGATAACCGCCCTGTTTATACACCAGAGGGAAGGTGGAGAAAGCTGAAACCAGATTATTGCCCTCTCCTTTAAGGTACATTCCGGGATAGTCTTCCAGGTCGGCTTCGGTTAATACGACTTTAGTTCCGCCTTCATAGCTGACCATTAAGGGTAAATAAGCCAGTGAATCTTTTGCCATCGCCGAAAGCGGGATATGACGGTATTTATTTTCGTATGAGTGTTCATACGGATCACTATTCGAAGAAAGCACATAAGGAACATAGGCCTGCTGGTCCCCCGGGAAATTAAAAGCTGAGAGTTCTGCCATCACCGTAAGGGAATCTTTGCGCTGCGTAAAAAACCGGTAGGCCACCCCTTCATCGTAAGCCCTGAAGATGAGACCGTATCCTCCTTTTATAGTGATGGTGAGCTGTTTGTAATGGTCGCTTACCTTGTTTTTTTTATAAAAAGGTGTATTGATGATGGAGTTGGAGGTCATGGTCTTGATGCTGCTGACCTTCGCCCCCTGACCTAAAATTTCGCCGGATTGCAGGCGCATCTGAATTTCGGAGGGGGTAATGAGGGTCGTTGATTTATTCTTTACTGACCAGGTGATGGTCTTTCCTATGCTGACCGTTATGCTTGTTGCTCCATCAGGTGAACTAAGGTGGTGGCTAACTGTCTGTTGTGCCCGGAGCAGGGGGCAGGAGAGTGTCCAGATAAAAAAACTGAGTAGTACTATTTTCGTGTAACTATAGATCATGGGAATGGCTTTGGTGGAGGCCGGCAGCTGCCGGCCGGTTGAATACGAATTTCGACTGATTCCCCTGTCGGCTGCATGAACAGCTGACAGGGGAATGTTGTTTAATAGCCCGGATTTTGGGTGTATAATCCCGGTTTTGCATCTAATTGTGTCTGTGGTACCGGATAAATCACCCAGTTCTCTACCACAGGCCTGATTTGTTTCAGGTCGTCATTTTCCGCAATCCAGTCGTTCATCACCGTCACAAGGTTTCCGCTCCGCTGCAAGTCAAACCAGCGAAGCCCTTCGCCTGAAAACTCCCTGCGTCTTTCAGCCAGAAGCTGAGCCAAAGTGACGTTGCTCAGGCTGCTGGCACCCGACCGTGTCCTTACGGAGTTGACGATCTGGTCTGCCACTGTCTGTGCCCCTCCGGATCCCCTTAATATACATTCTGCCTTAAGCAGTAAAATATCCGTGTAGCGGATGGCGATGAAGTTAATGCCCCAGTCGGTCACCACATTGGGAACTTTAGTGATATCCATGTATTTCTTCAGGAAAGGCCGGTTACCGGGAATGCCTAACTGCGTGTAATAAAGGATATAATTGAAAGTTTTCCTGGCGTCTGCATCCTCGTAAGAGTTATACAGGTCGTAAGAGGTTGGTCTTCCACTTCCTCCCAGTTGTGCGGGCTTGACCAGGACACTGGTAAAATAGGCATCCGGAACTGGCAATGAGACAAATGAAGCCCCTAAAACAGGATTTAATCCGCTGAGGTACATCACATCAAAAATCGCTTCCTTATTGACAGCAGGATTCTGGTTGGTATAGGCAAAAATGTTGGCATAGTTTGTATTTAACGCAAACTGGCCGCTGTTGATGACATCATTCAATAAAGGCAAAGCCAGATTCCATTCATTTACACCTAATCCCGGTCCGTCGATACTGTAAGTCGCACCCGATCTGGTCATGTAAACCATGGCCAGCAAACTTTCTGCTGCATATTTTGAGGCTCTCCCCACATCGGTTGTGGTATAACTGGCAGGCAAATTCGCAATGGCATATTGCAGGTCTTCAATAATGACCTGGTAAACCTCGGTTACCGGACTCCTTGGAATTTCCAGTGCTTCGAGTGTGGTCACCGGTTTGGTCACTACCGGAACCTTGCCGAAATAACGGACCAGATCAAAATAGAAAAATGCACGTAAAAACCTGGCTTCTGCCCGCAGTCTGTCCCTGAGGGGAACTGAAGTGATCACTCCGCCTCTTTGGTCAAGCTGATCTAAAAATATATTCGCCCTGTAAATGGCATTGAAATTATCATTCCATGCGGAATTGACATAGGTATTGCTCACGGCATCGGTCCTGAAGGCATTAATGGGATCATACAATTGGGTGCCCAGTACAGATATGGCGTATAAATTGTCCGACCGCGTTTCTGATAAGTTGATCAGACGGTCGGGATAGGTTCTTAGGCTGTTATAAATCGCATTGGAACCCTGTATGAAATCTTCTTGTGTCTGGTAAAATGTTTCTGTTGTTCCTGTGGAAATAGGGGTAAGGGTAAGTTCCTTTTCGCAGGCACAAAGGGTCCAAACGAGGAAGAGGGATAAAAATATCTTTTTCATGGTTAAAAATTAAAATGAAACGTTTAGGCCAAAGGTTAATGTTTTGGGAAGTGGTAAACCTCCATAATCGCCCGATTGCGGGTAGTTGCCATTGCCGCTCAGGTCTGTGTTGGCAGATTCCGGATTGGCACCGCCATTATATTTATCATGGCCAAAATAGTTCTCAGCAGAGAGGAAAATTCTTGCTGCAGAAACACTTTTAAGTTTAACCACTTGTTTCAGGTTATATCCCAGGGTAATGTTACGCACCCTGAAATAATCGGAGGAGTATACCCAGTCGGTGTTAACGATATTGCCGTAGGTAGAATAAGCCTTGCCTCTCACGCCATCGCCAGGATCCTCAGGTGATCTCCACCTGTCCCTGTAATCCCCGGATGCATTATAGATATAGGCCAGTCCGGTTTGTGAAATTGCCCTGCCCAATACGGAAAAGATCGCGCCGCCATGCTGTCCCTGTAGCAATACCCTTAAATCGAAGCCTTTGTAACTGAAGGTATTGGTAATTCCCCAGGTGAAATCAGGGTTAGGATGCCCTACAATCTGGCGGTCATTGGCATCAATCACACCATTGCCATCAAAGTCTTCATATTTGGCATCCCCAACACTTTGTGCACCGTATAATGCGGCCTTATTGGCGATGTCCTGTTCGGTTAAATGACCAATTTTCTTGACCACAAAAATGCTGTTCAACGGTTCACCCACCCTTAAGACCGTGTTCCCCACGGCAGTGTATACCGAGGGCAGCAGCAGTTGCGATTGTCCATTGGCCAGGGAGACTACTTTATTGGCATTGTAACTGCCCTGGAAACTCGTTGTCCATTTGAATTTGCCATCCATATTGCGGCTGGACAGTTCAAGTTCGTAGCCCTGATTCCTCACCGATCCGGCATTGCTTAAATACACCTGGAAACCGGTTACGGTGGGAATAGATACATTCAGCAGCAAATCTGAGGTCAGCCTGTTGTAGTAGTCGAATGAGCCGGTAATGCGGTTTTTCAGGATACCAAAATCAAGGCCAATACCTTTGGTGGTTGATTTTTCCCAGCGTAAATCGGGATTGGCCACCCGGTTCGGCGCCTGTCCGATCACCGCGGCCTGGGTAGAGCCAAATACATACCCGTAGGAGGCTGTGGTAGGGATGGAGCCGAAATCGCCAATGCTGTTATTTCCCGTCACCCCATAAGTAGCCCGGAGCTTCAGGTCACTGATGACAGGAATGGTTTTCATGAATTGTTCTTCTGAGATTCTCCAGCCCACAGAACCTGCCGGGAATACGCCATACTTGTTATTGGCGCCGAAGCGTGAGGAACCATCCGTACGGATACTTGCACTGAAGAGATAACGGCTCCTGTAACTGTACTGTGCCCTGGCAAAATAAGACAGCAATACATTTTTGGTAGCCGTAGTGGAGCCCCGAACACCTGCAGCGTAGTTTAAGGTCTTGATCGTACTATTGGTATATCCGCCATTTGAGGTCAGCGAAGAATTGTCACTGGAAAAATTATTGTACGATTGCCCCAGCAGCAGGTTGAGGGAATGGTATTTTTTGATCACCGAGGCGTAATTGAGGGTATTCTCATTGACAAAGGACTGGTAGTTTGCGGTTAGGTAAGCTCCGGAGGTGTTGAGTGTGGTCTGTGCCGCGCGGACACTGGCCAGTCCGGTAACCGTATACGGAGTATATCTGGAAATGTTGCTCTGGGAGTTGTCAACGTTCACAGAGGTTTTAAAAGTTAACCCTTTAAACAGGTTATATATGCCATAAACAGAAGCGATGGTACGGTAACGTTTGGTTTGTCCATCCTGGTTGAGCGCCTTGGCTACCGGACTATTTAAGGCTACCGAATAGTTGTAGGCATTGTTTCTAAAGGCATTCGCATTCACACCTACGGAATCTTCCTGGACAGGGGGCATACTGAGTGCCAGATGGAAGATCACGTCTTTTCCTTCTACCCCGGGATCCTGCATAATGGAATAGCTGGGGGACAGATTCAGTCCCACTTTTAATTTCTGGTTCAGGTTTGCTTCCACATTGGCCCTTGCCGAATACATCTTGCTGCTGGTGGCCAGTACCACACCTTCCTGATTGATGTTATTGACAGAAATGAAATAATTGACATTGTTTGTTCCGCCGCTTGCCGATACCTGGTGGTTCTGGCCAATCCCGGTCCTGAAGATCTCCTCCTGCCAATCGATAAACTGTAAGCCCGGATGTCCTGGCATTGCCCATCTCGGATCAGGAACATAAGCCACATTCCTGGTTCCGATAATCCTGATCCTTGTGGCCTCATCATCGGTTGCCTTTGCACCTTTTGAACCATAGGCGCCGACATAGGCGGCATTGATCATCTCCGTTGCCCGGTCTATCCATTCCTCTCCATTCAGCATATCCACCTTTCTGGTTACCTGACTGGCACCAACAGAGGAAGAAAACTGAATCTTGGCTTTGCCTACCTGACCTCTTTTTGTGGTAATCAGTACCACCCCATTGGAAGCACGTGAACCATATATGGCGGCTGCAGCAGCATCCTTTAGTACTTCAATCGACTCGATATCATCGGGATTGATATTATCCAGCGCATTTCCACCGGAAAATCCCCCGGAAACGTCTGCTGTTGATTGCCCTAAGGGAAACCCATCAATTACGTATAAAGGTTCGTTATTGGCAGATATGGAGCCCATACCCCTGACCTGTATACTGAATCCTTTTCCGGGCAATCCCGTGGTTTGCTTTACATTCACACCAGCCAGCTGACCCACAAGCGCCTGGTCAACCCTGTTCAATCCGCGTTCTTCAATGGCTTTTGCAGAGAGGGAGGAAACCGGGGCCGTCAGTTCGGAACGTTTCTGTGTACCATACCCCACCACAACTACTTCATTTAGGCGTGTATTGCTTTCCTTCAGGATTACCTTTACCGGCCCGTTGGTTATTTTAACTTCTTTACTTTCATATCCCACCAGGGAAAAGACCAGAACCGCATCATGATCGGGAACATGAATGGAAAAAGCACCTGCATTATTGGTAATGACAACAGTTTTTGTGCCCTTAACGGTGACGGCAACTCCGGGTAGTCCTATTCCATTTTCTTCCGCAACAGTGCCTGTTACCTGTTTCTGTGCAGCATTGAGTAGCGTTGGGGGAATTTTACTGAGCACCACCGTGTGTTCATCCTCATTGATCACATAGGCCAGTCCTTTTTTGAGAAAACAGTGTTGAAATACGGTGGCGATTGCTGCGTCTTTTGCATCAATGGTAACCGGATCTGCCTGGCTGAGTACTTCTGAATTGAAGATGAAATTATAGCCCGTTAGCTCCTGCAGCCGGTTCACAAATTCCTTCATCGGCACACGATCTGCCTTGATGCTGATTGTCTGGGCAATGCCTGAAGCATGTACCTGAACAATCAGGGTCGTTAATAGAATGGTGGTTATCTTCATAACGCGTAGAAGTTTAAAAGCAATACAGGGTTTGTCACTTCCATTTAGTGAAGTAAATAATTTATACATTTGTACGTTAGGTCTAATTTGAAATTGGTTCGTTCTGGTTAAAAATTGCCTGATCCGGTGTCAGATACCGGAAATCAGAGGGCGGTTCGAACGCTCTCTGATTTAATCAAAGGCAAGTAGGTGTGTATAGTTTTATGGCATTGCAATGATCCTCCTTCCAACAATTTTAAAGTGAACTGTTTTTGTCTGTTCCAGGTTCTTTAACAGGTTTGCCAGTCCTTTTTCCCTTGGAAATCTGCCCCAGAATCGCTTATCCTTTATATCTCCCTGAAATTCAATGTCTACGTCATAACTTCTGGATACTTTGCGCATGATATCTTCCAGGCGATCGTCACTAAAACTGAACATCCCGTTTTTCCAGGCCAAAGCTCCGTCGACATCTGCCGTTTTTATTTTCAGTTGCGGACGCTGGGCGGAATTGACTACCATTTGTCCGGGTTTGAGTTGTGCTGAAGATTTGCCGTCATGGATCCTTACTGATCCTTCTGCCAGTGTTGTGGTGGTTTGCTGGTCGTCCGGATACGCCTCAATGTTAAAATGGGTGCCCAATACCTCGACCACCTGTGTGTTTGATTTCACTTTAAAAGGTTTGTTTTTCAGGTGCCGGACTTCAAAATAACCCTCTCCGCTAAGTTCGACAAGACGTTCCTCTCCATTAAAAACCACAGGATAGGTTAAGGAAGACTGGGAATTGAGCCACACTTCTGTTCCATCGGGCAGGGTAACCCGGTATTGTTTGCCCTTGGGGACGGATAAGGTATTATAAGCGACCTCCATTTTGCTACCGGTTTTACCGGATCGGGTTGTTTCCCGGACCGTATAACTCAGTGCCCCGTTTTTATCGGTCAGTACCGCCATACCCTGGCGTAATGGGGAACCATGGCTTACCGAATTGGCCTTTACCTGGCTGCCATCAGCTAAGGTGAGCATCACTTCATTGTCCTGATGTATTGTCTTTTGTTGAATTTTTGTCTGTGTTTTTTGCTGATCTACCGCTACAGGATTTAAAAAATAGAAAACTGAACCAATGGTAACGAGAATCACTGCGGCGGCGACAAACTTTGAGAGGTAAAACCACCATTTATTCTGGTCAGGCTCATCTGTGGCTTCCGCCTTTATTTTCTGCAAAACCTTTTCCAGGGCGGCTTCAGAATCAATATCATTCATCTCTGCGATCTCTTTTCCCCACAGATTCTTATCAATTAATTTCTCCATGATGAGATTATTCCTGGGATCTGCCGCTATCCATTCATTCAGTTCATCCTGCTCAGCAACAGATAATTCATTATTGATCATCTTCACTACAAGCGTACTGATATAGAATGGATCAAAGCTGTGTTTTTGAGCCATGGTTTATATTTGGGTTAGTTTTGCTATAGAAACAGAATTCAGCAACAGAATCTCTACAGCAGTATTGAAAAATATATAAATTTTTATAAGCTGCTGTTTTTTAACTGTTTATTTGATAACTGGCAATCGGTGTATCTATGCTTTAGTTAGATAATCTGCCTTTTTTCTAAGAAAATTTCAGGCTGAAATAGCATGTGCTATTGACTATTTTTATCTATATTAGATACGCCAAATATATAATAACCTGCTAATTTTTAGCTATGAGTACTGAACAATCGGGTTACCGAAATGAGCACTATTTATTGTCGCAATTAAAAAGTGGCGATCAACAAGCTTTTTGCCATATTTTTAAGCAGTTTTATCCACCATTGTGTTTTTTCTGCAACCGCTTGTTAAGCAACAAAGCCGCTGCAGAAGAAATTGTACAGGATGTGTTGTACAAGGTATGGGAGAAAAATGAAGACTTCAATTCTCTGATTTCCATTAAGGCATTCCTATATATCAGTACACGCAATGCTTCCATGAACTATATCGATAAGGAACAGCGGAAACTGAAAAGGGAAACGGCCATGTTTGTCAGGAACGAAGAATTTGATGAGCCGGTTATCCGGGAAATCATTTATGCGGAGGTACTCAATGAGCTGCGTACAGAAATCAATAACCTGCCGGAACAATGTGGGAAAGTGATCCGGATGTTGTATGAGGAGGATATGAAACCCCAGGAAATTGCCGATGAACTGAATATTAAAGTGAGTACGGTATACAACCAGAAAATGCGGGGAATTGCTATCCTGAAAACCCGGCTGGCAGGGGCCACTTTTGATATGTTAGTGTTATATCTCGTATTTAACCACCCTTCTTAACCTGTAAAAGGCCTTTAGTCCTGTACAAGCCGCTTACATTTGACAAAAAAAGCCGGAACATATTTTCCGGCCATTAATAAGAGTGGTTATAGCCTGACAATTATTTCGTTTTTGCACCCCACTGCTTTAAAAACCCGGCAATGTATACTGCCTGCGCATCGATCACTCGTGGAATATAATGTGCATGGTCAGCAAAACGGTCATCCCCGAATTTTCTGGTAAAGGTATACAGGTCGATCACCGGAACCTGGTGTTTGCTGAAAACGCGGTCTGCTATGGCATTGTATTGCACTATATCTTTTGCATAACGGTCAAAAGCCTTGCTTTTTGCCGCATGGAGTGAATCAAGGATATCTGTGCTCCTGACCCATACCAGCGGGATTTTTTTTCTGGACAGCAGCTGATAGATGGCTTCCAGGTTTTCACGGTAACTGATGGAATCAACTGCAATTTGATGCGTGGCAGGATGACGTTTGATGTCATGTAGCCCACAGTTCAGTAACATCAGGTCAGGTTGAAAGCTGGGGTCATTTTCCCGTGTACGGAGATAGTCCAGTACCATTTTTGAGTCTCCGCCATTGGCATCCACCGGTATATCCAGGTTTTGCATTGCTTTTTCCTGCGAACCTTTCCTGTCGATGGTAAACTTTCCTTTCAGGTACTTTTCCAGGTATGTCCCGTATTGCAAAGAGATACTGTCGCCCAACAGGAATAGTTTCAGGGGCTTGTCCTGGTGAAAGGCCGTAAGTCCAATGACCATGCATAAAAGCAGAATTCCAATGCTTATGGTTCTCATGAGCAGGTATTTGTTGTGTAGAGGTGATGATGGTTTCATTACTTTGCCATTTATGAGGGTTGTTTTCCTAAATCCTTGATGACCATGTCATCCAGCAGGATCTCGCCTTCTGAGGAAAGGAAGCTGAATTTAAAGTTATCCATAGGCTGCTTGGTATTCGTAAATCCGGCCCCATCAAATTCTTTGGTCGTTCCGATCCAGAGATCCCATCTTTCTGCGGCAAGGGTCTGTACCGATCCATCAGGGGCTGTATACGTCTGTGATTTTCCTGACCTGTTGACAAACCACTGGATCTGTTGTTCACCCGTATATTGATTAGGGCCATCCTGTGCCTGATTGGTATTTCTCAATGAAAATCCTTTCGGTAAAAGTTTAATCAGCAGACGGACAGCGCATTTGGATACTTCATCCGGCAGTGCTTCCTGGCTAAACCCATTGCCCAAAGCAAGGTAAGCCGTAGCATCTCCTTTCGCTTTCACGTCAATTTTGAATGAAAAGGATAAAAATTGAGAGGGGATATCCAGCGGTGTACTGCGCAGGAGGAAAGGGCGTCCACCTGCTCCGGGTTTGCTGAGCTTCAATTTACCATTTTCAATCACCACACTTCCTTCGCCATCCGCACCGGCTGCATTCAGCTGCCCGCTGTTGGGTGCTGTTTTTTTGACATAATCTTTAAGCTTTGTGCTGGAGTTGAAATCCTGGGAAAATACCTGCGCCTTTACTTCCGAAATGGCCATAAGGGCTAAAACTGTTAAAATAAATTTGTTCATAATTTTATATTTGTTGAGTCAGATAAATAGGGCTGAAAACGTTATTTATTCAGGATAATTCCACTTGAATTGAGCTGTTGAACTTTACCCGGACTTAAAGGGGAAAATGAAATTACGGCCGATTTGCTATCCTTAAGGACCATGATATGGGGTACCGGACTCAAAGTTCTATACTTCAATCCCGTAAATTCTAAACCTTCCACGTCATCAAAAACAAAAGCCGCGCGTTCATCATGACCAATAAACCCAAGCTGGACTGTATGGAAACTGATATTTTTAACATGTCGGATATAAAAGGCACTTGCCGGCAGCGTTCTTCTGAATACCCTGGTTCCCGGATACTGATCAGCATTTTCCGGAACAACCAGCGAAGTATCTTTTGCTGTCCCGCTTCCGCGATGCTCAATAAAAATATCCCTGAAGCTGATATCAGTGATATAGTTTTCCGGGAATCCCGTGAGGGTAACAGGAGAGGGGCCGGCATTTTTAATGCTGATCTGACTGAAATGAATTCCTTCTATAGCACCCATTTTTTTCGCGGGTGTAGCTGCCGTCCGCCGCATCCGGTTGCCCAGTTTCATAAAGATGGGATTCTCCAGGCTGTCTATACTGATGTTATAAATGTTGATGTCCCTGACCAATCCACCGTCAACGCTGGCGATATCTATGCCTGTCAATCCTGATTTTTGTTTAAAGGGATGCTTCATGTTACTGGCCAGCGACTGGCGGATTACGGTATTGGAAAACTGAACCGATTCAAACCCTCCGGTGCTTCCTGTCCCAAACTTAAAAGCACTGGCATGCGTAGCAAGAATACAATTCGTTACCACTACATTTTTTACCCCCCTGTCACCCTCCGATTTAAAACAGAGTGCATCATCATCCGCATCAATAACACAATCTGAGATGATTACGTTATGGCAATCGTCGATGTCTACCCCGTCGTTATTGATATTGGCATGGTTAAAAACGGTAACACCTGTCATCCTTAAAAAATCGCAGTTGATATAACGCTGCATCCACATGGCGCTGTTTTCCATTCGTATCCCGCTGATGGTAACGTTTTGACAGCTTTCAATCAGTAAACCAAAGGGACGCATGGTATTCATATTGTCTTTTGTATCAAATACAGGATCTTCTCCATTGCCATCGATTTTACCTTCTCCGGTAATGGTGATCTGTTGCGCCCGGGAGGCATAGATTAAGGCGTGACCTGACTGTCCGCTAACAGAATGCAGTTTATGGGTGATGGGATAGGAGGGGTAAGCAGTACGGTCGGCAATTCCCTTTAACACCGCATTTTTATTCAGCTGTAAAGTCACGTTACTCTTCAGCTGTATGGCTCCGCTCATGAAGACTCCTGCAGGTATCAGCACAGTTCCACCAGCTATTGTTGCCTTATCAATCGCTTTTTGAATAGCCGCGGCATTGTTTATGTTTTTGTCGGCTTTAGCGCCAAAATCGGTAATGGTATAGGTTTGCGCCTGTATACTGGCTGTGGCAAACCCTAAAAGGATGCAGGTTGTAATGGTTTTGAAAGATAATCTCATCGGATGAAAGGGTTGGTTTTAAATATTAAGGAAGGATTTAAGTGGGCATGCCCTGAGTTTTTTAATTGCATGGGCAACGAAAGCGGCATTTTGGGTGGCACCTGCTGAAGTGGTATGGATGCCATCAGGCACAAAAAAGCTTGCTGCCACTTTTGCTTTTCCCTCCTTGTCATATTCATCGGCTATCCCTTTATTCAAGTCGATATAGGCAGCACCACTCTGTTCAGCTGTTTCCTTTGCCCACAATCCATAGTCTTTTTCATTGCGTATGACCTTGTCTCCATTGTTCCATTTATTTTTTGGTATAGGTGAACAAATAATGGCCGTTGCACCTTTACTTTTGATGTCAGCGACCAGTTTTCTCAGGTAATGGCCATAACTGTACACTACTTCCTGTTGTTTTGTAAAATGATTGAGGACCAGAACTGAATCATTTCCGGTTCCTTTCAGGCTGCCCCTCATGCGTAGGGTATCGGCAACCGGACTTTCGTCGTTATGTCCAAACTGCATAATGACAAAATCGCCCGGCTTGAGGGTATTCATGATGCCTTTCCACATTCCGTTCTTTAACATACCTGGATCATGGACGATTCCAGTCTGGTAGGTTCTGCTGCTGATGCCACTGACAGCGCGGTTCTGGATCTCAATTTTAGAGGTATCAAAAAATTGGGCTAATTTTCCTCCCCAGCCCTGAATAGGATTTGTTGTTGAGGCAGAAGCCACAGTGGAGTCTCCGATCAGGTACAGTACGGGTTTTTGTTGTGCAGTTGGGAAGAGTATACAGGTTAAGGTCAATAGAATGACGAGCAGTGGTTTGAAGTTCATTTTTTTTATTTGGTTTTGCAGATAGAAACAGAACTTTCGATACTTTCTCTAAAAAGAAAATAAATCTTTTATCGAAACCGGGGATAAGTTGGGACAGATATTACCCTATGCTTACCAGAATAAGGTCACGGGGGCGCTTCGGAAAATAGCAAAAGCCAATAAAAACGTTAACTTTTTAGGCCTTTGGGCCGGACAGTCATTGCATGGGTTTCCAGGAGATTCGACCACGGTGATTTTACAAAAACTGATCAGGGATATGGATCAGTATTAAATATTATAGGGTAGTAAATCCTTGTAGTATAAAATGATAAAGCCCCTTATATCCTAAAATATAAGGGGCTTTATCATTTTATTTTGCCTTCAGGGCTTATTTCAAGGTCACATCCAGATAAACAGAATGGCGTCCGTAGGTTTCATAAAATGGTTTGAAAACCACATCATCAATGGTAAACTGAAGTTGTTGAGGATCACCTTTAATGGACTTGCCTAAATCATTAGCATCCAGGGTTACTTTGCGCCATTCTTTTCTCGCTGCTGGCTCCTGAGCGGCCAGTAAGATTGGGCCGTAGAAGAGACTGGCGATGTTCTGTTGGTCCATGATCGGGTCCAGGTGAAACTGGAAAGGCATTTTCAATTCTATCACATCACCATCTTTCCATTTGCGGCTTATTTTAAGGTAAGTACCCGGTGTAGCCTGGAACTTCTGCTCTTTGCCATTGATCTTTACAAAGAACCCTTTGGTCGCCCAGCCCGGTACCCGTACATTGACATCAAATTTTCCACTTCCTTTAATCGTCAGACGCGTATGGTCTTCTTTTGGAAAATCTGTAGTCTGCTCTACAGTAACCTTACGTTCAGTCCATTTCAGGGTGGAAGGGATATACAGGTTGACATACAGCGCCTGGTTATCCTTGCTTTTAAAATAGATCGAATTTTGCAGCTTGGTACTGCTCTCTATCGCCGTACCATTACAGCAGGTAAACCCTGTCATGTCCGGATTGCCGAATTGTTTGATCGCACCGGGTCTAAGCGGTACGTGGTAGGTATTTGCAGGACTATTTTCTGCTACAGAAGCCAGGATATGGTTGTACAATCCACGCTCATAATAATCCATTAACTCTGTGCGCTGATCGAAAAGAAACAGGTCACTGGTCAGTTTCAGCATGTTGTAGGTAGCGCAGGTTTCATTCTGTCCACCGGCAGACAAGCCGTTTTCATATAAGGTTGCCGGCTGACTGATGAAACATTCCGCATTGGCCGGATTACGTGCACCTGCAACCCCTCCGATACTGTACATATAATCATTAACCGCTTTATGCCAGAAGTTATTCGCGATATTGTAATATTCCGGCTGGTCAGACACCCGGTACATTTCGATACTGCCGACAACCTGGGGAATATGCTGATTGGCATGCAGGCCACGGAAAGTATCCACATTTTTAGCCAGTCCGTGTGAATGTTCTTTATCACCAAAGAACATTTGGATATTATCAAACAATTGTGCTGTTTTCAGGTAATTCTCGTTATTGGTAATCTTGTACAAACGGGCCATCGACTCATTCATTCCACCAAACTCACCGGCGATATAGGTATTCCACATCTTTATCCGTGTATCTGCTGGCAGCTGGCTCAGGCGGGCATACACCCAGTCGCCCATACCAGTAGCAACTTCAAGTGCTTTTTTATTACCACTCACCTCGTATACATCGATCAAGCCGGCCAAAATTTTATGCAAGGTATAATATGGAGCCCAAACCTGGTTCTTCTGGCCTCCGTATTTGGCTCCGTTTTCCAGCATGATAAACTGATCCGGAGGATAAGCACTGATAAACCCTTTTCCCCAGTTCTGATAATCCGTGCGGATACCCTCGTCGCTCAGGTCAGAATCATAAGCCGATTTTCCAGGACCAAAAGGCACTGCTTTCGGATCAGACACCTGTGCCGTACTTCCTGCTTTCGCCTTTCCGGATAACTGGGACAACTCATACAGGGTATTCACCATATACTCCATCTTTTCGGCGAATTTGGCTTGTAAGGCTTTGTCATATCCTGTACCGGCATAAGCTTGTGCAATGGCCGTCAGGTAATGCCCGGTCGCATGCCCTCTTAATTTGGTATCCTGGCTATCCCATACGCCCAAAGGTTTTGCACCTTCAGGTTGTTTCTGTCCAAAAGCATGGCGGAACATATAGAGAAAGGAATTCGGATCGGTCTTCGCCAGTGTATCGATAAACTTATTGCGATTTTCAATAAACTTGGTTTCGTGTTGGTGCGAATCTGCTTCCAGAAAAACCTGGTCCAGATGGAATGCTTCCAATTTCAAGGCCGGTGTAGCTGATTTGCCGGCTTCTTTTACAGTGATGTTCGCTTTCGGATGTAAATCCGTTCCTGCCACACGACCTGTAACTGTATAACTTCCAGCTTTAAGGACTGGACTATTGTCGGCAGGAGAAGGCCAGAGCACACGCACTTTTGGCCCCTGTATACCATCCTTATAAGTTCCATCCACGTAACTTGGCAATTGCGGTAAATTCCCTACTTCGGTTGCTACTGCCACATCAGACACACCAACCAAATACGTATTGTAAAGTTGTGGCGTATTTTGTGCGAACTTCGGCAGGTCATCTTCCGGTTTACCCATATGTTCCACATCTTCGTGGATATCTTTTAGTGCATTGTGATAAATTCCTGACACCTGTTTTCCGGTCAGGGGAACGCGGTAAATACGGAAATCATGGATCAGTGCATTCAGATAAGGATCTTGCGGCAATAGTGATTTTCCGATGTACAGCAGTTTCTTTTCTCCTGGTTTCTGACCCAATACCTCGGCCAGCTCCAGGGGAATATCGTTTGTTTCTCCGACAGGCTTACTGTCCACATAAGAAGTCATCGTTTTTGAAGGAACATCAATGACTATAGTCAGGTGAACCCATTTATTGGTGACAATGGCCGGAGAAACTGCTCCTTTTTTGTCATTCTGTTTCGCTGTAATCAGCGTCTGGTAGCCTTTTTGCACTTTCGTTCCAGCCGGCGCTGCATAAAAATGTTTGGTAGCATCCTTTCCGAAATCAAAAAAACGCTGTCCGGCTTTATCGGAACGCAGGTAAATCCATCCTGATATACTCAGCGATTCTATATCTGCCAGTGTTTCTCCCGGTATGGTGATGAAAGTATTGTTCTCCCCGGAGAGTGACAACACCTTTCCAAACTGATCATCCTTGACAAATTTGACTGCGCTGCCTTGAAATTTGGCATGCAAATTATTTCGGGACCAGTCTTTAAGGTCGCCGTCAAACACATAACGAGCAATCATTCCTGTTTCCCCAATCCCGTCCAGTATCTGGTCGCCATTTTGTGCCTGAGCGGGACTAACAGATCTGGTCAAAACAGCGATAAACAGGATGACACGCAAGAATACTTTGTTCATTTTCATATGTATACAATTTGGGTTTAAGTTGATCAACCTCATGATTTATTCCTGAAACGGTGTGTTTTTGGAAATCCAGAGGTATTCACATTTAAATCAATCTATTCAGATAGATCACTCATGGTTCTATAATTAGCTAAACTAGGAAGAATCTGTTGGTCTCTATAAGTCAATTTTAGCTAATAATCACATGATATTAACTGGTATCCGCGTAAAGCAGCCATAGGGCCGGGAAGGCTGCCGGTTCGGTTACCTGTTCCCAGCTCTTCAGGATGAATAACGTGAAAAAAACTCTTCGGTATATGTTTTTCCGATGGGGAATTCCTGGTTGCCGATCATCACTGTTGTTCCCCTGACCAGCTCGATCTTGTGGAAGGGTAAAATAAAACTGCGGTGTACGCGAATGAAATCGGCAGCATTTAACTTCTCCATCATCTCTTTCATCGACATCCTGGCCACGATGGTCTTGCGGTCTTTGACATAAATCTTGAGGTAATCTGCCAGGCCTTCGATATACAATATATCAGCCAGGGGAATCTTGACCAAGCTGAAATCGGCGCGGATATAAATGTTTTTATCCACCTGCATCCCTTTTCCATTGATATATGCATAGTAATCCTGTGCTTTGACTACCGCTTGTGTAAAGCGTCGCAGGTTGATGGGCTTGAGCAGGTAATCAATGGCGTTCAGCTCATAGCTGACTGCTGCATATTCACTGAAGGCAGTCGTGAAGATCACCATCGTATTTTGCTGCAATGATTTGACCAGGTTGATCCCGGTCATGGCTGGCATGTTAATATCGCAGAAGATCAGATCGGTGGGGAATTTATTCAAATGTTTCAATGCCTCACTGGGCCTGGTGAAAGTCCGCTGTAAATTAACCTCCCCTTGTTTGGCGCATAAGGATTCAATCACCTGAAGTGCTAATGGTTCGTCATCTATGGCAATGGCATTGATCATTGTAAATTGATATGTAAAGTAACAGAGAATTCTTTTTCCTGATCATGAATTACCAGCAAATATTTCAGGGGATAAATCAGGTTTAAGCGATGCTTGGTATTTTCGATCCCCAGTCCACTTCTTTCAGTGATCTCTTTTTGTACACTTACTTTGTTATTCACTACCTGTAATTCCAGTTCGGTTGAATTATAGGTAATATCGATTTTAATCCTGCTTTTCTGCTCGGCATTCACGCCATGTTTGAAAGCATTTTCTATAAAGGGAATTAACAGCATTGGCGCAATACGTACTGCAGGCACATTGTTTAGGGTGTTAAACTCCAGCCTGACACTTCCGTCTAAACGTAGTTTTTGCAATTCGATAAAATTATTGACGTAATTGATTTCATCTTCCAGCCATACAAAATCCTGCTGCGTGTCTTTCATCGTATAGCGCATCATCTCTGAAAGTCTGTCGACCATGTCTGCCGCCTTCGGTGAAGTGTCAATGGCAATCGCATAAATATTGTTTAGCGTATTGAATAAAAAGTGGGGGTTGATCTGTGACTTCAGGGAAGCAAGCTGCGCCGTAAGCTTTTCGCTTTCCGTTTGCTTTAATTTATCGTATACCATCCATAAAATAGAGGATACAATAGCAAGGAACCACAAGGAGATCGCATTGATAATAATTACCGGAACCAGTTTTTCAATGATCGGATCCGTACTGAGCAATGTTTTTTCATTCAGGTCGGGAAAGAAAAATAATCCGCTGGAAACTGACAGTACCAAAGCGATTTCCAGGGATAAAAATAAGGAGTAGCGCCCGTACCTTTTCAAAAGAAGGTACCGGGGAATGAGAAAAAAGTAATTCAGGTAAAAGGTGGAGAGCAATACGGTACTCAAACCAAAACACAGCAACAGATATTTCAGGTCAGATTCCGGATCAAGGGCGCTGAATACCTGATCTGTGGAAGCATAAGGGATAACGAGCAACAACAACCAAATGAGGGAATGGACCGCTATGGAAATACGTTTGAACTTCATGACTGACGAATGTATCTGGCAAAACAAATGTAAAATTTTTTCAACTCAAAAAATCTGCGACCAATTGCAGTAATTCGTAGATGAACGGATGCAGCTATGATCGCTCAACAATTGCATATAAATTTACAGATGTGGAGGGATTAGCGATATGCGCTGACCATTACATGTCCCGCTTCTATCGCTAATGATGTTTTCCTATATCAATTAAGGGTGACCCCCACCGCCTGCGGCGCCATAAATTTGTCCGGTTGCGTAACTCGCATCGCTATCTGCCAGTTGTACAAATATAGAGGCAAGTTCAGCTGGTTGTCCCGGACGTCCTAAAGGAGTCACTTCCCCGAATTTTACAATGGCATCCTGGGGCTGTCCGCCGCTGATCTGTAGAGGAGTCCATACCGGACCTGGTGCAACACCATTCACACGTATTCCTTTTGGTCCAAGTTGTTTGGATAAGGATTTCACAAAAGCTACGTTGGCCGCTTTTGTCTGTGCGTAATCAAATAGGTTCTCTGACGGATCGTAGGCCTGTACCGAGCTGGTGGCAATGATCGATGCACCTTCAGGTAAATGGGGAAGGGCAGCTTTTGTGATCCAGAAAGGGGCATAAACATTCGTTTTTAAGGTCGTATCAAATGCTTCTGAGCTGATATCAAGAATAGAATCTACCGCCTGCTGATGACCGGCATTGTTGACCAATATATCAATTCCTCCAAGTTTTTCGACAGCTTGTTCCACCAGTGACTTACAAAACTCTTCCGTTCTGATATCTCCCGGAATGGCATACCCTTTACGGCCTTCGGCAAGGATCAATGCAAGTACCTCATCTGCATCGGACTGCTCTTCAGGAAGGTAATTGATGACCACATCAGCTCCTTCTCTTGCGTATGCAATAGCTGCGGCTCTGCCGATACCTGAATCTCCTCCGGTGATCAGGGCCTTACGACCTTGTAAACGGCCAGATCCTCTGTAGCTTTTTTCACCATGATCTGGAATGGGATCCATTTTTGAAGCCAATCCGGGAACTTCCTGGGGTTGTTTTTTAAAAGGTGGTTTGGGATATTTGTTTACGGGGTTGTCGATTTTTCTGAGATGTTGTTCGCTCATGCTTTCGTTTTTCAAATGAATAGATAGACTGGTTGATTCCAATGGAATTCTCTAATTCAACATGGATCAATGGATATTGTTCAGAGAAATTTTGAAATACTCAGGCCCAGGTTTATGGTATTCAATCTTTTTTCAAAATGATATACTCCTTCCCTTAGTGATTGGATCACATCAGGAATTGATCATATAAGTATTCTTTCTGAAGCTATAGCTACCAGTTAAATTTTCCGAGATGTAAGCTATCGCTGATCTGGTTACGGTCATCGCTCACAAAGGAAATATACACCTCCACAGTACTTCCCTTCCTGATTCCTGCGAGATCCAGCACATCTTTTCCGGTAAGGCGTTTCGCGCCACCTGTCGTATACCTGGATTCCTTTAATTTCGGGAAATAGGCCATCAGGATCACCTGGTCACTGATATGGGCAGGAGAAGAGGCCTTTGTATCCCAGGTAAAGGCCAGCCCTGTCTCGGTAACTTTCACCTCGGCAGCAGCCGTTCCGGGTAAGGATCCTTTCGTCATCAGGATTTTAGCACAGTCGACACTCCGATTTGGAAATTCGCCCTGGATGGAATTCCTTCTGTTGCAGGAAACCATGGCATTGTAGGAATTCATACCAAGTTTTTTTCCTTCCAGTCCGTATCCTACAGTGGTAAAACGCTTCAGAGGTTTCATAAAATTAGTGAATACCTTGGTGTCTGTCTCCACGACAAGCTGTTTTGATGTGGGTTTTACAGTTCTTTTTTTGTTTTTTGTTTTTGCGTAGGTATTGCCATTGGGAAGTTGGTAATACGTGATCCCATCTACAGTACCGGAAAAGCCCACATAAGGTCCGCTTTTAACTCTTGCCATGATTTTAAATATTTATTTAAGTTTTATAATTAATTAACCAATTATGCAGCTTAAAATCGAAATCAGACGGGGTCTTTAAAGGGCAGTGTCGGTGTCGAATTTATAGCTGAATATAATTTTTGCTTGTTGTTGTCATATTCATTCATTACAAATATAAACAATGAAGAATATTAATTGCAAATAATTAGGTAATAATTTTTCATAAAATTTCCAATGAATTATGTTCAGTTAGTTTTGCGAAAAAGTCCGTGTTTTTTGCGAGGTAGAATCATTTTCAGGACGGTTTAAGCCCGGGGTCGGCTTTTATGGTGCCTTGGTTCGGAGACGGTAGGTATTCAAATTTGTTTGTGGTTTGGTCTTGTCCTGGTTGTGGTTTGATCATAAGTACCCCATAACTACATTATTCTTACACTAAACATACATAGAAGTATATTTAGTGTAAAGTTGTAGTAAGTTTGTCCTACATATGGGGTACTTATGATCAGGTTACAACCAAGCTATAACCAGGTCACTAGCAAAATTCATGGCGAACGCTTACCGAACCGTTGCAGTGCTTTGGGGTAAGAAAACGAAGAGGGGAGGCTGGAATGAGCAGGTTATAAGTATTGCTCAACATATCAGATCGAATCAGGTTGCCCTGGTATCGTGAAATGTAAGAAAAGCTGGATGTAGCTATGGTGTTTCAGATAGACAGGAATTAAAGTTCCAATTTTATGTGCCCGCAAACCTCCGTCAAAATTTCGCATGGATTGACATCTATGGCAAGGTAAATAGCTATTGATGGGGCAATGCAACTAAAGTCATAAATGCGGGTGGTTTTTTTACACAACGGACTACTTCTTTGGTAGTTTTGGAGTCAATTAACCGAGTAATACTCAAATAGTATTTGAATATTACTCGGTTAATTACGTATATTTGTTCATGATCAAACGCAAAATACAAGAAGAATTGGCTTTGCTCCTTAAATCCTTTCCAGCAGTTGCCTTGTTAGGCCCAAGACAGGTAGGAAAGACTACGCTTACGCGTGAATTATTAAAAAGTAGTCTACAGGATATTGTTTATTTTGATCTTGAAAATGACGATGATATCGCCCGTATGGAGAATCCTGCATTTTTGTTTGATCAATATAAAAATGTATGTATAGTACTTGATGAAGTTCAGCGTATGCCGGATCTTTTCCGGCAATTGAGACCGATTATCGATCAGCAAAGGACAGTCGGACGATTTATTCTTACAGGATCTGCATCACCCGCATTAGTAAAAGGTGTTTCTGAATCTTTGGCTGGTCGCATCGCTTTTGCCGAGATGTCTCCTGTAAATCTACTGGAAGCAATTCATAGCGGTATTTCTCAAGAACAGCACTGGTTTAGGGGGGGCTTTCCTACTGCCCTGACAAGTGCCACTGATCAGCAATTTTCACTTTGGGCAGAAAACTTTATCAGGGCATATATAGAACGAGATCTTAGCCTGCTTTTTGGAGTCAATCTTTCAGAAGTACTTATCCGTAATTTTTGGTACATGCTGGCTGCAAATACAGGGAGTATATGGACTGCAGAAAACTATGCAAGAGCATTGGGGGTAAGCAGTACGACAATAAAAAGATACCTGGATTTTATGGAAGGTGCTTTTATGATCAGGCAATTGCCTGCATGGTATATTAATGTAGGAAAGCGTGTGGTCAAAGCGCCTAAAGTTTATATTAGAGATAGTGGACTATTGCATCAGTTAAATCGCATTAAGAGTAGTGCTGAACTTCCGTTAAATCTGATTGTAGGTGCGTCTTGGGAGGGCTATGTTATTGAGCAGATTTATCAATTGAAACCCCGCCACCTTGAAATTTATTATTACCGAACGCAGCATGGTGCTGAATGTGATGTCATATTGGTGGATGGACTTAAACCTGTAGCAGCTGTTGAAATTAAATATGCAGAGGTTCCTTCTCTTTCCAGGGGATTTTATCATGTGCTGGATGATCTGGAGATCAGTAAAGCTTTTGTAATTACACCAGGTGAAAAGCAATACGCCCTGGATGAAAAGACGACGATCTGTGGTTTGAAATTTTTCTTGATGGATATTTTAGGTGGCTTGTAATTCGCAGATGGTTATTCAATTTTTTTTAAGCCAGATTTTCGTTTTTAAGCAAAACTGCAATATTTGCTAATAGATTTGAGTGTCAAACAGGTTCCTCTATAACAATGAGTTGCATGGGCTTGATGCCCAACTTTGGTTTATATAATTTTCATCAATTCTTTTTAAAAGACTCAGCTGCACCTGAATCAAATGGAATTAATCCGGAGGATATGAGTAACAGATAAAATAGAGGATTGCCTAAAAACCATTGAAAATAAATTTTATATGAAATTATTACTATTTCTTATTGTCATATCAGCCATTTTATGGAGCTCATGTACGCGTCAAAATGATGCAAAAAAAGCATCAGACCAATATTGTAATTGCATGATAGAAAATGGATATCCTGATCAAAATTTATATGCTGTTACGATTTGCCATGCGCAATTAATTAAAAAGTATAGATTTTATAAATTATTTTTTATTGACAGAAGGAGTGATGTGTTGTCACAAAAAATGTCAATGCCAACTTTAGACAGTGCCCGTAGATTTGTTAAGGAATTTTTGAAATATACTCAAATTGACAAGAGGAAAATATTAAGAGATCTGACTTTGTCAGATGAAAACCGTACAGATGTTGAAATGCTTTCTCTCTTTGAAGAGAGGTCTTTAAATTCCATCGCTCTTCCCAAGCCAGTAATGGATAAGACAAAACTTAAAAATGGATTAGTAAAGGAAGAAATCAATGGATATAGTGAAACCTACTACAGGAATGGTAAAAAGGATGGTTTATTCAAAAAATATTACAAATTTAGCTGTGAATTAAGGGTTTTAGGCTATTATAAGAACAATGAACCATTTGGAGAATGGTTTTTTTTTAATGAAAATGGAGAGGTTTTTTTGATAGAAGATATAAAAGGTGTGAATAAGGAAAGGAAAGTAAGGAGCAATGATGGCACGTGGATTAAGTCCCCTATTATGTCTTATAGGAAAGAATATGATACAAAAACTGGTAGGCTAAAAAGAGAAGGCTTGGCCTTATACTTTGAAGATACGGAAAAAGGTTTTTATAAATATGGTAAATGGAAGGAGTATTTGAATTGATAAATAGACAATTTGTTAAACAGAAGGTCATGAAAAAAATCATTTTTACTCCTTTGGGATTATATTTAATAGGGATAGCTATTTGTTTAGTCTTTACATTGTTTTAGAGCCGGACAGAGTCCGAGTGCTCAGATTCCCTTTATAATGGGGTGATATGCTGTTATTCGCCTTATCTGTGGATTATTTATAATAAGCGTTTTAATCACCTACCAATACTCATAGGAAGTCTCGGACTTAAAACTACCGGGAGACTGAGTAGTAGTTCTTTTCTCAGGATAGCCAGTTGCAGAATAGGTGTAGGTAGATAAATAAGTATAAAAAGCCGATCGATTAGTGGTAACAACCATTTTTGTTCTATTGTACTTATTGAAAAATAATTAGGGACTAAATATGTACCCGATTTCGTTATTTATAACTACTGGGCGATATTGACATGGTACCATTTTAAGAATTCATCCAGCTGATCAATCATTTTGTTGATCTCATTCTTTTGCAGTTCCGGCAGTATGGTATCCAGTAACTTTTTCAGCATCATCCTTTTCGGATTGATGAGCAGATTGATCTCAGTGTCTAACACTGTAGCGAAAAACCTGTTTGATGCGGTATTAAATTCGCATTTCAATTGCTCTACAGCTGTATTCAGCGCAAAGGATACATTATTTATAAAGTATTCCAGAACCTCGCCCGGGATAACTTGAAATATCTTGCAAATGGCTTTAAAATCTGTGGCCAGATCTAATTGATGTCCATTTACCATTATCTTATGCACCAAATCTTTATGCTCCGGTACAGCTGATTTAAATCTGCTCATATGGCAATATGCCTCATGACGCTTCACTGGTGATGGAAGGTTAGTACTGTTAGAGAGGGTCAAAATCGTATTTACGATTTCAATTTCTGAAAAACTGAGGTGTTTCAGTGATCTGGATTTTTCTTTTTCGAATAGGAAGGTTTGTATAACATGTGCTGCTTCAGAATAGCCTTCACAATAAGGCATACGGTTATCGCCAATAATATCTATGGCCGAAACATAATTAATGAAGGTCTGCACTGCTTCCGATAATTCAACATTTGCAATGTTACATGCGATTTCAAATTTCAATGGGACATGAAGATTGAGGGCGTTCATTTTTTTGAAAGTTTGTTTATTTTAATCAATTTGTTTTAAAACCTCCAATAATAAGTGTCTGATTTTCTTTGTATTTCCCATTAAAAGAGGGGGAAATTGTCAAGAAGGTGAATTATATAAGGTAATGAGACAATTTAACATGAGGTGGCGGCACACATTCACACAAACCAATACCTAAAAGCACGGCAGGCCAACGCGAAAAATGGCTTTTTATTAATAGGAATTTTTCGCGTGATAATGAAATTAAGATGGATAAGCGGTAGTTCTGCTATGAATGTACCTTTAAAACTAGGCAGGGGAGGGTAGGGTGAACCAGAAAGTGCTGCCCTGACCAACTTCGCTGTCTGCTCCAATTTGGCCTCCATGTTTATAGATGATCTCAGAACAGATATACAAGCCCAAGCCAAGGCCCGAATATTGGGTTCCGGCACTGTCAACACGATAAAAGCGATCAAAAATATGTGGCAGTTTGTCTTCAGAAATGCCCGGCCCATTGTCAATAACGGCTACTTTGGTCATATTTTCATGTTCATGAATGGAGATATGGATCTCTTTGCCCAGCGGGGCATATTTAGCTGCGTTGCTGATAAAATTAACAATGACCTGTTCAATTTTTTGCTCATCGGCAAACACATTCAGGCTCAGATCGCCTTCAATGATCACATGGAAAGGAGTATTCGAAAGTGTATCATCGCAACAGCTGCGGATTAAACTTTCCAGATTGATCCAGGATTTTTTTAAATGTAGCTGGCCTTCGTTCATCTTTGTCGCATTCAGCAGGTCTTCAATCAGCGTACTCATTTTATTCATGCTCTTGTTTGCCTGCAAAATCATTTTAGTCATCAAGCCCGCATCACCCCGGTCTTTGATTCTGTCCAGCATTTGTAAAGAGGCTTTCAAGGCGGTGACAGGTGTCCTTAATTCATGACTGGCCACACTAATAAAATCGTCTTTCTGCTGGATCAATTTTCTACGGTGCGTGACATCCATAAAAGTACCAATACCAGAAATAATTTCTCCCCTGGCATCTTTGATGGGAGCAGCATTCACCGATATGAAAAAGCGGTCGCCTTCAGGTGGCTGGACAGCGACTTCATAATCATAAACAGGTTGGCCTGAACTGATCGCTTTATGGATTGGATAGTGTTCAGCAGGTAAAGGATCTCCATTGACAAACAATAATTCCCATTTCGGATCGATATATTCGTCCGCATCCTTCTGCGTAATTCCCAGTATTTTTTTTGCCATTGGATTGGCATAGGTCAACTGACCTTCCAGGTCGAATATAACGACACCTTCAGCCATTGTCTCCAGGATCTGTGCCAGCCGTTCCTGATTGCTCCTTAAATTTTGTTCGATTACAATCTTTTCAGCTATATTCAGCTGTAATGCCTTGGTCCTCTCCTCAACAGTATTTTCTAAATTGGCATTTAAATGTTTGGTTTCCCGTTGGGCTTCTTCCAATTGCCTGTTTTTTTCCTTTAAGAGGCGTTCTGTTTTTTTCTGCAGCGATAGGTCAGTCACAATGATGCTCATGGCAATTCCGTCGCTGAGCTCAAGTTTTGTCAGGGATAGCAATACAGGAATAATGGTTTGGTCTGCCGATAAGAGTTGCAGTTCAGTTTTTACATGAATGTCCCATGCACTCAGCTGAATGTTATTCCATACCGACTGGTCTTTAGGGAGAATAAACTGATCAAATAAATTCCCTACTATTTTTTCGAGTGGGAGGCCGACAATATTTGCAAAACTGGAATTTGTATAGATAATCATCCCGTTTCTGTTGAGCGTTACTGCCCCGTCAGACATTTGTTCAATGAATATGCGAAAGGAATGATCAGCGGTTTGCAGGGAATAGATAGAATGCCCATCATCACCTTTGACAATGAGGGCATCAATTTGCCCGGATCTTATGGCTTCCAGGGTATCTGTTGCTTCCTCAAGCCGGTATTCCGTTTCTTCCAGTAATTTTAAAAGCTCCTGGTTTGATTTCTCCGTTTTCAATTCTAGCTGATTATTAATTCAAACCAAGACCTCTTAATACTTTAGTGGTATCGGACATATCGCCGACCAATTTCCTTTCAGGCAAAGGAGACTTTTTAATCATCACCGGCACCGCGGTAATGTCTTCACTTAAGGCCAGTAGTGGCTGTTGGTGAATGTCGATGATCTCCAGGTTATATTTTCCTTCCAGGTGTTCCATCAATATGGATTTCAAATTACTGATCGCGCGAATTGATAAAGACGAGGTGCCGGCTACAAATAAACGAAGGTGATAAACAGGTTCATTATTTTTATACAAAGTGCCATAATTCTTGTCGTCTTCAGTTGCCATATCCATTTATTGGTGCTTTTTAGGGCGTATATTTAATCCAACCAATACCTTTTCCTCATTGGATAAATCACCAATAATCTTACGTACGGGTTCAGGCACCTTCTTCACTAGGGTGGGTACCGCAAAAATCTGGTCCCCTTCAGCTAACTGCGGATTGATTAACAGATCAATTACCTCAATAACATACTGATCTGTCAAATGTTCTTCACAATATTTTTTTAGGTTGTTTAGTGCAGTAACCGATTTCACTGTATTTCCAGCGATGTATAGCCTTAGCTCATATAATTGTTTCATACTAATTTGTTGAACCCCCTGTACCCGATGTTGAATTTCCGCTGCGTAGATTCGTTATTTTTTCCCGGGTTTTGATCAGCACATCTTTCTTGATTTGCTCCTCGGTGTATACCCTGTTCAATTCTTCTTCTGTAGATTCAAATTCCGCCCTCAGACTTTCGATTTTTCCCTCTAAAACTTTTCGCTTTCTTTCCAATTCTCTTTCCTTCCTGTTCAGCGCATTTGAATGTAAAACTATGCCAGTTTCTTCTTCCAATTTGTGTGCTTCCCTGGCAGATCCGGTGAGTATACCATCTAAACCTATATACACATCCAGTAAATTTAGGCCTTCTCCACTGATCACAAACTCGCGGACCTGGTTGGAATGACTCATTCCACGGGATTTCATGATGTATAGTCCTTTGTTACGTTCCCCGTTGAATTCAATGTCTTTAATCAGCATCCATACATCTACTAATGAAGATACGCCCTCGTCTGTCTGTTCATTAATTACATTATTCAAGGTCAGTGCCGTAAACATGACGGTAATTTGTTCCTCCTGTAAAAAGTCGATAAGCCGTACCAACATGGCTTTGACCTCACTCACGGTTCCGATGGTGATCAGGTTGGTGATCGGATCAAGAATGACAGCCCTGGGCTTAAATTTTTTGATGGCCTTGTGGATAGCCACCAGGTGCATTTCTAATCCGTATAAGGTTGGTCTAGAGGCATAAAATTCCAAATGACCACTGTCGATATGTTTTTGCAGGTCCATCCCGATGGAACGCATGTTCCTGATGATTTGCTGAGGGGATTCCTCAAAAGCAAAATAAAGACATTTCTCACCATCAGCACAAACCTGGTTTGCAAAGGTGGAGGCCACACTTGTTTTGCCCGTTCCTGCAGTACCAGAAACAAGGATGCTGCTTCCTCTATAGAATCCGCCACCGCTAAACATTTCATTTAAGGCATCAATACCTGTAGGAATAATTTCAGAAGATACTTCCTTGTCCAATTGGAGGGATGTCACCGGCAATACCGAAATGCCTTCTTCATCAATCAAAAATGGGTATTCGTTCGTCCCATGTAAGGTACCGCGGTATTTAATTATTCGTAAGCGACGTGTGGAAATTTGATTGATGATCCGATGATCCAATAAAATTACGCAGTCGGATACATATTCTTCCAGGCCTTGTCTGGTGAGTGTTTTTTCACCGCGTTCTCCTGTAATGATGGCTGTTACCCCTTTTTCCTTGAGCCATCTGAAAAGACGGCGTAACTCCGCACGCAAAATTCCCTGATCCGTTAAGCCGGAAAATAAGTTTTCAATGGTATCAAGGACTACTCTTTTCGCACCGATACTGTCAATCGCATAACCAAGACGGATAAATAAACCTTCCAAATCGTATTCACCCGTTTCTTCGATTTCACTGCGGTCAATGTGTACGTAGTCAATTTTGATTTTTTTCTCCTCCTGAAGTTGATGAAGGTCGAAACCCAGGGAGGCAACATTCATGGCAAGCTCTTCAGGTTTTTCCTCGAAAGCCATAAACACTCCGGGTTCATCAAACTGCTGGACGCCCCTGATTAAAAATTCAAGGGAGAAAAGCGTTTTGCCGCATCCTGTGCTGCCGCAGATTAATGTTGGTCTACCGGTGGGTAATCCACCAAAAGTGATTTGATCGAGCCCGTTGATCCCCGTAGGGGTTTTGGGTAAGGTATTTAAATGTTGAACAGAATTTTCTTCTGAGGATAGTAATGACGACATAGGATGAGATATAGATCAGTCAAGATAGGACAAATCGCTGCATTAATCGAATATAAACGAAAATTGGAGGTAATCGTAAGGGGAAGCTCCTGTAAATCATCGGAAGTGATTATTTCTTTGATCATAAATATAAATTCGACACAAATAGTGTAAATACTTTTGAACGAATTCCGGTTGTCTTTATAAGGGGAACCAACCTTAACTGACCTGGTGCTTGCTTCTTTACAACGGCCGTGCCTCACAATTTATGGATGAGTTAATAAAATAAGTGTGAAATACAGCTGATTTTGTCTAATTTCCAATTTGATTAAAATATATTAAATCGGCTCTTCGTTTTCTGGAGTGAGTATCATTGTTTTAATTTAGAATTTATCCTATCACCAGTGATTTTGTATTATTCTTTTATTAGATAATTAAAATAGTCCCGTATGAAGACTCACTATAAAATGGTATTCCCAAAATTGATGAAAGGGACGAGATACGATTAATGATTCATCAAATGAAGTGATGATAATGGTATAGTGAATGATAAGAATAACTATAGCCAAGCTTTTTTTTTTGGAATCGCAAGTGTAAAATTGTAAATGTTAAGCGTTAGTGGTACATCGGGTCATTACCCTTATATTTTAAGTATTTAAAAGAAGCTGAATTGGTGGAAGGAACACCCGAGGATGTGGCGTACAGACCGAAGATACAGCCGATAAAACCTCCAGCCTCTCTTGTACTCAAGAATTTCGCATCAACATTGTCCTTCAAAAGTTTCCAGTCGCCCTTCCCCTGGGAATAGTAAAAACTATATACACCGCCTTCCGCAGTGATTTTTAGGGAGATGGGCACTTTTCCTGCGTTTATTGGAGATTCTGCCATTATTTTCATAGAGTTATCCGCTGTACTGCTGAACAGTTGCAGTACCTGTTTCCCCTTGTCGAGCGACTTGCAGAGGTAGTAAAAATGACTTTCATCCTGAAAGATGGTGATACCTGCTTTTTCATTTTCAGAAGACGGGATGAAATCCAGTTCCGTTTCGGTACTGCAGTACAGGTGCTGCTGGCGTTTACCAATAAAAGAGGGATTACCCGGTTCCATACAGGTTTCAGGCTTGAGTTTCATGGTCACACCTTTCGCTTTCCCAAGGGAGAAGGAACTGCTGTCTATGGTCCGCATAAACAGCAAGGCAGGATCCAGCTCTTTTTCAAAAGTCAGCGTATAGGCAAAATTTCTGCTCTGCGGAAGCGCTTTCTTTTGTTTCAGTTCTTTGTAATCCGTTTGATAGGTATACTGTACTTCTTTACTTTCTGCATTGATGACCGGCCAGTCCGCTTTCCAGATTACAGGGGCAATGAAGGTTTCACGTCCGGTATTGTAATAGTCGCCCGTATACGGACGTACAGCCAAGAAAATCGCATAGGTCTTTCCGTCCGGTCCCTCCACAAACTGGGCGTGACCGGCAGAGGTGATGGGATCTTTGCGATCTTCAGGAAGACCTTTTTGTGTAAGTATGGGATTGTGTTCATAAGGTAGAAAAGGTCCGGTAGGGGATTTACTTCTGAATACCACTTCGGAGTGATTTACAGATGTTCCGCCTTCTGCGGCATATAAGTAATACCAGTCTTTGGTCTTCATGAGGTGCGGCCCTTCAACCCATACTGGTTTTTTGCTGATATCGACCCCGCCATTGACCAGTATTTTCTCTTCCCCCAGTACTTTCATCTGCACCTCATCAAACTCGTACATACGGATAGTCCGATGTCCGTCATATAAAGGTTTTTTCGCCGGAGGATCACTGTTGTACACGATATATGCTTTATGCTCATCAAAAAATAAGGAAGGATCGATACCATTAACCTCTGGCAGGAATACCGGATCAGACCAGGGGCCTGCAGGGTTTTTCGCTGTGACAACGAAGTTTCCTCCCTTATCGATTTGTGTACAGGTGATATAAAATATGCCCTTGTGGTAACTGATGGCCGGTGCAAAAAGCCCTCTGGTCATTGGTGCCCCCAGAAAATTCATTTGGGAAGTCCTGTGTATCCCATTGCCTATTTGTTTCCAGTTTTTCAGGTCTTTACTATGGAAAACAGGGATGCCTGGAAAGTAAGAAAAAGTTGAATTGATCAGGTAATAATCGGAGCCGACACGAACAATACTTGGATCGGGATAAAAACCCATCAGGATCGGATTGACCAGGGTGGTGGTTTGTGCCTGAAGCGGGTTGGTAGATTTCAGGCAGATCAGGGCCAGTAATATGGCCATTGTTTTAGTTTTCATGCTGATGATTTAATATTTGGTTATCATGTAAATAGCGGCTACAGCAAAACATATGACCCATATGTTCAAAATGGGCCATCAAATCCGTTAACATAATTCACAGAATGTCAAAATTAAACTGTGACCACAACTGTAGTAGGATTAGATGACTTTATAGCTAAAATTACAATATTTCTTACTACAAAATTCATCACCCATAAGGTTTCTTTATTCTTCCTGGTGCTGAAATAGAAATACTACTGTTCTTTGTTTTTATTGATCAATTTTGACATGGAGCCATTTAGGATGAAAAGATCCACATCTGGCTGTGAAAAAAACTCCAAATCTGCCTTTTCAACTGCGATGAGTGCTTTTTGCAGGACCTCAGCTCCCAATGTGGTTAACTTGATTGTTTTCGCCCTGGTATCTGTCTTGTGCTCTTTTCTGGTCACGAACTTCTTCTCTGCTAAGGTACGCAGCACCTTTGATACCATCATTCGGTCTGCATTGCCCTGATTCGCGATATCAATTTGTGTAACGGCATCACTTTCCTTTGAAAGCCAGGCGAGTGCAGCCAAAAGGACCAGTTGGGTTTGTGTAAGGTCTAAGGGATCCAGCACCCGTTTTTGTTTTCGTTGCCATAAGGTGGTTAATTGACCGAGAAGATAACCGGGACTGTCTTCCGGACTTTTAAAATGGAAATCAATATCTTTATTTATCACTTGTTTAGCATTTTTGAAGAGATCAAATCAAAATCTGCACAGTACCTTCTGCCTGACCATTTTTAACATGTTCTTTTGAAGGTATTATAACCAATATTTTGCCTGATTCTTGTCCATATCTATGAGTTGATTAGTTTGGCTGTAAAAAAGTAATGTTATACCCATCCGGATCTTTTGCAATGATCATTTTTCCAAAAGGGGTGGTTTGTATGGGGGCCATTAATGGAACGTTTCTTTCTAAAAGCTTAGCCTGTAAGTCTTCTATCTCTCCATCTATCGCAAACCATAGTGATACCCCTACACCAAGTTCCTTACTTTCTATATCGCCTATCGGCGTTCTGATGGCAAAACTGGCTTCGCCTTTATTGTACTTAAAGATACAGGCTGCAGGATTTGTTGGTTCTGCTAGTTCAAAGCCTAATTTGTTGATGTAAAAGTTTTTTGAAACTTCCAGATCTCTTACTTGAAGAGAGGCAAAATCTAATTTTCTCATGTTAAAGTCTTAATGTTGCTGCAAATATAGTAATCGCGACTACAATGTGCAACTATTTTATAAATTCAGTCTGATGATAAGTGTATGTGTGGAATATAATGGCTTTTAGCGGGCTGCACATTGGCCTGGGATTCAGGTTTTATTCTGTTCTGAATTAAAGGCGGAAAAAAAATATGCTGATTTGTAAGAAAATAATTTAGGATATTTGTCTGTAACCATTTACCCTGGATTATGGAAACAAACGCAAAAACCGATTTAAGTGCATTAAACGATAAACAGCGGGATGCTGTTGTCAGTGAAAATAACAGGATTTTAGTTTTGGCGGGTGCCGGCTCGGGAAAAACCAAAACACTTTTGCAGAAGCTTATTTATCTGATAGAAGAAAAAGGTGTGAGTCCCGCTCATATCCTTGCCATCACTTTTACAAAGAATGCTACCAATGAAATGATAGACCGTCTTATCATTTCGGCGGACACCACAGGGGGATATGAAAAACAGCTTTTTGATAAACGCAGAAGTAAAGCAGATAAAGATAAAGAGCGTTTTTACCAACAGAAAAAATATAAATGGATTGACGGACTAACCGTTAGAACATTTCATTCCTTTTGTTATAGTATTTTGCGGAATGATGGTGTAAATGAGTTTGACAATAAATTCCGCATAATTGGAGATGAAAAAAAGGACGAAGAAGATGAACTGGGAAAGCATGTTGCTCCGGAAACGGCTTTTGAAGTTTTTCATAAAATTCTAATCGAGCATTGCGAGGATACCGGTTATTTACTTCAGCTCAAACGGTATATCCTCGATTATGTCGTAGACAAAATTCATCTTAAAAAGTACGATCAAAATTACCTGCCTAAAGATGGAAAATATTTTACCACTTTAGACGGAACAAAAGTCCGTTCAAAATCTGAACAATTTATTGCGGATTGGTTTTACAGACACAGTATCAAATACGAATACGAACCCCTATTAAATGTAAAAGACTTTCCTTTTCATCCTGATTTTTTTGTCCCTGAAGCGAATTTGTACATTGAGCATATTAGCGACAAAAGTTATTCAACCCAACAAAAAGAAGAACAGTTTCAAAAGGGAAATCTGCTTTTGGTCAAGACTTTTGACAGCATGACCAAAGACTCTGCTTTATTCAATCACACTTTGGATAAAGTTGTAAAAAACAGGTTGCCGGCCAACTATCATAAAACAGTTTCCTTAAGTTTTAGAGAAGAATTTAACGGTTATCATGGAGATGTCAAAGACTTTGTGCAACAGGTTATGCGAATAACCGATATGATCAAAGTCGAAAATATTTCAATTGACCTTGTGTTGGAGAATGCAAAAAAAGATCAACATGAAAGAGTTCGTAATTTTTACGAATTGGCTATTCCCATTGTAAAAGAATACATCAGCTATTGCACCAATAAATCATACCTGGACTTCAATGATTTAATTTCCAGGAGCACTTCCTTATTTCAGCACCAACAGGACATTACCAATAAATACAGGGCTAAGTTTGACTATATTTTAGTTGATGAATTTCAGGACGTAAACAACCTGCAAGTAGACCTTATCAAACTATTATTAAAAGATAAGACGCAACTATTTTGTGTAGGTGATGACTGGCAAAGTATTTATGGCTTCCGTGGCTCAAATGTGAACTATATTGTCGAATTTGAAAAGCACTTTGAAGAATCTCAAACCATAAAACTCAATCTAAATTACCGAAGCACCCAAAATATTGTAGGGGCAAGTAATGAGGTCATCAAGCATAATAAATTTAAGGTGGATAAAGATGTTCATGCTTCAAAAAAATCTGAACATAAAATTGTAGTTTTTGCCGGGGACAGTCAGGGCGATCATATTCAGTTCTGCGTTGATAAAGTAAAAGAACTTTTAAAAGAAGGGGTAAATAATGACGAAATCTTATTCTTATACAGAAGGAGTAAGATGTTTACACCTTATTTTGATCGTTTTAAAGATGAAGGGATTCGAGTTCAGGGAAAGACCATTCATGGCTCTAAAGGATTGGAGGCCAAAATTGTTTTCATCATTGGTTTGACAGAAGGCAATGGGGGCTTCCCCGATATATGGCTTGAAGACAGAATTTTCCAGGTTATTAAAAAAGCAAATCATGATATGCTGCTGGAAGAAGAAAGGAGGCTTTTCTATGTTGCCATCACAAGAGCCAAGGACAAATTGTTTCTGATCACAGAAAAAGGAAATGAATCCAGCTTTCTTAAAGAAATTCCTGAAACTTTTACTGTTCGCACAACAAACCTTTCAAAATCAGTAGTTGAAAAAGTAATTTTATGTGAAGAGTGTTTTAGTCAGTTGGAGAAGCTATGGTTCGTTTGTCCTTATTGCGGAAAAAAAATAGCAGCCGAACAAAGGTCTAACCCATAATATTACATTGATTAATATAGGGGAGGGAAAAATATATGACCAACTTTTGTTCGCTTGATCCAAAAAAAGCTGGCTCAAATGAATTCGAACTCTAAATTTTCCTTCGGTGAAAATTCATAGAAATCCTTTTGCGTAGCACGGATCCTGGCAGGATGCCGGCAAATAACCATTGGCCTGCTGCTAATAGTAACTCTCTGCTATAATGTAATCCCATAACGCTATTTTAGATTTGAACCCATCTGAAAAAGAAGGTCAATTGGTTTTAGCTATACGTTTACATTAAAATAGATATGGAAAACATAAATATAAAGGCTGCATTTCTTGCGGTCATACTCTTGATGTTCACGCAGCATTATTATGTCAGGCAGCCTGGGAGCATTATGTCTCCTGTAGCGGCAATCGCGATAGGTGTGATCGGTATCCTGATATTTTTTGCCTATTTCTTTGTCGTGAAAATAACAGCGTACGCCAGTTCCACCGGAATATATCCGCACATTGGCTTCCGTATCGTATTGCCTTTTATGGTCTTCCTCATTATTGCCTGGCTGATTTATGCAGGGGTGTCTATCAAACCATTTGGCAACACCCGCGACTACCTCAACATCCTTAAACAGTTTTTTGTTACACATGGACTATTTATCGCAATTTGTACCCTGGCCATCGGTCTGACAATTAGCTATCCTGCGCCAAAAGAAGTAATTACTCAGCCCTCGTCATTGCGGAGCAACCTTAATTTTCTGGTCATCGCCATTGCTGTATTCTTTGCAATGGTATTTCTGTTCTATATCACCAATAAAATCAAACAGCCTGCTTTTGATGAGAAATATAACAGCTACAAGCCTCTTGATGAGCTACCATTCTCTGCGAATAATCAAATTACACGCTTATTGGAAACCAGCGAGTATACCCACCTGGAGCAACCATATCTGCTTCCGAATGCTCATCAGGTGATTATTATGTCAAACCATCGCAGTAACGATAAGCAAAAACCAGTTCAAATGATCTGGAGGTTAAATAAGGATGGGGATATCATTGAAAAAATTGAAGACAATGAGCTCACAAATGATAACTTTTATCCGCTTATTGCTCAGGATGGGCTGTTTACGGATTACGACGGAAAAGAAGTCATTACCTGGATTTTTAATGGCGAGAGGGAAAGGAAAAACAAGAATAACATCCAGCTCCAGGATGATTGGGTGATAGATTCATTGAAAGAGGATTCAAATTTAAAAATGGTGTATTTTGAGAAAAGTAGTGAATTTCATTGCAGGAATAGTGATACCCTGAGGTATAATGGAATGAAGTACTACGAATTGAAAAGTAACAATGAAATGCTGTTGTTTAAGTTAAACAGCACTTATACTGAAGGAGATCTTTACGGGGATTGCCAGGAAAGGCGGCTGGATTACTACCAGTCTGAACAACTCAACTTCAGTCTGCTCCGTGTGAATGCACAAGAATTCTATATCATCAAACACAAGAAAGAGAAACCATAGGTTTTACCTGTTGATTAAAGCCTGGGCTTAAAACAGGTTTTTGTTTTTCTCAGGATTAAAGAGTCAAAAAAAATAACGATGTTTAGCTACCTGTTAAACCAATGAATGCCGGATGATAAGAACTTTAATCATAGAGGACGAACCCGCAGTTCGTAAAGAAATAGAATGGTTGCTGGCACAGGAAGAAGGATTTAACTTTTTGGGTTCTGCAACCAGTGTATCGGAAAGTTTGATCCTGATTAAAGCCACCAGACCAGCGTTGATTTTAATGGATATCCAGCTGACGGACGGTACAGCATTTGATATTCTGAACCAGCTGGATGAAATCAATTTCAGGATTATCTTTATCACTGCTTACAATCATTTTGCAGTGAAAGCGATAAAATTTGGGGCACTGGATTATCTGTTAAAGCCACTGGAAGAAAATGAGTTTAAAGAAGCACTGGCTAAAATTGCGGGAGAAGGTGTGAATGGACTTTTGCAGCAGCAACAGCAAATATCTATTCTAAAATCACAGGCTACACACAGGGAAAGTGATTTGGAAAGCCGTATCGTTTTACATACCCTGGAATATGTGCAGGTGCTGCAGCTCAAGGAAATTATCTATTGCCAGAGTGAAGGTGGTTATACCAGGTTTTTCCTAACGGAAGGACGCCGGGTGATGATCTCTAAACCGCTGAAGTTTTACGATGAACTGCTGCCTGAAAAATGGTTCCTGCGCCCGCACCAATCTTACCTGGTTAATGTGTTATATGTAGATAAATTCCTGAGATCCGGAACAATCGTATTGAAAGATCAAACAGAAATTCCGGTGTCCAGCAGAAGAAAAGATTATATCCACCAACATTTCAACCATATCGATTAATGAGGTCTGGCGTTGTCATTTTGCTGATGCTTTGCAGTTGTACCTTGTTCTGCTGTAAGGAGAAAATTAAGGACAGCAAGGTGAGCAACAGGGAGAAAATGCTGCTGGTGCTTAAAGAGGCGTCGAAAAAACAAAGCCAGAACACGGATTTGGAAGCCAAACTCAGTTTTTGGAGGAATCAATTGCGTAATCCAAAAATTGGGTCAGACTCTGTTCTGCTCTCTAAAATTCACTATAACATTGCTGGTGTATTTTATGCGATGAACGAGCTGGACTCCATCAAATACCATATGCAGCTGGCCTGGCTATTCATGGAAAACGAAGAGGGTTATGGTGAAGAAAAGGTACAGCTCTATAGCGGTCTGGGAAATGTGGCACATTTAGAGCAGAAACTTCACCAGGAAAATTACTATTATAACAAGGCGGCTCAAATGTTAAGCGCAGATACCAGTTTAACCCTCAGTCCCAAGCAAAAGATAACCGTTTATTTCTCTGCCGCGCAGTCCTGCACACAGTTAAGGCAGTTCGACATTGCATTTATGCTAAACCGCAAGGCTATGGCTTTGCTGCCGGATCTGGAGAACAACCCTAAAGATGCTTTTAGGGCCTACAGCCAGCTGGCCTGGTGTTACTCTTCCTCCGGTCAAAATTCAGATTCGCTTTACCATTATATCAAAAAGATGGAAAAGATAAGTAATGAGTTCCCAGATGATGAAAAGAAGAGGTTTGTTTATGATAGAAAAGCCGCCTACTTTATCAAAGTTAAACTAAAGGATTCTGCCTTAATTTATAGCCGCAAAAGGTTGGCGCTGGATCTGGCAGATGCAGATGAAAACGGCGCCTTAGCCAGCAGTATCCGTACCGGTAACTTGTATGTGAGTTATGTAGACCTTGCCGGTGTTTTTATGGAGTTAAAACAGCTGGACAGCACCCGGTTTTACTTGCAGCAAAGTGAAGGTTTTGCAAAGAAATACCCCGCTAATATTGATGATGAAAGTTTAATCCTGTATAATCAAAACCGGTTGGATTACCTTTTTGCAACCAGGCGTTATGCCGAAGCAGAAAAAGAACAAAATGTATTGTCACAGCGTACAAAATTCCTTTATGAGACAGAGAATGCCAGGGCTATTGCCGAAATGGCTGCGCTTTTTCAGTTGCAGGCGAAGGATAAATCCATTAACCACCTCAATGAGACGGTGGTTTTATCGGAAACAAAACTGCAGCGTAACCGCTTGTGGCTTACGGTAAGTTTGCTGGCTTTTTTATTGGCTATTGCTGTGGCCCTTTTACTGTATTTTATCCAGCGGCAAAGGAAGTTTAAAGCTGAAACTGAAAAAATACAGCTGGAGCAGCGTTTGCTGCGTACGCAAATGGAACCCCATTTTATCTTTAATACCCTGTCTGCCCTGCAGAGTTTTATCCGTTTTAATGAGAATGCAAAAGCCTTAAAATACCTGCACCAATTTGGCAGGTTGCTGCGGAGCAGCCTGGAATCTTCCAGGGAGAGCACAGTTAAACTAAGTGAAGAGATTGATACCCTGAACAACTACCTCAGTTTACAGCAGATGCGTTATGATGATGCTTTTTCCTATCAGGTTCATATCAACGAAGAACATGATATTGATGGTATCTGTGTACCTCCAATGCTGATACAGCCTTTTGTAGAAAATGCAATTTTACATGGTATTCATCCGAATGGAAAAAACGGAATGATCAGGGTTGACTTTGATCTGGTGGATGACCTGCTTGTAGTGAGGATCAAAGACAGCGGCAGGGGAATTACTGAATTTAATGATCCTGCAGCACACAAATCTTTGTCGACCACCATCAGTAAAGAGCGGCTGGCTATTCTGGCCAAAGAAAGTGGTTCTGCTGCCGGAATTGAGATTAAAATTGATGAGCATAATGGCACTTTAGTCACCATTAAGGTTCCGGTAAAGTCGGCCTATACAGGGTCTGCTACAGAGTAAAGAGCTGCGGATAATAGCCAGACAGGATCACTTCCAGATCCTGTTCTTACGGATAGTAATCATATTAATATATAGCTTTTACGAAATGTATTTTAGTATTGTGCTGAAGTTTAACAGGTATTTATGCTTCAGCGATTTGGACATTTTTGATCATGTATTTAAAAGATAACTTATGAAATTCTTAATTATTTTCTTTTTGGGCTTAACCAGCTCTCTTTCTTTGACTGCTCAGGAGGTAGTTAGCACACTTTACAGTGGTACGGTAAACAATAGGTCTGTAAGAATGTATTTAAAACAGGAACCCAATCCCTGCGGTGGGGAAACGGGTTTTTTATATACTGGTATTTATCAATATGGTAAGGGTAAAAACTGGATTGAACTGAGGATAGACGAAAATAAGAAAGGCAACTTCTGCATGACTGAATTTCGGTTTACCGGCGTGATGATCTTAAAACAGTCTGCCGATACCCTTGAAGGGATTTGGATTAGTCCGGATGGCAGAACCCAGCTTAAAGTTTTCTTGAAAAAACAAGTGTTAACAGGAAAACAGAAAGCAGAGATGGATGATTATATAGAGCAGACACATTATTCGAATAATGATTGTTAATGGAGAAAATTCAAATTTTAATGCATAGGATATGATGAAGCAGTTAGTATTCCTGATGGGTATATTCTATTTCCAGGCGGCGTGTGCCCAGGAATTCAATGAAAATGATACTTTAAGAATAGACCTAGACCACGATCAGGTAAGGGACACCGTGATTTTTGATCGTGTAAAGGCAGAAATCCGGTGCAGGTTGTCCACGCAAAAATTTAAGAACATAAAAAGCCTTGAACTTGCATTTGAAGAGCTACATGCGGGGATCAGGGAGTCGGGACAGGGTTTTACCTATTTTGTTCCATCGATGCGATCTGGATATCATGCAGACTTTCAATATAATCAGGCCGCTAAAAAAATCCAGCTGGTGGCGATGGACCGGTATGAGTTTGGTCCGGCTAATAACGATGGAAGCGGCGAATCCAGTGTAGACTTACTTAAAAACCAGTACGAAGGGATGTGGAGTTATTATGATGAGGAGCTTTCTAAGCTGATAAAAATCCCTGTGATCAAAAGAAAAATGGTCTTTCCGGCGACTTACCTGGATAGTTTTAATGATGAGATTGTCTACCGTTACATGGAGAAGTGTGCTGCGATTTACGGGGAGGAAAAGAGTAAACGAACAGCATCGGTTTCAGAACCTGATCCTCATGTTGTCTGGACAAACTATTATCCATTAAGCGATAAAAGTGATGTGGTGTCTATAAAACATAACCCCTTAACCGGGAAGAGTACCATTTACTTTTTACGGCAGACTGTACGGGGTACCCAAACTATCTGGAAGGAAAACATTGTGATCAACCAGCCGAAGAGTACGGTGAATGAGGAAGATTTTAATGGCGATGGTACCAAGGATTTACTCATTTTTTCTACTACCGGTAGCCGCGGTTCCAACGAATTTTACTACCTGTACCTGGTTAATCCGAACACAAAAACGCTGCACAAAGTTAGGGACTTTGAAAAGATAGTTAATCCGCAATACGATAAGCTGCATCAGGTCATTGTGTCTTATGGTTATGCAGGGACTAATCATTACAGCATTTATAAAATATCAGCTGACCATACAATCCGGCAAATAGGAGAAAGCTTTGAAGATAAATTTGATAGTGATGCAGGAGAGCTGAACAATAGAATTGAAAAGTTGTTGAAACAGAAATGAAAATCTTGATTTTATTGGCCTGTAATTGTCTTTGATGAAGCGATCATAAGCATACTATTTCGAAACGATGAACAAGTACATCAAACTCTTCTACGTTTTTTTATCATTCGGTGGAATGACCTCCTGTATGCAGCAGATGAAGAGTGAAGCTGTACTTACCGGGGTTCCCGAAACGACATAGAAAATAAAAGATAATGATTTGGTGACAGATGGGAAATTTTTCTTTTTGACCGATCTATTCCTGCTCATATTGCGGGCCCGGTGGTATTTATCCCGTAAGGTAGGCTGCGAATAATAACGCAGTTTGAACAAATTTACATTGCCCGCAGGCGAATTATCATTACGCCAAAAAATGGTTATTTAAGGTTGTTACTTAGGAGTAAGAGAAAAACAGTTATGACATGATCGCTTCATAACCGATAGAAAACAAATATTTACTCATGAAAACATATATGCCCGTACTCTTCCTGATCTTTAGCGCCAGTTTGCTTGCTGCCCAGGGAAAAATTGAGCCAGCTAAAAAAGCGGGGCCATATGGTTTGCTGGTTAAAAGGATAGTGATTGGTGGGACTAATTATCAGTTGTATAAAAAAGATATCAGGAAAGCCACGGTAGAACCCAAAATTCCTACTGAAGATCCCGACGCACCACAGGTGGTGACTGCCCTAAAAAAAATGATGGATTACGATCGTAAAGCTACCGGGGAAGAATATGCGCTTTATTCCATCAACCGTAATGGCAAGAAAAACCTTGAACTTACCTTTCCTAAAAAAATAAGAAATGCGGATCATAAAATAGAAACTGAAGGTACTTACCTGGTAAATGATAAGACGCTGATCATTACCTTCAAAAGGTTTGATTATCATTTTCCTACTATCATGACAACGGTTTACAATTTGACTGGATACGGAAATCTATCCTTTATAAAAAGAGAGGAAATATCTCTCGAAACCGATGGTTTCAGTGATGAGTATGTCAAAAAGGTAGAACCGTATACGATCAAAGCAAATTGAGTTGCCAGGGCCTACGGTGTAGTTGCCGCAGTGTTGCCAAATCGCATTTGGCAGTAGGATGGTTCCACATTGTAGTTGCGAAATTGTGTACTATCAACTTAACAGGCCCTGTCTAACAAATAACAAATAATAAGATACACAGGTAAAACGAGTACGGGCACAACGCTCATAAACAGCAATGAAAATGAAATCGACTTATATGTTAATCATGGTTTTGAATTTGAGTGTTTTTTCTTGCCAGCAGAATAAAACTTTACAGGCCCAAACAAAAAGTGGCGTGATCAAATCGGAGAAAATTATATACTATGATATCCACACAATCAAAAATGAAAGGAGTTACGGTTTTGGCAAGGACGTGCTTAACGAGTATGATGGAAAAGGTAACCTGCTTAAGGAATCTATCATTGTCGTAGACCAGGAAACCGGTAAAGAAACAGTCAATTTATCGAGCCTGTACCATTACGAGAATGGTAAGCAGCGTAAAATGGAGAAATTCAGTGTTTTAAGAGGAGGGGTCAAGAACAAAGAGGTAGTTTTCAGTTATAATGGGGATGGAAAACTCGAAAAACAAGAGATAAAGATCATTGAAGATGGTAATGAAGTGTTAAATAATAGCTGTTTTTATACCATTTACAGTTATGGCAAGGATCAGACTGAAACTGTGTACAGGTTTGATGAAAATACAGGAAAGTTTATACTTTCTTATCGCACCGTAAAGGAATTCGACAATCGTAACAACCAGGTTAAAGAAACTGATTATGATGAGGGAAACCAACCTTACCGAATGGTCAGGAGTACCTATAATGATAAAAACCAATTGATCAGGGAAAGCAGGACGGATCAAAACCAGGATGCAGAAGATATCTATGTGTACAATGCCCAAGGGGATATCTTAAAAACTACCTATAAAGACGGGGGAGAGATGAATTGTACTTATCAATATGATGATCATGGCAACTGGGTTGAAAAAACAAAAAAATATATCACTGTAAGCAATGGGAAATCTGAGGTGACGGATAATCAACTGATCAAAAGAACGATAGTTTATTATTAAGGCGCTGAAACCAATGGGTTGAATAATAGGATTATAATTAATTACCGGGAGGATGAGAAAATTACTTTTATTTATTTTGATGGTATTTTCGATGCCTGTGGTTGCGCAATTGGGTAAAAGTAATGAGGTGGGGTATATTGCAAAGTTTGCAAAACTGCCGAAGATCAAATTTACGCAGAGTAGTGCAGCCGAATATGATCTTTGCAAAACAGCAAATGGACTGGAGAAGGTTAAAATCCAGCAAAGCGAAACACATTTCACGCTCCCTGTTAAAAACAGAAATATAAGCTTAAAGAGGATCAATCAGGAGCAAAATGATTTTGATGGTTATGAATATCTTGGCTACTATTCCAGGCTTAAAATGTATGCTATCACGGAAAATACCATGTCGGATAATTTGGGTTTCGGTACACTGGGATTGGTGGATAGCCTGACTGCCAATTATTACACGATCATTTCTATTGGGGACGGTGCGGTGGAAGCACCCATCCCTTCCGCAGATGGCAGCTATCTCATCTACTATTATAACCGGCTGTATGATGGGGATAGCTGTTTTATAGGTTTGTTACAGGTAGACAGGAAGGGTAAATCTGGCCAGTTACTTAAAGAAAAACTCAGTTTTGAGACGGATAGTTTTGCCATTGAGGAGGTCAGGTGGTTAAATGATAAAACTTTTATCATAAAGGCTTGCCGTACCCATAAGACTGATGACAAGGTGGAGAAAATATTCAGCTATTATAAAGCAAATACAGAATGAAGAAGTATCTTATTATACTATTGTTAGCTGCGGTTAATATAAAGGCCCAGACCCACAAAAATCCTTTTACCGTATTAATAGGGGAAGCGAAAGGGGATTTGAATAAGGACGGTTTGCCAGATCTGGTTCGGGTAACACAGGATACGGTAGCCGATACCGGTCCTTTCCGTCTGGAAGTGTTCTTTCGCCTGCAAAATGGTAAATACAGGTTGATCGCATCTTCGGACAAGCTTATTGCGGCGCAGTTTCCCAATGGTAAGACGGGGTTAAGGCCGGAGATCGACTTTGAACAAGTTACGGTGAACAATAATGTGCTGACGATCAATAATCAGCTCAGCAGAGGTATGTTATTTCACAAATTCAGGTATCAGCATGGGAATTTTGAACTGATTGGATATACCCAGAGGAGCTCTGATGGAATTGGTACGATGTTTTTGGATGATTTTAACCTCTCTACCGGCATCCGGCACTATAAAGAAGAACGTTATGATACCGGGGAAGTTACCATGAACAGGAGAGATAAAAGGCTGATCCGCCCATTACCCAGACTCCAGGATTTTGTCCCTTTTGAATCGGATTTTTAATATGCGGATAATAAAGGGCTACCGGCAAATCATCAATATACCTTTGCGTTTAATTAAGTGCAGGAAATAGGAACATGATTCGCGGTATATTGAATTAGAAATTTTATCCTATGATAGCTTCGTGCCCTTTAGAAAACAAATATTTACTGAGGAAACTATCATCAACTCACTGCTTACAAAAACCGTAATGAATAAGCTTATGATAGCTTCATCACTTTTAAAAAACAATTATATACTGATGAATTTCAAGATCACCCTTTATGTAATTCTTCTTTTGATATCTGTCCGCCTTTTTGGGCAAAGCAAAACAGTATACGAAATAAAGGTAGACTCCTTAGCTCAGGCCGGCAGGCTGGAAGAAATCATCCCCTATCTGGAAAGGGAGGTGAAAAAGGAGCCGAAAAACGAAATGTTATTGCGGTTAACCGGCTTCCGGTACCTGCAGGTTAACCATCTGGAACTTGGTGAGAAATATTACCGTGAAGCATTGGTGGTCAATCCGGCTTGTGCCCGTTGTTATTTAAATATCGGTCGTATTTATGCCAGTAAATCTGATTTTAAGCAGGCTTTAATCTATCTGGATAAAGCGGTGATTGCAGATTCCAGTGATGTTCTGGTTTATTGTAACAGGGCTGAAATTTATTTTGAACTGGAAAATATGGATGCCTCCTGCCAGGATTATACGAAAGCGAAAATGCTGGTTCAACAGCAAGGAAATCATGATCCTCAATTGTTAAAAAGAATTGAAGAGGCAATGCTGGATTTTTGCGATGCCAGCAAGGCCAGCTACTATTATCAGCGTGGTGTAGCATTTTATAACTTAAAACAATATGATAAAGCTTTGGCTATTTATTCCTCGGGTTTACTCAAATTCCCGGATAATGCTATGATTTTATCATTTAAAGGAAATACTTACCTGGCCCTGAAGGATTATAAAAATGCGGAAGCAAATTATAAACCTGCGTTGGCAAATAAGCGGGGATTATTAGTTGAGTTTGAGAAAAATCCGCGCTTTGCAGCGGCAAACAGGCAAGAACTGCTGACTTACTATAATGCATCTGTAGCTGCTATTTATTATAGTGATGCAGCATGTAAAATCTATGCCCGGCAGTTTGATGAGGCATTAATGGATATTAATGAGGCGATTGCTCTTGTTCCGGATCTGCCCGCTGGTTTGGATAAAGAAACTTATTTTAACAGAAGGGGAGAAATCTACATGGAAATTAACAAATACGAGCTGGCGCTGACTGATTTCAACCAGAGTATACAGATCAATAAAAAGTATGCGGTATCTTATATCAATAGGGCTATAGCTAAGGTAAGCCTTTTGGAAAAAGTTCAGAAATCAACAACTATGGTTGGCGCCAGATTGGCTAAAGAATCATTTCAAAACCATTTGGTGTTAAAAGCCGGAGCATCACCGCAAAAAGTAGCACCAACGCTGCGCGCAGCTGTAGAAGATTGCAATAGGGGGATAAGTCTGGATGGTACAATAGGTTTTTCATACTATGTGAGGGGGCAGCTTAAAAAGCTGTTGGCTGATCAAGATTATTGCCTGGATTTAATTAAAGCAAAAAACATGGGGATAGAGGTGGAAGCATCGCTGTTAGCAGGTTGCCATTTATAAAAAAGCAGAACGATAAGATAATCAATTGATTAAAATCACCACCAGGATACTGTTTAAAAAATCATCATTAGAAACCTGTGGATATGAAATATTTATTCTTAGTACTCATCGTAATAGACACTAACGGTTATCAATTAGATAGGCAAGTCCTGCTTTACCAATTATAGATGGATGGGGCGCAAGTGTTATTGAACCAATTAAAATGATAAAAAGAATCTTTTACATCAACTTGCTGATCATCCCGAGCACCAGTATGGAAGTGATTTGGGCTTCGCCAGATGCGTTGTCATCGGTAGACCTAAGCAGTTCTCCAATTGATTATTTGGAGTGGTTATGTCTTTATCCAATGGTAGGTATTACCCTATTGGTTTTACTTTTTAATCGGTATAATGTAGGCAGCAGGATGCATGTGATTGTTCTGACCCTGATCATGATGATATATTGGTTGTTCATCAATTATTGGGAATTTAGGAATCGGGTAGCAGGATGGAGTACGTTTTCAGACCAGGAGATCTGGTATTATGTGTTTATAACGACTTATTTACCACTCATCGTTTGCGTGATTATTTTTTGTTTATTTTCACATATGATCTGCAAGCGGTTTGATCACAAAGCGTTATCAGCATTAAAAAACAAAACCTCCTTGGGAGGGCTTTTAAGATGAACAAGCGGTTAACAACAGGAATTTTTTTCTTGCAAGCCGGTTCTTTACTGTTATAAAAGCGGACGCTGAATTTGGCGACCGCCTGGCATAGTGAAACAAATAAAACCATGGAGGAAAAATTAATGTATTGTACAGTTCGTCTGGCTTATTAACTTGCAATTGGCAAATGGAAAATATGATCATATTAAAAAATTTACAGAACAGAAGGAAAGTTCCCCTGATTGCAGGAGTTATACTATTTCTGATTAGCGTTTGCTTCATTTTTCCAATAGAGTATCGCCGGAACAGCTTTTTAGAAGAGTTCGTGTATACTTATTCTTCCTTGGCGCTGGCACTATTCCTGATGATGTTTGGACTCATGGGGAGGTATTTCTTCAAAGGAATTCTATTTCTTGTTTTAAGTTCAATAGTTGGCGCTGTCTTTTTTTATGTTGCCTATCCTCTTGTGCCTTATGCAGCTTTTATTGCGGTTTGGTTGGGTATCCCATCAGGTATTATTGCTGCATTGATATTTATGGTTTTAAATTTTTACATTTTGAACAGGCAGACCAGGTTTAAATTACTGAAACAGATTGCTGCTTATTTGATCATCCTGCTGATTGTATCGGTTTTATTTGGCTATGGGGGCGACTGGTTTTTTTAATCAACAAAAGTTACATTTTATGAAGACATACTTATTCTTTATCCTGTTTTGTGCTATCAGTTCTCATTTATTTGCGCAGAGTGATGATCCTGTTATTCCGGTTTCAGGCACTGCTATAAAATCATTCATCCCAAAGGGCTGGAAGATGATATCAAATAGCAAAGGCGATTTAAATAAAGATGGTATTGCAGATGAGGCTATAGTGATCCAGAATACAAGTCTGAAAAACATAAGGACTAAGGAGGAGGGCAGGATGGGAGATGATACGCTAAACTTTAATCCAAGAATGCTGATCGTAGTATTTAAAAACGCAAAAGGAAAGTATGATTTGGCGGTGAAGAATATTGCTTTTATCCCCATGCAGAATGATACCGTAAGTGCTTGTCTTCTTGATCCGTTACTGGAAAGTGAGGGTGTAACTATTGATAAGGGGCTGCTTAAAATAAACTATAAATATTTTTACAGTTGTGGTGGATGGGAAGTAACCACAGATACTTATTCTTTCAGGTATCAGAATCAGAAGTTTGAGTTGATTGGTTATGATTATTACAGTATGCACCGCTCTAGTGGTGAGGAATCTTCAGCAAGCATTAATTTTTCTACGCTCAAAAAGAAAAGTACTTCCGGAGGAAATGTGTTTTCTGAAGAAACGAACAAACCCAAGACAGTCTGGAGTAAGATAAAACCGGTTAAACTGCTTAGTTTGGCGACTTTGACCGATGATATTCTGACTGATTATTTAGCTAAGATGGCAATGTAAACTAATTGAACTCAGTAGTATTTCAAATTGGATTACTGTAGGGGCACCACAGTTACAACAGGACAAATTCTAGGTACTGGTGGAGGGACTGGAAATGCAGGCGACCTTCCAGGAGGTAAGTCTGGTGGGATTCCCTATATTCATATTAAGCGTTGAATACGCTGGAAACCTTATCATGATCATCATCCGGTACTGAATAATGTATTGAAGTTAATTTGACTTGAAAAAACCAGCCAAACAATTTGTTTGGCTGGTTTGTAAGCTAACACTTGAGTGCATCTTGACATGAGCTATAGCGGTTGATAACCTATGGCTCCAAAAACATATTATTAAGACTACAATTACTTAAAGCTCCCTTGTCTTGAACTCATTTTTCCTCCAGCAGTAGCTGTTGAGTATTCTAACGAATATTGCGCCCCATTGTAATCACTGTAATATAGTGCTACATTTCCATCATCCTGTACGACCATATAAGCCCTGTTCGCATTTTCTGCCCCAACAGTTCCTCCACGCGCCTCGGTATATGCAGCCCAAATATCTTGTTCAGTACCGGTAGCTGAAACCTTTTTAATGATCAAATTACCATCCAATGCATAATATAATTTATAAACCCAACCAGATGCTGTTGAATTGGTCTTGCTATTCCATAATCCTACATTCGCCGAATTATACAGCACCAAATTACCATCACCCTGCAGAACAAACCTATACTTACCATTTGGAGAGGAGATCGTATTGTTTCCATTGGAAGTTAATATGGGTTGCAAGCTGGTACAAATTGCATTTGTCGGTTTACCATACGGCATTAATAATGCTCTTGATGCCCAATCGGCAGGAAATGTCTTACTCAAATCATCGAATGACTTGAATTGATTATCTTTATAATATTGCAAAATGGCTTCCTTGATCTGTTGCTTCCTTACAGGGTCAGCTATTAAATCTTCGAGCGGAATTAATCCATCTTCACCAATTTTTATTAAAGCAGCATTGTCTTTAGTACACGAGCTCTGCCAATTACTAATACTTAATTTAGGTGCACTGTTATCCAAATTTACTTCATCAATCAAACCTTTGGTACCATCTCCACCAACTGAATTATAATATAACGTCTGGTTAAAATTTGAACTGGCTTCTACCCGGTTAACATTGACATTCGCATTTAAGCTGAAAATTTTGCCCATGCTAATATTGGCACCTGCTGCGGCAGCTTCTTCACGTTTATTACTATTCGTTTGGGCCTGGTAGTTCATATCAAATCTTGCCCCCAGCTCAATATCGGTCAATACATGGGTACCATAGCGTTTGATTAATTCAGTTGCTGGTAATGTAGCCACATCTGATTTAAACGTATTGGTCAGGTAATTATTTATGATATCATCTTTTGTGAAAAAAATCTTCATTGACTTTTGCTTTATCATTTTTCTAATCGTAGAATATACATATTTAGATGAAGCACTATCTTTTTTGGCAAACGATGCATTGATTTCTGCTTTAAATACCTTTATTTTTAATAAACCAAACTCCGATGTTGCTTTATACACCTGGCTTAATTTATCTGAATAGCTTGAGACGTTTTCACCAGATGAAAATTCATAATAATCAAGTACATCCTCATTAGGAAGATATAATCCTGGATTTTCACTGATATACTTTTCAACATCTATCACTTGTAGCCTTGAAGATTCAGAGGATGCTAACCTTCCGGTTACATCATAACCCGCACCCAATACATGATATTTTTTGTCGCCAGCATATGCAGAACCATTACGATTGGTTATTACACTTCCGCCTTCCGTAAGTTCGCTTTTTTTACAATTGCTGAATAAAGTTGCAAAAAGACACAATAAGCAAATCACTTTAGTTTTGTAATTGTTATTCATATAATTTTTTTTAACAAAAAAACCAATAAAAAATCAAAATCACAACTATTTGTTATCGTTAAGTTATATTTAGCTTACAAGCAAGGATATATAGATTGTTAAGGTGGATACTTAAATTATAGAATTAATAAATATAGCATCGCAATAGAAAAGTACAGGCATTTATATGCAGCTGCTGTTTTTCCTTAACCAGGATTTGTTCGGCTTTTTCGGGAGTGTTATAGTCCAATGCTGAATGCCTTCTCTTTCTGTTCTACCGCACCTTATAATCGAATATCTCCAGTTTATCCTGAGCCTGAGCTGTAGTTTTAAACTTGGAATGGTATATCATTTTTGTCTTCAAGATCTTGAAACATGCTACTGTCCATGCTCCAGTCCACAATCTTACGGTCTGCGAGATTTCGCCTATCCCATTGTTACTGAAATCTCGCATGAACTGTTGGACCTTGCGCTACATGCAGGAGGTAAGCCAGCCGAACAGCTTTGTAAACAACTTTCGATTTCAATTAGTGATACCACTTTGTTAAGGCTAATCTACAAAGAACAAATCCCAGAACAGCAAACTTTAGCTGCAATTGGAGTAGATGAGTGGGCTCACAAGAAAAGGGATAGATAGGGAAATATTCTCGTAAACCTACATCCCAGAAAGATCACAGGTCTATTGCTCGACCCTGAAGGAAGTGCACTAAGAAAATAGTTTAAAGAAATGCAGGTATCAAGACTAATGTACGGCAAAGCAAGCTTTGAATTGCTTAGAAAGAGACTAGTACTTAATCCAACATCACCAGCAGAATTGGGGAAGAATTTAAATTTACCCCGCCCTTTCATCCTCAAATCCAATCTAATTATCTCGATGCGTCTTCTTAAACACCTGCAAAAGCATTTTCAGCACTATAAAGTACATCTATATATTCTATATTATTTTGGCTGTAGCTACTGCGGTTAAGCAATAGAATCACGGTGGCTATAACAACTATATGATTGATCAATTGCTGATAAAGGATTTCTCGGGGCATACAACGAATAAGAGTTTAGTCTAAGCATAACAATTCTTAATACAACTTAAAAAATAGTCTGCTAAAATACATTGGATTTAAAGCTTGTCTTGCTAAAAATCATACATTAACCCTGCTGTGGCAGCAATTGTTTGGTTATACCTTGGTGTTTGCAGCTCGGTTATTTTCTTTTGTTGATCGCTTATCGACTGGTAGAAATGTCCTTTTATTAAAACCGAAAGGTTTTTCATGATTTTATAGTCCAGAGCTATTTGCCCCATCCATCCAAATTCTGATCGCTTATCTTTTGCTCCGTTAAACTGATAGGTGTAGTTAATATTTTCCAGTTTAATTACTTCATCGCCATTGGCATTGTTAGAAAGTTCGAATACATTAGGTGCAATGCCATTAATCTTGCTGCTCATCCAATAGGCATAATACCCACCTATAACTGCAGCGGCTTTTAGTCTTTTTATAATTTTTAAGTTGTAGTTTATACCAAGCGGAAGTTGCAGGTAGGTATTATTGCTCTGCTGATTAAGGCCATTGATATTGCTAACCGCATAGTTTTTTTGGATAACACCAGGAGTACCTTCGGCACTAAACCATTCATTTAATTTATAACTTACAACAACACTGGCCATGTACCCACTCCGTTCCTGGAGCTTTAAGTTGCTGTTGTTAATTTTATAATCTAATTTGTTGTATGTTATACCGGCATCAAAACCAAGACTAAACTGGGCATTCGCTTTGAGGGTATAAAGAATAGAAACGATGCAGATGAGATAAATTTGTTTTTTAATATTCATGTAAAGTCTGATGGACGGTTTTGGTTCAAAAATATTTTACTTTATTTGGCTGATGGCGAGCTCCAACTGGGGATCTTTACCAATCAATAATTCTCTCAGGTTAAATGGAGAAACGATATCGGGTTTAATTCCAACGTTTTCATAAAAAGTATCGTTAAGCCCTTTAAATTCGGTAGTCGAAGTAGTTACTTCCATAAAATTGCCAATGCTGAAACTACCCGAATTAAAAATTTCTGTATCAGATAATGGGCCTGTTGCACCATAAGTTTGTTCGCCAATCAGGATGTTTTTATTGTTCCTTAATGCAATAATGGTGATTTCAGACAGGGATGCGGAAAAATTATCGCCAAGTAATATAATGGGTACATTAACCGAATAATCCGTATCGTGCTTTAATCTTGCTTCCAGCCAGGGTAAATAATCAAGTTTACCCAATCCGCTTTTACTTCTGGTGTAACCAAAGGTAATATCTTTAGGAGCGAGTTTACCGGCAAAAAAGTTTAAGTCTATAATATTGCCGCCTGTATTATTCCTTAGATCGAGTATAATTCCCTTAATTGGATTCGATGTTCTTTTAAGCTGTGCAAAGAAATAGTCTAAAATTTGTTTTACCTTATTGCCATCGTTTGATTCGTATGATTGTTTCAGTGCAAATAAATTGCAATGGAAATAAAGTAAGTTATTGTTTATGGTGCCTGATGTAGCCTTTATTACCGTATTTTCAATAACTGCAGTACCATCTCCACTTAAATAACCATTATCCAAATATGTTTTTACAACATCATCGTAATTAAACCTACTGTGAAAATTACTTGTTTTGGATTTCCTATCCGTAGCTGGATTAATGGTAAAGCTGGCAATCACCGGCTCGTTAAACCTAATGCGAAAGTGATTGTCGATCAAATTGCTGGTTATTTCTCTAAAATACGTTACCGCTTTTAGTTTATCACTGTTGCTGTTACTCAAATTATCAAACAAGGGTTTGTATTGTTTGTAAATAGCATCCCAGTCTGTATTATCTTTATCCCAGTAAACATATTGGTTATTCATTTTATCCCAAAATTGGACAAATATTTTGCTGAAGTTATCGGGATTTTCATCAAGGTTCACCGGAGCTTGTTTTTTACAGGAAAGAGCCAATATTGAAACCAGAATGATGAGTATGTTCCTGCAATAACCCGGCAGAAAGAATGTGTCGGGTTGAATTTTAGTTTTCTTCATAGTATTTATCACAGCATTTAATAGCGTAAAACTACTAAATATAGTAGTACAATAATCAATGTTTACCAAATGGAGATTCCGGTAGAATTGGTTCTTCAATTGTGGTGGTTAAGGTGGTGACAAAATAGGTCTTGAATTCCGCTTGATCCGTCTTGATCGCTTTTTTGGACCAATTGGATTGACATAAAAAACCCCTTTAACCATACAATTAAAGGGGTTTTAATGACTTTTAAAAGTCTTTAAGTCGGGGTGGCAGGATTCGAACCTACGACCTCCTGCTCCCAAAGCAGGCGCGATACCGGGCTACGCTACACCCCGAACTTGACCAACGTTTTAAATTAAAAATTAATCTATCCCGTTGTTGGGATTGCAAAAGTACACTATTTATTTATATCTGCAAATATATTTTATTTTTTACTGCTCATTTTTAATGCAATCAATTCTTTTGCTTTTATAATTGTCTAAAAATCTGTTGATTAAGGAATGATTTTTTTGTGAAAAATATGGCTAACGCTTCAATATATTCCGCAGTTTGTATGGAATAAGATACATTCGTCATAATGCCGACCGAATATTCCCTACAAAGAATTTCTCAGGGTGACACTAAAGGGCACCTGAATCTGGGCTGTAGAATTACTCATCACCATTTCTGCTGCTTTTTCTCCCATCATCCTAAAATCCGTAGAAATCGTCGTTATCCCATCCAGAATAATCTTTTTCAGGGGCGTATCGTGGTAAGAAATCACGCCGACATCGCGGCCAACCTTAAAATCCTTCTCCAGGATTCTCTGAACCAGGTCCACCAGGTCGTCCTCTTCCACATTGATATAGGCGAAACCGGATTCAATATCTTCCTGCTCCATACAATCGATGACTCTATACTGGAATGCATAAAGCTCACAGAAACGTGTAAATCCGGCCAGGATCTGTGCAGTTCGGCAGCCATTTTTCCTGAAAATAATAATGAGGGTATGGTACTTTTTCAATGACGCCATCAACTGTTCCAGCGCAGAGAAAATATCCGCTTCAAAATCTTCATAAACAGCTCCGAAAGTACCCTTCACACTATCCACCAGATAATCGAGCAGGATCAGTTTATTTTTCGGCATCGCGTCGATCAGCCGATAAGCTTTTTCCTTAAAATCTGAAAAATAGGGGATAATCAAACATTTGGAATAGGCACTGGATTTTTCCTGTAATAACCGCTTGAACACCTGGTAATCGTTGTGGTAAATATAAAAATCTATAGCTGCATCATTCCCCAAAGTAGCAGAAAATGCATCATAAATAGCCTTTTTATGTACACTCAGCTTATTAAACAACAACATCACCTTCAGTGGCTGATCATAGTTGGTTTCAATGATAAAATATCCTTTCCCGGCAATAGACTTCACCAGTCCCATTTTTTTGAGTTCCTTGTAAGCCCGCTCTACTGTATTTCTTGGGGTATCGAGGTAAAGACTAAGTTCATTGATGGAGGGCAATACATCACCTTTTTTAATCTGGGCCGATTGCATACCCTGAAGCACAAAGTTGATTAACTGGATATATTTTGGCGTGATAGCGTATTCATCAATACTAAACTTGCTCACATAGTTCATCATAGCTAAACAGCTTCTTACAAATTTAAATATACACAAAATACAGATTCTAAAAAGGATTAGAATTTGTTTAAGAACTGCTTTAATCCTTTCCCGCTCCATGGGGTCTATAGGGTGTTAGGTTATTAAACACTTTAAATCATCACAAATGAAAACATTCAGAAATTTAATGCTATTGCTCGTGGCAGTATCATTACTCAGCTCTTGCTTAGTGCAGGAAGGTAGACCGGGAAGAGGACATGGACGCGGTCATGGACATGGTCATCATCGCGGTCATGGCCATTGGTAAACCTTTCCACTATTGAATTTAATAAATTACCGGTAACTTCGGTTACTGGTAATTTATTAAATAAACGGAAATGGATATATCACTAAGGGACAGAACAGCTGTGATCTGCGGCAGTTCACAGGGAATAGGATTCGCAGCGGCAAAAGTCCTGGCTGGATCAGGGGCAAACTGCATTCTCATTGCAAGGGATGAAACCCGTCTTCAGGATGCGCTGGGACAATTAGATACAAACGCTGGTCAGCAGCACAGTTACCAGGTAGCTGATTTTTCTGATGTACAGTCGGTTCAGCAAGCCATACAGGAGATTATTTCAACCCATACAGTACATGTTTTAATCAATAACACGGGTGGCCCAAAAGGAGGTCCGATTATAGCTGCTTCGACAGATCAGTTTGAGCAGGCCTTCAGCCAGCACCTGGTCTGTAACCATATTCTGGTCAACGCAGTCCTGCCAGGGATGAAAAAGGCAGGGTATGGCCGTATCATCAATATCATTTCCACCTCAGTACGTACGCCATTATCTGATCTCGGTGTGTCGAATACCATTAGGGCTGCGGTTGCTTCCTGGTCAAAAACACTTTCAAATGAAATCGGATCTTTCGGCATCACCATCAATAACGTATTGCCAGGTTTAACAGCAACCGGCCGGTTAAAAAGTCTTATCCAGGCTTCAGCCTCCAGTCAACAGATAGATGAGGAAGCTGCGGCAGAAAAAATGACGGCCACAGTGCCACTGAAGAGATTCGGACAGCCGGAAGAAGTTGCCAATGTGATTGCTTTTCTTGCTTCTCCGGCGGCTTCTTATGTCAATGGAACCAGTATTCCTGTCGACGGAGGACGTACACCTACGGTCTGACAGCAAGTGCCGGGCCTCCTTAAATCCCGGAGAAATATCAATTGGGTAAAGGGATGCTGAAATAAAAAGTAGATCCTTTACCTAATTCGCTTTCGACCCAGATTTTACCGGCATGTCGCTGGATAATTTCAGCACTTAAATAAAGGCCGATTCCAAATCCTGAAATTGTACTGTTGTTTTCTACACGGTAGAAACGTTCAAACAGCTTTTGCAGATCCTCTTGTCCGATTCCCATTCCCCGGTCTTTAATGCTGATTTGTGCCATGCCATCAATAATTTCACACCTCAGGTCAATATCTTTATCATTGGGCGCATATTTTATTGCGTTACTCAACAGGTTTGAGATGACATTGCTGATCTTATCCGGATCGGCGAAGACTTCTATCGGCTCATTAACCGCAAAATTGATCTGGTGACTGGATTCCAGACTCGATATTTCTTCCGCGGTAACGATAACCAGCTCATCCAGGCGGAAGGAAGTTTTGTTGAGTGTAATCTTGCCCGATTCCAGGCGCGAGATGTTCAGGAAACCGTTGATCATGCTGGTCATTTTCCTGATTTGCTTTTCTGCTACACTTAAGGCATTCGATGCGAAGCTATCTTCATTTTTCCTGGCCTTGGATTGCAGGATCTGTATGTATCCACTAAGTGAAGTTAAGGGTGTTTTCAGCTCATGGCTCACCATCCCGATGAAGTCATTTTTACGCTGTTCATCCTTTTTCATTTCAGTAATGTCCATCATGAAACCAGAAAACAGGGTATGTTCGCCATGCTCATCCTTGCTTATTTTCCCTAAGGACCTGAGCCAGATCAGTTCCCCGTCGTTAAAACGGTGTTGCGAATAGGTCATGTCATAATCACCGCCATTGGAAATAGCTTTCTCTATTTCTTCGCTGATGATCTGACGATAGTCGTCAGTAATGTGGGTCAGGGATTTTTCGTAGGTCAAAGGTTCTTCCTCCTCATAACCAATGAGCTTCGCCAGCATGGGGTTATACTTCAGTGATTTGGTTACCGGGTCAAGATGCCATGCACCTAGTTTAGCCGCATCTATGGCCAGGCGCATCATTTCTTCTGTCTTTTGAAGTTCGTGTTTGATCTTTACCTGCTCAGTAATTTCATTCGCCACCTGCATAATGCCAGTAACAGTCCCGTCTTTGTCTCTGATGGGTTGATAAATCAGGTTGAGATAACTTTCGACCATTTCTCCCTGGCGTTCAATATAGGCTTTGACCTCATTTCCATAGAAAGTGTGACCAGTGGTGATTACATCATCCAGGATCTGTAAGAAAGGCTGTCCGTCAAGTTCAGGCATGGCTTCCGCAAGCGGATTGCCTATGACTTCTTTCGTTTTTCCCCATATTTCAAACATCTTTTGATTGGCAATGTCGATGATCAGTTCGCGTCCCTGAAATATATTGATGGCTACTGGTGCCTGTTCCACTAATGAACGGAACCTGGCTTCGCTTTCTGCAAGTTCCCCGATATACCTCAGCAGGTTTCCCTGTGCGATGGCAAGTTCTTCATTTGTCGCCATCAGCTCCTCATTGGAAGCGGTCATTTCCTCGTTTATAGTGGACAGCTCGTTGTTCAGGTCCTGTAAGCTGAGTTGGTTTTGTTCCAGTTGTTTCCGGGCATCAACTTTATGGGTGACATCGATAACGGTAACAAGAACACCCGTTCTTAGCCCTTCCACATCCATCAGTGGTTGGTAGTAATAGTCTACATAGTATAATCGGGGACCATTGGCTTTATGAAAGATAACAGGTTTTTCTTTGTTGGTAATGGATTCCCCAGTTTCCAGCACATGCTTCCATTGCTCGGGATAAGGCTGGCTCTTTAATTCCGGGAATACCTGTAATATCGGTTTACCGATCACTTCCTCCTCCTCTTTATTCCAGAAGGAGAGGAGGGCCTGGTTGGTAAATTCAATGACCTGATCGGGACCCCGCAATACGACAACCGGCGATGGCTGCTGATTTAAGATGTCGTCCAGTTTCTGTTCACTGTACAACAGTTCTTTGTTGGTGAGTTGCAGGCTTACCTGTAACCGGTTCATTTCGGTTATGGTGACCGATAGTTGTTCGTTTACAGCAATCAGCTCTTCGTTGGATGCCAACAGCTCCTCATTCATGGTTTGCTCGCGTTCCATTCCGTCAGCTAGTGCCTGGGTACGTCTGTAAACCCTGTCTTCCAGTTCGGTGTTGAGTATATTTAGTTTTTCCAGGGTAATCTGGTATTCTTCATTCAGCGCACTTAATTCTTCATTTGCCGCGGCAAGCTGTTCATTGAGTTCTTTTTCCCGGTGCAGGGCTTCTTCCTTTTCCCTGGCTTTTTCCAGACGATCCCTGTTCAGGTGACGCTCCGTAATGTCTGTAGCGGTGTGCATGATACAGATGGTCTTGCCTTCTGCATCTTTTATGGCCCTGTATTCAAAATCGAAATAAAAGGTTTGTAAAACTCCGTCAACGATTAAATCTGCAGCGGTGTCCGTTCCGGAAAGGGTTAATCCTTCATTCCAGACCCTTTTGAACATTTCGATGAAGGGTTGTCCTTTGAGTTCAGGCAGTGCATCTTCGAGCGTTTTGCCGATGATACTCCTATCTTTGTCCCAGATGCGTAACATGGCATCATTGGCGCTTTGTATGATTGCATCTTCGGTTATATGGATGGCCGTTGCTGTTTTTGTTAAATTAAATACTTCTAAAAGTTGCTCGTTGGATAAAAAAGGCAATGGAAGACTCATTCAGGAGAATTTATAGATTCACGATTCGATGTATTGCCAAATTTGCGATTAATATTTTAAGCGTTAAAATTTTTGGGACAATTGATGATTAATATTCTGTTATGCTTGTGGGTAAGCTGGTTAGTTACGTTCTGCAGGTTGAGGTGTTTCCACCGGTGGAATTAAACTAAGCTCTTGCTGTTTAAGGATATTAAACTTGAATAGTACTTCTGTTGGCACTAATTTTCTTGTACACTTATTGATATCAGCTCCTTCTTTTTTCCACAGATATGGACGGAAGCTGTAAGAGCTATTTCCATCCAGGCTGGAAATAAACTGATCCCAGGAAGTCCATCTCAGGCCTTTGTAAAAGTCATTCAGGTTACTGTCAAAACAGAAAAGGATAAATTCTCCATAACCAGCACCCAGAGGCTCCCAGTTCAGGCTATTCGGAGCCAGGTAGTATACGTTCTTTAAATCATCACCAAAAGCACCATAGTTAATGGCGAAAAAGCCGCCTACAGCATCGTCAGCGATGAGTACATAACCCGGTCTGTCGCCATAGTCTTTGATCGTTTTTCCTCTGTTCCACTCCGGAACATTACGGTTTAATCTTTCACTTCCAGATCCTAAAATCCTTACCCAGCCGTTGTCGATCATGATACCACCAGTATTGTAAATAATTGCACCCAGTGTGGAATAGGTGGAAACCTGCATGTTGTACAATGCTTCTTTGGCTTTCGCTGAATCTACAGGAAGCACCTCAATCTTATTTTTTGCAGCATCGATCCATTTTTTTACCAATGGCCATGCCGGATCGGTCTTGTTAATCAATTCATCCAGGCTCACCATTTTATTTTGTGCAAAAGTGCCTGAAGTAAGTAGTGCTAAGCCAACTAAAGAGAGGAATTTGATGATGCTTTTCATGGATAATTACTAATGTTTCTCAAATATAGAATGATAAATTAAAAAATCATCGATTTGATCGTGGAAATAAAAAATAGAGATGAAATGATTACAAACAAAATCATTAACTTACCTGAAGGAAGATAAGCGCGTATATTTTACTCAGGTAAACACTGTATCCTATGAAAAGTAAGCTAAAATTAATTTACCTGTCCCTGACCGCATTGATGTTGTGGTTCGCGCTTGGCTTGCAGTTTTATATCTCTATCGGAAAAGACATGGCAGAAGGGCGGTCTTTAGCTGGGGCTATCGTACAGGTGCTAAGTTATTTTACCATTCAGACCAATTTGCTGATTGCAGTGGCGTTCAGTTCCATCCTGATCCTTCCCGGGACTTCCTGGGGGCGGTTCTTCTCCAGGACATCGGTGTTGACAGCGATCAATGTCTATATTAATATCGTCGGATTGGTTTATGCCTTTGTTCTTAAAGGGTTATGGAAGCCTGAAGGACTTTTTAAACTGGCCGATTATCTGTTGCATACTGCCAGTCCGGTGTTGTATCTTTTATTCTGGCTTTTCTTTGTGAAGAAGCAGCTTATTCCCTGGAAGCGGGTCTTTCCCTGGGCTCTGTTTCCGCTGGTGTATTTATTTTACAGTTTGATCAGGGGATATTTTACCGGCTACTATCCTTATCCTTTTGTTGATGCTGCTAAAATTGGCTATCAGCAGGTATTCATCAATTCCCTGCTGGTTCTTCTTGTTTTTATGGTGATCAGCGCAGTTTTTATCACCATCAATCGTGTATTGAAAAGGGATGAAAGCCTTGCTTAAGCCTTTTTTTTCTGGCTGTTTCCTGTTCAGGAATTGTTGAAATTTGTGTGTAAGATCATTTCTGTAAATTAAAATTATATTTAGTATTGCAGGTGCTGATCTTCATGTGATGGTCTTTTGAATCCATAAAATAGTTAGATGATGAACCCTGTTGCCGGTAAAACCAGATTACATGTTGTTGATGCGCTGAGAGGCTTTGCGCTGGTTTCTATTATGCTCCTGCATAATCTTGAACATTTTGACGTGTATTTTCTGCCGCCGCATTTACCGGAATGGCTGTTGAGTCTGGATAAAAAAATATGGGATAGCCTGTTCTTCCTTTTTGCCGGTAAGTCGTACGGAATTTTTGCCCTGTTGTTCGGGTTGACATTTTATATTCAGCTGAACTCCCGGATGGAAAAGGGCGAAGACTTCAGGGGCAGGTTTGCCTGGAGATTGGTGTTGCTGCTGTTCTTCGGAGCCATTAATTCCATGTTTTATCAGGGGGATATCCTCACTATTTATGCACTGGTGGGCTTTCTGATTATTCCCCTGGCAAAGCTGAGCGACCGTGCCCTTCTGTACATCGCGATTATCCTGTTGCTCCAGCCTTTGGAATGGTGGAATGTGATACATGGATTGCAGCTGGATCCTGGTGTGAAGTTAAGTGATCCTGCATCATGGACGTATTTTGGCAGGATGGACGAATATATTAAGGGCAGTTCTTTCCTTGCCACGGTAAAAGGTAACCTGCTGAATGGGAAATTGGCCTGTGTGTTCTGGTCCTGGGAAAATGGACGCTTCTTTCATATTCTTTCCCTGTTTATTTTCGGGATGCTTACCGGAAGGAAGAAATTGTTTGCTGATTCCCCAGAGAATAAACGCTTCTGGACGAAAACACTGATGGTGTCAGCGATATCGTTCGCTGTATTGTATGTGGTTAAAGAAAATGCGGCTTCGTTTATTAAAAGTGAGGCAGTTCTTCGTCCGTTTACCACTATTGAGACATCATGGACGAATATTTCCTTTATGACGGTTCTGATCGCCGGTTTTTACCTGCTGTATCAAACTGCTGCCCTTCATCGTGCACTGGATGTGTTTTCAGCGATAGGGCGGATGAGTTTGTCGAATTATATCCTGCAATCTGTCCTGGGTTCTACCCTTTATTACGGATTTGGTTTTGCCTTGTACCAATATACCGGTGCTACGTTCAGCCTGGTCATAGGGATTTTACTTGCTATTTTGCTGGGTATTTTAAGTACCTACTGGGCTAAAGGCCATAAAAGAGGCCCGCTGGAAGAGCTATGGTTCAGGGCTACCTGGTTTGACAAGAAGAAATAACAGCTGATAAAATATCGGAGATAATTCGTTACATTTACTTATGTCCGTTAACAGCGATCAGTTTTATAATGAGCTCTCTGCAAGTCGCCTGGCACTTGCTGATCTGCTGATCAAACCGGATGTGTTCCGCACTGTCCCGGCTGACTGGCATGTGATCATTACAGATATCAAAGGATCTACACACGCTGTCTTAAACGGGCTTCATGAATCGGTCAATCTTATTGCTACCGGAAGTATAGTCACGGTATTGAATCTGTCATTTAAAGCAGGGATCACTGTGCCTTTCTTTTTTGGTGGGGACGGAGCTACCTTTATTGTTCCTCCCGCTGTGATGGAAAAGGTGATGCCTGCGCTGCTCTTGTACAGGCAGAGTACAATGGATAATTTCGGGCTGGAACTTCGTGTAGGTACATTGCCGGTAGCCGCGATCTATGCGCAGGAGTATCAGCTGCAGATCAGTAAATTCAGGGTGTCCGACGCTTTTTTCATTCCGGTAATACTGGGAAATGGACTGAATTATGCGGAGAAGCTGATCAAGGCGGAGGATTACCTGTTTAATTTAGAGGTGGGCGCAACTGATGAACTGGACCTGAGTGGTATGCAATGCCGCTGGGATAAGATTGAGCCCCCTGAAAATAGCCATGAGATTGTTACGCTCCTGATTATTGCCGGAGAACGTGTGCCGCAATACATTGCATTCAGCAAAGCAATCCGGTATATTGATGATATTTATGGAAGCCCGCAGAAGAGACAGCCTATTTCTGTAGCCAAGCTCAGGCTGAATACTACTTTTAATAGGCTTAGTCTCGAAATGCGCGCCAAAATGGGAAAGATCAGGCTTTTCGAATTGATCAGGACCTGGCTGACAAACCTGTATGGATTTATTTATTTCAGCACCAGAAAGGGGAAAGACTACCTTGACCGCCTGGTGGAAATGTCGGATACCCTCGTGATTGATGGAAAGATCAATACTGTGATTTCAGGTAATTCTTTACAACGCGGCAGACTGTGTAAAGTGTTGGATACGCTTGAAGCCAAAGGAGAGATCTGCTATGGGTTTCATGTGAGTAAAGATGCCGTGATGTCCTGTTATGTACGTGATTTGGAAGATGGTCATATCCATTTTGTTGACGGATCTGAAGGAGGGTATACGCAGGCCGCTGCGATGTTGAAATCCAAGTTGATCTCCCGTCTGTAATTCTTTTTTATTTAACCTTAAATTGTTGATTTTTTTAAAACAACTTGCTCATTTATCTGTTTGTGAGTTTTTTATTGTTGTTTTAATTTGTAAACAATTTGATTGTTTTTAAAAAATAAATAGCTGTAAATTAGATTTTTGTGTTTTATTTTTTGAAACTTTACAATTCTTTTGGTGTGCTTGATTTACAAATTTGTACTTTTGAGTTCACACACGCCCTTATTTAAAACACAGAAATTTACTATGGAAATTAATGAATCAGCGGAAACAAAAACAACCTACACATCGGATCAGGCCTACCAGCAATCATTAGCTTATTTTAAGGGAGATGATCTTGCGGCGCGGGTCTGGGTGAACAAGTATGCCCTTAAAGATTCCTATGGGATAATCTATGAAGGGACACCGGATGACATGCACCACCGGATAGCAGAAGAGATATCAAGAATTGAACAGCGCTATCCCAATCCCTTGTCAGAACAGGAGGTTTTTGAGCTGATCAGAAATTTTAAATATATTATCCCCCAGGGAAGCCCTATGACAGGCATCGGTAATCCCTATCAGATTGCCTCACTTTCCAATTGCTTTGTGATCGGTAATGAGGGCGATTCAGATTCATATGGAGGGATCATGAAAATTGATCAGGAGCAGGTGCAGCTGATGAAAAGACGGGGCGGGGTTGGTCATGACCTTTCCCATATCCGTCCCAAAGGTTCGCCGGTTAAAAATTCGGCACTGACTTCCACAGGTATTGTTCCTTTTATGGAGCGCTTTTCCAATTCTACCCGCGAAGTGGCACAGGATGGCAGGAGAGGAGCCCTGATGCTGTCGGTGGCCATCAAACACCCTGATTCGGAAGACTTCATTGATGCAAAAATGGAACAGGGAAAAGTTACCGGTGCAAATGTTTCTGTACGGATTGATGATGAGTTTATGAAAGCCGTACAGTCCGGAGAATCCTACAGGCAACAGTACCCGATCGACAGTAAATCGCCCCTGTACAAAAAAGATATTGAACCGACTGCCTTATGGAAAAAGATTGTGCATAATGCATGGCGTTCTGCCGAACCGGGAATTTTGTTCTGGGATACCATTATCCGGGAATCTGTGCCGGATTGTTATGCAGACCTGGGCTACAAAACGGTGTCGACAAATCCTTGCGGTGAGATTCCCCTTTGCCCGTACGATTCCTGCCGTTTATTGGCCATTAACCTGTTTTCTTATGTGGAACAGCCGTTTACTCAGGAAGCTTACTTTAACTGGGAGCTTTTTAAAGCGCATATCCATGCTTCACAGCGCATCATGGATGATATCATCGACCTGGAACTGGAGAAGATTGATGCCATTTTACTGAAGATTGATGAAGATCCCGAAGGTGAGGAATTGAAACGCACAGAGAAAAACCTCTGGCTGAATATCCAGACTAAAGCAAATGAAGGCAGAAGGACCGGAATAGGCATTACTGCCGAAGGAGATATGCTGGCTGCACTGGGCCTGCGTTACGGCAGTGATGAAGGGGCAGATTTTGCCGTTGAAATCCATAAAACGATTGCTGTGGAGGCTTACCGGGCTTCTGTAAAAACAGCAAAGGAAAGGGGTGCCTTCACTATTTTTGATGCAGAGCGTGAGAAAAATAATCCCTTTATCCTGCGCCTGAAAGAAGCAGATCCGGAGTTGTATTATGATATGCTGGAATATGGACGGAGAAATATAGCCTTACTGACGATCGCACCAACAGGAACGACAAGCCTGATGTCACAAACGAGTTCAGGAATTGAACCGGTGTTTATGCCGGTGTATAAAAGGAGAAGAAAAGTGAATCCCGGTGATAAAGATGTGCGTGTGGATTTTGTGGATGAAGTAGGTGATTCATGGGAAGAATATGTGGTATTCCACCACCGTTTTAAACAATGGATGGAGGTGAACGGATTTGATACTACGAAAAATTATTCCCAAAAGGAATTGGATGAACTGATTATACAGTCTCCTTATTATAAATCCACTTCCAATGATGTCGATTACCTGAAAAAGGTGAAGATGCAGGGCCGCATCCAAAAATGGATCGACCATTCCATTAGTGTTACGATTAATATGCCTGCCGATGTGACGGAAGAAGTAGTAGGCGAATTGTACATGGAAGCCTGGATGTCGGGCTGCAAAGGGGTAACTGTGTACCGTGATGGTTCCCGTTCCGGTGTACTGATCGCGAATACAGAGACGAAGACGGAAGAAGAAACTGAGGAAAGTCAGCTGATCTTCCCCACCACCAGACCGGCAGTGCTGGAAGCGGATGTTGTACGTTTTCAGAACAGTAAGGACAAATGGATTGCATTTATCGGATTGATTGAAGGTAAACCCTATGAGATTTTTACAGGTTTTGCTGATGATGAGGATGGCATCCTGATCCCAAGATGGGTGAATGATGGGGCTATTATTAAAAATAGAGATGCTGATGGTGGCTCACGTTACGATTTTCAATATAAAAATAAACGCGGGCATAAGACCACTATTGAAGGCTTGTCTTATAAGTTCAATCCTGAATACTGGAACTATGCGAAGCTGATTTCCAGTACACTGCGACATGGGATGCCTATAGAAAAGGTGGTTGATCTGATCAATAGCCTGCAATTGGATGAATCTATCAATACCTGGAAAAATGGGGTGGCACGTGCATTGAAACGTTATGTTCCTGACGGTACGGAAGCGAAAAAACAACAATGTCAGAATTGCTCTTCCACAAACCTGCATTATCAGGAAGGCTGCCTGACCTGCAAAGATTGCGGATCTTCCAAATGCGGATAAGGTAATGCTGCCTGTCGTTTCATCATGGTCAGGATTGTTTAAAGTCTGAAGACCAGCAAATACTAAATGATTAAAAAAGGAAGAGGCTGTATCATAAATCATGATCAGCCTCTTTTTTTATTTATAGCTTCTGTCTCTGCTTATTTTTTATAACATTTTTTCGCAGCACTATTGACACAATTATTTGATTTTCATATATTTAATGTATTAAAACACACTAGATATGGCAATCAGAGAACCCGTATTTAAGCCCTATAACCAACAGCAGATTCTTGCCATCCCGCCCACTCTTGATGAATTAATTCCTGATTCCCATCCTGTTAGAGTTGTAAATGAGGTGATTAATAAGATTAGTATAGAACCTCTTCTAAAAGCCTACCACATTAAAGGCAGTTCCAGCTATCATCCCCAACTTTTGCTTAAAGTTCTGGTTTATGGTTATCTCACCAATATCTATTCGAGCCGTAAGCTGGCTGCCGCTTGCCGTGAAAGCATCTACTTTATGTGGCTGAGCTCCATGAGCTACCCAGATCACAATACCATCAACCGTTTCCGGGGTGTACGCCTGAAACATGCCCTTCGCAGTGTATTTGAGGATGTGGTAAAACTACTTGCCGCTGAAGGCTTATTAAGCATTGAGGAAATCAATACCGACGGGACTAAGATCGAAGCTAGTGCCAACAGGTACACTTTTGTCTGGAAGAAATCCATTCAGACCAATAAGGAAAAAATGAAAAAGCAGCTGACCCACATTTGGGAATATGCGCAACAGGTGGCCAGTGATGAAGACAAGATGCCTGAGCCGCCTGATTTTAAACAGATTGATAGTGAGAAGGTAAAGCAAGCTGTAGAGCAGCTGAATGAAAAGCTTGCCGGGCGGAAAGATATAGACAAGAAAGTGAAGGATAAGCTAAATTATGTAACTAAAAATTATCCGCAGAATATAGCCAGATATGAAGCTCAGGAGGCTATTTTGGGCGAGAGAAACAGTTATAGCAAGACAGATACAGATGCTACTTTCATGCGGATGAAAGAAGACCACATGAAAAACGGACAGCTGAAGCCCGGCTATAATGTACAGATATCTACCTCTAACCAGTTTATCGTCAATTACACGATACATCCCAACCCAACCGACACGACTACCCTGAAGATCCACCTGGAACAACACGTAAGCAGCTTTGGAAAAGCACCAAAGAAACTTACAGCAGATGCAGGCTATGGTTCTGAGGAAAACTACCAACTGCTGGAAGATCAGAAAGTTGAGGCTTTTGTGAAATATGGCATGTTCGATAAACAGCAGAAGGGTAAGTACAACAGCAAATCTCCTTTTGGGGCAGACAAGCTTTTTTATAACCAGCAGCAGGATTGTTATATCTGCCCAATGGGCCAGCAAATGCTGTCAATCGGGTCTTACACAAAAAAGACGACAACAGGCTTTAAGCAAACCCTTAAAAGATACCAGGCAAGGAATTGTGAAAACTGTCCTATGAGAGCAGTTTGCCATAAATCAAAAGAGAACCGCATCATTGAAATCAATGAAAACCTGAACAGGCTTAAGCAAAACGCATTCGAAAAGCTGAACAGCGAAGAAGGAATACAGCGGCGAAAGAAACGATGTTATGATGTAGAACCTGTCTTCGGAAATATCAAACAGAACCACGGGTTCCGCCGCTTTAGGCTCCGTGGAAAGGAAAAAGTGGCCATCGAATGGGGCTTACTCGCAATTGCACAAAATATCAGAAAAAAAGCAGCCTAAAAGAGCTGTTTCATTGACCTTTTTCAAAATCAGATGACTAAAATGCAAATGAACGCGTTGGTGTCCAGAGATGGTACAAAACTTATTAAAATAAAAAAGGCTGCATCATCTAATTTGATACAGCCTCTTCCTTTTTGTATATATTGAGGTGTTGTCTTTTCTGGTTACTTGTTTTTCCTGATCAATAAAATACCATCCACCTGACTTAGACTTGTTTTAGCCTGATCTGCACCCGTATAAATGGTTCCGTTTAAAGAATTTATGGTATAGGTCACACTAAAGTTCTTCGTGTTTTTAGTCATACTCATCATTGACCTGGGAAAAATATAATCGTATTTAGGACCAGTATTCAGCTGATCTTTATCCGGCTGACCTTTGTAGGCAGCCGCATTTTTGTGATTTGTAATGAGATCGGACAGTAGTTTTTTCAGGTCGTAGCGGATCCGTTCGCCATTGATCTCCACTACCAGTGAGCCATTTTGATAATACTGTTTGATTGTTACCTGTTCTATGTTGCTTTTGGTCAGCTCATTATTGTAATATATTCCCTGCACGATGATGTCATATCCTTTCACGCTCACTGCATTCTCCTGCTGCGTGCCAATCCTGTAATAAGTATTTTCGGGATCTTGTATATTGGGTAGACCGGGATAGGCGAATTTTTCCAAACCCAGATGACGCTCCATCCATTTTAGTTTTTCTTCCTGGAACAGGTAGCGGTCAAATCTGTCGTGGTTGTATTTATTCTTTGATATTTTCTTTAAGGAGTCTTTCACCTTCTCCAGGTCCTTGTCGATATAGGGTTGCAAAACCTCCAGATCGTATTTTCTGACCAGGTAATCTACTGTTGCAATAGCACGTTCGCCATCTTTTTTACTGAGGTTCTTTACTTTGCTTAGCTTTCCATTGCTGAAGGCACGATGTTTTTTAAATTGCTTGACGAGGATTCTTTTCTGGGAAAGGATTGCGACCGACTCAGCACTTTGCGGACCATACACAGAAAGCAATGCAAGGATACAGAGGGTAACAGGGATGACTTTGATGTTCTGTTTGCGTGAAAGCAGAAAATAGACGGAGATAAACAGTAACCAGACCGCAAGGAGGATCAGGAAATACCTGGATTCGGTAATGCCGTAACTGAATATCCGGGTGCCTACCGCTAAAAATAACAGGGCAAGCAGGGGCAGCATTAAAAAATAAAAGCTGTTGGCAAAGGTTTTTATCCATTTGTTTTCTTCCTGTTCGCGAATGGGGAAGACCAGCAACAGGGAAAGAATGCCGAACACGGCATAGCCCAAAATGAGGTTGGATACATATCCTTTTGGCAGGTTCCACTGGATCAGTATTTTGATCTCATAGGCCAATAAGATCGCTACGTATACCGTAGCCAATGGAATCAATACATATTGGGTGAAAATCTTAAGTCCCTTGGGATAGCTGAAATCTTTGTCGAGCGCCGGCAGGTCCTGGGGGACGCCGGCAAGGAAGAATATGGTGTTGAACATCCCTGCTATCCAGATGAAGAGGATCAGAAAGGTATCGTATTTAAAATCAAAGTTGAACAAGAGGTTCATGGCGCCTATTGCAGCTGCAAGTCCGAGGAAGAGGACCACACTGTACAATGCGCTGGTGGTGATCCGTAAGAAGAGTGTTTTGTTAAATTGCCAGAAGCCCTGTATGGTACCGCGATTGAGGAATGCCGTAAAGGCAACAAGCAGGTGTGAGGCCAGGCACAATAGTAAAAAACGCATGGCATCTGCCTGGTGTTCCATCGGATTGATCAGGAATATCAGTGAAGCTGCAGCTATGGCAGTGACCATTTTAAAGATCAGCTTCCCTGAATTTTTCTCCCCCTTACTTTCCAGATAGAGCGTAGCAGCCATACTGAGGAGTACACCCAGGTTGGCTACCATCATCACCCGTATACACCAGTTTTCCATCACTGGTTCAATGTTTTTGACTTCTACATTGATACTTGCAGCTATCGTGCCTGCAAGGGCAAACAGGATTTCGAAAGGAAAACGTTTCCCTACGTAGCGGGTACTTGATAATAAACTTTGTAATGATGGGAATGCCATATGCAATCAGTTTTAACGAATTTATTTAAAATTAATCATAAAATAGTATTTCGCTCTAATTCTATACCATTGTGATAAATGACGGGCGTGATATGTCTGGAATCCCGGAAAGATCCAGGTGTTATGTATTCCTCTTTAGCTGCGTTTTACAAATCTTCAGGCTTAATACCGAATTAACCTGAGTGAATTAACTTTGTGTTGATGTATCAGACTGATTCGAACGCCAGTGAACATATCTTATTAAATAAGCTGTCTGATGGGGATATAGCAGCCTATGAGCAGTTGTTTGATCAATACTGGCCTGTCCTTTACCGGAAAATCTATAGCCGTGTACTCGATTCGGATCTGACAAAAGATATCCTGCAGGATTTATTTATTGCCGTTTGGGATAAACGCCGGCAGCTGAAGGTGAAGTCGCTCGATGCCTATATGTATGGGATGGCCCGAAATCAGGTGAATAATTATTTCAGGAGACAGGGAGATAAGATCCCGGTGTCTTTAGATGATGAGCTGCACCTGGAATTATCGGGTATAGCGTATACGGATGAACTGATTGCGTCCAGGGAGACCGAAGCCTGTATCCGGGAGACGATAGGGAAGATGCCTGAAACGATGCGCAAATGCATTGAATTGTTCCGTGACAAAGGTCCCGCAATCAGGGAAATGGCCGCAGAATTGAATATTTCTGAACAGACGGTAAAAAATAATCTTCATGCTGCACGCCAGCGATTGAAAGAGGCTATACTGAATATGGATACTTTTGCAGGTTTCATCCTGTTCCTGTTTTTTTAATGCGCTTGCTGCGCTGTTTACCGAAGGAATATCCCTTGCCTTTTGTTGTGCTGCTAATTTAATGTAGACTTAACACTGGCTTAAAGTACCTTTCCGGATTTTCTGCCACTTCATGGTGTGCTGCAGGAAGCAGCCGAACAAGAAATAGATGAGAATGGAGAAAAGCGAGCATACATCAGGAAGTTTTCAGGAGAACGATATTTTTATACCTGAACTTGAGGACAGCCATAAAAGGCATGAACTCAGGAATTCGATCTGGCAAAACCTTGAGCGGCATGCCCTGGCATCGAAACAGCGGCAACGAAGGATACGCCTGTACAGCTATAGTGCTGCGGCGGCATTGGTTGCTGTGCTGTGCAGTGTCAGTTTTTATTTTCTTTCAGCGGATCCTTCAGCCGGTTACCAGTACTATCAGACCCGGGCCGGGGAACAGAAATCGGTTACACTGGCTGATGGTTCTGTGTTGCAGTTAAATGCCGATACGCGGGTTGGAATTGCCACTGACGGCTGGAAAAAACGCCGTAAGGTTTTTCTGGATCATGGAGAGGTATTTTTTAAAGTCGCCAGAAATCCACAGGTTCCTTTTGTTGCAACAACAAAGATGTTAAGCATTAAAGTTTTGGGAACCTCTTTTAATATTCGTGCCTATAGGAATGAGAAGGAGGAAGTCAGGGTAAAAACCGGAAAGGTGATGGTGGCTAGCCGCCAGAGTGAGTCGGGCAGGATCATTACCCCCGGTTATATGGTGTCTATGATTTCTGAAAAGGCGAGGCTGAATGTGCAGAAAGTTGTAGCCGCTGAAAGTGATTCCTGGACTTCCGGGGTTTACCATTACCTGGACCAGCCGCTTTCAAAGATCCTTGCCGATCTGGAGCGGGTTCATCGGGTGAAATTTGAAGTGAGTAAACGTGTGGAACTTACCCGTAATTATACGGTTCAGCTGGATAAAATAACCTTACAGGAAGCGATAGGTAAGCTGGAACTGATGGGAGAAATGCAAATGTCGCGTAAAGCAGATACCATTTATGTTAAAGCATCAGCCGACTGAGAAGATAAATAAGAATAAATAAATTACCAAATAACCCCTCAAATAAAATTACGCCCTGCTCTAACAGGGCGTAAAGAATAAATGTTTACCAAATCAATTAATTGATATCCAATCAAAATTATGCTTTTTTTATTTAAAATCAGAGTCGCCAGGCATTATATCTCTATGCTGGCCTTTTTAACTGCATTCCATGTAATGCTCCCGAACAGTACCAGGGCCCAACAGGCCGCTGTCATCAATGTGGTGACTTCCGGCCAAAGCCTGAAAGAAGAGCTTAGCAAACTGGCACAGGATAACAATTATGCGCTGGAGTATCAGTCCGATCTGTTTAAGGCAGGCCGGAAATCCAGGGTGCTGAACCTGAAGAATGTGACCCTTCCGCAGGCATTACGAATCCTTCTGGAAAAGGAAGAAGTAGATTTTGTGATCCAGGGAAAAGGGATTGTCCTTTATCAGAAGTCAAAACAACAGACACAGGCCCCGAGAGTGATTTCCGGTCGTGTGCTGGATGGGGAAGGTCATCAGTTGCCTTTTGCCAGTGTACAGCTGAAACCTGCTTCTTTGGTGACTACGACTGACGAACGCGGATCTTTCAGTTTTCCGCCCGTGGAATATGGCAATTATGAAATTGTTGTTTCTTATATGGGCTTTGAAAAGCAGAAGATCAGCGTTGCCTTACTGGAAGGTGTGCAATTGCAACCGCTCCGGATTGAGCTGAGCCCGAATACCAAGGCATTGGCAGGGGTTACGGTGACTGGAATGCGGCGTGGAGAAGCGACCGCCCTGAGTGTGATGAAGGAAGCGACGAATATGAAGTATGTGTTGTCGCAGGAACAGATTGAACGTTTTCCTGATCTGACTGTAGGGGAATCCCTGCAACGTGTTCCCGGTTTAACGATGGCCTATTCTTATGGTCGCCCCCAGGCTGTAATTATGAGGGGGCTGGAGGCTGAAGACGGATCGGTGACGATCAATGGAAACAGGGTGCCTTCAACTGAACCACGCTACAGAACGGTCGACTTAAACGGGATCCTTGCGGCTACGGTAGACCGTATTGAAGTGGTGAAAACACTGACCCCGGATATGGATGCGGATGGTACTGCAGGAACGATTAATATCGTCACCAAGACACCGCCGGGACAATCGCAGTTTCTCGATATCAGAAGTTCAGGAGGATACAATATGATGTCATCCAAGGGCAGTTTTGACGGGGGACTTACCTATGGGGCGAGGAAAGATAAATGGGGATTTATTGTGGGTGGAAATTATAGTAAATCCGGTCGTGGTGAGGACAGGATCAAGAAGTCGTACGGCAGTGCGCTTGGCGATGAGGAGCTGTATACTTTACTAAAAGGTATTGAGCTGGAAGCGACAGATTTGAAACTCCGCAATTTTGGTGTGCAGGCAGAATTGAATTTTTATCCCAGAGAGAATGAATTGTTCTATCTGAGAGGAAGTTATAATGGCTACCTGGATGTTCAGCAGCAGCATAACCTGAATTATTCCATAAAAGATTATACGACACACGACCGTGCAGAGAATATCACCCTTGAAGGCAATGGCTGGTACAGGGAGAGTGCCCGTAATACCATGATGTTCTCAACGGGTGGAAAGAAGTTCCTGGGAAGGTTGCAAATGGATTATGATGTGAGTTATGCCGGTGGATTTTTTAAGAGTAAGAAAGATGTAAGGACTGTCTTTGAACAGAAGAAACTTGCCGGGGATATTGATCTGGGGAATCCTGAAGCCCCTCAGATTGCTTTTGATAAAGCTGGGGTGATGGATCCTGAGTTGTTTGCCTACAAGTACCTGCGTGACCGGAGGGATGAAGCGGAAGATGAAGACTGGAATGCGAAGCTGAATTTTAAGTATCCTTTCCGTATTTTCTCTAAAGATCAGGGATATTTCCAGGTAGGAGGACGTTTCAGACATAAGTCGACGAACAGGAACCGTGGCGAAGATGAGTATGCGGCAGTGGATAAACTGACCCTTACCAATTTTGTTTCTCCCTTCAGCCGCTCTGACTTTTTCCATGACAGCTATGGACTAAGCCTTTTTCCAGATGCGCTTTCGCTGAATAATTACCGGTTACAGCATCCTGCAGCATTCGAAATTGATGAAACGGGGAGTATCCGTAATTCTACACCTGATACTTATGAAGGTACCGAGACTTTAAAGGCAGCGTATATGATGGCCACCTGGAATGTTGGTGCGCTGGAAATGGTTGCAGGAGTTCGATACGAAAGAACGGGATTAAAGTATACCGGAAATATGCTGGTCCTGGGACCTGATGATGTATATGTGGATGCCATCAATGTTCATGCTGATAAGGATTTTGACGGTTTCCTGCCAAGTGTGAACCTGCGTTATGCGCTAACCAAAAGAACCAACCTGAGGGCTGCGGCAACACGTTCCCTGTCCCGCCCCGGATATTTTGACCTGGTACCATGGGAAGAAGTGCGTGAAGATAATGGAAATATCAAAAGGGGAAACCCCGACCTGACACAGGCTTTTACCAATAATTATGACCTGATGGCTGAACATTATTTTCAGTCGGTGGGACTCCTGTCGGCCGGATTCTTCTATAAAGATGTAAAGAATAAAGTCTACAAGGAAAAGGTAGATCAGATTGGCGGGGAGTGGGATGGATACACCATTGAGACACCAAGGAATGGTAAAAATGCAACGGTCTATGGCCTTGAGTTTGCATGGCAGCAACAGTTTACTTTCCTTCCCGGTGCTTTGAACGGACTTGGAATATATGCAAACTATACGCGCGTGTGGTCGGAAATGCGTACCCCAAATGTAGATGAGGGACGTAAAGTAGCATTGCCGGATGCCCGTCCGAGTTCGGGGAATATTGCTATCTCTTATCAGAAGTATGGTTTCTCCGGCAGGATTGCCGCCAACTTTTATGGTACCTATGTGAGATCTGTAGGGAATACACCTGCTGAAGATAGTATGGAAAACGGACGTACACAGCTTGACTTTTCCGCTTCGCAAAAGATCTATAAAAAGTTTTCTGTCTTTGCAGGACTCAATAACCTGACTAATGCCCCGATTTCTACGAGATACAGGGATGGGCGACCAGACAATGACCGGAATTACGGAGTGTGGGGAAATATCGGATTCAGGTATTCCGCATTCTAGAAGGATCAGGGAATTGATAAAAACAAAAGGAACAGGTGGGGCTTATCAGTTACCATGCACAGCAACGTAAATACCTGAGGAAAGCCCCACCATTTTAATAAAATAATAAACGAAGGAAACATCATGATTTTTATAGCACACTGGTGCGACTGCCTCATGAAAACTTCATCCTCTTTACAACAAATTAGATAAACATGAAAATTACAAGAGAAATATATACTAAAAGTATAATAGGTTATTTATGTATAGCCATGTGTTTTACAGCATGCAAGACCAAAAAAGAAGAGCGGATACCAGAAAAAACTACTGTTGTCACCTATCAACTCAGCGGTTTGCAGGACAGTAACAGTTATGTGGATAGTGTGCCTGCAATATTTGCACTGGAAGATACTTCCCTTATGGAATCTTCAGGTCTGGCATTTAGTGTAAATCATCCGGGTCTTTTATATACCCATGAAGACAGTAAGTGTACGAATAAGATCAGCATCATCAATACGCTGGGTAAAAACACGGGCAGTATCTGGCTTGAAGGGCTGGAGAATCGTGACTGGGAGGATATCTCTGTTGCCAGGTCGGCTGTAGACTCTACGTCTTATATTTATGTGGCAAATATTGGCGACAATGGCCGTAAATATGAGGAGGTCCAGATTTTCAGGTTCCCTGAACCTATGTTTCCTGGGAAAGATATTAAAGTTGTGCCCCAGCAGATGAAAATTGTCTATCCGAATGGTCCGGTGAATGCGGAAACTATCCTGGTTGACCACAACAGTTCCGATATCTGGATAGTCAGTAAGGAAACATCGGGTGCAACCTTGTATAAACTGAACTGGAGTACGTCTGATGTGGTGGTGGCGCAGCCGATGTTGCGTATGCCGTTTGAGAAAATCACCGGGGGCGATATTTCCAGGGATGGAGCCAGGATCATCTTGCGGTCCCGCTCAGCAATTTATTTGTGGGAGAAAAAAGCGGAGGTCTCTGTTGCTGAAGCAATGGCTGCGGCTCCCTCAAAAATTCCTCATCTCAAAGAAAACCAAAGTGAAGGGATCTGTTTTAAACCGGATGGAACAGGTTTTTTTACCAGCACGGAGATCAAAAGAAAATCGGCAGAGAAACCTTATATCAGTGAATATAGCAGTAAAAGCAGCAGGTAAATACGGCGTAATGGCATAGGAAAAGAATTTCTTTATGTAGACGAAGCAAGAATTTCTGTAACGAATTGACAGTTTGTTCGTCTTACTTTAAATTTTTGAAATGAACTTTATAGGCAACATTATCTGGATCGTATTTGGAGGAATATTTATCTTTTTTGAGTATCTCATTGGAGGTTTAATCCTGTGTCTGACCATCGTGGGAATTCCTTTTGGTATACAATGTATTAAGTTTGCTGTAGTTGGACTGGCACCATTTGGTGTAAAAATTACAGATATCGCTTCAAATACAGGTTGCCTGTCGACTGTGATGAATATCATCTGGCTGATCTTTGGTGGATTCTGGATTGTGTTGACCCACCTGCTGTTTGGTATCCTTTTCTGTCTGACGATTGTAGGTATTCCGTTTGGAATGCAGCACTTTAAGCTAATGAATCTGGCATTCTCGCCATTCGGGAAGTCGATAAGTTAATCTTTTGCAGAGAAAAAGTATTCCAAGCAAAAAGCATCCAAAACAAAAAGCGTTCAATGGGAGATCGTATTGGGACTGCATTAAGAGGTCGTTCGTTAGCAAAGAACTTTTCATAGAAAAGTGTATAAAAACAAAAAGAGGAAATCTGTTCGGATTTCCTCTTTTTGCTGATGCTCATCTCCTAATAAGGTTTATCGATGCTGGTAATCCGTATAAGTTTCGGATTCACGAATTCATAGATTCCTGCTGGGGATTGTTCGCGTCCATAACCTGATTTTTTAGTCCCTCCGAAAGGTAATTCCGGTGATATTCCGGTCATGTGATTAATATACACCATTCCTGTATCAATTTGTCTGGCTATAGCTACAGCCCGCTGTTCATCCTGACTAAATACAGAACCTCCAAGGCCGAACTCCGTATCGTTTGCCAGGGCAACGGCTTCTTCATCATCCTTCACCACGTAAAACATGAATACCGGACCGAAGATTTCGTCACTGTAGGCAGAGTTTCCTTTTTTAATATGGGTAAGCAGGGTAGGTTCAACAAATGCTCCGGCAGTACCTGCTACGCGTTTTCCACCCAATTCCAGTGTTGCGCCATCGCTGACAGCCTGATCAACTTGTCTCACGACCTCTTCTGCTGCTTTTTCACTGCTTAATGGAGCCACATCCGTCGATTCATCCAATGGATTTCCGACTTTCAGTTTCCCCATCAGGTCTTTCACCCTTGCTAAAAATGCGTCCGCAATGCGCTCATGCACAATGATCCTTTTTGCAGAAGTACACACTTGTCCGGCGTTCCACATCCTTCCATAAACAGCGGCAGTGGCTACCTGGTCTACGTCCACATCATCCAGTACAATAAAGGGATCACTTCCCCCCAATTCAAGGGTTGATTTTTTAATGTTCTTACCTGCGGCTGCGGCAATACTTGCACCTGCTGGCTCACTTCCAGTAAGGGTTACTGCTTTAACCCTTTCATCCGATACCAGGTCAGTCACGCTGGCACCGGGCAGAAATAGATTCTGGTATACCCCTTTCGGTGCACCTGCTTCCAGGAATATCTCTTCTACAATTGCTGCACATTGCGGCACAATGGAGGCATGCTTCAATACCATTGTATTTCCTGCCATAATATTTGGTGCAGCAGAACGTGTGACCTGATAAAAAGGGAAGTTCCAGGGCTGAACACTCAGCAGTACCCCCAATGGTTCATAACTTAGGAAAGCTTTTCCTTCCGGTGTTTCCAGTTCCTTATCTGCTAAAAATTCTGCTCCTTTATCCGCGTAGTAGTCAAATATATTCGCGCTGAGTTCTACTTCAGCTACTGCTTCTTTCACTTTTTTTCCCATTTCTAAACTTGCAAGTTTCGCAAGTTCCTCCTTTCGTTCCCTGAAAATATTCGCGACTTTATGCAATAAGTCTGCCCGCTCGCTGAACGAAGTCTTTTTCCAGGACCGGAAAGCATCCGTGGCGAGATCTAAGCGTTCGTTCACTTCTTCTTTTGTAAATACCTCAAACTCTTTGTTTAAGCTGTTGTCAAAGGGGTTTATCGATTTAATAGTCGATTTTTTCTTTTCTGAAACAATTTCCATAATCTTATTTTTAGTAATTAGATTAAAATTTCCATCATACTTACTGAAAGGTAGTTTATATCGGAAAGTATGATGAAGTTATAGTGTAAAACGTATAGCTATAGAAAATGGTGTGTCATTACACTGTTATATTGTAAATTGGAACCGGAACTTTCTGGAGTTAAAAGGTTTGCCAATGTACCATTAGGAGAATGGGGTCGGATTTGCTAAATTTAAAATGGATTGGTTCCGATGGGAAGACCCGGAGTTTTGTCCTGATCTACATCAGCTGCACACAAATAAAATTTAAATATGCTCGAATACTTTCCTTTTTATCTGATTCTCATTGTCATTATTATCATGCTCATCATGCTGGCAGAGAAGATCAGGGTTGCTTACCCGATACTCCTGGTACTGGGTGGACTGCTCATTAGTTTTATCCCTTTCGTTCCGGTTACCAAGGTCGATCCGGAATTCATTTTTATCATTTTTCTGCCGCCATTGTTATACCAGGCTTCCTGGGATATCTCCTGGAAGGAATTATGGCGCTGGCGACGGATCATCGGTAGTTTTGCTTTTATCGTGGTTTTCCTGACCGCATTTTCGGTAGCCTTTGTTGCCAATTATTTTATCCCCGGTTTTTCCTTGGTACTTGGCCTGCTGCTGGGGGCAATTGTTTCCCCTCCGGATGCCGTGAGTGCAGGTGCCATTCTAAAATTTGTAAAGATCCCCAGGTTTATGCATTCCATTCTGGAAGGGGAGAGTTTGTTGAATGATGCTTCTTCACTGATTATTTTTCGTTTTGCACTAATCGCCCTGGCTACGGGACAGTTTGTATGGGTTGAGGCTTTAGGAAGTTTTGCCTGGATGCTGGTCGGTGGTGTTGGGATAGGTGTGCTGATAGGTCTGATTTTTATGAAAATGCACAAATATCTCCCTACGAATTCAAATATGGATATTGTGCTGACCATCGTTGCTCCCTACCTGATGTACATCGCGGCAGAGGAACTGCACAGTTCAGGCGTGCTGGCGGTGGTGTGCGGTGGACTGTATCTGTCGAATAAGCGTCATCTCTTTCTGAGCAGCAGTTCACGCCTTCGCGGATCGAACGTATGGGAAAGCTTTTGTTTTGTGCTGAATGGATTGGTGTTTATGCTGATTGGCCTTGAGCTTCCTGAAATCATGGAGGGCCTGGGTGGGGTAGGACTACCTGCCGCAATCGGATATGGGGTATTGATTACCGGAGTACTGATTTTTGGTCGCTTATTATCGGCTTATGGAGCCGTTGTTGTCACCCTGATTGCCCGTAACTTTATCACTGTGGCGAGCACACGAAATCCGGGTATAAAAGGCCCCACTGTGTTGGGCTGGGCTGGAATGCGGGGCGTAGTTTCCCTTGCTGCTGCGCTTTCTATTCCGGTGCAATTGTCTGATGGCCGCGAATTCCCCCAGCGGAACCTGATTTTATTCATCACTTTCATTGTGATCCTTCTTACTTTATTGTTGCAGGGACTTACTTTACCTGTCCTGATCAGGAAGATGAAGTTATCGGATCCGGATCAACTTTTATCGGAAGAGGAGGCTGACCAGCAGCTGAAAAAGGAACTTGCCGCACATGTGCTGCATTACCTGAAAGAAAATCATAGTGAAGCGCTTGTCGGGCAGCCGGTTCTTCAACAGATGGTACTGAAATGGGAACAAAAGTTACTTGATACCCAGGATGTGGCAATTTCAGAAGAATTGAGAAGGATTTACCAGGACCTGTTAGAGGAACAACGAAACTGGCTGTTGGCGAAGAATAGAAATGAACAACTGCTGGATGAAGATATTATCCGTAAGAACCTGCTTACGCTCGATCTGGAGGAGGAAAAACTCCGTTCAGTCTAAAAGCGTATTGCTGACCTCCGCAAGGATGCGGAGGTCAGCAATACGCCTGGATAGTGTTGTATTACACGATGTTTAGTTATTGTTTGGCGCACCATTCCAGCAGTTCCGGATACAGGTCGTCTATTTTTTTCTTTTTATGTTGTTGGTGCAGTCCGGCTAAATAAGTGTTGAATTCTTTCATCTTTATAAAGCCTCTTTGATTGCTCATGACACTGTTTACTTCATCACGGACCTGACCCAATAGTTCCTGATCATCCTTGTAAATGGACTCGCAGTACAGCACAAAAACCGCATAGGTCATGTATTCATTAAAAACTGCTTTTGGATTTGAATAATACTGTGTTCCTTCGGTTTTTGGGTTCACCCATTTTTCCCTGTTTGCAAGTGAAGCATTGATTTCTTTTTCGTAATGCTCACTTGGAGTGCCGGTGTAGTTGTGGTCAATCTCCGTGAACATTCCTCTGGTATTAAAGGCGTCATTTAATTTTTTTGTGCGTTTGGGATTGTCTTCCAATGGAGGAAGGACCATTTGAATCAGTTTGAATTTATTATTCGTGTAGCCTTCTGTATAATTTAGTCCGTTGATTAATGGAGAGCAGAGGATCAGGTAACTGTTGACTTTTGTTTTGAAGTTCTTTTCCAGCCATTTCCATTGTTTACCCACATTTGCATTTTTCTCATAATCTTCAATCAGTGTGTTATAAAATGGCTTTTGAAGGCTGTAAAATTCCCTGAAGTTTGATTTTTGAGCGAATTCCTCAATTTCCTTTTTATAGGTAGTCACCGGATTTTCGGTAATGGCCTCATTAGAGGAGACTTGTTGTGCCGGAAAAATATAGACATCGCTGGCGACCATTTGATTGTCTTTCAGATCATAACTGATCGCGTTGCCGGTGAGATAGACGTAATTGAGCGGACTTTTTATCATGAGCGAATCGAAGGTTTTGATAATTTGCTCATTTTCATATTTTTTGAAATGCGTTAACACATCCTGATAATATTTTCCTTTCTGCTGGACCATATCATCATTTTCCTGCCCGGTTTTAGTTATGGCAATCATAATATGGATCAATTCTTTCAGTTCATGGATTTCAATTTTGTGTTTACCCTGATGTTCCTTTTTGAATTTTTCTGTGAAATTGACTTGCCCGTCCTGAGCGAATAAAAGTGTGGAAGCAGAGAATAACAGAATGGATAATATGGTTCTTTTCATTAGCTATATATTTGTTTTTTGTGGCTTTGTTTGTAGTGTTGAACAGAATATTTCTTCAATAAGATCACTTTCTCTTATCAACTGATGAAAAAGATGCAGTCCTATTTGTGTTTTGGTTAAATCACCACAAGATACATTTTGTTTTTAGAAGAAAAAGGAGTTATTTGAACTTTGTGGTGGATCTTAATGGGATATTTGATTTTATAGAAGTCCATACGTTTAAATTCAGATAGATTTTTGGGGATTGAAGGTATTTCTTTAGAATAATTATATAAGTAGGTATTGTTTTGTGTGATTTCTGATGAAATTAGCTGAACTGTTGATTTTTTTTATGAGTCTGACATGCTTTCAGCTATGCACAAAAAAAGACCTGTTGTTTCCGCAAGGAACAACAGGTCTTTTTTCTAATGCTAACACCCAATAGGTATATAAACTATTAAAGGTCGATGCTGGTCATCAGGTATTATTTAACGCCCAGGGCATTAAGGATTTTTTCAGCTACCAGCGCTGCTGATGCCGGGTTCTGACCTGTGATCAATACGCCATCCTGAACTGCAAATGCAGCCCAGTCTGCTCCTTTTTGATATTTAGCACCTCTTTCTTTCAGCATATCTTCCAGCAGGAAAGGAGCCATATCCTCTGACTGTCCGGTTTTTTCTTCACTGTTGGTGAATCCTGAAACTGTTTTTCCTTTGATCAGGTATTCACCATCCGCTGTTTTTACATTTTGCAATGCAGCCGGGGCGTGACATACCAGCGCAACCGGCTTGCCACTTTCATAGAAAGTATTGATCAAGGCGATAGAGTAGGAATTATTTGGAAGATCCCACATCGGGCCATGTCCGCCGGGATAAAAAACGGCATCATAATCTGCAGCATTTACAGTTGAAAGTTCCACACTGGTTTGAAGTCTTTCCCGGGCAGCAGCATCGGCTAAGAACTTTGTAGTAGATGGAGTGGTAAAATCCGGCAGCAGACTTTTCTGGTCTATAGGTACAATACCCCCATTTGGTGAGGCAATGGTCATCTCTATACCTTTTTCTTTAAAAATATAATAAGGAGTGGTAAATTCTTCCAGCCAGATCCCTGTTTTCTTTCCTGGGGCAACATCTTCAAAGGAAGTTACGACAATAAGCACTTTTTTAGACTTCATATTTTTAGTTTTTAAATTTGTAATTTTGTTAGCCTGGCTGAATGCTGGTAAGGCAATCACAGCGAATAATAACAGCAGGGAGTTGAATTTTGATTTCATGGTTTTAATATTTATTTCTGACAAAGGTCTGTGTAAGGCCTTCGCTTTGATAGGACATACCGCACAGGTTTCGAGTGACCTACATCACAGCGATGTCTTTGATTTGATGAGATGAATACCATGGAGCCTGATTTGATATACGCTTATGAATTGCTGAATGAATAGATCTCCTGAATAGAATGCAAGCTTAATGTATGAAGAGTTAAAAAAACACATGAACGAAATGGTTGAACTGACAGACGAAGAGTTCGGCTATATCGCATCACATTTTAAGGTCAGGAAGTTTAGGAAACATGCGATTATCTGTCATCCCGGAGATCTGGTGACCACTGAATATTTTGTAGTTAAGGGCTTGTTAAAAACCTCTGTGATGGATGATCATGGCAAAGAGTATATCCTGCAGTTTGCTATGGAAAACTGGTGGGTATCGGATTATAATGCGTTGCACAGCCATGAACCTGCCGAATTTTCTATAGCATGTCTGGAAGACACCGTGTTACTGGTATTGAGCATTGCTGATCGTCAGAAATTATCTGCTGAACTCCATAAATTTGAAACTTTCTTTAGTTTAAAAACGACATCCGGATTCATTAACCTGCAGAAAAGGGTCATGGCACTATTAAAAAATGATGCGCATTCCAGGTATAAACAGCTGTTTGCACAATACCCTACGCTTTTCCAGCGGGTGCCAAAATCCCTGATTGCCGCCTATCTGGGCGTAACCAGGGAAACCTTAAGCCGGCTAAGTTTGTAGGATTGCCTTTTACGCTATCGCTTTTTTAAAATATTTTGCAATTTCATGGGTGATATTTCGTGTATTTGATGCACCTGATAATAAACACTTATGATAGCAAAGGATCACCACACATTGTCAAGGGCTGGACTGCGTGAAGCTTTCTTCATTGCGCTTTATAAAAAGGCCTTTCCTGGCGTTGCAAGGCATATCGCACGAATGGGCGGTAGCTTTGAGGAAGCACAGGATATTTTTCAGGACACGCTCGTTATTTATTACGAGAAAGTTAGCTCAGGACCGGCTGAAACCATTCTCCACGAGCAGGCCTATTTATTGGGGATTGCCAAAAAACTATGGTTACAGCGTTATAAGGCTAGTATTCAAAACCAGCCTCTGGATGATTTCGACATTGAAGTTATGCCTGAAGAAGGGCCTGTAACCGGCAAAATATTGCATTATCTGGAAACTGCAGGCAAGAAATGCATGGAATTACTGAAGGCTTATTATTACGATCACTTGCCGGTAACTACAGTCACCAAGCTATTTGGCTATTCTGGTACGCATTCCGCAACGGTTGCAAAATACAAATGCCTGGAAAAAGTCAGGGAAACAGTTAAACAAAATTCATTACACTATGCGGACTTCATTGAATAACATTAAAGCTATAGACGATTATCTTTTTGGCCGGCTGGCGCCTGATGATGCCTTATTGTTTCAAGCTAAGGTGTTATTGAATAGTGACTTAATGGAGGATGTGCAGTATCAACAGGAAACCTATGCCATGATCAGGAAATATAGCCGCCAACAGATAAGGGCAGAGATTATGGCGGTACAGGATACTTTAACTACTCAACCTCAATATCAGGGTTTTATGCAACGCATGGCTAACTTTTTTAAAAAGCATTAATTATGGATATACGTGATAACGAATTTAGAAAATATGCTGTTAAGCATCACCGTATAGGGAGCCAGCATGTGGATAGATACCTGGGGCGCACCCTGCATATCCCGAAAAATATGACGCCTTATATTACTGAAGAGCGCCAGCTTAATGTAGCACAAATGGATGTATTTTCCCGTTTGATGATGGACCGGATTATATTTTTAGGTGAACCGGTTGCAGATCGAATGGCCAATATCATTCAGGCGCAACTGCTTTTCCTGCAATCAGTAGATGCTAAAAAGGATATTCAGCTTTATATCAATTCGCCTGGAGGTGATGTATATTCTGGGATGGGGATTTATGATACGATGCAACTGATTACACCCGATGTGGGCACCGTTTGTATCGGTATGGCCTGTTCCATGAGTGCTGTTTTACTTTGTGCGGGCAAAGCAGGAAAGCGTGCTGCGCTGCAGCATTCAAGGGTGATGATTCACCAGCCTTCCGGTGGGGTTCAGGGTGTTTCCGCAGATATTGAAATTACCGCTCAGCAGGTGATAAAGGTGAGGCAGGACCTGTATAAAATTATCGCTAAGCATAGTGGCCAGACTTACGATTGGGTTCACAAAGCATCCGACCGGGATTATTGGATGACCGGGCCCGAAGCTAAAGAACAGGGAATGGTGGACGAGGTGTTGGGGGATATGGATTAAGATTTTATGGATTATAGCTATACGCCCATATCGACTCATGGTAGTCGGACAACGGGGATTCTGGTCATGGCAACGGATGTTTGTGAACGCGAAATTAACCGGTTGGTTGCCAGTCAGTCTCAGCGTGACCTGCGGGCTCTGGTGATGTCAGCACCAGTACCCATGTGCATCTACCGGGGTGTTGAATTTAAAGTGGAAGCGGTAAATGATTTAATGATGGATTTGTGGCAGGGAACCCGTACAATGAATACTGCTGCACTCCATCATGTGTTTCATAACGGCGTATCATACAGTTATGCCGAAAATGGAATTACTTATAATTACACTCCTCTTGGAAGCGGAATCGCTTCTGTCAGTGGTGTTTGTGTGATGGCGGTGAAGCAATCATAAACCTCAGCAGGCTGTCTCGTTGGTAGGAGACAGCCTGCTGAGGTTTATGACCGATTTTTAAGTCATGTCGAAGCTTTTAAATGATGCAGTTGAATCGCTTCATTTTTCAATTTACTGAAGCCCTCAGCAAGTATTTTTTAATTATTTGTCTGTTTTACCTGCTCCCCGGTATACCTGTCGCCCACAATTTTGATCCGGGACACCTCTGCTGTCAGTTTTTGTAATTCTTCAGCGGTGAACGTATAGTTGGCGGCCCACATATTTTCCTGTAAATGGGCAAGCTTGGTTGTACCAGGAATCGGAACAATAAAAGGTTGCTGTGCCAACAGCCAGGCCAGTGCAACCTGTGCAACGGTTAAGCCCCTGTGGTCACCAAATTCCTTTAAGATATCAATAAGAGGCCAGTTGGCGATAATGGCTTCTTTGCGGTAACGTGGTAAAGTCGACCGGTTATCATTTGCAGGGTTATATTTTGTGCGTTCATTGATATATCCGGTGATCAGTCCCCTGCTGAGTGGACTATAGGGTACAAAACCAATCCCTAATTCTTCGCAAACTTTAATGACATCATTTTCTGGCTGACGGGTCACCAGGGAATACTCACTCTGCAAAGCTGTTAAGGGCTGGACAGCATGTGCTTTGCGAATGGATTCACTTTTTGCTTCACTCATGCCGAAATGTTTAACCTTACCTTCACTGATCAGGTCTTTCACTGTCCCTGCAACATCTTCAATGGGGATAGCCGGATCCACCCGGTGCTGGTACAGCAAATCGATGTAGTCGGTATTCAGCCTCTTCAGCGACTGTTCCACAGCCTTTCTGATGCTCGCCGGATGGCTATCCAGACCTAAAGTTGTTTTGCCTTCCCTGAATCCGAATTTTGTCACCAGGACAATTTCCTTACGAAAAGGCTGAAGGGCCTGACCAACCAATTCTTCGTTGACAAATGGACCATAGGCTTCTGCCGTATCAAAAAAGCTCACACCCAAATCTTTTGCGGTACGAATTAAAGTAACCATTGCTTTTCTATCGGGGATAAAGCTGCGGTGATAACTCATGCCCATACATCCCAGACCTAAGGCGGATACTTCCAGACTGTTTTTTCCGGAACCTAATGTTCTTTTCTTGTTGGAATCAACAGCAGATGGGGGTACAAAGGTTGTGCTATTCCCCAGTACCGGTGCAGCGATGATTGCTGCTCCAAGTGTTGCCCCTGTTTTCAGGAAGTTTCTTCGGTTTGATGATCCGGAATGTTGCTGATCATTGTGGTCTTGTATTTCCATATCTTTCGGTTTACAGGTTATTTTATGGTCTAATTGCCTACTCTTTTTTGTAGATGCTCTGGATAACGTGCACCCTGTATGTGAATCAGTGAAGCAGCATCTTCGATCTGCTGTAAGTCGGTGCTGCTCAGTATAAGGTCTACGGAACCGATGTTTTCTTCCAGGCGATGCAGTTTTGTTGTGCCGGGGATTGGCGTAATCCAGGGTTTTTGGGCGAATAACCAGGCCAGGGCAATCTGTGCCGGAGTGGCATTTTTATCTGCAGCTATTTTAGTAAGCAAATCGACCATTACCTGGTTGGCTTTGCGGTTTTCTTCTGAAAAACGGGGTACAATATTGCGGAAGTCTGTTTGATCAAATTCCGTCTTTTCATCAATTTTTCCAGTCAGGAAACCTTTACCCAGGGGACTGAAAGGAACGAAACCAATGCCGAGCTCTTCCAGTGCTGGGAGCAATGCCTGTTCAGGTTCTCTCCACCATAAAGAATATTCACTCTGTACAGCTGTTACCGGTTGTACGGCATGGGCTTTACGGATGCTGTCTACTCCAGCTTCAGATAATCCGAAATGTTTAACCTTACCTTCACTGATCAGGTCCTTCACCGTTCCGGCTACATCTTCCATGGGAACACCAGGATCCACACGATGCTGGTAAAACAGATCTATCGCATCAATTTTCAGTCTTTTCAGTGAAGCTTCAGCAACTGCCCTGATGTTCTCCGGGCGACTGTCGAGTCCCAGGTTGGTATTGCCCTGAGGAAAACCAAATTTAGTGGCAATAACGACCTTATTCCGGAAAGGCGCCAGTGCTTCACCCAGTAATTCTTCATTGGTAAAAGGGCCGTACGCTTCGGCCGTATCAAAGAAGGTAATTCCTTTTTCAACAGCTGCATGTAAGAGTGCAATCATTTCTTTTTTGTCGCCAGCGGGACCATAGCCAAAACTCATCCCCATACAGCCTAAACCCATTGCAGATACTTCAAGTCCGCTATTTCCTAATATTCTATTTTTCATCGTGATACGTTTTTAATCTTATTCATTGATTATACAAATGTCAGGTGTATATTTTGCCTGTTTGTTATACGGATTACAGGAATATATACCATTATAACTGATTGAGGGATTCATGAAGGAGGAAAGATCCTGGAAATGGTATCTTTGAATAAGATAAAGGGAAATCATATGGAAAATGTAATGATGATCGATTCGGTGGGGCAATACAGTGCCTTAAATAACAATACCACCCTGCACCCGCTGGTAAATATTGTCGATCTTTCAAAGGCCGATAAAAGATTAAACCGCAAGTCTAATTATGGTTTTTATGCCGTCTTCTTAAAGGAAATCAAATGCGGTGACCTGCATTATGGGTGTAATTATTACGATTATGAGGAGGGCACATTGGTATTTGTCGGTCCCGGTCAGGTGATTGGCGTGGAGAACAACGGTGAGTTTTATCAACCCAAAGGGGAGGCCCTGGTCTTCCATCCCGATCTGCTCAGGGGAACCTCTCTTGGGCGCCACATGGCTGATTATAATTTCTTTTCGTATGAAGTACACGAGGCACTCCATTTATCTGAAGCTGAACAAAAGATCATATTTGACTGCTATGCCAAGATCAGGTATGAATTGGAACGCGGTATTGATAAACACAGCAAGACTTTGATTGTAAGTACTATTGAACTGCTGCTCAACTATTGCGTACGTTTTTATGACCGTCAGTTTATTACGCGCGACAATGCCAATAAGGGTATTCTGCAAAAGTTTGAGGAATTGCTGAATGATTATTTCAGTTCGGATAAGCCAAAGGAGCTGGGTTTGCCCTCTGTCTCGTACTGTGCTGATCAGCTAAACCTGTCGGCAAATTATTTCGGTGATTTGATCAAGAAAGAAACCGGTAAATCTGCACAGGAGTACATCCAGCTGAAAATTATGGATCTTGCAAAAGAGAAGATTTTTGATGTGACCAGGTCGTTGAGTGAAATTGCCTATGAATTGGGGTTCAAATATCCGCAGCATTTTAGCCGCTCTTTTAAACAGCATGTAGGGTATTCTCCAAATGAGTACCGCGCATTGAACTGATTATGCTGATCAAATCAGCCATCCTGTCTGTGGAAATCACTTACCGGATTCCAGTTCAGCACAACTTTGTTCAATAAATTCACAGACTGGCGAGATCAGTAATCTTGGTAGCAAAATCCGTAATTCATCTACCTTTTTCCTGAGGAAATCATAGGACTTTTGTCATACGCGCCGGGCAGCAGCATAATAAATTTGACCTGTTAAAATTGAATGGGAAAATTCAAGGTTTACCATAAATAGGGGATGCGTCACAAAGCCTTAGAAAATGCTGATGACAGCATCATCAGCGATACCCCCCCTGCGATAATTTGAATGCAGAAGCAATAATAACCGAGCTCTTGAAAACTTATTGAAAACAATAAATAAACTGAAAAACAATCAATGAAAACCGCCGAAGGCAGTTTGAAGACATTTAAAAAACAATAACTGATGAAGAAAATAAAATTGAATAATGGAATAGAAATGCCTTTGCTTGGCTTTGGTGTATTCCAGGTAACGGATCTGGATGAGTGCGAAAGAAGTGTCGTAGATGCCATCAGCGCCGGATATAGGCTTATTGATACTGCCGCTGCTTATATGAATGAAGAAGCTGTAGGCAGAGCCATCAAACGTAGTGGAGTGTCAAGGGAAGAATTATTTATCACCACAAAATTATGGATCCAGTCTGATGGATATGAAGGAACTAAAAAGGCATTTGAAAACTCCCTGCAAAAACTGCAGTTGGATTATCTTGACCTTTACCTGATCCATCAGCCTTATGGGGATGTATATGGTGAATGGCGGGCCATGGAAGAGCTTTACAAAGAGGGTAAGGTGAGAGCGATTGGTGTTAGTAATTTTCAGCCCGACAGGTTAACGGACCTGATTATCCATCATGAAATTGTGCCTGCTGTAAACCAGATTGAAACGCACCCTTTTCATCAGCAAACCGAAACTCAAAGTTTTTTAGTAGAGAATAATGTGCAGATAGAAAGCTGGGGGCCATTTGCAGAGGGAAAGAACAATATCTTTCATAACGAGTTGCTGGCCTCAATTGCCGCAAAACACAATAAATCAATTGCCCAGGTTATCCTCGGATGGCTTATACAAAGAGGAGTAGTTGCCATTCCTAAAACAGTACGTAAAGAAAGGATGATGGAGAACATCGATATCTTCGATTTCGAACTGAGTACAGAAGATATGGAGGCTATCCAAAGCTTGGATACCAAGGAAAGCAGTTTCTTTGACCACCGGGATCCGGCGATGGTGAAATGGCTTGGGGAACGTAAAATTTGAATCTGGTTAAAAAGGGTAACAGACGAGAAATATAACAGCGTGTCAAGAAGTCCTGCTTGTCAATTGAAAGACTGTTGTAATCACAAAATGCCGGTGATTCTGTCACCGGCATTTTGCTATATAGAATTCTGAATGGTTGTTATAGGCTAATTGAGCATTCCAATTTTCTTCAGCCATTCCTGCACTTCGGCTTTAACCTCAACTGCCCTGCCATCTTTCATTACAAACAGTATTCCATCTCTTTCAATTCCACCCTTTGTCGTAAATCCATCGAGCACCTTACTGCCGGGACATAACTTTTTTAACGTGTTGAAACTGTTCCCAATTCCATAACCTGCATTTGTATTGAATGGGATCACAGTTTTACCTTTTAAAGCGGAATGTTTAAGAAACGATTTCATAGGAGGAGGTAACTCCATTCCCCAGGTTGGGAATCCTACAAATATTTTATCGTATTGTTCAATAGCCGAAATTTTGGTTTTTAAGAGAGGGAGCTCAGTGGTGCTATTCTCTTTTGCAACCTGATCAACAATTTGCTTGTAGTTTTCCGGGTAAGGATTTTGCAATTCCAGTTCGACCAGATTACCGCCTACATAACTTCTGATCATTTCGGCAACTGCTTTGGTATTTTTAGTGCGTGACAGATATACGATCAATATTTTTTCTGTTGGAGCTTTCATTGCAGGAGCAGTAGGCTGAGCCTTTAAACAGGAAGTCATAAAGCCCATCATGACAATTGTCAATACGGTAAGGGATGTTGTTCTTTTCATGTTGCTGCGTATAGGTTTCTCTTGCAAATTTCGGCAATGTTTACTGAGTGATCGTTATACCAATTACTGCAGTTCCTACCAATGTTACTGAAATGGGAAGCATAAGCTCAGTAGTTAAGATTTGACACGACTATTGGATCATCTTTGCCAGGTTTCCCAGTTGTCTCAGCTTGAATTCAATATGAGCTGTCCAGGGCAGGCCAATACACAGTCTCATACAGTTTTCAAACTGATCCTGTAAGGTAAACATACGGCCAGGGGCAATGCTGATCTGCTGCCTGATGGCCAGGTCGTACAATTTTGTGGTATCCATCTCTTTGTTAAATTCTACCCAAAGCGCCAGTCCACCTTGCGGTCTGCTCGTTTTTGTACCTTCCGGAAAATATCCGGCTATGGCATTGACATAATTTTGGTAATTGCTCATCAAAGTGCTGCGCAGGTAGCGGAGATGGTTTTCATACCTTCCACTTTTCAAGAAATTGCCCACTGCTTCATGAATAATAGAGGGAGAAGAAATGGAATGAACCAATTTCAGCTTCAGCAATTTGTCTTTGTACTTGCCTGGAGCGATCCAGCCGACACGATACCCTGGTGCGAGGGTTTTTGAAATGGAACTGCACCACAGGACGTTGCCTTCCACATCGAAAGATTTGCAGCATTTCGGTCGGTGTGAACCAAAATAAAGGTCGCCATATATATCATCCTCGATAAGTGGAATATTCTGTTCGGCCAGGAGCGAGACTACCTCTTTTTTATGTGCATCGGGCATACAGCTGCCTAAAGGGGTATTGAAATTTGGAACTAACAGGCAAAGGTTGATTTTAGGAATCAATTTCCTGAAATCCTCCATTTCTATTCCGGTGATCGGGTGGGTGGGAAGTTCCAGTACTTTGAATCCCAGACTTACGGCTAGTTGCAGGATGCCCGGATAACAAGGGCTTTCCAATGCAATGGTGTCGCCAGGTTTCCCCAGGGCCATCAGGCAAAAGGAAAGTGCATTCATCCCCCCGCTGGTGGTGATCAGGTCATTTTCATCCAGATTGCCACCCCATGCCAATGATCTTGTGGCAATCATCCTTCGCAGGTTCAGGTTGCCCTGTAAAGGTTCATATTCAGTTCCTCCTTCTTTAAGGGAGCGTGTGGCAAGCACAATCTCTTTTTTTAGTTTTGCCATAGGGAGTAAATTTCCTGAGGGCACGCCAATGGAAAAAAGTGTCAGGTCCTCACGCCCCATATTGGAATAGACTCTGGTGATCAGTTCATCCGGTTCATTGTCCTTAGCCGTGAGTGAGGGGCGACTCACTTCTGAAAGCGGTAGTTTCAGATAAAGCTGCTTACTGACGAAAAAACCGGACTGCGGTTTTGCTTCAATTAAAGACTGTGCTTCCAGTTCCAGAAATATCCGTTTCGCAGTACTCATGCTGATGTGGTGTTGCTGGCATAACATCCTTACAGAGGGCAATTTCTCTCCGGGCTTTAAGATTCCATTCCTGATCTGACTAGCAAGCTTACCCGCTATTTCACTATAGATATATACCTTTTCCATCTGAATTCTACAACTGTGTCTGTCCAAATATATAAAACTGGTACTGTAGTCCTTCGTTGTTGTACTTTAATTTTGTGCAACAATTTAAAATGTAATGAAACAGAGGGAAATAACCAGACCAGTAAATGAACACTCAGGTGGCTGGATGAATGGATGTATAGGCATTGTTATATTTAGCGGTTCCTTGCCGGCGACAAAGCTGGCAGTATCGGCTTTTCATCCCCTGTTCCTAACGGTATCACGAGCAACCATTGCGGGGCTGCTTGCACTCTGTGTACTGTTGTTTTACAGGGAAAAAAGACCAAAGCAACAGTATCTTAGGTCTTTGATTATTGTTGCACTGGGTTGTGTGATTGGATTTCCCTTATTATCTGCAATGGCCTTACAATATACAACTTCAGCACACGGTATGGTTTTTATGGGGTTGTTACCTCTGGTAACGGCAGTATTCGCTGTGATCCGTGGTGGAGAGCGTCCCCCTCAGGTATTTTGGTTTTTTTCAATAGCAGGCAGTCTTCTGGTAGTCGGTTATGCTATTGCCCAGGGGCTTTCCTCTAGTCCGGTTGGTGATATCCTCCTATTACTGGCTATCATTGTCTGTGGACTTGGATATGCTGAAGGTGCGAAACTGTCAAAAACTATGGGGGGCTGGCAGGTGATTTCCTGGGCCCTGGTGTTGTCGTTGCCCATGATGGGGGTTTTGACATTTTTACTTCTTCCGGAATCATTTACGGAAGTTAGTGTAACGGCCTGGGCAGGCTTGGCCTATATCAGTTTATTTAGCATGTTTATCGGGTTTATATTCTGGTACAGGGGACTGGCACAAGGGGGAATCGCCAGAATTGGCCAGTTGCAATTATTACAGCCTATCCTGGGACTGGTACTGGCTACGACTTTTCTCCACGAAGCGGTTACTCCGGGGATGATGGCCATCACAACAGGTGTCATTCTTTGTGTGGCAGGAACAAAAAGGTTTGCCAGGTAAAAATCAGGTCTTCACTGTCTTGAAGACCTGATTTTTCTACTTGAACAGTTCTGTATATTCCGCTGGCATGGCTGGTAGGGGTTGTATAAGTATGTTTTTATAAAATACTTCTGCCCCCTCACTCTGCAATTGTATCTTTCCACTATCCATTGTTATTTCTTTACCAGCTGGATCCTTGTAACGGGAATTTTTCAGCACCATAACCACATGGCCATTGACGATATGCAGGCTTTTTCCTTCATAACAGATCAGCTCTAGTGTATTCCATTCATTGGAAGGAAGTTCATGATTCTCAGATCTCATGCAAAAGAAATCTCCACCTTTTTTGAAAGTGACGAAGGGCTGTGTCTCATCGGCCACATTGTTCATCATTCCTTCAGAAGGGAAAGAACGGATGTCTATCATTCCATCGGCCTGACACCAGAAATCGCCCATGTGTCCTTCCATCACCTGAAATTCCTGTGAAAGCATCCATGAACGCCAGTATTCAGCACCTGCTTCCCCATTGGAATGGTAAAGTATACCTGAATCCTTTAGTTTATTCTTTCTTGGAGTATATTTTTGAGTCCCCCATTTCACCTGAAGTTTAAGGTGATAATTTTTAAAGGAGCTGCGGGTAAAGATACAGCCATAAGTCTCTCCGCTGATCCGTAATACCGGTCCTTCCGGCTCATTTAAAACGGAAAAAACTTGTTGGGGATCCTTATTGTATCCTAAAGGTGCAATAGGACTTCCTGAAGCATCTTTAGGTATATTTCCATTATAATCTTCCCGGTGTGCATAACTCAGGTAGGTCTCCCATTTAGAGAGATTTTTATCCAATAATGGTGTCCATTCCCTGGCAGGGCTCAGCGATAATAGCGATAATAATATGCTAAAGGCTGAAAAGTTGATAAATAACCGTTTCATACAGGTAAGTTTTTTTATTTGTTTTTCAAATTCTATAAGACAAAAATAGATCAGTATTGATATCTTATTATGGTATAAATCCATCATTTATCGGTAGATTTACGACTGATGAGACGATTTTTAATGCATACCCCTTTTAGCATTTACCATTTTGTTGCGGATGAATGGGTACATTCCGTCCATAAGCACACTTATTTTGAAATCATTTTTATCCTGAAGGGTAACGGCACCCACCATATCAATGGAAATGCTTTTCCTTACGATAAAGGAGATGTATTTCTATTGGGGCCAGAGGATTTTCATCATTTTGATATTTTGCGGCAGACAGAGTTTTCCTTTGTTCGTTTCAATGAATCTCAGCATCGTCAGATAGAAGGGAATCAGGACCGGCCCTGGAGACCAGTAATCCATACCCTTCTCCATACCTCCTCACAAAGCCGCGGATCTATCGTAGAAGACCAGAAAGAAAAGGAAAAGCTCCATCAGCTGTTGATGGTTCTGGAAGCCGAAGGCGAAAATGAGCGTTCCCAGTATTATGAGATTGTTAAAGACAGTATCCTCCGTACCATGCTGGTGATACTGGCCAGGAACCTGTTTACCCAGGGAAGTCCGGTTGCAATTCCCAAAGAGTCGATTGATCGGATTTTAATGTATATCAAACAGCATATTTTTTATCCGGAAAAACTGAGTATCAAACACCTCGCAAGCCTATTCAATTATTCCCCTGCATATATCAGTCTCTTTTTTAAACGCCAGACAGGCGAATCCCTAAAACTGTACATCACAAAATTTAAAATCAATCTGATTGAATCAAGATTGACCCATAGCAAATTAACCCTCACTGATATTGCTTATGAATTTAATTATGCTGATGAAAGTCATCTGTGCAAACAGTTCAGGAAGTATACAGGAATTACCCCAACTGCTTTTAGGAAAAAAAACAATACGCAGCACCCCTGCCATTGACATCTGGCTGATGCTTGCTTGAGGCAGATTGGGATTGCAAAATAGAGAAGCTACTTACTCCATCCTGCTTTCTTCAATCCATTCCTTAAAAGATATAATCTGGTTAAATAGATTTGTTAATTCTAACAAAAATATTGTAATTTAGATTGTCTGTTTACACATGGCTGTGATTGCACATGATGTTTATAGATGATCATAACCAAATATAGATCCTGATGCTGCGAAGAAAATATTTTGTCTTGCCTGTCTTCTTTTTTATCTCATTTTTAGCCGTTGCACAGCAAAACCAGATACAGTTTTCCAGGATTAATGTTTCTGACGGACTTTCACATAATCAGATCAATACAATTTTTAAAGATTCCAGGGGATTCCTGTGGTTTGGTACGCTTTCCGGATTAAACCGCTATGACGGCTATGCCATTAAAATCTTTAAGCATGATCCCCGTGACACAAATTCTGTGAGCGATAATTTTATTACTGAGGTTTTCGAATTACCGGGACATAAATTATATCTGCAGACAAGAAGCGGTGCAAATATTTATAACCAGGAGACGGAGACTTTCAGCAGGGAAGTCAAGGGCTACCTGAAGACATTGAATATCAATAGCGGTACCATTAAAAGTATTTTGACAGATCGTGATGGAAACTTCTGGTTTAATGCGGTAGGAGATGGTGTGTTCAGGTATGATATCAGAAGCAGGAAAACCACACATTTTAAATGTGATGGTAAAAACAAATTCTCCTTAGCCAAAGCACCCGTATCTGCTATTCAGACAGATCCTCATGGAAATATATGGATCATTCATCTGGATAAAACCATTGAAATGCTCAACCCGAAATCAGGTGCTGTCAGGAAACGCATCCTTGCCTTCAGACAATCGAAACCCGAGGAAAGCGAGGAATTCAGAATATTTATTGATGACCATACAGATATCTGGATTTACACCATGAGCAATCAGGGGATGCTTTATTTTTATGCCACCGCAACCGGGCAGAAACGTGTGATCGGTAAAAGCAGCGGGGGATTAAACAGTAATCTCATCACTGGCATTGTACAGGATGCAGACGGACTAATCTGGATAGGTACAGACCACGGTGGGATTAACCTGCTCAATAAAAAGGATTTTAGCATCAGGTACTTGATCAATCAGGAAGACAATCTCCAGAGTAGTGGACAAAATAGTATTATCAGCTTGTATAAAGATTATTCCGGGATTATTTGGGCTGGGACATTTAAAAAAGGAATCAGCTATTACCATGAAAAAATCATCAAGTTTCCTGTTTACCGATATGAAAGCAAGCAGGTCAATGGTCTGGTTTATAATGATATCAACAGATTCGCTGAAGATGATAAGGGCAATATCTGGATAGGAACCAATGGAGGGGGACTGTTTTATCTGGACCGTAAAACAGGAATTTTTAAAAGATACCAGCATTTGCCTTCCAATCCGAACAGCCTGAGTAATGATATTATTGTAAGCTTATTTTTTGACCGGCAAAAGAGATTGTGGATTGGTACCTATTATGGCGGACTGGATTGTTTCGACGGGCAGAATTTCCGTCATTATAAACACAGTAACAAAGATCTATCCAGCCTCGCCGATGACAGGGTGTGGGATATCATGGAAGATAGCAGGGGAAGGTTGTGGGTGGCTACACTTAGCGGGGGACTGGACCAGCTTGACCGTAATACCCACACTTTCATTCACCATAAGTCTGACGTCAATAACAGTGTGCGCTCAAATTTCATTTCTTCTTTAACGGAAGACAAAAAGGGGAATATCTGGATCGGCACATCCGACGGTATTGACAAGATGGAATGGAGTGGCCGTTTTATTCATTATCAAAACCAACCTGGTGTGGCCAATTCCTTGATTAATAATATTGTTTACGATGTGATGGAAGATAGTTACGGATTCATCTGGGTAGCCACCAAAGATGGGCTCAGCCGCCTGAATCCGGCAACCGGCCAGTTCAGGAATTTTGAACCCAAAGATGGCCTTAAGGAAAAATCCACTTTAAAGATTGTAGAAGACAACAGCAGGAATTTGTGGCTGAGTACGGCCAATGGTCTGTTCACCATTATTGTTAAGAGGGGAAAGAAGGATTTTTCCTATACCTTCAGAAAATATGACCAGCATGATGGTTTGCAGGATGCTGCATTTAATGCGAATGCGGGGTACAAATTAAAGAATGGGGAATTGCTGTTCGGAGGGGCGAATGGATTTAATCTGTTCAATCCGGCACAGATCCATACGGATGACAGTAAACCGGTAATTGTTTTCACAGACCTCCAGATTGCGAACAAAAGTGTAGGCATAGGGGAAGCTGTGAATGGCCGGGTATTGCTGGACAAAGCCCTTTCTTTTACCAGGTACCTGGATTTGCAATATTACCAGAATGCGCTGACTATAGAATTTGCGGCACTCAATTATTTTAATCCACAGAAGATAAAATACAGGTACAAGCTGGTTGGGTTTGACACGCACTGGCAGGAAATGCAGGGAGATATCCGCCGTGCTACCTATACCAATATTGATCCGGGCAGGTATACGTTTAAAGTGATGTCTACTAATGCTTCCGGGAACTGGGTAAATAATGAAACCTCCCTTTTGATTACGATTTCTCCCCCCTTGTGGCGCACCGGCACTGCCTATCTTTTTTATTTCCTCTCTGTCGCCGGAATCCTGTTGCTCATCAGGCACCGGGGAATCCAGCGGATCAAAAAGAAACTGTCATTGGAACAGGAGCGTATCCAGACAAAACGGGTACACGAACTGGATTTGCTGAAGATCAAATTCCTCACCAATGTGAGCCATGAATTCAGGACACCCTTATCGCTCATTATTACCCCACTTGAAAAATTGATCCGGCAGGCAGGAAAGGAAGAAAAGCCGCAGCTCCAGATGATCCAGAGGAATGGAAGGAGATTGTTGAACCTGGTTAATCAACTGTTGGACTTCCGAAGGATGGAAGTACAGGAATTAAAACTTCATGCCCAGAAAGGGGATATCATTCTGTTTATCAAGGAACTCTCCCTTTCTTTCAGTGACGTGGCAGAACGCAAAAATATCAGCTTCAACTTCGAAACAGACCGGGCAAACCTGGTGACTTCTTTCGATCACGATAAAGTGGAACGTATCCTGTTTAACCTGCTTTCTAATTCTTTCAAATTCACCCTTGCGGGGGGGAGCGTAAAAGTTAGTCTCCGCACAGCGAAACATGAAGGGGCAGACACCATACTGATGTTGCAGGTGAGTGATACAGGTATAGGAATTGATCCTGAAAAGCTGGAAAAAGTATTCGACACTTTTTACCAGAGTGATCTCCCCAGTTCTATGCTGAACCAGGGAAGTGGTATCGGGTTGTCCATCACAAAAGAATTCGTTAAACTTCATGGGGGAACGATATCCGTAACTAGCGTGGTGAATCAAGGCAGTACCTTCAGCGTTACCCTGGTGCTGGCAGAAGAGTCCCAGAGTAACCTGGAGATGCCATTAAAGAAGCTTCCGGCAAGTACAGAGGAACTGATTTATGGTGAAGAAACCGATGCAAAGATACAGTATAAAAAACCTGTGGTCATACTGGTGGAAGACAATGAAGACTTTCGTTTTTATCTAAAGGACAACCTGAAAGCCTATTATCATATTGCCGAGGCAGGAGACGGGAAAGAAGGATGGCAGAAGATCCTTTCCCAGCATCCTGACCTTGTGGTCAGCGATGTCAGTATGCCCGAAATGGACGGCATGGAGCTGTGCCGGAAAATTAAATCGGATAAGCGTACGGCACACCTTCCTGTTATTCTTTTAACTGCATTGACAAATGAGGAGCAGCAGCTTACAGGATTGGAGACCGGCGCCAATGATTACATGACGAAGCCTTTTAACTTCGAAATCCTGTTGTCTAAAATCAGGAACCTGTTGCAGCAACAGGCCTTATCCAAAAAGACCTACCAGAAACACATCGCCTTTAAGCCATCGGAGACTGAAATTGAATCGGTCGACGATAAGTTTATCAGGCAGCTTTCTGTGCATATCGAAAAACATTTGTCGGATTCAGACTATTCGGTTGACCAGCTGAGCAGTGACATGAATATGAGCAGGGTGGGGCTGTATAAGAAAATCCTTCCCCTGACGGGAAAATCACCCATAGCCTATATCCGGTCTTACCGGCTCCATAAGGCAAAACCACTATTGCTGAAATCCCAGATGACTATTGCACAGGTGGCCTATGCCGTAGGTTTCAGTAATCCGAAACATTTCAGTAAGTATTTCAAGCAGGAATTTGATATGCTTCCATCGGCCTACATCCTTTCAAAATCCGGAAAAAACTCTTGACAGACTAAATCAGGGCGTTTTTGTTAACATATTGGTACCCAATTGTTATCATTTGAATGCCCTGCATTTTTTGCTTTCCTGATACTTTTATTAAAAATCCAACCGAATATAAATTATATCTCTATGCGTAAAATGAGGGTGAGCTCCCTGATCTTTTTTTGTGGCCTTTTGTGCTGCTTCGAAGTCAGCGGACAGCAAAAAGAAAGTTTCCTTAAATCAGATTCAGGAATAGATATTCCTGTACACAATTCAGTTACCGGAATTAAAAAAATAAGGCTTCAGCCGGTGAGCGACCGCATTATCCATGTCACTGCGGTGGCGACGGAAGATTTCCCTGCAGACAGGAGCCTGATGTCTGTCAGTCAGTTCAGCAATACGCCCTTTACCGCCATTACGGACCATGATCTTGTGGTGTTAACAACGGCTGCGCTGAAAGTAGAAGTTTCACCGGAAACCGGTTTGATCACCTACCGCGACCTGAATGGCCACATGATCCTGTCGCAAAGTAAAGTCCCTTACCCTGCACTGGTTCCGGAAGTTTATAATGGGGAAGCTTCCTATAAGGTATCGCAGGTTTTCAATGCCGGCAAGGATGAAGCTTTTTATGGATTGGGCCAGCACCAGCAGGGATTGGTAAATTATAAGGGACGCAGGGTAGACCTGATTCAGTACAATACTGAAATTGGTGTTCCTTTTTTATTGTCGAGTAAAGGATATGGCATTCTGTGGGATAACTATGCCATTACACGTGCGGGTGACCTGAGAGATTACCAGCCCCTGTCGGCCTTACGCCTGTTTTCCAATACCAATAATGAAGGATGGCTGAGCGCCACCTATGCACAAAAATCCGCCTCAGAAAAGGTACTATTTACACAGCCGGTATCTGATATCTCACAAAACTGGTTGACCGACCAGCATAAATTTCCTGCAGGAGTTAATATGGCGGATGCTATAGTCACCTATGAGGGAGCGGTATCCAGTAGCCTTGCCGGTTTGTATCAGTTGCAGTTGAAGTATGCAGGTTATATAAAGATCTGGTTTGACGGGAAACTGGTTGCAGATTACTGGCGTCAGGCTTGGAATCCAGGTTCTGCCATACTTGATTTACAGCTTGAAAAAGACAAAAAGGTAAAGGTAAAAATGGAATGGCTGCCCGATGGTGGGGAATCTTATCTGGGATTAACCTGTTTGTCGCCGGTACCTGAAGAAATGAAGAACACATTTGCATTGAGCTCTGAATCCGGCGCAGCAGTGAACTACTATTTTATATCTGGTGAAAATGCTGACCAGGTGATTGGCGGATACCGTACCGTGACAGGAAAAGCCGTGCTGATGCCGAAATGGGCTATGGGCTTCTGGCAAAGTCGTGAACGCTATAAAACACAGGATGATATTTTAACTACTGTAAAAGAATTCCGTGACCGTAAGATTCCCCTTGATAATATTGTGCTCGACTGGTCCTACTGGAAAGAACCGGAGTGGGGAAGTCAGCAGTTCGACCCGGCCCGTTTTGCCACTCCAGAAGAAATGATCAAATCATTACATGCGCAACATGTAAACCTGATGATTTCGGTATGGCCAAAGTTCAATAAAGGTTTTGATATCTATGATGAATTTGACAAGAAAAAATTCCTTTATAAAAGAAATATTGCCGATGGTCGCCTGGACTGGATTGGCAAAGGGTATTCCAATACGTTTTATGATGCATTTAACCCTTCAGCAAGAACTGATTTCTGGAACCTGATGAATAAACGTTTGTACAGCAAGGGAATTGATGCCTGGTGGATGGATGCAACTGAACCGGATATGCATTCAAACCTTCCTGTAGAGATCAGAAAAGAACTCATGACACCGACCTATGAAGGTTCATCGACGACCTGGTTTAATGCCTTCCCTTTACAGAATGCCAAAGGTGTATATGAAGGACAACGCAGGGTGAATCCGGTGGACAGGGTATTTATTTTAACCCGCTCTGCCTATGCAGGTCTGCAACGGTATGCCGCAGCAGCATGGAGTGGTGACATTGCCTCGCGCTGGGATGATATGAAAAACCAGATTGCTGCGGGAATTAATTTCTCCCTTTCAGGAATGCCCTACTGGACGATGGATATCGGAGGGTTTTCTGTAGAAAAAAGATACGCTGAAGGGTATGATTCCGCATTGGATGAATGGAGGGAGCTGAATACCAGATGGTACCAGTTTGGCACTTTTGTGCCTTTGTTTAGGGTGCATGGACAATTTCCGTACCGTGAAGTCTACAACATTGCACCGGAAAATCATCCGGCTTATAAAAGTATGTTGTATTATAATCGGCTGAGATACCGGTTGATGCCATATATCTATTCCCTGGCAGGGGCATCTTATCAGAAAGATTATACCATAATGCGTGGTCTGGTGATGGATTTCCCGGAAGACCTGAAAGCCCTGAACCTGAATGATGAGTTCCTTTTTGGGCCTTCCCTGCTGATTAATCCGGTTTACACGTATAAAGAAAGAACCAGAAAAGTCTATCTTCCTGCGGGACAAGGCTGGTATGACCTGTATACGGGTAAGTATTTTAAAGGGGGACAGGAGATTATTGCTCCGGCAACCTATGAGAAAATGCCTGTTTATGTAAAAGAGGGTTCTATTATCCCGACAGGTCCCGAATTACAATATACTTCGGAGAAACCTGCCGATCCGCTTACTCTTTTTGTCTACACCGGTAAGGATGCTGCCTTTTCCCTGTATGAGGATGAAGGCACAAACTATAACTATGAAAAGGGGGCTTTTTCTACGATAGATTTCAGTTACGCAGAGGGTACAAAAACCTTAACTATAGCGGACCGTAAAGGCAGCTTCAAAGGCATGCTGCAAAGCAGGACCATCAGGGTGATCGTGATCACACCCAAGTCGGCCAAAGCATTCAACTTTGCGCAAAATACAAAGTATACGCTTGATTATTCAGGCAAGGAGCTGGTCTTGAGGCTGTAAAGCTGCCAGTGTCAAGAATTGTAACCAAATAAAAATCCAAATATGATGAGTCTAATATTTATTAAAACGTATGAACGGCATGAAAAGGAATTTTAGTATTAAAAAAGAAAGCATCATGCTACTGGTGTTTTTCTCACTGCTTGTTTTTAGTCAGTCCCTGTTTGCACAGCAAAGGCAGATTACCGGAAAGGTTACAGGGCTTGCCGATGGACAGCCCATACCAGGGGCAGTGGTCAAGGTGAAAGGTAAAACGGGAGGTACAGGGACGAATAATGAGGGGGCATTTGCAGTGACGGCAGCTACAGGTGATATCCTCCAGATCAGTTCTATCGGTTATGTCACAAAAGAAGTTCCGGTGACTGCAGGGAATGTCTTTAATGTCACTTTGGCCGAGGAAGACCGCCGGCTCGATGAAGTGGTGGTGGTGGGCTATGGGGTGCAGAAAAAGAAACTTGTCACCGGAGCAACGGTTCAGGTGAAAGGAGATGAACTGCAGAAACAGAGTACCACGAATGCTTTACAGGGATTACAGGGACAAACACCGGGAGTGCAGATTGCCTCCACCTCAGGCCAGCCCGGAGAGGGGATCAAAGTAACGATCCGGGGTCTGGGAACTATCAATAATTCCAGCCCGCTCTATGTAGTGGATGGGGTGCTGACAGATGATATCTCTTATCTGAATACAGCGGATATTGAGTCGATTGACGTATTGAAAGATGCGGCTTCTGCAGCCATTTATGGTTCACAGGCAGCAAATGGCGTGGTTTTGGTAACGACAAGGACAGGGAAAAGGGGACAGTCTTCACAAATTACTTTTGATGCTTATACCGGTATACAAAGTGTAGCCAGACAGGTGGAGCTGCTTAATGCTACCGAATATGCATCGATTATAAATGAAGCGGCAATTAACAGTGGAGGTGCACCGATATTTACCAGGGCGCAGGTAGACGCCTTGGGTGAAGGAACAAACTGGATCGATGAGATGCTGGTAAAGAATGCCATTACCCAGAATTACTCGCTGGGTGCTTCAGGCGCTTCAGAAGCTTCTGTTTACTCTATGGGACTGTCATATACAGGACAGGAAGGTGTGGTTGGGGGGGCAGATTTTTCCAATTACAAGCGTTACAGTTTCAGACTGAATTCCGAGCATAATTTCTATAAGGAAATCATTAAAATTGGTCAGCATTTAACCTATACAGATATTAAAAGTAATGGTGTAAGTGTGGGTGACCAGTACAGCAATACCTTGCGTGCTGCTTTTAATACCCATCCGATGATGCCGGTTTATGATGCTGATGGTAATTTCCATAACAGCACAAATGATGCTTTTAATGCCGGGCAGGCTAACCCTTATGCATCAATGGTGTATACCACACAGAATAAAAGTACTAACCAGCGGCTTTTGGGCGATATCTACGCCATCATTGAGCCGGTGAAGAACCTGAAATTCAGGACAAGTCTGGGACTCAACTATTATTCGGGTGATTACCGTGCTTTTTCACCGATCTATGAATTATCGGCATATGCTTATAACCGGGTATCCAAGGCCACCCAGAGTATGAATAAGAGCCAGTCGCTGATTTGGGACAATTTACTGAGCTATAGCTTCAAACTGAAAGAAAATCATTCTTTCGAAGTACTGGCGGGGATGTCTGCCTATAAAGAAGACGGTTCCTCATTATCGGGTACCAATACCAATTTGTTCTTTGATGATTTTGACCATGCCTGGTTAGACAATGCCACCAACAAGGATTCTGAAGGGATCAGTATTTCGGGAGCAGCTTATGATCCTGACCGGAGGCTTTCTTATTTTGGCAGGATCAATTACAATTATAAAGAAAAATATCTGTTGAATGTTACTTTCAGGGCAGATGGGTCATCTAATTTTTCAGCAGAGAACCGTTGGGGATATTTTCCTTCTGTTTCTGCCGGATGGGTGGTCACCAATGAAGATTTTATGGCAGGACAGGAAGACTGGCTGGATCAGTTAAAGATCAGGGCGAGCTGGGGACAGGTTGGAAATCAGAATGTCGCCGCTAACCAATTCCTTTCTCCGATTACCATAAAAAATACCAACTATATTTTTGGAACCGATGAAGGGACACTCACCGCAGGGGCCTATCCAAGCAGAATAAGTAACAGTAACCTGAAATGGGAAACTTCAGAACAAACAGACTTGGGCTTCGATGCTTTGTTGTTTAAAGGAAAGATTGGCGTTAACTTCGATTACTATAAGAAAACAACCAAAGACTGGATTATCCTGGCACCGATACTTGCTACTGCAGGTGCTGATGCACCTTATATCAATGGAGGAAGTGTAGTGAATGAAGGGCTGGAGCTGGCCCTGAGCTACAAAAACAAAATAGGTGAATTTAATTATAATGTAGGCCTGAATGGATCGTATAACAAGAACACTGTAGGGGCTATTCCAACAGAAGATGGAATTATCCATGGGGAAAATGCTGTCCTTTATGACAACGCAACAGAGTTCTACCGTGCTCAAAATGGCTTTCCTATTGGTTATTTCTGGGGATTGAAAACAGGTGGCGTATTTCAGAATGAAGCGCAGATAGCCAATTACAAATCCTCAAACGGCACAGTCATACAACCTACTGCCCAACCTGGAGATGTGATTTTTATAGACCTGAACGATGATGGGGTCATCAATGCCAATGATAAGACGAATATTGGCAATCCAAATCCTAAATACAACTTCGGGATCACACTTTCCGGTAGTTATAAAGGCTGGGATTTCTCTGCCGTAGCCTCTGGAGTTGCCGGAAACAAAATTGTACAATCCTACAGGAATCAGGCGAACCAGTATGGAAATTATACCACTGCAATCCTGGACAGGTGGTATGGGGAAGGTACTTCGAATACCGTCCCACGGGTAACCAATGACAACCGTAACTACACCACTTTCTCTGACTTATATATTCAGGATGGAGATTACCTGCGGATCAGCAATGTGACTGTCGGATATGACTTTAGCAGGATCATTAAAAAGGGATATTTTAAACAAGTAAGGCTGTATGCAGCAGCATTAAACCTGTACACCTTTACTAAATATGATGGCATGGATCCTGAAATTGGGTATGGCACTGAAACCTTTTCTTCCGGTGTTGATCTTGGCTATTATCCGCGTCCAAGGACTTTTATGCTGGGCCTGAATCTGAAATTTTAACCCTCCTGATCTAGAAAATTATGAAAGCTATAAAAATACTAAGCATAGCGCTGTCTCTTTTGTGTTTAGGGGCATGCAAAAAAAGTTATCTCGATACTGAGGCTTTAACTACGCCAACAGAAGAGAATTTCTATAAAACACCCTCTCAGATTTATACTGCCCTGGTTGGGTGTTATGACGGAATGCAGATCATTTGGGCCAGCGGCGTATCTTTACCCGTGGCTTCTGAGGTCATGTCTGACAATACTTTTGGGGGTACTGGTAATGCCGATGGATTTGGTTATCAGATGATTGATGAATTTGACCGGTCGCGCTCACCCTCAGATCAGGACCTGTATGCTGCAAACTGGATCGCCTATTATAAAGCGCTTTACCGCTGTAATATGCTGTTGAGCAAACTGGATCAGGTGGAATGGGGAAATGACACGCAACTTCGGGCAACTTATGAAGCTGAAACCCGGTTTATCCGTGCCTATCTCCTTTTCGATATGGTAAGGTTATGGGGGAATATCCCTTTACTGACTGCACCATCTACAGAGAATATTCCGCAGGCAGATCCTGCAGCAGTATATAAAGTCATTGGTGATGATTTGAAGTTTGCCGCCGCGAACCTTGCCGCCACAAACTATGCCGCACAGCCCGCAGGTACTTTTGGCAGGGTGACGAAATATGCTGCAGAAGCTTTGATTGGGAGAGTATTTCTTTTTTATACCGGATATTATAGTGCGACAGACCTTGCAGGTTCAGTGACCAAAGCTGAAGCACTGGCCTATCAGGAAGATATTATCAATAATGGCGGATACTCACTTTTAGCTGATTTCTCTAAATTATGGCCTGCTGCCTCTGTAGAACTGTATGCCGGCGAACGGAATCCGGAAACTATTTTTTCTATCAGATACACTTCTACGAGTGATTATAATGGCAATCAGGATGGGAACTATTGGATGATTATGGTTGGGCTTAGGGAACAATCCATTTATCCATATGGTAATGGATGGGGGGCTGAAACTGTAAACCCAAGGTTGTGGAATGCTTATACAGCCAATGATACCCGTCGTACGGCTTCAATTACATCTATTGTTGATGAAGGTTTGGCTTTTACCAGCCAGTCTAAACAAAGGGAATATACAGGGTATTATGTGAAAAAATATAGTCCCATGGTAGATAAGGACGGACATCCTATGCCTGAAAGTCTTTATGGGAATATAGATTTTCAGATCGGTCAGTTTCAGGACTATGTGGTGATCCGTTATGCAGATGTACTGCTGATGGCGGCAGAATTGGGGAGTGCCAATGCACAAAACTATTTTGACCTGGTTAGAAAAAGGGCTTTTGGAGATGCTTTTGTAACCAGACCGGTCAGCCAGGCCAATATTATGGAGGAACGCCGGCTGGAGTTTGCTTTCGAAGGTCTGCGTTATTATGACCTGCTGCGCCAGGGAATTAATACTGCTGCACAAACGATAGCACAAACAACTACGGTATTGAATGGCGGAGTGAGTACGACGAAAACAATTTCAGCCTCCAATATTATCAGTACCAAAGGTTTGCAGCAAATCCCGAATACACAGATTACCTTATCAAATAATACCCTGAAGCAAAATGCAGGCTGGTAGTTATCCATTATTTAATATTTAAAGTGATGAATTTATATAAAAAAATATGTGCAATACTGGTGATACCTATGGTGTTTATCACCTGTAAAAAGTCGGAGCATAGCTTGGGCACCGTGCTGAATAAATCTCAGATTACCTATTCCGTTACCCAGGATTATGCGATTGATCCCGGAGGGAATACCGTGATTATTAAGAATACCACTCCCGCAACTTTATCTTATTGGGATTTTGAGGTTGGTACCTCCAATAAAATGACAGATACGGTTCATTTTGCTTTTGCAGGAGACCATGTGGTTAAACTGACTGTTTCTTCCGGAGGGTCATTGGTAGAAATGGATTCTGTTGTGGTAAAGGTGACAGCGGATAATCTGAATTACGTGAACGACGAATTATGGATCGCTATTTCCGGAGGGCCAGGCAATGAAAAAAGCTGGGTACTGGATACTGAGGGAACCTCATTTAATGGGCCTATGTATTTTTACGGTACAAGTAACGGCTGGCTGCTGGGAGGTGATAAAGGATGTTATGGCTCAGACTGCTGGGCTTGGGAAGCGGGTTTGAATGATATGTACGGTGGTGATAAACCTAACATGACCAAAGGCGATTATGGAGTAATGACTTTTAGTTTAAAAGGCTCCGCTTCATTTACTGCGGTGAAACTGATGGAAAATGGCATCGTAAATAGGGGGACTTATATATTGAATGCTGCTGCCAAGACACTGACGATAAATAATGGTACCATCCTTCGTGGTTATAAACCGCTTAAAAATGGTATTACAGGAATCAGTGACTGGACAAATTATACGATTATGTCTCTCACAGAAGATAAGATGCAGCTTGCCGTAACCAGGGATAAGGATGTAGATGGTGAGGGCAAATGTAAGCTGGTATATAATTTTATTGTTAAAAAATAAGGAACAGTACGATTCAAACTGTCAGATATTAAGGAGCCTGCAGAAGGGTAAGTGTTTACGATACGGAATGCAGGTTTCTTCATATCTAAAATATGCTGATAAACATCCTCTCATGGGCGTACCGCTCAGTTGGAGAACCGGGTTTGAGGGTTCTTGAATTCAAATAAAAACAAAGATATACTGATGAAACTATCCCAATTTTTTAAGCTATTACTTTTTATTTCCTGTGTACAGATTGATGTCTGCGCACAGCAGAATCCTCGTCTCGTACAGGATTTCAACGACAACTGGAAGTTTTCATTGGGAGACAAGCCGGGTGCTGCTCAAGTCAGTTATGCAGATAAAGACTGGCGGGTGCTCGACCTTCCTCACGACTGGAGCATTGAAGGAAATTTCAGCAAGGATCATCCCGCAACATTCGGAGGGGGGGCTTTGCCCGGAGGTATAGGCTGGTACCGTAAAGATTTTGTCATCCCTAAAAGTTCAAAAGGCAAATACCTGGCCATAGATTTTGACGGGGTGTACCGGAATAGTGAAGTCTGGATTAACGGGCATTTTTTAGGGAAACGTCCCAATGGATATATTTCCTTCCGTTATGAATTGTCGCCCTACCTGAATTATGGAGGTAAAAATACAATTGCGGTAAAAGTAGACAATTCAAAACAGCCGAATTCAAGATGGTACAGTGGTTCCGGTATTTACAGAGAGGTGAAACTGGTTACTACCGGGAAGACACATGTGGACCAGTGGGGGACGTTTGTCACTACACCTTTTGTTAACGAAAGTTTTGCGAAAGTAAACATTAAGGTGAATATCAAATATGGAGGGAAAATCTTTCAGCAGGCGACCGTGAAAACGATGATTTATGACAGGAATAACAAATTGGTCGCTTCATCTGCTAAAAAAGTTGGCCTCACTGGCGATATGCTGGTCAGTGATGAAATGAAGATAGAAAAACCCCAATTATGGTCGCCCGTCAATCCTTATTTGTATACTGTAATTACCCGGATTGTCCTGAAAGATAAAGTTGAAGATCAATATGCGACTACGGTAGGATTGCGTAACTTCAGTTTTGATGCTGAAAGCGGATTTTTCCTGAATGGGGAGTCGCTTAAGATCCGTGGGGTATGCAATCACCATGACCTTGGAGCATTGGGTGCAGCTTTTAATGTACGTGCGGCGGAAAGACAACTGGAGATACTCAAGGCCATGGGCTGCAATGCGCTTCGGACTTCCCACAACCCACCGGCATCAGCCTTATTGGACTTATGCGACCGCATGGGTTTCCTCGTGATGGATGAAGCTTTCGATATGTGGGTGAAGAAGAAAAATGATTTTGACTATCACCTGGACTGGGACAAATGGCACCAAAAAGACCTGGAAGACCAGATTCTGCGTGACCGCAATCACCCTTCGGTATTTGTTTGGAGTATAGGGAATGAAATTCAGGAGCAATGGGGTACAGGTGCCGATACGACAGGCCGTGTGATTGCAAGGGAACTCAGCCGGATCGTGAAAAATCTGGATACGACACGTGCCATTACTACAGGAAACAATGATGTGAACCTGTACAATAACCTGATCCAATCCGGTGCAATGGACCTCATCGGCTATAATTATAACCACGACAAATGGAAGGACTTTAACCGCACTTATCCCGGTAAAAAGTTAATTGCAACAGAGACAACTTCAGCATTGCAAACCAGGGGACATTATGATATGCCTTCCGACAGCATCAGGATATGGCCTACGGCATGGGATAAACCACTGCTAACGGGAAATGCTGATTTCAGCTGTTCTGCCTATGACAACTGCCAGTCGCCCTGGGGATCTACTCATGAACATACGCTTCAGGCTGCTGAATTTAATCCGGCAGTATCCGGTATTTTTGTATGGACAGGCTTTGACTATCTGGGAGAACCTACGCCATATGTATGGCCTGCACGAAGTTCATATTTCGGAATCATTGATCTGGCTGGTTTTCCTAAGGATGTCTACCATTTGTACCGAAGTGTGTGGGCCAATGAACCTGTGCTGCATATTTTCCCGCATTGGAACTGGAAAGAGGGGCAGGAGGTAGATGTATGGGCTTACTACAGTCAGGCAGATGAAGTCGAGCTGTATGTAAACGGAGTTTCCATGGGTAAGAAAAGTAAGCGGGGACAGGACATGAAAATCAGCTGGCGGCTGAAGTATGTGCCCGGTGTGTTGAAAGCGGTTTCCCGTAAGGATGGAAAAACAGTTTTGGAACAGCAGGTTAAAACAGCAGGAAATGCGGCCAGATTGGTGCTGAATGCCGACCGGAGCATAATTAATGCCGATGGAAAAGACCTTTCTTTTGTTACTGTTAAGGTTACAGACCAGGAAGGGAACCTGATTCCTGATGCGAAATCACTGATCAGTTTTAAGCTGACAGGCGATGCGCGAATTGAAGGATTGGATAATGGGAGTCCGGTCAGTCATGAATCATTTAAAGGAACATCACATGAGGCATTCAATGGATTGGCATTAGCCATTATCAGGGCAGGAAAACATCCGTCGAAGCTGAGCTTAACGGCGAGTAGCGAAGGATTGGAGCCTGCAACAATAACGCTTGAACAGCAGCCGTAATCAAGGGTTACGCTCGCTTACCCATAAACTTTTATTAAAATTTATCCAGCTTAATGCGCAACTCCAAACTATTCTTCCGTATGGTTAAAATACTGATCTATTCCCTTTGTTCTGTCCTTTGTCTGCAATTGCTGAACATCAATGCTGTGAAGTCACAGCAAACAACATTTAGCCGGCCGGCACATGGTTTTACGAGCTGGCATCCGGCCGAAACCTGGGAACATTCCTTGCTGAGCGGCAATGGGACCATGGGTGCCATGGTCATTGGTCAGCCCTATGACGAAACGCTGTTGCTGAGCCATTCGCAATTGTTTATGCCTCAGAAAAGATCGGGCAAACGATTTGAACAGGAGTCTGAACTTACCCGGATCAGGAAGACTTTAATGGAAGGAAAATATCCCGAAGCAGCTGCTATTCCTGCCCGGTTGAGAAAAGACCAGGGATATGATGATATCAGGGATCCATTTATTCCGGCATTTGATTTAAAGATTTCACAGACGGCTGGTGATATCAGGGCATATCAGCGTGCACTGAACTTCGAGACGGGAGAGGCCATCGTGAATTGGACTGACCAGCAGGGGAGCTTCGAAAGAAAGGTATTTGTCTCCCGGGCAGATAGCGTGATTGTTTTATCCATTAAAGGGGATAACAAAATAAACAGTGTATTACGGTTTTCCCAAAGGCCGGTGGAATGGTTGCAATCCAAATTTGTGAAAGATGGGATGAAGGAAATGCATGCGGCTGCGGAAGCTGAGGGCTTAACCTTTTCTGCGGCATTCAACCATGTGTATGAAGGGGGGCTTACGGGATATGCAGGGCTGGCCAGGCTATACCAAAAAGGAGGAACGCATCAGGTTGACCAGGGGAGCCTGGTTATCACTGACGCAGATGAAGTATTGCTCCTGATTAAAATAAAAGCTTCCTACAGCACAGCAGATCCCGTCTTAACGAGTTTGGGAAAAGACTTGAACCTACTGCATCCGGCCTCCTATGACGAATTGCTGAGACGCCATGTGCGTATCCATGGGGAGCTTTTTAATAGGGTAAAACTGGATCTTCGGGCCAAGGAAGAAGAGAGAAGGATGAACAATGAATCCCTGATCCAGTTGGGGAATAAAAAGGTAAGCCTTGCATTGATAGAAAGGGTTTTTGATGCAGGACGATACAATATCATCAGTTCAACGGGGGTGTTACCGCCAAACCTGCAGGGATTATGGTCGGGAACCTGGACAACCCCCTGGAGCGGAGGTTTCACACTCGACGGAAACCTGCCCACGGCCATATCCATCCTGATGCCCGGAAATACACCGGAACTGATGAAAGGTTTTTTCAGTTTTCATGAAAACCTGATGGCCGATTACCGCCAAGAGGCCAGGCAGCTTTTTGGAGCCCGCGGTATCCATATTCCGGCACAGGTAACCACCAGGGGAGTAGAGACTGATTTTGGTGAAACCTGGTGCCTGACTTACTGGACTGGTGCTGCAGGATGGACGGCCAACTATTTCAATGATTATTATTTATACACCGGTGACCGAAAGTTTCTCGCAGAACACGCGTATCCTTTTATGAAAGAAGCAGCCTTGTTTTATGAAGATTTTCTAAAAACCGGAGAGAATGGCAAACTTTTATTTATTCCTTCTTATTCCCCGGAGAATAATCCCAAAGGAATCAATTCACAGGCTACAATTAATGCTACGATGGATGTGATGATTGCCAGTCAGTTGCTACGGAACTGTATTGCAGCAGCGAAGGTATTGAAGGTGGATCAATTGAAAATAAGGCAGTGGGAACAAATGCTGAAGAAAATGCCGGCCTATGAAGTTAATGCAGATGGCGCATTAAAGGAATGGATATGGCCGGGATTGGAGGATAATTATGGCCATCGACATGCTTCCCAGTTATATGCACTATACGATGGACTGGAGCCGGAATTTAAGAATGACCAGGTACTGCGGAAAGCTGCCGGAGTATTATTGGATAAAAAAATGGCTTTCCGACAGGCGGAAGGAGGGGGAGAAATGGCCTTCGGATTGGTGCAGCTGGGAACTGCTGCGGCACATCTTGGAGATGCTGTAAAAGCTGCTGAACTGACCAATTGGCTGGCCTCAACTTACTGGTCTAAGGGAATGGGATCCTTTCATAATGTAAAAGAGATGTTTAATACAGATATCAGTGGCGGACTTCCATATCTGATTACCCAGTTATTGTGTTTTTCAGCAGGGGAATCCATTTATGTATTACCCGCTTTACCTGCAGAATGGCATGAAGGAACGATAAGCGGACTATTGCTAAGGGGACAAATCACAGTAAATAAGCTGAAATGGGATGATAAAAGTGTTGAATTGGAATTAATTTCCCCGGTTCCGCAAAAAGTGGAGTTGCATTGTGGAAATTCAATCCTCAAAGCAGTCCTGAAAGCGAATGAACCGAAAAAACTAACCTTATCACGCTGAATAAGCTGAAAACAAAACCAGCCAGTTATACCAGATCAGGTACATCCGGCCGGTTTGCCGGAGAATTTTAATACCGGTTTAGCCACTATTGGTTTTTACAGAACTTGGTATTTGCATAAACTGTAATTTATCGACGGTCCAGCTATAAGCGGTGTGATAGAGGAATCTGTGTTTTGTTTAATTCGTATGGGAAATGGGGAGGTTTTATACTTCAACAATTTATTTGATAATATAATATTCTGTTTAATGCTATTATGAGTATGTTAAATTTTATTTTAGGCTACAATAGTTGCGATAAATAATGTACATTCACAGAATAATAATAATTGCATTTTTATGACATTTCTAGACGTGGTTCTCGATCCTCCTGCATATGGCTGGAAGGATGCAAATGGAGAACTCGCCAAACCTACTGCAAAGCAGATTTTTACTGAATTTTTTTCGCGTTTGAACATCTTCAGGTCACGTAAAAACTGGCTTCCCTTATTTAGCTGGCTTAAAGTCATCCTCACGATTCCGATGCTTTGCCTTTTTCTTTTCTATTATTTCAGCTGGCCATTGCTGATTGCTGCATTTTTATACAGTATGATTGTGATGGGAACCCATGGTACGATCTGGCACCACCGGTATTGTACACATGGTGCTTATACTTTCAGAAATAAATTCTGGCGCTTTTTTACACAGAACCTGACGATTTCTATGATCCCGGAAGAAATATATGTGGTTTCCCACCATGTACATCATGCAAAATCGGATACTCCGGGGGATCCTTACAATGCATTTGGCGGATTTTTATATTGCTTCCTGGCGGATGTGAATCACCAGCCTATTGCGAAGGATCTTTCCGAAAAGGATTATTACCGTGCAACACGCTTGATGAAACATACTGGGGTGACCCCGAATACTTATGCGCAATACCTGGAATGGGGTTCAATAGCCAATCCGATGAGGACTATTTTGTCTACTGTGTTGAACTGGGGATTCTGGTATGCTGCTTTTTATTTGATCGGGGGACATGGATTAGCCTGTACATTGTTTGGTGCCGCAGGGATCTGGGCAGTTGGTGTCAGGACCTTTAATTATGAAGGTCATGGCAAGGGCAAGGATATGAGGCGTGACCATTGTGATTACAACCGGGATGATATGTCAATTAATCAGTTATGGCCCGGATTTGTTGCCGGGGAATGGCACAACAATCACCACCTGTTTCCGAAAAGTGCCAGGACAGGATTCCTTCCACACCAGATTGACATCGCCTGGTATTATATACACCTGATGTATAAACTGGGGCCGGTAACAGCCTACAGGGATTCTAAAAATGAATTCTATAATGAGCATGTGAATAAAAAACCATAAATCTTACCTAGAGCCTTTGTTATAGCCTTCCATTTGCTGAAGAAATAATGGTTCACTAATCCCTGCATTATTGTTATTTTTATTAATTTTAGGGCATTATAATTTATCAGCAATGATGCTGCTGGTGCCATACTATTTTAGATAAACTTAAGAATTTTGGAAACGCAATCGCTCGATATCAAAGATCTTGAAAAAAAGATCGCAGCCCTGGAAGCCGTTAAATACATTAAAAATAATGATGTTGTAGGTTTAGGTACGGGGTCTACTGCCTTTTTTGCCATTGAAGCTGTGGCAGAGTTGGTGAAAAATGGTTTAATGATCAAATGTGTACCTACATCAGAACATACGGCGAAACTGGCTGCTTCCCTGGGAATAGCATTGCTGGATATGGATGAGGTAAGTGTCATTGATATTACTATTGATGGTGCCGACGAATTTGATGGTGACTTAAACTTAATCAAAGGTGGTGGCGGTGCCCATTTCCGGGAGAAGATTATTGCCTGTTTAACCAAAAAGGAGGTGATCATAGCCGATTCTGCCAAGCAGGTGGAACGGCTGGGTAAGTTTAAAGTTCCGGTAGAAGTTGTTCCTATGGCCTTGAATTATGTAAAACAGGAACTCCGCAAGCTGAACGGCCTGGGAGAAGTAAGAATGAAAAACGGTACCCCATTTATTACTGACAACCACAATTATATTATTGATGCTGATTTTGGATTCATCACCCATCCGGAAGTGTTATCAGAAAACCTGAATCAGATTGAAGGTATTCTTGCGCATGGGCTATTCGTCAATATGGCATCGGTAGTGATTATGGGTAAAGGAAATGAAACGGTAACTTTTAACAGAAGTTAAGGAAGCTGAGCAGAAATTAATTATTTCTGTTTTAATTCGTTGATTGCCTCTGTTTAATTTTTCAATTATTCCAGTTTAATCCTTATCAATGCTCAAAATCAGTTTTAATCCATTTCCTTGCTTAGAATCGAAACGGTTGTACCTCAGGCAAATTACTCCGAAGGATGTAAATGAGGTTTTTGCCCTAAGGTCGAGTGCTGAGATTATGAAATATATTCCGCGTCCGCTCGCTAAGACCAGGCATGATGCATTGGATTTTATTGACGTGGTGAATAAAGGGCTGAGGGACAATGAGGGGATCAATTGGGCCATTACACTGAAAAAGGATAATGTGCTGATCGGCATGATCTGTTTGATACGGATGCAGCCTGCGAATTTCAGGACTGAACTGGGATATATCCTGAATCCAGCGTTTCATGGCCGGGGAATAATGAATGAGGCTGTGGGACTGGTGGTAGATTATGCCTTCCATACGCTTAAGTTTCATTCCCTGGAAGCTATTATTGATCCTGAAAACCGTGCTTCGGCAAATGTGCTCCTGAGACACAATTTTGTAAAAGAAGGCCATTTTAAAGAAAGTAGTTTTTTCGAAGGTCGCTTTCTGGATGCAGAAGTTTATTCATTGATTAACAGATAGAATAGGAATCCAGTCCGATTGAATTAGCTGAATTCGCTATATTGCCACATAAATCGCATTAATCTTTTAAAAAAAATATCTGATCGAAATGGAATGGAAGTCTTTATTGTCTGCAAGACGCTGGGGAAGTGATACTGGAATTTATACAGACGACGACAGTGCAAGGTCACAGTTCCAACGGGATTATGACAGGCTCATCTTTTCATCCCCTTTCAGGAGGCTACAGAATAAAACCCAGGTATTTCCTTTACCGGGAAGTGTTTTTGTTCATAACAGGTTAACGCATAGTCTTGAAGTAGCGAGCGTTGGCCGCTCATTGGGACGTATATTTTACAATCAATACAAAAAAGATAACCCTTCATTGGATCAGGATATCCCCCTGATCAGTGAAGTCGGTAATATTGTTGCTGCCGCCTGTCTGGCGCATGACCTGGGTAATCCCGCATTCGGGCATTCCGGCGAAGCAGCGATCTCCAGATACTTTACGGATGGTGATGGTAAAGTATATGAGAAAGAAGTGACGGAAAGTCAGTGGAAGGACCTCATCAATTTCGAAGGAAATGCAAATGCGATCAGGATTTTAACCCATCCTTTCAAAGGAAAGGGATTGGGGGCATTTTCTCTGACATATTCTACTATTGCTGCTATCGGGAAATACCCCTGTGCATCAATTGCCGGAAAACAAAAAGGAATCCTGCACAGGAAAAAATATGGGTTCTTCCAATCTGAACAGGATACCTACAGACAGATTGCAGATGAACTTAAAATTGAAAAGGAAAGCAATGATCCTTTAATCTACAAACGCCATCCGCTCACTTATCTTGTGGAGGCTGCAGATGATATCTGTTACAATATTATTGACCTTGAAGATGCACACCGCTTAAAAATCCTGACCTTTCCTGAAGTACGGGAATTGTTGTTTCCCCTATGCAATGATCCTCACATCGATGCAAGATTGGAAAAAGATGAGGCTGATGACGATGCAAAAGTTAGCCTAATGCGTGCAAAGGCCATCAACACCCTAACCATGGAGTGTTCCAGGATCTTTTATGAGGCACAGCAGGAAATATTGGCTGGAAATTATAACCAGAGCCTGACAGATGCCCTTCCTGAAAAATACCTGACTGCCTGGAAGAGGATTGAAACAATTTCTGTGCAGAAAATCTACAACTATGCCTCGGTGATCCATAAAGAAGTTGCAGGATATAAAGTCATGGCAGGTTTGCTAGAGGAATTCATTCCTGCTTTGCTGTTCAACAATACCCATTATTATAAAAAGCTGGTGCAGTTGATTCCTTCGCAATTCCATACGGACAAAGAAGATACTTATTCCAGAATTCAGAGCGTGCTGGATTTTGTTTCGGGTATGACGGATTTATATGCTGTAGAATTGTATAGCAAAATCAAGGGGATTTCCTTTCCTTCTATCAATTAGTATTCAGGATTTTATCGGCTGCTCCGGGGATGAATACCGCTCGTATTTATATTTAAACGAATATAATATTCTCAGAGACTAACTGAAAAGGAAAATGGTGTTAGTCATGTTGCTGAACATTCCTTGCCTTTGAAATCTTCCTTAGGTGTAATTTTCCGGTCTGAAACCGGAAAAGAGGGTAAACAAGTTTAAAGGGATGGCGGAAAATATTGAATTAATAGAACCTGTTCGCATTCCTGGCTACAAAATACGCGGGTAAAACTTTTGGCAGTATTCATTGTTGTGAATTTCTCAAAGAGATCTAAAACAACTGCTTATGAGCCTGGATAAATATGTCAAAAAACGCGACTTTGATAAGACTGCTGAGCCAAAATCAGGAAAAAACAAAGAGAAGGGTAAGCTAAAATTTGTGGTACAGCGGCACCATGCTTCCAGGTTGCATTATGATTTCCGGCTGGAAATGGATGGTGTGCTCAAAAGCTGGGCTGTACCGAAGGGACCTTCCTTAAATCCAAAAGACAAGCGTTTAGCCATGATGGTTGAGGATCACCCCTATGACTATCGTTCCTTTGAAGGCACTATACCTGCCGGCGAGTACGGTGGTGGTGTAGTACATATTTTTGATGAGGGAACTTATGAGGCAATTGATGGGGGAACCGAAAAAGACCTGAAGAAAGGTTTGCTGGCCGGTAATCTTAAATTCAGCCTGCATGGTAAAGTATTAAGAGGTGAGTTTGCCCTGGTGCGGCTTAAAAATGCTGAAGATCATGCATGGCTACTAATTAAGCACAAGGATGATTTCGCTGTCAGCAGTATTTACACCGCTGAAGACCAGGTTTCTGCAAAAATTAAAAAGGAAGGGCTGGATTTTAAGAAACAGGCGGTAAAGGAAATTCAGCAGGAAGAGCCGGTATATGGATATACACCCATGTTGACCAGACTCAGCGATAAAATCTTTGATGATCCGGAATGGGTCTATGAGAAAAAATTGGATGGTTACCGGGCACTTGCCTATATTTCAGCAAAGGGTGAAGCTGCCTTGATTTCGAGAAATGGTATAGATTTCAGTGATACTTACAAACAAATCACAACAGCATTAAAAGAGCTTTGCATCGACGCTGTCCTGGATGGTGAACTGGTGGTGGAAGATAAAAATGGAAAAAGCTATTTCCAGCAGCTCCAAAATTATGATGTGCTGGAAAAGAAGATGGCTATTAAATTCTATGTTTTTGACCTGTTAAGTTTAAACGGACATGATCTCTGTGGGATGGAACTGTTCAAAAGGAAAGATCTGCTGGAGAAAGTTCTGGAGGGTTTAAAGAGCGATCTGCTGATCTTTAGTACCCATGTCAGGGAAGAGGGAAAAGCTTTGTATGAAAGAGCAGAAAAGGAGGGATGGGAAGGTATCATCGCCAAGAATGGAAAAAGTACTTATCAGGGTAATGCCCGTTCCGGAAGCTGGCTTAAATTTAAATTTCAGCATAGCCAGGAGGCGGTGATTTTAGGTTACTTATCCCCTCAGGGAAGCCGGCGTTATTTCGGGGCACTTGTACTTGGAATATATGAAGGATCTGAACTTGTGTATATTGGCAATTGTGGTACAGGATTTAATGCGGCTACCCTTAAATCGGTTCATCAGGTTATGGTTCCTTTAGAAACCAGTCACAAGCCGGTTAAGGCAGCCATTCGTAAAGAAGAGAACGTGACCTGGATAAAACCTGTATTGGTCTGCGAGGTTACTTACGCAGAATGGACTGCTGATGGAAATTTGAGACATCCCGTATTTAAGGGATTAAGGATCGATAAGAAAAATGAAGAAGTGGTAAAAGAGGACCTTGATGTACTGAAGGATGGGGAGAGCACAGCGCCGGAACTCAAAGAAAAGGTGGAGGTTTTTGGAAAACGTAAGGTTAAACTGACAAACCTCAGCAAGATCTACTGGAAAGAGGAAAATATAACCAAGGGGCAGATGATCCGGTATTATGATGAAATGGCTGACTATATTTTGCCGCATTTACATCACCGTCCGCTTTCTTTAAATAGGCACCCTGATGGTGCAGATGCACCTGGATTCTTCCAGAAAGATCTTGATTTGAAAAAAGTTCCTTCATGGATTAAGTCGGCTCCCCTGTTTTCTGATAGTACTGATAAAAATATTGACTATCTGATCTGCAATGATAAGGCTACATTGCTCTGGATGGCTAATTTGGGTTGTATTGAAATCAATCCATGGATCAGTACCTATAAAAAACCTGAACGTCCGTTATTTGCGGTAATGGATCTTGATCCGCATGATATTGACTTTAGGGAGGTGATTGCTGTGGCGCAGACGATAAAGGCTGTGCTCGACAAGATGAAGATTCAGGGCTTCATCAAAACCTCAGGTTCCAAAGGGCTGCATATCTTTATTCCGATTGGTACCTCCAATGACTATGATGTTGCTAAAGATTTTATTCATTACCTGGGGCAGATTGTCCATTCCGAACATCCTGGAACAACAAGTCTGGAGCGTAGTCCCTCGAAAAGAAAGCATAAAATTTATCTGGATTACCTGCAAAACAGAAGAGGACAGACCATCGTTGCTCCTTATTCCCTTCGTCCAAAGCGCGGTGCCACTGTTTCAGCACCTTTGGAATGGGATGAAGTAAATAGTCACCTGAGCCTTAAGGATTATACAATTTTTAACATGGCAGGGCGTATGGAAAAGAAAGGGGATTTATGGAAGGATATCCTTGGAACAAAAAATAACCTCATCAGGGGCCTGAAGTTATGGAAAAGTGCTGAAAGCATATGATCATGCTTTCAGCACTTTTTCTTTGACCCCTTTATATTTGTCTTTGATATAAAAGCTGAAGTATTTTCCTTTTGATCCTGCATTTTGTAAAGCGAAAAAGGTTTCCTCAGGAACCTCCTTGTAGACGTATACTTTCCCTGTTGAAAACTTAATTGTCAGTTCGAACGCATCGTGATCATAACTGAATTCGTCTATTACTACTAATGGCATAAGTTGAAGCTAAAATTGTTTGATAACTCCCTATCCGGGAATTAGTTTTAAAAAAATTGCATCTAAAATACCTATTCCTTTTCTTAAAATCCAAATAGAATTGCTGTTACCTATTGGTTAAGGATACTTCTCCTTTATGGCACAATTGTTTTTGTTTTTAGGGTGGGTGGTAAAGGATAATTCATTCCTCTATACCGCATGATGGATGTCCCATAAATGCATGATGGATAGACCTTCTATGTAGCTTTTTTCTGAAAAAATGGACATGCAGCGTATAGGTCTATCTGAATGAAATTCCATCCTGTACAACTTTAGGAGCTGTTCACCAAGTAGGTATGGTTGGTTTTTGTTGAATTAAAATATAATTTACGATTGATGTTTGTAGTTATAATTTATATATTTAATATTTCTGTCTGGCTCTAAAGAAAATGGATTGGTGCTGTGAAAGCCTGCTCTTTGTAAAAGAGTGGATTTAATAGCATCATTTAGCATGGGGAAAATAGGCCAGCGAATGGACGCAAGCTCTCCAAAAGTCAGTATGATAGCTGTCCGCTCATTTGAACTGTGACGATCTTCCCATTTTTAAAATTCTTTCCTGAAATGCAGCTTAAAAACTTACCTTTGTGAACTGGAAAAATCATTTGTATTGATTGGAACATAAAAATTTTTTAATTCACATATAAATCATAGTTGTAGATGATTAACATTACACTTCCTGATGGCTCTGTCCGCCCGTATGAAAAGGGGACTACTGCACATCAAATTGCCCTTTCAATTTCTGAGGGATTAGCACGTAACGTATTGGCTGCCGAAGTTAACGGAGAGGTTTGGGATTCCAGCCGCCCGATTGAAACTGATGCTGCGGTAAAATTACTGACCTGGAATGACCAAGCGGGTAAAGCCACCTTTTGGCACTCTTCGGCACACATTATGGCCGAGGCATTGGAGGCTTTATATCCTGGAACGAAATTCGGGATAGGTCCTGCCATTGAAACAGGATTTTATTATGATGTAGATTTCGGTGACCATGAATTTTCTTCAGATGACTTCAAAGCCATTGAAAACAAGATCATAGAACTTGCAAAGAAAAAAGAGGTTTTTGTAAGGGAAAGCGTTTCAAAAGCAGAGGCATTGACCTATTTCACTGAGAAAGGTGATGAATATAAACTGGACCTGATTGATGGTCTGGAAGATGGTAAAATCACTTTCTATTCGCAGGGAGAATTCACAGATTTATGCCGCGGCCCGCATATTCCGAACACCGGATTTGTGAAAGCAGTGAAATTGATGAATGTTGCCGGAGCGTACTGGAGAGGGGATGAAACTAAAAAGCAGCTTACCCGTATCTATGGCGTGACCTTTCCGAAAGCAAGTGAGCTTTCTGAATACCTGCTGATGATTGAGGAAGCAAAAAAACGTGACCACAGGAAACTGGGTAAAGAGCTGGAATTGTTTGCCTTTTCTGAAAAGGTAGGTATGGGCTTGCCACTGTGGTTGCCTAAAGGAACAGCTTTGCGTGAGCGTTTGGTCAACTTCCTGACCAAGGCACAATCCAAAGCTGGTTATGAGCAGGTGATCACTCCCCATATTGGACATAAAAATCTGTACATCACTTCAGGCCACTGGGAGAAATATGGTAAAGATTCTTTTCAGTCGATAAAAACACCACAGGAAGGGGAAGAGTTTCTGTTGAAACCGATGAACTGCCCTCACCATTGTGAAATTTATAAAGTAAAACCCCGTTCTTACAAAGACCTTCCTTTGCGTTTCGCTGAGTTTGGTACCGTCTACCGTTATGAACAAAGTGGTGAACTACATGGGTTGACCAGAGTAAGGGGCTTTACCCAGGATGATGCCCACTTGTTCTGCAGGCCTGACCAGGTAAAAGAAGAATTCAAAAAGGTAATTGACCTGGTGCTTTATGTATTTAAATCCCTTGGTTTTGAAAACTATACTGCACAGGTTTCCTTAAGGGATCCGGAGAACAAGTCGAAGTACATAGGTTCTGATGAAAACTGGAAACTTGCTGAAGATGCAATTATTGAAGCTGCGGCAGAAAAAGGATTGCCAACTGTAGTGGAATTGGGTGAGGCTGCATTTTATGGGCCAAAGCTAGATTTCATGGTAAAGGATGCCTTAGGAAGGAAATGGCAGTTGGGAACTATCCAGGTGGATTACAATTTGCCGGAGAGATTTGAATTGGAGTACACGGGGAGTGACAATCTGAAACACCGTCCGGTAATGATCCACCGTGCACCATTTGGTTCATTGGAGCGCTTTGTCGCTGTTTTAATAGAGCATTGTGCAGGTAATTTCCCATTATGGCTTTCTCCTGAGCAATTTATCATTCTTCCGATCTCAGAAAAATATGAGGAATATGCTAAAAAAGTTTCAGATGAACTAAATAATTCCGATATTCGCGGTTTGATTGATTTCCGTGATGAAAAGATAGGAAGGAAAATCAGGGACGCTGAAGTGAAAAAGATTCCTTATATGCTGGTAATCGGTGAAAAAGAGATGGCGGAAGGCAAGTTGTCAGTACGGAAACATGGAGAGGGAGATTTAGGCGAAATGACGCTGGAAGCGTTTAGTGAATTATTAATTAAAGAAATAACAGTTTAAATAGTATATAAATTTGGCATTAGGCAGACCAGGATTTAATAGGGGACCACGTCCTCCTTTTAAGAAAAAAGAAGCAGAACATAATATTAACCAGTTTATCAGGGCTCAGGAAGTCCGGTTGGCTGGAGATAATGTTGAACCGGGGATTTATCCTTTGGCAAAAGCTTTAGCCCTTGCGGATGAACTGGAACTGGATCTTGTGGAGATATCTCCAAATGCAGTGCCTCCGGTTTGTAGAATAATCGATTATAGCAAGTTTGTTTACGAACAAAAGAAAAAGCAAAAAGAGATTAAGGCAAACGCTAAGCAGACAGTAATTAAAGAGATCCGTTTCGGGCCTAATACGAATGACCATGATTTTCAGTTTAAGCTGAAACATGCGCAGAGTTTCCTGGAAAATGGAGAAAAAGTAAGGGCTTACGTTCACTTTAAAGGTCGCGCAATTGTTTATAAAGAACAAGGTGAGATCCTTTTACTTAAGTTTGCGCAGGCTCTGGAAGATATAGGTAAGGTTGAATTGTTACCTAAGTTGGAAGGTAAGCGTATGTTTTTAACGCTGGCTCCAAAAGTTGTGAAAAAATAAATAAATTACATAAATAAAAACAGGTTATGCCAAAAATGAAAACCAATTCCAGTGCTAAAAAGCGTTTTTCGCTTACTGGAACAGGTAAAATCGCAAGAAAAAACGCATACAAAAGTCACATTTTAACAAAAATGTCTACTAAACGTAAGCGTAATTTGGGCCACACTAGTATGGTGTCTGCCGCTGACATGGGCAACGTTAAACGTATGCTAGCAATCGGTAAATAATTAATTTTTAACCAGGTACCCGGTAGTAAGATTGCTGAAATACGCAACACCGTTTATCAAAAAACAACAACACTATGCCACGTTCGGTAAACGCAGTAGCTTCGAGAAGAAGAAGGAAAAAAGTCCTAAATTTAGCCAAAGGCTATTGGGGATCAAGAAGTAAAGTATTCACTGTAGCTAAAAATACGGTTGAAAAAGGTTTGCAATATGCATACCGTGACCGTAAAGTTAAGAAAAGAGAATTCCGTGGATTATGGATTCAACGTATCAACGCTGGAGCTCGTCAACATGGTATTTCTTACTCTCAGCTGATTGGTAAATTAGCAGGCAAAAACATCGGTTTAAACCGTAAAGTTTTAGCTGACTTAGCTATGAATCATCCAGAAGCTTTCAAAGCAGTAATTGATACAGTTAAATAGAAATAGATAACAAAAAAAAGGGGAGCTTATGGCTCCCTTTTTTTTGCGCTGTACTTATGGTCTCGGCTATAAAAGTATAACCTATTCCGGTTATACTTTATCTGCTTTTTTATGTCCTTTATGTTTGTCCTTCTTTGCTTTTTTCTCTGCCTGGAAAGCATCCAGTTTTTTCTTTTGTTCGGCATTTAATACTTTGTCCACCTTTGCAGCTGTTTCTTTTTTAAAGGAATCATGCTGGGCCTTTGCATTTTTTCTGGCATCTTTCGACTGTTTGTGCCATTCTTCAGTTTTCTTTGCCTTGTCGAGCTCTATTGCATAGATCTTCTGTTTCTGATCTGCAGTCAAGGATAATTCCTGCTGGAGTTTATCCGTATTTTTTTGTGCTTTTTGTTCTGCTGTAAGTTTTGCTTTAGCTCCGTCCTGAGCGAAAGTAGCAGTAAGTCCTGCTGCTACAATGGCCAATGTCAATAGTAACTTTTTCATATTTCTTTGTTATTTGGTGATATAGATGATAAAAGATACAAACAGTTTAAAGTCATAGTGTTAAAATTATGTTAATTTTTATTGAGCTGTGACAATGACTTCTGCATTTGCGACATCATATTGGTCAGCGTTTCAATAGTCGGTTCTGGGGTAGGATCGGGCAGGGTTGAACTGATATAGGCCTTGGCTCTCCAGATTTCAAGGATATCGTCAGCAGGTACCAGGTAAGGATCGTACATTTTATTGTCAGATACAAGCTTTAAATCCTTATTCTCTTTGAAACGGTTACCAGCCCTCTTATAGACTACACCTTCATTTTTACTGACAACTACATAGGTCTCCCCAGTTTTCACATCATTCCAGTTGTCCATATATTCTCCTATGATCACACTTCCCGGCTGGATAGGCAACATGGAATCACCTACAATTTCAAAAGCCCTGAAAGTACCTTGTTTTAAGGTGGGCAGTGGCAATTGAAATTTTGGAAGCTCCCTGATATATTCCGGATCGGAAAATCCATTGAGGTAACCAGCACTTGCCTTCACCGGAACCATTTCTATATTTTCATTATTCTCCTGATCTACCGAGATGCTCAGTATCCTGAGATTTGAACCCTGGCTTTTTAACTTCGGTTTCCACTTGTCGTTGATCACTTCATTGATAAATTCATCCATGGTCAATTCGTAGTATTCTGCTATTTTCTTTAGTAATTCGTATTTTGGTTCGGCACGGTCCTCTTCATATGCACCAACCAATGATCGTTTAATGCCCATTAAATCAGCAAATTGTTGCTGTGTATGGCCTTTTTTCTTTCTCAGGTATTTAAGATTAGCGGATATATTAGACATAAAATATATTTTATATAATTATTTGTTTTTACTAAAATAGTTAGTATTATTGTACCAATAAAGTTAGTAATATTAATTTGTTATACCAAAATATATACTAATTTAATTAGTGGTAACCATTTAAGCTGAAAGCAATGAAAAAATTTGTGTACATCGTAACTGACAGGAACCGTAAGAGTTTACATGTGGGCATGAGCTCCGATTTAATTAAGACACTTGAATTCTATAAACAGATGCCAAGTTTATTTTTTGATAGTGGACAGCAGTTGACCCGTCTGGTCTATTTTGAGGAGTTTAAAATGGAGAGCCAGGCACTCAGCCGCTTTAAACTGGTCAGCAGATTTACAAGAATGCAGAAGGAACGCCTGGTGCGTTCCTGTAACCCTGACTGGGTAGACCTGACCATCGGACTGGACTTTGAGCATATTACCATTAATCGTCCTATCTCGAATCAGGTGAAGATGTTTTTAAATATCATGTCCTGAGTAAGCCTTGACCGCAGGAGGTGTATAAAGAATATGTTTCTTAAAAAGAAGATGACCAATATGAATGGGAGCATTGGAGAAGATAAATTGATCACTGATGAAATGATTATGAATTGCATTTATGTGGTTAGGGGACAGAAAGTCATGATCGATGTGGATCTTGCGGGTTTATACCACATCGCCCCACATCAGCTGGTAGGGGAGGTGATGACGAACCCCGGCCATTTTGCTGAAGACCTGATCTTTGCGCTGAATGCTGATGATTTCAATTTCTTATATAAGCAGAATTATGCCCTGAAAAGAAGACTGAACGGCAGAACTGTCCGTATGGCCTTTACAGAAAAAGCAATTCCAATGCTGGCCAGCATCATTGCCAGCGACCACATAGACAAAATAAACTGCAGGGTGATACGCATTTTTTACCACATCAGGCAGATACTCGATCATTATCCCGATATCAGCCTGGAATGAAGAATGGAGTATTAGTGCAATTTTTTCGACTACAGAAATGCTTGTAGCGCAAAAAATAACCTATGCTCTTTGATTCTATCAAGATATCCTGACTGTGGTGTTATGCTATTGGTTGGTGATTACTGTTGCTTACCCCCAGGTTATTCCCTGTTCGCATAATTGTGTATATTTGATTTTTGCAAATCTATTACATTATGAATGTTACTTCTGTAGAAGAGTTTTATAAGGAAACTTCCGAATTGGTTCCTGAAAACATCAGCAAGGAAATAGGCCATTTCAATGTTTTTGATGTCGGTGAGCTTATTGCCAGGCACGGAGATAAACCTATTATGCCCTATAACAGAAGGGCATATTATAAAATTAGTCTCATCGCCGGACACAACAGGGCAGAATATGCTGATAAAGTTATTGAAATTGAGAGGAATGGCCTGTTATATGCGAGTCCGAAAGTTCCTTATCACTGGCTTCCATACGATAGGGATCAGGGTGGGTTTTTCTGTATTTTTACCGACGAATTCCTTGCGCAGACAAAGAGTGGTGTCGTTCCTGACGACCTTCCCATTTTTAAAGCCGGTGGGTATCCCATCTTCCAGATTTCTGAGGAACAGCATATGGAAATTGCAGCCGTATTTAAGAAGATGATGAAGGAAATGTCTTCTGATTATGTCTATAAATATGATCTCTTGCGGAACTATGTACTGGAGCTTATCCATTACGGGCAGAAACTTCAGCCTGCAACTGCTTTATATCCAAAGCATACTGCTTCGGCAAGGGTGTCGTCATTGTTTATAGAATTATTGGAAAGACAGTTTCCTGTTGAATCTCCACATCAGAAGCTCAGGTTGAGGACTGCAAAAGATTATGCCGGGACCCTATCTGTTCATGTCAATCACCTGAATAAAATACTCAAAGAGCATACAGGAAAAACCACTACTGCCCTCATCAGCTCCAGGATTATCCAGGAAGCTAAAATTCTTTTAAAGCAGACAGACTGGAGTGTTTCGGAAATAGCCTATTGTCTGGGATTTGAGGAAGTAGCCCATTTCTCCAACTTCTTCAGGAAAGAAGCTTCTCTTTCCCCACTTGCATTCCGTTCCTGAGCTGTGATTGAATTTTACAAACAATGGATTGATGTTTGCAAACTGCCTTGTTCTTTTCTGTCCCATATTTGTACGACAATATGAAAAGAGAAAACATGATGGAATTCACAGCAAATGAAAAAGGACAATATAAGATCGCATTGGTTACCGGTGGAAGCCGGGGACTCGGGAAAAATATGGCGATTAGCCTTGCCAAAAAAGGCGTAGCGATACTGTTGACTTATCACAATCAAAAGGAAGAAGCTGAAGAAGTGGTCTCAGCTATTAAACAGCTGGGGCAGCAGGCAGTAGCTCTGCAACTGGATGCAGGAAATACAAAAAGTTTTGCTGCCTTTTTTGAGCGGGTATCGTTTGTTTTGGCCGAAACATTCGGAAGGGACAGTTTTGATTACCTGGTTAACAATGCTGGGATTGGAATCAATAGTTTATTTGCTGAGACTACAGAAGAACAGTTTGATACATTGATGAACATTCAGTTTAAAGGTGTTTTCTTCCTGACGCAGAAAGCATTGCCATTGCTGGCCGATGGTGGTGGGATTGTTAACATCTCCACGGGACTGGCTAGGTTTTCAATGCCGGGATATGCAGCTTATGCTGCGATGAAAGGGGCTATAGAAACGCTGACCAAGTATCAGGCAAAGGAACTTGGAGGCAGAAAAATACGGGTGAATGTAGTCGCTCCAGGGGCAATTGCAACTGATTTTGGAGGCGGGGCACTGAAAGAAAACCAACAGGTGCAGGAACATATCGGTAGCATTACTGCATTGGGCCGTATCGGGCAGCCGGATGATATCGGAAGTGTAGTTGCCTTCTTGTGTTCAGACGATGCAAAATGGGTGAATGCTCAGAGAATTGAAGTTTCGGGTGGAATGAACCTGTAGAGAGTCAATAACCTTAAAGACTTTTTTGGTCAAGCTCAGTAAACCTGGACAGGGTCTTCCCTGTCCAGGTTTACTGATATCATTATCGTCTTTAATTAGAAAATCAGGATTTGTGTACTAATTTTTCGGTTTTACCGAGGAAATTTTCAATGGCTTCTTTAATGTCAATACCTGATCTTTCTGCCAGTACAATTAACCACCAGATGTTTTCACCAAGTTTATGTTCCAATTCGGATGCTGAATTTGCTTTAGGCCATCGTCCCTGTTGCGACATAATGTTTCTACCAACCAGTCCTGCATCGGTCAGGTAGGCCAATGCATCTTCTTCTACGGTCCATTCGGTACCATGGTGCTGAACCTCCAGCTGATGGTATTCTTTTCTCAGTTCCAGGGAACGACGAATGATTTCGTCAAAATTAGTTGTGCTCATCATTACTTTATTTAATGTATTGAATCTCCTTTCAAAAGCTATTTTATCCACTTTGAAGGGGAAATCGAATCTTCCTCCGATAAATATAAGGCTTCTGCCGCGGATAGCTGAAAAATACATATTGTTTGCTGATGGTATTTGAGAGGAAAGGGCTGCTGTTGATTACCTATAGCACTATTGGTAAAGTTGTTTTACATTTGTATGGAAATAACAATGGGTCATACCTGTTCCATTGCATGGAATAGGTATGACTTTTTGAGGTGATTTTTTAATAGCTAATACACAAAAAATGTTTACCGTAGCAGAAATTGAGCAGGCGCATCAGCAGGTTAAATCTGGTGCTGATTTTCCTGCATATATTCAGGAGATCAAGCAGATGGGTGTCGTCGCTTTTGAAACCTGGGTGTCAGATAGCCATACCACCTATTATGGCAAAGATGTATTCCAGACAGCATCAGCTCCTCAATATGAAAAGCTGTTCATTGCAGGAGATAGTGACCGTTCAAAATTCTATAGTTACCTGAAAGCCCACCAGAAAGGGGAGACGGATTATTATACTTTCTGTACTCATTGTGCAGAAACTGGTATTGAAAAATGGATTGTATGCCTCTATCAGATGACTTGCACCTATTATGACAGGTCCGGCACCGCAGTGCTGGTCGAACAAATTCCCGAATAAACCAGGAGGGATATCTTTGTTTCAGGTTCTTTTCAACTTTAAGGGCAGGTTAAAATCACCAGAATAGGACGATTGGCATTTTTATGCTGCCTTTAGCTTCGTTTTTAGTAAAATAAAAATACTATTTTGTGGGAATTTTTCAAGGGGACTGTCATTTTACAGGAACTGGCAGAGCGCTGCCAGTTTTCAGATCATGTCTACACACCCATATGCCATGTCAATTATTAACCTTATAAATCATATGATGAAGAGAACTATCCTTTTTACTGCAGCATTCATTTTAACCAGCTTACAAAGCCTGATGGCCCAGGAGCTTGTTAAAGTAGAACCATTTGAAAAAGTAACGGTCAGTCCGCATGTGCAGGTTACTTTTACGAAAGGGGACCAGGAGACGGTGACGATACAAAATTCTACAGTAGACAGGAGTAAGGTTCATATCGAATCCAAAGGCAGGGTACTGAGGGTTTATCTGGAAGGAGCGAAGGAGATTACCGGTAATGAAAAGAAAGAAAAAGGACAGAAGACCAAAAAATCGCTCTATACCGGTACGGTGCTGACCCTTGCCATTACGTATAAAACCCTGGAAGATCTTTCGGTACGTGGAGAGGAAACGATCTCATTGAAAAGTAAGCTGGAGCAAGATAGTTTTGGGTTGACCGTTTATGGTGCCTCAACCATTTATTTTGATGAACTGAAGTTAAAAGAGATGCGTACCACTATTTATGGGGAAAGTTCCCTCGAATTAAAGTCGGGAGAAATTACAGAACAGAAATTTACCGCCTATGGGGCGAGCGAGATCAATGCCGTTCAGATCAATAACAAAATTACCAGGGCTACGCTCTATGGAGAAGCGAAGTTAAAATTAAATGTCTCTGATCAGCTCAAGGTAACTTCTTTCGGGGAAGCAAAGGTTGCTTACAAGGGAGATCCGCAAATATCAAAAGGGATCAGTGTCGGGAAAGTAGCCATTACCAAAATCGATTAGCCAGATTAAACATTAACTTCGCCCTATGCAACAAGAAAATAGCAACCCTTACCATCAGTTTAATGCCGAAATTCTGGAGAACTGGAAAGATAATGGGGTAAAATATATCAAGCTGGTGGAACTGGAAAGTGATTTGCCAGTGAAATTTTTTGAACTCATCCCGGATTCCGAGATCCCCGATTCAGACGAGACGATCTATCCGATTGGTTCTGACGACATCTATGAATTGCTGGAGCCGTTGAAACAGGTGAAGTTCCTGGTCCATGACATCTATTTGGAAGAGGAAGAAGATTAAACACCATCAGATCATTGTCATCAAAACAGGGGAGACTGCTGGAATGGAGTGGTTGAAAATTTGATGAATAAAAAAGCCCCCAAATCGTATCTAACTTTTGGGGGCAATTCATTTCAAGGGCTTTTTACCAATATAAACCCTTATTTACCTAGGTTTTTCCGCGCTACAGGAGGATTTTTATTTCGTATTATTCTCCTTTTTCTTCCGTTCCTTTTCTTCCTGTTTTTGCTTCCTCCGCAGTTCGCGTTCTTCCTTTCTGGTCAAAGGAGCAGGGGCCAGTTGCTTAGGTGTCTCGGCTGGTTTTTTCTCCTCGGCTTTTTTCACTTCTTCCTGAATCACTGGTTGTGGCGAAACATCCGTGCTATCTATGGCAAGGGAATCGGTTGCCAGGCTGTCCGTTTCAGTAGTATCTGCTACATATACCGGGGTAGGGCAGTTGATACTCCTGGTAATAGGTACTGTTGCCTTTGGAAAAGGCCCGTAAGTATAACCTGTACTTTCATCATGGTAAACCTTCTCCATAAATTTAGCAAAGATGGGAAGGGCAGTACGTGATCCTTCGCCGGTTTCTCCATTGTTAAAGTGTGCAGAACGCTCATCGCAGCCCACCCAGACCCCTGTAACCAGATCTTTGGTGATACCCATGTACCAGGCATCCACATAATCTGATGAGGTGCCTGTCTTTCCACCAATCTGATTGTTCTTCTTCCATAAGTCCCATTCCCATAAGGCCCTTGATGTTCCTCCAGGTTCTTCCATTCCTCCCCTAAACATGTATAACATTAACCAGGCGATCTCTTCAGAAAGTACCCTTTTTGTCTTGGCTACAAAATCTTCAATTACGTTGTCATCCTGGTCCGTGACTTTCTCCACGAGGATCGGATCTGTTCTTACCCCCTGATTAAGGAAAGTGCCATAGGCCCTCACCATTTCAAAAACAGACACATCATTTGGACCCAGGCTCACTGAAGGCACCGACTGCAAATGGCTATCAATACCACATTCATGTGCCCATTTCACTACATTATCCCATCCTACCTTTTCTGTCACTTGTGCAGTGACCGTATTAACCGATTTTCCCATAGCAGCACGAAGCGACATTTCCCTGTAAGTGGTGTTCCAATCTGCATTTCTTGGCTCCCAGTATTCTGTCTTCCCGTTTTCCTCATACTTGATGCGTACAGGTTTATCGGTAAAGGTATCACAAGGGCTCATCCCACTTTCGAATGCCGCGAGATAAGCGAAAGGCTTAAAAGTGGAACCTGCCTGGCGTTTAGCCTGGTTAACGTGGTCATATTTGAAGAATTTATGATCAATACCGCCCACCCAGACTTTAATTTTTCCATTAAAGGGATCCAGGGTCATCATACCCGTATTCATGATCTTACCATAATAACGGATAGAGTCCATCGTTGAAAACAAGGTATCCCGGTCACCTTTCCACGAAAAAATCTTCATCTTTTTCTTCTTATTGAAATATGCCGTAACGGAATCCGGATCATTGGGGTATTTTTTCTTCAGCATTGCATATACCGGCAGGTTGCGCATGGCACGATCCGGGTAATCTACTTTCTTGCGTTCTGAGTCCTGCCATGGGTCTTCATTGCCCCAGACATTATAGAAACGCTTCTGGATAATCTTCATTTGTTCCGCTACTGCCTCTTCAGCATATTTCTGCAGTTTTGAATCAATCGTAGTGTAAATCTTCAAACCATCTGTATAGAGGTCGTATCCATTTTTCTCACACCATTTTTCCAGGTATCTGGAAACGGCGGCCCTTAAATAGGAATCGCCATCGCTGCCTTCATCCACCCTTCCTTCCCTGAGGTTCAGTGGGGTGTTTTTATACGTAATCATCTCTGCTGAGCTGATATACCCATATTTACTCATTTGGGACAAGGCAACATTACGTCGTTCCAATGCTCTTTCCGGATTGCGGATAGGATTGTAGGTTGTCGTTCCTTTCAGCATACCGACCAGCAAGGCTGATTCAGGAACAGAAAGTGAATCGGTCTCTCTGTCAAAATATATCCTTGCCGCTGTTTTTATACCGTAAGTATTATTCCCGAAGGAAACGGTATTCAGGTACATGGTGATAATCTCATTTTTTGAATAGTTGGACTCCAGTTTTACTGCGGTCATCCATTCCTTAAGTTTTGAAACGATGGTACGGGCTACAGGTACATATTTGATCAGTCCCTGAGACTTATTGTACCTTGTTCTGTACAGATTTTTTGCCAGCTGCTGGGTAATTGTACTTCCCCCACGTTTATCTCCCGTGGCGGTAGATATACCACTGGACAGCAAGGAACGGAAATCAATTCCCATATGACTGTAAAAACGGGCATCCTCGGTGGCCACCAGGGCATTGATGACACTTGGTGAAATCTGTTTAAAATCCACTGGCGTGCGGTTCTCTTTATAATATCTGCCGATCAGTTTTCCATCGGAAGTATACAACTCGGATCCTACTCTTAGCGTGGGCATATGAATGTCACGGTTGGAAGGAGAATATCCAAACAGCCATAAGAAGTTTACTTGAAGTGCGCAGAAGAAAATGATAATACAAAAAATAAATACGCAGAGATAACGGAGGTATTTATTATGAATTTCTCTAAACATGTGTTGATATCAGGTAAGGTAAAACAGTTTGTACAAAAATCGTGTTAAAAAATAGACTGCAAATTAACGCAAATTAATCACTAAAGTTTCAGCGGCAGAAAAAATACCTTATCCTATATGAAAAAAGAAACAACGCAATACAGGGCAACACCAGGTGGAAAAGTAAAGCTTAAAGATTTTAGTACGGGATACCATGGTGATTTAAAGAAAGAAGAGGGGAAGCTCGCTCTTCAGGAAATCAAGCAGAAACTAAGCAGTTACCAGGAGACCTTATATGCTGAAAATGCACATTCACTGCTGATTTTATTCCAGGCAATGGATGCCGGAGGAAAGGACAGTGCCATTTCGCATGTGATGTCTGGGTTAAATCCCCAGGGTTGCCAGGTATTTAGTTTCAAAACACCAACCTCAAATGAGTATGCACATGATTTTCTATGGAGGCATTATCTGGCATTGCCCCAGAGAGGCAGGATAGGGATCCACAACCGGTCGCATTACGAGAATGTGCTTGTTTGTAAAGTACATCCTGAATATGTGCTGAATGAAAGGATTCCAGGATATAATAAAGTGAAGGATATTGGACCGTCCTTCTGGGACAGCAGGTATGAAAGCATCCGTAATTTCGAGAAACACTTGACAGATAACGGAACCATTATCCTTAAATTCTTCCTGTATGTTTCTGAAGATAAACAGAAAGCCAGGTTTCTGGACAGGATCAATGACCCTGCTAAAAACTGGAAGTTTTCTGCGGCAGATCTTACCGAGAGGGAGTTGTTTCCACAATACATGACCGCTTACGAAGAGGCGATCAATGAAACCTCAACTGAGAAAGCACCCTGGTACATCATTCCGGCCGATAAAAAATGGTATGCCCGGCTGGTCATTAGTCAGGTTATTGAGCAGGCATTTGCCGGTCTTCAACTCCAATACCCTGTTTTGCCAAAGGAGGAGGCTGAAATGCTGGATAAGTATAAAGTTAAATTGATGAAGGAAGTTTAACTGCGGTTTCATCTCAGGTTACAAGCGATTTTTCCTTTTATTTGAATGGTGATTGAACGATTAACCCACGTGCTGAATAGCTTTGTGGTGCAATATCCATAGTTAAACAATTCAGGAATATCATATAACGCATAGAAAATATTGTGATCAGGATAAAATTGATAACTTTGCATTGCTTTTGGTTCCTGATGGACCTAATTTCTATCAGGATTAAAAGGGAATACGGTGAAAATCCGTAACTGTCCCGCAGCTGTAAGCTCCATAACGGAATTCAAGTCAAGCCAATTTTTGAGAAAAAGTGAAGGCAGGATCTCCGGGAGTAAGTCAGAAGACCTGCCTCTAGCCTAATATTTCATAGCTTTCGGGGATTGAAGCTAGGAGTGAGTGCTATTTATTGACGTAATCATTTCCTTGATCTGCTGTTTGCTGTGGGTAACCCTCACAACAAAGATGATAAGACGCAAATTTGCCTTTAATGGCATTTTCAATTATTATATATTTCCAGCTGCAGTGTGGCTTGGGGTCGCCATGCCCTTTTCTATATCTGCTCAGACAGACTCGCTGACGAAGGCACAGGAGTTGAAAGAGGTGGAAATCAGGATTATCAAACTGAGCCGGCGTCAGCTTTCGGCTACTCCTTTACAAATCCTGTCGGGTAAAGAACTGGAGAGGGTAAACAGTCTCTCTGTGGCCGATGCGATACGCTTTTTCTCCGGCGTACAGTTAAAAGATTATGGAGGGATTGGCGGACTGAAAACGATCAATGTAAGAAGTATGGGAACCAACCATACAGCTGTATTTTATGATGGGGTACAGCTGGGAAATGCGCAAAATGGACAGGTAGATCTTGGTAAATTTTCCTTGGATAATATTGAAGAAATAGAATTGTATAACGGACAAAAAAGTCAAATCTTTCAGTCTGCAAAAGGTTTTGCTTCAGGAAGTTCCTTGTATCTGAATGCAAAACAGCCTTCTTTTGAAAAAGGCGAGCATAACCATATCAGGGTTGCTTTTAAAACGGGTTCTTTCGGACTCCTTAATCCTTCGGTACTCTGGCAGCGGAAAATTAATAACCGGCTGAATGCCTCTTTTAGTACGGAATATAAAAATTCCCATGGCCGTTACAAATTCAGGGATACCAATGGTATTTATGATACTACAGTGGTAAGAACCAATGCCGATATCGAAAGCATCAGGTTGGAAGGGGCATTGCATGGAGTATTTGCAGATAGTAGTGTCTGGACAGCAAAAGTATACTATTATAACGATGAACAGGGACTCCCTGGTGCCATTGTATCTAACAGGTATAGCTTTAGCCAGCGATTGTGGAATAGGAACTTATTTCTTCAGTCGACTTATAAGAAGGAAAAAGGAAGGTACAACATCATGGCCGCGGTTAAATATGCCGATGATTATTCCGAATACCTGGATCCCGATTTTATTAAAACCACAGGGGCATTGCGTAATGTATTTAAGCAAAGGGAATTATATGTTACGCTAAGCAATAAGTATACAATCAATGGCTTTTGGGATATGGTTTTCTCGACAGATTATCAGCGCAATACTTTAGATGCCAACCTGGATAGATTTTCTTATCCCACGAGAAATACTTTTTTTGGAGTACTGGCCACACAGTTTCATTTTGAACGTCTGGATATCCAGGCGAACCTGTTGGGAACCTATGTAAATGATCAGGTCAAACAAAACTATGCTGCCAGGAATAAAAGGGAATTAACCCCCACTATAATGGTTTCCTGGCAGCCTTTCGCCTTAAAGGAGCTGAGACTGCGCGCTTTTTATAAAGATATTTTCAGAATGCCGACCTTTAATGATCTGTATTATACCGGGATAGGAAATACGATTCTGAGACCAGAATACACGAATCAGTACGATTTTGGTATAACTTATATCAAAGTATTCGAAGAGCAGCTGCTTAGACAGATCTCGGTACAGGCTGATGGTTATTTCAATAAGGTTAAAGATAAGATTGTGGCTGTACCTGGTGCCAATCTTTTCAGGTGGAGTATGCAAAATATAGGTCTGGTAGAAATTAAGGGACTCGATATCAATGTGCAAACCGTATGGCAACTGTCTGATGCAGTTGGATTAACTACAGGAATCAATTATACGTATCAGCAGGCGTTGAATGTAACGAATGAGAATTTGAACTATAGAAATCAGATCCCTTATATCCCTGTACATAGCGGCTCTTTCATGACGGGGGCAAGCTGGAGAGATTTTACAATGAATTATAGTTTTATTTATGCCGGCGAGCGCTACGATCAAAGTGCTAATAACGTTTATAACCACCTCCAGCCATGGTATACCCATGATATTGCATTGCATTACACCCAGAAAATTAACAGGAACAGCTTCCGGCTTTCGGCAGAAATCAATAACCTCTTTAATCAGTACAACGACATCATCAGGAATTTCCCGATGCCAGAGCGTTCTTATCGTTTCACGCTATCTTATACACTTTAAAAAATGAAAACAAACAATTTTAACCGTTTATTGCTGGCTCTTTTAGTGTCAGCCTCCATTGTATCCTGCCGAAAGGATGAAGCTCCTGTACCAGAGCAAAAGCAGGAACTTACCGCAGACCCGTCAAGCGTGATTAAAGGACTTTTTGTCGCCAATGAGGGCAATATGAATTCAAATAAGGCTTCAGTAGATTACCTGGACTTCCGCGCAGGGGTATACCGTAAAAATATTTATAATACCGCAAATCCGGAAGTGGTCAATGGTCTTGGGGATGTCGCCAATGATGTCGCCGTGTATGGCTCTAAGCTATACGTTGTAGTAAATGCTTCCAACAAGGTTGAAGTCATGGATGTTAAAACCGGTAAACGTATTTCACAGATCAATATCACAAACTGTCGTTATATTACTTTCCATAATGGAAAAGGATATGTAAGTGCTTACCTTGGAGGGGTTGGTGAATCTGTGGCTAACGGTATTGTCGCAGAAATTGATACGGCTGGCCTTAATGAAATACAAAGAATAAATGTAGGGCGACAGCCAGAACAGATGGCTGTAGTAGGGGATAAGCTGTACGTCGCAAATTCAGGTGGATACAGCAGCCCCGATTACGAGAGAACGGTGTCTGTAATCAATTTAAACAGCTTCACTTTCCTGAAAAATATCGACGTAGATATTAATCTTCATCTCATGAAACTGGATAAATATGGTGATCTGTATGTTACTGCAAGAGGTAACTATGCAGATATTACTCCTAAGCTTTATGTGATCAACACACAAACAGATGTGGTTAAAAAATCATTTGACCTGGTTGTAAGTGATTTTGTAATTGATGATGATTATGCCTATTTCTATGGTTCTTCTTATAACTATACTACGGGCAAATCTGATTTGACTTTTGGGGTTCTGAACATAAAGGATGAGGTGTTAACCGATCGTAAGTATATAACAGACGGCACGGAGAGTTCAATCATGGCTCCATATGGGATCACAATTAACCCATATACCAAAGATGTATTCCTTGCTGATGCGACCGATTATTCCTCGCCGGGATGGTTATATTGCTTCAACTCCTCTGGAAAGATGAAATATAAATTAGAAACCGGGGATATCCCAGGTCATTTTGCTTTCTTTTATTAATCAGCACCTTCTATATTCAATTACACACAAACTTATATTTTAAATCACCGCATGTTAAGATTCGTACAAAAAAGCAAGTTACAATTGTTACCACAAATTAAATTAAGCGCTTCACTCCTCATTGCACTAAGTAGTGCTGTCCTGTTCACAGGGTGTAACAAAGACAACGGTATCCGTCCGGCAATCGGAAGCATTGGTGTTGCCCCTATTATCCCCGTAACGCCAACAAGCAGTAAGTTTATCAGCAAGGTATTCGACTATCAACCGGCTCCCGCACAGTTTATCAATGAAATAAATGTTGGAAGTCCTGAAGCTGCACAGGCGATTGTTGGCGGCATTAACAAGCTCGTATCTTTAGGAAGCTTCGGAGGTTTTATCGTTTTCGGTTTTGACCACTCTATAGTTAACAAGCCGGGGGCGGATCTTGGGATCCATGGCAATCCTATTCCAGGATGGTCTGAACCTGGGACGGTAATGGTCAGCCAGGATAATAATGGCAACGGTTTGCCGGATGATGAATGGTATGAACTTGCCGGAAGCGAGTATAACGCGCCTACAACAATTAAAAATTACAGGATTACCTATTATAATCCGAAGGGTACTCTGGATGTACCATGGAAGGATAATCAGGGAAAAAATGGTGTAGTGCCGATAAACAGATGGCATACCCATAATTACTATCCATTATTCGCTGCAAATCAGGACAGCATTTCATTTACAGGAACCCGCGTAAGGTCTACTTTCGCTTCCGGTACATCAGCGGCATTGTCATGGGGTTATGCCGATAACCTGTCCACCGGAGATGATTATGCTACAAACGGTTTCAATTCATTTGATATTGACTGGGCAGTGAATAAAAATGGTAAACAGGTTGTCCTGAACACCATTGATTTTGTTAAAGTATATACTGCCCAGAATGAACCTGGAAATGCTTCTTTCGGAGAGATTTCTACTGAAGTAAGAGGTGCGGTAGATTTAAGCATGTCGAAATAAATTACATTAGAATAAATGCAGCCTTTGGGCTGTTTTAAGCCCCTTTTGCAGCCTGCAAAGGGGGCATTTTATTGCTTTTCACTATCCATGGTGCTCTCCAAGTATTTCTTCTCCGATACGATGTACAGTATTTTCATCAAGGACCACATCCAGGCGATCAGCCGTTAGGTCATGCTTATACAGGGGCAAGTCGCCTGCAATGACCTCTTCATCAGGTACCTGTTCCCAGTTTTCCAGCTGTTTATCCTGGCGTACGGCACCTAATATCCCGCCATAATAAATCACTTTGTAATAGCCTTCTTCGGTCGGAAGGATAGTGAGGGTGACTTCATTGTCACCATAACCGATCTTAATATTGAATGCTTTCATACCGCCTAAAACCAGCAGGAAGGGAAAATGTTTGAAAGGTATTTTTCATGGGCTGATTTTGTCCCGGAATTATAGAATTTTATCACAAAATCATGTAAATCTTTGGGCGGGGTATAGGTTATCTTTGGGGAAGAAATAAACGTTATGTCAGCTACACAGAAACTTCAAACCATTACCCTCCCCGTTTTAGGGATGTCCTGTGCAGGATGTGCTTCCAGTGTACAGGCCGTTCTTGGCGTACAGCAGGGAATAGAAAGTGCCGAAGTAAATTATGCCACACAACAGGTCAAAGTGATTTTTGAACCTGGAAAGATACAACCCCAGCAGTTTCAGCTGGCCCTGCAATCTGCCGGATACGACCTTATTCTCGATGAAGTGAACGGGAAAGAGCAGCAGGAAATGGTTCAGGGAAGTCATTACAAGGCTTTGAAAAAGAGAATGGTATTAGCATCAGTACTGACCTTGCCGGTGGTGGTGATAGGAATGTTCTTTATGGATATGCCTTATGCCAATTATTATATGCTGGCTTTAACTGTTCCGGTGCTTTTTGTATTTGGTAAAAACTTCTTCATCAATGCATTCAGGCAGGCCAGACATGGCCGTGCAAATATGGATAGCCTGGTGGCCCTGAGTACGGGAATTGCTTTTTTATTCAGTTTGTTCAATACTTTTTATCCTGAGTTCTGGCACAGTAAAGGCCTCCATCCCCATGTATATTATGAAGCATCAGCGGTGGTGATTGTTTTCATCATGCTGGGAAAATTACTGGAGGAAAATGCCAAGTCAAATACCTCTTCCGCCATAAAAAAACTGATTGGGCTGCAGCCAAAAACTGTTATGCTGATAACTGAAAGCGGAGAGCGTGAGATTACTATTGCCGATGTGCAGGTCGGCGACCGCCTGCTGGTACGTTCCGGGGAAAGAATACCTGTTGATGGTGAGATTGATGAGGGACAGTCATATGTCGATGAAAGTATGCTCAGCGGGGAGCCTGTTGCGGTTGCAAAAGGACCGGGACAAAAGGTGTTTTCCGGAACCATCAATCAGAAGGGAAGTTTCAAATTCAGGGCAGAGAAAGTTGGTGGGGCTACCCTGTTGGCCAGGATCATCCAGCAGGTTCAGGAAGCTCAGGGTTCTAAAGCGCCTGTCCAAAAGCTGGTAGATAAAATTGCTGCAATATTTGTTCCGGTGGTGCTGTTCATTGCTGTACTTACCCTTGGCATATGGTTGCTTTTCGGAGGGGAATACAAACTGAGTCAGGGCTTGCTGGCCATGGTTACTGTGCTGGTCATTGCCTGTCCCTGTGCACTTGGCCTGGCTACCCCAACAGCTATTATGGTGGGTATAGGAAAAGGTGCTGAAAACGGTATATTGATCAAAGATGCAGAAGCCCTGGAATCCGGCCATCAAGTGAATGTGGTTGTGCTCGATAAGACAGGTACGATTACCCAGGGGAAACCTGTGGTCACTGATCTTTTATGGTCTGAAAATGCGCAGAAAAATCTCAGTTATTTATCGGGTATCTTGATGTCAATGGAACAGCGATCAGAACACCCATTGGCTGAAGCGGTAGTTTCTTATCTAAAGTATAACAATAGTGAATCTTTGAATGTATCTGATTTTGAAAGTGTTACAGGTGGAGGTCTTGCTGCTTCTATTGATGGGATAAGCTATTATGCGGGTAATATGAAACTGATGTCAGCTCATAACCTGAAGTTATGCGCCGAATTATCCGCTTTTATGGAACAAAAACAGGAGGAGGCAAAAACCGTGATCTGTTTCGGCTCGGAGAAAGAAATATTTGCTGTCGCAGCCATTGCAGATGAGATCAAAAGTGGCTCTGCAGCGGCAGTTGCTGCACTGGAAAAACAGGGGGTTGAGGTCTATATGTTAACGGGAGATAATGCCTTTACTGCGGCGGCAATTGCGAAGCAGGCGGGCATAAAAAATTACAAAGCGGAAGTACTTCCTGAAGATAAAGCGGCGTTTATTAAAAATCTGCAGGCCGGCAAAAAAACGGTGGCGATGATAGGAGACGGAATCAATGATAGTCTTGCGCTGGCACAAGCTGATGTTTCTATTGCAATGGGTAAGGGTTCGGATATTGCTATTGATGTGGCGGGGATTACCCTGATATCGTCCGACCTGCAGCAGGTTTCCAAAGCATTGCAATTGTCGAAGTGGACGGTGAATACGATCAGGCAAAACCTGTTCTGGGCTTTTATTTATAACCTGATCGGGATACCACTGGCGGCAGGAATACTTTACCCGGTGAACGGATTCCTGTTGAATCCCATGATTGCCGGAGCGGCAATGGCTTTGAGCTCTGTGTCTGTGGTAAGTAACAGTTTACGTCTGAAATGGAAAAAAATCAGCTAATCCGGTATACTTGTATTCCGGTATCGCCGGAATCCATTGCGGTGATCGGATCGCCTGAAGGAAAGAATAATTTAAAATGATACAAATGCAAACATTAAAATTTAAAACGAATATCAAGTGCGGTGCATGTATTGCTACCGTAACACCACATTTAGAAGGTTTAACCGGTTTGAAGAAATGGGAAGTTGATACCCTGGTGGCCGATAAAGTCCTGACCGCAGAAGGCGATACCGCTTCATTAAGCGAACAGATTGTAGATGCGCTGGCTAAAGCCGGTTACAAGGCAGAACGGATCTGATCATGCAGCTTTATGTAAAAAATATGGTATGCGACCGCTGTATTCTCATCGTGAAACAGCAATTGGGCAATCTGGGCTTTGTGACCGATGAAATCTCACTGGGTACCGTAAAAATCCATCCCGATCCTGATCAGCATCAACTCCAGGACATATCCTCTGCTTTTGAGGTATTGGGTTTTGAGCTGATTGACAGGGAAAAAGATAAGCTGGTGGAACAAGTCAAAACCAGCGTGATTAACCTGGTGCATTATTCTGACCTGAATACGCTGAAACAGAGTTTAATGAGTGTTATTGCAGATCAGCTGAATAAGGAGTATAGTTACCTGAGCCGGTTATTTTCAGATGCAGAAGGGATTACTATTGAAAAATATGTCATTCAGCAAAAGATTGAAAAGGTGAAGGAACTGCTGGAATATGGAGAGCTTAACCTTAATGAAATTGCCTTTAAAATGGGATATAGCAGCAGTGCCCATCTCTCTACCCAGTTTAAATCGGTAACTGGGATTTCACCAAGCAAGTATAAACAAGGGACTGCTGTCAACAGAAGACCACTCGACCAGATTAGTCCTGCTCAGGAATAAAAACCTGTTCTGAAAACATCATTAATTCATGCCAATCAACTGCCCGTTACAATGAATCTGCTAAGGTATGTTGTAACGGGTTTTATGGTATAGGAGCTCATTTGTTTTTTCTGATGCCGCCGGATAATAACCTTGTTGCAGTCATAATTTGATATTCTCTCCGTCTTTTTTCTAAAAAAAGCACATTCTTTAAAAAAAAAATATCCGTTTTGACTTTCCGATTGTTATTGTTGCATTGTCCCCCGGGATTTACCTGAATAATTAGATCACATGAAAGCAATTTACAACGGAGAAGTGCTTGCCGAAAGCGATGAAACCATAGTCGTGGAAAATAACCACTACTTCCCTGAGCACTCTTTAAACAAAGTCTATTTCAGTCCTTCTGAAAAACAGACAATCTGTCCATGGAAAGGTTTGGCATCATATTATTCTATCACTGTAAAGGGGAAAGAGAATGCTGATGCCGCATGGTATTACCCTGAGCCCAAAGCAGCAGCTAAAGAAATTAAAAATCATGTAGCCTTCTGGAAAGGTGTAGAAATTACTGGATAAAATGAAAGAATTTGATGCAATTGTAATTGGTGCAGGTCAGGCAGGCGTACCACTGGCAAAAAAACTGGCGATGTCAGGTTTGAAAACGGCCCTTATTGAAAAAAGAGTAGTGGGTGGTACCTGTATAAACGACGGTTGTACCCCGACAAAAGCAATGGTTGCCTCCGCGCGTATGGCCTGGCTGGCAGGACGAAGTGAGGAGCTGGGAATAGAGATTCCTTCCTTTGAAGTGAATTTCAAGACCATTATGGCCCGTAAAACGGAGATCGTTACACAATTCCGTGAAGGAGCTACGGCCGGAGTGGAGAAAACAGAAAACCTTACCCTCGTTTATGGGGAAGCAAAGTTTGTTAACGACAATACCCTCTATGTGAATGGTAAAGATGGAAGCTTTGAGAATTATTCAGCTAAACGTATTTTTATCAATACTGGTGCAAGTCCCTTAATTCCTGAGATTGAAGGCATCACTGAAATTGACTATTTAACCTCGACAACGATTCTTGAATTAAAAGAAATTCCTGAACACCTCGTGATTGTCGGCGGGGGATATATTGGTCTTGAATTTGCACAGATGTTCGCCCGTTTTGGCTCAAAAGTAACACTGTTGGAACGCGGACCACACCTGATGCCAAGAGAAGACGATGATGTCTGTGAAGTGATGACAGAAATCTTCAGGGAAGATGGTATTGAAATCTTTACAGCGGCGGAAGCAAAGAAATTCAGTCAGCAGGCAAACGGCGAAATTGAGGTAACAGTTATTGAAAAAGGAAAGACGGTTAAACACCATTGCAGTCATGTCCTGCTCGCCCTGGGCAGAAAACCACAGACGGTTGCCCTGGGACTTGAAAATACCACTATCAAATGTGATGATGAGGGACACATCACAGTGAATGAATTTCTGGAAACCACGGCTAAAAATGTTTATGCTCTCGGAGATGTGAAAGGTGGGCCTGCATTTACACATATTTCATACAATGATCATATCGTGGTGACCAATAATATCATTGAAAACACGACATTGAGCACCAAAGGCAGAATGGTGCCTTATTGTATTTTTACTGACCCCCAGGTGGGACGAATAGGGATCACAGAAACGGAAGCTAAAGAACAGGGAATCGATTACCTGGTCGCAAAAATTCCGATGAAAAATGTTGCACGTGCCATTGAAACGGCAGAGACCAGGGGTTTTATGAAAGCCGTGGTGGATAAAAAAAGTAAACAAATACTCGGTGCCACGATCATTGGCGAGCAGGGAGGAGAAATTATGACTGTGCTTCAGATGGCCATGATGGGCAAGGTGACGTTTGAAGAAATAAGATTTGCCATTTTTGCCCATCCGCTTTATGCGGAGTCACTCAATAATTTATTCATGTCTATTGCCTAAATGATTAAAGTAGAAAACCTGATCAAGAAGTTCGGAAGCTCCATTGCGGTGAATGACATCAGCTTTGAAGTGGAACAAGGCGAGAACCTTATTTTGCTGGGAACCAGTGGTTGTGGAAAGACAACGACTTTAAGGATGATCAACAGGTTAACAGAACCTGATTCCGGAAGGGTGTATCTCAATGGACAAGATAGCAGTAAACAGCGACCAGAAGAATTGAGACGGGGAATTGGTTATGTATTACAGCACCATGGTCTGTTCCCCCATTATACCGTTGCAGAAAATGTGGCTATCGTTCCGCGGCTGCTGAAGTGGGGGCATGCGGAGATTGAAAAAAGATCGGCAGAATTATTTGAAAAGCTAAATCTTGATCCGGAACTGTCCGACCAGTATCCTTCTGCTTTAAGTGGGGGGCAGCAACAGCGGGTAGGTGTAATCAGGTCATTAATGGTTAATCCACCCTTATTGCTCATGGACGAACCTTTTGGGGCACTGGATAACATCACCCGGGCAGCTATCCGTAAAGAATTCCGGCAGATGGATGAACTGTTGAAAAAAACGATCATTATGGTTACACATGATGTGCAGGAGGCCTTTGAAATGGGAGATAGGATCTGTCTCATGGACCATGGTGAAATTAAACAGATCGGAACACCCGAAGAGCTGCTCTTTCATCCTGAAAATCATTTTGTAGCGGAATTTTTTAAGGAACAACGTCTACAGCTGGAACTGAAGTCTGTAAAGCTGAATGAAGTTTTTGCTGACTTAACGGTGGAAAATATACCTACCGGTGTACAAAGTGGTGATACCACAGAGAACCTGGGGCACCTTTCGGTATGGGACAGCATGGACCAGTTGTTGCAACATCCACAGGGTACCGATCCTGAAGCACTGGAAAACCTGATGCGGGCCTTCGGCAGTTACAAAAGTAAGCTGAACAGGCCTGTCGGCAGTCCTGGTTCTGTGGCAGGAAATTCCCCTAAAGGTGGCAATAATACACTCAAAAGTATTTAAATGGAGCAGACACAAAGTTTCTGGACATTCGTCAGCCAGCAATCTGATAAACTGTGGAGCCAGACCTGGGCACATGTCGGCTTAACCTTAATTTCCTTAATCCTGGCACTGATTATTGCTGTTCCGGCAGGCATCCTTATTGCCCGAAGGAAAAAATTATCTGCCTGGGTACTTGGGTTTGCTGGTATCTTACAAACTATCCCCAGTATTGCCCTGCTGGGTGTAATGATCCCCTTTCTCGGCATCGGGCCGAAGCCTGCAATTCTTGCACTTTTTCTATATGCCCTGTTGCCCATCATCAGAAATACATTTACCGGTATTACCGAGGTTAATCCGGCAGTGGTTGATGCCGCAAGAGGGATGGGCATGAGCAAATGGCAAATACTCACAAGGGTAGAATTTCCCCTTGCTTTCCCTGTTTTGATGGCTGGAATCAGGACTGCCGCGGTGATTAACGTTGGGGTGGCCACGCTGGCCGCGTACATTGCGGCAGGAGGACTGGGAGAATTTATTTTCGGAGGCATTGCCTTGAACAATTCAAATATGATCCTTGCCGGTGCAATTCCAGCAGCATTACTGGCCATCCTTCTCGATTTTTTGCTCTCCCGGGTACAGCAAATCAATTTGAAAAGTATCCGGTTAACCTATGTCATTTTGCCTTTTCTGCTAGTTAGCCTGAGTTCCTTCTATTTGTTGCCTACGCAGATTGGGGGGAGGATGCTGGGTGGATTTACACCTGAATTTATGGGGCGTGAAGATGGGTACCTGGGCTTGAAAAAGATTTACCGGCTGGGGATTGAAACGGTGGTCATCAGCGATGCGGTCATGTATAAAGCTGCTTTCGAGCGAAAACTCGATGTCATCAGCGGTTACAGTACGGATGGGCGTTTAAAAGCGTATGACCTGGTTACACTTAAGGACGACCGACATATCTTTCCGCCTTATTACGCCGCACCCGTGGTTAGGCAAGATGTGTTGGATGCCCATCCGGAACTGGAGGGTATCCTAAACCAACTGTCAGGACAGATCAACGATTCTACCATGACTGCATTGAATTACAAGGTGGACCAGCTGAAGGAGAGTCCGGAAAAGGTGGCCATGGATTTCATGGTCTCGCGGGGTTTGTACCGTCCATATCTTCCGGCTGGGAGGGAAAAGATCCGCATCGGCTCAAAGATTTTTGGCGAACAATATATCCTCGTACAGCTGTATAAAATTCTGATCAGGGGGAATTCCAATTTGGATGTAGAGACAAAAACAGGTCTTGGAGGAACGAAAATATGCTTCGATGCACTGAACAACCACCAGATTGATTTTTATCCCGAATATACGGGAACCGGATTTCTGGTGCTGCTGCAGCCTGGGGAAGAAACCATTAAACGCCTGAACGGCAATACCGGAGAAGTGTACCACTATGTGAGCAGGGAATTCGGCCGGAAATATCAGATGAAATGGCTGAAACCTATCGGCTTTAATAATGCGTATGCCCTGATGATGCGGAGAGAACAGGCACAGAGTTTGCACATCGAATCTATAACAGACTTAACTTACCATCTAAATAAAAATTAATATGTCATTCTGGGAGCAATACTCCGCAGTCAGGAAGCATAGCTTGCTGATCTGTTCAAAACTGGAAAAAGAAGACTACGTGGTACAGCCTGTGGTTGATGTGAGTCCACCGAAATGGCATCTCGGCCATACTACGTGGTTTTTCGAGACCTTCATCCTGATCCCGCGTGCTGCAGGTTACGAAGCTTTTAATGAGAATTACAATTATGTATTTAACAGCTATTATGAAAATGTAGGGGCAAGGGTCATCCGAACCGACCGGGGTAACTTAAGCCGGCCCACGGTGGATGAGGTTTTTCAGTACCGTAGCTATGTAGATGAGGCAATGGAAAAGTTTCTGGAAGCTGAAGTGAGTGCTGAAGTCGCCGAGCTACTGGAACTGGGCTTAAACCATGAACAGCAACACCAGGAATTGTTATGGTATGATATCAAATATATCCTTGGGCACAATCCTCTTTTTCCTGAATATGCGCCAATTACGATAGAAGGGGAAATTGGAAATACCACGCCTGAAAGCTGGATTTCCATCATGGCGGGTGTGTATGAGGTAGGGCACGATGGTGCCGGATTTCATTTTGACAACGAACTTGGGCGGCATCAAACCTATATCCAGGACTTCAGTATTTCCACCAACCTGGTGACGAATGCGGAGTATATGGAATTTATTGCTGCCGGAGGATACACAGATTTCAACCTTTGGCATGCTGAGGCATGGGACTGGATTAGCGCAAATACGGTAAAAGCACCATTATACTGGTATGCCATATCAGGGGAGTGGCAACGCTATAGCCTTTCCGGATTGGAAATTATACGACCTGAAGAGCCAGTCATTCACATCAGTTATTATGAAGCTGCAGCATTTGCACAGTGGAAAGGAATGCGCCTGCCCACAGAATTTGAATGGGAGGTGGCCTCCCCGAAGTTTAGCTGGGGAAAATTGTGGGAGTGGACAGAAAGTGCGTACCTTCCTTATCCTGGTTTTTCCAAGGCCGCAGGCGCGCTTGGTGAATATAATGGCAAGTTCATGGTCAACCAGAAAGTCTTGCGTGGCGCATCGGTAGCCACGCCGGCAAACCACAGCAGGCCTACTTACCGAAATTTTTTCCACCCTAACCTGCGCTGGATGTTCAGCGGCATCAGACTGGCCAAATAAATTATTCCGCTATCATTCTATGGATCAATTTTTAAAAGAGGTATTGCACGACTTAAGTGAAACGCCGAAAAGACTAAATTCAAAATACTTTTACGACGAAAAGGGCGATAAGCTCTTTCAGGAAATCATGAACTGTCCGGAATATTATCCCACGGATTGTGAGATGGAAATCTTCAGGGAGAGAACGGGAGACCTGGCAGTTACGCTTAAAAATGGATTCAACACTTTCGACCTGGTAGAGTTGGGTGCAGGAGATGCGACGAAATCAAGCTACCTGCTGAAAGAACTGATGGATATGCAGGTAGACTTTACCTATATGCCCATAGATATTTCTTCCGGTATGGTCGATTACCTGGAACAGGAGTTACCGCGAAAAATCGACGGACTCAAGGTTCAGGGATTGAACGGGGAATATTTCGAGATGCTGGAAAAAGCAAATGAAATCTCAGGCCGCAAGAAAGTTGTCCTGATGCTGGGAGGCAATATTGGAAATGAAACACCTGAAAATGCACTGGCTTTCTGCCGTAACATCCGTTCTGTACTTCAGGAGGGTGACCTGGTATTGGTTGGTTTCGATCTGAAAAAGAATCCGGGTATTGTCCTCTCGGCTTACAATGACGCTGCGGGTTTTACGAGGGACTTCAATTTGAACCTGCTTCAGCGGATCAATACAGAGCTGGGAGGCAATTTCGATAGGACACAGTTTGAACATTATCCTACTTATGACCCTGCAAGTGGAGCCTGTAAAAGCTATTTGATCAGCAAGAAGGATCAGGTGGTAACCATCTCGGGGCAACAGTTCCATTTCCAGGAAAGTGAGTTCATTTACATGGAAATCTCCCAGAAATATAGTGTAGAAGAAACCGAGCAGATGGCAGGAATATCAGGGTTTAAAACCGTGAACCATTTCTTCGACCATAAAAAATGGTTTGTCGATACGGTCTGGCAATGCATATAAGGGAGACAACCATGCGCATGATCCTATTTTGATTTCGTACCTTTGTGGATACAGGTAGGATCATCAAACAAAGTGGGAGTACGACAGGAAATGCAGACAGAACGATGTGATATTTTGATTTGCGGAGCGGGACTGGCCGGGCTTAGCCTCCTGTACCGTGCCATGAAACTGGGTATCTGGAAAGATAAACATATTATTGTGGTTGACGCTTCTGACAAAAAGGAGAATGACAGGACCTGGTCTTTCTGGAAAAAGGAACGTACAGATTTCGATCACCTGATTCACAGGGAATGGAAAGAACTTTTGTTTTTCAGCCATGAGGGGAATCGCATCCCTCTGGAAAGCGGCGGTTATACGTACAATTCCATTCGGAGCCTTGATTTTTATACCCATGTCCTGTCCTGGTTGGGACAGTTTAAAAACATCAGGTTTGTAAAGGATACCGTTATGGCCATCAATGATGGTGAAAATGGCTGCAGACTTACTACGGAAACCCATATTTACCATTCAACTTACCTCTTCAATTCCCTTTTCAGAAAGCCGGAGTTAAAAAAACAGGAACAATATTTTTTACAACATTTTAAAGGCATCAGGATTAAAATAAATGGTATTGCCCCGGATATGAGGGCGGCCCACCTGATGGATTTCAGGACAGGGCAGGAATATGGTACTACATTCTTTTATACGCTGCCTATCAATGCTGCTGAAATTTTCGTCGAATATACCCTGTTTTCCAAATCGTTACTGCCGGTTGAAGTCTATGATTCCCGTATCCGGGAATATCTTGCCACAGTACTTCAGATCGGTGATTATGAGATCCTGGAATCTGAATTCGGAGTTATCCCTATGACTGACTACCAGTTCCGGAGGTTTGATGGACATATCGTCAATATTGGTACCATCGGAGGAGATACCCGTGCCAGCACTGGGTATACATTTACCAATACGCAGAAAACCATCGGGAAAATCCTTCAGGCCTGGCAAGAAAATGAAGGTCCGTATTTTGTTAAGGAAACGGTCGGACTAAAACAGTATTTGTATGATTCCACCTTGCTTAATGTGCTTGCTGAAGAAAAATATAAGGGATACCAGCTTTTTGGCGACCTGTTTAAACATACGCCTGCATCAGTTATTTTCGCTTTTCTGGATGCGGAGACTTCCATCTTCCAGGATGTGCAGATCATGAAGAGCTTACGCATTCTGCCCTTTCTTAAAGCCTTTTCTGCTGCTGTATTCCGGAATTTTAAGCACTAGCTGAACTCGTTATGCATAGATTATGTTACCTTTAATCCATGCAGGCTACCCATATCTTAAAACCATCTGAAGAATTGCTCACTGCCATAACACAGGATAAAGCGTTCAAATACGAACTACTCATCAGGGAGGTTGAAGAGGCATCCTTACAGATTGCCTATATGTTACAGTTGTACTATTCCAGGGAGAAGGTGAGTGGGGTACATGTTATTCCAGGATCTGTGAAATTTGAGCATCTTCTGAACATTCGTTTAAAAGCAGGATATCGCATTGAGGAATTTAATGCCTGCAGTGCTATAGATACTTTGAATCAAGAGCAGATGATTTTGCATATCGACTGCGATATTGAATGCAAAGCGTTACATCTCAGCGGAGAATACTGGCCGGAGCGTGAACCAGATTAATGTCTATAAAAAAGAGGCTGTATCAAATTAGATGATGCAGCCTTTTTTATTTTAATAAGTTTTGTACCATCTCTGGACACCAACGCGTTCATTTGCATTTTAGTCATCTGATTTTGAAAAAGGTCAATGAAACAGCTCTTTTAGGCTGCTTTTTTTCTGATATTTTGTGCAATTGCGAGTAAGCCCCATTCGATGGCCACTTTTTCCTTTCCACGGAGCCTAAAGCGGCGGAACCCGTGGTTCTGTTTGATATTTCCGAAGACAGGTTCTACATCATAACATCGTTTCTTTCGCCGCTGTATTCCTTCTTCGCTGTTCAGCTTTTCGAATGCGTTTTGCTTAAGCCTGTTCAGGTTTTCATTGATTTCAATGATGCGGTTCTCTTTTGATTTATGGCAAACTGCTCTCATAGGACAGTTTTCACAATTCCTTGCCTGGTATCTTTTAAGGGTTTGCTTAAAGCCTGTTGTCGTCTTTTTTGTGTAAGACCCGATTGACAGCATTTGCTGGCCCATTGGGCAGATATAACAATCCTGCTGCTGGTTATAAAAAAGCTTGTCTGCCCCAAAAGGAGATTTGCTGTTGTACTTACCCTTCTGCTGTTTATCGAACATGCCATATTTCACAAAAGCCTCAACTTTCTGATCTTCCAGCAGTTGGTAGTTTTCCTCAGAACCATAGCCTGCATCTGCTGTAAGTTTCTTTGGTGCTTTTCCAAAGCTGCTTACGTGTTGTTCCAGGTGGATCTTCAGGGTAGTCGTGTCGGTTGGGTTGGGATGTATCGTGTAATTGACGATAAACTGGTTAGAGGTAGATATCTGTACATTATAGCCGGGCTTCAGCTGTCCGTTTTTCATGTGGTCTTCTTTCATCCGCATGAAAGTAGCATCTGTATCTGTCTTGCTATAACTGTTTCTCTCGCCCAAAATAGCCTCCTGAGCTTCATATCTGGCTATATTCTGCGGATAATTTTTAGTTACATAATTTAGCTTATCCTTCACTTTCTTGTCTATATCTTTCCGCCCGGCAAGCTTTTCATTCAGCTGCTCTACAGCTTGCTTTACCTTCTCACTATCAATCTGTTTAAAATCAGGCGGCTCAGGCATCTTGTCTTCATCACTGGCCACCTGTTGCGCATATTCCCAAATGTGGGTCAGCTGCTTTTTCATTTTTTCCTTATTGGTCTGAATGGATTTCTTCCAGACAAAAGTGTACCTGTTGGCACTAGCTTCGATCTTAGTCCCGTCGGTATTGATTTCCTCAATGCTTAATAAGCCTTCAGCGGCAAGTAGTTTTACCACATCCTCAAATACACTGCGAAGGGCATGTTTCAGGCGTACACCCCGGAAACGGTTGATGGTATTGTGATCTGGGTAGCTCATGGAGCTCAGCCACATAAAGTAGATGCTTTCACGGCAAGCGGCAGCCAGCTTACGGCTCGAATAGATATTGGTGAGATAACCATAAACCAGAACTTTAAGCAAAAGTTGGGGATGATAGCTGGAACTGCCTTTAATGTGGTAGGCTTTTAGAAGAGGTTCTATACTAATCTTATTAATCACCTCATTTACAACTCTAACAGGATGGGAATCAGGAATTAATTCATCAAGAGTGGGCGGGATGGCAAGAATCTGCTGTTGGTTATAGGGCTTAAATACGGGTTCTCTGATTGCCATATCTAGTGTGTTTTAATACATTAAATATATGAAAATCAAATAATTGTGTCAATAGTGCTGCGAAAAAATGTTATAAAAAATAAGCAGAGACAGAAGCTATAAATAAAAAAAGAGGCTGATCATGATTTATGATACAGCCTCTTCTTATTGATGTGTCGATTATCTTAAGATATCAAGTTCAGCTTAGAATAAAGAGAACTCAACCCTTCTGTTTTGCTGACGACCAGCAGCAGTTTTGTTGGTTGCAATTGGTTGGTTTGGACCATAACCTGTTGCTTCAATTGTAGAAGGATTAGCACCCTGAGATACAAGGTATGCTTTTACCGCTTCTGCTCTGTCTTTCGATAAACGTAAGTTTAAAGCCATTGAACCCGTATTATCCGTGTGACCTGCCAATTTCAGGCTGAAGTTTTTCTCTACCAATAAGGCAGCTACACGGTTTAATGTTGGATAAGATTTCGCTTTGATTGTAGCTTTACCCAAGTCAAACTCTAAGTTTGAAATCGCTTCACCTACTACCTTACGGTCTGCTTCAGTAATGATTACTTTCTCTGTAACTACTGGTTTAGGCGTTTTCAAAGGACAACCTGCACCGTCTACAACTGTGTTGGCAGGAGTTCCAGGGCATTTATCAAATTTGTTAGCCACACCGTCCATATCGTCATCACCCATATCTTTCGCATATTGTTCCTGATCTCTCAGTCTGTTTTGCTCTGAAGTAGACAATGCTCTTCTTAACTCTGCGCTTTCTGCTGCACTTTCTTCACGAATTGCTGCAATAGGGCTGAAGTTTTGTAACTGTGATGTTCCTTTTTTACCCAAGGCAATCTCCACACCGGCATGTGCATAAGAGAACCTGTCGTTAGCAGCACCAGCAACACCATCAAAGTTGTTGTCTTTCATGAAGCTTACGGTATAACCCAAATCGATGTTCACCCCTTTGGATACACCTAGTTTGAAACCTGCTCCAACCGGTACGAACCAGTTTTCAGTGTAACCTGTGCTTGCTCCACCAGGAGTGTTGGTCACATTTGCACTTGATGACATGTAACCCGCACCTGCAGTTAAATATGGTGAAAGGATGTTACGTTTTTGGTTTAAGCTTAAGTTCGCTACTGTAAAATTTGCGCTTAAAGCTGCTGACCAATCAATACGTGTTTCGAAGCTGCTGTTATCTTGTGCAGCAGATGGAGAAGGCAGAGCATTTGATCTGAATCCTTTTACTTTACCAGCAAGGAAGTCTGCCTGGATACCAAATCCCGGAACAATTTGTTTCTTAATATAACCTCCGTAACCCCAGCTCTCTTGTGGAGTAGCGAAGTCGCCGTTAGCCCTGTTGTTGAATGGTGTGTAGTGCGTGAGCATCCCTCCGTTTAGTCCGATAGACCAGGTACGGAAATCTTTTTTATCAAAACGTTTAGTCGTGTCCGAGTTTATGTCCTGAGCGAATAGTGAGCCTGATAATCCTACTAAGGATAAGATCAAAGCCGATTTTGTAATTTTCGAATTCATGTTCGTAAATGTTAGATATTAAATTAACCAGTTCATCACTGATTTCACTGAGTACATGTAATAATCTTGCCAAAGCGTTTTTTTGAAAATAATTGCGTAAAATCAGCTGTTAATGAGCTTGTTGTGTTTGGTATTGTCTTTTTGGCAAATACTGACTTTTGAACTGTTATGTTCAAAATAGTGTATAGTTTACCATACATTCTGGGGAATTCAGCCCTTTTTGAGTTTAATATTTCTGCATTATTATCACTGGAATGTGACGCAGTAAGGCCACTATATATTCCAATTGTTTAGCTTTTGACTTGAAAAACTAAATCAAAATAATGTTGGTTAGCAACTTTATCTGATTATTTTTATAGATTATAATTTTTTGCAATACCTAATGCATTTGAATGAGCTACCTTATGAAGAATACAACTCCCATTGATCTGACCAACTGTGACAAAGAGCCTATCCACATCCCCGGAAGAATACAGTCGCATGGTTTTATGGTCGCTATACACCACCAAACCTTAACTATTACCTATATCAGTAGCAACAGCTCAGAATTTTTGCCCTCCCTTACAAAAGATATCCTTGGACTTTCCATTGCCGAAGTGGAGCCATTATTAGCCTTGAATACTGGAGAAGGGCAACTCTTGCAGTTGCTTAAGCTGGGAGCAGCACAGCAGAATTTTGAGACGATTAATCCATATCCCATTAAAATCAACGGAAATGAGTATTACTTAATCATTTCGGTCTCTGGCCCTGAATTTCTGCTGGAATTCGAACCGGTAACCATACAATATGATATCCAGAACCTTATTGGAAAATCGGTATCCGAAATTCTGGCGGGCAAAGACCTACAATCTTTACTGAACAATACCGCTAAGGGAATTAAAGATATTATTCATTACGACAGGGTAATGATCTATAAATTTCTGGAGGATGGCCATGGTGAAGTCATCTCAGAAGTTAAAAATGAAGAGCTTGAATCATTTTATGGCTTGCATTACCCTGCGTCTGACATCCCCAAACAGGCACGGGAATTATATAAACTAAACTATACACGCATTATCGCGGATGTAAGTTCAGTGAGTGCCGACATCCTGACCTATCAGGAAGATATCCCGCTGGATCTGACCCATGCTGTTTTAAGGGCAGTTTCACCTATACACATCCAGTACCTGAAAAATATGGGCGTTGAATCGAGCTTCAGTATTTCACTGCTGCTTGACGGAGAATTATGGGGTTTGATTGCCTGTCATAATTATAGCCCAAAGTTTATTGATTATAAGGCCAGGGAAGCTGCCAAACTGATTGGTAAAATTGTTTCTTCTGCCCTGGAATATAGAGAAGAGGAAGAAGAGTCTGATAAAAACAGCCAATACCTGGCTGCCTTGAACGGAATAAATTTACAACTGACCAAGGATGGAGAACTGCATGCCGCCTTAACCGGTAAGGAGTATTCCTTGAAGGATATTATAGGGGCAACAGGTGTGGCTGTATTATTTGAGAATGAGATTTCCACTAAAGGAAAAACACCGCAAACTGCACAGTTGACAGAGCTGTTTAACTGGCTTAAAATTACTATGCATGATGGGGTGTATTATACGCACCGCTTGCCCGAGGTATATCCACCTGCTAAGGCCTTCAAGGAAATTGGTAGTGGAATTATTGCTTGTATGATTTCCAGGGATATGTCTGAAATGGTGGTGTGGTTTAAGCCGGAACAGATTACTACTATAAAATGGGCCGGAGATCCCAATAAACCAGTCGTGATCTCTCCTGATGGATTGATGAACCTTTCTCCGCGCAACTCATTTGAAACCTGGTCGGAAATGGTGGAACATACCGCAGTAAAGTGGACGAAGGCAGAGATTTCCAATGTGATTAAAATAAGGGAGAGAATCCTCAGTGCCATTCATAAAAAGGCCGGGGAAATAAGGATGCTGAATGAACGTTTGAAAAGGGCATATGAGGAATTGGATACATTTAGCTACACAATATCCCATGATTTGCGCACCCCACTTACTTCCATAAAGAGTTATGCAGAACTGATATTATTTTCCAACAAGTCACTCGACGAACAGGGAAGGCAACAATTGTCGAGGGTTGTGGCCGGAGCAGATAAAATGGCCTTCCTGATCAATGAAATCCTGAAGCTTGCCAGAATGGGCAGAATGGAAGTGGAAATGGATAAACTTGACATGGATCACCTGATTAAAGACGCCTCAGCCGAAGTGCTGGCCGCGCAGAAGGCTGACCATGTTGCTGTAGTGCTGAAGGATTTACCAGCTATTAAAGGTTCACAGGTGCTTATTTTACAGGTGTTTACAAATATCATTGGCAATGCTGTAAAATACAGTGCACATGCGGATCGTCCTGAAGTCGTTATTGAAGGGTTGGAAACGGATGATGAGATCGTTTACAGCATTCGTGATAATGGGATTGGAATTGCCCCCAACCATCAGGATAAAGTATACGAACTTTTTAAAAGAATGGACAATGTCAAAGCTTATGAAGGGACCGGCGTGGGACTGGCCATTGTTAAACGTATTGTTGAAAAACACGATGCCCGGATATGGTTTGAAAGTGAGCTGAAAGTTGGCACAGTATTTTACATAGCTTTCAAAAAATAGTTATGGTGATGTCTCCCGATATATTTTATGTAGAAGATGATCCTGATTTTGCATTTATCATGCAATATGCAGTGAAAGAGGTGAAAGAAGATTTAACGGTTGGAATTGTAGAGGATGGAGATGCTGCCATCAGTACCTTACAACGGTTTTCTGATGAAAAACACCGGCCGAAGCTGATTCTTGTTGATTTGAATTTACCGGGTATGTCGGGGCTCGACCTGGTGAAAAAGATCAAGGAAATGCCTTTTTTTAAATATGTTCCGGTTATCCTGTTCTCTACTTCAGATGATACAAACGACGTAAAGTCTTCTTTGGAAAGCGGGGCAAATGCATTTTTAACGAAACCCAACGGATACAATAACCTGCTGACCTGTATGCAGTCGTTATATGATTTCTGGTTCACACAAAACCGCAATGTGCTCTAGTGCACATTGCGGTTTCCAGCTTTCTCTGATGGGTTAAAGCTCAAATACTTCTCCTTTTTCAGGAATCGTGACCCGGTAACCATTTTCTGTAATGGCATCTGCCAGGCTCTTCAGACTTTTCTCTTCTCCGTGAACCAGGAATACACGTTTTAATTGCCGAACATCCTGATTTTTGATGTTATTCAATAAGTCATCATGGTCTCCATGTCCGCTCAGTAAATCCGTTTGTTTAATGGTTGCAAAAACCATCAGGTCGCGGTTACGCAGCCGAACAATAGGGTCTCCACGTAGTAGCCTGTTTCCCAGCGTTCCTTTGGCACAATAACCGATGAACAGGATGGTGCAATAGTAATTCTGTATGTTATAGAATAAATGGTCCTGGATCCGTCCCCCTTCCAGCATCCCTGCTGAAGAGATGATGATGCAGGGTTCATGGTAATTTGATATGGATACACTTTCCCTCTTGTCCTGTACATAGGAGAGTTCTTCGAATTCAAATTCATCTCCTTTTTTACGGTAAAACTCCTGTGAATCGGCATTGAGCAAATGGTGGTGTTTGCGATAGACTTCTGTGGCAAGACCTGCCAGGGGACTGTCGACGAATATTTTTACCGCTGGGAGTAAGCCTTCGCTGAAAATCTTATTTAAGGAATACACCAGGGCCTGGGTCCTGCCAATGCTGAAGGCCGGGATGATTAATCTCCCCGGGAACTTGATACAGGTCTCATTGATAGTTTCCACCAGCTTTTGCTCAATGGTCATTTCCCTGCTGTGCAGCCGGCCTCCATAGGTAGATTCTGAAACTAAATAATCCACCGCCGGAAGAGTTTGCGGATCGACCAGCACCGGATAATTTTTCCTTCCGATATCCCCTGTAAAGGCAATCTTTTTCTCTTTACCCTTGTCCATTATCCTGAGAACTACCGCTGCAGCTCCGAGTAAATGTCCTACCGGCACAAAGAGAAGGGATACTTCCTCATTGATCCTGAATTCCCGATCAAAAGATATGGTAACGAAACGCTCCATTGTATCCATCACATGTTTGTGCAGGTAGAGTGGTGGAGGCCCGGAATGACCTCTCTTACCTTTGGAACGTTTGTTTTGTTTACCCAGGAAAATATTGACAGAATCCATTAGGAGCAATTCTGTAAGATCGGCAGTAGGTGGTGTACATAGGATTTGCCCCCTGAAACCCATTCTTACCAGGGTCGGTAAGTTACCGGAATGGTCTATGTGGGCATGTGTTAAAATAACAACGTCTATGTCAGAAGGAAAAAATGGGAAATACTGATTTTCCTGCTGAAAGGTTTCTTTCTCATAATCCAGTCCACAGTCGATCAGAATTTTATAATTGTCCAATTCGAGCAGATGCATACTTCCTGTAACCTGTCTTGCTGCTCCCCAAATCGTTAAGTTCATTTATTCATGTTTTTCAATAGGTGATCGGTATTTTTTGGAGAGAAAGTATTTGGAAGATTCAGCTGATGATAAATTGTATATTTCTAATGATTAGAGTCGTATATATCTTACCATCTCCCAAATAATGACGCCAATGAATAGCAAGTTATCAATTATTAATCAATGTCCTGTCGGAATTGATAAAAATGAACCTTGAAAACAGGTAATATTACTGTGATTCAGCCGTATTAATTTTTGTTTTAAATACATAGCCCAGATGTGCGGGTACATGAATACTTTTTACCAGTTTCCAGGATAGCAATTCGTCTGTAAATTCAGGTAGTTCCAGTCCGGATCTCAGGCTAGCCTGTGTATAAAACTCTTTTCTTGAAGGATGTTCCGGAGAACAGGCATTATAAATGTGGCCGAATGCTTCCAGTTCAATAATTTTTTTCAGCAATCCGATACAATCTGACTGATGGATCAGGTTTACTGGGGCATTTCCATTGGGAATATCCTTTTTTCCAGCGAAAAAACGTCCGGGATCTCTTCCTGGGCCAACCAATCCACCAAAACGGATAATGGTTGTCGTAAATCCCGGTTGTGCTTCCAGGTATATTTCTGATTCTAAGATAGCCTTTCCTGATGCCGTGTCGGGTGAAGGGCTACTTCGCTCAGTAACTTCAGCATTGCCATCGCCATACACTGAGGTGGAACTTATAAAAAGTATATTGCTGACCTGCTGAGTGGTAGCTACATGTGCTATTTTCTGGATTTTAGTGAGGAAAGTGTGTTGTCCAGCATTGCTTCTTCCAGGAGGGATACTGATCACCAGAAGGTCACAGTCGAAGAAACGGATATCAAAATCTTCTTTATCTTCCTGAAAGTTGAGGAGATAGGGAATAGCCCCGGTCTCCAGAACTGTATTTAACTTATCCGGACTGGTTGTGGATCCTTTGATTAGATAGCCTTCGGCAGAAAGCTCCCTTGCCAGTTCCAACCCCAACCACCCACAGCCTAAAATACTGATCGTTTTTCTTTTTATTGCAGGCATAAGTTAGTCTTGTCTTTGCCCCATCCAGTCCAATATCATGCTATGTTAAATGCAGAATTGGACTGAAATGTGACGTTTTATATACATAAAAAGGGGGTAATGCATCGGCATACCCCCTTTTTATTGTTAGTGAATTCTAATTAAAGAACAACAACGTTAGAAGCCTCAGGGCCTTTTTTACCGTCATTCAATTCAAATTCAACGTTATCACCTTCATTCAATTCTCTGAAAGAATCGCCTGCTATTGCAGAAAAATGTACGAAAATATCTTTTCCTCCATCTTCTGGAGTTATAAAACCAAACCCTTTTGCAGAATTAAACCATTTAACTTTTCCTGTTGTACGCATATTATTGTTATAAATTTCGATGTGAAAATAATCAATTGAATATTAATATCCAAAACCATAATGGTTAATTTTAGGGGCACGGACCATTCTGATCAAACTATACGAGGAAATGATTGTTCATTCTTATATTGTTTTATAACATAGATATGGAAAAGAAAAGTAATGAAAACAGGGATAGTGCAAACACGAATTTCATCAATAATAGTATAAAAGAGGAGGCGGATAATCCCGGACTGGACGCCGACCATTCCTCAACGGCGTCGGCTTATGCCCATCTCAATAATGATAATGACCGGATCTCACACAATCCAGATGGAGAGAGTGATGATAGTGACAGCGATGAGCGCCCCGGTCATTCACCATTAATGGATAAATAATCTATGGGGTGACCGTTTCGATATTGTCCTGTTCAGCAGAAGAACTGTCCTCCTTTGGGCTTGGCTCCTCCGGATCTGCATCAGGCGCTGCTGCCTCATCAACAGACTCTTCTGTTTCTCCAGTTGGCTGTTCAGTTTTCTGCTCATTATTATCAGCTGCATTTTCTTTTACAGGCAGGTCCTCTTTCTTTTCATTTTCTTCCGGAATCACTGGTTTTTCCGCATCAGGAGTCACAGTTTCAATATCCATTTGGATGTTTTCTGAAGGTTCAGGATGCTTCTTGCTTTCTATAGCCGTGTTTTTATCTGTTGTATTTTCCATGGTATTTATATTGATTCCTTCATATAAGTTCAGATAGGGAGGAATTGTTTTATTAAACAATAAGGAATTCTGGCATCATTTTTACTTATACCTGGTTATATTAATAATTCTCACCCATAAAAAAACAACACAATGAAACCTGCATAAGATTACATCTTATCAACTGAAATGAATAGTATGCAAGCTTCATGAATAAAAAAAACAAATTATAGACTTATGAAAAAGATATTCGTATTATTCGCAATGGCGCTGGCATTTAGTTCATGTAACAATGCAGCAAATGAGGAAGCCGCAAAACAGGCCACAATAAAAGCAGTGAAAGATAGTATGAGATTGGATAGTTTCAAGCGCGTTGAAGTGGCACAAAAAGAGAAAGAAGCGAAGCTTCAGGAGGAGAAAAGAATTTTGATGTTATCTGAAGCAAGGGCTGCGGAAAATGCTCCGGCAGCAACCATGGCATCACCAGGAACATCGTCAACTACCACCACCACTACAACAAAGAAAAAAGGCTGGAGTAGCGCTGCATTAGGTACCGTGATTGGTGCTGGTGCCGGTGGATTGGGTGGTGCATTAATTGATAAAAAGAAAGGCCGTGGTGCAGTGATCGGTGGCGTTGCCGGGGCTGGTGCAGGTTACTTGATCGGTCGCGGACAAGATAAAAAATCAGGAAGGGCACAATAAACCCTGATTGTCAATCCATATCTAAAGCCCTCTTTAACAAAACAGGCCTTATTCTTTCGAGTAAGGCCTGTTTTGTTAAAGAGGGATGCCGTTTATTTAGCAAATGCATTATTTATTTCTTTTCTGGTGGTGTAGATACGATTTCACCGAATTCGTTCACATACGCCATCATACTTTCTAAATCGCCACCAGTAGAGTTTTGTGCACGCTCCTGTTTACGCAGCTCTTTATCCTCTTTTTTCTTCTGCCTGTTTTTTTCTAGTTGCTTCTTCATGAAGGTTGCCTGAGACTTAGCCATAAATTTCCTTATTTAAATCAAAAAATAACTCCTCTCTGCAATTACTTGTTAAGGCGGTTCCATAGATAATGAAATGGATCCGTTTAGCCTGAATATAAAAAAATCTTCGGGCAACAACGGTAAGGGAGCCACGAAAAATTGAATCTAACCAATGGATGGATAGCAAGTAAGTCTGAAGAGAATAGTGTGTTTATTATTCCGTTCCATGCAAATATACGAAAAAATATTTATCTCCTGGCCGGCATGATAAATATCAATCCACAGCAGCTGAAATAGTCTGGATATATTTTGCAATGCCAAACCGTTGATGTATAATTGCATACTAAATCTGTAGATAAAATATATTATAATTATTTGCCCTAAATGACACTATGAAAACACTCTACTTAACGCGTCTCTTTACGTTGGTTTCCCTATTTGTTTTATCCGGCCTGCAGCAAATCTCTGCACAGGAAAATCAGCTGATAGAGGTAACAGGAAAAGTCATTGACCAGGATACTAAAACTCCTATTGCAGGGGTCAGCGTATTGATTAAAGGAACAATTGCCGGTACTACGACAGACCAGTCCGGCAGCTTTAAACTGCGTTCAAAACTAAAATTCCCATTTACCCTTGTTTTTACAAGCATTGGATTTAAAACCCAGGAGTTTGAAGTGAAAAACACCGGCTCCCAGTTGAACATTGAAATGTCGACACAGACCATACTCGGAAATGAGGTCGTGATTACTGCCTCACGTGTTCCGGAAAATATTCTTAAATCGCCTGTGGCGATCGAAAAACTGGACATCAGGGCCATCCGCGAATCTCCGGCACCAAGCTTTTACGATGCATTGGAAAACGTGAAAGGTGTACAGATGACTACGGCCAGTTTGACTTTTAAGATTCCAAATACCAGGGGATTCAATATTCCCAGCAATTACCGTTTTATGCAGTTGGTGGATGGTATCGATATGCAGGCCGCAACTTTAGGGGTGCCTCTGGGTAATGCTATCGGGCCTACGGAACTGGATATCGCCAGTATTGAAATTACACCCGGTGCCGCCTCTGCACTCTATGGCATGAATGCCATCAACGGGATGTCCAACCTGATCACCAAAAGTCCGTTTCTGTATCAGGGACTTAGTTTTTATCAGAAATCAGGCCTCAATCATGTTGGGGGAACAGGCCGTGACCTCAGCAACCTGACAGAAACTGCAGTACGGTATGCCAAAGCTTTTAACAACAGGTTTGCTTTTAAAGTGAACCTCAGTTACCTGAGGGGAACCGACTGGCTTTCAGATACAAGGACGGACCAGAACCCCAATTCTCTCAAAAGTGCCAATCCTGCCTACGCAGCGCTAAACGGAGCAAATAACATTGCATTTGATGGCTGGAACAAATATGGTGACGATGTTCTGGCTGGGAGTAATACTGTATCTGTTAGTGGATTAACGATCAACGGACAGGCGAACCAAACCCTGAATGTGGCGAGGACGGGATATTGGGAAAAAGACCTGGTGAATTCCAATGTAGATAACCTGAAGTTTGATGCAGCATTACACTACCGTATAGGTGATGTAGCTGAAATTTCATACGATTACCGGATCGGTAAAATGGACGGTGTATTTCAGCGGGGCAATAAAATCCAGCTGGACAATGTGATTGTGCAGAACCATAAACTGGAATTAAAAGGAAGTAATTTCCTGGTACGCGGTTATATTTCCCTTGAAGATTCCGGCGATTCCTACAATGTAAAACCCCTGGCAGATAATCTTGACCTGGCAAGTGGTGGCAGCGGATCTGTATGGGGGGCGAAATATAAAGCCGCTTTAAACAGCTATGCGACGAACAATGGGGGATCACTGACCAATGAAAACCTGGCTGCAGCAACTGCTTATGCAAGGCAACAGGCTGACGCGGGACGTGTTGAACCTGGAACGCAGGCATTTGAATCCCTCAAAAATACCATCATCGGAATCAATAACTGGGACATCAAGTCTTCCACTATCCCCAATGCACCGGCAACTGGTGGCGCTGCACTTATCCAGAAAAGCAGGATGTACCATATCGAAGGTCAGTGGGATTTATCCAAACAGGCGAAATATTTCGGACTGCTTGTTGGAGGTGATGCAAGGATGTATGAAATTATACCCGATGGGAATAACTTCGTTGATTTTAGCCGCTCTATTGAAGAACGCGGTACACCACTGGAGGATGGTTCCTATGGCAAAAACATCCACTACAAAAAGATTGGTGGATTTACGCAGGTGACCAAAACACTTTTCCAGGAGAAACTTAAAATATTCGGATCGGTGAGGTATGACTACAATCCTGAATTTGATCCGAAGCTTACCCCAAGAATCGCAGCGGTGTACTCACCGGATACCCATAATAATTTCAGGTTGACCTATCAGCAGGGATATCGCTTTCCAGGATTATTTGAAGCCCTTTCTTATGTGAATAACGGACGTGTGAAAAGGGTAGGAAGCCTTTCCTATATCAATGAGGGTTTAGGTTACCTGGACAATAGCTATACGCGTGCTTCCGGTGTGGTTTTCAATTCGGCCGTAAATGCTGCCGTTGCGGGTGGAGCGGACAGAAACACTGCTGCACTGGCAAACAGGGATTTGCTGGTCAAAGCAGACCTGCCGAAAGCCAGTCCGGAAAAGATCACCTCTTTTGAAATTGGTTATAAAAGTGTGCTGTTATCCAATACGCTTTTCCTGGATATTGATGCGTATACCAATGTGTATACAGGATTTTTGGGACAGGTACAGGTGGATGTTCCAAAAGGAGCAACTGTGGGGTCTGATGCCGCTATATTGGCAATGCTGGATGTGAACAGGGATGCCGGTCAGGACCGCTACCGTGTCTATACCAATGCCAAAAATAAATACAGGAATTACGGCTCTGCTGTAGGAATTACCTATAACTTTTATCAGAAGTATACCATTGCAGGGAACGTAAGTTATAACAAGATAAAATCCAATGCGCAGAATGATATTTTTGTTACCGGTTTCAATACTCCGGAGCTGGCAACCAACCTGACTATCGGTAACCGGGAGATTGTAAAAAACCTGGGATTCAGTGCGGTATACAAATGGCAGAAATCATTCCTTTGGGAGAGTCCGCTGGTTACCGGGGAAATTGCTGCCATCAATACTTTTGATGCCCAGTTTACCTATAAAATACCTGCGGCCAACGCCAGTATTAAAATTGGGGGGACCAATATCTTTAACAAACCCTTCCTGCAGTATGCAGGCGGTCCCACTATCGGTGCACTCTACTATGCCGCAATTACTTTCGAAGGATTGCTGAACAAATAAGAGCTATTAAAGCATCCATTGTATGCCATGCAAGGTAGACAATGGATGCTTTTTACAATTCCGGCTGTAATTTCTGCCATACATTCTCTGCAAGAATGCGGTGTCCTGCCGGAGTCGGATGGATTCCGTCCTTCTGGTTCAGGCTTGCATTTCCCCCAACGCCCTGCAATAAAAATGGAATCAATTCCATGTGGTTCTTTTTTGCCAGTCCGGGATAAATATTTTTAAATGCCGTGGTATACTGCTGTCCCATACTTGGTGGCATCTGCATGCCTGCCAGTACCAGCTTCGCTTCCGGATATTTCTTTTTTACCCGGTCTATGATGAGCTGCAGGTTGGTGGTGGTTTCCTTTACAGGAAGTCCGCGAAGCCCGTCATTCGCCCCCAGTTCCAGCACGAATATAGCTACAGGCTGACGCAGTAACCAATCAATACGGCCTTTTCCTGCAGCAGAAGTTTCCCCGCTTAATCCGGCATTGATTACTTTGTAGGGCAGGGACAGGGAATCTATCCGCTGCTGTATCAGAGCAGGAAAAGCCTGCTCTGGGGCTACGCCTAGTCCTGCCGTCAGACTGGTGCCAAAGAACAAAATGTTTTTTACCGGACCCGCTTTTTCTGGCGCCCTTGCTGAAGAGGTATCGGCAGATGCGGCCGGAGAAGTATGCTCCTTTTCCTGTTTAGGAGTGTTGCCACAGCTGCTGAACAAGACAATAATGACTAAAAAGACAATGTAGTTGTAACGTAACATATTTGCATCCATCTTACAATAATAAGTTTTTGCTTTATATTTAGCCGTAACAATTATCTCCTATTTAGGTCAAAATATATATACTTAACCCCCATTACTTTGGAAAATATCCTCCAGATAAAAGAAGTGAGCAAACGTTATGAAAGTGCAGGTGCTGCACTCACCATACTTGATCAGATCAGCTTTTCTATACAAAAAGGATCAACAGTAGCTATTACCGGTCCTTCAGGAAGCGGTAAAACTACCCTGCTTGGCCTGTGTGCCGGACTTGACAGGTCCAGCTCCGGAACAATCGAATTGAACCACGTGGTACTGGACCAACTGTCGGAAGATGAACGTGCGGCCGTACGTAACCAATATGTTGGCTTTATCTTCCAGAATTTCCAGTTGCTGCCCACTCTTACAGCACTGGAGAATATTATGGTACCCCTGGAATTGCGCGGGGAAAAAAACATCAGGCCAAGGGCAATGGACCTGCTGGATAAAGTGGGCCTTTCTGCACGTGCCGGCCATTACCCTGTACAGCTTTCCGGTGGAGAGCAGCAGCGTGTCTCCCTGGCCAGGGCATTTTCCAATACTCCCACTATTTTATTTGCCGATGAACCTACAGGAAATCTTGATGGGGAAACCAGTGAAAAGGTAATTAAACTGCTGTTCGACCTCAATAAGGAAGCCGGAACTACATTGATTATTGTGACACATGACCTTGAACTGGCTTCCCGAACAGATCGGATTATCCGCTTAAAGAGTGGCGTGATTATCGCCGATGAACAGAAAGCTTATGTCTGAAAATAAAACCGACTACCAGAAATCTGCCCCTGTTTCATGGTTATTTAAAATGGCCTGGAGGGACAGCCGTAAAAACAGATCGAGGCTCCTTCTTTTTACTTCTTCCATCATTATGGGCATCGCGGCCCTGGTTGCCGTCTATTCTTTCAGCAATAACCTGCAGCATGACCTGGATGAGCAGGCCAAAAGTCTGAGTGGAGCGGACCTGACGGTACTTAGCCGTAAGCCCATCAGCAAGTCGACCCTGGCCATATTGGATACGCTGGGCGATGAGCGGGCGAGAGAACAGAATTTTATCTCCATGCTTTATTTTATCAAAGGGCAGGGGAGCAAGCTGGTACAGGTCAAAGCCCTGGAAGGGAAATATCCCTTTTATGGAGCGATTGAAACTTCACCCAAAAGCGGGGTAAATGGATTGACGACAGGCAGAAATGCGGTAGTGGATAGAACGGTGATGCTGCAGTTTGGGGCATTGCCAGGAGATAGTGTTAAACTCGGAAATGTGAATTTCGGCATTTCCGGATTTCTTGAAAATGCTCCGGGACAAACAGGGGTAGTGGCAATGGTGACCCCTATTGTATACCTGCCGATGAAATACCTGGCACAGACCGGACTGGCGCAGGAGGGAAGCAGGATCAATTATTTTTATTATTATAAGTTCAGGACAGCGGTGGGATTAAATGCTGCCCTCCGGAAACTCCGGCCTATCCTGGAAATGGAAGGGATAGAATATGAAACGGTAGCTTCTAAAAAGGAGCGCACAGGGCGCTCTTTTGAAGACCTGAACCAATTCCTCGCCTTATCAGGCTTTGTTGCTTTGTTATTAGGCTGTATTGGTGTGGGAAGTGCAATACATGTATATGTAAGGGAAAAGATGGCGGCGATTTCTACCCTTCGCTGCCTTGGCCTCAAAGCCTGGGATGCATTTTTGATTTACCTGATCCAAATTACATTTATCGGGATGATCGGCGCGGTGATTGGTGCAGTACTGGGAACCGGGATACAGTTTCTACTGCCTGTTATCCTGAAGGATATCCTCCCGGTGGCATTTACCATGCAGATCTCATGGATCGCCATTCTGCAGGGCATATTGACGGGCATATTGATTTCTGTGCTCTTTGCTTTGCCTTCCCTGCTTACCGTACGTCATATCTCTCCTTTAAATGCCATACGCTTATCTTTTGAAGAGCTGAAGAGCAGGGTTGAGCCTTTAAAATGGCTGGTCTACTTCATGATCTTTCTCTTTGTCACAGGCTTTACTTACCTGCAGGTGAAGGGGTGGATGCAGGCACTGGTATTTACCTGCAGTATTTTTATCGCGATAGGACTTTTTTACGGACTCTCTCTTTTGCTGCTTTGGGGAGCTAGACGTTTGTTGCCTGCAAATGCAGGTTATGCCTGGAGACAGGGTTTTTCCAATCTCTATCGCCCGAATAACCAAACCCTGATGCTGATTGTTGCCATAGGCCTTTCTACGGCACTCATTTCGACCCTGTATTTCGTGCAGGGGATCCTGATCAGCCGGGTGACTTTATCATCAGGAGAGAAACAGCCCAACCTGATATTATTTGATATTCAGAACGACCAGAAAGAGCAGTTGACGGAGCTGACCAAGCGTTACCACTTGCCTCTAATGGGCCAGGTTCCGGTTGTTACCATGAGGATTGATGAGATCAATGGAAGAACAGCTGCGCAGGCGGCTTTGGCAGACAGTCTTGACTATCAGCATGCCGACAGCCTGCATCAGGATAAAGCTGCGGCCAGGCCTGAAGGGCAGGCATCAAGAGAGAGTTCCGACCGGGCTTTTAAAGGGGAAATCAGGGCAACTTTCGAAAATACACTCACTGAAGCAGAACAGGTCACCAGTGGCAAATGGCATGGAAGTGTGAAATCACCATCAGATACGGTATACGTGTCTCTGGAAGAAAGGTATGCAGAACGCCTGAAGGTCAAGGTTGGTGATAAAATTCAGTTCAATGTGCAGGGAATGCTGATCCCAACCGTTGTCGGAAGTCTGAGAAAAGTAGACTGGGTCAGGGTACAGACGAACTTCAGACTGGTCTTTCCTGAAGGGGTACTGGAAGAAGCCCCGCAGTTTCATGTGCTGACGACAAAAGTGCCTGATCCAAAGACTTCTGCTGCCTATCAGGCTGCGGTAGTAAGGGGATTCCCGAATGTTACGATCATTGATGTCGGCATTTTGCTGAAATTATTGGATGAGCTGTTGGGGAAAATAAGTTTCGTCATTCGTTTTATGGCCTCTTTCAGTATGATTACCGGATGGATTGTGTTGATTTCTGCTGTACGAAGCAGTAAGAATCAGCGTTTGCGGGAAATTGTGCTGCTCAGGACAATGGGCGCTACGGGGCGCCAGATATTGGCCATTACGGCTATAGAATACCTGTTCCTGGGTGCGCTATCAGCTGCTGGAGGCGTGTTTATTGCCCTTGCAGGAAGCTGGGCATTGGCTTCCTTTATTTTCGCCTCTGTATTTGTTCCGCCATTGCTGCCCGCATTGATTTTATTTTCTGCAATCACGTTGCTTGTAGTTATTACCGGAATGCTGGGAAGCAGAAGTGTCCTTCATCACCCTCCTTTAGAGGTCTTACGGAAAGATAGTTAGCGAAAATATTATCTTTTAATAAGATTTCGGAACAGTGTTTGATATGAATCAGGAAATTTAATTTACAGCCTTAGACTAATTATGAAGAAAAGAATACACGTACTCGAAGACGATCAGGATATCAGATACATCATTGAATTCTTATTGAAGGATGAAGGGTATGAATTACAATTGTCCTCCACGTTTGCCGAATTGAAAAGTAAATTAAATGATGCTTTGCCAGACTTGTTTATTATCGATGTGATGCTGCCCGATGGGAACGGAATTGAGATCTGCGATGACCTGAAAACAGACATGTTTACGAAACATATTCCTGTGATCGTGATGTCAGCCAATCCGGGAAGTAAAGAGAAAAGTGTGACGGCCTGTGCAGATGATTATATTGCTAAACCTTTCGATCTTGATTATGTCGTTAAGCGAATAGAAAAATTATTGGGTAAATAGATAATTGTCATTTAATTTTCTAATTTTATCACATGATTTTACTGGAAAACGAGAACATCAAAATAGCTATAGCCATTAAAGGTGCTGAACTCAGAAGCATCAAAAATAAAAATACTGATCTTGAGTATATTTGGGATGGTGATCCTGCATACTGGCCGAAATTCAGCCCGGTTTTATTCCCTGTCATCGGTGGACTGATAGATGGACGGTATATGTTTGAAGGAGAGGTCTATGAGCTTCCCCGTCACGGATTTGCGAGGGATTATGATTTTGAATCCGAAATGATCAGTGATGAGGAAGTTCTTTTTACGCTTCAGTCCAATGAAGAAACCCTGAAAGTCTATCCTTTCGAGTTTAGGCTGGGTTTACGTTATCAATTAAAAGGGGCCTCTGTTTCCTGTACCTATGAGGTGAGTAACCCCGGAACAAAAGACCTTCTTTTCTCTGTTGGTGGACACCCTGCATTTGCTGTCCCCTTAAGCCCTGATACGGTGTATGAAGATTATTATCTGGATTTCAACCAGGATAAGACCATTACCTACCATAAAATCGAAGGCAATGATATCAGTGATGAAACCGTAACGGTAGAACTGGACCATGGCAAAATGCCTTTGACACATGAATTGTTCTACAATGATGCCCTCGTTTTTAAAACATTGAAGAGCGATGCCATTTTACTCAGGAATACCAAAAACCAGCATGGATTGAATTTCAGGTTCAAAAACTTCCCTTATTTCGGGATTTGGGCCGCTAAAGATGCCGACTTTGTCTGTCTCGAGCCCTGGTGTGGCGTAGCCGATGGCGTAAACCATAACCAGCAGCTCAGTGATAAAGAAGGGATTATTTCTTTATCGCCTGGGCTGGACTGGAAAAATTGTTGGGAAGTGGAGGTTTTTTAATCTCCCTTTACTACACTGATCCGAAGATGTGATGGGCGGTCATCTGCAAAGTGTACCCTGTGGGTTGCCTTTTGGAAGTCCGCCTCCGTTGCTTTATAAATATTCACGAATTTCTGCGGATTCCGGTCTACCAATGGAAACCATGAACTTTGCACCTGTACCATTAGCCGGTGGCCTTTCTTAAAACAGTGTGCAGCATCCTGCATGTCAAATTTCACTTCTGTAATTTCATTGGGTACCATGGCTTCTGGTACCGTAAAGCTTTTACGGAATTTTGCCCGCATAACTTCCCCGCGAACCAACAGTTGGAAACCACCCATTTTTGTTCCCGGAAGAGGGCTGTCATCGGCTGCATCACCGGGATAGACATCGATGACCTTCACCACAAAATCTGCATCGGTACCCGTTGTAGACACGAAGAGGTCTGCCATTAAATTTCCTGAAATGATCAGGTCCTTTTCCAGCACGTCAGTCTGGTACACCAGTACATCGGGTCTTGTTGCCGCAAAACGCTGATCTTCATACATAAAATCGCTGCCCCTGTCAATCCTTATTTCTTTGGTATAGGGGACAGGTTTATCGGGGTCGCTAAGGTATTCATCATAAGGGTGTTCTCCTGTTACAGGAGCCTCAAAGGATAGTTTTCCATTGGCATGGAAGTACAGGTTTTTCTGTTCCGCTTCTTTTGGTGGCCAGGCGGAATATTTTTTCCATTGATTGGAGCCGGTCTCAAATATGGTAGCTTTAGCCATATCCGGTTGAACTGTCCCTTTCAGGTAATGGTTGAAGAAAGCGAGTTCAATGTGTTCCCGGTAATATGGGCCTGTTTCTGAATAGAAGCGGATATTTCCCAAGGCATCATTGTTTCCCCGTGTCCAGCTGCCGTGTGTCCAGGGGCCCATCACCAGGTAATTGGGAGCCGTTGGTTTATTCTTTTCTATACCTGCGAATGTTTTCAGCGGCCCATACAGGTCTTCCTGATCAAACCAGCCACCTACCGTCATCACAGCAGGTTTAATTTTTTTCAGGTGGGGAACCGGTGTACGCGATTGCCAGAATGCAGTATAGGTTTCATTATCCACCATCTCATTCCATATGGCATTATTACCTTTGAAGTATTTCTCATTTACATTTTTTACCGGTCCCAGTTCCTTGTAGAAGCTATAGGCATCTGGCGTACCGTATCCGGCAAAAGAAGCCGCATGTTCAGTGGTAGGTTCAGGTCTAACCGCTCCATAATAGGAAAGAAATGAAAATGTTCCCATGAGGTAGAAAGCACCATTGTGGTGGCGGTCATCCCCCATAAACCAATCCGTAACCGGAGCCTGAGGGGAAGCTGCCTTCAATGCCGGATGGGCATCTATTGTGGTCATCGTGGTATAAAAACCAGGAGCTGAAATACCCCAGGTTCCTACTTTTCCATTGTTACCGGCGACATTCCTGACCAGCCACTCTATCGTATCATAGCTATCGGAACTTTCATCAGTATCGGCTTTATTCTTTTTATGTGGAATATAGGGACGTGTGGCGACAAATTCTCCTTCAGACAGGTACCGGCCACGGACATCCTGGTAAACAAAAATATAGCCTTCCTTTGCAAACAGCATCGAAGGACCCAGACTGGCCTTATAGGCATTTTCTCCATAAGGACCTGCACTGTAAGGTGTGCGGTTATACATTACCGGATATTTCCTGCGGGTATCCTTCGGAACATAAATTACGGTAAACAGTTTTATGCCATCCCGCATTGGCACCAGTTTTTCAATTTTGGTATAATGATTTTTGATGTAGATGGCATCATCCTGATTAACCACAGGCCGCTGGGCATTCACACCAAAGGACAGCATAGAGATGGCTGCCGATAGTATATAGGTTTTTCCGTAAGCATTCATTTGAGCAAAATAAACAAAATCAGTGCTTACTTATGTACATGTGTACAAACTTTATTTAATTTCCAGTTTAAAAGGTGGGCTCCGGCAACAATCAGGCCGCCTAAAGGAATAAGGATCGGTTCCAGTATCTCCATGCCTGAAAAATGACCCGCGCCAATGAGGATGAATCCGGTAAAAAGCACCAGGAAGGGCAGGAGTTTACGGTGTTGCTTGCGGTAAGATAGGCTGAGTGATAAGGTACCCAGCACAACCGAGAGCAGGATCATCGATATTTCTACCCATTGATTTGTAAGAAATTCCAAGCCGATTAGTGGAAGAGCCGTTAAAAAAACAGGTACGAGTGCACAATGGATGGCGCATAACGTCGAAGCGGTCATTCCAATGCGATCCAGCGTGGCAGATGTCTTTAGTGTTTGCATAAGTAAAATATTGGATTGCAAATATAAAAGCAACTTCATTGCATTGTTAGCCTTTGTGTTATTATTTGCAATTTAATGGCATTTCCATGAGAATCTATTCTTTCAGGTAATATCCAGCATTCATGTTCTTGTTGGGAACCAGATTATTCCATATGATATGGATCCCTTCATTGTTGTCCCTGTGCCGGAATTCAATTGTCCTCCTCAACTTATTGATCAGTAGACATTCTTTGTCACTGAGATAAAAATTATGCTCCTGAAAAAACTCCATGAGTTTGTGGAAGCTTTTTCTCAGGAACTTATCTGTCCTGCTTAGTTTTTCCAATGCATTGATATGCTTGGAAATCACAGAATGCCTGATTTGATGCTTTAAGTCTGGAATAAGGTCAATCGTGCCATCTTCAGAAATCACAACCAATACTGTTTTGGCACTGCCCTCCATATATTCATAATAGCGTACTGCTGAATTGTATCTGGCTCCCCTGGACGAATCGCCATTGTCTGTTGCGATACCATCAAGGATCACACCAATGGCATGGCAGGTACAGTCCGTATCAATCAATACCGCACCATCAATTGAGGTGACCTGTTTGATCAGTTCCTTATTGATTTTTATCGGTTTAATTTTAAAACTCTGGCTGCTTAACCTGATGGCCTCCCGTTCCGCGTCTGATGATATGGCCAGTATAGTTCCATGTTTTTGTTTGGTAGCTTCCATGGTGACTTCCCAAAGCGTGTTCATCCTGTTCCTGTCGATGCCAGTGAATACCCTCTTCAGACTGGAGTAAAACTTTTCCTTTTTGATTTTCTCACTGTATAATTCAGGCATCCTGAAAGCTACTGCGATCATGACATGGTCTTTGTGTACCACTTCCCAATGGAAGTGTTTCGTAAAGTGGATGATAAATAAAGATTCATCATGACTATTGTATTTTCCCTTCAGCTCGCACAGCCCATAGATGAAAACAGCATCTGAAAACATCATCTGGTTATTTCCGGCCAGTTCCAGAAATTTTCTCATCCTCCGGAAGTCTTTGATGTGTATCGGATTTTCCAGCTCCATGGTAATTTTTACATTGGGATGCTGCTGCCGGGCAATAACCATTTTTCCAAGCCCTTCAGCACCTTCATATTTTAAAGAGGAGATGGTATTGCAGGCCTCAAACAAGACATGTAAACCGTTGGGATGCTGACCCGCAGTGGATATGGTGACCATAAAATCGTGCCCCGCTTTGCTGATCAGCTCATCACGGCTTTTGGTCAGTACGTTAAAATCTGATTGCGACTTTGCTTTTAAGGCATTCATACTCGCTTCAAGATATACTTTAATCATGCTTTCTGTCAATGAACGGCTGATTTTCTGACCTGAGGGCATACGGTCCCTGCTGAGGTTATAAAAAGTGTTCAGGGCTTTTTTATGGAGTGCTGCAATGACATAGACCAGGTAACCTTCTATCTGGACGGGCGGGGAGATAAAGTATTCATTCGTTTTGCCATCGTTTATTCTCAGCGCACGCTGTATTTCTGTTACATACAGGTTATTCAGGCGTTCATGCTGCTGCCGGTTCTCCTGATTGTCATAGGTTCCTGTGGGTTCCTGATTGTCCGCTGTACGGATCAACAGGCTTTGCTGCAGGTTGATCTGCTTAATGGCTGCAAAATCCTGTACGCAGTACTCTTCATCAGGACATTCCAATACAATAAATGGCCGGTCCCTATCCGGAGTGATTAAAGCTCCGATCAAGAAAATTTTTGGGGAAAGCCTTTCATCTATGGCGTTGAAAAGTTCTTCGGCTGCCAGTTGAAGAGAGATCTGGCAGTGTTGCTGGTGTTCCCAAATTAAATGATCACATGCGTTCATAGCGTCTATCTTATGTATAATTGAAGTAGAAGGTTTATGCTATAGTGGCTGTGTTGGTTTAAATGAGGAATGTATGTGCAACAAAGATATCTGAACTTTCCATCTACAAGTGTTAAAGAAAGTTAATTAGAAGAACCATAAGTTTAGTACATTAGGTGCTCGAAATTTTAAAGTTCAATGCAAGCATCAACTAGCGCTCAGCCTCATCCACCTAAATCTGCCCTTGCAGCAGCGATCCTTGTCGCCTCATTAGGTTACTTTGTAGATATATACGATTTGCTGCTGTTCAGCATTGTCCGTATCCCAAGCCTTAAATCTCTCGGACTTACAGGTACACAGCTGACTGATACCGGGATTATGCTGCTGAATGTCCAGATGATAGGGATGCTGGCCGGAGGTGTATTCTGGGGAATGCTGGGGGATAAAAAAGGGAGGCTTTCTGTGCTGTTTGGATCTATTTTTATGTATTCTCTGGCCAATATTGCCAATGGGTTTGTCCATTCGGTAGAATCTTATGCCGTGTGGAGATTCATTGCGGGTCTTGGACTGGCAGGAGAGCTTGGCGCCGGAATTACCCTGGTGGCAGAGTTGATGCCGAAGGAAAAAAGAGGCTACGCCACTACGATTGTGGCTTCCGTAGGCGTCAGCGGAGCTGTGGTGGCTTATTTTGTAGGGCAGTTGTTTGACTGGCGGACTTCATTTTTTGTTGGTGGCGGACTGGGGATTCTCCTTTTGTTACTGCGTGTCGGCGTAGCCGAATCAGGCATGTTCAAAGAGTCGAAAAAAGCGGACAGCAGGGGTGATTTTTTTGCCCTCTTCAGTAATAAAATACAGTTTTTCAAGTATATCAGGTGTATACTGATCGGAATTCCGCTTTGGTTTACCGTAGGCGTATTGATTACGCTTTCCCCAGAATTCGGCAGTGTTTTGCGGGTGCAGGGTGAGGTGAGTGCCGGTGCTGCGGTTGCCTGGTGTTACGGGGGGATTGTCATCGGAGATATTGCCGGCGGACTTTTAAGTCAGCGCCTGAAGAGCAGGCTGAAAGTGGTGTACATTTACCTCTCCTTATCTGCTGTAGGTTGTATTGCTTATTTCAGTCTTTACGATTTATCCCTGCAGCATTTCTACTGGCTGTGTGGGGGAATTGGTTTAACTGCAGGATACTGGGTCATCTTTATGACCATTGCCACTGAGCAATTCGGCACGAATATCCGCGCTACAGTGACCACCACGGTCCCTAATTTTGTACGTGGGGCAGTAGTTCCGCTAACCCTATTGTTCCAGTTGTTTAAGGAAGTCTATAGGGGGAACATAATCTATTCAGGAATTACGCTGGCCATCATTAGTCTCACCGTCGCTTTTATTGCCCTGAGCAAGATGAAAGAAACCTTTTCTAAGGACCTCGATTATATCGAGGAATTTTAATCACTGTCACCTGCTTTTTTCATCTTTTAGTTTGTTTCTGCCCTGCTATGTTTTACATTGCATGATCATTGGACCGCTTAAACCTGGCAGGGAATCATCAGTATCCTGTTAAAGTATAGGCCGGCATATACAATTTATTATGATGGAATACATTTTGGGGATTGATATAGGTACAGGAAGTACAAAAGCGGTAGCGGTAGATCTAAATCACTATGCGGTTGACAGCAGCCAGCATTTTTATCCGACGATGACTCCCCAGTCCGGTTACAGTGAACAGGACCCTGAACTGATCTGGCAGGCGTTCCAGCAATGTATAGAAGAGCTGGTATCGAAATTTAAATGCAATCCGTTGGCAATCAGTCTAAGTAGTGCGATGCACAGTTTAATAGCGGTTGATCAGGAGGGAAGGGCAATGGCACCCATGATGACCTGGGCTGACAGCAGGAGCGGGGATGTAGCAGACCGTTTGTTGTCGGAACCGGCAGGCCTTGAATTGTACAGAGAAACGGGAACGCCTGTTCATTCCATGTCTCCATTGTGTAAGGTAATTTGGTTCAGGGAAAACCATTCTGAATTTTTTAAAGGGGTATATAAATTCATATCCATCAAGGAATATATCTGGCACCGTATTTTCCAGGTGTTTGAGATTGATCAGTCTATTGCTTCTTGTACAGGATTTTTGCGTACGGGCCAGCTCAGTTGGAGTGAAAAAGCATTGCATGCAGCAGGAATCAGTGCGGGGCAACTTTCCAGCCTGGTGCCAACAGGATATATCAGGAAAGATTTCTATCAGCAGCATTCCCTATCCTTCCTGGAAAACGGTACCCCATTTGTGATTGGTGCAAGTGACGGCTGTCTGGCGAATTTGGGATCCGGAGCTATTGCTCCCGGAACGGCTGCCCTGACGATTGGTACCAGTGGAGCTTTGCGTGTAGCCAGTGAGAAGGCGGTAGTCAATGAGGAAGCCATGACCTTTAGTTACCATCTGGATGAACAGATTTTTATCAATGGCGGTGCTGTAAATAACGGCGGAGTTGCCCTGAAATGGCACCTGCGCAATATGTTTCAGAAAATGGACCTGGATAGCCATGATTATGACCAGGCCTTAGCGGCAGCAAAAGACCTGGGGCCAGGATCGGAAGGGCTTATTTTTCTACCTTACCTGCAAGGGGAAAGGGCACCTATCTGGGATTCTAAAAGCTGCGGTAACTTTTTTGGAATAAGGCTGACCCATCAGCCGCATCATTTTACCCGTTCCTTACTGGAGGGCATTTGTTTTGCCTTGAATGATGTGCTGGAATCATTGGATGCATCAGGGCAACCTGTTGATGTCTTGAATGTCAGTGGAGGTTTTGTTTCCTCCCCGGTATGGCTGCAGCTCATGGCAGATATTACAGGAAAGAAACTTATGGTGACTACGGCAGCAGATGCTTCGGCAATGGGGGCGGCATTTCTTGCCATGAAGGCATTGCAGATAAAGCCGGATTATCCAGTGCCTGATGGAAAAGACCGTGTAATTATTGAACCGGACCAGGATAACCACCAGAAGTATAAAATCTATTTCAGCTTATACAAGAAGCTCTATCAACAGTTAAAGGGGGTGATGCATGAATTGTATGACCTGCAGAACTAAGCTGCAGATCACCGTAGCTGATTATTTGTGGACAGAGTTATAAGCTTTCACCAAGGCCTGAATGGACTTGACATCAAATTTATCCATGTCCTTCACCCTTGCGCTAATATTGTTATCATCAGCGAATTTTTCCAGTAAGGAGTTTTTAATGTATTCCATTCCTGCATTTGTCTGGTCTACAGAAGGGGTAATCTCCAGCATTTCAGGAGAGCCTGCTTTGTCTATATAAATCAGGGAGCGGCGTGCCTGCCGTTGCGGTTCGTCATCGTTATTTCTGCCCCCGCCAAAACTTACACCGCCACCAAGTCCGATACCGCTGCCAAACCCGCCTGTACCAATACCGATACCTATGGAAGGTACAATGCGTAACCTATTGCGTTTCGGTTTTTCTGTGGTCAACGTTCCACCCATGGAATACAGGTTCACTTTACCCGATTCTACCAGCTTGAAAAAGCGGTAGTCGGTTTTTTTATTCGTCACAAATGGTTTGCTGACGAAGGTCATTCCATTCCACAAAAATTCTTTAATGTCCTTTGCCTTATAGGTCTTTAGCTCACCGTTGTTGTCATCTTTGATACTCACCGTCATATAGTCGGTTCCCTGGATGGTACCCCTTACAAAATCACCGGTATCAATCACAACTGCATCCTGCGCCTGTACAGCAAGGCTGAAGATGGAAAATAGCAAGATAGCACAGAAAAATTTTATTGTTTTCATAACACTCAAATAACGTAAAATCTTTCGGAAATGTTATCATCCCAAAATCAGATATTTCATGATTGACATGGCGATTACAAATTAAAGATTTCATTGTTAGTTTATTACAGGATTGTTAATTATTGTTAATGCCCGGTAAAACCAGTATCAGTTAAGCAATGCTTTCGGTATATTTTTTGAAATTATTGAGAATGGCTTGCCATCCTTCCCGTTGCAATTCAATAGGATGGATATTTTCCGGATCAAATATTTCTGTTACACGTGTAGCTGAACCTTCACTGTCAAACCTGACTTGCACTTTTCTGCCATCGGCAATCACATAAGCAAGCAGTGTATAGTTCTCCACTTCAGTATATACCCCTTCAAAATCGAAGCTGAGGCTACCATCTTTTGCCGCCATGGTAGTTTTGAACTGACCATCTTTGCGCAGGTCATTTTCTGCATAAGGAGCATACCAGTCGTCCGATGCATGGTTCCATTGGGTAATGTGCTCCGGATTTGTCCAGTTTTCCCATACTTTGTTTACCGGGGCCTCCACGAGGATTTGTACGGTGATTGTAGTCTGATCTGATGGTTCCATGTGATTAAGGTTAAATATGCTGTTAAATATACCAGATCAGGTGTTGAAATAAAAAAGGTTCGGACATAAATTTTAATATCTGCTGTTGGGTTGATCTATCTGCCCAGTTCAATACAGACCCATCTATCGCTTAAATACCATTTTCAGGGCGATGGCATAGACAGGTGAACCAATCAGTCGAAATGCTGCTGAAAAGATTCTGAGCATACCTTTCGTAAATGTATTTTTTTTAAAGAAAAAGCAGAAATTGACATCCGCTGGTTTTCTGGTTTCGTACATTACTATGTTTAGCTTCATCAATTATAATCTTAAATTTTTAATCTCATGCCACTTGATTATTCACGAATTGAAGACGAGATCTTATTGAAATTATTGAAACTGGATGACGAAAAAGCCTTCAATCACATTTATTCCAGACATTGGCAAGTAGTTTTTTCGGAAGCACACAAGAGACAAAGGGATATCCCTCAGACTCAGGAGATCGTAACGGATATATTTGCAGAATTATGGTTAAATAGGAAGGAAAAGGAAATTGTTGACCTGAAGAAATACCTTGCTGTAACAACGCGTTCCAAGGTGCTTGCGATTCACAGAAAAGAACAAGGCGTGCTGTTATTAAGGGACCGGATAGCAGCTCATGGTAATTTTTATTCTGTAGCCACAGATGAATTTTTGGTGGGTAAAGAATGGGAGAGTGCTGTTCCTCTATGGGCCGTGTACCAGCCAAAAAAAAGAATGGAAATCTTCAGGATGAAATTTTATCAGCGGCTATCTTCGGTGGATATCAGTATAAATCTTGAAATCCCGGAAAGGATGGTGCGCCAGCAGCTCCTGATCTGTAATAATCAACTGAAAAGATACCTGCTGAAGGGTTAAGTGTTTCTATCAGGGCCATACGCAGCAAGCAAATGAATGAACAGCGGAAAACAGGGTGCTTTCCAAAAGCAATCGGCAAACATCATGATAACTTCCCCTCCTCCCCATACTGCTGGGCAAAAATGGGCTTGACAAATTTCTCTCTGAAATATTCCGGGGCCAGGCCCGTATTTCTTTTAAAAAAGTGACTGAAATATGCCCTGTCTTCAAATCCCAGCATATGGGCAATCTGTTTGATGGAATACTTCCCTAGGATAAGGAAACGCTTAGCTTCCAGGACCAACATCCAGTGCAGGAGCTGCAAGGCTGTTTTTCCCGTGAGCTCCTGAAGAATCTGGTTTAATCTTTTTGTGCTGATGTTTAGGTAATCCGCATAAAATGACGCATTCCTTTCCTCAATAAAATGCATTCTCAGCAAATTAAAAAAAGTCAATACCCGCTGTTTATTCAGACTTGGGGCAAGCAGGGGCGATTGTTTGTAAGACATGAGTTTGGCAAGCAACACATGCAGCAGGGATTTGATGATGATAAGGTTTAATGTTGCTGCCGCTGTTTCTTCGCGGATTAAATGCAGAACCTTTTCCAGGCTTTCGTCCTGCTGCAGGGAAAGTGCAATGGAAGGTTCTTTGTCCAGTTGGGTGAACAGGTTGAACAGGTCTATATCAAATTCATTTTCCCCGAACCTGATGAAATCAATACTGAAATGCAACATGAAACCTTTTAGCCTGTTTTTTCCGGACAGGAGTTTGTGTATCGTACCCGGACTTAAGAGATAAATTTTATGGTGCTGGACCTCATACTGTTCAGCATCAACTTCCAGCCATCCCTCACCGCTGTATGCCCTGATGATGAGGAATTGTTCAGCCCTGTTGTACCTGTCCAGCTGGCTTCTTTCCAGAAGTGTAAAACCAAAGTAATTTAACTCTGCAAAGGGCTTCATTTCCCAAAAGTACACATCAATTGGAAAATATTAAACCTGCATCGTGTCATATTAAATTGATATTTATGGTCTTTATAAGCGGTAATGGTCTTGCCGATATAAAAATGGTTATTTAAAACCCTAACAAAATACACACATGAATACAATTATTGCCGCTACAGATTATTCTTATGATGCGACCAATGCTGTGGAATATGCAGCATCACTATGTAAACAGATGGATGCCCGGTTGGTCCTCTATAATTCTTTTGTGATCCCGGTACATGCTGCAAATACCTTATTGCCGGCACAATCATTTCAGCATATCAGTGATGCGAATACAGAAGTGTTAAGAGCAATGGCTAAGGTGATCGCTGATAAATATGAAATTGAAGTCCTGTTTGAAACAAGCCTCACCGAAATCAGGGAAGAACTGGATCGTCTGGTGAAAAAATATGCGGCCGATATGGTGGTCATGGGGATGAAAGGAAGTTCACTGGAACAGAAAATGTTTGGTAATACGACGACAGCAGTCATTGCCCACGCAACATATCCGGTGCTTTCGGTACCTTCAGGACTAACTTTTAATAGTGTAAAAAAGGTGCTGTTTGCCTGTGATGTTACCTGTGAACTGGTTGATTCCACTATAGGTGCCCTGAATAAAATTTTTGACGGACTCCATGCCCAGATTGAAGTGTTTTATGTGAACGCTAAAATAGAGGCGGTAGCGGATGAGTTGTTCAGTCCGGATGTCCTGGCAAAACTTCCTTTAAGTCTGCAGCAATATGATTTCAAAGAAGTACATGGGGTACAGATTATCAAGTCTATCCGGGAGGAAGCGAAATCATTTGGTGCCGATATGCTGGTCATGGTGCCGCAGCGATATAAATTCTGGGAGTCTATTCTCCATGTCAGCAGAACGCGTTCACTGGCTTCGCAGGGGGAAATACCACTCCTGTCAGTGCCCAATAGAAAATAAGTTTCAATAGGAGCTGCTCTTTTTTAACGTACCATACCGTTAAAAACAGGTATGACGGACATTGATTTTCCTGCAGACTCATCCACAAAAAAAATGGGGCATTGCTCCCGTTTTAATGGGGAAATGATTATAATGCAGGAAAATTGATGCTTCCTGATATGAATCCAATAATGAACAGGATAATATGGTGTTTAATCCTGATGACCAGTGGTACAGCAAATGCTCAAACGAATTTGATGCAGCCTTCAGGGGTGCTAAAGTACGTTCAACCCATGGCGGGTACAGCTGCGGCAACTACAGTGGCTGCCCTGAAACACGGTGAAGGATTTGCCTTGTACGCCAACACTATCCCGGCAGTCGGTACCCCCTTCGCGATGACTCAATGGACACCGCAAACGCAAACCTCAGAGAACAAATGTGTGCCCCCCTATTATTATAAGGACAATCATTTTAACGGCATCAGGGGTTCACACTGGTTAAGCGGTTCCTGCACGCAGGACTATGGTAGTGTGACAGTGATGCCTATCACTGGTTCTTTAAAAACTGTTTCAACAGTCTATGCTGCTGAATTTTCACATGGTGATGAGGATTCTTCGCCTTATCAATACGCCATCGATATAAAAAAATATCAGCTTAAAGCTGCAGTTACCTCTACAGCACGCAGTGCAATCATGTCATTTACGGCACAAAAGGCAGACAGTGTTTACCTGCTGATTACGCCAAACAGTGATTTTGGTGAAGGATTTGTTAAAATTGATGCAACAAGAGGCGAAATCTATGGCTATAATCCCGTGCACCGCATTTACCAGGGCTGGGGTAAAGAAGCAGGTTTCAGTGGCTATTTCTTTATTAAAATAGAGAAAGCTGTAGGGACAAGCGGTACCTTTTCGGGCGATAAGGTTTTTAGCGCCAACACCATAGGCAAGCAGAAAGGTATAGGTGCTTTTGCCGGCTTTAAGCTGGGTAAAGGGGAGACTTTTCATCTACGTATCGGAACATCCTTCAGCAGTATCGAAGGGGCAAGGAGAAACCTGGAATCAGAAATACCTGACTGGAATTTTGCTGCCGTTGCGGCACAGAACCAGGCGGTATGGGAAAAGGCCTTGTCTCAGATTGACATCACCACTACAGTGGAAAAGGATAAAAATATTTTCTATACCTCCTTTTATCATGCAATGCAACAACCCCGTTTGTACAATGATATTGACGGTACTTACCCTCGTTTTGCTTCGAAAGACCTGCTGGCCAGGTTGGATAGCGGTAATTATTACGATGATTTTTCTCTCTGGGATACCTACAGAGCACATCTTCCATTATTTGAATTGTTGAATCCTGAGCTGGTTAACAATTTTGCACAGTCGCTGATCCTGAAAGGACAGCAGGGCGGATGGTTATCCATATTTCCCTGCTGGAACAGTTATACTTCAGAAATGATTGGCGATCATTGTACTTCGGTGATAGCTTCCGCCTATCTAAAGGGAATCAGCACTTTTGATGTGAATGAGGCTTACCGCCTGATGCGCCAGAATGCATTTGACATTCCTGCCACTCGGGAAGCATATGTGGAGGGAAAAGGACGCAGGGCACTGGATAGCTACCTGAAGTACGGATATATCCCAGTTGAAGATAGTGTTCCGGATGCTTTCCATGTAAAGGAACAGGTGAGTCGTACGATGGAGTATGCCTATGACGATTATGCACTGGCAATGGTGGCCAAAAAATTGGGGAAAACAACAGATTATAAAAAACTGATCGAACGTTCAGGATATTATAAAAATGTTTTTGATCGAAAAACCGGTTTTGTCAGAGGACGCCATGAGGATGGCAGCTGGCTGAGTCCGTTTAATCCTGATGGTAAAGAATATTTTATTACCGAAGGTTCGCCGAGGCAGTATACATTTTATGTTCCGCAGGATGTACCGGGACTGGCCAGGTTGATGGGTGGGCCTAAAGGACTGGAAAAGGCGCTGGACAGCGTATTTGCTAAAAATGAATACTGGCATGGCAATGAGCCGGGACATCAGATCCCTTTTATGTATAATTTTACAGGTTCAGCATGGAAAACCCAGCGGGCGGTTAGAAATATCCTTGCTGTGGAATACAGCGATGGGCCGGGTGGATTGAGCGGAAATGATGATGCCGGACAAATGTCTGCCTGGTATATGTTCGGCGCCCTTGGCTTTTATCCGCTGAATCCCGTTTCCGGCCAGTACCTGTTGTGTTCCCCGATCTTTGACCAGTCGGTTATTCAACTGGCAGGTGGTCAGAAGTTTGAAGTCGTTACCCATAAAAACAATGCAAAATCACAATATATCACACAGGTGAAATGGAATGGGAAAGTATTAAAAACCAATTACATTACTTATGATATGATCGTTAAAGGTGGTAAACTGGAGATTTACCTGCAGGAGCAACCTGATCTTTTATGGGGTATTAAAACGATGATGCAACCAGAAGGTATTTAAAAAACAGCTCATGATGTACAACAGATTCTCAGCCATAACTATATTTTTTCTCCTTTTTTTGCTGTCTTCGGGTATTCAGGCTACTCCGGTATCAGATACGGTTTCATTGCATATTTCTGCATTGCCAGAACAGGAGGGAATATACAATATTAAAAAATACGGGGCCATTGGTGATGGGAAGACTGATAATGCCCGGGCGATTCAAAAAGCCATAAATGCCGCTTCTGCCGCTGGTGGGGGCAAAGTAATTGTACCTTCGGGGGGCGTATTTTTAAGCGGCCCGTTTGACCTGAAGTCGAATATTGAATTCTGTGTGGAGGTGAATGCAAAAGTGTTGGCCAACCCGGATGAGAAGGTCTATATCAAAAGTGCTTTCAGGGATAACAAGGGCGAAGGTACCATATGGATAGGCGGGGAAAACCTCGTGAATGTCACATTGTGCGGAGCCGGGACAATAGATGGGAATGGTATTTCCTTCATGGGAGCTGAGCTGGAAGATTCTTATGTGCTTAAACCCTTTACAAACGTAGATCCACGTCCCCATTTATTAACGGTTGTCGCCGGGAAAAATATCCGGATCCGCGACCTGAATATTGTGAATTCTGCCTACTGGACAGTACATTTAATTGGGTGTGATGATGTTGCAATCGACAATATCACGCTGTTGAATAGCCTGAAGGTGAGGAATAGCGATGGTATTGATCTTGATCACAGCAAAAATGTGCGGATCAGTAATTGTTATATCGAGTCGGGTGACGATTGTATTTGTCTGAAAAACAGGAGGGAATATGAGGAATTCGGTCCCTGCGAGAATATTACGGTCAGCAACTGTACCATGACGTCCCGCTCCTGCGCTATTAAAATAGGTTCTGAGAATATGGACCGGATCAGCCATGTGGTGATCAATAACTGTATCATTAAGAAGAGCAACAGAGGAATTGGGATTCAGAACAGAGATGAAGGGACTGTATCTGAGGTTCTTTTCTCCAACATCATTATTGACTCCCATTTATTCTCTGATGTCTGGTGGGGGAAGGCTGAACCCATTTATGTAACGGCTTATGCGAGGGCAAGCGGCAATCATAAGGATGCAGGCTGGCGCTTCCCCAAAGGGGAGATTCAAGGGCGTGTAGGTGAAGTCAGGAATATCTATTTCAGCAACATCAAATGTACCAGTGAAAATGGCATTTATGTCGGCGGCGAAAGTGTGGGGAAGGTCTCCGGAATTACTTTTGACGAAGTGGACCTGCAGATTGGTAAAATAACACCGATAAAGGGTGGGTTGTATGACCGCAGACCTGCGAATGTAGAAGGAATAATTAAAGGACGTACTTCGGCCTTTTACATTGATAAAGCAGACGGAGTGAAAATCAGGAATTGTGCAGTGACCTGGGCTGGACACAAAGCGGATTACTTTGCGCATGTCCTGGAAACACATGACTCCGGAGAGCTGAAAATTATCAATCTGGAAGGCGAATCGGCCTTTCCTGGAAAGGTTGAAGCGATTAAACACTACGGAAGACAATAATTAGAGGCTTTCTGGAGCTTCGTTTTTCTTATGTCTCCTGGAGCCAGGCTGGGGTGTTTATGGTTTACTGTTGCCCCTGGTACTTTTTTTTGATTTTTTCTCGAGATTTTCTTTAACCCGGAACTGTACCATCCGTTTGATAAGCCCAAGTGGCAGTGGCTGATTAAGGGGGAATTGGACAGTCCCCTTGGACGTTTGATAAGCTGACAGTTCAGCGGTGAAATTTTTGATTCCGGAAGATCCGGGATAAAATCCGATATGGTTCTTGTAAGCCGCGAAATGTACAAGGTTTCCTGCCAGGGTAAAAGTTGGGATTTCATAGGATATTTTTTCCTCAGCCTCAGGAACAAGGTCCTTTATGGCCTGCTGAAGTTGTCTGAGCAGTACCTGGGTAGATTCCGGAAAAGCTGAAATATATGCTTCTATAGTGGTGGTCTTTGTTTTTTCCATAATTTGATGGATACTGTAATTGTTGAGGTGACTATTTATACGGCACATAAATATACGACAGGATTGAATATCATCTACAGGGGCAAAGCTGTCAAACAATAGGGGAGGACAGGATAAGTGTAGCACCTGCTTAAACAGTTTTTATATTCATGGAAATTTTTTTCTACTTTGGTATAGAAAAATTGACAGATAACCTATGGAAACCGCGCAATTAGAGATAAAAGCAGCCATTCAGATCCTAAAACCTGTAGATGAAGTATTTGAGGCGATTGTAGATCCCGGCAGGATGTCCGGTTATTTTATTGCTTTCGGATCCGGCAGAATGGAAGATGGAGCAAGGCTGACCTGGAAATTCCCTGAATTTGAGGAAGAATCTTTGATTCGGGTCGTCAAAGTAGAAACGAATAAATATATCTCCTTTTACTGGCAGATTGAAGGTAAGGACCTGCTGGTAGAAATCCAGTTAACCAGTCTGAAGGAAGGATATACCCTCGTTCGTGTAACGGAAAAGGAAATGGAGAATAACCCGGCTGGTATCAATTGGTTAAAGGGCAATACTGAAGGATGGGCAAATTTTCTTGCCTGCTTGAAAGCATATATAGAATATGGAATCAACTTGCGAAAGGGGGCATTCGATTTTATGAAAGCCTAGCTAAGGAGCCCAGTGCATTTCGGAAGAAACAGTACTGGACCAACATAAAAAAAGCCCGGTGTGGTGCCGGACCCTTTTGTATAATAGGTAATTATGGAAATGCTAAGGATTGATTTTGGCGAAAGTCACTCCGGCAATAACGGCCTGGACGAAGCCATACAGCATCCAGCTGAATACCATGGATAGGGTAACGTCCATAGCGCTGAAGGTAAGCCACATGATGGGGAGCAGGGATACAACAGTGTAAACACCTCCGAATTCCAATCCTCTGATGACAGGGGCCCCTTTGAATAGCCCTTTAAACCGTTCCCAGAACCAGGACAGTGCAAAACTGATGATGAATGCATGCAGGTAAAACAGGATATCCCTGTCATTTTCGGAATTAAATAAGGGGTTGTTATAACCGAGGAAGAGACTGGGGAATAGTTTTATTCCGAGGTAAATACTGCCATAACTTATGATAAATACGACAGCCCCTGCAATTAGTCCGGGAATAATAATCTTTTTCATTTGGTTTTCACTATTTATATGCTGGCCCTCAAGATCAGGAATGGATGATCATCGGGTATATTCCTGTTTAACAATTATCAATTCTTATGTGCTGATATTCAGTTCAAAGGTTCTCTTTTTTATGCGTTATGTAAGTGATTTAAATCATATTTATGTGTGATATTGATCAGTAAACATCCAGATGGCCTGCAATTTTATCAATTGAAGCGGAGTGGTTTTATTTTGGGGCAGGAGGACTTGGCTGTCTTTCAAAAAATAATAGTCCCCTTCCTATTTGTAAATACTGAAAACTTAGTTTATCTTTGCGCTCAATTAATTAATCCATACACACTTTAGTATAATTCAAGAAATGTATTTAAGTAAAGAAGTAAAAGCCGACATTTTTAAAACACACGGCGAAGTAGAAACAAACACAGGTTCTGCAGAAGGTCAGGTTGCGTTATTCACTTACCGTATTGCGCACTTAACAGAGCATTTAAAGAAAAATCGTAAAGATTTCTCTACCCAGTTGTCTCTGCAAAAATTAGTAGGTAAACGCCGTGGTATTTTGGCTTACCTGTACAAAAAAGATATCAACCGCTACCGTGCTATCATTAAATCTTTAGGTTTAAGGGATATTATCAAGCCTTTAGGTACTAGAGACAGCAAATAAGCGTATACAATATCACCAAAAGCCATTCTTTTTAGGATGGCTTTTTTACTTTGCGAAATAAAATAATATATATATAAACAAGGTGTGTAAAAGAGGAAAACACACCACAACAATTTGTAAATGAATGTAATAAAAAAAGCGTTCGACCTGGGAGATGGTAGAATTATTGAAATTGAAACAGGTAAGTTAGCCAAACAGGCTGATGGTTCTGTGGTGGTAAGAATGGGTGACACCATGCTTTTAGCTACTGTAGTGTCTACAGTGGGTGCTAAAAGTGGGGTTGACTTCCTTCCGTTGTCTGTAGATTATCAGGAAAAATATGCTGCTGCAGGCCGCATTCCAGGTGGTTTCTTACGTCGTGAGGCAAGATTATCGGACTATGAGGTGTTGATCTCACGTTTGGTTGACCGTGCTTTACGTCCGATGTTCCCTGAAGATTATCACTCTGATACACAGGTGATGATTACCCTGATTTCATCTGACAAAAATATTATGCCGGATTCATTGGCTGGTTTAGCAGCTTCTGCTGCCATTGCAGTTTCTGATATCCCTTTCAACGGGCCGATTTCTGAAGTTCGTGTAGCGAAGATTGACGGCCAACTGGTGATTAACCCTTACGTGAGTGATTTAGAACGTGCAACAATGGAATTCCTTGTGGCAGGTACGGAGAATGACATCGTTATGGTAGAAGGAGAAGCTGATGAGATTTCCGAAGAGGAAATGGTTGAAGCTATTGAATTCGCTCACAAAGCGATCGTTATCCAGGTTCAGGCACAAAAAGAACTGGCTGAACTGGTAGGAAAAACGGTAAAACGTACGTATTCTCATGAAGACAGCAATCCTGAATTAAAAGAGCAGGTTTACGCAGCTACCTATGATAAGGTATATGCTGTAGCCAAAAGCCAGACAGCAAAAGCTGAGCGTGGTGATAAATTCGGTGAAATCTTAATGGACTTCATTGCTACACTGGGTGAAGATATTGATGATGTGACTGGTTTCTTAGCTAAAAAATATTTCCATGACGTACAATACGATGCAATTCGTAACCTTGTTTTAGACGAAGGTAAACGTTTGGATGGCCGTGATGTACGTACTGTACGTCCGATCTGGTCGGAAGTAAGTTACCTCCCTTCAGCTCACGGATCTGCAGTATTTACGCGTGGTGAAACCCAATCCTTAACTACGGTTACTTTGGGATCTAAAGATGATGAGCAAATGATTGACGGTGCTTTCATCAATGGATACAATAAATTCCTGTTACACTATAACTTCCCTGGTTTCTCTACTGGTGAGGTTCGTCCGAACAGAGGTGCTGGCCGCCGCGAAATCGGTCATGGTAACCTGGCTATGCGTTCTTTGAGAAAAGTCTTGCCTGGACTGGAAGAAAATCCATATACGATCCGTATTGTTTCTGATATTCTTGAATCTAATGGTTCTTCTTCTATGGCAACTGTTTGTGCAGGGACTTTGGCACTGATGGATGCTGGTATTAAAATCACGGCACCTGTATCAGGTATTGCAATGGGATTGATTACCGATGAGAAAACAGGTAAATATGCGATCCTTACAGATATCCTGGGTGATGAAGATCATTTAGGGGATATGGACTTTAAAGTTACGGGTACTGAAAAAGGTATCGTAGCTTGCCAGATGGACTTAAAAATTAATGGTTTGAAATGGGAAGTGTTAACTGCCGCCCTTAAACAAGCTAATGAGGCGCGTTTACACATCTTGAATGAGATGAAGAAAACGATTGCTGCTCCACGTGAAGATTACAAAGACCATGCGCCGCGTATCGTATCACTGACTATTGACAAGGAATTCATAGGTGCCGTGATTGGTCCCGGTGGTAAAATTATCCAGGAAATGCAACGTGAAACCGGTGCTTCTATCTCTATCGAGGAAGTGGGCAACAAAGGTATCGTTGAAATTTTCGCAGATAATAAAGCTGCAATTGATGCTGCGGTTAAACGTATCAGTGCAATCGCTGCCAAACCGGATATTGGTGCAACTTATGATGGTAAAGTGAAATCAATTATGCCATTTGGTGCATTTGTTGAGATCATGCCAGGTAAAGATGGTTTACTACACATCTCTGAGATTTCTCATGAGCGTCTGGAAACTATGGATGGTGTACTTAAAGAAGGTGATAAAATCCAGGTTAAATTACTGGATATCGACAAGCAAGGAAAAATGAAGCTTTCAAGAAAAGCTTTATTGCCCCGCCCTCCAAGACCGGAGGCAGCGAAGGAAAATAAACCTGCTTAATATTTGACAAGGAGCCCCGCATTTTGCGGGGCTTTTTTGTTTATAAAATAAATATTTTTTTAACTTTACGAGATGAACCACCTAATCGCCCCTTCCGTACTTGCTGCTGATTTTGCCAATTTACAACGTGATATTGAATTGGTCAATTTGAGTGAAGCAGACTGGTTTCATGTAGATATTATGGATGGTGTTTTTGTACCGAATATCTCTTTTGGCTTTCCTGTGCTGGAGGCAATTAAAAAATATGCCACCAAACCACTGGATGTACACTTAATGATGGTCAACCCTGATCAGTATATAGAACGTTTTATAGCTGCCGGTGCCGATAGCATCACCGTACACTACGAAGCCTGCCCGCATTTGCATAAAACGATCCAGGCTATTCATCATGCAGGTGCCAAAGCGGCGGTAGCACTCAATCCGCATACCCCTGTAGAACTGCTCAAAGATATTCTCCATGACCTCGATATGGTCCTTGTCATGTCGGTCAATCCCGGTTTCGGTGGCCAGCAGTTTATTCCCCATACTTACCGGAAAATTAAGGCGCTGAAAGCCATGACGGCGGCCATCAACCCTGAGCTGCACATTGAAGTAGACGGAGGGGTAAGTATCAGCAATGCTGCAGATTTGTTAACTGCTGGTGCCGATGTATTGGTTGCCGGAAACGCTGTTTTCGCAGCCCCATCGCCACTTTCCATGATTTCCTCGCTAAAGCATGTTTCTTCGGAAATATCCAGTAGTATATAAAATCTATTATACAAGTAGATTATTTTCTTAAAACCAAATGTTATTTGGATAAAAAAACTACATTTACAACCAATAAAAATCAAATTAAAAATGAGACATAATTTTGGAGCAGGTCCCTGCATTTTACCTCAGGAAGTTTTTAAACAAGCATCACAAGCGGTTTTGGATTTTAAGGATGGATTATCGATCCTTGAGATTTCGCACCGTACTCCTGAGTTTGAAGCAGTCGTAGCGGAATCTGTTAAACTAGTTAAAGAGCTATTGAACGTACCTGAAGGTTACTCTGTTTTATTTTTACAGGGAGGTGCAAGTCTGCAGTTTGCTATGGTTCCTTTGAACCTGCTGAGTGCCGGACAAACCGCAAGTTATCTGGAGACAGGTGTCTGGGCCAATAAGGCCATTAAAGAAGTAAAGAATTTTGGTACTGCCCATATCGTTGCTTCTTCAAAAGATGCGAACTTCACGTATATTCCTAAAGATTATACCATTCCGGAAGACAGTGCCTATTTCCATTTCACTTCAAATAACACCATTTACGGAACAGAAGTTTTCAGTATTCCTGAAACCAAAATTCCAGTCGTGTGTGATATGTCATCAGATATCATGAGCAGGGTGATTGATGTGTCTAAATACGATTTGATCTATGCTGGTGCACAAAAGAATATTGGCCCCGCAGGTGCAACCGTGGTGATTGTAAAGGATGAGATTTTAGGTAAATCGACCAATAAAATCCCTTCTATGCTCGACTATAAACAGCACATTGATGGCGGATCGATGTACAATACCCCTCCGGTATTTTCTATTTATGTAGCGATGTTAAACCTGAGATGGTTAAAATCCAAAGGTGGTGTGGCTGAAATTGAAAAAGAGAATATTGCTAAAGCAAATACCTTATATACTGAAATTGACAGAAACCCTCTGTTTAAAGGTACATGTGCTGTAGAAGACCGCTCAAGAATGAATGTTTGTTTTGTAATGGAAAATCCTGAACTGGAAAAACCATTCCTGAAATTTGTGGAAGAAAATGGTGTGGAAGGCCTGAAAGGACACAGAAGTGTGGGTGGTTTCAGGGCATCTATTTACAATGCTTTGCCGATCACCAGCGTTCATGCACTGGTTGAATTAATGCAGATTTTTCAAGAAAAACACCAAAAATAAAACTGATGATCAAGATACTTGCAAACGATGGAATAGATCCTATCGGAAAAAAACTATTAGAAGAAGCCGGTTTTACTGTAGATACAGAGACTGTTGCACAAGATAAATTAGTTGAAGCTTTACAGGATTACGACGGAATTACTGTAAGAAGCGCAACAAAAGTACGTAAAGAACTAATCGATGCCTGCCCGAACTTAAAGCTGATTGGCCGTGGTGGGGTAGGTATGGATAATATTGACGTGGAGTATGCACGTGAAAAAGGCCTGGCAGTGATCAATACCCCTGCAGCCTCTTCCTTATCCGTAGCGGAACTTGTTTTCGCACATTTATTCACTGGTATCCGTTTTTTACAGGATGCCAACCGTAAAATGCCTGTTGAAGGGGCAACAAACTTCAATGGCCTGAAAAAAGCTTATGCCAAAGGTACTGAGCTCAGGGGTAAAACTTTAGGGGTGATCGGATTCGGAAGGATCGGAAGAGAAACAGCAACCCTTGCTTTAGGATTGGGCATGAACGTGCTGGCGTATGACCTGTATCCATATGAAGGAAGTCTGAAGTTAAAATTTCAGGGGGACCTTTCTGTGGATATCCCTGTGAAAACAGTTTCACTGGAAGAAGTGATCAGCAACAGTGATTTCATCACTTTACACACCCCTTTCGCAGACCGCCCTATCTTGGGTGCTGCTGAATTTGACCAGATGAAACCTGGAGTAGGTATTGTTAACTGCTCAAGAGGTGGTACAATTGATGAACAGGCACTAATTAATGCATTAGATAGCGCAAAAGTTGCTTTTGCTGGTCTGGATGTATTTGACAATGAGCCGACTCCATTGCAGGCAATATTGAACCATCCTAAAATTTCATTGACCCCACACATAGGTGCGGCAACAAATGAAGCACAAGAACGTATCGGCGAAGAATTGGCCTCACTGATTATCGCCCATTTTAAAAAATAAAGATTGAAGCTGGCTCTGCGTTGAGTATGGCAAAATATCATCGCATAAAGCGTTTATTCCCTTTAATTCCAGTATTGGAATGCAGGGAATGAACGCTTTTCTATTTTAAGGAATTGGTCAATGCCCAATACCTAAAGGCCGTTACTGCTTTTTGAAAAGCGGTTAGGTTGTTCAGATCTGCTTTATAATAGCCTGGAAAAATAACCTTGTTCATTTTTACCAGTAATGTAAAGAAGGTACGTTTCATCATTTTTTATTGATTTCCGGTTTGTATATTTTTAAGTTGTCTGATCCTGCTGTAGAAGAAAAATGATCCAGCCACAATGATGCAGGAGAGTAAGATGATGATATAGGTCGATACACCGCTTTTATCTTCCTCCTGGAGGGTCTGTGTCTTTAATGCCTCGTTCTGGTCCTGCAGCCTTTTAATGGACAATTGGTAAGCTTGTATCCTTTTGCTGTTCGTACTGGCTGTATTTCTGACTTCCTGTACCTGCATGTCTTTATAGTTCATCAGTATTTTCAGTTCCCGGAAGATATTGTTGTCGTTCAGAATAATCTCCCTAAGGATATCATTTGAGTTTTTAAGGTCCTGTTTTGTCTGCAGTCCGAAGATTCCTGTTCTCGCACTCAGGCTCAGGTCGTATTGTCCGAATTTCGCACTTCGCTCTGCCAGTAAGGAATTGATCTTTAAGCGTTGTGTCTGATAGGCAGAAGTATCTGCAGGTGCAGCGGCAGCCCTGTAAGCAATGGTTAAGCAAAGCAATAAGAGGAAAAATCTGGTCATAACTGTTATTTAATTATTTAAAGCAAACTCCATGCCTTACCGCATTGCGGCTGCATTATCCTTCAGGTGCAGCTGTTGCTCAGGAATGAAACTGGATCCTCACAATATCGCTGAGGTGCAATCCGAGTAATCCGCTTGCCTTGCCTTTGTTGATTGCAATTTCGAGGTGGTTGCTGATGCCGAATAAACACAGTTTTTCCCCTTCAGGCACTTCATTGTAATGCCAGCTGAGCTGCGTAATGGTTTCACTTTTTCTAAAGAACAGGGTGAAGTCCCTGTTGCGCTGTATTTTGGTGAACAGCTCTTTGGTAATATTGGTAATCACATTACAGAAGGTATCAATGTAAATTACACTTCCCCTGATCATGTCTTTTTCAATGACCGGGTTCAGTAAAGTACGCTCTTCAATACTTTCACAAGGTAAACCAATGTCTTTGAGCCGCCCTCCTTTTGCGAGGTGGATGGCAGCCTTTACAAAAATGTCTACCAGCGGAAAATGCAGGTACTTTAAATCCTGCATGATATTCAATTCAACAATTTCTTCAGGTTTGGTATCGAACAGCAGAGAAAATATGCCGTTATCTGCCCCAACAAAATAATGGTCATGGTGTTTAAGTCCCACATATTTTGTATTTTCACTAAAAACAGAATCAATCCCGATCAGGTGGACAGTACCCTTAGGGAAATAATGATAGACATTCTTTAACACGAACGCCGCATAAGAAATATTGAATGAGGGAACTTCATGGGTGATATCAACAATATTAGCTGTAGGCAGGATGCTCAGGATACTGCCTTTAAGGGCAGCCTGATAGAAATCCTTCGAACCTAAATCTGTTGTTAAAGTGATAATGGCCATTAAAAATTGAATATTTATTCTTATTCTTGCGTAAGCGGCAAATCGCCTACAAATATTCAATTTTTATATTAAATAACACACCTCTATAAAAAAAACAATATTTTGAACGAACTCAAACTAGTATTAGAAACAGTAGATCCGGCGCAATTCTGGGGCTCAAATAATGAAAATTATGAGCTGATCAAACGTGCATTTCCAAAGTTGAAAATTGTCGCCAGGGGCAACGAGGTGAAGGTGTTAGGGGACGAAGCAGAACAGAAAATGTTTGATCTGAAGTTCAATATGCTGGTAGCCCAGTTGGATAAATATGGCTCGCTCAATTCAGGGGATGTGGAATCTATCCTGGCCATAAAAAAAGTGCCGGAACCCAATGGAAGCATCACCACAGTACCAGACAAAGTTAACGGATCCGGTGGTGAAGTGATTGTATTCGGAAACAATGGGGTAATGATTAAGGCCCGTACAGCTAATCAGCGCAGAATGGTAGACAGCATTGTCAAAAATGATGTGTTATTCGCTATTGGCCCCGCAGGAACAGGAAAAACGTATACCGCAGTGGCATTGGCTGTGCGTGCACTCAAGAATAAAGAAATAAAAAGGATTATTCTCACCAGGCCTGCTGTTGAGGCAGGAGAAAGCCTGGGCTTTTTGCCGGGTGACCTTAAGGAAAAGGTAGATCCTTACTTACGTCCGCTCTATGATGCCCTGGATGACATGATTCCGGCAGAGAAGCTAAAGCTTTATCTGGAGAATAGAACCATTGAGATTGCTCCCCTTGCTTTTATGAGGGGTCGCACGCTGGACAATTGTTTTGTAATTCTGGATGAAGCGCAAAACTCTACCGACCTGCAGTTGAAAATGTTCCTGACACGGATGGGGCCTACAGCCAAATTTATCGTCACAGGTGATGTCACACAAATCGATTTACCTAAAAAGCAGATGTCGGGTTTACACAATGCCCTGCGCATCCTTGACGGAATTCCGGGGATTGATATCATCTACCTGACCGGTGAGGATGTTGTCCGCCATAAGCTGGTCAAAATGATTTTGAAAGCATACGGAGATATTCAGTAATTTTGAAGCCGTGGAAGGGGAGGTGATCCATTCGTATTTCATACATGCCCTGCAAAAAGTATTTTTAAACAATAAAATTGATGTGATACATCAACAACATGAAAGCAATAAAAGAAACCAATTTTAATTTTCCAAAACAGAGCAGTTTTTATAAAGGTAAGGTACGTGACGTATATACAATAGATCACCGTTTGATGACGATGGTAGTGTCTGACAGGATTTCTGCATTTGATGTGGTTTTACCTGAAGCTATTCCTTTTAAGGGACAGGTATTAAATCAGATTGCCGCCAAATTTCTGAAGGCCACAACAGATATTTTGCCTAACTGGGTGATTGATGTCCCTGATGAGATGGTCACTATAGGCAGGATCTGCGAGCCTTTTAAAGTGGAGATGGTGATCAGGGGATACCTTGCGGGCCATGCATGGCGTGAATACAGTGCTGGAAAGCGTAGTGTTTGTGGCGTGGAGCTTCCCGAGGGACTGAAAGAGAATGATCCTTTGCCGGCACCAATCATTACACCAACTACAAAGGCGGCGGTAGGCCATGATGAGGACATTTCCAGGGAAGATATCTTGGCCAAAGGGATTGTTTCTATTGCGGATTATGATAAACTGGAAACCTATACCCATGCCCTGTACAAAAGAGGGACGGAGATGGCTGCAGAAAGAGGACTGATCCTGGTGGATACCAAGTATGAGTTTGGTAAGGTGGCTGAGGTGATTTACCTGATCGACGAAATCCATACCCCGGATTCTTCGCGCTATTTTTATGCGGAAGGCTATGCCGAACGTCAGGATGCAAATGAACCACAGAAACAGCTGTCTAAGGAATTTGTGCGCAAATGGTTAATTGAAAATGGTTTCCAGGGAAAAGACGGGCAGGTTGTTCCTGAAATGACCCCGGAGATTGTAAATTCTATTTCTGAACGTTATATTGAATTGTATGAGCAGATCACCGGTGATCAGTTTGTAAAAAATGACCACACTGATATAGTAAGCAGGATTGAACAGAATATTTTAAGGAGCCTTGATACCTTATTATCAAAATAAAATACTTAATTTGTTATCATCTAAATAGGATATTATGAAATTTTCAGTAGATAAACACGAGAAATATGTTACCATCAAACTGGATGATAACAAATTCACAAACGACAATACCCCCAGGTTGAAATCTGAATTTATTCTGTTGAACACAGAAGGGTATCGTAATATTGTACTTGATTTATCGATGGTCACCGCCTGCAACGACTCCCAGGATTTGAGTTGCCTGCTGGTAGGGGACAGGCTGTGTAAAAAATCTAATGGCCTGTTTGTGATCACTAATGTGGCTCCATGTATCATCAAACTACTGGAAATGTCTAACCTGGACCAGTCGCTGAACATCGTAGCGAAGATAGAGGAAGCAGAGGATTTAATATTCATGGAAGAAATTGAAAAAGAACTGCTGGGGAGCTTTGATCCAAATAATTAATGAGATTTGAAGTCACCATCTTAGGGAGCAGCTCTGCTACGCCCGTATTTAATAGAAACCCTACTTCACAGCTCTTAAATTGTAATGAAAAGTTTTATCTGATTGATTGCGGCGAGGGAACCCAGCAACAGTTGATCAGGTTTGGCCTTAAATTTAGCAAGATTGATATGGTTTTTATCAGTCATTTGCACGGTGACCATTACTTTGGCCTTATCGGCCTCCTTTCGACCATGCACCTCAACGGACGCATCAAGCCCTTCCATATTTTTGCCCCGGCTGCACTAAAGGAAATTCTGGATGTGCAGTTCAAACACTCTGATACGACACTTAAATATGAAATTCTGTTCTTTGCGATTGAAGCAGATGAACCCAGGGTAATTTTCGAAAATAACGACCTCACCGTAGAGACGATCGTCTTAAACCACAGAATTCCTACGACCGGTTTTAAGTTTAAACAGAAGAAAAGATTACGGAAGCTGATCATTGAGAAGCTTGAAAAGGAAAACATAGCGGCTGAATATTATCCCTTGCTGAAAAAAGGTCTTGATTTGACCCTTCCGGGTGGAACTGTAGTCAAGAATGAGGATTACACAATGGATTCTGACACGCCTAAATCTTACTGTTACTGTTCAGATACACTTGCCGATGGCAGTTACCTGCACAGCATCATGGACTGTACAACTTTATACCATGAAGCGACCTTCCTTGAGGACATGGTGGAGCGTGCCAATGTGACGCACCATACAACGGCATTGCAGGCTGCCAGGGTGGCGAAAGAGGTAGGCGCTGGCCGGTTGGTGATCGGACATTTTTCCTCGCGTTACAAGACCTTGCAGCCATTATTGGATGAAGCGAAAGCGGTGTTTGAAGATACTGAGCTTGCCGTAGAAGGAGAAACCTATATCATCTAGTTCCCCCTTCCCCATAAAAAGAGTTTTAACGCATCAGGGCCTTCATTCGTTGAAGGCCCTGATGCGTTTATGATGTAAAATATATTTTATTTGTCTTTCTTTCCACCACCGAATACAGAGAAATGTACGTATCTCTTTGGATTTTCTTTCAGGTCGATAATCAGGTTATCCAGATTTTTTGATGCGCTGTTCAGGTTATCATACATCTTGGTATCATTCACCAGCATACCCAGAGAACCTTGTCCGTTGTTTACCTTGGTTACAATACCCTGCAGGTCTGCTACAGCTTTGTTTGCATTGTCTATCGTCTGTTTAAAGTTGGCCGCGGCAACCTGGTCTGTAATGGTATTGATGTTCGTCAGGATAGCGCTTATCTTTTCATTGTTATTTTTCAGGTTTAAGGAAATGGATTCGGCATTGGCAAGAATGGCTGAAATCCTTTTTCCTTCAGTACCTACAAGTCCGTCTACTTTTTTAGAAGTTCCTTCAAGTGAGGCCAATGTTGCAGCAATGCTGTTGAAACTCTTGTTGACATTTTTCTGGAAATCGGGATTCAGAATGGAATTGACACTGGTCAGGATAGAATCCATTTTTCCAATAATCAGCTCCGCTTTTTTCTGGACAGGCTGAACGGCTTCCATCAGATTTTTTTCTACGTTTGCATTTAAGGTATCTCCATCCATCGCATAATCATTTCCGGCACCTAAAGCCATCACGATAGCTTTACTTCCCAGTAAGTCAGTGCTTTCCAGACGTGCCACACTCGTTTTAGGAATGTCATATTTACCATTGATCTTCAGGGTGGCCAGAATGGTTCCATTCGGCTCCAACTGTAACTTATCTACACGACCGATCTGGTAACCGTTAATCAATACCGGTTTGGATACGGCCAGCCCGTCTACACGTGTATACCTTGCATATAAAATCGTTTCGCTGGAGAAGATGGCATTACCTTTAAGGAAGTTATATCCAATAATCAATAAGGCGATGGAAAAGGCTGCTAATATGCCTACTTTGGTTTCGTTTGTTATTTTCACTTATGCGTGGTTTACTTAGTTTACTTCTGTTTCTTTCTTGTACGTTTTCACCGCCTTAAAAATTGAATTCACAATTTCAGACTGACCTGCAGCAGAGTTAAGGTATTTTTCTTCAGTAGGATTGGAAATAAAACCTATTTCTGTCAGTACTGCAGGTAAACCACATCTCTGTAAGATTAAAATCCCCTGTTCTTTAACACCCCTGTCTACCCGGTTGTCGTCATTCGTATAATTGTTCTGGATTAATCTGGCCAGCTTCAAACTTTTGTCCCTGTATGTATTCTTAAACAAAGATAGTATAATAAATGTTTCAGGGTTATTCGGATCATACCCATCGTAATTCTTTTTATAATCTTTTTCCAGCGTAATATCGGCATTTTCCCTTATCGCTGCATCCTGTTCATTTAAACGGTGACTACCGGCAACAAATGTTTCCGTTCCCCTGGTCACTTTATTTTTTACATAACCATACCTGGCCACTTTTTTTCCCTTTCTCTTTGTATAACCTGTCACCACTTTCCTGTCGGGCATGGAATTGCAATGGATAGAAATAAAAATATCTGCTTTTGCATCATTGGCTATCGCAGCTCTTTTAAAAAATGGCACATCAATATCGGTTTTGCGTGTATACAGGATTTTTACTTCCGGCATATCCTCTTCAAATTTCCTGCCTAATTTTAAGGCCACCTGCAGGGCAACATTTTTTTCTAAGGAATAACTCCCGGCAGCACCTGGCTTATCCCCGCCATGTCCGGCATCAATGACAATTGTCTTTACTTTATATCCCTGTGAAAAAACGGCTGCTGAATTTATAAATAAGGACATCACAAGCAGGAATATCGTAGGTTTTAATCTCATCTGGCTTCTTTTTTTCTGTTTTAATCAATTCATGTTTACGTCTGTGCTGAAAGCGGATTGGTGAAAACCAGAGGCGTTCACCGGCTTTTCACTTACACAAAGATAGTATAATAAAATCTCAGGGTCATCAAACGCACAATAATGCAGGTTGATTTTGAAATACGACCTTTGGAAGGGACAGGTGGCGGAGCCGGAATCCGGAAGGTAAGCAGCCCCGGCAGATTGGATGTTAACAAATCTTAACATCTGTGTAAATCATTGGTTTGTAGTCGTTTATTTAAATATATTTGGATATGGAATCTTTGTGTCTCACAATGCTATATTTTTCCTTAATTTTGGGCGTTTTGGGTTAAATGCTTTGCTATTGTTACATTCACACACGAATTTGAAATTCTTACAGGTTATTTTTTTATGTAGTTCTATTTTTTGGTTAACAGCCGCTGGAAATGCTGTGTATGGCTCTGCCATGTTTCAGGTGATCCAACAGCAGGATACGACAAAAAGAGGGCCTGTTAAGCCTGCTGCAATCGCACAGGACAGTACAGGGAATTTAAGCCAGGATACCACCAGGAAAGTTGTGGGTAAAGCAGGTGTTAAACCAGAACAGGTGGTCGATTCCAAAATTGAATATTCTGCAGACTCTACCAAATACAGTAAGGATGGCAGTACAATCTACCTGTATGGGAATGCAAGGGTCATCTACCAGGATTTTGAACTGGATGCTGATTTTATCAGCTATAATTCAAAAACCAATACCGTGTTTGCTAAGGGACGGCATGATAAAAAAGGCAAATATGTAGGGAAACCCATTTTTAAAATGGACCAGCAAGGTTCATCTATTGCCGATTCCCTGTTTTATAATACCAGGACCTCCAAAGGAAATGTATACAATACCTTTACGGAACAGGAAGGTGGTTTTTTCTCCGGGGGACAAAGTAAAAGGCAACCCGATAATGAAATCCATGTGAAAGGGATGACGTACAGTACCTGTAATCTTCCGCATCCCCATTTCGGACTGTTTATTACCAAAGGAATTGTAACTGACAAGAAGATCATCACTGGGCCGGTTTACCTGAAAATTGAAGATATTCCTATGCCCCTTGGACTGCCATTCGCTTTTTTTCCCAAGCCGAATAAGCGAAATTCAGGAGTGATTATTCCCAGTTATGGTGACGATTTTACCAGGGGGTTCTTTTTAAGGGATGGAGGTTATTACCTGAACCTGAATGATTACTGGGATGCAAAAATTCTGGGTACTATTTATACCCGTGGTTCGTATGGGGCATCATTAACCTCCCAATATGTAAAGCGGTACAGATACAATGGTAACCTGAAGCTGGACTATGGAAGTAACCGCTATGGCCTGGAAGGTACGCCTGAATATGAACCGAGGAAGGACTTTAGTATCCAATGGTCGCATACAAAAAATGCCAATGCAAGTCCCGGCTCTACCTTTAGTGCCAATGTTAATATTAAAACCAGTGGTTACAATAACAATACTGCAGGAGGAAATAGCTACAATCCACAGGCGATTACGGAGAATATCTTACAGTCCAGTATCAACTATGGCAAAACTATACTGGATGGAAAGGGAAGTTATAATTTTACTGCCTCTCATTACCAGAATACACAGAGTCACTTGGTAAACGTCACCCTGCCATCTTTTAACATGAGCATCAACTCATTTAGTCCTTTTGTTACCAAAAATAGTGTGGGTGAACAGAAATGGTATCAAAAACTGACTGTTTCTTACAGCATGCAAACAGGAAACTCAATTAATACGGTTGATAGTTTGTTATTTACAAAAGATGCATTGAAGAAATTTCAAAATGGGGTACAGCAGGTGATTCCTGTGTCTTTAAATTTTACAGCTCTAAAATATTTCAACTTTAATGCCGGAACGACTTATACGGAGAAATGGCATTTCAGTAGTATCAGGCAAACAGCTCTTAAGGGAGTATTGTTGAATGGGGTGGTTCAGCCTTATACCACACAAACAGATACGGTCTATGGGTTTAACCGATCAGGTGAATATTCACTGAATGCCGGGGTATCCACAAAAGTGTACAACACGCTGCAGTTTAAAAATTGGAGCAAACTAAAAGCATTGCGCTGGGTGATGACACCAAATGTCAGCTTTAACTATCGTCCTGATTTTTCCAGGCCTTCCTTCGGGAATTACAAAGAGTTACTGTATCAGGATGGCACCCCGGTTCTTGATACCTATTATGGCAGGACAAAACGTTATTCTATACATACCGGATCACTTTATGGCGGACCCGGTGAAGGGGAAAGTGGAAGTATTGGCTTTGGTATAGACAATACTGTGGAGGCAAAAGTGTTCTCCAGTAAGGACACAACGGGTACCGGGACTAAAAAATTACCCATTATTCAGGGACTGGGGATTAATGGTTCCTATAACTTTCTGGCCCCATCATTTAAATTGTCTACACTCAACTTTAGCGGACGTTCTCAGTTTACCGAAAAATTCGGGATTACTTATGATGGTACCTTAAACCCATACGCCGTTGGTGACTCTATCCTGAATAACATTTATCAGGGCAAAAAATTGATAGACAAGATTACTATTCCAAGGTTAACCAGGATTGGGGTTTCCTTTGGTTACAGTTTAAATGCGGATGCTTTCAAAAAACGGAATGAGAACCTGGACAATGCTACCGAACAAACGGCAAAAGCCGGCCGTACTCCTGAGCAAATGGCACAACTGGCTGCCATCAGCAGCGATCCCAATGCTTTTGTTGACTTTAATATTCCATGGAATTTTACTTTTGCCTATCGCTTTGACTATAGTACCCAGCCAACGGGAGACTTGCCTGTGGTGACCAATACCCTTACTTTTAATGGTGATTTTAATGTCACCCCAAAATGGAAGGTTCAGTTTAATTCGGGTTACGATTTCAAGGCGAATACATTATCTTATACTACTTTTTCTATCTACCGCGATTTGCATTGCTGGGATATGAGTATCAACTGGGTGCCTATCGGTGTTTACAGGAGTTACAGCCTCACGATCAAGGTGAAGGCATCCGTATTGCAGGATTTAAAACTAAGCAAGCAACAAGCTTATTATACGCGTTTTTAACCATTTATTATGTTAGCTGAAATCATTACCATAGGCGATGAAATACTCATCGGTCAGATTGTAGATACGAATTCTGCATGGATGGCCAGGGAACTCAATGCGATCGGGATCAAAGTGAAACAGGTCACTTCTGTTTCCGATGATGAAAATCATATCATTGAAGCATTGGCACAAGCGGAAAAGCGGGCGAGAATCATCCTGATTACTGGTGGACTGGGCCCCACAAAAGATGATATAACGAAGTTTACCCTGGCTAAATATTTTAATATGGGCATGCGGCGCGATGAAGCCACGCTGGAGCATGTCACTACTTTTTTTAAGAAGTATAACAGGCCCATGATTGAAGGAAACATCCGGCAGGCTGATGTGCCGGACGGCTGTACGGTAATCCAGAATAAAAATGGAACTGCTCCATGTATGTTGTTCAACCATGAAGGGAATATCATTATCTCTATGCCGGGCGTACCCTTTGAGATGATGTACCTGATGCAGGAAGAAATCCTGCCAAGACTGAAGGTGGCCTTTGACCTGCCTTTTATTTACCATAAAACTATTCTTACTGCAAATATCGGGGAGTCATTCCTGGCCCAGGAACTGGAAGAGGTAGAAAATAATCTTCCTGCAACCATTAAACTTGCGTATTTACCAAGACTGGGACAGGTGCGCCTGCGCCTGAGTTCATCGGGACCTGATGAGCAACTGCTTAAACTGGAAGTAGACAGCTGGGCCCAACAAATTGTATCCAGGGTGAAACCATATGTGGTGGTAGAAGATGACATTGCGCTGGAAAAGGCGATGCTGGATATCATGAAGGAAAGAAAAGTAACACTCTCCACCGCAGAAAGCTGTACAGGGGGATATATCGCTCATCTGATTACCCAGCATCCCGGATGTTCTGCTGTTTATGAAGGTGGAGCGGTGACTTATTCCTATGAATTGAAGGAATCTGTTCTTGGGGTAAAAGCAGAAACCCTGGCAGCATTTGGTGCCGTCAGCGAAGAAACGGTCAGAGAAATGGCCCTGGGTGCTATCGCCCATTTCAATACGGATTACAGTGTTGCCGTGAGCGGGATTGCCGGGCCTGACGGAGGAACAGAAGATAAACCTGTCGGAACTGTCTGGATAGCAGTCGCCACCAGGACTGGGGTGACCGCAAAGGTGTTTAATTTCGGCAATAAAAGGCTTCAGAACATCGAACGTTCCGCCATTGCTGCACTTTCAATGATCCTGAAACAGTTGAATGATGATGCCGATTAAAGGTAAAAAAGGTTTACTTTTGTGACGGATAAAAATGTTAGTGATACCAAATTTACTATAAATAAAAATGGCACAATACGAGTTATTATTACCTAAGATGGGTGAAAGTGTTGCGGAGGCAACCGTTATCAAATGGTTAAAACAACCTGGAGATATGATCAGTTTAGATGATACTTTATTGGAAATTGCAACGGATAAGGTAGATTCTGAAGTACCATCGCCAGTGGCAGGGAAATTAATTAAACAACTTTTCGGCGAGGATGAAGTGGTACAGGTAGGTGCAGTGATTGCGTGGATAGAAGTTGAAGGGGAAGAGCAGGGGCCAATTGATGAAGGGGGGCGTTCGGCGGTGATTACACCTGCAGCGGATGTGGCAGAAATGCCTGAGATAACTGCAGCACCTACAGCAGATACGGAAGGGCAGATTCCGGGAACAGCCTTGCTAGAGGCTGCTGAAAATATAGTTGTCCCGGAAGTCGCTGATACTGACCGGTTTTATTCTCCCCTGGTGAGGAGCATAGCCGCACAGGAACGGATTTCCGCAGCAGAATTGCATACCATTGCAGGCAGTGGAGCTGAAGGAAGGCTGACAAAAGATGATTTGCTGAATTATATACAAACTGGCAGAAAAGGAACTGCTTCTGTTCCTGCTGAACAGCCATACCAGGCTCTGCCTCCTATGGCCAAGTCTCAGGATAGTCCCGTAAATACAGCGCATAAATCAACCATTGTCAGTCCGGTACTGAGCATGAGCGGTGCTGATGAAATCATAGAGATGGACCGCATGGGCAAGATTATTGCCGACCATATGACCATGAGCAAGCATACCTCGGCACACGTGACTTCTTTTGTGGAAGCGGATGTGACCAACCTGGTTTTGTGGAGGGAGAAGATAAAGAAGAACTTTGAAAAGCGAGAGAACGAAAAGATTACGTTTACACCAATCTTTATTGAAGCTGTTGCCAAGGCCATTAAAGACTTCCCAATGATCAATGTGTCAGTTAATGGTACTCAGATCATCAAGAGAAAAGATATCAATATTGGAATGGCTGCTGCATTGCCTACAGGTAACCTGATTGTACCTGTCATCAAAAATGCAGATCAGCTGAACCTTGTGGGATTAACGAAATCGGTGAACGATCTGGCCGTACGTGCACGTGCCGCAAAACTGAAGCCTGATGAAACGCAGAACGGAACTTTTACCCTTACCAATGTGGGCTCATTCGGCAATGTCATGGGCACACCCATTATCAACCAGCCGCAGGTGGCTATTCTTGCAGTAGGTACCATTAAAAAGAAACCTGCAGTCCTGGAAACAGAATACGGTGATGTGATTGCCATCCGTCATATGATGTTCCTTTCGCTGTCATATGACCACCGCGTAGTGAACGGTGCCCTGGGAGGGACATTCGTACGGCGAGTGGCAGATTACCTGGAAAACTGGGACCTGAACAGGGAGATCTGAAAACTATAAGAACCGGCAGCGCTATGCCGTTCCATACATATTACTGATACGCAAAAGGCCGGATTATTTCCGGCCTTTTGCGTATCAAAACAATGGTCATTTAGTTAAAAAGTACTTCCTCACCAGCAATGACCTGAATTTGCTGGTCAGTATACGTAAACCTTCCTGTATGTGCAATAAACACATCTTTATGGGTAAGGAGTTCTTTGTTCGCCAGCAGGGACTTTAAGCTCACACTGCCGATCACATATTTGTAGTCGTTACGCGAGAAGCGCTCTACAATATTTTCAATCTTAAGCTTTTCAACCGTATATTCATGCTCGTACCTCAGGTAAACTTCAATGTTCACATTGTCGGTATGGATTAAGCCGTTGTGCTGGTGTAATTTTTTATATTCATAACGGTAACCGTATCTTAAAGCAGCAATATCAGATAGTACAGCAGCACCGGTAGGATGGCCTCCTGCACCTTTTCCAAAGAAAAACTGCTTATCTGCAAAGGCAGCCTGCACCGTTACACCATTGTATTCATTTTCTACATTGAACAGGAAATCGTCAGCCTTAACGAACTTAGGCAACACATAAGTGACCACTTGTTTGGTGCTGATTTTTCTTGCGGTAGGCACTAATTTTATCTTGAAGTTCTTTTCCCTGGCATACCTGATATCGTGTTCAGACAGGTTCTGAATGCCCACATTCAGGATGTCAAGCGGATTGATAAACAATCCGTAAGCATGTGCCGTGGCAATAGCCAGTTTAAATTTGGGATCATAACCACCTACGTCCATAATCGGGTCTGTCTCTGCGAAACCAAGGTCCTGGGCCTGTTTCAGGGCTTCCCCATATGGCATATTCTCATTGAAGATTTTTGACAGGATATAGTTTGATGAGCCATTAAATATACCGCTGATGCCATGCAGCAATTCATTGTCGTAATACTCTTCCAGGTTTCTGATGATCGGAATACTTCCGCATACTGCACCTTCATACAGAAGGGATGTACCGTGTTCTTCCTGTAATTTTACCAGTTCCTCCAGGTGGTTGGCAATCATTTTTTTATTGGCCGATACCACATGTTTGCCACTTGTCAATGCACGTTTCGCAATTTCAAAGGCAGCATCTGCATCATCAATTAATTCAACGATGGTATTTATTTCCGGGTTATCCAGGATATCATTATGGTCTGTAGTGAATAGTTTAGCATCAAGGCTACGTTTTTTGGCCGGATTTTTTATTGCAATTTTTATGATCTCCAGGTTAAGGTCTTGACCTTTAATGATGTCATGTAAACCCTGGCCAACAACTCCAAAACCAAATATTCCAATTTTAAGTTTCTTACTCATTATGCTATTTTATGCAGTTTAATTATTTTTTTGTTCGTCGTGTCTTTTAAGAAATTGCCGATGATATTGGTCAGGATATTGGTTTCAATTAAAAAACCATCATGTCCGTAAGCAGATTTGATCGCATGGAATGAAGCACCCGGAATGTTGTTGCCCAGGTACTCCTGCTCGCTGATCGGGAACAGGAAGTCATTTTCAATCCCTATAACCAGGGTGTTGGCCTGGATTTCCGCAAGTGCATCGGTTACACTTTTCCTTCCCCTGCCCACATTATGGCTATCCATCGCCTTACTCAGGTACCAGTAACTGTAGGCATTAAAACGCTTGCACAATTTCTCTCCCTGGTAATTCTGATAAGAAGCTGCACGGAATGAACCTGTTTTGTCATTTACACTTTCTACCTGTGTAGCTCCATAGGCTTCATACGTTCTGTAAGAAAGCAAGGCAATGCTGCGTGCCACTTTTAATCCTTTTAAACCGCCATCCGGTTTTTGTGCATAAAAAGTACGGTCGCTGCTGATGGCCAGTCGCTGACTCTCATTGAATGCAATTCCCCATGGAGAGTGGACTGCATTGGTCGCCACGAGAATCAGGTTCTCCATTTTTTTAGGTTCGGCAATGGCCCATTCTACTGCTTGTTGTCCCCCTAGGGAACCACCGATCAGTACTTTGATCTTCTCTATCCCCAGATGCGAGGCCAGCAGCTGATGGACGCCAACGAAGTCCCTTATGGTGAATTCAGGAAAAGAAAGGTAATAAGGAAGACCTGTTACCGGATCCGTACTCAACGGATTTGTGGTTCCGTAATGAGAGCCAAGTACATTTGCACAGATGATAAAATGGTCTTCAGGATTAAATAATGACTTTGCACCAAATAAGCCTTCCCACCAGTCCAGTACATCTGCATTCGCCGTAAGTGCATGGCAAGCCCAGATGACATTGTCTTTTTTGGCATTCAGTTTTCCATAGGTATGGTAGGCAACCTGCAACCCACGTAGTTTTTTTCCGTTCTCCAGTTTAAAAATCTTCGTGTGTTGGTATGTGTGTGTAGATGACATTGTTGTTGTATGCTTATGCTGTGGTCTGCTTAATTGTATATTTTATAGGGATGCCTGAATTTTTCCAAAGGCCTGTTCTAAATCCGCAATGATATCATCAATATGTTCTATACCTACAGAAATACGTAACAATTGTGGGGTGACACCCGCGGCAAGTTGTTCTTCTTCATTCAGCTGCTGGTGCGTGGTGGCAGAAGGCTGAATAATTAGGGTTTTTGCATCACCAACATTGGCCAGGTGACTGATCAGTTCCAATGCATCAACAAATTGAATAGCGGCTTCTTTTCCTCCGTTAAGTTCAAAGGACAATACGGCACCAAACCCATTTTTCAGGTATTTTTTTGCATTGATATGGTAGGGGCTGCTTTCCAGTCCCGGATAATATACTTTGGCCACGGCCTCGTGGTTTTGCAGCCATGTGGCCAGTGTCAGGGCATTGTCCACATGGCGCTGCACCCTTAAGGATAAGGTTTCCAAACCCTGTAGCAGCAGGAAGGAATTGAAAGGCGCCAGTGCAGGCCCGAAATCACGCAAACCTTCTACCCTTGCACGGATAATGAACTGAATATTTCCAAAATCGCTGTTTAATCCGAATACATCATTGAATACCAGTCCATGGTAACCTTCTGAAGGTGTAGTAAACTGTTTAAATTTACCATTTCCCCAATTATAGGTTCCTCCGTCAACAATCACTCCGCCAATACTGGTACCATGTCCGCCAATCCATTTGGTAGCAGATTGTACCACCACATGTGCACCATGTTCCAGTGGTTTAAACAAGTATCCGGCAGCACCGAAAGTATTGTCTACGATTAAAGGAAGGTCGTGTTTTTGCGCAATCAATGCGATTTGCTCAAAATCAGGAATACTGAAAGAAGGGTTTCCTATAGTTTCCAGGTAAAGTGCCTTGGTGTTTTCGTCGATTTTTGATTCGATTTCCTGAAAATTGTCAGGATTGGCAAATCTAACTTCGATACCCAGACGTTTAAAGGCAACTTTAAACTGGTTGTAACTGCCTCCATATAAATGAGAAGAGGAAACGAAATTGTCCCCTGCTTCAAGGATATTGTTTAATGCAATAAACTGGGCTGCCTGTCCCGATGCCACGGCGAGTCCTGCAATTCCGCCTTCCAGTGCTGCCACACGTTTTTCAAAAACGTCTGTGGTAGGGTTCATGATTCGGGTATAGATATTTCCAAACTCTTTAAGGGCGAATAAATTTGCGCCGTGTTCAGAGTTTTTAAAGCCGTAAGAAGTCGTTTGGTAGATAGGTACGGCTCTGGATCCTGTTGTAGGGTCTATTTCCTGGCCGGCATGAAGTTGAAGGGTTTCGAATTTATAGTTAGCTGACATGATTTCTGTGTTAAATTTAAATTTGTTTGTGGGCTAGGGGAGTCCCGGCAGATATCCGCTGGATATGGCGTAAGGACATAGCGTACCTCTTCATAGAGGCCTTCCTGTTGAATTAAAGAGACAAGGGAAGATTTCTAAACTAGTCTATGCAACAGCACATATGCATCATTACACAGTGTTGCAGGGTATTGAAATTTAAATAAGGATGTCCGCTGTATGGCGATTGAATGCGTTTTCTTTTCATTTTGCTTTAATTTATCTTTCCAGAAAGCAATAGGCTAACTGGTCAGGAATTGGCACCTTCTCCTTTCGGGAGGGTTGCCAGTGGGTCAGGGAGCCTGTCTCTCGCCACTTCTTTATAAATCAAACCTTTTTTTGGAGGGTTGACTTGAATAGCTTTCGCTATGATGTTACAAATGTAGATTTATTATGTTAATCTTCAAAATTTTATTCTGAAAAATAGATAAATATTTGAAGATTAACATCATAATTGTTTTTACCGGTTGGTGCAGAGCAGCGGAATCAGTCTTTATTCGCCTAAAGCGTGCTCAAAATCGGCTATAATATCGTCGATATGCTCAAGTCCTACAGATATCCGAATTAAATTCTGTGGCGTTTTGGTGCCAGGGCCTTCCACGGAAGCGCGGTGTTCAATAAGGCTTTCCACCCCACCCAGACTGGTGGCCTGAGCAAACAGTTTTACCTTGTTCACTACTTTCTTTGCATTTTCAGCATCTCCCTTGATCAGTACAGATAACATGCCGCCAAATCCGCTCATTTGTTTCTTGGCAATTTCATGCTGCGGATGTGAAGGTAAGCCCGGATAATAAACGGCTTCAATTTTTGGATGCTTTTCAAGATAAGAAGCGAAAGCCATTCCGTTTTCATTGTGTCCCCTCATCCGGTAAGCCAAAGTTTTGATACTTCTCAACAGCAGAAAGCAGTCGAATGGAGAGGGAACAGCTCCGCCAACCTGTTGAATATTCCTGATTTTTTCCCAGAATTCATTCTGTGCGGCAGTAACCAGTACCCCGCCAAGAACATCACTGTGTCCGCCAATATATTTGGTGGAGGAATGCATCACAATATCTGCCCCATGTAAAATCGGACTTTGAAAACTTGGGGAAGCAAAAGTACTGTCACAGGCCAGGATGAGCTGATGTTGATGTGCAATTTCCGCCAGTGCCGCAATATCAGTAATCTTTAACAGGGGGTTGGATGGTGTTTCGACCCAGATCAGTACGGTATTGCTCTTTATATAGCTTTCCACTGATCCGGAATCTGTAAGGTCTATAAAATCTATACTGAGTGTGTCCTTAAAAATAGAAAGCAGCTGCTTTTTAAATCCCCAATACATATCATCAGGAGCAATGATGTGGCTGCCCGGAGCCAGGGCCTGAAAAATGGCCATGCCTGCGGTATTGCCGGAAGAAAATGCACAGGCATCGGCTCCTTTATCCAGTTCCGTGAGTACTTTTTCCAATGCAGAGCGATTGGGATTGCTGACACGGCTGTACATATGTCCGCCAGGATAACCGCCATTTTCATCCCTGAAGAAGGTTGTAGATAAACTTATTGGCTGGGTGACATCGCCTGTGGCACTGTGTGTTAAATTTCCAGCGTGTATAGCAATTGTTTCTGTATGCATAGAATTTAAGTTTTTTATTTTTTTGGCAGGATTTATGTAAGTTGATTCGAAAAATACAAGTATATGAAAAGAATATTAGTTATAGCTGCCATTTTATGTAGTTCATTAATGGTGTTACAAAGCTGCTCTTCTACCAAAAGCAGTTCTGGATCAACAAGTTTAAGAAGGGGTGCGGTTACAGGGAACTGGGTTTTAAATGATATTACCTTTGAAGGTTTACCGGCATCCAGTGTAAAATCTCTTTTTGACGAAGCTTCCTACAAATGTTTCATTGGAAGTACATGGAATTTAACCAACAGTGGCAACGGAACATACATGTTGCCTGGAACAGCGGAATGCCCTGCAAGAACGCAGAATATCTTCTGGTCTGTAAGTACTGCTGATGAAACCTTCCAGTTTAAGAAATTATATGAAGGTGACAAAGCTAAAAATGTAAGTGAAGGGTACAGGATTATTCTTTCTGCAGCAACCGGCGATAACCTGGTATTGAAGTCACCTGTAGAATATGGCAGCTCGCCTGCATATATCGTTTTGAACTTTTCTAAAGCAGCAAAATAGAAAAATACACACAGATTTTATAAGGCCAGCTGATCAGCTGGCTTTTTTTATGCCAATTCTGGTATAAAATGACTATTTTAATGACCTTCATCATATTTTGTCCGATGAATTTATTTATGGTGGAAAGATTCTGATTTATGGCAAAAATTTCAATTATTGGTAGTGGTTTTTCTGGACTGGCAGCGTCATGTTTTATGGCGAAGGCAGGGCATGAGGTAAATGTGCTGGAAAAGAATGAAAGTATTGGGGGCCGGGCAAGGATGTATAAAGCCAATGGTTTTACTTTTGACATGGGGCCCAGTTGGTACTGGATGCCGGATATTTTTGAAAATTTTTTCTCGCAGTTCGGAAAATCTGCGGGCGATTATTATGAACTAAAAAAGCTTGATCCCGGGTTTCAGATTATTTTCGCTGAAGGGGAGGTGATGGAAATACCCGCAAGTGTGGATGAACTGATGGAAGTCTTCGAAAATATCGAGGCGGGCAGTGCAGACAAATTGCGTAAATTCCTCAGTGAAGCTGAGTTTAAGTACCAGGTAGGTATGAAAGACCTGGTCTATAAGCCTGCCTTTTCCTGGATGGAATATGCGAATATGAATGTCATTAAAGGCATGCTCAATGCCAATATTTTCAGTTCGGTCAGCAGTTATGTGCGCAGCTATTTCAAAGATGAACGTCTTGTTGCGCTGATGGAGTTCCCCGTGTTGTTTCTGGGAGCCATGGCGAATAAGATTCCTGCACTTTATACGATGATGAACTATTCGGCTATTGTACAGGGCACATGGTATCCGGTGGGGGGCATGTACCAGATCGTGAATGGAATGAAAGACCTGGCTTCTTCACTCGGGGTTGAATTTCAGACTGGGATACAGGTCAGCCATATTGAAGTAAGCAAGGGCCTGGTTTCCGGATTGCAGACCAGTGCCGGGCAGCAATATACGGATGGTTTGATTGCTTCGGCTGATTATCACCATGTAGAACAGCAACTGCTGGAAGAAAAATACAGGAACTACAGTTCCTCCTATTGGGATAAAAAAACATTTGCACCCTCCTGCCTCATTTACTATGTAGGCGTAAGTAAAAAACTGGGTAAACTGCTTCACCATAACCTCTTTTTTGATGCTGATTTCAAGCAGCATGCTGAAGCGATCTACACTGAGCCGCGCTGGCCTGACCGTCCGCTTTTTTACACCTGCTGCCCTTCAAAAACAGATGATACTGTCGCACCAGAGGGAATGGAAAATCTATTTATCCTTGTTCCTGTAGCGACAGGGTTGAGCGATACGCCCGAAATGCGGGAACATTATTTCGATGGGATCATCAGGCGTATGGAGACCTATTGCGGAGAAACTTTCAAAGAACAGATTACCTATAAGCGGACGTACTGCATCAACGATTTTGTCAATGATTACAATGGCTGTAAGGGAAATGCCTATGGCCTTGCCAATACCCTTAGTCAAACGGCAGTGCTGAAACCTTCCCTGAGAAATAAAAAAATAAAGAATATGTTTTATACAGGTCAGCTGACTGTCCCTGGTCCCGGTGTTCCGCCAGCGCTGATCTCCGGTCAGGTAGCAGCCGCTGAATTAAATAAGTTTTTACAAAAATTACCGCATGAAACACCTGTTTGATCATATCTCTATTGCCTCCAGTATCCTGGTGACCAAAACGTACAGCACTAGTTTTTCACTGGGCATACGTTGCCTGCACAAAAAATTTCACCACGCCATATACAGTATCTATGGCTTTGTGCGGCTGGCGGATGAGATTGTAGATTCCTTTCATGGTTTTGATAAAATGGAACTGCTGGAGGAGTTTAAAAAGGCGACTTATAAGTCTGTTTCCCAGGGGATAAGTCTTAATCCTATTTTAAATAGCTTCCAGCGCGTTGTGAATACGTATGCCATCGACAATGAACTCATCGATTGTTTTCTGGCCAGTATGGAAATGGACCTGCAGGAGACTTCCCATTCTGAAGGATCATATGATGCCTATATCTTGGGTTCGGCGGAGGTAGTGGGTCTGATGTGCCTGCGGGTGTTTACGGAGAATGATACCGCCCTGTATGAGCGGTTGAAGCCCGGAGCCATGAAGCTTGGATCCGCTTTCCAGAAGGTTAACTTTCTGCGTGACATGAAAAATGACTATGAAGTGCTGGGCAGGGTCTATTTTCCAAAAGTAAACTTCGGTGTGTTTTCAGAGAAAGAAAAAAGAGAAATAGAAAAGGATATAGAGCAGGATTTTACGGCGGCTCTGGCAGGCATAAAACAATTGCCACGGTCTTCCCGGTTTGGTGTCTATGTGGCCTATATCTATTATAAAAGCCTGTTTAATAAAATTAAGTCGGTATCTTCGGACAATATAAGGTCTGAGCGCATCCGTATACCGAATGTAAAAAAACTCGGATTACTTGCAGGTTCTTATGTGAAGCACAGTTTCAGAATGATATGATAATGGCACTCCTCTTTTTAATGGTATTTGGTATTCCTGGTCCTACTCCTGATCTTTCCTCCTGCAGGAAATTACTGGACCATGCTGTAGAAGATAAAAAAACAGCACTTAAATTCTATGAGCAATTGAAAACAGCAAAGAAAGAGGGTGATCCCGTATTGCTGGGCTTCCGTGCCATGTCTGAATTTTTAATGTGTAAACACCTGATCAATCCCTTCAGCAGGTTAGCTCATTTCCATAAGGGAAAGGAGCTACTGGAAACTGCTATTCAGGAAAATAATACGCACCCTGAACTGTTATTTTTCAGGTTGAGCACACAAAGTAACCTGCCCGCTGTTTTAAAATACAATGGGAACATTGAAGCTGATAAGAAGGCGCTAATTGCGTTTTTAGTAAATTATAACGGGAAGGTGCAACCTGACCCGGTATTGTATCAAAGAATTAAAACATACCTGCTGTTGAATAAGTACTGTAGTTCAGCGGAAAAGGCCAGAATAAAAGCGTTATGATGGAAGAACACGTCATTCTTGTGAATGAACAAGACCAGGAAACAGGAACCATGGAAAAACTGAAGGCACATCAGCTGGGGGCATTACATCGTGCCATTTCCGTTTTCCTCTTTAATGACAAGGGAGAAGTCCTGCTGCAGCAACGCGCAGCAGAAAAATACCATTCTCCATTAAAATGGACAAATACCTGTTGTACACATCCCAGGCCTGGGGAGGATTTAAATGTCGCAGCGGTAAGGAGGTTGGTAGAGGAAATGGGAATAAGGGCTGAACTGACCTGGCAGTATAGTTTTATTTATAAAGCCGAACTGGATGGAGGCCTTACAGAACATGAACTGGACCATGTATTTTTCGGGAAGAGTGAGGCTATTCCGGTTCCAAACAGCGAGGAAGTGGCCGCATGGAGATATTTAAGCCTGGAAGCCGTTGAATCAGAAATGACAGCACAACCGGACAGTTATACAGAATGGTTTAAAATTATGTTGAATAGGATAAAGAAAATTCGCGATGAACATATTGATTAATATTGGGATTGTACTGCTTACTTTTTGTCTCATGGAATGCATCACCTGGTTGACGCATAAATACATTATGCACGGTCTTTTATGGGTTTTACATGATGACCACCACAATAAGTCACCTGCATTTTTTGAGAAGAACGATTATTTCTTCGTGATTTTTGCAGTCATCTCCATGGCATTTTTTATTTGTGGTACTTTTATCACCGACCTTGGCTTTCTCTTTTATATCGGTATAGGGATCACCCTGTATGGCTTTGCTTATTTTGCTGTTCATGATATTTTTATCCACCAGCGGTTCAAGCTGTTCAGCAGAACAGATAACTTCTATTTCAGGGCCTTGCGCAAGGCGCATAAGGTGCACCACAAACATCTGGGTAAGGAAGAAGGAGAATGTTTCGGCATGTTATTCGTGCCGATCAAGTATTTTAAAGAAGCATTAAGAACTAAAAAATAAAGGGCAAGAAATTACCTTTTACATAACCCTGACAGCTTAAATGACTTGTATCACGGTCTTCTGTCGATTTTATCTTACTTTTGACCTATAATAAAAATCACAGATGGATACTATTGGAAAACTGGATTTTCTATTGAACGATACCAGCCTCGATCAGTCGCTGAGGGATATTGCCCTTAAAGTTCAAAATGGAGAGAGAATTACCTTCGATGAGGGTGTTTATTTATATGAACATGCTGAATTGGCATATCTTGGTGTCTTAGCCAATTCTATCAGAGAGAAAAAACACGGCGACAAAACGTTTTTTAACCGTAATTTCCATATTGAGCCGACCAATGTATGCGTGTACAGCTGTAATTTCTGTTCTTATTCCAGGTTAATTAAAAACCGTGATGAAGGATGGGAAATGAGTGTGGACGGCATGATGGATGTGCTGAAGAAATATGATGGTGAACCGGTAACGGAAGTACATATTACCGGCGGCGTTGTGCCTAAACAGAACCTCGAGTTTTATGCCGACTTTTTCAGACGTGCCAAAGCACACCGGCCTGACCTGCATATTAAAGCCTTAACTCCGGTGGAGTATTATTATATCCTCAAAAAAGCGAAGTTAAGCCATTATGATGGAATGAAATATTTCAAGGAAGCTGGTCTGGATTCTATGCCAGGTGGCGGAGCGGAAATTTTCCATCCGGAGATCAGGGAGAAAATTGCCCACGATAAATGTAATGCCGAACAATGGCTGGATATTCATGAGCAGTCCCATAAACTGGGAATGCGCTCGAATGCGACCATGTTGTATGGCCATATCGAACAGTTCTGGCACCGGGTAGACCATATGGAGCGCCTGCGCCAGCTGCAGGATAAAACCGGAGGTTTCCAGGCTTTTATTCCCCTCAAATTCCGTAACCAGAATAACCAGATGGAAAATATTCCGGAAGTGTCTGTGGTGGAAGACCTGAGGAATTATGCAATCGCCCGTATTTATATGGACAACTTCGACCATATTAAAGCCTATTGGGCAATGATCAGTCGTCAGACTGCACAGATGTCTTTAAACTTCGGTGTGGATGATATTGACGGTACACTGGATGATACCACAAAGATCTATTCCATGGCCGGTGCAGAAGAACAAACACCAGGCATGAGTACCAAAGAACTGGTGACACTGATCAAACAGGTGAACAGACAGCCTATAGAAAGAGATACGTTATACAATGTGGTGACCGACTACACCGATTTTGTATTTGAAGAGCAAGCTAAACCCCAGTTTTATAAGTTACCGGTAATCAATGGATAAGGAAATATACGTAATTCGTCATGGCGAAACAGCATTTAATAAATCAGGCAGGATTCAGGGCAGGGGCATCAATAGCGACCTAAATGATACAGGACGTGAACAGGCTGCGGCATTTTATTCCCTTTATAAAGATGTTCCCTTCGAAAAAGTCTATACCTCTGCCTTAAAACGTACGCAACAAACCGTACAGGGCTTTATTGATGCCGGAATTCCATGGGAAGCACATCCTGAAATTGATGAGCTGGCCTGGGGAGAACTCGAAGGGCAGCATACCAGTGAAGAAACGATAGGAGCTTTTAAAGATATTACTGAAAAATGGCAGGCTGGCGATTATGATGCGCATTTTGCAGGCGGGGAAAGTCCCAATGATGTATCCCTTCGCTTGCAGCAGTTTATTCAGCTGATCAAAAGCAGGACGGATGAAAAACTTATTCTGGTTTGTATGCATGGCCGCGCCCTGCGTTTACTGATGTGCCTGCTTAGCAATAAGCCTATTTCCGATATGTATGATTTCCCGCATTTGAATACCGGTTTGTATAAACTGGATCTCACCGCCGGGGTGTTTACCATTCTCGAAACCAATAATACCGATCATTTAAAAATTCCGACCCTTTAAAATTATTATAATTGGATAAGATTAAAATTTCTGCTGTCTCTTATACGAATACGAAGCCATTTCTTTATGGAATCCAGCATTCAGCAGTCCTTGATAAAATAGAGTTAAGTTTAGATATTCCGAGTGATTGTGCTACAAAAGTTATTGATGGTACTGTGGATCTCGGATTGATCCCCGTAGCGGCCATTCTGAATGTTGCCCAGCCCCATATCCTTACTTCTTATTGTATTGGTTCTGTGGGTGCAGTGAATTCGGTGTTCATTTTTAGCAGTGTACCCGCGAATGAGATTAAAACCCTGCGCCTGGACAGCCATTCCAGGACCTCAAATAACCTGGCGAAAGTATTGCTGAAGTTTTATTACAAGCAGGAAGTTACCTTTACTACGGATGCAAATGCGGTTACCGATGCTATTGTGCTGATCGGCGACCGTACTTTCGGAAAAAAGGAAGATTATGCCTATGCCTATGATATGGGGGAAGAGTGGATGAAATTCACCGGACTTCCTTTTGTATACGCGGCCTGGGTAGCCAACAAAACTATTCCGGAAGATTTTATAATGGAGTTCAATGCCGCCCTGGAACTGGGTCTTTCACAGCGCGCTGCCCTTATCAGGGAGTTACCGGTGAATCCGGTGTTCGACCTGGAAGATTACCTCATGAACAAATTGGATTTTGAGCTCAGCGATCAGAAAAGAAAGGCACTTGACCTGTTTTTATCGTATATCAGGCAGCTGTAGGTCTGATAGATTCCATCGGTAAACATTTTAAATTTTAAAAAAAAGAGTAAAGCTATAAGGTTACATAGTATATTTACACTTTTGTAAAGTAAATATATTTTGGCTAAAGATAATACGAAGGAAACACCCTTAATGCAGCAATACAATGCCATCAAAGCAAAGTATCCGGGCGCATTACTGTTGTTTAGGGTTGGGGATTTTTATGAGACTTTTGGTGAAGATGCCATAAAAACCTCGCAGATATTGGGTATAGTGTTAACCAGGCGCGGAAATGTTGCTGCTGCCAATTCGGAACTTGCAGGTTTTCCGCATCATTCCCTGGAGACCTACCTTTCTAAACTCGTTCGTGCAGGCCAGCGGGTGGCGATATGTGACCAGCTGGAAGATCCAAAAGGCACCAAGACTATTGTTAAACGTGGTGTCACAGAACTGGTGACCCCGGGCATCGCCTATAATGACAATATCCTTAACCAGAAATCCAATAATTACCTTGCTTCCCTGTATTTCGACAAACAGCTCATCGGCGTGTCTTTTGTTGATATCTCTACCGGTGAATTTCATGTAGCACAGGGAAATGCAGAGTATATAGACAAGCTGCTTCAGGGCTTTAAGCCAACGGAGGTTGTTTTTCAGAAAAGCAGGCGCCAGGAATTTACTGAATTGTTTGGTGACAGGTTTTATACATTCACACTGGACGACTGGGCATTTACCAGCGATTATGCCAATGATGTCTTAAATAAACATTTCGAGGTCAATTCACTGAAAGGTTTCGGGATAGAAAAACTGCAGGCAGGCATCGTTGCTGCCGGAGTAGCCTTACATTACCTGGGCGAAACAGAACACCGGAACCTGAAACATATTTCTGCGATCTCCCGCCTAGAAGAAGATACGTTCATGTGGCTGGATAGATTTACCATCCGAAACCTGGAACTGGTAGGCTCAGCCAATGAAAATGCCACGACTTTGTTCCATGTGCTGGACCAGACTTCCACACCCATGGGGGCGAGGCTGCTGCACAAATGGATCGTGATGCCCTTGAAAGAACTGAAACCTATTCAGGAACGCCTGGGCATGGTGGATTACTTCACCAAAAAAGAAGCATTGATAGAAGAGTTTTTAACGCATGTAAAGCAGATCGGAGACCTGGAACGGCTGATCTCAAAAGTCGGACTGCAAAGATGTGGCCCCCGCGAATTGTGCCAGTTAAAGAAATCACTATACCATATAGAATCCGTTAAAAATCTGGCCGCAACCTCAGATAATCCTTTTCTGATGAGTGTGGCCCTTCAGCTCGACCCGTGTTTGAGTATTCGTGAGCGGCTGGAAGCAGAACTGCACCAAGAGCCACCGGCGGTACTGAGCAAAGGAAATGTCATCGCTAAAGGGGTAAATGAAGAGCTGGACCACCTGCGTGGAATTTCTACGGGAGGAAAAGACTTTCTGATAGAAATACAAAAACGGGAAGCATTAGACACCGATATCCCTTCCCTAAAAGTATCATTTAATAATGTTCACGGTTATTACCTGGAAGTAACGAATACCCATAAGGATAAAGTACCGTCCACCTGGATCCGTAAACAAACCCTGGTCAATGCAGAGCGTTACATTACGCCGGAATTGAAAGAGTATGAGGAACAGATACTGGGGGCTGAAGATAAGATCCAGCAGATTGAAGCCCGTCTCTATGAGGAGCTGCTGCTGCAGGTCATGGCTTATATCAAACCTATACAGCGGAATGCTTTCATCACTGCACAACTGGATGTCCTGCTGTGTTTCGCCCAGCTGGCACTCCATAACCATTACGCAAAACCCGTACTGAATACTTCACGTATCCTGGATATTAAGGGGGGACGCCATCCTGTGATTGAAAAACGATTGCCTGTAGGGGAGGAGTATATCACCAATGATGTTTTTCTGGACAATGATACCCAGCAGATTATTATCATTACCGGCCCCAATATGTCGGGTAAATCGGCAATTCTCCGTCAGACGGCACTGATTGTGCTGATGGCACAAATCGGTTGTTTCGTGCCTGCGAAGGCTGCAACAATAGGTATCGTTGACAAGATCTTTACCCGTGTAGGGGCATCAGATAATCTTTCCTCCGGTGAAAGTACATTCATGGTGGAAATGAATGAGACTGCAAGTATCCTGAATAATATATCTGATAACAGCCTTATCCTGCTGGATGAAATCGGGCGTGGTACAAGTACCTATGACGGGATTTCCATTGCCTGGGCTATAGCCGACTTCCTGCATACCCATCCTACGGCAAGGCCAAAGACTTTGTTTGCCACCCACTACCATGAGCTGAATGAACTGGCTTCTACCATGAGCAGGATCAGGAACTTTAATGTGTCAATCAAGGAAATCGGTAATAAGGTGATTTTCCTCCGTAAGCTGGTTCCGGGAGGTAGTGAACATAGCTTTGGTATCCATGTGGCAAAGATGGCAGGCATGCCGCCTAAACTGATTGCCAGGGCCAATGAAATCTTAAAGAAACTGGAAATCGACAGGACTGAAGGGCAAAGTATTAAAGATAGCATTAAGAAAGTACAGAATCAGGCTTATCAGCTGCATATGTTTGCTGTGGATGATCCTATTCTGGTGCAGATAAGAGACATGCTGAATAACCTGGACGTCAATGTACTGACACCTGTGGAAGCCCTGCTGAAACTGGACGAAATACAACGGCTGATTAAAAATTAAGAATATATGAACAGAAAGTACGCCTTATCCCATCATACATTTCTCCTGATCACTTTTTGTACCTTGTTGCTGCTTTCTTCCTGTGGCAGTAGAAAATTCAAATACAGTTCAGACACCAAAGCGGCAAAAGCAGCAGATGCCATGGCAAATCTCCATAGCAAACGTTTGTACCGTTTTATTACGGACTGGGCCGGGGTAAAGTATAAGTTAGGCGGACTCGATAAAAGGGGGATCGACTGTTCCGGTTTCGCTTTGTTGTTGAATAAGGAGATTTATGGCGTATCGTTACCCAGAAGATCGGCCGATCAGGCAGAGGTGATCAGAGAGAAAAATCAGCAGCAGCTGCAGGAAGGCGACCTGATCTTTTTTTCTTTCGGCGGCAGGGCAGTGGACCATGTGGGGATTTACCTGAACAATGGTTTTTTCGTACATGCCTCAACCTCGCGCGGGATTATTGTGGAAGATTTAACCCTGCCGGCTTTTCAGCGGGTATTGGTAAAAGCGGGACCTGTAAAGTAAAATGAATACCTTTGAAAGCTGCTGCCTGTCAGCTCTTTTCAAATGAACAAATATAAAACTGATGAAGAAATTCGAAAATGACACGTCCTTCTGGACGACATATAAAAAATTTGCAACTACGGAAGTATTGATGTATCTTATTATGATAATTGGTATAACCTTAGGCATTATCTTTCTCAGCTGAAAAAATATAAAACAGGGAGCTGAACCGCCTTTTTGGTCTTGAATGTTTACCTGTTTAATGAAGAAATAAAAAAATTAAAATATAGAGATGAAATTAAATCTAATCCGGCCCCTTGCATTTTTTGACCTGGAGACTACAGGTATTAACGTTGGCTCCGACCGCATTGTGGAAATTGCAATTTTAAAGGCTATGCCAGATGGCACAGAGTTGATCAAAACGATGCGTATCCATCCTGAAATGCCTATTCCTTTAGCTTCTTCACTGATTCATGGCATTTATGACCAGGATATTGCTGATGCCCCTAAATTTAAGGAAGCTGCAACAGAACTGGCAGAATTTATTGGTGATGCCGATCTTGCGGGATACAATTCCAACAGGTTTGACATTCCGGTATTGCTGGAAGAGTTCCTTCGCGCTGGTGTTGATTTTGACATGAGCGACAGAAAGTTTGTGGATGTACAGAACATTTTCCACCAGATGGAGCAGCGTACCTTAAGGGCTGCCTATAAATTTTATTGCGATAAGGATATTATCAATGCACACTCTGCTGAAGCTGATATCACTGCCACCTATCAGGTGTTACTGGCCCAGCTGGACCGTTATGAGGGAGCAGATTTTGAAGATAAACAGGGGAATATTTCCCAACCGGTTAAAAATGATGTAGAGGCATTGCATGCCTTCACCAATATGAATAAACCAGTTGATTTTGCCGGCAGAATGGTTTTCAATGAAAACGGGGAAGAAGTATTCAATTTTGGCAAGCATAAAAATAAGACTGTAGAACAGGTTTTTGATACAGAACCAAGTTATTATGCCTGGATGAAACAAGGTGATTTCCCACTTTATACCAAAAAGAAACTGGAAGAAATCTGGACCAGGTGGAATAAGAAAAAGACACCTAAAGCTGCGGCGCCCCATGCGTCTAAACCTGCACAGCCGGCAACAAAACCAGCGCAGCCAGCCTCACCGGCAGCGGCTCAACCGAGAAAACCTTACCAACAGCCACATAAACCTCATCACCAACCTAAAAAGGAAACGCCTGCAGTGAGCGTGACAAGCGATATGCTGGAGCAGTTGAAAATGAAATTCGGTAAATAATATCGGTTGATGAATAAAATATTTTTTATTGCCCTTTTTGGAATAATCGGGTCAGGCGCTCTTGCGCAACAACAGCTGCCTGTTCCGGTAGAATTCCAGAAGGCCTATGCCAGGGGGACAAGGAATACGAATGGTCAGCCGGGTGCTAAATATTGGCAGAATACGGCAGATTATAACTTGAAGGTGGATTTTAATCCATCTTCAAGATTGTTGAAGGGTACCGTAGAGGTGGTCTATAAAAATAACAGTACGGATACCCTTACTGAAATCTGGTTAAAGTTATATCCTAATTTATACAAAAAAGGATCGCCAAGGGCCTCAAAGATCGCGGAGAGTGACCTCGGTGAGGGCGTGCAGATCTCGAAATTTGTATTGGAGGATAAAGCTGTCGCCCCAGATCTGCTGCTGATTGATGGAACAAATATGCATACTGCTGTTCCTGCTATCCTTCCGGGTAAAAGCCTGAAGCTGAAAATTACGTATCAGTACGAACTGAATAAAGGATCACATAACAGAACGGGACAGGTGGATGCAAGTTCCCACTTTGTCGCTTATTTTTTTCCAAGAATCGCCGTTTATGATGATGTAGATGGATGGAATAAATATCCCTACACCGGCGATGCCGAGTTTTACAATGATTTCTGCAATTTTAAGGCAGAAATTACCGTTCCTAAAAACTTTGTGATCTGGGCAACAGGTGACCTGACCAATACAAAAGATGTTTTAAACAAGGGGATTGCGGAAAGAATAGCTATGGCGGAAAAATCTGATACCGTTGTTGAGGTGATTACTGCTGCTGATTTAAAAAATAATAAGGTAACACCAGACAAGCCTTTCCATACCTGGAAGTTTGCTGCGGAGCAGGTGACCGATTTTGTATTTGCTACGAGCGACCATTACCTGTGGAAATCAACCAGTCTGGTGGTCGATCCGGAGACAAAACGCAGAACACGTGTGGATGCCGCTTTTAATCCTGCCCATAAAGATTATGAGGAAGTTGTTGATTTCGCCAGACAATCTGTTCAGCTCATGAGTTATGATTTTCCTAAATGGCCTTTTCCGTATTCGCATGAAACGGTGTTTGATGGACTGGACCAGATGGAGTATCCAATGATGGTCAATGATAATCCCGTAGCCAAGCGGGAAGATGCCATTACACTGACTGTACATGAAATTTTTCATACCATGTTTCCTTTTTACATGGGGACAAATGAAACGAAATATGGCTGGATGGATGAAGGCTGGGCCACTATAGGGGAATGGCTGAACGCACCTAAAATTGATACTACGATGGTTGACGAATATGGAGTGCAGCCCACTGCGTCCAGTTCAGGATCGAAGAGTGATACCCCTATTATGACCCTCACACCGGATTTGGTGGGTGCTGGAAGTTTTACAAATTCATATCCTAAGCCTGCATTGGGTTATTTATTTGTTAAAGATTACCTGGGGGACGAGTTGTTCACGAAGGCATTGCACCATTACATCAGGTCCTGGAATGGGAAACACCCCATGCCTTTTGATTTCTTTTATAGTATGAATGAAGGTTCCGGAAAAGATTTGAACTGGTTCTGGAAGCGCTGGTTTTTTGATGAAGGCGTCACAGATATGGGGATTCAGGCGGTTGAAAAAAACACGACCGGTTACCTCATCAAAGTAGAAAATAAGAGTACCAAACCCATGCCTGTTTACCTTAAGCTTACTTTTGCTGATGGTTCTTCTGAAAATTTGCATGAGACCATCGGGATCTGGGAGAAAGCGGGGAATACGGTTGTGATCCCTGTAAAAACAAACAAGACCTTGAAAAATGTATTGCTTGGGAATACATATGTGCCCGACAAAGACAGGTCTAACAATAATTTTTCCGTGCGGTAATCATTGCGGTAAGAAAGTTTGACCTTTGAGGCTGGTGTTGCATTGCAATCATTCAACACCAACCTCAAAGGTTTTTTTATGGCTTAGGAAGCAGTTTTTTTATAAAATCGATATTGCGGGTCAACCCCTTGAATTTGGTGCGTTTCACTGCGGAGTTTTTAAATAGCTGTTTGAATACCTCTTCGGTAATATCCAGCCAGTCTTCCTTTTTCATTTCCAGCAGGTTTTCTTTAGGCTTCAGCAAAGGTTCTGCATGTGGTACGGAAAACCTGTTCCAGGGACAAACATCCTGGCAGATGTCACAGCCAAACATCCAGTTTTCCATTTTGTCGTCAAAACTCCTGGGAATTTCTTCTTTCAGTTCTATCGTGAGGTAGGAGATACATTTCTTTGCATCAATGATGAAAGGATTCAGGATCGCATCGGTAGGGCAGGCATCAATGCATTTGGTACAGGTACCGCAATGGTCTGTTGCAAAAGGAGCGTCATATTCCAGCTCCAGGTCAATGATGAGTTCTGCCAGGAAAAAGAAAGACCCGCTTTTTTTGCTGATGATATTGCTGTTTTTACCTACCCAGCCAATTCCTGCACGTTTTGCCCATGCACGGTCCAGCACAGGAGCAGAATCTACAAATGCCCTTCCGCTGACTGCACCAATCTTCTCTTCAATGAAATTCAGCAATTGGAATAATTTATCCTTGATGACCGTATGGTAATCGGTGCCATAGGCATACTTGGATATTTTGGGTGCTTCAGGATCTGTCTGTTTTTCTTCCGGAAAATAATTGAGGCTGAGGGAGATGACAGATTTGGCATCATCTACCAGTATTCTCGGGTCAAGGCGTTTATCGAAATGATTTTCCATGTAGCCCATCTGCCCGTGGTGCTGGTTTTTTAGCCATTTTTCCAATCGCGGAGCCTCTTCTTCCAGAAAGTCTGCCTTCGCAATACCACATTGCATGAAGCCTAAGCGGATGGCTTCATCTTTGATCAACTGGCTATATGTAGCGGGCTTATTGTGCATCAGACCTACAAAGGTAAGGTTTCATGTTCAAACCTTTTATCTATTCTTTTGTTATTGAAGCTATATACACCAACCAAATAACGCTATGGAAAATACAGATCCCAAATTTCAGGAATCTCCTGGGGAACACAAGAAACCTATAGAGCACGATTACGCCAAACACGAAAAAGATCCGGGGCCCTCTCCACAGGCCGTTGAAGAAGACAATAAAGACGGAGCAGGGCCAACAATGAAATGGATACTTCCTATCATTGTCATCATCCTGCTCATCTTCTGGTTTATCTTCTGGAAATAATAAAGAAGACGTACCTTCCTAAGGTTACTTAAATAAGGTCATTAGGCCCTATTTAAGTAACCTGACTTCGTAAAGATCCTTTCTGCGGTCTTTTAATATCTTAACCGTACCAAAATGGTGCAATTCATCCAGCAGATGGAGGTCAACGTCTACCACAAGCATCATCTCTGTATTGGGAGTCGTCTCCGCTTTTACTGCATTTGTCGGGAAGGCAAAGTCTGATGGTGTAAATACTGCCGATTGTGCAAACTGAATGTCCATGTTATTCACTTTCGGTAAGTTACCCACACAGCCCGCAATAGCTACATAACACTCATTTTCAATAGCCCTCGCCTGTGCACACCTGCGTACCCGTGTGTATCCGTTTTGCGTATCGGTGAGGAAAGGCACAAACAGGATTTGCATGCCCTGGTCGGCATAGATGCGGCTCAACTCAGGGAATTCAACATCATAACAGATCAGGATTCCAATTTTACCACAATCGGTATCAAAAACCTTGATCTTGTCTCCGCCCACCATACCATAGTATTTCTGTTCATTGGGCGTGATATGGATTTTTCTGTATTCTTCCGTTTTCCCGTTGCGGTGGCACAGGTAGGTAGCATTGTACAGTTTGTTGTTTTCCAGGATCGGCATACTTCCCGAAATGATATTCACATTGTAGGACACGGCATACTCCTGGATTTTCTCCACAATGGCTGCCGTAAGTTCTGCCAGCCTGCGCATCGCTTCCATCTCAGGTAAATGGTTATAGGGCTGAAGAAGCGGTGTATTGAAGAATTCCGGAAACATGATGAAATCTGACTTGTATCCGCTTACCGCGTCCACAAAAAACTCCACCTGCTCATAAAAAGAATCCATATCCGGGAAAAGACGCATCTGCCACTGGACCAGTCCGATCCGGATGGTTTTTGCTGAACGTGCCGAGGCATCAACTCCCTGGTAATAAATGTTGTTCCACTCAATCAGCGTAGCAAATTCTTTCGACTCATGGTCTCCCGGCAGGTAATTTCTCAATACTTTCCTGACGTGGAAATCATTGGATAACTGAAAGGTCAGGGTTGGGTCGTATAGCTCTTTCGCCTTTACCTTATCGATGTATTGCCGCGGACTCAGCTCTTCTGCATGTGAGTGGTAACCCGGAATACGTCCCCCGGCGATGATGCTTTTCAGGTTGAGGCTCTCACAAAGTTCTTTTCTGGCCTCATATAAACGACGGCCTAAGCGTAATCCCCGGTATTCCGGAGAGACAAAGATCTCTATCCCGTATAAAGTATCACCTGTAGGATCATGCGTAGAAAAAGTATATGCACCCGTAATCATTTGATAGGTATGCTTGTCTCCGTATTCATCATAATCTACTATAATAGCCAGGGAACAGGCTACTACCTTATCATCTACTGCAATACACAACTGTCCTTCAGGGAATAACTTTAATAATTTCGCAATGGTATGCTTGCTCCATATCTGCCCGCCAAGCGTATCATAGGCCTGTTCCATGGACTCTTTCAGGTCGTCATAATCTGCAAGCGTAAGTTTTCTGGTCTCAATATTCATGTATGTGTGTATTTAATTAGTTGAAATTTCTGTTCAATCATTCATGCTGAATGCCCATCAGTAGCTGATGTGCATACCTCTGTACACAAATAATGCCTGAAAGCAGACTGATCAGAATAATCTTCCTGACTGGGCCAGGTATTGCCTGTTTAAATGTTTGTAGGCAGCTTCAGTTACCTCGCGGCCCCTGGAGGTACGCATTAAATAACCTTCCTGAATCAGGAAGGGTTCATATACTTCTTCAATGGTGCCTTCATCTTCGCCCACTGCTGTTGCAATAGTTTTCAATCCCACCGGGCCACCTTTGAACTTGTCAATAATTGTCAGCAGGATCTTATTGTCCATTTCATCCAGGCCATGTTCATCCACATTCAGGGCGGTTAAAGCATAACGTGAAATAGCGGTATCAATCGTTCCATTGCCTTTGATCTGTGCAAAATCGCGCGTACGTCTGAGTAAAGCATTGGCAATCCTTGGGGTACCACGACTCCGGCGGGCAATTTCATAGGCACCCTCTTCCGTAATGGGGGTATTCAGGATCTGGGAAGAGCGGAGTACAATCGTGGTCAGGACTTTCGCATCATAGTAGGCCAGCCTGGAATTAATCCCGAACCGGGCACGTAAAGGTGCAGTTAGCAGTCCCGAACGCGTCGTCGCACCAACGAGGGTGAAAGGGTTCAGACTGATCTGTACTGAGCGGGCATTTGGACCGCTTTCCAGCATAATGTCTATTTTGAAATCCTCCATGGCCGAATACAGATATTCTTCCACCAATGGACTTAAACGGTGTATCTCATCAATAAATAAGACATCGCCTGTTTCCAGGTTCGTCAGTAATCCTGCCAGGTCGCCTGGTTTGTCCAGCACCGGGCCTGAAGTCACTTTGATCCCCACGTTCATCTCATTGGCAATAATATAGGACAAGGTCGTTTTCCCCAGTCCCGGAGGGCCATGCAGCAGTACGTGATCCAGCGGTTCTCCGCGCAGTTTAGCTGCTTCAACGAAGATCTTCAGGTTTTCCATTATTTTTTCCTGACCGGTAAAATCTTCAAAAGCCTGCGGACGCAATACTTTTTCAATATCCCTTTCGAAGGGGGACAGGTTTTCTGAAGAGGGGTCGAGGTTTTCGTTCATCATATAAAGTTAGTTATAAAAACTTGCTTGCCACAGGGGCATCTTTCGTTCCATTGGCGTAATTGTAAAAGCCTTCGCCCGACTTTATTCCTTTTTTTCCTGCGGTAACCATGTTGACCAGCAGTGGGCAAGGCGCATATTTTGGCTGGCCAAAACCCTGCTGCAATACATTTAATATGGCAAGGCATACATCCAGACCAATGAAATCAGCCAGTTGCAGCGGACCCATTGGGTGGGACATGCCGAGTTTCATGACCGTATCGATTTCCTGAACACCAGCCACACCCTCAAACAGGGTATAGATCGCTTCATTGATCATGGGCATCAGAATCCGGTTGGCTACGAAACCGGGATAGTCATTCACTTCTACCGGTGTTTTATCTAATGCACGGGAAAGTTCCATGACCACTTTCGTGGTTTCATCGGAAGTGGCATACCCCCGGATAACTTCTACCAGTTTCATCAGGGGGACAGGGTTCATAAAATGCATGCCGATCACTTTCTCCCCCCGGCAGGTAACAGCAGCAATCTGTGTGATAGAAATGGAAGAGGTATTGCTGGCCAGGATCGCCTCCTTTTTCGCGTAGGTATTCAGGTCTCGGAAAATATGGAGTTTCAGTTCCAGGTTTTCCGTTGCGGCTTCTACAATCAGGTCGGCCTCGGCAACCCCCGTCTTTAAATCCGTGAAGGTCGTAATTCCTTTTAAAATGGTGTCTTTCTGATCAGCCGTCAGTACCCCTTTACCCACTTGGCGGTCCAGGTTTTTAGCAATGGTCTGCATGCCTTTTTCCAGCGCCTCCTGGTTGACATCGATCAGGTTCACTGGATAACCATATTGTGCAAAGATATGGGCGATACCATTGCCCATCGTACCTGATCCGATTACTGCTATATTCATGCGTATCTCAAATTAATTTTAGGATGGAAGAATAGCCTGCGGTTCTGCGGCCAGGCTATTCGTAATTGTTTGTTGTCTTATACCCCTTGCCGGCTCAGGGAGCCAGTCTGTTGATGACCCACACCCTGTCTGTCTTTTCATAGACGATCCTGTCATGCAATCTGCTGGATCCTCCCTGCCAGAATTCGATGTAGGTAGGTTCAACCAGGTAACCTCCCCAGTGTAGCGGTCGTGGTACTTCCCTGTCCTTGAATTCTTCGGTAAGTTCAGCCACACGGTCTTCCAGGCTGGCTTTATCAGGAATCACATGGCTCTGGGTAGAGGCAATGGCTCCGATCTGGCTTCCTTTGGGACGGGAATGAAAATAAGCTGTCGAAGTTTCCTCCTCTACTTTGGTGATGACCCCTTCAATGCGTACCTGCCGCTCCAGTTCCGGCCAGAAAAATACCAGTGCGGCCTGCGGATTCACCGTCAGCATTTTACCTTTCCTGCTCTCATAATTGGTGTAAAAGACAAAGCCATTTTCATCAAAGCCTTTTAGCAGCATAATGCGTGCCGAGGGCTTCCCATACTGATCTGCCGTAGCAAGTGTCATCACATTTGGCTCAAAAAGCTGCGCCTCAAGCGCTTCTTTAAACCATTTTCCGAATTGGATGATCGGATCTTTATCCACATCACCTTCTGCAAGCCCAGCACTACGGTAATCCTGTCTGAGATTTTGAATGTATTCTTTTGTCAGCTCCATTCCACAAAAATAGGTTTTAGTTTAGTTAAAATTATGAGTATTTTTACGATATGCTGAATAGACTTATGCCATCTGCAGGTAAGCTGCTGATTTCAGAACCCTTTATGAAGGACCCTAATTTTACAAGGTCGGTGGTCCTCCTTACGGCACACGGTGAGGAGGGGACAATGGGCTTTGTGATCAACCAGCCCGGCAACCTTTTACTGAAAGATCTAGTTCCTGAATTTACGAATGCCGATTTTCCGGTCTATTACGGGGGACCTGTAGGGAATGATACCCTCCATTTTATTCACCGCTGTTATGACCGGATGAATGACGGGGAAGAAATTGCCAGAGGAATCTACTGGGGTGGGAATTTTGAAACCCTGCGTATCCTGATGAATGAAGGTGCCATTGCCCCTGATGAAATCAAATTCTTTGTGGGCTATTCGGGCTGGGAGGAAAAACAGCTGGAAGAAGAAATGGAAGTCAATACCTGGATTGTATCCGACCAGTTCCATCCCGACACCATATTTTCAAACAGTGAAGAACAGATGTGGCGCGATGTGATTGTGAATCTTGGGCCAAAATTTGCACATGTCAGCAAGTTTCCACAGAATCCGAACCTGAACTAAACAATTTTTTATGACAGAAAGCATGGGCAGGACGCTCTGCTTTCTTTTAGCATATTCGTTAAATTTGTATGATGGAAACACTAATCGTTGAACCAAAAAATAGTTAACCATACCATCCTGACTTCGTTGCTAAAATTGAAAAAAGTAAACAGGAAGTCAATGAAGGCAAAGTTACGCGTGTGGAAAAAGAGGATTTGCAAAATTTCCTTGGGCTATAAGGAGTATGTCTTTGGATTTTTCAGGGCAGTTACGTAAAGATATCGACTACCATTATATTAGTTAAAGAATAGGGATCATCAGTGATATCCTCCTATTCTTTAATCGCATTTCATTTACTTATATGTTCTCCATTTCTTCTGCCGTTTCCTCTACCTTTTTACGGAGCTCATCTTTGTATCCCTGCATTTTCAGGGCAAGATCGCTGTTCGCGGTAGATAAAATCTGTACGGCCAGCAAACCTGCATTCTTCGCTGCATTTAATGCTACGGTAGCTACAGGAATACCGTTTGGCATTTGCAGGATAGACAGGATCGAATCCCAGCCATCAATAGAATTGGAAGATTTTACCGGAACACCGATTACAGGCAAAACTGTAATCGATGCAACCATACCTGGCAAATGTGCAGCGCCACCGGCACCTGCAATAATTACTTTCAACCCTCTTGCCGCTGCTTCCTTCGCATAGCTGAACATTCTGTCCGGCGTACGGTGTGCAGAAACAACCGTCATTTCAAACTCAACCCCAAATTCCTTTAAAATATCAGCAGCATCATTCATGATATTTAAATCAGACTTGCTGCCCATAATTATGCCTACCTGTACGCTCATTAAGATATTACTTTTAGTGTGTTTTTTATATAATTTGCCTTTTCAACTGCCGCTTCCCGGTTTTGGTCTACAATTGTAATGTGACCCATTTTGCGGAAGGGTTTTGTATATTTTTTGCCGTAAAGATGGATATACACCCCATCTATCGCCATAATTTTCTCCAGACCTTTATAGACCGCTACACCATCATGTCCTTTTTCACCCAGTAAATTGATCATTACTGCATTATTGATAGAACGGGTATCCCCCAAGGGTAAATTGAAAACAGAACGGATCAGTTGTTCAAACTGGGAAACATAATTTCCTTCAATGGTATGGTGGCCACTGTTGTGTGGTCTTGGGGCCAGTTCATTCACCAGGATATCGCCATTTCTGGTGATAAACATTTCCACTGCCAGAATTCCGGTAACATTGAGTGCGGCGGCAATATTTTTAGCGATGGTCTCTGCTTTTTCCTGAACAGCGTCAGGGTAGGTAGAAGGAGAGATCAGGAATTCCACCAGGTTCGCTTCTGCATTGAACTCCATTTCCACCATGGGAAAGGTCTTCACATCCCCATTGGCATTTCTGGAAACAATCACGGCGATTTCCTTCTCGAAATCTACCAGTTCCTCTATCAGGCAGGGCGCATCAAATGCGTTGTCAATGTCTGCAAAAGAATTGATGCGCATCACGCCTTTACCATCATAACCGTCTTTCCTCTGTTTAAGGATATAAGGGAAAGGCAGGGTGGAATTGATGATGTCCTCTTTGGTGTTTACCAGCTGAAATGGGGCTGTAGGAATATCATTTTCCTTGAAAAACTGTTTCTGTACACCTTTGTCCTGAATCAGCCGGATGACCCTGGCCTGTGGATATACCTTCTTGCCTTCTTTTTCCAGCTGATCAAGAGCCTCAATGTTTACCTTCTCAATTTCAATGGTAATGATATCGGCCTTTTTTCCAAATTTGTATACGGTATCAAAATCGGTGATGGATCCACATTCAAAGTAATTCGCGATGTGTTTACAAGGTGCATCTGTATCCGGATCCAGCACTAAAGTGGTCAGGTTATAATTGATCGCCTCCTGAATTAACATTCTGCCCAATTGTCCTCCGCCTAAAATGCCCAATTTTAAATCACTTATCTGTTTTGCCATATCGATATAAAAAAGTAATGCTTATTTTGCACAAAAATAACAATATAAACGGATTTGATGGATGCTGATGCTATAATAATTGGAGCAGGGGCCTGCGGACTGATGTGTGCAGTGCAGGCAGGATACCTCGGCAAGAAGGTGATTTTGTTGGAAAAAGGGAGCAAGGCAGGCGCTAAAATATTGATTTCCGGGGGTGGCAGGTGTAATTATACGAACCTTTTTGCTTCACCCGACCAATTTATATCGAATAATAAACATTTTCTGAAATCTGCTTTCAGCCAATGGACAGTAGAAGATACAGTGAGCTTTTTCGAGACTTACGACCTGAAAGGAAAAGAAAAGACATTGGGACAGCTTTTTCCGGATCAGAAAAATGCAAAGGATATCGTCGATATTTTTACTTCCCTGTGTGCAGATTTTGGACAGGAAATAAAATGTGGTGTGCAGGTCACAGAGGTCTTCTTAAAAGAAGATGCTGTAACACTGAACTACCAGCTGGGGGATAAAAACTATACCCTGGAAGCCCCCAAACTGGTCATTGCCACAGGCGGATTGCCTATTCCCAAAATGGGGGCAACAGATTTTGCCTTGCGCTTTGCAAGAAAATATGGGCTGAATGTGATTGAAACAGCACCTGCACTGGTTCCGTTGACCATCACAGGGAAAGATGAAGACTGGTATGCCGCTTTATCAGGCAATTCGGTCTTCTGTGAAGTGAGCAATGACAGGATCTCTTTCGAAGAGAACCTGCTGTTTACCCACTGGGGATTAAGCGGGCCCGCAATTTTGCAGATTTCCTCCTACTGGCGGCCCGGCGAAAGTATCAATATTAACCTGTTGCCGAATCAGGATATCCTGTCGCTGATTGAAGAAGAACGTAAAGACAATGGCAAAACATTACTTTCTACCTTATTCAACCGTGTTTATACCAGGAAAATAACAGATGCCATGCGTAAGTTTATGCCCATGGATAAAACTGTAGCGGCACTGAACAGGGCTGAACTGGATGCCATACATGAAACCATACATTTGTTTAAAGTCAAACCGGCAGGAGATAAGGGCTATGATAAAGCAGAAGTCATGCGCGGTGGAATAGATACCAATGAATTGTCTTCTAAAACCTTAGCCAGTAAAAAATTACCAGGGGTATATTTCGGCGGGGAGTGTGTAGACGTCACAGGCTGGCTGGGGGGGTACAATTTCCAGTGGGCCTGGGCCTCTGGCTTTGTAATTGCTCAGGATATCTGATCAGGCCATATTTTGTTTTAATGTTGAACGGGATTTTTTATGAATGAGATAGAGATTTTAAAGCATTATTGGGGACACCATTCCTTCAGGCCATTGCAGGAAGAGATTATCCGCTCGGTGCTGGATCAGCAGGATACCCTGGCGCTGTTGCCCACAGGTGGAGGAAAGTCGCTTTGCTTCCAGATTCCTGCACTGGCAAAAGAGGGGATCTGCATTGTGGTTTCCCCATTAATTGCCCTGATGAAAGACCAGGTGGAAAACCTTAAAGCCAAGGGAATCCATGCGGTAGCGATATACGCCGGGATGGGAAAACGTGAAATTGATATCCTGCTGGACAATTGTATTTATGGTCAGATCAAATTCCTGTATCTCTCGCCTGAAAGACTGCTGTCTGAAATCGTGAAGGAAAGAATCTCCTATATGAAGGTGAACCTGATTGCTATAGATGAGGCCCATTGTATTTCCCAATGGGGATATGATTTTCGGCCGTCTTACCTGGAGATCAGTAAATTGAGGGAAATCCATCCGAAGGTGCCTGTTATTGCCCTTACTGCAACAGCCACAGCATTTGTCAGGAAGGATATCATCGAGAAACTGGAACTGAAAAACCCCCGGGTTTTTGTTCAGAGTTTCTCCCGTAAAAACCTGAGTTATGTGGTGTTTGACCTGGAAGATAAATATAAAAAGCTGATCAGTATCATCAATAATGTGAAAGGAAGCGGACTGGTTTATGTGAGGAACAGGAGAGAGACTGCTGATGTTGCCCATTTCCTGAGGAGGAATCACATTGCGGCCGATTTCTATCATGCCGGGCTGGAGAGCGCAGAGCGTTCCAGGAAGCAGGAAGACTGGAAGCGCAATAAAATCAGGGTGATGGTGGCCACCAATGCCTTTGGGATGGGGATCGATAAACCGGATGTCCGTTTTGTGGTGCACCTCGACCTGCCTGAAAGCCTGGAGGCCTATTACCAGGAAGCCGGTCGTGCCGGCAGGGATGAACAGCGTGCCTTCGCTGTACTGCTGGCCAATACATCAGATCAGCTGTTACTGAAGGCAAAATATACAGATAGCTTCCCATCAGTTGAAGAGATCAAAAAGACCTATCATTACCTGGGCAGTTTTTTTCAGCTGGCCTATGGTGCCGGGGAAGGACTGACATTCAGCTTTGACCTGGCTGAATTTTGTAAACGTTTCCAGTTGGGCGTGATCAAGACGATTGCTGCCCTTAAATTCCTGGAACATGATGGGTATATTACCCTTTCAGAGAATATTTTCCTTCCCTCGAGGGTGCTTTTTACTGCTGGCAATGAGGATGTATATCGGTTTCAAATTGAAAATGCAGGTTTTGATCCGCTGATCAAAACCATTCTTCGCTCTTATGGTGGCATGTTCGACCACTATGCGAAAATCAGCGAGAGTGATATCGCGAAGAAACTCGGCATATCTTTTAACCAGGTGGTCAAAATGCTGAATACCCTGCAGGAATTGGGATTGCTTTCCTACCTGCAGCAAACAGATCAGCCACAGCTGCAATTTGTACGCGCAAGAGTGGACCTGATGCACCTGGATACCGATGTGAAATATATTGAGCTGCGGAAAAAGATACAGCTCGATCAGATCAGTGCTGTTCTGGCATATGCTTCCACGACGCTTTGCAGAACCATTCAGCTGCTTGCCTATTTTGATGAGCCGGATGCAGATAAATGTGGGGTATGTGATGTTTGTCTGGCAGAAAAGAGAAATGAAGATATGGCGTTGATGAGTGACCAGATTGATTTTGAAATCGCCACCCTGCTGCAGACTGGCCCAAATTCCCTGGCAGATTTGGTAAAGGAAATACAAACCGGTACTGATACAGAAAAACTTAACAGGATCAGGGAATTATTGGATGCCGGTAAAATTAAAACGGATGGTAAAAACTATTATCTTTGATCATGTGATTCCTTCTTCACCTTTAAAATTGATACCTATGAAAAAAATAGCTCTTTATGCATTCGCTATTCCACTGCTGTTCGCTGCATGTAAATCTAAATGTGTTGAAGATTCCGGCATTCATCTTTCAAGAGAACTTTCGGTAAAACCATATGATGAGATCAAGGTCTCTGGCCCTGTAAAACTCCTGTTGCGCCAGGACAGCAGTTATAAGATCAGCATTTCGGCAGACTCGAATGTCCTGGAACTGGTGAAAGCAGAGGTGAGTGGCCATGAGCTGACCCTTAAACTGGATCCTGAAAGGTATTGCGGAACAGATTCTATTGTGGTCACTGCTGGTATTGGTGATCTCCGGAAACTGAAAATCAGTGAAGCGGTAAAAGTTTCCACCACTTCCAAAATCAACCTCAATGACCTTACCGTGGAAATGTCAGGTGCAACCGCACTTCGGCTGGACGTAAATACAGGGAAACTGACCCTCAATAACGATGGTGTGGCAAGTGTCAACCTGGTTGGACAGGCAGGGGTCAACCAACTGAAAAGTAAGGGAGCCATTGATTTGCAGGCATTTGATTTTGTGACCGGTGTATACGATATTGATATTGAAGGTGCGGGTAAATCGAATATCAACGTGTTGAACGACCTGAAAGTAAAAACTACCGGGGCGACGGAAATCTATTACAAAGGAAATCCTAAAAACGTAGAGGAAAAGAAATCGGGTGTTGCTAAACTGCAGAAGGTAAATTAATCACAGGCATTCTGTATCTCTCAATGGAACAAAAAAACAATAAGAAGACGATCAGGTCATGGGCCTTTTTCGACTGGGCCAACTCCGCCTATAACCTGGTGATTACGTCGACCATTTTTCCTGCTTATTATGCCATCATTACTTCTGATAAAGATGACAGTACGATAGATTATGTAACTTTCCTGGGCAGGAAATTCATCAATTCTGCCCTGTACAATTATTCCCTGGCAGTAGCCTTTCTCGTGATCGCCATCCTTTCTCCCATTTTATCGGCCATTGCAGATTCCAGGGGGAATAAAAAAGTATTCATGAAAATGTTCACCTATCTGGGGGCATTGTCCTGCTGCGGTTTGTATTTCTTTGAAATTGATACCCTGCAGATCAGCATTGTTCTTTTTGTCTTTGCAGCTATAGGTTTTTGGGGAAGCCTGGTGTTCTACAATTCTTACCTGCCGGAAATTGCTACGCCCGACCAGCAGGACAGTGTCAGTGCCAAAGGATATGCTTATGGTTATGTAGGAAGTATCATCCTGCAACTGATGTGTTTTGTCTTTGTGTTTTTTCCGTCTGCATTCGGATTGGCTGACGGGGCACAGGCTTCACGATTATCCTTTCTCATGGTAGGGATATGGTGGGTGGTGTTTGCACAGATCCCTTTCCGTCATCTTCCCAACGGTGTGGCCATTGCTGGCAGGGGGAAATCAAATGTGTTCACTGATGGCTTTAAAGAGCTCAGTAAGGTATGGAAGCAACTGAAACATATGGTTTACCTGAAAAAGTTTCTCCTGGCCTTTTTCTTCTATTCCATGGGCGTGCAGACCGTTATGCTGGTCGCTACCATCTTCGGGGAGAAGGAGTTGCACCTGCCGACGGAGAAACTGATTGGCACGATTCTGTTGTTGCAGATCGTTGCTATTCCCGGTGCCATGCTGATGTCCTGGTTATCGCGAAAACATTTTGGCAATGTCAGGGTTTTAATAGGCGTAGTGTTTATTTGGATAGGTGTTTGTATCACTGCCTACTTTGTACATACGGAATTGCAGTTTTACTTCCTGGCAGCAACAGTAGGGCTGATTATGGGTGGGATACAGTCACTTTCCAGGTCAACCTACTCAAAGTTTCTGCCTCAGGAAAGCCCTGACCATACTTCTTTTTTCAGTTTCTATGATGTCACTGAAAAGGTATCTCTGGTGATTGGCATGTTTAGTTTCGGTTATATTGAAGAGTTTACAGGCAGCATGCGGAATTCTTTGATTGCCCTGGCCACATTTTTTATCCTGGGAGTGCTGTTTTTGTTTACTATACATAAAGAAAAAGATCCTCAATGAATATAGAGTTGTTTATTCCCTGTTTTATCGATCAGTTATATCCTGAAACCGCATTTAATACCATTAAACTTTTGGAAAAATCAGGATGTCATGTCGTTTATAATCCTGAACAGACCTGCTGTGGTCAGCCTGCCTACAATGCCGGATACTGGGAGCAGGCAAAGGAGACGGGTACTAAATTTCTAAGCGATTTTACAGACGTAAACTATATTGTTGCCCCTTCGGCATCTTGTGTGGGAATGGTGAAAAAAGGGTTCAATGACCTGTTTACCAATACAACGGTGCACAATAAATGCAGGAATGTACAGGGCAATATATTTGAACTGTCCGACTTTTTGGTGAATATCCTGAAAAGGGATTATTTCGGTGCCGAACTGGAAGGGAAGGCCGTATACCATGATTCCTGCAGCGGATTGAGGGAATGTAAAATTAAGGCAGAGCCGCGTCAGCTTTTAGCTAAAGTACATGGTCTGGAGATGCTGGAGATGAAAGATACCGATATGTGCTGCGGTTTCGGCGGTACGTTCGCGGTAAAGTTTGATGCCATCTCTTCAGCTATGGCGGAACAAAAAGTAAACAATGCCCTGGCGCAGGAGGCAGACTATATCATTTCGACAGATTTGTCCTGCCTGATGCACCTGCAGGGCTATATTGATAAAAACAATATCCCTTTAAAGACCATGCACCTGGCCGATGTACTGGTCAACGGCTGGCTGGAGAGTACTGAATATTAGTATTTAACCTTTTTTAACATTTAGAAAGCTGGAAATAGATAATTTTGTATATAAATATTTAAACAATGAAATCCTTATTATTTGCTCTTGCAGGCCTTCTGGCTTTTGCCATCAATGGTCAGGCACAACCTAAAAAGTCGGGCGCTATTCAGTTTGTGAGTACTTTCGACCCGGCAGCGATGGCTTCAGCAAACGGTATAAAACTGTCTGATGAAATGATTGCACGCATGCCATCAAGCTCAAAAACGGATTTTGAATTGTTGTTTAACCTGACCAATGCCAGTTATATGCGTGTGGAGGAGATAGAGGACAGCAATGGGGGACCTGGTGGCGGAGGGCCTCGTTTCGGTGGCTTTGGCGGAAGTGATAAAGAATATTATTACAATTTTGCAGCCCATCAGCTCACAGAAGCCAGCGATATCAATGATACCACCTACTTTCTGCAGAATAAACTGGGAGCAGCAGCTATCGGCGGTTTTGGAAATATGCAAAGCCCGCCTGTAATTGAAGTGCTGAAATCTGATGAAACGAAACAGATCCTGGGCTTTAACTGTAAAAAAGTAACCATTAAATCTACTTCGAAACGCAGGATTCAGGAAGAAGAGAAAGAAATTACAGAGGAAACTACCCTGTGGTATACCGATGAACTGGGCTTCGATTTTTCACCCAATCCTGCCTTGTGGACGGAAGGTGCTGTGCTGGCGGTAGAAGGAAGGGGAAATACAGTCCTTGCCAAGAGTATCGAATACCGGAATGTAAGTTCCAGGGATGTCAATCTCCCTAAAAAAGGTACGCCAATTACTGCCGAAGCTTATAAGGCTAAAATGGAAAGCCGTATGAAACAAATGCGCAACAGGAATGGCGCAAGAGGCCAAATGCGGACCATGAGCATAAATTAGGCGTTAATATATTTGCTTAATAAATTAGGGTAAACGGGCATGACTGCCTATTCTATATAATTTATATCCAGTCTTTTTTGTAATACAACCGCAATAAACAAAGTAATCACTATGTTTATTGCGGTTGTTGCGTATCTTTGCATTGTGCTTATTTCATATGGGCGAGTTAACCCGCAGCAAATAAGTTTATAAACTGAATAAAGATGGAAAAAGATGATGAAATGTTGGAGCAATTGGCAAACCGTGAATACGAGTTTGGCTTTGTGACGGCAATTGATATGGAGATTTCAGAAATTGGACTCAATGAAGATACTGTCCGGTTTATATCTGCGAAAAAAGAGGAACCACAATGGTTACTGGATTGGCGGATGAAGGGATTTAGTGCTTTTCAAAAACAGGAAATGCCTACCTGGCAGAACTTTAAGATGCCTGAAATTGATTTTCAATCCATATCCTATTATGCGGCGCCTAAGCAACAGGCAAAATATGCCTCATTGGATGAGGTAGACCCTGAATTGCTGCGGACCTTTGAGAAACTGGGGATCCCGGTGAATGAACAGAAACAACTTGCAGGTGTTGCGGTCGATGTCGTATTTGACAGCGTTTCTGTAACAACTACCTATAAAAAACACTTGAATGAACTGGGCATTATCTTCTGTTCGATCAGTGAAGCCGTAAGGGAACACCCTGAGCTAATCCAGAAATATCTAGGTTCAGTTGTGCCACATACAGACAACATCTTTGCCTCTTTGAATACTGCGGTATTCTCTGACGGCTCTTTCGTTTATATCCCTAAAGGCGTGCGCTGCCCGATGGAATTATCTACTTATTTCAGGATTAATGCGGAAAATACCGGACAGTTTGAACGTACCCTGATTGTTGCCGATGAAGGCAGTTATGTCAGCTACCTTGAAGGCTGTACTGCCCCTATGCGTGATGAAAACCAGCTGCATGCTGCAGTAGTGGAGCTCATCGCCATGAAAGATGCAGAGATCAAGTATTCTACCGTACAAAACTGGTACCCGGGTGATAAAGATGGTAAAGGTGGTATCTTTAACTTCGTCACCAAACGTGGGGCATGCCGCGGAGAACGCTCAAAAATTTCATGGACACAGGTAGAGACAGGTTCTTCCATTACCTGGAAATATCCCAGCATCCTGCTCCAGGGAGATTACTCCGCAGGAGAGTTTTATTCTGTAGCGGTGAGCAATAAAATGCAGATCGCAGATACAGGAACCAAAATGCACCATATCGGCGCACATACAAAAAGCAGGATTATCTCTAAAGGGATTTCTGCAGGCAGAGGCCAGAATAGCTACCGGGGATTGGTACAAATGGGACCAAAAGCAAAAAATGCACGTAATTTCACGCAGTGTGATTCATTGCTGATCGGTGATCAGTGCGGTGCCCATACTTTCCCTTATATCGAATCAAAAAATAATTCCGCTACTGTGGAACATGAGGCGACCACCTCTAAGATAGGCGAGGACCAGGTGTTTTATTTAAATCAGCGTGGTATTGATTCCGAACAGGCGATTGCATTGATCGTAAACGGTTATGCTAAAGATGTACTGAACCAGTTACCGATGGAATTTGCTGTTGAAGCTCAAAAATTACTTTCTCTTACACTTGAAGGCAGCGTAGGATAAAATCATAGAAAACCAGAAAAATAATATGTTATCAATAAAAAATCTTCATGCTAATATTGAAGGAAAAGAAATTTTAAAAGGAATAAACTTAGAAGTAAAAGCAGGTGAAGTACATGCGATTATGGGACCGAATGGTTCTGGCAAAAGTTCCCTGGCGTCTGTTTTAGCAGGACGCGAAAATTATGAAGTAACAGCTGGAGAAGTTTGGCTGGATGGAAAAGATGTGCTGGAAATGAAACCTGAAGAGCGCGCAAGAGAAGGTGTTTTCCTTGCTTTTCAGTATCCTGTAGAAATACCCGGAGTATCAAATATTAACTTTTTAAAAACTGCGATCAGCGAAATAAGAACGCACCGTAACTTACCGCAGCTGACTGCCAAGGAGTTTTTAAAAATGACCAAGGAGAAACAACAACTGGTAGAGTTTGAAGCCAAACTGGCTAACCGCTCCCTGAACCAGGGTTTTTCCGGTGGAGAGAAAAAAAGAAATGAAGTCTTCCAATTGGCTATGCTGGAGCCCAAAGTATCCATCCTTGATGAAACTGACTCCGGCCTTGATATCGATGCTTTACGTATCGTTTCCAATGGGATCAATAAATTGCGCTCAGCAGATAATGCTTTTGTATTGATTACCCACTACCAAAGGTTACTGGAATACATTGTGCCCGATTTTGTACATGTTTTATATAATGGTCAGATTGTGCGTTCCGGAACGAAAGAACTGGCGCTGGAGCTTGAAGAAAAAGGCTACGACTGGTTAAAAGAAATTCATGCAACGGAATCAATTAATAAATAATGGGTATGTCAAATCAGATTACAACACCATTGTATAATAAGTTGGTTTCAGTATTTGAAAGCAATGGAAAAACTACAGATGGTGATTTATCGGCTTTGAGGGACAATGCTTTTGATTCCTTCAAGTCCAAGGGATTTCCAACACCAAAGGAAGAGGATTGGAGATTTACCAACCTTACACCCTTCCTGTCAGATGATTATCATTTGGCAAACTACCATACGGTAGATGCTGTAGCCATGAAAGCTGCTGTTGAGGCTGCAACAATTCCTGGTCTTGATGCGTTTACCCTGGTTGTATTTAACGGAGTGATTCAACCGGCTTTGTCAGTTCTTCCTGAACAGGCAGAGGTCAGCATTCAGTCACTCAACGATATCAGCAATGCCGCAGTATTAAATGATTATTTAGCCCTGAGTGCTGCTGAACACAATGCCATGGTTTCCTTAAATACGGCCTTGTATAAGGATGGCTATTTTATTGAAGTTAAAAAAGGCGTGGTAGTTGAAAAGCCAATACATATCATTCAGCTGTATTCAGCAAATGAGAATGTACTGGTTCAGCAACGTAACCATGTCGTGGTGAATCAGCATGCCAATGCCGAATTGATAGAAACTGCAGTGATCCTTCAGGGATCGGCATTATTGTTTGTGAACAGTGTTTCACATGTTTCCGTAAGGGAAAATGCACAACTGGTGCAGTATAAGATCCAGAACAATGAAACTACGGAACGCCTGGTGAATTATACGCATGTGACACAGGAGCGCAGCAGCCGTTACGATAACTTTACCTTCTGCCTTCCGGGAGCAGCGCTGATTCGTAATAACCTTGAAGTGGTCCTGAATGGCAGTGCTACAGAAACCCATATGATGGGTTTATACCTTGTGGGTGAACACCAGTTGACCGATAACCATACCGCAATCCACCATAGGTTCCCGAACTGCGAAAGCAATGAGATCTATAAAGGGGTATTGCTGGAAAATGGCAGGGCAGTATTCAACGGAAAAGTTTTCGTGGAACGTCCCGCACAAAAAACCAATGCTTTTCAGCAGAACAACAACTTATTGCTGAGTGATAAAGCACAGGTATACGCGAAACCACAGTTAGAGATTTTTGCTGATGATGTGAAATGCAGTCACGGTTGTACTGTAGGTCAGTTTGATCCTGAATCTTTATTTTACCTGCGCTCGAGAGGGATCAGTGAAGCATCTTCAAGGAAATTGCTTGTGGAAGCTTTCATGTTCGATGTCACGCAGAGAATTGAAAATGAAGCACTGAAAGATTATGTGCAGCGTTTAATTTACGATAAGATGGAGACTTCTTTCTCTACCATCGTTTAATCAGATCATATGATGGGCAAGACATTAGATATAGCTAAGATCAGGAAAGATTTTCCTTTACTGGAAACCAAAGTTTACGGAAAGGACTTGGTTTACCTTGACAATGGCGCTACGACTCAAAAACCTTTCGCAGTGCTGGAAGCATTGGATGCGTATTATAAGGATTACAACAGTAATGTACACCGTGGTGTGCATATACTGAGCCAGAAGGCAACTTCTGCCTATGAGGAATCCCGTAAAAAAGTGGCTGCTTATATCAATGCTGCCCATAGCTATGAAGTCATCTACACCAAAGGAACAACAGATGCGATTAATTTAGTCGCTTCTACCTTTGGAAGAAAATACCTGAAAGAAGGTGACAGCATCCTTATTTCTGCGATGGAACACCATTCCAATATTGTTCCATGGCAAATGATCTGTGAAGAGCGCGGAGCTACCCTGAAAGTGATCCCTATGGATAAGGAGGGTGTATTGCAACTTGATCTTTTACCTTCATTGCTGGATGAACGCGTGAAACTGGTTTCCTTTACCTATGTGTCCAATTCATTGGGAACAGTGAACCCGGTAAGGGAGATCATTCGTCAGGCACATGCCAGGAACATTCCGGTGATGATTGATGCCGCTCAGGCAGTACAGCACTTCCCGATTGATGTGCAGGAGCTTGATGTTGATTTTATGGCCTTTTCAGGTCATAAGTTATACGGCCCTACCGGAATTGGCGTGCTGTATGGAAAAGAAAAATGGCTCAACGACCTTCCCCCTTATCAGGGAGGCGGAGATATGATCAAGACCGTTACCTTCGAAAAAACGATTTATAATGAGCTGCCCTATAAGTTTGAAGCGGGTACTCCGGATATCTCCGGAGCGATCGGATTGGGGGTGGCGATAGATTATGTCAATAGTATTGGTCTGGAAAACATTCAGGCTGCAGAACAGCAACTGGTGACTTATGCACTGGCGAAACTTGCAGAGATAGAGGGGATCCGGTTCATCGGGAATGCTCCGGAACGCTCCAGTGCGATTTCTTTCCTGCTGGAAGGGATACATCCCTATGATCTTGGGGAGCTTCTTGACAAACAGGGGATCGCCATCCGTACCGGTCACCATTGTACGGAACCGGTAATGGACTTTTTTGAAATTCCGGGTACCTGCCGTGCTTCTTTTGCCTTTTATAACACTACCGCTGAAGTGGATGTACTTGTTGCCGGGATCAAAAGAGCGGCAGCAATATTGATTTAAGCTGATGCCGGATGACTTGTTTATGCCGGTACTATAATTTATAAAGATGACGATTAACGAAATACAGGACGAGATTATTGAGGAGTTTGAATTGTTTTCAGACTGGATGGATAAGTATGAGAATATCATCGAGATCGGAAAAGAACTCCCCATCATTGATCCGCAATATAAAATCAGGGAGAATCTGATTAAAGGATGTCAGTCGAATGTGTGGCTGCACCCTGAATATGTGAACGGAAAAGTAGTTTTTACGGCTGACAGTGATGCCATTATCACAAAAGGGCTGATCAGTATGATGGTAAAGGTACTGTCCGGACATACCCCAACAGAAATTGTTGATGCGGAGCTGTATTTTATAGATACGATAGGCCTGCAAAGTCATTTGTCACCAAACCGTTCCAATGGTTTGCTTTCCATGTTGAAACAAATGAAATTGTATGCCGCTGGTTTTCAGTTACAGGAAGTAAAAAATTCATAAAATGTCTGACATCCCATTAAGAGATCAAATTGAAGACGTACTGCGTACGGTTGAAGATCCGGAGATTCCGGTAAATATTTTTGAACTGGGTCTGGTGTACAAGATTCAGATGATGGCTGCCGATAGTGTGCATATTTATATGACACTGACGGCTCCTGCATGCCCTGTTGCTGGTGAAATCCTTATGGAAGTAGAGAATAAGGTAAAGGCGATTGAGGGAATAAATGAGGTAGAGGTAAGGCTGACCTTTGATCCGCCATGGACGAAGGACATGATGAGTGATGAAGCAAGGCTGGAACTAGGTTGGTTATGATGCAGGGAAAACTTCCATTTGGCGAACGTGCAGTTGGAATGCTAAAGGCGAGAGGGCCTCAATCCCTGTCGGATTTGGCAAGAGAGCTGATGGTTACTGTTGAAGGGGCACGTTTTCAGATGCTTAAATTGTCGAAAGAAGGTTTGGTAGCCGCCAAGGCTACGGTTACCGGAAGAGGCAGGCCACAACAATTGTGGTCGCTGACCGACCTGGGACATACCCGCTTCCCGGATACCCATGCGGCATTGACGGTGAGGCTGATGGAGGTCATGAAGGAAACCCTGGGGGAACAGGCCGTAGCCAAAGTCATCGAAGCCAATGGCAATAAGGGAACCAATCGCTACCTGGGGGAACTGGAAGGGATTACCGACCTGGAAAGCAGGATCAGTAAATTTGTATCCATCAGGAGCAAAGAAGGATATATGGCCCAGTATATCAAGGAAGAGGATGGTTTTGTTCTTATCGAGAACCATTGTCCTATATGTGCTGCAGCACAGGCCAACAGGGAAATCTGTCAGGCTGAATTTAAAACTTTACAAGGTGTTTTTGGCGACAGTGTGCTGATTACCCGTGTTGAATTTATCATTGAGGGGGGCAGAAGATGTGCCTATAAACTGAATGATCACCAATCCGCCCGTTCCAGGGATTACAACTAATTATCTTTTTGCATTTCTTTTTTTTACTGCTGCATTGCTGTTTTTACAGGGTTGCATTTCTTTTTTGTACTGTTGCTTTTAACATTTAGAAACCGCCTTTAGATGTTATGCTGAGCGAAGCGACCTGGGAATAACATATGGATTTGGTCGTCATGAATCCATATCTAAACTATTGTGAACCAATGGTGTTACTATAGTTGACAAGGTGCTGACAAGGTGTTGACAAGGTACTGGCAAGGTGCTGTCAAGGTCTTATACCTTGTCAACCCCTTGTCAGTACCTTGTTATACACTTGTTAAACATTGCTTCACTATACTTTCATTGTTGTTTCAGCATGGTTTGATTGCGATCAGTGTACGGCCTTCGTGATCACATGGGTACCTGCCGTCTCATCGGTAGAAATACAGGTCAGTTATTTCCTGCTTCGGGAAGTTTTATGTCAATATAGCTTAATGATTGGATAAAATATTCGAACAAAAGGAACCTTAAATAGCTTTTCTTTGGGTAACCAATATAAACTGATGTCTGCGATTAATTATATTCAAAGCAATTTTAAGGAGCACCTTCCGGTTATCTTTAACGATCTGCGGGGAAGTACTTCCCTGAATAGGCAGACCATACAGTTCTCATTATCCAACACGAGTTTATTTATTTATCGTACCCTCTTCAGCCTAACTGAAGGCAGGGCAGACCAATTTTGTACATATGTTTAGTCTAAAAGGAAAAATAGCCGTAGTAACGGGTGGCGGAAGTGGTATTGGCAGGGCCATAGCCAGTCTTTTCGCCAAACAGGGAGCCACTGTCCATATCATTGAATTAAATGCAGATGCTGCCGCTGAAACCATTCAGGAGATCCGGCAGGACGGAGGAAATGCTTCTGCCCATAGTTGCGATGTGAGTATACAACAGCAGGTACTGGATACGTTTAAGCAGATAGGAGGGATAGATATCCTCGTGAACAATGCAGGAATTGCCCATATTGGAAGAGCTGATACCACAACGGAAGCTGATTTTACCCGGGTCTTTGAGGTGAATGTCAAGGGTGCCTACAATTGTTTGTTCGCCGCGATCCCGGTATTTAAGGAAAGGGGCGGGGGAGTGGTCCTTAACATGGCTTCAATTGCAGCTGTAGTGGGCATTACAGACCGTTTTGCCTATTCCATGAGTAAAGGTGCCATTTATGCCATGACACTCTCTGTGGCGAGGGATTACCTGGATGACCATATCCGTTGTAACAGTATTTCCCCGGCAAGGGTACATACGCCTTTCGTAGATGGCTTTATTGCTAAAAATTATGCGGGGAAAGAAGAAGAAATATTTGAAAAACTGAGCCAAAGTCAGCCCATAGGCCGGATGGGAAAACCTGAGGAAGTCGCTTCACTTGCTTTATATTTATGCGCAGATGAATCTGGTTTTGTGACCGGCAATGACTATCCGCTGGATGGCGGTTTTATTAAACTGAATAACTAAAGACAAATAAATTTATAGCTGATGAAATTAATAAGATGGGGTACCACAGGACAAGAGAAAACGGGTGTGATTATAAATGATATCCAGTATGATACGTCCGCATTTGGTGGTGATTACGATGAGAAATTCTTTGAAAATAACGGACTGGAAAGACTGGCAGAATTTGTAAAAGCCAATGAAGGCAGTTTACTTCCTGTGCCTGAGGGGGCAAGACTGGGATCTCCGGTGGCGAGACCATCAAAGCTGATCTGCATTGGTCTGAATTATGCCGATCATGCCAGGGAAACGAATGCAGCAATGCCACCTGAACCGGTGATTTTTATGAAATCGACGACCTCCCTTACCGGCCCTTTTGATGAGATTGTGATCCCAAAAAATTCGGTGAAAACCGACTGGGAAGTGGAGCTGGCCATTGTCATCAGTAAAAAAGCTTCCTATATTGAGGAAGCCGACGCATTGGATTATGTGGCAGGTTATGTATTGCACAATGATGTTTCTGAACGCGAATTCCAGCTGGAACGCAACGGTACCTGGGATAAGGGAAAAGGTTGTGATACTTTTGCCCCACTCGGCCCCTTCCTGGCCACAAAAGAAGAAATTAAGGATGTCAATCAACTCCGTCTGTGGTTAACTGTTAACGGAGAGAAAATGCAGGATGGGAATACCTCGAATTTTATTTTCAATGTTCCCTTTGTGATTTCGTATATCAGTCAGTTTATGACACTTCTTCCGGGAGATGTGGTGTCTACGGGAACCCCTGCAGGAGTAGGACTGGGTTTCAATCCTCCGGTGTACCTGAAAGCTGGAGACGTGGTGGAATTGGGTATTGACGGCCTGGGTGTGTCGAGACAACAGGTGGTGGATTATGTTAAAAAGGATGTTTAACTATGGATCTTCAGTTAAAGGATAAAATAATTATTGTAACCGGAGCGGCAAAAGGCATAGGACAGGGGATTGTCCGTGTACTGGCGGCCGAAGGTGCCATTCCTGTCATTGTTGGCAGGAATGAAGCTGACAACCTGAAACTGGTTGCAGAAATTTCTGCACTGGGACAAAGGGCCTTTCAACTGGCAGCAGAACTGACTGATCCTGCTGCCGCTGGAAAAACGATTGAAGCCGTAATTGCAGCATATGGCAGGATTGACGGATTGGTAAATAATGCGGGGGTGAATGATAATGTGGGACTGGAGAGTGGAAATTACACCACTTTTATGGAAAGCCTGCATAAAAATGTTGTCCATTATTACCTGATGGCACAAGCTGCGTTGCCTGCACTTAAGGCCTCCAAAGGAACGATTGTGAATATTGGCTCCAAAGTGGCTGATACAGGACAGGGGGGGACTTCCGCCTATGCGGCATCAAATGGTGCCCGTAATGCCCTTACGCGCGAATGGGCGGTGGAACTGCTCCCTTACGGTATCCGTGTGAATGCCGTAATTGTTGCAGAATGTTATACCCCGCTCTACCAGAGCTGGATTAAATCGTTACCCAATCCTGAAGAAAAAATGGCTGCTATTATTGACAAAATACCTTTTGGCAACAGGATGACCACGGCGGAAGAAATAGCCAATGCGGTCGCATTTCTATTGTCTGCCCGGTCAAGCCATACCACCGGTCAGCTGGTATACATTGATGGTGGATATGTTCATCTGGACAGGGCCATCAACCCCTTAAGCGAAAATGATAAATGATTTTTCAGTTGTGGAGAACAATTGGCCTTTGATTTGTTTAATAACGAAATATGCAGGCATTTCAATGTACTAACCTGCTTGAATAGTCGTTTTTTAAACTATATGAAAATAGAGCCTGCATGTTGCAAGGTTTTATGGCCATACTAATCAATTCAACACACATGAAAAATATGAAATTTCCAGGAATTAAAGCCGCTGTCATCCTATGTGCCGGTTTGTTTTTATCTACTACTGTCACTGCACAGGATAAAGAGCAGAAAAAAATTGAAGCAGCCACTACCGTACTTTCAGACTTCAGTAAAATGAAAGAGAGTATCCCTTCCGAGTTACTGGCCATTACAGAAGGAATCATTGTGGTTCCTAAACTGATCAATGCGGGTTTTGTGATTGGAGGGAAACATGGTAAAGGGGTGGCCATGGTGAAAAAAGCAGATGGTAGCTGGAGTAATCCTGTTTTTGTTACCATTACAGGAGGAAGTGTTGGTGCACAGATTGGTGTACAGGCAGTGGATCTGATCCTGGTATTTAAGAATAGCAAGAGTTTGACAGACATTAAAAAGAGCAGCTTCACCCTTGGTGGTGATTTATCCGTTGCTGCAGGCCCTGTAGGAAGAAGTTCTACTGCAAATACAGATTACAAACTGGAAGCAGAAGTGTATTCGTATTCAAGAAGTAAAGGGCTTTTTGCAGGAATTACCCTGAACGGGGCATCGCTGGCGGTAGATGCACAGGCCAATACCAATTTCTACGGAGAGGATATGACGGCGAATACCATTTTCAATGCTTCAGCCAGCTCAGCAGCAGCGGTGAAAACTTTGAAATCTACACTGGTAGGCATGAAAAAATAAGATAACAAGCAGATAAAAATGCGGAACGGGGATATGTCAGCAATGATATATCCCTTTTTTTCAGGCTGAAATGCTGGTTCAGCCTGAAAAATTAAAATAAGCAAAATCTGCTATTCCCTGCTTTGTTGCGTACAGCAGAAAATCCTTATCACTATGGCAAAATATTCAAAAAAAGCCGGGGCGAATTACCTGAGAAAAAATCATAGTGGTGTATGCTGATCAGAGGAACATCCATAACCGGTATGGATGTTCTTTATTCTCTATAATGAGCTGGGGGGATGCCCTGATTTTTAGCCTATTGGTGGATATAACTTTCCAAATGGGAGATGATCTGTTTCTGATCTTCAATAATGAATTTAACAATATCCCCGATAGATAACATGGATATCACCTGCTCACCAGATACGACAGGCAGATGTCTGATGTGCTTATCAGTCATTAATGACATGCAGTGGTCAATACTGTCACCAGATTGTATGGTAATAGGATTTGCAGTCATTACCTCTTTGATCAAAGCTGATTTGGATGATTTTCCCAGCAGGATGACCTTTCTGGCATAATCTCTTTCTGTGAAAATTCCGCTGAGCAAACCATGCTCAATGATCATCAGTGCACTGATATTTTTTTCCATCAGGATTTTTAACGCATCAAAAACCGGCGTATCACCAGTAACAGCATAAATATCTCTGGATTTGGTAGCGATGATGTGTTGTACTGTCTTCATAATTGAATATTTGGTTATTCTAATTTACTGAAAAATAATATTTTATGCAAGGGCAAAAAGAATTAGAAATAAAAAGGTGTCGGATAGACATCTAGGGCGTGGATTTAAACCAAAAAAGCCTGCTTCCATGAAAGAAAGCAGGCTTTACACACCTAATATTACTGTATGCCTAATTGTGTGAAATCTGGCGTACTGTAATGCTGTTGGCACTGGAACCGGTAATGTAAACCGTATAGATTTTACCGGCAGTGAAAGCTGTTAAATTGATATTGGCCAGACTTGTAGTTTGTCCGGAAGCATAGACATTCAGGCTAAGTACCCCCGGATCAAGGCTGATGTAATTGCTGGAAGCATCATGTGCCAGGTTAACCACTACGTTGCCTCCTGAACCATTTTTAATGTCAATGTTTCCTGATACAGCATCGCTTAGGTGAATGAACCTGACTTTGGCTTTTCCTTCTGCAGGGCTTGCCAGGTCATCTTTGTACAGTTTAACCCTTGCAGCCTGTCCGTCACCTGCGAGAAATATGGTGTAATAAGCACCTTTATCCAGGTCAAACCGGTCTGAAGCATATGCTGTGGCCGTTCCTTCATTCCGGAATTGTGCTTCCAGGTTATTTCCGGAATTGGTGACAATGTAATCTGACGCATCTCCATAGGAAAGTCCCCCGTTTATCACTGTTTTTGAAGCCAGGAAAAATCCCTGATCAGTTGAACTGGAGGAAGCATTGACCACTTTTACATTTGCAGATCCTGACTCATCCACATCGTCTTTTTTACAGGAAGAAACCATGGTCGTCAATACAAGGACAGCCGTCCCCATAAATAAATTTTTTAGAATTGTTTTTGTTCTCATTTTGGTAAATGTTTTAAGATGTAAATCAGACAGGTAAACTGTCTCCCGACTGCCATTTTACAAGAAGCTCACCAAATGTTGGGCAAAAGCGACAATTCTGCTCAGACTGCATTTATTTAGTAGATTTTAAGGAGGTTAAGCTGCGGAGCAGAAAATTGGGGATATGGGTTTCTGTTTAATTTATGTATCGATATTGATACATAAATGTTCGGTTTTTAGAGCTTTTTGGAGTCGTAACACTTTATTTTCTATACTTCCTGACATAACGGTGATCTTTCCTCTAGGAATAGGAGAGCGCTGAACTCCCCTGTAAATCTGAGTCCTGCCAGATGACGTTTGAAGACCCCGGTTTTCAGAAAATTTTACATTTAAACTTGACAATTGACCATAGAATTATTGTATATTTAATATAACCAAAACATACGGCCATGAGCAGGCTATTTTATTATTTCTTGATCCTAAATTCCCTGATGGGAATCTCCGCTGCACATGCACAGCAAACAGGCGGACTGGTACGCGTCGATTTTTACACCGATGTTTTTCTTGCAAATACAGACAAATCCATGTTTGTGCATATTGCTGAACCCACGACGAAACAGGAACTTTTAAATGCTTACAGGAAAATTGATTCGGGCGGATATAAGCAACTCATCGATTCACTGCTGGAGTATAAAGAAAAACATGAACTTAACGATTGGTTATACTATCAGCTGGTGCGCAGGGTGGCCCAGCAAATCAGTCCCAAAGAGCTGAATTATGCTTCCTATACTTTCTATAAATGGTTCATGATGGTGAAATCGGGTTATGATGCGCAATTGGCATTGACCCCGGAAAAAATCATATTCTATGTGTATAATGATGAGGATATCTCAGATATTCCATTTTTTATGGTAGAGGGGAAGAAATACATGTGCCTGAATTACCATGATTATCCCAAGACAGACCTGAATGTGAACCCGCCATTACCGGTCAACATTAAAGTACCCGGGGCGGCACATGCATTTTCCTATAAAGTGACGCGCATGCCCGATTTTAAGCCGGAGCATTATGAAGAGAAGAAACTGGCCTTTGTCTATAACCATAAGGAATACCATTTCAGTATCAAACTGAATTCGGCGATCGACTCTGTATTCAGGAATTACCCGGGGGTAGATTTTGAATCTTATTTTAATATTCCTTTTAGCAAGGAAACCTATGGGGCACTCATCCCATTACTCCGGAAAAACCTTAAAGGACTGAATCAGGTTAAAGGGGTGGATTACCTCATGCGTTTTACCCGTTATGCATTTCTCTACGAAAATGACCAGAAAAACTTTGGCAAGGAAAAACGCATGGCGCCCGAAGAAACACTGTTCTCTAATTATAGCGATTGTGATGACCGGGTGGCCTTATTTTTTTACCTCGTCAAGGAGATGTATAACCTGCCTATGATTGCATTGCTGTATCCGACACACATTACCATGGCGGTGGAATTCAGTAAACCGGTAGGTGATCCCATCGTGTATAAGGGCAAGAAGTATTCATTGTGTGAGCCTACCCCGGAAAAGGAAGACCTGCCTATAGGAAAAATGGCTGCAAACTTAAAAGATACGCCCTATGATATTGTTTATCAGTATGTACCTGTATACAGGGAATAATCTTTTAAATTTTAATTCCTCCGCCTTGTATGCTTTAAGATAAAAGTGTAAGATTGCAAAGGATGGATGTGAAAGAAAAATTGAAGCCGGTGATGTTTGTCGGTACTTCTTCAGATGTTGGAAAGAGTGTGATTACTGCCGGATTTTGCCGGATTTTCCTGCAGGATGGTTATGCCCCTGCACCTTTTAAGGCACAGAATATGTCGCTGAATAGCTATGCTACGCCTGAAGGACTGGAGATTGGCCGCGCACAGGCCGTACAGGCAGAAGCTGCAGGCATTCCCTGCCATACCGATATGAATCCGGTATTGTTGAAACCGACCACGGATCAATCCTCACAGGTGATCTTAAACGGGAAGCCTGTAGGTAACCAGTCCGCCGCCGAATATTTTATGTCAGGTAACAGGGCGGCCTTGTTTGAGGAGGTTCATCTGGCTTTCCAGCGCCTGGCAGCAAGATATTCCCCGGTAGTGATGGAAGGTGCCGGCAGTATTTCAGAACTGAACCTGCGCGACAGGGATATTACGAATATGAGAATGGCCATTGCCGCAGGTGCAGCCACGTACCTGATTGCCGATATCGACAGGGGTGGGGTGTTTGCCAGTCTTTACGGGACAATGGAATTGCTGAAACCAGAAGAAAGAGCCTGCATCAAGGGCATCATCATCAATAAATTCAGGGGAGACATCAGGTTATTTGACGATGGCAGAAAGATCATCAGCGATTTATGCGGCGTCCCCGTTATTGGGGTGCTTCCTTATTACCGCGATATCCATATAGAGGAAGAAGATGCTGTCGCCCTCCGGCAGAAAAGAAACCAACCTGTAGCAGGTAAGGTAAATGTAGCTGTGGTGCGTGTGGGAAGGATGTCTAATTTTACCGATTTCGACCGGCTGGAAAAAGATAGCCGGGTGAATTTGTATTATACGGACAGCAGCGATGTCCTTTTACAGGCAGATATTGTGATCCTGCCGGGAAGTAAAAATACCATAGCAGATTTAATAGAATTAAAAAATAATGGACTGGCGGAGCGGATTGTTGAGGTATTTAAAAGCGGAAAAACAGTGATTGGAATTTGTGGAGGTTATCAGATGATGGGGGAATCTATAAAAGATCCCTTCCATGCAGAGTCTGCCATCACTGAAATTGCCGGACTTGGCCTGCTGCCTGTAGAGACTACTTTACAGTCGGAGAAGACCACGCGTCAGCGTAAGTTCCGCTATCGTCATTTTGAGGAAACCTGCCAGGGGTATGAGATCCACATGGGAGAGACCACAGTTTTACGCCATCCACAGCCGCTCAACCATTTTATCGGCATGGAAGGAAATACAGATGGTTATTTGCTGACGGAAACCTGCTGGGGTTCTTATCTGCATGGAATATTGGATAATGCCTGCGTCATTGATGACCTGCTGAAATCCTATACCACAGTCAGCGTGGCTGCAGTGGATCATCAGCAGTTTAAAGAGAAACAATATGATCTGCTGGCAGCATTGATACGTGAAAATATTGATGTGGAACAGGTGTATCAGCAATTAAAATATTAAGGCATGTTGTCGGGACACGGAGATGATGGCTATACCCATCCTAAAGAAATTACCGCAGATTTCAGTACCAATGTATGGTACGGCGGTGCACCCGCTGGACTGAAGGACTACCTTTTTGACCGCTGGAATAGAGTGTGTAAATACCCTGAGGTGATCGGTGAAAGCCTGCGCCATAAGATTGCAGCACATCATGGTTTTGAAGAGGGGAACATCCTGGTTGCCAATGGAAGTACGGAAAGTATTTACCTGATTGCGCAGGCCTTTAAATTCAAGCGGACAACAATTGTGGTTCCTGCATTCGCAGAATATGAAGATGCCTGCAGGTTACACGACCACGAGATCAGCTTTCTGCCCTGGGACCAGTTCAGTGTAGGAGCGAAGCTGGATACCGATGTGGTTTTTATCTGTAATCCGAATAATCCTACAGGGGCCGTTTTTGAGCAGGTTGAAAAAATGCTGTTGCGCTACCCCATGGTTATATTTGTGATTGATGAGGCTTTTATTGAATTTACTTTCGCCATTCCTTCTGTGGTCCGGCTGATCACCATATATGATAATTTAATTGTCATGCGGTCCATGACCAAAGCTTATGCCATCCCCGGATTAAGGTTGGGGTATATCGCTGCATCTGTTCCGTTGATTGCCAGGTTACAGGGATTGAAATTGCCCTGGACGGTAAATGTAATGGCACTGGAAGCCGGGCACTATATCTTTGACCATATGCAGGATTTTAATCTTCCCCTGCAGCAGTTGTTGAATGATAAGAAGGATTTGGTCAGGGGACTTTCCACAACTTCTTTAAAAGTACAGTACAGCCATACCCACTTTTTTATCGCTGAAACTAGGGTACACAATGCGGCTGCTTTAAAGGCATTTTTGCTGAGAGAATTTGATATCCTGATCCGTAATGCGGATAATTTCAGGGGACTGAATGACCGGGCCGTAAGAATAGCTACCTTAAACAGCGAAAAAAATAATTTACTCCTGGAAGCTTTATCGTCATGGGACTGACCCTTTCTCTCCTGCTGGTGATTCCGTTGTGGATAGGTTATCTGCTGGATCTTCTCCTGGGAGATCCTTATCGTTTGCCCCATCCGGTAAGGTTTTTTGGCAATACCATTCAGCTTGGGGAAAAATGGCTGAATAAAGGCGGGGTCAGGTTCCTTAAAGGGATGCTGATGGCCATAGTGTTAACATTGGCCACCTATTGCTTTTTCGGGGGGATATCAGGTTTACTCCTGCGATATGACAGGACTTTATATCTTGTCTTTTCTGCTGTTTTTGTCTTTTACGGACTGGCAAATAAAAGCCTTATCCAGGAAGGAAGAAAAGTGTTCGACGCTTTAGCGAAGGGGATTGAAGAGGGAAGGGAACGCCTATCATGGATTGTGGGGCGTGATACAGCTGTACTCTCGGAGCAGCAGATCAGGAAAGCCGTTTTTGAAACGATGTCGGAGAATTTAAGCGATGGCGTGATCGCGCCTTTGTTTTATTATTTGATTGCCGGAGTGCCGGGAATGATGGCTTATAAAATGATCAATACACTGGACTCTATGGTAGGTTACCGCAATGAGCGATATGAGCAGTTCGGAAAGTTCAGTGCCCGGCTGGATGATGTGGCTAATTTTATTCCCTCCCGCTTAACGGCATTACTGATGGTCACCGTAACCGGCAGCTGGAGGGGACTGCAGTTCGTCTTTAGGTACGGGCGTTCCCATAAAAGTCCGAATTCGGGATATCCTGAGGCCGCACTGGCGGGTATCTGTGATGTTCAGTTCGGCGGTCCGAACCTGTACCATGGCATTTTGGTGGAGAAGCCTTATATTGGTATAAATAACAGGGAGATCAGCCATGCAGAGTTGAACAGGGTGAAATGGATTAACCACCTTAGCTGCCTGCTGATGCTGCTCCTGATGACAATGATAGTACTGAATAGATGAAAGCTTTGTCTGCCCATTACATTATAACCGGAGGACCAGGTTCCGGAAAGACAACACTGATCAATTACCTGATTGCCATGGGGTATCACTGTTCCGCAGAAGTCTCCCGCCGTTTAATTATGGAAGAGGTGGAACGTGGTTCAGATTGTTTGCCCTGGAAAGATATCCGTTGTTTTTCCGCGAAGGTTCTTGAAGAGATGGTGGTATCCTGGAAGGCCCTGATTGAAGTCACCATATTATCGTCGTCCCCTTCTTTTTTTGACCGGGGGATCCCTGATATTATTGCTTATTTGAACATTGCCGGATTGCCGGTACAGAATGAATTTACCCGGGCACTGGAAAATGCCCCTTACCATAACCGTGTTTTTATGCTCCCTCCCTGGGAAGACATCTATATCAATGACCCGGAGCGCTGGCAGTCTTTTGAAGAAGCTAGGGCAATTCATGATGCCCTTCGGCTGGTGTATACGGAATATGGATTTGAGCTCATTGAACTGCCTGAAAGCAGTGTGGAGGAGCGTGCTGCATTTATTCTCGCACATTGTTCTTAAAATTCAGCAACATTGTCAATAAAATATGCCGCATATCAATTATTCCTGGTTTTTTTCTGTTAGGTTTGCAGGAATTAAGGTCGTATTTCCAGGGAAATACTTTAATAGGGAATGCCGGTGTAAATCCGGAACAGTCTCCGCTGCTGTAAACCTCATGATCAAGATTGCAAGGATGCCACTTTCCATAATGGAGGGGAAGGCTGCAGTTGGAGGAAGTCAGAAGACCTGCCTTTATTAATTATTACTCACGCTTTCGGAAGAAAGGCTAACAGTTGACATGAAAATAAAAAATCTCTCTTCGCTAACAGGGCTGTTTTCCTGTTTTCTGATGTTTACAATGCTTGCTGCCTCCTGCAGACAGGCCGGATCCGTAAAAAAGGATATTCCCGTTAAAACCGGTAGTGCCGATATCAGGTATGCCAAAGGCTTTAATATAGACTATTATGAAGGATATAAGCTGGTCAGTATCTATAGCTTCGCCGGGAAAAAAAAAGATACTGTTCAGTATGTATTGCTGGAAAAAGGAGCGAAAGCCCCCGAAGGATTTAAAAAGGGGCAACTGATTTATATTCCGCTCCAAAGTATGGTCGCCATGTCGTCTATGCACGTTGCCCTGGCCGATTTTGCGGGTGTTGCCGACAGGATTACCGGATTGGGCAGTTTGCAATATGTTTCTTCACCAACAGTCAGGAAGAATATAAAGGCCGGCAAAGTAAAGGAGGTTGGCCTTGACGGAACAATGAATGATGAGGTACTGATTTCCATGAAACCCGGTCTGGTGATGGTGATGGGAAGTCCCGATGCCAAATACAGCAAATATGAGACCTTGTCTGGTGCAGGCGTGCCCGTCATGCTCAATTCGGAATGGCTGGAGACCAGCCCCCTGGCCCGTGCGGAATGGGTGAAACTGATGGCTGCCCTGGTGAACAGAGAGAAGCAGGTTACCGAGAAGTTTAATGCGGTAGAAAAAGAGTACCAGCGCCTGGCGGAAATTGGAAGGAATGCAAAAGTGAAACCTTCGGTCATATCAGGTATGCCCTATAAGGGGATCTGGCATGTGCCCGATGGGGACAGTTATATGGTTTCCTTTTTTAAGGATGCCGGAACGACTTACAAATGGTCGGACGTACATGGTGAGGGCAGCCTTGCCCTGAATTTCGAGACAGTCGCGCCTGAAGCCCTGAAAGCAGATTTCTGGGTGAATATTGGTTATGTGGATTCCAAAAAGGATATCAGGGCAACCGATGTGCGTTATGCTGATTTTAAGCCTTTTAAAAATGGGAATTTATTCAATAACAACAAGAAGGTAAATGACCTGGGGTCGAATGACTATTGGGAGTCGGGTGCGGTAAATCCACAGCTGGTCCTGGCCGATTTGATTAAAGTCCTTCATCCTGAATTATTGCCCGGTCATCAGCTGGTTTACTATAAACAATTGAATTGATTTTTTTAATCTGCAGAAATTGAATAAACTTAAAATTCCGGTACTGCTTGTGCTTATTGTCTTCGCATTTTTGCTGGATGTAGCCCTGGGTTCTGTACATATCCCTGTGAAAGAAGTGGTGAGAACCCTCTTTTCTCCCGATACGGCAGATGATACCTGGTTGTATATCATTGGGAAAATCCGCCTGCCCAAAGCCATTACGGCTGTCATTGTGGGCTGCGGACTGTCTGTGAGCGGCCTTCAAATGCAGACACTTTTCAGAAATCCACTGGCTGGGCCTTCAGTCCTGGGAATTACCGCCGGAGCCAGCCTGGGTGTTGCCCTCGTTATGCTTTCAGCAGGTACGATCACGAGTTTATATACCATACAGGAACTGGGGATTTCCGGCAGCTGGCTGATTATTCTGGCCTCCTCACTGGGAGCAGCATTGATCATGGTCCTGATCGTGACGATATCTTCTTCGTTGAGGAATAATGTGATTGTGCTTATTGTAGGGGTGATGATCGCCAATATCACTTTTTCGATCATCAGTATCTGGCAGTATTTCAGTTCACCGGAGCTGATCAAGGATTACCTGATCTGGACTTTTGGTTCCCTTGGCGGAGTGACTGGTGATCAGTTGCTTATTCTTGCAATAGTGGTGACGATAGGGATTTTGATTTCCTTTTTATCCTCAAAACTGATGGATGCCCTGCTGCTGGGAGATAATTATGCACGGAGTATGGGACTCACGGTGAAGAGGGCCAGGATACTGATGATAGGCAGTACCAGTTTACTGGCAGGTGGCATTACCGCTTTCTGCGGACCGATTGGTTTTATCGGAATTGCTGTACCCCATTTAACGAGGGCACTTTTTAATACGTCAAATCATAAGGTACTGATTCCTGCCTGCTGCCTGGTGGGAACATTGCTGATGCTGGTCTGTGACCTGATTGCACAGCTTCCCGGTAGCCAGACCGTATTGCCTATCAATGTGATTACTGCCCTGGTAGGTGCACCGGTTGTGATCTGGATAATTGTGGGCCGGAATAAACTGAATGGATTCTGATGAAGATGGGAACGCAACATCGCAAGCTACAGCCTTTATTGCAGGTGAAGGAACTGGAAATAGGTTATAAACGCACAGCTGATGGACATAAGAAAGTGGCCGGGCCGCTGAACCTGGAAATGTATGCAGGACAGCTGGTTTGCCTATTGGGACCCAATGGCTGCGGGAAATCGACATTGCTGCGCTCTATTGCTGGTTTACAGCCTGTATTGAACGGATATATCGAGGTGGAAGGTCAGCGGCTGGATCAGCTTCAGCCTGCCCATATTGCAAAAATCATCAGCCTGGTTTTAACGGATAATGTACGTTCAGGAAATCTGGATGTCTATTCATTGATCGCTCTTGGCCGCTATCCGCATACAGGATGGCTGGGAACACTCAGTAAAAAGGATAAGGAGATCATAGATCTCGCCATACAATCTACGCATACTGCTGCTTTTCTGCCACGTAAACTGGATAGCCTGAGTGACGGGGAATGCCAGAAAGTAATGCTGGCACGGGCCCTGGCACAGGATACGCCACTGGTTATCCTTGATGAACCTACTGCCCACCTTGATCTGCCCAGCAGGATACAGCTGATGGGCCTGCTGCACCAGCTGGCCAGGGAAATGAATAAAGCGATACTGATTTCTACCCATGAGCTGGACCTTGCACTGCAGGCTGCAGATGAAATCTGGCTGATGAGTGATGGAGATTTAACGACAGGCCTGCCGGAAGAACTGGTCCTGAACGGTTCTTTTCAACAGGCATTTGATAAGGAAGGGATCTTATTTGATACCAGCACCGGCACTTTTAACCTGCACCACAAAGGGACAAAGCAGATCCGTATTCAGGGGGAAGGTAAAGTGGTGTTTTGGACCAAAAGGGCGCTGGTTAGAATGGGGTATGAAATCCTGACTGGAGAAACCGATGTTAGCCTGACGGTCAAAGAAGAGGAGGGCGAGGTGGTATGGTCTGTAGACCATAAAGGAGAGGTTAAATTATACCGGCAATTGCCTGAACTGCTTGATGCTTTGTCAGTCATGTGAAAAGATGGTTGGGCACAGGCAGATGATCTCAGCCATTCCTATAAATGAACTATCCGGTTGAGTTCCGTATCTCCCTATCTGCTCTTTAATGCCTGTTCGGCAAAGTAATTACACACCAATAAAAAATAAATATGAATAAATTTCTACGTTCCTTATCCTTTCAGCGTGTGCTGTGTGGTGCATTTTTATGGAGTACTGCGGCAATTGCCCAGGAAAAAAAGGCCGATACGCTTAAAAATAATACCCTGGATGAAGTGGTGGTGACCACCCTGCGTACAGGCGTAAAAAGAAAAAATGTGCCACAGAATGTGACCATTATTAATAAGGGCGCGATTGCCCTGACTTCTTTTCAGGAAGTGACAGATCTCCTGAAGAAGAATTCTTCGGTGAATATTATCCAGTATCCGGGATTGCTTGCCGGTGTCGGCATCCGTGGATTCAGGCCACAAACGAGTGGATTAAATCAGCGCTCCCTGCTGCTGGTAGACGGAAGGCCTGCGGGTACGGCAAATATAGCGACGATGAATCCAGCCGATATAGAACGGATTGAAGTGCTGAAAGGCCCTGCATCGGCTATGTACGGTTCTTCTGCAATGGGCGGAGTGGTGAATGTGATCACAAGAAAATCTTCGGGAGCGATCCATGGCAATGTGTATGCAGAATACGGCTCTTTTGAAACCGTTAAATTGGGCGCTGCGGCAGGGGGGAATATCACGGAGAGACTGGATTTTGACCTGTCTTTCCTGAGTTATGACCGCAGTAAAGATATGAAACTGGGAAAGGGTAATTTCTTCCGCGATAGGCTTGGTGCTGAAACGGCTGTTAAAAATTATACGACAGGTGCAGTGGAGGTGGATGATAAACGTTCCGATGGATTGAGACGGACTTTTAGTACGCTGAATTACAATACAGGAAGTCTGAGGTTGGGCTACCAGCTGAATAAGGTATGGCGCCTGGATGTGAGAGGCGAAAGGTTTGTCGCCAATAATGTGGAAGCCCCAAGTGATATTTTTTATGGAAACGCTGAACCCAGTACCAAAGATATAGAGAGACACAATGAAGAGGCAACAGTTTCCGCTGCTTTCCTGAACCATAAAGTGTCTGTTAAAGGTTATCTTTCAGCGGAGAGAAATACCAATTATACGCTGACGGTGGATGGGGCAACCTTGAGTTCCTATAATTCACTGATCAGTAAAACAAGCTGGAAAGGCTTGCAGGCTAAGGATGTGTATACCCTGGGACAACATGCGCTTGTCTTTGGCCTGGATTACAGCAATGCTTCCACTACTTCACATTCTTTTGCTGCTGATGGGACAGAGAAAGCACCTTATTCACCAGCGTATACCCTTTCTTCAGCCGCGGCCTATGTGCAGGGCCAGTTTAATTTCCTGGATAGTACTTTGGTGATTAACCCCGGAGCAAGAATGGATTTGATTACCTATGAGGTTAAAAAGACCGCACTGCTGAATACTTATGCCGCAGGTAAACAGACGAGCCCTATCGTCAGTCCGAGTTTGGCCGCACAGTATGCACTGCTGAAGATGTTAACTGTTCATGCCTCGGCCGGACGCGCTTTTGTTACGCCTGATGCGTATAATGTTGCCGGCTACTCGGAAATTATTACCGGTGGCAAGGCTACGATTATCAGGGGGAATGCAGATCTCAAAAATGAGAATAGTATTTCTTTTGATGCTGGTCTGAGGTTTTCGAAACCCGAATGGGGACTGACTGCGGATGTGACGTATTTTAATACGTATGTGAGAGACCGGATTACCACTAAAAAGACTGTTCCTGCGGCAACAGAGCTGACGGAAAGTGGCTATGGCATCAATACGATCACTACCTATGTGAATGCAAATAAGGCAAATATTGAAGGTGTTGAAGCCGAATTTTCATTTGATTATGGGATGCTGAGGGCAAAGAATTATTCTTTGCGCCTTTTCGCAAATGGAACAAGAACGACGAAAGCAGAGGAGGTGACGATTGCTGCTGATGGTTCACGTACGCTGAAGGATATCCAGAATGTGGCCGATTTTACTGCTGCTGCTGGTGTGGAGTTTAATGACCTTAAAGCCTTGGATGTTCGTTTAACAGCACGTTATGTGGGAAACCGTAAGGATATCGATTATACGGATACGAAGTCGCCTGAAATCGTTTACCCTGAGTTTTTAGTGATGGATTTTGGGGTAGGATATACTTTTGAGAAGAAACATACAGTTACTTTTATGATGAATAACCTGACGGATGAGAATTATTATGAGAAGAGAGGGTATAATTTGGCGGGGAGGAATCTCAGCATCAAATACACATATAGTTTTTAACACACTTATAGTTTTTAGCTTCCTGGAGAACACGAAAAAACAACACCCCCTTCACTCCTCAATCTTTGCTGAAGGGCAAATATTGAATGTCGTTCAGGGGGTGTTGTTTTTTTACGAATTGCACCAATTGGAAGGGGAAAATTATTGCGTTTAACCGGGTATGGAGCAGATTGGGAGGTTATATTAGACGGAGTAGCAGGGGGATTTTGCAGGGTGTTTAGGAGGTGATATTAGAGACGGAGTGGCGGGGGGATTTTGCAGGGTGTTTAAGAGGTGATTTTAGGCGGAATAGTTGGGGGATTTTGCGGGGTGTTTAGGAGGTGATATTAGAGACGGAGTAGCAGAGGGATTTTGCAGGAGGTTTAAGAGGTTATTTTATAGGGGGTAGTAGGGGAGAGATTTTGCTGGGTGTTTAGGAGGTTATTTTAGACGGGGTAGCAGGGGTATTTTGCTGGGTGTTTAGGAGGTTGTTTTAGAGGGGCTAGCAGGGGAGATTTGCAGGTCGTTTAAGAGGTTTTTTAGACGGATTAGAAGGGAGAGATTTTGCTGGGTGTTTAGGAGGTTATTTTAGACGGGGTAGCAGGGGTATTTTGCTGGGTGTTTAGGAGGTTGTTTTAGAGGGGCTAGCAGGGGAGATTTGCAGGTCGTTTAAGAGGTTTTTTAGACGGATTAGAAGGGAGAGATTTTGCGGAGTGTTTAGGAGGTGATTTTAGGCGGATTAGCAGGTGAGATATGCAGGATGTTTAGGAGGTTGTTAGGGGCTAGCAGGGGAGATTTGCAGGTCGTTTAAGAGGTTTTTTAGACGGATTAGAAGGGAGAGATTTTGCGGGGTGTTTAGGAGGTGATTTTAGGCGGATTAGCAGGTGAGATATGCAGGATGTTTAGGAGGTTGTTAGGGGTTAGCAGGGGAGATTTTGCAGTGTGTTTAGGAAGGTATTTTAGAGGGCTGAGCAGGGGAGAGATTTATAGATTGTTCTGGGAGGAATAATATTGTGCTTTTTATTTGGGCTTCTAAATGCTTAGGTTTGATTTTAATAGAGAATAGTATGAAAATATATACAAAAAAAGGAGATAAAGGTACCACAGGGTTGTTTGGGGGAAAAAGGGTATATAAGGATGATGTGAGGGTAGAGTGTATCGGTACGCTGGATGAAGCAAATTCAACCATTGGGATGTTAAGAGTGAAACTTGGACATGCACATGAATGGCAGGGGAATCTGCATAAAATCCAAAAGGACCTGATGGATATGATGTCACATCTGGCAAGACCATCAGATGCACATAAGTTGAATACGAATCCTATGCCGGAAGATGGTGCTGCATTTTGTGAGGAATGGATTGATGCACTTGAAGGAGCAATGACACATCCTTCAGATTATTTTATATTGCCGGGAGGGAATGAGGTTTCTGCGCTTTGCCATATGGCCAGGACGCAGATGAGAAGGGGAGAAAGGAGATTGGTGTCGTTAATTAAAGAAGATGAAGTGCATGAAGCTATTCCAGCCTATATCAATCGTTTATCTGATTTGTTTTTTACCCTTTCCAGGGCAGAGATGGATAAGGCAGGAGTGGCAGAAGAAAAATGGCAGCTGTTTTTATATAAACGTTTCAAGAAAACGGAACCGGACACTAAATCCTGATTATTATGCTTGTTTTTGTTACAGGTGGAGCAAGGAGCGGTAAAAGCAGGTATGCACAGGAACGGGCTTTGAGCCTTTCAGGTGTGCCGGTGTATGTGGCCACGGCAAAGGTTTGGGATGATGATTTTGCAGCGCGGGTGAAAAGGCATCAGGACGAAAGGGGCCCGGAATGGACTACGTTTGAATCCAGCCACAATTTGCATATGCTGCCTTTGGAAAACCGTGTGGTTGTAATCGACTGCGTTACACTCTGGCTCACCGGTTTGTTTATGGATTATTCCAATGATATTGATCAGTGTCTATCCGCTTTTAAACAGGAACTCGATCGGCTCCTGGGCTTAAGGGCTACGTTTATATTGATCTCTAATGAATTGGGAATGGGAATGCATGCAGATACGGAGGTTGGACGTAAGTTTGCCGATTTGCAGGGCTGGGCAAATCAATATGCTGCTGCCAGGGCAGATGAGGCTGTGTTTATGGTATCAGGAATTCCTTTGTTCCTGAAGAAGTCATAATTATTTATAAGGAATGCAGAAGATGATTGCTGAAAAACTGAAGAATAAAATTGCGCTTAAAACCAAGCCGTTGGGAGCGCTAGGGATGCTGGAAGAACTGGCTTTGAAGATAGGACTTATTTTAGATACGGAATGCCCTGTTTTGAAAGCACCGCATATGGTGGTGTTTGCTGCCGACCATGGTATTGCACTGGAAGGGGTGAGTGCCTATCCACAGGAGGTTACCCGACAAATGGTGCTTAATTTCCTGGCTGGCGGTGCCGCTATTAATGTTTTTTGCCGACAGCATGACATCCGGCTGGATATTGTTGATGCAGGGGTGAACTGGGATTTTGATGCCGGCCTGGCCTTGGGAAATGCGAAGATGGCCAAAGGGACACGGTCATTTTTAGACGGTCCGGCAATGCTGGAGGAAGAAATGCTGCTTTGTCTTGAACACGGTAGGAATAAGATACATGATATCGCCAGGGAAGGATGCAATGTCATTGGATTCGGAGAAATGGGGATTGGAAATACTTCCAGTGCCGCTGTATTGATGAGCCTGCTGTGTGATATTCCATTGAAGGATTGTATTGGCAGGGGAACAGGACTTGATGACAGACAGCTGATGGATAAAGAAGCGATACTGACGAAAGCTTTAACAAATTATTCAGGAAATACAGATGTCCTGTCAGTTATGGCCTGGTTTGGTGGTTTTGAAATCGTGCAAATGGCGGGCGCCATCTGCGCTGCAGCAGAGAAAAATATGGTGGTGCTGGTGGATGGTTTTATTGCCACTGTAGCCTGCCTGTGTGCTGTCAAAATGAACCCTTCAGTAAGGGAAAATGCTGTTTTTACCCATCAGTCGGATGAAAAAGGACACCGGCTTTTACTGGCTGCACTGGAAGCCAGACCATTACTTCAGCTTGGACTTCGTCTGGGTGAAGGAACAGGCTGTGCCCTGGCTTACCCACTTTTGCTGAGTGCCGTAAACTTCCTGAATGAAATGGCCAGTTTTGAAAGTGCAGCAGTGAGTAATAAATCATGATCTGTATATGATAAAGAGACAAATTACCTTATTGCTCACCGCAATGTCGTTTTATACGCGGTTGCCAGTGCCGGCGTATATCCATCAGCAGCATTCAGCTCAACTACCAGATGCCATCAGGTATTTGCCGGTGATTGGCTGGATGGTAGGTATTGTCTCCGCATTGGTGTATGTATCGGGCAGTTACCTGTTCAACATGAATGTTGGCCTATTGCTGTCATTTGCTGCCGGTGTACTGATGACTGGCGCATTCCATGAGGATGGATTTGCTGATGTCTGTGACGGTTTCGGCGGCGGATGGAGCAAGCCGAGAATCCTGGAGATCATGAAGGATAGCCGGCTGGGCACCTACGGGGTTACGGGACTGATCATTATATTTGGCCTTAAGTTTTCCATCCTGCAACTGATGCTGGGCGGAACATTTGTTGCAGTTAAACCCTGGAATATCGTGTTGTTATTTGCCCTAGCTCATTCCCTCAGCAGGTTTGCTGCGATTACTGTGGTATTTAACCACACCTATGCCCGCATAGAGGAGAGCAAGGCCAGTGGGGCTGTAGAAAAAGGAGATTTCAAAAATCTGCTGTTCGCAGGTGCTGTCACGGTACTTCCGCTGTTCCTCCTGAGCTGGGAAAGCAATAATTATTTTCTTTTTATGGCCGTAATTCCCGCCCTGCTAGTCGCTGTAGCCGCAGGAAATTATTTTAAAAAATGGATAGGCGGTTATACCGGTGATTGTCTGGGGGCTGTCCAGCAACTGGCTGAAGTGGTGATTTATATGTCATTGATACTGATATGGAAGTTTACCTGATCCGGCATACGACTCCTGATATTCCAAAAGGACTGATCTACGGCCGTTTGGATGTTCCCCTGGCGCATTCTTTCCAAAAGGAAAAAGAACTGGTACTGCTACAGGTTCCACCTTCGTTGGATGCTGTTTACTCCAGTCCTTCCAGCAGGTGCATGGAGCTGTCAGCAGGGATTGCTGCAACCTGTATTTCGGCTAATGCGGGCTATGCTACGGAAGAAGGGTTTTATGAAATGAACTTCGGTGATTGGGAGGGGAAAACCTGGGATACGATTGACAGGGAAGCATCGGAAATCTGGATGAACGATTTTGTTCATCTTTCTCCTCCGAAAGGGGAGAGTATGCTGGGGATGCAAAAAAGGGTCATACAAAGCTGGGAAAGGATTATTAATGGTGATGACCAGAAGATTGCCATTGTGACCCATGGAGGGGTTATCCGTATAATTCTGGCCCACTATCAGGGGATATCCTTAAAAAATGCTTTTGATATTCAAGTGGGCTTTGGGCAAGTATTTAAATTGCAGCCTTCCACTGCGTTACCTTAATTTCATCACCAATATGGACTGTGCCGGCACCATGGTGTAAAAGATTCTGTCCAAACATGACTTTGCTGTTTATGGTGCGATAAGCTGCCAGTGTTTTCAAAGGTTCGGCACTTTTTGTAGCTGTTTGCTGATCTACTGTAGTCAGGACACACCTTGCACAGGGTTTAACGGCCTGAAATTTTAATTGGCCAATTTCAAAAGTCCCAAATTGGTCTTCGATATGGGCTTCACCCCCGCTGAAGACAAAGTTCGGGCGGAATCTATCCATGGGAACAGGTGCTGCCAGGCGGGAGTTGAGTCCTGCTAAAGAAGCCTCACTGATGATCAGAAAGGGATAGCCGTCGGCAAAACCAACAATTTCATTTCCTTTGGCATATTTTGGATCTACCTGCCTTTTTTCCTGCTCAGGAATCTTTACCAGCCTGACCGCTTTGTTCATGTACAAGGAAAACCACTGATCTGCAGCTTCACTTACCGCTACTGACTTGCATTGGTCGTCCCAAATAGTCACCTCAATTACTTCTCCTGTGTTTTCGGTAAATGCAAAGGAGATGTGCAATGCCGGATCAGCCTTATGGCTTACCCTTAATCCATTGTCAGTAAGGCTGACCTGCAATAAAGCCAGCGCCGCATACTTACGCTGTGTAATAAATTTACCCTCTTCATCTATCAGCATCCAGCGGCGATCATATTGCAATCCCATGTTCTCTACCCTGGCTTCCGGGAGGGAAATGCCACCAAGTGATTTGATAGGATAGATGTAAAGACCGGATAGGGTAAATGTGTTCATGTGTTAAAGATATAAATTTATATCTGTAAGGTATAAAATGTACCATGGACGGTAAATGCCAGGGAAATGGGCAGGGGTATACCTTGTGTAACATCCTTTTTATGCTTTTTTGTGCCAAAAGGCATTACTTTTGCGGGCAATTTAGACAACTAAATATAATAAATTATGAGAGCTATGATTAAACCACTCTTGATTGGTGCTTTATTAATTACTGGGACTTTAAAAGTCTCGGCACAAAAAATTGATGGGCAGGAACTACAAATTAACGTCAGCGAAATTGATGGTTCAGCAGCAAAGCTGATGAAACTGAAACCGGTTACCTTTCAGTATGACCTTAAGAAATATCCTGAGCTGAAACTTACCGCAGGAAAAAAATATGGTTTTTTGGTCGGTGAGGTGAAAGCCGAATTTCCTGAACTGGTAGCAGAATCAGCAAAAAGTTATACCTCAGGTAAAAATAATATGAAAACCCTGAGATATGATGAGGTACAACAGGATCATCTGATTCCGCTGTTGGTGGCTGCTGTGAAAGAGCAACAGCAGGAAATTGAAATCCTGAAAAGGGAATTGGCTACGATGAAAGCCCAAAAAGATACATCAGCTAAGTAACCTGAGCAATTACTTATGCCTGGAAAGGAGGGGGTCATTCGTCATGAACCCCCTCTTTTTTTGCTTCTACCCGTATTCCTATCGGGCATATTTTAATCTCCGAATCATTTCTCCGATCCATCCCTCAGCAGTCCCCGGATGTCTTATCATTTAATGCTATTTTACAGCGTTTGCCGGAACTGCCTAAACAGTGGTCTTTTTCCGTTTTTTGGCAGGCTTTATTTTAAAATTTCTATTTTTGAAAAGCGGATGGCATAAATACCATGTTGCAATTCAACTGAGATGGGACTATTTGATATATTTAAAAAGAACGAAACGGAGAAAGCTGCACAGCCGGTATCACCAACAGCACAGGCGGCAAATCCTTTACCTGAAGGCTATGCGGAGAGTCTGGAGAAAACGGAACGCATTGCTGCGCTTATTGCCGTTCCTTCCTCAGCGAGAGATGAAAAATGGCTCGAGCAGTTCCTGTCAGATTTACCGGGAGCAAGTTTCAGCTGTGGAACACCCCAGGTTATTGCAGGTGCTGACGGCTTTCCCTATTTTCAGTTGCTTTTGCCGGAACCCGGTGCAGAGTTCCAAAGTTTTGTGATCGATAAAATGATGGAAGATTTTCTTCTGGAAAGGGGTTTTGGAGTAGTCATTAATCCCAAAGAGGAGCAGCCTGATTGGGTACTTACTTATGGTGATCTCCTGAATCTCCGGCTTAACGGAAGTTTTTATAGCGCGGAAAGTGCCTTCAATAGCCATATGGGATCAGAAATAGTCGCGGAAAAAGAAGAGGTGCTGATCGGACAGCCTTCCGAGCATATCCTTCCGGCCCAGACAAGGAAATTGTTGAAAGATTTTTTTGAGCTGAATGGTATTTTAGCCCCTAAAATGTTATTGTTGATGCGCAAAAAGGGAGAGGAAACCACGCAGGACCTTGCCTTCAATATTATACCTGAACAATTTGAATCTGAGGAACATTACCGAAATATGATGCAGACCGTTACCTGGTACCTGCCACGTCATTATTCGATTATCGGATTGAAGGATGATGTTTTTGAAAATGGATTTATGCCTTTGTAAGTAACCAGTTTTTGCCCTCAGTAAAACGGGTGATCAGCATCGAAGCAACAGTATCACCGGTTGAATTTAATAGGGTAGCCATTGGATCTACAAGTGTGCCTATAATCATTGCAGGGGGCAGTGCCTCCGGTGGGAAACCATAGGCTGAAATAAACAGGAGTTCCCCAACATAACCTCCGTTAGGGATTCCTCCTTCCACAATGCTCACTAAAATGGTCATTCCCAAGGCAAGGGCAACCGTATCCACGCTATCAAAACTTTTCCCAAACATGGCAAAGACAACAGCCATTTTCACAATGGAAGAAATGCTGGAACCGTCCTTATGTAAGGTTGCCCCCAACGGAATACTTACATTGGCAATATAATCGGGGATATTCATTTTTTTTGCTGCCTCCAGGTTGGCAGGTATCGTTGCAATACTGCTGCAGGTTCCTAAAGCTGTGGCCGTTGGTATGATGTTATTTTTCCAATAAATTTTTATCCCCTTAAGCCCTCCGGCAACAAAAGCATACAAGGAAAACAAGGCCAGGAAGTAAAATGCACCCAGCCCATAGTATAAACCCAGGGATTTAGCATAGGTGCCAAAGAGCTGAGGGCCAAATACACCCACCTGGTAAGCAAAGTAAGACCCTAATCCGATAGGTGCCAGCTTCATGATCAGGATGAATACGTTTTTGAATACCTCATTTCCGGCATGAAGAAACCTGGAAAATGCAAGGCCATAGGTTCCGGAACGTAATGTGGCAAAACCGATAAGTACTGAAAATATAATCATGGCGAGCATACTTTTGCGCGATAGCAATTCATAAAATTCACCGGTGGTGATCAGCTGGGTAACCTGGTCGCCAAGGGGTGTCTGCACTATTTTTTCGGTAAGAACGGCAGTGTTTGCCTGGTCATGGATGGGGAATATCTTTACGGCAAGAATGGTCAGCAAGGCAGAAATGATAATGGTGGAAAGAAAGACCAGGGACATGATGCCCATCATACGGCTGAGCTTGCTGGTCGCCGTTAATCCACCGATAGCAGAGGAGATGGAAAAAAATACCAGTGGGACTACTGCTGTAAACAGAAAATTGAGAAAGATGTCACCTATGGGCTTGAGTATTTTGACCCTTTCTCCAAAGACCAGCCCTGCAAGGCTTCCCAAAATGATACCGGCCATAAGCCATATAATTCCTTTGTAATTTTTGTAGAAATTCCCCATAAACGAATATAATCGTTTTATTTCATTGGTTTATATAAGTTCTATGCCTAGTTTTACCGGGTTAAATTTATTTTATGAAAGATAAACACCCTAACAGCATATTTTACAAATTCTTCCTGCTTATCATTTTTTTTAGCATGAGAGGAGAAAGTAGCAGGGCACAATTGTTTAATCAGGATAGTCTGAAGCTCATTTCCAGTGCATTCAGTTTTACCGAGGGGCCGGCAGTCAATAGAAGGGGAGATGTCTTTTTCACGGATCAGCCCAACAATAAAATCTGGAAGTACAGTGTAGAGGGGAAACTTTCCTTGTTTTCTGATCAGGCAGGAAGGGCGAACGGACTCCATTTCGACCCTAAGGGACAGTTACTGGCCTGCGCCGACGAGAACAATGAATTGTGGTCTATCTCTCCAAAAGGGAAGGTCACCGTACTGCTACACAACGAAGAAGGGGCGAGGCTGAATGGTCCGAATGACCTGTGGATAGATCAGAAGGGAGGGGTATATTTGACCGATCCTTATTATCAGCGGGATTACTGGAGCCGGCAACAGCCTGAAATTGAGGGACAGCGGGTATATTACCTTCCGCCTGGAAAAAACAGCAAATTAATGATGGTAGCAGCGGATATCAGCAAACCCAATGGAATTGTGGGAACACCGGATGGGCGGTACCTATATGTAGCAGATATTGGTGGAAATAAGACTTACCGGTACCGTATAGCCATTGATGGCCGGCTGAGTGATCAGCAAATGATTATTGCACAGGGGGCAGATGGCATTACTCTTGATAGTGATGGGAATATATACCTTTCTGGCAAAGGTGTATTTATTTATAGTCCGCAAGGCGAGCTGATCGGACACATTGAGGTCAATGAACCATGGACTGCAAATTTGTGCTTCGGCGGAAAAAAACGTAATATTTTATTTATTACCGCATCAAAGTCCATTTATACTATTCCTATGAAAGTGAAAGGAGTAGAGTAGAATATACATGTTTAAAAATTGTTTATCATAGCGTAATGAAAAGAAGATCTTTTGTAAAAAAAGCGGGAATCCTGACTGCTGGTTTATTGTCCAGCAATATCATCGCCATGGCTGAGGAACCTGGGTTTCCTGAAGTCAGAAAAGCGGTTTCAGTCCGTCGCTTTTCGAGTAGAGCTGTAGAAAATGCAATTTCAGAATTTAACTCTAAAGTGAAAAATAAGGAATTGGCCTGGCTGTTTAACAATTGTTTCCCTAATACACTGGATACTACTGTAAACTATACGGTTGTGGACGGTAAACCTGACACCTATATTGCTACGGGTGACATTGACGCCATGTGGTTGCGGGATAGCAGTGCACAGGTATGGTCTTATCTTCCTTTTACAAGGAGGGATAAGGCATTGAGAGAGATGATAGCTGGAGTGATCAACCGACAGGTGAAGAATATCCTAAAAGATCCGTATGCCAATGCATTCTACAATGATCCGCTTAAAACCGGGGAATGGAAAGAAGACCTGACACAAATGCTGCCGGGTATCCACGAACGGAAATGGGAGCTGGATTCGCTGTGTTATCCGATCCGCCTGTCGTACCGTTATTGGCAACAGACGAAGGATACCAGCCTTTTTGATGCTGCATGGCAGGATGCCATGAAGTTGGTATTGAAGACTTTCAAAGAACAGCAGCGCAAGCAAAATGAAGGGCCGTACCACTTTCAGCGTACTACGGCATGGGCAACAGATAATTTGCCGATGCAAGGTTTTGGATACCCTGTAAAACCTGTGGGACTCATTTGTTCTTCTTTCAGGCCAAGTGATGATGCCACAATTTTTTCTTTTCTTGTGCCTTCAAATTTCTTTGCCGTAGTGAGCCTGCGACAGGCAGCAGAACTTTTCAGATTGGTTAAAGGAGATGAAAGTGTGGCTAAAGAAATGGAAGCGATGGCACTTGAGGTCAGACAGGCCCTGCAAAAGTATGCCATCATAGAGCATCCTGTTTATGGGAAGGTATATGCCTATGAAATCAATGGTATGGGCAGTTATCACCTGATGGATGATGCAAATATCCCTAGCCTGCTGGCGATGCCTTATCTGGGGTCTATTTCTATGACAGATGCCACCTATTTAAATACCAGGAAGATGATCCTGACTGAGGATAATCCTTTCTTCTTTAAGGGCAGTGCAGCGGAAGGCATTGGTGGACCCCATATTGGGAAAAACATGGTATGGCCGCTGAGTATCATTGCCCGGGCGCTGACCAGTACAGATGATGAAGAGATCGGTAAATGTATTCAGATGTTGAAGAATTGCCATGGCGGTACAGGATTCATGCATGAATCTTTCCATAAAGATGATCCCAAACAGTATACCCGTGCCTGGTTTCCCTGGGCAAATACAATTTTTGGAGAGCTGTTGTGGAAAACTTATCAGGAAAGACCACATTTGTTGACCTAATATCATTGTTTTGTTTATCCTATGGATTTAGTAGGTTATTGTTTATTTTTGCAGTTCCTAAATCGATGAAAGCATGAATAAATATAAATTGACAGTGTTATTGGGCTTAAGCAGTTTTACTGTTGCCCAGGCGCAGCAAAGCTATTCCCTCAACCTGAATGGCGTCATCAACGGACAGCAATCTGGAATGGTTTATCTGCAGAAATTCAATAACAAATCATTTGTTACTGTCGATTCAGCTAAAGTTGTACAGGGTAAGTATAGTTTTAAGAGCAAAGTACAGCTCCCCGAACTCTATGGATTAACGACAGATCTAAATAACAATCCGGCCTATGTATTTTTAGAACAAGGGAAGATTGAAGTCCTATCCGACAGTGCTTCCTTTGTAAAAACAACAAAAGTCAAGGGCTCTGCGTCCAATGACCTTTTTTGGTCTTATAAAACACAAAAGGGGCTTAAGATTGACCCCTTTATCAAAGCCCACCCGGCTTCAATTGTTTCTGCCTATGTGTTGTACAGGGATTTTTCTTATCTGCTGACTTCGGAAGAAATCACATCAGCCATACAATTGTTATCACCGGCATTACACCATACTACCTATGTCAGTTCTTTAAAGGAATTGGCCCTGGCTAAAAAGCGTGTGGAACCAGGTCAAAAGATCATCGATTTTAGTTCTACTGACCAGGAGGGCAATACGGTTAAATTGTCACAGCAGCTGGGGAAATACCTTTTGCTTACTTTCTGGGCGGGATGGTGCCCCGACTGCCGGAAAGAAAATCCTGACCTGGTTAAAACCTACCAGAAATACCATGATCAAGGTTTTAATATTTTTGGCGTGTCTCTTGATAAGAGCAAGACCACCTGGCTAAATGCGATCAAAAATGATAACCTGACCTGGAAACATGTTTCAGATCTTGCCTATTGGGATAGTTCTGCAGCTAAGTTGTATGGCATCAGATGGATACCTTCTAATTTTCTGATCAGTCCGGACGGTGTAATTGTTGCCCAGAATCTGCAGGGAGAAGCGTTAGAAGCTAAATTAGAAGAGCTTTTGGGAAAGAACAGCAAATAACTGGGTCATCGTAATGAAATTAGGGTTAAGCTTAACATTAACTTAACATTAAGATGGCATCTTTGCAACATGTTCTTACCAATACTCGCTGCCATATTTTATTTATTTACGTTTGTTGCCGCATTTAAAATGGAAACCCCAATGAAGGGTTTACTTTTTATCCTTACTGTTGCTGGCGTAAGTGGGATTCTGTACCTGTTTATTTTGTTTCCCGGCATATCCGGCGTTGCCGTATCCCTTATCCTCGCTGCTTTTATTTTAAAGCAGGGGAACAGGTAGCCTTGTCTGCATCATCATTTGTATTTGTCAACCAGGCTTTTTCGAATGGATTGGATTGATGTATCCATCCAGCCCCCATTTTACCGCTATTGTTTTGAATGGCTGATGTTCCGCTGGGTATTAAATAAAAAAAACACCCGGCTTTTTAGGGTCGGATGTTTCTGAAATATTTAGGTAGTTAATAAATCCTAATTTGCTTGTCTTCAGATTAGTGTTTAGATACTTTCAATGTTAACCTTTCTTTATCTACGGCGGTAGTCACTAATCCTTTTGCCCATACAGTGTAAAAGTTATCCTTGGTCAGGTCAACATCTGCTACACTTGCAACAATTGTACCAGTAGCAGTGTTTTTTAAGTTCAGCTTGTATTTTTTTGGTGCTACATTCTTAAATGATGTGGCCGCTTTGAACACCCTGTTAGAAAAAGTTGTAGTATCACCTTCTAATTCAAGGCTCAATGCTGGTGCATCTGCAGAAAGGTTGATAAAGCGCAATTGTGCCTTTCCCCCTGTTTCTTTAAAATCATCTTCATATAAGGCATAACTCATTTCTGTATTTTGCTTCACAATGTACAGGGAATGGTACTTGCCGATCACTAAATTGAAGTCTTTTGTATAAAGCGTTGTTTTTGTGGCAGAGTCGATGACTTTACCGGTTCTTGAACCTGAGTAGGCGCGTACATAGTCATATTTGGAACCGAAAGGCAGGGATGTAGTTCCTACTTTCTGCTCATTGATGTAGAAATCCAGAGAACCTGTAGTAGGGGATGCATTGACAACGGAAATTGCAGAAATAACTTCGGGCTCTACGTCATCATTTTTACAAGAGCTAAAACCAACAGCTATACCAAGCATTGCAATAAGCATAGCGGATTTTCCAGATCTTGCAGATAAAAATGTTAGCGTACTTTTCATGTTTAATTTTTTTTAGGTAATTAATATTAATTTCTTTCTATCGGTAAAACGGGGGGGGATTCGAAAACGCTACAGTTCTTTTTACTAAATTTGTTAAAGGGGGCTCTGCGGAATTAATTTCAGGTTGTTGTAGCGTTTACTGAACCCCTCGCGTTTATACCGGTAATCAGGTCTTTTTGAAAGAGGAAGAATTGGCAACCTGCGTATCTACGCGGCATAATTATTAGGTATTGATTGATCAGATAGGCTTAACAAAGCGTGGATAATAAAAGTATAATGTTCCAGGAGATCATTAAGGGACTTAGTGCCCGCGATGAGCGTATACAAGAACGTATATATGTCCATTACTGGGGGTATCTGATGGGAATTTCCACCCGCTATATTAAAGATAGAAGTACTGCCAAGGAAGTTGTGAATGATAGTTTTATGAAAGCATTTAAAACTATGTATGATTTCAGGCATGACAATGACTCCCTGACTTTTCAGAAAACATTTAAGGCTTGGTTGGCTACAATAACTGTACGCACTTCGCTCGACCGCTTGAGGGCAAATAAGCTGGCACTGACACTGGTAGAGGAATACAACGATATCGGTGACAGTTATGTAGCAGTTGAAGAGCAGCTCTTTGTAGAAGATGTGATGAAATTGCTGTATGAGTTGCCTGACCTGCATCGGACAGTGTTCAATTTATACGAGATTGAAGGATATAGCCACGACGAGATTTCCTCATTAATCAATATTCCTGTGAGCTCAAGCCGGACCTACCTGACCAGGGCAAAACAGAAATTGAGGACACTTTATAGTGATAGTATGAATATTCACAAATGATGAACATTTCAGCGCAAACAGCTCAAATAAAGAAATAAACAGGTGGTGACGATTGATCATGGCCAATAAAAGATAGTATGAATGAAAGATCCAGCTAAAAAAGAACTTATAGAAGGAATCACAGACCTCCTCAGTGGGTACGAGGAGGAGTATGTTCCGGGAGAGTGGGAAGCGTTTTCGAAGGCAGGTGAAAAGAATAAAGTAGCTCCGCTTTTTCCGATGTGGATGAAGATCGCTGCTGCACTTTTTCTTATGGTTTCCGTATTGCCATTTAATTTGAAAGATTTGTTTGATGCCCAAGAACTTGTAGCAACTGCTACGCCTGAGCTGAAGAAGGAGGAAAAGAAAAATGAATGGAAAGAGGCAGATGGCAATCAGCCTGCAAAGGCAAGGCTTACTGATCCGAAAGCGGAGAAAAGTAAGCTGGTAAATCCGGCGCGGGTACAGGGGGCTAACAGGATCTTGGCCTTGAAATCCAGGCAAGTGAATGGTGGGACGACTGAAGATCGGTCTGTTGCCGCAGTGCAGCCTGAACCCATTGTACCCAAAACTCCGGATATTTCTGTAACTGGACCATATGTTGTTACGCATCCGGAACGCGCAGCCATTTCCGGCGCAAATGAAAGGGATAGTTCAGTAAATGCTGTTCCGCAAAGTACGGCGGATTTCCTGTTGTCTGAATCGCGGTCGACACAAGTGGCGGTAGCCCGCCGGAAAAAGGAAAAAAGTAACAAGTGGGATTTCGGTATTGAGCTTTCACCCACGTTGGTCAAGTCCAATGTCAACCTGGGAGCGGGGATTACCACCGCTTATAAATTATCGGAAAAATTCTCGGTAAGCTCTGGAGTTTCGATGGTACGTCTGGACGCAGGCAACGCGGTGTCCCAGCCAATGAGTTCAGCGTCATTCGCCAGTGCACTGAATACAAGCCAGCTGACAGGGGTTGAGGCGAATATCAGTGCAATAGATATACCTCTTGGTCTGGTCTACCATGTAAATAAAAATTTCTACGCTTCTGCTGGTGTCTCTTATTTCAATGTGCTGAACGATAAAAGAAGCAATACTTATGTGAAGACGGCAGAATTTTTAAGGACAGCGACTGACCCCCAAACTGGACAGGTTGCTTCTTTCCAGGAAGTGAAAAGTGAAGCTTTCGCAGATTACGCTGTAGAATCTCCTTTGAAAGGCAACAGCTATCTGGGCTTCTTTAATTTTTCAGTGGGCCGACAACAACATCTATTCAACAGATACAATATTATTGTAGAGCCATTCGTAAAAATCCCGATGGGAAAACTTTCCGACCAGGAACTGAAACTGCTGAACAGCGGTGTAAAAATCAGGCTCTCATTTTAGTCAGTTTGTTTAAGATGGAAGCTAATATATGATGAAATAAGAATTTTTTTGGCTTTTTAAATTGTCGGAATTATAGAATCGGACAGTTATATACCCTAAAAAAGGGAGGTAAAAGTGTTAAAAAATTAAAATAATGTCATAAAATCCACTCTTTAATGTTGTTCTAATCCCTGGTGTCATAAATATTTATTTTTCATAAGCCGCCTCTAATGTTATTTAGAAGCGGTTTTTTTGGGTATTTTTCTTTATAAGATTTGTCTTTATGTAAGAGTGTATGGGTAAATATAATGACGGCAATTATTTCATTAATAATAGTATAAAATTTGTGTTAAATAATTCTTAATTTTATTTCAAACAAACTCACCAATTAATTTATTTTTATAATGAAAACATTAGGACAGAAATTTAAAATTCTCCGACAGAAAAAGGGGTACAATCAGAAAAAAATGGCAGAGCTTCTTGACGTCTCTATTCCTGCTTATTCTAAGTTGGAAACAGGGATCACGGATCCGAATTTCAGCAGGATTAACCAGATTGCAAAAGTGCATGACCTGAATATCCGCCAGCTGTTAAATGTTGGGGAAGAGGACAAGACGGAGCAGACCGAAGAACTGGAATTCTTGAGGAAGAAAGTTGTAGAGCTGGAGTTTTCAGTGATCCGTTTGCAGGGTAAACTGATTGATCTATATGACAGGGAAGACCTGAGAAAGAAGAAAGAAGGACAATAATTCCCCCAGTACTCTTACCCGATTGAAATAACCTTGATTTAACATGAATATCATTTTAATGTAGTAAGTGAACAAATTTTATTATAGATGAGATATTTATAATACTTTTGGACTAGATTTGATTTTTGGTCTACTTATATTTGTCCGATTGCATGGAAAAAGATGAAATTGTCATAAAGGAGATTCTGGCGGGAGCGAAGAAGTTATTCGGTAAACATGGTCTGAAAAAAACGACTATGGAAGAGATAGCTACGGCGGCCGGCAAGGGTAAGAGTACTTTATACTATTACTTCCCAAGTAAAAGTGAAATCTTTGAAGCGGTGGTGGAAGATGAGATGAAAAATGTAGTGAAACGTATCCGTGAAGCTGTTAATTTATCATTTACTGCCAAAGATAAGCTCAAAGCATTTTTACAGGCCCAAATCACCTCTATTATTGGGTTTCATAGTTTTAGAGAAGTTCTTTTTGATGATATTGTGGAAAGTATGCGAATGCTGATTGCCATAAAATCAAGGTATGAACAGATTCAGATTGATATGATCCGCGAGATTCTTTTAGGAGGGAGTCAATCGGGCGAATTCAAGGAGATTTCTCTTGAACGTATGAATAAGATGTCGTTTATCATTGTAACTTTTTTCAGGGGACTTCATTTTCCTTTAAGTGTGGAAGCCAAAGAAATCAGGAAGAACGAATATTTTGACGAAATGATTGATATGCTAATCGAAGGTATAGGTAAAAAAATAGGAGATAATCTTAGACCATAAGACGGAATAAATCTATTTTTGTTGTGATTATTTTATTTGACAATAATATTATAGACTCAAATACGATTATGGTCGGGGAATATTTTACTTTTGTCTTATCCTAAAATTAACATATTTTTAATATATTAGATGATGTTTCATGGCTGTATTTATTGAGAAATACGTACATGAAAAAAAATAAATTTATGAATCTATCTGAAGTAAACATTATACAATTCAGGCATGCGTAAAAAATTGAGCGATAGAGTTGCTGCTTTTAAAGATGCAACTGCAATTAAGGAAAAGGGATTATATCCATACTTCCGGTCAATAGAGTCGGCACAAGACACTGAGGTTATTATTGAAGGCAATAAAGTTTTGATGTTTGGGTCTAACTCTTATTTGGGGTTAACCAATCATCCGAAGATCAAAGAGGCGGCAAAATTAGCTATTGACAAGTATGGGACAGGGTGTGCGGGATCGCGCTTTTTAAATGGTACGCTTGACATACATCTTGAGTTGGAAAGAAGGCTTGCTGCTTATGTCGGTAAGGAGTCGGCTGTACTCTTTAGTACAGGTTTCCAGGTGAACTTGGGTGTAATTTCCTGTTTATTGGAACGTAATGATTATCTGATTCTTGATGAGTATGACCATGCTTCTATTATAGATGGCAGCAGACTCTCATTTTCACGTACGATCAAGTATGCACACAATGATATGGATGATCTGCGCAAGAAATTGAGCAGGTTGCCGGAAGATTCAGCGAAGCTGATTGTTGCGGACGGGATTTTCAGTATGGAGGGTGATATTGTGAAGTTGCCTGAAATTGTAAAACTGGCTGAAGAATTTGGTGCCAATATAATGATGGATGATGCCCATAGTCTGGGTGTGATCGGATTTAATGGTTCCGGAGTGGCTTCACATTTCAATCTTACCGATAAGGTAGACCTGATTATGGGAACTTTCAGCAAGTCACTGGCTTCATTGGGTGGTTTTATTGCCGCCAGCAATGAAACGATTGAATTCATTAAACATAGGGCAAGGTCATTGATGTTCAGTGCAAGTATGCCACCTTCAGCTGTAGCAAGTGTCATTGCTGCACTGGATATTATTGAATCAGAACCAGAACGTATTGATAAACTTTGGGATAACACGAACTATGCAAAAAAACTACTTTTAGAAGCCGGTTTTGATATCGGCCATACAGATAGTCCAATCATTCCGGTTTATATCAGAGATAATGATAAAACCTTCCTGATCACGAATATCTTACACAAAAACGGGATTTTTGTAAATCCTGTGGTTTCACCGGCTGTACCGTCCGACTCTTCATTGATCAGGTTCTCACTAATGGCAACACATAGTTTTGCACAGATCGAAGAAGCTGTAGAGAAGATGTATGCTGCCTTTAAAGAAGTACAGATTACACCTGTTAAGGTGAGTATATAATTTTAATATTACTGCAGATAAGATAATCCTTCATCAGGTGTTATTTTATCTGCGGATTTAAAACAAAGTATTTCAACTGCATATCTGGATTATTGATCATCCATTAATTCTCCGGAGATATGAATTTCTACTGGCTTCAGGCAGTTGAAAAACAAAAGAGAAGATGAAAAAAAGAGTGTTGATTACTGGTGCAAGTGGTTTCGTTGGATACCATTTAATTTCTGCAGCTACAGCCTCAGGTCTTGAAGTCTTTGCAGCTGTACGTCCCAGTAGTGATGTGCAACACCTGAAAGAATTTGATATCCAGTTTACCCATCTCGATTTTAGTCGGGTAGACCTTCTCCAAAAAGAATTAGAAGAAAAACAATACCATTATATCATTCATGCTTCCGGCGTTACAAAGGCCAAAACAAAAGAGGAGTATGAAGAAGTCAATGCAGTATACTCAAAAAATCTAGCCATGGCAGCTGTAGCTGCAAATATCCAGCTGGAGAAATTTGTCTTTGTCAGCAGTCTGGCAGCTTTAGGTCCCCTGAGTGACTTTAATAGTGTGATTCAGGATACAGGCGCTGGCCATCCTGTAACCAATTATGGTGCAAGTAAGCTACTGGCTGAAAAGTACCTTTCAGAAATTGAGGGGCTACCGCTCATCGTTATCCGTCCGACTGCTGTTTATGGTCCAAGGGAGAAAGATATATTTATACTGCTACAAACCATCAATAAAGGACTGGAACCGCATATTGGGAAATTCAATCAGCAAATCAGTTTTATTTATGTAAAGGACCTGGCTGATATCATTGTAAAATCACTGTTTTCCAATGTAACAAACAGGAGTTATAATGTGTCTGATGGTCATATCTATAACCGTTATGCACTTGCAGATGGTGTAAAGAATGTACTGAAGAAAAAAACGATTAAGTTTCATCTTCCTGTATTTGCTGTTTCTGCCCTGGCTTCCCTGATGGAGCTTCTTTATTCCAAATCAAAAAATGCCCCGGCATTAAATAAAGAAAAAATGGGGGAACTGACCGCTGTGAACTGGGCTTGCAGTATTAAGGGAGTGACTACAGATCTTGGCTTTCTTCCGGAATACAACCTGGAAAAGGGGCTTGGGGAAACCATTAAGTGGTATCTGTCTAATAAATGGTTATAGAAAAATTGAATAGGGGATTATAAAAAAATAAGAATAATTAAAAAATTGACATCAATGCTGTTTCATAAAATTACATCCACGAGCTTAGGCATCGGCTACATCGGAAAGGGCGCTGGCACTGCTGCCGCTGCTGTTACCTGTGTGGTATGGTATTTTGCGCAAGCTGGTGAATTTAATTTTATTCCCGCACTGATTGCCACTGTTTTAATTACGGTACTCGGTATATGGTCAGGCAATGTTGTGGAGGCCATATGGGGGAAAGACCATAACCGCGTAGTGATCGATGAGGTTGCTGGAATGTGCATTACCCTGCTCTGGATTCCTGTTACGCCTCTGAATATTCTGATGGGATTAATCTTGTTTCGTTTCTTTGATATCCTGAAGCCATTATTTATCAGAAAGCTGGAAAATTTGCCTGGTGGCTGGGGCGTAATGTTTGATGATGTTCTTGCAGGCGTATATGCCAATATCGTTTTGCAGGTAATTGTACGATTAATTATTATATAGGAATGGCGACTTTTGTAAAAGCTCAGGTCGCGTCTTTGTCGGCCTCAATTATTGACTTTCTTACCACATTAGTCTGTACTCAGGTATTTCATTTCTGGTATTTGCTTGGTAGTGTGACTGGTACTACGGTTGGAGGGATTGTGAACTTTACGATGGGCCGGAATTGGGTATTTGATGCAAGGGAGCGGAACGTCAAATTACAGATCATTAAATATATTCTGGTATGGGCCGGTAACCTGGCTTTAACCACTGCAGGAGTATATCTTGTTACCCACTATCTGCATGTGAATTATATACTGTCAAAAATAATCATTTCTTGTACCGTGGGAACAGGCTATAATTTCCTGATGCAAAAGAAATTTGTCTTCATTTAATCAGAAAAAATTATGAGCAAACGACCAACACTTTTTAATGAATCCGCTCATGCAGGGCATACAACTATTCCGGGAAAATACGTTCCGGTCACCCGCATGAGCTTAAGACTACCTGATCAAATGAAATACGGGGTTATGATGAGTTCATAGCCTGACAAAAATAATTACTGATGAAACCACCAGGGGCACACTGCTCAAAACAGGAATAAAAATGACCCTGGGCGCTTCATAACCGATAAAAAGACAATTGTTTACTGATGAAAACACAACTCAAAAAAATTATATATCTGTTCGCCTTTATTCTACCACTGGGCTTTCAGGCAGCCGCTCAAATACCAAAGACGATCATCAGCGGTGTGGTCAGTGATGTGGCCGATAAAGACCCTTTACCTTATGTTACCGTATTGTTTAAAGGGACGAATATCATTACCAAAACAGATGTGGATGGAAAATTCACTATTGTGACCTCAGAAACACACCCAACGCTTCAGTTTAGTTATGTGGGATATAAAACCACCTTTGTTGATATTAAACCCGGACAGACACAGGTGGTGAATGTGAAATTGCAATCTGATGCGCAAAAATTGAATGAAGTCGTGATCAGTTCCAATAAAAGACCGGCTTATCGCAATAAAAATAATCCTGCAGTAGAGCTGATCCGGAAAGTCATAGAAAATAAGGCTAAAAACCAGAATAAGGCTTATGATCAGGTAGAATACAAACAGTATGAGCAGATGGCATTCTCCCTGAGCAACCTGTCTGATAAATTTAAAAATAAGCGGATTTTCAAAAATTACCAGTTCCTGTTTGAAGAGCAGGATTCTACAAAGATCGGTGGCAAGCTTACCCTGCCCATATTTATGGAAGAGAAATTCTCCCAGAATTACCTGCAGAAATCTCCGGATAAGAAGAAAACAATCCTTTTGGGTGACAAACATGTCAATTATGACAGCAAGTTTGTGGATACAAAAGGCTTAAGTAAATATTTTGAACGGATGTATGCCGATGTAAATATTTATGAAAGCAATATTTCACTGGTGAGTAACCAGTTCCTGAGTCCGATCGCAGATGCCTCACCGACTTTTTATAAATTCTTTATCACAGATACGGTACAGGCAGAAGGACAGAAACTGATTGAACTTTCTTTCATCCCGCGTAACAATACCGACCTGTTGTTTGAAGGAAGGATGTATGTCACTATGGATGGCAATTATGCTGTTCAGAATGCCTTCCTGACTGTAAATAAGAATATCAACCTGAATTTCGTAAGGGCATTGGAAGCAAAGCTCTTTTTTGAGAAAAATACTGACGGAAGGTATCATTTATCTAAAACCGACCTGACCGTAGATTTTGGGTTAAACCAGAATAAGGGTGGGGGATTTACGGGCCAGCGTATCGTCCTGATAAAGGATTATCAGATTAACAATAAACAACCCGATACGCTTTTTAATGGTCCTTCATTGGTTACTGCTCCTGATGCAGAGACTCGCCCAGATCAATTCTGGATCGGACAGCGTCAGCAGGATACCTTACTTCGTGCGAAACTCAGCATCTATAAAAATATAGATACGCTGCAGACTATTCCGTCATTCAAGCGGACCATGGATTTGGTGACTTTATTATTTGCGGGGTATAAAAACTTCGGTCCTTTTGAAGTGGGGCCTGTCAATACGTTCTATAGCTTTAATAATGTAGAAGGCTTCAGGTTACGTCTGGGTGGGCGCACCACACCCGAACTGAGTAAACGTTACTATTTTGAGACTTATGCAGCCTATGGATTCAAGGATGAGAAATGGAAATACTTTTTAAGTGGTACCTATTCCCTCAACAACAAGTCTATTTATTCCTTCCCTCAGAACTATATCCGCGGAAGTTTCCAGAGGGATACCAAGATACCCGGACAGGAGTTGCAGTTTGTGCAAGAGGATAACTTCCTGTTGTCATTTAAACGTGGGGAGAATAACATGTTGTTGTACAATGATTTTTATAAAATCGATTACGTAAAGGAATTTGAGAACCATTTCTCCTACACGGTTTCTGCCCGTAAGTGGACACAACGTCCGGGAGGTTCTTTATTCTACAACAATTTTGAGGGCAATACGCTGAACAGTGTGGATGGAATTAATACTTCTGAACTTACCTTGAGTCTCCGTTATGCACCGAATGAGAAGTTTTACCAGGGCAAAATCTACAGGATTCCTATTATTGACCGCTATCCCATCATCAACCTGCGTTATACAGCAGGGCTTAAAGGTGTCCTTGCAGGACAATACAATTACCATAACCTGATGGGAAGTATAGATAAACGTTTTTATCTGTCCCAGTTAGGCTATTCTGATGTCACAGTTGAAGGAGGATATATCTTCGGGAAGGTTCCTTTTCCATTGCTGACGATCCACAGGGCCAACCAGACTTATGCTTACCAGTTGAATTCTTACAACCTGATGAATTTCCTGGAGTTTGTGAGTGATCATTATGCAAGTATAAATATCGACCATAATTTTAACGGATTCTTCTTTAATAAGATACCTTTGATCAAAAGATTAAAACTAAGGGAAACGGTATCGTTAAAAATGTTATATGGTTCGATCAGGGAGGAGAACAATCCCAATAATGATCCTTCATTATTGCAGTTCCCTACAAATGAGGATGGAACCAGCAGGACATATACCCTGGGAAGAGAGCCTTATATGGAAGGAAGTGTGGGGATTGCCAATATTTTTAAAATACTGCGTGTGGATGCGGTAAAACGTTTCAATTACCTTGATAACCCCAATGTTTCCGAATGGGGAATCAGGGCAAGGGTTAAATTTGATTTTTAATAAAAAAGATGAATAATATAGATATGAAAACTTTATCATTTCGTGACCGGTTACAACAGCTGATTTACAAGGTCATCAACCCTTTTGTAAAGGGGCTGATCCGTATGGGCTTAACACCCAATGCGGTAACTACGATTGGTTTGTTGTTGAATGTTGGTGTGGCAGTGATATTTGTTTTCGGCGCAGAAGCCAGTAACAGGGGGGAGCTTTCTTATGTAGGCTGGGGTGGAGCCCTGGTTTTGTTCGCCGGTTTATTTGATATGCTGGATGGTCAGGTGGCACGGCTGGGAAATATGAGTTCAGTTTTTGGGGCCTTGTATGATTCTGTGCTGGACCGTTACAGTGAGCTGATCATGTTCCTGGGCATTTGTTATTACCTGGTCTCACACCATTACTTTTTAAGTTCCCTGTTTGCATTTATCGCGCTCATCGGCTCCATGATGGTGAGTTATACACGTGCAAGGGCTGAAGGATTGGGTGTGGAATGTAAAGGGGGATTAATGCAGCGTCCTGAGCGTGTGGTTACTATCGGAATCTGTGCGATCGCTTGTGGGATAGCCGGCCATTATATCGGAGGTGATTTCAAAATCTATGTGCCGGGAATTTCGTTCCATATATTTGAAACGATGTCTATTTTTACCATTCCAATTACAATTATGGCCTTTATGACCAATATTACTGCTATTAACAGGTTAAGGGATGCAAAAAAAGCATTGGATGCAAAAGAGTTCAACACGACGACTCAGGTTAAAGAAACTAAAAAAGAAAAAGTAACACCTGTAGTCGTGGCTACCCTTCTTATTACCACACTGCTGAGTTTTGGGGGCCTTTCTGCTGTGTATGCGCAGGCGGCTGATCAGAGCAATCCCTCTCCGCTGAAATTTCCAACGCCGAAGGGAATCGTCAACCAACTCTTCTTTTTGCAGCGGGATCCGAATACCAATACCATCATCTGCCAGCTGAATGAGGATAAGAATGGTGTAGTGGATAAAACGGCCCCGGTACTGGTGTATTGGATGAGGTATGGCGATAATGGCGAAAAAAAAGAATTGGGTTATATTCAGCGTAAGTTTGCCTATGGTATCGAATCCAAGGCTTTAGGCAAGGATCAGTATGAACTTCGTTTCGTATCCCATAAAAAATTACCCATGTATTTACAGAAGTCAGAAAATGATAAAAAATATCATGTTTACGTGACCGTCAATAACAAGAAGATTGAAATAGAACGTATATTTTTGCGTATAGAAGGCGGATCTTTCTGGTTGCCGAATGTGAAATATGTAGACATCAGGGGGCTGAATACTTCCACTAACACTGCAATAACTGAACGTATAAAAATTTAAACTACCTACACACATGAAGAAGAATTTTATTTCGAACTCTTCTGATTCCATCAGAATGTTCAAAAGTGAGTTTTTTGAAAGTCTGTCAAAAGTTCACTTTTTCGTACCCCTTATCGTTTATGTTCCTGTCATTGCTTACCTGATCTGGAAGTCATTTGCAGATCGGCATATGCCAGCGCTTCATTTTATCGGATGGCTGGCCCTGGGCTTATTTGTCTGGACCATCTCAGAATATATTTTACACCGGTTTGTATTCCACTTTTATCCGAAATCAAAAATCGGGCAACGGATACATTTTATATTCCATGGGGTACACCATGATTATCCCAATGATGCCAAACGATTGGTGATGCCACCTTCGGCAAGTATTCCTATGGCATTGGCACTCTATTTTTTATTTCTATATTTGCTGCCTGAAGGAACGATATACGCATTTTTTGCAGGTTTTTTAATTGGGTACCTGTTTTATGACATGACCCATTATGCCTTGCACCATGCCAATTTTAAAAGTACGTTCTGGAAAAACTTAAAAAAACACCACATGCTGCACCATTATTCAGATCCGACAAAGGGGTATGGAGTAAGTTCTTCTATCTGGGATAAGATAATGGGATCAGATTTTACAAAGAAATAATGCCAGAACAACTACAGCTGAAAAGAGAGTTTTATACCCTTAAAGATTTTCTCAGCACCACTTTAATCTCTGCGGTTTATCTTTTGATATCTTATTTCCTTGTAGGCTATAAATCCGACCAGCTGGTCCTGATCCTGATTTTTAATTCCATGTATTATGCATCAGCTGTAACCCGGAAGTTTATTCTGGGGTTCTCCATATTTATGGTATACTGGATTTTGTTTGATTACATGAAGGCTTTTCCTAATTATCTTTACAATGAGGTGCATATTGCTGAATTGTACCATCTGGAAAAGCAATTCTTTGGCATCAGCGCCAATGGGACCATATTGACACCAAATGAATACTGGAGGGTCCACGGGACACCATTTTTAGATGTAGCCACAGGGATTTTTTACCTGATGTGGATTCCTGTCCCGCTCGCCTTTGCAGGATGTTTGTTTTTTATCAACAGGAAGCAGTTCCTGTATTTCTCCCTTACTTTTGTACTGGTTAACCTGATTGGCTTTGTGATTTATTATGTGTACCCTGCGGCACCGCCATGGTACGTACAATACCATGGGTTTGTATTCCATGCCCATACACCAGGCAATACTGCGGGATTGATTAAGTTCGACCAATTCTTTGATGTGCCTGTTTTCCAGTCTATCTACAGCAAGAGCTCCAACGTATTCGCGGCAATGCCTTCGCTACATTCTTCTTATCCCGTGATTGTGCTTTATTATGGCTTAAAGAATAAACTGGGCTTTTTCAATGTCTTTTTTGCCGTCGTGATGCTTGGCATCTGGTTTACGGCAGTGTATGCCAGTCACCATTACCTGCTGGATGTATTTTCTGGTATAGGGTGTGCCATCATCGGAATTGCCCTGTTTAACTGGCTGCTAAAGCATACTGCCCTGAAGTCATTGGTCAATAAATTCGAGACAGCCATCCGTTAGTCTTTTTTTACGATCAGAATTTCTAACTTTATACTTCACTGAATTGAACTGCCTTGACAACCCAACCGTCAATTAAACTATCTGAACTTACCGGTCAAATCCAAAGCGTAATCGGCGATGTGTTTGGGGGCAGGACATTCTGGATCATTGCCGATATCACCAGTTATACTTATAAAGCGCAGACCAATTACCATTATTTTGAACTGGTCGAAAAGGATAAAGCCTCTGCGAAAATCCTGGCAAAGGTAGCGGGACGTGCCTGGGGAAATGCAGCGGTAAACATTTCAAATTTTGAACGCGTAACGGGTCAGCAGTTTAAGAATGACATTAATGTCCTGATCCAGGTCTCCGTTCAGTATAATCCGTCCTTTGGGCTGCAGCTTAACCTGCTGGATATCGATACCAGTTTTACGCTTGGCCAGTTCGAACGGCAACGGAAGGAGACCCTGGAAAAACTGTTGCGTGATAATCCTTCTTTTATCAGGTTGCTGGATGGACAATATATCACCAGGAACAGTCAGCTGGCCTTACCTAAAGTCCTGCAGCGGATTGCCCTGGTCTCTTCCGAAACATCGGCCGGATACCAGGATTTTAGGCATACACTGGACAACAATACTTTCGGTTACCATTTCGAAATCGACAATTATTTTGCCCTTGTACAGGGAGAGGGAAACGCAAAAAACTTCGTTTCTAAACTGATTGAGGTGTATGCTTCCGGAATTCCATACGATGCGCTGGTCATCATACGTGGAGGGGGGGCGCAGCTCGATTTCCTTATCTTCGACAATTATGAACTGTCACGTGCCATTGCAAAGTTTCCTATTCCGGTGATTACCGGCATAGGGCATCAGAAGAATGAGACTATAGTCGATTTGATGGCCCATACGGCGACCAAAACACCGACCAGGGTGGCGGAATTGCTGATTGCGCACAACAGAAATTTTGAGGAGTCGATCACCGCCTTGCAACAGCAAATGCTGATCAAAACGTTTCAGCTGGTTTCCTACCATAAGGAACAGCTGAATAAATGGAATCAGGTGATCATTAATGCTGCGAAGACGCATGTACATGAGCAGCACAGGAAGATCATTCACCTGTCGGGCAGGATCCTGACCAATCCCAGGATCATGATTTCAAACCGGAATAAGGATCTCCACAACCTGGTGGCAAACATCAAGTCATTTAACAGGCTATATTTTGTAAATAAACAGCAGGATATCGGTCATTATGCCTCGGTCATCCGGTTAATGAGTCCGCAGAATATCTTAAATAAGGGATTCGCGATTGTCAGGTTAAATGGGAATATTGCGCGTAATGCAGCTGGCATCACTGCCGGAGCGGAAATAACAGTAAGCATGTCCGGAGCTGAATTAACGGCAAAGGTTTTATCCAAAGTAACAAAAGATGGAAAAGAATTTGAATTATGAGGCCGCTTATGCTGAGCTGGCATTGATTGCACAGGAAATAGAAACTGAATCTGTATCTGTAGATGTTCTTGCGGAAAAAGTAAAACGGGCATCAGAACTGATCGCTTTCTGCCAGACTAAACTTCGTTCTACCGAGACAGAAGTGAACAAAATTATAAAACAGATGGAAAGCCAGTCGTTATAACTATATTCGTAAATGTCGAATTCAATTATTTATAGCCCTGAGCAGGAAGAAGAGTTTTTTGATCATATAGATCAGGTGTATGCTTTGGCAGAATCTGGTGCCTATCAGGAAGCAGAAGTTTTATTATTGGAGATCGAAGAATCGGTTTCGGACCCTAAAGAAAACCACAGTATAGGAAATATCCTGCTGGACAGTATCTTCTCCTTTTATGAACAGGCGGGACAGCCGGAAAAAGCCCTCCCATTTTTTGTGAAAGAGACAGATTACCTTAAGGAATTGATGAAAACCGATACGGTGAAACATCCGGTCCATTTTGTCACACTTGGGGGTATTTATTATGCGCTGAATGACCTTGATCAGGCGAGGGTCAACTTTAAGCTGGCATTCAGCCTGAAGAAGGGGAGTGTTTTTCAGGATTTTAATCCGGATTTCCTGCACATCGCCAGAATTTCAGCGGAAGAATTTGAAGCCTTTAAAAAGGATTTTGTGCCACAAACTGATGCAGAAGCCGAGGATCTGACTGAAGAGCAGCAGTCACTCATCGATGATTTTTGTGAGAAGGCAGACCTGGAACTGGATAAGGAAGATTACCCTGCCGCGGTTTCGTATTTCAACAAGGCACTGGCCGTATTGCCAGAGCCCAAAGAGGATTGGGAAGCGGCTGGATGGCTTCAGGCTTCTATCGGTGATGCCTATTTTAATGATTCGAAATATACGGAAGCGCTTGAACCCTTGCTGGCCGCACAGTATATCTATGGTGATGAAGAAGCCAACCCTTTTGTGCTGTTAAGGCTGGGAGAGGTGTATTTCGAGTTGAATGACCACAAAAATGCAGGCGATTATTTATGGCGTGCCTATAAGCTGGAAGGGGAAGAACTATTTGAGGATGACAAGAAATACCTGAATTTCCTGAAGAAGCAACACCAGCTGTAAAGTATACAGCAAATGATATGATGGGCTATTAAGATCGCATTGCTTGCTTTTTAATAGCCTGTTTTTTTATGTATTTATAGGTTATTTTTAGCTGGTGTAAGCTCAATTCTGCAAAGCAAAAATTCTATTCAGGACTTCGGTTAGGTTTGGCGAAGGGGCTCCGGATTTTAAAGAGCTGTTCAGCAAATGATTTAAACAGATCAGGCAGAAATTAACTGTTCTTCCACGATGGAGACTAAATTTGAAATGTCAAATGGTTTGGGGATGACTTCATCTGCACAGATTTCTTTGACTACAGCTACCTTAGGGTGGGTTGACAGCACAATTACTGGGATATGGGACGTATCTTCTGCAGCTTTGATCTCTTCACACAGCTTTGTTCCTTCTGCAGTAGGATTGATGATATCCAACAGGATAACATCAGGATGAAATGTTCGTATATGATCAAAAACACTATCATTTGAAGACAGCAATTCTACAGTATAACCCTGGTCGGTAAGGATGATATGAATTAAGTCAGCTATATCCTTATTCTTTTCCATTACCAATATCTTTTTCTTCATATCCTTCTATTGCAAAATTACTGACGATAAATATAGTTATAATATAAATTATTCTGATGAAAGCTGCAGAATATTACATCTGGCAAACAGCAATGAAGAATGCTGATGAAACCTGCTTAAGTTTAACGTTTACAGACGGAGCTGGGTAGTATTTAGCTGAGGTTCATCATGCGTTGCTGAACAGCTCAACTCTATCTTAATGAAATCATGAAAAATAAAGACAGTAGGAATGGAGGTACTTTTTTAAATTTATATATTTGGCAGGATATATAAATTTAAACAGGGGTTTACCTTTTTAGGATTTTTCATTCTGCTGAACGCTGTTTTTTATCAGATATCTTTAACATTATACTTATGAGCTATATTGCAAAACCTGGCCGTTATAAAGAAATGACTTACCGCCGCTGCGGAAAAAGTGGAATAAAACTACCTGCGATCTCACTTGGACTATGGCATAATTTCGGTTATGTGGACCAATTCGAAAATTCACGTCAGCTCATCAAACTTGCATTCGACAAGGGGATCACTCATTTTGACCTCGCCAATAATTACGGTCCTCCTCCCGGATCAGCAGAAGAAAATTTCGGGACGATCCTGAAACAGGATTTCTCCACCTACCGTGATGAGATGATCATCTCTTCCAAAGCGGGATACACGATGTGGGATGGGCCGTATGGGGATTGGGGATCAAAGAAGTACCTGGTTTCCAGTTTGGACCAAAGCCTTAAACGTATGGGAATTGATTATGTCGATATTTTCTACCACCACCGTCCGGATCCGGAAACGCCACTGGAGGAAACGATGGCGACATTGGATCTTTTTGTCCGTCAGGGTAAAGCCTTATATGTAGGGATTTCAAACTATCAGGCCCCGGAAGCTGCAAAGGCGATTCAGATCCTCAAGGAACTGGGAACGCCGTGTTTAATCCATCAGCCTAAGTATTCCATGTTTGAGCGCTGGATTGAAGGTGGATTGCTGGATCTATTGGGGAATGAAGGAGTAGGGTGTATCCCATTCTCACCACTTGCCCAGGGATTACTGACGAACAAATACCTCCATGGTATTCCTGAGGATTCACGGGTAGCAAAATCACATGGCGCATTGCAGGAAAACCAGCTTACTCCGGAACGGTTGCAGCAGATCAGGTCCCTGAATGAAATCGCCTCTGGAAGGGGACAGACACTTGCGCAAATGGCTTTATCGTGGATATTACGCGATGAGCGTGTGACCTCGGTACTTGTCGGTGCCAGCCGGCCGGAACAACTGGCAGACTCCATTAAATGCCTGGATTACCTGAGTTTTGACCCGGAAGAACTACAGCAGATCGAAATAATTCTTGCATAGGTGATCCATATCGTATTTTAGGGAACAGATAGGGAAGCCGTTGTCATGACGATGGTCCTGATAAAGGCCTCACGATAATTTAAGCTGAACATGATTGCACTGAGCAGGATTGTGCTAAACATGATTGAACTGCGCATAATTTAGGTTCATCCTACTTATATAACAAGATTAATGACATTAGAAGAAAAGATCCGGGCTTCGGAGACAAGAATATTTAAAACTGTATTCCCGAATACCACAAACCATTACGATACATTATTTGGCGGAACAGCGATGATGATGATGGATGAGGTCGCATTTATTGCCGCCACCCGATTCAGCAGGCAGCATATGGTTACCGTAAGCAGTGACAGGATAGATTTTACCAAACCCATTGCCGCAGGAACCATCGTGGAACTTATTGCAACGGTAAGTTATGTTGGAAATACGAGTATGAAAGTAAGGGTAGATATTTTTGTAGAACAAATGTATTCCGAACACCGTGAAAAGGCTGTCAGCGGGGAATTTTCTTTTGTGGCCATAGATGAACACAAGAAGCCAACCAGGATTCTGAGATAAAAAACAGCGGCAGGATCATTATACACTGCCCTTAAAAAGTTAGACAATTTTTAGGGGCAGTTCATTGATGTAAACTGAGCCGCTGAGCATTGAATATTTGAAAATACTCCCATAAAGGGGGCGGGTAAAAACAACGAAAAAGCGGCTGTTTCATTGAAACAGCCGCTTTTTATATTTTAGCTGAAATCTTCAGCGGTAAGCCATTTTTTAATGGCAGAGCCTACAGGCCTAATTTTTTGCTGATGGCAGCTGGAATAGCACCTTTATGCAATAAGAATGCAGTAGTCTTATACTGAACAAAGTTTTTCGTTACGTATAAATAACCTTTATAGTCGTTTGTTGCACCCCAAGAGTTTTTAACGATATAGTATTCTTTACCCGTTTGGTCCTTGGCTAATCCAACGATATGCATTCCATGGTCATCTGTAGTCTGGTAGTTATCAAATGCTGCCTGACGAACTTCCGCAGTGATTTCCATTTCTGGTTTAGGGCCGCTGAACAATTGTGCCTTTTCCTGGGCTGTCATTTCTTCTACCGGTTTAGCAGGGACATATGCCACGCCATTTGCATAAGAGAAAGAAGCTTCGCTCACATCAGTTGCCCAAGCTACGGTATACCCTTTCTTTAATGCATTGTCAATAGTTTCGGTGATCTCATTCACTTTAACATTATACACCTGGTCAAATGACCAGTTATCCGGTACCAATAAAGTGAATTTACTATAGTAAGGGTGATCATTGAATGAAGATAACTCTACATAATCATCCGGATTAAGACCTACGACTTGTTTGGCAAAAGTTTGCGGGGTATAGCTTTTTCCTTTATAATCGAAAGTTTTAGGCACTTCACCTAAATAAGAATCAATTACTGAAGTATAGGCTTTCAACCAGTTTGGCGTTAAGGTTTTGTTTGGGTTTTTTACTACAGCCTCTAATACGCCGCTGGTAATTGCACCCATTTCACCGAATTTGTTCACTTTAGTGCCATAGTTCAGTCCTGTGTAATTGACTTGCGGAACTGCACCATACATTCTTAACATGTTAATGACATCATGCAATGCACCACCATCACCTAGTGTAACGGCACCATGCATACGTACATAGTTTTTACCTTTTTCCACGTAGGCATTGCGTGCAGAGAAGATTTCAGATAAGGCAACCGGCTCTTTACCTGTACGGATCATTTCTGATTCCAGGAAAGAGTTCGTAGAATAACTCCAGCAAGTACCTGAAGATCCCTGGTTTTTAACCGGGGTGTTTTCCAGGTTAATGAGGTCAGTAAAGGTGAAACCTGCAGCACTGTTCTCTGTTTTGTTGTTTTTTAAAGAATTCACCAGGTTATCCTGCGCATAACCAAAAGATGCAGTCATGAATAGTCCGGAAGCAAGGACTATTGGTTTAATTGAGAATTTAGTCATTTTTTGTGTGTGATTAATATTCAAATATAATAAAAGTTCGCAACAACATTGCGTTTGCATATATTTGCAGGCAATCTACATTATTTGCAGTTCATAGAAAAAGATTAAGGTCAAAAAATTGAATAAATGGTACAACCAAGGTGTTCAGTGTAGATTTTATGGTTTTCTGATTACATAATGTGTGATCTGACAGTATGGATGAGCTCACTGCTGCATATATACTGCATAGAAAGAGGAAATACTGTAATTTGAATGCGGATTGCAGGGAACAGATAAATAAGGACAGATGAAAGCGAAAGAAGTTACCCTGCTCACGGGGTTTTTAGGTGCTGGAAAAACCACCATATTGAATGCGATTATCTCCAAAAAGAAAGATACCCGCTTTGCAATTATTGAAAATGAGATCGGGGAAGAGAGTATAGATGCTGGGTTAATCGTCAAGGGAGAAGATGACATCATGGAATTGAACAACGGCTGCCTGTGCTGTTCGTTAAATGATAACCTATACGATTTACTAAATAGCCTTTGGGACAGGAGGGCGGACTGGGACCACCTGATCATTGAAGCTACGGGGATTGCGGATCCGGCGAATATTGCCCATCCTTTTTTGACAAATGACAATGTGAAGAGAGGTTTTCAGTTAAAAAGGGTAATTTGTGTGGTGGATGCAGAGCAGGTAGAAGATCAGTTGAAAGACCGTACCGAAGCCATTCAGCAAATCGCCTTCAGTGATGTTATCCTGCTCAATAAGGTGGAAAAGGTGAGTGATACTTATATCACGGAATTGCAGGGCATCTTGAAAACCATCAATCCTTTTGCGGAAACCATGGTGGCCACAAAAGAGGATTTCCAGGTGAAGAAAATGTTCGACCGGGAGCGTTTTGCAAACTTCTACAGCAATCCAAGGCCTATGCATACCCCAAAAGGGGTGTTTAGCCTGAGTAATGAAAATTCAGGGCAAGGCCCTATCCTTGCTTCGGATGCCTCCCATAACCGGCATACCCATAGTGACATTGAAACTATCCTGTTGAAATACAAGGAGAGTATGGATATCCAGGAACTGGAACACAGGATGATGGTGTTTTTAATCGCACAATCGTCCAATGTGTACCGTATGAAAGGGATTATTTACAGCCATGAATTTGAAAGCAGGATCATTCTGCAGACCGTAGGGAAGTCGCTGGCCATTTCCCTCGGAGAAATGTGGCTGCCCGATGAGGTCAGGGAAACCAAAATTGTGGTGATTGGAAAAAAGCTCGGGGTTTATGGTTTTGATAAAATGTTCCGGACCTGCCTTTACACCTCATAAAGCAATTTTTTTGGCGGACACCGGGTTTATCCTTGAATTTCCCCGGTCCGATATCAGGGAATCTCATTTGAATGCCTTGCCGATGCCCTTCCTAGGTAGGATACTCTTCCTGTTTTTTGAGCAGGGGGAGTATCATTTCTATCCTGCAGGTCTCATCTTCACAATTTTCAAAGTTAAAATGAACCGAATCTCCGTAAAGCTGCATATAATCAGCGCCATATTTTTGAAGATCAGTAAAGAGATGGTCCGTAGCATGCTGGTTGTATAACAGGTCTATCTTAAGCAGCGCTGATTCCACCTGTATCTTAATCTGAAGTTCGGCAGGCACTGCGGGAATAGTTTTGCAAAATGGCTCCAGGATATTGACAAGTGCAAGTGCGGCAATAAGTTTATGCTCAGGATTGCCCTTTACCAGCAGCTCTGTGTACAGATGGTTGCGTTGATGGTCGAAACTGATAAAGCTGATAAAATCCCGTAAAGCCTGCAATTCGTCTGTCAGGGGACTTTGTAATTGTTTATTCCGGTACAAACGATAGCGGAGCAGCTCCGAAAATTTGATGATGGATTCAGGGGTATAGATCTCAGGAACTATTGCTGCCCTTTTCAGCTGGTCTAAGGAACGCATCATAAAATCCGGACTGATATTGGTCTTCAGCAAATCCAGTTTCACCTGTTCAATCTCTCTTTTCTCCTGTTCCAATTCCTCTACAAGGTCACTTTCTTCACTTTTCTCCATAAAAAACAGCAACATGGAGAACAAAAGAAAGTTCACCACATATCCTATAAGGATCACTTGGTAATTGCCCCAGAAGCCAAGCCCGGGGATCAGGATATTTTCACCGGTCAGGGAAATGATATACTTATTGAAATAGAAATCGGCTACAGGAATCAGTGTGATCGAAGCAATGACCAGGATCCAGAAGGTCAGGTTTTTATTCTTTTTAAAGAAATAGGGGATAAAGTACAGGCAATATAAATAAAAGAAAATGGCAATATGCAGGTTGGCCAGCAAGAACTTATTGAGGATGACCGAAATGGTCACCGGTCCCGTGAAATTCAGCTTGGTACTGATCAAAAATACGCCTACCCAATAGGCGATATGGGCTACCCAGCGGTACCTCGTAAAATAAACCCAGCGGTTTCTCCTGTGAATTTCCTGTTCTACAAAAGTGCTCATGACAGACGAATGTTTAAATCTATTTCAAACCTATCCTTCCTGTTGACGATCTGGAGGGTGTGTTTACCGGGATAAAGGATCTGCAACCGGCGCCTGACATTCTTCAGGCCTATGCCACCGGTATACTCCACAGCGGTACTTCCTGGAATCACCTGCAGCGGCTTGCTGTTCTGCAGGTTAAAATGCATGGAGCCTTCGCTTAGCTGGATATCCATTGTGATCCATGACTTCCCGAAGCTGGTTTTTGTGCCATGCTTGAAGGCATTTTCCAGGAAGTTGATCAGTAGTAAAGGAGCAATATACTTATCCGTTGTATCACCCGATATTTTCGTCGTCACCGTACAACTATCTTCTTTATGCCGCAGTTTCTCCAGGGCAATATAACTATTGGTGAACGTAAATTCATCGGCTAAGGGCACGAGCTCTGCCTTGCATTCATAGAGCATATAATGCAGCAATGATTCCAGTTTTTCAATAATGACAGGCGTTTGCGCTGATTTTTTTAAACTCAGTGCATAAATATTATTCAGCGTATTGAAGAGGAAGTGTGGATTCACCTGCGACTTCAGAAAGCTACTTTCCAGGGCTATTTTCTCTGTTTTAAATTTGGCAAGCAGCTTTATTTCCCGCTGCCTGTCATAAATATCCATAAAATAGTACAGTGCGGTAAAGAAACAAAAAAGGGCAACAAAGCTCAGGATCTGGGTCTTGAAGAGGATGGACACCTCGTTTTGTGGCCATGCATTGATCCTGGGATACGCACTCAAAGCGAGTTTAATCAATCCGATTTGTACCATGTACCAGAAAAGAATGGTGCTGAGTAAACAGAACCAGAAAACGGTCAGGCTGGAAGTTTTAAAGAGGGGAATGATAAAGAACAGAAAATGATAAGACAACAGCACTAAGGTTCCGATACGGATAACCGAGATGGTAAGCAATAATGCAGGTGCCGAAGGGGTTTCCGGAATGGGCTTTAGTTTGTACACGACGAATACCGAGAGCAGGATCCAGTATAAAATATGTGCCAGCCACCTGTAATTCCTGGTGAGCAATTGGTACTGGTATGTGAATGTTGTTGTGTTCAATTTATCTTTTCAGCTCAGATGATCTCTTTTTTTGAGGAACATGACTATTCGTGTAAAGTCCCCATTTATTTTTCATGAGCGGTTATTCTCATTTCAACAAATATGCTGTTTTTATATCAATTTATTGGCAGCGTCTTTTTTAGATAATCCATCCCTGCAGGTCGATGGTGGCCGGGCAGGAGAGCAGAACAATTGGGCTAAAAGCTTCCTGTAGAGCGTATCTAAATTACTTTCAGTATAAAATAGCTTAAAATTCCTGTCCCTGCGGAAAAGAACCGGTCTTTTCTGTAGATCTGCTCCAAATTCTATCAGCGATTCATTGTATCGCCAAAAATGATAGAGGTATTGGCCTGATTGCTGCATAGATTGAATAGGGAGCTATTCAATTTTAGTGGAGCGTTGCGGCAATGGAGGTAAAAACGAAGATATGGACGGGAAGAATTTAATGTTTCTCAAAGAAAACTGTAAATTGGCAAAATGTTTCGTTTGCTTCAAATCATTGCTTTATCAGCTTTTCTGTTCGTTTCCTGTTCTTCCCGTAAAGCGGTTTCAGTCCCTGGAATTGAACCCGGTGTGAGCCATACGCTGGCACTTTACCGCAAGTCGGCCCTTACCCATATTAATTATACTTTGGAACTGGATATTCCTGCCAAACGTTCAGCAGTGATTCAGGCGCATGAAATCCTGAGCTTCCAGCTCAACACGGTAAAGCAGCCCCTCCAAATTGATTTTAAGGAAGATCCTGCAAAAATCAGGAGCATTGCCGTAAACGACCGGCAAATCGCAGTAGACTACCGGCAGGAACACCTGGTCATTGCTCCCGAATACCTAAAAAAGGGAGGCAACAAGATCAGTATTGTTTTCCAGGCTGGTGAGGGTGCCTTGAACAGAAATGACGATTACCTGTATACTTTATTTGTTCCGGACAGGGCCAGAACCGTATTTCCCTGTTTTGACCAACCCGATCTGAAAGCCACGTATGACTTGACCCTTCATTTGCCTGCAGACTGGCAGGCTTTGGCGAATGCCGGTTTAAAGGACTCGCTTCAGCAGGGCCAACGCAAGACTTACCATTTCCGTACTTCCGACCAGCTGAGTACTTATCTCTTTGCCTTCGCTGCCGGTAAATTCAAGACTTATACCGGTAAGGCCAATGTACAGGAGGCCGTTTTTCTTTTCAGGGAAACAGACCAGGAAAAGCTAAAATACAGCCTGCAGGAGGTCTTTAATCTCCATTCTGCGGCACTGAAGTATTTTGAAGAATGGACAGGCATCCCGTATCCTTTCCAGAAATTCGGATTCGTGGCGATTCCTGATTTTCAATTCGGGGGAATGGAACATCCGGGGACGATCCAATACAAGGCAAATACCTTATTCCTGGATGGTGGGGCGACCAAAGACCAGTTGAATGCGCGTACCAACCTGATTGCGCATGAAACTGCGCACATGTGGTTTGGGGACCTGGTGACCATGAACTGGTTTAGTGACGTGTGGATGAAAGAAGTGTTTGCCAATTTTATGGCCGACAAAAGTGGGGGGAATGTGGAGGACGTGGCGGCATATGACCTGAAGTTCCTGATTGACCATGTTCCTGCGGCCTATGCGGTAGACCGTACGCAAGGGGCGAACCCCATTCGTCAGTCGCTCGATAACCTGAAAGACGCCGGTGCGCTTTACGGGAGTATCATTTACCATAAGGCACCCGTGATGATGCAGCAGCTTGAACACCTGATGGGTAAAGAAGCTTTTCAGAAAGGGGTAAGGGAATATCTGCACACCTTTGCGAATGGGAATGCGTCATGGCCGGACCTGATCAATATTCTGGACCGCCATACGGCTGCAGATCTTCAGAAATGGAATAAAGTATGGGTCAATGAAAGCGGCCGTCCCCTGGTCGATTACCAGGTTTCCTACCAGGATGGCAAGATCAGTCAGTTCCTGGTTACCCAGCGTCCTGAATATGGTGAGGAAAAAAGGGTATGGCCACAGTTTTTTGAACTTAGTCTTTTTTATGCGGATACGGTTAAAGTACTGCAGGTGGATTTGTCTGCAGAAAAACAGGTGCTTAAACAGGCTGCCGGCCTTCCGAAACCACTATTTGTGCTTTTCAATTCTTCCGGTCAGGGCTATGCGCAATGGCCGGTTGATCCCTTGCTTCCGCAGCAATTGTATACACTCAAAAGTGCTTTGCACCGTGCGACTGCCTATATTTCCCTGTATGAACAGTTCCTGGGTAGAAAGGGGATGAAACCTGAAGAGTTGCTGGTCTTGTTTAGTAAAGGGCTGGCGATTGAACAGGAGGAACTTAACATTAAAATGTTGACAGGATACATCAGTACGATTTACTGGCAATTCCTTACCGTTGAACAACGGATGGCACTATCCTCCGGACTGGAGGATGAAATCTGGACAGCCATGCTGAAACAGTACAACGGAAACAGTAAAAAACAACTGTTCAAAGCCTACCAGGACATCTTTTTGAATCCTTTGGCACATGACAGGGTATACCAGGTCTGGAAAAGTCAGTCGGCTCCGCAGGGAATCATACTTACGGAAGACGATTATACCAATCTGGCCTTGTCGCTTGCACTCAGAAATGACAAGGATTTGTCTATCTTAACTGTTCAGCATGACCGGATTCAAAATGCAGACCGTAAAAGCAGGTTTGAATTTATTGTTCCCGCCTTATCGCCCGACCAACAGATCCGCGACCAGTTTTTTAACAGCCTGCAGCAGAAATCAAACAGGGCTAAAGAATCCAATGTATTGGCCGGGTTATATTATTTACACCATCCATTGCGCCAGGCCAGCGCTGTAAGGTACCTGGAAAAAAGCCTGGATTTATTAGAAGAAATACAAACGACAGGGGACATCTTCTTTCCGCAATCCTGGTTGCAATTGAACTTTGGCATGTACCAAAGCCATGAAGCTGCAGAAATCGTACGTACATTTTTGAAGAAACATGAAAATTTTAATCCGAAACTTAAAGCAAAAATCCTGCAGACCACAGATAATTTATTCAGGGCAGAGCAATTGAATCACTCCACTTATACCCCTCCTGGGAGATAAGAGGAATGCTGTTTTTTACGTAAATTTAAGGGAAACTTCTTTAGCCTGTGGGTGGCGTTTGGCTTCTTTTAAGAAAAACAAGCCCATTAATGGCTATTTTGATGAATATTTTCATTGTGGATGTTGAAAATATTCTTATATTAGTCCTGTAAACATTTTTGTCATGGCAAATCAAGCGACAGTACTTTCAGACAAGCGAACAGAAACCCTACGTGTCAAATTCAGTGCAATAGATGTAAGTGATGACATGAAGGTCTTTCAACATGCGCGCCAGGGTTTAAAACCCGGGGTATTCTATGATTTCGCGGAAGCGATAAACATTTCCAACAAATCACTGGCCGATCTCATTAACATTTCCTCGCGTACCATCAGTAACTATAAAGAGCAGAAAAAAAATCTGGACCCTGTTTATGGGGAACATCTGCTCAAGCTGATAGGCCTGTATAAAAAAGGCGTATCGCTCTTTGGTACGGTAGATGAATTCAGCTATTGGTTAAACAAGCCTTTCTGGAATTCTACTGAGCGGCCTATGGACTGGTTAAGTACGCCTGGTGGGGTAGACCTTGTTGCAGATGAACTGATGAAAATAGCCTACGGCGATGCTGTTTAGGCATAAGAATAATCTTTTGATCAACTTCATGATTGTTTAACCACAGAATGATTGTATTTAGAATTGGCCATAAAAATTATGCAGCCACCTTAACTTCCTCGGGTGTAAACGGACGGTGGGCCTCAGCAGGTAAACACGTCATCTATTGTGCAGAAAATATTGCCCTCGCTTTTCTTGAAAACATGGTAAGGAGGCAGGGCGTCGGTTTTAACCGTGATTTTAAGACTGTCTTTATCGAAATCCCGGACGACATGGCGATTCAGACCATAGAACTGGATACACTGGATCCGGACTGGAGGCATCCCTATGATTACAGCCATTGCCAGCCCCAGGGAAATCAATGGTATGACGATATGCGCATCCCCATCCTGAAAGTCCCTTCAGCCATATTACCCGGTTCCTTTAACTATGTGATCAATACCCTTCATCCCGATTTTAAGCAGCTGCACATCCTGGCTGTGACAGATCTGGTTCCTGATGAAAGAATTGAAGATATCCTGAAAAAATATCAATCCTGACAGCTTGTGCGATGTATACATACTTAGCCCACTGAAACCATCATCAGCCGAAAGCTTACCAACAGCGATGAATACCTCATGATGACTTCCTCACCAATAAATCGAGTCTTCGCGGGCCCATGAACACAAATAAAATTGAACACTGGTGAATAAACCGCCGAAGGCAGCCTGAAGGTCAAAAAACAATAACCGGGCTTTGGCGAGTGCTTGAACACCTATTGAAAACAATAAATAATTTGAAAATAACTGCTGAAAAAACAAATATTCGGGTATGAAAAAACAAGCATATACTGAATGAAAATATTACCTTCATCAAAACCAACAGAAAGAAGATGGGCACAACAATAAAAATTGGCTGGATAGGCCTGGGAAATATGGGCAATCCAATGGTGAAAAATCTGGTGAAAGCAGGATTCGACCTGACGGTATTCAACCGTAATCCAGAAAAATCAATTGTGTTAAAGGAAAGCACAGCCGTGAAAATCGCGAGTTCGGCAGCAGCCTTGGTCGCCGGATCTGATTTTATTTTCACCATGCTCAGTGATGATGCAGCTTTAAAGGAAGTCTATTTCGGCCCTGCCGGGATTTTATCCTCAGCTGAGGATAAAAACTTTATTGCGGTGGATATGAGTACGGTATCTCCGGAGACGACAAAAATCATTGCGGGAGCCTGCAAAGAGAATGGGGTGGATTACCTCGATGCGCCGGTTTCAGGAAGTGTGAAACCTGCTGAAGATGCGCAGCTGATCATTATGGTTGGCGGGGAAGAGAAAGCCTACCAAAAGGCAGTACCCTTATTTTCTGCCCTCGGTAAGTCATCCACCTTATTGGGTCCCAACGGATCGGGAAACACGGCAAAACTGGCCATCAATCTTTTCCTGGGGATTACTGCGCAGGGACTGGCAGAGGCTGTGTTATTTGCCGGTAAAAATGGAATTGCGGCCGAACAGCTGCTGCCCCTGATCAATGCGGGAGCCGTAGGGAGTGCCCTGACAAAGCTGAAAACAGATAACATTGTAAACGATAATTTCAAGGCTGCATTTGCCCTCAAATTGCTGGCCAAGGATATCCGCCTGGCCACAGCCAATGGCATGAATACCCCGATTGGAAAGACACTCGGTTCAACACTGGAGGCTGCGGTAGAGGAGGGACTTGGGGAAGAAGATATGATTGCTGTCATCAAGTACCTGAAATAAGATCAAAAAACATCAGCAAATACAATAATGGGGCTAAAACTTATAAAGTTTATATTTTTCGGGAACTACTTTATAGGTCTTTTAGCCGTGGCTTTAACTGTGGAAGCTACCCTGCAACTCCAGATGCCCTTTAATTCGATGAGTTATTATGCCATGCTTTTTATTGCACCTATTGTGTATTATACCTACGCGTATATGGGGGCAACAAACAGCCGCTTTTCTTCCAATCCCAGAACGCAATGGTATGCAACCCACCAGGGCTTTATCAGGTGGAGCCAATTGGTGCTGACAGCCATTACCGGACTGCTGGTGCTGTATTCCGTGATAAGATATTACCCGGGAATCCTTCATTTGCCACTATACTACTGGATCACAATTTTTGTCCTACTGGCTGTGGCGGTATTGTATTACGGATTGGTCCCCGTATTTTTCTTTAACCTGAATCTCCGGAATACCGGCTGGTTAAAGCCTTTCGTCATCGGATTTGTATGGGCAGCCACGGTGAACCTCTTGCCCTTAATCGTATTAAAGATTGAGCGCTTTGATGGCGTTACGACTGCTACAGGCCTGGAGCATGGGGCAGCTGTTCCGGAAAATGCGATCTGGGTCTTTCTGTTCATCAAAAACTGGATGTTTTGCACCGTAAATGCGATCATGTTCGATATGAAGGATTATGCCATAGATTCCAACAGCCAGTTGAAGACTTTTGTGGTGCGTATAGGTTTAAAAAAAACCATCTTTTATGTGCTGATTCCCTTACTCATTACCGGAATGTTCTCCTTGCTGATCTTTGCCTGGTACAATAACTTTGCTGTGCTGCGAATTGTTCTTAACCTTATTCCATTTGTACTTACCGCCACGGTGGCCTGGTCCATGAACAAGCGGAAGAAAATATTTTATTATCTTATCGTAATTGACGGACTGATCCTGTTAAAGGCACTTTGTGGGATTGCTGCGATGGAACTGATCCGCTTTTAAGGGATTCCTGACAATTTAGAACCCGATGACTTATGTTGAATAACTATGATAAAATAGCAAATTACTATGATGTACTGAGCAGAATGGTATTTTTTAAATCGCAGGTAAACGCACAGGTCCGGCAACTGCCCTATATCCCGGAAAACAGCCGTGTGCTTATCGCCGGTGGCGGAACCGGATGGATACTGGATGAAATTGCAAAGGTTCATCCTACAGGACTCCACATTACCTATGTGGAAATCTCCTCTAAAATGCTCAGCCTATCGAAAAAAAGAAAGATCGGAGGGAATAAGGTCGACTTTGTACGGTCATCAATTGAAGATTTCAGGCATGTCGAAAAGTATAATGTCATCATTACCGCTTTTCTATTTGATAATTTTCTGGAACCAAGGATAAAACTGGTGTTTGATCAGCTGCACAGCCATATGGCAAAAAATGGAATCTGGCTGTTCACCGATTTCCATGATGGTCAAAAGGACAGGAAAAACTGGAGGTTTTTCCTGTTGAAAACGATGTACCTGTTTTTCAGGAACATCGCTCAAGTAGAAGCCCGGTCATTGATCCAGATGGAAAGCTTATTCAAACAAGCAGGTTACACCGTGCTGACCGAAGCCTATTACTATAAAAGATTTATTAAATCGACCGTTTATTGTGTGCAGGATGGTTCTGCTGAACACGTACACGAACCGGAATAAGCGCTGGCGCTGATTTTTTAAGGGTAATACCCTTAAGATAACTTTCAATTAACAAGATACCTTCTGTAATTTTTTTAGCTGTATTACTTTTGAATATTCCCATAATGATTTCAGACTTTATATTAATCGTCCCATAATGTACATACAATTATTGAACCAACATATAAAAAACTGAATTAATATCAGCTTAACCATATTTTAATACGACTGATTGGCCGCCAAATTTTTCTAAATGACTGGGTATCTGCTCATCTTATCCTTCATCCTCAGGAGGATTTTGACCAGCGCCGCCCCATCCGATGTGATCAAACCTGTTCGTGTTTTAATCCTTCACCCTGCATTTGTTTTTAATCATCCATCCTGTCCTTGTTCTATTCATTAACCCTGCATTGGTTTTTAATCGATAATCCTGTTCTTGTTCTATTCATTCACCCTGCATTGGTTTTTAACCGATAATCCTGTCCTTGTTCTATTCATTCACCCTACATTGGTTTTTTAACCGATAATCCTGTTCTTGTTCTATTCATTCACCCTGCGTTGGTTTTTTAACCGATAATCCTGTCCTTGTTCTATTCATTCACCCTGCGTTGGTTTTTATCGATAGCCTTGTTTGCTTTTTAATCCCGTTTTAATGTCGATTATTTGAATTTAATAATTTTTGATTTGAACCGAATATTTTCCTTCAGCGCCTATCCAATAAATTTGTAGTGTATAAGCAACACTAAGTTGAAAAAAATACACACCACACACCAATAAACTATTAAATAAGGATGGCTAAAATATCTTCAACGCTGCTCACGTCCTGTATGCTCTATGCGGCTGCAGGCTTACCAACAGTGGAGGCGCAGACCCAGCCTTTGGCGCTCAAGGAGGCAATCAGTACCGCAATCGCCAACTATGGGGCCATCAAAGCGAAAGGCAACTATGTAAATGCTTCAAAAGAAAGTATCAGGCAGACCAAAAGGGAATACCTGCCAAACCTGAGTATCGCGGCACAGCAGGACTTTGGTACCATCAACGGACAAAACGGGCCGCTTACTGCGGCAGGGGGATTAAGTGCAGCCTCCTCCGGACCAGCACTGGCCCAGCAGAACTGGAATGCCGCATTTGGGGCATTATATCTCAGTAACATCAACTGGGACTTCTATACTTTTGGCCGCATAAGAGAAAAAATCAAGGTGTCGAAGGCGACCTTAAAGCGCGATGAAAATGACCTCAACCAGGAAATTTTTCAGCATGAAATCCGTGTTTCCGGTGCATACCTCAACCTGCTTGCGGCGCAGCGGCTTACGCGGTCGCAACAGCGAAACCTGGAGCGTGCCATTATCTTTAAGAACAACGCCAGTATCCGCGCTGCGAACGGATTGATTGCCGGGGTAGATTCTGCACTCGCCAATGCTGAAGTCTCCAGCGCCAAAATTGCGCTGACGAAAGCAATCGACCTGCAGCAGGAGCAGGCCAACCGGCTGGGCATCCTCCTGGGGATATCCACTATAGGCATCAGCGTGGATACCGCCTATATCAACCATGTTCCCCAGGCGATTTTATTAAATGATACGACGAGCGACATCAGCACACACCCGATCCTGCAATTTTATAAAAACAGGGTCGAGCTCAGCAATCAGCAGGTCAGCTATTTCCGTAAACTCACTTATCCCAGCTTTTCCTTTATCGGGGTAATGCAGGGCAGGGGATCGGGCTTCAGTTCCGACTATATCAATAACCAGCATGCCTATACCAGCAATTATGGCGATGGCGTTAATCCCAGCCGCGGGAACTATCTCTTCGGTCTGGGCCTCAGCTGGAACCTCAGCACCCTCCTCAAAAATGCACCACAGGTGAAAGCCCAGCAGTACATCAGCAATGGGCTTGAGGATGAATACCAGCAGGTCGGCCAACAGCTCCATGCCCAGCTCCTGCTGGCTGAAAACAAGATCAAAAATGCAATGGACAACTATAATGAAGCCCCCCTGCAGGTCAAGGCCGCAAGTCAGGCCTACCTGCAGAAAAGTACCCTCTACAAAAATGGGTTGACGACCCTTGTCGATCTCACGCAGGCACTCTATACCCTCAACAGGGCAGAAACTGACCGTGATATTGCCTACACCAATGTCTGGCAGGCCCTGCTGCTAAAAGCTGCTGCCAGTGGAGATTTTAACCTTTTTCTAAACGAATTTTAAGCCTATAACCGCATGAATTTAATCCGTTTTGCCCTGCGAAAACCCATTTCAATTATGGTATTCGTCGCTGGCCTGCTCTTCTTCGGGATCAATGCCATGAGGACCATCAAGATTGATATCCTGCCCGATATGAACCTGCCGGTAATTTATATTGCCCATCCATTCGGAGGATATACGCCTTCACAAATGGAAGCTTATTTTGGCAAGCCCTATGTCAATATCCTGCTGTATGCCAATGGGGTCAAAAGTATAGAAACCAGGAATACCCAAGGGCTCATGCTGATGAAGCTGACCTATTACCAGGGGACGAACATGGCCCAGGCAGCCTCAGAATTAAGCGCCTTGTCGGCAAGGGCACAGGCCATCTTCCCCAGCGGATCGCAGCCCCCGTTTATCATCCGGTTTGATGCTTCCTCCCTGCCTGTGGGACAGCTGGTGCTGAGCAGCCCTATACGGACCAATAACGAGCTGCAGGATATGGCCAATACCTATGTGCGTTCGTCTTTCACCGCCGTGCCGGGTTTACTTGCGCCTGCACCATTTGGTGGAAGTCCACGCACCATAGAGGTGAATGTGGACCCTACGCTGATGCGTTCCCATAACCTCACCGTAGACCAGGTGGTGGAGGCCATCAGGGTGAATAACCAGACTGCGCCTCCGGGAAATGTGCGCATTGGCGATAAGAATTACCTGACCCCGACCAATTACAATATTAAAAAGGTAAAGGATTTTGAAGATATCCCTTTGTTTAAGGGAGGGGTGCAGAACCTGTACCTGCGTGATGTGGCTACCGTGAAAGACGGGGCAGACCTGACCACGGGTTATGCGCTGATCAATGGGAAACGTTCCGTTTATATCAGTGTGGCGAAATCCGGGGATGCCTCCACCTGGGAAGTGGTGAAAAACCTTAAAAAACAACTGCCGGTGATACAAAACACGCTGCCGGAAGATGTGAAGATCTCTTATGAATTTGACCAGTCGGTGTATGTGATCAATGCGGTGAAAAGCCTGGTCAGTGAAGGGGCTATCGGTGCCATACTGACCGGCCTGATGGTCCTGCTCTTCCTGGGAGATAAACGGGCAGCGCTGATCGTGATCCTGACGATTCCTACTTCCATCATTGCCGGGGTGTTGTTCCTCAAGCTGTTCGGACAGACGATCAATATCATGTCGCTCAGCGGACTGGCACTGGCTATCGGCATCCTGGTGGATGAATCAACCGTGACCATAGAAAATATCCACCAGCATTTCGACATGGGGAAACCCAAGGCACTGGCCATATGGGATGCCTGTAAGGAAATTGCCTTTCCCAAACTGCTTATCCTTTTGTGTATCCTGGCCGTTTTTGCACCGGCTTTTACGATGTCGGGCATTCCCGGAGCTTTATTCCTGCCACTGGCCATGGCGATTGGTTTTTCCATGATTGTTTCCTTCCTGCTGTCACAGACCTTTGTGCCGGTACTGGCCAACTGGCTGATGGTTGCCCATCCCAAAGCCCATGTAAAGACCAATCCGGCGATCTCTGACGATGAAGATGTGTTCCTCAACAGCGGACTCACGCTGGAATCAGAGCAGCATACCCTCGATCAGAAAAAAATCCTTGTGCAGCGTGAAGATTTCAATGCGGATGGAAAGGTGACCCTGTTCGATAAATTCCGGACACGGTTTATGCGTTTCCTGAACAGGTTATTTATCCACCGCAAGCTGGCCGTGATCAGCTATGCCCTGGTCATTATTGGTGCTGCGGCCTTTTTCCTGGCCAATATCGGACGGGATGTATTGCCCAAGGTCGACTCTAGTCAGTTTCAGCTGCGTTTAAGGCTGCCCGACGGTACACGGCTGGAACGTACCGAAGAAGGGGCCAATCAGGTGCTCCGTGAAATCAAGAAAATGGTAGGGCCGGAACATGTGGCCATTTCCTCCGTATATGTCGGACAGCACCCTGCCCAGTTTTCCGTGAACCCTATTTACCTCTTTATGAGTGGCCCCCATGAAGCCGTATTCCAGGTGGCCCTGAAAGATTATGAAGCCGACATGGATGAGTTTAAGGACCAGCTGCGGGAACATATCAAAAAGGTAATGCCTGCGGCACAATTATCATTTGAACCCATAGAGCTGACCGATAAGGTGCTGAGCCAGGGTTCTCCCACACCGGTGGAAGTCAGGATTTCCAGTAAAAATTATAAAAATAATGAGGAATTTGCGAATAGGGTAGTGGCGAAGTTAAAGGCATTGGATTATATGCGTGATGTACAGATTGCACAGCCGATCAAGTATCCCTCGCTGAATATCAATATCGACAGGGTAAAGGCCGCCCAGCTGGGGGTCGATCTCAATGATATCTCCAGGTCACTGATTGCCTCTACTTCCTCTTCCAGGTATACCGATAAGAATACCTGGGTGGATGAGAAAATTGGCCTTGCCTATAATGTGCAGGTGCAGGTTCCCCTGAACCAGATGAGCAGTAAAGAGGATATCGGGGAAATTCCCCTGCTCAGGAACAGCAGCAGGCCAACTTTAAGCGATGTGGCGACCATCACGCCTGACACCACTTACGGGGAAAGTGACGATGTCGGCGCTACCCCTTACCTGTCCGTCACCGCAAACCTGAACAAGACCGACCTTGGGACGGCCAATAAAGATGTGGCAGCCATCATCAATTCCCTGGGCGATTTGCCAAGGGGACTCACGGTGGCACAGATCGGCTTGGGAACGGTACTGAATGAAACACTGGATAGCCTGCAGACCGGACTCCTGGTCGCCATAGTGGTGATCTTCCTGATGTTATCGGCAAATTTCCAGTCGTTCCGGGTGCCGGTGATTATCCTCACCACCGTACCCGCCGTGGTGCTGGGTGCTTTGTTGCTGTTAACGCTCACAGGATCCACGTTGAACCTGCAGTCCTACATGGGCATTATCATGTCGGTCGGCGTATCTATTGCCAATGCGGTGCTGTTGATCACCAATGCCGAGGAGCTGCGGAAGGTCAACGGCAATGCCCTGGAATCGGCCAGGGAAGCGGCAGGGTTAAGGCTGCGCCCGATTATCATGACCAGTGTGGCCATGGTGGTGGGCATGTTGCCAATGGCCATCGGTGAAGGCGAAGGCGGGGGGGCGGTGTCTCCTCTGGGAAGGGCGGTAATCGGGGGATTGATTGCTTCCACCTTAGCGGTACTCATCATCCTTCCCCTGGTTTTTGCCTGGATGCAGGGAAATGTATCCACCGACTCAGTTTCCCTCGATCCGGAAGATGAAGAGAGCACACATTATATTCATGGATTAACAGGGAAGCCTTAAACAAGGCAGAGCCAGATATTCAGGGCAGAGCCAGAGAGACAGAAACCTAAACACGGAAAACCAGGGAAAGCCTTTAAACCAGGGAACCTGAGACCCTTTAACATTTAACACAGAAAATGAAAACGACAGTCAAATCATATCAAACTCTACTCGGTGGCTTCATCTTGCTTGCCGTACTGGGCAGCTGCGGACAAGAAGAAAAGAAAGCCGCGGCAGCAGCAACACCGGCAACCATAAAGACCTTCATCCTGCAGCAGGAGGAGATGAAGAGTTCCCTGAAAATGCCGGGTGAACTCATCGCCTACCAGCAGGTGGACCTGTATGCTAAAGTCAGCAGTTTTGTCAAGACACTGAAAGCCGATATCGGAACAGAGGTGAGGCAAGGACAGCTGCTGATGACCCTGGAAGCACCGGAACTGGGTTCACAGCTGGCGGCAGCGGAATCCAGGCTGAAATCGCAGGAAGCCATTTATATGGCGAGCAAGTCGAATTACGACCGTTTACTGGAGACCAGTAAAACTCCGGGTACCATTTCCAAAAACGATCTCGACCAGGCGAGTGCCAAAATGAACTCCGACAATGCGCAACTCAATGCAGCCAGGGCAGCCTATAAAGAAGTGGGCAGTATCAGCAATTACCTTGAAATCCGCGCTCCCTTCAGTGGTATTATCTCTGCGAGAAATGTAAACCTGGGTGCCTTTGTCGGCCCTACGGGGAAAGGGTCCGAATTTCCGCTCTTCACCCTGCAGGAGCAGAAACACCTGAGGCTGGTCATTTCCATCCCCGAGCTCTATACCGGATACCTCAAAGCAGGCGATACGGTTACTTTTACGGTACAATCCAAACCTGCGCAGCTGTTTACGGCCACGGTAAAAAGACTATCCGGGGCGCTCGACCTGCGCCTGCGTGCGGAAAGGGTAGAAATGGATGTGCCGAACCTGGACAAACAGCTTCTTCCGGGGATGATTGCTGAAGTATCGGTGGCATTACCAGCAAATGCGGGTACTTTTGTCGTGCCAAAATCAGCAATTGTCGATAGTGCGGAAGGAATTTATATCCTAAAGGATGAAAACCATAAAGCGGCGAAAATAACCGTGAAAAAAGGGAGGGAAAACGACGGAAAAGTTGAGGTATTCGGCGATTTGCATAATGGAGACGTAATTGTTACAGAAGGAATGGAGGAAATACGTGTTGGTGATGCCATCAGCCAATAATTTGACATTGTAAAAAGAAATCACGTCTCAAATTATGTGCAATTTTAAGACGTGAAAAAAAGCATGAGCCTTCTTGAATTTTATGAAATGTTTAGCACCAACCGCCCGGATGTGACCATCCCCAGTTTGCACAGGGTGCCGCATGCCGGGCATTTCAATGTATTCAAAAGATCTGGTTACTGCACTGCTAATCCCTCTCCCTACAACAGGAGGGATTTCTATAAGATTTCGCTGATCATTGGCAAGGGGGTGTTGCATTATCCCGACCAAAGGATAGAGATTGACGGGACGGCAATGATATTTAACAATACCACGGTACCATATTCCTGGGAAACCACCTCTGAGTTTCAGTCGGGTTATTTCTGCCTTTTCACGGAAAACTTTATGCGCCAGCGTACAGAGCCGCTGAAGGAAACCATCCTTGCCAGGATCCAGGAGAGTCCCGTGTTTTTTATCGATGCTCAGCAGGAGCAATTCATCAGTGCTATCTTTGAGAAAATGATCGCTGAACTGGCATCCGATTATGCCTATAAGGCAGATATGATGCGGAATTATATCAACCTGCTGGTCCATGAAGCCTTAAAGACCCGACCTGCCTTACCCGAGTTAAAATCCACCAATGCGGCTTCCCGCATTACTTCCCTGTTTTTCGACCTGCTGGAAAAACAGTTCCCGATCTTCAGTTCAGATACCGTATTGCAGCTGCGGACGGCCAATGACTTCGCGGGAAAGTTGTCTATCCACGTCAACCACCTTAACCATGCGGTAAAGGAAACTACAGGGAAAACCACTTCCGAACATATTGCCAACCGCATTGCGAATGAAGCCATTGCCTTGCTCAAACATACAGAATGGAATATTGCTGAAATAGGGTATAGCCTCGGTTTTGAGTATCCTGCCAATTTCAATACCTTTTTCAAACGACATACACAGGTCGCACCGAAGGCTATCCGGGAACACCGCGGGGAAAATCAGCTGCGCCAGGCGATGTAAGGGTTTTTCCCTCAATAGTTTATTCCTGCTTAACAGCTTGTTTCTCTTCAGTACTGCAGGCCCATGTAAGCGTTTTTCCCTTCAACCGCCTATTCCTTCTCCACAAGGTATTTCTCCTCTGCCTCCTGAAATTCAATCTTTAAAAAGTGTTAAATAAACCTGCTTCATTATGAAATACCCATTTTTGGTCGTAAATTACCGATATAATCCATAAAAGGGCTTTAATACAGGTATTTTCCAAAATGATCGATCAAACAAAGAAGTCTTTTTATCTCCTATTTGCATTTTTCTTATTCTTTACGATACAAACCAGGGCACAAACTACCGTTGTCTCCGGCGTCATCACCGATTTCAAGGATAAAACACCATTGCCCTATGTCACGGTGTCTTTCAAAGGCACTGCGCTCCTCACAAAAACGGATGCCGCAGGTAAATATATGCTGCGCAGCAGCGGAGCCCACAGCCATATCCAGGCCAATTACATAGGTTATAAAACGGTAAGCCTGCCCATTGTGCCCGGAAAGGCACAGACCATCAATATCAGGTTGCAGGAAGAAAGCCAGCGCCTTTCTGAGGTCAGCATCAGCACGGCAAAAAAGAAAGTACGGTACAAAAACAAAGACAACCCTGCGGTGGAGCTCATCCGTCAGGTCATTGACCATAAACATTTAAACCGGCTGGAAAGTGACAGCGCGGTACAATACCAGCAATACGACTGGATGCAGTTTTCCCTGAGCAACCTGAGTGATAAATTCAAGGCGAAAAAAGTATTCCGCAAATACCAGTTCCTGTTTGAGGAACAGGATTCCGGCAAGGTAGGCGGAAAGAATATCCTGCCGATCTATATGCGGGAACGCTTGTCGGACCACTACTACCGTAAAAATCCGGAGAAGAAAAAGACCATCATGCTGGCAGATAAACATGTGAACTTTGATGCCAACCTGGTCGACAATAATGCGATAGGCAATTACCTGGAACGGATGTATGCCGATATCGACATCTACAGCAATACCATTGTCTTCACCAACAGCCAGTTCCTGAGTCCTATAGCAGATACTGCACCCGGATTTTATAAGTTTTTTATCACCGATACGATAAAAACCGAAAAGCCGAACCTGATTGAGCTTTCTTTTATCCCAAGAAATGAAAATGGACTCCTGTTCGAAGGGCGGATCTATATCACCATGGATGGGAAGTATGCCGTGCAGAATGCCTTTTTGAAAGTCGGGAAGACCGTCAACATGAATTTTGTGCGGGCACTGGAGGCTACGCTGAGCTTCGAAAAGGACAAGGCGGAAAAGTATCATTTAAGCAGGAGCCACCTCAGTGTCGACTTTGGCCTGGGCAACAACAATGGGAGAGGGTTCACGGGCGACCGCACCGTGATCGTCAAGGGCTATCAGACGAATGTCAGGCAGCCAGACAGCCTGTTCCGTGGGGAAGAGCTGGAGCTGGCACCGGATGCCGAGAAACGATCCGACCAATACTGGGCGGCAAACCGGCTGGACAGTGCGGCGGTCGACAGGGTGAAGATCTACGGCAATATCGATAGCCTGGGCCGGATGAAATCTTTCAAGCGGACAATGGACATCGTTTCCTTCCTGTTCCTGGGCTATAAAAAATACGGGCCTGTGGAAGTCGGGCCATTTTACACCTTTTACAGTTTTAACAATCTCGAAGGACTGCGGTTGAGATTAGGGGGGCGTACCACGACAGATTTCAGTACGCGTTTTTACTTTGATACCTATGCTGCCTATGGCTTTAAGGATGAGCAATGGAAGTCCTACCTCAGCGGTGCCTATGCTTTCAACAACAAGTCCATTTATACTTTTCCGCAGAGTTTTGTCCGTGCCAGCTACCAGCGGGATGTAGACGAACCGGGCGATCAGGCCACGAACATTATTCCTGAAGAGAATATTGCTTCTTCCTTCCGCCGTGGCGAAAACAATAAGTTCCTGTACAATGAATTTTACCGGCTGGAATACATGCAGGAATACCTGAACCACTTTTCCTTCAATCTTGGTTTCAGGAAGTGGACACAGCGGCCTGCCGGGATCCTCCAATATACCAATTTCGCAGGGGGACAGCAGAATACCATCGGCCAGCTGACCAGTACCGAGCTGAACCTGGAGTTGCGTTATGCCCCCAAAGAACGTTTCTATCAGGGCAAGGTCTTCCGGGAGCGGTTGATTGAGAAATATCCGGTGTTTATCCTGAACTATGCTGCGGGAATCAAGGGTTTTTTTGGCGGGGAATACAGTTACCATAACCTGCTGGCCAGTATTGACAAAAGATTTTACCTGTCGCAATTTGGCCGGACAGACCTGCGCCTGGAAGGAAGTTATATCTTCGGGAGGGTGCCCTATCCGCTGCTGGCGGTCCACCGTGCGAACCAGTCCTATTCCTACCAGGTATATGCCTATAACCTCATGAACTTCCAGGAGTTTGTGAGCGATCAGTATGTCAGCCTCAACCTGGACCATAATTTTAACGGACTCATCCTGAACCGTATTCCGCTGATCAGGCGCCTGAAGCTGAGGGAATACGTCACCTTCAAGGCTTTATACGGGGCCTTAAGGAAGGAAAATGATCCGAATGCAGATCCCTCCCTGATTGCTTTTCCTGTCAATGAGAACGGTGTACCGCTCACCTACAGCTTAAAGAAAACACCTTATACAGAAGGCAGCGTGGGGATCGGAAATATCTTTAAAGTCATGCGTTTTGACCTGGTCCGCCGCTTCAATTACCTCGACAATCCGGATGTGTCGAAGTGGGGATTAAGGGTAAAGGTGCAGTTCGAATTTTAGGCCAGAGGGGTCAAATGGAAAGAAACAGTTAATGCTGAAGGCATGTGTTGCCTTTGAAAGAAAGAATGATAGCTGAAAGAAGCTCTTAATGTTGAAGGCAAGTGTTGCCTTTGAAAGAAAGAATGATAGCTGAAAGAAACAGTTAACGCTGAAGGCAAGTGTTGCCTTTGAAAGAAAGAGTGATAGCTGAAAAAAGCTGTTAACACTGAAAGCAAGGGCTAAAAGTTAAAGCGAATACCCTTATAAGAATTAAAAAACCTCATTTAATCCTACAAATACCCCTTTGGAACCATAGTTCCCTATCCCGTAATCGATGCACAGATTCGAGCGGGTATGTTTGTTAAACAAGATGCGCAATCCCGCGCCTCCACCGGGTTCCCAGTAATTGAAAAGCCGGGTATTCCCCTGGTCGCCGGCCGATTCCATATTCAAGAAAAGCACCCCGCTCAACAGTTTATTCCGTAACAGGGGAAAACGGTATTCTGCTTCCTGATAAAAGTAAGAAGGGCCTTTAAAACGGCCGATGGTATATCCGCGGCCAGTGCGCTGTTCAATATCACTTCCTGTACCGGGCAACTCCAGGTAGGGTACGGAACCCTTCAGCAGGTAAGAAGCCCAGAGCCAGTAGGCCAGTACATGTTCAGGATTGCGTGTAGAAAGACTAAAATACTTCCTCAGTTCCGTCTTCAGCTGCAGGCCAGATTTTTCGCTGCCCATCCACTTTTTATTGGTCTTCAGCAATACATCAAAATAAATTCCACGGTAGGGACGGTATGGCTGGTCGCGGCTGTTGTACTGTATATTCAGCAGCAGGCCATTGGCGAAATAACTATCCGGGGAATAGCCATTTTCCAGGCTGTAGGTTTCATTGAAACTCCGGGGATGGGAAGTGTCCTGCATTGCATTGTCAATATTCGAGTAATAATTGATGGCAATCCCCCCGCCAATAAAAAAATTATGGAACAGTTCTTTGTATACATTTTCACTCAGCTTCAGGAAGCGGTAATTCAGCTGGAATTCACCGGGATCATTTCCTGTCGTGCCGATACCATGGTCCAGCATCACGGTCTTTCCCACATCCCAGCTGCCCTGGAAATTCCATTTGTTCTGCCGGGTATACCCGTTATGTTTCAGCTGGATAATAGACAGTCCCCCGGTAGACAGGGCGGCATAGGCATCGAACACCGAAAGCGTCGTATTCTCCGGATTCCCAAAATAACGGGTACCGGACACATCGATGCCGAATTCAAAGCCTGTACTGGGCGTATACCCAATGGTAGGCAATAATACCAGGCTACCCATTCGCTTTGCGCTGGTATCTGCCTTTCTGTTTTTCCGGAAGACAGATTGGTACACATCACCGATATCCATTGTATCCGTCTGTGAAAACACGGGTTCTACCTGCAGGATCAATAGGAAAAGGACAAGCAGATATCTTCTATACATTCAGTCTTCTCATGGGTTAAGAAACTAAAACTACAATTTTTCCGGTAAATCGTGTAGATTCGGTGATGAATTTCAGTCTACCCCACCTGCCTTTCCTTGTGCTGCTGCTTGGCGGGCTCCTGTACAGCATCGCCGGGAAAAAGCTGACCCTGCCTGGGGCATTAACCGGGGCAGTTTGTGGGCTGCTCATTTATCTGGGCTGCGGGTATACCGGATTTATCCTGATGACCACTTTTTTCCTGCTGGGAACCATTGCTACCCGTGTAGGCCGCAGGAAAAAAGAGCAGATTGAAATACGGGCTGAAGACGAAAGAAGGAACTCCCTGCAGGTCCTTGCCAATGCAGGCATGGCCACCCTACTGGCCATCTTCGCTTTGTTCGATACGCAGCATGCGGAAGGATATACGCTACTGCTTGCGGCGGCTTTTGCTTCGGCTACGGCCGACACCTTATCCTCCGAGCTGGGCATGGTGTATGGGAAAAACGCTTTCCACTGCCTCACGCTGAAAAGGGAAAGCAGGGGACTGGATGGCGTCATCAGCATCGAGGGCACACTGGCCGGCCTGGGAGGCGCGGCGGTCATTGCGCTGATCCATGGATGGGGTAATGGATTCCACAGCAGTTTCCTGTTCCTCCTCATTTCCGGTGCTGTGGGCAACTATTCCGATTCTGTCATTGGTGCCACCCTGGAGCGGAAAAAGCTGCTGGGAAACGATGCGGTCAACTTTCTGAGTACCCTCATTGCGGTTGGATGCTGTCTCTTGGTCAGTTCAATCTAAAATTATGGGCTATTTGTCGTTTAAATCGTTGCCAGCGCAAAGATAAAGCCCGCAAATGTTAAAAACATTCTTATTTTCGTAGGTAATTAACGCGTTAAATGATTTTACAAACTTATCTTTTGATAAATTATTGCTAATTCGTGTCAATTGACCTAAAGAAGAGATAATATCGTACATAAATGAAGCAAATATTAAAAATAGGATTAGATTCAGCTGCCCCATATCCTATGCACAGCGATTATAATTCCGCAGTATTTGAAGGCTTTGAAGTGGACCTGATCAGGGAAATAGCAGCATTGCTGAATCTGGAAGTACACTATGAAGTCTCTTTATGGCAAAATATCCTCGAGAAGTTATATAAAGGGGAGTTGGACATGATCTGTTCAGCGGTAACGATGACCACCTCAAGGGAGATGATCCTCGAGTTCAGCCATCCCTATTTACAGTTCCAGCTCTGTGCTGTGGTGAATAAAAACGATGAACTGACGGGCCTGCAGTCCTTCAAAAACAAAAAGATAGGCATCCGGATTGCCACAGAAGCAGAGAAATATGTCATGGCCCAGTTTCCTTACAATGCCACCTGGCATGCGGAGACCAACCAGGAATTGTACGATAAGCTGATAGCGGGCAGGATTGATGTGCTCATCGACGATTCGCCCATTGCCGATGGATTCCTGAAGAAAAATGATTCACTGGCCATCGGCATGTTCATGCCGGGGACGGAATCGCAATATGCCATTGCGATGAAGAAAGGTGATGTAGAGCTGAAGGAGCGGATCAATGAAACCATTGACCTGTTAAAAGAGAACGGAAAGTATGCTGAAATACATGATAAATGGTTTAAGCAAGTCAAGCTGGTGATTTAAATCACCAGTCACAAACTTTAAGAAATTTCAATTGTTTATCAGACGAACATATCATTCACACCGTGGGAAATAAAGCCGGAGAAAAGAAGAAGTCAAAGGATGACAGTAAGTCCAGAAAGAAAAAGGATTGTTGTGAAAAATATAAAAAAGGCAAACGCTGCAAAAACTGCCCAATGCGCTAATCCATTGGCATAAATATTACACCGGACGAGTTTTTGCTAACGCATTTGCTGTTTTATTTTTTGTATGGCGCCGAATACGATCCCGTTGATTCTTTCCATACTGATTTTTTTGTGTTCTTCCTCTATCCAGAGATAGTCTTTTTTTTCTAAGTCGTAGATAGCTACGCGTGGTCCGTGACCAGAGCCCAGTCCGTCGAAGTAATTGTAACACTCCACGACAGAATTGCATCTGTAGTACCAGTCCTGATCCAGGTTGTAATTGATGTTAATAGCGATGTATCTCATCTTAATAATTTTTGGTTAAGTTTAAATGTAGGCTAAGTATCCAGAATAATAAAATTTATTACACCAATAACTGTATTCGATACACGAATTACAGGGAAGTGTACACTAATTATTTTTTGAAGATCCGGGCTTGTATATAATTATTCCTCATAGTTTTAAAAAGTATTCCAATGGTGTTTAAAATATTATTCCTCAGGGTTTTAAAGAATATGTTTGCCACGTTTTGAGGAAAGTTTTTAGACAGGGTTTTCTCTTTCGTCTTTGTATCTTTGCCGGATGAACCGATTGGATCGTTTAACGGCAATTCTCATCCAGCTGCAATCGCGCAAGGTGGTCAGGGCACAGGACATCGCAGCGCGATTTGACATCAGTCTGCGCACGGTATACCGTGATATCCGTTCCCTGGAAGAAAGCGGTGTGCCCATTATTGGGGAAGCCGGTGTAGGATATTCGCTGGTGGATGGATACCGTTTGCCGCCCATCATGTTTACCCGGGAGGAAGCCATGTCATTTATTACGGCAGGGAAACTTGTCGAAGGATTAACGGATGCGGTTAACCTTTCGAATTACAGCAATGCCTTATACAAAGTAAAAGCCGTGCTGCACAGTACTGAAAAGGATTACCTCGAACATATTGACGACAGGATAGCCGTATTGCGGGGCAAACGGCCTGTGGCACAGGAACTGCAATTGAATCCCTTGCAGACCATACTGAAAGCGATTGCGGAGAAAAAGGTCATGCAGCTTTCCTATTTCGCCTATTACCGTCAGGAGCAGACCCTGCGTGACATTGAACCTATAGGCGTATTTTACCTGGACCATTACTGGCACCTGCTGGCTTATTGCAGGACGCGTAAAGCTTGCCGTGATTTCCGGTTCGACAGGATCAACCACATCGCTGCCACAGCGGAAACCTTTGACGATGTGCATGTGCCGTTAAAGACTTACCTGGAGGACCAGTACAAAGAGATGAAATTACAGGAGGTGGTGATGCGGATTCCACGCCATGCGGCATTACACCTCGGAGAGCAGAAGTATTACCAGGGTTTCCTCAGTGAAAAGGAGGAGGGGGACGATATGGTGATGAATTTCCTGACTTCCTCCCTTGAAGGTTTTGCGCGCTGGTACCTATCTTTTGCAGATTATGCGAAGATTGTCTCTCCTGAGGTATTGAAACTCAGGATCCGTGACTTACATGAGGCCATGACCAAAAATCTGCTTTGAGAAAAAAAATCTGCTGTAAAAAATACTGCTGACATAGGGTTGTCACTGTGCCGCTGTTATTTTGGATCATCAAATTAAAATATCAGAATATGGCAATGCTTCAGGAATTATTACAAGAGTTAAACAATGAATCGGTCATCACCCGTAAAATGCTGGAAAGGATTCCGGCAGATGCCCACGCTTATCAGCCTCATGCCAAGAGTATGACCATCAGTCAGCTGGCCGGCCATATCGCGGAACTTCCGCAATGGGTATCCCTGGCGTTTGACACCGATGGGATAGACTTTGCGACTTCGCCCTATACCCCGCCCGTATGGAATGACAATGCTGAACTGCTGGCTTTCCATGAGCAAAACCTGAAAGGGGCGCAGGCCTCACTCGAAAATGCTTCAGCGGAAGACCTTTTGCCGGATTGGGTATTGCGGAATGGGGAGCAGGTTTTGCTGACCGTCACCAAAGCCGGAATGGTGAGGCATGCCTTCAGCCAGATCATTCACCACAGGGCACAGCTTGGGGTATACCTGCGATTGCTGGATGTGCCGATTCCGGGAACCTATGGTCCCAGTGCAGATGAACAACACTTTTAGAAAAGCGGTAAAATCCGTAGCTTTGGCCTTATGACAGCAGAAGAATTAGAAGGCTATTTTACGGGGATTGCATTACCGGAACGCATCACCTTAGAGAGTGGGGTAGTGGTAGAGGATGTACCTTTATTTCTGGAATCACATTTTGACTATATCCGGTCGAATGAAGGTTCAAAGTCTATCAATGTGTATTTGCAGCGCCTGCATCTTGCCATTCAAGCGATTGAAAATCCTGTGGAGGAAATAAAGCCATCCGCAGAAGAAGCTGCTCCTGATGTTGAAGCAGCCTCAGCTTAATGCAGGTATGCAGGTGATGTTTTTTTGAAGAAAATGGCCCGCATCCACGGGACATTTTCTGATTAAAACAACAATTAATAAACATAGTAGGGTATCATGGGTAAGGTGTTGTATTTCTTTAGAGCTCCATCAGCAATACACCGGCAAGTGCAATTAGTGTAAGGCCGATATTCAACTTAAAATGTTTTTTCCAGCCCAGGCGACTAAACAATCCGCCACAGGCACAGGGGTATCTGCTATAAACCTGATAAACTGCCCCGCCAATATATAGTGTAAAAAGGAACATCAGGAAAAAGGAAGAATACATGGCGAGAAGACGGGTCTTGTTAAAGATCAGCAACAAGGCAAGTGCAAGTTCCAATGCCGGTATCACATAGGTCAAGATTTTGCATATCCAGTTTGGAAAAACCTGTGCTTTCATGGCATGTTTGTAAGCAGTCCAATAAGATAATTTTGATAATGCGGAATACACCCATAAGGCTACGAGGAAACCGCTAATGATAATTATAAAAGGATAGGTGCTCATAATTTATTTTGTTTTTCGGTGATAAGGTATCACCAAGTTACAGCAGGATGAGGAAAAGATGATAGGCCATCTGTCGTAATCAGATCAGTCAGTTGGCCCTATTGAAAAAACGATTTCATAAAAAACTGCGCAGCACCAGGATGCTGCACAGCATGAAAAAATCAATTCTTAGTTGATGCGAAAGACTGGAAAAGGGATTTAAAATTTGTGCGCACCCTAAAGTAGCGCACAAATCAAACACACAGGTAGATGTTGATTATGAAAACGTAAAACTCAAAAATATAAAATGAAAAGAGATACAACATAAATCTGCCCATTGCAGCTTCATCAGCTGTAAAACTGCCGAAGGCAGCTTGAAAACAAAAGAAATGAAACCATTCAAAACAGCAACTGTTTTCTGATGAACCCGCAACGAACCATACAAAAATACGGGGTACCCTCCAAAGTAAAAGGGACATCTGGCCTAAAGATCTGGCCAGATGTCCCTTGTTGTCAACGTACTTAACTCTTGCGTCAATATTGCGGTAATAATACAAGCATAGGAAGCAGGTAGGTTATAATAAGGTAGATAGTCGGGAATTTAACAACCCTGCACAGGGTTGAGAAATTAATCTCTTAAATGCTTGTAACGGATTCGGTTAAGTGTTTTTCTGGAAATGCCGAGGAAGGCGGCGATACTCTCTACAGAGGCCTTCATAAATACAAACGGTGATTCCTTCATTAATGATAGGTAGTGGTCTTCGGCGGAGCAGGCGAGTCTCAAAATCCTGTCCTGGCTCTTCTTAGAGTAATCTTCGAGCAGGCTTTGGATATAACCGCTGCATTCCGGGAATTTCGCTACCATTTGCTGAACGTGCTCGTGTGAAATCGACAGCAGGATACTGGGTTCCAGCAATTCTATGTAAGAGTCTGAGGGCACCTGTTTAAAGAAACTATGGATGTTCATTACAATTTCATGGTGATTCCAGAACCAAAAAGGAACTTTCCTGTCTTCTTTGTAAACATATGCCATAGCGGCACCTTTTTCAATAAACCACACTCTGTTTGATACATGTCCGGGACTAAGGATAATTTGGCTTTTTGAATACACTTCTCTTTTGATCATGTGTTCCAGCTCCTTTTTCAACTCCGGCTTGATTGCCTTGTTACCAGCAAGTATCCTGAATAAATCTTCATTGTCCATGCTTAATGATTTTTAGTGAATAACAAATAATTAATTGGGTTGGTCGTGACCGATCCGTCGGATTTCCATCCCCTCTCAGTCGATTTAAAATGTTTAATTTCTTTTCCTAATATCGTCCCTCCATTCTTCTAATTAATATTTTGACAATTATCGATAGTATAACTATAAACAATATACGAATAAAACTAAATTCCAAATTATTTTTGTGAAAATAATTCAGCACTTATTTTGTAACTTTTGTACAAGTCATATTGCCTTCCGGTTAAACGGATTGTGTTGTTTAACCCTTTAATTCTGAGGGAGAATGCTTATATGTAACCACCTCTGTTTGGTTAAAAACAGGCATTTGTCCGGAGCCGTAAATGCGTCCGGTATTTAATCCATCAATTTTGGTAACTATACAAAATTTTGATCTGTTTAAATTTACAATTAATTAAGTTGAATTAATTTATAGTTTTCTTTGCTTGTTAGAACACCTATCGTTCAGACGTCTAAATCCTGCTCGCCGCCGTGCAATATTATATTTTTTTCGTTCCAGACCAGGGTACCTGTCAGCCTTTCCGGAAGTATAATTGTGGCCAGCAAACCTTTCTCTCCTTTTCTTTTAAACGTCGCAGAAATGGTTCCCTCAGGATGGGGGATCCGGCAGCTCACATCGGTCAGTTCGCCCAGGGCTGGCTGGATCAGTACCCTGGCAAAACCCGGCAATTCCGGCATGATGCCGCAGATGGTGGCCAGAAAATCGTAATTGGGACTGGCGCTCCAGGCCTGGTAATTCGACCGTGTGGGTTCCGGCTGTTCGGAGAAGGTAGTCAATCCATCTTTCAGCATCTTTCGCCATGGGCCCAACAGGCTGTAATAGCGGTCGGCCATCCCAACTTTTTTCAAAGCCTGGTTCAGGTAAAAGCGGTAAAAGAAAGTCACTTTGCCCAGCGGCTTCATCTTGATCACCTTTTCCAGCAACAGGCGTGATTCTTCCAGGCTTAAGGCGCCACTCAGTACGGCCCAAACCCCGGCATGCTGACTAAAGGTCAGCTTCTGCGGGCTATCGGCCATCATGCCTTCGTGTTGATCAAAGCAAAGCTCGTAAGTCGTCCTGCACAAGGCTTGTGCCTGTTGACGGTACAACAACTCCTGCCTTTCATTTTTAAAAGCCTTAAACAAATCGGCCGCCTGGTTTAGGGTATAGGCCAGTTGTAGGGTAACGATCGCAGAATTCCCGTTCTCCGTTCCAGGGGAGGTACCCCAACCATCATAATTGTCCCAGTCCACAAAACTCCACCAGGTCAGCGGCCCCACCATATTGGTCTCCGGATCCATATGTTCCCCATACCAGTCCATCACTTCAATGATCGCCTGAAGGAAACCCTTGATAAAATGGTCATCCTTGCAGTGCATCCAGTAGTCGTGCACAATCGATACCCAGAAAAGCGAGAAAGTAGGGATAATCTGCAATTTCGAAGGGGCATAGCGGCCTTTCGACAAACCTTCCGGTGTTCGGGAATTGTAAAAATCTACGATACACTTCCGCATCAACCGGTCATCACCGGAAGTATACAGGGCGATCAGGGCTTGAATGCGGCTATCACCGGTATATTGCAATTGCTCATAATAGGGCGTTTCTGAAAAAGATTCCCCGGCGCAATGCTGGACCGTACGCCAGCCTACATTCCAGATCTCCTGCATACTCTGGTCGTTCGATGAGAAGTGTGCCTTCAGTTTCATTGGGGAGCCCGACCGCATCGAGTGGAAATCTTTGATCACCAGGGGCTGATCGTACGTTTTGATATCCAGCTGGATATAGCGGTAGGCTTTAAACCACAAAGGCCGGTACACCCTGGTTCCGGCCCCGTCTGAAGTAATGATATCATAATTTCCAACGATCTGTTTCCCTAAAATATCTCCGCGGTCGCCCTTTTCGCCATCCACGTCAAACAGGGCCTCTGCATAGGTCAGTTTCACTGTTGCATTCTTACCGCCACTCAGGATCAACTGCGGGTAGGCAACGGTATTGTAACTCTGGTCAATCAGGATCGAGGCCTCCGTATACCGCGGGACCGTCACCGGGGAAGCACCCCGCAAGAACGTTCGTGGCACCTCTTCCTCCAGGCCATATACACGGCGTACCTCTACAAAACGTATCAGCGTTTCATCCAGCAGGGGAGCGGTACGCGGGGACAATGGCCAACGGTTTCCTTTCTCCAAACAAGCCGCAGGGACAGCACTGGCAATCACCACTGCCTTTTCCCATTTGTCATCTTTATACTCCAGGCCTTCCCAGCCCCATGGATAGTAATTGGCATCCACCTGGTCACCAGGCCCCACTACGGTATACCCGCGGCGCTGGTGGGCATTTTCCAGTGCGCAGGGGCGGTGGGCCAGTGATTTATAGACTTTCCAGGCCTGGTCCGTATCCACAATATCTTCCTCCATGGAATCCCCTTGCAACAGAAATGCCGTCTGGTTGGAGACCAGGGAAGTCGGGGCATATTTCCCCATATTCCAAACCTGTGCGGCGATGACATTCTGCCCTTCCACCAGGTAAGGGGCAAGATCCACACTTTCGAAAAACCAGTTGAACAGGTCGCCCCGGGCGGGACCATTGCAAATGGGCACACCGTTCACCATCAGGCGGTAGCGGTTATCTGCTGAAACATGTACATGGAATAATTTGGGCCTGGCTTTCAGGTAAAACTTTTTTCTGAAGAAGTATACACCATATTCCTTCTGGTCTCCCCCGGGATGGGTAATCCAATTGGCAGGCCATGATTCTTTCAGCAATACCGGGTTTACCGGTACATGGGGTTTTCCTTCAGGTGTCCCTGGAAATAGCGCGTTCAGGGTAAAGAAAAGCTTAGATTTCATCTCTTTAATATTTTTTGTTTTTACTTAGGTTTACTATTTGGCGGTAACAAAACTATATAAAAACTTACATACAAGGAAGTTAAGTGGTTAAAAATAATTTATATCAATTACAAATTACTAAAATTATCCTTTTAAAACTTTTGTTTGATATTGCTAAAACCCTTTAGCTTATTTTAAAATAAAAAATGAGGTTTCATCTAAAATTCTGAGGAATAAATTAATTAAATCTGCTTTATGCAAAATTCCGTAGGTGACCTTTTATTAACTATTTTACTGTTTTATTTTTATGCCAAAACAAGTCACTGCCCAGGAACGGAGCGATGAGGAACTGTTGATTGCAATGAAATCAGGTGACCGTTCAGCTTTCGTTGCGATATATGAGCGATACTGGCGGAAGCTACATGCAGAATCTTTCAAGCGGTTAAAAAACATGCAACAAATTGAAGAGTTGGTACAGGATATCTTTTCTGACCTTTGGTTAAAAAGAGACAGTAAGGAGATTCTCAACCTGCGCAATTATCTCATGATGTGTACACGTTACCAGGTATTTGCCATTTACAGGAAGGAGAAGAGTAATCCTGATTTTGAGGAGCCGATGGAAAATATGGCATTTTATAGTGTCAATGCTGATTCCCGGTTAAATGAAAAAGACATGAAGAGTTGTATTGACATTTGGCTGAAACAACAACCGACAAAGAGGGGGGAAATCTTCCGGCTGAAATACAGGGAGGACATGAGTACCAAGGAAATCGGGGAGGTGCTGAATATCTCCCAAAAGACGGTACAGAACCAGTTGGTGACCTCCTATAACAGCCTGAGGGAGTTCATGAAAAAAATGACAACGATACTTAGTTCAGCGGCCTGGTAGCCTGATAAATACGGCCAATTTTAACAAAAATAAAGAGCAAAACGTAAACATTTCAGGAATTTAATAGGATACCTGTTTTTTTAACACACTATTAGGATACAAATGCCTACAGAGATATGAAATCAGAGAATAGAGAAATATTATACAATATTGTTTGCGACTACCTGGATGGGGTGGCAACCGAAGATGAAATAGAGTTCCTGGAGAACTATTACCAGGAATTTGCGCAGCGTCCGGATGGACTTTCAGAATTTAGTGAAGAGGAAAGGGAGGAAATCGGTCGACTCATGCATGAGCGTATCGATGAAAGAATCAGGAAGGCGGAAGAAGAAGAAGAAGAAAACGCAAAGGAAGAAATTGTAGCTGTTCCGCTGTACCGCAGGTTAGGCTGGTATGTTGCGGCTGCCCTTGCACTGGTTTTGTCATCGGTGTATTATTTTAATTATGAGATTTTGCAAAAACCTTTTACCCATCCAAAAATGGCCGTGGTACAGGATATTAACCCGGGTGGAAACAATGCGGTGCTTACTTTGTCCAATGGTGCGAAGATCAATTTAACGGATGCATCCAAAGGAAATATCGCCCAACAGCAGGGTACGGAACTGAAAATGAATAAAGGTGGACAGCTGGTGTATTCAAGTAGTGCGACAACAGTTGCTGAATTGATTTACAATACCATTGAAACTCGTAATGGTGGACAATACCAGGTCGTGTTACCGGATGGAACGAAAGTCTGGATCAATGCGGCTTCCTCATTGCGCTACCCTGTAAATTTTGTGGGGAATGACCGTCGTGTTGAACTATCAGGAGAGGCCTACTTTGAAGTGGCAAAAAATAAAGCGAAACCTTTTAAAGTGGTGACTGCGAAACAGCAGGTCACCGTATTGGGAACCCATTTCAATATCAGTGCTTATCCGAATGAGAATCATACCAAAACGACCTTACTGGAAGGCAGCGTGAAAGTGAACGGGATCAATTCCACACGTTCCGTCATTATCAAACCCGGACAGCAGGCTTCCCTTGTTGAACGGAGGGGGGCGCAGGAGATTGAAGTTCAGGATGTCGATACTGATGATGCTGTCGCCTGGAAAAACGGGTATTTTATGTTTAACAATGAAACGCTGGAAGATATTCTCCGTAAAATATCAAGATGGTATGATGTGGAGATTGTCAGTACTGATCCAAAGAAGAGTCAGCTGCGGTTCAGCGGATCTATTTCCCGGTACAGTAATGTTTCCCAGGTATTGAAAAAGCTGGAATTGACGGAATCCGTCCGTTTTAAAATAGAGGGACGGAAGATTGTTGTACTTCCTTAAAAAAATATTTGTTCTCCACATGGGAGATTGTTTGGTTTATCCCAACTGTATATAAAAAAAGGTGTACAGTTGATATGTAATTAAACAGTAATTCCTATGGAAAACAATTCTGAAGTAGATAGAGGTATGGTGCTTACCGATATGTTCTTAAAATTTCATGAGCTCCACTGTCCCGAGCTGCGGGGTGGTTTAGCAGTCTTCAGGTTCTTTAATTCTTATGCATCTGAAGATGCTTTACAGCGGGCAATTGATGAAGAAATTGAAAAAGGGAAGAACAATTGATATTAACTATCACCAAGTAATTGGGGTGCCAGTGTCAGACCTGACACCCTTTTACTTACAGTTCATAACGTCTAACATCTGAATAAAGGGAATTTTTACAAATAAAGTCATCAGAAATTATGATTTAGGTTGTTAAACTGTTAGTTGGGTCTGGTATAGACATACTTTTTTGTTCCTGGAAGAATTGGTTGAGGAAGAAAAGGAAATACTCCTCCGGCAACTAAATATTCTCTAAGCCTAAGCGTTATAACAGGCTGAGTGGACGATATTGTTGCGTATACTGCACAAATATTGTTCGGAAAACCACCACAGCCGCAAAAGGCTAATGAGGGGACTGCAGTATAATTACTACTTGTAAGTCTATCTGCAGGAGTTGAGTTATTGTAACAAAACCATGATCTTGCCATATTTTTAAATATCTTTATCTATCAAAAAATATCAGAAAACTTTAAATCCATGCCTACTCTGTTTAGGGTTTTCGGCCTCGCCCTTAGTTTAATAAATATTATATAATTTTTTCGTTTTTTTTATTTTCAAAAGTATTGATGTTCTAATTAGAAGTTTTGTTCATTATTACTAATTGATTTACTCTTTGATCATCGCATCTTTGTATATTATTTCTTATATAAATTAGGTGTCTTTTTAAAAGATATACAATCAGTTTCTGATCTCAGAGAAAAAAACACAAAAATAATCTAAATACTTAAGTGAATATTTTTCCAATTTCGCATAATTAATATCCTATTTAATTATGCGAGATTGGAAAAAGGAAATCAAAAATTTATTCTTTTATTTGGTATGTATGTGAATAGTACAGTTGTTACAAATCCTAGAGAAGAAAGGTTTATTGTTGCCTTGTCAATACAAACTTTGCTGCTGCTCCAGTAGGCTGATTAAGATGAGGATATACTGAAGCTGCATTTAAGTAACTTATGAGGTTTGGAGTTAAAACAGGTTGAGTTGCCGATATAGTTGCAAAGACTGCACAAATATTAACAGGGTTAGGTGTTGGGCAATCTGGATTGCCCATAACTGCAGTGTAGTTAGAACCAACTAATCGATCTATTGGGGTATTTTTGTTATATGTGAACCAAGAGCTTGCCATAATATTTTAACGTCTTTATACATCAAAAGACATCACAAAACTTTAAATTGATGCCTACTCTTGAAAGGGTTTTCGGCATCCCCCTTATTTATATGTTTCATTGAATATTAAACTAATTATATTTTAAGCCAGTTGTGAAAACATCGATCAAATTATTATTCTTTTTTGGAAGTGAGTTGTAATTTTGACTATTTAATTTATTAAGATTAGTCAGCATAAATTATAAGTATGTCTCTTCAATATTTTGGAAATATGTCTAGTAACCTTAAAAATGAAGATAAATATTCCATTTATCATAGACCCATAAAATAAAGCACCTCATTGCTTCCTCGTTAAAACAAACTTTGTTGCTCCTGCAACAGGTTGGTCGTTATGAGGATACACAGCGGCTGCGTTTAGATAGCTTATAAGGTTTGGAGTTAAAACTGGTTGAGTTGCTGATACAGTTGCAAAAACTGCACAAATATTAACAGGGTCTGGTTTTGCGCAATCTGGTGTGCCCATAATTGCTACATAATTAGAACCAATCAATCGGTCTGTTGGGGTGGTTTTGTTATATGTGAACCAAGATCGCGCCATAACATTTTAATGTCTTTATACATCAAAAGACATCGGAAAACTTTAATTTTATACCTACTCTTTAAAGGGTTTTCGGCTCCCCCCTTTGTTTAGTTGTGATCTTTAAGACTTACAATAGCATTAATTTACACAATATCCTGCAGTTGGTGAAATAACAATGGCTCTTTTTACGATCTCATTATATCCATTTTATATCATATTCGCACTGCTACATTTTGATGGTAATGGTTCTACCCTTTACGCTAAGATCTATAATGAACTGGAACGATTCTTTATTCATTTAAAGGATTTAGATTTGTGGAAGTAAATAATCTAGTTTAACATTCGTAATGCTGTTTACCTGGGGTCAATTGGATTTTTTTTCCTTTCCATATCAAGGTTCCGGTAAGATTTTCAGGAAGGGTTATTGAAGATAATAATCTATTTTCTTTTTTTCTTTTAAAAGATACACTTATAAATCCTTGGGGATGAGGAATACGTCCGCTTGCTTTAGTGAGTTCTCCAAGAGCTGGCTGAATAATTACAGTAGCAAAACCGGGAGATCCAGGCATTATTCCTAAAATGGTAGCGAGAAAATCATAGCTTGGGCTTGCGCTCCAACCGTGACAATCGGAGCGGGTAGGTTCTGGCTTTTCTGCAAAGGTCGTGAGTCCGAGTTTGAGCATCTCACGCCAAGGGGTAAGAAGGCTGTAATATAAATCTGCCATTTTTGCTTTTTTAAGTGCCTGATTCAGATAGAATCGGTAGAAATAGGTAACCCGTCCAATTGAATTGTCAATTAGTAAATTGCATATTAGTATTTGTGCTGAGGTACCTTTTACAGCATCACTTAGTATGGCCCATATGTTTGCATGCTGACTATAAGAGTTTTTTTTTGGCGTATCAGCAAGTAAGCCCTTTTCTTCATCAAAACAATGCAAATAGGTGTTTCTTTTCAGATCTCTTGTCATTTTTTTATAATACATCGCTTTCTTGCTCTCATTGAATGCTGTAAACAATTCTATTGCCTGATCGAGGGTATATGCAAGGTGTAAAGAAATAATCGACGAACTTCCTTCCTCAGTGCCGGGGGCTGTACCCCAGCTGTTAAAATTATCCCAATCCACAAAATTCCAATATGGTAATGGACCTAACATTTTTTTTTGTTGATCCATATGGAGCTCGAACCACGACAAAATCTTATTTATTCTCGGAAGAAATTGCTGTATAAAATCGTCATCCTTTCTATACATCCAATAATCATAAATCATTGAAATCCAGAATAAGGAAAATGCTGGAATTACCTGAAATTTCTTACTTGGATAACGGCTTTGAGTTAGTCCATCGGTAGTGCGTGAATTATAGAAGTCCATTATACATTTACGCATCAAGCGGTCATCTCCAGAAGTATATAACATGGCTAAAGCCTGAATCCTGCTATCTGCGGTATATTGAAGCTGCTCATAGTAAGGGGTGTCATAAAATCCTTCTCCCGTACAATTCATTAAAGTACGCCAGCTGACACTCCAGATGTGCTTTATGGACTCATCATTGGAATTAAATTCAGCATTTAATTTCATCGGGTAACCAGTCCTCACTCCAAATAGATCATTTATAATCAATGGATAATCTTTTGTCCAAATCTCCAATTGTACATAACGATAAGCTCGAATAGAAAGTGGACGGAACATTCTGTTTTCTCCTCCATCACTAATAAAAATATCATAATTACCTATCAGATATTTTCCGTCAACTTCATCACGATTATTTTTATTACCATATTCATCGAACAATGATTCTGCATAAGTCAATTGGATTTTTGCGTGCTTGCCTTTGCTTAGATACAGCTCCGGGTAGGCTACAATATGAAAGGTTTGATCGAATAATATCCGTACTGTCGAAAAAGCTGGAATATAAATGGGATTCAACTTTCCACTATTCTCATTAAACCATTGGCTTTCTTTTATACCCTCTGCACTGCGAATCTCCTTAAAATGTATGTTTTCCTCTCTGAAAATAGGTATATTTCTGGGTTTAAGTTTCCATTGTCCTGCATCACTATGACCTACACTTGATCCAACATAAATGATTTGAGCATTATCCCATTTACTATCATCATAGTTGATTTTCTCCCAGTTCCATAGGAACTTATTGCCATCTACCTCATCACCTGGGTCGATTACCATATATGCAGCAAGCCGTTCTCTATTATTTATCGAACAAGCTGTATAAGCAACAGATTTTATTATTTTCCAGCTGGTATCAGTATCAAGTATTTTGCTTCCGCTTCCTTGCAACAAAAATGCTGTTTGTATAGATATTTGTGTACCTGATGCATATTGACCCATATTCCAAACTTGCGCGGCGACTATATTATCACCTTTCAAAAGATATGGTGCAATATCCAAATTATCATACCACCAATTCTCATGATCACTCCGTATTGGTCCTGAACAAACGGGTATGCCGTTAACAAATAATTTGTAACGGTTGTCGGCTGAGATATGGACTATATAGTTTTTATAAGTGGATCTGAGATTGAACTTTTTTCTGAGATGGTAAATGCCATATTGGTTTGGATCAGCATTTGCACAATTAATCCAATTTGCTGTCCAATTTTGTTGAGGATGCATATCCTTTGAAATAGTTTTGGATCTCATAAGTCGTGAGTTTGAGAATTCGTCTTTTGTATTAAAAGTTTTCTAAACAATTTCAGGATATACATCGGCTTTACATTAGTCAGGTGACACAGATTATTTGCTTTCATAATGTTGTGTCATCTACTATTTCAATATTTCTTGGTTCGTCTTATTTTAGCATTATAATTACAAACAGAATAAATGGATGACTTATAATTCAAGGATAGAGACTTGGTGGAATAATCATAGGGGAAGCCGAAAACCTTCAAGAGTAGGTGTGAATTAAGGTTTTGTGATGTTTTTTGATCCATAAAAGGCATCTAAATAATATGGCTAGGTCTTGTTTATTTATATTAAAACTACACCAGTTGACAGATTAATAGCATCCAATTATATTGCTATTAGTGGGCATACTAATTGTGCAGGTATACCTAAGAATATTTGTTTGGTATACGCGACAATATCCGCTACTCAACCAGTTTTAACGCCTAACCTTAACACTTATCTTAGCGCGGCTGGTATATTTCCATTTCAACCACAACCGTCAGGGCAAGTTAAAAAATATGTATATACTGGTCCCTGATAACTTTCATATAATAATTGAAACTCTCAACTAATAAGGGGTAAAATAAATAAACATTCTTCACTGATCTTTCCATTCATACTGTTGTCATTTAGTTATATAGCTTTATAAAACTACTTCTAGCACTAATCTCTATAGGATCTATATTAGGTTTTGGTCAATTAAATTTTGATCACCGAAATGAATATAGCTAAAACGGGGATGCCGAAAACCTTCAAGAGTAGGTGTGATTTAAATTTTTCTGATGTTTTTTGATTTATAAAGATATCAATTATTATTGCAATGTCTTGATTTGAATACTATCTAAATACCCCAGGCGATCGATTAATTGCTTCAAATTACGTTGATATTCCTGGTACTCCTCTGTGCTCTGATAATCCAGTCAACATCTGTGCTGTGTTTGCTACCATAGCAGCTACCCAACCTGTTTTAACGGCGAATTTATCAGTTTACTTGGCCACACTGCTGGTCTGCTAACATTTGAGGATCAGGTAGTTGAATTCTTTGTGGAATATGTTCTGACCCTATATCAATAAAAAATATGGAGTAAAATGTCATAATAGGGAAAAGGGAACAGCGAAAATGTATGTTTATAGATAATCTAATAATTTAGTGACAAAATTTAGCAAAAAAATCTGTTATAAAAAAGGGGAAGCTGAAAACCTTATAGAGTAGGTATTAATTAAAGTTTTATAATGTTTTTTGATATATAAAGACATTGAAATATTATGGCCAGATATTGGTTCACTTATATTAAAACTACACCAACTGATAGGTTGGTTAGTTCAAATTATGTTGCACTTGTCAGTTTTCCAGGATGTTCCCCAGTAAATCCTGTCAATATATGTGCAATATTTGCAACACTTTCCGTTACACAACCTGTTTTAACGGCAAATCTTATGGGCTATCTGACAGGAGGAGGTACTCCTCCTTATCAAAACCAGCCGGTTGGTTTTCCAAAAAAATATGTTTATACAAGACCTCAATGAGTTTTAATGTTGTTCAGTAAACTATAACTAGTATCAAATTGAATAAAGATAAGTGTAAAATGAAATGGGGAAACCGAAAACCATTTAGAGTAGGTGTAAATTAAAGTTTTCTGATGTCTTTTGATTTATAAAGATATTGAAATATTATGGCAAGATCTTGGTTTTATTATCTTAAAACTACTCCAACAGATAGGCTAATTGCTTCAAATTATGTTGCTATCGCTGGCACACCACTTTGTCCTGGTACTCCAGTTAATATCTGTGCTGTTTTTGCGACGGTGTCAGGTACTCAACCTGTGTTAACGGCTAATCTACAAGCCTATTTGAACGCTGCTGGTGTACCCCCTTATTTGCCTCAGCCACAGGGACCAAAATATGTTCTCACTCGGGCTCAATGATGAAGAATTAGCTTGAATTAATCAGTTTAGCAAATGCATTCAAGAGACAATTAATTGCATATTGTATTAATTTACATAATAAATTGGGTACTATGTAAGGCTCTCAGTTTGTTTTAACTTTAACAGACTGGGAGTTATTTGATTTGTTATAATTAAAGTGTCATAATCTTCATCCATATGTTGTGGAGTTATCCTAGAACAGAAATGCCATACATGCTATGTTTTATCTAAATACATTACTTGCAAGCTGATGGAATACGAATTAAAATGAAAAAAGAGCGTAAAAAATTCGGCCCAAGTTTCAAGGCGAAAGTTGCTATTGAAGCGATCAGGGAGGCAAGTACTTTGCAGAAACTTGCGTCAAATACAGTGTTCACCCACGTAGATTACTTCCTGTAAGCGGGAGTTTCTGGAGAAAGCACCAGAGCAAGATAAGTCTAGAGAAAAGGAATTATATTCTAAGATTGGTTAACTACAAATCCAGGTTGATTTCCTAAAAAAAAGTATTTTGGAAATGAGTCATATAGGAAGGCATGGGCTGATTTCCCCTGAATATGATGGACTAACCATAGTGGGCCAAAGTAAGCTGATGGGCTTGCATCGCAGCAGATATTATTTTAGGTCAAAAGGTGATTCCCCATTCAATCAGTTGATGATGAATGTAATTAACCGCAAATTTCGGTAGTGTCTTGAATTTTGTGTAAACGATAAATAGGTCGGGTAAAACGTATTGTATTTAAGGGAAGAAAATCAGAACTTTAAGTACAGTCATATGGAAGAGAACAATTTAGGTTTACCAAAGGACTTTTTCAAGCAGTTTAAGTCCAAGGAACAGTTTCAGGAATTCTTTCAGGAAATGTTCAAACAAGGAGTCAATGAAATGCTCCAGGGAGAGCTCGATGAGCACCTGGGATATGAGAAACATGCTCCGGAAGGCCGCGGCAGCGGCAACTCCCGTAATGGTTTTAGCAGTAAAAAGGTGAAGAGTGAAACTCTGGGCGATGTGGTATTATCAATTCCACGTGACCGCAATGCCAGCTTCGAACCCAGGCTGATCCCCAAGCATCAGCGTATGAGCGAGCAGATCGAGCAAAGCATCATTGGTATGTATTCACGTGGGATGAGCACCCGTGATATCGAAGATCAGATCCGTGAAATGTATGGTGTTGAGATATCTGAAAGTACAGTTTCTACCGTTACCAGCAGGGTTTTGGATATGATCAAGGAGTGGCAGTCCCGTCCTCTGGAACCTGTTTATTTTACCTGCTGGATGGATGGAATCCAGTTCAAGGTACGCCACAACGGCAAGGTGGTAAGCAAATGCATTTATCTGGTCATTGGCTTAAAGAATGACGGGTTAAAAGAGATTTTGGGCATGTGGATCAACGAAACTGAGAGTGCATCATTCTGGCTCAGCGTGCTCACAGATTTGCGTGCACGTGGTGTAAACGACATCCTGATTGCATGTACAGATAACTTGACTGGCTTCACCAAGGCCATTGCTGAGGTGTTCCCACAAACTATAACCCAGCTTTGTGTTGTACACCAGATTCGTAATAGCTGTAAATATGTGGTCTGGAAAGAGCGCAAGGAGTTCTCTGCCGATTTAAAGGTAATCTATGCTGCAGTGAATAAAGATGCCGCCAGAGCAGCCCTGGACGATTTTACAGCCAAGTGGAAAAGCAAATATGGCTACGCCATCCTGAGCTGGGAAAATAATTGGGATGAGCTCACCAGCTATTTCGACTTTCCTCTGGAGATCCGTAAAATCATCTATACAACCAATGTAATTGAAAGCCTGAACAGTGGCATAAGGAAATTCACGAAGGCTAAAAAACTGTTACTTATCATCAGAATGTTGCCACCAATTCTCATTAAAATGTTGCCACCTAAAATTACAATAAATCATTCATTTTCAAAGTTAACATCTTGATCTCGAGAATCATTTTGTTCATCTTCTTTTCTCGGCCGACCTCTTCTTGCAGGTTGTTTTTCTTCATTTTGAAAGATTTCCTGTATTTCAAGAAGGTTTTTAACACGATAACTGGATCCGGTTACTTTAACAATTACGGCATGGTGTACGATCCTGTCGATAATTGCTGATGCCATCACTTTATCACCAAAAAGCGTCCCCCAGTCCTCAAAGTTCCTATTGGTAGTTACAATGAGAGATCCAGTCTCATATCGTTGCCTGATAATTTCAAAGAAATCGTCCATTCCATATTGTGGCATCTTTTTGAAGCCCAACTCATCAAGTATGAGTAGATCAGGCTTAAGATACTTCTGCATAGTGTATCGATAGGATCCATCGGCCCGGGATGAATAAAGTTTTTCCATCATTTCGTTAGTATGCACAAATAGAACTTTCTTTCCTTTTTTTACTGCCTCCAGCCCAATTGCATTGGCCAGATGTGTTTTGCCAACACCAGGTTTACCCATGAATATGATATTGTTTTTTTGGTCAACAAACCTGCAGGAGGCAAGCTCATGGATCATTCTTTTATCAAGTTCAGGTTGAAAGGAAAAGTCATAAGTATCCAAAACCTTTTGAGAATGTAATTTTGACTCTCTTAATCTTGTGTGATACCCATTAGTTTGTCGTCTCACGATTTCATCCTCCACAAGCAGCTCTAAAAACTCCAGGTAACTAATCTGGTTTTCCAAAGCATGTTTGTTACGTAATTCCAGCCCATCTACCATTGAAGAGAGCTTCAGGGATCTTAATTGTGTTTTTAAAGCTTCCATATTATTATAATTGATAATGTTTGAGTTTATCATATACACTGAGATCATGTCCGAAACCTCCACTTTGGATCAGATTGTTTTCAGGCAATTCATCCTGCAGGTAAAGTCCTGATTCACATATTCTTTTAATGTGCTGATAGCCTAAGCATTGAATTGCAATGCTCTTTTACATGCGCTATTAATAATCTGGGTGCTATAAGTCTTTTTCAGATTAAGTATCCCTTTAGTCATGGCGTGCCAGTGCGTAGGTATCTTCTCTTGTAGTTGCATAAATACTTCAATAGCATAAGGACCGATTGCAGACATTCGCTGGTAATACTCTTCCCTGCTAATATTCCTCTTTTCCTGTGGCTTATGTTCTTCCTGAGAAATGTAAAGCCCCATTGCATGACTGATAGCGTGAAGTGCAATCTTCGATTGGCCAGAATATATCCTTAGCAGCGTTCCATTGCTTTCCAGTCTGACTTGCATGCCTGCATACTTTGCTGGAACCGAATAGTAGTTATGGCGATAACTTATATGTGCCATCCGACTGACTTTACGTGTGGAAATATCCATGATCTGATAGCGCTTTAGCGGCAATGGCGACAACGCTTGTTTTTCAATACTTGAAAAAATAATTTCCGGCACCTTTCTGGTAGTGCCATGGATGCGTTTATTACAAATTTCTTCGTTTCATACCTTAAGTTCACAGACTAATTTATCATAGTCTGATCCCCGAAAGTTCTTTAGAAAGTTGTTTTTTACATATTTTATGGCTGATTCAACTTTCCCTTTATCTTCTGGTCTGCGTACCCGGCAAGTAATAGGAGCACTATTATAATAGGATAGAAAACCGGCATATTGCTCTTGTAAAACTGGCTCATAAAAATCTGGAGTAATCACACCTGCTTTCAAATTATCCAGTTTCACGGTCCTTGCTACTCCACCAAAATATTCAAAAGCCTTATAATGACACTCAATGAAAGTAGCAATCTTCTGAGTAGTGACCAATTGATAGTAAGAATAACGGCTATGAGAAAGAATCATGGCAAACACCCAAACTTTAACAGGCCTACCATGTCGCTGGAATGTACCCATATATCCAAAGTCAACTTGAGATTCCTCACCAGGCTTACTATGTAAAGGAAGATATACTTCTCGTTTTTTTAGTCTTTCTATCCAACGGGCAACACTGGGATAAGAAATGTTGAGGGCATTCTCCTGAACAAGCCGTCTGTGTATGAGTAAGGCAGTGAGCCCTTGCTCATAATATTCATTAATCAAATCTTTATAACCATCTAAGGACTTGCTTCTGATCTGTTCTGGTGGATGATCATGCCCGTTGTCCAAGGCAGTCTTTATTTTGGAGATTGTTCTCCGACACATCCCCAATTCCCTTGAAATCTCTCTAATAGATTTACCTTGGGATAATAGTGTTTTGACAGTATAGTACATAGCCACTTGATACATCTGAGTCAGGTTTAGATTTTACCTGACAAGTTAAACCTTCAATGTAAGGTGGCAACATTTTAATGAGAACAGGTGGTGACTTTTTGTTGATAACTAACAAAAAACTGTTTCCTGACGACCAGGCTGCCCTAAAGGCCGTCTATTTATCGGTGATGAACATCCAGAAAAAATGGACAATGCCGGTGAGGGATTGGGGTAAGATTATTAACCAGTTTAGTATTATATTTGAAAATAGATGTCTCCTTTAAATTCAGTACGGTTGACCATTTACACAAAATTCTTCACAGGCTCCAAATTTCTGGACTTTCCATTTTATGGCACAAACGAAATGATGGAAAAACTCTATTCATCTAGAGCAGACGGATCTTACCGGTATACCATCCAGAAATATCTCAAACCAGATCTACTGATACTTGATGAAATAGGATTATGATTTGTGTGTAAGTATTTGTATTATAGTTGTTTATGTGGTGTGTGTAAGATACCTGCGGTAATTTTTCCGCAGGTATCTTATTATATCTTATTCTAGGAAGGTCTAGTATACACATATCTTTTGACATTCCCTGCTGGCTGAGCCTGAAATGGTGAAATACCTGCAGCAGTTAAATATGTATTAAGATTAGTAGTTAAAACTGGCTGAGTTGACGAAACAGTTGCATAAACTGCACAAACGTTATTTGGTGTTCCTAGACAACTAGGATCATTTGGAATAGCAACATAATTCGACGATATCAGTCTGTCTGTTGGAGTAGTTAGAATATATACAAACCAGGATCTTGCCATAATATTTCAATATCTTTATAGATCAAAAGATATCAGAAAACTTTAATTTATGCCTACTCTTGATAGGGTTTTCGGCTTCTCCCTATAGTAATAAAGGATTGTTGCGATCATTACCATTTTACTAAGTTAGGTACTCGTATACTTTTTTCATTGGAGTTATGTCCCAATAAAATTTGTATTTTTTTTATCAGTGGATAGTTTTTCCTTCATACTGTACTTCCATCCACTGGACTCCATTTTTTTTGTGTCTGGACTCCTCAAATGGTTTTATTGTTGTATTTCTTGCATGTAATATTGCATAAAACCCTTCTGTATAATCGTGTGCACACAATTTTGCACCTTTATTCCAGATGTAATCATAGTCTTCACCCACTTGTATGTCTTTGAATGGGTGTTTTTTCCAGAAAGTTTTGCGATACGTCATTGTAGCGCCACATATCCAAGGTCTATCAATACTCTTGTCGGAATATTTCCAATATCTATTTACCATAGGAGAGAAAAACAAAACTTCATTTAAGCCACAAATATCTGCCCATGGGGATTTTTCAATTGCATGCAATTGTTTGCTAATCCAATCCTGAGCATACCAATCATCGTCATCCCAATGCATAATTATTTTACCTGCAGCTTTTTCACAAGCAATATTTCGTTTTGAGCCAATTGATCCAAGTGGAGAAGTATACACGTATTTAAGCCTTCTGTGCACAGGAAGTAAGGGGGCAACAGATTCTCTACCATCATCAATAATGACTAGTTCAGCATCTCTGAAATCCTGGTTTAAGAAATAATCTACTGCCAAAGGCACATATTGTTGCCTGTTTGCAGTTGGCATGATACAGGATACAAGTGGTTGTTGCATGATAAAAGTAATGAATTTAATATTAGTTTATTTTTGTAACGCCATTTGCAGGCTCTACTGACATTCGTACCTCAAGAGGAACAGGAGGAAAGGTATTTGATGGCTGACCTTTTTTTCTCGTAAGAGCTCTGATAATATAGATCAATAAACCAGGTGTGCCTTCTATATCTGGTCTTCTTTCAGGGTCATCTGGAATTTCATCTGCAAAAATAGCACATAAATACGGACCATCTACACAATCTGGCACAGTCTCTAAAATTTCATAGTTGTCCGGATTAATAATATCGAGTTCATTATTTATAAATTTATACCATGGCATCTTATTAAGATTAAAATCTTTCCTACTCTGTTCTTGGATTTTCGGAACCTCCAGATTGGGCTTTATAAAATTAATTAATTTATCCACCACCAAAATGGTCCTATGACACAAAAAATTGAGATGGACATTTGTATCAAAAGATAAATTAAATCTCTATGCTATACATTTTTGAGTAAATTGTATTGATTAAAAATTAATGATAAAATGACAGAAATAGATATAATAATATTGAGTTATGCACAAAATGAGGAATTGAAAAATACCACATTAAATTGTCTTAATTCTTTAATGATTTCAGAGGCACCAGATCAAATAAAATTTAATGTTGTTGTAATTGAGTCAGAAAAATCAATCAAGCCTTATCAATATCCGAATAGTCATACCATTTATCCTGAACAAGCCTTCGGCTACCATAAGTATATGAATATTGGAATTTCGGTAACTTATGCTTCATTTATATGCTTATGTAATAATGACCTCGTATTTCACCCATTCTGGGCGACAGAGATATTAAACGCATTTTATGAGGATCGATATATTAGTAGCGCGTCTCCTGTTTGTTCTATTCATCATCCAAAGATGGGGATTGAACTTAATAATGGAATAATATATGGCTATCGTATTAGATTTGAAGTCTCAGGTTGGTGTATATTTCTCAAAAGAGATATTTTTCGTTTAATTGGGAAATTGGATGAGAATTATTTGTTTTGGTGCGCAGATAACGACTATGCAAATACATTAGGTGTATTAAAATTAAGGCATGCTTTGGTTACATCGTCAATTGTAGATCATCTCGAAAATGTAACTCTTAATAAACAAAGTGAAGAAAGAATTGATGAATTAACAGAAAAGGGAGGTCATTATTTTTATAAAAAATGGAAACCACGTTTAGGAGATGGGTGGCAATTGATCAGTAATAATCAGTCTGTCATATGAATGTTTAACCTTATTTATAACCAATAATAAAGTTGAAAATAAGATTAAACAAAATAGTAGATACTGTGAATACGCCTATTTTGAGGGTGTAAAATAGACTTTGTCAAATAGTCAAATTGTTAATTTTAACTTAGAGACGCAGTTTATACAATAAAAAAGATGACCAGATCGAGTATGAGCAAATGAAGTAAAAAACCCTAGAGCAATTGCGTTCGGCCAAACATATCAAGGATATGTACGATACTGATATCAGTCACGCCACTTTATCAGCCATTACAGATAAGATTATTCCTGAGGCGAAGAAAAAGGCAATCAAGACCATTGGAAGATTTGTATACCATTGTTTGGTTGGATGTGATGAACTATAACGTAAAAGAGGACCATCGCATGATTTCTAATGCAGTCTACAATATTATTGGAATAGACCGCCATGGTTATAATACCCTACTAGGGATCTATGTTTCATAAATCAAGGGAACAAATTTCTGGCTCACGGTATTAACCAATTTATAGAAAAGCGATGTAAAAAACATTCTGATTGCCTGTATCGATAACCTAAAAGGGATTTCTGTTGCCATTGGTACAGTTCCCTCAAGCAAAAATCAAACCCTTTATAGTCCACCAAATTCGAAATAGCTTAAAATTATAGTCGGTAAGTAATAGTGCAGCAAAATCGGCAAATAAGGACGGTTCTTCGCCAATTTTGATGCAATGACATGAATTTCGAATTCATAGATAAACACTTGTAAGTCAGCATGTTTATCGTAATTTTCTCTTGTTTTACATCTGATTTTTCTGTAAATTAAAGGACTGAATAACAGATATTTAACCTTGATTTTACCTCACACACTTCACCAAAATCTTGCAGCCTTATTTTATGCTGACTGCAAGATCGAAATATACCGGTCAGAAATACAAACATCGATAATTCGGCTATTTGCCCAAAGACCCGGAAAGCATGCCCAATGTCCCATGTGCTTGAAGAATAGCCATACTGTACGATCATTATATTTCAGAACTCTAATAGACCTTCCTATGGTCGATAATAAGGTTTTTATCATCCTTAAGATACGCCGCTTCGCATGTAAAAACCTCAAATGCCTTAAGCTGATATTTTCAGAACGTTGCAATGATATTACTAAGCCATATTCTAGACGGACTGAAAGAGCCACAGGGTATTTAAGGTCGATCCTTATTGAGATATCTTCAAACAAAGGCGCTTACTTTTCTAAACTGATGCAAGTTCCCGTCAGTAACAATACTTGCCTCAGGTTAATTAAGTCTATGATCATGCCTGTACATGATAATCTGTTGTGTGTGGGCATAGATGATTGGGCAAAACGAAAAGGAATGAACTATGGATCGATCCTCGTTAATGCAGAAACTGGACGCACCATTGATCTTCTGAATAGCAGGGATTCAAATGATGTTATAGATTGGTTTTCAACTCATCAAGAGGTTAAATATGTAACTAGGGATAGAGCGACATCTTATGCAAGTGCAATTACAAAATCAATACCTGCAGCAAAACAAATCGCTGATAGATTTCACTTGGTAAAGAATCTTGGTGATGCTATCCACGAAGAAATCAGACTCGAATACGGCCATTTGAAGCAGATTGCAAAAAATCTTTCCGCTGATGTAAAGATAATTTCGTCCAACACAGCGGGTGTGGATGCTGATGATGTCGTTGGTCCAATTAGTGAGCCAGGTATTTCTTTATACATGACTGAAAGACAAGAGAAGTTTCAGTTAATGGTAAAGTTAAAAAAAGATGGACACAATCTAACTGACATTGCCCGGAGAATGCAAATGAACTGGCGTACGGTGAAAAAATATTTGACATCATCATTACCATCGATCAAAAGGGAAACACGTGTAAATTACAATAAGTATATGAACCAAGTCAACCACATGATTAATTTGGAAATCAATCCTACAGCCATGTTTAAGTCGCTTAAGGATCTCGGCTTGAATTGTTGTGAGCGTTCTTTTACTAGGTGGTTTACAATAAAGTTCCCTGCTTATCAGCACAAATGGAACAGGGCATGCCTTCAACCATTAGAAATTAAAAAACCTAGCATTTGGATCAACTATATTCCTCCTTTAAAAAAGCTAGCGATATTTATAACGAATCCGGGTTATGGCGTTTCAAAAGAGACGGGCGAGTGCTCAAAGGAAAAAGAAATTGTGGATGAAATGGTAGATAAAGTTCCTATTCTGGCTAGCATTCGTAAGGCTTACATCGACTTTAGGACAATTTTGAAAGGAGGATGCCCCGAACAATTAGATGTGTGGATAAAAGAAGTTCAATTAATGGGTAGGAAAAAAATAGATCACTTTTGTAATGGATTAAAGAAAGACATTCTGGCCGTGAAAAATGCCATCATTCACAACTGGACTAACGGGTTAGTCGAAGGATGTGTAAACAGGTTGAAAAACAAAAAGCGTGAGATGTATGGTAGATGCGGATTTCAATTGCTTAGACGGAAGGTTTGTCTTTCAGTAATGGGATGATTGCATCAAAATTGGCGAAGAACCACTCTTAATTACCAAAAATGCTGCATTATTATTTACCGATTACAAAAATGCGTAACCTCCAAAGATCAAAAAACATTCATGGCACATCTTAAGCCCATCTATACAGCTGATACACTTGAGCAAGCCGAACTCCGGTAGGACGATCTGGAAGCTAAATGAGACAAAAAGTATGAAAAAGTGATCAAATCCTAGAGAAACAATTGGCTAAAATTGACAAGCTATTTTCGTTATGATTCTGATATACGTAGACTAATTTATACCACCAATATAATTGAGGGATTAGGGCGTAAGGTAACCAAAACTAAAGGTGCATTTACATCTGATATGGCACTATTAAAGTCATATACCTCGCTTATAATAACATCAGCCAGAAATGAATTATGCCTTTAAGTAATTGGGGAATAACTGATCAGAAGCATGCTAATTTGGGTTCCTGATCGAATGATGTTTTTTGAATTAAAATGAACAAAGCATCAATCCTTATGAATCAATGCCCTGACAAAGTTTATTTTACATACCCTATTTTTTTAATACATAGTCGCTCTTCATTTCTTCAGCCAAAGATAATGCTTTAAATGCGTTGATTATCCCACCCGATGAACAAACTTCAGAAAAGGGGATGGAAGTTCCATTAGTTAAACGAACAGAATGACTTACTCTTTCTACTGATTTCATAATAATGTCCTTGACATGAGTTGCCGTTAATGATGGATAATACGAGCGTATAATTGCTGCCAAGCCTGCTACAACAGGGGTTGACATGCTAGTTCCGCTTTGTATACCATATTTATTGTTTGGAAAAGTAGAATAGATGGATACACCTGGGGCAGATACATCCACCATTTTACCATAATTAGAAAACCAGGCAAGTAAACTCTGGTCGTCCTTAGAAGATGAAGCCCCTACCTCCAACCAGGCCGTGGCCTGCCCTCCGTTTTCATAAATCTTTGAAGGGAAGTTGGTTAAGGAATCCATCCTTTTTCCTTCATTACCTGCACCGTGAATAATCAGGACATCTTTTGATATCGCATATTTTACAGCTTCATCTACAAGCTTTCTGTGGGTGGAAGTTGGTTTATTTATACTTATATTTATAATCTTCGCTCCATTATCCGTAGCGTAACGTATCGCATTAGCCATATCTAAATCCAAGTAATCGCCAGCAGGTACTGTGCGTAAAACCATAACTCGAACTTGATCGGCCACTCCATCCATTCCCTTTCCGTTTTCTCTCTCTCCGGCAAGTATACCTGTTACAAATGTTCCATGATCGGGTCCGGTACCTTTTACATCAGGATTTCCATATCCTTTGTTTTGATATTCAGGATTATTTCCACGCGGATCATAATCCAAATTCGTCCAGTAGTTTACCTGAGAGTTATAATTGCCATATCGATCCTCAAATTTTTTCAAAAACTCAGCATCCTTTTTTAATTCTTGTACTATCCAATACAGGGTAAAAGCCTCCTGCTCATTCTTATAATGATAATGTTTAAAATCATCCAATGAGGGAGTAATTTTACCTATATTATTCACAATTGTGTTTAATATTTGCCTTTTTTCATGAAGTTCCAAGTAAATATTCTGCATTGGTATTCGTATACTATTCAGATCTGCTTGTAATTTTCTGGCTTTGATTGAGTTTGGATTTATTTTTCTTTCTGTACGTAGTTCTCTTACAAGATCGATATTGTCAGTATGAAAACTTCCTTTAGTTGATCCCATGAAATTCCATCCATGAACATCATCAATAAACCCATTTTTGTCATCATCTTTGCCATTATTTGGGATTTCGTTTGGGTTTTTCCAAATATTTTGTGTTAAATCTTCATGATCAATATCTACACCACCATCTATTACAGCAACGATTACAGAAATTCGTTTTTTTCCATTTAATAATAAGCTATTTGCTTTTTCAGTGCTGATACCAAAAACACCGTCTTTTTTCAAATCAAGGTTTTGCCAGTTTTGTTTTACATCGGTAATTTGCGCAGATAATGTGGAATAAATAAATAATAGATAGATAATTATTGATAATTTATAGAAAATTATTGATTTCATGATTTCAGTTTAAGATTTGAAGTAATTCGATTTCAAAGATAGCTGGACTGTTGGGGGGTATTTTTCCACCATTTGTGTGGTCTCCGTAAGCCATTTTAGCAGGTGAATAGATAATCCACTTTGCTCCTGTTGACATTAATTGAAGAGCTTCCTTCCAACTATCAGGACAATTTTCTAACTCTACTAAAGAAGGAATCCCCAAGGTATATGAACTATCGAATATTTTGCCATTAACTTCTCTACTGATATAGTGAATCTTTACATTGCTATTCAAATTAGGTTTTTTCCCATTACCCGCTTTTATTATTTTATATTGCAATCCTGATGGAAGGACTATGATTTCAGGTCTCAACTTGTTTCTTTCCAGAAATTCTCTGTTTTCCTGTTCTGTTGCATGACTGAATCCATTTTGAGCAAATTTTTCTCTTTTGAGTTCCGCTTGTTCTTTTACTTTAATAACCGTTCCCTTTCCGATTTCAGAAAATACGATTTTATCTACTTCACGTTCTTCTTTTAATAACTGAAATCCATAAGGTAATAAGCTGATACGCAGTTTATCGATGTTTTCCAAGAAATCAGCACTGTCAAGTTTCAGCATGATTCCTTTTTGATCTTCAGGTCTGAGTGTTTCATCGAACAAATACGGATAATCCTCATTCTGATTCCAATTATATTTAAATTCATTGAAAGATATTTCTTTCAGTGAATTTTCGGTGCCTAAAATAGAGCTAGTTTGTGGGGGTAGAGGAGACTTATTATTATTGATATCTTTAACTACATAAACAGTTTCTTTTCTCTTTTCCCACCTAACATGTAGTCCCAATAACCTGTCCAGATCATTAATAGCTGTTTTATAAAGTTGTATATCATTCTGACCTGTATCTGGATATAATGATTCAAAACATAGTGCATGTTCCATTATCCACTCTTGAGCATATCCTTGCTCCATTATATTTTTGTATCTATAGATCGAGCGATCCGCCACTTCCCATATTACACTGTTGGGTTGTCCCAATATTGAAGGAGTGACCATCATATTAGATGGATATATCTTTGATAAATACATAAAATATGATATATAAATAGGCTGATTGAGGAAGTAAGTCCTTATTGTTTTATTCTTTTGATTGCGAATAATATCTTGTCCTCCAGTCCAGGACACAGCACTAACTTTTTGTCTATAATCACTTATTGCTGCATATTGAATGGGTGTATTTTTATCCATTTGCATAGAATCTATCTCAAAAAGAGGTATTTTTGAGTCAAATTGATAGAAATCATATTTAAGGCCCAAAGTAGGTTGTCGTCCTTCAAGGATAGCGCTGATATTTTGCATGTCCACATATTCTGCTGAAGTAATTCCAATAACTTTTCCTTTGTATATCCATACTTCATGCGGCACTCCGTGGTGTTTAAAAAGTTGATGAAAAATTTTATCTTCTACAACAGAGGGTAAAAGTATGTTTTTAGTATATCTATTAGTTTTCAGGTAATCAAGCGTACGCTTTTCTTCTTCCGCTGTTACAGGTATAATGCTAATTTTAGAACCAAAATAATTTTGTAATTCCTGCATATGAGGCATAGCGGCAACGCAAGCAGCACAACTGGTATCCCAAAAATCTATAATTAACAATTTATCTTTAAATTCCGAACTTTTGGCTGTTTTTTTTGACCATCTAATTATTTTTGGAATAACAAAATCGGGAATAGTATCTCCCACTGAAATGGTCTGGTAATGTTTGACTTGAGCATTCAAACTAAATTTATTGCTCATGATAAGCAATAATAATATTATATAAATTTTGGATTTCATTAGTTAATTTCTTTGATAACGAACATTTCTATTTCACGCATTTCTTCACTCAAACTGAGATCGTATGGGGCTAAAGCTTTTTGAATCGCGGATATATCATTCCAGTCTTTAATTTCTAGCTGTATATCAACTAGTCCTTTATAACCTGTCTGGTCAATTACTGGTAATGGTCCTTGTTTTGACATAGCACTTACCAACTCTCCTATATTTACATTAGTAAAATGTCCCCGTGAATAGTCGGAAGTAATTCCTCCTCCTGGAGCTTTAATCCTATCTTTTTTAGAAGTTCGGATGAGAACAAATATTTTTGTTATTCTTTTCTGCTTTTCAGTTGTGACATTCAGTAAAGATTCTATAATATATTTTTCAGGAGGAAAGCCCTGAATTGTTCCAGCGGGGAATACCATTTCAAAACATTTTAAATTTTTTCTCATCCACTCTAACTCACTCCCGTAAGTTGGGTTATAACGATATTTTGAGGGGTCTTTTACTTCAAGAACCACATTTGATTGAGGGTAAAGACCATGAGTCAGTAAATCTTCGACCGACATATTTATCATGTAAACTCTTGTGGTTCCTGCTGTAGTGTCATTCTCGTAGATGGCTTTAAATCCATAATTCCCAATCGTCTGTGGAACACCTTCCCTATATCCACTCAGTAAATAATACCTTAAGAAACGATTTCTATTCTCTAGTTGTTCTCCTTTTAGTTTAAAAGTTGATTTTGAAGATGTGTAATCAAAAAGTGGTGATTTATAGTTACTACTAAGACTATCAGTTTGTCCAATGGCTTGAATCGAATGCGTACCAATTAAAAGCAAGATTTTCAGAGATAATGTCAGTTTGTTCATTTGTGTATTAGTTATTTCATCTACTTACAAGTGGAGAAAAATAGATTGACCTCCTAATGCAACTATTAAAATATTTTTATTCGCCCATTTGAATTAGGAGGATCTGATATATTTCTCTACTGTTATTTTAAATAGTAGAATATCGGAAAGGAGGTAGATTGATGGAATGAGAATTACTCTTTATCAATGGCGACGCGGCAAGAATTAAATAGCTGTTTTGCAAAACAAACTAAACAAAATTTAATAATAAACAACACGCAGAATTAATAGTTGTTCTGCTCCAAACACACCAAACCAAAAAATGTATGATTATTTTTACAAAACAATCAGTTAAATTATTAGGTGACCGGTTAAAGCCGATGTTGATCATGAAGCTATTGTTAGTATTATCTATCACTTATACACTGCAGGCAAATGCTGCGGCGTACGGTCAGGATATAACTTTGCGTCAGCACAGAATTAGCCTTAACCAGATTTTTAAAGAAATTAAGCGTCAGACAGATTATGATGTGTTCTGGCAAGCTCAAAATCTTAATGCAGATCAGCTAATTACAGTTAACTTCAAGCATACCTCTTTAACCAAGGTTATGGACCTATGCCTTTCAGGAAAAAAGCTAATCTACACAATAGCAGACCGGAGTATAATCATCAAACCTGCCATAAGTTTATCCGATGGTTCAGAGCCAGAAATGATCCGTCAGGATTCCAGCCTTTACAGAGGACGCGTGGTAGATGAGAAAGGCAAATTTCTAATTGGAGCTACCGTATCAGTTAAGGGGGCCAAAAGCGGAGTGGCTTCCGATAAAAATGGATACTTTGAGCGTTATGCTCGAAATAAAAATACGTTGATAATTACCTTTATTGGTTTTCAAAATCGGGAAATCACTTTACTAGGGTTGGATCCTAAACAGGAGATCATCGTCCGAATGCAACCAGGAATGGAGCAACTTGGGGAAGTAAATATTGTAAGTACAGGATATCAAGATGTGCCCAAAGAGCGTTCTACTGGTGTATTTGAAACCATTACTGCCAAACAATTGCAACACAGCAATGACCCAAACCTTTTAAAGAGACTCGATGGGATTACTACTAGTGTTAATATTAATAACAGGGAATTTGGATTCGAGAACTATACCAATTCTGCACAGGAAGGGACTTATGGACAAAGAAAATCTCCGCTTGCCAATTTAACCATCCGCGGGAAAAATACCCTACCTTCAACAATTAATGGCAGACCCAATCCAACCGGCCAGCCCTTGGTCGTGATCGATGGAGTTGCTAGCCCTTATTCAGTTGATTATATCAATCCTAATGACGTGGAAACTGTTACTCTTTTAAAGGATGCGGCTGCTGCCTCAATCTGGGGTTCTAGGGCAGCAAATGGGGTAATAGTGATTACCACTAAAAAGGGACAGTATGACCGTCCTTTAACCGTTAATTTCAATAGCAACTTTAATATTACCGAGAAGATAGATCTATTTTATAACAAGTATATGAGTACCTCTGATGTGATTGACTTTCAAAAAACAGCTTACAATGCTCAGTATGATCCTGCTGATCCCAATGCTTATTATGCAGATCCTTCCTTAGGTACAAATTATTTCTATAGACCTCTTGTTTTTGAGATCATGAATGCTCAAAAAATGGGTAAGATTACGTCTTCGGAAGCGAATACGCAAATAGATGCCCTGAGGAGTAATGATATCCGTAAGGATCTTACTAAGTACTTTTTCCGCAATAGGCTGCAGCAGAGTTATTCGTTAGCGTTGAATGGAGGATCAAAAAAAATGGCTTACAATTTATCTGGGGGATATGACAAAACGCTGAATAATACTTTACATTCCGACAATGATAGATTATCACTGACCTATAGTACTTCAGTTAAGCTGTTGAGAAATTTGTCATTAGGTGGATCCATTTCTTATTTTTTAACCAGGACTAATGACCAAGCTTCTGCTACATTTGATGGTCCGGGACATTTAACAGGATCTGTGAATGATACCTATCAGATCTATACCCGTTTAGCAGATGACCAAGGGAATCCATTAACAATTCCATTCCAATATCGTTCTTCATTTCTGGATTTTCTAGGGTCGACTTATGGTAACAAATTGTTGAATATGCAATATAATCCTCTACAGGATATAAAAGAAAATTTCTCCAAGACAAAATACCAGACACTTTCGATGAACGCATTTGCTGGCTATGAGATAATTTCCGGGGTTTCGTTAAATCTTACTTACAGCTATAACAAATCAATGAACAGTAGCCTAGAGTTACATGGTAAAAATTCTTATTATATACAGGAGAGGGTGAATTATTTTACTGATCCTAATACACTTAAAAGAGCATTAACTTGGGGCGAATATCGTGTGACTGATGATAATGATGGAGAAAATCAGAGCTATATTGCCAGGGTTAATGTTAATAAAGAGTTGGGTAAACATGCCATTAATGCTGTTGCAGGAATGGATGTAAACCAGAATCGTTCTTCTGCAATCCGTTATAACACTTGGGGTTATGATTCGAGTACGCAGCAATACCAAACGACCTCAAATACTGGTTTAAATCACACACTTTGGGGTTTCATCTATTATCCTTATGATTATTTACCAGGGTCTGGCTTAAGTTTTGGCAGTTCTCAGGTGCGCACAGTGAGTGCATTTTCCAATGTGGGATATAGTTATGACAAACGCTATAATTTTACCGCCAGTATCCGAAATGATGCTAGCAGTCAGTTTGGTGCAGGGACTAATAAATGGAAGTCACCATTTTATCATTTTGGGCTGGGCTGGAATATCAACAATGAACATTTTTACAAATGGAGTTTTATTCCATTGTTGAAATTGCGAGCCACATTTGGTTATAATGGTAACCAGAATCCACTTGTTTCTTCATACCCAATGGTCAGCAATGGGAGTCGCCGTCAACGCACGGATGTCTCGCAAGACTTGATTGTGGTCAACTTAGATGGAAACGTTCCTAATCGGTTACTTCGTCCAGAAAGGACTGCAATGTTGAATGTGGGATTTGATTTTGGGTTTAAGGATAACAGAATTTGGGGAAGTTTTGACTATTATGATAAACGAACCAGTGATTTACTTGCCGGGGGGCCAATCGACCCGGCGACAGGCTATAGTAATGTTATTTACAATACGGCTGACCTTCATGGCTGGGGAACAGATTTTACACTGAATTCTATTAATGTTAAAAGAAATAAGTTCAGTTGGAACAGTACATTCCTTTTCAGCTACAATAGGGTCAAAGTAACCAAAGTATATACTAATAGACCTGATATTGTAAGGACATATGTTGAAGGAGATGTGGTTTATAGTGAAAATTCAGACTTATCTCGGTTATTTGCATATACTTGGGGAGGACTTGATCCGGAGACAGGAGACCCGAGGGGCATTTTAAATGGTCAGCCAGTGAGAATTGATAATGGAAATTTAGGTAGAAATAATATGATTGATATTGAAAATGCACCCAGTTCTAGTTCAAGTATTAAATATATGGGATCCCAGGTGCCAGTGTATTTTGGGTCATTGAGAAATACTTTTACTTATGGCAGGTTTAGCGTTTCGCCGAATATACAGTTCAAACTGGGTTATTATTTTCGAAAACCTAATGTGTTAAATTATTTTTATTTAACAAATTATGGTTCTCTTCAGTCTGCTGATTATAACAAACGCTGGCAAAAGCCAGGGGACGAGTTGTTTACGAATATTCCTTCGCTGACTTTTCCGGCAGATATAAATAAAGAGAATTTTTATTATAAGTCAGAAGTTAACGTGTTAAAAGGTGATCATATTCGGTTGCAGGAAGTAAACTTTGATTATTCATTTGGTGGTAAGAATTGGGGTTTTATTAAAAATCCAAGAGTCTCAGTTAGGATACCTACGGGAAATGTAATTCTATGGAGAGCAAATAAAGCAGGGGTAGACCCAGAAATTGCTGATTACCCGGTGCCAAAGACATATGGGGTTGGATTTAGTGCTAGTTTTTAATGATGATAACTGAGAAAATTTATCACATGACATATATTGTTTATTAAATAAAACTACAATTATGAAGAATATTAAATTATATTTTACTTCTGTAATGCTAATAATGATCCTCGGATCATGTGAGAAGTATCTGGATGTAAACAGTAACAACACTCAGGTTCCCATCACTACAGTAGAGCAATGTCAGCAACTGTTAAATGATGATGATGTGCTTAACAATAATTATCCTGGAGATGGCTTGATTTCAGGAGAAGAGTTTTATGTTTCTGATTTACAGCTTAATGCGGGTATTGTTTCCGGAGTAATAGATTTGAATGCAAGGAATTTGTATACTTGGGATGCATCAGCATTTGGGGACGAATGGCAATCTTCTTATGCAAAAGTCAACCGTGCAAATATAATTTTGGAGAGTCTGGAAAAAATTGAGAAGAAAGGTGGTAGTGATGCTACGGAACTCAATAATGTAAGAGGCCAAGCCCTATTTTTTAGGGCGTATTCATTTTGGCAGCTCGCTCAGTTATATACTAAGCCTTATAATGTAGCAACGGCATTACAGGATTTAGGAATTCCTCTTCATTTAACGGCTGATGTAAATGAAAAATCAGTTCGTGGAAGTGTCCAGCAGACATATGATAGGATCTTGCTGGATCTGAATGCGGCAATTCCACTTTTGGCACCTGACTTTTTTGTTCCCACTCGTCCAACAAAAGCAGCAGCATATGCAATGCTGGCTAGAGTATACCTTGGGATTGAAGATTATGCGAAAGCACTAACTAATGCAACAGAAGCCTTGAATTTGAATAGTCAATTGATGAATTTCAATGATCTTGATGGAAACTCTGGCAATCCAATCCCAAGATATAATCAGGAAATGATATTTAGTGCAGTTTCTACTGGAGCTGGAGTAGCGTTGCTTAGGCCTAATGAGTATGCGAAGATTAATCAGGATTTGATTGACTTATATGGAACAAATGATCTGAGAAAGGAAGTGTTCTTTAGTCAGAACACAGAAGATAACAGTTATTATTTTACTGGTAATTACGCCGCGAATACATCGGCCAGTTTTTTTACTGGTCTTGCCGTGGATGAAGTTCTTTTAACTAGGGCAGAGTGTTACGCTAGAACAGGAAATGTCGGAGATGCAATGGTGGATCTAAATAAATTACTTGTAAGTAGATGGAATACGAATGAAGGAACTACTCCTTATATTCCTATTAGCGCTGTAGATGCGAATGATGCCTTGGGGAAAGTGACATTGGAACGCAGAAAGGAACTTGTATTTAGAAGTATGCGCTGGACGGATCTACGGAGATTAAATAAAGAAACGCTGTTTGCAAAAACGCTGACAAGAACAGTTTCAGGAATGAACTACACTTTACCTCCCAACGACCTGAGATATACACTTCTTATCAAAAGGGATGCAGTTAATTATGGTGGAATCGAACAGAACCAAAGGTAGCCTATTAATAAGTAATCGGATTCGATCAAATAATTTCAGTTTTATTACTAATTCTTTAACTCACCAGCAGGATGTTCATCCTGCTGGTGAGTTAAAGAATTCTTACTGTGCTCTAGTATACACATATTTTTTGACGTTTCCTGATGGCTGAGCTTGAAATGGTGAAATCCCAGCAGCAGTTAGATAAGTATTAAGATTAGTAGTTAAAACAGGCTGAGTCGATGCTATAGTAGCATACACTGAGCAAACGTTAACCGGTGTACCGGTACAACTTGGGTCATTAGGAATTGCCACGTAATTAGACGCTATTAGTCTATCAGTAGGAGTCGTTTTGATATACGTGAACCATGATCTTGCCATATTATTTAAATATCTTTATAGGTCAAAAGATATCAGAAAACTTTAATTGATGCCTACTCTAGACAAGGTTTTCGGCTTCCCCCTATGGTAGTGAAATATTACTCAAATCCTTACCATATCACTAATTTACTGAGTCTTTTTTTTATATCATTGGTATTATGTCCCAATATATTTTTTTTAAATTATTCATATTGTATCCATCTTAATTGCATATTTTCGCCTACAATCATTTGGTATATAAGCGTCACCCAAATTAGGGTGAATACAATAAATTGGTACAGAATGAAAAGCCGAAACTCTACTTATGACCTTATGAATTTCAGGGAGGAGGTCAATCATGCTCTTTAAAAATGTTGGATTTTTTTGTAAATCATTCTAATGATGTAAATTGAATTACTTTATTATTTGATTGCTAATACCAATTAGAGTTTGCTAGTATCTAAGGTATACATGTTTTTTAGCATCTATTGGTCTTTCCGGTTGAAGTATTCCAGTCGCAAGCGCTTGATCAATATATAATAATAGATTTGCTGAAAGAGGGGCTTTTGGATTTTGACCCTCTTCAGCTTTAGTAGCATATATAGCACATATTTGCTGTCCACAAAGACAATAAAAAAATAAATTTTCGCTTAAATAATAGTTCGAAACTACCTTTGGATCTCCTTCACCAAAGGTGTACCATGCTTTTGACATAAGAAATTTTTTTATAATAAATGATAATTTTCATATTTTGTGTTATTTTAAGTTGATTAAACTTAGACGGCATTAGTCAGTATTTATAAATACTATTGAGATCTTGTATATACATATTTTTTAACATCATTTCCGGTTGGTTGGTTTTCATAAGGAAAAACAGCCGCTGCTTTTAGATATGATTTTAAATTTGGAGTAATGATTGGTTGCGTACTTGATATTCCTGCATAGACTGCACAAATGTTGACAGGATTATCAGAACAGCACGATGGTTGACCAGGAATTGCTGAATAGTTAGAGGCAATTAATTTGTCTTTCGGCGTAGACTTATTATAATGGAACCAAGATTTTGCCATAATAAATATATCTTTTGTATCAAAAAATATGAAAATTTTAGACTGTAATGCCTACTCTGGTCCGGGTTTTCGGCTTCCCCCTTATTTTTGTAGTATGTATAATTAATGTTGCTGCTAATCTAATAAGTCCTTTTAAGATTTAGTAAGGTCATATTTCCCAATATCAGAGCGATTTATTTTTTTCAGGTGAACTGAAAATGTAAAGACGCTAGGAATATTTCATAAAACTATTGTTGATCAAATTGTCCGGATACACTTTAAATTTTACCTGATGTTTGTGAAGTAAATAGGGAAAACTTAGCTGATCCTGTATGGAATAGAGACTATTGTGTAAATACCAATCGCTCATTAAATTGTAATCAGAATTTGTGACGATTCTTTTAGAATACATGAAACAGCCCATTGAAAATAGCTGATGATCATAAAAACTGGTATCCTGTAGATACAATTCGACCTGTTCATTGATCAACTCCCCATGATACCTAATATTTAAATAGAAATATAGTGGTGAATTTACATCGTTCATATGAAGGTTCATGAATTCCAGTTCATCTCTGATAGTAGATCTATCCGGATGATTAAATAAAAATAAATCGGCATCTTCATTTTCAAAGCGAAATATAGCTTCCAGGAAACCTTCCCTGAGAGTAAATCGGGAATCTACCCAGATGTAATAGTCATAATCTGGGAAACTCAACCATTCCATCATTTTAGGAATTTTTCCTTTCAGTCTCGTATGCAGACTGTTTTCTCTAGATTTTGTATTGAAATTATTATAGAAAGCTGTGTCTATTGAATAGTCTTTATAAGTCAATGGGGATTCAATAGCCAATTGTCTTTGACTTTCACCAAATGATGCGGTGGTCACTCTTACTCTTTTCATTAGCTTAAATTTTACTAAGTCAGATGCATCTAAAATAGGGATAGGTAGCGATCATTTTATAGGGAATTAAATTTAGGGACATAAGGGCTTAATGCTCCAAATACCTAAAGTTTTGAAGCAGTCATGTTTTATGTGAGGTATGTCCATTTTTTTTGTACTAAAATTTTATTTCTTTGGAATAGTGGAATTTCTGCTGTTTTGGGATACTTAAGACATGAACTATGAATATCCAAGATATTGACAATACCTGGTCCGAACATGGCATTAATGTAAATAGAGATGATTTTACTGTCATGTTAGATGAATTGGGTTTAAGTTATGAACAGGATGGCCAATTTGCTTTAGTTGGAGTTGAACCATCTCCAACTGATCATATTATTTACATTTCTGTGATAAGACCTCAGATCTGGGATCTTTTAACTGTTGTGTTGCCGCAACTATGTTTTTTTAAACTTACTTTTCAGATTGTGATGAATTCTGCTGTAGCGGAAATGGTGATGAGCGGTTTTTTTGGAGAGAATAACATTGGTAAGGTAATTATTTTTTTTGTTCCTTCAAACAGAGATTTTGAAGAGATCACTGCAAAGCTTATAGGTTTAACTGAGCAATATAATGGCCCGGTCATTCCGGGAGAGAGAAACCTTGGAGGACTTCTTTATCTGAATGTTCAGCAAATAGGGGGAGAGCAAGGCCGTCTAAAGGCAAACCATAATAATTGGGCAATTTTTAAGAGAAAGTATATGGTGACTTCAACTTTAAAGAGAGATGTTAAAGGTGACGTCTTAAAAGCACTATATCTGAAAAAGGCTATTAGACCCTCTTTATGCATTATTAAGGAAGGTAAAAAGTTTATGATTGCTGATGATAACGGAAGGGATATTAGAGATAGGCTAAAATGGCAGTATAAAATACAGAAAGAACTTTATGGTTTGGTGGATGTACCAAGGGTGATAGATTTTTTTGATGACAATGGAAATACCTACTTCGTTATGGAGTTTATTGAAGGGAGTCCATTAACAATTGTGATTAATGAGCTGTATAAAGAAAGAAGATGGTGGGAATTACCACTGAATGAAAAGGCAGAGTTGTTTGACCTGTTTTTCGACGTAATCGATATCTTGGAAAAATTGCACCAGAAAGGATATGTCCACCGGGATCTAAGTCCTTTGAATTTTCTAAGGAATAAGAGAGGACAGCTATATGTTATTGATTTTGAATTGACATACCATGTAGATAGTAGGTATCCACTACCTCCTTTTGGGATGGGAACCAAAGGCTTTATGCCTCCGGAACAATACGCATTTGATGTCCCTACGGTAAAAGAAGATATCTTCGGTTTAGGTGCTTTAATGCTTGGTTTTTTTGGGAATTTACCTGCTGCTATGTATGATTTTCATCAGTCCGATATAATTGCAAAGGATCTGTTTTCGTCAGTCAGAAACCTAGTTGTAACTGAACTTATAACAAGTTGTTTAAATATAATACCTCAGCATAGGCCTGATTTACAAGAAATCAGGGGGCTGATGCTTTCATGGAGAGAGGAATACATATGAATGAGATAAGTGTTTTGTTACCAGTTAAAAATGGAGAGAAATATATAGCGGAAGCTGTCGACAGTATTCTTAGGCAGACATTTGACGATTTTGAATTGTTGATTTTTGATGATGATTCCTCTGACAGTACAATTGATGTTCTAAATCAATATAGTGATTCCAGAATTAAAATATACCAGGGTAAAGATGGATTTATCGCCAACTTGAATAAAGGTATTGAGATGGCCAAAGGTCAGTACATAGCAAGAATGGATGCGGATGACATTATGCATCCCATACGTCTGGAAGCTCAGTTTAGAGTAATGGAAAGAGAGAAAGTGGAACTCTGTAGCTCATGGAGAATTATTTTTGGGGAGGGAATTGAGCCTTATGTTTATCAAAGCTATTATGGTTTAATTCCTTATCCATTACGTTTATTGTATTATTTTAATTTTGTTGTGCACCCCACTGTTATGATGCGAAAGGAATTTTTATGGAAACACGGACTGAGATATCAGCATTATCCTTATGTGGAAGATTATAAGCTTTGGTTTGAAATGGCAAAGAAAAATGCCGTATTCTATATTGATCATACTCCACTATTATTTTATCGGATGTCCAACGATCAGGTTTCAACGACCCGTGAGAAGGAGATGAACCAACAAGCTCTGGCAATGAGAGAAGAGATAGCATTGTATTTGCAAGAACTCTGATCACTTTGATCGAACACACTTTTTATTGATGTTCCAGGTTAAACTAAAACGATTCTGCAAAAATACCATTTGCAGAATTTAATTATTCACTATAAGTTTAGACTCTTATCCATTAACAGTGAATAATATGTTGACAAGTAATCAATTGATTTTAAATAGAGTTATTCTTATTCTGGTACTTATGAACAGTTTTAACTTTTGTTCTGCCCAAAATTATCAACCTTTAAAGTTAATGTATGATCAACCTGCTTCCTGCTGGGAAGAGGCCTTACCCTTAGGTAACGGTAAGATGGGGGCGATGGTATTTGGCGGTGTGGAAAATGAGCTTTTGCAATTAAATGAAAGTACTTTATGGAGTGGAGGTCCGGTTAAAGCGAATGTGAATTCCGGTGCGAAGTCGGAGCTCCCATTAATTAGAAAAGCACTGTTGGTTGATGAAGATTACACGAAGGCAAATGTGCTAACAAGGCATATGCAGGGATTTTATTCTCAATCGTATTTACCTTTGGGAGATGTATTTATTCAACAAGATTTCGGAGGATTGATTCCTAGTAGCTACCATCGCGAGCTGGATCTTGAAAATGCGGTTACTTCTACAGTTTTTAAGGTCAATGGAGTGATTTTTAAACGGGAGGTGTTTATTTCTGCCCCAGATCAGATATTAATGGTAAAGGTCACAGCATCTCAGAAGGGAATGTTGAATTTGAATATTGGAGCAAGAAGTTTATTGAAGAGCAAGGTTTCCTTGCATCGGAACAATGAGATTGTATTGGCTGGTAAAGCTCCTTCAAATATTTATCCCGTATATTATAATCCTAAAGGCAAAGAGGCAGTTACTTATGAAGATACATCCGGATGTAATGGTATGCGCTTTCAATATCGCATTCGCGTTTGTCATACCGATGGTATATTGACTGTTTTAAATGATAACCAAATGGCTGTGAATAAGGCTTCAGAGGTATTGATTTATATTACAGCAGCAACAAGTTTCAATGGTTTTGATAAATGCCCGGATAAAGATGGTAAGGACGAAAACAAAATAGCCACAAACCTGATGAATGATGCTGTGAAAAAAAACTACCGGCAACTTTATGATAATCATGTATTGGATTATCATCGATTTTTTAATCGCGTATCCTTTCGGCTTCAAAATTCTATTAATGGCAGTACTAATGCTTTGTCTACAGATAAGCGATTGAGGGCATATTCAAAAGGTGCATATGATCCGGAACTCGAGACTTTGTATTTCCAATTTGGAAGATATCTTCTGATTTCTTCATCCCGTCCCGGAGGCCCTCCCGCAAATTTGCAGGGAATCTGGAATAAAGAATTGCGTGCCCCCTGGAGTTCTAATTATACTATAAATATCAATACGCAAATGAATTATTGGCCGGCAGAAGTAACTAATCTTTCGGAAATGCATCAACCATTGTTGGACTTTATTAGTGACCTTTCTAAAACAGGTAAAGATACCGCTAAGGAATTTTATGGAACGAGAGGATGGGTTGCACACCATAATTCTGACTTGTGGGCCCTAAGCAATGCAGTAGGTGATAAAGGCAAAGGTGATCCCAGTTGGGCCAACTGGCCTATGGGAGGAAACTGGCTTTCCAGTCATTTGTATGAGCATTATTTGTTTACAGGTGATAAGGAGTTTTTGAGAAAAAAAGCTTACCCGATTATGAAGGAAGCGGCGAGGTTTACACTTGACTGGTTGGTGGAAGATAAAAATGGTTATTTGGTTACTGCACCTTCTACCACTCCTGAGAATACATTTGTAGATAAGAATGGGAAAGAACAGTCAGTTTCGGTAGCGACAACTATGGATATGTCAGTGATAAGGGATTTATTTAATAATGTGATAGATGCATCCCGTAAATTGGAGATTGATCAGACATTTAAAGATAGTTTATTGGTTGCTTATGCAAAGTTGTACCCCTTGCAGGTTGGAAAGGAGGGGCAATTGCTTGAATGGTATAAGGATTTCCCGGAGGTTGATGTTCACCACCGGCATGTATCACATCTTTTTGGTCTTTTCCCTGGCAAAGAAATTAGTCCTTTAACACCATTTTATTTTAAAGCAGCCAAAAGAACTCTGGAACGTAGAGGAGATGACGGTACAGGCTGGAGCAAGGCGTGGAAAATTAACTGGTGGGCCAGATTGAGGGATGGTGATCATGCTTACAGGCTGATTCGGGATTTACTGACTTATGTTGAAGTAAACACTCCGGGATCAGCAGTGGGGGGGGGGACTTATCCGAATCTTTTCGATGCGCATCCTCCTTTCCAGATAGATGGTAATTTTGCAGGAACTGCAGGCATGGCAGAAATGCTGATGCAAAGTCATTTGGGATATATTGATATTTTGCCCGCACTTCCCAAAGCATGGGCTGATGGAAATATTAGTGGTCTGAAAGCAAGGGGTGGTTTTGAAATTGATATCTTATGGAAAAATGGAGAACTTGTGAGTTCAAAATTGTACTCTCTATCAGGGAATCGATGTATGGTGTATACCACTGTGCCAGTAAGAATTCCTGAGCTGAACATAACCTCAACTAAATTTGACCAGGGATATCGGCTATCTTTCCAGACACAAAAGGGAAAAACCTATAAAATAGTCAGATAGTAGGCATGCTATTTTTTTAGGGTTTTATGTTTTGGGTCTTCGAAGTATTTGATAGTAGTGTTTTCTGGATGTAAGATTTTGACAAATCCGTCGATGTAGTCATGTGCAAAAGTTTTGGCTGCCGGCTGATTTACAAATTCATCGTCTTCTCCTTTATGGATATCCTGGAAGGGATGATCCTTCCAAAAGGATTTCCAATATGCAATTGTCGGACCGTTTAGCCACTGGCGACCTTTAGAGGGATTGTTACGGTTCAGTGCAGAACCAATCAGAAATGTGTCCGTTACGGGTGAAAAATAATGGACAAACTCAATTCCGCAGATGTCTGCCCCAGAGGTGAGTAGGTGATGTACTTGTTTGCTGATCCAGTCAGTTGCATACCACTCATCGTCATCCCAATGTGCTATGATTTCCCCTTTTGCTTTCTCACAGGCATAGTTTCTTTTCATACCAATGGAGCCCAATGGTTTTGTGTAAAAATAGTTGATACGGGAATCATCGGGCAATAATGGTAAAATGGAGGTTTCGCCATCATCAATAATTACCAGTTCGACATTTGCATAATCCTGTTTTAAGAAGTGATTTAATGCATACGGAATGTATTTTTGCCTGTTGGCAGTAGGCATGATGCAGGATACCAGTAACTCTTTCACCATTTTTACATTTTACTTATTGGGCCTTCAAAATATTTAACAGTCGTATTTTTAGGATGCAGAATAGCGACGAAACCGTCTATATAGTCGTGTGCAAAGACTTTTGCTCCATAACTTTTAATGAAGTCGTCGTCTTCTGACTCTTGTAGGTCTAAAAAGTGATGCTGTTCCCAATAGGTCTTCCAATAGGCAATAGTTGCGCCGTTTAACCATTGAGTTGATCTTGCTGGATTATTTCTGTTCTTTGCTGTACCTAACCAGAGGGTATCTTTTTCAGTGGAGTAAAAGTGTACATGTTCAATGCCGCAAATATCTGAGTCAGATTGGATCAGGAAATCTACCTGCCGGCTGATCCAATCCTCCGCATGCCAGTCGTCATCGTCCCAGTGCATAATGATTTCACCACTTGCCCGCTCACAGGCGTAATTTCTTTTTAATCCTATGGTGCCTATGGGAGCTGAGAAGTAGTATTTGATCTTTGGATTATTAGGTAATAAAGCTGAAATGGATACCTCCCCATCGTCTACAATGATAAGTTCTGTATTTGGATAATCCTGTTTAAGAAAATAGTCTACCGCTAAAGGTATATATTTCTGTCTGTTAGCTGTAGGCATAATACAGGATACTAGAGGCTGATTCATTTTCATAGGGATTATTTTTGCACTAATTTAAGTGGCGAGGCATGTTATTGATACGGGCAATCGCCCCAAAAAAATATCTGAACGAACTTCAATGGATTTATTAATTAACTTGAATCGATTTAATATTTATACCGATGAAAATACATTTGATCAGTTATGGTGATGCAAAGTATACCACTCAAAAAGATTTTTTGAGAGATACAGCATTAGCTTCTTCTTTTTTTGATAATATTGTTATATATGGTAATCAGGATCTAGATAGAAGCTTTGTCGCCCAGTACCAATCGATTTTAATGAATTACCGGGGAGGGGGATACTGGATCTGGAAACCGTATATAGTGAATAAATTCCTGGCTACTATACCAAAGGAGGATGTATTGGTCTATTGCGATGCCGGATGTATGATTAATGGACGCGCAGGAAAACGTTTTCAAGAGTATATTGATGTACTGATGCAGTCTGATACCGGAAGCGTAGCCTTTGATCTGGGGTTTAAAGAATTTGAATATACCAAACAGGAAGTATTTGATTATTTTGAATCAACTTCAGCCATGAAGTTCTCAGACCAACTGGTGGGTGGTATTTTTTTATTGAAGAAATGTGTCCATACTACTTCATTGGTGGATGAGTGGTATCATACCCTCCAAAAGAATCCACGGTTATTTACGGAAGACAGAAATATACAGCAACAACATCCGGACTTCGTAAAGCACCAAAGCGATCAAAGTATATTCAGTATTATCAGGAAAACCATGGGTACTGAAATTATCCCGGATGAAAGTTATTTTTTGGATTTTTTAAGGGAGGGGCAACACTCCCCAATTTGGGCTACAAGATTAAGGGGTTAATCCCACCTGTCTGTTGAGATTATACCGTACCCAGTCTCCGGTTGCCTGATCCAAAAGTTTCGCACTCCTTTGTAAAAATATAAAATAATATTTGTCCAGTTTGTTTGCTCCATGATAGTTGTAGATATAGAGGTCTGGTCGGTCTGCAATAATATGTAAATATTTGCTTCGCTCTAAATAACGGATGAGCGAGGCATCTTCAATAATATCTGCATCTTCGTAAGGGTGTTGAAGTACTATATCTTTTTTACAAAGTAAACTCCCCGCTATTTTGTAGGTAGAGGAAACATGGGCTTCATCAGTTAAGCTATTATATAACATGACATTGGTGAGGATAGAGGCCTCTCTTTTTTGTCTGACCATGAGCATATCATTGTACTGATGATGAACTCTTCGTTCACTGTACCAGTCGTCATCATCCCAGGTACAGATATAGGCTCCATTGCTTTTAGAAATGGCTTCATTTCTTGCCATGCCTAAAGAAAGGTGATTGTCACGTTCCACCACAACAATCTCTAAATCTGATAGCTCAGCTATATTCTTTACCAGGTCTTTACTTTCATGATCATCTTTTGGATAGGATATGACCAATTCTTTATTGGGATATTTCTGGGTGTCGAAGCCAATAATCGCTTTAAGTAAATATGCTGGGCGATAAGCGGTAACACAAATACATGATACGAGGGGATGTGTAACTCTGATAATCATAGTAGTTTTATTTTGAGCACAATTTACATAGTCAAATTTTTTGCTGACAGGGGCAAATGGTACATAAGTTTTTCTGACGCATTTTTCAGGTGGCTAATTTTTAATTTAGTTGAATATTTAAAAATATGGTAAAAATTAAATTCTTCTCCGATTATGCGGGCTCAGCAGACCTGTTGTCAAGATTTAAAGCAAATTATGATGTGTATGATCAGCAGATCGGTTATACACTTAATGATGATTATCATTATGCTGTTGTTTTTAACAGGGCGAAAGAACAAATAAAGCCATGGGCGAAAATAATAACAGTCATACAGGAACCTTCTTGGAGTCCGGCACATCAAATTCAGACTTTTTTAACGAATAGTGATTATCTCATTATTCATGATCCCGCATTATTTGAAGAAGTTTATCAGATCAAACTTGGAGGGAAGGTAATTGAATCTCCATCTTTTATGTTTTATCATGACCGGGTGGATTATAAAATGTTCAGATTTGCTGAGCAGACACCTAAGGAGAAAAAGCTGTCTATCATCCTTTCAGGTAAGAATTATAAATTCAGAAATTATAGTAAAAGAATAGATCTTCTGGTTAAGATACTGGAATCAGATCTGGATATTGATATTTATGGCCGACAGTTTACAGTGGATGATCCAAGATTCAAAGGTGAGCTGGATTTTAAACATAAGGGATTGTTTCCTTACGAGTATTCTATAGCGATTGAGAATTCAGATGAAAAAAATTATATCTCGGAGAAGTTTTTTGATTGCATAATTTGTAATACCACGCCTATTTACCATGGTGCACCAAATATTAAAAAGGTTTATGATGAACGCTATTTCAGAACAATCGATTTGGAAAGCCCCAGTATTATTGAGGATATCAAAGCGATTATTGCTGCACCTGCTCCGGGTGCCGGCGTAAATAAGGATATCTATTTTAATACATTCAATTTGTACACAAAGTTGAAAGATATTATTTACAGTGATTTGTAATTCTAAATTAACCGATTAATTTTCCCTGATCAAATACCGGAATAATTTCCGGTATATATTTAATGCTGGTATTATTTGCATGTAGTTTTGCCGTGAATCCCTCCATATAAGTCATTTCTGCTATCTTGCCACCACTATTTTTTATAAAATCTGCATCTTCTCCTATCTGTTGGTTAACAAATTTATAATTTTCCCATAGGTATTTCTTATAGGCCATTGTTGCACCGCAAACCCAGGGTGAATCCTCATCGCTTCCTTCATAAACAAAACTGCTTTTCAAAGCTTCGGAAAAGAACCTAACCAGTCCTAAGCCTGTTATGTCCGCACCTGTATGAATTAAAGTATTTACCTGACGGCTTATCCAGTCGGGTGCGTACCAATCATCATCGTCCCAGTGTACGAGGATCTGACCTGTTGATTTTCTGCACGCATAATTACGTTTACTCCCTATGGTAACTTTAGAGTCATTGTAATAATAATGTATTCGCGGATGAACAGGAATGATTTCAGCACAGGAAGGTGATCCATCGTCTATAATGATCAGTTCAGATTTTTTATAATTCTGTGTAAGAAAATCTTCAATTGAGGAAGCCACAAACGCTGGTCGGTTTGCAGTGATCATGATACAGGATACTAAAGGTGGCTCAATAGACATATAAAGACTTGTTTTAGTGTCAATGCTAAAATAAAATTATTTGGAGCGATTGGTTATGGTCACCTGACACATTTTAAACATTGGAATCCTCGCAAGAGAAAGACAAATGGGACCAAATTAATGATTTTGAACAGATGGCTTTTAGACCTGCTGATTGTGTTTATATTTAAATTATTTACTAAAACAGAGACTGTTATGGAGAATCCTACAATGATTGATATTATCATTTTAAGCTATGCCTTCAATGAGAAGCTGAAACAGGTGACGACCAATTGTGTGAGTTCTCTCATCGCTTCAGAAGATGAGACACACATAAAATTCAAGGTGCTTGTTATTGAGTCCTATAAAGGAATGGGTGACTACCAGTATCCAAATTCCAGAACAATTTATCCCGAACAGCCCTTTGGTTATCACCGATATATGAATATTGGGATTAATCTGACGGACTCCCCATATGTTTGTTTATGTAATAATGACCTGATTTTTCATAAAGAATGGGCTTCGGCCATGTTAAAGTGTATGGAGACCTTTCCTGAGCTAATTAGTCTTTCACCGGTTTCATCTATTTTGCATCCTGCGATTGGTGTTCCATTGAATAGTGGGATTAAAAAAGGCTATCGCATAGGTGTGGAGCTAACGGGTTGGTGTTTGTTTATGAAACGGACACTTTTTTCAATTATAGGACAATTGGACGAAAATTATATATTTACTGGTGCAGATCATGATTATGCTAATGTATTGGCCGTTCTAGGTTTAAAGCATGCTTTGGTAACATCTGCTGTAGTAGATCATTTCGATAGTACTACATTGCATACCCAGCCCAAAGAAAGACAGGATTACCTCAATCTGGTGAATTACCATTATCAGAAATGGGGTCACCGGATACTACCTATTCAGGCACAGTTTCCTGAAAACCTCAGTGAAGCAGATCGATGATGATTATGAAAAGAAATATATTCTTTTTTATTTAGGAGGTGGGCAGTTAAACCACTACTATCATGAATAGGGCAATGGTTCTCTATGCAACAAATGAAATTTAAAATTACTATAGCATTATTTTTTTTATTCCTCTTTTATTTTCATACGCAGGCACAGGTATTGCCCATATGGAATTCTTCACTATATCCATCTGTTGGAGATGACTGGCTGGTGAAGTCAATAAGAACGAAAGCTGCCATTTTACAAAGTAAAGATGGTAAGGATCTTATATTATACAATGGTTTGCTAAAACGGGTGTTCAGACTTTTACCGAACCTGGCCTGTACTGATTTTAGTAATTTGAGAACAGGAAGACAATTGTTAAGGACTGTGAAAGAGGAAGCCAGATTAACTATTAATGGGAAGGTGTATCATGTGGGGGGGCTGGGAGGATTAAAAGAAAAAGCATATTTGCTAAAGGAGTGGGTAGAGCATATGACAACCAGTCCTGAAGATTTCCGGTATATTTCTTTTCGTACCCAGCCTATTCAGACCAGGATAAACTGGAAAAATGTCTTCTGGGCTTCCCAACGGACTGGTGGTACGGGAAAGAGGATTTCCTTTTTATTCAGATCAGACTTGCCTGAGTTGGCTGGTCTTGAAGTAAATATCAATTATGAGCTGTATGATGGAGTACCACTAATAGTTAAGTCATTGAGCATTAATAATACAGGAGACAAAATTTTTACTATCAATCGTGTGGTAAATGAGGTGTTGGCGATGGTTGAGGAAGAAAGTGCTGTTGAAGGAGAGTTTGCTCAGATGAAAACCCCTCAGGGAATGTATGTGGAAACAAATTATGCATTTAACAATTCTATGCGTTATGCACAGAGTGATCAGACAACACATTGGAAGCCTGATTCCGGCTATACCTCACAGGTTCATTACCGTTATTTAACTCCTGCACTCTTGGAAGTATATCCAGCTCAGGTGACTGATATTCAATTGAGACCAAAAGAGGTATTTAATTCTGTCCGTAGCCATGAACTATTAATGGATAGTTATGATAGAGAAAGCAGAGGTCTTGCAATAAGAAAGATGTATGCCGTTGTGGCTCCATGGACAACTGCCAACCCTATTTTTATGCATGTGGTTAGCCGTAATGATCAGGATGTATACACCGCAATAGACCAGTGCGCTGAAACAGGTTATGAAGCATTGATTGTCAGCTTCAGAAGCCATTTACAAATGCATGAACAATCTGAGGAGAATCTGACTAAATGGAAGAGGATGGCTGACTATGCACATCGTAAAAATGTCAAAATCGGTGCTTATTCTTTATTTAGTTCTCGAAAAATAAGCGACGAAGATGATGTGATTGATCCTAAAACGAATAAGCCCGGTGGGGCATTATTCGGTAATGCGCCCTGTTTTGGAAGTAAATGGGGATTAAAGTACAGGGATGAGGTGAAGAACTTTTTTGTACGGACAGGCTTTGATATTTGGGAGAATGATGGCCCATATGCTGGGGATCTTTGTGCCTCCGGCAATCACCCGGGACATAGGGGACTAGGGGACTCGCAGTGGATGCAAATGGAGATACAAAAGGAATTATATCACTGGCTAAATGAACATGGAATTTATATCAATTCCCCTGATTGGTATTTTCTGGATGGTGCCCACAAAACCGGACTGGGTTACCGGGAGGTGAATTTCAATATGTCCCGGGAACAACAAAAAATTTTGAACCGCCAGAATATATATGATGGTACCTGGGAAAAAATGCCTTCAATGAGTTGGGGATTTGTACCGCTTACTGCATACGGAAATGCTGATGCGGACGCCACCATAGAACCCCTGGTTGATCATCTGAGGGATTATGAACAGCTGATGATGCAGTATTATGGTGCAGGAATACAGGCATGTTACCGTGGTCCCAGATTGTTTGATACCAACCAGACGAAACAGCTGGTGATAAATACAGTAAAATGGTATAAAAAATATCGGGATATTTTGAATGCTGATATCATCCATTTGAGAAGGGCTGATGGCAGAGATTGGGACGGAATATTACATGTGAATCCAAAATTAAATTCAAAGGGGCTTATGATTTTATATAATCCATTAAAAGAAACCATCAAAAGAACCATTAGGGTTCCTTTGTATTATACAGGTTTAACTGACGTAGTGAAGGTGAGGGAGAAGGAAGGAAAGTCGGTTATAAATCGTTTAAATAGGGATTTTACTACTGATATTTCCTTCACTATTCCGTCAGAAAGTTATACATGGTTCGTCTTCGAATAAAATTTCTAATCTTGTAGTTTACCAGTTTGTTTTTTGGTCGTATACCCCAAATAATAAAGGTCTAAGTAATCGCGCAATGCAATTCGCCAGTCCCTCATGATGTTGAGATTCCTTAAGTTGAGTTTTTTATTGATCAGACATTCTCCTGCTGGTCTTAATGCAAAATAACTTTGTTTATAGTAGTCGGAGTTTACTTCTGTGAGTTTTATCTTATTATTAAATCCTAAAAGATTAATGAGTTCTCTGGCAACCTCAAGCCTGTCGGTTAAACCATTGCACACCAGATTATATACCCCCCAGAATTCTTTCTCAATGAGTAACTTTACATTTTCTGCAAAGTCGAGGGTGAATGTAGGAGTTCCACTTTTGTCATTTACGATAAACAATTCCTGCTTACCTTCATCTAATTGCATGATGAGTTTATTAATGAATTTCTTATCTTTTTTAGGACCTCCTCCCATCATCCATCCAGCCCTGCAAATAAGGTATCTTTTCGCATTTTGTAAAACGAATTTTTCACCCATGTATTTTGAACGCGCGTAATGCCCCAGCGGATCCGGAGTATCCCAGTCGTCATAAAATTTTTTATTTCCGGAGAAAATTCCTGCAGAACTAATGTAAAGCAAAGGAATATTGAGTTCATTTGCAATATATACTGCATTTTCAACAGCTAATGTATTGGTGGCATAGGTGTCATCTATATTTAACTCGCAGAATTCAAGATCTGTATGTGCCCCCAGATGAAATAGATAGTGTGGCGAGAAGTTGAGAACATCATTTCTGTATTTCTCAAAATTTCTAAAATCAAGATAACTGAGCCATTTTTCATTTACATCTTTATCTGTACATTTAAGTTGATAATCCTGTTTAAATACCCTGTAAAAACCTTCGCCCAGCATTCCTCCGCATCCTGCGATATAAATTCTTTTTTCCATATCCTGATTTGTTTATTCTACAGTTTTTTGGTGAAGTTCCTGCTTTAAATATTGCTGAATTTCGCTTTTTAAGACTATGGTTTGTCGTTTGGACTCAGCAGAATTGACTGTTCCTGCCTGCCCGGCTGAAATGCGATAATTCAGAAAGGGTTCATGAATCATATAGAATTTTCCATTTCTTTTTGCAATTTCGATCCAGAATTTATAGTCTTCGGCTGGAAAGTAAGGCTCATATCTTAATTTGTTCCTGATCAAAAATGCTTTCCTGATCATGGCTGTGGAGTTGTGTATAAAGTTGTCCCTGCTAAAAGCAAGAAGGGGATCTTCTATAACTCCCTTTTCCAGAACTTCCAGATAAGGTTCATCAAATGTTTCTCCAAAAAGCCGAACGGCAGTACCACAAACATCGATGTCGTTATTTTCCATGAGTTCAAATTGTGTTTGTAGTTTTTCTGGATACATGATATCATCTTGATCCATTCTGGCGATATACTTACCTTTTGAGAGTTCTATACCCCTGTTTAAATTATCAATATAATTGCTTGTCTCGGTGATAAGATTGATTCTGCTGTCCTCGTACCGATGAATAACATTGACGCTATTATCACTAGAACTATCATCAAAAATTAAGAATTCAAAATCGGTAAAAGTTTGTTCCAGTACACTTTCTATACTTTCAGTAAGATATTTTCCGCCGTTTTTTACGGGCATGACAACTGTAATTTTACACATATCAGATTTTTTTAGGGTTGCATTTTCATTTAGTTTAATATAATTTACATCAAGATTTCAGGCTGGCGAAACTTTGTGAAAGTTTGGGATTTATGACCGGATTATTTTCCTTCTATTAATTCTGACCTCAGAAATTTAATGCTGGTATTGTTGTTGTGTATGTTGGCAACGAATCCATCTGTATAGTTGCTTATTGCTATTTTTCCACCACAATTGAATAAAAAATCGGTATCCTCACCGATTTGAAGATTGCTGAAGGGAAATGCAGACCAAATGGATTTTTTATAAATAAGAGTTGCTCCGCACAACCACCTCGGATCCTGATGATTGTTCCGATACAGAAAATGGCTGTTAGAAGTGACAGAATGAAATACGATATTTCTCAATCCTATGATATCTGCGCCACAAATTATCAATTGGTTCACCGATCTACTGATCCAGTCATAAGCATAGGTATCGTCGTCATCCCAATGGGCAATAATTTCCCCTTTTGCCTGTTTACATGCAAAATTTCGTTTGCAACCAATTGTACCCAGTGGTCTTAGATAATAATATCTTATTTGAGGGGTAGGAGGAATCAGCTGCGCATATGATCTGCTACTATCATCTATTATGATAAGCTCTGTACGGGGGTAATCTTGTGCGAAAAAGTTACTAATTGCCTGTACCATGAATTTTGGGCGGTCTGCTGTTGGCATAATACAAGTTACAAGAGGTGAAGTCATTGAATGAAATCTTAAAATTGTGATACAAGTTATTCATGGAAAATTATGTATTATTTTAAGTCCCATTCGGGGCAGATTACCCCGAATTTTTCAGAAGTTGGTATGCTCATGGATTACATCGAAATTCGTTTCGTAGCTTAAATTGGTATGTAATTTTTATGTGTGGTGTTTCTGTAATATTACCAGTGAAAAACGGAGAAAAGTATATCGGCAGATCTATTGAAAGTGTGCTTCAACAAACTTATACCGATTTTGAGCTCATTATTATTGATGACCTGTCTGACGACTGCACTTGGGATATTATTAATGGCTATAATGATCTCCGAATTAAAGTATTTAAAAGTTGCAACGGCTTTATAGCAAATTTAAATTATGGGATATCGGTTTCTAAGGGGGGATATATAGCACGAATGGATGCCGATGATATCATGTATCCGAAAAGGCTGGAATGTCAGCTGAGGATTATGGAAACAATGCAGGTTGATGTGTGCAGTAGCTGGATGACCATTTTCGGCGAGGATTTTGAACCCTTCCTAATGGAGAACCTCAGCGGTTTAATCGTTAAGCCACTAAGCTGGTTCTTGTATAAGAATTTTATTTCGCATCCGGCGACGATGATAAGGAAAACCTTCTTAATTGAAAAGGAATTGAAATATAATGAGGATTACCCTTGTGCAGAAGATTACAAGCTTTGGTTTGAAGCAGCAAAAGTAGGAGGGATTTTTTACATAGATCCAGAACCTTATCTATACTATAGGATTTCTAAAGATCAGGTGACGAGTCAACATAAAAAGGAAATGATTCAGCAAACTTATAAGATACAAACGGAAATCTTTGAGTATTTATTAACGCATGTAGAGTGAGTAATTATGATTATTGTAAAATTACAAGGTGGTATAGGGAATCAATTCTTTCAGTTTGCTTTCGGAAGAGCTCTAGCAGTCTTTAGGGGAGAAGAACTCTATTTCGATCTTTCCTTTTTACAAGCAGCAAATCCGAATATTACCTTCAGGGTGTTTAAATTGGGAAAGCTGCATCATTACAAAATTTTGGATATGCAAAATTCTGATAGGTTAAAACAGCTGTTTGATGAAAAGAGTGCACTATTAATTTCTGATGATTTTCCAAAAAAAGATATTATGCGAGTGGCTGCGGACAAAAATATAGTTGCGCTCTATCTGGATGGATATTTTCAAAACGAATTTTATTTTTCACCCTACGCAGATGAAATTAGAACTGAACTCAGGGACTTGCTGGAATGTACTTATCAGTTATCTGGGCTTCAGGCTCAGAACATCGTCGTTCATCAGGAATCGATAGCAATTCATTTGCGTCGTACAGATTATCTCAATCCTTCTGCACTTTGTTTTCATGGCATCTGTGAAGTAGATTATTATCAAAAAGCACTTCAGATAATCGAAGATAGAACAACACAAGCCCATCTGTATTTATTCAGTGATGACAATATATTAGCTGATGAGATGTTTTGTTTGGTGAGGAATAAAACGAATATTTCATCTATGTTAGCTCATATTCCAATGCTGGATAAAGACCTGGTGGAATTAGCATTGATGGCTAAATGCCGTCATTTTGTAATTGCAAATAGCAGTTACAGTTGGTGGGGATCTTATTTGTCCGATTCTCCCGATAAATTGATTGTTGCACCAAAGCAATGGTATACACATATTGGATTTACCCGGCAATCAGAAGATATTGCTCTACCCTCCTGGATCAGGATTTGACGTTTGCTGAAATTATTATATTTTTTTGGGACATAGGGTTAGAAAATATCACTCTATATAAATAAGATCCCTGTTCTATCTCACATGAATTTTAAAAGAATCCTGCTGTTTTCATTACTTGTTCTCTTTGTTACTTCTCATTTATTGGCTCAATCCTTTCTTCCTTTATATACTGAATATAAAGATCGTAAGGTGTCACCTGGAAAAACCACTTATTATATTGATCCGCAAAGAGGTGATGACCGGTATAGCGGCAACGATAAAAAAAAGCCATGGCGAACTTTTAATGGAATTAATCAGCTTATTCTTTCTCCGGGAGATAGGGTGGAAATTCTTGCTGCAGGAACATTCAGCGAGTCACTTGTTCTTGTTGCCAGAGGGAATCTGGCTAACCCGGTCATTGTTAAATTCGCTTCCGGGCGATACGATATTTTTCGCACATATGCTAAAAGAAAAACACTTCATATTTCAAATACCAACGACGATCCTTATGAGCCAAAAGCGATTGCTCTCATGTTTGATAGTTGTCAGTTTATCAATGTTGAGGGGGGCGGCGCAAAATTTGTATTGAGGGGTAAGATGATCGAAACATTTATCTGTAATTCATCAAATATAAAATTAGATGGATTGAGTTTCGACTATGAACGACCTACTGTATCAGAGTTAACTGTTGAAAATACAGGAGCCAATTATGCAGATTTACAAATTCATCCGGATTCAAAATTTAGTATTAAAGATAGTCTGCTGTATTGGGAGGGAGAAGGCTGGAATTACCCTTGTTCATCTTACTGGCAGAGATTCCATTCCGAAAGTAATTACTTGTTCCGGATTCATATCCCGGTAAAAGGAATGCGGTTTGTTCAGACAGGTGAGAATAAAATCAGGGTATATTATCCATTGCCAGTTAAAAGAATTCTTTTTGAAAAAGGGAGTATCTACCAGACACGTGATGTAGAGAGAGATTGCACTGGTATTTTTATACAAAAAAGTAAGAATATTGAATTAAATAATGTCCGCATTTATTTTATGCATGGCATGGGGATAGTTTCACAATATTGTGAGAATATTAAAATAAATCGTTTGATCGTCAGTCCAGATCCGGCTTCTGGGAGAACTTGTGCTGCATGGGCAGACATATTACACTTTTCCGGATGCAGGGGACTTATAGATATTGGTAATTCTTATCTGTCGGCTGCTAATGATGATGCAATTAATATTCATGGCACGCATTTACTTATCAAAAAAAAGGTCAGCGATAGCCGTCAGGTTCAGATTAAATTTATGCATGACCAGACGTATGGATTTGATCCTTTTGCAGCCGGGGATAGCCTGGATTTTATCCGGCCAAAAACTTTATTGGTTATCGGAGATAATGTCGTACTGCACTGCCAAAGATTAAATGATAAAGAATTCTTATTAACGCTTAAAAATCCACTCCCGGTAAATTTAAAAATAAATGATGCTGTGGAAAATACCAGTGCTACACCACAAGTTTGGATACACCATAATACAATAGAGAAGATTCCTACAAGGGGCATTTTAGTGACGTCCAGACGAAGGATAATCATCGAACATAATCAATTTGTACATACCTACATGAGCGCTATACTCATCAGTGATGATGCATCATCCTGGTTTGAATCTGGTATGGTAAGAAATTTAACGATTAGAAATAACAATTTTTCCAAATGCGGTGAACCTGTTATAACTATTCTTCCTGAAAATCGAAGAAGCAAGAGAATTCGGGTACATTCTAACATCTTGGTTTCAGCGAATACATTCGATTTGGGCGGATTAAAACTGCTTCATGCAAAAAATACTGCCAATCTCATCATCGAGAAAAATATAGTTAAAACATCAGTGCCTGTGAAGCAAATTAAAGATTTGATTAAAATAAAAAAATGTAAGCCTGTAAGTATAAATAACAATAAAGTTGTGGAGGGGGTTCAATTATGATGTAGGCGTTTCAGTTATTCCACGCAGGAAAGCATGGCCTCCGTATCTGGATTTATCAAGTACTAATATTTTGGGTTTGAATGGAAGTTGACTTTCCTGAGGATAACAATAGGATGGACTTAAAACTTTTGGACTTTTATTTAGGAGGTAATGGTTCAGATGGGATTCGTCATGCCATAATGCGATTACGCCCTTTTTCAGGTCTTTATGAATATTGGTATTCAATTCCTGTATCATTTCCAAATAAGCATTGGATTCACCACCATTCAAGGCTCCGAAATAATAATATTTCCCTGCCCCATATGGAATATATGCTGTTGAAACTATATTTCTTTCGTATGTAAAGTGATTGGATGTTTTATTCCAGAATCCGGGGTGATTGGCGGCGACTAAACCGTCATTATTTTTATTAGGTAAAATATCGTTGTTCACAAAATCAATAAATATAATGTTTGCATTAAAGAAAAATAAATATTCACAATTCCGTAGTTCGGCATGCACTTTCAAAAATATATCAAAACGCATCAATGTATTGTATGGCCAGCCTAGAGATTCCTGATGGATTTTTTTTACAAATGTTTTGTCCTCTCCATAAAGATGCGATGCGTCTGTAAATACAAAATACTTTTTTTCCTGTGAGGGTAAGAAGAATTTCTGCGAGGACTCATAGAAGTCTTTCCAAAAGAGGTCATATTTTCCCGTGCATATATACAATATTCCAATCATGCTTTTTTGTTTGTTAGGACTAAAAATAATATTTAAGGGTGTGGGAGTGAAGTCCAACTGTCTCAATCTACCACCTCGATGTCATACCAAATTACCACTATCAATGAAATCAATCTTACAGGTGCTTTTTTTTCTTGCTATAACAGAGATAACCAAAGCCCAGCAACTACCTTCTGAATTGCAATCCCCGGAAGTCGTATCTATCAACCGATTGTCCATGCGTTCCACAAGCTTTGCTTATGAGAGTGTAAATCTGGCAGAGAAAATGGATAAGGAAAAATCTTCCTTTTTCTATTCCTTAAATGGAATATGGAAATTTAATTGGGTACAGGATCCCTGGATGCGTCCTCAGGATTTTTATCGCCTTGATTATAATGACCGCACATGGGACAATTTCACCGTTCCTGCAAACTGGGAAATAAACGGTTATGGGATACCGATCTATGTGAACCAGCTTTATGAATTTACAGGAAGAGAACGGCGTGGTTCCGATCTCAATCCTCCCTTTGATATTCCCGAGCATAATAATCCTGTGGGTTCTTACCGAAAGAAATTTATTTTGCCGCAAAACTGGAAGGATCGTCAGGTTTTTATCCACCTTGGTGCTGTTAAATCCGCTTTTTTCATTTGGGTAAACGGCATAAAAGTAGGGTATAGTGAAGATAGCAAGCTTGCGGCAGAATTTGATATTACCAGATATTTGAAACCCGGAGAAAATCTAATTGCCCTTCAGGTGTATCGTTGGAGTGATGGAAGCTATCTGGAATGTCAGGACATGTGGCGGATTTCCGGAATAGAGCGTGACGTTTATCTGTATGCAACACCAAGGCTTGATGTCAGGGATTTTAAAATTGTGGCGACGCTTGACAAATCATACAAAAATGGTGTTTTAGGTGTGACCGCTGAAATTGATAACTATAAAATAGACCAGACCAAACATAGTATACCTGATACATTTGTTGTTTCACTGGAATTAAAAGATCCGAAGGGAAAAACTGTTTACCAGGATGAAAGTGTAAGAGTACAAACTGTACTTGGAAATTTTAGAACACAACTTACCTTCAACACGGAAATTCCTAATATAGCATCCTGGACTGCTGAAACCCCCAATCTATATACGTTATTGATCAGGCTCTTTGATAGTAAAGGAAGGGTTATAGAAGTCATTCCGCAACGCGTAGGATTTCGGACGGTGGAATTGCGTGACCATAACTTATTAATTAATGGGAAACGGGTATTTCTGAAAGGAGTTAACCGCCATGAGCATAATCCTGTTCGGGGACATACACTTACCCACGAAGATATGCGTAAAGATATAGAAATGATGAAAAAGTTAAATATAAACGCGGTAAGGCATTCTCATTATCCACCAGATCCTTACTGGATGGAGTTATGTGATCAATACGGATTGTATGTTATTGATGAAGCAAATATTGAATCACATGGCCGGTATTATAATCTGGCTTATACTTTAGGAAATGACAAGCAATGGCGTATACCTCATTTGGAAAGAATTCAACGCATGTATGAGCGTGATAAAAATCATGCTGCTGTGATCATCTGGTCTTTAGGTAATGAAGCAGGAAATGGAGCGAACTTTTATGAAGGATATGAGTGGTTAAAAAATACAGATATCAGGCCTGTTCAGTATGAACGTGCGGAAGAAGATTTTAATACAGATATGTTTGTTCCACAATATACTGATCCAGAGAGTCTGGAGAAATACTCTGCAAGCCATCCTTTAAAACCGTTAATCATGAGTGAATATGCGCATATCATGGGAAATAGTCTTGGTAATTTTAAAGACTATTGGGATATTATTGAAAGTAAACCAAATCTGCAGGGTGGATTTATATGGGAATGGATAGACCAATCATTGGATACGATAAAAAATGGAAAACGAATTATGGCCTACGGCGGTGATTTTCCTTTAAGTGGACCGGTCGATGAGAATTTCAGCGATAATAATTTTTGTGTCAAAGGGGTTGTAACTGCATATAGAGAGATGACACCTATGGCAATTGAAATACAAAAGGTTTATCAATATATCAAAACAACTTTTAGGAATAATACCCTTACCGTAAGCAATACCTATTTCTTTAAAAATCTGGATAATATATCTCTTCAATGGGAATTGCTAGAGGAAGGTAGAGTGGTCGAAAAGGGAAACATTGCCAATCTTAATATCGAACCCCGCCATTCCAGAGAATTCAAATTGCCAATTCAAACGAAAGTCAAAAGTAATACCGAATATTTTATAAATGTATACTATAAGCTGGTAAAGCAAGAACCTTTAATCGAAGCGGGTTTTGTAATTGCTAAAGAGCAATTTATTTGGCATGGTCATCATCGGGTTTATCAACATAAGGAATTACCAGATGTGCTATCAATTGATAAGAAAGCACAACGAAGCACCATCAATGGAAAAGACTTTTCAATAAGCTTTGATATGCTGCATGGATTAATGAGCAGTTATGTGCTCAAAGGAAAAAAACTGATTACACAGGGACCTGTCCCTGCCTTTTGGCGCGCACCGACAGATAATGATATTGGAGCAGGATTTAATGAATCATTACGCATGTGGCGTAACGTTTATAAGGATGCAACGGTGAAAGAAGCTGAAGTGATGAAGCAAAATGATAGATGTATTGTTAAGTTCAGAACAGAAATATTGAATGGGGATGCTTCTATTGAACAAACTTATCAGGTGATGTCAGATGGCGCAGTAAAAATTAACACTTGCTTCATTGCTTCTAAAAAAGAGTATCCCTTGCTTTTACGCCTGGGAACCGACCTACAAATAGATAAGAATTTAAATCAGCTTTTTTATTATGGACGTGGACCTGGCGAGAATTATTGGGATAGAAAATCCGCATCATTTATCGGTCTTTATCAGCAGCAAGTCGATGAACAATATTTTCCTTATGCACGTCCTCAGGAAAGCGGTAATAAAACAGAAGTAAGATGGCTGAATATAACTGATCGGAAGGGAAAGGGGTTGCGCTTTGAAATAGCAGATAGTTTATTAAGTTTTTCAGCATTGCCTTATGCCCTTGACGACCTTGATCCTGAAAAGGAAAAAAAACAGTATCATTCTGGGGAATTGATAAAAAGAGATGAAATTTTTATGCACTTAGATCTAAAACAAACAGGATTGCAAGGGATTGATAGCTGGGGGAATTGGCCACTGAAAAAATACCGTGTACCCTTTACTAACCACGAATATGCATATTGGATTATTCCGCTAAGATAGTCGCGCATGCTGGATATTAAGAATGATAGTTATTGTTTTTCAGCAAAGAAAGTACGTTAACAGAGTTTTAGCGACTTTTGGCAATTGAGCTCCCGTTAAAGATTTCGATATTGAGTTGAATTCATAGTACGTAAGCTTTATGGACAAGATCAGAGTAGTTGAAGCAGGGAATGAGTTGGATTTAGGAGGAACAGAATATGTCATCCAGTTATTCAGCAAATTTTTTAATAAAGATTATTTCGAGGTAATCGTTGTTGGTGTGTATAGTGGTGGACAAAGGGAGAAATTGATTAGAGATTTAGGAATTCCTGTATTTATTTTAAATGGTGATATGAATAGTCTGGCACAGATCCTGATTAAGACTGACGTATTCCATTGGCATGGGAGTGGATTGATAGACAAAGCCGTATTTAATGTAGTAAAAGCTTACAGGCCAAAACTAGTTATCCAGACAAATATATTTGGATTATATGATTATTCACCGCTATATAACCTGATTGATTATGATTTATATGTATCAAAAATGATCTTAATACGTAGAGTGTACTTAGATCACCTGATACCAGAGCACCTATTTCTTTCAAAAAGAAAAGTGTTATCAAATCCTGTTGATGTAGATCATATCCTTGAACTATTGCCTACTGATGAAGAAGTATGTATTTTCAGGAAGATTAACCATCTTGAAGATCAGTTTATTGTTGGACGAATCGGGAGGGCGGACAACCGAAAGTTCGACTTAATCACGCTCGATGCATTCGCAGAATTTGCACATGAGAATGATAAAGCCATTTTTCTGCTGGTAGGTGCTACAGATGAGATCCTGGCTTATGCGTCTTCTTTAGGTATAACTGACAAGATAGTTGTTTTGGAGATGACGACTGATCTTAAGGAAATCGTGATGTACTATAGCGTCATGGATATTTTTTTAGCTGCTAGTAAAATAGGGGAGAGTTTTGGGTTGGTTATTGCTGAAGCGATGACAATTGGTGTGCCGGTAATTACCATCTGCACAGATGACAGAGATAATGCGCAGGTTGAACTGGTGGACAATAATATTACTGGTTGTGTTGTAGAAAGAAGTATTAAAAAAATTGCAGGAGCAATTTCAGATTTGTATAACGATCCTGATATGAGAAAAAGAATGGCTGTTCGTTCCCGGGAAAAAGTCGTTTTAGAATATAAGGCAGACAGGATTGTTCGCTCCCTTGAAGTATTGATATTGAATCATTTTGGTTTTCCATTACCTGCAGGATATAATAATGCTTTATCATTAAATCCTACAGATTACTTAATTGAGGATTATTCCATAAATATGATAACAGATTATATTCACAGATGTCAAAATTTGTGGACAAATGAATAGGGATTAATTTGCTTTAACATGGATAATTTTACTGCCTTTATTCCAGGCCAACTTTAAAGTAAATGCAATATTGGAGCGGATTTTAACTTGTGGCTCATCAGTATCTTTCGCTCTCCTAGCACACCAAAAATTAATCAACCCCTGCTGTTTATAAGGGTATTTTTTAACACCAAACTCATCTGTCATGCGAATATCCCAGATAATCGTATTGTCAATAGTAGGCCGGATGCCGAAAATATATTCAAATAAAACAGATATAGGTACTAAGCCAGTCCAACCCACCATATCTTTTTTGTCATTGCCCTTAACCTTGTCCGGTGCATAATTCTCCCATAGTGTCCCAGTTTCATTGAATACTTCTACAACATTGTTCAAATGGTTAACTGCGATTGCATGTGCAAGGGAATCCTGCCTGTATTTTGTAAGTCCGGAAAGAACCATATACGAGGTTGGTGCCCAGACTCCACCACACCAGTATCCTCCATCCTGATTATATCCTTTAGTATCCGCAGAAAGTGTCGGTACTCGATGTAACCGGTCAAATTCTTCTGGATTCTGAAGATGGGCTATAAAGCTACTCATGTCTTTTTGCGGAACTGTTTCCGCAAGTAATGCCCAAAAGGCAGCGATACTTTTGACATTAGATAGCCTACCATCATGGAAACGATCGTAGTAGAAAGCTGTCTTCATATCCCACATATGCTGATTTACATACGTGGTAAGTTGACTGACATCTTCCTGAACTTCTTTCACATCATTTAACCTGTTTATTTTTTCTGCCATACAGATCAGGATTTTACCAGCGAATATTTGTTGTAGTGTGGTATCAATCCATGACATGAAAGCATGACTGAAACGTTGATCATACTCCGGCGGAACCCGGGGTTGATTATCCATCCCACATCCCCATCCACTGGAATAATAAGAGCCGTCTGGCCAGGAACGGTAAATCCTGAACCATTGGTAGTAGGCCATAAGCGGAGAAAATACCTGTTTCAATCTTTCATGATCATCAGAACTGAGATAATATTCCCATTCAGCCCAGGGGATTATATTAGGACCTGTACTGGATGGATCAAATTTCTCAAAAATTTCATTCCCATTCGTTTCTGCTATTTCGCGGCATATGTAGCCATCGTTATGTTGTTTGTGGTAGAAATTATCCAAAGAAGCCTGAAAATTAAATGCTTTTCTGCCATAACGGCCAAATAGCAACATAAATGTAGAATCCCAAATGAATATATGGTTATTAAATGCTGCATCTATATAAGGTTGAATAAATTGGTTTTCTTTTGTCACTCCGTGTACGTTTGAGAATGCAATCTGCCATGCTTTCCAATAACATTTCACTACATCATTCCTCTTCGGCCATACAGGTTCAGGAAGTCTTGATTTTATTTCTTCGAAAATAGGTGGACGAGCGGCATTTGGATGTTTTTTGATAAAAGCATTTTCTTTCACCAATATGTTGGGGATGCTGGTATCAAAATAATGTTGGGCATAGGTAGTGTTGCTAATAGGTAACAAAACACAGGTAAGTATAGTATAATTGATGAATTGCATTCTTTTAAATAATTATTAAATCTCATGATTGTTATCAATGAGTAGAGAAAAACAAGGCTATATACCATGGAGATGTCAACTATTTTTATAGATCCATTGATTATATTTATAAAAATCCAGGGTGTATTATATTAGATACCTGGAAAACTATCCAAGCCATCATTGAGTAATTTAATGATAGTTGATGTAGTTTCTTTATTTAAGAGTTCACTCTTATCGATAAAATATTTATAGTGTTCATAATTCCAGATATTGCCACCATGATAAATATAGATATATAGGTGATGAGAATTCTCTAACCGGAATAGATATTGTTTTGTATCAAGGAATCTCATGATGTGTGTATCTTCTCCTTTATTTCTGTCCGCATAGGGATTTGCTAATAAGATCTCCTTTTTACATAAAATAGTATTATCCCAGGAATATGTAAAAGAAGCATAAGCATTTTCTGTGGTCGAGTCATAAAGTAATATGTGTCTGAGTACACACGCTTTGAAGCCTTTGTTTACCATATCTGTATATTGTACAATTAATCTTCCCGGATGGTACCAGTCATCATCATCCCAATGACATATGTATTCTCCCTTACATATCCTTATAGCCATATTATGGGCATTGCCTACTGAAAGATTTCCAGGGCGTTCTATTCTGATTAGAGATATTGTTGGGTAAAATTCCAATAAAATGTCAATAAAAGATCTTGTATCATTGTCAGTTTCAGGATATGAGACCACAATTTCTTTATTGATATATTCCTGCGTTACAAAACACGCTATCGATCTCTTCAGAAGATTCACACGGTTGTTGGTGACGCATATGCAGGAAATTAATGGATATTTTTCCGGTTCATTCATGTGAAGTGTGGTTTGTTGATGATGAGATATTTATAGACCATAAAAATGCCATTGAATAATAGGGCTTTGAGTAAATGTTACATGACTGCTGAACGAAGATGTTGACTACAATAATTTATAGTCCGCATGCCTCACAAAGTCATTAACAATCATATGATCATTGTGTATCTTATAATTTACCTGATGTTTATACAACAAATAAGGTAGCCATAGTTGATCCTGAATATTGTATAAAACACAGTGCATTAACCAGTCGGTCATTAAATTATAATCTCTATTTATAACCAGTTTTTTTTTATACAAAAAAAGTCCGCAATTAAAAAGCCTGCAGTCTTTGAAATTTTCATTTCCAATGTATCTATTGACCTGATCTTCTAAAATTTCGCCATCGTACCTACTTAATATATACTCGCTACCGCTTCTCATTTTTTCCATCATAAAATCCATTTCTTCTTTGATAGACGAGCGCTCGATATGACTAAATAATAACAGGTTAGCATCCTGGTCTTCTATTTGTCCTATCATCTTTTCTATAAAACCCTCCAATAATGTAAATTTAGAATCAACCCATATATAATAGTCATAATTTGGGTGCGACAGCCATTCCATCATTTTTGGAATTTTTCCTTTTAATCTTGGATTTAAGCTGTGTTTTCTTGACTGGTAGTTTTGATCATTATAAAAAGCCTGATCAATAATATAGTCTTTATGGATTAATGGAAATTTTATAGATAGCTCTTTCTTCGTACTCCCGAAAGCTGCAGATATCAGTCTGATTCTTTTCATATCTTAAGTAAAGCTAAATGTAGAGCAGTGACTGCTCAAACCGACATAAAAATAGAAAATCGAATTTTGGCTATCCAGAACAAATGTCTCATAACAATCTGTTACAAGACATTTAAAAGGCCACTGTAAAAGTTAATAAAAATCAGCGATCCAAATTCTTCAGGGTAACGATTTGCCCTTTATGCATCTCAAATTCAAATACATTGTTTTCTTTTTGTGTTACATGATTTTTGTTGATACCAGACCATATAATTGCTTTAAATGGTAGTTTAATTCTGCATAAACCTCCTTTTTCAGCATTTATGGACACCATCCTTGTTATACCATTTTCTTTCTTAGCAGAAATTAGAAAAGCACCCTGACTACGGAGATTTTGAAAGGAGATATTTCTCCAAGACTTTGGAACCGCAGGAAATATTTCGACATAGCCATGTTCACTTTGAAGCAGCAGTTGATGTATACCTTCGGCAAATCCGAAATTCGTTTCTAATGTAAATGGACGATCTGTATAATTGCAATATTGTCCACCTTTCTGATCTCCGTTGAGATTAAAAGAATTTTTGGAAACGAAGTTGGTTGCAAATTTTCTAAGATTTACGACGGCACTATCACTTTCTCCCATCTGTGCATAAAGGGCTGCCGTCCATGGAAAAGAGAAGCCATACCAATTCCTCGTACCTAATTTTTCCAATCTGTTCATTGAGTTTTTCATAATGACGGCTGATGGGGAATCTTCCTTTTTCATTAAGCTTAGTGGATAGATAGCCATTAAATGTGATAAATGCCGGTGTGAAAAAGAAAGATCCGTTCCCGGTGCTATCGTTAAACCAGTTTCATTGACATCTAATCCGGCAATTTGTTTTTCCATGTGCAATATCTCTTCGGAAGCTTTACCTGAAGCTTTAGCGACTTCCGCAAATCTTAAATATAGATTATGGATAAGCGTAAGATCAAAGTTTGTATTCATTTTGAACCATGCACGCAGTGAATTGTCATGATACTCAGGTGAGGAACTTAAAGGAAGCTGATATTTTCCTGTCTGCTGATCTTTGATCAGCATTTGCCGGAAGTATTTCTCAACTTCAGCCAGATAAGGATAGCATTTTTCCTTTAGAAAGGTTTCATCCATACTATACTTCCACTGAAGATAAAAATGATGCGCAATCCAGGCTGAGGTTGATGGTCCGAGAGAGTACTGTATCCAACCACCCATAGGCTTGCCGCTTAGTGTAGTTACACCGGGGACATTTATGCCTTCCACACCAAAGTAGTTTCTGGTCCATTTTCTATTTTCTTCTTTTACTTTCCATAGCCAGTTTGGCAACGAAGCCGTCAAATCGAGATGATTAGCTGTATATCCTGGCCAATAGCTCATCAGCACATTAAGATCGTAATGAAAGTCACCTTTCCATGGAGGTAAACTTCCATTATCGGCTGTCCAAATGGCCTGTAGACTAATCGGTGGTGTATCTGCCCTCGTGACGGAGCCAAATTTGTACATGTCCATTACATATTGGCGCTCAAGTAGCTTGTCTGGTATATTAAGAGACGATTTTCTCCAATAATTTTTCCACCAATTTATATGGGCTACGTTGCCGGTATTCTTGATTGCTGAATTTTTTGCGGACTGACCATTAGTTATGGTCCACGAACCTTCAACTTTATCTCCTTTTCTGCTCCATCGCACAAGTACTTCGTAATAGTTTTGGTCATATGTGGGCTGGTGAAAAACAATCTCTCCGGGACTGCGTCTAATAATTCCCTTTACATAACCAAGCCGGCTGAGGGAAATTTCAAGAACATCCTGATCCTTTTCTAATTTAACCTTATGGTATTCTGGTTCTACGAGTTGAGGGGTTATATCCTGGTGCTTAAGCCCGTCAAAGGAGAAATATCCCATCGGTTTTGTCGCATCGACGTAAGTGCTGAATTTTACACCTGAATCAAAAATGATTGTGTTGGTAGCTTTCTGAATATCCAAGGTATCTGTTACTACACTTCCAAGTTGCTGAATATCAAATTCAATTGCTGCTCCCGGAAGTTTTGTTGGTGCGTGATACTTTCCATAGGGATCATCTCCTAACTTTTGTACTGGAGCGTAATCTTTTTTATCCACCTGGCTCATCACCCAGTTGAATTTAAGTTGATCAATCTCTGGCATGTCCCTGTCGTCCCAGAGATCAACCCGGTCAAGGGCCATTCTTAATTTATCGTTTTTCTGCCATACCAGAACTCCGAGCCAACCATTTCCTAAAGGGATGGCTTCATCCCATCGTTGAGGTATTGTGTTGAATTTTAGTCCATAACGTGATGATTGTGCATAGGAAACTTGACAAATAAATAGTAAGCAAATAAAAAAAGGTTTCATATTATTTTATGTGGGTGAGGCAATATTTTGCAGATCACAGGCATCAGGTTTCAGCCGATGAAAAGCCGTTTGTATAGTAGTGTAGTTAAGGTTTGTAAATGCCCATTTCCTGATGAAAATATATTTTAGTATCAAATAGGATTTTGGGACATGTATCCATTTAATTGATATAAAGAATAGGTAAATTCATCAAAGGTTCTTACAAAGAGATAGGTTAAATCAGTCAGGAATGAAGTGCTAATATTTATAATTGATCAAAGGAATGAGTTTACACAAGAAAGATAGAATTTATGTTTCAGGACATACGGGAATGGTGGGCTCAGCAATTGTGAGGATGCTTCAAATGAAGGGTTTTCGAAACTTAATCCTAACTGATAGGGAAGAATTGGATTTATTGGATAGTAATGCAGTAAAACAATTTTTCTTCGCCTGCAGGCCAGATATAGTCATTCTTGCAGCAGCAAAGGTTGGTGGTATTCAGGCTAATATTTCGTCACCAGTGGAATTCTTATTGAATAATCTCACTATTCAAAATAATGTAATCAGCCATTCTTATCTGCATGGTGTTCGCGAGTTACTCTTCTTTGGAAGTTCCTGTATTTATCCTAAAAATTGCTCTCAGCCGATGAAAGAAGAGCACTTGCTTCATGGAGAACTTGAGCCTACAAACGAAGGATATGCTTTAGCCAAAATTTCCGGATTAAAACTTCTGGAATATTACCATAAACAATATGGATTCAATAGTATCAGTTTAATTCCCTGTAATCTGTACGGAACAAATGATAGTTTTAATCCTGAACATGCACATGTCTTATCTTCATTGGTTAAAAAGTTCGTTGATGCAAAATGTGACAAGTTAGGACAAGTCGAAATTTGGGGAACTGGTGTTGCCAAGAGGGAATTTATGCATGTGGATGATTTGGCTGCTGCTGCTTTATATTTTATGGAGAACTACAATCATTCCCCTTTAATTAACATTGGTTGGGGGGAGGAGGTGTCAATTAAGCAACTTGTAAATCTAATACAGACTGAGGTGAGTTTTGAAGGTGAGATCATTTGGAACAGTTCCAAACCGGATGGAATGCTGAGAAAATGTATGGATGTTTCCAAAATGCGTAACGCAGGATTCAAGCCTGAAATCGTATTGAAGGATGGAATCAGAAGAACCATTTCGGAGTATGAAAACTTAACCAGAATGCTATGATACCATTGATGAAAAATACTTTTTTAAATGAATATAAAACGAAGGTAGCTTTATCGGAATTTATTCTCCGCACAACTCGTCTGAGTATGGATACTAAATGCGCAGAATTTGAAAATGAATTTTCGTCATTTCAGGAACGAAAGTATTCGATTTTATGCAATAGCGGTGGTAGTGCCAATCTTGCGCTTTTACAGGCACTGAAAAATATAGGGAAGTTGAAAGAGGGAGACCACATTGGATTCTCCGCACTTACCTGGTCTACCAACACCATGCCGATAATACAGTTGGGCATGATCCCTGTGCCTTTGGATTGCGATCCTGAAAGATTAAATGTAATGTCAGATAATTTGATAGAGCGTCTTAAACAAGTTGAATTAAAAGCTTTATTTCTGACAAATGTTTTAGGATTTACTGGTGATCTGGAAGAGATCAAGAAAATATGTGAGATAAGGAATATCATTTTGTTAGAGGATAACTGTGAATCACTGGGTACTATTGTCTCGGGAACCAGGTCGGGTAATTTTGGACTAGCTTCTACTTTCTCCTTTTTTGTAGCCCACCATATGTCGACAATTGAAGGTGGTATGGTGTGTACAGATGATGATGAACTAGCAGAAATGCTGAGAATTGTGAGGGCAAATGGGTGGGATAGGAATTTAAATTCTGAACAGCAGTTTAACTGGAGGAAGAAATTCAACATACATTCTGAATTTCAGGCCAAATATACTTTTTACGATCTGGGATTTAATTTCAGGCCGACTGAAATTACTGGCTTCCTGGGCCTCTACCAGTTACAATTTCTGGCCTCTAATATTTTACAGCGTGAATCTAATTATAAAAAATTGGAGGAAATTATCAGGACAAATGATAACCTGATTCTATTGAAACATGATCATATAGACGTTTTATCAACTTTTGCCTTTCCTCTGCTCTGCAGGACATCTAAATTGCGAGATATTTACCTATCGCGTTTTTCAGGAGCAGGTATTGAAATACGTCCTATGATAGCTGGAAATATGCAGAATCAGCCTTTTTACAGGAAATACGTAAAAAAAATATATGATATGCCAGGTACAGATTTTCTTCATCAATGCGGATTCTATTGTGGCAATTATCCGGAACTATCAAATGCTGACCTGGAGATTATTAGTGGTTGCTTATATAAATATTGATTTATGATTATTACGAGTTTAGGAGAGGGGCTTGGAAACCAGTTGTTTCAGTATTCTGCAGCAAGATACTTATCTCACTTGCATCACACTGAGCTTAAAATGAATATCGCAATTTTTGAAACTTATAAGTTGCATAAATATTCCCTGCAGCACTTTAACATCAAGGCTACAATTGCCACAGGTAACGACATGGGTAGGACCAGTTTTTTATATGTGGAACCGTCATTTCATTATGATCCATTTTTTAAAAGTATTCCGGATAATGTAATAATCAGAGGGCATTGGCAATCAGAAAAATATTTTAAAGATATTGAAGATATTATAAGACATGATTTACGTATCACGTCAGCTCCCTCATTGCCGAATAGAAAGCTTGCTCAGGCAATAAAATCTTGTAATTCAATAAGCCTGCATATCAGAAGATGTGATTATGTAAATGATCCGAATACCTTCAGTTACCACGGGATTTGTGGCCTTGATTATTATGAAAAATGTATAGAAGAGATTGTTAAACAAGTTGGTGATCCTCATTTTTTTGTCTTTTCTGACGATCCTGAATGGGCAATCGATAACTTGAAAACCGGTTATTTCACTACGTTTATCAATCATAATAACGCGGATAATAACTTTGAAGATCTAAGGTTAATGAGTTTGTGTAAGCATAATATTATTGCCAATAGTACTTTTAGCTGGTGGGGTGCATGGTTGAATACCAATGAAAGGAAAATAGTTTTAGCACCAAAAAACTGGTTCAAAGAGGCTGATCTTAATACAAAGGATCTGATTCCCAGTAAGTGGTTGATGTTTTAATGAATATATCTTCCTGATCCGTTATTATTTGGGATACTTCGTGAATAAAGGCCACTATATAGGTAAATGATGAACATGATAAAATTTACTTTTTCTATTAGTCATATTGCCAAGGTGTTAATTTTACTGAGTTTGATAGGACTTTCTGGTTACGCACAAAAAAAAACATCTATTAAACCGGGAGAGTTATGGCCAGATAATAATGGGAACCATATTAATGCTCATGGAGGAGGGATCATAAAACTAAAGGATACTTATTATTGGTATGGTGAGGAACATAGAAAGTTAAAAGACCCGCATTATCGTTATGTGAGTTGTTACACATCAAAAGATTTAATGAACTGGACTTCGCAAGGGACTGTCCTGAGCATGAAAGAGCCGGATACTATTTTAAGAAATTGGGTGCTGGAAAGGCCAAAAGTCTTTTACAATAAGAAAACTAATAAGTTTGTCATGTACATGCACGTGGATGGTGAAATAGTCGGACAGGGAGGAGATTATTTATATGCCCAGGTAGGCATAGCTGTAAGTGATCATGCCACCGGTCCTTTTACTTTCATAAAGTGTTTCCGTCCTTTTGGTCATATAAGCCGGGATATCGGACAGTTCATTGATGATGATGGAACTGCATATCTTATTTTTGAAGATCGTCCTTCTAAGGGATTTCATATTGCAAGGTTATCAGGAGATTATATGAATGTCGAGGAAGATGTGTGTTTGATTAAATCGCCTTTAGAAGGAGGAGCTATAGTAAATTATCAAGGGCTTTATTATGCAATTGGATCTGCTTTAACCGGCTGGGTACCTAATCCAAATAAATATGCAACTGCTACATCACTTAAAGGACCCTGGACGGAATTTAAAGATATTGCTCCTCCTGAAACAAATACTTATAATTCACAGTCTACGCTTTTATTAAAAGTTATTGGTGATAAACAAACAACTGTGGTTTTTCTCGCTGATCAATGGAAAAAGGAAGCTGTAGGGGATTCACGTTATTTGTGGATGCCTGTTCATATAGGCGATGGGAGGTTATGGCTTCCTGAGCCTCGACCATGGTCAATAAATGTAAGGACCGGAGATGTTAAATTTCTTAAGAAGGATATAGTAAAGAAATGATAATGTATCACTTCAATACATCTGTTTATCAACTCAAAGTTGACTGTAAAAACTTTGCGGCCAACTTTGAATTGATGATGTAAAAGTAATTAAATCTCTGTGATTTTTTAATCTAAAAACTTTCCTGGTATAGTTTCTATTCAGGTAAGATGTCATGAGCTCATTAAATTTGCATTTTCGTGAGTTACTTCAGATTCTTTTACAAACTTAGTTGAGATTTGGGAAGATTTGTTTATTTCTGATAAAGACTGAAATATTAATTATCTTTTTATGAGGGCACACGCTTTTAAAATTTGTAATATGATACTTTATTTTTCATCTATTGGCGCTTGCCAAACTGTCGGATTCTTTTTATGCCTGGTATTTTCAACAGGTTTAATACTTGTGTTATGAGGATGGAGAATTGCAACAAATCCTTCTAAATAATCAAGTGCAAAGACCTTAGCTCCAGTATTCCACACAAAGTCGTAATCTTCTCCCACCTGAAGATCTGCAAAAGGATGTTTTTCCCAAAAGGATCTTCGGAAGGTCATCGTTGCTCCGCATAACCAGGGTTTGTCTTCGTCGGTATCTTCATACATAAACGTTTGATTAGTTATAGGAGAAAAAAATAATACTCTATTCAGGCCAGCTATATCTGCGCCGGAGGTTAAAAATGCTGTAGTCATACTGCTGATCCAATTTGGGGCATAATAGTCATCATCATCCCAATGCATTATAAGTTCCCCGTTTGCTTTCTCGCAGGCCACATTCCGTTTTATTCCGATAGTGCCAAGTGGGGCAGAATAAAAATAGTGAATTCTGGGATGATCAGGTACCAGATTCTTCACGGATACACGTCCGTCATCTATAATAATTAATTCAGCATTTTTGTAATCCTGATTCAAAAAATATTCAATGGCTTGAGGAATAAATTTTGATCTGTTAGCCGTAGGCATTATACATGATATAAGAGGTTGTTCCATTTGAATGTTATTTATCCTTTATTATCTAACTTGATTTTTTAATTATCTTTCGCTTTAAGAGAAGCTAAAATTAATTTTTTCAGTGAGTAGTTCGCAGGGTCGGATGGCTCAAAACTTTCTTGCGATTACAGGAATATAAATAGATAATAAATTGCGTAAAGCCCATCCTTGATCTTGTGAATCAATCTGAGATGAATGAAGTTCTTTGTCGTATTGCCAGGGTACAAATGGCTCATAAAATAATTAAAGAATATTTAGGTTTTATTTCTAGTTAACTTGGTAAGTATAAATGAACTTGCAGAATGAATATCTACTTAATTAGTTATGGTGATGAAAATTATGCTTCTCAAAAGAAGTTTTTCGAAGAAACAGCATTGTCATCGTCTTTTTTTGACAAAATTATAATTTGCGGCCCTGAAAATCTTGATAATGATTTTTACGCAAAGTTCGAATTTATCTTAAATCAGAAAAAGGGCGGCGGTTATTGGATTTGGAAACCTTACCTGTTAAAAATGATAATGAATACTCTTAATGATAATGATATACTTGTGTATTGTGATGTCGGATGTATGATTAATCTGGAAGGTAAAGAACGGTTTGGTGAGTATATCCAGTTATTAATGGGATCCAAGACTGGTAGTCTTGCTTTCGAACTTCCACATCAGGAGATTGAATTTACTAAACAAGAAGTTTTTGATTATTTTAGATCCTCACCAGCTATAATCAATTCAAATCAACTGATAGCAACTGTGTTTTTATTGAAAAAATGCAAACACGCTATAAAATTAATAGATGAATGGTATAACATTCTATTCCACAGACCAGCTTTATTTACTGATGATCAAATAGAAGAGAACCAGCACATTCGCTACAAAGAGCATCGTCATGACCAAAGTTTGTTCAGTGTTATCCGTAAAACTTACGGATCTGAAGTTATTTCAGATGAAACATACTTCCTCGACTTTATTAGGCAGGGACAGGCTTATCCTTTTTGGTCAACTCACCTAAGGTAGGGATATAAAACATGTTAGTATGGGATTAATTCAATAGTCTTATTGATTTGATTATTCATCCATCCTTCTAATTCCCCACTTAACCTTCTCATATTTCTGATAAAATAATTGAATTGATATTTATTAAGTGAATTTGCTCCATGATAGACGAAAGTGTAGAGATTATAATTTTCAAGCCGATACAGGTATTTACTAGAAGTGAGGTATTGGATCAGGTTTGTATCTTCTGCAATATTTTTATTGCTATACGGATGATTTTTAATAATTTCTTTTTTACATAGAAGAGTACCTGCCCAATTGTAAGGTGAAAAATTGTATTTTCCTGAGTAATATGCCTGATTTTTGATGCCATCATACAATACGATGCGAGTAATGATACAAGCTTCACGTTTTTGTTTTACCGTACCAAGGCTAGTATATTGATACATTAGACGAACCTCTCTAAACCAATCATCGTCATCCCATGTACAAATATATTCACCACTACATTTATAAATAGCTTCATTTCTTGCATTGCCCAGCGAAATATCGTTTTCTCTTTCTATTTGAATAATATTCAAATCGGAAAGACGTGTGACTGTTTCGATTAGATTTTTACTGATGATATCCCTCTTTGGGACAGAAATAATGAGTTCTTTGTTTGGATAATTTTGCTCATCAAAATGTATGATTGCTTTAAGCAAAAATGTTGGTCTGTTATCGGTTATACAGATACAGGATATCAGTGGATAATGGTGTTTAAGTATCATTCGTAAATATCTATTGATTATGAGTAATTTACTTAAGATGTCTTTCTGAAAAAAGGGGCTTTTGACATATTTTAATAAAAGTTATACTCATCTAATTAATAATATAAAAAACATTTTTTGGCCGGTCATTTTGGCCTCGAATAATTCTGCAATAATATATTATTATGTGTCGAGCTTTTCTTACTAAGATTAGTTGAAAGTATTTCTCTCATTATTACATTTTGCTACTTTGAGAAATAAGGCCTTTAGTTACAACGGTTTTCTATTTATCATTGTCTAATGGTTTTATTTTTAGATGTTTGAATGTAACTGTAACCTTCCCTTTTTTAAACCGGTTTAGGAGGCGAAAATTCAAGTAAGGTTGGAGTCGAGATTATTGTTTACATATCGAAAGGAATAATTCTTTCCTATTTTTCACACTAACAGTTAGATAAAAATATATAGCAGTAGTCAGCAAAGGTCCAAAATAGTTTTATGACCAAAGGGGATGCCGAAACCCTGTAAGAGTAGGCATTGATTAAAGTTTTCTGATGTCTTTTGATATATAAAGACATTTAAAATTATGCCATGTACCTGGTTCATTTATACTCAGGCTACCCCTGTTGGCAGGTTAAATCCTGCTAATTATGTGCCAATCGTTGGAAATCCGGATTGTCCGGGTATTCCAACAAATATTTGCGCTATCTGTGCGGATATAGATAATAACCAGCCAGTAATAACAGCTCCTCTTGCCGCACTTATTAATGCAGCAGGATTACCTCCTTTCTTACCTCAGCCGAATCCAGGCTTTCCAAAGGTTGTACTTACAAGAGCCTAATAATTTAAGATTCAGTTTGTGTAACTTGTTTACAACGATGATTAAATTATCTTGTTTTGCTCCATCATTTAGGAGAAATTGTTACTATATTTTAAATAAAGGGGTGTTATCAAAATTGAAATAGTTGTTTACACCTTTATCTGATAACTACAGTGGGTTATGAACTTGTATAAAGATCTGTTTGTACTAAACTTTATCTGCACAATACTTCTACAACGCTTGGTTTAAAGATTGATCTTCATATATAGCACGTGACCTTTCCATACTAAGCTTTGTTCCGTAAATTGTTCTTTATGGATTCAGGTGATTATCTCACTGTAAAATTGCTTGAATCCATATAATTTTCTAATAAATGGAGCGGAATGCAGAATAAACTTTACAAAGAATTTGCAAGCTATTACGCTGCGGTAGTTGACCGGGATTTTAAAGAACAAATGGGCCAGATACTTGTTGAATATAATCTTACCCATCCTTGCCGCAATATGCTCGAATTATTTGCCGGTCAGTCCTTACACAGTATTTCCTCTTACCAATTCAAAAAAATAGACACCTGGGCAGTGGATTCCAGTGCAGAAATGAAAACTTTGGCCATACAAAATGGCTTTAAAAATCCTGATCAGTATATCGTTGGTAATCTTCCGGAAGCGCTCCTCAGTCTGAAACATAAAATCAATTTTGATTGCATCCTGGCTCTCTTCAACGGAGTCTGTAACTTAGATACAAAAGCACTGTATGACTTGCTTGCCCTCCTGAAAATTCTGCTGAATAATTATGGGAAAGTTTTTCTGGAATATCATGACATTTTTTACATCATGAAATATCTGGAAGACCCCTGAATAAATTATACGGAAGTAACTGATAAAAACGGAACCTCATTGAAATATGCCTGCCCATCAGATACCATTACATGGAGTTCCTACAGTTTTACGGCCCAGGTACCTGTCAGGATCATGAGTGATGAGCAATCCATTGACTTTTACTCTATTGACCACATCCACAGTACAGAGCTAATCCTTTTTTTAGCCGGATAGTGGGATTAAAAGGCAGGGTATTAACTGAAGAAGAGCGCTGGCAAAAAAACTTTCCGTACATGATTGTGATGGAATTTACTCATCTATGATAACATCATTCACTATGTCAATTACGATTTAATCAGCGATTTCTGTTTATTAATATACAACGTATAAAGTTTTTCAATAGAGAGTTCCTCAGATATGGCACAATAATCAATTTGGCAAAAAACAACCATGGTCTATGCATTTTGATTATACACTGATTATTCCTATTTGGGTGGAGAATTATACTCTAGATTTCTTTTGAATTGTGACTAAGGTACAGTTTAGGAGAAGTGATTTGTCTGTATATTAGTTAGATAAAAACCTAAAGGTAATTATTGAAAGGGGAGGCTGAAAACCTTGATTAGAGTAGGCACACATTAAATTTTTCTAATATCTTTTAGTTGATAAAGATATAAATGTTATGGCTAGATCATGGTTTATGTATATTAAAACTACCCCAATTGACCGTTTGGTCGCTTCAAATTATGTTGCTACTCCAGGAAAACCAAATTATTGTTGTACGGCAAATCCTATTCCTGGACAAAGCTGTAATCCAAACAATATTTGTGCAGTTTATGCAACTATATCTGCGACTCAACCAATCCTTACTGCTAGACTTCAATCGTATTTGATTGCGGCCGGTATCTCCCCTTATAATCCTCAACCTACCGGTTTAACAGTTAAGAAATATGTGTACACTAGACAATAATAATATTACTTTGATTGCGAATTCTACTCTTTAATGATTGGCTTATTTATAGTTTATTGGCTTTTACTCTGGTCAGTATACTCTGATGGGAAAAGATCTTGGTCTGATATCTGCTACAGGTATTGTTATTCTTGAAACATACGATTCAATACATATGTATCGAGTCCAATGAGTTGTGTTAATCGGATGTACAAATATCGCATAATTTAGTAATCTTCCTGAAAATTTTGGTGAAATTATGATAACGTATTTCTTGGTTCTCAGGATATTTTTTTTGCATTATCAATACACATAGCCATCAGATACCATTACCTGGAGTTCCTGCAGTTTTACAGCCCAGGTACCTGTCAAGATCATCAGTGATGAGCAATCCATTGACTTTTATTCTATCGACCACATTCACAATACAGAGTTAATCCTTTTTTTAACCGGATTGGTAGGATTAAAAGGCAGGTGTTAAATATTAGGCAATCGTTGAAGCATTTTGGGTCTAGACGGTCAAGTTTCTGATTTAAATAATTGTAAATTTATTAGAAGGAAGAAACTGAAAATCCTGAAAAGAGTAAGTATAATTCTAAAGTTTTAATGCTTTTTGATTTATAAAAGTGTGAGAAATGATGGCTAAACAATGGTATTTTTTTGCCCCCCCCTATTAGTGGGGAGACGTTGACAACAATTCAAAATGCGAATTATTACGGGTTGATTCCTACTGCTCTTGTACCATCGTATATTGCAGGTCTTTGTAATTCTGGTCTATATGTATGTTTGATAAATGCAAAAGAAGGACCAGAAGGATGCAGTAGTCCACTTAGTCCTACAACTGGACTTCCAACACCATATAGTCCACTCTCTACCAACATCAGAACTTATTTGGTTCAAGCAAAGGCTACAGGTATTGCACAGCCAAGTGGAATGGGTGCAAAGAGGTATGTTTATATGAAAAGCGCTCCTTTTCCTTAAGAAGGATATCAGAGCAAGTCATAATTTTCATCCAGTATGTGTGCAAGATAAATGTATCACATGACCTTTCAAGTATATATTTTGTTTTGTAGGTTAAAACCTTATGGATTCAGGTGATTTTCCAATTTTATAATCGCCTGGATTCATATAATTTCATATTAAATTAAGCGGGATGGGAAATAAACTTTACAAAGAATTTGCAAGCTATTACGCTGCAGTAGTTGACCGGGATTTTAAAGAACAAATGGGCCAGATACTTGCTGAATATAATCTTACCCATCCTTGCCGCAATATGCTCGAATTATTTGCCGGTCAGTCCTTACACAGTATTTCCTCTTACCAATTCAAAGAAATAAACACCTGGGCAGTGGATTCCAGTGCAGAAATGAAAAATTTGGCCATACAAAATGGCTTTAAAAATCCTGATCAGTATATCGTTGGTAATCTTCCGGAATCGCTCCTCAGTCTGAAACATAAAATCAATTTTGATTGCATCTTGGCTCTCTTCAACGGAGTCTGTAACTTAGATACAAAAGCACTGTATGACTTGCTTGCCCTCCTGAAAATTCTGCTGAATAATTATGGGAAAGTTTTTCTGGAATATCATGACATTTTTTACATCATGAAATATCTGGAAGACCCCAGAATAAATTATACGGAAGTAACTGATAAGAACGGAACCTCATTGAAATATGCCTGGCCATCAGATACCATTACATGGAGTTCCTACAGTTTTACGGCCCAGGTACCTGTCAGGATCATGAGTGATGAGCAATCCATTGACTTTTATTCTATCGACCACATCCACAGTACAGAGCTCATTCTTTTTTTAGCCGGATTGGTAGGATTAAAAGGCAGGGTATTAACGGAAGAAGAGCGCTGGCAAAAAAACTTTCCGTACATGATTGTAATGGAGCTTACCCATCGCTGATAAGATTTTCCTAAAGTCAATTACGATTTAATTACCAATTTCTGCTTACCACTATTCAGCGGATATGATTTTCCATTCCACACAAAAGTTCCTGAGGCATTTGCCGGAAGCAGGAATTCCGCAAGAACTCCGCTAATACCCATACGCTTGAATTTCACGCTGATCGTTCCATTGGGATGTGGCATCTTACCTGCTACCTCTTTCAATTCTCCCAAACAAGGCTTAATTAATATCTTTTTGAAACCAGGTGTTTCCGGCATGATGCCGCATATCGTTGCCAGGAAATCATAATTGGGACTGGCACTCCAGGCATGGCAATCAGAGCGGGTAGGTTCCGGCTTCTCCGAAAAAGTGGTCAGGCCAAGTTTCAGCATCTCTCTCCAGGGCTTTAATTCTGTACCATATAAATCACCCATTCCGACTTTTTTCAAGGCCTGAACAAGGTAAAAACGATAGTAATAGGTCACCTGTGCGATTGATGTGTCCCGCAATAAAGATTGCATTGTTGGTTTGACAAGGGGAGTAGGAATAGCATCAGTTAACACTCCCCAGATTCCGGCATGCTGACTATAGCTGAGTTGTTCCGGCGTGTCTGCCAGTAAACCTTTTTCTTGATTGTAACAACGGGAATAAGTATTACCGATCAGCTCATGAGCAAGATCCATCTGTTCCTGAGCAATGGCAGGTTGACCAAAAGAACTAAACAGTTCAGCCGCCTGTTTTAATGTATATGCATATTGTAAGGTCAGTATAGATGAGCCCCCTGTCTCAGCACCAGGTGCCGTACCCCAGCCATTGAAACTGGTCCAGTCTACAAAATTCCACCAGCTGAGCGGACCAAGCATATGTTTTTCCTTATCTACACGGTTATGGAACCATTCCATGATTTCATGGATTGCCGGGAGGAACTGTTTCACAAACTGATCATCCTGCCGGTGCATCCAGTAGTCATGAACCATGCTGACCCAGAACAAGGAAAACGTTGGAATAATTTGCAGGCGGTTACTGGGATATCGGCCTTGTGTCAAACCTTCAGGTGTTCTGGAACGATAAAAGTCCAGTATTGATTTTTTGACCAGTCTGTCGTCTCCCGCACAATACAAAGAAATCAATGCCTGGATTCTTGAGTCGCCCGTATATTGTAATTGTTCATAGTAAGGCGTGTCATAATAAGCTTCACCTGCACACAGTCTTGCCGTTCTCCAGCTCACCTCCCAGATATCTTTCAATGATGCATCATTACTGCTAAAGGTAGCTTTTAATGAGAAAGGATAACCCGTCCGCGTACTGTACAGGTCGTTTAACACGAGGTCTTCATCACCAGTTTCTATATCGAGCTGAAGATACCGGTAAGCGCGAAACCACATCGGTCGGAAAGTACGCTGATTTCCGCCGTCAGGCAGGAAAAGGTCTTCATTTCCTTTGATCTCTTTGCCATCAATCTCGTTACGATTTCCCTTCATGCCCTTACTGTCAAATAAAGATTCCGCATAAGTCTGTTTGATCGTTGACCCCTTCCCAGCTGAGACGATAAGCTCCGGATAAGCTGCAATATTTTCTCCCTGATCAAACAGCAAGCTGACTTTCTGATGCGAAGGAACGCGCAATTTCATTTGGCCGCTTACAAAGTCTTCATTTACTGTGATGCCCCTGGCCCGGCGTAAGGTGCTGAACCGTACTTTGTCTTGTTCTTTAAATAGAGGAATTGGTCTTGGCACTAAAGTCCAGCGGTTATCCGTACCATATCCTGTAGGTTCGGGATGAACAATCTCGCTGGCATTTTTCCAGTTGTCATCCCGATACCCCTGTGTTTGCCATCCCCAGGGATATTTGCTGCCCTCTACACGGTCGCCCGGACCGATGGCCAGGTAAGCCTGCAATTTTTCCTGATTGTCAGTTGAAAAGGGGGTATATGCCGTATTTTGTATCACCTTCCAGCTGCTGTTCGTATTCACTACGTCTTCCGTTTCCGTATTCCCTTGCACGACAAAGGCGGTCTGGTTTGAAATTTGTCCCACAGCAGAGTATGTGCCCATATTCCATACCATTGCAGCTAAAGTATTACTTCCTTCTTTTAAATAGGGAGCGATATCTATGGTTTCGTAATACCAATTGAACAAATCGCCATAGGCCGGGCCGGAGCAAACAGGTGTTCCATTGACAAACAACCGGTAGCGGTTGTCCGCAGAAATATGGATGATAAAGGATTTAGGTATGGAAGATAAACTGACCGCTTTCCTGAAATGGTAGACCCCATAGTCTCTTTGGGATACATCCGGTGCGGTTATCCAGTAGGCTGACCAGAATTGTTTTGATAGCCTTGCCTCGATTTGCAGACTTTGTCCCATCACCTTGCCGGAATTAAAGGTCAGGAGAAGGCTGAGAATGACCAGGGATAATTTCTGTTTATACTTACAATTCAATAAGGTTGAATTCATTCGCGATTTATATTTGGTGGATAGCAGACCTGTATACTGATTTTTTTTAAAAAATGCAGTTAGCCTTATCTGAAATCGATTGTAAATTAGCTATTTATGTCTTTTGAATGAAGACAAGATTTGTTTTTTTTTATCAATCTTGTCTGGATAGGCGGTTAAAAGCTTTTAGCAAAAAATAAGCAAAAGCAGGTGATCTGTTTTCTGTAAACCCGGATCGTTTTACCGCATCCAGTTTTTGGCTGGAGGAACTGGACTTCCGGAGAACTTCTTTAGCGAAGATCATACACTCTATACCCCGCGCAAAAAAACACCTTAAAAATATTTTCTAGTTCTGGACACCACTAAAACGATTCTGCAAAAACACCCCTTGTACTTGTAATCCTTGCCTTATATATTTAGCGCTTAATTTGGCTAAGTTCATGAAAATAAGTGCAATCAGAATAATTTTTCTCATCAGTATAAGCTTCAGCTTTTCCGCTAAAGCGCAATCAAAAACCGAAAAAACAAACGAACTGATCCATACAAAACTGGACGTCCGTTTCGATTATAAAAACAGATACCTGTATGGAAAGGAATGGGTCACCATCAAACCTTATTTACACCCTTCCGACAGTGTAAAACTGGATGCAAAAGGCATGGACATCCATTCGGTCAGCCTGTTTAAAAATGGGAAAGACATTCCATTGAAGTACCGCTACGACCAACGTACACTGACTGTCAAACTGGATAAAGTATATCAACCAGCGGAAAACTACACGATTTACATCGACTATACCTCAAAACCGGATCAATTGAAACTAAAACCAGGCACAATCATCACCGATGATAAAGGGCTCTTCTTCATCAATCCTGATAGTACATTGATAAGCAAGCCGGTACAAATCTGGACGCAGAGTGCCTTGGAAAATGCATCGGTATGGTTCCCAACGATAGACCATCCGAACCAGAAGACTACACAGGAGATCAGCATGACTGTCCCTGCCAAATATGTGACTTTATCCAATGGTCGCTTAGCCGCACAGCTAAACAATCCGGATGGTACCAGAACCGATACCTGGAAGATGGAATTACCGCATGCTCCTTATCTGTTTATGATGGCTGTGGGTGATTTTAAAGTCTACCGCGACCATTGGCGTGGCAAAGAAGTGAACTATTACCTGGAACCTGCCTATGCCCCATATGCCAAAGCTATTTTCGGGGATACACCAGAGATGATGGATTTTTTTTCAAGGACGCTGGGAGTTGACTATCCCTGGAACAAATATGCGCAGGTGGTGGTACGTGATTTTGTCAGTGGCGGAATGGAAAATACGACGGCAACCTTGCTGATCAACCATGTCCAGGCGACAGCGAGAGAACTGAAAGACCATTATTATGATGCAGGCAGAAGTTTAATCGCGCATGAACTGTTCCATCAGTGGTTTGGCGATTATGTAACAGCGAAGGACTGGAGTAACATTACGCTGAATGAGAGTTTTGCCGATTTTGGAGAGACCCTATGGGCGGAATACAAATATGGAAAGGATGAGGGCGATGCGCATAACCGTGAGGGAATGCAGGAATACCTGACTGACCCTGAAAGTGCAAAGAAAGATCTGGTGCGCGTGAACTATGAGGATGCACAGGAAGTTTTCGATGTGGTTTCTTATCAGAAAGGCGGACGGGTCCTGAATATGTTACGGAATGACCTGGGGGCACAGGTATTTTTTAAGGGCTTGAACAGCTACCTGAAAACCAATGCCTTTAAAAATGCAGATGTGCATGCTTTACAGTCGGCGATGGAACAGGCAAGTGGAAAAAAACTGGATTGGTTTTTCGACCAGTGGTATTACGGTGCTGGTCACCCTTTGCTGGATATCAGCTACCAATGGGAGGAGAAGTCAAAGACACAGCGCGTATTCCTGCAACAGAAGCAGGCGGGCAAAGCTTTTATCTTACCGATAGCCATAGAGGTGTATGGAGAAAATAAAAAGGAACGTCGCCAGTTAGTGATGAGAAACAAACTGGATACGCTCAGGATTAAAATGGACAAGAGACCATTTTTGGTGAACGTGGATGCCGATAAGGTTTTACTCGCAGAAAAGTCAGACCGTAAAAGTTTACAGGAGTTTTACCAGCAGTTCAGGAGGGCACCCTTATATATGGACAGGTTTGAGGCTATTGAAGCTGCCATAAAAAAGCGAAAGGAGGTGCTGGCACAGCGGATCATGATTGATGCCTTACAGGATAAGTACTATGGTTTGAGAATAAAGACTTTGGAAGGACTGGATACGGGACTGATGGCCTCAAATCCGGCAGTGCTTCCCCTTGTGGTCAAGTTGGCCAAGACGGATAGCAATAATTTGGTAAGGGCAACGGCAATTCGCGTACTGAGTGATGCTCCGGTGTCAAAACATTATTTATCCCTATATCAGCAAGGGCTGAAGAGTGATTCCTATGCCATCGCTGCAGCTTCTTTGAAAGCATTTTCGGTGTGGAAGCCCGCAGAAGCATTTGCTATGGCAAAGTCGATGGAGAAGGATGCCGGAGGTGATTTAACGGCTGCGGTCATTGCAGTGTATGCGAAGAGTGGGGGAGATGCAGAGTGGCCTTTTGTGTTTAAGAAATTTGTGGCGGCAGATCCGCATGTGAAGTTTCCAATGCTGAATGATGTGGTGCTGATGATATCGAAAATGCAGACGGCAGTGTATGTCCGGGAAGGGATTACCATGCTGAAGGATTTCGCATTGGAATTTAAGACACGCGGCATGGCACCACCACTGATTGAAGCACTTCAGCAGATTAAGCAGTTACGTGAGCAAAGGAATGACCAGGTTTCTAAGGTACTGGTTGATGAGGCTATTGAACAAATCAACAATTAAAAACTCCTGAGCCAAATACCGGCAGCATAACCAAGTTGAGCAATTTCAATGACACCTCCAAGAATGAATATACCAATGACTACCGCATTGATAATAGGTTTATTCTTTATAACATTTAACATAACTTAAAAAGTTAATAATAGTATCCATTAATGACAGCCGTTATCACAATGGTGCTGGCAAATGATGCTTTAACGTTTCAGAATTACACTATTTAAAGATAAAAAATACTTTCTTCTTAAATAAGATTGATTTCGTTAAATTTGATCGAATTGTAGCTTTTATGGAAGACTTGAATTTTAAATCTTTCATCAAAAGAACAATTGAACTCAGGATAGAAATAATGCAACAGCTAAATAGAGATTAATGGTATATTATTTTATCCTGCAGTGGAGAATGTTGAACCGCCTGTTGAAGAACTGGGGACTCCATGTGTTTCTTGCCTATCCATTAATGCTGTCTTCCTTTATCCTGATTTCAAAATATTTGTTTTTGAAATCAGGTTACGTTGAATATATGTATATGCTGATTCCAGTTTTCCTAATCACAGGCACCGCTGAAAGAAGTAAAAATGAATTCCTCCGTTTATGTTTTTCTCCAGCTGAATATTTGGGTATACGTGTGGTGGAGAACGTCATTTTAGCATTGCCATTTATCCTATACCTGCTGTATGCCGGTAAATTTCTGGTAGCCGGAATACTTTTACTGTTGTCGGTGGGATTATCGCTGCTGAACTTCAGCAGCAGAAGTTCTTTTGTTATCCCAACTCCCTTTAGTAAATTTCCTTTTGAATTTCTTGTGGGGTTCAGAAGGACATTCTGGGTTCTCTTAATGGCCTATATCCTGGGAATCATAGCCATGCTGGTCGGCAATGTCTACCTGGGACTATTTTCGTTGCTGTTGGTCATCCTGAATTGTTTCTTTTACTACACGACCCCGGAAAGGGAGTTTTATGTATGGGTCTCCTGCTTGATGCACCGGTCTTTTATATGGGGCAAAGCCAAAGTTGCTATAACTTATACCACTGTCCTTTGCCTGCCCCTGGCAGCCCTGCTTGCTGCTGGATTCCCTGATCAGATGATGTTTATCGCGGGACTGCAGTTGCTGGGATATGTGTATGTGATCTTGGCGCTGTTGAGCAAGTATGCCAATTATCCGAAGGAAATTATATTTCCGGAAATGCTCGGTTTGATGATTTCTATGATTTTACCTCCCTTGCTGCTCATTACCATACCCTATTTCTATGTCAGGTCCCAAAGAAAACTTAAAGAGATTTTAGCATGATCACTATTGAAAAACTATCAAAATCATATGGGCGAAAGCAGGTATTGAAAAATATCAGCTTAAGTTTTGAAAGGGGGAAGGTCTATGGGATTGTAGGGAATAATGGTGCCGGAAAGACGACTTTTTTCAGGTGCCTGGCTAAGATGTGCAGCTATGAAGGAAAGATAAGCAGTGACCTGGAACCCCTTAAAGACCACCTGGGTTTTCTTCAGACAGAACCGTTTTTCTTTCCCTGGATTACCGGAGAGGAATATATCCGCCTGTTGTGCAATAGCCGCAAAGTAAAACTGGAGGATTTAACGACAAAGAATATCTTTGATCTCCCTTTACAGGAATATGCGGTGAATTACTCAACAGGAATGAAGAAAAAACTGGCCATTACGGCAGTTCTCCTGCAGGAGAATGATTTCTTTATCCTGGATGAGCCTTTTAACGGACTGGATATCCAAAGCAATATCATTGTAACTGAGATTATCAGAAAACTCCGGTCATTGGATAAGGTGGTGATCATCTCTTCCCATATCTTTTCAACGCTAAATGAAGTATGCGACAGGATCCATTTAATAACCGATGGGGAGTTGAGCAAAACCATTGAAAAGGATGATTTTATGGAACTGGAAGCAGAAATGAAGCTGATAACGATTGGAGATAGAATAGAGAAACTTAAACTGGGCTAATGCACTTGCCATATTGAAATACACAGCCGCTGCGGTACTAAAAATTAGATGTAATTGAAAAACCGTAATGAACCCATCCTACTGACGATTATCCTCTTATGTGTCTCCATTTCTTTCCTGAAATTCAATTGCTAGAAACTGTTGAAAACGAATTATCTAAAATTGGTGAAAATAAATTTGCTATTTTCACCTGATTTTAGGACACTTATGCGCACATGGCTTAATGGTTTGCATTCGTTTTAAAAACATCCACCAGATATCCCAGTTGAACCTGATTAAAATTGATCTTCGTATCAGAAGCCAGGGTGTTTAACTTCCACCGGAAAAATAACCGGGAGGTATTTTCACTATTTAAATTTAGAAACCCTTCAAAGGATAATGTCCTGATCTGTCGCCTGAAATTCCGGTTCAGAACAATCTCCGGACTTTGGGCATTTAACCAGGTCTGACTCAGGCATACCTTAAAACTATAACGGTCCTCTGGCATGAATTCATAGGAAGCATTAAAGTTTAGGGCAGTGCTGGTGATCATTCTCTCGTTTCTGGTACTCATCTTTGTATACGCATTATTGACGATGGAAAGGGAATCAACTATCCCGGTTCTCCAGATCCCTACTGTCCCGTTGATCTGTACATTTGACATGATACTGGCCAGGTTTACCTTGTACAAATTAAGGTTAAAATCAATACCCGTATTTTTATACCGGTACAATTCCAGGGCATTGAGGGCAAACTGTTTTTTTCCATTGCTCGTCGACAGCGCAACCGTATCTTTTTCAGAGAGGGGAAGATATTTATTGTTCTCTTCAATTTTAGAGAGATGACCAGTCAAATCTGCTTTGGTGAAAATGCCTTCATATACTTTTTTTGTTTTGAACAGGAGGATGGACTGGTGTCTTTGTGTTCTTAAGTTGACGCCAATACTTGCTTCAAGCTGAATCAAGCCATTCGGTTGCTCACTATTGATGCCGCTGAAATCGGTATAAGTTTTAACGGTGAGAATTTTAGAACGGTCCTGTTTTTTAAGTTCAACCACGCTTTGCTGTTCAGATAGCTTGACTACCACATCTTTCGGGCTATAATCTTCCCTGTAGTTGGCCAGGATGATGTCGTACCGGATTAAATCCCCCAGCCTGAAATACAGGTCATAATTTTTGGCTTTTGAAGTATCCACTTCAACTCCTGCTGGCAGGCGATGTTTGATCAGCACATTCTGGGGAAGCATTTCAGGATTGGCAGCATATATTTTCTGGTTCCATAACTTTTCAGGCGTAAATTTATTGGTGATACTTATCGGCATGTTGTTCCTGAATTTCAGGGGCTGCTCCCGACCGTTGATCATGACCACAAAAATGGCTTCGATATTTTTAATGGTTCCTGCCTCAAATTCAAAGTCTGCCTCTTTGAATTTCATTGGCAAAGCAATGTCCGCTGTAGGCCCTTTCTTTTTCTTCCCTCTGGAATCTGTATCCCTGATCGCATCTTGTAACTGCCCCATGAGCTTATCCATCTTTACACCGTCCAATGGACCATCTTTGGGCTCTCCATGGCTATTAAATACAGGCAGGATCTTTTTCTTGAATAAATTGTAACTCTCAGACTCTGGTTTCCTGATGATTTTTACCCCATCGAAATACCCATTGAGCTGATCTGAATGAAGTCGCATGAAGGCAGTGGAAGGCTGGTCGTTCGCGAAATTTCTTCTTGCTGAGATTTCATAGAATATTTGTTGTGAAAGGTCGTTCAGCTGAATTTCCTGTAGCTTGATGGAGAATTTATTCCTGAGTTTCGCATCTACAATACTTTTTATGGTTTCAGGGCTGAAGGTTGCAAATTTTGCCTCTTTATCCTGCCCAATGGCCTCTAGATTAACGTTTTTAAGCTGCTGAAGATTTGCGGTCAGACTTTCAATTTCCGCTATCCTGGGCTGATTTAGGCTGTCCGGTTTCAAGGCACTTATACTGGCATTGAGTTGCGTACAGATCTGATCAATCTGGGAGTTGGACATTTTTAGATGGTTTATTCCCATCGGTATGTCCCTGATGATCCCACTTATTCCGGACTGTATGCGGAGTAGCGTGTCTTTGTCAATGAGCCAGTCAGTATGGTTGTCCTCTATTTTTTTATTGATGGTCAGTAAATTGTCTTTAATCTTAGTGGTGTCAATGCTGCTGGCGCTTGTTATTTTATCAATTTTTAGGGAACTGATCTGATTGGCCGTAAGCTTGTATTCGTAGTTAAAGGTTTCATTGTTGATCACGAATGAACTGAAAAAATGTGTTTCAACATTTTGTTGGGAGTAGGAGCAGGTGGGTACCAGAAGCAGGAATATGACCACTGCTTTAAAGTGGGGGAGGTTTTTCATCGTGGGAGCGTTAATTTGAGCGTTGAGGAGATGAACTCATGTTATTATACAAGGTGGAGATAAAGTGCCCCGGCTCCCAAAAAATTATCATCAAAAATTTTGCATCCCATTTCGGCATGAATAACTGATTGAATAATTAAAACCCAAAAGAATTGGAGGACCTCCCAAGAGCTATTATTCAAACCCGAATAGCATTGGGCTTGTCACAAAAAGAATTCGCAGATAAGGTTGGGTTAAAAGAACAACAGATTCAATGGCATGAGGCCAATGATTTTGCTGGAGTATCGTTTGATAGAATTTTAGATTTTATGGAGGCATTGAATGCGAAGTTCTTCATTAAGAAAACAGTTATAGGTGTGGATAGCAGGAATACTTCTTCTCTTTTTTCAGGTAGGAGAAGGAAAGAAACAAACAATGCAGTAAAATTGAAATAATTTTTTAATTCATTGCATATTCACGTTTTTCGCAAAAATTGTCAGAAGACAAGTAACCTCCAATTTAGGCCTGCTGCTTTGAATTAGTCTAGATAATATTTAAGTTTGCGGTCACTATGTCGTCCGAAACAACTGTTCCATTTACACAAAGCGGATTAACTGTTCAAGAATATGAGCATATTTTTGCAGCTTACTGGAAAGATGTTTTTAAGATTTGTCATTACTATACCCGTGATGATGATGCCGCGGCTGACCTGACACAGAATGTGTTCATCATGGTTTGGCAAAAACGAAATTTTCTGAAAGATGAGGGGATGATGAAACATTATCTCCTGCGTGCAGCCAAGTTAGAAGCACTGAACTTCAGCAGGCAGCAGCAAACAAGGGCGCATCAAATGGTTCAGTTTCATGCGCTTTCAGATCCATCCTCTGGCAGCAATACCACCGAACAGGATGTCTTACAACGGGAGGCCGGTCGCCATTTACAGCAACAACTGTCGAAATTACCCCTAAAATCCCAGGCGGTATTCAAAATGAGTTTATATGATGGCCTGGACAATGAGGCCATTGCCAATGAATTGGATATGGGCCGTAAAAATGTCGAATACCACCTCTACAAAGCGATCCGTTTTATCAAATCAAAAATATTTTAGTTTTTTTCAGTTCCGTTTAGGAAAAAAGGATTCCCAAACCGTATACTTTTAACTGGATGGATAAAGTCCGGTGAATTGGAAGAACAAGATATCAATGAAAATAGACGAAAAGTTATTGGATGCCTATTACCAGGGGCATTGTACAGCGGAAGAGCGTAAAGCTGTAGAAGAATGGTTGCAGCTGGAAGATTACGATCAGTACCAGCTGGAACCGGCAGCGCAGCTGGAACCTGAACTCTGGAATAAAATCAGCCGTAGGATCAGCCCCAAGTCCTACCGTTTATATTATTGGTCGGCTGCCGCGTGTATCGCGCTGGTCTGCACGGTGTTTTCAGTACTCCGCTTCCAGCAGGAACCCTCAGCAGCATTGCATTTTGCGACAATTGAAACCAAAAAAGCAGAGCGTGCCAAAGTCACTTTGCCGGATGGAACCATTGTACATTTAAATGCAAATTCATCTTTAAGGTATCCGGATAAATTCGGCGATACAAGGAGGGTGGAATTAGCCGGGGAAGCATTTTTCGACGTAGTGAAAAATCCGGAGAAGCCTTTCATTATTGCTGGCAAAACTACGGAGACCCGGGTGCTCGGAACATCTTTTAATCTTGTAGAGCGGGAGGCTCACAGAAATCTGACGGTGCTGACCGGAAAGGTGGCTTATCAGGATACCCGGACGAAGCAAATGATGACCGTTATCCCCAATGAACAGGTGGAAATCACAGCAGAAGGGCACTTTGAAAAAAGAAAGGTTTATGCGAAAAAATATACGGCCTGGCAGGAAGGTAAACTGCTGTTCGATAACCATTCCTTACAGGCAATCACGGCTACACTGGAGAACTGGTATGGAGTGAAGATCATGATCACAGATAAAAAACTGGCTGGCAGATCTTTTACTGGTCAGTTCGATAAACCTCAGCTGGGAGAGGTGTTACGAGCCATCGGATTTGCATTGAAGTTCAACTATAAGCAACAGGAAGGCAGTATTGTCATTTCCCCTGAATGATCAGTATCCAATGGTGTAACGATCAATATCAAATACCCTGAAAATAAATATCAAATGCACTAAAAATAAAAATCAATTACCTCAGTAGTAAGCTTCAAATATCACAATAACCGTATTACCCTAAATAAAAAAAACTCGGTATTCCTTGGCGGGATAAATACCGAGATGTTAAATAATCTCAATCAATCAAATTAAGTAACTTCTACAAAAGTATGAATCAATTTTTGCATTTCGATCACCTTCGAAATAAGAAAGCCCTATTACTCCTGATTTGCGCGCTGCTTCTTTCCCATACAGGACTTTATGCCCAGGAAAATATCCTTAAACGCCGGATTACCCTCGAATTCAAACAGGTGGCCATTGGCGATGCACTCCTGCAGATTGCCGATGCCGCTGGGGTTCATTTTTCCTATGGCAACGACCAGATCGATAGCCGCAGAATAGTTACCCTTTCCATCCAGCAGAAAACGATCGAAGAAACGCTGAACCTGCTTTTTCCTGGTCAGCTGGAGAAAGTACAAGTGAAAGGAACCCAGGTTACCCTCCGCACAAAAGCTCCACAGGAATATACACAGTTCAGGGTGTTGCAGGATACCGGAGAACCGCTTCCTTTCGCGACGATTGCAGTTGACGGTGTGTCTGTCGCCCAATCGGATAAAGGAGGTTTGCTGCGGCATAAAATGTCCATTGGCAAACATAAGGTGACCGTGTCGTCCCTCGGTTTTCAGCAGCAGACCAGGGAAGTCCATTTGCAGGAGGGGGGAAGTAAGGTCTTTACTTTCAACATGCTGACAGATAACAATCATTTGCAGACGATTGAAGTGGTCGGCCGCAAGGAGACCAGTTACCGGAATTCGAATACCTTCAGCGGAACGAAAACAGATATGTCCTGGAAGGAAGTACCCCAGGCGATCAGTTATGTGACCAAAGAAACCATTGATGACCAGCTGGTGTTTAAGGTCAATGAAGCCATCAAAAATGTCAGTGGCGTGAGCCAGTCGACCAGCAATAACCGGAGTTATGTTATCCGCGGTTTCGAAGCGACCAGTAAACTGATCAACGGACAGCGGGTGGTGACGGAGATCCGCTCCCAGACCATGCTGCCCAATATTGAACGGGTGGAAGTCCTCAAGGGACCCACTTCAGCCTTATATGCGAATGCTGATCCGGGAGGAACCATTAACCTGGTGACCAAAAAACCTTTGGCAGAAGCACGCAAGTCGGTACAGTTTGCGACCGGCAGTTACAATACCAATCGGCTATCGGCAGATTTCACCGGGCCAATGAATGCCGATAAAACTTTATTGTACCGGCTGAACCTGGCTTACCAGGATTCAGAATCTTTTCGCGCCCTGCAGGGTGGAAAGTATACGGTGATCGCTCCTTCTTTTTCTTTTCTGCCAAGTGAAAGAACAAGGGTGAATGTGGAGTTCCTTTACCAGATGAACAATACCAAATTTGACCGTGGCCAGCCGATTTTTGGGGCCAATACGCAGGAAGACCTGTATACCACACCAACTTCATTTGCCATCGGTAAAAGAAATGACTTTGCGAAGGAGCTGTTCATGAATGCGAATATCTCCCTGCAGCATAAATTCAGTGAGCAGGTGACGTTCAATACTGCGTTTACGCGGTCTATGTATGATGAAGATTTAATAGAACACCGCACGGCGAATGGGTATGGGGTAGATTCCGCAGGGAATGAACTGCCCGATATGATCGCCATGCAGGCCTACCAGCGCCAGGCGAAGAACAATATGGATAACCTGAGTGCATATTTTAATATCAAGTTGACTTCCGGGCCGCTGCAGCATACGGTTTTATTGGGCTACGATTATATCCAGGAGATTTTTCCTGTGTACAATTCTGCCACCAGGGCAAGAGGATATTTGAGTAAAGACAGGAGCCGGGTTTACAATAGCTACGATCCTTCCAAAAGCGACCGGTACCTGATCATTAACCATATGCCTGTCCCGAATGTCCCGCATTTTGATTTGAAGAATCCGGATTATGGGATCACCTCTATGAACAATTATATCGTTGAGGCGGTGGCGCCTGATCCGCGGAAGTATTACCTGAATGGTTTTTATGTGCAGGATCAGATCAAATGGGGCAAATTTCAGGTGCTCCTGGCCATCAGGAAAGAGTATTACACGGATATCGTAGATTATGGGACGGATGCTCCGGAGAAGCTTACCCAAAGTGCTTTTATTCCAAGGGTCGGGATTACGTATACGCCAAATGAGACGGTAAGTTTCTATGGGAACTTTGCGGAAGGGTATCAGCCACAAAGCGCCGCGATAGTCGGTGATGAGGAATTGTATGGGGGACCTTTTGATCCGCTGACCAGCAGGATTTATGAGGTGGGAGCGAAGTTTGATCTTTTCTACAGGAAACTATCTATTGGTACTGCCTTGTATGAGATCACGCAGAATAATATTTTGGTCAGTGCTTTTGATGAGGTGAATGTGGACAGACGCAGACAGATCGGTCAGCAACGGGCACGTGGTTTCGAAATGGATATTTATGGAAATATCCTGCCGAACCTGACCCTGACAGCCGCGTTTTCTTACAATATCGCAAAGATTGTGGAAAGTGATATTGCTGCAGAAGTTGGTGCATACATGCCAAATGCCCCTAAAGGCCAGGGAAATATCTGGGCGAAATATACAATGAACAGGGGTGTTTTGCAGGGGGTAGGATTTGGATTGGGCGCAAATTATGCTACTCAACGGAATATGACCAATATGGGCGTGATTAAGCTACCTTCTTATGTGGTGCTGAACTCAGCGGTGTATTACCAGGTGGATAAATTTAAGCTGACCTGTACGTTTAACAATATGCTAAATGAGGTGTATTGGGTAGCAGGAGAAAATTTCACGAGATTGTTCCCCGGAACACCAAGTAATTTCCTGGTGAGTTTGGGGTACCTATTTTAGGTTGTTATAATCAATTTAAGGCGGAGGGACGGCTGTTTATTTAAGAATAACCCTGAGTTACCCTGCCGGTGGAAATAAAGTAGAGACATTAGCTTTCTGGGTTGGCCTGTCCTGGTTATTGAGTACAATTCCAATAATAACAAGATCTGTAAACATAAAATAGAAACTTGATTGATATGCCAATTTGATATTGTTTAGATCGCTTTAATCATAACTGATGTCATCTAACTTCCATTTATTTCCAACCTTGGTCAGTGCAAAAACAACCGTAATACGATAGGGTGGGACATAAAATTCGACAATCGATTTGTGATGGATAATGCTGATCTTTTTGAAGATACCCTGATCAATGTAGTCCAGTACAAGCTCTGGTTCCTGATTGGAAAGGACAATATCATAATCCAATCCGATAATTGGAATGAGGTCCTTGATTATCGGGTTTTCCTCCAGATGAACATCAACCTGATAAAAATGCTGTCTTAAATTATTTATAAAAGTTTCAGATACCAGTTTGCTGTTCCTGAGGTTATTTAGATACCTCTCTACTCCGTCTTTATCAATCCTTCGTTTGGTTGTTGTATCAGGATAGCCCCCTTTTGTAATCTTGTAATCTCTGTCAACAGGATTTGCTTGGTCAACCTTGTACCAGTGCAAAAAGCTCGTGACTGACTTTTTTATGAGTTCAATCTGATTGTTTTTTTGCGAAAAGCAGTCCAAATGAAAGGCAATAATCATTAAGACAAGAAATAACGATTGTTTCATTTTCTAATTTATTTAATTTTTTTTAATTCAGTTCGTTTATATGAGTTTTGGACTATTAATTTTTAAATCGAGTTTTGTAGTTGGACAAAAAATATACAAATTAGCCTGTTCAATAGATGAAGAAATATACAAGTATCCTAGTGATCTTAATCATGAGGAAAAGATGCAATTGTATTATAGATACCTGTTTTTGATTAAAAGAGCTGCTTATTTGGAGCATACGGATGCACAATATGATTATGCACAACAGTTTGAAGATATTAGTTTTTTAGGGATGAATAATCCAATGTACAATCCTAAAAAGTGTATATATTGGTATGCTAAGGCCTGCGATAAAGGTCATGCAGAAGCCTGTAATAACCTGGCGTATATTTATGATTCAGAGGGCTATGGGAAGAAAGATGTCGATCTGGCATTGAAGCTGTATAAGAAATCAGCAGACCTGGGCTCAGATCATGGGAAAAATAATTACAAATCAATGCGTCGTTCTTTAACCAGGGAAATAAAGCATACAGGTTAGAACGATCATTTAAGCATAATTATCCTAAATGATGTAACCTCCTTTGCGAGGAGCATTGGTTGGGAGTGCTCTGCCGGTACAGCTTGTCACCTTTAAAATCGAAAAAGGATGCTTCATTTCCATTTTTGTCGTCATCGCACTGTACTATGACTATTTGACTTTGAAAATCTGTAGTGTGGTGTGAGAAAAAATTATCCGGAAAAACTTCTTAAATAGTGAATGGCTCGGGTAATCTATTATAAAGTTCAGTTTTGGAGCCTGTAATGGCAAAATGACTTTTGAAAATAATTTCCGGTTCTTTCTCTTCGAAAAACCTAACCAGAGGAAATCCCAGGTAATTACTGATTTCCGAAAGTGTATCCATCGTAAAGTGATGTGTTCCGCTCAACCACTTGCTAACAACAGAAGGTTCTTTACCCATGAATTTTGCGAACTGTGATTTTGACATATTACGTTCCGCCAGCAGTTCGGCAATCGTTCCGGCAAGACGCAGGCGATCTCTTGTCTTTTTTAGTTCAGCCGGAGTAATCTTTTCAATTATGCTGTTTAGAACGGAATCTTTATTTTCAAACGAAACTTGGAAGCTAATAATACATGAATAAGTAAATATGGAATATTTGAAAGTGTTGGCTGTGCAGTTATAGCTGTGACAAAATGAACCATTGCTGAGCGAGACAAGTACGGGAGTGGTGATGATTAGCAAATAAAAAACTGCATTAAAGGAAAAATACGCTTAAATTTTATATGCAAAGATCAAATACGTTTTGGACCGATTATTTGCTTTGAAGGTAGTTTTTAATTAAAATTCTTTATTTGATAATATAATGCTATAATAGGGTATTTTTATACTTTTAATTTTAAATTTTAAGATATATTTTGTGCTTATATCTCTGTTTGAGTAAAGAAAGTTTAATTATGATATGAAAGGGAGTAGATTGTTCATAAGGCTTTTTTTTAAATCCATTTTGTAATAAATTGATTATTATTTTTTCGTTAACGACCCTTAGTAGTTATATATGAAATCACTATCTATGATTCCAATAAGTAATGTTTTATTATACTACGTGTTTTTTCCTCTTTGTTGTAATGTTATGCTGTCATCCTGTACATCAAAAAAATCTAGTACAGATTCAGACCTAAAAGATTCAATGTTAGATATTAAGAGGGATACCGATGTGAATCATGTTAAAGCTGTAACTCTTGTAAAAAGCACCTTTAGTAACGAATTAATAGCTAATGGAAAATTGGAAGCTATTAAAAAAGTAAACCTGAAGTTTTCTGGAGATGGTTTAATTTCAGCTATATATTTTAATGAGGGAGATTATGTACATGCTGGGCAAAGTATAGCCGCTCTTGAGAATTCTTCGCATTTAAGGTCGCTTAAGAAGCTAAAATTAAAGCTCCAACAAGCAACGCTTGATTATGAAGATTTATTATTGAGAGCGGGATATCAGCTCTCTGATACTTCTAATCTTAAAAAGGAAATAAAAGATATAGCAAAACTTCGCAGCAACTTAAACACTACGCAGATTGAACTTGAACAGGCAGATATTGACTATAATAGTACAGTTTTAAAAGCTCCATTTTCGGGTAAAATTGCAAGTTTAAAAGGCAAATTATACTTATCGGGGTCTTCTCAGGAATATTTTTGTTTCCTCATAAATGATGATGAATTTATATTAGATTTCCAGGTTCTTGAACAGGAATTAAAGTTTGTTCGTTCAGCGCAGCGTATCACAATTCGGCCTTTTAGTGATCCCACAAAAAAAATTTTTGGAAAAATAGTTAGTATAAACCCCTCAATTGAAAAATCTGGGATGGTTTCAATTAAGGGACTGGTAAAGAATTATAATCGTGAACTGATTGATGGCATGAATGTAAAAGTTGTTATTGAGGAAATTTTGAATGACCAGCTAGTGGTTCCGAGAGATGCAGTATTAGATAGACAAAATCGAAAAGTAATTTTCACAATCAATAACTCAGTTGCAAAATGGAACTATGTAGAAATAGCAGGTGAAAATAGCTCCTATTATAATATTAAAAGCGGACTAAAAGTAGGGGATAAGGTCATTTTTTCTGGAAACTATAATCTGGCTAATGATAAACATATTATAATAGAGGATGGTGATAAATAGATGAGTACTTTGCCTAAAAATAAGAAGATTTCAGATTTTAAGATAATAATAATTTTTTTTCTATGCTCGGTGACTGGAATTTTCTTGTTAACTGAACTTCCTGTACAATTAACACCTGATTCCAGTTTACCTTCATTAACAATACAAACTACGACTGATAAATCCACGCCGGAGATTACAGAGAGAACCATAACTATCCCGATTGAAAAGGTTTTATCGAGGCTTAAAGGGATTGAAACTATTAAATCGTCATCAGGAGCTAATTACAGTATAATCAATTTGTCATTCCAAAAATGGACTGATCCTGTGAAATTTAAATTTGAAGCCAACTCTCAATTAAGGGCATTATTTAAAACATTCCCCAATGGTACTGTGTATCCAAACATTACGCTTGACAAAGCGTATGATGAAAATTTTAATGATGTACTACTAAATTATGGCTTGCTTTGTTCAGGATTAAACAATGCAGAAATGCTAACTTTGAGAAGCAAAATACTTCCAGCAATCAAAAAAAATAGAGGGATTTCCAATATTTCAGTACAGTATGCTAGAGATTCCATTGTTATTATACATGTTTTTCCTGCTAAACTTAAATCGTTTGGATTATCTATAACTGACATTACTGAAGCCGTTAGTCGGGGGATTACGGGAAATGAATATGGTTTAACAAAAATAAAGAGTAATATTTACAATATTTCATTTGAAAGCCAAATATTGTCCATCCAGGATATTTATAGTTTTCCAATTAAAAAAATGGAAGATCGTTTGATAACAATGAAAGATGTTTGCGAACTCAAACTAAGCCTCTCACCCATTTCAAGTTATCATCGTATCAATGGCAGGGAAGTAATTAGCATCGATATTTCTGCTGCGCCAAATATTAATACGATTGAATTAAGCAACCGAATCCAGAGGAAACTGGATTCGGTTGCTAAAACATTATCTAAAGATATTTCACTTGTTTTGTTAAAAGATAATACCAAACCGCTTAGAAGTGAGTTATATGCAACTGCTTTCAGGGCAGTTTTATCTATTGTTATTTTGGTGGTTTTTATTATTGTATTCACTAAGAGAATACAATACATTTCAATCATAATAATTTCTCTATTTGCAAATATCTGCATAGCATTTAATTTCTATTATATATGCAGAGTCGATATTCATTTATACTCCATAGTTGGTATAACAATATCATTAGGTATGGTCATTGACAATACTATAATAATCATTGAAGATATCCAAAGACATCGAAAGAATCGGATATTCTCAGCGATTGTTGCAGCTACATTCACTACTTTCGGATCGCTTATTGCCCTATTTTTTTTACCCGAGGAGCAACAGGTAAATATTATTGATTTTGCTAAGGCAATAATAATAATGTTGGCTGTTTCGTTACCGATTGCATATTTTTTAATTCCTTCATTGCTCTTCTATTTTCCTTTTAAGAATGGAAACCATCAAAGATCAATAGCTAAAAGTAGATTATTAATAAAATTCAATCATTTCTATTACAAGCAATTATGTTTTATGCTTAGGTATCGTAACTTCTGTATTATCTGCATGATTTTGATTTTTGGTATTCCAGTATTTTTACTTCCCAGAAAAATCGAAGATGATGTCATAGGAAAAAATATATACAATTCAATTTTTGGGAGTGATTTTTATAATTCGGAAATAAGAGATCCGCTTAATAAATATTTAGGTGGATTTATGTATTTATATATTAGTTCAAATAAGCGTAACCGCCATTCACAAAAGGCAAGTAAAGATGGTGACATAAATATAAGGATACTCCCTTCAAACGGTTCAACAATCGATCAATTGAATAATGCGACCAGAGAGTTCGAAAGATGCTTAAAAAATTACAACAAAGAAATATCTTATTATACTATTCATGTTAACGATAATGAGGCGAGTATCCTGATAAAATTTAAGCCTCACTATAATAAACATTTTCCATTCCGGTTAAAAAGTAGGCTTGAAGAGTTGGCGTCTAATTCTGGTTCAGTAGAAACGATAGTTTATGGAATTGGTGATGGATTCTCGAATCAGCTCAATGAGGATCTTTCAGATGCTACTCTCGTTTTGAAAGGATATGATTACACTCATTTAATGAATATTGCCAAGAATGTACAAAAAGTTCTTTTGCAAAATGTTAGGGTAGAAATGACACAAATCTCTTCTGAAAAGAGAAATTATGTCCAACCTAATAAAGAGTTCGAGATAGATCTTTCCTCCCGAAATAGCTCCTATTTATCAGATATTCGTGCTTCAGATCTGAGACAGAGTTTCTCCTTTGATGAAAAGATCATGTACCAGATTGGGGTTATCATTAATACCACGAATGACTTTTATCCGCTCTTTATTGAAAATGAACCTGAATTACCTCCGGATGTTTGGACATTGCTACACAGCCCTATACCATCAAAGGACAGTAGTTATACCAAGCTCTCTAAGTTTGGGCAATTAAATTTTAATGTATTTCATGGAAACATAAAAAGAGAAAATATGGAGTACGTCCTGAATATCCATTACAGGTATTTAGGATCCTATGAGAGCAATGATGTTTTTCAAAAATCATTTATAGAAAAAATGCAGTCCGGACTCGCGCTGGGGTATAGTATCTCTCAATCATTTGCTGATTCTGTTAACAGTAAAAGAGATTCTGCTTATCTATGGGTAATTCCAATGGCATTATTCATTATTTTTATTATAGTTGCAGCTTTATTGGAGTCGATTAGCAAGTCAATTGCGATATTAATCATGGTACCCATTTCATTCACGGGTGTTTTCATCTTCTTTTATTTATTTGAAATCGGTTTCGACGAGGGAGCATATGCATCACTTTTAATGTTATGCGGTTTAGTCTGTAATATGTGTCTTTATGTCATTAATGATTTAAATCATTATTTTATGACTAAATCTCATCAGAATCATCAAGATGAGATTAGAACTTACATAAAGTCTTTTGCTGCGAAGGCAGGGCCAATTTTAATCACTGCTATGGCATCGATTGTGAGTCTTTTACCCTTCTTATTTACTAAAGAAGATGATGGTTTTTGGTTCACCTTATCGATTGGTACCATTGGTGGATTAATCGTATCAATTTTTTGTGTGTATCTGATCTTGCCAATCTTTATTTTACATAAACCAACAAATAAAAAATGATAGCATACTTGATTAAAAGGCCTATTGCTGTTTTCATAACATTTTTTTCTTTGGCGTTATTAGGTGTGGGCTCCTTTTTTTATTTACCCACCGGGTTAATACCAAGGTCCGATATTCCCGAGATTTTAGTCAGTATTAAAAATCTAAAATTAACAGCGAATGAACTGGAAAAGCAAATCACTGATCCAATTAGAAATGATTTGCTACAAGTCAGTAATCTTGAACATATAGAAAGTAATTCTTCTGAAGGAGTATGCAGTATCAGACTTAATTTCATTCATGGTACTGATATAAGTCTCGCCTTTATTGAAGTGAATGATAGAATTGACCAGATGATGAACAGATTTTCACGTGATATAGATAGGCCGATTATTACCAGATTCGATATTGCCGACATTCCAATATTTCAGCTGAATGTTTTCCCTAAGAATGAACCTTTATCCGTTGAACAATTTACAGAGATGTCCGGTTTTTGTCGAAATGTCATTTGTAGCAGAATTGAACAGCTAGAAGAGGTTGCTATGGTAGATGTTACGGGAGTTTCCTTCCAGGAAATCCTTATTGAGGAAAAGCAAGGGTACCTTCAAACTTTGGGAATAACTGCTAATGAATTAATTGATGCTTTTGCCCATACTAAAATTAACATAAATAATATTTTGGTAAAAGATGGACATCATCAGTTTTATTTAAAATTTGATACAGAACTTCTTAATATTAAGGATGTTGAAAATATTTCTGTGAATGTGGGAGGAAGAATCTTTAAATTGAGGGAACTTGCAGATATTAAATTTGCGACGCAGGAGGATAGTGGGCAATATTACTCGAATGATGCTAGAGCACTCAATATTCTAATTCTAAAAAATCATGGCGCCAAGATCGATCACCTAAAGTCAAATTTTAATCTTCTAATTTCACAAATGAGAAGAGACTATCCAAATCTCGGTTTTGAACTTTCTGAAGATCAATCAGTGCTGCTTGATTTCTCAATTAGCAATCTTGTTCAGGATTTATTGTTTGGTGGTATTTTGGCACTGTTGCTTATGTTGTTTTTTATCAGAGAATTAAAAGCCGCCATTATAATTTTTATCACCATTCCTCTTACTTTATTGTTAAGCCTGGTTGGATTTTATTTATTGGACATCTCTCTCAATATCATATCGCTTGGCGGACTGATATTGGGCTTGGGAATGATCATTGATAATTCAATTGTTGTTGTCGATAGTATAAATAGTCTAGAAAAATCCGGTGAAAAAATTGATACTGCTATTATATTAGGAACCAACGACGTAACTTCTCCCTTAATTACTGCAGTATTCACTAATTGCGGTGTATTTGTTCCGCTTCTTTTTTTAGGTGGAATGGCAGGAGCATTATTTTATGATCAGGCTATATCAGTTATGATCGGGGTTCTTTCCTCTATACTAGTGTCAATTTTATTTATTCCTGTATTATATAAAAAACTGCATAAGGACCATAATATTGAACCAGAGGGAATCAGGAAAAACAGGAGAAACACCCTGAATTTTTCTTATGAAAGAGGGGTAAGTTTTGTGTATAGACATCCATATTCAATGATAGCACTTAATGTAATTGTTTTGCTGATTGGTGTTTTAATCTTTCAGAATATACAGAAGAGTCGTCTTCCTGATTTTAGTAGGGATGAAACTTACGTTACGATTAAGTGGAACGAAGATATTGATCTTAGGGAAAATAAATATAGGACAGAATCATTAATAAAAAGGATCAGACCATTGGTAAGTGAATTAAATTATTGGCTTGGAGAACAGCAATACTTACTAAGGTCTACCATTTCACCGAATTACAATGAGGCGAGGATATATTTAAAAACCAATAACAATCAAAATCCTGATGAAATCCGTAAACTTTTAGCTCTTTCCTGTCAAAAGGACTACCCCAATAGTATCTTAACCTTTTCGATAGCTGAAAATGCTTTAGATGCAGCCTTTAGAAGTCGCATGGCTCCCCTTGTTTTAAATATTAAAAACATGGATGATTCTGAAATGCCGAAGGAAGATGATGTCAAATACGTGATAGATCTTCTGAGATCAAACTTACCAAAAAGTGGTATTAATCCCATAGAGATGCAGGAAAAAACCATTTTTAAATTAAATACCTATAATTTATCGCTGTATAATGTAGATGGTGAAAATGTAGTAAAAAAAGTTGAGCATTTACTGACACCTATTTTTATCGATAATCTGGAAACAAGTAATACTCGGATCCCAATACTTCTATCCACATCTGATCAGGCAAAAAGTATACATTTTTTTAAAGAAAATTTTGTAAAGAACAGAGAACAGGTGAATATTCCTTTGAATCAGCTTATCACTATAAGTCACAAAAAAGAGTTCAAAAATATTACGACAGATAGCAATGCGAAATATTATAGTATAAATGTTCAAACAGAAAATCCCGTGGAGGATCTGGAGACAATTAGGGAGTTATTAAAAAAATCAAGACCTGGCATAATCGTAGATATCATAGGAAGTCATTTTGAAAATATAAAACTTATTCGGCAGATGGCGATTGTCCTCAGTATTTCCATTTTGCTTCTCTATTTTATACTAGCTGCTCAATTTGAATCACTCATACAACCATTGTTTATCTTAATTGAATTACCGTTATCAATTTCCGGCGCTTTAATAGTTTTATATATTGGGGGAAATTCAATCAATTTAATGTCACTCATAGGTATAGTGATCATGTGTGGACTTATAATAAATGATTCAATTTTGAAAATTGATGCAATCAATCAATTTAGAAAAAAGGGATATTCCCTCGAAGAATCGATTCACAAAGGTGGTGAAATGCGATTAAGACCAATAATTATGATCAGTCTAACAAGTATCGGAGCCCTGTTGCCAACATTATTTATGAACGATCTTGGATCAGAAATACAAAAGCCACTGGCTCTAACACTTATAGGAGGAATTATTTTTGGCTCTTTAATTAGCTTATTTTTTTTACCACTGTTATATCGTTTAATTTATCAAAAAACCTCTGAATGAAGTTCAAATTAGAATCGAATAGTTTTATAACACTGCTATTGTTGCTATTGCCTGGCTTCTGCCTGGGACAGGGAAAAATATTGAGGCTGGATGATGCAATTGAGATGGCGCTAAAGAATTCCTATGATTACAAGCTGGCAAAGAATAAACAGCAGACAGACTTTTTTAATTTTCAGGAATTCAAAGCAGAGAATTTACCGACTTTGTATCTCGATGGTATAGTGCCGAACTACAGCCGATCAATTAATAGAATTACACTTCCTTCGGGAGATGATACATTTGTTTCTCAAAACCAAGCATACAGCTCCCTAATTATGGGGCTTAAACAAAATGTGGGAATTTCTGGAGGAGTAGTTTCTTTAAATACCTCGTTAGACCGAATCGATGTATTCGGAGATAACAGGTCTACACGTTACTCATCTATTCCATTTTTGCTTTCCTACTCACAAAATACAATCGGCTATAATAGTTTGAGATGGAACAAAAAAATTGAGCCATTGAAATATGAATATTCAAAGCGTGAATATAATTCAAGTCTTGAAGCAATTGCTTCTCAAACGGCAGTATATTATTTTGATAACTTATTTGCACAATCCAGTCTGGCATTATCTACACAAAATTTGAAAAATGCGGAGAGACTCTATTCTATTTCTCAGGAAAGGTTCAAATTGGGAGCGGTTTCAAAAGGAGATCTAATGCAGCTGAAGATGAATTTGTTGAATATACAAAAGCAGTTAACAATGGATAGTTTGAATACTGTTTTGGCGGAGCGGAGACTTTCATCCTACCTAATGGTTCCCGATTATCAAAAAAATATTCTTACAATTCCTGATGATATACATTTTATTGAAATTGATATTCAAGAAGCAATAAAACTGGCTGCTGAACACGGTCAAAATGTTATCGATTATAAAATAAAACGTCTAGAAGCAGAAAAAAATCTGATGAAGGTGAGAGCTGAAAGTGGATTGAAGTTTAACGTGAACGCCAATTTTGGGGTTTCTAATACGGCGTTGTCTGTGCCGGATATTTTAACAAACTTGCAAAACCAGCAAAATTTGGTGATATCTTTTTCTTTGCCCATTTTGGATTGGGGGATGACGAAAAATCAAAAAAAAAGGGCTGAGAATAACTTGAATATGGTCGAGAGTAAAATTAAACAGGACAATCTAATAATTGAACAGGAATTATTGTTAAATATCTCCCAGTGGAATCTTGGCAGTAGATATTTTGAAATGGCTAAAGCATCTAGAGATATTTCTATTCAAAACTACAATCTTGAAATGAATAGGTATTTGAACGGAGCTATTTCCATTTATGACCTTAATAATGCTCAAACCCAAAAAGATGCAGCTACAACTATATATTTGCAGACGATTAAGGAGTATTGGTCGTTATATTATGCCATTCGGCAACTTACCGGGTATGATTTTTTTGATAAAAAAGCATTGTATTAACGATGCTAATGATGAGCCTGGCTTGGTAAGTATTCCTCACATTTTATAATTACCCTATTGGCGGGAGTCCTGTATTAAAAATTGACCGGGGTGGAAGAAAACCAGATCAATAGCAAATAATAATATCCTGGTACTTTTGAAGTTGAAATTTTGAGAGGATGTATGTAGCATACAGTCCTATAGAAACTATACAGAAATAGCCACTATAAGACTGTATGTTTTTAAAAAGATCTGTTTATTTTAACTTGTAGATAAAAAGTATTTGATTATCTCCATCTTCAATATTTTTCGCAATTTCTACGAATTTTTTATTTAAATCTTTTGTTTTGGTAATTGAATACTCATACAGACTTTTTAATCTAACAGGATCCTGGATAAATACAATTTGATCTTTTGTATTTCCTAAAACCAAATAATTAGAAAGACTGAATTTTATATCACTACTGACAAGAGTTCTGACCTGAGTTAAAACTTTGTTATTTTTGTTTAAGAAATACATTCCCTGATTCGTCTGAAAAACTACAAATTGATCGCTTTCTACGACATCTTTAATGCCATAAACATATTTTTTTTCATCTACCCTTTTAAAAAATTCATCAGAAGTACTTTGGCTTTGTAGATCTTCTGGTAAAGTTGCCTCCTCAAAATTTATACGATATTTGATCGTAACATTACCGTTTTCCAAATGATAGATATTGTCATCATACCTTTTTGAGAAAAATAAATTTCTCCCGGTAGTGATCGAATTACCAACGATATCAATATAATTTAAATCACTGCCAACTATAGGAGAAAGACTTCTGATAAACTTTAGATCTTTTGAGTATACATCCAGATTATATTTTCCTATGTCACCATTAATCATCTCTGCTTTTTGGAAATAGTAAAATTTATCATCACTCCCCATCTGTAAGAATAAATCATCGATTTTGTTTTCTTTAATAAATTCTGTATTGTAATTGAAGAACATTACTTTATATGGACGTGAACAAAGTACAACTATCTGTTTATTCTTTGTATCTAAATAAAAATCACTCAACTGATTATATTCTGTTGGACCTCTTCCTATTCTATCTATTGTACTCAAATATTTACCTGATGAATTAAATATTACAATTTTTCTTAGCCCTCTATCTAATATAAAAAACTTCTCTTCATCGAAATAGATTCGATTAACTTCTTTTAAAAAGGAAGGTGCACCTTTTGTTTCCAGATTAACCTGTGTATAGGACGTTGAATATGCAGTGTCAGGTGCCTCGTTTGTAGCCAGGGATATTTTAATTCCTTCTTTAGATGTTTTTCTTTTAGAAGGAGTACAACCAAGAAAACCTAGAAATAATAGGGATGTGAAGTATAGGTTACGCTTATACAAATACATTATGGGGAATACTAATTGTTAATAGGTTAATTCGCGGCAGTGAACAGGAGTATATTTATTGCAACCTTGGGGGAGCACATAAAAATGGAGCTCCGTCCGTATAGGATATTTCGTAATCTGCTTCACAATCAACTGTACCTTGACCATAACAGATTGTCCTTTTTTCAACATAAGTACGATTTACGCACAAAATTCCGTCAAGTGGAACTCTTTCAATGTTCGTATTAGTAGTTGTCGTTCTGCTAGCATATTTCCATCCGGGACCTCCTTCACTCTGTGCTTTTACGGTTGTAAAAAAATTGATATCCCCTTGATTTGTAGTGATGTTAAAAAAACATAATGCTAAAAATGTAATCGTTATAATACTTTTGAATAAAGTAGTTTGTTTTCTAGTATTCATATATGTATTGTTAGGTTGATAATGAATTTCTTATAAACGTATAGTTTCTTTTTTTGTATTTAGATAAAGAAATAATTATGGAGGTGGACCTGCAGGATTACATGGTTGTATACTCGTGCTTTTCACCATTTTGGAATAGTAAAAACTGCACTTCACTGAACCGGAACCATAGCAATCTGTGCCTTTCTCTAACCATATAATGTAGGTACATAATGGATTACCATCTGCAACAGGGATTTTTTGATTACTTTCCCTTTCATAATCTACTTTCGTTAAGTAGTCATTCCCAGGCCCAGATTCACCATCCGCCATTGCATTTGGTGCTAAAAATGATCCGCATAATATCAACAAAGTGAAAATGGATACGGATTTAAAATTCTTTTTCTTTTTCATACTTTCGAATTTTAAAAATTAAAAATTAAGTTGTTTGTATAGTATAAAGAAACATATAAAAGTCATTAATATATAGGTGTTTATGTATTATTTGTAATACATAAGTTATTTTGTTTTATTTTTTTTCTTAAGGTCACTTAACATTATGTATAATTCCACTTTCATAGCTTCAGTTTCGTAAGATTGAACTTTAGGAATGTGCCTTAGAGCAGAATTTGCAAAAATTAAAAATTCAGTTTCATTACCTATTTTGTAATTTAATTTTGCTAACATATATATAGGTTTTAGTAGGCTCGGGATTGCAAGCATTACTTTTTTATATTCTAATTCTGCAATTTTGTATTCTCCGATCTCTTCGTAACACTTTCCAAGTGCATACTTTATCTCTGCGGCCGGAGACAAATCAGCGGCTTGATTCAGTGTTTTTATAGCTGTTTTATAATCGCCTGTTTTATAAAATAGAATTCCTAAAGAAAGAAGAAAGTCTGGATTGTTGTCGAGTTGTGGGCTGATTTTGATGAACAAATCGAGTTTTTTCCTGTTGTCGGGCAGGTCATTATAGGTATGCCATTTGGCGAAACTATTTAAAATACCAGTTCCCTTATAAACAAACAATGATCCGGCTATAATGAGGAATCCAAGTAGAATTTTCTTACTTGAAATTCTGATTGTTTTTTTTAAATGACTGTCCGGGAGTAATTTACTATTGTCACTGATTAATAAGGCAATCAGAATCCAGAATAATAGGCTAACAGGCGTAACAGACAATGGGTAGGAAGTTAATCCCGCAAATAAGATTACCATAATTGCAGCAATTAATGCTGAATTCCATGTTCTTGATGGTAAGAGCGTGGATAAATGTACTTTCCTTGAATTTAATACAGTCATGCTAATGATCATTAGGAATAGCAACAACCCGAAAACCCCACTCTCGGCAAATATTTGCATCAGGTCATTAAAGGCATACCTTACATCTCCTGCTATTGAACTGTAACGATTATTGGGGGGAGGGTGGTTTAGAAAAAAGTCAATTTGTTTGTTATTATAATGAGTTGCAAAATTTCCGGATCCAACTCCAGTCAGCCAGTTTTCTTTAATCACATCAGAAGTTGCCTTCCAAGTTAACAGCCTGCCTAGTGCAGATTTGCTTTTTAATTCATAAATGTAATAAATTAAAATGCATGCCGCTAAACAAAGTATAGAAACTAAAAGAACATTCTTCTTTACAAACCATTTGATTTCATTTGATCTTGATTTGAAAAGAAAAATTAAAAGACTGATGGAAATTCCAATCCAAGCGGATCTTGACTGTGAGGCTAAAATAAGCAACGTGCCTGTGAAAGTTACAAGTAAAAGGCCTAGACGTTTTTTGATGCTGAATGTCCAGAATAAGTGGCCGTAAAAAATTACAACGTAGGCGAGGAGTGATGCAATATATATTCCATAAGGACCAGGATTGAAGAAAAATCCAGTAAAATTAAATTCAACATGAAGTGAACGTATTAAATTTAGTTGTTGTAAGATTGCAGCGATCTGATGTATAACAAGTGAAGTTATTATGAAGTAGTTAGTTATTTTGATCTGTTCACCGTGGTGTATATTTTGGAGAACTATTCTGATTGAAAAATAAATAAATCCGAAACAAATACTTTGTATGGTTTCAATTCTAAAAATGGAATCATTCAGCCCCCCCAAAAATGGCATTACTAATAAGTATAAACCTATTAAAATGTCTGTTAAAGTGATTGTGGGTTTAAATGAGTTTTTTTCTATTGCAAAAGATGCGATTACGCAGATTAATCCTGTTATGATTATTAACGCTATTTGTTTTGCCACAATTATTCCATTAGGTAATTCAATGTCGTAAGGTAAAGAGGCAAGTAAAAGAAAAAATAAGATCGCGCTTAAAGTCCCTGCTTTCATATTTAATAAGTGTTATGAACCAAAAGAACTGATGTGGTGATATCATCCATCGTGATTGATTGTATTATGGATAATTAAACCTTAAATAAACTAACAGAACCTTAATTTTTGATGGGCACATAACTTCTATGTTTGATTTGAGTTTTATTACTGAAAAATAATTTTATAATAAACTGCAATACAGTCATTTGATTATCGTAAATTTATGTAATTTAAATGAATCTATTTAAGAAAATGCATTATGAAAACTATATTTTTATTCTTTGTACTGAACTTTGTCGCTTACTTTGTAAGTGCACAGGAATTCCCCGCTTGTCAGGTTTTTGTATCTGAAGAAAATAAGAATTCAAAATCTGCTTTGATTTTCTTTCAATTTGGAGAAAAGAATTTTTATTTGAAATATAGAAATGGAGAGGAAGAGGTAAACTGTTTTTTGTTACTTACAGGTGAATATCCATCGGATAATGAGCCTACAAGAAGAAATTTTAACTTATATACGGATGGTGATCGTCGGTATACAAAAATGATCTGCAGAACTACATTTGGATATTCAAAAAAGCTGAATAAAAATGTTTCACAGGTAGAACTGTTTTTTACTGATAAAACGCAAAAATTATTTAAGATGAATGAATTGTAAATGCCTAAAATCGGATTATTGTATCTTTTGATTCCGAATTCCTTCAGTTAATGGAGTGCTCTTGCTTGCATTGAGATCTGATCTTGTTATCGCAGCGATATAGTTAAGACTGATTTTGGAATAAATCCTATTATGGATTTATTTTACCACCAAATTTGTTTACCTCCTTTAAAGGTAAATATGCGCTCTTCCACACCTTCATCGTAGCATTTAATCCATAATAATGAGTTCTTTGGAACATTTTTATAGATTAAAGTATTGGAGCTGGCTGTTTTCTTACCTAGTGATTTCCATTCATTGTTCCAAAAAAATAATTCATATTGTTGACCTATTTGTATGCTATTCATATCATTGCGGGGTAAAAATTCAATCATGGATATGTTTTGTGAAGTTCCGAAATCCATTCCAACCCAATTAGAATCAGGCTCATTGCTATAGAAAAATGTATGTGGATTGTTGTCCAATGCGGCCTCTTTTCCTGTATAGGGATCTAATGACCCCTCAGATCCAATCGCTTTTCCTTTTACCCGATCCGAACTCTGATTATAACACTTGAATTCAGCAATATTACCATAGGAAGAAACTGGAGAGAGATATCTTATAAATCTAAATTTGTCAGTATTTTTCAAAAAAACTTTTTCGTAATGTTCACCAGGAGTAGTTTTAATCTCATGTAATTTTGTGGATTTTGCGAAGTCAGCGGTGTTTGACCCTTCAAAAGATCCGCCTACCATTCTCTGAAGAAAGATTTCCTTCATTTTATTAAGTGGATACTTGCGTTTTATTTCAACAGTTTCAAGGGAATTCAGGTTGGCTTTAAGTTTAGAGCTCATTCCTTTGTTATCTAAAATCAAGGGATCATCAATAGCTATAAATTTGCTATTGCTGAATATTATTGGTAGATAAACACCTCCTCTTGCAACGTTTTCGAATTTTGCTTTTCTCTGACCTTGTAAAGCCCATGCTACAGGTATCCAGTTGCCTGCATCAAAAACTGATAGATATGCAATATTATTTTTTGAAATTTCATGTTTTTCCTGTTCAATGGTTATATCGGATGTTTCTGAATATAAGTGTGTAACATCTGTTATATATGGATCATTTAACCATCCCGGTAGATGCTCCTGAAATCCTGCGATAGCAAAATGGCTATTTTTGTTATATGTGAAAGTTTTTCTGTAAACTTTTGACAATAGATCATCAGGTAATTTATGTCTGTATAATACCGCAGAGGTAATGTCAAAGGGAATGAATGTAGAGTTTTCCAGAATAATCGCATTCCACTCATGTCCCGCATTTTTATTTAAATAACGTGGTGTGAAATCTATACTTGCTGGTATGCTCAATGATCTGAATATGGCCGTTCCCAGAACTGTAAGATCTTCACAGGAACCAATATTTATCTGGTAAGAAACAATTGGAGGTAAATTGTGCAAACCTAACCATGGCAGAATCTTGAAATCCTTTTTTTTCTTATAAATCCAGTGATGTACCGTGGCTACTGCTTCTTCGAGATTTAGTTTATAAATAGAACTATCCGTACTTTGCATATATGTATTCAGGAAAAATTTTCTCCAGCTTGGATCAGGAAAAGTATTGTTTAATTTATAGGGAAGAATATAATTACAATAGGTATCAAATGATATTCTTTTCTTCCATTTTGTTTTTTGTAAATTCTTATAGGCAAAAAGTATATCTTCTTCTATTTCTTTTGCGTTTATTTCATGTAAATCTAGAATGTCTTTTGAGCTTGGAATTGCATTTTGATTCAGTGAATCAATTTTTGAAATGAGAAGTGAATCATTTGATATATATTTATTAATAAAATCCAGAGATTGACTTTGTTTACTGCTAACCATATAACTTTTGTATCTGATAGCTTCAAGTACAAACTGAGATGATCTTAGAATTGTATCATTTTTTAATAAAAAATCTTTGTTGATCCTCTGAGTTAATAAATCTAATCTATTTTGATCATCATGTGATAATCCTTTATTATCACTGTTTTTATTAAAATTAGAACATGTAGATAACAGGCCCAATATCGCAACTGACAAAAACAATTGTATGCTATATTTCATTTTTTACCTGAAATAAATGGTTTAAATATGTTTCTTACGTAGTGCATTTCTTTTATTATGAAATATATTACAATATAATGTTATTTGTTTATTTACTGAATTTTAATTAAATTTTTTAAAAATAGCTTGTTCTAAATATTTTATGTACTAAGAACATAAATTATGGTGGAATAAGTATGTGTAAAATTTATGATATACAGATGGATGATTCTAAATTATACTATCGAAAGCTTACATTGTTTACTAATGTTTTTTATGAGAAATATATTTCTATTCATTATACTGCTTCAGTCTTTTTTTGTTAATGGGCAACATTTGGATTTAACTGTTGGACAGAAAATTAATTATGAGTATCTATCTATTCAAAGATCATTGGATTTTAATGATCAAAGCATGGTAAATTATTCTGATATCATTTTTGAAGTATTAAAGATCTCTGATACAACTGTTATTCTGAAAGTTAACCATCCAAGATTGATTAATAATGTTTCATTAAAAAAGAGGATTTTTGATTCTAAATTTTCCTATGAAAAACAGGAAAGAGACATAGAAGCTATTGCTAATAAAGTTTTAAGCGAAATGTCGTTCAAACTTATTATTGACCGTGATGGAAATTTTATTAAAGTTGAAGGAGTTGATGCTATAAGAAATCGAATCCTCGAAGTTGCAAAGTCATTAGATCTATCTGATATAAATCAGCAGCATACGTTATTGATAAATTCCATTTTTACTGCCCAATATTTCAAAAGAACTGCCGAAGTACTATTCAAAAAGCCCTCTGTTTTGAAGGGGGAAAAAAAATACACAAAAACTGGCATGCAGGTATCGTATGCGAATGAGAATGGAACATGGAAGAAAGTTGGTTTGGAATCGCTCGATACAATCAGCGTCTTTGTGCGGGGAAATATAAATTCAGGTAACAAACTTTTAGAATCTTATACTTTGGATTCAACATGCAGAGGGGTAGTGATTCCTGATAAGAAGTTTAATAATCAAACAGTGTTGAAGATCTTGTTAAAGATAAATAAGGGCGACAAATTCAATATTGGATCCTCTTTATTTTCTACTGTAAATACCTGCCTTGATCTGGAAAACTATTATTCATCTGTTAACACAGCGATGAGGGGGCTGGAAGATTTAAAAGCGTTTCACTACTCAAAAAGGGGAATGCCTGGAATAGACAAGATCATCTACACTAAGCTTGATTCTCTGGATAACACATTACGGCGGCAGACTTTTAAATATAAGGCCCTAAAATTGGGTATTCTTCAATTTCTGGATTATAAGGCTTATCTGGATCTTATTGCGGAAATTCCTGTCGACAGCCTCATAGAAGGCTATCAAGTTATTGAAAAATCTAAATGTGAATATCATCTTGGCAACAGGGAAAAATTTTTAAAAAGTGTAAAACTTTTTTTTAATAAATTCAGGGGTAATGGTTATTATATCGATAATACTCATTTATTAGCCGAATTTATACATTCAGAAATTGCAAAATCGGTCTTCAATTCTAAGGATACTGATACATTAAGGGCAGCACATTTGCTACTTGAAAAAATGGAGGCATTTAAAATACCGCAGCTAACAGAAATCTTAGGCTCTTTAAGATCGTATGTTGTTCTAAAACTAACTCCTGTTGATTCCGATCCAGAAGCTATCCTGGAAAAAAAAGATAATGGTGTCTTTAGTCATTATGGACGCTACAGGTTATTGATTTTCGATGAGTTAACCCTGCAAAACAGACCCGATTCTGTTAAGAATATTTATATCGACTATACTATCGAAATGCTTAAAAGTAGTTTAAGTGATCTTGCCACAGAAAAAGCAAAAGCCATTTATGGCGACTTTTTCTTCAATAACCATTTGCGTGATCAGAGGATTTATTTACGTAAGTATTTGTCAGATGCTTATTTTAGGAAGAATTCTTTATTTCCCGCAAATCCTGGATTTCTGCAACTGGCAAGTGAATATATGCAAGATCAGCAAGATTTACTTGCTGATAATGGCTCGATAGAAAATGAATATTATTTCCTGCCATACATTGATTATAATAAGTTGTTTGTTGAAAATGATGTTGCTGATAAGAATACTGCTGACAAAGTATTAGATAAGCTCCTGGACATGGTTATATTAGAACCAGAAAGATATGTAGATCTGCAAAATAAATATAATCAAATCTATCCTGGAGAAGATTTTAAGATGTATTTCCGAAAGTCATTGAAAGAAAAGCTTCCAAAAGCTTCTGATTTTGTTTTATATGACAGGTATGGAAAGGAGTTTAGTAATACGAAGTATGCCAATAAGCATATATTTATCGACTTCTGGGGGACTTGGTGCAAAGCTTGTATCAATGAGATCCAGTATATTGAAAATCTTCATAATCAGAATAAGAGTAGTGAATTGTTGGTCAAAACAATTGCTTGTTTTGACAAAAAAGAATATGTTTCGAAATTTATGTTAAATAATAAGTATTCTTTTGACGTTTTGATGTCCGACGAACGGGTGCAAAAAAAATATCATGTGAGCAGCTATCCTAAAAAGGTTCTCATTCTCCCTATAGGCGTTTTTGTTGTCATACCCTATAGTCAGGACTATAGGGCCATTGTGGAAAAGTATCTTGCTTGGGGAATCTAATTTAAAGAATGTGGGGGGAAATTGATTTGGAACGTGAAAACCACTGTGACAAGATAGGGATGGACATGAAAATTATTTGATAAACTTATGATTTCAGCGTTTCTTGTTATTAATTTAATTCCTGAACTGTGCTTGATGAAGCAGTAACCTCCTTATTGATCATGTAAAAAAAGACCCTGAACTATTCATATGAACAGTCAGGGCCTATTTCTCCCTGAATGGCCAGCAGAGAGATTCTTCTCGGAAGATATATCTTAAACCCCGGCTGTGATGGGTTTTTTCTTCCGCCTGGCAATGGTTTTTGCCATTTGTTTATTCATGATATCCCGCAGGTCTGCCAGGCATTTTTTCAGGTCACTGATCAAATCAATCAGCAATGCTACCTGATAATCTTCATCATTAAGTAGCCTCTTCCAGCTCCCGTCCGGAGAATCATATGGTTTCATCAACTGTCGCGGGATCTGGTAACGTTGTGCCGTCAACATACAGGCATAGGTGAAAAAACAAAGGCAACACTCGCTCAGTTGCCGTTCATAATACAGCTTCAGGCGCTTGTAACTTTTTGAATGTTTATAGAGCAACATATATGGAGCATACCTTTTTGCTTCGTGTATGACACGCTCATCTTCAAGGTCGCACAGTTCATCAAGACCGAAAATTTCCCGCAACCGGATTTTGTATTTTGCCAGCAGTTCGAACACCAGCATACAGTGCTCTACATACGGATCGCCTGTGTTATTAAAAAAACTCAGATCGTCTATCGGAACTTCATAGGCATCATAAAACTCTTCACGATACATCTTCATCGATCTTTTGAAAGTGAAAACATAAGCATACTCGTAAATATTGTCGTATAGCTCAGTAACCAGGTTCCCTAGTCCTCTGAAAGTTAAATTCAAATCAAACGGATCTTTTCTGGAAGGTTTCTTCATCTTAATTGTTTTAGATTAACAAATGTTTCAATTGGTTTGCTACCGTTTTAGCCGATTCATGAACCGAATGTAGGGTGCAAATCAAAAAAATCCAAAGATTCTGACGGACGTGTCCACATTTGTCCGTTCATGTCCACGTTTGTCCTGTTTGAACTAATTCCTTAGTCAATTTTGTAATCCGTTTTTGCCAGGCTTTCCCTGAAATAAGGGAACAGGATGAAAAGGGAATGATCAGCTCCCGGATGTTCCGTGATGTCTGCGGGAACTGCCCGCTACGTCCTCGGTTAGGCTGCGACTCAGTAGCGTATTATTTCCGAGAAAAGTCCGTGTAAAAATCACTAGTGTTTTTTACCCCCTCAAAAGTCGCAGTCAAGTCGCAGTTGACACGCAGGCGGAGCGAACGGTTCCCCAATGGTTGGCGACAGTTGATCAATTGTTTGTTGCTGGTCTGCTGAGACGCAGGAGCAGACAATGGCTGTTATTTTAATCCATTTTTGCAGCCGCGGGTAGATTTCCTGGATGCCGGTTATAACTTTGATCCAAAAATAAATGCAAATCAGTTATGGCTAAATTTGATGGGAAATTCCTTCGCGGAGTTATTGGACCAACGGTCCTTAAAAAAAGAGGAAACACGCAACAGGTGCTTGCAAAGAAAGCACCAGGTACAGTTAAACAAACGATGGCAACCAAACAGGCTTCAACAACCTTTGGACTTGCAAGTGCGTTAAGTGGCTGGATCAGGAGTGCCTTAAACCTGGAAACTCAAATAGCAGGTGATGGCTCTGTACCTTCCCGGCTTAGTGCAACGCTCAATCTATTGCTGATCCAATGCCGTGATCAGCTAGTCAATGAGTACCGGCTGATGAAAGACAGTTTCCATGGACTGACAGGCTTTGATTTCAATGGGGAGCGGCGATTGGCAGACCGCTTACCCGGAGAACTGACATTGCAGGTGAATGATGGAGTGCTTACCCTTGGCTTCGATGAACGTGAAATTCCACGCACGCTCAAATTTTCCAGGGGGGTGACTTCCTGTGAACTTACGTTCAGCATGATACTGATGAGGTTAAACAAAGGGCTGATCAGCCAAAAAACGATACGACATTCTAGGATGGTGCTTAATGAAAATGAGGACCTGAACGGGCTGTCTTTTAGCTTTGATGTGCCCAATGATTGCCTGTACATTATAGCGGCAAGTATGGAATACTTTAACAGAAAAAAACAAGTAGCGGATCCCGGACTGAACGTAGGAGGGATTCTTGCTGCCCGGATGATTCAAGGAGTGTATATGGAAAGCAAAAAAATCCTATGGCAGGAGATGGATCTGTGTTTTTAATTTCATCATGCAGGCGCCAATACCATCATAAAGGTTAGAGACAACCATGAACCGCATTCGAAATCGATGCGGTTTTTTTATGTTTTTTTTACAGCCTCCAGGACAATTCCTGGGCGGTAGTACGGAAGGAGTTTTTTCTGAAAAAAATCAACTAAACAGTTAGTTCAAACAGGACAAATGTGGACATGAACGGACAAATGTGGACACGCGGAGCTGAATGAGCTGCAATCGTCAGTTCTTACCGTAAGTTTGACTCAACGTTTTTAACCTACCGGTAGTAGCCACGTTGAATTCACAGAATTATTTATTTAAAATTTTAGAAAAATGGGAATCGTTAGTAATGGAATACTGGGAAGTGTTTCAGGTAAAGTTGGTCCGGTGGTATTGTGTACCTATCGCGACCAGGAAGTGATGAAAACAAAACCAAAAAAATCCTCTAAGCCGGCTGTACAGTCGCAGGTGGACCAGCGAAGCAGATTCAAAATCGTTACCGAATTTTTGCCGACCATCGCAAACATCGTGGAACTCGGCTACCAATCGAAAGAAAAGTCGACTTCAGCGATGAACAGGGCAGTGCGCTACCACCTGGATAATGCGATCACCGGGGTGTCGCCCGATTTTAGTCTCAATTACAGTAAAGTGAGGCTGACAAGTGTAAAGCTGAATACGGTAACCAATGTCAGTATTGTTCCATCCGCTACTCGTCTGGTAGACCTGAGCTGGGACGTACCAGAAGAAGCAGACATGGTGGCGGGTAACATGATGGGTACAGACCAGGCTGCAGTCGTTGCCTATTCAGAAGCTGAGGGAATCTTTTACACCAGAATGGCTGTGGCAAAGAGGGAAGACGGTCAATGCCAGATCACCTATCCCAAACTGTTTCTGGGCGGCAATGTGCATGCCTGGCTGGTATTTATATCAGCAGATCATAAGAGAGCCTTCAGGGATGTTTACCTGGGCAGCTTTAAGCTGATTGCTTAAATGCTTTAAGTCCGTATGAAGAAGCCATAGCGGGGGCGCCTCCGCTATGGCTTCTTACCCTACAAAACAGAATGACAACAATAAAAATCAGAAATCATGAATATAAAATATTTTAACCCCAATGCTGAGGAGGATCAGCTGCAGGTGTCTCCAGTTTCGTGGTATTCCTCACCAATAGTGCTCTTCGTTTCCTTAATGATCTTGTGGTTCTATATGCCGCTGCTGCTGAACGGCATAGATAAAACAGCAGGTGGCGTTGACCAGGGCATCTGGCTGGTGATCTTAATCAGTCTGATCAGTTTCCTTATGGTCTGCGCCTTGTGCTGGTGGCTCTTGCAGCGGTTCTGGATGATCCTGCAGCTCCCTTCACTTGAACTAATGGTGTCAAAATTTAAATATCTACCGCTATGGCAACAATTAATCTTCTTTTATGCCTCCTTTGCTTTGCTTTTATTGGCAGCACTGGGCTGCCTGATCGCAATTTGTTAGAAAAACGATGGCATCAGCAACAGTTGGTTTCGCAGCGAAATGAATTGTTGGCTATCGCTACGCGGGAATTGGGCGTGAGGGAACTTACAGGCAATAATGATGGGATAAGGGTGGAGGCTTATCTCGCTTGTGTCAAACTCAAAAAAGGACAGCCATGGTGCGCTGCTTTTGTGAGCTGGGTGTATGCCCGGGCAGGATTCAAAGCACCGCGTACGGGTTGGTCGCCCGCGCTTTTCCCCGCCACACGAGTGACAAAAGAGGCTAACCCCGGTAATGTTTTTGGGGTCTATTTTTCTACCCATCAGCGGATTGCACATGTGGGGCTGATTAAAAAGTTGGATGGCGACTGGATCATTAGTCTGGAAGGGAATACCAATAGCAGCGGAAGCAGGGAAGGAGATGGCGTTTACGAAAAAAGACGGCATATCAGAACCATTTACCGTATAGCGGATTGGGTAAAAGGAAAGGAGCTGAAAAAATGAAACGAAAATATGGGATACAATTCTTTGCACTGATGGGCCTGGCTTTGTACAGTTGCGGTGCTTTCAGACAAATGAACAAATCAAAGGAGGCGATGACGCAGGATTCCCTGTTGAAAATTGAAAAGCAATCAAAAACGGAAACAGCGAACCGGGAGCAAATGATACAGATGGAGAAGGACAGTGATTCGGCGGCCGGCAGCTTCCATCTCCTGATCTGGCCGAAAGGCAGATTTAGCCTAAGCGAAGGAAAAGGCTTTGAAGGGGAGGCCGATAGCGTTAAGCTGAACGGTGACTTCCAGAAATCTACCCGTCACAAAGCGCTCAGGAGTACATCATCAGCTCAGCAGACGTCGGTGACTGCTACCGCAAGTCAGCAGCTTCAAACAAAATCCAGGCAGGTGGAGAAGGCTGTCCAGCGTAAACCGGCTTATGCCCTGGGTATTCTTGTCCTGATGATCCTGGCCGTAACGGTTTTATTTTTATATAAAAGAAAGGATTTTACGTCAAAGTGTGGATTTGATTAGCGCCTGATTTTCTCCTCCTTCTCTTCTCCATACCCATCGTGTTCATCTTTCTGATCATGCTTAGCGGGGGTGTAGAGACCGATTTTTTGAGTCTTGTTCTTTAAATAGGTGGAATGCTTTCATCAATTCGGATTCTGGAAACTGTAGTAAAGGATTGTTTGGAAAGTTATTTTCTATTTTAGCTGTGTGTAAACTGTAATTCTGTTAATAAATTTGCGTTATAAAAATTTATTGAGTATGTTATCTCCATTATGGGTACGAATCTTAGATGTCGAAATTCCGGCAGATTGCAGCAAGCAATCGGTTGCCCGGATCATCGCAAAACAGATCAATCGTGCTATCCGGAAGAGGATATTGCTGCCGGGCACGACATTACCAACCAACAGAGCAATATCCGAACACCTGGGCACCCTATGCAGCAGAGCGACTATAGAATTGGCCTGGCATATCCTGAAGAATGAATACCGGGTCATAGGGACCAGAAAAGGCCATGGTAGCCATGTTGTGGGCAAAAAAACAACTGCTGCTGAGCAAACCCCGGAAATCCCTAAAATTATGTATCGTCCCAGGGAGAAGCGCTTTGACAAAAATAGCGTTCCTCCGACAGACCGCTTAGTGAAAGGTCTGGAAATCCAGCTCAGTAAAAGGTTTAAAGATTATGCGCTGCCGGATGAAACGAAGTTCGAAACAATGCTTCCCCACTTGGAGAACGCCTTGGTGATGCTGGTCAACAATGCCCTTTGTACAACCTATCAGGGAAATGAGTTGTATTATTCCCAGAGTTATACCCAACTCATTCATCACATCTGCATTGCGATGCTTAATCCAAGAAAAGTGTTTGTCGTAGCCGATACTACACCCTCCGCCATCATAGATGTGGTGAAGGCCTCCGGATTTAAAGTGATGGTGATCACATCAGATCCCGATGGGATTGATATGGAGCGACTGGAAGCACTGTTGACCGAAAAGATGGTTGGGACTGTCTATTTACGGAGCAGATCCAGTGTTCCCTATAGGCAAACGATGACGATGGAAAGGATTGACCGTTTGATGGAGTTTCAGGGGAAATTCCGTTTTACGCTGATAGAAGATGACAGGGATGCCGCTTTTCATGCAAATGAACATCATCCTTTAATGAAGCATGCTCAGGCATGCAGCAGGAATACGGTGTATATAAGGCCATTGTCGCACGCACACCCGGTATTGATGGAACTGAATATCGTTGTGGCCAGAACCGGGTTAATGAATAAACTGAAGAACCTGTTCAAAACTGTTGGCCCCCTGGTGAACCTGAGAGATTTATATTCCGTGCACCAACTGCTGCAAAGCCGCCTGTTAATGCTCTATGAGCTGAAGGTGCAAAAACAGTTGAGATCGAACAGGAAACTGGCTATGGGGGTGCTTACTTCTTCTCAATTATGGAAGCAGAGGCGGTTGCAGCAGGAAGCAGGTTTTTTCTTTTACCTGGAACTTAAAAATGGATGCCTGCCGGAGGGGATTGAGGAGATGCTCAGGGCAAAACACATCTTTGTGGTAAAGCATTCCGGGAATGCCCTGGTCATTAGCATTGCCGCTTATCTGGATGGTATCCACCTGATGGAAGATCTCCTGCACCTGAACGAATTCATTCATGAGGTGATGGACTTAAAAGTGGAAGGATAGGGAGATGAAAGAACTCAAAAGAGAGGTTTACGACTCAAATGATTTAGCCCATATGTTCCACAAAAGCCTGCGAACCATTTCGCGATGGAGAAAGATAGGCTTGCTCCCGAAAAATAAGGTGGGTGCAGGCTATTATTATCACCGGGAAGATGTGGCCAGTTTGCTCCGCCGGCTGGGTGAATAGCAAATTAGCTTTAAAAAACAATATTTACCAATGAAACCATCATGAGCCTACCGCTGAAAAACAGCAACTGAGAATGCTGATGATAGCTTCATATCCTTTAAAAAACAATATTTACCAATGAAAATAGTAAAATTTAAGACAGAAGATGTTACGCCCATCGTAGCCGCAGTATTGGCTTTATCGGGCATGGGAATGATCAGTCTGATCTTTCGGATTGCCCTGGAAGGGGAGTATGATCAGCTGAAAGGAAAATTTGATTCCTTTGAGCCAACACAGGAGATGGCCAAATTGGTGGAAGAACTGGATGATGAGGCTTCTCAATTGCTCAGGAAGTTCAGCAAAAAAATTTATGCCCTCTTATCCTGGATATGTAAAACATATCATATCCATCTGGAGAAGCTATTGGAGTCGACCGAATATACCGCAACTGTGCATGAGATTTTTTATACCTATACCATTTTTACCCGGGAGGAGACGGGCGGGGAAGATACTGGTTATGCAGTCACCTTAAATGACATGATGTTATATTTGTACAGCCTGAGAGGGCTGTACTCGGCAATGTATGCTTTCCTGGAAACGGGTAAGATCACTATGGAAACCGATGAAGTGTACTGGGAATGGTATATCTATATGCCGCATGCTTATCTCTTTGAGGGAGGTCATCAACATGATGTATCCACCCGTCTTTCGGCCATTACGAGAAAACTGGAAAGGGTTCAGCAGCAACTGACTGAACCCTGAATGTATTTATACTGAACATTTTAGTATAAATACTAAAAAAAGAATATCGCTATAACGATTTACTAAAAATATTAGTATAACTTTGTGGGGTTAAACCTTCAAATTATGCAAAGCGATAAGCACATCATCCACATGGATCAGGATGCCTTCTTCGTGTCGGTCGAAGTCCGTAAGGATCCTGCTTTGGCGGGAAAGGCAGTCATCATTGGCGGAACTTCTGAAAGGGGGGTGGTCGCATCCTGCAGCTATGAAGCAAGGAAATACGGCGTGCATTCCGCCATGCCCTCCAAGCTCGCCAGGCAATTGTGTCCGCATGCCATATTTATCAAAGGCAATATGGATACCTACTCCAAAGCCTCCCTGGAAATTACCGAGATCATCCGCGAGAAAGTCCCCCTCTTCGAAAAAGCGAGTATCGATGAGCATTATATCGACATGACAGGGATGGACCGCTTTTACGGCTGCATGCAGTATGCCCAGGAGATCCGGCAGAAGATTATCCATGAACTCCACCTGCCCATTTCTTTCGGCCTGTCGGTAAACAAGACGGTGGCCAAAATGGCGACCAATGAATGTAAACCCGCAGGGGAAAAGAATGTCAGGATGGAGGAGGTGCAGCCTTTCCTGAACCCTTTGTCGATCAGGAAAATCCCCGGACTGGGAGAAAAGACCTTTATCAGGCTCAGCGATATGGGCATCAAAAAAATAGTGACACTGACACAGATCCATCCCAACCAGATGCAGAACCTGTTGGGAAAAAATGGCCTGTCCCTGCTGGAAAAAGCGAAAGGAATTGACCATTCTCCAGTGGTCCCCTTTACGGAGCAAAAGTCGATTGGCACCCAGTGTACCTTTAAGGCGGATACGATAGACGTCACCCTGATCAATAACCTCCTTGCTTCCATGGTGATCGATATCGCCTACCAGCTGCGGCAGAAAAAGAAACTGACGGCCTGCATTACCGTGACGATCCGCTATTCCAATTTTGAGGATGTGACCAAACAGGTGACGATCCCCTATACTTCACTGGATAGCGTACTGATCGAAAAAGCAAAGGAACTGTTCCGCCAGGTGTACCAGAAAAGGATGCTGCTGCGCCTGATCGGGGTACGTTTCTCTAATCTGGTTTCGGGTTTTGAGCAGATCGACCTGTACAGTGAATCGAATGAGCAGTATGCGCTGGTGCAGGCACTCGATAAAATCCGCCTCCGCTTCGGACAGGCAGCGGTGACCAGGGCTTCAATGATGGACATAGATATTTAAGCGATGTACCTGAATGTCCATTCCCATTACAGCCTCCGCTACGGCACGATGTCTATTGAGAAATTGGTGGATGAGGCCATGGCACGCGGGATCAACCAGCTGGTGCTGACCGATATCAACAATTCCACAGGGCTGATGGAGTTGATGCGCTGGTGCCGGAAAAAGGGCCTGAAACCCATCGGAGGGATCGAGTTCCGGAAGCATAACCGCCTGTCCTATATCGGCATCGCCAAAAACAGGGAGGGCATCAGGCAGCTGAATGAATTCCTGACTTTCCATAACCTGGAGCAGAAGGAACTGCCCGATGAAGCCCCGGAATTGCCGGATGCCTTTTTTGTTTATCCCTATGGGTATACAGGGGAGCTGAAAAACGGCCATTTTATCGGGGTCCGCTTTGACCAGCTGCATACGCTTTTTGGGGCCGACCTGAAGGAGCTGAAACCCCGGCTGCTGGCTTTGCAGCCGGTGGTTGTTGCGGACCGGCTGGAATACCGCTTGCATGAGTACCTGAGGGGAATTGACCTGAACGAATTGCTGACCAAGGTGGCACCGGAAGATAAATGCAGGGAGACGGATAAGTTTCTGGACCCCGGCGAACTGGAGGAGAAGTTTTCGAAATACAGTTTTATGCTGGACAATACACGGAACCTGATGAACCTTTGCGAAATGGATTATCCCGAAGGGAAGATGAAACTGAACCGCAGGACGTTTACAGGCCATAAAACGGACGACCAGGCCCTGCTGACGAAGCTGGCGATGGAAGGGATGGTGTACCGCTACGGGGAAAAGAACAGCAAGGCGCTGAAAAAAGTGAAGGAGGAGTTGAAGGTGATCTTTGCCATGGATTTTGCCGCCTATTTCCTGATTACCTGGGATATCATCAGGTATTCAATGGGACAGGGGTATTACCATGTGGGCCGCGGATCAGGCGCGAATAGTACCGTGGCCTATTGCCTACGGATTACGGATGTCGACCCGATTGAACTGGACCTGTATTTTGAACGTTTCCTGAATGAACAACGGAGCAGTCCCCCGGATTTTGATATTGATTATTCATGGGACCAGCGCGAGGATGTGCAGGATTATATCTTTAAGCGTTATGGCAGCCGGCATACCGCCTTACTGGGAACGATGTCGACCTTCAAGGATAGGTCGGTGATCCGCGAGATCGGTAAAGTGATGGGCTTGCCCAAGTCGGAGATCGATGGGTTTACGGATCCGACAAGGTCGGTATTCAACAGGGATAACCTGACTTTCAAGAAGATCCTGGCGATTTATGAGATCATGGGGGATATGCCGAACCAGCGGAGTATCCATGCCGGCGGAGTGCTGATCTCCGAAGAACCCCTGACCTATTATACGGCACTGGACCTGCCGCCAAAAGCCATGGCTACGGTGCAGTGGGACATGTACGAGGCGGAGCTGATTGGCTACGATAAGTATGATATCCTTTCCCAGCGGGGGATAGGCCATATCAAGGAAGCAGTTAAACTGGTGGAGGAAAACCGGCAGGAACGGCTGGATATCCACCAGGTGAAGGCTTTCATGGAGAATCCCACCCTGAACGAACGGCTGAAATCGGGAGATACGATCGGCTGTTTTTACATCGAATCCCCGGCAATGCGCCAATTGCTGACCAAGCTGCAATGTGACAACTACCTGACCCTGGTTGCCGCCAGTTCGATTATCAGGCCCGGAGTGGCACAATCGGGAATGATGAAGGCCTATATCCAGCATTACCATGCCCCGGCAACAGTGAAATACCTGCATCCGGTGATGGAAGAACAGCTGAAGGAGACCTATGGGGTGATGGTGTACCAGGAGGATGTGATTAAAATCTGTATCCATTATGCAGGGATGGATGGATCGGATGCGGATATTTTAAGGCGGGGGATGAGCGGGAAATACCGCTCCAGGATAGAGTTTGATAAGCTGGTGGAGAAATTCCATGAGGGCGCCGCTAGGCTTGGACGCCCCGCTGAGGTGACCAATGAAGTGTGGCGGCAGGTGTCGAGCTTTGCAGGCTATAGCTTTTCAAAGGCACATTCAGCGAGTTTTGCCGTGGAAAGCTATCAGAGCCTTTTTTTAAAGACGTATTATCCCATGGAGTTTATGGTGGCCGTGCTGAATAATTATGGTGGTTTTTATAAACGCTGGCTGTATGTACATGAGCTGCGTAAAGCCGGGGCGGTCCTGCATCTGCCTTGCGTAAACCACAGTACGGCCGTGGTGTCGATCTCAGGAAGGCATGCCTACCTGGGGCTGGTGGGCGTGGAAGGGCTGGAACAGAAGCTGATGGAACTGATTCCCCGGGAACGCAGGACTGCCGGTGTTTTTCTTGGCCTGGAGGATTTTCTGAAGCGCACGTCTATTGGACTGGAACAGGCCGTGATCCTGATCCGCGTAGGGGCAATGCGCTTTACGAAGAAGAGCAAGAAGACGTTGTTGTGGGAGGTGCATATGCTGCTGGCCGCTAAGAAGAAAGCGGTGAATGAGGCAGAGCTGTTTGCTGTGGAAGCGAAAAATTATGAATTGCCTGAACTGCTGAATACTGCGCTGGAGGATGCCTACCATGAACTGGAATTGCTGGGCTTTCCGGTAAGCCTGTCGATGTTCGACCTGTTGAAAACTGCATACCGCGGGGATATCCGCACGAATGACCTGATGGCGTATGTGGGACAAACGGTGAAAATGGTGGGTTTGTATGTGTGCGAGAAAACAGTGCATACCAAAAATAACAAGAAGATGTGGTTCGGTACCTTCCTGGATGCCGACGGGAATTTCTTTGATACGACACATTTTCCGAATACGACCCCGCTATATCCTTTCCGCGGCACAGGCTGTTACCTGATCCTGGGCAAAGTAGTGGATGATTTTGGCTTCCCCAGCATCGAGGTGAGCAAGTTCGCAAAACTGCCGATCGCAGATAATCCGGTAATGGACTAAGCAAAGCCCATTTACTTTTCTGTTGGCTTTGCTGTCAGATCGACTGCTGGAAAATGACGCAGGTGGTCGTAGGGTCGAGCGTCGCAAATTCTTTTAGTCCCCAGGGCTGGTTTTTGATGACGTTTAGGTTGGGGTGCAGGATCTCAGGTGCCCTTTCCCTGATTTCCTGGTAGATACTTTCAATGTCATCGGTCGCAATCCGGATCTCCGGTTTTTCCCCCTCAAATTCCTTGTAATGGACAAGCAGGAAGGTGATGTCATCGCGTTTAACAATGTACAGACTGTCGTCATGGTAGTTGAGGCTGAAACCCAGCCCCTCAATGAAGAACTGGAGTCCGATCTGGATGTCTGCATAAAATACTTTAGGAAGAATTTGGTTCAGTGCCATAAAAAAGGATTTTTGCTCAATTTAAGTATTTTACAGGAAAGAAGAAGGTAAATTTATAGCGGTTGTTGATGAAAGGGGGGATAATTGATGGAGCGAAGCAGCCATTTATCGAAAGGGAGCGTGTGGAAGGTAGAATTGGCAGTTGATATGGCGCAGCAACATAAAAGCAGCAACATAAAAAAGATACCAGGTTTCTGATAAGCGGATTCTTATGTATATTATTGCAGCAGGAGTCCGGCTTCCGATAGGATAAAGGATGGTAAAACAGGCGGTAAACAAATACAGGATATGAGAGTTTCAGTGATAGGTACAGGTGCGATAGGCAGTTATTATGGAATGATGCTGGCAAATGCAGGGCATGAGGTTGATTTTTTGTTGCGCAGCGATTATGCATATGTGAAGGAAAATGGTTTGCACATGCGCTCTGCTGTCCATGGGGATGTCGTTTTGCCAAAGGTGAATGCGTTTAAGCATACAGCAGATATGCCAGTGGCAGACACGATCCTTGTTTGCCTGAAAACTACACAGAACAAGAAGGTGTTACAGGATCTCCTTCCTCCGCTACTCAAGAAAGATACGGTGGTGATCCTTATTCAGAATGGACTGGGTATGGAGGAAGATCTCGCCGCTCAGTTTCCCGGATTAAGTATTGCCGGAGGAGTAGCACAGATTGCCGCACAAAAGGAGGCCAGCGGCCTTGTGGTGCACCAGGATTATGGAAATCTCGACCTTGGCAGCTATACCGTACAGGAGGCTGCTGCGCTGGAAGAGTTTTCTGGTCTGCTGAATGCAGCAGGGGTGCGGTCCACCACCCAAAACCTGGGCTATCTGCGCTGGAAAAAGCTGATCTGGAATGTCGCCCTCAATGGCTTGTCCGTGGTGCTGGATAAAACGACTGCAGAGATTTTAGCAGATGCACAGGACCTGAAAAGATGCAGGGCGATCATGTCGGAGGTGGTTAAAGGGGCCGTTTCCTGCGGTGTTCCCCTTCCGGATTCCCTGGTGGGAGAGATGATTGCCTTTACCGAAAAGATGAGGCCTTATCTGCCCAGCATGAAACTGGATTATGACAATGGCAGACCTCTGGAACTGGAATATATGTATCAGAGGCCAATCCTTGCCGCAGCACGCGCAGGATTTGACATGGCAACAGCGAAGGCCTTGTACCAGGAGCTGCAGGAATTGACTTCGCTGCCGCATATTCCCGGGGACAATGGATGAGGTACTGCTGAAGCGTTTAAAGGAATTAACAAGGCAGGTTGAAATGAAAGGTTGATCCGGCCTGGAGCACACTTTCTACCCAGATCTTGCCGCCATGCCTCCTGACGATCTCATCGCAGAGGTAGAGGCCAATGCCGAAGCCGGCAATGGTTTCCATTTCTTTGCGCTCTACACGGTAGAAACGGTCAAAAAGCCTGGCCTGGTCGTGTTCGCTGATCCCCATACCTTCATCTTTTACGCTGACCTGTACCGTATTGCCCTTGCCTGTGCAAGCCACATGGATGGTGCTGCCTTCAGCAGAGTATTTGACGGCATTACTGATGAGGTTATTGATGACCTGCCCGATTTTATCCCGGTCGGCCTCAAGAAAAGTGCGCGCTACAGGAGCAAAAATTACCCGGTGACTGGAAATGGTGGCAATAGTTTCTTCCTCGGTTTCTCTTACCAGTTCCGCCATGTCGAAAACACTTTTGTAAATGGGTATTTTTCCCGTTTCCATCCTTTTCATGTTGAGGAAACCATTGATCATGGTGGTCATCTTTTTTGTTTGCTTTCCGGCCCTTTCGAGTACACTGGCAGCGAAAGTGTCGGCATTGCTGGCTGCTTTAAGTGCCAATATCTGAATGTAGCCGTTCATGGATGTCAGCGGGGTCTTGAGCTCATGGCTAACCATGCTGATGAAATCATTCTTCCGCTGGTCGTCTTCTTTTTGTTCCGTAATATCGATCATCGTCCCGGAGAAGTAAGCTTCCTTTCCGTTCAGTGCAGGGTTGAGCTTGCCGGTGGCCCTGAGCCAGCGCAGCTGTTTGCTCCTGAATTCAACCACCGGATATTCCATGTCATAGGATCTTCCATTGGCAATGGCCAGTTCCATTTCCCTGACTACATTGTCCCGGTAGTCTTCCCTGATCTGGGCAATTGTGGCTTCATAGGACATTTCTTCATCGGTGTAGTAGCCGAAAAATTCCTTCAGGCGATTGGAAAATATAACTTTCTTACTCAGTGTGTCCTGGTACCAGATGCCCAGCTTGGCCTGTTCAATGGCAATGTTCTTCAGCTCTTCACTGGCTGCCAAAAGGGTATTGGTGCCAAGCAGGTCTTCCTGCACGGCCTTCAGTTCCAGGTTGGCGGATAAGAGCTCTTCATTGGTGGAGGATATTTCTTCATTGATCGCGGCAAGCTGATGATTTAAATCCTCAATTTCCTGCCGGTAACGGATCTGTTCGGTGACTTCGGTCGCCACGATCATGATGCTGGCCGCTTGCCCACTGCTGTCCTTAACCGGATGGTAGACGAAATTGAAATAGGCCTCCTCCAGTCTCCCGTTGCGTACCAGGAAGGCCTTGAGCTCATTCCCGAAAAAAGGGGTATTGCTGAGGAGGACATTTTTGAGGATGCCCAGGAAAGGCTGCCCCTCGAGTTCAGGAAGCGCGATATGCAGGGGTTGATTGATGACGGTATTGGTTTTACCCCAGAGCTCCAGGATTTTTGTATTGGCTGATTCAACAATCAGCGCTGTTCCCGTCAGTACCCCAATCGCTACAGGTGCATCTGCAATCATATATTTTGCCCTCGCCTCACTAAGGGATAGTGCATTGATGCTGTTGTGGAGGATGAGCTCTGTATGGACCAGTTCTTCATTGGAAGTGCGCAACTCTTCATTGATGGCCGCAATTTCCTCGATATGCAACTGCAGTTTCTCTGCTTCTTCAATGGAAGATAGGCGCAGCTCGATTTCATCCATGACCACCCCGGCGAGTCTCTTCAGGATTTCCCGGTCTTCCCCGGAAAATGTTCTCGGCTTTTGGTCAATGATACAAAGGGTGCCGATCAGAAAACCATCGGGAGTGGTGATGGGTGCCCCGGCATAAAACTTTAGCCCGAATTTCCCCGCCACATTCGGATTGCTGAGCAGGCATGGCTCCTCAGGTGCGTTTTCAAATACCGTGACTTCAGGGTTGAGCACGGCAAGGGAACATAGGCTTACCCCACGTGCGGCACCTGTGGCCTTTCCCATCCCGATATTGGCTTTGAAGTATACCTGTTCGGCATCGACAAGGGAAATCAGGGAAACCGGGACTTTGAAAATCCGTGCCGCCAGTTTTGCCAGGTTGTCGAAGGAATGCTCTGGCGGGGTGTCAAGAATTTTGTATCGTTTTAGCGCTTCAATACGCTGGACGTCATTATCAGGAATAATGTCAATACCAAAAGTATTATCCATATCAGAATTTATTAGGAGATGTAGGGGTATGCGGTAAGATTGGTGTATGCGCAATTACTTGACCAAATATATTTATATATAGTAAGATTTTTTCAATTCCATGAAATTATTGAGAGTTCAGTTTGAAAATATGAGGGATATACTTCAAAATATTGATGGTATGGTTCAAAAGATTGACAGTGTGGTTTGAAGTATTGACAGTATGGTTCAACATATTGAGATTATAGTTCCGGGTACGGTGTGCTGAAGGAGGAGATACGGGTGCCGGGATACAGAACAGGTGTTGGCGGTTAACTGCTGAGCAGCCGGTGCTGGATAGTCTCTTCGATGTCGACAAACATTTCCGCCAGGCCCATCCCCAGGATAATCAGGGGCTTGTTATAGGAATTATGGTGCTGGATCAGTTGCTGGAATTGTTCTTCCGCATTTTCTTCTGTCCTTAACAGGACAATGGGGTTCTGCAGGAGGAATAAAAAACACAGGGCATAGGTGGTCTGCATCAGGTCCCATGCAGCTTCCTGCAGGTTGATCAGGCTGTCCCTCAGGTTTTCACTTTTTAATTCCCCGATACTAAAGGTGTCAATGAATTCCTTTGTGGCCTCTTTCAATATGGCTGAAGCTTCCAGTGCCGAGGCGTCGAGATGGTGCTCGCTCAGCCAGCCTTCCAGCGTAAGGTTGGCTTCCATGAAGTATTCAAAGCATAGTCTGGTGAGACCATCCCGGGAATCCTGGATGAGCTCGAGTGTGGAAGGATCCAGGTGTTTCCTGTTGACCAGGGTTTTGAGGTCCTTAAACTCATTCTCTACCGTGTAGCTGAACAGGGAACCGGCAAAGGAATGAAGGCTGGACCGCAGGGAGGTTGCCGTGATCGCAAAAACATTGTTGAAGAGGAACGTGTTGGAAAACATAGGGAACCAGTTATGAACGTTATTTGGGATGCTCGGTAATGAGCTCCGCTAACTGTATATGTAATGCATCGCAAACATCCAGCAGCGTAGAGAACATGAAGTCCTCTTTGGCATTTTCAATATCGCTGATCTTTGCCCGGTCTACCTTATCACAGTTGTCCGCCAGCCGCTGCTGTGACAATTGCTGTTCAAGTCTGATCCTCCGGATATTCTCACCAATCGTCCTGTAATATTTTTGATGGTTAGGTTTCATAAACTCCAAAAGTTGGGTATTTTAAATAATAAAATAGTGGCAATAATACCACATTTTAATTTTTTTTTAAGGCCATTCAGCTCCCGGATGACCTAAGTTTTGCCTGCTGGTTGTGGTCTTTGTATGTGTTTCGATGTTTATATGTGCTTAATAAATAAGGACATTTGCCTCTTTATTAATTTTTAATACGATTTAGCTTGCTTTTATATGTATCTTGCCGCAACTAAATATTCCTGTGCCTATTTTTTTGTTTCCATAGGAACCACTGAAAAACCAATATGTGCCAATGAAGATCATCGAAAGAATTGACCGCCATGAAGTACTCAAGCGCTGGGCGATCGGAGAAGTATATTCTGAATTCTTTAATCCCGCATATGAGTTTTACCGGGCAGATACGCTGGCGAAGCTGCAATCCGGCAGCAGGTACCTGGAATCGGAAGGGATTGAACTGGTGCTGGAACTGAAGCAGGTGCTGGTCGATTCACTTTCCCAATATATCAAATGGCACAAGGCTATCCTCGAAATCAATAAATCTGACCTGGATATGATTTATACCCTGCAATTGCCAGGCTGGGAAAGAAATACAAACGGGAGTTTCCTGATTGCCGATGCCGCAAGAAATATTCACCATTTCCCCAACCTCGATAAAAGGGTTTCCGGAATTTATCAGGCCTTGAAAAAAAATGAAGTGAAACTGGAAGGAATTACCCTCCTGGCGGTAGATAAGATTGGCCCCTATGTAGCCGTAGAAGGAAATGGACGGCTGACCGGTATCTATATGGCCCAGCAGCTGTCCCAGCTCCATCTGATACCTGATAATCAGATTGAAATCACCCTGGGACTGTATTGAAACAGGGGATAAAAAAATCGGCCCGAGAAGCTCATATTTTTTTTTGCATTTGTTAGGTATAATATTAGATTTGCAATGTTGTACGATAATTAGCCTAACAATTAATTAAATGGTCGATATAGTAGAAGTAAAAAGATCTCATCTTTATGTGATCCGTAACGTTTTTAATAAAAGAACACTGAAAAGCTACAGTGCCGAGACTTTGTCGTTTTTGATCGGTAAACCGAATGATTATGTCTCAAAAGTAGAATCTTTCCATGAGGAGTGTTACCCCGTTGATGTGCTGGAGCATATTGCCAAAGCCCTCGACCAGAAAGATTACCTCAGTTTGATCTCCGCAGGTGAACCCGATGACCTGGTGAAAGCCAGCATGAAAGTGGAATGGCAGGACAACTTCCTGCACCAGGAATGTTTCATGTATACGGAGGATGGGGGAGTGGAAATGATGTATATGGTCTCGAAAAATATGGAACTGCCATTTTATGGTGCCGGCAATGACCCTGAAGTCTATGAACTGACGACGATCCTGGAAACTATTGATGTGATGATCCGTGATGGCTATTTTGATGAACCGCGCCTGCCATTCGAAACCCTGGCCTATATCAAGGATACCTTTACTTTCCTGGTGGAGCCCAATAATTTTGAGTTCGTCCTCAGCCAGTATGAAGAACATCCCGGAGATAAGAAGCTGATCTCCATAGAAAGTAAAGGTTTTCAGTATTATGTGGCTGATGCACCTGAGCAGGGCTGATGGCAGCAGGCGATGGACTTAGCGGGCCCAATATAAGCGCATGTGGAAAAGTTTTTTAAGCTAAATTGCTGTGACTAAAACGTTTATCCGGAATCCTGCATTTGCAGAATAGATTCAGCCTGTTTATATTTAATCTTTGTTTGAACCAAAGATGATTATTTATGATGCATTGGGCTGAAGTAACGGAGGCTACGCTGAAAACTGTACACCATGTGATGTGCAACCGGATCCGTAAAGGGTATAGTGCTGAACTGCTTTCCTGTTTGATCGGGAAACCCTGTGATTATATCGATAATGCTGAGTTTTTCAGGGAACGGTCTTACCCTCCCTCAGTGGTCAATAAACTGATTAAACTTTTGGGGATCCCGGAAGAGGCTGAGGGTGGGAATACGCAGGATGGTGCTGAAATGGTTCGGGTAGGCATGGAGAAATCCATGATCGGCGGATACAATACCTATGTATGTACTGCCTATCTGGCAACCGTTGCCATTACCCGCTTCCTGGTGCAGGAACCTGCAAGCCTTGCGGTGAAACTGGAGTCGTACGTAATTGGTGCCTATGACCTGAGTGTCGTGGTGGATGCGGTATACCTGATGACGCGCGATGGCCTCTTTGACCAGCCCATGCTGGCCATGGATGTGCTGCTGTATATCAATGACCTGCTGCAGATGGAAGTGAATCCCTATGGCCTGATGATTTTACTGGAAGAAGCCTGCGACGCTGTGTACGATTTTAAGCTGATTAAAGTGATGCGTCCCGGTTTTTTTACCTATGTGAAGGACCAGGGCTATAGTGGCTTATGTTAGTGTCCCGATAGCCGGCCCGGGACTGAGGCCCATAAAATGGAGACATTTTCCGATAGGTGTTCAAGATCATATTTGTTTCTGGATAAAACTTTTATACTTGCCACCAGTAAACAGCGAAATTTTGTCCAATTCATCTTTTTATGGAAATGAATTACCTATCCGAGATTACAGAAACCCAGTTCCAGATCATTTATAAGGTGATGATCAAAAGGATTGCCAAAGGGTACAGCGCAGAACAACTTTCTTATTTATTGGGCCGCCCGAGAAATTATATTGCAAAGGTGGAGTGTTTTGACCATGATTGTTACCATGTCACTGAACTGAGCAGGATTGCCCTGGCCCTGGAGGAAAATGATTATACCAGTTTTATGCCGGAAACGATCATTGATGATAAGGTGAAAATCAGTATGGAAAAAAATCTGGCCGGCGATACCTGTACCTATACCTGTGCTTCCGTTACACGGGAACATCAACGGAAGATCCGCTTTGTGCTGCAGGAGTATATTGGCCGGCGCGTGTTCCTCGGTTTCAGTGGGATACGGGATTATGACCTGCTGATCCTCCTCGATATGGTGGAGGTGCTGATCCGCGACGGGTATTTCCGCAAGCTGCGCTCGCCGCTGGATATCTTTACCTCTATCAACCGTTTCCTGAAGTTTGTCATCAGTCCCTATTGCCTGCAGCTGGTGCTGGACAGTTATTGTGAAAGCCAGTGCGGATGTAAACTGGTACGGACAGTCAAGGGGAATTATTTCTTTTACAGTTATAATTGCAGTGGGGACTGAAGGTATAAAAGTCCCTAAAATGAACCTGCAGCAATACCGTTTTATTTTCTTTGTAAATTGTATCGGGTGATTGAGTGAACAGATTAATGCGGATCTGTAAAGCAAATTATTTTGATCAATATGTGTGGGAAATTTTCATTTTTAGCTTATTCAGAAGCTCAAAACCGTGTTTTACAGCAGCTGAATGGTATTATCATCTATCCTTTTACAGAAACTGGCATACCAGAATTTGTTCATTTTATGCCGGAAACGCGGAACAGGAGGGCAGGATTAAGTACTTATTTTAAGCGTAGGGTACGCTACCTCCCGGAACAGTTTTACGTGCTTTATTTTAATCCCATCAGGTGGGTCCTTCCCGACCTTGCCAGTACCATGAGGTCCTTGACTGCCTTTCCCGTGGAGTATGGAAAACACAGGCTGAATTTCCTGATCAGCTATGGATGCATCACCTTCGATGTGACCCCTAACGATATCCCACCGGAACCGGAAGAAACACTCCTGCTGCGGGTGCCCCTTTTTTTATTTAAGGAGTGTTTTTATATCAAGGTAATGGATAGCCCTGAGATGATGGGCGTACCCAAATTATTTGAAAAGGTGGAGTTTAACTGGTAGCCGAACGTTGTCAGGCGGGCCGGGACAAATGGTTCAAAATGGAAAGATAAGGGGATCCCCTTTATCTGATTGCGTAACTTAAACTGAAAGTATGATGGGTATGAAGCTAAGGTTTTTCTCCTGCAATGCGTCTTCTGAAGCACTTTTGGAAAGATTTGTCTACAATTATATGGTCAATGATAACCAGTTGTCCTTTACCCTGGAGGACGATTATGATTTTGCCGTGGTGTTCGATAAGACGGATGAGCCAATAAAGGCTTCTGCCGGGATCATTACGGTGGTGCAGCAGCCTTCCTGTAGCGTGTTGCACAAGCATAACCGTTTTCTGAAAGAAAGTGATTTCCTGCTGATCCACGATCCCGGGCTTTTTGAACAGACCCTCCAGATCAATCTCGGTGGAATGGTGATTACCTCCCCCTCATATATGTTTTACAATGACAGGGTGAAGTACCAGCTGATGGATTTTGTGGCCAGCGTACAAAAGGAGAAAAAGGTGTCGATGGTGGTGTCGAATAGGAATAAGGGGTACGGAAATTACAGGAAAAGAATCGCGCTGCTGAATAAAATCCTGGAGTCCGACCTCCCCGTGGATATCTTCGGCAGGAACCTGGAGGTCAATGACCCTCGCTATAAAGGTGCTCCCGATTATAAGTACAGCGCACTGATCCCCTATGAGTATTCCATTGCAATTGAAAGTGCAAATGAGAAGAATTATATCAGCGAGAAGTTTTTTGACTGCGCCATGTACCATGCCGTACCTATTTATTATGGTGCACCCAATATCGCCGAGGTTTATGATGAGCGCTATTTCAGGACAATAGATATAGATAGCCCGACGATTATTGAGGATATCAGGGAGATGATCAGCAAACCTGCACCGCGTTCTTCCCTGAACAGGGATATTTACAGGAACGAGTTCAATTTATATACCCGGTTGAAGGATATTGTGCTGGACTGAAGGCCGGTGCATAAATATTTTGTTTTTCCTTGGGAGGTTGTTCTTAAAAGCACCACTATCTTAAGAACTGTTATTGAACAATTGGCTATCCCATGAAATTGAAATTACGTCCTCTCCCGGCAGTTTTCCTGCTGAATACAATGGCCACAACCGTTGGATCCCCAAAAGTCACCGGTTTGGCCGAAGTGAATTCCCCGGCAATTTTCTATCTGCAGTTTAATCGATCGGTATGCAGCTGAGGGATAAAGTAAGTGTAGTTTTTCTTGTTTTCTTTCTGGGTGCTGCAGGGCTATATGCACAGCAAAAACCAGCCTGCGCTGGCAGATTCACGATTTAATTCTTTTATATGCAAAAGTTGATCAAAGATTTTCCGCGAAGAACAGTGGAAATTGCCCGCAAGGAACTGGCAAAGGCCGGGATGGTCATAGCTAAACCCAGGGTTAATGTGCTGTTGCTGATGAATGGCTTTAGCGGACATACAAAAGTGCTTTTCGATGCTTTTATAAAAGCACTGGACAATCGTGCCCTTGTGGACCTGTACATTTATAACAATGACTTTCCGGCTTTCCGGAAGCGCTTACTGGAGAAACATGGGGCCTATGATAAAGTGGTTATTGTTCTGCATTTTAATGTCGGTAATAAGTGTCCCCTGAAGTTGCTGAGGAAGGTGTCAGGAGATAAGCTGGTGTTGCTGGATAAACAGCTGAGTGGGATGGAGGGTGCCGTTTCTTCTGTGTATGCAGATGTGAAGAGCGATATTTTTGAGGCGATGGAGAAGTTGTACGACCGGCTGGTTCATTATGGTCTGCTGATCCTTGTTCCGGGATCAAATCATTTTGCAAAAGAGATTGTGGAAGGTTTTAGGGGATTTTGCGACCGCTATGGTTTTGCCGGTAAAGTGATTGACTACCCGGAACAGTGCCCTATTGGCTTTGGACAGGCCTATATCTTTCTGCAGGAGGAAGACCTGGTATCGGTGATTGAGCGGGTACAAGCAGTGGGGTTAACGGTAGGTAAGGATGTGGGCCTGGTTTCCTATGGGGAGAGTCCGCTGAAAAGAGTGATCCTTGATGGGATTACGACAGTGTCATCAGATGTGGAAATGATGGGTAGCCTGGCCGCAGCCTGTGTACTGGACAATGAAGTACGGAATGTGGCGGTCCCTTTCGAAGTGAATATCCGCAATTCACTATAAGAGCTTTGTTTTTTAATTAGTGCGTTTGTTTATAGGAAGCAGGATCTGTTAAGCTGATCCTGCTCTTATAGGAATCAGCAGGTGATGCTTAAACATAGCTGGTTACCATGATATTTTTTCCAGGGCCAGGTGGATGGTGTGGTAGATCACTGATAAATCATCATCACTGATACAATAGGGGGGAAGGATGTACAACACGTTCCCCAATGGCCTCATGAGGATGTGGTGTTCCAGGAAGAAGTCATACAGCTGGTCCCTTAAGTTACTGAAATAGGAACTGCCACCAGGTACCGCCCACTCCATGGCCAGGATGGTTCCCTTCTGTCTCACTTCTTTTAACTTCGGGTGGCCGGCAATGGTTTTCGCAAAGGCCGTATGGTTTGCACAGATCCGCTGGATGTGGGCTTGGGTCTCTGCCGTTAACAGCAGGTCTATACTCGCCGCCGCCGCTGCACAGGCGAGTGGATTCGCTGTGAAGGAGTGGCCATGGAAGAGGGTCTTTAACTGGTCCTCCGAGAGGAAGGCCGTATAGATCTCCTGACTGCAGGTGGTCAGCCCTAAAGGCATCATGCCCCCGGTGAGTCCCTTGGAAAAACACATGATGTCCGGTTGTTCCTGTAGCTGGTCGGCAGCAAAGTTTTTCCCTGTCCTGCCGAAGCCGGTGAATACCTCATCCTGAATCATGAATATTCCTGAACTACGGCAATGGCGCATGAGCTGGTCCAGTTCCATGGCGCCGTACGTGACCATGCCGGCAGATCCCTGTATCAGCGGTTCATAGATGAAGCAGGCCAGGGAATCGCTGATGCCGGAAATAAAAGCTTTGAGCCCTGCTATGTTTTCTGCTGTGGGCAGGTCGATAAAGACCACTTCAAATAATAAGGAGGCAAAAGGAGAAGTCCAGGCACCCCTTGCACTGACAGACATGGCACCGAAGGTGTCACCGTGGTATCCGTTGCGGAAAGCAAGGATTTTTTTTCTTGGCTGATTTTTATTGAACCAGTATTGCAGGCACATCTTGAGGGCAACTTCAATGGCGGTAGACCCATTGTCGGTATAAAATACCTTCTCCTGGTTTGCAGGTAAGAGCTGCAGCAGCTTTTCCGCAAGTTCAATGGCAGGCCCATGGCTGAACCCCGCAAAGATAACCTGGTCCAGTTTTTTCAATTGTTCGGTGACCCTGGAAACCAGGAAAGGGTGGGAGTGGCCATGAAGGATGACCCACCAGGAGGAGACGGCATCGATGTATTTCCGGCCCTCCAGATCAAATAAATAACTGCCTTCCGCCCGCCCGATGGGGATGGGGGGCCTGGCATTGAGCATCTGGGTATAGGGGTGCCAGATGACTTTGGCATCTCTCGCAATATACGCGCTGTTGGTTAAACTCATAGTGTAGTTGAGTGGAGTAAGGTGTTGTTCTTAAAGTTGTTGTTTTTGTTATTTTCTTTTGGGTTAAGGGCTGGGTTAGGCTAATCTTTAGGGACTTTTTTCTCCATAGGCTTCAACCCAAGTACCTCAAACATTTTTCTGTCGTCGTCCAGCCTTGGGTTTGGAGTGACGAGCAATTCTTCGCTTTCACTGGTGAATATGGAATTGGCACCGGCCATGAAACACCAGGATTGTTCTTCGGTACTCATTTCTGCACGCCCCGCACTTAACCTGACCATGGATTTTGGCATGAGGATCCTTGCCGTGGCAATCATCCTGGTCATTTCCCAGGAATCTACTTTCGGCAGGTCGGCCAGGGGAGTTCCTTTGACTCTGGCCAGCGCATTGACCGGAACAGATTCAGGATGCCGGGGAAGGGTGGAAAGGGTGTGTAACATGTTGATCCGGTCGGCATGCGTTTCCCCCAGGCCGATGATGCCCCCGGAGCAAACAGAGAGGCCTGCCTTACGTACATGGTTGAGGGTGGACAGGCGATCGTTGAACGTACGTGTACTGATGATTTCCTGGTAGTGTTCCTCAGAGGTGTCCAGGTTATGGTTATAGGCATATAGTCCTGCTTCCTGTAATCTTTCTGCCTGCGACTCGCTTAACATGCCCAGGGTGCAGCAGACTTCAAGTCCAATGTCATTGACACCTTTAACCATTTCCAGGATGTTTTCGAAGTCGCGGTTGTCCCTTACCTCACGCCATGCAGCAGCCATGCAGAACCTGGAGGAACCGGCATCTTTTGCCCGCTGTGCAATGGCGACCACATCCGTTTTTGACATCAATGCTTTGACTTTGATACCGGTGTGGTAACGCGCCGCCTGTCCGCAATAAGAACAGTCCTCAGGACAACCGCCCGTTTTTACCGAGAGTAAGGTGCAGACCTGAACCTCTCCCGGATGATGGAATTCCCGGTGGATGGTGGCCGCCCGGTATACCAGTTCCAGCAAAGGCTGATGGTAAATCTCCTGTATTTCTGCTCGGGTCCAGTCGTTTCTGATTTGGGTTTTTGTGTTCATCTTATTGTTTATATAGGATTTGTAAGTATTTGAATAGTATAAAATTAGTTTTTTTATTTGAAAGCGTTTTTTAGGTGTTGTTTGTGGGGTGCTTGAATTTCTGTCAGCTGTTTCCATGCCGTATTTTCTGGCAAATGGTCCATAATGACCTCCTGTGTGTCGGTGTCAAATGCGCCATTGAAGACCACAAGTTTTAGGGACAGGCCACTATGCCGGAGGGCGTGTAGACTGAGGAGGCTGTGGTTAATGCAACCGAGGTAATTGCGGACCACGAGTACCACATTTGCCCCCAGCTGACGAATGAGGTCTATCATTAAAAATTCATTGGAGAGGGGGACGAATAATCCTCCCGCACCTTCAATGATCAGTTTGTTTCGGGTAACCGGGAGACTGAAATCTTCCGGCCGGATGCAGATCCCTTCCTGGCGTGCTGCCTGATGCGGAGAGGCGGCCAGGGACAGGCGGAACCGTTCGGGGTGGATGAAGGACTGACGGTTGGAAAGCAAACGCCGGACCTTGTCGCTGTCACTGTCGTGCAGATCCCCCGCCTGCACAGGTTTCCAGTAGTCGGCTTTTTCCTGTTCGGCCAGTGCCGCGGAAACAATGGTCTTTCCAATGTTGGTTCCTATGCCGGTGATAAATAATGGGGTATGGTCGGTATCGAAGATCTTCATCAATATGTTTATTTGGTTTGAATGAGTGGAAAGAAAAAATTGAATAGGGGAAAGAAAAAGGGAGGAGCTGAGACCAGTATAAAAAACGGGCTAAAATTGAGGGGATCAGGGGATTAATCTGACCTTGCTGAACTCCCTGCACAGGGAGAGGATTTCCTCATCGGTATTGTGCAGGTGCAGGCAGATCCTCAACCGCTCTTTTCCGGCAGGTACCGTCGGACTCAGGATGGGTCTCACATCGAAACCGGCATGTTGCAAGGTGTCACTCAGCATCCTTACCTGAATATTCCCGCTTATAAATACGCATTGTATGGCTGTGGGATTGCGTGTGCTGAACAATAAGGACTGCGGAGGCATATGGTTCACAAATAATTCCGACTTCCTGAGCAGGTCTCTTTGCAGGTCTTTCTGGGAAAGCATAAAGTTGTAGGCAGTTTTTATGGCAATGAGGCTGTCTAAGGGTAGGGCGGTGCTGTAAATGAGCGGGCGGGCGAAGTTGATGAGGTAGTCCTTCAGCAGCTGTGGGCCAACGATAATGGCCCCATGTAATCCCAGTGCTTTCCCAAAGGTGATGATCCGGGCAAATACCTGTCCCTGCAAACCCAGCTGGTCGACCAGTCCGGTACCAAGGACCCCGAATGCATGGGCTTCGTCTACAATCAGCTGGGCCTGGTAGGTCTGGCACAGTTTCATGACCGCAAGCAGATCGGGGCTGTCCCCTTCCATGGAATAGACAGATTCCACTGCGACGTAGACAATTCCCTCCAGGCTGCTGAGTTTTTTTTCCAGGTCGTCCAGGTCATTGTGCCTGAATTTGATCCGACGGGCAAAGCTGAGCCGCGCACCATCTATGACCGAGGCATGGATGTATTCGTCAGTAAGGATGGTGTCTCCTTTTTGTGGCAGGCAGGAGAACAGGGCCATATTTGCTGCATATCCTGAATTGAATATCAGTCCGTTTTCTTCCTGGTGTATCGCTGCAATTTCCTCTTCCAGCTCTTCGGCGTAAGCCGTGTTTCCCGTGATCAGCCTGGAGCCCGTAGATCCCAGTTTCGCTTTTCCTTTCTTGCTTGTCGATTCCTTAATTTGCTGATGTAGAGTTTCTGATCTCGATAGACCTAAATAATCATTGGAGCTGAAATCAATGAGGTTGGATACCACCTGCAGCTTGCGGCAGGCAAAATCGTCTTTGCGGAATTGCAGTTTTTTTTCCATCAGCAGTGTGGCCTTCATCACTTGTATTTTTAAAACTTAGGGGAATAGTGAACGGCACTGCCCAAGTCAGTGATCCAGTGGTGATAAAGTCTTTCCTCTATCAAAGTGATGATTTTGGCATGGTGTTCCCAATCGGAAGAGAACCTTTTTAGCTGCTCAATCATTTCTTCCAGGTGCCCCTGCTCTTCTACAATAATGTTCCTGACACTTACTGTGCTCTTGACTTCATTCAGCACCTGCTGATAAATGGGGTAGAGGTAGTCTGCCCTGACTTCTATGGCATAAGTGACCAGCAGGTAGGCACCAAATTTTAAGTCTGCCCCGGTTAGCCGCAACGTATTTTTCAGGTACCTGCTGGTTTCGAGATCGAGCTTGTTGAGGTACAACCGGCTGCCGCGGGGGGCAAGCAGGTAGTCCGGTTCATAGGTAAGGAATTGCCCGGGACTCAGTTTCGCTACCTGCTTTTTCAGGTAATACGCATGGCGGTGTTCTTCGGCTGCATGTTTCAAGACCATATAGGTGGTCGTTTCCGGGAGTTCACTTGCCGATATTTTCCTTGCCCCGATGTTTTCCTGCAGGGACAGCGTATTCAGGAACCTGGCATGCAGTGCCTGTTCCCCTACAATGTGCCTTAATAGCTCTTCAATATTCATGGTTCTTTCTTGGTTTTTTTCCAAAAGTATGACCTCGCCGGATAGCTGACGGGAGCCAGTTTTAAGTTTATGGGTGGTCCGGTTGGGTTGGACAATTGGAATCTGCAGTTAAATGGCCTGCGGAACTGTGGAAATTGCCTGAAAGGAAATCTACAGGCGTCCGGGGGAAGATGTTAGGGAATGGGCCATTCTACCACCAGGCAGCTGAAATTTATAAATCTTACCATAAATGCGCTCAAAAAAGCCGGAAACATCCAATATTTAGCGCTGAAAGAATGCTGATTGTTAGTTGACAGTCAGTTTATTTTATATATTTGCTACTTATAAATATAAATTGAAAAGCAAGTCAACAAATATAGCAGGTATATGGAATGAATGGATCGGCGATTCCGGTGTATTTTCTATAGAAAGCCGTATTTTTCATGCGGTGGCCCTTATGGCTTCCCTGATCATGCTTGTCAATGGTACTGCATCCCTTTTTGTGGGGCTCAGCGGTATCGTCTATTTTACCTTTGCCTTTATTCCTGTACTGATATTCGCGTTTTATTTATCCAGATTCAGGGATAGAATGAATATAAGTCTCTTTATTTTTGCATTTGTTTCCTATACGGAATGTATTGTTGCCTATTTTGTGTGTGGAGGGGAAAAAGGGGTAACCCTGTTGCTGGTGCTGGCCATTACCTTTATCCTGGCGGTCATTTGTCCCAAATATCAGCTCAAATACTGGCTGGCGACCAGTGCCCTGATTCTTTTTGGGTTGCTGACAGCAGAGTTCCTTCATCCGGAATGGATAATGCCGATTTATGACAATGATGCGATCCGCCTGATCGACCAGGGACAGGCCTATTTCATGATTTTCATGTTCTTTGCCCTGGTGACCTATTATATCAAGGACAATTATTACAATGAAAAAAGTAAGGCGGATGTAAGGGAGGTTGAACTGGTCAGCCTCAATGAATCCAAGAACAAGCTTTTCTCTATCGTGGCGCACGATTTACGGTCGCCCCTGGCCTCTATACAAAATTACCTGGAATTGCTTAAACAGGTATACCTGACGGACGAAGAGAAGGAAAATATTCAGGACCACCTGCTGCATTCTACGAAGTCAACTTCAGAAATGCTGAGCAATATCCTGTCCTGGACGAAAGCACAGATGGATGGGATTTCCCTCAACCTCGTCCGTTTCAGCGTATCCCGGGTATTGCACAATACCCTGCAGGTACAGTTCCTCCAGGCGAAAGCAAAGGGCATAGAACTGAATTATCCGGAGAGCTCTGACCTGACCATGTTTGCAGACCCCGATATGATGCAGCTCGTGGTACGTAACCTGCTGAACAATGCCATTAAGTTTACCCCCTCAGGAGGAAAGATCTGGATCGAGTACAGTGAAGACGATCTCCGGTTTACCATCATGATCAGGGATACTGGAATTGGGATCGCCAAAAAGAACCATGCAGAGATCTTCTCGCTTAAAAGCCAGTCTACCTTCGGGACCGACAACGAAAAGGGAGTGGGACTGGGGCTGGTCCTGACAAAGAGTTATGTGGAACTGCAGAATGGCACCATCTCCCTGGAGAGTGAAGAGGGGAAAGGAACAACCTTCCTGCTTACTTTCCAAAAGGACTAAATCGTTTTTCTATCCCTTTTTGTCTTCCTCCCGGAAACAGAAAAAGAGGCTGATGACAACCTCTTTTTTTTAGGATAACTGCGTTTTTAATGCGGTAGAATAATAGTATCCGCCGCTTACACCAGTTTCTCGTATAACCTGTATTTCTTGTAAGGATCTCCTTTGATCGCTTCGATCGCACTGTTCACCATATCATTGTGTTCCAGCGTCCATCCGGCTTCAGCATACTGTAAGCCTTTAGCCCGGTACGCCTTGATGATGCCTCCGTATAAACAGGCTTCAATACCCATTTTGCGGTAGCCATCTACCACGCCCAGCAGTAAGATCCTGATCCCTGTGACTTTCTTTTTGCCAAAAAGAAGCTTGAAAATTCCCGTGGGGAATAACCTTCCCTTTTTGATCCTGATCTGTATCTGGTTCATGTCGGGAATGGCAGCACCAAAACCGATGAGCTTGCCATTTTGCTCCGCAACAAGACAGAAGTCGGGATCCAGGACCAGTTTAAGGTCTTTCGCCTGGTAGTCGAATTCCTCGTCATTGAGGGGAACAAAACCAGAGTTCTTGTCCCAGGCCTTGTTGTACACCTCACGCAGGCTTGCCGCTTCCTGTTTGAAGTTTTTCATGTTGATCTTACGGATGGTGATCTCATTGCGCTTTAGGCGTTCTTCCAGCCTGTCCATTAATTTCACCGAGCGGTCATCGTAGTTGTCGCCGGTAAATCTCCAGGCAATCAGGTCTACCTGCTTTTTCAGGCCTGTACCTTCCAGTAAGGCAGGATAGTAAGACGCGTTGTAAGGCATCATCACCACTGGAGGGGAGTCAAAACCTTCAATCAGTAATCCGCAGGATTCATTGGTAGAAAAGTTTACAGGGCCAATGATTTTGTTTTTTACCCCTTTTTCCTTCAGCCAGTTTTCTGCAGTTGTCATCAGCAACTGGGCAGCAGCCTGGTCGTTTATACAGTCGAAAAATCCGAAAAAACCATCACTGGCATTGTTCAGGGTATTGTGGCTATTGTTCAGGATCGCTGCAATTCTGCCAATGATTTTAGTTCCGTCGTATAGAAGGAAACACTGCAATGAAGAATGTTTATGGAAAGGATGGGTGGTTAAAAGGTCTTTCTGGGCAATAAACAGCTCCGGAACATAATTCGGGTCTCCCGCATACAGGTCGTGCGGAAAATCGATGAATGCCCCGAGTTCTTTTTTGGATTTTACCGGAATGATTGTTTTCATCAGCGTATAGTTGTTTTTTAAAGGTGATGAAGCGATCATGTGCCTGTTCATTGCTGTTTGTCAGCGGTAGGCTTATGATGGTTTCATCAGAATATATTTTTTTTAAAGGTGATGAAGCGATCATAAGCCTATTCATTGCTGTTTGTTAGCGTTAGGCTTAGGATTGTCTTCATTTGAATATAAATTTAGGCCCTTCCTGTTTCACCTTGCTGTTTAAGCAGGATAGCCTGGTTTTTTTTATAAATATTTTGACGAAATTATAAAATTTCAATTCCCTTTTCTTCAAACACATCAAATATTTGTGCATTGATCATACTTTTTGTCAGGTCAGCTTTTGAAATGTCCTTGCACCAGAAATATATTTTTACGTCGCTGTTCAGTTTACTCACGGGACTGATCATGATCACCGGTTCCTTATTGATAAAAACATTGCTGTTTTCGGCAATGATGTCCCGGATGAGGCTGATGACTTCCGTGGAATCGAAGGGCTTGGTAATGGATAGTGCCATGTCCACACGCATCTGGTTATTGCTGAGTGTCCAGTTGATGATGTTATTGGATAGAATGGCCCCATTGGGAATGATGATTTCAGCACCTTCATCGCTCAGCAGGGTGCTGGCACGGACACCGATTTCCTTCACCCTTCCTTTTTTGTTGCTCAGTTCTACCACGTCACCGATACGTATGGTTTTATCGAAGATCAGGATAATGCCGGACACAAAATTGCTGACGATGTTCTGTAAACCCAGACCAATACCCACACCAAGTGCACCCAGGATCACGGTGATCTTGTCGATCGGCAGTCCCGAAGCGGCAACAGCAATGAGGAAACCGCCAATCAGTAAGACCAGTCGTGTAACAAGCAATTTTGAACGTTCCCCTTTGTTGTCTTCAAAAGTGTCATCACCCGTATCCCCAAAGAAGTAGGCGATGTATTTTTGCAGGAAGTTTGCCGTCCAGATGATTCCCAGGAAGAGGACCACCCCCCCGAAGGTAAAGGAGAAGCTGCCTATGGTGCGTGTTGCTGTAAGCGCTTCCATGACCGAGCTGTACAACCCGTTGAAAATGTTGAGGTTGGTGGTGAAAATAACAAACCAGATGATGATTGCGGCGATGCCGGCCAGCCTTTTGAGTCCGGCGATGACCGGCTTCCAGTCAAAATACTCCGGATACCCCTTCCTAATCCTGCTGCTTTTCATTTGCAGCAGGAAGGCCTCGACCAGCATTTTCGCCAGGATCGTTAAAGAGACCGCATTCAGGAATGCGCTTACCCCGGTATTGTAGAAAATGCCAGTCAGCGTAAAACGCCCGAAAATATTGCAGAAGGTAGCGATTACCGCAAAGGTGACATAGATCCATCCCGTGCTGAGCAGTACTTTATACCGCCTGGATTTCTCTTCCAGTGTTCTCCAGACCAGGATGCCGTAGATGGTGGCACTGCTGCTTAAAAACAGCAGGAGCCAGCGCTGGTAACGTGGGGGCATGCCCAGGATACGCAGGATAACCGGCGCCAGCAGAAATAACACAAACAGGCACCACTGCTGGAATAACCTGCGCGGTAGTTTTTTGTAAAACAGAAGGGTTAACAGTGCCGCCAGCAGCAGGTGTACCCCTTCGATGTATAAGGCCGGTGCACCCAGGTCAAATACCGGTGCCAGCGTGAAGAGCATGATGAAGGTAATGAGGTAGGGATGGGGACTCAGGAAGGAAAAACGGAAATCCACCACGGCATCCAACCTGTCGCGCTGTTTCAGGCTCCTGAAATTAAAGAATACCCAGAAGAAGAACACCAGGCAGGTGAAAAGCAATAATGCCCTGCTGCTGCGGGTGTATACGAAGTAATACCCGGAGATCTGCTGTTCCCCGTTGATGAATTTACGGAAGCCCTCGCTGCGGTTGGCCCTGCGGTTGGTCGGTTCCCAGATGTACCGGCGTTCCTTCCCGAATGCACGGATGCTGACTGCACTGAGCTGGCTGTCGGTCAGGTACATGAGCTCCTTGATGTTGATCAGGTTGGCAGAAGTACGTGCCTGAAGGTTATTGATGGTCAGGGTGGTATTTTTGAGCAGGCTGTCCATGACCACATGTTTTTTCTTCAGCTCCGCAAACTGATCTTTAAACAGGCTGTTCATGGAAGGCTGGGTGAAGATCTTGATGATAACCGAGTCTTTACGCAGGTTCAGGATCTCTGTTTTTAATTCCCTTAATTCTTTTTCATATTCGTCCAGGTCGCTCAGGCAGTCTTTATTGTTGCTCTGCAGCTCTTCCAGTAAGGTCTGGTCCATTTGCAGGTTCTGCAGGTTGAGTGTTCTTTCACTCTGGGTAAGCCTGCTCTTCAGCAAAGCGATCGCCGCTTCGTCCTGGCTGAGGTGACCCTCTATCGGGACCAGTTTCTTGAACGAAGCTACCGTAACAGGGACTTTATTCACCGCTTCGAATACTTTTTCAAGATGGGAAAGGTAGTCCCCTTTGGTTAAGGTGGCGGAATCACTGAGGATGGCCAGGTCATGCGCTAAAGCCGACTGTTTGCTTTTCTGCGCGAAACTAGGGGCCGCAGAAAAGCACAGCAATACCAAAACCAGGGCAAGACGGATAGCTGATGAAGATGAACTTTTTGTTGTCATGTAGGCTGTAAGAAGAAATTTGTTTGTCACCCGGATGCAGAAAAGGTGCTTTGTGGGCGCGACAAAAATAGGTAATAGAATTGTTATACACTAATTCCGGAGGAAATGTTGTTTGAGCGGGAAAGTAACGCAGGGGAGGATGTCTTTTCGTGTGATTCCGGTCATAGGTGATGGAGATCATTTATTGTTATCGAGCTTTTAACCAAAGAATTGCGGATTATTTGAAATATTATTTGGATTTATTCTTGATAAGTCGCTATACTTGCAGAGTTATTTAAAAAGATTCTAAATAGTTGTTCATGAAATCAGGTGTTTTCTTCGTGTTAGCGTGTATGGGTGTTGGAACTGGCTATGCCCAGGAAAAAACAGGGAAGTCCTCGGCAGCTGACCATCACCTGAAAGACGTGGTCATCACCGGACAATACGCTCCCCAGTCTTTGAGGAATTCTGTTTACCAAACCCGTATCATCAGTGCAGAAAAAATCCGCCTCCGCGCCGCCACAAATCTGCAGCAGGTGCTGAGCACGGAACTGGGTTTCAGGTTTTCCAATGACATGACTTTAGGGACCAGCAATGTGCAGCTGATGGGAATGGACGGACGTAACGTGAAGGTCTTACTGGATGGTGTGTCCCTGGTGGACAGGAATGATACCCGCGAGAGCTTGAACCAGATTGATATCAATACAATAGAACGCATAGAAATTGTAGAAGGACCACTGTCGGTGTCGTATGGCTCCGATGCCCTTGCCGGCGTGATCAATATCATCACCAAAAAACCAGGTAAAGAAACGCTGAGCATCAATGCCAGGGTACAGGAAGAAACGGTAGGAAAGGAGTATTCGCCTTTTTCAAATGAGGGGCAGCATATCCAGCACCTGGGGGGATCCTGGCAAAAGAAAGGTTTCAGTGTGTTGGCGGGGCTGACACACAATGATTTTGGTGGCTTTAATGCCCCTGAACCCCTGGAGGAGGCCGCTTCTATTGCCGCTGAGTCTAACCGCTGGAAGCCAAAAGAACAATGGATGGCCAATACCAAACTGGGATACAGCAATGATAAATTCAATGTATGGTACCGGATGGATTATGCAAATGAGCATATCTATGCGCAGGAGGCCTATAATCCCGGAAATTTTAAAGCCCTGAAAGCGGAATATGTGACCAACAGGTATACACAACAAGTACAGGGAGATTACCGGTTTAGCGAACGCCTGCAGTGGAATGCAGTGGCTGCCTTTTCTAATTTGCAACGCAGGACCATCACGAATATACATGATTATTCTACCGGAGAGGAAACACTGTCGACGGCCCAGGGCACCCAGGATATGGATAAATTCAGGTCTGCCACTTTCCGTTCTACTTTACAGTATAAATTATCGGACAGGGTTTCCTTCCAGCCCGGAATAGATATCAATATTGACCATTCCGACGGGGCAAGGATTAGTGGTACACCAACGATCAACGATTATGCCTTCTTTATCTCTTCTGAAATAGAATTGTTGAAAGGCCTCGTCCTGCGTCCGGGACTTCGTTTTATCAGTAACTCGGTATACGATGCCCCACCCGCAATCCCCTCATTGAACACAAAAATCAGGCTGAATGAAAAACTGGACCTGCGTTTCGGTTATGCCAACGGGTTCCGTTCCCCGGCACTGAGAGAGCTGTATTATAACTTTGTAGATGCCAGCCACAAGATCTATGGCAATGAAAACCTGAAGGCAGAAACCTCAGACAGTTTTAATGCTTCCCTGACCTTGACGGAAATGAATGCGCAGGCTACCCATTTCCGCTCTGTACTGAATGGTTTTTATAATATTTTTCATGACAGAATTGATTATGCGGTAGATACGGTAGATCCAACGGCGACGACACTGCTGAACATCAATACCTATAAAACTACCGGAGGAACATGGGAGAATACAGTGTTCAGCGATAACTTCCAGTTCTCCCTGGGTTTCTCGGTCATAGGGACCTATAACCAGTACAGCGAAAATGCAGCACAATATGGAGAAACTCCTGAATTTGTGTGGACACCGGAAGTCAATTCAAACCTCAGTTATACCTTTAAAAAGCTGGGTGGAACGACTGTTAACCTGGCGTATAAGTTTCTTGGCAGGAAACCTGTTTATCAGTTGATCGCTGCGGATGGAACCCATCCGGAATATGTGAGGCTGGCTAAAACGGGTTCTTTCAGTATGGCCGACCTGATGTTTACCAAGAAGATAGGGAACTCGCTGACGCTGAATGCAGGAGTGAATAACCTCTTGAACGTCACTACGGTAAGCAATACGGCAGCAAATACCGGGGTGGCACACTCCAGCGGGGAGGGACCGGTAATCATGAACTATGGCAGGTCTTATGTGCTGGGACTGAACTTTAACTGGACGAAAAAATAACAAACATACCAACCTTATAATATAAAATATCACATGAATAAATTTACTAAACTCATTGCATTTTTATGTATCGCTACAGCTTTTACGGCTTGTAAAAAAGACAGCGATCCCATTGTTGTTGTTCCTCCATCTGATGGAAGTACATTGACATTGAACGGCCTTATCGGTACTGAAACTGGCGCAAGCGCTGGAAACAGTGTCTTTGTAGACTTCAGTACCGATAAACAAACTTCTGTAGCCCGCGAGACCTGGGACCTGGGTTTCTATTGCGGAACGGATTTCAGGGTGATCCTTAACCCTTCCGTTGGCGCTACAGCCATTGCTATAGATAAAACAGACCTGAACCTGGTGACTGCAGCAGATTCTCTGGCACTGGGAACTTCCCTGAGCCTTGGTCAGGGTGCAGGAGCCATGAGCGCTGTAGACGCGGTGGACGGAAATACGTCCGCTTATTTAAACGGAACAGTGATCGCTGCTGTTTCTGCTACTGATGCGGAAAATAAAGTTTATCTCGTTAACCGCGGTACCGCCGGCCTCTTGTCAGGTGCCCGCGGATGGCAAAAGATTCGCGTGATCCGCAATGGTGCAGGTTATACCCTGCAGTATGCGAAAATCAACGAGACTACGTTTAAAACGCTGACCATTACCAAAGACGCTGCTTATAACTTTAAAGCGGTGTCTTTTGTCACCGGCGCTGCAACTGTTGAGCCTTTAAAAGCTGATTGGGACCTGCAATGGGGCCTGTCGACTTACAAAGCTTCTGCAACTATCCCTTACACTTTTTCTGATCTGGTATTGATCAATTTTGTTGGTGGCGTAACTGCCGGGGAGGTGCTGACCAGTACGGTTTCCTATGCTGCCTTTGCGGAGTCAAATATCGCTGGTGTGACCTTCCTGGGTACAAGGGAAGCTATCGGAAGCAAATGGAGGGTCACCTCTGCACGTGAAGCCGGTGCCGTGCTGGGAGTGTTGACAGACCGTTTCTATGTGCTGAAAGATGCTGCAGGAAATGTCTATAAACTGAAATTCGTCAGCTTTATTGCCGAAGATGGGGGTACACGTGGAAAACCCGTAATTGAATATAAATTGGTTAAAAAAGGTTAAAGATTTGGTTTGTGTTTGAAAAGGCTGGCTTTCATTGTCGTTGGAAGCCGCCTTTTATGGCATAAAATACTTTAACCACAAGGTTTTACCCGACAGGAAATAACGTAAAAAAATGAAATTAATCAGATTAACGGCAATGGCCGCCATCGCAGTGCTGGCCGCCTGCCAGAGCAATCCAAAAGGCCATGAACAGCAGGCAGGTTTACCTGACAGCACTAAAATCGTATCCCTTAGCGGCTCGGTGTCTGAGGTGATTGCCGCATTGGGAATGGAAAAAAATATTGTAGGGACAGACGTCACGAGTAATTACCCGGAAAGCCTGAAAGCAAAACCCAAAGTGGGCCATAACAAAAATATCAATGCAGAAGGGGTAATGGCCTTATCGCCCAACCTGGTAGTAGGGATTAAAAAAGAAATTACACCGGCACTGGTGGAACAGTTCAGGGCAGCAGGGGTAAAGTTGTTGCTGCTGGACCAGGAATATTCCCTTGCAGGTACAAAAACACTGATCCATGCCCTGGCAGATAGCCTGCAGCAGCCAGCCAAAGGGGATTCGATCATTAAAGTACTGGAAGCTGACATGCAGAAGGTGAAACTGGCCGAAGACCAGGTGAAACGCCCGAAGGTATTGTTTATTTATGCCCGGGGTACAGGAACCATGATGGTTGGCGGTACAGGGACACAGGTGGATCAAGCGATTACGCTGGCCGGCGGCAGAAATGCCGTGACTGCTTTTGCAGATTACAGACCGCTGACGGCGGAAGCATTGGTAGAAGCGAATCCTGATGTCATCCTGCTGTTTGACAGCGGACTGCAAAGTCTGGGTGGCGCAGAAGGGCTGGCGAAGGTGCAGGGGGTGAAAGAAACCAATGCCGGTAAGCACAAAAAGATCATCACGATGGATGGAGAGCTGCTCAGCAGTTTTGGTCCCCGTTTGGGTATTGCCATCCAGGAGCTGGCTGCGAAAATTAAATAATGGTTAAAAACACAGGACTCATCCTTACCTTTTTGTGGGTTGTCCTGCTCGGGGTGATCGTTTTATCTTGCTGCATAGGAGCAGTAAAGATGACGGTACCGGAACTGCTGTCGATACTGTCTTATAAAACAGGCTTATCCGAATCCGTTAACTTTCAGCCCCAGCAGGCGGCAGTGTTGCTGAATATACGCTTGCCAAGGGTAATGCTGGGGGTGTTGATCGGTGCAGGACTAGGGGTTTCCGGAGCGGCTATCCAGGGTTTGTTCCGAAATCCGCTGGCGGAACCCGGACTGATCGGGATTTCCTCCGGCGCGACGCTTTTTGCCGTGCTGATGATTGTGCTGGAAGTAAAGGTTTTTAAAATGCTGACAGGGGCAATCGGTTTTTATGCCTTGTCCCTGGCCGCATTTGTAGGGGCCTGCATCACCACAATGGTCGTATACAGCCTATCCATGCGGAATGGAAAGACCGTAATTACCACCTTGCTGCTGTCTGGTATCGCCATCAATGCGCTGACAGGCGCCTTCACCGGACTGATGACCTATGTGGCGACCGATGAACAACTGCGGACCATCACTTTCTGGAACCTGGGGAGTCTGGGTGGGGCAAGCTGGGCTACGGTTACCGGTATTCTGCCATTTATTCTTATTCCGGTAGCAGGTCTTCCATTTATTGCCAAATCGCTGAATGTCCTGGCATTGGGCGATGCGCAGGCCTTGCACATGGGGATAGACGTGGTGCTGCTGAAAAGGATCATCATGGTACTGGCAACGATTGCCGTTGGTGCTTCCGTTGCGGTGGCAGGGCTCATTGGTTTTATCGGACTGATTGTCCCGCATATCCTGCGGATGGGCTTCAGTGCCGATCACCGGCTGGTGATTCCCGGTTCGGCCATTATGGGCGCGGCTTTGTTATCCCTGGCAGACCTGATCGCGAGAACAATGGTGAGCCCAGCAGAGTTACCTATAGGGATATTAACCGCAATGATCGGTACACCGGTATTTTTATATATCATTATTACCGAGCGTAATAAAAATAAAGTGTAATTTTATGATTGAGGCCAAACAACTTACTTACCGGATTGGAAAAAAAGAATTGCTCAGTAACCTCAGCTTTGTTGCCCGTCCGGGTGAAATGCTCGCCATCCTCGGTGCCAATGGAGCAGGAAAGAGCACGCTGATGAAACTGCTGTGCAGGGAAATGTCGGCCAGCAGCGGACAGGTCCTGTTCAGGGGCAAAGATATCCAGGGCTGGAAAATTGCTGAACTGGCCAAACAAAGGGGAGTCCTTGCCCAGCAAAATACGCTTTCGATCTCCTTTCTGGTGCATGAGCTGGTGATGATGGGCAGGTACCCCCATTTTGACCATCAGCCGGCAGCGACCGATATAGAAATTGTGAAGCAGGTCATGGAAGAAACGGGAATCAGCCACCTTTCCGGCAGGGATTACAATACCCTTTCCGGTGGGGAGCAGCAGCGGGTACAGCTGTCGCGCGTATTGGCACAGGTGTACGACTGTAAGGATGCCTGCCTGTTCCTCGATGAACCGACCAACGGACTCGACCTGCTTTACCAGCAGCAGGTGATGGAACTGGCGCATCAGCTGGCGGCGAAAGGGTATTGCGTGGTCTGTATTTTACATGACATCAACTTCGCCTCGCGTTTTGCCGACCAGATCCTGATGCTTAAAAATGGGCGTATGGTGGCCATAGGGAGCCCCCTGGAGGTGATTAACGCCAAAAATATACAGGAAACCTTCAGCATCCATGTCAAGCTGATGCCTTGCGAAGGGTATGACTGCCCGCTGGTGATTCCGGCAATGATACAAACCTAAAAATTGAGAAGAATGGAAAAGACAATAGCACTTAAAAATCAGTGGGATGCACTGAAAATAGAACAGCCAAAATTAAGGATCAGGGATGCTGCGAAACAACTGGGCAGCTCCGAAGCAGAACTGCTCGCCACGGGCATCGGGGCAGGTGTGGTACGGCTGCGCAATGAATTCAGGGATATCCTGCTTTCGGTAGAAGAAATCGGAAGGGTGATGGCGCTGACCCGCAATGATGATTGCGTGCATGAGCGCAAAGGCGTATACAGCAATGTTACTTTTTCTGGCCCTATGGGATTGGCTGTTAACCCTGATATTGACCTCAGGCTGTTTATGATGGTCTGGTCATCTGCCTTTGCCGTCAATGAAAACGGAAGGAAGAGCCTGCAGTTTTTTGGTAAGGATGGGGAAGCGGTGCATAAAATTTACCTCGTGGAAGACAGCAGGGAAGAAGTATATGATGCCCTGGTGCTGAAATTCCAGGAAAGCGATCAGTCCGTTCCCCTAGTGATCCTTAAGGACAAAAAGATCGTCCCGGAAAAACCACTGGAAGAAATTGACCGGGAAGGTTTTCAGGAAAGCTGGCTGAACCTGAAGGATACCCATGAGTTCCATGGCATGCTGCGCAAGTTTGGCCTGAGCAGGACACAAGGCCTGGAGCTGGCCCCGGCAGGCCATGCCCAGAAGATGAGCACAGATTCTTTAAAGCATATTCTTCATCAGGCTGCCGAACAGGACCTGCATATCATGGTGTTTACCGGAAGCCCCGGATGTATACAGATCCATACCGGCAGGATTAAAAAACTGGTACAAACCGGTCCATGGTTTAATGTACTTGACCCCGACTTCAATATGCACCTGCGGGAAGACGCAATTGCCTCGGTATGGCTGGTGAAGAAACCGACAAGCGATGGAATCATTACCAGTATAGAAGTATTCGACGAAAACGGAGGCGTGATCGTACAGTTTTTTGGCCGCCGTAAACCTGGAATCCCGGAAAATGAAGACTGGAGGTTAATGGTGAACAAATTGGCGGTTATAGTTTAAAATATTTTGTGCGTAATATAAAAATATTGTGAATTATATGTTATTTTTACGGGAATGCAGGAGATCATCAGCATTTTTTTGCATTCCTGTCATTTTTCTATTCCGTACGACCCGAATTTTATTAAAGTATACTCTTTTTCTGGGGGGATTCCACTGGAAATGATATTTAATGATACAAATAGGAGAGCCCTGTGCTCAAATGATAATTAATAATGAAGCGTAAACTTTAAGTTTTTCATGTCAACAGATCTCTGGCAACAAATTCGTAATGGTGATACGGGTGCAATGAAGACATTGTACCAGGAGTATTATCAGGAGCTGTATACCTACGGTTTTAGGATGATTGCCGATAAGGATAAAGTGAAGGATTGCCTGCATGAGGTTTTCTGTGAACTATGGGGGAGAAGAGAAAGTATCCTTGAGGTCGTTTATGTACGTTCTTACCTGAAAACCTGTGTCAGAAACCGGATTTTTAAGGAGATCGCAAAAGAAAAGAACCTGGTGAGCCTGTCGGAAGAAGATACCCATGAACTGCTGGGAGAAGAGTCTTATGAGTACTTGCTGATTGAATTACAGGAGGGGGAGGAACGCAGGGGGAGAATAGGCTCCGCTTTGAAATCGCTTACCCGGATGCAGCGGCAGATGATCAGGCTGAAGTTTTATGAAGGAAAAAGTTACGAACAGATTGCAGTTCAGCTTCAACTGAAACCAAGGACCGTGTATAACCATATGTATACCGCCATTTCTACCCTTAGGGCAGCCATGAAATCGTAGTGTTTTTTTTAAAATCAATACGTATCTTGTTGGATAAACGTTAAATCAGGAGGAAAGCATCAGGATTTTCAAAGCCCCAAAATAGGGATCAATCCTGATTTTACTTCTCTTTTACTTAACAAACCCTATAATAGATGAAAACATTTTCTTTACTCTTTGCTGTCATTCAGGTGATGGTATTTCAGGCATTTTCCCAGGCACCATCCAAGGGTGTGCTGAAGGCCCCGCAGGTAAAAATAGCAGACGGAATGCTGGAGGGACGCATAGAAGCCTCCGGGGTACGTAGCTTTAAAGGCATTCCCTTTGCCCAGCCACCCCTGGCTGAACTGAGATGGAAGGATCCCCAGCCCGTTAAAAAGTGGACGGGTATCTTAAAAGCCGATCATTTTGGGCCAAATGCCATGCAAAAACCGGTGTTTGGGGATATGAATTTCCGTTCCGCAGGCATGAGTGAAGATTGTTTGTATTTAAATGTATGGACGCCGGCAAAATCAGGTAAAGAGAAACTTCCCGTACTGGTTTATTTTTATGGTGGTGGTTATGTGGCTGGTGATGGCTCTGAGGCACGTTATGACGGGGAGGCCATCTCGAAGAAAGGAATTGTAGCCCTGACGGTCAATTACCGCCTGGGGGTTTTCGGATTTATGGCCCATCCTGAACTGAGCAAAGAATCGGCACACCAGTCTTCCGGAAACTATGCACTGCTGGATCAGCATGCAGCCCTGAAATGGGTGAAGGCCAATATTGCTGCTTTTGGCGGCGATCCCGATAAAATTACCATTGCAGGGGAATCCGCCGGTTCCATTTCGGTCTCTGCACAAATGGCCTCCCCTTTGTCTAAAGGCCTGATTGCCGGGGCGATTGGGGAAAGCGGTGCGATGATCAAACCTACGCTGGCTCCGATATCCCTTGCCGAGGCTGAAAAAAATGGCACTGCCTTTACAGCAACAGCAAATGTAAAGACACTCGCTGAACTGCGTGCCATCCCTGCGGCAACGCTGCTGGACCTTGCTGCCAAACCAGGTGCTTTCCAGACCGCCGCTACAGTTGACGGTTATTTTCTCCCAAAACTCCCTGCAGAGATCTTTGCCGCAGGGGAGCAGGCCAAAGTACCTTTACTCGCAGGCTGGAATTCTGCGGAGGTGCCTTACCAGGTGGTGATGGGAATGGATGCCCTGACGCCGGAAAACTATCATCATAAAGTGAAACAGCTGTATGGCGAACAGGCGGAGGAAGCGCTGAAGCTTTATCCCGGCAATACAGCGGCACAAGTGCTGAAATCGGCAACCGATTTGTCCAGCGACCGTTTTATTGTGTACAGTACCTGGAAATGGATGGACCTGCAGCACAAAACCGGAGGTCAACCCGTATATGGTTATATTTTCGGAAAAACGAAACCGGAAATGACCGAAGAAATGAAAAATTCCGTGCCGGGACTGGCCGGTGGCTTCACGAAAGGTAAAGAAGCCAAACCGGAAAGCCAGGCGCCGGTGTCTGAAGGTGCCCCGCATGCTTTTGAGATTGAATATGCGATGGGTAACCTGGCGACGAATAAGGTATATGCCTGGAAAGCAGAGGATTTTAAGGTGTCGGAACTGATGCTGGAATATTTCGCCAACTTTGTCAAAACCGGAAATCCAAATGGTAAAGGATTACCTGCCTGGGATGCGATCAGGGAGAAAGAGGCTTCCTATATGCACATCAATGTAAGCAGCGGACAACAAAAAGAGCAGCACCGTGACCGCTACCTGTTCCTGGATAAGGAGTACAACAAATAAGTCATCAATAGCTGGGGGATTCTCCCTAATAGGAAAAAAATTGGCTGCATCATCCCTGTGATGGTCAGCCAATTTTTGTGGAAAGGTATATGTAGGTTTAAATCACTCAATAGATAGGGAGGTCGAGTTCCAGTTCGTCGAAATACCTGCTGAGGCCCCCTTCAAGGTTATAGAGGTTGCTGAAGCCATAGGCATCTTCGAGTTGCCGGATGGCCAGGGCACTTCTGTTGCCGGACCGGCAAATGATGATTGTCTTTTTATGGGTTTTTATTCTTCCGGCATTTTCAACAATCGTTCCCAGCGGAATCAGTTCCCCGCCAATATTGGCCCGGTCGTATTCTTCTTTTTCACGTACATCAATCAGCTGGAAATCGGCACCGCGGACCTGCATGGCGTATAAATCAGCCGCACTGACTTGTTTCACTGCCCTCTCCACAGCTTTTACCCCGCAGAATTGTTCATAATCTATCAGCCCAGTGATGGCCGGATTCCTCCCGGTCAGCGGATTACCAGGATTTTTCGTCAAATTGAAGATCCGGGATTCAAAGCTAAGGGCATCGAAGGTATACAACCGCTCACTGAGGATGTCGCCCACCCCGGTGACCACCTTAATGACTTCCAGGGCCTGCAGACTGCCAATGATCCCTGGAAGGACACCCAGGACACCGGCTTCTGAACAATTGGCGACTACACCAGGTTCCGGCGGTTCAGGATACAGGTCCCTGTAATTTGGTCCCCGGCTGCCATCAGGATGCAGGGCATTGAAGACCGATACCTGTCCCTCGAACTGATAGATGGAAGCATACACATTGGTCTTATGGAATAAAACGCAGGCATCATTCACCAGGTAACGGGTAGGGAAATTATCTGTGCCATCCGCGACTACATCATACTGGGTGATGATGCCCTCCGCATTTTCGGCAGTCAGTTGCAGGGGATGTACCATGATATTGAGGTAGGGATTCAGTGATTCCAGCCTTGCCTTTGCCGCCTTTGTTTTGGCCATGCCGATCTCCTCTACGCTATACAGCACCTGCCGATGCAGGTTGCTGTCTTCCACCACATCACCGTCGACAATGCCAATGGTCCCAATTCCGGCTGCGGCCAAATACAGGAGGACAGGACTTCCCAGTCCCCCGGCACCAACGACCAGCACGCGCGCATTTTTAAGCTTTTCCTGCGACATCAGCCCAAATCCGGGGATGATGATGTGCCGGTTGTAACGGTTGAGTTCTGCTTTCGAGAACAGCTTAGCGGCTTCCATGGCTGGAGGAATTGAGTGGAGGGAAAACAGTTTGATCAGGACATATGGCCCCTCCGCCGGCAATGGCAGGGACGATACTGACGACGGAATGTGCATCGACTTCCGTGAGCTGGTCGTTCAGGCTCCGGATGTCGTCCTGGTCGACAAAAATGTTGATAAAGGGACGTACGGCACCTTCGGTGTCCAGCAGGTACTTTTGCATATCGGGGTATTCCTTCATCATATTATGGATGATTTCGGCAATGACTGTCCCTGATACGGTGATCCTGGACAAATTGCCGGTAAATTTTCTTAAGGGGGTCGGGATTAAGATCGTGGCCATATCGGTTTTGTTTTTGGTTGTTTATATGTCGAGGGACTGTTCTTCAAAGTATTCCTCTTTCCCCAGCTGCCAGCATTTGGTTTCCGTGACTTTCTTGTCCCTCACAGAAAGGATGACATAGAAAAAGTTGGGCAGGGCGAACCTCATGTCAGTTCCTGAGGGTAAGGGGGACTGATTGGGATGGGAGTGGTAAACGCCCAGCAGGGAGAGGTTATTTTTCTCAGCAAAGCGCTCTGCGGCCACATAGTTTTGTGCAGGGATTAAAAAATAGCAATGTTGGTTGGAAGCCGCTGCATTTTTCACGGCAATGGCCATTTTTACGGTGGCCTGCTGCCCGGCGGTATGTCCCACAAGAAAACCACAGCATTCTAAGGGATAGGTGTTTATGGCATTCCTGTTCATCATTAACCTGGGGAGTTCTTCAAAGATTAACTTGTTATTCATAGCTTGTTGAATAGGATTTTTTCTCGGGGATGCCGATGTCTTCCAGGCTGTCCATCAGGAGCAGTACGGTTGCCCCGTAATCCGTCATGGTTGTCCCTTCAGCGGCAAGGAATTGGGGTTGCAGTCCCCATTGCAGGATATTAAGGGTATCCTTTTTATCCACATGCTGCAGGGCCGACTGTACCATGTTTTTCAGCTCCCTGCATAAGCAGTTTTTTACCTCTTCTTCTCCATGGGCATGCCTGATCTGCTCCAATGCCTCCTGCAGCACAAATGGACAGGTGGGGACAATGCGGGAAATGATGGTGTCACCTGCTTCATTGTAACCACTGTATTTGTGCTCATAGACATTGATCAGCAGGTTCATTTCCTCTGGGTTATTCCAGTCCATTTGTCCCCGGAAGAACTTCTCTCCATATCCCGGAGGATTGCCTTTAAAGATCACAGGAATATTGCTTTTGCCAATCCTGATATAATAGAGGGCCACCTCCAGACTTTCTACAGGCCATTCCAGGTGGCGTACAATCGAGAAATTGCATACACCATGTACTGCCGTAAGCAGGGAATTGATGAGGAGGCAGGCGGCTTCATCCACATTCTGGGCAGTGACATACTTTCCGGGACTATGGACAGGCAGGTAATCGGCATTCGCCAGGTCCTTCAGTTCTGTATGCATCAGGCTGTTGTCGAGAATATGCGTGAAGCGCACAAAGGAGTACAGGACCTCGCTGAAACTGGCGTAGGTATCAAAGATATATTCACAAACCTTCTTGGTGGCGGCATAGACCTCATCGGTATAATAACGGCTGGCTTTTCCGGTGGAAGAAAATACACACTGCAACACAGAATCGCATTTCTCACAGGCATTGACCACATTCAGGGTACCGAAGATGTTGATGTTCACGGTATCTTCAATATGCCGCTCAGCATATCCGGGATTACGCTGTGCTGCGGTATGGAAAACAAACTGGGGCCGGTATAGCTGGAAGAGGTCATTCAGGCCTTTTTCATCGAGAATATCAGCCTCCACATAAATGATATTTTTATGCCGGACCAGGGGTTCAGTGGGGATCGGTTGTTTGTCCAGCACAATAATCCTGCTGACGTCAAAGGCGGATAACCGGTTCAGCAGGCCCGTTCCCACGCAACCCAGTCCGCCAGTAATCAGGCAGGTACTATTTGTTAAGAGAGAGTTAATTTCTTCGAAGGGAAGATGCAGTGTTCTTTTCGTCGCCGGATGAAAGGGGTTTTCCTCCAGACGTCCTGCCTCCGCATAATTTTTTATCAGTTTTTGGGTTAAATCCTGCAAAATGGCATAGGAATCGGGCTTTTTAAAACTGGGAGAATGTTCCCATATCTTTTCATAAATCGAGGTGGCCGGAAGCGGATAGGATCGTTGCATGGAGCGTCGTTGATGTTGTGAATAATTAAATTAATTATGATAATAAATTTAAGGATACGCGCCCGGTTTTGCAGGTCATTCCCTACACATTTTATATCACAATTTCGTGAAAAAGTGTGTAGCCGTAGGCTTGTTATTTCGTTGGTTTATAGCTGGGTTAACTCTTGGTGTGGATGGCAGGACAAATGACCCGGATTTGATAGGGAATGTCATTTTTTTTAATAATGGATTAAATTTTGGGGAACGGCCCTGCAGTAGAGGCAGGCTGTAGCCCAGTCCTGGGAGAACTGGCTTGTCGCCATCGCCAGACCGCTTGTTTGGGATCTGTTTTCTCCAAACCAAAAATGATGTTAACTTTGCAGGATGAGTAAAGAAATAGCAGTTATATTTGATATGGATGGCGTGATCTGCCATACCAATCCCTATCATTCCATTGCCTTCCGTGAGTTTTTCTCCGTAAGGGACCTTGCTCCTACAGATGAGGAGTTCGCTACACATATGTTCGGTAAGAGCAACAGTTATATCATGAGCCATTTTTTGAAACGTCCTATTGCCGGGGAGGAATTGCTGCAGCTGGAGGAAGAGAAGGAAGGTCTTTTCCGAAAGATTTATGAACCTTTTGTGGAACCTATCGCAGGTATCGTGGAGTTCATTACCAGTCTGAAAGCCAATGGGGCAAAACTTGGCGTTGCCACTTCGGCACCACGGGCCAACCTGGACCTGATTTTAAGCAAGGTCGACATCCGCGGGAACTTTGGTTCAATACTGGCCAGTGAAAATGTAAAGAAACATAAACCGGATCCTGAAGTGTATCTGTCTTCTGCCGCAAACCTGGGGGTCTCCGCCGCACAATGTGTGGTTTTTGAGGATTCATTTTCCGGAATCAGCGCAGCCCTGAATGCCGGAATGCGTGTGGTGGGCGTGCTTTCTTCCCATACCAAAGAGGAATTGCCTCCATGTGATTGGTATATTGATGACTATACGGGTTTATCCATTGATACCATCAAACAGCTGTTGGCTTTGAATAGTTAGCCTTCGTTTCCTGTTTCTAATGTCAGGAAAAATTGTTTAAGGGATAATATGATCTCCGTCATATTTTAAAAAGCAAAAAATGCAAAGTTTTGCATTCAAATAGGAAACCCTTTATCATGACTCACCCTAACATAGAGCTGATGGCTCCTGTAGGTTCTTTCGAATCTTTGCAGGCCGCCATCCAGGCAGGTGCCAATTCCATATATTTTGGTATTGAACAATTAAACATGCGTGCCCGGTCGATCGCCAATTTTACCCTGGATGACCTGGCAGAGATTACCTCCATTTGCCGTACCCATGGCCTGAAAAGCTATCTTACCCTCAATACCATTTTGTACGACCATGACATTAACCTCATGAAACGTATTGTGGACACCGCGAAGGAAAACCAGGTGGATGCCATTATTGCCTCCGATTATGCCGTATTGAATTATGCCTGTAAACAGGAAGTGGAAATCCATATCTCCACACAGGCGAATGTGTCCAATATTGATACCGTAGAGTTTTTTGCCGCTTTTGCCGATGTGGTGGTGCTGGCCAGGGAGCTGAGCCTGATGCAGGTTGCAGCGATTACCCGCGATATCAAAAGAAGGAATATTACCGGGCCTTCCGGGAAACTGGTACAGGTGGAGATGTTCGCCCATGGAGCCTTGTGTATGGCCGTTTCCGGTAAGTGTTATTTAAGCCTGCATTCTGATTTCGCTTCCGCCAACAGGGGTGCATGTATCCAGAATTGCCGCCGCAGTTATATCGTGACCGACAAGGAACAGGGGGTGGAATTTGAAGTCGATAATGAGTATATCATGTCGGCCAAGGATTTGTGTACCATCGACTTTCTGGATGAAATGTTAAATGCCGGGGTGACGGTCCTGAAAATTGAAGGCCGGGGCAGGAGTGCCGATTATGTGTATACCACCATTTCCTGCTACAGGGAGGCTATCGATGCGTATCAGGCAGGAACCTATACCAGGGAGAAAGCGGTTTTATGGAAAGAACGCCTTTCTACCGTATTTAACCGTGGTTTCTGGGATGGCTATTACCTGGGACGTAAAATGGGAGAATGGAGTGAGGTGTATGGTTCCAAGGCAACGAAAAAGAAGATTTACATCGGTAAAGGGGTGAAATACTTCGAGAAAGCCGGGGTGGCAGAATTTAAAATGGAAGCACAGAGCCTGGAGGAGGGAGATGATATCCTCATTACCGGCCCCACCACAGGGGTGATACAGAGCAAAGTGACGGAGATCAGGCGGGACAATGTGGTGACACGCAGGGTAAGCAAAGGGGATTCGATTTCCATAGCGCTGTCCGGCAAAATCCGTCCGTCAGATAAGTTGTATAAAATTGTAGATGCCTGATGGTAAGGATCACCCAGCAAAGAGTAAAATGTATTGGCTGTAATGCCTGTGTAGAGGCCGATGCCTATCGCTGGCGCATGTCCCGCAAGGACGGGAAATGTACACTGGTACACGGCCTGGAAAAGAAGGATTTTTATACCGTACTGGTGGGGGATGATGAATATGAGAGCAACAGGCGTGCTGCCCTGAATTGCCCGGTGAATATCATCCGCGTGGAAAGGGTATAAACACCCGGTGATTTAAAAATCATGACCTGATTATCCCTATCCTGTCTTCAATTTTCTTAACACATTTACGGGCTTCTTCCACGGCATCGGTATGGGCCATACTTTTACTGCTGTTCAGTGTGGTTAACCTGGATATGGTGAGACAGGCGATGACCCCGGTATGTGCATCACCGATGGGCAATGAGATATCGACCACACCTTCCGCGAGCTCGCTCGACCGGATGTATGCGCCATCCTCCCTGATCTGTTGCAGGGAAAGAAGAAACTGCTCTTTTTCCTTCTTCGGAAACTTTTTATAGACCTCATTTGCGGCCAGGACTGTCGCCTGTTCCGCTTCTTCCATAAATGCCAGCAATACCTTTCCGGAAGCGGTTAAGGGCAATTCAAACAGATGCCCCTCTTCAATGGACAAGGCAATTGGGGCAGGACTTTTGACATGGGTTACCACCATCACCTGGTTCAGGTACAATACACTGAGGTGGCAGGACTCGCGGAGGATATGGGCAAGTTCTTCCAAAGGATATTTTGCGGCTTTCAACAGCTCATCTACCGGAGAATGGCGGTGCGAAAGGTAGAAAAGCTTCAGCGATAAGCGGTATTTTCCTGAAACATGGTCCCTCAGAATGTAACCGCGACTCTCAAGGCTCATCAGCATCCGGTAAATCTCATTCGGATTCCTGTCAATTCCCAAACCGATATCTGTCTGTGACTGGGGGGCTGACTGCGCAGAAAGATATTCCAGGATATCCAACCCTTTATCTAATGCCGGTGCCTGGTATTTGTTGTCCGTGTTCATGGCCTGCAATTTATGGTACAAACATAACCAATTAGACCATCATTTCAATTTTCCGGTCAGGAGGCGGATGAAAGAAAGAAAAGGGCTGTCCGGACAGCGCTGAAAATCGTCAAAATATTTACAATTGTGTAAAATATTTATATACAAATGATTCAAATATGAAAACAATATTTATATTTGAATAATAACCAAATATAGATATAGATCCTTTATTGTGTGGATGTCTGGTTTTCAGTGTTTTACTGGGGCTGTATTCCTGATTGCAGATGCGTGTTGCTGAAAAAGTAACAATTCAATTAACAGATTTGTCAACCTCAAACGCCCAAGGAGAAAATATCATTTCAACAGAAAATGAAAGCCGGGATTCTTCCGGAAAAACGACCTGAAATACGGTTCAGCATGCAAACAAACACAACCAAATCAATAAACGTATGAACACAATGAATTGCAAATACCATTGCTCTGCATGGTATGGCAGCGCTTTAACCTCGAATTTTATCGCGTTGCTCCTGATCTTTTCCGCATTCGCGGGGAAGGCACAAAATAATCCTGTAACCCTTACGGTGAGGGGTGAAGTCGCTTCTGCAACCGGCGAGACTTTACCTGGCGTGAGTGTCAAAGTCAAAGGAACCACTATCGGTGCAGTGACGGATGTGAATGGCCGGTACACGATTGCCGCGCCCTCTTCTGCCGCCACCCTCGTATTTTCTTTTGTCGGTTACCTGGTGCAGGAAGTCCCGCTAAATAACAGGACACAGCTCAATATCAAACTGCTGGAAGACCAGACCGCACTGGATGAAGTCCTGGTGGTGGGCTACGGTACGCAGAAAAAAGCCAGTCTCACCGGTGCGGTGGCTACTGTGAGTGGTGCCACACTCACGCAGCGTGCAGCGCCAAATGCGGCAAACCTGCTGCAGGGAAGAATTACCGGGGTGCAGGTGACGCAACCTTCAGGCGAGCCTGGAAGGGACAATCCCAATTTCCTGATCCGCGGCCGCTCTACCTATGGCGGCAGCACCGATCCGCTGATCCTCATTGATGGGGTAGCAGGCTCTTTTAATAACCTGTCACCAGACGATATCGAGAATGTAACCGTACTGAAAGATGCTTCCTCTGCCGCTATTTACGGTGCGAGGGCGGCAAACGGGGTGATCCTGGTGACCACGAAGAGGGGTAAGAAGGGGCAGACCGTAGTCAGCTACCGGGCGAACCTGGCAAGACACACCCCAACGGCATTGCCCGACCTGATTACCAATTCGGCAGATTACATGGAGTTATACAACGTGGCTGCACAGCGGTCGGGATTGACTTTTAGGTACCCGCTGGCCGATATCGAAAAATACAGGAATTCCAATGGGGATCCGCAGTTTCCAAGTTTTGATAACATGGATTATTATATCAATCCTGCAACCGTGATGACACATAACCTGTCCGTATCTGGCGGAACGGAGAAAAGTACGTTCAATCTCTCTGCCGGATTCCTGGACCAGGATGCGGTTTTTCAGGGCTATAAATTCAAACGCTATAATGTATTGCTGAATTATACCAATCAGCTGAGCAAGAATGTCAGTGTAGGAACGATCATGAACATGACCTATAAAGACCGTAAGGAACCTCCTTTTACCGGTGAAAATATGGCGCTACTGGTCTATGCCGCGGGACCGCTTTACGGGCCTTTTCTGCCTGACGGCTCCGGCCGTGTAGTTTCCCGTGCCTATGCCGGCGAAGGCAGGAACCGCAATCCACAGGAAGCCTATGCCATGGGGGAACAAAATACCAAGGAATATAACCTGAATGCCCAGGCCTATATCGATATCAAACCTTTTAAAGGTTTTACCTGGAGTTCCAAAGTCGCCATTAACTATACCGATGAACAGTATAAGATGTACCAGCATCCCTATGATGCCTATCTGCTGCAGGACAGGAATGCCACCACAAATGAATACAAAAGGGATACTTTCGGGCCTGATATTTTAGGGGTGACCGACCAGTTTGCCAAAACTTTAAATCCGACCCTGTACTCTACCCTGACGTATGAAACGACCATTGCCAGTAACCACCACATCAAGGCCCTCGCCGGTTATGAGCAGTTATTCAATAAATACCAGAACCTGAGGGGGCGCCGGATCAACTCGGTTGCCCCGGTACTGGAAGACCTGACCGGCTATTCACCTTCCGGAGAATCATTGTACTTCACCCACCCGCGCCTGCCTTCCCTGGCGGGCCCCTCGGAATGGGGAATGCGTTCCTTCTTTGGCCGCCTGAACTATGAGTATAAAGGTAAATACCTGCTGGAAGGAAACCTGCGCTACGATGGGACCTCGAAAGTGTCGCCCGATTTCAGGTGGGGAATGTTTCCTTCCTTCTCCCTGGGCTGGCTGCTGAGCGAGGAAGATTTCATCAAAAATAAACTGAGCTGGCTGAGCAGCCTGAAGCTGAGGGGTTCCTATGGAACACTGGGTAACCAGGATATCGGAACCTATCTGTACCAGAATAACATCGTTATCGGCAATGTGAATTATCCTTTTGGAAATGGTGCCCTTCAGCAGGGTGGGGCCATCAACGACTTTAAAGACGTGAGCCTTCGCTGGGAATCGACACAAAGTATTGACGCCGGTTTTGACCTGAACATTAAAAACGGCTTGTTTGGGGTCACGTTCGACTGGTTCAGGCGCTCCACCTTCAATATCCTGTCGAGACCTCCGGTACCCCTGAGTCTGGGCTTAAATGCACCTACGATCAATGATGGTAAAATGCGGAGCCAGGGAATTGAGCTGGCACTGACACACCAGAACAGGATCGGGGAGCTCAGCTATGGCCTGAATTTCCTGATCTCCACCGCGAAGAATAAGGTGATTGAACTGCGTACCCCAACCAAGGGAACCACGATCAATGAAGTCGGACTTCCTTATGGTTCACACTATCTTTTCCAGTGGGATGGCGTATTCCAGGTAGAAGACATCGGCAATCCGGCAGTACCGGTACATGCACGTAACCCGAATCCGAAAGCGGGCGACCTGAAGATGAAAGATGTGAACGGAGATGGGGTAGTGAATGACAATGACCGCGTGGTGGTTGATGGTGCTTATCCGGATTTCAATTATTCCTTTGGCTTTAATGTGGGTTATAAGCGTTTTAGCCTGAATGCTTTCTTCCAGGGGGTACAGGGCGTTAAAAACCGGGTAACCAACTGGGGGATAGATCCTTTTATGCAGGGCACTGCACCGACAACAAAATGGAGAGATGCCTGGACACCGGAAAACAGGAGCAATACCTTACCGGGGATTTATGTGGCAGGTTACAGTGCGGCAGCGAATTATGCCGGATCTACCTTTTTCCTGCAGGATGCCTCTTACCTGAGACTGAAAAATATCATCCTGAGTTATGATGTACCGGTAACGGCATTATCAAAAATTGGGGTAAAGGGATTGGGTGTGTATGTCTCTGCCGATAACCTGTTTACCCTGACAGACTATGAAGGTGGGGATCCTGAGCGTTCCAGCGTGACCGGAAACCTGGCCCAGTACCCGCAGACGAAAGTCTACAATGTTGGTTTTAATGTTAAATTTTAAATTGTATCCCCATGAAAGCTAAATATATCCTTACCTGTGCAGCCTTTGCGCTGCTGACTTTCAATTCCTGCCAGAAGGAATTCCTGGATAGAAATCCGCTGAACAGCGTGTCCAATGAGATTTTCTGGAACTCTGAGGCAGATGTGCAGACGGCTCTTGCAGGGGTATACTCCCGCCTGCAGCAAAATTTCCTCGGTTATGAACGGGTGTACCTCGATGCCTTGAGTGACAATGCCTTTGCCTTCCAGAACACCAACCAGAACAGCCTGCTGGAACTGACTACAGGCAGTATCTCTCCGGGGATCGGTGGCGCGCTGAACAATATGCTGTCCTCGCCTTACCGGGCCATTACTTCCTGCAATTACTTTCTGGATAATGTCGACAAAGCACCCGTCAATGAATCACAGAAGAACCTGTATAAGGCGGAAGTCCGATTTATCAGGGCTTTTGCCTACTTCGACCTGGTACAGAGTTTCGGTGGTGTACCGATCAATAAGACCTATCCCAATACCGTAGATGAGGTGAAAATCCCGAAAAGTACCAAAGAAGAGGTGTATGCCTTTATCAGGGAAGACCTTGATTTCGCTATTGCCAATTTACCTGACGAAAAATATAATGGGCATGTGGTGAAAGGAAGCGCGCAGGGGATCAAAGCCAGAGTGCTGATCACCGAGCAGAAATGGACGGAGGCAGTTAGCCTGCTGAGGGAGATCATGACCGCCGGTAAGTTTGCGCTGTCCAATAATTATGCGGCCTTGTTTAAAACCAGCGGACAATCAAATGCCGCTGTAAATACGGAAATCATGTTCTCCACGCAATACCTTGCACCAACCAATCCACAGCGTACCAGTCCCGGTGCAGGCGGAATGGACATTGAACTGGGCTGGTTCTCCCTGATACAGCCCTATAAAGACCTGGTGGATGATTACGAAATGACGGATGGAAAAACCACAGCCACTTCTCCTTTATACAATCCGCTGCAGCCATATGCCAACCGCGATCCTCGACTGGACCTGACGGTGAAACTACCGGATGAAGTATGGCGGAATTCCTTGAATGTGGCATGGACTGGGTTTATCATTCCTTCCACGGGTTTCCTGATGGAAAAATATGTGGATCTTTCCCGCGCACCTTTTACGTCTAATACGGCTACCTCGACCGACCAGGATTATATCCATCTGCGTTATGCAGATGTGCTGCTGATGTATGCCGAGGCACAGAATGAAAGCGGAGGGCCGGATCCATCGGTGTACAAGGCGCTGAATGATGTCCGTGGCAGAACAGGCATCGGCATGCCGGTGGTGGATGAGTCAGCCTACAATACCCAGGAGAAGCTCAGAAACTATATCCGCCATGAAAGGCGTATCGAGTTTGCCCTGGAAGGACAGCGCTACAATGACCTGAAAAGATGGAACATTGCCCATCTCAAATTACCGCAGTTACAGAGTCCTGCCGGAAGTCCCCTGGTATTCGCCCTGCATAATTATTTACTGCCTTTCCCGACATCAGAACTGGATGCAAACCCAAGACTGGTGCAGAATGCGGGCTATTAAATGAAATTGATCCTGTATCTCATGTTTTTAACCTACACCTATCAATTATTTTAAACCTACACCTATCAACAGAAATATAAAGATTAGCCGATACCGCTCATGACTGAAAAAATAAGTTTAAAAGGAATTACCTGGAACCATAGCAGGGGATATACCCCGATGGTGGCCACGGCACAACGGTTTTCAGAACTCCATCCGGAGGTAGAGATCAAATGGGAAAAAAGGAGCCTGCAGGAGTTTGCAGATTTTTCTATCCAGCAGCTGGCAGAACGTTTCGATCTGCTGGTGATCGACCATCCCTGGGCGGGTTTTGCTGCAAAAACGAAGTCTATTCTTCCGCTCGATGCCTTCCTGCCGGAGGCTTACCTGGAAGACCAGCGGCTGAACAGTGTGGGACAATCCTACGAAAGTTACCACTATGGCGGTCACCAATGGGCATTGCCCATTGATGCCGCGACTCCCGTGGCTTCCAGCAGGCCAGACCTGCTCCTTGAAAAGGGGATTGACCTTCCCCGGACTTTTGAGGAGCTGCTTGCCCTGGCTGCAAAAGGCCTGGTGGCTTTCGCCGGAATACCGATAGATGTGCTGATGAACTTTTATACTTTTTGCTGCTCCCTCGGTGAAGATCCCTGCCAGCAGGAAGATCGGCTCATCTCGGAAGCTACCGGAATCCAGGCCTTACAGCTTTTCCGGGAGCTGGCGGCACATATACACCCGGAGAACTTCAACAGAAACCCGATCCAGGTATATGAAGCGATGACTTTAAGCGACGATATTGCCTATTGTCCTTTTGCCTATGGCTATTCGAATTATTCCAGAAGGGGATATGCCCGCCGGCTGCTGCATTTTCATGATATGGTTAGTCTCGATGGAAAAAATAACCTGCGGAGTACCCTGGGCGGAACAGGTTTGGCCGTCTCGGCCTCCTCAGCGCATCAGGAAATGGCGGTCCGTTATGCGGCGTACGTGGCTTCGCCGGGCTGCCAGCAGACGGTTTTCTTCGATAATGGCGGTCAACCCGGACACCTGGCTGCCTGGAAAGATTCCGGGGTGAACGGGAAATGTGAACAGTATTTCAGTCGTACCCTCCCCGCCCTGCAGCGTGCATTTTTACGCCCCCGTTACCATGGTCACCTCTATTTTCAGGACCATGCAGGTGATATCCTGCGGCAGTACCTGATGGAAGGTGGCCGGGAAAAGGAAGTGCTGGCTACCCTGAATAAATTGTATGTGGAATCCAGAAAACTGCAGTTATCATGAACAGGCCACTGGAAGGACTCCTCGTTTTAGAATTTTGCCAGTTTCTGGCGGGGCCATCTGCAGGATTAAAGCTGGCAGACCTGGGTGCCAGGGTCATTAAAATTGAACGTCCCCATAAAGGGGATGCCTGCAGGCAATTGTCGATTAAAAACCTTTTTGTAGGGGAGGACAGCCTGTTGTTCCATACCATCAACAGGAATAAGGAATCCTATGCGGCAGACCTGAAAAATCCGGATGACCTGGAAAAGGTGAAGCAGCTGATCGCGAGGGCTGATGTGATGACCCATAATTTCCGGCCCGGCGTGATGGAGAAAATAGGGCTTGATTTCGCTGCGGCGCAGCAAATTAATCCGAAACTCATCTATGGCCTGGTGACCGGTTATGGAAATGAAGGGCCCTGGGCCAATAAACCGGGACAGGACCTGCTCATCCAGTCCGTTTCCGGCCTGAACTATCTGTCGGGCAGCAGTGAAGACGGACCTGTGCCATTCGGGATTGCCGTAACGGATATCATGGGTGGCAACCACCTGGTACAGGGACTGCTTGCCGCCCTCATTAAAAGGGCGAAAACAGGAAAAGGCATGCTGGTGGAAGTCAGCCTCCTGGAATCGGTGCTTGACGTACAGTTTGAAGTCCTCACCACCTTTCTGAATGATGGGGGACAGCTCCCTGCACGCAGTGTGGTGCGGGGAAGTGCACATGCGTATTTAAGTGCACCTTATGCGATCTACCAGACGGCCGACAGCTTCCTGGCGATGGCCATGGGCAACCTGCCCCTGATCTGCAATCTGATCGGTTGTGACATCAGTGCAGATTATCTGGATGCCAGTTCTGCATTTGACAACCGTGACCAGCTGCTGCAGAGATTATCCGCTACGTTTAAAACACAGTCGAACAGTTTTTGGTTAGACCTTTTAGAACCACATGACATCTGGTGTGCTGCTGTACTGAATTATAAAGAAGCGACGGAACTGGAGGTGTTCAGGGATATGGAGATCAGGCAAAGCCTGAAACTTCCGGATGGAACCAGGCTGGACACTACCCGTCATCCTATCCGGATTGACGGGGAAAAAATAGTGACGGATAAAGCCGCCCCGAAAATAGGATCGGGCAATGAAATGATTGATAAAGAATTTATAACAGGACAATAATGAGTGTACTTGACGACTATCTGGTTATTGACTTCAGCCAGTTCCTTTCCGGTCCCTCTGCCAGCCTGAAGCTGGCCGACATGGGGGCGCGGGTGATAAAAATTGAAAAGCCAGGTACGGGTGACATCTGCCGGACGCTCTATACGTCCAATCTGGTGATGAACGGGGAATCCTCTGTTTTTCACGCGATCAACAGGAATAAGGAAAGTTTTGCGGCCGACCTGAAGCTGGAAAGTGATGCCGAACAGGTGCACCAGTTGCTGCTGAAGGCCGATGTATTGATCCACAATTTTCGTCCTGGCGTAATGGAACGGCTGGGATTTGGCTATGAAGCGGTGAAAAAATACAATCCGGGGATCATCTATGGAGAGATTTCAGGCTATGGTGCTGCAGGTTCCTGGTCGGGTAAACCGGGGCAGGATCTGTTGCTGCAATCGGTAACGGGATTGACCACCCTCAGTGGAAACGGAGATGCAGGTCCTGTAGCCATGGGACTTTCTATTGTCGATATGCTGGCCGGGACACACCTCGCGCAGGGAATCCTTGCCTGTTTATACCGTAAAGCCATCAAAGGGACCGGTGCCTTTGTGCAGGTGAGTATGCTGGAATCGGCACATGACTTCCAGTTTGAAACCCTCACGACGTTTATGAATGATGGCGGGGAACTGCCGGAGCGCTCCCTGAAAAATAATGCACATGCCTACCTCGGTGCCCCTTACGGGATTTACAAAACGGAGGACGGTTACCTTTCCCTGGCCATGGGATCTGTTCCTGTGCTGGGGAGCCTGCTGGGATGTGCAGCCCTGCTTGATTTTAAGGATCCCGCACAGGCATTCGACCAGCGTGATGAGATCAAGGACATCCTGGCGGCACACTTGCTGGGTGGAACAACAGAAAAATGGTTGTCCATCCTGGAGCCTGCCGATATCTGGTGTTCGGCTGTCCTGAACTGGAAGGAGCTGATGGCCCATGAAGGGTTTAAGGTGCTGGACATGGTGCAGGAAGTGGAGATGAATGACGGATACCGCTACCGCACCACCCGCTGTCCGATCAGGATCAACGGGGAGCGGCTGACTTCCCCTGTCGGGTCACCGAAACTGGGACAGGACAATGCACAACTGATTCAGGAATTTAGCTTATACACAAATGGGAATACATAAAACACAGGACACCTTAAGGATGGCTGTGCGTAAGTTCGGCCCTTTTGAGTCGGCCATGGAAAAATTATGGGACCGCTATTGCCGGTATTCCGGATGCCAGCTTTCAGCAGAATTTGTGGCTTTGGACCTGCATGAGCTTTATACCGGCACTTTGCTGGAAAACGGACTGGCAGAAGGGCGCTGGGACATTGCCCATATCAATACCGATTGGGTATATGGAGGCTTTGAAGCGGGGGCATTCGAAAACCTGCAGCCCTATATCCGGCAGTCGCCACCCTCCGGTTTCCCGGAAGCCTGGAGTCCCTCTCTGCTGGAATTGCAGCAGTTTGGGGAACAGGTCGCCGGCCTGCCTTTCCACAATGGGCCGGAATGCCTGATTTACCGGAAGGACCTTTTTGAAGATCCGGAAGAAAAACGGAGGTATGCGGAGCGATACGGGCAGGACTTGCGTGTGCCGGCGAATTGGGAAGAGTTCCGGCAGGTAGCCCGGTTTTTCCATCGTCCGGAACAGCAGCTGTACGGAACGGTCTTCGCCGGATTTCCAGATGGGCACAATACCGTATTCGACTTTTGCCTGCAGCTCTGGAGCAGGGGAAGGGAGCTGGTCAATGCAGCGGGGGATATTGATCTGGATTCCCCGGAGGCTGTGGAAGCCCTGGACTATTACAGGGCCCTCATGGGCGATGCGCAGGCAGTTCATCCCGGTTCTGCGACATACGACTCGGTACAGGCCGGAATGGCATTCGGTCGCGGCGAAGTCGCCATGATGATCAACTGGTTTGGTTTTGCCTCCATCTGTGAGGTCGATCCGCTGTCCTTTCTAAAGGGGAAAGTGGCGGTCTCCGGCCTGCCCGCAACCGAGGGGAACACCCCGGTTTCCCTGAACGTGTACTGGTTGTATACCATTGGCAGCGGGAGCCTGCACAAGCAGGTGGCGTACGACTTCATCCGCTTTGCGGTAAATGAGGAAAACGATAAACTGCTGACCCTGGAGGGCGGCATCGGCTGCCGGATGTCCAGCTGGAAGGATGAGGATATCAACCGTATCATTCCCTATTACCGGCAGCTGGAGCAGCTGCACGAAGGAGCGGTTTCCCTGCCACAGAAAAAGAACTGGGTACAGATCGCGGCCATCATAGACCAGCTGGTGCTGGATGCTTTACATACCTCCCTGCCTACTGAACAACTGATCAAAAGCGCAAATGCGGATATTCAACTGTTAAACCGATAAACTATGGAAATCAAGTATAAACCTGAATTACCGGAAACGGCACAGCCTGTCATCATCATCGGTGCCGGGGGAATTGTTGCTGACGCCCATCTTCCTGCCTATGCCCTTGCAGGTTTTGAGGTCTATGGAATTGTCAACCGTACCCGGGAGCGGGCAGAAAAGCTGGCTGCACAATTCCATATTCCCCATGTGTATGGTACGGTAGCGGAAGCAGTGTTATCGGCTCCGCCGAATGCGGTGTACGACCTGACGCTGATGCCGGCACAGTACCTGGAAACGCTGGAACAGCTGCCCGATGGCGCGGCGGTGCTGATCCAGAAGCCTATGGGCGATGATTTTAAGCAGGCCCGTGCCATCCTGGAATTGTGCAGGAAAAAGAAACTGGTGGCGGCGGTGAATTTCCAGCTGCGTTATGCCTCTTTCGTGACTGCGGCCAGGTGGATGATCAGCAGGGGATTCATTGGTGAATTGTATGATATGGAAGTGAAAGTGACGATCCAGACCCCATGGGAAATCTTTCCGCATGTGATGGTGCATCCGCGGCTTGAAATCCAGTACCACAGTATCCATTATGTGGACCTGGTGCGTTCCTTCCTGGGCAATCCGAAAAGCATGCTGGCCAAAACGCTGCGGCACCCGGCAAAGGACTTGTCTTCCTCCCGTTCCACCTTATTGTTTGATTATGGGGATACGCTGCATGCGGTCATCAATACTAACCATGACCACGATTTCGGGCCTGAGCACCAGGAAAGTTATATCAAATGGGAAGGGACGAAGGGGGCCATAAAAGCTAAAATGGGCTTGCTGATGGATTATCCACATGGCATACCGGATACTTTTGAATACTGTATTCCCGAAGCGGGGAAACCCCTGAAATGGGAGCGCCTGCTCCTGGAAGGATCCTGGTTCCCCGAAGCCTTTATAGGAACCATGGCTTCCCTCATGCGTTTCCGGGAAGGTTCTTCCAAAATATTGCCGACCAGCGTGGAGGATGTCATCAAAACCATGGCCACGGTGGAATCCGCTTACACCTCCAGCGATCAGGGGGGAATATCCTTAACCTACTAAAAACTTACGCAGATGTATTTTAAGTCTATATTTTTTGAAGATTACCAATTACAAGATAAACGGGTCACCCTTGGCCGTACGCTCACAGAAACTGATTTTGTGGTACATGCGGGACATACGGGCGACTTTTTCCCTCACCATATGGATGAGGAGTGGTGTAAAACCCAGCCTTTCAAAAAGCGGATTGCCCATGGAACGATGGTCTTCAGCATTGGCATCGGACTCACGGCCTCGGAAATCAATCCGGAAGCCTTTTCCAAAGGGTACGACCGTCTGCGCTTCGTTAAACCGGTACACATCGGTGATACTATCCATTCAGAAATCACGATTTCAGAAAAACTGGAAGCTAAAAAACCGGAATACGGCACGGTAACGGAACATGTCGAGATCATCAACCAGCATGGGGAGGTGGTATTGGTCTGTGATCACCTGTTGCTGGTCAAAAGGCAAGATAAAAGCAGCTTCGTATGAGTAGTCCAAACAACAAATACCTGCTGCCCTTTATTTTAACCACAAGCCTGTTTTTCCTGTGGGGGATGGCACATAACCTGGATTCTATCCTGATCCCGCACCTGAAAAAGGCTTGCCAGCTGAATAACCGGCAGTCGACCCTGGTAGACACTTCCGTATTTTTCGCCTATTTCCTGATGGCCGTGCCGGCGGGGATGGTGCTGAGAAAATGGGGCTATAAAAACAGTATCATCACCGGATTGCTGGTCTTTGCTGCAGGCGCTTTTTTATTTATTCCTGCTGCAAATACTCGGGCTTATGAGCTGTTCCTGGTTGCCTTGTTCATTATTGGCTGTGGTTTAACCCTGCTGGAAACTGCTGCCAATCCGTATGTTACGGTATTGGGGGACAAAGCGACAGCAACGGGCAGGATTAACCTGGCGGCTTCATTTAATGGTTTGGCGGCCATGATTGCCCCGATCATTGGCACCCGTTTTATCCTTTCCGGCAAGGAGTACAGTGCAGGGGAGCTGGCAGCCATGCCGGAGGCGAACCGTTTGGCTTACCTGCTGGAAGAAGCTTCCTCGGTAAAGATGCCTTACCTCATCCTGGGAAGTATACTGCTGCTGGTCGCCCTTATTTTCAGGTTCATCCATCTCCCGGAAGTGAAACCTGAAGGACTTGAAGGACCGGGAGGAAGCGGATTTTTCACTGTACTGAAACACCGTCACCTGAAATGGGCGGTCGCTGCCCAGTTTTTCTATGTGGGTGCCCAGGTTTGCGTGACCAGTTTTTTCATCCGTATGGCCCAGCAGGGGGCGGGGGCAGATGAGAAAACGGCCGGATATTACCTCGTGATTTATGGGCTGCTGTTTATGGGCGGCCGTTTTATCGGTACTATTTTCCTCCGTTACGTGACTGCACAGCGCTTGCTGGCCGTCTATGCCCTGATGGCCATATTCCTCAGCCTGATTTGTATCCTTGGAAATGGGGCCTATGTGATTTATGCTTTAGGGGGATTGGGATTGTTTATGTCGATCATGTTCCCTACCATTTTTGCGCTGGGTATTGCGGGACTGGGGGAAGGGACCAAAGCCGCTTCTTCCTGGCTGATCATGTCGATTGTCGGCGGAGCCATATTTCCCTATGTGATGGGGGCGGTGATCGACTTCAACCATGACGATATACAGATCGGATATACGGTGCCTTTGCTGTGTTACCTGGTGATTCTGTGTTTTGCGCTGAAAGGTTATAAAGTATATAAAATTGAATAGATCATATCAGAATTTTATGGCTAAAGTAATCATTTTTACGGCACAGGATGGAGCTGTTCTGGTAATGCCTGATCGCTTTATCCTTAAAATTAAGAACAACCAAATTTAAAGATGAGACGATTTATAGCAACATTAGGCGGTATTTTAGTGTGCAGTGTATGGCCTTCCCTATTCCTTCCCTTAAATGATGTACAGGCGCAGGAAAAAAGTCTGATGAACACCAGCAGGAGTACACATGCCAAACTCCATAGTCCTGATATGAAGGCCCTGAGCTGGACAAAGGGCTTTTGGGCAGACCGCTTTAAGGTAGCCAGGGAAACGATGGTGCCCAATATGTGGGCGATTTATAATGATGCCAAGATCAGCCATGCGTTTAAAAACTTTGAAATTGCGGCGGGACTGGACACCGGATCGCATACCGGCCCTTCTTTTCACGACGGCGATTATTACAAAACACTGGAAGCAATGGCCAGTATGTATGCTTCTACTGGCGATCCGAAATTAACTATCCTGATGGACAAAGCCATTGCGGTGATTGCGAAATCGCAGCGGGAGGATGGTTATATCTATACCAAGGCCATGATTGAACAGCGCAAGACCGGATCAAATAACCAGTTTCAGGACCGCCTGAGTTTTGAAGCGTATAACATCGGCCACCTGATGACTGCAGGCTGTGTCCATTACCGGGCTACCGGAAAAACAAACCTGCTGGAAGTAGCGAAACGTGCAACCGACTACCTCTATAATTTTTATCAGAAAGCATCTCCGGCATTGGCGAGAAATGCCATTTGTCCATCCCACTATATGGGGGTGATTGAGATGTACCGCAGCACAAAAGATCCCAGGTACCTGGAACTGGCACAGCACCTGATTGCCATCAAAGGAAAGATTGAAGATGGTACGGATGACAACCAGGACCGGATTCCTTTCCTGCAGCAGACCAAGGTTAAAGGCCATGCTGTAAGGGCGAATTACCTGTTTGCAGGCGTGGCCGATTTGTATGCGGAAACAGGAAATGACTCCCTGATGCATACGCTGAACCTGATGTGGGACGATCTGACTGCCCATAAAATGTACATTACCGGTGGCTGCGGATCATTGTATGATGGAACTTCTCCGGATGGAACGTCCTATGATCCTGCAGAGGTACAGAAGATCCACCAGGCTTTCGGAAGGGATTACCAGCTGCCGAATTTTACGGCTCACAATGAAACCTGTGCCAATATTGGCAATGTGATGTGGAACTGGAGGATGCTGCAGATTACCGGGGAGGCGAAATATGCAGATGTGATGGAACTCGCCCTGTTCAATAGTGTATTGTCGGGGATCAGCCTCGACGGGACGAAGTTTTTATATACGAATCCCCTGAGTTATGCAGACGACCTGCCTTTCAAACAGCGCTGGTCCAAAGACCGTGTTCCTTATATTGGTTTATCAAATTGCTGTCCCCCGAATGTCGTACGTACCATTGCCGAAGTGGGCGACTATGCCTACAGTATCTCTGAAAAGGGGGTCTGGTTCAATTTATATGGAGGAAATACCCTGCGTACCAAGCTGGGTAATGGCCAGAAAGTGAGCCTGGACCAGGAGACCAATTATCCATGGGATGGAAATATCAGGGTGACACTGAAAGAAAATGCTGCTAAACCCTATTCCCTGTTTTTCCGTATTCCGGGATGGACAAAAAATGCAGAGCTGAAAGTGAATGGCGTACTGAGCGGAGTGGCACTGCAGCCTGGTCAATATGCGGAAATCAGCCGCAAATGGAAAAAAGGCGATGTGCTGGAACTGGTTTTACCGATGGAAGCACAGTTGGTGGAGTCCAATCCGCTGGTGGAAGAAAACAGGAATCAGGTGGCGGTAAAACGCGGTCCGGTGGTGTACTGCCTGGAGTCTAAAGACCTTCCCGGTCAGCGTATTTTTAATGTATGCATCCCTTCATCCATACAACTAAAGGCCAGTCCCATCAAAATTGAAGGGGCAGAAATGATGGCCCTGGAAGGAGAGGCGAAGCTGGTTGAACATCAGGACTGGACAAATGTGCTGTACCGTACACTGGAAGATAAAAGTGTGAGTACTCCTATTCGTCTGATTCCTTATTTTGCCTGGGGCAACAGGGGACATGCAGAAATGTCGGTCTGGTTGCCGGTAAGCCGGTAATTCCGTGAGGAAAGTATGGGTATGATCCTGGTCTTTTTTGTTCAGCTATTATTCGGTGGTAACAAAAAGGACCAGGATGTATTTTGTTGCCCTATTTCAATTGTTAATGCTGGCATTGTTCAGAAGTTGCAGGCATGAGGTTATCATAGATTGCTGCTAATGCTGTTCAGAAGTTGCGGGCATGAGGCGTTCATAGATTGCTGCTAATGCTGATGCTGTTCAGGAGTTGCAGGCATGAGGCGTTCATAGATTGCTGCTACTGCTGATGCTGTTCAGAAGTTGCAGGCATAAGGCTGTCATCATCTATTGTGCTGCACATCAACGACTAAAATACTGTATTCTGCATTACAGCGATTGATCTCCTGATTTGATTTTCTGCAGGTAAATACTCGGACTCATGCCAAACTGTTTCTGGAAATCCCTTGAAAAATTGGAGGGCAGGCTGTATCCGATAAGATTGGCGACCTCATTGATTTTATAGTCTCCGCTGGCGAGCAGCTCTGCTGCTTTTTTCAACCTTGTCAGGTTAATCAGCTCATTTGGTGTAAGGTTGGACAAGCCTTTGATCTTTCTGTACAAGGTGGCTTTGCTGACATTCATCCTGTTGGAAAGGTGTTCCACATCGAGATTCGGGTCGGTGATGTGGTGGTAGATCGTATCATTCAGTTTTTCCAGGAACTCCTTATCCGCCCTGGCATAACCCATTCCCTTCATATGGGTCAGTGGCGAACTGGCGAAATAGTCCCTGATGGACTTTCTGTTCATCAGCAGGCTGTTGACCTGTGCATGCAGGTGTTCCAAAGAAAATGGTTTCTCGATATAGGCATCGGCACCCGCTTCCAGTCCTTCAATCTTGGCGTTGATCGAAGTCCGCGCAGTCAGCAGGATGATCGGGATATGGCTGTACTGGAAGTCGTTTTTTATTTTCCTGCACAATTCCACTCCATCCATGATGGGCATCATGATATCGCTGATCACCAGTTGAATGTGTTCCTGTTGCAGCAGTTCCAGGGCTTCGATGCCATTGGTGGCCTTCAGGATCTGGTAATCTTCACTGAGTTCCCGCGTCAGGTAGTCCAGGATGTCTTTATGGTCTTCCACTAGGAGGATCCCCGGCTTGGAGGTGTCGGTGGGGACGGCTTTTTCCGGAAGGTCTTCTTTTACTTCATTTTCTGTATCCGGATTTTTTGTGCTGCTTTCCTGATCCTGGTGGATGGGCAGGGAAAGTAGAAACACATTTTCATCCTGGTCGCTGCCTTTTTTCAGTTCCAGTTTTCCCTGGTGCAATTCCGCGAGTGACCTTGCCAGAGGAAGTCCGATTCCGGTTCCCTGTGCGGTATGGTCGCCATTGATCCTGTAAAAAGGTTCAAATATCTTTTCGCCCATTTCGGCTGCAATGACATTTCCGTCGTTGCGGAATTCGACATGGAAAAAATCGTCCTCACTGCTGAAGGGAACAAGACGGACAATTACGCTGGTACTCCCATACTTGATGGCATTACTGATCAGGTTGCTGATGATTTTCCGGAAAGCTTCAGCATCCACGGAAGCTTGTAATGGCATGCGTGGAAGTTCAATCTGGTACTGCAGGGATTTTTCTTCTGCAATGGGCCTGAAGGTGGTGTATAATTCTGCCAGTGCCGCATTGATATCAACCCTGCTGAAAGTAAGGCTGAATTTATTCGCTTCTGCCTTTCTGAAGTCGAGCAGTTCATTGCTGAGGTCAATAAGCCGGTTTGTATTTTTCTTCATCATCATCAGGTTCTCCTTCATTTCCGGATCTTTTATATCCTCTTTTAATAGTTTGTCGAGCGGCATTTTGATCAGTGTCAGTGGGGTACGGATTTCATGCGCCACATTGGTGAAGAAATCGATCTTTGCGGAATAGATTTCCTGTTCTTTCGCACGTTCCAGGGCATCAGCGACACGTTTCCTTTTCTCTCTTGCTGCCTTCCTGTAAATGCTGGCCATGGTAAAGACCATGGCGGCCGACAGCAGCAAATATAGGGAATATGCCAGCTTTGTCTGCCACCAGGGTGGACTAATGTGAAGTTGGAGGGAGCTGCTGTTGCCGTTCCAGGAACCTTCCCTGTCCTGCCCCCTCAGCATAAATGTATACTTTCCTGGAGGCAGCTTGCTATAAAATATCCTTTTCTGCTGATCTGCAGTGGTCCATTGCTGGTCGAATCCTTCCAGTTTATACTGGTAACGGTTCGTTTCCGGGTTCAGGTAACTGAGGGTGGCGACATCAAAATTGATGTTCGACGCGGTATAGGGTAAGCTGAGTTGAGCTGTATACAGGATATCCTTTTCCAGGGCATCCGCATACGGACTTTTGGAGATGTCGCTATTGTTGACCTGGATATTGGTAATATATATAGGGGCGATCAATGGGGAATCCTTAAAATCGGCCGGCTGGAAGCTGATCATTCCTTTTAAGGTACCGAAATAAAGTGTGCCGGATTTATCCTTAAAGGAAGAGTTGTAATTGAATTGTTCCGTTGGCAGGCCATGGGTGGCATAAAAGTTTTTGTATGCTTTCGTGGCGGGATTAAAACGGCACAATCCTTTACCGGTGGAGATCCAGAACAAACCCTGCTGGTCTTCCATGATCCTGAATACCTGTGGGTTTGGTAATCCGCTATGGGTGGTATAGGTATTCAGCTTCCGGCTCAGCGGATCATAGCGGTACAATCCACCTTCGGTACAAATCCATAGTTTTTCGTGACTGTCCTCATAAACATTGTTGACATTGGCATTGATTATTCCTGGCGCCAGTTGTTTTTTGGCATTGCTGCCGGCCGCAAATTCATATACCCCTGATCCGTAGGTGCCCACCCATAAATTTCCTTTTTTATCTTCAAGGATACTTTGTACATGGGTGCTGATCCCTTTATAGGGGGAGAAATCGTTCGTCCTGCGGTTATAGCGGAAAAGCCCTTTCCAGGTACCGGCAAGGATATCGCCCGATCCTGTTCGGTACAGGGTGACAATGAAATCGCTTTTCAGCTGGTTTGGGGCATTGCCAGCCCTGTAATTCCGGACCACTTTTCCGGTTCTGATATCCATGACATCCAGTCCGTGGTCGAAAGTACCGATCCACAATTCATTCCCGTCGACGGCCAGTCCGTGGATATTGTGGTAAGAAATACTGCCCTTTTCACCTGTAGGGAGGTAATTGGTGATTTTTCCGGTAGACAGTTCCATTTTATTCAGGCCCGAATCTTCGGTGCCGATCCATAGGTTCCCCAGGTTATCCCTGCATATTTCATGGACCAGGTTTCCGCCGATGGAGTGCTTACCTGCTGCGGGATCATACTTATGGAAGTAATTGAAAGAACCGGAAGTGTAATTGATGCCACCGAAATAAGTGCCCAGCCAGGTGCCGCCTTCCCGGTCTTTATAGATCGCGGAGACAATGTTATCGGTAATGGAGTAAGGATTGTTGTAAGCCTTGGTGATCAGCTGGGTTTTAAAGTGCTGTGTATTCAGGATGCATAAGCCCGTTTCTGTCCCCAGCCAGAGTTCTGTTTTGGATGGTGCAGCAATGGTATGGACAAATATGCTGCCCAGGTTATTTTTTTTGCCGATGTCGGATAGGGTGTTGGTCTTCAGGTTGTAGGCAAGGATTTGTCTTACTGTACCCAGGATGAGGGTGGTGTCTCCGAGCGAATACAGCCCATTGATGGCATTGATTTTTGCTGCTGCAGGCAGGTTGGGAAGGGTATAGGTTTGGAAGGATTGGCCCTTTGCTTCCAGTTTTTGCAGATTTCCTGCTGTAGTTGACACCCATAAGGTGCCTTGATCTGACAGGTGAAGGGATAAAGCTGCATCATTTTTAAAAGCAAAGTGGCTTGCTGTTTTCTTCTGTGGGTTGTATTGATACAGTTGTTCATTACAGATGATCCAGAGGTTGTGCTGGAGGTCTTCCGTGATGAACCGCACTTCTCCTGCCGGGATACCCTTGAGCCGGGAAAAGGAATCTTCTTCCGGATGGTAAAGGTATAATCCCCTGGCGGTACCCACCCATAGGCAGGTACTCCCGGTGTGTAGGCTCAGGATGGAATTGCTGCCCAGGCTATGGCTGTCGCCCGGAAGATGTTTGTAATTGCGAAAGACGGAGCCGTCAAAACGGTTCAATCCGTTGCGGGTACCGAACCACATGAAGCCTTTTTTATCCTGTGTCACTGAAGTTACCGTATTGCTGAAGAGCCCCTGATTGACCTGATAGTTTTTAAAGTAATGTACTGGTGTTTGTGCACAGCATACGGCCGGAAACAGATAAAACAGCAGTATGAACGTATATTGATACAATTTGATTCTAAAATGATAAGCACAGATGCTGTTACTCTTGAGCAATGCCTTACTTTCGTAACTGTTGATCTGATCAGGTAAACTACCTGTCCGTTCTTTTGTACACATAATTATTAACCAAATATAACCTTCTATATGAAATATTATTGCAAATGATTTACGATCCCGTCATCACAATAGATGATCCCTATTCTTATCCATGGTCATCCCGGTCATCTTTTTGAAACCAAAGCAGAGCTAAATTTGATTGATCCTTCTATCAAATCATCTGTCTATCGAATCATCAATCAATCAATCAAATCATCCATCTATCAATAACCGTATATCAAATAAATAACACACAAGATGAAGAAACTATTTTTTCTCGCGTTTTTCCTGGGCAGTCTGATGATTGCGCAGGCACAGCAGCTCAAATCCCCTGATGGGAAATTAAACATGACCTTTTCAGTGCTGGGTGACGGCACGCCGAGTTACAGCCTGACCTACAAAAATAAAGTGGTGGTGAAGCCCAGTAAACTGGGACTGGAGTTAAAAAATGACAAAAAATCCTTGTTAAATGATTTTACCATTGTGGATTCAAAAACATCCTCTTTTGATGAATCCTGGAACCCGGTATGGGGTGAAGTGAAAACCATCCGCAACCAGTACAATGAATTTGCGGTTACGCTGAACCAGAAGGAAACGGAACGTCAGCTCATCATCCGTTTCCGTTTGTTCAATGACGGACTGGGCTTCAGGTATGAATTCCCTTCACAGAAAAACCTGACTTATTTCACGATCAAGGAAGAAAAAACACAATTTGCAATGGCGGGTGACCATACGGCCTTCTGGATTGCGGGTGATTATGATACCCAGGAATATGATTACACCACTTCCAGACTTTCTGAAATCAGGGAACTGGCGACAAAAGCAAGAACAGAAAATCTTTCCCAGACTTCTTTCTCTCCGACAGGGGTACAGACCTCGCTGATGATGAAGACCAGTGACGGGATTTATATCAACCTGCATGAGGCGGCATTGATCAACTATGCCTGTATGCACCTGAACCTGGACGACAAGAACATGATTTTCGAGTCCTGGTTAACCCCGGATATGAAGGGTGACAAAGGATATATGCAGGCACCTGCGCAATCGCCCTGGCGTACCGTCATGGTCAGCGATGATGCACGTAATATCCTGGCTTCAAAAATGAACTACAACCTGAATGAACCAAGTAAAATTGCGAATACCTCCTGGATTAAACCGGTGAAATATGTTGGGGTATGGTGGGAAATGATCACTGGAAAAAGCTCATGGGCCTATACAAATGACTATCCGACTGTAGAGCTTGGCATAACTGATTACAGCAAAGCCAAACCAAACGGCACCCATGGGGCCAACACTGCAAATGTGAAAAAATATATTGACTTTGCTGCCAAAAATGGCTTTGATGGGGTACTCGTAGAAGGCTGGAATGAAGGCTGGGAAGACTGGTATGGTCATTCCAAAGATTATGTATTCGACTTTGTGACGCCTTATCCGGATTTCAACGTGAAAGAAATCCATGCGTATGCGAAGTCTAAAAATGTGAAGATGATTATGCACCACGAAACTTCAGCTTCTGTGCGTAACTACGAGCGCCATATGGATAAGGCGTATCAATTCATGAAAGACAATGGTTATGATGCCGTGAAAAGTGGCTATGTAGGTGATATTCTGCCAAGAGGCGAGAACCACTACAGCCAGTGGATTGTGAACCATTACCAATATGCCATTGAGAAAGCTGCGGAATACCAGATCATGGTAAATGCACATGAGGCGGTTCGTCCGACAGGAATTGCGCGTACCTACCCGAACCTTATCGGTAATGAAGCGGCAAGGGGAACAGAATACCAGTCGTTCGGCGGATCAAAACCTAACCACGTGACTGTACTTCCATTCACCCGTTTAATTGGCGGACCAATGGATTATACACCGGGAATTTTTGAAATGGACCTGAGCAAACTGAACCCGAGCAATACTTCACATGTGAACAGTACCATTGCCAATCAGCTGGCCTTGTATTTAACCATGTACAGTCCTTTGCAAATGGCGGCCGACCTGCCAGAGAACTACGACCGTTTCCCTGATGCCTTCCAGTTTATCAAAGATGTGGCCGTGGACTGGGATGACAGCAAATACCTTGAAGCAGAACCGGGACAGTACATTACTGTAGCGCGTAAGGCTAAAGGTACAGGACAATGGTTTGCAGGGAATGTGAACGGTGATGCGGCACGCACTTCTAAAATTTCTTTCTCCTTCCTGGATGCAGGAAAGACCTATGTGGCAACAATTTATGCAGATGCAAAAGATGCGCATTACAAAACTAACCCACAGGCGTATACCATCAGAAAAGTATTGGTAAACAGCAAATCGAAACTGGCGCAGTTATCTGCTCCGGGCGGAGGTTATGCCATCAGCTTTACTGTTGCCGGTAAAGAAGAGATGAAAACATTGAAACGTTTGTAATACACCAGCAAAAACAGCTTACTCCTTTAAAAAGGAGAGTCCTGTAAAATAGCAGTTGAAACCTGTTGATAGAAAAAGCCGTTCCTTTTTGATGAGGGAACGGCTTTTTACGTATTTCTGCAACTATTCATCAGGATGATTTTCCATTTGCAGAAGTTTTGGCATGTAAATTAAGGTATGGTATGTTCAGCAAACAGTTGCTCCAAAAAAGATTCCATGAGAAAATGCCGAGTGTACATGTTAACCCTATTACTGATGATCACAAATATCAGCCTGAGTCAATCTCAACAAAATATTGCAGGGGTTTATAACCGTAGCAGTAATGATCCGCATGGCGCGAGTTATCTCTTTGTCCTGGAAGACCATAAATTTGTGGTGACTTATGTTGGGGGTGTGGTGGTTGGTTCCTGGACTATAGATCACAACCAGGTCGAGTTCAAACCTTTTGTCAGGGAGCAACATTTTATGGTCTATGGCAGGTACAATAAAGATTTAAAAGACAGCAGCAGGGTCTATTTTCAGGATTTTAGTGAAGAGGAAACCTTTATAGGGTTCGGACAACAGGAAGGTGGAAAGGTGGTGTTAAAAAGAGTATTCAATCCTTCCCCAAATTGTGTTCCTTATCCATCGGTAGCCAGGTTCAAAGGTGTATTGCCTCAGGTTCTGCTTTCGGATCAGCCTTATCATTTTGAAGACGACCCAAGTGAGCCAAAAGCACAGCGAAACATCTATACTTTTGGGAATACCAGAAAATACAATGATTTCATCGCTTATTATTTCAAGGATGATGCGGAGAAGAATCCTTTTTATGCCGTGCTGAAGGGGGAGACCTTGGTGTTTGGAAACGATGATATTGCGGAAAAACAACCTTTGCCTGCTGAGGGAGAGGACAAGGAATTTATTGACCAGGTGGCACATGCTCCGCAGTCTACTGATAAAGTACTTTATAATCCTTTTTATAACAGGAGCAATGCAGATGTAAATGATACGTACAACTGGAAATTTGATGAGAAAAAGAATGCCTATATCAATTTCCTCAATTATGTTGAAGGGGAGGAGTACAGGCCTGATGAACAGGAAGCCTATAATAGAATGAATATTTTATATCAGTTTGAGGCAGTGCCCTTAAGCACAAAAGTGATACAGCCTTTTGCAATTGACAATAAGCCCTTGTTTGTTGCGACTTGTGATCAGCTGGAAAAAGAATAAGGTTAGCTCAGGTGCTGGGCTAACTTTATTCAGGCATGTCTACCGATTTAATTTCTCCCTGGCTATTTCCGGGTACAAAATTTTGGTGGTAGGTGATGGGATACCAGGCAAACATTTCATTTTCCATTTTTCTTTACTGATCTCATACACAAAATTCAACTGTTGTGTTTCCCCAAAATAACTGACTTCCTGATCGGCAATTTTCTCTGCCCCGATACGGCCAACCGCAATTTGCGAACGCACATTATGGGCGCCAACATGGAAATTGACGGTGGAAATGTAGTCGAAAAGATAATTCAGCATCAGGTGTTTGACCGAGGGATTGATTCCCTTGCCCCAAATGGAAGTGGCATAAAAAGTATACCCTATGAATATGCGGTTTTCTTTCTCGTTGTAATCATAAAAACGCGTACTGCCGATCACCTCTCCGCTGGTCTTGTCTATAATTTTAAATGCCCCCTTGCTCAGCATTGCTCCCTCAAAAAAGGTCTGAAAGACCTCTTTTTTCCAGCGGTCTTTATTGGGATGCTGTTTCCAGATTTCCGGGTCTGCTGCCACAGCATATAAGGCTTCAAAATCCGTATCCTGCAAAGGATACAGGATTACTTTTTCATTTTCTAGTACAGGTTGTAAATTCATGACTTTGCTGTTAATTTATCAAATTTTTTCATCAGTGAATATTTTCTTTTTTAAAGGTGATGAAGCGATCATAAGCTTATTCATTGCTGTTTGTAAGTGGTAGGCTTATGATGGTTTGAAGATATTTTCCCCATATATGCCGCGATGTCCTTTTCTACGGTATGCTCAGTTTCATTCAGGTGCTTTATGATGCGCTGTTTCTCGCTTTCCGACTTATTCTGGCTTATTTTCTTTTGCCCCTGCAGGTCGGTGACTTCCATTTCAAAGGCGACGATACCTTTCAGCATACCTTGTTTATATTTGTCGGAAAGGCTATTCCATTGTTCCAGGTAAGCCTCATCGTGAAAGGTAATCAGTTGTTCCAGTACTTTGATTTTGGCGTTTTCGTCCTGGATCACTTTAGCTTTTCCGTAGGCATGGACAGCCATGTAATTCCAGGTGGGTACACTTTCCCGTTTATCGTAGTGTTTAGGAGAAATATAGGCATGAGGTTCAGAAAAGATCACCAGTGACTGGCTGGCTTCCAAGTATCCGGCCTGCTCGTTTGCCACTGCAAAATGAGCGCTTAACACTAATTTATCCGAACTGTGGTCTATATAAAATGGCAGCTGTGTAGCAATGGGAATATCTCCTTTGAGGGTAACCATTGTTGCGAAGCTGTATCGCTTCATAAACGCAATTTTCTCCGCATCATTCGTAAACTGAAAAAGATTTGGTGTATACATAATGGGGTCTTTTTTCTTGTATGAATCCAAAACTACCCTTAAATTGGATTATATTTGTAGTCCAATTTTAAGAAAATGGATAGTCCAATCTTAACACAGCTTTTCGATCAGCTTCATCTTGATCACACTTCGGGCAGGGCTGTTTATCTACAATTTGCAGATGCGGTTTTGGGCCTGATCAAAAATGGTCATTTAGGTCCGGGACAAAAATTACCGGGATCAAGGGAAGTGGCTGCCCTGTTGCGCATCAATAGAATTACGGTTTCCAAGGCATATGAGGAATTGCAGGCGCAGGGATGGTTAGAGAGTTTTGTCGGACGCGGAACTTTTGTGTCGCCACACCTGCCCGAGTATGAGCCACAAGCATGGAAAAAGGAAAATACCCCAGCAGCAGGGAAGATGGCGGGTTTCAGTGTCAAGTCTGATCCCCGCTTGGCTGTACCGCTTTCTCTGGTGACGGCCGATCTGCATCTGGATGACGGTTTTCCTGATCCAAAACTGGCGCCTATCAAGGAGTTGTACAGAGCTTATCGTAATCAGCTGACCAGAAGTGGTCTTTACCATAAATTCGGTCGGTATGGTGATCCTTATGGGCCGGAGTTTTACAGGGAAGCCTTGTCCCGCTACCTGAATGAAACCAGGGGATTGAAAACTACAGCTGCAAATATAATCTCAGTGAGAGGCACGGTAATGGGGATTAACCTGGTTTGCAATGGGCTGATCAGTGAAGGTGACGTGATTGTTTCCGGTGCTCCGGGATGGAATAAGGCGGAATTGAATTTTATCCATGCAAAAGCCAGGCATATGACCATACCTGTAGATGAATATGGTTTGGTGGTGGAAGAATTGAGACAGCTCTGCAGGAAAGTAAAGGTCAGGATGGTGTATGTCACTCCGCATCACCATTATCCAACTACGGTATCCCTGCGACTGGACCGGAGGTTAGAACTGTTAAGTCTGGCAAAAACGTATGGTTTTATCATTTTTGAGGATGACTATGATTTTGACTTTCATTATAAACACCGTCCATTGTTACCCTTGGCCAGTGCTGATGAAAACGGAATGGTGATTTACTGCGGTTCATTCAGTAAAAGTTTTTCGCCTGCTTTCCGTATGGGATATCTGGTGGCTGCGGAAAATGTGGTTGAGCATCTTGCCAATGTACGTATGCTGCTGGACAGACAGGGAGATCATATTTTAGACAATGCGATGGCTGAATTGTTAAATGATGGTACTGTACAGCGTTATCTCAGGAAAGCATTGGCTGTATATGAAGAAAGACGTGATCTTTTTTGCGATTTGCTCAGTCATGAATTGAAGGATGTGCTGAGTTTTACTATTCCGGAGGGAGGCATGACGGTATGGACGGAATTTGATCCCTCCATCAATCTGGGATTGCTGGCAGGAAAAGCACAGCGCAAAAGTTTATATATTTCCAGTGGGATCAGTGGTCAGTATCCTGGGTATAACAGCAATGGCACCAGGCTCGGATTTGCTTCTTCTTCAAAAGAAGAACTGCTGAAGAGTGTAGAGATTTTAAAAGGATTGCTGAGGTAATATATTATAAGTAAAGACCCCGGCTTTGAAATATTACTATTTCAAAGCCGGGGTCTTGCGGCGTACGTTATTCGATCGGATTTTCTTAGTTTACACCACCGCCCAGTGCCCTGTAGAGATCTGTTGTCGCATTCAGGCTTTCCAGTTTAATGCTGATCGCCTCCAGGTCATTCTGCAGCCTGTTATTCTGCGCAGTAATGACTTCCAGGTAGGTGGCCATACCACTTCTGTATAACTTCAAAGCATCGCTGCTGGCTTTTTCCAGTGAAGCTGTCTTTTCCTGAACCAGCACCATCCTGTCAGCCGTACCTTTATATTTCGCCATGGCGTCGGAAACCTCGGCAACAGCGGTCATCATCGACTGTCTGAACTGAAGTACTGCCTTTTCCTGTTCAATAGCGGCAGTTTCATAGGCAGTTCTCAAGGAGCGCTTTTGAAACAGTGGCTGTGCCAGGTTAACTGCTATTGTCTTGGTGATGGATCCCGGAAGATCAAACCACTTATCGAATTGAAAAGAGTTTGCCCCAATCTGCGGACTCAAGGTAAAACTAGGGTACATGGCCGCTTTTGCCAGCCCTGTTTTTGCATTTGCCGAGATCACTGCGTATTCCGCAGCTTTTAAATCCGGCCGGCGACTCAGCAGCTGTGCGGGAACACCTGAAGCAAGAATCTCTTCGGGTTTTACGCTGGCTAAACTACCAGTCCTGGCTACATGGTCCGGGAAGCTGCCACACAAAATACTCAATGCATTCTCTTGTACAGCAATGTTCTGCTGTGCCAGGGGAACCAGCAATTGGGCGGTCTTTTTCTGTGCTTCTGCCTGACTCACCGCCAGTGAATTGATCTGTCCCGCATGGTATTGCAGCTGGATCATACGCAGGGTGCTATCGCTCAATGCGGTATTCTTTTCTGCAATTTTCAGCTGTTCATCCAGACTGATCAGGTTATAATAGGCCTGGGCTACCTGCGAAATGATCCGGGTCTTTAAGGCCGTCAGGTTCTCCTGCTGGGCGAAATAATCTGCCCGCGCAACATTTTTCTGCATTTTTGCTTTCCCCCAGATATCAGCTTCCCAGCTTAGCTGAAATGCGGCGTTGTAGTCGTCCATATAAGCCGTCCCGATAAATTGTTCGCTCAGCGTACCATTTAAACTGTTTTTCGATTGCCATGAGCGGCTCGCCCCGGCAGCAAGGTTCAGCGTAGGCAGCAAACCTAGTTTTGCCTGTTTAACGGCAAGGTCCAGCTGTTCCATATTTTTTAAGGCGATAGCCACTTCATTGTTCTTTTCCAGTGCCTTTTCGATAAGTGCAGTCAGCTGGGGATCCTTGAAAAAGGTTTTCCAGGGCAGCTGTACGGTATCCGCTGTCAAGGCGAGGGCTGTCCGGTATTTTTCCGGTGCGCCCATATCCTCACGTGCATATTTCTTGCTCAGCACACAGGATGACAAACTCAGGCTGACCACAAGTCCTACTGCTATATGTTTATTCATTGATTTCATTAGTGTTCATTTACGGGTTGAATTAATCTTGTTTGTTGACAGATACTTTTTCCTGTAAAGTCTGGAAAAGGATATACAGCAATGGGATTACAAATACCCCCAATACCACACCACTTAACATCCCCATGGCTGCACTGGTACTGATGGAGCGGTTACCCGTTGCCGTACCCCCTGTAGCAATCATCAGCGGAATCATCCCCACGATAAAGGCAAGGGAAGTCATGATAATCGGGCGAAGCCTTGATTTTGCTGCGTCAAAGGCTGATTCGGAAATAGACATGCCCATTTTCCTTCGCTGTACGGCAAATTCTACAATCAGGATCGCATTTTTTGCCAGCAATCCAATCAGCATGATGAGTCCGATCTGTACATAAATGTTGTTATCCAGACCTACGGCCTTTATCCCGAGGTAGGCTCCCAATACCCCGGTTGGGATAGACAGCAATACAGCCAGTGGAAGGAGGTAACTCTCATATTGTGCGGCAAGAAGGAAGTACACAAACAACAGACATAAAGCCAGAATAGCTACGGTCTGATTTCCTGCTGATTTCTCTTCCAGACTCAATCCTGTCCATTCATAACTGTAATCTGACGGAAGTTTGTTCAGGACCACTTCCAGCCTTTCCATCAGCTCTCCATTACTCACGCCCGGTAAGGGAGATACGTTAATGGTCAGGGCATTGTACAGGTTGTAACGGCTTACGGCTTCCGGTCCGTATACTTTACGCAAGGTCACCAGAGATTTTACCGGAACCATTTCTCCTTTGTCATTCTTTACAAAGATCTCATTGAAAGCTGATTCATCCATACGATAAATCCCATCCGCTTTGATATTCACACGGTAGAACTTACCAAACCTGGAGAAGTTCAGCGACTGGTCGCCAGAAAAATAAGTCTGGATCGCACCTAACATTCCGCTTACACTTACACCGATCTGCTTGGCTTTATCCTCATCCACTTCCAGTTCCATCTGTGGATAATCGGTACGGAATGTGGTATAGGCAAATTGTACGCCCGGTACCTGCATCAGCTGACCGATCAGTTCATTAGCTTTGGCCATCAAGGCTTCCGGAGTACCACCTTTACGGTCCTGCAACACGATTTCGGAACCACTGGTTACTCCATATCCTTCCACCGGAGGCATCCGGAAAGCCATGATCTGACCTTCTTTTACTGCCGCAAGCTTCCCGTTAATGATGCCCATCAGTTCATCAATGTCCTTCACTTCACCACGTTTCTTTTTCTCTTTGAATTTTACAAAACCTACGGCATAGGCTGGTCCTGTACTGTTACTTAACATATTGAAACCTGTAATCGCCGTATTTTCATCAATAGCTTCCATACCGCCCAGAATCTTGTCAATCTTTTTGGCAACTTCGGTAGTCCTGTTCAATCCTGTTCCCGGTGGCATGGTCAGGGCATAAATGAACATCCCGTCATCTTCCATTGGCACAAAACTTTTTGGGGTACTCATCATCGCCCAGATGGCAATGGCAATCACAGCCGTCACGAAACCGGTAGCAATCAGTTTACGTCCCGCCAGGAAGCGGATTCCTTTTACATACCTGTGGGTAAGGTTATTGAATCCCGCATTGAAGGCCACAAAGAAACGATCGCCAAAACCGGTTTTTTTAGCCTTGTCAGGTGTTTTATCATTGTGTGTATTTTTTAATAACAAGGCACACAGGGCAGGGGTAAGCGTTAAGGCATTCACCGCCGAAATAATAATGGCGATAGCCAGGGTATAGGCAAATTGCTTATAGAAAATACCGGCCGAACCATTCATGAAACCAATTGGGATAAATACGGCCGACATCACCAGGGTAATAGAAATCACTGCACCTGTAATCTCCCCCATGGCACTGTGGGTGGCCTCTTTTCCACTCATGTGGCTGTCTTCCATCTTACTGTGTACGGCCTCGACCACCACAATGGCATCATCCACCACAATACCGATAGCCAGTACCAGGGCGAACAGGGTGAGGACATTGATGGTAAAACCAAGCACAAAGAGGAAGAAGAAGGTTCCTACAATAGCTACCGGAACAGCAATGGCAGGGATAATGGTAGAACGGAAGTCCTGAAGGAACAGGAATACAACAATAAATACCAGGATAAAGGCTTCAAACAGCGTAGATTTCACCTGACCTGTAGCTTCATCCAGTTTTTCTTTGGTACTCATGATCTTAGAGTACTTGATTCCCGGAGGGAAAGAGGCTGAAAGCCGTTCAATTTCTTTATTGATTCCAATTTCGATCTCGTTCGCATTCGATCCGGTAGTCTGCAGGATGGCCATCGTCACCGCGTTCCTGTTATTGGTTTTATTGTCACCACTATAGGATATAGATCCGAATTCTACCCTTGCCACATCTTTCAGGCGTACCAGGTTAGTCCCGTTATTTTTAACCACAATCTCTTCATAGTTTTCCGGCAGGTTTTTCTTTCCCTTGTAACGGATCACATATTCCAGTGCGGCGTTGGATTCTTCCCCTAATTTACCTGGGGCGGCCTCCAGACTCTGGTCGGCCACAGCTGCGGTAATATCGGCCGGAACAAGGCCATAGTTCGCCATCTTGCGTGGGTTTAACCAGATCCGCATGGAGTAATCTTTTGATCCGAATACCTGGGCCTGACCTACACCGGGAACCCTTTTGATCTGTGGGATCAGGTTGATATTGGCATAATTCTGCAGGAATTTCTCGTCGTATTTTTCATTGTCATCCGTGAACAGGTTAAAGATCAGGATCATACTGTTCTGCTGCTTCGAAGTGGTCAGACCCATCCTGATCACTTCCTGTGGAAGGATCGGCGTAGCTTGCTGCACACGGTTCTGTACGTTTACTGCGGCCTGATCAGCATTTACACCCTGCTTGAAAATGATGGAAATGGAAAAAGCACCATCATTACTGGCATTGGACTTAATGTATTGCATGTCCTCCACACCGTTGATCTGTTCTTCCAGTGGGGTAACCACGGAGCGGATCACAGTCTGGCTGTTACCGCCTGGATAACTACCGGAAACGGTAACGGTTGGGGGAGAGATATCGGGAAACCGGGTTACGGAAAGCCGTGTGAGACCTATAATACCCAGGATAACGATGATGATGGAAATCACCGTTGCCATGACAGGTCTGTCTATTATTTTTTTCAACATAATAATGTCTGCTTGTATTGCTGTAAAATTAGTTAGAGAGTGAATCGATGGCTACCATTTTTGGTTGAACTACCATGCCTTCATTCAGGACATCGATACGGTTGAGTGCAACTTTATCGCCCGATTTCAATCCTTTTTTCACGAGGTAAAGGTTGCCGGTGCTGCCTGCTAATTCAATTGGGGTCATGCTCACTTTATTGCTGTCGCCGAGTTTGAACACGAAGAATTTATCCTGTATATCTTTCACGCTGCTCATCGGTAAGGTGAGTACATCATCTATTTTTTGCAGGAGAACAATGCGTCCCGCACCACCTGCACGTAGAAGTTTGTCGGGATTCGGGAAGACTACTTTCATGGTCATACTTCCGGTGGTACGGTCGATATTTCCACTGGCCGTTTCCAGCTTGCCTTTATGTTCGTATACACTTCCGTCGGCCATAATCAGTTCTGCCGTTTCAGCACCTTCTTTTGCAGCCTGACTGCGTTTCTTATAGGTAATAAATTCGGCTTCGCTCATAGAGAAATACACGTTCACCTGACTGATTTCCGATAAAGAGGTGAGGGGAGTCTCGTCGCCCGGAGTCACAAGGTTGCCCACACGTTTGGGGATACGGCCAATATAACCGCTTACCGGGGCTTTGATCAGGGCGAAACCCGCATTGATCTGTGAAGAACCCAGGTTGGCTTTTGCCTGGGCTACCTGTGCCTTGGCAGATTCATAGTTCGCCTGGGCAGTTTGCAGCTGTATTTCGGAAACGACTTTGCCTTCTACCAGGGGCTTGATTTTCTCTACTTCCAGTTTTGCCGTCGTCTGAGCGGCTATCGCTGCTTTCAGGGCGGCATTGCTTCCACTCACCTGTTCATTGAAGACTTCACTTTTGATTTTGAAGAGCGACTGTCCCTTTTGTACATAATCGCCTTCTTTCACGTAAATGGTTTCCAGGTAACCGGTGACCTGTGCTTTGATGTCGACATTGTCGGATCCTTCTATGGTTCCCGGATAAGTAGTTTTCACTGCTGAACTGCCATTGTTCAACTGAGCAAAATCAGTTTCCGGCGGCGGTCCCTGCTGGCCATACTGGTCGTTAGCCCCAGCTCCACAGGAGGCGAACAGGGCAGCAGTTGCTATGGCTACGATCACATAGCTTATTCTGGTTCTCGTTGTTAAATCCGCTTTCATTTTATTCTTTGAGTTGTTTTAATATCAAAGACAAAGAAACAAAATATGTGGATTCGGAGCGTTTGAAATTGGCTGAAACGTATTTATTCCAACCTGAATTGCAAAAATGGCTTCCTGAAATTGTGCGGGGTTAATGGCCTGAATTTAAAAATCCATCCAGGCTTTTAAGGCACTGGCTTTATCCCTGCTGACAATGATTTCGGTGTTGCTATCTTTTAATATTACCTTTAGTTTTCCATTAAAATAGTTGAGTACCTGCACCACAAAATCAATGTTGATAATGAACTGCCGGTTTGCCCTGAAAAATATCTTCGGGTCAAGCTGCTGGTCCAATTCTTCCATGCTTTGCTGAAGGACTACCTCTGATCCGTCGGTCAGGTGGGCAATAGTTACCCTTTGCTCCACATAAATATAAATGATTTCCTGTACCAGTACGGCTTTATAACCATCTTTAAAGGGTAATAAGAACCTGTTTCGGTATGCTTTAGGCCGCAGTAAACCGACCAGGTTTTCGATGGACTGTGTGTCGAATGGTTTGTGGCTGGATTTTTCTACTTTACGGAGGGCATGTTCCAGCTCTTCAGGTTCAATAGGTTTGAGGAGATAATCGATCCCATTGTATTTGAAGGCCTGGACAGCGTATTCATCATATGCTGTGGTGAAGATAATCGGACAATCCATGTCGACCTTTTTAAGCAGGTCAAAACTCAGGCCGTCGGATAAGCGGACATCCATCATGACGAGGTCGGGTGTGTTGTTTTGTTCAAACCAGGCTATACTCTCCGACACACTTTCCAGGACTGCGATGATCGTAACCTGAGGGATGATTGTCCTGAGCAGCCTTGTAAGTCTGTCGGCATTTAATTTCTCATCTTCAATAATTAGAATTTTACTTATCATATTTCATCAAATGAATAATTACCCTAAAATACCCATCCCGGTTGATAATATCTGGAGCTTGTCTCGATAAAAGGTTGAAGCGGTTTAAAATATTTGAAAGTCCAATGCCTGTGGAATAGTCTGTTTTATTTTCAAGAGGAGCGAGGGTATTCTCTACGATGATCTTTTCAGGACCATCACTGTATATTTTAATCTGGAGTGGATCGTTCTTGTGGGTTTTGTTGTGTTTGAGTGCATTTTCTACCAGGAGCTGTAAGGTCAGTGGCGGCAGGAAGAAGCCGTTGGATTCCTTTTCGACGGTGATTTCAAAATGTACCCCTGAACCTATGCGGTGCTGAATCAGGAAGATATAAGCCTTTACAAATTTCATTTCCTCTTCCAGAGAAATAAAATTCTTCTTGGAGTTGACCAGCAGGAAACGGTATACCTTGGAGAAATTCTCTGAAAACTGATAACCCAGGTCCTGATTTTCAAGGATGAGTTCCGACAGTACACTGAGGTTGTTGAAAATAAAATGGGGGTCGATCTGCAGTTTGAAGGCATTGAGCTCTGCTTCGACGGAAGCTTGCCGTAATTCTGATACACGCAGTTTATGTTCGGTGACCTGTAGCTCGGTATTTTTCCAGTTGTTGATCAGGTAATTCCCTGTATTTACGGCCATAATAAAAAAGGAAATGGCAAAACTTACCAGGGTCCACCTGATCATTTCCCGTATGTTTTCGATAGAGCACTGGTCCTGTGAAGCAAAAGACTCTTTGAAGATCAGGTGCATGCACACGCCATCAAGGAAGATTAAGATCAGTACAACACAGCAATTGATGGCCGATTCAATCAGTAATCTCCTGACCGGATTCCTGGTCCATGGAAATCTTTTATTGAGTTTCCGGTGTATGATTAAAGACGATTCTGCAACCAGAAAACAGAAAAGGAAAGATACAGTCCATTCTGCCAGAATATTCAGGTAACTTCTGTCGAAATAGTTTGTCCAGTTCTCTGAATATGGATCCATGAGGAAGGAAACCAGGTATAAGAGTACGAGCGCACACATCACAAAGACGATCCGCTTACTCTTCCTGCTTAATATTTTTCTTTCTAATGGTGACATCTTAATTGTTTTCTCCTTTACCTGGTTTATAATTCATGTATAATATGGATTTACAAAATTGGTCAATTTTTCCTGAGCGGTGGCGTTTCTTTCACTTAAGCGTAGAAAATGAATACTGAATATACATATAGCAGGTATGAAATGGGATTGAATATGACGCGGGAATGTCAATAGAAAGAGAAAAGGATTTGGATTTTATCCTTTTTCATGCACATATCCCATTTTTGTATGCGCTTATTCCATGGAGGATTTATGTCATAGGGTACAGTGCTTCCTTTACACATAAAGGAATTGAACCAGTATTCGAGCTGATATTTAAATTGTACCCGATACAAGATTGGGAAGAACTGAAATTGTGAAGTCTGGAGGTAAAGGTTTTACTGTAAATAACTTACTATCCTGGTTTTAGTCCTCTTGAATACGCCCAGTAATGCCGAACTTACTCCAGCATTCTGCAGGGCTAAAAGCAAGTGTTGACTGATATTGTTTTTGGAAACGATGCGCAGTACTTTGTCATCGTCATCAAGGTCATGGTTCCATTCTATGATGTTTGCTGTAGATGCGATGGCATGGTTGATACTTTCCAGCTCAGCTGAATTATTGATTACCGTTGAAAGGATGATGACAAATTGTGGCATATTTGGATATTTTAATAAAACTTAGGGGTGATACGGAAATAAAACTTACAGGTGATCATGTGTGTATACAAGTATAAGAAGCTCTCCTGAAAATGTGCCGGAAACTTCACCGAAACAACCAAAATCGCTCCCGAACCGTACGTTTAGCCAATTGAAATCGCGCAGGATTATTCCTGTTTTCCATTTCTTTTTTTCTCTTTTAAAAGAGTTGATCTTTGTTTCACAATTGTTGATTTTCAAGGGTATACCTGGTGGGGCTTCCGGAAAGCCTGATGCATCTGTATGAGCACATTCTCCCGATTGGAAGCAATTTTAAAAGACCTTTCCAGTACAGTTCCTGGGATTGTTTTCCGGATTTCATTGGAGAGGATGTTAAGGAATATTTATAATATCTGTTTTGTGTTTAAATGATTGGCATAAATTATGAGGATAAATCAATAAAATTTACAATGGAAAAAAGAGAGTACACCTTAAAAGAGTTTATACAGGAGGCTGCAGAAGATCCAAATGAGAATGATTTCTTTGAATTGGAGAAACCTGCCATGTTGGAAATCAACATGAACAACCAGACCATTATGGCGAAAGCAGGATCTATGGTTGCCTATATCGGCAATATTGATTTCAAAAGGGAAGGGATGTTAAGTAAAGGACTGGGTGGATTATTAAAGAAAGCAATTTCCGGAGAAGGTACTTCCTTAATGTTTGCTAGGGGGAGTGGAAAACTTTACCTGGCAGATGAAGGAAAGAAAGTGAAAATTATAAAGTTGCAGAACGAAGCTATTTTTGTGAATGGCAATGATGTGCTGGCACTGGAAGAAAGCATCAGCAATGAAATTAAAATGCTTAAAAGTGTGGCCGGCATGATGTCTGGTGGTTTATTCCAGGTCAGACTTGCTGGTTCCGGATATATTGCCATTACCACCCACGGGGAGCCTATTCTTCTTCGGGTAACTCCGGGACAGCCCGTATTTACGGATCCCAATGCGACTGTGGCATGGTCTGAAAACCTGTCCCCGAAAATTAAAACGAATTTGACCTTCGGTTCTTTCATTGGCAGGGGAAGTGGTGAATCTTTCCAGCTTGAATTTGCTGGCGAGGGTTGGGTATTGGTACAGCCTTATGAAGAAGTGAAATACGCACAAAAATCTTAATGCCTACAGGTGATATTAAGCACAAAATTGCTTCAGATGGCTACCTGAGGCAATATTGTGCTTAATACATTCTTTTTTCTGTATAAAATAGGTAAATAATTATATTAAATGTAGCATTTGTTTCGTGGTTAAAATAATCATAACATTCCTTTCACAGGCACTTAACCTACAGGGAAACCCCACCGTTCAATTTTAAACTGATATTTTTATTCAGCTGACATCAGGAGATTCAAATTTATTCAGATAAAATACTGATCCTCTGATCTCATTAACCCTGTTCCCGGACTCCTGAACAAATAAAAATAGAACTTTAGAACAAAACCAGGCAGGAAGGGTAATGGCTACATTCGGTAAAAATTAAAAAGATGAACGATACAGAAAAAAAAGAACTGGTGCTGGTTACGGGAGGTACAGGTTTCGTAGGTATCCATACCATCATTGCATTATTGAATGATGGTTATACGGTAAGAACTACAGTTCGCTCCCTGGGTCGGCAGCAGGAGGTCTTAGCGCTTTTGGAACAATGTAAGATAGCCAATTCAGGAAAGCTGACTTTTGTGGAGGCCGATTTAACTTCAGACGATAATTGGGATCTGGCCGTAGCCGGATGCACTTTTGTGCTTCATGTCGCTTCCCCTTTTCCTGCCGAACAGCCAAAAGACGAAAATGAGCTGATTGTTCCGGCGAGGGATGGAGCATTGAGAGTCCTTCGGGCAGCCAGGAATGCTGGCGTAAAAAGGGTAGTGCTGACTTCCTCTTTCGCTGCAGTAGGGTATAGCATTGATCCCGATGGACATACATTTACTGAAGAGGACTGGACAGATGAGCGGGCTGTTGACCATCCCTATATCAAATCAAAAACGATAGCAGAAAAAGCGGCATGGGACTTTATGGCCAGAGAGGGTGGAGGACTTGAGCTGACTGTCATGAATCCGGTAGGGATTTTTGGCCCGGCGGTGGGCAAAGATTATTCCAGCTCAATAGGCATGGTGAAAAGTGTACTTGAAGGTGAGGTGACCACAACCCCTCCATTATCTTTCGGTGTGGTGGATGTGCGTGATGTGGCCAGATTACACCTGCTGGCCATGAATAAACCGGAAGCTGCAGGAGAACGTTTTATTGTAACGGCAGATGGTACAGTCACTTTTTATGAAATAGCAGCGCTGATCAAAAAGGAAAGACCTGGGCTGGCGGGAAAAGTGGCAGGTTTGAAGCCTAATGCAGCGGCCAGACATATGGTTATTTCCAATGAAAAAGCGAAAAGTAGGCTAGACTGGACACCGATAACAATGGAAAACGCTATTCTGGCCAGTGTAGATACCATCGCGGAAGGATAACCCGATAGCGCTGGGTTTGGCTATGTTTGTGGAATGATGAGATTCAAAAAAATGAAAACTTAATGTATTCCTGGGCGTTGTAAGTTTAAAATCTACCCGGTTATGGAAAAAAACAATGAAATTATCAGCGACCTGAAAGGTCTTGTCAACATTTTGAATGATGGAAAAGAGGGATATGCTTCTGCGAGTGAAACTACGGAAAACCCGGAACTGAAAGGTATCTTTGCCACTTATTCTTCCCAACGCGAAGCATTTGCCGAAGAGTTGAAAACGCACCTGAATGAACATGGAGGGGATTCCGAAAATGAAAGCGGTGGTGTACTTGGTGCACTGCACCGTACCTGGATTGATATCAAGCAGGCATTGAGCAGTAAAGAAGATGCCGCAATATTGGGAGCGATTGTTACAGGGGAGGTAGCTGCCATAGAGAAATTTGATAAAGCTATAGAACATCCTGAAATACATACAGATCACCTTGAGCTCTTACAACGCCACAGGACGGCAATTCAACAGGCCCTTAGTGAAATTGAATCATTTTACCACCGTGCTGTAAGTGCCGCACAATAAAATCTGAACCCCAATTGGGGAATCGATAGTAAACAAAAGGCAGCAACTGATTTCAGTGCTGCCCTTTGTTTACTATCTTTTGATAAAACGACGCTCGTCGAAATGACCATGATCGTAGAAATCTTCAGGGTGGCTTTCATAAGCTACTGAATCTGCATTCGGCAGGGAATCCTGACCCAGGAATGCATAACGCACTGCAAGTTCTTCTGCCGGAGAAATGATCTTTCCGGGTTCAAACTCGGGTAAGGTAACTAAAAACTCAGGGGAAGTATCAGGGAGAATAACCTCGTCATCCGCTTCACTCAGTTCAGCAATCCCGATAGGGATCAGTACCAGTTTGGATTCTTCTTCGGCCTCTATATCCTCAAATTCACCTGTACCGATACTGGCCACGATGTAACGTACTTTTCTGGCGTTGCTATCGAAAATCAGGTCTTCTACATCACCTAAGTCATTCCCATGGTTATCCACTATTTCCCAGCCAATGATGTTCGGCTGATGATCGGCAATTTTAAAATCGCTCCCACCAAGTTCTTCCAGATAGGTTGTTCTGTTGTTTTCGTTTACTTCCATGATATCAATTGACTTGTTAATACTTATAGTGCTGTATGCTAGGTTATAACATGCTATATTAAACCTCCGGACAGGTGAAAATGTTTTGTGCTTGCATGTTTCTGACCGCGACCAGTACGGGTTTAAATAAATTGGATGCCTCTTGTATTTATGTAGTTAAGAAATTAACCGTCAATCTTCAGCAGGAATAAATCAGGCTGGAAGTGGTCTGCAGTGACAATCAAAAATGACACAAAAACAACCCTGAATCTATATTTAAACCTTAAAAATGACAGATTTATTTATATGTTTGTGTATATTATGTATTCAACTACGTAGTTTTATTTACACTTATAACGAACATGAAAGTAAACATTATCCCTATTCAGGACCAATATGCCACTCCGGTAATTGAATTGATTTTAAACATACAGCAAAATGAATTTAATGTGCCGATTACACTGGAAGATCAGCCTGATCTTTTAACCATAGCAGATTTCTATTACCAGGGAGGAGGATGTTTCTGGGCAGCATTTATAGATGGACAGCTGGTTGGTACCATCGCGCTGATCAAATTTGATGACCAGGCGGGGGCAATCAGAAAAATGTTTGTTAAAAAAGAATACCGGGGCAAGGAACTGAACATCGCCCAGCAGCTGCTGGATACATTGATCGCTTATGCTAAAGACAATGGACTGCAGGATTTATATTTGGGAACAGTAACTATCCTGGAAGCTGCATTGCGCTTTTATGAAAGGAATCACTTTATCCGTCTGGAAAAAACAGATCTTCCTGAAGCCTTCCCTTTGATGCGTGCGGATAACGTGTTTTGTCATTTACACTTGAATTCATCCTTATGAATATTATAGATGAATCGGGAATTCTGGCATTGTCGACACGGCTGCAACGCCTGAGTGAGCAGTTGCGGAAAGATGGTGCCCTGGTATATAAAGCATTTGATATAGATTTTGAGCCGAAATGGTTTCCTGTAATTTATACTTTACATCACAAGGAGATTTTAAGCGTGGTAGAAATTGCCGCTGAAATTGGCTATACCCATCCTTCTACGATCAGTTTATTGAAGGAACTGGAAAAGCAAAAACTTATCCGCTCGAAAAAAGATAAGGTCGATGAACGTAAGCGATTGATCCAGCTCACGGCAAAAGGTAAGGAACTGATCCTGAAAATGAAACCGGTATGGGAGATCATGATTGCTGTACTTACCGAAGTGACCAACAACCAGAACAACATGCTGAAGGCAATAAAGGAAGCTGAAGAAAAAATTGCCAGCCAGAGTTTTCTGCAAAGGGCATTACAATTAAAGGCTAAACTTGAACAATAACAGAAATGAATAACGAAATACTAAAGCTAAATAGTCCGGTTTATTATTCCCTCACTGAAAGCCACAGGCAGTTTGCCATAGATTATGGGGGAATTAAATTTTATCATCCCGATTATACCCCATTTGGTGGTTCCTATGAAGGCGCCCGGACGATACAAGGCATTGACGAGCATGCATTATTAAATGATAATTTTTACGTCGTAGGTGAACGGCCGGATTTCAGTTCCGGACTAAGGATCAACAAGGAGTTGTTATGTAATCAGATGCTTCTTCTAGATACTCCACAAGTAATTGATACAGGAAATACCCGTTTACTCGAAGAAGAAGACCTGAAGGATTTATCGGATCTCGTGAATCTGGTTCAGCCGGGGTATTTTAGAAAAGAAACTGCCCTGATGGGTAACTATTATGGCATATACACCGGTAACAAGCTGGTCGCTGTTGCCGGCGAACGGATGCAGATGGATCGCTTTACTGAAATCAGTGGGGTGGTTACCCATCCGGATTATACAGGGCGGGGTTATGCCAAGCAACTGGTTGCCCGTGTCAGCAGTAAAATATTGGCTGATGGAAAAATACCTTACTTACATGTATTGAAAAGTAATACCTCAGCAATTGGGCTTTATGAAAAACTGGGCTTTCGTACCCGCTGTAACATCAGTTTCTGGCACCTTATCCGAGCCCATCAGCCCTGAAAATTTTAAGGATGGATTTAGGTAGACGGATTTTTTAACTGCCCTGAACAGCTGGGGATTAGGGGTCGTCTATCGACTTTCATGATGGATTCAGGTGATGAAAATATCGATTTTTATCCAATTTACGTTTGATTGGTAATAAATTTTCATTTGTCAACTGTCTGTTTGTTAGTGTTTTATGTATTTTGTTTTGGTGGTTTGAATTTTTTTTCTTGTAATTGTTGAGCCTTCTGTAACAAATTATCGTATTACCTGATATAGACTTAATCTGACACTATGAACTCAGGAATTACAAAATCGGCTTTGATCCTATCCTTACTAGGACTATCAGGAACCCTATTCGCTCAAGACTTAAACTCGGATACGACTAAACGTTTTGATAAAAAAAATTTCCGTACCTGGTCTATCGGACTCAACGGAGGCATGCTTACGCATCACACTCCATTCAATAACAGGTCCAGAACTAATGGTGACTGGCATACTCCACAGGAGAGCTGGGGTTACGGAGGTTATATCAAGAAGCAAATCGTTCCGGGATTTGGTATCCAGGCAGATTTTCTTGCAGGTAAAGTAAAGGGATTAAGATCAAACGCTCTGGCTCCGGGATCGGCACAGGACAATAGCAGTTTCCAAACACGTATTGACTGGTCGGCAGCGGTAAGCCTAAACTTCACGGTAGCGAACCTAAGTTTAAACCAGGAACGTAACATCCTGTCACCCTATGTCACTGGAGGTGCTGGTTATATGTCCTACAGTCCAAATGTTGTGAACACTCCTGTTGGTTTTAGCAGAGGTTACGATGAAGACTGGTTCATACCAATTGGAGCAGGTTTAAAAATTAGCGTATCCAAAGGCCTGAATATTGATTTGGGTTATACGGTGAATTTCATGAGAACCAGTGAATTTGATGGTGTTGCGGGTACGTACAATGACAAGTTCTCTTATGCACATGCCGGAGTAGAGATTGCCTTAGGTAAAAAGGGAACTTCCCAATTACAAAACTTCAGTGCTATTGCGGCTGTTCGTCAGGAAAGTGCAGCAGAAAGTGCAGAGTTAAGAAGAGCATTGTCTACTTCAGAGCAAAACAGGCTGAGAGATCAGGAACAGTATGCCAAAGATTTGGGTGATGACGATATGGACGGTGTTGCCAACAAATTTGATAAATGTCCTGGAACCCCTGCCAACACCGTTGTCGATGGTGCAGGTTGTCCTTTAAAAGTTCCGGCACCCGTCATCAAGGAAAAAGTAGTCATTACAGAAGCAGACCGTAAGGTAGTGGGTGAAGCGATTTCCAACTTAGAATTTGCTTTGGGTAAAGCTACGATCAAAGCGAAATCTTATCCAACATTAAATCGTGTAGCTTCATTATTGGTAGAGAAAAACTTCAGCCTGAAACTGGCAGGCCACACAGATAACACAGGTTCAATGGCTGTTAACTTACGTTTATCGAAAGACAGGGCAGAAGCGGTAAAAGCATACCTTGTATCTCAGGGTGCTAATCCTTCAACAATTGAAGCAACAGGTTATGGTCCGAACCAACCGATTGCAACCAACAAAACTGCTAAGGGGCGTCAGAAAAACAGAAGGGTTGAATTTTCGCTTTTCTAAGCCACCACATTATATTTATTGAAAAAGCAAAGGGCTGTATCACACGATACAGCCCTTTTTAGTTGATGCTATGCTGCATTAAAGATCCAGGCATTGATGTCGAACACCAGGAAATTTCCCAGAACTCATTTAACACCAGAACTCATTTAACAAAATTAGCGAGCACCTCCATCCATCATGATTAATCCTTAATTGCCGAATAAAACTTCTAAAAAAAATCTACTGCCACTGTTGCGCTTTTTCAGTGACCCCCGTTTTATCAGGTAAACAAAAGATTAAATAAAATCATGAGAAAAATCAAAACCTTTTTTAAACCGACAGTGACTTTATTGGCCATCGCCCTAACTTTTACAGCCTGCAGCGATGACGATGATGATCAGCCAGCTCCGGCTCAGAGCCAGTCTGCCCTGGCAGTAGTACACGCTTCACCGGGCAGTCCTGAGCTTATTTTAAAGGCTGACGGTACCAAAGCGCACCAAAGCGCACTCACTTTCGGTACCATTATACCTTACAGTGCCCTCATTTCCAAAGCTTACGAGTTCAGCATCACTAAAAAAGACGCGGATGCAGTGCTGCTGAAATCAAAACTGGAACTTAAAGCCAATAAAAATTACTCCTTATACATTGCTGACCTTCCGGATAAGGTAGCGTTTGTATGGACAGAAGATAATCTTGCTGCTCCTGCTGCTGATAAAGCAAATGTAAGATTTATCAACCTCAGCCCTGACGCTGGTGCATTGGATTTGGGTATTAACGGTGTTGCCACCAACCTGTTCAATAAAACTGCATTTAAGGAATCAACCTCATTTGCTGCAGTAACTCCTGGCGCGGAACTGACCTTCGAGATCAAAGAAAACACCAAGACTGAGGTACTGGCCAAATTAGAGAAAGTGAAGATCGAGAAAGGAAAGATCTACACGATCTGGGCAAACGGACTTAAAAGTGCTACCGACAATACCAAACTCGCTGTGAAACTGATCACCAACAAATAAGTATACACTCTTCCATACTCCACCACCCTTAAGCGCTTAAGGGTGGTATTTGAGCTGAAATGAAATCCGAAGCACTGTTGTTCAAGTTTAAAAGCCAGCTACAGGTGAAGCCCATAGAAAAGCTTCAGGACATACTTATTGGATGTTCAGACAATGATGAGCAATGCCAGGAGTGGGTATACAAATCATTTTACGGATACGTAATGGGGGTAATCGTGAGGTACAACAAAGATGTAAGCCAGGCTGAAGAACTGGTGAACGACAGCTTCATCAAGATTTTTAAAAATATACGAATGTTTATTTATCCGGAAGGTTCGGAAAACCTTTTGAAAGCATTTAAGGGATGGATGGCAAAAATAGCTTCCCGAACGGCAATAGATTTTTTGAGGATATCCAAAAATATCCAAACTAACGATGAGCTGACAGAAGTTCACAGCTTGGCGGACCATTATAACGTGTTGGACAAGATGAATGCACAGGATATCCTCAAGCTGTTGGACGATTTGCCGCAGATACAGCGCATTATTTTTAACATGTATGAAATTGAGGGATTCAAACACGAAGAGATCGCCAATGAACTCCATATACCGGTAAAGAACAGCCGGGTTTACCTGGGCCGTGCTAAAGAACGTTTGCGGATACTCTATCAGCAAACCCTAACCCGATCAGTATCATGAAAGACGAACGGATTGAGCATATCAAAGCAAAGCTGGAAGAACTGGAATTTGATTACCGCCCAGGCGCCTGGGAGGAATTCCGTGCCCGCAAAAACAAGCAGCATAAAATAGTCCAGTGGAAAAGAATATCGGTTGCAGCCTGTTTATTCATTGCTCTTTTTTTATTGGGGCCTGATAGAATAAGCCAGCACCCTAACACCACAACATTTCCAACTGCCGTAAAAATAATTCCGAAAGACCCTCCAATTATGGTCGGCGAACATGGGGCCGGCCTGAGGCGACCTGCCCAGCCCTTAGGTTTGCAGGCCATGCGTTCGCCTTTATTGATAGCCGGGACAACAAACCATACAGACCTTGCTGCAGCGATAGAAAAACAGCCTATTGCAGATACCTCAGTACATCAACACCCAGAAAATAATGTGGTTTCCGTCATCGTAAAAACACCTGCCCATAAAAAAATGAGTATGGAAGAATTCCTGGAACAGGAAAGTCTGTTAAATGCAAAAAAAACACGGGTTGCACCGGATGAAAAGAAATGGAGTTTTGGCCTGATGCTTGGCCGGGCGATCGATTCCCGCTCAAAAGCCAATTTAAATCTGGGGATCCAGGTGTCGTATGCTGTTAACCGTAAACTGGCCATTAGCTCAGGGATACATTATAATGAACTTGGCGGGGCTAAAAAAATACAGCAACCAGCAGGGTTCAACATAGAGAATAGCTCAAGGAAGCTTGAAAGTACCCAGGCCAGTATGACCGGTATTGAAATCCCCCTGGAATTGCAATACCGCATCAGTAAGAAAATATACGCGGGGCTGGGCCTTTCCGCCTATTCCATTCTCTCGCAAAAACAAATATTAACCTATAGCCAGGATATATCAACGGTAAGCTCCTATATTGATGCAGCCGGACAAGAACGTATGCAAGTCATTAATTATACCCAGGAATCTACCGAGTTCGTGCCCGGAGAAAAACTAAGACAAAATAAGTATGTGGCATTGTATAACCTATCAGTCGGATTTCAGCAAAAGATCAGCAAACGCAATACCTTATCATTTGAACCTTATGTGAAATTGCCGGTTAGCAGTTACGCTGAGCAGAAGCTTCACCTGGGACAAGCCGGTCTGCACATTAAAGTTGATTTTTAAGCACTTGAGAAAGGGCTTTTGCAAGGCTTCTTGGGCATGGCTGATACTTGCAACAGTTGGTCGATGCACATTTCATTGCCAGTTTTGTACAGTTCACCGAGGCAATGATACGTTCTACAGTTGAAGTTGTTAAATTTGAGGATGTTTCAGAATTATCAGTTGAAGTGGTGTTTTATCCTCATCGGCATCCTTGTTGCCACCACTACGCTCATGAGAAAGTGGGATGTAGAAATACTATCGGTACAGCATGCCGGACGCATTATCTCAATTACACTTTTTGTGCTGATCAGCTGGCTGATCATGGGGTATTTCAAGATGAACCGTATTCAGGGACTCAGTACCGATGCCAACACCATGGCCAGTGTATTCGTTGCCAGTGTCGCTATTTTAGGCCTCAATTATTTCATTATATTTTATGTGCCTGCCAGTATGTACATCAATGACGCACCCTATGAACCTACGTTTTTTGACTTTCTGAGACGTTATGTGGGTTCTTTTCTGCTCACCATGATTTCTTTTATTGTTTTTAATACCATATCCACAAAAGATATCCTCCAACAGACCAGGATTGAGAATGAGCAGTTTAAACAGGCACACCTGCGTGCCCAGTTACTGTCCCTACAGCAGCAGATCAGTCCCCATTTCTTATTCAACTCCTTAAGTACTTTAAAGACGATCACTGAGGAAGCAGATACCAAGCATTTTGTGATCCAACTGTCGCATGTATACCGTTATTTATTGAATATCAATGAGCACCAGACCACAAATCTTTCAGAAGAGCTGAAATTTATCCATGCGTATCTGTATATCTTACATGTCCGCTTTGAAGGGGCGCTTCATGTATCCATTGAAATACCGGATGATTTCCATAACTATCTGATCCCTCCGCTGTCCCTGCAGCTCCTGATCGAAAATGCAATTAAACACAATGTGGTTTCCATGGAGAACCCCTTGAATATTTCTGTTTTTTTGAATGGAAACAATGAATTGGTTGTTCAGAATCCCTATCATCCTAAAAAAGTTGCTGTGGAAAGTACGTATCTTGGGCTGCAGAATATCAATGATCGTTTCCGGTTGCTCTTTAATAAAGAGATTGCGATTAGCCGGACCGAAGAGTTTTTTACAGTCACTTTACCCATTATCAGCAATGAAAGTCATTATCATTGAGGACGAATTACGAACAGCGAAGGAACTGAAAGGGATTTTGGAAAAGCTAGACAGTGAAATTACTATTTTTCCCATCCTTTCTTCAGTGGCCGGAGCCATTTCCTGGTTCCGGAACAATCCTGCACCTGATTTGATCTTTTCAGATATTCAGCTGGGCGATGGACTGAGTTTCGAAATCTTTAAGGAAGTACCATTGACGATTCCCATCATCTTTTGCACTGCTTTTGATGAATATGCTATCCACGCTTTTGAATCCAATAGTGTAGACTACCTGCTGAAACCTTTAGAAGAAACCATGGTAGAACGAAGCCTCCTAAAATATCACCGCATTAAAGATTATTACGCTTCCGGGACCTATACAACTAATTTCAACAAGGTAATGGTACAGATGGAGGTCTCTTATAAACAGACCCTCCTGATCTATTACAGGGAAAAGATTATTCCCGTAAAGGTGGTTGATATCTGTTATATTTATGCCGCTGCAGGATTGGTTACCCTCCGGACGCTCTCAAATCAGGATTATACACTCCCTTATACCATTGACCAGATGGAAAATATGCTGAACCCGCAGTCTTTTTTCAGGGTCAACCGCCAGTTCATCATCAACAGGGAGTCCGTTCAGAATATTGAGCATTATTTCAACAGGAGACTTTTTGTAAAGTTACCATGCGAAACTCCCATTAAAATTATCGTGAGCCGTCTCAAAGTCCAGGATTTCCTGGCCTGGATTGAACAATAGCCACCTACTGAACCGCTGGTAGAATTTAAGAAATCAGTTTAAATCCCGTCGCTAAAAATAATGCCACTGGGAGGTATTGGAGATATCAAAATGAATTGTTATATGTAAATAAATGTCGAATTAATGGTGTTTTGTTTTACTTAAGAGATATAGAGATTATTCGGAGACGCATTGGGATAGCTGCGACCTGGCTGCGTGCTGAGTCCGACCTGGGTCCGACTGTTTTGAGCTAGTTGTTTTTGGTCGGACCCAGGTCGGACTCACTACGGAATTGATACGGACCTATCCCAATGCGTCTCCGAATTATGGAAAAATGTTCAAGGTCCAGGGTGGCAATCTTTTCTTCTTCCGGGGCATTCCGGAAAATCACCAGAAACAAAAAATAACTGAATACAAGCGATTAGAGGAGTTTTTTTTTGTGTTGAACACGTAGGTCGCGGTCTGCCAATAAAGAGGCTGAGCGGGAGTTAATGTGGCTTATATTGGAAATCAAGAATAGGATTGGTGAGGTTTTTTCGTTAAAATCGCTGGAATGGGAAAATGGATGGGCAACTTCCGGATTTTATCGCCCCATAAATAGTGTTTTGGCCGATTAACTTTTGTGTATTAAATGCTGAAGATGGAATTGGATCCTGGGCGCTAAATAGTGCTTGTGTGTATTAATTTAAAGTTAAATTAAGGCACAGCGCTAAACAGCTGTTTTTTTAATGGAAAATGTTATCAAGTTGTAGAATGATGCTGGTTTGACTGGCATCATTCTACAATCCTGGAAATCCAGGATAGCGTTAATCTTTTTTAATGGTAAAATTGGCTTTCTGTTTCTTAGTGAGATTATAAGAAATACCTATAAATCCTCCAACCCTGAATGTTTTTTCTACAGGAACCACATCTGATGAGAATGTTGAGTTCGGGTAATTTTGACCTTCGCTGTAGGGTGAACTTAAATAATCCACACTTTGCAATGCCGGGCCGAGCGTTAAAATCCACTTCTCACTTTTTCCAACCATCAGGCTCAATCCGGGAAAAAGAGAGTTTAAGGACAATTCGTTGGTATTTATTGATGCACCGAGTGTAAATCCTATGGTAGTGGTTCTCCAGGTCCGCAGACTGGCGTGGAACATGCCTGCAATTGAAGGAAGATACACATTCCGTCGTTGATTTCGGATAATCTTGAATGTACTGTCACTAACTGCTGATTTACTATAGCTACGGTCTCCTACGCCAAGGCTGAAAACCAGTCCTGTACTGAAATCATATCTCAATCCACCACGTACAAAATCCCTATAGGTGAATTTTTTTGCATCATGGAAGGGCAGGCTATCAAATTTGCTGGTAATTTTTATATCGAAAATTACCATGTCCTTTGAAGGTTGAATTGGTGCTGATGCTTTGATGAACGTTTCTTTATTCTGTAGAAGGGTGAGGAGTTCTTTAGATTTTGATATAAGTCTATTGGCGTTTTTATTCTTGAACACATTTGTCATCTGGTCAACCTTGGCGTTCATGGCATCCGGATATTTCTGTAGCCTGGATTCGATCGAGCTTTCTATGTGGTCTTCGAGGTCGCTGGTTGACAGGTTGTTGTAATTGTTTCTGAAATCTTCAGCTGCCGAGTAAAAATCGCTGGCTGCATTTGCGTTTTTGGTAATATTATTCTGACAAGTTTCCAATACCTCTTTTTGCTTCGCATCAAGTTCATGGTTGAGTAAAGGATTTGAGGCAAGATTGACAAGGTTTTCATAATTCCTCGAAATATCCCAAATAATCTTATAAGTAGTCCTCACATTTTCATATATCTTTTTAAGTGCTTCGACATTGTCATTGTAATTCACCATCGCTTTAGCTGTATTTTGTTTTTTCTGGTCTTGTTCTTCGTCTTTTTTGCTTTGTAAATTTTTGATTTCATTAACGATCTTAACTAGATCTTTGGAAATTTCAACGCTTTCTTTTTCTAGTCTCTTGCTGATCGTGTTATTTATTTGCATTCGAGTTGAATAATCTTCAGTTACTATTCCGTTGAGATTGGAATCTGGCTTGATTGAATATGATATATTTTGTTGAGATAATGTATCCAGTTGTTTTTTTAAATCAGCAATATCCTTCTCCTTGATCTTTTTTTTATGTTCAAGTTTAGATATTTGGGTTTGTAACAGCAACAAGTTTTCTATTTTTTTTCCATCTTCTCCTTTTAAATCTTTTACTCCAATCAGGGATGTAGCTGGCTGTATGACATCTTTAGCGGCTTCAGTAGCTTTTTCGGCATTTATTTCTGGAGGCTTGACCTGATCTACGTTTGTTGTTTTTTCCTCCAAATCCAGGGTGGAGTCTCTCGATGAAATATTGATATTATAAGATAATCTATTGATGTTTATGATCTTAAAGACCACTGGCTGGTGAATCCATGGGGTAACGTTATTTTTTTTGTAGGTCTTGGTTTTAAAATCATATTCTATGACGTATGTATTGTTTCTTGTGATCTTCTGGTTATTTATTGAGGGTTGCCGGTTATTTGTCCTGTCCTTAATTTCCTCGCATTTGGCGCAGGGATTCTTTGTCGTGTCTTGTTTTGTTAGATTGTTTTGAGGCGGAGTACCCCCTGGGTTCTGAGCTTTTAAGTTTGAATACGTACACAGAAGAAGGAAGATGAGAAGCATGAGCTGAGAGCGTCTTTTCATGTTGCTGTAGTTTAAGTTTAAATTGATAATTTTTTTAATAAAATTAAGGTGGATTGACTTGTTTAAAAATACCTACATATAGGTATTTTTAATTTATTTGACGACGTGTTAGTTTTAAATGATTTTATATGAAAATGGATCACTCGATTGTTATTTTTATTATAAAGTATAATCATTTATCTATGATGTTTAATCGAGTTTATGGTTTCATAAGGTGAAAATAAATTAGCTTTGCTAAAGTTTAGACCAAAGAGTACTCCATCCATATCCATGAAAATAATTACCCATAAAATCATTGCATTTGTCATCGTTTTACTTTCCTGTGCGCAATTCTCGTATAGCCAGTCAGCAAGCGGTATAGGACTACGGTTAGGCTTAAACAAGCCCATTACCAGTGACTACAATGTTGGGGCGGGGTTCGCTTTGCAGGGTAATATTGCGATAGGGAGTAAATGGGGGATTGAAACGACCATCGGTTATGAACACCTGAATTCCGCAGTTGGGGGGTATTATATCGATCATGCGAATTTGGTACCAGGGATTCCTACTGTTGATTTATTGGAGTTTGGTGTAGCGGCAAGATATTACATGACTCCGAAATGGTTCGTAAAGCTTGGCTTAATTCCTTACCTGGCATTAGGTAATGAGGATTTAATTGACGGTAGTATTGCGGGTTCAGCAGCCCTGGGCTATCAATTGAAGAGTGGTAGACTTCAACAGTGGGAGTTTACATTCAATACAGATTTCGTCGATATTGATGGACAATCAAATAGCGTGATTGCGGTGACTGGCCTGCGGGTAGCTTATCAGTTTAATTTCAGGAGTAGGTAGTTTGGTAGTTACATTCATCCTTCTCCTTTAATCTCGCTAATCAAACCATCGCATGCTGCAAAAGCAGTATACAAAAATTTATTCCGGTGTTTTTCGCCCTGCCCACTGAAAGATACCGATTTTTTGATCAGGCCCTGCATCCAGTCTTTTGTCTGTGCACAATAGAACTGGTCGTCGGTTTTAAGGTAGTTGAATGTGTTAAATCTGTTGTAACACCGCATGCTATCCTTGAATTCTATTAAATAAGCAAGGCTGCCCAACACTTCACAATTGTACCAGTTGAAGCTATGGTTGGGATCAATTGTTTTCTTGGCACTGATGGCATACATATTCATATCCGTGAGGCAGTATCGAATTTGTTCTACGATTTTTTCAGCAAGCGCATTGTCACTGATCAGTCCGGCTTCAAAAGCATAGCGGACCTGGTCTATGGTTCCATATACGGTATCATTCGCCCATATCTCAGTGCTTGGGATTTCCAGATAAATAGAATGGAGTTCCTGGGCAATGGCAATGATCTCTTCGCTAATCGCAGTGTAATCAAATTTAAGTGCAGAGTTATCTGCCCAGAAGAAAAGTTTGAAGCCAGTCAGTTCTGGATATTTGAAGAAATGAAATATGGGGATATCGTCGCTGGTGATCATGATATGCTTGTCCTTGCGTTGCTGGATGTATCTCAGGTTTTCCAGTAGGTCCTGCAGATAACCCAACATGTTTGGGGTTTCCCGATTGACATACAGGTAATTGAAAGTGACAGAAGGGAGTTGGTTCGGCTGGTACAAAAACAGAACTCCAAAGGCATCAGATAACTTTATAATTTGGCTCATATTTAAAGTGCTGCTGCCTTTCACTTTTTTATACGCCTCATTGGTGCTGATGGCCAATACTTCGGCTACACTTTGAGCAAGATTCTGGTACGCCGGCAGAGATGAACTGATCGCCTGAAAGAATTTAACCTGTTGTTCCGTCATTATAAATAATCTAAAAGTTGAAGCCCATTGATTTGTTTCAATTTTAAATGGGATGTACCCAACTGCTTCACCTTATACATGATGAATATAAGGTTTTTTTACTTAAAATAATGTAAAACATGAATGTTCATAACACCAGGAATGTTTAAGGATAATGTGCAGGGCAGCAGTTGAATATATTTGGATATAAAAACAACCAGCTATGAAATCAAAATTGATATTACTTATACTCCTTGGAGTGGCGCAGATGGTAAAGGCACAGTCGCCGGAAAGAAAGAACCGCTTCCCGGTAGGGACGTTCCATCACCAGAATCAAAACATTACGGGTATCTCTGTGGGCCTGTACTCCGGCCTCGATGATGAAGGGGAGGAGTACAGGAATGTGCAGACCAATGGGATCAGACTGGAAGCTGTTGGTCTGGGACTTTTAGTTCCGCTCATACCAAGTAGTCCGATTTCGGGAGATGAACAGCAATATAAAGCAACGATGGCCAGTCCACCCGCTGAGCGGATCAATGGTTTCAATTTATCCCCTGCAGGAACAGTGTGTGACTGTATGGTAAATGGAATAAGTGCCGGATTTATTGGACAGATCAATCGCTCTGTGAATGGGATAGGCTTAAGTGTAATGATGAATTTTTCAGAACGAAATAACGGTATTCAGCTGTCCATGTTCAATGAAAGTTCGGTCATGAATGGGCTGCAAATAGGAGTGAGCAATGGTGGCCGACGCGCAAGGGGATTACAAATAGGATTGATGAACAATTCAGTTGATTTGAAAGGGATACAGCTTGGGTTGTGGAATGTGAACCAGAAACGTAAATTGCCTATCCTGAACTGGAATTTTAAGGGGAAATCATAACCGGGAAAAGGATCCGAAACATAGGAATTGCCATCAAACAATATCACCTCCGGAAGAATATTCTTCCGGAGGTGATATTTGTATAGGGTTTAGATTCTTCTTTTACCAGCCAAAATTCTGAACAAGCTTTGTATTCACTTCCAGTTCAGTTTGAGGAATTGGCATGAGGTAATGCTGATAGTTAAAGACTCTTGTTTGAAGAGGGACTACTTTGTAGAACACGGCAAGACCAGCTTCCTTACTATTTACATCAAGGCCTGTTGCGTTCAGTTCCTGAGTTGAAGGTTTTGCATTTAAACCATGCACTACACCATTGTCTACAGTCTCCCCAATTAACCATCGCCTTACATCCCAGAAACGGTGTCCCTCAAAAGCAAATTCAATTCTGTTCTCATTTTGTACACGTTTACGGAAACCTTCTTTGGTATTGTCTTCGGGTAATATCGGAAGTCCAGGCATTCCTACACGTGCCCGAACGGTATTAATTGCTTCAAATGCTTCCGCAGTTGGGCCGTCGTGATACTCATTCAATGCTTCTGCATAATTGAGGTAAGTCTCGGCGATACGGAATATCGGATCGTTACGCTGTGCATCGGGACTGGTCCAATATTGGAGCAAATCTACGTAGGGATCACACCATTTTCGTACATTATATCCGGTCTCCGGATAGGTTCCGGTAGATTTTGGCCATCCTTGTGAGGTACCTCCATTGCCACCCCAATAGGCGAGCCATATCGGCATATTGTTCGTATGGTCAATTGCCCATTTACTGCCCTGATAAGCAATCGAAGCATAGAAGCGGGGGTCGCGGTCTTTGAAGCGATTGGATATATTGCTTAGCGTTACGTTCGCGCTATACCCGCCACCGCCATACAGTTCACCACTCCAGAATCCTTCTGTTGTATATCCGGAACCCTGACGATCAATTGGATATCCATTTTTCATCTCATAACTGTCAACCAGTTCCTGTAGCACACTGTATTTTCCCCATCCACCAAATACACCACCATACGGATTTAATTCCTGTTCCAGACCCTTGGTGTTTGCTACAGTTTTAGCCAGAATAATTTCATTCCATTCGCGTGTATTGAATACTCTTGCATAACTGTTGATTGGATCGCCAGCCACTTTTAACAAGGTGTAAGCGTTAAGGTCCAGGATTTTCTTAGCTTCATCTGCCGCTTTTTTCCATTTTTCTCTGTCGTAAGTCTGGTTAAAAAGTACCGTGCCATCCTGGTTTTTTATAGCCGCATATTTGGTATTGCCGTTAAATAGCGGACTGGCAGCGTAAGTTAGTGTCCTGGATGCCAGCGCGAGTGCAGCACCTTTGGTAATCCTGCCCAGATTTGCGTCAGGATAGGTTAGTGGTAATTGTGCTGCTACATCTTCGCATTCTGATACGATAAAATTTACCAGGTCATCTGTTGAACTGCGTGGCATTTTCAATGCTTCTGCATCTGTAGGCTTATAGGATTGAGTGAGAATCGGAACACCCCCATAACGTTTAAACAGTTCAAAATAAAACATTGCCCTAATGAACCTTGCCTCTGCCTTGTATCTTGGAATAACAGTGGCATAAAATATAGCCTGATCACCTGGAATAGGAACTTTATCAATGTTTTCCAGGAATAAATTGGCTTTTCTTATATTCTGATATTGACTTGCCCAGTTGTCATAAGGGTTAAAGCCCGGATTCCATGCTCCGTTATTATAATAGAGTGGATAATATCCTGCACCCCAATGGTGATAACTCTCATCTGTTGCTGCAGTAATTTCTTCCAGTGAACCTCCGCCGGGAACAAGTACTCCGGGAAGCAGGTAATAGAGGTTGGCCAGAACCCCGTTTGCATTATTAATATTTCCCCATACTTGTTCGTCAGTCACCAGCTCTGAAGGTACAACATCCAGGAACTTTTTACAGGAACTAATGATGCTCAATAGCAGCAAAGCTATACCGATCATTTTTATTTTTAGCACTCTGTTCATATTCGTTTTTATTTAGGTGTTTTTATATGTAGATAGATTGTTAAAGACTGATGGAAATACCTCCATTGAATACCCGCTGCTGCGGATAGTTTCCAGAGTCATTAGGAGATTCAGGATCAAAGATTTTAATGTTATCCCAGGTAGCCAGATTCAGGCCATTGACGAAGATTCTTGCACTGTTAATGCCGATCTTTTTTGTGAATGATTTGGGAAGGGTATACCCAAATTCGATATTTTTTAATCTCAGATAATCAGAGGAATACAGCCAGTAGTTAGAAATCTGGTTATTGTTGGCATTGGCAGCTGAGGAAATCCGGGGGTATTTTGCATCTGTATGTGTTGTGGTCCAGTAGTTACCATTGATATCCTCAAGTACTCCTGAATCACCAGAAAAAGGCCATATCCTTGGGCCGGTAAACCATACATTACCACCGAATGCGCCTTGAAATAATACACTGATATCAAAATTTTTAACATTGAATCCGAATGCAAAGCCCAGGATTTTCTCTGCTGTAGACGGTCGTCCCAGAAAAGTAGCATCCAGTGAATTGATTACATTGTCCCCATTCATATCCTGATATTTGATATCACCAGGCTGAATGGTTCCATAAGCACTCTGACTTGGACTGTTTTGAATTTCTTCGGCAGACTGGAATAATCCCAGAGCGATAAGTCCATACTGATCTCCTATACTTCTGCCGGTTCTTCTCTGGTATTCATGGCCAAGGTAGGAAGGTTCGTCCATTTCCAGTATTTTGTTTCTGGCAAAAGAGAAATTCCCTTTGACAAAGTATCCATAGTTGATGGTTTGCTGACGGTATTCAAGGGAAACCTCATATCCTCTGTTTTCTACTTTACCCAGATTGACATTTGGCAGGTTGACTACACCGAGTGTTGTGGGTAATGTTCCGGGAGGAGCTAAAATATTAGTTCTTTTTTCATAAAACACATCGCCCGTGAAAGTGATGTTTTTAAGTAATGTAAGGTCTAATCCCAGATTGTATTTGTTGGATTTTTCCCAGGTAACCGCCATGTTTCCTGTTTGGTCTTCTACAGTGCCGCCATAGGACACTCCATCCCGATTGCGTCCGAACTGGTATCCTGTTCCACCCAGGTTCCATGTGCTTTGATACAGGAACCTTGATCCTCCGATTTTATCATTACCTACGGTTCCTGCAGAAGCTCTCAGCTTTAAAACATCAATAAATTTGATTTTATCTTTGAAAAAGCTTTCGTTTGACAGGAGGTAACCAGCAGAAAAAGCAGGAAAAAGATCGTATCGTTGTCCGTCAGGAAAATTTTCGGAACCATTATATCCAAAATTGACTTCTCCGAAGTATTTATTGTCATATGCATAGGTTACACGTCCGATGATCCCGTTGTATTTATACGGGAGACCCAGGATTGCATTTCCTGAAGCGACGTCATCAAAGAAAGACTGCTGCTGGTAGAGCAGCATCCCGGTTATGGCATGTTTTTGTCCGAAAGTCCTGTCGTAGTTTAAATAGGCTTCTACCTGGGTTCTTCGCTCACTATTGGCAGCAACATCATAACCAAGGTTATTTGTTCCATCGGTAACCTTGGTATAAGTTCCCTTGGTAAGATCAGTTTCCTGATCGTCTGCTATGGCATACTGATAAGTAAGATAAGATTTTCCTCTGTTTACATTCCGGTAACTGAATGAATCAAATGATAACCTCACTTTTGCACTAAGTCCTTTGGTCACAAAAGGCATATTCAGGTTAAAGCCTGCTGTAGCCTGTAAGGTATTCTGGAAGTTACGCTGGTATCCACCCTGCGTTAGTCTGCCGTATGGATTGTAAGGTTTGGCAGGTAGGTAGGCAACTGTGCCGTCCGGATTTTGCATGGGGTACAAAAAAGGTGGAATTCCCTGCATATCTGAAAATAATGCGCCGGCGGAAACATTGGGATAGTTATTGTCATAGACAATCTCACCAAGGTTGAGCTCCATGCTCAGATCTTTAGTGATATTGATGTCTATGTTGGATCGAAAATTATATTTGTTATTTACCGCCTGAATATTATAATCTGATAAATCGGCGAATTTGTAAAGTCCTTCCTGTTTCAGGTAAGAAATGGAAGTGAAATAACGTACTGTTTTATCTCCCCCACTTACATTCAGGTTGCCCTGGTACATCGCAGCATTAGACTTGAGGAGTTCATCCAGCCAGTTGACATTGGGATACAGGTATTGATAAGCAGGTTTGCTTCTGTCCCTGAATTTGTTGAGGTATTCATCGGTATATGTTGATGAATTCTTTCCGTCATTGATCAATCCGACTTTATAAAGTGAAAGTGCATCAAATGAATCCATGTATTCCGGGAGACGGGTAGGATCCTGGATACCGGTTTGCGCACTGAAGGAGATAGATGGTTTTCCTTCTTTACCACGTTTAGTGGTCACCAGTACAACTCCGTTTGCTCCCCTTACACCGAATACTGCGGTGGAGGAGGCATCTTTTAAGATGGAAATACTCTCTACTTCATTGGCGTCAATACCTGAGAAAGCCCTTTCTACACCGTCTACCAGAATTAAGGGACTTTGGCTTCCTGTAAATGTGGCCATTCCCCGGATCCAGATCTGAGCACCATCAAATCCTGGTTCACCGCTATTCTGTAGGGTCGTTAATCCGGGTAACCTTCCCGCAAGTGCATTGCTTAAGTTAGCTACAGGACTTTGGGTAAGTTCTCTGGTGCCAATACTCGATATTGCACCGGTCAGACTTAACTTTTTCTGCTTTCCATAAGCTACCACGACTACTTCACCCAGTGATTGGTTATCTTCTTCCAGGTAGATGTTTAGTACTCGCTTTCCCCCAATGTTCACTTCCTTTTTTAGAAAGCCAATAGCGGAAATCTCGAGTATGTTCGTGCCAAAGGCGCTAATGGAAAATGTACCGTCTCTTGAGGTAGATACACCTTGAGTGGTATTTTTAATCTTTACAGTGGCCCCGGGAATGGGAAGGCTGTCGGCACTCATTACTCTTCCTGTTACAGTGCTGCTCTGGGCTGATGCTGCCCATGGGATCATTAAGCAAAAGATTACACCAAAAACAGTTTTTAAGCTGGGTTTTGTTAATTTAAGGTTCATGAAAATTATGGTTTAGGTTGCCTTAAATCTAGTGCGATAATGTGATGCTAATCACTTGTATTTTATCAGGAATTAGTTAAATATTAATTTTTTCTAGTCGGTTGTTTGTATCTGTTTGTTGTTTATCAGTGTTTTATAGTTGTTGTTTTGATTTTTTTTGCGTTTTAAGGGGGGTATCGTTGTTGGTTTGTTTCTTTCTTGTGCGCTCTTTTATTAATATTTGGTTTATTTATGTTAATATTTGTTATGTTTTATTCCTTAGACTGGTATTGTTGACCTTTTTTAATTGCTGCGGGTGATGCAATATGGCCAGGTTTATACTTCTGCTGTAGTCCCCAGTAAGAACATCATATTAAAATCAGTGGACTGTAGCTTTTTCTGGATACCTGACCTTTTTTTCAGACTAAAACGAATTCATGTGGGTATAAGCAATTGAAATGTTGCCAATGGATAACCATTGGTGCCTTCATGAAAAGCATATTTTATGTGCTATTGTCCGCTGTGGAATAAAAAAAGAAGAGCTGAAGAAGGAAAATGTCGATTTTTAAGGCATAGAAAAAGGGTTAACCAACCACAGTTAACCCTTAAAAATTAATCAACTAAACCGTTTAGTTAATTACAATTACCAGACCAAACTAAACCCTTGGCCTTAATTTTTTTATTTTTTTAACCGGATGCCTAAATTCATCAGGTTCTTTTTCTGCGTATCAGTAAAATTGCCCCCGCTACACCAATGAGACCAGGGAGGATACCCAGATAAAATAGTTGAAACATTGATACGGTATTCCGGTTAATTGTCAGTAAGTTATCCTGGGTAGCAGGTCTGCTAACATCTACAGGGAAAATATCACCGGTTAACCAGCCAAAGATATTATGGGTAAACTCGAAATTTGCTTTGGCTACATTTTGTCTGCTCATTTCTCCATTACTGAAAAATGTGGCATCACCAATCACCATAATACGCTGTTGTTTTCCCTGTTGCTGTCTGTCCAGTGCATAGGCCAGTGGCAGGACTGTTCTCTGGTCACCTGCTGAAGGCTGATAGGTTAAACGGAGAGAATCGCCTGTGAGGGGACGAAGGCGGTTCCAGTTGTGTGCCGGATCGGTGATCAGCATTGGTGTTGCCTGGAAAGATGTGTCCGGTGTATAACGCAATGCCACAGCTCCGGATAAGGCAACTGGAGCAGGGAAAGAGGAAACATGTGCAAATGATTTTATTTTTGAAGCTTCCGGAGAAAAGTGGCTTAAGGCATAATTCAGCGCAATATCTTTGGTGTCCTGAATAATCATTCCCGGAAGAAATTCAAGGCCTAAAGGTTTGATGACAGGGTTTAAAATAGATTGCCTTCCTGGTTCTCCGGCAATCAGCATAGATCCGCCTCTTTCAATGAACTGATCGAGATTCCCTAGCTCTGCAGCAGTCAGTGAATTTCTGGGATCTGCGAGGACCAGTACATCTACATCTTCCGGAATTTTAGCGGATAAGGAAATGTTGCACAGGTCGTATCCCAGGTTCATCAGCGCCGATCTTGAACTGCGGGCGGCGATCGTAAAGTAATAGTGCTGATCACCCATGCTCTCCAGGTCAGGCTCATCATGGCCAGTGATAAAACCTATTTTAGGCGATTTCACCAATAACTTTTTCAGTACCACAGAAATTTCCTGCTCAAAAGGGTAGGCATCCGGATCATTAAACATTCGGAGAAATACTTTCTTGCCATCATAATTGATTTCCCTCACGAAGCGGTTCTGTTCAGGCCGCAAATCTATAACCTTACGTATTTCAGCAGGAGAGAGGATCTTGTCGAAATCCATACGTTCTGCCTGTGCTTTACGTTTGGCTTTTTCAACAAGTTCCTTGTGGTCCTTAAAAGGATTAGGGCCGTCCAGGGGCATGTCATAATAATAGATGTAGTTGATTTTTATGTCTGGCTTGAACCTGATGTATCGCTCGAAATGTTCCGCATCGCTGATCTGGCTGGCTGGCAAGCCCAGGTAGGCACCTCCATCCATGATATTGATATAGGAGTTGATCACCATCGGTTTATCCAGTTGGGCGATGATTTTCTGGCTGTTTTCTGTCAGCGTATTACTTTTAAGCGTTGTCACATCGGCATAGGCCGTGAAAGCAGGGCGGGAACTGATATAACCGAACAGCAGTATCGTGGCGAAAAGTCCGGTGTAACGGCCCAGCGCTGCATAAATTCCACGTGCACGACGGTCGTCCTGCAGCTTCATGATGGCCAGCAGAATAAAGAAAGTAATGACCAAAACGAAATACAGGAGGTCTTTACTCGAGATCAATCCAAAGAACATATGGCTTGCACGGCCGTTAATGGAAAGAAAATAAGTTAAATCCCTGACGAAAGCCACATTCTGCCACACACCACCAATATAACTTAGTATACCCAGCACAACGAGTGTACTCAGGGCGGCAATCATCTGGTAGGAGGTAAGACAGGACATGTATAATCCGATTGCCGCATAGGCACAGATCAATAAATACAGTCCCAGCATCCCGGAAAACAGGATGCCCAGGTCAATATTTGCGATCGAATAAACACCGCCCAGACAGATCAGTACCATGATGAAGCTCAGCAAGGCACCATAAACCACCATGGAAAGATACTTTCCGAAAATGATCGCTGATATTTTCACGGGAGAGGAAAACAGCAGTTTTATGGTGCCGCTGCTCGTTTCCCTGCTCATTAAGCCCATGGTCAACAATGGGATATACAAATACAGGTGTTTTTGGATCTGGCCGAAAAAACCACTGTTGCTGCTGAACATGTAAATGCTGAGTTGCTCCAGATTGGTTCCTCCATATTGGTTGGCTTCAAATATGGCCAGTTTATCGGTGAAACTGATGCCGCACTGAACAGCGAATATAATGAGTATAAGCCAGGCAATAGGAGAGAAGAACAGTGTTTCTAATTCCTGTCTGGCAATTTTTAAGATAACTTTCATTTTTATTTCTTTATACCGTGGTCTTTTTGGTTTTGTTGGACAATTGAGCGAAAATCGCTTCCAGTGAACTTTTCTCTAAGGTGATCTCGCGTAAACGCCAGCTGCGTTCGGCACTGGTGTCTATAATGGTTTCTGTGATATCCGGACTGCCCTGGAAGTATATTCGGTACTGCCCGCTATAGATTTCCTCTACCCTCGTGACCCCTGGAATAGCCAGCAATTCGTTCATTTGAGGGGCGAATTTCCAGCTGGCCATCAGACTGTCTGGCTGTATGTAATTGTTGAAGGCATCCATACTGTCTTCAAATACCATCTGACCACTCTCAATCATTCGGATGTGCTGGCAGGTGGCCTGAACTTCTGATAGTACATGTGAGGAGAAGATGACTGAACGGTCCCGAGCAATTTCCTTGATGAGTGCACGGACTTCAAGAATCTGATTGGGATCCAAACCATTGGTTGGTTCATCCAGCACAACGAGTCTTGGCGTGTGAATAATAGCCTGCGCGATACCTGCACGCTGGCGGTACCCTCCGGAAAGATTGCCAATGAGCCGGTTATGGAAATGGGCAACGCCACACTTTTCCATCGCCCGGTCTATCGCTTCCGGAATTTCCTTTTCAGGAATCAGGCGGAGGTGGGCACAGTAGGTGAGGTACTCCCGTACCGTGAAGTCGAAATACAATGGTGGATTTTGTGGCAGGAAACCCAGTAGTTTTTTCGCTTCTTCCGGTTCTTTGGCAAGATTTACCCCTCCTATAAAGACATTCCCTGTAGTTTGGGTCAGCACCCCGCAAAGGATGTTCATGATGGTAGATTTGCCGGCTCCATTGGAGCCAAGCAAACCCAGGATACCTTCGTTTTCCCTGATTTCGAAATTGATATTTTGTACCGCCCAGTCTCTGCCGTAACGGTGTGATAAATTTTCTATTTTAACAATACTGTCTTCCATTTGGTGTTTTTAATTCTCTAGTTTGTGTCAAGGAGTGTTTGTTAAGGATTATTTACCATTCCAGGGTTGGCTACAATATAGAAGCTTGGTAAACGCAATGTCAGTCTCTCTTCCTTCAGGGGAAAGCTCTTTGCTGCTGCGTCGCTGTAATATTCTATATGTGCCGGCAATTCAGCGCCAAATAGCGGGTCTTTATAGAGTCTTCTCATGTCGAACCAGCGATAGCCTTCTGCGGCGAATTCGCGGGTACGCTCATCGATAATGAAATGGACCAGTTCGCGCTGATTGGTGGCTACCGATGCAGGCATGCCCTCGTTGGTGTCAGGCATACGTTTACTGCGCAGGGCAAGCAGGTCTTCCATAGCACCGCTCAGGTTATTTAAACGCGCACGACATTCTGCACGCATGAGGTACAAGTCTGGCAGCTGAATGCCAAATTTGATAAAAGTATATCCATACTTACGCAGTCTCCCCGCAGGATTGGGCTCTTCATCATTAAACGTTGCTGAATAAAACTCAAGACGGAAGTCGTTTGGTTCATAGAGTTTTTGTGCTGACTCGCTGAGTACCAGCCCGTCATTACCTATGGGCTGATAAGATCCTTCGTAATAGGTTTTGGAGAGCAGGGCTTCTGTAAAATCATCCGGATTGTTTCCCGGGCCATTTGGTCCGTTGTAGGATATTGGAAGGAAGGATCCTTCCGGGCCAAGCACAATATTATAATCGTATAGTTTCGCAGGATTCCGTTGCTGACTGATACCGGTAAAGGCAGCGTCAAAATGTGGAAGTGCATCTGAAAAACGGTGCATGAATACATAGGTCTTACCCAGAATGGCTTCAGCTGCAGGTTTAGTCATCCTGACCGCGAAATTCTGGTCTATAGGAAGGTCTGGTATGGCTTCCGTTAGGTCCTGTAGTATCAAATCATAGACTTCCTGCACCGTATTTCTGGAGTAATAGCGAATGGAGATGTCGGCAGTTTTTATAATTGGAAAGCCGGGATCTGTTGCTGCGGTCGCCACCTGATAAGGTTTCGCATAAAAATTAATCATTTGCAGGTACAACCAGGCACGGGTGGCTTTGGCCTCAGCAATCAGGTTTCTCTTCTGCAATTCAGTTCCATCGATAGCATCCGGCACTTCCATGATCACTTTATTGCAAACATATAAATTGTTAAGGAACGATTTCAGGTCAAGCGCTTCCTGTCCTTCTTCATATACAACATCTTCGTAGTGAAAAAGGCGTTGTGTCTGAACGGTACCATTTCCATTGAGAAAGTCGTTTTCTGCTGCAACGTCGTCTCCAAGCAATACGGTAGCCTGCCATCCGCCTTCATCCAGCGTATAAAACTTTCGGCTGTTCATGAGCATGTCGTAGTCGCTGATTTTTTTGGCTACAATCCGTTGTTTTTGATCTACTTCCAGGAAGCTGTCCTTGCAGGAGCTAAGTCCGGTACAAATCAGGATTCCTGAGAGCAGGAGGGTATAACTATATCTTTTCATCTCTTTTGTTCAATGTGGGTTAAAAACTGATGTTTGTTCCTATGCTGAAGGAATGTTTGAAAGGAGGTAAGGTCCTGGTTCCTTCAGACAGGCTTGCATATTCGGGATCTATACCCTCTTTATTGGCGGTCCATACCAGGAAGTTGGTTGCCTGAACGAATAGGCGTGCAGAGCTGATATGTAAGGTTCTCAATGCACTCGCCGGCAGGGAGTACGACAAGGAAACGTCGCGTAATTTAATGTAAGAGGCACTGACCACGTTGGCATCCCCTCTGGAATAGTAGCTCAGCTCTCTTCTGTTGTTGTTTGCATTTCCGGCTACATAAGCAGGAATATTGGTCTTCAGCTCATCACCGGGTTGCTTCCAGCGGTCAAGGAACAGGGTGCTCAGGTTTCCGGTAAATGAATTTTCATTTCCTGTGAGGCGGCCGGTAAAATAATCGAGGGTTTCTTTTCGCATCACATGACCCAGGTTATAGACTAAATTGGCAGAGATGCTGAAGTCCTTATAGCTAAAGGTATTTGACAGACCTCCATTAAACTTAGGGATAGTGGTCCCCATATACACGACATCGTCTGGTGTGGCTAAGTTTCTGTTTTTCGTTACTGTACCATCCTTTAACCTGATCAAAGGATCACCCATATTGTCAAGTCCGGCGTATTGATAAGCGAATAGGGAGTTCATGCTGTAACCAATTAGATAATTGGAATTCACCTTGCTGGTGGCATAGGAGAGGGCAATAGGGTCTTCCTCATAGGAAACCAGCTTGTTGTAATTGTAACTGAAAGTAAAGGTACTGCTCCAGTTGAAATTGCGGCTTGTGTAGTTGTTACTGGTCAGGCCGATTTCAATTCCTTTGTTGGACAATTCCCCAAGATTCCCTGTTGAGCTGCCAAAGCTTGAAAAGGGGTTGAGGACAACTGCAGCAAGGAGGTTAGTGGTGTTGCGGTTGTACATATCAATGTTACCGCTGAGGCGTGATTTAAGCACGGAAAAGTTGATCCCGAAGTTGATGGTACGGGTAGACTCCCAGCTTAATTTATCATTCCCTGCAACATCAATTTCTGCACCGGTTCCGGGAACAGGTCTGCCAGGTTCAATTTTTAGGATATCTTTGGAGGAAGATTCACCAGTCCGTGGTGAGTTCCCGGTAATTCCATACGTTGCACGTACGCCCAGGTTATCGAGCCAGCCCAGGTCTTTCATGAAATTTTCTTTGGTCACTTCCCATTTGGCTCCAACGCTCCAGACCGGTTTGTCCTGCGCGGATTGGTCAGATCCGACCAATGTAGTCCGGTCAGTCCTCCAGCTTCCGTCGATGCTGTACTTACCATCAAAAGTATAATTCGCCAATGCGAAATAAGAGATAAAGCGGCTTTTCTGATCTGTGCTGGAAAATGGCAATTCTGATAATCCGCCACGTCCGCCAGGTACTACGCCAAAGATTCCTTTGCTGAGTGTATTGTAATCAATCGCCGCATAGGTTTGCAGGTCTAAATCATAGCCCCGCAGGGTGGAAAAACTGCTGGTTCCGTATTGTTCCTGTGCTTCCTGGCCGAACTGCAGGGAGAGGTAGTCTTTTCCCTGGCGTACCCTTGAATTGTATACCAGTTGATTACGAACAGTCCAGTCTTTTTGCGTGCTTTCTCCAATCTGGTAAGTACCACCGGTAGTAGGAAGATAATAAACAGGGATGTCATCCACAGTAGGGGCAACCGTAAGGTTAACCAGCTGACTTCTTAGGGCATAGCTTTTACTGTCCCGGTAAGTATGGGTAGTGCCCGGCGATTTCTGGAAGCCATAATTTCCCTGGAAGGCCAGGCCTTGGAACAACTTGAGTTCCACGCCACCGATAATATTGATGGCTGTCCTGTTGGCATCGTTAAAACCATAACCGCGTTCGTCCAGTGGATTATAATCCAGGCTGATACGGCTTCGCGCTTCATAGTCTGCCCTGATGTCTGGTGATATACTTTGCATGTAGGGCATACTGATGTTATTTCCCTGGGCATCTTTGAACAATTGGTAAGGAATAACATCTGCACTTATGGACGGTGCATTGTCCCCTTTGCTGACCGCATTATTCAGTGCAGTAAAGAGCGAGAAGCTTAAATATTTAGTGGGGTTAAAGGTTTGGTTCAGGTTCAGTTTATAGGTCTCACTTTTTTGTCCCCGGGTATTGCTCCGGTCATTCGTATAAGACACTGAGGTATAAGCAGAATAATACTGGTTTCCGCCGCCAATAGAAAGGGTGTGGTTTTGACTCATCGCATTGCGGTACCAGAGTTCGTCCAGTTGTCCCGAATTATCGATATTTGCCAGGCTGTCAAGGCCGGCCTTCACTGCATCCTCGCTGATGAGCTTCAGGAAACCATCGTACATGATGCGCTCATGCGGAGCTACAAATGCACCCGATAACGTTGTTGGGCGGTAGGCTGTTGGATTAAACAGTTCTTTGGCGGTCTGTATGTATTGCGAAGAGTTCATCAGGCGCAGGTAATCGCGGTCTGGTTTTCCCTGGAAGTTAAAAAATGAGGAATAGCTAATGGACAGTTTTTTATCTTTTGAGCCCGATTTGGTCGTGACAATAATCACCCCATTTGCCGCCCTTGCTCCCCAGATAGCCGCAGCTGCAGCATCTTTAAGCACGGTAATATCTTCCACATCATCGGGATTAATATTGGAAAAGTTGGCCACCGGCATGCCATTGACTACATACAGCGGTTCAGAACTGGACCTGACGGTTCCTTTTCCACGTACCAGTGCCCTTTGTGTTCTTCCTTTTTCATCATTTCCGGTCATGTTATTAGGCCCTGCCAGGATGGTCAGTCCCGGTACCAATCCATCTAAGCGGCTCATGACATCCATTGAACCTGTACGCTGACTAAAAACCTTCATGTCAGGTTTTGAAAAGGATCCTGTAGCCCTTTCTTTAGAGACCTTCTGGTAACCTGTGGAATAACTAATATTAACTTCTTCCAGTTTGCTGGTTGCCGGAACCATTTGTATACTCATGTCCGACACCGCTTTTACTTCAATGGTTTCATAACTCAGGAAGGATATGGAAAGGATGGCGTTTTCCTGTACCTCAGCAATGAAAAATTCCCCTTCATTATTCGTCAGCACATGCCTGTTGGTTCCTTTTACTGTGATCGTAGCACCCGACATCGGCCTGCCTTCTTCATCCACTACCTTTCCGCGCACATCAATCGCAGCGATGTAGTTCTTCACCTTTTCGATGAAAGATTCCTCCCTGCGCTTAATGACAACCACCTTTCCATTCACATGGTAGGTTAAATGCTGTCCGGACAAGGCGCTGTTCATGGCCTGCTGAAGTGTAGCATTCTTAACCGACATATCCACTGGCTGCGTACCTGAAAGGTCCTTGCCATCGTAGATGATGTCATAGCCGCTTTGTGTGCGAATGGTTTTTAAAACGTTTTCCAAAGAAGCCCTGCGCATACTCACTGTAATGCGCTGACCAAAAGTGGTCGCGGCACTCAGCTGCAACAAGGTTCCCAGGATGAACACGATGGTTAAGCGCATAATGAGCAGAAATTTTCGAAAACAGGGATTCAGTACACCCGTTTTCATGGTATAAAATTTATACATTTGTTAAGTTTGGTTAAAGCATAATGCCTTTCGTTTACAAGGCTACAGGCATATGCAGATGAGTTGATCTTTTCTTTAATTAATACCGGACTCAGGGCCTCGGGTGTTTCAGCACCCCAGGCTCTTTTTTTTGAGCCCGTAACAGAATAGCGTAATTATTTCGTCACAGTGACCCTCCTTCCTTCAATCTTAAAGTGTACCTTACCGGTAGATTCAATTGTTTGTAAAACCACGGAAAGCTTGTTTGTACGGGACAGCCATCCCCGCAGTTCCATTCCTGTGTAAGCTGCATCGTCATAAACAATCTCTACATCATACCATCTGGCAATTTTGCGCATGGCAGACTTAAAATCATCTCCCTTATTGAAAATAAAATCTCCGTTTTTCCAGTCTACCGCCGCTTCGGTATCCGCTCTGCTTACTTTCAGCTGTCCGGCATTTCCTGTCGCCTGTTCACCTGGTTCGATGAGCGTATGGTTATTGATTTCCACACTTCCTTCCAGCAGGGTAGTCTTTGTGAAGCTTTCATCCTGATAATTATTGACGTTAAAATGTGTGCCCAGTACTTTTACCTGTTGTCCTCTGCCTTCTACTATAAAGGGATGGCTCCTGTCTTTGGTCACTTCAAAATAAGCCTCGCCGGTCAGTTCCACTTTCCGTTCCTTCAGGGAAGCAAAAGAAGCAGGATACCTGATAGACGATGCGGCATTTAGCCATACCATGGTGCCATCCGGTAAACGGACCCGGTACTGTTCCCCATTGTTTGTTGCGAGTGTGTTGTATTGGAGCACCGCTTTTTCCCTGGATGCTGAAGGGTTTTCTTTGATTTCATAGACCAGTTGTCCGTCTGCAGCCTTACTTACGCTAACGCCGGATTCTTTTGCAAGCTGTCCGTTTTTAGCAGCCGATAACACGATCCTGCGTCCGTCAGCCAGTGTCAGCGTGGCTGAATTCCTGCCGGGAGCAAGGTCATTGCCGACCAGTTCTACGGTATGTTGAGGTGTTGATCCAGGTTGATCATAGAAATACAGGGCTGTAGAAAATGCAAGGAATAGGGTTGCGGCAGCGGTAATGCGAATGATATTCATTCTGTACACTGAAACGCTACGGTCGATCTGTACATTGATCTGCTGCAGCATACCCAATTGTTTTTCATTGAAATCATTTACAGGTAAGATTTCCGTTTGTTGCGCATTGCACCAGGCATTATACCATTTTAAGTCTTCCAGGCTGCCTATACCATTAGAAATCCTGACCAAACGCGCTGAATGATCTGATTCTTTCGTATTTTTTTTAGAATTCGCCTCAGAATGCGTTGAATCTTCTTTTTTCTCTTCCATCTATCTGTTTGCCGGTAGGAATTTTATCCGGTGTATACCTGATAGGGACTTGAACCGGGGTTAACCCCCAAAGAGAATGGAATTATTTTTTAATTATCCTTATTTTTCTCTGTTTTGTGTTTTTTTTAGAGGAATGGCGACCAGAAAGACATCGCTCCCAGGTTTTTCTTGAGTTTTTTGAGGGTAATGGTCATTTGGTTTTCTACAGTTTTTGTAGAAATCCCCATTTTTTCGGCAATTTCTTTATTACTCAGGTATTCGTTTCGGCTCAGCTCGAAAATTTGTCTTGCTTTTGGGGGAAGAGTATGGATAAAATCGTTAATAACGGTTTGGAGTTCGCGTATTTCAAGACTATTGTCAATAAAAGAATGGCTGAGTTCAGGCCGTTGCGCAAGAATCTCCGCCCGCCTCTTACTTTGCTGGATGACCCTGGTCAGCTTATACTTCACCGCTGCACTGAGGTACCCGTTCAGCGCGTTGATTTGTACCTTTTCCCTGTTGGACCATAACCAGATGAAGACTTCCTGTATGGCATCCGTACATTCATCCTCATCCTTCACAATGTTAAAGGCATAGCGGTAGAGTGATTCCGAGTATCTGTAATAGATTTGGTTGAACGCAGCGCGGCTACCCTCCTTAAGCTGGATGGTCAGTTCCTGGTCGCTGAGAATATTTTCTGTATTCATACCAATTCGTAGATACCCTGCATTTTTTAACCTGTTTACTAAAGAGGTTAATCATGATTGTTAAAAAACACTAAATTCCAATTTGTACCGCTGAAGCCGATGTCTGATGTTAAATGACAGGGTCAACGAATATAGCAAGCATTTTAAGGAATGCAAAATTTGTTGTTCGATTGATCCTAAAAATTGCTTTAAGTGGCAATATATTGATCCTAAAATCAGCTGCGTTTGCTGGCATTTACAGAAACAGTTTCACCAGCTCTTCCCATTCCTGTTCAAGTGATCCCGCTGGCCTTTTCTGGCCGGCACGGTTATACCAATAATCTGAATTCCAGATATCGCCCTCTTTTCGGTGCAGGTAAGCATGAAGATGTGCCGATTGTCTGTCAGCCAGCTGATCGATCAGGTCATGTGCTTTTTTCCAGTCGCCTTTACCATCATGCTACAGGGCTTGTAAATGTACCGGTAAGTTCGCCGGCATTTCATGCTGTGATAAGGAATCTTTAAAAGATTGGAAAGTATTCATAGGCTATCGTTCAGGTTGCATTCCACATCGATCCGGCAGATGCGCTGGTCAGCAAGTTATTCAAACATCGCAAAATAGTATAGAATTACCAGAAGAAATGCATCTTTTTCTATGAAAAATGGAAATACTTACCTGAAATCGAGAGCCTCAGTTGATTTTTAAAGGAATATCAGTGTTTTATTGTAATAAATGAAGTATATATGCATTTGAATTAGCTATAACCCAGTAACCACATTCCTCCAACATTGGCTATAAAACCTGTGCATAACGAAGATCAGCTTATCAAACAAGTAGTTTTGGGAGATGAGCGGGCATTTACCGAGCTATTTGATGGTTATTATAAAAAATTGGGCCAGTATATTTTTAAGTTCACTGATTCTATTGAAGTGACAGAAGAAATTGTTCAGGACGTTTTCATCAAAATATGGCTAAACAGGATGAAGCTGGCCGATGTAAAGAACTTTAGTCATTATTTATTTATTCTTTCCCGGAACCAAACCATCAGTTTTTTACGGAAGAAGGCAACCCAGGCTAACCAGCATGGGGAATGGGAAAAAGAACAGGCTGCAGATTATTCATTGACCGATGAAGTAAATCTTACAGAACAATTAAGACTGAAAATTGAACATGCAATTGCTTTATTGCCACCGCAACAACAAAAGGTGTTTGTACTCAGTAAATATGAGCGGCTTAAATACGAGGAAATCGCGCATAAGCTGAACATTTCGCCGGAAACTGTCAAAAAACATCTTCAGGCAGCGGTAAAAGCGTTGAAAAACCAGGTGAATGAAAAGGGTAATCCGGTAATTGTCGCTATTTTACTCAGTCCGCTATGGATAAAGTGATAAAATTTATATTATTTTTAATTTTGACTACCCCTTTTTTAAAATCCCTGCGTCTTTATCATTGTAAGCCGTTACCTGAGGCTTAGTGTAGCTATGGATGAATCGAAATCATATTTTAACAGTTTAATTTCTAAATATTACGAAAGAACGGCAAATGCATCAGAAATTGATGAGTTGTTCAGGTTATTGGGGAAGGCAGATGCAGAGAAAGATATGGCCGCTTTCATGGAAATTGCCTATCAATATTTTGAACCGGTTGAAGATTCCGCTATTGTTTTTGACCGTGAAAAAATGCTCCGGTCTATTTTAGGCAATACCCGTTCAACAGTAGCGCTTCCAGCCGCAAAAATGACCACGATTGCTCCTCAACTCCCGGTACATAAAAAATCATTTACCGAATTCTACAAATATGCTGCTGCTGCGGTTGTATTCCTTCTCCTTTCTGCCGGGCTGTATATTTATATGGGGCGCAGTACCCGGGAGCAGCGTTCAGAAATGGCTTCAAATGCGAAAAATCGCATTCTTCCCGGCAGCAATAAAGCAGTACTTACTTTGTCTGACGGATCAGAGATTGCACTTGATGATATAAAAAATGGAATATTGGCGCATGAAGGCCAAATGGCGATTCATAAATCTGACAACGGACAGATCAGCTATGTTAAAAACGGGACAGATCATGGGGCGGAAGCAAATGTGTTTAACACCATCAATATACCGCTTGGCGGGCAGTACCAGATTGTCCTTCCCGATGGAACCAGGGTATGGCTCAATGCCGGGTCTTCCCTTAAATTCCCCACCTTTTTTGGCGGGAAGGAAAGAACAGTAGAGCTGAGTGGTGAAGGGTATTTTGAAGTCGCCAAAAATAAGCAACAGCCCTTTCATGTGAAAATAGCGGATGTAGAAGTGGCGGTGCTGGGTACCCATTTCAATATTATGGGGTATCCTGAGGAAGGTCAGGTGAAAACCTCCTTACTTGAAGGTGCGGTAAGTATCAGTAAAGGCAGCGGAAAAGAAATACTCAGGCCCGGACAGCAGGCCGTGGTGAATCAGCATTCTGACCAGATACATATCAGAACGGCAGACCTTGAAGAGGCCGTAGCATGGAAAAATGGCTATTTCATGTTTGACAATGAGCATCTGGAAAGTGTCATGAGAAAACTGGCGCGCTGGTATAATGTCGATATCATTTATCGCGGGAATTTCTCCGGTGTGGTCTTCTCCGGGAATGTCTCCAGGTTTGAACACGTATCCGAGGTCTTAAAAACATTAGAATTAACAGAAATGGTTCACTTTAAAATTGAAGAAAGGAGAATTATCGTTATGCAGTAAACTTTACGATCTGATTCAAAGGGTACCAGGAATCAGGAGCGTTGCACCGCCCCTGATCAAAGAATGGGTTACCCAATGAAAATTAATGTTATCAACTCATAGACAAACCCAAACCAAACAAATGTATGAAATTTAATCATCTTCCGGCTGTGCCGGAATGGATATTTATTACTCCAAAATTCCTGTTCATGAAACTTTTTATGGCCTTAATGGTCACTATGATCCTGCAGGCAGGAGCCCATGGTTATGCACAGAAAATTGACCTGAATGAGAAAAATGCTAACCTGGAAACCATCTTCAAGCAGATCAGGAAACAAAGCGGCTACAATTTCCTGTATAATCCTCAATTGATCAGGAATTCCAAACCGGTAAGCATAACTGTTCGTCAGGCCATGCTGAATGAGGTCCTGCAGCAATGCTTCGAGGGACAACCTTTAACTTATACCATTAACCAGAATACGGTGGTGATTAAACCGCAGGTGTATACTTTACAACCGGCCGGTATAGCCAGCAGGGTATCCGGAAAGGTAACCGATAAGGTCGGCGGTCAGCCCCTTTCAGGTGTAAGTGTGATGATCAAAGAAACCAAAAAGGCAGTAATGACCGACGCCAAGGGGTTTTATGCCATCGCTATTGACGATCCTGAAAGTATATTGATTTTCAGCTATGTCGGGAAAAAGAAGGTTGAGGTACTGTTCAAGGGACAAAGTACCATTGATCTCGCGATGGAAGAAGATGTCAACAGCATCAAAGATGTAGTGGTTACCGGCTATTTCAACAGGAATAAGGACAGTTTTACCGGTAATGCGCGGGTAGTGACCGGACTTGAACTGATCAATATGGGGACACAGAATCTGCTGAAAAGCCTGAGCCTGATCGATCCCTCGGTCAACCTCATTGAAAACAACCAGGCGGGAAGTGATCCGAATGCCTTGCCTAAAATCCGTTTCAGGGGAGAGTCCCAGTTCCAGGGCTTTGAATCTGTCGATAAATCGGGCTTAATGAGCGATCCGAATCTGCCCACTTTTATCCTGGATGGCTATCAGACTACCCTACAGGCTGTTGTTGACCTGGATATGTACCGCATTGAATCTGTCACGGTCTTAAAGGATGCTGCCGCAACGGCTATTTATGGTTCCAGGGCTGCCAATGGAGTGGTGGTCATCAAAACCAAACAACCGAAAGAGGGGGAACTGAGTATCAATTATAACCTGGATATGGATTTTAATTTTCCTGATATCAGTGATTATAACCTGTTGGATGCCAAAGAAAATATGGCCTTGTATGACCGGTTCAATATGTACAGAAATGACAACGGAACCTTGATGCCGCAATACAACATGATCAATCAGTGGATTGCAGAAGGGGTGAATACCAATTGGCTCGCTCAGCCATTGCGCAATTCCATCGGACAAAAACATTCCATCAACCTGATGGGGGGCGACAAAAGGATGCGTTATGGTTTCAACACCAGGTATAATGAAAACAAAGGGGTGATGAAAGAGTCATCACGTAAAACCCTCGGACTTGGTATTAACCTGCAATACAACCTCAACGATAAACTTCTTTTCTCCAATAACTTAACGGTAGATAAAAATAACCAGCAGGAGTCGCCCTACGGCAGTTTCAGTACCTATACCAGCATGAATAGCTTTTTTCCTATCTATGACCTGAATGGTGGTTTGTATAAATATTATGCCCATCCCGATGCCTACGGTGGTGTTGATTACAACTGGGGGAATGCGAATGTTCCGGTAAATCCGGTCTATGAGGCCACTGTTGGAAATACCAATAAAGCCAGCTATACCAATATCATCAATAACTTTGCGCTGGACTGGACCATTTTACCGGAACTGCGTTTCAGGACACAGTTCAGCTATACGCACAATACGGGGAAAAGCACCAGTTTTCTATCGCCAAATTCCTCCACTTATGTAGATTATGCCGGTTATTTTGGTACCATTACCGACATTGACGACCGTGGAAAATATACGTATACGGACAATACGACTGAAGGTTACAATGGTAACGTAATCCTGAATTACAATAAAAACTACGGTGGACATTTTATCAATGTATCCGGTGGGGTCAACCTGGCTGAAAACAGCAGCAGGATATACGGATTTGTAGCGCAGGGATTCGGTTCTGGCGATACTCCTGAACCTTCCTTCGCCAAAGGTTATGAATTGGGAGGTGCACCAACCAGTGTTTCCGGAAAAACCAGGCTTGCCGGTGCGTTTGGTAGTCTGAACTATACCTATAACAATAGGTTTCTGGCCGACTTTGCCTATCGCCTCGATGGTTCTTCCCAGTTTGGGTCCAATACCAAATCTGCTCCTTTCTACAGCATTGGTGCCGGCTGGAACATCCACAATGAACCTTTCATGCAGCATATCAAACAGATCAGTAAGCTGAAAATCAGGGCCAGTATGGGGGAAACAGGTTCCGTTTCTTTTGCTCCTTATCAGGCTAAGGATATCTATACCTATTACAAAGGTATCCGTTACGATGGCAATCTGGGAGCTTATCTGCTGGCCATGGGAAATGAAAACCTGCGCTGGCAGAACACGCTGAACAGGGAAGTGGGTTTTGAAACTACTTTCCTGGACAGGTTTGATTTTAATGCCTCCTATTACAACAATAAAACGCAGCACATGGTATTGCCGGTAACTACACCGCCATCCATGGGTTTTGAATCGATCACGGCCAACCTGGGACAGATGAGTAACCGGGGTTTTGAAGCCAGTATGCGGGCGGTTGTGCTCAAAAGTAAAGACCTGAATGTATCCTTTAATGTTTCCGCATTGCGCAATACCAATAAGATTCTTGCAATCTCTTCTGCGCTGAAAGCATTTAATGACAATGCAGACAACAGGGCCAATTATTCGAGTGATGCGGATTACAAGAAAGCATCGCATACACTACTGGTCAGATACGAAGAAGGTGCTTCCTCTACCGCTATTTATGCCGTAAGATCGCTGGGAATAGATCCTATGACCGGCCAGGAATTATTCCTGACTAAAGCAGGTGTTCCTACACTGGTCTGGAATGCAGATGACAAGGTCATCGTTGGAGATACACAGCCGAAACTGAGAGGAACCATGGGAATCAATGCGGCCTATAAAGGTTTCTACATGAACCTCACCTTTGCCTATCAGTTAAAAGGTCAGGTCTATAACCAGACGCTCGTGGACAAGGTAGAGAATTCCAATAAGTTCCAGAACGTAGACAAAAGAGTGCTGTACGATACCTGGCAGAAACCAGGCGATGAAGTCAATTTTAAAGCCAATTTAACGACACGTCTGACTTCTACGTATACCTATGCAAGCTCGCGTTTCGTACAGGATTATTCCTACCTGAACCTGGGCTCGGCCTCATTTCAATATGAGATTCCTAAACAGACAGTAAAGAAAATGGGATTGGAAACGCTGAGGTTAAGCTTAACCACATCAGACCTGTTTTTCCTCTCTACAGTTCAGCGGGAGCGTGGATTGGATTATCCTTTTGCACGTAGTTTCAGTATCGGTTTACGCACTAATCTTTAATTCATATCCTCATGAGATTATTTAAAATATTTTTCCTTTTCTTATTAATGACCACTCTTTTTTCCTGTACGAAGTGGCTGGATGTAAAACCGGATACGGAGAAAGACCGGGATGAACTGATCAGCACCGCTGCAGGGTTTAAACAGATGTTATTTGGCATTTACTCTGGTATGGTAGACAATTCCCTGTATGGCCACCAGTTAACCTATGGTGCCATTGAGTCTGCTGCTTACAATAATTATTTCAGCTATGGGGGCTTCACTTCATGGAATTACACCTCTACCGAAAACAGGCCGGTGATGGATGCAATCTGGAATAAAATGTACAATACCGTTGCCAATGACAACAGTATCTTGAAAGCCATCGATGAGAAGAAATCGCTGTTTTCCGCGCAGGAATTTGCACTGATCAAAGGAGAATCGCTGGCCTTGCGCGCATTTATGCACTTCGATTTGCTGAGAATGTATGCTCCGGCTTATACGCTGGACAGTACGGTCATTGCCATTCCCTACGTGGAAAATTATGAGCGTATCCGTTCCGAACATCTCCGCTCATCGGCCGTACTGGCGAAGGTGATCCGTGATTTAAATGAAGCCGAAGCACTGCTGAGTGTGGATCCCATTTTCAGTATCGGACTGGAGAATTCGTCTTCCTCAAAAAATGATTTCCTCACCAACCGCCAGTACCGCTTTAATTACTGGGCCGTTCAGGCCTTAAAAGCCAGGATTTATATGTATGCCGGCGATAAAGCCAATGCGGCTTTGTATGCGAAAAAAGTCATTGAACAAGGTCCTTTTTCCTGGGTTGACCCTACCACCTTAACCGGTGACAGCCCTGATGTGGTATTTATGCCTGAGCTGATTTTTGCCCTGAATGTCAGTAACCTGGAAACCTATTACCAGTCTTATTTTGCGACCGGTTTTTATAGCGTGGGAAGTGGCGGATCCAGTTATGCGGCAACAGTTTTTGATGACCTCAACGATTACAGGTACCTGTACCAGATGTCGGCAGATTCGTATGGCAATAAAACGGTATCGGCAAAATATAAACAGAAAGTCAACGCCTACAGCACCATAAAAAAACAGACGATGCCGATGCTGAGGCTGGGGGAGATGTACCTGATTGCGGCAGAATGTGCACTGGATGCAGGGAATAAAGCAACTTCCGTCAGCCTGATGCGTGAGCTGCGTTTCAGAAGGGGGTATTTATCGGCCGACCGCTCTATTGCCGATAATATCAGCGATCAGAATTTAAAAGCATTGATGGTGAAAGAATTCAGAAAAGAAACCTTTCTGGAAGGGCAGACTTTTTTCAATTACAAGCGGTTAAATCAGACTTATATTCCATCCTTCTTCTCCTGGTTCGGAGAGCCGATTGTAGGGCCGGTAAAGTTTGTATTCCCGGTACCTGAGGCAGAAAAAGAATTCGGAAATATTCCTTCAAACTAAGCCATCATGAAACCAAGTGTAAAAGCCCATGATGGCTTCACCACTTATCACAAGAAAAATATATGCTAATGAAACCATCAGAAGCTTTTTGCTAACAAACAGCAATGAATAAGCTTCTGATCACTTCATCACCTTTAAAGAACAATTATATGCTAATGAAACAGCTAAAATTTATAGTCATTTGTCTTGCTGCGCTTCTTACCCTTTCTTCCTGTAAAAAAGATTCGCTGATGTTTTTTGATGACAACAATTATTTGTACGTCAATTTAACCAAGGAAAGTACACAGGTTTACCCTCAGCGTTCTTTCACATTTACTTTCGGTGCAGAGCATATAACAGAAAAAGTGTTCCAGATCCCTGTGAAATTTGCGGGACGGTTGTCGGACAAAGACAGGTCTTTTAAAGTCAGTGTGGTTGATTCCCTGACTACCGCTTTGCGTGGTGAAGATTTTGAGATTGTGGCCGACCAGCAGAAAATCCCGGCCGGAAAATCTGAAGGTTATATTGAAATCAAACTCAAGCGGACGGCAAAGATGAAAACCGCTACCTACGCAGTTGTTTTTAAGATTGAGGACAATGAAAACTTTAAACCGGGTCAGGAACCTATTGCCAAAGTGCTGGTCAGCGACAGGCTGATTAAACCTGAATGGTGGGTTGCCCAGCATGTGAGAATTCTGGGTGCCTATTCTAATCTCAAATGCCTGCTCTGGCTGGAATACATGCAGGTAAGCGATGGTACAGACCCCTGGTCGGTTGCGCCTTATATGGGCCTGACCTTTAATGTGCTGACCATTAATGAGGCGAAGGCAAAGTCATCCGTACTTTCTTTCAAAAATTGGCTGCGCAGTGAAAAAGGTGATCCTTATGATCCTGAGCTAAATAATTCAGTGATTTTAAGTCTGGGTACCGCTTATTAATTCAAAATTTAACAAGGAAAAAATGAGACGATTTATATTATTACTACTGGTTACCGTATGCCTGGCTTCCTGTCTGAAGGATGATGGAAACTATACCTATACACCGGTTCAGCCGGTAAAAACCATGGGGATTGCTGATGCCTACCGTGTTTTTCTTCAGACCAGCCTAACCATTCCCGTAACCTTAACCACTGCTATTGACGAAGCTGACCTTACGTTCAACTGGATGATGGAAGGCGATACCTTATGCCGGACAAAAGATTTTAATTATACTTTCAGCAATGAAGCTACGGCAGCACATGTATTGGTCTTCGAGGCTAAAAACAATAAAACCAATGTCAGGTATACCACAAGTACAAAACTGACCATTGTTTCTCCTTTTCAAACAGGCTGGGCCTTTTTAACGGAGAGCAATCATCAGGCGGGCCTGAGTTTTCTGTCTTATGAAGGAGAAGGGGAATTGTACAAAGACGTGTACAAAACCATCAATGGGGAGGCATTGGGCACAGGTGCTGTTGTCGTCAAACAGATTTATGATTTTGATGTCAACCGCATTGCTATACTTTGTAAAGCCGGAAACAGTGTAGATCTTGACGGAACGACACTGGCCAGGATCAAATATTACCAAACGGAATTTAAGGCTCCCGGATTTGAGCCCCTGGCCATCAATGCAGAACAATTTGCAAACGACCGTTTCCTGTTTCTGATCTCGGGAGGCAAGATATACTCCAAGAATGTGGGGTATAACAGCGTCGATGATGCCAATTATGAGTTTCCACTCGACGGGGACAACAAAGGATACGAGCTGGCCGGAAATTATACAAAAGGGCCATTGTATGATTATTATTTGGTTTATGACCAGCTCAACAAAAGGTATTTACGTTTTGCCAGGGCTAGTTTTTCTACGGTGGTATCGCCATTGCCATTAGCGCAAACCTCAACCCCGGCATTCGATCCGAATAATGTTGCCGGTGAATCGGTATGGATGGGTCAGAGTTCCTCGGCCAAAGCCCTGTCTGTGATCAAAACACCATCAGGGAAATACGTACTGCATGTATTGAACTCTGAGTTTGTGAACGGTCTGGAAAAATGGACGGCCCAGGCTGCTTATGAATTTCCGGATGGGGTGGTCACAGCGAATTCGTGTTTTGCTGCCCATGCTACCAATCCCTATTTACTGATCGGTACCGGCAGAAGCCTGAAGGCCTTAAATCTTGATGCCCTTTCTCAGGGTGCAGTAGCGGTCAATGCGATCAGTACCTATGATGCCGAGATCACTGCAATCAGTTATGCGTACAGCAATGCGAAAAGTGTAAATGAGCTGGCCCTGGGGCTAAATACAGGGGATGCTGAATTTCCTGGCAGCCTGCTGATCATCAATTCTTCACTGACCGCAAACGGTGCAGTGATCAGAAGGGTCGATAAAGTTGGCGGGGTGATCAAGTCGATGTTACGTAAAATACAATAACAAAAAGCCATCCTGGTTTATTCAGAAGAAATGAAATGCTTTGGAAAGAATCAGGATGGCCTTATCCATTTAAAGAAGAGATAAAATGAAGAAATTGATAATAGGCCTGTGCCTGATGCTGGGAATCAGCGGGAGCAGTATGGGAAAAGGGTATGAAATCAGGGGAAATGTTAAAAATATGCCTGATGGGCTGATGTACCTTACGCTGGTTGGACAGACGCTGACGAATGTAGATAGCGTAAGGAGTAAAAACGGAATTTTTTCATTTAAGGGGTCGCAGGTGTCTGTGCCGAAAATGTACATTATCAGGAGGAAAGGTGTGTTTTCTTCTGTAGCGACCCTTTATCTGGAGAATGGAGAAATAAAAATTGAAGGCACACTTTATGCCGGTGTATGGGCTTCAGGTACAGCATTGAATGATGCCTATACGTATTATGTTAAAACGATTAATCCTTTGTATGATAGCCAGAGTAGATTGTTTTATGAAATGAAACTGGATCCCGGAAAACGGGGCTGGAGTACCGCTCAGTATAAGGAAAAGCTGGACTCGGTCAACCGGAAAATTAGTACTGAGATCAGCAGGCTGGTGAAATTGAATAGCAAATCGGTACTGGGACTGGAAATTTTAAATACCCGGCTGGCGGCGATGTCTTCCACAGCAATAGAAGAAACCGTTGCACTGCTCGACCCTGTTTATTACAAGGGAAATGAGCAGGTGATGCAAATCAAAGCCAGGGCACAGGAGATGAAAAAGACGGAAGTAGGCAGGATGGCACCCGATTTTTCGGTACTGGATACTGCGGGTAAATCATTTTCCCTGTCGGCTATGCGGGGGAAATATGTACTGATAGATTTCTGGGCTTCCTGGTGTATGCCCTGCCGCTCGGAAAACCCAAATGTCAAAAAAGCTTATGATACCTATAAAAATAAAGGTTTTGAAGTGCTGGGTGTTTCGCTGGACAAAAAGAATGAACCCTGGCTTAAAGCCGTACATACGGATGGGTTGACCTGGACGAATGTGATTGATCCTTCCGGTATGGTGGCTAAAAAGTATGCTATCCTGGGCATACCGCAAAACTTTTTAATTGATCCTTCCGGAAAAATTATTGCTACCGGGCTGAAGCAGGAAAGTCTGCTGGAAAAATTGGAGGGTTTATTTTTATAGAATGGTGGCCTGGTCTTTTTTATTCAGGGGATTTATGCTAAATTAACAGCTGCCAAAGGAGCGCTAGAGATGGACGATAAGTCGTAATGAATGGAAGATCTTAAAAATAAGGACGATATCCGTATCGTAGTAGATGGTTTTTATGACAAAGTGAGAATAGATCCAATGCTGGGGCCTGTGTTCTCCAAGGCAATAACGGGCGACTGGCAACCGCATCTGGAGAAGATGTATGCTTTCTGGGATTCCATTTTATTTAGTGTTCCCGGGTTCAACGGGAATCCTTTTGCTAAACATGTACCGCTGCTTATCGGACAGGCACATTTTGATCAGTGGCTGGTCTTGTTTGAGGAAACTATGGATGACAATTTCTCAGGCCCGGTGGCTGAGGAGGCAAAGAAACGTGCGCAGTTGATTGCCCATATTTTTGTAAGTCGCCTGGAGGGGATATCACTGAACCGGTCCTAAAGTTACCTGAACCCATGGTAACCGGAACAAATTCAAAAAATAAGCTGTTGCTGTACTTCAGTAAACAGCTTATTTTTTGGGGAATGATTATAAGGGAGGTCTGTGTTTTACTTGGCATGACGCAATTAAAAAATGCTTTTTTTGGGTAATCAAGCAATAAAATTACACTGTTACTAATATAATAATATTAGGTTTGCCGCCTTAAACACACCCATCATACATGAAACTATTTTTACCCGTTCTATTTTTATTCAGTTCCTTCTTTTTGCATGTTAATGCCCAGCATAATGGGAAAATAACAGGAGAGGTGATCACTTCAGACGGCAAGGCCGCTGATAACCTCACTATTAAACTCAGGGGAACAGCTACCCGGAGTACTTCGTCTGATGCCATAGGAAAGTATGAATTCAGCTCACTCAAAGCGGGTTCATACATTTTGCTGATCAGCAGGGTCGGATTGGCCAATCAGGAAAGGAAAGTCGTTTTAGGTACCGGAGAAACGCTTCGTATAAATTTTACCCTGCATGAAACCAGAAATGAACTGCTGGAAATCCAGGTCAATGGAAGTCCATTAAATAAATTTGCCAGGAAGGAAACAGAGACCGTAGCCCGCCTGCCCATCGGTAACCTGGAAAATCCGCAGGTATACTCCATTATTTCACAGGAAATGATGAAGGAACAACTGGTCACGGACTATAAAACGGCCTTTAAAAATGTTCCTGGACTTGTGGCAACCACCGCACTAAATGGAGGACATTATATCAAATCGCGAGGTTTTTATTCCGGAAGTTTTTTGCGCAACGGAATGGCAGCCCAGCAATATGCGGGAATTGATCCGGTCAATACCGAAAGGATTGAGGTCTTGAAAGGTCCTTCGGGTACTTTATTTGGATCCAGCCTGATCAACTTTGGGGGATTGGCCAACAGGATTACCAAGAAGCCATTTGAAGTGGCTGCAGGAGAGGTTAGTGTTACTGCCGGAAATTTCAACATGGGCAGGATTACGGCCGACCTGAATACGCCGTTGAATGAAAGCAAAACTGTTTTATTCCGGCTGAATGCTGCTGCCGGTACCCAGGATAATTTCCAGGATTATGGTGTCAACCGTTCAGTTGTTGTTGCCCCTTCTTTTGTGTATAAGGTAAACAACAGACTTACGCTGTTGATGGATGCTGAATTTTATGCATCCGGAAGGGTAGCTCCTGCATATCCGCTTTTTGGAGGTCAGACTGCACGAAATTTTAAGGACTTACCGCTGGATTACCATACCTCACTGACCACCGATGATGCCATGATTAAACAGAAAGTGGCGAATGTGTATACACAGGCGGAATATAAAATCAATGACCAATGGAAGTCTGTTTCCCAGATCGCTTACAGCAGAACACATTGGTCAGACTACAGCAATGTCTTTTCTTACTGGCTGGACGATCATACCATCAACAGGCTTGTCTCAGTTTTCCGTCCAAGAGATTTTGAGTCTGTTAATCTGCAACAGAATTTTACAGGGGAATTTAAAACTGCCGGACTCAAACACCGACTTCTTATTGGCCTGGATGCTTATTTTAATAAGAATAGCTACACTACTTTTCCGACAGTGAGTTATGATGTCGTGGATATCAACCATACCATCGCTGAGTTTTCATTGGATAAGATGAACCAGTTGGTTAACCAGGACAAGAAAGAAGTTGTTAAAAGTTCGCAGAATCAGTATGCAGTATATGTATCTGATGTCATTAACATTACCGACAGGTGGCTGACCATGCTCAGTCTAAGAGCTGACCGTCTTGATAACAGGGGAACAAAAACAAATGAGGCCGCAACTTTAAATAAGTATGCACAAACCGCCTGGTCGCCAAAACTGGGCTTGGTTTATCAGCCCTTAAAAGACCGGATTGCCTTATTTGCGAATTACATGAATGGATTTCAGAACATCGCCCCGGTCATCCAGCCGGATGGAACTACCGCTTCTTTCAAAGCCCAGCAGGCGAACCAATGGGAGGGAGGGGCAAAATTTGACTTGTTTAACCACAAACTCAGTGCTACAGTAAGTTATTACCATATTGAGGTGTCCAATTCCCTGAGAACAGAACAAGTGATGGTTAATGGCATTCCACGACCTTATACCTTTCAGGATGGTTCACAAAAAAGTAAAGGGTACGAACTGGAAGTGATCGGGAATCCTGTTCCCGGACTGAATTTTATACTGGGGTACGGACACAATGAAAACAAAATCATTAAAGCAACTGCCAATTCAGGAAACTACAGTGGATTAAGTCCGAAGGATATGGCCAATGCATGGGTAAGCTACAGGTTGCTGCAGGGAAAGGCCAAAGGATTGGGGCTTGGCGCCGGGGCAAATTATGCTGCCGATTCGTTTTGGGATGCAACCAATAAATTTGTTATCCCTTCTTATGTCATGTTTGATGCCAGTGTTTTTTATGACCTGCAAAAATGGACATTCACCACAAAGTTGAATAACCTGACGAGTGAAAAGGCCTGGGACATCAACGGTGTTCCTTTTGCCCCGTGTCAGGTGATGGCAAATATAGCTTTCAGGTTCTGATCTCAGTGCCGGTAAATTTGATATTGATTCGGGATTAACAAATACAATACTCATCTTTGCAGCCTATGCAAGAGTATAAATTTGAAATTCAGCTGAAGGTAAGGGATTATGAGTGCGATCTCCAGGGCGTGGTAAACAATGCCGTTTATCAGCACTATCTGGAACATGCCAGGCACGAGTATCTTTTAGCCAAAGCAGGTTCTTTTAAGGAATTAACTGAGCAGGGTATTCTGCTCATGGTGTCCCGCATAGAAATGGATTTTAAGAACTCGCTGACCAGCAGGGATTTATTTTCGGTAAAACTGTGGACAGCCCGGGAAGGACTGAAGCTGGTATTCTTCCAGGATATTTATCGCCTGTCTGACCATGCCCTTTGTCTGAAGGCGAAAGTAGAGGTGATTGCAAAAGTGAATAACCGTTTAAGCAGGGGAGAGATATTTGATACCTTAGCCATTTAGGATTCCATTCAGGCTTTTAGATAACAGCCTCCGGAAATTCAAACCGAATATCCGGAGGCTTTTTTGTGTATGCTGATATCTTTTAGTGTAAACAACCAGTTATTGCTCAGAATTGTCCTTATATTTCAGAGGGTATAAATGCTTTTTAAAGATATTGATGGGAATGGTGTCATGACGCTGATTAAAATGAACCTTGAGGCGGTTGCGCGACTGGAATTATTGACTGAAATACGATTTATTTATTACTTTTGAACATGGCAGGATTAATTCATGAAAGCGATGACGATCTTTTAAAAGCATTTAATTCAGGAAACAAACAGGCCTTTGAAGTGATCTATGACCGTTACTGGCAGTTGCTCTTCCGCCATGCCAACCACATGCTGAACGATGAGGAAGAGGCGAAGGATGTCATCCAGGAAGTATTCACTGCATTATGGTCGAGATCAGACGACAATCCCATCCATCCTCCTTTACCAGCATTCCTCTATACCATTACCCGGAACAGGATACTAAATCGTCTCAAACATTTCAGGATCGCAGCGAAATATCTGGCACAGGCAGAAATGGCCATTCATGATCCTTCACAGTTACCTGACCGCAAAGTAAGGGAACAGGACCTGGCACGACTGATCGAAGAAGGACTGAGCAGTTTGCCCCCTAAAATGCGTGAGGTGTTCGAATTGAGCCGGAAGGCGCATAAGACGCATAAAGAAATCGCTGAGCAGTTAAATATTTCTGATAAGACTGTAAAAAAGCAAATAAATAATGCCCTGCGGATACTTAAGCGCAAAATGGGCGATTCATTTCCTGTTTTCTTAACTTTTTTTTAATTCTGTCTACTACCTGCCCCTTTTTGAGTTGTTATACCTGCAATTGGCCATAATAACGGAAATCAAAGATGGAAAATCAGCAGCTCGCGCAGGAAAAATTGCTTAAAAAATACCAACAGGGACTTTGTACTCCGGAGGAGAAGGAAATTGTTGAATATTTGTACATTTTTGCGGCAAGGTCGGTAAAATATAACGAAGAGGCTATTGACGACCTTCAGCTCCGCGATGAGATCTGGGCGAGACTGTCTTCTGCCCATGGCATAAAAAATATAACAGAAGAAAATACCCTTTCCTTCCCAGAGCAGCGCAGATTTGCGCTATGGAAAAAGATATCCGTTGCGGCCGCTTTACTGATCGCCCTGGGTGCCGGCCTGTTTTATAGGAATACCCTTGCCCATCCTGAACAGGTAGTCTATACCAAAGATATCGGTCCCGGAAATACCAATGCGACCCTTACCCTGGCCGACGGAAAAGTAATCGTATTGTCTGATGCCCGAAAAGGGGACCTCGCCGAAGAACAGGGAGTGGTTATCCGCAAGACGGCGGACGGACAGATTGTTTATGAGCTGGCCGACCAGGGGGTAGCCATGAACAATCGGATGAATACTTTGTCTACCTCCAGGGGACAAAACTATGAAGTACGTTTACCTGACGGAACAAAGGTTTTGTTAAATGCAGCCTCTTCTCTTCAATATCCTTCTTCTTTCCTTGGTTCCGACAGCCGCAAGGTGGAATTGACCGGAGAAGCCTATTTCGAAGTATCAAAAGATAAAGCCCATCCCTTCGTCGTGTACAGCAAGGGACAAACGGTAGAAGTACTGGGCACACACTTTAATATTTCTGCTTATGCAGATGATGCCCTGGCCAAAACCACCCTCCTTGAAGGCAGTGTAAAAATCAACAACCGCTTACTGAAACCGAACCAGCAGTTTGTACGCTCGGACGCAAGGGAACAGATCGTTGCTGTCAATACGGATGAGGCCATTGCCTGGACGCAGGGGTACTTTATGTTCAATGATGAACCGCTGGAAAATATCCTTTCCCGGATTGCCAGATGGTACAATGTGGAGATCGTTTACAAAGATCAGGACATCAGGAAAAAGAAATTTTTTGGCACCATTACCAAGTATGACCATCTCTCTAAAGTCTTAAGCCTGCTGGCGAAGACCAGGGATGTGGAGTTCGAAATTACCGGAAATAAAGTGCTGGTAGACCAATAACAGCATTAAAAATACGAATATCAATTTATCATCAATCAATCACTAAACCCAACCAATCCACATGAAGAACCAGCAGCACGATCCTTAGGCAGGAATCCAAAACAGAAGGCTTTTAGCATACTGATATTTCAGGAATAAATAACCAGGGATGGTGGAACATCCCTGGCTGTATTTTGCTAAAACCTACATTTTATCGGGAAAACGAATCAATTCAATTTTAACAGAAACCAAATGTATAAAAATTATACTAAGATTTTATGCAAGCCTCCGCGCTGCCTTTATAAATTATTGCTTATCATGAAGTTAACGATTCTTGTACTCATGACAACGCTGCTTCATGTGAGTGCAGGCGGATTTGCCCAAAAGGTTACTTTTGAGCAGAAAAATACCAGCCTCAAACAAATTTTCGGAGAGATCAGAAAGCAGACCGGTTACAATGTCATAGCCTCGTCTGACCAGCTTTTTCAAACCGTAAAAATTGATGCAGGTTTCAGAAATACCCCACTGGAAGAGGTGCTGGAAAAATGCCTGGCCAACCTACCTTTTAGTTATACGATAGAAGATCAGTCGGTCATTATCCGGAAGAAAGAAAAGTCTATGGCCGACAAAATCATCACCATGTTCATCCCAAAAACTGAAGTCAGGGGAGTGGTGAAGGTCGACCAGGGGCCTTTATCGGGAGTGTCCATCCTGGTGGAAAGAACACGCCAGGTGAGCCGGACCAAGGAAGATGGCAGTTTTTATATCCAGGGACTGGAAAAGGAAGATGTCCTGGTCATCAGTTATATTGGCTACCAGCAGCAGAAAATTCGTGTTGCAGATGTTCAGGGCCTGCTCAATATTGAGCTGAAGGTAAGTACCAATGCGCTGGATGAAGTGCGGGTGCTGGCTTATGGACAGAAAACCTCCCAAAGAACAAATTCCGGATCTACCGTTTCTATAGATGCGGCCGTATTGGAGAAAACACCAACATCTGACCCTATCGCGGCCCTCCAGGGCAGGGCGGCAGGGCTATTGATAACCAATAACAGTGGCCTGCCGGGAGCGCAAACCAACGTACAGATCAGGGGCATCAATACGCTGAATACTGCAGGAAAGGCAAGGACCCCGCTGTATATTGTAGATGGGGTACCTTTTACTTCCAGTTCCATTGCTGGTTTAACCAATATTGGGGTGTTGACCTCAGGATCAAGTGAAAGTCCTTTTAAAAGTATCGATCCCAATTCTATTGCAAATATTGAGATCCTGAAAGATGCTGACGCTACTGCTATTTATGGGGCGAGGGGAGCCAATGGCGTAATCCTTATTACCACAAAAAGAGGAAAAGCCGGACAGGTACAGATTGGAGCCGATGTATATACTTCTGTGGCCAAGATTCCACATGATATGGATATGCTGAATACGGAACAATACCTGGACATGCGGAGACAGGCGGCAATAAATGATGGTGTAGAAATCACCGAAGATGCCTACCCTGATTTAACCAGGTGGAGTCAGACGAAATATACCAACTGGCAGAAAGAGTTTTTTAACAAAACTGCGGTAACGCAGAATGCAGAGCTGAATATTTCTGGCGGGAGTAATCAGACCCGTTTTCTGCTGGGCGGAGGATACAGAAATGAGAAAACCGTATACAATACCAGGGACGGACTTAAAAATGGAAATGTAAGGTTCAATGCGGACCACAATTCAAAAAATAATAAACTGAATCTTGCCTTGTCCCTCAGTTATGCGGGTGACAAGAATAGCGCTATTGCCCTTGATCCCGGTAGTTTTTACAGTCTGCCACCCAATTACTCTTTATATAATGAGGATGGTTCTTTAAACTGGACGGTGGACAATCCGATAGCCACTTCTTTAACCACGCTGGAAAGCAAGTCCAAAAGTTATATCACTAATTTTGTTGCGGGGTACAAAGTCCTGCCCGACCTGACGCTGAAAGCCAGTATGGGTTATACTGATCTGCGGATCAGGCAAATGATGTTAACCCCTATAGCTGCCCAGGACCCGAATTCTTTTGAGCCCAGCGGACGAACAAATTATGTAAATAACAAAAACAATTCCTTCACTTTTGAGCCGCAGGCAGATTATGTGCTTCATAAAGGGAACAGTACCTTCCGGGCATTACTGGGAGGTACCTATATTGATAACAGGTCATCTGATTATGCCATCAATGCCTATGGCTATTCGGACGATACCCAGCTCGGCAATGTGTCGGCCGCCCGGATTTCTGATACCACACAACTGGGAAGTCAGTATCGTTTCCTTTCTGCTTTTACGCGTATAGGGTATGAATATCAGAATGAATTTTTTCTGAATGCGACATTAAGACGTGACGGCTCCTCGCGTTTTGCACCAGGTAAACAGTTTGGTAACTTCTGGTCGCTCGGTGCAGCCTGGATTTTTTCGGAACGCGAATGGATAAAATCGGCAGTTCCATTTTTAAGTATGGGAAAACTGAGAGGAAGTTACGGACTCACAGGAAATGATAATATAGGGGATTACAGTTATTTTGTTAACTACATAAAAACCTATGCCAAATATCAGGGGCTTGGTCTTACTCCTCAAAATCTTTTCAACAGGGATTATCAATGGGAAGAAAACAAAAAGCTGGAAGCTGCCATAGAGCTTGGTTTTCTGAACGATGCGGTAATGCTTACCGTAAATTATTACCGTAACCGTTCAGATAATCAGCTGATCGACTATCCCCTCGGTTCACAGGCAGGTGTGGGCAGTGTAAATCAAAATATGAATGCACTGATACAGAACAGCGGATGGGAATTTATGCTGAACACTTCGCAGATCAAACATAAAGATTTTAGCTGGACATCCAGCTTCAACCTCAGTCTGGCAAGAAATAAACTGCTTGCCTTCCCTGATCTGGCCACGTCTTCCTACAACACTACCTATGCCCTGGGTAAATCCTTATCCCTGTTGTGGGGATACGATTTCCTGAATATTGATCCTCAAACGGGTAAGCCTGTATTCAGGGATGTTGACGGAAATGGTGCTGTAGAATATCCATTTGATTATGTCCCCTTCAATAGCCTGCTGCCAACATTTTATGGTGGTTTCAACAACAGTTTCTCTTACAAGGGATTTGATCTGGATGTTTTCTTCAGCTTTAAAAAGAGCGGAAGGAACAGTGCACTCTACCTGAACCCCGGTGCCAATATGAGTAACCAGTCGGTCGAGGTACTCAACAGATGGCAAAGCCCGGAAAATCCGGGAACGCGCATGGCCTACACTACAGATGTTTCCCTGATTTCTATGTACAATTCGAGTCTGGCGACCACCTACAATACTTCCTACATCAGGCTTTCAAATGTTTCCCTGGGATATAGCTTCCCGGAAAAACAGGCAGGAAAACTGGGCATGAAAAACCTGCGGGTATATGCCATGGGGAACAACCTGTTTACCCTGACGAGCTATCCAGGAATGGATCCTGAGACCGGTCTCAGCATGCCTGTGCTGCGGTCATTTACCTTTGGTTTAAGAACAACTTTTTAAAATTATACAATGAGATATATCCTACTCCGCATAGCCTTCTTATTGATATTAATTGTGCTCAGCACAACATCATGTAAGAAAATATTAGAAGTAAAACCTGAATTCATCAGGACAGCCGCACAAGTATATGCCAATGATAAATCTGCCGATAGTGTAGTGGTCGGCATGTATTTTAAATGGGCCAGTAACAGCAATTTATTCAACATACCTGTAGCGACAGGGCTTTCTTCCGACGAACTGAAACCAGGGGCAATGTCTTTTGACGATTCATTCCTGAACATGTACAATAACAATATCGATCCCGTAAACTCTGTTACCCATTCCTATTGGTCAGAATATTACAATGTCATCTATACGGCAAATTCAATTATCGAAGGGGTTTCCGCTTCCTCCGGCATGACAACCGCCGGAAAGGAAAAGGTTACCGGAGAAGCACTTTTTATGCGTGCCTTTTCTTATTTCTACCTGGTCAATTTTTATGGCAGTGTGCCATTGGTGACCAGTACTTCGTACAAAGAAACCAAAGATTTCCCCCGTACGCCGGTCACAGAAGTTTATGCGCAAATCATAGCCGACCTGCTGAAGGCCGAGAACCATCTGGGGGATAACTATCCGACTGCCGGTCGTGTCAGGGCGAATAAATGGGCAGTGAAGGCATTGCTGGCCAGGGTGTATTTATATACCGGAGAATGGAATAATGCCAGTCGGAAGGCAGCAGAAATTATCGGTAACCCGTCACAATATACCCTCGGAATGATGGAGGGAACCAGTGCTGACGATGCGGTAACGGATATTTTTCATAGTGACAACAAAGAATCAATTCTTCAGATATGGAATGATACAGGAACTTCTATAGGAACCAGTACCCTGGGTGACTTTGCTTCTGTTGCAGTAGCAGATGAAGGCGGAAATTCCCTCATTGATGCCTTCGAGGAAGGGGACAAAAGGAGATGGAATTACATCACCTCCAATACCGGGGAAACTGGCGGATACCAGGTGTATAAATACAGGCTTACAGAAGAAAATCCAGCGTACAAAGAATATACGGTGGTATTTCGACTGGCTGAGCAATACCTGATTCGTGCAGAGGCCCTGGCACGCCTTGGACAACTGGATGCTGCACTGCAGGATGTAAACACCATCCGCAACCGTGCAGGTCTGGGAGCCCTGGCTTCGGGACAGCCTGAAGCGGCAGTTCTGGCTGCTATACAACAGGAAAGAAGGGTAGAGCTGTGCTTTGAATGGGGCGACCGCTGGTTTAACCTGCGCAGGCTTGCTGAGCTGGACCAGGTCATGTCGGCAAATAAACCCACGAAATGGAAACCCACTGCCGCCTTATATCCGGTACCCAGGGTAGAAATACAAAATAATCCGCGCCTGACACAGAACCCAGGTTACAATTAAACATATACTGAAATGAACATATCACATCATACCTCAATCAAATTCATATTCGTCATTTTAATGGCGGTCGCCAGCAGCCTGTCCTATGCACAGGTAAAGGCACCCAATTATACCTTGAAGGGCAAAATAACCGGCGTTAAGCCAAGTGACAAAGTAATGGTTCACCTGGACCGATACCAGGGAACTGAACTGCTGCAGGATTCTGCATGGCTGAAAAACGGAGTCTTCAGTTTCTCCGGCAGGGTAAATGATCCGGTATGGGCAGCACTTTCCTATTCCATAAAAACCAGGGGAAAAAATCATCAGGCAGGTCCCGATGAAGGAAAGATCTATAACCTGTTTGTTGAAAAGGGAGCCATTAAGGTTTCCTTTCCGCTGGGAAATATTTCAAACGCAATCCTTAGTGGTTCTCCGCTGAATGCAGAAAAGGTAGTTTATGAAAGCAAAACAGCCGGACTGACCCTGGCCCTGACTGAGGTAAGATCTGCTTATTTCAAGGTAGAGGAACACCTGGGTGACAGCAGCCAAAACAGGGCAGCACTCCAGCTGCAGATGAAGGGGATAGAAAAAACCTCTGATTCCCTGGACCGGGTGAAAATAACTGAAGACAGTTTGTACGTCGCCATTCATCCCTCCACCTATTTCAGTTTATACCTGTTATCGGAATCTTTCAGGCATGGGATGACTTATGAACTGGCAAATGGATTATTCCAGCAGATCAAGGCTCCCCTGAAACTGACATCGATAGGCAAGAAACTGAAAGCCGACCTGCAGCGTGCGCAAAAGGTAAGTATTGGAATGCAGGCGCCTGAATTTTCCCTGCCAGATTCCCTGGGGAATATGGTCACGCTGTCTTCCTACCGTGGAAAATATGTGCTTGTCGATTTTTGGGCCAGCTGGTGTGTGCCTTGCCGGCAGGAGAATCCTACGGTAGTTGCTGCAAACCAAAAGTTCGCTGCACATCATTTCAATGTACTTGGGATCTCCTCAGATTTTAACAGGAGCTCCTGGATCATCGCGCTGCGCGAAGACAAATTATCCTGGCCAAATGTGCTGGACAATGACAATAAAATAAATAAACTGTTTGATGTAACGGCCATCCCAGCCAATTTCCTGATTGGTCCGGACGGAAAAATTATTGCAAAGAACCTGAGGGGAGAAGCGCTGGAACGTAAACTTACTGAAGTGCTGCTCCAGGGAAAATAAACACCCGCCGAATATTACCGTACAAACCAAACCATACCTATAAAAACAGGATTACACAGCTCGCTGCTGAACTGTTTTTAGACAAAAATTATACACCCGATTACACAAATGAAATCCTACGAAATTATCACCGGCCTGCTCATCGCAGGATCTTTCCTGCCTCTGCTTGGAGCAGCACAACAAAAAACGGCTAAACACAAGGCCACTGTCCGTCAGGTCCATCCGCAGCTTTCAACACTGATCCCGCTGGATCCCTCTGTGCGGACAGGCAAACTGCCCAATGGTTTCAGCTATTACATTCGCCGCAATAACGAACCTGAGCACAGGGTAGTGATGTACCTGGCCAATAAGGTAGGATCTATTCTGGAAACAGAGGAAGAACAGGGACTTTCACATTTCCTGGAACACATGAGCTTCAACGGAACGGAACACTTCCCTAAAAGCGAGCTGATCAGTTACCTGCAGAAATCAGGTGTACGTTTTGGTGCCGATTTAAATGCCTATACCAGTTTTGATGAAACTGTTTACCAGTTGCCGCTGCCTACAGAAGATCCGGAGGTAGTAAAAAACGGATTGCAGATCATGCGCGACTGGGCACAGGGCGTTACGCTGGAAACCTCGGAAATTGAAAAAGAGCGTGGGGTGATCATGGAGGAAGACAGGCTGGGCAAAGGCGCTTCCGAACGCATGCAGAAATTAACGCTTCCGGTGATCCTGAACAACTCGCGTTATGCTTCCCGTTTGCCTATCGGAACAGCCGCCGTGGTGATGAACTTTAAACCGGAAGTCATCCGCAACTATTACCATACCTGGTACCGGCCCAACCTGCAGGCCATTATCATTGTGGGGGATATCGATGTGGCAAAAATGGAGCAGGAGGTAAAGCAAAAGTTTGCCGACCTGAAAAACCCTGCAAAAGAGAAAGAAAGGGTAAAATACACCTCTTCCCTCACAGGAAAAAATCAGTTTTTGATGGTAACGGATAAAGAAATGACCAGCACCGTAGTGCAAATACTGGCTAAACATAAAGAGAAAGAAGTCAAAACGGAAAGTGACTACCGGGCTTCACTGGTCAGGAACCTGTTCAATGGAATGCTAAGTAACCGTTACATGGAATTATCCAGACAGGCCAACCCTCCTTATCTGGAGGGGGGTGCTGAGATTGGCGGCATCATGGCCGGACTGGATGCCTTTACGCTCTCAGTAGCCGGAAGGCCCGGAGAACTGGAGAATGGATTTAAGGCTGCCTGGAGGGAAACACGCCGGGCACAGCTTTTCGGATTTACCAAAACAGAACTGGAACGTGCCAAACTGGAATACCTGAACTCCATGGAAGCCATCATGAAGGAAAAAGACAAAAGAACTTCCGACACTTATGTGAGTGCTTACCTGAGTCACTTCCTGTACCAATGGGCTACTCCGGGATTGATCAAACAGAATGAAATGGTCGGCAGGTTTATTCCCGCCATCACCCTTGCAGAAGTCAATGCCGTGATGAAAGAATATATCAGGGAAACAGACAGGGATATCATTGTGATGGGACCGGAAAAAGATAAATCTGCTCTTCCGGCTGAAGCAACCATTTTAACCTGGATGAAGGAAGTCAACAACGAGAAAATCGACCCTTTTAAAGATGAGGTAAGCAATTTACCTTTGCTGGCCCATGCACCGGTTGCCGGAAAAATTGTAAAAGAAGAGCGGAATGACAAGGCAGGACTTACTTTCCTTACGCTGAGCAATGGCGTCAACGTGGTCCTGAAGAAAACGAATTTTAAAAATGACCAGATCATCTTTCATGCATTTACCAATGGCGGAACATCATTGTACAGTGATGCTGATTACCAAAGTGCCATGAATGCCGCCGGAATTATCCCTTCGGGAGGGGTTGGCAACTACAATGCCAGTCAGCTGGATAAATATCTTTCGGGGAAGCAGCTATCAGTTGGCCCCTATATCAACGAGCGTACGCAGGGATTTATCGGGAGTACCAATGCGAAGGATATGGAAAGTGCTTTCAGTTTGCTCTATGCCTATGCTACAGCACCACGTAAAGATGCAGAGATCTTCAAAGGGATCATTGCCAATGCAAAAGCGGGCCAGGTGAATAAAGATGATGATCCTGCTACAGTTTTTGGCGATACGGTAAGTTCCGTTCTGGGGAATTATCATATCCGCCGTACCCCGGTTGACCTGGAAAAAATTGAACAGATTGATCTTGACCGGGCATTTGCTATTTACAAGGAAAGGTTTGCAAATGTAACAGGGATGAACTTCGTTTTTGTAGGGAGCATTGATGAGGTAAAACTAAAACCATACCTGGAAAAATATATCGCATCCCTTCCGGCGAACGGAACGAAGGAAACAGCAAAAGACCTCCATATTCATATCCCGGAAGGGGTAATTTCCAAAACAATTTACAAAGGAAAAGAAGATAAAGCCACTGTTTACCTGGTGTTTTCCGGGAAGTTTGACTATGATTTTGAAAGTGACCTCAAGATGCAGGCGCTAAAAGAAGCATTGGAAATCCGTTTACTGGAAAGACTCCGTGAAGAAGAAAGTGGTGTGTATACACCATCTGCTGACGTCAGCACCACTAAACTTCCTGATGGCCGTTACAGCCTGTCTATTTCCTTTGGCTGTGCACCTGCCAATGTAGAAAAGCTGATTGCCTCGGCTGTAGATGAGCTGGAGAAGCTGAAGAAAGATGGTCCTGCAGCGGAAAATATCGATAAGTTCAAGGCGGAAGATTTACATACGATGGAAACCACCATGAAGACCAATGAATTCTGGCTGGATTACCTTAGCGGACAGCTGACGAATGAAGAACCTTTGGATCAAATCTCTACCTATACTGAACTGATCAGGGGAATTACTCCCGAAGGCGTAAAAGAGATAGCCCGGAAATACCTTACCGGTAAGAACTACATCAGGTTTGTACACCTGCCTGAAACGGTTAAGGCGAAATAGCCTTATCTTCTTCAGGGCTTAACTGTACCATGCCCTTCAGTTTAAACGCTGAAGGGCATTTTTTTGACATACAATCCGCTACTGATTGACTATATTTATATATTTGGTTAATGGAGGGGCAAGAAGGCACCATACTCAACATCGATGAATTTGAAATACTCTTTCGCAGGAACCATAAGTTCTTGTGTATGGTGGCTATGGATTATGTTCAGGATCAGTATCTTGCAGAAGATGTGGTCCAGGATTTTTTCATCGATTTCTGGCAAAGGCGCCATACCATTAAATTGACTTCCAGTTTTGAGGGGTATGCCCGCAGGGCCATTAAATATAAAAGTATAGACCTCATCCGTAAAAATGCGGTTGCCGAAAAGGGAAGTCACCAGTTTTTGAAGCTCGAAATAGAAGAAGGAGCTGAGCCGGAGCCGGATCAGGTGGATAGGCAGCACCAGCGCTACCTTAAAATCGTAGAATTGATCCATACCTTACCTGAAAACAGGAGAAATATCTTTATCATGCATGCGGTGGATAAATTAAGTTATGCCCAGATCGCGGAAAAACAACAGATTTCTATCAATACGGTAAAAACACAACTTAAAAGAGCTTATGCAGCGATCAGGGGCATGGCTTTACTCTTGTTTTTGCTGTTTTTATGGTTTATTCATAGGTTGTGAGGGGATTTTAGCTGACTTGATGCTTTTTTTCGTTTGCCTTCCCCAGATTTTTTATAAATATTTCAAAAAATATTACTGTTTCTGTCACCCGTTTTTAATATGCATACGACAGTATATTAATTATGGACGAAAACCCAAAACCTTTTACTCCTGACTGGAATAAAGTCTTAGACAGACTGGAGAACAATTCGCGATTGTCTGATGACCTCAGTACTGAAGAACAAGCGTTATTGGAAGAACTGCGTTCAACCTGGGCGGAATCTGCCGAGGTATTCACCCTGTACCAATCATTTGATACCGACCGAAAGTGGTCGGATCTGAAAGAAAAGATAGGAGAGGAGTCAGTTGCCCAGCCTTTAGTTCAGAAAACAACTTACCCCTTATGGCGTAAATTTACTGTTGCTGCTGCCGTGCTGGTACTGGTTGCTGCTGCAATCCTCTACTTTCAGAAAGAAACACCGAAGCAAAAGCTGGCGAACATCATCATCAATGATGTTGCTCCGGGAAAAAACTCTGCAACGCTTACTTTGCAAGATGGAAAGAAGATTGTTTTATCCGATGCAGGGAATGGTCAGCTTGCCAAAGAGGCTGGGGTGGTCATTACAAAAACAGCGGATGGACAGGTGATCTATAGTGTAGGCAAGCAGGGAAATGCTGCTGGGACAAATAAGAATACCTTGTCTACTGCCAGGGGAGAAACCTATCGGCTCAGACTTCCTGATCAGAGTGAGGTGTGGTTAAATGCGGCCTCCTCCATTACCTTTCCTGCCTCTTTTGCAGATGCTGCGGTTCGCGAAGTACAGCTTAGCGGAGAAGCCTATTTTGAAATTGCGAAAGACAGGAAACATCCTTTTATCGTTAAAACCCAGCGCCAGGAAATAGAGGTATTGGGAACCCATTTTAACCTTAATGATGATCAAGAACAGGACAAAACGACGACAACACTCCTGGAGGGAAGTCTTCGTGTCATCAATAAAGAAAAAGCCAGCCGGCTCATCAAACCAGGCCAGCAGTCGGTACTGGGTAAAGATGACCAGCTGCTTATTTCCGGTGCAGATATCAAGCAAAATATGGCCTGGAAAAATGGCTACTTCCGTTTTCAGGCAGAAAGCATTGAAAGTATTATGCTGAAAATCAGCAGGTGGTACAATATTGATGTGATCTATGAAGGTAAAATACCCGTAGAGACCTTTAGCGGGAACATTTCAAGAAATAAAAATATCAGCGAAGTGTTGAAAATGCTGAGCTATTCTGAATCATTAAAGTTTAAAGTAGAAGGAAGGAGGGTGACCGTAATGCAATAAAGAGCTACCCGAAACAGGTGCCAGACTACGTATTTACAGGGCTTCTTTGAACCAAATGATGCTGGAAAATATAAAATACCAGTTCGACGCCAATCGAACTGGTCATGTAAGGATGGTCAAGTCAACAAAATTATCAACTCACCGCTGAAAGCCGCGATCTCGAAAATACAAGGCCTAAAGCAATAACCGAACTTAACAAATGTACCAAATTTGCACTAAACTCGTGCGCTATTCCAGCGCGCAGTATAACCTATGGAGATTCATGAAGCTAACCACTTTTCTCTTGCTCGCATTTTTTATGCAAGTCAGCGCCGGAACAACCTTCGCGCAGAAGATTACTTTGTCGGCAAAAAATGCGGAACTGTTCGTCATTTTTGACCGGATCAGTGATCAGACGGGATACGATTTTGTGATTCCCGGTTCTATCCTGAAAAATGCCAATAAGGTAAATATTGAAGTGAAAAATGCGGAATTAAAAGAGGTACTGGATCAGCTTTTTGAAAACCAGCCACTTGAATTCAGCATTAAAAATAAATCAGTACTCGTTAAAAAGAAGGAACCTACTTTCCTGGAGAATGTGATCAGGCGATTTCAGTCGATTGATGTTAGCGGTAAAGTACTGGACGAAAACAATCTTCCCCTTCCCGGAGCAACGATAAGGGTAAAAGGGCTGAAGAAACAGGTGTTAACCAATACCGATGGGGAGTTCACAGTAAGCAATGTAGATGAAGATGCCATCCTGGTGATCTCCTTTCTGGGCTATGAAACGAAAGAAATAAAGGCTGCAGCCAATTTGGGAAATATCTCACTCACCGTTCAAACGGGTCAGCTGAATGAGGTGGTGGTCTCCACCGGATATCAAACACTGCCAAAAGAACGTGTCACAGGTTCATTTTCCAATATTTCGGCAAAACAACTGGAACAGCAACGCTTAAGTAACATGGAATCCCTGCTGGAAGGAAGAATTCCGGGATACAACAATGGCTTAATCCGTGGTACCACAACCATGAGTGGCGGAGTGACTACACCCTTGTATGTTATCGATGGTTTCCCGGTAGAAAATAGTAATTATGTGTCGACAGGAGGCACCACAACCGGAATTCCAGGCCTCAACCTGGAAGATATTGCCAGCATTACCGTGTTGAAGGATGCTGCAGCTGCATCTATTTATGGGGCACGTGCAGCCAATGGCGTAATTGTAATTGTCACCAAAAAAGCAAAAATCGGAAAACCTCAGATTTCCGTTTCCAGTACGTTGACCGTTTCTCCTTACCGCCAGTATACAGACAATTTAACGAGTTCTGCGGATATCGTTGATCTCGAAAAAGAATGGGCCGCAAATAACCCGAACCTGACAGGAACCGGTGCTGCAGCTTATGCACAAAGTCTGCTGGATAATGTGGCCTATCCAAGTCAGGGGATCAATGCTCTGCTTAGAAATCATGCAGGAACACTTTCTCAGGCAGATCTTACGGCCAAATTGAATCAGCTGGCTTCCGGAGGTTATCAATATTATGATGATGTAGAAAAATACAGCAAGCGTAATCCTTTTTATCAGCAATACAACATCAATGTGGGCAATGCCACGGAGAAAAATTCCTTCTACAGCTCTGTTACCTACCGTAACAACAAGAGTGAGGACAAGTATGCGAATGATGAGAATATTGGTCTGAACGTAAACAATACGACAAAAATCAATAAGTGGCTGACACTGGATTTAAGTACTTACCTGTCTTATAATGAAGAGAATACACAGCCTTTCAGTACACTTTCTCCTGGATATGTCATCCTGCCTTACGATCGCCTGGTCAATGCTGACGGCAGCAACTTCATTTCCACTGCAGAGTCCCGATTGTCTGTAAATTCAATGACGCAGATCAATAACAATGGCCTGTACAATATGGATATCAACCCGCTGGATGAGCAGGGGATGAACCTTGGCAAAAGCAAGGTGTTCAATACCAGGTCCTTTATAAAACTAGGGGCAAAGATTACCGATTGGTTAACCTATAACTCCAGTGTACAGTATGAATATACCACCAACAGGTTAAATCAGCTGTACAATAAAAATTCCTATGAGGTACGTGCGAAGGTAAATAGCTTTGCTTCACGTAATCCGGGGACTACGGCAACATTTAATCTCCCTTACGGAAACATCAACTACAACGAGAACCAGTTCAGCAGTTCGTACAACTTCCGCCAGCAGGCCAATATAGACAAAACCTTTGGAGAGAAACACAACCTGACGGCCATTTTGGGCAGTGAGATCAGAAATACAAAACTGGATTATGATTCCAGGTCTCTGTACAATTATGATCCCCAGTCCTTAACTTTTAGCCTGCTCAATCAGACTTTACTGGCAGGATACCCGGGTAATTTACTGGGCAGCGGATATTTCTCTTCTAATGATGTTGCGAATATAAGAAGCAGTTATAAACGCTTTGTTTCTTTATATGCCAATGCGGGTTATGCTTATGAAGACAAATATCTATTCACAGGGAGTATCCGCTGGGACCGTTCCAACTTATGGGGAACCAGTTCTGAATACCAAAAGACACCGATATGGTCGATGGGAGCCGGCTGGAACATTCACCGGGAATCCTTCTTTCATGCCGATTGGGTAAATAACCTGAAACTCCGTGTATCCAGAGGTATTGCAGGGAATGTATACACGGACAGCGCCCCATTCATGACGGCCTATTACAATCCGAACAATAACGTTGGCGGTTTAGCCGGAACCATTGGTACCAGACCTAACCCATTACTTTCCTGGGAAAGTACGACAACAACGAATGGAGGTCTGGACTTTGCCTTATGGAATAGCCGTTTGTCGGGATCCATTGATTATTACCGTAAAGAGGGAAAGAACTTACTGGCCAGTACAACGGGTATCCCCACGGAAGGTTTTGGCTATTCCACCTATACCATCAACAATGGAGAGATGCTGAATCATGGAATAGAACTGGCCTTGTCGGGTGATGTGATCCGTAGCAAAGACCTGAACTGGAACCTTGGGATACAATATGCGTTCAACAAAAACAAGGTAACCTATGTCAATGTTGAAGCTCCGGTCTATTACCTCCAACTGGATTATCCTGAAGCTTATCCACGCATTGGAAATCCCTATAATGCACTTTACAGTTATAAATGGGCAGGTTTAAGTGAAACAGGTTTGCCGCAGGTTTACAATGAAAACGGTGAAAAGGTAACCAGTACGCCGGGTACACTGGAGTCGATCATCTACAGCGGATCGACAGTGCCCAAATACAGTGGATCGGTAAACAGTATGCTGGATTATAAAAATTTCACTTTCTCATTTTTGCTGACTTTTGAAGGTGGCCATAAAATGAGGAATACCTTCCTGCCCTTGCTGAATAATGCTTACAACAGTGCGCTTGGTGGATATACCACAGTGATAGAATCCGTAAACAAAGATATCGTGAACAGGTGGAAAAATCCGGGCGACGAAGCAAACACAAACATTCCAAGGGCTCTTTTTGCTGAAAATCCTGAATATGACAGTCAGAGTTACCTGCTTTATAAAAATGCAGATATCAATGTGCTGGATGCTTCACACTTGCGTCTTAGGAATATTTCCCTGGCTTATAAGCTGCCGCAGGAAATGTCGAAAAGAGCGGGACTGCAAAATGTAAGGTTCCAGTTTAACGTGGAGAATGCATTCACCATTGCTAAAAGTTCCACGGCCAAGTACCTGTTAAACGGATACAATATGCCGAGTTATGTGTGGGGAGTCTACCTGAACTTCTAGCGGCCTATGAAACTTCATGCTGCAGGAATGATGGAGCAATGCGGTTAACGGAGGCAGCAGGAAGAAGGCAAAATGACAAGATATTTAAAGAAACTGAAAAAATATTTACTGACGCAACCATCGGCATACCGCTTACAAAAGGCAATACCTATGCTGGTGATAGCTTCATAAAACAGATATTCTGATGAAACGAAAACTATTCTTAAACACGATAAAAATCTCAGCACTGGCCTTACTTATAGGCTTCAGTGGATGTAAAAAATTCCTGGATGTGCTTCCGGTGGGACAAAAGATACCCACCACTTTTGAAGACTATGAGGCGCTGATCCGTGATGAGTACGGAAATCAGCGTACTTTTGTCACCCAGGCCAGACTGCTGCTGAATGATAAATTCGAAACGGTGGCTAATCTCAACTATTACCCGCTATGGACAGCAAACTATAACTGGGATGAAACTGCAAACCGGGTGACATTGAACAACAATGACGAATCTACGTATTATGTCAGTTATGCCGGAATCTCTACAAGCAACCTGATTATCGAGCATGCCAGTGAAACGACGGAAGCAACCGATGCGCAGCGCAATGAGCTTATTGGTCAGGCGAAAGTGCTAAGGGCATTTAACTATTATATCCTTGCCAACTATTATGCAGATACGTATGAAGAGGCAAATGCAGGGACTAAATTGTCTGTGCCGCTAATCCTGAGTGCAAATATCGGTGCCCCCCATACCCAGGTCAGCATTAAGGAATTGTATGATTTCATGTTGCAGGATATAGATCAGGCCATGCCTGTATTAAAGGCAACAAGTGCGACGGTATTGCATCCCAACCTGGGGTCGGCGAATGCCTTAAAAGCACGTATTTTTCTCCAGATGGGAAAATATACTGAAGCCCTGGCAGCAGCCAATGAAGCATTGAAATACAACGATAAATTATTTGACTGGAATGCTTTTTATGCAGCCAATAAAGCGCAGATTGAAGAGCCTGGTGTCTATAACAATTCTACTTCACCGATGGGATTCAATTTCGTAGAGAATTACTATTTCCGTCATGGGGAAAGTAATTATGCAGGTCGTGAATCTGCTGTGCGTACCGACCGTGCCACCCGTTTTGAAACTGGGGATTCCAGGTTTGCTTCCCGCTGGAAATTAAGAACCGTAGGTGCGGATACCTATTATACCAGTATTACGACAGGCTATTTTAATGCCGGTGGTTTAACCACTACGGAAGTATACCTCATCAAAGCGGAATGCCAGGCCCGTCTGAATGATGTTTCCGGTGCCATGGCTACCTTAAATGCCGTTCGGGTGACCCGGGTTTTTGCAGCGAACTATAGCCCTTTAACTGCTACCACCACACAACAGGCCGTAAAACTGATCCAGCGGACCAAAGCGAATGAAATGATCATGTCTATTGTGCCTTTTGCTGATGCGCGTCGTTTGAATAAAGACCCGGAATATGCAACCACACGAACCAAAACAGAAAATGGAAAAGCACTGTCACTTTCGCCAGGTTCACATTTGTGGACAATGCCATTCCCACTGGGGGCTGTAAAAAATCCTGGAAATGGAACCATTCAACAGAATGTTGACAAATAAACCCTTACCTACACTAAAAAACCTCAGCAATAAACAAACAGCTATGAAACTGAAATTTAAAATGATTTTTATAATGATGCTTTGCACAGTCTTTACCACTATGGTGATGGCTGCTGCACCGGCACCATTTACCTTAAGTGGTACCATTAAAGGCCTTCCTGAGGGAACAAAGTTAATTCTTGTTCCTGGGGCTACCCATTCAGATGAGAAACCTGTGGCAAAGGCTACCGTGATTAAAGGCAAATTCACCTTTAAGGGTACGGTTTCCTCACCGCGTCTTTTTTACATTCAGGCAGAAGCATTTCCTGGTGCCGGGGCTGTTATGGTGCAAAGTGCCCATATCACAGTGAACGGAACAGCGAAGTTAACAGGTGATGCCGGAAGTCAATATTATGATTTCGGTGATTTTAAAGTAAAAGGAAGTGATGCCCATACCTTATACCTGAAAAAGAAAGCTCCGAAAGCGATGCTCGATTCACTTTTCATGGCTAACCAGGAAGCCAACAAGGAAGTAACCGGGAAAAGGAATGAAGCCTATAAAATGAAGGACACGGTTTTAGCGAAATCTATCATGGCCTCTGAGGCCTGGAAAAAACTGGAGTCTGATGAGGGCGCATTTTTCAAACTTGCAGGTGAAACCCTTAAAAAGGTAGTGAGTGACAATAAAAATACCTGGTGGGGACCTTTCTTTGCGCTGGATCTGTACAACTATTTCACTCCGGAAGATAAAGCGATGTATGCACAGTTTTCTCCGCAGGCGAAAGAAAGTTATTATGGAAAAGTATTGGGAGAGCTGATCAATCCTGTAGGTTTTAAAGGAACGGCAGCACCTCTGGCTGAAGTGAAAACGGAATCCGGCAGCAGTCCGCAGTTGGCTTCTTTAATTAAAGGACACAAATATGTGTTGGTAGATTTCTGGGCTTCCTGGTGTGTGCCCTGCCGTAAATCTATCCCTAAACTGAAAGAGGTGTATGCCGAATTCAAAGACAAAGGTTTACAGGTGATCAGTATCTCTATTGACAAAAAAGAAGGAGATTGGGTAAAGGCCCAGGCTGAGGAAAAGTTGCCATGGCCAAGTGTACTGGACAAAGGCGCTACTGCCAACGCATGGAAAATTCAGGCCATTCCGGCCATGTTTTTACTGGATGAAAAAGGGGTAGTTGTAGCCGAAAATTTAAGTCTGGAAGAAATCGTAGCGAAATTGAAAGCTATTTAATTGCAAACAATCACACAAGAAAAACAGCTGAAATGAAGAATAATTTAAAGAGAATATTAGCTATAGCGCCACTTGCAGCATTGCCACTCCTTTACGGGGGGCAGCTGCATGCGCAAAATGGTAAGTATGTGCTGAAAGGCAATATTGCCGATGCCAGGGGGAAAGTCTACCTGGGACATGAAGTGGAAGGCAAGCCGGTCATTATTGACTCTGTAAATACACTCAACGGAACTTTTGTCTTTAAGGGAAAAGTTAAGGAGCCTGAGTTTTACAACCTGACGAATAAAAGCCTGAAATATCCGATTGGATTTATCCTGGAGAATTCAGCGATTACGGTGAATACAACTAAAGACAGCTTGTCTATGGCTGAGATCAAAGGGTCTGCGGCACAGGATGTGTATACAGGCTTCTACAATGGTCCATGGAAAGCGATTACAGCAAAAGCAGGTGATATCTATCAGCGGCTGGATGCGGCTGGAAAAAATGGGCCGGTAGATTCAGTCACGCGGGTGGGATTTGATAAGGAATTTGCGGATCTGGATGTACTTAATCAGGCCGCAGTTCGGACATATATCGGCAAATATCCTGCTTCTGTAGGTTCTGCAGCAATTATTTCCGATCGTTTTATCAGCTATCCGAATTTCAAGGTCGCGGCGGAATTATTTGCCATTTTACATCCCGATGTTCGCCAGTCCGCCATTGGCAGCCAGATCACCAAAGCCCTGGCAATAGATGCCAAGAGTGCAAAAGGTAATCCTGCCCCTGAAATTTCTATGACTGATGCCGATGGTAAAATCGTTAACCTGTCAGATTTCAAAGGGAAATATGTGCTGATTGATTTCTGGGCAAGCTGGTGTGGCCCATGCCGTAAGGAAAATCCGAATGTAGTGGCCGCGTATAAAAAATACCATGAGAAGGGCTTCGAAATTCTTGGAGTATCGTTAGACTCGAAAAAAGATGCCTGGTTAAAGGCGATAGCCGCAGACGGGCTGACCTGGACACATGTTTCAGATTTAAAGGGCTGGTCGAATGCAGCAGCTGCGGAATATGGGGTGAAATCTGTTCCTGCCAGTTTCCTTATTGATCCACAGGGAAAGTTTGTAGGTAAAGATTTGCGCGGAGAAGAACTGAATAAAACCCTGGAAGGTTTATTTAAATAATTCTGGTATAGGAATGAGCGGGTACTAAAGGAGTGATCTGATTGAAGTACCTGTGATGCCCTCAAAATTTACTTTTGGGGGCATTTTTATGCGTAAAGGAGAGGTAGGCGGTGCTGAATTTAAGCAGCAGCACAGAAAGTGCCAGGGCTTTGTCGTTGTTGTTGTTGTTTAAAAAAGGAGTTGCGCTCTGGTCTGCCCTGTTCCTCAAATCTGGTATGTGAATACCTTTCTGTTGTGCCTTACTTTTGAGGATACAAAAATCAATTCACACTCACACCTGCCATGAATAATCAAACATTCGATATCTCCCAATTATTTCTACGTGTATCTCTCGGCTCAGGATTTATTCTTCCTGTAATGGACAGGTTCGGGTGGCTGGGGGAAGTTGGGCAGCAGGGGAATGCCTGGGGAAATTGGGATAATTTTGTGGTGTACACACAAACTTTAATGCCTTATATGAATACCGGTTTAACCACCCTCATGGCCATTTTGGCTACAGCAGGGGAGATCCTATTCGGAATAGCATTGGTGCTGGGGTATCAAACAAGATTAGCGGCAATGGGTAGTTTCGGCTTGACATTGGCCTTTGCGTTCAGTATGCTGTTTTTTGCAGGATACCGCGCTCCCTTCACCTATGCTGTGTTTGTGGCCAGTGCTTCATCATTACTGCTGGCAGGTATTCCTGTATACCGCTGGAGTCTGGATAATTATAAAGTAGAGAAATAAATAAATTTAAATTATGAGCAATAGAGTTAATGTACACCAGGTACAACCGCTGGCTTATCAGGCCTTACTGGAATTAGAAAAATATTTGAACCAGACAAAACTGGAAAAAAGCCTGAAAGAACTGATCAAAATCCGGGTTTCCCAGATCAATGGTTGTGCATTCTGCATCGATATGCATACCAAAGACGCGAGAAAATATGGAGAAACAGAACAACGTATCTATGCCTTAAGTGCCTGGAGGGATACGCCCTTCTTTACTGAAGTGGAAAGAGCTGCCCTGGCCTTGGCAGAAGAAATGACCTTAATTTCCAAAGGTGTTACTGATGAGACCTATAACCACCTGGCTAAAGTACTGGATGAGGTATCAGTTGCGCAGGTGATCATGGCGGTGATCACGATTAACGGTTGGAACAGATTAGCGATTACGACCCATCTGCAACCGGTGAAGGATTAATGAACTGTGCTGCATTCTTCTACTGAGGGGTGGAAGAATGCATTTTTGATCTGCAATCCTGTTTTTAGCCTGGTCACAGCTGCCGGGATTTCTTTTTTACACATGGAAACTGAGCTTAATCCGTTTCAACGTACTGATAAAATCTTCCATTTCAGCGGTGTTCAGGGCGGCAAAACCGATCCTCACTCCGTTATAATTTACAGCTGCGGTATTGTATGGACTGCCATTACTCAGGAAAATACCAGCCTTTGCCAGTTTCGCAGACACGATGGCAAGCGGATATTTTTCATCAAAAGTCACCCAGACCGACATGCCGCCCGCTGGTTTGGAAAAAGTAACCATATCCGTCAGTTCATTCTTCAGCAGGTCGCAGAAGGTATTGCGCCTTGATTTATACAGCTTGATCGATTTACTGATGTGTTTTTGCATTTCTCCGTTCCTATACAAGGATGCAATAGCTTCTTCCATCAACAGGTCGCCGCGCATTTCCATCATTTGCTTTAGGGCTGAAGCCTGCCGGATGAACTCTTTTCCCGCGACCAGGTAGCCCGACCTGACCGAGGGTGCCAATGTCTTGGTGATTGAACCGATGTACAATACAAAACCATGGTGATCTGCACTTGCCAAAGGAAGAATCGGACTGTTTCCATAATGAAAATCATAATCGTAATCATCTTCAATCACAGGGATTTTATAATTCCTGATGATTTCCAGGAGTTTTATCCTTCTTTCACTGCTGAGGGTGACTGTTGTTGGATGATGGTGGTGGGGAATGATATACAACAGGTCCGGTTTTTGGGTCTTGCAGATCTGTGCTACAGTATCCACATCAATTCCATTGGCATCAGCGTTTACCTGGATAAGCTGCGCACCGAGATGTTCAAACACTTTATTGGCGAAATGGTAGTTCGGTTCCGCAACGATGACGGTAGAGCCGGGTTTGATGACCATTCTTGCGGCGATAAAGATGGCCATTTGTGCTCCCCTGGTGAGCATCATGTGGTCAGCGTCAATAGATAGCCCTCTCGTTTTCGCAAGAAAGGAAGCCAGTTCCGTTCTGAGGCTTGCCGATCCCGAAGGTTTGCCTTGCATAAATAAACCATTCATATAAGGCTTTTTCAGGTATTTCCTGTATTGTGCCAGCAGGGAATTTAAGGGGGCTATCCTTGCATCAGGAAAGCCATCGCTAATGACCATCCTATAGTTGACAGGCTGCTCTTCAGTCTCAGGAAGGGGCGTTACTTTTAAGAAAAAATCGTTCTGTTCCTCAACATGAATACTCTTGTCCGCTGTTTTTTTGAAAGCCCTCGGCTTAAGCAGGGGCAGTTCCGTCGAAATAAAAATCCCTTTCCGGGGAACAGACACGATCCAGTCCTGTATCTTCAGTTCTTCATAGGCAGCGACCACAGTAGTGCGGTGCACATTCAGCCTATCGGCAAGTTCCCTGCTGGCGGGGATCTTAAATCCTGGCTGAAGAAGTCCATCGGTAATCACACGGATCATTCCACTCACAATCTGTTGGAAAACAGGAATCGAAGCATTTCTGTCAATCGTGATTAAAGTCTGGAAAGGAAGTGTCTGGGTTGTCATATGGCGCCTTAAGGTGTCCTTTCATGGGTGGCACACCGAAGTTTAAAAGTACAGAGAAAAAGCGCTAAAAATAAAAAAGCGGCTCAACATGAGCCGCTTTTTCTCCTTTTTGCAGGAATTAACATTTATTTCACGCGTTCCACGTAGTCTCCGGTACGGGTATCCAGTTTAATTTTATCACCTACGTTAACAAACAAAGGCACTTTAATTTCGATACCATTTTCCAGTGTTGCATATTTCTGTGCGCCTGAAGACGTATCACCTTTAACTGCAGGTTCTGCATAGGTAATTTCAAGTTCAACAAAGTTCGGTGCCTGGGCCATAATTGGTTCTTCGCTTTCAAAAGAAACGATAACGTCCATCCCTTCTTTGATGAATTTAGCTGCCGGACCAAATAAGGCTTTAGGAATATTGAACTGATCGAAAGTGACATTATCCATTACTACAAAATAATCACCTTCTTCATATAAATATTGGAAATCACTGGTTTCAACACGGCAAATTTCAACTTGTTCATCAGTTGCCAAACGTGCTTCAACAATTTTTCCGGTTTTAATATTACGAAATTTGCCTAAGTAGAATGCGCCACCTTTACCTGGTGTACGGTGAAGAATTTCAGTAACTGTTACCAGCTCTCCGTTGAAACGTAAAATATTTCCTACTTTAATTTCAGATGCTTTTGCCATAAAAGATTTTAATTGTAAAATTTGAGTCCAAAGATATACGCTTTTTTGTTTATTTAAAGTGAATTCCAAAAGATGTTGCAATTATTCTCCTGAATGGAGACACGCCTGATTTAGGGAGATTGGGCATCAGTCCATGCATTGAAGGTATCGTTTTTTCTGTACAAGACCAGGTGTTAAGGTATTTTGGGACTGGATGATGAATAAATAGGGGGGGCTATATTTAAGTGAATGTGCAAAATTAGCCTCAAATTCTGCCTGGTAAGATACAGGATAAAATAGGAGGGGTATTGGTTAAATTATGATAGGCTTATGATTTGCGGGCCGAATATCTTTAAAATTCCTAAACCTAACCTCATTATATGATTATACATTCGATTTCAAAGGGCATTATGGTGGTACTTACCGGTATTTTTTTAACCGGGCAGGTAGCGAAGAAAGAAACTTATATACCGGCAAAGGTATGGCGGGTACCGGATAACAACGACTACAATGATGACAACAGCGAGTACAGTCATCAGCGAAAGGTGGAATCGGATAACATCGCAATTTTCTGGGCCAAAGAATTTGGAAAGGATCCCATGCAGAATCCGGATGTCAGCAAACGTTTTGACGTGAAGGAAGCTTTGAAGGAATGCGAACGTTTTTATGGTTTTTATGTCAATAAGCTGAAAATTGTAAAGAAGGGAAAATCGCTGACGGATAAATACAAGGTCTTGTTTTATGTTATTGGTGGTGATGAGCAAACTGCATTTGGCGGAGGGGCAGAAAACAAAGTTGGTATTTTGTGGACTCCGGCGGTAAGGATGAGTAAAGCACCTTATGGGGCGCTGGCGCATGAATTGGGACATGCCTTCCAGTATATTGCAAGTAATGACAATGGAACCGGTTTCAGGGGACCAATTATGGAGATGTCCGCCCAGTATATGCTGTGGCAGGTTTACCCGGAATGGATGAGTTTTGAAAATTACCACCTGGTGAGTTTCATGAAGAAAACCAATTATGCTTTTCTTCATCCCACAAACATGTACCATTCTCCATATGTACTGGAATATTGGTCGAATACACACGGCATTGATTTTTTTGGAAAGCTGATGCGTGAAACCAAGGATGGAGAAGATATTGTGATGACCTATAAAAGGATAACCGGCATTAACCAGGAACAGTTTAATGAGGAGATGTTTGATGCCTCCCGTCGTTTTATCACCTGGGATATGAAAAGGATAGAAAAACTGGCTGCAAAATATGCGAATCAGCATACCACTAAAATTGATACCCTGGCCAATGGCTGGTACAGGATTGAGGAAAGCAGCTGTCCACAGAACTATGGATACAATGGGATCAGGCTTCAGGTACCTGCAGAAGGAACAGTGCTGAAACTGGATTTTAAAGGTGTAGCAGGTATCCAGGGTTTCAGGGCAATCCAAACCGATAAAGCGGGCTGGAAATATGGGTTTTTAGCGGTGAAAAAAGATGGAAGCCGTGTATATGGTGATGTTTTTTCCGATGTTCAGGGGAGTGCCACTTTTAAGGTTCCGGCAGAGACCGCATTTTTATGGCTGGTGGTGACTGGAGCTCCAAAAGACCATTGGAAGGTGTCTGACAAAGAAGAGCAAAACGAACAATGGCCTTATGAATTTAAGCTTACAGGGACAAGTCCTGAATAATTTTTTCTGACAGGAGGAACGCATCTTCAGCCACACCGTAGACCAATCCTGATTTTCTTTTTCGCAACCAGGGAAGTCCAAGGAAATACAGTCCTTCAATGGGGGACTGTCCTTCCTGATGGATGGGTTTTCCATTTTCGTCAGTGACAGGCAGGTTAATCCAGCTGTAATCGGCACTTAAACCTGTCGCCCAGATAATGGATGAAATATTTTCTATCCCTAACGAACTGAGTGGAGATGCAGACCTGGCTTCCGGATCCGGAAGGTCAGCAGTATCGGTAGTCGCTTCCATTGCTGTGGTTACTTTTTTATCCCTAGCCGTGCTTTGCGCTGCCACTTGTTCATTTGTACAGGTTTTTTCTACAAGATCTTCCTCTGCAATGATTTGATGTTTGTCAATATAATCATCAACTTTCTTTTTCATCCTACTGGAAAAAGCATCGGCATACCTGATATCATCTGCTGCATGGCCAAAAGACAATGTGCCGTTGGTGATACCCGATAATTTACCCAGAATGGTTACCCCAAGAGCATGTAGTGACTGGAGACTTATGGTGTGTCCCAGAGGCCCTTTCCCGGATACCTGTGGTTGTATACTGCTGGATTGTGCTGTTCCCTCTGCTGATGAGCAGCTGATCTCCTGGAAGCCAGTCTGAACAAGCCAGTCCATCATGTCTTTTCCCCTGTAACGTCTGGGGCTGCGGCCCACTTTACTGGCCGCCAGGTAGACCATTCGTCCGGAGAGCGCCAGCTCTTCTGCAATTTGTACACCGGACTGTCCGCTACCTACAACCAATACGGCACCCTGAGGTAATTGTCCGGCGTTACGGTAACTGACCGCATGGAATTGTGCAATCTGTTGAGGGATGACCTGCTGAAGGGAGGGAATTACTGGCTTGTTGATCCCCCCTGAAGCAATAATTACCTTTTTGGCATACCAGGTACTTCTTATTTCCTGATGTAAGGTGCTGATAGCAAAGTATTCGTTCTTTTCACTTTCCTGAAGCTTTGCGTTGTATTTGGACACTGCGGTTACCCGGTGATTTTCCTTAACAGGAAGCTTAAATTTCAGGGCGTAATCCTGCAGGTAGCTGATAAATTCATTTTTGGTCATGAACTGGTCTTTATTCATTTCATTTACTTCCATACCAGGCAGGCAGGTCATCCAGTTGGGGGTGTTCAGGGTAAAAGAATCCCAGCGCTGGGACTGCCATGACTCGGCAATGCGGCCCTGTTCAAGTACGATATATGTACAGTTCTTTTTTTCAAGATAATAACTGATGGCCAGGCCTGCTTGTCCTGCACCAATAATAATGACATCATATATTTCCTGAGGGTGTGAGGTGGTCATGTGCGGCATGTATTCTTTTTTTTGCACAAACTTAAGGGACACCAGCGGGTGTCTGTTAACGCAATGCCGACTAAAACTAACGCAATTGGGATGGGTTTTCTGCTGTCCCATCTGTAGGAAGGGGGCTACTGCCAGCGGTTTTTTCAGGTATCCGGCGCAGTAAACTGTTTTCTACTGAAATATTTTTGATACAACAGGCTTGCCGATTCAATTTTCAGTAGAAATTCATACATTAGAATACACACAAATTTAAACCTTAATGTTATGAAAATTGCAACAGACAACTGTGCCTGTTTTTTGTATCGTGCAAAAAATAGGCTGCTGGAAAGCACTCCTTCTTCAGTCCATCAACCGGACTTTTCAGGGAAAATATTTATTCTCGCCATGTTCCTCATGGTTGCCCCCTATTTTGGAAATGCCCAGACTGTATTCTCCGGTAGAGGCGGTATCGACGACGTCGATGGAGGAACAAAGGTATATAAGAAGAATATTCATGGTGATATCGTTGTGGAGGATGGCAGGGGAAATGTAATCGCAAAGTTTAAAAAGGATATTTTCGGCAATGACGTAGAAGAGTATGAGAATGGGAAAAAGAGAATATATAAAACCAATGTCTTCGGCGATAGAATAGTGGAAGATGAAAGAGGAAATGTAATCGCAAAGTTTAAAAAGGATATTTTCGGCAATGACGTGGAAGAGAATCAGAATGGGGGAAAGAAAGTATATAAGACCAATATCTTTGGCGATAAGGTGCTGGAGGATGGGAGAGGAAAGGTAATTGCCACCTTAAAAAAAGATGTTTTTGGGAGCGATGCTGAGGGGAATGGGAAGAAGAGGATTTATAAGACCAATATCCATGGTGAGCAGGTGCTGGAGGATGAAAGAGGAAATGTAATTGCCACCTTAAAAAAAGATATTTTAGGGAATGATGTAGAAGAATATAAAGATGGGAAGAAGAGAATTTATAAGACCAATATCCATGGCGATAAGGTGGTAGAGGATGAAAGGGGAAGGGTGCTGGGGACCTATAAGAAGAATATCTTTGGCGAGGAGATTTTTGAAGCCAACTGATTCCGGAAGGGCTGAACCCTGATTAGAAAATTATTGTTGGTATCAAACGCTTATGTCTGCATCTGTTCTGTATTTCGGTTTTAATGACCATCACCCCGGTTGAATTCTATATTTTTGCATGCTTAACCATATTCAAGAGCAGGGATGAGAGAAATTTTTAAGATATTCAGAATTGATGCAGATGAAGCCAATAAAATACTTCTTGCAGGGAACGACCTGCATAACCATGATTTTGAAGAGCTGATCATAGGCAATGAAGGTCAGCTGGAGCATTTCATTGATTTTAATTCCGAGACGGTCACTGCACCATTTGTTAGTTTCATTTCCAGTGGAAAAGTACACCGTTTACGACCAGTTCCGTTAGATGGGAAATGTGATATCTGGGTGTTGCGTTTCAGAAGTGAGTTTATACCTGAAACCATTTTTCAGCTGTATTCCTCCTATCATAACAATGCGAATATCAGCATGAAGGATGAGGTCTGCTTTGACCGGCTGAACCAGATCTGCGGGATAATTTATCAGGAATATACTTTCCCTTCCCCGGATCTTTCGGTATTGCGGCAGTTGCTGAGTGCACTCTTTACCATAATCGAATCTGAACGGCGCAAAATGAACCTGAATAATGAAGAATCAAAGAAGATTCAGGGTGCAACCTTCCGGAACTTTCTGAATCTGCTGGAAGAATACTATAAAGAGCCGAAAGATGTAAACTTTTATGCAGAGAAGTTATTCATGTCGGTCAGGAACCTCAATTTAATCTGTCAGGGCATCCTGCACCGTAGTGTGTCAGAGATTATTGAAACCCGTAAGCTGACGGAGGCTAAAAACCTGTTGATGACCACCGACCTGACAATTTCTGAAATTGGCTATGAACTGGGATATAAAGAGAAAAGCTATTTTACGCATACATTTAAAAAGAAGGCAGGCATGACACCAAAAGAATTCCGGGAAGATATTTCCAGAATGTTTTCCTAAACCGGATGTTTTTCTAAAGTTCCTGTTTTTTCCTAAAACTACTACTCTTCTTCCGATTTGTGTAACCGGTGTGCTGTTCCTTTTGGTCACCTTTGTCAGGTCATGAAGAGAAAGGAGTTTTTAAAAGCCATGAGTATATTGCCATTCGGAGCTGCAGCCTATAAATTGAATACACTGCAGGCTGCCACAAAAGATTTTAATCCTACAGTGCGGATGCCCGTGCTCTTTCTGGGCCATGGAAATCCCATGAATGCCATAGAGAAAAATACCTTCACGGAAGGCTTTGAACGGATCCGTAAGGACCTGCCTGAACCCAAAGCCATCCTTTGTATTTCCGCCCACTGGGAAACCCGGGGTACCTTTGTCACTGCCATGGAACATCCGGAGACCATTCATGATTTCGGAGGGTTTCCGCAGGCATTGTTTGATGTACAATATCCGGCGCCGGGTAGTCCTGATCTGGCAAAAGCGACCAAAGCACTGATTAAATCTGTTCCCGTAGGGCTGAGTGAGGACTGGGGACTTGACCATGGATGCTGGAGTGTAGTCAAACACCTTTATCCGGAGGCGAATATTCCCATTGTACAAATGAGTATTGACCATACGCAACCTGCTGCTTACCACTATGCCCTGGGCAAGGAACTTTCCGCGTTAAGGCGTAAAGGAGTGCTTATTATTGGGAGCGGAAATACGGTACATAACCTCCGCCTGGCGGCCTGGGATAAGATGATGACTCCGGGATATGGATTTGACTGGGCACTGACCGCCAACGAGAAAATGAAAAAAATGATTATGGAAGGGGATCACCGGTCACTCATTGATTTCAATAAGCAGGGGCGGGAGTTCCAGCTGGCTGTGCCTACACCGGAACATTTTCTTCCACTGCTTTATACCCTGGCACTTCAGGAAAAAGATGAGCATACCCATATTTTCAATGATGCCCTGGTGGCAGGTTCCCTGAACATGTTGTCTGTAAAAATAGGTACGGCCTAAAAAAGAAAAGGCATGAAAAAATATAGTATTGGAATAGTCTTAGTTCTCATCGTCATCATCAGTTTTAGTTTTAAAATGAATCATACCACACCCCAACCTGCCCTACATTATGTCGTAAGGCAGCCAAAATTACACACAGATAAAGTGCCTTTAGTGATTTTATTGCATGGCGTAGGCAGTAACGAGCAAAATATGTTTTCTTTTGCAGATGCACTGCCCGACAAATTTAAGGTCGTCTCCGCCAGAGGCCCATTGATGCTGGGAAAAGATAGTTATGGCTGGTTCCAGGTGCAATTTGGATCTCAGGGGCCGGTCATCAATGAAATGCAGGCAGAAAAGTCGCGTAAAGTCATCCTGCAGTTTATTGAAGATTTAAAGACAGTAGAGGAATTTGATGAACACCAGGTGTATTTAATGGGGTTCAGCCAGGGAGGAATCATGAGCTACAGTGTGGCCCTGACGAGTCCAGAAAAAATTGCCGGTATTGCGGTGATGAGTGGAAGACTATTGCCTGAAGTAAAACCGCTGGTCGTTTCCAGTGAAAGGTTAAAGAAACTGCGGATATTCATTTCCCATGGCAAGCAGGATCCTGTGCTGCGGTTTGGCTTTGCAACTGATGCCCTGAGCTACCTGGAGGGGAAAGGATTGCAACCAGATTTTCATGCCTTCGATGAGGTGCATAAGATTAACGGAGAAATGCTGGCCGAGGTAATTAGATGGTTAAACAACTAATATTTTATATCTTCAGCTGCGAATAAAACAACATATAAATTAATAATCCATTTAAACTTTAAAAAAAGATGAAAAAAATCAGTGTATTGGCATTGGCAAGCGTGGCTTTATTGTTTGCCGCTTGTGGCGGAAATTCAACTAAAAATGCTTCAACCGGTGAAGAACAGCAAGTTGCAGAAAAGAGCGGAGAGGTTTATGCCGTCAACCTGGAAACTTCAAAAGTAGATTGGAAAGCTTTCCATAAAGGAGGTTTTGCTCCACGCTGGGGTACCATTGCACTTAAATCAGGTGAAATATCTACAGCAGAAGGACAGCTGACTTCGGGTGATTTTGTCATAGACATGCAATCAATTAAAGTTGATACCGCTTCGGTAACTGAGAAAGATAAAAAAGCTACAGATCTGGAAGCGCACTTGAAAAACCCTGACTTTTTTAATGTAGAGAAAAACCCTACTGCAGAATTTAAAGTGACTACTGTTGCTGATCTTGCTACAGCACCAGCTGACGCAGTGGACGGCGCTAACAAAACAGTAAGCGGTAACCTGACCTTAATGGGTAAAACATTGAATGTAACTTTCCCTGCTAAGGTTACAGTAGAAGAAGCTGCGGTTTCCGTATTGGCTAAATTCACGGTTAACCGTACAGACTGGGGTATTAAATTCGGTAGCACTGCAGCTGATCCGGCAGAATGGATGATCAGTAAAGATATCGAAATTGGTATTGATGTGAAAGCAGCAAAATAAGATCGATTCTTCCTTTAATAGCTTAAAAAGCTCCTGTTCGTGATGAGCAGGAGCTTTTTATTTTAGGGTTCCCCGCTTTGTCGGGGTGCTGCTGAAAAATGGGGCCTCCGCTATTTTTCCTCCTGTAGTTTTTTAAGCTCCCTGGCAGATATTTTTAGAATAGTACCATGCCTGATCCCTTTCGGCAGACTGATCCGGTCTGATTGATCGGTCCAGGTTTTTAAATCGCCTGAAGCCAGTGCGCCGTATTTTTTTTCTGTATATTTATCAAAATAGACCAGCCAGGTATCATTGATTTTCAGCGTGGTTGGCCCTTCTGCCCAGTATTTTCCGGTGAATGGTGGCTCGCTGGAAAGGTATGGACCTGTGATCGCCTCGCTATAGGCAATCTTCAGGTTCTTTGCTGCTGGTTTACGCGTTTCATCTTTAAAGAACATGATAAAGCGTTTCCCCTCCTTCACAATGGTTGCATCGATGACGTTATAGCCCGGATCAAACAGTAGCCTGGTTTCGGTAAATGTTTTAAAGTCTTTTGTGGTTACCTGGTATAAGCGGTTATTGTATCCATCATCCCCACTGGCGGCCGTTTCCGTAAACTTCCCGTTGATGGTTGTTGCCCAGTAGATCATGTATATTTTGGAAACAGGATCATAGGTAATCTCGGGTGCCCAGGAGTTCCTGGCTTCTTTTTCTCCCGCCATGACCGGGATAAACTGTTGTTCAGTCCAGTGAATAAGGTCAGTGGAAGAGGCATAACCGATTCCCTTATCATTCCAGCTTACGGTCCATACCATATGAAACCGGCCATCCGCACCCCTGATGATACAGGGATCACGCATCAGTTTGTCCTTACTTACGGTAGGGGTAAGAAAAGGGCGGTCATCTTTCAGGGCCTTCCACTGGTATCCATCATGGCTATACGCGTAGTGTAAGCCATCTTCTCCGTTTCCTTTAAAATAGGCAAAAAGATAAGGCCCATTCTTTGACTGTGCTTTTAAACAGGGGATACTGAGCAGGAAGAGGAGGAAGGTGATCGTTGTTAATTTGTTTACTTTTTTGAACATGTTTACTATTGGGTTTATAGGGGAGGTGATCTGCTGTTATTCAATGTGATGAAGATAAGTGGAGCAAGTCAATATTCAAAATTACCGGGGATATTTCATGACGAATGCAAGGTGTTCCCTGTTGATATCGACTCAAGCGACACTTTGATCTTCCGGCGGCGGGAGTGGCTTTTGAAGGCGGCAGAGGTAACAATCCTGATACTGCAGGACACCACAGGATGCTGATGGTTAATTTTAGCCTTATAATAGCATTTTTACCTGACATCAGGAATGTGTTGACATTCATTTCAATTAAATATGCAGAAAAAGGTATCCTCCAATAAGCGGATAATTGCGGCTATTTGCCTGATTTTTATTTGCTCCACAGCAGCTCTTGCACAAACTATTTCCCTGAAGGGCAAATGGAGATTTAAAATTGACACGAGGGATGAGGGAATCCCTGGAGATTGGTACAATACCACCCTTTCTGATACCATCACTTTGCCGGGCTCTATGGCTGAAAACCTAAAGGGCGACGATATCAGCTTAAAAACAAAGTGGACCGGGAGTATTTATGATAGCTCCTATTATTTTAATCCGCGATTGGAAAAATACCGTCAACCGGGCCACCTTAAGATTCCTTTCTGGTTAACGCCACACAAACATTATACTGGTGCAGCCTGGTATCAGAAAGATATCTATATCCCGGCGGACTGGAAAGCTAAGCGGGTGGTTTTATCACTGGAATACCCGCATTCAGAAACCCGCGTCTGGATTGATGACGTAGAAATCGGCACCCGGTTTACCTTCGTTGTGGCCCAGAATTTTGAACTGCCGGCAAGTCTTAAACCCGGGAAACACAGGATTACGCTCTTAATCGATAATCGCATCAGGCAAATCAATGTGGGACAGGATTCACACAGTTTAACCGATCATACACAGGGCAATTGGAATGGCGTTGTGGGTAAAATGTTTTTACAGGCCGGTTCTCCGGTTTATTTTGATGATATTCAGCTTTATCCTGATCTTCAACGTAAACTGGTAAAAGTGAAGATGCAGCTCAGTGCTGTAAAGGGGATGACTTCCAGTGGAAACATCACCTTATCGGCAAAAAGCTTCAATACTGCAGTTATGATCAAGGTAAAACCTGTTACGGTACCTTATCAGGTGAAGGATGGAAAAGCATTTTTGGAGGTTGACCTGCCGATGGGCGATCAAATTGTCACCTGGGATGAATTTGATCCGGCCTTGTATCGCCTGACTGCATCCTTACTTGCCAAAGACGGCAAAAAGGACGAGAAACAGGTCCAGTTCGGGATGCGGGAATTCAAGGCTGTGGGGCGAAGTTTTGAGATCAATGGCCGCCCTGTTTTCTTACGTGGAACGGTAAATAACTGTGAGTTTCCTTTAACAGGATATCCGGCGATGGATGTGGCGGCCTGGGAAAGGATATTCAAAATCTCAAAAGCCCATGGTTTAAACCATATGCGTTTTCATTCCTGGTGCCCGCCGGAGGCTGCATTCATTGCGGCTGATCTGACAGGGTTTTATCTTCAGCCTGAGGGGCCGAGTTGGGCAAACCACGGCAGCTCAATTGGTGAAGGCAAACCGATTGATCAGTTTATCTATGATGAAACCAACCGTATGACCAAAAATTACGGGAACTATGCCTCCTTCTGTATGATGGCTTATGGCAATGAACCCCGGGGCAGACAAGTGGAATACCTGACAAAGTTCAACGACTACTGGAAGGCAAAGGATTCGAGAAGGCTGTATACTGGTGCTTCAGTAGGGGGCAGCTGGCCCGTGATTCCAAACAATGAATTTATGGTGCGTGCGGGCGCGAGGGGCCTGGATTGGGGGCAACGTCCGGAAAGCATCTCTACCTATGCCCAGAAGATCGCGCAATTCACCGTGCCCTTTGTGGCCCATGAGATGGGACAGTATTGTGTATTCCCAAATTTCAAAGAGATTAAAAAATACAATGGGGTGTACCGGGCAAGGAACTTCGAGATGTTCCAGGAGGACTTAGCTGATCATGATATGGCAGATCAGGCTGATGAATTTCTGAGGGCTTCAGGTAAACTGCAGGTTTTATGTTATAAAAATGAGATAGAGAAAGCGTTAAGAACACCCGGTTATGCCGGGTTTCAGCTCCTGTCCCTGAATGATTATCCGGGGCAGGGAACTGCATTGGTAGGCGTACTCGATGCTTTCTGGGAAGAGAAGGGCTACGTTACTGCCAGGGAATTTAAGCGGTTTTCCAATAGTACGGTACCACTGCTCAGGGCCTCAAAGTTTGTCTATACGAATAAGGAAAAATTGGTGGCGGACATTGAAGTGGCACATTTTGGAAAAGCTCCTTTGGAAGATGCAAAACTTTCATGGACGCTCAAAGATTCTTCGGGAGAGATTTTAGGGCATGGAACTTTCCATCCTAAAACGCTGCCAATTGGCAATTGCATTGAGATCGGTCGTATTGATTATCCCCTGAGTACTATTGAGAAAGCGACTCAGCTTCAGCTGGAAGTGACCATAGACGGCACTGATTTTGCAAACGACTGGAATTTCTGGGTGTATCCGGCTGAACTTCCTAAAGTTAAAGCGGACTTTTACTATACCCGTCAGTTGGATGAAAAGGCAAAAAAAATATTAGATGAAGGGGGGAATGTATTTCTGAATGCGTCTGGAAATGTGGTAAAGGGCAAGGAGGTTGTACAAACATTTCTTCCTGTTTTTTGGAATACCTCATGGTTTAAAATGCGTCCCCCGCATACGCTGGGCATTCTTTGCCATCCAGAACATCCGGCCTTTAATGATTTTCCTACAGCGGATCACAGTGATATGCAGTGGTGGGAAGTTGTGAATAAAGCTCAGGTAATGAACCTGGAGGATTTTCCATCGGGGTTCAGGCCTATTATTCAACCTATTGACACCTGGTTTTTAAACCGCAGGTTAGCCCTGGTTTTTGAGGCGAGAGTTGGAAAGGGGAAACTGGTGGTTTCGAGTGCAGACCTGTCGCCAGATTTAAAGGGGCAACCTGCAGCACAGCAACTCTATTTTAGTTTGCAACAATACATGTTGTCTGCCCAATTTCATCCGGCTAATGAAGTCGCCTTTGATACGGTGAAAGATATTTTTGAAAGTCCCTCGAAAATTCAGTTCGATACCTTTACAAAAGATAGTCCTGATGAACTGAAACCCAAATCGAACTAACGGAAGTAGTTGTAAAACATTTGTATCTGTAAATGACACGACTGGTTCATGCACCACAGGTCGATTCGAAAGTATCGCTTATTACCTGCGATCTGTAGCTGGCTCGGATGGTTCATGCATCACAGGTCGATTCGAAAGTATCGCTGATTGCCTGCGATCTGTAATTGACTCGGCTGATTCATGCACCACAGGACAAAGAAGCTACACACAGGTAGAGCCCGGTTGACTTGGGGTAACCATACCTTCTTCCGGTTCCGGCAGGAAAATGAAAGGATAATGTGGGGCAGATCAGCAATAAGAAAGAGGCTGTATCATAAATCATGATCAGCCTCTTTTTTTATTTATAGCTTCTGTCTCTGCTTATTTTTTATAACATTTTTTCGCAGCACTATTGACACAATTATTTGATTTTCATATATTTAATGTATTAAAACACACTAGATATGGCAATCAGAGAACCCGTATTTAAGCCCTATAACCAACAGCAGATTCTTGCCATTCCGCCCACTCTTGATGAATTAATTCCTGATTCCCATCCTGTTAGAGTTGTAAATGAGGTGATTAATAAGATTAGTATAGAACCTCTTCTAAAAGCCTACCACATTAAAGGCAGTTCCAGCTATCATCCCCAACTTTTGCTTAAAGTTCTGGTTTATGGTTATCTCACCAATATCTATTCGAGCCGTAAGCTGGCTGCCGCTTGCCGTGAAAGCATCTACTTTATGTGGCTGAGCTCCATGAGCTACCCAGATCACAATACCATCAACCGTTTCCGGGGTGTACGCCTGAAACATGCCCTTCGCAGTGTATTTGAGGATGTGGTAAAACTACTTGCCGCTGAAGGCTTATTAAGTATTGAGGAAATCAATACCGACGGGACTAAGATCGAAGCCAGTGCCAACAAGTACACTTTTGTCTGGAAGAAATCCATTCAGACCAATAAGGAAAAAATGAAAAAGCAGCTGACCCACATTTGGGAATATGCGCAACAGGTGGCCAGTGATGAAGACAAGATGCCTGAGCCGCCTGATTTTAAACAGATTGATAGTGAGAAGGTAAAGCAAGCTGTAGAGCAGCTGAATGAAAAGCTTGCCGGGCAGAAAGATATAGACAAGAAAGTGAAGGATAAGCTAAAGTATGTAACTAAAAATTATCCGCAGAATATAGCCAGATATGAAGCTCAGGAGGCTATTTTGGGCGAGAGAAACAGTTATAGTAAGACAGATACAGATGCTACTTTCATGCGGATGAAAGAAGACCACATGAAAAACGGACAGCTGAAGCCCGGCTATAATGTACAGATATCTACCTCTAACCAGTTTATCGTCAATTACACGATACATCCCAACCCAACCGACACGACTACCCTGAAGATCCACCTGGAACAACACGTAAGCAGCTTTGGAAAAGCACCAAAGAAACTTACAGCAGATGCAGGCTATGGTTCTGAGGAAAACTACCAACTGCTGGAAGATCAGAAAGTTGAGGCTTTTGTGAAATATGGCATGTTCGATAAACAGCAGAAGGGTAAGTACAACAGCAAATCTCCTTTTGGGGCAGACAAACTTTTTTATAACCAGCAGCAGGATTGTTATATCTGCCCAATGGGCCAGCAAATGCTCTCAATCGGGTCTTACACAAAAAAGACGACAACAGGCTTTAAGCAAACCCTTAAAAGATACCAGGCAAGGAATTGTGAAAACTGTCCTATGAGAGCAGTTTGCCATAAATCAAAAGAGAACCGCATCATTGAAATCAATGAAAACCTGAACAGGCTTAAGCAAAACGCATTCGAAAAGCTGAACAGCGAAGAAGGAATACAGCGGCGAAAGAAACGATGTTATGATGTAGAACCTGTCTTCGGAAATATCAAACAGAACCACGGGTTCCGCCGCTTTAGGCTCCGTGGAAAGGAAAAAGTGGCCATCGAATGGGGCTTACTCGCAATTGCACAAAATATCAGAAAAAAAGCAGCCTAAAAGAGCTGTTTCATTGACCTTTTTCAAAATCAGATGACTAAAATGCAAATGAACGCGTTGGTGTCCAGAGATGGTACAAAACTTACCCATCATAAAAAAAGGCTGCATCATCTAATTTGATACAGCCTCTTTCTGTTGGGCGTTGAAAAATTACCAACCAGGATTTTGCATGGCCTGTTTTTGAGCCGGGGTCAATGCAGCTCCGCCACTTTTAATCACATCCAGAAATGTTTGAGGAACAGGACGTAAATAATGTTTACTTTCCACCGGTTTGGCTTCAATGTTAAACGCGGCTGTGCGGGCTACCAATGTTTTGGTACGTGCCAGATCTTCCCATCTCATCAGTTCGCCCATCAATTCCCTGGAACGTTCATTTAAAATAAAGGCCAGAAACTTATCATTCTGAGATCCGGCTCCGATTTGATCATAAAATTCTTTACCGGAGTTGAAGATATCGGCTTCACTATTCAAATGCATCGAGGTTAAAGTATTGGTAGTAGTCACCTCCATATTATTTGACTCGAAATACGTATTCTTGTCAGAATAGGAAGATAAAGCAGTAGCATTTGTTGCCGGGTTGGTCTTATAAGAAATACCGCCGTCAACATAAGCTTCCCGGTTTTCACCGTCTTTGTATGCGGCACGGTCTCTTACCTTATTGAGATAGGGGATAGCCTGTGAAAACTGATTCATTCTTCCGTATGCTTCTGCAACAATCAAATACGTTTCGGCCAAACGTGCCAGGATACCATCACGCTGACCAAACTGTGAGGCTACCAGGTTTCGGGATCCATCCATAAATTTTGAGAGGGCCACGAACTGACTTACCCCATAGTTACCATGTGCATTTAAATAACTTTGGGGCTGTCCGGAAAAGTATCTTACGTACATGTTGGGCTTACGGCGGCCGATATCTGTCGGTAATGCCGTTGTAGCGGCAGGATCTGCTGCGGTATAACGGGTATCATTCGCATCATTCACAATATACAAGATCGACTCCTCGCCGCCGGTAAATTTCGACTGTCCGACAAGTGCCGGTGAAGGGGCATTGGCAGCTGTCCATTTTGGCGCACTATTTGGATTGTTACATACATAGCGGGTCTTAAAGCTTTTCCAGAATCTTGAATCATTAACACGGTCAAACACATCAATGGCATAATCTGTTGACCTTAAACGCTGAAACTCACGGCCGCCGGCAAGGTCGCGTTGCATACCGGGAAGATTTTGGTAAACCGAGGGATAATACAGGTGTACCTGATTTCCATAACGACCTTGTGTGGTGGTATTATTCGAAAACTGCGCAGCTAAAATGATCTCTTTATTGGTCTCATTTGCTCCATCTACTGTAGTAAAATTCCAAAGATCACTGAAATTGGTGGCAAGGGAATAACCGCCACTATTGATCACCAGATCTCCATATTCTACTGCATGCTGTAAATCTGCAGTTCTGGTATCACTATTCCAGTCATTATTGAATTCACTTGCGCGGAACAAATACGCTTTGGCCAGAAAATGTGCGGCTGCCCATTTTGTGATTCTTCCTGTTTCACCCGCTGTCGCCGGAAGCAATTCATAAGCTTTTATAAAATCCTGAATAACCTGCTCATACACTTCCCTGGCAGAATTTCTTGAAAATTCTTCCTGAATGGTTTCCGAAGGCTCAAGTTTGATGGGAACACCACCAAACTGTTTGACCAGTTTAAAATAATCAAAAGCGCGCATAAAATAACCTTCCCCCAAGCGGGTGTTTTTATTTGCCCCTTCATAATACACAGGTACGTTTTTGATCACAATATTGGCAGAATTGATATTTCCATACATATTGTCCCATACTGCGGTAATATCAGCAGAGAACGAATTGAAGTTGCCATCGTAAGAATTAAACATTTGTTCTGTCCGGTCTCCACCAACAGTAAATTCATCAACACCGTAGTTGGTTGTGGTATATGCCCAGGTATAATTAAAGTGAAATTTCAAACTCTGGTACATGCCGATCACCAGGCCATCCAGTCCATCTGTTCTTTGGAAATCTGAAGTGTTATGGGAATTGATCACTTCCTCATCCAAAAAACTCTTTTTGCAGGAAGTAGGTAAAATCATTAGTCCGCCGATGAGCGCCACTACTGACAGTAAATTTATAGTCTTTTTCATAATCATTGTCTATTTGGTTAGAAGCTTGCGTTAACTCCAAAAACGAAACCGCGGTTAAAAGTAGATCCGCCCAGGTCGGGGTCAATCCATTTGATCTTCGAGTAGATTAAGCCGGGGTTAATACATTGTGCATAGACTCTCAATCTGGACAAGGTTAGTTTTTTTGCCAGGTTGGCATCCAGATTATAACCTAATGATATATTTCTTATTTTGATAAAAGAAGCATCCTGATAGTTCTTTGAACTGATGTAAGTATCACCTGCAGCACTTGCATAATTTGGTGCCGGATAGTCATTTGTTGGATTTGTTGGGGTCCAGTAATCTACCACACGCTGTGCAAAACGGCCTTGTAAAGCTTCGGCTCCGATTCTGATCAGGTAATTGTAACGTGATACGATGAATATAGACAAGTCGAAATTTTTATAGAGGAATGTATTGGTTAAGCCTGCGGTCCAGCTGGGATTGTTATGTCCTAAAATCTGACGGTCATTGTTGGCGTCAATTTTATAATCGTTATTCAAATCTTTAACCCTGATACTTCCCGGCTTAAACCAACTGGCCTGACTGGCAATATTTGCGTTAAACTTATCCATTTCAATCTTATCCTCAGGGGTGTCTTGCCAGATGCCATCATTCACATAATCATATGCCACACCATTCCGCTCTCCGATAAAAAAGAGGTTATTGATCATGTCACCATTATCAAGTTTGATAATTTCATCTTTACTGATAGAGAAGTTCAGTGTCGATTCCCAGCTAAAGTTTTTTGTTTTGACATTCACTGTGTTTAAGGTCAGGTCGATACCTTTATTTTTTGTGGAACCGACATTGTCAAATGATGTCGTGTAACCATTAATCGAAGAAATGTTTTTGAGTAAAATCAGATCATTGGTTTTAGATTTATACACATCCAGCGAGCCGTTAACTCTTCCCTTGAATAAATCAAAGTCAATCCCTAAATTGTATTGCAGTGTTTTTTCCCAGCTTAATACCTTGTTGGGCAAAGAAATGGGATCTTTCAGGGAGGCATCTGAAGACACATAGCCCGTTTGCGCGACACTGCCGAATGTATAGGTCAGCGGTTGGGAAAGACCAAGGGTACTGCCAATATCTACAGAAGAGTTTCCGGTACTACCAACTCCGAACCTCAATTTGAGTTGGTTTACCCAGCTAATATCTTTCATGAAATCCTCTTGTTCCAGCCGCCATGCCAGTGCTGCAGAGGGAAAAAAGTCCCATTTATTTCCTTTCGCCAATTGTGAAGCGCCATCCCAGCGGGAAGAAGCTGTTAACAGGTATTTACTGTTAAAACTGTAATTGATCCTGGCCATATAGGACAATAATGTAGACGTCCTTAAGTTGGTATCAAAAGCATCTAAAGCCGTAAGGTTGGTGGTATTTAAACCATACCAAAGCGCATTGGGCAAGGATATCTTACTACCTGTCATGGATGAAGATTCCTCTCTGTAGGAAGAGGAACTTTGTAACAGAGTTAACCCGAAATTGTGTTTATTGATGGTCTTATCATAGTAGAGCAAATGATCAAGTGTATAGGCGAATTTATTGCTTTCATTTAACTGTGCATAGTTATTCACGGATCCTACCACCCCTGCATCACGATTCACGGATTTGGCATCCTGATATCTTCCATTGTAGAAATGGGAGAAATCAGGCCCGAAATTGATCCGGTACTTTAGATCTTTCAACAGACTAACTTCTGCGAAAACTGACCCTATTGTTCTCAGTGTTTTACGGAGATTGATATTGTAATCGGCTTCGAGAACAGGATTCTGAATATTGATATCTCCTCCCGGTAAATTAATCCTGTTGCCATCGGAATCGAATGGGACAGCCAAAGGAAGCATTCCGCGGGCAGCAAAATAGATGTTTCCTGCTCCGGAGGCACTGGCACTTTGGAAACCATAATTTTGCAGGCTATAGGTAGCTGTCAGGTTTGCGCCCATTTTAAACCACTTTACGGGATTGATTTCAATGCTCAACTTCCCGCTATACCGCTCAAAATCCTGTCCCAGCTGTGTTCCCTGCTGGTTCAGGTAACCGAATGATCCATAAGCTTTAATTTTATCTGTACCACCGCTAACGCTCAATACATGGTCATGGGTAACTCCGGTTCTGGTAACCAGATCGCCCCAGTCGGTTGTCGGGATCAGACTTCCGTCGTAAGTTCCATTTTGCCAGCCTAAAGCCAGGTTATCCAGTACATACTGATCGCCTGCGAATATTTTCTGATCTGCAGCAAGGGTAGGAACATCCGGATATTTTCTGTTATCAGTTGCAGGAAGTGCCCTGAAGGCATCCCGTCTGAATTCTACATATTGTGCCGAATTCATCATTTCGGCCCGGTCATTCAAATGCTCGATGGTGGCTGTACCCACATAATCCAGCGTCAGTTTGCCTGTTTTACCTTTTTTAGTCGTCACCAAAACCACTCCATTGGCTCCCCGGGAGCCATATATGGCAGTCGCTGAGGCATCCTTGAGGATATCAATTGATTCTATATCGTTTGGATTGATGGCTTCAATACCACCGGCAGCAAAAGGAATTCCGTCTACCACGTACAATGGAGAATTGCTGGCGGTTAAAGAGCGTACCCCCCTGATTAAAATGCTTCCCATGACCCCGGGACGTTCATTTGAGGTAATATCGACACCTGCAGCTTTCCCCTGAATGGCCTGTAAAGCATTTGTAACCGGCCTTGACCTGATTTCTTCCGATCCGACACTGACCACAGCACCCGTAACATCACTTTTCTTCACCAGGTTATAGCCAACCACCACCACCTCATCCAGGTCTCTGATTGAACTTTGGAGCCGGATATTAATGGTAGAGCGACCGTTTATGGGAACTTCCTGGGTAGCATAACCCAAATAGGAAACCACCAATACCGGATTTTCAGTTCCCGTTGGGATGGTGACTGAGTATGCCCCGTTGACATCGGTCTGCACAGCGAGTTTTGTATTTTTTACCTTTACGATTACACCTACCAGTGTTTCACCCTGGTCATCCGTGATGGTTCCCTTGACGATAGCATCCGGCTTCCTGTTTTCTTTGCTGCTGAGCGGATTGATATTTTCGGGCCTGAAAGCTGCGGCCATAGCCGGGCTGTCTGTCAATGTGAATGAAAGTGCTGAAAGACCTGTGATCAGGAGTTTTTTGCCGTAACATACATTTCGTCGATGAAGTAACTTTGAATGTAGTTTTAGATACATAATCTTGAATTGTTAATTGGAAATATTTGGTTAGTTAGTGGTTTAGAATAGCCAGGCAGTGTTTAAGATTTTTGCCAATGCGTTAATCCCTGCCACTGGTCTGATACCCGGCGATTGTTAAGAATATCTTTGAATGCGTTTGTTCCTTTAGCGATTGATTAAACCATAGGCATGATTTGGAGGTGAATGACAAACAGAAAATCCATTTAATTAAAAATTTAAATTTACAGGAAGACCCCATTTTTTCGGATCTGACAGATATATTTGGTTAATTGCTTATACGAGATTAGAGGTTTTGTTTTGGTTTCCCGTCCTGTGCTATCCTGATTTGAAAATTAATTATGTATTATGTGGAAGGTTTTGGTGTGTTTGCCTCCAATAATTCGTATTTTTCAGCTGCTTATTCACCAAATGTAATGCGACCGGAACGAAGGAGATTTTTGCTGATTTTTATGATTGTATGGGCAGGGCTGCGCTCATCGGCTCAGCAGGTGAGTTTTGACCAGCTCACCGTGCGTGACGGACTGGCACAGAACACGGTATTGAGCATCGTAAAGGACAAATATGGGTTTATGTGGTTCGGCACCTATAATGGACTGTGCCGTTATGATGGATATAAGTTCAGAACCTACACCTCCATAGAAGGGGATGATCGATCGCTTCCATTTAACAGAATACATCATATCTACAAGGATAAGGAGGGAACATTATGGGTGACCACCTTTGCCAACTATATCTGCCGGTACAATTACAAAACCGACGATTTTACGAAATTCAAACTTAACGAGCTGCCGAAAGCACTGGTAGATTCCTGTAACCGGTTAAAGAACATGGAGGATATCGGAAAACTCTCTGCCCAACTGAAAAAATGGATAGGGCCTTTTGCGGTGTCGATCACAGCGGAGAGTATTGTTTTCCAGAAACAGGGAGCAGGAGATTCAAATCTGGATGACAGGAATGTAAATAGTGTATATCTTGACAACAATAATTTGTTATGGGTCGGTACCGTATCCGGCGGAGTCAATAAAGGCGACCTCAGGGGCACAGGATTCCGTAATATCTCCTTACCCAATAACAACAAGGTATCTAATGCTGAAGTAAGGGCTATCCTGGCGGATCGGCAGATGATCTGGATGGGAAGTCAGGACCAGGGGCTGATCGGTGTGGATCGGGTCAGTGGGCATCATCTTCAACTCAGCGGGGATCCCCAGAAACTAAGTGTAAGGTCGCTATTGCGGGCCGGTAACGGAAGCATATGGGTAGGGTACAGGAATGGACTTGAGGAATATTTTCCCTCTTCGGGAAAGATGCTGAGTTATTCTTCAGAAGAAACTACCCTGCCTAAAGAAACAAGGTTTCTGGCTATTGCCGAAGATCCTGTTGATCATTCCATCTGGTTTGGTACGAACAATGGATTATTGCGTTTCGATACGGAAAATAAAAAGTTTGGTGTTCCTGTTCAGGAAGCATTCACAAAAAATACCAATCCGATATGTCTGTTCTTTGATTCTTCCTCCAATCTGTGGATAGGAACGGAGTATTCCGGACTGATCAAACTCAACAGGCGGAAAGGTTCCGCCCAGTTTGGGTCAATTGAAAGGTACAATACACAGGTGAAGGGAAAAAAAATACCGGATGACAGGATCTATACCATCGCGGCAGACGAAAAAGGGAATATATGGGCAGGAACGGCTAATGGGCTGTGTAAATTGGATCCAAAAACAGGAGCGGTACAGGTGATCAGGAAAGGGCTGCGGATAAATGATCAGTACATCAGCAAACTTTTGGCAGACGGAAAAGGGAGCATTTGGATGAGTACCAAGAAGGGCATCTCCAGAATTAATATCAACACGGGGACGATAAGAAACTATGTCATCAGGGATGGGCTGAGTGGAGGGGAGTTCATTGAAGGTGCAGGTTTCAGAGACCCTGAGAGTGGGGAATTGTTCTTCGGTGGAATTAAAGGGAGTGTCACTTTTTCGCCTGAAAAAATCAGCGATAATCCTTATCCGCCGGTGATGGCAATTACAGAGCTGCAGGTTCTCAACCATACCATCGGTGTCGGAGAGAAAATTGATGGAAGGGTAATTCTCCCTACCGCATTAAACCTGACGAAAGAAATTACCCTGAGTCATCAGGACCGCAGTTTCAGTATAGAATTCGCAGCCCTTCACTACTCCAGTCCACAGCGGAATGAGTATAAATATATGCTGGAGGGTATTGATAAAGAATGGATCAGTACGGATGCCACTAAGCGAACCGCGACCTATGTCAACCTTCCTGATGGAAACTATACGTTTAAGGTGTTGGGCTCAAGTGGAGATGGTTTGTGGAGCAAAGATCCAAAAACCCTTCTGGTGACCATCCTTCCGCCATGGTGGCGAACCTGGTATGCTTATGCCGGATACCTGATCATACTGCTACTGATGGGCTATCTAACGTATCGTTTGTTGAGTTTCAGGGCTGCCCAGCAGAAGATGCTGCTGATGGAAAGGCTCAAGAATGAAAGGGCAATGGAAATGAATGAAATGAAATCGGGATTTTTCACCAATGTCTCCCATGAGTTTCGTACCCCATTGACCTTAATTCTGGATCCCCTGAGAAAGCTGATGGAGGGAAAAGTGTCTGCTGTGGATCAACCCTACTATTATGAGGTCATGTACCGGAATACCGAACGGCTGCTGGGACTCACAAACCAGCTGCTTGATTTTCGTAAAATAGAATCGGGTTTTCTCCATGCGAGACCTGTTAGGGAGGACTTTGTGCTATTTATTCAGCATATTGTTGCCGCTTTCCAGATCAGGGCTGAAGAGTGTTCCATCAAACTGGAGTTCCATACAAAAGTGCCATCACTATTATTCGGGTTTGATCCTGACATTATGGGGAAAGCGCTTTACAACCTGCTGTCCAATGCTTTTAAATTCACTGCCAATGGAGGCCATATTACGGTTTCGCTGGAAATTCAGGACACAGATCCCTATCGGGTGGTCTTGTCAGTAACAGACGATGGGGAGGGGATTGCTCCTGAGTATCTGGAAAGAATATTTGAGCCTTTTTATCAGGCTCCGTCAAAACGTCCCAATGCATTGGGAAGTGGGATTGGATTATCCCTTACCCGTGAACTCATCCATTTACTACAGGGTAAAATAGACGTGTCCAGTATTCCTGGCCAGGAAACCTGTTTTGCTATCAGTCTGATTGACTTGTCTGGTGATATCCCTTTGGTTCCTCTTCAGGCAGCAAAAGACAAAACGTTGGTGCCGGTCAAAACGGCCAATGCCGAGTTGCCTACAACGGAGAATACCGACAGGTTAAGCCTGTTGATTGTGGAGGACAATCCTGATATCAGGCAATACCTCAAGATCAGCCTTTGCGAGACTTATACAATCCTTGAAGCAGAAAATGGGCAGGAAGGCTTTCAGCTGGCTACGGCTGAGATACCTGATTTGATCATCAGTGATGTGATGATGCCTGGGGTCAGTGGACTGGAGCTTTGCCAGAAGCTTAAAGGCGATGAAAGAACCAGCCATATTCCTATTATCCTGCTCACTGCCCGGCAGTCGGATGAGTACAGGGCAGAGGGATATGAACTAGGAGCAGATGACTATATCGTAAAACCCTTCAACACCAATACGCTTCGTCCACGTATAGCCAACCTGATCAATGGCAGAAAAAAATTACGTCAATTATTTAATCATTCGGATGAGCAGGTTAGGACTCTTGCTGAGCATCCGCTTGATCAGGCATTTATCGCTAAAGCCACCGGATTGATCACAGGACATCTCCTGGATTCTTCTTTAGGAGTAGAGTGGCTTGCTGAAAACCTTAACCTGAGCAGGACGCAGCTGTACAGAAAAATCAAAGCGCTCACCGACCAGTCCGTCCACGAATTTATTACGGCTATCCGTCTCCATCATGCAGCCGGGTTATTACGGGCAGGGGGGCAGCAAATTTCGGAGATTGCCTATCTTGTTGGTTATGCAGATGCGACCAGCTTTGCACGCAACTTCCAAAAGCAATTTGGTGTAACCCCGAAAAAATTTAGTCAGCAGGGAAAAGAGCAGGACAGTTAAGGCTGAAGGTTATTTTGCATTGTTTTTTTTATGTAATTACGTTAATCTACTGTTTAGTAGTTTGTTGCGTTCTTTTGTGTCTCCCTGGTATGTATCGAAAAGCCGATTTATTGACACGTTTTGCCGATTTTTTTCTTCCTAAAGGAGATATTTTAGCCTCTACCAAATTAAACATTATGAACATGCATGGTAATCTTTTGGGTGGACTAACGATCAATAAAAAATCGTCTTCACCGAAATATCAACAGTTGGCGGATGGAATATTAAATGCGATTAAACTAGGAAAAATTGACGGGAATGAAGTGCTGCCCTCAATTAATGAACTCAGCTTTATGCTGGAGATTTCAAGGGATACTGCAGAAAAAGGCTACCGGAATCTCAGGGCACAGGGGATCATTAAATCCATTCCCGGAAAGGGCTATTTTGTGGTGAACAACACATGTAGCCGTGAATTGAAGATCTGTTTATTGTTCAATACACTTAGCGTTCAAAAGAATATTATATACAATGCTTTCGTCAAGGCAATTGGAAAAAAAGGCTCAACAGATTTGTTTATCTACAACAATGATATCGATACGCTCGAAGCAATGATCTTGGCCAAAAGAAATGAATACAGTCATTTTGTACTTATTCCGCATTTCAATTCCGATGAACATCAGTTTCTGAAAGTCCTGAAAATGATTCCCCGGGAAAAGCTGCTGATCATGGACAGGTTAATTCCAGGTATGGATCAGGCTTGTGCTTCAGTTTGTCAGGATTTTGAAAAAGATCTGTATGGTGCCCTTAAAAATGCTTTGGGCTTGTTAAAAAAGTATAGCAGACTGAATATTGTTTTTCCGGCAAACGGTTATTTCCCCCGTGAAATTCTGTGGGGCTTCAGCCGCTTTTGTAAGGAATACGGTTTTGAGTTTACCATGATCAGCCATATTGAAAAGTCAGTAGTCAGAAAAGGGGAGGTCTATATTGCATTGATGGAAGATGATTTTGTGGTGCTGGTGGAGAAGATCCTCCAGGCAAACCTAAGCGTTGGAAAAGATGTAGGGGTGATTTCCTATAATGACACCCCAATGAAGAGGATTATGTTTGATGGAATCACCACTGTATCGACAGACTTTGTGAAGCTGGGGCAGGAGAGTGCGGTCATGATCTTGGATGACCGGAAAGAGGCGATTAAGGTTCCTTTTTATTTCACGCCGAGGCATTCCCTATAAAGAGACATTCCCTATAAATTGGAGGCATGACAGTGCAGGATGGTATTTTAAGATAAGTGGATTAATTTGTAAATGCTTTAAAGTTCTGGCGGCGGTATGAAAATATGGTGACAGGGCTTATACGAATGAGATTAAATATTGGTGTGTTTATATTTGGTTAGAAAATGGGAGGATTCCGGATGGATTGTCCCTTTTCTTTTTGAAGATATAGGCATTCATCTGATTTGTATAATTTGCAGTTCGTTTATCTACCTGCAGTGGTGGAAGGAAATATACTGCGGTAAAGGATTTTGGAAACTCTTCATAGAAACCACTCCGCTTATCCATCTGGATCCAGCATTTCTTAAAAATAGGGTAATGAATACCGCATGCGTATTCATCTATGATTGAATTTATCAACTATTGGATTGAATATCTCAAATCGCCTGTCTTACAGAACGCTTACATTTGTATTGTACTGAATAATTAGAAAAATATATGTCAACAATACAAAACAAAATTGCTGTTATCACAGGTGGTAGCCGCGGATTAGGTAGGGATATGGCCTTACGAATTACTGAAAGAGGATTAGATGTCATTATTACTTACAACAGTAATGCCGAAGAGGCGTTAAAGGTTGTAGAGCTGGTTAAACAACAGGGTAGAAAGGCCGCCGCCTTACCATTAAATGTAGGGGATATCAAGGGCTTCAGCTCCTTCAGGGAACGCCTAACAGAAATGCTGACCACCGTCTTTGACACTGATCATTTCGATTTCCTGGTCAATAATGCGGGCATTGGTGGTTACCAACTGATAGGTGAGGTCACAGAAGATTTTTTTGATGAATTGTATAATATTCATTTTAAGGGTGTTTACTTCTTAACACAGGAATTGATACCAGTCTTGAATGATGGTGGGGGAATCATTAATGTATCCAGTGGACTTACCCGTGTTACCTTTCCCCGGTCATCGGCTTATGCCGCAATGAAAGGAGCCATTGAGGTTTTCACCCGTTATGTGGCAAAAGAATTTGGTTCCAGAGGCATCAGGGCTAATACGATTGCCCCGGGTGCAATCATGACCGATTTTGGAAATGCACACCTGAAGAACAGCGAAGATTCCCAGAAAATGGTAAGTTCCGTAACCGCACTGGGCAGACCTGGTGTAGCAGAAGATATTGGCGGCGTAGTCGCTTTTTTGTGTAGCGAAGACGCACGTTGGGTTAATGGTCAGCGTATTGAAATCTCCGGAGGAATGCAGCTATAGACCTTCCATCAATAAAGGCGGAGGGCAATTGCTGTCCGCTTTGTTCAAAATTGCTTATTTTTACATTGTCAGCGTCTATCATTTATCTTTGCATGTGATACAATTATGATCAATCATACTTCCCTCGAAGATTTTTACAAAAGAAACAGCGTTGCGCTTCCGGATCGTATTGCACGCGAAATAGGCCATTTCAACATATTTGAAACTGAAAAACTTTTCAATAAATCAGATCATACACGGGTGATGCCCTATAGTCGCCGTGCTTATTATAAGATCAGCTGGCTTCGGGGCACAAGCAGGGTCGAGTATGCAGACAAGGTGATTGATGTGAAGGGTAATGCATTGCTATTTGCCACTCCCAGGATTCCATATAACTGGGTGCCTGAGAATAGTGACCAAACTGGAATGTTTTGCATTTTTACGGCAGATTTTTTCTGGTCGGCTAAAAGTGGCGTTCTGTTAGATGAACTGCCGGTTTTTCAACCACGCTATACTCCCGTTTTTGAGCTTTCAGATGAAGAGGTAACGGAAATAGAATATATATTCCGCAAAATGCATAAAGAAATGGAGTCTGACTATAAGTTTAAATATGACTTGTTAAGAACCCTGGTGATGGAGTTGATACACTATGGGCAGAAACTCCAGCCCATTTTAGCAATCAGCCAAACACAAAATGCATCGGAACGGATTTCTTCATTATTTGTGGAATTGCTGGAAAGACAATTTCCACTTGATTCTATTCATCAAAGACTGATGCTGCGTTCAGCAAAAGATTATGCAGATCGTTTGGCGGTACATGTCAATCATCTCAACAAAGTATTGAAAGAGGCTACAGGTACTACGACTAAACAAATTATCAACCATAGGATCTGCCAGGAGGCAAAAATCATGCTTAAACATACGGACTGGAACGTTCAGGAAATTGCGTATGTATTGGGATTCGATGACGCTGCTCAATTTTCAAACTTCTTTAAGAAACAAACATCATTCAGCCCTAGTTCATTCAGGTTGGAAGCAGTGGATTAGTGTACATGGATTTCAACCTGTGGGTTGTAAAATTGAATGTCGCCTGGCTTGCCATACTGCATTAAAATGGCCTTTTTTAGAAATTCTTGTGTAATGTCTTTTCATCAGGAAAGGGCTGCCAATAATCTTTTAATCTGCTTCCCATTCAAACTGTTCATTCACAATTGGTTTAGAGCTGTTTTTAAATGCTACCATGAGCGTTTCAAGGTATGGATTTGGTCGTCATGAAGCCATGTCTAAGCCGTTGTGAACCAATGGTGTTACTATAGTTGACAAGGTGCTGACAAGGTGTTGACAAGGAGCTGGCAAGGTGCTGACAGGGTCTTAGCCCTTGTCAACTACCTGTCAGCTCCTTGTTATCCACTAGCTAAACATAGCTTCACTATACTTTCATTTTTGTTTGACCATTGTTTGATTACGATTAGTGTACGACTTTGGTTATACTGTGTTTACTTAAGAAATTGGGGTCTTATGGCAAGATGAGCAGGTGGGTGAATGGAATTTGCCTTACTGAAAAGCTGCTCCAAAATTCAGGGAGCTAGTTTCTTTGCTATAAATCGGGGCAGGTATTTTCTATAATTCGCGCGTTCCTTTCCCTCTTGTTTTTCCTAAAAGATACGTTTGCCTATATGCAAATACATTAAGGTTCGTTGATGGTTTACCGCAGGAATAGCGTTTTCCTTTGACAAACGAATACTAGTGTAGGACATTTCCTGTAACGGCAGGGGGGCTAATTTGGGGCTGGCAAGTATGATGAATATGGATCAACTATCTAATGACTGGATGAAAAATCATCAAATAGGCAATTATAATATTCCTTTATCGGTAAAACTGAAATATTGGTCTTCACTAATAATCAGATGATCAAGAATTTCAATATCCAGTAATTTTCCTGCAGCTTTCAATTTTCTTGTCATTGCAATATCTTCAACACTGGGTTTCAGTTCTCCTGTGGGGTGGTTGTGGCATTTATGTAAAGCTTTACATAAATGTCATTATGCAAAGCAATTAGTTATGTAAAGTGATAAGTAATAATGCGACTTTAATTGGCTGTTATTGCATAACTATGGTTATATCACTTTACATAATAATATCAGAATCTTTTGAGCCAACTAATCAAATTTTCATCCTTCAACCACATTGCTTCCTCATTAGGATTAACATCCACATAAGCTTTCTCTAAAACATCACGTTTCTGCTTTGAGTCCGCCCGCGCATATATTTCTGTTGTCACAACTGAAACATGACCGAGAATATCGCGGATATAAACCAAGTTTACACCTGCTTGAAGAAGATGCATAGCCTTAGAATGTCGCAGTGAGTGTGGGCTGATATTGTCTGGTATTAATAACGGATTTTCAGCTTTAGCGCTCATAGCATACTTTTCAAGTATATAGCTTATCCCGGCACGGGTTAACTTTTCCTTTCTGCTATTAAAGAATAAAGGATAGTGATTGGCAAATGGTTCATTTAGCCTGTTTTCTTTCATGTATCGCTGTAGATGCTCAATTTGAGCATCCAACATGGGAACCAACCTCGCTTTGTTTCCTTTTCCAATGATCTTAATGGTTGCTGGCTTATTGAGCCTTAGCGATAATGGTGTCAGATCTATAATTTCCTGTACCCTGGAACCAGTATCATACATCAAGGATAGTAAAGACAGGTCCCTTCTTCCCCGGTGAGTTGAGGTATCGGGTTGCTCCAATAATAGTTTTATCCCATCAATTGATAAGTAACTCATGGTCTCTTTTTTGGCAGTTTTGAATTGAATGGATAGAATTTTCTGGCATTCATGAAGGTGTTCCAAACTCTCATGTTGTAGGTAGGAATAGAACGAATGAATCGCAGCCAAACGAGCGTTTCGTGTTGATGTGCTGCACTTTCTATCTTTCTGGAGCCAATCCAGAAATTCCAGAATGTTTTCCTTTGTTATTGCACTTAACGTAAGCTTCTCTATTTTTAACTTCTTAGCTTCCTGAATATACCTTAATAGCAGAACAAATGTGTCTCTATATGCTGCTATTGTATTAGCACTGGCGCCTTTCTCATTTGGTAAATATCTGGAAACATAATCCGATATATATTTAGAAAAATCAGTTGGTTTCATAGTTTCGGTATTTAGGGAATACATCAAGACAGACCATATCAACATCTTTTATTAGATCGGGAAACATACTTGCGGTTAAACGAACATAATGGTTTGTTGCCCCAAGAGACCTATGCCCCAGATAATTAGAAAGGATGGGGAGTGAAACATACAGGTCAATGCCAGATTCCGCCATAGTGGCAAGTGCAGTAACCGCAAATGTATGCCTAAGATCATGGATTCGAGGGCTTTCAGTTGTACCGTGCAGAATTCCTGCCAGATCCAAACACTTTTTGAACCACCTGTTTACACCCTGGCCACATTTCATTCCGTTGGCTTTTATAAAGAAGTACTCGGAGTTCTTTTGAACATCAGGAAGTCTGTCCCTGTGCCATATATATTCTTTACATACGGAAGAAAGGGATGCTGCAATTGGGATTATACGTTCCTTACCATTCTTACTGTCCCTCACAAGAAGGTAATTGTCCTCGAGATTTATATCTTCATTTTTTAGGGCTACAGCTTCTCCAATTCTTAGTCCAGTACTATATAGCAATCTCAATAGCAAAGGCATGCAAAAAAGGCAGCTATTGCTATGCGCTATTTTTAGCCTGAGTCCATCACAAGCAGTGAATATTGCATCAATCTGCTCTTTTGAGTACACATAAGGAATAAAGGTATGATGAGGAATTGGTGGTAGTTTAGGGACATAAGATTCAATCCCCAGATCCCGAATATAAGAAGATAGCTGTATCAGAAAGCTTACTCTGTTATAGCGATTAAAATCGCTTTCATTAGACTTTTTATCCGCCCATTTATCGGCAAAGTCTTTAGTTATACCTGCAGAAGTATCACTTCTTTCCAGAGCAAAAAGATCAATTTTATTAAGATAAAATATACCAGAGGAATATTTGAAGCCCAGTTTCTGTTTAAGTTGAATGAATTGCTTTATATGGGGCGCATAAATACTGTGAAAGACTTTATCCATAAAAAACACCTCCATTCTGGTCATAGAAGCCAACCGCAACCGGTGGTACATCAACCATGCACTGCTTCATTGATTTTAGGTCAATCCGTAAATAATACCTTGTCGATTCGGTGCTTTTATGTCCGAGCACTTCAGAGATCACTGGGAGGATCGTGCTTTCCTCCAGCATTCTAAATCCAAGGCTATGGCGTAGCGAATGGGGCCCAAACCTTCTGTTCTTTATGTCTATGCCTGCTTTAATAAATGCCCTCTGGACAACATGAGTAACGACATTACTCGTAAAAAAAGATGTGTAAGGGATTCTGGCTGTTAAGAAGATAAAGGTTTCTTCTGACACTGGCCTGCTATATTTAAGATAATCGATCAACGCATTTCCTACGTCGGCTAAAATCGGTAAAACCAGTTCCTTGCCAGTTTTATATTGGTGTATCTTTATCGTTGAGGTCTGCCAATGCAGATTTTCAAACTTTAACCTACATATATCAGAAGCCCTAAGCCCCAATCTGGCTGCTAAAAGTATAATCGCATAGTTACGTTTTCCAATTGCTGAAAACCTATCAGCTGATGCAATTAACCGCTCTATTTCTTCTTTGGTGTAAGTAGATGGGAGTTTGGCCTGGCTTACCGATTTATATCGGGGGATTCCCTGAGCGTAGTCCTTTGCAAGGATTTTTTGTTCAAATAGGTATTTTGTAAAACCTCTGACGGTCATTAACGTATTTTGAACCCCGGTTTTATATTGTGTATCTAATTGATTTACAAACTGCAGCAGAACAGCCAGATCTACTTCTTCAATATTTATAATTCCATGTTTTGTACAATATTCATGGAGCTTTAAAAGGTTTCGCTTATGACAACTTAAGCTAATGGTGTGCAGACGAATTACTGTTTTTTTGTACTCGATATAGCTATTAATAATTTCACCGATTGGCCCATCAAAGACGATCTGCTTTAGTTTTGGGCGTACTAGTAGCCTAACTTTACCCTTATTCACAAAGTCTAATAGCATTTTTATACCGTTGTATAACCGTGTTTCTCGGACGTTAAGTTCTTTTTTTGAGCGACCATTAAAATGATATTGAAAAAGTTCCTTTTCAACATCAGAGCAATAATGCGGGTAGCCTCTTGAATCCATAAAGAAGCGAATTCGTCGCCATATCTTCTGGTATTCTTCAATAGAAGGGGGTGAAAAGAAAAGTTGAGATCCAAGATACTCAGCTACTTCACCAGTAAGGACATTGAAATCCTTAAATCGTTCGTTCATATGCAATTAGTTTTAATGAATAATTGCAATGGTAATCAAACAATATTATGTAAAGTGATTCGCTAAAATTGCTTTAAGTATCAATCGATTAAACAGAATACTTTACATAAACATATGCTCAACATAATGGCATAGGATGAGAGCTGAAGCGCAGGATTTTAATGCTGCCACAAAAATCACCTTAGGATCTGCTATTGTTCCGCTGATCCCACCCTTTGAAATATTGACTATACCCAATACCCTGTTTCTTCGACTCATCAGCAGGATTTTAAACTCTTCCAATAGCTGGATTCTTCCGGAATGCCATTGCTGGATGAATATTTCATAGGCATCAAAGGAGCTGTTTATTTTTGGCCTGCTGGAAACTTTGAAATTTGGGGTGTAGCTCAGTTCTACCTCTGCTACTGTAAATCTTTTATGTACCATGATGTTGTGATTTGGATAATTATGAATTGGTTTCAGGTGATGTTAATGCTGCAGGTATGGAATTCTTCTGAAGCTCATTGATCTTTTTTCTACAAAGGAGTTCTGCCATATCAATAAAGGTCATCACCCTGACAAAAAGGTAGTGTGCATCATAGTTGTCGATTTCATTGTCAGAGAGGCCCTCTTTATTTTGCAGGATGTCAAACAGTTCTTTTTCCTGAGGGGAAGAAGTATGCATTAATTCAGTAGGTTCATCAGAGAAACAAGTGGTTAAACCGATCAGCCATTCCAGATCCAGCATATTGGTTTTATAATTCATAAATGTATGTATCAATGCGGCACAAGCATATTGTATGGCACTGTTGAACATGAAGGGGAGGATCATATTCCGGTCTTCACCAAGATTAAGTTCCGCAAAATCCCTGAAAGTCTGTGCCATTTCAATGGTATAGGTCGATACCAGGATGGTGTTGTGACTGATTTCCTGTAAGTTTGGATCCGGGATGTTGGGTAATTCCAGGTTTTTCTTTTTGAATAGGAAGACTCCATTTTTGAATATGTTGTCAAAGAAATACCTGTTGATGTTATTGGGATCTTTTATCTCTGTTTCTCTGTGCGTGAGTATAGTAACCTTTATATCAGGGCAATTCTTTTTGATGAAATTCCAGACCTCTTGACCGGGATATTCATCCTCAGTGGTCACGATCATCAGTAGGAAATAATGGATTGCTGTATTTGTGAGGTTTGCATAACACCCTTTTTTATTCCTGGTGACCAGGGTTTCATGGAATGAGATGATACACTGTGGGGAGAAATTTTGAATGAGTTTATCCATGAGCTCATTTAAAATTTCATCTTTACTACTGCGGTTTAGCTTGTTTATATTTTCCATAATGCTTTATGTTTATTGTTGGAAATTTTTTATTATGGTCGTTCTATACTTATTAATTAAGGCTGCATGGCAATAATGTATTTCGTATTAATCAAACAATATTGCTACTTTTGAGACATAGGAATCCCCTTACGTTTAAGACGTTTATTTTTTGAATTTGATGAGTTAGAAATTTGAATGGTTAAATATCTGTTACTCTGGGGGCTTTGGAAGGTTCTTAATTATATTTTTTAGGTAAGAAGGGATAGCAAAAAAGGAATATAAAATATATAGTGATGCAGAATACTTATTCGCATGTTCTGAATTGAATGGATGGAGGTAGTTTCTCGTTTTCATTATCTATATATTTTGAAACGAGTCACTCGAAAGTTTAGGAGTTCTATTGGATAAAAACCAATAGGGGCGAACTCTGATGCTTTAGATCAATGGCACCGCCAGGAGCCTTTTCTATCCTTACACGAGGGATTGAATTTTCCATCGAAAGACTTAAACAAAGCTCGCCCTATTGGTTTAATATCACGCGAAGATACTAAATTCAATAGAATGGCGAACTCTTGTGTCTACTCGCTGGATTAAAACTGGCGGTTTTATGAGCTGAGTGACGTCGTACAGATGAGGTTCTTCCTCACCTTATTTTGTCGCTTAAATAATTAAATCAAATATAATAAACATGGTAGATGTAACCAAATAGAAATACATCTATTAAAAATAATTTTTTAATGTCTAATGAGAAAAGTGCTAATCTTGAATTTGCTCAAGGTTTAAAAAAGCTAAGATTAAAATATAATCTACTTCAAAAGCAGATATCGGAAATTGCTGGTATTACGCAGTCAATTTACAGTTCATATGAGACAGGGAATACTCATATGGGATTAAATGATGCAGATAATATTTCAAAAAAAGTTTGGGGTGTGGGTTATCAGAATTTTGTGAAGTTTGTTGATGAAGATATTTTACTTATAGACTTGCCTAAAAGCACTTTGAAAGCAATTGATGAATCAAAAAAAATTAAAATAAAGGAGCAAAATGGATTCCTAGCTAGAGAATTAGATCGTTTAATTGAAGAGGGCTATTTAAATTTACCGATTACGTCAAAAAGGTTGCTTAGCTATATGCATTCTGACTTGCACTCCAGGAATTCCACTGAAATTACGAACCTTTTGATGAAAGCTCCTAGAAATAAATATGTTACAATAGTTGATAAAGATAAGAAAGCTAGTTTATTTCAATTGAAAGGATTTGTTGAAAACAAAGACGCTATATAATATGTACTAGCCACTTCTTGATCTTACAATTCCCCCGTGTTAAAAAATGTCAAGTGGGCATTGAATGTTTTTAGGTGGATAGCATTCTATAAAGCTCTGGCAACCCATCTTTGAACCAATTTGGAATATCTTTATCCTGCAAAGGTGAATAGGCCCCGCCTCTTGACAAATGGCAAATTGATAAAATCGTATCTGAGGTATCCAATATTTCTATGCTATCAAACATTTGAAAATTCTTGTTTAGCATTTGCATATTACCATAGAAATTATTGCCAATATCTAGTGGGTTCACATGGAATCCGCCTTCTTTAAATCTGATCTCCACCCGTTGAATAGACTTAACCACATCTTTAAGACCACAGAATATCAAATGAAGATCAAACCCTGCTTCTTTGAACTGTTGTGGTGTTACCCATGCACCTGCACCCGTAAAATGACCTTCATAAGCAAAATGAAGCCGATTAACGATGTGATGGGTAATGAGTGTTCGGAAATGTATTTCAAGTGATGATAAATAGCTGTGGCTTACCGGATAACGGCATGTTTGCTTCTCAATGCTTTAATTTCTGTTCTATTCAGTCTTCTAACAACCTGTCTTGGAACCTCTATGTTGTTCTTGTCAAGTCTCTCAATATGAATATGACCCTCAGGATATTCGTAAAATGCCTCATCTTCTTCAAGGCGTTCATCAAAGACCATGAAACAATGTCCACTACCAAGAGTATCCTCCCTAAGTTTGCGTATAACTTGTTGAAGTTTTTCTATCCGCTCTAAATATTGAGGGTAGATTGTCTCGTATTCTTTTTGATCGGATTTTTCCATGTCACCAAATAGTTTGCCTTGTATGTACTGTCCGTGTTCCATAACTACAAAATTATCGTTTAAAATTGAACAAATACAAATTACGTGCAAATTTTGACTTTTTAATTGGTTGGCTAGCCGTTGATCGTTGATAAAATATCCAGTTCTGCATTTGGTGATTTTAACATTCACTGAATCCAGGAATTAATCAACCGATCTTGCTTCTTCTTCTATGCCGGTTGCCTTTTCCTGATCCCAGTGGTGCATTTCCAAATTTAGATTTGTATTTCATATAATGAACTTTCAATCTGTTGACGTCCGACGCCCAATTCTCTAGTTTTAACTGGCTAGTTTTTGGGGAGGTGCTCAAGGCGACGATCCTAAAGGAGGTTAATAATTCGAATCATCTATAAGCTATCTGGTTTAAAACTAATTGTGGTTCTTGGAGGATTAGGATTTTCCTGTTTTTTTGGTAGTTCATCAAGGTATTGAAATACGATTTCCATATTCTTACCGTGATTGTTCAAATCTCCTTTAATCTTTTCAATTTCCAATCGAATTTCTGTATTATCCATTAGCATTTGGCGTATACGAGTAAAAATTCAAATGATTTGTATATTCACTTTAATTGCTCTGCTACTATTTAAAACACTGGATAACATTGCTACTCCCTGTTCAGTAAAAGCCATTGATAAGTATTTACTATGTGCTCCTTTCTCTAAGGTGCCAATTTGGCACCTTAGAGAATTGTACTCTTTCAGCGTCAATTCAAACATGAAATCCTTAGGGAAACGATCTAAATTTCGTCTTACCTGTCTTTTAAGTTGTTTGGTTTCTACCTCATAAAGAATAGCCAAATCTGTATCTAACATCACTTTCTGCCCACGCAAATCATAGATCTGGTTCATAATAATCTCGTCCGAAATTTGAGGGGCTCGTTTATGTTCGTCCATAATATATTGATGGTACAGAATTGAAACGTATACTCGATCCACCATCTATGACTCTCTATCTGGATGAAAACTTACCTATCGCCCTGACACAAAGATTTTTGTGTCATATGCGAGCTGCAAAATTGCTATGCAAAAGAGTTTCTGGAATATTTCATGGGCAGGTGACTCGTTTAAGATGCGCTGATCAGAGTTTTTCCTTTTGTAAATATTCGTCTATCTTCGCACCGATGTTAAGAGAAGATAAAGAGAAAAATATCGTTAAACCCTTTGAAAATGAATTACCGTCTGCATATGCAGATAGATTGGGAGTTCAATATTCTTCAATCGTTAGTAATGTTCATAAAAAAGATATAGGTCAATTCTTCACACCAAGAATTATAGCAAAATTTATGGGTGAGTTTGCCATAAGTAATAGTGAGAGTGTAAAGATTTTAGATCCGGGATGCGGCATCGGAATTTTATCTACGGCAATGACAGAGGATTTTATCCTAATAAATCCAAGGATTAAAACTATTGAACTCGTTGCCTTTGAAAATGATGTAGATATACTTCCTTATACAGAGTTGTGCTTTACATATTTGAAAAAATGGCTTGAATCAAAAGATATCGAATTAATATATTTCCTATGTAAAAATGATTTTATACTACACAACAGCCAAATTCTGGCTGGTAAAGAAAGTTCTCACGAGCAATATGATATAATAGTATCTAACCCACCTTACTTCAAACTACCTAAACAAGATTCTCGCGCTTTAGCCGCAAAGGCTGTCATATACGGTCAAACAAATATTTATTCAATATTTCTGCTCTTATCGGCAAAATTATTAAAGCCTGGCGGTAAACTAATATTTATTACTCCTAGGAGTTTCTGTTCTGGAAATTACTTCCGGATGTTTAGAGAACAATTCTTCAATTTAATAGATATATCAAATATCCATCTTTTTGATTCGCGCTCTAAGGCATTCAAAAGAGACAAAGTCTTGCAAGAAACTCTTATAATGGCAGGAACCGCTAAAACCAATATTTTGCCTCAACAATTGAATTTACCATTCGATTTGGCAAATAATAAAAGAGTTCTAATTTCTAAATCAGCTGGCTTATCCGATCTTAATCAAAGAAGTTGGATGTTTTATCCACTAGCTTCATTAGTTGATATGGCTAGTTATCAAAAGACATTACATTTACCCTCAAGTACAGAGGATGATGATGTAATAAAAATATTTAGAAGTTGGAATATGACCCTGCATAAATTAGGCTGGGAAATCTCTACTGGAAAAATTGTTGATTTTAGAAGTAAGGATTTTATTGTAGACCAAGAATCACAGGATACAGTTCCTTTATTTTGGTTGCACAATATACGTTCAATGCATTATAATTGGCCAGATAGAGAAAATATCAAAGGTAAATCTAAAGGACAATTTTATATTTCTACAAATGAATCGGGAAAAACGCTTATACCTAATAAAAATTACATACTATTACGGCGATTTAGCTCGAAGGATGATTTGAAAAAATTAATAGCCGCACCCTATCTAAGTGATATGTTACCTCAATATAGTAAATTGGGAATAGAGAATCACTTAAATTATATTTATAAAAAGGAAGGCTCATTGAGCTGTACTGAGACACTTGGATTAGCTGCGCTTTTAAATAGCGAGTTATTTGACAGATATTTTAGAACGTTCAATGGTAATATAAATGTAAGCGCAACTGAATTAAGAGAAATTACATTGCCGGATATTAAAATTATTAACGAAATTGGCGAAATAATTTTAAATACAAATAAAAAAATCAAAATTGATATTGATCAGATTGTATCAGATCATCTTAACTTAAATAAATCGCGATGACTCAAAAAATCGATTCAAAAATAGAAGAGGCTCAAAACATTTTAGAAGATTTAGGGCTTAAGAAGCAATATCACAATAGAATATGCGCTTTAACGCTATTAGCACTTTCAAAAATAAAACCTGATGATAGTTGGCAAGATGCGACGAAGTCAAATCAGATAATTTCAAAAGATATTATAGAATTTGTCAATAAAGAGTACTTAGCCGATTACCAACCAAATACTAGAGAATCGTTCAGAAAAAATGCTTTAAAACCATTTGTTGATTTCAATATAGCATTACTTAACCCTGATAATCCGTCCCTAAGCCAAACTAGTTCAAAGACTCATTATGCGCTTTCCGATTTGGCACTGGAAACTATATTATCTTACAACACAGATAATTGGGAGCTTGCTGTAAAGAAATTTAAATTAGAACAGTTCCCAGAAAACTCTACAGATGGAATATTATTATCAACCATTAATATAAGTAGTTATAAATCAATTTTGAATGATAAAATTGAGTTAGGAAGATTTAATGTTTTTATAGGTGAAAATGGAAGTGGGAAATCTAATATTTTAGAATCTTTAGCTGCAATTGGAGCAGTTAAAACTGATGATTTTACATATGATGGCTTATCTAGTAGAGGAGTTAGGTTTGCGAGGCCAGATTTAATGCTAAGTTCATTTTTGAGTTCAAAACAAGAAGATTCGATAAAGATATCTCTGGAATTTAATACTAAAAATTTAACGAAACTTTTTGAATCAACAATTTATCCTGCTAATAAAAGTGATATATATACAAGGTGGATCGATGAAAATAAGTATCCTCTAGAAGGCATAAATAATGATTTAATAAAATCAAAAATTAGGCAAATAATAGATGAAATCAATAATAAGGCAGATGATCTTTCGGTCGATAGTGTTTTGAATAAACTATTTGAGCCTTCAGGTAGTGTCACTGCTGATAATAGTTTTGATCCATATCAAAAAATGCTAACGGAATATGCGATTTTCGATCTAAATACAAGATCGCTAAGAGGGATAACCCCTTCTGAAAGTCGTAAAACACCATTGGGTTTAAATGGTGAAGGCTTAGATTTATTGATTTCGAGTTTTAATGCTTATGAAAGGGATTTTCTTACACAATGTGAAGAATTTTTCAAGTGGTTGGATGAAATTATAACCGACAAAGATGATAAAAATAAAGGGCTCGGTTTGAAACCGGGAAGAAGTACTTCAACTCTATATTTTACGGATAGATTTATGCTAAAGAAAAACAATATTCTTTCTGCTGAAAATAGTAATGAGGGTATTTTGCATGTTTTATTTTATTTGGCACTATTCATAAGTACTAAGACGCCAAAGTTATTTGCTATCGATAATATTGAAACGGCATTGAATCCCAGATTATGTCAAAGACTCGTGATGGAATTAGCTAAGCTTTCAAAGCTAAGAGATAAGCAGGTTCTGATTACTACGCATAATCCTGCGGTATTAGATGGACTAAACTTATTTGATGATAGCCAAAGATTATTTGTTGTTTCTAGGAATGGAAGTGGTCACACAGTTACTAGAAGAGTTAGATTCAAAGAAGATTTTAAGGACAAACCGTTTAAAATTTCAGAAATGTGGATGAGAGGCTCTTTAGGAGGTATACCTAATAATTTTTAGTATATGATTTTTGGGATTATTTCTGAGGGGCATTCTGATAGAGCTGTCATAACAAATATACTTTCTGGTGTAACTGGTTTAAGCGATGAGAGCATTATCGCACTTCTTCCTCAATATAAATATGATGCAACAGATGTTGCTGGCGGTAGAGGTGAAATACATGGTGGATGGAATGCGGTAAAAGATGAGTGCAACAAACGTGTTTTTATTGACGATTTTTTAATGCAGGATGTGGATGATGAAAATTTTTTAGTCATTCATTTTGATACTGCTGAATCAGCCCAATATCCAATTGCTCAAATTAATAAGGATGCTAACTATTGTTCCACCATGCGTGAACAAATGATTATCCTTATCAAGGGATGGTTAAATGAGGATTTAACAGATAAAATTTTGCATGCCATTGCAATTGAAGAGACCGAGGCGTGGATACTTTCACTAAACAAGATAAAAGATTCTTGGAAATCTGCCAATCCTAAAAAAAAACTAGAGCATGTTTTAAAATATAAAACTAATAAATTGAAGCCTAGTTATGATTTATACAAAACCATAAGTCTTGATATAAAACAATCACATGAAGTTTTAAAATCAAAACAATTTATAATTGGAGATCCTAGCCTAAATGCATTTTTAGATGAGATAGCTGAGAAAGTAATGCCTAAACTTATTGATTGATATCTTTAAAACCACCGAGGTGGTATCAAATACATGTAACACATCGCAATCTTTCAATTTGCAATGTGTTACATATTTAACTGGTAACCCCGGTATGTATGTGTATCAAAAATCCCATAAAAAAAGAATGTTATTATCGAATAATCTAGGGATTGTCAAATAGCCGAAATAAATGGCTTTTTTAACAGACACTAGGATTTACACCTGCAAGTTTGGTTTTAAGCAGTGCCATGTCCTGAGATAGTTTTAAATCAAGAATTTTGGCGTAGTGTTGTGTCGTCTTAATATCAGTATGGCCTAGCATCTTACTCACCGATTCGATAGGTACACCGTTGGCAAGCGTTACTGTTGTGGCAAACGTATGCCTTGCGATATGAAAAGTAAGTTCTTTATCGATGTCACAGGCGGTAGCAATCTCTTTCAGGTAGTTATTGGTCTTTTGGTTGCTGGATACAGGCAAGACACGCAAATGGTCTGCGGAAAGCGGATGCTCTTCGTATTTTTCCAGAATATCCAAAGCAGTTTTTAATAATGGTACTTTAACCTGTGTTTTCGTCTTTGCCCTGTAGGTACTGATCCATTTTTCTGCTTTGTCATCGGTCACGATCTCGGTTTTTTTGAGCTTCATCACATCGGCATAAGCAAGCCCCGTAAAGCAGCAGAATAAAAATATATCACGTACCTGGCTAAGCCTGTTAAATTTGAAATCGTGGTCTGCAATGCGCTGTATCTCGTCCATGTTTAAAAATTCCCCCACCACTTTTTTAAGCTTTACCTTATATAATAGAAAAGGATTCTTTTCAATCCAAGCATTTGCAAGGCAGATTAAAACGACCTTTTTAAAATTTTTAATGTATTTGACGGTTGAATTATTGGCGCAACTGCGGACACTCCGTAAGTAATAATCGTAGGAGGTCACAAATTCGTGGTCAATTCTGTTCAATGGAAGATCATCTGTTTGATACTTCCATTGAATGAAATCTGCCGTATGGCTGTAACTAGTTTCGTATCTTTGCAATGTACCTGCGGCAAAACCTTTGCCTATTAGGGATTTCATTTCTGAATTGTGGGTTTTGAAAACACCTAGAATCGTTTTTTCAGGTACAACGATAGGCTGAACCCCTTCGTTGAGCATAAACGATTTGAGGCTGGAAGAGGTAATAGATAGTTTCTTGTCAGTCATTTCCCCAATTGCCTTATAGGTTTTAATCTCTAATACTTTCAGGCTTGAATTGATGCTTCGTACTTCTTCACTGCTTCCGGTGACCTTTTGGCTTTGGTTGTTCCATTTAGCCGGATCAATAAAACGTTTGGAAGAAATATCTGTTCTTACGCCCGCAATCGTGATACGTAAATAGATCGGCACTAAGCCATTGGCATTGATTTTTGATTTTTTTAGGAAGAAAAATAACCCTAGTTTCTTGTTCATCGCAATAGATTTATGTGAGTAAATTTAGTTCATTGCGTTACTGTTGTCAAGATGTATAAGTATTGAACATCATGATTGTCAATAACTTACAAGGGTTAAGGTGCCCCGGTGGTGCGGGTTTAAAAGGGCACCTGCTGGGGCACCTTATACTGCGAAAAATTGTGTGATTTTACTATGGGCTATAAACAAAAAACGCCTTAAACATAAGTTTAAAGCGTTTTTGTGTATTTTGATTATACATTTGCGGAGAGTGGGGGATTCGAACCCGCGGACGCTGTTACACGTCAACAGTTTTCAAGACTGCCGCAATCGACCACTCTGCCAACTCTCCGCGACAAAAGTAGAAATAATGTTTATTTCTACAAACTATCCCCATGAAGAATTGTTTAAACCCCTCATAATGAAAACGTTTTTTTTTCGTTACGACCAAATATTTGAGATATTCCTGCAAATATCTGCCGAATAACCAGTCGGATGTTTGAATTTTGCAATCAATGGTTTGATTTCTATAAGTGATCATTCCGGCTCGTCCTTTAATTTTGTGTACAAAAATTACAAAATGGAAAATCAAAAAGTATGGTATATCACCGGCGCCTCCAAAGGATTGGGACTTGCACTGGTGAAAAAGTTATTGAATGAAGGATACCGTGTTGCCGCGACTTCCCGGAATCTGAAACAACTCATTACAGCTGTTGATGAGGAATCAAACAACTTCCTTCCTTTAGAAGTTGACCTGACAGATGATGAAAGCGTTAAAGAATCCTTCGACAAAACCTGGCAATATTTTAAATCCATTGACGTGGTAGTAAACAATGCAGGTTATGGAATAGGGGGGAGTATCGAAGAACTGGAAGACGAAGAAGTAAGGGCTGCTTTTGATGTCAACGTATTCGCCACCATGAATGTCATCCGTCAGGCCATGCCTTACCTGCGCAACCGGCAATCGGGACATATCATCAATATTTCTTCCATCGCCGGTTTTGCACCTGCAACGGGCTGGTCAGTTTATGCTGCTGCAAAGTATGCCGTTATAGGGCTGTCGGAAGTGCTGGCTGAAGATGTAAAAGCTTTTGGGGTGAAAGTAACCGTTGTTATGCCGGGAGCTTTTCGTACCAGTTTCCTTACTGAAGATTCACTGGTGTACGCTGCAAATCCCTTAGCAGCATATAAAGAGGTAGCAGAATCGCATGCCAGGTACGACAAGCTTAACGGAACACAGATTGGTGATCCTGAAAAAGCTGCCCAGGTATTTATCGATCTTACAGAGATGGAAAATCCGCCGGTACGCTTGTTTATCGGGAGCGATGCACACCAGCGTGCCTTAAAAAAACTGGACATCCTGAATGACGAAATATCGCAGCTTGCTCCGGTAAGCATTTCTACAGATTACTAAATAAAATCGTTAATTTCATCTTATGGAAAAGACAGAAACGCTGGAAGGTTTTTATGAGCGTAAGTTCAATGACACTGCTCCAAAAATACAACAGGGGGTAGGCCATTTCAATGTTTTCAGATTGGAAGATTGCAGTGGTGCCCATGGCGCACCCCTGACTTACAGCAGGCGTGATTTTTATAAGGTGTGTTTAATCCGTGGGGAAAACCTGTACCATTATGCGGACAAGAGTTTGTCTGTGAATGGAACTACACTTATCTTTTTCAATCCGAATGTTCCCTATACTTTCCAGCCTGTGTCTGGAAACATGACCGGCTATTTCTGTATTTTCACGGAATCCTTCTTTACCGAAAAAATTAGGGGAGGTTTAAGTGAACTTCCCATGTTTAATCCAAGAGGGAAGCCGGCTTATATTATGGATGAATCACAGGAAAAAACTGTGGCTGAAGTCTTCGAGAAGATGCTGGAAGAAATAGATTCAGATTACGTATTTAAATATGATCTGCTGCGGAATTACGTCACAGAACTCACCCATTTTGCCTTGAAATCACAGCCCTCGGAAAGCTTGTATCAGCATCCGGATGCAAAATCGCGGATCACGGCCATTTTTACCGAACTGCTGGAAAGGCAATTTCCTATCGAAACGCCTTCACAGCGTTTTTCCTTGCGCTCTGCAAAGGATTTTGCAGAGAAACTGGCTGTGCATGTGAATCACCTGAACAGATCGGTGAAAGAAACTACCGGAAAGACAACGACAAACCTGATCTCGGAACGTGTGCTTTCCGAAGCAAAGTCACTCTTGAAGCATACCGACTGGAATGTCGCTGAAATTGGCTATTGCCTTGGCTTTGAAGAGGCTGCACATTTCAATAACTTTTTCAAAAAGCAAACAGCCTATACCCCCGGAGCTTTTAGAAATGTTTGAATTTAGCAATCATGTGCTTGATTGTTGTAATTTTACAGGGCCTTTGTAAGCGTAATTTTGACCTATAAAATTTACAATTATGAAGAATCAGGAAAAAGTTTGGTACATCACCGGTGCCTCTAAAGGACTGGGATTAAGTTTAGTAAAACAATTATTGGCAGGGGGATATAAAGTCGCTGCCACATCAAGAAATTTAACAGACCTGCAGGAAGCTGTAGGAGACAACAGCGACAGTTTTTTACCGCTGGCAGTTGATCTTAAAAATGAAAATAGTGTAAAGGATTCTATTGCAGCTACAGTGGAACGTTTTGGGCATATCGATACCGTGGTGAATAATGCAGGTTACGGACTGTTGGGAAGCCTGGAAGAATTGTCGGATGCAGAGTCCAGAGAAAACTTTGAGATCAATGTATTTGGAACCTTAAATGTGATCCGTCATGCGATGCCTTTCCTGCGTGCACAAAAATCCGGACATATCTTTAATGTATCTTCCATTGGGGGCTTTTCGGGCGACTTCCCAGGTTTTGGTATCTATTGCGCTACGAAGTTCGCTGTCGTGGGCTTATCAGAATCACTGGCCGCAGAAGCAAAAGCTTTCGGGATCCATGTGACCGTAGTGTTGCCTGGATACTTCAGGACAAACTTCCTTACATCCGGATCATTGGGGGTTCCACAGTATCCGATTGAGGAATACACCGCTGTGAGGGATTCCCAGAATGCGCATCAGCAGGGGATCAATGGTAACCAGCCCGGAGATCCTGAAAAAGCAGTGGCCGCCATAATTTCGGTTGCAGCAGCAGAACATCCTCCGGTGACCTTGTTCCTGGGTAAGGATGCCTATGGAATGGCAGACCAGAAAATCTTATCCTTGAAGGCGGAAATGGATAAATGGGCGCACCTGGCTACGGCAACAGATCTTGATTAATCTGATTTAGGAGGCATCAGCGCTATTGCAGCAGGATATGAATTGTATATAAATCCATATTTAGCAGCTAAAGCTATACTGTCCTAAATTAAAAACGGCCCTTTGATCGGTTTAGCAGACGATTAAAGGGCTATTTATATCAATTAAAAATTATTTCACATTTAATTTGTAGCAAGTCTAAATAATGCCAATATTTGTAATATAATTTAAACCGTTAAATGCAAAACATAGCGACCGCAAGTACCGTTGATTTCATAGAAGTTTTTGAAACCAGAAATGGTGCTGTATTCCAGTCTGACAGGGAAAATTGCTGGTATGTAGATTTTGCAGGAAAACTCGCTAAATTTGATTACAGGAGCATAATGAAGCTGAGAAAGGCGATTTATGCAATAGATATTGAAGCTTTACTGCTGAATTCGGACAAGACCCCGGATCTGGAAATTGTTTTTATCTGTGCCTGTGACCACTGCTATGTACTGACCTTATTGGAGATTATTTCCTTCAAGGAATTGCTCGAAGGTACCTTCGTTATGCTAGAATTGAACCGCATTATTCACGATAGGGTTTATCGTCTGGCGGCATAATTCTCCCTCTTTTTTTCTTCTTTATAATTAGAATCTTTCCATATTTCTTGCGTATGCAAAAAATGTGATATTAAGCACTATTTTTGTATCAGTTCAAACAGAGAATACATAAAATATATAAATATATGAAAGACATCATTCGCGTAAAGTGTCTACTTTCAACTGAGGTTGAAGCACTTTTAAATCAGCAAATAAAGAAAGAAGCACAATCTTCATCAGCTTACTTATCTATGGCTGCATGGTGCAATAGTAACGGTTTCGATTTTTCTTCAGATTATTTCTTCAAGCAGGCTGAAGAGGAAAGAGTACACCAATTGAAAATATACAAATACGTTCTTGATATGGGTGGAACAGCTATTTCACCTGAGGTAACAAACATCAAAATTGAGTTCAATTCATTTAAAGAATGTTTCGAAGATGCATTGGATCATGAAATCAGCGTGACACAATCACTTAAAAATATTGCTGCTTATTGCTACAAAGAGCAGGATTTTGTAACTATTGAATTCCTTAACTGGTTCTTCAAAGAACAACGTGAAGAAGAATACAAAGCAAGACGTGCACTCGAATTGTTTGAAGTTATTGGCGAAGAGGGTACAGGAAGATGGCAGATCGACAAAAATGTGGGTAACATCGTGTACACTGAAGCATAAGAATAAATTTAATTCCTTCTATAAAGCGTGGTTGTCATTTGATAACTGCGCTTTTTTTTGGCTCCAAATTTCTGTAAGTTTTATTGGCCGGGATATCGTGTTGGATTGATTTGACCATTTCTTTTAGATCAATCTATAATAGCAGGGGGGGATGGAAAGAGCTGTTCGGATGTAGAAAATTAATAACATACGGAATCAAACAACAGAGATACAAGAAAAACAAGGATAGGGATCGATTGCGTACAAGCTGCTTTTCAGGTACAACCATCATAGAGAGAAGCAGGACAAAAATGGTCGGGGTAGTTCCGGAATAAAAATGGCAGAGCTGTGGGTAACAAGTGACTAAACCAGGAGCGGACTAAATGATAAATTGACTAAACCACGAATTGACTAAACTTCGAATAGACTAACCTTGATGGCTGTACATCGGGTAAACCCATAAAAGGAGGGGGGCTTATCGGCAACGGAATCTACACAAAAAAGGACGTTTCAAATAAATGAACGTCCTTTTTGATATCATTAAGCAAATATTTCTATTGTTTCTGCTCTTCTGCCGCTTTCTCTTTTTCCTTTGCTTCTGCCTTTGCCTTTTTCCTGAAGAAACCTCTCAGCAGGAAGTTATGTTGCAAAGCCTCCATATTCTCATCCAGCTTTTGTGTGCTCGATTCCAGGTTGGAAACCGTAGTTTTTAACTTTGCGCCGGTAGCTTCATCATTCAGCAATACCCCCAATGCATTTTTATCTGAATTTAGTTTGCTGCTGGTCTGGTTAAGGTTGTTCGTCATCTCTGCAGCGGAAGCAGCAGTTTGTTTTAGACTCGCAACCGCAGTCCTTAAATTATTGAATACTACGGTATCCGTAAGCAACTCATTTGCGACTGTCCCTTTGTTGTTCAGTTTATCGGTATATTTTGATACGGCTGCTGTGACACGGGCTGTACTTGCCGATGCATTTTCCAGGTTCACTGTGAGCTGACGCAGGCGGTCTGTCATCAGTGAATCAGTTAATAAAGCACCCAGCATTCCTTTTCCACTCATGATGCTTCCACTGACCACCTTGAAATCTTCTGTAATGGCAAGTATATTTTTATTATTTGCCTGAAGGGTTTTCATGATATCCTCGGTACCCAATGCAGCAGCAACTGCCAGCTTATCCCCATCTTCCACTTCCGGAGCATCCGCAGAGCCACCAAGGATCTCGATCATTTTATTTCCAATGAAACCTTCGGAGCTTAACTTCGCCATTGCATTTTTATGAATGTACTTTTTTGAAGATTCCTCAATGTGCATGGTGACTTCTACCTGTGAACTGCCGTAAAAGTTGATCTTACTGACGGTACCTATTTTAACTCCGGAAAAGAAGACATTGTTCCCTGCCTGAATCCCGTTTACATTATCAAATACTGCAGTAAGGGTGACTGTGCTCACAAAGCGTTTTTGTTTGCCTCCCAATGTAAATACGCCGGCTATAAATATAATGAGTCCGATAAAGATGAAAATTCCAACGATTACAGACTTTTTGTTTTGTGTAGCGCTCATTTATTCTATGAAATTATAATTGTAAAAAGATTGGACACGTGCATCGGTACTGGCAAATATTTCTTCAAATGTACCCTGTAATTCAAACTGTCCGTCCAGTAGCATAGCAATTCTATCGCCAGTTTCTTTGGCACAGGTCAAATCATGTGTAATGATGATGGAAGTGGTCTGGTATTTCTCCTGCACTTCGTTGATCAGATTGTTGATTTCAATACAGGTGATAGGGTCTAATCCGGCTGTGGGTTCATCGTAGAGCATGATTTCCGGACGGAGGATCAGTGTCCTTGCAATACCGATACGTTTGCGTTGTCCCCCCGATAATTCAGAAGGCATCTGTTCTATGGTCTGTGACAGGCCAACCGCATCCAGTACATCTTCCACCTGGGTGTTTATTTCTTTACGGCTCAGGTTCCTGGAATTACGCACCAGCGGAAATTCAAGGTTCTGGCGTACGGTCATACTATCGTATAAGGCGCTGTTCTGAAATGAAAAACCTACTTTTAACCGCAATGCCGTCAGTTCTTTCGGAGAAATATGGGCAACTTCCTGCCCCAGTACATTGACCTGTCCGGCATCAGGAAGCAACAGTCCCGATATGATTTTTATCAGTACAGATTTTCCGGTACCGGAACGGCCCAGTACCACAAGGTTTTCCCCCTGGTATACATCAAGGTCTACCCCCCTCAGGATACTCATGTCGCCGAAAGATTTCTGTAATCCCCGGATGGCGATCACTGCATTGGTTCTGTCAATATCTTTGTGTACTTTTTGCATATTAACGGAAGGCATTTACGATTTGAACGATAACCAGCTCTTCCACAAAAATGAGGAACATGGCCGCAACAACAGCTGCATTGGCTGCTTTTCCTACACCTTCTGTTCCTTTGGTTGAATTGTAACCACAATAGCAGCCAACTACACCAATGGTGAAGCCAAAGACGGTCGACTTAAATGTGGTACTGAAGAGATCTAAAAAGCTTAAGGTTTCAAATACCTGTGAAAAGAACATGGCAAAACTGGTCTGCTCATTGGCATGTACATTTAAGAATGCACCCAGTAAAGCAACAAATGCGGTATACATGACCAGTATGGGGATCATAAAGGTAGTCGCCAATATACGGCTGACCACCAGGAATTTAAAAGGGTTGGTGGCCGATACTTCCATGGCATCAATCTGCTCGGTAACTTTCATGGAGCCCAGCTCGGCACCCATATTTGAACCTACTTTTCCTGCAGCAATTAATGCAGTAACCAAGGGGGCAAGGGCACGCACAATTGCAATGGAAATTAAAGAAGGTAACCAGGAGGTGGCACCGAAATTCGCCAGTGAGGGCCTGGACTGATTGGTGAATACGAAACCGGTAATAAATCCTGTCAGTGAAATGAGTGGAAGAGAGTTTACTCCTACATCATAACATTGACGTATAATTTCTTTGAATTCATATGGAGGAACAAACACTTCTTTGAAGAAGCGAAGAATGAATTGGTAGATCTGATAAATAGTGTAAAATATTTTATCTACTTTCTTCGAAATAACATATTTAGCAGGCTGAATATTCTGATTTTCTTTCTTAGGGTCCATTCTTTGTGTTTGATGCGGCCAAATATAATTTAAATCAGCTATTGTTGACTATAATATATGATAAGCATGAAAAGCAATAAATTGTTTTGCTTTTTGCCTCTCAAAGCTGCATTTTCGCCAAATGTACTATATCCATTAATTATTCTCAGAATAGCTTACATCAAAATGACAAAACAATGATGTGCTAAAAAACGATACACCGTTAAAGCTGTTGTGGGTTGTAATTTCCGGAAAGAGGTAAATGAAGACCATAATATTTAGTAAAACATATCCATATCATCACCATGTATAAACTGATAAAAACTGTATTTCTGGGCGGCACACTTCTTTTTTGCCAGTCCGTTGTAGCACAAGAAAAACCCCGGTTCTGGGATGATGTTCAGGCCATCAAAGCGTATGATATGATCTATACGCCACCGGCAAACCCAATCCTGTTTATCGGCAGTTCTTCGATTAGGTTATGGGTGGATTTCAACAAGACATTTAAGGATTATACCGTACTGAACCGTGGAATCGGCGGTGCTTTTATCAGCGATACTGACCGGTACCTGGATGATCTGGTATTGCCTTACCATCCCAAACAACTGGTCATATATGTAGGGGAGAATGACCTGGGAAATGCGCAGGATGGCGATGCCGTTTTTGAAGGATTTAAGACTTTGTATACGCATTTGAGGGCTAAACTGCCGGATATCCCGATGATTTATCTCAGCATCAAGGGAAGTCCCTCAAGAACTCCGCAATTTGCCAAGGGCATCCGCGCGAATCAATTGACCAAAGCCTTCCTGAAGGATCAGAAGAATATAAAGTATATTGAAGTGGCTGAACCTATCCTGGATGCAAAAGGGAAGATGCAACCGGAGCTTTTTAAGGAGGACTGCCTGCATATGAATGCAAGCGGGTATCAGATCTGGAATAAATTGCTGATGCCTGAGTTGTTAAAAGATTAAGAAAAAACCAGGTTTCTGTATACCTGCAAATGACTTGTACAACGATGAGGCTATATGATAATTCAATTTAGCCTCAAAGCTGTCAAATAATATTTTATTGCTTCTTCATCTCCATAAAAAACGGCAATTTTCAGATAGAAAATTGCCGTTTTTTATTGTCTTCTTATTCCTATTAAGGGCCGTTCAAAATTAGATTCTGTTTACGAATTATGATTTTGATGAATGATATACCCTCTTTTTTTTAGCGGATCGCGTAAAGAGTGGTTTATTTTTCAGCTGATTCACAGCAATAGGTCTGTATACTCCTATAAATCCATAATAGGTTCATCTGTTTAAATCCCTTTTTCATCGGTGTGTTTCCTATCCCGGTCTATTACCTTTTTATCTTAATGAAATGATGTGTTGATTTGGGTAAATCGCAGGATTTTATAAAACAACAGGTTAGTGTTTTTATCCTCCGGTAACCTCAGCATAATTTAAGATGAAGACAACACAGAAGATTGGAACCTTGCTCATGATATCGGGATTTTTTCTCGCATCATGCGGCAGTAATGATGATAAATCAGCACAGTCCGCGGCAGCCGGACAGCTGAAGGAATACAAAGTACTGACCCTGGAACAAAGGTCGGCTACCTTGAATACGGATTATCCTGCAAGTATACAGGGGCAACAGAACATCGAAATCAGGCCACGCGTGGAAGGATATATCGAAAAGATATACGTGGATGAAGGCGCTGTCGTAAAGGCTGGCCAGCCTTTGTTTAAAATCAACGACCCACAATACGAACAGGCTGTAAGGACGGCAAAAGCCGGGATCAAAACTGCTGAAGCACAGGTGAGCACTGCTAAACTGGCCGTGGTGAAAGTAAAACCGCTGGTAGAAAAGGATATTGTCAGTGCATACGAACTGGAATCTGCTCAGTATACCTATGAATCGGCTCTGGCAAGCCTGGCACAAGCCAAAGCCGCGCTGGTGAATGCACAGACGAACCTGGGGTACACGACGGTAACCAGTCCCGTGAATGGGGTGGTGGGTTCTATTCCTTTCCGTCTGGGGAGTTTGGTGAGCTCAGCGAATACGGATGCATTAACGACGGTATCGAGCATAGGCAATGTGTATGCGTATTTCGCTTTTAATGAAAAAAGACTGCTTGCTTTTACAAAAGACAGTACCGGAAAAACACTGGGCCAAAAGTTAGCCAAATTGCCTGAAGTTTCTTTGATCCTGGCAGACGGATCGTCTTATCCTGGTAAAGGTAAAATCGAAACGGTTAACGGACTCATCAATACAGAAACAGGTTCCGCAAATATCAGGGCACGTTTTCCCAATCCCCAGGGACTGATTAGAAGTGGGAGCAGTGTCACTGTCCGCATACCCAACGAAATCAGCAATGCCATCCTTATCCCTCAGAGTGCCACTTTTGAATTGCAGGATAAACAGTTTGCCGTAGTGGTGGGTAAAGATGGAAAGACTAAAAATGTAGCCATTACCGTGAATGAAAATACTGCCGGGAATTTCTTTGTGGTGGAGACAGGACTTCAGGCGGGCGACCAGATTGTGCTGGAAGGGGTGGCGACCTTAAAAGACGGAACCCAGATTAAGGCGAATGTGCAGCAGGCTGAAACCGTTTTTGCCGATTTAAAATAAGAACAGGATGTTTAAAATATTTATACAGAGACCAGTACTCTCTACGGTGATCTCCGTGATCATTGTCATACTGGGAGTCCTGGGACTCACTTCCCTGCCAATTGCCCAGTACCCGGATATTGCGCCGCCAACGGTAAACGTATCTGCCAGTTATACAGGGGCAAATGCCGATGTAGTGCTGAAAAGTATCATTATCCCGCTGGAGGAACAGATCAATGGGGTGGAAAACATGACGTACATGACTTCCACTGCAACCAATGAAGGTTCTGCAAGTATTAAAATTTATTTCAAGGTAGGTACTGATCCCGATCTGGCCGCGGTAAATGTGCAGAACAGGGTATCAAGGGCAACAAGTTTACTCCCTGCTGAGGTGACTCAGGCGGGGGTGACCGTCACCAAAAGTCAGAGCAGTAACCTCCTGATCTTCTCTTTATATAGTGAGGACAAGGCATACGACCAGACTTTCCTGCAAAATTATGCAAAGATTAACCTGGTACCTGCCATACAGCGGGTAACCGGTGTGGGAGACGCGACCGTATTCGGGTCAAAAGATTATTCCATGCGGATCTGGCTGAAGCCGGATATCATGCAGCAGTATAAATTGATCCCTAGTGATATCAGTTCTGCCCTGGCAGAACAGAATATTGAAGCGGCCCCAGGTAAGTTCGGTGAAAACGGAGATCAGGCCTTCCAGTATGTGATTAAATATAAAGGGCGTTTAACCACGCCGGAGCAGTTTGAAAATATCATTATCAAGTCGGTAGGGCAGGGGCAGGTTTTGCGCCTGAAAGATATTGCCAAAGTGGAACTGGGGGCATTGAGTTATACGGCCAGCATCAGTACCAATGGCAGGGAATCGGTAGGGATGGCGATTAGCCAGACCCCCGGATCAAATGCGAGGGACGTGATCAATAATTCCAAAAAGATTATTGAAGAAGCCGCCAAAACTTTCCCGAAAGGGGTGAAGTATACCTATATGGTGGATGTCAACGAGAACCTGGATGCTTCGATTGAAAAGGTTATCCATACGCTGATTGAAGCATTTATCCTTGTTTTTATTGTTGTATTTATCTTCCTGCAGGATTTCAGGTCTACCCTGGTACCCGCCATTGCGGTTCCGGTGGCTATTGTCGGCACGTTTTTCTTCCTGAACCTCTTCGGTTTTACGATTAACCTGTTGACGCTTTTCGCACTGGTGCTCGCCATCGGGATTGTGGTGGATGATGCGATTGTTGTCGTAGAGGCAGTACATGCCAAGCTCGACCATGGCTATAAATCGGCCAAAAAGGCTACCATAGATGCGATGGATGAAATCTCCGGTGCAATTATTTCAATTACGCTGGTGATGGCCGCAGTTTTTATTCCCGTTACTTTTATCACGGGCTCGACCGGTGTGTTTTACAAGCAATTCGGTGTAACACTGGCTGTATCCATTATCCTTTCCGCGATCAATGCATTGACGCTAAGTCCGGCTTTGTGTGCGCTACTGCTGAAACCACATGCCGACGATCATGAGCATCAGTCTTTTATGCAGCGCTTCTATACTGCTTTTAATGTGGGCTTCGACCGGATGACGAAGAAATACCAGCGTTCCGTACAATTCCTGTCGCTGAAAAAATGGATTGTGATGGGTGCCATTGCAGTTTCTGCTGCTGGTTTATTCTATATGATGAAAACTACGCCTTCTTCCTTTGTACCGGCGGAAGATCAGGGAACAGTCTTCGCCAATATCAGTCTGCCGCCATCTTCCTCTATGGAACGTTCTACTGCGATGGCCATCAAGGTGGACAGTATTGCGCATACCATTCCGGAAGTGCAGAATACCCTGCGTATTGTAGGGCAGAACTTTACGGCCGGTGCAGGTAGTGCCTACAGTATGGTGATTATCAAGCTGAAAACATGGAACGACCGCAAGAGGTCTGTGGATGAAGTGGTAGGGGAACTTTTTGCCAAAACAGGTTCCTTACGTGAAGCAAGTGTTTTCTTCATTTCGCCGCCGACCATACAGGGGTTCAGTGCCAGTGGAGGGTTCGAGTTCCAGTTACAGGATAAAGGCGGACATACCACAACCGAATTTTTCAAGGTAAATAATGACTTCCTGGCAAAACTGGCTGAACGTAAAGAGATCCAGTATGCAACGACACCGTTTAACCCCAATTTCCCTCAGTATATGATGGAGGTGAACCTTGAAAAAATCAAAGAGGCTGGTCTGACGGTGAACTCCTTGCTGGAAACCATGCAGGGATATTATGGTGGATTGTATGCGTCGAACTTCAATAAATTTGGGAAACAGTACCGTGTGATGGTGCAGGCCTCAGCCGAATACCGCAAAAATCCGGAAGGGCTGAACAAGATCTTTGTACGGACTACAGCGGGAAACATGGCTCCAATCACGGAATTTGTGAAAATGACCAGGGTATTTGGACCGGAATCCATTTCAAGGTTTAACCTGTTCAGTTCTATATCGATCACCGGTTCACCAAATGTAGGCTACAGTTCCGGTGATGCCATTAAAGCCATTCAGGAAGTAGCCGCGGAATCTTTACCCGCAGGTTATGGATATGAATTTTCGGGTCTGACCAGGGAAGAGCTGGCTTCAGGATCTGAAACGGTCTTTATTTTTGTGCTGTGCCTGATTTTTGTGTACTTCCTTTTAAGTGCGCAATATGAAAGCTATATCCTGCCATTCGCAGTATTGCTGGCCATTCCTTTCGGATTGGCAGGAGCATACCTGTTCTCGATTATCTTTAAACTGAACAGTAATATTTACCTGCAGATTTCCCTGATCATGCTGATCGGACTCCTTGCCAAGAACGGGATCCTGATCGTAGAATTCGCGCTGGACAGAAGAAGGAACGGAATGCCGATTGTACAGTCGGCAATCGATGGCGCTGTGGCACGTTTACGGCCGATCCTGATGACTTCCTTTGCTTTTATCTTCGGATTGGTGCCGTTGATGTTTTCTACGGGCGCCGGAGCTGTAGGGAATAAATCTATCGGTACAGGTGCCGTAGGAGGAATGCTTATCGGAACAATCATCGGGGTGTTTGCAATTCCTGTCCTGTTTATCATCTTCCAGACGCTCCAGGAAAAAATCAGCGGTCCCGCGAAAAACGGTTATGACGACGAAGAAGAGGAAGATGCAGTTACGGATACGAAGAAAATTGAAGCTGCGGAACAGCCTAAACTGATCGAACCGCCGAAAGCATAGCTGAATTGAACATTTAGAACAGAAGAAAATGAGCCATAAATATAACAAACAGGTTTTCACCCTATTTGCAGCAGCTGCACTTCTTAGTGCCTGCTCGGTGACGAAAACTTATAAAAGTCCCCAGGTACAAACCGAAGGACTATACCGTGATCAGCAATCTGCAGACACTGCAACCCTGGCCAATACGCCATGGCAGGATCTTTTCCGGGATGAGCAACTGAAAGCCCTCATTCAGCGCGGACTTGAGCAGAATGTTGACCTGAAGAATGCGATACAAAACATTCTGCAGGCGCAGGCCACTTTAAAGCAAAGTAAGCTGGCCTTGCTGCCGACTTTAAGTGGGGATGCTTCTGCCACAAGGGCTAAGGCTTCGCAGGCAGCGATGAACTTCCCTGAAGGGATCAACATCAATACGCTGACCAATACGTTTAAACTGTCCATGAGTACCTCCTGGGAAGCCGACATCTGGGGTAAACTGAGCAGTACGAAAAGATCGGCACTGGCGAGTTACCTTGGGACGGATGCTGCAAAAAAGGCTGTCCAGACCCAGCTGATTGCGGATATTGCCAATAATTATTACAGCCTGCTGGCACTGGATCAGCAGCTGTCCATTACAGAAGCTACGCTGAAAAGCAGGATTGCCAATGTCGAAACCATGAAAGCCCTGAAAAAGGGTGCAGTGGTTAACGGGGCAGCAGTGGTGCAGAGTGAAGCCAGTTTGTATGCCACCGAGGTGTCGATACCTGATCTCAAACAGAGCATCCGGGAAACAGAAAATGCCTTGAATATTTTGCTGGCGAACACGCCAGGGCCTGTAGAAAGGGGAACTTTAAGTGCGCAGACCACACCAGAGCGTTTGACCGTAGGGGTACCTGCCCAATTGCTGCAGAACAGGCCTGATGTACAGCAGGCAGAATTTGCCCTGAGAACGGCTTTTGAAGATACCAATGCAGCCAGGGCCTATTTTTATCCCAGTCTTACCCTCACCGCCAGCGGTGGTTTCTCCAGTCTGGATATTAAAGATTTATTCCACCAGTCTGTATTTTATAACCTGGTTGGGGGATTGACGCAGCCGATATTTAACCAGGGATTGAACAAGGCCCGCCTTACCCGCGCACAATCTGTGCAGGTACAGGCCATGAATAATTTTCAGCAAAGTCTGCTGGTGGCAGGGCAGGAAGTTTCCAATGCCTTATATGCTTACCAGGCTGCGGTGGAAAAACAGGCATCCCGGACAAAGCAGATTACCGCTTTGACCAAGGCGGTGGATTATACACAGGAATTGCTGCGTTACAGTTCCGCCACCAATTATACCGATGTGCTCACCTCAGAGCAAAGTCTCCTTGCTGCACAATTAAGTGGAGTAAGTGACCAGCTGCAGAAATTACAGGCAGTGGTCAATTTATACCGCTCATTGGGCGGGGGCTGGAAACCTTAATCTACCAGTCTATTCCCTGAAGGGATTCTTTATACTTAACAGGATCAAAACTGTAAAGGTTGGGTGCACGGTGTGCCCCGCCTTTACGGGCATCCTCGTGTTTAATCAGGATCCCAAAACGCATAATCCGGCGGTAAAAATTACCCCGGTTCAGGGTTTTTCCGAGTATGGTTTCGTACAAAGTCTGCAATTCTGTCATGGTAAATTTCTCAGGTAACAAATTCATGCCAATTGGCTTGTAGCTGAGCTGTTGCCGGAGAACTGTCAGCGCAGTGTCATAGATTTTTTTGTGGTCCATACCCATCTCTGGAACCGAAACAATCGATTGCCATTCGCATAAATCACTATAACTGTCCAATTCCAGGTTCACTGAGGTATAGTCTACCAGGGCATAAAAGCCAATGGAGATGAACCTTTGTTTGTGCCAGAGGTCATCATCATAGGCTTCAAAATAGTCTTCCGACCTGTTGGTGTCGCCTGATACTCCAAATTGCTGTAAATAAACACGTTCTGCACCTGTTCTCTCTCTTAAAACACGCTTTGCAGCATCGTTTACATTCTCATTTTTCCTTACATACCCACCCGGTAAAAGCCATTTCTGGGTATGGGCCATCCTCACCAATAACACCTTTAACTGGTTGTCATGAAAGCCAAATACGACGCTGTCAACCGAGATATGAGGCATAAATTCTGCCCATAATTCCTTGCTTGCAGCGATAATTTTCTCGTCTTTTTCCATTCTTCACAATTATAAGTCTAAAATAATTATTTGCGGGTCTAAATAAAATAATATATCATTGCTTCATAATGAAGCGACAGTAAGAAACGTGATGTTTCAGACTGACAACACTAGCCAAATTACTAATAGAACTTGCCGTTATGAACAAAAAATTATTCACCCTAATGTTAGGGTCACTTGGATGCTTAATTACAGGCGTTCATGCTCAGGACAAAAAATCTCTGCCTGATACCGTAAAGGTCAAAACCACTAAATCATCAAACAAAGAAGAACAAAACAGAAATGTCATGTTAAACGCGGCCAACAATACCGGGCCACGTGAAGTAAATATTGGATTGCCCGCGAGTGTTGGGGGAATCACGATCCTGGAGAACAATTTACCGGTAGTACACTTTTTCTGGCCTAATTTACCTACGGCTACCTGGAGAGGAAGTACAAGTCTGGGGTCGACAGGACTATTAAAAATGGGTGAAGTTGCGATTACCCAGGGCGACCTTGGTTTTGCGGTTAACTCTTATACACGTTTAGGGACAGACAAGCTGGAAATTAACGGCACAGCAGCGTCTAACCAGTTTGGCTGGTTAAAAGGAGATATCAATGTTTCCGGCCCGATAAAAAATGGCTGGTATTATACTGCTGGTGCTTATGCAAACTATGATCCTGCAACTTATAAAATGGATTTTACGGATTATGCCGACAAAACCCAGATTTACAGAGCAGGTATCTCGAAGCGCTGGAAAAAGGGAGAGATTAACTTGTTATATAAATATGCGAAATCGGCTACTTTAACCAACTACAGTATCTTTAGATACCAGGAAGGGGGAGAGGCAGAAGAGCTTTCCGATTTCCGTATCGGAAGGGACTCTTATTTTGTAAGGGATGGCGAACTGCGCTTCAAAAATACACTTACAGGAGAATATTCGGATGTGAACATGGGCAAAGATGCTGGTTCCACTTCTCATACACTGGATTTGACAGGTAATTACCAGTTATCTGACAAATGGAAGATGAATTTCACTGCACGTTATTACAATGCCAAATCTACTGTGTTTACCGTAATTCCATTGGGACTGTCTACGCAAACTGCAAACGATCAGTATACTTATGCCGATGGAACCAAGTATTCAGGTGATGTACAGTCGGTAATGGGAATGTACAGCCCCGATATACCTATTCAAACCCTGGCAGGAAGGGTAGATATTGTCAACAAGACCGAAAAACACAACTGGAGAATCGGACTCACAGAATCTTATTATAAGATTGATCAGTTTATCTCGGATCGTGCATTTTATTACCAGGAAGCAAGCGCAAATCCAGCGAAACTTTTCAAGTCCACTCCTGGATCCACATCGAACACCGACGAGTATGGCATGTACAATTATAATGTAGGCAGTGAATACCATGATGGGTATGAAAATAAACTGGCCACTTTCTTCTCTGACGACTGGACCGTATCTGACCGTTTCACCCTAAGCTATGGCTTGAACCTGAAATACTATAAGATCAATGGTAACTACCATGCACAGGACCGTACTGCCGGTGTTGTTTTAGGTGGAACACCGACAACAGCTGTAAACCATGACTGGTTCCAGAAAGCGTTTGACGTGAATGCGGTTTATAAAATCACGCCTAAATTCGGGTTAATTGCAGAGGCGATTTATACAGAGAAAAACGGTCAGCTGGAAAGTTATTCCAGTAATGTGGTACCCAACCTTTCGACCATCAGAACGCCGTATGCGAGTTTTGGTTTATACCTGAACAGCGATAACTTCAGTCTGGTATCATCTGTGAATTACCTTACTCAAAATAACAACCTGAAGAGGCTAAACCTTGTGAATCCGGAAAACAGCAATGATGCTTCTGTAGCTACGGTATATTATGGGATTAAAACTGTAGGATGGACAACAGATATCGTAGCCAAGCCTTTCAGAAACTTTGATATCCATTACCTGATTACCTTACAAAACCCGATCTACCAGGATTACACTTTCAGTGCTTTTGGAAATGATTACAATTACAATGGAAACACGGTATTGGAAATCTCTAAAGTGCTGATGGAAATTGATCCTAGTTATACAAAAGACAAGTGGAAACTATGGGCAAGTATCCGATATTTCAGCAAACAAACGGCTAACTTAACCAATGTGCTTTATTTCAAAAGCAGGATTGAAACTTTCGCCGGAATCAATTACAAGATGAACAAAAACTTCGACCTTGGTTTAACAGTGGTGAACCCACTAAACCAACGTGGTGCAAAAGGAACGATCCAGGGAGCTGAGCTGATTACAGATCCATCTGCTTACTATGGTACCATCTTAAATGGATCTTACATCAGACCATTTACAGCTGAATTCTCAGTGAACTTCAAATTTTAATAAGAACACTAAGGAGCAGACCTGCTGGTCTGCTCTTCTCCCATATTGAAGCCCTCAAAAACTTAGCCATTGAAAGACAGTGCAAAATAAGTTGATGAGGGCTTTTTAAATTAAAACCATGATGAAAATGAAAACAAGTATCAAATATGGAGCAAAGCTAATGACGGCTGCTGCTCTTTTGTCGGGGATTCATGCCAATGTGAATGCCCAGCAAGTAGAATGGGTTAGCACCACTGCAACTCAGAAATGGCAGGTTCAGAAGGCGACTTCGGTTGCTGCATCAGGAAATGCAGATGCAGAAGTTTTTACCAGCAAACCGCACCAGACGATGGAAGGTTTCGGTGCCTGCTTTAATGAGCAAGGCTGGACATCGCTGAGCGCTTTAAGTCAGGCCGATCAGGATCATGTTTTTCAGGAATTGTTTGTTCCGGGTAAAGGAGCAAATTTTACGGTATTCAGAATGCCTATCGGAGCGAATGATTTTGCCCGTAAATGGTATTCCTTCAATGAAAATGAGGGTGATTTCAAGATGAAGAAGTTCAGTATCAGCAATGATAAGGAAACACTTATTCCTTTCATTAAATCGGCCCTGCGTTATAATCCTGCATTAAAGTTATGGGCCTCCCCATGGTCGCCGCCAAGCTGGATGAAAACCAATAAACATTATGCGTCTAAAGCATTTCCTACCAATGGAATCACTTCCTGGAGAGACCTGCGGTTTGATTTTGCCGGTTTAAACAATGGGATTAAACCAGAGCAGGAACGGACATCCGGTTCAGATATGTTTATCCAGGAACCTGAATACCTGAAAGCCTATGCCCTGTACTTCTCCAAATTTATTCAGGCCTACAAAAAAGAAGGGATCAACATTTCTATGGTAATGCCACAGAATGAATTCAAATCGGCACAGAATTTCCCGAGTGCCACCTGGACAGCGAAAGGACTTTCAAATTTCATCAGCTATTTAGGTCCGGAGATGAATAAATTGGGGGTCGATGTATTTTTAGGAACGGTTGAAAAAGGAGACCCTTCCCTGGTAGATACAGTATTGACTTCTCCGCAGAGTGCCAAATATGTGAAAGGTGCCGGTTTTCAGTGGGATGGAAAAATGGCTATTGGCGATATCCATAAACGTTATCCCAATTTAACGCTCTACCAGACAGAACAGGAATGCGGTAACGGATTAAACGACTGGGCCTATTGTAAATATAGCTGGACACTGATGGAACACTACCTTAAAAACGGGGTCAGCACTTATGACTATTGGAACCTTTCTTTACCTGATGGTGGAAAAGGAAACTGGGGATGGTACCAGAACTCTTTAATCACGGTAAACGAATCGGCTAAGACCTATGCGTATACCAATGAATATTACCTGATGAAACACTTCAGCCACTATGTATTACCGGGAGCAAAATATGTAGAGACCAGCGGACTGGATAAAAATATCATTGCTTTCGAGAACCCTGACCACAGTGTAGCTGTACTGGTGCACCATGAAGGGGCTACAGATAAAGTAGTGCATATTAAAGTAGGCGGAACCAGTATCGCTCCCTTGCTGAAAGCAGATTCATTTAATACTTTTCTGATCAAATAGGTATCGTTTAACAATCAAGTATATATCGCTCATGTAAGGATGCAGCCTGTCGGAATTTGCCACTCGGATGAAACCGGCAACAAAGTCTGACAGGCTTCATGGTGCACAGCGAGAATAAAATCATATTTAAAAATCGAAAAAATGAGGAAACCAAATTTACTGCTCAGTACCTTTTGCCTTTTGTTCCTGACAGCCAGCCTTGGCCGGCAGGCGATGGCGCAAACCTACAAAGCAGATCAGCTGATGTATGGTGTAGCTTATTATGATGAGTATATGCCATACGACCGCCTGGATAAGGATATCAGCATGATGAAAGATGCCGGCATCAATGTGGTGCGGATCGCTGAATCTACCTGGAGTACGGTGGAACCACAGGAAGGGGTGTACGACTTCTCGCATATCGACCGTGTATTGAATGCCATGCATAAGGCAGGGATCAAAGTGATTATCGGTACACCAACTTATGCAGTACCGACATGGCTGGTGAAAAAGTATCCTGCAATTTTAGCCGTAACGCCTGCGGGACAGAACCAGTATGGTAAACGTCAGAACATGGACATTACGAATGTGGATTTCAGGCGTCATGCGGAAATTATTATCCGCAAAATCATGGAGCATGTGAAATCGCATCCGGCAATTATAGGCTATCAGGTAGACAATGAAACCAAATCTTACGGTACCAGCGGATCGAATGTGCAGCAGCTGTTTGTCGATTACATGAAAAAGAAATATCCTTCACTGGATACCCTGAACAATAAATTCGGACTGGATTACTGGAGTAACCGCATCAATAGCTGGGAGGATTTTCCTTCCGTCAACGGTTCGCCTGTACAGAGTATCAATGCCAGTCTGAACGCTGAGTTTGCCAAGTTCCAGCGCCAGGAGGTAACGGATTACCTGGCATGGCAGGCTGCAATTGTGAGGGAATACAAACGTAAAGACCAGTTTGTTACACAGAATTTTGATTTTGAATGGCGCAATTTCTCTTATGGTATCCAGCCCGATGTAGATCATTTCGCCGCGGCTAAAGCCATGGACATCGCTGGTGTGGATATTTATCACCCTACACAGGATCAGCTTACCGGTACAGAGATTTCATTCGGTGGTGATGTGACCCGTTCCATGAAGAACGGACAGAATTACCTGGTGCTGGAAACGGAAGCACAGGGATTTCCACAATGGGTACCATACCCTGGCCAGCTGCGCCTGCAGGCTTTCAGTCATGTGGCCTCAGGAGCCAGCATGGTGGAATACTGGCACTGGCATTCTATTCACAATTCTGCTGAAACCTATTGGAAAGGATTGCTGAGTCACGATTTTGAGCCTAATCCTACTTATGATGAAGCCAAAATTGTGGGCCGTGAATTCAAAAAACTCAGTCCGCATTTAGTGAATGTTCAGCAGAAAAATGAAGTAGCGGTATTGTTCAGTAATGAAGCCTTAACGGCCTTTAATGCTTTTTCTTTTGGCTGGGGCAGGACGGAAAACTACAATGATATTCTGCGTCCATTTTATGATGCTTTGTATAAGGTCAATGTAGGAGTAGACTTTGTGGATCCTTCTACCAAAGACTTATCAAAATATAAGATGATAGTGGTTCCTGCATTGTATGCCGCATCGGACGAGTTATTAAACCGCCTGAACGCCTATGTGAAAAATGGTGGAAATATAGTTTACACTTTTAAAAGTGGTTTCTCTGATGAAAACGTGAAAGTACGCAGCAGCAAACAACCGGGACTGATCAACGAAGCTTGTGGGATTACCTACAGCCAGTTTACCTTTCCTGAGAATGTTACTTTAAAAGGAGATCCGTACCAGGTGGGTACAGATCAGAACAAACCGGAGAAATGGATGGAACTGATCACTCCGGGAACAGCTGAAGTGCTTGCGGCTTACGATCATCCGGTATGGGGCAAATATGCTGCCGTAACCCGGAATAAGTTTGGTAAAGGTACGGCGACCTATATCGGTTTTATGCCTGGGCAGGCTTTAACACAGAAAATTGTGGAGCAGGCCCTGAAAAATGCAGGCCTGTGGAATGCTGATCAGCAACTTGCATTTCCTTTAATTACTAAAAAAGGAACGAACGAAAAGGGGAAAACTATCCACTATTATTTCAATTATTCTGCGAAACCAGTGTCTTTTACCTATGTGTATCACAAAGGTCAGGAACTGCTGACAAATAAAGTGGTCAGTAAAAACCAGTCTTCTACTCTGGAAGCGTGGGGAGTGCAGATCATTGAAGAAAATTAACCGTTTAATCACATCGCGGATTTCAGGAGGGTGTATCATCAATCATGACCACCCTCTTTCTAGTTGTTCTTATCCGTACCCCCCAACGGAGGCATTTTCAAATATTCAATTCTCCGCGGCTTAGTTTCGTTAATGATATAGCTTCTTTGTTTATTTGTTGGACTAATGATTGGCTGACAGGGCTGAATTTTGAATTTTATTCATCAAACAAAATGATTCATTTTCCTGTTATTTGTTTAAGTTTATGGCAGGGGAAATGCGGAGGTCAGCAGACAAAACTGTGCCTGCCGGAGCATCAGCACTTCCTGTAATTTTTGGCAATCAATTCAACAAAAAAATATCATATGAAACGTAATGCAACTGCCGTTTGGAACGGAACTATTAAAGAAGGACAAGGTCACATCACTACGCAAAGCACCACTTTAAACCAGACACAATATTCTTTCAACAGCCGTTTTGCTGAAGGGGTTGGCACAAATCCGGAAGAACTGATGGCGGCTGCGCATGCAGGATGTTTTACCATGAAGTTGAGCCTGGATCTTACAGAAGCCGGATTTAACCCGGAATCTCTGGAAACTACAGCATCCATTGTACTTGACAATGGAGTGATCACTACCTCTAATCTCGTATTAAAGGCTTCAATTCCCGGTATTACGGAAGAGCAGTTCCAGGAAATTGCGGCAGGAGCCAAAGAAAACTGTCCTGTAAGCAAGGCGTATAACCTTGATATTACATTGGACGCTTCATTGGTCTAATAAGTTGATCCTCCGCTGATTTAAAACCTCCACTGATTTAAAACAGCGAAGGTTTTTTGAATACTTCAGGCAGTCCCATCAATTTGGGACTGCCTTTTTTTATTTGCAGGAATTATAAAAACACGGGTTGGAGCGGAAGAACCGGATCCCTGGCGTCGGGGCAGCGGATAGGGAAAATGGGTGAAAATGTAAAATTAATGCAACACCGTATCATTCGTGGCTGAAATAGATTAGATTTGTTGTAATCATATATAATTCATGTCATTTCTGTAACAATTGATATTTTTTTCACTCAGAATGATGAAATCATGCTGAAAAAGAAAATTTACATCTATAATGGAATTTTTTCTTTAGCCTGCTACCTGGTAAACATGTTCTTCTGAGAGAAAAATATTTTTTTTTGCTGTAAAAGAGAAGAGTCTACAGGGTGGAATGTGATATTCTCCAGGAATAAGTGATGAATTCATGCCTCATTAAACAAATATTTAGCGCTAAAACAATATAAACTACTGATAACAATACAAGATTATGAAAAGAAGTTTACTATTACTTTCCTTTCTGGCATTTGCGAGCTTCAAAGGAAATGCACAAACGCAGTCCAGATGGATGCAGCAGCCCTCAGTTTCACCTGATGGAAAATGGATAGCCTTTGAATACAAAGGCAATATCTTTAAGGTTCCGTCTTCGGGTGGGGATGCGATTCCCTTGACCATTGCCAATGCCTATAATGGTTTCCCGGTATGGAGCCATGACGGAAAGAAAATTGCTTTTTCATCCGACCGCTACGGCAATTTTGATGTGTATACGATGAATGCTTCCGGTGGGGAGACCAAGAGGATTACCTTTAATTCCAGTCGTGATATTCCATATGATTTTACGGTTGATGATAAAGAGATCATTTTTGGAACTGACCGCCATGACATTTATTCCTCTGCGCGTTTTCCTATGGATGCCATTTTTACCAAACTGTATACGGTACCGGCAAATGGTGGCAACAGCAGGCTGCTGAACAGTGCCGGGATGGAATATGCGCACTACAATGAAAAAGGAGATCAGCTGATTTTTCAGGATAGAAAAGGATATGAAGATGCCTGGCGTAAGCACCATACTTCGGCGATTACCCGTGATATATGGACATACAACCTGAAAAATAACAATTATACCAAAGTTTCTTCCTTTGTAGGGGAGGACCGTGAGCCGGTATGGGGCAGCGGAGATACTTTTTATTACCTGAGTGAAAAAAACGGGACACAGAACTTATTTAAATCTTCTTTGTCCAACACCGCGCAGGTGGTACAGTTAACGAATTTCGAAAAGAATCCTGTGCGTAACCTGTCGAGATCTGCCAACGGCAATCTGGTTTTTACTTATAATGGCGATATCTATACCTTTACTGAAGGACAACAGCCAAAGAAGGTGGAGATTGTATTGAATGCAGAATTCTCCGGCGATCAGATTGAGATTAAACCTGTTGGTGGTGAAGCCAATGAAATGGCTGTTTCGAATGACGGTAAACAGGTGGCCTTTGTATACAGGGGGGATATTTTTGTTTCTGCCGCCGATGGTTCCACGACCAAGCGGGTGACCAATACTCCCTTCCAGGAAAGAATGGTGCAGTTCAGTAAGGACGGCCGTAAACTGTTGTATGCTGTAGAGCACGAAGCCTCCTGGGATATTGAGGAGGTGGCGATCAGCAATGCTGCTGAACCTTACTTTTTTGTGGCCACTGTATTCACGACTACACCAGTCATTGCTGGTCCGAAAGATGAGTTCCAGGCAGTGTATTCCCCTGATGGAAAGAAAATCGCTTACCTGGAGGAACGTAATGTCCTCAAAACATATGAGTTTGATACCAAGATTACACGTACTTTGCTTCCGCAAGGGGTAAACTTCTCTTATGCCGATGGAGATCAGTATTTCACCTGGTCGCCGGACGGAAAATATGTGCTTGCCCAGTCGACCGAAGGCGGGGGATGGTTTCAGAATGAGGTGGTCCTGATTAAGGATGACGGTTCCGGTAAACGTATTAACCTGACAGAAAGCGGATTCAGCGATGAAATGCCGCAATGGGGAATGGACGGGAAAATGATGTACTGGCTGACAGATAAGGACGGGATGAAAAACCTGAGCCGTGGTAGTCAGTCGGATATCTATGCCATGTTCTTCGACCAGAAAAGCTGGGACAGGTTTCAGCTGAGCAAAGAAGATTTTGAATTAAGGACTGAAGCAGAGAAAAAAGATACGGCAGATAAAAAACCAGCCGTCAAAGACGCTAAAAATGCGAAGAAAAAGCCTGAGGTTAAAAAGCCTGCTGAACCTCTAGTCCTGAACCTGAATAACCTTGATAACCGCACGAAAAGGTTAACCATGACTTCTACGGATATCACTGGTGTTGCCCTTTCCAAAGATGGGGAAAAGCTATATTATCTCGCTAAATATGATAAGGGATTTGATTTATGGGTAACCATGACCCGTACCAAAGAAAGCAAGGTACTGGCAAAACTCGATGCGCCTTATGGTCAGCTGGAAATGAGTAAAGACGGCAAATCTTTATTCGTGCTGGCGAACGGAAACATTATGAAAGTTGCTGTAGATGATGGTAAGGTAACACCAGTGAAAATCAATGCAGAAATGGAGCTGAATGCCATGGCTGAAAGGGAATATATTTTTGACCATATCTGGAAACAGGTGAAAAAGAAATTCTTTGACCCTAAACTGCAGGGCGTAGACTGGGATTATTACCATACCACCTACAAACAGTTTCTTCCGTATATCAACAACGATTATGATTTCCAGGTGCTGCTCAGCGAATTTCTGGGTGAATTAAATGCTTCCCATACCGGAGGAAGGTATAGTCCCCAGTTTCCAAATGGTGACGAGACTGCTGCGCTGGGATTGATTTATGACCTGACAAGGGCCGAAGACGGATTATTGGTGAAGGAAATTATTCCGGGAGGACCATTTGATGTGGCAGGTACGAAAATGAAAAAAGACATGGTCATCAGTAAGATCGATGGCCAGACTTTAACGGCAGCGGAAGACTGGTCGAAATTGCTGAACCGTAAGGCAGGAAAATTCACCAGGATATCATTCCATGACCTGAAAGGCGGAACGACCTATGAGGAAACAATCAAACCGATTAAACCGAGAGTGGAAACCTCAGTATTGCTCTATAAGAAATGGGTAAAACTGATGGAACACCTCACTGATAGCCTTTCCGGTGGACAGGTAGGATATGTGCATGTGCGCAGCATGGATGATCCTAGTTTCCGTGTCACCTTTGATAAGGTATTGGGAAGGAATAAAGATAAAAAAGCGCTGATTGTAGACTCCAGGTTTAATGGTGGCGGATGGTTGCATGATGACCTGGTTACTTTCCTGAGTGGCAAGCTGTATTTCACCCTTCGTCCGCAGGGGCATGTGACCACAGGTGGGGAACCCCTGAACAAATGGACAAAACCAAGCTGTGTCATCATGAGTGAAAGCAATTATTCAGATGCATTTATGTTCCCTTATGCTTATAAAGCACTGGGCATTGGAAAGCTGATTGGTATGCCTGTGGCGGGAACCGGTACGGCGGTATGGTGGGAATCACAAATTAACAGCCAGATTGTGTTTGGAATTCCAATGATCGGTACTTATGGTGCAGGTGCAACCCATGCTACGGAAAATTATCAGCTGGAACCGGATACCATGATCAACAATGACTATAGCAAAATCCTGGCAGGCGAAGATCAGCAGTTGATTGGCGCAGTGAAGGAGATGTTGAATTCAATAAAGGTGCCATAATAAAGATATAAACGAACAGCGCGTTGTAAAGCGAGCTGAAATACCGCAAAGGCGGCCGGGATAAGCATATTCCGGCCGCCTTTTTCTTTTTAATCTGTACTCATCTTTGATTTCATCGCAAAATAATGGCAATCGATCTATGGAATAAGTCCATCTGCCTCATTTAACATTTAGGTGGATAATTATTCTACATTTTAGTGCCATATAAATGATGATATGAAGAGTTTTTATTTTTTATTGTTCTGCTGTGGCCTCTTTTTTATACAGAAGGCAAAGGCCCAAAATGTACAGAATGATACCGCGAGGGTGAATAAGTTTATCACTGCTCCGCTGGATGAGGTGCTGGATTACCTTACGGCAAATTACCAGGTGAAGTTTATGTTCGACCGTGAGGAGATGCACAAGATCAATGTGAGCGATCACTTTTTTCATGATCAGGTGAAAGAGGTGATTGTACAGATCTGTAAGTTCAATGGAATATATTATTCCAAACAGCCGGATGGCGTGTATTTTATCCTCAGAAAACCTGATGATATTGCCCGGGTAAGGCGAATGGCGGCCCTTGCAGCACAAAGTAACTCTTCAGGGGGACTTTCGCTGAGGGTGAAAGAAGAATTGCTGCGGAGCAAATCTTCCGGGAAACCTGTGCGGACCAACTTTTCGCTGACGGGCAGGGTCACCGACTACATTACCGGGGAGTCTCTTTCTTCAGCCTCTGTAAAAATCAACGGAACTGCCATTACCGCTATCACCAATGTTGACGGGTATTTCAATCTGCAGAATGTTCCGGCAGATACCTGTGCCTTACTGGTGACTTATTCCGGGTACCAGGCTTCTGTAGAAAGGCTGACTTCAGAGCGGTCGGAAAAAACGCTGGTGATCAATCTGTTGCCGGCCGACAATGCACTCAATGAAGTGGTGATCAATGGTAAAAAGGATGGGGTTATCAATACGGATACGCGGAAGGTCAGTATGATCCAGCTTACCCCCTCAAAAATTGCGGAGCTGCCCAACATTGGAGAGCGTGACATCCTGCGGGCTTTCCAGCTGATGCCGGGAGTAAGTGGTAGTAATGAATCATCGTCCGGTGCCTATGTGAGGGGAGGGACGCCCGACCAGAACCTTGTACTTTTTGATGGTTTCACCGTTTATCAGGTAGACCATCTCTATGGTTTTTACAGTGCCTTTAATGTGAATGCTGTAAAGGATGTACAACTCTATAAAGGTGGTTTTTCGGCGAAATTTGGAGGCCGGCTCTCCAGTGTGACCGATATCAGCGGAAAAGAAGGAAATAAAAAAGCCGCCTCATTTGGAGTCGACCTCAGTTTGCTGAGCCTGAACCTGTATGGCGAAACTCCGGTAAACGATAAATCATCGCTGTTGTTCAGCTTGCGCAGATCGTATCAGGGACCCTTGTACAATAAAATTTTTAATAAACTGAACAATACTACTACCAATACCGGGGGTGGTATGGGGGGCGGACCCGGTGGGGGGATGGCCAATAACCAGACACAGGTATCCTCCTGGTTTTATGACCTGAATGGTAAGTATACCTATACGGCTGATGACAAGAATATCTTTTCCCTGAGTTTTTATAGTGGCAAGGATAACCTGGATAACAGTCATGACCTGGGCATTCCCGCTGCACTATCCAGTACCCTGAACAGCTCAAGCATTACCGACCTGACCAATTATGGAAATGTCGGTTCCAGTGCAAAATGGTCGAGGAGATGGACCGATAAATTGTATTCCAATACATTGGTGAGTTTCTCCAATTATTTCAGTGACAGGGACAGGAGTACCAGCAGCTCAATTACAGATACTACCGGAACTACGGCGGCGGTAAATAGTGGTACCTTTGAGAAAAACAACCTGAAAGATTACAGTGCCAAATCGGATTGGGAGTGGAACATCAGCAACCATGGTAAAATAAGCTTTGGTGGATTCGCCTCCATACAGGACATCAGGTATTCTTATGCACAAAGTGATACCGCATTCCTGATCAACCAACATAACCGTGGACTGAGTATTGGCGGGTACGCAGAGCTGGAACAGAATTTCGGGGGACTCCGCGTGCAGCCCGGCCTGAGGTTTACGCACTATGACATTACGGGTAAAAACTATGTGGAACCCCGTTTCTCGGCAAGTTATGCACTCAACGACCGGCTGATGTTAAAACTGGCTACGGGACGTTTCTATCAGTTCAGTAACCGGGTGATCCGTGAAGATATCACCTCTGGCAGCAAGGATTTCTGGGTGCTGGCCAATGGAAGTTCCATCCCGGTAGGGAGTGCCATGCATTATATCCTGGGAACGAGTTATGAGGTAGACAAATACCTGTTCAGTGTAGAAGCTTATTATAAAAAACTAAGTGGTCTGACAGAATATTCCCTGCGTCAGAGCGGATCTGGAGAGCCAATGGGGCCGAATGCTTCAGTTACGCTGGAAGAGAACTTCTATAACGGCGAAGGTTATGCCAAAGGAATTGAGTTCATGGCGCAGAAAAAAGTAGGTAAATATACCGGATGGGTGAGTTACACCCTTGCGGAGGCCTACAATAAATTCGATGTGTATGGTACCGATTATTTTCCTGCCAGCCAGGATGTAAGACATGAATTCAAGTCCATCAATATTTACCATGAAGGCAGATGGACACTTTCTGCCACCTGGATCTACGCATCGGGAAGACCGTACACCGCTCCGGTAGGGAGTTACACCATAGAGCGGGTAGGTGCCGGTACAAAAACATATTTTGTCATCAGCGGCAAAAATACAGAGCGTTTGAAAGCCTATCACCGTCTGGATGCGGCAGTAACGTATGACCTGATTAAAACAAATTCGAAAAAGATAGGTACAATAGGCTTCTCTCTGTTCAACATGTACAACAGATCGAATACCTGGTACCGCGAATATTCTATCCAGGGAAATCAGGTGATTTCTACGGATGTCAATTATCTTGGTTTCACCCCTAATATAACCCTTAGCTTAAAATGGTAACACGATATAACTATAAAAAGATATTCTTCAGCAGCATCATCCTGCTGCTTTGTTTCATAGCCGCATGTAAAAAAGACAGTGCACAAAATGTGGCGGTATTGCCTGTGGTAGAAGCGTACCTGATGCCAGGTAAAATTGTTCAGGTGAGGGTATCGCAGCAAAAAGCGCTGGTAGATACCAATGCTTATGGCGTAGCCATTGGTGGATTGGAACTGAAAGTCTCTGATGGAACCAATACCTATGAACTGACAGAGGATAAGACCGGACATTATATCCTGAATGACACTACTTTTGTGAAAGTGAAAGGCAGCTATAGCCTGTCCTTTACCTACAACAATTTACCTGTTACCGCCAGCACGACCATGCCTGAAAAACCTGTGGGATTGGCTATCGATGCAGACACTGTGATTATTCCTAAAATGGTATGGGGTGAAGACCGGACGGAATTTATTCCGGTTACGGCTTCCTGGGGAAATGCAGGATCGTATAACCATGTGTTGCTCTTTAAATACCAGGAGACCTGGAAATCGTTGATATCAAATCAGTTTAACCGGGATACGACCACCAGTGTGGAGCTCAATGTGGTGAAAACCACCTCTTTTGAGCTGAATGAGCGGTCGTTTAAATATTATGGCAGATATAAAGTCATTTTGATCCGGGTAAACGACGAGTATGTTGAAATGTTAAATTCGGGGACGACAACTTCACATAATTTAACAAATCCACCTACAAATTTAACAAATGGACTAGGTATTTTTACAGCAATGCAAGCCGATACCTTATTAACAAATTTATTGGTTAAAGCGGAGGAGTAAAAAGACAAAGAAAAATGAAAAAATTATCCAGATGGAGTTCGAACCGGTATATCATTTATAGTGTACACCTGCTCTTCTGGATCCTGCTCATCTTCCCTTATTTTCTGGGACCCGACAGGCCACCATATTTTGAACAGGGTAAATACAGAATGATCTTCGACCATTGTTTTGTAATTATTCTGTTCTATTTCAATGCATATTTCCTGTTCCCCAGCATCTATAAGAAAAAGGGCTGGCTGAATTACATTGCCAGTTTGGTTGTTGTCGTTCTGGTACTGATGTACAGTTCCAGCTTCCTGCGCCAACAGCTTACAGCTGCACACCTCCTTCCCGGCAGGCACCACGCTTTCCCCGAGCATGGCGGGCATCACAGACCTCCTGAAGGTCTTCCTTTTCCCATTTACATTTTTATTATCGCGATCAGTTTCAGTTACCGCCTGATCAGTGACCAGAATGTGGAGGAAAAACGAAGAAAAGAACAGGAAACAGAAGCCCTGAAAACCGAGCTGAGTTTCCTTCGTTCCCAGATCAGTCCCCATTTTATGTTCAATGTACTCAATACCCTTGTGGCGTTGGCACGTAAAAAGTCTGATTTAATGGAGCCTTCCCTCATTCAGCTTTCTGCCTTAATGCGCTATGTCTTGTATGAAAGCAATAACCACAGGATTAACCTGAGCAAGGAAGTGGAGTACCTGAAAAATTATGTGGAACTGCAAACGCTTCGCTTCGGGGATAACCTAAACCTGATTATGGATATTTCCACCGAGGTGGAAGGTTATGAAATTGAGCCGATGTTATTGATTCCCTTTGTCGAAAATGCCTTCAAACATGGGCTGGGGAATGGCACAGACTTACCGCTTACCATCTATCTGGATATAGATAATGAAAGTTCGGTTCTTGTATTTAAAGTAGAGAATGAAATTGCCCTGTCCAATGCCAGTAATGACGGCAATTCCGGGATAGGACTTAAAAACATCAGGCGGAGGCTTGAACTGTTGTATAAAAACAAGTATACGCTCAATACGATTATAAAGAACAATATTTTTATTACAAACCTAATTATTGAATTAAGATGATGAAGTGCATGGTAGTGGATGATGAGCCTCTTGCAAGGGAATTGATTGAAGACAATATCAGGTTAATTCCATTTCTGGAGCTTGTTGCCAGCTGTAAAAATGTAGAGGAGGCACTTACCGTAATGGTTGATCAGGAGATCGACCTGATTTTTATGGATATACAGATGCCCGGCTTAACGGGTATAGAATGGTTAAAAGGGGGACTGATTCATCAGCCGATGGTCATTATGGTTACGGCTTACGAGCATTATGCGCTGGAAGGCTTTAATTTAAATGTACTGGATTACCTGGTCAAGCCGGTGGCATTCGACCGTTTCCTGAAAGCTGCAACGAAGGCTATGGAACTGTATGTGCTGAAGCACAAACACAAACAGCCGGCTTTTGTAGAAAATCAGGAGCAGAATTCCCTGTTTGTCAATTCTGATTACTCACTCGTGCGCATCAATATGGATAACATTACACATATCGAGGGACTGAAAGATTATATCAAAATATATCAGCTCAATGCAGACCGCCCGATTATCCCAAGGCTAAGTCTGCATTATATGGAAGACAAGCTTCCATCTTCTAATTTTATGCGTATCCACCGGTCATATATTGTAGCGCTGGATAAAATCATTTCTGTAAAAAAGAACAGGTTATACCTTCCTGATGGGGATATTCCTTTCACGGATAATTACCGTACCGAGCTGATGGAATACATTGGCCAGCGGAGTTAACCTGCGGTAAATCCAAATTCATTGGCCAGGTAATTGAAGTTCCTTCCAATTGCCTGGTTTAATGAATGTTGCTGATAGCTTTTCGTCAGCTTATCCAGTCCGCTCAATACATACAGCCCCAGTCTGATCTGCTGCATTCTTGCCTGTTGGAATTCCGGTTCCAGGGCAGCAATATATTCCAGCTCCTGCACAACATAGTCTGCCGTGTCTTTCGCTACTTTATTGGCTGCTCCCGTATTTTTCAGGGCATACAGATTTTGTGCGGTATACATCCGGCCTAAGGTATCATTGATGCCATAATTTCTAAGGGGAAGTTCCTTCATGCTTTTTTGCATGATGTGCTGTGCTTTTACCGGTTTACCTTCCGTCAGGAGGTTCGCAGCCAGGGTGTTACTGATGTCCCAGGTACTGTTCAGCACTCTTCTGCTTTCCGGATCCAGGTAAGCGGCCTTGTGAAAGTCTGAAAAGTCAAGTTGATGCATCATATGAGCATACATCGCTTCCGTATGCGTTTTACTTTCTTTATCACGCTCATCGCCTTCAGTTTTGAAAGGCAGTAAGCGGAAGGCATATCCTTCCAGATAAAGGTATTTATCCAGACCAAGATAGGTATCTCCCGACACCCTTGTGGCGAAATAAACCGGCCTTTTCCAGTTGTTGGTCGCAAGGATATCCAGCATGGCCAGGTCCACTTTTCCGACGTAGGCTTTGGTGAAATCCCATTCCATTGCTGCGGTGAGCTGCTCTTTTTCTTCCGGGCGAATGGTCTGTGTACGGACCAGCTGATCGCTGTCTACTGTCAGTTTAAACTTTCGTGTGGGCAGGAAATTCATCAATGAACCATCGCTCATCTGCACTTTATCTTCCTTATTATCCGAATTCATTACGGCCAGCAGGTCTTTCAGCTCTACACTGTCCTGAATGCCATAATCTACAAAAGGCAGGTAATCCCTGATGCCATCTGCATATTTCTCTTCCGTCATGCTGATCGGCAATGGAGCAGAATTGTTCATCTGTTTTTTCATCTGATTGATATAATCGGCATCGGATAAAAACTGGATACAGACTACCCTGACATCTGTCCTGATGCCTTCTACTTCCTGGGCATACCAGAGTGGATAGGTATCATTGTCTGCATTGGTAAAAAGAATGGCATTCGGGGCGCAGGAATTCAGGTAGTTTTTTGCCCAGCTGCGGGCTGTTGTTTTATTCGACCTGTTATGGTCATCCCAGCCCTGTGTGGCCATGATTCCGGGAGCGGCGAATAAACAAATCACTGATGCAGCAGCGAGGCTTAACTTTGGAAAGGTAATCCTGGTCAGTATTTCTTTCAGGGCCAGCAGGCCGAAACCTATACAAATGGCAAAAGCATAAAAGGAACCTGCGTAGGCATAATCCCGTTCCCTGACTTGCAGGGGATCCTGGTTAAGATATAAAATAATAGCGATTCCGGTGAAAAAGAATAAGGTGAGTATCACTAGACTATCCCTTTTATTTTTGCGGTATAAGAAGATAAAACCTGCGATACCAAGAAGCAGCGGTAAAGCGAAGTAAACATTATGGCCTTCATTGCTGCTGATACTTTTCGGCAGATTGCCCTGTTCTCCGAGTCGTAAGGAATCCAATGGTTTAATCCCGGTAATCCAGTTCCCGTTTTCAATTCCTCCCTGTCCCTGAACATCATTCTGCCTGCCGGCGAAGTTCCACAGAAAATACCTCCAGTACATAAATCCAATCTGCCATGAACTGAAAAACCTGAGGTTCTGAAGCATGGAAGGTGTTTCTCCTTCAGCCAGGTGCAGCCATGATCTGTAAAATTCAGGGTGACCTGCTTTCTGGCTATAGGTTCTTGGGAAGATCAGGTTTTTATCGAATGACTGATTGTACTGCTTCCCGGAAATTTCATAATTGGATTTTCCTTTTCTGTAGGTATTTCCATTTTCCTGATTCTCCAGCAGTTTCGCATCAAATGTATTTCCGTAAAGGAGAGGTGTCTGCCCGTAATTGGTCCGGCCCAGGTAGCTGTAAAGAGAGAATGGATGATCCGGGTTACTCAGGTTGATATCAGTTTTTGCATTGGCCCTGATCAGGATCATAAAATAGGCGCTGAATCCGAACATCAGGAAAACAGTACACAGTAAACCAAGGTTCAGGTTATATTTTTGGTGTTTTACCGAATAATAGATCGCCCGGCTCATGACGGCGCAAAACAGGAGGACAAAAAATAAGGCGCCGGAGCCAAAAGGCAATCCGAAGGTATTCACGAACAGCAGGTCTGTTTTGGCAGCGAAGAGTACGAAATACTGAATAACGACGAATTGTACCAGTCCCACAATTACACAGCCTGCGGCAAAAGCCATGGCGGTTCCCAGCAGCGTTTGTTTTGCTGTTTTCTTAAAATAGTAAACCAGCGTGATGGCCGGGATGACCAATAAGGTCAGCAGGTGAATCCCTGTAGAGAGTCCTGCGATAAAGGCAATAAAAATGAGCCATTTGTCGTTAGACTGGCTTTCCCATTTCAGGATTGCCCAAAAGGCGACCGCAGTAAAAAGGGAAGACAATGCGTACACTTCTGCTTCAACCGCAGAAAACCAGAAGGTATCTGAAAAAGTATAGGCCAGGGCACCAAGGGTACCGCAGGCCATGATGCTGAACAGGTGATCGTTCAGTTTTTCTTTTCTGTATAACCTGGAGGCCAGTGCGGTGATGGTCCAAAAGAGAAACATAATGGTTGCAGCACTGGACAGTACAGCGCTGAAATTTATCCACCAGGCTACTTTTGCGGTGTTGCCTATGGCAAACAGGCTGAAAAGTTTGCCTATGATCAGAAACAATGGGGCGCCTGGCTGATGACCAACCTGCATCTTATCTGCAGCAGCAATAAATTCTCCGCAATCCCAGAAGCTTACAGTTGGTTCCATGGTTAACCCATAGGTAAGGAGGGCGATGGCAAACAGCACAAAACCAGCAATGTTGTTGATACGCTGATAGGTCTTCTTTTCCTCGGGAGTGTTGATTAGCTCCTTAAATTCGGTATCTATCATGCTGCGGACTTCCTTCATGTTGAACCTGCGGGAATCTTTCTGATGTTCCAGGGTGGTCAGGACATGGTCGTACAGTTCATCAAAGATGGCTGCGGAAATGCTGATCTCCATCAAATGATTGCGTATCTCCAATTGTTGCCGGGCGCTTAATTTCATGAGAGTTTAGGATTGAGGTTGAGCAATAGTTCAAGGTTGCCAATGAAACTTCTGGCTTCTTCCATTTTGGTCTCCACGGCAATTTGTCCTTTTTCCGTAAGTGCATAGTATTTTCTGGCCCGGTTATCTACCAGTTCCGTACTGGTGCTTAAGAAACCTTCGGCTTCCATTTTATGCAGGGAGGGATACATTGCACCTTCTGTAAGTTTGATGTCTCCGTTGGTGATCTCTTTGACCTTCTGGGTGATTTCATATCCGTACATCTTTTTATTTTCCTGCAGCAGCTTTAAAATGATAGTTTGAAGACTGCCTTTTAACATTCCGTTTGTCGTACTCATGATACAAATATATAATAATACTATATACATAGATAAATTATGTATGTATTTTTTTAGACAGGAGGGAAGAATAATTTGTTAGGTGGGGGAAATGATGACTTCAGCTTTGGGGGCTGACAGACAGCAGTGCAGATCTGATACGAATTTTGCTTGACTGCTAAAAAATACCTTTTCATCTATATAATCTGCTTATTCACCGGCACAATTCTTTTTTTTACAAAAATCTGTGTTGATTTGTTGATGATCCGTTTAAAAACTTCCCCTGTATGGATGCAAATCTGCTGCTGGTTACTTTTTATGAGTTTCCCGCTGTTATTTCTTAGTCAGGGAAATGATCAGGCACATTTTACAGCAGATACCTTCTCTGCATATGTGTTGTTCAATGTGATCTACATTGCTATTTATTACCTGAACACGGAGGTTTTGATCCCTGCATTTTTTCTTACGCGTAAGTACCTGATTTACTTTTTTACTGTTTTTCTGCTCTTGTCTGCCGTTTTTTTCTTAAAACCTTTTCATCATCTGGTAAACGGAAACTTCCAGTCACGAAGGCCTGAGCTGAGGAGGAATATTCCGCCGCCGCCCCCTCGCCCTGATTTTGAAAGGCCAAAAGAAGACCGTGTTTTTGATATCACCAGTGTGTTTATTTTTATTATGATGATTGGCATAGGGGCGGCCTTTAAAACGATGAAACAATGGCATCTTTTTGAAACCCGTGCGATCCGGGCGGAGGCTGAAAAAGCAAATGCTGAGCTTTTGTTTCTTAAAGCACAGATCAACCCTCATTTTTTATACAATACGCTCAATAACATCTACACATTATGTATAACGGGGAGTGAAAATGCGGCAGAAAGCATCATGAAACTTTCGAACATTATGCGTTATGTAACCGACGAGTCCGAAGCCGATTTTGTACCCCTGCAGGATGAGATGGATTGCATCAGCAATTTTATTGCCCTGCAGAAACTCCGGCTGGGGAAGAAAGTGACGCTGGAGTATACAGTAAAGGGAGATGCTAAGGGACATCGGATCACCCCATTGATCCTGATGAATTATGTAGAGAATGTATTCAAGTATGGATTAAGTAACCACATGGCTTCTGCCATTGAGATTTCAATTGAAGTTAAAGAGGATGAAATTCTTTTTTCTACACGCAACCAGCTATTTGAACATAAAAAAGCAACAGGCCGTAAAGGGGTTGGTTTGTACAATACACAGAAACGGCTGAATTATTTATATCCTGGCCAGCATACGCTGAAGATTACTGAGGGAGAGGGATTATTTACTGTACTTTTAATTTTGAGATCAAAATGATATCTTTAGCTTGAAGGGCTAAGGAAAACTATGATCTTAAAATGTGTAGCAATTGATGATGAACCACTCGCTTTACAGCTGATAGAAACGTATGCCAAACGTATTCCTTCACTGGCATTGGTGGAAACCTTTGAAGATGCACTTACTGGCGTAGAATACCTGAACAAACATCCGGTTGATTTATTATTCCTTGATATCAATATGCCTGATATTTCAGGTATAGACCTGGCATGGGCAATGAAGAGGAAACCCATGATCATCTTTACGACAGCTTACAGGCAATTTGCCTATGAAGGTTTTCAGCTGGAAGCAATTGATTACCTGTTGAAACCTATCGCATTTGATCATTTTTCAAATGCTTTTCAGAAAGCCCTTTCCTATAAAAAAATGAAAGATCATCCGCTGCCGGATCAGGATGAGGCCTTCATTTATGTCCATTCGGAATATCGTCTGCTGAAGGTGATGCTGAGGGATATTGAATACATTGAGAGTATGGAAGACTACATCAAAATTCATACAGGTACTGAAAAACCTGTACTGACCTTGATGACGCTTAAAAAGGTGCTGGAATTACTTCCTGAAAAGCAATTCATGCGAATCCACCGCAGTTATGTGATCAGGCTTGCAGAAATCAAGTCGATTCATCAGAAAAAAGTACAACTCAAAAATGTCCTGTTGCCTGTTGGGGACAGTTATTCGGAACAGTTAAAGCTGCTGATCTGAGAAATGTACATAGTTTGATCTGCACTGATTTGATTTTCCTTATCCTATGCGGTAAAGGCAAAGCATCCGGTTTATCGGTAAATTTGCTGGATTTACCGATACATTAGTCGTTTATGGGCAGGAGCTTCTATTTTAGGAAGATCATTAATTAAACCCATCATGAACCCATATAAATCTCTATTTGAATTCCGGGCGCTCAGGCTCTGGGCACTGACCATCCTATCTGGTATGGTAATCCTGTCTTCAGTATTTTTCAGCAGTTGTAAAAAAAGTTCAGAAACGGCCGGTGAAAGCACTGAAACCGCTTCAGAAGGAGGTACATCAACGATATTAGCTACAGCCGTCACATCGGGTACTGCAGAAGGATCTGCGGAGATTGGTGCCAATGCTGATGATCTTATTGCAAACTCTACATTTTCAACCGTGGTATCCATCAACTTCGGCAGTACAGTGGCCATTACAAACCCTCTTTCAGGGGGAGGTGTAACCATTACGCAAGATGGTCAGGACATTACGGTGACCTCAACAGCAACCGGTGTCGAATTTGAACTGTCGGGAACTACTGCCAGCGGTTCTGTGAAGCTGTACAGTGAGAAGAAATTCAAGCTGACGCTGAACGGGGTCTCTATTACGAATAATGACGGACCTGCATTGAATATCCAATCCGGTAAGCGCTCTTTTATAGAGCTGAAAGAAGGTACCACCAATAGTCTCAGCGATGGAACTGTATATGCGACATCTGCAGAAGATCAGAAAGGGACACTCTTCAGCGAAGGACAAATGATTTTTACAGGGACAGGCAGTCTGTCAGTAAAAGGCAATAACAAGCATGCTATAGTAAGTGACGATTATGTGCGGGTGATCAGTGGAACGATCAGCATTACCGCTGCGGTGACCGATGGGATTCATGTGAATGATGCGGTGATCATTGACGGAGGAAGCTTAAACATTACGGCTGGCAGTGACGGAATTGAAGCGGAAGAAGGATATGTGATTGTCAACGATGGAACACTGAATATCACTGCCGGAGATGACGGGATTGCTGCTTCTTATGAAGGGACTGACAGTAGTATTATACCCTATGTAAACATCAATGGCGGTACGATTACGATAAAATCTACTGCGGGTGAAGGCATAGAAAGTAAAGGAGTACTGACGATCAATAAGGGAAATATTACTGTTAATACGTACGATGATGGTTTGAATGCCGGAACTGCCATTTATATCAATGGTGGAAATATTTATTGTTATGCCACAAATAATGATGCGATTGATTCCAATGGAATCCTTACCGTAACAGGTGGTATTGTTGTTGCTATTGGTGCCAACCAGCCGGAAGCAAGTTTTGACTGTGATGCGCGTACATTTAAAATTACGGGAGGGACCATTGTTGGTATTGCCGGTGCCACCAGCGGACCAAGCAGTACTTCTGAAATCCGCTCGGTTATATTGGGCAGCGGTGCTGCCAATAGTATTATTCATATTGAGGCTGCTGATGGTACAGAGGCACTGACATTTCTTGCACCCAAAGCATACAGCACTTTGATCTTCGCCAGTGCAAAACTGCAATCGGCCACGAAGTATACCATTTATACGGGTGGGAGTGTGACGGAGGGAATCCATTTCAATGGACTGTATTCGGGGGGAACCTATAACCGTGGTACGAAATCATCCACCACATTTACCACTACGAGTGTAGTGACACAAAGTGGTGGAAGTATTAGTCGCGGATAAATAACGATAAATTAGAATTTTTTCAGAAGTGGTGAATTAAATATGCTCAGGTGCTGCAGCAGACTAAAAATTGGTGAATTGATTCCTGTTTTAGCGTCGTAAATGACCTGAAAACAGTTGGATTTGGGTCTGTAGTGTGTTGTTAGTCATAGTATTACGCTGTGTTAAGGTTAAATTGGATTAATCAATAAATTATTAACCATTAAACAGTGTAATTATGAAAAAGTATCTTTTATCTTTATTTACCGCCCTTGTCCTGTCAGTAGGTTTCGTATCAGCAGGTACTCCAAACAACACCGCTTTAGCCCCAAAAATTACCCAGGCTGAATCCGTAAGTAAGGTTGCAGCGAAACAGGACATTATCATAATTATCATTGATAATGGTGATGGAACTATTGATATCATTATCATTTATTAGTTCTGTGATAAACGCAGTTGAGTTGATCAACTCAACTGCGTTTAATTTTCATTTAATGAATGGGTAATTTTTAATTTATAACCAATTGCCCTAACATTAATGATTTCAATGCTTTGATCATGGGTGAGGTACTTACGCAATTTAGAAATGAAGACGTCCATACTCCTTGCATTGTAATTATCCGTATTTCCCCAGATCGACTGAAGGATATCATTACGTTCCACAACCTGGTTTCTTTTCAATGACAGCATCCTTAAAATTTCGTTTTCCGTGTGTGTGAGTTTGAGGATGTTTCCATTGTGCTTTAACAGCATATTTTCATAATCAAAATGATAGGCACCTAAACGTTCAACTGCTACAGGAGTAGTGGTGCTCATGTCTCTATGGGAATTACGTTTTAGTAATGAGGTGATTCGAACGATTAACTCCTCAATGGCAAATGGTTTTTTGAGATAATCATTCCCGCCTACTTCAAACCCCCTGACCACATCCTCGGTAAGTGTGCGTGCACTCAGGAAAATGATAGGTATGGTGCTGTCAGTTTCACGGATTTTTTTTACCAGTGAGATTCCATCCAGTTTAGGAACCATAATATCGATCAGACAGATATCATAGTGACCGCTCTTAAATAAATGATAAGCGGTTAACCCATCGTTGCTCCATTTCACATTAAAATTCTGGTCTTCAAGACCATCAATAATGACTTTAGCTAAAAGGAGTTCATCCTCCACGTATAAAATATTAACTTCCCTCATCTGGCATATTGATTTCAAATATACATCCAAGGGGATTATTATTTCTTACGGTAATGCTTCCCTTGTGTAAATCCATGATCTCTTTTACATAACTCAGGCCGAGGCCATACCCTTTGATCAACTCTATCCTGGATTCCGGGACTCTAAAAAAGGGTTCAAATATTTTATTCAGATAGTTGTTGTCAACTCCAATTCCGTTGTCTTCAAATTTTATGGAAATGTGCTTCTTTTTCCTGATGGCAGAGATTTTCAGGTAAGAAAGCTGCTGTTCTGATTTGTATTTAATGGCATTTTCAATCAGGTTTCCGAATACATTCTCCATATGAACCGGATCAGCAAACATGTACAAGTTGGAAGGGATATCCAAAGAGAGGCTTATTTTTCCCTGTGATCTTTCTGTTTCCTGTAAGGGATGGGGATAAGGAATGCTGCGGATATTCGGCGGAGATATTTTAGCGTCATTCTCCCGGTTAAATGAGGAGGAATAGCGATCGATAGCCTTTTGAATAGTATCAAAAATAGGCAGTTGCTGTTTATTCAATGATATTTTCTGTTCTTCGAGCTGGGAATTGGTTAAAATCTCCTCAACCATGTCAGACAGCCGGAATAATTCTGCACGGATATAGCTGATATATTTGGTTGTTCTGTCTTTATTGTCGAGTATCTTCTCGTTTGTCAGCAGTTCACTCGTGGCAAGCAGTGTAGATAATGGGGTTTTCAGCTCATGGGCCATATTTCTCATGAATCCTTTCTTAAAAGAAAGTAATTTCCTGTTTTCTCTTAAGTTTTTACCCAGCAGGAGGATTGCTCCAATAGATAATATCGCAACCACAAAAGAATAGAAAATGGTTACCCACATTTTATGAATAATATACCCAGGCATTCCGTCGAGCAGCAGGGTATAGGTAATACGCTTGTTGAATATCGGACTAACTGATGGCCCGCGATACAGCTGTTCGGGATTGACTTTCCCCGGGAGCGTGGTAAATTTGTTATTTTTCTTTATCAGCAGTGTAAATTGAAGTTCGGGATGTTCTTCTTCCATGGCCCTGGAAAGTGAGGTATATAATTCCGTATCGCTCAGCTGGCCGAATCTGGAAGAGATAGCTTTGAGTTGACTATCGAGTGTTTTTTCTAGCCGGCGGGACGTATCCTGGCCCAGAACTACGACTTTGATACTGGCTCCTCCGCTGTTTTGACCATGGTTTTGTTTTTTCTTGTCGTCAGGGATACCCGGTAGGTTTGCTTTATCCGGTAGCTGTTTATTTTCCAGACTTTGAATTTCCTGCTTCAGGAGAGTTGAAGAAAGCATATTTTCCAGGTGCTGAAAGGTTTGTTGGGCTATTTTCTCATAGGTACTCTTTACATAATATCCCTGGAAAAGGAGTATTGATGCGATACCGATGATACCGGTTACCACTATGCCTGAATATTTCAGCTCCTTTTTGAAAAGTTCCATCTTCCCTTGATTGTTTCTGTTCTCCTTAGACTAAGGTACGATTAAAAATTAGTTAAGAATTACATCTTAACACTTCTTAACACTGTATAACAATCGATAACAGTAGTCATAATTAATTATACAGATTTTTATAGCATAGAATTTACACTTTAAAATTATTTTATGAAAAAAACTTTCAATGTCCTTTTGATTGGACTCATTTCGGTTGGTGCTTGTGCACAGAGTAATTCCATAGTGGTATCGTATAACGTTAGTACCCGCAAACAGGTGGAAAATGAAAAACTAAAAAGTCTTTCTCCGGAAATACAGGCTGCAGTAAAGTCGCAGATAGCTAAAATGGGAGCAGAGCGTAAAAATCTGACAATCAGTGGTGCTACTTCCATATATTCGCCGGACAGGGAAATCGGGGATATGGAAAACAGTACATCTGGAGTGCGGGTGATCACCATGAAATCCGGAGCGAGCAGTGAGGAAATTTATAAAAATACGGAACATAAAAAGCTGGTTAAACAATCAGCCATCAGTGATAAGAAATTCATTATAGAGGAACCGCTTGTAAAAATCAACTGGACAATTACACCCAGGACAAAAACACTGGGGGAATATACTGTTCAGGAAGCACATGCTGTCATTGAAGGAAAAGAAACGACAGCATGGTTTACCAAATCTATAAATTCGAACCAGGGACCGGATATCTACTGGGGGCTTCCGGGATTAATTCTTGAGGTTGAATCGCCAGGCAAACATATTGTTGCCGGTAAGGTCTCCTCTTCTGCGAAAACTATCGCTGTAGCAGTTCCAAAACAGGGAAAGAAAATCACGCAGGATGAATTCAACAAACTTACCGAACAGAAAAGAAAACAGCTTCTTGATATCTATCAGAATGGAGCCGGATTATAGCTGGCAAAGAATTCGATTGCTGATGGGAAGAGTTGTATTTCTATTATTCGGACTTGTTTTTCTCGCAGAACCCATTTTTGGGCAGTCTGCTGTTTTGTACCTGACTGTTTCAGATCAGGATGGTCAGCCAATCCGGGAGGCCACCGTATTACTGAAGCCGATGGATGCGCAGGCACCTTTATCTGCGCTGAAAACTGATCCGTTCGGAAAATCAGAAATGAAAACCATAAAGGGACAGCGCTACAGTATTACGGTCAGGCATATCCAGTTTCAGGATACGGCGTTTACTTTTGTGCAACAGGACGAAAGGCAAGTCCTGTCTATCGTATTAAAAAGCCACAGCACGCAGTTGAAAGAAGTAAAGATCATCGGTGATACGCCAATGGCGATTAAAAAAGATACGCTGGAATATGTGGCAAGATATTTTAAAAGTGGCAATGAAGACAACCTGGAAGACCTGGCAAAAAAGCTTCCGGGCCTGGAGGTCAATCATAAGGGAGAGATTATCTATAAAGGAAAGAAAATTGAGAAAGTTATGGTAGATGGCAGGGAGTTTTTTGGCAATAATGTTAAAATGGCTACAAAGAATATCCCTGCTAATATCATCGAAAAACTACAGGTCATAGAGAACTATTCAGACAATTCAGTTACCGGGGACGCTGGTCATTCGGGAAAGAACGCACTGAATATCGTATTGGATGAAAAGAAGAAAAATATCCTCTTCGGCGAGGGTTTTCTTGCTGCCGGCTTTAAAGATCGTTATCATGGACAATTCAAGAGCTTCTATTTCAATAAGAAACTTGACATAGGATTTATAAACAATTACAATAATATTGGGGAGGAAGTTTTTACGACTGAAGACTATCTGAATTTTTATGGGGGGATTGAAAATGTGGTCAAATCCGGAGCTGCAGATCAGGCGCTGAAACTTCCCTCTCTTCTTTTTTCGGATAAAGACAGGGCCTATCGTAATGTCAATCAGATTCATTCCATCAATTTAAACTATAAAGCTTCGGAAAAATTGAAGTTAAATGGTTTCGGTATTTTATCAAAAAATAAATCCGGGTACAGGTCTGACGAGCAGACAGCTTTCCTGAATAATAACTACAGTTTGAATGAAGAAAAAGAAAGCAGTTTGCATAAAACTGTAGCGCTGGGCCAGTTGAATCTGCAATATACACCTGGTAATTCCACCTACATGAAATACACAGGTAACCATAATTTTTTCCGGTCGGGTCAGGATTTTGAACTCTTCAGTGAAATCCAAAAAAATAGTTTTGAGGTTGCTGCCATTGCCAAAAATAAAACCAGTACCACAACGCATCAGGTTTCCGTGCATCATGCTCTGAACAGCAGTTTGATTTTATCGGGTCAGCTAAATTATGAGCTGCACTCCGGGGATCAAAGTTACTTCACAGCCAGATCGGGTTCGACAATCCTGGGAGGGATGCTTGATCTCAGGCAGGATGGCCTTATCTCCATCATTCAACATCAGGAGCAGTTGGGCAGGAAGTTTGATGGCCAGCTGAGTGTGTATAAAATTTTATCGGCAAACCATCATCTTAAGTTCCAGATGGGATATAGTCGTTCCGCAGATGAGTTGCATACGGGTATCTTCTTAAATGATACTTCAGGACATGAAATGCCAATAACCGATATCCGCTATATAAATCAGCAGGAGTATGTAGTTTCAGACAAAAATGCGGGTATATTTTATATTCACCGGACAGGAATATTTGCTTTTCATATGGGGGGAACGGCTCATGCCTTTAACATCAATGGCGGGAAGAATAACTTTACCTATCAACCGGATCTGACGGCACGGATCAATTGGCGCGATTCCCGTCAGCTGAGGATGAACTACCGGATGGAGAATAAACTGGCAGGTATCCATGAGGTTAGCGAGGGATACATCGTTGAAGATTACCGGACCGTGAACAGGGGGAATGATAGTCTGAAAAATAGTCTGTATCACACCATTTCGGCAAACTATCTGGACATCAATTTGTATTCCTTCACGAATTTAAACCTGTTTGCAGCGTACAGCAGAAAAATAAGGAATATCCGGAACCGTACAGAAATTGATGATTTCGGACAATTTTTAATTCCTGAAAATAACAGCCCGGAGAATTATTTTATTGGGACTGCCACCTTCAGTAGGAGGCTAAGCAGACGCTTTGAAATAAAATTAAAAGCTTCCTGTATGTTGAATGGCTTTTTTTATCAGCTCGGTACGGAGTTTTACCGCTACAGCTCCACTGAACTGGATCATACCCTGTCCTGGACTACCTATTTCAAAAAGGATATTATTGCTGCGGTAGGTATCCAGTACAAGCATGAAAAATATACCACCAACGTATTATCGTCAACATATACCACGACAAAACCGTTTTTGACTATGGAGGCAAGCTTGCCAAATCATTTCACGATCAAGACGGATTACACGCTCAATATCTTTCGTCAGTCAGCGCAACACACAAAAAATGTTTATTCCTTGCTTTCCGTCTCCCTGCAGAAAAAGATCAGGAGTTTCACTGTGGGCTTATCAGGACGGAACCTCTTTAACACGAAGAATATTTACAGGAGTTCTTTTCGTGAGAACAGTATTTCCAGCTCCAGTTTTATGGTACTTCCACGGACACTTCTCCTCTCTGCAGGTTATAGATTCTAACTTTCGGGGGATTCCATACCTGACTCCAGCGCCCAGGTACTGATCATTTTTATGGTTTTTATAATTTCCGCCTGACTAAATTCGTCTTTCAGGTCAATTTCACAAAAAGTTGTGGTGGAAACATTTGCGCGAATACCCAGATAATTGATGGCGCTGATCAAAATGGTAAGTACGGCTCTGTAATTCAACTCTGAAGAATTATTTTTCAAATTCAGCAGGGTAAATATATCAGAAAATGTTTCTTCCCGCTGAGTCTCCAGTGAATTCAGGGGTAACCGCTCATTTTGATCGCTGTATATATCCCATTTTACAATAGCCTGCTGAAGTTTGTTGTTCAGCAAGGTCATAAATTGCTTTTCTAAATAAAATTCCATGATTTTTTTTCTGGTAGAGAACTTTGATTCCATCATAGACTTTCTGTTCATTCTCATGAAATTTATCCAGTAATCATTGCTGCACAAATAATGGGATACCAGGCCATTCAGATCTCCAAAATAAATATAGATTAACTTTTTATCTAATCCTGCATGTTTAGCAATTCTATTTACTCCCAGACCTTCATACCCCTCTGTGCGTAATATTTCGCCAACTGACTGTAATAGTTTATTGATTGAATTTTGTTTATTTCTCTCCATTCCCCGGAAGTTGTGCAATATTCCTGCTATTAATTATCTGTTTAGTTTTTGTTACAGTATTTATTTACGCTCTCAATTGTTCTTTATAACTTTTTGTTACTGATAAAACCGACTTGATTTTGCCGTTAAACCGGCGATTTTATTCTTCGAAGAGGACATCTGTCTACTCTTTTTTTTATCGATTTTGGTTAATTGTGGTAATAATTTAAATACATAAATGATATACGGAAGCAATAAACTAAATTTAATGTATAAAGCCCAATAGTGCTAAACTCTACCTGTTTAAATTATGTACATAGTGTTTAAAGTATAGATAATATGGTTTTCAATAGGTATGAATTCAAAAAATGATGTGTGCATAAGGTTTAATCTCAGGAAATATGTCTTTGAGAAATTGTATTTATTCAGAACAATTATCTTATTTGATGGTTAATTGTTTGTTTGTAAGGTAGTGTCTGGGTATCAAGTGTTTAATGAACTATATTCTTAAATGGATTAATAATCAGAATTTTGGAAGATAAAACAACTTTTAAGTTAATTAGTAAGAAAATTTATCTAAAAAGGATAGAGAAGGGGTATACGCAATCCTATATGGCCGGGCTTTTGAATATTTCACAGAATGTGTATTCAATTAATGAGCGTAATGTAAAAGAAATATCACTGGCACGGTTTCTGAAAATTCTGGAGATCCTGGAATTGTCATTTGAGGATATCTTACTGTAAACAGACAAAGCCAGATGCGATTGAGGTACATCTGGCTTTGCGCTGTTGTGTATGGGTAGTAGGAGCTGAGTAACCTGTACTCATGTAATTTGTTAAATCATCAGGTTAGAAAACATAGCGTAGTGTCACTCCGTAAGTTCTTTGGTCTCCAAGTACGGCCGCATAATGGCCGGCGTTACCACCAGCCGGTAATAACTGTTCAAAATAATCCTTATCGAGTATATTCCGTCCCCATATATAGGCGGATAATCCTGTGGTTGTTTTATAGCCTATTCTTCCGTTAAGCAGGGCATAACCATCAATATTCAGATAGGCTGAAGGTGATGGACTGGAAGAGAAACCTGTGCGGAAAGATCCATCCAGCGCGGTGAAGAATTTCGATTCCTTATTAAAAAACCTGGCAGGAATAGCAAATTCGCCACCTACTGATCCGGCCCATTTTGAGATCCCTGGTAGTCTTCCTCCCGAAATATCCTTAAATGCCACCTGAACGCCATTTACGGTTAGTCCTGTTTCTTCAAGCGGAAGTGGTGCGTTGGTAAAGCGGACATACTTGGCATCTGTATAAGCAGCAGATCCGTAAAAGGAGAAATATTTATTGGCCCTGATATTGGCATCGAGCTCTACACCACGTACACGTACTTTTTCGGCATTGGCAAGATAACCACGGTTAACGCCGATCTCAGGAGATTGTACATTGGTTTGGTAGTTCTTGATATCGGAATTATGGAGCGTAACATTCAATGTAAAATTGTCGAAAGGAGTAGATTTAACGCCGACTTCATAATGCTTCGTATCTTCTGGTTTTATCACTGCCAGATCAGTTGCGGCAGCACCGTTAACTGTTGGTAGTCCAGATACATTGACTCCAATTGGCTTAAAGCTGGTAGAATACGTAGCAAAAGTATTGAGTCGCTTGTTTGGTCTGTAAGATGCAGTGAGGGAATAAGTGAAATTATTCTCATCGGCATCGGCCACATACGACTGATTGGTATATACCAGATTTTTTAAAGCCAGTAATGCCGGATCAGTGGTTTGCAAACCTCCGTAAGTAGTTCTTTCGTAGGAAACATCCTTTTTATCATAATTGAAACGGATACCTGGCAGAATGTGTAAGCCAGATAAAACCTCCCAGTCTAAATTGGCGAATGCTGCTGCACTTGAAGATTTGATAGAGAATCTGTTTCTGACACCATACCCTTCAAAAAGTCCCGGTGTTTTCCATAGTTCACTGGTTGTACTTTGTGAAAAGCGCCAGGTAGCCGATCCCGATTCTTCAATCGCTACAGGATCTGTCTGAACTTCCTGGTCGATATAAAACAGGCCTACGACACCGCTCAGTTTCTCCGAGAGCTGACCTGCATAACGAACCTCCTGAGACCAATTGTGGTGCTTAGAATAGTTATTCGACTTGGCTAAAGATTGCAAACCTGTAAAATCCCTGTCGTTAGATGGTTCCCATTTCCAGTATCTCCATGCTGTGGTAGAGGTCAGTGTGCCTGGTCCTATTTTTAAATCGGCGTTTAAAGATATACCACCCAGGTCATTACCGGAATTCCAGGGGGTATCATGATCTACTTTCCGGTCGAAAGCATTCTGGCTTGGAAGCGAATAACCCAGATCGGCAATAATGGCACTGAACTGGCGGTAAGCAGGCCGAAGTGTCGTCACCACTCCTGCAACTACCTGGGCATAACCATCCGGACGCTGCCTGGAATTATCTGCAGCAAGGAGTATAGACAAGTTGTTACTCGGCTGAAATAATAGCTGTCCACGGAAGCCCAGGTTATTGATATCATTGATGTTTTTCAAGGTCCGTATATTCTCAATTAAGCCATCACGCTGTGTGCCTGAAAAGGACAGACGTCCGGCAATTTTCTTACCCAAAGCACCTGTTATGGATGCTTTCGCCTGAAGATACCCGAAGTTCCCATAACTGGTCTCGAAACTTGCGCTCGGTGTAAAACTCGGTTTGCGGGTAGTAATGCTAATGGCTCCAGAACTGGTATTTTTACCGAACAATGTACCCTGTGGCCCGCGCAGGACCTCAATCCGTTCCACATCAATGAAGTCGAGCGTACCTGCTGCTGGACGTGCATAATACACACCATCTACATAGAAACCTACACCCGGATCAATTCCGTCATTTGTAAGACCAAAAGCAGATCCTAATCCACGAATATTAAGGGTGGTATTTCGGGGATTGGAAGAATAGAATTGAACCGACGGAACAAGTTCTTTCACCCTGTTTACATTGAAAGCACCGGATTCATCGATCTGGGTTCCACCAATCACCGAAATTGGAATCGGGACATCCTGCAGTGCTTCTGAACGCCTTCTGGACGTTACCACGATTTCGTCCAGCAGCGCATTTTCAACCAGGACTAAGTCCAAAGGGGTATCCTGAATTTTCAGAACCTGAAAATCCTGGGCTTTATAACCCACTGAACGTACCTGGAGGTAGAATGGAGGTTCCTGACCTGCATTGATACTGAACTCACCTTGCTCATCTGCACTTACAGAGATATTGGTGCCCCTTACTGTAATGGTTGCATTCGGTACCCGGGCACCGTTACTACGCTTGACAATACCTTTTATGGTACTTTGAGCAAAAGCAAAGCCTGCTGAAAGTACAAGTGAAAAGAGAATAAGTAAACTTTTTTTCATGATCTTGAGATTAGATAATTTATTTGATTATTGGTTCTCCGCATATAACATTTTGTTGTATGGGGGCTGATTTTTTGATTTGGATTGTGCTTGCCGATGGAAGAAGGGCAGCCCAAACCCGTATAACTGTTTTTCAACAGCTGATAGTTATATCCAAAATTTTGGGAATTTGCAGGCGCTTATTTCGAAGCAAAATAGCGACCAATCCGACTGCATCAACAACAACAGGCTGAATTGAAGACTATTTCGCCTGTAGGCGCTTGTGTTTCAATTTTAATAAAATGTGGTTCTGTTTTCATCTGGTTTAGGTCGTAAACAGTAAGTTAATGCTGCAATATAGACTATATTTTTAACAATTGAAATTAAATCTATAGATTTAGTAGTTATTGTTAAAATGAACAGATTCTTAGTCCTTTCTGGGGCATAACTCCTTTGTCTAGCATTACCTTATGCCCGCTTAGATCATAAATCTGGTTCTCTATGATTTTGTCAACTACTTCATGTTGATATTGAAATATATTTTGTTGAATGACGCTTTTGAATTCTTCACTTCTTGGTTGAGATAACCAATCAGTATCAGTTGCATTATCGAAAAATGTATTGTTGGTTTGTTACTCGACCACTTCTTCTTTTTTTATAAATAAATGAACAGGATTGGTCATGAATTTATTCCCAGAGATTGGTTCTACGATAAATAGTTCGTAGAATCTTTCAAAATCTTTTCCTTTCTCACTTACAAGATTCGATAACTCCATCCAAGAATTAAAGTGATAGTTAGGCAATTCATCAGTGAAAATTGGCTTTGTTTTATATGGATGGTATATGAATATTACATTTTTTTGATATGGTGCTATACACTTACAATAGAACATGTAATATTGTATTTCCTTTCCTTCGCTGGAAATTTCAAAATATCTATTATGTTTTGTTGTATTAGTCGTGTCAGCTAAAAAGTACAGTTTCTTTTTTTGTCCATATACCCAGGATGTTAATATCGTAACAAGCACAGCTTGCATTAATATGTTATAGACAATTCGTTTCATATTGATGTAGTTAGTTACAGCTGTAATCCTCCCGGATTTCGAACGGGTTCGCTGACGAGAATCCAAATTTATAGTTTTGTCATATTAAATTTCAGTTTTGTGTGTACAAAATTTAAACAAGCTTGTTCTAAGCTCAGGCAACCTTTTTTAACCTCATCAAAGTCGTGATTCCATTTCAAATGTAGTTCCTTCCTAGCCGGGAGATCCTAGCATAGTGTGGTGGGGCATCCGCCTGCGTTGACTCACTGGATTACTCAAGGTAATAGGAGAAAAATTGGAATCAGGACCAAAAGTTGTGGGGAGCATGTTAAAGTAGATATAAATCCGTGTCACCTCTATAAGAAGAATTTGATCTTTCTCCTCCACCTGAATTGACTTCTAATCGCTTTGAGTTTTTGTATTAATTTTCTACAGAAATAGCATCAAAGCAACTTGAGAATTGATCACCATTTTTTACTCTTCCACATTCATCTTGCTCAAAAATATCAATGATGCTCCCATAGTACCGGGAAGCAAATATGAGGCCTCCAAAAAAGCTGATTGACTTTAAATCTGGAACCGGTGTAGATTTTGTAAGCTTATCTATATTTCAAATAAGTAACATATAGCCTATTAATAATTATTTTAATATCACATTATGGTTGTAAATTTAAATCAAATGAACATATGTTTTAAGTAATTGTACTTGCTATCTGTTCGATAAGTCCTCAGTCAGAGAGCGACTCAGGTGTATGTTATTTCCGTGAAAAGTCCGTGTAAAAATCACTAGTTATTTTTACACGCTCAAAAGTCGCAGTCAACTCGCAGCTGACACGCAGTTTGCCCGAGGACGTATCGAACAATTTTAAACCCATTACCAAGTTCTAAATACACCCAATCATAAACTTTTGCTGGTTTTGCACAAAATGAAAATACTTTATATAATGACCTCTGAGCGAATTAATAATTCAGCACATGATATTATATAAGTGCTAGCATTTAAGCGCACAGCTAAGCTTTAAATAGGCTAATAAAGTAAAGTGTCAATTCTTATACAGAGCTCCGGCACAATAGTCGAGATATATCGCCGGATTGAGGTGGTTTCTGATCAATTACAAATCCGTTTATCCTCCATATTTCCATGGTCAGGAATCGAGAAAATTTCAGTCTGATTTGTATTTTTCAAACCAAAGTCATCCGTTGATTTGTTATTAACTAATAGTTAAAATCAAGACGTCATATCTTCAGGATCAAAATTTGTATATCTTCCTCTTTCTGGACGGACTTTGATTCAGTTTATTTGAGACAGGATCATATAAGTATAAAATATAACAGGTATTCATATCGTGATCACCTCAGGAGAGTTCAACACTTTCAAGCTGAACGTCTTGCCTCTGTTCACAACTTTTGATCTTGATCCGGAGGTAGCAGACGGCATAAATAGTAAGATATATAAAAATGCAAAGCTAGAATTTTAATCCCTGCTCCACAACATTGAGTATTGATCCAAAAATTGAATATTTTGGTAGGTCGGTAAATCAAAAAAGCCCCTAATCAGATGATTAAAGGCTTATTGATAGTGTTTGATGACTAGTATGCGGACCGGACGGGACTCGAACCCGCGACCTCCGCCGTGACAGGGCGGCATTCTAACCAGCTGAACTACCGGTCCGTTTCTCCCTTTCGGGGCTGCAAAGATAGAAAACAAAAAATCAAATGCAAATAAATAATATTTTTTTATTTAAAAGTCGTGATTCTTCGTTTTCGGAGGGAAAACAATAGCCCATAATCCTTATTTTCCGGCCCAATGCCGCAAGAATCCCAATTGAAATTCTTATAACATCCTAATTTGTTTCTACTTCCGAATTTTGCTTCTTTTTGATTTTATAAAAACAGATAAAACCTATCAGAGCGATGGAAAGGCTGAAGAGATCAATAAACAGGATATCAGTAGCACCTGTAGCATAAGTCCTCCATATCCAGTTTCCGGTACATACACCATTGGCAACCGGAATAAAGAAGCTCAACAAGCTACCCAACAATAAGGTCTCCTGATTCGTACGCTTCAGGTTTTTGCGGATGATATAGTAAGTTGATAAGGCCAACCAACTGTAAAAATAGATGCGGTAGATAAACTCCATGTCTGTTGCACTGTTGACCTTAACCGCAATGAAAGTAAGGGCGGTTACCGGGAACATGGTCAGACATATGGCGAGGAAGATATTGGCCAGCCAGAGGTTGAATTTCCTTTTGTGCGCTGGTACATTTTTTTTGTCTCTTGCGACCAGCCAGATCAGGATTCCTGAAATGATCACCACACAACCCATAATTCCCAATATGAAATACACAATTTTTATTGCATAACCACCATAGTTACCGAAATGGAGGTGGTAGATCAGACTTTTTACTTTGCTTACATAAGTGCTCTCCGACAGCGGGGATTTGTGGTAAATGATTTTATTGCTTTTAATCTCGTAGATTATTTTACCGTTACCTGAAAAATTACTTTTTGCATCTGCAGCACCCTCAACGATCAGCTGCATAGAAGCATCGCCGTAATTTTTGATAAAGACCCTGTTGATGTAAGCATCTTTCCATATTTTCTGCGTCCTGTTGATATAAGCCTGAACATCTGCTTTTTCAGAGAGTTCCGTGTAAGTGTAAGGATATTCTTTGTTTTCAAAATATTCCAGCTCTTTATATAACTGATCAGACTTTCCATCATAGAATATATAACTGAACGGAGTAATCAGAATAGTATTGACAATAAGGACTACACCTGTAACCGCATAAATGAACTGATAAGGAAAGCCAATTACCCCTAGTGCAGTATGGGCATCTGTCCAAACTGTTTTTACTTTGGACCATGGCCTGAAAACAAAGAAGTTGGAAACGATCTTATCCCAATGCAGCAATAATCCTGTGATGAGCGCAAATAAAAAGAAAAACGAGACCAGACCAGCCACCAGGTATCCGAATGGTGTACCAATGCTGATCGGAACCTGATTTAATTGGGCCAGGAAATGCAGGCGGTATAGGAATTCACCTAAATCATAAGACTGTTCATAGGTTGTACTATTGCCTTTATTGAAGTTATATTTAAAATAAGCACCATCACCACCACCTCTTCGTTTTCTGCCTCCTTTTGCATTGGGATCAGGTTTTTCCTTCGGCGTGATGGTGGTATCTTTTGAAGCAGAGACATCGACATAAGTCTCCAGTGTATGCTCCTGGAAATAGAATGAAATATCTCTTCCTTTCAACACATGCTTCTGATCCAGGGAATCCAGCAGGTGGTTGTAGTTCAGCTTTGTATTTTCATTAGCCCTGTAGGAAGTACCGGTCTGCCATGCCGATATATCCTTTTTAAAAAGTGTGTAAGAACCTGCAAAGAATATAACAAATAAGACGGCTGAAATGATAATGCCGCTTATCGTATGGGTATTAAAATATATGTTGTAATTTCTATTGTTCATGGTTCAGTTTACAGTTTTAAGAGAAAAGGAATAGCAAAAATTCCGGTGAGTACCAGATAATAGAGCCATATTTTCCATGCACTCTTTGCCAGAAAGGCTAACAATAATAAAACAGCCCAAAGAATATAGCCAGTAAAGGCAGCCGTAATGACCACATTTTTAGGTTCAAACACATAACCCAGTAACTGATGAAAGGAGATCATCACAAAATAACCACCAAAAAATCCGGCAGTTATTTTCAGGAATTTCTGAAAGGGTGATTTTGTAAGGTATTTTTTATTGGCAGGCATAATTAAAAGATAAATTGTTCAAGACCTACAAATAGTAATAACAATAGGATAACATGATTTATGGATAAATAACGAAACGGAAATAGTAAAACCAGCAGATTTCCCATGGCCATGAGCATGACTATAAAACAGAATATACCTGATACAGTTCCATTCCGGTAAATAAGAACCGCGCAGGAAATCAGCATCAACAGCAGACTTAAGCCGCGGGACAGGCTAACACTGTTTTCCAGCTTTGATGCCCAGCCGGGTTTATCCGACCACCTGCTTTTTTTCGATAGGTTATACAGCAGGAAAAAAGCGAGGAAAATTAAAAAGGTAATTGTGGTATACATAAATGGAAAATTACAATGAGTCCGGTTTTATGGCAAAACAACGAACATAGTAAGGATGATTAAAAGTGATAAAGAGATTGTAATTTGTTTATTAATAGGTGTTTGTATATATGGCTTATATAAAGCATGTCTGAGTATAGTTTCCTTATTTAGATTGATTAAAGCTTGTGCAAATATATAAGACTAGACTTAGTTATCAAACGTTTTTGGAATTTTATTGTATCCATAGCATCAATATACTGGGTTTAATCCTCATCATTTGCAGTTTGGGAGTGCATAACCATTCTCTAACAGGCTATTTTACCAGATTGCATGAACTGCTTTAAATTATTTTCAAAAAAATATGGACCATGCAGGGTGGGACAGGATGCAAGTCCTGAATGCGGCATTTAGATTCGCATAACCAAAATAAACTTTTTATGAATATGAAATTGATGAGGAGAATCAGCCTGCTAATCTGCAGTCTGCTTGTTTGTCTGTCGCAGCTGGCTACCGCTCAAACCACGGTAGTAAAAGGCACAGTAAAAGATAAGAGCGACGGAACTCCATTGCAGGGAGTAATGATTGTGGTGAAAGGTAAAAATCAGGTTGTTCAGACCGCAACCAATGGCACCTATAGCTTAAGCATTTCCGGGGCGCTGCCCGTTACGTTATCTTTCCGGTACTTAGGCTATAAAAATCACGAACAGATAGTTAATGGACCTCAAACTGTAAATGTGAATCTGGAATCAGAAGAAAATATGCTGAATGAAGTTGTAGCTATTGGGTATGCTAAAGTAAAAAGGAAAGATTTAACAGGTGCCTCTTCTTCAGTCGCTGCAGCGGACCTGGTTCTGGCTCCCGTAACTACAGCTGCACAAGCCTTAACAGGTAAAGCGGCAGGGGTGAGGGTGGTTACACAAAGCGGTGCGCCCGGCGCGCCAATCAATATTACCATTCGCGGTGGAAACTCTATTTCGCAGGGTACAGCACCATTGTATATTGTTGACGGTTTCCAGATGGATGATGCCCTGCGCAATGTAGATATCAATGATATTGAAAATATTGATGTGCTGAAAGATGCTTCGGCAACAGCAATATATGGTGCGCGTGGTTCTAACGGTGTGGTACTCATTACCACCAAATCGGCAAAAGCTGGAAAGACCATTGTGAACTATAATACGTATGTAGGATTTGAAAAACTGGGTGCCAGCCTGCCCGTCCTGAATGTGCTGGATTACACGAAGTATCAGTATGAATTTCAAACCCTCGCCGGGAAACAGGCGAACTGGGCCTCTTACTTTGGAGGTGATGTCAATGATCCGGATTTTTATACCGGTGCTTTTAACCGTATCAACAGTGAATATGGTTCCCGTGAGGGAATAGACTGGCAGGATCTGGTCTTCGGCGGGAGTGCATTGAGTCAGAATCACAATATCAATCTTAGTGGTGGATCGGACAAAACAAAATTCATGCTGAGTTACAACAACACAGGGCAGAAGGGGATCATGGCTAAACACGGATACAATAAAAATGGCATTCGCCTCAAAGTGAATCATGAACTCTGGAAGGGAGTGCGGACGGATTTTATGACCAACTTTCAGGATACCAGAACTCAGGGGGGAGGGAATCTGGCCGGGGGATTGAAAATGACAGTCCTCCAACCTGTAACCGGTGGTATACGGTATACCAATGAGGAACTGATCGGATCTGATATCAGTGAGGATATGCTTGCGTATGATTCCCAGTTTGATATTTATAATCCGATTATCACCAACGATGCTGTAACCAACACCAAATGGAACCGTATATTTACCGGTAACCTGGGCCTGGATATTGACCTGATGAAAGATTTTACCTTCCGTACGGCAGGCAGTTATTTATGGGGACAAACACGTGCAGATTATTGGGATGATGGACGTACCAGAACCGCACAAAATAACCTTGGCCCCTATGGTTCAAGGGACAATAGCGAAAAATATACCTGGCAGATTACCAATACCCTGAATTGGGGACATGATTACAGCGGCCACCAGCTGAATTTCCTTGTCGGACAGGAAACCGTATACAGCGAATCCATCAGTCTCGATAATACCTATTACCAGTTCCCGGTAAACAATTTCGGACTAAACGATGTAAGTTCTTCCGTGAATGTCAGGAATGTGTATGGATCCGGTAAAAGTACCATGGGCCTGGCCTCATTTTTTGGTCGTGGTTCTTACAATTACAGAGGCCGTTATCTCATCAACTTCACGCTGCGTGCGGATGGTTCCTCTAAATTTGCACAAGGCCATCAATGGGGATATTTTCCTTCGGGAGCGGCAGCATGGCGCATATCCGAAGAGAAATTTATGGCCAACCAGAAGGTCATTAACAACCTTAAACTCCGCATAGGATACGGAACTTCCGGGAACAATGATATCGATAATAACATGTACCTGACAGATTACGGTTCAGGTACTTATGCCATTAATAATGCCAATTTCCCTACGTTGGTGCCAAGCAATACCGTAGGAAACCCATTAGTGAGATGGGAAAAGACGATGTCATCAAATGTGGGACTGGAAGTGGACTTCTTTAAAAGCCGAATCAGTATGACTATGGATGTCTATAACAATAAATCCAATGACCTGCTGATCAAAAACAGGATACCTGCTTCTTCAGGTTATTCTTATCAGTTCCAGAATATTGGAGCCATACGCAACCGTGGATTTGAGTTTGTCCTGAAAACGGTGAATCTTCACTCTCAAAGTTTTAAATGGAATACAGATTTTAACATTTCCTTTAACCGGTCGAAAGTGCTTTCGATTTACGGACAGGGAGGTGAGGATTATTTCTTATCTAATTTATCGAGCAGGGTAGATTTTAAGGTGAAAGTTGGTGATCCCCTGGGACAGTTTTATGGGTACAAATATGATGGCGTATATACTACAGATGATTTCACACAGAATGCCAATGGTACCTATACACTGAAAGATGGTGTTGCCCGTTCAAAAGCTGGGGTAGTGGCCAATATCAAACCGGGTGATGTGAAATATCTTCCGACTGCAGGAATAACAGATGCCAAGGGCAATCCGGTCTGGAGTACAGAAGACCGTACCGTGATCGGTAGTTCTCAGCCAAAATATCAGGGAGGAATGACCAATACCTTCGCTTATAAAGGATTTGATTTAACCGTTTTTATGAATTTCTCTGTGGGCAATGATGTCTTTAACATGAATTCGCAGCGTTTTATTGGTCCCTATCTTCCCAATCAGAATACCTTTACGGTGATGAACGACAGGTTCAAACTGGTAGATCCGAATACCGGTAAAGAAACTACTGATCTCGCCCGGCTTGCTGCAATGAATCCGCAGCAGTTTGATAAGAAAGCGATGTGGAGTCTGCATGCTAGTAATAATATTGCCACTACTGATGCCTTGGATTATTATCTGGAAGATGGTTCTTTCCTGCGTCTCAGTACCATTACTTTGGGTTATTCCATTCCAAAAAATGTACTCAGAAAAATAAATCTGCAGGGGCTTCGTGTTTATGGCACGCTGAACAATATCTATACGATTACGGGATATAGCGGATATGATCCTGAAGTGTCTGCCACTTCAAGTATCCTTACTTCCGGAGTAGATAACTCCGCTTATCCACGCACAAAAAGTTATGTATTAGGTCTCAATGTAACATTTTAATAAGTTATGATCATGAAAAGAATTTATAATATTTACTATGCCACCGGGATAGTGTTATCTTTATTTACGCTGTCTTCCTGTAAGAAATTTTTAGACCAGCCGTCTGAATCGAAATTTAACAGCCAGACGATCTTCGAAACTGTTGGTAAAGCAGAAATGGTTGTAGTGGGCTGTTACTCACAGACGTTCAACAGGGAATTGTATTATCAATTGGGTATGGGTACCGATGAATGTATTTCTACGGAAGGGGAAACAAATAGTAAAAATCAGGTGGCTAACTATGTATATACTCCTGCAAATATTCCTACCTCTACCTACACAGCGATGTATATGGGAATTGAATATTCCAATGTGGCGATTAAGGGATTGGAAGGCATGACCGGATTTTCTGAAGCAGAACAGGCAAAAATTAACAGTCTGCTGGGGGAAGTTTATGCCATTCGGGCAATGAACTACCTCAATATCGTACGTTTCTTTGGCGATGTGCCTTATTCTACTGCTCCTGTCGGGGAAACAGGGATATTTACTTCTTCGCGGGTGAGCCGCGATGTCATTTATGATGGATGTGTGGCTGACCTCCAGAAAGCAATTACCCTATTGCCCTGGAAAAGTGCTGGTGTAGTGAGTACCACAGAACGTTTTACAAAAAATTCAGCTTATGGAATTCTTGCACGTGTAGCCTTGTATGCTGCAGGATATTCTTTACGCTGGGATTTAAATACCTATTCGGCTGGATCTGTTCAGGTTGCGCAGCGCCCGGATCAGCAACGTATCAGGGAACTCTACCAGATTGCGGCTGATGCCTGTAAGGCAGTAATAGATAAAGGGGAAAATACATTGCTCTCCAGTTATGAGACACTGTTCCGTGACCTGATTATGAGAAAATATAACAGTGAATCTATGCTGGAGTATGGTCAGTATGGGAATGATAACAATGGTTCCGCAGCGGGGTATACGAATGGAATTTTCATCCATACCAGCAGTCTGTTTGGCAAAAGTCAGCCAGCCATGGGGGTGACCCCAACCTATTGGTTTGATTTTGCTGAAGGCGATACCCGCCGGGATGTGACCATCTGTAATTATGGAATTGACAGTGACAACAGCAGGAAGATGAATTCCTACTCCAGTAATACGATTGGTAAGTTCAGGGTGAACTGGTCGGACCAGAAAGGTACTGCGATTAATGCACGCGATATCAACTGGCCGGTGCTTCGTTATGCTGATATTCTTTTAATGTATGCTGAAGCATTGAATGAAGTTTCCAACGGCCCTACAGCAGAAGCTAAATCAAGCCTGGAAAAGGTACGTACCCGCGGATTTGCTGGTGATGCAACGAAGATTGGAACCATACCATCAGATTATGCGGGATTCAGAAATGCGATTATTGAGGAGCGTAAATTTGAATTTGGATTCGAATCCTTGCGCAGGACAGATCTTGCCCGCTGGGGAATTTTATATGAAACGCTTACTGCTACGAAACAAAATGTGATCGCACTGGCAAACAGAACAGGAAAGTATGCCAATAGTGACCTTTACAGGGTCTATAAAAAAGAAGTAGCCACAGGATTTCAGGACAAAGTAGTTGCCGTACCCTATACGGCCTATAATGAAATGACTCCTGCAGATTCTACAAGACTGGTGACTGAAGGTTTGGTGGTGTTGCGGATGCGTGGGGCTTCCCCCCTGAATTCACAAGGCGTACTGTCGGCAAATGCCGCTTTAATTACCAACCTTTTCAGGGGACTTGAAAAGAATAAAGTGGAGATCCTGCCACTCGCGACGACTACTATTGATATCAACACCGGTTTAAAAGGTCAGCAACACCCTAAATATTAAGCATAGATAAATTTAAGATATAGAATTATGAATTTGATCCTTCCCTCGCGCAGCTTCTTCCTGTTGCTTCTTCTGTTACCGCTCAGTGCGGCTTTTTCACAACCGAAAGTGCCTTCATGGGTCGCCGAAGTGGGCGCAAGAAAGTTCAGTTTTAACAATGCCATCTTTCCGGTAGAAGAATATGGTGCCAGGAATGATGGAAAAACACTGAATACGAAAGCGATTCAGCAGGCCATCGATGCCTGCGCTGCAAAGGGTGGAGGGAGAGTGACTTTTTCCCCGGGGAGATATCTCACCGGTTCATTGTTTGTGAAAAGCGGTGTTGATCTTCATATTGGTAAGGGGGTGGAGCTCCTTGGCAGTCAGGATATCAATGATTACCCTGATATGGATACACGGGTTGCCGGAATTGAAATGAAATGGCCTGCCGCACTGATCAATATTATCGGGCAGCATAAGGCTGCAATTTCAGGCGGGGGATTGGTGAATGCACAGGGAAAGCCATTTTGGGATTTCTACTGGAATCTCCGCAAAGTATACGATGCCAAAGGATTACGCTGGATTGTCGATTATGATGCCCGTCGCCCAAGAACAGTGCTGGTGACTTCCTCATCCGATGTGGTGGTGAAGGAACTGACTTTTCAGCAGGCGGGTTTCTGGACGGTGCAGGTGCTGTATTCTTCCTATGTGACCGTTGAACACGTGACGATTAACAATAATGTTGGCGGTCATGGTCCCAGTACGGACGGAGTAGACATCGATTCGTCCTCCTGGGTATTGGTTCAGCATTGTGATATTGATTGCAATGACGATAATTTCTGCCTGAAAGCTGGCCGCGACTGGGATGGACTCCGGGTGAACAGGCCTACGGAGTATGTGGTGATCCGCAATTGTGTAGCCAGGAAAGGTGCCGGATTGCTTACCCTGGGAAGTGAAACTTCCGGTGGAATCAGGCATGTATGGGCAACTGATCTGGTGGGCTATGGTACAGGAAATGCATTGAATATCAAGTCGGCTATGACCCGAGGCGGAACGGTGGAGGATGTATACTTCAATAATATTGTGATGCATGGCGTGGGTAATGTATTGCAGGTGAACCCTAACTGGAATCCGGCGTATAGTTATGCTGAACTTCCTGCAGGATACCATAGAGATTCAATACCGCCACACTGGACGAAATTACTGGCCAGGGTAGAACCCAAATCTCAGGGGATCCCTAAAATAAAAGATATTAACCTGTATAATATAAAAGCCAGCGGAGCAAAAAAAGCCATTCATGCTTTAGGCATGGAGGTCTGTATGCTTAGGAACTTCTCACTCGAAAAACTGGATATACAAGCAATCTCTGCAGGTAAAATTTCTTTTGCAAAAGATTGGAAAGTGAAAGATGTGGTCATCAAAGCCGAGGATGGAAATACCCCTGTGATTACGGATTCAGATCCTATTCATTTATAGTTTTAAAATTGCCTGATATGTCCTATATAAAGTTTTTACACCTGTATTTGCTCTTTCTGTTCCTAACCGTTTCCGGATTTGCGCAGGAACTGTATCCGCCATTGTTAAGCAACAAAAATTGGCATGGGGAAGAACGGCAATTGCGTTATACTCCTGTCGGGACTAGTTTTTACCTTAAAAATGGCAGCCGCCGTTTTACCCGTGCATTGTATGGCACGAATACAGGATTCAGGGTGGAAGCGGGAGATCTGCCGGAGTTTGCACTGTACATGCCTGGAATGGGTGGTAATTTTAAACTGGGTCTTATTTCCGGCAAGGTGAGTAAATGGATGATTGCAGCAAAAGAGATCAGGGCATGGTACGATGCAGGCAGTATGCGGTATGAGATCAGGGACCCTCTGTTGGGCAAGGGGAAGATAGAACTGAAAGTGCTGGCATTGGGAAATGCTGAAGGTATGATTATCCATGCCACATTTGAAGGGGTAGGAAAGGATATCCAGTTGTTCTGGTCGTTTGGCGGCGCAAGTGGTAAAAATTTTAGCCGCAATGGGGATATGGGGCCGGATCCTGAATCAGTTTTTTACCTCAAACCTGAAAATTGTCTGAACAATGTATTTGAGATTAAGGGAAATCAATTCCTGCTGAAGTATGGGAAAGATAAAAAAATGCAGGGCATCTTTCCTTCGGCAGATCTTCATCTTGCTGATGCAAGGGTGCAGGGTTCTCCACTGCTGATGGACAAGTCCAGCGGGAAGGAGTATCCTGCGTTATGCGGCAAAGTAAAAATCACAAATAGAAAGGATTTTTACTTCTGTATACAAAATCCTGACCCGGAAGCCGGAGATAAAATGCTGGAACCAGAGAAGGAATTTCTACATGCAGAGATTTCCCGTAAAAGAATTGCCGACAGGGTTCGGATCGAGACTCCAGATCCTTTTTTGAATACGCTGGGCGGAACGTTGAGCATGGCTGCGGATGCCATATGGGAATCTCCGTCCTATTTGCACGGTGCAATAGGCTGGCGTATGCGCCTGAATGGCTGGCGCGGTCCTTATGCTGCGGATCCGCTGGGATGGCATGACCGTGCGGCTGAGCATTTCGCTGCCTATGCAAAATCGCAGGTACAGGATCCGGCTGTAGGACCTGTTGAGGCTGATACTGCATTGAACCTGGCACGTTCCAGAGAGAAAATGGGGACAGCGATGTTCAGTCGCGGGTACATCAGCCGCGATCCGGGAGGAAAATCGATCCGGCCCCACCATTATGATATGAATCTCATCTATATGGATGAGCTGCTTTGGCATTTCAACTGGTCCGGTGACCTGAATTTTGTAAGGGAAATGTGGCCGGTGATCAAACTTCACCTGGAATGGGAAAAACGGAATTTTGATGCAGATAACAATGGTCTGTATGATGCTTATGCAGCAATTTGGGCAAGTGATGCCCTGCAATACAGCGGAGGGAGCGTGACCCATTCCTCGGCATATAACTACAGGGCGAACCTGTATGCCGGGAAGATTGCTTCCCTGTTAGGAGAAGATCCTTCAGCATACCACAATGAAGCAGAGAAGATTGTAGAAGCCATGAATACCCAGCTATGGATGCCTTCAAAAGGCTGGTATGCAGAATACAAAGATGCACTGGGGCTCAGCTTGCTGCATCCTGCAGCTGCCTTATGGACGATTTACCAGAGTATAGATGCCGGGGTGGCAGACCCCTTCCAGGCCTGGCAGAGTCTTCGCTATGTGGATACCGCTTTACCACATATTCCGGTAAGAGCAAAAGGGCTTGCTGATCAGGGGTATTATACAGTATCTACAACCAACTGGATGCCTTATGAATGGTCGCTAAATAATGTGGTCCTTGCGGAATCTGCTCATACCGCTTTAGCCAACTGGCAGGCCGGAAGGACAGAAGAAGCATTTAAACTCTGGAAAAGTGAGTTGCTGAGCAGTATGTACCTGGGTGGAAGTCCGGGGAATTTTGTACAGATCTCGCATTATGATGCGGTAAGGGGAGAAGCCTATCGTGATTTTGCTGACCCTATAGGAGTGAATGCCAGGGCATTGGTGGAGGGGCTTTTCGGTATAGTACCCGACGCTTTACATCATTCACTTCTGCTGCGGCCGGGACTGCCATCGGCATGGGATCATGCCTCACTTCATATCCCGGATATATCGTTTGAATTTAAAAGAACCGGCAAGCAGGATGAATATGTGATTGTGCCTTCGTTTTCCCATCCTATGGAGCTCAGGATGGTGGTAAAAGCAAGGCGCAACCGTCTTCAATCAGTTACGGTAAATGGGAAAAATGTGGAATGGCGGCAGCTGGAATCATCTATCGGGGTACCGCAAATTGAGATTAGCCATGCGGTGGCAGAAAGATATGTGATTAGGTTGATCTGGGGAGAGGAAGAGTTTGGAAAGCCAGTGCTGAAGCGTATTTTTCCGGAAGGTGCTGATCTCGTGGCAGATTTCAAAAATGCAACAATCGGAGAGGTGTTTGATCCCCAGCAAGTGTGTGCCGGTCTTCAGGTTTCCAATGGACATTTGCAGGCAAAACTTGTGGGAGAGGTGGGGCACCGTACAGTGTTTGTAAAATTGCGGTCGGGAACATTCAGTTATTGGTATCCATTGTGTTTTGAAATCCTTGCTCAAGGAAAAGGAAAACCTGAACAAGCTGGTGTGGGGCATCCGGATTTTTCAAACAGACTTATAGAACCGCTGAACCTGAGCCCTTATTTTAATGATAAAGTAACGCAGATTTTTAAAAACAGGTATCTTTCCCCGCGTCCGAAAACAACCACGCTGCAACTCCCTGTTCAGGGAATTGGCGATTGGACACACCCTATGCTGTCGCCTGAAATTAATGATATGGGGCTGCGAAAAATGGCCGGGACTGCAAACCAGTTTACGCTTCCTTCAGGGATTACCTTCAATACGCCGGCAGATACGATGCTTAAGAATATTGTCTTTACTTCAAGGTGGGATAATTATCCTTCAGCGATGGAGATCCCCATTACAGGGAAAGCGACTCATCTCTATTTACTAATGGCAGGATCTACCAATCCCATGCAGAGCCGGATGGACAATGGCAGGATAAAAATATTTTATACAGATGGAACAGCGGACAGTCTCCTGCTGCGCAATCCGGAAAACTGGTGGCCAATAGAAAAGGACCTGTATGAAGATGGTTTTGCTTTCCATACGGGGGCGGAACGCCCATTGAGGATTCACCTGAAAACGGGGAAAGTGGTGGATGCCGAGGAAGGTAAATTATGGAATGGGAAAGAGATCGAAGGAGGGGCAGCAAGTGTGATTGGTATGGCAGTTGATCCTGCAAAAACGATGCTGAAACTGGGCTTTACTACTTTATGTAATGATGTGGTCATGGGACTGATGGGCGTTACGGTGATCAGGGAAAAGAATGATCAGATAAAAAGGTAGTTTATTCTGTTGATTTGCTATTTTTATGCGAATAACCAGCAATACCTTACCAGATATAATCCTTCATGCACCTTCATCAGCTTAATCTTTTATTCTGGAACCCGATCTCTGTCTTTTTTGGCCTGAGGAACCTGATAAAATGCAGATTTGGAGGAAGAGTCCCGGCTGGTAGTTTTCTGCTGCTGACTCTGCTGATTGCTGGTATTCATCCCGTTGCTGCACAGCTGAGCAGCAATATTACACGTTATTCTACTGAGGATGGTTTATCCCATGATGGAATACTGGCAATCACGCGTGATAAAGATGGTTTTATGTGGTTTGGCACCTGGGACGGAATAAACCGGTTTGACGGACATGATTTTGTGGTCTATAAAAGCCGGCCGGGTGATGCTTCAAATCTTAAAAATAACAAAGTAAGGAACATTGTGGAGGATAACGAGCGTTATCTGTGGATAGAGACCTACGACAATAAAATTTACCGCTTTGATAAAAAAACTGAACAATTCCTGCCCATATCGGATGGACCTTATAAATCCCTTTTTAAAAATGTAGTGATCTCCAGCATCAGGCCGGATCCGGAAGGTGGAGTCTGGCTGGTTACCTTAGATCGGGGTGCCCTGTATGCAGCTTCAAGCCATTCAACTGATCAGCCAAAGATTTCTGTATATGCTAAAAATGGAGGAAAAAGGTTTGCCATTAGTGGTAATCAGGTGAAGTTTTTTTTCAGGGATTCCCTGAACAGGATCTGGCTGGGTACAGAAGGGGGATTGAGCTGCTTAAAGTACACCAGGGAGCAAGGTTATGTGAATACTACTTTTAAACCTGCAGATACCAGATTGTTGTCGTCCTATTCATTTACCTGCGCGGCACGCAATGCTGCTTACCTGTTTTTTGGAACTGCTGAAGGGAATCTTGTGATGCTGAATCTAGCTACTGAAAAGTTTCGTGAGCTTCCCCTGAGTAAAGGGACAAGGCTGAACGCCCTGTGTTATTCCCGCAAGGGTGTATTGTATATTTCCACTTCAGGAAAGGGATTGATTTCGCTGGATCCCCAGTCTTTCCGGTTTAGGTTCCTGGGCTTATCGCCAGCGGATAGCTATTTTTCCCTGTATGAAGATACCAACGGACAAATCTGGATTGAACCGGCCAGAAAGGGAATTGTGAAATATAATCCGGAAAAGGACGGATTCCGGTCTTATGCGCAGCAACAGGATCTGGAGAGTGCCAGCAGGGACTTTAAGGTATTAAGTGACCTCAATGGGACAGTTTGGGTGAGCATGAAAGGGGGAGGCTTTGGCTTTTATAATGTATTGACAGATCGTATTGACTATTTTCATGACCAGCCCGGTGCTGCAGATCAGCAATTCTCCAATATTATTACCAGTTTATTTATTGATCAGTCTGGCGTGATGTGGTTAAGCGCAAAAGATGGAGGAATCAATAAAGTGATTTCTTTAAGTGAGCGCTTCAATTTTCGTCAGCTGGTTAAAACACCAAAGACCCGGTCGGACAATGAGGTAAGGGCCATGATGAAAGATCGTAAAGGGCGGTTGTGGGTATGTACCAAGGCAGGTAAAGTATACATTTATAAGGATAATAAACCTGTACGTGTTTTTAATCGGGGAGAGGAATTGCTGGGGAATGTGTATGCATTGCTGGAAGACAGCCAGGGAAATGTATGGATGGGGACAAGGGGGAATGGATTATTTAAAGCTGTTCCCGACCATAAGGAGCGAGCAACTTATACGCTGATCAACTACAGGCGCGATGGCAATGATGAAAATAGCCTCAGCAATAATAATGTATACAGTATTTTGGAAGACCGGCATCACCGTATTTGGGTGGGTACACTGGGCGGCGGACTGAACCTGATGAGTTTGAAGGACCATAAAGTGATCTTCCTGAACCATCGCAATTCCTTCAGGCATTATCAGCTATCAGCCAATAATGTCATCAGACACTTAAAGGAAGACCGGAAAGGTAATATCTGGATTGCCACGAGCAATGGACTGCTGAAGGTTGACCCGGATAGAACGGGGCCGGATGATTATCATTTCCTCAGTTATAAAAAGATACCGGGAGACCGCAGTAGTCTCGGAAATAACAATGTGCAATATATTCATGAGGATAAGGCAGGACAGCTTTGGGTAGGAACCTTTGGCGGGGGACTGAATAGGGTGATTCCCGATAAACAGCATCCTGATCGGTTAAGCTTCAAAGTATATACCACAGAAAACGGGCTTTCCAATGATGTGGTGCTGAGCATCACGAATGACCGGGACAATAATATCTGGGCAGCAACAGAGAGTGGTCTGTCAAAATTTGAAGCGCTGAGTGGAAAGTTTAAAAATTACGATTCAAATGACGGACTTCCTAAAAGCAGACTCGCTGAAGCAACGTGTTTTATGGATGCAGCGGGAAAGTTATATTTTGGATGTGCCTCAGGATATATCTCTTTTGATCCTTCCGCCATTCTGGACAAAAAAATAAAGGCGAATATGGCATTGACGCGGATCCAGTTATATTACAGGGATATCCTTGCCGGAGCGGAAGGCTCGCCATTAAAATATGCTATCAATGAGATTGACCAGCTGGAACTGAAGCATGACCAGAATGTGATCAGTATTGATTATGCGGTGCTGGATTACCGTGCGGTCAACAAGATCACCTATGCCTATAAACTGGAAGGCTTTGATAAAATCTGGCATCATGTAAATGATGAGCGGAAGGCAACCTATACCAATCTTCCTCCAGGCAAATATCTTTTTAAAGTGAAGGCTACCAATACAGGTCTTTTTGAAAATATTCCACAGAAAACGCTGGCGATTACCGTAAAACCTCCGTTTTATTTAACCATATGGGCGTATTTGATTTATGCATTGCTGCTGACTGGTATAGGAATAGTGGCCAGACGTATCATTTTTACCATGATCCGGTTAAGGAATAAGGTGGTAGTAGAGCAGAAGCTAACGGAGATGAAATTGTCTTTTTTTACCAATATTTCACATGAACTGAGGACACCGCTGACCTTAATTGTTAGTCCCCTGGAAGAGATTTCAAGGACAGAGCATTTATCAGACAGAGGGACGGACTATCTGAATATTGTCAACAGGAATGCCAACCGGATGATCCGTTTTATCAATCAGCTGCTGGATTTCAGGAAAGTTCAGAACGGTAAAATGGAATTGAAAATTGCCGAGGTTGATCTGGCGGCCTTGCTGCGGGAGATTGGTCATCATTTTCTTGGGATTGCCGCAGAAAAGAACATCAGCTTTATCCTTCCCGAAGATGAGGAAAAAAAGATGGTTTGGGTAGATGAGGAAAAAATTGATATTATTATTTATAATCTGCTCTCCAATGCTTTTAAGTTTAGCCCGGCAGGTAAAGAAATCAGGGTCGCCCTGAAAATCACTGCAGGGGATGACGTGGAAATCAGGGTAACTGACCAGGGACCGGGGGTAGCAAAAAATAAGCTTACAGAGATCTTTGAAGTTTATTATGAAGGAAATGGTTCAGCAGATCAACATCATCTAAAAGGTACGGGAATTGGGTTGGCGCTCTCCAGGGAAATGACAGCAAATCATCAGGGAAAACTCCGGGCTGAAAATAATGCTGCAGAAGGAATGACCTTTATTCTTGAATTAAAGGGCAGCAAGGAGTTTTATCAGGCTACAGGTGTCCTGAAGACTGCAGTGCGCAGGAATGAACGTTTTGTGGATGAATACATGCCGGTGAACACCATCCCTCCATCACTGAACCTTCCCGACGATCGGGCTCCGCTGGTCCTGCTGGTGGAGGACAATCAGGAATTACGGAACTTCTTATCGCTAAAGCTTGAAGGACTTTACCGGATTATCAATGCGGCAGATGGTGAAGAGGGTTGGGCTGCTGCGGTTGGCCATCTCCCTGACCTGGTCATCAGTGATGTGATGATGCCGAATATGGACGGCATACAGCTGCTTGACCTCCTAAAAAATGACCTGCGGACCAGCCACATTCCTGTCATGCTGCTGACAGCAAAGTCATCTGTGGAAAGCAAAATTGAGGGACTGCGTTATGGTGCTGATGGGTACATGACCAAACCTTTCCATACCGATTACCTGCTCGCATTCATAGAGAACCTGATTGCTTCCCGGAAGAAACTATTTGAAAAGTTATCTGCACAGCAGCCTTCAAAAGTACTCCTGATGGAACCTTCGGAAATAGTGATCACTTCGAGGGATGAACATTTCTTAAAAGAAACCATCAGGATTATTGAGCAGGGAATGTCAGATCCCGGCTTTAACATGGAAACGGTAGCGCTGAACATTGGCATGGGACGTACGACCTTTTATAAAAAACTAAAAAGCCTGACCACCCTGAGCCCTGTAGAGCTGGTTCGGGATATCCGTTTAAAAAGGAGCAGGCAATTGCTGGATGCCGGCGAGCAGACCGTTTCTGAAATTGCATTCCTCACAGGCTTCAACAGCCTGTCCTATTTCAGTACCTGCTTTAAAGAAAAGTATAAACTTTCACCATCCGACTACCTGAGGAAAATACGTACTGAGACAAGAGAGAATAAGACCGTTCAATGATATTTTAGGCTTTATTACCAAATAATGAAAGCATTTGGTCAATTTTTGAAACCTACAGACTTGCAGATCACAATATATTTGAAACAATAAACCAAATATATTATCCTGATTTGAGCGCGTCTTCCTTAAGGAGTATTGCTGAATTTTATTGATCATGTAACCTGGGTATACATGCGATGAAGCTGAATGGTGGAGTAGTATTGCTCTTCCGGTCATTGAGCTGTAATTCATCTGTTCTCTGCAATGTGGATAGTGACGATCTGTTAATTCAACATTATGTTACGTATATTCATTGTTGCCTTTCTGTTTGCCGGTATTACCTTTAAGGCCGGTGCCCAGCAACTGGCTTTTCCCGGTGCACAAGGTTTCGGACGTTTTGCAACCGGGGGACGGGGCGGGACGGTAGTTCATGTCGTTAACCTGAATGATTCCGGTCCGGGTTCTTTCAGAGATGCTGTAAGTCAGCCAGGGAGAACAATAGTTTTTGATGTTTCCGGAGTGATCCGTATATCGGATAAGGTATTGGTTGCGCCAAGGATTACTATTGCAGGGCAGACTGCCCCTGGTTCCGGGATTACCATTTATGGCAATGGTGTTTCCTTTTCTGACAGCACAATTGTGCGTTATATCCGTTTCCGGGGAAGTATAAACATGTCCAAAGGTACCTGTACGGTGATTGCAGATCATCTTCGGGATATCATTTTCGACCATGTTTCCATAACGTGGGGACGCTGGGATAACCTGCATATCAAACAGAGTAAGAATGTAACGCTTCAGTATTGCCTGATTGCGGAAGGAATAGATCCCCAGCGTTTCGGGGCACTGCTGGAGGTGCCGGTGGATGTCACGATTTATCGTAGTCTTTTTACGGGAAATCAAAGCCGGAATCCCAAAGCTAAAGCCCGCATAGAATTTATTAATAATGTGATTTACAACTGGGGTAAAAGCGGGTTTGTCGGCGGACATTCCAGTGCAGACCATTTTCAGGATCTCGCAGGCAATTACTTTATTGCCGGACCATCTTCTACTCCCGATTTCCTGAGCATGTTTACGGCTACCGATCATGTGTATCATAAGGGCAATTATGCTGATCTGAATAAAGATGGGAAGCTCAACGGTCGAATGGTCACCGATGCAGATTTTCGAAAAGAAAAGGCTACACTGCTGGCTGAACCAACACTTCTTGCCAAAAGTAAAACACCCGTTATTCCTGCTGCCGAGGCTTGTAAAATTGTGTTGAAAGAAGCAGGAGCAGCAATGGTACGCGATGCAGTGGACCAAAGGATTGTCGGTTATTACAAAAGTATGGGGAAACGGGGACAGATATTTAAAACGGAAGCAGATGCCGGTGGACAGCCAGAGATAAAAGCGAAGTTTTCTGCGCCTAAAGACACCGATCATGACGGAATACCTGATCGATGGGAAGTCAGACACAAGCTGAATGCCAATGATTCCACTGACGGGAATGTGATCAGTGATTCGGGATACACCCATCTGGAAAATTATATCAACAGCCTGATTAAATAAAGAGAGATAAAAAGCAAATATTTACTGATGAAACCCTCATAAGCCTACCGCTTACAAACAGCAATGAATAGGCATGTGATCGCTTCATCACCTTTAAAAAAAAATATATCCTGATGAAAACATTAATGATAAAAAGATACAAAGCCGTTACGCTCGTTTTGGTCATGTTATTCCCCTTCCTGGTACACGGTCAAATTGATCGTCAGGCATTGGTTCAGCGGCATATAGTGAAGGTGAACAGGCTGGATCCCTTATCCTCACTTTCTGTAGGAAATGGTAAGTTCGCCTTTACTGTTGATGTCACGGGATTACAAACTTTTCCGGAAGCGTATGATAAAGGAGTCCCTTTAGGAACACAGTCAGAATGGGGATGGGATACTTTCAAAGATACGGCGGGCTACAGGATTGAGGAATCTTATCGTGGTGTGGAGCAATTCGGACGGAAAGTACCTTATTCCGTACAGGTCAATACTTCTAAGCGCAGTAAAGATGCCGTAGACTGGTACAGGCAAAATGTTCACCGTTTGCAGCTGGGTAGCGTGGGACTGGAGTTAAGATCTTCCAAAGGAAATTTAGCAAAGGCAGGAGATCTTAAAAATATCAGACAGCAACTCGACCCATGGACAGGGCTGATCAGCAGTTCCTTCACATTTGAAGGTACATTGGTGGAAGTCCTTACTGTTGCACACCAGCATGATGATTTGATTTCTGCTCAGATCAAGTCGCCCCTGATCGCTCAGGGCCGCTTAAAAGTCAGGTTACGGTTCTCCTATCCAACGGGTACCTGGAGTGACTCGGGTGACAACTGGAAAAATCCTGAAAAGCACCATTCATCGATTGTCAGTAAAAGTGATAAACAGGCGGTGATCAAACATCAGTTGGATTCAGCAGCATATTTCACCTCTTTTTCCTGGCAGCAGGGGGGAGTGATCAGCTCCAGGTCAGCGCATCATTTCACGATCAGCCCGGATCGTAAATCCGGTACTTTTGCCTTTACCTGTCTTTTTAGTCAGGAGCAAAGTAAAACTACCCTCCCCTTATTTTCAGAAGTACAGGAAAACAGCGTTCAGGAATGGAAAGCGTTTTGGCTGGGTGGTGCGGCAATAGACTTCAGTGATTGTACAGACTCCCGGGCGAAGGAGCTGGAGCGGCGGATCATTTTGTCGCAATACCTCACAAAAATTCAGTGTTCGGGTAACTTTCCTCCGCAGGAAACAGGTTTAACTTACAACAGTTGGTTTGGGAAACCCCATCTGGAGATGCACTGGTGGCATAGTTTTCATTTCGCCTTATGGGGAAGACCTGAAATCCTGTCGAAAAGTACAAACTGGTATTTTAAGGTGAAGGGAAATGCTGCTAAGATTGCAGCCAGACAGGGCTTTGAGGGGGTACGCTGGCAAAAGATGACTGATCATAACGGCAATGAAAGCCCTTCCTCCGTAGGAGCAATGCTGATCTGGCAACAGCCTCACCTGATCACCTTTACAGAACTGTTATACCGTGCCCATCCCGATAAGGATACCTTGGAAAAGTATAAAGACCTGGTGTTTGCTACGGCAGATTTTATGGCATCCTTTGCACAGTACAATGACAGGACGAAACATTATGTATTGGGTCCAGGTCTGATTCCTGCACAGGAACGTTTTAAAGCGGCCGAAACCTTTAATCCGACTTATGAGCTGGCCTATTGGGAATGGGGATTGCGCACCGCACAGCAATGGCGCAACAGGCTGGGGCTCGCAGCAGATAAAAAATGGGCGGATGTATTGGCGAATTTATCTCCCTTGCCGAAACAGAATGGTGTTTATCTGGCCACAGAAAGTGCAACAGATTCGTATACCAATCCTGAATATAAAACAGACCATCCTTCCGTGCTGGGGACTTATGGAATGTTGCCGGAAACCAGTTTACTGGATACAGCAGTCATGAAGAAAACATTCAGACTGGTGTGGGATACCTGGACCTGGAGTGATACCTGGGGATGGGATTTTCCGATGACGGCAATGGCTGCAGCCCGGTTAGGGATGCCTGAACGGGCCGTAGATGCACTGATGATGAATATCCGTACCAATACGTATCTCGCCAGCGGACACAACTACCAGGATGGCAGGCTGCGGATTTATTTACCAGGGAATGGCGGTTTACTTACCGCAGTAGCCATGATGTGCGCAGGCTGGGATGGAAATACTGCTGAAACTCCTGGCTTTCCAAAAGATGGAAAGTGGAAGGTGAAGTGGGAAGGCCTGAAAAAAATGATGTAATGAACGATTAGGTAAGAAGATATAAAAATAATTACGATAAGATGAGACTGATTAATTCTTTCAAACACATGTGCATTGATGAATGCTCTGCCACACCAAAATATATTCAGTTAACCAATTATATTATATCTGCCATAGAGGCGGGTTCATTTCATAAAAATGATATACTACCGTCTATCTGTGACATCAGCAGTGCGCTGGAAATCTCCAGGGATACAGCAGAAAAAGCGTATAAAAATCTGAAACGGGCAGGTGTCCTTAAATCGGTACCCGGAAAAGGTTTTTACGTGAGCAACAGTGAGTGCAGGCAGACCTTAAAAGTGTGTCTGTTGTTTAACAAGTTCAGTACGTATAAAAAGATAGTGTATGATGAGTTTGTGAAGACTCTTGGAACTGATGTGCCAGCCGATCTGTTTATTTACCACAATGATTTATCCGTTTTTGAGAATTTCCTGAGCGACAAGCTGGATCAGTATTCGCATTTTGTAATCCTTCCGCATTTCATAGAAGGAGGGGAAAGGGCATGTGAAATCATCAATTCGATTCCCAGTCACAAGCTGGTTATTTTGGATAACAAATTACCGGGAATTCATGGGGGCTGTGCGGCAGTTTATGAAGATTTTGAGAATAATATCTTTAAATCACTGGAAATGGCAGTGGAAGAGCTCAATAAGTACCATACGCTGAAGCTTATTTTTCCGGTGCACAGTTATTATCCGAGGGAAATTATCAAGGGATTTTTAAAATTCTGTCAGCAGTATGGATTTATGGGGCGCGTGTTTCATAACGTAGCCACCGAACCTGTGATGGAGGGAGAAGCGTATATCAATCTGAGGGAAGAAGACCTGGTCGCTATTATTGAGCGTATGGAGTCATTAAATCTGATTCCCGGAAAACAACTTGGGATTATCTCTTATAATGAAACACCCATGAAAAAGTATATTTTGAAAGGCATTACGACGATTTCCACGAATTTTAGCCTGATGGGCAGTCTTGCCGCACAACTGATCCTGAAAAATTCCCAGGAACATATTGAGGTGCCTTTTAGTTTAACCTTACGGAATTCATTGTAATGAGGACTGTAAATCGAAAATCCTGTCTACATCGGATGAACAGGATTTTCGATTTTTTCTTTAAAATTTGCAGACCCGCAACTGTTGTTTAACAGCTCGTAAATAAGACTTGTTATTTTAAAGGGGATTACAGATCTGTTCTCAGTACAGCGCCGTTACTGGCATTCGTTACCAATGCCCTGTATTGACCAAGCCACCTGGATGTTAAGGTTTTTTTCAGCGGAACAAATGCAGCTTTTCTTCGGGCAATCTCCTCATCTTCCAGATTTACGGATAAAATGTAGTTGTCCACATCGATATGAATTTCATCACCATCTTTGAGCAATCCGATCATTCCTCCTTCGGCAGCTTCCGGTGAGACGTGTCCGATGGATGCACCACGCGTGGCTCCACTGAATCTGCCGTCTGTGATAAGAGCAACGGCATTTCCCAGCCCCATCCCCATGATCAAGCTTGTCGGTGTTAACATCTCCTGCATACCTGGTCCGCCTTTTGGGCCTTCATACCGGATGACTACAACATCACCAGCTTTGACATTCCCCATCAGGATGCCTGCAATCGCTTCGGGCTGCCCATCAAAACATACGGCCTTGCCGGTAATGACCCTGTCGCCAGTAATTCCCGCTGTTTTAATCACAGCTCCTTCTTCAGCCAGGTTCCCATACAAAATTGCCAGTCCCCCGACAGGACTATATGGATTATCTATTGTGCGGATGATATTTTCATCTTTGATTTCTGCATCGGCAATTTTCTCCAGTAAGGTTTCTCCATTGATCGTCAGGTTATTTGCCAGGACATGCTGACCTCTTTTTGTCATCTCCTTCATCACGGCATTCACGCCCCCGGCTTTGTTGATATCTTCCATGTGAACCGTTGTCAGACTAGGAGAGATCTTGGCAATATGTGCAACGTTTCTGGAGATTTCATTGATGTCTTTCAGCTGGAAATCGACCCCGGCCTCATTGGCAATGGCCAGCATGTGCAGGACCGTATTGGTACTTCCGCCCATCGCCATGTCCACGGCAAAAGCGTTTCTTACTGCATTTTCATTTAGAATGTTTTTTAGTTTAAAAGTTTCCCTTGCCGCACTGTCCTTTGCAATGTCGCAGATTCTCCGGGCAGCTTGTCTGTACAGTGCTTCACGTTCGCTAGTCTGCGCCAGGATGGTTCCGTTTCCAGGCAGTGCGATTCCCATTGCTTCCATCAGGGTATTCATCGAGTTAGCGGTGAACATCCCGGAACAGCTTCCTCCGCTCGGACAGGCGTTACACTCAATGTCAAGGAGTTCTTCATCACTGATTTTTCCGGCTTCATGTTTACCTACAGCCTCAAATGCCGTTGCCAGATCGATCGGAGTGCCGTCTTTCTTATACCCTTTTGCCATTGGACCGCCACTGACAAAGATAGTGGGGACATTTACCCTGAGTGCCCCCATAATCATACCCGGTACAATTTTATCACAGTTTGGAATGGCGATCATTGCATCAAGTTTGTGGGCATTCATTACACTTTCTATAGAGCTGGCAATGAGTTCCCTGCTGGGCAGGGAGTACAGCATTCCATCGTGTCCCATTGCAATGCCATCGTCGACACCTATGGTATTGAATTCAAAAGGTACACAGCCGTTAGCCCTGATTTCTTCTTTGATAATTTCAGCTACTTTGTTCAGGAAAAAGTGTCCCGGTATAATCTCAATGAATGAATTCGCCACACCGATAAATGGTTTGTCAAAATCTTCGTCTTTTAATCCGGTGGCCCTGAACAATGAACGGTGTGGTGTTCTTTGGTGCCCTTTTTTTACTTCGTCACTTCTCATCTTAAAAAATTATATGGGTTGAGCAGCATCGGCAGTACTATATCTGCGATTTTAATCTGCTGAGTGTTTCTGGTGATATATTCAGGTAAGCTGCGAGATTTGAATTCGATAATCTCTGGATCAGCTCAGGATTGTTTTTTAACAAACTGCGGTAGCGTTCAGTTGCATTTTGAGTAAGGAGGGTACTTAATCTGGAGGTGATCACGGTTAATCCGTATTCGAGAATATAGATGTACATTTTATCCCATTCCGGAATGGTTTCTCTCAAACGAAAAAAATCATCATGGGAGATCACCAGAAGTTCCGAGGCCTCCACGGCTTGTATATACTCCGGAGCAGGTTCCCTGGAAATGAAACTGATGACAGAAGTTAAAAAGGTATGCTCAAATGCCATAAAGCGTGTCGCTACACTATGGTCATCATTGCTGTAATACAATCGCAGGCAACCTTTATGGATAAAGAACAGCCGGTTAGCCACTCCGCCCTGCAGCAATAAATGCTCGTTTTTCTTTACCTTAAGCGGTTTGAAGCAGGAAATTACCCTTTCCAGTCGCTCTTCATCTAAAGCCGTTTTCATTCGTATTAAATCCGCAAGCGCCCTTATCATTCTTATATTATAGTGCTTAAACTTCAAAGTTGCAGTAAATTCATTTAAAAAACATTGACCAAGGTCAAAATCGAAAAATCCCCTTGTTTTCATTCATGGTGTAAAACCAAAAGGACATGCTGGTCTACCAGAAATGCAGTAGCAATTGCGGTGATTGAGCTGTCATATCTGGGATAAGTATATAGCTGGTACTATATTGATCTTTTCAGTAAGTAGGAATGCTGATTGTAAATGACTCATGAATGAATCAACGCATGATGCGAAAATCAACACTCATCCTGCAACATTTGGCATTGATTCGCGAAAAACTGAATATTTGGGGTGGGGGCGATAAATCAAAAAGCCTTAAGTTATTCATAGAATCAGGCTAGCTCTCTCAATACACTTTCCTTGGAATCTTCCTGGTTCTGTGAAATGAGGAATTTCTTTCCATTCGGATACTCATGGATAAAGAAGTTAGGTTGGATACACAGTTTATTCCTATATACGAAAGGCTTCTGCAGATCGACGGTCAATTGAATAACCTCATTTAATGCACTCTTCAGACGTGATTCGCGCTCCGATTTGGATAACTCAAATATGAGCCGATGTTTTTTATTAGTGGCCATAATATTGAACTGATATTTATTCAAATATACAACATTACCGTCGATTAAACTTGATCAGCAACTGTTATGCCCCCAGATCACATAATTTTTATTACCCTGGTCTGAAATATGTTAAGGAGCGGAATTGTCTTGAGGGAAGCAAATAAATCTTTATGTTCAGGTTCTCTAAAATTTACGCTTAAATTTATAACCTCCCTCAAGAGTTCCGCTTGATCCTTGATCCGGAATATGGGGCTCGAACCCAAAAACAAAAAAGAGGCTGTATCATAAATCATGATCAGCCTCTTTTTTTATTTATAGCTTCTGTCTCTGCTTATTTTTTATAACATTTTTTCGCAGCGCTATTGACTCAATTATTTGATTTTCATATATTTAATGTATTAAAACACACTAGATATGGCAATCAGAGAACCCGTATTTAAGCCCTATAACCAACAGCAGATTCTTGCCATCCCGCCCACTCTTGATGAATTAATTCCTGATTCCCATCCTGTTAGAGTTGTAAATGAGGTGATTAATAAGATTAGTATAGAACCTCTTCTAAAAGCCTACCACATTAAAGGCAGTTCCAGCTATCATCCCCAACTTTTGCTTAAAGTTCTGGTTTATGGTTATCTCACCAATATCTATTCGAGCCGTAAGCTGGCTGCCGCTTGCCGTGAAAGCATCTACTTTATGTGGCTGAGCTCCATGAGCTACCCAGATCACAATACCATCAACCGTTTCCGGGGTGTACGCCTGAAACATGCCCTTCGCAGTGTATTTGAGGATGTGGTAAAACTACTTGCCGCTGAAGGCTTATTAAGCATTGAGGAAATCAATACCGACGGGACTAAGATCGAAGCTAGTGCCAACAGGTACACTTTTGTCTGGAAGAAATCCATTCAGACCAATAAGGAAAAAATGAAAAAGCAGCTGACCCACATTTGGGAATATGCGCAACAGGTGGCCAGTGATGAAGACAAGATGCCTGAGCCGCCTGATTTTAAACAGATTGATAGTGAGAAGGTAAAGCAAGCTGTAGAGCAGCTGAATGAAAAGCTTGCCGGGCGGAAAGATATAGACAAGAAAGTGAAGGATAAGCTAAATTATGTAACTAAAAATTATCCGCAGAATATAGCCAGATATGAAGCTCAGGAGGCTATTTTGGGCGAGAGAAACAGTTATAGCAAGACAGATACAGATGCTACTTTCATGCGGATGAAAGAAGACCACATGAAAAACGGACAGCTGAAGCCCGGCTATAATGTACAGATATCTACCTCTAACCAGTTTATCGTCAATTACACGATACATCCCAACCCAACCGACACGACTACCCTGAAGATCCACCTGGAACAACACGTAAGCAGCTTTGGAAAAGCACCAAAGAAACTTACAGCAGATGCAGGCTATGGTTCTGAGGAAAACTACCAACTGCTGGAAGATCAGAAAGTTGAGGCTTTTGTGAAATATGGCATGTTCGATAAACAGCAGAAGGGTAAGTACAACAGCAAATCTCCTTTTGGGGCAGACAAGCTTTTTTATAACCAGCAGCAGGATTGTTATATCTGCCCAATGGGCCAGCAAATGCTGTCAATCGGGTCTTACACAAAAAAGACGACAACAGGCTTTAAGCAAACCCTTAAAAGATACCAGGCAAGGAATTGTGAAAACTGTCCTATGAGAGCAGTTTGCCATAAATCAAAAGAGAACCGCATCATTGAAATCAATGAAAACCTGAACAGGCTTAAGCAAAACGCATTCGAAAAGCTGAACAGCGAAGAAGGAATACAGCGGCGAAAGAAACGATGTTATGATGTAGAACCTGTCTTCGGAAATATCAAACAGAACCACGGGTTCCGCCGCTTTAGGCTCCGTGGAAAGGAAAAAGTGGCCATCGAATGGGGCTTACTCGCAATTGCACAAAATATCAGAAAAAAAGCAGCCTAAAAGAGCTGTTTCATTGACCTTTTTCAAAATCAGATGACTAAAATGCAAATGAACGCGTTGGTGTCCAGAGATGGTACAAAACTTATTAAAATAAAAAAGGCTGCATCATCTAATTTGATACAGCCTCTTTTTATTTGCGGACCGGACGGGACTCGAACCCGCGACCTCCGCCGTGACAGGGCGGCATTCTAACCAGCTGAACTACCGGTCCGTTTCTCCCTTGCGGGGCTGCAAAGATAGAAAACAAAAAATCAAATGCAAATCTATTTTACAGTTTCTGAAATTTATTTTTTGTCGGAAATATTATCGGTAATAGGGGGCTAGGAGGCTGTTTAAAGATTTTTCAAAAGGAGAGGTGTTACCTGGTTAAATGAGCGATATCTGAGGTATTAATCTTAAAGGCCTCATCATCAACTATTATTCTTCGCATAATTTTTACATTCCGTAACAAAATTTGGCATTCCATAAAACATATTGATCACAAATAATAGTAAGCATGGTCATTTCTTATGATATGATAAGATTTGATATTTGTGTATGACATAAATTTGTTGTGTTCAGGAAGAGTTTCTTCGTCAGGCAAACAGATTCATCAATGGTATTAAGAACAGTAGAAATGAGAAAGCGCTTTTATTTTATCAGGGATAGTTTTATTGGGTATATAATATCACTGCATTTCAAATTGTATTAATTTATGAAGATGGGATATTCTTGTGCAGTAATTTGAGTGGTTTTAATTTAGTGTGTATTGAGGTATTGTCCTGTCAGAGTGGGTTGAACAGTTATGAAACAGAAAAGTTCCGTTGTAATGACGGAACTTTTCTGTTTTAATTACCTGCTGATAAATCCTTCAGTGGTTATTACGCTTAATAAGCAGCGGTAAAACGTGCTTTAATGTGTTGAGGATTTTCGAGTTCGTCTATGATCACTAAAGCCAGATCTTCTACTGATAAAATGCTTCTTCCTTCCTCGTTAAATACCGGAGTGTCTAATCCTGTGCGGTACACACCGGTACGTACACCGGAAGTACCCTGGTGCATCTCAAATGCAGGACTAAAAAATGTCCAGTCCAATTCCGTTTCTTCTTTGACGATGTTGTGGTAATCGCGTGCAGCAGATGCACCTGGTTTAATGGCTGCCGGGAAATCAGGCGTGTCTACAGCTTGTAACCCTGGAGCAACTTCTAAACTTCCTGCACCACCAATGATAATATATCTTTTCACTCCTGCAGCTTTAGTTCCTGCCTGAATAGATTTGGAACCTTTTAAGAACTCTTCATAGATATCAGGATTGCTCCAACCCGGATTATAAGCGCTGATCACTGCATCCGCACCTTTTACAGCCGCGGTTACCTGGTCAGTATCCAGAATATCGGCCTTTACCACTTTCAGCTGATCATTTGCCAAAGTGATGTTTTCAGGATTTCTTACAATTGCTGTAACCTGGTGACCTCTGTCTAATGCTTCTTTTAAAATTGCTGTGCCTACAAATCCTGAGGCTCCGATTAATGCTATTTTCATGTTTTTATAATTTTAATTGTATTTGTGAGGGTGATGTCTTTAGCTGTTCTTTTTAGAGAATGTTGGATGAACCAATATGATTTAAAATTGTTGATGTTCTGTTTGCCTATCTGATTTGGGTTAAAACCGGGAGACGAAATCCTGAAGGGTCTGTTTTTCCAGATCCCGCAGCATAGATCGCTCTGCTTCCGCATAAAGATGGTCCAGGTGCCCATTGATCTGTCGGCCAATGGTACAGGCTGGATTCGGATTGTTATACTTTCCAAGCAATTGCGAAGATTTTACCGCCTGATAGATTTCTGAAAGAAGAATCTTTTCTGCGGGACGTGCCAGGTAGGAGCCGCCGCCATTGCCTTCTTTACTGGCGACAAAGCCCATCTTCCTTAAATAACTGATTTCCTTTCTAACCAGTGCGGGATTCAGGTTGATGCTGCCTGCTATATATTCTGAAGATAATCTTTCCCCCTTGCTATAGGCCAACAGGGAGAGAATATGTATCGCAGTGGCAAATTTTACGTTATTCATCTGTAATAATAAATGTTACAGTACAAAGGTAGGAATTGATGTCATAAAGTGAAATTCAATTTGTCTGTCTGTTGTAAAAATGATTTTGCCAGTAAAGTCTGTCACTGCAACAGGGTATGGAAGATAAATTTGATTGTTGTCACATATTCGTGATTAATGTTTGTTTAATGAAAACGTTTTCATACATTCGTTTTATCATACAGAAGCTATTTTAAGTGAATCTGCGATTTATTATTGCAAAGCTTTTCATAGTGCTGTTCTAACTCCAAATATGAAACAAAATCAGCAGCACAATACGATACTGGATTTAGCCGCCGCATTAAATTTGTCCCCGGCTACGGTTTCCAGGGCGCTGAATAACAATTCCAATGTAAGAGAAGAAACCCGGAAAAGGGTGCTGGAAATGGCAGGGAAGCTCGGTTACCGGAAAAATACGATGGCCGCAGGATTGAGGAATAACAGGACGAATACCGTTGGTTTGATTGTTCCGAAAATTTCCATGTATTTTCATGCCGCTGCAGTAACGGTGATACAAAACCTGTTGCATGCAGAGGGATATAATTTAATCATTGGCCAGTCAAATGACGACCTGCTGATGGAAAAAGACCTGGCAGAAACCATGTTTTCCTCCAGGGTGGATGCACTTATTGTTTCCTGTACCTTGCAGACCCAGGATTTTAGTCATTTTGACATTTTCGCAGACCACCACATTCCTATCTTATTTTATGACCGTGTACCGCCGGTAAGCTATGGTGCCTGTACCATTAAGGGAGATGACTTCAGGGGAGGTTATCTTGCCGGTAAACATCTGGCAGAAACAGGATGTAAGAAGATTGCCCTGATTTCAGGTCCCTTAACTTCCAATTTATACCAGGACAGATCGGCCGGTTTCCTAAGTGCACTAAAGCAATTTGCACTCCCCGTTTATGAGGAGCTGATTTATCATCAGCCACTGACCTCCGAACATACGATCAGTGCCATGCGGAAGATGTTCAGAGGGAAAAATAAACCGGATGCCCTGTTTGTGACAAGTGACAGGAATGCTGTTACGGCAATGGGCTTTGCGAAAGAAAATGGAATTTCAGTGCCTGACGATTTAAGGATAGTGGGGTATTCCAATGATCCTGTGACGGCAATTATCAGTCCTTCGATTACGACTATTGAGCAATTTCCTGCAGTACTGGGCGACAGACTGGTTAAAGCATTGATGGAAATGTTGAAACAAAAGGAAGAAGGGGGGAGTCTCCCTGAGCCGATTATCACCCCTGTGGAATTGATCCGCAGAATATCTGCCTGATGGCATGAAACAAAATATATCAAGAAATAATAATTTATAATAGAATACCATGGAGAATAACTTTGAAAGCCGTTATGCAGTAAGTCCGGTTGAAGCAAAAGGAATGGATACAACCACCTTACGCAGCAATTTCCTGATTACTGATGTGTTCGTTCCTGAGCAGATTAACCTGACTTTGTCGCATTTTGACCGCTATATTGTAGGTGGAGCAATGCCGGTAAATGAAACTTTAACTCTTCCGAATCCTGATGCCCTGAAAGCGCCTTATTTTCTGCACAGAAGGGAAATTGGAATGATCAATGTTGGAGGTGAGGCCATCGTTACCGCTGATGGGGTAAGTTATACGCTGGGTTATAAGGAAGCACTTTATATCGGAAAAGATACTGCTGAGGTCTTGTTTGCCTCTGCAGACAGCAGCAAACCTGCCAAACTGTATATCAATTCTGCACCGGCACACCATCAATTCCCTACAAAAAAAGTAACAAAAGCTGAAGCTGATATTGTGGAACTGGGATCACTGGAGACCGCTAATCACCGGATTATCAATAAGCTGATCGTGAACAGTGTGCTGGAAACCTGCCAGCTGCAAATGGGAATGACAGAACTGAAAACCGGAAGTGTATGGAATACCATGCCTGCACATACACACGACAGAAGGATGGAGGCTTATTTTTACTTTGAAGTTCCTGAAAAACAGAGTGTTTGTCATTTTATGGGTGAGCCGCAGGAAAGCAGGCATATCTGGATGCAGAACGAGGAAGCCGTGATTTCACCAAACTGGTCTATTCATTCTGGTGCAGGTACCAGTAACTATACTTTCATATGGGGAATGGCAGGTGAAAACCTGGATTATGGTGACATGGACCACTGTGCAATTAACGACCTAAAATAATTTCAACCTTAATATTATATATCAACAATTATGTCAGTTTTAAAATCATTTGAATTAGAAGGAAAAAAAGCATTGGTTACCGGCTGCAGTAGTGGTATGGGGATGGCAATGGCAATAGCGCTTGCAGAAGCAGGTGCTGATATTATAGGTGTTGCGGTAAATATGGAGCTGAGCGGTAGCGATGTGGAAAAAGAAGTGCTTGCTGCAGGCCGTAAATTTACACCATACTTATGTGATCTTGGTGACAGGGATGACCTGTATGCATTTATCAATAAGGTGAATGAAGAGCATCCTGTGGTTGATATATTAATTAATAACGCGGGGATCATTATGCGTCAGCCTGCTGCGGAACATTCTGATGAAAACTGGGATGCTGTAATTGCCATCAATCAGACTGCTCCTTTTATCCTGGCGAGAGAGTTCGGTAAAAAAATGATCGAAAGAGGAAGCGGAAAGATTGTATTTACTTCTTCATTACTCGCCTTCCAGGGAGGGATCAATGTCCCAAGTTATGCGGCAAGTAAAGGTGCTGTGGCACAGGTGACAAAAGCTTTTGCCAATGAATGGGCTGGAAAAGGAGTGAATGTGAATGCTATCGTTCCTGGATATATTGCTACAAATAATACCACTGCCCTGAGAGCCGATGCTGAACGCAGCCAGTCTATTCTTGACCGTATTCCTGCTGGTCGCTGGGGAGTAACTGACGATTTTAAAGGTCCAATTGTTTTTCTATGCTCAGAGGCCTCAGCATATATCCATGGCACACTGTTGATTATTGACGGTGGCTGGATGGCCAGATAATTTCCATTATCATGAAGGTATTTCATAAAATATTACCGGTTGTTTTGTTTGCTGCTGCTGCACTTCATGTGCAAGCGCAGCAAACAAAAATAACATTGCAAAACCGGACTGATTTGAAGCGGTCTGATGAACTGATTACGCTTGAACGGACTTTTCTGGAGAAAAAACTGGGAAAGCTTTCTGATAAAAGCGGAATAACCGTATCCGATGGAAAGACGGGGCATAAAGTCCTGCAGTTTGAGGATACCAATGCCGACGGAAAGTGGGATCAGCTTGTCTTTCTGCAGTCATTCAAACCTGCTGAAGAGGTGGTGCTAAACTTTTCATTAAATGATCCTCAATCTTCAGCGGCCGGGGTACTTGCGCATGTAAGGCAAATGCGGAAAAATTCGGACGATTCTTTTGGCCCTGCGCTACCCTCAGATACCGTTCCGGCAGGCCAGCCCAATACCGATTTTACCAGGGAAAAGCTTCCCCCGTTTTTAACAGAAGGACCGGCATGGGAGAATGATAAGGTTGGATTCCGGATTTATATGGATGTCAGGAATATTAAGGACATATGGGGCAAAACTACGCCGAAAATGATGATGGATACGGTTGGGGTAGATCCGAAGCTTATTTATCACCATTTAGCTCCCTGGGGCATGGATATCCTTGCTGTGGGAAAATCACTGGGAGCAGGTTCCCTCGCACTGAGTGTGCCGCGAAAGGGCAAAACAGATACGCTTGTACGGCTTGGAGGGCCTAATATGGGTAAAATAATCTATAAAAGAATTGCTGACGGACCGGTTAGGGCAGTATTCAGTCTCAGTTACCCGGAATGGAATGTATTGGGTGACGGAAAGTTAACCCGTATCACCGAAGAGATCAGTATCTGGGGAGGCCAGTATTTTTATGAAAGTAAAGTGTCGCTCAGCAATGCACCAGCAGGAGCAAAACTGGTGACCGGAATTGTTAACCTGAAAAGCCGGAAAAAGGTGGAGCTTGGGCTGAACAAGACAAAAGTCATGTTTACTTTTGATCAGCAGAGTGAACATGGAGACCACCTGGGAATGGCTGTCGCTGTAAAGGAAAAGAATTTTGCAGGATTTGGTCAGACTCCGAATGATACCGGTGATATCAGGAATACTTATATTGCATTGATGCAGCTGACTGAAAAAAAGCCTGTTATCTTCAGATATTATGCTGCATGGGAGCACTCAGATCCTGTTTTTGCTACTGAGGAAGGATTTAAGGCTTACTTAATCGAAAAAACTGCTGCATCGGACCAGGAGATCATAATCAGGTAAAGGATCCTGTTGATCTGATCCCATGGATAGTTTTCCCACAAAAAATAGCAGGATGCAGGTAAGGATATGACTGCATAGTGCTAAGAAAAGAGTGAACATGCTGATCAAAATTGGTTTTCCGAAAACGATTGCACAAATATTTGCAAGTAGATCACATGTTATTTTCGATTTATTCACTAGACTTGCCGCCAACAACAACATTCCCGGAAGCGGAATGGCAATAGCTTTAAGTAATTTAACCAAATAATCTCAAATAAAAACCACGGGCATATCACTCGTAAGTAAGCAATGAACGGTGTATGGATTCTTGATCTCAATGGGAATACTGTAGCCGGTGAATGATGGCGGTGGTGGCTATGACTACTAAAACAATATATTATAATGAAAAACTTTATTGACGAGAATTTTTTATTAAACAGTAAATCGGCGGAAATCCTATACCATGAATATGCTAAAGATATGCCGATCATTGATTATCACTGTCATCTTCCGCAAGATCAGATCGCTACAGATAAAAACTTCGAAAACCTGACCCAGGTTTGGTTATACGGAGACCATTACAAATGGAGGGCCATGCGTGCAAATGGAGTAGATGAATCCTACATCACAGGGAATAAAAGTGATTGGGAGAAATTTGAAAAATGGGCAGAAACCGTACCTTATACACTCCGCAATCCATTATACCATTGGACCCATCTCGAATTACAGCGCTATTTCGATGTATATGATATTCTTTCTCCGGCAACGGCCAGAAAGATCTATGATGAATGTACGGCAAAATTACAAACACCTGAATATAGCGTACGGAACCTGCTGAAAAAGATGAATGTGGTGACGGTAGCTACAACAGATGATCCTATAGATGATCTGGCCTACCACCAACAATTAAAAGAAGAAGGTTTTGAAATTAAAGTATTACCTGCCTTCAGACCGGATAAGGCGATGAATGCGGATAACCTGACTGCCTTAAATGCGTATATCGGTAAACTGGAAGCAGTTTATGGTACGCCTATCAATGATTACGAAACTTATCTGCTGGCATTGAAAAGCAGACATGATTACTTTCATGCCAATGGCTGTGCCTTATCTGACCATGGTCTGGAGCAGCTGTATGCTACAGCTTATACCCAGGAGGAGGTCGCCGCAATTTTTGCGAAGATCAGGAGCGGAGCAAGCTTAACGCCAACAGAAATCCTGCAGTTTAAATCTGCGATGTTAGTGGAGTTTGCGGAATGGGACCATGAAAAAGGCTGGGTGCAGCAATATCACATTGGCGCCCTGAGGGATAACAATTCAAGGATGCTTAAAAACCTGGGGCCGGATACAGGTCTTGATTCTATAGGGGATTTCCCGCAGGGTGCAGCCTTATCCAAGTTCCTGAACAAACTTGATACAGACAATAAATTAACAAAAACGATCATATATAATTTGAATCCTGCAGATAATGAGTTGATTGCAACTATGATCGGGAATTTCAATGATGGTACAATTGCCGGAAAAATACAATATGGTTCCGCCTGGTGGTTCCTTGATCAGAAAGATGGCATGATTAAACAAATTAATGCCTTGTCTAACATGGGATTACTCAGCCGTTTTGTGGGCATGCTTACGGATTCCAGAAGTTTCCTTTCCTTCCCAAGACATGAATATTTCAGAAGAATACTGTGTAATCTCCTGGCGGAAGATATTGAAAACGGGGAGCTTCCAAATGATATGGAATGGATTGGTAAAATCGTTCAGGATATCTGTTATAACAATGCAAAATCATACTTCAATTTTTAATCTGCAATGGGTAAAGTTTTAAGTTTTGGAGAATTGCTGCTTAGGATCTGTCCGGATTCAGCTGGGGAATGGTTAGCGGATAACACCTTTCCAGTATATGTTGGCGGCGCAGAAGCGAATGTAGCTGCGGCACTTTCCCTTTGGGAAGTGCCTTCAGCTTACCTTACCGCTGTTCCTGATAATTTTATTGCCAGACAGCTGGTGGGATATCTTGACGATCTACACATAGATACCTCTGCCATACACTATTCCGGTGAGAGAATAGGTTTATATTTCCTTGATAAAGGTAAAGACCTTAAAAATGCCGGTGTGATCTACGACCGTAATTATTCTTCATTCTCCGCTTTAACTCCAGGAACGATTGACTGGGATAAAGTGCTGGAAGGGGTAACCTGGTTTCATTTCAGTGCAATTTGTCCGGCGATCAATCAAGCCGTAGCAGAGGTATGCGAGGAAGCACTGAAAGCTGCTGCTGAACGAAATATCACCATTTCGATAGATTTGAACTACCGTGCAAAACTATGGAAGTTCGGAAAGGAACCCATAGAAATTCTGCCTGGATTGGTAAAATATTGTGATGTGGTAATGGGAAATATCTGGGCAGCAGAAAAAATGCTGGGTATTCCTGTACCTGAAAACGTGGTGGAAGAACACCAGAAGCAGACTTATTTACAGCAGTCCGAGATCTCCTCAAAAGCAATATTGGATCTTTTTCCAAAGTGTAAATCGGTAGCGAATACCTTCCGGTTTGACCATGGTAAAGGTATACAGTATTATACTACTTTATACACTCAGGACCAGTTATTGGTGTCTAAAGAGTTTGTCGCGGAAGCGATTGCTGGAAAAGTAGGCAGCGGGGATTGTTACATGGCCGGATTAATTTATGGCTTTTACCACCAGCTGGAAGCACAGGAGGTGGTAGATTTTGCCACTTCGGCAGCATTTGCCAAATTGTTCACGGAAAGCGACTTTAATACCACAAGGAAAGAAGATATCAGGGCAATTGTGGAGCCATATGAAATGGCATAATTCCTTTTAAACATACAAACTGAAAACAATATTGAAATGAAGACAAAAGAAGAAACTATCAAAGCGATTACAGATCAGGGCTTATTGCCATTGTTCTTTTATGAAGATGCAGAAATAAGCCTGGAGATTGTACGGACACTGTACCGTGCAGGTGTCAGGGTTATTGAATATACCAACAGGGGAAAAGAGGCTTTGGATAATTTCAAGGTACTGATTGAAGTGGTAAACAGCGAGATGCCAGCATTACACCTGGGGATCGGTACGGTTAAAAATGTTGAAGAGGCAAAAGATTTTATCAGCGCCGGTGCACACTTTATTGTTTGCCCCGTTATTGATGCGGAAGTCGGTAACCTGGTTCATGAAGCCGGATTGTTATGGATTCCAGGTTGTTTTACCCCTACAGAAATCAATATTGCCTATCAGCTTAAAGCTGGAATCATTAAACTTTTCCCTGCCAATATTTTAGGCCCTTCCTATGTGTCTGCAGTTAAAGACCTTTTCCCAGGGCAGTTATTTGTTCCAACCGGAGGTGTTGAAATTTCAGCACCAAATATTACCGGCTGGTTCAGCTCCGGAGTTTGTGCCGTAGGCATGGGTAGTAAACTCATCAGCAAAGAAATATTAAAAAATAAAGATCTTGATACTTTGTTTACGCTAACGCAGGAAACACTTGATATCATCAGTAATTCACGGATAAGTTGACACTCATCATTTTTTAAATTCTAACCAAAATATTAACCAAAATAAACCATGAGAGAGACTAAAATGAGCAATTACCGCTGGACTATCTGTGCGTTATTGTTTTTTGCGACGACGGTAAATTACCTGGACAGACAGGTATTGAGTCTCCTGCACCCCATGCTGGAGAAAGAGTTTAACTGGACCAACAGTGACTATGCCAATATCACTTCCGCTTTTCAATTGATATATGCCATATCTATGCTGTTTGCAGGCAGGGTGGTGGACAGACTGGGTACAAAATGGGGATATGCCATTGCGCTGATTGTCTGGTCAGTAGGTGCAGCCATGCACGCCCTGGCAATTCCAATCGGATCCGGATTGTCAACTATGCTTGGCTGGATTGGCCTGGGTCTTGTGCCGGTTTCAGTACTGGGCTTTATTGCTTCAAGAGCCGTTCTGGGCGTGGGTGAATCCGGGAATTTTCCTGCAGCAATTAAAGCTACAGCAGAATATTTTCCTAAAAAAGAACGCTCTTTTGCCACCGGTATTTTTAATTCAGGTGCCAATGTAGGTGCGGTACTCGCTCCTTTAAGCGTACCATGGATTGCGGAGCAATGGGGCTGGGAAAGTACTTTCCTGATTGTTGGGGGAGTAGGTTTGTTATGGCTTTTCTTCTGGTTTGCTTTATATGATAAACCGGAAAATCAAAAGAATATCACAGCCTCTGAACTGGAATATATCAATAGTGATCAATTACTGGATGATGGTATCGTAGAAGTGGAAGATTCTGAAAAAGTTCACTGGGTTAAACTATTGGGTTACAGACAAACATGGGGGTTTGTGTTTGGTAAGTTTATGACCGATGGGGTCTGGTGGTTTTTCCTGTTCTGGTTGCCTTCTTATTTGAAAGTGCAGTACGGAATGGTAGGTACTTCCATTACGATGCCCCTGACAGTGTTATATAGTATGACTATGATTGGGAGTATTGGTGGAGGATGGTTTCCCATGTATTTCATAAAAAAGGGATACTCTCCGTATGATGGAAGGATGAAAGCCATGCTGGTGATTGCCATTTTTCCACTCATTGTTCTTGCAGCACAGCCACTTGGGGATATCAGCTACTGGATTCCTGTAGTGCTGATTGGTATCGGTGCTTCTGCACACCAGGCATGGTCGGCCAATATTTTCACCACAGTATCAGATATGTTCCCTAAAAAAGCGATTGGTAGTGTCATCGGTATCGGTGGTATGGCCGGAGGTATTGGCGGGGTAGTGATTTCTAAACTAGGAGGTGGCTTGTTCGACTATTATAAATCCATAGGTACACCACAAACCGGTTATACCATTATGTTTGCCATCTGTGCTGTTGCTTACCTGGTGGCCTGGACCGTAATGAAAATTCTGGTGCCTAAATATAATCCGATAAGTGATTTATCTTAATGGATTAAAAAGTTTATCTTTAGCTATTGAGCATGATGAATTCATCAAGAAAAACAATTTTTAAATGGGAAATATAGATTTAGCCTCCATTTTTGTCACAGAAGAGGAGATTCCTGCAGCCCATCGCTTAAGCGCAGAATTACATCAGCGCGAATATTTAAGCAATGGCGAAATGCGGTCATGGAATGGAGAGGTACATACGGTTTTATCGCCCGTATGTATAAAAACGGCTGACGGACTTCAGCGCAAAGTGATTGGAACGTATCCTTTATGTACGGAAAAGGAATCTTTCGAGGCATTGGATGCCGCTGTTAAAGCATATGATAATGGCCGTGGGGAATGGCCAACAATGAGTGTTGCTGACAGGATCAATTGCGTGGATAAGTTTACGCAGCGGATTATTCAGAAAAAAGATGAAGTGGTGAAACTGCTGATGTGGGAGATAGGAAAGTCCTATGCCGATTCAGTAAAAGAATTTGACCGTACGGTAGAGTATATTTATGCAACAATAGATGCGTTGAAGGACCTGGACAGGCAGTCTTCCAAGTTCAGTATAGAGCAGGGAATTGTCGCCCAGATCAGACGCTCCCCGCTAGGGGTGGTCTTGTGTATGGGTCCGTTCAATTATCCGCTGAATGAAACCTTTACTACCCTGATCCCGGCATTGATCATGGGGAATACAATGCTGTTCAAACCACCTAAACATGGTACCTTATTACACTATCCATTGCTGGAAGCTTTCAGGGATTGTTTCCCTAAAGGTGTTGTGAATACCATTTATGGCAGGGGAAATAAGATCATTCCAGGTTTAATGCAGTCTGGTAAAGTCAATGTGCTTACCCTGATTGGCTCGAGTAAGGTGGCCAATGAACTGAAGAAATTACATCCGAAGATTAATCGTTTGCGTGCGATCCTGGGCCTTGATGCTAAAAATGCAGCTATTATTACTTCCAATGCTGATATCAAACTGGCCGTGCAGGAAACTGTTCTGGGATCTTTGTCTTTCAACGGACAACGTTGCACCGCATTGAAGATTGTTTTTGTACACTGTAGTCTTGCCGATGTGTTTTTGAAGGAATTGTCGGAAGCTGTAGCCAAACTGAAATTTGGAATGCCATGGGTGGAAGGGGTTTCGCTTACCCCGCTTCCTGAGCCTCATAAACCGGCTTACCTGAAGGAATGTATTGATGATGCAATTGCACATGGGGCATCGGTTGTCAATGAAAATGGGGGCCTGATGAATGAATCATTTGTTTATCCTGCAATTGTCTATCCAGTAAATAAGGATATGAAGTTATACGAAGAGGAACAGTTCGGCCCGGTTATTCCGGTGATGCCTTTTGATTCACTTGAAGAAACGATCGAGTACCTGATTGAATCCACACATGGTCAGCAGGTGAGTATCTTTAGCAATGATGATCAGGAAATTGCAGCACTGATTGATCCGCTGGTCAACCAGGTGAGTCGTGTGAATATCAACTGTCAATGTCAGCGTGGACCAGATGTTTTTCCGTTTACAGGAAGAAAAGACAGTGCCGAAGGAACACTGTCAGTGGTAGATGCATTACGTTCATTTTCTATTCGTTCCCTCGTGGCAACAAAATTGAATGAGCAGAATAAGGAACTTTTAAATGAGATTGTTGAAAGCAACAGTTCTAACTTTTTAAGTACCAAATTCCTGTTTTAAAATCGCTGTTTAAATGAAAGGTGTTAATTCTGATGGATGTGCTTCAGCTGCACAAAGTCATGGATTAACACCTTTTTGATTATTGAACGAGTCTTTTTTCAAGAATCAGCTCACTGTCTATTTTCCTTTTTCTGGAGTTGTTCAGGATCACATTATATTTACCCAGAAGTGCAGTGCCGATCACGTTTTTTGGAGCTGCAGTGCTTAAGGTTATTTTCTGGTCTTTCAGTTCGACGCCGTTGAAGTACAGGGAAGGAACAGTAACTTCATAAATTGTATCTACAAGTTTACGGGAATGGATATTGGAAGTTAAGGTAACTACCGGCTTAAGTTCGTAGGAAGAAATGAGCTGTTTGCCCAGAACGGTATTGGCATTAACCTGAAAATTAGTGCCTGATCCGAAATCAATCAGGAAGTTATCGGTAAGTTCTCCAATCTTTACAGGTGCCTGTGGCGCGTTATCGTTTTTATATTTTACCTGGATAAAAGGCTGTTCCGCTGTAAAAGGTATTTTTGAAAGGGAAACTTCATTTCTGTCATTGTCAATTTTCCAGTTGTACTGGTACACCAAAAGTGTTCCTGTTGTGCCTGTAATTACACTATCCGGAAAAGCGTAGTTGACAATTGTTTCCTCATTTCTGAACTTTAAATTTCCAATATCCAGCTTAGGAAGATAGAAGATCATCCTGGAAGCACTTCTTCCTTTTTTGTCTTTAATCGCAAGAATGCCTCCGCCAGGGTATAATGTTCTGGTTTCCATGAAGTAAGGCGTCAGACGCAATGTTCTGGAAGCAGTGCTGAAGAGCAAGGAAAGGCTGTCCTTGTCTATTTTCACCGGAATAAAAATTCTGTTGAACCGGTCCTTTTTAATGGGGAGTTTGGTTACTGTCTGAGATTGTGCATGCAGATTTTCGAATGAAATACATACAAGAAATAGAAAACAGGCAAGACCGGAAAGTAATCTGCCAGATCTTTTAAGGTGTGAATTTGATGAGTTCATGTGTGTAAGTATTTATTGATACTAAAATAATCAAATTATACGCAATGAGCAGCGAACATTTCAATGTTTAAGATGATCTTTAAACAATTCCTGTTTTTAAATGTTTATCCATAAATAGTCAATTATGCCCCGCTGGTTAAAACTCTCACTAAAAATATTCGCAGCACTTGTTATCCTTATTGTTTTAGCATTCACCGGGGTCGCTCTGTATGTCAATGCCAACAAGAAGGAACTGTTGGTTTCTATCACAAAGGAATTAAATAAAAACCTGAATGGCAGCATGACGGTGGAGGTGATGGAACCTACTTTTTTAAAGGGCTTTCCTGGGGTATCCGTGAAGCTGAAAAATGTGGAGATGCGGGACAGTCTATGGAATAAGCACCATCATTCTTTTCTGACGGCTAAAGATTTTGATATTTCTGTAAATACCCTTGCCTTGCTGAAGGGTACAATAGAAATCAGAAGAATCTCCATCACAGATGCCGAAGTCTACTTGTTTACGGACAGTAACGGATACAGCAATACTTCTATTTTCAGGAAAAATCCCGATAAGAAAGAAAAAACAACGGAGGAAAGTAGTTCTCCCGCGGAAATCAGGCGATTTGACCTGAATAATGTGCGCTTTATTCTGGATAACAGGAAAGGCAATAAACTGTTCCTGTTTGCAGTACAGGATTTCAATGGGAAGATAGATTATCCTTCAGATGGATGGCATGCCGATATCAGGTTAAAAACACTGGTTCGAAGCCTCGCATTCAATACCAAAAGAGGCAGTTTCATTAAAGATAAGTTGCTGGAAGGAACTATGGAAGCCGTTTATGATGGTGAGAAGGAAACCATTGAACTGAAGCCAAATATCCTGAATATTGGAGATGATCCCTTTATGCTGAGTGCCAGATTTGATATCGGGAAAGCGCCTGTGGAATTCAGCATCAATGTGGGTGCGGAAAAGATCATGTGGCGGAATGCTTCAGCATTACTGGCGCCTAATATTACGTCAAGACTCAATATGTTTAATCTGGATAAGCCCATTGCTGTGAATGCACGCATTGCGGGAAATATGGGAGCGGGGGGCGATCCTTCAATTCTGGTGACGGCAGCCGTGAGGTCAAGTCAACTGACCAATCCGGGCGGGACAGTTGATGATTGCAGTTTTGATGGGATATTCACCAATAATTTCATCAATGGCAAGGGATTAACCGATGAAAATTCAGCCATTAAGTTATTTAATTTTAAAGGTAAGTATGCAGAAATGCCATTTACTATTGATACGGCATTTATTCACAACCTGGACAAACCTGTGGCTACCGGGACCTTCAAATCTAAATTCGAGGTCGCTAAACTCAACAATGTATTGGGAGATGACCTGTTGAAATTCAGCAAGGGGGCTGCAGATCTGGAATTGCATTACAGGGCGGATATAGTAGACCTGAAACTGACCAAACCTATGATTACAGGTGTGGTCAATGTAAAGAATGCAGATGTCAGTTATGTCCCCCGTGGGCTGAACTTTAAAAATACGTCAATATCCTTGAATTTTACCAAGGAGGACTTGCTGATCAGGGATATTCACCTGCAAAGTGGCAAGAGTATCGTTTATATGAGCGGAAGTGTTAAAAATTTCCTGAACCTGTATTACAATGCGCCGGAAAAATCTATTTTAAAATGGGAAATACGTAGTCCCCAATTGTATCTTGGAGAATTTATTGGTTTTCTAGGTGCCAGGAAACAGGCGAAAGTCAGACAGTCTAAAAGTAGTAAATCCAGTAATTTTGCCAGACAGCTGAATACCATGCTGGATAAGGGCAGGGTAGAATTGAGTATGCGTGTAGACCAGCTGAATTATAATAAATTTAAGGGAACAAATGCTACTGCAGAGATCTCTCTTTCGGATGCCGGAATTGATTTGAAAAATGTCAGCCTAAAGAATGGCGGTGGTTTTGTGAAACTCAATGGTCAGATCTCTCAAATTGCAGCCTCAAATCATTTTAAGTTCAGTACAGTGATCTCAAATGTTGACGTGAAGAACTTTTTTTATTCATTTGATAACTTTGGCCTAAAAGGGCTTAGCTATAAAAATTTAAGGGGAAGTTTCTTTACCAAAGCAAATATATCTGGCAATATCAGCAATCAGGGAAAAGTTGTTCCGGGTTCTATGAATGGAAAAATTGTATTTGATCTTAAAAAGGGCGCTTTATTGAATTACGATGCCATAAAGAATGTGGGAAAGTTCGCCTTTCCTTTCCGGGATCTGGATAATATCACATTTAGTAACCTGAATGGCGACCTCGATATTCGCGGGCAGAAGATCATTATCAATCCTATGCTGATTAATTCAAGTGTGCTGAATATGAATATTGAAGGAGTGTATGCCATGAACAAAGGGACGAATATTCTGTTGGATGTGCCGCTACGCAACCCTAAAAAAGATGAGGATATCACGAGTAAAAAGGAAATTAGAGAAAGAAGAATGAAAGGAATTGTGGTTCATATCCAGGCTGTTGATGGAGATGACGGGAAGATTAAATTCAAGCTGATCCGGAACAGAAATAAGGATAAAAAGGAAGAAGATGCATCATAATGTATGCAGCATTCCTGCATACATTATGGATATCACAGAAATACGATCTAGGGCTGGAGACTCTCGAATTTGTCGCCTATGATAAAAATCAGATCTTCTTCTACAGCAACCTCATCATTGGTCACCCACATGTCTTCTTCTGAAAGAAATATTTCAAATTCCGGTTGTCCGGAGATAGATACCATAAAAATGATATCCTCATCCTGCTCGGTTTCTGTTATTGTAACGGGGATAGTTTCCCCTTCAAATTCTACTGTAAATTCTGTTTTAGGATCTGCCATGTTCCAAATATATTAAAAGAGCGTCAGAATTGTGGCTATTTTTAATTTGTTACGGAACATATCGGTTGCATTAATTTCATAATTCTGATATTTGTATGTCCCAAGAACATGGTGTTTTAATTGGTAGCGGGATATATATACTGAATAATTTAATTAAGATATGAAATTTATATTCACCCTTCTCCTGATTTTCAGTGGCTTATTTTGCAGGGCACAAGATCTTTCCCTGGATCAGCTCATTTCCTACCTGGATCAGCCTGCTCAGGCAATTACAGATACTTTAAGTGCCAGGGGATGGCAGGCGAATGCTGAATTGTCTGATGAGAAAGACAATGAACGCTATACGACCTTTTCTTTTGGAAATAAAGAATCGGATAAAAACCAGGCGCTCGCCTGGCTGAGGATTCATGCCTATAACCAGATCGTCGTTCAATTGTTTTACCAGTTACCAGGTGAACAGGCATACCATAAACTGATGGCCACACTGAAATCCAGAGGAACAGAAAAAAAGGAAATGCAACACATAGAAAACAAGCAGATCAATACCTTTTATGAAACAAGTGACCATACTTTTCAGACTATTGTAGGCGGTGGTTCTTATACCTTGCTGCTGAAGAAGAAAGATGACTAGAAAGCCTCCCCAAGGTTAATCATAAATCCGGAATAACCTTTACTTACGCCATAATCAATAGCAATATTGGTATTGGAACTTTTATTGAACTTGATCCGTAATCCGGATCCTACTGCGGTGTGGATATTTTTAAACCTGTTTTTCTCGACTTCTGTAACTGAGGTCGCATTGGCAAAAACAACAAAGCCCAATAGGCCATTGGCTGTAATATCCCTGCGGTATTCACTTTCAAAATAAAGAAGTCCCTTTCCACGGTACCTGTTTTGTTCCATCCCGCGGCCTGATTTGTTATAAGGATCCCAGCCTACAGCAGGTAAGTTCAGGTAAGGAATGGAACTGCTTAAGCCTGTCCATGCGTAAGTCCACAAAGCCAGTACATTCTGTTGGTTGGGTTTTTTATTCAGCTGAATATACTTTCTTGCATCAATATATAATGATTGCCAGTTGGTTTTGCTCCCCAGATAAACCGGATTATTTCTCAGGATGACATTGAGGTAACAGCCAGGAAGTGGGTTTATGGAACTATTTCTGGTGTCGTAAAGCAGGTTAAGTGTGACGCCTGAAGAGAACTCATTTTTACTGTAGGTCGTCCCATAAGGATATCCCGTAAATTCTTTCAATCCGGGTTTAGCAGTTTTGATATTGATAAAGTAATCCAGGTTGTAACCCAAACCCACATACATATACGGCTTGATACGTTTCAATGCACTTTGATAGAATCTGACATATTTATAATCTACCAGTAATTTGTGATCTTCAGCACCGCTGCCCAAACCCCAGGTGTATTGTGGATAGACTAGAAACCGCGTATCCCCCTGTATATTCCAGGCATTATTTTTAAGCCAGATATTTGAGCGCAGGGGGAGGCCAAACCTGCTTTTAAAATTCCAGTAGGGAGTAAAAGTGACGTTAGAAATATTGGTAGTTTTATGGTTCCCCGTATAAAATCCCGCACTGGTAGAGGTGATCAGTGCACGTCCACCACCCGGAACATGTGCGCCGATAGGAAGGGCCGAAAAGAATATTTTTTTCTCTGCGTTGGTTTCTCTCTCCTTTCCTGGCTGTATGTTAAACAATCTTTTGGCAATATCTATTAAATCCCTTTTGTTGGCCGTATCCGTTACCTGATTATTTGACTTAATGGCATTACTCGCATTTTGAGCATTTACGGAACTTACAATAAAACATAAAAAAAAAGGCAGAGAAATTTTCAGCATAAATCGTCTTCACGGGTATCAGACCGGAAAGTAGCAAAATATGTGCTAAATAAAAATAAAATGGAAAAAATTTGAAGGAGGGATCATTTATTTTGGTCAGGCAGATCTTAAAAACACACGTTATGAATTAAATTCCCGTTATAGTATTACTTTAGCTAAAAATAAATTATAGCTTTATGGCTACTAAAAATTAATAATTAAACGAAGCAGGAGTAATCTTTGTCGGTAACCTGAAAAAATGTATGGGAGCTTATACTTCTTAAGCGCTTAAAACAAATTGGAGTGGTGACAGGTAAGTTTATAAATGCTTCAAAAACTAAAAAAAACTCAAATGAAAATCACAAAAAATCTTTTACTGGCAGCCGTTTTATGTCTTTTGACTGTTTCTCTTTACTCTTGTAAATCTAAGAAGCTGGTAACGAAACCTACTCCTGCTCCAGTTGCGCAACCCGTAGAAACTAAACCGGAACCTGCTCCTGTTGAAGAGAAAAAAGAAGAGCCGGTACCAGTTGCAAAACCAAATTTTAATTTCAGTAATGTACAGTTCGAATTCGATTCATCAGTTTTAAAAACTGCTTCTTATACCGTTTTGGATAATGTAGCTTCTGAAATGAAAAAAGATACCTCTGTTAAATTCGTAATCAATGGTAACTCATCGGCAGAAGGTTCTGCTGAACACAATATGTCACTGTCGGTAGACCGTGCAAACTCTGTAAAATCTTATTTAGTGAATGCAGGTCTTCCTGAGTCTAACTTTACAATCAAAGGATTTGGTGATAAAGTACCTGTAGCACCAAATGATACGGAAGAAGGAAGAGAATTAAACCGCAGGGTTGAAATTAAAGTTAAATAATCCTATCATCCAATAAACAACGGCCGTATCATTTAATTATGATGCGGCCGTTTGCGTTTATATATCTTATATTTGGCTATTTAATTTAATTTATGAAAGTTCAGATTTCCTGAGTACGACCTTTCTTATGATATCAGGACACTCATCCAGCTTAAAAGTATATATTAATAATGGCTCAATATTTAAACGAAATTTCCAGAACATTTAGTGAGTTTCTTCTCATCCCGGGATTAACAACGATGGATTGTGTACCTGACAAGGTATCCTTAAAAGCATCCATGGTTAAATATAAAAAAGGAGAAGCCTCTGAAATAGAATTGAATATCCCTTTTGTTTCTGCAATTATGCAGTCTGTTTCTGATGATAAAATGGCTATCGCCCTGGCAAAAAATGGAGGGGTATCTTTTGTCTTCGGATCACAGACTATCCAGAAACAGGTGGAGATGATAGAAAAAGTGAAACAGCATAAATCGGGTTTTGTCATCAGCACTGCCAATCTGATTGCAGAAGATACCTTGAAAGATGTAATCGCTTTAAAAGCCAGAACAGGTTATTCCACAATTGCCATCACAGAAGACGGCAGCGCTGCTGGAAAACTGGTGGGCATTGTAACGGGCAGAGATTACAGGGTAGGCGCTGATTCTATGGATAAGAAGGTGAAAGACTTTATGACGCCCTTATCAAAGCTGATTACTGCTCCTGTGGGGGTAACTTTAAGGGAAGCAAATGCGATCATTTGGGAACATAAACTGAATAGCCTCCCAATAACGGATGAAGATGGTAATTTTAAATTTTTTGTTTTCAGAAAGGACTATGATAACCACAAGGATAATCCTTTGGAATTATCGGATGCTAAAAAGAAATTGATTGTAGGTGCTGGAATCAACACCAGGGATTATAAAGAAAGAGTACCAGCGCTGGTGAATGCCGGAGTGGATGTGCTGTGTATCGATTCTTCTGACGGATATTCGGAATGGCAGAAAGAGACACTTAACTACATAAAAACAGAATTTGGCAACCAGGTTAAAGTTGGTGCGGGTAATGTGGTAGATAAGGAAGGCTTCCTGTACCTGGTTGAAGCGGGTGCCGATTTTGTTAAAGTAGGTGTGGGTGGAGGATCCATTTGCATCACCCGGGAAACCAAAGGCATTGGAAGAGGACAGGCTACAGCCTTAATAGAGATTTCAGCAGCGAGAGACCAGTATTTTGAAGAAACAGGAATTTATATTCCGATCTGTTCCGATGGAGGAATTGCGCAGGATTACCATATGGCACTGGCGCTTGCCATGGGAGCCGACTTTATTATGATGGGCAGATATTTTGCCAGGTTCGATGAGAGTCCAACTCAGAAATTGCTTGTTGGTGGTAATTATGTGAAAGAATATTGGGGGGAAGGCTCTAACCGTGCACGTAATTGGGAACGGTATGATATGGGCGGGACTAACGGTCTCAAGTTTGAAGAAGGTGTGGATAGCTATGTTCCTTATGCAGGCAGTTTAAAAGATAATCTTGCGATTACGGTAGGCAAAATAAAATCAACCATGTGCAGTTGTGGTTTTACCACATTGGCTGAATTTAAAGATAAAGCAAAGCTCACCCTTGTCTCTTCTGTAAGTATTGTTGAAGGTGGTGCCCATGATGTCGTGGTAAAAGAGTAAGATCACCTGAATGATTAAAAAAATCAGGTAGCGCCTCCAGTGTATCATACATTGGGGGCTTTTTTATCAGCATGGACTCCTGGCAGGCGATAGCAAAGGGGATTAACTGTCAGCGTTTTCCGTTATTTTAGCAAATTAAATAGGAGGTCTGTAACTAACCTTCTGCCTGTATTCGGTATTTGTACCAAATTCCATTATCTTTGCCGCTCAATTTAATAACCTCATTTCGTGATTAATGTAAATAATATCTCCGTTTCTTTTGGCGGAACCACTTTGTTTAGTGATGTAACCTTTTCGATTAACGAGAACGATAAAATAGCCCTGATGGGTAAAAATGGTGCGGGCAAGTCCACCATCCTCAAAATTATTGCAGGGGCTACAAAACCCACATCAGGGAATATATCTGGTCCAAAGGATGCGGTGATTGCTTATTTACCACAGCATTTGCTGACACAGGATAATGTCACTGTTTTTGAAGAGACTTCAAAGGCTTTCCAGGAGGCGCATCAGATGCAAAAGGAACTGGAAGAACTGAATGAACAGCTTACGATCAGAACCGATTACGAAAGCGATGATTACATGAAGCTAATTGAGCGTGTATCGGAGTTGAGCGAGAAGTTTTATTCGGTAGAAGAGGTGAATTATGATGCGGAGATAGAAAAAGTGTTAAAAGGACTGGGTTTTGAACGTAAAGATTTTACACGTCAGACTTCTGAGTTTTCTGGTGGGTGGCGCATGCGGATTGAGCTGGCCAAGATTCTATTAAAGAAACCAGATTTGATTTTGCTGGATGAGCCTACCAACCACATGGATATTGAAAGTATCCAATGGCTGGAAGATTTTCTAATCAACTCCGCCAGGGCAGTAATGGTGATCTCGCACGACCGTACCTTTGTCGATAATATCACCAATCGTACGATTGAGGTTACCATGGGCCGCATATACGATTACAAAGCGAAATATAGCCACTACCTGCAGTTGCGTGCAGACCGCCGTGTACACCAGTTAAAAGCTTATGAAGAACAACAGCGCTTTATTGCCGATAACCAGGAGTTTATAGATCGCTTTAGAGGGACGTACTCCAAAACTTTGCAAGTGCAATCGAGGGTAAAAATGCTCGAAAAACTTGAAGTCATCGAAATTGATGAAGTGGATACTTCAGCATTGCGGCTGAAATTTCCGCCGTCGCCACGTTCAGGTCAATATCCTGTAATTGTAGAAGAACTGACCAAGAAGTATGGCGACCATGTGGTGTTTGAGAAAGCAGCAATGGTGATTGAGCGGGGAGAAAAGGTGGCTTTTGTAGGTAAAAATGGGGAAGGTAAGTCGACTATGATTAAATCCATCATGGGTGAGATTGATTTTGAAGGAACCTTAAAAGTGGGCCACAATGCGAAGATTGGCTATTTTGCCCAAAATCAGGCAGCTTTGCTGGATGAGAATTTAACGGTATTTGAAACCATTGATCAGATTCCATTAAGTGACGGTACCATAAAGATCAAAGACCTCCTGGGGGCCTTTATGTTTAGCGGTGATGATACCACCAAAAAGGTTAAGGTTCTTTCCGGTGGGGAGAAAACGCGTCTGGCGATGATTAAACTGCTGCTTGAACCGGTAAATGTATTGATTCTGGATGAGCCGACGAACCATTTGGACATGAAGACCAAAGATATCATCAAAGGAGCCCTGCAAGAGTTTGATGGAACCTTGATTCTGGTGTCACATGATCGGGATTTCCTGGATGGGCTGGCCCAAAAAGTATTCGAATTTGGTAATAAACGTGTTCGTGAACACTTTGAAGATATTAAAGGCTTCCTGGCCTATAAGAAAATGAATAGCCTGAAAGAGATAGAACAAAATAAGTAAACAAGACAAATGCAAATGCAAAAAGCCGTTTCTATCACTTAGGGACGGCTTTTTGCATTGTATGCGTTTAATCTGCAGAAGTTGAAAAACAAAATACACACCTGTCAAGAGTATTTCTATGGGAATTTATGTGGCATCCAAATGATTGGAGCAACCTGTCGGAGCACTGGAAGCGATATTCCTATCTGCAAATTGCGATACACTACAGACAGCCTTTGACTCGATCAGGTTCGACTAAATTTTTGAAAACAAAAGATTCTTATTACTTTTGTATTGATCAATACAAAAGTAATAAGAATGAAAGGAAGGCCAACATTATTTGACAATGAGGAGCTGGTGCGTAAAGCACAGGGGGTGTTCTGGGAAAAGGGATTTACAGCCACCTCTTTAAGCGATTTACTAGAGATGACCGGTATAGGTTCCGGTAGTTTTTATAATAGTTTCAGGGGAGGTAAAAAAGAAGTTTTTAAAGCTTCCATCTTGCAGCGCAGAGAAGCATTTAATGATTTCAAAAAAGAACTGGAAATCAATGAAGCTCCCCTGGAGCTCATCAGGGATTTTTTTAGAAGTATAGCGAAATCTGATAAGCAGGATCACCTTCGGGGCTGTATTATTGCGAATACAGTTGTGGAGATGACTTATGTAGATGAGGAGTTGGCAGAAGAAGCAATTCGTATCATGATAGCTGTTGAAAACATGTTTACTGAAGTTTTTGAAAAGGAAAAGCTTAAAGGTAAACTTCATAACCCATTATCTACAAGGTTGTTAGGGAGGTCTCTTGTAACGTTTTGGTGCGGTCTGAATACGCTGAGAAGAATATATCCTGATCAGAATATCCTTGCCGAACAGATCGAATTGCAGTTGGATATGCTTCATTAAATTTTTTTTGCACAATTATGTATTGATCATTACAAAAATAAAAACTGGAATGAATTTAAAATTAAAAGGAAAAAGAGCATTTATAAGCGGCTCTACCCAGGGAATCGGATTTGCGATAGCGCAGCAATTATTAGCAGAAGATGTTGAAGTTATTATAAACGGACGGGATCAGGTAAAATTGGATAATTCACTGACAGTACTTAAAAGAGAATTTCCTGGTGCCAAAGTATCTGGAATTACAGCTGATTTTTCAGATAAAATACAGGTAGAAGAACTAATGCTGCGGTTGAATGATATTGATATTCTCATCAATAATGTCGGTATCTTCGAACTTAAGGACTTTAAAGATCTTCTTGATGAAGACTGGTACAGAATTTTCGAGATCAATGTGATGAGCGGTGTCAGACTATCGAAGAAATTACTTCCGCAGATGCTTGATAAGAATTGGGGGAGGGTGATCTTTATCAGTAGTGAATCTGGCGTCAATATCCCTGAAAATATGATACATTATGGAATGACGAAAGCCGCAATGATGGCTGTTGGTAATGGACTATCTAAATTGACCAAAGGGACTGAAGTTACAGTAAACTGTATTTTGGGTGGCCCAACCTATTCAGATGGAGTGGCCCGTACTATCGAATATCTCGCAAATGCCCAAAACCTGCAGGTTGAACAGCTAAAAACCGGAATTATGCAACAGACGAATCCGCATTCGCTTATAGGCCGTTTTATCAAACCGGATGAAATTGCTCACCTGGCAGCATATCTTTCAAGTCCACTTTCTTTGGCCACAAATGGAGCCTGTTTGAGAGCAGATGGTGGGGTGTTAAAAACGGTGTAATCTCAGATATAGGGATCGAATCTATAGATATTAACCCAATTCGTGACATATGGTGTCACAAATTGGGTTAGCACTTTAAATGATTCTAATCCATTTAGAAGTTGGAAATTTGAGAAATCAATAGGATGTTTTATCTATGATGCACATTATGATCTCAATTGGAGAGGCAATCCTTTTTTTGTTTTGCCTTCAATAACAAAGGCTCAGCAGAATTTTGGGTGATTTCCTGGCAGGTGATTTTATTTACATATCCATTTTCAGTGCTAACCACACTCACATAATTGATCTTGTCAGTGGCTACTGTTATTTTTAAGGGTACTGATTTTTTACCATTTGATAGTCCGCCGCTAACCACGCTGACAGTATGTTCGCCAATGCCCAGATCATGTACCGAAAAAGATTTGTTTTTCATCTTGCAGGCCAGCTGGCCATCAATATAAAACGAATAATTTACAGCAGATCCTGTAAATCCGGTCGATCGTATTAAATAAACCTTTCCGGTATTTGTTTGTGAAAATGCAGCAAAAGTGCCTGCCTGAAAAATTAGGACTAATACGAAGAATTGAAGTGTTTTCATGGCTTTAATTTATTTTTTGAGAAAATGGATGATTAACGGGGGATATGTTGGGTGTAGTACATGTTGTTTTTTTTATTAATAAAAATAATATTTTTTTATCGAGTATTTTATTCTTTATGAAGAAATTATACTGCCTTGTTGAATTCTTTGAATGGGTTAGCATTTATAAATATCTTTTTATTAATTATTGGTTTCATATGGCCTTTTTCGTATTATTGGATTAAGCCATTTAAGTATGCGTTCGACAATCTATTTCTGCTTTTCTGCTGTTGTTTTCCTTTGTGTCTTTTCCTTGTATGCTTCAGCGCAGAACAGGGATAGCAGTAGTTTATTGAAAAAGAGAGACAGTATAGCGAAAGGATTTGTAGATCGGATGCAGGATTTCGCAAAACAGTCCGCAATAAAGAGTAAAGCAGAATTTGAATCGGATAAGGCACTTGCAGTTCAGGCAAGGGTTTTTGAAGAAGTCAGATTAACCATGCAGAGTGCCAAGGGTTACATGAAGTCGGGCCTGGATACATTGACCCTTAAGCAAAACCTTAGGGAAATCCAAAATGGTTTTAGAACAGCCGCCGATGGAGTATTCATCCACAAAGGAACTGCCCAGACCTACCGTAACCTGACTGCAACAAAAAAAATAATAAACGAGCTGATTGCGGAAGCAAAAATACGGAAAATAAAGCTGGATGCCAGAGAGAAGGCTTTGAACGGATACCGTTTTCGTATGGACTCATTATTGACCATCCCGGAACTTTTCAACTTTCCAAAGGATTCACTGGAGCTGATCGACTACCTTCGAAGTCTGGTGACTGTTGCCAGGGAAACAGGCCCTGTTGACTCTTCGCTGAGGATCGCAGGTCGTAATGTCCAGCAATTGCTGAATGTATATAATACTGAAATCAATCAACTTAGGCTAAGTGTAGATGAAATTGAACAGGAGGAGCAAAAAATGGCTAAAACTACCTTTAACCGGGAGTTTCCCAATATCGGGCATGCTCCAGGATACTACAGGCCATTCCGGGAAATTCTGAATTTGTCGGGAATAAAAGGTTTGCTTACGCTCAAATTCTATACGGTCAACAATATATGGAAATTAATAGTGCTCATTGGACTTGGAATTGTGTCCAGTATTTATCTGCGTTCCCTAAAGCTGATTTATAAGGCAAAGGGACTACTAACTAATAGTCATGAGGGACAACTGGTGATCAGATATCCCATACTCACTGCAGTTCTGCTGGTGATCAGTATGTTTCAGTTTATGTTTTTTTCGCCGCCATTTATTCTGAATGTCATATTCTGGCTCATCTCCTGTATTTGTTTGACGATTATCTTTAAGGGCTATATCACACGGTACTGGATGTCAGTCTGGTTACTTATGTTATCTTTCTTCTTTTTAGCTGCTGCAGATAATCTGGTGCTTCAGGCATCAAGGATTGAGCGTTGGTTCATGCTTGTGATCGCTCTAATGGGAATCATCTCAGGCAGTGTTATTATTTTCCAGAAACGTCAGCATGAGTTGCGGGAGAAATGGATAGTTTATTCTATTGGCTTCATGGTAATCCTGGAAGTGGCTTCAGTCGCTATGAATATATTTGGCAGGTACAATCTCTCCAAAACCCTTTTCATAGGTGGATTTTTGAACGTTGTTGTGGCTATTTTATTCCTTTGGGTAGTTAGATTTATCAATGAGGGGCTTGTGATGGCCTTTGATGTATATACTGTTCAGGATAAGAAACTTTTCTATCTGAATTTCGGACGTGTAGGTTCAAGAGCCCCATCTTTGCTTTACTTGTTATTGATATTGGGATGGGGGATCTTAATGGGCCAAAATTTTCCACTATTTGAATATCTGTCCCAGCCACTACTGAGTTTTTTGAATATGGACAGGACTATTGGAGATTATACATTTAGCATCAATTCGCTTTTTCTTTTCTTTACCATCATGTCTATCGCTGTTATGGTTTCTAAAATTGTTTCCTTCTTTGCTTCCGATGAACACCTGGCCATAAATAAGGATAATGATTCAAGAAAACAAAGACTCGGCAGCTGGGTTCTTTTGGTGCGCATATTTATCCTCTCTGCAGGCCTTTTTTTAGCAATAGCGGCGGTAGGGATACCTATGGATCGAATTACTATTATCATTGGAGCTCTGGGCGTTGGCATAGGATTTGGTCTGCAAACCCTGGTCAATAATTTGGTGAGTGGCCTCATTATTGCCTTTGAAAAACCCGTTAATGTGGGCGATATTGTTGATGTCGATGGACAGGGGGGAACCATGAAGTCTATTGGTTTCCGGAGCAGTGTCATCACAACCTGGGATGGAGCTGATCTGGTAATGCCAAATGGTGATTTGCTTAACTCTCATCTGATGAACTGGACGCTTGCAGGAAACCGGAAAAGAATTTCAATCCTCATAGGTATTTCTTATGATGCTGACCTGGAAAAATGCCGGGAGATTTTAAAGGGAATTCTGGATGGAGAGGAACGCATCAGCAAATCCCATCCCCCGGTTGTTCAGTTTGAACAGTTTGGATCTAGTTCAATTGATCTCAGAATTTATTTTTGGACCAGGCATATGTCCGATAACAATTCGACGAGGAGTGATTTAATGATATCCATAACAAAGGCTTTCATATTAAATGATATTAAGATTCCTTTTCCTCAACATGACGTTTATTTGCATAGGACGGAGAAAGACAGGGAACTATAGATTTAATAATTCAGCATCTTTAATAATTCAGCATCGGAAATACAGCTTTGCATTGACAGCTATTGGCATCTTTCATCTGATCTGATGAAAGATATTCGTAAATTATAGATTCCTGAGATGTTTTGGATTGATACTATTGCTCTGTTTCTGAGTTTTTTACCTAAAAATCACAATTTCTGTAACAATAATATGGTAAAAACGTGAAAAATAGTGTAATCCCTGTGTTGTTCTTTAGTGTTCAGTGGATTATGATTAAATATTGCGGTTGAAATGTTTTAATGTTAATAAAAATACATTAAGAGATCTAAATTGATACCTGTTGATAACGTTAAATTAACATGAAGACCCCATATTTGTACCTCATTTAACGATTTACCTATTTATACAATTCATGATGATGAAGAAATTTTTACTGCTGGGAAGTCTTGCCCTGGTTTTTACAGGCTGTTCCAAGTCCACACCCGAAATTAACGACCCCATAGTTTACAGTATTACTGAAGGATTTGAAAATTCTAAAAAAGACCCTTACGCACTTGGAACCATGTCTTCGTCAACCGGAACATGGAGTTTAGACGATGCTCTGGTAGGCAGCCTGGCCACCGACCTAAAAAATGAGACTAAAAGTGTCAGATTAAGAACGGGTAATGTGACCATGAACTTTGATGTCAAAGGCATGAAAATGCTGTATATTAAACATGGTAAATTTGGTAAGGATGTCAATTCAACCTGGCAGCTGATGATGTCAGTCGATGGGGGAACCACATTTACACAAGTGGGTTCAGATATCCTAGAAGACAATACCGTATTGAAACTGGATTCATTTCAGGTAACAGCAACTGTCCCGGTTCGCTTTCAGATCAGAAAGACCGGAACAGCAAGGGTAAATTTTGATGACATTACTTTCAAAGGTACGGGTGATCCCGGAATCGTTGCATCAGCACCGGAAACCCCGCCAGTAGACCCTACGCCAACACCAACAACACCAACTGATCCGCGTGGTGTCACTGCCGGACCAGATGCACAGCCGGTAACAGGAGATAACAGTAATGCATTTTTCGGAAACCCTTCTGGTGCAACAAGTCTCACCGCAGATAACTTCCTGATTGACCAGCATTATTATGTGCAGTCCTATAGCAGCAGCAGAGGTACGCCTAACTGGGTGAGCTGGCATTTGGATGTGGCCGACTTTAACGGTACTTCTGATCGTCTGGATAATTTTGCTGCATTTAACGGATTACCTTCAGGCGCTTTCCAGGTTGATGAAAATAGTTACAGGAATTCCGGATTCGACAGGGGACACAATACGCCTTCCGGAGACCGTACAAGTTCAACGAATGCCAATAGTGCAACCTTCCTGATGACAAATATGATCCCTCAGGCACCACAAAATAATCAGGGACCCTGGAACAATATGGAGATCTATCTGCGCTCAATTGCACAACAAGGCAACGAGGTGTACGTGATTATGGGAAGTTACGGAAGTGGCGGTGTCGGAAGCAATGGTTCGGCTACGACTATTGCAAACGGAAAAGTAACGGTACCTTCTCATGTTTGGAAAGTTGCAGTTATCCTTCCTAAAGGTGACAATGATCTCAGTCGTGTAACGAATACCACCCGTGTAATTGCAGTAAATACGCCAAATATCAATACCTTAAATGCCGACTGGAAAACTCACCGTGTATCTGTAAGGGATATTGAAAAAGCTACCGGTTACAACTTGCTTTCTGCTTTGCCACAAAGTGTGCAGGATGCAATTGAAACTACTGTTGATCAGGTGAACTAGTCTGTACAGACAAGAGTTTCATTTACTAATGATAAAATGCCTGATCATCAAATATTGGTCAGGCATTTTATTTACCATTGTATTAATTAATCAATTGATAGCGGTGAAGATGGGGCAGGAGGTCTCTACAACCCACCTGATCTGTATACCCGCACAAACAACAATTGGGTTTTCTTGTTGAATACAACATGAATAGTATTTTTTCTCCCCGAATTCTGTTGTTTCTTCCGCTGCTGCTGATCTGCCACACGTGTTTTGCACAGTTTAATGATTCTACCCATTATGTGCTGAATTACAATACCGGAGGATCAATCAATTCCACCAATGAGAGTAAGGCGTATCTGCTGAATAATGCGGTGCGGTTTGGCGTAAAGAAAAAAACAATAAGCCTCAATTTTAATAACAACTGGATCTATGGGAAGCAGAACCGGCAATTGACCAACAATGATTTCTCCTCCTCGCTGGATTTTAATCTGTACAAAACCTTTCCCCACTTTTTCTATTGGGGACTGCTGAACTACAATACCAGCAGATCACTCAAGATCAATAATCAGCTGCTGGCCGGGGCGGGCATTGCTTATAGCATTTACGACAGGGAGGATGCATACCTCAATGTAAGTAACGGGATTTTATATGACAGCAGTGATTTGATGCTGGAATCGGGTATAAATGATACTTACCACACCTATAGAAATTCTTTCCGGCTGACTTTCAATTTTGTGATCAGTAAATTAATCGTATTGAACAATTCCTCCTTTTTACAGCCTTCCCTGAATAACATCCATGATTATATTGTGAAATCAAATTCATCGGTCTCTTTCAGGCTGAATCAGTGGCTGAGCTTAAATACAAGTTTCAATTACAACCGGATCTCCCGTACCAATAGGGAAAACTCCATCTTAAGTTACGGGCTGAAATTTGAAAGATATTTTTAGTAGAATAAAATGCTTTTATGACTGATCAGCAGGGGGCAGGGGCAACTGTAAAAATAAATTGAGAGTTTATTCTGTAAATATGGAATCTCTGCCTTACCTTTGATTCATCAGATGATACGATCAATGAAAGGTCGATGCAGTCTATCCTGTCAGGAAGAATAAACCGGCTATCCACCATCTGACAATCTCAAAATTTTACATATAACGACAAATGAAACAACAACTCCCTGTGGCAGAAAATATCGCCACTAATTTAACCGCCAATCCGGGGCCGCTTGGTCTGTGTGCTTTTGGTATGACTACAGTATTGCTAAATATTCACAATGCTGGTTTTTTCGAAATGAATGCAATGATCCTCGCGATGGGTATTTTCTATGGTGGACTGGCCCAGGTGATCGCCGGCATCATTGAAGCAAAAAAGAACAATACTTTTGGGTTGACTGCTTTTACTTCATATGGTTTCTTCTGGCTTTCCCTGGTGGGGCTGATCGTGATGCCTAAATTGGGCTGGATCCCAGCAGCCCCGGAAGAAGCAATGGCTTGTTATTTAAGTATGTGGGGTATATTCACTTTATTGCTTTTTTTTGGTACACTAAAACTCAACCGCGGATTGCAGGTGATATTTGGTTCGCTGACCATCCTGTTTTTTCTGTTGGCTGCGGGAGATTTTACAGGTAATCCGGTTTTTACCCATATCGCGGGATATGAGGGGATCTTTTGTGGCGCCTCTGCTATTTATACAGGTACGGGAGAAGTATTGAATGAAATTTATAACCGTGAGATCTTTCCCATAGGAAAGATGCATTAAAAATGAGGTAGTGAATCCCCAAAAATGATAGGGTTAGGGACGATCAATAGATCAATAGAATCATCCCTGATCATTAAAATCTGGCAGATCCTGACGCGGGTTCTGCGGGATTCAAGGGAAAAACATAATTCTCTGTTAGAAAAAACAGCCTTCATCAGGTTAGTGTTGCTTAAATAAAATCCGTTATATACCTACAGATTATTCTATAGGTATATAACGGATTTTATGTGCTATCAGCGCCCTCAAATCTTCAATTTCAACAACTGGATCTGCTTGCAGGGACTTGTAATTTCTCCGTTAATCGACCAGCTTGTTCACTACTTTATTCAAGGTTAAACCCTGTACAATAATGGAGAATACTACAATGATATAACTGATGGATACAATCATAGGTTTGAACTCTGAAACCGGAAGGGATAGTGCCAGTGCGACTGAAATACCACCCCGAAGTCCGGCCCAGATGACAATAGCCAGGCGGTTATAGGGTAATTTCAGCCTTCTTCCCAGAAGTATTGCGGGGGCTGTTATACTGACTGCACGCGCAATTAAGACAAACAGGATGGCAAATAAACTGATTAACCAGTAGGCTGAGTAGAAGTGGATCACGGCAATCTGCAGCCCTATCATGACGAAAAGGATGGTGTTTAAAAGATCATCAATCAATCCCCATATTTTATTTAATATTTGATTCAGCGATATTTCATCTGTTGTTTTCGCCAGCTTTACATTACTTAAATATAAGCCGGCGGCAACAGCAGCCAGTGGGATGGAAATATGAAGCAGACTGCCCAGTACGGCAATTCCCATCACCATGGAAATGGTGATCATCAGGATGGTCTGCAAATCAGCAATTCTCCGGATCAGGTAACTGCACAGATAAGCCGATGCCAGACCAAACAGGATTCCTCCAAATACTTCCTGTGTAAAGAGCTGTAAGGTGTGCGACCAGGTAAATACTACGGTGGCATCTTCTGTAAGTTCACGCAGGATCACGAATAAAAGGATTCCAACACCATCATTAAACAATGATTCTCCGCCAATGATAGTCTCCAGCGACTTGGGAATCCTCGATTTTTTTAAGACAGAAAGTACCGCAACAGGGTCGGTGGGCGAAATCAATGCGCCAAAAAGTAAACAGTATAACAGTGGAACATCTATCCCGAACAAGGGAAGTGTCCAGTAAAAAAGAAAGCCAAAGATAGTTGTGGAGCCGAGAACTCCTACGGTACTCAGAATCAGGACTGGCCGTTTTTGCTGTTTCAGTTTTTCCAGATCAAAGTGCAGTGCACTGGCAAAAAGAAGGAAGGCCAGCATGACATCCAATAGGGTACGGGTAAAGTCCACGCTGGAATTCAGTTCTTTAATGAAATCGTATGCGGCGGGAAATGATTTACCGGTAATCAGGATGACAATGGAAAGCACAATGGCAATCACCATAATGCCGATAGTTCCGGGGAGTTTTACATATCGCTGATTGATATAAGAAATAAGAGAACTGAGCGTAAAGAGAGCGGCAATGGTCGTAAAGGTATCCATTAATCAGACAGGCGTTTTTTGAGTAGTAAAAAAATAATTATTGTTTAAAATTTGGTTGAGACACATAGATTGTTGCCCCAAACATCCTTAATATAGGGTTTTAAAGCTATTTTATATAAATTTAATTGATGTTTTCAGGATAGTTTGACATCTATCTGTTAAAGTACCCCCAATTGTGTGGCTGTGCTGATGAGTTGTGCCACATTGCGTACCCCGAACTTTTGAAGGAGGTTTCTGCGGTGTGTTTCTATCGTCAGCTTACTTAAAAATAAATCTGTAGCAATATCCACAGTTGTTTTTCCGGAAGCAATGAGTTTCAGAATTTCGTTTTCTCTTCGGGTAAGCATGGGAATCTCTCTGATCTCGGCGATTTGGGGCCGCGAAATAATTTCCTGTATACTGGCACTGAAAGTAATCCTTCCTTCAATGGCTTCATGTATACAATTGATGAGCTCTGCTGAAGAAGCATTTTTGAGGAGATAACCGCTGGCCCCATTTTGAAGCATCTTCATGATCATGCTGCGTTCATTGTGGTTGCTGAAGGCGATCACTACCGTATCGGCTGCCAGTGTTTTAATTTCTTTGCAGAGATCTATCCCCCCAATGTCTGGCAGCGTAATATCCAGCAAAACGATCTGCACAGGAGTATGTGTAAAGTAATCAAGGAAGTCCCGGCCATTGGTAAAGCTTCCTGTAATCTCTATATCCGTATGGTCTGACAGGAGGTTTTTAATTCCTTCAATGACAATTGGATGGTCGTCGACGATGGCCAGTGTATGTTTATGCTGTGACATGAATCTCTATGTTTATATTTGTTCCTTCTTCTGTTTCTGAAGATAGTATTTCCATCTTTCCATTTAAATAATCTACCCTCGTTTTGATATTATGGAGGCCCATTCCATGTTTTTCGGGAGATTCAGCAGGATTGAATCCTTTACCATTGTCTTCTACGGTGATGAAAAATACACCGCTGTTCTGGCTGCATTGCAGGAGAACACTGGTTGCCTGTGCATGGCGTACCACGTTGCTGAGCAGTTCCTGAACAATACGGTAAATGGTGATCTGCTCCTGGATAACCAGGTTATTGCTGATGCCAAAACACTGAAAGTCTACCTGCAACTGTTCAGACAGGAAGGATTCACATAAATCATTCAATGCCGTCTCAATGCCAAATTTAACCAGCGATGCCGGCATCATGTTCCGGGAGATATGCCTCAGCTCATTGATGGAGTTGTCAAGCTGATCAATAATGCTGGAGATGCCGGTATCTTTCGCCACAGGATGGTCAACAGCATAACCTGAGAGGTTCATTTTGACGACGGCGAGCATTCCGCCTAGTCCATCGTGTAAATCGCGGGCCACACGGCTCCGTTCCTCTTCCTGTCCCTGCAGCATGGCTTGGGTGATGCTGATCTGGTGTTGTTGCTGTACATATTTGATTTCCTGCTGATGGTTGAGCTCTTTCTGTGCAACCAGCTTCCTGGTGTTTCGGTAGAAAAAATATCCCGCAATAAGGATAAAGAGGAGGAATAGCGTTAAGGCGCCCAACAGCCAGCTGAGCAGTCTGCTGTTTTTAGCTTCCAGGTTGACCTTTTCATTTGCAGCTTTGAGCACGGCTATGCTTTTGCTGTTTTCCGCATTGCGGAATTTCAATTCCAGCTCATGGATGTCTTTATTCAGCTGACTTTCATACAGACTATCACTCAGCAGGGAATGGCGTCGCAGCCAGGTATAAGCTTCTTTTTCATTTCCCAGGATGTGATTGGTCTTGGCCAGTTCATTATATATTTCCTTTCGGTTATTGGCTGATGCCATAAACTCTTTTTCCTGGGATAGGCTGTCAATCAGCTGTTTGGCCGCACGGTATTGCTTTAGCTGTTTTAGAGCCGAATATTTCTGCAGCAATAAGGTCTGGACCAGGTATCTTTTTTTTAATTCCCTTGCCATTGCTATACCTTTATTGTAACTGTCCAGGGCCAGTTGATATTCCTTGTTCTCCTCGTAGTAGTTTCCTTCTGTAAAGTAATAATCGGCAAGTTTGATCGATTTTTTAGGTGGACGGAGGATGATCTTTGCTTTATCCAGGAATTTCTTTGCTTCGGGTAATTCCAGTAAATACACATAATTCGAGGCCGCCAGGATATAGGTGCTGACGAGTATGGATGATTTTGCCGGTATATGCTTGGATAGCTGAATTGCCAGTTTAAAATAGGTTTCAGCTTTACGGTGCTGCCTGCTGTTCATGAAGATCAGACCGGTCTGTGAATAGTACTTGGCCAGCATTGCGCTGTCCATACTTTTCTTTGTCAGCGGTATGACTTTGTTCAAGAGGATATCTACAACTGATGAGATATGATCGGCCTGCTGTTGTAAAATGGCACTGTTGTACCATAGCTTCGACCGGAATACATACGCTTCTTTGGAGGTGTAGGCAGAAAGCAGGCTGTTTCCTTTTAAAATCGCTTTCCTGCTTCTAAGGGTATCTGTACCCAGGTAAAGGTCAGATTCAAAAAAATAGGAAATGGCCTGTATATAAGGGTAGGACTTTCCCAGCTGTCTGCCTTTTCCAAGGTAAGCTTTTCCTTTTTCCAGGTCACTTTTATTGGACCAGTATTGTGCCAGCGAAAGACTCGTACGTGCCTTAGCGCTGTCTGACTTCCCCAGCCGTAAAGCATTCTCCAGGCTGTCCGCATATTCTTTTTCATTGACAGGCAATTGGCCTTTACTCCAGAAAGCAAGAAAGAACAGGAGTAGAAATATAACGGTAAATCTTTGATGATTTACACTTTGCTGGTCTGACATTCAGAGTAGTTACAAATGAGACATTACCTCTATATACTATACTTAAAGGCTTAAAATTATCTGGTAAGGTAATAATATTTATCCTGAATGGTTAAAAAAAATGAAAAATACCAGAAAACCAGTAGAAATAATACCGGGAATACTGGTATTGCAGAAGGATGATTATCGAAATAGCTTTGCCCTTATCTAAAATTTATTTAAAATATCTATGAAAAACTTAACAACAAAAAAGTCCCTTTTGAAATTATTTACCCTTCCTTGTCTGGTACTGACGATCTTATTTACTTCCTGTTCAAAAGATGATAATGATGGACCTGAAGGAGATAACAGCTACCCTAAAGAGGTGAACATTGAGTATAGGGTGACCTCGGTAAGCGGGATAACAGGCGGAGATGTATTGTATACCAACAGTACGGGCGGCCAAACGAGTGTGGATAATATCTCCCTGCCGTACAGTGTGAAATTGAAAAGAACGGTTAATCAATATGATAACCTGGCGTTAAATTTCAGTGCACAGGGAAATGGTGAAGTGAAGGCCGAACTTTTAGTGGAAGATAAAGTGGTGGAAACCAAGAATTTTTCCGGTACTTCTTTTATCAGCGGAAGCGCCGTATATCTTTTCCAATAGGTGAATGTGTGACAGGGTATAGCTTAAATGATGTACCCTGTCTGTTTTATACCTACTAAGCCGTATTATTTTTTGCCCAGGATTTCAGCAGAAACGGCACTTACTTCTTTTAACAACAAAGGGAATGCAGGTTCAGCCATTCCACCATGGTCAAATCCATCCAGTTCATAGAGTACGGTTCGTGTATTTCCTGTGAGCTTCATCATCCTGGCCAGATAGGCATTTTCCTCATAGCGACCCAGCATTTCTTTCTCGCGGTCGCCTGTAATCAGCAACATAGGAGGTGCATCTGCACGAGCAAAATACAAAGGGGCATATTCATCTATCACTACTTTTGTGTCTTTCAATCCATGTTCCTGCCTTACCGTAAAATGGGTAATCGCCTGTCCGCTGAAAGGAATGAGCGCCGCAATCCTGTTGGCATCAATCCGGTATTTGGCCAGGTATTTTTTGTCAAGCGTAACCATCATGCCCAGGTAACCACCTGCAGAATGTCCGGAAACAAAGATGAGATCAGGATTTCCGCCATACTTGCTGATGTTGTTAAATGCCCAGGCTACAGCTGCTGCTGCATCTTCAATGTAAGCAGGGGCAACTACCTTTGGAGATAACCTGTAGTTAACAGCGATGACTGCATACCCCTTGTTCATCAGTTTCTCCGGGATTTCTTTTTGTCCCTGGGTCATTCCCCCGCCATGAAACCATACAATGGTGGAAAAGTTTTTCTTTCCCTTTGGATAGTAAATATCCAGGACACATCTTGATGACATGTATTCATCTTTTTTTGCCGTGTCAGGATAGTATTGGATATTTTTTGTCGTAACATACGGAATTTGTGCATGCAGGGTGCAGGTGCCGAGCAACAGCATAAAGAAAAATAGTTTTTTCATACAGATAGGGTGTTTTTATCAAATAGTTTCGTCAATATTCGGTTTTAATGGGCTGTACTTCTGCTGGTAAAGATAAACTGTGAGGAGTCAAGTTAAAGATCCTGATCAAGTTTAAATACTGCCAGCTTTGTAAAAATAATAATAGGGAAGCACAAAATATTAGATTTTAGTCTTTATCTGGAATCATTCTTATTAGATTTGGACAGGATTGAGGAGATCTCAGTTCAGGAGAAATACAAGGGGATTGACAACAATCCGTTTGATGCAGTCACCAGACCATTAATGAGCAACAACATAGTATTGAAAAACCATAGATAAGAATGAAAAAACTAATTATCGCTTTTACGGCATTTATTTCCGTTTCGGTCCATGCACAGGACAATACCCTCCTGGAAACTTCTTTCTGGAGAGGCAATCCGGATGTCAGCCAGATCAAAGCTGAAGTACAGAAGGGAAACAATCCTTCCCAGTTCAATAGAATGAGCTTTGACCCGGTGGTGCTGGCCATCAATTCTGAGGCCTCTGCTGAAGCGCTGAAATACCTGCTGGATCAGCCGGGAAATGATGTCAACAAGCTGACGCATGATGCACGTACCTATTTACACTGGGCAGCAAGCAAAGGGAATGTTGAAATTATGGAATACCTGATCGCTAAAGGTGCAAAAGCAAATATTCAGGATAGTCATGGTACAACTGCATTAAACTTCGCCGCCAGTGCGGGCCAGCAGGATACAAAAGTATACGACCTTTGCCTGGCGAACGGTGCTGACCTTAAAAAGGATGTCAGTACTGAAGGAGCTAATGCTTTGCTGCTTGCAGTTGCCAGCGATAAGGATTTTAAAGTGACGGATTATTTTGTCTCAAAAGGACTGAGCCTGAACAGTACGGATGCCAAAGGAAATAACGCTTTTAGTTATGCTGCCAGATCCGGTAATATCGATATGCTGAAAGCATTATTGAAAAAAGGTGTGAAACCTGGTCAGAATGCAATGCTGATGGCCGCACAGGGTACACGCAGAGGCGCAAATACACTGGAAGTTTATCAATACCTGGAAACGCTGAACCTTAAACCTGCAGTTGCCGGTCAGCATGAAAATGTCCTGCACGCTATCGTACGCAAGCCAAAACAGAATGATATTATTAAATATTTCCTTTCAAAAGGTGTGGATGTGAATCAGGCCGACGAAGATGGCAATACGGTATTGATGAATGCATCCGCATTTAACCGCGATCCTGATGTCCTGACACTGTTACTGGCAAAGGTAAAAAATATCAATCAGACGAACCTGAAAGGGGTATCTGCATTGGCAATGGCTGTACGCAGCAATTCTCCTGAAGTGGTCGCATTCCTGATCGGCAAAGGAGCCGATGTAAATATGGCAGATAAAGACGGTAACAACCTGGCTTATTACCTGCTGGAATCTTATCGCCCGCAACAAAATGGCCCTTCATTTAACGGAGCTAAAACGGAAGACTTTACCCAAAAAATGAAAATACTTGAGAATGCGGGTTTCAAAGTGACTACTCCTCAGAAAAATGGCAATACACTCTATCACCTCGCCGTACTTAAAGATCTTCCGTTGTTGCAAAGCCTGCAGCCGATGGGAATTGACGTGAATGCAAAGAATGCCGAAGGGATTACCGCTTTGCATAAAGCAGCGATGATCGCTAAAGATGATGCCATGCTGAAGTATCTTTTATCCATTGGTGCTAAAAAAGAACTGGCTACCAGTTTTGAAGAAACTGCGTTCGACCTGGCAAGTGAGAATGAATCCCTGTCCAAAAATAATGTATCTGTTAACTTCCTGAAATAATTTTATGTCTAATCTATTCAAACTAGCCCTGTTCTTACTTATCCTAACGTTTGCCCGGCCTGAGTCGTCCATGGCGCAGAAAGCCGGAGCCGCCAAATATAAATGCATGATCCAGATGACCAATTATATGGGCGAAGGAGCGTATGTTGTCATCTCGCTCATCGATAGTAAAGGTGCTTATGAGAAAACTTTATATGTCATGGGATCAGATAAAAAATGGTACAATTCCCTGAAAGAGTGGCATAAGTTTTATGCGAAGAAACCTACCAATATCAGTGCCATTACCGGTGCTTCTGTCACCGGGGGCGACCGTAGCGTGAACATCATTGAGATTGATCAGTCGAAATTGAATGCCGGTTATAAATTAAGATTTGAAAGTGCCGTGGAGGATAAAAACTACCATGTAAAAGACCTGGAGGTGCCCTTAACTACGGCAGCACTTGCCGCAAAAAATGAAGGTACGGGTTATATCCGTTATGTCCGCTTCATTCCTAACTAAAGGCTATGACCATTTCTATATGGAGATACAGCCACCTCACTTTGGCTGTATCTTCTTTTCTATTGCTTACGCTGGCATCAGTAACCGGCATTATTCTTTCTTTCCAACCTTTAACGGAGAAAATTCAGCCTTACCGTGCGGCGAACTTTAATGAGCTGAGCATTGCCCAGACCATCCCTTCACTCAGAAAGGTCTATCCCGGAATTACTGAGCTCAGTGTGGATGCAAACCAGTTTGTACAGATCAAAGGCAGTGATGCCAATGGAGAGAACCTGCAGGTGTATGTGAATCCTGAAAACGGAAAGATTTTAGGGAAACCAAAGAAGGAAAATGAGTTCTTCCAATGGGTAATTGGTCTGCACAGATCACTCTTCTTACACGAGATCGGCAGGTTTTTCGTGGGACTCACCGCATTCCTGCTGTTATTGATTACAGTTTCGGGTACCTTGTTGATTATTCAGCGGCAGCGTGGACTGAAGCGTTTTTTCAGCCGTATTGCGAGAGATAACTTTGCCCAGTTTTACCATGTGGTGCTGGGACGCTGGTCTTTGATCCCGATTTTAATTGTTTCGCTGACAGGGACCTATCTTTCCCTGGTCAGGTTCGAACTGATTCAAACGCCGAAAATTTCCTCCAGTGTAGATTTTGACGCCATCAAGTCTGAACCCGAAAAGAAAGATGTCGACTTTGTCCTTTTCAAAAACACGAAACTTTCAGAGGTTGTTTCGGTAGAATTCCCCTTTTCTGAAGATGTGGAGGATTATTATACTTTTAAGCTTAAGGATAGGGAAGTGGCTGTCAACCAGGTTACAGGAGAGGTGCTGTCAGAACTGAAGTATCCTGCAACGGTACTGCTGACGAACTTGAGCCTGAACCTGCATACCGGACGTGCCAGTGCCATTTGGGCAATTGTGCTGGCGGTGGCTTCCGCAAATATTCTCTTTTTTATTTATTCCGGTTTTGCCATTACTTTTAAGAGACTTGGAAACAGGACGAAGAACAAATATACTGCTGAAGAAAGCCGTTTTATCCTATTGGTAGGTTCAGAGAATGGCAGTACTTACCGTTTTGCACAGGCGGTACACCAGGCTTTGCTGAAAGCGGGACAGAAGTCTTATGTGACAGCGCTGAACAATTATACGGTTTATCCCCATGCGGAATATCTGCTGGTACTTACGGCAACTTACGGATTGGGGGATGCGCCTACGAATGCAGCAAGATTTGCCGCACTGCTGGAAAAGCATCCACAACAACAGCCCGTTCACTATTCTGTTCTGGGCTTCGGCTCACATGCTTATCCCGATTTCTGTAAATTCGCCTTTGCACTGAATAATTTATTGTCCCACCAGTCCTGGGCAGTGCCACTTACAGATGTGCATACGGTGAATGATAAATCTCCTGCCGATTTCGGTCTGTGGGTAGAAGCATTGGCCCAGCAGGAAGGAATACCGGAAATTGCCCTGCCTGATGATTTGCATGCAACGCACCTTAATCCGCTGGAGAACCTTACCGTAACGGCAAATATCGCTGCGGCCCGTGCCGATGGAATGTTTTCACTAAGCCTGAAACCCCGGCGCAGACTCCGCGTCAGGTCGGGCGACCTGCTGGCGATTTATCCGGAGAACGACCACCGTGAGCGGCTGTATTCCATCGGCATGATTGCCAGTGAAATCCGGTTGAATGTGCGATTGCAGCCTAACGGACTTGGATCTGGCTTTTTGAACAGGCTAAATACCGGTGAAAAGATCAAAGCCAGGATTATCAGCAATTCGCATTTCCATTTTCCTGATCAGGCACCTGAGGTGATCATGATTTCCAACGGAACGGGAATAGCACCTTTCCTGGGGATGATTGATGAGAATAAGAAGAAAACTCCCTGCCAGTTGTATTGTGGCTTCCGGGAATCTTCTTCACTGGAGATGTATAAGAGTTTCCTGGAGGAAAACCAGGTGACTAAAAAGCTGGTTCAGCTCCACCCTGCATTTTCTCGCGAAGGGAACAAACAGTATGTCAGTGACCTCATCCGCAGGGATGCAGATGGAATTGCCAATGCGCTGAACCGCGGAGGAGTGATCATGATCTGTGGTTCTCTTGCCATGCAAAAGGATGTGGTTGAACTGCTGGAAACCATATGCGGGGAAAAAACAGGAAACAGCCTGACCTTTTATCAATCCAGAAATCAAATCAGGACAGATTGTTATTAACCTTAAGAGGTCTTCAACCGCAATAAGGCGCAGGTTGGCTGATCGCATTCCTGAACTGCAAAATTCAGCAGGGCGGAAGCATACATTTGCTTACCTCAGCTTATGTTTCCTGAAATTCAACTCCGGAGAAGAGATGATTTGTCCCTTATCGGTAATCAGGAGGTAATGGTATTCGGGAAATTTTTTGATGAAGTTCAGGGCGGCATCCTGTCCCAAAACCATCATGGAAGTACTGAAACCATTTGCCATTTCGGCGCTTGGCCCGAAGACGGTTACACTGCAGAGCCCTGTGGCCGGATAGCCGGTTACAGGATTGATGATATGGGAATACCGTTTTCCGTTAAAGCTGACATATTTTTCATAGCTGCCGGAAGTGACTACAGCTCCCTGCTGTAAGGGAACAATGGCAATCAGCTTATCCTCCCGCATGGGGTTGGTGATTCCAATGGTCCAGTCACTTCCATCTGGTTGTTTTCCCCAGGCACTGATATCACCGGAACCATTGACTAAACCAGACATTATCCCTCTCGCAAGCATCATGTCACGGCATTTATCTGCGGCATATCCTTCACCTAAAGCACCAAAACCGATCTTCATTCCTTTATTTTTTAAGAATACCGTACAATTTATACTGTCCAGAATAATGTTTTGATATCCTACTTTCTCTACAGATTGCTTAATCAGCGCCGCTGAAGGCATTTCTTTCATGGATCCATCGAATTTCCAGATCCTGTCCATCGCAGCGAAACTGATATCAAAGGCACCACCAGTCAGGCGCGAGAGTTCCATTGCCCTTTGGGTCAGCTGAAATACTTCCCTGTCTACTTTTACCGGGCGGATCCCGGCATTTTTGTTTACCTGGGACACCTGTGTTTCCGGACGCCAGTCGGATATCAGGTTCTCAATCCGCGTTACTTCAGCTATAACGGTATCTATATTTTGTTGTGTAGAGAGCGTATCAGGTCCTGACAGCGTAATTCCCCAGCGGCTGCCCATCAGTAAAGTGGTTCGTTTTTTTAAGACCTGGGAATTTGCATTAAGGGTGACAAGGAGGAGCAATAAAAGGAGCGTATGTTTCATTTAAAATAATAACGTTGAATTCGTCAAAACATTTCAATGATCGGTTTTTTTTTGATAAGTAAACAGCCTTATTTGCTATCTGGAAGGCTTTTTTACCTGATATTCCCTTAAGATGACTATATTGTAGCGTTTATAAGATCGTTACACACCTTATTCAAAAGCATGGACACTACGCATAATAAATTTATTGGAACGAAACAAAAGGCACTTTCCATCAATCTCGATCCGCATATTTATGGATCATTCGCAGAAATCGGAGCAGGGCAGGATGTAGCCGCTCATTTTTTTAAGGCAGGTGCTGCAGCAGGTACCATCGCAAAAACAATGTCGGCCTATGATATGGCATTTTCTGATGCGATTTATGGGGTTCAGCAGGTGAAACGTTATGTGAGTGAACAAAGGCTGATGTCAATGCTGACCCATGAGTATGATCTTTTAATCGAGCGCCTGCAACAAAAAAGGGGCGATGCCTCTACTTTCTTTGCATTTGCAGATACCTTTTCGTCGTTAAATTACCATAAAACCAATGAGGGGCATGGCTGGATGGGCGTACGTTATCAGCAGGAACCCAATGGTGAATTTCATGATGTGGTTTTACATGTGAAGCTGCTGGATAATGACAATGGTTTACAGCACTCAGCAGTGGGCATATTGGGGGTAAACCTGGTTTATGCCTGCTTTAACTACCATGAATCCCCTGCAGTATTTTTGCTTTCCCTGCTGGACGACCTGAGCAGGGACCGTATACAGATTGATATGATCCGTTTTGAAGGCCCTGGCTTCAGCAAAGTTGATAACCGGCTGATGAGCCTGCACCTGGTGAAATATGGTTTGTCTGATGCCGCAGTTTTCGGGCCGGATGGTAAAAACCTGCAGCCATCGGAAGTTTTATATAAAAAACATATCATGATCGTCCGTGGACGGTTCCGTCCGCTGATCAACGTCCATATGGATATGATCAATACCGGTGTGGAGCGCTTCATGCAGGAACCCGATGTAGATAATGAGAAGGTAATTGTCGTTACCGAGCTTACTTTGCAGGCCTTAAAGGAAAGGGGAGCCGATGATACAGCCGAAATTAATGAAAAGGATTTCCTTGACCGCGTGGATATCCTCTGCTCTGTGGGGCAGACCGTACTGATCTCAAATTTCCATGAGTATTATAAACTGGTCGCTTACTTATCGAAAATAACTTCGCTTAAAATGGGCGTGGTACTGGGATATCCTAATCTGGAGTTTATTTTCAATGAAGAACACTATAAATATCTGCAGGGAGGCATTCTGGAAGCTTTTGCCACTTTATTCAGCAGAAAGGTAAAGCTTTTTATCTATCCTACTTTAGGACGGGGAGTGGTATATGACTCCAAGAAATTTAGTCCCCCGCCTCACCTGATCGATTTATTTGAATACCTGATTGCGAATGATAAAATCGAGGATATTAAAAACTATAATGTAAATAACCTTCATGTGCAAACCGATAAAGTTCTTGAACTTGTCAAGGAAAATGCACCGGGCTGGGAGGAATATGTACCGGAGAAAGTGGCTGCAACGATTAAAGAACGTTCCCTCTTTGGATTTGCCGTGAAGGAATAGCATTCCGGAGTGGTTGTCAGCCTTGTATAGGGGTTCAACAGGGAGTTGAGCTGCTATTGAATTTTGAACTCCAACTGCATGCTGAAGCGGGAAACTGAGGCTGGTTAAAAATGATGCTGAAGCACAAATTCAAATGAACAGCAGAATAGGAAACAGCCAGCAATGTTCTTCTTCATACCCACAAATAAAAACACTGAAACAAACGAAGTCGTATCAATTGATACGACTTCGTTTGTTCTAAATACAGCTAAGCCCATCATCGACATTTTCAACTATTGAATGATCAGCGCTGATGTATGGTCATGAAACGCCCTCGTATCCGTATGGTGAATGCTGTAAGCTGGTACAGGATGTACAGCTTAAACTTTTTCAGTTTCTGCTTCAGGCACGATGACCTTTTTTGCTTTCGCTTCTTTTTTTACCAGAATAGGTTCTGCTACATTTACCGCCTCGTTAATTATTGCCGGATCAGCAACAACAATAAAAGCCGATTTGTCTACCTTAATGCTTTTAGCAAGTTTTTTCGACAATTGCTTTGCACCTTTTTCTACATCTTTATTTAATTTTTTTGAACCTTCCCCAAATTTCCCAACTATATCCTTTAAGCTTGCCAATAAGCTCTGGTGAATGTCTTTTTCCGCAGTTTTTCTGGCTGTTTTTACCAATGATTTAAGTTTGCTTTTTTTCATATAATTATCGTCTTGACCAAATATATGTTATCTGTGTGTTAATGTTGTATTATTTTTATGTTAACTGTGCTGATTTTCTTAACATTAGCTTAGGTTAAATTTCTTTCTGCCTTTTATAAGTACTGATGCTGAGTCGATTCTGCAGGCAGCTATTGTGAAACATATAGGTTAATTTGCTTTTAAATACCAGTTACACCCTATTGATTTGACAATAATTTGATTGGAGTTTCTTCCGGCTCGCAGGTTTAACATGGTTTGCCACTACAGGACGAGTTCAGATTGAGCTGAGTAATGAATTTGTTGCATCCCTGTTGCAATTATTTTATCTTTTAGTTTCCGGTTTGAAATATAATATGCAACTTTGCTGCACTTGAAAAGGATCAATACATATCAGCAAATGATAGGACAGGGGATAAGTATCCTGTTCCTGTTGCTTGCCCTATTTATTTCTTCCCTTCAACTGATTCATAGTCATGCCGATCGCAAAATTAGCCAGTATGCTGAAGAAGAACATACAACCACTATTGATGATCAATGTCATGTCTGCGATTTTCTGGTCCATCTGAAAACAGATGAGCAGCACTTTATTTACCCGGTACTTCCTTCTCCGCCACTTCCGCAAGCTATTGTTTACGGAAATCCAGTCTGTGCGGGGAATTATGAATTTACCCTTCAGGGTTTCACGAATAAAGGTCCCCCCCGTTCGTAAAGCTTAATATTTTATAGGCTCCCGGATCTTCTTCCGGTCGTTGCTGCCCTGTTTTATTTACCGAATTTTATTTAATCTTCCATTTTAACCCGGTATTGGGTATGGCTTTTTGCTGTCCCTTCGCTCCGGTTGGTGTTATTTTTTCCCTTACATGCGGGTTTCTTTCCTCTTTTTATTTTTTTTATGCGCTCCGGTGATCATGTATTCACAAGTGTTTCAGCTGAGCGGAAAGCTCTGTGCTGAGGGCAAAAATCCATTGCCTCAGGTGAGGATCAGACTGGATGGATCCGGCAAAATGACAACCTCCAATGCCCAGGGAGAGTTTATCCTCAGTGGAATAGCGGCCGGAAGTTATACCTTACATGCAGAACTGGAGGGTTACCATGCCCTTACACTCCTTGTGAAAGGGGATCGGCAACCTGTATATGTCACAGCAGAACTGATTAAAAAAGTGAAACAGCTGCAGGAAATTAAGGTCAGGGAACGCAGGGAAGAAGAACTGAGGCGCGAGGAATCATTGAATGTAGAAACACTGGGCAGCGATTTTATCCAGCGTAACCTCGGCGGAAGTCTGATGAAAACACTGGAACGTGTACCTGGTATCAAAACGATTGGGATTGGCTCAGGACAGTCTAAACCACTGATCAGAGGCTTAGGATTCAACAGAGTCGTGGTGGTAGATAAGGGCGTTAAACATGAGGGACAGCAATGGGGAGCAGACCATGGTCTGGAGATCGATCAGTTCGCTGCATCAGGAGTACAGCTCATTAAAGGGGCAGCATCTTTTCTCTATGGTTCTGATGCAATTGGAGGAGTAATCCAGGTATTGCCTGCTCCGGTTCCTGCGGCAAATACCTTCGGCGGATCTGCAGAGTTGATCGGAAAAAGTAATAACCAGCAGTATGGGGGATCGGTGAACCTGTTTGGCCGTCAGCAGCATTGGTTTGCGAATGGAAGGTTTACCTGGCAAAGGTATTCGGATTACCGCGTGCCGGCAGATACTGTTTTCGTTTATGATTATGCCGTTCGGCTTCATGAGCAGCGCCTGCGCAATACCGCGGGATTGGAGTCTGCCGCACATTTGGATTTTGGCTATGCAGGAGACCGGTTCAAGTCTGTTTTTTCCATCAGTAATGTATACAGCAAAAGTGGCTTTTTTGCCAACGCCCATGGACTGGAGCCAAGAAGGGTGGATACCCTTCTTCATGACCGCTCTGCTTCGGATATACTCATGCCTTCACAGGAAGTGAACCATCTCAAAATAATTAACAGGACATCCTATTATTTCAGCGGACATTTACTGGAGATGGAGCTGGGCTTCCAGCATAATTTCCGCCAGGAATACAGTGCGTATGTAAACCATGGTTATATGCCGCCGGTATATCCGGATACCCTGCCTGATCCTTCAACCCTGGAGAGGGAATTCGACAAAAAGGTCTATTCCCTGAACCTGCGCGACCATTATCAGATCGGTAACCACAGCATCACCGGAGGGTTGAATGCGGAGTTCCAGCAGAACAGTATCGCCGGATGGAGCTTTCTGGTACCCGCCTTTGAACAGTTTACAGCGGGTTCATTTTTATATGACAAGTATAAACTCAGTGAGCAATGGATCCTCCATGGAGCCACACGTTACGATTACGGGCACCTGAAACTTTCTCCCTATGCCGACTGGTTCCCCTCTCCTGCAGGTGAGGGCAGTACGGCTTACCTGGTCCGTGCGAATGTACTTTCACGTAGTTTCAACAGCTTTGTATGGTCGGCCGGCGTCAATTACAACCCTGGAAAATTCAGCCTGAAATTCAACATGGGTAAGAGCTTCAGAATGCCGATCGCAAAAGAGCTGGGCGCAAACGGTGTCAACTACCACTATTTCAGTTATGAAAAAGGTAACGCTGCTTTATCTCCTGAACAATCTTACCAGGCAGATGTAAGCCTGCAATGGACAGATGAACGCTGGTCTGTCCAGTTGAGCCCTTTTTATAATTATTTTCCGAATTATATCTACCTGAATCCGACGGCCGAACATGATTTTACCTATGGTGCAGGAAACCAGGTTTTCCAATATGCCCAGAGTAAGGTAGAGCGTTTCGGGGCTGAGCTACAGGTAAAATATAAACTGTCGAATAGCTTTAGCACTACAGTCCTGGGGGAGTATTTAAGTGCCACACAGTTATCGGGAGATAAAAAGGGATATACCTTGCCCTTTTCCCCACCAGCCTCAGCGCTTTTCAACCTGACTTATGCTCCCGCTGATGGTGATTTCCTTAAGGGAACTTATGTCTCTGCCGATTACAGGCTGACGGCCAGTCAGCACAATATTGTTCCGCCAGAGCGTGAAACTCCCGGTTATCAGGTGCTGAATATCCAGGCCGGCACACAGCTGAAAATGAAAGGAACTGCCTTTCAGCTCAGTCTGCAGGTCCAGAACCTGATGGATACCAGGTATTTAAATCATACCAGTTTCTATCGGCTCATTGCCCTTCCTGAGGCCGGACGTAATATCGTCCTGTCGCTGAAGGTTCCGTTCAGTGGAAGGATTAAGCATTAAAACACAAAAAAATATAGGCATATAAACAATTTATCACATAATAAACAAACAACAACTATGAAGATTACAAAAACGATGATCGCCTTACTGATGTTCAGCTTTGTCATTACCTCCTGTAAAAAAGATGATGATGTGGAAGCGACTTTGCCACCACAGATTTCCGGGCTGGAAATTGGAACCAATAACAGTAAGATCGCCTATCAGGGAAATGATGTCCATGTGGAAGCAGAAGTTTCGGCAACTGCAAACCTTGCCAGTGTAACCCTTGAAATTCATCCTGAAGGTGCCGCTGCAGGTTGGGAATTTAAAGAGGTGTATACAGAAGGAATAGTGGGGTTGAAAAATGCAGCGTTTCACCAGCATCTTGATGTTCCTGCCGATGCCCCGCTGGGTACTTACCATGTTCACCTGGTGGTGACCGACCAGCAAGGCCGTACCACAGAAATGGAATCTGACCTGGAAATTAAATTTGATCCTACATTACCTTCTGCAACAGGTTTCGAAGTTGGCCTGAATACCGCAGGAAATGACCTCCATGTGGAAGCGACCGTAAATGCAGTGAATAAATTGGCAAAAGTAGTGGTGGAAGTCCATGGTGGTACTTTTGAAAAGGAATTCGAATTTACTGATGCAGCGATGGTGGGACAGACGACCTATAATTTACACAAACACCTGGATGTAACGGATGCTCCGGCCGGACATTACCATGTTCACCTGAAAGTTGTTGATCAGGCAGGTAAAGAGGTCGAAGTAGAAGAACACTTCGATAAATTATAAGAAGGAATTAATCTTTCAGCAGCCCCATCCCAATGCCGGAAAAGCAGGGGATGGGGCTGCTGATTTTCCCCGCAACAATAAAATAAGAACAAATATATGCTCATGAAAATCAATAAAATAATGCCACTGCTACTGCTGGCGACAGTATTCTTTTCTGCCTGTAAAAAAGATGAACAGGATGAAATTGATACCACTTATCCTGAAATCTCTATAGCAGCCCCGGATGCTTTCCCTAAACAGTGCAGCGTAATCAAACGGGGCGAAAAATTTATCTTCAGGGCAGTGCTGAGTGATAACGTTGAACTGGGATCGGTGAGTGTCGATATCCACCATAATTTCGACCACCATACCCACAGTACTGAAGTCACTTCATGTGAAATGGAACCTGTTAAAGTTGCAGTAAATCCATTTCTGTTGATCCAGGCGTATCAAATCCCTACCGGACAGAAAACTTTTACTGTTCAGCAGGAGCTGACTGTTCCCGCTAATGTGGATACCGGTGATTACCATTTCATGATCCGCCTCACAGATAAGGAAGGATGGCAAACGATCAGAGGCATCAGTGTCAAAATTCAGTAGCTCATTAACTCAGGATACGGCAATGGAAGGTGGAATAAGAAATTGTCATACCTCCATTGCTTCAGTCCCTGAGTTTTCTTTTTGCCAATCCTTAAAACCTGGAATGTTCAGGCTGTACAGACAACCCACAGAAAGCAGAATATTTCCTGGAAAAGAAAGCTGAATTTTTAGCTGACCTGGAGATGAATTTTATTTCAATAATATAAGGTGTTTTGATCCAGTTACTTAGGTAAAAATAAAAAAAAATCTCTTTTTTCTTGCAGGAGAAGTAAATGTACTTTACCTTTGATTCGTCAGATGATATGACGAGCATATGGAAAATCTAATAGACCGTAAGAATCTCTCAGAGGTAGTCGCACAGCGTTTAAGCGAAATGATCAGATCCGGAGAATACAAACTGGAACAGAAATTACCCATAGAATCAGATCTCATGAAGCAGTTTGGGGTAGGGCGATCCAGCATCAGGGAAGCTGTCCGTACCCTTGAAAATTCTGGTATGTTGCGGGTTCAGCAGGGGATAGGGACCTTTGTTGCTTCGCAGAATGCCATGACTGAACCACTGGCCAAGAGGTTACAGACGGCCGGCCTGGCAGATATGCAGGAAGTGCGTGAACTGCTGGAGATGAAGATTGTAGAGAAAGCTGCTATAAACCGCACAGCGGAAGATCTTGTCCTGATGAAAAGCTTATTGGAACTCAGAAATAAAGCTGCCGATCACAATAACCTGCAGGACTGGCTGGAAGCAGATATCAATTTTCACATGGCTATAGCAGATGCCAGCAAGAATATCATCTTAACAGAGTTATACAAAACCTTCATTGAGCAGCAGCTAAAAAAATCAATCGCTGACACGTATTCCCAGCAAATACCATTACACCGTTTTACGGCCCTTCACAAGAAATTACTCGATTGCATTGTTGATCAGGATCCCAGGAAAGCTGTTAAAGTGGTCGTAGAGATGCATCACCAGGAGTAGATCCGCAATCATTAAAGGATATATTTAAGATTCAGCAGGGAATATCACAACCAGTTTTCGCTAAGTGAATGGTTTAACAGATAAAAATACAACGTTATAGGCTAATTCATCTGATCACCTGATGAAAGTAAGCGTAGAATATCGAGAATAAAGGAATAAACTATCAGTGCTTGAAAAAGCATATAAAAGGAGGAATAGTATAAACACAGCGGGTTCATCCAAGAATTAGAGGATTATTCATCAGATCACCTGATGAGATTAACAAGTGATCCTCCCTTGATACAGGTAAATAAGAACAGATGTACAACAATAGATTACAACAGCATTTCAATTAACTCATCAGATCACCTGATGAAACCATCATCAGCTTACTGCTTACAAACCGTAGTGAATAAGCTGATGATCGCTTCATCACCTTTAAAAAGCAATTATATACTGATAAAAAATAACGACCATATGAAAACAGTATTTCTCTTTCCGGGACAGGGTTCACAAAAACCAGGGATGTTACACCACCTGCCTTTAACAGATCAAACGGTTAAAGCGATTTTTTCGAAAACAGAGGAGGTATTGGGACAACCAGTCTATGATCTGGATACGGAAGAGAAATTACAGTCCACTCAGTATGTACAGATCTGCCTGCTGATCATGGAAGTAATTTCCGCTAAAAGGTTGCTGGAAAAAGGAATCCCGGCAGATTTCGTAGGAGGACATTCTATTGGCGCCTTCTCCGCCGCAGTCATCAGTGGGGTACTTTCCTTTGAACAGGCATTGCGGCTGGTCGACTTAAGAGGAAGATTAATGCAGGAGGCTTACCCTGAAAATTATGGCATGGCAGCATTGGTCGGCTTTACCACAGGCAGACTGCAACAGTATATCGATCAACACAACCGGAACCATTCAACAGTTTACCTGGGGAATATCAATGCAGCAACTCAGCAGGTGGTGGCAGGTGAGACAGCAAGCCTGGCTGTTTTTATCGAATCCCTGAAAGAGGCAGGAATCAACAAGGCTAAAATGCTGAAGATGTCGGTTCCTTCCCATTGCGTCCTGCTGGATAGCGTGTCGGTGGCGCTGAAAGAACAGATCGACAGCTATACCACGCGCGAACCGCTTATTCCCTATCTCTCCAACCATACCGGCCGCCTGCTCAGAAATGCCGAAGCCATAAAAAAGGATTTGTGGATTAGCGTGGCCAGGACCGTGAAGTGGTACGACGGGATCAGCCTGCTTTATGAACTTGAAGCCAGGTGTTTTATCGAAATGGAGCCCTCCGGGGTCCTCTCAAAAATAGCAGAAGAAACTTTTCCCGAAGCAACAGTGCTCGCCATGGAAGAAAATGGACTGGAGAAAGTGGCCTGGCTATGGAAAAATAATCAACAAGAATAGAATTACTATCAAATAAATAATCAAAAAAGGAGGCAAAAGTGTCAACTATATCATGGACAACAAAACGGGACGAAAAAGCCCGTAGAATCAAAAGTATTTCGCATTTAACCCAAACTGCGGTACTTAAAAAAGAAAATCTGGTAGAAGCACTCGAAAGTTTAATTCAGCCGGGCGACCGCGTCGTGCTGGAAGGAGATAACCAGAAGCAGGCGTCGTTTTTATCGGCTTCACTGTCCCAGGTGAATCCTGCAAAGGTAAATAAATTACACATGATCATGTCCAGCGTTTCCAGGGCAGATCACCTGGATATCTTCGAAAAAGGAATTGCAGAGCGGCTGGATTTTTCTTATGCCGGACCCCAAAGTCTTCGCGTGGCACAAATGCTGGAAGATGGTACGTTGAAAATAGGAGAGATCCATACCTATCTGGAATTATACGGACGTTTATTTGTAGACCTGATCCCGAATGTGGTATTGGTTGCCGCAGATAAAGCCGACCGCTTTGGTAACCTGTATACCGGTCCGAATACCGAGGAAACTCCGGCAATTGTGGAATCCGCCGCTTTTAAAGATGGTATCGTGATCGTTCAGGTGAATGAAATTGTAGATGTATTGCCCAGGGTAGATATCCCGGCATCATGGGTAGATTTCGTGGTGGAGTCGGAAGAAAATTACCAGCTGGAACCATTATTTACACGCGACCCCAAACTGATTACGGAACTCCATATTCTGATCGGTATGTTAACCATCAGAGGGGTATACGAGAAACATCAGGTAAAATCCCTTAACCATGGGATCGGTTTTAATACCGCCGCAATTGAACTGTTACTGCCAACCTATGCGCAAAGTTTAGGCCTGAAAGGCAAAATCGCTACCAACTGGGTTTTAAATCCCCACCCAACACTTATTCCTGCAATTGAAGCCGGATGGGTAGATACGGTACACTGTTTTGGTGGCGAAGTAGGGATGGAGAAATATGTTGCAGCACGCCCCGATGTATTTTTTACAGGAAAAGACGGCTCACTCCGCTCAAACCGTGCTTATGCACAGGTAGCCGGTCAGTATGCACTGGATATGTTCGTGGGTTCAACCCTGCAAATGGACAGGAATGCGAATTCTTCAACGGTGGTGTCAGGAAGACTTGCCGGATTTGGTGGTGCACCGAATATGGGACATGATCCCCGTGGGAGAAGACATTCTTCAGCAGCATGGCTGGACCTGATGACCTCAAATGATCCTTTGGCCAAAGGCCGTAAGCTGGTCGTGCAAACAGTGGAGACTTTCCAGAACGGGAATACACCGGTTTTCGTGGAAACCCTCGATGCTGTTGAAGTGGCTAAACAATCTGGCCTCGCAACTGCACCGGTGATGATCTATGGCGATGATGTGTCGCACGTGGTAACCGAAGAAGGTGTAGCCTATATCTATAAAGCCGAAGGTGAGCAGGAACGCAGGGATGCTTTATCCGCTGTTGCCGGCGTAACTCCTGTAGGTCAGCAAGTGAATGCAGCTACCATTAAGTCACTGCGTGAAAGAGGGATCGTCGCTTATCCTGAAGATTTGGGTATTCAACGTACACAGGCTAAAAGATCATTGCTGGCGGCGAAGAATGTACAGGACCTGGTAGAGCAATCGGGCGGATTGTATAACCCACCAGCGAAATTCAAAAACTGGTAGTCACCACGATAAAGCTGACCGGAAGGGCCTGCAAATCATCAGCAGGATACCTGAAGGCTCGATTCCTCAATTAAAGCGGATCAGTACCAGTAAAGCTTAATCCTTTAGTAAATATTCAGTAAAATGAAAGTATCAGTAAAAGAAGTCATTGCAGAAGTTGTCGCACAGAAATTAGCTCAGTTTGCTGTGGAAGCATTAACAGAAGAGGTCCGGTTGACACCCAAACCGGGTTTGGTGGATTGCAATAATAATGGTACCCACCACGATTTAACCCTTGCACTGATGGAAAAGTCAGCGCAGTCTTTGGAAACGTGTTTCCACGAAATGGCCCTGGCGGCTTATCGCAAACAGCCTTCGCCCGATCTGAGGGCCAGACTGGCAGCCATCGGCCGGTATGGGGAAGAGCAAATGCTGGAAGCCACAGGAAATGTGAATACCCATAAAGGCGCCATCTGGGCGTTGGGTTTACTCACCGGGGCAGCTTCGGTATTACTGTCGCAACCAACAGGGGAGATCTCCGCTGAAGATATCCTGCGTACGGCAGGATCAATTGCTTCTTATACTGATCGTTATATGCCTGTTCAGTATACCCATGGAACGGAAGTCCGCAAGCTTTATCAGGTACGCAGTGCCCGTGAAGAAGCTGCAGCGGGTTTCCCTTCCTTACGCGATACCGCTATTCCTGCCTGGGAAAGTTTCCGGGGGGAAAGTCCTGAAATCAGAAACCTGAATGTCCTGCTCTCCCTGATGTCTGTAGTGGACGATACCTGTATCCTTCACCGAAGTGACATGACGGTACTGTCTGAAATTCAGCAGCAGGCTGCCTCCATCTTAAGTAAAGGAGGATTGGGCAGGGGCGCGAACTGGAAGGCTTACCATGTACTGGATACTTATATCACTACACACTGGGTGTCGCCCGGTGGCAGCGCCGATCTGTTGGCCGCCACCATCTTCATCAAAAAAATAACACAACATTTTAAAATCAATTCATAATGGAAACATTTTCATATACATTCCCTGCCGGCAAAGAAATCAGCCAGAGGGCACATACAGGAGTTGTCGGTTCAGGCGACCTGGAAATATTAATAGAACCGGGAAATAACAAGACTACAGAATTTGTCGTTCGTACGGCATCAGAAGGTTTTGAGTCGATCTGGAAGGCTGTTTTCGAGCGCTTCATCAGCAGCAATGATATCGATGCGAAGGTCACAATCAACGACTTTGGGGCTACTCCAGGTGTAGTCAGTCTGCGCCTGACCCAGGCACTCGAAATTGCAAATCAGAAATAAATTCATTATTAAAAATAGTTTTATGCGTACAAGTTTTATTGAGCTTAAAGGCCGCGAACGCGCCGAAGCTCTATTAGATACAGGAAGTTTTAGAGAATTGTTAGGTCCATTCGATCAGTTGGAATCACCACACCTTGCTCCACAGGGTATTGTGCCGGAAAGTGACGATGGCATGGTGATCCTGAAAGGTCAGCTGAACGGTCAGGATGCCGTAGTGCTGTCTATTGAAGGTGCTTTCCAGGGTGGTGGAATTGGTGAGGTGTGCGGAAGTAAAATCGCAGGCGCGTTGGAACGGGTGCTGGCGGATAATAAAAATGGCAAGAAAGTAGTGCCGGTTATCATTTTTGATACAGGTGGGGTACGTTTGCAGGAAGCCAACTACGGACTGTTAATTATCTCTGAAATCCAGTCTGCCATTGTGGCCTTACGGGAATTTGTTCCGGTAATCGGACTGATCCCAGGTAATGTGGGATGTTTCGGCGGGATGTCTATCACAGCAGCTTTGTGTACAGAGCTGATCATGACCAATACGGCAAGGTTTGGATTCAATGGTCCGGAAGTGATTGAACAGGAGGCTGGTGTGGAAGAGTTTAACTCCCGCGACCGCAGACTGATCTGGGATACGATAGGTGGTAACGCACGTGCAGAAATTGGACTGATTGACCAATTGATCGCAGATGATGTGGATACTTTCAAAGCCGCTATTCAAACGGCGATTGATAAAACACCAACTACACCGCGTACCCAGCAAATCGACCGCTACCTGTCGTTAATTAACCGTCTTGATCCTAAAGTAAGAAACACCAGGGAAACTGTACTTTCTTTATTGGCAGATCCTACTACTGCTGCACTTCCTGAAATGAAGGATGCCAAAACTCCAAGCCGTGGCCGCACCTGGTTTAATGCTTTTACCGGTAATGCAGCTTCCCTGAGCTATCTCCCAAGTGTGCTGGTGGCAAATGTGGAATTCAATAACAAGCCGACTATGTTTCTGGCTGTAGTTCCCAATGCGGATAACCGTTACCAACGCGCAGGCAAAGGTGAAGTGGGTCTGCAGGAAGGATGGGTACTGGCGAAATATATCCGTGAGGCTATCGAGGAAGATAAAGACAAAGCGGTAAAAAGAAATCTTGTAGCGCTGATCGATGTGCCCAGCCAGGCTTATGGATACAACGAAGAGTTACTGGGACTTCATTATTCCTGCGCAGCAAGCGCTGATGCGTATGCTACCGCAAGGCTTGCCGGTCATACCGTAACAGGTATCATTGTAGGGAATGCAATTTCAGGTGCCTTCTTAACGCATGGCTTGCAATCCAGCCGGCTGATTGCCTTGAACGACAAGGAAATTAACGTTCAGGCGATGTCTAAACAGTCTGCCGCACGTATCACCAAACGTACCATCGCAGAGCTGGAAGAAGCAACCAAAAAAGTACCTGCAATGGCATATGATATCAATAACTATTACACCCTGGGTGCATTGGAAGAATTGATTGAAGGGGTAAATGCCGATGCACCTGCTGCCAGTGATGTGCAAAAAGTAGGAGCAGAGCTGGCAAAAGCTATTGATGCTGCCGACGGAACTTTAAGCCGCCGTTTACAAACTGTACCGGCCTTAAAACACGGTAGGGTATACTCTAATCTGGTTAGGGAAAAACTTGCAGCGCAGTGGAATTAATCCTAAAGCCCCATTATCTGCTTAAGATTCGTTCAATGGAAGATCTGGTGGCAGATCTTCCATTTCCGGAATGGGCACAAACATCCCTCATACGCGCAGCTTTTGTCGTCGTGCGCAGGGCGGAAATGCGCCAGGGAATGATCCCTGTGGGCATCCGGGGAGCTCAGCGTGGTCAGCGTATGGCCTGCTGGTTACCGGAAGGTATTGTCCAGGAGGTGATTACTCCCTTCTCCCTGACTGAGGAACGAAACTGGAAGGCGGCATATGACCTATCCCCACCGGAAACGATCCGCTCCTTGAGACATGTGATTCAGTTGATGAAAAATATGGGTTTCAAATGGGGACCCACAGGAAGTACCGGGTTTGAACTGGCAACAGGGATGCCCACCTTAAAAGAAAGCAGTGACCTTGATTTGCTCATCGAAGTGCCGGAAATACTAAGTGTAAAAACAGCTAAGAATCTGCTGGACAGGATGGAGGACATCTCCACTGTACGTTTAGATGTTCAAATCAATACCGCTAAGGGTGGTGTAGCCATGAAAGAATATGCTGCATCGGCCAAAGTGCTGATTAAAACTGCTGCAGGGCCGGTCCTTGAAGACGCAGCTAAGCTGTGGGATTAATCGGCTGCTTTTTATTGCGATTAACGTTAAGGCTCTCCTCATTCATCGCAAAAGCTGAATGTGTACAATTTGTTTACATGTAAATTTTTATGAACCCGGCACAATTAAAATAATGACAGGCACAGCAAACAGCCATTATTTTAATTAGCGAAGGTTCCGTCCGACCATTAAAAATAATATCATAAATAGATGAAACATAGAATCATAGTCATTATGGGTATGCTGACACTTGCCTCGTTTGGTGTCAGTGCCCAGAAGGTGACGCCAGCCGCAGACCCTAAATCTGTATCGGCTGATACCCTGGCAAAGCCATTGTTGAGGGTATTGAAAAAAGTAGCGATCGGAGGAACAATCCGGACGCGGTATAATGCAACCTTCAATAAACATATCGATATTGATGGTTTGCAGCACAGTAACTTAAATGATAAGTTCGCCGATAATGCCTTTACGATCCCCAATGCACGTTTGTATGTCGCAGGTGATATATCCGAAAAACTGGATGTTTATGTGAGGGTAAACTTTGGTGATTTCAAAGGAACACCCACCAGTAAAGTCCTTGAATACGCCTATGCAACATACCACCTAAATCCCTACCTCAATGTCCGGATGGGGGTCTTCAGACCAAACTTCGGCAGAGAGGATGATGTAGCGACAGATTTTCTCAAATCATTCGACTTCAGTAACCAGTATACCGCATTTGATGAAAACGGATGGATGAATTACCAGATGGGCCTAAGTATCATGGGGCAGGTCAAAGCAGGTGACATCCCGATCAAGTACTTCGCAGGAGTGTTCAACGGGAACAGAAGGAATAATTTTACCGATGATGACAATGGGAAACAGTTCCCTGCAAGGGTGGAGGTTGACTTCAGTAAGAACCTGCAGGTCGGTATCAATGGTGGTCTTGGAAAGGAATATGGAGCCAGCATTTCCGCATGGGGTGCCGATGTAAACTTCGAGCGTCAGCTTAGTCACCGTCTCCACCTGGAAGTAGAATCTGAATTCAAGCAGGGAAATAACCAGAGCTTATTTTTCAGCCAGGATATTGCCGGCACATCGGTATCAAATTATATGATGCGCGGGGCCTATATTCTCCCTAGTGTGATGTATAAAGTGAACAGCAAGGAGGTAAAAGGCTTCGAAGCTTCTTTCAAGTATGAATACTTTGATCCCAATTTCAAAAGAGATGGCAATGTAAGGCAGCAGTATGTACCTATGGTCGGTGTTGATTTCGCCGAACAATATGCCTTGCGTCTCCAGTTCGGGGTAGTCATGGACCGCTATGACCATAATATCGAGAATACCACACAATACAATTCTAACAGATTCCTTACGCAATTACAGATCAGATTCTAAACGTATAACAAGATGCAAGCAGTAAATAATATCATAGAAAAGAATGAGCAGGTTTTCAAAGAAACTCCTGTACAAACACTTCGGGTAGAAAACCCGCTACAATACCTGCCCGTGGGGTTATTTGGTTCCACCGTAGCCTTAGCTGGTCTGGGCGTAGCCTGGAAACAGTCGGCAGCACTTTTTGGAATGCCTATCGCCGTGTCAAATACGGTTACTTTTATTGCCTGGACAGCCTTCCTGATGCTGATGGTGAGCTATGGGCTAAAAATGTACCGGTATCCTGAAAAAGTAAAAGCAGAGCTGAACAATCCTATTGCTGCCAATTTTCTGGGTACATTTTTCATCTCTGCCGTATTACTGGCCTCATTAACCGTTCCCTTTTCCATGGTCGTGGCTCGTGGCGTATGGGTGGTGGGTGCTGTCGGGGGACTGGTATTTATGTATATCCTCACTTCAAGATTGTACCGCGGGCAGTTAAAAATTACAGATGCTGTTCCCCCAACATTAATTCCGGGTTTAACAGTGCTCAACACTGCCACTGCGGGTGCTGCCCTTAAATGGGACTGGTTTACGCACGATTTTGACCTGATTCTCTTCTCCCTGGGTATCGTTTACGTTTTCGTATTCTTTGTCCTGATCAGCTACAGGCTCATCCACCGTGAACCCGTGGTTACCTTTCTGGTTCCTACCTTATTGCTGATGTGTGCACCCTTTGAGATCGGATTCCTTACCTATATGAGTCAGGTACCACAGGTAGATATGTTTGCTTCCGTAATTTTCTTTTTCGGACTCTTTATCTTCGTGGTGCTGTTCTTCTTTGTCTTTAAAAAAGGACTTCCATTTATGGTATCCTGGTGGGGATCATGTTTCTCGGCAGGGGCCCTGGCCAATGCGGCACTCAGGTATGCGAACATAAGTCATAGTCCTCTGGTAGAAGGTATTGCGGCATTTCTGCTGATTTTCCTGACCGTGTTGATTGCGATTACTTTCTTCCTGACCGTAAAATATCTGGTTAAAGGTAAGTTGTTGAAACCCTGATTGACCGTACATCAACCGCGAATGGAATGCTTCTGGTATTCCTCCCGAATTAATCAACAAACCCCTCCGTATTGGTTCAGCTATAGCCACCAATACGGAAGGGTCTTTTTTTTGTTGCCATCTCCCGTATTTATTTCAGGCCTGGAATTTCCGGCCGGTTTACCGGATAAGGAAGTGTACTGATAGATTCCAGGAAAGCAAGTAGCGCCTCACGTTCCCTGATACTGAGATGAAGAGGTTTCAGGTGTACTGACGTTTCCGGAAACAGTGGGTCGGCCAGTTGATGATCCTTTCTTTTGGGATGCGGCATCCCCCGGTCATAAGTATTGACCAGTCCGCGGAGGTCCTGAAACATCCCGTTATGTAACCACGGCCCGGTGCGGACCACATTTCTTAGCGAGGGTGTTTTGAATTTCCCTGCATCCTCCGGGTTATGGCTCACCTGGTACCGCCCCAGATCTTCTTTTGCTTCTCCATACAGGGAAAATCCGATATTATGAAAGTTTTGGTCGCTAAAGAGGGGGCCATTATGGCAGTTGATGCATCTGGCTTTCGTCCGGAAGAGGTGGAGTCCGAGTACCTGTTCATTGCTTAATGCCGCACTATCCCCCTGGATGAACTTATCAAATGCACTGCGGGGTGTTTTAATGCTGCGCTCAAATGTGGCTATGGCATGCACCAACTGTGCTATATCCGGACGGTCAGTCTGAAAGGCAGCCCTGAAATAGGGTTGATAGGCTTGAATAGCCTGAAGCTTTGCCGGCAGGGACTTCAGGTCGGCATTCATCTCTTTGGGGTTGGATAAGGAGCCCATGGTTTGTTCTTCCAGGGACAGTGCCCGGCCATCCCAAAAAAGCAGTTCATTCGCCCAGGCAAAAGAAATTCCGGGCGTATTCCTGTTACCCGAACGGTGGTTGTGCCCAATAGCACGGATCCTTCCATCCGTCCAGTGCATGTCCGGGTCGTGGCAGGAGGAGCAGGAAATCTGGTTGGAAGCACTGAGACGCGGATCAAAGAAAAGCCTTTTTCCCAGATCAATCAGCGCTTTGTACTTTGGGTCGTTGGCCTGGATCGGGGCTGCTGGCAACACACCAAGTTCCTTATACCTGATTCCTGAATCAATATCTGCTTTCGGCCACTGGTCGGCAGATTTCTGATAGATCCTGCGCAGGGCCGCAATGTCATACGGATCATCTGTTCCCATAAAGCCTAAGAGTAGCGGTGCCATCAGGATTGCCGCTACTTTAATCAGGTATGTTTTTCTTTTACAGGCCACGGTTAGCAATAATTTCTGTATCTATATTCCATTCTGCCTGCAGGTATTGTTTCACCAGGGCATACTTTTTTGCCACCAATCCGCTTCCGTCAAATGCGGCGGTCAGGTACAGGGCTGAAAATTGTCTTTCATTGTATCTCAGTGCATTATAGATATAAGCTGTAAAGTCCATGTTCACTGTGTAAGAACGCTGAAATTCCAGAAAACCCAGGCTTTTGTAAGCAGTTGCTGAATTTCCTGTCGCATTGAAAAGTGCTGTAAATGCTGCCGGAACAGTGATTTTTTCGCGGCTTAAAGCATAACTGAAAAAAGATTTATGCAGGTTGGCCTGTACTTCCAGTTTCTGTGCCGCTGTCATTGCCGATAGCGTGGCATTGGTATACCCAAAGGTGACATGGTTGATTCCGGTATACATCCCTATGTTTGTAGCCAGGGTATCATATCCTGTTGGCTTACTGGCGTTGACTGTCAGTTGATGAATGCCGGAGGATAGCAGTATTTTGTAAGGCAGCAGTTGCCTCAGTTTTTCTGCGGTATAGTCATCCAGAAAAGCCTGTTTGATAAAATTATAGGCAGTCATGATTTGTTCTTCCTCAGCATTTTTGGCCATGTACAATAAACGGGAGGTACCATTCCACCTGAAATCATTGTCCGAAAACCTGTACAGGAAATAAGTGCCATAGTCCTGATGGAATTTCACAAACACGTCATCATAGGCCTGGTTGCCCTGCGGAAGTTGATAAAAGGACTGAGGCTCGGTTGGCTCCAGGTTTTTTTCTTTCTTGCAGGCAGTGCACAGTAGGGCAAGCACTCCGGCAAATAGTATTAAATTGATATATTTTTTCATCAGTGAATATTGTTTTTTAAAGGTCATGAAGCTATCATAAGCTTATTCATTATGGTTTGTAAGCAGTAAGCTTATGATGGTTTCATCAGCATATAATTGTTTTTAACGGCGATGAAGCGATCAGACGCTTCTTCATCTGGCCGGTTTCATCTTTCTTTCGTGGTTTAGTTGACCGCTGTTCCTGTCCGTGCAGCGGCAAGCGGATTTTGGGTCAGCAGTGGATTGTTCAGCAATACATTATCCGGAATTGGGAGCACATATGCAGGATCTTTTGCGGTGAGTACATAACGTGTAGCATTAGGCTCGTACCAGATATGTTCAATGGCTGGCATGCCATAACGGCGCAGGTCAAACCAGCGCTGATCTTCAAAACAAAGTTCCCTTCTTCGTTCCTCCCTGCAGAAAGCCAGTGCCTCATCTGCATGGGTAAAGGTCACATCTGTATAGGTTGCAGGTGCAAAACGGTTCCTGCGCAGGGTATTCAGGTCACTAAGTGCTGAAGAAAGTCCGCCTTGTCCGCTCTTGCTGAGCATCAGATAAGCTTCAGCCCTGTTCAAATAGGCTTCAGCAGTTCGCCATGCTTTTCCTGGTGCGGAGCGGCTGGCCCATTTTACGGCACTGTACAGATATCTGCCCGTAGTTTTTCTGATATAGGTATTCCAGCGCAGATCTGCAGTAGTATAACTGTTTGCGAGGGATGCCGACAAGCTGAACATGGTGGTATTGGTGGCCAGGTCTCCGCTCTGAACTTCGGTGGTGATTCCGAATATCCATAGGGTTTCCGGATTCTTTGTACTGACAATGACATTATTGGTGGTTGCATCTGCCGTAAAGCCCTGTAAGTTCAGCAGACCGGGTTTGGTTTCCAGCACAGCATCTGCATGTGCAATAACCTGTTGCCAGTTTTCCAGGTGCAGGTACACACGGGAGGCCAGCAAATGAGCCGCAGGGAGGCCTATGCGGAATAATCCCCCGTTATTGGTTGTGCCTTCCAGGAAGTGGATGCCTGAGCTGATATCCTTCAGGATCTGCTCATATACTTCCTGTACGGTGTTCCTTGGTCTTCCCGCATCCTGAAGATCAGGACTCAGGATGAGCGGGACTGCAAGTTCGCGCTGAGGAGATTTTGAAGGGTCATTGTAAGGCCAGCCGTATAAATTCACCAGCTGGAAATAGTAATATGCCCTCAGCACATGGGCCTGACCTTTGAGGTAGTTTTTATCATTATCGGTTCCTGTAGATCCGTCGGCATATTTTAATGCAATATTGCATCCCAGGATCCGGTTATAGAAGGAAGCCCATGGGTTCGATCCCGAAGTGTTGTCTCCGTTTACATATGCGGAATAATAATCGGGTTGCCAGGTAAATCCCCATCGATAAGACAAGGTGCGTGCGGAGGTCGAGGTTCGCGGGGCAATCCCCTCTACATCATCGTCCATGAGGGTGGTCAGGGCATTTAATGGCGGGTCACCCACGCTGGCTCCCGATAGTAAAGGATAACCACTGCCCATCAGGAGTTCATTGAATTCTTTGGTTGTTTTCGGAACAAGCTCATCCTGGGAGCTTTCTTCCAGAAATTTTTTGCAGGATCCCAGGAGCATGACAAGGCATGTAAGGGCGAATATTTTATAAATCGGTTTCATGTATAGAAGAATTAGATGCCTACTTTGATAGTGAAATTATAACTTGGGGTAATCGGTTGAGCGGTACTGCCGGTGTTTCCCTGTTCAGGATCCTGAGATCCCCAGGCCTTATTTTTCAGGATGAACGGATTGTAGACCTGAAATCCAAGCTGTAGGTATTGCAGGTGCAATTTATGGGTTACTTCCGGGTTAAAGTTATAGCTGGCGCCGATCTGCCTAACCCTCCAGAAACTGGCATTTACCACACGGAGGTCAGACTGGTTGTACATATCGTACAGACTCACATAGGTGCCTGCAGCGGTGGGTAGGGGTACACTGCTTACCGCAAAGTCATTTACTTTGATGAAGGCGGGAGTATTGGTAAAAGCCTCATCGCCGGGCTGGCGCCAGCGCTCCAGTAATTGTGTATCCAGGTTTTGATCCGGGGCAGGAAGGTATTGTGTGCTTTTATAAAGATTGTTCAGTCGTTTGTGCTGCCCAAGATTAAAGGCAGAAGAGGCGTCAAAACTGAAATTCTTAATGCGTACTGACATGTTCAGTCCCCCGGTAAACAGCGGGTCTTTGCGACCTGATTTGACAAGAAAGTCCGATGGAAGAAGGTCTTCGTCTGATAGATTGGTATTGACCTTATCAATTAGCGGGAGCCCCTGCGTGCCATCCAGTCCAACAAATTTGTAGGAGTAAAATGTTCCGGCAGATTCGCCATCTACAAAGGTATTTCCTGAGAGGTAATCGGCATAGGTATTCAATGCTCCGGCATGGTACACGCGGTTGACATTATGGGCCAGGTTTGCTGAAATGGTCCAGCTAAAGTTCTTCCGCTGGATAGCGGTCGCACGCAACATCAGTTCAACCCCTTCGTTTTTCAGGGTTGCTCCATTTTTATAGGCGGTTTGTACGCCATATTCAAATGCAGTCGGTACCTGGAAGATGATATCTTTGCCATTTTTTTTGTAATAATCAACCGAAAGTCCGAAGCGGTGATCCAGGACCGCAATATCCAACCCAATATTGCTGCTTACGGTTTTCTCCCAGCGAAGGTCAGGATAGGGAAGGCTGCTGATATTGAGGACGTACTGACCGGAAACCGGATCTACGATGTTGTTGCCATAGGCGGCGATCAATTCAGGCCCTACCTGCTGTACCACATTCCCCTGGTGTCCGTAAGATCCGCGGATGCTCAGGTCGCTGAGCCAGCCCAGCTTTCTGAATGCTTTCTCTTCATGTAATGCCCAGCGTCCCGCAATACTCCATACCGGGAGGAAACGGTTATTGGTAAACTGACCGAAACGATTCGAGGCATCTGTGCGGATGTTGGCATTGATGATATACCTTCTGTCGTAACTGTAAGCGAAAGTGGAGAAGAGGGATAAGTTATTTGACAGGTTGTCCCGCAGGGAAGCATTGTGTTTTCCCAGTGAGGAACCGTAGGTGGAGCCGGTAAGTGTGGTGCTTGTGGAAGAGGGGTTATACTCATAGGAAATGCTCTTCCCTCTTCCTGGAAAATATCCCCATTCCCTGGAATAGAATCCATCATACTGATTGGAGCGGGTTTCAATTCCCGCCATGGCATTCAGCAGGTGTTTGCCATTTTCTCCCAGATTTTGTTTGTATTGCAGCGTATTGCGCAGCGTGTAGTTGAGATTGTTGAGGTCATCATAATAGAGCACACCTCCATAAGGAAGCTTCGACGCAAGTTCTTCAGCACTTCCGGCAGCGACCGATCCGTAATCATATCCCCTGATCAGGGCCATAGAATAGGTTTCTTCACCTGCATATCGGGTGCTTTTTGTGTTTGCAAAGCCAATGGCTGCCAGGGCTGTATAACGAAATGCCGGTGTGAGGTCCCAATTCAGTTCCAGCTGGGCATTGATTTGTCGCACATTTGCTTCGTTTCCGCTATTGTTAAGCTCATTCAATACATTGTAGTTCAGTAAACTCAGTCCCTGGTATTCACTTGCCGGGGAATAACGGGTGGGGTAGTATTCCTCTGCATTCAATGTCCTGCTGGTATTCAGTGCATAATCAAACGGATTAACGCCATAATACCCTGTCGTTTTGCGGCTGGCAAAATTGAATCTGCTGTTTAGGGAAATATTCTTGCGGAGCTGATTTTTCAGGCGCAGGCTTACGGCGTATTTCTCTGCCGCGTCACCTTTCGCCGTTCCCTGGTTTTTATCGTATCCCAGTGAAATGAAATAACTGTCCATTTCACGGCCGCCGGATACACTTAAGTAATGGTTCTGGTTGATGGCCGGTTCGAAAAGAAGGTTAAACCAATCGGTGTTTTTTGTTTCCAGTTCCGCCACACGGTTGTTGAAGGTCGTCTGGTCGATCTGCTGATCAAAGAGATTGAACAATGCACCTTCATAGGAATAACTGAAAGGCATATTCTGATACAATAATCCATCCTGGTAAGCCTCTCTGGAAAATCCAACCCTTTGTCTGGAATCCATCCTGTTGAAATCTTCATACCGTGGTCTGCGTGAAATCCCCAAAGTGGCGCTGTAGCTGATCACCGGACTGCCCTGTTTGCCCGATTTGGTCGAGATGACAATCACTCCGTTTGCTGCGCGCGTGCCATAGATCGCTGTAGCGGAGGCATCCTTAAGCACAGTGATTGATGCGATATCCTGGGGATTGAGTCCGGCGATAGCACCGCCGAGTATACTTAACTGCGATTCAGTTCCCAATTGTTCCAGACGGCTCAATTGTGTGGTGGCCACCAAGTTATTCACCTCCTGGTTACTCAGGCTAACGGGTTCTTCCCAAATCACCCCATCCACAACCCATAAGGGGGTGCCATTGCCAAGTAGGGTGGAAACCCCTCTCAGGCGGATACGCGGATTAGCCGTTGGACTTCCCGAACTGTTCATGACCATCAAACCCGGAACCTGCCCCTGTAACATTTTGTCTATGCTCTGGTAGCCGTCCATCACTATACGATTTCCTTTAATCGTTGTCGTTGAACTGGCCAGCATACGGGCATCCCGGCTCTGGTAACCATCAATGACCACTTCAGTCAGTTCTTCCTGCTGCGGCAGAAGTACCGTAAGGGCTGTTTGTCCTGCCTGAACCCTGGCTTCCGCTTTTGTGAAGCCTACATGGGATATCTCATAGCTGAGTTCATCCGGAGACTGATCAGCTGAAACAAACAAAGTGGCACGACCATGCTGATCGGTATAGATGGAACGTTTTAGCTGAGGAAAGTAGATTGAACTACCAGCCAGTGGCTGCTGTTCATTGTCCTGCACCTGGATGCTGAACTGTTTCTTTTTCTGCTGTTCCTGCTTCTTTTTGATCAGGATTTCGCCGGAGTTTTGGATCACCTTCCAATCGTATCTGGAGGAAAGTAAGCGGTTCAGGAGCAGGGAAATATCGCTGGTTTTTATCTTTAAGGAAACAGGCTCATCGAGGTTCACCTCTTCATGATTATAGAAGAATTTGAGTCCCTCGCTTTCCGAGAGCTGTTTCAGGACTGCGCCAAGCTTCTGCTGGGAGACATTGATTTCGTAAGTTTGTTTCTGTGCATAGACATCGAGATTCGGGAAGCAGACAAGGAGTATTCCTATCGCGTAAAGGGTACATATACGCATAAGGAGTCCCTTCCTGGTGCTTGTGTTAAAGTGCCAAGTGATCATATAATAAGAGTTGTAAAAGGATTGTTATTTAGATTTTATGAGATACTGATTGTTTTTTTTGGTGATCGTAAGAGGGGATGTCCAGCTCAATTTTTCCAGGTTGTGCTGCAGGGAATCCTCCGGAGATAAAGTGCCTGAAAAATGAAGGTGCTGCAATGCCCTGCCGCTAAGTGTAATTTTGGTCTCGTACCAGACCTCCATCTGGCTGATCAGCTCAGGAAGTGGCATTTCTTTACAATAGAGGGGTTTTCGTAACCATAAATAAGCTTCTGTTTTCGCTGAACTGACCAGCTGGTATTTGCCATTGCCATCCCTGGGAAGGTAAACAAGCTTTTGTCTGGGGGAGAGGCTGACCTGCTGTGGCAGGAAGCCATAGGCCTGAAAAGATACTTTTCCCTCCCGGAGGTCGACGTAGAAATTATGGTTTTCCCGGTCTTTCCCCGTAAAGAAATGTGTTCCGGTAACCCTGATGACACCCTGGTCGCTGATGACTTCAAATGGCTTTTCTTTGCTGCTCTTCACTTCGAAATATGCTTCGCCTGTCATACGGACCTGTCTTACCTTCACTTCATCAGACTTTATATACGAAACAGAACTGTTTTTATTGAGCCATACCCGGGTACTGTCCGGCAGAAGGATCATAGCACTGCCTGTCTCCCTGCTTTTCCAGGTATTGGAGAATGCATAAGCTTTTGTGTAGCGGTTAGGTTCGTAATTGCGGGTATAAAAAAATGCTGAGGTACCAATCAGCACAATTGCCGCAGCGATGCGCATCGCATATCCTGAAATGCTATGGTACCAGGATAATTGAGATATAGGCTCCTGTATCTGTTGCTGAAGGATGTTCCAGGCAACGGCCTTTCTGCGCTGAAAATAGGGGGTAGTTTTGCGCTGTTCCTGTAAATAACTTTCCAGGAGTGGCATAAGGGAAACCCATCTTTCGTCCCGGAGAATCAGTTCCTGTATCAGGAAGTCCTTTCCCGGGGAATGTTCCGGAGAGATCAGTGTGTCGAAATCCCCTTCGTCTAAATTATTTAATAAGATAAAAATCAGTTCTTCTTTGTCAGTCATTCTTAAGGTCTGCGGTTAAGCTCTGTTTATATAGACACCAGGATTTAATATGGTATTACAATTATTTGTAAATAATCTAAATAATTTTAAAACAGTGCAGGCGCGAAGAGCACCAGGAAATAGGGAAGATCCTTTTGACTGATTTGGGAGCGTATTGTTTTATAGGCACGGGACATTTGTACTTTGACGGTATTGACGGAAATGCCTAGCTGCTCGGCTATGGCTGCATGGCGCATCTGCTGATAATGTGCCATCTTGAAAATCATCTGGCTTTTGGAGGGCAGCTGGGATATGACAACTTCAATTGTATTCATCAGCTCCATATATTCTTTTTCCTGTGCGCCAATTATCTTGCTATCGAGCGAGGGGGACACGATTTCCGGAAATTCTTCCATGTCCGTTAATGGTAGCGCACGGATATTTTGCCTGATCTGGTTGAGTGATAAAAGGTACACCGCTTTACTGCTGTAGGTTTTGAAGCTGTAAACGATGTCGATCTGCATTCTATTGTGCCATACTTTCAGGAAGAAGTTTTGTACAATATCTTCTGCTATTTCATGGCTTTTAACAATAGAAAAAGCGATGGAGCACAATTGGGCGTAATGGTCATCAAATAATTGTTTGAAATGCTGCTCTCCTTCTATTAACATGGTAAATACTATTATTCAATATTCAAGACTTTATGTGGTCTCTTTGGCCAATTCCCCGTCACCGGAATATACCTGTGCGGCACGCAAACACTAAGCAGCATATTGCCTGTACAGCAGAGCAAATGATTCTTCATTCAAACTGCCATTCGCAGGTTCAGGTGCAATATGTTCCGTTTTGTTCAGCAAATCCCGGAAGAATTTTGCCAAATATATCGTTATTATTTAGAATAATTATATATAACACGAAAAGAAGATGGTTTATTTCCTGCCTGGGATCAGTTGAGGGTAAATATGAAATCTGCCTGATCGGAATTTCCGACATAGAATTTAAGCCTTGCCTTCGGCGATTTAATCAGTGGGGCAATGGGGGAAATCAGGCTGGAGAACTGTATTTTTAAGAGATCCATATCTGTTTCTTCCGGAACAACAATCAGCAGATCTCCACCACTTGCACGTATTTTCCATCCCTCAAATTCAGGATTGCCTTGCATTGTTTGTTTCCATTCCTGCTGATATTTGCCCATGCTCTTTTTTCTGGCAAAATAATAATTGCTACAGAATTCTCAATGCTATGATTTATTACCATACATCAAGACCCCGCACTTTTCTATCCCCTAATTTAGCGCCGTTAAACACATCGGAATAAATTATAAATATATCATGTCAAAGATTTTAAACATCATTTCCAGTCCAAGGGGCGAAGCATCGAACAGCATTAAATTGTCAAACGCAATTATCGAAGAACTTAGAGCAAAAGATCCGGGAGCTGCTGTACAGCTGAGAGATTTAACCAGCGGACCTTTCCCACATTTGGAGGAAGCACACCTTAACGCATTTTTTACCCCGGCAGAAAACCATACGGATGCCAATAAAGAAGCTATCCGTCATTCCAATGAAGCAATTCAGGAAATCATGGATGCTGATGTATTGGTGATTGGTGCGCCAATGTATAATTTCAGTATCCCATCTGTACTGAAATCATATTTCGATCATATTGCCCGTGCAGGCATTACGTTCAAGTATACTGCTGAAGGCCCTGTAGGCCTGTTGACCGGTAAAAAAGCTTATATCGCGGTCACTACAGGTGGTATTTACAGTTCAGGTGATGCTGTGGCGTATGATTTTGTGACTCCTTATGTGAAAACCATTTTAGGTTTTATAGGTATTACGGATGTAACGATTGTCCGGGCAGAAGGTTTTGCCATGGCTGAATTCCAGGAAACAGCGTTGGACAAGGCAATCGACAGTATCGTATTGTAATTCACACACAATCTCTATACACAAACAAGGGGGCTTCATTCGAAATGGGCTCCCTTCTTTGTTAACACGTACGCTCACCTGCTGCAATTTTCTACCGGTCGGCAAACTGAATGGTTTACAGGGAGACCAGGATATAATAAAACAGGGGGTAGGAAATCAGAAAGGCCATCATGAAGGTGTTTAATCCCATAATCACTGCCATGGATAAATGAAAGATGACGCCTAATATCAGCCATATCAGTGCATATGGGGCCGAAATTAAAAAGAGTAGCGGAAAACTGAGCTCCCATAAAATGATCAGCCAGCAGCAGGCATAACCCACCAGCTGGTGCCTGACCAGAAAAGATAGCGATGGTTGGCCATAAATCTCTGTTGCCACTACTTTTTTTATGGACTGTCCCGATCTCCAGGTACCCGACATCAGCTTGTAATAACCCGAAATGAAATAGGAAAGGCTCAGTTGTGCCACGATAAAAAGTGGTCCTGCCCACCTCAATGAAAGTTCCGGATCCACTGCATAGTAGACGAATAACCCAAATAAGAGGATGGAGAGTGTTTCATCGGCACCATCCCTTCCCTGAAAATGGCGGATATTCAATAAACAGTTGATCAGGAATAATATAGCCAGACAGCTGCTGACAAACAGATGATTTCCAGGATTAAAAAAAACAGATATGGCGACAAGTATCCTCAGAACAATGAGGAATTTAAATGGACGATCCTCAAAAAGTCCATTCAGCAAGCGGAGCCTTGGTCCCCTGAAAAGCCAGCCCGGTCGCGTACTGCTGATTTCCCAGGAGAAGAAAGTCGCTGCACTGAACCGTTTCCCTTTTAGCATACACAGGTATTCAATACTCATGAACAAGGTTGTGAGTAAGGTGCCCAGCAACGTGTATTGTATGGCTTCTGTTTCAGCTAATTGGGGAAGGGTCATCTTCTTAATTTGTTTCTTATGGGCAATTAAAGCACATGCTGCATGGAAATAAATGCAGTGGAGAGCTCTTCCTTGTTTTGGCTGGGAATGACCATACTGATCGCGAATTGCACGGTATCGCCTATTTCGGCCTTACAAAGGGTACTGACATGGTTAAGCAATAATAAATAAGGCAGGGTGTAGACGACCTCATTTTTTTCTGATACCGGTGTACCGATCAGCAGCTGACAAATGTCAAAAAAGGACTTCCTGTCCCTGCGGTAGGGGTTCCAAATAAATCCATACCATTTTCTTTTAGCCCCGAAACTGACCAGTCGCCATGGAGAATCTGCATGGGCAGAAAATACCCGGTAATACAAATAATAATCGGTCTGGTTCGGTTCCGGGGCAAAAAAGTTCCAGGTAGGAATTAATGAAAGGACATCATTTTCAACAATCCAGGATTTCGCAAAAGAAAAATACTTAAGTATGGACAGTATCAACCAAAGCGAAATAATTCCGGTTAGCATCAAAGAAGGATAGAAGCCCATCGTCAGTTAAATTTATCTTATCCTTTTCGTCTTCATAATCGCCTGCTGCCTGGCGGCAACCAAATCTTTTACGGCAAGCATCTTTCCGCCGGTAATTTGCGGATTGATCACTTCCTGGCCAATCTCTCCGAAGGTCGGTGCGCAATTACCTACGGCAGTTGCAACGGCAGCCACAATCAGACCGGCAGTTACCGTCGCTACTAAAGCTCCCGGGGTACACATCATCTCGCCACCTACACGGCCGAAATTCATACCACCCATTTCTTTAGGGATTTTAAGCGCCTGCAGCTCCAATCTGGAAAGTTTAGGCTGGTGTAAAACCACCATTACTTTTGGAGCTGCAACATTTGATTCTTTGGAGAATTCAGTGACTTTAAACAGGTCCGATTGAAATTCCCCACCAGAGAATGGAAAAAAGGCCCTGGTCAGTTCTACCCCTTTAATGGTAAAAAGATTGACAGCAATGGTCTTCGTCTCATAATTCAGATCAACCACAACTGGTGCGTTGGTCAGTATGCTTAACGCTTCCTGGTTCGAAACTTTTTTCAACGCACTTACCGCACGTTTGTTTTTCATCACCAGCTGATTAATTTGCTCTGCATCATTTGCAGCAACGGCTTTTTCCAATTCATCGAACAGGGTCGATTTACTGTCAGCGATAATCACCACACCACTGCCTGGAGGCAGTAATTCTGTTGCGGCGCCAGTTAATGTATGTACAACAGGCTGTGTGACGGCTTCTGTTCTGGTTCTGCGATCTCTTGCCAAAGAGATTTGTAATGTCTCCATAGTGTTTATATTTTGGTTAAACTGTTTTAAAATTGTTTATAATATTCTGGATTTTTAAGCCCTCATTCCTGCTGGTTTTGAGCTTTTTAAGCTAAAAGGTTTGACCATGACCCTAAATGCAGAAAAAAATATTTCATGAGTTCAGGCTGGTCAGTTCCCCTCATCAAGAAAAATTGAAACAATCAGGGGAGACCCTTTCCACAGCGACAGTGAAACTGACCAAATTTTTTAATCCCTGTTGGTCGAAAAATAGATGGAGTTTGTCGGGTTTTACAGAACGTTGGCATGAAAACACAAAAATGCACGCAACGTTTCGATTTCATTAACGTCCTGTGTATAAGAAATTAATAAATTTTATTTTTTAACCGGATAAACTCAAATAGATATGAAAACATTATTCCGCTCAACCCTAAAATCAGCTTCGTTTGCTTTGCTCTTATTCGTTTCCTTATGGATGATCAATGACTCCGTTGCCATTGCCTCAGAAAATCCTGTGGAGACTAAACCCGATATCCAAAGGATAACCATAAAAGGAAATACCAAGGTGATCCTGGTGCAGGGAAAACGGGATTTTATAACAATGGATGAGTCGGATATGGACAAAGTATCCGTAAAACAAATAGGAAACACACTCACGCTGAATTCTACTGAAGCATACCGCATAGTTGTATTTGTTCATATAAAGGATATCTATCGGATTGTTGTTTCTGATCAGGCAATCGTGCAGACCCTAGGGAAACTGAACCTAAAAAACCTGCAGGTGTTATTGAAAGATGAAGCACAGGCGCGTGTCCGGGCAATTACAGAAACTTTATATACAGCCATTAATGACAAGGCCAGTTTAGAACTGATAGGTTCTACTGATCTCCATATGTATGAATCAGGTTGTATGGATAAAATCAACACAAAGAAATTTGCTGCCCTGAAAACTAAAAATAGCTATCCCACACAAAAAACAGCGGAACTCCATAGTAACTAAGGAGGAAACCTACAACCATTACCCCAGAACAATAGCGCTAATGCAATGATAAATTTAAGTAGCCAGTAAAAGGCTTTTCCTCTAATCTATCATGGCTGACTGATCATTTAGCAATCAATCTCCAATAAATTTGTACTATATCGTACAATCTGGATGATAATAAAACAAATATGTACTATACTTGTTTATTGTTGTACTGAATATATCTTTTGATCAGCGGATCATACGATCCCTGTCAAATCCTGTATACCGTATAATACCTTTATCCGATAGATTGACAAAATAGATGAAAGAGAGATTTGACGTATTATCTGCCACCTGCAGTAAGGAAACGACGCGGCTTTACAGCACCAGCTTTTCCCTCGGCATTTATTTTTTGAACAGGCCATTGAGGCAACCCATTTATGCGATATATGGCTTCGTCCGGCTCGCCGATGAGATTGTTGACAGTTTCCACGATTATCCTAAATCCGTTATGCTTGCGGAGCTTAAAAAAGATTGTTTCGCGGCCATCGAGCGGGGCATCAGTATCAACCCCGTGTTAAACTCCTTCCAGCAGGTGGTGAATCAGTATGGAATCGAACATGAACTCATCAGCCTGTTCCTGAAAAGTATGGAAATGGACCTCGACGATCAGGATTATACCCCTGAAAAATATGAGAAATATATTCTGGGCTCGGCACAGGTGGTCGGACTGATGTGTCTTCATGTTTTTACCAACGGGAATAAGGAGGATTTTGAGCGCTTGCGCATACCTGCAATGAAGCTGGGCTCTGCCTTTCAGAAAGTGAATTTTCTGAGGGATGTCAATGCTGATTACCAGGAACTGAGCCGGACCTACTTCCCTGATGTCAACCTGTCAAAATTTTCAGATGCAGACAAAAAAGCAATTGAACAGGACATTTTGCGCGAATTCAATGAAGCGTTAAAGGGCATCAGGCAGTTGCCGCGTTCCTGCAGGAAAGGCGTTTACCTGGCCTACGTCTATTATAAAAAGTTATTCCAGAAAATCGGAAATGTGCCTGCACACCGCGTGATGTCAGAAAGGATCCGTGTATCCAATGGCCATAAGTTCTGGCTTATGTTCGATTCCCTGGTTCGGTACAAACTCAATTTTTTGTAAGCCTGTTTATTTCTGCTGAACACGCAACAGCAGCAAAGGGCGTTAGGAATGGTAGGATTGGAAGCTGTTCAAAAATAGAATGAAGAATTATATTCTACATGAACACAAAAGAATTTACATTTGTTCAAAATCCGATAGCCATTAAACCCCACAAATCATGAAATCATATCCGCTCATTCATCAATTGCTAACTCTGGTAGAACAACTGGAGGAGGAGCATAAGGGGGATGAAGTTTCTCTTCAGGATTTTGCCGGTTTCCTGATCAACCATATCGGAGGCCTTGAAGGATATGCCGGACAGCCTGGCTTAGCACCTGAAATCGTTGCTGCAGCAGGTGCAGCCGCCTTACAGCCCGATGCCAAACACAGTGTGATTCCCGAAAACGGAGATGTCAGGTTCGGGAAAAATGAGGACGAAGCACAGGAAATCGCCTATCAGTTGGATAATAATATCGGCAGGTTATTCGTCTACATGAGCCGTTATGCAAAGTCTTATATCAAAAAAGCCCTTGAGGGAACACCACTGCAAACCGGAGAGGAATTCACCGCACTGGCTATTCTGCTGACGCATACACAACTGTCTAAGACAGAGCTGATCAGTCATAACCTGCAGGAGAAGACTTCCGGATCTGAAGTGATCAGGCGCTTAATTGCAGCCCGGCTTATCAGGCAATGGGACAATGAGCATGATAAACGTGGGAAGTATATAGGAATTACTGAAGAGGGGAAGACCCTGCTTTACCAGGTTTTCCAGGACATGAATCATGTTGGGAAAATGATCACCGGTCAGCTCAGCTTTGCTGAAAAACTGACTTTGCAGTACCTGTTGCAAAAACTGGAAGACTTCCATTATGCCCATCATGAGAAGAAGACGATCCTCAGTAAAGAAGACCTGAAAACTTTTACGGAAACGCAGGTCTGATACCAACAAAATCAGGTTTGATAGATGGAAGAATAGGGGAGACCAGCCGCTAAATGAATTCTCTATTTGTAACGAGTCTAAATATGTATATATTTGAGGCGGCCGAAATGCTGCCTTATAATATGAATAAAGAACAATTTGAAGACCTTTACAATAATCACTGGGATAAGCTCTTTGCATTTTGTTTGAATTATACGAATGATCCCCATATTTCTAAGGGGCTGGTACAGAATATTTTTATCTCAATCTGGGAACGACGCGAAGAGCTGAGCATCCAGGGTGCAGCAGAAAATTATTTGTTCAGGGCAGCGAAACTGAAAGTCGCGGAATATTTTAGAAATAAGGCGATCCGCAGGACTAACCTGGAGAAAGCCACGGTTAACCAGGCAACATCAAAGAATAATATTGAAGATTTTATCTATTTCAACGAACTCAAAAACAGGGTGAAGGAGATTGTAAGTAAACTTCCCCCGCAATGTAAACTGGTGTATACCCTGAGCCGTGAGAGTGGATTGAAAAACTCAGAGATTGCAAATCAGATGTCTCTCGCAGAAAAAACAGTAGAAAACCATCTTACCCGTGCCTTAAATACCCTGCGGTCAAAATTATAAATAAGCCGCTCCACCGTTTGCCTGATAGGGTAGCTATACCTCCGGACGTGCTGAAAGCATAAAATGTTTTTTCTCCTGTTAGTTGATTGGTGTTCACCATCAGTCATTTATCGTTCAGTATTGATGCTCCGAAAAAATATTTTATTTTTCATTGGGGGAAAACATCGGGTGATGCAACTTGTCTGTAAATCACACGAAGTAATGAAGGTCAGCCCGGTAATTCTTGAAAAATATTATAGTGGTACAGCAAATGCGGAAGAGCGGAAAGCTGTGGAACTATGGCTGGAGCATCCGGAACTGGATCTGCCCTCTTCTGCTGTAGTGCCGGGGGAAGAGTTACGTACAGACATGTGGCATGAAATCACTACGGCCACCTCCCGCAGACGCCACTTGAGGATCACAGGAAACCTGATCGGGATCGCTGCCTCTTTTGCAGCCATTTTTACCCTGTTCTCCCTGTTTTACACGCCTCAGCAGCATCCCTTAGCAGAGGAAAGTTATACCGGAAATATCACACTCAAACCCGCCTCTTATAATAAAGGGAATTACCAGATGGGCAAAACCGGGGAGTTATCTTTCTGTGGGGATATGGAGATCAGCAATAATGGGGAGGAGGATTTTCAGGTTTTGTTTAAAACATCCTGTGCAACCTCCCGACCCATGCAAAAAAGCTGTACGATCCAAAAGGGAGAGGCTTACATCGCAGTGATGTTTACCCATAGAAAAGAAGAAATATTGGTCATCAACAAAGAAGATTTCAGAAGGGAAACGCAGCCCTTACCCTTGCGGTTGACCCAAAAGATAGCCAACGAATTTAAGATATAAAAAAAGCTGCACAGCTGTAACTGTGCAGCGAATCCCAATATTGGGAAAGATACTTTCAAACGAACATTTAAAAGCGATGCAAATTAACAAAAATTTGTTGACCTGGCTGTTTTGTGCCCTGTTTTCTACAGGATATGCACAAAAAAATGCCGGAAACAAACTTTCAGGTACAGTAAAAAGTAGTGATGGCCATGCCATAGAAGCCGTTTCCATTTTACTTTCCGGTCAGCAGGATTACCAGGCTTTATCAGATAAGGATGGACATTACCAGTTTATACAGGTTAAACCTGGGAACTATACCCTGAAGGTATCGGCTACAGGCCATCTCAAACTGCAAAAACCGGTGACCATCTCTGGTCCTTCTGCCGAACTCGATCTTACCTTACAGACAGCTGCACGAAATCTGAATGATGTGCTGATTACCGGTCAAACCAAAAGTCAGGAGTTAAAACAAGCCGGTTTTGCTGTAAATGCGATAGAACTGAAAAAATATGGGAATAGCACGGCCGATTTAAACCAGGTCCTTAGCCGTAGTTCAGGCATTAATATCCGCGAGCAGGGCGGTCTGGGCTCCGATTTTAAGTTTTCTGTCAATGGTCTTTCAGGAAAACAGGTGAAGTTCTTTCTGGATGGAATTCCTATGGAGAACTTCGGTAATTCCTTGACACTGAATAATATTCCTGTGAATCTGGCAGAGCGTATCGAGGTCTATAAAGGGGCTGTTCCAACCCATCTCGGGGCTGATGCCCTTGGAGGAGCAGTAAATATTGTGACGAACCAGGGGCTGAAGCAATACCTGGATGCCAGTTACAGTGTGGGTTCCTTTCATACCCACCGTGCTGCACTTGCGGGCAGGTATACCGATCCAAAAACAGGATGGGTGATCGATCTGAATGGATATTATAATTTCTCAGCCAACAATTACCTCATGCGGAACAGCGAAAAATATGATGCCGCTATCCGGCATGTGGTAGGAGAAGGAGACAATCAGACTTACGAATATGTTGATAGCAAGCGTTTCCATGATGACTATGAGTCGGTGATGGGAAAAGCAGATATTGGCTTTACCGGTAAAAAATGGGCCGATCTGTTTAAGATAGGTTTTCTGTATGCCAACCAGCACAAGGAAATCCAGACCCTTGCTACCCAGGAGTCTATTGTCGGTGCAGCAGATAAGAAGAGCAATTTTTTTCTGCCTTCCATCAGATACCGTAAGGATAACCTGTTGCTAAAAGGTTTGAACTTAAGCCTGTTCGCCAGTTATGCACGCGACAATTCTCAGATTACCGATACTTCAAGGAATGTGTATGACTGGGCAGGACGTGTTTATAAGTCAGATAATACTGCAGGGGAGTTCAACAGGGATTTTTCTATATACCATTATAAAAATAGTTTTGGTCTGGGACAGCTGAATCTGGATTATGCCATCAATGCACACCATGCCCTGCAGTTGAATTACAATGTCAGTCTGATTAGCCGTAAAGGATATGACGAGCTGGATCCCACGCAGTCCAAAAATGCTTTTAACGACCCGAATACCATTAATAAACATGTCGCAGGTCTTTCCTGGCAATCTGCCTTTTTTGACGACAGACTGAGTACGAGTATTTTCGGAAAATATTATGGCTTCAGGGCAACGGTCAGGGAAGTGGTCAATTATACAAATGGCGTAGGATTAAAAACAGACTCGCGTGGAAAACAATACAACTATTATGGTGCAGGTATCGCCACAAGGTATAAACTGAGCAAGCGTCTGGGGGTCAAATTTTCGGCAGAACATGCTTACCGCCTGCAGGATGCAGAGGAGTTGTTCGGAGATGGCATTGCAGTGCTTTCCAATCCCAACCTGGAGCCGGAGGAAAGCAACAATTTTAATTTTGGCGCTTATTATACCCATACTGCCGGAAAGCACCAACTCAGTGCAGAGGCAGCAGGATTTTTGCGGAAGGCTAAGAATTTTATCTATTATATTTCAAACCAGACCAGGTATTCCATTTATACCAATGAAATGGATGTGGATATCAATGGACTCGAGAGCAGTGTTGAATATACCTATAATAAGTTGGTACATGCGGGATTGAACCTGACTTATCAAAATGCAAGGCGCAGCAATGGTTACAAAGACCGCGTTCCCAACCAGCCATACCTGCTTGGAAATGCCGATTTATCTATCATGAAAGATGACCTGATCGGAAAAGGGACCAATATTACCTTAAGCTGGTTCGGGCAGTATATCAAAGATTACTTTCTCTCCTGGCCCGGTCAGGGTACGGTAGATACAAAGATCATTATTCCAACACAACTGATCCATAATGCCTCTTTATCCTGCAGTTTTGACCACAATAAGTACAACGTCTCTGCTGAGGTCAGAAATATCACGAACAGGCTGGCTTATGATGACTTTAAGTTGCAAAAGCCGGGCAGGGCAGCCTACCTGAAGTTCCGCTACCTCATTAAATAACCATACCCGGTAAGCATTCCTCAACCGTATTGAAATTTTTAAAAATAATAACTATCAGATCAATGAATAAATTAGCCAAAAATGCAACAATCGGACTTTTGTCAGTCCTTTCACTAGTTTCATGCAGCAAAAAGGATGATGACAAGGGGACTGAAAACCCTGAAGGATCTTCGGCCTTCACCATTTACGGGGCAACCGCAAGTCCTATTTCAGAGTATATGTTAAACGTGAGTAACCTGGGCTCCGGCACCATCACTTCCATAGGAAATGGGATAGAGATGACAGGTAAACTGAACAATTCCATGTGGACCATCAGGAAAGGTAATACCTTTTATGCACTTAACCGCCAGACCAAAGTGTTCAGTAAACTTGTCCTGGAAAATAATACCTTCAAAATGGTCAAAGAAATTCCATTTACACAGCTGGCCTATTTGTGCTGGAACCAGTGGGTAGATGAGAATACATTATTAATCGGTGGAGGTTCCCTGGACGGATTGACAATTGCGTATACGGTGATCAATACAGAAACACTGACGATAACCAAAAGCGGTACTTTACCCGTAGCTGCACCTGCAGCAGGATTAAAAGTAACCCCATGTTCCGGTATCCTGAAAGATGGTAAATTATATCTGGGTTATACCTATACCGACGACAATTATACGAATGAGGTGTACGCCATCGATAAAGCTTATCTTGCGGTTATGGATTATCCTTCACTGGCGAATGTAACCCTGTCTGAAGATACCCGCTCTACCTTCCCGGGTTCTGGAAGGGTAGGTCTGGAAGCGCAGTTCGTTTATAATAATGATATCTATATCCTGACTTCTCCGGTGGCCTGGAATGGCGATAATAAACATAAACCTACAGGTTTTTATAAAATTAAAAACGGTGAAACCACTTTTGACAGTGCTTATTTCTTCGATCTGTCGGCCAAATTAAATAACAATGATCCTGATGGGATGATGTACCTGGGCAATGGAAAAGCTATCGTAAGAAATTATAAAGATGAGTTTGTCACTACCTGGGATGACTGGGGTAAACCTATTGTAGAATACTGGTACCTGGATGTGGTTGCACAGACCACAACAAAGATTAATGTGCCTTTATTTTATGGTGGCGCCACTACTTATGGTTATGCTGATGGTAAAGTTTATCTTCCTGTCAGAACAGATGCGGATGGATTGAATATCTATGTGTATGATCCCGCAACCAATACAGTGACTAAAGGCGCGAAAGTAAACGGTCTGCATGATATTCAGGCGATCTATAATTACTAAGCGACAGTTCTCAAATTATATTTTTAAAGCCGCATACATTTGTTATGCGGCTTTTTTATGCGATCCATTTTAGAATCCCGGATCATTCCCAGGTGTATCTTCTTCAATTTTTTCGGCAAGCTGCGTACCTTTTCCATCCGCAAAAGGCTGATCTTCTTCGGTGTACTTCAATTTTTTACTCTTTGGCGTCTCGTCTTCTTTATTCTCAGGACTATTGACTGCGTCCGACTGGCTGAAGGTCATTTTCTCTTCTTTAGGTTCCTGGTTTTCATTTTTGCTTTCCATAATCACACATTTTAATATAAGGATAGATTGTTATGCTTAACAAGCGGAACTCAAAAAGGTTGTGTTGATCGACGTTGAACAACCTAGAGCGGATAAAGAATTTACTCATTTCCTGCAGCTGCCTGAAAAGCCCGGGTCATGATCTTCCGGTTGTGGTAAAAAAGTACGTAAATCAATTTAATTTGTGATATTTCTGAAACTCATGCGAATAATTAATAAATGTTCGTCTTAAACAAAAATAATGATGGGTGCAGTAGTTAAAGATAATGCTTTGTTCTTGTCGGTGATAGAAGCCCATAAAGGTATCTTATACAAGATAGCCAGTGCTTACTGTGCTGATGCCGAAGACCGTAAAGATCTGATTCAGGAAATTATTGTACAGCTGTGGAGGTGTTTTGAAAAATATGATAACAGGTATAAGTATTCTACCTGGATCTACCGTATAGCGCTCAACGTGGCCATATCCTTTTACCGCAAAGAAAGCAGGAGGGCAATTATTTCCAATCCTGTTTCTCAAGAGATCGTGTATCTGCCAGATTGGGCGTATGACAACGAAACAGATGTAAAACTTAACCAGCTTCAAAAATTTATAGCGGAATTGAGGGAATTGGATAAAGCGGTTCTGTTACTTTATCTTGAGGAAAAAAGCCATAAAGAGATTGCCCTGATCATGAACATTTCTGAAACCAATGTGGCTACTAAAATTGGCCGCATCAAGACCAGTTTAAAAGAAAAATTCTCAAAAATTAAAAATCAATAACAATGGAAGATATAGAAATCATTAGTCTCTGGAAATCATACGATGAAAAATTAACTGAAAACCTGGCTTTCAGCAGAGAAAATGCCAGTGAAATTACTAAAATGAAGGTACGCTCCTTTTTGTCGCGCATGAAACCTGTTAAATTTTTTGCCGTATTAACAGGCATAGCCTGGGTAATATTTGTTGACAGCCTGCTCATCCATTTGCTTCATGTAGCCAGCCCTTTTTTCCTGATCTCCGCAGGATTGCAGGTTTTGATCATCAAAATGGCCATAGGAGTGTATCTTTACCAGCTGATTCTCCTGCACCGGGCTGATGTATCTGAATCTATACTGGAAACTCAGGAACTCATATCCAGGCTTAAAATATCAACCCTGTGGGTGGCACGCATACTTTTCCTGCAGTTGCCATTGTGGACAACATTTTACTGGAATAGAAGTATGCTGACAGGGGGGAATATCTGGCTGTATAGCTTGCAGATTATGGTGACGCTCTTCTTCGCCGGAGTCGCTGCATGGTTATTTGTTCAGGTCAATTATGAAAACACGAACAAAAAGTGGTTTCGCCTCCTGTTTAACGGTAAAGAGTGGACGCCACTCTTTAATGCCATGGAAATATTGAGCCAGGTGAAGGAATATAAGCAATAGAGACTCAATATCGCCCATCATTTCTGCTCCCGGCAGTAATGATCAGCATTTGCCGGATAATATTTATATATTCCAGAGTATAAGATCCTGATATCATTGTCTTACAGGTATGATCCGATTTATCTACATCAGCACTATACGGTTAATTCTCTTTTTAATGCCCTGCGCTGCGTCATTTGCCCAGCCTGCATCACTACCGGGTGTCTTTTCGCCCGACCGTGAAACCATGTTTGAAATTGGCCTGAATTCCGCTGAGGAGCTGCAGTACCGGGTGACTTACCTGGGCAGGGAAGTGATTTCCTGGTCCCCTATGGGATTGCTGGTCAATCACCTGAAGTCAGCAGGGAAAGTAACCATCACCTCCAGTTCCCGGCGCAGTTTTTCTGAGAATATTCCATGGCGGCTTGGGGAAAACAGCAGCATTCAAAATAATTATAATGAGCTGACAGTCTCCTGCCGTTCCGCTGCAATAGAGATGACTGTAGAAGTCCGCGTGTTTGACGGAAGTATTGCATTTCGCTATGTCTTGCCCAAACAGGCGCAGCTGCCATCAGGGAGTCTGGTGATCAACAGGGAGCAGACACAGTTTAACTTTACCAGTCCTTATCATATCTATCAGTACCATCATGAATCCGTTTTTACACCTGTACGTATTGATTCTTTGTCCGGTGCCAGTGATTTACCTTCTACGCTGAGGGATGGAAAAGTTTACCTTACCATAGGGGAAGCGGCAAATGATCAGTATACCAAAGCGGAGCTGACCAAAGGAACAGCTGCCAATAGCCTGGCGGTAGCTTTCCTGCAGGATACAGCGCTGACCGCAATTTTGCCTTTTCAAACACCCTGGAGAACAGTGGGTTTTTCACAAACGGCTATCGGACTCCATGCGCATAGCGAACTCCCGCTGAAGCTGAACCCACAGCCATATCAGGCTGTTCCCGACTGGATTAAACCGGGAAAGGTCATGCGGTCGGAGCTGAATACGCAAAGTGCATTCGACTGTATAAACCTGGTTAAAAAACTCGGTTTCCAATATGTGATGTTTGATGCGGGCTGGTATGGCCCGGAAAGGAGTCCGGCTTCCAACCCGGCGCTGCCTATCCCGGCGATTGATATGCCAAAGGTGATCAGCTATGCCAGGGAAAACGGCGTAGGAATTATTTTATATGTGAACTATATCGGATTGCAGCATCACCTGGATACCATCCTGCCACTCTATAAAAAGTGGGGGATAAGCGGATTGAAGTTTGGTTTTATCGACGGCTTTACCCAAAAAGGAATCACCTGGCTCAGCGATGCCATTAAAAAGGTAAACGATGCTGGTCTGTTTATCAATATCCATGATAACTATAAACCAACCGGACTCAACCGCACTTATCCGGCGCTGCTCACACAGGAAGGCATTCGTGGCGATGAGAATAGTCCAGATGCCTTTCACACCACAGTTTTACCCTATACCCGTTTCCTCGCTGGCGCTGCAGATTTTACTTTTTGCTTCCCCAACCCGAAGAATGACTTCAGCAGGAACCTGAAAGTCAGTAAAGCACAGCAGCTTGCACTAACGGTCGTGTATTTTAGTCCCCTTCAGCACCTGTTCTGGTACGGCAGGCCACTGGATTATACCAACCTGGAGGAACTGGAATTTTTTACCCATGTCCCTACCGTATGGGACGAAACACGTTACCTGAAAGGGGAGATCGGCGAAAATATCAGCGTCTCCCGCCGCAAGGGAAATACCTGGTATGTCGGGAATGCGGCCGGTTTTAGCGATTGGAAAGGCAGCCTGCTGTTCGACTTTCTGGATGCCGGGAAAAAATATGAAGCTACAGTCTATGAAGATGCCGGGGGAAGTATCGTTAAACGTGTGCTTGATCTGAAAAAAAGGGATGATTTCCCATTTGAGATCAAGGCGAAAGGTGGCATGGCCATGATCATCCGTCCGCTGGAAAACCAGGTGTCCAAGAAAAAGCGCGTGTTTGTCCATCCCGGTATCCTGCACAACAAAGCATCTTTACGTCATTTTTATGCAGTGAATAAGAAGAAATATGATCCGGAATATGGTTCCTTTGAAATCTTAAGCAAGCATCCCCTGGCGCAAGCAGATTATCAACTGCAGGGACCGTTTAAGACCATCTCGCGCGACGGTGAGTTTGCCTTTACCAAGAATAAGATGGAAGCCGATTTTAGTGCGGCCTACCTGAATGCAGTGATGTGGTCGGCTACCAAAAATCCGGCCTATGCAAAAAAATCGATCAGTATCCTGGAAGCGTATGCCGATACGCTGTCGGTTATCCCACCTACGAATGATGCACCGCTGTTGGTGGGGCTGGAAGGAATAAAGATAATCAATGCCATCGAGATCCTGCGCTTCAGCTATAAGCCACTCAGTAAAGCTCAGCTGAGCAAAGTGACGAAAATGATCACCACTGTATTTTTGCCGGTAGCAGAAAAGTTTTACCGGGTGAAGGCCTATACCAATGGGAACTGGGGAGCCGCAGTAACGAAAATGTATATCTCCGCCGCTATCTTCCTGGACAATGAAGATATGTACAATAAGGCACTGGATTTCTATTTAAACGGGAATGATAACGGCACGATAAAGAACTATATCAGCGGCACCACCGGTCAGATTCAGGAAAGCGGGCGCGATCAGGGGCATACCCAACTCGGCATCGGCTGTATGGCAACGGTCTGTGAAATTGCCTATAACCAGGGCGACGATTTGTATGGCCTGCTGGAAAACAGGTTGTTAAAGGGCTTTGAATATGCCGCCAGGTATAATCTGGGGAATGATGACCTGCCTTTTGAAACCTGGAAGGACGTGACTGGGAAATACAGCAGCTGGACAAAAATTTCTCCGCTGGGCCGCGGTAAGTTTATTCCCATTTATGAAATGGTGTATAACCATTATGTGAAACGTAAGGGCTTGAAAATGCCTTATACGGAAGAGGTGCTCAAACGTATCCGTCCGGAGGGATACGACCGGGACCAGCCTGCATTTGGTACGCTGTTTTATTACGGGGCGGAATAAATTGGAACACCGTAAATGCCTGCAGGGTTTTACAGCAAGACAGGGGGAAGTTCAGGTACAGCAGAAAGATCAGGTACAGCAGAAAGATCAGGTGCAACTGAAAGATCAGGTGCAGAAAAGGAATATAAGCACGAAAATTTCATCTTATCTGCGTACAATGTTTATCTTGTAGATCCAACTATAAACTGTGTCCCGGTGAGATTTTTTCTGTTATGCTGTGTTTTCCTTCTTGAATTTAGCCATGTCCGTTCTGCCAGTGTACCGGCAGATATTCCTATTGTGACTTACCTCGACGTGGAAAATGGCTTGTCGCACAATACAGTACGGTGTATCTACCAGGACCGCAAGGGATTCATGTGGTTTGGAACACGCGATGGCCTGAACCGCTATGACGGTTATGGCTTTAAGGTCTTCAGAAATAAGTTCAATGACAGGAATTCCCTGGTACATAATATTATCCACAGCATTACCAGCGATGCAGAGGACCATCTCTGGATCGGTACCCGCCATGGACTGAGCGTTTACGATGAGGTGTTCGGGAAATTTACGACCATACATTACCAATCCGGTGATGCGCTGAAACCACTTCAGGCAGTGATTAGGGATGTCCTGGCAGATCCAAAGGGCAATATGCTGATTGGTGCCGAAGAACTGGGTCTGTTGTATTGTAAAAAAGGCAGTTTCAACGCCAGCCAGATTCCTTTGTGGTATAAGGGAAAAAAAACCTTCCAGTATGGGGTGCAGTCAGTCCGGATGACCGGAGGGGGACAGGTATGGGTTTTCGTGCAGAATCTGGGTTTATGCAGACTCGATTATGGGTCGATGACCCTCCGGCTGGTGAATACGACCATCCTGCTTGCCCTCTGTATGGCCATTGACGGGGAAGATATCTGGATCGGTACTGCCGGGGGACTGTTTGCCTATGATGCAAAAGCAAATCAAATCAGGCCCGTTTTCGGACAGGAGAAAAGTTTGAACAGCAAGGCGGTTAACAGCCTGTATGCCGATCATTCACACCATTTGTATATCGGGACAGTCAGCAATGGGGTGTACCGCTATGATCCCAAAGAAAGAAAACTACAAAATCTGCTTGCCGGGGAACGCAATAATTCAGTCCGTAGCGGAATTGTCCATGCCATCTATGTCGATAAAGGGTTAAGGAAATGGATAGGCACTTCCGTAGGGGGACTCAAACTGATCGATCCGAATAAAAAGCAATTCCAGACCATTACCCACCTGCCGGGAGATAAAAATTCATTGGCAGGCAATGATGTTTCTGCCTTTCTGGAAGTTGGTCAGGACCAGCTGTGGATCGGTACTGAAAGTTCCGGCCTGACTTTGTGGAACCGCAGGCTTGGCTCATTTGTAAATTACAGGAATATCCCCGGCGATAAAAGCTCCATATCGAGCGACGTGATTACCTTCATTAAAATGGATTACAAGAAGGAAATCTGGATGGGAACCTTTACCGAGGGACTGAACCGCTATCATCCTTCGACAAATAATTTTACCCGCTACCAATGTATAGATCCGAATACCGGAATTGACAGTAAGGTGGTGTTTACCCTGTTTGAAGACCGGGATAAAGAGCTTTGGGCGGGAACATTACGCCGGGGGAGCCTGCTGGGAGCTTTATACCGGCTGAACAGGGAGAAGGATAAGTTTGAACTGTTTGATACCCGCCTGACGGATTTGTTTACCATGGTGCAGGATTCCAGAGGGGTGTTATGGGGCGGTAATTTGAGTCAGCTGGTGAAGATCGATAAAGTGGGAAAGCATCACCAGTTTTTTACGGTCGGCTATACGGTAAGAGCTATTTATGAAGAGCCGAACGGCGATTTATGGGTGGGAACAGAAGGAGGGGGACTGCTGTTGTTTGACCGGAAGACCTCCAGGATTAAAAACAGGTATTCTACTGAAAATGGTTTGTCGAGCAATTCGGTCCTTTCCCTGCTTGATGACGGGAAAGGAAACCTGTGGATGACTACCTATAATGGTCTGATCAAGTTCAACAGGGCCAAACGGACATTTAAAACTTTCTACCAGAGTGATGGCTTGCTGGCCAATCAGTTCCAGGTCAGTGCGGCACTGGTACTCCGCTCCGGCGAGATGGTGGTCGGCGGAATCAAGGGCTTCAATATTTTTCATCCTGACCAGATTCTTCCATCCAATAACAGCCCTAATCTGAGGTTAACCGGCTTGAGGGTAAATAATGTTCCTTTCGAACAGGATAATTCTTATGCCACAAAGCTGGAAGGTAACCTGATCTCCGAGCTGAAGGTTCCGTATGATCAGGCGGTGTTTAACTTCGAATTTACCGCGCTGGAATATAGCGCAGCTGATAAAATATCCTATACGTATTTCATGGATGGCTGGGATAAAGGATGGAACAATTCCGGTAATTCCAGGAATGCCGCCTATACGCATGTGGATGAAGGTACCTATACTTTCAGGGTCAGGTCTACCAATGCCGAAGGTGTATGGGGGAAACAGGAAATTGCCCTGAAAATTATTGTCCTGCCTCCCTGGTACCGGTCATGGTGGGCCTACCTCTTTTACCTGTTTGCCGGTGTATCTTTAATCCAGCTGTACCTGCTTTACAGGGCTAAACAAACGAAACTGAAATATGAGGTAACCATTGCGAAGCTGGATGCACGGCGGGAGAAGGCAGAGTTTGAGGTGGAGCGTGCGGCACATGAAAAGGAAAGACTGATCGCTGAGAAGGAAAAGGAACTCAATGAGAAGAGGCTTACTTTTTTTACTAATGTTTCTCATGAGTTCCGTACGCCATTGACTTTGATTATCAATCCTGTAAAGGACTTAATTGAACGCCTGAATTCCGGGAAATCTGAAGAGTTTAAGGACCTGAATATCATTTACAGGAATGCCCGGCGGATGTTAAGCCTGGTCGATCAGCTGCTGCTGTTCCGCAAAACCGATACCGGGGCCGATGAAGTTACGGCCTCAAGATTGAATTTCTACGACCTCTGCAAGGATGTTTACCTGTGCTTCACACAGCAGGCAAATGTGAAGATGATCAGTTATGATTTTGTTGCCGGCAATACGGATCTGGAGGTTTACGGAGACCGCGGAAAGATCGAGATTGTGTTGTTTAACCTGATTTCGAATGCCATGAAGTATACCCCTTCATTGGGTTCAGTTAAAATTGAACTGACAGAGACCGCCGATGAGGTGCTGGTCTCTGTAAGCGATACCGGGTATGGCATTCCCGAAGAGGAAGGGGACAGGATCTTTGACCGTTTTTATCAGGCCAGACGCAGGGATAACCACTCCAAACCCGGTTTCGGTATCGGACTTTACCTCGCTAAACAGTTTGTGGAAGCACATTCAGGGACCCTGTCTTACAGGCCTAATGCCGGCAAGGGCACCATCTTTCTGCTTAAACTGCGGAAAGGTGAGGCGCATTTGCCGCCTATTGTCATTGCGCCCGGCTATGAGCAGGAACCAGTTTTTCTAAAGGAACTGGCTCCTGATGAATGGCTTGTGCAGGAGAATGAAGAAGAAGTGGATCTTGATGGGGAGCTGATGAGTGATAAACAGTCTATCCTGATTGTAGATGACGAATCCGATATCAGGGCCTATATCAGGAATATCTTTAAATCAGCCTATATCATTTATGAAGCCGAAAACGGAGATGCCGGTCTGCAAATGGCCTATACGCACTTGCCTGACCTGGTGATCACCGATTTTAAAATGGAAGGGCTGGACGGCATTGAGTTCTGCAAGAAGATCAAGGAAGATCCTGCACTTTCCTATATCCCTGTGATCCTGTTGACCGGCAGTTCTTCGCAGGACCTGAAGCTGAACAGTCTTAAGGGTGGGGCAGATGATTATATTGCCAAGCCTTTTGAAAAAGATTACCTCGTTGCCCGTGTCGCCAACCTGTTAAAGAACAGGAACAACCTGCAGAGTTATTTTTACAATGAGATCACGCTGCAGTCCAATACCATTGTCATCTCGGAAGAATACAAGAAATTCCTGGACCGCTGTATCCTGACCGTAGAAAAACATTTGAATGATCCGGAATTCGGTATCCAGTCGCTGGCAAATGAAATCGGCATGAGCCATTCCAATCTCTATAAACGGGTGAAATCCATCTCCGGACAATCGGTCAGCGCCTTTATCCGTTTTATCCGGTTGAGGAAAGCTGCAGAAATAATGATCCATACCTCCTGTAATGTCAATGAGGCTGCTTTTCAAACAGGTTTTAATGACTCCAAATACTTCAGCAAACAGTTTTCTAGGCTGTTTCATCTTACCCCATCAGAGTTTATCAGGAAACACCGCAAGTCTTTTAACAAGAAATACAAGCTTAAACCTTAACCAAATCCCCTTTTATGCCCCATTAAATCGGGATAGATGAAAATGTACCCCTTCTTTACGATTTTGTACACGCCTGTTTTTCGCATAGCCTCCATATTCGTATCAACCAAATAAGAATGCGCTATGAATACGATTGATGAATTGAGGGTTTTATGGGATAACTCCAGAAATGATGATGAACATGCTTTTGCCCTGCTTCACCAGGATCTTTATCCTTCTTTGTTTGCTTATGTAGTTAAAATCATCAAAGATGAAGACCTGGCCGATGATCTCCTGCAGGAGCTGTTCATTAAGTTATGGCAGACCAAAACAGCGATCGGGACTATTGTTAATGTGAAAGCCTATTTCTTCAGGTCTATCCGGTGTATGGCTTTAAATGATATCAAAAGCAGACAGCGCAGGGAGGTAAAGCTCGATGCCATGCCTGTGCCTGAACTGGAATTCTCGAAAGAGGAACTGATGATGTCGGCAGAGTTTGACGCCGGTCTGAAACATCTGCTGTTGCTGAAGCTGAATGCACTGCCAGCGAAACAAAGGGAGATTATCCATATGCGTTTTTATCAGGACCTCGACTGTACGCAGATCTCCGATATTATGGGCATCAGGTACCAATCCGTCGTGAATCATGTGTACAGGGCGGTGTCTTCGTTACGCGAAACCTGTGCTTTCTCTGAATTGTACGTCGCTTCGTAAAACAGGTGAGGAAAAGCACCTCTTGCGGCAGCAGTAGGGTACGTCGTTTCGTAAAACAGGTGAGGAAAAACACCTCCTGCAACAGCGATAAGGTACGTCGCTTCATAAAAACAGTTGAGGAAAAGCACCTCCTGCAGCAGCAATAGGGTACGTCGCTTTATAAAAATAGTTGAGGAAAAGCGCCTCCTGCAGTAGAGATAGGGACGTCGATTCATAAAAACAAATCAATAACAAGAAGAAAAGCAATAGACTGCGGCAGCCACAGCGTATGCCGTTTCATAAAAACAAGGTGATCACACAAGAATAATGATGGATAAAAAGGTATTGAAAAGGTTGGGTGTATGTTTTTTTTTACTCGGTGCCCCCTTATACACAGTGGCACAATATGTGGGCCAGCATGCAGATCAGATCAGTGTCACGACAAAAATACCGGTCAAAGCATATAGTTTTGATCTGCAGGATGTGAGATTGCTGAATAGTCGTTTCAAAGAGAACATGGACCGCGAAGGCCGCTGGATGCTGTCCTTGCCCAATGAAAGGTTGCTGCACAGCTTCAGGGTGAATGCGGGAATGTTAACCGATAAAAAGAGCAGCAAGACCAAAATGCCTGAACCACTGGGAGGCTGGGAATCGCTCGATATGGAACTGAGGGGCCATAGCATCGGTCACCTGCTTTCCGGTTTGTCATTTCAATACGCTTCAACCGGGGAGGAGGTGTTCAGGAGAAAGGCAGACAGCCTGGTATCCGGCCTGGCCGAAGTGCAGCAGGTGCTGAATGAGGATGGTTACCTGAGTGCCTTCCCGCAAAATTACATAGACAGGAATATCAAAGGCAAATCGGTATGGGCTCCCTGGTATACCCTGCATAAGATTGTCGCCGGCCTGATTGATGATTACTGGTATACCGGTAACCGGCAGGCACTTGATGTGGTGCTTAAGATGGCCTCCTGGTCGTATCAGAAAGTCAATGGTTTAACTCCTGAGCAGCTTGCGCTGATGCTCAGGAATGAGTTTGGAGGGATGAATGAAGCCTGGTACAACCTGTATTCCATCACGGGCAATCCGGAGCATAAAAAACTGGGCGATCTTTTCTATCACAAAGCGGTGCTTGACCCCCTTGCACTGCAACAGGACAGGCTGCATAAGATGCATGCCAATACTGTTATTCCCAAAATCAATGGGGAAGCCCGCGCCTATGAGCTTACAGGCAGGGAGAAGGAAAGAGCGATCACGACATATTTCTGGGATAATGTGCTCAGTAAGCAGACTTACGTCATTGGCAGCAACAGCGATAAGGAGCATTTTATTGAACCCGGAAAAATATCGGCCTATATAACCGGTTATACGGGGGAAACCTGCAATACGTATAACATGCTGAAGGTCACACGGCACCTGTTTACCTGGAATGCCCAGGTGAAGTATGCAGATTACTATGAACGGGCGCTGTACAATCATATTCTTGGTCAGCAGGATCCGGAAACAGGTATGGTGTGTTATTTTACTCCGCTGAAAGCAGGTGCGTTTCGTCTGTACAGTACGCGTGACAGTTCTTTCTGGTGCTGTGTAGGCTCAGGATTCGAGAGTCAGTCGAAATACGGCGAAGCGATTTATTACCATGACGATCAGGGTGTTTTTGTGAATCTGTTTATCCCTTCCATACTGGATTGGAAGGAGAAGGGGTTGAAGCTCCGTCAGGAAACGAATTACCCGGAAGATGCAACCACTCGTCTGTTTATAGATAAAACCAGCGCCAACAGCAAGGTTAAGCTCTATATCCGGTATCCCTCATGGGCAAAACGGGGTGCTCTGATCCGGATAAATGGTAAAAATATTAAAATCACGCAGCAGGCGGGCAGTTACATTACCCTTGCTCATCCCTGGAAAGAAGGTGATGAAGTTGAAATTACCTTTCCAATGTCCCTGCGGCTGGAAGCCACGCCCGATAATCCGAAGGTAGCGGCGGTGATGTACGGTCCGCTGGTGCTGGCTGGGGAAATGGGTACTGCTGGAATGCAAAAACCGCAACCTTATCATGATCCCAAAGACCCGTACCAATATTACGACTATGATTATGCCATTCCGGAAGGACTGGTGCATGAACTGGATGTTCCTGGGGGAAAGATCTCTGCTCTGCTTCAACCCGTAAAAGGCGTGCCACTCAGCTTCGAAACCTCCGGCAAGACCGGAAAGGCGATCCGGTTGATTCCGTATTACAATGCACACCGTCAGCGCTATGTCGTATACTGGGACCTGAAATAAGCCTTGTCACTTCTAAAAGTGTCATTTGATTCCTGCTCGGAATGTCGTATACTGGGACCTGAAATAAGCCTTGTCGCTTCTAAAAGTGTCATTTGATTCCTGCTCGGAATGTCGTGTACTGGGACCTGAAATAAGCCTTGTCGCTTCTAAGGGTGTCATTTGATTCCTGCTCGGAATGTCGTGTACTGGGATCTGAAATAAGCCTTGTCGCTTCCCGGAATGCTCAGGAGGAGCAATTCTTTGAAGAATTTCCGGAATCAGGAGTATCCGGACCAATTGCTGTTGTCTTATGGGTATGGAAACAAAGAAAACTTCGGATGCCGCACACGAAGAGAAGCTGCCATTTTCTTTTACAAAGGAAGGGTGCAGCTCCGAAAAAACCGGGAAGCACTGGCAGAAAATAGCGGCTGCACTATCACCCCTCAGCAAGAATAGCGACCCTGAAAGCAAAAATCAGGCTGCCCCGGAACAGGGGGAACCACCATTTCCAAAATTATAATTCATGTTATGCTCAAAAATATATTCCTACCCGTCTTCATTGTACTCTTATTTCATTCCTGCCAGGCACAGTTCAATGTGCAGGTCCCGCTGGATTATTGCGCAGTACAGGCGAAAAAAACATTAAAAGTAATTCCCGCAACTGCAGTAAATATACCCAGGAGTATAGACCAGGGGAAAACCGAATGGCATTTTGTGGGGTATGGCGACTGGTGCAGCGGTTTCTGGCCGGGAACGCTCTGGTACCTGTATGAAAGTACAGGAGATACCACATTTAAAACAGCGGCCGACCGGTTTACAAGGGAGCTTAGGCCCTTGTCTGTACAAAAGGCAGTAGACCACGACCTGGGCTTTCAGGTTTTCAGCAGTTTTGGGAAGGGCTACCGCCTTACCGGCAACCCTGACTATAAAAAGGTCATCCTGGCGGCTGCGGATACGCTGGCGACCTTATTTAACCCGAAGGTGGGTACCATTCTCTCCTGGCCACGATCGGTGCCGCATATGGACTGGCCGCAGCACAATACGATTATTGATAACATGATTAACCTGGAATTGCTATTCTGGGCAGCCAGGAATGGAGGCCGCAAAGCTTTGTACGATATGGCAGTGTCACATGCGCGGGTGACCATGAAGAACCATTTCCGTCCCGATTTTAGGGCTTACCATGCGGTTGTTTATGACAAGGATACCGGCAAGAAAATCAAAGGCCTTACCCACCAGGGATATGCAGATGATTCGATGTGGGCAAGGGGACAGGCATGGGCCATTTACGGATATACCATGTGTTACCGGGAGAGCAGAGATCCCGCCTTCCTGGATTTTGCCGAGAAAGTGACAGATGTATACCTGAAAGACCTGCCTGCCGACAGGATTCCCTATTGGGATTTTAATGATCCTGACATCCCTAATGCCCCGCGTGATGCTTCAGCGGCAGCAGTGGTTGCCTCCGGATTGCTGGAACTGTCGGCCTTTCTAAAGGATCCGGCCAAAGCGGCCCTCTACCGTAAGGAAGCAGAGGAAATGCTGCGCAGCCTGTCCTCCGCAACCTACCAGAGCAGGGAGAAGAACAGTGCTTTTCTCCTGCATTCCACCGGGAACCATCCTGCCGGTTCCGAAATTGATGCCTCCATTATTTACGCTGATTATTACTATGCCGAAGCATTGTTGCGGCTGAAAGAGTTACAGCAAAAAAACAAATAACCTATGATTTCAATGTATAAACGCTGCTTACCCATTTTTCTGCTGACTTTTTCCTTCAGCCTTACGCAGGCCCAGAAGATCATCCCGGAATCTGACAAGACCATTTCCTCCCCGGATAAAAATCTTGTACTCCGGTTTTACCAGAAACAGATTGCAGCGCATCAACGTGCTTTTTACTACCAGCTCAGCTATAAAAATAAAACGGTTATAGGAGAATCTTTACTTGATCTGCAGCTGGATAATCACCTGTCAGAAAGTGCTATGGCGCTAAAAGTCGACCGGCACAAAAAGTGGTTCGATAACCTGCAGATTAAACATATCGTCAGCTCCGAAAAGGATACCTCATGGAAGCCGGTATATGGCGAGAAAGCGCTGATACGCGATCATTACCACATGATCACCGTGCATACGGTGAAAGAGGACCATCCGATCTACCGGATGAACATTGAGCTGCGGGTGTATAACGAAGGTGCTGCTTTCCGCTTTTATTTCCCTGAAAATGAAAAAGGGACTTATTACAGGGTGATGGCTGAAAATACAGAATTTGCCCTGGCGGAAGGAACGCAGGCATGGGTAGCGCAATGGGCACAGGCCCCTTATGCAAAGCTGCCGCTGAGCAACTGGGAGGCTGAAGCCGAGCGTCCGTTGACGCTGGAATTGCCAAATGGACTGTTCGCTTCCCTCGCGGAGGCGCAGCTGGTGGATTATTCGCGTACCAAATTCAGGCTGAGTACGGATAAAAGCCATACCATCGTCACCTCCATGTTTACACCGGCAGACCTGATTTCTCCATTCGCGTCTCCCTGGCGGGTGATTATGGTCGCGGAAAGTCCGGCGCAGCTGGCGCAGAACAATCAACTTATCCTGAATCTGAATGCACCTTCAAAGATAAAAGACGAAAGCTGGATTAAACCCGGAAAGATCATGCGTGTGATGTCGCAAACGACGAAAGATGCGATGGACAATATTGATTTCGCCGTTCAAAGGCAGCTGCAGTATATCCTGTTCGACTGGAAATGGTATGGCCCTGCATTTAGTTTTGATTCCGATGCTTCGAAGGTTGCTATTCCGGATTTTGATCTTCCCCGAATCATAAAGTACGGGAAGGAAAAAGGAGTCGGCGTATGGCTTTATGTCAACCAGCAAGCCTTGCTGATGCAATCAGACAGCTTGTTTGCGGTGTATAAAAAATGGGGTGTCGCAGGAGTGAAGTTCGGCTTTGTACAGTCAGGTTCACACCGCTGGACCACCTGGCTGGAAAAAGCAATCCGACAGGCCGCTGCGAATGGCATCATGGTGAATATACACGACGACTGGCGTCCTACCGGCGAGCAGCGTACCTGGCCTAACCTAATGACGGCAGAAGGGATCCGTGGAAATGAAGAGATGCCGGATGCGACCAGCAATACAGTGATGCCATTTACAAGATATATAGCTGGTGCAGCGGATTATACCATCTGTTATTTCGATAAACGCATTAAGACTACGCATGCCCATCAGCTGGCTTTGGCAGCAATTTATTTTAGTCCGCTGCAGACGCTTTACTGGTATGATCAGCCTTCTGATTACCAGCAGGAACCTGAACTGGAATTCTGGGATAACATCCCGACTACCTGGGATGAAACCAAAGTGCTGCAGGGTGCCCCGGGGGAGTATGTCAGCACGGCAAGACGTAGTGGAGGGGACTGGTTTCTCGGGACTATTACCAATACTGCTGCAAGGGATCTGGAGATCAGATTCGACTTCCTTCCCAAAGGAAAAACCTATACGGCAAAAATATATAGTGATGATGACAAGTCAGATACTGTAACTAAGGTAAGTATCACTTCAAGAAAGGTCACGCAGTCTACAGTGTTAAAAGTAAAGCTAAAACCCTCCGGCGGACAGGCGATCTGGCTGCAGGCAAATCCTTAAATTATTTATCCCATCCATCATGTCCCAAAAAGTATCCTTCACTGATAAAAAATACATCTCCACCCTCATCTTCGTCACCTCCCTGTTCCTGTTATGGGGCATGGCTATCACCATGGCCGACGTCCTCAATAAACACTTTCAGCAGGTGCTGAGCCTCTCTAAATCGCAATCTGCCTTTGTGCAGTTTGCGGTATTTGGTGCCTATTTCGTAATGGGCATTCCTGCCGGGCTATTCATGAAGCGCTTCGGGTACAAAAAAGGGGTGCTCTTCGGCTTATCCTTATTCGCTTCCGGTGCTTTGCTGTTCGTTCCGGCTGCATATTCCGCCTCTTTTGGTTTCTTCGGCCTGGCCCTGTTCGTTATGGGTTGTGGGATGTCGACCCTTGAAACGGTCGCCCATCCCTTTGTGGCCTCCCTGGGTGATCAGCGGAGCAGCGACCAGCGGATCAACTTTGCGCAGGCTTTCAATGCTGTAGGGGCGATCCTGGGGCCGATGATCGGTTCGTACTTTCTGTTGCGGCAGCACCTGCCGGGAAGCAGGGATCTGAGTTCGGTCAGCCTGTTATACGGTGTAATTGGGCTGGTGCTCCTGGTCATAGCGGTCTCTTTTTCATTCGTCAGGGTTCCGGAGACTACCGATCCGCATGCAGCCATTGTTCCTGTCGGAAGGGAGATAGAGGCTTCAACAGCAACTTCCGGAGCTGCCCAGGCAGATGCGGAAGCGATCAACATTGATCTCGCTCCGGAGAAAAAATTAATCCGGCACAGGCACTTCGTCTCGGCAGTGGTGGCACAGGTATTCAATGTTGCTGCGCAAGCCGGAACCTGGGCCTTTTTTATCAACTACGGGCATGAGGTCATGGGCTTCAGCGACATGACGGCGGCAAATTACATGAGCGTCTTTATGGGGATGATGCTGGCTGGCCGATTCATAGGGACATTCATTATGCGTATATTGGCACCAAACAGGCTGCTGGCGGTCTTCGCTGCTGCAAATGTGGTATTGTGTATCATTGTGGCGCAAAAGTTCGGCTGGCCGTCTTATATCGCTTTATTGCTGATTAACTTTTTCTTCAGCATCATGTTTCCCACTATATTCAGTCTTGGGATCAAAAATCTCGGCAGGCATACCCAGCAGGCTTCTTCGTTTTTAACCATGGCCCTGGTAGGGGGAGCGGTGTTTCCATTTCTGATGGGTCGGGTGGCAGATACCGCAGGTGTGGCCAATGCCTATTACCTCCCGATTATCTGTTATGTGGTGATCTTTTTATTTGGCGCCCGTTTGTATAAAGTGAAACCTTAACAGGGGAAGGATGGAAGATTCAAAGGGAAGGATGGAAAGATTCAAAAGGAAATAGAAGGATTCAAAGGGGGAATGAAAAGATTCAAAAAAGGTTAGTTCCTGAACTAAGGCCAGTTGGGGAACTGCAGCACTTAACGGTTTTTAACAAGGCTCAGCCGGGTCAAATATCACCTAAAAACAGGGTTTTAAAAATACTCCAAAATTGTACTATCTCTGTTTTAAGGTGATTTTAAAAATTATAAATGTTTGTATTTCAGGTATAAATGTTCTTTATGTAAAATAAAGCTTTTTCATATTGCTATTGTCATGACGGTGCTGTTACCTGTACGCCTTCCTCCGGCTCAGAAAAATATAATTCATAAAAAATCAAAATACTGAGTATCAGAAACCGATTTGTTTGTCTGATATTTAAAGGGGATGCCTGCACCAGATCGTTTTTTTACCATCTGATCATGTCTCTCTTTCAAGGTTGAATAATCTTTAAAACTAATCAAATATGAAAAGTGTGCTATGGAAAGGAGTAAGTCTCTGCTTGCTCGTTTTATCAATGACCTGTATCCGCATGACGACTTTCGCGCAAGCCGTGGTAACAGGAAAAGTGATTGATGCCAAAACCAGTGAGACCATTATTGGGGCCTCGGTAAAAGTAAAGAATGGAACAGGAGGAGCCATCACCGATGCGAATGGAATCTTCAAAATCAATGCGGCCGCGGGAGCGATCCTGCAGGTCAGCTATATCGGCTACCAGCCACTGGAGGTACCCGCAACTTCAGGGACCATGGTCATCAAGATCTCTCCTGCGCTGAATGACCTGAATGAAGTGGTGGTCGTGGGATATGGTACACAAAAGAAAGCCACCCTTACCGGTTCTGTCGCTACAGTCGGTGCCAAGGTGTTCCAGGACCGTGGCCCTTTAAGCAATCCGCTGGCTGCCTTGCAGGGGCAGGTTCCCGGAGTGGCCATTACCCGCAATTCCGCACAACCCGGACGTGAAAGCTGGAATTTCCTGATCAGGGGTAGTGCCTCTACCAATTCCACAGAACCCTTGATCGTCATTGATGGGGTACCTGTACCGAGTGTCAGTTCCCTGAGTACGCTGAATCCGGCCGATGTGGACAATATCAGCTTCCTGAAAGATGCAGCTGCGGCGATCTACGGATCAAGGGCGGCCGGTGGTGTGGTTTTAATCACCACCAAGAAAGCGAAATCGGGTAAAGCAGTGATCAGCTATAACGGTTCCTATTCTATAAAAAATGTGGGACTGCAACCCAAACTGGTGGATGTGAACGGATGGGGACCCATGATTCTGGAAGCCCGTTTAAACGACGGACTGGGAGAATCCGATATCTGGGCGAACCTGGCGAAAGCATCGATTTATGCAAAGCAAAACGGACTGGATTACCTGACACAGGAGCAATACAAGGCTGCCGGTTTCACCGGATTTACTGATGTGAAAGATTTTCCCTTCTACAATGGCACCATGCAGGATATCCTGTGGGGTAATGCTGCTTCCGAAGAGCACCAGCTGAGCATTGCCGGCAGGACTGACAAAGCCGGTTACCGTATCTCCCTGGGCTACCTGAATGATGAAAGCCTGCTGCAGGTGGGAAACAATTCCAACAGAAGGTACAATTTCAGGCTGAATACAGATTACCAGGTGTCGGACAGACTGAAAGTTGAAGCCAATTTTTCCCTGGAAAGAAGTGACATCATCCAGCCGGCGAATATTGGCGCAGTGCTGAACAATGGTACCCAGCCGGGATTGCCTACAGCAGCGCTGAATGGCAGGCCTTATATCTGGGGATCCGGGATCGGTAATGCCTCCCCGAACAGTATCGCAGATCTGGGAGGTGATTCCAAAGAATACAATACCCGTTTCAATACCAGCGCAAACGCTACCTATACCATCAGCAAAGACCTGAAGGCAGTTGCCACCGTAGGCTTTAATTACAATGATGTAGACTACAGGACAAATGAAAATGTAATCAATTTCTATGATATCACAGGTACTATCCTCAACAGCTCCCTGGCGCCAAGCAGTGGCTCTTCCAGGAGTTTTTACCAGCGTGTTGCTAAAAGACAGGCTTATTATACCACCAACGTATTCCTGGAATACAATAAAACGAGCGGCGACCATGAGCTTAAATTGCTGGGTGGCGGTCAGTATGAGCGCAATGAGAACAATTCGTTTTTAGGCAGGACCATGGATGTCTTAAATGGCATTCCGCCATCCTTGAGTCTGGGAACAGGAGATGCCAGCTCCAAATCGGTTTCTGAACTTCAGGACCACTATGCGCTGGCCGGTTTCTTCGGACGGGCCAACTATACCTACAAAAGCAAATATCTGCTGGAAGCCAGCATCAGGTACGATGGCAGCTCCCGCTTTATTGCAGCAAACAGATGGAAACCCTTCTTCGGCGTACTGGGAGGCTGGCGAATCAAGGAAGAGGACTTCCTGAAGGGGGTAGATTTTGTGAGTGACCTCAAACTCCGCCTTTCCTATGGTACCGCAGGGAACCAGAGCGGGATCGGGTTATATGACTATATCAACCTGCTGGTGCTGAACAGTTCTCAAAATGCACAGGCCTCATCTTTCCCTATTATCGGTACGGCACCGGTAGTGCGTGTATCACCGGGGAACCTGGTGGCACTGGACAGGACCTGGGAAACGGTCAAAACCACCAATGCAGGGGTAGATTTCGGATTTCTGGGCGGTAAGCTGACCGGTAGTTTTGATTACTTCCTGAAGTACAACTCCAATATGCTGATCGCAAGGGCTTATCCTTCGGTACTGGGGGCAACCGCACCTGCAGGAAATAACGGGGAGCTGCGGACCACAGGATGGGAATTTGCACTGAACTGGAATGGAAAGGCAGGCGACCTGAGCTACCATATCGGCGGGAACATTGCAGACTATAACAATAAACTCCTGAAATACGGGGGCCAGCAGCTCATCAGTTCTGCCAACCGTGGATTCAATGATGCGGTAGAAGGGTATGCCCTGAACACTTATTTCGGTCTGGAGTATGCAGGACGCATCCAGACTCAGGAACAGCTGGAAGCGTACAGAAAACTGGTTCCGAATAACAATATCAATATCCCGGCAGGTGATGGAACGAACCGTTCAAACTCATTGCAACTGGGTGATAATATGTACAAAGACCTGAATGGCGATGGCAAGATCACCTTCGAGGGAGATGCAAAAGCCCTGGGGACAGATGATCCGCATTATATCTATTCCTTCAACGGAGGCGTCAACTGGAAAGGTTTTGACATGAACTTTATCTTCCAGGGGGTTGCAGAGCGGACAATCATCAGGCAGGGCAACTGGACGATTCCTGTAGGGGTAGTCTACCAGGCACAGAATGCCGCATTCGTTGACCAGTGGTGGACACCCAGCAGAACGGATGCTGAACTGCCAAGGTTATCTTCCACCGGAGCGATCAACAATTACAATTATTTCCCTTCCGACTGGGTGGCACAGAGTGGTGCCTACCTGCGCCTGAAGAATGTGGTGGTCGGCTACACCTTACCGCAGGCCATGTCGCAGAAGATTAAAATCGACCGTATCCGTGTTTATTTCTCAGGAAACGACCTCTGGGAGTCGACCAAAATCAGGGACGGCTGGGATCCCGAAGCGCCAAGGACGGTAAATAATACGGGTGATACCGCTAACAACAATGTCAGCACCTTTAGTCAGCGTTACCCATTCTACCGTTTCTACACCTTTGGCTTGAACCTTACCTTTTAACACACAGACATGAAAAAGAACCTATTCTATATCACCCTGATCTTAAGTATATTTTCCATGCCCGGCTGTAAAAAGTCGCTGGATCTGGATCCCAACAACAATGTGGCCGATAAAGACTTCTGGCAAACGCCTGATCAGTTCCGGCTGGGGGCGAACGAGTTTTATACCTATCTGATCACTTTTAACCAGGTTTTATACGACCCGGCACCGACGGCTTCTGTAGCCGGAAGTCCGCATTCCGATATCCGAAGTGACTTCCAGTTGCAGGCTTCCTTCAATGCATTCAGCTCCGGAACCAACAGCGCTGTGGTATCCGACAGGAACTGGGACAATGGGTATACCCGGCTCCGGGCCATCAACAACCTTCTGGAAAAAGGCGCAGCCTATGCAAATCCGGCAGAGATCGCCGTGTATGTTGCCGAAGCAAAATTCTTCCGTGCCTATGTATATTTCGACCTGTTGCAGCAATTCGGTGGGGTGCCTATTGTCACCAAACCCTTAACCATCGAATCGCCCGAGTTGCAGATTCCAAGGAACTCCCGTGATGAGGTCGTCGATTTCATCGTTAAAGATTTAGAGGAGGCCATCACGGCACTGCCCCTGGAAAATGCCATCACCGCTTCGGCCAAAGGCAGAATAAGCAAAGGTGCCGCCCAGGCCTTCCTGGGAAGGGTAGGTTTATATGAAGGTACCTGGCAGAAATTCCGGAATGGAGATGCAACGCGCTACAACACGCTGCTCGACAAATCTATTGCCAGCAGCAGGGCGGTGATGCAGGATGCTTCTTATGAAATTTTTGCTCCTGCCATCCTGGGCGATTCAGCACAGAAGTATTTGTTTATCCTGGAGAATGAAAAGTCTAATCCGGCGGGACTGAATAAAACGGCAAACAAAGAGTATATCCTGGCGAACCGCTATGAATTTTCTCTAAGGCAGATCGGTCAGAATGTAACCCACACCTATAATGGCATGGGCTTAACGCGGAAACTTGTCAATTTATTTCTGTGTGAAGACGGGTTGCCGGTAGACAAATCGCCCCTGTTTAAGGGATACTCCACCACCCGCTCAGAATTTGTGAACAGGGACCACCGCCTGAAATACAATGTCATGATTGACAGCAATTACCATTGGGACAATGAAAACCCGGGATCAAGGGTAACCTGGACAGGGGATGCGGTCGACCGTGCAAACTCCCGGGGGCGACACAATCCGAGGGTATATGCAGGCTATGCCAATCAGAAATGGACCACAGAAAGACGTCTGAATGATACACAGGAAGGATATGACTACCCTGTAATTCGTCTGGCAGAAGTTTACCTGAACTATGCAGAAGCTATTTTTGAGCGCAATGGGGCCATCTCTGATGCCGACCTTGATCTCTCGCTGAACAAAGTCCGCAACAGGGTAAATAAGACCATGCCTAAACTGAGTAACAGTTTTGCAGGGACAAACGGACTTGACATGCGGACGGAAATCAGGCGGGAGAGAAGTATTGAGTTGTACTTTGAAGGGTTCAGGCTGGATGACCTGAAACGCTGGAAAACTGCCGAAACCGAAATGCCCATGAACACGCTAGGCGTGCGCTGGACCGGAACACTCTGGGAAGCCCGGTGGCATGCGGGTACGGCCACTGCACCGCCCTATACTGCTCCTTTAAAGTTAGATACGGAAGGTAATTTGCTATGGGAGAGCGGCAGAAAATGGATCGAACGAAATTACCTGAATCCAATTCCTACCCAACAGATTCAATTGAACAATCAGCTGGTTCAAAACCCAGGCTGGTAATCGTCAAACCGATGTTCCAAACCGGTAAAAATAGCGGCTGTCAATAGGTGCAGTCGCTATTTTTATCATTCACCCATTATCATTTACACATTTATTAGGTACATTTTTATCATACACACTTTTACCCTTGACACGCTTATGATTTGAGCTGGTCTCATTTATACTCTATTTCATTTACACGCCTATGATTTGCATGTACAGCAATACCTCTTCATTATTCAATCCTCATTCCCTATTCAAACCTCAGGAAATCATGAAGTCCCTCATGTGTTTTATTTTTTTACCACTAATATGGCCTGCTTTTCCTGCAGATGCACAGGAACTGATTACCTATCCTGCACCACAGGCAGTCATGTATACGCAGCATAATGACGACTATACGGTCCGTGTGCGCCGGCCGCAAGGCGAGTGGCAGGATCTTTTCGAATATAAGGTAATGGTAGATTTGGATAAACCACAGGAGGCCTCCATGGTATATTTTGATTTCTCGGGTACCGTTGAAGTTGCGGTACGGAAGAACAATGGTAACTTCCAGGCGGTTAAAGTGCGTCCCTCAGTGAAGGAAGTGAAAACCAAAACAGAAGGAAGCACCGTATTCTTTAAACTGGACCGGCCAGCCAAATTATCCATAGAGTTTGATGGTGACAGGTTGCACAACCTTCATTTATTTGCGAATGAAATAGAAAAAAGCCGTCCGGATCCGGCAGATACCAATGTAATTTATTTCGGTCCGGGTGTCCACCAGCCTAAAGACCTGCCGGGCAATGAGATCAATATCCCCTCCGGAAAAACGGTTTATATCGCAGGAGGGGCGGTGCTGCGTGCCAAACTGGTATGCGACCGGGTAAATCAGGTAAGAATCACAGGCAGAGGAATCCTTGACCAGCCGCAGAGAGGTGTAGAAATCAGGCATTCGACCAATGTGGAAGTCGATGGGATTATCGTAGTTAACCCAAAACATTATACCATTTATGCCGGAGGGTCTAAAAACATTGCCATCAAAAATATCAAATCATTCAGCGCAAACGGCTGGAGTGACGGAATAGACCTCATGAGCTGCACTGAGGTCAGCATAGACGATGTATTTATGCGAAATTCGGACGATTGCATTGCTATATATGGGCACAGGTGGGACTTTTATGGCGATGCGAGGAATTACAGGGTGACCAATTCTATCCTTTGGGCTGATGTGGCGCATCCGATCAATATTGGGTTACATGGGAACACGGCAAATACAGGAGAAATGATCGAAAACCTGCTGTTCAAAAACATTGATATCCTGGAGCATGATGAAGATGACCCGAACTATCAGGGTTGTATGGCCATCAGTGCCGGGGATTTGAATGACATCAGGAATGTCACCTTTGAAGACATCAGAATTGACGATTTCCAGGAAGGACAGCTATTGAACCTGCGGGTGGTCAATAATGCGAAATACAATACAGGCCCAGGCAGGGGGATTGAAAATGTTCTTTTTAAGGATATCAGTTATTCCGGTTCCAACCTCATCCCGTCCGTGATAGAAGGATTGGATAAGGCGCATGGAATTCATCAGGTGCGCTTTCAAAACCTGAAGATCAATGGTAAAGTTATTCCTGACAGCAAAGCGGGAAACATTAAAATAGGGGATTTTACGTCTGGTATCTCTTTTTCGGGATTACTGAAAAGGCAATAACGTGATATCCCAGCTTCAGCACCACAATCTTCATAAGGGCAAAGATGAACGATAAAAAATACTTACATATAAGTATTTCAACTCCAAAAAGAAAGAAGCAATTTCGCAGTTCGGTATGTTTTCTGTACAACTACCCTAATTGACGCCTATATGAAAAACTTTATAATTTTTGCCCTGATCTTCATTAACGTGCTGGCTGTAAATGCCCAGAAAAAGCTGAATGGTGCAATTGCCCCGATAGCAGCGGTGGGCTACAACCGTTATACGCATGTGAATTGGGAGGTTTCTTACCAATTTGAGAAAAGAAACAACGATATCTATCTGGTGTATTACAATCCCCGGGTAACTGTACCTGCCCATGCATCTTACGCTACTCCGCAAAAGGTATACACAAAAGGCGAATTGGGTTTGTCGGCCTGGCCGGATACGGAGCTGAAGCCATCCTCTCTGAATGTGCAGATCAATTGCATCACACCTTTTGGAAAAACTGAGCCATCCGGATTTGCGATATCATCGACAAGTGATGGCAGATCTGAAGATTGGGTTTGTGTGGCTAAATTAAACGGCAAGGAGGTAGACCTGTCAGCTTTTAAACTCGTTGTAACCAAAGCATCTTACAATACTCAACCAGTGCAGGATCTTGATCGTATCATCAACCAAATGAAAGCCAGCAATGCAACCGCTGCGGGTTCCGTCGTTTCCAATACTGCCAGAAATCCTACCAGCACCAATGGCATTTCTGCCGCTCAGGCGAATCCAGCTTCTGCTGCCAACAAAACAGAGTCCAGCCCGGGCTACATCATGAGTTATTCAAATATCGGCATTTCTGATCGAGCACCGGCATCCACTAAACAAGAGGTTACCAACCAAATTATAAGCGGTGCTGCCGGTATTGCAGGCGACTTGCTCAATGATATGAATGCCAACAGGGAAAGAAAAATTGCAGCTGAAAGGGCAGCATATGATGCCAAACAATCAATTTTGGCTGGTGAGCGGATAAAAGTGGCAGAAGTTCAATTCAGGGAGACCTACCTTCCGTTAATTGATAAAGCAAACCGTGGAGATGAACATACCAGGATGTTATTGTATTTTACAAGTGATGTTTTCTATACTCAATCTTTAGTTCCTCAGAGGGAACAATGGCTTCAGCAGGCTTATGAAAATAACAATACAGATGCTATTCTGGAAATGGCGAGAATTGCTGGAGGCGGCTACCGGTCGAGCATGGACTTCGAAAAATCAATTCCATTATTGCAAAAAGCAGGTAGTCTGGGTAGTGCCGATGCGCTTTTTCTACTCGGGCAGTATTACGGTACAAAACCGTCAAGCTATAAAGGCATTCCATCAGCAGGAGGAAATGATCCGGAATTATCCCTTAAAATGTTTAAAGCAGCAGCCGAAAATGGAAGTCCAAGTGCGATGTACTACCTTGGGATGATCTATAAGTACGGCTACATGCACAGTTACAAAAAACTTGCTGCGAAATATAATGTTGAGCTGAATGAAAAAACGGCATTGGAATGGTTTGAAAAGAGCCTCCAGCCAGACTATGTGGAGTCTTTATATGCAAGGACCTTAATCAGCAACAACGGGACGTGTTCCTATTTCAATAAATCCTCCTATTATGAATTAGGTGTTTTATACAGCAAGGGAAAAGTGATACCTAAGGATCCGGCTAAATCGAAATTATTTTTCGATAAATCAAGCGATTATACTTATGAATATGAAAAGCGTCAAAAGTTCAGACAGAAGTATTAAATTGTCTGCTTGTCTTTAACCCAGATCAATTTCAGCTCCGGAGGTTTTGGTAATCAATACAGGGTGTGTTTTACTAAACATTTAGAAAGTCAATCAAACGTTCTGTTGAATCGTGAAGGAGATATTGTGGTAAATTCTCAAAAATAATTTAGAGGCCAAAAATAAATACGCAAATACTTGTATCTAATAGATATTGTATTAAAATTTAAGATGCTTATCTCTAAAATTTCTTGATGCCTTGATTTCTTCATTGATGCTTTCAGCCGATTTACTTTCGGGAAATGCACCAAATGAATTAAAAAATGCTTCTTCTTTAGTGTTCTTCTCTTTTTTTATTGACTTTGTAAGACGTTCAATTAACTCCAATTTAGTAAAGGAATCTAATCCCTCAAATAGTGAAGAGTAAGTGTCAAGAATATTTTTCGTTGCAACTGTCATGACTCTTTGGTTTAAGAAACATTTTCACAGATAAATGCTTTATACAAAAATAGCAATATAATCAACAAACTTAAAATTTTATTAAATAGGATTCATTGATCATCAACAAAGAAGGCCTTCACAAACTATATAGGATGAGATATGAGGCAATTCAAATCTTTTATCAACTGCGTTGCTCCAGGTGCTGTCTGTGTGCATCCAATTCCGAGAAGAAATCTACAAGATCTTTTGCCAATAATTCCGGCTGTTCCACTGCGGCAAAGTGACCCCCGGCAGGCATCGTTGTCCAGCGATTGATATTAAACCCCTTTTCAACATACGAACGTGGGGGAGTAGGTAATTCTTTTGGGAATTTAGCAAAAGCAACTGGCACGGTTACAAACTCACCTTTTTCAAACAGCATTGGATTTTTACTGTTTTCGTGATAAATCTGCATAGATGAATGAATGGTCTGTGTAATCCAGTATAAGGTAATATTGGCCAGCAACTCCTCTTTGGTAAAGCAATTTTCAATATTACCCTTGTTATCGCTCCAGCCATTGAATTTTTCCAGGATCCATGCGCACAATCCGGCAGGAGAATCATTCAGGCCATAAGCGGCAGTCAGGGGTTTCGTTGCATGCAGGTACGCATACGCACCTTCCCTGGCAGACCACTCTGCTCCGGCTTTCTGAAAAGCCAGTACCTCAGCGGAAAGCTGTTCCCCATCTGCTATATAAGGCTGGTAAGAACCGGAAATATAATTAAGGTGCAGACCAATCAGGTGAGATGGATATCGTCTGGCCAGCCAGGTACTGATCCCCGAACCTATATCCCCACCCTGTGCCCCATAGCGATCATACCCAAGTTTCTTCATCAGCTGATGCCAAATATGGGCAACAAATTCACTGTTGCCACCCGGATGCGTGATTTTACCGGAAAAGCCAAAGCCAGGAATAGAGGGAATCACCAGGTCAAAGGAAAAACCTGGATCTTCAGTCAGTAGCGGAATGAGCTTCATCATTTCGAGAAATGAACCTGGCCATCCATGGGTAATGATTAAGGGTACTGATCGCTTACCCTTTCCTTTAATGTGCAAAAAATGAATCTCATATCCATCAATATCAGCGATGAAATTTGGGTAAGCATTAATTTCCTCTTCCACCTTACGCCAGTCAAATGTGTGTCGCCAGTAAGCAGTTAATTCTTTCATATAAGAAAGATCTGCGCCAGTACTCCAGCCAGAACCGCTGAACTCATCAGGCCACCGGGTTAAATCTAATCTTAATTTCAGCTCATCCAGAATCTGCTGCGGAACATGAACTGCAAAAGGTTTTATCATAGGAACAGGTGTTAATCTCTCTTTTTAGAACCAGGTGATTTTACAGGGAAAGGTAGTAAAATGTACATCACCACAAAAAACCTTTTTGAATATGTTCAATTTGATACCTATCCTATACAACTCTTCTATATCTTACAAACCTTCCTTCTGATCGACAAGTAAATGCAGGGTACTTGCCAAAAGGATACTGGCAGGGAGGAAGTAAAAAAGCCAAATGATATTTCTCCAGTAGGGGAATACCCATATATTCGAAAAGGTTCCTATTAAACAGATGAAGAGCACAAAGACCGTGTTCAGCACAATAATCTTAAAAAGCAGATTCAGCCTTCGTCTTTTGCCAAGATAGTTCAGCGCATAATAGTTGGGCAGCAAAATAAAGAACAAGGCGATCATGGGCGTCAAAAAGAAGGTCAGGAAGGGATCCAACACCACATATTCTGCAAATGTTCCTGAAAACATGCTATGGTCATGCATGATCTCCATCATGAAGTAAACCCTGCCCAATGTCAGCACCGGAACCAGTATAAAAGCCACTAATATATTCACTACGATTCTCTTCATGAAGTCTTGTATAAGCATTAGGGGGAGAAGGTAATAATTTTTCCTTCAGCAATACGCATCTGCCTTCATCTTTTGCTACACCTATAACAGGCTACTCTTTCCCATTCCTCCACCATCAATTCCGCCGTTTCGAATTCATTTATTTTATTTTTGTTTAAACGATTAAACTTTATATTTTTGCTTCCCCGGGGTACTTAAGTATTCCATAAAACAATGGCGAAAGTTTCATTAAAAGATGTGGCGAATAAAGCGGGCGTTTCAACAGCATTGGTTTCCTATGTGCTGAACAACCGTATGAAGGGCCGCATCAGTGAAGCTTCTATTGAAAAAGTAAAAAAGGCAGCAGCAGAGCTGAACTACCAGCCCAACCACATTGCGAAAAGCCTGAAATTACAAAAGACCTATTCCCTGGGATTAATTGTGGCCGATATCGCCAACCCATTCTCTTCCTACATTTCCCGGATCATCGAAGATGAAGCGCAGAAGAATGGATATACCCTCATCATTGGCAGTTCTGATGAAAACGCGGTGAAATCGCAGGGACTGATTGACCTGTTTGTGAACCGCCAGGTCGATGGAATTATTATCGCCCCTGTAGAAAATACCCAGGAGCAGATCAGGGAACTGAAAAAATACCAGATCCCTTTCATTCTGCTCGACCGTTATTTCCCGGAGCTGAACGCTGACCATATCGGCGTAGACAATTATAAGGCTTCCTGTATGGCGACTGAACACCTGATTGCCTGTGGCAGAAAGAAGACCGGCATTGTTTCTTACCAAACCAGTCTCCACCACCTGCAGGAAAGGGTGAGGGGATACATCGAAACCCTGGCGCTGCATGGCATCCCGCAGGATCCTGCTTTGATCAGCCTTGCCGATATTGAATCCATAGACCAGGATGTGGAACAGGCCATCGATACTTTCCTGTCGGACGAAGTAAAGGCCGACTCGATATTCTTTACCAGTAATAAACTGGCTATTGCCGGACTAAAAGTCCTGATCAAAAGGGGAATCAGCATACCAGACCAGCTTTCAATCCTCTCCTTTGATGAAACCGATGCATTCGACCTGTTTTATGCCCCGCTCACCTATATCCGTCAGCCCCTGGCCGGAATAGGGAAGAAGGCTGTATCCCTGATCCTTGAAAAAATAAAATCTGAACCAAATGATCCCGTACATGTTCTATTAGATGCGGAATTGGTGGTTCGACAATCCTCTATATTTTAAACTTTTTTTTAACCGGTATGTTTAAACGATTAAACAAGCTATAAACCAAAATAAACCAATAGATATGACAACAGAAAATCAACACCAGCCTTCAGTAGTATGCTTCGGGGAAGTCCTGTGGGATGTATTCCCAACGGTAAGAAAACCGGGCGGCGCCCCCATGAACGTAGCTTATAACTTGCGCCAGCTAGGGGTAAACTGTTCCATGATCTCACGCCTGGGCGACGATGAGGATGGCAAAGGGCTTTTACAGCAATTCGCGGACTGGAATTTTCCTGCGACTTATATTGGAATCGATTGCAAATATCCAACCAGCACGGTAGACCTGGTTGCCGATGAGCACAACGACTATACCTATACCATCCATGAGGGCGTAGCCTGGGACCATATCCCTGTAGATGCCGCCAATGCAGCACTGGTCAGCAATGCCGATGCCTTTGTATTCGGAAGTCTGGCAATGCGGGATACCGAAACTTACCACACTTTATTGCAGCTGATGGATCTGGCCAGGGTGAAAGTATTGGACATCAATATCCGCATGCCTTTTTTCTCTATCGATAAGATCAGGGAAATCCTGCCTAAAATCGACATCTTAAAGCTCAACAAAGCAGAGCTGAACCAGGTCATAGAAGCATTGGGCGCAGACATCGAAGCTGATGAGGACCTGCGTGTCCGTTATTTACAGGATACCTATGGCATCGCAGAAGTACTGCTCACCAAAGGCAGCAAGGGCGCGATTTACTATTGCGGAGCGGAAAGCTTTTTTCAACCTGCGTACCACATCACTGTTAAAGATACCGTGGGAAGCGGGGATGCCTTTCTTGCAGGTTTTCTATCGAAACGTTTCTCCGGAACGCCAGCGGTCTCCAAAAGCAGTTATGTAGATTTTGCAGCAGCCATTGGTGCCTTCATGACCACCAAAGATGGCGCCTGTCCTTCTTATACCATCGATGAGGTGATTGCTTTTATTCAGGAACACCGGCAACCTGCTTTATAATTTTATATCGAAACCATTTTATATCAAAACCAAATAGAATCCGCTGTATGCAACAACTCAATCTGACACCTGAGGCCCCGATTACGGCCGCAGGGACTACCTCTGCCACTTCAACAACCAGGAACCGTTATTTATGGCCGCTTGGTCTGATTATCAGCCTTTTTTTCCTCTGGGGAATGGCTGGTAATCTCAACGACATCCTGATCAAACAATTCAAGAAAGCCTTTGAGCTGACCGATCTGCAGTCGGGCCTGGTACAATCTGCCTTTTACATGGGCTACTTTGTTTTGGCCATTCCGGCCTCCATGGTCATGCGCCGGTACAATTACAAAACGGGGATTATCATCGGACTGGTCTTATATGCGATCGGTGCTTTTCTGTTTTTTCCTGCTGCAGAGAACAGTTCTTACCCATTTTTTCTGTTCGCCCTGTTTGTCATCGCATCCGGACTAGCCTTCCTGGAAACAGCGGCTAATCCTTATGTTTCTGCCCTGGGATCTCCTGAAACGGCCACTTTCCGCCTTAACCTGGCGCAGTGTTTCAACCCTATCGGTTGTGTTACCGGAATCCTGATCGGCCAGCATTTTATCTTTTCCGGCGTAGAACATACGGCAGCCCAATTGGCGCTGATGTCAGAGCAGGCACAAAAAGATTACTTCAACACCGAATCGCAGGCCGTACAAATCCCTTACCTTGTCATCGGAGCGGTCATCCTGTTATGGGCTATCATGATCTCCCTGACCAGATTCCCTGAAGTAAAAGACGAGCAGGGAGCACATACTTCTTCCACAAAAAGCAGTCTCGGTAAAATCCTGGGCATTCCGCATTTCAGAATGGCCGTACTGGCACAATTTTTCTATGTCGGCGCACAGGTCTGTATCTGGAGTTTCCTTATCCGCTATGCACAATGGGCTGTTCCCGGCACTACAGAGAAAATGGCGGCCAATTACCTCACCATTTCCCTGGTGGTTTTCACTATCGGACGTTTTGTAGGTACTGCTTTGTTAAACCGGATCAAAGACCATCACCTGCTGGGTATTTACACGGTGATCAACATGGCACTGGTGGGTGTCGCCATCCTGTTTCCTGGTGTCGCCGGCATCTGGGCACTGATCGCTACCAGCTTTTTCATGTCCATCATGTATCCGACCATCTTTTCCCTGGGCATCAAAAACCTTGGTGAGCACGCCAAACTCGCTTCGTCGGTATTGGTCATGGCAATTATTGGTGGGGCAGTGCTGACACTTGCGATGGGGTATCTCTCTGATTCGACAAATATTGCGCTTTCGCTAATCGTGCCACTGGCTGGTTTTGCGTTTGTGGCTTATTTCGCGGTCCGCGGTTATCAAACTAAAAATGCTTAAGCTCTCTTTTTTGTTTCGTAAGTTTAAACGATTAAACAAGCGAAATTGGCAGATTATGAAGGAGAAGAAGGGAGGAGCGGCGGTTTGTATGCTTGTCCTGCTCATCCTGCCTTTTCTGGCCGGGGCACAGATTACCATTGTCAATAAAAATGTATCCATTGGTACCACCGGCCGAATAGGCCTGGGGTATTCGCCAACGCTGGAAGGCCACACAGGCCGGCAGCTCAATTTATCCGGACAAGGATCTTTGGGCAGTCGGCTGGAGCAGGGCGATTATGTGGATATCCTTCCTGCATTTCACTTCACACCCGTAAATGCCAATAAGGATAGCACCTCTATCGTCTTCCAGGCAAGGCTTGCTTTTTACTCCACCAATGGAACCATGCTGGGGAATGTCAACAGCGGCTCGATCAACGGGACAGTCATCGGTCTGCCGGAAGCCTTTGTGGAAGTGCGCAATATTGTGGGCAGCAAATGGAGCATGTGGGCAGGTGCGCGTTATATGCGTTACGACGATATCCATATCTGCGATTATTTCTATTTCGACGACCATTCTTCGGAAGGTTTTGGGATAAAATACAAGAATACCTCCTTCTCCGTCATGTTCCCTGCCGCAGTGGATACCTCTTCTTCCAATGTTTCGCCCTATTCCTATGTCAATACGATTTCCGGGGGACCGGCACTGGCTTACCGCCAGAAAGAAGTTTTAATAGCCGAGCAGTTGCTGACTGCCGGTAAACTGCACACACTTAAATTGCTGGCCGAGTACCATCACCTGTCAGCGGCAGAAAAAAATGCGTTTCCTGCTTATCCGGGCGACAATGGCTGGCTGGTTGGAGCCAAGCTTACGTCTGAACTGAAGACGACGTTGCCCGGATCATTTAACCAGTTCGCACTGCGTTATGGAAGCGGTATTGCCAACGGAGGCGATAACGGAAATACCTGGACCTGGAATACCTATGGGGCACCAAATGAGGAGACCAACCGGTACAACGGGGCATATTCCATCACTGCTGTAGAGCATTTCATGCTCAACCTGTCCAATAAATTCAGCCTGAATGGGTATGGTGTGTATACGCATAGCCGGGGAGGAGCTTCCAGCAATGAAAAAGCGGAAGACTATTACCAGCGGTCTATTTTCAACCGCAAGACAGATTTCGTAGCCGGCTGCCGGGGAATTACGTATCTAAAGAACTGGTTCCACCTCATTACAGAATTGCACTATGCGCAGCGTAAAGATGGTGATCAGCCCAATGCCTCCATGCTTAAATTTATTGTGGCGCCAACGCTGGTGCCTACTGCAGAGCGGAGTCCCTGGGCAAGGCCACATATCCGGGCTATTTTTTCGGTGGCGAAATACAACAAGTATGCTGCTGAAAATCAATATTCCGCATTTCTGGCGCAGGCCGGTGTGAAAAACTGGGGTACCTATATTGGCGTACGCTCGGAATGGTGGATTTTTTAATGAATAAAATATAGAGATCATGAGTATAAAATTTGGAGCATCTATCTTATCCTGGATCCCACCTTTGTGGACACCTGAAGGTGGAAAATATGCCATCGCACAAAGTCAGGCTGCGGGGTTCGACTTACTGGAAATCCTGTTGCCGGCATCGATGGAGTTTGACGCGCTTACCGTAAAAAGACAACTGAAGCAGCACCACCTGGAGGCAGTTTGTTCGCTGAACCTTCCTGCGAATTGCCACATCCCTTATTATCCGAAAGTAGCGGTCAAGCTCATCAAGGCCGCCCTGGATAAAACCGCAACACTTGATGTCACCTTATTGGGTGGGGTCTTACATTCCGCGATCAATGTCTTTAGCGGAAATCTGCGGACGGCAGCGGAAGAGGAAATCATCTGCGAGGTATGGGCGGAAGTTGCCGATTATGCGCAGCACCTTGGGATTACCATTGCCATTGAACCGATTAACCGGTACGAAAGTTATGTTTGCACCAGCGCAGCTGAAGTGTTACAACTGATTGAACGCGTCAATGCTCCCAATTTGGCCCTGCACCTGGACACCTTTCACATGAATATTGAAGAGGATAACTTCCGTGAGCCCATCATCGCTGCGGGAAATCGTCTGGCGCATATCCATATGACGGAAAGCAACCGGGGTATGCTGGGAGAGGGGAATGTGCATTGGGACGATTTATTTGGCGCCCTGGCCGAGATTAACTTCCAGGGCAACCTGGTGCTGGAAAACTTTTCTTCCAGTGTAGAAGGAATGGCGACTGCAGTTTCCTTGTGGAGACCATCCAGACATCCGGCCTGGGAACTGGCCAGGGGGAGCTTGAAATTCATGAAGGAAAACGCGGCGAAGTATAATCTGGTCTGATCCTTAAAGAAGGAACATCATGAGCTCAGCAGCAAAATATGGTCATTTTGATTTTCTGGTCGAAATGATCGTATTTTGCTGTTTTGGAAACGAAACATTGCCACAATTGGCTTCTCCATACTTCTTTTATAGGTATGGTATGTATTCAATTTTCAGAAGATATCAACCAGGTACTTTCATTTTTATTTGTTTCCATCGCATTCTTCAATAAAAACACTTTTTTTAACCTTTCTTTATACAAGTTGTAGTAAATTATTCCGTCGATTTTGTCCACTGCAATTTTATTTTTTACCTGATTGATGAGCTCTTGTGAATAGGAATGTTCAGCGTAAAACTGAAAGTAAACCATAAGTATGATTTTTGGTCATCTTGTAACTAATTTATAGTTGCATTTTTGTACGGTAATTTTTATTTTTGATTCAAGCAGTAAAAAAGAGAATCACTATGAACAGATCGAACAGGAAAAACAAATGCGTATGTCACGTAATGAAAAATTACTCGAGAGATTATTATCTGTTCCCAAAGATTTTACCTGGGAAGAATTGTTGAGATTTTTGTCTTCTTATGGATATGAAGAAGTAAAAACCGGTAAAACCGGAGGTTCAAGAAGGAAATTTGCGGATGCAAATAAACATATTATCGCTCTTCACAAACCTCATCCGTCAAATATCCTGAAAGAATATATTACACGTGATATAATTACTAACTTAAAGGCTACAGGCCAGATAAAAGATGAATGACATCCTACAATATAAAAATTATCATGGGTCAGTACACTTTAGTGCAGCTGATGAGGTTTTTCATGGTAAAATTTTGGCAATAAATGACCTGGTTAGTTTCGAAGGGGCATCTGTCAGTGAATTGAAATTAGCTTTCCAGGAGGCTGTAGAGGATTATCTGGAAACTTGCCTAAAAATTGGAAAGGCCCCTGAAAAAACTTACAGAGGCACTTTCAATGTCAGGGTTCCCTCGGCCCTTCATAAACAAGCATCTTTATTTGCCGCTATCCATAATATTACCCTGAATGAGTTTGTCAAAACTGCGCTTACCTATACCCTAAAACATCAGGAGCAATTTAATCAGTCCCTGGAAGACGAAGGTATGAAACCAGGCAGGGCGTAACCCTTCTACAACTACTTCAAAATTGTCACCATACCCAGGTAATCTGTTTCAGAGACGAGCTTTCCATCCTGAGAAGCGACAAATAAGTAACAGGCAAACTCGTGGCCTATTTGGATTGAAGTTGCTGTTGCAGAATAACTCCCTGTTTCTCTTGTGCCGGCGAAAATCTCTGCGACACATTCTCCTATATTTTTATCACATAGCACAATGTACACGCGATCATCTGGTTCACTATCCTTATTTGGATAGGGATTAAGTTCCCATGTTATCGTGATTCTTCTTCCTTCCTCTGCCTTTACCTGTGGATTCCATACCTGCTGTGTTAGCCAAATGGGCTTACTGAACTTCACCAGTGCCAAATCTATAAAGCTATTGTCATCTTCAGTCAACAATGCCCCGGTCATGTGATAAGAACAGGCCATATTCATTGGTGTCATACATTTATTTTTAGGCTGTTGATAGCCGATTTTGATCACATTGCTGGCCATCCTCAGAAATTCCCTCACCAAACTGAATTTATCATGCTGAGCGGTTTGCTCAGACGATTGCACAGCCCTGCGGCGCTTTCTTGGCAGGGACTTGATAATCTCCAGATTCATCCAGGTAGTCATGAGCACCGGGCCTACTTTTCCCTTATAGGCTGAGCCGGTTGTATTTGTTTTCCTTGACGCCATATCTACCAGCTAAATTTTCCGAGATATAAGCTATCGCTGATCTGGCTACGGTCATCGCTCACAAAGGAAATATATACCTCCACAGTACTTCCTTTCCTGATTCCTGCGAGGTCCAGCACATCTTTTCCGGTAAGGCGTTTCGCACCTCCTGTGGTGTACCTGGATTCCTTTAATTCAGGGAAATAGGCCATCAGGATGGCCTGGTCACTGATATGGGCAGGAGAAGAGGCCTTTGTATCCCAGTTAAAGGCCAGCCCTGTTTCGGTAACTTTCACCTCAGCAGCAGCCGTTCCGGGTAAGGATCCTTTGGTCATCAGAATTTTAGCGCAGTCGACACTGCGATTTGGAAATTCGCCCTGGATGGAATTCCTTCTATTGCAGGAAACCATAGCATTATAGGAATTCATACCTAGTTTTTTTCCTTCCAGTCCGTATCCTACAGTGGTAAAACGCTTCAAAGGCTTCATAAAATTAGCGAATACTTTGGTGTCTGTCTCCACAACAAGTTGTTTTGGTTTGGCTGGTACTGTTCTTTTTTTGTTTTTTCGCTTTGCACAGGTCCTTCCATCAGGGAGGGGATAATACGTGATCCCATCAACTGTACCGGAGAAGCCTAGATAGGGGCCGCTTGTAACGATAGCCATAATTTTGAATATTTAAAGTTTATAATTAATTAACCAATTATGCAGCTTAAAATCGAAATCAGGCAGGGTCTTTACAGGGCGGTGTCGGTGTCGAATTTATAGCCGAATGAAACTTGTGCTTATTATTGCATGAGCATCGTTACAAATATAAACAATGAAGGGTGCTGATTGCAAATAATAATGTAAAAATTTTTCAGAAAATTTCTAATGTCTTATGTTTAGTTAATTTTTAGAAAAAAACCGGGGTATTTTGTAATGTTGAAGCCATTTCAGGACGGTTTAGGCCCGGATATGCTTTAGTTCTGCTTTGGGTTGGAGACGGTAGGTGTTCAAATTTGCTTTTGATCTGGTTTTCTTTTGGTAGTAGTTTGATCATAAGTACCCCATATTTACATCATTCTTACACCAAACCTACACAGAAGTATATTTGGCGTAAAGTTGTACTAAGTTTGTCCTATATATGGGGTACTTATGATCAGGTTACAACCAGACCACAACCCGGTCAGAAACAAAATTTAACACGAGCAACTACCGAACCGTTACCCTATGGTGTTTGATGTCTGAGCATTCCGTCTCAAATCATATTTTTTTACTATTCTTGTACCCGATACACTCCTTTGGGGAGTCTTACTGTATGGAACCTGAGCCTGGCGCTTATTACACCAAATAAATATAAACTTCTGGTAGGGGAGACATCAACAAAAAACGTAACAATGAAACCATCATCAGCTTACTGCTTACAAACCGTAATGAATCAGCTGATGATAGCTTCATCACCTTTATAAAAACAATGATATACGAATGAAAACTGCAAACAGCATAAATCTTAAGGGTATGGGTACAAAAAGAATTACATTTTTCCTGATGGTATTGGGTATAAGCCTATCTGCACAGGCACAGAAAAACGTTCAAAAGATGTCAAATCCAATAACTGAAGGGTATTTTGCCGATCCGTCTATAGTTCAGGAGAAAGATGTCTTTTATATTTATGCTACGATTGATCCATGGGGCGGGGATGAGCTGGCTGTGCTGGAGACGAAAGATTTCGTGAAGTTTAAACGCAGACACCTGAACTGGCCGACAAAAAAGGCTTGTACCAGTCCTACTTCGGGCGATAGTAAGGTATGGGCGCCGGCAGTAAGAAAGGCTGTCAATGGAAAATATTATATGTATGTTTCAGTTGGGAGTGAAGTATGGGCAGGAGTGAGTGATACCCCGCTTGGCCCATGGAAAAATGCGAAGGCTGACCAGTCGCCATTGGTGAGCGCCAAAGATTTTCCGGAAGTGCATAATATTGACGCAGACTGTTTTATTGATGATGACGGACAAGCTTATTTATATTGGGGATCTGGATTCAGGTGGATCAATGGTCACTGTATGGCGGTTAAGCTGAAAAGTGATATGGTGACTTTTGATGGGGTGCCCAAAGAAGTTACGCCGCCGGATTATTTTGAAGGACCACACATGATCAAGCGTAATGGCCAATATTACCTGATGTTTTCTGAAGGTAAAGCAATAGATTCCACCTACAAGGTTGGGTATGCGGTAGGCAATAGTCCGATGGGGCCTTTCACTAAGGGCGTAAACAGTCCGATATTGACCAGCTCTGCAGATGGGACAGTTGTTGGGCCTGGTCACCATACTGTATTTACTGCAAAAGGGCAGGATTATATTCTTTACCACAAGATTTTCCCTCAGCAGGGTGAATATGTGTTGAGGCAATTGTGTATCGATTCACTGAATTTCGATGCGCAGGGTCATATTAAAACAGTGGTGCCTCAGCCATCCAATCCGGTGATTCAACTGAAATAATTTGGTGTATACATTTCTTCATTAAAAGAAAATTACTAGATTTTAAAATCAATGAAACGTTCAGTTTTCTACCACCATGGATATTTGCCGGAAAGTCTGAAGTTAAAGTCCATTTGCCTTATGTGATTAACCGCTTGATCGATTTTATCAAGCCTGCGGAGAAAGTATATAACTAGCTGGACTATTTACTTTATTAGTGGTAATGGATAAAAAAGATACTCCTAATTTTATATGTTAAAAGCCTTCTTCATTTGTTCGCTGACCATCATCACTGCTACACCCTGTTTTTCACAGGTAAAACGCTTTCATGGACAGGTGTATGATAGCGAAAACCATCAGCCTCTGGATTCTGTGTACTTCTTTCATAAAAAAACAAAAATAATAGCATTTTCATCCAAAGAGGGAAACTTTACTTTTAATGGCTTTCCGGGTGATTCTATTATTGTTTCCAGAAGGGGCTTTCTCAGGGATACGGTCATCTTTAGGAATGAAGAATATAAAAATATAGGCTTGATAAAAGGGTCAATAGTTTTGGAGGAAGTGGCAATCAAGGCGAAACGCAATTCTCCACTAGAAGACTATCGGTTGAACAGGATGCTCTATAAAGACATCTACCTGAAGGGAGACAAAAAGAATATGGTAAATGTAACCCCAGTAGGTGTGGCAGTCAGTATAAACAAAGTATTTAGCGCGCTTAGTAAGGAAGGGAAGGATGCCAGACGGATGCAAAGGAAGATCGATACTGAATATCGGCTTGATGAAGTTGATAGCCGGTTTAATAAACAGTTGGTCAGCAAGATCACTCATCTGGAAGGGAAAGATTTATCTGATTTCATCTCAGAATACCGCCCGGATTTTGGCTGGATTAATTCGGCATCAGATTATGAGATCATTGTATATATCAAAGAGAAGTTACCGCATTTTTTGAAAAACAGGGCTAAGCTGGAGTATTAAAGCTGATTACGGTTTCCCGTAAAAGTAATTAGTTAGTCCTGTTTACATTTGATATATGATGCAATCAAGACGTTATACAACCTTATTACGCACGCAAAAACTAACTGGCAGGTATATCCGTCATGAATTGACAGGGCATCCCCAGCAAAGCAAACCGGTATCACAGACACCGCAACATGGAAGTTATGGCAATTTACTGTTTGATCCGAGATGGAAAGCGAAACGTGCAGAAATCATCCTTCGTGACAATGCTTCCTGTGTGGTTTGCAGAAGCGGGGATGAACTCCAGGTACATCACCGGCAATACCAATTTGTTAGAGAGGTTAATGGATTTAGAATGCCCTGGGCCTATCCAAACCATCTTTTAATTACACTCTGTAAAAGCTGCCATCAGCGTGGCCATAATAAGTATAAAGTTCCAACCTTAATCATTTAACGCTTATGTTTAATATTTTCAAGCGCAACAGTAGCAATGTGCCCTATGCAGATTTGCACAATGGTCAGCGTATTGCACCAGAACCGAAAAAACTTCCTGATATTGAAGAAGGAATCTTCATCGAGACAGCCAATAAACCAGCAACATCTTCAGCCGCGCATTTCACGGAACAGGCTCCCCAGGCGGTAAAAAGTGACCATAACATCAATCTGCTTTACACCTTTTTAGACCGTAACCATGAGGCAAAAGGTTACGATGATGCATTGATGAATCCGGATAGCAGCCATTTGCAACAGAATCTGGATACTTTAAAGAATGAACTTGCCCGGACCATCAATAAGGTAACGACTTTCTATGAAGATTTTATCCAGGAAACGGACTACCATATTTTGAGTCGGGGGCGAAGTGGAATGCTGGATATGGTTGAAGAGCTTGAAATGAAGAGAAATATTGCGGTAGCACATATTTCCAAAGTAAAAGAGATCGAAAACAGTCTTAACCAGGAAAGTGGTGATTGCAAAGGAATGTTAATTAGTTATACGCGCGGATTTAAAAATGGTCTGGCGGCGATATCACATCATCAAATTTTAATAAAGAAATTTTAGTTATGGATTGGTGGATGAAAACAGGATGCTTTTTAACGGGTTACAAGTATGAAATCCTGAAAAATTGCAGCGAGGTAGCACAACGGGCAGTTAAACGTTATACTGCGGCATTACTCATCATTGGTATTCTTTGGGCTTTTATAGGTTATTCATTTGTAGGTGAGTACCTGAAAGGCAACTGGTACATGAGTCTTATTGGCGCAATAGTATTCGTGCTCATTATATTGCAGGTCGAAAGGCAAATTATCTTAGCCGATGCACAAGGGAAATTGAAATACTGGATAAGAGGTGCAATAGCCGGAATCATGGCAATCATTGGCTCTGTAGTCATAGATCAAATCATATTTCAGCAGGATATCGCTCAAAAATCTATGTTTGCCATCACTACACAGGTCGATCAACTCATGCCTTCCAAAGAGGCCGTTCTCAGGAAACAAACTGCCCAGATAGATTCAAGTCTTTACAAAAAAGAAGCAGAAAGATCTGCGCTCGTAGCAGATTTATCCGCACACCCCACCATCAAGATGGTGACCACTGAAATGGAAAAGTTACCGGTATCGAGTTCCGTTACTGATTCTAACAGGACAACGGTCACGAATACAAAAATGATAAATAGTTCAAAAACCCTGGTGAGTTACATGGCTAATCCGAAGAGGGATATGTTAGATCCGCTTGACAACCAGATTAAAGAGCTTCGCACCTTAAAAATTGCACAGGAAAACCGTTTGATGCAACTGAGAACTGAGGTAGAAAATGAAGCGCGCGCAAATAAAGGGTTTCTCTTTGAATTGCAACTCATGTATGATATTTTACATGACTCTACACCGGCATTCGTAGTCTGGCTGCTGTGGTTTCTGCTGTTATTTGGTATTGAGATATTTATCATGGTCAATAAATTGTCTCACCTGGAAACAGACTATGATGTCAGCATTCAGCACCACATGGAGCTACGCAAAAGGAAACTTAAATTGCTGGCTACGCGGTATCAGTAATGAGCAGCTGTCGGCACAAAATTTTTAACTAAATTTGAGAAAACGTCAACCCTAATTAATACTGCTATAAGATGCTGGAACCTATACAAGCAAAGCTTGAAGCTTCACGTAAGGAATTATTAGATCTTGGTTTAAGAAATCCTTTACTCAATTATAAAACTCCGAAAGGCAAGGGATTGAAAATTGTCCAGGAAAAATCTGAATTTATTTTTGACATTCTTGCCAGGCAGAATAAGGCCATGACTTTTTTAGGCATTCCGGAAAAAAAGGGCAGTAAGAATCCGGAGGACTTGGCAGATGTGGAGAAGGAACTACCGGAATCACCGGAATTGCCGGAATTACCGGAGTTGGAACAGCCAACGGATGAATCCTATCAGGATACAAAACTACAAACCGCTGAAACCGAGCAGAAGCTGCAAACGCGTTTACTCAACACCTATTATTTTGCGCGTACCAGTATTGAGGAGCAGGGGGTCAATATCCTTTACCTGGCCCTGGGCATGCTCAAATGGTTTGACACGGGAAATACGGAAACAGTCCGTTCCGCGCCGCTCCTGCTCATTCCGGTTGAACTGGAGCGTTCCAGCGCACAGGAACGTTTCCGGTTGAAATATACAGGCAGCGATATTGGTGCAAACCTATCCTTACAAGCTAAAATGAAAGCGGACTTTAATATTTCCATTCCGGACTTACCGGAATCTGAAGATATCAATGTTCCTTTATACTTTGATTCCATCAGGGAACACATTGCGAAAGCGCAATTGTGGACTGTTGAGGATGACGAGATAGAGCTGGGGTTTTTCTCTTTCGGGAAGTTTATGATCTATAATGATCTTGATACGTCGAAATGGCCCGAGGCAGATCAGCCAGGGTTGCATAAAAATATCATCGCACTCTTTGAAAAGGGATTTCAGGCAGATTATCAGTCCGATGATGAAGACCAGAAGGATCTTGACGGAGAAACCAATGCAAACGCTTTGTTTAAGGTGGTAGATGCTGACAGCTCACAAATGCAGGCGATCTTAGCGGTCAATGAAGGCCACAATCTGGTTATACAGGGGCCTCCGGGAACGGGGAAATCACAAACGATAACAAATATCATCGCCAATAGCATCGGACAAGGCAAAAAGGTACTGTTTGTTGCAGAAAAGATGGCAGCACTGGAAGTCGTTAAGCGGAGGTTAGACTCCATCCAGTTGGGCGAAGCCTGCCTGGAACTTCATAGCCATAAAGCCAACAAGCGAGATCTGCTCAATGAACTGAAAAGGGTAATGGATCTTGGAAAGCCCACTGTGAGTCAGCTGGAGCAGGAGGTGCAGCAGCTGGCGGTTTCCCGTGAGGAGTTAAACCGTTATTGTACTGCCGTAAATCTCCATATCGCCAACAGTGGTCTTACTGTCAACCAGATCATCGGATACTTATTGCAGATCGACAGAGAAATCGGTCAGCAACGCTTGTTACAAATCCCTATTGAAGATATTGAGCTGTGGAATGCTGAAAAGATGAGTGATGCATCAGCCCTCTGTGATCGTCTTCAGGCCAGACTAAAAGATATTGGCACACCGGAAAAACTCCTGTTCTGGGGAACTGACCTCAGCGTTCTTCTGCCGCACGAGAAGGGAACGGTTCAGGAGCAGGTGAGGCAGGCTGGTGTGGCTGTCGATTCACTGCGTGAATTATCGGAAAAAATAAACACTGCTACCGGCCTTGGATTGGCTGAAGATCTTCATTCCTTAGATTTCCTGAGTGCAGAATTACAATTGGCGTCCAAAGCACCTGACCTGAAAGATCTCGATCTTGACAATGAGGTATGGCTACTAAAAAAACAGGATATCATGGAACTGATCGCCGCAGGAGAGCAACTGGACAACTTATACAAGATATACAAGGACAAACTCATTCCGGAAGCCTGGTCTCAGGACATTTTAGACATCCGGCAAAACCTGGTGGTTAACGGGAACAAATGGTACAAATTCATGATTGGCAGTTATCGCCGGGCGAATCACCGGCTGGCCTCTTTCCTGAAGATTGGGTTGCCCGATGATGTTTCAGAGCGACTGAAGATCGTTGATGCCATCTCTGAAGCAAAACGTTTTGAAAATGAACTCGCTGCGGTAGAACCCTTAGCGGCTTCGATATTCGGAAAACGCTGGTTAAAACAGCACTCGGAGTGGGAAGTATTAAGGCGTGCAGCTGCATATCTTGCCGATGTCCATCAGCAATATGCGGAGAAACGCGTAAGCAGACAATTATTTGAATTTTTAAAACAACCGGGGGCAGCTGCGGCTTCCGGTACCTATGCTGCTGAGCTGCGTGTTGCTGCAGTTCACATCGGGACACAACGTGAAGAAGCTTTTTCTTCATTGAAATTGAATCAATCAAAAAGTGTCACGCAGTCAGATCTCAGCTCCATGACTTTCCGTGCCCAATCCGCTTTCTGGAAGCAGCGTGCCGAAAGGTTTGCTGAAATTCAGCTGGTGATTGACTGGAATAACCTTTCAGAAACGGCAAACCAGGCTGGGTTTGGGTTCCTGGTGCAGGTGGCAACAAGCTGGGAGTTTGCATCTCAGTGGTTAAAAACCGCATTGCTGAAGAGCTGGTATGAATACCTTATTGAACAAGCCTTCAAATTAAATCCCGCGCTTACCCAATTTGAACGTGTGAGCCATGAAAGTGTGATTGAGCAATTCAGGAAACTTGATCAGCTCAATCTGGTGTACAACAGGGCAAGGGTAGCTTTAAAACACTGGGAAAATATACCTAAACCCCATGCCGGGGGACAGGTCAATGTTCTGAAAACGGAATTCAACAAGCGAGCCCGCCATATGGCCATACGGAAGTTGGTGGAAGAAGCAGGGGCGGCTATGCAGGCGATTAAACCGGTATGGATGATGAGCCCAATGTCCATTGCCAATTTCCTTGCCCCGGGAAGCATACATTTCGATCTGATTATTTTTGACGAAGCGAGTCAGGTGAGACCGGTAGATGCTTTGGGTGCCATCATGAGGGGGCAGCAACTGGTGGTGGTGGGTGACACCAAGCAATTGCCGCCAACCAGCTTTTTTGATAAGTTAAATTCGGACCTGGAGGATGAAGACAACCAGACTGCTGATATGCAAAGTATCCTTGGCATGTGCGATGGTCAGGGTGCACCCAGCAGTATGCTGAAATGGCATTACCGTAGCCGGCATGAATCGCTCATTACCCTGTCCAACCATGAGTTTTATGAAAATAAGCTGGTTATATTTCCAAGTCCCGGTTCACGTCAAAGTCTGGGATTGCGCTTTCATCATCTTGCAGATGCTATTTATGATCGGGGAAAAACCCGTACCAATCCTATAGAAGCTGAAAAGGTGGCACAGGCCGTCATTCAACATGCAAAACAGTCTCCTGAATTGAGTTTGGGTGTGGTGGCCTTCAGCACCTCGCAAATGCAGGCGATACAGGCAGCGCTGGAATTACAGCGACGCCAACACCCGGAAGTAGAAACATTCTTCAGGAACCATCCGCATGAACCTTTCTTTATAAAGAATCTGGAGAACGTTCAGGGGGATGAACGTGATGTCATCTATATCAGTATCGGGTATGGACGCATAGACAACGGAACAGTTCCCATGAGTTTCGGACCGCTGAACAACGAGGGCGGTGAACGAAGGCTGAATGTACTCATCACGAGGGCGAAAATGCGCTGTGAGGTATTTACGAATATTACCTCGGCCGATATACGTGTGACAGAGAATGCAAAGTTCGGGATCCGTACCCTGAAGAGCTTTTTATATTTTGCACAGTATGCAAAATTTGAACAAAACATTGCAGCTATAGTTACCGAGATCAGGCCTTTTGAAGAAGAAATTGTTACGCAGCTGACGGCGCTTGGGTATGTGGTGAGAAACAAGGTCGGCACAGCGGGCTTCTACCTTGACCTTGCGATAGTGGATGAAGAAAATCCTGGACGTTATATTCTGGGAATTGAATGTGACGGACTTAATTATGCTAAAGCAAGATCAGCTACGGATCGGGACCGGTTGCGGCAACAGGTTTTGGAAATGTTTGGCTGGAATATCTACCGCATCTGGAGTACCGACTGGTACCGGAACCCGGAACGTGAGCTGAAACGACTGATTGATACCATTGAACAGGCGAAGGCAGCAACGCTGAGCATGGATCAGGAACTCAGGGTCTATGAAGAAGAAGAACGCCTGTTGGAGCGCGAGGAGCAAGTGGAGGTCGTAAGTCAGGTGAATTATTATCAGCAAGCTGTTTTACCGGCTACGGTGGGACAGCAGGAAATGCATTTGCATTCTTTCGGGAATTTGTCGTCTTGGATCAGCGAGGTGGTGAAAACTGAGAGTCCTGTCCATTTTGATGAAATGGCAAGACGCATGGTGGAGGCAGCTGGTATTTCCAAAGTCGGTTCGCGCATTAAGTACACCCTCACACAAGCCTGTCTTGTCACTGAACAAAGTGGGGAGATCAGGATGGAGGGCGAGTTCCTTTGGCACAAAGATATGGAGGAACCCATCATCCGCGACCGCAGTCAGCTTCCTGCCAATTCCAGGAGGCTGAAGTTAATTGCCCCGGAAGAACTCAATCTGGCTATTAAACAGGTGGTGTCTGAATCGATTGCCATTACGGAAGATCATGCTGCAAATCTGGTGGCTAAATTGTTTGGGTTCAGCAGGGTAACAGAGGAAATGAAACAGGCCTTGATGGAGTCCATTGGACTGGCAGAGCAGGAGGGGATGATCAGGAGAGAAAATGGGTATCTGAAGTTGATGCAGGGATAGTCATCAATATCTGCACAATTTTTGGCCGCTGGGAAAGCACTATGCCCAGCGGCTTACAATTGCGCAGAAAGACCGGATTGGCGACCTTTATGAGGGCGCGCAGGTGGTTGATGTGCCTTATGATTAAGTTGTAAATGGCCTTCAGGCGTTTTTACAAGATATAAATCTATGGCTGGCCTGTACTTCGTGTAAACGGTTGGTGCCTCACAACTTCCGGACCGTGCGATACTATCCGTATAAAAACGTACTTTTAAACTGTCGGTAAAGTAGTACCTCCCATACACGCTTGTGAAACAGTCATTGCCGCACCAGGCTCTGTAAGCACTGACAAAATGTACCGTATCCACAAAATTAATTGTATTTCCTACCCATCCCATGTCCACCGTTGAATCATCAAGCAGGTTGTCTGACTTTTCTGTGCTGAGCCCGATTAATCTTTCCGTTTTAAATGTTTTATTGACCAGTGTATTTGGAAAATGTTTTTTTACAGCCTGAGCTATCTTATTTTGTTTTTCGGGCTGGGATTGGCAACCAATGATAAGGGAAACCACCAAAATAAACGAACTTCCTAATTTCATATGTAGTATTTTTATGATTAGGATGCCGATCAGATCCTTATTCCATAATAAGGATTGTATTTATCAGCATTAACCAACATCCTATTCGTATAGGATCACAATCAATGGAATAGTCCAGGGCATAACAATTTGTGCAATATTATCGCAATAAGCGAAGGCATATTCCAATTACTTCACTTTTACGTACTTATTTTCGACACCTTCGAATGCGATGGTTAAAGTATCGTTTTTAACTGCATATTTAGCTTCTGTTTTTTCCTTTGTTTGTTTATCTATGGAGATTAATTTATTATTTTGTACTTCATAGCTTGATTCAATCGTGTTTTGCATCTTTCCTTCACCCAGGTGTTGCAGAAAGTTCCCATCTTTTGTAAACTCCAGAACAATTTTTTCTATGGAACCTCCTGTTGTCAAATCTTTAAGGGAACCGTCCCATTTACCAATAAGCTGCTCATCTTCCTGCTGCTGGGAATTACAACTAAACACTAAAAAGCAGCTTAAAATAACTAACAATTGTTTCATTTTATTTTTTTTGATTCGATTAAATTTCATCCTTATGCGTTAGAAGTGTTCTGTTCAGTTGCTTATTAAAACGTAGGTATACCGCTATTGTTTTTTATCTTTTGGCGAATTTGTTAAAAAAACAATCTTTTAAAGAAGTTTTTGATCTGGACAGCGCTGATCATGTGGCCCGTAACAAGTGATTCGATACTGAGGCGAATGATATCGATCCCCCCACACCATTTAGGCTGAGGCTGAAATGTCATCAAGAGTAGTTCCGCAATTTACTGGAAGAGATATACCTTCCCGACAGTCAGGTAGATCGTTAAATACGATAGGTAGCGGGCTATATTTGCCAGTCGTAGTTTTCTTTCTCCTCTATTGGATTTTATGGGTGGCAAGCATCTTTCTGTAATCATCTGCTTCTTGTATCATGGTGTTTTCTGATGCTGTTTGCCCCTCGTCAACATTATTTTTGCCTTTAGTTATGGTCTTAATTTGTTGACCACCATTAAAGTAATACCTGCCCTCGAAACTTCGTTTGGTGTCGTTGTAGCGCAGTTGCTGCGTTTGATCATCGTAGAGAAAAGAATTGAATACTTTGTAGGCGAAAATAAGCTCCTTGTCCTTAAAATAATATTCAGTGAGTTGTGTTCCGTAAGACAGGCCTATCCAGCAGATGATTTTTATAAGTTCCTTATTTTTATAATAACCTGTCAATTTTCCACCACCATCAGGCATATGGTCTAGAAAATCTTCATTGTTCAAAACGATTTCTTTCAGACCTTTTTCATTGTTAATGGCTTTAAAATCCTTCCGGATCTGTGCAGTCAGCAAAGTTTTTTGCTGTGCAATTGCAGCTGGAATGCCAGGTGCCAGAAATAGGAACAAGAGGCTGATTAATGAGAATTTCTTTGTGGATGTTGTACATTTCATTGGAGAAATTTTATGGTTCCTGTGCAAGGTACTGATCTGTTCTCTGTCATTCGGCTGAAGGAGCAAGAACAGGATTATTAATTGTTATCTCTGCTGCATAGGTGGTAACCAAATGTCAGGCAAGGCACAAATAGTGCGCATTGGTATTGTATTTTCGTATCACCTGTACAACCGTGTTGAATATCCGATTGTTTTAAATTTGTTCCGGGCACATGAAGCTTTGGGGCTTTGCGATGTAATGAGGTCCATCAAATAAAAAAATGTGAGAAGATTTTTTATGGCTGTGAATATTCTGATCCCGGTATTTGGTTTTGTGCGCTTGATCTTCCTTGTCATCAGAATTGATAACCAATGGTGAAAATCGAATCTAAAACTACTGTTTTTAAGGTCTGTAATTTGGTTAAAGGTAAAATGGGATACCTGGTACCAGGCAAGATGACTAAATGTGCTGACGTAGGTAATGATCACCCGCTAATCCTGCCCATTAAATTAGATTTTGGGATCTGTCTTGATTAGGTATGTTGTTTTTTGATTATGGTGTGCCTCAACTCCACTGAGGTTTAAAACAATAGTTTTATATTTAATCTTTAATAGGGGATACTCAGTAAATTAGAATCATTGCAGGTTTGTATGTTGAATCACAAAAATATGAAGTGGAATTTTGTTGAAAATCTAGAAAAGGAAAGCTATATAACATCTGTAGAACAGGCACTGGCAATAAGGTTCCCAAAGTCATTTACAAACCTGGTAAAGGAGTTTAATCATGGAACTCCATCTCCCAATACTTTTGACACTGAATTATTAACGGGTAAATCATTTGGGGAACTACTAAACTTTAATCTGGACCAGGAATACCATATTCTTAATGAATATGAGCTTATAAAAGATAAATTGCCTGAAGGCATCTATCCTTTTGCTGCTGACGGTGGTGGGAATTTCATATGTTTTGATTATAGGAATATCTTTAAAAGTGAGCCAAAAGTTTATTATTGGGACCATGAGCAAAAGTTTGAAGTTCATGATGACGAATTAATTATTAATGATGCTAAAGAGGAATCTGAAAAATATAGACTGGAATTTGTAGCTGATAATTTGGAAGAAGCACTTCAAAAATTATATGAACCTGAAGAGGAGGACGATGATGAAGATGCTGAAATACTTTATAATGGTATAGAATGATTCAGGTGAAACCATAGGTAATCCATTGATCAATTATTATGCTCTGGAAATTTGTAATTAAACATTCCCAAACAAAACAATAAGATATGTATGTAAGGTTATCCAAGATAATGACTAAGGAATATTTCGAAAAAATATTGAATGAAGCTTTGGTACAGGTTCAGTATGAAGTTGAGGCAAACCCGGAGATTAAACTGAATGAAAGTATATATATGCAATTGATGGATATAAAAAAACGAGTTGTGGAGCAACAGCTGGCGTACTCAGAAGAAGAGGCATATAAAACATATTCATTGGGAGTTCTTGCGATCCGTAATTTTGGTGGAGAAGACGGCAATGATTTTCCGAAAAAGCTGAGTGATATTGCATGGGGTATTTCCCATTATCCCTCAATGGTTTAATATCTGATCAACCTGCATCACCTGTAATTGATAAATGGACAAAGACCGGCATTAAGAAACAAAAAGAGGCGGTACCCTCAAATCATGATCATTGTGGTTTTTATTCATACCCCATACGAGGGCATTTTCAAATCTTAAAGGATCGATTTCAATCAGGAGACGGCCTCTTTTTATTCATCTGTATTTACCTCACTACTTTTTTCAAATAGTAATCACGCCCTTCAGCCTTCATCTCATTCAGGAAATCATTGTAAGTGTAAACTTTTTTCTGGCTTTTCTTTTTGGCCCGCAGGTAATCCTGGTAATAGCCAAATCCCCCTGCCAGATAGTAATTATAAAATACTTCAGATTTGTTATTCACCACACATAAATCACCCGTTACGGTCTGCTGACCATTGTAGACAGTGGTAGAATTTACTTCCAGAAAATAAGTATTTCCTTTATACTCCCAAATCCTGAAATTCATATCCGGATCTTTATAATAATAAAAGGTTTTGCCAAATTTCGCTTCCAGTGCCTTTTCTAATTTGCTGGTTTCAGCGGTTGTTTTGGTCTCCAGGCGGTAGGCTTCCACCTGGTTTGTTTTTTTGTCAATATAAAATCTCACATTATTGGCCAGGTAAGATGTGGTAGGACTGTTGTCAATGCTGCCATAAAGGGATTTGCCCTCAAAGTATAAAACCTCTTTTTCTAAAGAAATATATTCATCCAGGCCAGCTGTCTGAAATTTCTGGTCTTCGAGTTTAAATTTCGAAGTAATACTGCTTTCCGTTACCGGAAGCACGAGAGCTGATAAATCAAAGTCTTGAGAATGACAGGATTGTGTGATGATACCCATTACAAGGATACCTAAAGTTCTTAGTGCAGCTGTTTTAGTTCTTATCATTGAATTCTTGTTAATTTATGTTTTGGAATGTATTTCAAATCTCAAAATCACGCGATTCTTATTGTGTCTTGTTGCTCTGGTATACCGTTTTTTAACTCCGAAAAAATAGCTTATAAGCAAACGTTTCCCGACCAATAAGGATCATAAATCATGCCTGTTTATAGCAATTGAGTTATTCATCAGAAATTTTCAGTTTTACTCCTTTGTCTTTCTATCTAAAAAATGCTTTGGGTAACAACAATGATAAGTAACGAAATTTTCTTTCATGGATATATCTGGTTGGCTTTATAATTGTGTAGTTAAACGGAAACAAGATTGGGCTGGTCTGTTCAGGATGAGCAGGCGAATACTTAAATTAACTTAACCATCAGCTATGGAAATACAGCACTTCTGGGATTTAACAATACCTGCTACGTTTGGACCGGTGACGTCAGCGTCAATTATACGAGCAGAAACAGAACTGAATGTTCAGTTGCCTGCAGAACTCATAGCACTCCTGAAAATAAAAAATGGTGGCAGAACAGCCAAGATGATTTTGCAATCTGCCGACAGCAGTATTTGGATGGATGGCTGGTATGAAATTGACGAATTATTTGGTATAAATGACGAGGATACTGATAAGGTTGGAATACTATCAACAGCCTATTTGACATCAGAATGGGATCTTCCTGAAAAACAAGTATTGATATTGGGTGATGGGCACTGGTGGATCACGTTAGATTACAGAACGAATCTCCAGGAACCAACTGTTAACTGGATTGAACCAGATGCAGACCGTGATATAGTTATTGCAAATAACTTTGAAGAGTTTATTAAAAACCTGGTCCCAGGATAATTGCACCAATAAACGTAGTCTCCAAGAAAAACAATCCTCATCTTAGACATAAATCTTATGATCAAATTATTGATAAACGACAGTTCAGGAAGTAATCTGCATCTGCTTAACGAAATGAGTTTTGGCGGACTTCCTGTAAAAGAAACCGACAAAACTCTTGAATGGCCGAGATGCCAGACTTGTGAAGCTGAAATGCAATATCAGGGAAAAATAAAGACTGACATCGGTTTAGAATTGATTTTTATGTGTGCGAATGATCCGGGAATGTGCGAGGAATGGGATCCGGAAGGCGGGGGGAATAAAGTCATTGTTGTTCATGGCGAAAACCTTGAATTTTTTAGCCCTGATGATGTTGAATTGGCAATTCGAAAAACAGAATATGGTGTAAACACGGTTGAAACAAACGCTGTAGATTATGATAGTGCGAGAGAAGATTGGGAAGGAAACAGAAGAGAAGTTTTGGGACAATTATATGGGGAACCGACTTGGATTCAGGGAGATGAAACGCCGGAGTGTGATTGTTGTAACGTGAGTATGAGATTTGTTGCCCAATTGGAAGAAGGTCCCGACCATCGGACAGCGATGAATTTTGGTGGTGGAATCGCTTATTTATTTGACTGCAAAGCAGGAAAAACTGCAAAATTTCTTTGGCAGTGCTAAAGTAGCGTACAACGCTATTCCAAAATTGCTACTCCAAAATTAACTCCCCTGGAAAAATTAAAAGCGAATGAAAGAAACCTGGAACTATAAACTTATGGACTTGCTACAAAATGCAAGACATGGAAATGCTGAAGAACTTAATGGGCTGATGACAACAAACAGGCCTTTTGTAATTGCAAACGAAGACTTTTCAGTTTTATTGGTGCTCAGACACTTCAACGTACATTTTTGGAATGAGGAAAGGCGTGTCACAAATTCCCACCCGGAAGGTGAACATTTTCAATGCGGCCTTACGCTAGTGAGATGTGCTGATGATGGGTGTGCAGAAAGCAATATTTATTTGCCAAATAAGTTGAATTACCAGGAACTGAAAATTAATGGACAGGAAATTGAGATCGTATTTGATGAAGAGCGCATTACGACGAATGTGACCGAGCTCTTTAGAAAGCTGAAATTTTTTAAGCTTTCCATTACGGAAAGGGAAGTGGAGGAAGGGTTCAGCAAGCTTTGTAATGAAAAGTATGCAGCACCTAAAGAGACAACAGTTAAAAGCAAGAATATTGAACTGCCGTCATTTGGCATGCTGACTTATGATGAAAAACTCAAGTGGTATAAGAAACAACTAAAAATAGACGACGATAGTATAGAACTGACTATTGACCATACCACAGCCCGGGGAATTGAAAAGCTAATCGCTTTTGCTGACCGTCAGCTAAAATCAAGGTTTTACATCCCTCTGCTTTTGGAAATGGAAGAGAAAATGATTGCGCTCAAAAATGATATTTGGCTTTCAGCAGATGAAGATACTGGCGAAGAAGAAGCACTTATAACAGCTGAAGAATTCAGAAAACGGGTTTCTATAAGTAGCATAGCCTTTCACCAGGATGGTTCATGTTCCATTTATTGCGATGATGACGATATCTTTTTTGGACATTCCATACAGATAAGCGTAAATAAAACAGGGAGATACGAAGATGCTAATTTGGCTGGATAAAGAATTCGTGGAGACTGTAAACCCATCACATCATCTCATCAAAAGCTCTGACTAAATTCATTTTTTATCTACTCCGTGTAAATCAAACATTTCTAATTACATCAACCGAATCTATCCCCAATTATAATTTGATATGATAATCGCCAGTTCCAATAGTAGATTTACGAGCCAGTTATTGGTTTTATTTATTGTTATCATGATCCTGCGATCCTGGAAGTATTTATATTTATGGATATAAGCGCACAGATGTGCTAAAGAAACTGATCACCATACCCATTGATGCCAAAATAAGGTGAGTAGGCCTCTATAGTATGCTAATGCGTGTTTAGGGAAATAAAAATTATAGTCTGATACGGATGAGTATCTTACAGAAGAATGTGAATGAACTGCTGGCCCCAATAAATATAGTGTGGCAGCATGTTCGGTTGTGTTAAATTGATGTTGAAGGCAATTAAAAGATCAGATAATTATGAAGTTTAAATATTTTGAAAGTCCGGAGCTGTATGTTGGGTTTATGGATACAGAAGTACCTTGTGATATTTGCAGGCAGAGTAAAATGTGTTTTGACGGAGAATCATTTTATGGTACTCAGAAATTGGGGGCTATTTGTCCGGAATGTTTAGCCAGTGGAAAGTTAAATGAGTTGGATTCATTTACTTGTGATGGTGACCTCAAAAATTTGAAGGGACAATTGCGTGAACTACATCCCAATTTGACAGATGAGGAAATTCAACATATTGCCGGACAAAAAAACTTTGAATTAGAGAAGACAACTCCGCATTTAATTACATGGCAAGATTGGAGCTGGCCTTGTGCGGATGGTGACTATTGTAAATTTATAGGGTATGGTTCCAAACCCTTTTATCAGCACTTAGCAAAGGATATTCCAGTAGAAGAATTCTTTAAAAGCTCTTTCTATAAGACAGAGTTCTATCAGGATGGATTATGGACGGATGCTGTGCCGGAGCAATCAATTCAGCACTACGAGGACAGTAACCAATACAGTACTTTATTTTATGTTTTCAAAAGCCTCCACTCAGACAGCATCATCACCATGTGGGATTGTGATTAACGATAAAATATGGCCTACACTTGTAATCGTGTATCAATTGCACATCATCTGCAATCCAACATCTCATCTGTAACTTAAGCATAATGAAAAACTAGTAATTAAATCATAACAAAATGGAAGTGGAACGTCAAATATCGGCAGATGATTATGGTTTTTTGTTACTTTCTCCAACTGTCCTGGAGTTGTTTTTAAAATCTAAAGGGATAAAGAGCAAAAAAATACTCGCTCACTTTAGTAAGAGAAAAGAAGATCTTAATGAAGCGATACAGGAGGGCATATTGATGCCAGTGAACCAGATTCCCGCCTACACTTACTCAATTTTTGTCAGTACGGAAGTTTCTTTAGACAGTCTTTATGATAGATGGGAAGTTGTTTTACAAGAGGGTGAATTTAATTTGAAGATTGATAACAGCAATTCATTATGGTTCATTTCTCTTGCGCAGTTCCACAATTGGAATCCCGGGAACTTCGGCACTACAGCAGACTATACCGGATATCTTACTGAGTCTGGGGCAGAGGGGAAAGAAGAATTTGAATATACGGGACAGAAATATAGGCTTGATGCAGGTAATTATTTATTGACTGTAATGGGGTTGAAAAGGAAGGTTCCTGAATACGAGGATGAACATAATTATGGCTATTATTTTGATTTAAGGCCTGCAAAGACGTTATCTGATCATATCACATCACCGGATAGAAGTCCGGTTTTTGCGATGTCATAAGTATTCACTACAGAATGGTAAAAGATTACATGAATTAATCAGCAAGTACATGAAAGATATATTCTGTTTATGGCCTCAACCGCAAAAGGGCGTACCGGTATTTTTAGATGGCGTATTGTCGGAGAAATTCGATATGGATAACCCGATGGCTGAGCGTGCGTATGAATGGGCGAGCATCCGGGGGAAGAAGCGAATTGAATTTCCTGATTTTTTGTGGCTGATCTGCCGGGAAAAACTTCTGTTATTCGATTATTATCCCTTTGGCAGTGGTTTTATTGTTTCAAGGAGTTTTTTAGCCGTACTTGAAAATCATGTGGAAAAAGAAAATGTTCAATATGTTCCTTTAAAAGTATGTTCAAGCAGTGGTCAGGAGATAACTGATAAAGTCTATTTTTATCTTCGATTTTTAGAGAAAACTAGTTTTATCAATTATTCAGAGTCTAAATTCCATGTTAAGAAAGATGCAAATGCAGATTTAGTAAGCAAAGCAGGATTTGGAATTGACAGATTTGAGACGATTGTGCCAAATGATGTGATAGAGGATATGTTTATACCATTGGATTCCACCTTCCAAAAATATATTTTTTGTTCAAACCTGGTGAGGGAAGAACTGCTAGGAGAAAAGTTATATGGCTTCGATCTGGTTTGTTATACTGAATTATCAATTCTATATAACGGGAGGTATAGTGATTTTTAATTATGAGCGACTTATTTATCTGGTTTAACAGGGCTAAAGTTCCGGTCGGTTATCCATTAACTGATGAAATTATAATCAAAGACATTTTTGATAAAGTCAGGCCAAAATACATGCCTGATCAAAGATGGAAACTATTTAATCCATCTCAAATGGAATTTCCTCCGGTCGATGAATACAAGTTTCCTGATGAATTGTACATGGTCATTACCAAATCTACCAAAAGGGTAGCCTTCGATTATTATAGCCATCAAAAAAATGTAGCTTTTGTATCAGACAGGTTTTTAGGTTTTTTGCAGAGAAATGGATTAGATGCATCTTATTATGAAAAGGCTAAGTTATTCATAGTGAATCTAAAGGGAGATTTAATTACTAATGAAAGATATTGGGCTTTACGGTTTGGTAAATTTGATGATGAGCTTTTTAGCTTCCATGCGGAGTCGAAAAAACGAGCTTCCGGATTGAAAGATTTCTTCTTGTATCCTTCAATGGAATTGAAGAAATCAGTACCTGGAAAAAATATCTTTTTCATAAATGAATTCTGTTATAATAAATCTATTATTTTTAATGGGTTGGCACTAAAGGAGTTGTTGGTTGATTTTTATGAGCCACAGCTCTATCAATTGGAAGATTTTCCATTTATATATAATAATCAGATCAAATGGGACATCGTTCCGTATGATAATGAATTTTTAATAAAAGATAGATGAGGTTGAAGGATCAGAACTATTCTGTTGGTTTAGCTTTATTTTGTTTAAGAGTTGAACCCAATCATAGTTCATAGGACAAAACAGGTCGTTTTTATTTATGAAAATGGCCTGTTTACCATATTGTTTAAGCCTGATCAAATACAATTATTGGCATTACAACTTAATTTAGTTCGTACTCAACATCAATAGTTAATGCAGGTTTTTTAAATTCCCTATCGTTCAAGCCAGTGTATTTAATATTTTTTGGTAATGTAGACTCACCGATAGGAGCGAACTCAGCGACGTAAAGCATATCAGAAGTGGAATGACCTTCACTACCATAACCATGAATAATTAGCTTACCTGATATTCTTTCCACTTGCCTGGTTGTCGGATTGAGGAATACACTGATATCTTTAAGGTAATGATTTATATTTTCAAGTCTACTGTTCACCTTAACCTGATTCCCGCTTTTGACGACGCTATCCTGAGCAGAAAACCAGGGAAAAGCCATTACCCAGATCAGTTCTTTACTGGTAGAAGATAAATAGAGATCTTCATCATTTTCTACTCTTGGGTATTTGTTTAACACATTGCCCAAAGAGTCATATTGGAGTACAGATATTGTAACTTTACGGTTTTTTACGCGAGATAAGCCAAACCTTTGATAATCAAATAGAGGTTCTATTGTTTCCGGATTTTTAGCCAGTAAATCAACGGGAATAGAATTTTCAATATCCATTTGAATCAGCTCTGTGATCCTATTTTTAAAAGTCTCATAAGGCTCAATCTTAACGAAATATCCCCAGATTTGGATGCCTTTTCCTATTGCCTGTTTGCCTCTTTCAGATTGAAAAAGAACCATGTGTTCGAAGAATTCCCCACTTAGATTAACTTTATCAATGTTTTTCTCCAATACACCATCAGCTGTCTGTACGTTTAAGCTGAAAGAGCTCCTACCTCGTAAATTCTTTGGATTTCCTAATAATTCATAATTCTTTTGCACTTTATTTTTCCTGATGGATTGAAAAACATAAAGGCTGTTATGGCGTAAGTAGTCTGAAAGAAGTTTATGTTTAGCTTGGTTATCCTTTTCGTCAAAATTCGGATATGCTTTGATTAGTTCAAGTAGGGGGTCTTTGAAATACACTTCTATAGTGTAATCTGATAATTTAAATTTATCTACTTTCTTGAATTCTTTCAGATTCTGGGAGAAAGAACTTAAATTTAAACAGACTACATGAAAAATAAATAGGGTGAGAAATAATAATTTCTTCATTAGGGGAGCATCATTTTAATTTCTATTCAAATAATGCTATTTTATTCCTGATAAACAAATTATATTTTTAACAGCAGATCTAAAATATATTCTCATAAAGATCATTCACCACGTGATTTAATAAAACCACCACGAGCATATCACTTATAAACGGCAATGAAAACTAAGCTTGAAAGTTCTTGAATTCAGATAGGAAGCAATTTGAAATATTTGTCTTGTGCCTTTGCATAAGCAAACAAGGCCAAAGTACAGAAACATATCAATGCAAGTATCTTTTTTATCATGTCGCAAAGTAAATAATTCCTCTGTTTTTTGTTGGGCCATGTCAAAATTCATTTCATATCGCCTAACTTATCCGTAATGAATCAAAATATGACTTTCCCAAACAGGTAAAATATGCAGAAAGCTATCTTTTGATATTCTTGAATGTGAATTTTTTGAGTAAAACTGCTGTGTTGTTATAATAAAGTAGTAAGACTGTTATCTTTAATACAAAAAGTTACTTCATGTCAGATATCAAAGAAATCACATCAGCTCTTCTGGAATTCCGGGATCAAAGGGATTGGGCACAGTTTCACAATCCTAAAGACTTATCACTGGCTATCAGCATAGAGGCAGGTGAGTTACTGGAAACCTTCCTATGGAAAGAGAGTGAGCTGGCAAAGGAAGAGAAAGTAAAGGATGAATTGGCTGATGTATTTGCTTATGCTTTCCTGCTTGCTGAAAAGTATAAGTTCGATGTCAAGGAAATTGTGCTGGCGAAAATCAGCAGAAATGCCGACAAATATCCTGTAGACAAGGCCAAAGGTAATGCCACGAAATATGATGAATTATAAACCTTTCAATAGATGATAGTTTATCAGGCAACTAAAACGGGTTTTAATGAGGATGTACTCAATGATCAGATTGAAGTTAAGATCCGGGAATTCTTCAGGAAAAATCTGAGGTCTGATGTCAGCAAGCAGGAAATTCTTTCCTGGAAAAATTCCATGCAATATATGGACAGGGTATTGAATGATCAGGCGATTCCAGATGATTGTGGCGTATCAATTGAATTCCAAATTCCCCAGAGTGCAAAAAGAATTGATTTTATTCTTACCGGTCAGGGGCTGGATAAAAAGGAATACGCAGTGATTATTGAATTAAAGCAATGGTCTTCTGCTTTGATCTCGTCGAAAGATGCAATTGTGCATTCCTATGTAGGAGGGGCTGAGCGTGAACTTACACATCCTTCTTATCAGGCGTGGTCATACGCATCACTGCTTGAAAATTTCAATGAAACGGTTTCAGTTGATGATATCCAGTTGATACCTTGTGCTTATCTACATAATTACGTAAACGATGATGTGATCAGAAATGTGCATTATGCTACGCATATTGAAAAAGCTCCGGTTTTTCTGAAAGGGGAGGCGGTGAGGTTACGTGAGTTCATTAAGCAGTACGTGCGTTATGGCGACAAGAGCAAACTGATGTTCAGAATAGATCAGGGGCGTTTTAAACCTTCCAAAATGCTGATGGATAGCATAGCATCCATGCTGCAGGGAAATTCAGAGTTTGTGATGATCGATGAGCAGAAAATCGTTTATGAAACGGCTTTGAAATTATCGACTATTGCTGACCTTAATAAGAAGCAGGTATTCATTGTAAAAGGCGGACCAGGTACGGGTAAATCCGTTGTCGCCATCAATTTATTGGTTGAGCTTATTAACAGGAAATTACTATCAAAATATGTCTCTAAAAATGCAGCGCCCCGGGCTGTGATTGAACGCAAGCTTACGGGTACAGTTAAGAAAACAGTAATTTCCAATTTGTTTGGTGGGTCTGGTGCATACGTTAATACGAAACCAAATACCTTTGATACGCTTATTGTGGATGAAGCACACCGGTTAAATGAAAAGTCTGGTTTGTATAATAACCTTGGTGATAACCAGGTGAAAGAGATTATTAATGCCGCACAGTGTACAGTTTTCTTCCTGGATGAAGATCAGAGGGTTCATATCAATGATATAGGCTCTATTGATGAAGTCAGGCATTGGGCGGGTATTGTAGATGCTGAGGTGACGGAGATGGAACTGAGTTCTCAATTCCGCTGCGGGGGGTCGAATGGTTATCTCTCCTGGCTCGACAATGTGCTGCAAATACGGGAGACGGCTAATCCAACGCTGGAAGGTATAGACTATGATTTTCGGATCTTTGATGATCCTAATGCGCTGCGGAAGGAAATCGTTGAAAAGAATAATATCAATAATAAATCGCGTATGGTTGCTGGCTACTGCTGGGAATGGAATAGCAGGAGGAATCCGGCGGTGAATGATGTGATTATCCCTGAGTTTGATTTTGGCATGCAGTGGAACCTGACTGTTGATGGAAGCTTATGGATTATTAGTCCTGAATCTGTTAAGGAAATCGGTTGTATACATACCTGCCAGGGCCTGGAGGTAGATTACATAGGGGTGATTGTGGGTAAGGATTTGAGATTGGTGGATGGTAAGGTGCTTACTCATCCGGGAAGCAGGGCAAAATCAGATAAATCTATATTTGGTTACAAAAAGAGGATGATTGAGAAACCTGAAGAAACTAAAGCACTGGTGAGGTCTATTATTAAGAATACTTATAGGACGTTGATGACTAGGGGTATGAAGGGCTGTTATGTGTATTTTGAAGATGAGGAGTTGCGTGAGTATTTTAAAGGCAATATGTAGTGAATTTGTTCTTTTTAGACATATGATTACAGTTTCTGGTTTTACCCTTTAAAAATATGTTGTCTGTGCCATCGCAAATTCTCTAAGGCAGGATGAGCATTTTGATGTACGGGTAGATACATCTTTTTCGCCTTCAGCTTCTTCAGACTATAAGGGTGGTTTTCATCTTCGTAGATGTGATCGGATACGAGGATCTGGTAATCATCGTCCAGACTTACCAGACCACGGTCGAATGCACGATGCAGATTTGGGCACAGTGCAATTCCATTAGTGATACTGTCGTTATGGGTAATGTTGAAATGGATAATGTGACAGGCATCTACAAAGCTATGTCCATAAGTGCTATTCAACTTCATGCCTGTGAAACTGCAGCAATGAAGGTATGCTTTCGGTACAAGACGCTTGAACAGACCGTTTCTCACAAAAATGTCTTCCTCAGTATGTATACTTATATGTTTCGTTCGCGCTTCCGGCTCATTCAAGATACTGATTTCCTGTTCATGCAGATATCCTTCTCCACGTTTTTTGGCTTTAAAGAATGTATCTTTATGATCGCTAAAGTACAGGTTTAAAAGATGATCTGTGAGTATCGCATTATCAAGTGGGGTTTGCATGATGTCGAAAAGTTCGTGTGTGAAGTATCCTTTTTCACAGACGGCTTTTAGGGTGTTTATTGAACTTATATGGCTATTTATTTGGCAACCAGGTTTTGGTTGTAGACTCCAATAACCTTCTCCATTAATTTTCTCACTTTGCAGGTAGAAAAAGGGTTGTTTAAAATCTGGTTGGTGTAAGGTTGGTACTAGTAACTGCCAATTTTCTTTGAACGTCCCCACAAGCTCGGAGCTTACGCAAAACCTGTTATCTGTTACAAGCCCTCTATTGACTAGTTCTAATAAGGTGATAAGCAGAACAGGTTTATGTGGAGCTTTGCCATAACACGTATTTGCACGTCTAAGACGTTGGAAGGCGGTTAGGTATTTTTGTAATGATGGATTCAAATCTGAATATATAGAGTTATTCAATTATAGTGAATTGTTATTAAACAATGAAAATTAAATAATCAAGTATTAGAAGATCTCAAACAAGTTTTATTACGTCACACTCTGTCGACAGGTTTGACCTAAAGCTGTCCGACAGATTAGGAGTACCTTACCATAACAGTCTTGCGTATAAGAAAATGCTGAGACTATTTGTTAAATATGAAATTTTAAGTAACTTATATATCCAGGATTTAACTAATATAGATCATCATATGGTTGAAGATGTTAAGCTGAAGGATAAGCATGATCTTTTTCAGTTTTAGCGTTTATGTTATTTTGGAACTCAAAAATATTTTAATATTGGCATTATAGTTGCAATTACCTTAATATGACCGATGTACATTCTAAGGAGACTAGAAGTTATAACATGTCACGTATCCGCAGTAAGAATACTAAACCTGAGCTTCTTGTAAGAAAATATCTTCATTCCAAAGGTTTTAGATATCGCCTTCATAATAAAAAATTACCTGGCAAGCCAGATATTGTACTCAAAAAATATCAAACGGTAATCTTTGTTCACGGCTGTTTTTGGCATGGTCATCAAGGGTGCCCATATTTCGTTATTCCAAAATCCCGGACTGAATGGTGGGTTAATAAGATTAATGGAAACATACTTAGGGGCTCGAAGTCTAATGAAGAACTCAGAAGAGAAGGCTGGAATATAATTGAAATATGGGAATGTGACCTTAAGAAAAAGCAGGTTGAATCTACTTTGAGAAAACTCAGTGATGCGCTTTTATCTATCAAGTAAGTAATGTCTGATTAGTATTTTATATTGAATCTTTTTAGCTTAATCAAAGAATCGTTCGCTTTTAATAGTGATGCTTCCTTAACCTTATCTTTTGATAGTATAGCGCGCTGGACGGATTTGAGATTGCTGATTTCTAATGTATCAAAGATATGTGTTTGTTCACTCAGCGCTATAAGTTTACTCCAATCTTCTTTTTTAAGCATATTTATTCTATCATAAATAGCCTTTAAATCTACTGTCTCTAATTCTGGTAATGCAGATAGCTGTTTAATGCTATCAACATCAAGTAAATTCTTTTCAATCATTTCTAACACGATTTTCCCAGTCCTTAGAGCAGAATGGTCCAGGTTTTTCTGATCCCTAATTATTTTTATAAGATCCCAAACATGAAACTCAAGCTCCTGTAATTGTCCTGTGTTTCTTATATGCAATTTCAATCCGTCCCAAAATTTTAAGCCAAGCGATGTGATTTTAGAGACCATGATGATCTCGTTTTCCACATCTACATTTTCATTTTCCTGCTGCCTTGCCAATGCTTCTTCAGGAGAAATTATATATTTTCCAATAGGAAATTTGTCTAAAGAATAATTTTGTGATTTCAATAGGATCCAACTAGATTCTTTCTTCGCATATTCAGAAAAAAGGGTTCCTGATGCTGCGTTAGTCATGTAATTATGTACAAATAGAAGTAATTCCTTGAAAATGTACTCGAGATCTTTCTCTAATTTCTGGTCTTCATATATCTTCCATAGATCTAAAGTATTGCCGGTAATATGGTGGAAGTAGGAAATTGTATAAGCTAAGATGAAAGATTTTATATTGGTATCTCCGATGGCATCTACATTTTTACGCCCATACATTTTGTCTACACTACGGTAAATGATAGCGTTCGAAATTAATATTTTATAAAAATTCTCACCGGGCAGCTTATTCTTTGAGACGAGGACGCTGATTTTTTTATTGAATAAAGGGAAGTTTTTAACAGGTCCCAGTGAAACCAAGTAGGGCTCAAGTTCCCAAAGTGTAATCAGTTTCGTTACTTCTGCTTTATTGTACTTGTTGGTCAGAGGATTTTTTTCTTTAAATATTTTCAGTGAATTTCCTTTCTGTCTGCTTAGAAACTCCCTATACTGACCATTTACACGTTCAAAAAACCATAATATTTGTTGATTGCTATTGCCTGGCAAGCTTACATATTTCCGTCTCGATAATTCCTCGATTTTGACAAAATAAGGATTGTTGGAGGAAAGATCAAGTGCTGAAATCTTATTTTGGCTATTTGCAAAATTCGCTATAAATGGTACTTCTATATTTTTATCTACGGCATCCTTTATCACCGTTAGTTTCATCTGTACAAAAATCTGATTGAGATCTACATCCTTATGTAATTTCTCTGTATGATACAATGATGCTGTTGTTTGCCCTCCATTCACAATTTGGAAATCATTTAGTTTGGTGATATATAAAGAAGAATCCAATTTTTGAGTTTCAACAAACTCTGCTGTTGCTGAAAGTCCATTGTTATATGGCAGAAACATATGTGGTTTCTTTTTAATAGTATCGCGTATTCCACTATTGTATTTACCATTCTGTCCCAAAAATGCCCTGACGTTACTTTCAAGTAATTTGCTTGAATATTCTGCGTATAACTTGGATAATAGGCTGCCGGGAAGAATGGCAAGATAACATTCGTATAAATCATTTATTGCGGGTACTTTCAAGCATTGGATGCCATGAGATCCGTCAGGCATGAAGTCAATTACATTGATTTCAATTGCTTCACGTTCTGTAGAAGAAACACTAAGACGAAAGAACCTTTGTATATCCCATACATGTAAATATACTCCTAAATCTTGGAATCCTTTGATCACAATCTTGTCAGCCTTTTGATAAGAACTTCCATTTATGAGATAATAAATATTAATTCTATCAAAACTATGTCCCTGACGATAGATTAGTTTAACAAGTTCGGCAATAGTATTAGATGGCTCCAGATAATCGATATGTCCCTTCAATGCACCATTTAAAAATCTTTTTAACTGATTTAGGCCCTTTGTAAAAACATCTTTGGTGATTGTGTAATCGTAATCCTGTTGATATTGGGTTATAAACAGATCGAGCGTTTCGTAGTAGGTCTTTTTAGATTCATCCTTGTAGCTATCACGTAGTGCATATCCATTGATTTTCCAGTCTTTCCCTTGATCCCCAGGATATATGTAAGACTGAGCTACCGGACCCTCAGTTTCTCCTGCATTTTCCAGAATCTCGAGGCAGTACTCAGTAAATTTGTCTTCAAAAATTGCCCCATCGCCTTCAGTGTACACCATTGAAGAGACATCAGCCTTAAAGTTTTCGAGAAATTGCTTAAAATCAATATCCATTTAGAAGTTCAGTTATTGTACTTGAATTTATTTTCTGTTCTTCACAAGCTGATAATTCAATACTGTAAGATACACTATAAATACCAGTTGCCAGATCACTCCCTGTCAATCTTGGAAAATCCCCATCAATGTGGTATTTCATGAACTCTTTCAAATGGTACTGTTGTTCGTAATATTCATTATCATCCTCCAGATATCCAACAATCCTGATTCGATCATTGAAAATCTGAAATATGTCAGGATTGCTGTTTAAACTTATTCGTATTTCAGCAATTAAATCTATAATGCTCAGACCATTTTTTTTGACTTCTTCTACTACAAATAGAAATAAATAAAGCTTGTCCAAACTACCAGTTTCCAATTGGAGCTCGCTCGTAATTTTAAGAGCAGGATGTTTAGATGATGTAAGTTTGACCTCAATTCCGGCATCACCAAATATAAAATCTTTATCTCCACCTAGTGGGCCGGTCCAGGCTTCCATTAAAAGTTGAGCAGGATAGCCTTCATTTAAAAGATTCTTTAATAAAAATAATTCTCCAAAAAAACCTTTTTGCTGTTCTGATGTCATTGCAGCAGTATTAGCCTTATCAAATAATCTCTTCCATCTGGAGGTTACTTTAGAGACACTATTTAGAATATCATCGTTTGTAAGGCATTGTGTTAACTCTAGAATAATATCTTCTATAAATGCACTGAAAATATCAACCAGAGCATTATCAAATAATATGATTGTTAGTTCTTTGTGGTCATCAAATTCCAATATCTCTATCGCAAGGCCACGGAATTTAGCTTTCTTTAGTAAGTTGTCTGGTGTTTGCTTGTCAAGATTGATGATGAAAAGCCGTTTTCCTGTAAACTGATTAGTTGCAATAAAGACCTTAAAAGCCTCAATAGAATCAATGGGCGTTTTAATATATTTCTCACTTAAAGTAGCTTGTTCGTCCCAAATTTCTCTAATTGATATCATATTACCTCCCCATCTTTGTCATCATCATCGTCTTGCGCATAATCACTGTCAGAAATAGCTGTCGCAGTATAGGATACTTTTTCTTCATGCTGTATCTTTGGGAAGTGAATACTAAATCCTACAAACGGCATAGACTCATCTGCATTCACAGTTCCTCTCGGATCTAACAGGTAAATAAGAATGAGACCGCTTCCCTCAGTTTGTCTGCGTTCCTTTATCTCATTATTATTCTTCAGCTCTTTATCATCTAAATCGACCTTTCTGTCACTAATATCATCAATTTGATTTTTTGATATCAGATAGTGCTCTGTTAATGTCCGTGGTGATTGATTTCTTACAACTGCTCCAATGTTGATTTTCTCGCTATTCTCAAAGAAGGGATAAAGAATTAAATCATGCAAAGGCGTCCTATCGGGTTTTTTGGCACCAGTTGTATTGATGAAAACTTGTTTGTCACTGTTTGACCTGAATACTACATTCCATCTTTTAATATTCCTGTTCGCTTCCTGTTTCTTTATATATTCAGATAATGTAGCATTCTTAATTGAAGGCTGGTTAATCTGATAGCTATCTAGAAAACTGCAGAGATAGTTCGTATTTACATCCCGGTAAATAAGATGACTTATTTCTCCATCCATGCGTTTAATCAAATTTTGATCTGACGGGTGACCAAGAGATCGAAGTAACTGTTTATATGCGTTGAAGTTATTTGTAATCACTTTCTGTGATCGGGAAAGTTGATAGGTTTGTGGATTTTGTCCCGAAAATGAGATAGAAATATTTTCTGCCCAAAATAATTTAGTTGCGGCAGTTATGGTCAATAGCCCCTGATGATTTTGTACTTTTAGCATGTAATCTCTCGGAGTAACATCAGGTAGGGAAGCAAGTTCGTCAAAATCTCCTCTCATATTCTCCGTTGCCATGGCTATATGATTAAACCATTGACTTAGCGTATCTGTTGTATACAACCTGATCAAATCTGCATATCCCGGACGATAGCCGAACCAGCGCCCCATTTGCATAAGTGTATCATACATCTTTGAAGCCCTTAAATAGTAACTCACAGATAGCCCTTCGAGAGTAATGCCCCTCGCAAGTCTGCTCCCGCCAACAGCAATTACAGAAAGCCCGATTCCATTGTACTCATCGTAATCAATTTCCTTTATATTCTTGTATTCAAGATTTGAATTACTTTTGGTACCGTGGACAGCTCGAACTTCAATTTTGCTTACTGCACTTTTTAATTCCTTTCTAACATCTGCCCAGGCATGCTCTCTGATCCGAATATCGGTATACTTTAAATTTTCCTTTACTTCCGTTGTAGTTGGTACAAAGTCGTTATCAAAAAGTCTCTTAAGCTCATCAAGAAATATACCATCATTCCCTAAAATATAATCTTTATACTTTCTCAGTTCTTCATTGACCAGAAGAGCTATTCTGTCTATCCATCTGACATATAGCATGACATGAATTAGCATTGAATTATGTTTTTTATCATGCCCTCTAAGTCTGCGAATAGCACAGGTAAGCAAAAAGGCTTTAATAGCTTCTTTAATACTTTCCGGAAGGTTGTCAGGCAGCTCATCATCCTTTTTTGGACTTTTATAAATAATGTCGCCATTCTCGTCGATATCAGTAGCAATTACAAATGGCGTTTGGGTCAAATCCACATGACGTATAATATCAAGTGGGGTTTTACTTGATTCCGCAGATTCGTAGCCAAAGATAGCCGATGCACCAAGATAGTTCTTTGGAGCCTGTATGTTTAGAATAAAGTCTTTAGGAAAAAGATCTTCTCCGACCTTATAGATCTTCCCTTTTACATTCGCCTCAAGGTCCGAACTCCATTCCTTTGGGATAAAAAGGTTAGCGTATGGGGTAGCTGTGTAACCAATAAAGGTATTCTTATCAAAAAGATTGAGTAGCGTTCTTATTAACTTATTGATTGCCTTAGCCTCTTCAAGTGCATCAGCTTTCGTAATCTTTTTTTTACTAACTGTGTTTACAGATGCCGAATCTGCTTCATCATCAATGATAAGTGTTGGTACGTCCAGCAACTTATACTCCCCATTTACAATTTCTGTTTTCTGATTTGCAGCTAACCAGTCTATGAGGTTTTCGAGGATACTTTTATTTTTTTTTATTACAAGGACGACAGGATTTTTACCAATAGGAATGCCTTTTCGAGTCGCAGCTTTCTGCTCGAAATCACCATCAGGAATAATGGATGATGAGGTTAATTGATATATCTGATCGTCTGTCTTAATTTCCCCCACTCCAATTACCTTCCCGGTTGAGCTGTTTACACCTGCAAATCCTTCATCGACTCTTTGCTGGGTTTGTCTTCTCAAAGAATTCATTGTTCCAGCTATGATTATAATTAATTTATATCCGGCGTCTGTAGCTTTATTAATCAATCCAACATAGTTGGAGGTTTTGCCTGATTGAACGTGACCAACAACCATTCCTCTTCTGTCCCAAGATCCTTCTTGTTTTGGATTAACGCATTTATCAAGAATTCTGTCCGTAAAATCATCAAGGTCATTTATAGGAAATGATGGGTCCTTTTCATCCATATAAAGCTTGTATCGGCTCCATAATTTAAACGAAATACCCGACTTTGCATCATTTAACCACGGTTTCACCTGATCTGAAATTTCAGTGATTTCTCCACTTCCATTACTCAAATCTGCAGTAAGAATTTCGAATAACTGATCTTTATCGATGCTTTCTAAAATCCCTATTGCTGCAACCTTATCAACTATTTGATACAGCACTTCAGGAGAAATATTCTGGTTGCCTTTACTTTTCTCAAATTGTATAAATTGGTGAGCGAATCCTCGTGCAGAATCTAATATTGTGTTCATCGTAGATAATCGTTAATTAAAGGAAATTGATTAAAAGGCATTGAATTCATAATTTGCTGAGCTGCCAGTTCTTTTGGAACTCCCATTTCTATATTCATAGAATAAAGTTCAACTGCAAGATCAATGAGGGAATCTGCTGGTATATCTGCAATTTTTTCTATTTCGTGCTGAGAAGGATCTTCATTCTGGTTATATAAAATAAGTTCTACGGGTATATTCTCTTCGATGAGTTTGAGAGCTTTACTAAATAAATGGTTCCCACTTTTATCGAGATCAAGAACCCTTTTTATTAAAGTATGTTTTTTATTTATCTTATACTTTTTGACATTTTCTCTATTAACTTCTTCATACCAAAGTGTCTGTATAGAATGAGGCTCATTATTTACTCCAAAACTCTTTTGTCCCCGCCAGTTATAAATTTGGGCCGATTTAAGGCATGCTAATTTAGCAATTCGCTTAAGGTCCTTTCTTATTTCAAATGGTGGACTGGCAGTGGATTTTTTTATATCCAGGTGCCAGTCAAAATCACTTGTATTTGTGAAGTTGATACTTATTCGGACGAGTTTTGAATACTCTCGTTGTTTCTCCAGTCCCAGCCAATCTCCAGCTACTAATAATCTGTCACCCCTATAGATGTAAAATCCCTGTTGCTGGTACCAACCCAAAGGACCGCCTGATTTCTCATAGTCCAGATGCGAAATTCGCGACATGTGAGGGAGAATATAATACACAACCTCTACCTTTCCATTTAGGATTTCTGGTAAACCCATTTCTGGCTTTGGATTAAGGTCCAATAAAAATGGGTTCCATGGTTCTACTTCCGAATCATTTATAATTATCTGTACTTTTTTATTTTCTATAAATTTATGGAATACTAAAGCAATATGGTCTCTTACAATTTTTAATTCATGGTAAAAAGCAGACTTTACAGCTTCATTTGAAGTATCGGAGTTTCCCACAATCCGATCGAGCTTTTCCCAAATAATAACTGAGCCGCTATTAAGAGTGTTAATTTTGTGAGTTAGCTCCGGATTTGATATAAAATTAAGCAAAGTCCAAGCTTCCACCTCGTTTACAAAATCGATATCCCAGCATCGGTTGTGCAACACACCATCCTGCTTAGTTGAAACAGTGAGTCTCTTGCACTGAGAGAAAGATGCTGTTTTAAGGCCCATTCCAAATCTCCCAAGATCACCTTCATGTCTGAAATCGTCAGGATCCTTACTGCCTGGTGTCATTGCAGCTATCAGTCCGCCAAGATTCATGCCTATACCATTATCCGATATTGATATGTAGGAATCTTTTCCCTGCCAGATGAAATCTATGTAGATCTCACTTGCTTTTGCGGAAATACTATTATCAATAATGTCAGAAATAGCAGTGGACAAGGTATATCCAAAACTACGATATGAATTTATTGTCGATTTAGGATTCGGCTTGGCCTCTTCAGCTATATATTGCTTCATTAATAAATAATCAAAATAATCGTATTAACTAATACAATGATAATAATATTTAATCGAAAAGCTCTAATAATAACTGATAAGACGTAATAGTTTCTAACAAACAGTTTGCAATATTCTCTGCCATTAAAGGTGGAACTGCATTCCCAATTTGCTTAAATGCCGCAGTTCTATTTGCACCTTCTTTTACTCCTTCAAAATAGAAGTCATCAGGGAAGCTTTGTAGCCTGGCTGCCTCTCTAACACTGATTGATCTATTTTGATTTATATCAGGGTGTATGTAATAGTGTCCGTCCTTAGAAATATGTGCAACTATTGTATGGCACGAGCTCAAATTAGCGGCAACAACTTTAAACCGGTCCATAAAAGAACTTCGATTCTGGTGAGTTTTTAAACGATCAGGCAAATCATTATAGCTTAAGCGCTGGTTAGTTGTATTCCACTTCTCAACTGCAATTCTATAAATTTCTTTATCCTGTTCTGTATGAGGTCTGGAAATATGTTGGGTTAGCACACCATTTTCAGGCCTAATTTGTGATGCTATAAGATAATCATTTGTATTTTCAATATAGGATCCACCTTTATCTATTCCATTTCCTGAGTTAAGGGCAGGAAGATCTTCAAAAATTTCTTCGACGATTCCATTTACACCACCATCAAAGTTTTCAAGATCTGGAAGGTTAATGTTCAAACCTCTTTTCCACCCAATTATCACCAGACGACGACGTTTCTGCAGAACACCAAATTGCTCTGCCTTAGCCAGCGAGATTTTGATCTCGTAACCTTTCTTAGCGAAAAGTTTTTGCATATGTGCCAAATAAGCTCCACCACCAGCAGAACGGAGACCCAGAACATTTTCGAAAACAAACATTTTTGGATTGTACCTCTCAAGGTATTTTCCGTACTGCACATATAGAAAATTTCTAGGATCACTTTGCATATTGTTTTCAGAACGGGCACGACCCACAAGAGAGTATGCCTGACAGGGGGGGCCGCCAATTATGAGATCTACCTCTTGCCCCTGCAAAGCAGCATCAATTTTAGTGAATATTTCCTGATTTTTATCCTCACTTATCGCACTGTGAATTACGGAATCAAGTAACCGTTTTGGTATATGATTATAGAGATTATTTCTATCAATTGTGCCGTTGAGATATGAATTGTAAACACCCATTAAACCATTATTCTTTAGGTAATGGAACGCTGTTCTGGTCCTAAGTGTATAACAAGCAGCAGCATCCATCTCTACGTGAGCAACCGGATCAAACCCTGCTCTAATGAAGCCTTCTGAAAGGCCTCCAGCCCCAGCAAATAAGTCAATAAAATTCATCTATCTTTAACCAAATCTAATAGTAAAGTAAGCAAAAAATAATTGTATTTGAATAGCTCTTGGCAATATTTATTAATTGCGTGAACCATAAAATATTTTTTGTTTACATGCAGTACAATTCATTTGAGACTTTAATATTAGCACTAGTGTACTGGCAATGAGGGGATGTAAATAACATTTTGATTGGTTTATTTAGAGGAAATTGAGCACAATTTGTAATCAAAATTAAGCTATATGAACCGATTCTCATCAATCTGTCTTAGCATTATCTCTCGACCTTCCTGTTCAGTCATTATATTGCCCAATTCCTTCAAAGATTGTACGTCATTGTAGATTCCATTTGGATCGTTCCACGACAACCATCCGATAATGTCTTTCCGTGATAAAGTATTAATTATTGATTCTGCACAATGACGAGGCATTGAAGTAAAGTCTGGGTGATGGCTGTTTAATATGTTTGCAAAACTCATAATTACATAATTTCTTGAATCTTTTAATATAAAATTTTACTTTTTAAACCAATATAATTAGGCGCCTGTTTTGTTAGGCTCCAATCCGGAGCCTAACATTTCATTTATATCAGAGTATGAATTAACCTTTAATATTTTTAAGGAGTTCAACCTTTTCCTTTTCACTTTGTAGCAATCGTTCTAACAGAATTACTTTCTCATCATATAGCGCAACAATCTTGTCTAAAGGGTTGAATGTAGGCTGGTAATTTACAGTGCTAGCAATAATTGTTGAATCATCAGTACTATTATTATTAAAGGTCGTGGATATTATAGTAAAGACAGCCTCTTCATTAAAATTCTTAATCCCTTCTACAGAAATACCTAAAGCGGTTGCAATCTTCTCCAATAAGGTATCTTCTACATTACCAGTCTGCTCAATTCTAGACATCGCCTGCTGAGTCAAACCCACGTCAATCGCCAAGGCCTCCTGTTTGATGCCGCGAATTTCCCTCAATCTACTTATCTTTCTCCCGATGTGCACGTTAATTGGTTTAGCTGTTGTTTCCATATGTAAATATAAATAAATATTCAGACAGTAAAAATATTTTTATCAATGAGAACTAATATATTTCCTAACATCAAATATTGCTGAAATCAGTCTGCTTCGAACGTATTACAAATAAAGCTTTATCTCTGCATTACCTCTAAAATCAGCGTTACAAACATACGTGTCTGTTTTCTAAAATCACATAAAAAATGGCCTCCGTTTTTTACGCAGCATTATTTCAAATACACAATGGTTTACGTACGAGACGCAGCAAATTATGCTTGCAAAATACAGCGGCATCAGATATTTGGATTCATAAATTCATAGGTAATGGAAACAACAATCAACAATGCCGGCCTGATTAAGGTAAAGGCACAATTATTCAAAAGTTACATTGATAACATTTGCAACATCCAGTCAACACGTATTTTATTAGGGTATACGCAGCAGGAGCTATCCTTCTTACTGGGCAAGCCGCAAAACTATGTTTCAGACATAGAAACATTTACTCCCGGCAAAGAATATACAGTTACTGATATATTCAGGATGTCGCAAATCTTCAAATGTGATCCCAAATATCTCTTAGGAGAAAATTTCAAGTCGGACAGTAAAGTAGAGGTGGGCGTTTACCAATATCTTCCGGATGAAGATACGCAATGTACGGAGGCCTATCTGTTCATGGGCGATAAAAACAGGGTATTGTATACCTTCATGGAAGACATCAGTTATAAAACCATGTCTGATGAGTTAAGGAAATCATTGATAAATGCCGTCATCAGCTATTCGGAAAGCTATTCCTTTAATGGAGGTGCAGAGGCCTGTGGTATTTTTCTGTACAGCAGGAATCTGTTGAAAAATAAAATGAGACCACAGGATTTACAGCTTGTTCTGAACTTGCTTGTTCGAATTCCCGGGGATTATAAACTGAAGACAATTATTCATGACGGAAGAGTGAAGTATGTCAGGATTCAACCTCAGATAAAAGAATGTGAAATTGATAACTAAAAGATTAACGGTGAAGCCATCATAGGCACACTGATTACAGGTGTGTTTTGCAGGTGTTTATGATGGCTTCATCAATACCAATTAAAAATAACAAGAGATGAAAACAATAGACGATACTACCCGGGGTAACCAAATTTTGAATGAATCGATGGAGAAGCTAATTGACAGATATAGTCCGGACCGGATTATCTGTTTTGGCAGGCGCGTAATGAGCAGCCTATACAAAGGTGTTTTCATGCCCGGTTGCAAAATTAAGCAGTACCATTATTTTTTATTGATGGTGGTAGACGAGGAGGGTAACATTGCCCATGAAGTACAGGAATATATGGATAGCAGTTTTATGGACGGAAAGATTACGATTTTGGTATATCATAAAGAAGCAGTTGCCAGCTTTCTGCAAAAAGGGAGCTTTTTTTTCTGTAAAACGATGGAGGAAGGACAATTGCTATATTCCAAACGCGGATTGGTTATCAATGATGTGATTCCATTGGATTCCAGCAGCAAAAGTGATCAGCAACTTCATGCGATGAAAAGGTTTATGTACCGTTATCCAATGGCTGAGGCTTTCCAGGACAGCGCTATTGAATGTTATCAGGAGGAAAAATACGGAGCCTCAGTATTCCTGTTTCATCAGGCGATTGAACATTCCTGTAAGGCCTTGCTGAATGTTTATCTGGATCTTAGACCGGATATTCATCATTTAGGCTGGCTGATTGATTTGACGGTATGTTTCGTTGATGAACTCAATGCCATTTTTCCAAGGGAAACGGAGGAGGAGAGGAGACTTTTTTCCGTTTTGCAGAACAGCTATTTTCAGATGCGTTATGATGATGAATTCGAAGTGTCTAAGCTTGATGCCACGCAGGTGTATAATCAAGCCAATGAATTTATGTATGTAGTGAAGAACCTTTGCAGGTTGAAAATGCCTGTCTTGAAACTGGAGGAGGAATTGTCAGAGGAAGAGGAAACGGGTGATTAAGCCGTTGTTTATTGGATTAAGGGTGGCAATTGTTGTAATATTGCCCCTTAATTAGATTAATGGGTTGTTATCATAATAATGACAGATAAACTAATTAATCAACATGAATTGGAGGGCCAACAATAGTGGGATCATTTTCCCATGATTTGGGGAAATGCCCTGATGCGACTGTTGCAAAATCTACTTCCATTTGTTTGTCGCCGGGTTGATGAATGGAGATCAGCATACCAGGATTATTTGCAATCGGATTCGCAAAGGTATGATGGGTACCTCTCGGTATAAAAACGGCATCCCCGGCTTTGGCTCTGAATATTTCGGTGCCTATTTGAATCAAAAACTCACCTGAAGAAACGAACAGGATTTCATCCTGATGTGTATGGAGGTGCAATGGTGGCCCGCCTTTATCAGCCAGTGATTTTGCGGTGGTGGTTCCCATGAGCATTCCGGAATGTGTGTCTTCGCAGGATATAACGCATCTTAACAGATCGTTTCCCATTTTTTTCTGCTCGCCTTGGAACCGGCTTTCGTCGGCCCGGATAAGAAAGGGTTTTTGGGTCTTTGCTGTTTTTAACCAGCTGAATTTAGCCAGGGTTGCGGCAGGAATAGCGAGCAATATTGACAGCATAAAATGTCTTCTTTTCATATTTGTTGAATTTATTTGGCTTTCTTCAATTTCTTTTGGAAACGTTTGTCAGTCAGCGCAATCATGAAGTTTTCAAGGTCAGTTTTTTCCTGTTCTGTGAGGTTTAGGGGGCTGGACAGTAAGCTATCACGCCCGATGGCATGCGGTACTATTTTGTCTGGGTCATTGTAATAATCAATCACCTGGCGCAAGGTTTTAAACATACCATTATGCATGTAGGGAGCTGTAATGGCCACATTGCGTAGCGCACTGATCTTGAATTTACCGATGTCGCTAATTTTTTTTGTAATTGCCGCCCGGCCGCTGTCTCTCAGCATTTTGCCGTCGTACAGTCCGATAGACCGGAATTCTACATTATTAAAATCTGCCCCAAAATGGCATTGCACACAATTGGCTTTTTTACCGTTAAATAGCGCATAACCACGTTTGGCTGATGCGCTGACCGCCATTTCGTTGTCATTGAGCAGCCAGTCATCCAATGGCGAGTCGCTGGTTTCCAGTGTGCGCTCGAACTCTGCAAGTGCTTTCGCCAGGTTTTGGGCATTGGGAGCTTCGTGAAAGATATTTTGAAAAATCGCTGAATAAGTCCGGCTATTGTTGAGTCGCCAAACGGCGGTTTTTATAGGAAGATCCATTTCGAGCTTATTTTCAATAGGCATCAATGCCTGTTCTTCCAGCGTGTTGGCACGCCCGTCCCAAAAGAACGCTACCTGTAATTTCATATTCATGGCAGAGGGTGTATTGCGCAGCCCTATTTGATGACGTACACCCAAGCTTAGGGCGGAGGTGTCGGCAAATGCGAATTCTTCTTTATGGCAGGATGCGCAACTGATCTTTTTGGTTTTCGATAAGATGGGATCGAAAAAGAGCTTGCGCCCCAATTCAGCCGGTGTTTTTGGTTCGCTGCTGATGAAGGCATTTTGCGATAAAAACAGCACAATGCCTGCCAAGCCTGCAAGGTGATATAGCTTTTTCATTGCCCTGGCATTTACCGTTTTGTGTTTACTCTTTTAAAAGTGAATCCGTCTGAACCCTCACGGCGGGCACGGCAGGTATCCTGGACGACATGAAGCGTTAACGAATCCATCTGGCCGTGGTACTGGACCTTGTAAGTTCCATAGTAATCATTATTGCACAGCGGATCGGCTACATGAAGTGTATCGTGTTTCATCTGATACGTACCACTGACGAATATTTTCTTGTCAAGGAAACCATCATAGTTCCCGTTATTGCGAAACACGACCAGAAAGGAGTAGGGTTGCCCCTGATAAACACCTTTATACTCCCAGCGGCCAAGGATAGGGTTGGGTTCATCGATAAGCTTAAACGCGGTTGACAGCAGCAAAGTGAGCAGACTTATTAAAATTACTTTTTTCATGGCAGAGATTTTTGAGGGTAAAATTTATGCGGTTACTTTTTAAAGTCTTTTTTATATTCTATACGGTAAGCTATGAAGGTATCATTGCTTATGTTTTTTATGGAATGTGGTGCTTCCCGGTCAACCATTTGTCCTTTGTTTAAAGTTTCCGGAGGAAATCCTTTGACTTCAACACTGTCTTTTTTAATCAGTTGGTTGTTGCTGTCCGTGTCATAGGTGTAGTACATAAAGTGGGCGCTTTGCGTAAACCACATGGTACTTTTGTATTGATGGGTATGTACGGGCTCTTCATTCCCGGGCGGACAAATCACTTGTAAAATTCTTACATTACTGTCTTCATAAACAATTTTATGATTTTTCGGTGCGGTTACGACTGCATCAAGTTTGACAGACCAGGGCCACTTTTGGATTTTTGAGGCCGGTTTGTTTTGATTATCCTTAGTTTGTGCTGTTGCGCTTAGGATAAATGAGCAGGTTAAGCAAGCAAGTATAAAAATTTTGGTGTTCATCGTTTTGGGGTATTAATTGGAATGAATTATACCACAAAGTACGTTTGCCAGTTTTGAAATGAGCTTTGGAAAAGTTGCAAATACCTCTGAATATGTTGCAGGCCTAATGTTTTTCAGCCTCGCTGGGTGCAAAACCGAAATGTCTGGAAAAACTGGTAGAAAAATTATTAGGATTACTGAAGCCTACCCTATAAGCGATTTCGGCAACAGTCCCGGCCTTTTGCTTGAGTAAATCAAAAGCGCGCTGCAAGCGTACGGAGCGGATCAGTTCACCTGGCCCTTGCCCGGTTAGTGCCTTTAGTTTGCGGTGAAGTTGGGTACGGCTTAAACCGATATCATCACCTAACTGATCGACACTATACTGCTCATCGTCCAGGTGTGCCTCAACCGATTTTTTTATTTTTTCCAGGAACATTTTTTCCATAGAAGGCATGATACTGCTGTCAGCCACCCAGATGTTACTTTGTTTGTACTTCTCCTGTAGCTGGCGGCGAATGCTGATGAGATTGGCTATAGTGGCGAGCAGTTCGCGTTGATCGAAAGGTTTATTCAAATACGCATCAGCCTGGGTTTCCAACCCCGCGATCCGGCTCTCGGTGTCGGCCTTCGCGGTGAGCATGATTACAGGGATATGGCTGGTGTTTTCATTGCTTTTAAATCCGGCACATACCTGGTAACCATTCATCAGCGGCATCATCAGGTCGGTAATCACGAGGTCGGGTATGCGTGCTAAACCCAGCGCAAGTCCTTCTTCGCCGTTGGCTGCGTCTATTACCTGATAATTGCCGTTTAATACTGTCATGATAAACCGACGCAGTTCAAGGTTATCTTCAATTACTAAAACCAGCGGTTGTTCATCATTTGCAGCTGTGGTAGTGTTCATGACAACAGCCGGAATGGAGGGCAAGGGATTTGTTTCCTGCTGCGGCTGTTCTGGGTATGGAGCAGCGACCTTTTGCATGGGTAAACTGACCTTCACTGTGGTGCCTTTACCAGGGATACTGTGTACTGCCAACTGCCCACCCATTAATTCGGTTATTTCTTTGGTGATAGCCAGCCCAATACCGGTTCCTTCCTGTACCCGTGTGTCGGAGGCATCTACCTGGTAAAAACGGTCGAAAATGTAGGGGATCTTGTTGGCAGGGATGCCAATTCCTGTATCAATCACCAGCAGATCGAACATTGCTCCGCTGTCTTTCAGCTCTACTTTTACCTCACCACCGGGTTTGCTGAATTTGATTGCGTTGGACAGCAGGTTATAAAGGATGTCTTCCAGTTTCGCCGGGTCGAGGGATAGCCAGATGGTGTCCCATGCTGCTTCAAAACTGAGTGTGATTGTCTTCTGGTCTGCCAAAGACTGGAAGAGTAATACATTGCGCCGGGTAAGTACTATTAATTCTGCCGAAGTGTTGTTCAGTTCCATTTTCCCGGCTTCCAGTTTGCTCAGGTCTAGTAATTGGTTGATCAGTTTCAGCAAACGGTCGGCATTACTGCTGATTGTTTCTGCATCGGCTTTGGTTTGGGGATTGTTCTCTCTTAATAGGATCTGTTTTGCGGGGCCGAGGATCAGCGTTAATGGTGTGCGGAATTCATGGGTCAGATTGATGAAGAAACGTGATTTGACCTGATCGAGTTCCCGCAACTGATCGGCTTGTTGCTGCACCTGGGCTGTTCGCTCAATGACTGTTTTTTCCAATTTTTCTGCCTGGTTTGTGATCAGTTCCAGTTTCTCGGCTTCCTGTGCCAGTGCCCTGGTGGAAAGGTCTTCTACTTCTGTTAGCCTGAGCGAGAGGTCCTGGTTGGTGCGTGCAAAATCCAGCGCGAGGTAAATGGAAAAAAGTAAGGGGAAAGTTAGCAGACCAATACTCATGACGAGACAGCGTTCTGCATGGCTTTTCCAAAGGTGGAATACATCGGCTCCAACAAAAAAGTATAATAGTATGATCAGCATCATCCCTAGACCGATCAGCCAAATGTTGGGCTGACCCCGGCGGACTGCGCCCATTAATGTCCATAGCCCATCCAGCAAAATGACAAGGAACAGCAGGTTGAAGCCGTCGTTGGGATTGGTTTCCGCAAAAATCACTTTCTTAATCAGGTACACCAGTGTAAATACAACTGCTGCGATGGCCTTCCAGCGTGGAATGGCCGTGCCACCAACCGCGTAGAGCAAATGCCACGCAGAGATAGTTCCGAGGACCCCGCAGATCCAGAAGATCCGCTGCCACCACCATTGCATGATCGGATCTGTAGAGATGGAGTCACCGCTGATAGCAAGGTTGGTGCCCGCAAAAAGCACAGAAAAGATGACATAGTATAGGTTAAGCTTTTGCTTAGGATAAAAAAGAAATAAAAATAAATGCAGTAGGGCAAGGGATAACTGCGCTGCGGAACAAATTCTCATGTCCCTGAACAAATCGAAGTTGTGGCGGGCGTGCTGGCGAAGCCGTTCATAGTCGCCGATCCAGGTTTGAAACCCTACAAAATCGGGGAAAATGTGGCCATAGTTGGCATACCGGATGGCGATGAGGTGCGGTTGGGTATCATTAAGTTCTATAGGTACTACCTCGAACGGTGCACGGGTTATTTGTGTTTCGGCTTTGGATCGGCCCACCTTTCCAAAACCACCGCGGTATTTCCCGTCGATGTAGATTTCTGAAGCGCCGTCATGATTGATGCGTAAGCCCAATAGTCTTTGTGTTAACGCGGTGTCTACCTGTATCCAAAGCCGGAACCAACCAATGCCTTGCCATTCTTTCAGTTCCTTGCCTTCACCAAAATTGGTAACCACCCTGGGCCAGTGTGTATCAGCAAGTGTCGGCTGGGCAGAGGCAGCACGATCGCCATTTTGAAAAGCCCATTTTTGTTTGACCAGGGAATATTCGATTTTATTTCCTGAAAGTGTATCGGATGTGAGTGGAATGATTTGTGATTGACCGGAGACTTTGTTGCAAAAAAACAGGCTCATGAGCAATGAGTAGAAGCAGATCTGTAGGAAAGAAACGTTCCGGATTTTTTGCATATAACTAAGATAAGTGTTTCTTTTCAAGCCTGCCAATGATCCGCATGTTTTATATCGGTCTCTTTTTGAATCGTTGAGGTATGTGTAGCATTGGTGATGAGCCAGTTAAAAGACATTATTTTTTCGGGATCAGCGTCGAATTTAGCTTTCATAGCGGTAATACCCGCTTTGCAAAGAGCTTGCATAGGAACCAGCAATATTTGCTTAATAGATTTGAAGAGTGGGGTCACTTACCAGGACTTACACTTATGGGGTGCTTTGGTCAAGCTTTCCTCAGTAAAATAGATAGTTTTTATTGCCGATTTTAAATTATTATGCGTTCTTAATCGTCTTATCTAATAGGTCCTGTTCATTGGGATTAAATACGGTATAAATTATTTTAAAGATTACATGGGCAAAAGACCTTCGCATAACCCGGACCTTTCTTTTATAAAGGAAGGTTGGACGGGAAATCCGGTTTCAGAAAAAGAGTGTTATGAAAATTTGGACGGTACGTCTGTCAGAAGTATAAAAGAAGTATGGAAATGGATAGGAGGCGAGCGGCCGCTGACAAAGTTGAAAAAAAATCAGCAGTCTGTTTTATCATTTACGCCTACCACAAACATAGGTGACAAAACTATTGATTGTCTTATTCCTATCGGTCATGCCGGTTTTGTAATTGATGCCGATGGTGTGAGAATTGTAATTGATCCGATACTACACAGCAGTCCTTTTTTGAAAAGATTTACTCCAATTCCTTTTAGTCCTTCTGAGTTGAGGGGTGTGGACTATTTGTTGCTTTCACATAACCACAGGGATCATATTGATAAAAAATCGATTCAATTGCTTACCGAACTCAATCCCGGCTGTAAGATTTTAACAGGCCTGGAAACAGGAAGGTTGTTGAAAAGCTGGGGCATTAAAAATGAGATAGAAGAGGCAGGTTGGTTTCAGCGTTTTCAGACAACTGAGGAAGTTATCATTGATTATCTGCCGGCTAAACATTGGTCCAGAAGGTGGTTAACTGATACCAATATTAACCTTTGGGGAAGTTTTATGATCCAGTTTACAAAATTGAAAAAGACCATATATTTTGGTGCCGATAGTGGTTATGGTTTACATTTTGGATTAATAGGGGAGTTGTACACGATTGACCTGGCAATTCTGGGAATTGGCGCTTATGAACCCCAATGGTTTATGCACACCGGGCATACAGGGCCGAAAGATGCCTTGAAGGCATTCGCAGATCTAAAAGCTAAAACCTTAATGCCAATGCATTACGGCACTTTTGATTTGAGTGATGAACCTGTTTATTACCCTGAAAATGTTTTGAGGGAATTGAACACAGATAATGCTATACCTATTCTTTGGATGAAGATTGGGCAAAGGATGAAGATGTGAATTAAGGTTTGTATGGCTTTGGTTTAATTTGCTCCTGCAACCCTTTTTCCATAGCTCTCTTAATTGATTGTTCGTTAGTGTATAAGTGATGGTTATACCCAATTTATGTATTGATGAATAATCGATTTAAGTTTCTCTATCTTGAAATATTATATAAATATAACGTAGGCTAAGTTACAATGAACATCAAAATAATCAATAGGAATAATCAAAAATGGAATTTTTTTTGTTTATCTGGATGGACTGGTTTTCGATTCGTTTAATAAATTACTGCCCAGGCTATTCTGGGCAGTAATTTGTTATGGGCACTCAGGTAAACTCAATAAATTATCTGGTGTGTCTCTATCCGCTTCTGTTTTCAGATACTTAACACCATTTCTTGAGGCTACTACCACATTTCTAACATGACCGCCAACAGAAGTATAAAATGAATATTTCTTATCTTCTATGTTCTTGATTGCTTCCGCTTGTCTCTGTTTCCATCGTGAGCCATTTTGTACACCGCCAACGTGGGTGATTCTCTCGTAAGCATTTGTACGATCGCTTTTGTTTATGCAAGAAATTTGCAATTCAATTGCCATTTTTAAATGTATTATATTTTTCGCCTTGTGCGAATCCACGGATTCTTTAAAAATCTATTGCATATAGATTGACTTCAATTTTCATCCATTAATTGCCGTTGTGGTGCAAATTAAGTAGCCTAAGGATGTTATTTATACGGTTTCCCCTATGCTGAAATTAATCATCCATTGGAGAATGTCTTTTTGTAGGACTGTAGATGATAAGTAGGAATTTGACAATAGGTAAAAACAAAATCCGGGCGGTCTGATTTGCCAATTGGTCTGATTTGGCAGTTGAAAGAATTAGGTACTAATTTTGCACTGATCAAAACCTTACAATTATGGGCCTGTTTTATGGATATCCCTATTGAATGAACTAAGATCGAATGCAAAATACTATACAGGATAAAAAAGAAACTACTGCTACAAGCCTCTTGCCATGGGTAACCGCGATTGCGATGTTTATACAGTCATTAGACGGTACCATTTTGAATACTTCACTGCCTTCTATAGCGCGCGATATGAATTATTCGCCCACGGAGATGCATTCTGTGATTGTTACTTATGCGCTTACACTTGCGTTATTTATCCCTTTATCGGGATGGCTGTCTGACAAATTCGGTACCAGGACTATGTTTATGATTGCAGTGGCCCTGTTTGTGACGGGTTCTTTATGCTGTGCCTTATCAGTAGATCTGCTGACATTTAATCTTTCCAGGGTGCTTCAGGCTATTGGCGCTTCGATGATGGTGCCCATTGCGCGGCTGGCTATTTTATACCAGTACCCGCGAAGCGAGCTTTTGAAAACCATGAACTTTATTACGGTATTTGGTCTGCTGGGGATGGTGGTTGGCCCCAGTCTGGGAGGTTTTTTATCAGATCATTTGTCCTGGCACTGGATCTTTTTAGTGAATATACCTATAGGAATTATTGGTATTTCGATGGCCTACAAGATTATGCCCAATTTCAAGCATGCTGTGGGACGGTTTGATTTCAGGGGTTTAGCTTACTTTAGTCTTGCCCTGATCCTGATTACGATGGTGCTGGAGCTGGTGAGTATCGGTCTTACCCACTGGATGTGGATTTTAGGAGGATTGTTCCTGGCGGGTTTATTGTCTGTGTTTTACTACAAGCACTTCAAGAAGACCGATGCTCCGATCATTGATCTTCGGTTACTCAATATTGATACCCTGAAGATCGGATTATCCGGCAGTCTGATTACCAGGTTAGGTATCGGCGGACTGCCATTGTTGCTGCCTTTGATGCTGCAGACCGGGTTTGGTTATTCTGCATCTGTTTCCGGTTTGCTCTTGCTGCCCTCGGCATTGGCTAATGTGGCTATTAAACCATTTATTATACGGATTATCAAAACTTTGGGTTACAGAACTGTGCTGATTAGTAATACGATATTGCTGGGACTGGTATTAATCGTTTTGGGTTTTGTGGAAAAGGATACGCCTATAGGGTATTATATTCTGCTGATGGTTTTTTACGGGATTTTCACTTCCATACAAATGTCTGCAATGAATACGGTTACCTTGTCTGACCTGGACGAGGATTCTGCAAGCGGGGGCAATACCATGCTGGTGATTATGCAGCAACTGTCGGTTAGTTTTGGGGTTTCGATATCCAGTTTGGTGCTGTCTGTGTTTAGCTCGGATGCTTTCGCATTGGATCTGCAGCATGCTTTTCATTATACCTTTATTACCCTGGCAATAATTACGATATTTTCAAGTATTACTTTTTCGCGGTTAAGTAAAACTGCCGGGAACGGATATCATTAAGTCCCAATGACAACTATATTTTCTTTATCATTTTTTTTACCTTCTTTATCGTTCGCATATTTCCTGTTGGAGAAGAAGAAAATTAACTCTCGTGGGTTTTATGGTTTTTGATATGGCATAATTCCTGTATATTGGCAGAAAAAATTAACCTTTAAATAATGATTTTTGCTGAATACTTCTTGCGCAGCGTGGTTCTACTTCTTATAATCACTGTATCCATTTGCTCCTTTAATGTAAATGCTCAGGAGATTCCCATTAAGATACATGGCGAAAAAGTGAAACCTTATTTGGATGATGAGAAGGAAATGGGGAGTAAACCCTATCTGGGTGAAGGGGATATCATTATTCCTGGCGGTATGGCTATGCCGCTTACTTATAGACGTTCCGAGAACGGCATTCCAGATTTATTGGTGACTTATACTTTTAGTATAAAAGACTCTTTATTGAACAGTATTGAATATGAATGGGACATGAACAATTTCGGGCCCAAATATAAACCTCAGTCACTCAAGATTCAACAAGCATTTATTAAAAAATACCTTTCACTGGCTGAGCAGCTTACTATGAAAGTAGGTAAAAGCAAACAAAAGGGAGATTTAAATGACCTCTCTAAAATTAATGGCATTGACGGACTGACACGTACCGATGAATGGGAGCCTAATGATACAACCAATATCTATATGTATTCGGTGTTCAGTAATTACCAGGCAACAGCAGCAAATGCCAAAAGTTTACCGGCTAACCGGATCAGGTTGAGCATTACAAAAACGGAAAAGCCTAGTCCTGAATTAAGTGATGAAGCGATTAGCGCAGCAATGAAAAGCTATAACCAATTCATCAGTAAATTGCGGGCTGGGAACCAGGAAGGGGCAAAGGCTTTCTTGTCTTCGCAAATACGTAATCTGCTGACCGAACCTGCCTTTAATAATCTTAGAGCTGCCATTAAGCCGGGTGACTTTAAAGTCTTTAGTCAGACGCTGGAATCTATTGCCGGGACAAATTATCTGGTGATTCAGTTCTGCTATGCCAGTGCACCTGAACAACCGAATGACATGGTAAAGGTTGTATTTGACAAAGAGCATTTTATTATTGGTATTCAACCATTGGTTAGGAAAAAGGAGCAATAAATCAAACAAAATCACTGGCTAGCCCTAATATAAGAGGAAACAATGAACCAATATGAATACCATGACCTGACAATTGAGGTCGTAGACGACCCGATGTATAGTTACGGTTCAGCGGACAACAGTTTTAATTATTCAAGACAACATTTTGGGGAGGCTGCAAAAACATATCCCACTTCTAAACATGGCATTAAACTTTTTCAGAATAAGGAAATGATTAATAGCTGTATCATAAGTGGTTCCGGTGGTGCGACGACTATTCATAAAAATTCGTCACTCCTGGATAACGATCAATTGATCGTCTGCTGTTGTGATACCTTGTTTTGCCTGACGCTTCCTGACCTTGAAGCAAAATGGAAGACGCAAACCGATATGGCGACTTGCTTTAAGGTTATCAAATTACAAGATGACTATCTGGTTCATGGTGAACTACTGATAAGCAGGGTTGATAAGCAGGGAGTAATTAAATGGCAGTTTGGTGGAAATGACATTTTTGTCTCATTGGAAGGTGCTGAAGAATGTGTAGTGGAAGATAACCATATTATACTTACAGACTTTGAAAAAACGCAATATAAGCTAAACTTTGACGGGAAATTACTATGAGCTGTACGGTATTATATGAATCAAAAAGGAAGACCAAGATGCAATTAAAAAAACATTTATAACAATAGCTTCATGTTAATAATGTTGAAAGGATATAGCCAATATAAAACTGCAGACCTATCAAAAATAACGGATTATGCAAATAGTAGTATAAGCGTACATACCATTGGTCAATTCGCTGGCAGTCCTGCTAGGCTTTTAATTGTCGATTATGTCATGATATTCACGTTAAGGTATTTTTTGGAATATTCATGTCAACTTATGTATTGTCTCCACTATTTACCCTTCAGAATTAATAAGCCCATTGCTGAGGTCTGGCTTCGGGATTAGTCAATTGGTCTGATTTGGCAGTCGAAAAAATTGGGTATTAAGCGGGGGCAATACTATGCTGGTGATTATGCAGCAACTGTCGGTTAGTTTTGGGGTTTCGATATCCAACCTGGTACTCTCGGTATTAAGTTAGGATGTTTCGCATTGGATCTGCAGCATGCTTTTCATTATACCTTTATTACCCTGGCAATAATTACGATATTTTCAAGTATTACCTTTTCCAGGTTAAGTAAAACTGCTGGCAATGGTTATAATTAAGCGTTATGTTCCTTTAATACGAAGGCTTAGAAAATTCCACTCAGCTATTGTTTTTATTTTTTTTAGATTAATTTGTTAAGTAAATCTAATATGCTTATCTTCAGTGTGTAAACTGATCATATTATATTTTGACTTGATCGGGGAACTAAAAAATTACGCTCATGAATCATCTCTACCCTTTAGGGGGAAACCTGTTTTTCAGGATTTTTCTGCTATTCTTTTTTTGTTACACTGCTGTGGACGCCCAGGTCGTGACCAAGCAGAAAACGATTACGAAAACTTCAAATGTTGTACTTATAGGTGCAAAGGAAATCACGCTCGACATTTCTGGTCGGTCATTTTCAGATATCCTTCCCTTTGATGTGCCCTTTATATTGGCCGGTACCCAGGGTATAAATAGTAAAATAACTTTGGACAAGATCATCAGCATTGAATGTTTCTATAAAGTAAAGAAGGATAAAAAAACTGACAAGGTATTCCCTTGTGCGGCTGAGCAGCAAAAATATAAGGACTGGGAAGATGGCCGGATGTATGCGTACTGGGAGAACAATGGCGCTGATGCCAAATGGAGGCTTTCTATCAAAGAGCTTCCACCAAACAGGGATTTCTCGTTCTTCTTCAAATTCAAACGTAAATTATCAGAGGATGAAAAAGCGAAATTGGTTAACCATGCATCCAAAATTATCCCAAAACTAGTGGCCCAAAAGGCGGATAATAGCTTCGTTTCATTAAGCATAGAGGATATGAAGGAAATCTTGTCTGCTACAATCGATGAACTGAATAAAGATCTGAAGGTAAACGGACAGGAAATTGATAAAATCGCTCTAAGTGAAACGAATCAAAAAATTGTCTCAAAAGCAATGGAGGAAGTTGCTTTTTCCTTTGAACAAAGGATTGATGAACAGCAAAGCTTGTCGATGAATATGAGGGTACTCAAAGCGGATTCCTTAAATCTGGCAAAATTTTTAGCCGGTTATAAAGCTTCAGCGAAAAAAAAGCCTGAGTATGTAAGTGCAATGAACAATGTACTGCACTCATTGAAGTCAATTTTTTTCCATCCAAAAGGAGAAAATGCGACTATCCCGGAAAATGCGAAAAATTACCTTGCCCAGATAGATTATGTAAAAGCGGAGCTGAAGAAAGTCCAGTTTCCACCCAATTCTCCCTTTGAAAATATCAAGAAAGACCTTGTTGATCACCTGGAGGATATAACAACCAATTTTAACGGGTACACAGAGGCGGTAAATAATACAATCTTAATCACTGATACCGAAGTTAACAACTTCGTTTCCGCGGTGATTACTTCCTATGAAGACGCAGTTATTGTGAATGCAAATACGATAAACAATAATTTTGTAACCCGTTCAAAATCATTTATTACCGCTGACATCGGGGTTGCGCTGCTGCCATCCATCGGAAAAATGGTTCCCTATTTGGGGACGAATATTTATCTGAGACCAATTAATCAGGACAGGCCTTTGTTTATGAAAGATCTATTTTCCCTGAGGGATTTCGATCGTCGCTTTTCGCTGATGCTGGGACTTACCTATAGTACTTTGAAGAAGGATGGGTATAGGGATGATCTTATGGCTACATTTAACCTGATTACGGGTGCCGGATTGAGAATTGCAGATTTCGTAAAGGTAAATGGCGGCGTGGTATGGTATACCAGATTAAATTCCAATCCACTCAATACCAATAATACCGTAAGAGGTTCGGGATTTGTTTCCCTCTCTTTTGACCTGCAGATAAAAACAGCTTTTCATAAACTTTTTCCCAGTGACGTAACCACTCTACCAGTCAAACTTTAACGCCTTCTCATATGCCATTTCAACTCAGTACAATCCAGCCCTCAAAAAGCAGTATCACTCCACCGGAGGATATCTCCTTAAACTTTACCCTTTCATCAAGTGTAGGGGTAAAATACACAATCAATTATAATTTAGCCTTGAGCAACAATCTGTATTTTCAGAAGGCTGACGGTACCCTAACCAAACATTTAACGGATGGCGGTACAATGGGTGGGGCTGTAGCAGTTTTCAACCAGGATGTTCGGATCATAAGCAAAGGGTCTAAACTGTTTAGCTTTTTTACCATAAAAGTGACGGCTGAACATGGCCTAAATGGAGATGTTAAAAGCTGTAAAATTTCAATCTCATGAAAAGAGTCACGCGAGTTGTCATTTCATTCTTTTTTCTATCGCTGTTTGCAGGATGTAAAGATGAACCATTGTTATTATCGGATGCGATCAGCATTAAGGCTGCATCACCATTATCCCAACCTGCAAATGGCGTAAATGAAATTGAATTGATGGTGCATATCGGCGCAGATTCGGATAGGGATAAAAGAACGGTTACGGTGAGCAGTGATATTGGAACATTCAGCAACAAGGCGGCTACAATAACCGTTGTAGTGGATGAAAATGGAGATGGAAAGGTATTCCTAAAATCTACTTCAACAGGTACGGCTACGGTAAAAGCAACAGTCTTGACTTTCTCGGCAACTGTTCAGGTGAATTTTACCTATCCAAGTGGGATAAGTTTTGAGAACCCTGCCATTGAAAGCCTGGTGGCCGATAATAACGCTACATTAAAAATAACCGCACTAATAGATCCATTAACGCCGACAGATAAAAGGGATGTGGTATTTACAACCGATAATGGAACTTTTTCAAATAATGCGAATACGATATCAGTTGTTGCTATAGAGGGTAAGGCCGAGGCTTATTTAAAGGCCAGTGCAACGGGAACGGCCAATGTCAAAGCGGTTAACCTTGATGCTACCGCTATAAAAATGGTTACGCTGACTTCATCCGGAGCGATTAATTTCGAAAATGCCGCTATAGAGAATTTGGTGGCCGATGGTTTTTCTTTACTAAAGATTTCAGCGCATATTGATCCAAATGTAGATCCTTCAAAACGTTTCATTTCCTTTAAAACCGATATGGGCACCTTTTCGAACAATGAAAAAGTGGTGTCACTGCCAATTGATGTTGCAGGAAATGCATTTACTCACCTGAAAGGGATAGCAGTCGGTACTGCTACTATTGTGGCTACAGGATCATCTGCGATGACTGCAAACAAAACAGTTATTTTTACACAGCCTGCAGCTGACGATATATTTAAGATAGATAGCTTTACGGACAATATCGCCTCCGATGGTATCAGTACGATTGCCATACCTGTAAGTATGAACAAAAACCTTGCTATCGCTGACAAAAAGGTAACGTTTACGTCAACAGGAGGTTCTTTCCAGATCCCAAATCCGGTAACGATCAGCGCTGACAGCGATGGCAAACTGACAGGATATCTTAAGCACAATACACCTGGGCCAGTGTATGTAAGTGTAACTGCCGGCAGTATTACCCGAAACCTTACGGTAAACTTTGCAAAAGCCAATCCAGACTTTATGCTGCTCACTGGAAATGCAAGCCTTTCCCATGGGTTAAACAATACACTTGTGCTCAGCATTGACCTTAAACGTTCTGTTGGAAATCCGAATGCAGATTTTTTATTCAATTATGAAGCCATTGATGCATCGGGAAATGTAATTGGCGTATTTTCAAATGGCTCAGCAAGTAATGCCAGTGGTGCTGCGACTGTGTCTTTTACGGCAGGAGAGACAAACTATAGAGGGATAGTACTGATTACAGTTTCCTTAAAGTCGAACCCCGCTATAAAGGCAACGCATCAGGTAGTTATTATTTAACGAAGGATGAAGACAATAGGATTTTATGCCCACTGAGTAGGTGTCTGCCCAAACTTTTTCTTAAAAGCGTACGAAAAATGAGAGAGGCTTTCAAACCCCAGGTCGAGGTAAATTTCTGATGGCTTTTTCTTTTTTTCTATAAGGTGACGGGCTTCCTGAAGTCGTTTATCCTGAAGCCAGTGCCGGGGTGACATTTGAAATAATTTCTGGAAATCACGCTTAAAACCTGCCAGGCTTCTTCCTGTTAGCCTGGCAAATTTTTCTATAGGAATATTGAAGTGAAAATTACTGAGCATAAATTTCTCCAGATCAATTTTGTAAGGCTCCGAAAAATCGAATAGGAAATCTTTCAGCTCTGGCATCACATGGAGCAGGAGTTGTACCACCTCCCGTACTTTCAGCATGCTGATATGATCGGTTATTTTTTCTTCAGAATGACGCACATAAGGAATGACAGATTGAAAGAACGCATGAAGAAAATCGTTTCCCGGAATAAGAATGTTCGTGGGACCGGTATATTTCTTCCCTGGTTCTATGTGTTGCTCCAATGCAATTTGCCTGAGCAGGTCTTCTTTCAGACAAATGACAATGGTCTGGTATCCCTCGCCATTTAGCGGAGATTTGGTGAGCTCTCCCAATTGATTCCTTCTGATCAGCAGCATTTCGCCTTTCTCCATAGAAAATCTCTCGCTGGCTGTTTCCATTGTAAAGCGGCCGGAAACCTGCATCACAAGAATAGAATGTTCTAAAAATGCTACTTTATCCTTTTTTATATCAGATAAATAGGAATAAAACATTACTTCCGGAATTATTTCAGTAGGATTTGTCATTACTTTCGTCGGAATATCAAATTACACAAAGATATAAAAGAGGCGGAGCTTTTTATGCTCCACCAATTATCGTTGCAAATAGGTGCCACCAAGGATGGAGCCGATTGAAAAATTCGTGTTCAGGAGATCCATTTCTTCAGGACTGAAACTGATCTCCATGGCCTGTATGTTTTCAGGTAAGCGTGTCCGGCGGCTCATGCTGACCAATGGCATGATCTGTTCGCCCTGAGCATTTACCCAGGCGATTGCCAGTTGGGTAGGCGTATATCCTTTGTCATTGGCGAGTTGTTTTAACACTTCTACCTTCTCTAAATTTTTGATCAGGTTTTCTCCCTGGAACCGTGAGAAATGAAGATGATAATCATCGGCAGTAAGCGGGGCTTTCATCTCACCGGAAAGCAAGCCTTCAGCAGTATTCGCAAAAGCCACAACGCCTATGCCCAGTTCCCTGGCTGTGGGCAGCAGGTCATTTTCAATCTGTCGGTCGGCCAAAGAATACCCTATCTCCAAGGCTGTTACAGGATATACGCTATTGGCTTGCTTAAGTTGAGCTGCAGTGATCTCGGAAACGCCCAGGTGACGTACTTTTCCTTCTTTGATGAGGTCTGCTATGGTGCCAATGACATCTTCTACCGGAACGCTATCATCCAGTCTGCAGGGCTGATAAAGATCGATGGTTTCTATGCCCAAACGTACCAGGGAGTAGTTGATGAAATTCTTGATAGACATGGGGCGCAGATCCAGGCCTATCCATTGTCCGTTGTAAAAAACAGCACCAAATTTGACACTGATGAATGCATCGTCTCTTCTGCCTTTAATTGCCTTGCCCAGGAGCAATTCATTGTGGCCTGCTCCATAAAAGTCTCCCGTGTTTATAAAATTGATGCCGTTGTCTAATGCCGACTGAATGGTGGCTATACTTTCAGTTTCGTCATTCTTTGACCCTCCCCAGACGGGCGACATGCGCATGCAGCCGAGGCCGAGTTTAGAGACAAGGGGACCATTTTTACCGAGTTTTATTTGTGTTAAGTTTGTCATAGCTGTTATTTTATATGTAACGATACGAAGATCAGCGGTTTTTTGAATTGGACATTTCGCACACGGCTCAATTTACTTGCGTGTATGGCTCATTGTTTCTTTTACAGGTTTTAAAGAGTCGGCGTTTTGTATTGCCAAAAGTGAGATGTATTAAATTCGGTGAATGAATTGGCTCAACTATTTTGCCAAGGCAATCTTTTGAAATTTCCCGGCGTATTCTATGCTTTACAAGAACAATGGTTCTCTTTAAATACAGAATTGAGTAATGATCACGACAGTCTTTTAGTTCATCATTTTTTATTTGACATGCTAAATCTATATATTGCGGTAATTAAATTAACAGTCATGCTCAATCTCAACTATTCTGTTTACATGTTTACAGTCATTTTAAATGTTTACAATCATTTAAACGAGGAATAAAGACGACTCAAATCATGCAAAACTATATGGAAATCAAGTTCCGGCTGATTGATTATAGTACAGCATGGCCGTGCATATGGAGGCGTACTGCGATGGCTTAACATCCAAACTGATTTAAAAATGAAGAAATACTTAATTGCAATAATTACAATTGGCTTAGTTTATGCCTTGGTCCGTTTTATTAAAATGGATGGTTTTGCATTTGCCTGGGCTTTGAATTTCCTGCTGATGATGTGTGTGGTTGCTTTTACGGAAGCGCTGAACAATCCGCTTACTTCTCCCTACTATGATGAAAAGGAATGGGAGCAGAGGGGCAAAATATATGAACGTTTTGGGGTGAAAATTTTCAGAAAGTTATTGGTGTTGATTGGTTGGGAAAAGGTGATTAGAAAAGCTTTTCCCATAGAAAAGAACAACCAGGCATTAACGAAATTATATTATCAGACAAAAAAATCTGAACTGGATCACCTCATTATCCTGGTTATTGTGTTGGGATTTAATGTTTTCGTGGCATTCAAATTTGGAGTTGTCAAATCTTTGTGGTTATTGGTGTTAAATGTCTTACTCAACCTTTACCCGATATTCCTTCAACGTTATAATCGGCCACGCATCAGGAAAGCTGTATATTTAAGTAAATGGCGATAAAGCCCTTCACACGATGTGATATTTGGCAACTCCATAGCTACGATACAATAGTTACCGCATATAAATTAGGAGGAATCTGATGTTCTGTTATGAAGCTGTGGCTGAGAATAGTCGAATCTGTACGCTATTGGAATTGTTTAAATGGATCCAAATGGATAAATTCGATTTTCAGTTTCCATTCACTAAAAATATTGGATAGATGTCACAGAAATTTTTGTTGTTTTTTATCACTGCCTCAGTAGTTCTTGCAGGTAAAACCAGTGCGCAAGTTATTATTAGCCCTTCAGATAAATATGTTGACTACAGTGGTCGCGTGTTAAAGACCCAGGACTCCACTGTATTGTTTTGGCCTGGGAGCTTTGCTTCAATAAAATACTATGGATCTGCTGTTAAGGTCAAGATGAAATCAGTTAGAGAAACTGCGTTTTTCTATGCTATCATAGATAATAATGTTGCTGGTGCTGTGAAATTTGGTTCAGATAGTTTGACGCAGACTTTTACTTTTGGCAGTGATATTGGTACTGGTGAACATACACTTCAGCTTTATAAGTTAACAAATAATACTTCGGCAAATATAATTTATAGTTACGACCTGGGAAGTAATGGCAAGTTGCTGAAGCCTGCAAAATTGCCAAACCGTAAGATAGAGTTTTATGGAAACTCTATCACTGCCGGCCATGGGGTTGATGTTGAAGAGGTAGGAAAGGACTCCGGAGCGCCTGATTTGTTTAATAATTATTATACTTATGCGGCTATTACCGCCAGGCATTTCAATGCCCGGCAATCCATCATAGCGCGTAGTGGGATTGGCATCATGCTGAGCTGGTTTCCGGAAATTATGCCAGAGATTTACGACAGAGTTGATCCTATGGATGGAAACAGCCATTGGGATTTCAGTAGTTATGAGCCGAATGTGGTGGTGGTCAACCTATTTCAGAATGATTCCTGGTTAGTGGAGCGTCCGGAACACCCGCAATTCAAAGCCAGATTTGGCGACAAAAAGCCAACTGAAGAATTCATTGTGAAGTCTTATCTGAATTTCATTGAAAGTATCCGCCGAGCTCATCCCCAATCTGCCATCATTTGTGCTCTGGGGAATATGGATGCGACTAAAGCCGGGTCGAAGTGGCCGGGATATATCCAACAGGCGGTTGCCATGACTAAAGATCCTAAAATCTATTCGCTGGTATTTCCCTATAAGAATACAGGTGGCCATCCCAAGAAAGTAGAGCAGCAGTTAATGGCAGATCAATTGATCGATTTCATTGAAAAGAATATTCATTGGTGATGATCCATTCGCCATATAGCTAGAAAGCCCAGTACTATTTTAAAATAAAGTATAACATCTTCACATTGCAACATAAGTCTATTGCAAAAAAAAGCCCCGCATTGTAAGGCGAGGCAACTTAAATGTTTTCACAACGGAATAATCCTTATTGTGATTTGCTTTCGGTAACAAAGATAAAACATATAATTATATTTAAAATAAGGAAATCCGTAATTGTATGATTTTTTTTCTTGTTATGTTTATAGTAATCTAATAACGGTGATAATCATTAAGCTGAATTTGGTTAAATATTTATTGAATTCAAATAGGAATGCATTTGTAAGAAAGATACTTTATTGTAATACAAGATCTATATCATATGTCTAAAACAATCATCTTGGGCCTAGATTTGGGAACGAATAGTATAGGCTGGGCGTTAATTCAAAGAGATTCTAATGAAACTAACCAGAACATACCGCTTACAAACAGTAAGGAAAATTCAAGGGATAGCTCACTAACCGATAAAAAAAGAATATTTTCAAATGAAAATAGCAATATTATTGGAATGGGCAGCCGTATTATTCCAATGGGTCAGGATATAAAAGATGAATTTGGAAAGGGCAACTCTTTTTCCCAAACGGCTGACCGAACGAAATTCAGGAGTGTCCGCAGATTGAGGGAGCGTCACCTGCTGAGAAGGGAGCGCTTACATAGGGTGCTTCATGTTTTGGATTTCCTACCTGAACATTATGCGGCTCAAATTGATTTTGGAAAGCGTTTGGGTAAGTTCATTTCGAATGCCGAGCCAAAATTGGTATACCACAACAATGTTTTTATTTTAAAACAGTCATTTGAAACCATGCTGGAAGAATTCCGGGAAAATCAACCGGAATTGGTAAAAGATGGGAAATTGGTGCCTTACGACTGGACAATCTATTACCTAAGAAAGAAAGCATTAACAGAAAAAATTGCAAAGGAAGAATTGGCCTGGATCTTATTGAACTTTAATCAAAAACGTGGCTATTATCAATTGCGGGGAGAGGAGGAAGATGAGAACCCGAACAAGTTAGTGGAATTTCATTCGCTAAAGGTAGTGGAGGTGGTTGCTGATGAAGTGCAAAAAGGTAAGGCGGAGATCTGGTATTCTCTGATTTTAGAAAACGGTTGGATTTATCGTCGCTCAAGTAAAAATCCATTATTTGATTGGAAAGATAAGGTACGGGACTTTATTGTTACTACCGATTTGAATAATGATGGTACCATAAAAATGGATAAAGAGGGAAATGAAAAAAGAAGTTTCCGTGCTCCCGGAGAGAATGACTGGACATTATTAAAAAAGAAAACAGAAAAAGAGATTGAACGTTCCCATAAAACGGTGGGTGCCTATATCTACGATACGCTACTGCAAAACCCTAAACAGAAAATAAAGGGAAACCTGGTGCGAACGATTGAGCGTAAATTTTATAAAGAGGAACTGAAGGCGATATTAAAGGTTCAGCAGGTCTTCCATCAGGAATTGAAAGATGAAAATCTATACAATGACTGCGTTAGGGAATTATACAGTCACAATGAATCACAGCAGATCACGTTGAGCAATAAGGATTTTGTGCATTTGTTTGTAGAGGATATTATTTTTTACCAGCGTCCTTTGCGTAGTCAAAAATCATCCATTGGTACTTGTAGTTTAGAATTTCGGAGATTTAAAGATAAAGACGGGATAGAGAAAACGGAGTATCTGAAAAATATTCCAAAATCACACCCTTTATACCAGGAATTCCGTCTATGGCAATGGATGTACAACCTTGGAATTTATCATAAGGATACTGATGCGAATGTCACTTCAGAATTTCTGAATAGTATAGAAGATATGGAGCAGTTATTTGATTTTCTAAACTCCAGGAAGGAAATTGAACAAAAAATATTGCTGAAGTATTTTCTGGAAAAGCGGGGTTTTAAGGGTAAAATGCTGAATGTAGAGATTGAAAAGTACAGGTGGAATTATATAGAAGATAAAGGATACCCCTGCAATGAGACCTGCACACAGATCAGGACCAGACTGGACAAGCTGGAAAATCCTGACCCCCAATTTTTGACGGCTGAAGTCGCAAGAAATTTATGGCACATTATCTATTCCGTAACGGATAAAGTAGAATATGAAAAGGCGTTAAAGACCTTTGCGGAAAAGCATCATTTGGATGTCGACGGTTTCGTAGAAAACTTTAAAAAATTCCCTCCTTTTAAAAGTGAATATGGTGCTTTTTCAGAAAAGGCGATTGGAAAATTATTACCCTTGCTCAGGATAGGGAAGTATTGGAATTGGGATGCTATTGATAAAAAGACAAAAGATAGGATCCAAAAAATATTGACAGCTGAGTTTGACGAAACAATTAAAGATAGGATTCGGGAGAAAGCGATTCATTTAACGGAGGAAAAACACTTTCAGGGATTACAATTGTGGCTGGCAAGTTATGTGGTGTATGGACGTCATTCCGAAGCTGCCTCAGCCGGCAAATGGAATTCTGTTGCGGATTTAGAGACCTATCTGGAGGATTTTAAGCAACATTCTTTGCGTAATCCTATTGTGGAACAGGTGGTAACTGAAACGCTGCGGGTGGTGAAAGATATTTGGTTGAAGTATGGTGGAGGTGTAAAAGATTTCTTTAGCGAGATTCATATTGAACTGGGTAGAGAAATGAAAAATACAGCAGAAGACAGAAAACAACTTACAGAACAGATCACCAATAATGAAAATACCAATCTCCGGATTAAAGCTTTACTATTAGAATTGTTAAACGATGTTGGTGTTGAAAATGTACGTCCCTATTCGCCTATGCAACAGGAAGCCTTAAAGATTTTTGAGGATGGTGTACTGAATTCTTCCGTTGAGATTCCTGATGATATTTTAAAAATAAGTAAAACAGCATTGCCAACGTCCTCAGAGCTGCAACGCTATAAGTTGTGGCTGGAACAAAAATATCGTTCGCCTTATACCGGGAAAATTATTCCGCTGAATAAACTATTCACACCTGAGTATGAAATAGAACATATTATACCACAAAGCCGTTTTTTTGACGACAGCTTTAGCAACAAGATCATTTGTGAGTCGGCAGTAAATAAATTAAAAGACAAGCAGCTGGGGTATGAGTTTATAAAAAATCATGGTGGAATGATGCTGGAGCTGGGATTTGGGAAACCTACACCAATTCTGACCGTTGAGGGGTACATCGATTTTATCAATGAGCATTATGGCCGGAATCGTGCTAAACGCAACAAGTTGATGTTGGAAGAAATTCCGGACAAGATGATTGAGCGGCAACTGAATGATACCCGCTATATCAGTAAATTTGTGACCTCAGTTTTATCTCATCTTGTTCGTACCGAAGTTAATGATGACGGGGTAAATTCTAAAAATGTACTGCCTGGTAATGGTAAGATCACTGCCAGATTAAGGCAAGACTGGGGATTGGGTGAGGTCTGGAATGAATTGATCCTACCTCGTTTTGAGCGGATGAATAAATTGACGAATTCGGATGAATTCACTGCATGGAATGAGAATCACCAGAAGTTTTTACCGGCTATACCGTTCATGTATGCGCAAGGATTTCAAAAAAAACGGATTGACCACAGACATCATGCATTGGATGCACTTGTTATTGCATGTGCTACCAGGGATCATATTAATTTGCTCAATAATAAACATGCAAAATCCAAAGAACGGTTTGATCTCAACAGAAAACTTAGAAAGTTTGAGAAGGCTGTCTATACAGACTTTAAGACGGGTGAAAGGATAGAAAAGGAAATACCCAAAGATTTTTTGAAACCCTGGGCAAATTTTACTGCGGATGCTAAAAATCATCTGGAAAACATTATTGTGAGTTTTAAACAGAATCTTCGGATAATCAATAAAACTACCAATAATTATGAAAAATGGGTAGATAGAGAGGGGAAGAAAGTAAAGGAAAAGGTTCCGCAAGTTAAGGGCGATAGTTGGGCTATCAGAAAGCCAATGCATAAAGACACCGTCTCAGGAGTTGTCACGTTAGACAGAATTAAAGTACCGAAAGGAAAGGTTTTGACTGCGACGAGGAAAAGTATTGATACGTCTTTCAATTTAAAAACTATTGAGTCTATAACGGATACAGGAATTCAGAAGATCCTTAAGAATTATCTCGAAAGTAAGAATAATGCGCATGAGATAGCTTTTTCTGCTGAAGGGATCGAAGATATGAACAAAAATATAGCGCTGTATAATGATGGTAAGTTTCATCAGCCAATTTATAAAGTCAGGATTTTTGAACTGGGGAGTAAATTTCCACTGGGGCAATCTGGAAATAAGAAGGATAAATATGTAGAGGCTGCTAAAGGAACGAATTTGTTTTTTGCCATTTACCAGCTTAGCCAAGGGGGTAGGAGTTATGAGACCATTCCATTGAATATGGTAATTGAGAGACAGAAACAAAGATTGAATGCTGTTCCATTAGTGAATGAGAAAGGTGGTACGTTACTATTTCATCTCTCTCCAAACGATCTTGTCTATGTCCCTAGTCAGGAAGAATTATCGAATGGTTTGCAGGTTGATGTCAAGAATTTATCAAAGACACAGAGGGGACAAATATATAAAATGGTCAGTTCTTCTAGCTATCAGTGTTTTTTTATAAAACATGAAACAGCGACGAGCATTGTGAACAAAGCAGAATATTCTTTACACAATAAGATGGAAAGAAGCCTGGATGGAGCGATGATAAAAGAAGTTTGTATCAAGTTGGAAATTGACAGGATAGGGGGGATTCGGTAATGGTTGTTTTTATTTGAATAAACCTGGTTAAAGTATGATCAAGAGAACACTTCATTTTTCCAACCCTGCTTATTTGAGTCTGCAGCAAAATCAATTGTTGATTGATCTACCTCATTTAAAATTGCTGGGCGAAAAGGAATCAAAAAAAGCAGTACCTATAGAAGATATTGGGATCATTATTTTAGATCATCAACAAATTACGATTACGCATGGTTGTATAGCAGCCTTGCTTCAGAATAATGCAGCTATTATTACTTGTAATCAAACGCATCATCCTACCGGTATGATGTTGCCTATAGATGGTAATGATATTCAAAGTGAGCGATTTCGTTATCAGATTGATGCTTCAAGACCTTTGAAAAAACAATTGTGGCAGTTAACGGTACAGGCAAAAATATTAAATCAGGCCGCGGTCTTGTATGAGAGGGGTATTGCCTGTGACAATATGGTGTATTGGGCGCATTCTGTACGATCGGGTGATCCGGATAATTATGAGGCAAGGGCAGCAGCTTATTACTGGAAGAATGTTTTTCCTAAGAAATTGCAGTTTTTCCGTGGACGTGAGGGCGATCCGCCAAATAATTTGCTGAATTATGGTTATGCTATTTTGAGGGCTATTGTAGCGCGTGGTTTAGTTTCGTCGGGATTACTACCTACATTGGGTATCCATCACCGGAATAAGTATAATGCGTATTGCCTCGCGGACGATATTATGGAACCCTATCGTCCATATGTAGATCAGATCGTACTGGGAATTATTGACAGAGGTGAGAATTTTCTGGAATTGGGAGGTGCAATAAAAGCTCAGTTGCTGGGAATTGCTACTGTTGATGTGCATTTTGAACGTGGGACTAGTCCGCTGATGGTGGGTTTACAACAAACTACAGCTTCTCTGGTTAAGTGTTATGAAGGAACCGCCAGGCGGATTAATTATCCGTTGATGAAGGTATTTGATAGCAGACGTATTTCTTTATACAAACGGAATGATCTGGATGTTGGAGATTAGGATGGACATATCAATGTCGATTATTTTTGGGAGTGGTTTGCCTTTTTTAATATGATATGCGCTTTAATGAGTACCGTATTTTGTGGATTTTAGTATTTTTCGACCTGCCAACAGAGACCAAAAAAGAACGACAGGTGTATGCCAAGTTTCGAAAGGATATTATGTGCGACGGTTTTAGTATGTTTCAGTTTTCTATTTATCTAAGGCATTGTAGCAGCCGGGAAAATGCAGATGTTCATATTAAAAGGGTGAAGAGATCACTTCCCCCAAAAGGTCATGTGGGAATTATGACTATTACTGATAAGCAGTTTGGTATGATGGAACTTTTCTATGGAAAGGATGCCGAAGCGCTTCCCGATACACCACAACAATTGGAGTTATTTTGACTGAAATTCTCAGGAGTTAGATGTTGGGTATTCTTGCAAGGATGTTCAGGATTAAAATTTAATAATCAGAATAAAATCCGATGGTTTAATGTCACCGGATTTTTTAATTCTAATTTTCAATGAAACTATCTGATATTTAGATTTTTACACTATGGTGTGCTGTTGTAAATATCAGTAGTTCAAAGGATGAAAGCAAATCACAACTTCCGGTACGTTTGAGATACGCCCACGTGCGCTGTTGTAAATATCAGTAGTTCAAAGGATGAAAGCAAATCACAACCCAAAGGCCGGTTTGCTTTTTATAAGCATTGCTGTTGTAAATATCAGTAGTTCAAAGGATGAAAGCAAATCACAACTTACCACGCCTTTGGGTTCCGGGGTTGTCGCTGTTGTAAATATCAGTAGTTCAAAGGATGAAAGCAAATCACAACAGGGTCATTGCCTGCAACTTATTCTGGATTGCTGTTGTAAATATCAGTAGTTCAAAGGATGAAAGCAAATCACAACTGATATCTGACATACCCTTAAAATTTTATTGCTGTTGTAAATATCAGTAGTTCAAAGGATGAAAGCAAATCACAACATTAAGGGAACTCGTAACTATATTCCCGCTGCTGTTGTAAATATCAGTAGTTCAAAGGATGAAAGCAAATCACAACAAGTTGTTGGCTTTAACTGTCAGCTTTTCCGCTGTTGTAAATATCAGTAGTTCAAAGGATGAAAGCAAATCACAACCTGTCTGGCCTCTTCATACAAACCCATCTGGCTGTTGTAAATATCAGTAGTTCAAAGGATGAAAGCAAATCACAACAGGTAAACCTAGTAAGGTATTTTTTGATATGCTGTTGTAAATATCAGTAGTTCAAAGGATGAAAGCAAATCACAACCTATAGGGTATATGGAAACTTTGACTTATAGCTGTTGTAAATATCAGTAGTTCAAAGGATGAAAGCAAATCACAACTTAGAGCCAAAGCAAACCTTAAACAGCACAGCTGTTGTAAATATCAGTAGTTCAAAGGATGAAAGCAAATCACAACCCAGAACACCTGTATCCTTGTCAAATTCTTGCTGTTGTAAATATCAGTAGTTCAAAGGATGAAAGCAAATCACAACAGTAGCGCCATCGGTACCCACTTTAATGAGCTGTTGTAAATATCAGTAGTTCAAAGGATGAAAGCAAATCACAACAAGGCAAGCGGATGGAAACAAAATCTATAGCTGTTGTAAATATCAGTAGTTCAAAGGATGAAAGCAAATCACAACTAGGTAAGGTTTTAAGACCATAAACCCCGTGCTGTTGTAAATATCAGTAGTTCAAAGGATGAAAGCAAATCACAACATTCATCACCGCTCTGTGCAGCTTTGTCGAGCTGTTGTAAATATCAGTAGTTCAAAGGATGAAAGCAAATCACAACAGCGCATCCTGACTGGCAACCGCACCCTTAGCTGTTGTAAATATCAGTAGTTCAAAGGATGAAAGCAAATCACAACTTAAGCTGCGGCTGATCATCATTAACCGGTGCTGTTGTAAATATCAGTAGTTCAAAGGATGAAAGCAAATCACAACGCACGGGCGCTATAGAAGTCACCACCGTAGGCTGTTGTAAATATCAGTAGTTCAAAGGATGAAAGCAAATCACAACTGCAGATGGACTATACAAACCTATCGCTTAGCTGTTGTAAATATCAGTAGTTCAAAGGATGAAAGCAAATCACAACTAGCTGGTTCACATAGATCAATATGTTTAGCTGTTGTAAATATCAGTAGTTCAAAGGATGAAAGCAAATCACAACGTATTACCTTTATCTCCTGATCTTGTATGGCTGTTGTAAATATCAGTAGTTCAAAGGATGAAAGCAAATCACAACTAAATATCTTCAATTCTATCGAAAAGACTTGCTGTTGTAAATATCAGTAGTTCAAAGGATGAAAGCAAATCACAACTGGGGGGATATTGCCTGTTTATGATAATTAGCTGTTGTAAATATCAGTAGTTCAAAGGATGAAAGCAAATCACAACTCTGTCTCCCGCAATAAAACCAATACGGCGCTGTTGTAAATATCAGTAGTTCAAAGGATGAAAGCAAATCACAACAAGTGCACTGTTTTTCCAAAAAAAAACCCGGCTGTTGTAAATATCAGTAGTTCAAAGGATGAAAGCAAATCACAACATGAGTTAGCTGACTTAGAAGTTGGCAAATGCTGTTGTAAATATCAGTAGTTCAAAGGATGAAAGCAAATCACAACAAGGGTCTTGGTCTAGCCGTACCAATAAACGCTGTTGTAAATATCAGTAGTTCAAAGGATGAAAGCAAATCACAACACCCACAAAATGTTAATTACGCTGGCTTATGCTGTTGTAAATATCAGTAGTTCAAAGGATGAAAGCAAATCACAACATCGTCGCGTGCCGCCCGTAATTCCACGGTGCTGTTGTAAATATCAGTAGTTCAAAGGATGAAAGCAAATCACAACTGACGCGCCCGGACTTCGTGACTATCCACAGCTGTTGTAAATATCAGTAGTTCAAAGGATGAAAGCAAATCACAACATGCCGTTGATATTCATAATAATTTGTTTTGCTGTTGTAAATATCAGTAGTTCAAAGGATGAAAGCAAATCACAACAGCCGGCAAGATTACCGGTAAGGAAAGAAAGCTGTTGTAAATATCAGTAGTTCAAAGGATGAAAGCAAATCACAACCTAGAGACTCAAAGGGATTAGCGAGTACAAGCTGTTGTAAATATCAGTAGTTCAAAGGATGAAAGCAAATCACAACCTGTTGGTGCCAATGCTATAATCACCGGTAGCTGTTGTAAATATCAGTAGTTCAAAGGATGAAAGCAAATCACAACTATGGATGGTAAGTTGATGATCATCAAAAGCTGTTGTAAATATCAGTAGTTCAAAGGATGAAAGCAAATCACAACTTGACGGCAAAGAGGTTGCGGTAAGTAAAGCTGTTGTAAATATCAGTAGTTCAAAGGATGAAAGCAAATCACAACCGTACCTCAACTTACATGCGGTTGTATCAGCTGTTGTAAATATCAGTAGTTCAAAGGATGAAAGCAAATCACAACTTTAATTCCCCGGCGCAATCTGCAAATACAGCTGTTGTAAATATCAGTAGTTCAAAGGATGAAAGCAAATCACAACGGTGTTTAGACAGTGAATTTTTGAGACTAGCTGTTGTAAATATCAGTAGTTCAAAGGATGAAAGCAAATCACAACAGCTGCACGATGCAGCAGAGTCCAACCACGGCTGTTGTAAATATCAGTAGTTCAAAGGATGAAAGCAAATCACAACAGTTAGTCGCATCATTTTTCGAATATAAAGCTGTTGTAAATATCAGTAGTTCAAAGGATGAAAGCAAATCACAACGGGTATGCGAAGACTGGTATAGGGACTCAAGCTGTTGTAAATATCAGTAGTTCAAAGGATGAAAGCAAATCACAACTCGCCGTACTTCCTGTTACCTGCCCACTAAGCTGTTGTAAATATCAGTAGTTCAAAGGATGAAAGCAAATCACAACTTTTATCCGTATATTGCTTAACTGCAAGGGATTCAGTAACTATCAGTAGTTCAAAGAAAGAAGCGAGTAACAACTTTTCCTTAGTAGCCCCAATGGGTAAAATCGCTATGGTAAATATCAGTAGTTTAAAGGATGAAAACAAATTGCAAGTTTATCGACACAATACAAAACGAATGAGATGCTGGGATGTCGACCTCTCATACTTTTCCGTCTGACAAAAACTGAGCTCTACCGCTAAAATATTCACAATGGAATGGAAATTTCATTGTGAAGAAATTCAATACATACCAATGGTATCTTAAGATTTTCTGTGAAGGTTTGTTATGGAAGAAGGTTAGCCTTAGTGGAAGATATGTTTTAATAAAAAAACGAAAACATAACACAAGCATGTTAACTTTACAAGATGGCCTGCACAATGATTTCTATAGACCGCCCGGATTTAGATAACCCCTCTTTTATTCCTTATGCGGAGAAGTCTGTCCGGATTACAACTCCACATCAGGAAGGGGCTGGAAGTTTTAATTTCCATGAACAGAGTTTTGATGCCTTACAGTTTGTATGGTGTGATTATGCCCTGCAGCAACCTAAAAATATCCAGTTAAATATAGAAGAGGAAGTACTGGAATTGCATTTCAGACTGCAGGGGGAGAGTACATTATATCACCATGGCCATGCCATAAGAATGTCCTCAGGAAAGCAGGCGATGTTTTACCACAAGGGAAATACAGTGGAAGTAAACATGTTGCCAACCTTACACCAGAAGGGTAGTTTTCTGGAAATACGTATGCCGGCCAAACATTTTAACCGCCTGTTCAGACAGGATCAGCTGTTACACGAATTGTTTATGGAACCTGCCAGGAAAGGAAATTGTATCTGGTCTGGCCATCAGCTGTCCATCTCAGCGGAAATGTACGGTGTAATCAGTCAGATGAAAAACTCTCCTTATCAGGGGATAAGCAATGGCTTATACCAGGAAGCAAAGATGACAGAACTCTTTCTGCTCCAGGTGGCACAATATGAGGATTTTGTGAGGCGGGGGAAACAGCCATTGCAGAAGATCAACAGGGAGCGCTTAACTTTTGCCAAAGCTTATATGGATGGGCATTACATGAATAATTGCTCCCTTTCAAAAATTGCCGGCGAAGCAGGACTCAATCAGCGAAGCCTTAGTCAGGGGTTTAAATCGTTATTTGGCAGTACTGTGTTTGAATATGTAAATGACAAGCGAATGGAAGAGGCGAGGAGGATGCTCCTGGAGGATAAGCTGTTTGTTTCCGAAGTAGCTGACAGATTGGGGTATAAACACCAGCAACACTTTACAGTGGCATTTAAAAAGAAATTTGGCTTGCTTCCAGGTAAATTGAAAGTTTAAAACATTTTGATATCAGGCATTCGTTTGGTACCTTTTGCAGCTGAAAAATCTATTAAAATTCATTTATGAGCAATTCTAGCGAAACGGTTGTCCATCAGGACAAAACATTTACGGGGGTCAATTATGCGGAGAAATTACTGAAAAACAGAGAATTCATCAATTGTGAATTTGTGAACTGTGATTTCTCTAAAAGTGACCTGAGCGACAACGATTTTGTAGACTGCCAGTTTAAGCAATGCAATTTTTCACTCACCATAGTTAATGGTGCCGGCTTTAAGGATGTTACTTTTACGGGGTGTAAAGTGCTGGGTATCGATTTTTCGAAATGCAATAAGTTTCTGTTCTCTTTCCGCTTTGAGTCGAGCCATATCGATTATTCTACTTTTTATGGTACCAAGCTTAGAAAAACATATTTTATAAATTGCTCACTGAAGGAAACGGATTTTGAAACTACAGACCTTACCGCTAGTGTATTCGACAATTGCGATCTCTCTGGTGCTACTTTTATCAGGTCAGTCCTGGAAAAGACAGATTTTCGTACTTCGCGGAATTTTAGTCTTGACCCAGCGGTAAATAATGTGAAAAGAGCTAAGTTTTCTGCGTCCAATCTGCAGGGCTTACTTTATCATTTTAACCTGGATATTGATCAGGATAGCTAACTATTTTTTTTTAGCTCATCAGTTTTTTAGATCAGAGTTGGAAATGCCATCAATGAAAAACAACCTTTGATTGATGGTATGGTTCCATTACTGCCTTACAAATACAATATAATCCGTATTGATGGGCTGAAGTCCATTTTTCCGCATTTCCTGTGCAATCTGTGCCCGGTGGTATGTTCCGTGATTGAAAGTGTGCAGCAACAGGTCCAGTAAAGAATTTTCGAAGCTCTTATGTTGCGTATTGGTATAATTTACCTGGGTCATTTCCCCGTTGTTCCAGGAAGCTATTTTTTGCAGCAATGCAGCAGAAGAGGACTCGTGGTACCGCTCGCATGCCGGAAGGTCATGGTCCTGCCAGACGCCCAGCACAGGCTGTTCTCCGTTCATCCTGCTTACCCATATGACCTGGGCATTGACGATGTGACTCATGAGGTGTAAACAGCTGGATGGAACAGCATCTCCCAGACGTTTAAACTCCGCTAAGAGTAGCTTGTTGGCCCAGTTGTTATACAATGCGAGCTGGTAAAGTGGTTCAGGCATGTTGTTAAATTTTAATCCGGAAAAATTCGGTTAAAGATAATCACCAATAGTTCTTTAGCTGGATAAAATTGATTATTTTTAAGAGAGGGCGCCCGAAAATTATAAAGGAGGATTGGAGAGAAAACTGCAATTGCTGAGCAGAAAATATGGCAGGTTCAAGCTGTTTGTGCAGCTCAACTGAGTTGCCCGTTCAGGCGGCAGACTTAACAAAATCTTCATGCCGCTATTCGTAAATTTTTTATTATAATGCGGTTCATTTACGTTTCAATGGTTATCTTAAGATTTTTGCTGTGACCAATTAAATATTTTATATGAAGAAATTCAGGAACTTTTTGTTTTATGTGATCATTATTGGCGGCCTGTCGGCCCTCATTTACCTGATTATTGTACAGGGTGGAAAATTGGAAGTTACAGGCGGTACCGGGCATGAACATACCGGCTCTGGCTGGGATCATTTTGTTTCTGCGCTTCAGCATAACCTAAGTTACCCGCTTTCTATTCTCTTGTTGCAAATTATCACTATTATCCTTGTTGCCAGAGCTTTCGGCTTTCTGTTTAGTAAAATAGGACAGCCCTCGGTTATTGGTGAGATCGTTGCCGGTATTGTACTCGGCCCTTCATTACTGGGTGCCTATTTCCCGGAATTTTCCGGATTCCTTTTCCCGGCAAGCTCACTGCCCAATCTGGGAATTATGAGCCAGGTGGGACTTATCCTTTTTATGTTTGTCGTAGGTATGGAACTGGACTTGAATGTCCTGAAAAATAAAGCCCATGAAGCAGTGGTGATCAGTCATGCCAGTATCGTTTTTCCTTTTGCCCTTGGGGTGATTTTAACGTATTTCCTCTACCAGCAAACCGCACCTGAAGGAGTGAATTTTCTGTCTTACGCGCTGTTTATTGGTATTTCTATGAGTATTACCGCCTTTCCTGTGCTGGCGAGGATTGTGCAGGAGCGGGGACTTACTAAAACCAGGCTGGGTTCCATAGCGATTACCTGCGCTGCCGCGGATGATATTACCGCCTGGTGTATTCTCGCTGCGGTGATTGCTATTGTTAAGGCGGGGTCCTTCATCAGTGCAGGATATACCATTATCCTTGCCATTGCTTATGTGATTGTGATGTTAAAGTTGGTGAGGCCATTTCTGCAAAGAATCGGGGAGATCCATTCCAATAAGGAAAGCCTGAATAAATCTATTGTCGGGGTGTTTTTTGTGACTCTCCTGATTTCTGCATGGTGTACGGAGACGATTGGTATTCATGCACTGTTTGGTGCTTTTATGGCAGGCGTGATCATGCCTCCAAATGTGAATTTCAGAAATGTGTTTATTGAAAAAGTGGAAGATATTGCCCTGGTGCTGTTGTTGCCACTCTTTTTTGTGTTTACAGGACTGAGAACACATATCGGACTCCTGGCAGAACCTGGATTATGGCAGATTTGTATCGTGGTGATTATTGTTGCCGTGACCGGAAAGTTTGTCGGCAGTGCCCTTGCAGCAAAGTTTGTCGGGCAAAACTGGCATTCCAGTCTGACGATAGGGGCATTGATGAATACCAGGGGATTGATGGAGCTGGTTGCCCTTAATATTGGATACGACCTGGGGGTGCTTTCTCCGGAGATGTTTGCCATCCTTGTGCTTATGGCGCTGGTGACTACCTTTATGACTGGGCCCGCACTGGACCTGATTAACCGGTTTTTCAAGAAACAGGCCGACGGATCGGAACTGCTGCTCCATGCCGACAAGTATAATGTCCTGATTTCTTTTGGCAATCCGCTTTCAGGACAATTGCTGATGCGACTGGCCAATACCATGACCAGAAAGTCTAAAGACAATTCTACCGTTACTGCACTCCACCTTTCCCTGGCGGATGAACTCAACCAGTTCAATTCTATAGAATATGAGAAAGAGAGTTTCAAGGAAATTGATGAAGAAGCCACAGCACTGTCACAACCCTATGTCCCTATATTTAAACCGGCACAGGATATTGACACTGATATTATAGATATCGCCAATGAAGGCGATTACGACCTGTTGTTAATCGGAATAGGACAGTCTGTTTTTGAGGGTACACTTCTTGGTAAGATCCTCGGTTTTACCAGCAGGGTGATTAACCCGGAAAGATTGTATGATTCCATTACCGGAAAGGACAGTCTTTTTGCTGCAGGGATTTTTGATGAACGGACAAAAAGTATCATTAAATCGGTGGACATCCCTACAGGGATATTAATTGATAAGAATATGGGCGCCATTAAAAATGTGTTTGTACCCTTCTTTTCTCTTGGTGATATCTTCCTGCTGACCTACCTGAAAAAATTAGTTCAGAATGGCGGGGTAAAGATGACGATACTGGATGCTGCACAGTTGTCCAAGCAAAATCCGGCTTTTAAAGATGCAGTGCGTACACTGGAAAATGTATTCCCTGAACAGGTGAGTATTCAGGAGGTCAAATTGATCGAAAAGTCTTTTATGGCGCAGCAGGATCTGCTTTTAATTAGCCTCGACAGCTGGAAAAAAGCACTGGCGACCAGAAGTGTATGGCTGTCTGATACGCCTTCAGTCATGATTATAAAGCCATAATGTGCTGAATATTTCTTATCATTGTTTTACTCTTTGAGGAGGGTAAAACAATGATAGAGGGTTATAGCAAATATTCTGATCAGGATCTGGCAGACTTACTGAAGTCGGGCGACAGGAATGCTTTTGCTGAAATTTATCACCGCTACAGGTTTGTCCTGCATGACCATGCATGGAATAAGCTGAGAAACAGGGAAGAAGCCCAGGACCTGATCCAGGAGGTGTTTTCCATGATCTGGACGAAGAGGGATACCCTTCAAATCGGAAATAATCTCTCCGGATATCTATATACCTGTGTCCACCACCAGTTTCTGAACATGGTGGTGAGAAAACAGGTGCAGACAAAATATATCAATTCCATCTGCGAATTTTCTATGGAAGCTTCCGTTGTAACTGACCATAAAGTCAGGGAAAGTATTCTTCAGGCATTAATTGATAAGGAAATTGATGAATTGCCTTCCAGGATGCGTGAGGTTTTTGTCCTGAGCAGGAAAAAACACCTTACGCATAAGGAAATTGCCGAAATCATGGGTATATCGGAAGAAACGGTTAAAAAACAAATGGGATATGCACTTAAAATCTTACGCGGTAAGCTGGGATTGGTGTTTTTTTATGCCATTCACTTCGTACATTACAAGCCCTGAAGAGGGATTCCATTTATTTTGCTGGCAGTTTTCAGGGAAAGGGTTTGAAATGGGAAAAAAAATTAAATTTCTTCTACCCCCTGCAGGCCCCTTAGCTTGTCTTACTTTTATAAACACACGCAAGACAGATCATAAGCATACGCCATGACAGAAACAGAGGTTAAGAATTTGCTGAACAGATACAGGGACGGCAAGGCTACGGCAGAAGAAGTCGCATTCCTGAATTCCTGGGCAATGACGTACAGGGAAACCGGAGAGGAAGTACTTTCTATGCAGGAACGTGTACAGGACCTGGATGAAGTATGGGGAAATCTTAATCTAACCGTGTCTGTTGATCAGCCAACACCCGGCAGGACCTGGAGATTGTGGTTGAGAACTGCTGCTGCTATTCTGACCCTGATCGGTTTTTCCTTTGGTACCTATCTGTTGCTAAAGCAGGATGTTTCGCCTATTACAGAGCTGCAGGTGAAGAATGACCTGCAGCCAGGAGCAAATAAGGCAACATTGACTCTTGCCGATGGACGTAAGATTGTACTTGGAGAAAAAAATGCCGGACAGGTACTGGCAGAGTCGGGGATTTCGATCAGCAAAACCAGTAAAGGAGAACTGATTTATAAGGCTATTCCTTCCACAGGAAATCCAGGAACAGTGCAGTTTAATGAACTGTCTACCTATCAGGGAGAACAATACCAATTGATCCTTCCCGATCAGACGCATGTTTGGTTGAATGCAGCCTCCTCTATCCGTTATCCGGTCGTGTTCAGTGGTAATGAGCGCAGGGTGGAGCTGAAAGGAGAAGCCTATTTCGAAGTGGCACATGACCGCAGGAAACCCTTCCGTGTTAAAACGGAGAAACAGACGGTGGAAGTCCTGGGTACGCACTTTAACGTAAATGCCTATGCCGATGAACCCTTATGGAAAACTACCCTGGAGGAAGGCAGCGTACGTATCCTGACGCCATCGCTGGAAAGGGTTCAGGAAGGTGAGATTATACTAAAACCGGGACAACAGTCGGTATTGCTGGAAAATAAGCTCAGCGTGGCCGAAGCAAACCTGGAAGAGGCTATGGCCTGGAAGAATGGCTATTTTATGTTCGAAGGGGAGCACATTAAATCTATCATGAGAAAAATATCACGCTGGTACAACGTGGAGATCGTCTATGAAGGGGAAATCCCTGATGATCAGTTCGGCGGAACAGTAAGCCGCTTCAGCAATGTTTCACAGGTGCTGAAAAAACTGGAATTAACCGGCAGGGTTCACTTTAAGGTGGAAGGAAGGAGGATTACAGTGAAGAAATAACTACCCCCTTTCACCAGAATGAACCCCCTAAAAAAAATGCCAGATGTGCTGAAACACAACTGGCAGTAAGGCTGGTTCATGTTTAAAAAATTTGCGATTCTATCAACTCTAAACCAGATTAACAAATGTATAAATTTTATACGAAGAAACGAGTTATGCCCAATAGGCATCTACTTCAACTATTGCTTATCATGCGCTTAACCATCGTCATATTAACAGCAACATTTCTGCAGGTCAGTGCCTCCGGCTTTGCCCAGAAAATATCCCTGTCGGAAAAGAAAGCGGACATGAAATCGCTGTTCCGCCAGATCAGAAAACAGAGTGGTTATAATTTTTTATATACAGAACAACAGCTGCAGTCGGCGAAACTTATAGATATTTCAGTCTCCCGTATGGAACTGAAAGCGGTGCTGGACAAGATATTCGACGATCAGCCTTTAACCTTCAGTATGGAGGACAATACGGTGATTGTGAAGGACCGGGAGAAGTCGGTTTTTGAACGCATCCGGAATTACATGAAGCAGGTGGATATCACCGGTCAGGTATGGAATGAGCTGGGCGGACCATTGATGGGTGCCAATGTGAAACTCCTGGGGACTTCAAGGGCCGTGCTGACTGATGTGGACGGAAAGTTCCGCTTCGGTAATGTTCCCGATGATGGAAAACTGGTGATTTCCTTTGTGGGCTACAGAACCGATACGGTGTCTATAAATGGGAAAACAGATTTTATCATCAGGATGGATCCGCAGGCAAACCAGATCAGGGAAGTGAATATCGTTTCAACAGGATACCAGGATTTGCCAAAGGAACGCGCTACGGGTTCATTTGAGGTGATTACCAAAGAACAGCTGCAGCACAGTACAGATCCCAATCTGATCAGGAGATTGGAAGGAATTACCAATTCAATGGATTTCAGGAATGACCTGAGGCCGGCGAATTCGAGTAATATTTATGCACAGCGTTCGCCATTGGCTACCCTGACCATCAGGGGCAAGAATACGCTGAATGAGTCGGTGAGTGCCGACCTGAACGGCAATTACAGCGGACAGGCATTGGTGATTATTGACGGAATTGCGTCGCCTTATTCGATTGATAAGGTTAATCCCAATGATGTGGAAAGCATTACTGTCCTTAAAGATGCGGCATCTGCTTCTATTTGGGGTTCCAGGGCGGCGAATGGCGTTATTGTAGTGAAAACGAAAAAAGGAAAGTACAACAAACCAGCAACTATTTCATTTAACGGAAATGTGAATGTAACAGAAAAGGTGGATCTTTTCTCCAACAAGACAATGAGCATCTCTGATTTTATAGATGCCCAGGTACAGCAATTTACGTTTCAGGATGTCCCTTTGCCGGAGATCAGCATCAGCAGCCTGTATATGCAGGATTACAGATCACCTGTAGCGGAGATTGTTGATGCCTGGAAGTATAAAAATACCTTGACGGATGCCCAGGCTATGCAGCAACTGGATGCGCTAAGGGGGAATGACATCAGAAGGGATTATACCAAATATTTTCTTCGCAATGCTGTGACACAGAGTTATTCACTGGCTGTTGACGGAGGTTCTGAATTTTTCAATTACCGCGTTTCCGGCGCATATGATAAGAGTATCAACAATACACAAAATTCAGACCTGGACCGTATGGTGCTGACTTACAGCGCTTCAGCCAAACCTCTGAAAAACCTGGAAATACAGGCCAATATCAGTTACAATATTCAGCGTAACAATGAACAGGCATTAAATAACCGCATTACCGGCGCCACAGATCCGACATTTTATCCATACAGCCGTCTGGCAGACGAGAATGGTCTTGCCCTGGAGTTGCCAAAAACTTACCGTCCCGGTTTTGTGACTGCTTTTGAAGCGGCTTACCCGGATCAGTTCCTGAGCTGGAGATATACACCGCTGGAGGATATCCATGAAGGTTATACCCGCCTGAAATCACAAAACCTGAATGTGGCCTTTTCAGCTAATTATAAGATTGTAAATGGGTTGTCTGCTCAGTTGATCTATAATTACAATACCGGAAGAAATGAGGAGAATACGCTGTACAGGCAGAATTCTTTTTATATGCGCAATCAGCTGAATTACTTTACAACCTCCCCGGCATCGATGAACCCCATGACGGGAGATTCGGTTACCCCATTTGTGAACCAGCTTCCGCTGGGTGGACAGTACCTGACCGACCTGCTGAAATCGAGCAACCAAACATTAAGAGGTCAGCTGAATTACGAAAAGAACTGGAAGGAGAAACACCAGCTTTCTGCCATCGCCGGTATTGATGCCACCAATGTTTATGCGATCCAGAAGAGGGATGGGGTGTATGGTTATAATGAGCAAACCTTACGCTCTGACAACAGGATCGATTATGTCCACATGCTGCCGATTATTTTTGCGGAGGACCAACTGGGCTATAATGGGACGTATATTCCTAACCTGAATATCGGTTACGTGGATAACCATGTGCGTACCTATAGCTGGTATACCAATGCCGCTTATACCTATAACCGTAAATACACCCTTTCCGCAAGTTTGCGTAAGGATATTTCCAGTGAATTTGGTGCCGGAACAAATACAGGAGCAACACCTTATTATTCCTTCGGAGGAAGCTGGAATATTGCAAATGAAAGCTTCTATGCCTTCAGTTTTCTACCCTCACTGAGCCTTAAAACCACCTATGGATACAACGGAAATGTGAATCCTTCGGCTCAGGCAAGGGCGCAGATTGCTTATTCCTTAGAGAATAATCCGATTACCGGTTTTCCTTATGCCTCAACAGGCTACAGTACGGGTGTGACCAACTCTTTGCTGAGACCGGAGAAAACGGGAATCTGGAATATTGGAGTGGATTTTGCATCTCAAGGAAACCGTGTGAGTGGTAGCCTGCAGTATTACAGGAAGAAAACGACCGATTTGCTGACGAACGGTCCACTTGACCCAAGTACAGGATATACCAACCTGGTGATCAATACCGGTAATTTATTGGGAAAAGGGATAGATTTGTCGCTCAACTCTTTAAATGTCCAGGCCGGTCAATTCAGGTGGAACAGTAATTTCCTTTTTAGCTACAATAAGGTGAAGGTGCTGAAGCTGTATGATGAAAGTTCCGATTTTGCCTCAGCCGGAATTTCCGGGTTTTCTTATAATGTAGGATATGATTTATCCAGGGTGTTTGCCTATTCATGGGCGGGACTGGATCCAGAAACCGGAGATCCGCGGGCTTTCCTGAATGGGGTGCCAGTGGCTGTGAGTGGCAATAGCAATGAGGGCTATAATGCTTTGCAGAATGCACCGCTGTCTTCTTTGCAGTATTTTGGCTCTGCTGTTCCCGTGTATTATGGTTCCTTCAGGAATACTTTCCAATACCGTGAGTTTTCAGTTTCTGCCAATATCCAGTATAAACTGGGTTACTATTTCAGGAGACCGGTTTCGCAGGTAGTGAGTTACAGTCAGCTGTTTTCACCTACAGGAACACTCCAGGGGGCTGAATACGCCAATAGGTGGCAGAAACCTGGTGATGAGCTGCGTACAAATGTACCTTCAGCAGTGTATTCTTCCATGAGTACCAACCGCGATAATTTCTATTATTATTCGAGTATCAATGTGCTGAAGGGGGATCATATCCGTCTGCAGGAAATCAACCTTTCCTATTTGATCAACGCCAAAAATAGCCGCTGGATTAAAAATCCAAGGGTGTATGCCAACGTCACCAATCTTGGGTTGATCTGGCGTGCAAATGATCAGGGACTTGATCCGGAGGTGTTTGATTATCCTACACCGAGAACTTACAGTCTGGGCTTTTCCGCTAACTTTTAATCCTGAACTTTATGAAATTATATAAATTCTTTCTGCTGACCCTTTGCACTGCACTGGTTTCCTGTCAGAAATACGTAGATATCAAAAAAAGCAGTTCACAATCCTTTATTGAATCGGCCAAAGACGGACAGCTGTTGCTTGACAATTATGAGATGTTCAATATGAATTATCCGGTTGACGGGCAAATTTCCAGTGATGATTACCTGCTGACGGATGCAAGGTATGCCAATGATGCCCTGGATAATGATGACCGCTCTCTGTATACCTGGAATGCTGCAGCGATACGGAGTTCTGCCTATCAGTGGGTGACCCCTTATAATGTGATTTATAATGCTAACCTGCTGCTGGAATCTATGGAGGAAATTCAGGGAAAGGAAGATCAGGCAGCGCTGAATAATATCAAGGGCAGTGCCTTGTTTTTCAGGGCCTATGCCCTGTGGAATGCAGCACAGTTATATTGCAAACCCTACAGTGCAGCTGCGGCACAGGATGCGGGACTTCCGCTGCGCCTGAAATCAGATATCAACGAAAGTGCGGGCAGGGGTACAGTGAAAGCTACGTATGACCAGATTGTAGCCGACCTGAAAGAGGCCTCCACACTGATCAGCACTACTTCAACGCTGGCTTCCCGTCCCAATAAATGTGCGGTTTTCGCAATGCTGGCGAGGGTGTATTTGTCCATGTCTTCCTATCCGGAAGCATTGAGCAGTGCTACGGCAGCCCTGGAATTAAAAAATGACCTGATCGATTTCAATACCCTGAATACGGAGACACTGAGTCCATTTACCAGGTTTAACAAGGAGGTGATTTTCCATTCAGTGGTATTCAGTAATAACCGCGTGCTTGAACCGGGATATGGGTATGAAGACCAGGCATTGGTGAACCCTGAAATTATTAATGCTTTTACCACAAATGATCTGCGGAAGGATATCCTGTTCAAGGAAAATACAGATGTTGCTGAACCTCATGGCAGCTATCGCTTTACGGGAAATTATGAACCTGCAGTAGGTTCATCCAGGTTATTCAACGGACTGGCAGTGGATGAGTTGTATTTCATCAGGTCGGAATGTTATGCACGTGCGGGCAATGTAGCAGCAGCCATGGCCGATCTGAATACACTGCTGACGACACGCTGGCTGAGCGGTACTTATGTCAGCAAAACCGCTGCAGATGCGGCTTCTGCACTGTCCCTGATTCTGCTGGAAAGGCGTAAGGGCCTGGTGATGCGTGGTCTGCGCTGGTCAGATTTACGCCGCCTGAATATGGAAACGGGATTTGCCCGTACGCTGAGCAGAACGATAAATGGAACAACGTATACTCTTCCGCCAAACGACAGCAGGTATACGCTGAAGATTCCCCAGGAAGTGATCAATAATTCCGGCTTAACACAAAACTAGAAAGATACCCTGCAGATACCTGCATTTTCAGCAACAAGGTTTGCCCTTTTTCCCCTTTAAACAGGAGGGGGGCAGCCCTTGTCTTGCCTAAAAAACACTTAAAATTCCATGGAAAAAGATATTGTGAGCATAGAAAACCTGTCGCATCGTTACAGCAAAGACTGGGCGGTCAGGGATATTAACTTTAAAATCAGGGAGATCGGTATCCTGGGGCTCCTGGGCTCCAACGGTGCAGGAAAGTCTACCATCATGAATATCCTTTGCGGTGTGCTGAGCCAGACGGAAGGTAAAATCCTGATCGATGGGATAGACCTGCGCAAGGAGCCGGAGGAGGCCAAAAAGCTGATTGGATTTTTACCACAGCATGCCCCTTTACACCTTGATCTTACAGTTGATGAATACCTGACTTATTGCGCCTATATCAGGAATATTCCTGGAAAAGAAATCGCCGAAAAGCTGGATAAAGTGAAAGAAAAGTGTGGTATTGCACATTTTAGCAATCGTCTGATCCATAATCTTTCCGGCGGATACCGTCAGCGGGTAGGGATTGCACAGGCCATTATCCATGATCCCAAACTGGTGGTGCTGGATGAACCGACAAATGGACTGGATCCGAATCAGATCCTCCAGGTGCGTAAACTGATCCTGGAAATCGCAAGGGAACGTGCAGTGATCTTCTCCTCCCATATGTTGTCCGAAGTGCAGGCTACCTGCCAGCATATCAAAATGATTGAAGGAGGCAGACTGATTTTTGCCGATACGATGGATGCTTTTAACAATTATATTGCCCCGAATTCACTGGTGATGACCTTGCAGAACCCGCCGCCTATGGAACAGCTGCAGGAAATGGAACATATCATTCATGTGGAACAGCTGACGGAAAAGACTTTCCGGCTGCACTTCGATTCCTCTGCCGCTATTTCAGGGCATATCGTGCAGGAAAGTGTTTTCCGTAACTGGCAGCTCTCAGAAATTACCCTGGAGAAAAGCTCGCTCGACGAGATCTTCGCCCAGCTTTCCACTAAACATTTACCGCATAACTAAGATGATTAAAATATTTAAAATTGCTAAACTGGAACTGAGTATTCTGTTCTATTCCCCCGTAGCCTGGCTGGCGATCGCTATCTTTATGGTGCAAAGCGGAATGGGTTTTCTTTCCCTTTTTCAGAGTTTCAAGGAAGCGATATCAATGGGGATTCCTGTAGATAAACTGACCTATTCGGTGTTTCCGGGGCTGAATGGACTGTATGATACGGTTCAGCAGCACTTGTATCTGTATATTCCGCTGATTACCATGGGACTGATGAGCAGGGAAATCAATAGTGGCTCTATTAAGCTGTTGCTTTCTTCTCCGGTAAAGATCAGGGAGATCATTCTTGGAAAATACCTGTCGATGGTTTGCTTTGCGCTGATTCTGGTGTTCATTCTGATGATCTATGCGGGAGCAGGAATGGTGCTGATTAAGAATCCGGACATCAGGCTGATTATTTCCGGAATGATTGGACTCTTCCTGTTGATCTGTACCTATAGTGCGATCGGATTGTTTATGTCGAGCCTGACCTCTTATCAGGTGGTTGCCGCCATCAGCACACTGGCCGTATTTGCAGCGCTTCGTTTTGTGGGCAACGTAGGGCAGGGAACCGATTTTCTCCGGGACCTGACTTACTTTTTGTCCATTTCCGGCAGGGCTGATGATATGATCAAAGGATTGATGACGACCCGGGATGTGCTGTATTTTCTGCTGATTATTTTCCTCTTTTTATACCTCTGTATTTTGCGGCTGAAGAATGGAAGGGAAGCCGTACCCGTACCCAGACAGGTTTTGGTGTATACCCTGGTGGTTTGCTCGGTGTTATTTGCGGGGTATCTGACCACCAGACCGTCTTTGACCGGTTACCTGGACATGACCGCTACCAAATCAAGAACACTCACCAAACGCAGTCAGGAGATTGCAGGACAGATAGAGGGGACTCTGGAAATTACAACTTATGTGAACCTGCTGGACCAGAATGTTTATTTCGGACTTCCCCAGTCGCGTAATTTTGATCTGGAAAAGTTTGAACAGTTTCGCCGGTTTATACCGGGACTGAGGATGAAATATGTGTATTACTATGATGCTGCGGACCTGAAGAACAATACCAACCTTTCCTACCAGGGAGATCTGTCGGGCCTGACTACGCAGCAGATCGCAGAAAAAGTTGCCGATAACATGGGGCTCGACCTGGATATGTTTATGCCCCCATCGGCGATCAGGAAAATAATAGACCTGCGCAGTGAGGAGAATAACCTGGTCCGCATCCTTCGGTATAAAGGCAGGGAAAGCAGGCTAAGGTTTTATGATGAAATTGACCAGTTTCCTTCCGAAACAGAAATTGCAGCAGCGATACAACGGTTGCTGGTACCTGCACCCAGGATCGCTTTTATCAGCGGCCATAATGAAAGAAGTATATTCAAAAAAGGGGATAGGAATTACCAGCAGTTCAGTACCCTGAGGAGAGGGCGGCATGCACTGGTTAACCAGGGTTTTGAGGTAGGGGATCTTAACCTGAGTCGGGAAGAAATACCGGATAGCCTGTGCGCGCTGGTGCTTGCAGATCCGGCAGCTCCCTTATCTCCGCAAGAGCAGCAAAGGGTGATATCTTTTATCAATAAGGGCGGAAATATGCTCATTACTGCAGAACCAGGACATCAGGATTTAGTTAATCCTTTACTTGAGGTGATGGGACTAAGTATGCAGAAAGGTGTGTTGGTAAATCCCTCGAAAGAAGATGCGCCTGATGTCTTCTATGGAAGTCTTTCCGAAGGGAATGGTGGACTGGTGATCCAGAATGCTGCTGCACTGACTTTTTCCGGAACCGGAGGATTTCAGGCAGATACCGTGCTGAGCAGTCCGCTTTCCGGATGGATCCAGTCTGCGCCTCAGGACCGTTCGCAGCAGCTGCTACAGTTTAATGCCGCGGGTGGCGATCGTAAGGGTTCTTTCCCTGTAGTGATGGCCCTGAGCAGGAAGCGGAACGGCAGGGAACAAAAGATTATGGTTGCTGCTGATGCAGATTTCTTGTCTAACCAGGAGCTGTCACATCCCAAAGGGATGAATGAGCGGTTCATCAGCAGGATGTTCAACTGGTTCTCTGAGGGCTTGTTTCCGGTGGATACGAGTCGCCCGGCAGGAACTGACAATGCCATTCTCCTGAGCAGAAGGGCGATTGGCAGGATACAAACGGGTTTAAATGCTGGGGTGCCGGCCCTGATTTTACTGGCTGGTGCGGTGGTCCTGATCAGAAGGAAGCGAAAGTAAGTTTCCTTTTACCCTTTATCCAGGTTTTCCGGCTGGAAGACCATCCGGATGAGCACTCCATTTCTGGAGATGATTTCAGTTGTACCATTCAGCTGTGCCCCAAGACCCATGATGAGTGTCATTCCAAGGCTTTGCGCCCTGGAAGGCACGAAATCGGGGGAGAGGCCTATACCATTGTCCCTGATGGAAAAATAGATCCTGCCATCGGCCAGTTCCCGGAGTTTGAGCTGTACACGTCCGTCGCCATTGTCGGGAAAAGCATACTTGAGGGTATTGGTTATGGCTTCATTGATGATGAGTCCGATCGGTATAGCCTGTGAGATATGAATCAGTAAATCAGGAATATTGAAGTCGAACCTGATCTTTTGGTTAACATGAAAGGTGTCGCATAGGAATTTCATCAGGTCGACCATGTAGGACTGGATATTGATCACGGCGACATCCTCTGAATTGAAGAGTTTCTGGTGGATGATGGCAATAGATTGTATGCGGTTCTGGCTATCGGTGATCGCATCAATAGCGGTTTGGTTTTCCAGGTGGTTGGCCTGGGTATTCAGCAGGCTCATGATCACTTGCAGGTTATTCTTCACCCGATGGTGTATTTCCTTGATCAGCCATTCTTTTTCCATCAGGAGTTTGGCCTGCCGGTCATTCATCGATTGCAGGGAGGCATTTTTCAGGGTAATCTCCTTCTGGTGCTGCAAGAGCTGCAGGTTGGCTTCCTGCCTGTTCCGGTAATTGAAATATACCAGCATCGCGATAATCAGCATGGCGACCAGGATGGATACGGTTAATTTGGTCATGAGCTGTGCCTGTGCCAGTTTGCTGTGCTGCAGGTTGGCTTCCTTCCTTAGCAGGACATTGTCTTTTTCCCGCTGGTCGGTCTGGTATTCTACCAGCAGTTGCTGCATGTTTTTATTGTTTGCCGCATGGAGCACTGAGTCGTTCAGTTGTTTATAGCTTTTAAAATGCGCCAATGCTGCGGTGGGGTCATTTCCGGCAGAATCTGTCTGGTACAACTGGTAATAGACCATTTTCAGTTTGGAAGGGGGGTAGGTACCCTGGGGCAGTTGAAGGATTTTGCTGAGAAAAGGCCGTGCCTGGGTGTACCTGGAACGTGAAATATAAAAGCCTGCCAGGGTATTGAAGCTTTCTGCAGACTGAAAGGGATTGAACTCGGTACGTGATTCCCATTTAATCATTTGCTTATAACTGGCTTCTGCTTTGGCATAGTCCCCGTTGGCATAGTGTGCATTGCCGATAATTCCTGCAATGATTTCATTGCCCAGTGCGGTAATCCGCAGTTCCTTTTTTGCGGTGTTGACCAGGCTAAAGACTTTTTTTACCTGAGCTTTTTTCAGCAATTGTTCCGACAATAATTTCAATACGCTTAACTTGGGGTCGTATTCCTGGGGCTGGATATTTTCATAGGCCTTTTCGTAATAGTTGATGCTTTCGGAAGTATTGCCCAGCTCTGCATAGATATTGGCGAGACCACTATAAAAGTACCCGGCAGAAGCATTGCTTTCGGTATGCTCCATTGTTTTTATCGACAGTATAGCATAGGACAGGGCGGTATTCAGGTCTCCTTTGGTCCGGTTGACAATCGACAACAAATCATAAGTGTACTGCAGGTTCTGGTACCCCATGGCTTTGTACCGGCGTAAAGCATCCAGGAGGTAGCTTTCTGCGGTTTGAAGTTTTCCCATATTCAACAGCACATCACCAATGGCTTTGATCATGTTGGTTTCTTCTGCCTTTTCTCCTGCCCTGGAGAACAGTTCCAGGGCCTTCCGGTAATAGTCGAGTTTTTTCGTCCCATTGGGCTGGTGGTCGCCCATTCTGGATACGGCAGAAGCAGCCCACAGGAAATCGTCCGACTCCTCTGCCCGTTTGATCAGTGATTCCATGCCCCGGCGGAATCCTTCGTGGTTTCCATATTCTTCCAGGGCATCATAGAGATACAGTTCCGCTTCGTGCTGCAGGGGCTGGTTCCGTAGATTCCTGCTCAGGGTAATGGCTTTTTTTAACAGGTAAATGGCACTATCCAGGTCGTTCCTGTGTTCTTCCTGTTTATACAGGTAATATGCACCTGTACTGATCATGATTTTTATCCTGGTAAGGGGCGACATGGATGCGGCTACCGTGAGCGCATTATTGGGTTCGTTTTTATAAAGATATACTTCAGTCAGCGATAAGTAGAGCTTGTCTTTCAGTTGTTTATTTAAATTTTCAGAAACCTCTAAAGCATGCTGTGCATAGTACATGGCACTATCCCGGCTGACTTTATTGTCTATTTTATTGTGGATATAGAAATTGCTGATCCTGGCATTGAGAGTAGCTGTAAGGGCTTTGTCACTGCTGTTTTGCAGTTGATTTTTAAGGTCTGCCAGCGAATACCTCAGTTCAGTCTGCGCGAACAGCGTCAGGTAGGAAAGCTGCAGGAAGATATAAAAAATAAGCATTTTAAGCTGTGCTGCCATGGTGCCGGTGTTGAGCTATTGGGTATATTCAAAAGTAATTCCCAGTTTTTTAATCTTGGAATTTAATGTGGTGGAGGGGATATGAAGCAATTCTGCTGCACCGCCGGGACCGGAGACTTTCCCGTTGCAATGCTTCAGCACTTTGATGATATGTGCCCGTTCCAGTTCCTCAAGGGTCATAATGCTTTGTTCTTCCTCCGGGAGAGCAGATTGATGGGGCAAGGCTGCAGTTGTTGCAGGAATATCAATGTCCTGGATTTCTTCCGTTGTACTCATCAGTATACTCCTTTCGATGAGGTGTTCCAGTTCACGGATATTTCCAGGCCAGTCGTATCCCTTCATCCGCTCCAGTGCCTTCGCTGCAATCCCTGATACCTTCCGGTTGTTCTTTTGCCCGAATTTCCCGATGAAATGTAAGGTTAACAGTTCAATATCTTCCTTGCGCTGGCGTAAGGAAGGGAGTTCGACAGGGAACACATTGAGGCGATAGTACAGGTCGAGACGGAACCGGCCTTCTGCCACTTCCTTTTCCAGGTTCCTGTTGGTGGCGGTGATGATCCTTACATCAATTTTCCTTGTTTTTGTACCGCCAATCCGCTCAATTTCTTTTTCCTGCAGGACACGGAGCAGCTTTACCTGTGCCTCTAGGGGGAGCTCGCCAATCTCATCAAGAAAAACGGAGCCTCCGTCGGCCTGTTCAAACTTGCCGATCCTTCTTTCGTTTGCCCCGGTGAAGGCACCTTTTTCATAACCGAAGAGTTCCGACTCAATCAGGGAAAAGGGAAGGGCAGCGCAGTTGACGGTCACCATTGGTTTCAGTTTGCGTGGTGACAGCTGGTGGATGGTTTGTGCAATTCTTTCCTTACCTGTCCCGCTTTCTCCAAGAATGAGCACTGAAGTCTCATCCGGGGCGACCAGTTCAATTTTCCTGAATACTGCCTGGAGAAGGGGACTATTCCCGATAATGCCTTCAAAGCTATTTTCAGGCTCCGCCATTTTGACTAAGGGATGTTTAAGCGTATCTGCCTTTAATGGTTTCGCCTGTTCCTTGTTGACCACGAGCCGGCTGATGATGATGCTGAGGAGTTCCTCCTGCTGATGGATCAGTTCTGCATACACCTGGTTATAGCTATCCGGAGCCCTGGAAAAAAACGCAATCTGGTATGCTCCGGCACCGGGTATGCTGAGGCGGGTTAGAAAAGCAGACTGAAGCTGAAAATGATCGGAAAGTACTTTTGCACAGGGGTTGTCCATTCTGAATTTCCTGAAGGCATATCCGTTAAATATGACCTTGTCCTTTCCATCAAAAGCCCCGGTGTTCCTGGATTTATATTCCCTCGGTGCAATATTCATCAATTTCATCAACTGTTCCGAATCCGGTATTTCATAGCTATTGTCTGATTTATACAGCTGGATATCCTGCGGTGAAGTCTCCGGATTTATCTTGCTGAACCGGATGAAGTCGAATGGAATAACGGCCGATAAGACCTGACATACCTGTTTCAGTTTCTCCTGGTAGTGTTCATTTTTATCCAGGATGAGTTCCAGCTTCTGATCAATTCCGGATTCCTGCTGAAAATTATATTTTATGCCCTGGCTGTGACGGTAGTGTGCAATGTCGAGCATCACCAGCAGGTCTTTTTCCCGGAAAGGTTTAACCAGGAAACCGTAAGGGAGTGTCGCCTTGGCAGCTTCAAGGATAGCCTGGTTGGTATTGGCGGAGATGAAGATAAAAGGGATGTCCAGTTCGTGGAGCTTCCCGGCCAGTTCAATGCCCGTTTTGTCTCCCTGCAGAAAGATATCAAGCAATACCCAGCCGGGTTTCTCTGTGGCAATGACCTCCAGCGCTTTGTTCACAGAAGGTGAAATCCCACAGACGGTATATCCCGCTTTTTCCAGCATGATCCGCAGGTCGTTGGCTACTATAAATTCATCTTCTACAATTAAAATCGTTTCTTTCATGGGAATGGCGCTGTATGGACTGCCTGCAATAAAAATACCAGTAGTTAAACTGCTGTTAATTAAAATGTTGTGAATGGATGATTGCAGAGACTGACGATATACCGTGGATTTACGATGGTAACACGAGCCCTTTTTTAATTTTCAGTTTTTTCATCTTTGAATTGAGGGTTGTTGCAGGTACCTGAAGCAATTCTGCCGCGCCGCCTTTACCCGATATTTTTCCTTTGCAGCGTTTCAGGACCTCCAGGATATGGTCGCGTTCATTTTCTTCAATGCTTTTGACGGCTAAAGCTGCGGAGCTACCGTTCAATTCCTGCATTTCTATTTCCGGAAGGTAGACCTCTGTGATGACTTTTGTGGTTGTAAGGAGAATGCTTCGCTCCATTACATGTTCCAGTTCCCTGATGTTTCCCGGCCAGGAATAGTTCTTCAGCTTTTTTACCATCAGGGCATTGATGGCTTTCTTTTCTTTTCCGGTTTTCCAGGCAAAGTGGGCCAGGAAATGTTTGGTTAATGCAGGAATATCCTCCTTCCTGTCCCTGAGCGGGGGAAGCTGGATAGGGAATACATTCAGCCGGTAATACAGGTCGCTCCGGAATTTACCTGCCCGTACATCTTCCAGCAGATTGCGGTTGGTGGCGGCAACGATTCTGACGTCGGTATGGATAACCGATTTACCGCCAATGCGTTCAATTTCTTTTTCCTGCAGGGCTCTCAGCAGTTTGGCCTGTAGTTCAGGAGAGAGCTCGCCGATCTCATCCAGAAAGAGGGTACCGCCGTTGGCCAGTTCAAATTTCCCGATTTTACGGTCTATTGCGCCGGTGAAGCTTCCTTTTTCATGTCCGAAGAGCTCGCTTTCCGCCATAGCCTGTGGTAGGGTAGCACAGTTGAGCTTGATCAGTAATTTTTTCTTCCTCAGCGAGCCCTTATGGATGGCACGGGCGACAAGCTCTTTTCCGGTTCCGGTCTCCCCGGTGATGAGTACCGTACTGTCGGCCGGCGCCACCTGGTCGATGAGGTGGAATACTTTTTTGATGGCCGTGCTCTGGCCAATGATGTCTGTATAGTTATTGGAAGTATTGATTTGTTCTTCCAGGTATATTTTCTCTCCTTCCAGCTGCTGTTTATACAGGTTAATCTGCTGGAGCTGCTCTTCTATTTTTTCGTTGGCGCGGATATTAGATACCGCCACACCAATCTGCTGACCGATATTTTTAAGCAGGCGGTAATACAGGTGCTGCACTGCACCTTCCTCTTTGGAGAAAATATAGAAAAATCCGGTTGGGCCGTGTTCGTCTGACAGACAAAGACCAATCATTTCTTTGATCCCCATTTGCTGCCAGAAGCTTAACCAGGGTGGTGTATGGTCCCATTGCATCACCTGATCAACATTGTAGACCTCTGGCCCCCCGGTTGCCTGGAGCAGATGGCACAAGCCATCATCCAGAGGGTAACTTTTATTGGAACGGGGGGAGATTCCGGGTTTGTTCTGGAAACTTTCCTGCTGGTTGTATAAAAAAGCACTATGGGTAAGCCGGTCTTCACTAATGGTACAGATGACAAATTCTTCAAAGGAAAACAGTGTTTTCAGTTTTTGGTCAATCACCTTAAAAAGATCAGTTTTATTCCTTATGGTCGCAATGGCACTGCTCAGGGAAAGAAGAATATCGGTTTCTCTTTCAGTATATGCGGTACGGTTGAGGGGAGCTGCTTTTTCTTTGAACGGTGACTCAGCAGAAACCGGTGTGCTTAGATCCTTCATGGGGGATAAAAGTAGGGAATTTACGCCGGATGTTCGTGAATTGGCGATATAAAGTAAGTAAAATCAGGGCTTTTATTTTTTAATATGTTGTTTTACAGGGTGATGTGTCTGTGGTATGCTTCTTGGCCTTCCGGATCAAAAAATATATAATTTATGAAACCATCACAGAATTTATTATCACCAGAGAACCATGCCCTGGTTCTGATCGACTTTGAAGGTCAAATGGCTTTTGCAACGAAAAGTATTTCTATCACTGAACTTCGCACGAATGTGGCCATCATTGCCGGTGCCTCGAAAATATTCAATGTACCGACGATTGTGACTACAGTGATGGAAGATTCATTCGCTGGTCCGGTATTTCCTGAAGTGGAAGAATTTTATCCTCAGGAGACCTCAGCTTATATCGACAGGACCTCAATGAACACCTGGGAGGACGAAGCGGCGTATCAAGCGATTACAGGAACAGGGAAGAAAAAACTGGTGCTAGCAGGATTGTGGACAGGGGTATGTATTGTTGGACCTGCACTTTCTGCTATGGATGAAGGTTATGATGTTTTTGTCATCACAGATGCCTGTGGTGATGTGAGTACTGAAGCACATGAGCGTGCGGTACAAAGAATGGTGCATGCAGGAGTGAAGCCGGTTACTTCAGTACAGTATATCCTGGAGCTTCAGCGTGACTGGGCAAGAACTGAAACTTATGTGGCGGTAACCGACCTGATGAAAAAATATGGTGCAGGTTACGGCCTTGGTATCCAGTATGCGCATAAAATGGTTAAACACTAAAAGTTTACCGTCAATACCTGAAACATTTTTACCATAAATTCTGTATGCCCCAATTTTCAAAGCCTAAAATACTCCTTTTCCTCCTCCTTGGCTTGCTTAAGCTGAGCATTGCTGATGCACAAAGTTTTAAACTGATGAGATACGATGAAGATTACAGTGCACTGCGCGATTCTTCATCGGGATTTTATAACCGCATAAAATTTGTGCCCCTGAATAAGGAAGCGTCTGCCTATGTGTCTTTTGGTGGGGAGGCCAGGCTGGAATATGTGGCCTTTGACAATGAAGATTGGGGCAGAACAGGAATCGGGCACAATAACTTCCTGCTGCAGCGCTATGATATCCATGCCGATCTTCACCTGGGCAGCCGGGTCAGGATTTTTGGGCAAATGAGAAGTGCATTACAGGGAGGACGCAAAAACGGATCGCGACCTATTGATAAAGACGCCATGAACGTCCAGAATCTATTTGTTGACTTCGTGCCCTATAGCAGGGGAGATCAAAAAATCACGCTAAGGGTAGGCAGGCAGGAAATAGATTATGGTTCCGGACGGTTGGTTTCTGTAAGGGAAGGCCCGAATGCAAGGCTCTATTTTACAGGTGCAAAGCTGAAATTCGCAGCTAAAAACCTGTCGGTAGATGCTTTTGTGATGTATGCCGACACGATTAATCCTGGGCGCTTTGACAATACACGTTCTAAAGAACTGAACCTTTGGGGAAGTTATGCCCGGATCATTCTTCCGGAATCAGCTAACCTGGACGTGTATTACCTTGGCATCCGGAGAAATGAATCTGTATTTGAAGAAGGGGCAGGCCAGGAACGCCGGCATACGGTGGGTACACGGATCTGGAAAGAGGGCGGGGGATTCATCTATAACTTTGAAGGGGCTTACCAGTTCGGCACATTTGCTTCGGGAAATATCCGGGCCTGGACAGCTTCCGCAGAATTGGGCTACTCTTTTGAAAATGCGGCACTGAAGCCAAAGATCAACCTGAGAAATGACTATATCTCCGGAGATGCGAATTCCGGCGACGGCAGGCTGGGAACCTTTAATCCCCTTTATCCCAAGGGTGGTTATTTTGGGTTTAATCCACAGATTGGGCCGGTTAACCTGATCGACATCCATCCCTATGCCTCACTGAATCTCAGCAATGCACTGATGGTACAGCTGGATGTGGTATTCAACTGGAGATATGCTTTACAGGATGGGGTATACCGTCCCAGCGGCACATTCAACCTGCCAGGATCTTCTTCTTCTAAACGGTACATTGGTACAGGTTACCTGGCGAGTGCCGTCTATAGCCTAAATAAATTTTTAAACCTGAATGTAGGTATACAATATTTCGATACCGGGGCATTTATCAATGATATCATTCCTGATGCCCAGAACGGGTTATTTATAAATACCCGTATCGCTTTTAAATTTTAATTCACCTTAAAAAATCCGCATATGAAATTTAATGATCATGCGATCACCTTTTTATCCTTTAAAACACTGAGGTTATTGAGCTTCAGCATCCTGTTTACAGGTTTTTACGGGAGTATAAACGCACAGCAGACTACTGCAGTAGGAACGTCAAAAGTATGGGGCACAGTGGACGGAATAGCCATTGAAGGAGTAGTACAAGGCCCCTCCGCACAGGTTACGCCTTTGCAGGTGGCCTGTGTTTTTGAATATACGGAGAATGATATCTACAATTCCCCGCCTGCTTTACCGCCGGCACTGAACGGGCTGGTCCACCTGGACCATGACCTGAAGGGATTGCTGACGGAGTTGCGCAAATCAGGCAGGTTTTCCGGGCAGGCTTTCGAAACCCTGCTGATTCATCCGCCGAAAGGATATATAGGAGGCAAAAGCCTGTTGCTGATTGGCCTGGGGGACCGGAATAAGTTTGCTCCCGAGCTCATGATTTCCATTGGGCGTGTGGCCATGAGGGAAGCCCTGAAAATTGGCGTGGAGAGCTTCGCACTGGCAAGTGACCTGAAGGATGCGGGGATAGATTCGCCGACGGCTTTGGTGGCGGGGAATGTTGTCAGGGGTGCTTTAACGGCTTACCGCACACAAGCCTGGTTGAAAGGCAAACAAATGGACCATTCCAAGCCACTCAAGAAGATCGTCTTACTTGCAGGACCTTCTTTTTTCAACATTGCCGGTGAGGGAATCAGTGAAGCGATTGCGGGCTTCAACAATTAACCGATTTGGAAATCATTAAAAATTAATAACATGAATGCGGATATGATTCTGTTTAATGGTAAAATTCATACCATTGCTACATATAAAGAACCGGTGACTGCGGTAGCCATTCAGGATGGTAAGTTCATTGCACTCGGGAGTGACGATGCGGTGATGAAGTTTTCCGGCAGTTCGACGAAGCTGATTGACCTGAAGAGGAAAAGGGTAGTACCGGGGATTAACGATTCACACATTCACCTGATCAGAGGTGGATTGAACTATAACCTGGAACTGCGCTGGGACGGAGTGCCATCATTGGCCGATGCGCTAAGGATGTTGAAAGAACAGGTAGACCGCACACCTTCTCCGCAATGGGTACGGGTGGTGGGGGGCTGGTCTGAATTTCAGTTTGCTGAAAGAAGGATGCCGACATTGGAAGAAATCAATGCGATAGCCCCGGATACACCGGTGTTTATCCTTCATCTGTATGATCGTGCCTTTATGAACAGGGCAGCTCTACGTGCTGTTGGTTATACCAGGGACACCCCTGCACCGGCAGGAGGAGTGATCCAGAAAGATTCATCCGGAGAGCCTACAGGGCTGATTATTGCCAGTCCCAATGCAATGATCCTGTATTCCACCCTGGCCAAGGGACCAAAATTATCCCTGGAACACCAGGTCAACTCCACCCGCCATTTTATGACGGAGCTGAACAGGTTTGGCATCACCAGCGTCATTGATGCAGGGGGTGGCTTCCAGAATTTTCCGGACGATTATAAGGTGGTAAACGAACTGAATGAGAATAAACTTTTAACCGTACGTATTGCCTATAACCTGTTTACACAAAGACCTCAACAGGAATTCGAAGATTTCGAGAACTGGACGAATTCGGTGGAACTATATCAGGGTGACGACATGTACCGTCACAATGGTGCAGGGGAGATGCTGGTATTCTCTGCGGCAGATTTTGAGGATTTCCTGCAGCCGCGACCCGACCTGCCTGAAAATATGGAAGCAGAACTGGAAAAGGTAGTGCGCTTGCTGGTGGAAAAAAGATGGCCTTTCCGTTTACATGCCACCTATAATGAAAGCATCAGCCGTTTCCTGAATGTTTTCGAAAGGGTAAACCAGGATATTCCTTTTGCGGGATTGCCCTGGATTTTTGACCATGCGGAGACCATTGATGAGCGGAATATTGAACGTGTAAAAGCATTGGGCGGTGGTATTGCCATCCAGAGCCGTATGGCGTACCAGGGTGAGTATTTTACCGACCGCTATGGGGTAGCTGCAGCAGCGCAAACCCCTCCGGTGAAGAAAATGATGGAAATGGGCGTGCCGGTAGGAGGTGGATCTGATGCCACGCGGGTAAGCAGTTATAATCCATGGGTATCTATGTACTGGCTTTCTGCAGGGAAAACCATTGGGGGACAGCAGATTTATACCGATACCAAACTGAGTAGGGAAGCTGCGCTGGAATTATATACCAGGGGTAGTGCCTGGTTCTCTAATGAACAGGAAAAAAAGGGAGATATCAAGGTAGGCATGTTCGCCGATCTGACGGTATTAACGGCAGATTATTTCCAGATTGAAGACGAAGCGATCAAAGGTATAGAATCAGTTCTGACTGTAGTTGGTGGAAAAGTTGTGTATGCGAAAGATGATTTCTCTTCCTTCTCCCCTCCGAAAATCCCGGTGCTTCCGGATTGGTCGCCCGTAGCCCTGTACAACGGTTACAATGGCGGTCAGTTACAGCCCGTAGTGGCCAGTACCATTCATTCTTGTGTGGGTAGCTGCGATGTTCATGGTCATGCCCATGAAGCGGTAAGGAAAAGCAATGTTCCTGTAAATAATTATACAGCTTTCTGGGGTGCCCTGGGCTGTTCATGTTTTGCCTTTTAAACGTTATGGAACAGATAATTAAAATGATACTGGAATCGGACCTGGGGTCATCATGGAACAATATGGCGGTGCTGGTATTCAGGGTATTGCTCATGCTGGAACTATTCCGGGTACATGGATTGAAAAAGTTCAGGCTGGAAAACGGGGAGAAAGAACACGTTCCCAATCCCCTGGGACTACCGGAGAAGCTTAACGGCTTGGTAGCTACATTTTCCGATACCATTGTCCCCTTTGTGGTGATGCTGGGACTGGGTACGCGGCTGATGTTATTGCCGAGTATTGGTGTTACGGCAATAGGTTATTTTGTGGTTCACCGCAATGATTCGGCGGAGGTGAGGGATGTGCCTTATATGTACACCCTTTCGATGTTGTTCCTGCTCATTATCGGACCAGGAACGTATTCCATTGATCAGTGGTTGGTCAACAGTTTTTACAGTTACTAAGTAGTACAGAATTTATTAAGCATAACAGGAAATTAAACAATAGATTAAAATGGAAATTACAATTGGCATTAAGCCTGCGCACCTGGAAGCAGTGGCGCACTCATTAAGTAAAATACTCGCAGACGAGTTTGTATTGTACACAAAAACAAGAAAAGCACACTGGAATGTAGAAGGCCCGGATTTTTACAATAAACATAAGTTCTTTGAGGAGCAGTATACTGCTTTGGACGAGATCGTGGATGAGGTGGCAGAACGCATCCGTACACTGGGGCATTATGCGCCGGGATCATTGAAAGAGTTTTTGCAGCTGACGCACCTGACTGAAGAGAGCAGACATGCAAATGACAGCCTGGGGCATATCAGGGCTTTACTTGCAGATCATGAAAGTATCCTTATCCATTTGCGTGAAAACATCAATGGCTATGCGAATGCACTTCATGATGCAGGCAGCAGTGATTATATCACAGGATTAATGGAGAAACACGAAAAGATGGCCTGGATGTTAAGGGCACATTTATCATAAACTTATTTAAATCATACACATGGAAGATCATAAACAGCATATCTGGTTTGTCACATTAATGCTTACAGCAGCCGCGGGTTTTTGCGATACCGTAACGTTTGTTGCGGCGGACAGGATTTTTTCTGCACATGTGACCGGAAATTTCATCACGTTTGCCTATCAGATGATCAAAGGCTCTGAAGCAGATGCATGGATCAAGCTGCTCACTTTTCCTGTTTTTGTCGCTGCCGTGATGCTTGGGGGATGGATAGGACAGCGCTCTGTCCGCAGACCCCTGCTACTTTTCTGCGAAGCCTTGCTGCTTATCTTTGCCGGGGTACTGGCTTATTTTTCAGGTTACCTGGAAGGGGCACAGCTGAGCTGGCCGATGTATGTGGTCACGATGCTGGTGGTGGTTGCGATGGGGTTCCAGAATGCTTTTGGAAAGCTGTTCAGCAAAGCTACGTATGGTCCGACGACCATGATGACCGGAAATGTGACGCAGGCTTCACTGGATCTGTGTAGCCTGATCGGTACGCGTCTGAAAGATGTAAATATCCTGGCCAGCTTTAAGAACCAGCTGATCACTATTGGCGGGTTCCTGGCCGGCTGTCTGCTGGGTGCTTTTTTTGGGAAACAATTCGGGTTGGTAGCTGTAGTTCTTCCAGGGCTTGCTATGGCAGTTTGCTATTTGTATACGAAGGACAGTGCCGCTTCATCCTGATGAAAACCAATTTTTACACGAAAATAATACAGCTATGGAAAATCCTGAAGTTAGGTTAAGTATGCCGCCCGAAGGGCCGAATGCCTTTGAAATTTTTGATGAAGAAGGAAAACAGGGAGAGATGATTTTTGATATCTCTGCCGGAAATTTAACGGTATACCACACAGAGGTTGAGCCTGCAAGGGAAGGGAAAGGATATGCCGGGTTGCTGCTGAATGCAATGGTGGAATATGTAAGAGCCAATCAGCTCAAGGTGATACCGATGTGTGTATATGTACACGCGCAGTTCAAAAGACATGCGGAGCGGTATGCGGACATTTGGAACAAACAATAAAGACTGGAAATCACATGGAAAAAGAAACGGGCCGGATTGAAGGCTTCAGTGATGGTGTATTCGCCATTGGAATTACTTTACTCGTCCTTGATCTCCATGTTCCGGAGTTGAAGGAAGGGATGAACGGTACTGCCCTATGGCGCGAATTGTCGGCGCAATGGCCTGGTTATATGGCTTTTGTCATCTCTTTCTTCAGCATTTTTATTGTCTGGGTGAGTCACCACAAGCTCTTTAAGCAAATTTACAGGAGAAACACGGGACTGATGTTTGCCAATGGGCTGATTCTGTTTCTGGTGACCTGCGTGTCCTTTCCTACCAATCTGCTGGCGAGGTTTTACCATTCTGAGGCACAGCAGCTAAGCATTACCCTCTACACGGGATTATTTGTACTGATGAATCTCTCCTTCAATCTACTGTGGTTTCTGGCCAGCAGGGACAGGAGTTTGCTGCGGCCTGATATCGATGACCAGTCGATCCTTGAGATCAGGAATACGTATCTTTATGGGATGCCAACTTATTTCGCTGCTTTTGCCCTGTCGTTTTTCTGGCCGAATACAGCTTTGCTGCTGTGTATCCTGTTGTGGGTTTACTGGGCCTTTTCATCCGGAAAACTCCAGATGAAAAGACGCAGGAGGGTTAAGGCCGCTCTTTAATCCACCAGTGTTTGGCAGGCAATATACTATCCAGTATGACCTTTTCCCCAATCAGTGGGGTGATCACTTCCAGGTTCAATACTTTTGCTTCTTTCAATACCCTGTCGATAGATTCGTCCCAGGTATGTGTAGCCAGGGCAAATTTACCCCAGTGCACGGGAAGCAATACTTTTGCTTGCAGATCCTGTGCAGCTTTGGCTGTTTCTTCCGGCATCATATGGATATTGGCCCAATAGGCATTGTATTGTCCATCCTCCAGGATGGCCAGGTCAAATGGCCCGTATTCCTTGCCGATTTTTGCAAAATGCTGGTCGTAACCTGAATCTCCACCCATATAAATACTGTATCCATTGGTTTTAAAGATGAAGGACGACCACAGGGTTTGGTTGCGTACCAGGCCCCTGCCGGAAAAGTGTCTTGCCGGTGCTGCTGTAAAGGTAGTGGTGGAATTGATCGAAGCTGTTTCCCACCAGTCCAGTTCCCTGATTTTGCTGGCAGGAACGCCCCAATATTCCAGGTGTGCACCTACGCCAAGTGAGGTCACGATGGTACCGATTTTATCTTTTAGTTTTAAAATGGTTTCATAATCCAGGTGGTCATAATGGTCATGGGTAATCACCAGCACATCAATTTTCGGCATATCTTCTGCATGGTAGATATCTGCACCATTAAAAGCCTTGGTACCTGCATAACTCACTGGTGAGGTTCTTCCACTGAATACGGGATCTACCAGTATGTTCATCCCGTTGACCTGAAGGAGATAGGAGGAATGGCCGAACCAGGTGATCTCTGGTTTTGAGGAGGGCTGAACATGGAGGTCTCTTTTAATTGATGGAAGGGTATAATCAGGAGATTTGCGTTCATGTTTGCCGAACAGAAAATCTTTGAATACCGTATAGAAAGTGCCTCCTCCGGTAAATGTTGGGGTAGGTGACTGATTCTGAAAGGCACCATCGTGGTATTGTGCCGATTTTTTTATTCTTTCCAGCCTGGCTCCGGAAGGGGCCTTACCGAAAGATGCCTGCTGCATGAATAAATAAATAATTAAAGCCATTATTCCGATGGCTAAGAAAATTGTGACCATAGTTCTCTTTAGTGTTTTGTGTAATCTCATGAGATAAAAAATCCATCAGCTATGACGGACAGGGCAAATGTAATTCAAATAATCCTATGAGACTTTGTTTAAAAGCCCAAATGTTATTTGTTTAGGGGTTCATTGCTGATGGAGCATCAGGGGGAGCCAGTTCTCCGTGTCATTACCCTGTATTTCCTAGTCCGCTGATATCACTTGGCGATATTCCAAAATACTTTTTAAAGGCAATACTAAAATTCGCCTGATGCCGGAAGCCTGTAATCAGGGTAACTTCATAGATCGTTTTGCGTTCTTCGAGAAGCAAATTTTTCGCGAGTTCCATTCTCAAGCGCGTGATATAATCGTATATGGTCGTGGCAAAGTATTCTTTAAAACCCCTTCTGAGTTTAGATTCGTTCAGCATGACTTCCTGCGCCAGTTCTTTTTGGGTAGGGGGATCGGCGAAGCGCGTTTCCAGAATAATCCTGGCGCGTTCCAATTTGTCGATATCGGCATCCCTTAGCAGTTTACCTGCTTCCGGTTGTTCATTGTTCAGCTGTTCGATCTGGTAAATGAGGAGTTCCAATACCTTGGCTTCCGTATGCAATCTTCTGAGTTCTCCGGTTTTTTTATCCTCCCGGAGCTCTGAAATGATACGGTGCATTTCAGGTGTGACGAGCATATCCTGTGCTCCATAAGATGCAGATAAGCCTTTATCTATTTCCTGTACAAAATCTTCATGAAGTGAGGAGTGGCGGTCTATTAATTTATAATAGTATTCCTTAGAAATCACCATCATAAAATAGGTGTAATCAATGCCAGGTTTGAGTTCGTAGGTGGCACTTGATGATGGAATAAAACGGATGTTGTGCCTGCTTCCACCGCTGTAAGGGGAAATTCTTTTGGTTGATGCGGGATGATAGAAGATAAAATGACTGGTCACGGTTTCCCCTTCTACTGCAGTATAAATGCGTACATTCTCAGTAAATTTCATTTCTGAGTACATTAAAAAAAGTCCGCCGCTGGTCAGCTGGTGGTTAACCATTTTTATAGGGGAGCGTTCAATGGTTACTTTTTTCTCACCAATTGTATTTCCTGGGGTAAAAGCATCCGGTATATCCTCTATAAAGAGCCATTCATTTAATCCTTCTATCTTGCTTTTTACGATCATGGCTATGGTTATGAGGAAAGGGATAAGGAACCAAAGATACTTTATTGTTTATATTCTTTCTAAATAGATGGCGTGTTTATTTGTATCTCTTTTGTGATCATTGAATTGAATTCGTCGGCGGCCATTCTGATTTCCTTGGCAATAATGTAAGGTGTGAGGGTTTTGGCATTCATAATTACTTCTGTTTCAAGGCCAAATACACTGTAGATATCCAATTGGTTCAACACTTGGGCCGGACTTCCATCTTTCCATCTGCGTCCGTCTTTTAACATCAGGATCCGGTCGGCATACTGGGCTGCAAGGTTTAAATCGTGCAGTACGGCCACGACCATAAAGCCTTTTCTGGTTAATGCTTTGGCAATAGACAGCGTCTGTTGTTGGTATAACAGATCCAGGCCTGCCACTGGCTCATCCAGTAAGAGTAATCCGCCGGGCTGGTCCCACAGTTGGGCAAGTATTCTTGCCAGTTGTACGCGTTGCTGTTCCCCGCCGGATAGGCTGAGGTAGGACCGGGAAGCAAAACCCGTTAACCCACATACACTCAGTGTTTCATTTACTGCGGTATAGTCTTCTTTTCTGGCCTTCCCGGTAAAGTAAGGATAACGGCCCATCATGACAATCTCTTCGATGCTGAAGGATAGGTTAACGGCATTATGCTGACTTAGTGTGGCTCTTTTTCTGGCCAGTTCTTCAGGTTTATACGTGCAAAGTGATTTTCCATCGAAGATGATCTTTCCTGCAGAGGGGAGATTCTCTCCATTTAAAAGACTGATCAGGGTCGATTTTCCCGCTCCGTTTGCTCCTGTAATCGCCAGCAATTCCCCTCTTCTCAAGGAGAGGGTTACGCCGTTTATAATGGTGCGGTTGCCAATTTTATAGCTTACTGATTCAACTTTTAGCATTTTTGTCTTTTAAAAGGATGTACAGAAAAACAGGGCTGCCAATTAAGGCGGTGATTACGCCAATCGGCTGTTCCATAGGAACAGTAAGCATGCGGGCCAGAAGATCGGAGAGGCAAAGGACTAAAGCGCCCATTAATGCGGAAGCGGGCAATACATAACGGTTATCCACACCACCTATCAACCGGGTCATATGGGGCACCAGCAGTCCCACAAATCCGATGATTCCGGATGCTGCCACCGATGCCCCCACTGCCATGGTACAGAGGATAACCACCCTGAGTTTTACTTTCGAAGTACGCATTCCCAGCTGGTCAGCCTGTTTTTCTCCGAGTACAAAGGCATTCAGTTTTCTGCCCTGGAGTGGTAAGAGTATCAAGGGAATGAGTATAAAAGGCAAGACTGAAAATAAGGTTTGCCAGGTAGACCCTGCCAGGCTGCCCAGCATCCAGAAAGTAATGGTCCGGAGTTGTTGTTCATCAGCATTGGCAGTAATTAGCCCTGTTAAGGCGCCACATAATGCATTTATCGCTATCCCCGCAAGCAACATGGTGGTAATATTTGGCCTGCCTTGATTTTTTGACAAGCGGTAAACCAGGGTGGCCGACAAAGCGGCGCCCAGAAAAGCACCGATGGACACGAGATAATAACCAACAAGAGCAGAGAGGCTGGAAAGTAAGGTAACTTCAAGCACAATAACCAGAACTGCCATCAGGGATGCCCCGGCAGAAATTCCAATTAAACCGGGTTCTGCCAGGGGATTGCGAAATATGCCCTGTATGGCCGCGCCGGAAATGCCCAATGCTGCGCCCACAAATAAACCCAATAAGACCCTTGGCAAGCGTACGAGGTACAGTACGGTTTCATATGGAGGCGCTACGGTTTGTGAACATACGCCCAGTTTGTTTCCCAGCATCACCAATACTTCATTCAGGGGGATCTGCATGGCACCCATGGCGAGCGAGAAGCAAATGGCCAGGGCCAGGGACAAGATGAGTATGATATAAATAAACTTTCTTTTCATTCCGTAGCACTTAATATAATTTTTCGTTCAGTACTTTTATGGCTTCCGGAAGTCGTGTGCTGAAATTGACCATTAAGGGTCCGTCTACCTGTATAATGTTTTTATTTTTACCGGCATTGGTGCCGGATACACCAGGCATTTCTAATATTGATTTCATTCCCCCGAGACTGCTGAGCCCAAAATCAAAAAGGAGGATAACATCTGGATTTGTCTTCACCATCATTTCAGTACTATAGGGCTTGAATTCTGCAAATTCTTTCACCGCATTGGCACCGCCACTTAGCGAAATGATGGCATCTATCTGACTTCCTTTACCTGCAACAGTCATGGTACCTGTACCCCGGGCATAAATGAATAGCACTTTTTTAGTTTTTTTGCTGTTCAATTTTACCTGGTTGAGCACGGTCTGCAAGGATTTCTCTGTACGGACGATCAATTCTTGTCCTTTTTTGGGGTTTCCAACAGCTATAGCGACCTGGCGGATGAAATCTATCGCAGCCCTGGTACTGAATTGCTGTCTGAAAGTAACCAGTCTGATACCTGCCATCTTTAGTTGGTACCGTATTTCTTTTGTGATGTCCTGTTCCGGAGCCAATACCAGGTCTGGCCTGAAAGACAGTAGGGCTTCAGCAGATAAGATGCGGTTGCGGCTTACTTTTGGCAATTGTTTGACCGCCTGGGGGTATAAGCTGGTTACATCTGTGGCCACAATACTGCTACCATAACCAAGGGCATAAACAGTTTCGCTAATTGCTGCACCGAGGGTGATGATCCTGGCCGGGGGAGCTATCGTGTGAAGTGCTTTCGTAGTGGGCAGTGCTCTGGTCTTGCCATATATCAGGCAGAAGAGCAACAGGCAGTAAAGTGGTTTCATGTCATTTCAATTCTGCTGCAAAACAAGCATTTAATTTTGCGCTCCGCAAATCAGGAATTTTGCAGGTATGCAATCCGAAAGCAAGGGTTTATGGATGTTAAAAATTGTAATTGTTTTACAAATAACTGATATACATGAATTTGTGTGAATTTTTTGTGGGTGTTGCCTCTCTTTCCAAACCTCGCTTTTCCCGTTTTTTGACCGTATTGCATACAAAAAAAAGCGGATTGCATACAGGATAAACCGAATTGCATACAATAAATTATCAAAACTATTCAAACATTTGCATGCGGTTTATTTAGAACGATTAAAAATAATTCAGCCCAACAACATTACGATATAAAATGATCAAATACTTCCTGTTTATTATATTTTTTTTCCTCAGCCCAGCTGCCATTCGGGCACAGTCGACCGGTAGTTTACAAGGCATGATAACCGACCAGAAAGGCAGACCATTGCCAGGTGCCACCGTTTTAATGGAGCCGGACCGGCATTTGCTTAAAAGCGGTATAACAGGGCAATTTTTATTTCAGCATATCTATGCAGGAGCCTACCAGCTCAGGGTGAGCATGGTTGGGTTTAAGACCTACCAGGGGAGAGCGGTCATTCAAACCGGTAAAACATCAGTTTTAAATATACGTATGGAGCCTGGTGAAAGCGATCTTGAAGAAGTTGAGATTTCAGGATCCTTAGCGGCACCGGACAATTTGCTGAAAGCCACAAGGAGTGCTATGCCGGTAACCATCATTACCCGCCGTACGATTGAACTCATGGGCAGCCGGAGGCTGGATGAGGTGTTGAAAGAACAAACCGGAATTGCAATTGTAAACAATATTGGGGGAGGTGCCAGGGCTGTTGGGGTGCAGATGCAGGGATTTGGAAGTGAATATGTGATGGTACTGATAGACGGACAGCCAATGACGGGACGTAACAGCGGGAACTTTGATCTGTCGAGAATCAGTGTTTCCAATATCGAACGAATTGAGATCATAAAAGGAGCTTCCTCCTGTATATTTGGTAGTGAAGCCCTGGGTGGTGCCATCAATATTATCACCCGACATGGTGCTGTACAGCCTCAGGCAGTGGCCTCGGTAAATTATGGAAGTCTGAATATTCTTGATGTTACGCTTGAAGGGGAAACACCTTTTGCTTCCCAACGGGGTTCTGTAAATGTTTCTGCCAATTATTACCACAGTGATGGGTTCAATACCAATCCAGATTATATTCAGTCGGGCACCACTTCGCCACCCTATAACAATTATGCGGTTCAGGGACGGGCAAGGTATCGTCTGACCAAACAAAGTACCATAGGGATAAGTGGCAGGTATGCCCTCCGGGAATCATTTATGCCGAAAGATTTCGGCCTTGGAAATGTCTCCGGGGATAGTCAGGATGAAAAGGATTTAAATCTGTCGCTTACTTTTGACCATCACTTCAATAATGGGCTGCAGAGTGTTAGCCGTTATTATTTAACCACCTACTCCTCAGATATGAGTGTGGCCTGGCAGCAGAGCAATACCAGGGTAAGCCAGGATATTTTTAAGCAAAACCTTAACCGGTTTGAGCAACAGTTTGCCTATACACCGTCCAATGGAATCAAACTTACTTCCGGTCTTGGCGGGAGCCTGGAGCGTATGAACGATGAGGCGCTTACAAATCCGGGGAATATGGTGAATCTATTCGCTTATTTGCAGGGCGACTGGAAGCTCAATGAAAAAATTGATGCCCTGGCCGGTGTCCGGTATGACCATACCAATAATTACGGTGGGAGGTTGAATCCAAGTTTAGGCTTACACTATCATATCCTGCCAAATCTAACGCTGAAGGCGGGTGTAGGTACAGGATTTAAAACACCAGATTTCAAAACCAGGTATTTGGTATTCTATAATCCGACAGCAAACTACCTGGTGATTGGAAATGATGTGCTTAAAGAAACACTGGCACAATTGCAGCGTGAAGGACAGATCAGTGAAGTGAGGGAATACCTGCTTCAGCAGCTGGGAAACAATCTGAAGGCCGAACGAAGTACTTCATTCAATGCGGGTTTTGTCTGGAAGCCGAAAGAAACGGTAAAAATAGAAGCAGGTGTGTTTTACCATGATTTGAGAAATCAGATCAATAGTATACAGATTGCGACAGGAACCAATAACCGTAATATTTATACCTACCAGAATTTGCCGAAGGCTGTAAATAAAGGGATTGATGCTTCCATCGTGGTAAACTTATCAAAAGACCTGGAATGGAGTTCGGGGTATCAATACCTGGTTGCGAAAGACCGGAGTGTGGAAGATAGTATCCGTCTGGGCAATTGGCCTTATGGCCAGAATATACATGACCCGGCAACGGGAAATTCATATGCACCGAAACCATCGGACTACTGGGGAATTGAAAATAGATCCAGACATATGATCAATACAAGGATATTTTATGTATACCGTCCCTGGGATATCAGTATCAATGCCAGGGTCAATTACAGAGGGAAGTATCCGTTTGGCGACCGCAATGGCAATAATTTCATTGATCGTTACGACACTTTTGTACAGGGGTATTTTCTGGTCAATGCTGCCATAGAGAAGAAACTGATCAACCAGCACCTGAGTGTCAGGCTCACTGCCGATAACATCGCAGATTATGTAGATCCGTTAATGCCGGGACAATCGGGCAGGGTGATATTGGGGGGACTTACGTACCGCTTTTATAAAGATTAATCAACCGCATGGACACAAGTTCATGATAGCTTCATGACTATTTAAAACACATAACAATGCATCAATTAAAATCAACACTGTCGATACTCCTGGGTGGAATGCTACTGCTCACGGCCTGTAAAAAAGAAGCGATAGACCAAACCCTACTGCTTGAAGATGGAAAGAGCACTGTAATTAAAGACCTGGCAGGCGATACAGAAGCTGCTATGGGAACAAGTGCACCCGGGAAGGTGAACAGGCCTTTTTATATTTTCTTGTTCCGGTTGAGGGACCAGAAGCAAATCTGGATCAGGAATGCTGCAGATTCCGCGCAATGGTTAAAAAGCAGGGACTGGGACCTGGCTTTTACAGGGCCGTATAACAGTGAAGTATATGTAAATGACAAGAGTTATCAATTTAATCCGGGTTACGAAGGTGAAGCGTCCAGTGCAGTGATCATGTTGGGGCAGCTTTACGCCAATGTGAGTCAGGCACCTTCAGACACTGAATTTGACCAGAGCACGGCCAATAAAATAGGTTGGGCATCATCAGAAAATTCTAATGGCTGGTTTTTCTATAGCTTGAATACCCACATTATGCAGGCTATCCCGGATCGCACCTATGCTATTCGCCTGCCTGATGGAAAGTATGCGAAACTCCAATTGGTTAATGCCTATAAAGGAAATCCACCAACCGTAACGGACCTGAATTGGCCAGCGCCCTATTTCACCTTCAGGTACTATGTTCAACAGGATGGCAGTAAGAATTTAAATACAAAATAAATATAACTATGCAAATAAGATTTAGACAATCAGTTCGATGGATGTTCGTGTTAATGCTTGCCGGTGTATTGGCTGCAGGGTGTTCAAAAGATGACGATCCTGTTATCGAGCCGGAAGAACCGGCTGGTGCTGTTTCCTATTACAAGCTTCAGCGTACAGAGAACTTCCTGGCACCAACAGACGATTCAAATCCTACGGTTACACCGGCGACCGTTTATTTTAGCCTGGAAACAGGTAAGGAAGTTCGGGCATCTTACGCTAAGACCGTGCGCTGGGATTTGGCTTTTGGCGGACTTTACAACAGTTTTTTAAGTGGTAACAATGGGAAGGATGCCACTAATTTTGGTGGTGGAAGTATTGGGCAGGGGGGGATCCTTATCCTTGAAAAACCCTTTGCCGAGGTGACGGATGTCCCTGCGGATAACCTGTTCCGTACAGGTAAAAATCTGATAGGGACAGATAATGAAGGAAGTTTTGGAGAGGGGATAGGCTGGTACCTGTATGATTTCGGAGGAAATATTCTGGGCGATTCAAGTTATGATAAGATGCACGTTGCTTATGCTTTACCGGAAAGAAGAACCGTTGTATTGCGCACGGCGAAGGGCGATTATGCCAAAATAAAAATGATTAGCTGTTATAAGGATGCATTTACCCCTGACCAATGGTTTAGAAACACCCCACATATGTATTTTACTTTTGAGTATGTGATTGTTCCGAAAGGGAGCACAAAATTCGAAATCAAATAAATAGCCTATATACCCAACACTTTAAAATTATTGTCAATAATGAAATTCAAAATAACCGTTTTTATAGGCAGCCTGATGATGCTGACTATGTTTAATGCATGTAAAGAAACCCTATCTCCACCAGAACAATCCAATAGCAAGATCGTATCTTATACCATTCCTGTTTACGATGGTGAACTTTCTGGCATCATTGATGAAAGCGATAAAACAATTACTGTTTATCTCCCTTTCTATTACCAGCTGGACGTCATAGATCCAATTATTAAACTGGCAACTGGTGCCAGTATTTTAGAAGAGTTACTGCCTATTGATGTTTTGGATGATAAAACCATTTATACGGTAACAGGAGCCGATAAATCTGTTACGGTCTATAAATTAATCATTAAAATACAACAGATTTCACCTTTGGTTATCAATGAACTGTCGACTGGCGCCAGCCCTTCAGAAGTCGCTATAGGTTCAGGGGGGCTGGTGATCAGTGGTAACTTTAACACAGCAGATCCGACCAAGATAAAGGCTTTTCTGGTTGGAGAAGATAACGTCGAAACGGCTTTGACACCAAGTGTAGTTTACACCAGCCACGGTATCACTATCAACGTTAATTCTGATGGAACAAAGAATTATGTACTTTCCTATCTGGCCATCCCTCCTTCAATGGAACCAGGCAGTTATAAGCTTAAAGTAAAAATACAATCCCTTATGGCCATGAATGTAAACCCAATACAATTGGTTATTGGTCGCCCTTCTATAAATTATCTTCCAGTAACGGTAAAACAAGGAGAAACATTTACCATAAAGACCTCCGGCAGTATTTTTGTCAACTTTACGGAATTCAGTATACTGGTAAACGGGACTAAAGTCATATGTCCTATTATTTCTTACGACCGGACTTCAGCGACGATTCGTTTACCAGAATCGGTACCTCCCGGATCTTATGCCCCAACAGCACAATTTGAACAGTTTTCGAATGTTCCTACCTATTGGAACATTACTGTACAAGCAAAATAAACAGATATTTAATTAGAGCTATTACCCCATGAAACATATTTATAAAATAACCTCTTTATTCCTTTTGTTAATTATCCTTGCAGGTTGTAAAAAGGAATACCAGGAGTATACTTTTAAAGACATCATTAGTTTTAACATGGAAGATGCCCATGGAGAGCCCCTTAAAGGTTTTATATCAAACAATGAAATTGTGATCAACTGGCCTGTGGAACAGGAACTGCCTGATCATATCAGCCCCCAGATCAATATTGCAGAAAGGGCGCGTATTTCACCTGCTTCCGGTACTGAGGTAAAACTTGAAAATGGGACAACTTATACCGTTACTGCAGAGGATGGCAGCACTGAAGTTTATAAAATCAGGCTTGTGCTTAAATCCATTCCGCCGTTTATTAGACAAACCAGCCTGCGCACAGGAAATAGTAAGGTTTTTGCCTTGCAAAGTGCATCAGTAACAATCAGTGGGGATTATTTTAATCCAAATTTAGAAAAAACGAAAGTGTTTTTTATTGATGCCCAGAATGTCGAAACACAGGCCGTCGTGTCCAGACTGACTGAGATCAGCATCACTACAAAAGTCCCATTTGAATTGGGGACGTACAAAATGAAGGTGGTGAGCAACACCGATACCATTTTTTATGCAGATGCATTTGATGTGATAGCGGTCTATGCTGCGCCTACACTTCCTTATAATGCCCTTGCTGTTCCCTTAGTGTTAAAGCGGGGGGATTCTTTTACCGTAACCGGAGGAACTTTATTAAGTGGAGTTAATACTGCGCAACTGGGTAGCTTTACCCTCCCTGTGAGTACCGCCAACCTCATTGTCACACAGGCCACGAATGAGAGCGTTGTTTTTAAGGTTCCGGATACCACTCCAATAGGGGTGTACCAGCAACTGATTTATAATTATATACCCGCAGGTTATTATAATGCAGGGGGGAGTGCGATAAGTGCAAATATTACAATTATAGAGTAAAAAATAATGGATCATGATTCACATCCATCATACACATTTCTAAAACAGTAAGGCTTTAAAGAAAAAATACAACCTTAAACACTATTCAAACATGCTAAGTACAAACATCAAAGAAGTAACCAAACCGGGGCATCAGGCGCTGGAAAAAAAAGTAATATTCAAACTAAAAGCGATTCGCAGCCATGCGGACTATGCAGAGCTACTCAAACATTTTTATGCCTTTTTCAATGCTGTAGAAATAGCTATTGCGCCGTATCTTACTACTCAATTATTACCTGACCATGCGGAGCGTCGGAATGCTGAATATCTGAAACAAGATATTGAGGCACTGGGGGCAGAGGTAAATGACCTGCCAGTGGTAACTGTTCCCGAAATCACCAATACCTTGCAGGCACTGGGTGCGATGTACGTCATGGAAGGTTCTATTATGGGCGGACCTATCATTGTGCAAATGCTGGCGAAGTATGGGGTAAGCACAGGTGTTTCTTTCTTTTCCGGTTATGGTGAGGCTACAGGAATGATGTGGGCTAAGTTTGTAGCCATTATGAATGAAGCTGCTCAAACTGAAGAAGAAGAGGCTATTGTCATGGCCGCGGCCAATCAAACGTTTGACCTTTTTTCTGGAGTATTCGGGGAGGTGGCTGTAGCTTAAGCGCCTGTATTCTTGTCGTATTAACGTCGTACAGTCCAACTCGATGATGTTGGTTCTGTACGACTTTTTTTATGTCTTTGATATGCGCCAGCTAAGATGGGCATTTAAAATGCTTCATTCAGGCCAAGAAACAATCCTTTCGCACCATATTTACCAAAGGCGTAATCCAGGCAAAGGTTTGTGCGGGTGGCCTTATTGAAGAGAACACGTAAACCGGCACCCCCTGCCGGCTGCCATTTCTGGAAGATTTTGGTCCCCAGGTTATCATTGGTTGTCTCTATGTTGAAGAAGGTAACCCCGCTGAGAAATTTGTTCCTGGTAATCGGAAACCGGTATTCCACCTCAGAATAAAAGAATTTTGTTCCTTTGAAATAGGCAATGGTATATCCGCGACCACTGCGAAGACTTTGGTCTTTTCCTGTTCCCGGAAGTTCAAGATAGGGCAGGGCTCCACTGACGAGATAAGAACCCCAGTTCCAGAAGGCCAGAACATGTTCAGGGTTACGTGCGGAAAGGCTCCAGTATTTCCTGAAGTCGGTACTTATCTGTACCGCACTTTTACTGCTTCCCATCCAGGTCTGGTTGATACGCACGCCGGCATCTGCATAAATGCCTTTATAAGCCCTGTTCTGGTTATCCCTCGAAGTATATTGCATATTAAACAACAGTCCGTTGGCCATATATTTATCCCTGTCAAAACCATAACGGTCGCTGTAGATATTGTATGGTGTCAGTTCGTCTGTCGTTTGCCTGTCTTCAATGTTGCGCCTGATATCAAATGATACTCCGGCACCGACAAACAGGTTTTCCCTAATCTGTTTATATATCTTTTCCCTGAAGTTATAATACTCTGCATGGAGCACATATCCTTTACGGTCTGGATTGGATAAAATCCTGTCGGCTTCACTTCCGGTTGCTACTTGTCCTATTCCCAGCCCAAAATCGGGGGTGACAGTTTTGGCAGCAACGAGACTGCCCTGCAGGTTCCATGTATTGCCAGGAGTGAACACATTGTGGCTGAGGTAGACGTAGATAATTCCCTTTGTGGTAATAGAGGCTGAGGTAGCGGCAACAGACATAAAGGTATTTGGATCCTTGCCCAATATCCTTCCGGCTACGGCTTTGATTCCGATCTGTGCTCCGATACTCGGATTGTAAGCCACATTGGGCATCAGGGTGATGCCTGATTTCTTACGCAGGGGATTGGGTTTGGCTTTTGGATGTAGGATCGTCCTCAATAAGTCAGATACATCATAATGTTTATAAGAACTGTCTGCAGGAGGTTGAAGCAATGCCGTATCTGCGACTGTTGTATCTTTTTTCAGGGTATCTGAAGGAAGGTTCACCTGGGCGGAAGCATATTCCGGCAGACCAAGGAATAGAATAGAGAAGACGATACGGGATACGATGATGAGTCCGCTGAATTTGCGGCTGTATGTTTTTAGCGGCGTATGAGGTGTGAATTTCAAATGAGACGAGATATGCTTTAATAAACAGAAACAAGTAATTAACACGGAATTCCTGTAATTGTTTTTTATGCATATCTCCTCATGTCGCATTGGAGCTCTTCAGTTTTGAAAAGCTCCTATATGTTTAGAGTTTTTCTATGGGATAATCCAGGCGATAGTTGAACCCATATTTAACGCTGGTGTTATCGGCAATTGTTCCTGCGAAAAACCTGATCGGACTGCCATAATCGTTGGCAGAATAACTTCCGCTGTTTTTTACTGCAGTTGAAAATAAGCTCAGCTGCGTGTAGCCGGTAGCCGTTTTCACATTTCTGGTCTCTGTTTCATTGAAACCCTCCATATATAAAGTGATGGTAGCTTCATTGAGTAGTTTCTGTGTAGCGGCTGCCGACTCATTATTGAGAACCGATTGAAAAGCTGTTTTAATGGTGTTAAAATCTTCATCTGATTCGATCGCGACAATTGCGGTACGTCCGTAAGTGACGCCTTCAATAATCACGGGGTTATCGGGAATGCTGCCAATATTTGTTCCAGGGGCAAAGTATCCTCCTTCCGAAGTCGGATCAAGCAATACGGAGAAAAGCGATAAATCAATGGTGGCGTAAAAGCCGTTTTTCTTTTTGATATGTCCGTTATCTGCCGGTCTCAGGATGGCGAGGCTGGAGAAGTCCCATGAGGTACCTGTATTGATGGAAATTTCACTATAATTGGTAAATGAAGATCCATTACTGAAAGATATGGCATCTACCTGTCCGCCAGTACTATTTCCTAAAAAAGCTTTGATATACTTTGTGGTTTCCCCAAGAGAAGGAACTGCTGTTGAGAAGAGTTCCACGCTAAGTAGAGAAGAATAAATTGTAACTGCATTTTGTGGATAACCTGTTAAGGCTTCATATTTCTGATTGAGAATGGTATTTCCTTTCAGCAAAGATCCCGGATAGATCCGGTTTTTGGACAGTGGTGTTGGAGAAAACTGATTTGTCATGAAACTGCCCTTTGCCTGAACCCGGAAAGTGATTCCTGCGGAATCTGCCCAGACGCTGTCAGAAAGCACGTCATACGTTGCTTTGGCACTGATTACTTTTCGGATAGAGTCGATTTTTGCAAATTTTGTTGACTTTATTGGTGCGGTTTTTCCTGTGTCTACGGGGACGGTAACGGGACCAACCGGATCAGGAGTGACTTTAGGATCCTTTTTACAGGCAAGGCATAAAGACGCCAGTAAAAGCATCAGGGTATACTTTTTCATAGATAAGCAGTAAATGATGATAAATAAGTAGTTATGGTATTAAAGGTATCAATAAATATCTATGGTTGTATTTAATAATTAAAAAAATTTTCTTTTAATTATTTGATCTGGATGTATAGTTATTGCTGTCAGCACAGCGTTGTAAACAGAATAGATATCAGGATTCTTTTTGAGTTTTTATTGCGGTATAATCCTAAATTTGCATCCTGTTAAACCAGTTCCATGAATCATTTATCCGTTTTCGACTATACCGTCTTTCTCATTTATTTTGTTATTGTTTCAGGTTATGGATACTGGGTATACAGGAACAAGAGATCGGCAGGTTCAACAACCAAGGAATACTTTTTAGCGGAAGGTTCCCTGACCTGGTGGGCAATTGGTGCGTCCATTATTGCGTCCAATATCTCTGCCGAACATTTCATCGGGATGTCGGGTTCAGGATTTGCCATGGGGCTTGCCATTGCGAGTTATGAATGGATGGCTGCGGCTACACTGATTATCGTGGCTGTATTCTTTCTTCCGATATACCTGAAAAACCGTATTTATACCATGCCGCAATTCCTTTCAGGTAGGTATAATAATACAGTGAGTACCATTATGACTGTATTCTGGTTGCTGGTTTATGTACTCGTTAACCTGACTTCCATTTTCTTCCTGGGCGCCATAGCCATAGAAACCATTACAGGGATTTCGTTCAATCTGTGTATTGTGGGACTGGCCATTTTCTCCCTGGTCATTACCCTGGGCGGGATGAAAGTGATTGGGTATACTGATGTGATCCAGGTTTTTGTGCTGGTCGGTGGGGGACTGGTGACTTGTTATATGGCTTTGGATATGGTATCGGACAAGCTGCATATTGATACCGTAATGGGCGCACTACCGGTTTTGAGGGCAGAGGCCGGAGATCATTTTCACATGATATTTTCAAAGGACGATAAATTCTACAATGAGTTGCCGGGGATTGCGGTGCTGGTTGGGGGACTATGGATCAACAATCTGAATTACTGGGGATGTAACCAGTACATTGTGCAGCGGGCATTGGGGGCAGATCTGAAAACGGGGCGCAGCGGTCTTTTATTTGCGGCTTTCCTGAAGCTGCTTATTCCCTTAATTGTGGTCATTCCAGGAATATGTGCCTATGTTTTATACCAAAATGGCTATTTCCAGTCGGAAATGGTGGATGCTTCAGGAGTGGTCAAACCTGATCATGCCTATCCTGTATTGATGAACCTGCTGCCATCCGGACTAAAGGGCCTGGCTTTTGCTGCATTGACAGCGGCTATTGTGGCTTCATTAGCTGGGAAAAGTAACAGTATCGCCACCATATTTACACTGGATATTTACAAGAAATTTATCAATAAAGAAGCTTCTGAACGCAGGATGTTGCATGTGGGACGCTGGTCGATTGTGATCTCTTCCGTGATTGCCATGATTATTGCTCCGGCTTTACGCAGTTTTGATCAGGTTTACCAGTTCGTACAGGAATATGTGGGTTTCATTTCGCCAGGGGTCTTCGCGATATTCCTATTGGGGTTTTTCTGGAAAAGAACAACTTCAGCAGCGGCACTGACTGCCGCTTTACTGACCATACCCTTATCTACATTGTTTAAATTCCTACCGGAACTGACAGACGGTGCAATTGGGCAGATCCCATTCTTAAACCGCATGTCATGGGTATTCTGCATCATTATTGTGCTGATGATGGCCATTACCCTGATGGATCCGAAAAGTAAAAATAACCCCCAGGGATTGGAAATAGATGCGAAGATGTTCAGGGTGAGTCCCTCATTTATGGTAGCTTCAGTTATTATCTGTGGAATTCTTTCGGCACTGTACATTGTATTCTGGTAGTGCTTTTACCAGTCCATTGGACTGCAAGCGAATCCGCAAGATTCCACCAAAGCGATAAAATCATTGCGGACCGGATTCGAAGTGACTATTCTCAATACTTTTTCATCATCGGTAAGATCAACATTCCAGTTTTGAATTTCAGCATGTAAGTCCAGGCAGGTACTCAGCTGAAGAATATCCCTGTCATTGCTGATATTGGTAACGAAAATATGTATTTCCATAGCATTTATTTATAAGAGGTTTACCAGTATTGTACGCCTGTTAATCGGGCAATAGCCAGTTTCGCAATGCAAAGCTGGTATTCATACTGAAGGTTGGTTAGTTCAGCGCGCTGCACATTGGTGCTGGCGTTGGTCAGCTCCAGATTGGTACCTATCCCATTTCGATAGCGGCTTTGGGCCAGTTTCTGTGCTTCCTTCGCTTCATCGATCTGCCTTTTTGCATTCACGAGGCTGGAAGTATTGCTGCTGATATCCAGTAAGGCCTGTTGAATGTCCTTGCGGTACGTATTGCTCAGGGTTTCTTCGGAATATTTAGTCTGTGCCAGCTGGCTTTGTGACAAGCGTACTTGTTTCTTTGCTCTTCCTCCCTGATAGATTGGGATGCTGAGGGTGACGCCAGCAGAATAATTGTACCTGAAACGGTCAATTTCGGGTGCATATCCATTGGTGAAACCCGTTCCTGCATTCATGCTTAAGGAAGGTTTTCCATTCGTCCGGCTGACTTTAAGTTCGGCTTCAGCCTGGGTAATCCTGTCTCTGATCAGATTAAATTCCGGGTTGTTGGCCTGTGCAGTTTGCAGGGCTTCATCCAGGCTGGACTGGTGTTCTGCAGGGAAGTTGAAATCAGCTGCCGTAGTATTCACCTTTGTCCCGGTAGTGTATTCCATCAGTGCATACTGTTTGTTTAAGCTGTTCTGTAAATCAATCTTACGGTTGTTTTCCTGATCTATGCCCGACTGAATAGACAATACATCATATTTTAAGGCATCACCGTTTTTGAATTTCACTTCTGTATCCTTCTTGTTGGCTTCCAGGAAGTTGATTACGCTATCCTGAATGGCAATTGCCTCTTTGAGGTAAGCGATCTGGTAATAAATGCTTCCTACCTGGAAGGCCATCTGGTTTCTGTTGTGGGCGACATTGTCTGCTGCATATTGCAGGCCGGCCTTCGCACGGTCAACACCAGCTTTCACCACTCCAAAATCCCATAGGGTATAACTGGCATTCAGTGTTGTGCTGTAATTGTTATTCGGCATGATCTGGAAGCTGACAGGTGTAGAACCTGTCGGGATAGTGATTTCTGAAACCGGGTCGATGTACCTGTAACTTCCTTTGGCTTCAATTGAAGGTAAACCGGAAGATTTGGCAAGGACCACTTGCTGCTGTGCCACATCGAGTCCCTGATTCAATTCCTTAAATGCAGGAAAATAGCTGAATGACTGGTTAATGAGCGTTTTTAAATCTGCTGTTTGCCCCTGTGCCTGTGAAACACCCAGGGAAAGTGTGCAGATAGATATAATGATGCTTAATTTTTTCATGTTTTTTGTATTAATATTAATGTGCGGCAGCAGCCACTTTTGCCCTGGTCTCTGCATCCATGTTCTCATTTTTGAGGAGTAGCATAAAGGGGATGGTGCAGACAAAGAATACAGCAATTAAAAGGAAACCATCCAGGTAGGCCTGCATCTGTGCCTGATTGGACAGGGCATGGTCGAGCAATCCATTTGCCGCTTGTTTTGCAGCAATAGGGTTTACACCTTTGGCTATTACCCCCTGTGTCAGTCCGTTGAGGCGTTCTGTTAATAAGGGGTTATTCCCCTGGAGATTGGACACCAGGTCAAGGCGGTGTGTGGCATAACGGTTGGTGGCATAGGTGTTCATGATGGCGATTCCAAATGCGCCACCAAGCTGACGGAACATATTGTTCAGTGATATTCCATAAGGCATATCGGATGGTTTCAGTCCTACTACAGCCTGACTCAACAGGGGCACGGTAAGACAGCCTGTTCCTACACCCCTGCAGATTTGGGTGACAATGAACCACCATTTATCTGCGTCTGGTGCGGCCTGTGAAGAGGTATATCCATGCAGGATGAAAAGGGCAAATCCCAGGGAAACAAAATAAATGGGTTTGATACCTTTACCTAATCCTGCTCCAATAAAAGGCATGGCAAAAATGGTCACCAGTGCTCCTGGAATCATTGATAAACCGGCTTCTGTAGGGGTATAGCCCATTACCCGCTGTACCATGACCGGAAACAGGTAAACAGAACCGAATAATCCGAAACCACAAACAAAGGTTAAGATATTGCTGCCGATAAGGTTGCGGCTTTTCATCACCTTCAGGTTAATCGCCGGATTCTTGGTATGGAGTTCCCACCAGATAAACATCCCCAGTCCGAGGACGGCTGCGGCAGTCAGGTACCTGATTGTTTCATCTTCAAACCAATCTTCGGACTGGCCTTTTTCCAAAATATACTGAAGGGCACCCACACCTACGGTGAGGGACAGGATGCCTATATAGTCGATCGGAATAGACTTTTTATCAATATTATACTCATCGGGTTTTTTGTCCACAAATTTCCAGGTCAAAATTGCAGCAATAATGCCAATAGGGATATTGATATCGAAAATCAGTGCCCAATGATAATTATCGACAATATATCCGCCCAGGATAGGGCCGATTGTTGGGCCGACCACGATTCCCATTCCGAAGATACCGCCTGCAATACCTTTTTCTTCCGGTTCAAACTGGTCAAATAATATTCCCTGTGAAACGGACAGCAGCGCTCCGCCGCCAATTCCCTGTACAAACCTCCAGAATACAAGCATCCATAAGGAAGTAGAGGTACCACACATATATGAAGCCAGGGTAAAGAGGATGATGGAGGCCAGGTAATAGTTTTTTCTGCCAAAATAGCGGCTTAAAAAACCGGTGAGTGGAATAACGATAACATTTGCGATCGCATAGGCGGTCACGACCCAGGAGGCATCCTCTAGGGTGGCACCTAGTGTACCGCTGATATTATTCAGTGCAACGTTGATAATGGAAGTGTCGATCAGCTCCATTATTGCCGCTGTAATACTGGTAATTACAATAATAATTTTTATGAACTTATTTTTTTTACCTTCCATGTGAAGAGGTGTTATAGGATTAAGGAATGGACTATTTTACTTTTACGTCCACCTCGACACTTAAGCCTGCTTTAAGTATACCTTTAAGTTTTTCAGCATGATCAATGGCTATGGTTACCGGAACACGCTGCGTTACCTTCACAAAATTACCGGTAGCATTATCTGGCGGCAGTAAGGAAAATTTTGCTCCCGTAGCATCGCTGAAACCAGTGATCTTACCGGTGATTTCCTGATCAGGATAACCATCAACGGTGATCTCTACTTCCTGGTTAACCTGCATGTGTTCCAGTTGCGTCTCTTTAAAATTCGCCACAATCCAGTAGTTGTCATTACTGACCAGGTTGAACAATTGCTGCCCACCCTGAACATATTGTCCGGTTTTCAGGTTTGTTTTGCCCACTTTGCCATCGGTTGGGGAAATGATTTTTGTATAACTCAGGTTCAGCTTCGCTTTGTCAAGTGCAATTTCCCTTGCTGCAATGGTCGCTTTTGCACGCAAAATCTGGGCGTTGGCACTTGCCGTTTGGGTGCCTGCCTGTTTCAGCTTGCTTTTACTGGAGCTAAGGAGACGTATGGCAGTCTGGTAGGCCGACTGGCTTTTTTCCAGCTGACGCTGGGTGATTGAACCTTCCCTGAACAGGGATTCATCACGCTGCACATCGCGTTTCGCCTGTTTCAGGGCAACTTCTTCCACACTTATTCCGGCTGAGGCTACATCTTCATTGGAACCAATGGTGGGAAGTTGTGATTCAGCGCTGCTCAGGTCTGCTTTTGCCGCCAGAAGGTCAGCTTCCGCCTGTTTTACAGCCAAAATATATTCACTGTCATCAATGACGGCAAGGGTATCTCCTTTTTTGACCAGCTGATAATCCAGTAAACTGAAGTGGTCGATGTATCCGGGAATCCTGCTGAGGACAGGAACGGAATTCGATTCTATTTGCGCGTTGTCTGTACTTTCATGTGATAGGGAATGGCTAATTTTTGTGACTGCAAAATAACCTGCGACAATAATGATTGCACCAATTATTATTGGTTTTACTACTTTGTTGGTTTGTGGTTGCGTGTTTTCTTGTTGTTCCATGATTTGAATTTAACGCCGCAAAAGTAAACTAAGTTGACTAAACGTGGTCAACCTAGTTTACTTTATTTTTCTATGTTTTGCGAAAAAGACAATGATCTGACAATGTATTTGGTGAATAAAAAATGGCAATCAGTGGTTGTCTTTGACAATTATGTGTCACATATCTGAGAAATATAACCTATGTTTGTGATATGACGGAACAGACCCAGAAAAAGATAGTTGATGCAGCAATTTTAATTTTCAATGAAGATCTTTCTGCTCCTCTGGAGAAGGTGGCCGATAAAGCGGAGGTAACCCGAAGAACATTGCATCGTTATTTTAAAGACAGGAGCGACCTTCTGGCTTCCTGTGAGACAGATATGCAGGAAAATTGCAGAAAAGCGATGACAGGAGCATTGGAAAGTTCTGAAGATCCGCTGGTTCAGCTGGAGCGGATGCTTTATGCAGGGATTGACTGTGGGGCAAAATATTCGTTTTTCCACAAGCTCCATTCTCGCGAGGGGCATACACACCGTAAGGAAAATCAGGACTGCGCATCATTTGATGCACTTTCGAAACGACAGGCAGCGGTCATTGCGATTCTTCGTGAACGGGGGATAATTAGTCAGCATATTACGGTTGAATGGGTGACCATGTTATTTTCCAGCGTAATTGCTGCAACGGTAAGCAGCGCGGAGCAGGGTACTGTAGCAAGAAACAGCTTAAAACAGTTTGCCTGGTTTTCTTTTAGTAAAGGAATTGGCATATAAAAAAATTGTCTGTTCGTGTCTCATTTTAGAGACATGAAAAAGAGGTGCCCAGGTGGAGCGGGGGATTGCAGACAACCTTACTTAGTGGCAATATGGTGTTTTTTTCTTGCAGGAAAGGATTGGCCTGTGCTGCGAAAGATTTGTTTAAAAGGGATTTAAAATTAGAAATAAGATATGGAAGAAAATAGGAATTATGACGCAGTTATTGTAGGTGGAAGTTATGCCGGTCTATCGGCTGCAATGACATTGGGAAGGGCAATGAGGAAAGTACTGGTCATTGATAACGGGAAGCCATGTAATGAACAGACACCACATTCCCATAATTTTCTTACCCAGGATGGGCGTACACCTGCAGAAATTTCTTCACTGGCGAAATCTCAGGTGATGGCGTATCCTACAGTGGAATTTATGGAGGATACGGTGAGTGCTGTGGATGGTGAAGATTTGAGCTTTATGGTATCGACACTGGCTGGGAGAAGGATAAAGGCGAAAAAGCTGATTTTTACGACAGGCATAAGGGACCTGATGCCAGGGATTCAGCGCTTCGCTGAATGTTGGGGAATTTCGGTTATTCATTGTCCCTATTGCCATGGTTATGAATACAGGGGACAAGTGACCGGCTTGCTATCCAACGGTGAGACTGCGCTGGATTTTGCCCGCCTGGTTAGGAACTGGACTGATCAGCTGGTTATTTTCACCAATGGCCAGTGTACGATGAGTGCAGCGCAGCAGGATGAGTTGAAGGAAATGAAAATAACCATCATAGAAAAGACTATACAAGAACTTGTACACCAAAAGGGTTACCTTGACCGGCTGGTTTTTTCAGACGGCGAATCTTATCCTTTAGCAGCCTTGTATGCAAGGCTACCTTTTGAACAGCATTGTCAGATTCCGCAGGACTTGGGTTGTGCACTGACCAATTCGGGGCATATTGAAGTAAATGAAATGCAGCAAACCAGTATAGATGGGATTTATGCGGCTGGTGATAATTCTACCCTGTTTCGTTCGGTGTCTGCAGCTGTTGCTGCTGGTTCAAAAGCCGCGGCTGTTTTAAACCATCAACTGATAGCACATCGTCTGTAAGGATGGAATTGCAAGCATTCGTCCTGGCACTTATTTAATCTGTTTTTTCCGGAAAAAGTTATTTTTCCCCGATTGGACGGTGTTATGCTGTAGCTGTACTGGTTCTTTTTTCTAAAACTGTGTCTGTCTGGTCTTTTTTTAAGACCTTATTTTTGGCAAAAGATTAAAATGATGATGGAAAACATACTACCACCCCCTGTTACTTTTGAGCTGGCTGTTACGGACAGTCATTTCGAACAGATCCTTGAATTACAGCGTAAAAACCACCTGAATTCAATTCATGAAGACCAGCAGCTTCAGGACGGCTTTGTATTTGCGGAGCATGATATGCGATTGTTAAAATTAATGGCCGCGAAGCAGCCGCAGGTGATTGCCCTTGCAGCTGGGAAAGTAATAGGATATAACCTGGCAATGGATTGTTCGATGGAGGATGAGTTACCCAGTCTGAAACCCATGTTTGAAGAGTTTAAGAATTGGAGTTATGAGGGTAAACCTTTACTGGATTACCGGTTTATTGTTGGCGGACAGGTATGTGTGGATTCCGCTTTCAGGGGCCGTGGCCTGATTCGGAATCTGTACCAGGAAACAAAAAATCTGGTAGGAGAGCATTATGATTTGTGTATTACAGAAATCGCTGTCAGGAATTCAAAATCACTAAGGGCACATAGTAAACTCGGCTTCCAGGTACTGGGTAATTATGACGATGGTGCAGAAACCTGGAATTTAGTGGTATGGAAATATAGATAATATGATATAGGTTAATTTTTATATCCTTATTTGGTTTGTTTTTTTTGAATCTTCATGTTTTATTTGTTTTATAGATTTTAATGTTTTCATTATTTGATTTTAAAATCTTATATATTTGCTCAATTTTTAAAAATATTCTCATTTATGTCAAAAAATGACAAATAAAAATATGGTTTCTCTATCAAAAAACTCCCTGCTAAAAGTAGTTTCAACTTTGTTTTTTCTTTCTCTCAGCTATTACAGTGCTGCCCAATCTCCAAATGAATATGTCATTACGAATTTAGGAGATACGATTCCTTGCAAGATTACTAACCAATTTATGGGGGCCGCGGTATATGTTTCCACAGATGGGAAGAAAAGAGGTAAGGTTAAAGTGAAGATGGTTAAAGAGTATTATGACGTAAAGAGAAAGCATGTTTTTAAGGCGATGAAACTGCCCGATTTTTCAAGGCCCATGTTTGTGGAAAGGTTGGAAACCGGTACCATTAATTTATATGAGCTCTATATAACCACATCTACAGGAGGAGGGGGGGCATTTGGTGCGCCTACCGGGAGTAGAGTTACGCAACAATGGTATGTGACAAAGAAAGGCAGTGACAGCCTCTATTTGATTAAAATAAATACCCTCTTTAATGGGAAGACCAATAGGGGGGAGAGGAAAGCTTCTTTGTATTTAGCGATTGGTGATGACCCTGAGTTATTACAGCAATTCAACGATAAGGATAAATATGGCTATGATGAGATACGTGCCGTAATAAAACGGTATAATGAAAACCATCCAATGATTTAGATTAATTGGAGTATTCAGCTTTACTGTCCGATGATGAATAGATTTATCTGATAAATCGTGATATGATTGGAGCCGCCCGGGTTGGATAGTGTTAAAACTATTTAACCTATTTTCATGACCGAGCTTAAATTAATAACTATATTATTCTGGTCCGTATTTTTAGTTGAAACGGTCATGGATAGTAAAGCAATGACAAAAATTGGCACCAGTAGAAGTAAAAACGGAGAAACATTAGATAATCTTTTCATAATAATTCGTTTTGATAAAACAAATAGAATCAATTTAAATTCTTAGCTAAAATGTTTTAGACGAATGATTGATTGTTATAGATAAACGCCAAAAAATCAATTATTTCCATTTTTGTACCCGTTGGTAGAACAAAAATGCCCGTTCGTCGATGGCGTATTAAAAAAGTAGTAAAACTGTTTCCCCCTAAATATGCGCGCTTACTTTAATCGCACAACAAGTTATTGTGACTATTTTTATGAAAAGGTGCTGCCAAGAATTATATTCGTGCAGAATTATAGCGTTTAATTTTTACTGCTATTTTTATGGTTTCAATTCATAAAACGTTTTAATGAACTATTTAAAATTATAACAAGAAATTATGCAACAAGGACTTTTAATTGATATGGATGGGGTGATCTATAACGGAGAAACACTCATTCAGGGAGCTGATACTTTTATTGCGGGATTGTTGAAGAAGGGGATTCCTTTTACCTTTATGACTAATAACAGTCAGCGGACGAGTTTGGAAGTGACCAGGAAGCTGAAAAGGCTCGGAATTGATGTCACTAAAGAACATGTGTACACCAGTGCCATGGCTACAGGAAAATTTCTCGGTGACCAGGGACCAAATGTTACGGCCTACGTGCTGGGTGAAGGGGGACTGATCTCCAGTCTGCATGAAAACGGCGTGACGCTGGTAGATACCGATCCGGAATTTGTTGTTTTAGGTGAAGGAAGGAACTTTACACTGGAAATGGTTCAGCGTGCAGTAGATATGATTCTTGCGGGTTCAAAATTTATTACGACCAACAGGGATCCATCGCCTAAAAAACCAGGCTGGAATAATTTGGGTATTGCGGCAACGACAGCGATGATTGAAGAAGCTACAGGTATTAAGGCCTTTGTTATTGGAAAACCTGGGCCGGTGATGATGCGTTCTGCGAGAAAATTTCTGGGACTCGAGACTGCTGCCACAACTGTCATTGGCGATACCATGGAAACTGATATTCAGGGTGGCGTACAGATGGGCTACAAAACTATTCTAGTCTTATCCGGAATTGCCAGTAAGGAAGACCTGAGTAAATATGCGTTTAAACCTGATCTGATTATCGGTTCAGTGAATAAACTGGAGTTTCCACTGAAATGGTGGGATATTAAGGCAGAAAAATAATCAATATTTTCCTCTTTCATGTCTGGAGGTGGATCATCATTCCAGCATGATAGAGGATATATTACCTACCTGTTAAACCATAAAAGGGCTTAATCAGTATTTTTTGTCTGCCCAGAGCTGATGGAAAGTAGTGTAGGACAGCACCAGGAAAACAAAACAGACAATTGGGCTGTACCACATTCCACCTGCACCGTCTACCGCGAGGATAGCAATAAATGCAGAAATGAAATCTATTCCAAGACCTACATAGGCCCATTCTTTTAAGCGTTTTGGAAAAAAAGGAAGTATAAGGACTAGGCCACCAATAAATTTTGCAATACTCAGTTCCCAATGGAACCACAAGGGCAGGCCTAAGTGTGCCGTGCCTTTTAATGCCATCTCGCTTCCTGCAAAGAAGAAGCCAGGGATAATGAATAATGCCAGTATCCCTGTGCTTGTCCAGTAAATGATCCTGGTTTTTTTTGTTGTCGTACTCATGGTTGTTCAGGTTGGTTTAGATTTTTTCAAATGCTTCCTATCCTCAGCATATACGATAAAAATAATCCTTTGGTCCCACACCCATAAGGTGCAGAGCGACAAAAATTAGGGGGTAAATGAGACAATTATTTCTTCATTTGTCCGATTGGCCAGATTTCCCTGCCATAAATCTCATTCAGTACCTGTGCAATCCCGGTATAAATGGCAGAAGCACCGCAAATAATGCCTTCATAGCCCGCAAAATGTTTAATTGCCGTATTGCCAGTCGCATCACCCAATACCAATAAGAAGAAAAGCAGGGTCAATGAGCCAAATACAAATTGCAGGGCGCGGCTAAGTTTCAGGGTGCCAAAGAATAATAATAAAGTGAAAATTCCCCACATACTTAAATAGGCGATCATAGCGGAATTGGAGGCAGCTTCCGCCCAGCCTAATTTCGGCATCACCAGCAGTGCGACAAGAGAAAGCCAGAAAAAGCCATAGGAGGTAAAAGCCGTTAAGCCAAAGGTATTATTTTTCTTCGCTTCAATCACCCCGGCAATGACCTGGGCAATACCTCCATAAAATATACCCATGGCGAGGATCATGGAATTTTGCTCAAAGAATCCGGAATTGTGGATATTGAGGAGTACGGTAGTCATACCGAAGGCACAAAGGCCTAATGGAGCGGGATTAGCTGTTTCATTGGAAAGGACATGAACAGTTGCAGGCGTAGTAGGGATCATACAGTGAATTTGGTTTAAATGATAAAAAATGCAAAAGTATTTTTTGATAGGTATACAGAAAATGACTTACATCATATCCCGTTATCTATCAGCTTTGTTATATAAATTTAACATTTTTTAACAATTAACCTTTATATTTCTCTGGTAGGAAACAATTCTACTGTTTAAGTTTGCCTATCGATATAAATACATATTTAATGGAAGAATTGAAAAGTAACAATGAGCATCTTTCATCTGGCGTTACGACTGCTAATTCATCGTATTCAACGGATATAAGAGCTATAAATGAAATGATACAGCGTGAAAGCGCATTTGTTGATCTCCTGAAAATGGAGATGGACAAAGTAATTGTGGGCCAGAAGTATATGGTAGAACGACTCCTGGTCGGTTTGCTGGCAGATGGTCATATTCTTCTGGAAGGGGTACCTGGTCTGGCCAAAACCCTGGCGATCAATACACTTTCCAAAGCCATTCAGGCAGATTTCAGCCGTATTCAGTTTACACCGGACCTGTTACCCGCCGATGTACTGGGGACGATGATTTATAATCAGAAAAAAGAAGAATTTGTAGTGAGAAAGGGGCCGATCTTTTCCAATTTTGTACTTGCTGATGAGATCAACAGGGCCCCGGCAAAGGTACAGAGTGCTTTGCTGGAAGCGATGCAGGAGCGTCAGGTGACGATAGGGGATACAACCTATCCTTTGCCTAAACCCTTTTTGGTACTTGCCACACAAAATCCCATTGAACAGGAGGGAACCTATCCCTTACCTGAAGCGCAGGTGGATCGTTTTATGTTGAAAGTGGTACTTGGCTATCCGACCAAAGAAGATGAAAAACGAATTGTTCGTGCCAATATTTCTGCACAGGGGATGCTGAAACCAAATGCTGTTGTACATCCGGATGATATTGTCAGGGCAAGGCAAGTCGTTAAAGAGGTGTACATGGATGAGAAAATTGAGCAATATATTATTGATATAGTTTTCGCTACCCGTTTCCCGGAACAGTTTAAACTGGAGAATTACAAAAATCTGATTAGCTTTGGTGCATCACCAAGGGCAAGTATTAACCTGGCCCTGGCCGCTAAAGCATATGCTTTTATCAAACGCAGGGGCTATGTGATCCCTGAAGATGTCCGTGCCATCTGTCATGACGTATTGCGGCACCGTGTAGGACTTACCTATGAGGCAGAAGCAGAAAATATGACCAGTGAAGATATCATTACCGGCATTTTGAATGCAGTGGAAGTACCTTAATCTGTAATAACCTGAGGATGGCCAGAGACACGAAAGAGTTACTGAAAAAAGTAAGAAAGATTGAAATCAAGACAAAGGGATTAAGTAATCATTTGTTTTCGGGAGAGTATCACTCTGCTTTTAAAGGGCGGGGAATGGCTTTTAATGAGGTGCGGGAATACCAGGCGGGAGATGAAATCAGAACCATTGACTGGAATGTTACTGCCCGTTTTAACCACCCTTATGTTAAAGTCTTTGATGAGGAAAGGGAGCTGACGGTGATGATCCTGATGGATGTGAGTGGTTCAGAGAATTTTGGGACACAGAAACAACAAAAGCAGGATCTAGCTACGGAATTATGTGCTGTCCTCGCTTTTTCAGCCATACAGAATAATGATAAAGTTGGAGTGATATTTTTCAGTGACAAGATGGAAAAATTTATTCCCCCTAAAAAAGGGAAGAGCCATATCCTGATGATCATTAGGGAACTGATTGATTTTAAGCCTGAAAATAAGGGGACGAATGTGGGGGAAGCACTTCGCTATTTTACCAGTGCGATCAAGAAAAAATGTACGGCTTTTATCCTGTCCGATTTTATGAGTCCTGCTTTTGAAAATGAACTGAAGCTGGCCAATAAAAAACATGATGTGATTGCATTACGCCTGTATGATAAACATGAAGAGGAGTTTCCTGATCTTGGCCTGATTCCGATGAAGGATGAAGAATCCGGTGAGGTATCGTGGGTGAATACAGGAGATAAAAGGGTAAGGGAAGCTTTCAGGGTGGATGCACTTAAAAGGAATGCTTTGTTGAAGGAGGTGTTTACCAGGTCTGGTGTAGATTTCACGACTATCGGTACCCATGAATCTTACATTACACCTTTGAGAACATTATTTAAAAAGAGGGAGCGCAAGCGTTAAAAGCGAAGCGCGTTAAGAAAACATATGACAAAACACGTTGTAAAATATTTCCTGGTTTTAGTGATTTTATGCTGTTTTACCGGCCTTAAGGTCTGTGCCCAGGAAACAGAAGCAAGGGCTAAGCTGGATCAGTCTACCATCAGGATTGGTGACCAGACAAAGTTACACCTGAGTGTGGAGCAATCCCTGAAGGAACGGGTTGTTTTTCCAAAATTGACCGATACACTGACTTCCAAAATTCAGGTGATCAGTAGCAGTAAGCCGGATACGATCCGTGATCAGCGTGATCCTGACAGGATTACGGTTACTAAAAGTGTGCTGCTGACTTGTTTTGATGCCGGCGAATATACAATCCCGGCTTTCACTTTTGGGACAAGCAAAGGGGAACTGAAAACAGCAGAAACGCAGTTATCAGTGCAGTCTGTTAAAGTGGATACCACAAAAGCTATTTATGATATTAAACAGCCGCTGGCAGTATCCTATACTTTTATGGACTGGCTTCGCGATAACTGGCAGGGGGTAGTGTTGACCTTGGTGGTGATTGCTGCCATTGCGGGCCTGGTTTGGTACCTGAAAAAAAGGAAACAGCGTAAGCCTGAAATGAACATTGTCACACCGGTTATACCGGTGCATACCATTGCATTAAATAAACTAATGGCGCTGCGCGATAAAAAACTATGGCAGCAGGATGAAGTGAAACTGTATTACATTGAACTGAGTGATGTGATGCGCGAATATCTTGAAAAAAGATATGGGGTTAAAACCTATGAAAAAACTACAGAGGAGATTTTTGAGGGCTTATCCCATAAGGAACTGACAGCAGAACAGAAGGCCTTGCTTCATCAGGTCTTGCTCACAGCAGATCTTGTGAAGTTTGCCAAGGAGAAACCCTCAGCTTTAGAAAATGAAGAGCATATGGAGCGCGCTATAGCATTTGTTCATAAAACACAGCAGGAACCAAAGGTAAAAGATACAGAAGGAGGCTATCGGAGTGAACATGCTTAAAGATATTGAATTTGCAAATCCGGGATTTTTCTGGCTGCTGCTGCTGATTCCCGGGATGATTGCCTGGTATGTATGGAAGGCACAACAATTGCACGGAAGTTTCAGTGTTTCTGCAGTCAGGGGATTCTCCCTGCCAAAGAAGGCGGTAATTCCCCGGTTACGGCATGCGGGTATTGTGTTGAGGACGCTGGCCTTATTGCTGCTGATTGTCGCATTGGCCCGTCCGCAGTCGGCTTTGAGCTGGCAAAATTCTACGACAGAAGGAATTGATATTGTCATTGCTTCAGATATTTCGGGCAGTATGCTTGCGGAAGATTTTAAACCTAACCGCCTGGAGGCAGGGAAAGAAATTGCGATCAATTTTATTAAAGATCGTCCGGATGACCGGATAGGACTGGTTATTTTTAGTGGGGAGGCCTTTACGCAGTGTCCGCTGACGATAGACCACGATGTGTTGATTAACCTGTTCAAGGACATTAAAAATGGAATGGTGAACGATGGTACATCGATTGGGATGGGGCTGGCCACTGCTGTAAACCGGTTGAAGGACAGTGAAGCAAAAAGTAAAGTCATCATTCTGTTGACTGACGGATCCAATAACGGCGGTTCCATTCCTCCGGTGACGGCGGCTGAGATTGCCAAAAAGTTTAATATACGGGTATATACTGTGGGGGTAGGGACCAATGGTTATGCACCTTATCCGGTGAAGACCCCCTTCGGTACCCAATATCAAAAGGTGAAAGTAGATATTGACGAAGGAACACTGAATAAAATTGCTGCGGCTACCGGTGGCAAATACTTCAGGGCAACCAATAATGAAAAGCTGAAACAGATTTATGAACAGATTGATAAACTGGAAAAAGCGAAAATCGATGTTACCCAATACCATAAAAAAACAGAATGTTTTTTGCCATTTGCCCTGATTGCTTTATTCCTTTTATTAACAGAGTTTATACTTAAAAATACATTGCTTAAAGGAGCTATAACTTAAATACATGTTACGTTTTGCCTATATAGAAATTCTTTGGGGTCTGGCCGCTATTCCGGTCTTTATCCTTCTTTTTTTAGGGGTTCGCCGCTGGAAAAAGAAAGCTATTGCCGCTTTAGGTGATAAAGGGGTGGTACATGCCATGATGCCTGAGGTTTCATTCTCAAGACCGGTAATTAAGTTTATCCTCTTTATGGTTGCCTATACCTTTCTGATTATTGGTCTGGCAGATCCGCGGATTGGATCAAGGTTGGAGGAAGTGAAGAAGAAGAGCGCTGATTTAATGATCATGCTGGATGTATCGAATAGTATGCGTGCGCAGGATGTTGTACCCAGTCGGCTGGAGAGTGCCAAAAGGGCCATTTCGCAGTTGATTGAGAATTTGCACAATGACAGGATAGGGATCATTGTCTTTGCAGGTGAAGCCTATGTTCAGCTGCCGATGACAACGGATTATTCTGCCGCCAAACTTTTTTTGAGTACGATTAATCCGGAGATGGTGCCTACGCAGGGTACAGCCATTGGTGCTGCTATTGACCTGGGGATGCGTTCCTTTGATTTCAAGAATGGTACGGGGAAAGCCATGATTATCATAACCGATGGGGAAAACCATGAGGATGATGCTGTTGCTGCTGCCAAAGCGGCAGCGGATAAGGAAGTGACTGTAAATGTGATTGGAATGGGGTCTGTTGAAGGTGCGCCGATACCTTTGTACCAGAATGGCAGGGAGGCTGGTTTTCATACCGACAGTCTGGGGAAACCTGTAGTGAGTAAGTTAAACGAAACCATGTGTAAGGAAGTTGCCGCAGGGGGTAAGGGGGCTTATGTTAGGGCAACCAATGCCAATAGCGGGTTGGCTATCGTGATCGACCAGATCAGCAAGGTGCAGCGGAAGACACTGGATACTAAAGATTTCAAGGATTTTGAAGACCGTTTTCAATTTTTCCTCGGCTTTGCCTTTTTATTGCTGATGATTGAATTTTTTATTTCCGACCGTAAAAATTTAAGGTTAAGCAAAGTGAATATTTTTGAAGTGAAATCACCGGATGTCTATCCTGTGCAGAAAACCCAGCGCTCGTTATAGTTGAATAGAAATTAATTGAAAAAGATGAAGCAGTTAGTGATGGTCATATTGTTTTTCCTGCAGGTTCCATTGGTTTGGGCGCAGCAGGGAAAGCGTTATATAAAAAAAGGGAACGAGCTGTACCAGCAACAGAAGTTTAAGGAAGCTGAAGAAAGTTACCGTAAATCTTTTGGCAGGAAAGACCAGCCGCTTGAAGGTAATTTTAATTTAGGTGATGCCTTGTACAAACAGAAAAAATTCCCTGAGGCAGCACAGAAATTTAAACAAATAGCTGAATCTGCTAAAGGAAACAAGACCGTGGCTTCACAGGCCTACCATAATCTGGGGAACTCCTATCTGGAAAATCAAAAACTGGAAGAAGGAATTGAAGCCTATAAAAAGGCATTGATCAATAATCCGAATGATGACGCTACGAGATATAACCTGGCTTATGCGCAGGAAAAGCTTAAAAAACAGCAGCAACAGGATAAACAGAACAAAGATAAGAACGACAAGAATAAAGATCAGCAAAATAAAGATAAACAGCAGAATAAGGATAAGAACGACAATAAGGATAAGAATAAAGACGACAAGGATAAGGATAAACAGAATAAGGGAGATGATAAGAAAGACGATAAAGGGGGAGAAAAACCTCAGCCCGATAAGCTGTCGAAAGAGGATGCACAGCGCATGCTTGATGCCCTGAACAATAATGAAAAACAGACGCAGGATAAGTTAAAAAATAAGAAGTTTAAAGGTGGAAAAGGACGTACCACAAAAGATTGGTAAACTGGTAGTGTTAAAAGAAATGAAGATCAGGTATTATATTATTGCGTGTTTGCTGTTGTGCGCGAATTTGGCGTTTGCGCAGGTAAAGCTTACTGCTTCTGCCAGCAGGACACAGGTAGGAACGGGGGAAACATTTGAAGTCAGTTTTTCACTGAATGGTAATGGGAGTCGTTTTGCGGCACCTGACTTTAGTGACTTTCAGGTGCTTTCCGGGCCGAATGTTTCTTCCAGTTACTCTTCTGTTAATGGCCGGACTTCTGTGAGCAATACCTATAGTTATTACCTGACTACGGTAAAAGAAGGAACGTACACCATCGGTCCTGCTTCAATTACAGTGGATGACAAACGCCTGAGTACGGCTCCTATTACTATTAAAGTAGTGAAAGGCCAGCTTCAGCAACATAATAATCAGCCACAGCAGGCACCAGAGAACAATGTTTCAGCGGCGGACCTGGCGAAATCTATTTTTATTAAAACAGCAGTAGACAAGACAAACGTATACCAGGGAGAACAGATCACGGTCAGTTTCAAACTATATACCCGTGTAGGTATCGTTGACAGTCGCCTGGATAAAATGCCCGACCTGAATGGTTTTTGGAGTGAGGATATTAAAAATCCTTCCCAGCAGGCACAATGGACTACGGAAACTTATAAAGGCCTGAAATATAATGTTGCGGAGGTGAAAAAAACGATCCTCTTCGCGGAGCATTCGGGAAATATAAAAATTGATCCTTTTGAAATGACTTTTATTGTCAGGCTGCAGGCTCCCTCTTCGGGTGACCTCATTGATCAGTTTTTTGGAGGATCCTATAAAGATGTGAATTACAATGTCAAAAGTCTTCCTGTGGTCATCCGCGTTAAACCGTTGCCGGAAGCGGGAAAACCTGCAAGTTTCACGGGGGCAGTAGGTAAATTCAACGTGAATGCCTCGGTAGACAGATCTGTACTGAAATCTAATGAGTCCCTGAATTATAAGGTTACCGTTTCGGGTTCAGGAAACCTCAAACTCTTACAGACGCTGAATGCTGAATTTCCTCCTGATATAGAAAAATATGATCCTACCATCAAAGATACGGTAACACAAACAGCTTATGGGCTTTCGGGCAGTAAGGTTTACAACTATCTGCTTATTCCGAGGCATCAGGGGGAGTTTGTGATTGATCCCGTAGAGTTTTCATATTTTAATCCGGCTACGGGAAAATATGCCATGCTGTCGACTAAACCATTCACCATTAAAGTGGAAAAAGGTATTGCAGAGCGCAATGTTACTGCCTTTTCTTCGGCGGAGAAACAGGATGTGAAAGTATTGGATAATGATATCAGATATATCAAGACTGGGGATGCTGGTTTGAGTGATGGCAATGGTTTCTTCGGTTCTGCAGGACATATCCTGATGCTTCTTGTCGGCCCGCTGGCCTGTGTTGCTGCATTTATCTACCGAAACCGAAATCGGAGGAATAACAGTGATGTCGTAAAAGTGAAGAGCAGGCAAGCCGGAAAAGTTGCAGCCAAACATCTGGCAAATGCCGAGACGCAGCTGAAAGCGCAAAAGCGGAGTGAATTTTATGAGGCTATATTTAAAGGGCTGTACGGATACCTGGGAGATAAACTTAACCTTCTGGCGGCAGACTTAAATAAAGAAACCATCGTGGCGGCCCTGCAATTACGGCAGCTGAATGAACAGTTGATCGGTGAGTTGATAGAAACGCTTGATTTATGTGAAATGGCGCGTTATGCTCCGGTTACACAGTTGTCTGAGCAGGAAGTACTGGAAAAAGCAAAACGTATTATCAATACTATTGAAAATGAAATTAAATAAGCTAATAAGGGCAGCATTATTATGGCTATGCATGGGGATTCCAGGCTTGACTTTTGCTAAGAGCCAGGCTGATGCATTATTTGAAAAGGGTAATAGTTTTTATGCAAAAGCCCAGTATAAGGCCGCATTGGATACGTATCAAAAAATTTTAGATGAAGGATATAGCTCTGCTCCGGTTTACTTTAATATGGGGAATGCGAGTTATAAATTAGAAGATCTCCCTTCGGCAATACTCTATTATGAGAAAGCACATAAATTTCTTCCGGGAGATGCCGATATTAATTTTAATATCAGGTTTGCCAATTCAAAGACAGTTGATAAAATAGAGCAGGTACCTGATTTTTTTATTAATGTATGGTTGAAATCGCTGATCTTACGATTTTCTGCCCAAACACTTGCCGTGTTCAGCCTGCTGTTTATTTTGCTGGGCTCTGGACTCCTCATTGTTTATTTTTTCTCTGCTTTGCCGCTGTTGAAGAAGTCAGCCTTTTTTACGGCAGTGACCCTATTCTTTTTAGGACTTTTCTGTATTTTTATGGGGAACCGGCAATTGAGTTATTTTGAGGACAATCAACAGGGAATTATTTTTGCCAGTACGGTAACGGTTAAAAGTGAACCGGGGGAGAAGGCACGTGCATTATTCGTGGTCCATGAAGGCACAAAAGTAAATATTCTGGAAAAGAAAGATAGCTGGATAAAAGTTGGCTTGGCAAATGGGAATGAGGGCTGGATGAATCTGAATGAACTGAAAGAGATATAGACGTTTAAGTTGCTTAAGTTAATTTGATCTGTTTGAGGAGTATTTCAACGGTCATCATTACCTTTCCCATTTCATTGTGGTCTCCGGTGACCCGGGCAATCATCATTCCGCCTTCAATAAGGGCAATGATGGATATGGCCAGTGCTGAATCATCTTCTTGTTTTTTAAACTCTCCTGCCTCAACACCAGCTTGTATCAGTTGTTGCATATTTTTTTTCCAGGTCAGGATGGCTTTTGCTGCACGGTCTTTCAACAATTCATGTGTATCATCAGCTTCTGTTGAGGTATTTAAAATGGGGCAACCTCCCTCAGGAAAGTTATTGGCGAGCAACTGATCGTATACTTTAGTGTAGACGGTCAATTTATCATAATAAGTTTCCGCATTCAGCATCTGTTGCCGGATGACCTGGTTCACATTGCCATAATTGTAATCAAATGCTGCGAGGGCCACTTCCTCTTTATTTTCGAAGTTACCGTAAATACTGCCTTTTGTGAGTCCGGTCGCCAGGGTAAGATCGGTAAGGGATGTACCTGCATATCCCTTTTTGTTAAAAATAGCAGCGGTCTTTTCGATAATAAAATTGCGTGTGCGCTCAGCTTTCCGGGATGGCTTTTCCATGGCGTAAATATACCAAAAGGTATTTGCCTGTTTTTGTGTTTTGCAGGATAAATTGCAATTGTTTTGTGATTATTGGGAGAACCAAATCTGAATTTGGCTGTTATGAATATATAACCTATAAAAACATAATGCTATGGAAAATACAAATGAAATTTACAGACATGATGAAGATTTAGAGGTAATTAACCCGATTGAAACGATAGAAGGCCATGATACTTCTAGAGATAAATCTGATATCATTGGAGGTCCTGCTGCAGATGATCTGGAACATATCCCATTGAATAATGGAGCTACTGGCTACGCTGATGTGGATGATTTGATCAGTAATATTGATGATCCGGATGATCCGGAAGATGAAGAGGATTTTGATGATGATCTTGACGAGGATGATTTTGATGAAGATGATTTTGAAGATGATCCGGATTTAACACCGGGTGAGGATGATACCGATCTGCTTGATGAAGACCTGGATACGTATAACAGTGATCTGGATTTTGATGAGGAGGAAGATGACGATGACGAGCTGATTTAACAGGGAATTAGCTGATATAAGTATAATTAGGTTGTTTATCCACCGTCTTATAAAGCGTGATTATAGTTGTGCCTGAGGGGCAGGTAAGAAACTGATACGATTTATAAGACGGTTTTTAGAGAAATAGCATTTATTTGTCGATAAAGTACAGTAGTTTTTCCAGGTCTTCCTGGGTATTATAGAAGTGAAAAGATATACGTATACCTTTGCCCCGCGGGATGCAGATCACCTTATTTTCCAATAGGTTGTTGTATGCCTTATCCGGTATGTTCAGGTTAAAAATAGAAGAATGCCGGGAAGCCATTTTAATATCAGGTTCCAGTAAGCCGCGTTCAGCGAATGCTGTTTTTGCCTGCTGACTGATTTTTCGGATATTTTCTTCAATAACGGCCATGCCGATTTTCTGCAGATCATTTATGGAATGATAAAGGCTGCCAAAAGCAAAAGTATCCTGATGTCCAGGTTCAAAATAGAAGGATAAGATCTCTTTATCTTTTAGAAAAGACTCTTTAGGAAAAGATTTTTTATGGGCCTGGGGATATAACAGGGTTGCAGCCTGGTCTTTTAACAAACAAAATCCATTGCCATATCCAGCCAGCATCCATTTATATCCGCTGGCGATTAAAACATCCAGTCCGGATTGCTCAAAGTTAAAACTCTCCGTTCCGCAATATTGCGTTCCATCGGCAACCAGAAGTACATCGGGGAACATTCCTTTGAGTTTTTTAATAAATTCCAGACTGAGTTTCCTTCCAGTTGTATATTGCACCAGGCTAAAAGCAAATACAGAAGGCTGGAATTGATTGATTTTTTCTATGATCCTTTCTTCCAGGTATTGGTTAACAGGCAGATATGCTGTGCTGAATCCGTGGCTCTCTACAGCATAATTTACAGAAGGATAATCTTCCTGCAACAATAAAAAGCGGCTTGATGCGGGTAAGCCGGAAAGAAAAGTGTTAAAGCCAAAGGAGAAATTTGGGGTCAGGAAAGTATGCCGGATGCCTGCACCAAAAAATCCTGAGACTGTAGCTCTTACTTCCTGAAGGAAATCGGCCTGGTTATTCCGGAAAGCTGAACCGGTTGTATAAAATTCGAGATCGTGGTGGTTACGCCATTCCAGTAATGATTTTGATAAAATTCCGGATGAGGCCGTATTTAGATAGGAACAGGAGGTTAAAATAGGGAACTGTGCGGTGAAATCCATATAGTATTCAAACGTTAGTGCTGACTGGGGAAAAACACCTGAAAGATAATTCTTTCCCTGTCATTGACCAAATGCAAATATAGGATATAAAAAAAGCATCCACCTGTTGAGATGGATGCTTTTAACGATTTATAAAATGAGTTTATTAGCTGATTTTAACATTGATCGCGTTCAGGCCTTTTTTGCCCTGCTCGACATCGTAGCTTACTGAATCATTCTCACGAATGTTGTCTAATAAGCCTGAAGAATGAACAAAGATTTCGCTATCACCATTTGCTGGTATGATAAATCCAAAACCTTTTGTCTCATTGAAGAATTTTACTGTTCCTTGTTGCATTGTATTATTTATTAAATATGATACGAAGGTACAATTAATTATCTGAAAATCATTTATTTATTTGTGTTGCTGGAGGTGTTGAGTAGGATATGTGGCTTGTAACTAGCCAGGGCGCGGTTTATGGGCCTAAATAAAATTTTTAAGGCTGGAATAAATCTAAGCGGTTTTCCGGGTAGCAGGGGGGCAGGTCATTTGCTTACCTGCTGTTTTGGGGATTTAGCAATATATCATTGTATTTAGGAAAAATAATATAATTATGGCTTCCGCAAACCATTTATTTTTACCATCCAACGAAATGATTTTGGGCCATTGTGCCCACCTGTAAATAGCAACAAATGAAACTATCAAATAGCTGTGCGCTCCTTAAAGGGTCGCTTATCCTTCTTTTCATCTTCTTAAATTCAATTTCTTACGCACAACTGGTTGATAAAACACCAACGGCCATTCCCCATGCCCCGGTAATCTATAACAGGGAGCCATGGGAGGATCCTTTGGTCAGTGGTATAAACCGCGATGCTTCCCGGGCTACTGCTTATTCCTTTGAAAATGTTGCTGATGCCCTGCGTGGCGACAGGACCAAAACATCCAGGATGATCTCGCTTAATGGAGATTGGGATTTTTCTTTTGCTGCTAACCCTTCGGCTGCCCCTAAGGATTTTTATAAAGGCAGGGTATCCGGATGGAAAAAGATTGAGGTACCTTCCAATTGGGAAATGAAAGGATATGATAAACCTATATATAAAAGTGCAGTCTATCCATTTCGTCCGGTAAATCCGCCCCATGTGCCGCAGGATTATAATGGTACAGGTAGCTACCAGCGTACATTTAACCTGCCTGAAAACTGGAAGGACATGAATGTTACCCTCCATTTCGGAGGGGTGAGTTCAGGATTTAAGGTATGGCTGAACGGACAGTTTCTGGGATATGCTGAAGATAGTTTCCTGTCTTCAGAGTTTAATATAACGCCATACCTGAAGGCGGGGGAGAATATCATATCTGTTCAGGTGATCCGATGGACGGACGGCAGTTTCCTTGAAGATCAGGACCATTGGCGGTTGAGTGGTATCCATAGGGAGGTGATGCTGCTGGCAGAACCTAAGCTGAGGATTGCCGATTTTCACTGGCAGGCCAAATTGGATAAGGACTATAGGGATGCGGTATTGAGTATACGTCCAAGGATTGAAAACCTAACTGGAAAAGAAGTATTGGGATATCAGGTTAAAGCCTTCTTATTCGATAAAAATGGGAAGAAGGTACAGACGGAACCCATGGAAAGAAAGGCAGAAAGTATCATTAATGAGATTTATCCCAGACTGGATAATGTGAAGTTCGGATTGCTGGAAACCAAACTGGTAAATCCTGATAAATGGAGTGACGAGGTACCGGATTTATATACATTGCTGATTGCTCTGGAAGACAGCACCGGAAATGTGCTTGAAGTGAAGAGTTGTAAGGTGGGATTCAGAAGTATAGCATTCTCTACAACAACTGGTAAATTACTGATCAATGGAAAGGAAACTTACCTCTATGGCGTAAACCGTCCGGATCATGATCCGGTTAAAGGAAAAGCACTTTCCCGGGAAGATATCCGGAGGGATGTACAAATGATCAAGCAGTTTAATTTCAACTGTATCCGTGCCAGTCACTATCCGATGGATCCTTACCTTTATGATTTGTGTGATGCATATGGTATTCTGGTGATTGATGAGGCTAACCTTGAAACACATGGATTAGGTGGTAAATTAAGTAACGACCCGCTATGGACAGCTGCCTATCTGGAGAGAAGCAGCAGGATGGTGATGCGGGATAAAAATCACCCCAGTATCATCATGTGGAGTCTGGGTAATGAGTCTGGCCGCGGACCAAACCATGCGGCGATGGCGGCCTGGATCCATGATTTTGATATCAGCCGCCCGGTACATTATGAGCCGGCAATGGGTGATCCGAGACTAGAGGGGTATATGGATCCTTCAAACCCATTGTATTTAAAGCCCAATGACCATTCACACCGTACACAAAATCCGCAGGATGCTTCCTACGTTGATTTGGTGAGCCGGATGTACCCTGGTATTTTTACACCGAAATTATTGGCGGAGCAGGATAACGGCGATAAGCGTCCGATTTTCTTTGTGGAATATGCACACGCCATGGGTAATTCCGTAGGGAATATGAAAGATTTCTGGGATGTTTTCCGTTCTACACCACGAATAATAGGGGGGTGTATCTGGGAATATAAGGATCAGGGGATTTTGCAGAAAGACAGTGCCGGGGTAGCGTACTATGCGTATGGGGGGGATTTTGGAGAAAAATACTTCGATAATTTCACCATCAAAGGAGTTGTTGCTTCTGATGGAAGACCGAAAGCAGCCATGTATGAATGTAAACGGGTGTATCAGGGAGCTGTAGTGGAACTGACTGATCCTTCCAAAGGACTATTGAAAGTAACCAACCGCTATGCGGTAAGCAATCTGAACAGGTACACCGCCACCTTGCTGATCCGTAAAGATGGTAAATTGATCTTCAACAAAATACTGGCACCATTGAACCTAAAGGCTGGAAAAGATACCGTAATCAATATTTCCCGTTTGCTGCTGAAAATGGATGAGGGATCAGAATATCTTGGGGAAGTTCATTTCAGCCTGCCTAAGGCAGTTCAATGGGCTCCTGCCGGACATGAGGTTGCAGGAAGTCAGTTTGCCCTGAATACAATGGCTAAAGTGAAGGTCGCCGTGCGGAAATATCCTGAAGTAAATTCTACAGAAAATAACAAATATTATGTTTTCAGTGGTAAAGATTTCGAGCTTCGTTTCAGTAAAAGTGATGGTGCGCTGAGTTCCTATCTATGGAAAGGCAAAGAACAGGTGGTCAAACCGCTCCTTCCGCATTTTTCACGTCCTTTAACTGATAATGATAAAAGGGGATGGAAAACACAAAAGAAATTGAAGCCCTGGTATGCACCTGATCTGAAACTAAAGGATATTCAGCTGGAACGTATAGATAAAGGACTGATTAGTCTGAAAAGTACCTATACGTTAATTCATGACAGTGCAAAGGTAGTGCTGAAATATACTTTAAATGGAGAAGGGGTCCTAAAAGTGGATTATTCACTTCAGGCCGAGCCGGGATTGCCTAACCTGCCAAAGGTAGGGATGCAGGGAGGAATTAACCGTCAATATGATACCATTTCCTGGTATGGTAAGGGATTGCTGGAAAATTACATCGACAGGAATTATGGTTTTGATGCTGCCATTTATACGCAGTCTTTAGCTGACTTTATGGAACCCTATGCTGTTCCGCAGGAGAATGGAAACCGTACGGATGTGAGATGGATGTCTTTTTCCGATGGTAAGGAGGGGGTCGCTGTTGTGGCCGACAGCTTATTAAGTATGAGTGTATGGCCGTATACGGAAGAGAATATAGAAGCAGCTAAACATACCAATAAACTGAAGGATGCTGGGTATCTGACCCTGAATATTGACCTGATTCAAATGGGCGTTGGCGGCAATGATAGCTGGAGCAATGAAGCTGCACCATTGGCGAAATACCAGCTGCAGGCTAAAGACTACCACTATAGTTTTTATTTTTTACCGGTCACTTCAAAAGAAAATATAAGTGAAAAAGTGAAAATTATCAAATTTTAAGCCTAGAAGATGGATAAATAATAACATAAACAGGCTGAAAATATAAAATTCGATTCTTTGTTGATCGCTGATTGGTATATTTGAATTTTATTAAAACTCCTATTATGACATATTGTTTAGCAATAAAGGTTAAAGAGGGCCTCGTAGCAATAGCTGATACTAGGATTACATCAGGGTCAGATACTACTGAAAAGAAGAAGGTTTATATTCAGCAAAGTGATCAATACTCACTGTTTATCATGACGAGCGGATTGCGTTCTGTACGTGATAAGGCTGTACTGTATTTCAGGGAACTGATAGATGAAGGTGTTGAACACAACAAATTATATAAAGCTGTAAATGCATTTGGTGCGCAGATCAAACGGGTAGCCAAAGAAGACAAAGAGGCGCTTGACCAATCCGGATTGAAGTTCAACCTGCATACCATTATTGGCGGACAGTTGAAGGATGATGAAGAACACAAGCTGTTCCTTTTGTATCCTGAAGGGAACTGGGTGGAGCTGGGTGAGGGAGCCCCATTTGTGGTGATCGGTAATTCGGGACATGGAAAGGCGATACTGAACAGAACACTAACGAGTGAATCAAGTATGCAGCTGGCACTGAAAACCGGATTTCTTTCTTTTGACTCGACGCGTGTGAGTGCGAATGATGTAGATTTTCCAATTGATGTGGTGCTTTACCATAACAATAGTTTTGATATGATTGAGCAGCGCTATGGTAAAAAAGACCTTGAAAGTATTTCTGAACAATGGGCAGATGAGTTGAAAACCGCATTGGAAAGAATACCTGAGGAATGGATGGACTTAGCTTTTAATAAAAAACCGGGACCTAAAGAAAAGGAAATATGAAATTTGAGGTGTCAGCCAAATTGGCCTACGAAACATGGATTCCATCTACATTGATTTTAAATATTGAACCTTTTCAATCCTCCGGCCAGCAGGTGCTAAAGGAAGAATTCAGCTCTTCGAATGAGGTGAAAATTAACAATGCCTATTCTATTACACCGGGTGAGAAAAGAATAAAGGTCATTGAAATTCCTGATGCCGGGAAGATCTCCTTTCTATATAAAGCGGAGGTGGAAAATAAATTTGATATCATTCCTACAGAAAAATTATATGATGTACCCATTACTCAGATGCCATTTTCGGTATTGTCTTACCTTCATCCGAGCCGGTATTGTCAATCGGACAAACTGTATAAGTTTGCTTTCAATAAATTCGGTAAGATTGATCATGCCTATGAAAAAGTGATGGCAATCTGCGACTGGATTTACAGCAATGTTGAATATGCCGGGGGCTACACTACGGCGCAGACTTCCGCAAATGATACCATTACGGAGCAGGTTGGTGTTTGCCGTGATTTTGCACATCTTGGGATTGCGCTTTGCCGTGCGATGACTATTCCTGCAAGGTATTTCACCGGATATGCCTACCAATTAAAACCACAGGATTTTCATGCTTGTTTTGAAGTGTATCTTGGTGGCAGATGGGTGATCATGGACGCAACAAAATTGGTTCCTTTGACCGGGTTGATCAAAATAGCTACAGGTATTGATGCTACTGATACGGCATTGGCCAGTATTTTCGGAAATATTCAGTTCAGGAGTATGGAGGTTGGGGTCACCTTATTGGGGAATGAATTTCAGGATGTTCAGCAAGGACAGGAGCTCCAGGCCTATAGTTATGTATGACAAATTGGTTCTTCCGGGTACGATTAGTGCAGCCTGTCTAATCTCATAATGAAGTTTGTTTTGCCTCCCAATTGCAGGCCCTTTTTTAGGGTTCCGTCATTGATTCCATAGATCCAGATATAATTGCCAGCTGTATCTGAGTTGGTCGCAATATAGGCTTTTTGCCCTTCCACGATTACGCAAGCCCGGCGTGTACCCTTATCTAAAGGTAAAGCGAGCTTTTGAATGACTTTACCGGAAAGATCTATAACATAAAATTCAAAATGTGCGGCGCTGTAATGGTCACCCAGGCCTTTAAAAAGATCTTTTCTTTCGGTTCTTACCAAGGCCTTCTGTTGACCGAGGTACCATATTCCATAGGCATGGTTATGTATTTGTGATGATACATTGAAGAAGTAGGACTGGTCAAGCACCTCTTCACCTGCTTTAATACGGAATATTCCGGTTGGAAGATCGGGTCTGTTTCCAAGCGCAATTCCTGGGCAGGAGATGAAGTAAAAATTTCTTTGTTCGTCCTCAAAGGCATAGGGTTGTACGGTATTCATTCCACCAGGATAGGTTGAACGTGTATCTTTTTCTGTTTTTAAAGTCTTCATCTGTGGAAATTGCATTTCCGCCAGGTAGGTGGTATCACTTGTGGTATAGTTGAATGAACTGAGCTGCTGTTGGTAGGTATACCCAACAAAAAGTTTATTTTTATGTAGCTCCGCAAAGCCCAGGGATATGGACGAATACTTTCCGGAAGGTTTGGGGATATCCATCGTGCCAGAATCTATAACCACCATTTCGGCAGTATTGACCAGCTTATATTTTGCCTGCGAGAAATCGCCCTTGTTGAGTCCGGTAAGTAAAACCGTATCTGCAGCTGTCCAGAAATAATTGACAAGAAAAAAGTCATTCGCGGAGATTCTGGCAACTTTTATGAGTTTTTTTTCCTGAATCCTGTATTTGGAGAAAAAAGGATTTTCAGAATCTTTGGCGTAATAAAAGCCATCTTTTACAATCATATCACGGTCCAGGCTATCGCCGATAATTTCAGCTCCGGCTTTTTCCGGGATCAGTATACCACTGTCGAGGGTATGGGTCTCCACCAAAAATCTACGCTCATCTTTATTCAGGATATAAAGACTGTATTTGTTATCAGTTTCTTTTTTATCCTGAATGCCTGTACAGGAACAAATAAACAAAAAAAAGACAGATAACAGTTGAACTATAGCTGTTTGTACAGATTTAAACATTAGCTATTTGATTATAATTGATCTTTATGACTTTTTTTAACAAAATTCCAGAGGATTAGGAGGACAAATATAGGTTATTAAGAATGATTGTAAAAAGTATTTGAAGTTTTCAACACTTATTTATATCCATGAAGTTGATATCATTTGCTGCGATTCATATCATTTAGCATATTAAGTCTATTAGTTTGGTAGAATATTTATATATTTACCCTCAGTAAAAAATAGCTATTCTAAACGGCGATCATAAATGAAAGACACCTTACTTAAAGAAGATATTTTATCTGGAACCACGGCAAACCTGGAAAAAAATAATGGATTCAGAATTCTGGTTGTAGGAGAAAGCCCTGAGCTGAATAATGCGCTTGCTAGCCTGGAAAAAAAGAACCGGATTATTCATTCGGATACGATAAAAGACACTTCACCTAGCGATCTTGCTTTGTATACTTCTGAAAGCATTGGTAAATATGATTTGATCCTTATAAAAGTAACGGATTCGGAATTGAATCAGCACATTAGGAAAATAGCAACGGAGAAGGGAATACTTGTTTCACTTATTGGCAATGATGGACTCAAGATTATTCCTTCCAAGGCCTATAATTTCAGGGAGGAGCGCTATTGGAAACGTTTTGCCGGGAGATGTTTGTTTGCCCTTGCCTTCATTATCATTGGGCATGCAGTTTCTTCCTTTTATCCGATGGACAATCTGGTGAGGGCTTTTAATACCTTTGCGGTGAATCTGGATATTGATGCTGTTTTTGGCTGGATGGTTCTTGCCGGTTTTGTGGCACAGATGGTTGATGGGGCATTGGGAATGGGGTATGGGGTGATTTCAACAACAGTTTTGCTTTCCACCGGACTTAACCCTGCAGCGATCAGTGGCAGTATCCATACGGCAGAAATGTTTTCCAGCGGTGCTTCCGGCTTCAGTCACTACCGTTTCGGTAATATCAATAAAAAATTATTTAAAACTTTACTGCTGCCAGGTGTGCTGGGGGCAATTCTGGGGGCCCTTCTGCTCTGTTATCTGGGGGAGGAATACGGAAGCTGGCTGCGGCCGGTTTTATCGGTTTATACACTTCTGCTTGGTGGCCGTATCCTCTTGAATGCTTTCAGGAAGAAAAATGAATCGAGAAAGGTTAAACATGCGGGATGGCTGGCCGGTGCCGGTGGTTTTCTTGATTCCTTTGGAGGTGGTGGATGGGGACCACTGGTGACCAGTACACTCATTGCTAAAGGTAAAACACCACGTTATATCATTGGAACGGTAAGTTTAACTGAGTTTTTTGTCACCCTTGGAAGTGCGTTGACTTTTTTTCTTATTCTTGGCACCAGCCATATTCAGACCATCGCCGGACTGATTATTGGGGGATTACTCGCTGCTCCCATTGCTGCAAAACTGGCGGGTAAACTGAATACCAAAACGATATTGATACTGGTAGGTACGCTGGTCATCATTTCAAGTGCCAGAACCATTTATAAAACAATCGGCGGTATATAAGCTTTGTAATCGTGAGTTAATATTCCCTTTCAGGAGTTGTGCCTGACTTTTTTTTTATCAATGTATTCGTATACCCTATAATTTTTTTCATAAATAGTCGTTAATCCTGCGTATTTACGCTCCTGTAGCCTGATGGTATATGATCAGGCAGAGAGGATTAAAACTATTTATGAAATCAAATTTATACGCCTCCTTCGCTCTTCTTTTTTTATTCGGTTGCCAGCAAAAACAACTCGAAAAGACTTACACTCCCAGGATCCTTACTGCCAATGAAAGCTTTAATGCATATGTTGAAGCAAAAGAGGATTCTTTATCTATTTTTACGTTAAACACTTCAGCTTCTGTTAATTCTGATGGTGATTCCAAAGACTTGATGCAGGTGAAGTTACGTGATACACTGATTAGGATACAATCCGGTGCAGGAACTGATCTCACAGACAAGTTTTCCTCTGCCCAGTTCCTGAATAGTCAGAAGACCTGTATGCTGGTACAATCGGCCGACAGTTCGGGTTTGACCGCTCCTTTTTATATGATTACGTTAAAAGATAAAAAGCTGGATATCGTCAGCCTGTACCGGCCATCCAATGGTGCTGAAGATAGTCGTTTTACCAAAGGGATGACGAAAATAGGCAGGTCCGGATATTTGATTAACAATGATTTTTTTATCAGTACTGTCAACCCGAAAGCCTATCTGGTCAAGCGTAAAGATGAAGGACAGCGGATTCAGGGATTACATTTTGTGAATTCTCCTGACCGCAAGACCATAGTTTTTTTATTGGAATCCTCGTTATATCAGGTTCATTACCCCTCAGGGAAAGTTTTTAACCAGCCTTTGTCTGCCAAAGCACCAGGGAAGCCGGGTGAATTATATGCATGGATCCAGCACAATTACAGCTGGCAGAAAAATGCGGAAGGAATCTCTTTTCTTAGAGTAAATACGGATGCTGACCGGGTTGTTGATATCAGTGAATTCCGTTCATAAAATGAAGTAATCGGGCTGTTTACCAGTCGGTTGATTTGCCTGGTTTTATTTTTTTTAAAATAAATTAAATATCATCTCTTTATGTGATTAATATCATAGTTATTGGTTCACTATCTCCCTACATTTGAATCATAATCTTAATACATATCATTATGGAAGCAGATACAAAAGCCATTCAATTCGAGTCAGGTGAATGGAATTCAACAATCAATGTTTATGATTTTGTTGTAAAAAATATTCGGCCTTACCTGGGAGATTCATCTTTCTTAGCGGGGCCAACCCCTAAAACAAACAGTTTATGGGAAGCCTGTAAATTAGTATTATTACAGGAAAGAGCGAATAATGGCATTCTGGCAATTGATACCGAGACCATTTCAAATATTACAGCCTTCAGGCCTGGTTATATCAAACAGGAAGATGAAGTGATTGTTGGCCTTCAGACGGATCAGTTGTTGAAAAGGTCAATGAAACCTTTTGGAGGGATCAAGCTGGTGGAGTCTGCTGTGAATGAGCGGGGCTTAAAAGTATCCGAAAGGGTTGTGGATATTTTCAACTATGCTAAAAATCACAATGAAGGAGTTTTCAATGCGTATGATGCTGAAATCCGTGGTTTCCGTTCGAAACATGTGCTGACAGGTTTGCCTGATAATTATGCGCGTGGCCGTATCATTGGTGATTTTCGCCGGATAGCCCTGTACGGTATTGATCAGATTATCAAATCCAAAAAAGCAGATTTACTGAATGTAGGTGGAGAGATGACTGAGCATAAAGTGCGTTTACGTGAGGAGATCAATGCGCAGCTTAGTGCTTTAAAGGATATGGTGACCATGGCTAAAGAATATGGCTTTGATATTTCCCGTCCTGCTGAAACAGCACAGGAAGCTGTACAATGGGTTTATTTTGCTTATCTGTCTGCCGTTAAAGAGCAGGATGGTGCAGCGATGTCTCTGGGTAATGTCTCTTCCTTCCTTGATATTTACATTGAAAGAGATCTGGCAAACGGATTGTTGACAGAAGATCTTGCGCAGGAGCTGATTGACCAGTTTGTGATGAAATTGCGTGTCGTGCGTCACCTGCGTCCAGGATCTTATGATGAGATTTTTGGTGGTGACCCGACATGGGTAACCGAAGCTATCGGTGGTATCCTTAAAGACGGACGTACGAAAGTGACCAAAACATCCTTCCGTTTCCTTCAGACATTATATAACCTGGGTGCTTCACCAGAACCGAACTTAACAGTGTTGTGGTCTGATGCGTTACCTGAAAACTTTAAAAAATTCTGTGCTCAGGCATCAATTGATACTTCATCCATCCAGTATGAAAATGATAATCTGATGCGTACCACACGTGGTTCTGATGATTATGGTATTGCTTGCTGTGTTTCCTATCAGGAGATTGGAAAATCAATTCAGCATTTTGGAGCGAGGGCCAATTTACCTAAAGCACTCTTAATTGCTTTGAATGGTGGTAAAGAGGAACATGATGGAGTAGAACTGATTAAAAACATTCCGGCTGTGCCTGAGGGACCATTGGATTATGATATTGTTTTTGATGTGTTTAAACGCACGTTGGCTGAATTGGCAAGAGTGTATGCAAAAGCAATGTACATCATCCATTACATGCATGATAAATACTATTATGAAAGAGCCCAGATGGCTTTCGTTGATAGTGATCCAAGGATCGATATCGCTTATGGTGCTGCTGGTATTTCAATTATTGCAGATTCACTGTCTGCGATTAAATATGCAAAAGTAACTCCTGTACGCAACGAAAAAGGACTTACTGTTGATTTTAAAATTGAAGGTGAATATCCTCAGTATGGAAATGATGATGATCGTGTAGATTCAATCGCACAGGAAGTGACCAAATACTTTATCGGTGAGCTTCGCAAACATGCTACCTATAAAAACTCTGTGCCTACCTTATCCCTGCTGACCATTACTTCGAATGTAATGTACGGTACGAATACAGGTGCTACCCCAGACGGTCGTAAAGCAGGTGAGCCATTTGCTCCGGGTGCAAATCCGATGCATGGCAGAGATAGCAGTGGTGCGATCGCTTCTTTAAATTCGGTTTGTAAACTGGATTATAATGATGCTCAGGACGGTATCTCCAACACTTTCTCGATGATTCCAAAATCATTGGGAGACACCAGAGAAGAGCAGGTGCAGAACCTTTACCATACAATGGATGGCTACTTTAAACAAGGTGCACATCACCTGAATGTAAATGTGCTGAATCGTGAAACGTTGATTGATGCTTACGAACATCCTGAAAACTATCCGCAACTGACCATCAGGGTTTCCGGATACGCAGTTAACTTTGTGAGATTATCAAGGGCCCATCAGCTGGAGGTAATCACCAGGACCTTCCACGAAAAAATGTAGAATTCGAGTGTTCATGTGTATATAGTGGAGCCAGGTCGGTAAAATGACCTGGTTCTTTTTTTTTTACTAAATTAGAATATGTATTTACCTTTACAGGATATTGAAGCCGCTAAACTCAATGAAAATGATCCAGAACACCTGAGAATCCATTCACTGGAAACTTTTGGAACGCATGACGGTCCAGGGATCAGAATGGTTGTTTTTGTTCAGGGATGTCAGTTTCGCTGTTTGTACTGTCAGAATCCAGATTCTCTGGATGTTAAAGGCGGCACAATCGTGGAGATTCAGGAATTGGTGAAACGTGCCGTACGTCAGAAAAACTATTTTGGGAAAGAAGGAGGTGTGACTGTTTCCGGTGGAGAGCCATTGTTGCAGCGCAGTAAACTCAGTACCTTTTTCAGAATGCTTCATGAAGAAGGAATAAATACCTGTCTGGATTCTAATGGCCGCTTGAATACGCCGGACGTACATGAACTGTTGAGACATACCGATATTTTGCTGCTAGACGTAAAGCACATCAATGAAGAATGGCATCTTAAACTGACCGGACAGTCCAATAAAACTTCTCTTCAACTGGCAGCCTACAGGGAGTCGACCGGTAAAAAAATGTGGCTCAGGTATGTACTGGTGCCAGGCTGGAGTGACCAGGAAGAATACGTAGAAGAGTGGGCCAGGTATTTTGCGGATTATAAAACCGTAGAAAGAGTAGAAATTATCCCTTTCCATCAACTGGGTATGCATAAATGGGAATTGCTTAATCTGGAATATCCCCTGAAAGATACACCTACACCATCAGAAGAAATTAAGAAGAAAACATTTGATATTTTTAGTAAATATTTTAACAATGTGGTGTTGAAGTGATTTTCGGGTATATGGCGCTTATTATTTTTTTAAAACTGATCACTATCAGCAGTTTGACTGACTACAATCATTTTTATAGTGTATAAAGTACACTATCTTTAATTCATAAAAAGTTTGACAGTTTTCAACTGATATAAAAAGAATTTTAACCGCCGGTAAACATTATATATAAATGTTGAGTAGTGGGGGCCGGCTAAATTCCCTTAATTATGGAAGCGACTAACGCAGAAAAGTTAATCAAAAAAATCGAAAAGATCAGGGAGGCACAAGTGCTCTTCTCTACCTTCAGCCAGGAACAAGTTGATGAGATCTTTAGACAAGCAGCTATGGCGGCCAATAACGCCCGCGTACAGCTCGCAAAACTTGCCGTTGAAGAAACGGGAATGGGAGTGGTGGAAGATAAAGTTATCAAAAACCATTTCGCATCGGAATACATCTACAATCAGTACAAGGATGAGAAAACCTGTGGGGTGATTGAAAGCGATGAAGCTTTCGGTATCAAGAAAATTGCAGAGCCGATTGGTGTTGTTGCTGCAGTTGTTCCGACAACAAATCCGACGTCTACAGCAATTTTTAAGGCACTTATTGCATTAAAAACCCGTAATGGTATCATCTTTTCACCGCATCCACGTGCTAAAAATTCTACGATTGCTGCGGCTAAAATTATTTTAGATGCAGCGGTAAAAGCCGGAGCTCCTGAAAACATTATTGGTTGGATTGAAGAGCCTTCAGTAGAGCTTTCCCAGATCCTGATGGGGCAGGCAGATTTAATCCTCGCTACCGGTGGTCCGGGTATGGTGAAATCAGCCTATTCCTCAGGCAAACCAGCGATTGGTGTGGGGGCAGGTAATACACCTGCAATTATTGATGAAACTGCGCACATTAAAATGGCAGCGAATTCAATCCTCCTGTCTAAGACTTTTGATAATGGAATGATCTGTGCTTCAGAGCAGAGTGTGATTGTTGTTGATAAAGTGTATGATGCTGTTAAACAGGAGTTAAAGGAACGAGGTGCATATTTACTGACAAAATCTGAAGTTGGTAAAGTTGGTGCACTTATCCTGGTTAACGGTGCGCTGAATGCCAATATTGTTGGTCAGTCGGCCTTCAAAATTGCTGCTCTTGCCGGAATTACGGTTCCTGAAGAAACTAAAATTCTTATTGGTGAGGTTCAGTCTATTGAGCTGGAGGAACCATTTTCACATGAGAAGCTTTCCACTGTATTGGCCATGTATAAAGCCAAAGACTTTGATGAAGCTTTAGTCAAAGCAGTGAGATTGGTTCAGTTGGGTGGTTACGGACATACTTCTGTTTTGTATACCGATCCTGCTAAATCTCAGGACAGGATTGAGAAATTCGGAACTGCGATGAAAACGGGACGTACCATTATCAATATGCCTGCATCACAAGGTGCGATTGGTGATATCTTCAACTTCAGACTTGCACCTTCACTGACACTTGGTTGTGGCAGCTGGGGAGGTAATTCAGTATCAGAAAATGTCGGAGTTAAACATCTTTTAAACATAAAAAGCGTGGCGAGTAGAAGAGAAAATATGCTTTGGTTCAGAATGCCAGAGAAGGTCTATTTTAAATATGGCTGCTTACCTGTAGCACTGAAAGAATTAAAGGATCTGGGTAAAAAGAAAGTATTCATTGTGACTGATAAAGTGTTACATGGACTTGGCTTTACTACACATGTGACTAAAGTATTGGAGGAACTTGGTATAGCTTATACTGTATTTTTTGATGTAGATCCTGATCCGACATTGCGTACAGCGAGAAAAGGGGCAGAGGAAATGATCAGCTTCCAGCCAGATACCATTCTTGCTCTTGGTGGTGGTTCTCCAATGGATGCTGCAAAAATCATGTGGGTGTTGTATGAACATCCTGAGGTGAAATTCGAAGATCTGGCCATGCGTTTTATGGATATCCGTAAACGTGTATACAAATTCCCGAAACTGGGTGGTAAAGCTAGTTTTGTAGCTATTCCAACTTCAGCAGGAACGGGTTCAGAAGTTACCCCATTTGCGGTAATTACCGATGAGAATACGGACATTAAATATCCGTTGGCAGATTATGAGTTGACACCGAACATGGCTATTGTAGATGCTGAGTTGATGATGACGATGCCTAGAGGTCTGACCTCAGCAACAGGTATTGATGCCCTTACTCATGCTTTGGAAGCCTATGTTTCTGTTCTGGCTTCAGATTTCACGAACGGTCTGGCATTGGAAGCCATCAGGTTAATCTTTAAATATCTGCCGCTTGCTTATACAGAAGGGGAATCTAATATCAAAGCCAGGGAGAAAATGGCACATGCCTCTTCAATTGCAGGTATGGCTTTTGCCAATGCGTTCCTGGGAATATGCCATTCTCTTGCCCATAAATTAGGTGCTACGCATCATGTTCCGCATGGTGTAGCCAACGGTATGCTGATTACTGATGTGATCCGTTTTAATGCCGTGGATAACCCAAGAAAACAGGCGGCCTTCCCTCAGTATAAATATCCGAATGCTAAATGGAGATATTCAAAAATTGCAGAATACCTTAACCTTGGTGGCAATACTGAAGACGAGAAAGTGGAGTTATTGATTGCAGCCATTGAAGACCTGAAAGCTAAAGTGAATATTCCTAAATCCATTAAAGCATTTGGTGTTGATGAAGGTAAATTCTATGCTAGCTTGGATACTATGTCCGAGCAGGCTTTTGATGACCAATGTACAGGTGCCAATCCTCGCTACCCATTGATCAGTGAGATGAAACAATTGTATATCAAAGCTTTTGAAGGTAAACAATCGCCAGCTCCAAAAGCAACAAAAAATGAATTGATAGAAGCGTAATCCAATATAATAATTAGCAGTTTACCCAAAGCGACTACCTTCTGGTGGTCGCTTTTACTTTTTATTTATTGCTGTAAAGGTGATAAATGAATAAAATTTTTAACTTCAACCTATGGCAGAGTATGAATCCCGGCTTGATGTCCCGTCAAGAAAAAAATATTTTTATACCATTAATGATAAACTGAATGATTATCTGGTAAAGTATAACAGAAACCTGAAGCTTGCCGTGCAATATTCAGATCTATTACGATTTCAGTTAAGTGTTCCGTTGCTGGATAAAAATGGGCACGATACCTTATGGCAGACTGTATACTATGATCAGTCGGAAATGATGGAGTTGTATCCGAGTTTAACAGGTATTTATTCGCTGATGACTGCTTCCGGGGATTTGGAAGTGGTGGAACACCTGCAGATTGCACAAATAGATTATTGTACTTTTGGCAATTCTAAACCGTTCAGGATTCGGGTGATTAACAAGTTTAATGACAATTATGATTACTTTTATGTGAAGGTTGCTGATGCTTCAAGGGTTTACGGACTGGAACTGGAACATATCCTTTCCCCAAACAGGATCAGTTACCTCACCGACGGAGAGACGCTGATAGAAGAACATATTTCTGGTCTTCCCGGAGATGTATTCATTGAACATCGGATTAATACTTCTAAATTTAATCAGATAAGGATTTGTAAGGAATTTGTGAAGTTCAATGAAAGGTGTTTTATACGGTTGCTGGGTGATATGCGTTCCTATAATTATGTAGTACATATTACACCTGATATTGAAGGTAACCAGTACCGGATCAGGGCAATAGATTTTGACCAGCAATCTTATGAAGGACGTCGACAGTTTTACCTGCCACATTATTTTAAGGAAAACAATCCCCTGGTGATGCTTGGCATTAAGCATATGGACAAACAAACCATGCGGCAATACCAGGAAGAGGAGCGGAGTTTAATTAATAGCCGGGCCAGATTAGTTCATTACCGTCTGATGGATCTGTTGAACTGTATGAAGACCGACTTGATTTCTCCGCAACGAAAAGTGGATCAACTGGCCCTTGAATTAAGTGAATACCATGACCATTCTTCATTTAAGGCTTGTAAAACCATGGGTGAGCTGGTGGATGCCCAATTGAATTATTATCTTTCTGTAAAGATCAAATCATCCTGGTAAAATCTGGGGACAGGCTTAATTTCGTTTGATCGGATTCCTGAACCTGATTTGTTTGGCTGATTCTTTCCTGGTGACCAACATGGGCAATGCTACACCGATGGCCAGACTCATCAGGATGAACATGACCTTTAAACCATTATGGGTGGTCAGTGATAAGATATTGCTGTAAGTTTCAGGGTCTTTATCGGAGGCGAGGTCGATGAGGCCGAGCATCATGCGATAGGCAAACACGCCTGGTACCATGGGAATAACTGCTGGAATTGCAAATATCGGTGGTGGAGCGTGTTTCAAATGGGCAAAAGGGATACTCAGGAAACCGATTAAGGCTGCTCCGAACAAGGAGCTGACGACAATGTTTATTTCAAAATGCATCATGACAACTTTGGTAAAACCTCCCAGTGCCCCCAAAATAAAAATGGGTATCAGTGATCTGGAGGGTACATTAAAGAGAACCCCAAAACCGAGGGCGGCAAATCCGAACCAAATACATTTTTCTGAAAGTAGTATAATCCAATCCATTTTTTAAAACTGATAAATAGCCATTGATGTCAATAAACCCAAAGCAATTGAAAATGATATAATGAATCCATTAAGCCCTCTTATTAAGCCATTTTGCAGGTTTCCTTCAATCATATCTGAAAATGCATTGATTAAAGGAATTCCTGGAATTAAAAACAGCACTGATGTCGCGTAAGCAAATTCGTGGTTCATCTGTGGGTGAAATTTAACGAGACTGCCTGCAATTAAAGAGGAAGTAAGTGCCGCAAAATAAACACATAGATAAGGGTTGAATCTCATCTTTGTAGCCTCCTGGCGGATAAATAAACCTGCTGCAGTACCCAGAAAAACAAAAGCCATATCAAAAGCACCTCCTGTTGCCAGACGGCAGAATGATGCACCTGCCAAGCCTGTTAGTCCAATAATTACCCATCTTGGATAATGCGGTAATGACATGATCCTGATGAGTTCGGCATTAATTTTTTTAATGTCCCATTTTTCTTCTACCACCAGCCAGCTCATCTGACTGATTTCTGAAACGGCATGAAAATTTACAGCATGGAGTGAGGTGCGTTTTAAACTGTTGAAAATACAATCATTGTCATCATTGTATATGCTCAACATGATACTTCTTTGACTGATGAGCATATTTGAGGTAAAACCAAAAGAATCGGAAATCCTGTCTATTGTATTTCTGATCCTGGCAGTACTGGCACCAGAGACCATTAAAACCATCGCAATATCCAGTAAAGTTGACCCAAGGTCTTTGATTTCGTTCTTCTGAGGAATTGTTGACATAGACGCAGCCTGAATTTTTTCAAAAATAGTCAGCTTATTTTAGTTTAAAAATGATATGTAACAATATAATTAAAAAATGGATAAATTTTTGGGTTAATTTTAAAGAAAACTTGTCACAACTATCAGTATTTATATTGATAACTATCATTTTTAGCCTCTGATTATCACTTTACTTTGCACTATCAAATTTTTAATGATGATGCTATGAAAAAAGTAAAAAACAGGTGGTTAATTGCAGCTTCTGCTGTAGGAATGCACCTATCTATCGGTTCTGTTTATGCATGGAGCGTATATACAAAGCCTTTAATTGATAAATTTGGCTGGGGATTGAAGGAGACACAGTTTACATTTAGTCTTGCCATCTTCTTTCTTGGAATTTCAGCTGCCTTTCTTGGGCGTTATGCAGAAAAAATGGGGCCGAGAAAATCGGGGCTTATTGCGGCGGTTATGTTTGGCCTGGGGATTGCCGGATCTGGATTGGCCATACAGCTGGAATCTTTACCGATGCTTTACCTCTCTTACGGGGTAATTGGTGGGATAGGTCTAGGAATAGGATACATTACACCTGTATCATCATTGGTAAAATGGTTTCCGGATAAGCGTGGATTAGCCACAGGATTGGCTATCATGGGATTTGGGTTTGCCGCTGTCATCAGCAGCCCATTGATTGTTGCTTTAATTGCTTCTGTTGGTATCTCCAATACTTTCTTTATTATGGGAGGAAGTTATTTTTTGGTGATTTTTGCTTCTTCCCGTTATATCGCTGCACCACCAGTTGGTTGGGCTCCTGCGGGAATGACCACAGACAATACTTCTGATAAAAAAATAGTTAAAGAAGACCTTTCTCAGCTTACTTCGGCTGAAGCCATTAAAACCAAACGTTTTTGGTATTTATGGATCATGTTCTTTATCAATATCAGTTGCGGTGTGGCTATCATTTCAGCTGCTTCTCCAATGGCCCAGGAATTTGCCGGGCTGTCAGCTGTGGCAGCAGGTGCAATGGTAGGTCTAATGGGTATATTTAACGGAGGAGGCCGCATTGGCTGGGCTACACTATCAGATTATCTGGGTAGGCCGAATACCTTTATACTATTCCTGGGGATTGAAATCCTTGCATTTTTGCTTGTTCCAAGTATAACTGATGCAATTTTATTTCAGGTGGTGATCTTTCTGATCATCTCGTGTTACGGTGGAGGTTTTTCATCTGTTACAGCTTATATAGGGGATCTTTTTGGGACTAAGGAACTTGGGGCAATATTAGGCTATATGCTTACTGCATGGGCTGCTGCGGGGATGGCTGGGCCGTTGTTTTCTGCAGGGATCCGCAGTGCTACAAATAGCTATAATGCGACAATGTACAGCTTTGCAGGTTTACTGATCATTGCACTTGTGTTTTCAGTTTTGTTAAAACTGGAAATCAAAAAATTGCGTGCAGAAAAAGAAATGGAACTGGAAATTCAAAATGCATGGCATGATGAAGTTCCGGAGTTCATCGATTAAAATATTAAGATTCATGTAGTGGAGTGTTTTTTTGTTTTATGAATTTTGCGTGGGCCTGTATCAGGTATAAGTAGCTAAGGATACGGCTCGCGCATGTTCATAAATTGTTGTTTATCAGTGTTTGGCGCTTCGGTATAAATTAAAGCCTGATCTTTGTCCGATCAGGCTTTTGCTGTTGATTCCTGTTCATTTCTTCTTTTTAAGGGTTACCTATGATGCAAGTAGGTATTAAGGTTGTAATCTTTAATTTAATCTGTATGAAAAATAGTTTTATCTATTGTTTAATAACAATAGCATTATTCGGCTGCAATAGTGAAAAATCTAATGAATATGCTGATCAATTGGCAAAAGAGCCTTTATTGGATACCCTGACGGAGAAAATCATTAAAACTGCAGATATGCGGTTTAGAGTCAGGGATGTACAGTCCACCAAAGAAAGGTTAAGCAGCATCATCGGAACAGAGGGAGGTGCTGTAACTGAATTTTCCATACACAACAGGATACTTCAGACGGAGAAGGTCCGGTATTCTGCAGATTCTTTACTGGAGCTCAATTCTTACCAGACAGATGGTGTAGTCATTGCAAATATTCCAGTGGACAGGATAGATGCATTTATGAATAAAGTTGCCAGGATGGCTGTATTTGTAGAAGACCAATCGATGAAAATGGACAATCAGGGTGCCGCTTATCTTTCAAATTTCCTGAAGAAGGAGAACAATTCGGAAGCCACTGGACAGCTTAAAAAATATGCTTCAAAGAAGAATAATCAGGTGAAGTCGACTCTTGATCTGAAAAATGAAAATGTTGATAAAAAGATAGCGAATATGTTGATTGACGAAAGGGTGAAAATGAGTACAATTACCTTAAATTTCTATCAATCAGGTACCGTTAAACAAGTGGTGGTTGCCAATGAGGATTTATCAGATTATCGTCCTCATTTCTTTACTAGACTGATGACAAACTTTCTTAATGGTTGGGTTCTTTTTGTGGAGTTTATTCTTTTCGTGGCTAACTTATGGGTATTGTTACTTTTTATTGTTTGCGGATATCTCGGCTTCAGGTACTACTCGGGAAAGAAAAATAAATTACTGGTGAAAACAGATTAAGCATTGGCGATATGCCCTGATTATTGTTCATTTGAATTCATTAACTTATCCTGGCACAGTAAATAATCGTTCCGGGGGGGTGGACAGGAACTAATTTTAAAAGGTATAGCGTATATTTGCTGTACCTTTTTTATGGGAAAGACCTTGGCTTATTTGCTTTTATTCTTTTCAAACCTTCATCTTGCAAAGATAAGTAGGATCACATGCGGGCTGTAGGTATAAGGAAAGAAAAATGTTATTTAGATGGTAGGTCATGTTAACAATTAAACTTTTACACCTATTTTTACCATATGGATGATCATATAGAGTCTGAAAGAATATTATTTAGGCTTAATTATATTCTTAAACGGTTAATGGATCGTTATGCAGGGAGGAACTTGGCTTCAATTTGGTCTGAAGGATTTAATGTTACCTTTTTGCCGTATTTCATGAGTATAGGTGATACAGGTATATCCAATCACGACCTTGTCAAGAGAATACTGGTGACCAAGCAAGGGGTCAGTAAAACAGTCAAGGAGCTTGAAAATCTTGGACTTGTTTATTCAGAAAAAAGTGAGACTGATGCCAGGTCAATTATGATTTATCTAACAGATACAGGGAAGTCACTTTACAGCAGTATTAAGCAAAATGCCAATCATATTAAGGCTGATTACATTAAGACTGTTGGGATTAAAAATTATGAAATAACTGTTGATACGATGACAAAGATTATTGAGTTCCATGAAGAATTGGAGAAAAAACAAGTCTGAAAATAAATTGGCCTCGGATTTCGTGTAAAGCGCTATCTTCGTGAAAAAAATTAATGCTTGAAATTGTATACCAGGATGAGCATATCATTGCCATCAATAAGCCGCATGGACTATTGGTACACCGCTCTTCCATCGCGAACGACGCAAAGGAATTTGCCCTGCAACTATTGAGGGATCAGGTGAATAGGAGGGTAAGTCCTGTCCATAGGTTGGACAGGAAAACAGGAGGATTGCTCTTATTTACTTTCGAAAAGGATGTAGAAGTAGCGATGCACCAGCAGTTCCAAAATGGGGCAGTTCAAAAAAAATACCTTGCAATTGTAAGGGGCTTTTCTCCAGATATGCAGGATATTGATTACCCACTTGCTAAAGAAAATGGAAATATGCAAGACGCTTTTACGTCCTTCGTTACTTTAGACAGGGCTGAATTACCTATACCATTGGGGCAGCATCCAACATCAAGATACTCACTTGTGGAAGCAAGTCCGACTACCGGTCGTATGCACCAATTGCGTAAGCATTTTGCACATATTTTTTATCCCATTATAGGCGATCGCAAGCATGGTTGCAATAAGCAAAATCGCTTTTTTAAAGAACAATGGGACATGACTACCATGTTATTGCATGCTTCTGAACTCCTATTCAAACACCCTGTAACCCAGGAGGAGATACATTTAAAAGCATCGGTAAATCAAGAGTTTAGCAGGGTGATGCAAATAATGGGCTGGAGTTTATAGACGACAAGTTTTAGTGCTCATTGACGAATGTAGTCCTTATAACTGAACCTGGATGCTGATATGGGTTCCAGCACCAGGTTGGCTCTTGACAATGGCTTCAGCATTAATCATACGGGCTCTTCTATACATATGATGAAGACCCATGGCATCTTTACCCATTGGAAGGTTGGTGTTAAAGCCCTTTCCATTATCACGAACGTCCATTATAAACACGTTTTTACAGAAATTGGCTTCTACCTGTATGAGCGTTGCTTCAGCATGTCTGGTGATGTTTTTAATTATTTCCTGGAATATCCTGAATAGGACCAGTTGTTTTTCCTGACTGATGTGGTGCTGGTCTGAGTTGATGTAAACATATTTAAATTTATCTATTCTCTTCTGCAAGAGGAGCTCATGTTTAATTGCATAGGGTAATCCCATTTTTAATTCTTTTCCTTGGAATAATTTATCCAAAAAGTTAAGTTCCGTTAGGGTTTGATTGGTCAGATCGATCGCATTTGTAATTTTCTCATCGAGACTTTCTGTTTGTTCTGTTAAAGATTTCAAGGTAAGGTTGATTTGGTTGACTAAATTCCCTATGTTGTCATGGAGATTTGCACCAATGGCCTGTAATGTATTTTCATGCACTTCTATCCTGGTTTTTAATATTTCTGTAGCGAACTCCTGTTCGAGCCTGATTGTTTCTTCCAGGCGCCTTTTCTTTCTTGAATTATATACGTGGAAATAAATGAATAAAAATGACGGGACCAGCAAAAAAATGAAAGTGACGAGCATAATTAGTGGTGTGAATTCCTGAGTTGGTAGCTGCATAATAAAAATTAGTTTCAAAAGCTGTAAAGATGTGTGTTAAAAAAATGTAATGAGTTGAAATAAAAAAAGAAGTTCTTAGGTTTCTCCATACTAGGTCCGGACTCACAATTTTGTGCCACCACAACGCGGTAACATAAGTATTATTGCCTCTATTTCTGACAGGTTAGACCATATATATATGGTATTTCCAGGATTTTCAATGCAATATGCAGGAATCGTTTCAGGTATACCAGCATTAGAGAAATAGAGCCACTGACGTCATGGTCAGTAGATTGTGGGCGTTCTTCTATCATTGTTATTTTATAAATTATATAGCATCTCATGGGCATTGTTGTAAGTGTGAAAAAGTTTTCTAAGGTATCGGAATACAGCTGAATTGAAGTCAGGTGTATTTACCTGTTTTATTACCGTATAAACATCGTTTTTGGATAAGTATTTATAACAGTGAAGAATAGAATGAAAAAAATGCGGATAGATTAGAGTTAGTGCTAAAAATATTAATCATTAGCTACAGGAATTTTTGAAATTTCTACCGGAATGATTGTTAATATTTGCCATTAATTGTATATTGTCGCTAAACTAAATTGAAAATATGGAGGAATGGAACTCAATTTCTGCTGGATTGCCTGAAGATTCGAAATTTATCATGGCTAATGTGAAAGATAACAACTATGTATACCATGAGATACTGTGTTATAAGGAAAAATTAGATAAATGGTATTTCATTACGGGAGGAGAGCTTCCGTCGGATATCATTGTTACTGCATGGAAGAATTTACCCAGTACTTACCAAAGAGGGTAGACTGACGTATCGGCACATCAGCCCAATTTCTTTTTAAACAAATCTATTGTTCGTTGCCAGGCTAATTTTGCAGCAGCTTCATTATACCTGGTTGGCGAGGTATCGTTATTGAAAGCATGGTTTACATCTTTATAAATATACAATTGATAGTCAATATGATTTGCTTTTAAAGCAGTCTCATATGCTGGAATACCAGCATTGATACGTTCGTCTAATCCGCCATAATGAAGCATGACGCTGGATTTAATTCTTGGCACTTCGTCAATAGCCGGTTGTGTGCCATAATATGCAACGGAGGCAAGTAGGTACGGATCATTAACAGATAACCTATTTGCCATTGCGCCCCCCCAACAGAAACCTACACATCCAGTTTTTCCATTCCCATCTTTTCTGGTTCTTAAATAACTGAGGCCATTTAAATAGTTCTGTAGCGTGTTTCCAGCATGGAGTTGGCCAATTAACTCCCTTCCTTTATCTTCATCTTCTGGTGTGCCACCAAAGGCTGAGAGGGCATCGACTCCCATTGTGATGAATCCCTCGGCTGCTACCCTTTTGGTCACTTCAATAATATGGGGGTTCAATCCTCTGTTTTCATGTATGACCAGTACTGTCCCGAGGTTGGTTTTATTCTTTGGCCTGGCAAGAAATGCCTTCATCTCGCCGTCAACACCTGGATAGGAAACCATTTCCATGTTTAACAGTTCCTCATTTACCGTTACTGCTTTTGCATAATTGTTTTCGAGCAAGGGCAAGACCGTCATCGCTAATGCTGTACTTCCGGTAAGTAAGGCAAGTTTTCTTATAAAATCTTTCCTGCTTAACTGACTGTGCGTATACTCATCATATAGATTAATAATTTTCTGATCCATGATTAGCGATTTGTTATGGTGTACACCAAGATAGCAATTTTTTTATAGTATATTCCTGAGGATATCAACAAGCAGATTCAGATTGACAGGTTTTGACAAATATTCATTCATTCCGGCATCCAGACATTTGTTCTTATCTTCTGGCATTGCATTAGCCGTCATTGCTATGATTTTAGGTTGATGCTTATGAAGAGACCGAATGATTTTCGTTGCTTCCAGCCCATTCATTTCTGGCATCATGATATCCATTAAAATCAGGTCATAATCTTTAGCAAAAGACATATCAACCGCTTCTTTTCCATCATGGGCAAAATCAGGGTCGTAGCCTAGCTTTTTTAATACTACTGAAGCCAGCTTAAGGTTAATCAGATTGTCTTCCACTAACAAAATTCTCATAGGATAGCTGGTGGCAAAGTGTTTTTCAAGCAAATTACCAGGTGTATGTTTTCTGGATACCTGTTTACTGTTCAGCTGATCATTAAGTGTCTGTAAGATCACGTTTAATAATTGTTTATTTTTAGCTGGTTTATTGAGTACTCCAGCAAATAATTCAGGGTATTTATATTTACTATCATCCCCGGCAGAACTTAATAGTATAATTGGGATATGGTGATTTAACAGTTTCACCTTTTTGGCAAATCCTACACCATCGATTTCAGGCATTTGCATATCAGTAATAATCATATCAGGAAGTTCATTCTCCGTCAATTCTTTCATAGCTGCCCTGGCATTATTCACCAAGACAGGAGAGAAATCCCATGAACTCAGCAAGCCTTTTAAAATCCTGAGGTTAGTATCATTATCATCTACCACCAAAATCTTCTTTCTTAAATGATAAACAGGATTATAGTCAACTGTTTTTATATTTGGATCCTCACAAACGGGTAAGGCGATCTGAAAAGAAAAGGTACTTCCTATATTCACTTCACTTTCCACTGTGATTGTCCCATTCATTAAATTGATCAGACGTTCACTAATCACCAATCCTAATCCGGTTCCTTCATATTTCCTTGTATTCGAGGAGTCTATCTGGGAAAATGCTTTAAATAGCCGCGATTGTTTTTCGGTAGGAATTCCAATACCCGTGTCCCTTATTTCAAAGCGGATTAACCTGCTTTTCCGATCATCTATATTTATCTGGCTGACTTTAAGGTGAACTTCTCCGACATGCGTGAATTTTAACGCATTATTGATGAGATTAATAAGAACCTGGCGTATTCTTAAATAATCACCCAGGAACCTATCTGGCAGTGTGTTATCTTTTTCGTATAGTAATTCTATTCCCTGTATGGAAGCCTTGTTGGCAAAAAGGTCGATTACATCCTCTATGCACTTGTTGAGTTCAAAACTTTTTATCTCCAGTTCCAGATGCCCGGATTCGATCTTTGAAAAGTCAAGGACATCATTTATGACCGTCAGCAAGGCTTCTCCGCTGGTGCTGATGATATTCACATAATCGGCTTGTTCATCCGACAAAATCGTTTCAGCTAATAAAGAAGTCATTCCCATTACACCATTCATTGGGGTACGTATTTCATGGCTCATGGTAGCAAGGAAGATACTCTTTGCCTGTGCTGCACGTTCCGCTTCCTGTTTGGCATCAACTGCCTCCTGATGTGAAATTTTTAATTCCCTATTTAGTTTTTCCAGTTCTTCTTCATGATTCTTTCGCTCTTGGATCTGTGTGAGCATTGTTACCTGTGATACACTGTATTTATGGAGATGGTAAGACCATAATCCACAAATAAAGAAGATCACCACTGTTAGGATAAGGTGAATAGCCATTGTCTGTACTTCCAGGTAATCCAGATTCGTGAAAAATACCTCACCAACCCCCACACTTTGCAAATAATTAAGCCCAAGATGGTGGATGGCCACAAAAATCAGCATAGGTATCTGCAGTTTCCATTTTTGATAGGTAATTAAAATGGCGCTTCCAATAAAAGCAAAGAAATGCATTTCAAACAGGCCATGCATCTGGTAAATAAATTGTGCCATGAAAACCCCTAAACAAACACTCAGGACATATTGGTACAGATTGGATTCAGGGAGCATCCATTTCACAGAATAATAGGCTAGCAGGGTAATTCCACCTATGCCAATAGCAATATTCCAGGTATCATAAAAGGTGGCAAGAAATAAACCAGCTAAAAAATAGGTACTTAGAAAATAGTTGATCAGCCTGTCAGATCTTTTTTTTACGTTAAATCTGTAATTGTCAACAACGTGGTTATAATCAGTAAGGGAGGTATCAAAGTTGGGGCGATCCATCAATTTTTACAATTCGGTAATGTGCAGCCGTAAGCTTTTAATGTCAAAGGGCTGAAATGAACATCAGTATTATTTAATAAGCCATCAAGTGCAATTTTGGCATAACCTGTTTTTTCATCGGTACAATAGCGGGTACGGTTATAATTGCCTTTATAATAGAGTCTGTGATCCGCCTTTAGGATCACTGCCTGGGGAGTAGAATAGATACCACATACAGCAGCCAGGGACATATCTGCAATAACCGGAATGTGGATATTAAACCGTTGCTGGATTTCAATAGGTGTATAAGGTTTTTCCGTCATTAATACGATGACGAAGTTGACCTTATTCTGATAGGTCTTTACCAAAGAATTAAAATAGCTGATATTGAATTTTGAACAGGGGCAGTCGGGGTTGAAAAAATGAAGAAAGACAGGGAGATTATTTTTAAAATTTAGTCCTGGATCTAGTGAAATTACCGTATTCCTGCTCACATCCTTGTAGTTCTTCGGAACAGGAGTGGGTAAGAGATAGACCAATTGGTTATACCAGAAAAAAACAGATACAATAAGGGTGAGTAGCAGAAGCCAAATGGCTACTATCCATTTTTTCATTGATAAACTTTATTGTGATAATCCCATTGTTAATGGATACTATACGAGATTTTCTATGTTAAGGATTCAAAAATAACAAAGAAATGACTTTTTTTTGTGGAACAGCAGGTGTTTTTAAAGGGTTTTGTGGTTAATGTTTTAATATACAGGTTGTTATTATTTGTTGTTTCTGAAGATTTAATGATAATTTAATAGCTATTGTTGATATTGATCATATTTTGGTGATCAGAAATTGTCAACATTTGTCAAGAATTACTAATCCAATGATTTATGGAGCCTGATAGAATAATTATCGCCTTTCTGAAAATGCAGACTGCAATGACAATTGCTACTTCTGTTAACAATACTCCTTATTGTGCTACTTGTTTTTATGCCTATTGTGAGGAAGCAAATTTACTTGTGTTTAAATCCTCCATCAATACGATACATGTTCAAAATGGTATCCGGAACAATAAAGTATCCGGGAGTATTCTTCCTGATAAACTAATCACAGGAAAGGTAAAGGGCTTACAATTTTCAGGTCTATTCTTCCAGCCTGAAGATGAGATGTTTAGCAAAGCTAAACTTGCGTATTATAAAAAATATCCATTCGCCCTGGCAATTCCCGGAGATCTATGGGCAATCAGTCTAAATACGATAAAATTTACTGATCATACACTTGGTTTCGGAAAGAAGCTGAGTTGGGAGAATAAAGTCAACCAGACGAATAGATTTTAAAAAATTAACAATTCCAGAATAAAAATAGGAGAAGTATAGGTGGCTACCCACTTGTAAACAGTAATGAGACCGAGCTTGCGAATTTTTGAATTCAAATAAAGAAACAGTATGAGCTAATGAAAACCTCATAAGCCTACCGCTTACAAACAGCAATGAATAGGCACATGATAGCTTCATCACCTTTAAAAATCAATTATGTTTTGATGAAACCAGCATAAGGTTTCATCTTAGAAGCTGAAATGAATTTTATGCAAGATTCATGGCCTTCAAAAAACAATTAAAAAATACTTATATATTGGTATTTTAAATGGATTTTTTTAGTTTAAACTTGTATTGATCACATAAAACGTGAGTATGTCGGATGGATATTAAATTATTTGAAGATAATATTAAGTGGATTGACGATACTGCATCTGCTGATTGCTTGAATAAATTGACACTTCAGATGAAACAGACGATGCTCTGCCAGGAAGGATCAAATAACGATAGCAATGGGGATTGGGTTTCTATCGCAGAAAGTTCTGCTTACATGGTGTTAACTAAAACTACTAGTGAAGTGATTACATTTATGAATTAGTGATAACGAAAGGATCTAATCCCTAATTGTGCGGTCTGATGGACCAGTTCTCCTACTGTTTAAAAATTTAATTTAAAAAAGTTAAACTATTTGTAGTTGTCTATGTTTACAGGCAACCAAATAACTTAGCGATGAACAATAATCTCTCTTTCCGTAAACTGCAGCAGAATAAAATTAATATCACTGAAAAGTACGAAATACACTACTGGTCGAAAAAATTGGGCATATCCAATGATGATCTGATTGAAGCTGTAAAATCTGTCGGTACCTCACTCAATGAGGTCAAGAAATATCTGAAAAAAGGGAGTACCTGCTGATTATTTACCTATTTAGTATGATTATAAATAATTTAACCGATATTTGTTCCGTACTTTACATTTTTAAACTACTTTAAATAAGTTGCATAAAAAATATATGATTTAAAAAAATGATTTAAATCATATGATTTTATAAATTACAGTCGGAACTTCGCATTATATATACATTACCTAGCTACATGACAATTACGAATATTAGTTTTTCAGAATTTATCAAAGACTTTGAACAAACTTTAAAACATTTATTTCACGAAAAAGAGGACATCAATAAACTTAGTTTAGAAAGGGGATTGCCTTCTTCAATGATGAAAGATATCTTATCCGCGCAGCCTTTGTCAGTTGCCATACCAGAACAATATGGCGGACGTGGGAGTAAGGTAAAGGAATGTCTTGGAATACTCGCGGCGGCTTCTTATGAATCGCTTCCACTTTCGCTTACTTTTGGAATTAACATCGCGCTTTTCTTAGAGCCTGTATCTAAGTATGCTGAGGAAAGTGTAAGGCAGGGTATTTTTACCCGATTCCTTGAAAACCAGAATATGGGCGGTTTAATGATCACAGAGCCAGATTATGGCAGTGATGCGCTGAACATGAAAACTTCTAATACTGAGGTTGAAAATGGTTATCATATTAAGGGCACAAAACATTGGCAGGGACTTACGGGGCTGGCTGACTATTGGATCATCGCTTCAAGGCAAAAAGCTACAAATGGAGAACTGGGAAGGGATATAGATTTCTTCCTGGCTGACAATACGGTTAAAAAGCAGCAGGTGGTAGTAGAAGAATTATACGATAACCTGGGACTTTATATGATTCCTTATGGATTAAATAAACTTGATCTTGAGGTACCTAAAAATTTTAAATTGCAGCCTGAAACTACAGGTATAAAAATGATGCTGGATATTCTGCACAGAAGCAGAATGCAATTTCCAGGAATGGGGATGGGTTTTATTAAGCGTATGTTGGATGAAGCATTGACCCATTGTCAAAACAGGATCGTTGGTACAGGTAACTTATTAGAGCTTGACCAGATCCAGTTTCAAATTTCCAGGATACAGGCAGCGTATACGATTTGTTCGGCGATGTGTGCAAGAAGCAGTAAGATTAGCGGGATTGAACACAACCTTGCTGTGGAGGGACTTGAAGCAAATGCGATGAAATCTGTAGTCACAGACCTGATGCAGGAGTCTTCGCAGATTCTGGTACAGTTGTCTGGCGCCAAAGGATATAGGATCAGTAATATTGGCGGACGTGGAATCATGGACAGCAGGCCATTTCAGATTTTTGAAGGTTCCAATGAAATGCTTTATGCGCAAATTGCTGATATGGTAACCAGGATGATGAAAAAACAAAAAGAGACACATTTATTTGATTTCCTCAAAGGTTTCTCTTTGACGGCAGAAGCATGCCTTCACTTCAAGAATGAACTTAGTTTTTCTTTTGTCAGCAATTTTTCACAACGTAAACTTATTGACCTGGGACGTGTTCTTGGCAGGGTAATTTCTGTAGGTTACGTGCTTGACCTCGAGCAGAGGGGATTCAGGAAAGATCTGATTGATAATTGTGTAGTGATGGTAAAACAGGAAATTACAGCGCTGATGGCATCATTTAATAGTGATAATGAGGTTAAGGTTGTAAATGATTATACAGAAAATAGTTCCTGGATGGCTTTCGTGTAATTTCAAAATAGTTATTCAAAAACGCCGGTCTTTCTATTTGACTGGCGTTTTTTTTGCTATGGTTTTATTTTGGAATCTTTCTCCTGTTTTCCTTTTGCTGCCATTCCAATAGGTTATAACTGATATATGTCATTCCTGGTGGTGACTGCATACATTAAATTGTTTTAGCTTTAACACTAACTTTATCTGATCAAAACAAATTATGTATTAAATTGGTAGATATTAGTGTGAAGGTGTTTATAGATTAATTTAAATAATGTAATGAAACGAAACGATGTCTTTGGTTATGAACCTGCTGCTGATTACGCGTTGCCTGCGGCTTATTTTTCAATGGAATTTGCTATTGATCAATCTCTCAAAATTTACAGTGGTGGATTAGGCTTTCTTGCCGGTTCCCACATGCGTAGTGCTTATGAATTAAAACAGAACCTCGTTGGAGTTGGTATTTTATGGACTTATGGTTATTACGACCAGCTTAGAAGTGAAGAAGACCTGATGAAGCCGGAATTTGTCAAAAAGGATTATTCATTTTTACAGGACACCGGGATCATCTTTACAGTGCCAGTTCATGATGCACAGGTGAATGTAAAAGTATACTTACTCAAGCCGGAAACTTTTCAGTCGGCACCTATATTTTTGATGACTACAGACATTCCTGAAAATGATGTGATCTCCCGTACCATTACGCATCATCTCTATGATGCCAATGAAGCAGCGAGGATTGCACAAAGCATTATTCTAGGGATCGGAGGAGCCATGCTACTCGATAAAATCGATATGACGCCGGAGATTTACCATATGAACGAAGGGCATGCTATCCCGCTTAATTTTTATCTCTATGCCAAATTGAAAAGTCTGGAGGAAGTGAAAAAACATGTGATTTTCACCACACATACCCCTGAAATGGCAGGTAATGAAGAGCATAATTATGAATTGCTCAAAGAAATGTCTTTCTTTTACCACTTGCAGGTGCATGAAGTCAAGCATATTCTGGGGATGGGTGGAGATATGTTCAATTATACGCTTGGTGCCCTTAAATTTGCCCGTAAAGCGAATGGTGTTTCTAAGCTGCATGGTGAAGTTGCACGTGATATGTGGGGGCATAATACTGGAGTCTGTGAAATCACTTCCATTACAAATGCCCAGAATAAAACTTACTGGACAGATCCAGCCATGGGTAAAGCCATTGGCCTGGATAGTGATGAGCCGATTATTGCCAGAAAAAAGGAGATGAAAAGAGAGTTGTTTAAAGTAGTGGCAGACCAGTGTGGCAAATTATTTGATGAAAATGTATTGACCATTGTGTGGGCAAGGAGATTTGCCGGATACAAAAGGGCGGATCTGATGATGGCCGATTGGGACCGTTTCCAAAAACTGATGAATAACCAGGAATTTCCTGTGCAGGTGATCTGGGCGGGAAAACCATATCCTAAAGATACGGGCTCTATAGATTTATTTAATACGATCATAAGCAGGGCAAAACCAATTGCCAATTGCGCTGTACTGACAGGATATGAACTTGGCTTATCTGCCTTATTAAAAAAAGGATCGGATGTATGGCTCAATAATCCCAGGATGTACCGTGAGGCATCAGGTACCAGTGGCATGTCGGCTGCCATGAACGGAACCTTAAACCTATCCATGCCTGATGGCTGGGTTCCTGAGTTCGCAAATGATGGGGTGAACTGTTTTATTATACCTCCTGCCGATCAGCACTTGTCCATAGAAGAGATAGATAAACAAGAGAATATCAGTTTAATGGATACATTGGAGAATGAAGTATTACCACTTTATTACAAAAATAAAACGAGCTGGATCCAGATGGTCAAACAGGCTGCGAAAGCTGTTTCTCCAGAGTTTGAATCTTCCAGATTAGCGAAGGACTACTATAATTTATTGTATAAAGCATAACATCATACCATGTGATCAAGGTCATTACTATCCAATGATCTTGATCATGGTTAAATCATCATGTTTAAATTAAATTTATATGAAAACAAATTCAATTTTTAACTGAAGGATATGAAAACTATAGCTGTATTAACCGATTTTTCTGAAAGGGCTGAGATTGCGGCCAATTATGCATTAGGTATTGCTCAACATCTTCATGCGAATATTTTATTGTATCATTCATTCTTGTTGCCGGTTGTGGATCCTTTAGGGATGCCGGTTGTGGGTGCGTATGATGGCCTTGAAGAGTTTCAGGAAGATACGGAGAAAGAATTACATAAACTCGCTGCGAAATTAAAGTACAATTTATCTGTTTCGCCAAGTGGCCCATTTAAACCAACCATTTATTGCAAATGTGATAATGGTGGTTTTTCTGATAATTTGAACCTGCTTTTAACAGATGGGGAAATTATACTCATGGTCATGGGTACCCATAAGAAAGGGATTTCTGGATTTATGATGAGTAACCATATGCGGGAAGTCATCGACGCGGTATCTATTCCGGTAATTATTGTGCCGGAAAAACATCCATTTAAGCTCATTGACAAGATTGCATTTGCGACAGACATGAAAGGAACTGATCTTGAGGTCCTTAGTTCTTTGACCGGACTGGCTAAACCATTTGGGGCGGAGATCATGCTTGCCCATATCTGTGCTGACCAACCTGAAGATTGCGCATCAGCAAAGATGATCCAGCATTTCCTTGACGAAGTAGGTAATGTAATCAATTATCCTAGTATTTATTACAGGAATGTAAAAGAGAAACGTATAGAAAAAGGCTTAAACTGGTTAACCAATAATGTTGATTTTGATATACTGGTGATGGTACACCGTAACAAAAGTTTCTGGGATCAATTTTTTAAAGGTAGCAATACCCAAAGAATGGCTGCGAAACTTAACCTACCTTTGTTGGTATTTCCCTCATCAGTCAGGAGATTGCCCGTATTCTAGAACGGGCAAATTTAAATTTCTGCTTTACAATAATTAATTTTACACCTATACTCATCATCCCTGAATTACCAGGATTCAGGGATGATGAGTATAGGTGTTTTTCTATGGGTGGCAACAACTTCGCAGGCCTTAGCATGGAACAGGCGCCAAATAAATGAGTGTTTTTTATGTACCAGTGCAAGAATATCCTCTTGAGTTATTTTATTAAATGTTCCTAATTCTTGTGCGACATCATTTCCCCTGAGGTATTGAAAAGAAATATTTTTTGAATTTAGCCCACTTATGGCAGTCATGCATGCTGAAATATCATCTTGTTCTTCAATCTCCCCGGCTAGTACTTCTTTTTGGATATGTCTTACATGAATGAGGATTTTGTAGATTTCTGAAAGTTTGCTTAACCATTTAATTGCATTGATATCACTACCGCCCAAATCAGTTGCAAAAACAATTCTATTGATTACGGTAGCTTTCTGATCTTCCGGAATGATGAGGGTGGGGCAGGACAACTTTGATAAAACAGCATTGATATCACTACCATGGGCTGCGTTCTCATTTATTTTCTTTCTTCCACCCATGATGACCATCATAATGTTTTCAGAATGGACAATATCGCGTACCGTCTCTGCGAGTGGACCTGAATGGCATACACTAATGATCTTTGGTTTTCTTTCCTCCGTTGAAAAAGCTGCAATCTGTTTATTCATTCGAATGACCTCTTTATTCATATTACTTTTGCTTGTCTGCATCAGTAAAGCATAGTTTCCCATAGTCCAGGAGGTAATCTCAACTGATGGAAATTTATAAAGGCCCTTATAGGTGTTTAATACCATAATATTGGCATTTAATTTAACTGCAATGTCTATTGCTACGTCAGCCGCAACCCTTGCGCTTTCTGAGAAGTCTGTAAGTACTAATACTGTTTTCATAACAAAGTAATAATGATTTAACGGAGACCAAATATTCCGCTATTTACGATTTTTACAAATGATGGAGATCAATTTGTAGGGTGACAATCGACACATTTTCTGATCAAATAGAACGGATAATCTGTTGTAAATCTATGTATTACTGTTTTTGTGTTCCTTCAGTGGAAAACTGTCCTGGCGAGCCCAAATTATACGAACCTATTAAATTTTATTACATTAGTGCAGATCAAAATTTCAATAGTCATTACCTATGCAGCTCCCGATATTCAGAGAGACCCCGTTCCAGCTTCAATTGTCTCTGTCCCCGGTTATCGAAAACCTGGAACGGATAGCTGCAGATGTTCAACAAGAAGGTGCTGAAAAAGCAATAGCGCTGCTGGAGGAAGTAAAGCCTTTCCCTGAATTCAGGGAGGGATTTACAGATATTTCCCAGATTGAGGGCAATAAAAAGCTAATCAGGAAATTATTAGGGGATCATTTTCCTGAAGTACTTACCCTGAATGAAATTAAAGCGATCAGTATTCCTTATAGAAATTTCATGTTTAACCGTACCCAGCGATTTAAAAGCATTCTTAGAATGGCTGGCCCCGATTTTGAATTTAACATCAGGGATTTTGATGAGCATCAATTTTATATCCTTAGCTGTTGCCTGATTCTGAATGAATTTTATGGCACGCAGCTCGACTTCAGCCGGCCTCTTTTTTATGATATCCCAACTGCTGATGGAATTGTCCGTCACTACAGGATTATGTATAATGCTGATTTTATGGAAATTTCTCCTACGGAAAAATCTGTAGAATTAACTGCTGAAGATATTGATAATCTAATGAATAACTATGATAACCTGGATTTATGGAAAGAGAAATTTCCAAGGGAAAGCTGGTTAATGAAAGGTTTTGCAATCATGACCCTATATGATGCAACTGTTGAGAATGCTGTTTCCTTATTAAAGGAGAAATTACTCGGATTAAATAATGTTCGGTTCAGACAGAATGTAGAATCAATTTTTCAATCAATTTACCGCATTGCAGACCTTGGGGTAGGCTTTACCCTATATCTGCATGAAGAAAATAAATTCAAAGTAGCTGTTTTTGGCCAGTCCATGAAGAGTTATATTTTACCTGACGAAGAACAGCAGGATAGCGAAGATGTTTTATGTATGGACGCTTACCGCCACTTGATAAAGTCGAATGCATATTTCTCGGTATCTGACACGGATCAATACCTGGCATCAAATCCTGAAAGTCCTTTAGGAATCGTATTGAAGTCTAAAAACGTCAAAAGCTTTATACTTGCTCCTGTAGTTAAAAATGGTATTTTGCTTGGTATTCTGGAATTGGTATCTCCACGAATTAAAGAATTGAACAGTGTGAATGCGAATAAGCTGTCCATTACGATGCCTTTTTTGACGGATAGCATTGAGCGATTGGTTAATGAATTTCAGCACCAGCAACAGGCCGTTATTCAGCACTACTATACGTCTATCCATGCGAGTGTATACTGGAAATTTAAAGCAGAGGCATTGCGCAACCTTGAAACACTTATGGACGATGAACCATATATTCCCAGGGAAGTTATTTTTAAAGATGTATTTCCGCTCTATGGACAGATTGATATTAAAGGTTCTTCTGAAGCAAGAAATTCAAGTGTACAGATCGATCTTAAAAATCAGTTGAATGAGCTGCTTCATTTAATAGTAAAATTAGGCGGCCGTAAAGCATTTGAAGAGGAGCGGGCACAGCTGAATATTTTTTTGGAACAACTGGAATTTAATATCCTCGCCAATACCGAACAGTTTATTCTAAATTATTTGGAAACTGTCTTGCACCCTGCTTTGGGTGCTTTAGATGCGGGACAGTTTAAACAAGCAATACATGATTATTTTATAGAGACGGATAAAAATTCCGGTAGTTTTTATACCTATCGTCGGAAGTATGACAAGACGATCTCCCTGATTAATGAGAAGATGGCACTGGTCATTGATAAAAGTCAGCTGGAGGCACAGGAGATTTTTCCTCATTATTATGAACGCTTTAAAACAGATGGAGTAGAACATAACCTATACATCGGAAGTTCCATTGCTCCTTTACGGGAATTTACCATTGAAAAATTATATGCCCTTCGTTTCTGGCAACTGAAGGTACTTTGTAAAATGGAAGCAGCGCATCACCAGTTAAAATTTACACTTCCTTATCCAATGGAGGTCACTTCACTTATCCTGGTTTATAATAGTACGATTTCCATGCGTTTTAGAATGGATGAGAAGCGCTTTGATGTAGATGGTACCTATAATGCCCGCTTTGAAATTGTTAAAAAACGAATTGATAAGGCATATATTAAAAGTAGCACTCAACGCATTACTGAGGCAGGAAAGATAACCATAGTCTATTCAAGTGAGGCAGAAGAACGAGAGTATCGCGGATACATTCATGGCCTGCATACCTCTGGTATGCTTGATCATGAAATTGAGCAGTTTGAGGTAGAAGATTTACAGGGTATTTCTGGACTTAAAGCCTTAAGAGTGAGAATTCTTTTTCCTTCATCGGGTACTGAATTTTTAAACAGGTATACAATCAAACCAATGAAATGAAAATTATAGCAGAAACAGATCGGCTGATTTTAAGGGAAGTAGAATCAACAGATAAAGAAGCATTTTTTATACTGGATGCTGATCCTGAAGTACACCGGTTTCTCGGGAACAAACCGGTAACTACAATTACTGAGGCAGAACAAATGATTGAATTCATCAAGAAGCAGTACATCGATAACGGGATAGGGCGATGGGCAGTGATTGATAAAAAAACAAATGATTTTATGGGCTGGTCAGGCTTAAAATACATTACGGAACTGACCAATAACCATATCGGTTATTATGATATTGGATATAGGCTGATCAGAAAATACTGGGGCAGAGGTTATGCTACGGAATCGGCTGAAGCTGCTCTGGATTATGGATTTGAGCAGCTCCGTCTGCTCTCAATTTATGGAATAGCTGATACGCGGAATATGGCATCAAGACATGTCCTGGAAAAAATTGGACTTATTGATATAGAAGAATTTATTCTGGAAGGGGAAAGCCATCGATGGCTGGAGCTCACAAGAAATAATTGGATGAATAAAAAAAAGCTATCCCAGGAGTGATAGCTTTTTTTTATTTATTTTTAGTTGATGATCATCTGCTTTCTGTATTCCAGGATAGCATCTTTAATATTCTGAACAATTTCTTGTCTCCCTGCAGCTGAATTGATATATTCTTCTTCTTCTGGGTTACTAATAAAGCCAATTTCAGTCAGTACTGCCGGCATTCCGGCTTTTGCCAATACGGCAAGGCTTTGTTCCTTAACGCCCCTGTCCACCCGGCCTGTTTTTATATATTGCTGCTGGATGAGACTGGCCAGTTTAATACTCTGTCTACGGTAGGCATTTTTCATCAAGGAGAGAATGATGTAACTTTCCGGATCATCAGGATTGAAACCTTCATAATTGGATTTATAATCTTTCTCCAGTAAGATAGAAGCATTCTCCCTTACTGCAACATCCTGTTCTCCAAGTCTTCCGGAACCAGAAACAAATGTCTCTACACCATTGGTATGTGTCCTGCCTCTCATATTAGATGGCATAGAGTTACAATGAATAGAAATAAATAAATCTGCATGTGCCCTGTTGGCAATGGCAATACGTTCATACAAAGGGATAAATACATCTTCAGTCCGGGTATAGATCACCTTTGTATTCTCTATTTCTTTTTCTATGGTTTGTCCCAATAGTAGGGCAGTGGCTAGGGCTACATCTTTTTCTTTTGAAAAGAGTCCTCTCGTTGCCCCATCTTTACCACCATGACCTGCATCAACAACAATAACCATTGGTTTTATGGTGGTAGTTGTCTGGCCGGTTGCATAGGTAGAACTGAAGAGGGAAAATGCTAAAAAAACAATTTTAAGGGGTGTGTTCGTTTTTAATGTGTCAGGCATTCGTGTGCTTAATGTTTAATTTCAATTGTGTGTGTGTTTGACTAGGGTTGACCCCAAAAGTAAAAACATAAAATTGATTTTTTAAACTTAGTTCACATAAATGGTACCCTGGCCCATAAAATTTAACATTTAAAGCTCCCTGATCCATATATTTCTGTAGCTAACAGGTTCACTTTTATCACCATGTGCCTGTAGTTTAATGGGAGAAGCACCATGTGCTTGTCTGTATGCTGGCTGTCCGATGTATTGCGTAGGTCCTTTGAGTTCGAAACCATTTTGTACAACTACACCATTAAATAATACTGTCACTTTAGCTGGTGTCTTCAGCGAGCTATCCGCGTTAAATGTTGGTGCTGTCCAAAGGACATCATAGGTCTGCCATTCCCCGGGTTTCTTTGCCGGATTAACCAATGGTGTCGTTTGCTTATAGATACTTCCTGCCATTCCGTTGGTATAGGTATCATTCTGGTAAGCATCCAGGATCTGAAGTTCATAGCCAAGATCTCCCTTACCTATAGAGGCCAGAAAAAGTCCGCTATTGCCTCTGGCTTGACCTTCCCCTGTAATATTGGTGGGAATACGCCATTCCAGGTGCAGTTGATAATTATTAAATGCTTGTTTCGTTTCAATATTGCCTGTTTTTTTATCTACGGTGAATATTCCTTTTTCGACTTTCCATTTGGCTGGCTGGGTTCTGTCGTCTGCCATTACCCACTGGTCAAGATTTTTTCCGTCGAATAGAACCAGTGCATCTGAAGGTGCATCAGTATTCAGTTTTCCTGGGGTAAGCACTTTTGGTACAGGAGTATAGAATTCAGTGTCCTCATGTTTTGCCGTTTCCTGCGCATATAGGGCCTGAAATGATCCGATAATTAATGTACCAGTAAAGATGGAAGTGTAGAATTTCATTTTATGATGGTTAGATGGTTTTCTCATATGACTAAGTTACTAAAATAAAATAATTGAAATCATTTGGCGCATAAAGGTTAATCTCCGATCCTGGATAGGAAAATAAGGAGCAAACATGATGGCCATCATTTTTAGGTATCGCAGGTATTTATACCTTTCGATCCTGTTAATGTATAGCATATTTTTTTTAACAAGAGGGAGTGGTCTATCCTATTTAAAGACACTCCTTCTTTGTTTTAAATATCTGTTAATCTCCTGATCATTTCAGCGCTATGTATACGCCCGTGTTCCAGTCTGTCACTAAAGAATAGCTTCGTATCTTCAAATAGCTCTTTATATCCTTTCATATCACCGTAGCCAATAATGGTTGCCCATTTGTGTACGGCACTATGGAATTCCAAATCATCTGAACGTATAGATTTTTTGTACAATGCAGCCTCAATGGATTCTTCAAAAAGCGCTTCATTTCTGAAAAGATATTCGACAATTCCCAGCCGTAAACGGAATGGTGGAGTCTGGCAAATGAGGTTATGATAGGGATTTACCTGGAGTTTATACCAGGAATAAGCCATGCTCAGCAAACTCAGGTGAGAATTTGGCAGCCTGTTACCGGGGTTCTCTGCTAAGGAAAACTCCTGCATTACCTGGTCATCCAGCAATAAGGGCTCATTGCTTTCATGGAAAACAAAATCTTTTACCTGATATAAAACTTTGCGGAAATCAGATTCATTTTCCATAATCATCATTTTAAATAATTCTGATTCTGCTTCAGCATAACTTTTGACATGTTGTCTTGCATAAGGATTGAGGATGGCAAGGCCACCATAGATATGTGCTTTATAGCTAAATATTCTCAGCGTTGTCAGGATCTTAACGTTATCGATTCCTCCCAGATAAGAACCACTTTCCCATGGATAAAAACCAGCATTTTTCCAGGCGGTACCCATGCTTTCAAAGCCTACGTGCGTAGTTGTCTGTGTATCTGCCACGATCTTATCGTGCATATGGTAATCGGACATTTCCGCAATATCCGAACCCAAGACCGATAACACATCCATCATCCGCCGGTAAGCGTCCGGAGTGCAACGGTGGGGAATGACAATCAGTTTTTGTCCTTCAGGCTGGAATCCGGGGCCATGTAGAGAGTGACAGGTGATAATATTCACATCACGGGGCATATATTTCTCAAATGCTGCAATCTCAGGATGTTTAACTGAAGTTTGACCTGCAACAATAGCACCGTATTTTGTGGAACTGGCATATTGGCTCACTACTTCAGCGATATGTTCTGCTTCAACTGAGTAAAAGATGACATCACACTGGCGTGATACTTCTTTACCATCATTCAGAACCGTAATTCCGAATGAACCCAGCTCTTTATCAAGACTTTCACGAAGATCAGGTAGGTCTGATCCAAATACATGATAACCTGCCCTTGCAAAAGATTTAGCATAAATCTTTCCCATATCCCCTAAACCAATTATTCCAATATTCATATATGGACAAGTATAAGCCTTATCCTTCTGAATAGGAAATCGGGAATGCTATATATTTGTAAGGAATACATTTTAAAAAATCTGTCAGGCTATTTTCCCCAGGCAGTGATCATTAAATTCCTCCCACCACCATAATTTCTGTGTTCACATAGATAGATTCCTTGCCATATGCCCAAGGCCAACTTCCCATTTCGTATGGGAATGGTTACCGATGTACCCAACAGGGCTGCTTTAAGGTGTGCAGGCATATCGTCAGATCCTTCGTCATCATGAAGATACTCCGGATCATTTTCCGGAACGGTTTTATTAAAGAACATTTCGAAATCTTTTCTTACTGTAGGATCTGCATTTTCATTAATACTTAAGGATGCAGAGGTATGCTGAATAAACACCTGGCAAATTCCTGTTCTTATTTCCGAAATTTCCGGTAAGGCATGTACAACCTCAGTAGTGATGATATGGAATCCCCTTTTTCTTTCATTGAGTTGTAATTGTGTCTGGTATATGTTCATGTCGATAAATTTAATCCAAATTGTATAAAAAGCTATAGAAATATGTATACTAAGAGGCAAGGTTAGGGCATTTGCCCTCTTTTTTAATTAAAATCCTTCAATTGTCATCTTATAAGCTATTTATCACGTAATTGAATAAAAAGATAAACTTTTATAATTATCTTTTTGTTTAATTAAAGTATTGATATTCAGATCAGAATTATTTGAATGTTGATTGTGTCTTTAACCATCAAATATAAACGATATGAAACAGGATAATCACATTGGTCATGACCATGGAGGTGTTACTAAAACAACTGGCACCAATGAAACACAGCACAAGCCGAAAACAGAAAATCCTATTGCCGAAAAGGATGAAGTGAAACAAGCTGAAAATCGGCAGAGAAACCAAAAGCCTATAGCACTAAAAAGAAAGTTACGGATTCTTTAATGTCTTTATTATTCTGCAATCATCTTATTTTACAGCCAAAAGGCCGAAATAAGAAATGCAGCATAAGCAGAGATTCATATCAATTGATAATATATTTTAAAATCATGTTTGGTTCGGATATCATCCGGTAGGAGTGGGATGCCATGATCACACATCTAACAACAACTCTTTCCTGCCGGAAATAATCAGATTCTAAAACTGATCAGACCTTAAGTTCTCAATTGAGTTCTTAAGGTTTACTGTGGTCTTATCTCTATTCAAAGGATCATTCGTACTAACAGTAAATGTGTCCTACTGTTGATAAAAACAAGAATAATTCAGCAATGTGTTGGCAGGTTGCTAAATGTTTTTTGGATCATAAGCCCCATTTTCCCTGTCATTTTTATAATTCATTGCATCGTTTTGCTGGTCAGGTAGTAACTCTTCCGGATTTTGGGCTGCATTAAGATCATCATTCCACTCTTCCAGGTCTACATAATTTCCTTCAAACCCCGGATCTACACTTGGATTTTCAAACCGGGTCTCCTCCGCATCAGATTGATTTGCTATATGTTCAGTATTCAGCCGGGGTTCATTTTTATCTGGTTTTTTACCTTTTAAAGTTTCCATAGTTACACGTTTATTGGTTAACACCTATAGAACAATTCTTTTTTGTAATGGTTTAAAGCGATATTTGTTTTTTACATATCCTTCGTTTATTACAGAAATAATCCACCATTGTATTCAAAAGATCAGGCTTCACAACTCCGGCAGGCATTCTGGACTGCATTTGGGCAGTATATTACTCCTCATCCTTCTGCAGAAGGAATTAAAATCAATTGGGTCAATTATAAAACAGGTATCAAATACCTGCACTTTAAAATGCATGCGGATACAAAAAATGATTCATTGCCATTTCAATTTCCCATACCGATCAGGGAATACAGGAATTAATGTTTGAGCAATTCGCTGCATTAAAAAAGATATTAAATAATCATTTGAATGAGGACTGGGAATGGCAACTGCATACCCTGGATGAACAGTATAAAACAGTGAGCAGGATAATTAAATTTCTGCCTGGGGTGAACGTCTTTAAACAAGAAGACTGGCCCAGGATAATCTCTTTTTTTAAGCCAAGAATTATAGCGCTCGATGAATTTTGGACAGATGCGCAATACAGCTTTGAATTGTTTAAGTAGACCCAGCACCAGTTTTGTCTTTTCTTGAAAAATATATTAATAATTAACCCAGTGTGGTATGAAATTAATAATTTTACATTTTGTCGCGTATTGCTGAACTATAGTTATGGAGATTCGTATATATAAAGGGTTGAATATTGGTAAACTTGGGTCGAAGGTTGAAAAAATCTGCAAGTCGCTTGCGGAGGGGGACTTTAGAACAGCGGATGTAAAGAAAATGAACAACGGGTTTTACCGTGCAAAACTTGATGATACCAATCGTCTTTTGTTTAATATCAGTACTTATCAGCAGCAGCGGTATATCTTTATCCTGGAAGTCATCCACAATCATGCCTATGAGAAATCCAGGTTTCTCAATGGTGCGCGTATCGATGAAAATAAGTTGTCCTCAGTATATGAAATAGACGATGTTAACGATTGTGATACGACCACGATAAGTTATATCAACAGGGATGAGAAATCTTTTCATATCCAGGATAAAATCATTTCATTCGATCAGAATCAGGAAGAAATACTGCATCTGCCTACGCCCGGAATTATTATAGGTTCAGCAGGGAGCGGTAAAACAGCCCTAACATTGGAAAAGCTTAAAATCCTGGAAGGGAATGTCCTTTATACTTCCCTTTCTCCATACTTGGTAGAAAATGCGAGTCAGCTGTATTCCTCATTCGGTTATGAGAATGCAAAACAGGAAGTCGCTTTCCTGTCTTTTTACGAATATTTGTCTTCAATTGATATGCCTTTCGGTAAAGAAGCAGATTATGTGAGCTTTGATCGCTGGATTGCCAGATATGCCCAAAGCCATAAGATCAAAGACACGTATCGGGTATATGAAGAAATCAAAGGTGTCATCACGGGGTCTTCAGTAGCAAATGCTTTCCTGTCAAAAGAAGAATACCTTTCTCTTGGGATCAAACAATCAATTTTCAACGGTACAGAACGCGAACAGACATATGACCTGTTCCTGAAGTATAAAAACTGGATTGCGGAAGGGGAGTATTTTGACAGCAATATACATTCATATGAATTATTGAATAAGGTTCTTCCTGTGTATGATTATGTGATTATCGATGAAGTCCAGGACCTGACCAATGTGCAGCTCCTGCTGATCCTGAAATCGCTTCATAAACAAGGCAACTTTATCATCTGTGGGGATTCAAACCAGATTGTTCATCCGAATTTCTTTTCCTGGTCGCAGGTAAAAACATTGTTTTACAATCTTGAACTAAAATCAGATATTATCACAAGGATACTTAATGTCAATTTCCGTAATACACCCGCGGTAACAGCTATTGCGAATAGGTTGCTGCTGATTAAAAATACCAGGTTCGGATCTATCGATAAAGAAAGTACCTATCTTGTCATCCCTAATTCGGATAGCAATGGGTCTGTAGAATATTTGGAAAACACGGCGAAAATCAATGCTGAGCTCAATTCCAAGACCAGTATGTCGACGAAATTTGCGGTATTGGTCTTGCGCAATGAGGATAAAGCAGCGGCAAAACGATTCTATAATACACCTTTGTTATTCTCCATTCAGGAAGCAAAAGGCTTGGAGTATGAGAATATTATACTCTTTAATACTATTTCTTCGTATGACAAAGAATTTAGGGAATTGACCAATGGGGTAACCGAGAATGACCTGCTGCCTGAGAATCTCAATTTTTCCCGGTCTAGAGATAAATATGACAAATCGCTTGAGGAGTATAAGTTTTATGTGAATTCCTTATACGTGGGTATCACCAGGGCGGTAAAGAATTTGTACATCATTGAAGATAACAAAAAACATGCGTTATTGGAACTGCTCGGCCTGGTTCATATCAAACAACAATCCTCCTTGACTGATCAGACTTCGAGTAAAGATGAATGGCAGCAGGAGGCCAGGCGACTGGAAATGCAGGGGAAACAAGAGCAGGCAGATGCCATCCGGGAACAGATCTTACAACTCAAGCCCGTTCCCTGGTCGGTGACCAGAAGAATGGATTTTGCCGAATTAAAAGAGAATGCCCTGAACCCTGAAATATATAACAGAAAGGCGAAAGATAGATTCTACTGTTATGTTGTTTACTATAATAAACTGCAATACAGGAAACCGCTTGCCCAGCTAAAATATAAAGCTGCGGAAAACTGGCTGTTATACAATTACGCAGAGATCAATACAGGTCAGGTGAATTTGTATATTGTTGACAACTTAAAATCACTAAAGCCTTACTTTCTTCAATATGGCGTAGATTACCGGACTGAAGTCAATTTCACGCCGCTCATGATTTGCCTGATGTCATCGGCATTAAAAACTATTGACTATCTTCTTGAAAATGGAGCGAGAACAGACCTGGTGAACAATGTTGGGAATGATGCTTTTCGGATTGCATTGCAAACCTGTTTCTATGTTCATCGGCAAACAGAACCCATACTCAATACTTTTTATCATAGGCTTGTACCGGAAAGTTTGAGATTAAGGATAAATAATAAACTGATCAAAATCAATAATTATCAGGCAGAATTCCTGATTTTAAATACAATGCTTGCTAACTTACATTCCAAATTATGGGAGGCCAAGCCAGATCATGAAAGTGATCATCCTATCGGAGAAAACGATAAAACTATCCACAATGATGTAAGCACAAGATCTGTTAAACCTGGTTTTACGGCGATTGACTTATTTGATTTTTTTGGGAATTTTTCCGACCATGTCCTACCGCAATACAGACGTAAAAAAACGTATATCTCCAGCATCTTAAGTAAAAATGAATTACATAGGAAAGGACCGGGAAATCATTCCCTGTTTCTGCGTATGGGTTCGGGATTATATCTTCCTCATCCTTTGATGGAGATCCAGATTGACGGCACATGGGTAAACATATATGACAATTGCGATATTGATGCCATGGTTGGCCTACCGGAAATGAATTTCCTGAAACCCTGTCTTGATCAGATCGATGCGTATAGAAAAAAACTTACAGAAGACTGGAAAGCTAGAGTTTAGCGTTGGTTAATTTGATATGGCCATTTGTAGAAAGTATAAAAGAAGAAACATTATAGCTTTTAATTTTATTATTTGTGCTTTCTTTGTCTAAAAATCAGGTAAGACCTGGAAAGTAAGATCAAATGAATAAAGACAAACTTGAACTGAGGACAGTCAATGTAACGCGATATGTCACGCCCCTTCGTGAAGGAGGTTCAATGCCGGCAATTGCGGAAGCAGATGACGATTTTTTATACGTATTAAAATTCAGGGGAGCCGGACAGGGAGTAAGGGCATTGATTTCGGAAATTATTGGTGGAGAAATTGCGCGTGCACTGGGATTGAAAATGCCGGAAATCGTGTTTGCAAATCTTGACCAAGCTTTTGGCCGTACAGAACCTGATGAAGAAATACAGGACTTATTAAAGGCAAGTGTCGGTTTGAATCTTGCCCTGCATTATTTGTCTGGCGCGATTACATACGACCCTACAGTAAACACCATTGAACCAAAACTGGCTTCAGAGATTGTTTGGCTTGATTGCCTACTGACGAATATGGACAGAACGCCAAGAAATACAAACATGCTGATGTGGCATAAAGAACTTTGGCTGATAGACCATGGGGCATCCTTGTATTTCCATCATTCCTGGCAGAACTGGGAGCAACAGGCCTGTCGTCCTTTTGTACTGATCAAAGACCATGTCTTATTGCCCCAGGCTTCTGAACTAGCAGCTGTAGATAAAGAATTCAGTGCAATTGTAAATAAGGAATTGATCCGTAGGGTGGTAGACCTAATTCCTGATGAGTGGTTAACAGGAGAATCTTTTGAATCTCCCGCTGAACACCGCGATGCTTATGCCCGCTTTTTAGAGATCAGGGTTGCCCATTCAGAAATTTTCGTTAAAGAAGCACAACATGCAAGAGAATCACTTATTTGAGTATGCTGTGATCCGTGTTGTGCCGAGGGTAGAACGGGAGGAATTTATGAATGTAGGAGTGATCCTTTATTGTGCGAGAAAGAAATTTTTGCAGGTGTCGTTTGTGGTGGATGAAATTAGGCTCAGTGCATTTTCCCGGCAATCAGATTTAAGTGAAATCATTTGTAACCTTGATGCGATTAAGCGGATTTGTACCGGTAAAAAGGATGGAGGGCCTATTGCGCAACTTGATCTTGCCTCACGTTTTCGCTGGCTTACAGCTACACGAAGTACTGTTGTTCAGTCATCTAAGGTGCACCCCGGTTTCTGTAAAGATCCTGAAGAGATGCTGGAGCGTTTGATTGCTGAACAAGTTTTATAAGTATGCTTAATTTTACCTTTTTCATGACCATTCCAAGATGAACACTGGTCCCTTAATTAAAGAAGGTGAAGAACAGAATGACGGAGCAATATTTAAAATTTATGATAGTCAATTGAATCTTCCTTGGCTGAGGAGATATCATATTAACTTTACCAGGGAAGATTGAGCTCGTGACAATTGAGTTAGTTGTTCTTCATTTTATAGTATCTCACATAATCCACTTCATAGGTTGCCGGAAAAATATCATTGTCAATTCCTTCCACACCACCCCAGTCTCCGCCAATTGCCAAATTCAGCAGGAGATAAAACTCCTTGTCGAATGGCCAGGATTCGAATCCCTTGTTCGTATTTTTATATTCCAGTAAGAGCTCATCATCAATATATCCCCGGATAGCCTCAGGTGTCCAGTCCAGTCGGTAGACATGAAAAGCCGTTATTGCAGTAGGAATAGTTTTAGATTTGTTGGCGACTAATTCTGCCTTATCCTTCGCATTTGCGGCTTTATTGTGTATGGTCATGTGCATTACATTAGGCTGATAACCCACATGTTCCATGATGTCAATCTCCCCGGAATTCGGCCAATATCCATAGGCATCGTTTGTCGATAACATCCATAATGCCGGCCATGTGCCTCTTCCCTGAGGAACTTTCAGTCGGGCCTCCACACGGCCGTATAAAAAACTTTGTTTACCTTTTGTCGTTATTTTCCCTGAGGTATATGTTTCTGGGCCTGCATTCTTCCGTATAGCAGTTATTTTCAACTTTCCATCTTCAACCTTTACATTTTCTTCCCGGTCGCTATAATACTGTTTTTCATGATTATACCAGCCACCGCCACCTCTATCGTATTTCCATTTGGCCTGATCAGGTATCCCTGTATACTCGAATTCTTCTGACCATGCCGGAGCGATTTCAAAGATATAAGGCCCTTTAGCGATATTTTGCACAGGTCTTTCCTGGCTTTTATCCGCTGCGGCCTGTTGGGAGCAGGCCGTAAATGTGACACTGCTTAAGAGCAAGGCCGATAAAAAATATTTCAAATGATATCGCTTCATAATTATAATTTGATAGTCCTACCGCCCCGGCCGGCCTGGTTGAACACCCTAAGGGATATATTTTTAACCGCAGTCATTCCATTTGCAAAGATTTTGCTGTTCTTTGTGGGTACAGTGCCGTCTGTGGTATAGCGGATGATGAACCCTGGGAACTGAACATTTGCTTTTAATTTATGTCCTGCCGAAATCAAGCCTGCAGTAGGAATACGGTAATTGAATCCTCCCGCATAGTGATCGAGCCTTGGTAATTCCCGTTCACCAATTATGGTTAAAAATGAAGACCAGGATTGTGGATACAAGGAGTTGCTTTTGGCCTCATCTTGCTCTTTAGCCCATTCTGGGTCGGCCGACCAGGCACGTTCAGCCAACCCAAGTATCTTGGGAAGCAAAAGGTATTCCATCTCCTTTTCATTGGTGATCACTTCGCTCCACAATGGTGCCTGCAGGCCAATAATGTTAGCTTTACCTTTTTCAGTTAAACGTTCTTTGTTAGCAAAATAAGCGGGTTTCAATATTTCTCCACGTTCGTTCTCCTTCTGGTTTTTATAATAATTGAATGGGATAAAATCAAATAGTTTATCAACATCCACATAACCTCCCCAGTACTGTCCATGCTCTTCATAACTTTTATTATAAGCCAGGTCCATGTACATATTGGTCACATTGGTGAGCACCACCTTATATCCGGCATTGGCCAGTTGATAAGCCAGGTCCTCATTGGGCGCTAAATTGTTCCATACATCGGTATGAAAGTTTTCATTTGCAAAACGCGGATCAAGCACCATGCTTTTTCTTCCGTTTACTTCCTTTTTCCGCAGGCCAATTTCTTCCCATCCCGATAAATAAAGCTGGTGCGATTTGAGGATGGCATTTACCTTTGCAAAATAGTAGTACCAGATCTCATCAACTGAAGTCACCGTAGTATCGTGTTTCAACAGCTCAGCCACAGCCGGGGACTTCTCCCATACACCAGCAGGCACTTCGTCCCCGCCAAAATGAATGGTCTTCAGCGGGGCTCCGGCTTCATTATACATTGATATCATCTCTGTGCTCAACTTTTCTATAAAATTATATACAGAGGGTAATGCCGGGTTAATCACATTGTCACTCCATCCCTGTACAGAGCGGTAGTCCGATTGATCCCGGAGATCGCGCAACAGGTATTGTTCGGCAGCCTTTTGATCCCCTTCTTTCGATAATCTTTCATAACGGGCATCCATCGCTTTAATGGCAGCCCTGGCATGACCAGGTGTTTCAAATTCCGGGATAACCGTAATATGTCTGGCTGTAGCATATTTTAACAGCTCGATATAATCGGCCCTTGTCAGGTAGCCACTGCCTGAACCCGTATTGGTTTCAGGGCCTGAGCCATAGGAAGGAATCAAATGATCTTTTTCTGTAAGCGTATGTCCTCTTTGCGCTGCCACAGTAGTCAGTTCCGGAAGTCCCGGAATTTCTATTCTCCATCCTTCATCGTCATTGAAATGCAGGTGAAGAACGTTTAACTTATATAATGATAAAAGATCGAGAATTTTAATGACCTGTTTTTTAGGCTGGAAATTGCGTGCTATATCCATCATAAATGCCCTGTGGCCAAAACGTGGGGCATCTTCGATTTCCAGGCCTGTCAGGGAAATGGAAGATTGGGTTGCCGACCATGATTTTGCCGGGAACAGTGATTTTAGTGACTGAATACCATAAAATATACCTGCATTACCGGATGCACTAATGATGATCTGGTCGTTGCTAACCTGCAACTGGTAAGCTTCTGCACCTTTAAGATTTGTTTTTCGAAGTAGGATGACATTTTTACTTTCCGAAATTCCGGTAACAGGTTTAACCCCAAATACAGTTTTCAATTCCTCTGCCAGATAGCCAGCCTCCTGGTTAAATAAAGGGTCAGCAATAATTTTCACTTCCTTTGTCAGGGTAAAACGGGAATTGTTCTTCTTATAACCTGAGGGGCTGGGAAAGACGGGGGGCAAATCCTGCGGCGCAACTTTTACAATAGATTTGTTTTTGTTAAAAATCTGTGCAGCCAGTGTTTTTTCTGCAGCGCTGTAATTTATAACTGATTTCGCTTCATAATCGATGGCTTTTCCTTTTTCCGGCTGTTCATCAAACGCGATATAAAATCCTTTTGGGAAATCCGTTACGTCTTTCAGGTTTCGGGACAAAACCTCCATGGTCACTGAACCTTTTGGAGGAAGGGTTTTAAAGGAAGAAGTCGGGGAAAGTTTGAAAAAATCACCATTAATTAACTCCATATCAAATACAGCGGTTTTCTTGTCCAATGGTTTCGGGTCTGCGGCATTAAAGTATATGACCCATGCAGGGGAGAGGGGTACATTATTGCTATTGGTCAAGGTCATGCGTGACCTTGCGGTACCAGTATTTTTGTAATTGTTTTCCAGCAGTTCCCAGCTGATTTTTATTTTTCCTGCATCCATATCCGATACTTTCTGGGAGAAAGAAGAAAAGGTGATCAGGGAGAGCATTAGGGTACACCTGAATTTAATAACTAATGATTTCATCTATTTATTTTTGTGGTCAAAAGCGATCTTTAAGTATTAGAAAACATATTCAGCACCTGATGCAGGAATAGTTTTTTGATCAAAGATTCATATGAATATAACAATTTTAGATCTTTAAGCGAATGTTCTTTTTCTCCATTAAACCGGTAAGGGTGACAATCAACAGTGCATAAATAAAAGATTTACCCAATCCTACATATCCAGTTCTCAAAAATAGGGGCAATTGTATCCCGACAAGGCCAATAATCGCGTAGTGGACATATGGGATCAGGTAACTGGTTAATGTGCTTGTGCCTGCCGGCTTCACTATTTTATACCAGCCCGTGATCTGCTTTACATCAGTGATATAGACTGTAAACAGAAAACTTAACACCCCGATGCCTGAGCAGATTGTTGTCCATGATGGGGTAGCCCTGATCTTGGATATGCCCCACAAAGGGCGCGTCACCATACCACATGCGATCAGTATAAAGGCAAAGCCAAACAGGAGGATCCAGAATTTTTTATGGTTTGCACCAAGGTTTTTATACGCTAAAGAAGTAAGTACTCCTGCCATGCTAAAGGTCGGCATCGCACCTTCACCGGCAAACCAGATATATTCCTTCAGGAAAGCTACAGGTGCAAGCCAGCCCAAAAAAGAGGCCGAGCAGATGAAAATAAAAAACACCATGGCAACAACCTGAACCATTACTTTCCCATTGGAGAAAAGAAAAATACAGGAAGATACAAAATATGCCCAGCCAATTAATCCAAGAATACCCCACCAGTGAATACCCAGTGCAGTAATGCCTGTGGCTTCATTGCTTTCATATAGGAAGGCAAGTGTAATAAGCAGGGAAATTCCTAAACCTTTAAGTACTTTCACCAACAGGGTTTCCGGCTTTTTATAAGCCATCCATACCAGGAAGAATGCAATGACCAGAAGAATGGTATACACAGAACGGTGTATAGGTGCATCTTCTCCGTAAACCTCTGTATTGACCAGAAATAGTCCCATAATGAGCAGGGCTGTTGTTCTGGAGACAATATGCAGGAATATTTTTGTGGTGCTGTTCCCTTTTTTCCTGCTGTTCAGGATCGCAAAAGGAATGGATAATCCTACGATAAATAAAAAAGCCGGAAAGACAATATCTGCAAGTCCCATTCCATCCGTTTCGGCAGACACATGCTCAAGCCATAAAGGGATTTCCTTTAAACTCCACAGGTCATTTACAAAAATCATTAAGACCATAATGGATGCCCTAAAGGCATCTATAGAAATCAGTCTGGAAACAGGAACTGCAGATATTGACATAACGATCAGGTAAAAAATAGCTGTTTGATGAGGAATACGTTGAATTATTTGAGGAATGAATGTATGGTACTGGTTAAAGATCCGGTGCCAGCCATGTCATAATCTCCGGCCCAGAGGTAACCGCCCTTGAATCCATTATCCCTGATGTATTGTGCTTTTTGTGAAATCAGTGGAACCCCATTATAATATACACCTTCGGCAATTCCGGCTGCATATTCCTTTTCCGGTGCAGCAGCATCCAGTGCTACTATAGCCTTGTAGCTCAGGTAATCATAAGATCCCCAGCTTAGGTTATTGCCATTGGCATCGATAGCGGTGTAACGTACTCCAAACGCGGGCATGCCTATGACCAGCTTATTCGCCGGGATACCTTTGTTTAACCATATGGCGGCACAGTCAACCAGATAACTGTAGGTAGAACCCTGCGCTCTGGGGGCACCTGGACCTACGTTCGTTCCGATTTCAAATGCGTGCACATTTAACCAGTCGGCCGCGGAAAGATCTCCATATTCCCAATGCATATAATTTGTGGTCACTGTAGCCGTCACTAGGGAACCTGTCGGCAATGCGGCTTTAAGTGCAGCGATAAACGGAGTTACCGCCCTGGCATGGGAAGCTGATGCGTCATAACTGTCATTGCTTAGGTCAGTCATCATGATATCTACACCATCAAATTTATGGGCAATTACGTGTGCAGCAATCAATCCTGCCAAAGTCGTTCTGCCTTCAGCAGTCAGGATGGCTGTACCAAAATCGGTACTGTTGTATAAAGACCATCCGTCAACCCCTGATAATCTGCCGGATACACCCAATAATACAGGTACGCCATTGATATGGCCGCGTGCAACAATTTCGTCGCCATTCTGCGCCTGGATGCTCTTTGAAAAATCTACTGAAGAAGAGGAAATAACCCTGGCTCCATTGAAAGCCACATGGGTAACTTCTGCCCAGTTTACTGCGGCCGCTTTTCCTTCTTCCGAAAGATAACTCATGGCTACATTCGTGTAGGTCTTTGGGGTATAGCTTTCCGGACTAACGAGGATTTTAGATAAACGCGTAGAGGTTTGACCGTTATAAGTTGCTGTTAATTTCAGCTGATATTCCCCACCTGTAGTAGGGGTAAACGTATATGCGGTGTCGGTGGATACTTCCACATCGTTCACCGTCCATACAATTTTTGATTTCTCGAATGGTTTTGGTGAAAATGTGAGGCCAGTATAGATGGCTGATTGCCCCTGGTTGATGATTCTTGAGGGTGCGGTAAACACACCGGAATTGTCAATGATTCTGGGATGAAAATTATCATCCGTCATCATGTCTTCTCCATTCTTACATGCGCCGGAAAAGGTTAGCAGTAAGGCAGCGTATATGAGGTAAGTAAATTTCTTCATGATGTTTAATTTAACATGTAAATAATCTATTGATTGGCTTCATGGATCACTTTCAGCAGTGAATTGGTACCTGTGCCATCGCCAATGAGTTGCCATATCATCATTCCTCCGGCTTTCCTGCTCTTCGCAAGTTTTATCTTTTTCCTGAGGGTGGGAATACCATTGTAATAGATAGTCCCTTTACCTTCAACTTTCCATTCATCCTGCTGCTCAGCGCCCGGATAGGTAGCAACGATCGATGCAAAAGTCCAGTCGGACAGGATATCAGGGCCGAAGCCGTAACCATAAAAAGGTACGCCAAGGGAAAGTTTCTCGGCAGGGATAGCACGGGTTTTGTTCCAGTAATCAAAGTCGGCTACCGCTGCTTCGTAGGTAGAGTGGGGGCCTGGATTGTCTTTGTTCCAGGGACCTGTCTGGTCATACGACATGATATGCACCATATCATATAAAACAAGTGCCTTGTCGGAAACTTTAGGCCCTGTCCAGGTGGCTACTGCTGCTGTCATTAACTTTTGGTGTTGTTTCAGTGCTGCGGATAACTGCAGTACAAAAGGCTCATAGGTTTCATCGATGTAGTCGTTTTCGATATCTACATCCACACCATCAAAGTTGTGCGCGATTGCAAAGTTGGTTAAGGCAGTCACCAGCAGGTTCCGTTTGGCTGGTTGCAGCAGATCTTTGATATGGGGTGGCGGAACGCCACCAGCAAAGGAAAAAAACACCTTCACATTTTTATCGTGGGCCCGTTTCACCGCTGCAGCCAATCCTGTAGGTATAGTAATTTTACCATTGATATCTGGATTGATAAAGGCAATGTTTAAGTCGGTAATCTTTTCGAAATCTATTTTAGCAGATTCCACATCCAGGTCACCTGAGCTGAACATATAACCGATTACCCTTAATTTAGCAGCGCTTCTAATCCCCCCCGGTTCATTTGCCTGTGGTCCGTTACCCGGTTTACTGCAGCAGACCAGTGAAAAAAATAGGGGACAGAGTGTCAATAAAATTCTTAAAGTTCTCATATTCTTATAATTTATCCCACCAAACCCTGCCATTCCAGCTGTCCGTACCGCCTAAAGCAGGTAACACAGTCAAATAATTTTCCCGGTTCTGTTCCTGTTCTGAAAATGGATATTCAAAACGGCGTGGAATGGTCAGGCTTTCCGACGTTTCAGAAACACCCACTGCTGGTACCAATGCCGGAAATCCGGATCTTCTCCAGTTGGCATAAGCTTCCGGGCCGTTTAGCAATAAGGTAATCCACAATTGTTTATTGATCAGTTCTATTTCTCTGCCAGGCAGCAATGCATTCTGGGTGATAAAATTGTTCATCTCAGCCGACGTCATCGTTGGACCGCCAGGAAAAAGACTCAATTGCAGGCAGGCTGCTTCTATACCTTTTGCATAATGTGACGCGGCACTTTCTCCAAAGCTGGCACCAAATCGTACTGTGGCTTCAGCAAGTAACAATTCCACTTCCGAATAAGTCTGGTGTAAAAATGGGGCATTAAACCGTATAAGGAAACTGGCCAATTGTACTTTCTGGTCATTGTTACTTGCAGAAATCACCCCTTTACCGGGAACGGTGATAGACACTGCAGGCAAATAAGGCTCATCCCAGATATAACTTCCCGGTGCAATGCCTACATAACCTGCCAGGGGAACCAGCTGGTCGGTAATGTCTGTGCGATTTTGGGGGGTAGCGCTTGATTCATCGATATAATACCTGGCAATGTATTTTAATCTCGGATCGTTTGTATCGCGCAACTGGGCAATAAACGGAGTCGTAAAACGACTTGGTGTGGCACCTCCGTTAAAGAATGAAGCGGATACCGCATTACCTTTTATATTTCCCCTTCCTACTTCTTCATAAGGGTTCTGGATATCTTCATGATTGGTTTTGCAGATATCACTATTGCTGGTGAAAACACCGGCGTTGTATGCTTTTTGTGCTTCTGCCTGTGCTTTTGCAGGATTCACCTTAACCAGCCTCATGGCCAGTCGCAAATGCAGGGAGTTGGCGAATTTTTTCCAGAGGGTAATATCTCCATTGTAAAATATATCACCGGCAACAACGTCTTTTCCTGCATCAAGCTGTGCAGTTGCAGCTGTTAATTCTGCAAAGAAACTGTCATAAATAGCTTCCTGAGTATCAAATTTAGCTTTGATGCCCAAACCGGCCTCGGAATAGGGGATATCACCATATAAATCTGTCATTCTTGCAAAGCTGTACACCTTAACAATCCGGCATACAGCATTCAGGTTCGTTTTATTCTCGACACCATCAGTTCTCTTCACTGCATCAATAATGTTCACCAGATCATTGGGATAGGCTTCTTCCCACAACACGCCCATAAAATTGGGATTATTGAAGTAAGTACTTCCCCATCGGTTACTATAGGAACCGGTAATATGTTGTACCAAAGGCATGGTCATCATGAAACTTACCCTTTCATTGGTATTCAGGTCGCCCGAGAACCGGAGTTGTGTATTGGTAAGTTGTATAGACGGATCCATATTGGATGACCTTGTAGGATCTACGTTTGTATCACCGAATTTTTTGCAGGAGCTTGCCAGAAGCAGCGAAGCCACAGCAGCAACGGATAATTTATATATAAATCGTTTCATTAGAATCTAAAATTAAGGTTAAAGCCAAAACTGCGTCTTCCCGGTAAGGAGCCATATTCGATACCCTGGCCGTTACCGTTACTGTAGTTGGAATCGGGATCCACATTGGGTACATTTTTGTAAATGATGAAAGGGTTTCTGGCAACTACAGCTACCTGCACATCCCTGATTCCCCATTTCGTTGTCAACGCTCTGGGTAGGCGGTAGCTTAACGTAAGCTGGCGCATCTTGATGTAGGAAGCATCATAGATAAACGGTGTACCTACGGAATTGGAGATATCATTCAAAGCTCCCCAGTAAATGGAAGGATCTACTGCCCTGGTATTCTCGGTGTATACAGGATTTCCATCAGCATCAGTGCCGGTTTGAATTACGCCTTTGGGTACCAGCCCCCTTACATTACCAGAAGCTTCCCATTGCGCAGGCGTCTGTCCAGCAGCAAGTCTTGATTCTTCTGATTCAATCCATTCTGCCCTGCCTTCTAAAGTGGTTACCGATGAGCCATTTGCAGCGGCGAAATAGTTGGTCAGCGACAGGAGGTCTGCACCCCATTTAACGTCTACAATTGCCTCCAGTGTGAAGTTTTTGTAAGTCATGGAACTGGTTAAGCCCCCTGTCCAGTCATAAATCCCTTTCCCGAGAACCTTACGGTCAGTGCTCAGCAGCGGCTGTAGGTCAGTAGAACTCAGGATAATATTTCCATTCGGATCACGCTGATAATCATAGCCCAGCAGAGAGCCATAATCTTCGCCAGGCATCGCAATAACGGAAACGCCCATCCATCTGGCATCAGATAAAGTGAGATAAGGGGTTCCTGCAGCCAAGGATTCGACTACATTTTTGTTCCTGGCAAAGGAGATACCCAGTTCCCAGTTAAACGATTTAGTAGCAATCGGTGTAGAATTGAAAGCAACCTCCACGCCCTTATTGGATATGGTACCCGCATTTGTAATCAGGGTTTTATATCCGGAGCTCAGCGCTGTTGGAACAATATTCAGCTGATCTTTGGATTTGGAATTGTAATAGGTCACATCAAGTCCGACCCTGTTGTTGAAAAATTTCAGTTCTGTCCCAAACTCATAGGAATTGGTACGTGTTGCTTTTAAATCCTCACTATACCTCACTTCAGTAGATAAGCCCCCCGTGGTCAATCCACCAAAGGAAAGGGCATTGCTTTTATAATAAGGTAAAGTCAGGTAAGGATTCGTATCAGAGGCTACACCGGCAACAGATGCACGGAATTTACCGAATGACAGTACCTTTTTGTCTATTTTAAATGCATCAGTAAATACAAAGCTACCATTTAATGAAGGGAACAGCTCACTGTTATTATTCACTGGTAAAGTCGAGAAAATATCATTACGCAAGGTCGCGTCAATGTATAACCAGCCTTTGTAACTGGCTGTAATTAACCCGTAATAGGAATTTATACTTCTTTTACTGGCAAGAGGAAGCACAGATTGTGTAGTATAGCTGGTTGGTATGGCCACATCAGTCACTGTTTGATTGGTAAATTGCATGGCATTACCATCCATCTGGTTCCGGGTGATACTTGAACCCAAACGCAAAGATAAATTGATGTCCGGTGTAATCTGCTTTTGTGCAGTCAATAATGCATCGGCCTCTATCGTTCCGTATTTGCTGTTGTTCTGATCCAATGTTCCCGTCAATGCACCAGGAGTAGTACGTGGACTATATTTTTCAAAGTTTACCTGTGTCTGGTCTGCAGAAGCTCTTCCCTGGAAAGTCAGCCAGCTTAGGATAGTGTAATTCAACTGCAATGAAGCAAGCAAACGATCTTTTTGCGTATCGTTTCTCATCTCATTGATCACCCAATACGGGTTCAGGCGATATTGGTTGCCATTATTCCAGTCCAGGTAGGTGCCGTCTGCATTTTTGTATTCATTGGCAAAACGCGACTGGTCGACTGTATTGGCTAAAGAAAGGAAACTGAGACCAATATTTGTCGGGTCATCTGCCAGTGCAGGGCGGTTTTTGACTTTTTCATTCATGTAAAAAGCCCTGGCTTCCAGTGTTATTTTTTCGCCGAATTTAGAACTTCCACTGAAAGTAAAGGAGTTTCTGGTGATCCCGCTTTCGGGAATGATATCACGATTGCTGAGGTTGGAAGCAGAGAACCTGAAGTTAGATTTGTCCGTTGAGTTGGTAAAGGACAGTGTATTGGTAAAGGTAGCGCCTGTTCTGAAGAAACCGTCAATATTGTTTTTTACATAAGCGTAAGGAACACGTGCGCCGGTACCGGTAATCACGGTGAGGTCAGGGTCAATACGTGCACCAAAACTTCTGGTGAGTGTATTGTAATCCTGAATGGCTAAGGTATTCAGTTTTTGGTTTGTTCCTTGTCCATATAAGGACTGATAACCGTCATAACTCGTTAGCTGGTCTTCAATGGAAGAGGTACTGTTAAACTCAATGCCCAATTCACTGTTCTTTGTGCCTTTTTTTGTGGTAATGAGAATTACCCCGTTTCCTGCCCTGGAGCCATACAGCGCAGAAGCAGAGGCGCCTTTGAGTACGCTGATCTTATCAATGTCATCGGGGTTAATGGCAGAGATTGCATCCCCCATATCTACACCGGAGGCGTACATGCCACCTCCCGTACCACCATAGTTGGAATTGTCTATTGGAATACCATCCACCACATACAGGGGTTGGTTGTTTCCGGTGACCATGGTACTCCCGCGGATCACCACCCTTGATGCACCTGATGGACCACCGGCAGTACCCGTAATCACCAGTCCCGGAACTTTACCGGCAAGGGAGTTGATCACATTCGTTTCCCTTGCTTTATTCAGGCCGGATCCGTCAACTTCAGAAACGGCATAACCCAGGGAGCGTTGTTCCCTTTTGATACCTAGCGCAGTAACAACCGTATTTTCCAGCATGGTTATTTTTTCCTTCAGGACCACCGTAATGCTGGCCTGCTGGTTCGCTACAATGATTTTCTCTTCAAAGCCAATCATGCGGAATTTAATGATATCGCCTTTATCGGCAACAATACTAAATTCCCCTTTTTCATTTGTAGTCGCTGAGGTATTCTGCTTCGTGTTGGTAATCACTACTCCGGGCAGGGGGGCGCCATTTTCATCTTTGATCACTCCTGTTAAAGTGAAAGACTTTAGGGTCATTAAAGACATAGAAGAAGTTGTCGCGGCCTGGGAAGGTCTAATCACCGTACAGGTTAAAAATACACACAAAACCGTTTTAGCAGAAAGGCCATAAAAGCGGTAGTAAAGTAGATTTTTTTTCATTTTGTTTTGGTTTAGTTGATTATTTGAGGGCAGTAATTTTTATATTTTATACAGTAATAAAATCAGTATAGGTTATTTTATAAGATTGTGGTCAGAAATCTTAATTTATAGCAACCATGCAAAACAAAACAAAAGCGGGTATTTGGTAACGCTTACCAAACTTAATAAAATAAGTTTGAAACTTTCAAAAAAAATTAAAAAGAATTTGTGTGTTCTTGAAATATTATTTAAGTTAGAGTGGTATTAGAATTTGGAGTAATGGAATTGAATGATCAGAATGAATATCAGATAAATTGACATCGCCTGTTTTTTTTTCTTCCTGATTCATATTCAGTAAGTTGTGGACTGGTTGTGCGTTACCAATGGTTATTGCTGCTGAGAATGGCAGGGCAGAAATCTTAAAGAATGTTAAAATCTTGCTCTTATGCCGTTTTAATGTGGAAAATAATTATGGTATGAGTAGTTTTACAGCATCATTAACAAATGCGTTACCCTTAATTTTCTCTTTGCTTATCCCACAGTTCATATTTCCGGAGACCGGTACATTTAAAATATTTAAATTCAACAGCAGTGTTCAATACAAATAAAAAAAACTCGAAGTTATATCATGAAATTATCCGCCAGATGTATTATGGTAAAATCATGTCCTGCGCAGAGTTAAGTTTACATATAGATAAAAGCATCCCTTTAATCACAAAAGCATTGAACCATTTAATAGACATGGGCTTTGTGACAGAACAGGGCTATGCACCTTCAAGTGGCGGAAGAAGGCCATTAATGTATGCCCTGAAAGCCGACAGGTTATATATGATTACCGTGGCCATGGATCAGTTGTCTACCCGTATTGTTACGGTTGATGTGGTGAATAATTATGTCACCCCTGTGGATGTTCTGGAGTTGAAATTGTTGAATAATCCAGATTCATTGCAAAGTCTTACAACGCTTATTGCTGATCATATTGAAAGTAATGAGCTTGACAAAGAAAAAATCATTGGAATAGGCATAGGGATGCCAGGTTTTGTCAGTATAAAAGAAGGGGTGAACCATACTTATCTTCCGGCAGGGGATAAAAGTCTGACCCAATATATTACTGATGAGATTGGTTTGCCGGTTTTCATAGATAATGATTCCAGTCTGATTGCTTTATCAGAGCTTAAATTTGGTGCTGCAAGGGCAATAAATGAAGCTACAATGGTGATCAACTTAGGTTGGGGTATAGGGTTAGGCATGATCATAGACGGTAAGTTGTTCCGAGGTGCCACAGGTTATGCAGGTGAGTTGAGCCATATCCCCATTATAGAGGACGGTAAAATTTGTTCCTGTGGAAAACAGGGCTGTCTGGAGGCTGAAGCTTCTCTGCTTGCCGTAGCTGAAAAGGCACTGGAAGGCATAAAGAATGGACGAAGATCAAGTTTCCAGCATTTTGTGGCAGAATCGAAACTGGAGGCAGCAGATGCCTTGATGGATGCTGCTGTGATGGGCGACCAGTTTGCCGTGGAGGTACTCTCTGAAGCGGCCTACCAGATTGGACGTGCCTTATCTATCCTGATCCATATTATGAATCCCAAAGCTATCGTGATCAGTGGCAGAGGAGTGAAGATCGGGAAAATTATGGCTGCTCCAATCCAGCAGGCTTTAAATAAATACTGTATCCCACGTCTTGCCAATGAAATGGACCTGATTATATCTGAAATTGGTTTCGATGCAGAACTTATCGGTGCTGCAATTCTCGTCATGGAAAATTTCAATGATTATAAGGAGGAAACAGTCGACTCAGCCAGCACGTTTTAGCCTCATTTTTACTTTTAACATGTCCATGATATTGGCCTTATCTTTTAATAGCAAAATTGGTTTTTCAATACAGTGATAGGATAGGTTTGCAGTGATAAAAATCAAACACAACACAAGTGGAAGAGAAAAGTTTTTATAGGTATCAGGAGTAATAAAAATTTCCTGCCAGAGATACAGGCTGTAGGAAAGCAATCCGATATAGTTGACTACTTTAAGATTGAGAAACCGGTACCAGTAATTCCGGATGTTTATGGAATAGACAATGATGAATGCGATCAATATGTTTACCAGCAAGCCCTTATCTCCGCATAAGGCGTTGAGTACCGGAAGTACGGTTTTACGCAGGAAGACCTGTGCCGATCCCTGGTCGGACTGGGAAACCAGGTGATACACATATACTTCGGAAAATAGGAAGACAGCCAGTAATGGGAAGGCAAGGCGTACCAGTCTGTGATGGGCAATTACCCACACCGATATCTTTTTATATTTAATCGCAGTCAGGCATCCAATGAGGAGGGCATCCCCACTACTTAAAATGGTTTTGCTATAAGGAAAAGAAGGATAATCATAATTTATCAGTCTCAGCAGGGGGAATAATAAAATTGCGGCATACAGGTAAACCAGATTTCCTCTTTTAAAAAACAGGATAAATAACAATGGCCATAAAAGGTAGAATATCTCCTCTACAGAAAGTGACCATAAATGCGTGATTTCAATAGGTGTATCTTTAATAAATTGAGTGGTATAGGTGAGTATGGCAGCCCAGTGCAGGTGGCTGAGGTGTAGGTACCCTGCCGATTGCAGCATAAAATAGATGGCCATGAGCATGTAATATGCAGGGAATATTCGCAGTGACCTTCTCAGATAAAAAGATCTCAAAGAGATACTTCCCTGACGCTCGTTTTCCCTGATCAGCAGGGAGGTGATCAGAAAACCACTGATGACAAAAAATACACCTACTCCCAGGCCCCCATTGTATAAAATGACATCAAGTACTTTATTAATTGCTGTCCTTGGAATAAAATGGTTAAGGAATAAATGATCGCCAATGACAATTAAAATACAAATGGCTCTCAATCCGTTGAGACTGGGAATAGTTTGATTTTTCATGATGATTATTTTTTCTGTATTCTTAAAATTGATTCAGGAATTAGAAGAAATGATCATCTGGTAAGGTGAGGCATTAATCAGTTTTTCTAAATCTTATATCTGTACTTTAATTTAGTCATACTTAATGAGATTATTCGAAAGATCTGATACTTGTATCGTAGGTGTGAAATTTTAGGAAGAGAATGCCCGCAGGAACAACTGCGGGCAGGCCAGCAAAAAGTGATTGTTTAATTGTGGTCTTTTAACAATAGGATTTCATTTTTAACTACACTCACCCTGATGAAAGTCTCTACAATCTGGAGCATCTCTGTCACATCCTCTAAAGTGGTTATATTGAGCAGGTGATTGATGACATGGTCATAGTCTTTCCTGAATTCTTTTGTGAGCTGGTGAATCACCTGTTCTGCATCTCCACCTGATAATCCGATTTTTGTTCTGATGTTTTCATTGTAACCCATGAAGGCCATGGTTTGTAATTTGGAATTTTCCGTACCAAACCGGGAATGTCCGTCATCCAGCCAGGTGACAATTGAACTGAATTCAGCCTTTTCTATTCTTTTAGTCTTGATTTTATACATTTCTCTAAATCTTATATAAATTTTTCGCCTTGTTCTGATGTGGGGTCCTGAATAGTGCAATAGATAGCAGATGGGGAAGTAACGCGTGTCTTAAATTGTAGCATTTTTTGCACATCTTAATTTTCTTTCTTTGCTTTGTTCTTATTCTCGTTACAGGGTTCTATCTGTTTATCATCAATACGTTATGCCTGAGGGGAAAGTCATGTTCTAATCCTGTTATAATACCAATGGCGATTACTTATAAATCAAATTAAGTGCCTTTTTTCTCAAAATGGAAGATCCTCTTCAAATCAGGTGTTTGTGCCTCATCTCCTCGTATTTATACGCTCAATTTTTATACTGGGCTGCCACCATTTTCTGCCATTTTATGCATAGCGGTATGGAAGCAAAAACGTTGGTGAAATGAAGGTTTTATCGGAGATATTTACTAATTTATCTGCCTTATTCAAGACATGAACTAGATGATGACCTCTAAAATGACCCTGTGGGTGTGCCTGATATTTTTTTTAAGCAAACATTCATTTGCACAAGACATTTCCCTGCGTGAGGAGATCATCCGTATTTCAGGACATGCCAAGGGTACTGTTGGTGTGGCATTGATGAACCTGGAAACAGGAGATACACTGAGTTATAACGGCCAATCCTGGATGGGAATGCAGAGTGTATTGAAATTTCCACTGGCAGTGACAGTACTTCGGCTGATCGATCAGGGTAAATATCATTTGGAACAGCCCATTCCTATCCTTAAGTCCGATTTGCCAGAAAACTACAGTCCGCTGCGGGATAAATATCCGGAAGGCCATAGCGGGTTGCCAATCAGTACATTGCTCAGTTATGTTGTTTCCTTGAGTGACAATGATGTTTGCGATATCCTACTGGATAAAGTGACCAGCAAAAAGGAGGTGGAGCAATTGATGCACCAGTTGGGGATCAAGGGATTTGAGCTGCGTGCCACGGAAAGTGAAATGCTGGCTAACTGGAATGCACAATTCAGCAACAGGGCCAGGCCCCTGGATTTATTGAAGCTACTTGAAATGACCTATAGCGGAAATGTACTTTCAGCTAAGGGAAAAGAGTTCTTGTGGAAGATCATGGAGGAGACTTCCACTACACCACAACGCATGAAGGGGATGTTGCCTCCCGGTACTCCTGTAGGACATAAATCAGGGACTTCAGCGACCGATAAAAAAGGAATCTCTCCTTCAACAAATGATATTGGGATGATCACTTTGCCGAACGGACAGCACCTCGCCCTGGTGGTACTACTCTTCAATTCTGCTGCCGACAAGCAGACAAGGGATAATGTAATTGCAAGAATTGCAAGGGCTTGCTATGATCACTATCAAAAATAATGATTTACATACCTTTTAGCAACGATATTTTGATTACTTTAGTGTTATTATGAATTTTAATAAAGAGAAGGCGAGACTTGAAAATTTACTGATCCCGATTGCTGGTGTAGAAATATATAATGAAGAGAATTATAGCTTAGTGAACGAAGCCTATCTGGAATACTCCAAAGTAATCCGGTTATTGTTTAATAACAGACCAAATGTCTTCGGAAATTTATACAATTATGATCTAAAGACCATAAAGGATAATAAGCAATTTATTAAGAAGAGTTTCACTGAAGAGGCCCAGCAGACCAATTTTATCGTTTTTAAAGATTCCATAGTCCATGCGGTGGAAAGAACATTAGAATATATTTCTGAATATGTTCTTTCCTGATGTATTCTGCTGGAGAGAGCCTTCCTTAAATGTCTAACATTTTTACCGCATAGTCTACAGCCCTGGCAGTAAGTGCCATATAGGTGAGTGAAGGGTTTTGTGTAGAGGTGGAGGTCATACAGGCTCCATCTGTGACGAATACATTTTTACAGGCATGCAACTGGTTCCATTTATTGAGCAGGGATGTTTCAGGGTTATTGCCCATCCTGACACCGCCCATTTCGTGAATGTCCAATCCCGGTGCCTGATCAGATATGTTTGGTGTAATTTTTTTGAAGCCAGCCTCCCTGAACATTTCCGTGAGCTGCTCAATATAATCCTTTTTCATCAGGGCATCATTTTCATCATAATCTACCGAGACATTCAGCAGGGGTACACCCCATGCATCTTTCTGGTCTTTGCTTAAATTCACAAAGTTACTTTCCTTTGGAATCGTTTCTCCCATCATATGGGAACTCACTATCCATGGGCTTAGACTGGCATTCAGTAAGTTGCTTTTCAGGGAGGCCCCAATACTTGTTTGGTCCCTTTCCAGGTAACGGCTGGCCCCAAATCCCGCTGCATAGCCCCTTTTAAAATTTGTTTCCTGTTTGAATACATTCCTGAATCGGGGAATGTAACCGCCGCCTGCAGGATTTCTTCCGTCAGTGGTAAACTGCTTGAATCCGTCATATTCGGCGCTTATCCTAGCGCTGTAATTATGGAATGCCACATATTTACCCAGCAGGCCATGGTCATTCCCCAGGCCATGCGGGAATCTTTTGGACGTGGAATTCAGCAGGATCAGATTGGTGTTCAATGCACCGGCATTGACAAAAACTATTTTTGCATAGAATTCTATAATTTCTTTCGTTTTTGCATCGGCAATCCTTACCCCGGTGACTTTTCCTTTGGCATCGTCATAAATCACAGATTGTACCACGGAGAATGGTCTGAGGGTGAGTTTTCCTGTTTTTGCGGCCCATGGAATGGTAGAAGCGTTACTGCTGAAATATCCACCGAAAGGACATCCCCGCTGGCAAAGTGTCCTGTTCTGGCATTGCCCCCGTCCCTGATCAAAATGGATCTGTTTCGGCTTCGATAAATGGGCGCATCTGGCACTGATGACATGCCTGTTGCTGAACTTGTTCTTCATGACCCCCTTGAAATAATCTTCTACAGCATTTAGCGGGTATCCGGGAAGGAATTCCCCGTCGGGCAGCACTGCCAATCCATCGCTGTTCCCTGCTATCCCGGCAAATTTCTCTACATAGCTGTACCATGGTGCGATATCCTTGTAACGGATCGGCCAGTCCACGGCGAAATCGTCCCTTGCCGGTCCTTCAAAATCAAAATCACTCCAGCGCTGGGTCTGCCTTGCCCATAACAATGATTTTCCTCCTACCTGGTAACCCCGGATCCAGTCGAAAGGTTTTTCCTGCAGGTAGGGGTGTTCATGGTCTTTCACCATAAAGTGCATGGCATCTTCTTTAAAGGCATAACAGCGGCTGACAATTGGGTTTTCCTTTTTGATATCTAGTGTCAGTTCTCCACGGTGCTCAAATTCATAAGGGAACTTATTGGTAGTGGGATAATCTTTTAGGTGCTGTACATCCTGACCCCTTTCCAATACCAGCGTTTTAAATCCTTTTTCTGTAAATTCTTTTGCTGCCCAACCGCCACTTATTCCTGATCCGATAATGATCACATCATAGGTATTAACTTTCGCTGCATCTATATTTAGATTTGACATTCTTTTCTTTTTAAGCTGTTTTAACAGGATAATAACCATTATACCGGCCTGGGACCAGTTCATAGATGACCAGGTTGGTCATGACATATTTTGAATTCAGATAGCCCTTTATTGTTTGCTCTTTCCATATCCGGTAAAATAAAGTAAGAGCGGAGTCCGTTTTTGTACTGGTGTTTATTCCGCTCAGTACTTCCAGGCGTTGTTGCGGATTAAGTTTTTCGAACGAAGTAGAAAACCTATTCCGGACAAGCTTGCTGAATTCCTTCAGGCCTTCCATAAACTGGTCCTGCTCGGCTACTTCATAGCAGTCGTCCAGCATTTTGAGTGCAAACAAATGCAGCTTAAGTTCTTTGGCGCCGGGGGTATCGGTAGCCGGAATAATTGTCTCTGCAATTTCAGCCAGTAAATTCTCCTGATCCAGGTCAATGCTGATCTTCTTTAACAGAATCGTAGATTTTCCTGTTTGTCGTAAACAGGAGGGAAGCAGTACCATACCTCCAGCCATAATCAGTACCTGTTTAATCACTAAACGTCTTTCCATTATTTTTTTTATTAAGATGTAGCCTGATTAAGCCATAAATTCACCTTGTCCTGAAAGGGAGCGGTAAGAAATTTCTATATTCATTAAGAATTGCATCATTGCGCTGTATTTGGAATTCGCTTAGTTAATATTTGGTTTCATGTATCTATACTTTGTATTAAAAGTACTGTATGACTAATTTAACCAAATAATTGTGAATATAGAATTTTGGAAGATAGAAATTTATTTGGGTACAAAACAGGATTGGCTGATTTCCTTTTTCAAAATCACCCAATCCTGTTTAGGCTTACTTTACTGAAATGTTAGATTTTTAAATCCTATAAAGGATAAGCAGTCTCACTCTTGGTCTCAGAAAGTACAAAAAAGCTTTGTACGGTGCTGATGTTGTTTAATGTGGCCAATTTATTTCTTAAAAACAAATGATAAGTGTCCATATCACTGGTAGCAATACGTAAAATAAAGTCGAATGCACCCGTCATTTGAAAACATTCCATGACTTCACTGAATTTCGCGACTTCATTTTCAAATTGTATCAGTGTCTCTGCAGTATGTTCTTTCAAAAGAACCTGTGAAAATGCGATAAGGCTTTTATTGATCTTTTTTCTGTCCAAAATAGCCACAATTCTTTTGATGTATCCTTGTTCTTTTAATTTTTTTATCCTTTCATGAACTGTTGCAATAGATTTATTGAGTTTAAAAGCGAGCTCTTTGTTGGTTAAGGTCGCATCTTTCTGCAAAAGTGCTAAAATTTCCCTGTCTGTTGGGTCTAAATCGGTCAGCATTCGGATAGGTTTATAGATGATGAAATGAAAAAAGTTTGGGTAAGGCTTACAAATTACTGGTGAAAATGGAAATAATATCATTTAAAAGCAAATTTTCCATAAAATTTATGGAATTACATCAATTCATTGCTAATTAAAGTTGTTATATACAATTTTACCGAATAATCAGACACTAGGTTTGAGGAGATTAAGTTAAGGAATATGTCAATCGATCTAAAAGAAGCAACCTGTTTAACTGCAGGACTTGAAAGTAAATTTGAACACTTATGGCATTTGGTAGGTAACACACCAATGTTACAGTTGCATTACAAATACAAGGGTAATGCGGGAAAATTATACGTAAAGTGTGAGCATTATAACCTGACGGGGAGTATCAAGGATAGGATTGCATTATTTACTTTATTTAATGCCTACAAAGAATGCAGGATCAAGCCAGGTGACGAAATCATTGAGGCTACCAGCGGAAATACAGGGATTGCCTTTGCTGCGATCGGTAAGGCCATGGGCCACCCGGTAAAAATCATTATGCCGAACTGGCTGAGTAAGGAAAGAATTGATATCATCAAAAGTCTTGGCGCGGAAGTGGTGCTGATCAGCAAGGAAGATGGCGGCTTTTTAGGAAGTATTAAATTGGCGGAGCAGCTGGCTGCAGAAAATCCAAATACATTTTTACCACGTCAGTTCGAAAATTGTGACAATGCAAATGCGCATGAGCAAAGTACGGGAGTAGAGATTTGGGAGCAACTGAAGTTGAATAACCTTGTCCCTGATGCCTTTATTGCCGGTGTGGGTACAGGTGGTACCATTATGGGGACAGGAAGATATTTAAAATCGAAAAATCCCGCCATCAAAGTTCACCCACTGGAGCCTGCGGAATCACCAACGTTGACTACTGGCTATAAAGTAGGAAGCCACAGGATTCAGGGTATATCGGATGAATTTATTCCGGAGATTGTAAAACTGGATCAACTGGATGCCGTTATACAAGCCAATGATGGAGATGCGATCCTGATGGCCCAGAAGCTGGCAAGTCAGCTGGGCTTGGCCGTGGGTATTTCTTCTGGTGCAAATGTTATCGGAGCCATTAAATTACAGCAGGAACTAGGTCTGGACAGTTGTGTAGTGACAGTATTCTCAGACAGTAATAAAAAATACCTAAGCACCGACCTGATGAAAGAAGAGCCGGTGAAAGAGGGTTACCTGACTCCGGATACTGAATTTATCGATTACCACCCAATCAGCCGTTTAAAATAAAACACAAATCAAACCATATAGCTGAAGTTAATCCTGGTTAGCTTCAGCGAAATCAAACAACAAACCGTAAACCAATGAAAAAATTACTTCTAGGTATCGCTGTTTCCATGTTCAGCATGGCAGCGCACAGTCAGATCCTGAAACCAGTTAACTGGAGTTATGCCGCAAAAAGAACCAGTAAAACTGAAGCTACTGTTTTTATCAAAGCAACAATAGATGCAGGATGGCACTTGTATTCACAAAATGTAAAGGATGGCGGGCCTGTTAAAACCACTTTTACTTTTCCGGCCAACAGTGCATATACGGTAGTTGGAAAAACTATTGAACCGAAAGCGATTACCAGATATGAGGATACCTTTAAAATGGAAGTTAGCTTTTTTGAAAAAACAGCTGTATTCCAACAAAAAGTAAAGCTTAAAGGTAAAACTGCAGTGGTAAAAGGAACAGTGGAATTCATGACCTGCGATGATAAACAATGTCTTCCTCCTGAAGAAATCAGTTTTAGTATTCCTGTAAAATAATTAGTATAATGAACTTAAGAGGGGTTAAGACAGGTCTTAAAATGTGGGCTTTTGTGATGCTGATGCTGATTTTCTCGGGAAATCTCAGTTTTGCGCAAACGGCCGATACTTTATCTGCTGAGGGAATTGAATTTACGGAAATCACTGATGCACCTGAAGATACAGTTGTGGCAGCTAGTGTTTTAAAAGATTCGTCTTCAATAGATTCTTCACAGCAGGTCAAAGCGAAAGACAATGCTGTTAAAACAATTGATAAGCAGGAAGCGCAACAATCATTATGGGGCATCTTTATCACAGGGTTTGTCGGTGGACTTGCCGCCTTGTTGATGCCTTGTATATTTCCTATGTTGCCCTTAACGGTTAGTTTTTTTACCAAGGGGAATGAAAAAGGAAAAGCATTTAGCAGAGCAGCCTTATATGGATTTTTCATCATTCTGATCTATGTAGTGTTGGGACTACTGGTGACGGTTTTGTTCGGCGCAGATGCATTGAACAGTTTATCTACAAATGGAGTGTTCAACTTCCTGTTTTTTCTGTTGTTGGTTGCTTTTGCGACGTCTTTCTTGGGCGCTTTTGAAATTACCCTTCCTTCTTCATGGGTAAATAAGATGGATGCCAATTCGGATAAGGGGGGGATTGCCGGACTGTTTTTTATGGCAGGAACACTGGCCTTGGTTTCTTTTTCCTGTACCGGACCGATTATAGGTACCTTATTGGTGCAGGCTGCAACCAGTGGTGCTTTACTGGGGCCTGCTATAGGGATGTTTGGATTTTCCTTTGCACTGGCTATTCCATTTGCGCTGTTTGCCCTTTTTCCTTCGGCATTAAGTGCTTTGCCAAAGTCTGGTGGATGGTTAAACAGTGTGAAAGTTGTACTGGGTTTCCTGGAGCTTGCCTTTGCTCTTAAGTTTTTGAGTAACGTGGATCTGGCTTACCATTGGGAATGGTTTGACAGGGAGATTTTCCTGGTGTTATGGATTATTATCTTTGCACTGATGGGACTCTATTTATTGGGTAAACTCAAGTTTGCACATGACAGTGATCTCCAGTTTATCTCTGTTCCCCGCCTGATGATGGCCATTGTCGTATTGTCATTTTCAGTATACATGATTCCGGGATTATGGGGTGCCCCATTGAAGTCAATTTCTGCTTTCCTGCCTCCGCAGCAAACACAGGACTTTGATTTGTACACCCCTTCATTGCTCGGTGGTGGTGGAAGTGCCCCTGTTGCAACACATGCTTCCGGTCCGCATAAATATGCTGATATTTTTCATGCCGCTTTAAACCTGGATACTTTCTTTGATTATGATGAAGGGATAGCCTATGCAAAAAAGGTAAATAAGCCGGTGATGATTGATTTCACAGGCCATGCCTGTGTGAATTGCCGGAAGATGGAAGCAAACGTATGGCCCGACAAAGAGGTGTATAAACTCATCAGCCAGGATTATGTACTTATCCAGCTATACGTTGACGATAAAACAGAGGTTGCGCCTGAAGATGTGGTCACCAATGCAAAAGGTAAGGTTTTAAATACGATAGGTAAAAAATGGAGTGATTTACAGGCTTCGAAGTTTCAGGCCAATTCGCAACCATTTTATGTACTGCTGGATCCCAAAACGGAACAGCCACTGGTACAACCACAAGGAGCGGATTATGAAGTGTCCAATTATGTGACATTTTTAAATAGTGGGCTTAAAGCCTACAAATAAGAGTTTTACCCTAGCTGGTGGATGCCATAAGGTAAAAATAGGTAGTTAATAGTTAATAAAAAAAGGTCGGCAAATTTTGTCGGCCTTTTTTTATAGTGCTTCGCCGCATTTTTTCTGGACCACCTGCGCATTCAATATCACATGGTAAAAACTAAAGCTAAACTTCTGATGGTGCTTTTAAAAGAACCTTCTCTGCGTACGCTTGGTTACACGTGTGTTTGGTCTTTTTAGTTCTGCCAATTTGTCAAATTCAATATTTCATTTATTTTCAATGTGTTGTAATTCAGTATTTTTGTGTATTTTATATAAAGTATATAATTAAATAATGTCCATAGATGTTATGAAGAAGATTCCTTGTTGAGGAGCGCTATGAATGGCTGAGTAAATACAACTGTTCAGTAAGAAATCTGTAAAGATACTCCACTAAATAGCTATCTTAGCATCATTGTCCGTTTATATATCACCCTGCTGCAATCTAAAAACCAAATCTAAACCAATGAAAAAAAAGCTAGCCATTAAAGATATTGCTGAGCAACTAAAGATCTCTAAGACAGCTGTTTCGTTTGTTTTGAATGGCAAGGCCAGGGCACAGGGGATTAGTGTGGTCCTGGAAAAGAGAATACTTGATTTTATTGAAAAAGTAGGGTATAAGCCCAGTAGGATGGCGCAGGGACTCAGGACTGGAAAGAGCAATACCATTGGCATGATGGTGGAGGATATTTCAGATCCTTTCTTCTCGTCAATTGCACGCAGGGTGGAAGAAGTTGCTTATGATAATGGGTATAGGATAGTTTTTGGAAGCACTGATAATGATACCATTAAGTCTATTGACCTCATCCAGTTGTTTCGTAATCATCAAGTGGATGGATATATCATTGCTCCTTCACCCGGTCTGGATAATGAAATCCAGGAACTGATCAATGATGGTCTTCCCGTAGTGGTTTTTGACAGGAAGTCGGGGGAGGCCAAGTGTGATGCCGTTGTGGTCGATAACTATGACGGTACCCGTAAGGCGATCCTGCATCTGATCGAAAACGGGTATAAAAATATTGCCATGATTACTATTGTCTCTGAACAGCACCAGATGCTCGACAGGCTCAATGCGTATCAGGATTTGATGGATAAATATGAAAGGCCACATCTCCTGAAACGGGTAGTCTTCCATGTGGACAAGCAAAAAGGTATCGATAGCATCCAGCGTTTTCTAGAGGCAAATAAAGAGGTTGATGCCGTCTTTTTTGCCACTAGCTATATGGCCATCACCGGGCTGCAGGCTTTAAAAAAAATGGGGCGTAAAGTGCCTCAGGATATTGCTGTCATCGCCTTTGATGATTACAGCAGTTTTGATCTCTTTAATCCCAGTATCACTGCAATTTGCCAGCCCATCCAGCAGATATCCGATGAGGTGATCAACACCATGCTGAATAAGTTGATGGCCAGAACGGAAATCGCAGCCGAAGCCGCCACAACAGTATTGGAAACCGCCCTGTTGATCAGGGAATCTTCTGCCCCAAAAGAAGCTTAGAAAATTTTAAAGTAAAGGGCTGCTTATTCTTTGGTTTTTTTTTCTTCTGCTTCCTGTATTTCATCTGCATCTGCTTCCATGGATTCTTGTTGCAGGTTAGCATTTTCCTCATACTGGAGGTTAATAAATATGGGGAAATGATCAGAGTCGAAGTTCGCTAGGCGGTCGATATGTTTTAATTTGAAATTTGTCGATATGAAGGCATGGTCCAAAGGAAACCGCATGACAGGATAGTGCGCATGGAAGGAATTGAAAAATCCCCGCCCTCTCCTGGGATCAAGTAATCCGCTCATTTTCAGGAATAGTTCTGTAGTGTAACTCCAGGCTACATCATTCAGGTCGCCTATCACAATGACTGGAAGGGTAGATGCTTTTGCCAGGTCGGCCACCAGCAATAATTCCTTGTCCCTTTCTGTAGCCCTTGGGTTTTCGCTAGGTACCGGAGGGGTAGGATGTACGGCGAATAATTGCAGCTCTTGCCCGCATGGCAGTTCAATTCGGGTATGGATGGATGGAATATCATCCTCTACCAGGTATTTGACTGCGGTATCACTTAAGGCAAATTTTGAATATAATAACATGCCATAGGTGTTTTCCAATGGCACTTTAACCTGGTAGGCATATCTATCGGCCAGTACGCTTGTTTCTTTGTCCCATCTTTCATTGGTTTCCAGCAGTAAAACCACATCTGGATCCGTTTTGTATATTTCTTTCAGGCAACCTGCCGAATTCGTATTGTCTTCATACACATTGGCAATCATGATGCTGATCCCTTGACCCTGCAACACTTTAGAGATGTTTAGTACCTGTTTTTTAGAGAAGATGGTGAAGGGCAGGATCAATGAAAACAGGTAAGCGGCATTTGCTGTCAGTGTTATGATAACCGTCCAATACATAGTTGGGGTACTTTCCAGAAAAATAATGACCAGAGTAAGGCAAAATAGAGAAAGTACAAATTTCTGCAGACGTGGATAATCAAAAACCCTGAAAATCCAATAGTCATTTTTTATCAGCGATAATAGGGTTGAACAAAGCAGGAGCGAAGAAAAAATCAGCAGGAAGAGCGTCATATGGAATACGGATTTTGTTAAATTAAATAAGATGTTGGTGTTTATAGCTAAAATCAATGTTGTAACAACTTTCAAACCAAAAAATAAATTTCTGTCGTTTAATATGCGTTATTTGCAGAAATAAATACATTTTATCATTCCTTCCTGCCTTTGTTTCTTTTAATTCCCCCAGGATAAACCAATTTCAGGAAGTTGTGTTATCAAAGAAAGGGATTGTATACAACTTAAATTTAAATTATGTGGGTATTATGGGCTTTATCGGCAGCGGTTTCAGCGGCATTGGTTATTGTTCTGACTAAAGCGGGGCTTAAAAATGTAGACTCCAGTATGGCCTTTGCCATACAATCCGTTCTCATTCTTTGTATCACCTGGGGAGTAGTGACCTATCAGGGAACATTTGCAGAATTGAAGCAGATAGAGGGAAAAACATGGATGTTGCTAATTCTGGCAGGTATAGCCACTTCTCTGTCCACTTTATTTTCCTTTAAGGCGCTGTCCTTGGGACCGGCTTCTTATGTCGTAACTATCGAACGGTTATCTCTTGTTTTTGCTATTATCTTATCGGTCATCTTTTTAAAAGAGAAGATCAGCTGGCAGCTCGTACTTGGGGCTGCGGTCATGGTAGGCGGGGCAATTCTGATTGTGATGGCGGAAGAATAATCTATTGTTCTTTTCTTTGTGGAATCTGGAGATAATGGTCATCATGATTAAAATAATAATCCACGGAATGTTTCCCTAAATCATTTAATCATGGCTGAACTGAACACTAAAAACAACGCAAAGGCACTTCCTAAAGTAGATTTAACGGCAATGGTTGACCTTGCCTTTTTGCTGATTACCTTTTTCATGTTAACCACGACACTTTCCAGACCCGTAGCGATGGACATTGTTAAACCTGATGAAGGAGAAGAGGGCGCAAGATTTGCTTTTCCAGCCTCCAGAACAATGACTATCCTCTTGGGTAAGGACAATCAGGTGGCCTGGTATATGGGGGAGGCTGGAAAAAGTCATCCGAATATTGAGGGAATCAGACAGGTCAGGAAGTCGATCTTGGCCAATAAGGAGATGGTGAAGAATACGGGTAAGGTAGCGCTGGATGGACGCAAAACCTCATTAATCGTGGTCATCAAGCCCACATCAGGAGCTAACTTCCAGAATTTTGTGGATATCATGGACGAAATGAAGCTGGCGAATATCACTACAGCGCCTGCAATAGACGATGATCATATTACAAGCGAAGAACTGAGGTTTTTAAAGGAAAATAAGCTGTTATAAAATAATAATTCTATTTAAAATTCCGCCTATCAGACTTTAGCTGAAGTATCGTGTCCTGCGATAGAATTGAAAATTTTTTTTTGCCTATACAGTATTAAAAAAAACTGGTTACTCAAATTAGGACCAGCTTTTTTAATACTGTATGATAAAATTAGTTTTTAGTATAAGTGGATATTGTGCCATCGGCTGCGATTGTACCGTCATATAAGATCAGCTTCTTCTTTTTGATCTCCAGGAAAACTTTATAGTTAGTGTTTTCCAGTACAAAAGCATCCATCTCTTTTCCTGTTCCAGCAAATTTGTCTGTGGTGAGGGTATAATTGCTTGACACTACCAATTTGTCATCCACATATTTTTCGTATACGTTACCGTTGAATTTTATCACGTGTTTGTGTTTTTGTTCCCCTGTCCCTGTAACCATATATCCTCCCTGGACATTGGTCAGTGTCCATGATCCGCTAATGGAAGAAGGGGATACTTCTTTTTTACAGGAGAAAAATAGGGTAACACAAAAGAGTAACAGGAGAGCTACTGTTTTTTTCATAGGGCTAAATTTTTAATCATAAATGGCTGGCTAAATTTCTTTGTTTAAAGATGTTAAATTGTTTTTTAAGATTGTAAATATATTTCATTTATGAACGGTATTGTTCATTAATGAACACCATTGTTGTTTTTATAGTGATTTATGGACTTGATTTAAAGTTTGTTATGATTTTTTTTAACTGTTGGCATGTGGTTAGCAAGACTGTTTTCGGTTAATTGTTATAATGGTTAGAAGCACAGCTGGTGGATGCTGCTGTGCTTTTGCCCCTATATTTGCTGCAAAAAGGTAAAGCCTGAAATGTACTTTATTCAAATCGTTACCTCGTCCTTTAAGTATTTCCTATTTTTTTTGATAAATTTAAGCTGAAAAATCCGGCATTGGTGCCGTTTTTAAATGACCTATCCACCCCATCTATGCAAAAGAACAAGCTGCCAACTATTAAGGAAATTGCAAAAAAGCTAAATATATCGGCATCGACCGTATCCAGGGCTTTACATGACCATAAAAGTATTGGGGCAGTAACGACCATGAGAGTTCATCAGGCAGCGAAAGAACTGGGCTATGAGGTCAATAAGTCAGCACTTTTTTTCAAACAACAGAAGACTTATACCATAGGAGTGATCATCCCTAATCTGGCAGAACCCTTTTTTTCTTCTGCATTGTGCGGTGTCGAAGATTTTGCAGAGAATTTTAAATATACTGTCATTATCGGTCAGTCCCTTGACAATCTCGACAGGGAAAAAAGGATCGTGGAAAATATGAAGGACCATCGGGTAGATGGGATCCTGGTCTCCCTGACTAAAGATACCAATACCTACGACCACTTCGAAAGCCTTAAAAAATACAATATCCCTATTGTATTTTTTGACCGTGTGCCCAATAAAAAAGATATCCATTATGTAGCTGGTAACCTGCACTCCGGAATGTTGCAGGCCATCACTAAACTGGTGAGTATGGGGCATAAAAAAATAGGCCTGATCAACGGTCCGGCAAAGCTGGCGGCTACCTTGCAGCGGCTGGAAATCTACCTCAAATGTTTAAGGGCAAATGGCCTTCCTGTAAATTATGATATCATAGTATCGACAACACTGAGCAAGACCGATAATGTGACTGCCATGCAAAGGCTGCTCGATCTTGAAGAACGTCCGACTGCGGTCATTGTGTTCAATGACTATGTTTTATTGGATTGTATTGCCGCTGTAAAGGCCGCAGGTTTAGTTGTAAATAAAGATATCAGCTTCATTAGTTTTGCCAATCTGCCTATCTGGGAGTATATGGATACCATGCCGTTGGCTTCAATTGAACAATTTGCTTATCAACAGGCCTCAAAGGCTACTGAATTTCTGTTTGAATTGATTGATGCCAATAATAATGGCCAATCTGTGGATTTTAAATACTTGCAGTGTATCATAGATTCTGAAATGGTGAGTTATTCTTCTTGATTTATTGTTGTTTTCTAGAAAAATATTAAAATATGCTGTGTAATAACTGTTGATTTGACGGTTATTATGGCTTTTTGTGCCAAAATTATTCCTCCATAATTTATTATTTCTTTTTCGGCCGAAAATTGAGCAAACGTTTGCGTAACCTACACAAACGTTTGCATAGATTTAAATTTGGCTTTCCTGCTTCACCGCTGTTTTATTTATAGATTTTTTAGTTCAACTTTAGAATAACAAACAACTAATTAACCAAACTTTTAACCTTCTAACCAGCTCCTGAATTTGCATCCCTGAACCAATTACGATGTAATAGGTGATGTACCTTTCAGGAACCCTAAATTCAATTGTATGCTTATGAAAAAAGTTGTACTCCTCTGTTGTTGCCTCTTATTTAGTCTTGCCGGGTTTTCTCAAACCACGCAGGTATCAGGCACACTAACCTCAGGCACGGACAAGCTGCCATTAATTGGGGCTATAGTTTCCGTTAAGGGAACGACTACTACCGGAGTAACGAATAACAATGGTGCATTTACTATTGCGATCCCCGGCCAGAAAGCTACCCTCATTATCCGTTCCATTGGTTTTGTGACTAAAGAAGTGGAAGTCACAGCCAATCAGAAAATCAACATTGTGCTGAGCGAAGACGTTGGTCAGCTGAACGATGTGGTGGTGGTTGGATACAGCAGTAAAAAACAAAGTGAACTGACCAGCGCCGTGTCTGTTGTGTCTGCCGAAAAGCTGAAAGATGTGACCGCAAACAATATCGGTACTATGCTCCAGGGTAAAGTAGCCGGTTTGCAAGTACTGAACAGCTCTGGTAATCCTGGCTCTGCACCGGAAATTAGATTGCGCGGGGTGTCTTCTATCAATGCAAATCAAAGTCCCCTTGTCGTTGTGGACGGCGTGATTGGCGGTAATTATGATCCCAATGACGTAGAGTCGGTTACAGTCCTTAAAGATGCTGGAGCTACAGCATTGTATGGTTCACAGGCCAATGCAGGGGTGATCATTGTGACGACTAAAAGTGCCAAAACAGGCACAACCCGCTTTGAATTTAAGGCTACGTCCGGATTCAGGACAGCGGATTTTGGTAAAATGGACCTGATGAACAGTGCTGAATTGTATGACCACCAAAAAGGCTTTTACAGAGATTATATCCTTGGTGCTACAGATAATTCTTACAAAGTGGACCTGATTAAATTTTATGGAGAACGTCCGCTTTCCTTGCTGGATCAGGATTACAACTGGTCCAAAGAGACATTCAAGCCTGCTGCTGTAAATAATTTTTACCTGTCAGCTACAGGAAAAACAGAAAAGAACAGTTATTATATCGGAGCTTCTTATTATAATGAGAAAGGAACTTTCCTGAATACTGATTTTCAACGCATCAACCTTCGCGCGAATTCCACTTATACTTTCTCTAAAAAATTAAGCGTAACCAATAATATCAATATAAGTGCCTCCATAGGGCATAGCTATGATTATACAGATGTGCTGAATTCGTTTGTAAACCTGCCTTGGGATAATCCGTATGACGCAAATGGTGCCGCAGTCTATGTAGATGGAAATTCTACTTTCAAGTGGTGGTCAAGGGATAGGGTGAACCCTATTCATACTGTTGAAAATTCTGACCATCCTTACAAAGGGTTTGATGTCAACTACGATTTTGCGCTCAACTATAATATTACCGATTGGCTGACCTTCTCCAGTACCAACAGGGCTTCAGCTGCTTTTAATAAAAGCTCAAACTATTTCTCTCCATTAGTGTCGGGTCAGAACCATGGTACCGGTTTTCTGGAGGAATTGAATGTACTCAATTACGGCGGTATTTCGAACAACCTGTTAAAATTCAACTTCCAGTTTGGCGACCACTCCCTGAGCGGTTTGGCAGGAGTTGCTTTTGAAGGGGGACAAACGGAATATTCTGGTGGGTCTGGTAAGGGTTTACCGGAGTCACTGCGGGTTTTAAATGTGGTATCTAACACGCAACTCGTCAATGGTTATGTCGACAAAAGACTCCTGCAGTCGGCTTTATCGCAGATCAACTATAATTATAAAAGCAAATACTTCCTTTCGGGTTCCTTCCGTGCAGATGGATCCTCTGCATTTCCTTCCAACAATCAGTACGCTTATTTTCCTTCTGTTTCGGGAGCGTGGTTGCTGAGTAATGAAGATTTTCTGAAAGAAAGTAAAGTTATCGATAACCTGAAGCTCAGGCTGAGTTATGGGGTTACCGGTACACAGGATATTGGTTCGTCCAGATATCTTGGTTTATATTCCCTCACTACACAGTATAACTCTGCCATTGGTGCTGTACCTTATCAGTTGGAGAGCCCAAGGTTAACCTGGGAAAGCAAACACCAGATCAATGCCGGTATAGATATTGGCTTGTTTAAAAGAGTGAACTTAACGGTAGATGCCTACCGCAATAACACGAAAGATTTGCTGCTGCAAGTTTCGCAAGCCCCCTCTACTGGTTTTGAGACCAAATGGGACAATGCTGGAAATGTGATCAATAAAGGGATTGAGATCGGCATCAACGCTACCAATATCAGAACGAATGATTTTGAATGGAATACAGACTTTACCATCAACTTCAACAGCAATAAATTATACGGATTACCTTCAACTATCATTAAAACAGATTCGAAAAGTATTTCCCAGATTTACCGCGATGGGGGTGATCTTTATGAGTTCTATATGCCAAAATGGTTAGGTGTTGACAGTCAGACGGGTGCCCCTGTGTGGGAGAAGTTGATCTACGATGAAAGCGGAAAGGCCGTGGTCGCTGAAAAAACTTCCGTATATGCTGAGGCGACGTTGCAGGAATCAGGCTCCGCACTGGCGAAATTCCAGGGTGGTTTCAACAATAGCTTCCGTTATAAAAGCTTCAATCTGAATGTGAGTACCTATTTCAATTATGGCAACAAGGTGTTTAGCAATAACCTTCGCTTTTTGATGAATGACGGAAGCGAACCTTATTACAACCAGATTAACTTACCTGATGGTGCAAAAGTATGGACCGGGCCCGGTGATACGGAAGCCACAGAGCCAAGTCCCCAGAATTCGGCAAACTCTACAGAAACATCTACCCGTTACCTCAAAAACGGTAGCTATTTTACCATCAGGAATATCGCCCTGAGTTATTCCCTTCCTAAAGCCTTCGTCAGCAGACTGAATTTTCAGGCCATTACCGTAGGGATTACAGCGGATAATGTGGCTACCTTCTCTAATTTCCTGGGTCAGGATCCACAGACTACCATTACCCCGGCAAGCTTTGTCACCCCGGGGGTATCAGACTTTAAGTATCCGAACAACAGGCAATATTTGTTGACCGTTAACTTTAACTTTTAAGAACATGAAAAAGTACTTATCCACCATATTTATTCTTCTGACCATCGCCAATGTGGGCTGTAAGAACCTCGACGTGTACCCAAGCGATGCAATTAGCACAGAAACGCTGGTCACTTCAACCGCTGGTTTAACCAATGCGCTGAATGGATCATATGCACTCATGAAAGATCATATTGCTTTTAATGGTACCACCGATCTGAACAATATGTATCTCCGCCAGTTTTACCAGCTGTCAGATTTTGCAAGTGATGATATTGTTTGCGGACAGGTGACCACTGATCCTTTTTTCTACAGCTTTAACCTGTCACATTCACCGACACAGAACAATACCAGGTATTTCTGGTATGTATCTTATAAAATCATCAGCGGTGTGAATACGGTGATCAGTGCAGTAGAGAAATCGGATGTTCAGGATGCTGCGAAACAGCAATTGTTGGGTGAATGTTATTTCCTCCGTGCATTTTGCCACTTTAACCTGGTACGTTTATTTGCTAAACCTTACAGTGTTGATCCGGCTTCCCCAGGTATTGTCCTGCGGACGAATCTGACAGATGAGTCCACAAAAGCAAGGTCTTCTGTTGCTGAGGTATATGCTTCAGTAATTGCTGATGCAGAGAAGGCAGCCTCACTAATGACACAGTCGAGAGGTGTACAGTATGCTTCAAAAGAGGCTGCATGGTCACTTTTGTCCCGGGTGAATTTATACAAAGAGGACAATCAGAAAGCTATAGATTATGCTGACCAGGTGATTGGATCAGGCAGGTTCAGTCTTTCAACTGCCAGCACTTATCCTACCTTATTTGCCAACGCGCAAACCAGCACAGAAACCATTTTCTGTGTGGCCTTTACTCAGGTTGATGATTATGGTAAAGCAGGATCTATTGCTTCCATGATTTATTCTGACGGAAACTCGGGCTGGGGGGAGGAGTATGCCTCATCATCTTTACGTAATGTGATGTCCAAACATCCGGAAGATGTACGCTGGTCTTATATCGTGCCCCTGAAAGATGAAAGTGGAAATATGCAGAAGAAAAATGGTATTGAAATCTATTATATCAGCAAGTTCTCTTTTCAGGACGGATCACCGACTTTGAGTTCACCAGTGATGTTCAGATTGTCTGAAATGTACCTGAACAAAGCGGAGGCCGAAGCGAAGATGGGCAATACCGCAGCTGCACTGACGGATGTAGATATGATCCGTAAGAACCGGGGACTGGAAGCTTCCCTTTACAATGGTACCTTGCCTTCAGGATATACTGTCCTGGATGCCGTGCTGGAAGAAAGACGTATAGAAATGGCTTTTGAAGGACACCGCACTTATGATGTGTACCGCAATAAAAGAAGCCTTAATAAAGCTTATTGGGGATATCACCTGGCTGGTTTAAAAGAAACGGATATCGACCTGACCAAAACACCTGCAGGTTACGCCAATTTATCGGTTAGCTATACGAGTCCAAGGATTATCTATTTCCTGCCTGTTGATGAGACACTCAGTAATCCACTGGCAGCCCAGAATCCATAGTTGTTAATATTGTTTACGGTATAAAGATCAATTGATATGAAGAATATAAGAAATATAGGGTACCTGTTCGTTTTGATCACTATAGGTACAGTACTCGGTTCCTGTAAAAAGGAGGAAACACCCAAATTGACAGATTTATTGTATGAACTGAGTGTGGAAGGGAATGAGGTGACATTTACGACTGTAACTGCTGGAATAAGTGCTTACAACTGGGACTTCGGAGATGGGGCATCCTCTACAGAGGCTAATCCTGTTCATGAATATGCAGGTAAAGGAAAATATGTAGCCACACTGTCCGCTACCATCAACGGAAAGGTTGCTGAAGCATCAACAGTGATCCGCATCGCAAAGACCACACCGGTTAAAATTGACGACAATACATTAAGTGATTGGGATAATGTAACCACAAATGTATTGACCGCTGGCCCGAACGGAGGAATTTTCCGCTCTGCAAAATTCGATTATGATGGAAATTACATCTATATCTATGCGGAAATGCAATCGAAAAGAGCCAATGGCGACATCTTCGATTTCTATATTGACTCAGATAACAGTGCCGCAACAGGTTTATTGAGTGCCTATGCTGATGGTGGTTTTGATATTCTCCTGGAAGGGCAGCTACTGACTTCAGGTGTAGATATTTTCTACCATACTGGTGCACAGAACTCTTTCAGCTTCGCACAGCAATCTATTTCTGAAGCCTATCAGGTGGGTACTGTCGTAGAAACAGGCAATATCCTGAAATTCGAGATGAGAATAGCCCGTGGAAAATTAAAAGGATTGACCGGAACAGGTATGCGTATGGGAATTATGGTGACCAAGAGTGACTGGTCGGCAACTTTAGGCAGTATCCCTGATCCCAATTCTTCAGCTTTCCTGCTGGATATGAATGAATAAGCTTCCGGTAACACTTTCATTTACATCAGATAACGGAGCGTTCTACGCTCCACAATACCACAGATATGACTAAAAATTCCGCTAATCCAATTGCTGCTGGTCGCCTGCTTTCCCTTGATGCCTTAAGAGGAATGATCATGATCCTGCTTTGTGCGGAAAGCTGCCTGGTGTATGTTGCATTAAAAAATCTTGATCTGCCGGTACCGGCCGCGATGGTGGTGGATCAGTTTTTTCACCACCCATGGCATGGTCTCCGCTTTTGGGATCTCGTACAGCCTGCCTTTATGTTTATGGCAGGATCAGCATTGTATATCTCTTATAGCCGTAAACTTGAAAAAGGGGAGAGCTGGGGCAGCAACTGGGGACATATCCTGTACCGGAGTTTCAGGTTGTTCCTTTGTGGAGTAGCATTACATTGTGTATATGCCGGGCAACCTGTCTGGGAGCTCTGGAATGTACTGACCCAGCTGGCTTTTATGACAATTGTTGCCTACCTGATCATTGGTCTGCCATGGACGTTGCAAATCGGCATTTCAGCTGGTCTGCTGTTGTTAACAGAATTGTTGTACCGTTGCATCCAGGTGCCAGGTTTTGATCAGCCTTTTGTTGAATCGCATAACTTTGGATCTTATGTGGATACCTTACTGATGGGAAAGATCAACAGCGATGGCTGGGTGGCTATCAATGCCATTCCCACTGCAGCACATACCATATGGGGGGCAGTTGCCGGGAAGTTATTGATCTCAAAAAATACCAATGCCTATAAAATACGGGTGCTCTTTATCGCCGGTATCCTCACTTTGCTGATTGGGTTTGGACTGGACCTGCTGAATGTCAGTCCCATTATCAAAAGGATCAGTACCAGTTCTTTTGTCTTTGCTTCTGGGGGATGGGTCTTACTGATGCTGGCTTTTACCTATTGGCTAGTTGATGTAAAACAATACACGAGATATGTGTGGATCTGCTCGGTCATTGGAATGAATGCCATTTTTATTTATCTCTTCTTTGAAACTGTAGGCCTGCAATGGCTAAATGGGCTGATCGCCATTTTTACCGGTGGCCTTTTGCATACCCTGATGGGAGTTCCCGCAGACATTGGGGCAGTGCTTTCGGCCCTGGCTACTTTAGTCGCCGAATGGGGATTGTGCTACTGGCTTTATAAAAACAATATCTTCTTTAAACTCTAATTAAAATATTCATATGAACGGCTTCAATGACATGATATATAAAAACTTAAGGCACTATAGTGTTTGTCTTTCTATTGCAGTGGCAACGTCGTTTGCATCCTGCAAAAGCGAAGACTCAGGCCTGGTGAAAGTGGAAAAAATAAATGTGACCTATACAGAAAGTACAGAAGACTTTCCAAATCCTGAAAGGGGATTTTACAGGTACTCAGAAACCAACTCCAGTGATTACTCCCTGCTGGATGCTGCAGAACTGAAAAGCTACCGTAGTCTACAGACGATACCCAGTGCCACTTATGATGTCTACAGTACCCTGGTCTTCAGGTACTATATCCTAGACAATGTCATTACTACCGCCATCTCAGCAGATTTTCTAAGCAATATGGAAAAGGATATGGTGGCCGCAAGAACAGCGGGTGTTAAACTGATCCCACGTTTTGTCTATACCGCAACTGCCACTCCGGGCACTTGTCCGGAAGGCTTTATCTGTCCGCCTTATGGTGATGCAGCAAAAAGTGTGGTGCTAAACCATATCACCCAGCTTAAAACTGTTCTTACGAACAATGCAGATGTGATTGCCTGTGTCCAGCTCGGATTTATGGGCATTTGGGGAGAAAATTATTACAGTGATTTCTTTGGAGATGCCTCTTTGAATGGGGGACAGAACAGTACATTAACGGATCAGAACTGGCTGGACAGGATAGAGGTATTGAAAGCCTTACTGGCGGCGATGCCGACCGACCGAATGGTACAGGTACGTTATCCTCAATTTAAGCAACGTTACCTATTTGGTGTAAATTCAGTGCTGACTTCAGCACCTTTAGCAGAACTTGCTGCTTTTGGTGTAGAGGATAATGCCAGGATAGGGTACCATAACGATTGCTTCCTGGCCAGTACCAACGATTTCGGAACATTTGAGGATTATGGAAACAGCTCTGGTCCACGTACCTCCGATGGAGTGGTATTGAACGCCCTTAGAGATTATATGAAGGCCGATAGTAAGTTTGTTGTGGTAGGTGGGGAAACCTGTTCAGATGATTATAGCCTGAACGACTGTGAACCTTCAGGTAAAGCGCAGCAGGAACTTGCAGATATGCATTTTAGCTACCTGAATGCACATTACAATACCGCTGTAAACAACGATTGGCAATCCGGTGGTTGTATGGATAATATTAAGAAAAACCTGGGTTACCGCTTTGTCCTTCAAACTGCCGTTATTCCTGACCATGTGGTGAAAGGGACTTCCCTGAACCTTGTGCTGAATGTAAAAAATGCGGGTTATGCTTCACCCTACAATAAAAGAACAGCAAAGCTGGTATTGCGGAATACGACGAGTGGTGAGCTGAAAACGTTTGACCTGGCTACGGATGTGAGAAGATGGTTCAGTGGAACCTTGAAAGTAGAAGAAAGTATCAAAATCCCATCAGATTTCCCTGCCGGTAAGTATGAAATGTTATTGAACCTGCCGGATGAATATGCCAGCATTGCGTCAAGGCCAGAATACAGTATCCGCCTGGCCAACAACAATGTCTGGGAAGAAACTACTGGTTTCAATAAACTGAACCATACGATCGAAGTACATTAAATAGCAGGATTTTATCCTGCTGATGATATTAAAACACAATCTATACCTTAAAAAAGAAGAATGAACAGGTCTATCCAATATCTCTATGTCGTGTTGCTCTGTTGCAGCATGGCTACGAACTTAGCTGCCCAACAAACTATCGATATCACTGAGGGTGAGAAATGGTATGGCGGTGCAGTAAACAATGCCCATCTGATGCCTTTCAAGGAAGGATACAGCCTTAATTTGTATGCAGATATTCAGGGGAATCAGGCCGTTCCTTTATTGCTGTCTACCAAAGGCAGGTATATCTGGAGCGAAGAACCCTTTAAATTTTCCTTCAGCAATAACCAGCTAGTCCTTACAGAAGTAAAAAGTGTGTTGACACTGGACGCCAGTGGGAAGACCCTGAGGGATGCTTTCAGCAATGCAAGCAAGCGTTTTTTTCCGAGCAAAAATAAGCTGCCAGATACATTATTGTTTACGCGTCCGCAATACAATACCTGGATTGAGCTGGTCTATAACCAGAATCAGGACGATATCCTGAAATATGCGAAGGATATCATCGCAAATGGTTTTCCTCCAGGAGTAATTATGATTGATGATAACTGGGCAGACTATTATGGAAGGTTTGATTTCAGGGCAGACCGGTTTAGGGATGCTACCGGTATGGTGGATACATTGCACCAGCTTGGATTTAAAGTGATGCTTTGGGTGAGTCCTTTTATCTCGCCTGATACAGAGGTGTTCAGAGATCTTCAGGCGCAAAAGCTACTGCTGTTTGACAATACGGGCGACCAATCCATGGAATGGGCTCAGGCCGACAAACCTGCCATCATCAGCTGGTGGAACGGCTATAGTGCGGTGATGGATTTCACGAATCCGGAAGCGAAAAAATGGTTTCAGGGAAGACTGGACCATATGGTGAACACCTATCATTTGGATGGTTTTAAGTTTGATGCCGGTGATGCTGATTTTTATCCTGCTTCAGCCTTATCCTTCAAAAAAGCAAGTCCCAATGAGCACAGCAGGTTATGGGGGGAATTGGGGCTCGATTATCCGCTGAATGAATACCGTGCCATGTGGAAGATGGGCGGGGAACCATTGGTTCAGCGTTTGCGTGATAAAAAACACAATTGGGAGGATCTTCAGAAGCTGATCCCTCACCTGACTACTGCTGGTCTGCTGGGGTATCAGTTTACCTGTCCCGATATGATTGGCGGTGGCGAATATGGTTCGTTCATTGGTCGGGATAAACTCGATGAGTCGCTGGTGGTACGCTCGGCACAATGTTCTGCCTTGATGCCAATGATGCAGTTTTCTGTCGCCCCCTGGCGGGTGTTGTCCCCCTTAAACCTGGAGATGATTAAGAAAGCGGTATCGCTGAGAGCAAAGTATACCCCATACCTGATGCAGCTGCTGAAAACAGCCGTAGCCACCGGGCAGCCCATAGTGAGGAGCATGGAATATGAGTTTCCCGGTCAGGGAATGGAGGAAGTAACCGAACAGTTCATGCTAGGGAGTAAGTACCTCGTAGCCCCTGTGGTAACGAGCTCCGCTAAGAAAAAGATATACCTGCCGAAAGGTACCTGGAAGAGTGATAACGGGAAAAAGATCAAAGGACCAACACTTATAGAACAGGAAGTAGCCATGGACAGGTTACCCGTGTTTGAACTGATAAAACAATAATGTCCTGTTATTAATTATGAACAATTAACCTATTATATTTTGCAAAGTGTAAAGAACATATCAGAGGTTATCTCACAATTTGATTGTGAGGCTGCTGTTTTTTCCCTGAAAGTCTATGGATCAGGGCATATAAACGATACTTATTTGATTAAAAATAACAGCACTAACGGTTGTGATTACCTGTTACAACGGATCAATCATCATATATTTAAGAATGTGGAAGAACTGACTGAAAATATGACGAAGGTGATTGATCATTTAAAGCTGAAGGTGATGGCAGAGGGAGGAGATACGGAGAAAGAGGTGATGACCCTGATCCCTGCAAAAAATGGGAAATTCTTTTATAAAGATACTGCAGGAGATTACTGGCGGATGTGTTATTTTCTCAAAGACACCAAGAGCTACGATCTGGTGGAAACAGAAAAACAAGCTTACGAAGGTGGTAAGGCCTTTGGCAAATTCCAGGCGATGTTATCCGATCTGCCAGCAGGAAGTCTGTATGAAGTGATTCCCGATTTCCATAATATTCAAAAACGTCTGGAACAACTGGATGAAGCCATAAGGAATAATTTGTCGTCCAGGTTGAGCAGTGTAGCGGCAGAACTGGATAGGATTGCCGGTTATGCCGATTCTATGTTGTATTTTCAACAGCCCGAACAACAGCTTATGCTGCAGAAAAGGGTCACACATAATGATACCAAGTTCAATAATGTGCTGCTGGATGCCAAAGATGAAGCCCAGTGTGTAATCGACCTGGATACGGTAATGGATGGATATATTGCATTTGATTTTGGTGATGCCATACGGACCATTATCAATACCCGTCCTGAGGATGAAGAAAACCTTTCGGCTATACAACTGAATATGCCGCTTTTCAATGCATATACCAAAGGTTACCTGCAGGAAGCAGGCCGGTTCATTACGGATAATGAGGTCAATTCCCTGGTAAAGGGTGTGCTGCTGTTGCCTTACATGCAGGCCGTCAGGTTTCTTACCGATTATATCAACGGGGATACGTATTTCAAGATCAAGTTTGAACACCACAATCTGCAACGTTGCAGGGCACAGTTACAGTTGTTGAAGATGCTGGATGCCAGTACAGTCCAGATGCAAAACACAATATTGTCGGAAATTAAAAATTATAAATCTTCCTTAAAAGAAGAGATCTGATCAGATAGCACTACACTTTCTTTACACAGATGAACGAGGAATAGAAGAATAACACATAAGATATAAACCAAATTAAAAATTAAAAACTATGGATCGCAGACATTTTGTTAAGAATACCGCTGTTGGAATAGCAGGGTTAACAATATTGCCTTCAGGACTATTATTCGGGAAGAATGCAGATAAGATCAGGCTGGGCTATATTGGCGTTGGTCTACGTGGAAGAAACCATATTGGGGAAGGATTGCTTCGTTCAGACGTAGAGATCGTTGCCATATGTGACCTACAGGAAAGCTCCTTAAAATATTGCAGGGAGCAATTTGTTAAAGCCGGTAAAAGATTGCCCAAAGAATATACGGGTGGACTTGATGCCTATAAAAAACTATTGGACAGAAAAGATATTGACGGGGTTATTATAGCTACGCCCTGGCAGTTTCACAAGGAACAGGCTATCTATGCCATGCGTGCAGGTAAATATGTAGGCTGCGAAGTGATTGCCGGAATTACCGTAGACGATCACTGGGATATTTTAAAGGTATATGAAGAAACAAAAGTTCCTTACATGACATTGGAAAATGTATGTTACCGCAGGGATGTGATGGCAGTGCTGAATATGGTGAGACAAAATGTATTCGGGGAACTGGTACACCTGGAAGGCGGATATCAGCATGACCTTCGTGGCGTATTGTTTAACGACGGAAAGCATTTCGACGGAAAAGGAGCGGAGTTCGGCCCAAATACGGTAGGAGAAGCACAGTGGAGAACACAGTACAATGCCGACCGTAACGGGGATATTTATCCGACACATGGTATTGGGCCAGTGATGAATTATATCGATATCAACCGTGGAAACCAGTTTACCAACCTGGTGTCTTTCGCTTCAAAGTCACCCGGACTGAATTCTTATATCAATAAAGTAGCTCCCGGTCATAAAAATGCATCCATCAAATTCAAAAACGGTGATATTGTTACTACGATGCTGAACTGTGCCAACGGCGAAACGGTGACTTTAACTCATGATACCCATCTTCCACGACCTTATTCTATCGGTTTCAGGGTGCAGGGTACGGAAGGGATCTGGATGGATGTTGCAGAATCGATCTATATCGAAGGCAAGTCAAAGTCATACGATGAATGGGACAGCGCCAAAATATGGACGGAAAAATATGACCATCCGCTATGGAAAAAATATCAGACTGAAGCGGAAGGGGCTGGACATGGCGGAATGGATTGGTATGTATTCAACGCCTTTGTTGAATCCGTTAAGCAACGTAAACAGACACCGATTGATATTTATGACTCGCTGACGATGAGTGTGATCACCCCACTGTCTGAAAAATCAATTGAAGAAGGCAATATGCCGCAGAAATTCCCTGACTTTACCCAAGGTACCTGGAAGGAGCGTAAAAATACCTTTGCATTGGATGACAGCGGATTTTAGAAATTAGAACAGACAGGTATTTAGAACATGACACTTATCAAATCAATATCCGGTATCCGGGGAACCATAGGTGGGGTGGCCGCTGAGGGCCTGACTCCACTTGATATCGTTAAATTTACATCCGCATTTGGCACCTGGGCCGTAAAAAAATCAGGCTTGAAAAAGATCGTCATTGGCCGTGATGCCCGTATTTCGGGCAGCATGGTCAATCACCTGGTGACAGGAACATTGCAGGGGCTGGGGATTGATGTGGTTGACCTTGGCCTGTCCACCACACCGACAGTGGAGATTGCCGTTCCACTGGAGAAAGCCGCCGGAGGAATTATCATCACTGCATCCCATAACCCTAAACAGTGGAATGCCCTGAAATTATTAAATGAAAACGGGGAATTCATCAATGATGCTGAAGGAAAACTGGTGCTGGAGATCGCGGAAAACAGTGATTTTACCTTCGCTGAAGTAGATGAGCTGGGTAAAGTAATGATGGATGATAGCTATCTTAAAATACATATAGATCAGATACTTGCGTTACCATTGGTTGATGTGGAGGCGATTACAGAGGCTGATTTCAAAATAGCCATTGACAGCGTGAATTCTACCGGTGGAATTTTTGTCCCTGCTTTATTGAAAGCATTGGGCGTAAAAACCATATATGAACTATTTGCTGAGCCGAACGGGGAATTTCCCCATAATCCGGAGCCATTGCCGGAAAACCTGGTGGCCTTGTCTGAGGAAGTCATCAAAAGGGGTGCTGATCTGGGGATTGCCGTAGATCCGGATGTTGACCGCCTGTGTTTTGTGACCGAAGAAGGCAGGATGTTTGGCGAGGAATATACGCTGGTGGCTATTGCTGATTATATCCTTCAGCATACCCCCGGCAATACGGTGTCTAATCTGTCTTCTACACGCGCCCTTCGCGATGTTACAGAATGGGCAGGAACAACCTATACCGCGGCGCCGGTAGGGGAAGTGAACGTGGTGACGAAAATGAAAGAAACCCAGGCGATCATTGGTGGAGAAGGCAATGGTGGGATCATTTATCCTGCGCTGCATTATGGCCGTGATGCCCTTGCCGGAATAGCCCTGTTCCTGACACAGCTCGCCAAAAGCGGTAAGACTGTATCAGTTCTCCGTGCGTCCTATCCTGAATATTTTATCTCAAAAAATAAAATTACTCTTACAGCAGATATGGACATTGATGCCCTGCTGTGGAAAGTAGAGGCACTGTACAGTCAGCAGCCTCATACCACCATTGACGGATTAAAAATAGAATTTGGAAAGGAATGGGTGCACCTGCGACGTTCCAATACAGAACCCATTATCCGTATATATGCAGAAGCAGCCTCAGAACAGGCAGCGAACAACTTGGCGAACAGTATTATTGCCAATATTCATCAAATTCTCCATCAAAATTAAAAGATATGAAACCCACCTTATTGATCCTTGCTGGCGGTATGGCCAGCAGGTATGGCAGTATGAAACAAATAGACGGTTTTGGCCCTAATGATGAAACTATTATTGACTATTCTATTTATGACGCCATCAAAGCTGGTTTTGGTAAAGTTGTATTTATCATTAAAGAAGAGTTTGTAGAAAATTTCAAAGCGATATTCGATGCAAAACTTCATGGGAAAATTGCTACCGATTATGTATTTCAGAACTTTGACCTCCAGCAGTTTGGCATTGACCTGGAAATTGACAGGACTAAACCCTGGGGAACGGGGCATGCGATCCTCGCAGCAAGATATGCCATTAAAGAACCTTTTTGCCTGATTAATGCAGACGATTTTTACGGGCTTGATGCTTTTGAAAAAATGCATGAATTTTTAACGGAAAAAGTGAGCCCGGAACGCTATTCCATGATTGGGTATGAGATCAGTAAAACCTTATCAGACCATGGTGCCGTATCCCGTGGAATTTGCAGAGTGAGTGCAGAGGGCTACCTGGAAGATATTGTAGAACGAACCAAGGTGCTGACTGCGGCAGATCGTATCTGCTACGAAGAAGACAACCATCTTCATCCTCTAAGTACAGATACGCTCGTCTCGATGAATTTCTGGGGTTTTACCCCAGAAGTGTTCCCTGTCGCAGAGGAACTGTTCAGGGAATTTGTACAAGTAAACCAGGAAAACCTAACTGCTGAATTTTATATCCCTACTGTTGCGGAAACATTACTGCATTCGGGTAAAGTTGATTTTAAAGTGATCCCAACAGGCAGTCAATGGTTTGGGGTGACTTACAAAGAGGATAAACCCATAGCACAGGCCAGTATTGATCAGCTGATTAAGGACGGACTGTATCCGGCCAATCTCTGGAATTAAGCACGGAGTTCTTTTGCCATTATTGGGACGCCGATAGTGGCAGGCTCCTGTATTTTCCTTACCTTACTTCCTCCGGCTACATAGGGGATGTCGGGATCGATTACATATTTCAATACGGTTGATGGCACATAGTCAAGAAGTCCAGCAGCAGGATAAACGGCCAATTTAGAGCCAATAACGGCGAAAATGTCTGCCGACCTACAAAATTCTATGGCTGGTTCAAAGTTAGGTACTGCTTCACCAAACCATACCACATGGGGACGCAACTGTTTTCCATGACTGCATAAGTCTCCCTGTTTAATTTCCCAGCCTTCAATGGGATAAATCAGGTTCGGATTGGCATCAGACTGTGCAAGGGTAATGAGACCATGCAGGTGTAATACTTTTTTGGAACCGGCCCTTTCATGCAAATCATCAATATTCTGGGTAATAATTTGTACATCGAAGTCTTTTTGTAAGTCTGCAAGGGCAAGGTGTGCCGCATTCGGTGTAGCTCCCAGTACCGCTTTCCTTCGTTCATTATAAAATTGCTGAACCAATGAAGGGTTACGCTGCCAGCCACCTGGAGTGGCTACATCCTCTATCTCATGACCTTCCCAAAGTCCGCCGTCACCCCTGAAGGTTTGTAAACCACTTTCTGCACTTATACCTGCCCCTGTGAATACCACCAATCGTTTCATCTGTATCTTTTTTATAAATGTTACCTGCTTAGCTTCCTCTGCTATAATTAAGACCCTAAAATAACAAAATTGAAATTAAGATAGGTTAAAAGAAGGTGCAGGTTTTCTTAAAGAAAATATAAATGTGCTTCCCTGGCCAAGACTTGATTCGACTTCAATTTTCCCCTGTAATTTTTCAACCAGTGTCTTCACTGTATTTAGTCCCAGTCCGTTGCCTTTTTTATTAAAACAGTCGGTTGTGTTCAGGACGACTTCTTCTTTAAAAATCCTGCTGAAGTCTTCCGGTGCAATGCCAATTCCATTGTCAATGACCTTGAAACTATAGTAATCTTCCTCTTCACGGAACAGGATACGAATGATTCCTTTTTCTTTGTTGTTGTAACGGACAGCATTCGTCAAAAGGTTCAGGAATATCTGCTCCAGGGCTACAGAGGTGCACACAATAGACCTGCTGCTGGGAGGGATAACAATTTCAATATGGTCTGGAATTTCCATCATGCCTTTTACTCTTTCCAGCAATTCATTGAGGTTAAAACTATGCTGGTTAGATAATAACAATGATGGATTTTTTGAATAGGCAAGCATATCATCTACCAGGCTGAGCAGCTTTTTCGCGGAGCTGACATTCAGTTCCACCAGGTTTATATTTCTCTTGTCCTCTTCTTTTGTCAGTCGCATGTGTAAAAGCTGTGAGGTCAGCAGGATACTACTCAGCGGATTTTTTATATCATGGGCCGCGGTAGAAGCAAATTTCTGGATAAAGGTGTTGGCTTCGAGCAATATTTCATTTTTCTTTTCCAACTCTGCCAGCTTTCGCTTCAGTTCAAGTTTGTCAATAACCTGACGCGCCAGTATTTTTAAGGAGCGCAGCTGCTGCATGCTGAGTTCTTTAGGTTCAAGGTCGATCACACATAAAGATCCTAGGGCAAAACCGTCATTATTCACGAGTGGCACACCTGCATAAAATACCACATTCGGGGATCCGGTGACCAGCGGATTATCAGAGAAACGGGGATCCAGCCTTAAATCTCTCACCACCATGATCTCCTCATGGTTCATAATGGTATGGGTACAAAAAGCATGTTCCTTTGGTGTTTCCCTGATTTCTGTACCAACTGCGGCTTTAAACCATTGCCTGTTTTCATCAATCATCGTGATTAGGGAAACAGGAGTATGGCAGATTTCTGAGGCAAGCATGGTAAGTTCTTCGTATTCTTCTTCCGGAATACTATCCATGATTTGATAAGACCTTAAAGCTTCTAATCGTTCATTTTCATTAGGGGGGAGAGGAAAGCGCTGCATCATTGAAATTATAAATTACAAAAGTACCTTTTTAAAGTCTACTTACGAAATATTGCCTCCTATGGCTTGAAGATAAATGATCTGAATTACCTTAATACCAGAACAGCCTGTATCATTTATGATACAGGCTGTTCTGGTCGCCATATAAGTCGTCAACAGGCTAAACTAAGGATTATTGTTTTCAGGAAGCGGCGTTGCAGGAGGTAACTTAAGGCCTTCAATCCCAGTCACTACTTCTTCCTCTTCATCCTTTGCACGTTTGCCCTTTTTCTTCTTTTTAGCCCCACCACGCATTTGCTCATCCAGGAAGAGATCGTAATCTTTCTGCTGACTGCTGGTTAAGATTTTCCTGATATTCGCATTGGTTGCATTCTGGAACTTGAAAAAGCGCGTCACACTGTCTTCATTGTAGATTCCTGCCTGTTGCTTTTTATTCAAGTCCATTTGTTCCTTATACAGGTCAAGTGTATAGTTATAAATGATGTTCCGTTGGGTAGGGTTTAACTTCAGTTTTTTATCTAATGCTTCAATGTTTTTATCGGCCAGTTCTGTCGCTGTAGGTACTTTTTGCTGCGCTTGCACAAAAAACAAAGTTCCCAAAATCAGGGATAGCGTTAACACATACTGTTTCATTTGATGTCTATTTTTTTGCTAAATAAGAGTTCTTAACTATTCAGAGTTGCAATTTACAAAAATATCTGCAATTGTCCAGTAATGAGAGATGAGCTTTCTGGCGAAAACCTCAATAAATATATTCATGTGGATGCAGAAAACATGATCATATTTGGTTGTTGTATTGTCGTTTTAATTATTAAATTTATCCTTATGAAACCAAACCAGATATATTCACGTATGATTGTGCTTTTTACCCTGCTGCTCCTGTCAGGCTATGCACATTCCAAAATTATTCTTCCTTCCATATTTACGACCAATATGGTATTACAGCAGAAATCGGATGTTGCTTTCTGGGGTAAGGCAGGTCCAGGTAAAAATGTAGTGATCAGTGTAAGCTGGACTGGGAAAAAGTATACCGTTAAAGCAGATACACAGGGAAACTGGAAAACGCTGGTCAATACACCTTCTTTTGGAGGTCCGTATAAGGTGACGGTCAGTGATGGACAACCCGTAACACTGACAAATGTAATGATTGGTGAAGTCTGGTTGTGCTCAGGGCAATCCAATATGGAGATGCCACTGGCAGGATGGGGCAAGATTGACCAGTATAAAGAGGAAATTGCCAATGCCAATTTTCCAAACATCAGGTTATTTCAGGCAGAAAAAACAACCAGTACCAGGGAGTTGTCCACTTTTCCTAAAATCAGTAACGGAGGATGGACCATCTGCAGTCCGGTGTATATCGCTGATTTTTCTTCTGTCGCTTATTTTTTTGCAAGGGAACTGTACCGGGAGACGGGGATTCCTATCGGACTGATCCATACTTCCTGGGGAGGGACTGTTGCTGAAGCATGGACAAGTGCTGCAACCCTGAAAAATATGCCTGATTTTGCTGCTGCCGTGGAGAAGGTTGCTGCGACCAAAAGTAGTAAAAACTATGAACAGGAATATAAATCCTGGAAGCAGCTTGTATTCAACAGTGATAAGGGAAAAGGTACGGAAGGGTGGCTGAGTACAACTACTGATGATAGTGGATGGAATACCATGGAACTGCCGGGATATTGGGATAAAACGGTTATGAAAAATGTAGATGGTATCGTCTACTTCCGCAAAAAAGTCGTCATTCCGGCATCCTGGGCAGGCAAAGCCATGAAGTTACACCTGGGAACTATTGACGATGATGATCTGACCTATTTTAATGGGGAGCAGATTGGGGAAACGGTAGGTTATAACATTGACCGGGTGTATACCATTCCGGGTAATAAAGTCAAACCAGGTGAAAATGTGATTGCCGTACGTATCTTTGATGGTTCTGGTGGAGGTGGAATGTATGGCGACAAAGATGTTCTTGCCCTTACTTCTGCTTCAGGAGAAAAGATTTCCCTTGATGGTGACTGGAAATATAAACTGGGAATTGACCTGAAAGATATTACAGCGGCTCCGGTGTCTGATAATGAACCCAACAGGGCTACAGTATTATATAATGCAATGATTCATCCCTTTACTCCATACCGTATCCGTGGGGTAATATGGTATCAGGGGGAATCCAATGCAGATAGGGCAGTGCAATACCGAACCTTGTTCCCTGCCATGATAAAAGACTGGCGCAACAAATGGAATACCGGTGATTTTCCATTTTACTTTGTGCAGTTGGCTAATTTTATGGACAAGGCTCCGGATCCTGTGGATTCTCAATGGGCAGAACTCAGGGATGCACAACTGGAAACACTTTCACTGCCCAATACCGGAATGGCAGTAACCATTGATATTGGTGATGCCAAGGATATTCACCCTAAAAATAAACAGGAAGTAGGAAGGCGGCTGGCATTGATTGCCCTTGCCAAAAACTATGGGAAGAATATAGCGTATTCCGGCCCCCGGTTTACTTCGCAACAAATTAACGGGAATACGGTTGAGCTAAGCTTTGATTTTACGGAGGGTGGTCTTGTTGCCAGGAAAGGTGAATTAAAGGGTTTTGCAATCGCAGGTGCGGATAAGGAATACTATTGGGCAAAGGCTGAGATCCGGGGCGATAAAGTTATAGTCAGCAGTGATAAAGTTCCAAACCCTGTTGCGGTGAGATATGCCTGGGGAAATAATCCCGAATGTAACCTGTATAATGGTGCAGGTCTTCCTGCCTCTCCTTTCAGGACGGGTCAATAACATTTATACCCGGTCATCAGTTTATGGCGGGCTTTAACTGATGACCGGGTTGATCGGTAATACATCATTATTATGGTCCTATTGACCTATAGCATACCTGATTCCGCCCAGCAAATGCTGTAAAAATAAAGGATCTGAATAGGATTCCTCGGTATGCCCCAGAGCCGTATAAAAAGCCCTGCCGCCGTCATATGCATGGTACCAGGATACAGGATGGACATCGCCCATTTTCGTTTCACCGGCATCATAGCTTTTCTCGTCAATAGTCATCAGTATTTGAAGGCCTTCGGCAACCGACTTGAAATTGTACCACTCATCTTTACGTTTCCATACTTCAGGAAGGTGCCTTGTGGATGTGTTCTTGCGATCTGTAATCCTTAATATGGCTTCCTGCTGTTTCGGATGTCCGTTAAAATAAGCACCTACCAGCTTGCCATACCAACTCCATTCAAATTCGCAATCCGTTGCAGCGTGGATACCTGCAAACCCACCACCGGCCTGAATATACTTTTCAAATGCCTGCTGTTGTGCCTCATTTAATACATCACCTGTAGGACTCAGGAAGATCACTGCACTAAATTGCTTTAGGTAGGCTGTACTAAACTTTCCAGCATCGGTAGTGGTATCTACCTCAAATTTGTTTGCTTTTCCCAGATCCTGGATAGCCCTGATCCCCGTGGCGATAGACTGATGATGAAATCCCTGGGTTTTACTGAATACGAGTACTTTGGGCAGAGGTTTCGCCATTGCTCCGGGTAGCAGCAGGAGGAGAAAACCTGTCAGTAATACGCATCTTGCTGCCAATGGCAGGCCTTTATTGTTTTTGTTCATACACATTGATTTGGTTAGCTGTGGACAACATATCGAAAAACATTTGTCTGTTCTTTTCTCCGATACTTTTTAAATCTATCCCTAAAGTAATACTTTAAAGGCTTAAATGCTATCCTGTTTTTCTTTAATCTTTACGCAGCAGAAGCTTTATGAAGAATTCTCCATTCTGAATACCCTTTGGATTTCAGGCTTTTCTATGGCAACAGGTTTTTTCTCCCAAACGATAGGTACCAATAGATAAATTTTGGAAAATAATATTAAGAGCAGGTTTTAATTCATTTTCCTGAACAGAAATGTTAATGCTTTTGTTATCTTGCCATCGATAATTGACAATTTTCACCGGAAGGGCCTCAGGATAGGCCACATGGAATGTAATAATTAATTGTTTTAACCAAATATAATCTGATCAATGAACCGAATTTTCAGGCGAATTACCGGTGTGGTGATGTTCTTCTTTCCTCTTACGCAGCTAATTGCACAATCTTCTCCGACACCACCTTCTTCAGCCCGTTTATATGTTTCCACAAAGGGAAATGATGCCCATTCCGGAAGTAAAGATCATCCATTCCGTACCTTAGATATGGCGTTGCGCAAAGCAAGGGAGATGCGCAGGTTAGCTGACCCTTCAATTCAGCAGGGGATACAGATCCTCCTGTACGGAGGACTTTACCAGCATCAGGAACCTGTAGTCATCAGACCCGAAGATTCAGGAACTGCACTTAGCCCCACACGCATCGAAGCTTTGCCTGGAGAAATGCCGGTACTAAGCGGAGGAATAACTGTCAGCGCCTGGAAAAAAGCAGGTTCAGGTGTAACCGGACTTCCAGCAGCAGCAAAAGGCAGGGTTTGGGTCACCGAAGCGCCTGTATATGGGGATCAGGTTCTGGACTTCAGGCAGCTGTATATCAACAATGTAAAGGCTGTCCGGGCAAAGGACACACACAGTGGTACAATGAACAGGATTTTATCCTGGAATCATGACGAACAAACCTGCTGGATCCCGGCACCTGCCGCCAGGCTGAAATCAGTAGCAGGCATGGAAATGTTTATCCACCAATGGTGGTCAATAGCCGTACTAAGGATTAAAGACATGCAGGTAAAGGGTGACAGTGCCAAATTATCATTTTATCAGCCGGAGAGCAGGGTACAGTCCGAGCATCCATGGCCTGCACCACGTATCTCCAAAGATGATGGCAATTCTGCCTTTTACCTGAGCAATGCCATACAGTTTCTGGATGAGCCAGGAGAGTGGTACCTGGATAAACTGAACCGTAAACTGTATTACTGGCCGCGAAAAGGAGAGCACCTGCAAACCGCAAAAGTAACAGTCCCTGTGCTGGAAACAGTGGTTAAAATCCTGGGAACTATCGACAGACCGGTTTCCTATATTTCTTTTAAAGGTGTGGGTATTGAACATGCGACCTGGTTAAGGCCTTCAAAAGAAGGGCATGTTCCCCATCAGTCCGGTATGTATATGACAGATGCCTATTCACTGAAAATTCCCGGCACAGCAGACAAGAAGACGCTGGAAAACCAGGCCTGGGTTGGCCGTCCGCCGGCAGCAGTAGAAGTGACCTTTTCCAGTCATACTTCCTTCGAGGATTGCCGTTTTCAACACCTGGGTTCTGCAGGTCTCGACTATAAAAGAGGAAACCATGATGATATGATTAAAGGAAATGTATTCAAAGATATTGCAGGTTCAGGTATTCAGGCAGGTGTATTTTCCGACGACACCCAGGAAGTACATTTTCCTTATCAACCTGCTGATCGAAGGGAAGTGTGTACCAACCTCCTCATCAGCAATAACCTGATTACCGATGTGACCAATGAAGACTGGGGGACACTGGGCATCAGCGCCGGTTATGTCAATGGGATACATATTGACCACAATGATATCAGTGAGGTTTCCTACTCAGGAATTTCTATGGGATGGGGCTGGACCAGGACGGTGACCGCCGCGATGAACAACAGGATTACCGCAAACAGGATCCAGCGATATGCCAAACATATGTACGATGTATCGGGGATATACACGCTATCTGCACAACCTGCCTCAGTGATTGAAGGGAATGTGGTTGACAGTATTTATACTGCTCCTTATGCCCATGACCCTAAACATTGGTTTTACCTGTATACCGATGAAGGATCTTCTTTTTTCACAGTGAAGGATAATTGGACACCAGCGGAAAAATATCTCCAGAATGCCAACGGCCCCGGCAATGTATGGGAAAATAATGGCCCCGGAGTGTCCGGTGCGATAAAGGATGCTGCAGGTTTGGAAAAGCCTTACCGCTACCTGCTCAGGGAGAGGGCCACCATTTCAGCAGGCTGGAAAATTAACCACGTAAAGGAAATTAAGGATACAAAAAAATAACATTTTAAAAAACAAATACTTACTAATGAAACCATCATAAGCCTACCGCTTACAAACAGCAATGAATAGGCATAGGATAGCTTCACCACCTTTAAAAAAAATATATTCTGATGAAATCATCATAAGCCTACCGCTTACAAACAGCAATGAATAGGCATATGATAGCTTCATCACCTTTAAAAAACAATTATATGCTGATGAAAACTTATAACAAACTCCTCCTGCTCTTTATTTTTCTCCTTTTCTGCGAAGGATTGCAGGCACAGTCAAAGCCTTCATGGATCTGGTATCCCGGTGATTTCGAAGTTTGGCTGGGAAATAAAATGCAGTCGAGAAGGACAGAACGTGGTACTTTCCTTCCCCCATTCTGGAAGTTCGACAGCCATTATGTGCTGATTGATTTTCATAAAGATTTTGATCTTCAGGAAGCGGAAGAAGCAGAGCTGTATGTAGAAGGACAGTATAATGTTAAAATCGACGGGAAAGCTATTTTTGGTTACCCTAACAGACTGAGTATTCCTGCCGGTAAACATAAAGTAAGCCTGAAGGTCTTTAGCCAGGATAAAGTGCCTGCAATATTCGTCAAAGGAAAGAAGGTGGTCTCAGATTCCACCTGGCTGGTTACTTATGAGGACAAGGAATGGATAGATCAGTCGGGGAAAGCATCGGATCAGTCCGGTACCACCTGGCTGAAAGCTGCACAATGGAACTTTGACAATGCTGCCACGCCGCCGTCGGCTTATGCTTTGCCCACTGTCCCGCAATCGCCTGTGAAAACTGAAAAATTGGGTAAATCCCTCCTGGTGGATTTCGGCAGGGAAACCTTTGGTTTTATCAGGCTTCATGGACTGAAAGGCCGGGGAGAGGTTGCTATTTATTACGGAGAATCTCCTGAGGAAGCACTTTCCATAGACCATGGGGAAACTCTGGACAGGCTGGATGTTCAGTTCGACCAGAAAAAAGATACACTGACCACACTCACAAAGGCTTTCCGTTATGTGAATGTACAGCTGGCACCAGGTATGACGGTAGATTCCGTTTCTATGTTGTATGAATATGCTCCGGTGAAGGACAGAGGAAGTTTTCATTGTTCAGATGAAGAAATCAATAAAATCTATGACGTTGCAAAATATACCTTTCACCTGAATACCAGGGAGTTTTTTATTGATGGCATTAAACGTGACCGTTGGATATGGTCGGGTGATGCGTACCAGAGTTTCCTGATGAACTATTATCTCTTGTATGATTCCCCAACGGTTACCCGTACGCTGCTCGCCCTGCGTGGAAAGGATCCGGTAACAAGCCATACGAATACGATTATGGATTATACCTTTTACTGGTTCATGGGAATTCAGGATTATTACCTGTATACTGGCGACCGCTCGTTTGTCGAGCAGTTTTATCCGAGAATGAAGACCCTGATGGATTACTGCCTTTCCAGGACCAATAAGAATGGGATGCTGGAAGGTTTGGCGGGCGACTGGGTATTTATTGATTGGGCAGAGGGTTTAAGTAAACAGGGGGAACTGAGCTTTGAACAGCTGTTGTTTGCCCGCAGCCTGGAAACCATGGCGACCAGTGCCGCCTTGATTAACCATCAGGAAGATGCCGTTACATATGGTGAAATGGCTAAAAAGCTGAAATCAGCGATCATGGCTAAATACTGGAATAAAGAAAAACAGGCACTGGTCCACAGCAGTATTGATGGGAAACAAACAGATAATGTCACCAGGTATTCCAATATGTTCGGGATCTTCTTTGGTTATTTTAATGCAGACCAGCAGCAGGGTGTCAAAAAGAATGTACTGCTGAACGATAAAGTACAGAAAATCACCACACCTTACATGCGTTTTTATGAGCTGGAAGCATTATGTGCGTTGGGAGAACAATCCTATGTACTGAAAGAAATGAAAGCTTACTGGGGAGGAATGTTGAAAGAAGGTGCCACCAGTTTCTGGGAAGAGTATGACCCTTCGAAAAAAGGTGCGGAACATTTATCGATGTATGGCCGCCCTTTTGGAAAAAGTCTATGCCATGCCTGGGGCGCTAGTCCGCTGTACCTGCTGGGTAAATACTACCTCGGCATCAAACCATTGTCTCCGGCATATGAAACCTGGGAGGTTGTGCCTGAACTTGGGGGACTGAAATGGATGGAAGGAAAGGTACCAACCCCGGCTGGGGAGATTGAACTTTATTGCAGTACCAAAGAAATCAGGGTTAAATCGCCTGTAGGCAAGGGTACACTGCGCTTTAAAAGTAAATCCCTACCCAAGGTGAAAGGAGGAGGAGGATTGCTGAACAAAGGAAATGGCAACTATGAAATCACCATTATAAAAGGTAAGGATTGTGTGGTCAAATACAATTAAGCCAATTTACAATAACCAGAAAAAGCCGTCTCATTCGTAAAAGTATGAGACGGCTTTTTGCTGTAAACTGTAAAATAATAGACTGTACTATGAATCCTTTACCCATCATTTTAATAGAATTAGACCTGCTTATTTGAACATTATTTATACTTTAGAGGCAATTGACCAAATAAAACAACAGACATGCGTTATCTTTTTTTTCTTTTGATTTTACTTTTTTGTATGAACCTGACCAGCCAGGCACAGACTGAAGTGCAGCATACCGGTTGGTTTCTATTTCTGAATAATACTAAAATCAGTAAAAAATGGGGTATTTACGCAGATCTCCAGTTGAGGTCAACCGATAGCTTTGAAAACGTAAGAAACCTGATGTTTAGACCTGGATTAACGTATTACCTGGATGAGAAAAATGAATTTACGCTGGGATACCTGTTGAATGAGACTTTCGTTTATCCCGCTTTGGGAGATGATTATCAACTGACAGAACACCGGATCTGGGAGCAATACGTTTATAAACATAAGCTGAAATCGATAGCTGTCAGCCACAGGTTCAGATTAGAGCAGCGGTTTATCGGCCGTTTTAATGCGGAAGATTTATTTGCCCAACGTTTCAGGTATTTCTTCCGGATGATCATCCCTCTGAAAAAAGATCAGCAGAAATTTGAAAAAGGAGCTTTTGCAGCTTTGCAAAATGAAGTTTTTCTGAATCTTCAAAACAAGGAGAAACTCAATACCCATGTATTCGATCAGAATCGTGCTTACGGGGCTCTGGGTTACCGCTTCAGCAGGAATTTAGATATGGAAGCCGGTTATCTGAACCAGTCATCAAAAGGGCGGACGTTCAATACACTCAACCATGTCGTGCAGGTGGCTGTTTACACGAAATTCTGATGTGTTTAATTGTCCTTCGACAAATGTCCTCCAATTCAAACTAAAACATCGTGTGCTTGTTATTAGCAAAATCATTCACACGCTAATTTGGAACTTTACACTTTGAAAGACACAAAACGTATTGCTATACTGGGGGGTGGTCCCAGTGGATTGTTTATGTACAAGAGATTCGTGGAATCGGGCAGAACCGACATGACTATTGACATTTTTGAAAAAAAGAAACAGCTTGGTGCAGGGATGCCTTATAGCAGAGCGGGTGCCAATGAAGAACATATTACCAATGTTTCCGGCAATGAGATCCCTGAACTGGTCACTCCAATCTCTGAATGGATAAAAACTGTTCCTGAAGATACCTTACATAAATTTCATATTGATCCGAATAAATTCAACGATTATAAGGTCTTGCCACGATTGCTGTTTGGCGATTATCTCAGTACACAATTTCAGCTGCTGCGGCAGCGTGCAAAGAAAAATGGATTAACGACGACTATTCATACCGGAATTCAGGTTATCGATATTGTCGATTTTCCTGAACAGGGCATTGTTCAGCTTAAAGTGGTTGGGGGAGCACACTTTGATTATGATCATGTCGTGATCTGTACCGGTCATACCTGGCCAATTAAATATGAAGGTACTGTAAATGGCTATTTTGATTCCCCATATCCGCCAGAGAAACTCAAGCTCCATCTTAATCATGCTGTCGCTTTAAAAGGTTCATCACTGACGGCAATCGATGCAATTCGCACACTTTCACGTTATAATGGGGTTTTTCGCACAAATGAAGAAGGAAAACTGACCTACCAGCTGCATGCTGACAGCAGCAAGTTCAGACTCATCATGCATTCGCGGAACGGTATGCTGCCCGCCATCCGGTTTCACCTGGAAGATCCGCATTTATTGAAAGAGTCAATAATGAAGCCTGAAGAGGTAAATCACAATAGAAAGCAAAATGAAGGTTTCCTGTCGCTCGACTATGTGTTTGAAAAAAACTTTAAGGATTTATTTCCGGAAAAGGATCCTGATTTTTATGAACGGATCAAAGACATGAATCTGGAGGAATTTGTAGACTTGGTGATGGAGCTGAGGGAAAAATTACCACCATTTCAGTTATTCAAAGCAGAGTATATCCAAGCAGAAAAGTCTATTAAAAGAAAAGAATCGGTGTACTGGAAGGAGTTGCTGGCGGTGCTCAGCTTCAGCATGAATTATCCTGCGAAATACTTTTCTGCTGAAGATATGCTAAGACTACAGAAAGTATTGATGCCTTTAATTTCTATTGTGATAGCCTTTATCCCGCAGAGTTCCGTGGAAGATATGCTTGCCCTTCATGAGGCTGGGGTACTTGATCTGATTGCTGTCGGGGATGACAATCGTGTAGAAGCTGACAAGGAGAAGGGCGGCGCAATTTATCATTATGTGGATGAAGAAAATCATTCCCGCTCAGTCTATTATAAGACCTATATCGATTGTGTCGGTCAGCCCCATTTATCCCATGATGAGTTACCTTATCCAGGCTTGCTGGAAAAGAAAACCCTGAGTCCTGCGCGATTAAAATTCAGGGAGCATGCGATTGGTGCAGGTTTGTTGGAGGAGGCTAATCCACAGGTAGAGGTTGATCCTGATGGAAGTTATTATTTAAGGGTACCCGGCATTACCATCAATGACAGTTTTCAGGTGGTGGATGCCTATGGAGCCTTAAATGAACGCCTCTATATGATGGCTGTGCCCTATATGGGAGGGTATAACCCGGATTATTCGGGTCTGGACTTCTGTGAAGCCGCCTCTGCAGCAATTGCAAAAAGTATATTAAAATGAATATCAATTATAAACGTTAAATGATGACAGATACTCCCTCTAATTTACCTGGTTCAGGGCCAAAACTATTTATGTTGCTCTTGGGCTCAAAAGCGCCGAAGCGGAATGTTGAGCAGCATGATTATTTCTTCGGTATAGCAAATTCATTGAAAGAACTGGTTCCGGAAATTAAATCATTCTGGCCGGAAGCAGGAAACAGCATCCATATTGATGGCTGGCGCGAAGTCAATACCGTAGATGGATATGCGATAAAAGTCGTTCCGAAGAAAGATTCCAGTATTCCTTCTGAAAGGAAATTATTCTTTATTAACCTCGGTGGGTACCAGGCCAATAAACTGGAGGAACAGCATTATATCGTGTTAAGTGTGCAGGACAGTCGGGCCACTGCCATTCAGGAGGCAAAGAAAACCGTATTCTTTAAATCCAATTCTATCAAAGGGGCGAATTCCCATATTGATGAAAAGTATGGTATTGATGTAGATGATATTTATAAAATTGAAGACATCCTGACTCCGGCCCATAAAGATAAGTACCATATTGAAATCACTCCCATTCCAGGGCTTCCTGAAGATGAAATCCATCTGGGATATTTCAAGCTAGATAAAATATAAAAAAGGCGTTGAGCATCGGAGACTCAGAAAATTCAAGTGAATTCATACACATTGTGATCAGGAACAATCGGTTCGTTTCTGACCACAATGGATTATGGTATTATCCGGCAGATTCATTTTGATTGAAACTGATCATCCATTGAATACCATACCTGTCGGTGAAGCTGCCGAAATAATCGCCCCAAAACATGTCTTCCATTGGCATTTCTACGTCACCACCTGCTGATAGCCCATTAAATAACCTGTCGGCTTCTGCTCTGCTGTCCGTGCTCAGCATCACATAAGTCTGATTTCCTGGTTTGATCACATGTCCAGCTGAAGGAACGCAATCTGAGGCCATCAAAATGGTATCTTTTCCAATCGGAAGGGAAATATGCATAATGCGGTTCTGTTCGCTTAATGGAATGCCGGATCCATTGGGCGCATCTTTCATTTTCATATTTGCAGTAAACTCGCCACCGAATACTGATTTGTAAAGATTAAATGCTTCTTCTGCCTTGCCATCGAAGTTTAAATAAGGATGTACTTTCATCTGTTTATGTTTTGTTTTTAATGGTCAGATGGAGCCTTTGATAATAAAAATAGGGATTGCCCTGTGTGTTTAATTCTTATTTTTGATCATGTGGGCTTCACAATGAATTTTTGGTTGTTGTTTTGTTTTTAAGTGAATCACTTGTAATGGTTATCCTAAATTAAAGCTTAAAAAGGAAAGAACAACGGGCTGATGCGGTCAATTTAGAGGGGCAAACACGACAGGAGATTCACGTATCGGCAGATTAGAACCTCTATCGGAGAATGATCATTCGAGGACATCGCATTGATGTCCCTCGACGATAGGTCTTTCTTGCTGGATAGCGGTAACCGTAAATGGTAGATTTCAGGTATTGCTGACGTAAGTGATCTGTATTTTCTTTAACCCTGCGGGTACTTTCCACACCACCTGTTCTGTCTCCCGAAATCCGATAAGGGCAGCACCAATGGGACTTAATACCGAAACCTTTTGCTTTTTCATATCTGCCTGCTCTGGCATCACCAGCATGAATCGCATTGTTTTTCCAGTGTCTACATCAAGGATCTCCACATTGGAGTTTATTTTGATACATTTCGGAGGAAAGGCATCTTTTTTAACAATTACAGCCCTGCCCAACTCATTTGCCAATGACATTTCACCGTCAGGTCTTTTATTGGCGTAAGGTTTTAATAAATTATAATCTTCTTCGGTCATTACAACCGCATTTTGCTTGTTCATTTCCATAATAATGCTATTTAGTTAAGTGGATAATTTTTCATCCAGTAGGTCGTACTCTTTTTTTGCAATGTATTGCCTTCATTACTCACCGGAAACTGGAGATCAACGATCTCATAAGAGGACACGGAAGTTATTTCCGGCATCTCGGCCAGGGTAATATAGTGTGACTGGTGTATTGCCCTGAGTTTACGTCTGTGGTCTGTCAGAAGAATAACCTGTGATAAGGCAAGGGATAAAATGCACAGAAAGTTATTATCCATACAAATTGCTGTGATCAGCAGTATACAATTGAATATAAACGCAAAAAGCGTAAAATATCGCTTTGCCGGAAGTCTGTAAAGATTTCGCAACATGGTAAAAAGAATAAGGTAAATAAAGGACTATTGGAGTAAAGCCCCGGTCCTGAACGCGTTCTAATTCTTAGTAGGCCGGGGTGGAGGTATTGAAGTCCTTGAAATTGGAGAAAAAATATATTTTACGACAAAAACAGTGGCTCAATGGAGCCAGCTCATACATCATGGCTGTTTGTCGTTTCTTCATTTGGGTAAATGTAATATTTTAAAACATTAAACGCGAAGAAATTGATTATATGTATAAGTAAGGTCGATTATTTTGACAAGTCAGCAGATCAAATCTTTTATATATGCCTTCAACAGTAATAAAACAGTTGAGTTATGATCCTGAAACCCGGCGACTAAAAATCACATTCCTTTCGGGCAGGGTCTACTCTTATAAAGAAGTTCCCCCGGAGATTCATACCGCATTCAGCATTTCAGGATCAAAAGGAAGATATTTTAATGCTTACATCAAAAACCGGTATGCCTTTGATGCATTGGAATGACTATTTACGCGTTGCCGGATAGGGAATGTTTTTTCCATAATACACATCTGTTGGGATGTGGTGGCCTGGATAGATCTGGTCCAGCAGTGCATACAGTTCCGGATCATATTTCTTTAGATCCTCCGGAGAGCGGAGGTGCATTTTTCCATCAAAAAATTCATAATTGCTGTAAAACCACCACTGTGTACCTTCAGCCCAATATTCATCCTTTGTATTGATGGCATATTGACCTTTATACATTCCTTTTGATTTGGCAGATAGGTAGGCGGCCTCAATTTTCGCATAAAAGGCAGGGTCACACTTCTTCAGGGCACCCATGATATTGTGACTGAATTCGTGTACGGCAATATTCTCCCCGTAATATTTTGTCCCGGGATAACCGAGCAGGTTTTCCTCTGCGCAGGAAGTCTGTATACCACCCATGCCACGTGCTCTCTGGTTCCAGTATCCTTTATCGGTCATGCTTCCAACACCACCTGGAAGATGATATTCCGCACGTTCTTTGTCTGTCAGACGTTTATCCTCGAAAGTAGGTTTTTTCCAGTCACGGCACTCCGGCAGGTCGGTCTGCATTTCATTTTTACCAAGGATAGACAACCGGGCATGATTTGAGATCAGTGATTTTCTGACATCAGGACGCTTCAACAGCATATAGTTGATGATGTCACGTGCATAGAGCAATGCTGTATTGGGTACATTTCCTGAAGAAACTACAGGTATGCCGTAGGCATCAATGTGTTTGGTATAGAAGGTGTCCAGTCCCAGTGCAGATGGGGGAGCTGAAATCATAGCAGATTCATAATCTACTGCCAGTGGTGGACCGCCAACCGTCTGTTGCTGGGCCAGAGCAGTTCCCGTGGCTGAAAAATACAGTAATGCGGGTAATAAAACAGGAAAAAAAGATCTGGTTCTGATCATATAGGTTTAGGTTTTGTTGATGTGCAGTCTTCAGCGCATAAATCGCGGAATAGCTTAAACCGCAAATTACCTTACATTTTACTCCTGTTAAGAATTGATATTAACCGATTCTAACCCTATATTGACCAATATATCAAACGGACGGATATAACCAGATAGCGGCTGCAGTACAATTAGTAGCTGTTTACCAGCAAGAAGGAACTGAATGAATGCCCTTTTTGCCGATAAACAGCATTGTAAATGTGTACAATAAATGTTTACTTATAAATCTATCCCTGCGTAATTCCTGAAATCAGTTGCTTCTGCGTAAGCTTTAAAGTTGAGGATATCTTCACGGATCATTTTTTCGAATACACCATTGAAAAGGGTAGTGACCCCTCTACCCACACTTCCCGCAGGGGGGAAGTAATCAATTTCTATGTGGATTTCCGTACCTGTTCCATTGAGGGTATCCCTGAATTCCACTTTACCGGCATTATCAATCATAGATCCTTCCAGTGATTGCCATCCGATATATTCATCTGTTTCTTCCCTAGTGATTTCGGCATTCCATTTCAGATCGATCAGCGCTCCCGGGGTATTGGCTTTCCAGAGAGAAATTTCAGAACTGATTTCTTCCACAGATTTCAAATGTTTCATGAACCTTGGCAGGTTGGACAGTTCTCGCCAGAAAGCATATACTTTATCTCTTGATACATTAACCGTAATATCTTCTGTGATATTTATAGCTTCAGGATCTGTGGTGTCCTTGTTGAGTTTTTTATATACAGGACATATGCCTGTTGCCCCTCGATAAAGCAGTAAGCCACCTGCTGCTACACCCTGTATACCAAGAAAGGGGTGACGTCCAATCTTTTTAAGACTTTTATAGAGTAACCAGCTTCCGGCAAATACGGAGATTAATCTTTCACCCTGGTCGATATTCTCTAAGCCCTTGGGTTCTATGCTCAGTTCTTTTATTCCCCCGACGATTTTATTGCTTATTGTGTTTTTCATAGATGAGTATTTGTAAATGAAGAACAACTTACTATCCTATTGGTTTTATGGATCTCAAAAATTGACGTGCCGGTTGATGAGCAATGATATAGCTTTAAACATTCTTCATCTGTGTCTGTTATGAACTATATTGCTCATTAAAAAAATTACCATGCCAGAATTGCCCGACTTAGCTGTTTTTGCTGTCAATCTTGAAAAGTTATTTAAAAATAAAATCCTGGAAAAGATACAGGTAACGGTCTCCAGAAAGCTGAATGTGAGTGCAGAAGAACTGACAACTGCTCTGGAAGGGAAGAAACTAGATTCGGTTACGCGTGAGGGAAAAACTATTCAGCTCCATTTTGGAACTGAAGTATTGGGTTTGCATCTCATGTTACACGGGGAATTGAAACTGACCCAGGCGGATGAAGAGGTAAAACACCAGATTCTTGCGTTTCATTTTAAGGGAGGAAAAGGTTTTGCACTGGCCGATTTCCAGAAGGCGGCAACGCCTACGCTAAATCCGTCGCCCTCCGATGTTCCTGATGCTTTATCCGAAGTGCTGACTGCTGCGTATCTTGAAGGTATGCTGGCGAAGACGAGAACGCCGGTAAAAACAGTTTTGATGAACCAGAAGTTATTAAGGGGAATCGGCAATACGTATGCTGATGAGATTCTCTGGGCAGCTGGAATATCTCCATTCTCTGTATCCAGGGCAATTCCAAAGGAAAAGGTCATTCAATTGCATCAGCAGATGAAAAAGGTGCTGAGGGAAGAAATTGTTCAGATTGGCAGGATGCTTCCTGATGAACTGGGTGGAGAAATTAAGGAATTTCTGAAGGTACATGGTGCAGCAATCAGGGAGAGTCCTACCGGAGGAAAAATACTGGTAGAAGAAATAGGCGGTCGGAAATCCTACTATACCAATGAACAGAAACTTTATGAGTAATTTATATGCAGCAGATTATTTTTTTTGGAGACAGCCTTACCCAGGGATATGGGTTGAAAAATGCTTTACTGGAATCCTTTCCATCAATTATACAGCAAAAAATAGATGCCCTGGGCTTGCCATACAGGATTGTAAATGCAGGTATCAGTGGTGATACCTCCCTTGCAGGCTTGCTCCGTTTGGATGGCATACTCAATCAGCAAACAGATGTTTTTGTTCTGGCATTGGGTGCAAATGATATGTTAAGGGGTACTGCTGCAGCAACGACATTTAGCCACTTGCAGCAGATTATTGATCAGGTGAAATCACGGCATCCCCAAGTTAAACTGTTGTTATTGGGGATGCAGCTGCCTGTATGGGTTCCCGGCCTACATGCCGCTGAATTCAGGGAAATTTACCAGCGGATTGCGGATGAAAATCAGATGGAATTCGTCCCTTTTTTACTGGAGGGAGTTGCGGGTATAAGTCACCTGAACATGGCAGATGGTATCCATCCACTTATGGAAGGTTATACAATTATAGCAGAAAATGTCTGGTCTGTATTGAAACCTATGTTGTGAGGTGTGGTTACTGATCTGTTGTAAGTTTACACAATTTGATCAGATTTGAGTAATAGTGATATGAACAGGGGGGATACGGTTCCGATATGAATCCGGTACAAGTATTTTGCTATGGTGTTGATCCTTATTCCTGATCTTTAATGAGCTTTATATTGGGATGTTCTGCAATAATTTCCATGATGACTTCAAAATAGGTTTGCCCTTCCCCTTTTTCCAGTGCCTCAATCTTTTCATTCACCCACTTGATATTAAATGTGGAGGGAGAATTTAATTTGTCCCGGTAATAAGATAAGGTGATTTCAGTACCCAGATCAACTCTATTTTTGGAAATATTTTGCCAGATTAACTTTATATTCTCTGTTCCTTTTATCGCTCCGAAACCTCCATAAAATAAATCGTTGAGCGCATCCAGGCTTGGACCGAGTTCCCAATCTTCCTCAGACATGAATACCTGGTTTATTTCCTTATAAAAAGAAGCGATATCGTGTATTTTGTTTCCATCAATGGTGATTGTCTTTTCCATAAATCTTGTCTTTATCCATCAAAAGGACAAATCTACACAATACCCCGAAAAAATAGGGCCATAATGAATAGATGAGCAAGATTTATTCATTATGGCCCTATTTTTTTAATTTTTTTGCAGGCTTCTTCGGAATGCAGTTGGGTACTTTTTTGCCGTCTTTTGTTTTCATGCCTACCTGTTCATAATTTTTCCAGCAGGGATCATTATCTTTCTTCTGTTCTGCCATAATATTAAGTTTAACATACTGATGGATCTTTTTAAAGAAGTCCCGCGATACAGGAATGCTGTACTTCGCAGGACTTCAATAATTAATTTTAATGCGTCTCCATTTAGTTCACGTCGTTTTGAACTTTTCTTGCTGTACTTCTTCCAGGCAAATAGATTTGCAGGCCAAAGGATAGGTTCAGGTTACTTTGAGAAGTTGCGCTACCAAATCCAACTAAATTGTTGTATTTAAGCAAGGTCTCCAAACCGATGTTTGGTGTGATGAAATAGGCGAAACCGGGACCGATACTTAGATTAAGTCCGTTTGTTTTTCCACCGCCATCACTTACGTTTACTCCACCAAATCCCGCTGTTGCTTCTGCAAAGATTCTTCCGTGACGTAATACTTCTACATCTTTTCCAGTATAATATCTACCTAAACCACCTACACCATAGCTGGTCGTGGTAGGAACATCCTTAGCGGTCTGAAGTCCGAAGTTCAGGTATCCACCGACAGCAATGTTATCCTGAATAAACCATGCTGCTTTTGGTGTAATATCCACGCTGAAAATTTTAGGATCATCAAAACCGAGGTTTAAGTTTGCGAAGTTACCTCCAACAAATACATTTCCTTTTTGAATCTGGGCATTCGCTTCCACACCGAATACCATCATGCCAAGTAGTGCAAAAAGTGTAATTTTTCTCATAGTTGTTATTTTAAATTATTAATTGTAGATTGATATAACTACAACATACAGTTCCAAATGTTTTAATAAATGGGACTTACACTTTCTGAAAAGAGGTATTTGTACTGTTTCACATTTTTATCCAGCCTGTTTGCCTGTTCTCATCTTCAATGAACTGATAATCTTCATAATCGCCCAGAACAGCAATATTCCTGCCTTGAGGCAGTATTAGCTTCACTGCTGCCAGGGTATCAGGCCGGTCATACACCTGTTGCTGCCTGGTGTTGATTTTTATTTTCCGTAAAGGTTTCGTTACGGTGGAAGCCTGTCTGGTCTGGATAAATCCAGTCAGCCCATCTGGAAGTTCAACGGTAAACCACATCCCACTTGCGGCATTTACCTTCATAATTGTTCCGCTTTTTAGTGTACTGAGCTCCGGGGAATTTACTGCTGGTGACTGACGTAAGATCGTCCTGCCCAGTGTTCGTGCCGTAGCATTGAGGTAGTCAAGTGAACCTGTAATTTTCAGGGGATTGTTAATGACAGGGTTTACATAGGGCAGTGGATCAATTGCTCCATTGGAAGTATAAATACCGAAATGTAAATGCGGGGCAGTAGTTTTCGCATTTCCGGTATTGCCCATCAATCCCAGGGTATCACCTGCTGAAACCTGCTGACCTTCTATGGCAATCTGTTCATCCAGATGTGCGTAGTAAAGGGTATAATCTTTATCTCTTGGACGTAACCAAACTACCCTTCCGCCCAGGTTGTTTTCATTGACCCGAACCACAGTCCCTTCAGCAGCGGCAATAACGGGCGTCCGGAAAGTGGCAAATATATCTATTCCTTCATGTTTTCTACTGTTAGCGTCCCTTCCGTCGCCAAAGAAACTTCCAATATTGGCTTTGGTCGATTTGACAGGAAAGCCCAGTGATGGACCGGATGTGATTTCAAGTGTGTATTGTCCGCTCCTCAGTAATTCCGGCTGCAATCGCAGCAGATAAGTCCCGGTTGTTTTCACCTCAAATTGTATGTTGTTGTCCAGCGTATCTGCAGATTGTAATAATTTTGGTACAGCAGTTCCTCCATCTTCCCAAAGGTCGGCATATATCATAAATTGGTCTGCAGGGGTTTTGCTTAGGCTGATCAGCAGTTTTTGGCCCTGGGTTGCTGTAAAGCGATAGGCGGTAGCAGGTATTTTTTCCGCTGCAAAGTAACCGGTTTCCCGAAAAGGAATAGTAATGCTCAATGCATTCCTGAGGCTCTGAGCTGATGCATTGATCCAGGAAATCCCCATTGCCGTTTTGTCGAGTCCCGCTGTGCTGAGCTTCCTTTTGTATACCTCATGTGGAGATGCCGGTTTGAATAAATTCACGGAGCCTGATTTACAGGAGAAAATGGATGAAATGATAAAGGTATACAGGAATAAATGCCGGAGGATTTTGGAAGGTATTTTCATCGGAAGTTAGAGATTTGTAGGATAACAATCTCAGGGCGATGATGTTTGTTTCAACGAGGATGATGTTCAGTACAGAAAATCAGTACTACCTGTAGCTAAGCGATAAGAAATCCTGTTTTGAAGCAGGGAAGTATGACTATTCTTTTGGAACAATCAGTAATTTAGGTTGAGATATGCCTCTTTCTTCATATGATACTTTATTCATTTGAAAGTGCATCAGGCTCATCATGTTCAGGTATTCTTCCAGCGGACCAAGTCCTTTTAACTTTCTCCGGGAATTAACGGATCCTGGATCGTTCAATGGCCGGGGAATTGCCTGGCAGCTATCGGTATTGTAGGTCACTTGCGTTCCATAGCTTTGTTTTCCACCTGTATTTAATTGTACACGGTCTGTTAAAAAAGCGAAGTCCTGAGGATTTGCATTGTTATTGTTTAACTCTTTCTCCATTAAAAGAAGTACTTGTTGCTGGAATTCCGGCCACTTATCGCAATGTTGAACAAGTAACCAGAAATTCCTCGAACCATCTTCTCCAACTTTATCATGTCCTGGAAAACCTTGCCGGTCAATTAATTTTTTAGCCCATTTGTAGTTAGACAAAAACACACTATCCTTATAATGTTGCCATGCCGGAGTTTCAAAGGTCATACCCTTTGGCGGTAAACCCGCTGCTTTCTGATCGGAAACTACCTTTGTTTTGAGGGTGTCTTTGAGAGGCTGATCAAACTGTGCATAAGTTTTTCCTGGACAAAATAGCGCTAACATGAACGAAAATGATATCATTAAGGTATTCATAATAGCTATTCTGCTTTCCGTGGACATCCTAAAAATCTTCATTACTATTCAATCATTTTGTATAAAGCATAGCGTAAATTACTTAATTAAAGGCAAATTACAATGTCTATAGGAAAAAATGTTAGGCAAGAATGAGCTATTACAGCTTAGCATAACCCGGGCAGAATTTTATGTTCGACGGCTGTGCAGATGAAGACCAGAAATAATTATTTAGAATTGATAGATCAGCAGGTCAATGCGGATAAAATTCAGGAAAGAAAGATGTTCTTGGAAAGGGGGATATATATTCAATTTCATGTACTCCTCAATAGATTTTTTAAGGAATACATGAAATAAAATATAAGGGTTAACCAGCTATTGATAAATGATGCACTTTCCAATAGCTGGTTAAGCTAAATTACAATTTTGTAGTATCAGCTACAGTAGTATCAGCAACAACAGCTGTATCAGTAACAGTCGTGTCAACAGTAGTTAAAGTTGTATCAGTAGCTGTTGAATCTGTATCAGCTGGTTTATCAGAACCACCACATGCTGCAACTGATAAAGAAATCGCTAGTGCTAAAAAGCCAAATTTGAATAAATTTTTCATAAAAAATAATGTTATATACGTGTTAAGTTTCGGTATTTAATACCCATAACAGGAAAAGGTAACCCAACATTTAAAATAAATTTCAAATTCACCGGAATAACCAGGGTATTTTTTGGTGGAGTGTGCAGTTTAAGTGTTCAGATTTACACTGATGGAAATTTCAAATATTTTTTTTAATCTATTGATTATTTACTCCATTTTCCACTTTATAATCAATGAATTTTAGTTTCAAATAACTGAAAATCTTTATTTTAAACAGTATGGTGCTGGTCGTACGGGAATAGGGTTTCAATGAATGTTCTTTATTTCCTGTCTTAATTATACCGGGCTAAAAAATTTGGTCCTTCCTGAGAAATAATTATAGAATATTTATTTTACTTCTCATGAATTGAGGTAGATTACATCTACGATGTAAATCTATTTCATACAAAATAAAGCAGATCAGCGGCTGTATTCTTCGAACATTATTCGGCCCGTCGTCCTTCACTACTCGGGCAACTTCCCTGTATACTCCCAGTATATTCCCACTTTATTCCCAGTTTTCTCCTGATTTCAGGGGGTAGTAACTGGGAGTCAGCTCGGATTAAACTGGCATGCTAGCCGAACACTTTCCGATCAGTTACCGAATAGAAACAGAGGTCATTCAGCATCCTTTAGTCGAATGTTTAATGATCAGCTTCGTTTGTATTCAAGTAATTCAAAGCGGTTGTGGAAAGGATCCCTAAAGAAAAACCGATCTCTACCCTGAATGTCAGAGGAAAGCTGAATATCAATGTTTTTACTTTCCAGATAGACTCTAGCCGCTGGCAGATCAATGACTTCAAAGGCCGCGTGCCTGCCTGATACCGCTCCAGCTTTTTCTTCTCTTAAATGGAGTTCAATATCTGCAATAGTAAACCATATGGCACCACTGGGATGATTTCCCGGAATTTCAATCAGCCCCAATGTATTGCCGTAAAATGCTCTGGCTTCCGCAGAAGAGCCCTCAGGTATGGTGATCATGATATGATCTGTTCGCTTAAATTGTATCATGCGGTAAAGATATACTTCCTGACAGGTATTGCCTGATCAATGTCGTGTTTCTGTTTATTTTGACATCCACTTGTTATACCCTATATCTAGTTCATTACAAATTTATAGGTGAAGGATATGATCCTTCAATAATTGTATTAGATTTGGAAAGGGGACTATAATTCATTTATACCCCTGCTTTGATCCCTTAATGATCATCCTTAAACCATTTAAAATATTTTAATGAATAGTGCTTCCGTCATCTCCAAACCACATTACATGATTCTGGACGGCTTGCGTGGTGTAGCAGCCATCATTGTCGTTATCTTTCACCTCTTTGAAGCACATGCCACCAGCCATTTAGACCTGATCATCAACCATGGATATCTGGCGGTAGATTTTTTCTTTATGTTATCTGGTTTTGTGATCAGCTATGCCTATGATGACCGCTGGCACAAATTAACAGTCAGGGATTTTTTTAAACGGAGACTGATACGCCTGCAACCTATGGTGGTGATGGGATCTATTATTGGTGCTTTGGGTTTTTATTTCCAGGATTCTGTACTGTGGCCAGGCATACATGAAGTGCCGGTATGGCAATTGATGCTGATCATGGTTATCGGATTTACGCTGATTCCAGTTACGCCAGGCATGGATATTCGTGGCTGGCAGGAAATGCATCCACTTAATGGACCTGGCTGGTCTTTATTTTTTGAATATATCGCCAACATGATGTACGCATTGTTTGTCAGGAAGTTTTCTAAGTTGGCATTAAGTATTTTAGTGGTCTTTTCAGGTCTTGCGCTGATCCATCTGGCAGTCAGCTCTCCGGCGGGAGATGTAATAGGTGGCTGGACTATTGATGGGCTGCAGTTGCGGATCGGTTTCACGCGACTGATGTATCCTTTTTTTGCAGGATTATTGCTCTGCCGCGTTATCAAAGTGAAGACAGTAAGAAATGCATTTTTCTGGAGCAGTTTACTTTTAATCGTAGTTTTTGCAATGCCAAGAATAGGTGGATCCGAACATCTATGGATGAATGGTTTATATGATTCCCTCAGTATTATTTTCATCTTCCCGGTTATTATCTATATTGGTGCCGGTGGAATATTGAAGGATAAACTGTCGGAAAAGCTGTGTAAATTCTTAGGTGATATCTCTTATCCGATTTATATTACACATTATCCGCTGATCTATATCTATACGGGTTGGGTCGCTACGCATAAAATATCCCTTGGGCAGGGTTGGCCATATGGCCTGGCTGCATTGATTGTTAGCGTGGGTATTGCTTACGCCTGTTTAAAATGGTATGACGAACCGCTGAGGAAATGGCTGAACAGACAAAGGGCATAGCTATCCTATTTAAAATGAGATAGGTTAGTCATTTGCAGGTGAACCTCAGGTTTTCCTGCTCTGGCAGATATGAAAAGGTTAACTGTTTACAGGCTTTTTATGTGTACTTCCAGTTTCTTATTTTCCCTTCACTGATCCATTCAAGAGCCGTTTCCAATCGCCTGTTTCTCGTCACTTCTGTTTTTGCCTCTTCCAGCCAGGTAATATATTCCTTTTTCTGAGAGAGACTGAATTTCTCAAAATTGGCCTTTGAAAGAGGACTTTCATTGAGTCTGTCCTGAAAATATGCAGGAGTTTCCATTGTTTCATGTTCATTTTTTACTTTTGGCCGCGGCGAGGCTTTTATGCCATTCACATTTAAGGATATAGCTTGCTGAATATATTGTATAAGGATTTCATCGTCAGGTAGATCGGACAGGTTCATGAGGCGTCCCAGACTTCCCGCTGTATCGGCCTGCTGGTTTAAGATCTGGTGCGGATCATCCATTAAGGCTGATTTCCAGAAACCAAAAGCACAATGCTGCTTAAATGCTGCCATTTGGCATACCGGTCCCTCATAATCAAAAAATGGTGAACTCCATTTCATGGTTTCCTTTAAATCTGCTGAGGCTTTGTGCACCAGATCACGAAGATGAATAAGAATAGGCTGTGAAAATTCTGCGCTCTTCGCGATGTATTGATCCACTCTTTTATCAAACTTTTCCATAATGCAATTTGATGAATTAAATAATCATATGCCCTTAAGATACGAGATAACCTGATCATCAGTCATGTAATTTCAGAAAAATTAACAGGATGTGGATTACGAGGAGTATTTTGCCTTATTGTTCCTGCCAATTGAATTTTGTTTTTGAGGAATTTACGTACATTGTAAACTAAAAAACAAGTTTACCCATGAAACTATTATGCGTCTATTGCTTACAAACAGCAATAAATAGGCACATGATCGCTTCATCACCTTTAAAAAGAAAATATTCACTGTTGAAAAAACGCTATAAATGGTTATTAGCCATTACGCTTCTTATAATTTTTCCCTATCTCGTATCGGGTGTAAATAGATTCATCAGCTTATTTTATAACATGAGTTATAAAAATTTAGGAGAGGATATTTCTTCTGCACATTTTAAACTGGAGAGAATAGACCTGCCTGGAAGACCCGGGTACCGGGAGGCTAAAAGTAGTGTGATCGATTCCCAACACACAGATACCCTGAAGTTACTGGCTAATGGAGAGGTAGATATGGAGCATCCGGATCCACCAAATTATTTAAATTATTCCGGACAGGTTTATCTGGATACCGTATCGTTTCATTTTAAAGTTGTGGCAGTAGAGGATAGTGTAACTGAAGGAGGGGATGTTCAGGATGGGAAAAGCCGCTTGCTGACCCTAAATTCAAAAGGCACAACCATTTCTAAAGTAGACTTCCCGGGACAGGAAAATCCTGAACTATTGAGTTCCTGCCTGCTTCTGGAAGATGTAATTTTACCTTTTCAGCCTTGGCTGGATGACAGTCAACCCATTTATATGAGCCATTTTTCAAGGGATAAATTTAACGGACACTGCCTGAATCCTTTTCGTGGATTTGGTAATCCGAATGGTGCAGGAAACTGTTATTACTGGGAGGGAAGGGGATATTACCGAATCATTATTGGCGGGGAAAAGTTGAAATTTAAAGTGCCGACTTCATGTAATGCGCTGATTTTCACTCAGGATTCTGACCTGGAACCTTTCGTCTTCAACTTTTCTGTGGTTCCGGAAAGGTTCCGCAAGAGGATAAATGCTTCCTTCCTAATCTACGGGAAACAACTGTACATGGCTTCAAAAAAGTAAGTCCCTATCTTTTTGAGGTACTCATCCATTTTTTGATCATGGCATCATTCATGAAACAGAAAAAGGTCATCCCGGAAAGGATGGTCATCCAGCAATAGATCAGCTTTACACCGCTGACATTGTTCGCCAGAAAATACAATACCAACGTAGGAATCACTGCGATACCAAAGGAAAGCATCAGCACCCACATCAGCGGGGCAATCAGGTGCTCAACAATAGCATGGAAATGTATTTTACGGAGAATGAAAGCAATAAAGGTCAATGCCAGCAATCCGAATATGATCCCTGTAAAACCGTAAATCAACACCAGATCGGGATGGGCATTGATCACCTTTTCGTAACCGAAGAAGTCGTTAAAGCTGAATGCCATGATATTCTTTTTCTTCTGGTGAAACATTGAAAAGTGCCCTTTGTTTGTACCCCAGCAGTCCCGCAAGTATCAGGTTGGGGAATTCTTCTATCCCAATGTTGTAAAGGTTAATGCTGTCATTGTAAAACTCACGGCGGTCTGCAATCTTATCTTCCATTTGGGAAACCCTGCGCTGCAGTTCTATAAAGTTATTGTTGGACAGTAAGTCGGGATAATTCTCTGATACCGCAAAAAGGGATTTTGTGGTTTTTGCCAGTTCAGCCGCATATTCTATTTTTTCATCCGCACTTGTAGCCTTCAGAAAAGACGTTCGCAACTGCGTAAGTTTCGTGAATATTGATTGCTCATGTTCCATGTATTTTGAGGTGATTTTTACCAGCTCAGGAATTTCTTCTGCCCTTTGCATAAGGATCACATCAATATTCATAAATGCTTTTTCTACATTGTTCTTCAGCATAACCAGTTTATTATACATACCGATAAAGAAACTGAAGGCAATAATAAGAAGGAGTATCCCTACAATCAGGGCGATGTTTTGTGCAGTCATAGGTTTAGGATATAATGATATAAATGATAATCAAGGTAATAAAAAACAAAGTGCTTAAAAAAGATTTCAACAATGGACCGAACTTATTCTTAATTGCTACTTCATGTGGAAAGGCAGCACCAAATACCTTCTGGTGCTCATCTTTGACAATCAGGGTTTCTCCATTCTTGCTGATGGCTTTACCGATGAGTAAGAGGTAATCGTCATTTTTCAGGTAGGTTTCCGAATACCGTTTATCTCCGCTGACAGCTTCCCTGTCTACCCGGTTGATATAGTACTCCAGTCCTTCACCATTTACATCTACCATACCTGTTTCGTCTTTTATTTTAAACAAGCCTGTCTTACTTTCGCTGTGAATGGTACTCCAGGTTGTTTCTCCATCATTGTTTTTTCCTCTTTGCTCGATCCGGATCGCATAACCGATGCAAGGGGTATTAAAATGAGGGGAGAGGATCGGAGATATTTCCACCAGGTCTCCGGTTACTTCTACAAGTCCCATAGCTACGGCATTCATTTTGGATGTCGGCAGGACGGCCTGTAATTTATAAAACTTTGATTTTGCAGTAGGCAGAAATATAGCATCCAGCAGGATCAATGCAGGAATGATCAATAACAGGAGGGATAGTCTCCCCTCGGAAAATAACCACCATCCAAAACCGATAAAGGCCAGCATTCCCAGGTTCAACCAGACGATTTTTCTTTTTTCCTGTGGTGCCGATGGATATTTTGCGTTGAAACGTTCCTGTCCTGCTTTTTGCTCCTTGCCAGATCTGATGGAGGAAATGATCATTCCGATGACAGCCAATAGAAATAGAGAGACAAAAAGAAGGGCTATGGCCATGAGGGCATAACCTGGTCGTACGAGATAGGCCAGTAGAACAAGGAGCGGGTCAAGAAGGAAGAACAAAAATTTTGGTCTGGCTTTCCATCCATATAAATGATTGAAAACGATGGTATGAAACAAGGCAATCCCCTCGCTGAATACTAGCAGAAAGATAAGCAGGGGTATTTCGAGTGGCTGGTTGTAGAAAAAGTTGATCAATTCATTCATAGGATGGCCGCTTGAATATTAATTTCTAAAGATAAGTTCCAGTTCGGGAGGGAATGCACGCCTTATTTTGGAGCGTTCTTCATCAGAGATAGGGTTATTTGATAATTTCACAGAAGCCAGGTGTTTTAACCCTGCAAGCTTCAGCGGTAAGGTATCCAGTTGGTTATTACTCAGATCCAGCGAAATCAAGTTGTTGAATTTAAGCAGATCTTCCGGCGCACGGGTAAGTCCCTTGGCCACTAAATTGAGCCTGATTACCTCATGCGGGGTAAGTAAAGCTTCCTGCAAGTCATCAAAGTCTGTTTTTCCTTCTTTATGTGCGGTTTTACCTTTGAATAACTGACCAACCACCACCAGGACCATCACCGAAAGGAAGAATATACACAAAAGCACTGCCCACAATGGCGCCTCATCTTTTTCGTGGGTAAAAAGCCTGAGGTAAACAAAATAACCCATTCCGCCTAGTAGGACTAAAAGCAGGATGGCCCCCAAGCCAAAAAACAAATAGAAAAAAAGAGATAAAAGTGTTTTATTTCTTTTTTCCTTAGGCCAGATTTTAAACAGGACAATCAATAAAATAATAATGGCAATAAAAAGGTATCCCGCATGGGTGATTTGGAGGAGGAGCGTGTTTTTAATCATTTACTTTTTATCTTCAAGGTTGCCGAATTAGAGGTTCAAAGAACATGCCATCTTGCAAACTAAGAAGATAATCATGGGGGAAATGGTTTAACTGCACTTCGGGAGAATTGCAGCAATGATCTCTGCAGCATTTGCGTACACCATAAAATGTCCGCCTCCATTGATAATAATATCAGGTTTTATAGTGTATCTCATCGGTAAAATATGATCTGCTGTACCATGAATATGTATGGTGTTTGAAGGTCTTTCCGTATTTCTCCAATTCAGGATACAGGTTAACGCCCATTTCATGAAGTATGGGTCACTGTCAATAATCAGCTGTTGGAGTAATTCACGTTCGTCTGTTGTTTTAGCACCTAAAAATTTAAGCCCTATGGCATTTCCCTTTTTAAACAGACTGATGGGTAACAGTTTTTCCAGGCCCAGGCTTCCCGCCATCCTAAAGTACCATGGTATTTCTTTGTAGGTAGGGGTACTGGAAATCACAAAAGCATGTACCGGATTTAATTTCCTGGCCATTTCTGTGACCAGCATACCTCCAAAAGATAATCCTATCAGGTAAAATGGAGTGCTGGTATCTATTCCTGATGCCAATCGTCCTGCGTATTCCGATAAGGTTTCATTGGGCAATGCAGGAATCCAGTCGAGGTAGATATGCCTGTATCCCTCCGGAAAAACGAGTTTGTTAAATGCTCTTCTGTCTGCACCCAAACCACTGATAAAATAAATCGTACTGGTAATTTCCATTTTCTCCTGAATCCCTGAAGGTCAATATTACAAACTATAGTATGATAAAATACAAACTTATAATTAAATTTCAGTTAAGCAGGTTTAGCGACCTGTTTCTGATGCCCACTTTGATCAGATACGGGTTTGCCATATGTTGTAAAAATTATATTTGTATATTTGCAAAAGAATTCAATAAACAGCTATGTGATAAAATAATTTCTTTCAGAAAACAATAGACAGCTAACCATTTTCATAGGTGGTCTGCTTATTTATTCATCCTTAAAGAGAGAAGTTATGCTTAATATTCAGCACCTTTCCTATATACATCCCAACAAAGAATTGCTTTTCGGGGATATCCACATGAATGTGAACCAGCAGGAGAAAATTGCCTTGATTGGCAATAATGGCTGCGGAAAATCTACCTTATTAAAAATTATTGCCGGGGAGTTGCCGGCAGCGTGCGGAAAAATAACTGCAAAAGTTTCCCCTTATTATGTTCCACAGCTATTGGGTCAGATCAATCAACTCAGCATTGCAGAGGCATTGCGTGTGGAAGGAAAAATCAATGCCCTTAAAGAAATACTCCATGGTAAAGTAACAGAAGAGAATTATCTTCTGCTCAACGACGACTGGACGATTGAGGAGCGTTGCCGGGAAGCCCTGGAATATTGGCAATTGCCAGATCTGGATCTTAACGCTACCATGGGTATGCTGAGTGGCGGTCAAAAAACAAAGGTTTTTCTTGCAGGAATTTCAATTCATCAGGCTGAACTAATTTTGCTGGATGAACCCAGCAATCAACTCGATTTACCTGGCCGGGAATTGTTATACCGGTTTATCCAGTCGACATCCAGTACATTGGTCGTGGTGAGTCACGACAGAAAGCTGTTGAATCTCATGGATACCACCTGTGAATTGAATCAACAGGGGATAAGCGTTTATGGGGGCAACTATGACTTTTATGACACACAGAAACAGATTGAAAATCAAACCTTAAAGGAGAGCATCCAAAACCGGGAAAAAGCGTTGCGAAAAGCAAAAGAAAAAGAGCGGGAAACTGCAGAGCGGCAGCAGAAACTGGATGCAAGGGGGAAAAAGAAACAGGAGAAATCTGGTGTATCGCGCATCATGATGAATACACTTCGCAACAGTGCAGAAAACAGCAGTTCAAAGATCCGGGAAGTTCATGAGGAAAAAATAGGAGGCATTGCTAAAGAGTTGAGTGAACTGAGGTCTGCTCAGCCTGGTTTGGACAAGATGAAGTTCGGATTTGATCGCTCTTCATTACACAAAGGTAAAATATTATTTACTGCTTCCGGTATGAACTACGGCTATCGGCAGGAACGTCTTTGGCCTGAAGATCTCAGCTTTCATATCCGAAGTGCTGAACGTATCGCTCTAAAGGGCAAGAATGGCTCAGGTAAAACTACGTTGATAAAAATCATCCTGGGGAATCTGGAACCTCATACAGGTTCGGTGTACCGGTCGGATAATTTATCGGTTTATATTGATCAGGAGTATTCCCTTATCAATGATCAGTTAAGTGTGTATGGGCAGGCACAAATCTATAATACCGGCGATCTGCAGGAACATGAAATCAAAATAAGGCTCAACCGGTTTTTATTCTCCAAAGAGGAATGGAATAAACCCTGCAGTATACTGAGTGGAGGAGAAAGGATGCGTCTATGTCTTGCTTGTCTGACGATCTGCAAGCAAGCCCCTGACATCATTATCCTGGATGAGCCCACGAATAATCTCGACATGCAGAACATTGACATCCTCGCGGCGGCGGTCATGGAATATCAGGGAACGTTGATTGTGGTATCCCATGATGTATATTTTCTGAACCATATTGGGATAGAGAAGACCCTGCAATTGTAGGGGCTTCTATAAATTCATCAATTTTATTTTTACTTTTTGTGCCTTAATTTGATATAAAATTACTATTTTAAGCTGTTGAGTTAAATAATGACTCTATTTTGTATATAATTTCAATATTCTTCTTCATTAGGCTAAAGATGCTTCGCCTTAAATTATATTCATTTTAGTCATGATGATCTTCAACAGCTTTCAGGAGATCATATCCTTTAAGTGATGTCACTAAATAATTAAGGTAAATGAGTACAAACTTTACAGAAGATTTAAACGGTTTTGAAAGAACAGTGCGGATGAAAATTATGCCCAATGTGGATAAGATCCTGTTGGGACTATTGGTTGTTATTATACTATGGAATTCGGTTTTCCAGATCAGTACAGAGGAAGTGGGCGTAATTACACGATTTGGAAAATATACCCGGCAATTGGAGCCGGGATTAAACCTGAAGCTGCCTTTTGCGGAAACAGTACACAAAGTACCGGCAGAAAGGCAGCAAAAATTGGAATTTGGCTTCAGGAGTGAAGAAAATGGGGGCAGATCTCAATATTCAAAAGATGGGGTGAGCAATGAATCCCTGATGTTAACTGGTGATTTAAACCTGGCCGATGTAGAATGGGTAGTCCAGTTCAGGATCAACAATGCCTATAACTATCTGTTCAAGGTGAGAGATCCGGAAACTACACTTCGTAATATTGCTGAAGCATCCACACGGCAGATTATTGGTGACAGAACGGTGAATGAGGTGTTGACCATTGGTCGTTCCGAAATTACAGTAAAACTTCAGGAACTGATCCAGGAAGTTTGTAATGACTATTCAATGGGAATAAAGATTGAACAGGTAGTGTTACAGGATGTAAATCCACCGGATCCTGTAAAAGCTGCTTTTAATGCCGTGAATGAGGCACAGCAGGAAAAGGAAACATTAATCAATCAGGCGAAATCAGAATACAATAAAGTGATTCCCAAAGCCAGTGGCCAGTCCAAAGCAACGATCCAAACTGCTGAAGGTTATGCGATAGAACGTGTAAATAATGCTCAGGGTGAAGTAGCGAGGTTTAATGACCTTTATCATCAATATACCAAGGCACCGGAAGTCACAAAGAAAAGGATCTATTTAGAAAAAATGTCTGAAATCCTGTCCAAAGCAGGAAATGTGCTGGTGAGCGACCAACATGGGGCAAATGTATTGCCCTTACTTCAGATGCAGTTAAATAAGGCGAATCAAAAACCAGGTACAAATGAGCAATAGAAATAAATTAATGATAGCGGCAGGAATATTTATATTCCTCAGTTTTACACTTTGTGTGTTTACCGTTAAAGAATATGAGCAAGTGGTGATCACCCAGTTTGGGAGACCGGTGGGCAAAGTAATTACCCAACCCGGAATGTATATGAAAATTCCTTTTATACAGACGGCGAATGTTTTTGAAAAACGGTATATGGAATGGAATGGCGACCCTAACCAGGTGCCTACCAAGGATAAAAAGTTTATTTTTGTAGATACCTATGCACGCTGGCAAATCACTGATCCGCTTCAGTTTTTCAAACGACTGACGAATGAACGTGGGGCACAGTCAAGACTGGACGATATTTTGGATGGAGAGACCAGGAATGTGGTGGCAAAGAATAATATAGAAGAACTGGTCAGAAGTACCAATAGAAAACCTGAACTGGATTCTATAGGCGAAGTGCTTGGCGATTCACTGACCGTAATCTCTGTGGGCAGAGATAAGATGCAGGAAATGATCATTGCTTCAGCCAACAAACAGGCCAAGGAACTTGGAATAAAGATTCTTGATTTCCGCTTTAAACGGGTGAATTATGTGAAGGAGGTGCAAACACAGGTGTATGAAAGGATGAAAAGTGAGCGCTACCGAATTGCTGATAAGTTCCGTTCAGAGGGACAGGGTGAGGCCTCACGTATCAACGGGGAGAAAGACCGTGAACTGAAAAATATCCAGTCTGCAGCTTTTAAAAGTGCAGAACAAATCAAGGGAAAGGCAGATGCGAATGCCGCATCTATTTATGCTGCTGCCTATAATCAATCTGCACAATCGAGGGAATTGTATGGCTTTTTAAAGTCTATGGAGACCCTTGAGCATACTTTCAGTGAGAAGACATCTGTTGTATTATCAACGAATAGTGATATTTACAGGTACCTGAAAAATCCTTAATAAGAGACCTGCTTTATACCTAAATTGCCAGGATTGAAGGAAACTGTTGAAATGGATTAAATGAGGCTGTATCATAAATCATGATCAGCCTCTTTGTTTATTTATAGCTTCTGTCTCTGCTTATTTTTTATAACATTTTTCGCAGCACTATTGATTCAATTATTTGATTTTCATATATTTAATGTATTAAAACACACTAGATATGGCAATCAGAGAACCCGTATTTAAGCCCTATAACCAACAGCAGATTCTTGCCATCCCGCCCACTCTTGATGAATTAATTCCTGATTCCCATCCTGTTAGAGTTGTAAATGAGGTGATTAATAAGATTAGTATAGAACCTCTTCTAAAAGCCTACCACATTAAAGGCAGTTCCAGCTATCATCCCCAACTTTTGCTTAAAGTTCTGGTTTATGGTTATCTCACCAATATCTATTCGAGCCGTAAGCTGGCTGCCGCTTGCCGTGAAAGCATCTACTTTATGTGGCTGAGCTCCATGAGCTACCCAGATCACAATACCATCAACCGTTTCCGGGGTGTACGCCTGAAACATGCCCTTCGCAGTGTATTTGAGGATGTGGTAAAACTACTTGCCGCTGAAGGCTTATTAAGCATTGAGGAAATCAATACCGACGGGACTAAGATCGAAGCCAGTGCCAACAAGTACACTTTTGTCTGGAAGAAATCCATTCAGACCAATAAGGAAAAAATGAAAAAGCAGCTGACCCACATTTGGGAATATGCGCAACAGGTGGCCAGTGATGAAGACAAGATGCCTGAGCCGCCTGATTTTAAACAGATTGATAGTGAGAAGGTAAAGCAAGCTGTAGAGCAGCTGAATGAAAAGCTTGCCGGGCGGAAAGATATAGACAAGAAAGTGAAGGATAAGCTAAAGTATGTAACTAAAAATTATCCGCAGAATATAGCCAGATATGAAGCTCAGGAGGCTATTTTGGGCGAGAGAAACAGTTATAGCAAGACAGATACTGATGCTACTTTCATGCGGATGAAAGAAGACCACATGAAAAACGGACAGCTGAAGCCCGGCTATAATGTACAGATATCTACCTCTAACCAGTTTATCGTCAATTACACGATACATCCCAACCCAACCGACACGACTACCCTGAAGATCCACCTGGAACAACACGTAAGCAGCTTTGGAAAAGCACCAAAGAAACTTACAGCAGATGCAGGCTATGGTTCTGAGGAAAACTACCAACTGCTGGAAGATCAGAAAGTCGAGGCTTTTGTGAAATATGGCATGTTCGATAAACAGCAGAAGGGTAAGTACAACAGCAAATCTCCTTTTGGGGCAGACAAGCTTTTTTATAACCAGCAGCAGGATTGTTATATCTGCCCGATGGGCCAGCAAATGCTGTCACTCGGGTCTTACACAAAAAAGACGACAACAGGCTTTAAGCAAACCCTTAAAAGATACCAGGCAAGGAATTGTGAAAACTGTCCTATGAGAGCAGTTTGCCATAAATCAAAAGAGAACCGCATCATTGAAATCAATGAAAACCTGAACAGGCTTAAGCAAAACGCATTCGAAAAGCTGAACAGCGAAGAAGGAATACAGCGGCGAAAGAAACGATGTTATGATGTAGAACCTGTCTTCGGAAATATCAAACAGAACCACGGGTTCCGCCGCTTTAGGCTTCGTGGAAAGGAAAAAGTGGCCATCGAATGGGGCTTACTCGCAATTGCACAAAATATCAGAAAAAAAGCAGCCTAAAAGAGCTGTTTCATTGACCTTTTTCAAAATCAGATGACTAAAATGCAAATGAACGCGTTGGTGTCCAAAGATGGTACAAAACTTATTAAAATAAAAAAGGCTGCATCATCTAATTTGATACAGCCTCATTTTTATTATATTGTGTACATAGAAACTTTTATGCGAATCATATACGAAAACAAGAATATTATTGTCCGCGAATTTAAACCAGAGGAACAGCAATTGTTTGTGCAGCTCTTTGAACACCCGGAGGTCACAAAGTATCTTCCTTACCGGTCTCCTGAGCTTTATGCAGAATTATTTGGTATTGCTTTGGAGGATTATAAAAATGGTTTTTTTGGCCGCTTTGGAGTATTTGACGTGGTAACCCATGATTTTATAGGCATGTGCCTTGTCCGGAATTTTGAGGATGTTGCCGGTCAGATTGAAATTGGCTATACTTTACATAAAAGATACTGGGGAAGGGGATATGCGACAGGAATCAGCCGTGCTTTAATCGCTTATATTTTCAAAAATACAACTGCAAACGAGGTTGTAGCGGTGACTGATTTAAATAATACGGGTTCGCAAAAGGTGCTGCTAAAGGTAGGATTAAGCCGTATGGAAAACATTAAAAGACCAGAAGCTGAAATGGCTTACTACCTGATCACACGCCATCTCCCTTCGGATAAACCGGAATGGTCTTAAGGTCTTTTTGATCTGCAGCTACCGGTACAGAGATTCAACATAAAACCTATTTAAAATGACATCAGCGAAAGACCTGAACTTACTGAATTTCTTTCCTGAAGAATTGAAAACATCCATTGAACTGGTATATCACAAATGTGGATTTAAACTGACGGATCCGGTGTTCGATACTGAAAGTAAAGCCTACGCTGCATGTTCCTTTGTCTTAAATGGAAAGCTGATTCATCACAGGAAATCTAAAATTACGCCAACGAAAACCGGACAGTTTGTAACCATATGGAAAAGAAATGCGCAGGGAATAACTACCCCTTTTGATTTTTCAGACCATTTTGACTTCATCGTGATTACGGCATGCGGCGGGCAAGAAGTCGGGCAATTTATTTTTCCTAAAGCTGTATTGGCAGAGAAAGCAATCATTAGTTCAAATGGCAGGGAAGGAAAGCGGGGGATCAGGGTTTATCCGCCATGGGATAAGGCGGAAAGCCAGCAGGCAGCAAAAACCATAGCCTGGCAGACGCGGTATTTTATATCTATGGGAGCACATGCGCCTGTTGATCTGGAGTGGATTAAAAAGATTTTCATTTAATTTTTGAGCGCTACTGCGCATTCGCATAGCTGTTGTCAAGACAAAAATGACAACCTTTGTGACGAATGACATTATTTTGGGAATATATAGCGCGTTATACAACCATTTCTCCGGAAGCTAAAGCCGAATGGTCCTTATTGTTGAGAGTTGAGGAAGTTACAAAGGGAGATTACTTTCTGAAGGAAGGCATTGTGCCTAAAAAAATCGCCTTTGTTACTAAAGGTTTATTATCCTATGATTACCTGGATACGGAAGGTAAAAAGGTAACGAAGAAGTTTTTTGCAGAAAATTCATTGGTTACTTCTACCAGTGCATTAATTCAGCAGCAACCTGGAATTTTTTCTATTCAGGCGCTGGAAGATACAACATTACTCACGTATTCAGCTGAAGGGTTCAAATCGCTGCTGAAGAATTACAAAGATGTTTCTGCATTTTATATTGCATATCTGGAACGCCATTGGGTCGTTGAGAAGGAGCAAGGGGAAATCAGGCTCAAATCTGATACCGCCAAACAGCGTTACCTTGCATTTGAAAAAGCCTATCCAGAATTATTGACCCGTTTAAAGCTGCACCATATCGCTTCGTATCTGGCTGTGACACCCACTCAGCTCAGCAGAATACGAGCAGAACGGTAATAGGGTTGAACTAAAAAATTCAGACTCTTAGTGAACCGCGGAATGCCCTTGCTGCATAATAAGATTGTGCCCCGTTATGATAGATAAAAACAGTCCCATAGCGAAAATCTGCGAACAGGGCACCGCCAAGGTTTCTGATATCAGCAGGGGTTTGCACCCAGCTTGAAGTTTTGGCGTCAAACTTTCCGAGTCTCTGGAGTGACTGGTATTGTTCTGTCGTTAATAACTCAATCCCCATAGCCGCTGCCATATCCATAGCATTGTTTGCCGGTTTGTGCTCTTTTCTGGAATCCAATCCCTCCCGGTCATAACAGGTACTTCTGCGGCCTGCAGGACTTTCTGCTGAGCAATCATAAAAAATATATTCATCCTTACTTTCATCATAACCCACAACATCAGGCTCACCGCCAGTTCTTTCCATCTCCTGAAGTGACCACATTTTTTCAGGGTGCATCTCCAGTTTTGCGGCGACAGCAGCCCAATCCAGATCTGGATGGCGATTTCTGTGCTTTTCAAAACGTACTTTCCATATTTCCATCAGTGATTGGCGATCCGCTGCGGATAATTCTCTTGTATGACTGCTCATGGGTTGATCTGGTTTGTGTGAACCAAGTTAGTACAAACTAAATAATATTCCCAATAAATTGTGACGAACAGTAAGGCCAACATCAGCCATCAGATGATGCGTTAGGATTCACGCAATTGGATTAACGATGCATTGATATGACCTGAAAACACTTTTGAAAAAAATACCTAAGTTTGGATATGTATGAAACCTTGAAGGAAACGATTGAGAAAATCATTGACCTTAGCAGTGATGAAATGAGACAGCTCGGAAATGCTTTTTCTGCTGTGAAAATTCCGTCCCGAAGTTCCCTCACTGTAATTGGAAGTATAGAAAACCGGCTTTATTTTGTCATCAAGGGTGTACTCAGACTTTATTGTATCAATACGAAGGAAGAGGAAACCACAACTTTCATTTTCAGTGAGGGTAATTTTGCCAGTTGTTATGAAAGCTTTCTCACTGGACAACCTTCGGAACAGGGACTGGAAACATTGGAAGATTGTATCTTGCTCGTCATTGACAAGGCCGCATTCGATAGCTTGCATCAATCCATGCCAAAGATGAATTTACTTACGCGAATGATCGCTGACAAACGCTTTATCAATTCACAAAAGGTTTTTATTGGACATATTACGCGGAGTCCGGAGGAACGGTACCTGGATTTTGAACAGGATCATGGACAGCTGCTTTTAAGAGTGCCATTAAATATCATTGCTTCGTATCTTGGTATTACTCCGGTTTCCCTGAGCAGGATAAGAAAGAGGACGGCAAGAAAATAATATTTCTTATCTTTTGTTAAGTGCATCTCCTGAATAGCATGGTTAGTTTTGGATTCAAACCAGCATCTAAAATTACTATGAACAAATACACTTTACGATCACTTATTTTCCTGTTCTCTGTCCTTAGTTTAAATTGTATTCAGTCCGGAGCCTATGCACAACGTAAAATCACTGGCTTTGAACTTGAAGCAGACCCTTTGGCCTATATTCTTAAGGGGTATTCTCTTCATGCCGGAATTACCTATGGCAGTTTCCGAACCAGTATGGGTACTTTTGCCATACAACAACCTGATATGTTCAGCGGGAATGAAGCCTTCTCTGTATATCATTCCGGGTTCGACCTGAAGACAGATTACCTTTTCGGAAGAATTGCTGGCTGGCATTCGGGGCTTCAAATCAGCTATGCTAAAGAGAAAGTAGAATTGAAGAGCGATCCTGATCAGCAGCTAATTTGGGGCCTGAATATTGGCGCAAGGGTTGGGTACAGGTGGATGTTCGGAAATGTGGCGACCAATTACAAGGGATTCTACCTCAATCCCTGGGCAGCTTTGATTTATTCGCCCAATGCAGCGGACATAGTTGCAGGAACGGAAAAGTATAAACAAAAATCGTTTTCTATTTTTCCGGCAGTTCATGTCGGCTGGCGGTTTTGATAACCATTCACCTGAATTCTAAATCAATTGCAACTGGTAACAATACCTCTAGAACAGTGTCTTATAGCTAAAACATAGCTGCAATGAATCCTGACTTTAAGAAAATAACAATACTTTTCTCTTTCTGTATACTGACATTTCTCCTGTCTGCTGTTCATGCGAGCGGACAGTCAAAAACTGACAGCATCAGTAATTTTATACAGTCGGAAATGACCAGGAGAAAAATTCCGGGTTTACAGATTGCCGTGGTCCGTAATGGTCAGCTGGAACTACTGCGTTCTTTTGGTCTGGCCAATATTGAAAACCGGGTGAACGTAAATGACAGTACTTTGTTTTCGATTAATTCCGCTACTAAAGCATTCACCGGAGTAGCCATTATGCAACTGGTGGAGAAAGGGAAGATGGTGTTAAATGATCCTATATCCCATTACCTGGACAGCCTTCCGGATAAATGGCAATCCCTAACAGTATATCAGCTGCTTACGCATGTTTCAGGATTGCCCGATTTCATTGACCACAAAAAAGGTGGGTTTGTCGGGGGCTTGAAATATCCTGAGGCATTAGCAGCCATACGGAACTATCCCATGGAATTTGAACCGGGAACTCAGCTGAGCTATAATCAGACGAATTATGTCTTGCTGGGACAGATGATAGAAAAATTAAACGGCAAACCCTTTGAGCAGATCATAAAAGAACAGCAGTTTGATCCGGCTGGCATGACAAAAAGTGGCTTTGGGGATTCGCGTGATGTGGTGATGGACAAAGCACCGACCTACAGGCTATCGCGTGTGACAGAAAGGAATTTCGTAAAAAATAACACATGGGAACGCAGCTGGGAAGAATTTCCTGAATTGCGCGCTACTGCCGGCATTAACAGTACAGCCAAAGAGCTGGCCAATTGGATAATAATGCTGCAAAACAAAACGCTCCTTCAACCTGCTTCATTGCAAACGATGTGGCAGGCGGGCAAACTCAACAGTGGGGCATATGCTGGCTGGGCGGCCGGTTGGGTGGCCAGGAGAAATACTGCTCCCCGTGCGGTGGCGGGTATTGGGGGATCGAGGTCTTGGTTTTATGTTTATCCGGATCACCAGCTTGCAGTAGTGATCCTAACCAATCTTGCCACCAGTCAACCTGAAGATCTTGCCCCTGAAGTTGCCGGTTTTTATTATCCGGAACTGAAATCAGCAAATGGCGGAAATCTGCCGGAAGCAGTTTTGCCTTTGAGGCATTTGCTGGAAAAACAAGGATATACTAAGGCGATCCAGCTCATGGAAAAGATAAGGAAGAAAGACAGTAAATTTCAGTTTCAGGAAAGAGAGCTGGAAAACTGGGCCTATAACCTGTTGCTGTTACAACATAAAAAAACAGAGGCACTGGAAATATTTAAACTGTATGTGCACCTTTATCCTGAAAGTCCGGATGCTTCCTTTGGCCTGGCAGAAGGATATGACGCTGTTGACGATACCAGGAATGCAATAGCTTATTATAAGCGTACCCTGGATTTAAACCCACAGCATGAACAGGCCAAAAAAAGACTGGGACAGTTATCGAAATGATAAATGCGCTTTATATGTACAGATACTATCTTAATTTGTCTTATTTCCCTTTTTGAACAAATTTTGAACCCTTTCACTCAATTTTTGAACCTGGATTTTTATCCCTGTAGAGCTTGCTGCAATTAGATTTGTTGATGCCCGGTAAAGGCATTTAACCAAATATTTAATTCCAATGCTCAACAAAAACTGTAAGGTATATCCTTTAATTGTATTGTTTCTGACCAGTTTTCAACTGGTCAGTGCCCAGTCTCAGAAATTCCTGTTTAACGATCATCGGCTGACATTCGAAGAAAGAGTGGACGATCTTGTCAGTCGCCTGACGCTGGAAGAGAAGGTTGCCCAGATGTTAAACGCAGCACCTGCCATTCCCAGGCTTGGGATTCCCGGGTACGACTGGTGGAATGAAACTTTACATGGCGTAGCAAGAACCCCCTATAAGGTGACCGTTTTTCCACAGGCCATCGCGATGGCTGCAACATTTGATACCGCGTCGCTTTTCCGCATGGCGGATTATTCCGCATTGGAAGGCCGTGCTATTTATAACCAGGCGATAGCCTCAGGAAAAAGTGGCAAGAGATATGTAGGCTTAACCTATTGGACACCTAACGTAAACATTTTCCGGGATCCACGCTGGGGCCGTGGACAGGAAACCTATGGAGAAGATCCCTTTTTAACCACTGCCCTTGGGGATGCGTTTGTCAGGGGACTCCAGGGTGATGATCCCAAGTACCTTAAAGCGGCGGCCTGCGCGAAACATTATGCCGTGCATAGCGGGCCAGAGCCACTGCGGCATCATTTCGATATTGACGTTTCTGCATATGATTTGTGGGATACCTATCTGCCTGCCTTTAAGAAACTGGTCGTTGATTCAAAGGTTGCCGGTGTGATGTGCGCATATAATGCCTTCAGGACACAACCTTGCTGTGCAAGCGATATTTTAATGAACGATATCCTCCGCGATCAATGGAAGTTTACTGGGTACGTTACTTCCGATTGTGCGGGTATTGAGGATTTTTTCACCAAACATAAAACACACCCCGATGCGGAATCGGCTTCTGTTGATGCTGTTTTCCATGGTACAGATGTAGAATGTGGCCATGGTGCCTACCTAAGCCTGGTTCAGGCAGTGAAAAATGGGAAGATCACAGCGCAGCAGATCGATGTTTCTGTCAAACGTTTGTTTATGATCCGTTTTAGGTTAGGACTCTTCGATCCGGCTGATCAGGTTAAATATGCCCGAACACCTGCTGCAGTCCTTGAAAGCAAAGCACATGCAGCCCATGCGCTGAAAATGGCGCAACAGTCCATGGTGTTGCTGAAGAATGACCACCTGCTTCCCCTCCGTAAAAACCTGAAGAAGATAGTTGTCCTTGGTCCGAATGCAGATAACCAGGTGTCTATTCTTGGCAATTATAACGGCAATCCCTCGAAGCTGGTCACCGTTTTACGAGGAATAAAAGATAAGGTGGGACAGCAGACGAATATCGTATATGAGAAAGCCGTTACCTTCACCAGCAATAAACTGCTGGATTATTCCGGTTCCGGGCTGAAATTTGAGTTTGATGGCAAACCTGGAATTCAGGCAGCGTATTTCAACAATAAAGACCTGGGTGGTAAGGCCCTGGCCACAAGAATAGAACAAAATATGAACCACATGTGGCAGGAAGGGGAAACCGTGATCGGTAACCTGATTGCAAATGATTTTTCGGCTCGTTATACCACCACATTCACAGCACCCGAAGACCAGCAGCTGTCCCTTGAAATTGAGGCAGACAATGGTTGCCGCCTGTTTATTGATGGCGAGCTTATCCTGGATAACTGGGGAACGAAAAAAGGTGAATTTAAAAGGCATAACCTGATGGTAAAGAAGGGCCGGCAATACCGCTTGGTGGTGGAGTCATGGCAGAGCGACGGGAATGCCTATCTGAAATTTAATATCGGAAAATATGTAACGACAGATTATAAATCCCTCCTGGCAAGACACCAGGATGCAGATTTGTTTATTTTTGCAGGTGGAATTTCTCCGGAACTGGAAGGTGAATCGATGCGGGTGGAAGACCCCGGGTTTGTAGGGGGTGACAGGACCTCTGTGCTGCTTCCCGAAGCACAGACTGCATTGATGAAAGCATTGAAGTCGACCGGAAAACCCGTTGTCTTTGTCATGATGACCGGAAGCGCAATCGCTACCCCATGGGAATCAAAAAATATACCCGCTATCCTTAATGCATGGTATGGCGGCCAGTCTGCCGGTACCGCTGTGGCAGATATTCTTTTTGGTGATTACAATCCTTCAGGGAGATTGCCTGTGACATTTTATGAGCAGGATAATGACCTCGCTGCCTTTACGGATTACGGAATGGAAAACAGGACTTACCGCTATTTCAAAGGGAAAGCCCTTTATGGCTTTGGTTATGGGCTGAGTTATTCCACTTTTACTTACGACAGGATTCAGGCACCTGCAACTTTGCCAAAGGGGAAATCCCTCAGGATAGCTGTAAGGGTATCAAATACAGGGAAATTATCCGGAGAAGAAGTTGTCCAGTTATACCTTATCAACCAGCAGAAACACATAAAGATGCCGATCAAGGCACTAAAAGGATTCAAACGGATCAGTCTTGCCGCAGGGGAGTCCAAAGTCGTCAGCTTCGATCTGGACAAGGATGATCTTTCTTATGTGACTGAAAATGGTTCCCTCACCAGTCGTCTGGGAAAAGTTGACCTGTTCATTGGGGGCTGTCAGCCAGATGAAATGAATCCTTCCAGCAGTACAGGGATAAAAACTACCATTTATTTCCTTTAATCTCAAAGCAGACCAATTTTTGAACTCATTCAGTCAAAAATTGGTCTTGTATCCGTATTCTCAGGGCTATTTTTGATAGCACAATACCAATAGTTCAGCAGTTATGCCGGACAAAAACTAACCAAATATAAACATTCATTCCCATCTCTTTCATCGTGCAGCGATGGGCGTTAAGTCAACAAGTATGAAAAAAATCAAACATGAAACCCTGTTTGGTTCCTTCCTGTACGGGAAGCCGGACCAACACCTGCTATGCCGGTCAGGAACGCAATTAGCTATTCTTCTTCAGGTTCATCATCAACTCAAAATTTTATCAGCAACAGGCCTGTCAGTAAAATGCTTTGATACAGTGTTCCTTTAGGGCTCCGGCTAATCATTTTTGATTATAAAAATAATGAAACCGTCCTAAGCTCAGCACTTGCAAACTGTAATGATAGCCTGATAACCATTAAAAATCAACTGGATTCAAATGAAACCATCATAGCATAGCGCTTACAAATAGCAATGAGCATACTTATGATAGCTTCATCACCTTTAAAAAACAATTACATTCTGATGAAAATAAAACTTTTACTATTTTTTCTCCTGCTGAATCTGTCGGCCATTACAGGATTTGCTCAAGTGAAGCAGATTACTGGAAAGGTGATCGATCAGGAAACAGGAGAAACCCTTGTAGGGGTATCTATAAAAATTAAGGGGACAGCCATTACTGCCCAGACAGATGGGAACGGCGCGTTTAAGATTTCTCTCCCGCCAGGCACACCAGCCACGCTGGTGGTCAGTTATGTGGGGTATAAAGCAAAAGAGGTGGCCGTTCTTTCACAGACGAATCTCACTGTAGCACTCACCAGTACCGTATCCAGTCTGGACCAGGTGGTGGTGATCGGATATGGTACCGTAAAAAGGAAGGACCTGGCGGGTTCTGTGGGCTCCATCAAAGGATCGGAATTGGAGAAAGCTCCGGTAACGAATATCGCAGAAGCCTTAACAGGCCGGATAGCGGGGGTTCAGGTAACTTCCGTTGAAGGCGCGCCAGGATCTGATGTCGTGATCAGGATCAGGGGTGGAGGCTCCATTACCCAGGACAATTCACCACTGTATATCGTAGATGGTTTTATTGTAGACAACATCAGTAATATTGCCCCTACGGATATTGAATCGGTCGATGTGCTGAGAGATGCCTCCTCTACAGCCATCTATGGTGCCAGGGGCGCAAATGGTGTAATTATTGTGACCACAAAATCACCCAAGGCAGGAAAGACGGCCATATCCTATAATGCATACGGACAGGGGAAGTATTTTCCGCGCAAGCTAGAAGTACTTTCTCCCTATGAGTATGCATTGGCACAGTACGAGTATGCTTTGTTAAGGGGCACTACTTCTTCTGAGTTTACGAACTTTACCAAGTATTTTGGTGTCTATGAAGACCTGGAATTGTATAAATACCAGAAGGGAAATGACTGGCAGGATAAATTATTCGGAAGATCTGTCACCTCACAACAGCATAACCTGAGTTTAACAGGAGGTTCAGAGAAAACCAAACTGGGCTTTAATACCACTTACAATAAAGATGAGGGGTTGATGCCTGGATCGGCAGCAGAACGTCTGTATTTCAATTTCAAGCTCGACCATGAAATCTCTAAAAAACTAACGCTGAACCTTGCTGCCCGGTATTCCAATAATGTGATTGATGGTGCAGGGACTTCCGGTGGCGCAAGTGTGCGGGTGGCTGACGGGATACAGACCCGCCCCATCAACGGACTTGCCGATGAGATTGTCTTCGATCCGAATGATATCAATCCCGGTGATGATGATTATGAAGAGTTCCTTAAAGGCATTATTGATCCGCTGGAACTTACGGCACAGGATTACAGGAGAAGGATAAACAGGGATTTCAGCTTAAATGCCGCCCTGAACTATAAACCAATAAAAGGGCTTCTTCTCCGGTCAGAACTGGCAACCACCCTGAGAAACGGGGATAGCAAGCGGTATTATGGGCCCTTAACCGGAGTAGCACGCGACCAGGGAAATAACCTGCCACTGGGAGAAAAGGAAATTACTTCAGGAAGTACGTACCGCTGGATCAATACCGCAAATTACAGCCTCAAAGAAACCAAACACAGTAAACTCAACTTCCTGCTGGGACAGGAGCTGAATACAACTTCCGGTACAAGGACCTTCAACCGGGCGAAGTATTTTGATGCGACACTTACACCGGAGAAACTTTTCGCCAATATGGCCCTGGGAACAAGCGACCGGCTGGAAACTACAGAGATAAGGGGAGAGGACCTGCTGTCCGTTTTCGGGAGGATCAATTATACCTATAAAGACAGGTATATTCTCTTCGCTACTTTAAGGGCAGATGGCTCCAGCAAATTTGCTCCGGGAAAAAGATGGGGATATTTTCCTGCGGCTTCCCTCGCATGGAGGGTATCTGAAGAGCAGTTTTTTAAAGAGATCAAGGTGGTGTCTGACCTGAAACTTCGTGTAAGCTATGGACAAGCAGGAAATAACAGGATCACCAATGATTCCTGGAGACTTCTTTTTCAGCCTACAGCAAACCGGCCTTATGGTGCCGGGGGACTGAATCAGACCTATTATAACTATGTCAACGGCTCTCTGCCAAACCCCGACCTGAAATGGGAAACGACGATATCGAGAAATATCGGATTAGATTTCGGGTTCTTTAAAAACCGTTTGACGGGTACATTGGATATGTATAAGAATACCACTAAAGACTTGCTGGTCAACAATGATATTCCTGCGCAGAATGGTTTTACCACACAATTGATCAATGTGGGTCAAACTTCCAACAAAGGGATTGAGCTGTCTCTGAACGGGGTCATTATCAATAAAAAAGACTTCCAGCTATCCGGCTCTTTTAACATCGGCAGAAACATTCCGAAAGTGGATAAACTGGATGGCAATGATATGCGTTCAGTGAATTCTAACTGGGCGGGTACAGATCTAAAAACAGCGGATGACTATCGTCTGATGGTGGGCAGCACTATTGGCATTATGTACGGTTATGTCAGCGATGGTTTCTACACCACTGATGATTTTTCCTCCTATGATGCTGTAAACAGGAAATATATCCTCAAACCTGGCATAGCGAGTGCAGAGGGTACAATGGGTGGAATTATTGGGATACGCCCGGGTACAATGAAACTGAAAGACCTGAACGGGGATGGGGTCATTACGGCAGACCAGGACCGTCAGATCATCGGTAGTGCCATCCCTAAGCATAGCGGTGGTTTCGGATTAACGGCCCGCTATAAAGCGTTTGATGTGTCGACCTTTTTCAACTGGGTATATGGAAATGATATATACAATACCGGCAGAATACAGTACAATATGTACTACCGTACGACTTATGGAAATATGCTCAATACCGTCAATTACGATAACAGGTTCAAGTATATTGATGGGAATGGAGCTATCGTGACCGATCTTGCGCAGCTGGCCTCATTGAATGCCAATGCTACCATCTGGTCACCCTTTTCCATGGGCAATGCCTCTCCGGTATTTACGGATGATGCAGTGGAAGATGGATCTTTCCTGAGAATGTCTTATGTCACACTCGGTTATACCCTACCCAGAAGCCTGACTTCAAAAATCGGTATCTCATCCCTCAGGGTTTACGGCACCGCTTATAATGTTTTTCTGTGGACCAAATACAGCGGATATGATCCGGAAGTTTCGGCAACCAGAAGCGGAACCTACCAGGCATTAACCCCTGGCGTAGATTTCTCCGCCTATCCTAAAAGCAGAACCTATACCCTTGGTCTTAACGTGAATTTTTAAATCAGCAATATCATGAAATATACAACACTATTGGCTATTGCAATTACCTTACTCGTACTTGCATCATGTAAGAAATTTCTGGACACAGATTCCCCATCTTCCTTCACACAGGAATATATATTCGCCACGGAAAGTGACGCAAGTAAAGCAGTATATGGGGTATATGCCATGTTCAATCAGGATGCTTTCACTTCAAGGCTATCCAATATTTTTACCGGTAATACCGATGTGGAAGCCGGAGGTGTAGGGACACAACCGGATAACTCCAGACGCGACATCTTTTCTTTCGAGGCTTCTGATGCCAACGGGGATTTCAGAACGGTATGGAACAATGCCTACAGTGCGATCAATAAAGCAAATATCTGTATTGAAGGCATTCAGGCTTCTCCCATTGCATCCAACCCTGAAATGCAACAGCTACAGGGGGAATCGAGGGCCTTACGTGCATTGTGGTATTACTGGCTGATGAACCATTGGGGAGATGTGCCTTTTATTAGCAAACCATCAAGAGGTGGTGATGACCTTTATTTGAAGAGAACTGGACGTGATACCATCCTTACGGCACTGATCAGCGACTTAATAGAAATTGAACCACAAATGAAAAGTGCCTCACAGATTACTTATGGCATTGAGCGTGTCAACAGGGAATTTGTGATGGGCCTGATTGCCCGGCTGGCCTTAATGCGTGGCGGATATTGGTTATATCCTGACATGGTGATGCGCAGGAAAGATGATTATAAGGATTATTACCAGATCGCGCACGATTACAGTGATAAACTGATGAAAACATACGACCGGCCACTTAATCCGAGTTTTGCCAGGGTTTTCGAAAATGAAAGCAAATGGATTGTTGCGGCCAATGATGATGTCCTGTTTGAAGTGGCCTTTCAACCCGGCGCAGGTGACGTAGGCTGGTGCCATGGGGTGAAAGTTGATGCAGGTACACATGCCTATGGATCCGGTAGTGCCTACATTGGCCTGACGCCTACCTATTACCATTCTTTTGATACACTGGATACCCGGCTGCCCGTAACCTGTTCAATTATTTTCTATGACAGCAAACTGCAGCAGACCCCTTCAGCAGTATCAGCCATTGCCCCGGGGAAATGGAACCGCTTATTTATGCCTACACCGGCGGGTTCACAATCGGCCAAAGGTACCGGCATCAACTGGCCGATCATGCGGTATTCTGATGTGCTGCTGATGTTCGCGGAAAGTGATAATGAACTGAAAAACGGTCCCACAGCAGAAGCCATAGCTGCGCTGAGGAGGGTAAGGGAACGTGCCTTTCCGGCCAGTGCGCACCAGGAAAAGGTGACCCAATATCTTGCCGGCCTATCCGGAAAAGATCAGTTCTTTACCGCCATTGTAAATGAAAGGGCCTGGGAATTTGGTGGCGAATGCTTACGGAAGTATGACCTTGCCCGCTGGAATCTTTATGGTCGTAAGGTTGCAGAAACCAGGAATGTGCTGGGCGCTATGGGAGCCGATGCCGTTGGGGGAGTAGGGCAATATGCAGGCCTTCCCGATGTACTTTATTATAAGTTTGTGGAAGACAATACCAAGGCCGCGCCCTTCAATAAAACCGTGGTGTTTTACAATAAATATAAACGCGCAGCGGTTATTCCGCCACTTAAGGACTCTCCTGCAAAGGGGGATAATCCCAATGGTTATACCAGGATCAATTGGTTAAGTGGCCTGTATGATACCAAAACTTCCGGGCCGTCTTCCTATGTACTGACCTCCTGGAGAGGGTATAAGGACAATTCAGGGCTAACTCCGGTTCGTTATATCCTTCCCCTGCACAGTTCAACGGTAAGTGCCAGTCTGGGAACATTAAATAACAAAGGTTATGAATACCAATAATTTTTTTTCTATGAAGAGTTTTAAGATGAATAAAAGAGGCTATGTTTCCTTTCTGTTACTGATGGCCATCGTATGCTCCTGTAAAAAGGAGGATGACCTTGGAGAGGCACCAAGGTTGTTCAGGCCTGTGATAAAAGGAACTTTGGAAACTACAGGTAATTTTATACAGGCCTCCTGGCAGGATGTGAAAAGTGCGGAATCCTATACCCTACAGCTGAGCCGGGATACGTTTAAGACCATCGACCGATCCGTAAAAATTGACTCTGCGAAAGCACTGGTTGAGGAGTTGCAATGGGACAAACTCTACCAGGTTCAGGTAAGGGCCAACCATGCCGACTCCTCAAAAAATTCGAAATTTGGTTATTTGGGGGAAATCAAGACACCTAAATTTCCGACGATAGTAAAGTTTGCCACGATCAATGATGTGACCGAAACCTCTGCGATCATGCGCTGGATAAGTAGTGGGGCTGCGGTGACGGAGATCCGTGTGTATGACCGGCGGGGAGGTACATTGCTGCAGACGGTTACACTTTCTGCTGCGGATATACAGAATGAATATAAGGTGATCACCAATCTGTCGGGGGCAACTTCCTATGACATAGAACTGTATAGCGGAAATACACTTAGAGGGTATGAGACCTATACGACCAAAACTCCTTTTAGCGGAGTAGTGATTGATCTGAGGGAAATTAGCGGAAGACCTTCTGTGCTTCAGGATACCCTGCCAACTGCTCCTTCAGGAAGTTTGATTATCCTGAAAAAGGGCTTGGTTTATACGGTGACCTCAACGGTCTCCCTGAGTAAAACGGTGACTATTGCCAGTGGTGATGACCTGCTCTCCCAGGTTCCGGCCAGCATCTATTTTACTGGTAACCTAAACTTTGCTGCAGGAAGTGTCATTGATTCCGTTTCTTTTGTGAACGTGAATATTGTGGGAAGTGATTACAGCAGTAAATATGTGTTCAATAACTCGAATGCGGCAACCATAGGAAAATTGAAATTTGACAATTGTAAATTGCAGATTTTCAGGGGCGTGGTAAGGCTTCAGTCAGGTGCAACAACGATTAACAATTTTGAGATCAATAATTCTGTAGTGGATAGCATTTCCGGATATGGAATTCTTACAGTGGATAATGTCAGCTGTAAGGTAGAAAATATCAGGATCACGAACAGTACGGTCAGCAGAACTGAGCTGGTGATTCAAAGTAAGAAACAGGCTTCCAATGCGGTACTGATTGAAAACTGTACTTTCTACAGGGCACCAAATGGGGGGACATACCTGATAGATTATGAGAATTTTGGCGTGACTGCAGGGGTGACCCTGAACAACAATATTTTCAGTGTGGGCAAGGACAACAAAGGAAATGCTTCTCCAAGAGGTGTGAGGGTAAACAATAATCTGATCAGTGCACTGAACAACTACGCTACATCAGATTATGTGAATGGCGGAAACCCTATACCCAATCTGATCCCGTATATCAGGCCATCTTCCGACCTGTTTACTAATCCGGGACAGAATAATTTTACCATTAAAGATGCAGGATTTCCGGGAAGGTCAACTGCAGGAGATCCGAGGTGGAGACCCTAATGTATTCAGCAACGCAAACCATCATAAGCTTACCACTTACAAACCATAATATATAAGCTTATGATCGCTTCATCACCTTTAAAAAACAATATTCACTAATGAAACCATCATAAGCTTACCACTTACAATCCATAATATATAAGCTTATGATCGCTTCATCACCTTTAAAAAACAATATTCACTAATGAAAAATAAGATAAGCAGATCTGTACTGGCTATTTTCCTTTTGATCCTTTCCCTGGCTTGTAAAACCTCCCGGGAAGTAGCCATTGAAGAAAATGCCTATGCCTTCCCTGGGGCAGAAGGCTTTGGGAGAAATGTAACCGGTGGCAGGGGTGGAGCAGTAATCAAGGTAACGAACCTGAATGATGCTGGCCCGGGAAGTCTGAGGGCTGCACTGGCAACGCCTGGAAAAAGGATGGTGATCTTTGAAATTTCCGGAACCATCACCTTAAACACTGCGCTTAACCTCAATCAGGGGGACGTCACTATTGCGGGACAAACCGCTCCAGGGGATGGAATTACCTTGAGGAAATATCCTCTGAATGTAAGGTCAAATAATGTGATTATCCGGTACATGCGCTTCAGGATGGGTGATGAGGCCGGAATAGAGGCAGATGCGATCGGCGCATTTGAATACCGTGATATCATTGTCGACCATTGCTCCATGAGCTGGTCTACCGATGAATGTGTTTCCTTTTATAACAATGACAATTTCACATTGCAATGGTGCATCATCTCAGAAAGCCTGAGGGTGTCCGCACACGCTAAAGGCGCTCATGGTTATGGTGGAGTATGGGGAGGAAAAAATGCCTCCTTCCACCACAACCTGCTTGCCCATCATGACAGCAGGACACCCCGTTTCGGTGAACGTGCAGGTACTGCATACGCATTGACTGACCTGGTCGATTTCCGGAACAATGTCATTTACAACTGGGGCAACAACAGTGTTTATGGAGGTGAAGCAATGAACATCAACCTGATCAATAACTTTTACAAACCAGGTCCGGCTTCCGGAAATCCCGACAAACTGTTCTCCATTGATAAAAATAAGATCTCAGGTACAGCAGTTTATGGGATATGGGGGAAGTATTACTTTAATGGGAATGTTGTGGACGGAAGGCCGGATCCTACAAATGACAACTGGACTTATGGCGTGTACAATCAGTTTCATAGCAGTTACGGAACCGTGAGCCAGGCAGATAAAGATGCGATGAAACTTTCTGCTCCATTAGCGGTCGACAACAATGTCACTACCCATACCGCCACAGTTGCCTATCAGCGGGTACTGGATTTTGCAGGTGCATCCCTGAAAAGAGATGCTGTGGATATCAGGATTATTGGAAATGTAAAAGATAAAACCTTCACAGCCCATGGATCAAGCGGACAGGTAAACAGCAGGAACGGCGTGATTGACAATGCCAATGATGTTGGCGGATGGCCGGTGCTTCAAACGAGTCCGCCATTGCCTGATACGGATGGAGACGGTATGCCAGACAGCTGGGAAAGTTCAAAGGGCCTGAACCCCGCAGTACCAGATGCCAATGGCAACAATCTGAGTACAGCATACACCAATATAGAAGTGTATATCAACAGCCTGGTGGATAAAATTACAGCTGATCAGCTGAAACCATAACCTGATTTTTGTTTAATAGCCGATTTTTTTGCCCTTCAGCACTACAAGTGCTGAAGGGCTTTTTTTATCCAGACCTCTTATGACGCAATCGATTGCACAAAAACATTTCTTAAAATTACTTCCTATAGTTTTTAAGTTGTATGATTGTGTAACCAAATATTTTAACATTCACCCTAGCTGAACCTGTGCGCTCAAATCAGAACAATCCTTTAATGGTATTTTTTTCTGGCGCTATTGCCGATTTCCCGAAGATATGTTGACCGAATTGATTGTAAGTATGAAAAACATCAGGAATGGACATGTAGGTATAAGATGGATCACGATATTCGCGGGCATGGCCTGTATGTTTATACAGAGCAATATGGCTATGGCGCAACCTCCGGCAGCATTTGAACATTACTCTACACTGAACGGCCTTTCCGACAACAGGATTTTATGCATGATCAAAGATAGGGAAGGCTTTATGTGGATGGGAACCTGGTCAGGAATCTGCCGTTTCGACGGGCATAATTTTATCACCTATAAATCCCAGGCGGGAGATAATTCTGAGTTGCGGAGTAACCGTATTGATCAGATCCTGGAAGATCAGCAAGGATTTTTCTGGGTAAAGGCTTATGACGGACATATCTACCGTTTTGATAAGTCGACCGGTAAATTTTCACCAGTTTCCATGTTCTTTGCGAACAAAAGGGATCCGCTAACCTGGGTAGAAAAGATGCAGTTGCTGCAGAGCGGAGAGATCATAGCCACAACAAAGCAATCAGGTATCATTTTAATTTCTTATCCTCCTGCATTAACTTCAGCTGCTTCGTCACCTACGCCGATAGCGAGGTGGTTTTCTGTGCATGCTGACAAAGATGGTCAACTGAATTCCGATAGTATCTCCTATTTCTATCAGGATAGGCTAAACCGGCTCTGGATAGGAACAAACAGGGGTGTACAATGCCTGAAAAGGCAATCCAATGGAATGTTCAGGCTCAGCAGATGGAATGTTCCTGTGAGCAAATTGTCCGTATCGGTGATCGCTGAGGAGGATAAAGATATGCTGTTTGCCACCCTTGACGGCAAATTGCTTCGCATGGATAAGAAGACCGGTAAATCTTCCGAAATCCATCTTTCCGCTGGACGGATCAATGATCTGAAGGTTTCCATAGACCGGAAGAAGCTCTATTGCTCCACTTCAAAAGGTGAGCTGATCACGGTGTTACGCAGTACAGGCAAGGTTTCTTCCATAAATAGGGTCAATACCAACCATGGGGGGCTTTTTTCCATTTATGAGGACAGGACAGGTATCCTATGGATTGAACCGGAAAAGAAAGGCATATTCAGGCTTAGGCCGGGCAGGGGGACATTTACCTATTTTTCCCAGCAAAACTATTCCAATCATGTGCTGGAAGACAATAAGTTTCATGTAACAGAGGACCATAAAGGCAGGGTTTGGATCAATATGAAAAGTTTTGGATTCGGCTATTTCGATACGGTTAGCCAAACCCTGAAACCTTTCCACAATCAGGCTGGCAGTGCAGACCGGCTATTCTCCAATCTGGTAAAAACCCAATATATTGATGCTGCAGGCATCCTGTGGCTAAGTACAGACGACGGGGGATTGGAAAAGATTGTATTTCAGCAACATAAATTCAAGCCTGTTATTTTAAAACCCAAAACCTTTTTCAAAGCAGAAAATGAGGTCCGTGGTCTGTTAGCTGACAAGGAAGGACGTTTGTGGGTCGCCACGAAATCGGCAGCACTCTATATCACAAAAAATGGTAAACCGGTAAATAACCTCTTTACGGAACCGCTGAAATTAATGTATGGTGTCTATTCTATTTTTGAAGATTCCAAAGGGAATATCTGGCTTGGCACGAAGGGAAATGGCCTGTTTAAAGCAGAGCCAATAGATTCTCGCAGGGAAAAATACAGGATCAGGCATTTTCTGGCGAATGCAGAAAATCCTTATGCCCTCAGCAGCAATTTTATTTATTCCCTGGCAGAGGATAAAACCGGAAGTATCTGGGTGGGAACCTATGGTGGGGGAATAAATCTACTGAAAGAAAGCAGTTCAGGAACAGTTTTCTATAACCATCACAATGTGTTCAGGCATTACCCTATTCATGTGGGGGATAAGGTCAGGCACCTGGCGGTGGACAAAAAGGGGGTCTTATGGATAGGAACTACAGATGGTCTCCTGGTATATGATCCTCAGGCTAAGGGCATGTGGAAAGGCAAGTTCATCAGATATGGCAAAATTCCTGGAAGGGAGCGGAGCCTTGGGGGCAACGATATTCAGTTTATTTATGGAGATAGTGGCGGACAGATGTGGGTATTGACTTCTTCAGGGGGACTGAACAAAGCCATTGGCTTTGATCCCATGACTTCGCTTGAATTTATCAATTACAATAAGAAGAATGGGCTACCCAGCGATTATTTGCTGAGCTGTATAGAAGACCAGAAAGGAGCGCTCTGGCTAGCTACCCAAAACGGATTTTCAAGAATGGACAGGGCCAAAGGAAATTTCAGCAACTTCGACCGTTCTGACGGATTGAGCAGGTTGGGTTTATCAGAAGCTTCATGCACTTTAACCCAGGAGGGGGAGTTGATCTTTGGTGCCCTGGATGGGTATATCCGTTTCGATCCAAAAGATATCCACAGTGAAAGGATCCAGGCAAATATGGCAATTACAAATATTCGGGTAAACAATGAAAATCTCCAGCAGGACGGATCTGCTTCCACTTCAGCAGGTAATCCCCCTTCGGATATCGTCCTTACGCATACGCAAAACATGATAAGTTTTGATTTTGCTGTGCTCGATTACCGCTGGAAGGATAAAGAATCGTATAGTTTTATTCTTGAAGGATATGATCAAATCTGGCAGGACAATAGGGACGTCCGGAGTGTGAGTTATACCAATCTTCCCCCAGGAGATTACAGGTTCCGGGTAAGGTCAGCCAGTACGGAGTTGTATACCAATATTCCCGAAAAAAGCGTATCCATCAGCATCCGTCCTCCTTTCTGGAGGACATGCTGGGCATACCTTTTATATGCCGCGGTGCTGATACTCATCCTCTGGAAGATCAGGCAAACTGCTCTGACAATGTTACACCTGAAACAAAGGATTATCATAGAACGGGAATTAACGGAGATGAAACTTAACTTTTTCACCGGTATTTCACATGAACTGCGCACTCCACTGACACTCATCGTCAATCCCCTGGAAGAGATTGGAAGTAAGGAAACACTCTCTGTGCAGGGACAACGCTACCTCGAGCTTGTCCGCCGGAATGCCCAGCGCATGAATATTTTTGTGAATCAGTTGCTCGACCTTAGAAAAACGCAGAGTGGTGTGGCTTCCTTAAGGGTGACAGAGATTGATATCGTGGCTTTAATCCAGCATACAGTGTCTTATTTTTCCGATGTGCTGGATCAGAAAAAGATCAAGCTGCTGCTGGAATTCTCGTCAAAAAAGCTGCTGTGCTGGGCAGATGAAGAAAAACTGGAAACTGTACTGTACAATGTTATTTCCAATGCGATCAAGTTCAGTCCGGACCATAAAAGCATACACCTGACCATACAGGGAAATGATGCCAGCCAGAAAATAGCGGTAGAGGTTACTGATGAAGGCCCTGGTGTGCTTCATGAGGAGCTGGAGGATATTTTTAAGTTGTATTTTGAGGGCAAACGGACATCGGCTGTCAAGGGCTCAGGAATTGGGCTGGCACTTTCAAAGGAACTCATTTTGCTCCATCATGGGGCGATCAGTGCAAGGAATCTGCCTGCTGCGGGGCTGGCAGTCAGAATTGAACTGAAAACTGGAACTGCACATTTTGCAGCAGCCGATCTGGTATCCACTGCTGCTCCGGAAGTTTACGGCAGGGGTTTAAGTCATTCAACAATGGGTACTGAGATTCAGGGTTGTGCGGCTGATCAGCCTGATTGCAGTAAACAGCTGCCCCTGATTTTACTGGTAGAGGATAATGCAGACCTTCAATTGTTTCTCCGGGAACAATTAACGGGGAATTATATGGTAGAAACCGCAGATAATGGAAAAGCCGGACTGGAAAAAATTATACAGTTGTTGCCAGACCTGGTGCTGACCGACGTGATGATGCCGGAAATGACCGGGATCGAAATGCTGGACAGGATAAAGAACAACCCGGCAATCAGCCATATCCCGGTGATCCTGTTGTCGGCTAAATTTTCCATAGAAAGCCAGCTGGCAGGACTTAAATATGGAGCAGACCATTATATTCAGAAGCCTTTTCACAAAGAGTACCTGATGACCACTATTGATAATCTGATTAGCCAGCGTAAGCGGCTTTTTGAACATCTGTTGAAAGACAGGAAAATGGGACAGGTCAATTGCTCCTCCATTCCTGTGACTACACATGACCAGCAGTTTCTCAAAGAGGTCCTGGAAATTGTAGAGGGAAAAATGACCGATCCACAGTTTAACATCGATACCGTGGTGGAGATGATGCACATGAGCCGCTCGCCATTTTACAAAAAATTAAAAAGTCTGACCGGTTTTAGTCCGGTAGAATTTGTAAGGGAAGTCAGGCTTAAACGCAGTCTGCAGTACCTGGATGCCGGAGAACAGAATATTTCTTTGATTGCCTATGAATTGGGATTCAACAGCGCTAAATATTTCAGTACCTGTTTCAGGCAGCGTTTTCAGGTATCGCCAACAGATTACCTGAAGAATGCAAAATTGGAACCGGAAACCCTCATTCTCCAGGAACGTACGGGGAGCTGACAAGATCTGTAGCCCGCTTTCGTATGCAGATATCATAAGTTTTTATATCTTAGCCCATCTTCTTAAACTAAATGACCAGCTTAACCACCAAAACCGACGAAGAATTGATTGCTATGGTCAAGGACGATGTCCTGCCTGCTTTTGATGAATTGTATAACCGGTATTGGAGTCAGCTGCTGGCAAAATCCTTTGACCGTTTAAAGCATAAAGAAGATGCGGAAGAGGTGGTGCAGGAGCTTTTTGTACGCATATGGCGCAGGAGACAGCGAATAGATCTCCAGTTTTCCTTTAAAACATATATCTATGCCGCCCTTCGGTATGAAGTCATGCATTTCATTGCCAGGCAACAGTACCGTAAGGACGATATCCCGATTGATGCTGTTGAATTTACTGAAATCTGGTCTCAGGAAGAACAGTTCCATTCTATAGAAATTAAGGAATTGCAGCAGCAAATGAACGACATCATTGATCATCTTCCTGAAAAATGTCAGATAATTTTTAAAATGAGCAGGGATGATGGCTTTAGTGCCCGAAAAATTGCTGATCTTTTAAATTTGTCTCCCCGCACGGTAGAAACACAGATTGGAAAAGCGATCAGGATTTTAAGAAAGGCGCTAAAAGGCTCTGATTCGTATATTTTTCTGGCGATCTATGAGCTATTCAGGTAAAAACAGGGAATAAAAATATTTTTTTTTGTTTGGCGTACGTATTCCATAAAAAAATATACGCTATTAGAGTATAAAAGCAAAGTGTATATACAATGGATGTTCCTGAACATATAAAATTCCTGGTTCTTAAATGGCGAAAACGCAATTTAAGTGAAGATGAAAGGGCGGAACTGGATGCGTGGTACAACGCAGCACTTCCTGAAAAGCTGTACATGGAAGCGGAGGGTGAACAAGAACTGAAGCACAAATTACTTAGTCGCATCAAAAATGAATTAGGTGACGGGAAGAAGATGGTTGTCCGCAAACTGCATATATGGACAAAAGTTGCCGCCGCTGTTGTCCTGATTGGTGGTTTGTCTTTACTTGTTGTTCAATCGCTGGACAAAGTGGACCGTCCTCTGGGAAGCCGGGTGGCGCAAAGTGAAAATGAAATCAAAAGGATTATCCTTCCCGATAGCAGTATTGTCTGGCTGAAAAAAAACAGTCATCTGGTCTATCCTGCCGCCTTTGCTAATAATAGCAGGGAAGTAGAACTCGACGGGGAAGCATTGTTCGAAATTACCCATAATAAACTCAGGCCATTTAAAATCAGGTCGGGTAACTATGTCACTACCGTATTAGGAACCAGTTTTAACCTAAAGACAGGAAAAAAAGATGAAGATTTTGTGATCTCAGTTTTAACAGGGAAAGTCCAGGTGGTGAAAAAAACCACTGACAAAGAGCCTGGTGTTTATTTTGTTTCCGCCAATGAGTCCTTTCATGCGGATGCTGGTAAAGTGGCAAAGTTAACCGACAACAGCAGGCAGGAGCAGGTGTCTGAACTGATCAAAGGCACGCAGTACAATATGAATTTCGAGATGACTTCTTTCGAAACCATTATGAAACAATTTGAATTAAAATTTGGTGTTGAACTTGAAGGATATACCGGTGAATACAGTTCCTGTCAGATTACAGCAGACCTAACCAATCTGCCCCTGGAAAAATCACTGGATATTATCTGCAGTGCTATGAATGCCACTTATAAGATCAGCAACAACAAAATAAAAATTGCAGGGGGAGGCTGTTTTTAATGAATAGATAACTTCTACCTTAAAATTAAGACGGAGGTGCTCCAACACCCCCGCTTATCGGTTTCTTAAATTTCTTTTTTCAAAAATTAAACCTAACAAATGTATAAAAAATATTTGACATGGAATTTCTATGTCTTTTCAACCACAAAAAATAAATTACCACAGCTTGCACTGATCTGCCTGTTTGGGTTATTCCTCGCCTGGAACAACCAGGCATCCGCCCAGTCCTTGTCGGAAAAGACAGTAAGTATTGCTTTTAATCAGGCTTCATTGGAAGAGGTGATCAAGTCGCTGGAAATGCAGACTAAAGTTAAATTTGTATACAATGAAGCTTTGGTCAGAAAACAACTCCTTATCACGCAAAACTTTCAGGGGCAGAGTCTCCGGGTTATCCTTAGTTGGTTAGAAAGCCGTTATGGGATTAACCATGAGGTTATTGATGAGAGGTATATCATTCTCAAAAGCAAACAGCAAAGTAGCCTTACTGATTCCAGGCCATCAAAGGAAAAAAAACTTAACCTGAGTGGATTTGTGCAGCGCGGAACAGTAAATGACGAGGATGGGAAACCACTTCCAGGTGTATCTATCCGTCTGAATAATGCATCGAATGTAGCGATGAGTGATAGTGAAGGACATTTTCAAATTGGTATTTCCAAAGATGAAACCATGTTGATTTTTTCATTCATCGGATACAAAACCGCTGCACGTCCTGCCATTCGCGATCAGGAACTCTCTTTCCAGATGCAGCCTGATCCGGCGCGGCTGGATGAAGTAAATGTGATTGGTTATGGTACTTCTACACGCAGAACAAGTACAGGTTCTGAACATGCGATATCCGGTAAAGAGTTGATGAATACTCCGGCTTCCAATCCTGCGGCCGCAATCCAGGGCAGGATTCCGGGGGTATATATTACACAATCCAATGGACTTCCGGGAAGTGCAATGACCTTCAGGATCCGGGGAACAAACTCTATTGCGGGAAGAAACAATCCACTTTTTATTGTCGATGGTGTTCCATACCTCGCTGAGGCTATCAACGCACAAACTGGCACAGCCATTGACGGTGCAAATGGCTCAACAAGTCCCCTGAACAGTCTTAATCCGATAGATATCGAAAGTATCAGTGTCTTAAAAGATGCGGATGCGACGGCGATTTATGGTTCCAGAGGAGCCAATGGCGTTGTGCTCATCACCACAAAAAAAGGGAAAGCAGGCAAAACAATATTCGACGGAATGGTGAAACATGGTGTTTCTGAAGTGAGTCATTTTGTAAAAACGCTGAGTACCCAGCAGTATCTAGAGATACGCCGCAGGGGCTATCAAAATTCAGGAGAAAATCCTGTAACCGATCAGGCTTACGACCTTACACAATGGGACCAGAATGCACAAACGGATTTTCAGAAACTGTTGATTGGCAATACTGCGCAAATGACAGATGCCAATATTGCATTGAGCGGAGGGGATGAACGTACAAACTTCCGCCTCAGCGGCACCCATCACCGCGAAGGGAATGTGTTCATTGGCAACCAGGGGTACAACAAGAGTTCCGCCAATTTTAATCTGGGTCACAAAACGTTGAATCAGAAGTTTGAGGTTAATTTCTCAGCCATATATAGTGCGGATAACAACAATATTTCCGCACTTGACCAGACTTCAGCTGCCTATAACCTTCCCCCGAATTATCCTTTATATAATCCGGATGGAAGTCTGTACTGGAGTGGTGTTTCCTTTGGAATTCCAACCAACCCATTGGGAATGTTAAATGAAATTCAAACCAATACAACCAGCACCCTGGTGACCAATATGGCGCTTAATTATCATGTAATGGAAGGTTTGACATTTAAAACTTCCCTCGGTTTCAGTCGTTCAGACATGGATCAGAAGCGCCTGACACCAATGTCATCCATGGATCCTGGCATTAGCTGGAATCAGTCAAGGAGTCTGTTTATTTATAATTTAACGAATAACTATATTATTGAGCCCCAGTTGACCTATAACAGAAATATTTCCAAAGGAAAACTGGGCGTACTGCTTGGGGGTACATGGCAGTCTCAGAATTCGAGACAACCCTATTATACGATGGCCAGCAATTTTCCTTCAGATGCTTTTCTGGAAGACCTTGCCTCAGCAGAAGATGTATCCACTTCCAGTACTTCCAGCCAGTATAGGTACATTTCTGTTTTTGGACGTGTCAATTACAACTGGGAGAGTAAGTATATCCTGAACCTCAATTTCCGCAGGGATGGCTCTTCCCGTTTTGGGCTAAATTCCCGGTTCGGTAATTTTGGCTCCGCAGGTGCGGCATGGGTATTCACGGAAGAAAAGTTTGCCAAAGGGCTGAAATTCCTCAGCTTTGGAAAGCTGAGATCAAGTTATGGTGTGATTGGCAGTGACCAGATCGGGGATTACCAGTATCTTGATTCTTATGTGTCTGTACCTTACAATTATAATGGACTCAACGGCCTGCAACCTAGACGTATTGCTAATCAGGATTACCAGTGGGAGCAAACGAAAAAATTCGAAGCAGCAATTGACCTTGGTTTTTTTGATGACAAGCTCTCCCTATCAGCAGCCTATTACAGAAATATTTCAGGAAACCAACTTGTGGATTATCCACTGAGCATTCAGGCTGGATTTCCTAGTTACCAGGCCAATATGCCTGCTAAAGTAGAGAATAAAGGCTGGGAGTTTACCCTCTCCTCACAGCAGATCAGAACCAAAGAATTCAGGTGGAGTACTGATTTTAACCTGTCTCTCAACCAGAACAAATTACTGGCTTTCCCGAACATTCAAAATACCTCTTATTACACACGGTATGTTGTGGGGAGGCCATTGAACAGCTTTTATGTCTTACAATATACCGGATTTGATCCTGCAACAGGTCTTCCAACAGTGGCAGACCTCAATGGTAATGGAACCATTAACTATGGATATGCAGATACAGGACGTGGAGACCGCTATTTTGCCGGTGGAACCCAACCAAAATATTATGGAGGGATTTCAAATACACTGACCTATAAAAATATCACACTGGATTTCTTATTCCAGTTCGTGAAACAAAAGGGTAGAACTATCCTCTCGCAATCATTTTATCCCCCGGGATTTATGTATAATGGAGCAGCTGCCCCCTTGCTGGACTATATCAATGCTGGTTTGCCGGGACAACCACAGGTGACCAGTACCTACGATGAGGCATATACAGCTTACGGTGATTATAACAGCTCAGATGCCATTTTAACAGATGCTTCCTTTATCAGGCTGAAGAATGTAAATCTTGCTTATGATTTCAGCGGAAACTGGCTGACAAGAATAAAATTGCAAAAGCTCCGGCTGTCTGTCCAGGCACAAAACTTATTTACCATTACCAATTATCTGGGCTTTGATCCTGAGTCGCAGGGCGTGAGTTTACCGCCGCTGAGAACTATTGTCGGAGCTGTACAATTTACCTTTTAATTTAAGCGGAATGAATAATTTATTTAAACTTTTCAGGTCAGTTTGTTTCATTGCAGCTGTATTCAGCCTTTCAGGCTGTAAAAAATTACTGGACATTGACCCCCCACAAAATGAACGTCCTTCGGTAGTCGTATTTGGCTCTCCGGAAACGGCAAAGGCAGCCTTGTCAGGTGCCTACAGTGGACTTTCCGGCACACAAACCTATAGTGTTAATCTTACGCTGGTCAATGCACTGGCCGCTGATGAGATTCGTGCTTTAGCCTCTTCAGCCCGTTATAATGCATTGGTGAACAATACTTATGAGCCCATCACCAGCAGTTTTACTTCGGAAATCTGGACAGATTCCTATGTTTCTATTTATCGTTTCAACAGCATTATTGCCGGGTTAACGAACAATACAGCTGTGGAACAGCACATTTCCAGACAAATTATTGCGGAGTCTAAGGCCATGCGTGCCTATTGTTACCTGCAGCTGGCTGGTCTGTTTGGCGATGTTCCCCTGGTACTGAGCACCAATGTACAGGAAACATCTTTGCAGCCGCGTATTTCTGTAGATGCTGTTTATGCACAGATTATTAAAGATTTAACAGAAGCAAAGACTGGTTTGGGTGAAGCATATGTATCCAATGGTGCCGTGGCCGGACGTATGCAGGTCAACCGTAGTGCCGCAGCAGCTTTGTTGGCCAGGGCTTACCTGACTACAGGCAACTGGCAGGAAGCGGTGAACAATGCGAGCGAAGTGATCTCCAATACCTCATTATATGAATTGTTACCAAAAGAACAGCTGGATAAAATTTTCCTGGCCAATTCGAGAGAAGCCATTTTACAGCTCGGATCGGCTCTTACAGAGTCTACTGCTTACACGAATGAAGGAGCAGAGTTTGTCAGTAATCAGTTTACCTCTTCTTTGCAATTTACGTTGACTGCTGGTTTGCTGGCTTCATTTGAGCTTCGCGACCTGCGTCGCAGTGCCTGGGTAAGGGATGTGACCTTGAATGGTGTTACCGCAGCAGAACCCTACAAGTACCAAAATTATGACAGGGAATCTGCAACAAGCTCAGGAAGAGTGGAGTTACCGACAGTTTTAAGACTTGCAGAAATGTACCTGATCCGTGCGGAAGCAAATGCTGCATTAGGCAATACGGTTCAAAGTATTGACGATGTAAATATCATCAGGAAACGTGCGGGACTGGAGAATCTTACTGCCGGTGCAAACCTTCAGCAGGCTATAGAAAAGGAAAGAAGGGTAGAACTTTTCTGTGAACGTGGTGACCGCTGGCTAACGCTCAAAAGAACCGGAAGGGCAGATGCAGTTTTAGGCGCATTGAAACCTACATGGCAATCATTTGCGCAACTTTTTCCTATTCCACAAACGGCAATAGATTCCAATCCGAACCTTATTCAAAATCAAGGATACAGATAATAACCGCTTAAAACAAACACGCTGTATACAGACAACTCAGCAATTCTCTGCTTAGTGCAGGAATTGTTGAGTTTAAAATTTCAAATTTAATGAATAACAACATTGTAAAAATCAGTAAGCTCTCGCATCGTTATGGAACATCATGGGCCATCCGCGATATCAATTTTGAGATCAGTGAACATGGTGTGCTTGGTTTGCTTGGGTCCAACGGTGCCGGAAAATCGACAACGATGAACATTATGTGCGGTGTCCTTAATCAAACAGAAGGAACCGTAGAAATCGGAGGATTTACGATGCAGGAGAATCCCATATCAGCAAAGAAGCTGATTGGTTTTTTGCCTCAGAATGCACCACTGTACATGGATCTGACCGTAAGTGAATACCTTACCCAATGCGCCTATCTACGACTGATTGACAAAAAAAACGTTTCTGCAGCTGTAGATAAAGCCATGGCGAAGTGTGGGGTTTCTCATTTTAAAAACCGACTGATCTCTAACCTCTCAGGTGGATACAAGCAAAGGGTGGGTATTGCACAGGCAATTATCCATGAGCCAAAGCTGGTCGTTCTGGATGAACCAACCAATGGACTTGATCCCAATCAGATCTTTGAAGTGCGTAAACTGATCAAAGAAGTAGGCGAAGAAAAATCAGTCATTTTCTCTTCCCATATTCTTTCCGAAATCCAGGCTACCTGCAGCCAGATTAAAATGATCGAGAATGGCCATATGGTTTTTTCTGATACGATGGATGCCTTTAACAATTACATCGAACCGGACAGTCTGGTGATGTCACTGCTCAATCCACCGGCACTTCAGCTTATAGAACAGCTGGAGGGAGTAAAAAGTGTAGAGGTGATCAATGATACCAAATTCAGGGTTCGCTTTTCTGAAGGACAGGATATTTCTGAGCGTCTTATTCTCACCGGGGCTGAACAAGGATGGCGTATGCGTGAAATTACGCTGGAAAAAAGTTCCCTTGATCAAATATTTGCCCAATTATCTAATAAAAAATCTTCTTAAGCATGAAAAATATTTTAAGGATTGCCCGCATCGAGCTAAGCCTGTTATTCTACTCACCGGTAGCCTGGATTGTATTGCTGGTATTCATTTTCCAGTCTGGCTGGGAATATGTTTCCCTGCTGGAACGTATGGACCAGGCCCAGCAAATGGGGCAGCAGTCAAATAGCCTCAGCAGCTGGTTTTTTTCTGGTTTCTCGGGTCTCTTTCCAAAGATGCAGGAATACCTGTATTTATATATTCCCCTGCTTACCATGGGGGTCATCAGCCGTGAAACACACAGCGGATCTATCAAATTGTTATATTCTTCTCCCATCCGGGTTTTTGATATCGTAGTCGGCAAATACCTGGCTACCATTGCTTACTGTTTTCTCCTGATTACTGTATTGCTAGGTATTGGAGTCATTTCTATATTCACTATTGATCATGCCGATTTCTCCTTTATCCTGTCGGGTATCATTGGATTGTACCTGCTGATCTGTGCCTATACCGCGATCGGTCTGTTTATGTCAAGCTTAACCAGTTACCAGGTTGTAGCTGCCATCAGTACCCTGGTGGTACTGGCTATCCTTAATTTTATAGGTGGTTTATGGCAGAATATTGATTTCGTCAGGGACATTACTTATTTCCTTTCTATTTCAGGAAGGGCGGAAGAATCCATCAACGGACTTTTAGGAACAAATGACATCTTGTATTTCCTGATCGTTATTGTCCTGTTTATTGGCCTCACTCTACTTAAACTTCAGTTTGAGCGCAGGACGATTTCACTATCTTCCAAAATAGCCAGTTATATTGGTTTTATCAGCTCAATGTTGCTCATCGGCTATCTGAGTGCGATGCCACAATTTATCGGGTACGTAGATATGACAGCCAACCACAACCGTACTTTAACGAAAAGCAGTATGGAGGTCATTGACAAAATGGATGAGCCTGTAGTCATTACCACCTATATCAATTTGCTGGATGAGAATTATTATTTCGGACTTCCCGCATACCAGAATAGCGATAAAAAACACTTTGATATGTATTTTCGCTTTTTGCCATACATGCGCATGGAATACGTTTTCTACTGGGACCATTCCGTAAATGAACGCCTGTATAAAGAAAATCCGGGACTGAATGATGAGCAGCTGGCCAGAAAAATGGCTAAAGTAAATCAGATGGATTTTGAAGATTTTCTCCGTCCGGAGGAAATAAAAAAGATCATTGATTTAAAACCTGAACGCAACAGATCGGTTCGTACCGTCTCTTATAAGGGAAAAACAACGTTTCTACGGGTGTATGATGATTTATTCAGACAACCGGGAGAGAAAGAAATTACCGCTGCCTTTAAAAGGTTGGTGGTGAGCCCGCCACGTGTCGGTTTTGCCAACAGTCATGGTGAACGTAATATCCAGCGTTCCGGTGACAGGGATTACCAGGTATCGACCAGGGAGATCAGCTTTCGTTATTCTCTGGTGAACCAGGGTTTTGATGTGCAGGCCATTTCGCTGACAGACGCGCAGTTAAGCAAGAAAATAGATATCCTGGTGATTGCCGATGCATTAACTGCCTACAGTGCTGCAGAAATGAAAAATCTTGCGGCATATGTGAATGCAGGAGGAAATCTGCTGATTGCTGCAGAACCAGGAAGTCAGGCGATATTAAATCCTGTGCTTGCCCTAACTGGTGTGGCACTGGAAGATGGGATGATGGTACAAAAGAGCCAGAATTTTGAGCCTTCTTTTGTACTCAGTGGTTTATCCGGTAAAAACTGGATGCAGCTGGTAGAAAATAGTGCTTTCCTTAAAAGAGACAGTGCATTTGTGACTACACCAACGGTAGGCCCCCTCAAACAGCTTGCTCCTTTAGGGTTTGAGTCCCTTCCAATCCTTGTTACGCAGGCTTCCAATACCTGGCAGATTGAAGGACTGACGGTTGATAAAACCAAAGAGCTTGTTGACCTGAGAAATAATGCAGATAAAAAATCATACCCAGTAGCGCTTGCCTTACGCCGTAATGACCAGCATGGTGAACAGCGGATCTTCGTAATTGGTGATGCTGACTTTATGAGCAATGCGGAACTGAGCAGGCAAAACCTGAGATCAATGAACTTTTCATTTGTCACTGAACTTTTCAAATGGTTCAGCAATGGAGAATTCCCGATCGATACCATTAGGGAAGAACCAAAGGACAATAAAATATTGGTAGACAGCAATCAGCTCGTCTGGATCAGGTACAGTCTGTTGGGGATATTGCCGGCACTTCTTGCCCTTTCTATATCCTGGATGCTGATTTCTAGAAAAAGAAGATAATGAATAACAAGCAAAAAATAACAAAAACACTACTGATATTTGTGCTGGCCTATGCTGTGCCGACACAAACATCAGCACAGGAAACGGTGCTGAAGAACGATGCGGCCGTAAAAACTGGTGTGTTGAAAAATGGCTTCCGCTACTTTATCAGGCACAATGAAGAACCAAAAGGTCGTGCAACAATTTACCTGGCCAATCGGGTAGGGTCATTACTGGAGAGGGACGAAGAGCAGGGGATTGCCCATTTCCTGGAACACATGAATTTCAATGGGACGAAGCATTTTCCTAAAAATGAACTGATTAGCTATCTGGAACGCTCCGGAGTGAAATTTGGGGCCGACCTGAATGCATATACCAGTTACAATGAAACAGTATATCAGCTTCCATTGCCTACAGACGATAAAAAGCTATGGCATAATGGAATGCAGATGATGCGTGACTGGGCGGCAGATGCTACCCTTGATCAGGCAGAGTTTGAAAGGGAGCGTGGAGTGATACAGGAAGAAAAACGATTGGGCGGATCTGCGAATGGCAGGATGTCGGAGAAATACCGTCCACTGCTGTATAACTATTCCCGTTATGCAGACCGGATGCCCATAGGAAATGATGAGGTGATACAGAAAGCAGATGTCTCAGTCGCCAGAAATTTCTATAAAAAATGGTACAGACCCGACCTTCAGGCATTAATTGTCGTAGGAGATGTCGATATCACAGCAGTTGAAAAGCAGATTATTTCATTATTCTCTGACCTTCAGATGCCAAAACAGCCGGTTCCCCATGAACAGTATACCATCGCCTTAAAAGATTCCAGCAGTTACCTAAAGGTCACTGATCCCGAATTTGGACAGTATGGAATGCAATGGTATTTCAAGAGGAAAGGGAATATCCTGAAGACTGAAAATGATTTCAGAACTGAACTTGTTCAGCAACTGATGAATGTGATGTATGCAACACGACTAAGGGATGTCGCCAACCGGACTGCCCAGCCATATGTTTCTGCAAGAGGACAGTGGTCTGCTCTTCCGGGAAACCTGGATGTACTGGAGTTGCGTGTCGCACTCAACCCGGAAAAGATCAGGGAAGGGTTCCATGCTTTCTGGACAGAAATGGTACGTATCAACCGATTTGGATTTACTGCTGAAGAACTGCAAATGGCGAAAGAGCGCATGACACGTTCCATGGAAGTGGCGCTTTCCGAAAAGGATAAAGTGAGTTCGACAAGTTATGCCGACGATTATCTGCAGTATTTCCTTGATGGAAAAGCTTACCTGAGTATAGAAGAAAGAGATGAACTGGTGAAACGGTTGATCAGTGCGGTTCACATCGGTGACATTCAGCAGGAGCTGTTAAAATTCCTGGGCAGTAAGGACCAGACGGTGATCCTGATGGGACCGGAAAAAGGAAAAGAGATGCTGCCTGACAGACAACAATTGGTTTCCTGGCAGAAAGCGGTAGAAGCTGAACCAGTTGAGGCCTATCAGGCGGACCATACAACCGCAGCTTTACTTGCTCAGTTGCCTGTACCCGGAAAAATTGTGAAAGAAGAACAGCTTGGTAAGACAGGTATTCTCCACTGGGTGCTGAATAACGGAATGAACATCTATGTTAAACAGACAGACTTCAAAAATGATGAGATATTATTCAGTGGCTTTAGTCGCGGAGGAATTTCATTGTATAATGATGCTGATTTCAATTCGGCAAAAAATGCTGTTCCTTTTATCACCAGTAGTGGTTTGGGACGTTTCAATGCCGGTCAGCTCGCCCAGGTACTGGCGAACAAAGCCATGCAGGTAAAACCATATATTACCGACAGGGCGGAAGGATTTTCAGGAGCCAGTTCCACGAGAGACCTTTCTACTGCCCTTGAGATGGTTCATCTGTACATGACGACTCCAAGGATAGATACAGCACGCTTCAGCAAGATTATGGAACAGTCGAAATCGGCCTTCAGAAATCGTGTGCCTGATGCACAGCGCGATTTCACGGATACCATCAATTATGTGTTGTCAGGTTATCATTTGCGACGCAAACCTATGGCAATCACTAACCTGGAACAAATAGATTCGGCACGTGTGCATACAATATTCAAGGAACGCTTTGCCAATCCATCTGATTTTACCTTCGTCTTCACCGGGAATGTAAATGTCGATTCACTGAAAATATTGGTCAGCCGCAACCTGGGATCTGTACCGGTTAATGGTGTAAAAGAATGGGCAAAGGACCTACATATCCGGGTTCCGGAAGGCCAGTTGCGAAAAGATCTCCGTGGCAGTAAGGCGGATAAAGCGAGTGTACAATTGGTATTGAGCGGAAATTATGCATATGGTACAAAAAGCAATTTATACCTGTCCCTGCTGAAGGCCGCTTTACAGTTCCGTCTCACCAACCGGTTAAGGGAAGCAGAGGGAGGAGTCTATTCTCCGGCAGTATACCTCACCACAGCAAAAGAACCTGTTAATTTTTATGCCGTAACGGTTTCTTTTGAATGTGATCCAGCAAAGATGGAACAACTGATCAAGGCAACGAAAGAAGAAATCGATCTACTTTCGAGGAATGGCACCACGGCAGAGGATTTGCAAAAATTTGTTGCAGAAGAGAGCAGATCGCACCAGCTGCAGCTGCGTTCGAATGAATATTGGCTAGGGACAATCCAGGATCACCTGGAAGGCAATTTATCCATTGCTGATGAACTCGAATATCCGGCATCTTTAAAAGGGCTGAATACGAAAGAAAGTGTGAAATTCAGCAAGCAATTCCTGAATCAGCAGAACGAGATCATTTTTACCCTTCGTCCGTAACAGAAAGATAATAGGTAGTTAATTTGAAGCCGGATTGCAGGATTGCGTCCGGCTTTTTATGGGGTTATGGGCAGTTAAGCACATTTTTTGATTCATGACTACCTTTTACTTGCCGATGAATTTCAACGGCTATAAATCCCGCTTACCAAATTTCCTTAAGGACAGGAGCAAAGGAACCAGCCCCCATAGCAGCAACCCTATAAATGAGATTACAATTCCCAGGCTATTGCCAAAAAACTCTCTGAAAATGGCTCCGGTATATCCCATAAGTGCTGAGATATCCATTTGTAGCAAAATCTGTATCCTGCTTAAATCTATGGGGTTAAAGAAACTGATGAACACCATTATTCTTTCCAGGGGATAATCCTGAAACTGGAACAGGGCGAACAATACCAGAGCATCAAAAATTAGCGACAAAAAAAGCCATAACAGGATCGAAAGGCCGATGCCTTTTGCTTTGTCACGGGTAAAACCAGCGGCAAGCATCGCAATACCAACGAATACCAGCGTAAGGCATAATCCCATCGCAATCATCATGGTTCCTGTGGCATCGGGATGATAAAGTAAAACCGGAATACCTGTCCCGATAAAAAAGGCGAGGCAAAGGGAGGACGCAAGACCGGTAAACAGGCTCAACCAGATGGACTTTCTCTTAATTGGCTGACTCACCAGCAATTCAATAAACTCTGCACTGTTATAGATATAGATGGTGGAGAAGATAATGCAGATGAGTGGAATCAGGATCAGGACGATATTTAATAGGCTGAGCAAACCTTTTGCAGGATTGCTTTCCAGGATGAAGACACTCAATGAGATCAGGAGCAGCAAAAAGGTATATATAAGCACTATCTTATTCTGAACAATGTCAAGTATGACATATTTTACTATTTTTTTCATCAGTGAATATTGTTTTTTAAAGGTGATGAAGCTATCATATGTCTTTAGCCAGCAGCTGATTGGCTTTCATTATCTTTGCTACTGCTTTGGAAAGCTTCTCCTCACCGGTTTCAGTTTTCAGGTCGTCCAGCTTTTTCTGAAATACCAGCTTTCCTTCATGCATGTAAAAAACTTCAGTGACCATATCATCCAGTTCACTAAGTACGTGTGAGGTAATCAGGATCAGCTTGCCCTTATCCTTTTCTACCGTGATTTTCTCCTTCAGCTTTTCAGAAGACACAGGATCAAGCCCTGCTGTGGGTTCATCCAGGATAAGCACATCAGGATGAAAGAGGAAGGCTAAGGCCGCACTTACTTTCTGACGTGTACCTCCTGAAAGGGTATGCATCTTTTTGTTCATGATCTGCCGGAGGTCAAACTGTTCCATCAAATCGGTATCCAATATATTCTTATGGTCCTTTCTGATATCTTTCATCATATCAAATACATTTGAAATGGTCATGTTCTCCGGATAACGGCCAATCTGCGGCATATAGCCAATGTTGTTCCGGTACATCCACTGGTCAGCTATCGGCTGGCCATTAAATTCAATGCTTCCTGTATCGGGAACCACCATTCCCAGGATGGTTTTGATTAGAGTCGTCTTTCCACATCCATTGGGGCCAAGTAAAGCAATACATTCCTGCTTCCGGAAAGAAAGTGTGAGGTCATCCAGGGCGGTCAGCCTGGCGAACCGCTTGGTTATATTTTTAACTGCAATCATGGTTGAATTTGTTTCATTACCGGTGTATTGTCCTTTAAATTCTCTGGTGTTACCCCGGGTAAAAGCCTTTCCGTTTTGTCCAGCAGCGATACAATGAGGCTTCTGAATAACATCAATGCTGCCGGATTGCTGTCAATGATCATAGAATACATGCTTACCGGATGATAGGGGACATCGCCCACATTATCCTTTCCGAGGTCATAACCTTCATATTTGTCCCAATAATTACCATTGAAGGTATTGAGTACCAACGATCCGTTGGTACCGATATCGAAAGTATTGGTCAGGAAATTATTCCGGGTAAACTCATTGTTGTCACAGCTGGCCTGAATCTTCACAGCCCAGCCATTATTCCTGAACATGTTTTTCGACAGCTTGATTCGGCTGCAGCCTTCCATGTGTAATCCGACAGTGTTTCTTGTGAAATGGTTGCTATGGATGTTGCTGTCCGTGATATCCTTAAGCAATATGCCATAAGACGCATCGCCCCAGTTGTTGAGAAACTGATTGCTGTACATATTGATTTTTCTGCTATACATTACCGCTACACCAGCACCGTTCCGTTCAAAAATATTCCTGATATAGGTGTTATAATTCGAAAACATAAAATGTATGCCATAACGTACATTGCTACTGCTCACATTTCCACGAATCATGGAGTGTTTTACAAATTCAAAATACAAGCCGTCACGATGGCCTTTGATTTTATTGCCCACAATGAGCAGGTAGTCTGACCTCCAGCAATGGATTCCATTCCCGCTTTGTACTTCATCCTTGCCATAGGAAGTAATGGAATTATTCTTGATGGTACAGCGGTGGCTGTTCTGCACGTAAATACCGAAATTTGTATCGTCCAGCACATTGTTGGTCACGGAAACCCGGTCACTGTCATAAATCATGATGGCGCCGATATCCCTGATTTCTGACCTGCCCGTATGCTGTAACCTAAAACCCTCAATCCCCGCATGATTTGCTTTGATCGTCACTATGGCATATTTATGCTCTCCATCCAGTACAGGGTAACCTATCCCTTTCAGGGTAATAGATTTCTGAACCACTAAATTTTTCTCCCGGTAAATGCCCGGATATACCTGTATCGTATCTCCATTTACTGAAAAATCAATGGCCCTTTGTATGGATTGGAATTGCCTGGAACGGCCTACAGAAATCACTTTTCCTTCAGCACCCAAACTACACATCAAGAGCGCAAAAGCGATGCCGAATAACATTTTCATTCCCCTGGAATTAATTGTTGCAAGGGAACCGTTTCCCCTTTAAATGTTTCAGCAGCAGACTGTAAGGCTTGTTTTGTCTTAAAGCCGGAGATATTACTTCCCATGGGCGATCTTAACAGCTCACTTTTGAAGAGCAATGCATCTTTCAGTTCCATCAACTCATGCGGGGCATCAAAATTTACAATATACATGCACTGCAGGTCCTGGTTCAGGATGCTTCCGCTTTTTCTGAATGCGATCAGGCAGTGCATATCATCGAACTTATACACTTTTCCTTTTTTGGTGATTAGTTCTGCACCGTAACGTTTGTCCACTACACTCATTTTGCAGAAACTGCAGGCATCTTTGCCAACGGTTATGGGCTGTGGTGCAGTACTGCATGCGCCAAGGAGCAGGCCGCAAAAACAATGGCTGAGGAATATTTTTATGTTCATCATGTTCCTTTTTTAGGGTTGATTCTATATTGAAAGATCATCGCAGCGAGCAAAGCTGCTCCTACAGCCAGAAATAACCATCCACCGGTATCCGGAATGGAGTAAGCACCGAAGTTCAGTAATTGCTTATATCCAAGCAGTGGGGGCTGATAACTCATTCCCGGCACTTTTATAGCCGCATCGGGATCGAGCCGATGTCCGTACTCATATTCCCATCTCCAGAAATCGGCCATAGCCGTTATGCCAAAAACAAGGAAAAGGGAGAACAATGTGCTTAACCAGCGGTAAGTCATTAAAAGAAAGGCCACAGCAAAAGAGAAGAGGGCAAAAAATACAATGATATAAGGCAAAAGGGTAAACTCAATAAAATCTTCGGTATGTAAGGTTCGCATTCCGATATAGTGGTTTAAGCCATTAATGATCTCTACATTTCCGCTAAGCTTATGGGGATACATCTGGAGTACAAGTCCTTCAGGATATTGTGGGGCATCAAGTTCAATCTGCCACAAAGGGACAAATAAGACAATCAGTAATGCCATGCCGCAGAGCCCGGTAAGGAGCCGTACGGGACGGATTAATTTCTGGGATTTCATAATTGAGGGTGTAAATTCCGCGGCAATCCGATAATCAGGATTGCCGCGGAATCATTATTTATTCGGTAATTCATCTTCGGCCTCTGAGTTTTTACCCAGGCTGAAGGTAACAGGCACTTTGGAACCTTTGGCAGAAACCCTTACATATCCCTGCATTTCCTGATGTAGGGCACTGCAGAAATCTGTACAATAGATAGGATAGATCCCCACTTTGCCGGGTACCCACTTCAGCGTAGCCGTTTCCCCGGGCATCACCAGCAGTTCCGCATTTTTATTTCCTTTGACACCAAAGCCATGAGGAACATCCCAATCCTGTTCCAGGTTGGTCACATGGAAATAAACCTCATCCCCCAATTGTATCCCTTCAATGTTATCAGGAGAGAAATGTGAACGCATGGCTGTCATATATACATGGACCTGATTTCCTTCCCGTGTGACCTTCACATTTTTTTCGCCCATGGTCACATACGGATGTTTGTTCTCTTCCAGCTTGAAGATCTTGACTGAGTTTTTAGCAATCAGTTCTGCCGGAATGATCTGCGCATAATGGGGTTCTCCAATGCTCGGATAGTCGAGCAACAGCTTCATTTTATCACCACTGATATCAAACAACTGGGCACTTTGTGCCAATTCGGGGCCAGTAGGTAAAAACCTGTCTTTCGTGATCTTATTATAGGCAATCAGGTATTTACCAAGAGGTTTACTTGTATTACCACCGGGGATTGACAAGTGTCCGGGCGAATAATAGGTCGGCTGCCTGTCCAGCACCTTCAGGTCCTTAATGTTCCATTTTACTACCTCCGAAGAAATAAAGAAGGTCGTATAGGCATTGCCCTTGCCATCGAACTCGGTATGTAAGGGACCTAATCCAGGTTTTTTAACTTCCCCATACAATGCGGCTTCATATTTCAATACAGGAATGCCTCCATAATCGCCATCAAACGTTTTTTTTGCGATGGCTTCCTGAATTTTGCTGAAAGAAAACACAGGAATTAAAGCGGCCAGTTTTCCACTGCCTACAATGTATTCTCCGCTTGGATCCACATCACAGCCATGTGGTGATTTAGGACAAGGGATCATGTACACCAGATCGGGTAAATCTTTCACATCGATCACCGTCACCTCATTTTCCATAGTGGAAGTGGCCATATGGTTAATATCGCTGTATGTATTGTGTGCATAATTGGCTTTTACTTTTTTTCCTTTGCCTTGTTTGACATAGGCCTCAGCTTTCTTCCAGTTGACGGCAAGGATATAATCCTTATCTCTCTTGGAGGCATTCACTTCAAGCAGTGTATGCGCCTGTTCAGAATTGTAGCAGCTAAAGAAAAACCAGTCACTGCTCGGACCTTTTCCACTATGGCTGAGGTCGAAATTCATTCCTGGCAGCAACAGCTGGAAGGCTATCTTCATATTGCCATCTTTGGGCGCTATGCTGACAAAACTTAGCGTGCCCTTGAAATTTTTTTTGTAGGAAGAAATGGGGACATCACCATTTTCATAATCCATAGGTACGCTGAATCTGGTTCCGGCGACCACATATTCCGTATTTTCGGTAATAAATGGCGAGGAGTGGTTTCCAGCACTGTTTGGGATTTCAATAATCTCCGCTGTACGGAAAGTTTTCAGGTCGATCCTGGCAATCCTCGGTGTATTGTTCTCATTGGCAAATAACCAGCGTCCATCCATTTCACCATTGGTTTGCGAAAGGTCGAGGTGGTGCTGGTCTCCCCAGGGCAGGTTGCCATGGGAGGTATTTAACATCGGTTTGGTTTCTTCACTATATCCCCAGCCTTTTTCAGGGTCAACAGAAAACACGGGTATTACCCGGAGGAGTCTGCCGGAAGGAATGCCATATACACTCACCTGCCCGTTAAATCCGCCAGATACGAAATTATACATTTCATCATATTTGCCGGGAGCTACATACGTACGTCCGGCGGCATCGCTGCCTGTCGCATCTCCCGCATTTTTCGGCTTGCAACCCTGTAAATTCAATACCATCAGCAATGCAGAACAGCAGCCGATAGAAAGTAAAGTCTTTTTCATAAAATTAATCCATTAATTTGAAAAATAAAAAAGGTGAAGCTGGGCAGAATGGATCTCCAGCTTCACCTTTGCCTTATTTGACCCCATCGTTTTCTCTCATGAATTCGAGCAGGTCTCTTGCATCAGCATCGCTGACATTCTGATTGGGCATACGGACCAGGCAAATTTCCAGCATTGCCTGAATCTTCGGGTCTTTATCAATCATGGGATCAGGATTCGTGATGAAATTCATAATCCATTGCGGCTGATGTCTTTTGGTTACCCCGGCCCATCCCGGTCCCACAAGTTTTTCATCCGTAAGCTTATGGCAGGATGTACATTTCAGGTCGGCAATATTCTTCCCGCGAAGTGCCATAGCGGCGTCCAGCTGATCACCTAATTTTACCTCGGTAAACTTACCTTCCCCCCGGTTCGGGTCATAGTCACTGCTGCTCTTTTCTGTGGCAGCATCTGCCGTTGTTTTGTCCGCATCTCCGGTAGCATTATCTCCTGAATTTCCTCCGCAGGCGACAATAAAAAAGGCTGCGAAACAGATCGTAATTAACTTTCTCATTATATCTATTTGGTTTGTTAGTTTATATAATGATAGCCATAAAAAATAACGAGTAAAATGATGTAAATCTCTAAATAGTATGATATATATCATATAATAAGGATGATTTTATGCTTTTCTTTGATTATTTATCCTTTCAAAAGCCCGAATCATATTTATGGAAACTGCTCTTTTCAATACTGCCAAATGGATCAGGATTGCACTCATTAATTTCATGATCGTAGCGATCGCAGGAATATGTTTACGCTATAAAATAAACTTTCCCTTGCCGGTAATCAACCAGAAATTCCTGCTGCATGCGCATTCACATTTTGCGTTCGTCGGCTGGATTACACTGGCTCTAATGGCGTTGATGACAGACTATCTTTCCAGGCAGGAAATACAGTTCCAGGGTAAAAAATACCAAATATTAATGATGGCGACCAATATCACTGCTTTCGGTATGCTGTTTACATTTTTAGTACAGGGATACGGGGCGTTTTCCATTCTATTTTCTACACTTTCCATTTTTGTATCTTATGTTTTTATTGTTTATTACTGGCAGGACCTGAAGAAAATTAAAGGACAGCAATCCACGGTACGCTGGTTCAGGTCTGCCTTAATTTTATGGGCACTTTCTTCTGCCGGAGCATTTACGCTTGCTTACCTCATGGCGGCCCATATCAAAATCCAGCAATACTTTTTTGCCGCGATTTATTTCTTTTTGCATTTTCAATACAATGGCTGGTTTGTATTTGCCTGCCTGGGCTTGCTAAGTACATTTTTCAAAAAAATGCAGCATGACAGCCTGATCAAAAATGATAAGCGGGTATATATCTTCCTGGTCATTACCATAGTACCCAGTTATTTATTGTCGTTAATCTGGTTGGACTTACCCCTCTGGTTATACTGGATCGCGACGGTGTCATCGATGGTGCAGCTTTTCGCTTGTTTATATCTGTTCCGGATTTTTTATGGCATAAGAAATAGCCTTACTGTACCACTCCTGCGGAGTACGAGGTATTTATGGACCCTGGCTTTAGGCTGTTTTATACTGAAGATCCTATTGCAGGCACTTTCAACGGTTCCGGCATTGAGCGAACTTACTTTCGGGTTCAGACCGGTAGTGATTGCCTATCTGCACCTTTGCTTCCTGGGTGTCATTTCATTTTTTATCATGGGTGCATTGCAGGAAATACTGAAGAACAGGCTAAAGTTAAATGTCGCGGGGATTTGTCTTTTTATCTTCGGGGTAATGTTTCAGGAATTTATACTCCTTTTGCAGGGGCTGGAAATGATGGGCATGTTTTTGTTCAGCTATGCCAATATGCTGCTCTTTCTGCTGGCGGTGGTCATTGCTGTGGGATTGTACCTGATCGCATTCAGATCAGTACGCATAAAAACAGGGTAAATCTTTAGCTGGAGGAAAGCTTAAAGCTTCATTTTCCCTGCAGCTTTTTTAATCCTTCGGCTGTGATGTTTTTATAACACCATCTGGGTTCCCATACGACATTGATTTCTGTTTTGAAATGGCCAAATGTACGTTCCATACTATGCTTAACCGCATTGATGATGCTTTTACCCATAGGACAGAATTTGGAGGATAGGGTCATTTCAATGGTAATCAGCAGGTCTGAAACCTCTACATTGACGGTGTAAATCAATCCAAGATCGACTATATTCAGCCCTAATTCTGGATCGATCACTGTTCGCAATGTGGCAATCAGTTTATCCTGTAAACCAGCATAAGAATCAGGCAGATTAAATACGATCATCGTCTTTAGTATTGATTTTGTGCAGTAACAGAGAAAGCAACTGCATGAAGTAACAAAGGGCGCTGACCATTAAACTGATTGAACCTGTTTGTTTCAACCATAGGTGATGAAAAAGGAATCCCGGGATGAAAGTCAGGAGGTAAATCATAAAACTCATCAGTTGTACGCACATGAGTCTATGCTTTATCAGGTCAGCGGGTAATGGGGTTGGAACTTTTCCGGCGAGTTTTTCGTAATGCCTTACCCAGACTATATATGGGAGGGTTTTATAGGTCTGCCCCATAATGAGTGTGCTGATCCAGCCCATAAAAATCAGGATTCCGTAAAGAACTGATAAATTCGCAGCGTAACGATCTGCTTTGAGATGATAGTAAAGAATGAAGGGTAAGGTCAGCAGTCCCAGTCCCAGCAAAATAAAGGAAAGGAGGCTTTGCACCATTGGAAAATCGATAGACTGACGGATTCTTGTAGCGAAGCATTTGTAGATATAAATGAGGTAATAGACTACACCATAAACACCTGCAGCTAAAATGAAGTACGTCCTTGTGTGAATGCCATGCAAATAACCATCTATCAGGAACAGGATTAAACTCCCATTGATTAAATAATAAGAAAATAACAGCAGCCTGGTTTTTTGGTAGGTAGACACCAGGAACATAGGGATTAGTTTGGAACTCACGCCAATAATGAGCAGCAGAAACCAGCCCACAATTCCCAGATGTGCATGTAAGCGTAAAAATTTCAGGTGATCGGCAGGTAAAAATGCATACCTGAAATTGAATACGAGCAAGAGGCCGATAATCACGGTAAGCAACAACCACAGGGAGGAAGTCAGGATGAATGCCCTGAATACTGAAGCTTCCTTTTTATTTTCCATGGTCATCACTACGTTCCCTACAAAAGAGATCACAGCGGCAACAATAAGAATTCCGGCAATCTGCATGTACAAACCCGGATTAAAAACCCAGAAGCCATACACCAAAAGGACAGTGCCAGGGAGGAGAAAAAACAGGCTCAACCAGCAAAGCCTGGTACTGTACAGTTCTTTTTCCAGAATTACAGGAAGTAACTGATAAAGCGCACCAAAGATGATCATCGTTCCCCAACCTAAAGCCGCTAAATGGGTAACTGCCAGTAATTTTGGCTGGAAGTAATGACCGGAAAAAGAGCTGATCGCGTAGATCAATAATACGGAAAGTACCAGAAAAGACACTGCTGCGAGCAGATAATGGGTAACCACTACTTTGTAAAGTCTGCTTTCCTGTGTGTTTATGCCCATGGCTTGTAGATTAATAAGTCCACCCTGGTTTCATGATGCTGCTGCAGGAGAAATTTAAGTCCTCTTTTATGGAGTTCCGGCAGTAAAAAGGCCGGAACTTTTTTATGATACACGTACAATAAATTGTCATCCGGTAAATTGTCCAAACCTTCCATGATCCTGAGCATTGGCCCTGGCATTTCGAGTTCCCGTACATCAATATATTGTACTTTATCTGGGGTATAACGGTGTAAAATCTCGTTAAATCCTGTATCGCCACTGCCCTGTTCCACATTGGATATTTCCGGCAGGTGCCCATTTTCCGGAACTTCATCTTCAGTATTTAAGCTATTCTCCTGTTTATTTATCTTTTCAAACCAGGTCAGGAATAAATTGGGCTCCATACCGTCGGTATGTGACAGGAAACCTTTGCCCTCCAATACACTGAGGAGTGGAACAGGGATAAATGGACTGATGATTTTTAAGCGTTCCCCAGGTTGAAGCCGGGAAGCAAGCCTCAAAATCTCTTTCAGGGGATCTGTATTTCGTTCCAGGAATGGCCTGACATCCAGTTCCAGCACTTTGGTCTGACGATTAAAATCGATCATGTCGACTGGTGCTGGTGACTGTTCGTCGACGATAATCGTTTCATCAATTACAAAGCCGATCGCCTTCATGCTATTCAGGAAGGAGGAAACATCACAGCGTGCAATCTGACAGGCATCCGCAATAGTCACCCGCCTGGCAAATAAATTGCGAAGTAAGCGGTTTCTCAGCCTGGAGAAATTACTGTTCAATTTAATCAGGGCATCAATCACTTGTTCCTGATCCTTTTCCAGTAGTTTTCCAATAGTGGTCTCTGGTGTAATGTGAAGGTCTTGTTTCGTCATAAAGCTATGGATAACAGGCTTATTGTTGGTCTTTGTGAGTTAAAGTGTGGTCCTTCTGCGATGCTTTCCCGCAGATGGTAGAAAAAACAAAATAACACAAGGTCAACACTCCCAGGCCAAAGATGGTATCGCCTATGGCCCTCAGCCATTTGAGGGTAACCATCATGGGTTGTTGCATCAGCTCACTGGAACGGGCGTACCACATCCCATGCTGGATACTTTCTACTGCCTGCCATATGCCCACAGGTAAAAGACTCATCAGTGACATCGCCATTAAACCTGCATTGGTAGACCAGAAGATAAAACGCAGTAACTTTTCATTCCATATTTCATGACGGTACAGACTGCGCAGGACAAACAGCATCAGTCCGATTCCCAGCATTCCATAAACCCCAAATAAAGCCGTATGTCCGTGTAAAGCTGTTGTATTTAATCCCTGAACATAGTACAGCGCAATAGGAGGGTTAATGATAAAACCGAAGACCCCAGCCCCCAGGAAATTCCAAAAGGCTACGGCAATCATGAAATAGATCGGCCATTTATAATCTTTAATCCATTCATTGGCTTTGGAAAGCGTGTAATTGCTGTAGGCTTCATAACCAATAAGGACAAGTGGTACAATTTCCAGGGCACTGAATGTGGCACCCAGGGCCATTACGCCAACAGGTGTTCCTGAGAAATAGAGGTGATGGCAGGTGCCTAAAATACCGCCCGACATAAAAATGATGGTAGAGAAAATCACATTAATGGTCGCTGTTTTAGTTTTCAGCAGTCCCAGCCGTACAAATAGAAAGGCGATAACCACAGTCGCAAAGACTTCAAAGAAACCCTCCACCCACAGGTGAACAACCCACCAGCGCCAGTATTCGGCAATGGCCAGATTCGTCTGGCGTCCCCACATTAAACCGGCTGCATAAAACAGGGCAATTGCGGTGCAGGAAATAAGAAACATGATCATCAGGTTTCGCTCTTCGGTTTTTCTTCTCAGTACCGGCAACAGGGGTCTGATCATCAGGGCAAGCCAGAGGAACAAACCCACCAATAAAAATATTTGCCAAAACCGTCCCAAGTCGACATATTCATACCCCTGATGGCCAAACCAGAAATTATTGATCAGGTTTAACTTCTGCATCACGCCCATCCACTGACCTGCCATGGATCCTAAAACAATCAGCAATAAGGCGATGAAAAGAAAATTCACCCCGAAAACCTGGTATTTGGGATCTTTACCGGCAACGGCAGGGGCGATGTATAAACCTGTTGCCAGCCATGCTGTAGCGATCCAGAAAATAGCCAGTTGGGTATGCCATGTTCTGGTTACTGCATACGGCAGGAATTGGTCGAGCGGAATCCCATAGAAACCATTTCCTTCCACTCCATAATGGGCGGTGATGACCCCCAGTAGCACCTGAAGAACGATCAACAGGCTGACAATTAAAAAATATTTTTTTACATGATGCATGGAAGGAGTGATTCCTTGTTTTAAAAGTGGATCAGCTGCTGGTATTTCAAAATGTTCATCCTTTCCTGATTTCACATGGTAGAAGACCAGTATCCCAATACAAAGAATCAGCAAAATAATGCTTACGCCCGACCAGACAAGCAAATCCGGCGTAGGGGTATTGCCAACCAGCTCATCAGATGGCCAGTTATGGGTGTAAGTGATCTTTGAATCTGGTCGTTCCGTCACTGTAGCCCAGGTTGCCCAGAAGAAAAAAGCATTCATTTTATGCATTCTATCCTTGTCCCTGATAGACATTTTGGGGATGGCATAATCATGTCTGAGCTGATCAAAGGCGGGATCATCCATGAATAAACCCCGGTAATAGTTACTCAGGTAGGCAATCGCTTCCACACGGTCGGCAGAGACCGTAATGGTATTTGAGGTGTGATCGAATGTATTTTTGCGGAGGTCATTCTGCAGCCTGATTTTTAAGGCAGCTTGTTGTTCATCCGTTAAGGAATCAAAACCTGACTGGAAATCTTTTGCAGCATATTTATCCAGTATAAACCGGGCTTCCCGATGAAGCCAGTCGGCCGTCCAGTCGGGCGCAACATATGCACCATGCCCCCAGATTGTGCCTACTTCCTGGCCGCCCATGCTTTGCCAGATATTCTGACCATCTTTGATGTCAGCTGCTGTAAATATCGTTTGTTGGTCTGCAGATATAATTTTTTGAGGTACCAGAGGTGCCTGCTGATAGATTTCATAACCGAAGTACCCCAGAACGATAAAGGAGAGGCCCATAATCAATGCAAATCCTATCCAAAGTTTTTTTTCCTGTTTCATTGTATTTGACGTTAAATGTGAAGGAATTTATTCAATGATGAATTTGTCTTTTCTTACTACATGGTTAGCACTTCCACTACATTTGTTTAAGGCGATAAAGAAGGTGGGCAGGATCAGGAATATTTTAATAGAATTTTTCATGCTGGTTATTTTAATGGTCTTTAATTTGTTTTAATTACAAACCAAAGGTATAGTCAGGCATGCGTCGCATTTTATGAGTGAAATCATAAAGCGCTTAAAAATATGAGCAGCCATTCCGTTGCTGCGTTAATGAGGATGATTTATAGTTTAGTAAGAATTTATTGCATTACATGTGGATCCGAACCATTCGTTATAATTATTTTCCATTTGCAGGAATTTCAATTCTTAAAGAAGACCGGCATAGATATCGTAATTTTCTTTGTCGAAGCAGACAAACACAACTTTATTGATGGAGTTATTGTTCAATAAAAAGTGACGAACAGATCTGATCGCAATTTCTGCTGCTTTCTGTTTTGGAAAATGGTAAATACCTGTACTGATGTTTGGAAAGGCAATAGAAGTTAACTGATACTGTACAGCAACCTGGAGACTATTGCTGTAAGCCAATGAAAGCAATTCTTCTTCATTGCTTTTTCCACCATTCCATACAGGACCAACTGTATGTATCACATATTTGGAAGGTAGGTTTCCAGCAGTAGTGATGACTGCTTCGCCAACTTTGCAGCCCCCTTGTTTGTTCCTTATTTTCTGGCATTCTTCCAAAATAGCTTTGCCACCTGCCCGATGTATGGCACCATCAACACCTCCACCACCCAGCAGTGAAGTATTCGCTGCATTTACGATTGCATCTGTTTGGATTTTAGTAATATCACCAAGTTGTATTTCTATCATTATACTGTTTGAATCATTCATAGCAAAATTGAACCCTCCTTGAAAAATGTGAGTGTGGAGTCATTAATAAATTCATTTAAGCTCATGTGCGGCGTTGCATCATTGTTAGTCAGCTCCATGAAGCAAAGTATGGGATTTAATGAATTTTTTCTAAATAATAAAAAGCTGTACCTCTTGACCTGAATAGTCGTTTTAAGATTTAACTCTTCCAATCCTGAGATACTAACTGTATCCGGATAGATCATATTATAAAATAATTTTTGGTGCTCAGACATCTCAGTAAGCTCTTCTGTTTTTATTTTCGGCTGACTTTCAACCGTATACACCTGTGGATAGAATATACCTAGCCTGAAAATATTTTTTAGTACTGTGTCATTATCATGAAAAATGAATGTCTTTTTACCGTAAACAAATGTTGTTTCATTCGTCTGATACACGGAATCAGGATATCTATTGAAACAATGTCTTTTATATTCCTTAAAAAAAATATCTTCAGCCCACTTATCTTTCTGGTCCTTACCTGTAGTATTTAGGTCATTGTTTGTTTTATTGTTTTTTTCTGATAACCCGGCTTTTTGGGAATGAGCTGAAATACCGAAACAAAAAATTAATATACAAATTGGAATATATTTCATACTTAAAGTGTAGTCCGAAAATTTATATCATAAAGATATGATTATCATACTTTATTTTTGTCATTTAGCGCCCGGTAAAATTCTGGATAACTGTTCTCAACACTATCTGGTATTGATCAGAAATTTAACTCATGAATCACTAAAGTAATGCAGGTATTCCATCACATTAAAAGAGCCTTTCTATACATCTTAGGAACAATAAGTGCCTTTATTTTACTTTATATATTTTTCACCTATCTGTTGTTTTACCTGCCTGTGAACAAAAATGCCGGGATAAAAGGGGAGAAGGAAATCTCCATTTATGTAATGACAAATGGAGTTCATACCGATATCGTTGTACCTGTCAGGAATGAGATCATGGATTGGAGCAGAATGACAAAATTTGAACATACCGCGTCTAAGGATACGACTTTCAATTATGCTGCATTCGGTTGGGGTGATAAAGGGTTTTACCTGCAAACACCAGAATGGTCGGACCTCAAATTCAGCGTTGCATTCAGTGCCATGTTTCATTTAGGCAGTACGGCAATGCATGTAGATTTTATTCATGCCATGCATGAGAATAAAAATTGCAGGGAAATTCGGATCAGTAAAGTGGAATATGAAAAATTGGTGAATTATATCAAGGAAAGTTTTCAATATAATGAAGATGGGGAGATTATCCAGATCCCGGGCATTCATGCCGGGTATGGACCTGACGATGCCTTTTATGAAGCAAAGGGGGCATATGATGTATTCCATACCTGTAACACCTGGGCGAATAGTGCCTTAAAATCATGCGACCAGAAAGCTTGTTGGTGGACGCCAACGGACAGGGGGATTTTTTACCAATATCCGGATAAGGAAACCATGAAATAACCTTGTTTAGCAAAAATCTACTGACCACAGGAATAAAAATTTGATATTAAATCATTTTTCTTCGGATACGGCTGAGACTTTCAGGTTTCATCCCTAAAAAAGAGGCGATGTAGGAGATCGGAACGTGATGGAGAATCCCTGGATAATTTTCCATAAGTTTTCGATAGCGTTGTTCTGCATTTAATGCTGCCAGCTCATTGGCACGGTTTTCATTATAGGTCAGCGATTGCTGGAATACATAAATACTGAAATTTTTAATTGCTGCACTCTCTTCAGTAAGGGTATTCAAATCCTGTTTGGTGATCCTTAGCAATTCACAATCGGTAACACACTCCACGTTTTCATCTGACTTTGTCTGTTGAATAAAATTGGAGTAGGAAGTGAAGAAACCTGGTGGACAGTTGATATGCGTGGTAACTTCATCGCCATTCTCATTGTAATGAAACAGCCGCATATAACCTGAAATAATATAGTATAAATATACCGGTACTTTTCCTTCTTCTTCGATAATGCGGTTTTTAGGGAAAAGTACCGGCTCAAAATACCGATGAACAAGGTTGATGTCATTTCCGTTAAGGGAATGGTGCAGTTGAATGAAATCGATCAGTTTCTGGTGCATCATAAGTGTTCTGGAACTATATTATGTGTCTGCAAATCTAAATACTATTACCTTAGTAATTCTTTATGATTCATCAAATAGGCAAATGCCGCTGTTAAGGCCAATTCGGGTGGTTTAGGTTGAAAATTAAGTTCTGTTCTTGATTTGCTGAGATCAAAATCCTGTTGTAATCCCGAAAACATTGCAATGTCTTTTGTCGTCAGCAAAGGTGGGTTACCTGTAATTTTTGCACTGGATTCCATTATCCAGGCAAGGCTGTACAGCATAAACTGAGGGACAGTACTGGGTACTTTTAGGTTCAGGTCAGGGTATAATTTCCTGGCCAGTTTAATGGTGTCGGTAATGGTCATACATTTTTCATTTGCCAGAATGTAGCGTTCACCAGCTCTACCATGCTGTGCTGCCTGATAGCAACCTTCTGCGACATCTTTTACATCAATCCAGTTGAGTGTTATTTTTGTATCCATTGGAATTTGTTTGTTCAGGATCAGTTTCAATACATTGTAGGAAACATTCAACGGTAGAAAAGCTTCAGCTCCGATCATCGCTGCCGGCATCACGGCGACCAGTTCAATTCCCAATTCTTTCGCCAGTTGAAATGCCAGGATCTCCCCGTCATTTTTTGAGTTGTAGTACATATCCCTGCGATCGGGATTGTATCCATTGCTTTCTTTAGCTGGCAGAATGGTGTAATCCAGCGCAGCAATAGAACTTACATATACGATACGTTTTACTCCTGCTTCAGCCGCAGCTTCAATGGTATTTTTTGTACCTTGAATATTCACATCGTAAATCTCTTTTTTTGGATTCTTTGCCCAGAGTCTAAAAGATGCACCAACTGCATAAAATGTTTCTACTCCCTGTAAGGCCTTTACAAAGGTTGCTTTATTGGTGATATCGGCCTGGACTACTTCGCAATCCAAACCTGCAAATGGTGTCTTGTTATTGATATCGCGGACAGTTGCCCTTACTGGTATTCCTTTCCCAATGAGGAACCTTACAAGATTGTTTCCCAGATGGCCATTGGCTCCGGATACGAGTGCTAAATTTTTTTGTGACATTTTGATTTCTTTTATTGTCCTGCAAAATTCAGTACCGGGGAGGCAAAAGCACTTGATTTTTGTTAGTTAATACGATCTCCGCCAGAGATGAAGTATAATAAGAATGTATTTGCAGGGAGCATCTATTTTTACATACCTTTATTTTGTATGTTCGAAGAATTTAAAACCTATATAAAGGAAAATACAAAGCTGAACGATCAGGAGGTTCAGCTCATGCTGGAAACAGCAGTCAACAGAACATTGCGTAAGAATGAAGTCCTGCTCCATCAGGGTGAAATATGCCGGTACAAGACGTTTGTAACAAAAGGATTATTACGGGGATATCGTCTTAAAGAAGATGGCAGCGAACATATGATCTGGTTTTCTACAAAAGACTGGTGGATTCTGGATCCTGATAGTTATCACTCTAAAACTCCTTCAAATTATATTATCGATGCTATTGAGGAGAGTGATGTCATTGTATGGAGCAAGGAAAATTTCGATCAGCTGATGATTAGCATCCCTGGCTTAAAAACATTTTCGGATCTCCTTGTCAATAAAAATGCCAGCATGACAAGAGAGCGGGTTTTCAGGGCATTAAGTGCCACACCCGAAGAAAAATATGAAGATTTTATTAAAACCTATCCTGACATCTTTCCCCGGTTACCCTTACACCTGGTCGCTTCTTATCTGGGCGTTTCGCGTAAAACAATCACCAGGATCAGGCATGCCCAGCTTAAACGCTAAGTAAAACTGGGACAAATGTCCTCTTGGAGCCATGGTGCAATTCAGAATTTTGTCTTGTTCATCGTCAAAATCCTGTAATACCTATGGAGCTGGCGATTGGCATTTATTCAATTAATATTAAAGATAAAATTATGCGTGTATTTGTAACTGGAGCAACTGGTTTTATAGGCTCTGCTGTTGTGAAAGAATTAATTGCTGCCGGACATGAGGTTTTAGGCCTGGCCCGTTCAGAAAAATCAGCACAGGCTTTGCTGGCTGCTGGTGCCGAGGTTCATCTGGGATCACTTGATGACCTGGATAGTCTGAGGAAAGGAACAGAAGCGGCTGATGGTGTAATTCATACCGCATTTGTCCATGACTTTTCTGATTACGCGGCAGCTTGCGAAACGGACAGGCTTGCCGTGGAAGCAATGGGTATAGCCCTGGAAGGTTCCGGGAAAGCTTTGGTCATTACTTCCGGTATTGCTTTGCTTGCCCCGGGACGCGAAGGTAAGGAAGCTGATACGGTTGCCGATGGCGCTGCAGCTTCTCTTCGTGCAAAATCTGAAGAATTGGTTCTTTCTTTTGCCGCTAAAGGAGTTCGTGCTTCTTTGGTGCGTCTTCCTCCATCGGTACATGGGGATGGTGATCATGGTTTCGTGCCTGTAATTATTGACATTGCCCGTCAACATGGCGTTTCTGCTTTTGTAGGGGATGGAAAAAATCACTGGCCGGCAGTGCACCGGTTGGATGCAGCACGCCTGTTCAGATTGGTATTGGAAAATGGTAGTGCCGGTTCAAGGTACCATGGTGTGGCTGATCATGGTATACCAATGAAACAAATTGCTGAGATCATAGGTCGTAAACTGGATTTACCGCTTGAATCTATACCTCCGAAAAATGCCGCTGAACATTTTGGTTGGATTGCGCATTTTGTGGGCATTGATTGTCCGGCTTCAAGTGCGTATACACAATCAGCACTTGGCTGGATCCCTGTAGAGAAAGGTCTGGTAGAGGACCTGGAAGAGGGTACCTACTTCTAATAATCCTGAACAGGCAGCTTGGTTATCCTAGAAATCAAAGTTTCTTTGAAATATAGAATTCATTTAATATATTTACTTACAGTGTTTTATGAATTTTCTTTGATCTTTTAAAGTTAATCCAATGTTGAATTTTCGCTCAAAACTGAATTACGGCCATGTCTGCAATTAGCAGACAGGCTGTTGTTGTGATCCACGGAATGGGGGAGCAACGACCAATGGAAACACTCCGATCTTTTGTCGATGGTGTGCATGCCAGATTAATTGCTGATGATCCGAATGAAGCTACTGCTATAGTCAGGAGTAAACCGGATAGTATTGGCGACATCTATGAAACTGTCAGACTCAGTATGAGTAAGGCAAAAGGTGGAAGCCGGCCCCGGACCGATTTTTATGAATTCTACTGGGCACATAATATGCGGGGTACACAATTCAAGCATATGTTTATTTGGTTAAGGAAAGTCGTATTCAGGAGGGTCTCCCAGGTTCCGGCACACTTAAAAAAGCTATGGTACACCATTTGGGGGCTGATGATCCTATCAGCATTAACGGGTTATTTTATTTATCCTGCTGTGGTCCATGTAAAAGTAAACCCGGTAATTTCTGCTGCTCTTGCTGCGCTTTTCCCACTTGCTCTACCTATGCTGATCTCGACTGTTCGGGTTAATTTTTTGAATTATTTAGGTGATGTGGCCAGATATTTTACGCCCTTTCCCGACAATATCTCCGAAAGAAGCAATATCCGGCGTCAGGGGATCCAATTCCTGAAAAAGCTGCATGATATACAGACACAGGAGAAGGTAGACCGGATAATTGTGGTTGCCCATAGTCTGGGCGCTGTGGTAGCTTATGATTTGCTAAGATTACTCTGGACGGAACATAACACGGTTTACGATCACACGATCAATAAGGATCAGCCTGCCATGAAGGTGATGGATGATTATGCCAATGGAAAACCTGGTCTAACAAATACCAATCTGCAAGTCTTCCAGGATGCGCAGTTTGAACTATGGAAAGAGCAGCAATCAATCGGAAATAAATGGCTGATTTCTGATTTTATCACCCTTGGTGCAGCCGTAAATTCTGTAGATTATTTTATGGTGACCAACCAGAAAATAGACAAGATGATAGTGGAAAGGGAATTGCCTGTCTGTCCGCCAGCACTGGACAGTCTGGACCAGCGCATCTGTTATAAAAGTTATCCACCTTATGGCTATAACGGCAGCTATGTCCAGGTTGACCTGCTCAATCATGGAGCCTTGTTCGCAGTAGTTCGCTGGACAAATATTTTTTACTCTTCTGATTTTGTGGGTGGTCCCATGCAGCGGGTGTTTGGTAAGGGAATTAAAGATGTGAAGGTTCCGCGCAACTCACTTTGGTGTTATCCGGGAGGTCATAACGCTTATTGGGATAAAGCAGATAAAAATAATGCACTGACTCAAATTGTGGAAGCCATGAAATTAAGCCAATAAACTGAAAATGGAGCAAAATAATTATTCTACACTACCACCATTCAGAAAGTTAAGAGGATATGCTTTCGATCCAGCTCTGTCGCTCAAAATGGATACCTTCCGGATCAATGATATCGTTTACAAAGTAGATTGGGAATCCGTTGATCCCGGACCTGTAGGAGAATATCTGGAGGTGATCGATTATGATCCGACACTGGACATTTTTTATACGCCTGTAGATCTGGAAGATCCGTATATCCTGGCTCAGGATGGACTGGATCCCAGTGAATCCAATCCGCTTTTTCATCAGCAAATGGTATATGCTGTGGCAATGGTGACCATCCGCAATTTTGAGCAGGCTTTGGGCAGAAAGATTCTCTGGGCGTCCAGATTGCTGAATAAAGATGTAATGGGACGTTATGAAGATTATGTACAGCATCTGAGAATTTATCCGCATGCACTCCGCGATGCAAATGCCTATTATAGCCCTGTAAAAAAGGCTTTGTTGTTCGGATACTTTTCTGCTATGCCGGCAGATGAAACGTTACAAATGCCAAATTCCCTCGTATTTACCTGTCTAAGTCATGATATCATTGCGCATGAAGTCACGCATGCCATCCTGGATGGAATGCACCGGAATTATAATGATTCCACAAATCCGGATGTGCTGGCTTTTCATGAGGCATTCGCAGATATTGTGGCCTTATTTCAACACTTTACCTTCCCGGATGTGCTTAAGCACCAAATTGCACAGACCAGGGGAGACTTGAAGAGCCAGAATCTATTGGGAAAACTGGCACAACAGTTCGGTGCTTCCGTAGGCAAATATGGCAGTTTGAGAGATGCTATCGGATCGTATGATGAGGAGAAAGATCTCTGGGAACCTAAAAAGCCAAATCCGGAAGACTACCGTACCCAAATGAAACCCCATGAGCGAGGCAGCATTCTTGTTGCTGCAATATTTGAAGCTTTCATTAGTATTTATCAAAACAGGGTTGCTGACCTGCTGAGAATTGCTTCCAACGGAACAGGTATCCTTCCTTTGGGAGAATTACATCCTGATCTGGTAAACAGGCTTGCCATTGAAGCCGCCAAAGCGGCAAAACATGTGCTCAATATGTGTATCAGGGCATTGGATTATTGTCCACCGGTAGACATTAATTTTGGTGATTTCTTAAGGGCAATTGTTACTGCTGACCTGGAATTGGTGGCGGAGGACAACAAAGATTACCGGCTTGCCTTTATTGATGCTTTTAGAAAAAGAGGGATTTATCCTACAGGAATTAAAACCCTGAGTGTCGAAAGTTTGCAGCAGCCAATGATCAACCTTGAGTTTAAGGAAAACAGCAAAAAGCTGCAGGTCAACACAGAGACATTTAATCAACCGGAAAAAGGAAACAACAATGAAACCATTAAACTTTTTGAAATTATTGCCACTTTCCTCAGGGAGTATGCCAATAAAATTAAATACGTGAATGATCGTGAAGAGATTTTTAATCTCACACGTGATTATATTGCCGGTAAGTATACAAACGGCAAAGTGGAAATATTGGGACTATTCAGAAGATTGAACCTCAAATTTGATAGTTCTTTATTGTTTTCCAAGATTACCGGCCTTGCATTTTTGTATGATGCTGATATCATTGGGGTTAAAATGTCTGCCAAGCAGAATTATCGCGGCCCTTCATTTCAAATTCAGAATTTGCGGCTGGTCAGCAGGGTAGGTCCCAATGGCAACCAGGTCAATCAGGTGGTTTTTTCCGTCGTACAAACCAGTCGCGTGAAGCTGGAGAATGGAAAATTCATATTTTATAAAGGCCCTCAGGATGAGCTGGAAGAATTCCTGGAATTTAAAGGTGGCTGTACGTTGATCTTTGATCTGGATACCCTGAAACTTAAATATGCCATCTCAAAACCACTTATCGATGTAAATACCATTATGAAAACCAGCACACCTCAAATTAATGAAGAGCGGCTCCGGGCTCAACTGGAGTATACGAAAAGGGTAGCAGAATTGCAGGACGATGCGTATGCCCTGAATTTTTCGACTGCCGCTTTTAACATGACTGAACCATTTTGTTTTTTACATCAACATTAATCACATGGCTAAGAAAATCCGGAAAATAACACATGCTGAGGTTCGTATGTATAAAATGGGAACCGGTGACTGTTTTGTCATCAGATTTTTTTCTGATACCGAGGTGACTTTTAAAATGATGATCGATTGTGGAACCTGGCAGGGAAAAAAAGAAAAACTTATACCTTATATCGAGGACCTGAAAAAACATGTGAGTGGCAGTGTCGATGTACTTGTCATTACCCATGAGCATAAAGATCATGTATATGTTTTTGAAGCCTGTAAAGAGTTATTTGTGGACGACTTTACAGTAGGTCAGATCTGGATGGGCTGGACGGAAGACGAAAAAGGAAAGGAAGCCAGCCAATGGCTGAAGGATTACGGAGATCAGAAGAAGGCACTTGCAAAGGCAGCCAATAAGCTGGAGGAAGCGACTGAAAGAGCTCTGGGAGATCCACTGGCTTTAAATGATCAACATTATAAGCATATCCTTGGAATGCGCTCTTTCTTCAGAGATGCGATCAACGGGATTGCCGACTTGCAGTTTGACGGGGAAAGGGGAAATTATGTTGGAATGCTTGGGGGAATGAAAGTGGTAAAGGAGCTGATTGCGAAGGATAATATCAAATACTTTAAGCCTGGAGAGATCTTTTCCAATATAGAGAAGGCGACCGGACTCAAGTTTTATATCCTTGGTCCTCCGGAAAAATGGGAAGAAGTGAAACAGGAAAGTGGGGGTAAAGGAGAAAGTTACCAGCATAACAAGGATTTTATACCTACGGATGCTTTTGCAGCGGCTGCCCTGCATATGGACAGTACGGGGAATAAAGAATCCTTGCTTACATTCGACCACAAGTATGAATCAGCTGCTGCCGGTATGCGAGAAGAAAACCACCCGTATAATTTACCTGGGAATGAGTGGCGAAAGATAGACAATGACTGGTTGAACAGTGCCGGGGCGCTGGCACTCAGGGTAAATAGCATGACCAATAACCTCAGCCTGGCTTTTGCTATTGAGTTTGAGGATAGCGGAAGGATCATGTTATTTCCGGGAGATGCGGAATATGGAAGCTGGGCAAGCTGGCACAGGATTGACTGGGGCAACTCAAGTCCGGTGAAAGACAAGCCACTTACCCAACATTTACTTCACCAAACCGTTTTTTATAAAGTTGCACATCATCTAAGTCATAATGGAACTGCCGAGCGTCTTGGTGTAGAGATGATGGATCATCCCGACCTGGTGGCCATGGCTACACTTGATTATGAGGTGATTAGTCCCAACTGGAAGAATACAATGCCAAATCAACCCTTATTAAAGGAACTCATTAAGCGTACCAAGGGAAGATTAATGGTCATGAGTGAACAAGATCTGTTGTACCAGCGCAAGGATGGTATTACACTGACAGATGAATTATCGAGGGCAAGGAAGCTAATGACTCCTGAAGAATTGAAAGTTTTCGAACAAAACTTTGAAAATAAACACCTTTATATGCAGTATACAGTGAAAGGATAAAAAGCCTGGATACGAATCCTGCATTCATTTACGAAGTAATGTTGAACCACAGTAGGAGATCGAGGCAATATGATCTCCTAAAGCAATTCCCGCTCTTAGTGCCTTGCCACAGGGTTATCTTTCAACGGAGTTGGGGCATGTGTTTGATTCAAAAATATAAAGGCATCGAATAGATCGCGTAAATTAGTTTTGTCATAGGAACTGGCTCCACTTTTTGTTCCAAATCCTATGAATCGAAGTGGCTTTAACTCTTGAGTTGGATTGAATTTATCCGTATCAAAATAGAAATCAGAAGTTTTGGCTGAACTCAATAGTTCTTCCCAGGAGCCTGTTATTGGATTTTCCAAGGGGTAGGGGGCTATTGGACTATTATTCACTGCTCTTGCATCCGTGGTTCCACCAAAGGTCCCCAATGCGGTGCCAGTGCCGAATGCAAAATAATTTCCGGGGAAAAGTTTTAAAATATAGCCACCTGTTCCGCCTACGACATTATCATAAATCCCTGTTTTACCCAAATGTGCATTATGCGCCCAAATCACTACCTTGTCATTCCCGTCCTTCACAATCCTGGCGGTATTGTAGGCCATGATGCTATCGCGTGCGCCCTCCGGTATCTCCCTGAAAAAGGGTTCACAACCCTGTTTAAGATTTCCGATAGCGAGCAGGAGATTATTTTTCAATGATGAATCTATGTTTAGCGCTTTGAAAGCAGTCTCCAGGGAATCTGCTGTTATATATTCATTTCTGCAATGTTTTGCCAGTAGGTTCCAATCGGTTTTAGCATCTTTTTTATTCATTCCACTCCATGCTTCATCCTGCATGAATGCAGATTTTTTTAACACTTCAAGTGGGGCTGAAAAAGAGGTAATGTTTGCAGCATCCAGTAAAGCAATGAGCATATCCACATCAGGTTGTTGTGCCGGGAAATCAATACCGTTTACTGTAACCTGTTTTTTATGGCTTGCATTATAGGAAATGATCCATTGAAAAAGTTGCTTCGTCTCTTCATTCTGCCACAGGGATAAGAAGTATTTTTTGAGAAGTGCATTTAGGTCATTTGTCTTCGATAACTGTTGGTTGAACTGCCAAACCTCAGTAAGGTCGTTTTCAAAGGCTACATGGTTAAAGCCATAATCCTCGATCAGCATTCTCGTGATGTAGTAACGGACCGTGTAAAACTCAGCAGTTCCATGGGTACCCTCGCCAAGTCCAACAATTTTTTTTAGGCCCATTTCCTGAATTAAAGGTTTGACTTCTTTTTTAAAAGTTTGATAGTCTTTCAAAGTAAATGGCTGTAGTTGTTTGTTTTGTGCCGGACTAAGTGGTCTCTCCTGGGCATTGCTTGTAGTGAAATGAAGGAAATTGAAGACCAGGAGGCTTGCGATAATCGTGTTTTTTGTTTTCATCAGTATATCATTGTTTTTTTAAGGTGATGAAGCTATCATAAGCTTATTCATTACGGTTTTTAAGCAGCAAGCTTATGATGGTTTCATCAGTATATAATTTTTTTAAGGTGATGAAGCGATCATAAGCTTATGATCGCTTCATCATGCTAATTTGTTTCTCCAAAGAAAGTGTGTCCATAGCAATCTGGATGGACAATTCGACAAACGTTGATGATCATCCGTTATTAAGGAAATGAATTTTTTACGTCGCGTAAAAAGCAGGCTTCGTCGAAGAACTTCGTATTTTACCGGAAAATAATTCGATTTTAGCGTTGTGTTAAAGAAAACCTCATTTAATTTTCCCTTCATACTGGAAATTCTCATCTGGATTTTTTATGTGGCATTTTACAAGTATTCTTACTTTTTAGAATCGGTACACCTGCCCAGAATTCCAAATAATGATTTTCCATACCTGGAGATTTGCCTGTATGCCATCTGTATCACCTTATGCCTGGTTCCATATTACAGGTGGGCAGTTCCTAAACTCCTTCAACAGAAGCGATATGGGTGGTTATTTATCCTAACTGCTTTTGTCTTTGTTTTCTTAATGCCATACCTACAAAACGTCATTGCATGGGTTTTTGAAATAGTTACCCGTGGATGGGCCGTTCATCCTTTTTTTGATCATCAGTTTAATGGTTTTTTCCTGGATTGGAACCTGATCCTGACCGACAGTATTGCCTTTCTCTGTATTTCTTTTTCCAGGTTTTCCTATCAAAGTGAGCAATTAAGGCATCAAATTGAAATGGATCATCTTCAGCTCCAGTTAAGTCAGTTGAAATCCCAATTGCAGCCACATTTCCTGTTTAATACCCTCAATAGTTTGTATGGGATGAGCCTTACCGGGTCAAAGGAAACCCCAAGATTTATACTGCTGCTCTCGCAAATGATGCAGTATATCCTGTACGATTGTAACAATGAAAAGGTTACACTTAAAGAGGAGCTTATCTTTCTTCAGGGTTATTTTGAGATAGAACAAAAGAAATTCCCGGGGGCAAAAATTTATCTGGAGATCGCTGACGATCTGCCTGATATTACAGTTCCCCCTTTACTCTATCTTCCGCTTGTGGAAAATAGTTTTAAGCATGGAAGACACAGGTTTGAAGATGGAGCAGGTGTCGTAGGCAGAGTAGCCTTCTACCATAAGACACTAAGTTTTTCTATAGCAAACGAACGTGTGCTGGTTGCTCCAGTGCCTCATCAAAGTTATCGGGGAGGTATCGGCCTGAGTAATATCAGACAACGACTGGAGTTATATTATCCAAAGAATTACGTCTTGTCTATAGATGATAAAACTGATAAATATGTGGTTAATCTTGATATCAATTTAACATGAAATGTATAATATTGGATGATGAACCCTTTGCACACCAGGTGCTTGAACATTATATGAACCAGACTCCGGATTTAAATTTTGTGGCGGGATTCAGAAATGCGGTAGAAGCTTATGAATACCTTGGTAGAAATAAAATTGATTTGCTTTTCCTTGATATAGAAATGCCGCTAATCAATGGCATCAGTTTTTTAAAGGCACTCAAAGATAAACCGAAAACAATATTTACTACGGCTTACAAGGAATACGCATTTGAAGGATTTGAATTGGGTGTTGTCGATTACCTGCTCAAGCCATTCTCCTATGAGCGCTTTGAACAGGCAATTGACAGGATCAGGTCTGTAGCCGTGGTTTCCAATGGCGCAGCCGATACTTTACTCATCAAGGAAAAAGTGGGGTTCATTAATATCAGGCAAATGGATATCCTTTATATAGAAGGCTGCAAAGATTACATTAAAATTGTAACCAAAGACCAGACTCATGTCATTTATCATACCCTTAAGGGGATGCTGAAAAGACTGAATCCGGTCTACTTTATACAGTCACATAAATCCTACATCGTGAATAAATCTTTCATTGCAAGAATCCAGGAAGAAAGGCTTATTCTTGTTAACCAGGTAATTGTGCCAATTGGACAGTCTTATAAGAAAAGTTTTTTGGGTGGACTTCAGGACTGATCCTGAATGATATAGTTTTCTTCTGATTTTGTTCAAAGATGTTTAAAATACACGCTTTTTTCTAAATTTTCTCCACCATAACAAAGCCCCTGTAATGGATAGTAAACCTGGTAACAAGCCAATAATAACATAAAAAACCTTAATGATTACACCCCCAAAATTGCCCACATGTAAAGGGAAAACTGCAGCTTCCAGTTTTTCAGGGATGTTTTGGTCTGCGATACGTACCATAGCAACTGTCTTTCCTGTAAGGGGATCCAGTGCAATTGAATTTGCATTGCCGAACACAGCAGATTGACTTGCAACCGTCCCACTGACAAGAAAGTTCTTTCCCGGCTGGGTGGGCATATACACTTTCTTAATGATCAGGTCGGGCATTTCTGTTTTTGCTTTGGACAGCAGCTGGTCGATATTTCTGACCGCTAAACTACTTTCCGGCATGGCTATCGTTTGCCTCTTCCAGTAAGCCGGATCAAAGGAAAACTTGTTCATCCAGAAACCCGTCAAGAAAATCACGATATTGAATACCAATGCCCATACCCCTACAATCCGGTGCAGGCCGGACGATAGGGTTCTCCAATTCTTGCATTTGAGCTTTTCCCTGAATGTTAATACTTTCCATACATGTTTCCGGTAAATTATTACTCCGGTCAATGTAGAGAGCAGCATGGTAAGTGCAAAGATGGTAGCGAGTAATAAGCCGGGTATACCCAACTGGAAACTCCAGTGAAACTGTACCATCCAGTGCAGGAAACCCGTACTCAGGTCCTTGAGGTTTCCCTCGCGGATGATTTTCCCGGAATAAGGATTGACACTTACCATGGCCAGATCGTAAGTACTGAGTTTTCCATCATTTTGGTACAAGCGGAACTCATAAACCTCTTCCGGTTCAGCATCCGGATTCAGCCAGGCAATGCCTGCTGATGTGGGATGATTTTTCAGGATACTCCTGTACATCATATCTAAAGGAAGTCGCTCCCCCCTTGGCTCAACCCGAAGGATATCAGCATTGACTAAATGATCGATTTCTTTCATAAATACCAATGCGGAGCCACTCAGCCCGAGCAGCAGCAGAAATATGCCGCTGATCAGGCCAAGCCAGCTGTGCAAAGTAAATGCAAGCCTGCTCATGTAATTTTTTTTGCTCATCGGATCTGATAGCTTAAACCAACCCTGAAATTGAAAGGGTCACCCAGTCCGGCTGTGGTGGTACTCGACCTGCTGCCGGTGAAATAGTGTTTGTCCGTCAGGTTGTACGCATTTAGCTGTAGGTTGTACCGGCCTTTACCATAATTAATGGCGGCATCAAAAACGGTATATTCAGGGAACAAGAAGTTTTGGTTAGTGATCAGACCCACCTGGTCGCTCACATATCGCACACCAGCAGCCAGTCCTAATCCTTTCAGTGCAGTAGTATTCAGGTTATACTTTAACCAGAGATTGGCAATATGCTTCGGCGCATTGGCAAAGCGGTCGCCTTTTTTGCCATAGGCACTGGTGCTTAAAATGATGTGTTCATTGTAGGCATATCCGGCTATAATATTGAAATTCCGGATCGTACCCATTGCGGAAAATTCCAACCCTCTGCTGCGGGTACCGTCAATGGCTGCCTGGCGATGGGAGTTTTCTTCTGTAGGGGCTGCAGTGAGTATATTTGCATACCTGATTTCATAGATGGATAAAGTGGTTGACAGCAGTTGGTTAAACAGGTCAATCTTAGATCCCAGTTCATACTGCGTAGCTTCGCGGGTAGGAAATGGTCCACCGGATAATACATTGTTAGAGGTCTGCGGATTAAAAGATTTTAAGAAAGTTCCGTAGACCGACAAATTCTCCAGAGGGAGGTATACTAAACCCACGCGCGGAATCCATCCTGATGCCTGCAGCTCGTCTCCTTGCTTGTCATCCCTTTCAGAAAGCGGGGTTTCTTTACCATCATAATTGTCATGCCTCAAGGAAAGTAAAGCTTTAATTTGGCGACCAATGCTGACCTGGTCCTGAACATAAAAACCAGTCAGATTAGTGATGCGTTTATTGTCATCCGATTCCTCAGCGGCTACACCTGGTCCCGGAATGTCATTGCTGTAATCAGGATTAAAAATAGAAATACGTGTAGATGCTTTGTACTGATAATCATTTTTAGTCCATCCATAGCGGTTGTAGTCGGCCCCAACAATGATCTGGTGTTTTAAGGGCCCTGTATTTGTTTCATAAGAAAGGTATGCTGTAGTTTGCAGACTAAAGCGGTCTGTTTCCCAGTCCTGGTATCCTCTGCTCACCGAGTCATTTCTTATCTTTCCCACTGGAATATGATCTGTAAAATCCAATACATTTCTTACAGCACGTTGTACTGCCGTCAATTTCAGTTTGTCAGAAAACTGATGGTTGAAAGTCAGTGTTGCAGAAGAGTTATTGGTCTTCCCGTAATCTGTCGGGCTCTGGATCGTCAGGTTATCCGGATAATAATTGAAGTCAAATGTTCCGTCCGGTCTGGTACGGATGAAAGTTCCGTTATCATATTGATGAACAGCTTTTTGATGCGCATAGTTAACTTCCAGGTTCAGGTTGGTATGCGCATTAAACAAGTAAGTCAAAGATGGGGCAAAAAAGATATTCTCTTTTTCCTGGTCATTGCGGAAACTTTCAGATTTATCGTATCCAATGATCGCACGGTAGAGAAGTTTCCTGTTTTTCGTCAATGGCCCTGTCAGGTCTACTGATGCCCTGCGGAAGTTCCAGCTTCCAAGGGAGAGGTCGAAGTTATACGCTGGGTTAACCAATGGTTTTTTAGTGACGAAGTTAATCACGCCCCCTGGTGCACCTTCACTAAAAAGTGCTCCTGAAGGCCCCCGTAGTAATTCCACAGATTCTACGTTATACAACAGGGGTTGCTGACTCCATAAAAATAGATTTCCCCTGATGCCATTGTAAAGGAGAAAACTGGCATCTGTAGGAGAGTAGGCCGTAAATCCGCGCATGTTAAACGAGCCATTTCCATTATTGGCTTTCATACCTGTGAAGGTATTTGCGAGTTCATTCAGCGTGAATGCCTGTTTGTCCTTCATGACTTCTGAAGAAACCACCTGTACAGATTGGGGTGTTTCCAGTAAAGGGATATTCATTCTCGTGGAACTGCTTGATTTTTTTTCCTGGTATCTTTTTTTTATGGTACTGATGGCTATTTCCTTCAGTTCCTGTTTACTTTCCGAGAGCTCCAGGTGAAGAAAAGGGTTTTTCCCCTGAACGATCTGCAGGTTTTGCTTTAGGGCCGTATAACCAATGTTTGATACGACCAATATATAAGTGCCGACAGGAACTGCCTTGAAGCTGAAATTCCCTTCCGCATCAGTTTGCGTGCGGATGGAGGTATGCTGTAATTGTACTGTTGCACCAGTAACAGGTTCTTCATTAACTGTTATAATCCGACCTTTTAAATTCCCTGCATCCGTCTGGGAAAAGGAATAATTGCTGATCAAAAGGAAGAGGAGTATGATGTTGAAAATATTGGGTTTCATTTGAATATGATGATATTTCTGTAGTACTTATGTGTTAAATATTGTTTTTAGCCTGCCTGCAGCAGTTTGAATACGGCCAATATCCCGGTGGAATTTATTGACGTATGCAGGCTGAGATTAGAATTTGTGATCCTGTGTATTCTCCGTACAACTTTCATGTACAACTGTCTATACCGTACTTATGGGCACGCTGATAAAAAGCGATAATCATATCCGCATCACGCAAAATTTTATACAGACAATTTTAGCTGCTTAGGTTAAGCAGAAATTGGTTCAAAAGAAATACAATCGGATCAGGCAGCGGAGTGCTGTGGTGGTTTGAAGATATCGTTGGTGAAAGCGTTTGGTTTAAAAGTCAGGTAGAAGGGATTGAAGCTTCCTGTTTCCCTATCTGTCAATGTAGTGTTCAACTCCAGCTTATTCATTTTGCAAAAGAAAAGTACGCCCGTTTTTTCCATATTCAGGGTACGTTGCTTTTGTTCGCTCTGTTCAGCTTTTTTGAGTTTGCTTGCCAGCACGCAACGACCATTACAGTGCATTTCGGGTTTATCTTTATTTACACAAAAGTTGGCCGTGATGTATTCCTGGTTGATTTTAAAAGCAAGCGTGATGCCTAACCTGTTAAAGGTCTGCATGATGATCATCATGATGAGTAAAAGGCAAACGGATTTTCTCAACTTTCTTTTATTATTGCCGCAAATGTATAGTTTTTTATGGAGGTAAAGCAAATTACTTAAAAATCGTATAGCCTAATATGGAATCCTGAAGATGGGTTATCCTCCATTACCAGATATAAAAGGTAAATTAGCAAGCTGGCCTGAAAATTTCCTATGATGTAGATATATTTTGATCCACTTGCAACCTATTTATCCTTTTTTACCTCTACACCTTATGAACTTTAAAATCATTGCTTCTTTTCTCGCCATTTTCTTGCCTCTTTTTCTGTATGGGCAACAACCTCATCAGGAGGTTCCTGATAGTGTGAATGTCTTCCTGAGTAAAAGCCTGGAAGTGATCAGGACAAACGCAATTAACCGGGATTCAGTCGACTGGAAATCGTTGGAGCAGGAAATCGGACAAAGAACAAGGGAGGCGAAGACCTATGCGGACGCCGCAAAAGTTTTCCCCTATATTTTCCAGCAAATTGATGACCACCATGGATCATTGAAAATAGGAAAACAGCAATATAGCTGGAACACAGGCTTTGTGTACACTAACCAGAATGTAAAAGATGCGGTGAAAAAATATAAAAACGCAGAAGCCCGGTTGCTTAAAGGGAATATCGGTTATATCCTTGTTCCCGGAAACAGTGACTTTTCTGGAAAGTATATTGACCGTGATGCACAGCAGATCAGGGATGCAATTGCTAGAATTGATCGTAAAAGTGTAAAGGGCTGGATTCTGGATCTGCGTCTGAATACGGGCGGCAGCATGTATCAGATGCTTGCAGGTTTATCCGGTCTTCTGGGAGATGGGAAAGTGGGCAGCTTTATCAACCAGCATGGGGATAATGATGGCAGCTGGATCATTCGAAAAGGAAATATCTATTTAGACAGTAACCAGGTTTCTAAATTGCCGGAACACAGCACTACCAAAAAATTCAAACCTCTCGCAGTGCTGATCAGTGGCATGACCGCAAGTTCGGGCGAAGTAACGGCCATCAGTACCATAGGAAGAGAAAAGAGTATCCTCATTGGAGAAAACAGTGCAGGGTATACGACAGCTAATGAAGGATTCCAGGTAAATGCCTACGCAGGACTAAATTTGGCAGTAGATTATGATGCAGACAGGAATGGAAAGGTCTACAAGAATCTTGTGATGCCGGATATATCCATTAATGGCGGTGACAACTTCGAAGATCTTCTGGCAGATACAAAAATAAACAGGGCAATCAGATGGATCAGCAGGGAAAAGTAGAATGGATCAGGAGGGCTGTATAATAGGAAATCAGGAGAATTAAACTGTAACTAAACACAGCAATCCGCGTCATAACCCCATAAACCTTATCTATGGCGCTCACTATCACTAATCTCAGTAAACAATATAACGCACAAAAAACTGCGCTCTTTGATTATTCCATTACCATTAACAAAGGTGTTTTAGGCCTTTTAGGGCCCAATGGAGCGGGAAAATCAACCCTGATGAAAATCATAGCCACCATCAGTAAACCCTCAGCAGGAACTTTACTTTTAGATGGAGAGGACATCCTGAAAAACCCTGATGTTATCCGTAAGGTGCTGGGTTATCTGCCACAGGATTTTGGTGTATATCCCAATCTGAATGCCTATGAATTTCTGGAATATATAGCCGCCATGAAAGGGATTGGAGGCAGGGGGCTGCGAAAAAGAATTGAACAGCTGCTGGAAGGGGTAAACCTGATTGCAGAGGCTAAGCGTCCAATAGGAACTTATTCCGGTGGGATGAAACAACGTATCGGCATCGCACAGGCCTTGCTCAATGATCCCAAAGTATTGATCTTTGATGAACCGACAGTTGGCCTTGATCCGGAAGAAAGGATGCGCTTTCGGCAATTAATAGCCGATCTGGCACATGACTCCATTATTATTCTGTCTTCACATATTGTATCGGATATTGACACCATAGCCGATGAGGTGGCTATTATGCAGGGAGGAAGGTTGATTAGTCATGGAAAACAACAAGACATAATTAATCAGGCCGATAACCGCATTTTTGAGGTACTATTAGAAAATAATGCGCTGGCCGACTTCAAAAGTCGCTATAAGGTAATTGACACCGCACGCCAGGCTGACCGTATCAGGGTGCGCTACATCAGTACTGCAAATGATATTGCATTTTCTTCAGTACCGGTTGCCGCTACGCTGGAAGATGCTTATTTGTTTTTAACCCAAAACAATCATTAGGTATATGCACAACCTCTACAGAATTATAAAAGCCGACTATCTGCAGCGTACACGGAGTTATGCATTTTTAATCACTATGGCGATCACAACATATATTGCCTATTCTTTTATACCGACCAATGATGCTTCCTACACTACCTTAAGTACAGTAGGATACAAAGGGGCATACAACTCCGCATGGGTAGGGTATGTGTCAGCCATCATGACTACTGTTATGCTTTCGTTTTATGGTTTTTTACTCGTGAACAGTGGTATAAAAAAAGATATGGATACGGAAGTGGGACTCATTATTGCCACTACACCTATAACAAATTTTCAATACTTGTTGAGCAAGCAGCTCAGCAACTACCTGGTATTGGTGACCATTGCCGCCTGTACCTTTGTGGTAAGCTTACTGATGTTTTTTGTACGGGGAACGGGTTATCCTTTTATCCTGGGTAATTTTATCCTGCCATATGTATTCTTTGCCTTACCTGCTTTGTTTTTAGTGGCCTCACTTGCTGTGGCCGCAGAGGTTTTTTTGGTTAGACGTGGGCTGTTACAATACATCATTTACCTGTTTCTCTGTAGTATAATTATGGTACAGCTCAATAAGGCAAGTGTTCAGGAGCCGTCAGGTGTACTTGATCCCTTCGGGTTAAGCCTCATGATGTCAGGTGTAAAGGGCCAGATTAATACCCAATTTCATGAGCATATTCAACACGTCTCATTTGGTTTTATTTTTAGTGGTCCGCGACCCTATCAGCTTTTTGTATGGAACGGCTTGAACTGGTCTGTTCTATTTATACTCAGCAGGCTGATCTGGATCAGCCTGGGCATTGGATTAGTGTATATTTCTTCCTTCTTCTTTCACCGGTTCGATTTTAAACAGAAGGGATCTTCAAAAAGAACTAAAAAACAGCCTGCAGTTCAGCAAAACGACAAATTAATGCTTAGCCCGGCAGGAGTAAATCGTACGCTCTTGCCGGCCGTAACTTTCAATTTCAGCATTTATCCATTTATTAAAACGGAGTTACTGCTGTTGATCAGGCAAGGTAATAAATGGCTTTGGCTGGTCAATGCAGGATTGTGGATAGCGTTGTTTCTGGCACCTTTTCAGATCGCATATCTGTATCTGTTGCCACTACTGTTATTTTTCCAGGTCACGCGCTGGTCAGATCTGGTCACAAAAGAAAAAACCAACCGCATTCATTATTTCGCTTATGCCTCCTATAAACCTATGCAGCGTATGCTTCCTTCACAAATCCTTGCAGGCATCATCCTTGCATTGGGATTGGCACTTCCTGTACTCCTGCGTAGCGTAATGACTTCGAACCTGTATGCCTTTATCAATATCCTGAATGGTTCGGTATGTATTGTTTTATTGGCGGTCGCAACAGGTATCTTAACCGGAGGCAAGAAGCTTTTTGAGGTGATATTCTTTCTGCTGACCTATGCCGTATTAAATAAAGTCCCTGTAACCGATTACCTGGGTAGTTTGCCCCATCAAAATATGGCGAGGTTTATCATCACTATGCTGGGCATCAACCTGCTGCTAACGTTGGTTAGTTTTTTAGCAAGAAGCTACGAGGTAAGACATCTGTAAGGTTCTTATTAGAATTTTACTACCACTTTACCAAGGGTACGGCCCGTTTGAATTTGCAAATGGGCCTTATCCATTTCATTGAATCCAAATACATGGGATACGTGGGGTTTCAATATTCCTTTTTCCAGCAATAAGGCAATTTTCTCCATATCTCTCCCACAGGAATAGACCGACATAAAATAGCAGGCATGTAATTGTTTATGTCTTGCCGCAGCTTCATCTTCCAATGTATGACCGGAAGGTAGCGTCACAATGGTTCCAAAGGGCTTCAATACTTTGACGGATTTTTGAAAGTTTTCAGCTCCGATAGCTTCCAGCACAAAATCTATATCCTGAAGGATTTCCTCAAATGGAATAGATTTGTAATCTATATGTTCATCCGCACCTAATCCCATTACAAATTCCCGGTTAGCTGCGGAACACGAAGCTATTACATACGCCCCGATATGCCTGGCCATCTGTATGGCAAAATGCCCAACACCACCAGAAGCTGCATGGATCAATATTTTATCTGATGCCCTCAATTTCCCATAACTGTCAAATGCCTGCCAGGCGGTTAGTGCGGCGAGTGTACTTGCGGCTGCCTCTACATGACTGATATTTGCTGGCTTTAAAGCCAGTTGTTCCTCCGGGGCAGCAACATATGCTGCATAAGCCCTGCCATGTCCCGCAAAGTTGATCATACCGAATACTTCATCTCCAACCTGATACTTGCTGACGTGTTCTCCAATGGCGGTAACCTCTCCCGAAATATCCCAGCCCAGGATTAACGGTTCATATTTGACCAGGTCTTCTGCCAGTGGAGCCTGCCGGTTACGTACTTTCACATCCACGGGATTGATACCAATAGCTTTTACCCTAACCAGTACCTCATTTGCTTTTATTTCCGGTTTCTCTATGTCTTTATAAAGGAGGTTTTCAACACCTCCAAACTGCTCCAATACGATAGCTCTCATTTTATTTCTGTTTGATGCAACAAAAATAGACTGATAACAATCGTAAAAACAGGTACAATTCAAGGCTGTTTGGGTATTTTTGCAGTATGGCAAAAGAAAACCTGTATCAATCGCTGGAAGTTTTCTATGAAAAAGTAACGGTATGTCCTTTGCGTGACAGGAAGTTTAACTTCTTTGAACTGGTGTATGTAATATCAGGTAAAGGTACCCACCTTGTCAATGGTCATCAAATTGCTTATAGTCCTGGGAACTTATTCCTGATTACTCCAAACGATTGCCATCAATTTGATCTGCAGGGTATATGTGAGTTTATGGTCGTTCGTTTTGGTCAAAATTATATCAAAGAATACCAATGGAAAAGCATAGACCATGTAGAATGCTTACTGTATTATGCTTCTCATTTCTCCGGTTCTGTTGTAGTTAACCAGGAAGATGAGAAAATGGTCGGGGTATTGATGCAACAGCTGCACTATGCCATTGAATACAATCATCTCTACAATGAAGACCTGATCCGTCATCTGGTAAATGCTGTGATTGTGATTGCTGCAAGGAATTTATCTCTCATGAAACCGGGCAATATTTCTGCTAATGCAGATGTACGCATACTTCAGATACTGGATTATATCCAAGAACATATCCGCCACCCCGATCAATTAAAAATTGGGATCATCGCTGATGTTTTCGGGCTCTCTTCTACATACCTTGGTGAATATTTCCGTAAACAGTGCGGTGAAACGATCCAGAATTATATTTCTTCCTACCGGATCAGGCTGATTGAACACCGACTACGCTTTAGCGACAGAAGGGTTCATGAGATCTCAGACGAATTTGGCTTTGCTGATGAAAGTCACATCAATAAATTTTTTAAACGGCACAGAGGGAGGAGTCTTAGGGCGTACAGAAAGGAATTGCAAAATTCTTCAACAGGTACCCGGTAAGCCATTTTTGCAAAAATATATACTCACTCATTTCTTTGTCTGCAAACAAATGGCAAGTAGTTGTAAAATTACGGTGACTTGTTTCGTTATAATGAAATATATCGAAAAAATTATGATTATTTTTACCTGCATTTTGGTGGTTTTTTACCTGTCTGGAAAGACCTGTGGTCATTACATTTGATCATTGTTCAGGTAGCTGATCAACTCCTGCACTAAATCTAACCAAATATAAGATGAAGCTAATCCTAGCCCTAACGACATTATTTACCCTGTCTGTAACTACGCTGACTGCGCAGGAATTTCTGATCACAGATTATGGGGCCGGTGCTGACAGTACGCGCCTGAGCACAAAAGCTATCCAAAAAACAATTGATGCTGCCTACAGTAAAGGTGGAGGAACAGTAGTCATTCCAAAAGGCGTATACCTTTCCGGAGCCTTATTCTTTAAAAAAAATACCAAACTTGTACTGCTGCAGGGAGCTACCTTAAAAGGATCAGACCAAATCAAGGACTATCCGCTGGTTCCTTCAAGGATGGAAGGCAGAAAACTGGATTATTATGCTGCACTGATCAATGCCACAAAAGTAGACGGGTTCAGCATCACCGGCCCCGGAACAGTAGATGGGAATGGGCTCAAATTCTGGGAACAATTCTGGGCACACCGCCTGGCCATGAAAAAGATCGGTAAAGAAAGTACGAACCTGGAAGTACACCGTCCCAGACTGATCTTCATCTGGGAAAGCAATCATGTTTCCATCACCAATATTACCTTAAGGAATGCAGGATTCTGGACAACCCATTTTTACCAGTGCAATACCATACTGATGGAAAACTGTGACATCCGTTCTCCATTCAAGCCTGTACCGGCACCCAGTACAGATGGAATTGACCTGGATGTCTGCAAGGATGTCGTGATCCGTAAGTGTTATATTTCGGTAAATGATGATGCGATTGCAATTAAAGGAGGAAAAGGGCCGAATGCACATCAACTACCGGAAAACGGATCCATTGAGAATGTACTTATTGAGGATTGTAAATTTGGTAATGCGCATGCCACGCTGACCCTCGGCAGCGAATGTATCCGTGTTAAAAATATTGTATTGCGCAATTGTGAGGTGGATAACAATTGTTCTATCCTCAACCTAAAAATGAGACCTGATACCTACCAGGTTTTTGAAGATGTCAGGGTGGAGAACATCACCGGGAAGTGCGGAGCAATCCTTACCCTAAAACCCTGGAAACAATTTTTTGATCTGGGCAAAAGCCAGGATAAACCTTTTGGCATTGTGAAGAATATCAGTTTTTCTGATATCCGGGTTAACTGTGCCAGCTTCGGGCAACTGGAGGGTAATCCCAATGATCAGGTATCGGATATATCTTTCAGAAATATCACTGCAACAGCAGTGTCCCCTGATTTCCGGAATATCTACAAAGGACTGAAAACGGAGAATGTAACGCTCAATGGGAAACAATTGATACTGTGAGATAACGTTCCCTCATCCACACACTTATTTGACCACCACAGATGAAACCATCATAAGCTTACAGCTTACAAAAAGCAATGAAAACCGAGCTTGCGAGTTCTTGAATGCAAATAAGGGACAATAAGAGCTAATGAAAAATGCTTATGATAGCTTCATTACCTTTAAAAAAAAAATCATTTAATGATGAAAAAAAATATCATATACCTGAGCTTGCTGGCGCTTGCCGGACTATCGTTTATTAAAGATCCGGCGAAGGTAGAATTAAGGGCAACAAAAGTGAATACCCCTTTTAACATGCCGGCAGTTATTGTTCCTGATTTTAAGAAGTGCCAGAAAATCCCGATAACTGACTTTGGGGCAGAACAGGGAAATAAGGAAAAGACCACAAAAGCGATAGCTGCTGCGATCGATAAGGCCAACAGATTAAACGGTGGTACTGTAATCATTCCACCTGGGGAATGGCTAACCGGAAAAATCCATTTCAAGAGCAATGTCAATCTCCACGTCAGCAAGGGAGCCGTATTGTTGTTTTCCGAAAAGCCTGAGGATTACCTTCCTGCAGTACACAGCACCTGGGAAGGAATGGAATGTATGAACTATTCTCCACTGATTTATGCTTATCAGTGTAAAAACATCGCCATCAGCGGGGAGGGGGAATTGAAAGCAAAGATGGAGGTATGGAAACAATGGTTCACGCGTCCGAAGGCACATATGGAAAGCATCAGGCGGTTGTATAACCTTGCCTCTGCATATACTCCTGTAACCGAACGCCAGATGGTAAATGATACTGCTCACCTCAGGCCACAGTTTATCCTGTTCAACAGGTGTGAAAATGTGCTGCTGGAGGGGGTAAAGATTACGAATAGTCCTTTCTGGACTATCCATCCTTATTTGTGCAAGAATGTCACGATCAGAAAAGTCAATGTTTATGCCCATGGACACAATAACGATGGTGTGGACCCTGAGATGAGCCAGAATGTGCTGATTGAAGACTGTACTTTTGATCAGGGGGATGATGCAATTGCTATAAAATCAGGGCGGAATCCCGAAGGATGGCGGTTGAAGACCCCTTCAAAAAATATTGTTGTCCGCAATTGTACGGTGAAAAACGGTCACCAGCTGCTGGCCATTGGGTCTGAGCTTTCAGGAGGGATTGAGAATGTTCTGCTGCAAAACTGCCGGGTACTTGAAGGTGCCAAACTCTTCCATCTCATCTTCATTAAAACCAATGAACGGATGGGAGGATATGTGCGGCATATCTATGCGGAGAATATCTCTTCAGGCAAAATCGACCAGGGGATTCTGGGGATAGAAACCAATGTACTCTATCAGTGGAAGAACCTCGTTCCTACTGTGGAAGTCAGATTGACCCCTATAAAAGATATCTTTTTGAATAAGGTAACTGCTGGAGAGCTGAAGTTTATCTCCCATATTGCAGGCGAGGAAAAGCTGCCGGTCCAAAATGTTTCACTGAAAAAAGTTACGGCTTCCCATGTGCTGGACCAGCCTTATATCCATGAACATGTAGTTGGATTTACGACGGATAATTAAGCCCAACCAGGATGATGATGCTGACTATTATTGCAAAATACCGTATATAGCGGAATTAAAAATTCAGCGTATGCGTAAAAAAGGAGATTTGATAGCAAACAACGATAGCAAAGATGTCGGAAACCGGCTGAAATCAATATTCGGAGGATCAATTGGAAATCTGGTGGAGTGGTACGACTGGTATAGCTATTCTGCTTTTGCCTTATATTTCTCCCCGGTGTTTTTCCCCGACAGTAATCCCACCGCACAGCTCTTGAACACGGCAGGTATTTTTGCGGTGGGATTTTTAATGCGCCCCATAGGCGGATGGTTATTCGGCAGTATTGCCGATAAATATGGAAGGAAAAAGTCTATGGCATTGTCTGTCCTGATCATGGCCATAGGATCCTTGATTATCGGTCTTACCCCCGGGCACCGGCAGATAGGGATCGCAGCACCACTCTTATTGTTGTTGGCCAGATTAATTCAGGGATTGAGTACCGGAGGCGAATATGGTACATCAGCCACTTACCTAAGTGAAATGGCCACAAGGAACAGACGCGGGTTTTATTCCAGCTTTCAATATGTGACCTTAATCGGGGGACAATTGCTTGCCTTAGGTATTCAACTGGTCTTGCAGAACTTGTTACTGACTTCAGCACAATTGCATGCCTGGGGCTGGCGAATTCCCTTTTTTATAGGTGCTATCCTTTCTTTTATCGCCTTGTATTTACGCAGGCATATTGATGAAACGGCAGCTTTTAAAACGAAGAAAGAAGAAGAGGAAAAAACCGGTATCAGTGCATTGCTTAAATATCCCAGAGAACTGCTCACCGTGGTTGGATTAACTCTAGGGGGAACCATTGCTTTTTATACGTTCAGTACGTATATGCAAAAGTTTCTGGTGAATACGGTTCATTTGAGCAAGGAAAAGTCAACCTTACTGTCTTTCGCCTCGCTGTTTATATTTGCCCTTTTGCAGCCCTTGTTTGGTCTGCTGTCAGACAGGATTGGAAGGAAGCCTTTGCTGATTGCTTTCGGCATCTTGGGTACCTTATGTACTTATCCAATTTTAACGACATTATCAGCTGCGACAAGTACCTTACTTATTTTTTCCCTGATGGTGATGGCCTTGATTATTGTGAGTGGATATACCAGTATCAATGCGATTGTGAAGGCAGAATTATTCCCCGCACATATCAGGGCACTGGGCGTAGGACTTCCATATGCATTAACGGTAGCTATTTTTGGTGGGACTGCCGAATATATTGCGTTATGGTTCAAGAACATTGGCCATGAAAGTTATTTCTACTGGTATGTCACTTTATGTATTTTCATTTCCCTGGTTTTGTATACCACCATGAAAGACACTAAACACCATTCCAGGATGAAAGATTAAGGTATGCCGCAGATGGTCAGAAAGAGGATGTTCCTGCTTTAAAAACTATCTGGTAAATAATTTGCAGAATGTATTTGTTATGGTTAAGATTGCACGAAATATAAGCTATAAGTAATATGAGAAACAGTTTTCAGTTGTCTGACTTTCCAGGAGCCCGTTTTGAACTTGAAACCTCGATGTGGACAGGCAGGTCTAAATTATTCATGAATGGTAATTTATTGGAACAGGCAAATGAGAAAGGAAAACCATTTCTTATCCCGGCTGATAAGGGTCAATTTGTAAAAGCCTTTCCAAAGGCTTCTTTCCCTGATACAGTGCCGGTACTGGAAATCAATGGAACAGTAAATTATGTGACTGAAAAATTGAACTGGTACCAATACCTGATCGCTGCTATTCCCATGCTACTGGTGTTGATTGGTGGTGCTATAGGAGGGGTAATCGGAATCATTTCAACCATGTTTAACCTAAGTATTTTCAGGCAGGATGATACCGAGCTGAATAAGTATCTAAAGGTTAGCGGAGTTGTTTTGGGTGCATTCCTGCTCCATTTTATTATCGTGTATTATGTGATGCAGCTTTTCAGTTAAACTGTAAAATTTTAGCTGATTTTCAGCTCTGGTTATCGGTTTTCAGATTATTTTAATAATATTTGGCCATATCCACCAGATGAAACTATAGGAGTTAACTCAGAGAAATCAGTAGGCTACTGAGCGAATTCAAACTATACAGGCTGGTATGGAAATAGCGAACAATAAATATTTAGCACATGGCGATCAATTTACAAAAGGGACAGCGCGAAAGTTTAAAAGCACCAAAATTCACCGTAGGATTGGGATGGGATACCAATAGCTCGGCGAGCGGTCAGGATTTCGATTTGGATGCTTCGGTATTCATGCTGGGCGAAAACAAGAGGTTAGTATCAGATGAATATTTTGTCTTTTATAATAACCTGACTTCACCGGATGGTGCACTTACCCATACCGGAGATAATTTAACAGGAGAAGGGGATGGAGATGATGAATCTATTAGCGTGGATCTTTCTATTGTTAATCCGGCCGTCAATGAATTGTGTATTGTTGTGACCATCCATGAGGCTGATGTACGCAGACAAAACTTCGGACAAGTGAAGAATTCCTTCGTTCGTATCGTGGATACGAATGGTCAGGAAATCATGAAATATGAACTTGAGGAGGATTTTTCAATTGAAACCGCCGTTGAATTCGGCAGGATCTACCGTCGTAACGGAGAATGGAAATTTGAAGCTGTCGGTGTTGGAAGGAGGGGTGGACTTCAGGATTATGTCAATAAATATCAATAATCAGGGAAAATCAGCTGCCAGCAAATTAATTGGCGGCTGATTTTGTTTTTATACTGCTGCCAACTGATTTAATCCAATGAATAGCCAGGTCAACTGGTTCCCTGGATGTGGAAAATGCCGTATTGTGACCCAATTCAGGAAATAATTCATATTGGTAAGGCTTGCCTTTTGCTTTAAGTACGTTTATCCGTTCTATGGACAAACCTACAGGTGCCTGAATATCTCTGCCTCCAAAAATCCAGAGGCCAGGGATCATGAGCTTGCCAAGCACTTCCATCGGATCAGTAGGCGAAAACTGATATTTGTCGGGATCATTTTTAATGTGTTCCCGTACCTCGGCCTCCGTATGTGTTTCCCAAAATTTGGTATTACCCTGCGTGTAAAATTGAAACCGAAGTTGTTCAAGTGTGGTGACAACCGGTCCGCTAAACAAGGTGATAAATTTTACCTTCGGATTTTTTCCTGCGGCCAATGGGATGATCCATGCGGCCTGACTACAACCCATTAAGCCAAATTGCACCTGTTTATTCTTTAAATGCAGGAATAACTCATTAGTGGCAGCACTTGCATCTAATGCCAATAGGTCCAGGTTAGCAGCATCGATATTATTGGTGCCCACTTCCGGCCCCGCATATACTCCACCAGATTTTCCTACCCCGCGTTTGTCATAGGTCAACACGGCAACGCCATTTTTCGCCAAAAGCGAAGCAAAATCATTCATCCTGGTTTCCTGACCAGATCCGTGTACCAGCACTAAGGCCACATCTATGTGATTTGGCTTAAAGAGCGTACCTTCCAAAATCACCCCGGCACTCCTAAACCTGACCTGTTCCACCGTAAAATCCGTCATGCTGGAATCGGGTGTCTGTTGCGCAAATACGCTCATGCTGAAGCAGCAGCATATAAAAAATAAATAGCATTTCATTGTTTTCATTTAAGGTTGATATTGCCGTGTGATGATTGTTCTTTTTTTATGGGCAATATACGCTGACGGAGATTGGCGTGATGAAAAATGGGATGAAACTATGGAAAAATGTGATGGATGCTATAGGCTCTTTCTGTTGATCCTCATGTGCTGCAGGAGCATGATAGTCTTTGCATCTTTAATTTCTCCTGTACCCATCATATCAAATGCCCGGTCCATATCAATTTCCAGCACTTCTATGTTTTCATTCTCCTCTTCTAAACCTCCACCATCACTTATCTGCATGGTTTTTGTGTACTCCGCGATATAAAAATGCAGGATTTCAGTGACGGAACCCGGGGACATGTAGGCTTCGAATATCTTTTTTAAGGCCGTAATTTTATATCCGGTTTCCTCCTCGGTTTCCCTTCTGATGCAATCTTCCGGATGTTCATTGTCCAGCAAACCTGCACAGGCTTCTATCAGCATTCCATTTTCATTGCCATTGATAAAAGTAGGCAGGCGAAACTGCCTGGTCAGTATTACGGTATTCAGTTCAAGGTTATACAATAGTATGGTAGCTCCATTTCCCCTGTCATAAGCTTCCCTGCTTACCGTTTCCAGCACGCCCGCTCTGTTCAGGCAGGTATAGGTTATTTTTCTCAGGGTATACCAGTGATCTGACAGGATTTCTGTTTTAATAATACTTACTTTACTATTCTGCATCAGGCACGTCATCTATATGAAAATAAACTGGTAATCCTCTTTCCTTGGCAATCCTGACATCTTCATCAGCACCTTTGGATACGCCTTCAATACGCAATATGGCATCACATTTTTCGAGCAGGCGGTGTGCGCAGGGATACTGGATCTCATTCCAGATCTCATCGCCAGTCTTTGTTGAACCTGCGAGATGGATGAGCGGAAGTGCCACCCATTCACCAATCATGGGTACGTGGCCCTTTCTGAATAAAGGTACCGCAACAGCTTCAAGATTGCTCAAATTCTGTTTCATTAATATAGGATCATCATTGGTGCCACTTCTGTAAGGGCCGGCGATTAGTATCAGCATATCTTTTTTTTACAAATAGAACGAAATCTTTGGTGTAAAAAATTAAGGTACCTTAAGAAATACTGTTTTTTCCTTTGGGGCTTTTAAAGGTACTCAGGAACTCGGGTGTGATGCCGAGATAAGAAGCGATCTGTTTTTTTGTGACCTGTCTGGCAATCTGCGGATATTTGTCCAGGAAGTTATGGTATCTTTCTTCCGCCGTTAAAGACAGGTTCTCCATGACCCTTAACTGTTCACGCGTATAGGCATTTTGCATCAGTATCCTGAAGAATTTATCGAATTTCGGGATCGTCTCCAGTAAACGATCAAAGTTCGTCCTGCTGATTTGAAAAATAATACTGGGTTCAATGGTTTCAATGTGCATCATCGCAGGTTTTTTATTCAGGAAACAATACATATCGGTGATCCACCAATCTGCAATGGCAAACATGATGGTGGATTCCTTACCGTCTTTTGCGATATAGTAAGATCTCAGCGTTCCTGAGTGTACATAGCTCAGATACCTGCAATCCTGGTTCGCCTCCAGGAGCAAGGTTTTTTTTGGAAGATGCTTACAAATGATCAATGAAGTAAAGAAGGATGTTTCTTCTTCATTCAGGCTAATGTGCTTTGCTATATTTTTGAGGAGACCACTATTTATCATTTGTTAAAATTAAATTTAACTTGTGATATTTTGTTGATGTTTTATAATTTGGTGATGTCAATAAATAGCTGGAACTTACCCATCGGGTTCTATAAAAACCTGAACTATGGTTACGTTCTGAATATCAGTACGGTGATATGATTTTTACCCATATAGAATCAAATGATTAGTCCATAAAAAGTTTAAACTATGAAAAAAGTAACTGGTATTGGTGGGGTATTTTTTAAATGCGATCACCCGAAAGAGATGAATGAATGGTATACCAAAAATCTTGGCCTGCCTACTACCGCCTATGGAGCAACATTTGAATGGCGGGAACATGACCATCCTGCTAAGAAAGGATCTACTGCCTGGTGCACCTTTCCAAAGGATACCAAATATTTTAATCCTTCATCAAAGCCATTTATGATCAATTACCGGGTAGAAAATATCGTTCTGCTGGCGGAGGAGCTGAAAAAAGAAAATGTAACTATTGTAGATGAGATTACGGATGATGATTATGGCAAATTCCTGCACATTCTTGATCCTGAGGGAAATATCATCGAACTGTGGGAGCCAAAGGAGGAGTTAGATCAGGAGGGTTAATTGATATCAATAGATAAAGTATAATGGAAAAAACAATTATAATAGTTGGAGCGGGGAAGGGGCTGAGTAAGGCGATAGCAGAAAAATTTGGAGCTGAAGGTTTTCAGGTTGGATTAATCAGCAGGAATGCTTCCAATCTCGAAGCCCTTGTCGGGGATTTAAAGAAAAGAGGGATTTCCGCCTCTTATGCAGTTGCTGATGCAGGTATTGAAGCTGAATTGGAAAATGCGTTGATGGAACTTCGGGCTATCCTCGGTTGGGTAGATCTGCTGGTGTACAATGCAGCAGTATTAAAACGTAAAGATATTCTGGAAGAATCGGCTGCATCCCTGTCTGCCGATTTCACATTGGGCGTTGCCCATGCACAGCATAGTGTAAAAGTACTATTAGAAGAATTAAAAGTAAACAAAGGAGCCGTTTTATTAACCGGAGGGGGATTGGCGAAAGATCCAAGTTCAGCCTATGGTTCTTTGTCACTGGTCAAGGCAGGCCTCCGTAACCTGGCTTTTCAATTGCATGAAAGGCTTAAACCAGAAGGTGTATTTGTGGGTACGGTAACGATTAATGGAATGATCGATCCTTCCAGCGAGACGTATGCACCGGAACGTCTGGCTGAAGATTTCTGGACACTTGCCAGCGAAAGGGAAATTGTTGAAATTCAGCGTTAAACTTTTACCGGCATTAGGCTGGCTAATACAAGCCAGCCTGGGTATAATAGAGAATGTTATGGAGAACATCAGAAATGGAAATCAAACACAGTACACCGGAAGATATTGAAAGTATCTTTAAACTTTATGATCAGGCAACCGCCTACCAAAAAACAGTAACTAAGAAAAGTTGGAGAGGTTTTAAGTTCGCGCAGGTATTAAATGAGATCAATGAGGGAAGACACTTTATCATTTGGGAAGGTGAAAACGTGGCCTGTACTTTTTTGATTACCCTTGATGATGAGATCATTTGGAAGGGAAAAGAAAATGACAAGGCTATTTATTTACACCGGATTGCTACCAATCCGGTGTACAGAGGGAAGTCCTATGTGCAAAAAATTGTTGCATGGGCTAAAACTTATGCTGCAGAAAATGGGCTGGAATTCATCCGGCTGGATACCCATAGCGGAAATGAAAAGATAAATACCTACTATAAAAGCTGTGGCTTTGAATACAAAGGTATTAGTCATATTGAATGGACAGATGATCTTCCTGAGCATTATAAAGAAGGATCGTTTAGCCTTTTTGAGATTACCCTTTAACTTTCCTGCTTTGTCCTATTATTTAAAATGATAATTGTGATTATATAGATAACCACAATAGCCAGGGGAATAAATACAAACCGGTGTTCCGGAAACAAATACCAAAGTGCCAATACAGAAATTGTACGAACGAACGAATGAAATATACCCACCCAATGGTCTATAATCCAACTCAGCGGAAGCCACATTAACCCCGTTAGTATTCCAACAGTTAACGGAAGCGAAGAATAGCTTACCACAAAAAATGGAATTGCGATTGAGTATACCAGAATTGCTTGTGCAACGATATAAAAAAACAGCTTGTCGAAGGTGTTTGCTGGCTTATTTTTATTAAGGAAATCTTCGCCAGTTAGTTTTGAGATGCCCATCCCTAAATAAACAATTGAGCCTGTTGCGATAAATAGTACGTAAACCGTAATTTCGTCAGAAAAAAATAGGCCCGAAATCAACACGATTAACCAAGCTATTAGACCAGCTATTGGCGTAGCCAGAAGTGTACTTTGTTTGAATTCATTTTTTTGTTCTTCAAGTGTCCTTATTTTATTTTCCATATTTCCGGTAATACGTAAGCTAACATGAATAGCCTATTTTCAATTCCGTGCAGTTCTTTCCATCGCTGCACTAAAAGACTTCACGTTCTTGGCTATTTTTTTGCGTTAAAATACGTAATACCAGTTTTTTCTGCAAATATTATTCTCCTGATTTTTGCTTATTGCTTTTCCGGAACCCATGTGGTTTTGCATCTGCATGGCAAATTTGGCAATGTAAATGGAGTACATAGATCAGAACTCCGGATATCTTTTACAGCCGGATCGTAAAGCTTTAATCTGCAAGCGTTGAATTAACGTTATTGAAGAATAAGCACGTATATTTATATAGCCTCACAAAAACTGCTGATCAATTCACCCGATTAATATCTATTCCTTATGATATATCTGTTGATACCTTTACTGTTTGTTTTAACATCTGCCTGCGGGCAACAGGACACTTCTGATGTTCCCGGGGACGTGATTCATGCCAGGATTCTGGTGCTGAACCGCAGTGGCGAAGCACAGCATAAACGTAGCAACAAACAAAAGGCACTGTATTATCATAACCTGGCATTGCAGATGGCTAAAAAACATGGTCGCCATGAGGATCAGATCCGCTCCCTGATTGGAATTGCCAGGGTACTCAAAGCAGATGATGCTGATCAAAGTGTCTACCATCTTAAAAAAGCACTTCATCTGGCCGATTCTATAGGGCACAAACAACTCTCTTCAGAAATTTACCATAGTCTTTCTGAGATCTACCGTCAGCAGGAAAACTATAAACAAGCACTTCAGGCACTGGAGGAACACCACCGTCTTGCGGATAAACTCATGCAGGAAGATAAAAACCATAAAATAGCACTGCTCCAAAAAACTTACCAGAGGGATGGCATCCTAATCATTGCAGTCGCTATTCTACTCATATTATTAATACTCCTCTACGATTTTAAAAAGATACAAAAACTCAATATCCGCTTGCAGGCATCCAATCAGATCAAAGATAAATTATTTACCATAATAGGGCATGACCTGCGGAACCCAATTGGCAGCATCACAAACGTACTTGGCCTGATGGAACAGGATGAGCTTACAGCGGATGAACAGCGTGAAATGATCAGCTTGATGCGTAAACAGGGAGATATTTCCCTTGAAATTTTAAATTCCCTGCTCAGCTGGGGACAGGCGCAATTGAATGGGATTACCGTAAAACCAGTGGTCTTCCAGGCCGCAACGGTCATTGAAAATAACATCGCTGCAGTACAAGGGAAAGCTTTTGAGAAAAGCCTGAAAATAAAAAATCATGTTGGTTCCGATATTTGGGTGACAACAGATAAAGACCACTTCGACTTCATCCTGCGTAACCTTCTTTCCAATGCCATAAAGTTCAGTCATAACCACGGGGAAATTGAAATTGCAGCGAGTACAATTATTAAACCCAACCATATCGTATTTTCTGTAAAGGACTATGGCTTGGGCATTAGTGCTGTCCAGCAGGAAATATTTTTGGCCCGGCAAATGGACATTACTTTTGGTACGCATGGGGAAAAAGGCACAGGTATCGGGCTGATGCTCATTAAAGAATTTCAAAAAGCAAATGGAGGATCAATCTGGCTCGAAAGCGAGGAAGGAAAGGGTACAACTTTCCATATCAGTTACCCCATAAACTAACAGATCAGGAGCAGTCGATATTCACCATCGTTTTCAACAGGAGCTCTATGGATACAGGGTAAAACCTGTTGTGATGGATGTTCTACCGCCAGGCGCCAAAGATTTCCTGATCCTAAATTGATAGGATTTGCATTCGGTTTAGGTTGATAATGCAGATCGAAGAAATAATCTTTTAAGAAGGATTCAAATTCCGCCTCCGGACCATCATATAATTTTTTAAGCTTTTCCCGGATTTCTGGAATCAGGATTTTCTGTTCAGCCTGATGATTGGGTAGGATATCACTTGCTGCACCAGCGTAGGTACACAAAAAAGTATCTGTTCCAATGGGCGAACGATCGACATGATACGAATATACATCTGTTGATAAAAAATCTAACTCTTCGTCCCGTTGATAACACTTCAGCAAATTGAGTGTAGGCAATGCTCCGAAATCTGCCAATAACTGTAAATCATTCAGGATAATTTCCCTCGCCGTGTTACCTTTTTCTGATAGCTCCAGCAGGAGAAGGTCTTCAATAGAAACTTCTGTAATATTCTCTTTTAATTGGAGTTTGGAAACGATTTCTCTAAAATCTCCGGCTAAATCTCTGGACCAGCAAATTGCGTTCATCGCTTCCTTAAAATTGGTATTTACAAGTTCAGAAAAAGTAGAAACCACTCCAATTTGACTGTCGTCAGAAAATTTATTGTCCATGCTTTAGAATGAATAGTTTAGTCGCTTAATTTTCTCAAAAATAAGAAGATTAAAAGATAATGCTAAGATTGAATTTGTTTTGATCAATCAGTGCGATAAATATACTCCCTGATCAGTATTGAAAAGCTATAAAATCCGGTAACATGACTATCCTTGTATACGATCTATAATTTGATGAGCAATATTACGGTTTTATTTGTACAAGATTTTAAGTGTCTTTGAGTATACTGAAAAATGCGGTACTGTGAAGGAGAATTTAATTAATAAGTGTCTGGATATTAATTTCTATAGTTTAAAACTATTACTATATTTATGACATAAATTTTAACGCTCATGCCACTAACTATGAAAACGGTCTCTCCATTCACAATGTGCTGCTTTGGATTTCTCCTGATATGCTCAGCAGTATTGTCCTGTAAAAAAGATGTGGAACCGGAAAAAAGCGCTGAGGGTTTTGGGGATATCTCTTATTATGCAAAAGCTACAGGCTCTGTTATCAATACACTTAATTTACGGCTGCCGACCGACACTGTTTCTACAGTAAATGTAACCTGGTCTTCGGCATCTGTTTATGTCGAAAAAATTTCATTTACCGGTAAAGGTAACAATCCACTTGATACCACAATTACCATAGAAAAGAACCTGAATATTTTTAATGCAGATGCTTTAGCCGGTGTAATCAAATTACCTGCAGCTTCCTACAAAGATGTGGCGGTTAAAATGTTCTGTAGAAAATCAATGCAGTCCGAGCTGGCCTTTTATTTTAAAGGGACTTTTATAAATAGTAATGGAGGAACAGATAGTGTACTGGTAGGAAGTTCCTTACCCTTCGAAGCAAATCTTGCGGTAACGGAGATCGTTATTGATGCTTCAGACAAGTATAAAGCAACTTTTAACTTTGACCTCAATAAGGTATTAACTGGAATTTCGCGACCTTTGCTGGAATCTACCAGGAGTCATACTGGAAATGACGGAAAAAAAACATATGCGATTTTTAAGGGTGGTTCCGCAGATGAGCCGTTCTACGATCAGGTTATAGAGAATTTTCAGAATGTTGCGGGTGTAGCGATTGACAAAGAGTTGTAGTCTGTACTGAAAAATTATAAAACTAGTTCAAGTAAATAGTACAAATACCTCTAAATTGCTGAGATCTGCTTTAACCTGAACAAATCCATAATTTTCTCTATCCATTATTCTCCTCCCTGCCTCATTTTTATGGGAAACAGTAAAGTCGTCGTGTTAATAAAAACAATTGCTGACCGATAATTGGCTGGTTCTCTTCGTTGAAGCAAGAACCAATAGCTGAGATAGCTTATAAAAGATAGGGACGACTGCATCGACTATCTATTCTCTAATAAAATGATGAACACTTTCTGAATGATATAGTCAGATTTTCAGTTGTAATTCCGGGAATCCTTAAGGAATCGTACAATTCCTATCTAATTTTGCACATAAATTTTTAGTGGATGTTTGAGATTTATAAAACAGAAGTATTAGCATTCTATCGTCAAAAAAAGCTCTCCGGTAAACTTTCAGTATCGATGGAAAATCCTAATCGTTTGAAGCTTAAACAAGAATGTCTCAGAATTTTGGCAATAAAAAATACTAAGATTGATATTGAAATAATTCAGGTTTTTTTTGACCCTACGAGGAAATTCGAAGATCCTACAAAAGGTATCGAAAAATTTGACCTGGATAAGTTTAGGCCTTTAGTAACATATTTAAGAGGAGATACTACTATTATTCGCAATGACGCAGCAGTGAAGCTACTTGCCTGGCTAATAGATTTCGACTACTATCCAGATTGGCAAAAGAAGAAAAATACAGGAAATGGGACAGATGGCAATGGGTATTTGCCTGATACTTTCGGTAAGGGAAATACCATAGCGCTTCCAGAACCTTCTGCTGAGAAATTGGAAATCCCAGATTCGGGAAATACAGATTGTGAGGTGGTAATTTCCAAACCTGATAAAGGGAGTGGTAATGATCATTCAACCATTTTGAATGGAGGTACGAATCATAAAACACCAGAAGATGATGACGAAAAAGATATTCAAACCTCTATAAGAAATTTTTTCAAACGTATCATTTCCATAAAATATACAATTCTCAGCATTGTTGCAATGCTATTGTTAGTGATTTGTATGCTACCGAAGCCAGAATTTCTATATAGTTCAGAAAGAGCAGCCCTGCCAACAGAGAAATGTATGTATTGGACGGGTAGCCGTTATCAACCTATCGCTTGTCATACTATAAGTATGGAAGGAAGAGTTATTCCATTGGATAAAAGGAAAATGAGAGACCAGAAAAAAATCAGCTGGTCAGATAGATTGAACAAATCGTCAATCGGAAAAACATGGTATGCAAAAATCGATGATCAATACGAATTTTTCACGGATAGTGGAATGCATCCGGTAGATACATTAAAAAGACTTAAACCACTGACTGCCTATATTCTTAGTAATCATGTTTCTTACTATAGATTCTTATTGACTATTTTATTATGGTCGTTGTCTATATTGGGTTTATTTTTTTCTCTTATTTTTATAAAAAGATTTAAAAGAATTACCACGACTTAGGTTCATTTGCCATGCCCTTAATTGCTCTATTGAGCGCTCGTAACGTAATTCCCAGATAATCTGCAATATCCTGCTTTGAAAGCACCTTTTCCAGATCAGGGAATTTTGATTTTAGTCTGGTCAGTTTATCTTCAATAATGTGGGATTGATTATAGGAATGTCTGGTTGCCTTGTATTTCAGTTTTGAGATCAACGCTTCAATAAAAAGCCGGTTGAATTTCTTATCCTCATCAAGCAGTTTAAGAAACTCAGCTTTTTGAATTTTATAAATGGTGACGTCGTTCAGCGCTGCAATAGTACAATAGCAATAACTATCATCCATTAATTCAATTTCTCCGAAGAGCTCACCTTGCCCGAAAAATTCCTGGATGAAATTATTGCCAGTGTCAGTAGTGAGGTAACATTTGACAATCCCACTTTTCATAATATAAACCGAGAATACATTCTTGCCTTCTACCAGGATTTTCTCTGATGGTGCATACTGGTGTTCGGTAAATGGATTGGCAGATCCTGACAGGAATAACCTGTTAATATAGTTGAACAGTTCTTTATTCGTTCTTATCATTTGTACTTGCGTGTTATTCTTTTGGGTGTCTGGACAAATGTCCTTCCGTGTGTAATACAACTATGCTTTCTTTGCAATTGTATTACAAAATAAGTATAAAATGAAACCACCACAAGCATACTGCTTACAAAATGACAAAGAATGCATATGATGGCTAAAAAAGAATAATAACTACTGAAAAAACAACTATTTACTAATGAAACCATCATCAGCTTACTGCTTACAAACCGTAATGAATAAGCTTATGATTGCTTCATAACCGATAAAAAACAAATATATAACGATGAAAAAAATAAGCAGACTGTTGATGCAAATGGAGTTTATAAGGGAAATTGATAAACTTAAATATATCCAGCGCAAGACAAAATTATTCAATAGTGAGCGACATGAAAATGACGCTGAACACAGCTGGCACCTGGCTATGATGGTGATGGTTTTGGCAGAGTATTCCAATGCGCCTATTGATGTACTTAAAGTTTTAAAAATGGTACTGTTACATGACATAGTTGAAATCGATGCAGGAGATACTTTTCTCTATGACACAACGAAAAACCACAGCAATACCGATGAAGAATTGATAGCTGCCCATCGGATCTTTGGCCTTTTGCCGGCTGATATCGGCGAAGAATTTATGCAAATCTGGATAGAATTTGAAAGTGGGGAGACCTGTGATGCCAAATTTGCGAAAGCAATTGACAGGCTGGAGCCTATTCTTCAGAATATTTCTAATGGGGGTGGAACCTGGACTGAATATAATGTCCCTTTCGATACCGTTTATCAGAAAATTGATAAGATTAAAGATGGATCAACATTTCTCTGGGATCATGTGGATGAGCTGATTGAAGAATTCAGAAAAACAGAACGAGATAAGATTGACGTTTCTCTGGGCTGATTCCAGCACAGTAGTCATGCTTAATGCTAAAAATTTAACAGTAGATACCAACGACCACTACTATCTGGATACCAATTACTGCCAGAAGCCGGCTCAGTCCATTAATTTTAAAAGGGCTGAATAGATAAACCGCACAAGAAAAAAGAAACATAACCAACGCTAAAATTGCAACAATCAGAAGATTTGGGCCTTCACGATCATCAAAAAAGAAAAATAGCATTCTGGAACACACCATGGAAGAGAGGGCTAAAATGATTAATGAAATCTTTTTTGACTTGAAATACAGATTTGAGGAGCTATTTATCATCTCTATATTTTAATGCCACTATCCTTTCCCTGGTAATGGGGAGTCTGGCGGGAATATTGTCTATACTATTTACCATGGGCTCAGTAAAATTAGTCATGAACTATCTCAATATCAAATTTTAGTTGCAAGATTTGTTCGCATAATTAAAATAATATTTCATTCAGTTCTCAGTTGCATTAGTTGATTATTTACTCCATTCTTCAAGAGAAAATCAAATACATATTTGGGCGTGTAGCCAAAAATAGCCCCGGCTTTATCCGGGTAGTGGTATTCTTTTGGTGTAGGACATTGCGGTTTTAAAATTTATAACTGTATCCCAGCCTAATGACCTGCGTTTCATAATAATCGTCGCTGGTATAACTAAAACCTATGCCCTGTACCTGTCTTTTAATCAACATGGTACCCAGCAGATCTGAGGCATTAAAAAATAGCTCGCCTTTACCTTTTTGCACCGATTTCTTTAAACCTGCATCCATAGAAAATCTGGCGGCTATTTTACCCTGTGGAATAATGTCGGGAGCCAAATAAACTCCTGTTAGCTGCCCGTCCCATCCTGTGGCAAAACGGAAAGTATTGTTCAGTTTCAGGTTTCCGGAAATAACAGACTGACTTGGTGAAATGCTGGTATTGGGTACCGGATAAAGGTTGTTCACAGCAAAACCATCAATCAGGTTGGCGTAGATATTTCCGTTAAGGTTAAAGGTATATACCGGGGAAACTTTCTGGTTCCATATCGCTTCAATTCCCGAGTTATAACTTTTACCCACATTCTGGAAGATCGCATAAATCAAGGTACTGCCCGGTATCGTACTCGAAATACGGGTAATGGTACCTGTAGACACTCTATCGTAAATAGCGGCATAAAAGAAACCGTTGTTCCAGGTGTATTTGTAGCCCAGTTCAAGGGAGTTGGTAAATTGTGGCCGCAAGCCTGGATTACCCACTTTGATAATTTCTGCATCGTCATACTTGGGGAAGATACGGATATCTACTTCATTGGGTCGATCTACCCTACGGTTATAAAATGCAGAAATCTTCTGTTTTTCGTCTATTTTGTAGGCCAGCCTTACATTTGGGAAGGGCTTGGTATAGCTGTATCCATCGGTTTTATAGGTGCTATGGCCAGGGTTTACCTCATAACGGATCCTCACATATTCCATGCGCAGGCCCAGTTCAGCTTCCCACTTTGTATTCTCAAAAATGTAATTGCCATACACGGCAGGAATCAGTTCCTTGTAATCTGCCCATCCGCCTGCATCGGTATCCAGGACAGAGTTGATGCCAGGTCTAAATTCCATATTGGTAGGGATAATCCGGTTGCGCAGTTTAATCCCGGTTTCTATACGTCCTTACTTTAAAGGCTTACTATAGTCGAGGTTGAAATCATACACCTGCTCATCCGAGAGGAGTTTAAAAGCGTCTGTCCCGTTTGATGCCGGTAAATAATTGTCATAAAAATACTGTTCATCTTCCCGGTGGAAGGTGTAATTGAAGCCTGCGTTCAATAGATGTCCAGGCTCGCTAAACCTGTGTTGGTAGCTTGCTGTAGCCATTGCAGTGGTCTTCAGTTCGTCTTCCAAAAACTGCCATAAACGCAAACGCTGGGATATATTGCTGTTAAAAAAAGGTTGGTCGCCTTTGTCAATGATTTTTTCGCTGCCATACATTCCCGAAACGGTCAGCGTATTCTGCTCGTCCATGTTCCAATCTATCCCTGCTTTGGTTGTCAGGAAATTGGTATTTCGGTTACGTTTTAACTGCGAGTTGATGACTGTACCGTCATCGTAATGACGGGTGACAAACTCATTCTTGTTCAGGGTTTCTGTATACAGGTTATCGGCCTGTAAAAATACATTGACCTTGTTCTTGCGGTAGTTTAGGGATAGGGAAGGATTGATTTTTGGGGTAAGCGTGTACTGTGGTCTGATACCCGGCAGGTTGTCTTTTCTTACCCAGAGTGAACCTAGTCCCGAACTGAGGCCGACTTTGCCATTCCAACCCTGTTGCTTTTCCTTCTTCATCATGATATTGATGATGCCTGCATTACCATTGGCATCATATTTTGAAGAAGGGTTGTTGATGATTTCTATCGCCGAAGATGGAATATTGTCCAATCCGGTCTGACTGCCGAAACCCGTTAAAGCGGTCTGTTTACCATCTATGAGGACGATTACTTTTTCATTGCCACGCAATTGCACCTTGCCGTCTTGTACGGTAACGCCTGGAAGGTTCTGCATACTCTGCAACACGGAACCTCCACTCTGGCTTACGTTTTCTGCCAATGAATAGCTTTTCTTATCCATGTGATGATCTATTTCGCTGGTTTTAGAAACGATGGTTACTCCAGATAGCGAGGTCGATTTTTCTTCCAGTTCAATAGCCGGAATATCCAGAAAAGGGGAAAGGCTGCCTATGAACAACGGCTGCTTCACTACATTGAAACCGATATAGGAAACTTCCAGTAAATAATTTCCAGGCCTGATGCCTGAAATAGAGAAGCGGCCCTGGTCATTGGTTACTGTACCTGCAATAAAGCTGGAATCCTTTTCGTTTTTTACTAAAACATTGGCATATGGAATGGTAGTTTTATCGGCCTTGTTCCTTACCAAACCAGAAATGGAGATGGATTTGTTTTCTGTGGTGCTTCCCGTCGCTGTGGGTTGCTGTGCATGGGCAGCAGTAAAACTCATTGCTGCTATCAAAAGGGCTACTATCTTTTTCATACCGGATGTTTTATCCAGCAAACCTGAACAACGATTTTGAAGAAATTTTGAATTTTAGAAGCTTAGTGAAAAAATATGTTCATTATCTTCAAAATGATACGTTACCCGCCAACCATGGAGATGACATATTTCCTGGATAATAGACAGCCCAAGTCCACTGCCGCTGTTATCGGAAGAAATTCTTGAAAATCTTTTAAAAAGCAATTGTGGCTGGAGCGCGTGTACACCTGAATTCCTAACTTCAAGTAAGGACGCTGAGAGCTCCAGGCTGATCGCGCCGCCTTGTGGCGTATGGCGAAGGGCATTTACCAATAGATTATTGAACATCACTTCCATAAGACTCTGGTTTCCCTTTACCTGGACTGGTGGAAGAATAATGGTCTTGAAGCTGATATTTTTTTCCTCAAAATGCTCCTGCAGTGCTTCAATGTTCTGAACTAGCAAAGTGTCCACAACAATTACATGCGAACGATCAAATTGGCTATTCTCTATCCTGGCAAGCAATAGCAGGTTTTTATTGGTTCTTGAACTCCTGATGAGGGCCTTGTTCATTTCTTCGGCAATATAGTACTGCTCCTGGGTCAGCTCATCACTCTGTAAAAGGATATCCAGCTTATTCTTAAGTATCGCCAGGGGAGTCTGCAATTCATGAGAGGCATTCTCGGTAAATTCCTTTTGGTTCTTATAAACGGTTACATTATGCTGGATCAATCTGTCCAATGTTGCATTCAGTTCGGCAAACTCGACGATATCCGTATCCTGAAAAGCGATCTGTTGTTGACCGTTCAACTGGAATGATTTCAGTTGCTGTAGGGTGTTCTTAAAGGGTTGCCATATTTTTTTTGAAAGCCGTTTGTTTAAGATCCAGAAACCTACCACAAGTATCATAAAGAATAGGAGTGTAACCACAGCAATATACGCCACGGTCTCCTCGGTTTCCTCCACATTGGTCTCTATCGTCAATACAAAATTGCGTCCGTTGATCCTGATGTTAGTTCTAAGCCCCCTAAAGCGGTCTACTACATGTCTTTTGGCATAGGAATTTTTCCGTCTTATGGTGTACATACTGTCCGTCAACAGGGGCCTGGCATTTTCTATCTTACTGACCGGCTGTATCTCGTTCCAAAACCTGATGCTTTCATCCAATTTTTGATCACCTATTTTTTGCTCGTTGAATTCATTTTCTATCCGCTGGGCAATAAGTTCATTGTTTTCGTCGAGTTCCTTTAACCAGATCCAGTCGACCAAAAAAAGATAGGAGGGAATACTCAATGCAAATACCGCAAAGGCAAAAATGGTCAGCTGTCTGAGCGACTTTTCTAATAAATTCTTCATCCTTCCCATTTGTAGCCTGTACCATAAACTGTTTTGATGTATTGTCCATTTCCCGCCTCAGTCAGTTTCCTCTTCAGGTTTTTGACGTGTGCATATACAAAGTCATGGTTGTCCAGCATGTCTGCCAGATCACCGGAAAGATGTTCTGCCAAAGTGCTTTTTGAGAGTACCCGGTTCCTGTTTCCGATAAAATAGAGCAATAGGTCGAATTCCTTTTTGGTGAGGATCACCTGTCGGCTATCAATTGAAACTGTCTTTGCAGGCAGATTTATTTCCAGTTCTCCTTGTCTGATGATATTGGCATTGCCGAATTTTTTTCTCCTGATCAGGGAGAATACTCTCGCCGCAAGTTCGGAGAGGTGGAATGGTTTAACCAGATAATCATCTGCACCGATTTGAAGTCCCTTGATCCGATCATCAATCGAATCTTTGGCAGAGATGATAATGACGCCATCCTGCTTATCCTTAAGCATTAGTTCCTCCAATACCTTCAGTCCGTTGCCGTCAGGCAGCGAGATATCCAACAGGATGCAATCATAGTTGTAAGTATTTACTTTCTGCATCGCCTGAGCAAAGGTCGCAGCAAGTTCACAGCTATAGTTTTCTGTTGAAAGATAGGCTATAATGCTATTGGCCAGCTCCATCTCGTCTTCAATGTTCAGTACCTTCATTGAGTAAATTTAGAATTCAAATCTGTAGAAATTTTGAATTGGCGTTAATACCTTCTAACACGTTTTTGGATCACCCAATGGTCAGATCATTGTGGTTCCAATGCTCAACATGCCAAACAACTAGGCAGAGAAGAAAAGAGTAGTAATGATAATGTATCTTCATATTGTGGGCATTCAATTGTGAACTTTATTCAAGTGATGTCAGGTTTGTCAGAAGGAAATTATAAGTTTATAAATGGAAAATTTGTAAAGCAGTAGGTATATATGAAAAATATAAAAATTGGTCCTGTTAATTTGTATTTATTATGGATTGTAATCTGTTTGAGTTTGTGGCTATTTATTCCCGTTTTAAGTGCTGGCACTGATTCAAGTGCTCAAGCTCCATTTGTTATAGGTATTTACGTTATTGTGGCTCTAATATTAGGAATTTTCATCATAAGTATTTTGAATATGTTCCTTTTTAGAGAGTGGGTAAAGAAGTTTTGGCATGTCAATGGCTTCATAGCTTTAATAACTGGAGGCATTATTCTATATTTTATTATAAAAATGATTACTTTATAGATCTAGTGATTGCCGGTTTCAATGCCGATACTCACCAGTTTACGGGGGCGGTTTTATGGTCTGGTTGTAGGGCTTTTTAACACTATAGACCCACTTTCTGAAATAAGTCGCAGAAATTGTCCTTACAATTATGCGCTTAACAATCCAGTGCGTTTCATCGATGTTGATTGAATATATAATATATGCCGATGACGCTCAAGAACTGTCTGAAGTGATAATTAGGGCGCAGAGACCTCCTGAAGTTCCAATGTCTTTTAATATATTCAGTCTAGATGTTTTTGGTCGAAGTATTGGGTCTAGCAGAAATTACGATGCTGGACAACTTTTAGTACCAACAAATCAAAACATTGCCTCTGTGAACACCGAAGGAGGAAAAAAGAATCAAAATGAGAGTGACGACAATAAGAAACTGTCGTTAGAGGATATAAAAAATCCTCCGCTCGAAAGTGTGGCTTATAAACCTTCGAAATCTGGTGCCCGGAAAGCACGTAGTTCACGTGGAACTGGATGGGTTGATAAGAGTGGGTATATTTGGGTTCCCGACGATCACGGTGGTACGCATGTTTCGCATTGAGATGTGAAGCCGGAGAAAGGATCTGGTTACCGAACGGTATATCCAACTGTTGAAATTTCCGTTAAAGTCTGTGTTGGAGTAGCAATTGGTGCTGCTATATGGGAAACTGTTAAATGAGGTATTGCTACATTGGGGGGCAGAAACCGAAGGAGGATCACTTGAATTATTGACACTTCCTTAATTTATAAAATAATAGTATGATAGAATTTAAGAAATCTTATACGAAAAAACTCCCTTATGATAAACATCAATATATTAAATTCCTTTTTGAGGAATCTAATTCATTAGTCAAATGGTATGGTGTTTCAGTTCAATTAGATAAGAAAGTAGAGAAAATTAACTTGTCTGAATTCATTGAAATATATGGGCCATTGTTTAAGAAAATTATATCAATATTTGATCACGGTTGTTCTTGGATAGTGAATCATGATAAGAAAGATTTCGAGTGGTTTCCGAATAATGAGGATAATTTATCCTCATTGCGAAACTTATTCAAGCAAAACAATATTTCAAATAAATTTAAAGGCGCCTTGATTTTCAGTGAAGATGATTTGATGGAATTCTCAAAAGACCTTATCTCATATCCATATGGGGTGTTTAATGAAAATGATTTATTTTATACAAATATTGATATCTCACATTGTGAATTACCTTTTGTTATAAAAATATTGGATCATTTGAATATCGATTTATTAAGCACGAATAGAGAATTGTTGAAAGGGGTTATAAATGAAAGCAATTCAGATTTCTTTATATTAAAACCATATAGAGGTACTTCATTGTAGTAAATATTTATATAATAGATTTGATCCTACTAAGAATCAATGTTTTTCGCACTTGCCAGCAGGATCGCAAAGGCTGGCGATCTCATGTTAAAATCAACAAAAAAGGTATTAGTATCTGATTATTACTTTCATCGCACTGTGGTTTGCTTCTGCAGTTAAATGATTTTAAATTAATTGTTGTCATTTTTTGATGCCGTGGATTTTTTTTCTTGATTAGTACCCCCAAATGACCAACCTGTGTTTTTTTACCGATGGAATTTCTCTTTGTGCTGATAACTTACCGCGCCTTAAGGGCTACCGGACGGGAAGCTCTTAAGATCAACCAATGCTGGCAGTTAGATGTCAAACTTTACACAACTGGATCTTGCCCCCTAATGGTAGAGACTCGTGCAGTTAAGGTAGCATCACGAATGTTAATTTGCAATCATAGCCCATTAATTCTAGTATATTTTCTGCAGCATCCCTAAAAGACACTTTACTAAAGAAAGGAATGTTTTTCTTTTGTGTCTTTCCCAAAACCAATGCAAAGACAACCTTGTATTGTGAAGGTACATAAGGTTCTGTTACGATGTTTGCGGTACATCCATGGGTAGCCAAATGCTTTCTAAATTCATTTCGACTGCTTAGGTCTTGTTTCAGTAATTGGCCGCTGAATGAACCCTGCCTGAAAAGATGGCTCAGTGAAGGTGAGGTTTTGCCCATTTTAACATGGATAAAAGTCTTGTCATTTGTATCAAAAACATCGCAAGCTTCATTTTTATCCTTACCCAGGCTATATGCTTTGGATTTTGCATTTCCTAGGTCAAATAGAAAACGGCCTTTTAACGCCTTACTGATCTCTTCATTGTACACGCTTTCCTTGATCTTGCTTTTTGTCGGTGTTGGAAGGTTATGAGGATCTAAGATCCTGGTCTTGTAAAAATCATCTACCAATTTAAAAAATGGAGCGGCAACAGCATACCAACTGCCTTCGGAAAGTATGTATTTTATGCCATTAAAATCGGTCTCCCATGAAATGCAACGTTGTAGAGGCCAGTCTATTTCTCGTTCATGGGTTTCGCTTACAAGGTTAACTTTGAATTTGTCAATGTTTTCAAAGGACATCTCCTTAATGGATTTCCCTACACTTTTTTTCCAGTCAGACATATCAGGCATCTCAAAAGCGTCCTTTTTGTTCAGGCGAGTGCCGTCACCTGTCGAGAAAACAAAGCCGTTGAAGTCAAATATAAGTTCATAATATACTGGAGGAGAGAAGAACATGTCATCGAACTTGACTGCTTTGAGTGTCTTAGCCAATTGCTTTGTCAGCTGTTCGATCAATGATTTGTCCCTCACCATCGCAATATTGTCTATCCATGGGTAATCAACTTTGTAATGCGTCGATGCAAAATGGTTTAGCACATTTTTGCACAGGGATTTTAGTTTGACGAAACCTTCTATGCTTTTGACCACTCTCAGGCTGTCCTTGCCTTCTAGAGCCTCGCCCAGCTCGTGGTCTTTAGGGAGCTTGCCAACAATTCCCCTCAATATGTCCTTCTGTTTATTGATGCCGAAATCTTCTGGCGTTGATCCGGTAACAGCCTGCTTTTTCGTTTTTTGCGAATTGGTTTCAGGTGTAGTGGTGTCGATCTGTCTTATCTCGGATTTTGGAATGCAGTTGATGGCCGTTTTTAATCCAAAATTATAGTCTGTCTTTGTGAGGTCGAGCATATGCAGCCCCATACCCAAAGGAATAGCCAACATCTTCCCATCGATCTTTACGACGATAACCGCATAGGAAGAGGAATTTTTAAATGGTTTGGTGCTAACTTCAAAGTTTTCTGCCAAATAATCGGCCCAATCAGGAGTTTTACTATTGCTCGCTTTATAGAAAAGGATGATATCATCCTTTTCAACCGATGTTAATCTGTAGTTTTTTTTGAAGATATGTTTTGGTTCCTTTACGCTATCCTTGATAAGGTAAATAGTAGGTTTTATGGCTGCCAAAACAGATCAAAAAAGTTGGTAAAAATGATTGTTTCTATTATATTTATTTTCGGAACCGAAAATGCTGATGCAATTAATTAAGGTTGCCCGAACAGTTTTTGGAAGATCTACGGTTATAATTTTCATTTAGAGCGTTTGTATTTAAAGTAAGTTACTAACAATCAGGATGATTACCTAATTATCAAAGATATTATTATTTATTAGGCCGCCTTTACGGAAAACCGTAATGCAAAATAGTTGATGAGGAGAACCAGTTTTGATAAGTCCAAACAATAAAGTTTTGCTTCGGTCTTTTGTTAGACAAGCCTGCTGATCTTCTTCAATTAATCATCGGCAGACCGCTTAAAATCAAAAAAATATTTGATCGACTTCAAGCATGGTTTTGATACTAAAGTGCGAGAGCAAACAAATCAAATCTTAATTTGGGAGTTCCCCGAAAAAGCCCTTGCCGCACTTACGAGCGGGCCAGAAAGCTCCCTTCGGAGTTGCTATTGAACTTCGGTTAAATAGTGATTGATCTTTCATTGTAGAGCTGAAATTTCAGGGGAAATCTCAATCTGGATAAGTCTATAGAAGCTACCCAACATTTTTTTAATCAGCGGATTCCCATAGCAGAAGGCTTTCTGCGAAGTGCTCTGGAATGTCTGCACAAGCAGGATTATCTGGTAACCGCATTTTTATTACATCAGGTCGTTGAGCAATGTTGTATGATCATGATTAGGGTAAACATAGGCTACTGCACTGAAACCCATAATTTATCGCGCATGTTGTGATTATGCAATTCCTTTTCTGATCTACCTTCTAAAACAATGCTAACAGGCAGTGCAGAAGACCATCGTCTGTTCAATCTGCTGACAAAAAGCTATTCCGAATCGCGGTATGGAAGTGGGTTTGTGGTGGTTGAGCAGGATGTACAGTCACTCTATCAGCGCATTAATCAATTTATGGGGCTAGCTAAAAGGATGTGCAGGCGCAAGATAGAAGTTCTAAAACATGAGGCTGCTGTTAATCTAAAGGTGCTTACGCCCAATAATTCAACTTTGCTGAGCGAATAATTAGACCGATCACTTCAAGATTTACGGTTATGGAAACGGATAAAAAAATTAAAAGTATAGAGGTTTGGTCTGATAGGTACAACGTTTATATTGATGCCGTAGAGAAAATACAAAGCAAAAGAATTGAATATGGTTACACTCAGGAAGATCTGGCCATTCTGCTCAGTTTGCCTGTTCAGAATGTGGCTGCAATAGATAAGTTTGATGCGACCAAGGAGTACACATTTACCAACCTTTATGATCTGGCGGAGATTTTCAATTTTAATGTGAATCAATTCTTTAAGAACCATCCAAAAAGAGCGAAGAAAATTAAGGCCGGTGTATTTGATTGGTATGAAGAAGCTGACGTAAGGCACTTTGAAGCCTAATTTTCGCTTGGAAAATCACATCAATTGCTCTATAGACTGCGGGAGGAAACAAAACAGTATCCGAAAGTGAAACAGACAATTTCTGAGATAGATGAATGCTTTAACTTTATGACCAGAACGGACTTTTTTGATGAAGTGTCAGGTTTCCTGAGATATTAAAATACTGCAAGGAAAGCATCTACGAGGGATTTGCACCAAGACATGTTCAAAAGGTGCTTATCGGGTATCTAAAAAATAGTGTACCGTGTCAGCTTTGTGGAAAGAGAAAAGACTATAATACCTTTTATTTCAAGAAAAGTAAGCTTCCAACGAATAAAGTCGATAACTTACTTTGTTTTCGGTGAGTATGCCATTCCCAAAATTTACTCCCCGAATAACTCTATTTTTATGTGATTTTCTGAATATTTTGGGTTTTCCAGGAAAACAAAAAAGCTTGCAATCATTTGATTTGCAAGCTTTTACGTAGTTTTTATACTATTCTCTGTGATCCCGCTGGGATTCGAACCCAGGACCACTACATTAAAAGTGTAATGCTCTACCAGCTGAGCTACGGAATCATTCCCTTTTTGTTGGGAGTGCAAAGATAGAAATTTAATATTCACTTGCAATTAAATCTGTGAAATTATTTGAATTATTTTTCTCAGCTACAAATACCAGGAAAACACCTCCACACCCTCAAAAACCACGAAATCATCACCAAAAATATCCGTAAACCTCTGATTATAATCATCTTTTCAAAGCTTTTCCATCCAAACCCAAAACAATTCCCTTATCTCCGTTGTTTTCCAATTGATTCATTCGCAACCAATTATAAACTGTATATTTTTAAACGGCTTAATCTCAAAAAAGATGAAAACTATGAATTTTAGTTTCGATCATCCTGTTGCAGTCAAAATCTTTTTTACCTGCGAGTCGGAACCGGCAATGGAAACCCAGATCAAAAGTTATAGAAGTGACCAGAACGGAGAACTTACCATTCCATTAAAAGGTATGGCATCCGGATTATGGAATGCACTTGTGGAATGGAGCTACGACGGCCGGGATTTCTGCATGGAAAGAAAGTTTAAGATCAAACCTGAAAAAGCACAGGCCATCAAATCATAGGCGGAAAAAATCAAAACTCAGGACATCCTTCAAAACACAATGCTTATTTAGGTGTTACATCAAATAAATAAGCCAATCAATGCTGCTACAGATACTGAGTCTCGACAAACTGGAAAAACTTCTTTTAGGGGAGGAGGGCCTGGCCTTTGCTCCGGAAATCATCATCCGTACATTCATCATGTACCTTATCGTCCTGCTCAGTCTAAGAACCCTGGGCAAAAGAGGAGTGAAGCAACTTTCCGTATTCGAGATGGTAGTGATCATCAGTCTGGGTTCAGCTGCAGGCGATCCCATGTTTTACAAGGAAGTAGGTATTGCCTCCGCCTTACTCGTGTTCATCGTTGTGGTCATTGCCTATAAACTCACTGCCTATCTGGTAGGGAAAAGTAAAAAGGCAGAACAACTCCTGGAAGGAAGCTGCACCTGCCTGATTGAAAACGGCAGGTTCTCTATCCATAATTTCAAAAAAGAATCTATGGCACAGGATGAATTTTTCTCTGAGCTCAGGTTAAAGAGCGTTTCCCACCTCGGACAGGTAGAACTGGCCATCATTGAAACCTCTGGCAGCATCAGTCTTTTCTTTTATCCCGATGAAGAAGTCAGGTACGGACTGCCGATATTACCATCCCTGTACCAAAATCAGCACAGTATGATCAAGCATAAAGATTTTTACTCCTGTACGTTTTGTGGGAACACCCAATTACTTGCGCCTGCAGAAGAACATCAGTGCGAACATTGTTCCAGGAAAAAATGGGTCAAATCGATCATAAATAGGCGAATTACCTAAATAAATGCCTATTTTTAGCCATTGGATAACAAAAACGCTAAAAGCGTTTAATTTTTAACAAATAAATTATAGATAACTTACACTTAGGTTGCAATATAACGGTATGATTATTGTACCTTTGAAGAAAATTTTTAGACATTAATGAAGATATTTATTACAGGCCTTCCTTTAGAAGTTGGGGAAGATGAATTAACAGCCGTATTTGGTGATTTCGGTCAAGTAAAATCACTTAGAATTATCAAAGATCGTGAAACTGGTCAGAGCCGTGGCTTTGGTTTTGTTGAAATGCCTGTTGAAGAAGAGGCGAAAGAAGCGATCAAGAGAATGAATGGTGGTGATTACAATGGTAACCGCATCAAAGTTGCTGAAGCGCAGGAAAAACCTAATACTGGTGGAAATGCTGGCGGTGGTTTTAAACGTAACAATAACAACAGAGAACGCAGCTATTAATTAGTCCTTCCCGTTGATTGATTATTTTTCTATCATCACATAGAGAACCAGGTTTTAATTGCATTATTGCCTGGCTCTTATTTCAACTGCATGAATAAAAAACATCTACAGTTTAGTATCGCGTATGCGATAGTATTTGTTCTTGTAGTACTGGCCCGCATCAACAACTGGTCACTACTCAATGAGATCAGTACACCATGTATCACTGTTGTGCTTTTATTATTCCTCAGTATCGCTACGAGGCTAAAAGGGCGTTTTCATCAAAGATTATTTACAGGTTTGGTTTTCTCCCTTACAGGAGATGCCCTTATCCTCATGAAAAATCACAATCCATCGTATTTTTTATACGGACTGGTTGCACACGTAATCGGTTACATCTTTTATATCAGCGCCTTTTATCTCGATTTTCGCTCCGCACAGGAGCTGGATAAAAAAGGAGCGAGGATCGCTATCCTCAGCAGCCTTATCTCTTGCACCACATTTTACTTTATACTCAGACCGCATTTAGGCATTTATAAATTGCCCGTGATTGCCCATGCTTTTATCATGGCTCTACTGGTGATGATGGCTTCCTTCCGTAACCAGCGCGTGAATGCAATTAGCTTTAATCTGATTCTCAGCGGAGCAATTTTACTGGTGTTTTCTACTGCTGCACTGGCCTACAGCCATTTTATACAACCATTTCAGTTAAATGATACTGTGGTGATGGTGACCTATATGGCTGCGCAATATCTCCTGATCCTGGGAGGAGTGGAAAGACAACTCCTGCGCACAGCATCTGACAGCTAAACCGGCAATTCTGGCAAAGAATGTTGACAGCTGAAGAGATGTCATGGGTCAAATGTTACATACTGAGCTTGCCATAAGATCACTACCGTTTTTCTTTATCCAGGATTGTAAATTGGAACACCAGCCTTTCTCCCTGATCGTCTACCAGGGTAAGGGTATGTTTTCCCGGCGCCGGACTCAAGGCGAGCTGATGGTCATGGGCGGTTGTGGCCACATACTCATTATCTACATGCCAGTAAATTTTTGCAGCGTCATTCCGGTGTGTGGCATTGAATACGACTTTCCCCCGGGTACCATCAATTTCCAAAGGAATATAGATCGAAGCATTGTTCCTTGGATACAGCATCTCCATCACACTGTTATTCCCTGCATCCCCGCAACCCGGCAAATAGGATGGTAGTATCCTGTAGTCACTGTGTTTACTCTTGTAATAGTATTCCATCGATGGAGGAAGAATGAACCAGGACTGATGAACCATGTCATTGATCCGCATGCAGGCATCCGTGACCCTGAATTTACCGCTGGGATCTAGGTGAATCCGTTTGTGATATGGACAGACCCCTGTTTTTTCCCCAGCAGGGGAGTTTAATTGTAGTTCCCGGTCCGTGCAAAATTCTCCGGCCTTGTATCCGCTTTGTTTGCAGATCCATATCTTTTTGAGCTTTTTCAGCGGTGTTTCAAACCATTTTCCTGCTGGCAGTTGTCTCATGATATCAAATAATACTGGCGCGGCTACGTCGATTCCTGTTAATCCCGGACGGCCTTCACCATCTGCATTGCCTACCCAGATACATACGACATAGTCTGGCGTCAGACCGATGGCCCAGCCATCCCTGAATCCAAAACTTGTTCCTGTTTTCCAGGCCAGGCGCTGGGCAGATGAAAACTGTTCCCATAAACCTTCATCACCCGGACGCATCAGTTCCTCCATCGCATTAAAGGTATTCCAGATGGCCCCATGGTCCAGGATCGAATTCCGCTGCAGGTCGGGATCTTCTTTTTTGACCTCAGCACGTTCTTTTACATATACTGGTGTGGCATAATCTGCAGGATCGTAATTTCCCCCATAGGTATTGAAATGATTTAAGGTCCTTGCCATTCCCATATAGGTTTTTGCCAGATCCCACATGGTGACCTCGCTTCCCCCAAGGATGAGCGATAAGCCATAATGGTCTGCAGGCTGGTTGAGTGTTGAGAATCCCAGTTTTTTCAACTGGTCATAAAAACGGGGATATTTGTAGGCCTGCAAGAGTTTTACCGCAGGGATGTTCAGCGAGCGGCTCAATGCCTGATCTGCCGGAATTGCCCCGTCATATCCCAGGTCATAATTTTGCGGGGAATAATTGCCGATCTGCGTAGGGATGTCTGCGATCAGGGTTTTTGGCAGGATGAGCCCGTCGTTTAGCATGCTTGCATACAAAAGGGGTTTCAATGTGCTGCCCGGACTGCGCGGTGCTTTGATCATATCCACATGGCTTTCGAGCTCTTTGTTTTCAGGCTGATAAATGTTCCCGGCATAACTCAGTACTGTTCCCTTTTTTACATCGAGGACCAGTGCTGCAATGTTGTTGATGTCATTCGCCCGGTAACGGTTGTTATAGCGCCTTAATACCGCATTGATCTTGAGCTGTAAGGCGCCATCCAGTGTGGAGGTGATCCGTGTGTCCGGAATTCGGAGGGAGGCCCTTTCCGCTTTGAACCTGTTGAGCAGGTGAGGAGCATTCTGTGGAAGTGGCAATGGCTTCCCCGGTACGGGCTCGAGTTTGGAGAGGTTTGCTGTTTCCTGGTCTATGACCTGCAGCCTGGCGAGTTTATCGAGTAAGTAGTTTCTTTTTTTGATGAGTCGTGGAGTATTGCGCCCGGGATGGACCAGGGACGGACTGTTCGGCAGGACGGCCAGTGTGGCCATCTCACCCCAGGAGAGCGATTCCGGTTTGCGCCCGAAATATCTCCAGGAAGCGGCCTCGAGTCCCACCACATTACTCCCAAAGGGTGCGTTGGCCGCATACAGGGCCATGATTTCTTTCTTGGAACTGCGTAGCTCCAGCCGCAGGGCAAGGATCATTTCAAGGATTTTCTGGCCTATGGTGCGGTGTTCCCTTCGGGAGAGCCGGATGAGCTGCATGGTTAAGGTACTGCCACCACTGACTACGGCTGTTGCCCGGAAATTCTGGCGCATTGCCCTCGCCATGGCTAAAATGTCTACACCGGGATGCTGTGCAAAACGTTTGTCTTCAAAAGCAGTGATACAATGCACAAACTTTTCCGGTATACTGTCCGCCACAGGAAAACGCCATTGCCCGTCGCGCGCAATGGCAGCACTGAGCAGTTCGCCGTTTGAGGCCTCTACCACGAAGGAAGTAGGGCTCTCAAAAAGCCGTTCCGGCAGGGCCAGCAAAAACCAGCACAACAATAAAATGACCACACCATCCCCGAGGAAAGGGACCATAACCGCAGGGATTTTTAACCGCATATTATTTGATCACCTGCACCCATTTCCCTTTTTCCGTTGCACTGATGGTATTGTTGTACATCGCTTCACATTGTACGGCCGATAAGTAATATTTACCGATATAAGAAGCGTTGAGCAATACTTTATACACCACCGTTTCATTCTCCCTCAGGTTGAAATAAGTGAATACACGGTCATCCCGGATATCCCTGTATACAAATGGGGAGGAAGCCAGCACACTTTCATTGTCGTTCAAACGGGTGTTGATGATCTCCCATCCTGAAGGGAAAATCTGCGTCAGCGCCATCTGCTCATAGAAGCCCATTTTACCCGGATTCTTCAGCGTGACTTCTGCATAGAAATCTAATCCCTGTTTTAAGGTAGTTGGGTCTAATGGTTTGCCATTTAATAATTTATAGCTTACCTGCAGATCCAGTACGTCAGGATTGTTAGGCTGGAAAGTATTCTGCCCGGCAGCAGGCTGACCTTCAAGGATAAGTCTTGCGAACAGTACTCCTTTGCCTGTGTTATTGATCACCGCACGGTTGCTTTTGAAGTTTAAGGAATGGCTGCTTAAGAATTGTTTGGTGTTTACAGCTCCTTTTTTACCATCAATCGCATAAGCATAGGTCAACTGATTGGCAGCGGCATTGACCCCACAGAATTTGGCAATGGCCATTAAACTATAGGCTGTGGTTTGTGTGCTGTACCAGTCGTCTTTACCCATTTTCGATGCCAGGTTTTGCAGGGTAGGTGTTCCTAGTGCACGTTGACCCATGAGGGTTAAGGTTTCCAGGATCATCGCCTCATCACGGGTATCAGATCCGTAGGTGCCGCCAAGCTGAGTGTAAGGTTTAACGGAGATGTCCAGTCCTTTAATCAGTGCATTGGCTGTAGAAGCTTGCCCTGCCAGCTGATAGGCAGCAGCCAGTCTCCATTTGGCACCGACAGATAAATATTCAAATGCCCTTAACCTGTTCATGGCCGCCATTTCTGGTTTTCTTGCCAGGGCCAGCACATATAACATGTACGACTGCGACAGGTCGCCTCCGTAGAAGTTACTACTGTTTGGTACCCATGAACCAGATTTTGTCTTTAAATAACGCAATACGTTGTCTAACATCCCAACCGGAATGGTATAACCCGCATTTTGTGCTTCTACAAGGAAATGGGCAGCATAGTTGGTGCCCCATTCGTCTGCCGTGGTACCACCCGGCCAGTAAGCCAGTCCGCCATCTACCGTCTGGAAGCCACGCAACCTGTTGATGCCCGATTTTATATTTTTCTCTGTTACGGCCTTCTGCTGATCAGTCAGTGTCGTTAGCTGATGCAGGAACAGTTGTGGGAATACGGATGAGGTGGTCTGCTCTACACATCCATGCGGATATTGAATAAGGTAGCTGAGTCGTTTTTTAAGATTGATTGGAGGGATAGATGACAGTTCAATACTTCCTGAACGTGTACCTGCCATACCTATCGGTTGATATGCCGGTGTCCAGCTGTGACCAGGTTCAATAATGGCTGATACCACATTGGTTACATATGGATTCGGATTTCTGATGTCCAGTTCCAGGTCGTACACGGCTTTCTCTGCACCGCTTTGGGCAATTACTTTTACTTTGGCTATCCCGGTGACCTGCGCTGCGCTGACTTCGAAATAGGCCATCTGCTCACCCGGCTGACTGAAGCTGAGCTGCCTGCTTTTACTTCCTGCAACCTGGAGATTCTGCGTTTGCAACTGTACCGTTACATTTTTTAGCTGAGGTTCGGTCGCAAAAATATTTACCGGTAAGGTGAAGCTTTCACCCGGACCAATGACCCTCGGCAAGGTTGCCAATACCATTAGTGGTTTTTTCACCTGGACAGATTTCTCTGCGAAACCATAAGCGCCATCCTGTCCCGCTACTACCATGGCACGAACGGCACCAATGTATTGCGGCAGTTTGAATTTGTGTACTTTGGTACTGCCTTTAGCCAGTGTGAAAGGACCGTAATATTTAACCACCGGACTGAACCTGTTGGCTTTAGCTGGCTTCAGGTTTCTGTTCGCAGATCCGTCACCACCAATACTCAGCAGCCTTTCCAGGTTACCACCCCAGGCACCCAATACATAGTCGAACAAGTCCCAGGTCTTCACGCCAAGCCCTTCACGTGCATAGAATACGGCATGAGGATCAGGAGTTTTGAATCGGGTGAGGTCAAGTAATCCTTCATCTACAATGGCTATGGTATAGGTCATTGCTTTTCCGGTTTGCTCAGTTACGGTGATTGTATTTTCTGTCTCCGGTTTGATCTTGGCTGCCATTTGGATGACAGGTTTAAGGATGGTCTCCGGATCTTCAATGCTTAAGGGGATGGCACCATACATACGGATCGGTAAATCATTGACCGTTTGCGCATGGGGCTGTAACAAGGTGATGTTGGCAAATACATTGGGTGCCATATTTTTCTCTGCCTTGAAGCTGAATGTGGTCTGACCGCTTTTGGTGTCGGTCCAGAACGTTTTCAATACCCGGCTTCCGTTTTCTATAGAAATCATGGCCCTGCCATTTTTGGCCGTAGGGATAGTCAATACGATATCTTCACCTACCTTGAATTTAGATTTATTGGCCGTGAAAGATAACATAGACGCTTCAGTAGGATTGTTCGACTGTTCACGTTGTGCCCATCCCGGCCAATCTACATAGACTGCTTTACCGGTTACATGACCGCCATTCTGGTCACGCACCAATACCAGGTAACGTCCCCATTCCGGTTCGTCAATCCGTAATTTCCAGCTGGCCTTACCGTTCTGCAGGGTGACCTCTTCACGGCTGATGAGTTTATTGTAGGAGTTCTGGGAGAAGTTGGCAAATGAATCTTCATTGTCCTTTTCCCACCACCATCTCCATTGGATCTTATAGAGTTCAACAGCTACCGTTTTTGTACCGCCCAGCAGTTTACCATTGCGGTTTACGTTGACGATGTCAAATTTATGGTCTGTACCGGTCACCAGCATCCCGCTTAACTTATCGCCCTGTGGTGCCCTGATCCCATAATAATTAGTGTACACATGGTAAGGAACCGAAAAGTAATCCAGACTGAAATTACCACCAGCTTCGAATACTTTAGTCGTAAAGTTCGCTTTGAGCATTCCCGGCGCAACCAGGCTTTCGTTGTAACTGGTGTTGACAGCTGCCTTACCGCTTTCATTCAGCCGGCCTTCAAAGACTGTTTTCAGCTGCCCGCTGAAAGTTACCGTGGGATTATCAAAAGAATATCCTTCAAAACCTTTGAAGGTGGTTTCCATGGCATTCAGGTTGAGGTCTACTTTCGCTTTCAGGTTTTTGCCGACTGCACCGAACAGCCAGTTGGCCGATAGGGTGGCAGGAGCCGATATGCCTGTCCCCAGTTCTTTACGGTTACCCAGATCGAACCCAATTTTTAAACGGTTGGGCATGACCGTTTCGATCTTGATCGCCTTCTGGAAGGAAGATCCTCCCGCTTTAACTTTGGCCATCCAGTTTCCTGTCGGCGCTGTGTTTTCCGTGGCCAGTCGGAAGGCATAAAAACCATTTAAAGAGCTGCCATTGATCACCTTTTTAACCAGTTGTCCCTGTGGATTATAGAGTTCCATGGTGACAGGGTAAGAGGCTGGTAATTTTTTTAGTTTATCTTCAAGGATGAAGCTTAGAAACAGGGAATCTCCGGGACGCCATACGCCGCGTTCCCCATAGATGAATCCTTTTAACCCGTTCTGTACCACATCACCACCGACATCAAATCTGCTCAGGGGCAATGAATTTCCATCATCCAGTTTCAGGTAGCCCCGCTCATTGCCGTTCCTGGCAATCAGCAGGAAGGGTTTCCTCTTCATGTCGAAGGAGGCCATACCATCACCATCGGTTTTCACCGCATGGATCACCTGCTGCTGGTAATCGAGCAGCTCCAGGCTTACACCACTTAAAGCTTTTGTGGTTAAGAGGTCGGTCGCCACAATAAGCATGCTGTTGTCGTTTCCTCTTTTTGCCACCAGCCCGATATTGGATACGAGTAAATTACGGCTCGCCCATCTTTCGCTGGTATAATAGGAAGGCTTGCAAGGGTTGTCGCGGTCATTCCAGTTGTAGTTTCTTGGATAGTTGCTGTTGTAGTTTTCCCAAAAATCATCGTCCTCATCGATCTTTTCCCCATAGCTGTAATCATCCTCATTCTCTTCCTCAGCAGATTCATCGTTTTCATTGCACTGGAATACATTATAGGCTTGCCGGAAACCTACAGTGATCCGGTACATGGCACCGGGCTCTGTTTTAATGATCTTATCGAGGTCGAGCACAAAACGGTTTTTCTTGTGCAGGTCCATTGATTTATCCTCGTCCAGGCGGATGGTTTTCTGTAGCAACGGTTTTCCGACCCTGCGTAAATCTGTCCCATCTTTGTAATTGTTGGTCTGGAAGAACTGCGGGATATTATTTTCGTAGATTTTTATGATTGTCACATCTACCGCTTTGAGGTTGATGGCTTCAAAAGGAAGTACCAGCTTGCCCGAGTTTGGCAGAATAGTTCCCGTTCCGGCAATCGTCACCGAAGGCAGTTTATTCTCAAAAACGATATTGGCAGTGGTGCCGGAGCTTAAGGTACGCTGGTTACTGTTTTCTACACCGCTGTTGACGCTGACAGCATAATTGCCGAGCAGCTCAGCAGAGGTATAGACCTTCACCTGACTCCCGTCAATGGTGTACCTTAAATCTGACTGGTTCCCGAAGGTGATCAGTCCCGTTAAGTCCTGGCCAATGCCAACAGGCTCTGAAAACTGGATCAGCGCATAATCTTCCTGCTCCTGCACGGCTTTGACCTGCAGAACCTTGAATACCCCATTGGCAGGGACAGCCAGGGTTTCTTTGCCTTTGTTTTTTGCATCAATGGCACTGCCCGACCAATCCAGTACCAGCTTTTGTTCTGTGTTGGTTTTCCTGATGCTGTCAATAAGGAAAGTTGAGGTATTGGTTTGTGGGTTGTGTTGCCATTTGATCTTCAGTTTCTGGTCAAAATCCAGATCCAGGCATTTCTCGATCTGCTTCGGATCTTCCTGATCGGCCGTACTGATTTCCCCGCTTAATTTCATGTAATTCAGCGAAGTGTTGTTCTGTGAAACCAGTCCGTTCTGGCGGAGTGATAAACCCGGATTGATCACCTTGAATTCAAACTCAAATTCTTCCAGCCCTTTTTCCGTTTCCGTTACTGCGGCAAGATCAAAGCTGGCCGTATAATCTTCACCGGCTTCCAGGTCTTCTTCAGGACGGAATTCTACGGTTTGTGCATCTACCCAATAGGTTTTTCCTTTGACGGAAGGAGATAAGCTGAACAGGTCGCGTTCATCAGCCTTGCCCATGTCGCCAATAGTTTTCACTTGTCCCGCCAGTTGTACCCTGATGAAACTTTTCTTGGAGATGGTACCTGAGGTATAGGCATCTACATACTTCACATAGGCCTGATGGTCATCATCCGGTTTACTTTTGCGTAAAATAAAAAAAGCAGCCAATCCAACAAGGATCACTGCTATTGTCCCAATAATAATGGGTTTTATATTTTTATGAAATGTTGCTCTCGTTAACGCCATACAGTGTTTGATTTAAACAATACTAGCGAAAAGTACCGAAAAAATCCTGTAGAAAGCGAAGGTTGTGTAAAACTATTTGATCAGCACGCCTGGTTTATTAATTAAGGGTATTCTGATCAGGTTTTCATCCACAATACTTTCCGGAAGAAAAATGAACTTTTTGTCGTAAATGGTTCCGTCAATATAATAGCTGAGCCAATATTCATTGGTGAGTCCGAAAACCGCCGTATCTATAGCTTCAACGCCTTTATAGGTATTGGCAGGCACATCTCCCAGAAAATGTCTGAGTACTGATGTTTTGACCATTTTGCCATCTTTCTCCCCATAGCCCTTGGAGCTGATCAGCACATTGTTAATCTCTACATTTTTCAGGTTAAGGAGGTAAACTGTCCAGTTTTTTACTTCAGGGGTGGAATCCATCAGTACGACAGCCATGCCCAAATCTTCGACTATATTTTCCGGCAGGTCTTTCTTCATCAATATTATGTTTTATCAGTCAGATGACCGCTGTTCAATAGCCTTTCCTTTCAGGCGGAGGGAATTGAACAGCGAACATTCCGTTCTTCGTATCTTATTTTTTTGCAACAGCCTTTTTCTTCGCAGGCGCTTTAGCCGCAGTTTTACCCGTGGTTTTCGCTGCCGCTTTTTTCTTGGTTGCTTTGGGTTCAAATGCATTCGGCACCTGTTCCACAATCAGTTTTTTAACTTCATCCAGTGAAAGTACCGCTAATTCCTCAGCTGTATATTTTTCATTGGTAGCCGGGTTTTTACCCAGTTTCAGCATGTCTTTACCGAAACGGATAAACGGTCCCCATCTTCCGTTCTCGAGGGCTATTTTATGTTCCGGCCAGGTTTGGATAAACCTGTTGGCTTCTTTCTCTACTTTTTTAATGATGAGTTCCCTGATATCATTGTCAGACAGGTTGTCAAAATCGTATGCCTTTGGCACGTTGATGAACAAGTCATTCCATTTGATGAAAGGACCAAACCGTCCTGTACCTTTCGTTACCGGAAGGTTGTCATAATGGGCTACCGGTGCATCAGCGGTAATTTTTTCGCCAATAATCTCTATAGCACGGGCCTGGTCTACCGACAAAGGGTCTTCATTTTTTGGAATGGAAATATAGGCATCGCCCCATTTCACATAAGGACCAAAACGTCCGACACCTACGGAAACTTCCTTACCCTGGTAATCTTCCAGCTGGAAAGGTAACCGGAATTGCTCCAGTGCCTCTTCAAGGGTAACAGTGGTTACCGACTGGGTTTTCATCAGGCTTGCATAACGTGGTTTTTCCTCGTCATCGTTCTGACCGATCTGTACCAGCGGGCCAAACTTGCCTACTTTTGCATATACATTTTTGCCGCTTTCCGGATCTACCCCCAAGAGGCGTTCCCCATTGGCCCTGTCGGCAGTTTCTGTAGTTACTTCTACTTCCTTATGGAAAGGGGTATAGAAATCATGCAGCATCTGCGTCCAGTTTTGTAAGCCCTGGGCAATCTCATCAAATTCCTTCTCTACTTTGGCGGTAAAGTTGAAATCGACAATACCTTTAAAGTGTTCCACAAGGAAGTCGTTGACTACCTGGCCAATATCTGTAGGGAACAGTTTCGATTTCTCTGCGCCCGTAGTCTCCGTTTTTACTGTTTTACTCACTGTGCCGTTTTCCAGCACAATGGAACCGAAGGAACGCTGGCGTCCGTCACGGTCTTCTTTCACCACATACCCGCGGTTCTGAATCGTAGAAATGGTTGGTGCATAGGTAGAAGGACGACCAATACCGAGTTCTTCCAGTTTTTTAACCAGACTGGCCTCTGTATATCTTGCCGGTGGACGGGAGAAACGTTCTGTGGCATTCATGACCAGCAGGGATAGTTCCTGTCCTGTTGCGAGAGGAGGGAGAATGTTCTCATTTTCTGAGTCTTCCTGCTCTTCATCATCGCTGGATTCCAGATATACTTTCAGGAAGCCATCAAACTTCATTACTTCACCTTCCGCAATGAGGTCTTCCTTACGGGTGCTGGCGGTAATGTGGGCAGTAGTTTTTTCAAATAATGCTTCACTCATCTGTGAAGCAATCGACCGTTTCCAGATCAGCTCATACAAGCGCTGCTCCGAGCTGTCGCCTGTTACGGAATGCTGATCGAAATAGGTAGGGCGGATAGCTTCGTGTGCTTCCTGTGCGCCGGCAGATTTCGTTTTATAGGTTCTTGGCTGATGGTATTTATCCCCATAAGCCGAACGGATTTCATTGGCCGCAGCCGTTAAAGCAGTTTCAGATAAATTCACCGAGTCGGTACGCATATAGGTGATCTTTCCACTTTCGTACAGGCGCTGTGCCACCTGCATGGTCCGCGATACCGGGAAGCCCAGTTTTCTCGATGCTTCCTGTTGCAGGGTGGAAGTAGTGAAAGGTGCCGCAGGATTACGTTTCGCTGGTTTTGTTTCCAGGCTGGTTACCTTAAAAGAGGCATTGATGCAGTCCTGTAAGAACTTTTCTGCATCTGCTTCGCTTTCAAAGCGCTGTGGCAATTCTGCCTTGACCTGCTCACGGCCTTTGCCGGTACCGAATTTAGCGGTGATCTTGTAGGCTGCAGCGGCATTGAACTGGTTCACTTCACGTTCACGGTCTACAATCAGGCGCACGGCAACCGACTGCACACGACCGGCAGAGAGGGAAGGTTTAATCTTTTTCCACAATACCGGGGAAAGTTCAAAACCGACCAGCCTGTCGAGCACACGGCGTGCCTGCTGTGCATTGACCAGGTTATAATCTATATGACGTGGAGATTCTATCGCTTTTAAGATTGCAGGTTTGGTGATCTCATGGAAAACAATACGCTTGGTTGTTGCTTCCTTTAATCCCAGCGTTTCGTAAAGGTGCCATGAAATAGCTTCTCCTTCACGGTCCTCATCGGACGCTAGCCATACCATCTCGGCGCCTTTAGCTAATTTCTTTAGTTCTGCAACCATCTGCTTTTTATCAGCGGGTACTTCGTAGGTTTGAGCGAAGTTATTGGTGATATCAATCCCCATATCGCCTTTTACCAGGTCACGGATGTGACCGTAACTGGATTTGACAAGGAAATCTTTCCCCAAATATCCTTCTATTGTTTTCGCTTTTGCAGGTGATTCAACTATTAATAAATTCTTAGCCATTCAGGACGTTTTTCTGCAAATAAAACTATAAATAAGCCTAAAATCAAAATTCTACGCATAATTTATATAAAAAAGAAAATTCCGGGACATTCGTTTTGGTCCGGTTTATGGAAATCCGCCACTCCTTAAAGACCGTAAATGGACACGTAATATTTAAGTTGACGATAGGATTATAAAGTCCACGAAATATTGTAACTATATTAGTCATCACATAAAAATAAATCACATGAACACTCTACTTATTTTATTCAGTCTGTTATTTACTCCACCGCAGAGTATCTATGACTTCAGCTTTAAAACAATTGACGGTAAAGAAGTTAAATTGTCAAAATTTAAGGGCAAAAAAATATTAATTGTGAATACAGCATCTAAATGCGGTTATACCCCGCAATATGAAGACCTGGAAAAATTGCATAAAACCTATGGCAAGGATGTCGTATTAATTGGATTCCCTGCAGGTAATTTCGGGGGACAGGAATTGGCGACCAATAGCGAGATCCAGGATTTCTGTAAAAAGAATTTTGGGGTTACTTTTTTATTGAGCGAAAAAGTAAGTGTGAAAGGAAATGACATTAATCCTATATTCAAATACCTGACTTCAGCAACCAATCCTGACTTTACGGGTGACATCAACTGGAATTTTGAAAAATTCCTGATCAATGAAAAAGGACAGCTGGTACACCGTTTCCGTTCTAAAGTAACGCCAATGAGTACCGAACTGACTAAGAATTTGTAACATTTTCAGGTACAAACCGCTTTGAAACGGTTGAATTACAGCAAAAGAGAAATCCTTAACAGAGATTTCTCTTTTTTTTAATCCTTATTTCTGGGCTTTCCACTAGATTTGCAGGACATTTATATCATATGCGCATTTCTGTTCATTCAGGACTGGCAGCGTTTCTGCTGTCCTCCTGTTTCTTTATTTCCTGCTCCAGCCATTATCAGCTGGTACAGTCGAAACGTGCAGAGTACCCAATTAATGCCACCACACCAGTGGACAGCTCTGTTATCAAAAAATATCTTCCTTATAAACTGAAAATGGATTCGCAGATGAACCAGGTGATCGGTGTTACGGATATTGCCCTGACGAAGAAATATGTAGGGGGAGAATCATTACTGGGGAATTTCTTTGCAGATGCAGCCATGCAGCAGGCAGTCCTGATTGATCCGAAAATTGATTTCGCCCTTCCAAGTACCAACGGGGGACTGAGAAATGACCTTCCTTTGGGGTCTTTGACTTTGTCGAACCTATTTGAACTGATGCCCTTTGAAAATGAACTTTTAGTGATGGAGCTGAAGGGAGCGGAAGTAAAAACACTGGCAGATCTGATTGCCGCCAGCGGTGGTCAGCCCGTGGCCGGGATTACTTTTGATATTAAAGGTAAAGCAGCAGAAAATATTAAGATCAACAACCAGGCCTTCGACAGCAGCCGCAATTACCGGGTGCTGACCTCAGATTATATTGCAGGAGGTGGCGATGGGGTGGAAATATTCAAAAAGGCAGTAGGCCGGAAGGTACTGGGACTAAAAGTGAGGGATGCCCTGATTAAATCTGTAAAAGAGCGCCAGCAGGCAGGACAAAAAGTAAGTGCAAAATTAGATAGAAGGATTACAAATGATTAACCGTAGAAAATTCATCAAGGGCGGACTTATTGCGACAGCAGCAACAGCCCTCAGCTTAGATGCTTTGGATGCACTGGCCAGTGGCGAAGCCAAAAAATTGACCATTCTGCACACCAATGATGTGCACAGCAGGATTGAACCTTTTCCAATGGATGGTTCCAGGAACCAGGGACTGGGCGGCGTAGCGAGAAGGTCGGCACTGATCAAAAAAATAAGGCAGGAAGAATCCAATGTATTGCTGCTGGATGCAGGAGATATTTTCCAGGGTACCCCATACTTTAATTTATATGGCGGTGAGCTTGAAATTAAGCTCATGAGCGACATGGGGTATGATGCGGCAACCATGGGGAACCATGATTTCGATAATGGACTGGAAGGCTTCTATAAGCAATTGCCACATGCCAGTTTCCCGATCCTGGTGAGCAATTATGATTTTTCTGATACCATTATGCACCAGTCGACCAAACCCTACCAGATCTTTAATAAGCAAGGGCTGAAGATAGGGGTGTTTGGTATCGGCATTGAACTGAAAGGTTTGGTAGGAGAGAACAACTACGGCTCAACAGTGTACCAGGATCCGGTTCAGAAAGCCAATGAAGTAGCTTCTTTGTTGAAAAATGAATTGAAATGTGACCTGGTGATCTGTTTATCGCATCTGGGCTATAAATACAATGACAATACGGTATCTGATCAGGTGCTGGCCAAAGAGAACGATCATATTGATTTGATTATCGGGGGACATACCCATACTTTCCTGCAGGAGCCGCAGGATGTAAAAAACAGGGCCGGAAATATAACGACCATTAATCAGGTGGGCTTCGCCGGAATTAATCTGGGCAGGGTGGATTATTATTTCGAAACTTACCGGGGAAAGAAATTACTGAGCTCCTCACCGTATACCATCAGCAATACGCTGGATACTTAAGCTATAGATCGAGCTGTTTCAGCAAAATAGGCTGTATCATAATTTAAATTAGCCTCAAAGCTGCCAAATAATATTTTATTGCTTCTTCATTTCAATAAAAAACGGCAATTTTCATATAGAAAATTGCCGTTTTTTATGGTCTTCTTGTTAGTGGCTGTTTAAAATTAAATTCTGTTTACGAACTATGATTTGGATTAATGATACAGCCTCTTTCATCAGAATATAATTGTTTTTTAAAGGTGATGAAGCGATCATAAGCATTCTCATTTGCTGTTTGTCAGCGGTAGGCTTATGATGGTTTCAGCGATACCCATCAGAAATGTAATGCAGGACTTAGCAGAGGAATCCGCCGCCCAGCAAATCATTTCCTTCATAAAATACAGCTGACTGTCCCGGAGCAATAGCCGATACATTGTGGTCAAATACCACACGCATCCTGTCTTTCTCCTGAACAATGGTACTTAACATCCCTGCATCTTTATAGCGTATTTTAGTGATCACATTATCCATAGGTTCTAAAATACTTTCATATTTCACCAGGTTCAGGTTACGCACCATCGCTTCACTTCTTTCCAGCTCATCCGCACGGCCTAAAACCACACTGTTGCTCTCCGGCAGGATCTGCGTCACAAACATAGGTTCGCCAAAGGCTACACCCAGACCTTTACGTTGTCCGATGGTGTAAAATGGATATCCTTTGTGTTTACCAATGATCATTCCGTCCTTGTTAATGAAATTACCACCGTCAACACGGGCTTCGAGGTCACCCACTTTATGTCTTAAGAAAGAGCGGTAGTCATTGTCCGGTACAAAGCAGATCTCATAACTTTCACTTTTCTTGGCCAGTTCTTCCTGGCCCATGTCCAGTGCCATCTGCCTGATTTCCGATTTGGCAAAAGAACCCAATGGGAATTTCGTACGCGAAAGGTTTTCCTGTGATACACCCCACAGCACATAAGACTGGTCTTTGTTTTCATCCAGACCTTTGGAAATGACATGTCTTCCGTTCTCCTGCTGCCTGATGTTCGCATAATGACCGGTCGCAATAAATTCGCAATCCAGTTTATTCGCACGTTTCAGCAATGCTTCCCATTTGATATGGGTATTGCAAAGGACACATGGATTGGGTGTACGTCCTGCCAGGTATTCATCAACGAAGTTGTCAATGACAAAATCCCCGAACTCATCCCTGATATCTAATATATAGTGTGGGAAGCCATAATTTACAGCCAGCGTTCGTGCATCATTGATGCTGTCGAGGCTGCAGCAACCCGTTTCCTTACTGCTGCTGCCCGATGTGGCATAGTCCCAGGTCTTCATCGTTAAACCGATAACTTCATATCCCTGTTCATGGAGCATCACTGCTGCAACTGAACTATCTACACCGCCACTCATGGCTACCAAAATTCTACCCCTTTTACTCATTGTATTTTATTATCGTCCTGCAAAAATAACTCATTTTTACAAATATTCTCCTTTCCTGTGGTCAGATGCTTGTAAAAAGGCAATGTTTACGTCCGGGTAAACCGATGTAGCGATTCCTTTACCGCTCTTTTAACAGATATATTATATATTAGCCTCCAGAAGAAAACTAAACTTGACTACACCCATGAAGAAAACTGTCTTTTATCTTTTGTTGTTTGTTCCATTCCTCTGCAGGGCACAGCAAAACCTGCTGAACTATGTAAAACCAATTATCGGTACACAGAAAATGGGGCATACCTTTCCCGGGGCAACCGTCCCTTTTGGCGCCGTACAGCTCAGCCCGGAAACGGATACCATTTCCTATGAACGGAATGGAAAATATAACGGTGAGGTGTATCAGTATTGTGCCGGATATAAATATGAGGATAAAACTATTGTTGGTTTTAGCCATACCCACTTCAGCGGTACAGGGCATTCCGATCTGGGTGATTTCCTGATCATGCCTACGCAGGGTGAGCTGCAGATGAACCCTGGTACAGCGGCTGATCCGAAAAGCGGATTCCGATCCGCATTTTCCCACGACAAGGAGGTTGCAGAAGCCGGATATTATAAAGTGATGTTGGAAGACGACCAGATCCTGGCGGAAATGACCGCGACCAAAAGAACAGGCATGCACCAGTATACTTTTCCGAAATCAGACGAATCGCATATCATCCTCGACCTGATGGCCGGGATATACAATTATCCGGATAAAAATGTATGGACTTATGTCAGGGTGGTCAATGATACCCTGGTGACGGGTTACCGCCAGACCAATGGCTGGGCAAGAACAAGAACGGTTTATTTCGCCATGTCTTTCTCTAAACCCTTTAAAGCATACGGGCAGCAGAATTATGATAAAAAGCAAGCTTACCGTGGTTTCTGGGGCAAGTTCGACCAGCGCAAAAACTTTCCCGAAATTGCCGGTAAAAACCTGCGCATGTATTTCGATTTCAGCACTGCAGAACAGGAAAAGGTAAAGATCAAATTTGCCATTTCTCCGGTAAGCCAGAAAAATGCCCTGGAAAATATGCGTGTGGAAATACCGGGATGGGATTTCAATGCGGTGAAAAAACAGGCCCAGTCGGACTGGAACAGAGAGCTGAATAAGATTGTAGTGAATACATCGGAAGATGATAAAGTGAATTTTTATACCTCTATGTACCATGCTTTTATTAATCCCACCACTTACCAGGATGTCAATGGGGAATACAGGGGGCTGGACCAGGATGTACATCAGGCGAAAGATTTTACCAATTATACCACCTTCTCTTTATGGGATACGTACAGGGCATTACATCCCTTCTTCAATATCATCCAGCCCGCACGCAGCAATGATATGCTGAGATCCATGATGGCGCATTATGAGCAGAGTGCAGTAAAAATGCTGCCGGTATGGTCACATTATGCAAATGACAACTGGTGCATGAGCGGATACCACAGTGTATCTGTTGTGGCTGATGCAATCATTAAAGGAGTGTACACCGGTGATGCCGAAGCGGCATTGCAGGCCTGTATCGTGACGTCCAACCACAGGGAATATGAAGGAATTGGCGCGTATATCGACAAGGGTTATATCCCTGCAGAGCAAAGCGGGACCTCTATTTCCAATACACTGGAGTATGCTTATGACGACTGGTGTATTGCACAGCTGGCGAAAAAACTGAACAAGCAGGATATCTATACGGAGTACATGAAGCGCTCCGCCAACTGGCAGAATAATTTTGATCCCTCGACGGGATTTATGCGAGCAAAGATGGCGGATGGCAGTTTCAAAAAGGAATTTGATGTCAGAAGTACCCATGGGCAGGGTTTCATTGAGGGAAATTCATGGAACTATAGCTTTTTTGTGCCGCAGGCCCCGGCACAGCTGGTGGAAAAGATGGGGGGGAAGGAAAGGTTTGCGAAACGCCTGGATACTCTGTTCACGATGCACCTGCCGGATGAATTTTTCGCAGAGACAGAAGATATTACCCGTGAAGGGATTATTGGCGGTTATGTACATGGCAACGAACCGGCACACCATGTGGCCTACCTGTATAACTGGGCAGGCCAGCCCTGGAAAACACAATCACGTATCCGCATGATCCTGAAGATGCAGTACAAAAATGCACCTGACGGACTGGGTGGGAATGACGATTGCGGGCAAATGAGTGCCTGGTATATGTTTTCCTCCCTGGGTTTTTACCCGGTAGCACCGGGATCTGATGAATATGCACTGGGCAGCCCTGCAGTAAAATCGGCCACTATCCATCTGGAAAATGGCAAGGTGTTTACGGTAGAGGCCTTGAATCAGGGCGATAAAAATGTGTATGTGAAAAAAGTGTTGCTGAACGGCAGGGAGCTGAAAAACCATACCCTTAAACATACTGAGGTGACGAATGGGGGGAAACTCCTGTTTTATATGAGCAGTAAACCAAACAGATAGCGATTCGTAGTTTTTTACAGCTCCATATTTAACCAAACGAAGCTGTATCATTAACGAAACCAAGCCTCTGAGCATTGAATATTTGAAAATGCTTCCGTAGGAGGGTACGGGTAAAAACAACAAGAAAGAGGGTGGTCATGATTTATGATACACCCTCGTTTGGTTTGATGCGTTTAACGTGTAACTAAGATTCTTTTACTTTGTTTCCGTTTTGATGAAGGAGCTCAATCTTGTGGTCAGTTCTGCATGTTGCCCAATCCATTTTTCAACAGCCGCTTTTTCATTGTCCGTAGCTGCCAGAGCAGCCATTAATGATCCCAACTCTGCATCATCGAGCTGGAAATTTCTGAAAAATTCAGCGACAGCAGGATGGGAAACCACAAATTGTTTATTGGCTACCGTCTGGATCGTCTCCACATCACCAAATACTTTTTTAGGATCATGGAGGAACTTCAGCTTAAAATTGCTGAACATGTAATGCGGGGCCCAGCCTGTTACCACAATAGATTCTTTGGCATCTATACTTTTCTTTAAGATAGCCAGCATAGCCGCCTCACTTGACGATTGCAGTTCCAGTTTCAATCCGTAATCTTTAATGGCGGTTTCTGCCTTACCCATTATTCCTGCACCGGCATCAATGCCAACGATCTTCCCCTTAAACTGGGCAGCATTGGCATTGAGTTCATCCAGGCTGCTGACCTTCACATATTCCGGAACAACAAATCCGATACGCGCATTGTTGAAATTGGTACCGAGGACTTCCAGTCGCGGACCAAAAGTCTCCATATATTCTTTATGCGTCACCGGCATCCAGGTGTCAAGGAAAATATCGGCATCGCCACCGGCAACGGCAGCAAATACAGGTGCTACATCCGCATTTTTCAATTCTACGGTATATCCTTCTTTTTCCAGCAGTACTTTCGACAGTTGCGTCATGGCTACACCTTCCGCCCAGTTGACATAGGCGATGGTTACTTTTTTAGCGCCCGGCGCATTTCCGCAGGAAGCAACCAGGAATACTATAAGGGCAGTACCTAAAGCGCTGATTAACTTTTTCATATGATTATTTTTTTAATGGTTTATGATATATTGATCTTTTTTTTCGTACCAAAGGATTGGGTGATACGGTCGAGGATAATGGCCAGGATAACCACGGCAATCCCCCCTTCAAATCCAACACCGATTTTTAACTGGGTGATTCCTTTCAGAACTACCTCTCCAAGTCCGCCGGCTGCAATCATGGCGGAGATCACCACCATCGACAGCGCCATCATGATGGTCTGGTTGACACCCGCCAGAATAGTGGGCAAAGCGATAGGGAGTTCTACCTTAAATAACAGTTGCCGCGGTGTAGCCCCAAATGAACGGGTAGCTTCGACAATGGATTTCGGCACCTGACTTATTCCCAGGCTGGTTAAACGTACTGCCGGGGGCATCGCAAAAATAACGGTTGCAAATGCACCTGGAACTTTACCCAGTCCGAAGAACAACACTGCAGGGATCAGGTAAACGAAAGCCGGCATGGTCTGCATGAGATCCAGTATGGGACGCATGATCCGTCCCGCCAAAGGTTTCTTTGCTGCCCAGATGCCCAATGGGATACCCATTAATAAGGCAATCAATGCAGCGGAAAGAATGAGGGCAAGGGTGGCCATGGTTTGCTCCCAGTAGCCCATTCCCCAGATCAGTGTCATGCCGAACAGCGTGAGCAGCGTTACTCCCCAGCCTGTTCTTTTCCAGGCAAGAAAGGCAATCAGGGCAATGATCACATAAAAGGGTGGGAACAGAAATACATATTCCACACTGTTCACCACACTTTCTACGATGTATTTGATTGCACTAAACAGGGTTCCGAAATTCAGCGTCAGCCAGTTGATAAATTGTTCTATATAGGGTCCTATATGTATCATTATATAATTTCTTTTTGAAGGTTATCAATTGTATTTCCAGTCACGTTTTCCCATGAAGTGCCGGTCGTTTCAATCAGCAGGGAAGTCTGTGCCACAATACCCAGTAATTTATTGGTCTCCCGGTCGACAACCGGTACAGCCCTTCCATTTTCTGCAATGAAGGGGAGCATTTGCTCTACTGTAGTCTCCAGATAGGCCACGGGCACATCAGGGATGATGGCCTTTTCAATGGTGTGCTCACCCTTCGCCTTAAGCTCCAGGATATCTTTCAGGTAAACAAAACCGAGAAAGTGTTTGTCCACCGATACTGCCGGGAGGGAAATCAGCCCTGAAGCACGCATTTTACGCAGACTTCCTTCTACGCCATCTTTCCTGAAAATGGCTACAGTAGGTTTTTCAAACATCAGGCTGGCTGCAGTAATAATGGCTTTACGGTCGACTTTCTCAACAAAAGAGGACACATAGTCGGTTGCAGGATTCGTTAAAATATCTTCAGGTGTACCGATCTGTATCACTTCTCCATCTTTCATAATGGCAATACGGTCGCCCAAACGAATGGCCTCATCCAGGTCATGCGTAATGAATACAATAGTTTTCTGCATGGTCTTCTGCAGGTCGATCAGCTCATCCTGCATTTGTGTACGGATCAGCGGGTCGAGTGCCGAGAAGGCTTCATCCATCAGCAGGATTTCCGGTTCATTCGCCAGGGCTCTGGCCAGGCCAACCCTTTGCTGCATTCCTCCGGAAAGGGAGGAGGTATGTTGATTTTCGTATCCCTGGAGACTGACCAGCCTGATCACTTCTTCTGCCTTCTTTTCCCGCTCTGCCACCGGGACATTTTGGAGCTCCAGTCCGAAAGCTACGTTTTCCAGTACCGTGCGGTGCGGGAGCAGTCCGAAATTCTGGAAGACCATGGCCATCTCTTTACGGCGTACAGCCTGCAGCTCGGCATCATCCAGGCTGGTGATATTGACATCATTCAGGATTACATTTCCCGAAGTCGGTTCGATTAATCTGTTTAGGCACCTCAGCAAGCTGGATTTACCACTTCCTGATAAGCCCATGATGACAAAGAATTCACCTTTTTCTATATTAAAAGTAGCATTTTTAACGGCCACTGTACAACCTGTCTCTTTCAGGATGTCTGATTTACTCTTTCCCTTTTTTAAGAGGGACAGGGCCTCCGCCTTATCTTTACCAAAGATGAGCGTGAGGTCTTCTATTTTAAGTTTAGACATAATATTTTGGTGTGTGTTGTTTAAAAATAATAGCCGAAATTGATGTTAAAGCGGCTATGCCAGCCGGAATCCGGATTACCTGAAGACAATCCTTTCTGCCATTCCGGCCCCAGCCAGGGCTGGTTGTTTCCTGCTGCCCAGTCAATATAAGTAACCAGGTTACCGGCACTTACCATACATCCGGCAACATTCATTTGGGTATCGGTAAATCCTTGCTGAGGTTTGTCCATATAGGAGAAATTCTCATAAAAGGTGAGGGCGCTGACTGGCCCTAATTTTACTGGTTGCGTATAAGCAAAGGATGCTGTGTGTAGAAGAGCACGTTGTGCCACCTCATAGGTTGCACCATAGGCCCCCAATTCTACTGCTCCTTTATACTGTGAGGAATCTGCCAGGTTGTACTGGTAATACATGGACTGCAGTTTCACATTCAGCTTCCCGAAATTCAGGTCTGTATGTGCAGCGGCTGCCCATCTGGCACCCATTCTGCCGGTAGGAAGGTTGTAGACACCTCCCAGCATACCCGAAATACCGATTTTCTTGTTGGGCGACAGCAGGTATTCCGTCTTGATATTCCCCTGGTTGACTTCTTTGTTCCTGCCTGCGACGTCATAAGAGTACCTGGAAGGATCGATTTCGGTTTTGTCCCCAAAATCGAGTTCCATCGCATTTTTGAAGAAGGCGATGTCATAGACCCAGCGTTTCCGTTGTTGATGAAATTTGAATCCCATGGAGAATTTATCTTCAAAACCCACATAATAAGGGAGATTGAAGAACCAGTTATGGGAATTGTAAGTGGTATTACCGAATGGATTTTGTACCAGTCCGGCCTGGAGATGGGTACTGTCATTAAAGTGGTAGGTGACATATCCGTCTTTCAGGAAACTTCCGCCGGAAGTTTTGGAATAAAACCTGTATTCTGCATGGAAATCAAGTTTTTTATAGGCTGCATCAGCATTGACCCTGAACATGTCGAGACCGAAATCACCTCCCCGTGTCACTTGTTCTTTCTTCCAGGTAGAGAGGTTGTAGTTGAACCTGAGCGCACCACCTATTTTTAGTGTGGGTTTTTCCGGACTCAGGCGGATGGGTATGGTGTCCCTCTTTGTTGTTGTTGAGTCTTTTTCCTGTGCTTTCACTACGAATGGAGAGATAGTGAAGAGCGTTAAACAGTATAAATACTGTAGTTGTTTAACCATAATAAAGTTTTCACATGCTGACTCCATTGTCGCATGAGATAAAATGCTTTATAATAAAACATTAGTAATTGGAATTCAGGGAGCAGATCCCTAAGGTTTTTAAACAGATATGTGGCTATTTTCTATCAAAGAATGAACGATCAGATGTCGTATAAATAGCGAGGTTTAAATTAAAAACACTGCAAATGTACCAAAATTTTGCTAAATAATGAAATTTCATTCCAAAAAGGGGTATTTATTAACGTAAACAGTAGTTTTTAACACAGAAAAAAAACATGTGTTTTCGCTCCAATTCACCCTGTCCCAGCTGAATAAAGCGAGGGGAGGCATTGCCTGAAGAAGGAGGTAAAAACAACAGCATTTTTAGGCATATTCCTATGGACGGCAATGATGCGCTTTGGGATTTTATAGCTATTGCAGTGGAGCTTTTAACCTGTTTTGCCTGTTTGGAGCCTGGGCCTTATCCCTAAGATATTTATGTCAAACACATTTTTTTTTACAGAAATTACATATTTTAGGTAAAAAAAGCGTTGGAGAATTACCTTAACTATCCACATCTGCCCCTTACATGAATAAAAAAAACACTCCAATCGTATGTTTCCTTGTGTTTATATTTGCTTTGAAAGCACCCGCACAAGTCACAGATACCTTAACGGCGAAGGATACCCTTCACAAGTCTGCCTCCCCGGTATCTTTTAAGCAACCGAAGCTAACCTCATTCATCCCGGCGGCAGCTGCTGTGGCTTATGGATTTGTTGCCCTGAACAGCGACTGGTTCAGGAAACTTGATACCCATATCTATGAGAATACCAATAAAAAGCACCCCGATTTCCATACGCCTGTAGACGATTACCTGCGCTATGCACCGGCAGCAGCAGTATTTGGCCTGGAATTGGCGGGGGTAAAGGGGAAAAACAACCTGGGTGATAAAACTGCCCTGTTCCTGATTTCCTCCCTGGTGACCAATGGGAGTGTCGCTATCCTGAAAAGGAGCAGCAACAGGATGCGTCCAAACCGCTACAATGACTATTCTTTTCCATCGGGACACACCGCGACAGCTTTTGCTGTCGCAGAATACCTCCATCAGGAGTATGGTGAACAATCCCTCTGGTATAGTGTAGCCGGATATACCGTCGCCTCAGCCACAGGAGTTTTTCGCCTCTACAGAAATTATCACTGGTTCAGTGATGTCGTTGCCGGAGCTGGAATGGGCGTTTTGTCGACCAAGTTTACCTACCTGGTTTACCCATCCCTGAAAAGACTGGTACTGGGTAAGAAAAAAACAAACCTGACCTTGCTTCCGGTTTATCAGGACCGTGCCTTCGGAATGGCCTTTTCCACAAAATTATAATGCTGTTGGCTGCTATTCTTTTATATTTGCTGTATGATTGAACCAATGATCTATGATTATGATCCGATTAACCGCAATGCGCTGTTCGTAAAAGCTAAAAAACCTTTTTACGACTGGATCAACTATATCGACCCTGAATTTCCTGTGGTAGATAACGATGAAGGAACAGTATACCTGATCAAAGAATTGGATACACAAAAGAAGCTGGAAAACTGGCTGAAAAAACATTTCGACGAAATCTTCAGGAATGAGCTGAATGGCTACCATACCGATCCGGAGGATTGGCCGCAGACCAGGACTTTCAAAGTATTTAAGGAATGGTTCAGTGTCGAAATTTCGTCAATGGTGGTGGATATGCTGGAAACTCCTATCCTAAAACAGGAGTAATTCCCACATAAATTCTTATTATTGGGGATGAATGCCAAAGTCAAGTCAAATCCTGAGCAGCTCCGATTAAAAGAACAATACGCAAAAAAAGGAAAATGGTTTAAATGGGGGCCATATCTGTCTGACCGACAGTGGGGAACCGTTAGGGAGGATTATAGTGCAAATGGCGATGCCTGGGATGAGGTGACCCATGACCAGGCACGAAGCAAAGCTTACCGCTGGGGAGAAGAAGGCCTTGGTGGATTCAGTGACGACCAGCAACACCTTTGTTTATCCCTTGCCCTGTGGAATGGAAAGGATCCTATCCTAAAGGAACGTTTGTTTGGCCTGACGAACAATGAGGGGAACCATGGTGAAGATGTGAAGGAATTGTATTATCATCTCGATAGCAGTCCTACCCACAGTTATATGAAAATGCTGTACAAGTACCCCTTGAACTGCTTTCCTTACCAGCGCCTGCTGGAAGAAAACAGAAAACGGGATAAGTCACAGCCCGAGTTTGAACTCATCGATACCGGCATATTTGACCAGGATGAATATGCTGATGTCTTTATTGAATATGCCAAAAACAGCGAAGAAGATCTGCTGCTGAAGTATACAGTATGGAACCGCAGTGCGGAAACGGCAGAAGTGCAGGTGATTCCACAGTTATGGTTCCGGAATACCTGGAGCTTTGAAGAGAAAACATTTATGCCTGAAATCCTTAACCAAGGTAATGGCACTTTATTGATACGTTCAGAAGAACTATCTGATTATCATCTCTATGCAGATGGTGAGATGGAGTTTCTATTTACCAATAATGAAAGCAATAACCAACTGTTGTACCAGTCGCACAATCCCTGTCCCTATGTAAAAGATGGGTTCAATGAATGCATAGTAAAGGGGAAACTGGATGCCGTAGATGCGAAACAAAGCGGTACGAAAGCAGGCATCTGGTATCGGCTGACTATTCCTGCGGGAGAAAGTATGGAGGTCAGGATCAGGCTTTCAAATGCTAAAATAGACAAGCCATTTAAAGATTTCGATAATATTTTTGAACAGAGGATAGCAGAATGCGATTCCTTTTATGCCGCGTTGCAGCACAATGCTGCAACGGAGGAAGAAAAAATGATACAGCGGCAGGCCTGGGCGGGATTGCTTTGGAACAAACAGTTTTACAGTTATGATGTGAATCGCTGGCTGAATGGCGACAGGGGACAGCCGGCCCCGCCAAAGCAAAGAAAAAAAGGCAGGAATATCCATTGGAAACATTTCGTGGCCAATGATATTCTCTCTATGCCAGATAAATGGGAATTTCCCTGGTTTGCCACCTGGGATCTCGCCTTCCATTGTATGAGTTTTGCGGCACTGGATGCCGATTTTGCGAAACAGCAGCTGATGTTGCTGGTGAGCGCCAATTATATTCACCCAAGTGGACAGCTGCCTGCCTATGAATGGGATTTCAGCGATGTGAATCCACCGGTACATGCCATGGCTTCCTGGTTTGTGTATAAAGAAGACAAGAAAAATAAAGGCAAGGGTGACATCAAATTCCTGGTAGAGATGTTCAACAAGCTGTTGCTCAACTTTACCTGGTGGGTCAACCAGAAAGATAGTGAAGGGAATAATATTTTTGAAGGTGGATTTCTCGGGCTCGACAATATCGGTGTGTTCAACCGGAGCCAGCCTGTTCCCGGCGGTGGTTTCCTGGAACAGGCAGATGGAACCAGCTGGATGGCCATGTATGCACTGAATATGATGCAGATCAGCATGGAACTTGCCCTGCAGGATGATGTATTTGAAAGTATGGCCATTAAGTTTTCTGAGCACTTCCTCTATATCGCAGGCTCAATTTCTGCTATGGGAGATGATGCCTATGGATTATGGGATGAAGAAGATGGTTTTTACTATGACATGTTACGTAATCCGGATGGCAGCTCAGATAGGTTACGACTGCGGAGTATGGTCGGACTGATTCCCATGTTTGCCATGATTGTGTTTGACGAGTCCAAATGGAAGAAGTTACCGGGACTGAAAGCCAGGCTGGATTGGTTCATGGCCCAGCGGCCGGACCTGGTTCGCCTGGTCAGCCATTGGAAAGATACCAAGGGACATGACCTGCACCTGTTATCACTGTTGCGCGGGCACAGGATGAAGCTGTTGCTGCGCAGGATGCTGGACCCCAATGAATTTTTATCCGATTATGGCATACGCTCGCTCTCTAAAGTGTATGAAAGTCAGCCTTATACCTATAAGCTTGACGGGTACAATTATGAGGTCAGCTATATCCCTGCTGAAAGTGATTCCCATACCTTCGGAGGAAACAGCAACTGGCGCGGGCCGATATGGATGCCGGTAAATTACCTGATCATAGAATCGCTCAAAAACTTCCAGGAGTATTATACCGATGATTTCAGGGTGGAGTATCCCACAGGATCTGGTGAATATTTCTCCCTGGCCGAGATTGCCGGTTTATTAAGTAAACGATTGAAATCCATATTTCTGCGCGATGAGCATGGCGAACGACCCGTTTTCGGGGGTCATCCGAAGTTTAACCATGATCCTCATTTTAAAGATTACCTGCTTTTCCATGAATATTTTAACGGGGATACAGGACAGGGACTGGGTGCAAGCCACCAGACAGGATGGACCGCATTGATTGCCCTCCTTTAAAACAAGAAAATTTTAATTCGCTAATATCCCATAAAAATGTCGGGTACTTATAAAAAGATAGTTGTGAAAATCGGGTCAAATGTGCTTACACAAGCGAATGGATTACCTGATGAATACCGGATTGCACACCTTGTGGAGCAGATTGTAACATTGAAAAAACAAGGGATCACCGTCATTGTGATTTCCTCAGGTGCAGTGGCCGCCGGAAGGAGCATTTTCAGCATTTCCGAAAAACATGATGCTGTAGCAGCGCGGCAGCTGCTTGCTTCCATTGGTCAGATTAAACTGATCAATACCTATATGTCCCTATTCCAGCAGCATGAACTGCTGTGCTCACAGGTATTGGTCACAAAAGAGGATTTCAGGGACAGGAAACATTATTTAAATATTAAAAACTGCCTCAGCATCTTACTCAAAAATAAGGTCATTCCGATCGTGAATGAAAATGATGTGGTCTCCGTAACAGAACTGATGTTTACCGACAATGATGAATTGGCGGGACTGATTGCCTCCATGCTGGAAGCCGATGCGCTGATTATTCTTTCCAATGTCGACGGCGTTTATGACGGTGATCCGAAATTACCTGGAACCAGGGTCATTGAGGAGATCAGGAGAGATGGGGAGGATGTAGAGCGTTTCATCAGTACCGCAAAATCCGGCTCCGGCAGAGGTGGGATGGTCACTAAACTGGGCATGGCGAAAAAGGTTGCGAAACTGGGGATTCCCGTGCATATTGCCAATGGAACGCGGGACCGGATCCTGATCGATTTACTGGATAAAAAAGTAGTCCATACTTTTTTCAGTCCGGAGAAGGTGACCTCAGGAAAGAAAAAATGGATAGCCCATTCCGAGCAATCGGCAACAGGTACGGTACAGTTGAATGCAGGGGCGACACTGGCGCTGGTCTCAGGAGAGGCACGCAGCCTTTTACCTGTAGGGATCACCCGGCTGATCTCTTCATTTGACAAAGGAGATATCATTAGGTTAATAGATGAAAATGACAAGCTTATAGGGTTGGGTATTGCTGAATACGGATCCGAAAAAGCGAAAGAGCGAATAGGACAGAAGGGACATAAGGCCTTAGTCCATTATAATTATTTTTATGCAGTCGATTAATTCACCGAAAATGGAATACCAGAAATATTTTGACTATGCCCTGAAGGCAAGCCGCTCTTTGCATGAACTGACGAAGGAAAAGGTGAATGAGGTATTGACGGAAATTGCAGGACGACTTCTGGAATCCACTGCAGGCATCCTTGCTTCCAATAAGCTGGACCTGGAGAAAATGCCGGCGGACGATCCGAAATACGACCGCCTGAGGCTGACGGAAGAACGTTTGGAGGCCATGGCACAGGAAGTACGGAATGTGGTGGCCCTAGATAATCCTCTACAGGAAGTCATCTCCTCCAGTGTGTTGCCGAACGGACTGGAACTCTCCAGGGTGAGGGTACCGCTCGGGGTAATCGGTGTGATCTACGAAGCGCGTCCAAATGTCACGCTGGATGTATTTTCCCTATGTTTTAAAACGGGGAATGTGGCCGTGCTGAAAGGTGGAAGTGATGCCGAGCATTCCAATAAGGCGATAGCAGGCATTATCCATACGGTACTCCATGCGCATGGAATTGATATGAATGTAGCCGTATTGCTTCCTGCAGAAAGAGAAGCAACAGCCGCGCTGCTTCAGGCCCGTGGATTTGTAGATGTGCTGATTCCACGGGGCAGCCAGTCACTGATCGACTATGTGAGGGAACACAGTAAAGTTCCGGTAATTGAAACGGGTGCCGGTATTGTACATACCTATGTGGATGTGAGTGCTGACCTGGAAAAGGCCAAGCCCATTGTATTCAATGCGAAAACCAGGAGGGTGAGTGTTTGCAATGCGCTGGATTGCCTGATTGTCCATCGTGAAAGGCTCCGTGACCTGAAAGAAATCACCTTAGCACTCTCAGCTGAATCGGTCGTTATTTATGCCGATGAGGAAAGCTATGCCTCCCTTGACGGGAATTATCCGGCTGCACTGCTTCATCACGCTACTTCGGCAGATTTTGGCACTGAATTCCTGGATTATAAAATGTCGGTTAAAACGGTGGGAGGCTTACCGGAGGCCCTGGAACATATCGCAGCCTACAGCTCTAAGCACAGTGAAGCCATCATTGCGGAAGATGAGGTAAAAATACTCCAGTTCCTGAATGCCGTAGATGCAGCAGCAGTTTATGCCAATGCCTCCACTGCCTTTACAGATGGGGGGCAATTTGGTCTTGGCGCTGAGATAGGCATCAGTACACAAAAGCTCCATGCGAGGGGTCCTATGGGATTAACGGCACTGACCAGCTACAAATGGATAGTAAAAGGTAAGGGACAGACCAGGTAGCAAAATTCATACAGACATACAGATATATTGGTACCAATACACCTGTATGTCATTTAATGCAAGGCTTAGAAACTGAACCCATTTTGATTTTTCACATGGTCCAGTATCAGGCAACTGTGAATGCTACGGATCTCTGGCATCATGGAAATTTTCTTTTCTATGGCGACGAAGGTTTTCATGTTCTTGGTGATGACATTTAAACCAATCTGGGGAACCCCGCCATAATAGACTACTTCTGAGATCCCTTTAATCCGGAGAGCGTCCAGCTTAAACTGGGCTCTCTTTTCAAAGGAATATCCGTAGATGCAAATAAAAATGTGGGCCTTAAAAGTCAGGTTCAGCTTCTCCGCATCCAGTACGATAACCCTCCCCACAATTACCCCCATCTTTGTCATTCGCACAATTCTTGCATACACTGTCGCAGCGGAGCGGAATACCACATCTCCAATCTGCTGGTTGGTCATGGATTCGTCGATCTGCAACAGTCTTAAAATTTCAAGATCAATAGCATCTAATTCTTCTATCATAATTAAGTAAGTTATTTCTATGGCACTTTATTCTCTTATAAAGTTCTTCAAATGTATTATTAATTTACATAATGTATATTTAAATTTTTTAAAAGATAATAAAACTAATTCTTCATGCGGATCTCTTGTAATAATTAATTCGCTGAATAATATTTAGTTTTTTGGCTAAAAAACTAAGAAATTCTTAGATTTTATTTTCACTGTTGCTTATAGTATAAATCTGATTCATATTTACCGCCGGAATTATAATAATAGGAATTTGTAATTGATTATTAATTACATATGCAGTGCATGAGGAAACTTAGTGATGATCAGTTGGTCATAAGTGCAGAGAAGAGTTCATTGGAAAGGTATTTGAGGGAAATTCACCGGATTCCATTATTGAGCATAGAAGAAGAGACAAGGTATGCCAGGCTGGCGAGAGAAAATGATACCCAGGCGATGGAGATCCTCATCAAAGCCAACCTGAGGTTTGTGGTGACCATCGCGAAGACTTACCAGAACAAGGGGTTGACATTGATGGACCTGGTCTGCGAAGGAAACCGGGGACTGATCAAGGCGGCCAATCGATTTGATGAAACGAAAGGATTTAAGTTTATATCCTTTGCCGTATGGTGGATCAGGCAAACGATTATGCTCGCCATTGCTGAACAGACACGAAACATTAAAATCCCGTTGAATGCCGTATCTGCGATGAATAAGATGCAGAAAGCGGAAATGAAGTTTGAACAGCAGCATGAGCGCCTGCCTACCATGCGGGAACTTGCAGAAGAAATTGGTATTGCGGAAGAAGGGATCAGGTTTTTTACGGAGAAACGGCAGCGAACTTATTCTATGGATGCCATATATTCCGCAGATATCCAGCTGAGCCTGCATGACCTGCTGCGCAGTACGGATCCGGCAACCGACCATCTGGTAACGGATGGCAGGAGCATTGAAGATTACCGCAAACTCTTTAAGACCCTGTCTAAAAAGGAATGCCGGGTACTGATCTTACATTACGGACTGAATAACAAGCCCTGTCTCAGCCTGGAAGAGATTGGAATCCTGTTTAATTTAAGCAGGGAAAGGATTAGGCAGATGAAAGACAAGGGGATCAATAAAATTAGGATACAATTGAAAATTGGAAGGGACAGGTTACCGGGATAGGTGATAACACAAAATGCCGATCCAGCGTGATCCGGAATTTAAATACAGAAAGAAACCTGGTTCCTTTCTGTATTTAACCAGCATTTATACAAATGCAGGAACCGGACTGTCAGGATCATTCCCCTGAATCTGGTTTTTACGCATCTGGTAAATTTCTTTGGGTTTTCTATCATATCCATCTGAGATGCTTTTTGCAGCATCATACAGCAGGTAGGCGCCAAGGGTAGCTTCCTGGACTGCAATGAACGGATGTTTAGTTAAATTTTTCAGACCACTTTGAAACAGGTAAGCTCCGGCGACTACAGTTAATAATCTTTTTCCTGTACTCTGTATACCCTCACTATTATCGCTCAGCAATTTCTTAGCAGCCAGAATTGTTATATTTCGTGTGATTTTTCCAAACATAGATTATTCTTTTAGATCTATTACTTCAACGTTTGCCCTCAAAATTTGTTTTCAGGGAAGCCCAAAAATCTGAAGAAAATCTTCACTGAATACTGTTTTTTTAATGAAAAGCAACACCTGGATTGTCTTTGTCCACATCGATCCTGTTCTTTATCCGCTTTCTTCCGGTATAAAGGATGATCATTGCAATGATGGAACTGGAGGCCATAATGGCAACCATCGGTACAGCGGAACGGGTGTCAAACAGGCTCACCGCAACTGAGGCCAGGGCTCCCAATCCCATCTGTACAGCACCCATGAGCGCAGAAGCACTGCCGGCATTTTTGCTGAATGGGGCAAGGGATAAGGCTGATGCATTGGGACTGGCAAATCCCAAACAACTGAGAAAAACAAATAATAAACCTATGGTCTCTGCCAGGCCAAACCAGCCATTGATGCTGCCGGTCAGGAAAACAAGTCCGGTAACCGCCTGGCAGATCAGCGATCCGAAGATGAGCTGTTCACTGGAATAGTATTTCAGCATGATGGTGTTGACCTGGCTGGAACCGATTAGCCCGATACTCAAAAAGGCGAAAATCCATCCATAGGTCTCTTCTTCCACTGCGAAGATATCCATAAACAGGAGCGGAGAGCCCGCTACATAAGCAAACAGACCAGAAAAGGCTACAGCACCGGTAAAGGCATAGGTATAAAACTGCGGTTCTTTCAACACGGCAATGAAGTTGTCCAAGATAGGTTTAGGTCTGAGGGAAATACTCTTGTCGGGACGGTAGCTTTCCGGCAGGCCAAATATGCTGGCCAGGAGGTTGGCTACCCCCAGCAGCAGCAGGATGAGGAATACAGAATGCCAGCCAAAAGCTGCAGTCACATATCCACCTACGGTGGGTGCAACCATGGGAGATACACCTACGACGAGCATGAGCAAGGCAAATATTTTTGCATTTTCCTGAACCGGGAAGATATCCCTCACCATGGCCATAGCTGCAACGGTGGCGGCACAGCTCCCTATAGCCTGAATACACCTCATCAGGATGAGCATGTTGATGGTATCGGCAAAAACACAGCCCAGGGAAGCCAGGATATACACCAGCAATCCGATATACAGTGGCTTTTTCCTTCCGAAACGATCGAGAAGAGGGCCATATAACAATTGCCCCGCAGAAATCCCGATAAAAAACCCGGAAAGGGAGAGGGAGACTTTTGCAACTGTTGTGTTCAGGTCTTTAGCAATGGCCGGAAAACCCGGCAAATACATGTCAATAGAAAAAGGGCCCAAAGCAGTGAGTGACCCCAGTAATAGGATAAGGAAAAAATACTTATTTTTTGTCATTTGATGTTGATAAGGAGAGCGGAATGATGGTGGATCAGGAGATGGATTCCAGGCGTTCCAAAACGATTTTAATGGCTTTTTCTACCACCAGATCCGGTTCTTTACTGAATTGAAAGTTTACCCTGCTGGCCAGGATTGCATTTACAGACAAGGCTTTATGGCCAAGTGCTTTAGATAAGGCATAGATTCCCGCAGTTTCCATTTCCAGGTTGGTAATACGATTTTGCTGAAACCGAAAAGAATTCAGCTGCGCTATGAAACCTGGCACAGCATTGACAGCACGTACCTGCCTGCCCTGTGGGGCATAGAATCCGGGAGCTGTAGCAGTGATCCCCTGTTCCATATCTTTTCCAATGGTCGACAGCAGTCCCGGATCAGCCGCAGAAAGATAGGGACTGATGGCAGTCAGCTGCTCAAAATGCGCTTTCAGGTGGCCGTTTAATGCCTTGTCCTGTTCTGGTACTTCATGCACATAATAATGCATTAAAGCATCCAGTCCAAGTCCATAAGATGAAGCCAGTAAGGTACCCATGGGGATATCCGGCTGTATTGCACCGGAAGTGCCAATCCTGATGATCTGTAATGAGGTTAGCTCCGGTTTCAGCTGTCGGGTATTGAAGTCGATATTGACCAGTGCATCCAGTTCATTCAACACAATGTCGATATTGTCTGTCCCGATCCCTGTGGATACGACTGTGATCCTCTTTTTGCCCAGGTAACCGGTCTGTGTTAGAAATTCACGTTTCCCTTTTTTGAGCTCAATCCGGTCGAAGTATTTGGTAATGGCAGGAATCCTGTCGGGATCACCCACGGTAATAACCGTATCTGCAAGGTCTTCAGGCAAGAGATTAAGGTGATACACACTTCCATCCGGATTAATAACAAGGTCGGCTTCTGATAGTTTTTGCATGGCAGATCATTAGATACGCTGCAAAAATACTGTTTTAAACAGTGTATAGGTATTTTAATTCCGCACCTTCCTGTTTTTCCATGCGCTGCAATACTTTATTGACCTGTGATTTTCTGACTTCCACCATGATCATGCAGTCATTATCGAACTCCTGACGTAAAACAGGCAATTGTTCCTCTTTGATCAGCCGCATAATGTCATTCATCATGATATAGTCAAATTTAATTTCATAGATGTCGTTGACCGACTTTTCCACGATTTCGGCTAGTTGGATAGCTTCGGCAGTAGCTGTTTTATAGGCATGGATCAATCCCGGCACCCCCAGTAATGTTCCGCCAAAATAACGGACGACCACTACCAGAATATTCGTGAGATCGGCCGAGAGTAAGGTATTCAGGATGGGACGTCCCGCAGTACCGGAAGGCTCTCCGTCGTCATTCACCCGGAAAATGTTTCTGTCAGGTGTAAGGCGGTAGGCATAACAGAAATGTACCGCTTTGGGATGTGCTGCCCTTAACTTCAGTAGCTGTTCTTTCACTTCGCTTTCCTGGGAAAGGGGGTAAGCATAAGACAGGAACTTGCTCCCTTTGTCCTTAAAGAGGGCTTCTACTGGTGCTGCTATGGTTTTATACGTATCATCAAATAACATACAACTGGGATAAAGTAATGAGGATAATTGCTGCCAGTGCCATACCCATGCCGATATAATTTAATTTGCTGAGCTTTTCCCTGAAGAAGAAAACACCAACAAGTCCCCCAAGGATAATTACCCCCATATTCATGGCTGCAAATACGGTCGTGGGGTTACTCGCCAATGCCTGGTGTGCTTTCATATAAAACAGGATATTTCCGAAATTAAAGAATCCCAGGATAGCTCCGCAGAGCAGGTTCACCAGCTGTAGCTTTTCATTTTTAACCGTACGTGAATAGATAACAGCAGCCAGGGCAACAACAAATGCCATACAGAAGACAAAAATCAATGAGGTGGTGTAGGGAATGGCTTTATTAAGTGCCAGCTGTTTGAACAGGACATCAATGACGCCAAAACCAAAAAAGACCAGCAAAGGGTAGAGGTAGCTGCTGTTCTTCACCTTCTTAGTGCTCTGTTTGCGGATCAGGGTAAAGAAAATGGCCGCGAAGCCTACCAATAGTCCGGCTATTTTCAATCCATTGAAACTTTCCCCAAAAAGAAACAGCGAGGCCAGCACGGGAATAAAGAGTGACAGACGCTGTGCGATATCTGTTTTTACGATGCCAATATTCCTTACTGAGGCGGCAAGCATCAGGAAAACCAGAGGCAGCAGGAATCCCAGTGCCAGTCCGATGGCACTCGGTGCGGCAACCAGGTTACTCCAGGCAGGCCTGAAGAAAATACAGCTGAACACAAAGGCGAAAAGGTAGTTCCATAGCACAGCCTGCAATACATTGATCCTGTATCTTCTTGCCAGCTTGAGCAATACCGCTACAGTTACACTACAACTTATACTTAAAAATATGTATATCATTAACTTACTAAATTTTTATAAAGAGTTAGTTTATCTTTATCTATCGCAATTACCGAGGTGATTTCCCCATAGATCTGCGGGGCGTACAGGCCGTCTGCCCAGCTGTTTGCTGAAGTAAACACCCTGGCTTCATCCCATAAACCGGAGGAGATAAACTGGTTCAGGATATGGCCCCCACCTTCAATAATAACAGATTGGATATCCATCAGGTACAGCTGAAAAGCAATTTTTTGCGGCAGGTAATATTGCATATCTTCCATGCTGACATAATGCACCTGACCTTCTACATCGGTTTTCTTTTCATTAAAGACGATGGTCTTCGCGATATCACTGAAGATATGGTTGCTCAGCGGAACATCCAGGTTACGGTCGACCAGGATCCTTACCGGATTTTTTCCGGGCCATTCCCTGGCACTCAATTGCGGATTATCGGTTAATGCCGTTTGTTTGCCAACCAATATCGCATCTTCTTCCGTTCTCCATTTGTGTACAATCTTTTTCGCCAATGGGCCACTGATCCATTGCTGAACGGCATTTTTTGGGGCGAAATAACCATTCGCTGTCGTCGCCCATTTCAGGATGATATAGGGGCGCTGTTTGGCAATACGGGTAAAGAAGCGACGGTTGACATAGCGGCATTCCTCTTCCAATACCCCTGAAACTACTTCTATTCCGGCATTTCGGAGTTTTTCAATTCCTTTACCATCCACATCAGGAAAAGGATCCCTGTTGCCGATCACCACTTTTTTTAGCTGGTGTTTGATGAGCAGGTCTGCACATGGCGGTGTTTTCCCGAAATGTGCACAGGGTTCCAGGCTGACATAGGCCACTGCATTTTTCAGGAGGGCAGGAGCTTCCTCCCCGAATTTCTCCAGTACGGCATTCAGGGCATTGACTTCAGCATGTGCCTTGCCGTATTGCCTGTGATACCCTTCTCCAATGATTTTGCCATCGCTTACGATCACACAACCCACCAGCGGATTGGGACTTACTGCACCATTTCCCATTTCAGCCAGTTCCAGGCAGCGTTTCATATATAATTCATCGCTCATATGGGCAAAAGTACCTTCAATTTTCGAGAAGCTGAAATATATTGAACCATAGTGATGCAACTTACACATTTACACCCCTGAAAATGGTAGGCAGATTACAATTACCCCGGAAAGAGGCCTCAAATTAATGATTATTATTAGCTATTTTTGCGGCAATGAACCTACAGGAATTACAGCATTGTTTTGTGAAGGAAGTATCCGCAATATATGACGAGGAAGAAGCCAGGGCATTATTTTACCTGCTGGCCTCACATGTGGACGGATTGGGAAGGACGCAGGTGCTGATGAACCCGGCAATGGAACTTACTGAGGAGAAAATTGCGGTGTATATGCATATGCGTACTGAACTGCAGCAGGGAAAACCCATACAATACATCCTGGGGGAAGCGGAATTTTACGGACTGACTTTTAAGGTGAACCCGGAGGTGCTTATTCCCCGCCCCGAAACGGAAGAGCTGATAGAATGGATCCTTTCCACCATTCAATCTGGTGAGATAAAACCTTTATCTATACTTGACATAGGCACAGGAAGTGGCTGTATTCCAGTAACTTTAAAACAATACTTAGAAGAAACGGAAGTAACCGGACTGGATATTTCTCCCCGGGCTTTGGACATTGCAAGGGAAAATGCCCTGCGTAACCGTACGGAGGTTCAGTTTATCCAGGCTGATATATTGAATTATACCGAAGGGGGCAGGTATGACCTGATCGTCAGCAATCCCCCTTATATCAAAGAAGACGAAAGGGAAGCCATGCACGAAAATGTGTTGTCGCATGAACCACACCTGGCTTTGTTTGTCAGCAATGAGCGTCCTTTGGTTTTTTATGAAGCCATTGCCACATTTGCATTGGAGCACCTACACCCGGAAGGGGCCTTGTTTTTCGAAATTAATGAATATTTGGGCAGGGAAACCCTGGAGATGTTGCAAGAAAAAGGTTTTAAACAGGCCAGCTTAAAAAAAGATATGCAGGGGAAAGACCGGATGATTTTCTGCCGCCATCCAGAGTTCAGCTCTACATAGCCTTTCCGGCTTGGGTTGCATGTTTGAATTTACATTCGTGAATGGTGCTGAACAATCACGCCCTTTAAGTATTCGCGGTCCAGGTGGGTATAGATCTCTGTCGTGGTGATACTCGAATGGCCAAGCATTTCCTGTACGGCCCTTAAATCGGCTCCACCTTCGATCAGGTGGGTGGCGAAGGAATGGCGGAAAGTATGGGGACTGATACTTTTTTTTAAACCTATTTTCTCTGCCAGCGCCTTGATCATGGTAAACACGGAGATCCTGGACAAACCCGTCCCCAGGCGGTTCAGGAAAATAAAATCCTCATGACCACATTTGATTTCCTGGTGATTCCTCACTTCATGGATATAGAGGCGGATGTACTTAAGTGCAGTCTGCCCAATTGGGATAATCCTTTCCTTATTTCCTTTTCCCAGCACCTTGATAAATTCGAGTTCCACATGAAGATCTGATATTTTTAACGTAACCAACTCAGTGACCCTCAGTCCACAACCGTATAAGAGTTCAATGATCGCTTTATTCCGCATACCTTCAGGTGTGGAGGCATCAATCGCTTCCACCAATGCATTGATTTCCTGGATATCCAACACATCGGGCAGCTTCCGGCTTAGTTTGGGTGCTTCCAGTAAAACGGAAGGGTCAACGGTAATGATGTCCTCTATCATCAGGTAACTGAAATAGGCTTTCAAACCGGAGATCACCCTGGCCTGGGTATTGGGCAACATGCCCAGGCCATTCAACCAGGAAATAAAACGGACAAGCTCCAGGTGGTCGATATCCTGCACCCTGAGCTCCTGCGCATTCAGCTCCTGGTACTGAATCAGTTTACTGATATCATTTAAATACGCTTCGACAGAATTTAAGGAAAGTCCGCGTTCCAGTTTCAGGTAGGTTTTGAACTCTTTTAAATAGGAATATTTAATCACACAAAAATTTTAATTGTAAATTTTAAACTCTAAGTTTGAAGGGATGAAGATACAAATTATTAACGGCCCAAACTTAAACTTGCTGGGGATACGGGAACCAGGGGTGTATGGAAATATGGGGTTCGAGGACTATTTAAAAGAACTTAAAGAAAAATATCCCGCTATAGAAATCAGTTATTACCAGAGCAATGTAGAAGGGGAGCTGATCAACAAACTGCATGAAACCGGTTTTACCTATGATGGTATCATCATCAATGCGGGTGGTTATACACATACTTCTGTTGCCCTTGCAGATGCGATTGCGTCCATTCAAACACCTGTGGTGGAAGTTCATGTATCCAATATCTATGCGCGCGAAGAATACCGCCATGTTTCCCTCACCGGGAAAAACTGTAAGGGGGTCCTCACAGGATTTGGCATGGACGGTTACCGTTTAGCGATGGAGAGCCTGATTAAAATTTAAGCGCTGAAAATTTCCTTACCCCTTTGATAAAGAAGGCCCATACCACGCTGGAGTGGTACACTCCGGTGTGGTTCAGAAAGGATACTTGCTGCCCTGTTCTTTTCTTCGCTGTTTTGCCGATTCTTTTGACAAACTGGTAATGCGCCTTATTGACTGCCGTGGCGAATTTCGTTTCCCCTCTGGCCAGGAATTGCAGTAAAGCGATAAAATCGAGCGTCATCCGTACAACTATTGCCATCACTGCCTGAAAAAAAGGAAGGTTCTTTTGCATAATGATGAGGTTATTGCGGAAATTCAGGAACACTTTGTAGGGACTGTTTGCAGCAAGCGTTCCTGCCCCAACATGGTATACTTCGGCATCAGGGCAATACATCACCTTATATCCTTTGTTTTTCAACCGCCAGCAAAGGTCAATTTCTTCCATATGGGCAAATAGATCGGGATCCAGTCCGCCCACTTCATCCCAGTGTTTTTTCCTGACAAAAAATGCGGCTCCACTGGCCCAGAATACCTCACGGGCATCATTGTACTGTCCCAGGTCAGTTTCCAGTGTATCAAAAATCCTTCCCCGGCAAAAGGGAAAAGCATTGATATCCAGAAAACCTCCTGCCGCACCGGCATATTCAAACTTAGACTTGTCCAGCTGCCACTTCACCTTCGGCTGTGCGGCCGCGACCTGCGGATCGGCTTCCAGCATGGCAATGACAGGTGCGATCCAGTTTTCAGGCACCTCCACATCAGAATTCAATAAAATGTAATAGTCTGCCTCAACCCGGCTCAATACGCGGTTATATCCTTCCGCAAAACCATAATTGCTGTCGTTTTTAATTACGCTGACACTGGGGAAATTGGCTTCTACAAAAGCTACAGAGTCGTCCGTGGATCCATTATCTCCAACAATGACCTGAAGATGTTCGTAGCGTGTTTTGACCACACCCGGTAAGAACCTGGATAACAACTCTTTTCCATTCCAGTTCAGGATAACAACGGCCACACTTGGCACCGGCTTGACATTAATTAAAATTGACATCTATAAGAAAAACATTTTTTTTATGATTATTTTGCCCAATTGAGAATGCAAACATAAATTAACCGATGCACAGTTCAGCTATATTTCCACTTTTTTATCTTCCGCCAGTAAGTTATTTTTCTGCCCTGAATGACCATAATTTTGAATTTCTACTGGAGAAGGAAGAACACTTCCCAAAACAAACCTACAGGAACAGGACCAGAATTTATTCACCGAACGGAAAGCTGGATTTGTTTTTACCGGTGATCAAAGGCTCAAAGTTCCATACTAAGGTAAAAGATGTAAAGATCAGCTATGATTTTAAATGGCAGCGCCTGCATTGGCTGAGTATTGAAAGCTGTTACCGCAATTCGGCCTACTTTGAATATTACGAAGACGAATTTGTCACTTTCTATGAAAAAAAATACGATTACCTGTTTGATTACAACCTGGAGCTGTTTCAATGGGTACTAAAACAGCTGAAGAAAAATACAGAACTGCAGTTCACTGAAGAATATATCAAAGAATTGCCGCCTGAGTCTGATTTCAGGACTAAACTGCATTTCAAGAATCCCGAATATACAGTGCCGGTGAAACCTTACTTCCAGGTATTCGAAGACAGAATGGGATTTTTACCAAACCTGAGCATTGTAGATTTGTTGTTTAACCAGGGACCACAGTCCAAACACTACCTGTAAGTCATGGATAAACACAAACTCCGGAAGAAAAAACAGTATATCTTACCGAAAGCCGGAACCAGTCCCGGCCTGATCTATATTGATGAAAATTCCCTTCCACCAAAAATTACAGTCCACCGATTCAATAGTGAAGGCTATGAGGAGAAAAGCCTGGAGAACATCAACCAGATCCTGAAAATTACCGGCGATAAAACCGCTACCTACTGGATCGAAATCCATGGCTTTGCCTCAATGGAGCTGTTTGAAACGCTGAACAGGGACCTTCACATCAATAAATTGGTACTGGAGGATATCACCAGGACTTATCAGCGGCCAAAAATGGAAGAATACGACAGTTATGTATTCGCTGTTAGCCGCATGTTATTCCTGGATGAAGAAGACAGTCTGGCGAACGACCAGATTGCTTATATCCTCACTGAAAATACACTCATCACCTTTCAGGATACATACGAGGACTGCCTGGATGCGGTAAGATTAAGGTTAAAGGCAGGGAAGGGGAGCATCCGCATCACCGGAAGCAGTTACATCATGTATGCCATTATGGATGTCATTGTCGACACGTATTTTGAGATCCTTGGCAAATGGAGTGAGGACCTGGATGTCATCGAAGACCGTTTATTGGAGAAACCGGAAAAGTCTATTCTGTATGAGACACAACATATCAAGCGGAACCTCATCAATATCAGGAGGGTCGCCTGGCCGGAACGGGATAAATTAAACGACATGCTGAGAAGTGATAGTCCGCTGATCAGCGATCAGACTAAAATCTATATCCGTGATGCGTACGACCACTGTATTCAGATCATTGACCTGGTGGAATCATTAAAGGAGATTTCGGCAACGAATGTGGATATGTATTTATCCATCATCAGCAACAGGATGAATGAAATCATGAAAGTGCTGACCATTATATCCTCTATATTTATTCCACTGACCTTCATTGCGGGGATATATGGGATGAATTTTGCAGATAAAGATCCGATTACCGGAAAACTGCTCCCTGATAATATGCCTGAACTCTATCAGGCATATGGTTACCGCTATACCATGATTGTCATGCTGGTGATTGCCATTGTACAGGTGATCTATTTTTGGCGAAAAGGCTGGTTTAAGTAGATTTAGAAGGGTTAAAAAGGAAAATATCCTTACCTTAGCTCAACATGCAATCATTCGAACTTGATAAAACAGACGTCTCCAGGTTAAAGACGGCCCTTAACAGTAGTGACAGTCAGCTGGCTATCACACTGGATGAGTATCATGCGTCCGAGATTGCCATCTTATTCGAAAGTCTCACCAAGGAAGACCGTCAGCGGATCATTAACCTTCTGCCTGTGGAAACGGCTTCGGAGATCATTTCCGAGATGCATGAGGAAGCCCATCCGGAAGAGCTTTTGCTGCAGTTACATCCTGATAAACGTACTGAAATTGTTGAAGAACTCGACTATGATGATGCAACGGATATCATTTCACAGCTGGAGGAACATGACCAAAAAGAAATCCTGGGCAACCTGAACGAAGATGATGCATCGAACATCAGGAATCTGCTGAGCTACGACGAATACACTGCCGGCGGACTGATGAACACTCAGTTCATCAGGATATACCTTCACATGACCAAGAAAGATGCCATTGATGAGATCATCAGGCAGAGTGAGGAAATTGAAGAATTTTATACCATTTTTGTGATCGATAACCACAATGTGTTCCAGGGCATCGTATCCTTAAAAGACATCATCAAAGCAAAGGGCAATGAAGAAATCACCGCACTGGTGAAAACTGATGTCGCCTGGGTAAGTGCAGATACCGACCAGGAAGAAGTAGCGCGCTTAATTTCCCAATACAATATCACCAGTATTCCGGTATTGGACAAAGAGATGAAACTGCTGGGACGGGTTACCTTTGACGACGTAATTGACGTACTGGAAGATGAAAATACAGAAGATATCCTTAAAATTTCAGGGGTATCAGAAGATGAAGAGCTGAGTGGTAACTGGATTGAGGCGGTAAAATCACGTTTACCCTGGTTGATCCTGAATCTTGCAACCGCCTTTCTGGCTTCTTCCGTAGTGCGTTACTATGAGCCTGCACTGAAGAATATTGCCGTACTTTCTGCGTATATGGTTATTATTGCCGGAATGGGTGGAAATGCAGCCACACAGGCATTGGCCGTAACCGTCAGGCGTATTTCCCTGAATGATTTAACGGACAACCAGGCCTACCGCACCGTCTTGAAAGAGTTTACCGTAGGTTTAATCAACGGAGCGGTAACAGGAATGATTGTATTTCTCTTTTCTCTGGGATTTGATAAAAATCCATTGCTGGGTGTGGTAATCTTTCTGGCGATGACCGGCAACCTGCTGATTGCAGGGGTAACCGGCGCAGCAATTCCATTGATCCTGAAGAGGGTAGGGATTGACCCTGCGATTGCTTCCTCCATTATCATCACGACCTTTACCGACGTATTTGGATTTTTACTGTTGCTTGGACTGGCCAGCCGCTTATTGCTGTAACTCTGTAAAAAGGAAAAGAGCATATGAATCAGGTCCATACACTCTTAAATCCTAAAATTTAAAAAAAGAATTTTAAGCTGAACGGCTAAGAATTAAATGGCAGTTACCCTTACCTCAATATTTCCTCTGGTTGCTTTGGAGTATGGACAAGCCTTGTGCGCCTTTTCGGCCATAGATTGCGCTTCTTCCTGACTGATTCCGGGGATATGTACATCCAGCTCTGCTGACAATACATAAGCATTACCATCCTGATTAAAGGATACATGGACATCTACGGTTGCCTCCGTCGTATCCACACCTGCAGTTTTACCCACAGATCCCAGTGCACCTAAATAACAGGGACCCCAAGCAGCTGCAAACAGCTGTTCCGGGTTTGTTGCACCACCCTGGCCACCCAGTTCTTTGGGGGTTCTTACCTCAAATTCTATTGTATTGTCGCTCGATTTAATATGGCCGTCACGACCACCTTTTGCTGTAACTACAGCGGTATATAGCTTTTCCATTATATTATTTGTTATAATAAGATAACAGTGGATTTGCTTTTATGTTTTACAAATTAATTTTCTCTGAAAGCTTAAAAATATCATATGCTACCTTCTGGATCAGATCAAACTGCTCAATAATAAGCACTTCGTCTGCACGCATTCCTTTTTTGATGGCATCTGAAGTTTTTGCCAGGGGTACATTGCTGATTTCCCCGTTATTCTTCACCAGGTATTGGGAAGACTGATTCAGCAGGTAAATGGTATTGCTGACCACAGGTTTCAAGGCCTCCGGATTGGTCATCGTATAGGCATGTTCTTTATAATATAGCGACAGGGTTGCGATATAGGAAGATAACAGATGATTCAGCGCGGTAAACTGGTGCAATTCCTTCATCAGGAATTGTTTGCTTTTGGGCTCAGAAAACATCCGTTGAAATAAGGAAGCTAAATTCGCAGAAGCCACATACACTTCTTTCCTTGCCACTTTATAATTGGTCAGGTTTTGTTCCTTTTCAAAATAGAGATAGGTCATCTGTTCAAAATAATCCATATTGGAACTTAAAGTTTTCAGCATCGCTTCCTTCAGGTTGATATGCTCCCAATTGGGGAAGAGCGTATAACTTCCCAGCAAGGCGATACCTGAGCCAATCAGTGTATCATAAATTCTTTCCCTTGCAATAGAAAGACTTCCCATGCCAAGAAAATCAAACAAGACCAGGATATAGGGGGTCATGAACAAGACGCTGACCACATAATTTTTACGCTGGAAACTATATGCCCCAATCATACAGATCAGCAAGATTACAAACAGTGCATTTTTATCGTGGATATACACCAGGATTCCCATGCCGAGGAATGCCCCGACGACGGTACCAATCAGACGCTGGTAATTCCTTTCCTTGGTGAGACTGAATCCGGGTTTGGAAATTACCAGGATGGTCAGCAATACCCAGTAACTATGGGAAGAGTTTAGCATACGTGCAACCAGGAAGCCGATCAGCATGACAATAGCCACCCTTAGCGAATGCCTGAAGGTACTGGAGCTAAAGGTCAGGTTTTCAAACATCAGTTTACTGTCAATGGTCTGGCGCGTAATAAACTTTTCCGTATCGATATCCCGGTTCTTCAGCTTTTTCTTTTCATTTTTATTAAAATATCCGTTAATCGTTTTGACACGGGCAAGAATATTTTCAATATTGACCTCAATATTTTTAAGGGCGATGATGCCGAGTGTATTGTATCTGCCATCGGTATTTTCCTTCTCCAGGGTAAGGATCTCGTTCTTCAGTGCCTCCACTTCTTCCACGAGGGTAACAGGTGAACGGGGGATACCGCCGGTTTTCAGGGCAAAGGCGATTTCATCCAGTTCAATGGCAATCCTGGTGATTACCATTCCATAACGTTTCAAAATACCTACCGCATCGAATTGCTCATGGAGGAGATTGTAATTGTAATAGGTAGACATTACTTGTTCATACAAGTCCACCATATCCACGAATACGACCAGTAAAAACCTTCCTTCGGGTGTAGAATCCCTTACGATCTCCCTGGTTTTAAATAACACTTCGCGGACAGCATCCTGTTTTTCATGGACCTGGATCTGAAGTTCCAGCAAATCGGCATAGTTCTCTTCATAATTGACATTCTGGTTGTAGAACTTTGCTTTTGCCCTCAGGAATTCGCTCACTTCATGTATGGAGTCGCTCAGCGTCTGCTGGACAATGCGGAAGGGGCGGAGCCGGTAAAAGAAATAACTCAGGAAAGTGTACCAGAGACTTCCGCCGAGGATCAGCAGGGAGTACACCAATACATCTTCCCATGGCCTGATATCGTCGATACTGAGCACGAGGATCAGCAATGCGGCCGTACCCACTGAAGCAGCGCGGGTTCCATAGAGGAAGAACATGGAAAATATAAAGCTAAAAATTACCAATAGAAATCCGATGAAATACGGATTCTTATTGGTCAGTCCAACCAGCATGGAGAGTAAAGTGATCACCGCTGTAGTTAGCAGCATTGCATTTCTGCGGTGTACAATTGGGCCTGGACTATCCACCACACTCACGCACAACGCACCGAGTGAAAGGGTCATCCCATAATTCAGCATTCCGTATTGGGCCAGGATAAGGGAAGGAAACAATACACCGACAGTAATACGGAGTCCGTCAGCAAAATAAGTACTTAATAAGAAATCCTGAATATCTCTGATTGGCCGGTCTAGCATTCTAAAATAGGTTATAATCCTTTATCCTCAATAATCTGACCATAACGATAGGTTTAGGGCAGAAATTAACATTAACTATGGTACTTTTTCAGTGTCGAAGAACAGACAAATAATCCCGCGAGGGTCAGCAGTGCAGCCAGAATAAATGGTGCCCCAGGGAAATACATGCCACTGTTTTTGACGCTGAACCAGGCAAATAGATTGGTCATCATCAGGGGGCCAACAATAGAAGCCGCACTCATTAATCCTGCCATGACACCCTGTATTTCCCCTTGTGCATTGGCTTCCACCTGATTGGAAATAATTCCCTGCATAGCCGGACCAAAAATACCTGCGAGACAATAGGGTAAGATGATGGCAAACATCATCCAGCTTTTAGTTGCGAAAGCAAACAATATAAATCCGATGATATACAGGATCAGCCCCAGGTACACTGCTTTCACCTGTCCGATTTTTGGAATAATCACACGGATCAATCCGCCCTGGACAATCCCCACAACGACACCAACGAAGCCGAGGGAATAACCCACCCAGGCTTCATTCCAACTGAATTTTTCCATGGTATAGTAAGTCCAGGCCGATTGTACGGCATGGCCGGCAATATAGAGGAGGAGCAGGGTAGCCAGTAAACCGGTAATGGCAGGATATTTTTTAATCTGCAGCAGGGCACCTGCAGGGTTGGCGCGTTTCCATTCAAACTTACGGCGATTTTCCTTTGCGAGGGATTCAGGCAGAATAAAATATCCATAAAGCCAGTTGATCAATGCTAAAACTGCAGAAATAATAAAAGGCACCCGTAATCCGTACTGGCTGAAAACACCGCCGATCACAGGCCCGATAATAAATCCGATCCCAAATGCAGCTCCAACAAGACCGAAATTCTGCGCCCTTTTTTCCGGAGTACTTACGTCAGCGATATACGCCTGTGCCGTGGTGAAACTGGCACCGGTAATGCCGGCAAGAATTCTTCCCACAAAAAGCCAGAAAATGCTCGGTGCAAAAGCCAGGAAAATATAATCTATCCCAAGGCCGAACAGAGAACCTAAAAGTACGGGTCTACGGCCAAATCTGTCACTTAGGCCACCCAATACAGGCGCGCTGATAAATTGCATAATGGAATAAGATAAAGTCAGCCAGCCGCCGTAAACAGCCGCTAAACTTAATCCGCCACCAGTCAGTTCTTCAATGAGTTTAGGGAAAACCGGAATAATGATCCCAAAACCTGTAAAATCTATAAGTAATGTGATGAAGATAAATCCGATTGCGGATTTCTTTTTTGAGGCCATAATTGCGTTTGATCTGTAAATTTAACGGAATTTATGGATGTTTGGGAACCTTTATCAATTATATTGGAAATCCATTGTGAGCCAGTACCCTTATAAAAATATTGATCAGGTTAAAGAATGCGCTCAGGTTCTTTGAATTACCCGGATATTGTGGTTATTCATAACAGTTCATAATTAATATTATGTTAAGTACGATTGTTTACAACATCACCTCTTCCCAAATTATCAACTTTCCAGTCTCTTGTATACAATAAACAAAAAAGGCAGCGAATAACGCTGCCCGATTGCTATATGATGTTTAACACTTAATATTCATCCAGTTGTGCGCGTAACTCCTGAACTTTATCAAAGCGGTTTTTTCTGGTGTAGATTTCGATCAGCAGATTGATGGTAGTTTTATCTTTCTTCCTGATATCGTGTGCACGTAAAAGAATCACCTCTGCTCTGTTTAAGGAAGATGAAAACTTAGCTACATCTTTATCCTGTGATGCCAGCGCCTGGTTACCCGTACTGATGTAGACCAGTCCCAACTGGTATAAGGCATCAAAATATTTCTGGTCAAGGCTAATGGATTTATTATAGGCCAGTTCTGAGGTACTCAAATTCAGATTTTTCTGGTGTAGATATCCATATAGATAATACAACAGTTTGTCTTTCGTCTCTACTTTTAACGTATTTTCAATCACCTTTCCAGCTTCAGCATACCGTTCATTGTCCAGCAGTAAATTGATGTAATCATTTGTCAGTGAAGTATTGTAAGGATTCAGGCGTATTCCCTCTTCAATCATTTTTATGGCTTGTGCATTATCCAGTTTTGACACATAAATATTGGCCATTTTCTGGAAGACCACGGGATTCTTCATTCCGTTATCTTTTGCCTTTTTGAAATAGGTCAATGCCTCGCTGTCTTTTTTCAGTGCTTCAGCACTCAATGCAGTATTTACGGCAAGTGTACTGTCATTAGGGAAAAAGTTACTCACGTCCTTAAGGAAACCATAGGCCGCATTGAAATCATTCTTCTCAAATGCTGCATTTCCTTTGCGTTGCTTTTTAATATTGATATTATAAATTGACGCAGCGATCAATCCGGAATTGTCTTCAAACTTATCGAAACTTTTAGCTGAATCTATGGCCTGTAGCGCAAGGTCATAATACTTATCTGAATTGGACTCATTGGGATCAACAATGGAAATATAGGAACTCAGGTATGATTTAATTGCCCAGGTCTCCGGCCATTTCCTTGTTTTCTTGTCTTTTTCTGTTGATTCACTTGCTTTTATCCCCTCTGCCAGTATCGCCATCTGTGCTTTTTCATCCTGTTTATTGGCGATAGCGGCCTGTAGCTTTCCAACGCTGTTCCTGGCGATCTGCATTTGTGTTTTCTGTGCGTGAACGTTGTTTATATTAAGCAGCAAGGTCAGTGCAGCGGGAATAAAATATCTCTTATCAATCATATGTTCGGGATTAAGCTTATGTACAAATTTATATAAAAAAAAAGAGGGATAAAACATATCCCTCTTTTTATATTCAATAACTAAAAATATTAGCTTTTCGCAGCAGCGTCAAGTAATTTTTTTGTCGCTTCGTAATTTACTTTATCATCTTTAAAAAGGTAAATGATTTTTAGGTTCTCCAATGCAGAAGTCATTTTAGGATCCAATTCATATGCTTTTTTATAGTATGGTAATGCCTGGTCGATAAAGCCGATCATTTTAGCTGTAATTGCATCAAATTCCTTTTTCTTTTTAGGATCCAGTGCATTTCTCTTCGGCTGTAAATCTAAGGCCTGTTTGTAGTAGGTATCGCCCATAGCATATTGATATGAAGCATTTTTACCATCTTTGGCAATCAGTTTACTCAACAACTCCTGTGATTTGGCTACATTTCCTTGTTTAATATACAGGTCTGTCTGCATCCCTACGAAGTAAGGGTTTTCAGGATATTTGGCAATCGCTTCCTCTAATAGCGCTGTACCGGCAACTGAATCTTTTACTTTTTCGAACGTCGTAGAAATGATTTCACTGTACAGAGCTTCGCTTTCTTTATAACCAAGACCGATCGCCTGTTTGAAATTTTTCACCATTTCCGGATAATTTTCAATTTGTTTAGCAGTTACACCAGCATTGACAAAGTTTGAAGTATCGGTAGGATTTTTAGCAGTCACCTGGTTAAAGAACTCCAGTGCAGCTTTATAATCCTTTTTGTTGTAAGCAAAGATCGCCCTGTTTCTCGCTGCATTTGACAAGGTAACTTCAGCTTCCTGAATGTTTTCCTTCTCCTCGCCTTTCGTATCCAGTTCTTTTGCTTTAACGATTGCCTCTTCAGCAATTTTGTCGTTAGCCAATGCATTGGTCACATTCAATGAATCAATAAAAGAGATTCTTGATGCGAACAGTGCCCTGTACGACCATGCTTCAGGCATACCTTTAGATTTCTCGTGTGCAATGGCTTTGTCAGTCGTTGCCAATCCTTCACCAAGAGTCTTTAAAGTGGCATCTAAAGTCTGGGTCTGAGAACCTAATCTTGCGAGAGCCCATGCATTTTTAGCTTTCGTAACTTCACCCTTTTGAGCATTTGCATAGGTGGCAGCACCTACTAATAGCATACTTAAAAGTACTTTTTTCATATTATCTGTTTTTAATTTATTTGATTAAATTAATTTTCATCGGTATCATCAGACTCGTCTTCAGTATCCTCCTCATCTTCGGCATCTTCCTCCTCGATCTCTTCCTCAGCCTCTGCTTCATCTGTTACTGTTCCAACAGCAGTTCCCTCTGCTACCTCTTCTGTACCTGCAATAACTACACCATCTTCTGCGCCTTCCTCTTCTGTTTCATCCTCATGTTCAATTTTTGCAACTGATGCAATGGCATCATTGCCTTTTAAATTGATCAGGCGAACTCCTTGTGTAGCTCTTCCAATTACCCTTAACTGACTCAATACAATCCTGATCACGATACCCGATTTGTTGATAATCATCAAATCGTCAGCATCCGTTACACTCTTAATAGCAATTAAATCTCCGGTTTTCTCGGTAATCGTAATCGTTTTAACTCCTTTACCACCTCTGTTAGTAACGCGATAATCATCGATATCAGTACGTTTACCGTAACCTTTTTCTGAAACGACCATTACGGTAGCTTCCGGATCATCTACAGCGATCATACCGACTACCTCATCTTTATCGTGTCCAAGTGTTACACCACGTACGCCGGTTGCAGTCCTGCCCATTGGCCTTACGGTCGATTCATTGAACCTGATGGCACGTCCTGAACGCAGGGCCATCACAATCTCGCTTGATCCGCTGGTTAAACTGGCTTCCAGTAACTGGTCACCTTCATTGATATTAATTGCATTGATACCATTTACCCTTGGTCTCGAATAAGCTTCCAGTGAAGTTTTCTTAATCGTTCCCTTTTTAGTACACATGATAATATAGTTATTCTCAAGATATTCCTGATCTTTCAGGTTTTTCACCTTGATATAAGCTTTAATTTTTTCCTCTTTAGGGATATTGATAATGTTCTGGATAGCTCTTCCTTTACTTAAGCGTGATCCTTCAGGAATTTCATATACCCTTAACCAGAAACAACGTCCTGTTTCGGTGAAGAACAACATATAGTTGTGGTTTGAGGCAATTAACAGGTGTTCAATAAAGTCTTCATTTCTGGAATCACTTCCTTTTGAGCCTTTACCACCCCTGGCCTGTGTACGGTATTCTGTCGCAGGTGTACGTTTAATGTATCCTTCATGAGAAATCGTGATGACCACTTCTTCATCCTCAATGAAGTCTTCCATGCTCATGTCTTCCGCTGAATGTACGATCTGAGTTCTGCGCTCATCACCATATTTATCCAGCATCTCTTTAAGCTCGTCTGTAATGATCTGCATACGCAAACCTTCATCATTCAATACAGAATTTAAGTAGTCGATGGTTTTCATCAACTCATTGTACTCCTCTTTAATCTTATCTCTTTCCAGACCTGTCAAACGACGCAATGTCATATCCAGGATTGCTCTTGCCTGAATATCACTCAGGGCAAACTGATCCATCAGACCCGTCCTGGCTTCTTCCGGTGTACTTGATCCGCGGATCAATTTAATGACTTCGTCGAGGTGGTCTAAAGCAATCAATAAACCTTCAAGAATATGTGCACGTTTCTGTGCTTCATTCAATTCAAATTTCGTACGGCGAACCACGACCTCATGTCTGTGGTCCACAAAGTGCCTGATCAGGTCTTTCAGGTTCAGCAACTGCGGACGACCATTCACCAAAGCAATATTGTTGACGCTGAATGAAGTTTGTAAGGCAGTTTGTTTGAACAGGTTGTTCAGTACGATGGAAGCATTCGCATCACGTTTAATTTCATAAACGATACGGATACCATCCTTATTCGACTCATCCTTGATATTGGAAATCCCTTCAATCTTTTTCTCTCCTACCAGTTCCGCGGTACGTTCGATCATCATGGCCTTATTCACCTGATAAGGGATTTCAGTAACGATAATGGTTTCCCTGTCTTTTACCGTTTCAATTTCCGCTTTGGCACGCATCACAATACGTCCGCGACCCGTTTCAAAAGCTTCCTGAACTCCATTGTATCCATATATTATTGCACCGGTAGGAAAATCCGGTCCTTTAACGAACTTCATCAATTCAGGAATAGTGATCTCATTATTTTCTATATAAGCTATCGTAGCACCAATAACCTCTGTAATGTTATGCGGAGGCATATTGGTTGCCATACCTACTGCGATACCTGAAGCACCATTGATCAGCAAGTTGGGAACTTTCGAAGGCAATACTGTGGGTTCCTGCAGGGAATCATCAAAGTTCAGCTGGAAATCAACTGTATCTTTATTGATATCGGCAAGCATATCCTCAGCAATTTTCTGGAACCTTGCTTCCGTATAACGCATTGCTGCCGGTGAGTCACCGTCTATAGATCCGTAGTTACCCTGTCCCTCAACAAGCAGGTAACGAAGGCTCCACTCCTGTGCCATCCTCACCATTGTCATGTATACGGAAGAGTCACCATGCGGGTGATACTTACCAAGTACCTCCCCAACAATACGGGCAGATTTTTTGTAAGGTCTGTTGTTGGCAAGCCCCAGGTCAAGCATACCAAAAAGCACACGTCTGTGTACTGGTTTTAACCCGTCACGTACATCAGGTAAAGCCCTGGAAACAATAACGGACATCGAGTAATCGATGTAAGCAGACTTCATCTGCTCGTCTATGTCAATTTTGATTATTTTGTCGTTCTCCTGATTTTCTAAATCTTCTGCCATAAATAGTAATGTTCGTTAAAAACGATTTTATAAGGTAATGTTATAACCTTGCGAATCTACGAAAATATTGCTGTTTAAGCGTATTGTGGAAAAAAATTAAGCCCAGTCTATCCCTTTTATCAACTTACCCAGAGTTGTAGCCTCTAAACTGTTTTCAGCAGGTTTATGGTCGTACACCCATTTAGCCGTTGGCGGTAAGCTCATTAGGATAGATTCAATCCTTCCATTGGTCTCTAAACCAAACTTTGTTCCCGAATCATAGACCAGGTTAAATTCTGCATAACGGCTCCTGCGCAGGTACTGCCACTCCTGTTCTGCCTCCGTATATTCCTTATCACGGTTCCGGTCGATCAGTTCTGTATATATGGGTATAAAGGAATTGCCTACGGCCAGGGAGAATTCAAACAACTGTTCCCAGTCCAGTCCGGTATTCTCAGGTTTTAGCCTGTCATAAAAGATTCCTCCAACACCCCGTGTTTCCTGACGGTGTTTGATAAAGAAATAATCGTCTGCCTGTTTTTTAAATTTGGCATAGAACGAAGCATCAAATTCATCACAGGTCTGTTTAAGGATATGGTGAAAATAGCGGGCGTCTGTATCAATGACATAATGGGGAGTTAAATCAATTCCACCGCCAAACCACCTGGTCTGTTCATCCATTTCGAAATAACGGATGTTCATATGTATAATCGGTACAAAAGGATTCACCGGGTGGATCACAATGGAAACACCACAGGCAAAAAACTCATCATTGTCTACTTTAAAAGCATTCTTCACGCTCTCGGGAAGCTTTCCGTATACCGCTGAGAAATTGACTCCACCTTTTTCAATCACATCACCATGCTGAAAAATACGGGTGCGGCCACCGCCCCCTCCTTCGCGCTCCCAGATTTCCTGTACAAACTTCCCTTTACCATCTGCGAGTTCCAAACTGTGGCAGATTTCATCCTGAATTTTCTGGTATTCCTTTACAATCTTATCTTTTAACATCTTCTCCGAATCTATAATCAAAGTTAAGTTTTATACCAGCGCGATTACCTTTCCGGGTAAAGAACTTGCTTCAATTTTACACTAAAACAATAAAGGCTTGCCCAATGCCTGCCTTTATTGTCATTTCATCTTCATTTAAGGAGTTTTGTCCCGAAAGGTGGAGTATTTAAGGTTTAAATTCGTGTAAACAAGCATTGCCTTTTTGTGTTTCGGGTATTTTATTACAAAAAAGGTGCAGCCTTGCGGGCTGCACCTTTTAAAAAATTAATTAATTAAGTAGTCTGCCTTATTTTTTTGGCATCAAAACAGCATCAATGACATGTGTTACGCCATTGCTAGATACCGCATCAGTAATCGTGATTTTAGCATCGTTGATAAACCACTGGTTGTCTTTGTAACTCAGTTTCACTTTCTGTCCCTGAACGGTAGTCAGTTCAAGACCATCTTTCAAATCTGCAGCTTTATACGTACCTGCGATCACATGGTAGGTCAAGATACCGGTAAGATCTTTTTTCATTTCCGGCTTTAATAGTTTATCTACTGTACCGGCAGGTAATTTTGCAAAAGCTTCATTGGTCGGTGCAAAAACCGTAAAAGGACCTTTTCCACTTAAAGTTTCTACCAATCCTGCAGCCTTAACAGCAGCAACAAGAGTGGTATGGTCACTCGATCCCAGGGCATTCTCCACTATATTTTTTGTAGGCACCATCAATGCGCCACCTACCATCACCCCTTCCTGCGTGTGCATTGTCGTATCTGCCATGGCCATTGAGGTATCCATTGCACTGCTATCTGTCATGGTACTGTCTGTAGCATTCGTTTTTGAAGAACTACATGCGCAAACTAATGCAAGAAAGGAAAGTCCCATTGCTGCATTAAAAAAATTCTTTTTCATAGATTTCGTTTTGATTTAAGGTATAGTTTTGTTTATTGGCTATTGTCTTAGAACTAACGAAATCTATGCCCGGACGGTTTTATGTAATGGAATTTAAACAGCAGTTGTTTAATCCGGCTTTCCTGTGGAAGTCTTTTACACTGGCCATTGGAAAATAAACCGGTGCTGCTGCTCATGAAAAATATAACTGATTTGCATCCCTGACACCTCTGCTATTTGTTTAACAATAGAAAGTCCGAGTCCATTATGTTTGCTGTACTGCTCCGCTTTATAAAAACGATTAAATAATTTTGTGGTATCCAGTCCCTTGGATTTTGCCGTATTGGCGATTTCCAGTTTTCCCGGAACCAGCAGGATGCTTATGGTTCCGCCATTCACATTATGACGTCCGGCATTGCTTAAAAGATTATTCAAAAGGATGTCAATCAGTTCGGGATTAGCCTGGATGGAACTCTCCTGAAGTTCAGCACCAAGGCTAATCTTTTGACCTTCCCAAAGTTCATTAAACTGCTGAATTTTTTCTTCTATCCTTTTGTCCAGGCTGATGGTTTCCATTGCAGTAAACTGATGATTTTCAATCTTTGCCAGTAAAAGCAGCGACTGATTCAATTTAGAAAGCCTGCTTAAAGCTCCATAAGCACTTTTTAGGGCTTCAGTTTGCCCTTCTGAGAGCCCCTCGTCCTGAATGACCAGATCGAGTTTGGACCGGATGATGGCGAGTGGTGTTTGAGTTTCATGCGAAGCATTTTCAGTAAATTCTTTTAAGATCCTGTAATCTTCTTTTGCGCCCCCAATGGCCTGGGCAAGGCTTTGGTTCATCAGGGTGAATTCCTCAATATCAGATTCCGGCAGGACAGGATCTGATTTACTGCCCAGTTTAAATCGCTGCATCTCCGCCATAGCTGTATAAAAGGGCTTCCAGAGTTTTTTAAGGACAATATAATTCAGTAATATGGAAACGGTAATGATCACCAGAAGAATGGCCAGCGTACTATAGGCAATCGTCCTGATCAGTGTTTTCGTTCCCTCCAGGGGTTTTGCAATAGTAATTTTATAGATCTCACCCTTTACCCGCTGGGTAAAAACCATTTGTAGAAAGGTCTCCTTCTTTTTGTCGCTGATATTATAGAGGGTTTCCTGGCTTACTTTTTTCTTTCGCTCATGGTCGGTCAGCTCATAATTCACCTGCACTTCCTCGAAATTTTTGAACACTGGTAAAGCATCATTTGCTTTCACATATTTTTTAACCTGGTCTTTGTACTTATCAAGCGCCTCATCTACTTCATGCACCAAAACTTTACTAATGAGCACATAATAGGTACATCCTGCAGTTAAAAAAAGGACAACCATTACTGCGAGATTGATCCGGTTATATTTTGTGAATAATTTCATGCCTAGCCTATTACTGGAATGGTCAACTTATACCCCATTCCATACACTGCTTTAATATAGTCGGGAGCCCCTGCATTCATCATTTTTTTTCGTAAGTTTTTAATATGGGAATAGATAAAATCATAGCTGTCAGACAGATCAATATCATCACCCCAGAGGTGTTCCACAATCGCCTCTTTCGTAACCACCCGGTCTTTATTGCTCAGCAGGTAGACCAGCAATTCGTATTCCTTACGGGTAAGGGAAATGACCTCGTTGTTCAATTTCAGTGTTTTGTCCTGTATATCCAGTATAAATTCACCCAACCGGATCTGATTGCGCCCGCCGAATGATTTGCGCCGGATAATGGAAGATACACGTGCAGCCAGTTCCGGCAAATGGAAAGGTTTTGCCAGGTAATCATCGGCACCCGTATTGAGTCCTTTGATTTTATCATCCAGCGAATTCCTTGCACTCACGATCAGTACGCCTTCCGCTTTGTCCATTTCTTTAAGCACTTTCAGCAGCTCAAGCCCGTTTCCATTGGGCAGTGTGATATCAAGAATAATGCAGGAATACTCATTGAGATGGATTTTCTCCATGGCGCTGTCATAATCATAAGCGGCCTCACAGGTATATTGCTCAGAGCTCAGGTATTTACTGATACTAATGGAAAGCTCTTTCTCATCTTCTACTATTAAAATCTTCATATGCATGTCATTACTGGGACGATCAAAGCATGGTTCTTCCAGGTGCCAAAAATTGTCAAATGCAAATAAAGATAAACAAACTGAATTAATTCTGTATGGTGGTCCTCATTCCGGAAGAACCACCAGGAATTTACACGGAGATCAGAGCTTAAATTGTAAAGTCATATAATAAGCCCTGGGATCGGAAGGTAAAATACCTGGTCCGGGATAACCATCCGCCCTTCTGGTAAAGTATTTCTCATCCAGAAGATTATTGATACTTCCAGATAAGGTAAACCATTTCCAGGTATAACTGCCATTAAAATCCATTACCTGATAGGCAGGTACTGCGCCATCAACAGCTGTAGGAGTGATTTCTGCATTCGTTGCGTCTGAATACTGTTTCGCCACAAAAGAATATTGGAGCGACAGGTTAAACCGTTTGTTTCCAAAAGCCATGCCGGTCCGGAATAACAGGGGTGGAACGAATTCCACCTGTTTATCCTGTATGGCAGCTTCCCTGGCATGGATATATTTGGCATCGATCAGGGCAAAATTACTAAATACGGATAGTTTATATTTGCTTTGTCCATTGGTCAATCCCCGCAAAAGATCTGCTTCGATTAAGCTTTCAAATCCAATATTCCTGCTGTCGGCCACATTCGTTCTCAGTCTGTACAACATGTTATCGGCATCCTTGGTAAAAATCGAACCAATCCTTCCGTTATAACGCAGGTAAAAAACACTCAGGTCGTAATATAACCAGTCTCTCAGATTTCCTCTTAAACCGCCATCTGCAGTGTATCCAAATTCATCTGAAAGATCGGGATCTACTACTGCATTCGGATTAAGTACGCGTATGTCATTAAAATTGACTGACTTATAATTCTGGGAAATGTTGGCATAGACTTCCATTTCCCGGAAGGGTTTATATGAGGTCCCGATTCCGAAAAAAACAAAGGAGCGGTTGTTTACTTTGCTTTCCTCTCTTTTGATATCTGGCACAAAACGCTGAATTTCATAATAATATCCATTTGCCTTCGTGGAAATATATTCAAATCGTGCACCCGGGGTAATACTCCAGCGTTCACTGAGCTGAAAAATATTCTCCGTAAAGGCCGCTACGTTCAGTCCGGGAAAATTATACTGGGATTTACTGGCTTCCTGATGTATAAATTTAAAATTTGGGCCGCTTCCATCATCAGCATCACCCTGCCCCCGGTCTGTGGAACCTTTAAATACGCGTATTCCGGTCAATAAGGTATGGTTCTCCTTCCCTATCAGCTTATAGGTATGCAACACACGTAGTTCAGACCCCAGGTTCTGGTAAGTATCAGAAAGAAAATCCCGCACTCCTCCGGGATCCGGCCTGTTGATATAACTCAGGATACCCAGCGCATCACGTCCGGCATTTAAGTAAAAATTCCTCCAGTTCAGCTTCGTGCTGTTGTTCAGTTGATAATCAAGGGACAGGTTAAAAAGACTCCAGTTCACCTTAAACCAATTCCGGCTACGAGTAGAAATGGAGGGGTCATTCTCAAATTCCGCATCCGTCAGTCCTCCAGGCTGCTGGGCCAGGTAATGCATATCCGTATATTCTGCGGTAACCTTCAATTGTCTACTGAAATCATAATCCAGATGTACATAAGCCCCATCCTGATTATAATGTCCGTTCGGGCGCCAGCTGTCACCTTTCTTATGCTGATAGTAGGCGTAATAATTGAGTTTCTTAAGCGTCCCGCCGATACTGTTGAAGGAATTAAAAAAACCAAAGGAACCTGCAGACTGCCGGCTGGTCAATTCAAATGGTCGATCTGCGGGGCCTTTTTTTAACCGGAAATTGATCAGTCCCCCGAACTGTGTGCCGTATTGCAGACTCGCCGCTCCCCTGACAATTTCAATTCTTTCCAGGGCTTCTGTAGGCGGGTTATAATAACTTTCAGGATAGCCCAGGGCATCAGCGCTGATGTCATAACCGTTCTGACGGGTATTGAAATTGGAAACACGACTGGGGTTTAAGCCCCTTCCGCCAATCCCAAGTTGTAATCCCCCACCATCATATTCCCATATATTTAATCCCGCAACTCTGGCATACACCTGCCTGGCATTATTCGTCGCCAGGTTCGCATTGATATTTGCCATCTGCACCACTTCAGTTTTCTTGCCTGCATAAATGGCGGTGCCTTCTACCTGCTTTAACCTGTCTGCTCCCCGGTCATTCACCATCGTAATGGCAACACTATCCAGTACCCTCGAATCTTCCTCCTTCAACCTGATCTCAAGGTTCAGGTCTTCCAGCCGGACACTTATTTTCTGCGTAAAGGTTTTAGCACCTACAGCGGAAAGGCGCAGCACATAAGCCCCGCTTTTTATCCCCTTAAAAGAGAAATTTCCCTGCTGATCGGTAGTGGTGACCAAGCGGACCGGCAACAGCATTACGGTTGCCCCTTCAAAGGCATGCTGTTCAAAAAAAACTTTTCCGCTTAGGGTAATCTGCTGGGCTATTGCCGTTCGCAAGCATAAAGAAAAGCATAATAAAAATAAATATTTCATGGGATCAGTTAGAAAATGGGAGGATAAAATTGACATGCCGCCAGCTCAGTTCCTGTGCGGCGAGGTTGATATTTGGATCTATAAAAGCTTTGGAACGCCGGCCATTCAGGGCCACATATCCTTCAGCATAAACTTCTGGTCGCAGGATATGGCGTTCCTGATATATTTTCTTCAGGTAATGGGCATAACGCAAAATCATGTCGGGCTGTGTGCTCATCATTTTTTCCTGCTGGGCTGTTAAAAAATCAGGATTATTGACTTCAAATACTCTTCCGGTATCCGGATCCTTCACATAAAAAAAGGTATTTCCTGATTTTTCCATCAGCATCACGCGCCAGGAGAAGCGGTATCCCTCTTCATACCAAAATAGTGGTCCGGGATAGCGCAAGTACCGGAATGGAATCAAGACTTGCAGCAGGAAGAACAAACCCAGTAAAACGGAGAGGCTATAGTGAACATGAATGCTGCCCCCCGCCTTTGCAGACCCTTGCTTAAAATATTCTTTTCCCGTAAGGAACGAAAGCCAATATTCATGAAAACCGGCATCCATAAAAATGAGGCTTGATAAGATCATGACATAAGGAAACATTCCAATGGCCGGAAAAAAAAGTGCGGTAAACAAATGAAAGCCAATCACGGCAATGTAAGCATAAGGCCTCGTGGTTTTATGCAGCAGAAAGAAAACAATAAACAGATCGTAACAGGCACCTAGCCAGCTAAATGCGTAGGCTATCCATTCTTTATACATCAACGGCCCTATCAGTGGCAGATGGCTTTTTGCCGGTAACCATATTTTTAAAGGCAAGGCTTCCAGCATCCAGTCACCATTCAGCTTCGCCAGCCCCGCAAAGAAATAGACAAGGCCCATTTGCAGCCGGAGTACCCCAACCATCCAGAAAGGAACACAGGTGCATTTCCTTTCTGGCTTCAGGTATACATCCACCGCAAAACTGCGGCCTGCCGGCAGAAAGATCAGCAGGAAACTCACTATACTGATGAAATAATAATGATTGAGATAGTTCGTGATATCAATTAACTCTGTATAGCTGAAAGTGATAAAGAACAGTACAATGGACAGCCGGTACCATAGACCGATCAATATTAAAAAAGCAGCGGTCCCCATCACCAGGAACAAGAGGTATGTACCTGTCATTCCCAGTGGTTTCACCCAGTCAAACCCCATATAGGTAAAGTAAAAATGCGGATCAATGTATTGTGTCCTGATCCAGCCATTGAACCAGAAACGCAATACACTGAACAGCATAATGGCACCGAAGGTTATCCTGAAAGTGACCAGTGGAGCAATAGACACCGGTCTGTTCAGCCAGTTCTTAATCTCCGTCATTGTCAACATAAGTAATTCTGACACTTAATGCAGAAGCCATATCAGTCTTCAGCGCAGTCAGTAAAGTCTGGATCTCTTTATAGGCAGCATCTACTTCTGTTTTATGATTGACCAGTGCAGCTGACAATGGACCTGGTATAGCCTGAAGCTTGTTTATTGACTGATCAAAATAGCTGAGAATAGCTTGGTTGAGGTCCTTTTTATTCAGGGCAACTACATAAGCCGACAATCCGTTTCCGGCACTTCCCCCGGTATACAGTAATTTTAGGCTGCTGAGATTTTCAATGGCTAAAGCCAGTGAAATACCTGAATAATAACCTTCACATTTGTTTGCGAAGACAATCCCTCCCGATTGCTTGCCATATGGCCATCCTATTCTCGGGCCCTTTAACTGATCCATTTCATAGGCAAACTGGTTGACCAGGTAACCGATTGGACTGCCTGCGTCTGATTTGGTATTCGCAATAAACTGAGTACGGTAAGTGTTTTTCCAGGTATTCCATACCGAAGAGTTTAACTCCTGCATCCTGTTTAAAATATCGCCCACATACTTTATCCGGTTCGCACTTCCTGCAGCGGTTAACTTCTGAATAGCATCAGGAGCGAACAGCAGATAGTCAAGTGCGGGGAATCCCTGCTGGTTCACTGTACTGTTCAGACTGAGGTTATAACTGCCTGAAGAAATATTATTCTCTATCTTTTGAAGATCTGAATTGTCATTGGTCGTTGCAGGAAGCGTGTTCATGAAATTGGTGTACAGCAGTGTTTCCGCCGGTCCAAACTGACTGAACGATGTTCTTTCGAAGGCCAGGTAGGCTGCTTTGAAAGAAGGTAATAAGTCCTGCTGCCGGGAAACATCAGGAGCAGCAAGAAAGGTATTGATTGCCGGGACAAGCAACAGCAATTTTTGCTGTAAATCTGCATAAGCAGGAATGAGGAGTTGATCTGCATAATTGGTTAACATGGCTGTTTTATCAAAACCATTGTTAACAGCTTCGTCTACAGGGCTGCTGCTTTTACCACAGGAAAAAGTAGTCAAAAGCAAAACCAGTAGCATTCCGTAAATCTTTTTATTGGGCGTCATCATGATCTATTTCTAATAAATGGTAAAACTCCCTGCAAACAAAAATGTGCAGGGAGTTTTTACAGGCAGCATGAAGTATATCTTATTCAGGCAGGCTGTAAGTTGTTTTCAATATTGTAGCAATTTGCTTTAACTTGGTAAAACCTGTTTCACCAACCAGTGTATACGCATCATTTGTGGTGATGATATTCCACATGGTATTGTAGTCGGCATCACTCAGCTTACTCTTTGCCTTCACCCTGTATTTTAACGTTTCAATAAACCCGTGTGCTTCAGAAAGGGCATGAAACTGTGTTCCAAAATTACCCACATTGGCCGATTGCTGAGGAATGTTCATATAGGCATAGGCCGCATTTGCCGCAAGTTTTTCCCAGATCATCTGAATATCAGTAATGGCCTGGTCACGGACCTTGATATCTTTAACAGCAATAGCAGCACGTCCTTTCCTGAACGCCTCCCAGATAATTTTCCCCGCAGTGATGTTTTTGCCTCTTTCTGCAAGGTATCCACCCCATAATGCTGGTTTTTCAGGAAAAACAAGTGCATTTAAGGGAGCAACGGTATAATCCTTATCCGGAGAATAATCTGCCGGAACAGCCAAATACCCGAACGCTTCATCCCAGTGCTGCTCCTGCAGGGCAACCGTAGCATCTGCCGGAACTGCAGAAAGAATATCCATCGCTTGTTTAAAGAACAAACTGCCCATCATGCCTTTTAAAGCCACCTGACCATATTCATACCCATCAGCACCGACAATAATTTTACTTGTTGCACTGCGCATCAGGTATCCAAAATTACCTTTGCTGGCAAGTACATCATTCGATTGGCTGTTGCTGACCAACAGGTCTATGTATCCTTTGAACTGGCTTGCGTCTGTTGTTTTATCTGCCAGCTTGATTCCGGAACTATTCAATGCCGCATTGGCAAATGGGTTGTTCGTGTTATTGAACATATTGGTGGTTTTGCTACCGTCAAGTTTCACTGTGGTAGCAGATTTCATATACACGTCCAGTTCCAGCATCATCTTCACCCTGTTTGTAGATGAGGTGTAATTGGCTCCTGTGAAATTGTAAGTATCAGGTACAGTGTATGGTGGAATAACATCTTCACTGTCTTTTTTACACGAGGTAAAGGAGACCATAGCAAACATGACCAGCATTGAACTTACGAGGAATTGTTTTTTCATTTTGAATGTAATTAAATAATTAAATAAGGCAGGAATAATTTGTAACTAGTCTAAATAACTCCTATTCTTGTGCAAATATTAGCGCCGATTCTAAAGAAATTCTAAAGAATCATAAAATATTGTACGACTAACCAAATAAGTGTATGAAACTATTATTCGTGGAAGATGAACCGGTACTCGCTGGAGAAATGCTGAATTATTTCTCTTCACTGGGATACCGTTGTGAGCAGGCTTCAACCTATACACAAGCAAGAGAAAAGATCAATGCCTACACCTATGACAGTGTTGTCCTTGACATTACCTTACCGGATGGTACAGGCATGAAACTCATTTCCTCTATCCGCGAGCACAATACAGATACAGGGATTGTGATTGTATCAGCCAAAGATTCACTGCCGGATAAACTGGAAGGTTTAAACCTTGGTGCGGATGATTATATGACCAAACCATTCTATCTGGAAGAGTTGAATGCCAGGATACATGCGCTGTACCGCAGGAAAACACTCCGTGGAAATGACCAGATTAGTTTCGACGATTTTACCATCGTTCCCTTGTCGAAAATGCTCTTTTATAAAGGAGAAGAAGTGAGCCTGACCCGAAAGGAATATGAGTTGCTGATGTATTTTACGGTCAATAAAAACCGCGTAGTCAGTAAACCCTCCATTGCAGAACATCTTTGGGGAGATCATTTTGACCAGGCAGATAATTTTGACACGGTTTATGTGCACCTGATGAACCTAAGGAGAAAACTCAATACCTGCAGCCAAAAAGATTATATCAGGACGGTTTATGGGATGGGTTATAAATTTACAGTGTAATGAAACTGCTCTCCAAAACCAGCATCAACTATTTATGGGTAAGCATGCTTATAATGGCTGTTACCGGCGTGTTGTTGTTCTTTTTTTTATTAAAAACAATGACTTATGAAATAAGGGAGCAATTGGAATTACAGGCAGATATGATTGCGAAAGAGCTCCGGAAAGGAAAGATGGTCAACTTTCCATTGTTACAGATCAGCGGAGGAAAAATATCAGATTATACGCATACAGAATTTAAGGATACCGTTTTATATGACCCTCTGCAGCAGCTGAAAGAAGATTATTACGTATTAAGAAAGACCGTTGAGATCAATGGAAGACCGGTTAGGATCAAGGTCATGACAATTGATATCGGATGGGGAGGATACCAGCAGGCCATTGGGTTAATTTTCATCTTCATGGCAGCGATGTTTGTCCTTGGTGGTTCCCTGGTGAACTATTTTATCAACAGAAAAATATGGACCCCTTTCCTGCTGAATATGGATCAGTTAAAGTCGTATTCTGTTTCTTCAGAAATGTCCCTGGAATTGGTGCCTTCTGCAGTAGACGAGTTCAGGGACCTGAATCTGGCACTGACAGATCTGACTATACGTGCAAGGAAGGAATATAGAGGATTGAAGGAGTTCACAGAAAATGCTTCACATGAAATCCAAACTCCCTTAGCCATCATTAAATCGAGACTGGAGAGTATCAGTCAGCTGGAAATAAATGAAAGGATAGCAGATTACTTAATAGATGCCAAGCATTCGGTAGACCGGTTGAGCAGGTTGAACAGGGGCTTACTTTTATTGGCGAAACTTGATAACGCGGCTTTTCCTGATCAGAAAGAGATCCTGATCCATGAATTGCTGGGTAATCTTATGGAACAGATGACCGATCTTTTTGAGCATCGTGACATGGTCCTGCAAGCAGATCTTCAGTATAAAAAAATATTGGCGAGTCCTTATCTAATGGAAATTATGCTCACAAACCTGCTTTCCAATATGCTTGTACATGGTATACCGGGGACAACAGTCCACATCAGATTAGATGATCGGGGGATGGTATTCTCTAACCCGGGGGCACCTCTGCCCTTTCCACAGGAAAAATTGTTTAGCCGTTTTGGCAGGACCACAAATGAGTATGAGGGCAACGGACTTGGATTATCCATCATCAGACAGATCTGTCTTACCCATCAATGGGAAATCACTTACTTTTACCGGCAGGAGCAGCATCATTTTGAAATCCTTTTTGGCGACAGACCAACGCTGCATGACTGAAAACCTTTCTTCTTCCTAATAATTCTATTTTTAATATAAATCATCAATTATCTTTCTGATATTTAAATCGACATGATCGTATCAGAAAAAACACTAAAATGGGGGCTCTGTCTATATCCTCCTATGTTATTTCAACGCATTTGGGTTCGCAGGTTTCATCAGGGATTCAGGGGTGTAGATGTAAAGATTAACAAGAGCCTTTTCAATAAAAATTATAACGGATCCATCTTTGGGGGGACCATATATGCGGCGACCGACCCCTTTTATGCCCTGCTATTTGATCAACTGCTGCAACGGGAAGGGTTTAAAATCAGGGTTTGGCTGAAAAGTGCAAGTATACAGTATTTGAAACCAGGACGCTCCGATCTCTTTTTCACTATTGTGGTGACGGATGAAATGTTGAATGATGCCATTACGGCATTGAATACTACCGGTAAATTTATCATGGCTTACCCTATGGAAATCCTAAACAAACAGGGCGAGCTTTGTGCAACCGTAATGAATGAAGTTTACATTAGAAATCTGCATACAGGTGAAGAAGGACGCGTAGCCTACTAGTTATTTTTTTGTTAAAAATCCGTTGAACATGAATTTAAGGAAACTAATTTTGCAAGGTGAGGGAACAACGCTCGATTTTAAGAAGACAATTACCAACAATGAAAAAATAGCAAAAAGTCTGGTTGCTTTCGCCAACAACCGCGGTGGGCAACTGCTGATCGGCGTTGCCGATGATGGGTCGATTAAGGGAGTAAAGTCGGAAGACGAGGAAAAATACATGATCCTCAAATCTGCGCACCAATTCTGCCGTCCGGCTATAGAACCTGAATTTGAAGAAATTTATATAGAAAGTAAACTGGTGCTGGTGGTGACGATTCCACAGAGCAATACCAAACCGCACTACGCACTGGATGAAAATAAAAAATGGTGGGTATACTTCCGGGTAAGGGACAAAAGTATCCTTGCCAGCAAAATTATTGTCGATGTACTGAAGAAAGACAATACCCAGACGGGACAGCTGATCACCTATACGGATCAGGAAAAAAAGCTCCTGCAATTTCTTGATACTGAAGGAAGAATCACCCTGAAGCAATTTTGCAAGCTCGCCAGAATCTCACATAAACAGGCCCAGAGGATATTGGTAAGCCTTATTCTTACCGGACTCCTGCAGCCGCATCTTTCAGAAAAAGAAGAATATTTTAGCCTTTTAGAACCTAAATAAGCCTAGCTTTGCGTGTTCACACGACAAGATCATGTTAAGTTCACTCTACGCAAAATACAAGCCCTATTATTCAGACAACCTTCGTCTCGCTATGCCGATTGTGGTATCACAACTCGGCCACACCATCGTCCATCTCGCCGACAGTGTGATTGTAGGACATTTTGCAGGAACCATACAACTGGCAGCGGTATCGCTGGTGAATAGTCTTTTTATGCTGGTCATGGTATTGGGACTGGGCATTTCATACGGACTTACGCCATTGATTGCACAGGAAAACGGGCGTAAAAACCAGGAAGAATGCGGACGGCTGCTGTCAAACAGCCTGCTGATTAATTTCATCATGGGTATCTTATTGTATACGTTTGTACATTTCGGCACACTGCTCATTATTGATCATATTGGTCAGTCGCCGGAAGTAGTCGCCTATGCCAAACCTTACCTTTCTTACCTGGGCCTTTCCATTATTCCTTTAATGATCTTCCAGACTTTTAAACAGTTTACGGAGGGACTTGGTTTTACCAAACAGGCCATGTTTATTTCCATCTGGGGGAACCTGCTGAATATCATCCTGGGAATTATCTTCGTCAAAGGCATGTTCGGCATTGCTCCGATGGGGGTAAAAGGCGTAGGCCTGAGTACTTTAATCGACCGTACACTGATGGCTGTGGTGATGTCTTTTTATGTATTCAAATCGGTTAACTTCAAGAAATACCTGCGCACTTTCAGTTTTACGCTAATTGATAAGGTCAGGAGTATGAAAATCCTGAAAATCGGGGCACCTGTAGCCTTGCAATATTCCTTTGAAATCAGTGCCTTCAGTGGTGCGGCCATACTCACCGGAACGATCGGGGCGATCCCTCAGGCTGCGCATCAGGTCTCCATTAACCTGGCTTCAATAACTTATATGCTGGCCAGTGGAATTGCCTCTGCAGCAACCATAAAAACGGGTACTTATCTGGGTAAAAACAATTTACTCGACCTGAGAAGATCGGCTATAGCAAGTTACCATGTCATCATTGCATTTATGTCGGTCACGGCCATATTCTTCATTTGTGCAAATACGATTCTTCCTTTTATCTATACAGAAGATCTTCAGGTTGTACAGATTGCAGCTCAGTTATTGATTATTGCCGGATTCTTTCAGTTATTCGATGGTACACAGGTTGTTGGCCTTGGTGTATTGAGAGGAATCGGGGATGTGAATGTCCCAACCTTCATTACTTTCGTGGCCTACTGGATCATTGGTATACCCCTCGCCTATTTTCTTGGAATCACGCTAAATATGGGCGTAAATGGCATTTGGTATGGGCTAACCTTTGGTCTACTTACGGCTTCTTTCCTGCTTTTTTTCCGGTTTCAGAAAAAAACAAAGGCGTTGGTTTCCCATACGGCATTACATGTTTAAACTTCTATCTCTCAAAATAACAGAGCTTTAGGGAATAAAAATAAATTAGGCTTGAATTTTGCCATTGTTTTAGCGTCAAGAGAACGCTACACTATGATTGCATTTATACTTCCCACACTTACAGAGCCTCACAAAAGAATTGACCGGCAGTCGGAGGCAGAAAAACAATTGGTAGACCAGCTGAAAGCCGGGGAAACAAAGGGGATAGAAAAATTATACAAGCTCTATTCCGCTTCCCTATATGGAATCATTATGAAGGTTGCCAAAAATGAAGATATGGCACAGGATATCCTGCAGGAATCCTTCGTGAAAATTTGGAAATCGGTTAACCAATATGATGAAGGAAAAGGGAAATTGTTCACCTGGATGGCCAGATTATGCAGAAATACAGCTATAGATCATTTAAGGAGCCGTGGAGAGTTGAACAGTTCCAGAAATGAGGAGCTGGATAATGTCATTGCCGAGGTAAACCATGAATATCAATCTTCTTTTAACCCTGAAACCATAGACCTCAAAAAATTGATAAAAATGCTCTCCCCTATGCAAATGAAGATTCTCGACCTGGTGTATTTTGAAGGGTATACGCAAGTGGAAGCAGCAGAGAAACTGGCTATTCCTGTCGGTACGATAAAAACCAGGATACGTAATGCAATTATCACCTTACGCTCATTTTATTAAAAACAAGCTTTTTTCAGGTAGAATATCCTTTCCCTGTCTTGTTTATGGTACATGATTTGCCTGTATGATCCTACAGATTATATGGCTACATTTGCCCTCCATACATGAAAAGAAAAATCAACCTGCTCCCATTTATATTTATTGCACTCTTCATTTTCCTCTTAAACTGGTATACCCTTTCCGGTCTGCTGGTGATCAGTACCTCCAAATTCCTTATCCCGGTTTTCTGGATGTCCATAGCCGGAATTTCCGGAGCGTTCATTTATGTACTGTTGCAGTTTGGCAGAAAAAAGGAGGTAGATTTCTTATTTACGTCGATTACCCATACCGTGCTGATCCTGCTCACCGCAGAGCTGGTTTTATCCCTCTCCCTGTTTTTGGGTGATGGTTACCGTCTCTTTAGCGGTTCCTCAAGAAGTTTATACTGGGTAGAGTTCTCTTTCCTGCTGTTCACATTCACTGTCCTCCTGTTTATTTATGGGATGATCTTTGGTAAATACAAGTACAGGGTCATCAGACATGTATTATACTTCGATGACCTGCCTGAAGCATTTGATGGTTTTAAAATTGCACAGATATCTGATGTTCATGCCGGAAGTTTCAATAATCCGAAGGCCATACAGCGGGGGATTGATTTAATCAACCAGCAGCAGGCAGATTTATTTGTGTTCACGGGCGACCTGGTCAACAACAGAGCAGAAGAAATTAAACCCTGGATGCCGTATTTTTCCCAGATCAGGGCACCCTACGGACAGTTCTCCATTCTTGGAAACCATGATTACGGAGATTATGTACAATGGACTTCTGAAGCCGAGAAAAGTGAAAATCTAAGGCAACTCAAGCAATACCATGCCGAACTGGGATTCAATTTACTCCTGGATAGCCATACACTAATCCATAAAGGCCAGCAGCACTTGTTCCTGGCCGGAGTAGAAAACTGGGGAGTAGGTTTTGGACAAAGGGGTGATTTGAAAAAGGCGATGTTTGGTGCTGAGAATAATGATTTTAAGATTCTCCTTTCTCATGACCCTACGCACTGGGAGGCCGAGGTAAAGACTTTTGCACCTAAAATACATCTTACTCTTGCTGGACATACACATGGAATGCAATTCGGTATCGAGGCTTTTGGTCTGAAATGGAGCCCTGTAAAATACCGTTATGCACACTGGGCGGGTATTAAAGAAGAAAATGGAAGAACCCTTAACATCAACAGGGGGTTTGGATTCCTCGGATTCTCCGGAAGAATTGGCATCTGGCCTGAAATAACCATTCTGGAACTCAGAAGGAAAAGCTGATTTCATCAGCCAGCAGAAGAGAAGAGTTTAAACCTTAAGTCTGTTGTGGATTCCTCCATTGATTCAAATATTTCATTCTCCACTTGCCATAGTCCTAAAAATACAAATGGGCAATATCCTGTTCTGATACTGCCCATTTATAAGTTCTCCACTGGCCTGAATAGCTGAATACAGTATCAAACCTGTTGAAATCAATGTTTATGCAAAAACATAAAATTTACTGTCGCGTACTGGCTGACCTTTAATAGCCAGGTATTCTCCTTTGTGATCGCGTAATGCTTTTACGACAAAAGGGTCATTGCCTTTTTCCAATTCCGTGTAGGCCAGTTTGATCCTGTCGATATGGGTATCAGCATTTACTTTCCATTTTTTATCCTGATAAAGAAAATAGCCAAATACTACCCTTGTATTTCCTTTTAGTTTGCCATCCAATCTGATGTATGCAGGATTTTCTTTCTTTAAAGGTTCCACACCTTCCAGGTAAAATTCCTTAAAATCTTTAAATGTTTGTTTTGTATGATTAATAGTGCTCATATTGCTGGTCTTTCGATGTAATTAAACAGGTGATTATGATTTGAATTCTCTTCTCTCTATGGCCTCATTGGATGAATCAGGCATCCCTTTTAGGGGACTGAGATTTGCAAAGATAGAATCAGGAATCAAATTTGCAGGCATATTCATGAATAATAATTTTGAAAATCTGCAGTGGCTGAATCCGGCAGCTTCGGTACAGCGATTTTTAACACCCTGTTCATGTAAATAAATGATGGATTCCCCCCTATTCTCCTATATATTTCAGATTTTTGTTAACCAGATCCTCAAATGCAAAACACCGAAGAAAAACCTGTACAACGTAAAATTATTCATATCGATATGGATGCATTTTATGCTGCCGTGGAGCAGCGTGACTTCCCTCAATACAGGGGAAAGCCATTGGTTGTGGGCGGGTCGCCTGACGGGCGTGGTGTAGTGGCTACGGCGAGTTATGAAGCACGGGCTTATGGGATTCACTCCGCTATGTCAGCGCGTAAGGCTATTCAGCTTTGTCCCCATGCGTTATTTGTCAGGCCCCGTTTTGATGCCTATAAAAGCGTATCGGTACATATCCGTGAAATCTTTCGCAGGTATACAGACCTCATTGAACCGCTATCCCTTGATGAAGCTTATCTCGATGTGACGGAAGATAAACTGAACATCGGCTCTGCCCTTGAAATCGCAAAGCTGATTAAGGATGCCATCAGGGATGAACTGAACCTCACTGCATCTGCAGGTGTATCCAATAATAAGTTTGTGGCCAAAATCGCGTCTGATATGAACAAACCTGATGGTTTGACCTTTATTGGTCCTTCGAAGATCAGTGCCTTCATGGAGAAACTTCCGGTAGAAAAGTTCTTTGGTGTGGGGAAGGTAACGGCAGACAAAATGAAAAAAATGGGCCTTCATCATGGAGCAGACCTAAAAAAACTTTCGGAAGAGGAACTGATCAGGAAATTCGGCAAAACCGGAAGATTCTACTTTAACATCGTGCGCGGTATAGATCAGAGACCCGTACAGCCAAACAGGGAAACCAAATCACTTGGTGCTGAAGATACCTTTGAAGAAGACCTGGAAACCATTGAGGAAATGTTTACAGAGCTGGAGATCCTGGCGGAGAAGGTCACGGCACGCTTAGAAAAGAATAAACTCAGCGGTAAAACGCTCACCTTAAAAATAAAGTTCAGCGACTTCAGGCAGATCACCAGAAATCAGTCCATGCCACAGCCCGTAGGTGATTACCTTTCCATTGTTAAAGGAGCCAAGGAACTGCTGTTAAAAGCCGCGCTGGAAGATGAAAAAGTGCGCCTGCTCGGTATCTCTTTAAGTAATTTTGGCCATAGCCAGAATTCAAAACATCCGGATCCGGATCAGCTGGAGTTATTTTAAGTCTCCATCAATGGAACAAACAACTGCCGGAAAAAAAGCGAATGCGCAGAAGAAGAAGCGGACGCTTTATGGGATAACTTCAAAAAGCAGGAACTGAGACTGCTCATGCGGAAGATAATTGTTATCTGCCACAAAGATCAGCGACTGATGTCCATTCGCTAAAAGCGGTCCAAATGTAGCTCCTTCAATATTGTCTATATAAATCCCCAGGTCATCCATATTCAGGATCAGTTTTTTAGACACCAGCTTTTTCGCTGGAGAATTGAGCAATGACGCCTTATGGATGATATTTTCCGCCCCACTGATATCGGCTAAAAATACTTTCACATTGGCTCCTGTCCTTCCTGTAGAAAAAGCCCGTTCCGTAACCAGTAATTTATTGTGCCCTATCCAAAGAATATCCGGAATGCCGTTGTTTATTGCGCCTCCTTCCTTCTGTGCGGGAAAAGGAACAGGGTCAAGCCTATAGGCATATTGTGCGGTATTGCGGTTGTCTTTCAACTCAAATTTATATAATCTTATTTGGGCATTATTCTGTGTCAGGTCGGCCTGAGGACCATCTTCAAACCTGGGTTCTTCCAGGCTCACATACAGGCTCCTGAAATCATCCGCAAAGCTAAGCCCCTCCAGCACGCCATTTCTGCGCGGTCCATTTTCCGTCTTCTGCATTTTAAGATTTGGAGGCAGGGGCAGCAGGTCCACATATTTTCCTGTGGTGTCCACCACATTAATTGTAGGATTGATAAGGACGGTATCCAGTGGTTTAAAATTCCGGTCTCCTTCACTTGTCCAGGTCAGCTGACGGGTACGCCAGTTCATCCGCATTGCCTCCGGATCGGTCGTATGCGTAGCATTACGGCTGATCTCAGGATAATACGATCCGTCCTGCTGCAGCAGTGGTACCACTGCTGTAACAGCTACCTTGTTGATTCCTGTTGCAGAAATATCAATTGTGGCCTTGTAAAACCGGGCAGGTTCCAGGTGTGAGCGGTCATCACAAATCAAATAATATTCCTTATTTTTTGCATCATAATCAATACCTGATAATCCACCGATCTTAATGCCATTAATTTGAGCATCATTGGGGAGGACAAACTGGTTTACATATTTTAAGCCCGTAATGGTTTTTAGGGTAACCTGCCTTGCTCCTGTTGATTTCGATACTGCACAACCCATGAAAAGCACAGTGATAAGCGAACAGGTGATCAGTTTTAAAGATTGGTGACCAGCCTTGATAGGTGTTTTTCTCATTTGCATCTTTTATTACGCACTTTCTAAATATAGTCACTTCTGCCGATTTAAGGGCGGAATTCAAAAACCATTGCATTAAATTAACATTTAACATTATTGCCCCAGCCACTTTATGTTTAACAATCTTGTGGTGTAACTTACTCATAATGAGATTGTGTTTGTCGAGGTTTTCATCCCAAAAATTCCATACGCCAACATTAATTTAATAAAACACAGGAATAATGGCCATTTTACACCATTTCTGATTACAAAAAATTAACAGGATATGTTATATTGCAATTAGGAAAGCGCTTAAATTTAGGCATAAGTATTGTTAAAGAAATAGTACAAACAATTTAACCAGATAATATATGCTCAGACAAAACTTTTATACTAGAAATGATATGAACATATCCGATAGTAAATTCATCAATCTTGAAGAGTATTATGAGGTAGAATACTGGAGTAAAAAATTCGACATCACTCCGGAATTGTTACAGCGTGCAGTTAAAGATTCGGGAAGTACAGAAGCTGAACAAGTAGAAAAATATATACGTAAAACATATTTTAATAAATGAGAAGAGATCTTAAACTAAGCAGCATCATCATAGTAGCGGCTTTACTTGTAATCGTTTATTTCGTGGCGAAGTATATCGTATTTCCGGTATTGCATATTGCACTCGGACTCGTTGCAGGAATCTTCACAGCGGTACTTACGGTATTGATACTTCTATTGCTTTATTTTTACCTAAAACAGGCATTCAGAAGGAAATAGAAAAGCATTTGAATACTCACACAGGGGGGATTGAGGATTTTTTCTTCTCCCCCTTTTTATTTTAGCGGTGGTTACCACAATAGATCACAACAAAGGGGAAAGCAACCGGGCCAGCTTTTCAGGCAGCTGTTTGAACAGGGGTCTTTTTTCCCATTCCCATTTGTCTATTTTTTTTGAAAAACGCAGGTCCTCATAAAACACTTTTGTCATTTGTGCAGCCACCTCACTGTCATAGATCACTGCATTCACTTCAAAGTTCAGCTCAAAACTCCGGTTATCCATGTTGGCAGTTCCGATAACAGAAAGATTTTTATCCGTGACCATCGTTTTTGCATGAATAAATCCCTTCTGGTACTGATACACTTCAACGCCTGCCTTCAGCAGTTCTCCATAATAAGAGCGTGCTGCGGCAGCAACCATCCTGGAATCTGATTGATCGGGTACCAGTAAAACTACCTTAACCCCACTCAGGGCCGCTACACATAAGGCATCCATCAGGCTTTCACCGGGAATAAAGTACGGGGTAGTAATCAGTATTTCTTCTTCGGCCATTCCTATCACCTGAATAGTAGAGTACAGAATTGTCGGATTATCAGAATCCGGGCCACTTGCAGCCACCTGAACAATAGAGCTTCCCGCACTGATATCCGGTTCACAAAAGAAATCATCTTCAATTTCCAGGGTATCATCTGTACAAAAGTTCCAGTCGCATATAAAAAGATACTGCAGGTAATAGACCCCGGTACCCGTGATCTTCACATGTGTGTCGCGCCAGTATACCGCATCGGGGCGCTTATCGCTGTTCACATACCGGTCGCAGATATTGATCCCACCGGTGAATCCAATCGTGCCGTCGATGACAATGATCTTCCTGTGGTTTCTGTAGTTCAACCGGTTGGCAAGGGCAATAAAAAGTATTTTGTAAAAGGGAAAGGCCATCACCCCGGCAGCAAGCAGTTCAGGAACCACCCGCTTGCGGATGCTGCGACTCCCGAAGTCGTCATAGATCACACGTACGTCCACTCCTTCCCTGGCCTTTTCTATCAATATATGCTTTATCTCATTTCCGATCTCATCGTCTTCATAAATGTAATATTCGATATGGATATGGTGCCTGGCATTCCGCAGACATTGCAGCAGCTCTGCAAATTTATGCTCACCATTGATCAGGATATCTACTTTATTCCTTCCACTCAAAAAGCTTGTCCCGTCATTGATCAGCAGACGCCCCAGCTTTTTATACTTCAGCATATTTTCTGGTACGGTATCCCAGATCCTTTTGGACTCCCTGTACACCTGCTGTTTGATCTGCTTCTGCATCCTTTCGTCGGTCGTTATTTTCTTGCTGTACAGCTTCCGCTTACGGTAATTGGTGCCGATACAGAAGTAAATAATGATTCCTGCAACAGGTAAAAAGACGGTGAGGATGAGGTAAGCCAGTGTTTTTGTGGTCGACCGGGTATCATAGATGATTCTTAAACAGACAGCAATGATGATCAGTACGTAAAGAATTTCCAGTATGAGTATCCAGCTGATTTCCTGCATGCTTGTGTGAATCGTTTTTATAAGTATTTATTTGATCTCCTGAATTCCCTTAATTGTTTGTACCAGTATTTTTTATGCCTGTATAATACGCATTCCTGCACCTCTCACTGCTGCATAAAAGATTGTCCTGTAGCTTTAGACACTGATTCATAAAGGCATGGAAAAGAAAAAGAGTGTTTTCTCACAGCTCCATTTTCTGTTCCGCCCACAAATTAAATCATATATTCTGAACAAATTCAAACTTAATTTGTTCGTTTTCATGAATCAGCTCCGCAAGCCTGTTAACAGGGCGGGATAGAAAAGCTGAAAACTACAAAACAGCACACTACTACCTAAAAAAATAGACCATGAACAAGAAAATTGTAATCTTCGACGATGATAAAGAAATCCTGACAGCCCTGGAATCAGTACTTGATTTTGTAGACTGGGATTTAATGACTTATGCCAGTGGACAGGATGCCTTGCAGGTGATTACCAAAGAGAAACCTGACCTCGTGCTCATGGATGTCCTGATGGATGGCTGTGATGGCCGCGAGATCTGCAGGAATATCAAAGAAGACTCCTCTTTACAACATATCCCTGTCATCCTCATCTCGGGACTTCAGAATACCGGAATAAAGAATAAAGATTTTGGCCCCAATGACTTTCTTGCCAAACCTTTTAATGCAGGTGATCTGATTGATAAAGTCTATTTTCAGCTCGCCTCATAAAGCATTGTTGCCTACAATTTGTCGAGTGCCTTTAAGATCACGCCAGTGGCGGTCCTGATTTCTTCTTCAGTGATGATCAATGGAGGTGCAATGCGCAATGCATTTTCACAATGCAGGAACCAGTCGATAACTACCCCATCAGCGGCACAAAGCTGGCTGACTTTTTCGACCTGTTCGAAGGTGTCCAATTGGATGCTCATCATCAATCCTTTACCTCGTACTTCCCTGATCATGGGATGTACGAGCAACGACCTGAACAATTCTCCTTTTTCCTTCACTCCGGCAACCAGATTTTCCTCAAGAATAGCTGTCAAACTTGCCAGTCCGGCGACGCTCGATACCGGATGGCCGCCAAAGGTTGTGATATGTCCCAGAATAGGGTTTTCTTTCAGCACGCCCATCACCTCCCTGTTCGCTACAAAAGCACCAATAGGCATTCCCCCACCCAGTGCCTTCGCCAGTAACAGGATGTCCGGAACAATTCCATAATCTTCAAAAGCGAAGAGTGTACCTGTGCGCCCGAAAGCAGCCTGTATCTCATCGAGAATAAGCAAAGCTCCCATTTCAGTACAACGTTGCCTCAGTTTTTGCATATAGGCCAAAGAAGGAACACGGATTCCGGCTTCTCCTTGGACAGTTTCCATAATCACACAGGCAGTATCTGCAGTAATATTTTCCAGGTCTTCTTCTTTTCCGAACGAAATGAACCCCACGTCGGGTAACAACGGACGGTAGGCCTGTTTATACGCTTCATTTCCCATCACACTCAATGCGCCATGTGTACTGCCATGATAGGAATGGTGGCAGGCGATGATGCCAGACCTGCCGGTAAAACGCTTGGACAGCTTCAATGCACCCTCAGTAGCTTCGGTCCCGGAATTCACAAAATAAACATTGTTCAGTTGCTCCGGGAGAACGCTGATCAGCTTTTCAGCAAATTTAACCATGGGCGACTGAACGAACTCACCATAAACGGTCAGGTGCATGTACTTATCCAGCTGGGCTTTGATGGCCTCAATCACTTTTGGATGCCTGTGCCCGATATTGCTCACGGCAAATCCCGAAACCAGGTCCATGTAACTCTTCCCTTTAATGTCATACAGGTAAAGTCCTTCCGCGTGATCTACTTCAAGGAAATTAGGATTGTTTGAGGTTTGGGCATTGTTTAGGAGGAAGAGCTGTTTGTGGCTTATCATGGTTGTTCTGATCTTTAAGCCGCAAAACTATTTATAATTTAAGCAATACCAATAGTGTAAATGTCAAATTCGCATCAACAATGATCAGCTCAGCTGATTTCCTTTACCGGCTCGTGGTCTGCAGGTTTATCTACAGGCCTGATAATCATTCTCAGCGACTGGTCTTTCGAGAAATAAGCCACTGTCCAGTTATAGAGTGTATTCAACCTGTTCCGGTAAGAAATCAGCGAAAGCAGGTGGATAAACAACCAGGCCAGCCAGGCAATGAAACCACTCATGTGCAATTTAGGCTTGGGTAAATCCGCTACGGCCTGATTTCTTCCAATGATGGCCATACTGCCTCTGTCTGTATACGAAAATGGCCTTAATGGTTTTTGCGAAACCATCTCCCTGAAATTATGCGCTATATTTTTTCCCTGCTGAATGGCTACCTGTGCGACCTGCGGATGTCCTTCAGGAAAACCAGTATCTCCCGATTGTATGCAGGTATCACCTATTGCATAAACATTCGCCAATCCTTCCACCTGATTAAAAGCATTGACCTTCAGTCTTTTTCCGCGCCCGTAACAGCTGGCAGGAATTCCTTCAAAAACCATCGCACTGACACCTGCGGCCCAGATCAGGTTTTTCGACGGAATAATGGTCCCATCAGTTAGGAATACCTGATCATCAACAAAATCATTGACATGGTTATTCAATAACATCTTAACCCCTAATTTTTTCAGTGCATCATAGGTATGTTGCTGTGATTTCTCACTCATCGGTTTCAATAGTGTACTTCCTCCGTCAACCAGGTAAATTTGCGCACCGGAATTGATGAGTTCGGGATAATCCTTGCGGATAATGCTCATCCGCATTTCTGCAAACATTCCCGAGATCTCCACTCCCGTTGGCCCACCTCCTGCCACCACAATATTCAGGTGTTTCAATACCTCATCATGGTCCCTGGAAATGGCCGCTTCCTCCAGGTGTGTCAGTATACGGTTACGCATTTGTATAGCGTCGCTCAGGGTTTTCATCGGAATGGCGTTTTTCTGCACATTTTCCATCCCGAAATAATTGGTCTCCGCACCGGTAGCAAATACCAGTTCATCATACTCCACGGTTCCATTGCTCAACAGGATCTTTTTTTCTTCAGGCATTACTTTCAGCAATTCGCCAAGGCGGAAATGAAGGTTCTTTTTATGCCTGAAAAGTTTGCGGATAGGATAGCTTATCGCTGAAGGTTCCAGGAAAGCCGTGGCCACCTGGTAAATTAATGGGGGGAAGAAATTATAATTATTTTTATCAATCAGGGTGATGTCATAGTCTTTAATTTTACCCATCGCCATGGCGAGGTTAATTCCTCCGAAGCCACCTCCGATAATGATTACTCTTTTTTGCATACTGTGTCAATTATCCATATCTGTACTCCAGCATACAGGAATGTATGCTCTCTATACGACAGATAAAGCTAAGTAATGTTTTGAAATGACAGTGTAAAATTTAGCGGGGTAACTGTATTAACCTGGTAGACTAATTTTTCCCATGCTGACATTGGGTATTCCTTTGCCATACCCATATGATGTTCCACTGCCCGCTACACATTCATTGGCCAGCAATGCAAAAAGCACAGCTTCTTTGGCATCCGGATTTATCCCCAGAGCGGTGGTGTCCTTTAAGTCAAGGCCAAGCCCCGATTGGATCATTTCTACCAGCAAGGGATTGTGCATGCCACCACCACTCAGGTAAACTGCATAATCGAGATCACCGACAGTCTGCTGAATCGCAGATACAATACTTTGAGCCGTAAAACTACACAGGGAGGCCAGGATATCCTCTCCGGAAAGGGGCTCCTGCCCTGAGGCAGAAATGGCCTGCTCCAGGTAATCCAGGTTAAATAGTTCAGGGCCTGTAGTTCTTGGAAAAGGCTGGTTAAAAAATGGATCGCTGCACAAAGCCTCAACAAGTTTGGGATTCACCCTGCCGGCTTTTGCAATTTCAGCATCCTTGTCGTAATATTTCCCGGGATAATGCTGCTGTACAAACTGGTCCATCAGCGTATTCCCAGGTCCGACATCTGTGGAAAACAAATCCTGGATTCTGCCGGAAGAAGGCAGCCAGCTGAAATTTGATATTCCACCAATATTCAGCAGGATGCGGTTTTCTACGCTATCCGCAAACAGGAGATAATCGCCATACACTGCCAGCGGAGCCCCTTCCCCACCTGCTGCAATGTGTTTCTGCCGGAAGTCGCTCAGGGTAATAATACCCGTCAGTTCAGCAATATGGTCTCCATCACCAATCTGGAGCGTAGAATCAGGGAGTTCAGGATTGTGGTGTAAGGAAAAAGGTGCATGAAAGATCGTCTGCCCATGGCTGGCAATCAAATCTACATCCTGTACAGCCACATTCCAATCCGACAAAGCCCCCAATATCATTTCAGCAGAGCGGCTCCCTACCAGCTTATGGAGTAAGGTCACTTTCCGTAATTCCACCTGTTCTTTGAACGAAATTGCCTTTAGTTCCTCTTTAAAATCTTCAGGATAGGGAATTGTTGTAAACTCCAGCACCTCCACACCGGTTTCCCTTCCCGAACCGCTAAACTTACAAAGTGCAATATCCAGTCCGTCTAATGAGGTACCCGACATTAAGCCAATAATCATCCTGGTAGGTGCGGAAGCCATCCGGGTTAATTTATGCAGTTGAGGATTCATGCTTTCTATTGCTGTTATATTGTTTATAATCTGGCCTTATTCCATATTTTTTACCATTGCTTCAGCAAGCGTATTAAAATCATTTCCGAATTGGTGGTTTCCGGGCAATACCAGCACCTTTAATCCTTCTTTAGCGAAGCGTCCGGAGATCTTACTTCCTTCAGCTTTACCGAAGATACTGGTGGCGGGTACAGCCTTCAATTTTTTAATTTCTGCAATCACATTATAATTCCCCTTGGATCCGCCGAAGTTGAGCATATCAGCAATATGGATTTCGAAGTCTGCCGCTACATCCGGGGAAGTTGCCACTATACCTGTTAACTGTGATTTTAAGGTGGCTGGCAGACGGTTGGCAATAAAAGGAACAATAGATGCCCCAAATGAATATCCGGCCAGGGCCACTTTATCTTTGCCCAGCTGTTCCATGTAATGCGCAATGGCCTTGCTCAGCTCCGCTGTTGTTTTATCGGGAGTGGTTGCCGACCAAAAATATTTCTGGGCATCAAGGCCAATCACCGGGATCCCATGTGCCGCCAGTGTTTCCGCGAGGGACTGGTCAAAACTCGTCCAGCCTCCATCCCCGGAAATCAGGAACAACAGCGGCAGCGTGCTTTTCTTTGTTGCAGGAATGATCGTCAGGGGTAAATTCTCTTTATAACGGACAATCACCTGCTTTTTTAATTCCATATTCTCCGCTTCCTTCCTGCTTGCGAAGGAGGGTGCAGCAAGAATTTTCAGGTAAGCCTCGTTAAACTGGGGCAACCAGTGATCTGCAATGGAAAAACCATGTCCTACTTTCGGCAAGGGAACCAGCTCTGCCATAGGCATTCCTTTTAAGAAAGATTCAGTTGCTGCAAATGGACAGGTTTCATCTTTAAACCCATTCAGCACAATAAATGGAGCGCTCAGCTTTTCCGTTCGCTCCAGCCAGAAGGAACGACCGGGTTTTAAAACATGCTGTTTCAGTCCATTTCCTTCACATAAAGGCTTATTGAGTTCTATATCGGGGCAGAATCCCAAGGCCAGGGCTCCCTTGAATGTATTGGCCGGTGCCTGTACCAGGATTCCATAAATGAGGGTTGCCCCGTAAGAATAACCTACCAATACAGGCTTTGAATAATTGCTGAACTTGTATTTTTTCTGCACCATCAGACTCAGGCGTTCAAAATCTGCCGCAGGATAATAACAGGGGGACGACAGGCGCGAAAGTGATTTTTTATAGGTCTTAGCATCTATTCCCAGTACCAGGGCACCCTGATTGGCAATATCTTTTGCCATGTTGATCACCCCATTTTTCCAGCCACCGTCTCCTGACACAAACAGGGCAACTGAAGTAGGCGATTTGGAGGGATGGTAGACAAGAATTTTACCGAATGCCCCATAATTTAAGGAGTCAACCGTAACGGACATTGCAGTGCCATGAAAGATCAGGAGTACCGCACAAATGAAGAATATTTTTTTCATGACAAGGTGGTTTATCACAGGTGAAAGGTAGTGCGGATTAAGGTTTGATGACTTTGGCCAATACTGCCGGAACCTGGATCAGGTCATAGTCCTGGTCATAGACGAGGTACTTATTGTGCCAATCCGGTGAAAACTTATCCTTCGCGTCTCTCAGTCCTTTATAATGGGAAAACGATTTGATCTTTTCATAGGCAAATTTCATAGAGCGTTCCGGAAGATTTTTTGGATCCATCAATCCGGATAAAGGGGCAAAACCAATATTTACAGAGGTGCAGCCAGTATCTTTCAGGAATTTAAACAACTCCACCAGGATAAAATCAATCACTCCATTAGGGGCATCTTTAGTTTTCCTGATCAGGTCATAGGTCCCTTCGCCGCCGGCAAAATCGGGGATGACATTTAAAAAAGCTACGATTTTCTCTTCATTATTCTCGACCGTAATAATGGTTTGCTGTTTCAGTTCTTCCCAGAGGAACATTCCCTGGGAAAAAACTATTTCTTCACGCCCAGTGTCTGCCAGCCATTCATCTGAAACAGATTTAATCTTTTGCAGCAGCCCATCTTTAACCGGTGCGGTATAAATCTGACAATGGAAACCTTTCTCCGCTACTTTTTTGAGGGCATTGCGGATAGATTTCCGGTTTCCGCCATCCAAAGTAAAAGTACGCAGGTCCACTACCCCTTCCTGTCCCAGGTACAGTCTCTTTTTGCCACAGGCAAGGAAAGTATCCAGTGCTTCTTCAGGAACACGGTAGTAAAAACTTTTCAAACCGCTTTCAAAGCAATATTTATCGAACGCCCTGATAAATGCCTGTAAATTCTCCGCTGCGGTCACAGGACTTTCCAGAACCACCGCAAAATTACCTGATACCCGATAGGATACAAAACCTTCCATTTCCGGGTGACGGTAAATCAGTTTATCATGGTAAGTCTTAAAATAATCCATTGCTGAATTCCCATATTTCTCCAGCTGGGTCTTCGCCCATTCGTACTCTTCCTCATCGGTAGAATCCTTCATGATATAGGGCCTGATCAGCGTATAGAACAAAAATGCCATAGATAAGAACCCACTGATATTGATCGAATAAAGGAAGCCTTTTGCAAAAGAATCCATAGGGATCAGGTCTGCACTTTCGATAAGGACAAAGTTTTCCAGGGTATATTTGATCGATTCCAGCAGACTGAAATCAACATTAAAATGTCTTGCATCGAGGAAATAAAACCCGATCACCCCATATAAAATCACTGCGGCTACACTCAGCAATGTGGTCTGGATCCCAATATATCTCAGTTTGGAGTTATGCTTTACATAATACTCCTTTCTGGAAGCCACCAAACCTACAATCACCACCAAGGAAAACACAGCTTCCTCATAATCAATTGCTTTAGTGAGGTTACCTACAAGAGAAAGTAAACACAATGCCATTGCAAAATACCAGGCCATCCGCAGTCCTTTCAGCATAAAGGCCGCTGTAACCAGCAGAAACAAACCGGCCACCAGCACAAAATAATTGGAAGCGGCAATAGCTGAAACGGGAAGTACATTTTTCAGGAAGACCAGCCTTTCATGGATCGCCGGCGTAAGTACCGATACGATATTTACAATTCCCAGGGCCAGGATCAGCAAGGCCGGAACAATCCGCATCAGCAGTTTATTGATCTTAAGGAGGAAGCTCAGGGCACCCAGCAGCAGCGGAATCCAGAATTCCATAAAGCGGTACAGAATAGTTACTGATACTGCAGCAGCTTCATGATATCCCAGGCGGATCAGCATGAAGGTCATGGAGGCTTCTACAGCACCCAATCCTCTTAAAAATGGGGAAATGATGAGAAACACCACGGCAACCACATAACTGACGGTAGCAATAATGAGAGAAGGCGGAATATTCAGCGCCACCATTGCCAGGTAAATATGAATGATGCCCACTACTTCAATCAGCATACTGTACAGAAAAGTATGGATAAAGCTGTTGCGTTCAATTTTATTATTTCTGAAGTCGCCCAGGTAAACCTCAATCACGGGAATATATTTGAGGAGTAACCGGTATACACGGCCATTTTTTACAATAGACCTGAAAAACAGGTACACCAGGCCAATCAGCAGAAAGGCGGCAATGAGGCCGAACCACTCACCCATCCCGATACTGCCCTGAAAAATAGCATATACAAATACAGGGATGGCAATAACCAGGACAGAGAGAATTCCCACAAAACCATATATCGAAGATGCAAAGTTGATCTGTGACTTACTCACTCCTTTTTCTTCTATAGTCCCGCTGAAAAAAGCAAGGGAAGAAACTCCTCCTGCAGGAAGAAAGACACTCACAAAGTTCCTTTTGAGGAACAACATACTGGCATCTCCCAGGGAAACCTTCGTCCCCACCGCAGAGAAAGAAGACTTATACATGAGGCCATGAATGAAAATATAAGCGATGCTTAGTGCTACCCCGATGGCGATCCATTCCCAGCGGGAAGTGACGACAAGCATCTTAACCTGCTGTAATTCTGCTTTTTCATGTTTAATGAACCAGATAGCCAGGCCGATAAAAAAAAGCGTAAAGATGTAACTTCCGATAATTTTGTAATGTTCCCGCAGAAAAGGAACAGGATTATAAGCCGATGGTATTCTCATAGATAGAAAAGATTCAAATAGTAGATAACGATAAAAGTATGACATTTCTGCTGATTTTGGAAGTATGGTTTCTGCCATGTGTTTATTAACTTTGTTTAAAACGAATATAAATGGAAGCAAAACACGAACATGACCATGGCAGCCCGCACCACCACAGCCCTGCGTGTAACCATTCACATGATCATTCACCTGATGGGCATCATCATTCCCAGGACGGACATGACCATGGTGGTTTGAATCATGTGCATCCTGTAGTGAGCAATTTAAAACTTGCCCTGGCCCTGAACCTGTTTTTCACCATTATAGAATTTGTGGGCGGCGCCATGACCAATTCCGTGGCCATCCTCTCTGATGCCATCCATGACCTGGGCGACAGCATTGCCATTGGTACGGCATTATGGCTTGAAAAACATTCCCTCAAAGGAAGGAATGGCGCTTACAGTTATGGCAACAGACGGTATTCCATTCTTGCCGCCACAATTACCTCTGTTATTCTTATCGCGGGGTCAGTTTTAATTGTCTATACTTCCGTTCCACGTTTATTACATCCTGAAACAGTTCATACAGAGGGGATGTTCTGGCTGGCTATCATAGGTTTATCCTTCAATGGATTCACCGCCTGGAAGCTTTCCAGGAACGGAGGATCACTCAATCAAAAAGCAATCATGCTTCACCTGATGGAAGATGTGCTGGGCTGGGCAGCTGTTTTACTGGGAAGCCTCATCATGTATTTCACCAAATGGTATTGGATTGACCCTGTTCTTTCGTTAGGCATTGCTGCTTATGTACTTTACAATGCCCTTAAAAATCTGGGCGCCGCAGGTAAAATCTTTATGCAGGCAGTACCTGCAAGATTTGATGAAAATGAAATTACCGCTGCACTGATGAAGATTCCCATGGTCAATAATATCCACGACTTACATGTGTGGACGATGGATGGGGAATTTAATGTCCTGACCACCCATATTGTCCTAAAAAGCGGTTCGGATATAGCCGACATGCAGGAAGTAAGAAAACTCGCTTTGAAAATCCTAACAGATCATGATATACAGCATCCTACACTTCAGATTGAATTGTCGGGTGAAACCTGTAAGCTGTCCAGCTGTTAAATGGAATAACAGGGAGAGCTCATCAGCTCAGAAAATATACACCAAATGAAAAGCCCTGTTACTTCCTACAGAAGGGAAAACAGGGCTTTTCTATACTACATATCTCCAGTTAATTCTTAGGGTCATTTCGGAGACCTGGAATTCTGCTTACAATTCGTAATAAGAAGAATTCAGGTTTGCATTTGCTTTTTCTGCGATTTCAATCGGGGTATAGTCTGATAATACAAAAGCCTCTCCTTTTTTGATACAGACATCATGTTCGAAATGTACAGAAGGTTTTCCATCCTCTGTCCTGATCGTCCAGCCGTCTTCATCAGTGAATACATGTCTTGTACCCAGATTGATCATTGGCTCTATAGCAAGGACAAGGTTCTCTTTCATCATAATTCCGGAACCTTTTCTTCCATAATTAGGCACCTGTGGATCTTCATGCATGGCGCGGCCTAAACCGTGTCCTACAAGCTCTCTTACCACTCCATACCCTTCACGTTCCGTATAGGTTTGGATAGCATTGGAAATATCCCCCACACGTTTACCCACTACTGCATGTTTAATTCCTTCAAAAAGGGATTCTTTGGTAATCCGAACCAGTTTCAACACTTCCGGAGCTATTTCGCCCAAAATGAAAGTATAGGCATGATCACCATGAAAACCGTTTTTATACACCCCTACGTCAACAGAGACAATATCACCATCACGCAACGGTACATTATTAGGAAAACCATGAACAACCACATCATTTACCGATGTACAGATGTTATGGGGATAACCGCTGTAATTAAGGAATGAAGGAACAGCATCGTTGTCCCTGATAAATTCAGCAGCAAGTCTGTCAATATCAAGCGTAGTCATTCCTGGTTTCAATACCTTAGCGATTTCAGATAAAGCTGCACTCACCATCAGGGCGCTGGTTTGCATCAATTTTATTTCGTCTTCTGTTTTATATATAATCATTTGATGCAAATTTAATAAATCCTATGTTATTCTTTAATAAAACGTATGTTAATCCAATTCAATTTTTAATGACCTGTCCGCAAAACCGATAGTCTCCTGGGCATGGTGGCTCACCACCAGGGTCGTTGTCCCGAATTCTTTTAACAACAGCTTAAGGCTCAGGACCAGCTCTTCCCTGAGTTCATCATCCAGGGCGGAGAAAGCTTCATCCAATAACAGCAACTGCGGCTGCAGCGCGAGGGCTCTTAAAATGGCTAGCCGCTGCTGCTGTCCGCCCGACAATTGCGAGGGCTTATGTTTGGTGAAGGACTCCATTTTACCCAAATGTAATAATCTGCTGATCAATTCTTTATCATTGGTGCCATACTGAAGGTGTGCTTCAACAGACAGATGAGGGAACAACGCATAATCCTGAAAGACAAAACCAACCCTCCTTTTCTGGGGACTTACATTAATTTTCTTTTCCGTGTCCAGCCATACTTCCGATCCCACACTGATCAGGCCATGATCAGGCTTCAGGAGGCCTGCTATAATTTTAAGAAAAGTAGTTTTTCCTGAACCCGAAGCACCTTGTACCAGTGTTACGCTATGCAGATCAATATGCGTTTGCACCTGAAGTTTACTTAAGCCCCTGTATGTTTTTATAATTTTATCAATTGATATTTCAATCATTCCAATGGCCCTCTCGCTGAATTCCTGTTAAAAATAAATACCAGTATAACAATCACAAAAGTTATCGCAAACAATATCATGGAATACTGGTTGGCTTCCATAAACTGGTTGCTGTCCACCGCATCATAAATCGCTATGGAGGCCACTTTTGTAATTCCATCAAGCTTACCACCAATCATGAGCACTACCCCGAATTCACCAAGGGTATGCGCAAAGGTCAGCACAATAGCCGTGTATAAAGAGGATCTGATGTTGGGGAGCAGTATTCGGTAAAACGTTTCCCATTCCGACTTTCCCATGGTATAGGAAGCCTGTGCCAGGGAAGACGGCAGGTGGGCCAGGGCAGATTTCACCGGACTGACCATAAAAGGCAGGCTGTAGATCACGGAGGCGACCACCAGGCCTTCAAAAGAGAAAACGAGACTGATATTAAAATACCTTAACAGCCAGCTTCCGACTGTACTCTCCGGGCTGAAACTCAACAACAGGTAAAAGCCCAGGACCGAGGGGGGTAGGACAAGCGGCATCGTAAGCAGGGCTTCCACAATGACCTTTCCTATGGAACTTCTTTTTGAAAGCCAATAGGCTAAGGGAACTCCGATAATCAGGAGAATTACTGTAGTAATCGCCGCCAGTTTTAGGCTCAGTACTATAGGTGTCCATTCCATTAGCAGCAGTGTTGATCCGGGTTGAAACTATTGAATGCCATAACCGAATTGCTTAAAAATAGCCTTTGCCTGTACGGAGAACAGGTAATCATAAAAGCGTTTTGAATTTGCATAATTACTCTTTTTTGCATGTTTAAGCAATACTGCTCCCTGTTCAATCGGACGGTAAGAGGAAGGATCTATTCGCTGCCAGGTCATCCCACTGTTTTCCGGTAATTCATAAACCAGTGATTCGGTGCTAAAACCCAGTTTCACCACCTTTTTCAGGACATAAGTATTCACCTGACTGATACTTTCTCCAAAAACCAGCCTGGGACTTATACTTTTATACACTCCATAATACTGCAACGCCTGTTCCGCGGCCTTACCATAAGGCGCCAGCTTTGGGTTTCCTATCGCTACTTTACCTGTCCCGGGGGAGATTATAATTTTTTTCCAGTTCTTCAGGTCAGCACCTGTAGCAGAGCAGATGATCAAACTTCCCATGGCATAAATGCGTGGCTTGTTCAGTGCAAATCCCGATTGATAAACATTTTCTGCAAATTCCATATCTGCAGAAAGAAAGATATCATATGGCGCCCCATTTTTAATCTGGGTACTCAGCTTGCCAGAGGAACCACTGACAATTTCAACAGACAACCCCGTCCGCTTACTGAAATCTTCCTTGATCTTATGGAGGACAAACTGTGCATTTGCAGCTACAGCAACCCTAACCGGTTGTGCTGCGGCGGATAGATAATTCAAAAGGATCAGACAGATGGAGGCAATTACTCTTTGCATAACGACAATATGATAAAAAAACACCGTATTGTAAACTCCAACTGCTGTAAATTGTTCTCTTGCGCCCCTCTTAAATGTATTTTTACCAATTGTTGCGTCCAATAATTCCTGAGCGGCAATGAATTTTATTACCTTTAAAGCGACGAATAGAAAATATGGAATTTACTGAATTGTGTAAACCTTTTGCGGCACTAAAGCCAAAAGAGTTGTATGAGATTTTAAGATTAAGGAGTGAAATTTTTGTGGTGGAGCAGAATTGTGTTTTTCTGGATGCAGACAATAAGGACCAATATTGCCAGCACCTCATGCTGTATAGTGGCAATGAGCTTGTTGCCTATGCACGTATAGTTCCTGAAGGACTCTCCTATCCGGAACCCTCTATCGGAAGAATTGTAAGCAGCAATTCGGTCAGGGGAAAAGGTTTCGGCAAACAACTTGTACAACTGGCGATAGACAACTGCATCCGGTTGTGTGGCAACAAAAGGATAAGAATCGGTGCACAACTCTATTTAAAAGGATTTTATGAGTCCTTTGGTTTTATGGCTATGGGTGAGATCTATGATGAAGATGGTATTGACCACATTGAAATGATCAGGGAAGCAGTGATTGCATAGCATAGGCAAACTTTACAGGCACATACTGCTTCCGGCAGTCTGTCCAAAAAAACAATAATTAGCACATTAATTTAAGAGATAGATTCATCACATGGAAAGAAGCGGATTATGGCAGGTTAACGACGAAACACCCTGGAAAGATTTAGGGGACGGAATTCAACGACAGGTATTTGGTTATGATGACCGTGTAATGCTGGTTAAAGTTAAATTTGAGAAGGGTGCGGTAGGCACACTTCATGAACATCACCATACCCAGGTGAGTTATGTAGAAAGTGGCGTCTTTGAAATGACAATAGCCGAAGAAAAGAAAGTCCTGAAAACCGGCGATGGATTTTATGTCCCGCCCGGAGCAGTTCACGGGACCGTTTGTCTGGAACCAGGCGTTTTAATAGATGTTTTTAGTCCCCACAGGGAAGATTTCTTGTAAATATTATCTCCTTGGCAATATAAACATGCGCTTTCTCAGGTGAAGGCTTGTTTTACGGAGGGAAGGAATGAAAACCACAAAAAATATAACCACAACAACAAGGACAGAAGCGAAAAGAAATATAGATTTTTGCGTCAACAACTGATTTTGTACAGCCATTAGTCGTGCAACGGTAGAGGTTGCCAGGGTATTTGCCTGTTCTGTGTTAAATCCCTTACTTTTAAATAAAGAAACGTAGGATGATATTCTTGCTTCATAAGGAAAATCCATTGCGCTGAGATTGCTTAAAAAATCAGATTTATAGTGCTGATTAAAATATAACTGGAGGTTATCAAACCCTGTAATCGAATGCAGTGTAGCCGTAAACCTTGCGCAAGCACACAATACCGTCCCACTGGTACCACTTGTTGCAGGCACTGATGAAAGTGTAAAAACGACCAGGGGAACGAACAGTATTCCGGAGGCTACACCTTGCAGGAAAACCGGCAAAATAAGATCGGTAAAAGCCAGGTCTGGTGTTAAAAGATAATATACGTATAATTGATAACAAAGCATGATCCCGAAACCCGCAAGGAGAAACTTCTTGATAGAATGCCTGTTGGAAAGAATTAATTTAGAGGAAGCCCACATGGCCAGTGCCAAACCTATGATATTAAAAATACCCAGCTGAATGATCTCCGCGGGTGGCCATTGCAATACAGTACCTGTATAGCTGTATATGAGATTAAGGCTATCTTTTATTCCATAATAAAACAACAATAGGATCAGTCCGATCATGAAATTCTTGTACTTAAAAAGATCTATCCGAAACAAAGGTCGTTTGATGGTCAGCTGGCGGAAAATAAAGGCTGCCGTAGCCAAAACGAAGGCCAAAAACAAAAGACCGATTCGATAATCACTGAACCAATAATACTTGTTTCCATAAATCATCACATAGGCCAAAGAAGTAAATGCCAGTATAAATATGGGGACACTCATCCAGTCTATCTGGTAAAGCGGGTAGCGCTGATGTCCGGATATGGGTTTTAGAATCAGTAGGAGAATCAGCAGGCATAAGAGTTGATATCCGATCAGAAAATAATAAATCGCGGTCCAGTTCAGCTGACTGTTTACCCAGGCTGCCGCTATACCAACCATGACACCACTGCTAAGCACAGTACCATAGAAAACGGATAATCCGACTGCCTGTACCTGTTCCGTCTTTAATCTTGAAAAGATTAATGTCAGCATCCCGGCGGCTACGATACAGACATCCACCCCAACAAGGAACCTGAGTAAACAAAAGATCATCATATCCCGGGTATAAAGAATGAGTATATTCAATACGATTCCGGCAAGTATGGCCAATAACAGGTAACTTCTCGTCTCAAAGTACCTGAGAAACCGGAACTGAATCGGTAAGGTAGATAAAATACCGATATAGGTAATCTGCACCGCAAAGGTTACATCCTCAGGTTGCGCACCGAAATAAGAAACCACATAGTTCTGGGACAGGGCAAATGTAGCAAACTGTGCGAGGCTGCACAACAGCACCAGGAAAACGGCAATTTTTATTCCCCATTCACTTTCTTTTATCCATGATTTGAAATATTCGTGTTTCATTTCTATCTCCGGTTATCCCCTCTGTTTTTTTACGGCCACCTGTACATTCATGCCGGCCTTCACCAAAGTCAGGTCTGTATTGCTGAATTTTATTTTAACGGGCACCCGCTGTACAATCTTAACAAAGTTTCCGGTAGAGTTATCTGCAGGGAGTAAAGAGAACTTCCCACCAGTAGAGGCAGCTATTGCTTCAATTTTTGCAGTGAATATTCTATCGGGAATGGCATCCACCCTCACTTCAACTGCCTGTCCAACATACATTCCTGTCACCTGTGTTTCCTTGAAATTGGCAGTTACCCATTTTTCCCTTTCATTTACGATAGAAACCAAAGGTTGCCCTGGCTGGATCTGCTGCCCTTCAAGTATTGTTTTTCTACCCATGGCACCATTTGACGGTGCCGTAATTACCGTATAGCTCAGGTTAACCAGCGCAAAATCTAGTTGTGCTTCTTTGCTTTTCAGTCCTGCGGCCAGAAGCTCCCTTCTGGATTTTAATTCTTCAATCTTAGATAAATTTGCTTTTAGATTGTTCAGCGTAGCATTATAGTCACTCGTGGCAATGTCGAACTGTGATTTCACCCTTTCAAACTCCTGTCCTGTTGCGGCTTCCTCTTTAATCAGGTTTTTATACCTTTTGATATCCTGCTCCTGCTGCCATAATCTTGACCGGGCAGCGTTGATCTGATCACGGTTAATGAATATACCTGCCTCTGCTGCTGTAATTCCGGCTTCAAGCACGGTCAGCTGTCCTTTTGCATCCTGAATCGCAGCTTCTGCCTCCAGCAGTTTAATCTTATATTCCCGGTCATCCAGGATCAGCAGGGTATCCCCTCTTTTCACGGGTTCATGTTCCTGAAATCTCACCTCCCTGATAAATCCGCCAACCCTGGCCGACACAGGGTTGATAAACGCTTCAATCTGTGCATCATTGGTTTCTTCAAACTGCTGATCCCTGATGAGGTACTGGATTAGAAAAATTAAACCAGCAAAGATTACCACTACAGAGAGCACAGTAATCAGGACATTTACAGGATGAACTTTCTGTTTTACTTTCATTAATTAAGGTATGAGTTGATCGTTAGAAATTTAAAATTGCCAGACACCTTAAAGATTGCCTGTTGTGTATAAAAGCTGATAATAAAGTACCGAAGCTGAAGTTTGCGCATTACTCAGGCTAAACAGGGCTTCCTGCAACAGGTTATCTGCATCCAACAGATCCGTTAGCAGGGCCAGCTGGTTCTGGTACTTAGTCGTCATTATCCGATAATTGATTTTCGACTGCTCAATAGATTTTTTCATCACTTCTACCCTGTTCAATGCTTCTTTATATTTGATGTACTGTGCATCCACTTCCTGACTGGTATTCAGCTTAACCAGTTCCTTCTGCTGTTCAAGGTTGTTTACCCGAATTCTTGCCGCACTTTCCTTATGTCTAACATGGTACAGGGAGGAGATATTATAAGAGACCTTCACACCGACAAAACCTATCGAATACAACTGATCAATAGGTGGATAGAATATATTATTCGGATAATTGAAACCATATGCAGTAAACAGGGAAACGGAGGGGTAATAATTACTACGGACTCCTTTCAGCTTCGTTTCCTGAATCCGGATATTTTGTTCTGCACGTTTGATACTGTAGGCATGGTCCAATGCAGTTTTCACCACCCCATCGACCAGTTCGAAAGCAGGTCTTTCCGCATTTGCTGAATCTGCAGGTAAAATGATCAATTCTTCTCCAAGGTTAAGCAATACGCCAAGCTTCCTGTTGAGAATGAGGATATCATTGTCGTTCTGTATTTTATTCAGCTGCGCGTTCGAAAGTCCAACTTCTGCCCGCAATACATCACTTCGTGTAACACGCTGGTTTTTATATAATGAATGGATAATCTTTAGCCTTGTCTCTGCACGTGTCAGCTGATCTTTGATAATATTTCCGAGATCATGCTTCCGTACAAGGTCCAGGTACTGGGCAGCAGCCTGCAACACTGAATTCCCCGTCTGATCAGCGCTGTTGTTTTCTGCCATATCTTTTCTGATTTTGGCCTCTGCTATACTGGCATTGACTTTACCACCGGAAAATACATTGAAAGAACTTTCCAGGTTCAGGCTGGCTCCATTAGGGCCTGGTCTGCGCCCAACAGACCTCAGCCCACCTAACCCGTCCTCGAACAATAAAGCTTTCGTATACCGCTGGTAAGTTCCTCCGGTAGTCAACACAGGTAAAACACTCCTTTTACTATCCTTTAAGTCTTCATCAACAGCATTGAGCTCTGCTTCAGCTATTTTTACAGCTATATTTTGCGCTCTGGTCAGCGCAATTGCTTCATTTAAACTGAGGGTACGGATTTGTGGCTGCGTGAACTGCATTTGTTCTTGCTGGGCATTGGCCTGATTCGTCATCATGGCACATAAAATACTGCCCAATAGCACGACAACCCTGATCATAAAAAACCGATCAGGTCTAATTGTAATTTTTGTCAACGTCATCATTATTCTTAACTGCCACAAAGGTCAGCAAACGAAAGAGGCCGATAAAGGGTAAAATATCTGTATTATTAGTCAAATACACTCTTCAACTGATATTGATCCGCTGCAGCGGTACCTACACCATGAGGCTAGCTTAAACTCTTGCGGTACTCCTGAGGGGAAAGACCGGTGCTGATCTTAAAATATTTTCCAAACACAGACTGATCAGAAAAGTTAAGGTGCTGACTAACCTGTCCTATTGAAAACCGGTGATTCTGCAACAATACTTTTGCTTCCAAGACCACAGATTCATTGATCAGCATTCCCGCCGTGCGTCCGGTTTGTTTTTTCACCAGGGCAGATAAGTACTTTGGTGTTGTATGAAGCCTTTCGGCATAAAAAGCTACGGAGCGTTCCTCCAGATACTTCTCTGCCAGCAGCGATTTAAACTTAAGAAACAGGGGGCTCATATTCTCCGACTGGTTTTCCAGATCCTTACCATCTTCAACCAATACTTCAATCTCATTGATCAGCACCAGGATATAACTCCTTACAATAGAGGCTTCATAGGTATGCTTCCTCGCCGTCACATCGGCTATGAGACTGAAAATACGCCTAAATACATCCCTTTGTGGAGTATCCAGGGCAATTACATGCTTCGCATTGTTTTCGAAAAAATCATACTGATGCAGCAGAAAAACATTCGTCTGGTCCTGGAGGAGATACTCCCTGGTAAAGAAAATAATATGCATCAGCGATTCATCATTGCTCTTTTCGAAGTTCCTGATCACAGAAGGCCCCATAGAGATAATGGCAGGTGCCGTAACGGTATGTTTATTCAGTCCCGCCTGCAAATTGATACTTCCTTTCTCCACTAAGGCAATTCCAAAAGTTTCCGTACGGTAAGGTTCAGTATAATAGGGCCTGTTTTGTCCGGCAATAATATAAAAGAACCCACGCTCCTCAGTAGATAACTTGTAGGTTTTCTGCTGTTGCGAAAACTTGATTGTATTGACTTTACCCATCGCCGCTATTAAAAATTTATAAACAAATATACAAACCATTGCTAAAGCTCCGGTTCAACAGGTCAGGATAACCCAATTCTTATTTCATTATGCAAGCAGCAAACTTTACTTTTGTACAATGGAAAAAACTGAATACAGCATATTTGAGAGTGAGTTAAAGGTGAGACCGGATGATATCGATATGTTCAACCACGTACATAACAGTAAATATTTTGACTATGTACTGGCAGCGCGTTACGACCAGATGGAGCAGTTCTACAAAATGCCGATGGAGAGTTTCCTGAATAGCGGTTTTGGCTGGGTGGTGCGGACGGCATATGTAGATTTCAAAAGACCTTTAATTTTAGGGGATGTCATTAAAGTACGCACTGGTATTCTCAGCATCAATGAAAAGGGATGCAGGGTTCAGTTCGAAATAGAGAATATAAGAACAAAAAAAATAGCATCCGATGGCTGGTTTGATTACGTATTAATTGATATTGCAACAGGTAAAGGATGTAAAGTAAGTGATGAAATGATCAATGCTTACAGCATTTAAAATAAGCTAATTATATTATGATCAGATTGACCATTAGTCCCTGATAGGTGTTGATATTCTTCCTGACCTCACAAGTATCTACCCTTTGACGAAAAAAATAAATGACAACAGCGCCCCAACCTTCAGAAAATAACTTTGGCAGAATCTTCGCATTGCTGAAACAGTCCCTCCAGGGAAAAGAAATGGATTTCACCCAGGGAAGTATGCGCAGGGCGGTATTGCTGCTGGCTATTCCCATGATGCTGGAAATGATCATGGAATCGGTGTTTGCTTTGGTAGACCTGTATTTTGTGGGGCACCTTGAACATGGCAGTGAGGCTATACAGACGGTGGGACTGACAGAATCTGTGCTGACCATTATCTATTCCATCGCTGTGGGAATGAGCATGGCTGCTACGGCTGTTGTGGCGCGTCGGGTTGGTGAAAAAGATCCGGTAGCCGCTTCAAAGGCGGGTATGCAGGCTATAGTGCTTGCTGTTATCTTTAACACCTTCATCAGTATTGCGGCATTTATTTATGCAACAGAGATCCTGAAACTCATGGGTGCTTCGGAAGAAACAGCCGTACTGGGTACCCCATTTATCAAGATAATGATGGGAGGCAGTCTGGTCATCATGCTGCTTTTCCTGATCAACGGAATTTTCCGGGGAGCAGGAAATGCTGCCATAGCGATGAAAAGCCTGTGGATAGCGAACATTGCGAATATCATACTTTGTCCCCTTCTCATTAACGGGCTTGGCCCCATTCCGGCATTTGGATTAACCGGTGCGGCTATGGCTACCACTATAGGAAGAGGAATCGGTGTCCTCTATCAGGTCTATCATTTGGTCAATGGCAAGGGGATTATCAAGGTTAAACTTTCCTATTTCCAACCGCAGTATGAGCAAATGATGGCGTTGATCAAGATCGCCACACCGGCAATCTTCCAGTTTATCATCGCCTCCTGCAGCTGGATTTTTCTTGCCCAACTGGTTGCAACAACGGGTGGAGACCATGGATCAGCAGGATATCAAACTGCCTTAAGACTAATGATGTTCTTTATGTTACCTGCCATGGGCTTAAGTAATGCAGCAGCTACACTTGTCGGCCAAAACCTGGGGGCCAAAGATATCAGGCGTGCAGAAGATTCGGTATACATGACGGCAAAGTACATTATGATCTATATGGCTACGGCAATGGTGATCATCTTTCTCGCCGGACATGTGTTTATTTCCTTTTTTACGGAAGACCAGCAAATCAGGCAATATGCCGCCGAAGCATTAAATATTATGGCTTCCGGCTTTATCTTTTACGGGATAGGGATGGTCATGATCAATGCCTTTAATGGTGCGGGTGACACTTCAACGCCCAGTTGGGTCAACTTTTTTGGATTCTGGCTCTTTCAGATTCCCCTGGCTTACCTCCTTTCCAAATACTTTAATTTAGGCCCCAGAGGGGTATTTATCGCTATACCTGTTGCTGAAACCGGCATTGCTATAGCCGGGTATCTCTTATTCAAAAAGGGAAAATGGAAAACAATAAAGGTGTAACCTGTTTTTTCACTCCTTCTTTGGGTTAACGCCTAAAAATAAGCTGCGCTATGGTGGAGTGAAAGCTGTTCTCCGTCAACATGCCCATAATATGGGCAATAATCCCTATTGGATGCAGCGGGTGCTTAACTGTTCAGTTTTATTCAATTCATTTATTGTACCAAGGGTAATCTTTTTGGAATTGAATGAGATGAATAATTCATATCTCCTAACGGTGGTATAGTATTTGAGTTTTGTTCAGCTATTCAGAATTAATGAAGCTCTTGATCATGTTTCTACCTAAAAATCCACTTCCCTATGAAAAATTCCACAACTTTCAGACTATGCGCTGTGATCTCTCTTCTTTTTTCTCTACAGAGTCAGTCCCTTTACGCCCAAAGGGATACCAGCAGTGTAAACAGCGATTTAAGTACAGGACCACAAAACCTGATTAAGGCGAGTGTGACTTCCGTATTCCTCAAGACCTATGTATTTCAATACGAACGCGCCATAGGTAAGAAAACAGCCCTTGCATTGGGCTTTAGTTTTATGCCCAGATCAGGTCCCCCATTAAAAGGTAAAATTGAAGACCTGGTAGACGATCAGGAGACCTGGGACCATGTGAAGGACTACCAGTCCTCCAACTATGCAATTACGCCGGAATTCCGCTATTATTTTGGCAAAGGCGTATTTCAGGGATTCTATGTAGCGCCATTTATGCGCTTTGCGAAGTATCAGGTAGATTTACCTTTTGAATATTCCTATACTCTTCCTCCGGACGAAAACACCATCCATGATACGCTTCCCATGGCCGGCAGCATCAATACCTTTACCGGAGGAATACTATTTGGTGCCCAATGGAAATTGAGCAAGGTGGTCTATCTCGATTGGTGGATCTTAGGCCCTAATTATGGAACAGCCTCAGGAAGCCTTAAAGGAAATAAGGCCCTCAACGAACAGGAACAGACTGCCTTGAGGCAGCAACTGGATGACCTGGGAGATATTCCGCTGGTGGACACGAAATATACCGTAACAGCAGATGGGGTGAAAGCAGATATTGATGGTCCCTGGGCAGGTGTACGTGCAGGAATCAATGTAGGGTTCCGCTTTTAAAAAACAGGAAAAAACTGAGTTCAGAAAGCAGGAAAAATTGCGCTGTCAGTTGCCAAATACAATGGGGCTGCCGAACAGCCCCATTGTTATAAACTTGTATCAGGTACCATTTCCATAAGTTCAGCTGAATACAACCAAACCCAGCGCAACAGCAAAGAATAAAAAGCTAAACATCTGCTTAACTGATCGTTTCTTTGATCAGCTTGGTATAAAAGTCATTTAGTTTCAATCCTGCAGCAGCAACCTGCTGGGGAATAAAACTGGTAGCGGTCTGTCCCGGTATGGTATTGATCTCGATAAAATAAAAATCAGCTTCATCGCCTGTAAGGATAAAATCAATACGGACCACCCCCCTGCAATTCAACTTTATATATACTGCCGTAGCAATTTCTTCTACGCGTTTGCGTGTTTCCGCTCTTAAAGGCGCGGGGGTAGTTTCCACGGCAACCCCAGGGGTATATTTCGCTTCGAAGTCAAAAAACTCCTTTGCAGTCTCCACTTCAGTGGCAGGCAGGACAGTGATTTTCCCATCCAGTTTAACCACACCCACCGTGAATTCCCTTCCTTCAATAAACTCTTCGATCAGGATCTGGGCATCTTCCTTAAATGCCTTATCAATCGCCGACTGCAGGTCATACTGGTTCTTCACTTTGCTCATTCCAATACTGCTGCCTCCATTATTGGGCTTCACGAAATATGGAAGTTGCAGTGACTGTTTAATATCCGACAGTTGATAAGGCGTCTTCTTAAAAATCTGAGCTGATTTGGCCACGTTTAATCCGGGAATATCCTGAACAATCGACTTGGTATAGCCCTTGTTCATCGTAATTGCTGAAGTCAGCGCATCACAGGTGGTATAAGGCAAGCCAAGCATATCAAAGTAGCCCTGAAGCTTTCCATCTTCACCCGGCGACCCATGGATGGCTATAAACACACCATCGAAGGTGATCTTATGGCCTTTTAAAGTCAGGGAAAAATCATTTCTGTCGATTTCAATTTTTACGGAATCTGCGGGCTCATAAAACCAGCCTTGCTGGGTAAGCATTATTTTGTAAACCTCAAACTTATCAGTATCAAGGTTATGCGCTATTGTCGCTGCACTTTTTACAGATATCACCCACTCACCTGTGGTTCCACCTGTTAATAATGCTATAGTTTTCTTCATCAGGATTTGTATATAATATGTTCCAAAAATATCAAATAGTTCATTCAGATAACATTTAAATTCCGATAAAATATTTTTTTAATCTAAATTTGAACCAAATACTTTACCATAAAAAACAAAAATGGCTAAATTCATATCCTATTTAAAAACTAAGTCCTTCAGAAACAACCTTCTTGCTGCCATTACCACTGTAATCGTGTTATTAATCATTGCCTTCTTTAGTTTAAGGTACTATACGAAACATGGTCAGGGACTCAATGTGCCAGCCGTAAAAGGTCTTTCATTCAACCAGGCAGTAGCCAAACTGGAAGAGCTGGGATTACGTTATGAAGTAGATTCTGCCTATATTATGGACATGCCACCCGGAACTGTAATTGACCAGGATCCTGAAGCTGAAACATTTGTTAAAGACAACAGAACCATATACCTGACGGTGAACAGGGCACAGGTCCCTACCGTAAAATTCCCCGACATCCAATTCAAGTCCTTCATAGAAGCGCAATCTATTATTAGCAGCTATGGCTTGAAAGTGGGCGATACGGTTTACAAAGCGGATGTGAGCAGGGATGTCGTACTGGATATCTCTTTTGCTGGCCAGGCCATCAAAGCAGGTGACATTATACCTAAGGGATCACGTATTGACCTGCTGCTGGGCGATGGCGGAGGCAATGAAGAAGTAGAAATTCCAAACTTATTGGGCTTCACCAAAGACGAAGCGGCCTTCTCCCTGAGAGGATCGAACCTTAAACTGGGAATAATAACCTATGAGGGAAATATCACAGACACAGCAAATGCCGTTATAGTAGCACAGAGTCCGGTGTTATCAGACAGTGTGGCCACTGTAAAAATAGGTACACCGGTAAACATTACACTTTCAAACAAAACAACAAACTAAAACAGACCAATTACCTGATATGACTACTGAAAATACCAAAACCACTAGACCGGCTGCAAAAATTATTCTAATAGCCATTTTAGTCATACTCGCAATTGGTGGATTTTATGGCCTGAAGCTTTATCAGGTATATTTCGCTGCCAATATTACCGGCAATGAAAAATACCTGTATATCAAAACCGGCGCCCATTTGGACGATGTTTACAAAGAGATCAAAAGCAAGGACCTGCTGACAGATATCGGAACCTTCAGTGAGGCGGCGGGCAAGATGGACCTGGCATTGAAGCTTAAGCCAGGACGTTACCGCCTGAAGAAAGGAATGAACAACCGGACACTGATTAACCTGATCAAATCGGGAAACCAGGAGCCGGTAAAAATCAAATTCCAGAACATCAGGAAAAAGGAAAACTTTGCGGCCTATCTTTCCAGGAGCCTGGAGGCCGATTCCCTATCCTTCCTAAAAGTGATTGACTCTGCAGCACTGGTAGAAAAATATGGTTTTACCACAGAAAACAGCTATACCATGTACATTCCGAATACCTATGAGATGTACTGGAACACCAGTCCTATTGAATTTTTCGAAAGGATGCAGAAGGAATTTGATAAATTCTGGACGGCTGAACGTAAACAAAAAGCGGCCGCATTGAATTTGTCTCCGCAACAGGTGGTGATACTCGCTTCTATTGTGGATGGCGAAGCCATTTACGATAAAGAAATGCCTATTATCGCCGGCTTATACCTGAACCGCTTAAACCGCGGTATCCTGCTGCAGGCTGACCCTACAGTAATCTTTGCCAATGATGATTTTACGGTAAAAAGGGTGACGAATGCTTTATTGCGGGTCGATTCCAAATACAATACTTATAAATATGCAGGGTTGCCTCCGGGCCCCATTATGATGCCGAGCATTAGTGCTATTGATGCCGTATTGAACAGAAATGTGAACAACTACATCTACATGTGTGCGAAGGAAGATTTTTCAGGATACCATGCATTTGCCGAAACAAAAGCGCAGCACGAAATCAATGCCAACAAGTACAGGGCTGCATTAAACAAGCGAAATATATTCAGATAACATGTATACACATAGCACCAAGATCAGAGTTAGATACAGCGAGACAGACCAGATGGGATACGTTTACAACGGAAACTACGCCCAGTATTATGAAGTGGGACGGGTAGAGATGTTACGGAGCCTGGATATGACTTATGGTTCTATGGAAGCTTATGGTGTGATGATGCCGCTGCTGGAAATGAACAGCAAGTTTATCAAACCGGCGTATTATGATCAGGAGATTACGATAAAGACAACAGTGAAAGATCTTCCTGGTGTCCGTATTGTGTTCAGCTATGAATTATTTAATGAGAAGGAAGAGCTGATTAACCTGGGCAGTACTACGCTGGTATTTTTTGATATGGAAAAGAAAAGACCCTGTCATCCCCCTCAATATTTCATGGACAGGATCACACAATATTTTACATAAATTGTTTTAGAAATTTATATTTGATGAAACTATTGTGACATTTACTTGTTGTTCCATTGCATACAGCAGTGCACGATAGTTTTATTAAATTTTATGAATGGATTGGTTACATAAACAACTTTTAAAAATAAGGCTCTACAGCTTATTTATTGACTGGACAAAAGTTTACGTACTCCCAGGGTTTAGTCCGCTCCCAATTTATACCGTAGCTGTATTTTTCTTTAAAGAGATCGGTAAAGATTCGCTTGTCAATAAGGCCTCTTCACTGGCCTATAACTTTATGCTCGCTATTTTTCCGGGGATCATCTTTTTATTTACCCTGATTCCCTTTATTCCGAAACGCATCGGTTTCCAGGACCAGCTGATGGTCCTGCTTCATCTCATCCTCCCTTCACAAGCTTTCCAGGCTTTTGAAACAACACTGGAAGAGATCATCAAAATACAGAATGGTAAATTATTGTCCTTTGGTATCCTCCTCTCTGTTTTTTTCGCCACTAACGGGGTCCACAACCTCATGAGAGCTTTTAATAAGTCATCTATGATCGTGGAAAAGAGAACATGGCTTAAACAGCGTTTAATCGCCCTGGTTTTGACCTTCGTGATTGCGATTTCTCTGATTGTAACGATTGCGGCGATGACCATCGGTGAGCTGTTGTTAAATTATATTGATAAAGGCCTGAACCTGCAGGGAAATTTCATTTCCTATGTGATTGATTTATCCAGGTGGGGATTGCTTGGTGTACTTTATTTTGTGACGATATCCATTTTGTACCGGTATGGGCCATCCAATGCCAAGAAATGGCGGTTTTTCAGTGCAGGTTCCTGGCTGGCCACCATACTTGCTTTTCTGACGATCTGGGGCTTTTCTTTTTATATCAATAACTTCGGTTCCTATAATAAAGTGTATGGTTCTATCGGTACACTGATCGTCATTATGATCTGGTTATACCTCAATTCCTTCATACTTTTATTGGGATTTGAGCTGAATGCGAGTGTTGACCTGTCAAAAAGAAGTGTCAAAATCATCAAACAACCCTTTAATTTGTTCAAAAAAGTGCCTTTAGAGGGCAGTAAACTGGCGAAATAAAAGTTTTTCTATCTAAGCATTAACCAGTTATCAATTTACTGTTAAAAAATCAACAACATTATTTGTGGATCCGATAGGTATTCGTACTTTTGTCGCGGAGAGTTGGCAGAGTGGTCGATTGCGGCAGTCTTGAAAACTGTTGACGTGTAACAGCGTCCGCGGGTTCGAATCCCCCACTCTCCGCAAATGTATAATCAAAATACACTAAAACGCTTTAAACTTATGTTTAAGGCGTTTTTTGTTTGCAGACTATCTTCAAAACCGCACATTTTATGGATCAAGTCATAAACTTGTGGAGGAGTCCTAAGAAGTTTTCGTTATTTCTTATAATTAAAGAGTGATTTGATTATTTTCTGCATACTCTTTGATGGTCGCATTGCGATTCATTAGAAGCTCTTCCATATATTTCTTGAGAAAAAGATAATCAGCAAGTTTCCCCAGAATTCCTAATGGAGATATATAAGAAAAAATATCGATCATGTTCGTTCCATTATTTATTAGTTGGAACTTATGAACGTGTTGAAATGATTTAAATGCACCTGATACCATTTCATCAGTAAAAGAATTGGGTTGGTCGAATTCCGTAATCTTAGAAGTCAACTCCTGAAAAAAGCCAAAATGCTTAGCCCGCCAGGTAACAGATTCACCAAGTTCTATCAACCCAGACATTCTGCCGGATATAACTGTTTCATGAGTATGCTTTGTAGAAACCTGATGTAGATCAATATTTCTGGAAAGATCAAATACAACACTAGGCTTTGCGAGAATGAATGTAGTCAGATATATGTTAGGCATCACTATTGGTATTAAAAAAAACGCCCATTCTTCTTCAAACTTTGCCTGTTATCGATAAAAGTCACTAATTCCAGCAAACCTTTCTTCGGCTTTATTCGATATACTACAGAAATATGAGGGATAATTACACCAATGTAGGTGTTTTTAGTTTTATAGGTCCTACGAGCGATAAAAGGCTCAGTACCTAAAGTGTCGAGATATTGGAACACTCTGGCAATGAATTTGTCAACCTCAGTCTGAGTCCAATTCTCTTTAAGATAATCAATATTCCGCTGAAAAGTTTCACCAGCTTTTTGAGACCAGACGATTGTCATTATTTATAACCAAACCTTTTTTTCGCCTCTTCGTGACTAAAAAAATTTCCGCTGTCAAGTTGATTTAACCCTTCTGACACATCATTCTGTTGACTTTTACTTAAGCCATCAAACCAATCCATATCTCTATTATTAATTAGCGACTTGATATCCTTGATAAGATTCACATCATCAGAATTGATTATCTGCTGTAACACATTAAGTTTCTCTGCCTGTCTGTTCATAAGAGTAAATTTACTGAAAATCTAAATAGAAATGAAAAATGTTGTTTGATTTGTTTTGGTCACACCAGCATTTAGGATCAACATGCTGAATTAAAATGGGTATATAGTCTATTTCATATAACTTACTGTTGTTACATCTGCAATCATTTTCCTTCCTTTATCAGGATTATCCCATAGATAAAGGCAAATCAAGGTGTGATTCAGCTTCGCTTTTGTTAATAGTTCAAGTCTTCGTTTACTTCCCTTCTCTCTCAAATTCATGTAAAAAACTGCTGCGGACTGTGCAAAGCAGACTATGGCTTTACTATCACCTTGAATGGTGATCACAGCTGGTCGTAAATGACAGCCCATAAGATTTTTGGTGTTTTGTGGTTCACCCGATACCAATCGTTTGGTATCATGATTGCATGATGTCACAAAAATCAAAATCATAAATGGAATGAATAGTTGTTTTTTTTGCTTCATATTTATGATTTTTTTAGCATAGTCTCTATTGAATGTAAATGTGTTTGATTTATATTTAAAGGCTGTTTTATATCCTATATATTTATTACAAGCATCAGCTATCCATATAAATGTTAAAAAGCTAACCCCTACATGTATCCCTTCATTCAAAAAGAATCAAACGAACTTTTATTTGGTTATTCGACGTTTGAATCAAACTCAACTTGTCATTAGGCTAATTCACTAATAAAGACACATTTTACAATAAAAAGGGGTAATGTAAATCGAGTTATTTCTTAAAATAATGAAGCTATTCATATATACCAATAAATCCTTCCAGTTCCTCACGATTATCTTCCCCCCACTGAGCAGTTGCTGCGATCACAGGAATCAGTTTATTACCTAGAGGCGTTAACTCATATTCCACCTTTAAAGGAAGTTCATTATAGGTAATTTTGTGAATGATACCATGTCCTATCAATTGATGGAGTTGTGTATCCAAAACCCTCCTCGATGCATTAGGGATTTTCCTTTGCAGTTCACTTGGACGCTTGAAGCCCGAATGTATACACCAGATTAGACTGATCTTCCATTTTCCATTGATAACCACCATAAACAGATGTAATCCGCATTCTAATGGGACAGATAGTTTTTTTTTGTATTCCGCCATAATTTCAAGTCCAAAGATAGGTCATATGAATATAATTTTAAATACGGATAAATTTACCCGTAATTGTACAGTCAGCTAAGTAGCTCTACTTTTGTATCAAAATTGAAAAAGAATGAATTATAATTTATTTGGAGCAAATACGGGATTAAAGGCTAGCCAGCTTATTTTAGGCGCTGCCAGTTTTGGAACCAGAAGTGGATATGGTGCTACTCCCGGGGAGGCCATGAAAATCCTGACCAGCTACGCTGAAGCTGGTGGTAATTTCATAGATACCGCGGATCGATATCAATTGGGAGAATCTGAAGAAATCGTTGGAAAGTTTATAGAACACCAACGCAGTAATTTCATCTTAAGTACCAAATACACGCGGAGCAGTGATACCAATCCTGGAATGTGTAATTATGGAAATCACAGAAAAGCAATGAGACAGGCTGTGGAAAGCAGTTTAAAACGGCTTCGCACAGATTATATAGATTTATATATGCCACATTTTGATGATGGCTATACACCATTGGATGAAATTGCAAGGGGATTGGAAGATTTAGTAACGTCTGGAAAAATTTTGTACACAGGTATTGCAAATTTTCCGGCATGGAAAATCTCAGCAATTGCTGGCCTTAGTAAGTTAAATGCTATCCAAATCGAATACAATCTTGTGCAGCGTACGGCAGATCGTGAATTTCTACCGATGGCTAAACAGTTAGGTCTGGCAACAATGATGTACTCACCATTGGCGGGAGGACTATTAACTGGAAAGTACAGACTAGGGGAAAACGGACGGTTAAATCAATCTGCGGTAGGTGTAAAGGAAAATGAGACAACTACAAAGCTAATTAATCTCCTGACCCAAATTGCAGGTGACCTTAATGTTCAGGCAGGTCAGGTAGCGTTAGCCTGGGTCCTGTCAAAAGGAGCCTTTCCGATAATTGGCGCGCGAACACTTCAACATTTAAACGATGCATTAACGATCATAAATTTGAGCGTTGAAAACATTACCAGTCTTGATGAAATCAGTGCTATCTCTTTAGGGTATCCACATGATTTGCTTTCTACTGTTCAAGGTTAAATAGCTGTTTTTAAAACAGCGTACAACTATAGCGTCCATTCCTATTTTAGGAGCAATTTGTACATAATTGCCCCTATTTTGAAAAAAATTAAACATCAGCCTATCTGTATGTTTTAATTGCGATTTCTATTTTTTCTCCAAGCGAGCTTCAACAATTGGACGCGCCATTTCATCAGTTTTAGCAAAGTTTGCAGCATCTTTACTAAAATCGGCTTAGTCTAATGCTCTTTGCAAGGCTTCTTTATTCAGACCCACATCATACTCGTGTTCTCCAGGATGTTGTCTCCATGATTTGTTTATTCTGCGCTTGTAAATTGATGCAGGTAATGATTAAAAAAGCTGATAGGAAAACTGTTTTTATTGTTTTTTGATATTATCAAATTCATTCCCCATCCAGCTCATTTTATTTCTCTATACTGTAGTTGACAGGTATCCATATATAACCATCAACATCGCGTCTCACATGTCCGATTCCCGGAAAAGAGATATGGTCGGCAGCAATGAAATAACCTCCATCAGCCGCCTGAGCATATGCTTTTTTACGCTGAGCAGCAGCCTTCACTTTGTCAAAGTCATATTCATTGGGAATTCCCGCATCAGAAAATTGTATAGCAGTCACATGGATAAGGTCTCCCCAGAATACCAGTTTTTTCCCTTTACTATCCAGAGCATATACAGTATGCCCTGCCGTATGACCAGCATACTCATGTGCACTTAATCCCGGGAACAAAGTGGTGTCACCGCTAAAAGTCCTAACCCGTCCTGCATCTAAATAAGTTTTAAAGCTTAGATAAGATTGCCTGTTACTAATTATTCCCCTAGTATCCGAATCATTTACTTTTTCGTGTATTTTCCAAAAATCGACCTCTTTTTGATTAATGTGGACAATAGCATTCGGAAAAATCATCTTTCCACTGCTACTTAGCCCACCTGTATGATCCAGATGGATATGGGTAATGAGTATATCGGTCACCTCTTCAGGTTTGAAGCCAGCTTTTCTGAAGCTGTTAATAAGTGCGCCACCAAAATGCGGACCAAATAGATTTCCCGATCCTGCATCTACAAGGATCAATCTTTTTTCTGCTCTGATTAAATAGGTATTGATAGATGTTTCTACCGTATCTGACAGGAATTCCTTTTTTAAAAGTGCAGGGATTTTATTGTCATTATTTAACAGTGCCTTAGCATCTACAGGAACAGTACCATCAGCTAATGCTATAATCTCAAAATCTCCAATTGACAAATGATAATAACCAGCCTGGTTACTTCTTTGCTGTGCATTAACACGGCCTGAAATGAGACTGATCAAGACGATAATCAGTACGGATAAATTGTTCTTTTTCATTTTTCATCAATTAGTTACGCAAAGTTACTATTGATTTATTTACCTTTGAAACTGATATTTCAAATAGTGGATACCTTTTTGTAACTAATATGGCTAACGAAATTTTTATCTGTCACAATTGTCCAATGACCAGGACAATGGCAACAATTGGTACCAAGTGGAAGCCGATCATCATTTATACTATTGGCTTAAAACAGCAAAGATTCGGTCTTATCCACGCTAAAATGGGTCTGATCAGTAAGAAGATCCTGACAGAACAATTAAAAGAATTAGAGGAAGACGGTATTGTAAAAAGAGAGGCTTTCAAGGAAATGCCTCCCAGGGTAGAATATATGCTGACGGATAAAGGAATTGAGCTATTACCAATATTAAATATGCTGACAGAATGGAACTCAAGGCACCATCAATCTGAATTACAATGATAAAAGATTGCTTATTAAGAAGATGTTAAGGCTTCAGCTTGATTCTCATTACCGTCCCTGGTTTGTCGATGCTAACCAAATCCCTCTTCTTTACCAGAAAAAGGTCTGAAAATCGTAAGATAGCAGGCTTTTTGTATTCATAGTTTCTAAAAAATCTATAACTTCTGATATTGTAATTATTCTCTGTTCAGCAGGACTTCCCCGATCTTTCCCTGACTATTCCTAACCTTCAGGATTGCAGTATTCCCTTTCATTACCTCTTCAGACTCTCCGTTAACCCACTTACAAAGATCCATAGTTTCACAGGACTTACCATCAATTGCTAAAATCTGATCCCCCACATCCAATTTACCTTTCAAAGATTCCCATACAACACCCACTACCAGTTTCCCTTGCTCAATCACAGGTTTCATGGGCCAGGTCCTCTCCTGCATATCATTGCTTAATTTTAGGGGTTCAAAGTAGAATAAATGATTCACGAAATCCAGAGTTACCGTTCCATAATCCAACAACCTGGTACCGATCCTGCTGTTGTTACTTTTTGCAGTTTCGGTCATTACATGATCAAAAATACAGCCATTAATCGCCATAGGCAGCATCTTCAGGCGGGATAGGCTATCGGGAGACTGCAAGCCCAATAAACTCCTCCGACTTGCCCCATAACCAACGGCCAACTTTTCAAAAACACCACTTTTCGCCAACTTGGAAGCATCTTTACCACTCAGCCTTAAAAAATTATTTGTACCCGTATCAAAACCAACTTTAAGTGTTTTCTTTCCTGAAAGATGCAGGATGAAAAAAGGATAACTCTGTGGTTCTCCAGTGATCAGTGCAGTCGGGTTATTGTTGTTCAGCTTAATTTTTGACTGATCGTCCGTTATAATCATAACCTTCGAATGCTGAACAAACTGTATGATGGAGTTGCGCATCGCATTGCTGCCAATCACTCCATCAATACCAATACATCCGTACAATTCACTGTTGGCAACCAGGGCAGGAATATCTTTAAAAACAAGCCCATGTAGTTTAAATTCAGGCAAAGAGACAATATCCAGAGAGGTTTTGTTTCCTGCTGCATCGGTAATCTCTGTCTGATTAATCAGCTGTGGCTTCAGTTCGCTGAAGAGCGTATTGGTGATCTGCGTAGGTGCACCTGTGTCAAAAAGAAACCTGCGTCTGACGCCATTAAACTCAACAGTCAGGTATATACGTCCGTTGATAAATTCGTAAGGTACTTGCTGATAATAGTTTTTTACACTAATGCCTCCCCTATTAAACGTGACCCTTTGGGCAAAACACGAAGTGCTAAGGAATAGAATGAATAATGGCCATATAAAATATTTCATAGAAAAGCACAGCGTATAGAAGGTAAATTTAGTGCGGGAAAAACTTTAGAAGGCAATAACCAGCCAGGGTTTCTCTTCCAGGCCCAATATACGTTTCTTATCACGAAATCTATTAAAATAAGAATAGATTTATTCCATAAACCAGGCCTTCTTTATCTACATGAAAATGTATGGGCAAAGGAGTTACCAGAATAAACCCCGCAGGCTTGCCAGGCAAGGAGCTGCGGGGTGGCAACCGCTACGTTACAGATCTTTATCGTCGAACATTTTTGCGTCGCGGGTATTCTTTTGTACGGCAATGGCCGAAAACATGCTTAGACAGAATGCCATGGCATAGAAACCTTTCTCACTTAGCGTGATATCAGCATTCCACAGACCAATCGTCAACAGGACCATTGCCGCAATGGTAGCAAACCAACTCAGGCTGTAATAAAGATCCGTAACGGCAAGTCCTTCCGATCGGTCCCTCACACTTTTTTGTACTGAGATGACTGCGAATAAGCCGAATAATAAAATGGTGAAATAATAGCCTTTTTCGTTCAACTCCATACTTGCATTCCATAAGCCGATGCAATATCCTACTGCTCCTGTCAATAAGGCGAACCAGGAAGCGCCAATAAATGCGGCAGTGGGTTTAAATGGATTTCTAGTTTTTTCGCCATGTTTTACCATTGCTGAATTTTCTTCTGTTCTTTGTTGTAGCGGTTCCATATTTATTTTGTTTTAGTGATGAATATGGAAGCAAATGTCGGTTGTAAAATAGACCTGTAAAAGTCAGAATACACAAATTACTGACGATATATTTTATAATTATCGTACTTTTACAGACATCAATTTAACCATATGGATTCCATTCAAGAACTGATTCAGTTACTCAATAGTGCAGATAAGAAGCTTTTCAGGCAGTTTTTAGAACGAAAAAACAAAAGGTCAGACGTGAAGAATCTGCAGTTACTTGATTTGATAGAAACTGACGATATAGATGGATTAAAAAATATCTACGAGTCTGAGAAAAACAACGATGCCTACCATGCTTTACGGAAAAGGTTGCAGGATAGTTTACTCCTATTCTTGTCGCAGAAAACCTTTGAGAGTAATCATTCTGAAACCTATGATGCATTGCGCCTGGTTGTCGTGGGACGGTTTTTGTTAGAAAATGATGTGGTCAAGGTCGCATTCAAATGTTTGGATAAGGCGGAACGCCTAGCGGAGCATCTGGAGCAATTTAATTTGTTAAATGAGCTATTGTTGCTAAAGCTACAGTACGCCCATCTGTCTGGAGCACAAGACCTCGAAACATTGACCGAGCGTTTCCTGCGAAATCAATCGGATATGCAACGCGAGGCCAAGCTCAATATGGCTTATGCCTTTCTGAGGCTTGAACTGCAAGAGATCCACCTGAAGGGAAAGATCGTTAATTTGACGGCGTTGATGCTGACGACAATCCGGAAATACAAAATTTCCTTACAAGATCTGATGACGTATAAGTCCATTTACCAGATTCTTTTCATTGCGAATGAATATGCAGCCATACAACAGAATTATGGTCTTATAGAGCGCTATATCAACCGAACGAATCAATTTATACTAGACCAGCCGCATAAAAAGCAATCTTATCTATTTTACCATATATCCATCCTGTATTTTTTGGCGAACTTTCATCTACGCCGAAGGGATTTTGAAAGGAGTGCGTCCTATTTAAAAGAAATGATGGCTTTAATGGAGACGGATAGCCGTTACTACACGCTGTTTTATTTACGTCACCAGTTACTCTCTGCACTTAACTTATTCTTTACAGGCTTAGCAAACGATGCGATTACTTTATTGCAGGCATCGTTATCCAATACAAAACTTAGTTCTAAACCTGAAGATATCGAGGATGTACGCATATGCCTGACCATGTTTTTAGCCCTCTGCAATGACAGGGGAAGTTTAAAACAGCTGACCTTACTGACGCGCACTGATGCCTGGTATGAAAAGAAAATGGGGATGTTGTGGACCATTCGAAAAAATCTGATGGAAATTTTGGTTCAGGCGCAGTTCTCCAATATTGAGCTTGCTATGTCCAGGCTAAGCAGCTTTCGGCGACGATATAAAAAATATCTGCTAAAAACCTCGGAGGAACGCGTACTGTTGTATCTGAAACTGGTTGAAAAATATCTATTAAAGCCTGATATGGCTTTTGATAAGGCGTATAGAAATACGGTTTTAGCGCAGCTGGAAAGCGTAAAAAACAACGATATCTTCACTCTGAGCTTTATCGCCTGGTTGATTGCACGTTGGGAGAAAAAAACAGCGCATCAAGTTGTATTGACGCTCATCGAGGGTGATAATATTGTGCAATCATAATACTGTATTGGCATGATTCCACGGCAAACTTGCCGTAGTGTCGTTACAGGGAAAAATACGGAAAGTTATCTTTTCAACAACAGTACATTACATTCTTCAACCTATTGATGTACGACTACTTCTTAAAATTTAATAAAAGTGCTATCCAATAAATTTAAATATGTATTTTACCTCATCAATCATACAGCATTTATCATCATGAAAACTATTCTAACATTCATATTCATCGCATTAATTTCGTTTGCAGGTTTTTCACAAAGCATTCCACAAAATCACCTGCCCATTCAAAAGCAAGATAAAATATATGCCTATATCTTGGTACAGGGCAAACTATTGTCTAAGAAACTAAAGGTGAAGGTTGATTTTGGGGACACGGAAGAACAACTAAAAGCAGGCGAGGAATATTCCCAAATACTGACAAACAAGAAATCATATGCAGCCATCCTGAATTATATGGTGGAAAATGGATTTGAACTTATACAGACTCTTGATTATACAGATGTTTATTCCGGAAGCGGCGGAACGAGTGGGGTTGTATTTATCATGAAGAAAATGTGATTTTTCAAAGCTAAGATCAACCACCGATAAAAATCAAATCACTATCGGGTCTTGCAGGTGTTCCTTCTGCCCCTACTGCAAATGATGTCTTCACTACTTTTCCGGAATTATAGGTGAACATAATGCAATCCGTCATCAGGTGATTTGCCTGCTTCATCAGTAAGGCAGTATTGCAAATAAGTCCTCCCCTGCAGCATACCGCTAAATCAGCAGCAACTTATGCTTAATCCGTTCATTAAAAGAAGAAGCACTTTTAAGTCTTGTACTATGCTTATCATTTAATATAAAGACAAAGCCCCCTTTGAAATACTTTTGTATTTCTTTGATCTTATGCTTATTGATGATATAACTCCGGTGAATCCTGATAAACTCGGGTGGCAGCCGTTCTTCCAGATAACTGAGTGGATTATCCAGCAACTTTTCATCATCAGCGGTATGCAGGTACACATACTTATCCTTCGCTTCAAAAAAGCAAATGTCACTTACCGGGATCAGCTGTATTTTGTGCCCGGACTTCACAGGAATTGTACTGATAGCCTCCCTTGTTTCAGTTCCCTTAACCAGTTCTTTTAATTGGGCATACACATCTGCCTTTTCAATCTTCCTATCCAGCACACGCTGTACCGTCATCGACAGCCGTTCAGATGAGACCGGTTTGAGCAGATAGTCGAGCGAATTGTTCTCAAAAGCCGCCACAGCATATTCATCGTACGCCGTTACAAATACAATCAGGGGTTGGCAGGTTAAGCGGCTAAGTACCCCAAAGCCATTAATTTCCGGCATCTGTATATCCAGGAACACCAGATCCGGACATTGGGTATTGATCAGTTTTACTGCCGAAAGACCATCTAATGCAACACCACTGATATTGATCTGGGGATGGGCCTGAAGCTCATTTCGCAAACGCGCTATGGCAACCGGCTCATCATCTACCAATACGGCATTAATTTGTCTGAGGAAGGGTAATGCGCACATATTTATTGGGATTATTGATCAGTTCCAGTGTGTAATTATTTTCGTAAAGCAATTTCAGCTTGTTCATGATGATGGTCAATCCATGTCCCGTACCCGGCAAATCGGGGAAGTCAGGCCCGGAATCACCAACCTCCAGTATCAGCTTTTGATTCTCAATACGGATCTGAACATGAATCAATCCAGCTGAGGCCAATTGCTCAATACCATGTTTCACCGCATTTTCAACCAGTGGCTGTAAGATGAATGAGGGAATCCGTTGAAACCTGATTTCCGGGTCAATAACAATTTCATATCTCAACCGGCTCCCATAACGTATCTGCTGCAATTGCAGGTAAGTCTCGATAATATCCAGTTCATCGTTGATCTGGTGTAAACCCGCACTGGTTTTACTTAAGGTAGACCTGAAAAATTTTGATAACAATAAGATCATTTGCTCTGCCCGTGTTGGATCAGTACTGATCAGGCCGGCAATGGTATTGTGTACATTGTATAAAAAATGCGGATTGATCTTTGCCCTTAAGAGTTCCAGCTCTGCTTCAGTCTGCTGCTTTTCCAACTGTAGCAGACGGTATTGCTGGGTGACCAGCCTCATATTCAGGTTCTCCTTTGCTTCTTCACTCACATAAATCGGGATACCGGTAACCAGTACAATCAGGATATTCAGTATATAAATATTACCTCCCCTGAATAAGACAAAGGAACTATCTTTTTGTAATAACACCTGAAACCACAGGGTTAGCTCAGTACCATTCAAGGCAATCACACACAGCATCACAATCATGACCAGCATTTTTATACTTTGGTGGGGAGTAATCCATAAGAAATACCGGCGTTTGTAAATGCAGATCATCATCAGGGAACCGATGATCACTGTCGAAACCAGAGAAGTCACTACACGTTGCCAGTGCGGATCGTAAGTCATGTAAAGATATCCGCCGAAAGACAGGCCAATTAACAGGCAGGCCAATAGTGTTTTAATGGCGGGATGCATAATCAGTGGATAGTGTTTTCCTGACAACTTGTTTTTTTTGAGCTTTTGAAGCATGATTTAAGCTGATGAAGATAACAACAATCCAGCATAAACCCAGAACTGAAGGCAGGAACTGACTGTAAGGATGATATTGTGGAAGCACCGTTCCGGCAAACGCCGATGCCAGGCCGCTCATTGCACTGATCATTTTATATACATGTTCGTAAATGGCGGCCTGGCGGCGAAAATCAGTACTTAACCTGCTCCTGACCAAATCGTATACCGTAACCAGTAATAAGGCACCAAGGGTGGAATAGGTAACTACAGGCGACCAGTAAAGTGAAGAGGATTGCAGATGATAATAGTAAAGTCCCCCGGTAGCAAGTAAGCACACAGAACTATCCTATCCAGCAGCATTGTTTTATGGCCTTTCAATTGTATCGCCCGGATTCCGCTGAAACAATTATACCCGCTCAATAAAGTAATCACTATCAGAAAACTATTGCGCTGAAAAATAAAAATCCCTACAAGCCCCGTAACCACAACCATGGCCATCATCCAGACGAACCAACGACCCAGCCTGGTATGCCATTTTGTTTTCCGGTAAAGGAGGGCAGCACTAAAGCCTAAGCCCAATGCAAGTGTGCCGGCGATCACATGAATGATAATATTGATATGGTGTATGAAATGCATAGCTTAGTTATTAATCTCTGCAAAACACTTAGAATAAAGCTAAATCATCAAGTTTTTTCCGACGAGCTGGCGCTGGAGCAGGACGAAACAGCTATAATTGATTACCAATTATCAGTCCTGAAAGTAGCTGCCGGCAAGCCCGCTGTATTGAACAAAGTACCTACCGCACAATTTGCAAATGCATAACGCACCGCTACAGGCTGACTAACCTTATCACTCCATACCACTAAGGCTCCTTTTTTCCCGATTTCAATTCGCGCAGGATAAAAAACCTTATCCTCACCCGCAACTTCAAATCCTGTGTCTTCGGTAGATGCGGAGTAAAGTCCATTAGCGGCATAATCAAAGTTGATACTGATCCGGTTGCCCTTAATTTCATGGATAGATTTATACACTGGCCCGCTGTACGTGATACCTTTAATCGTGTAGGTATTTGCCAAAGCCCAGTAGGCAAGCCGATCTCCTATCACTTCCTTTTCCGGCGGATGGATCAGGTTACACATGCCGATGTCGGTCGTTACCGCCATCCCTGTATTTTCAACAGATTTCATCACCCGTAGCTGCGCATCTCTCAGCATGCCCGACTGGTTCTTCCCATAATCAAAAGGAGCAATCTGTACAAAATAAAAAGGGAAATTCCCCTGTTCCCAGTTCTTTCTCCAGCAACTGATCATTCCGGTGAAATAATCCTGGTACCGCCAATGGTTGACTACATTATTTTCCCCCTGATACCATAAACAACCTTTAATGGTGTATCCAACAAGCGGATGAACCATCCCATTGTACAATAAGGAAGGTGTTCGGTTTAACCTTTTATCGTCTATCTCAGCCGGGACTTTAACGTCACTGAATGCAGTGATCGCCTGCTGGTCCATCCAGGCTTCAACAGTAGATCCGCCCCAGGAACTTACCATTAAGCCTACAGGGACATTTAATACCTGCTGAAGCTTCTTCCCATAAGCATAGGCCACAGCACTAAAACTACCTGTATTTTCGGGAGATGCTTTGAACCAGCTGCCTTTGACATCATCAACAGGAACCACACTTGTATTTTTTTTCACAGTAAACAGCCTGATCTGATCATTTGCAGAATTCAGGATCATTTCATTGCTGCCCTTTACCGGCTGATTCATCCGCCCTATCACCGGCATTTCCATATTGGATTGCCCAGAACAAAACCATACTTCACCTGCAAGCACATCATTGATGACAACTTCAGTACTTCCGGAAATACGGATCTGATATGGCCCGCCAGCCTTCGGCGTCAGGATTTTTAATCGCCATTTCCCCTGTTCATCTGCCCTGGCAGTGCTGTTGTCATTCCATCCTGCGGCTACCCGAACGATAGTTCCGGGCTCATCTGTCCCCCAAATGGAGACTTCAGCATTTTGCTGTACTACCATACCATGGCTAAAAAACTGGGGTAACCTTGTTTTTGCGAAGGCAGGTAAAGCACATGCCATCAGCAGATATAAAAATAAATTCTTCATTATTCAACGTCTATAAGTACAGGAAAATGATCTGAAGGGAATTTGCCGGCGAAAACATCCGTCAAAATTCCATACCGCAACACTTTAAAGTGCCTGGTCAGAAAAATATGGTCAATCCGCTCGTCGGAATTGCGGGTAATGTTAAAACCATTAAAGGTGCCATTCGGCAGGTAAGGGTTTTTAGCCAGGAGACAGGCATCTTTTAACAAGCCCGACTGTTGCAGAAGCTGGTAGTTTTCGGTATGCTGACTGAAGTTAAAATCGCCACATAAAGCTGCAGGCGCTGTCCCGGCAATCGCTGCAATCTTTTTAAGCAAAAGTGCCGTACTTTTCCTGCGTGCTTCAATACCTACGTGATCCATATGGGTATTGAAATAAAAAAAGATAAAGTTGGTTTTAACATCTTTCAGTTGCACCCAGGTACAACTTCTTGCATACTTGGCATCCCAGCCCTTTCCTTCGCTCTCCGGATTTGCCGAAAGCCAGAAATGGCCACTTTTTAACAAGCTGTACTTACCGGATTTAAAAAATATCAGGGAACTGTTTTGTCCATTGCGCTTATCCGTTGCCACAACGGTATAATCGCTTAAGTCGCCCTCTAAATCTGCCAACTGGTTGGATTTTGCTTCCTGAACCCCAAAAACATCGAAGTCATGAAAACGGATCAATCCGCTTACCATGGCTTTCCGGTCTACCCAGGTATTTGCAGGCGCATCTTTGAGCAGGTCAGCACGTATGTTATAGGTCGCCATGCGGACCTGTGCAACCGCACAGACCTGCAGGGAACATACCATCACGATAAAAAATAATCTCCTCATTACTTTTCGTTTTTATAAATGGAGAAATCGTCAAGACTCAACCGGCCATTCTCAATCCCGGGGTTTTTCTTTCCACCGCCAAGACCAGCTTTTGCAATCCTGAAACGCACTCTTCCTTTAATGTCGAGGTCAAATTTAGCCGCCTGCTTGATCTTGCTTTTGGCGGTAATTTCCTCCCCTGCCTTCTCCCAGCTTTTGCCTTTGTCGGTTGAGTATTCCAGGGTAAACTTGCTCGGCTTATCTGCTTTTGCCCCATAACTGCTATACCAGATGATCACTTTGGAGGCACCTTCTACAACATCAAAATCCATTTGCGCGTACACTGGCTGGGGATTATAACCAATCATCCTTATGGCAAACTCTCCGCTTGTTGGCCTGTCATTTCCGGTACTGTCTAACCTTGAACCTACAAATGTCCATTTTCCACTGAGCAGTTCCATACTTCTTGTTTGGTAGTCTGTACCTGTATCCCCCTTGCTTTCAAAGCTTTCAGGAAATTTAGGGTACAACATCCCTTTCTGGGCTTTCACACTATAGGCTGTACCCGCCAGTAACAGGCTCAGGGCAATCTGAAATTTAATCGCTTTCATCTTTTTATGTTTTAACCAGGGCTTCTGATCTTAACCATCCTTTCAGCTATCACGATCAGAAGGTCCCTGTTGAATTTATCTTTTTATACTTATAATTGGTTAATTGGGTATCATTTGTCCACCAAGGCTTAAGACAGCTGTTGCTGTCCCTGTCGGGGTTCTGCCAATGGAATAAGAACCAGAATTCAGGTTGCTGAATCCCCAGGCATACATGCGCAGGGTAACTGTTGTACCTGAAGGAATGTGCTGCAGTTCCGGTGTCTGGTAGACCAGATAAGTTGGCATATCCTGTCCCTCGGTCGCGTTGCCCTCATAGTTTACATCCCCCGTACCTGATGTCTCTTTGAAGTTCATCCCATCCAGACTGTAATACCAGCGGTGGCTTCTTGCACCGGCGGCCGACCTCCTGAGCTTGACATCAATTGCCGAAAGGGATAATTCATATCCTTCTTTCACACTGAAAGTAACCTGATAATAGGTGTCTAAACTTAGGGCCTGTTCCTTGGTCAGTGGTATCGTTGTACCTGTTGCAGTAGAAGCAAAACTCCTCACCAGTGAGCTGATCCCCAGGCCAGGTCCCCGACTCAATACAGCGGTGGTTAAGTTCTCATGGTTGGTCGTTGCATTACTGCTCAATTCGTTGCCAAACGTAGCCGGACTACCAAACTGCCATGCCGTAAGCACCTCATAGGAAGGCACGGGATTCGGAACAGGTCCACCGCCAGCCACCGGGTTTTCATAGATGGCCAGATCGTCCATACTAAAGCGGCCATTCTGGTTATTCGTACTAGAGGTACCAATACCGACCTTACCAACCCGGAAACGTACCGCTCCCCTGATATCCATCAGGAAAGTAAATTGCTGTTTGGTCTTGCTCACCGTCAGGATATCATTGCCTATCTGGCTCCAGGTTAAACCCTGGTTTTGGGAGCATTCCAAACGCCAGGTAGAGCCCATATCTGCCGAGGCACCATAAGAGCCTGCCCAAATGGTCACTTTTGTTGCCCCGTTTGGAAGATCATAATCCATTGCCGTCCAGGAACTGCTTGCAGAATTCTGATTGAGGCGCAAGGCCGTAATTCCACTAACCGGATAATCGTTCGCATCCTTTCCTATGGCCACATTCGTCAGCGTATAAGACCCTGTCGCAAACCTTCCCGTTTTCGTTCCATAACCGGCAACAGCGGTCAATGCCGCATCCGGATTTTCAAAATCTTCCGGAAAACCGGCATACAAGGCACCACTCTGCTCCGCAATACTTCCACTGTTCAATGGCCACAGCTCTTTCCCAGCCTCCCCTGCTTCATTGGCAGATGAAGCATTAAATCTGGCAATGCCGACATAAGAAGCATTAACCGGCACATGATCAGCAGCAAAGGCTGCAGTACTTTCCGTATGCAAAATTCCCTTTTTTCCGCTTGCATCAGACAGTTGCACATTTCCCGCTAAGGTAGTTGAACCGGAAGAGGAACCGTCAACATGCGCTACCTTCACCAACGTACTTTCATAGCTGGAAAACAGGAGATCTAAATTCGCCAGGCTCACCTGTGCAGGTTGAAGCTGGATATTTTGACCTACTTTTTCTACAGCAGCAGGCTGAGGGCCATTGATCTGCAGTACGCCATTCACCCGATTAATGGATGAGCCTTCCACATTTAGCCTGACTGAATCACCCATTTTAAAGGGCACCTCTTCATCTCCGAGATGAATTTCAATACCGCGGGTGATTGTCCGGCTGGTTTGCTGAATCACCAATACCCCTTTGGGAATATTTCCCGCTGCCGCATCAGAGATGACCACCCCTGTGATTTTCGTGGCGCCGCTCATATTCGAGCGACTAAGGGTAACGGCTTCCCCTTTATAAATACCCCTCACATCCACCAATGCAATAAAGTCATTTGGTGTACCCGATGCAGGAAAAACATCTTCTTTTAAACACCCTGAAAATACGATCAATACCAGCATGAGTATTGAAAAGGCCAAGGTGCTGTTCTTCAATTTTATTGCGCTATAAGACTTCATCATTCTATTTATTTTTGCCACCAAACTTTACTCTTCATGTCATCCGCACCCATGCGGCTTACGGCCTCCTGGTAATTGCTCCTGTTGAGTGATTGGGTAAATACCGGATAATATAAACGGGTGGGCATTATGCCATCATTGGCTACTCCGGGACCGATAGTCAATACCGGGTGACCCGTTCTGCGGTATTCAAACCACTGCTGGAAATCGGTAAAAAAGAGTGTAAAATACTTTTGCGCCATGATCTGTTCCATTTTCTGGTCTTCATTCCCTTCCTCCTGCCATACAATTGCAGCAGAGCTGAGGTAATTCGCAGGCATGGTTAATCCCCAATGTTCTATGGCTGCCTTCACGCCCAGGTCATAATAGACCTTAGGGTCTGCCGAGATATATCCCTTCAATGCTGCTTCAGCAAGGATAAACTGAAGCTCTGCATAATTGATAATGTTTCCCATTAAAGGCTCCAGCATCAGGGTTGAATTGTACGTAGAACCTGCAGCAGGGATTTGTCCTGAAGGATAGCCACTCTGGATGCCTACATAATCATTGTTCACCCTGGTTGCCCAAAGTGCAATCCGTGGATCTCCCCACTCTGTCAGGGTATTGATAAAAAAGGTGCTGTATGATCCGGCGCCATTAAATGCCACGGTACGCAAACCCGTAAACGGAGACCTTAAGGGATAATTATCTCCTGTTAGGCGCAGTACAGCTGATTCTTCATTACTGATGAAGATGGGATACGTGATGGGGTTCATCACCATTTCATTAATTTTTTCCACTGCAGATTTACCATCCGCAATTAAATCTCCCTTGGCAGATACGCGCATGAGCAGGCGGAGGTACAAGGAATTGCCAAATTTACGCCAGCGGTCAAGTTCTATCGTAGTTGAGGCTGAAGAGCCGTACAGCAGGTCGAGTGATTTCTGTGAATCCGTGAGCAGCTGGGCTGTCAGCAGTCCGTTCAGCAATGTATTGGATTCTTCCAGCTTGCGGAAAAGGTCCTGATAAATATCACGCTGCTCGTCGAACTTTGGCGTATACATGGAATTGGTATTTCCCTTATTGGCCTCTGAATAAGGAACATCACCGTAAGTATCGGTAATTAATGAAGTGGTCCAGGCATCCAGAATATTGGAAATGGCCATGTAAGGTTTCGCCTGTCCCGTACTCAAGGCTTCCTGGGGCTTGGAGATGTTATACATATCCAGGAAATTCGTCTTTTCCAGGTACCAGGTATTCCACATCGCATCCGAAAGGCTCGGACGAATAATGTAACGGTGGATTTCATTGAGCTCGCCGCGGGCGACAAATACTTGTGCCAGCTCATTGTTGATGTTATAATTCCTCAGGATGTTGTTATTCACCACAGCGTATAAGGCCGGGCTCAGCAAACGTTCCGGAACGGCCACGGAAACCCCGTTGGGATTGATATTCAGCTCGTCGTAATTCTTGGTACAAGAGACAATAAACAGCAGGAGGCAAAAGCCTGCTGATAATACGGTTGTTTTAATTTTTAGCATCATCTTTTTATAATTAGAAAGCCAGACTTAAATTGGCACCAAAGGTTCTGGTTGCAGGAAACTGACCTATTTCAAATCCCGATTGGATCAATCCGTTGTTCAGTGTTCCAAATTCAGGATCGAAGGACGGCCATTTCGTGAAAATAAACAGGTCGCGTCCGTAAACCCCAATACTTGCACGCTGCAATCCCAGGCGTTTCAGCAGTTTCGCTTTCAGCACATAGTCGAACCGTGCTTCGCGGAATTTGATAAAGTCGGTACTGAACAGGTTGGCCTCTATGTTATCAGGAATAAAATGTTCTGAGTAATAGGTATAGATATCCGGTGCGACCACATCATTTTTACGGTAAGTACCATCGGGATTGAGAATTACCCCATCTCCGATAATCCCGTTGTAACGGCCAGGTATCGTGCTGTTCAACTTTCCATTAGCCGCATTGTTGGCATGGGTATGGGAATAAGCTTTTGCACCGAACTGTGCATCGAAAAGGACATTAAGCCTGAATTGTTTGTACCTGAATTCATTGTTGATACTGGCTTTCCAGTTTGGATAAATATTCGCCAGCAAACGTGTGGATTGTGTTTTCACAGGGTATCCGGCATCGTATACGATCTGTCCGTCCGGGGAACGCAGGTAACCCAGTCCGTATAAATCGCCCATATTTCCGCCCACGCGGGCTTCAATGGAGCCTCTTGTACCTGGCCCATTCTGGAGTACCAGCACTTCTACACTGTCTGCAAGGGACAAGACTTTGTTTCTGTTCGCCGTAAAGGTACCATTGATATTCCAGGTAAAGCCACCTTTCGGTTTTTTCACAGGTGAGGCATTAAGGGTGATTTCCAGTCCACGGTTCTGTACCTCCCCAGAGTTCAGCACGGAATAATAATACCCTGAAGCACGGTCAATCGGCACGCGCAGGATCTGGTCTTTGGTATTGTTCTGATACACGGCAACGTCGGCTCCAAGCGCACCATTAAACAAGCGGATATCGGCACCAAATTCAATACTCACCGTACTTTCCGGTTTTAGGTTGGGGTTGGTAATGGTGATTGGATTGGTTAAACCGGAAGGGAAATTCGTTTCCGATCCATATACATAAGAGGTGAGATATGGAGTGGTACCGCCACTTCCCACTTTAGAAAAGGAACCCCTTAACTTAAACAGTGACACGTAGGAAGGCATGGAAAGTTTTTCATTCAGGACAACACTCAGGTTCGCCGAGGGATAGAAAAATCCTTTCACCTTTCCATTGGGTGACACGAGTGTACTCGACCAATCCTGGCGCCCCGTTAGGTCAAGGTATAAAAACCGGTCGAAGCCAAAACTTGCCAGTCCATAGGCACTGGTCACCCCAAATTCATTCCTTGTTGAAAAGGCCAGTGGAATATCTTTGCTATTGGCAAAGCTGAAAATACCAGGAGCAAATAAACGTTCTGCACGAATCTCGTCCTTAATGTATTTGTTGCGCAAGGTACTTCCCCCGACAGAGAAATCCATATCCAGTTTCCTTGTCAGCTGTCGTTTATATTTTAGTAAAAAGTCTGCATTAATTTCCTGATTAAAAATATTCTGGGTGCGGAACATTCCTTCCCTGTATTTATTGGTACTCATTGGCCGTTGCTGTGAACGGGAGTCGTACGACATATCCATCGAGGTCCTGAACAGCAAACTCAGCTGAGAATTAAAATTGTAATTGGCCTGTATATTTCCCGTTACCGTATTCCTGTTCGATTTATTGAGCATTTCATAGGTAATCAGGTAAGGGTTATCCACCCCTGCGGCATAAGGTTTATTCTGGATCAGCCCTTCTCCTCCCGGCACCCAATATTGCTTCAGCCAGTCGAGGTTCACATTGGGCATCTGCCTGGTTACCCAATACATGATCGTTTGGTTGTTGTACCCTACAGAAGGCAGGTTGTCGCTCGTTTTATTCGTATAGGCAAATTTTGCAGATAACTGTAGTTTTTCAGTGATCTTCTGGTTCACACTGAAGGCAACAGTATTGCGGTCGTACCCGGTATTCGGAATAATCCAGGTATTCTTCACATTCGTATAGCTCAGTCGTGCCGAAGTCGCTTTCGTTCCCCCTTCCAGAGAGATGTTATTGGTATAGGTTTGTCCGGTCTTAAAAAAGTCTTTCTTATTGTCAGGATAGGCCACCCATGGGGTTCTGGTAGTTCCGGCCCCAAAAGTATTGGGATCAAACTGGAAGAAATTTTGGCCGTCAAATTTTGGCCCCCAGGCAGAACTCGTAGACCGTGTGGACATTCCATCGGCAGAATCATCATAGGAATAATAGTCCAATCCAGTATCCCCCTGTCCATATTCGTTCTGGTAATCGGGCCAGCGCGAAGGCGACTCAAAAGAAGAATTTGAATTAAAGCTGATCCCCAGGCCCCGTACCTTTGGATTGGCAACCTTAGTGGTAATGATAATTGCACCGCCGGCACCACGCGCGCCATAAAGTGCCGTTGCCCCCGGCCCTTTCAGCACAGAGATGCTTTCAATATCTGCAGGGTTAATGTCATTCACACTGGTTCCGTAATCTGTCGGTGAATCGTCGCCCATGTACGATTCGCCATTTCCTGTTGCCCTGCCGCTGGAGCTACTCACCACCACACCGTCAATCACGATCAGCGCTTCTGTCGTTCCAGACAAGGAGTTTTCCCCGCGGAGGATAATCCTGTTGGATCCCGCCGGGCCGCCATTAGACCGCAACAGGTTCAATCCGGCAACTTTACCCGACAAGGCATCTGTCCAGTTATTAGACATGGCATCGGTAAGCTGTTTGCCTTCAAGCGTAGTAATTGCATAACCCAGGGCTTTTTCTTCCCTTTTGATGCCCAGGGCTGTCACCACCACCTCTGATAGTTCAGTGTCCTTTTCTTTAAGTACAACATTCACTGTAAGATTCGACCCTACCTTCCGCTCTTCGCTGGCATAGCCCAGAGAGCTATAGACCAACACAGCAGCCGGATTCGATACCGTAATTTTATAATTTCCATTTTTGTCGGTGAAAACCGTATGCTCTGTCTTTTTCTCCTTCACGCTGGTACCTGCAAGGGGCTCCTCATTTACAGTGGTGACTTTCCCGCTGATCGTGATTGCCTTTTGTTGTTGTTGTTGTTGTGGCGCTTCCTCATCTTTCGCAGAAATGATGATATTCTTTTTTACGATTTTAAAGTTGAGTTTCTTCCCTTCAAGGCATTTTTTCATGGCCTCTTCAATGGTCGCATTGCGAATATCTACCGAAACGTATCCGGCAGTCTTCAGCATTTCCGCATTATAGAAAATATTATAACCACTTTGTTTCCTTACATCCCTGAACACCTCTTCTAAAAGGGCATGCTCTTTTTTTAAACTGATTTTCTGCGCGAAAGTGGAGGCATTAACTTGTAAAATGGTAAGGAGAAGCAGTATCAATGATAACTTCATTTTATAGAGAAGTTTTGGTAATAAACTGGAAAGTTCGCTGCAAAAAAATGCAGTAAAATTTTTATACATTTGTAATCAGGTTTAATAAATTAATTGTTAATCGCGATTGAAATTTAACCTTATAGCCTGGCTATAAAATAATCAGGAGCGTTCCCGCGCTTCTGATTATTTCCGTGGTTATCTGACCTTAACCTAAGGTTTCACAATAACCCTCCTTCCCTGTATTTCAAAATGAATAGTTCCCGTTAATTCCATGCTTTTCAACAACTCCCTGATATCGCCAAACCTGGAAATGGTACCGCCAAAGGTTTTTCCGGCCAGGTTGCCCTGATAGGCAATATCGACGTTGTACCATCTGCCGACTAATTTCATTACTCCTTTGATATCCTGGTTGTCGAACATGAAATAACCATTTTTCCAGGCAAGTGCCTGTTCCGTATCGACATCACTTACCTTAATCCCTGGTACGGAAAAATTGATCAACGCTTCCTGTCCAGGTTTGAGCATGGCCTTCTGCTGGTTCTTGCGCACTTCCACCGATCCTTCCACCAGGGTTGTTTTTACATAGTCATCATCTGCATAGGCACTCACATTAAAATGGGTGCCCAGCACCCGGACTTCCGTTCCGTTGCCCTGGACAATAAAAGGCATTTCTGCGTTCTTTGCGACTTCAAAGTAAGCCTCCCCTTCCACTTTCACCCTTCTTTCCGATCCGCTAAACTGTACCGGATAACTCAGTCTTGTTGCCGCATTCAGCCAAACTTTTGTACCGTCATGAAGTATCAACTGATATTCGCCTCCTTTCGGAGTAGTGATGGTATTTTGCGCGTTTTCAGCTGCAGGAGCAAGCCGTGCATTGTTCTCATAAATCAGCTGTCCGTTATCCTGTTTAAGATTGGCCTGACCAGGTATATTCCCAACAATCGTCTGCTCCAGCGCTACCTGGGAACCATCAGCCAAAGTCAGGATAGCCTTTTTACTTCCGGGCTGTATCGTCTTTGAAGCCATGGTTTCTTCCTTTACAGCCCTTAGCGGTTTCTTTTCCAGCATATAAAATGTAAGTCCGGCGGTCAGCACCAGCAATACCGCTGCAGCATATGGCCATACGTTCCTCAAACGGATAACCTTTGCAGGAATATTTTGGACCGGGGACTGCCTGAATCTTTTGTCTGCTTGAATACGGTTAAGGATATCCTCTCTGGGGATATCCAGCTGATCATTCACAGCTATCGTATCCCAATATTCCTTCAGGACTTCAGTAATCATGAATTCAGATTCAGGTATACGGGTTAATTCAGAAAGTTCTTTTAAATCTTTTTCTGTGATACGGTTGCTGGTATAAGCTTGAAAAAGGAAGGTTATTCTTTCTTTATTTGTGTTCATCTATCTTTTATGCATACGTTTGAGTATACGTTATATAAAAGAATACGTTTCAGAGAATGCCGATGGACTAGTTGAAAATAAATTTATTTTAAAAATTTCAGCAGCAAGACTAACAGCACACTCCAGATTCCGTGTCCGTCCAGTTGTGTCTTCAATGATTTAACCGCCACGATGAGGTGATTTTTGACGGTATTTTTTGAGATGTTCAGTTGTTGACCAATTTCCTCATAAGAACGGCCTTCAAACTTATTCAGCCGGAATACCGTCTGTTGCTGTTTTGGCAATTCAGCAATCACGCTTTCGGTAAAACGCATGAGGTCTGAAAAAATAATGTTCTCTTCGGTACCATTATCTTCATCTGCCATCATTTGAAAGAGATGAGCGAGGTGTTTACTGGTAGAAGTTGCTTTTCTAAAGGCATCAAGCACCAAACGCTTACATATCGTAAATAACAATGGTTCGATGGGCAGATGAATATCCAGCCGCTCGCGGTTAATCCATACATTCAGGAAAGTTTCCTGAAGAATTTCTTCGCTCTGCTCCTTATTTTTCAGCAAAGAATTGGCAAACTGATAGATTTTACGGTAATTCTTATCGTACACCAGGACGAAGGCTTTTTCATCACCATCGCGAAGCTGAGCTAATAAAACGGAATCTACAGTTAATTGTATTGGTGCCACCGGACAAAAGTAGACGGCCTATATTTTTTGTATATTAATAAATTGCTAAGTCTTTCACATCAATTTGCATTAGAATCCCTTCGGAATAAACAAAGACGCTGAAAATCCGGGGTATTTTACAGAAAAGAATGGGGCAGTTCATTGATCTTGAACTGCCCCATGTACTATAGAATGTAGACCTTCTGTTTAAAACACGTCAAACCATAATTTCGTTGTTAACAAATCAGCGCCCTGACTAGCTACAGCATTCGTATAACTTTTGGTATTTAAAGATTGTTCGGTACCCGGATAAATAAACCGTACAGGGATTTTTCCTTCCAGGACGGTATTCACCGATGCTGTCAACACAGGATAATCCAGTCTGCGTCTTTCTGTCCAGGCTTCCATGCCCTGACCAAACAAGGCGATCCACTTTTGCTCTCCAATAGATTTCTTATAATTACTGGCATCATACTGTACTCCTGCTCTGGCCAGGTAGGTTGTAATAGCGGCATCAGAAATACCATATTGTTTAAGTGAAGCGGTAATGGCTTGTTTATACAGTGCTGCTGCATCTTCAGAAGTAAATCCTCTGGCAGCTGCTTCCGCACGGTCGAACAACAATTCCGCATAGCTAAAGATCACTGCAGGTGCCTGGGCTGCCAGAAAATAAGTTCCTGGTTTAGAGGTTTTCGCAAAGCCCAGGTTACTGGCTTCAGAGTTGGTCAGTCCATTCGGTAAGCCCACATATTCTTCCGGAGTAGCTGTTTGGGTCTTGCTCGCAAACACAGCTAATCGCGGATCACTCAGGCCGAACAGCTTATCCACAATTGTCTTGCTGATCCTGTAATCGTCACGTGTATCAAACTGTGCACTCACCGGATTCTGCTGTGGTGAAATCTGATAAATCAGCTGTGCAATTTCTGTATTATCACTGATATACAGATCCCCATCCGCTTTAATCTCATCAATTACCTGCTGTGCTTTTACCGGCTCACGGTCAGCAATGCGAAGCGCAATCCGCAATCTCAGGGAATTTGCAAATTTCTTCCATTTGTCGATATTGCCACTGTAAATGATATCGCCTGCAATCGTTTTTCCTGCAGGATCCAATGCTGTTTTCGCCGCCTTCAGATCATCAAGCAATCCATAATATACATCCTTCTGTTTATCATAGGCTGGTGTAATAAATTGTTTCAGCTTTCCGGCTTCATTATAAGGCACATCGCCATAAGCATCTGTAAGCAACAGGAACACCCATGATCTCAGCGTTAAAGCCACTCCCCTGTAATTGGAGTTGTCGGTGCTCGTCCCAATTTCAATAATCTTGTTAAAACCGGTGATACTTTGTGAATAACCAGTAGACCACAAGGCCGTGAAACTGCTGTTGGAGAACACGAAACGGTCCTCTTCCGTATATTGCACTTTTGCCCAGTGCTGTGCGAACAGCAGGCTGGAATTCATATTATTGGTTGTTCCCCAATAGGTATCTGCAGTATTTTTGATCGCACCGGTTAACAGGTAATCCGGTTGTGCATTTTCAGTTGCATTGGGATTGATATTAATCTCATCCAGCTCTTTGCTGCAGGAAGCAAGGAAAAGGGCAAATGCAGCAAATATATAGAGTCTATTCTTTTTCATGACAGGTTGTATTAAAATTTGATATTCAGGTTGACACCGTAGGTGCGTGTAGTTGGATTAGACAGACTTTCCAATCCCTGGCCATTACCGGTATTGAAGGCAACTTCCGGATCAATATCTGTAGTGTTGCGGTGGAGAATCGCAAGATTGCGCCCTACGAGTGCGACAGATACGCCCTGAAGGCTTAAGGAATGAACCAGTTTAGACGGAAGGTTATAAGTCAGTTTTACCTCACGCAATTTGACATAGGAAGCATCAAAAATATTTGCTTCATCAATTGTGCGGAATGACTTATAATATTGCTGTGCAGGAAGTATTTTTTCATTGCGCTTTCCATCGGCGGTCACCCCATTGAAAATAATTCCATCGTCATACACGGTTACCCCCTCAGGAGCGGCTGTACCTGTTTCCAGTTTCACTGTTCCGTTGGCTTTCAGGTTACCCGGATAGTAATAAGAAATTCCCCCATATTCTGCCGCTCTGCCCGGAAGTGTCGACGCCAGAACCCCTGTATAGGTTCCTGTAGCATAGGTGCCGTTGTAAATAGAGCCGCCAAAACTTGCGTCAACCAACACGCCAAGGCTCCATCCTTTATAACTGAAGGTATTTGAAATCCCACCAATCCAGTCGGGCGTATATTTACCCAGCACTTTTTTAGTCGGATCAGTTTGTGGTGCCCCAGTGGCATTCACCACAATCTCACCATTGCTGTTTCTCAGGTAAGCATTACCGAAAAGCGTACCATAAGGTTGCCCTACGGCAGCAATCACCTGTGCAGAACTTGTAGCCACCACATAATTTTGTAACAAACCTTCTTTATCCAGTTCAATCACCTTACTCCTGTTCGCTGCATAATTCAGATCAATATCCCATTTGAAGGCAGACCTAACTGGGGTTACACCCAACTGGATTTCAATTCCTTTATTATTGATCTTACCTGCATTCATTAATTTCGAGCGGAAACCAGTACTCTGACTCACATCAACGCTCAGGATCTGGTCGTAACTGTTCGTATTGTATAAACTCACATCAAGGCGTAATCTTTTATCTAATAATACAGCCTCTGCACCAATCTCAGAAGACGTAGTGGTTTCCGGCTTAAGATCAGGATTCAAATCAGTTGCTGAAGGGGTAAGCTGTGGGTTGGTACCAAATGGCGCACCGAACACATAGGTATTTTGCAAACGGTACGGATCTGCATCTTTACCCACCTTCGACCAGCCGCCACGGATTTTTGCATAATCAAGGAAATTACTCTTGATATCAAAAGCTTCAGTCAGCACCAGACTTCCATTAAAGGAAGGATAAAAATATGACCTGTTTTTCGCGGGTAAAGTTGAAGACCAGTCGTTACGGGCAGTAACATTCACGAACAGGTAGTTTCTGAAACCAACTTGTCCTGATGCGTATCCACTATACGATTTCAGGTCGCTGTAAATATTGGATGAAGTAAGCGGGTCTCTGGAATTATTTAAAGTATACAAACCGGCGATGGCCAGTCTTGGGGCGCTCTGGTCATTCTGCTCAATATACCGCGAACGGATATTGCTACCAATCAGGGCTTCAAAGCTGAAATCCGAATTGAATTGTTTGGTATAATTTAAAGTCGCATCGGTATTGTTTTCATTTACGGTAAATGCACTTTCTGTATACGAACCGAATGGCGTACCATTAGTCCCGTAGGCGATCCTGATTTTACGGCGGTCATTGTAATAATCTGTTCCCGAGCGGAAGTTAAAATTCAGTCCTTCAATAATCTTATAATTTAATCCCACACTACCAATCAGCCTGTTCCTGTTTTGAGATACGGTATTTTCATAGGCTACCCAATAAGGATTACTATAATAACTGTTATTCCAGTTAAAGGTATTGCCATTCTCATCTTTATAATCCTTCAGACGGTTGATATCCACCTGTCTTCCGAACCAGGCAAACTGCAGCATGGTACTGGTCGACCTTGATCCGCCTGTTCCCGGCAGATTATCGGATGAAAGCTTACTGTAATTCGCATTTGCAGTAATGGTCAGCTTAGGGGTTAACCTCAGGGTCGTGTTTAAAGCAAAAGAGTTCTTCCCCTGACCAGAGTTCGGTACAATACCCACCTGTTTCAGGTTATTATAAGACAAGCGGTAATCGATCTTTCCGCTGGCATCAGCAATAGAAATCCCATTTGTCAATGCATAGCCTGTCTGGAAGAAATCCCGCACGTTATCAGGATGCGCGACAAAAGGAACAGCCTCTCCATTAGAATAAAACTGGGGGATCAAACGGCCATCCAGTTTAGGGCCCCAGCTTTCATCCACCCCATCGTTTATTCCTGCACCTTTACCATCTACATAACTGAACTTTCCTTCAGAACCTTGTCCGAATGCATTTTGGTATTCCGGAAGGGTCAGCAAACTTTCCATCACTGCGTTAGAATTGAAATTAATTCCCAGGCCTTGCTGAGATTTGCCCGATTTCGTCTTGATCAGGATTACCCCTGCTGCTGCCCTGGAACCATAAAGTGCTGCGGCATTGGGGCCTTTAAGTACACTCATCGACTCAATATCATTGGGATTGATATCTGAAATGGTATTGGCATAATCCCTTGCACCGGCTGAATTCAGCTGCGAGTTATCCACCGGAATTCCATCTACCACAAAAAGAGGCTGGTTATTTCCGGAAATGGAAGTTTCGCCACGGATCACGATCCTGGAAGATCCCATATCTCCCTGGCTATTGGTTACCCTCACACCAGCAATCTTTCCGGCAAGGGCATTCACCAGATTCGTTTCCTTAGCTTCTGTCAGGTTATCACCTTTGAGTTCCTGAACGGCATATCCCAGTGACTTCTTTTGCCTGGAAATGCCAAGTGCCGTGACCACAACTTCATTCAGCGCATTTTCATTTTCTTTAAGAATGATATTTAGATTTCCGGCATTCTTATCCACTACGATCTCCGTTGAAGAAAACCCGATAAAGGAAAGTACAAGTGTACTTTTACCCGTTAATGAGATAGAAAACTTTCCGTTTGCATCGGTCGTTACGACCTGTTTCGTTCCTTTTACGAGGATCGAGACACCAGGTAAAGTTTCCCCTGTTGAAGATTTCACGGCGCCTGATGCAACGATCTGCTGTGCCTGTGAAAATTGTGAAAGCAGCAGCAATAACAATATTACTGTCAGCCTGATTTTGTTGAACATGATGATCTTATTTAGGTAATAGTTAATGAGTGCCATAAAAAACAGGGCATAGTATTCCCATTCGCTACGGGAGCGATTTTTTATAGCTTTTAGTAAATTTTACAGATTGGGCAGCGATAGCCCTTCGTTATAGAGCTGTCAGCAACAACAGGTCTCCAAACACATGGGAAGAGTTTGATGATCAGGAATGATTACCAGCGCGTCGAAATTTAATTTGTAAGTTTTTTTCATTGGTCTTTTTATTAAAGTTCAAATACTACTTGTCAATTATTTTTGGTTCAGCCTAAAAAAAAACACCCCTGTAAATCAGAAGTGCCTGCATATCATAAACATTAATGTTATAGCATTCAACTGACTTAACTACCCCGGTAAACCGGGAAGGAATTAGCACCATTTCCCTGAGGACGGTTGCTAAGGTTTCGCAGGGCCATTCCCTCCACCTTTCTTGATAAGTATTCTATTAATGGCACAAAGATACTATTTAAAACTATAATTCCTATGTTTTTAGTAGTATTAATTATATATTTCAACAATCCAAAGTAATTGGTTGATTTTTAGGTCATTTGTCTTCAAATTATCAATAATGCAATTGAATCTCTTTTTTGCTCTTTATCATATTTCATTGATTTACTGCTGTAATATACTTCCCGACAACTATTTCATTTGAGTCGTCCATTAGGATACACTGAGAAACATCCAGAGGAAATCACATGACAAGAGGATTATTACACATAGCGGAGAATACGATAATTTGGTATAACCATAAAATAAGATACATAAACTACCGGCACAGTTATTCTTAAGCATAAAATATAACTGTTTAAAAAGAACCTATTCTGACATTTGCCACAATAATTTGATGAGCTGTGCATTTTACAGTACTCAGCATTAGAAATATTCAAGATTGGAGTACAAATATGCGCTTATAAAAATCCGGCCAAATCTTGGCCTTTATGCCTTTAACTCCAAGAAATAATTTAATTGGCATAGAAAACTTAAAATTTTCAGCATTTTATTCTTCTTTTGATTAGAATGGTCATACTGGCATATCAGTTGTATAATTTAATGTGAAAAACATATACATCTACCTATGAACAACATATCATTTAATTCACAAATCTGCGGACTTCGCCCCCAACTCAACCAATTTGCCTTTAAATTTACCCAGAATGCGGATGATGCCGATGATCTTGTACAAGAAACCTTGATCAAGGCGTTGCGTTATGTACAGCTTTATAAAGAAGGAACCAATTTAAAAGGCTGGATGTTCACGATAATGAAAAATACATTTATCAATGATTACCGTAGTATGGTCAGAAAACGTCTTGTGGTAACTACTGCAGAAGACCTGACATCAGTACAGCTTTCCTGCAGTGCATCAAGTAATCAGGGAGAAGGAAAGTTTGTCAGAAAGGACATTGAAAATGCGATGGGTACCCTGACGGCTGAATACTATATTCCGTTTACGAAATACTTTGAGGGCTTTAAGTATCATGAGATTGCCGATGAGTTGCAAATACCAATTGGCACTGTCAAAACCAGGATCCATGTTGCCCGTAAAATTCTTAAAGCCAAATTAAAAATGTACAGCGACAATTTTGGGAAAGACCAGTATGCAGATTAAAACGTGATCAAACACTGTGTAGGTAATCAAATTATATTTAAAATAATAGCGTAAAGCTTATCACATAAAGTCAGCTGATGAATTGAATAAAGACCATTTCTTTGTTCAACTCATTAGCTGATTTGGTATACAGTAAATTGAATATCCACTCCTATTCCTGCAATTTATTCAGGAGAAACTAAAAAAGAAATTTGAAACCAAAATGCTGGTCCGGCTGTTTTAAAAACCGACATGATCATTATTGGGTCAAAACAATAATTTACCTTAATTTAACCGGATAAGATTGGATCAATGGTAAGGTGAATTTCTGGTAAAAGACCTGTGATCTTTTTTAATAATACTATAAACTTCATAAAAACACTTCTCCTCCACAAATCCGAATCTGATGTATAAGATGATATTTATTGATGCAGATAAAAACTATCATGTTTTAAAAAGTGAGCTATTTGAGCATCTTTTTAAGCACAATGACTTTCAGAGTGGTAGTCGTCAGATTATAGGTATAGTCAATACTTCCAATGGAACAGTAATTTATAAATGCAAAGCATATGAAGACCATGTTGTAGAGTTAAAGAATCGTTTAAAGGTATACCGGTCCAGCGATCTGTTATTGGACATCGACAGTTACCTGCTCAGGTAATAATCCAGGCTTACCAGCTGCCGGAAAATTTTCCATTACAAGCCTTTCCCGAAATTCAGTTCTGACTCATGCCTGTAGATACATCAGGGGCAAATCAGATACCAGTAAAAGTGGAGCAATTTCATATTCAAACATCTCCCACAGGTTTTAGCCATTTCAAAAATAATATGTCTGATATTCCATAATAAATGTTTCCTATTCATGGATGGTAGCACCTATATTTGTGTGAGAACAAGGGTGATATACTGCATCAGTATGTAGATCATTCTACCTTAGAATAATAATTTGTTTTTTGATAAAATTTAAACTCAAACATTGGCATTTCTGATCCATTTTATAAAAGGCAATTATAGAACCGTATTTGCTGTCATCGTCTTATTACTCATCTTTTATTTCAGCATACAGGAGAGTTACCTGCTTTTTCATACAGTTATTGAACTGTTTTCCATTGTTGTAGCCTTTGCTGTATTTATTGTCGCCTGGAATACCCGGGTGATGCAGGACAACAACTACCTGCGTTTTGTCGGTATATCTTATCTTTTTGTTGGTGCGCTTGATTTGCTGCACACCCTCACCTACAAAGGAATGAGGATAATTGAGGGACCATCATTTTTTGCAAATCAGTTTTGGGTAGCTACACGTTTTCTGGAAGCCGTTACACTTGTGGCGGGTTTTTATTTTCTGAAACCAAACAGAAAACTGAAGCCTGATCTCGTATTCCTTTTATATTTCCTCTTAAGTACCCTGGTGATATTAACCATACTGGTCTGGAATGTATTCCCGGTATGTTACATTGAAGGTATGGGACAAACGCCATTCAAAATTTATGCAGAATATGTAATTATAGCGACGCTCATTCTGGCTGGCTATCTTTTAATAAAGAACAAACGGAATTTTAGTCCCCCGATCTATCAGCTGTTATTCAGTTCCCTTATTTTTACCATTCTGAGTGAGTTTTGTTTTACGTTATATGTATCTAATTACAGTACAGCAAATGAGATTGGACATTATGCCAAGCTCATTTCCTTTTTTCTGATTTATAAGGCCAATGTAGAAACAGGATTCCTTAGTCCTACCCAATTGATCTTTAAAAACCTGAAAGATAAAGAAGAAACTTACCGTACGCTGGCAGAGAACATGCCAGGGTTAATCTTACGATTGAATGATAAACTTGACTGCATATATATGAACAGTGCAGCAAAACAGTTGCTTACTGAAACGACAACACTTGATCCATTGTCAGAAAAAAGCAGCATTTATAGTGCAGTGTTGCCCGTAATTGATCAGGTTCAGGAAAGTGGGACGATGAAGGAAAGTAGTTTCAGTCTGCAGAAGGATGGCAAAAGTTATTTCTACGCACTCCAGGTAATTCCTGAATCTTCAGTTATCCCTGGAGAATCCAGTTACCTCATCATTTGCCAGGATGTGACAAAATTGAAACTTGCTGAAGGGCAAATGAAAGAGCTGAATGGTACCAAGGATAAGCTTTTCTCTATTATTGCTCATGATTTAAAGAACCCTTTTACCTCGTTGCTTGCTTTCAGTGAATTGATTTACCGGAATGCAGATAAATTGAACACGACTAAAATACAGCAAATGGCCCAGCGTATGAATGAATCTGCAAAGCAGGCATATGCGCTTTTAGAAAACTTGCTTGACTGGTCAAGAATCCAAACCGGAGCACTAAAGCCTCATCCAGAGGTAATCGCTGTGCCGGAATTGCTTTCAGAAATAAAAGAGCTCAACTCTCCTATGGCCGATGCTAAAAAGATAGGAGTAACTATGGAATATGTGGGAGAGTTTCACATCATGGCGGATTACCAGATGATTGCAACGGTATTGAGAAATCTGATTTCCAATGCGATTAAATTCAGCTATGCCAATAGTATGGTCACCGTGAAAGCCGAAAATAAAGCCAGCGAAGTCTTGTTTTCTGTAACAGATACCGGGATCGGGATTGAAGGTGATCATCAGAATCATTTGCTGAAGATCGACAATAAGTTCTCTACCCCCGGTACAGCCGCAGAAAAAGGAACCGGCTTGGGATTGGTGCTTTGTAAGGAATTTGTGGAGCTGAATGGTGGACAGATTTACCTGAAAAGTGATTTTGGCCTTGGGACCACATTCTTCTTTACGGTTCCATCAGCCGATAAGAAGAATTTCTAAAAGGTTTTTTTAGCTCTTCAGTTTGATTGTTTTTCAACCAGAATCAGTGTAGATAACGTTGTTTTTTATGTTTTTCCCGTCTTTAGTTAAAAATCTCAAAAATTATTCTTGCTCGTTATCTGTAGGTTATGCGTATTAGCAGCCTTAAAAGCACAATTGAGGCAGGAACAGTTTGCAGAATTGAACAGAGTTTGTACTTTTGCGCCGGAGAGTTGGCAGAGTGGTCGATTGCGGCAGTCTTGAAAACTGTTGACGTGTAACAGCGTCCGCGGGTTCGAATCCCCCACTCTCCGCCACTGAGGATGCCACCCATTTGGGTGGCATTTCTTATTTCAGCACCTTTAGAACATCAGTTTGCAAATCCTTTGATTCTGTTAATGTGGTAAAACGTGCATCATCTGGCGTACCAAGGCTGGATAGGCAATGTGCCAACAACTGTACCTCCTCTTCAGGTTTAACAGACAATTTTGCTCCGTTTGTGCTTAGGCTATTTCTTCTCTCGAAAGGGGCTACAAATGCCCCCAATTTTTGAATGAGTTCGTTTGATGGTCCAGGCATAAATAACTATAACGATAGTTGGGATTTTTCAATTACGGTTTCCATTTCGTCAATAGTTAACAGCTTTAGCGAATCAAGTATGGATAATTCCTTCAACTGCTCACTTTCATCACGAACTGAACTTTTAACATCAAAGACCTTTTTAAAGTCATGGGTAAAGACAAAGGTTTTGTCGGATTCCTATAAAAGAAGGATAATGAAATTCTCATCCAGCTTCAAACCATTTCTACGCAGATTCTCTATGAATAATTCTTTCCCTACCACATCCCGCAATTTCCAAATGTTCCTTTCATCGGATAGGTAGCGTCACTGTGGCGGTAATTGTGGTTTTTTTGAGCATAGCCAACCTGCCTGCCGGAAGAAACATCAGGCAGATTATTCATTTAACTTTTCTCTACTTCCAATACATCCTTAAATTAAAGTGACGGCATTCGTTTATGCTAAATAAAATACTGATTATCAGATAATTTTACGTACCTTCAATTATCCCTAAAATATTTCACCAGCATGGTGAATTTATCTTTTTCGGACGAAAGGCATGAAAAAGATATTTCTTCACGAGCCCAACGCCGCTATTTTTGATGTCATGACCATTGCATTAAATGATTTAGGTTATACTGTCAGCGCCTTTCCTGGAGAAGGTGCTAATTTCGAGAACAAACTCATCCACTATGATCCGGATTTAGTTATCATCGATTGTTTCTACGACTTGCTAAAACCTGCGTTGTGGAATAAACAAGTCAAATCGTTAATATCAGGTGTTTGTACAATCGCTTCCAGTTGCAATAATGATATTGATAAAACCTATAAATTAATGGGTTTCGACGCCTATTTAAAAAAGCCTTTTGAGATGGACTTTCTTGCTCTGCTTGTCCTAAGGTATACAAGACAGTTTGCTTCCTGTCCATAAAAAGGCTATCCCTTCAGAAAGAAATTATCCTTAGAATTTTTAGTTAGATTTATAGGCATCCCCATCCTAGTTTTACGCAACAGCACTTAGCCCATTTTTGCTTTTGCCAATATGAACATATTGCAAAAGCAGTTCAAATTCACAACAAAATTGCCAGTTCATTTCCAAAGTTGCCAAAATGGGTAAGGAAGTAAAGTTTATGAAACAATAACCCTAATTTGCCGTTCTGCCTCACAAAAAGATAAGGAAAGGCGGCAACTTATGTATTCCAGAATGGCAACCAAAATACGAGATAACCAGTTCGATCTGGAATTATTTTTTGACCTATCACCAGACTTGCTTTGCATTGCAGGATATGATGGATATTTCAAAAAAATAAACCCGGCGGTATCAAAAGTTCTTGGTTTTTCGGTTGCGGAACTGCTCGCCTCCCCCATCGAATCTTTCATCCATCCAAATGACAGGGAACTCTCTGCCAAAAAGCAGGAAGAATTGCGCAATGGTGAATTGGTATTCCGCTTTGAGAACAGATTCCTCACCAAGGATGGCGTGATCGTCTGGCTTTTTTGGACTGCTGTTCCCATTGAGCGCGACAAACTCATATTTGCTATTGCGAAAGATGTAACCTTTAAAAAACAGATTGACGGGCCCGAACGGGTATCAGCCATCTTTTCTCAATTAAATACTGAGCAGATGAAAAGGTTTTCGGAAGATATCGAACTCATCATGCCCGTGATCAGTCCAGATGATTCCAACCTCAAATGGATGGGTGGCAATTCATCAATTGATCTTAAAGATCAACTCTGGCTGAACAGGTTCGAAGCACTCATCCGACGTTATACAGGCAGTCGGGAGATCAGCCTGAAAATGCTAAGTGAAGATATGGCCATCAGCCAACGGCAACTCTTCCGCCAGGTGAACCGGATTATGAACACTACGCCAAACAAGCTGGTCAGAACTATACGTCTGCAATTAGCCTGGGAAGCCATCTCTTCCGGGAAATACCGCACGCTAGGTGAAATTTCATCTGTAGCCGGGTACACTTCTACCGCACATTTCAAAAAGCTATTTCTACAGGTCTACGGCATAGACGTTTTTGAGCTGCTTTAAATGTGCACAAAATCAGGAAAAGAACAATTTGGCGCGATGAAGTTCGCTGACCAATTAAACATAACATATGAGCAAAACAGTCCTTATTATAGAAGATGACCCTAATATCATGTCCATTTTGGAGATTCTCTTCTCAGAAGAAGGATTCAGCCCCATATTGAAACCAAACGGTACAAGTACCGAAGAGGTAATGATACTTCAGCCAGATTTGATCCTGCTCGACGTAAGGATTAAGGGCTCCACTAAGAATGGAGCAGAAATATGTACAGCGCTCAAGTCATCTCCAGGAATCGGACAGATTCCGGTCATGCTCGTCTCAGCGGAAAACAACCTTGACTTAATTGCAAAAGACTGCCGGGCAGATGCGTTTATCACTAAGCCATTCAATCTCGATTTACTCATAGATAGAGTAAAAGAATTGTTATATTAGGCTAAACAGGAAAGTTATGACTGAAAAATCAAATCGACCAAATTCATGGGAGCGCATGAACCTCAGTCCCAGCGGGCTCAACCGTTTTTTTTTAACGCACCTGGATCGTATATATGCTGCAAAAATGCATCTCCTGGCAAAACTTCCAGAAATCGCTGACCAGGCACAGTTTTCCGATCTCAAAAATGCAATCCATGAAACCATCAATGATGTGCAGAAACAGGTAGCCAGAATGCAAATGATTTATACTTTGTTGGATGCTGAAGTTTCTATTGGTAGTATACACGGTCTAACAGGTTTGATAAATGATGCCTATGAGGCAATTCAAGAGCAATCCGGGGAGGCCGAACTTCAAGATCTATCAATCATTTTTTACCTGCAGAATATAGAAAGTATTGAAATGGCTTCATTCCAAATACTGCAAATGGCCGCAGTCAAGTTTAACAATAATCAAATTAGTTCTCTTTTAAAAGAAAACTACAACGAGGCCAAATCAGACCGTACGTTATTGTTACTAATTTCCTCTAAATACATAACCAGTTAAGTAGATCTGTGGCTCTTAATTCAGGATTACCATTTCCTAGCAGGATGTCATCAGAAAATCAATCAATCTATTTTCTTCCTCAAACCGGAAAACTACATCCTGCAAAAAAATAGCAAATAGGTAATTCAGCTGCTAAAAATATCAAAAAATGGAAGCAGAATATTATGGTGCCTCCAATTCTTGTCCTTTTCAAAGTTTTCAAAGGGAGTCTCTCCTTCAATTCAAACATCCTGAGAAATTCAACATAAGGGAGATATCTTTTAGGTCTGTCGATAATCATCCCAAGCATAAAAAATACCATACAGAATAAAGCAACTGTTTGGATCAAAGTTGTGATGAAAATGTCTCATACGCCATACGGTATTGTTCTATTCCATCTGTGAAACTGATTCTCTTTTCATTCCATCCGGTAAGCTCCCTGATTTTTGAAGAATCGACCCATTGGGAGAAATTGGCGAGCGAATGCACTGAAAGATCCAGGTTCATTTCTGCTTCTGGTGCAAGTAAATTTAAATTCAAATGATAGAATTTTGCCAAAGCCATTCCTATCTCTTCAGCAGTTTCATATCGGGTATTGGAAATGTTGAATGCCTGATGTGATACTTCTTCCCGATACGGATGTTCAGCCAATGCGACATATGCCTCCGCACAATCATCTACATGAAGTGAATGCATAATAGCATTAGCATTTGCGATTAGTGTTAAGGTAGATTTAGATTCAGCCGCCAGATCAAACAGTGTTCCATAATGACTTGATGAATTGCCGTAAACAATGGTCGGTCTTAATACCAGGCTGTCAAAACCAGAAGTCCTATCTTGCATTAATTTAATGCCCAATGCCGCGCGTTTGGCCAATGCAGCAGGAGGATTGACAGGGCTCAACTCCGTATGGCCCGTAAGATTTTCGTCCCCATGAACTTCCTTCATTCTACCGTAGTCTTTACAGCCGCTGGTAAACATGATCAATGGACGAATACCTGCATCCACACTCCGTTTTGCCAGGGTATAAAGCATTATTTCTACTTTCTCCAAATGGGCATCGGGATTATTCCAATCCTCGGTGTTAGAAACAACCGTATCAAAAACTACATCCTTTACAGAATTTAAGAATGCTAGGTTTTCAAGTGTACCAATGATGGGATAAATTTCATTGCGGGCTAAATCCAAGGCAGACTTTTCATTTCTTATTAAACCATAGGTCTTCCATCCTGCACGTACAAAAGCTTTTGATACGGCATTCCCAATATATCCATTTGCGCCAGTTACTAATATGGTTTTATTTTTCATCAGTATATCATTGATTTTTAAAGGTGATGAGGCTATCATAAGCTTATTCATTGCTGTTTGTTAGTGAAAAGTTTATGATGGTTTCATCAGTATATAATTGATTTTTAAAGGCGATGAGGCTATCATAAGCTTATTCATTGCTGTCTGTTACTGGTAAGCTTATGATGGTTTCATTTTCTTTTAGTTATTAATCCGGTTGTGAACGATATTATTCATCTTTTTATGCCCATATACACTTTCAAAAGTAGATGGAAAAGGAAGTTCATTATTGTCAATTAAAACCAGGTCAAAAAGGCAGGCTATCCAAATAATGAACCGTTTCGGACTCTACACAGTTTTCCATTCCGGTAACTGCGGCCAGTAAATCCGGATGATTGGCAGCGTTTTCCATTGCTCTGCTTACATGCCCAAAATCATCAATCTGCCAAAGATTCCAAGCTTTGTAGAGCTTACCCGCTTTCGTGAGCATTCCATGGCGTAGCATAATGCCTTCGCTTTCAAAGATCTGTTTGATGAGTATCATCGTTTCCTGATATTTCTCCAAATTACTTGTGCCAAATTTAACCTGTATTTCTGCTAACATATACGTTGCCATATTTTTACTTTTAAAATGATAGGTCAAAATTACCTATTTTTGCTTACGAATAGTAAGTACTAAACTTAAGGTTAGTGCTAACATAGAGGTAAGTCAGATATGGAACAATTACAAAAATTGGTGTACGAAACTACCTGTACAGGAAAAGATTTGCAGGCAGTGAAAGATGCCCTTTATCTCTTGCAGGGCAAATGGAAATTGCCTATCCTCATCAGTATATTGGCAGGGAATCACCGTTTTAAAGAAATAGCGAGAAATGTAGAGGCCATCAGCGACCGTATGCTTTCTAAGGAACTGAAAGAACTGGAGCTAAATTTTCTTGTTACCCGGAAATTATCCGATACCTATTCTCCTTCGGTAGAATACCTGCCGACCGCACATACGTTTACTTTAGCACCCTTAGTAAATGCACTAAAAGACTGGGGCTATATTCACCGCAAGAAAGTAATAGATAACATAAAAGGATAATTATACTGTGGTATAATATTTTGCTTCCGTAAATACATTGATGAAAATTGCTGACTTTGAAAAATATGGAATGTAAGGCGCTTTCAAGCTCAACGAGCAAAATTTTGCATTATATAACAGGAATGCTGATTTCCGCCTTGTGCTTTATAGCATGTACAGATTTATCTAATAAATCTCTTAATGGCTATACTTATAATCTCAGGGAGGTAGAGGGAAGTGAAAATTTATATCTGCAAACCGTAAATTTTTCAGGAATTATATTTTCTGCTAATAGTAAAATATACGATAACAAATCCAGAAGATTCACTCCTACTATTGAAGAAATATTCAAAGCTGAAAAGATTCTTCAAGAATGTCTCGCAACAGGCAAAGAAGACTCAAATGGGATTTTAGTGGATAAAAAAATGATCAAGCCGCTGCCAGATTACTATAGACAATACATTGGTTTTTACAATGATAAAGGTGAAAAAGTAATTTATTTTAATTGTTTTATAAGAAGACCTACAATAGATGACAACAATTGGCAAAAGGAAGAGCTAATGGTAAAGGATGGTGGTAACAACTATTTCAGCATCCTGATAAATTTACAGGATGAGGGGTGTTCGCTCTTCATGGTTCATGGCGTAGCATAAGCCCGCAAAGTTGAGATGGCTTTCTTAATTCAAGTCTTCAAGAAACCATATTAAAGCCAGATTTACTGTTGCAGATAATGAAGACTAAATCCTGCCAATAAAACCCATGATGAACAGGCTGAATAATAGAGCATCAAAAGAAAAAAACGATACGAATTCGATCATTTTTGATTTAACTGATTAGGTTATTATATTTGTTACGCGAACAAACCCATAGAAAAATTAAGATGAAAACTTTATTGTTTAAAATATACCTGGCAGAGAGCAGGTGCAAGTCCTGCACATTTCAAGAATCTTGGGTGTTCGCAGCACTGTCAGGTTAGTTATTTAAAATCTTCTAATAGTTATGCGAACACCCGAGAAGAAAGAAAGCAAAAGACCAGAGGTCAGAAGCTTAAAAATTCAACCAATCATCAAATTTAACCGCTGGAGCCAAACCACAGTACCCGAAATCAAATTGAGTGGATTGTGGCTTGACGAATTGGGATTTACTCCCAAAAAAAGAGTGACGATCACTACAATGAATAAACTACTCATTATCCGATTGGAGGAGTAGCTTAGCAATACAGCCATCAGTCCAAAAAGAATTGACGGCTGTATTTTTTACCAATCCCCTGATCAAAAATCTATAATCACCTATTAATAGAGAAATTACAGCTGTCAGAGAAAAAGTACTCAGTTAGATTCTGATATGATCTTCACTTTAATTCAAGTTCTTCGAATGCTTGCTGATTATCCATGTGCCGCAATAGAAACCTCCTTCCATTGCTCAAATTCTGATAAGCGATTGCTATACACTTCTTTAATAGCAGGATATGCATTTTTACCCATTAAGAAATGTAAAGGAGGGTTTTTGCTATCAATAAGTTCTAAAAAGGCAGATACTGTTTTTTCTGGTTCACCCCAGCTATCAGGGGTTAAAGCATTAGCAACCGCGGTTCTAAGCGAATCGTAAACCTCAGAAGGTATGGTCTGAACAGCCGATGCACTTGCCCAGTCGGTTGAGTAGCCATTTGGTTCAATCAAACTCACCTTGATTCCGAAACTTTCCACCTCGGCAGCTAGTGTTTCACTTAAACCATTAACTGCATGTTTAGAGGCGTTATAAAGACCAAGGGCTGGGTTAGTGATGAGTCCAAGGAAACTCGACACCTGGATAATATGCCCCCCTTTTTGCTCCCTCATCACTGGCACAATCGCTTGTGTTAACCAAAGCAAACCAAAGAAATTGGTCTCCATCTGGGCGCGTGCCTGCGCTTCTGTAGTTTCCTCAATGGGGCCAAATAAACCAAAACCTGCATTGTTAACCAATACATCAATCCGGCCAAAATGGTCTTTGGCTTGTTGCACCGCCACAAGACATGCTTCCCGATCATCAACATTGAGTTTAACAGGAAGCACCGCAATGCCAAATTCTGCAACCAGGTCATCTAAATCCTGAAGATTTCTGGCGGTTACAGCAACTTTGTCTCCACGTTCTAAAAGGGCTTTGGCCCATAATTTACCGAAGCCACGTGAAGCACCGGTTATAAAAATAATCTTTGACATTGTGTGTTTTTTAAATGGATAAATGACGTGTAAAGTCGAGGATCACCTTTTCGCCACGGATCGTATGGGCCACTGCATCGGTAATTTCTGCAAGAGAATAGGTTGCTGCAATAGGAACATTGATTGCCCCTGAGGCGATCAATTCAGCAGATTGTTCCTTCGCATTGAAAAGTTTTGGCAGGTACTGTGGCAGGAACATCCAGAATCCGCGGATCACCATACGTTTATAGATGAGGTCAAACTGACTAATCGCAGGCGGTAAGGTACTTTGCCCTGCATAAACCACAAAATGACTATCCATCCCAAGAATTTTAGCCAGCGTCCCTGCGGCGGCACCACCAACGGCATCAAGTCCTAACCTGATGTTTGCACCGTCTGTAGCTTCTTTGGCTTCTTCTGCGGTGCGGTCAGATTCTACAAGTACGACATCAGCACCTGCATTTTTAGCGATCTCAACAGCCTCTTTCCTTCTTACAATAGCCAGGGTTTTTAGTCCACGGTCTTTTGCTACGGCAATGATGGTATTGGCAACACTGGAATTACCTGCATTTAAAGCGATCCACTCCCCTTTTTCCAGCTTAACAAACTCATCAAGCAATAAAACTGCGGTGGGTGGATTAATGGAGATCATGGCGGCCTGTAATAGATCCAGTGTTTCTGCAATAATAAATAAATCTTTAGCTGGTGCTTTTACCAACTCAGACCAAGCATAGGTGCCAAAAGCAAGGCTTACCCTGTCGCCTACCTTTACATTGTTTACATCAGCACCGATTTCTTGTATTACACCTATCCCCTGGCCACCAATCACTGCTGGAAGTTCGGGACGCAGCAAATAGATACCATTGGCCAGCATCAGATCGCTTGGATCTATAGGGCTGTACTCCATACGGATAATAACTTCACCATTTTCCGGGGCTGAAGGATCTGGTAATTCCACCAACTTTAAAGTGTTGAGCGGGTCGCCATAAGTTGTCAATTGAATTGCTTTCATGTTGTTTCGGATGATTTGTTTTTAATTTATACCATGTAAATCAGTGAATTATTCTTATGGAAACCGAACTATAATATATTCGCTTTCAGCGGTAAGAAAACCAAATTTTACTGCAATAATTATGAGCATAATAAGCTCAAAATAATTTGCTTAAATGCATTTATTCTATAATTTTGTAGTATTAAATTGATACTACAAACGTAGACTAATTAGTAGTATCAATTTAATACTACTTTACCTTGTGACAATATGAAAACAATAGGAACTAGATCCACCTGCCCAATTAGTTATTCGCTGGATATATTTGGCGACAAATGGACACTATTGATATTGAGAGATATGATTTTTAGGGATAGAAATTCCTGGCTTGAATGGAAGGCCGCAGACGAAAATATTGCCCCATCAGTTTTAACAGACAGGGTAAATTTGCTGATCAACCAAGAATTGATCATTAAAAAGGTATCTCCTCACAACGCCTCCAAATTTTTATTCTATCTGAGTGATAAGGGATTGGAATTGATCCCATTGATGGTCGATATCATGGAATTCGGTTCGCGCCACCATCCTGATGGAGGATCCAAGTATTGGCTTAAAAAAATTGAAACCAGTAAAAAAAAGACGATAGCCGAACTACGTGAAAAAATGCTGGCGATACGCGAGGCTGCTCTTAACAATCAAATAGTTTAAAAGGCATACCCTGATAGACCTCAGTGATTGGTTAGTTCTTCACATTATCAATTGAAATATATTTTCACGGAACGTCTGAATGCAATGCCGTCACCAGATTACCTTGTCCCCGGATACAAATTTTCCTGTTAAATGGATCTTTTCTTGAAGGTTTCGTTATCATCTTAGTTTTTTTAGAAATGTGCACTACAACAATTTTCAGGACCAATGCATCTGGTTCATTGATCGAAAGTAGGTTAAATTTTAATGGTTGCCATACATTTTGCCTGGCGTGTCCAAACTTGTCCAAGCTTGTCCAAACTTGTCACCCCTGACGTTCCAAAAATGGTTGTCAGATTACAACGACAACAAAAAATGGAATTAAGCAATTCAGTATTACCTCGTCAGGGAAAAGAGCGAATGATCCTCGAATATTCAAACCGTGTAAAAACAAATGAATGTTTGTTTGATCTATTTTGGTTTGCAAAGTCACAACCATTTGTCTAATCCCTAAAAAAGCTATACCGTCGTTCGGGTAGCTGCGACCTAGCTGCGTGCTGAGTCCGACCTGAGTCCGACTATTTTAAGCTAGTTGTTTTAGGTCGGACTCAGGTCGGACTCAGGCCGGACTTACTACGGACCTACCCCAATGACGCTCCCTTAAAACTTACGGTAAATAACAAAGGACAAATGTTGACAACACACGACACTATTAAAATAAATTATTAACTATTTGTTATTTTTATTATTTATTCTATACCTTTGTCTAAATTAAAATTCTTCATAAGATGGCTAAGTTAGATGGAAAATTCCTGCGTGGAGTTATCGGTCCCGTGATCATGAAAAAGTCAGGGAACAAGCAATTTTGGTTGCTAAAAGAAAGCGGGTTGAAAAGGAAGCATCCCCTTGCCAATACCAGTTTGAATGTTGGTGGGATTTGCTATGTTGAGGTATTAAAGGAAGCTAATTTATGGGTTTATTTCGCTTCAAAATTAAGGCAGTAATCAAAGAGACAACAAGTCCTACCGGTAATATTTCCATATAGGTAGCTCCTGCAACCCCAATAGGTGTAGCATACCAATCTTTAAAAGTTTCCATTTGCTCACGAACATTGGCAACTTCATCCGGAGTCATTTGACTAACTTTGGCCGGACTTAATTGATAGGATGCTAATTTTTCTATAAAGTCCGGAAAGAAATTATAATAAGCGATCATCCATCCTATAACGTATAAAGTAGAAGCTATAAGTGCCATATACAAAGCCATTAAAAAAGCATTCCCGAAGCTAATTATGCCATTATAATGCTGGTCACGGTATTTTTTAACACCTACAAAGATGAGCGAGAAAGACAGCAACATCGCTGTATATCCCAAGAGCATACTCCCATCAAAAGAATTTGTAGAGTAGCAATACGCTACAGAGAAAGACATGAAGGTGGCCACACAAATTCCCGATATCAAGCCGTAGACAAGTACATTTTTTTTCATACTGATTTTGTTTAAAATTTCGACTGCAAAATTGAGTTATAGCTGCATTAATTTGCTCATACTTTAGGGTGATTTGAATAAAAAAGCAGTTTTAATATGAAAGGGTTAACATATAATATTCCGTTTTCTCGCAATTTCAACAGCCTGAGTACGTCGCTGCACTTCGAGCTTTTCAAATATTTTAGACGAATGGGTTTTAATAGTATTTAATGATACAAATAGCTGCTCGGCAATCTGGAGGTTACTCAGTCCATCGGCCATTAACTGCAGAACTTCGAGCTCCCGCTTACTTAAACGAAGTCGCGCAATCTCAGCTTCATTTAATACAAAATGATCGGTTTTAACAAACACCGGTTTTTCTACAACCACAATATTCGTCTTAGGACGGGATAGTTTATTAGCCAGCCAAATGCCAAGACCAGTAAAAAGTATAGCAATGATGCCGGCATACAACTCAAAGACATGGTCAATAACTATCATGCGCCATTCCAGCCATTTCATGAATAACAACAGTATAGCCAGTGATGCTCCATAGAGAAGAACAGAACGGTTACGCGCCAGGAATTTGAAATCCATTTATCCCCTCCTTAATTTATACTTCAAAAATACAAAAATTATAGAGGCTTAAAAATACTTTCAAGGTGGAGGTTTCGCCAAGGTCTTGCGATCATAAGGCCATCAAATCCAAATGGGTAAGTGGTGTTATTTTTTCAATTTCCCTGATCAATCAGTGGTAAATAAAAGTGTGTTGATAATTATTCATGAAGAGAAACGACTGACAAAATAGAGAAACTATTCCTCAGGATTCAGCCCCGATATTCATACCACCTCCTCACAGAAAAAATAAGTACTCCTATTCATTCGTGGAATATGGTCGTATTGTACGGGAAGAAATTGATGAGGTCGAAAAAATCTCTGTAAGCTATTCCAGCTGAGTTCAAGAATATATTAAAATGTGGAAAACTTATTAAAGATTTTCCAGGTCTTAAAAAAACCTGATCTGTGCTTTGGTGATACGATTTAGTGTAAGTAATTATTCACAAAACGTATAAGCAATTGTCATACAATACATTTGCATTTTATAGATAAGCAGAATATATTTATTGCGATTACCGGGAAACAAATAAATATTCTAGGCTATGATTACTTTAACCTCTCTTAAAAAAGGCATTATATATGCCATTAGTTTATCCACTTACTGTTATATCTTTTTCTTTTTGCCACAGGGTTTAAAATTTCCGGACACAGCAAACACCCTGTACTCCTGGATGATGACTTAGATTCATCATATAAATCGAAGCCTTGAATACTATTTTTAGAAAACTTTATAGCTTCCATTCTGTGTTGAGTTCAAAATCATACCAAAACAACCTGATCAAATGACCAGGTTGTTTATATATATCAATTACAATTCAACTTTTATAAACCGGCAGCAGTTATCAGTTTTTATCGACAAACTTATTGTTTGCAGCATTATATCGCTCACCAGTGTCAGGATATTTCTTCAGTAAAGTTTCAATTTGTTGAAGATCTTCAGGTGTGATCTCCACATCTGCTGCCCCAGCATTCTCTATTAGATATTTTCTTCGTTTAGTGCCTGGAATTGGTATGATATGTTGACCTTGGGCCAATACCCAGGCAATTGCCAATTGCGCAGCTGAACATCTTTTATTTTCTGCGAGCGCTGCAAATTCTTGTGTTAATCCTTTATTATTATCCGCATGGGCTTCCTGGAAACGCGGTAGTGTTTTCCTGAAATCTCCATCTTTCAATGTCGTTATATCTAATGTATTGGTAACCAAACCTCTGGCGAGTGGACTGAATGGAACAAAGGAAATGTTCAGTTCCTTGCATACAGGAAGAATTTCCATTTCGACTTCCCTTGTCAAAAGAGAATATTCGCTTTGCAAAGCACTGATGGGATGAACAGCATGGGCTCGCCTGATGGAACTGGCAGAAGCCTCGGAAAGGCCAATATAGCGTACCTTACCCTCTGTAACCAAGTCGGCCATAGCGCCAACCATATCCTCAACAGGCACATTCGGATCTATCCGGTGCGCATAATAAAGATCAATAACATCAGTTTGAAGGCGTTTCAAACTAGCCTCTACCGCTTTCTTCATATATGCCGGAGAACCATCAAACGCTGAATATTTCCCTCCCGTATGGAGCTGGAAACCAAATTTTGTGGCAATAAAAATCTTTTGACGGTTAACTTTTAATACGTTAGAAATCAATTCTTCATTTGCGCCATTGGCATAAATGTCAGCAGTATCCCAGAAATTAATACCAAGTTCTATGGCCTTTTCCAGAGTAGCTATAGATTCATCGTTATCCGGCTCACCATAGGCATGGTTCATACTCATGCAACCTAAACCGATCGCAGATAGTTCAATATCTGTATTACCTAATTTTCTATATTTCATTTTATTCAAATTGAGACAGCAAAATTAGGCGATCCTCTCCTACTAAAATAAAACTATTCAAACAGAAAATTCTAATATTCAAACAAGGTGTTTACGTTCATCGCGCGGTGTTCTACCGGTATATTTTTTATAGAAGGTATTGAAGTACCCCGGATAATCAAAACCCAGGCAATAACCGATCTCAGCAATAGCCCAGTCGCTATGGCGGAGCAGGTCGTTTGCTTCAAGGAGTATACGCGTTGCAATATGTTCAGTTGTGGTTTTACCGGTTACTTCTTTAACCGCCCGGTTAAGGTGGTTGGTATGCACAGCAAGCTGATCTGCAAAATCCTTGGCAGATCTTAACTTTAGTTCGTTCTGTCGGGAGTCAATGGGAAACTGTCGGCTCAGCAATTCTATAAACAGTGAGGTAATGCGGGCTGATGCATTTAAGCCCTGTTCATAGTTTCTGGCAGGCTCCATCTTTAGGGCATGATGAACGATCAGGTGAAGGTAGTTACGCAGAATATCTTGCTTATGGGCATAGTTCCCCTGGTTTTCCTCCATCATCTTGTGGAAAAAAAAAGAAATTTCTAACACACTTGTCTCGGCTGGGTAGTAAACCTTATCGGTATCTAACTGAAACATCGGGAGCTCAGTTAACAACTCATCACGTTGCCGAATAAAGGCCTCATTAAAAATACAAAACCACCCTTGCTGATCTGGTGATTCCGGCTGCCAGTGATACGGAAGCATTGGATTGGAAAACATGAGAGCAGGCCTGTCAATAGGAATAACTTTATCAGCAAATTCCAGGTAGCCTTTTCCCATAATCAGGCTTACTTTGTAATAATCCCTTCGGGAATAAGGTATGATCCCAACACAGGATGCGCGTTCAAAAACATTAATATGTGGGCTCCCAGGTGTTAAATGAACATATGGCGGTTGATCAATCCGCTGATAAAACCCAATCATATCTTCTCGCACTTCCATACACAAAATTAAGCAATTCAAACATTTTGCAATTAAATGAAAAACACTAAAATGTCATGTTTGTTGAATCCGAACAGCTACTAAATCGTAAAATTATTTGTTCCGTTTGAAGATCAACCCCTCCCTCGGAATACCATGGCATTATCCGGAATAGCCTAGTTGGCCATGATGGATGACTAAACGTGAGAAAATAAACCAGACTAGCTGTCATTTTTTTTCAAAATAATGATCTTTCTCTTTATTTAAAATGACCTTCGGATTAACTCCGTAAAGTCTTGTAATTATTGTCGTATAACCTGCTTTACCAAATTCATAATCATAAATAAGCTCAATTTTTGTTCCCATAATATCATATTTAAGCTTATAGTTTCCATTTCCAAAAAATGAACTCGTAAAGCTATTATTTTTATAAAGCCTTAAAGTATCTGGTTGATAAGGGATTTCCGTAAGCATACCTTCGTAATTGTAATTTTTATTGATATACTCGCCTGCCAGCGATTCTTTACTAAAAAAATTGTTGTACCAATGGAATACTATAAAAAAAACACCAACTAATGATACAGCAATTATCCCGTTCCTTTTCATTTTCCTAAAATAAATAAGTTTGATATGTTTTTGTTTATTTTTTAGGACTATATCAAGTCCCGTCCCAAGCTTGCTTTTTAGCAACCACCTGAACCACCACCTATACTTCTTTTAAAGATGATGCCGATATCATTATCGGGAGAACTAAGTTCTATCGACGATCCACTTGGTGAACTTATTGGAACTGCTGTAAAAGAACCAGTTCTTATAATATTGGCGGTTACTGCACCATGTGTTGTAACAGTTTCCAAAGTTTCCTGAGCATTGACGTTGGAATGAGGGAGTAAAATAAATAGAAGATAAAAGCATCTCATAATATCACAACAAACTTATAAACTTTTTAGAAACGCATTAGACTTAAAACCTCATTGTGAAGAAAATATAAATTAATTATGAAACATACAATTACTAAATGTTACGAAAAACTGGATATACTCGATTAAATGAGTGGAAGACCTGTTCATAAGCATTTATATTAAAAAGCTTTTAAAGTGACCAATGTTAGCTCAGTAGTAATGGGTATCTGCAAGGCTTTCATTTCGCCCTTCTGGAACACCACCTCTACTTCATCTTGCCCTTCCACCTTTACTACATATTTCCCATCCAGACCTTTGATTTCTAAAGATGTAACATGATCGCCTACCCCCCTGTTCTCCAGTGTAAAAACTAAAGACTTTGTCTGTGTATCAACTGAGATTGTCTTTTCTCTTGCAAAACCATCCTGTTGCAATACCAGATCTATTTTATCTGCTTTGGTATGATAAAAAAACCTTGCCCTTAACCCATCTCGCGGAATAACCGAAAGTATATTTCCATTTTTCTGCATATTGCCGCCGTAAGCAACTACGCCAAAAACAGGATCTTCAGTAATAATCGTTGCCGCAGCACGTGTTGCTCCGCCGAAACCTAAATCAACCTCTCCGTCGTAATACCATGGCCCTCTGCCCTGTGGTTTATCAATCCAGGTATTCGCTTGCTGCTGTGGTTCAAATGCCCAGCCAGAAGCACCATCATTTTCAATCCCCGGATACCAATACCCATAATTACTTTTTGCGGTACCTGAGTTGATCAGGGCAAAAGAACTCAGGTAAGCACCATAGCCCAGTCGTAAGCCTTCCGCTGGATATTCACTAAAGTTTAGGGCATTGTCCAGAATAGCCCAGCCACCCATTGGAGACATATAGCTAAGTGTAAAACTGTCGCTTTTACCCCTGAAATCACTGCCGTAATAATAAAAAGAAGTCTCTAACCACCCACGGCTGGCTATATTTGCTGCGATCTCCCGCTTCATGAACTTTAGGCCATCTTCAGCTTTAATTACAGGATGGGAATACCATTTATCGAAATTCTTGTCATACCACAGGTTGCTATCCGGCCGCATCGTATTTAACGCCGCATATTTCGCAAAAGCATGTGTCGATTCATAGGCCGTAGCATCAACGGCATACTCTGACCGGAAAGGATATGGATCATCATATAGGAAATATTTTACTTTTTTCTCCCATTCAGCCCTGATTTCGTCGGCATCCTTTTGGAAGCCTTTTTTCTCCAGCTCAGCAATTAAATCCACCATCAGTAATTCATTATAGCAGCCCCATTTGTACGTTTCATACCAGGGAAGTATTTCATAAGGGTATTTAAAATAAGCCTTTGCAGTTTCTTTAGCCCTTTCCAGGTAACCATCCTGATCGAGGTAATGTGTTATTCCTGGGTGAAGCTTCGCTATTTTGTAGAGTTCAAAATAAAGCATCATGATGTGCGGGTAATCGTAGGAACGCCATATGTGCATTTTGTTCCTGTTCACGTCAGTTAAATTCTGGCTGCGTTTCAAAGAATCGCGGCCATGATGCCAGTCTGGCGTACCATACAGGCCATATGGGTAAAGTTTCTCCTCATCTGTACGTTGCAGACCACCCCAAACAAAGTTTTTTGCATAGTATTCAATAGCCTCAATTTCTTTTACATCAGGATAGAAAACATTCTTTGCGGCAATAAAAGGGGCTTTACCTAAAACAGGATCGTCGGAGGCAATGACATAAGCCAGCCGGCTTTTTTCAAATCCGTCTGTGTCATCGGGGCCTCTTAACACTTTGCTTTTCATATCGTAAATAGAGAAGAGGCCATTGTACCACTTAGTGGAATCACGGTGCTGCTGATGGTTGACAAGGAATGAAGCGCGTTTTTTATACAAGGTTTCCAACGGCTCTGTCACAAAGAATTCCATTAATGTTTCCAGGTGATCGCCATAGGTAATGGTGATCTTGTTTTCTCCTAAACGGGTAAATCTGATTTTATATAAGTTTGTGCCCTGATTTATAGCAGGTAGTGGCTGGATGGTGGTTTCCTTTGGGAATTCAGGGCATAGTGTTAGATTTTTCTGATTGGTTTTTAGGGCGATGGTAACATCAAGATCGGTGGGAACGGTCATGCCGGGCATTACTTGTATGTCTATCATCCCTTCGGCCACCATGATTTTCCTGATGTCAGCATAATCGTCTGCCCACTTCAATTTGAAGCGGTAAGATTTACTGTCTTTTCCTGGGATTAGGGCTGAGGTATTTGCCTGCCTCCATGTACCCTTGGTTTCCTGCGCAGCGGTGTACGCAGAATGTATGAATATTTTGAATCTGCCTTCATTTTCTCCTGATGCTTTTGTAGAGAAGTATTCCAGTGCTGTTCCGGGTAAAGGCAGCATCAGCAGGTATGGGCCAAGTCCGGTTGGTCTTTGCCAGAAAAGGAATGAGTTATTACCGGCTATAGAATGGTGTTTGATGACGTGTTGTTCGAAGATGTCTTTCGAATTTTCACCTCCCTGGTTGTTGTAGTTGATCGGAATCTCCAGGTCTTTGATGGTCACCGCGTTTTCGGATAAATTGTCTAGTGTGATGTTCCAGATTAATCCCTGTTCTGTTAGCGTATAGTTTTCTGTTAATTTTATAGGAGCGGCAGTTGTTTGTGTAATGTATGTGATCTGGCTCCTGGTCTTTTGATCAGAGATTTTTTTAGGGCTTATGGATGTTTTTATGGAGTCAAGCCTTTTGTTTTGCAATTGGTACCGAACGGTTACGCCCAGAAAGGGCCTGCGACTTTGTGTATAGTTTGTCGGATAGACATCATTGGTTTTTTGCAGGCTTGAAATTCCCTGCGCAGAGAAGCGGAGGGTAAAGTCTTTGTTTTCGAGTTGTTTTACAATGCCAGGTAATGGCGGAACGGATTGCGCCGAAGCGGTATAAAAGATGAACAGAAAAAAGCTTATCAAGAGAAGACGTGAACGGGAAATATTGGCCATAAAACAAATATAATTTGTTGGCCAGCAGTTTATGACACCATAATTGATGCCTTCTTCTTATATATTAACTCATATTAAACAGGAAAAAAGCAGGCCATTAACCATTTCGGTTAGACCCGCTTTCATTTACCCTGCCAGTGCAACACCTTCCTTACTCATTCTGCAAGAATTGCGCGTGATGGTAGCAAAACCATGTCTTACCCATTACGCGCAATCTTCCGTTTTATTTGAATAATTAGTTTCTACCGATGCTGTTCTTGTTTCCAAAAAACTTCTAAACCCAATCATTAGAAAGGCCAAAACACCAAAAACAAACCCGATCCAGGGATTATATCCCACACCTTTTGTTATGATGATCCAACCACCTACTGTAGTTCCTAATGTTACGCCTAAGTTGCCGAAAGATGTTGCCAAGCTATTTGCAAATTCTAAACTGTCGGGTACAGATGAAATCATATAGGTAGAGGCATTCAAAAAACTGGGCGAATACAAGAAACCCCAAATTCCGATCACAATAATAGTCGCCACAGTGTTTCCGTCTGAGAAATTTAGTAATATGGGTATTAAAATTGTTCCCGAAAGGAAAAATGCGGTAGTTTTTGCAATATTCTTATTCAGCATTTTCCCAGCAACCCAATTGGCAAATACACCAATAACACCGAATACAAAAAGCATATAACTAACCATGGTGCTATCCATGCCCTTTGCTTTGTTCAGATACTCTGCAAAATAGCTGTAAGTTGAGAACCATGCAGTAATCATAAAAAAATTCATTGCGGTGCTGATGATAAACGTAGGTTTAGTCAGTATTTTTAATTGACTCCCGTGAGATCTCTTTTCCGTTACCGGCATTGGTGGTAACACGAAGTAGATCCCTGCTAAAGCCAAAACATTCACAACGGCCTGAACCATGAAAGAGTATTCCCAAGATAGCAAGCTTGCCAAAAAGGTCGCAAAAGGAACTGTTGTAACCATGGCGATCGTCACACCGCTGAATACAATGCTCATCAATTCGTTCTCCCGTTGTTTATCTGCCTGCGAAACGGCAATCGATAAAGCCGTCGCAATGTAAACAGGTTGAAGAAAGGCGGGCAATACTCTGACTAGCATTAACAGCCAAAAGGGAGGTGAAAAGGAAGAAACCACACTAGTTATCAAAAAAATAGAGATGGCCATTAGCATCACTCTTTTACGGTCAAAGCCCGATGCCAGTAAGGTCATGAATGGCCCTGTCAGGGCGATGACTAAGGCAAAGGCACTCAGTAGGTATCCGGCTTTGTCAATGCTGATATGGTAGTGTTCAGCAACCTGCGGCAAAATACCAATTATGCCAAATTCTGTCGTTATGACCGCCAAAAATCCCAGGCAGCCAATGTAAGCGTATTTTTTCATTAGTAATTAATTCGTTTAAAATGAACTGCAAAACTAGCTTGCAATTACTACTTTTGTACGGTACACATAGTAATGTTAGGTACTAACAAATTTGTAAGTGATGGGAAATAGAAAGGAAAATTCAACTAATATGTTGAATGAAAAAGTGATTTTGGAATGTGAATTAATGTATGCTATATGTATGATTGGTGGGCGTTGGAAATTATTGATTTTGTGCAAACTTGAAAATGGGAAATTACGTTTCAGTGAGTTAAGAAGACATATTCCAGAAATTACCGAGCGTATGCTGGCCCTGCAATTACGTGAACTGGAAAAAGACGGATTGGTAAAGCGTACCGTTTATGCTGAAGTACCACCAAGAGTAGATTATGAATTAACGGAAATTTCCGAGGAATTAGTTCCCGTTTGGCGACAATTAGAAGTCTGGGCGGTGAAACATAAGAACCTTGTTCAAGTGTGATAATTATTCAATCCTTTCGGATTTACACAGCAGAAAGTTTTGGAAACAAATTTCAAGTAGGATTTCTGAAGACACCCGGTTTTCTGGTTGTTCTGACAACAGCCCAACCAAAAAGCAATGCTTTTTAGTCGGGTGTTATTGTATGCAAACGAAGCCAACCGAAATAGATGTCGGCATATGGATCATTCGATTATTGTTTTTCATGGAGAGCTGTCTCCAAAACAGCTCTATTGTTTTCGCCCCATTCCTCTAAGCTGATGATCAAAGGCAAGAGACTAATTCCCAAAGCAGTTAACCGATATTCAACTTTAGGAATTTTAGTATCGAAAGAAAGCTTTTCTACAAAGCCATGGTGCACCAATTCGTTCAATTGCTTGGTCATTACCCGCCTGTCTACTGCCATTTTCTTCTGTAGCGCTCCCGGCCTTTTTACCTCCTCTGAAATATAATAGATCAGCATCAGTTTCCACTTTCCGTTCAAAAGCTCCTTAAATACATGCAGGCCACAATCCATCCGAATAGGAATTTTCTTTTTGTACATCGCTTAGTCAATCAATTGTCAAAGCAAATAAGCACAAATTTGTGCGTACTTGCTGTAATGTGAGTTATGAAATAAGTTTGTCTCAAATTATAAATATAGACAATGATCAAATTTACATTTTTAGTACAAAAACTACCAGGCATGAGCCTTGGAGAATTTGTGGATTATCACAAAAATCAACACGCTCCTCTATTCTGTTCCATCCCTGAGACAGAACTTTATGTTAGAAAGTATGTAGTTAACCACCCAATAGTAGCTGAAGGTTTTCCTAAACCTTTATATGATGCTGTAGTGGAAATCTCGTTTGATTCCTTTGAGGATTTCAACACCTTCTTCACATCAGAAAATTATTTAACAAAGGTGCATCCGGATGAGCCCAATTTTTTTGATACTACAAACTATATTGCAATGGCAACCAATGAAACAATCATCAAAGCTGGTGCATAATTAATAACCTTATCCATCACGCGAATTAACCTAATGGTTAATTCGCGTGATGGGTTTACTGGGTCACACATTAGATTAGAAAAGAATTTGCTCAAATCACCAGCTATTCCTCTATTTAAAAATTACCAAAAAACGGAAATGATTTTAGATAACACACATCCCATTCAGTAAAGATTCAAAATATGAATCTCTATAAAAACGATAACTCAGGTATTTTGCCTGATCAGTTCTGAAGGAGTACATCCAAATTGTTTTTTAAAGGCAACAGAAAAATGCGACAGACTTTCAAATCCTAGTTCCATATAAATCTCAGATGGTCTTCGTTTATTTTCAGCCAAATGATAATAGGCTTCCGTCAATCTCTTTTTTACCAACCAATTGCCCGGTGTCTCATTGAATATTTCTTTAAAATCCCTTTTAAAAGCAGAGAGGCTACGGCCTGTTAAGAATGCAAATCTTTGCAAATTGACATTGAAAGTGTAGTTGCAGTTCATGAATGCTTCCAAATTTATCTTTTCCGGCATACCAAATTCAAACAGAAGACCTGATAGCTCCGGATTATTCTTCAACAGAATAATTAATAGTTCTTCATATTTTAAATCTTCAAATGCTTCGTCCAGCTGCATCAAGCCTTTGTAATAAGGTTGCAATGAGCGGATGAATTTGTTCATCAAACCAGTTTTTCGAATTTTAATGATGCGATCAGTGTTCTTCACAACTGATGTGACTATTTGATGCTTAAGCTGAAATGCCTGAAGAAAAGGTGCATCAAAACAGAATACGATTGGTTGAAATTCCTCTTCACTATCAAGCAATTCAAATTTTGCAAACGAGTTTTTACGTGCGATACCACATTCACCTGCTGTAAATATCTGACTCTTATTTCCATCAAAAAAGCGCAGGGCACCCTTAGTGATATACAAAAAAACATGGTCCGGGATGAACTGCTCTTTTAAAATATTGGTCTGTAGATTCGCTAATTCACGCATTTCGTAAGCTCTAATTTCTAAACTGTTTCTCTTCCTTAAGAATATCCCAGATAAATCAATAGTAAAGGTAAAAAGGGAACCTCTACCAAAGCAAATTTATAATTTCCGGCTTTCAAAGCCAGTGCCATCATAGCGATCAATAAGAAAGCCCTTGAGAGGTTGCCCATAAAAAACGTTGGCGGAAATAATATCAATATGCCAGATGCAATAGACCATACGCCTATTCCGATGCGTAACGTGTCAGTAATTCCTAATCTGGTCATCATCTCAAGATAGCTTTCTGTTGGCTTACCAAATACCCGGGAACCATGGCTTATACCTATATAAACAGAAAACAGGATCAATACAGCACTAATTATTCTTATTGCCATTCTTTCTTAGCTTATTTATGATCTATTAGTTTATATTTAATGATACTCTCCACAGCTGCAAGAATGCTTTGCTCCTGTGTGGCAACAGGCTTCCAACTCAGCAACTGTTTTGCTTTGGCATTGCTCACATTCCGGTTCATCTTCATTAGCAATACTCCCTCCTTAGCTTTAGCATTAAAAAGAGACGCAAAACTTAACACCCAGTTGGGAAGGCGTTTTAAGGAAACCTTTTGTGATGCCCCGGGATAGGTAAGCTTTAGTAAACTGGCGATTTCCGGCATTGAAATATGACCATCTGCGGAGGCTATAAACCGCTGACCACTGGCTTCCGGACTGGCCATAGCACGCATATGCAAATCAGCTACATCTCTTACATCTACAACATTCAACTGAATGTTTGGAATAGCTTTCATCGAACCATCCAGTAAATGCTGAAGCAGATGAAAACTTCCGGAGATATGGCTGTCCAATGAGGGACCTAAAATAGCAACCGGATTGACAGTAGTAAATTCCAATCCACCGTTATTGTTCTTTATAAAATCCCATGCCGCCATTTCGGCCAGTGTTTTTGATTTTTCATATGTAGACAATCCTTTTGTATTGGGATCAGTCCAGTCAGATTCCTTGGTTTCCCTCTGTTTATCTGTTTGGCTAAAGCCAACTGCGCCGAAGTTGGAGGTCATCACTACCCTTTTTACACCGGCTAGTTGTGCAAATTTCAGCACTCTTAAAATTCCTTCTACCGCTGGCCGGAGGGCCTCATGCTCATCTTTGGGTACCTCAAAAAATACAGGTGATGCTACACTAAGCACATATTTGCAACCGTCCATCGCTTCGAACCAATTATCGTCACTAGTCAGCTCGGTTTCAATGAACGAGAGCTCATCACTAGTCGTCATCCCATTGTTCACAAGGGTACTTAACACTTTATCAGTATGTTTAAGGCTACGCAGGGTAGCTCTTACACGGTAACCTTTTTGTAGTAATTGCAAAATAATTTGCTTGGCAACGAAGCCTGTTCCACCGGTTACAAGAACTGTTTCTTTCTTTTCCATTTTCAAAATTATTGATTAGGCAAAGATCAGTTGTTTAGGCTTTAGCGGTTATCCTGAAAAGTCCAGATGCTGTTTATTGAAAGGTCCAAATGATAGTTGATAAGATTGATATTTAAGTTAACGATGCAACCGGTTAGGCTAACCGGTTGCATCGAAGAATCCCGATGGTTCAACCTTAGGTATTACAAGAACATTCACTTCTGAAGGAAGAAGCGATTGCCTTTATAATTAATGCCCTCTGCTAGTTTTTGGTAAGGGCCACAATACGGTCAGCTGCGTGTTTATTTTTCGGATCTAGTCCCAGTGACTTTTTATAATTTGCCAATGCCTCCTGTTTATTCTCTACGATTTCGAGAGTTTCAGCTAAGCTATCGTAAGCATTAGCGCTTTGAGGATACATAGTGACATTTAATTTAAAAATAGATAATGCTGCTTTGATATTTTTTTGAGACAAAAGCTGATAACCCCAGCCGTTTAGCTCATTTTCCGGTAGTTGAAAAGATCGGTCTTTCTTTTTCAATGCAGAGACCACCTCTACGCTTTTCTCGAAACCCTTTTTTAATAGTTCAGCTCGGAGTGTTCTCAGGTTTGATGGCAGACCAAAGCCATTAGCCTGGTGCATTTCCGGAATATAATAACCTGCGATCTCGTCTATAAATTGATCTGGATTTCCCTGCAGTAAGTTGGTGAGTACGATAATAGAAAGATTATCTTTCAGATACACAAATAAAGCGGACCTCCCTCCACCCACCGGACCAACGGCAGGGTGTTCCTCTCTGGTAACGGTAGGCCATCCCAGTGCATAGCCATTGGTCAGGCGGTTGAACCCGCCGATTTTACCGTTGTTCAGCACTGCCGGCTTCCATAATAAATCAATGCTGGAACGCTCCTTGAGCAATTTGCCAGTATTTAAAGCAATGATCCAGCTGGCCAGGTCAGTTGCAGTGGACTGAATACCCGCAGCCGTTCTAAAAAAGACCGGGAACTGCATATAAGCCTGACCTGGAACATTGTTTCTCACAAAGCTATCTCCTACTTGTCTGGTCATTGTATAAGCACCCGCATAGTTTGGAATAACATCATACGAATCTCCAAAGCGAGTCAGGGACATCCCTGCCACGTTGAACTGATGCTCCTGGATAAACTGTGTAAAATGCATGCCGCTTAATTTGGTAATCAATTGCCCCAGCAATACGTAACCGGTTTGGTTATAACTGAATTTTTCACCGGGCTCAAATGCCACTGGCAAAGCCTTCACCTCTGCCATAGCCTCACGCTCATCATTATGGCCCAGCACCTGCTCATCCGCATTCAACATGTCCGGAAGTCCGGAAATATGACTCATCGCCTGCTCAATAGTGATTTTCTTCCAGGCCTCAGGTAAACCGTCTAAATGCAGGGAAATGGGATCCGAAATCTTCAGTTTACCCACTTCAACCAGTTGCATAATTGCGATACCCACAAAGGCCTTGGTAATTGAATTGATGGAAAAAACAGTTTCGCGGGTGGCCTTGATATTGTATTCCAGATTCGCAGTACCGAAAGTAGTATCCTTTACCATTTTGCCATCTCTCACCACGGCTATCTGAAGTGCAGGAATACTGCGCTCCCGCATTTTGGTTTTCAGGAAAACATCAATACTATCAGAAGCAGATAATTTCTGTGCGTGGGTTGACATGGTGGCCAGACTACATAAGACCAGGATAATTGAGGTATTCGCTAAAATTTTCATGTAAATAACACTAGTGGATGATGATATAAATTAAAGACTGTGATTGATATGAATAGTTACATGCGATTTTAATGTATGAGCAGTAAATGAGTTAATTTATTGAATATTAGCATTGTTTTTCTGCTGTAAACACGATTACTATTGCTCATCATTTACCGAATTGGTCAATGTCGGCTTAATTGCAACGGGGGGTATTTTGTTCTACCTTTGTTTTCATAAATTCTACTATAAAGTGCATAAAAAAAGCCGCAAAAAGCGGCCTTTCCAAACGGTGTATTTTGAATTATAATTTTGCAGTATCTCGCAGTGCTTTAATCTGATCATGTGCAGAATTGATATCTGATGCCTGACTACTCACTGTATCGAGTGCATTAGCAGGTAGTCCTCCACTGGCTAATGCATCTCTGTATGCCTTTTTGATGGCATCTTCGCCACGCTCAGCTTCTGATAGAATGCTTTCGCGGTCGCTACCCCCAAATAATGCTTTTACGTCAATCCATGCACGATGTAAGGTTCCACTCACACTATTTCCAGTTTCAACTTCATCAACTGAACCTACTAGCGCCGCCAGTTCCTGACTGTTTTTACGACTTTGTTCCGCATATCCTTGGAATAATGTTTTTAGGTCAATGTTTTCATCATTGATATCAGCAATAGCTTTTTCGAAGCCAGCTATTCTATCATTGTTAATTTCAATGAGGTCGTTTAATACTTCTGTTCCTGTAGTTGACATAGTGTTTTTTTTAAGGTTTTTGTAGCTAAAGAACACTGGGTCAAGAATATTGTTTTATAAAAAGAAATTCAGTAATTCCTGGGTCTTGAGGCAAGATGTGTTTGTTAGCTGACTCCGAATAAATCCAGCTCAATAATACACCAATTCCATAGTCACTGAGTGCTCAGGGAAATCATGACTGAGGTAGGTTGTCAAGAATTTGGTGAATAATGCGTAAAAATATCCATTTAGCTTAAGACTCCTTTATCAGAAAATCCAGTACATCTAGAAAATAAGCGTTCAAATTTTCAAAAGCCTGTTCACCAGGAATCCAGCTGGCAAACTTCCAGTACCGCCATTTTTGATGATCTGCAGTAGGTGGTATGAGCAGAAAATGCTGCTCTTCCCTAAAGCCACCAATCAGGATGCTCTTTGACAATATTTCACCGGTTTCCGGTACACCATGCTCCAGCCAGATATCGATCAGTTCCTTATCGAGATTGATGAGGTAATCCACCTCCTCCATTGGTGCAAAAGATGGCTCAGTTGAATAATTCACTGCTGAAAAACCATTTGTCAACAGCAGGAAATCTTTATAATCCTGTGGTAGAAGCGTTCCCAGACTACGCTCCAGCAGATCAATTTTTCCTGGCGTGGACGGGGCAAAACCAATCCAGTTGCTATTGATTTGATCCACTGTGTAAGGGACATCGGCATTTTTGATGGATAGGATGGAAATTTCTGACAAGATTTCTTTCATTTGTTTTTAATTCCGTGTCGGCTAAGCTAAGGAAAATAATTAATCTGGTAAGTTTTTATGTAAAACTCTATCCTATCGCCCCCAGGCCTTAACCAACAAGAATTGGCTGATCTATGAATGTAGATGTGATAACGATAAGCAGGATTGAACACAGTATAAGTAACACTACGATAAGCACCCTGGCTATTATTGCAAAGGCATTAAATGTAACTCCTGATCAACTACTAAATTCATGAGGGCTGCAAAGAGATACAAATACCTCTCTGCGAATGCAATATCAGTTGACGAGCATAACGAATTTCAAAAAATATTCAATTAAAACTTGCCCTAAATTCCAGCGGTGACAGATTGGTCTTTAATTTAAACAACTTGCTAAATGATTGCGGGTGTTCGAAACCCAACTGAAAGGCAATTTCACCAACGGTAAGATTGCTGGTGGTCAGAATTTCCTTAGCTTTTTCAATAAGTTTGATATGAATGTGCTGCTGCGTGTTGTGACCCGTCAGCGCCCTTAAGACATCCCCCAAATACTTTGGTGAAATATTCAGCTTCTCCGCAAGAAACTGAACAGTTGGCAAGCCCTGCATCAATGCTGTTTTATCATTGAAATAAGTATCCAGTATCTTATCCAGATTTTCCAGCAAGGCATTGTTTATCGGCTTTCTGGTAATGAATTGCCGCTTATAATAGCGCTGGCTATAGTTCAATAATAACTCTATGAGTGAAATGAGTACATCCTGGCTTATATCATCTATGGCTACCTCCAGTTCGTCACCTATATTTTTACCAATAGCGTTAATGATCGCTTTTTCTTTACCGGATAGATGTAATGACTCATTTACCGAGTATTCGAAAAACCCGTAAGTCTTAATCTTTGTATCCAGTGTATAATTCCGTAAAAAATCAGGATGAACCAGCAAGGTAAAACCCGAACTCGCCTCAGCGGTTTCTACACCCGTCAAGGGTTGACCGGGTGAAGTAAAAAACATCCCTCCTTCCTGAAAATCGTAAGTGGTTTGCCCGTATTTCATTCTGCAGCCAGCCGATTCATTATAGGTGATGTTATACATATTCATCACGAAAGGCATGGACAACATCTCCCTTGTGATTTCTACTTTGCTGTAATCAAGCATGCTGATCAACGGATGTAAGGGCTGTGGTAAACCAAATTCACGTTGCATTTCTGTAATAGACTGAAAGACACGTAATTTATTGCGCTGTTCCATAATGTTCCATAAAAAATAATGCCGGTAAATATCACCAAAGATATCTACCGGCAATGTCATTTAAATTCCCTGATTCGTGTCGAGCATTTGTTTAATACCTGTCCTGAAGGCCTCGTCACCATTTGCCAGTCGCTGTGTATACAGGTTAATAGCATCTTCACCGCACACGTAACGCAAGGTATCTTTACCGTCGGTAGCGGCACCATAAACAACTTCCGCAATCTGCTCCGCCGTTGTAACATCTTCACCATGGGCAATTAAGGCCATAAATTTACCCATTAAACTTTCATAAGCCGGGTGAGAAACGATGACTGACCGGTCTCCGATTTCGGTTGCCACCAAACCTGGCTCAATGGTTTTAATGCCTATACCAAATTCAGCTAATTCGTACGATAAGCTTTCGCTCCATCCTTCAATTGCCCATTTGCTGGCATCATACATGGAACTTACCGGAAACCCCATTAAGCCGGCAGATGATCCGGTAGTGATAAAAAGGCCGGAACCTTTTTCACGGAAATAAGGGATAAAAGCCTGAGTTACCCGAACTACACCGAAAAAATTCGTTTCCATCTGGACAACGATTTGTTCATCTGTAATGGCCTCCAGCACGCCAAGCAAGGCATAACCAGCGTTGTTAAATACTACATCAATATCCCCTAATGCTAACGCTTTTTGCGTCGTTTCTTTTATCTGTTCCAGGTTTGTCACGTCCAGGGGCAGCAAGGTGACGTTGTCTATAAGGTTCAGTTCTTTCTCATTTTCAGGCTTGCGCATCGTCGCAATGACATTCCAGCCTTTCTGTGCAAACAGTTTTGCTGTTGCCTTACCTATACCTGCTGAAGCTCCCGTGATAAATATTGTCTTTTTCATTTTTTCTATTGATTATTGGAAGACAAAGTTATTCCTGCCATGTAAAGCCTTTGTGGCGAAACCGGAGAATCTTGTAGCCAAAATGATAAGTATGGTTTAATATCTAATGGAAAATATCAGCATTTAAATGCTTATTCATATTTTAATGCATCCACAGGATTTGCCTTTGCCACCTTAAAACTTTGCATACTGATGGTCAGCACTGCAATAGTCAGCGATATTCCTGCTGCCATGAGGTACGGCCATGCCCCAGTACTCACCTTGTAATCATAGGTTTTAAGCCAGTTCGTCAACAATATATAGGCGATGGGCGTAGCAATGACATTAGATATCAGCACCAATTTGATAAAATCCTTATTCAGCAACAGGAGGATACTTTTTAAATCTGCACCCAGGACTTTCCTGATACTAATCTCCCGTTTACGCTGCTCAGCCATATATAGAGCCAGTCCCAGTAATCCCAGACAGGAAATGACAATGGCAAAGCTTCCGAAAATATTGGAAAGCACACCCAGTAATTTCTCCTTCTTTATTTTTTGTTCCATGCCTTCACTTACATATTTTACCGCTGGTGGATAAGCAGGATTCAGCTGCTGGCTAATGAGGTTGATGGTCTGCACGGCAGCACTCAGCGATTGTGCAGGGTTCAACCGCAGCAATAAAGTGCTGCTTATTTTAGGATTATAGTAAAAAACAGTAGGCTCTGCCCTATTTCTAACGTTTGCATTATTGTAATCATTCACCACACCAATAATATGCAGTTTTAAATCTCCCCAGTCTATTGGCGTGCCCACTGGATGCTGAAGAGCCATTATTTTTGCTGCAGCCTGGTTGATAAGAATACCGCTGGCCGTATCTGAAGCCAGCACACGGGAGAAATCGGCACCGCTTGTTAACTTGGCACCGATGGTATTGACGAAGTCATATCCTACACTACGATAGCTCAGAATATAATCATCTTTTTCATTCTTGCCCGGCCAGTTAAAATCACCTGAGATAAAGCCGCCACTAGAGGTGAAATCTGCCGTATATTCAGTGGCAGATAGAATAACTTGTTCTTTCTTCAGCGCTGCTTTCAGGATTTCAACCTTACTGGGATGGGCAAACTCCCCTTCCAGATTCAGCTGTACAAGATTGTTTTTATCAAAACCCAGAGGTTTGTTTTTCAGGTGCTGAATTTGCGAATATACAATGGTAGCCCCAATGATCATCACTATCGATAAACTGAACTGGAATACCACCAATAGCTTTCTGATCGATAAGGAACCTTTGCCAATGTTCGTAAAGCCTTTTAATACCTTTACAGGGCTGAAAGAAGACAGGTAAAATGCAGGATAACAGCCTGCGAGGAAACCCGTAATAAGGATAAGAGCCAGAAGCAAACACCAGAATAACGGAGATTGGTAGTTAATGGTGATGACGATTTCCAGCAGGTGATTGAAATACGGAAGTGTCAGTTCGATCAGCGCAAAAGCAATGACCATCGCCAAAAAAGACAATAACAGGGACTCGATCAGGAACTGGCTGATTAAAGATTTTCTGCTTGAACCCAATGCTTTTCTTACCCCAACTTCGCGTGCACGTTTTTCTGATCGTGCGGTAGAAAGGTTCATATAATTGATACTGGCGATCAACAGCACACAAAAAGCAAGGAAGAAGAAAAGTCGTACCTGGTCGATTCTACCGCCAACCAGTTTTCCGTTGCTAAACTGGTCATACAGCTGGTATTTACCATAAGGGAAAAGGAATATTTCCATCTGCGTATCCTTATGATGCGATTTAACCAGATTTCTCAATGATGCATCTGCCGCATTGAAATCTGCATCTTTTCTCAGTTTGAATACAGTTGAGCAGTTGATAGTGCCCCAGCCACTATCTATTTGATCAGGATATTCCTGGTCATGAAAGGCCCAGGTTTGCAAAGCTTCAAACTGGAGACTTTGGTTTTTAGGCGGATCGGCAATTACAGCGGTTACCACCAGGGGCTTGCGGTTATCCCACATCAGACTTTTCCCTATGGGATCTTCCTGGCCAAATAACTTGGTGGCAGTACTTGCTGTCAGTACAACAGCATTGGGTTGTTTCAAGGCTGTCGCAGGATTTCCACTGAGAAAGGTGTAATCGAACACCTGCAGAAATTCAGGATCTACATAGTTATAAATTAATTTGATTTTATTTTGCTGGTAGGTAAAAAGCTTATCTTCTTCATCACTGATCCTGGAAGCAACTTCAATAGCAGGAATTTCCTGGGCAGCGGAACGTGCAAGCCGGGTTGGGGTAGCTTGCAGCGTAAGTATCTCGTTCCCCAGTTTTAGGTTGAGCTGCGCAAAGTAGATGCGGTCAATATCCTTAAACTGCTTATCATAATTCCATTCGTAATTAACGTACAACAACAGCATGAGACAGGAAGCGAGCCCGATGGCCAGGCCACCAATATTGATAATGGAGAACCCCGGATTCTTGCGAATGTTTCTTACGGCTATTTTAAAGTTGAGTGCGATCATATGTTCATTTTTGCTGGCTTTAGCGAATAGGATGCCAAAACAATCTCAGACACGTATATTGCTACATATAAGCCAATTACATATCATTTTCAAATTATATGTTCAATAGTGAACAACCATTGTACGCTAATGCACAGTGATGGACAATAATCTCTCCTGCCCATATTGATAAGGTAAAGTAATCATAAAAATGGTATTTTTCACTGCTTTCCGGCATTTCCGCCCACCGTATTTTTTAAGATTACATTTGTATGCCGTCATAAAGTTTTATAAGTTTGCCGCCAGCCATATATCAATAGCGATATATCAAATTCCAGCAGTGATGAACAGAAAGATAATTTCGCCTCCAGCGCCTTAGTCCCCCCAGAATCATATTGTTTCAGGTAGTTGTCGTATAAATAATTTGGCGACTTCTAGCTGTATACCCTATTTTTCAATCCCTATTTAATCCATCGAAATCCTAACAGGTCGTGGCCACAAGCCGATGATCATTTTAAATCCTACCTGCTGCGCTGGGTAGACTAATTTCATACCTCATGAAAAACGCATATATAAAATTGCATATTGCTTTAATACTGGCTGGATTCACCGGTATTTTCGGTCGACTGATTACCCTTAACGAAGGACTGATCAGCTGGTACAGAACTTTCATTTCTGCTGTCGTATTGCTTGTTGTCCTGGGCTTAAGCGGCAAAATGGAAAAGATCCCTATGGCACAAAAAGTCCGGATCGGACTGGTGGGTTCTATCCTGGGACTGCACTGGCTGTTCTTTTATGGCAGTATCAAATATTCCAACATCTCTGTCGGCGTGGTCTGTTTTGCATTGACCAGCTTTTTCAATGCATTGTTTGAGCCCGCCCTGAATAAAAAGAAATTATCTGTTCAGGAGCTGCTGCTCAGTGGGATCACACTTTGCGGAGTGGCCCTGATCTTCGGTATGGATATTAGTTTCAGGACTGGTATTATCCTGGGTGTTGTCTCTTCCGTATTTTCTGCCTTGTACACAGTGTACAATGAGCGCCTGGCAGGCACTTTCCGCAGCGAGACCATTATGCTTTATCAAATGTTAGGCGGCTTACTGGGCTTAACGATCATCATGCCTGTCTTCCTGTTACTGAGCCCAACGACAAGCCTCTTGCCATCCATGCAGGATTTTGGCTGGCTGCTGGTACTTGCTATCCTCTGTACCGTGGTAATGTACCTGTTGATCATCAATGCCCTGAAACACATTTCTTCTTTTACGGTTAGCCTGACTTTCAATCTCGAGCCGCTGTATACCATTTTACTGGCGATCATTATTTATAAAGAAGATAAGGTATTGTCGGTAAGCTTTTATATTGGCCTGTTGCTGATCTTATTGTCCCTGGGATTGCAGATGTGCAGGGTTTGGTATAAAAACAGTTTACCAGTTGCTGCCAGCACCTCCTCCACCGGAGGAACCCCCACCCCAACTGCCTGAGGAGGAACCGGAACTGCTGCCTGAGGAGCTGGAACTTCCAGCCGAAGTTGCAGAACCCGCATTGTTTACCTTGAAGAATACCTGCCGCTTGGGAATAGCTTCCCCGCGGCAGAACTTTATCCTGCAAAACTGACATTCATAATCCAGTTCACGCCGGCCTTCTCTTTTGGAAGTTGCCCGGAGTATGGTTTTTCTGCCCTGGAGTTTGGCGGTTTTGTTTTTACATGTATTGCACTTGACAATTTTAGACGTAGGATCCGGATAGGCAAATTTCAGTTGATCACTGCATTCCGGAACGATCCAGATGTCATATTCCACAGCACCTAACCTTTCTTCAACCAGCTCGGCCGCAGAAAGATGGGCAGACTTGTCGCCTGTCACCAAAATCATATCAGCTTTACATTTCTCAGAATAATAAGGGTCATAACGCAGGTGTTTCAACCACATTTTCCACCTGATGAATTGAAAGATCAACAATGGAAAAGGAAACAGAATGGTGTAGATACCAATATCGCGCAATTCCGTACGGATCTTTCGGTACTGTTCAGGCCTCCTTTTAAAGTATCCATTTTTCCTGATATTGAGCTCTATAGTGAAAAAAAAGCTGGTCGTGATGCACCAGCAACCATAAAACACGGCCAAAAAGATTTCCCAGGTCATAAAAATATTCGTGAAAATAGCCAGGAGCGTAATGATCAGCACCGGCGCCATGAAGAGCAAAATGCCCCACCAGCAGGAAGTACTGATGAGCCGCTGTCCAAAAGCAGATAGCGTGAAACAGGTGATGATGATGAGATAGCCCAGGGAAACGAGAAAGTCATAGAAAAATACACTTAATGGATAGGTTGACCTTCCTTCCGCCAGTTGATTTCCCTGTATGGCCAGTTTTTCCTTTGAGGCGTATAGTCTGTCGGAGATGAGTTGTAATCCATCCAGAAGAGCCTGATCATAGTGGTTCTGTTTGAGCGCTGGAACCATGGCCTTTTGCTGTATACGGTAACAGATGATATCAGGAAACAATCCTTCAAGCCCATACCCTACCTCAAATTCTATCCTTCGCTGGTCTTTGACCAGGAGGATCAATAAGCCATTATGAGTTTGCTTGTCGCCGATACTCCATTGGTTGAAGAGCGCATGGGCAAATGTTTTGGGCACGGCATCGCCGATGGAATTTAAAAGTACAACTGCTACCTGGGCTTTTTTATCCTGATCCAGTTTGCTCAATAGTCCATTGAGCTTAACTTCAGTTTCCTGGGAGATGATCTTGTCCGCATTGCTGACATATCCCTTCCCGTAATCTTTTGGATTCCATACCTTGTCCTTTGTCACTTGTTGGGCAGTCAGTGAAAAACAGCACAATAGACTGATCAGGATCACGGCGCAATGATGATACTTCCACATATTTTTTCTGGGCTTATTTGACAGACCAGAAAGGAGATTCAGTTCTTGCCGTTAAGAGATAGTCTTCAATTTTTTTAACGATATCCGGGTGTATTTTGGCGACGTCCACCTGCTCTCCCAGATCATTGCTCAGGTCATACAGTTCAAGTTTGTTTTTTCTCTTGATGGCTTTCCAATGGTTATAACGCACGGCCTGTTCAAAACCATTTTCAAAAAATTCCCAGTAAAGGAATCGATCTTCGGCTTTTAAATTCGTGTTTTTGATATAAGGGTAGACACTGACACCATCGGAGGTGTAACCAGCTGTCTTGCCGGAAATGTCCCCAAATGTTGCCATCACATCTGCGAAGTAGGCAGGAACTGCAGTAGTTTTGGCCCGGTCTTTTAAATAGGGTGCCCAGGCGATGAAAGGAATCCTGATTCCTCCTTCTGACAGGTCACGTTTATAGCCTTTTAAAGAACCATTGGAGTTAAAGAAATCAGCAACAGCAGCCAGCTGACTGGTGTTTTCTGACCTGGGGCCATTGTCTGAACTGAAGAAGACAATGGTGTTTTCAGCCAGCCCGTTTTTTATCAGGTAGTCTTTAATTTTAGCGACCGACTGGTCCAGGTAATAAATCATTGACGCATAGGTTTTCATATCTTCAGGCCAGTCTTTATCTTTATAGATTGCATAATCAGGGACATCCAGCGGTGAATGTGGGTTATTGTAATTCAACATGAGGAAGAAAGGTTTTTCAGCCCCCTTTTGTTTGTCCAGAAACTGAATCGCTTCATCAGTACAGAGACTGGTGGAGTAATAGCCCTTATTCCCATTTTTATTTTCATCAATAGAAACGATTTTGCCATTTCTATACCGTTTATCCGGCCAGTAGGTACTGGCATAGGTTTCCGGGTAATTGATGAGCCAACCGGAGAATTCATCAAAACCATGCTGCAGTGGTGTGGCCAGAGAGTCGTAACCGTCTACATGCCATTTACCGATCAGGGAAGTGGTGTATCCCGCATCCTGCAACAGGTTACCAATGGTGTAATCGGTTGAACTGATGTTTGCCCTGTATACCGTTTGTTTACCTTTCTTTCCGGCAACACCACCCTGTTGTGTCGCATTTCCCCTGATGGTTGCATGTCCGCTGTTTAAACCTGTTAAGAGGGAACACCTGGACGGTGAACATACAGGTGCACCGGCATAGAAGTCTGTGAACCTGATCCCTTCATTTGCCATTTTATCAATATTTGGGGTGAGCATCAATTGCTGACCATAAACACCGACATCTCCATAACCCAGATCGTCTGCCAGCAGGAAAATGATGTTCGGCCTGGGTTTCGCTTCCTGTGCAGAAAGGCTCATTGTAGCAGTTATTAAGGAGACAAATGCAAATAAAAGGGATTTTTTCATGATCATCGTATCGTTGAGTTCGGTAGTTTTTTCAGTTTATTCATTGTTTTCAATAGAATAAACCTGGACACAAATATATTTATTGATTTCAGAAATTCTACTAATTAAGTAGACAATATGAAAAATACTTCCTGTTCTTCTGCTTTAGCCCTGAGGGTCAATGCCTCAGTAAAACAGTCCGGCTACTAACATCACCTTCATAACGAACGGAAAATTGCCACGTTTAATGGGGAAGTTTTGATTGAATAATACCATAGGTATAAGTGCCCAGCAAAGCCCCTAAGATAACTACCGCCATAACCTGATATCCCTGCCCAAGCAATACAAATATTGGCCCCGGACATGCACCGGTGAGTGCCCAGCCCAATCCAAAAATGATCCCACCGAATAAGTACCTTTTCCAGGATTGATCTTTGTCTTTAAAGAGAATGGGCTGCCCATGGATATCTTTCCCCCGAAATGCTTTGATCAGCCAGGTAAAGAGTACTCCCGATAGGACTGCAGTTCCGATGATTCCAAACATATGGAAAGACTGGAAACGGAACATTTCCTGTATCCTGTACCAGGATACGGCCTCAGATTTACTCATGATGATGCCGAAGATGATCCCTGTAACGATGTATTTGATAAACTTCATAAGGATAGGATTAAAATAATAAAGGGAATAGCAGATGGGTACTGATCAGTCCACCTATAAAAAAACCTACAACAGCAATCAGGGATGGAAGCTGTAAGTTGGATAAACCACTGATCGCATGCCCGGAAGTACAGCCCCCGGCATAACGGCTCCCGAATCCAACCAGAAAACCTCCCCCAAGGAAAATCAATAATCCTTTTGCACTGAATAAAAATTCCCAGCTGAACAACTGTTCGGGAACAATCTGCCCGTCAAACGTGATGTGCATTTTCTGCAGATCGGCAATAGTGGCAGCAGAAAGTGCCAGCGGAACTTCCGAGGGTAACCAATTGGAGGATATATACCCGCCCGCTACAGCACCGAGCAGAAACATCAGGTTCCAGCGCTGGCTTTTCCAGTCGAAATCAAAGAGAGCGGCTCTTTTTCCTGCACCCATCATTGCACAGATGGTTCTCAGGTTGGAAGAAAAGCCGAAAGATTTTCCAAAATAAAGGAGAATCAGCATTATGGCGGCTATAGCCGGACCGGAGACGTACCAGGGCCAGGGCTGGCTAAGAAATTCTATCATGTTCGTATATATGAATTCAACAGGAATGAGCTATGGCGAGAACGTTTCAATTTTCCCAAATTTATGTAAATAAACCTGGTTTTTAACTGCCTCACTAATGCGTAGGATCTGTTCCATTTTATGGTATTCCACATCACCTGTCAAAGTGGTTTCAGACTTGCCCACAGGGAGGATGCTGATCTCTGACAGCTTGCGGACAAAGGAATCGTCGAGGATGTCCAGACTGGATTCCAGGATCGCTATGGCCTGCGTAATTTTCTCCCTGATTTGTCCAGGATGTCCATTGGAATCAGAGAAAGGGAAAAAGGAAGCGATGATAGCAGACAACTGGTGACTGAGGATTTCAAACCTGTACAGGTGTTGTATTTCGGTTTGTGCTTTCCTGGGCTCCAGCAACATGTTTTGCACCCCCGAGGAAAGTACGGCAAGTTTTGTATAGACTTCTTTCCTGGCCAGTTTAAATGAGGTTGTATCAAAGGGGAGTCCTGATGCCTGGTCGTGTAATTTTTTAAGGTATTTCAGGTTGGCGGTGATTACATCTTTAATGTATAGGGAATGTCTCTTCACCTCCCAGGATGGAAAAAGGTAGGATGCGGCAAAGGCAATGGCACAACCCACAATGGTGTCAAATGACCGCTCCAGGATTACAGATGAATTATTTGTATAAATACTGAGACTGATAATCACCATCGGGGTCAATGATAGGATACTCAGCGCATAGTTCAACCGGAGATAGACGAAATATCCAAGCAGGAATATACCTGCAAGAACCAGCTGTATGATGACATTACTGGTTACGGCCAGTACTACAATACCAATGAGTACGCCGGAAAATGTACCCGCCAGCCGCTGGATATTCCTTTTCTTCGTCAGGCCAAAGCCAGGTTTGATCACGACAATCACCGTCAGCAAAATCCAGTAACTGTAAAAGCCTACGGGAAGGAACATCAGACTGTAGGCGAAAAGACAGGCAAATGACAGCCTTAAAGCAAAACGGAAGACCGGAGCGTTCAGCGTCAGTTGTGATTTGACCGCCTTAAAACTGATGGTCTCTGCAACAGTAAACAGCTGATATGCGGGAAGATCCTCCGGGAAATCTATTTCCTCAGGTTTACGGGTTAAAGTAGAACTGATTTGCCTGATTCCTGTATAAATATCATCAATATTGTCCTGTAGTTTACTCAGGATAGAGTTGCTTACACTATGCTCAATGGTAATCAGCTGGCTGATCTGCTGTTTGATACCCTGTATTTCAGTACCCGAAGAGTCGATGGGTTTTATCCTTGACTTGGCAGATAATGCGATGCCCAGGGCAGAGAGGTCATCCGCAAGATGACCGATAGTCCGGGTAATGGATGCCAGTATCCCAGTGTCTTTCAGACTGTCCTGCAGAGATTCGTAATCGTACTGGATCGCACTGATGAGTTCATACAGGTCAATCACCTGCATGGTTGCCAGCAGGTGGCGCTGCCCCTGAACATGATCTTCATGCATGAGTTGCTTATTCCTTAACAATAGGTCCCGCACCTGCTCCTGTTTCTCACTCACTTTGTTGTGGAGTTTAATGACCCTGAGGTAACTTTCTTCCAGATCTTTTCCCGGCTCATAAAAACTGGCCTTGGCCCGCAGGAAGTCTGAGGTAGACATGAGACACTCGCCCAGGGCATGACGCACCGAACTGAGTGGCCATAACCGGGTCTGTACCAGACTGATGATATAATACCACAATCCGCCAAAAGCTATGTAGAGGCTGAATGATAAAGGATTTACGGGTTTCAGTCCCTGTACGAAAGACATCAGGATTAAGGCCATAGTGCCCAGTAAGGCATAACGCTTTCCGAAGGCCGTGAAAAGGGAAAATATAATACAGCAAATCAGGATCAGCAAACCCGAAAGGATGATGTTTTTGATGAGAAGAGCCGTGACCAGCGATATGACAAAGAATATGCATAAACTGTATACGCACATGATCAGCTTGTCCTTTAAGGTACCCGGTGAATCGGTCAGACTGATCAGCAGTGCCCCCACTCCCACTGCAATGGCGGTATGGGAATCCCTGAAGTAATAAAATACACCAAACGGAATAATGATACTTAATGTGATCCGCAAAGCGTCCAGAAAGTATTCACTTCTGAAAAGATGACGTGTATTCCTAAAAAATAATCGAAAATATCCAGTGCTTGATCGCATTCAGTTTGTTTATAATGATAATCCGGATCCTTTAAACCTGCAATCCTGATTTTACAGCTACAAATTTAACAAAAAATCAGGAGAGCAACATGTTCGTGTATATTTCTGACAGGCTGTAGCTTCTATTGTTTCCATTGGCGCTTCCAATTTTTTGAGCTGCGCTCTCCTTAGTATAAATACATATATCTTCATTTTGTTTTTCTTTTTAAAGAACTTCTTTTAACACATGCTGTTATTCATTATATGTATTTGATAAACTGAAAAAAGCTATGAAAACTGAACAGGAAAATTATCAGCAGGAAAAAATAACGGGAACAGGAAAGCAGACCGTCATCATCGATTCATCAGCTACCGCAGAGACAGATGAATTATCTTCTTCATTTTATGCATCATCAGCAATACCAGATCCGGAACTTCCGGAAGAAAATGAGGACCTTCTTGACGGAGAAGGCATTGACGAGGAAAACCATGGGGCAGATCCAGTGAGAACAGAGACCGCAGCGGAAGAATATCCTGGTTTAAACCATGATGATGAGGACGACCTGAGCCTGAATACCGCTAATGTGGCCCCTAAAAATCAGTTCAACCACTTTCTCAGAAAGGGATAGATTTTCATCTCTACGAGGAATGAGTAAAGAAGGCAGATCGGTATCCCTGCCATGACCTGCAGTTTAAGATCGCCCATAAAATCCAGGTAGTCCGGCCGGATCACCAGGAACCAATGCGAGATATACAGTACAAATGATACCGGTGCCAAAAAGGCAAATAATCCCAGCGTATAATCAAACAGCAGCCAATGGGCTTTTTTCCATAACAAAGCGATAGTGATGGCCAGCAGGGTAAATATGAAATGCCGTACTTCCAGAAAAGGATACTTCCCAATTTCAATATCGCCGAAATATCCCCTACAATTGATCAGCAGCAACAGGCTGCAGCTGCCGAGCACCAGGTACAGGTTACGCAGATTCCTGAAATTGATCTGTTTGCCATTTCCATATAAGTCCGCCATTTCTACACCAGCCCACCAAAGGATCAGGTACATAAAAATGCGGTTGACGAAAAAAGGATAGATCAGGTAGGAAGCCGTGGCTGCTATGGATAACACGGAAACTACAAAAAATGCTTTTTCTTTGTAGTATTTCTGAACCACAAAATAAATCATATAAAACCACCATTCAAAAGAAAGGGACCAGAGCGGGTTATTGTTGAGAAAGGGCGCACATAGGACACGTGGCCTCACCTCTTCCAGGTCCTGAAGCATGAATAGATTGCCAAACAGCTGTTGCAAAATATCAGTTTCGAGTGGCTTGCTGTAAGCCGCATACAGGACATAACTGGTTAAAAAAACTATGCCCAGCGGGATGTAAATTCTATAAAACCGCTTTTTAAAGAAACCAATGAAGCTTTTGTCGGCCGAACGCTGGAAGGAATAATGAATCACAAAACCCGATAGAATAAAGAATAACATCACGGCTTCCTGTCCGGATTTCAACAGGAAACTGAGGTCATGACCCGCTATTTTCCATTTGTGAATGCCCAGGTGGCACAATACGATATATAGCGCCGCAAATCCCCGGATGGCCTCCAGCTTTTGTAATTTTCCCTTCATTGGTCTGTCCTAGCGCAAACTATGGGAGATATGCCTCACTGAATACAAAAAGGGCCGGATAGTATCTCCGGGACTTAAGACAATAAAAAGAAATCTGTGCATTTGCCATGGTGTAAGGGCGGCAAAGATAGTGAATAATGGGAGATTGGAAAAGATATTAAATGGCTGCCCCATGCTGTTCCTGGTCGGCCTTCAGGACAAGGTACCCTTCAATGGCCAGCACATCCATATGGGTATGCTGAAAACAACGTATGGCATCAGCAGGTGTACAGACAATGGGTTCATCCATCACATTGAATGAAGTATTGATCAGCAGCGGGCAACCCGTCAGCCGGTAAAACGTATGGATGAGCTGGTAGAAATCCTGGTGTTCCGCAGCATTGACCGTTTGCACCCGTGCCGTACCATCAAGATGCGTGATGGCAGGAAGATCATCAAAGCTGGTCCGGCCAACAAAAAGCATGTAGGGACTTTCAGCTTTTAAACCAAAATAGGCTTCAGCAAATTCTTCCAGTACCGCCGGGGCGAAAGGCCTAAAGCCTTCACGGAATTTGATCTTCCGGTTGAGAATAGATTGCATATCCGGGTTCCTGGGATCAGCCAGGATACTTCGGGAACCCAATGCACGCGGACCAAATTCCATACGTCCATTGAAATAACCCACCACTTTCCCATCGGCAATATACTGGGCTACACGGGCATGAAAATCTTCCGGCGCGGTTTTTTGGAAGGACAAGTGATGGGCGACTAAGATTTCCTCAACAAGAGCTTCAGGAAATGATGGACCCAGCAAGGCATTCTGCATCAGATCTTTTCCTACCGGGACAGCCCTTTCTTTCCCCAGATATTCATGGTATATGGCCAATGCAGCACCTACTGCCCCACCCGCATCTCCTGCTGCAGGCTGAATCCAGATCTTCCTAAATCCCGATTTTTCCACTAGCTGGCTGTTGGCCACACAGTTTAATGCCACCCCTCCTGCCATACATAAATTGTCCATCCCAAACTGCTGCTGCAGGTGGCTGGCCAGCTGCAATAACACTGTGGTCGTGACCTGTTGTATGGAGGCAGCAATGTCTTTATGGAAAGCAGTAAGTTCCTCCCCCGGTTTTCTTGGGGCAGCACCGAATAACCTGTCGAACTTTTTATTGGTCATGGTTAGACCCGTGCAATAATTAAAATAGTCCATGTTCATATAGAATGAACCATCAGCTTTAACAGCTAGCAAATGCTCGTAGATAAGGGAACAATAACGCGGAGTTCCATAGGCTGCCAGGCCCATGACCTTATATTCGTCTGAATTTACCTTAAAACCCAGGTAAGCTGTAAAAGCCGCATAGAGTAATCCCAGGGAATGGGGGAATTTAATCTCCTGTACCATGTCTATTTTCTTATCCCTTCCTATGGAAACAGTCGTTGTAGCCCATTCTCCTACACCGTCAACCGTGAGGATCACTGCTTCGCTAAAAGGAGAAGCAAAAAATGCGGAAGCTGCATGGGAATGGTGGTGTTCCGTAAACAGAATTTCCCTGTTTCCGCTCCCAGAAGACTGAATTTTTTTCAGCTCCCCCTGCATCCGCTTTTTTAAAAAGAGTTTGTCGTTCAGCCATAAAGGCATTGCTTTCAGGAATGATCGCAGGCCCTTAGGCGCATCACTCAGGTAGGTCTCCAGCAGGCGCTCGAACTTGAGAAAGGGTTTTTCATAGAAAACAATATGGTCAACCTCAGCAAGTGTTATCCCGGCAAATTCCAGACAAAAACGGATGGCACAAGCAGGAAATGAGGCCTCATTTTTTAGGCGCGTAAAACGTTCCTCCTGGGCCGCAGCAATAATTTGCCCGTCTTTTAACAAACAGGCTGCACTGTCATGGAAATAAGCAGAAATCCCAAGGATGAACACGGCCGGTATAGATTAGAATATGGAATAGATAAATGGCCCCAGAACAGAACCCTGTGCCAGCACAATAACCAGGCTCAGGATAAGCAGAATGATAAACAACGGCCATAACCAATATTTCTTTCTGCTTTTTAAAAAGATACAAAATTCCATTAGTATACTCATCTTTGTTTACTTTAAAATTGTGTTTTCACGGAGCTTCCTTCCCCAACGGAACTCTTCTCCCAATAACTTATGGCCTGACCAGCTGCTTTCTGTTTCCTTAATGCCCGGCCAAAAAGAGCACGGAACCTTCCTATAGGGGTCAGGACCAGGTAATAAAGAAGAAACAGGATCAGCCAGGTGTTGATTATCCCCATCCAGCCAGCCAACTTCATCCATCCGGTATGGATGGGTGTTAACAGCGCAGGTAAGAGGAATGCCGGAATGATCAGCACAGCCGACAGGACAAACCATACCGGCACAAACTGGTCTTTAAAAAAAAGATGATACAGGGCCAGCAGCAGGAAAAGGCTACCTACCAGTATTCCAAATTTCCGGTTGCTTACCGTATCTGCATTCATGTCTGTTTTACCTGGATTCATCTGCGCTATTTTTATTGTTATTTTCCTGTTATGGTATACTTCTTTGCCGCTTCCGCTGCATTCAGTTCGGCATAATCCTGAGCAATCTGCCGCTGAACAACTGGGTTTAAAGCACCGTTTTTGAGGCTGTCTTTGAGTTTGATGATCTCCTCTAACTTCAACTTTGCCCTGCTTAGCTGCGGGGCCTGATCACTGTATTCCTGAAGTTTGTTTAATTGTACCATGGCCAGTTCCGGCAGGTCCTGTTTAAGGTATAACAGGTATATATTTTCAAGGTTTTCCCTTGTGGGACTCAGCTGGTACGCCTTATTGAAATAGACTGCCGCATTTTTCCCCTTACCCGTTTCAAATGCCAGGCGTCCCGCATAGGTATAATAGGGAATATTGTAGGGTTTTTCCAGCAGCACCGCTTCAGTGGCTCTCAATGCACTGGCCTTATCTCCGTTTTTCATGCTGTATTTAAATAATTCATCCATGGCATTCATCCAGGTAATTCTTTCTACGGCAAGTGCCCCGGCAATTTTTTCTTCCATACTGTCCCCTCTCCTGAAGCTCTTTTCGATGGGAATATTGAAAGGCCACCCGGTTTTTAACATCATGATCTGATAGGCCCCAAAAAGGGAATCTACTCGGGTTACCGGCATCTGTTTCCATAATTCCGGAAAAGATATTTCCTTTTCAGCATCAGGGCTGAGGAAATGTGCCTGCTTCATTGCCGAGTAAAAGGCCTCGCTCATGAGGGCATAGCCAAACAGGTTGGGATGTACATGTTCCAGTAGGGTCTCTTTTCCGACAATCCCATTTGCGGAATGCGCTTCAAAGAATTTCTGGCTATCCGCAAGGTATAGCCCGGGATAAAGCTTAACCAACTTCCTGATGGCCGCATTCATCGCCTCAGGAGCCCGGAACCTTAAGGCATCATATTCCCGGGTTTTTCTGTATAAGGCTTTTGCTTCTTCCACATGACCGTTGGCCAAAGCATGCCGGGCCTGGTCATAAACAGCATTGGCAGCGTATTTACCCGGCTGACTGACAAAGGGTTTCAGGTCTTTTTCGTTGCTGACTAAAGTACCCAGGAATACAGGTATGTGTGCATCGGAAAATAATTTACACAATTCCCCCATGTTCTGTTGAAACTGATAGATTCCCCTTTGGTAAGCGTCAGAACCATAGGCGATTTGCTGATTGGCAGCCATTCTTTTCATCAGGTTATCCCGTGTATCGACAGATTTGCTGCCGGATAGTTTGCCAATATTGAGCCATAGACTCTCCACCAGTTGTACCAGACGGCATTTCCTTAAGACAAGCACGGTATGGATCCACCACCTGCTCCCGCTGATCAGGCTTGTCGACCCTACTCCCAGGGCACCGTAATACTCATTGTGCCCGGTATAGATCAGCACCGCATCCGGATGATAAGGCAAGATTTGCTGACCGAAATCCAGCACAGTATAGGAGTTAACTGCGTTCAGGGACAGGTTAATGATTTCGAAATTCCGGTCGGGAAAAGTATGCAGCAAACGGTATTGCAGCCAGCGGGGAAAGGAACCATTGTGCATGTAAGGATAACCCGCTGTGGTAGATTCCCCCAGCACAAAGATCCTGAGGGTACCCGGCTGTTTAACCGTTTTAAAGCGGTCCTGGTTGCCTTTGGTGGCATTGGCGGTATCGGGAAAGAATTTACGTGAGGCAGTACGGTTCATTACCGTACTGCTTCTGTCATCAGGATCCTGAATGAATAAATCCGTGTTATACCCATAGCCGCATAGCCGGAGCAGCACCTCTGCCAGGCACAAGATGACTATGGGTAGCACGATGGCTATTGTTTTAAACCAGAATATTTTGTTCAGTTTCAACTGTTGCAAAATTTAAATGATAGAATAGAAACCCGGAACGATCAATACCCGGTATTTTGTTTGAGGTTGGGATTATTGGCAATTTCATTTCTGGGAATGGGTAAGAGCGTACGGTATTCCCCGTTCGGTGAATGGGAGAACCAGGATTTCCTGGTATACACACCAAAGCGGATTAAATCCTGTCGCCTCCGTCCTTCCGTATTGAATTCCCAACCCAGCTCATCCAGAAAGCGTCCGTAAACGATATCTGAGCCGCCTTCCTGCGTGCTCCGGATATGGTTCCTCAATCCATAGCTGTACACGCTTCCCTGCACCAGCTGGGCAGCAGTCACTGTTGCCTTTTGCGGATTGTTGGTAAAGGATCGCTGCCTTACCTGGGTAACCAATGCCGCAGCACCAGCGGCGTCACCTGTCCTTAGCAGGCATTCCGCTTTCATCATCAGTACATCTGCATAGCGCAGCAAAGGAAAATCATTGCTCATTCCTACCAGTGCACCTTTCTTGAATTCAAATTTACCGAGACGGTAACCATGTACTTCTTCTGAGGAATCTACCCCCGGCACTTCATTGATGTATTTCAGGGGCTGTCCATTAAATGCACCAAAGGTACAATTGAGTACTGACCCGCTGGAGGTGTATTGTGTACCCTGGATATAGTTATCCTGTAGCCTGTTGTCTTCCGGATCGAAAGTGTTGACAAACTGCGGAGTTGCACAGATTCCACCCCAGGGAGAATTCAGGAAATCATAAGTTTGCTGATTTTCAGGCTGAAGGGTTTCCATATGTAAAGTAAAACCGTTATTCCCGTCTGCGGTATACTGCTCATCGAAAGGAATGGAAAAAATGATTTCCCTGGAGTTTTCATTCTGTGTCAGGAAGATGTTTTTCTGGTTGGTTTCCAGTAAAAAGGTATTGGAGTTAATAATTTCATTACAGGCCGCCACACAATCCGCCCAGGCTGCCGTTCCGGTATATACCTGGGCATTGATATAAATCTTCGCCAGCAGGGCATTCGCAGCCCAGTAATTGAAACGTCCGTAAGTTGCCTGGGTATTGACTTTGGTGAGGTTTGGCAAACTTTCTGTAATTTCCTTGACGATGAAGTCGTACACTTCCTTGCGGGTGTTTTGTGTAGGAAGAAATCCTTTTGGAAGGTCAAATTTATCTACAATAGGTACGTTGCCGAAAAAATCGCACAAGGCGTAGTAGAATGAGGCCCTGAGTACCCTTAATTCCGCAATAGTGGCCTCTTTACCTGTGGCAATAGGAATCTGTCCGCTTTCAATCTGATAGAGAATACGGTTGCAGGTGGTGATACCGGAAAAGGCATTGTTCCAGATCTGATACGTATTGTCTTCATCGGAAGTCCAGCGGTGCTCATGTACACGACGGTAGACTCCTCCGTCTACCCAGCCGTTTGGCCTTGCAGGAATTACAGCTTCGTCACTGGAGATTTCATTGGTCCGGAAAATAGAATTGCTGCTACGTCCCAGCATCAGTGGGCGCCAGTAGGTATACCCTGCACCAACCAGGGCATCCACATCATCTGCCGTTGGGTTAAACTGATCGGTGATAATTGTACTGTAGTTCTGGTCCTTCAGCTTCGTGCAGGAAGTGACCAGGAATAGAACCGTTAAGCTAAAAAACAGGCGAATGATTATATATCTCGTTTTCATAAGATTCGTTTAAAAGTTTGTAGAAAAACCAATGGTGAATGTCCTTGCCGTTGGGTATTTGTCACGGCTGTCATTTCCCGGAGCCAGGCCTCCCCTGTCCACTTCCGGATCAACACCTTTATAACCGGTAATCATAAAGGTGTTCAGCGTTGAGGCATATACCCTTGGGTTATGGATGAACTTCGATTTCAGGTTGTTGAAAGTATAACCCAGGGTAATGTTGTCCACTTTCCAGAAATCGCCGTCTTCTACGTAATAGCTGTTTAATTCTGTGGCCATGTTTTTATTTAATACCGCAGTGCCAAATACCGGGTCGTAGGCGGATTTTAAACGGTTGTAGTTCTGTACCCCTGTATTTTCATAATACATGCGCTGAAAATTCAGGATCTGGTAACCAAAAGCACCGCGCATGGTGATGGCAAGGTCCCAGTTTTTATAGCGGAAGTTATTGTTCCATCCTGCATAGTATTTCGGTACGCCATTGCCCAAAACCTTCTTTTCTTCGAAAGAATGGTTAAAGTCATCATAGGCCACATCTTCGCCATTGATCCCTTCATAAATCCATTTTCCATCTGCTGATACGCCTTTGACTTTAAAGCCATAAAAATCACCGATTTTCTCGCCAATGCGGACAATATTAGTGAATGTGGTTACCGGGGGACCGGTAGAGCCTGTGGTGAAGTAATCTGTTGTGGTCTGGTACAGATCGTTGGACAGGCTCACGAGTTTGTTGGCATTCGTAGAAAAGTTGAAGCTGGTGGTCCATTCAAAATCTTTGGTACGTACGGGGGTGATGTTTAATAAGACTTCAATCCCTTTGTTTTGCATTACGCCCACATTCGCCTGCGTGGTACGGTATAAATTCGGGGGACTGGGAACCTGGAAATTGTACAACAGGCCTTTGATTTTTCTATCGTATAAGTCTACCGAACCGGTCACCCTTCCTTTTAACAGGCTAAAGTCCAAACCGATATCAGTTTCATGTTTTTCTTCCCATCTCAGGTCCGGATTTGGATTTTGGGAGGGCTCCAAAATCTGGATCCATTGCCCGTTGGACAGAACAAAATTTCCATATCCCAATAAGGCAACAGCCCCGAAGCCATTGATCGGCTGATTCCCTGTGATACCATAACCGGCACGCAATTTAAGGTCATCAAAAATCTGCTGGTCTTCCATAAATTTCTCCTGGGTAATTCTCCATCCTACCTGTACGGCAGGGAAATTACCGAAAGGAGATTTCGCGCCATAAAGCTGACTGGCACCTTCCCTTCTTAAACTGGCCAGCAACAGATACCTGTCTTTGTAGTTGTAGGTCAGCCTGCTGAATAAACTCACCAGGTTGGTATTGGAATAATTGCTGTAGAGCGTACCCAATCCACGGCCTGCAGCACGTCCAAGTCCGATATTGTAATAACTGAAAATATCTGTAGGGAAATCATAGTTGCGTTCATAAAAAGCAAGTGTCTCATTCTCCTGGTAACTGTATCCGCCAAGGAGCGAGAGCCTATGATCGCCAAGGGCCTTATCATATTGGGCTGTAAATTCCATCAGCCTGTCAATACTCTGGTTACTGCCGATACTGGCATAACCGTTTCTTTTGTCCCTGATGTTTGAGATATGGTATTTGGATTCCGAATACCCACTGTTCAGGTTATAACGGGTGTAAGAACCCAGGGCATTTAACTTCAGGCCCGTAACTGGGGTGTAGGTCAGCTGTGTGGTTAAACGCTGTGTGGTATTCTGGTTCCTTCCGTCACTTTCAAACAGCCTTCCAACGGGATTATCATATTCAAAATTATTGGGTTCCTCAAAATAATGACCGTTATCGTCTCTTAATGGAGAGGTTGGATTCCTGATCAGTGCCTGGCGATAGACATAGCCATTAAAACTACCTCCGTCTGCGGTCTGTGTAAACTTATTTTGTTGCACCAGAATGCCGACATTGACTTTCAGCTTATCATCCAGCATGTAATGGTTAATGTCGGTACGGGCGGTGAGGGTCTGGTTATCAGATTTTTTGAATATCCCGTTCAGGGACCTGTAATTCACTGTGGCCAGGTAATTGGTTTTGCTGTTGCCTCCCCTGAAGGTTAAATTATGGACACTGGTAATGGGTGTGGCATTTGTAATTTCATCCAGCCAGTCCACCGACGCCCCAAGGTCATACGATTTATCCCTTATCCCATCTGCAATCTGTTGCCTGTAATCCGCCGCAGTCAGCATTTCCGGTGTCCTGACGGCAGATTGGGTACTCACAGAACCGCTGTATTCCACCGTATTGATAAATTTGCCGCTGGCCCTTTTGGTGGTAATGATAATTACCCCGTTGGTTCCACGCACACCATAGATGGCAGCCGCAGAACCGTCTTTCAGTACATCGATGGATTCGATATCTTCCGGGGCTACGGTTTTTAAGGAACTTGGTACCCCGTCTACCAGGATCAGCGGATCTGAATTCGCTCCGATCAGTGTAGTGCTTCCCCTCAACAAAATCTGGCTGCCCGAGGTTGGATCACCACTGGGTGCAGAAATGGAGAGTCCGGCAACTTTTCCCTGGATCAGCTGTCCTGCATCCAGCACAGGCGCTTTGACGAAATTCTCTGCCTTGATGGTGGCAACGGAACTGGTCACATCTCCTTTCCTTTGCTGCCCATAACCGATCACCACGACATCATCGAGGGATTGCGGATTATTTTTCAGCTGCACATTGATCAGGTTTTTCCCCGCTGCAGGGATTTCTGCTGTTACAAATCCTACAGATGAAAAGACGAGGACAACATTTGCGTCGGTTACTTTAAGGGAGTACTTTCCGTTTCCATCGGTCTGTGTTCCATTTTTTGTTCCCTTCACCAGCACACTCACGCCGGGCATCGGGGAATTTTGTTCGTCGGTTACCGTTCCATTGATCATCAACTGCTGGATGGCGACCTCAGCATCCGGTTCAGGGATTGTTTTCTTTCGCTGGATCACCACTACGCTGTTGTCCACCTTATAGGTTAAAGGCTGTCCTTTAAAGCACATTTCAAGCGCATCCTGAAGCGTGGCATTGTTCAGGCGGAGGTTGACGGCCTTCGTATCGGCCAGCATCTGACTGGTATAGAGGAACTGGTAGCCGGTCTGGCGCTCTATGGCTTTAAAAATTTTTTCAACAGGAGCATTCCTTACGGAAAGGGTTATGTTTTGACCATTACTCGCCAGGGAGACCTGGAGAAGTACGGTGATCAGTAAAACAAAGGTAAGTTTCATAACCAGCAGGTATTTTAGAATACAGGCCTGCAGCCTATACCCTGTAAGAGCATAAAAGTTCATATCTTTGTACAGTTTGGGTTTATAATTGGTTGTTGTTATTGCTTAATGATATCGGTAAAATCCAAATAGTAAGTCAGGGTGTTCGCAGCACTCTGGCTTATGCTTTTATGGATTCACCATTTTTGTGGAAGGTAGGTTTATTCCATAACGACGATTCTCCTTTCATTGATTTTAAAGTGTATAAGTCCGGTTAATTCCAGTGTATGCAATACAGCCGACAGGTCTTTGGATCTTGGTATCACCCCAACGAACTGTTCTTTAGTGATATTGCCGCGGTATTCGATATCGACATCATACCACCTCGCAATTTTATTCATCACGGTGCGGATATCTTCATGATAGAAAGTGAAATTCCCGTTTTTCCATCCAATGACTTGTGCGGTATCTACCACAATTACTTTTATTCCCTGCATCACTATCGCCTGCTCACCGGGTACAATTAATTTACCTGATTGACCATCAGATATATGCACGGAGCCCTCCAGCAAGGTGGTTTGTACCGCAGGTTCATCCGCATAGGCCATCACATTGAAATGGGTACCAAGAACAGTTACCTGTGTGTGGTTCACATTGACCACAAAAGGCATTGATTTATTTTTTGCGACTTCAAAGTAAGCTTCACCAATGAGCTCCACGAGACGTTTCTTCCCGGTAAATGCGGAAGGATACTTTAATACCGTTCCGGCATTTAACCAGACCTTTGTACCGTCTGGCAGGGTAACTTTATATTTGCCTCCCCTTGGCGTACTGAGTACGTTCATTGCAGGGGAAGATGAAGACTGTGGGTTTGCCTGACCATAGATGAGCTCCCCGTCACTCACCTGATCAATGCCCAGTTGAGGATTCCCGGCCAATGCTGCATTGCTGGATCTGCTCAGTATCATTTTCTCCCCATTTCCTGTGGTTAAGGTGGCCTTGTCACTCCCCGGAATAATCTGCACGATGGGATGGTTATCTTTTACCAGGGAGGAAGAATTGGCCGCAGGTTGCAGGAAATAAAAAGCGATGCTGCACATGAACAATAGGGCTACGGCAACACCAGCATATCTCCACAGGGGATAAACTTGCTCCTGCTCTGCGGTTGGGGTATGGTCTGACAAGAGGTAAACACCTTCATGCTGATCGATCTCTGCCTGTATACGGTCCATAAGTTCCGGGTGTGGAATGGAATTATTCTCGGGAAGCTGTTCAAAATGGGAAGCATATTTTTCCAGTACTTCTTCCGCCCTGTCTTCCGGCAGCTGATGCAGCCAATCAATAAACTCCTGATGTTCCTTTTCCGTCAGAACATTGGCCGTAAATTTTGAAAGAAGAATATTTAGTGCTTTCTCATCCATATACCAGAGGGACGTATGGCAAAAGAAAAAAGCCCCACCGGAGTAATCATATTTTTTAAAATTTCCACAATATACTGATAATCAGCTATAAAATGTTTTTTATTTTTTATCCGGTTCCCTCCTAAGCTTCGGTTGCGACTGGCATCAGCCGATATTATCGACTTTATGGAGATATTCCCGAACAAAGTGAAGTCCGCTGTAAAGCTGTTTTTTAACTACTGATTTAGAGATACTCAGCTGCTCGGCAATCTCGTCGAGAGAAAGCTCATCATGCGTACGCAATTCCACAATACGTTTTCTTTTTTCCGGTAATTTATCGATCGCATCTTTTGTATGCTTCCTGAACTCTTTGCAAATGAGGGTGCTGTCGGATTTTTCTGAGTCCTCCGCTTCTGGAAGTTTTACCTTTTCAATGGTCCTGGACTCCAGTTGCTGTTTGCGGATCTGGTCGAGCAGTAAATTCTGGGCACACCTGAAAATATAAGATTTAAAAAACTGCACTTTATAAAGATGGTACCTGTTCAGCCATACTTTCACAAAAAGATCCTGAACCACCTCCTCAGTGACCTCTTTGGATTTACACATCAGGTGGACATAATTGTATACATTGGACATATGTCTCCTGTAAAGCTCATTGAAAGCTTCACGATCGTCATTCCCCATATTCATCAGTAATTGCCGTTCATCCAATTGACTGCTCATACAATTTAGTTAAATGATAAAGCCGCAATAAAAACAACGCTTAAATTGTATAGCCTGGAAAGGCATGGTTAATTTATGACTGATCAGTATTCATCAACAGGAGTGTATGAATCAGGACAGTATCCGTTAAAGATTTTATAAATGGCTGGTCTAATGTAGCAACAGATTTTTTATAAAAAAAATAATTCGTAAGGATTTAACGTCAGAAGTACGTTTATTGGTGGGTTATTGGGAGTTTTGGGAATGAAAAAGCCCCGTATTCTTCCCTCCCAGGGGGAAAATACGGGGCCTTCAATGGGTATGTCTTTGTACCGGTATTTATTTTACTGGAACAAGTACCGACTGGTTTTCCCAGGCCAGAATAAATCCTTTAGGGGTAACTTCGTATTTCAGGCGTTCTTCCAATGCCGCAGTTTTAGACGGTTTTACAAGAATACTGACCACATCTTTCTCCGGAACACGGGTGGATTCGCCACCATGGGTACTTCCCCACTGTCCGGTCTGTGAATTGAAAATCACTTTCCATGTTTTCTCTCCAGGAATTACATAAATGCTGTAAGATCCTGCTTCCAGTGGAGTTTTGCCTATCATGACTTTTTTGTCGGTCGTAAATACGGTTGCTTCATTGGCTCCGGCTCTCCACACTTTATCAAACGGGACAAGTTCCCCATAAATTTTACGCCCTTTTACTGCCGGACTACTGTAGCTGATGCTGATATTTGCACCATTGATGGTCCCTTTTGCTGTTGCTGCAGGACTTGCCTTAGGTGCCTGTGCCCACATTACTGTAGAAGTTAGCAGCAATACCATGGTCAGCATGCCCGCCTTTAATTTTTTACTGTTCATATTTCGTTTTTTATAATTAAATTAAAGCTATGCATTTTATCATACGCCACAAAAGAACAATTCATAAATATGTCCCTCAAATAGTTTGTATCACTTCTTTTACAAGTCTGCAATTTTCTATTTTTGACAGAAAAAAAAATCTACCTCATGAAACCCTCATCAGCCTACCGCTTACAAACAGCGATGAATAGGCACATGATCGCTTCATCACCTTTAAAAAGAAAATATTCAATGATGAAAAATATATACAACTCCTGTTTCCTATTCCTCCTCATGGCAGTGCTGGTCATTTCCAGTCCTGTCCATGCCCAGGTCAGCCAGCCCCTTGTTGAAGGCGGCAAAATATCAGGGACGGCCCACCAGGGGATTGCCATCTTCAAGGGAATCCCATTTGCTGCACCACCGGTTGCAGCACTCCGCTGGAAAGCTCCACAGCCAGTGAAGCCCTGGAATGGAATTCGCCATTGTGAACAGTTCGGACCCAGTCCGGTACAATCGGAACCCCTGCCCTTTAGTATGTGGAGTGCAGAGTTCCTGATTCCCAAAACACCCATCAGCGAAGATTGCCTTTACCTGAATGTATGGACAGCGGCAAAAAAAGCCACTGAAAAAAGACCGGTACTGGTATGGATTTATGGCGGCGGATTTGTAAGTGGCGGCAGTGGAGTACCCATTTACGACGGAGAAGCCATGGCCGGGAAAGGCGTGGTTGTGGTCAGCATCAATTACCGTGTTGGTCCATTCGGATTTTTCGTGCATCCGGAATTGAGTAAAGAGTCGCCCTATAAAAGTTCCGGTAATTATGGCCTGATGGACCAGATTGCCGCACTGAAATGGGTTAAAAATAACATAGCGGCATTTGGTGGTGACCCTGAACAGGTGACCATTGCCGGGCAGTCGGCCGGCTCCATGAGTGTCAGTTACCTTGTGGCTTCTCCGCTGGCTTCCGGCTTATTCGGCAAGGCCATTGCAGAAAGTGGTGCCGGATTTTCAAGGGGAATGCTGACCTTGCAGCAGGCAGAAAAAGAAGGCGCTAAAATCGTACAGTCCATGGGCATCAGCTCTCTTCAGGAGCTGCGGAATCTGCCTGCCGAAGAGCTCCTGCAAAAAGCACAGGACTTACGCGGCCCCATCATTGACGGATATGTGCTGCCTGATCAACTGAAAAATATCTTCGCTTCCCATCGACAAAATCCTGTTAGCCTGTTAACGGGCTGGAACGAGGAAGAAGGCTTGTTGATGGGATCCCTAAAAAATGCTGCTGAATATAAAAAACAGCTGGAAGCCCAATATGGCGCGATGGCTGAGCAGTTGTTAACGTATTATCCGGCATCTTCCGAGCAGGAAGCCACAAAGTCCCAGCTTGACCTTGCCAGAGACCTGATGTTTGGCCTTCCGAATTATACCTGGGCGAATATAGCGGCTGATGCCAGGATAAAAGGACAAAACAGCGGCCAGGTATACCTATACCGCTTCGCCAGAAAAGTTCCCGGAGAAGGCGAATATGCAAAATACGGGGCTTTCCATACCGGCGAAGTTCCCTATGTTTTTGACAACCTCAAATTTGTAAACCGTCCCTGGAAAAAAGAAGATCAGCAACTTGCCGGACTGATGTCTGCTTACTGGATAAATTTTGTAAAATATGGCCATCCCAATGGAAAAAACCTGCCTGACTGGCCGGCATATGACCCTGCACAAAAGAAATTGATGTGGTTTGACACCAGTTCTTCCGCCAGGGCTGTACCCGACCAGCTACAGCTGGACCTGCTGTATTCCATTACAGGCCAATAAATAATTGGATGATATGACCTGAGTACATTTATACCGGATATTTACAGTACATCAGCTATAGGTTTGATTTCAAACAGGATAGCAATTGACGGTAACAATCTTCCAAAATAAAACTTGGTAATGAACAATATCTTTATCATTTTTAACTCAGAAAAAACCTGAAAGACATGTACCGCAGCATTGATGATTTCCTGAAAGACTGGAAAGTTGAAGAAGAACTTACCTTAAAGATTTTTAAAGTAATTACAGATGACGTCAAAGACAAACAAATTCATGAATATGTCCGTACGTTAGACCGGTTGGCCTGGCACCTGACGCAAACCATTACGGAAATGGGCAAAGCTGCCGGGATCTTACCGGAAGATTTAACGGAAAATTCTGCTATTCCCGCTACCATGGCTGAAATCTGTGAAGTTTACACCTCCAATTCTGACCTCCTGTGTAATGCCCTGCAGTTAAAATGGATGGATTCAGCCTTGGCTGATCTGGTGCCTATGTATGGAGAGGAATGGATGAAAGGTAAAATTTTACATGTGATCTTAACCCATCAGACCCACCACAGGGGACAAATGACAGTGATCATGAGGTTACTTGGCCTGCCTGTTCCGGGTCTTTATGGCCCTTCAAGAGAAGAATGGATAGAAATGGGCTTGCCGGCAATGGAATAATCCTTAAATTCGCAGCATGGGTAACGGGGGCACTGCGGATTCAATTTTCGACAAAATCTTATCTTTTATAGACTATACCAATCAGAATATTTTTCTTACCGGAAAAGCTGGCACAGGTAAAACAACGCTGCTTAAACGGATCAAGGAGGAATGTTCAAAAAAATTAGTGGTGGTCGCCCCTACCGGTGTGGCCGCCATGAATGCAAAAGGCACCACCATCAATTCCTTTTTCCAGTTGCCTACGGGCTCCTTTTTTCCGGGAGATATCAGCCTGGAAAACCTGCAGTCGGGAATCATGTCGATACAGTCGATGGTATCGGAACTGAGTTATAACCGGGAAAAAATCAACCTCATGCAGGAACTGGAGCTGCTCATTATTGATGAGGTTTCCATGGTACGTTGTGATTTAATGGATGTGATTGATGCGGTCCTTCGTTCGGTCAGGAAAAACACCCTGCCTTTCGGTGGTGTACAATTGCTGCTGATAGGCGATTTATACCAGCTCCCACCGGTAACCAAAAGAGAGGACTGGGCTTTTTTAAGCAGAGCCTATCTTTCACCTTATTTCTTTGATGGGCATGTGATCCGCAATAATCCCTTATTGCAGATTGAGCTGACCAGGGTTTTCCGTCAGACAGAACCTGAATTTATCAATATCCTGAATTCCATACGCAATAACCAGATCAGTACACATGACCTGAGCGTGCTGAACAAGCGGTACGAACCGGAATATATTCCTGCTGAGGGACTAAATCCAATTGTGATCACTTCGCACAATGCGGAAGCCAATGCCATCAACCAGGCCAAACTGGATGAGCTGCCGGGCACAGCATTTACATTTGACGGAGAAATCAGCGGGGAATTCAGGGATACCGGCATTCAGGCCGAACAAAGCCTGAAGTTAAAGGAAGGTGCACAGGTGATGTTCATCAAGAATGACAGCGGTGATGACCGTAAATTCTACAATGGCAAGATTGGTAAAGTGAAGTCGGTGAAAGACAACGAAATTTACATTTCTTTTCCAGAGGAGGAAGACCTGCTGCTGGAAAAAATGTCCTGGCAGTCGTTTGAGTATAAAACAGATCCGGAAGAAGCTATTGTACAACAGCAGGTGGGTGAATTTTCTCAATACCCCATCAAGCTTGCCTGGGCAGTTACCATCCATAAAAGTCAGGGTTTGACCTTTGACCATGCAATTATTGATGCAGGGAAGTCTTTTATCGCGGGACAGGTGTACGTAGCCCTCAGCCGCGTCAGGACACTGAATGGTCTTGTTTTAAGGTCGAAGATCAGTACAGAAAGCTTAAGGTCGAACACAGAAGTGATCAACTATATGCGCCCGGTAAAAGAAGAAGAACTGGGACAACTCCTGATAAAGGAACAGGAACGTTACATGCTGCAGCAAGTGCTGGGTCATTTTTCTTTCCACCGCTTGCTGACCGGGCTCGACCAGATCATTTCCTACCCTGAAGTTATTAAAGCGAATAACCCTGAATTTAAGACCCTTATGGTTCAGCTCAATAAAGCGATTACTGACCTGATGGCCCTGGCTGAACGCTTTCAGACCCAGGTAAGAAACATCCATAAAACAAATGGCTTCAGTGACCAGCAGGTGATACAAACCCGGATCGAATCTGCTGCGGCCTATTTCACGAAGGAAATCACTATGTCAGTACTGAATACAGTGAACAAGAACATCAGGATCAAACCCAAAAATAAAGTACAACAGCAGATACAGCATTTGTTCCAGAAATACAGGCAGGTAATTGAAAACAGGCTTTCGCTCCTGCAGTTTGCGGCATCCTTACTGAAGGATCCTATTCAGCCGGCCGACTATACCACCTGGATAATTAAAAACAAGGCACAAATCAGGCTGAAGCCGGATTCCCAAACTGGAAGCCAGCAATCCGTGAACCTGCAGTTGTTTTAATCTTCCTTAAAAATCAGCACTTCAATTTTACCATCTTCGGTCACTGTACCCCGGTACATCCCTTCTGTATTGAAGGGCATGGCGGCATGTCCTTTCGCATCCAGTGCAATCAGTCCACCGTCACCGCCCATGGCACCAACTTTCTCCAATGCGGCCCTGGCAGCGGCATTTACATCCATATTTTTGTATTCCATCATGGCAGAAATATCATATGCCACCACGTTTCTGATATAAAATTCTCCCCATCCGGTACAGGAGATTCCAGCGGTAGCATTGTTGGCATAGGTTCCTGCCCCGATAATCGGGGAATCACCCACCCTGCCATATTTTTTATTGGTCATCCCTCCAGTCGAGGTTCCGGCAGCCAGGTTTCCCGCCCGGTCCAGCGCAACCGCACCCACTGTGCCAAATTTATGATCATAGTTGACGGTCCCCATTTTCATGGTTTTCTTGCTCCCATGGTCCAGGACCGCTTTAGTGGTGTCTTCCTTTAAAGCACGCTGCAGTCCTTCCCATCTTTCTTTCGTGTAAAAGTATTTCGGGCTGACCAGGGTTAAACCGGCTTGTCTGGCGAATGCTTCAGCTCCCGACCCCACCATCATGACATGCTCAGATTTCTCCATGACTGCGCGTGCGGCAGAAATCGGATTTTTGATAGTGGTTACCCCCGCAACAGCGCCGGCCATCAGGGTGCTGCCATCCATGATCGCGGCATCCATTTCATTTTTCCCATCATGGGTGAATACCGCTCCCTTACCTGCATTGAACAAGGGATTGTCTTCCAGGGTGTGGATGGTTGCTTCTACCGCATCCAGACTGGATTTACCGGCTTTTATTTCCTTATATCCCGTTTGTAAAGCTAAAATCAAGGCATCTCGGTAGGCTTTTTCCTTCTCCGGACTCATATTTTTCTTCATCAGCGTTCCCGCACCCCCATGGATGACCATGACATATTTAGTGTCCGGATGCTGTGCAAAAGAAGCAACAGTGCTGAAACATAAAAGAAGGGCTGTGGTAATTTTCAGGTGGCTGAACATATAGATAAGGTTTGTGTTGCGGTTTAATCCCACTAAGCTATGATATATTTCTAAAGACTGTACCTGCAAATAATTAAAGAGCTGAATATGCTGTTTTTCCATAGAATTCAATTAACTTCAAATTGCCTTTTTCTGATTTCATCTGCTTCCCCAATTTTTTTGCTGTATTCTCCCGGAAACAATTGCACCAAAACCCAAATATGAACCATGATATCAAATCTCAGCTGACATGAACTTTAAAACACCTTACGTATTCCTACTCCCGGCAATATGGTTGTGCTCCTGCAAGCCTGTGCCTCCTTCCACCGAAAAACCGGGCATTCCAATTCAGGGCACCTGGAAATTATTGTCTTCCAGCACCGTTGAAAACGGCAAAACCACCCTGACGGATTTCACGAAAGACCAGCGCATGATTAAAATTATCAATGCCACACATTTCAGTTTTCTCCGTCATGATGTAAAAGTAAATAAGGAGGGCAAGAATAACTTTGATGCAGGCGGAGGAAGGTATACCCTCAGGGGAGAAGACTATACGGAACACCTTGACTATTATGGGGATCCCAACTGGGAAGGCAAGACCTTTCATTTCAAGCTGAAGATCCATCAAGATACCCTGATCCAGACCGGGGTAGAGAAAGTAGAGGAAGCCGGAATAAACCGGACAATTACAGAGAAATACCTGAACATCAAATCAGAATAAACAAAAACCAACAGATCAAAAACTAAAAGTTTATGAACAATTCAATTTATCCATGCCTTACCCTTAAAGGTAAAGCCGCAGAAGCGGCTGATTTTTATATGGACATTTTTGGAGAAGGAAAAATTATTGCCAGCTCCCCTTTTGTGGTACAGATCGAGCTTAGCGGACAGAAATTAATGCTGCTAAATGAAGGACCTGAGTCATTGCCTAATCCAGCGGTTTCATTTATGGTGATGTGCGAAAGCCATGAACAGACCACGCAGTACTGGATGAAATTACTGGAAGGTGGTAAGGTGATGATGCCGCTGGATAGTTATGAATGGAGCAGCAAATATGGCTGGATAGCCGATAAATACGGTGTTTCCTGGCAGCTCTATACGGTTACAGACAATGATTTCAGCCAAAAGTACAATCCGACACTGATGTTTATTGAGGAGAATGCCGGTAAAGCCACTGAAGCCATCGACTTTTATATGAAGGTATTTCCCCAATCTGGTATAGAGGGGATATTAAAGTATGGGGAAGGCGAAGGAGACCGCCCGGACTACATCAAACATGCTCAATTTAAGATCAAGGACTACGTACTGATGGCGATGGACAGTTCGGCTGAATTTGGCTTTAATTTCAACGATGCCTTTTCTTTGGTGGTAGAATGTGATACACAAGCAGAAATTGATGCTTACTGGGACGAGCTGAGTACAGCTGGCGGCAGAGAAATTGCCTGTGGCTGGCTCCAGGATAAATATGGGCTCAGCTGGCAGATTGTCCCGCGGATACTAGGAAAACTAATGAGTGATCCGGAACGTGCAACACGGGTTATACCGGTAATGATGCAGATGAAAAAACTGATAATTTCAGATCTGGAACAGGCTTAACAGATTTCGGGTGTACGGCATAGAGACGATCACCCCTTCATTAAAAAAATCACCCGGCGACAGATGGCCGTCATGACCGCTGCTGCCGGGTGATTCCAAAGCTACAGGAGGTTAAGCATTCGCAGAAACCGACTTCAATGCAGCCAGAATCTGGTCGTTGACATCTCCAAACAGGGAGATCCCTTTTGCCCCATGCTGTAAGGCATATTTCATCCCCTGCTCTATTTCTTTACCAGACTTAAAATCAGGAATATATAAACCTGCATATAAAGGAAATTTACCGTCTAAAAATCCAACACCCTCGGCTACGGCATCCCCGATCCATTCCACCGGTTCTTTATAAAAACCATGGTAGATCATCGGACATACCCCGCTCAGGTTCCATTTCGTCCAATCCTGACGCACATTCCTCCGCGCAACTTCAGGCGTGGGAAAAACAGCTGCAGTGATGTCTTTTTTATGTGTTGCAGCAACTTCCGCCAGTTTGTTGACGATGTTCGTAATGGCATTGTAACGGAACTGTCTCCAGGAAAGGCTGGCCTCCGGGAAAGTGATGGATTTCAAATCCTGTCCCCGGAAAGCTTTGAATTTCTCCTGACAAACCTTGCAGTAACAATAATCATATTCGGGCAATTCTTTGGTTTGCTCAATCTTGTAATTCTCCCAAAGGTTTACCGGTAGAATGACATCACAATACCGCACATAATCCAGGTGTATGCCATCTACATAATCCTTTTTCAGGATTTCATTCACTTCATTTTCGAGGTATTGCTGTACTTCCGGTCTTGAGGGACATAACCAGCGGTAATAGTCTACATAAGGCGGATGGTTGACACAACTTTCTCCCTTACGGTTGACCGCATACCATTCCGGATGGTTTTTCATGATCTCCTCCACTCTCCTGTTCATCGTCCACATCCAGCGGTGCGCTTCCAGTCCCTGACTTTTTGCTGCGCGGAAATGTTTCTCACTGTCTTCTTCAAAAAAAATCCCGCGGACACCGGCATCATAATATTTCCTGTAAAGCAGAACCAGGTCTTTCTCTTTATCCTCATGTTTGGGATTGATCCATACCCAATGTTTAAATTTCTGTTTTTCTTCCGCACTTTCCAGTACCGAGGCCATGCCTGAAACAGGCAGCAGGGCTACAGCAAGACCGCTGATGAGTCCCGATTTTACAAAGTTCCTTCTGTTGTTCATTGGTTTAAAGTTTGGACTAAGCCGTCCTGGTTGATATATACTGTCTGTTGTTGATCTGCTGTTAGCCGGACATCAAACTGGTGTTTACCCGCGTCCATTTCCAGTGTATGTAAGATTTTCTGTATCCTGATCTTTTTGGGAATGCCCAGTTTCCTCAATGAGGAAGCGTAACACCGGTGCTGTTCAAAATAGGCCTTCTGTTTATAGTACACAAGCCAAAGGTATTTTTTCTGCTGTTCTGCAAAGGGCAGTTCAAAGCTACTTTCTGCTTCATCTGCCGCAGCAAACCGGAGGTATCCCCATCTTTCGGGACGGTGCATATCAATCACCCCCTGGGGCGACCATACCCAGTTGTGTTCCGGCAACTGTTTACCCAGGCTATCTTTCCTGCGGACATAGCGGCCATTGCTCAGATCAGTTTCCCATTCCACCCTGGAAAAATTAATCCGCCAGAAATCCCCTTCCTTAGGGATATTGGGATGGTTGCCTACGCTCACCGCTGCATAAGGAATGGCCATCTCCACCGTCCATCCCCGGTCTGTATCCGAAGGATCGTTTAAGGTACCATAGACTTTAACGGCCGAGCGCATACCGGGTGCATCCCAGCTAATGAGCGGAGCGGAATGGTTACGGTAGGGTTTGCTTAAAAACAGATCAAACACATTGTTCAGCGCATTTACCTCTATCTCAAAATATTGGTGGGTATTGTTATCCGGATCGATGAAGACCTCAAAATCATTGTCATTGAATACCACCTGATCATGCTGGTCCAGATAGGCCCAAACATGTGGTTCCTGCATGTCCGCAGCGATATATAAAAAATCCTTATCCCATTGCATTTTAAAACGGGTTTGAAACTTTGGTGCAACTCGCTTCTCCCCTTCAATGTCGGTAAACAAAGTACTCCAGGGGACCTTTGCCCATTCCCCGGTTTCAATGTCTCCATCGATAAACGGTGGTTTTGCCGTATAACCCGCCGTATACTGTAAGGGCTGAACAAACAGGTGTTCCAAACCTTTAAATGGATTTTGGGCATTCAAAGGAGATGATAAAAATAGAAAAGGACACCATCCTGCTATCATCGCGGGCCTTTTGAGGTGTTTTAAAACTTTCAATTGATAAATGAGCTGAATATATAATTAAACCTAACCTTTAATCATTCATAAAATCAGCAACGACTGATTTTTGAGTCCGTAAAATAGCTATTATCACCATAAAAACAGCATTTTTTTGATTAAATGGCACAAAAAACTGTTTAAGCTTGATAATTTGGTAATCCGCTGGTGTTTAAAGCGGCGACAAAACACTTGGTCATGAGGAGCGGGAAACCTACTTAAATCCTAAACAAAACAGCTGGGCCGATTGTAATTAGTACATCTATTATAAAAACATTTACCTATGAACAGTATCAATCAACATCAGGAAGAAGAAAACAGACAGGACCTGAGCAATGAAAGTGCAATAGAAAAAATCAGGGAACTGACAGATATTGCTAAAACCTGCTTCCTGTCAACAAACGCAGGAGCATCTCCCTCTAAAGGTACACGTCCCATGAGTGTACAGCAGGTAGATGAAGCCGGGGCCTTGTGGTTCCTTGTCTCCAATGATAGCTATACCTATAAAGAAATCAGTGCAGATCCCGAAGTGAAACTGTATTTCCAGGGATCCTCGCATTCAGACTTTTTATATCTTACTGGTACGGCTGCTTTATCGGCGGATAAGGAAAAAATCAAAGAACTCTGGGAGCCTGTGATGAAAACATGGTTTACTGAGGGTGAGGATGACCCCCGTATCGCGTTAATTAAAGTTTCTCCGGCAGATGGGTATTACTGGGATAATAAACATGGAAATATGGTAGCCGGCGTGAAAATGGTCATTGGTGCCGTTCTTGGCAAAACCCTTGACGATTCTATTGAAGGAGACCTGAAAGTCTGAACATCCCCTATTTCAGCAAAAGACGGATGGAAGTTCAGCAACAGGTAGGAATAAGATAAAAAAGAACAAAAACCTGCAGGCAATCACCAGAATAGGATTGCCTGCAGGTTTTACGCGCTCAGCGGGAGCTGATAGCCAGTAGGTTCTTTACAATGAAATGGTCCGTTCCCCCCTGATGTCATCAGAAGAACTGCCTGCCATAATGGTAAAACTGCCGGGAGCAGTTAACCAGCCCTTTTTCCCTTCATCATAATATTTGAATGCATCCGAATCCAGCAAGACCTCTATTTGCTGTTCTTCACCAGCTTTAAGAAATACCTTTTTGAAGCCTTTGAGTTCTTTTTCGGCTTTCCTGATTTTCGACTGGTTTTGTTTGACATAGACCTGTACGACTTCAGCACCATCCCTTGTTCCGCTATTTTTCACATTGGCTTTCAGTATCACGCCTTTGGCAGCCGGTTGAACCGACATGCCTGAATAGGCAAAAGTGGTATAAGATAACCCATGTCCGAAGGCGAACTGGGGTTTTACCTTATAGGTATCAAAATAACGGTAGCCAACGAAAATATCTTCTTTATAATGGACGACTCCGTTCAGTCCAGGGAATTCCCCAAATTTATGGGCAGGGCTGTCCTCCAGTTTTTTCGGGAAGGTAAGGGGCAGTTTGCCTGAGGGATTCACCTGTCCGTAAATAATCTTCGCCAGTGCATTTCCGCCCTCCATACCGGGATACCACCCCTCAATGACTGCAGGTGCTTCATCAATCCAGGCAGACATATCCAGGGGTCCCCCTCCCATCAAAACAATTACCGTTTTGGGATTCGCTTTCAGCACGGCCCTGATCAGCTCATTTTGTCCAAATGGCATATCCATATCTGGTTTATCCACCCCTTCGGCATCATAAGCATTGTTGTCCCATTTACTATAGTCATATCCATGGGTCCAGCCACAAAAAATAATGGCCGCATCGGCCTTAGCTGCCGCTGCCACAGCTTCTGCGATCATGGTCTGGTCGGCCTGCTGGTCTTTTGCGATTTTGTATCCCCTGGCATATCGTATTTCAGTTTCTTTACCGGCATAATTTTTCAGTCCCTGGAGTGGGGTGATCTCATATTTAGCCTTTACCTGTGAGCTTCCGCCCCCCATTGCATTCTCCCGGGTAGCATTTTCGCCGATGACGGCCAGTGACCTGATACCGGAAACAGAAAGGGGCAACAGGCCCGACTGATTTTTTAACAGGACAATACCTTCTTCTGCCACCTGCAAGGCGGTCTGCTGATGGCTTTCCGTATGGTAACTCCCTTTTTTCCTTTTTCCATCGATCATGTGCGTCGCAAACATCACCCTCAGGATCCGTCTTACCTTTTCATCAATCACAGCCACCCCTATTTCTTTATCCAGGATCATTTTCTTCGCGGGATCAGCCATAAAAAACTGGCTGTAATAATCTGTCTTTGCAGGCCCTCCACTGGCAGCCGTCTGTGATACCGTATTGTACATCAACATCAGATCTGTACCCATTTCCAGGTCTGTTCCGTACAGTAAAGCTTCTTTGGTATCATGCACAGATCCCCAGTCGCTCATCACTAGTCCCCTGAAGCCCCATTCCCCTTTCAGGATATCGTTGATCAGGTATTTGTGGTGTGTAGCATACTGCCCCCTGAACTTGTTATAAGAACCCATAACGGCATTTACCCGGGCCTCCTGTACCGCAGCTTTAAAGCCCGGAAGATATAATTCCCGGAGTGCACGTTCAGACATCATCACGTTTACCGTACCACGGTCAGCTTCCTCATTATTTGCTGCATAGTGTTTGACACAGGCAGAGACCCCCTGGTCCTGTACCCCTTTGATATAACCTACCACCATTTTTGAAATCAGGAAAGGGTCTTCACTCAGGTACTCGAAGTTCCTTCCATTGAGCGGACTTCTGATGATGTTGATTCCGGGACCAAGGATAATGTCTTTGCCACGGTAACTGGCTTCACTACCCAGCACCGCACCATAGCGATATCCCAGCTGAGGATTCCAGGAGGCAGCAAGGGTATTTCCTGTCGGAAGGTACGTTCCGGCATCTTCCACTCCTTCATCCAGTACCCAATCCCGCCCATGTTCTGGCCTTACCCCATGCGGTCCGTCGGAGGTAACGATTTCGGGAATCCCCAGCCGTTTTATTCCGGCTGAAGTAAAGGAAGAGTTGGCATGTAAGAGGCTAAGCTTTTCATCGAGCGTCATCTGTCGGATCAGCGTGGTGATTTTGTTTTCTGTGGTCTTGTTGAATAAGGATTGCGCCTGCAGCTTTACTGCACCTGCAAGCATCAGCAGAGAACAGAGAAGAATATTTGGTTTCATTGATAAGGGTTTGAATATTTGGTTACATTTTTTTAATAGTCAGATAGCACCTTTGAGGATGAACATGCTGATATTCCCATGAATGTCAACCCCTATGGATATCTTTCGTAAAATTACAGCGGGAATGGATTCGGCGGGGTACTGTTTTGTTAACAGTTGGGTCCCTGAATGTAAACTCAGGATTCCGGTGCAGGCCATGCCACGCTCCTGTTAAATGGAAGGCAAAAAAAAGGTGGCCCATAAATGAACCACCTTTAGCATTGTATTTTCAGCAAATATGGCGCAGGTATTCCTGCTGCGGTCTGAGCAGTATTATTATTTGATATATACAAAAGAAACACTATCCTTTACGGCAAGGCCACTTACAGCCTGACTGTTGTAGATAAGGGTATACTTCCCTGGCTTATTGATGTTATACCCTTTCAGGACATCCATGTTTACCGAAATACTGTCTTTGGCATTGACCGTGGTGTAACTGCTCGCCGGAGGTGGCATTATTCTTTTGGCCATAGCGCCTTTGTAATCTGCTTCCAGCCCATTTTCGTCTTTCACATCGAGGTACTTGCTTAGCAATGGTTCAAAAGGAGTATGCCATTTGCAAAATTTCATTGCCGTATCTGCGTTATTGTACACTGTGAATTTTAGTTCTACAGGATCACCCATTTTGATGGTGTCTTTCACATACAGGGTAGCATACAGACCTTTCGTCTCCTGGATTTCAGGGCTTTCAACAATGGCTGTATCTGTTTTGGTACTATCGTTCTCCGTATGGCGTGTATTCTGGCTACAGGAAGAAAAAGCCAATAGCGCAACAGGCAGTATTAATTTTAAGTTTTTCATAGGGTAAAAGTATTCTTTTTTTATTTATTTGGGATGGTCAAAATGTTAACGTTGCTTATATTTCAGCTCCAGGATACATCCACGGTAAGATATATCCCTGGGTTTTTCTTTCGAAGGGCCGGAGCTTACCGCTGAACTGTCAACCGCCAGATAAATACGCAGCCCATCGGCTGATACGGCGACATCACGGTAGCGGACATTCCCCTTTACATATTCATGAAGGGTATCATCAGCAATATTCCCATCCTTGTCAAGTTTTAACCGCAATAACCGCTGTCCTTTGAGGGTGGGGATCAGCAAGGAATTATTCCATCCCGGTATGGCATCCGACTGGTAAAAGGTTAAGCCGGATGGTGCAAAGGATTGCCAATGGACTTCTTTTTTATTCCTGATATTTTCGTACAGGGCAGACAGTATGGAATTGCTGGTGGGATAAAAGCTTTTGATAGGATTCCTGTAGCTTTTCCCAATTGCCGCCGCATGTTGTTTCTCATTTTTTATCAAAGGATAACTGCTATGCCAGATGCCTGGGTATTCCTGTTTATCCGATACCGAAGCCGCTAGTCCGTCATAGTTTCCATCGTCGTAGCCCATCACCAGGGGATGACCATAATTGCCTCCTGCATCTATCCTGTTGATTTCATCGTCAGAATAGGCACCATGTTCTGTCGCGTACAGGATGGCCTTCCCCTGAATAGTGCCATAGGCCAGTCCCTGCGGATTCCGATGTCCTGTACTCCAGACTGCACTCTGCCCCTCCCCATTAAAAGGATTGTCATCAGGAATATGCCGGTCACCTTCATTTCGATCCGCATCAGGCTCCAGATTGAACCTCAGTATCTTTCCTTCATAACTTGAAGCCTGCTGGGCTTTATTGGTTCTTCCCCCGTTCATGTACTGCCCTGCGCCCATATCCCCAACACTGTAAAACAAGTAAGGCTTACCATTGACCGGGGCAATCACCAATCTTCCCCCATTATGGTCGTTACTGCCGGGAATGGTATCACAAAGGACCATTGCATCCCTTAATTTCCCTTCTTCAGGCTGGTAGGTAAACCTGACAATTCGGGTGGAAAAATGATACCCATCGCCCTCTTTTCCATCCCCGGGCAATGATGCGCCATGAAAGCGATACACATATGCGGCATATACATAAGGCTTGTCCTTCAATAAATCCGGATGAAGGGCGAGCCCCATCAGTCCGCCCTGTGGCCATGGTTTTCCTCCATCCTGCTGGTCAGGGATTTTATCGTAACGCGGAAATTCACGCAGACCACTCAGATCGGCAAGTACCTGCCGTTTATTGTTCCTGGGATTGATGCGAAGGATACGGTATCCTTTTGCCTCCGTGATCCACAGAAAACCATCAGGACCATAGGTGACCTCCCAGGGATCACTGAGTTTATCGGCCACAATACGGATATCAAAATTATCGTCATCAATCGCAACTGCATTACGGCTGGAAAGGGAAAGTGTAAACAGCAGAATAACAGAAAGGTATACAGGGATATATTTTTTCATCATAAGTGTGTAGGCCGGATTATAACATTAAGTCAGATGATATCATTTGGTCATTAATTTTCTGTTTCCTTCCATCTCTCCGCCATCTCTTCTATGCTGCGGGCTGGCGCGGGTCATGACTGACAACACCTGTTCCCGGAAAAATGTTTTTCTTTGGAGAGAAGAATGAATATATTTGGGTAGCTGAAATGCTTAGGGCAATATGCTGAATGATCAGGTTTTACAGGGTTCACACAGATAATCGATTTGTTATGAAAAAATTCCTATTCGCGATGTTGATGACCTGCATGGTCTTGTGCGGATACAGCCAGACTATCCTTCAACCCGATATCAAAAAATTAAAATGGTTATCCGGCAATTGGGTTCGTACCAATAACAAGCAGGGACAAACGGGGATGGAAAGCTGGACTTTCCATGCAGAGGGCTTAAAAGGAAAAGGCTTTACACTGGCAGGGAAAGACACGGTATTCTTGGAACAGCTGTCTATTGCCCTCAGGGGAAAAGACCTTTTCTATGTGGTCAGGGCAGCGGCAGAAGCTGCACCTGTTTATTTCAGGTTCACCAGTATCACCGACAGCAGTTTTGTCTGCGAAAACCCTCAGCATGATTTCCCTAAAAAAATAGCCTACCGGTTACAGCAGGGCAAAATGAAAGCGACCATCTCGGGAGATGGACAGCATATGGATTTTCTATTTCGCAGATAACTTTCGGTAAGCTCCGGGAGAGATATTCTTCCTGCTTTTAAAGAAGTTCGACAGGTGGCTTTCGTCAGTAAACCCAAATTCCCCGGCAATTTCCTTCATGGTCACTGCCCCCGAGAGAATCCGTTTTTCAATCAGCTGCGTTTTATAGGTATTGACATAATCCCTGTAGCTCATCTCAAAATTATTCCTGAAGTAATTGCTGAAGTAGTTCAGGCCAATATTGAAATAAGCAGCAATATTTTTTATCTGGATCAGCTGAGGTTCATATACATGCTGGTGGATATAAGAAATCAACTCTTCCTTGTCGGGCTGCCCGTTGTCTATCCTGACCTTTAGCTTGGCAGCTGCTTCCTTGACCAACCCGAAAACGGACAGCAGCTGATAGTATACCAGTGGCGAAGTGGCGATATCTTTTCTGCAATTGTAGGCGACCAGGTTGGCAATCGTATTCCGGAGAATAGACGTGCAGGGTTCATTCATCACCAGCTTCACTTCCTTGAGCAGTTTGTTGCGCATCATTTCCTCCGGCGAAGTGGTCAGAAAAGCATCCGGAGCAAGGTGGTTCTTCCTGCTGAAATAGCTGTCAGTGAATTTGATGAAGGTAAAATGTGTGGGTTCCCCAATCTCAAAATGATGTTCATCTTCCGGGGAAATCAAAAACAGGTCGCCCTCCTGATAGGGCAGCAAATTGCTGTTGATCCGGTGTATGCCCTTACCCTTTACGATATAGATCATCTCATAATAGGTATGGCTGTGTGCTGGCAAATGAAATACACTTTCTTCGTAATCATGGATCACCAGCGGCTCAAACTGTGTTCTTTTCATAGTGTAAATCTACAATAAAACACAAGAATACTACAAGCCAGTACAAAATCCATTTGCACAGTTTTGTAAAAGACATTTGTTTCAGTAATTGTTGGAAGCGGCAAACAATGCGAAATCGATAACGGTTGATTACATAGCTTAACCGGAGGGATGTCTTTTTACTTATGGCTGAACGAATTTAGGTTCATCAATTTATACCAAAATAAATATCATTTTTAATATATACAGCAATGAAGAACAACATCAGGTACATCATTCCCGTGATCACGGCTATCAGTCTGACGATAGCTTGTACACAGCAGAAAAAGGATAACACCGGCCATGGCATTTTATTCAGGGATGTCACCCTGATCGATGGTAAGGGTGGTCAGCCTGAAGAACATACCGACATCCTGGTCCAGGGCGATAGTATTGCTGAAATCGGACATCAACTGGACAGTACCAACAGGACAGTCATCCATCTTGAGGGCAAGACCATCATGCCTGCACTGATCAGCACCCACGTACACATTGGGACCCTGAAGGGCACCACGACAAAAGCGGAGAATTATACCCGTGAAAATATCCTGTCGCAGACCAAAAAATACGGGGATTATGGCGTAGGAAATATCCTGATCATGGGCACCGACAGACCGATGTTATCGGAAAGCGGATTATTGGATTCTTCCAGAAAGGGGCTGCTACCGGGGGCACGGATGTACTCGGCGGGATATGGTTTTGGTGTAAAAAATGCTGCCCCACCCATAGCTTTTGGCATGGACAATGTTTTTCGCCCGGATAATGCCAGTCAGGTACCTGCTGAAATGGACAGTCTCCTGAAAATAAAACCGGAAATGGTGAAAATGTGGCTGGACGATTTCGGGGGTAAATTCAAAAAGATGGATCCGGCAATTTACAAAGCCATCATTGAGGAAGCACACCAGCGCAAGCTGAGGGTTGCTTCCCATGCCTACTACCTTTCTGATGCCAGGAAACTGGTGGCCTATGGTGTAGATGTGATCGGACACAGTATCCGCGACAGTGTAATCGATGATGTCCTGCTGAAAGAGATGAAAGCCAAGAACGTGGTCTACATCCCTACCCTTTCCCTGGATGAATTTGCCTATATCTATGCCCGCAAACCGGAATGGATCAATGATCCTTTCTTTAAGAATTCCCTCGAACCAGGAGTGTATGAAATGATTACCTCTCCAAAGTACCAGGATGAGCTGAAAAACTCTCCTGCCTATGCCAAAAACATCAGGGCTTTTGACATTGCACTGAAAAACCTCAAAAAATTATTTGATGCCGGTATCCTGATCTCTATGGGTACCGATTCAGGAGCAATGCCCTTGCGTGCCCAGGGATTTAGCGAACACCTTGAACTGGAATTGATGGTTCAGGCAGGACTGACTCCCCTTGAAGCGATTCGCGTGGCGACACAAAATTCAGCTGCCGTACTGAAAATAGACAAAAAATTCGGGACACTGGAAAAAGGAAAAACGGCCGACTTTATCATTCTGAATGCCAATCCTGCAAAGGATATCAAGAATACCCGCAGCATCATTTCAGTATATAAAGATGGCAAAGAGATCAGTAAAGGCCCATTAAATAGAGACAATTAAAATAAAAATAGACTATGGAATACAGACAACTGGGCGCATCAGGACTACATGTACCTGTATTGAGCTTTGGAACAGCAACATTTGGTGGAAGCAATGACTTCTTTAAAGCCTGGGGAAGTACTCAGGCAGATGAAGCCACACGCCTGATAGATATCTGCCTTGAATCGGGCGTAAACTTCTTTGATACGGCTGACATCTACTCGGATGGCATGGCAGAAGAAGTTTTGGGTAAGGCCATTGCGGGCAAACAACGCGACCGGCTGATCCTGTCCACCAAAGCAACATTTACCTTTGGCGAAGGGCAAAACAACCAGGGTTCATCGAGGCTTCACCTGCTGAAACAGGTGGAAGGAAGCTTGAAACGACTGGGAACAGATTATATAGATGTTTACCATATGCATGGATTTGACGGGAATACCCCTGTTGAAGAAACGCTGCGCACACTGGACGATCTGATCCAGAGTGGTAAAGTAAGGTATATCGCCGCTTCAAATTTTTCAGGATGGCACCTGATGAAATCACTTTCTGTTTCGGAAAGAAATTCCTGGAACAAATACATCGCACACCAGGTGTATTATTCCCTGGCCAACAGGGAATATGAATGGGAACTGATGCCCCTGGCATTGGACCAGAAGGTGGGCGCCATTGTATGGTCTCCCCTTTCTGCAGGCAGACTGGGAGGAAAATACCGCCGCAATCAACCCCTGCCAACAGATAGCCGTGTGGCTCAGGGAGGAAGTCCGGTTCCCGAAATGGTGGTTAAAGAAGATATCTTCTATAATACCGTAGATGCCTTATATGAAGTTGCGGAAGAAACCGGAAAGACAGTTGCCCAGGTGGCATTGAACTGGCTCTTGCAACGCCCAACCGTGTCGAGTATCATTATTGGCGCAAGGAATGAAGAACAGCTGAAACAAAACCTGGAAGCCGTAGGCTGGAATTTAACCCTGGAACAGGTGAAGAAATTAGATGCCGCAAGCGAGGTACCTACCATTTATCCCTACTGGCACCAACGCCAGAATACCACGCTGAATCCATTGCCTGATTTTTACTAGACCAGGAACAATATCAACAACAGCAGCAGGTTCATGAAGGCCGGAACCTGCTGCTGCTTTTAATTTGAATGTCATAATTGCCCTTCCATCCTCACCAACTCTTCTGAATATGACATTGAAAGGGCAATGTCAGTTGATAATATCATCCATGGATGCTAATTTTGGATATGAAAATTGAAGAAGAGTTAAAACATCATTTTATGAACCCGCAGCAGCGTGCGTTCACAAATATCATTTTTACCTCCAACTGGATTTTAAACAGGATAGCTGTCGCCTTAAAACCGACAGGTTTATCCCTGCAGCAATTTAATGTGCTCAGTATTCTCCATGGGCAACCCAGGCACACGGCAACCGTTAACCTGATCAAAGACCGCTTAATTGACAGGATGCCCAACGTATCCAGACTGGTGAATAAATTGCTGGAAAAAGGGCTGATAGCGAAAGAACGGAATGCATCAGACCAGCGCGTGGTGTATGTGAAATTAACGCCTGCGGGACTTGAATTAAAAAAACAGGGAAGAATTATTATTGACAACAGAATTATTGAACTGAGTGATGTGGAAGCAGACCTGTTGAATGAGCTGCTGGAGAAAATCAGAAAGTAAAAAAAATTTGACCAATTAACATCCATGGATGTTAATTCTATAAAAAACAGATCATGATGAATAAAGCCATCTTATTAGACAAAAGACCAGTAGGAAAACCGGCACTGACCGATTTCAAATTTATTGAAGAAGAAATGCCCGTACCTGCTGAAGGTGAGTTGCTGCTAAAAACCTTATACGTTTCTGTAGATCCCTACTTAAGGGGAAGAATGCGCGATACGAAATCTTATGTCCCTCCTTTTGAACTGGGTAAACCCATTACCTCCGGTTTGGTAACGGAAGTGATCTCCTCCGGGAATACCGATTTCCAGAAAGGAGACTTCCTGTTTGGATACCTGGACTGGAAGGAATACCAGATTTCAGATGGCAAAGGCCTGATGAAAGTCGACGGAAATGCGGCCAGCCTGAGCACCTATCTGGGCGTGCTGGGCATGACCGGGCTTACCGCTTATCTCGGACTAAAAGAAATAGGTTTACCCAAACCGGGCGAAACGATAGTGGTATCCGGTGCTGCAGGAGCCGTTGGAAACGTTGTAGGGCAAATTGCAAAACTTATGGGACTGAAAGTGCTGGGGCTTGCCGGTACAGATGAAAAAATAGAGACCCTGAAAAATAAGTTCAAATACGATCAGGGGATCAATTACAAGACTACGGAAAACCTGAGTCTGGCCATCAAAGAGGCCTGTCCGGATGGAGTGGATATCTATTTTGATAATGTTGGCGGCGAAGTGTCAGATGCCGTACTGGCCAATATCAAATTCAAATCACGCATTATCATTTGTGGTGCGATTTCACTATACAATGATACTGAACCTGCCCTGGCACCCAGAGTGGAAGGTAAATTGGTGATCAATAGCGCGTCCATGACAGGTTTTATTGTCGGGAATTATGCAGACCAGTTCCCTGAAGGTATACAACAACTGACAGCCTGGTACCAGGAAGGAAAATTAATCAGTTCGGAAACCATTGTTAACGGTTTTGACCAGATTCCACAGGCATTTTTAGATCTTTTTGAAGGTAAAAATGAAGGAAAGATGATCGTGAAAATATAAGGACAGGCCATCACAAAACACCATCAAAAAAATACGCTCGCATCTTAAATTATAATAAAAAGAACATGTTAAATTTCGAATTAAAAAATCCCACAAAAATTATATTTGGTAAAGGTCAGATCGAAAATCTGGGCAAGGAATTACCGAAAGACGCTAAAATCCTCCTGTTGTATGGTGGTGGAAGCATCAAGAAGAATGGCATTTATGAGCAGGTTACTGCTGCATTACAAGGGCACGAATTTATCGAATTTGGGGGTATTCCCGCAAACCCGGAGTATGAGGTATTATTGAAAGCCTTAAAGGTGATCAAAGAAGAAAACATTACGTATTTGCTTGCCGTAGGCGGAGGATCCGTAATTGATGGAACCAAATTTCTTTCTGCGGCGGCATTGTATGAAGGAGACAGTCCATGGGATATCCTGATCAACAAGATCCCGACAACTAAAGGCATGCCTTTCGGAACGGTACTGACTTTACCGGCTACAGCTTCAGAGATGAATTCCGGTGCAGTAATCACCCGTGCAGAAACCCAGGAGAAATTTTCTATGGGTGGCCCCGGTTTATTCCCTGTATTTTCTATCCTGGATCCGCAGGTGGTGGCATCCATTCCACAACGCCAGCTGGCCAATGGGATTACCGATGCCTTTACGCATGTCCTTGAACAATATATGACTTATCCTGTTGGCGGGCATTTACAGGACAGGTTTGCTGAAAGTATTATGCAGACCCTGGTTGAAGTAGCCCCTGAAATCATTAAGGATCCGAGAGATTATGAAGCTGCTGCCAATTTTATGTGGAGCTGTACAATGGCACTGAACGGATTGATCCAGAAAGGTGTGCCGGGCGACTGGGCAGTACACATGATGGGCCATGAATTGACTGCCCTGTTCGGTATAGACCATGCAAGAACGCTGGCTATCGTAGCGCCAAGCCACTACCGACTGAACTTTGAAGCAAAAAAAGAAAAACTGGCGCAGTATGGCAAACGTGTATGGGGCATAAAGGGTGATGATATTGATGCCATTGCGAAAGAAGCGATTGTGAAAACGGAAGCTTTCTTTCACTCGCTGGATATCCCAACCACGCTGTCTGAATATACACCGGATTATAAAGGTACAGCAGAAAAAATAGCCGCCAGGTTTACAGAACGCGGATGGCTTGGTTTAGGAGAACATAAGGACCTTAGTCCCGCTAAAGTACAGCAGATTATTGAAATGAGTTATTAATTGAAATACCCCCCTTAGAAAGAGACCATGTCATCAATGATGGCTGGTCTCTTTTTTATTTCCTTCCTCTATTTGCAGGGTTACAGGCAATTTAATTAAGATGTAATTACCCTGCATTTGTTTATAAAATAATATCTTTATATCATTAATTATCTGAGCTTATCCTTCCGTTATGAAATATTTGTTTGTCCTATTTGCCCTGTTCAGTTTAAGAAGTTTCGCACAAGACTATCCATCTGTCATCGCCAGTCACCGCGAACACTATAAGCAAGATTTTATAACCAATACCCGATCCCCCCTGAAAAAGGAAAACCTGGCGGACCTTCATTTTTTTGAGGCGGACAGCAGTTATGCGGTTAAGGCAAATATTGCTTTCCTGATCGACGAAAAATCATTCCAGATGCCTACCTATAGTGGTGACAGTAAGGAATATGTGCGTTATGCTATCCTGAAATTCACACTGGGTGGTCAACCACAGCAACTGACGGTGTATAAAAGCATCGCGCTCTCCAAGATATTGACGTATAAAGATTACCTCTTCCTGCCTTTTACGGACGAGAGTAATGGTTCAGACACTTATGGCGGTGGCCGCTATATTGACCTGAACGCAAAAGATATGACTGAAAATGATGTAATGATTGATTTCAATAAAGCTTACAACCCTTACTGCGCCTATAGTGATGGTTACCAATGTCCCAAACCACCGGAAGAAAATCATTTGAACCTGAAAGTTAATGCTGGGGAGAAGAAATACGGCGGTACCAGAAAACAGCTGGACTAAGCCATTACCTGGCATGTTTTTTACCAACCTATCCCATAATCCTCTCCATTGTTGCTCGATCCTCCCCAGAGGCTTCCATGTTTCCAATCGAAATAGATGGCATTAATTGGCCCGCTGGTCCGCTCCCCAAAACTCAGGATATATCCCATCTTTGTCAGTTGTTCACGCAGCACTTTCGGGCTATCCTGATTTAAGAGCAGCTGGCCAGGTTTAGGCTTTCGGTCTGCCGTTTTTGTTCCTCCCAGGGAAAGCCATAATTGATTGGTATTGAAATTTGATGCCTCTGCTGCCTGTTGTACGTTCATTCCAAACTCTTCCACATTCAAAAAGAATTGCAGCAGGTTCTGGTCTTGGGTATCGCCCCCCTGCACTGCGGAAGACAAGAAAGGTTTGCCATCTTTTAAAGCAAGTGAGGGAGATAAGGTCACCCTCGGTCTCTTTCCGGGTTGAACCACATTGAAAGGATTGATGGCCGCATCAAGAACAAAACTTTGCATCCGCTGGCTCATTCCTATTCCCGTATTTCCTGCAATACAGGCAGGCAGCCATCCCCCGCTTGGGGTTATCGATACCACCCAGCCTTCTTTATCCGCAGCTTCTACAGAAGTGGTGCCCCGCCATAACCGGTCCTGATAGGCTTCCTCACTATTCAGGCCCAAATCATGTTTAGGAGCAAAGTTCCTCCTGGTGGTATCGTCCAGCTCAGTCCGTTTTTTCAACAGCTTCAGGTAAGGGTTTTTCTTTCCTTCAAAAGGATAGGGATCTCCGGGGCCAATGTCAGGACTGTTTCTGTCCTTATTGATCAGTTTCGCCCTTTCCTTCGCATAATCCTTGCTCAATAAACCTTTTATGGGGGTTACTGGCGTGGTATAAGGGTCGCCATAATAAAAATCACGGTCGGCAAAAGCAAGGTTCATCGCCTGGTATACCGTATGGATATATTCCGGGCTATTGTAACCCATAGCCTTCAGGTTAAAGTTCTCCAGGATATTGAGCGACTGCAGCATGGCCGGCCCCTGTGTCCATTGCTGCATTTTGTAGACTTCAGTTCCTTTGTAGTTGACCATCAGGGGCTCTTCGATCAGGGGTTTCCAGTTAGCCAGGTCTTCCATGGTTATCAATCCGCCCTGTTCTTTACTTCCCCGTACAAATTCCGCAGCAATATCACCTTTATAAAAACGGTCGTATGCTGCCATTAATGCTTCTTCACGACTTTTCCCCTGCTGAAGTGCATTCTTTTCTGCCTCCACCATTTTTTGGAGGGTAAGCAATAGGTCTTTCTGTACAAATATTTCACCAGCCTCCGGAGCTTCCCTGGTTTCACCCGCATGGGTAAGAAAAACCTTTTTGCTGTATGGCCATTGTTTCAGCAGGGATTTACCACGTTCGATGGTATTTGCCGCCTGTGCTTCAATCGGATATCCGGCAGCCATCTCCATGGCGGGTGCCAGGACCTGTTCAAGGCGCATTGTCCCATAATGGATCAGCATGTAGATCAGTCCCCCAGGGGTACCGGGCGTTGTGGCTGCCAGGGGACCATATTCCGGAGGGAAGTTATATCCCTTACTTTTAAAGAAGGCCGTTGTTGCCCCAGTTGGAGCTACGCCCATGGCATTGAGGGCAATTACTTTTTTTGTTTTCGGATTATAGATCAGCACCTGGGTTTCACCGCCCCAGCTCAGTGTATCCCACATGGTACAGGTGGCAGCGAGCATGGCACAGGAAGCATCAACGGCGTTCCCCCCCTGCTGAAAAATCATTGCCCCTGCTGTTGCCGCCAAAGGTTTTCCTGTAATGGCCATCCAGTTCCGGCCGTGTAATACCGGTTTTTGTGTTTTCTGGGCTGCTGCAGGCAGGGTATGTAGGGTAAATAGCAATAAAGCGGACAGGATACATTTCATATGAGCTAAAATAGTTAAAATAACAGCACCATAAAACCCCGGAATTATATTGCCTTGTCACAATGTGAATACTATAAGCGTTAAAATAATTACCTTCGCGCTTTCCATTTTAACTAAAAGATATGAAACTGCAGGAACAACTACTTAAAAGAAGCGAAAATAAATGTGAATTATGCCAGTCTGAAGGAACTTTAAGCCAATATGACGTACTTCAGCAAACTGGAAACAATGACGATAACTGTTTCATGATCTGTGATACCTGTGCTGCCCAGATTGAAAAGAAAGAAGAAATGAACCCTAACCATTGGCGTTGCCTCACCGCAAGTATGTGGAGTGAAGTTCCGGGGATACAGGTGATTTCATGGCGTATGCTGAACCGACTGAAAAATGAGGACTGGGCGTTGGATAACCTGGATATGCTGTACCTGGATGAAGAAACACTGGCCTGGGCAAAAGCAGTTGCTGAGGACGAGAATGACGGACCTGAAGAAGTGCATAAAGATAGCCTGGGAAGTGTGCTTACAGCCGGAGATTCCGTGGTACTGACCAAAACACTGGATGTAAAAGGTTCTTCTTTAAGTGCAAAACTCGGAACCGTGGTTAAAAATATCCGTTTAGTGGAGAACAATACCGACCAGATAGAAGGAAGAATTGAAGGCCAGGTGATTGTGATCCTGACCAAATATGTGAGAAAACAAAACTAATTGGCTGTAAGGCTTGCTGCTCCGGCATTTGTGCTTACAGCAAGCCTGCATTGTCCTTCAGCATGACACCGGAAAGTTTGCGCCGGAACGATTCCTGGATCAAATAGAATATTTTGGAAACGGCGGCATCCTTGTCCAGCCCTCCGGACCGTATGTTGGAAATACAGTTCCTGGAGTCGTCAGTCAGTCCGGGTCTTGGCCGGTAAGTGAGGTAAGCCCCCATACTGTCAGCAGCACTCAGCCCGGGACGCTCCCCGATGAAGATCAGCGATAGTCCCGCTTTTAACTTATCCCCAATATCATCGGCTATGGCTACCCTTCCCTGTTGAACCAGACAGATGGGGCCGATGCTGAATCCTGCCTCCTGTAATTTGGGCAGCAATAAGGACAGCAGCTCAGCCAGGTGATGCTCAACAGCGATCGCTGACAGGCCATCGGCAGCAACAATAGCGATGTCGGCCCCCTGAACCTGATGCTCCAATATGTCAGCAGATTCCTGCTTAAGCACACGCCCAAAATCAGGACGCTGTAAATAAACAGCACGGCTTTCCGCCCTGCTCTGCAGCGTTAAAACAGGCAGGTTAAACTGGCGCAGCTGCCCCAGGATGGTGTCTGTATCCATGGCCGAATAAACCGCATCCCGGGCATGGGCGTGGGCCAGCTTGAATTCCAGCGATTCTTTTATTGGAATACTGGTCCCTGCATGTCCAATGGCAATACGTGCCGAAGTAAAGTCTTTCAGGAATTTCAGTGGGTCATTTTCTGCAGAGGTTACGATTTCAGCCATAATGCGTTGGTTTGATGAAGGAGCATTCCGGGAGTTGTTCCGGAAAGATTACCCATTGAATCCGTTATTCCCTGCCTGATCAGCCATTGTTCAAATTCCGGTGCCGGTTGAAGTCCCAATACTTTTCTGACATACAAGGCATCATGGAATGAAGTCGACTGATAGTTGAGCATAATATCATCAGATCCAGGGATTCCCATGATAAAGTTACACCCTGCCACCCCCAGAAGGGTCAGCAGATTATCCATATCATCCTGGTCTGCCTCTGCATGATTCGTATAACAGACATCCATCCCCATGGGCAGACCAAGCAGTTTTGCACAAAAGTGGTCTTCCAGGGCTGCCCTGATGATCTGTTTTCCATCATACAAATATTCAGGACCGATAAAACCGACCACTGAATTTACCAGGAAGGGCTTATATTTTCTGGCTACGGCATAGGTTCTGGCTTCACAGGTCTGCTGGTCGACGCCGTGGTGCGCATTTGCAGACAATTCTGAACCCTGTCCAGTTTCAAAATACATGACATTGTTCCCAACCGTTCCCCTGTTTAAAGATAAGGTGGCCTGGTAAGCTTCCTCCAGCAAAGCCAGATTGACACCGAAGCTGGTATTGGCTTTTTCCGTACCCGCAATAGACTGGAAACAAAGATCCAGCGGTACATTGTTATTGATCAGTGCGATACTGGTGGTGACATGACTGAGTACGCAGGATTGGGTGGGAATATCAAACTGCTGCCTTAAGGTATCGATCAGCACCAGGAGTTTCGTCACCGCTGCAGGACTATCCGTTGCGGGATTAATTCCAATCACCGCATCACCGCTCCCATAGCGCAGGCCATCAATAATACTGGCAGCCACTCCACGCGGATCATCGGTGGGATGGTTCGGTTGTAAGCGCGTGGAAAACCTCCCCTTCAGTCCTACCGTATTCCGGAAGCGGGTGACCACTTCACATTTGCGGGCAACGGCAATAAGGTCCTGGTTCCGCATGAGTTTAGACACTGCGGCTACCATTTCAGGCGTGAGGCCTGCTTCCAGCTGCTGGAGTACGGCAGTATCTGTTTCTTCTTTTAAGAGCCAGTCACGCAGTTCGCCAACCGTAAATGAACTCACCGGCGCAAACTGTTGCTGGTCGTGTGCATCGATGATCAGCCTGGTCACTTCATCCTCTTCATAAGGAACCACTGCTTCCTGTAAGAAATCCCGTAAGGGAACATCAGAAAGTGTCAGTTGGGCGGCCACACGTTCTTCATAGGTAGCGGCACTTAAACCAGCCAGAGCATCTCCGGTACGGAAAGGTGATGCTTTGGCCAGCAACACGCGCAAACTATCAAAAGAATAAACTTTTCCGCGGATGGTATGCTGATAGGACATAAAGAATCGGTTTAAAATATCCCGGATAAGACAAAGGACTTTATTTATTGTATTCTGGCAGCAGTTTGTTGCTGCTGAGCCAGTTCACTGCATGGTCAAACCATTTATCAGGCGTTGTCGGATTCACCAGACCAAAGCCATGCCCACCTTTAGGGTAGATCACGACACCGGCAGGAACTTCCTGCTGTTGCAGTGCCTGATAAAAAGCAAGGCTGTTTCCCACAGGAACGGCTTTATCATCCCCGGCATGTACCAGGAAGGTAATGGGTGTATCTTTGGTGACCTGTAATTCATTGCTGTACAGATCGATCTGTTGCTGTTCAGGATTTTTACCAATCAGGTTTACCCTGGAGCCCATATGTGCAAGACGGTCGGAAAGGCTGATTACTGGGTAAATTAGCAGCATAAAATCCGGACGCAGGCTGGTATTCTCCTGATTATCGACTAGGGACACCTCGTAATGTGTACCCAGTGTGGAAGCGAGGTGACCGCCGGCAGAAAATCCCATGATGCCAATCTTATGGGCATCAATATGCCATGCTGCAGCCCTTTCCCTTACCATTTTAATGGCCTGCTGGGCATCCTGGAGCGGACCAATACTTTTATCGTTCATTGTTGCGTCCAGTGGGGTACGGTAAAACAGGACAAATGCGGCGACACCTATTTTTTGAAATTCCCGGGCGACATCCTCCCCTTCATGCTGGATGGCCATGCCTGAATATCCCCCACCCGGACAAATAATCACTGCCGTGCCTGTGGCATTTTTTTCCGGAAGGAAAGCAATTAACCTCGGCTGGGTGGTATTGCTGATGAAAGTTCTTTTGGAGGGCCTGTCCACCGGAGTTTCCAGCACTGTATTTGGTTTGGAATTGGGGATCTTCCCTTTGTACAGCGGATAGGTGGTTTGCGCGTCAGCAAACTGCTGGATTAAGCTCATGACAACAACAGTTAAAAGGATCGGTTTACACTTCATACGGTTAAAATTTGGTTTTTACTTATCGCCTTCCTGCCATTTTTGTCATTCTTCCGGCTAAGTCTTTTCCCAGGTAACGGTCAATAATTGCATGGACGACATATAGAACAGGGGTCATTAAAATGGCTACAATAAACTTATAGGTATAATTTACCAGTCCGATAGCGGCAACCATCTGCCAGCTCCAGTGGTATTGGGGGTTTAAATAAAAAGCGATAAAAATCACCACAAAGCTGTCTATAAATTGTGAGACCAGCGTAGAGCCTGTGGAGCGCAGCCATAATGCCCGCTCGCCAGTGATCTTTTTTATTTTGTGGAAGATCATCACATCGGCGATCTGCCCCACTAAAAATGCAACGATGGAGCCGACAATAATCCACATTCCCTGGCCGAAGATCGCGGAGAAGGCATTGTTCATATTGGTTTTCTCCCCGTTAATGGTCTGGTTCACCCAGAAGTCAGACGCCGAAAGGCCCATCGCTCCCCATACAATTAAAAAGGCATAGGCGATCAGCACCGAGGTAATCATGGACAAAACCCGCACCTGCTTGATCCCATAGTATTCATTGATAATATCTGTCATGATAAAGATCACGGGCCAGGTCAGTACCCCTGCAGACATATTAAAGGATAAATTAGGCACACCCAACAGGTTAATGTCAAAATTCTTCATGCCGAGGGTAGCCTCCACACTGAAGATTTTTACCCCGATAAACTCAGATAAGATGGCATTGGCCACGAAAAACGTACCTAAAACGAGTAGTAGTTTGCTCTCTTTTGTTTTAAAAGTCATACGTGTTGAAATTATTAAATATATTCGGAATTACATTAAGATTGAAATAATTTCTATTTTCGGCATTACATGATACCTAACTACTCGAAATTACCAGGGACAGCCACTACTATATTTACAGTGATGTCCCAATTAGCGGCAGAACATAATGCGATTAACCTATCCCAGGGATTTCCGGATTATGAATGCGACCCTAAACTGATAGAATTTGTTGCCAGGGCTATGAAGGACGGGCATAACCAATATGCTCCCATGACCGGAATCCCTGCACTGAGGGAGCTGGTTGCAGCCAAGGTGAGTCATTTATATGATGCCAAGTATGATCCTGCAACTGAAGTTACCATCACTGCCGGTGGCACACAGGCCATATTTACAGCATTGAGTGCTTATATCAGTGCCGGTGATGAAGTGATTATCTTTGAACCGGCCTATGACAGTTATGCCCCGACCATTAAAATGCTGGGCGGACTCGTTAAACCTTATGAAATGGCTCCACCCGATTATGATATTGACTGGGAAATGGTAAAAAAACTATTTACTGCGAATACCAAAATGATCATTTTAAATAGTCCCCATAACCCCACAGGTACCATTCTCCGGGAAAAGGACATCCAGGCACTGATTAAACTGACAAAGGACTCCGATATCATCATCCTGAGTGATGAGGTATACGAGCACCTGGTCTATGACGGGGAAACACACCGTTCGGTTGCTTTATACCCGGAGCTTCGGGAGCGTGCCTTTATTGTGGCCTCTTTCGGGAAACTGCTGCACACGACAGGATGGAAAGTAGGTTATTGCCTGGCACCCGATTACCTGATGAAGGAATTCAGAAAAGTCCATCAGTTTAACGTGTTCAGTGTGAACACGCCAATGCAGGTAGGAATTGCAAATTACCTGGAAGATGCCAGTACTTACAGTGGATTATCCGGTTATTTCGAGGAAAAAAGAGATCTGTTCCGCTCCTTAATGGCAGAGACAAAATTTAAATTATTACCTTGTAATGGATCGTATTTCCAATGTGTCACGTATGAAGATATCAGCGATGAAGCTGATATTACGATTGCACGGCGGTTGATTGCTGAATATGGAGTCGCAAGCATTCCTGTATCTGCATTTTATATCCGCAATACGGATCACCACGTGTTACGCTTTTGTTTTGCCAAAAAGCAAGATACGCTGAAAAAAGCCGTTGAAAGATTAATGAAAATTTAACCTGAACGCTTCTCTTAATAAGATTACCCTATGGAACAACCCCAAAACCTCAAAATCACTATTTTCCAGGCTTATTTATTCTGGGAAAATATTGATAAAAACCTGCAGAACCTGGCTTTACGTTTATCATCAGGGATTAAGGAAAAAACAGACCTGATCATTCTGCCGGAAATGTTCAATACAGGTTTTAGCATGAATGCCTCATCCCTTGCTGAGGAGATGAATGGTAAAACCATGTCCTGGATGGCACAGGCTGCCATCAAATATGACTGTGTGATCACCGGAAGTTTGATGATCAGGGAAAATGACAAGTATTATAACCGCATGATCTGGATGCTTCCTTCGGGGGATTTCCAGTACTATGATAAAAAACACCTGTTTGGAATGGGTGAAGAAGACCAAACCTATACCGCCGGAACAGCACAGGTGATTGTAGACCTCAAAGGCTGGAAGATCAGGCTGGCAGTTTGCTATGACCTCCGTTTCCCGGTATGGCTGCGCAACCATGACTCCGGGTATGATATCCTGCTGGTGATTGCCAGCTGGCCTGACAAACGTATTCCGCACTGGAAAACACTGATCCCTGCCAGGGCCATAGAAAACCAGAGTTATGTGATTGCTGCCAACCGTGTAGGCCATGATGGCCATGAAGTATATTACAGCGGCCATTCCATGTGCATTGATGCCTATGGAAGTACGGTATACTATAAACCTGAGGATGAAGACCTCTATACCTTCAGCATCAGCTACGAAGAACTGGTGAAAGTCCGCCGCGGATTCCCATTTCTCAGAGATGCAGATCACTTTACCCTAAACCCTTAAAAACCCTATGTTCGACCGTAGAAAATTCATTAAATGTTCTGCTCTTTCTGCTTCCCTGCTGGCTATTGATCAATCCGGAATAGCCGCCGTCCTGCCCGATCCGAAATCTTCAAAGGCAGCAAAACCCATTGTGATTTCTACCTGGGACTTCGGTATTGCGGCCAATCATGATGCCTGGAAAGTACTGGCTGCTGGCGGACGTGCATTGGATGCCGTGGAGAAAGGTGTCCAGGTTCCGGAATCGGATCCGAATAACCAGTCGGTCGGTTACGGTGGTATGCCCGACAGGGATGGCAAAGTCACCCTGGATGCCTGTATCATGGATGAGCAGGGCAACTGCGGATCCGTTGCGGGACTGGAACATATCGTACACCCCATTTCTGTAGCCAGGATGGTCATGGAGAAAACCCCGCATGTCATGCTTGTCGGCGATGGTGCTTTACAGTTTGCCCTGGAGAATGGCTTTGAAAAAACCAACCTGCTCACTCCGGCCAGTGAGAAAGCATGGAAGGAATGGCTGAAAACTGCCAAATATGAGCCTGTCATGAATATAGAAAACAAACTGTATGACAAGGCTGCACCCAAAAAACTTCCGGGGAACCAGTACAACCACGATACCATAGGCATGCTGGCCCTTGATGCCAAAGGAAATATTTCCGGGGCATGTACCACAAGTGGCATGGCTTTTAAATTACATGGCCGTGTGGGTGACAGCCCAATTATCGGTGCCGGTCTGTATGTCGACAATGAGGTTGGTGGTGCCACCTCTACCGGTGTTGGGGAAGAGGTGATCCGTAATGTGGGAAGTTTTCTGGTAGTGGAACTGATGCGCCAGGGGTATTCCCCGGAGGCGGCCTGTAAAGAGGCGGTCATGCGCATCATCAGAAAGAAACCTGAAACTGCAAAAAAGATACAGGTAGGTTTCCTTGCCCTCAATAAAAAAGGTGAATACGGTGCCTATGCCATACAACAGGGATTCAGTTATGCCGTTTGCAATGCTGAAGACCAGGATAAACTGATTCCCGGAAAAAGTTATTATTAAACCCAAAAGATGGGATATGCTGCCTGAGTAGCTGCTCAGCATAGCTTTCATCATTTAACAGCTAGCAATTATGATCCATATGGAAGTCTGTGCCAACTCTGCTGCCTCTGCTGCAGAAGCACAAAAAGGTGGTGCCATACGCGTTGAACTTTGTGCCAACCTTGCCGATGGCGGGACGACGCCGAGTTATGCCCAGATCGCACTGGCAAAACAAATACCCGGATTAGCCGTGTTCCCGATTATCAGGCCCCGCGGAGGAGATTTTTTGTATTCCGATATGGAGTTTGAACTGATGAAGGAAGAAATCAGGATTTGTAAGGCGTTGAATTGTGAAGGCATTGTGAGCGGTATCCTTACCGCAGCAGGTAAAGTGGATAAAGTCCGTTGTGCCGAACTGATTGAACTGGCCAAACCAATGGAGTTTTCCTTTCACCGTGCATTCGACATGACCAGCAACCTGGAGGAAGCCCTGGAGGATGTGATTGAACTTGGTGCAGTACGCATCCTGACTTCCGGAGGCAAAGCCTCGGCCATTGAAGGGGCTGCGGTGATTGAGCGGCTGATCCGTCAGGCCGGGAACCGCATCACTATTATGCCTGGTGCGGGAGTAAATGCACAAAATATAGCGGCACTGATCAGTCAGACCGGAGCGAAGGAATTCCATGCATCTGCAAGGCACAAAGTGCAGAGCCACATGGCCTTCAGGAATGAAAACCTCAGTATGGGCAATGGTGATGATGAGTACAGTTACCTGCTTACAGATGCCCAACTTGTCAAAAATTTGATTGAGCTGGCCAATCTTGCTGAATAATCAAGCTAAAACTATATATTTGCGGCACTGATGAAGCACATACGTAATTTTTGCATAATTGCACATATTGATCACGGTAAGAGCACTTTAGCCGACCGTTTATTAGAATACACGAACACGATCACGCAGCGTGAGTCCCAGGCTCAGCTGCTGGATGATATGGATTTGGAACGTGAACGTGGGATAACCATTAAAAGTCATGCCATCCAGATGGACTATGTTCAGGATGGACAACCCTATATATTCAACCTCATTGATACGCCGGGACACGTGGATTTTTCTTACGAAGTATCCCGTTCTATTGCAGCCTGTGAAGGTGCATTATTAATTGTTGACGCCTCTCAGGGTATCCAGGCACAAACGATCTCCAACCTTTATTTGGCGCTGGAACATGACCTGGAGATTATCCCGATCCTGAATAAAATGGACCTGCCCGGGGCAATGCCGGAGGAAGTGAAAGACCAGATTATTGAGCTTATCGGTTGTAAAAGGGAAGATATTATCCCGGCATCCGGTAAAACAGGCTTAGGGGTACACGATATCCTGCGTGCCATTGTTGACCGTGTTCCTGCCCCACAGGGAAATCCTGAGGGTGAACTTCAGGCACTCATCTTCGATTCAGTATTCGATTCCTTCCGTGGAATTGTGGCCTACTTTAAAATCCTTAATGGAGAAATCCGCAAGAAAGACCGGGTGAAATTTGTAGCGACAGGTAAAGAATATATTGCGGAGGAAGTAGGAACCCTAAAACTGAAACAATCGCCTAAAGACGTCATAAAAACCGGTGATGTAGGTTATATCATCTCGGGCATCAAAGAAGCCAGGGAAGTAAAAGTCGGAGATACCATTACCCATAAAGACAGACCAAGTTTAGAGCCAATTAAAGGTTTTGAAGAGGTTAAACCAATGGTATTCGCAGGTATTTACCCTGTAGATACCGATGAGTTCGAAGACCTGAGAGAGGCAATGCACAAGCTGCAGCTGAATGATGCTTCCATTGTTTTTGAACCTGAATCTTCAGCAGCGCTGGGTTTTGGATTCCGCTGCGGATTCCTTGGCATGTTACACATGGAAATTATCCAGGAGCGTCTGGAGCGCGAGTTTGACATGACCGTGATTACCACTGTTCCCAACGTATCTTATCAGGCCATGACGACCAAGGAAGAACTGATTATTGTGAATAATCCTTCAGACCTTCCGGATCCAAGCAAAATGCAATATGTTGAAGAACCTTATATCAAGGCAAATATCATTACGAAATCGGAATTTGTAGGACCGGTGATGTCCCTTTGTATTCAGAAAAGGGGAATTATTGCCAATCAGTCGTACCTAACATCCGACCGTGTGGAGTTGGTTTTTGAAATGCCTATGGGAGAGATTGTATTCGATTTCTATGACCGGCTGAAAACCATTTCCAAAGGGTATGCTTCATTCGATTACCACCAGATTGGTTACCGCAAGTCTGACCTGGTCCGTCTGGATATCCTACTGAATTCAGAACCTGTGGATGCCCTTTCTTCCCTGATCCACCGCAGTAACTCCTATGATTTTGGAAAAAAGATCTGTGAGAAATTACGTGAACTGATCCCGCGCCAGCAATTTGAGATTATTGTACAAGCCTCTATCGGTGCCAAGATCATCGCCAGGGAAACGGTAAAAGCCTTACGTAAGGATGTAACCGCCAAATGTTATGGAGGTGATATTTCCCGTAAACGTAAGTTACTGGAAAAACAGAAGAAAGGTAAGAAACGTATGCGCCAGGTGGGTAATGTGGAAATTCCACAGACCGCATTTATGGCAGTATTGAAATTGGATTAATTTTTAGCTCAAATCGTATTTACATGCAATTACTCGACGGCAAATTCGCATCGGAAAAAATAAAATTGGAAATTGCTGCTGAAGCAGCGGAATTCCTGGCAACAAGTGGTCGCCAGCCTCACCTGCTGGCTATCCTGGTCGGCAATGATGGTGGCAGTGAGACTTATGTGGCCAGCAAAATGAAAAACTGCGAGAAAGTAGGTTTCAAATCTTCACTGGTCCGCTATGATGTCAACGTAACTGAAGAAGAATTACTGCAGAAAATCGCAGAAATCAATGGTGATGAAGGTGTGGACGGACTGATTGTACAGCTTCCCCTGCCTAAACATATTGATCCTGAAAAAGTTACCGAAGCGATTGATTACCCCAAGGATGTGGATGGTTTCCATCCCGTAAACCTGGGCCGTATGATGCGTAACCTTCCATGTTTTATTCCTGCTACCCCTTACGGAATATTGCTGCTGCTGAAGGCCTATGAGATTGATACTACCGGTAAACACTGTGTGGTGGTCGGACGCAGTAATATTGTCGGAAGTCCGATGAGCATCTTAATGGCACGCAATGCCAATCCAGGAAATTGTACCGTTACCCTTACCCACAGTAAAACAGCCAACCTTAAAGAACTGGCTTTACAGGCAGATATTATTGTGGCCGCAATCGGTAAAAAGAATTTTGTTACCGCAGATATGGTGAAGCCAGGTGCGGTGATCATTGATGTAGGCATCAACAGGGAAACTTCAGCAACCACAAAATCGGGATATAAACTCTATGGTGATGTGGACTTTGAAAATGTTGCTCCTTTGGCCTCATGGATCACTCCGGTACCAGGTGGGGTGGGACTGATGACTATTGTTGGATTATTGAAAAACACTTTGGCCTCGGCAAAGAAAGAAATCTATTAGTAACCTAAAAAAATCATAACGTAAAGCCTGCGGATTAGTTTCTGCAGGCTTTTTGCGTATACGGTTATTTTTAAAAAAAGCAGGCTGTTGCAGACCAGCCAAACTTTATAGGAATTTCAAAAAATAAATTACCTGCATTAATTCTGACAGCATTACATTAGTCAATAAAGAAACACAATCACGATTATCAGAAAAAAATAAAAAAACATATTAATGTTCACAATTAGAGAACCATTACTTACCTTTGAACCATTGATATGAGAATTCATTTAATAAAGGCGAAGACTCTTGAAAATTTTATCCTGTCAAATGCACAAAGCAGGGCTGCCATAGAAGAATGGTTAGATAAAATAAAAAACGCAGATTGGGAGCAACCTGCAGATATCATGAAAACTTACAATTCTGCCGATTTATTAGGGAAAAGCAGTCATAAAGTAGTTTTTAATTTAGGAGGAAACAAATACAGAATGATCTGTAAATATGCATTTGGATCAAAACAGGTTCATTTGTTTATTTGCTGGTTAGGTACACACGCAGATTATACCCGGTTAAATGGACAATTGAGGCAATACACAATAAATAATTATTCATATGGAAACACTTAAATATACCGTAATCAAAAATGATGAGCAATATGACCGCTATTGCGACCTTCTGGAAACATTAACTGATATTGCAGCACCTGATACGCATACAGCAGATGAAATTGATTTGCTCACCCTGTTAATTGAAAGCTATGATGAGGAACACAGCACCTTTAACTCACTGGACCCAATAAGTCTGCTGCGCTCTTTCATGACAGACCAACAGCTAACAGCCTCTGCCCTTGCCCATCTTCTTGGCGTAAGTAAAGGTTATGTATCGGATATACTGAATTATAAAAAAGGCCTGTCAAAAGAGGTGATCAGGAAATTGGCCGAACACTTCAAAGTAAGACAGGATGCCTTCAACAGGCCTTATCCATTGCGGTCTGTGATGAAAGAGACTTTAATGAACGCAGGGTAAGCGACTTATGCCCTTCCAAAGAATCGGCTGAACAGCGTTTGCCGGAATCCTGCATATAAACCATCGGGCCTTTCCTGCAAGGGGTAAGTATTGATGTAATCTCCCTGTCCCTCTGCTCCTCTTCCGTTTTCCAGATGGTAGCTGTAGCGGTGTATGGGACAGATAAGCATTCCCCTCTCACACCATCCCCCACTGAGGGTTCCTCCAGCATGGGGACAACTATTTTGCACAAGATGGAGTTTTTGGGCATGCCTCAATAGACACAGTTTTTTTCCGGCAACAGTAACCTGCCTGATAAAATCACCTTCAGGAATTTCTCCATCAATCTTATGCCAATGAAATCGGCCATTGTTATCCCCGTTATTCATAGATTGGTCATTTATGACTGATCAATATACATATAATCCCATTTACCATGCATATTTTTTTACCTTTGCTAATTATTATATGGCACACAACATTCCGGCAGACGGCACATTACTTCCTTTGATGGAAGAGTTTTACACTATACAGGGTGAAGGTTTCAATACAGGCAAAGCAGCCTATTTTATTCGCTTGGGGGGATGTGATGTCGGCTGTCACTGGTGTGATGTCAAAGAAAGCTGGGATGCAGAACTGCATCCTTTAACCACAGCTGATGCTATCGTTGAAAAAGCAGATACTTTTCCCGGTAAAGCGGTGGTGATTACCGGCGGAGAGCCCCTGATCTATAATATGGATTACCTGACCAAAAAGTTACAGGAAAGGAATATCCTTACCTTTATTGAAACTTCCGGTGCCTATCCACTATCAGGTACCTGGGACTGGATTTGCCTTTCCCCTAAAAAGTTTAAAGCACCACGCCCTGACATCACACCTTTCGCTAATGAACTGAAGGTGATCGTTTTTAATAAAAGTGATTTTGAATGGGCAGAGAAATATGCAGAAACGGTTTCTCCTTCCTGCAAACTTTACCTGCAACCGGAATGGTCGAAATCCAAGGAGATTACCCCTATGATTATTGATTATGTCATGGCCAATCCGAAATGGGAAATTTCTTTGCAGACACATAAATATCTGAATATCCCTTAGAGGTCTTCATCCCCCTCCTGCAATTCGTACGACTCCTTTAGCGCATAGGATTTTTAAGCAGATATTGTTGTAAGATCATCCAGCTTTCCTTAAGTTTATACAGGTTATACCGTAAAGGGCCTGACTCAACTTAAGGAATGCCATCTATGAGAAGGATATTATTACTGGTTTTATGCATGATATTTTTGGGCCGTCTTCAGGCACAGGAATCGGCCAACAGGAAAGCCCAGGCAAATTTTGAATATGCACAGAAATCCTTGCAGAACAGGGATTATGATGCCGCATCAAAATTGCTGGAAGATGCAGTAGCCGCAGATCCTGCCTTTCAGGCCGCTTTTATCCAGCTGGCAGACATAAATAAGCTAAAGAAAAATTATACCGGAGCTTGCCTCAATTACAGCAAAGCCCTGGCGATTCCTTCTCCGATTCCGGCACCAAGAATCTACTTTTCTTATGCCGATGCCCTCATGAACAACAATTCCTATGCCCAGGCGAGAAAAAACTTCCTCCTGTTCAAAGAAAAATATAAAGGTGGGGACCAGGCAATGGTCGTGAAAGCCGATAAATATATCAAGGACTGTGAATTTGCCGCAGTTGCCCTGACAAATCCCCTGGAATTCAAACCTGTTAACCTCGGTGCTGCCATCAACACGAAAGACAGGGAATATTTCCCTGCACTGACAGCAGATGGAAACAGCCTGATTTTCAGCCGTACCGTCAATGGCAATGAAGATTTTTATGTCGCACACAAGGTAAAGAATACCTGGAGCACGGCGAAGCCATTAAGTGAGCAGATCAATACCAGCTACAATGAGGGTGCACAGTCCATTTCCCCCGATGGGATGTACCTCTTTTTTACAGGCTGCAACAGGCCCGACGGAATGGGCAGCTGCGACCTGTACGTCAGCCATAAAAATGGGAAGAACTGGGATCCCCCTTTCAATCTTGGGGAAAGTGTAAACTCTTCTTCCTGGGATTCCCAGCCGGCGGTCAGTCCCGATGGCAATACCCTCTATTTTGTGAGCAACCGCCCCGGTGGTTTTGGTGGATACGACCTATGGAAAACCACCCTGGCTGAGGATGGAAACTGGGGTAAACCTGAAAATCTGGGGCCGGACATTAACACCATATATAATGAAAATACGCCTTTTGTCCATCCTGACGGGACAACACTATACTTTTCTTCTGACGGATGGCCGGGAATGGGCAGTATGGACATTTTCTACAGCAGAATGCAGGACAACGGAAAATGGGGAAAACCTGAAAACATTGGTTATCCTATCAATACCAGCAATGAAGAAACAGGTTTAATCGTTAGTCCCGATGGCACTGAAGGACTATTCTCTTCGGTGCTGAAAGAGGGATTCGGTGATATGGACATCTATAGTTTTACCATGCCGGCCAAAGCCAGGCCCCTGCCGATCACCTATGTCAAAGGAATAGTACGCGATGCAGAAAGCCGCCTGTTTCTGGAGGCAACCGTGCAGGTGGTCGACCTGAAAACCGGGAAAATCAAATTCAATGACTATACCTCTGTGGAAGATGGGGAGTTTCTGGCGGTGATGCCCATTGGAAGTACCTATGCCTTTAATGCAGAAGCCGATGGATACCTTTTTTATTCCGACAACTTTGAGCTGAATAAAACGGAAGGTGGAAAGCCCTATGTGCTGGAGATTTTGCTCCAGAAATTAAAACCAGGCGTAAACGTCGTCCTGAAGAACATTTTCTTTGATACCAATAAGTTCGAACTCCTGCAGGCCTCAAGCTCCGAGCTGAACAAACTGATACAATTGTTACGGCAGAATAAATCGGCCACCATAGAAATACAGGGCCATACCGATAATGTGGGGAATGTGGCAGACAACCAGAAATTATCTGTACTTCGGTCGAAATCTGTTTATGATTACTTAATTGCGAAAAACATTGCGGCCGAGCGGCTGACTTTCAAGGGATTTGGCGCAACAAAACCACTGGCGACAAATGATACGGCAGCGGGCAGAAAACAAAACCGGCGGACTTCATTTATCATTACCAAGCTGTAATGCTTAAATAAAGTCCGCCGGTTGGTGAGGTCTTTTCAGTAAGTCAGTTTATATGACGGCTTGTCTTACCCTGATCAGTTTAACCAGTAAATCTTCAATTAAATCCAGGTGAAGCATATTGGCACCATCAGATTTTGCATTTGCAGGATCCGGATGGGTTTCAATAAACAGTCCATCAGCACCTACAGCAATGGCTGCTTTGGCAATAGTTTCAATCAGCTGAGGTTTTCCTCCGGTTACGCCTGAACTCTGGTTCGGCTGCTGCAGGGAGTGTGTCACATCCATTACCACAGGAACACCAAAACCCTGCATTTCAGGAAGCCCCCTGTAATCTACAATCAGGTCCTGGTAGCCGAAAGTATTTCCCCTGTCTGTCAGGATCACCTTTGCATTTCCTGCTTCATTTACTTTTTCCACTGCAAACTTCATGGATCCCGCAGAAAGGAACTGTCCTTTCTTGATATTCACCACTTTTCCCGTCTGGGCAGCAGCAATCAGCAGGTCGGTCTGCCTGCATAGAAATGCAGGGATTTGCAACACGTCCACATACGCTGCAGCCATAGCGGCCTCTGTGCTTTCATGGATATCCGTTACGGTAGGTACACCAAAAGTCTTCCCTACTTTTTCCAGTATCTTCAGCGCTTTTTCATCCCCTATTCCGGTAAAGGAATCGCCTTTGGAACGGTTCGCCTTGCGGTAGGATCCTTTAAAGATAAAAGGGATCTCCAGTTTATCGGTAATTGCCACTAGTTTTTCAGCAATGCGGAGGGCAATTTCCTCGCCTTCAATGGCACAGGGTCCGGCCATTAAAAAGAAATTTCCGGACTGGGTATGTTTTAATTTTTCTAATTCGAAATTGATCATTCTAAAGGTTAGTTTCCAAGTTCAGACATGAACTTGATTCGCATTAACTGTATTTCTTCGCGGGTATAATCGGTTTCTCCCAGGTCTTTCAGCGCCTCATCAATAGAGTCGTTCTCTGCAGAACGAAAATAATCAAACACCTCATCCTGGCGGTCGTCATCCAGGATCTCATCCACAAAGTAATTGAGGTTCAGTTTAGTCCCGGAGTTGACAATCGCTTCTATTTCTTTCAGGATTTCGAAATAGGTAATTCCTTTGGATTTGGCAATATCCTCCAGGCCAATCTGGCGGTCCACGTTCTGAATAATCGATACTTTCAGCTGCGACTTGTTTGCCTGGGTTTTAATAATCAGGTCAATCGGACGTTCAATATCATTATCGGTCACATATTTCTTGATCAGCTCCAGAAAAGGGCTGCCGAATTTTGCCGCTTTACCATTTCCTACCCCGGAAATCTGTTTCAGTTCCTCCATAGAGATTGGGTAATGTGTACACATTTCTTCCAGTGAAGGATCCTGGAAGACCACAAAGGGAGGCACATTTTTTTGCTTGGCGATTTTCTTCCGTAAATCCTTCAGCAGCAATAACAACTGGTTATCGAGTGCACCAGTTCCATGTTTTACATCGTCCTCATCATCATCGGCTGCACTTTCAATAGGTTCATTCATGATGAACTTCAGGGCATACGGATTTTCAATAAAATCATGTCCGGAATTCGTCAGCCTCAGCAAGCCGTAATTGTCAATATCTTTAGACAGGAAATTATTCAATACCGCCTGCCTGATCAGTGATTTCCAAAGGTTCTCTCCGTTTTCCACCTTACCAATGCCGAACTCAGGTAATTTACTGTGTTCATAGGCAATGGTCTGTGCGGTTTCGCTACCAGTCAGGATATTCAGGATATGGCTGTCATCAAACTTCTCGCCTGCATTTTTGATCAGTGAAAGCAATGTTTTCAATTGGTCTTCTGCTTCAAACAGCTTCTTAGGCTTTTTACAGTTATCACACATGCAGTTACAGCCGGTTTCATTAAAGTTCTCTCCAAAGTAATGCAGGATCTGCTTTCTGCGACATACGCCGGATTCTGCGTAGTCAATCACCTCTTTAAGGATCTGTGTACCGATCTCACGTTCTGCCACAGGTTTATCTTTCATAAACTTGGCCAGCTTCTCTACATCTTTCTGTGCATAGAAAGCAATGCAGACACCTTCACCGCCATCTCTTCCTGCCCTGCCGGTTTCCTGGTAGTATCCTTCCATGCTCTTAGGGATATCATGGTGAATCACGAACCTCACATCCGGTTTATCGATCCCCATTCCAAAGGCAATGGTTGCCACAATTACTTCCACATCTTCCATCAGGAACTTATCCTGGGTTTCCGCCCTTACCTTGGGCTCGAGCCCGGCATGGTAAGGCAATGCCTTTATACCGTTCAGGTTCAGTGCTTCTGCAACTTCTTCCACCTTCTTCCTGCTCAGGCAATAAATAATACCTGATTTACCGGTATTCTGTTTGATAAAGCGGATCATCTCCTTCAGCACATCCCTTTTGGGGCGGATCTCATAAAATAAGTTCGGCCGGTTAAAAGACGATTTATATAAGGTGGCGTCAGACATCTGCAGGTTCTTGATGATATCCTGCTGTACTTTTGGTGTTGCCGTAGCAGTCAAGGCAATGATCGGAATATTTGCCCCGAGGCCACTGATGACCTGACGTATCTTACGGTATTCAGGACGGAAGTCATGCCCCCACTCAGAAATACAGTGTGCTTCGTCAACGGCGACAAAAGAAATATTGATGAGCCTAAGGAAATCGATATTGTCTGCTTTAGACAGAGATTCCGGTGCTACATAGAGTAATTTGGTATGACCGCTCAGCAAATCGCTTTTTACCTGAGCCAATTCAGATTTATTCAATGAAGAATTCATGAAGTGAGCGATACTGTCATTTCCCCCGAAGGCACGCAACTGATCTACCTGATTTTTCATCAGGGCGATCAACGGGGAAATTACAATGGCAGTACCTTCATTCATTAATGCCGGCAGCTGGTAGCAAATAGACTTTCCTCCCCCTGTTGGCATGATAACGAAGGTATTTTTTCGCTCAAGAATATTGGTTATAATTGATTCCTGATCACCCTTAAAATTGTCAAACCCGAAAAAGGTTTGCAAGTTGTCAAACAACGACTTTTTCACATCCATTTTTTGTATAAAATATTCAGTGCTATTTTTCATTCAAAATAACATAATTTTGCACCAATTAAAGCATCAATATACTAAAAAATTCTCTTTGAAAAGTAAAAAATCTATTATAGCCGCCGGAATCAACACTTTACGTTTGGAATCACAAGCGGTACTGGGCTTAATTGATCATATGAATGATGATTTTGCGAAGATTGTGGAGCTTATTATCGCCGGAAGCGGCCGCGTGATTATCACTGGAATTGGCAAAAGCGCCATTATTGCGCAGAAAATTGCTGCAACTTTTAATTCTACGGGCACACCGAGTTTCTTTATGCATGCCTCCGATGCCGTGCATGGCGACCTGGGAATGGTCCAGCAAAACGACATTATTATCTGCATTTCAAAGAGCGGAAATACCCCTGAGATCAAGGTCCTCCTTCCCCTGCTCAAACAATCTGGTAATGTCCTGATCGGAATGGTAGGCCAGCTGGAATCCGAACTCGGACGGCAGGCCGACCTGATCCTGAATACCACGGTGGATATGGAAGCCTGCCCCAATAACCTTGCCCCTACTACCAGCACGACAGCACAACTGGCCATGGGTGATGCCCTTGCCGTCAGCTTACTTTATACACGTGATTTCAATGCACAGGACTTTGCCCGTTACCATCCTGGTGGTTCACTCGGTAAAAAACTTTACCTGAAAGTGTCTGAAATTGCAGAAAAAAATTTAAAACCATCCATTGCATCAGATTCATCCGTAAAAGACGTTATAATTGCAATTAGTAAAAACCGTTTAGGCGCCGTAGTTGTTACTCAAGGTGATCTGATATTGGGAATAATTACTGATGGTGATATCAGGAGGATGCTGGAAAAGCACCCTGTTTTAACCGGTATCACAGCTAAAGATATTATGAATCAAACACCCAAGACTGTAGACAAAGAAGTGCTGGCCTCCTCGGCTTTTGAAGTGATCAAAAAATTCAACATTACACAGTTACTGGTGACAGATGCCAATAAATATTATGGCATTGTCCATTTACACGACCTCCTTCAGGAAGGTTTAATTTAATTTATTTCAAATTCTAAGATGAATAAAGACAATTATGCATTAATTATGGCTGGTGGCGTTGGTAGCCGCTTTTGGCCGGTAAGCAGAGTAGAACATCCCAAACAATTCATTGACTTCTTTGGCGTTGGACGGACATTGATACAAAGCACGTATGACCGCTTTCTGAAAATATGTCCCCCGGAGAATATTTTTATTGTCACGAATGAGATCTATGCTGACCTGATCACAGAGCAATTACCTGATTTAGACCCCAACCAGATTCTTGCGGAACCGATTATGCGCAATACCGCACCCTGTATTGCTTATGGTTCCATGAAAATAGCGGAAATTAATCCCAATGCGAACATTGTGGTGGCTCCGTCAGACCATACGATCTCTAACATGGACGGTTTTATTGCTGCTATAACACAATCGCTTGAGGCTGCAGCAGAGAACGACTGCCTGATTACCCTGGGAATTAAGCCAAGCAGGCCTGATACCGGTTATGGGTATATCCAGTATATGGAAAAAACCCTGCCTGCCGATGACCAGATCCACAAAGTGAAAATATTTACCGAGAAGCCAAATCTTGAACTGGCAAAGTCATTTGTACAGAGCGGCGACTTCCTCTGGAATGCAGGAATCTTTATCTGGTCGGCCAGGGCTATCAATGATGCTTTCAGCAAATACCTGCCCGATATGTATGATATTTTTCACCTGGGCGTTTCTGCCTACAATACCACAGATGAGAAAGGGTTCATCAGCAATGCCTATCTGCAGTGTACCAATATATCGATCGATTTTGCCATCATGGAAAAAGCGGACAATGTATATGTGCTGCCGACCGACTTTGGCTGGTCAGATTTAGGTACCTGGGCGTCTATCTATGATATGGCTGATAAGGATTACGTGGGTAATGCAGTGATCCCATCGGAACAGGTCATGATGTTCAACTCCTCCAATTGTATGGTGAATGTCCCTGAGGACAAACTGGTTATCCTTCAGGGCCTGCACGATTACATCGTGGTGGAATCCAATAACACCCTGCTGATCTGTCCGAGGACAGAAGAACAGAGTGTAAAACAGATTGTTGCAGATGTAAAATCTAATTTCGGCACCCGGTTTATCTAGGGTTGCCGTTCAGCTTATGATATTGTACGTTGCCTGATGGCTTCGTACAATATTACTCCGGTAGAAACCGATACATTTAAGGAACCTATTTCCCCGAACATCGGGATTTTCGCCAAATAGTTGGCCATCCGCATGATTTCATTGGAAATCCCTTCATCCTCCGCTCCCATAACAATCGCTGTCGGAGCAGTATAATCCGGGGCATAAATCAGGTCATTCGTTTTTTCAGTACAGGCTACAATCTGCAATCCACATTCCTGCAGGTATAAAGCCGTTTTGTGTAAATTCTGGTGACGGCAAACCGGAATGCTAAACAGAGCACCCGCAGAAGTCTTTATGGCATCCGCATTTATCTGTGCAGAATTTTTAGCTGGAACAACGATTGCATGTACACCGGTACAGGCTGCTGTCCGTGCAATGGCTCCCATATTCCTTACATCTGTGATCCCATCAAGAATCAATATGAGCGGTGTTTCACCTTTCTCATAGATCGCAGGAATAATATCCTCGATTTTCTGGAAGGTAATGGCCGAAATTACGGCAATTACACCCTGGTGGTTTTTGAGGGTCATCCTGTTTAATTTTTCCACAGGAACATTATGAACAGGGATATCGGTTTCCCTGAGTAAACCTTTCAGTTCAGGAATAATCTCCCCTGTTAATCCTCTTTGTATATATATACTTTCAATATCTTTACCCGCTTTGATCGCTTCTATGACCGCACGAATACCGAATACAAACTCATTATTTTCTTTAGGCCTGGACGATCTTCTAAAATTTTCCATTGTTTTAATTAGCCTGCAAAAATAGGCGAAATTATGAGAATATGGACTGTAGTTTGTTATTTTTGCGTTTTACTACATAAAATGCTGAAAACAACCTTACTATTGCTGCTGCTGTCTGCCTGTCTATCTACAGTTTCAGGCCAGCCAAAAGAACACCGTGACAGCCTAATCAGAGCCGCCCGCAATGAGGCTAAAAACTTCAGGCTGGACGATATCATATGGAAAAAGTACCGCCGTCAGCCGCCTTACACTTCCGATTACTTCAAACCCCGGGAAAATAATGTCAAAAACACGACGCTGCTCAGCGATTCGGTATTCGTAATGGCCTATCGCAAGGCGGCTTTTAAAAGAAACAGGCACCGGCGTACCGCAGGACATTATGTGTTGGTAGGCTTGGGTACAGCCGCGGGTTTATTTGTAGCAGGGTTGGTCGCTATAGTAATTATGGTTGGGCCAACGATGAATTAAGCGGGGATCTAAAGATCCCCGAATCACTGCCGAATGTTTATAAAGAAATCTTCATCAGAGTGTTTTTTTCTTTATTTTTGTAGACTATGAATATGGATAACGGCACACAGGGGCAGGATAAACAGAATTACACCTCATCAAGAAAAAACAGGTTAAATACAACGATGGTGCAGGGTGGAAAAATCCCCCCGCAGGCAATTGACCTTGAAGAAGCAGTGCTGGGTGCACTGATGCTGGAAAAGGATGCCTTATCTACAGTTATCGACATCCTAAAACCGGATGTCTTTTATGCAGAAGCACACAAGAAAATATTTGAGGCGATCGCCCTCCTCTTCCAGAAATCAAAACCGGTGGATATTCTAACAGTAACCTCTGAGCTGAGGACACTGGGTACACTTGAAATGGTTGGCGGAGCTTATTACGTGACCAACTTGACCAACCGGGTAGCCTCAGCAGCAAATATTGAATACCATGCACGTATCATTTCCCAGAAATATATACAGCGCGAACTGATCAGGATCTCTTCAGAGATTATTCAGAATGCCTATGAAGATACCACAGATATCTTCGACTTGCTGGATACCGCAGAAAAAGGGTTATTTGATATTGCCCAGAATAACCTGCGCAGAGATACCCAGAAGATGGACGAGATCATCAAGCAGTCGCTCGCCACACTGGAGGAACTCAGGACAAAATCTGACGGACTGACCGGTGTACCTTCCGGGTTCACCGCATTAGACAGGATTACCGGCGGATGGCAGCCATCCGATCTGGTGATCATCGCTGCAAGGCCCGCCATGGGTAAAACGGCTTTTGTACTGACCTGTGCGAGAAATGCTTCGGTAGAATTTAAAAAACCAACAGTAGTGTTCTCTCTGGAGATGTCTTCCGTACAGCTGGTCAATCGTCTGATTTCCGGAGAAACGGAAATTGAACAGGAGAAAATCAGGAAAGGGAATTTAGCCGAATGGGAATGGCAGCAGCTCCACAGTAAGATCAGTACGCTTACAGAAGCGCCCTTGCTGATTGATGATACCCCGGCACTGAATATTTTTGAGTTCCGCGCAAAATGCAGGAGGCTCAAATCACAATACGATATCCAGATGGTCATCATCGATTACCTCCAACTCATGCATGGTAAGGGAGAAGGACAAAGTGGCGGCGGTAACCGTGAACAGGAGATCGGTAGTATATCCAGGGCACTGAAGTCGGTGGCCAAAGAACTGAATGTACCTGTACTGGCACTCTCCCAGTTGAGCCGTGCGGTAGAAAACAGACCGGGAGTAAATGGTAAACGGCCATTGCTGTCCGATTTGAGGGAGTCTGGTTCCATTGAGCAGGATGCGGATATGGTATTGTTCCTTTACCGTCCGGAGTATTACGGAATTACAGAGGATGAAAACGGACGTTCACAGGCCGGTGTTGGTGAGGTGATTATCGCCAAACACAGGAATGGTGAAACCGGTATTGTGCCCTTGCGCTTTATTGGTAAATATGTGAAGTTTGCCGACCTTGAAGAAGATTTTATGCCACCGAACAGTTTCTCTATGGACAGTCCGAGTGCCGGAATGATGCCTTCGGCTGACTTCGACAGGCCATCAGGAAATGTGATCATCAAGCCCTCCCGTATGGATGATATGCAGGATGATGATGCTCCTTTTTAATTAGAAACAGAAATTAAATAAAAAATACAGGCTGAGTCCTCAGCTACAAAGCCCCCGGAATTAAAAATTCGGGGGCTTTGTGATGTATAAATATCGCTTTGCCATAGTGGCATGTCCAGATGTACTTTCACTAAATAAAATAACCCAGTAAAATTCCGGCAAGCACAATAAAGGGTGGACTAATCCTGGTGAAATTCAGGATAAGGAAAGTACCAATGATGAGTGAGACAGACAAAAAATCAAGTCCCACAGGTTTCAGCAGCAGGAAAAATGCAGCAATGATAAAACCGATACTCACGGCATTGATGCCCGACAGCGAATGTTTGATGCGTGTAATTTTTTTCAGGTCATCCCAGAAAGGAACAATAAAAAGAACCAGGATCAGTCCCGGAAGATTAATCCCCAGCACGCCGACAATCCCACCTACAATCTGCCCCCCAAGGCCATGGCCAAAGTTTTTCATGCTTAATGTGCCCAGGTAACTGGTAAAAGAGAATGTAGGCCCTGGAATAGCCTGTTGCAGGGCAAACCCGGAAAGGAACTCCTGCGAACTGAGGTAATGTTTCATCTGGACAAATTCAGTAAACATCAGCGGGACCAGTACCTGTCCCCCTCCAAAAATAAAAATACCGTTCCTGTAAAAGTTCTCAAAAAGCCTGATGGGCAGACTGAAGGGCGAAGTCCTGTTGATAATGGCTCCCAATAAGGCCAGCACCATCAATACCCCCAGATAATAGATCAGCTTGTTGCGGTTGATATTGGAGAAGAGCTTCACCCTGATTTCACTTTCCTCGCCGGGAGTTTCCAGGGAGGAGGAGATCATCCCGCCAATCAGTATAGCCATCGGAAAAACATAGGCATTTCTGAGGACCAGGGTAGCGACGACTGCAGAAACCGCCAGGAATACGGACACCTGGGTAATCAGCACCTTCCTTGCGAGATTAAAGGCACCAAAGGCTACAATTCCCAGGGCAATAGGCTGGATATATTTTAAGATCACGCCAAACTGTGCCTTCTGGTCCAGTCCGGCAAAACTGATCGCGGCAAAAGTCATCACCGCAGCAGAGGGAACAATCCAGATCAGGAAAGTCAGGATCGCAAGTTTCAATCCCCCGACCTTATACCCAATCCCCACCAGGGTCTGCGTTGAGGCCGGACCGGGAAGAACCTGTGCCAGGGCATTCAGTTCCAGTAAATCTTCTTCGGAAATATAATGGTTATTCTTAACGAAATACTTCAGCAGCAGGGAAATGTGTGCCTGTGCACCGCCAAATGCGGTTAAAGTAAAAAGAAAAACATCCTTAATGAATAATAGCTGTCTTTTTGCCATTTACCATGCGCTTAATCGTCCTCATAATCCGTTCCGGCAGCTATATGATAGGCACCCTGAAGTTCAGAAAATGCATGCCTGTCGCCTTTTTCACGTGCCCGCTGCATCCCTGTCTGGTAAATCGCAATCGCTTTCTCCGCCTGTTGTTCTTTTTCATACAACTTCCCCAGGTGATAATACGTACCTATATAGGAAGGATGTTCTTCTACCAACTTCAGGTAGTAATAAAAAGCCTCTTTCGTATCATTTAATGAGTTATATTCAGTAGCTAAAGCATATAAAATAAATGGATCATTCGGTTGAGTTGCTAAAAAATTTAATAACTTGGTTAATCGGGTACTTTGCATTTTAAATCCCTGCTTTTTTAATTAGATTTGCAAAAAGACAATTATTATGAAAATATTAGTTTGTATCAGTAATGTGCCCGACACAACGACAAAAATAACTTTTACTAATGATAATACACAATTCAATACGTCAGGAGTTCAATTTATAGTTAACCCGTATGACGAGATTGCCTTATCAAAAGCGATTGAGTTATGCGAAGGTGGTAAGGGTACCATAACCGTAGTGAATGTTGGCGAAAGCACGACAGACCCTACGATACGTAAAGCATTGGCTATTGGTGCTGATGATGCGGTGAGAATCAATGCAGCACCACGTGATGCCTATTTCACTGCCTACCAGATCGCTGAATATGCAAAAACAACAGATTTCGACATCATCCTATGTGGCCGCGAGTCGATTGATTATAATGGCGCACAGGTACCGGCAATGATTGCAGAGTTCCTGGACATCCCTTCGGTTTCTATCATTAAGAATTTAAGTTATGATGGCAGCACTGCCACGATAGAGCGTGAAATTGAAGGTGGAAAAGAAGTCATCTCCATCACCGGTAAATTCATTGCCAGTTGCTCTGAAGGTACTGCTGAAGCCAAAATACCGAACATGAGAGGGATCATGTCCGCAAGAACCAAACCCTTGCAGGTCGTTGAAGCAACTGCACTGGAAGAGGTAGCAAAGATCATTTCTTTTGAAACCCCTGCCCCACGCGGTACCGTGAAACTGGTACCAGCGGAAGAAACAGAAAAATTAATCAGCTTGTTGCACGAAGAGGCTAAAGTTATCTAAGCCCTCTTCAACTTATAATTATTTAAATTTAAGAAAAGAGATTATGTCAGTTTTAGTATATGTAGAACAAGTTGAAGGCAAGTTTAAGAAATCTGTATTTGAAGCAGTTTCTTATGCTAAAGCCATAGCAGATCAACTGAGTACCACACTTTCCGCTATTTCAATAGGAAGTGTTGAAGAGGCTGAGTTGAATGCATTGGGTAAATATGGTGCTTCAGCTGTTCTCAGTGTCACTGCCGCAGAATTAAAAAACTTTGTCAACCAGGCTTACGCTTCAGTAATTGCTGAAGCAGCGGAGAAAGAAAATGCATCGGTAGTGGTTTTATCCAACTCCTTCTCAGGAAAAGGGCTTGCACCACGTGTAGCCGTGAAATTAAAAGCAGGTTTAGCAGACGGTGCAATTGAATTGCCTGACCTGCAGGGTGGAACTTTTAGGGTGAAAAAAACTGCTTTTTCCGGAAAAGCTTTTGCCGTAACTGAACTGACTTCAGCCATTAAGGTAATCGCCTTAAACCCGAATGCTTTTGGACTAAAAGAAAACCCGGTTGAACTGAGCATCAGCAGCTTCAGTCCTGCCTTAAAGGCAACCGACCTGACTGCCATTGTGAAAGAAATTGTAAGGGCAACCGATAAAGTATCCCTTCCGGATGCAGAGGTAGTTGTTTCTGCAGGAAGGGGATTAAAAGGACCTGAAAACTGGGGAATGATTGAAGAGCTGGCAGGTTTGCTGGGTGCGGCGACAGCTTGTTCCAAACCGGTATCGGATGCAGACTGGAGACCACATGCAGAGCATGTTGGCCAAACCGGTATTACCATCAGCCCAAATTTATATATTGCTATAGGAATCTCTGGTGCGATACAGCACCTGGCGGGCGTAAGCTCATCCAAAGTGATCGTTGTGATCAATAAAGACCCGGAAGCACCTTTCTTCAAGGTGGCCGATTATGGTATCGTTGGTGATGCCTTCGAGGTTGTTCCCCAATTAATAGAAGCATTAAAAGCACACAAGGCTTAAATATAATATCTGGCAGAGAGAAAACCTCTTTGCCAGATATTCTTTCATATGAAAAAAGTAAAACTAGATATTGTTGGTCTATCCTATAGCCAAACCCAATCAGGTGCGTATGCCCTGGTTCTTGGAGAAGTAAACGGCAGAAGACGTTTGCCTATCATCATTGGTGCATTTGAAGCTCAGGCCATTGCCATCGAGATTGAGAAGATGACACCCAGCAGGCCTTTAACACACGACCTGTTCAAGACATTTGCCCAAACCTATAAAATTGAAATCAAGGAGATCCTGATTTATAACCTGGTAGACGGTGTATTTTTCGCCAAATTAATCTGCACCAATGGCGAGCAGACAGAAGAAATCGATGCCAGGACCTCTGACGCGATTGCACTTGCAGTACGTTTCAATGCTGCAATTTATACTTATGAATTTATTTTATCCTCTGCAGGCATTGTGATCGAAGGAAATGATCTTTTATTTCTGCAGAATATGGACAATATGAGTAAAGAAGAAGGCCAGGAAGACATAGGAACCTCAATTCCTGCCTCCAATTACGGTTCTTTAAGCTTAGAAGAGTTAAATCACAAATTACAAGAGGCTATTGCAGAAGAAGCCTATGAAAAAGCTGCAAGAATAAGGGATGAACTGAACAAAAGAAATTCATCTCAATAACCTTTTATTAATTTATTATTACACATCTTTAGATTTTTCTATTCTAAACCTTTATCGGAGTACTTTTATGGAGCGTTTTCACGGAATTTTGGGCATCATTTTTATTTTGGGCCTCGCTTATCTATTTTCAAATAACAAGAAAAGGATCAATTACCGACTCGTCCTGAGTGGTCTTACGCTTCAATTCATCATTGCCATTTTAATCTTACGCGTTAGCCCTGTGCAACACTTTTTTGAAGCCCTGGGTAAGGGCATGCAGAAAATCGAGGAATTTGCTAAAAAGGGGGTCGATTTTGTTTATGGGGGTGTAGCAGTCATTGGCTACGACGGACAACCCAAATCTTATGCTGCACCAGACAGTTTTGTTTTCGCCTTTAATGTCACGGCAACCATTATCCTGGTATGTGTATTGGTCGCCATATTTTATCATTTTGGAATCATGCAGCGTATTGTTGCTGTAATTGCCAAGGGAATGAACTTTATCATGCGTGTGAGTGGTGCTGAGGCACTGAGTAACGTAGCCAGTGCTTTTGTAGGCCAGGTAGAGGCACAGGTCATGATTAAACCTTATCTAAAAGGGATGACCAAAAGTGAGTTGCTGGCTTCCATGAGTGGAAGTTTAGCCTGTATTGCAGGGGGTATCCTCATTGTATATGCCAATATGGGTGCCCAGGCAGGGATGAACCTGGCTCCTAAACTGATTATGGCCAGTTTAATGGCTGCTCCCGGTGCATTGATCATTTCCAAGATCGTATTTCCTGAGACCGAAGTTTCCCAGACCATGGGAAAAGTGAAACTGGAAGTAAAAAGCGAGTATACCAATCTTATCGATGCCATTTCCCATGGTGCCGGTGAAGGTTTTAAGATCGCGATGAACGTGATTGCCATGCTGATCGGCTTTATTGCACTGATTGCCCTGCTGGATTACACATTAGTCAACATCGGCCACCTGTTTAACCCGAACTTCAATTTGTCGCTCGACTGGATCTTCGGCAAGATATTCTATCCGTTTGCATGGGCTATGGGTGTCCCTGAAGCCGATGTGAGCAATGCGGCTACCCTTCTGGGCCAGAAGCTGACGGTAAATGAATTTTTAGCTTTTAAAAATCTAACCACCAAAGCCGTTCCGATCGTGACAGAAAAAGGTGTACTGATCATCAGTATTGCGATCTGTGGTTTTGCGAATTTCAGCAGTGTAGGCATGCAGATTGGTGGAATCGGTGAGCTTGCTCCCGAAAGAAGGGCAGATCTTGCCAAATTAGGGTTAAAAGCCCTAATGTGCGGAACATTGGCCTCTTACCTTTCCGCTTCCATTGCCGGTATATTAATGTAAAAGAAAGCACATCCTTGAATACCATTCAGGATGGATATACTTTAAACAAGAAAGCCGGAGAAATTAATTTCTCCGGCTTTCTTGTTTAAGCTTGTTTTTTATAATGAGCTGAGGCAATAATTAACGTTGCTCAATTTCAACAAATTCCCTGTTGGTATGGCCAACATATACCTGGCGCGGACGGCCGATAGGCTCTTTGTTGGTATGCATTTCTTTCCATTGTGCAATCCATCCTGGTAAACGGCCCAGGGCAAACAATACGGTGAACATATCTGTAGGGAAACCTAAAGCCCTGTAAATAATACCTGAGTAAAAATCTACGTTAGGATATAACTTACGTTCCACAAAGTATGGATCGCTTAAAGCAGCTTCTTCCAGTTTTTTAGCGATTTCCAATACTGGGTCATTGATGCCTAATTTATCCAGGATATCATCACAGGCTTTCTTGATGATCTTGGCACGCGGGTCAAAGTTTTTGTACACCCTGTGTCCAAAGCCCATCATACGGAAAGGATCATTTTTATCTTTTGCTTTATTGATCCATTTTTCTGTATCACCACCATCTTCTTTGATAGTTTCCAGCATTTCAATCACGGCCTGGTTTGCTCCACCATGCAGTGGGCCCCATAAAGCATCAATACCTGCTGAAACAGATGCAAATAAATTACAATCTGAAGAACCTACCATTCGTACTGTTGATGCAGAACAGTTCTGTTCGTGATCAGCGTGCAGGATCAGCAGGGTATTCATCGCTTTAACCACAACCGGATCAATTTCAACTTCCTCAGTCCTTTGTCCGAATGTCATATGCAGGTAGTTGCTGACATAATCAAATTTGTTCTTCGGATAGATCAGCGGATGGCCCAGGCCTTTCTTGTAAATAAAAGATACAATAGTCGGAAGTTTAGCCAGTAATTTAATGATCGTATGATCCATTGCTTCCGGAGAAGAATTTGCATTGATAGATTCCGGATAGAACGAGGACAAGGAACAGACCAGGGAAGCCAGCTGTGCCATAGGATGTGCTCGTGAAGGATATCCGTCAAGGAACTTTTTCATATCCTCATGGATCAGCGTTTGTTTCGTTATTTTGGATTGAAAAGTAACAATCTGTTCTTCTGTAGGTAAATCTCCGTAAATAAGCAAATACGCAACCTCAAGAAAGTTTGATTTTTCGGCAAGTTGCTCTATAGGATATCCCCTGTATTTCAGGATTCCTTTTTCCCCGTCTAAAAACGTAATCGCACTCTTGGTAGATCCGGTGTTTTTATAGCCCAAATCCAAAGTAATGTGACCTGTTAATTCTCTCAATTTCGAAATATCAATTGACTTTTCTCCTTCTGTTCCAGTTATAATGGGAAACTCATATACTTTACCATCAATCTTAATTTCTGCAATATCTGACATATATCTTCTAATTTATAAATAACAAAAATAACTATTCTATTCTTAATCGCCCCACAACAAAGATAACAATGCTGTTAAACTATTGTTAAGTGGCTGGTTATATCCATCCAGGGATTATTTCACTGCGGCTGTCTGAATTTCTTCCAGCACATTTCCGCATTCCATCATCTCATCGCCGTAATAGGGATTACGGATCTTCGCTTCTGAAGACAGCCAGTCGCCCCCATCGCCATTATTGGCCATTGGGCAATGCTGAACATAGATCTTTCCTGCTTTCAGGTCGGCATGCTTGAATAAGGCAATCACGTCCGAACTAAGCGCCGTAAAATCCTTCCGTTGTGATTTCAGGTCATCTGTCCCTGCAATTTTTTCTGCAATCAATGCGGTATTCTCACAGCCTTCATGGCTATTGAGACTTTTGACCAATGCTGCTGCAGCCGTTTTCGACGCTGCGGGGTTGGAATTCACCAGCGCATTTTTTAAGCTGATGTATCCATTATAGATATTTTCAATTTCCGGATCGGCCAATTCAACCGGAGTGGTTGCTGCCGCTGTTTTTGTAGAGGTCGTGTCCGTCTCTGCAGATTGCTGCTGCTGCGAATTTGTGCAGGCAATGAAGGTGGACAAAACCGCTATGCCAATATATTTCTTCATGTATTTGGTTTTGTGGTCAAAATACTATTTTAATTTTAAATAAATAAAAAAGCCCCCGACAAATCGGAGGCTTTTGTGATTATATCACAATAATATTATAATTTGAAGCCATATGCAATACGTAAGGCAACCTGGCCCGATTCATTGCCAAGGAAGTCAACACCCTTACCGGCATTCTCATACTTAACGCCCAGGTCAAGGCCATTGCTCCAGGAGTATCCTAAAGTAGGTGCATAAAGGAAAGTGGTTTTTGCATGGTCAGAAACACCAATTGCAGCACCCACCTCACCCATTGCATATAATCCGGAACCGCTTGGGTTAATGAAATACTTTAAACCTGTTTTTACCGGGATATATCCGTAATCAGGAAGTTCTCCGCTACCTGGATAACCGATATTGTCATCCTTAGCAAAGAAATGGTTATACCCTGTGGCAATCGGTACCGATAACTGTTTGGTAACGTCAAATTGCACACGCAGGTCTACCCCTGCAGCAAAACTATAAAGATCGCTTGTGGGTATCCCAAGGTTAGCTCCTATACCTACTTTTTGTGCACTTGCATTTGTTGTAAAGAATATTGCTACGGCAGCTACTGCTGAAGCAAGAAATTTTGTAGACTTTTTCATTTGTATTTATTTTATCAATTGTTCAGATCCTTCAGGGCCATTCAACCTATCCGAATGTTACATCTTAATGTTACCCACCCAGGATCAATCTATGAATTGATTGGTCATTTACAAATTGTATGCCATTACCAGCTTTACTATGATATAATTTATCAAAACAATTGCTAAAACACCTTCACAACAAGTATCGTAACAATTAACAAACACCTTATTCTATTAACTTAAACACAATTGAGGTGATTTAGGTAATCTGCGATATACGATTTAATCACAGGCAATTATAGCTGGTATGAGGGCAAATAACCAGGAAATAGTTTGAGGATATCTTTTTGATGATTTTCCGGATCTTCCCCAACCTCTAGCCAATGAATTTTAATGCCATCTTTCTCCATTTTTCTGAAAAAGGTCATCTGCCTTTTGGAAAACTGGCAAATGGCGATGTACAGTTTTTCCTTTAATTCCTGTAAAGTATGCTCTTTATGGAGGTAAGCGGTAATGAATTTATACTCCAGACCGTAAAAAGTAAGCATTTCAGCGGCAATCCCCTGGGTCAGCAAGGCTTCTACCTCTTCAATCAATCCCTGGTCAAAGCGCTCAATTAGGCGCTGAAGAATACGCTCCCTTCTGGAAGGCACATCGCTGCGCAGACCTATCACCAGTGGGGTAATTGGGGCTCTTTTCGTTTCCACAAAGGTATGCCTGCTTAAATAGTCTGCAATCTCAATGGCCCTGACAATCCTTTTGGCAGAAGACAGGTCAGCATGTGAAGTATTGGAAGTGGGATATTTAGCAAGAATCCTTCTCAGCGCAAGGATATCCTTGCCTGGGAGACCTGCCCTCAGTTCCATATTTACCGGTATAGCAGTAAATGGCTGGTGCTGTAATATACTATGGATATACATTCCGGTCCCGCCACACAATACCGGCAACTTATGCATTGCGGTAAGCTGCTCAAAAACCTCGTAAAAACCGTCCTTAAACTCATTTACATTGTAATTGTCGCCCGCCTCCCTGATATTGATCAGGTGATGGGGAACAGTCCGCTCCTCCAAACGGTATTCCTGCAGGTCCTTCCCTGTACCGATATCCATCCCTTTAAACACCTGCCGGCTATCGGCACTGATAATTTCTGTATTCAGGTGGTCGGCCATACGAACCGCCAATTTTGTCTTTCCCGAAGCCGTAGGCCCCAGGATAACCAGGAGAGGATGTGTATCCATTTATAAATATAAAATGTATTTGATATTCCCGGAGTTATATACCGGGGTATAATGTATAGTTTTAAGATAGATTAACCTGCTATCTTCTTCAATAACAGATAATTTATCCCTGACGACAACAGGCAATCGATGTGGAAGAAAGCGCCGGAGTGAAGGGCTGTGCAGGAGAATGTGCATTGGCGGAGTCCTTGCCACCGCTGTAAAGCCCAGCCGGGTATAACCATTGCCATCCGACCAGTCCATATCGGCATAACTCATGATATCATTGGGTGCGGCCGTCTTGATGAAATGCCGGATCAGTTTACTCAGCCCGCCTGTTACCGTAAACCCATTCACTGTTGCAAAACGAATCAGCTCTGCCGAGGTATATCCTGGGGTATGGTGCATCGGCCTCTTGGCGCTGAATCCTGCAACAGCCACCAGGCGCTGATCCAGTTCAAGTCCGTACCTAAATTTGCAGCCTGCAGTGCCCTGCAAATGGTACTGCTTAAAAAAGGAATTTGCGGTCTCCTGGCGGACTTCCACAATTTTTGTCTTGCGCCCATGAACGGTCTTGTTTAGTCCGAGTACGGAAGAGAGCCTGCCCAATACCTGTTCAGGCCTGCTCAGCCAGACATCCTCCCAAAGGTGGATGACCTGTACCCCTCTTTTCTTTCCCTCCTCCTGTATCTCTATTAACTCTTCAGGAAGAACTACCTGACTGACTGATATCAAATGGATCAGCAGTTTTTCATTTTCATTCAGCCTGACCAGTTCGACCGACTGAAAGGACACTACAGTGCTGTTTATTCCCTGATGTTTCAGACTGCCGAAAAAATCTTCTTTCCAGCGGGAGTTTTCTAGATCCACTCGTTTTCTTTAAATACTTTATATCCGGCAGCCACCTTCCCTTCAATCTGGTTCAGGTACACCTCATCCAGTTCCTTAATCAACAGGGGGGATTCATGCTGCGGAAGGAAATCCGGCAAAATATCGAGTTCCACATGGCCAGATTGAATCTCCAGGCTGCAAAAAAATACTTCGGTATATTTTTCCCCGTCAATCAGGGCATTTTTATCCGACCAGAGATCATACACAGCGTCACTGTTTGTTTTATTGCTAAAGCCAAGCGTTGCATAAGGCTGCAGGACAGCTCTGATGGTTTGAAATATTTCTATAGGATCCGTTTTCATAAAATGAGTTTTTTTAAGGATAACAAATGTAGCGTCATTTTGTGTCGAACGCGTATTAATACCAGAAATTAAAATCGGCCGATTTGAACAAATAGCCGGTATCTGATGAATCGGATACCGGCTATTTTTAAATGATAAAAGCAGTTTTAAATGACCACATCAATACTGGTTGGCCAACCAGGTATTATTTTAGTCTTTAAATGTATTCTGGGGCGGCTCTGGCTTAGCCTCCTCTTCCTTGGCCGAAAATGCAATAGAAGCAATCACGGAAAGTACCAGTACCCCGCCGACTACCGACAGCGACAAGGGAGAAGAGATATGGTAAACCGGTGAAATCACCATTTTCACTCCGATAAAAGTCAGGATAATCGCCAGTCCGTATTTCAGGTAACTGAACATATGGATAAAGTTCGCCAGCAAGAAATACAAAGCCCTTAAACCCAGGATCGCAAATATATTGGAGGTATACAGTATCATTGGGTCATCCGGAGCAATGGCAAAAATCGCAGGGATCGAATCTACCGCAAAAAGTAAATCGGTGAACTCAATCACCCCTACCACAACCAAAAGTGGCGTAGCCAGCTTAATACCATTCTCTACCGTGAAAAATTTATCTCCATCAAAGTCCTTGCTGACCTTGAAAAACTTATACACCAGCCTTGCCCCTGCACTTTTCGTGAAATCTTTGTTCTCGTCATCATCATCACTGCCCAGGCCCGATTTAATTCCGGCATAGATGAGAAAAATCCCGAAAGCCAGCAAAACAACATTGATCCTGATCGCATGTCCGAACATTTCCATTTCCGGCAGGTAGGTCAGGTTAATCAGTCCTACACCGGAAAAGATGAAGATGGCCCTGAACACCAAAGCACCTATAATGCCCCAGAAAAGCACTTTATGGTGCAACTCTTTGGGCACATTGAAGAAGCCGAACACCAGGATAAAGACAAACAGGTTGTCCACCGACAAGGCTTTTTCAATCCAATAGGCCGATTGGAACTGGGTAAACTTCTCAAAACCGGCAAAGTAATAAATAACCGCACTGAAGCCCATGGAGAGCGAAATCCACACCACCGACCAGATGGCGGCTTCCTTGGTCGACACAGCGTGTGTCTTCCGGTTAAAAACGCCGAGGTCCAGCAGTAACATCACGGTAACCAATACGGCAAAGCTCGCTATCAGTCCCGGGTGATTCATCATATTATCCATAATAACAACATTTTAAAAATTTATTTACATCAGGTCTGTATTCAACATTGCCTTTAAGATATTGGCCTGCACATCAAAATTGTTCAGGTGGTTAAGGAAATTGAGGTCAGATATTTTGGTATAATTATCTTCCAGCAAACTGATGATCTCTGCAGGAATATATGTTTTTACGCTTGCGGCATTGCTTTCCAGCTTATCATTCTGATACGACAACTCCTGTATGAGTCGTCCTTTTTCTGATACATTCGTTGAGATCCCAATGCCCGCGAGATCGTCAGCATTGCAAAACAGGAACAGGTTCCGGCTGGGAAAAAACAGGAAATGCTGCTCGGTTTCAACGAATTTATAGATTTCAATAATCAGCATTCCGGATTTCAGTCCATAGACAAACTCCGTCTTAAAGTCAAGTTTACAGAGCAGGCCCATCAGCTTTTTTTCGATGACCCCATACGTACTGATATACACTTCTGACTCCTCATAATTAATAAGTTCCGCCAGGTTATCTGCAGTAATGGTATAATAAAAATCTTTCGCATAACGGGCGCTCAGGCGGGTAATGTTCTTGACAAAAGGAAAGTCTGTGGAGTGGCCGGACAGTTCTTCAAATAAGTTCCTGAGGGAGATATTGACTTTCAGTGACTGACTTTTCTTCCCTTCAAGGAAATTCTTCTCATTGAGCACGGTATCATTCAGTTTGGCGATAACCTCTTTATTCAACTGAATTTCATCATAGATCAGCGTCACATTTTTCTCATTGTTCTTCTTGATCTTTCTCAGCAATTCAATCACACTAGAAGTAAACTGCAGGTGGAAAAGCTCGAGTTTATCGATAGACAACTCCGTATTATTCTCAAAGAGCTGGTGGATCACCTTGCTCCTCAGGTAAATTTTAAGCACAACTTCTTCCTGGAAAAACACAGAAAGAAGTTGTAATCTGTTGATTATCCTGTTTGACTCTGCTAAAACACCCGCAATATGTTCATCCATTGTTTAACTTAATTCACCCGCGTCACGTTTTTCTTCAACTCCGACTCCAGGGTTTTTAATTCACCGTCCAATACTCTCCTGCTTTTCTCTCCTTCTTCATGAATTTTCTTCACTTCTGTCAGGGTTTCAATCAGCGACTGGGTCGTTTTTTTCAGGGTATCAATGGAGACCACTGTTTTTTCATTTTCTTTCGCTACATCAATACTGTTCTGTTTCAGCATATCCGCATTTTTCTGCAGAATGGTATTTGTGGTATCAGAGATTTTTTTCTGCATCTCCACATTCGCCTTCTGCCTTTGCAGGGCAACAGCGAGGGTCAGCTGATTTTTCCATACCGGAATAGTGGTAGAAATAATCGACTGTGCTTTTTCCGCAATGGAAGTATTGTTATTCTGTACCACACGGATTTGAGCGAGCGACTGCAGCATGATGAAACGGACGATCTTCATATCTGCCAGCCTTTTATCCAGGCGGCTGATAAAATCGCGCAGATCGGCAATCTCATAATCCTCATAATCTGCAGGACGGCCTTCCATCTCGGCCAGTTTAACACTAAGCTCCTCAAATTTCAGCTGACCGGAAATAATGAGTTCCTCCATCTGTTTGATGTAGCCCACATTATTATCGAACATGGTCTGCAAAGAACTGTTATCCTTTATAGAGTTCAGACGGCCTGCCTTTACCTTATTGGTAATTTTGTCGATGTTATTGACCACCACATCATATTTCTGGAACAGCTTTTTCACATCGACCACCAAATTCTTAAGGAAAGGAATCTTTGAGATAAAAGAGGTAAAACCGCTCTGGTTCAACTCATCCACATCAATATAATTCAGCTCCGTAAGCAATTCATTGATCAATCCCCCAACCTCACCACTGTTATAGGTACGCACAGAAGTCAGGAAGTCATTGCTGTACTTTTCCATTGAATTCTGTGCTTCCACCCCATAATTCAGGATAGAATTCACATCAGCAGGGTCGAGCGACTTACTCATTTCTGTATATTTCAGTTTCTCTGCCGCAGAGATCACCGATAGATCGACATTCCCTTCCTTATCCAGTTTAACCGGCGTTAGGGCATTACTTTCAGCGTTAGTTTCCATAAATTACAGGTTAAAGGTAATTTTGTGTGACAGTTTGCACCGTTTGCTCCAGTTTACGGTCTTTGGTGGGCTCACCAATGGCATTGAACTTCCATTCTCCGTTCTTCTTGTAGAATACCCCCAGTACCATAGAAACGTGACCGGCAAAACCAGCACCGTTGGCAATATCATAGGTGGCGAATACCTCATTCACCCTTTTTGGGGTACCTTCATAAATGCGGATGGAAGCAAAAGGAATGGTCGCAAAATCCTGACCCTGGAAGCTGTTCAGCACAAAGGCCACATAACTTGCATTTGGAGTTAAACGGGAAAAATCAAGGGTAATCACCTCATTGTCCAGTCCGTCATCACCGCCGGTATCCCCTGTCCTGTCATCGCCACTGTGTTTTACCGCACCGTCTTTCGATCCAAGGTTACCAAAATAAACCACTTCAATCAGCTGTTTGTTCTCATTGTATACCGCACAGCTGGCATCCAGGTCGACTGCTACTTTTGAGGAACCCAGACCAAAAAGGCCTTTTTTCACAATAGCACCCCAGTTTATGCCTACGCAGATATTTTGCAGTTTACTGCCATTACTTTTTTCAAGACTGATCCGCTGTCCTTTTTGAAGATTAATTGCCATCGTTCTATTGATATTTATTTAAATAATCCTGTAAACCACCTTTCATTCCTACGCCTACGGCTTCAAACTTCCATTTGCCTTCGCGTTTGTAAATCCTTCCGAATTCCACTGCTGTTTCAATAGAGAAGTCCTCTTCCAGTTCATATTTAAGAATTTCCTGGTTGCTTGCCGAATCAAAAATACGAATAAATGAATTCCTCACCTGTCCGAAATTCTGCCTTCTGCTTTCTGCCTCATGAATGGTCACCACTACACAGATTTCCTGTACTTTGGCATCAATTTTAGAAAGATCAATCTTCACCTGTTCATCATCTCCGGCACCATCTCCGGTCAGGTTATCACCGGTATGCTCTACGGCACCATCTGGAGAAACCAGGTTATTATAAAATATAAAGTGGTCGTCAGATACGATTTTTTTGCTATCACCTAAAAGAAATAATGAAGCATCAAGGTCAAAAGCACTACCTGTGGAGGAGCTGTTGGTATCCCAGCCCAACCCAATCGTAAATTTCGGGGCATCGATATTTTCACGCTGCCCTTTTTGCAAGTTAATAGCCATATTATATGAGTTTATATGTTGTTGTTGTAAAATGTTTTTTAATAAAATTCAGATTGCCGGCATAGGCTTCAATGGTATGGTAACCATTTCCTATAGCCAGGTTATATAACATATTTATAAAATCATCTGTTTGGTTCTTGATGAAAATAGAAAAGCTGCCGGTATCGCTATTCAGGATGTACTTCACTATCCGCGTATTGAAACAGAAAAACCCACTTTTCACGATATCATCCAGGTCGAAAACCGATTTTACCTGGTGGTAATTCAGTATATTTTCTATGCTGGGATGAATATTTTTATCCACCAGTTCTGCAAAATAGAGCATATGAAAATCATTTTTCAATCCGTATTGTTCCACCATTTTCAAAATCATCCTTTCGTGACTGCCCGTAATCCGGATATCATCCAGAAACAATAACGTCTTTCCTTCCAGAAAGTGTTTATCAATATGAAAAGAATCATTTCCGATCAGTTTCAGGCGGTCGGCAGCCGATAAGGCTCCATAATCTTCCTTGTAGGTCACCGTCCGGTGCACTTTAGCTTCCTGCACCACCAATCCCCCGTTCTCCACCAGCCAGCGGTTAAGCTGGTGCATGAAATAATTTTTCATCGCAAAGGTCGCAGTGGGAATAAAAGAATAGGGACTGGAGATCACCACCATCTGCTCTTCTATATAATTTTGGGCCAGGTAACCTTCAATAAAACCATCTGCCAGCTGTTCACCAAACTCACGGGCAACCAGGTCATCTCCGAATTTAAAGCGGCTGTAATCGTCCGGATCAAATCCAAACTCTTCTACATTATCGATCTGGTGTAAGGCGTATGATTTATAAAAGTTCATATCAGGCAGTTTATAGTTTGGTGATTGGAATTGATTAAGACACTCTTGATGCCAGCAGCCTCAGCGCCCATGATGTCGGCCACAGGATTGTCACCAATGTGCACAATCTCATGAAGGCCGATTTCCTTGTGTATATTTCGGTCTATCGTACGGATCATCAGCTCGAAGAACTTCACATTCGGTTTAGATAACCTCACTTCATCAGAATACAGCTGAAAGTCCAGCAAGCTGTCCAGTTCCAGGTTTTGCAGCACTTTTCTCAGGGCCACTCCTTTGATAAAACCGGTATTGCTCAGCAGGCTTACCGTAGACCTGCCTGATTCCTTTAAGCGGACAAGCAGCTCCCTGGTCTCCCCACCATACAGCAGTGGCTGGTAATTAAAAAGCAGGGCATCCATTTCCGCGCAGAGCTCTTCCATATCTATATCTGTAAAAACAGGCTGGTAGTTATTGATCACACTGATCACCATCAGGTACATCTCGTCTGCATCTATATTTTTGCCTGTTTTTTCATTGATCCCATTTACCATTAGATCAACCTGACGGAAAATTGTTGCAACTTCTTCAAAAGATTTATGAAAAGTATTGAATCGGGAATGGAAGATCCTGGCCCTTTCCAGCTTAAACTGGGGATTCGACCTGATTAAGGTTAACCAGAGATCAAAAGAATAATGTTTATATGGCTCCATTTACAAAATTTAACAGATAAACGATCTCATTTCCTTAACAATAAGATAGCAAATTATCCACAAATGGCAAAATAGCAAAAAAAGAAACATAAATTCTTTACGGACAACAATATCCGGCTATCTCAGGTAACATGTAAGTTACACAAATAAAGGGATAAACGGGGTTCAGGACTATCAAACTGAGGCTCAGTTATTAACCGGAAGCTCTTCTTTCTTCGGATTCAGCTTCTCTGCCAGGCCTGATCCGGCAGCCAGCAACTCATTCGTGATCGACCGGGTATATTCAGAAATTTCTGCCTTGAATTCCGTCACTGATGCTCCGGAGCGGATTTCTTCCAACCTTTTCTCCCATGAGCCGGTGAGTTCTGCCTGTGCAATTTTCTGGTCCTTCACCACATCGTACACCGCCAGTCCTTTAAACGTAGGAACAAGATTCCGTTTTTCCCGCAGGATATATTCCCTGGTGATCAGGGTTTCAATAATAGCTGCCCGTGTAGCTGGAGTACCCAAACCACTGTCTTTCATTGCATAACGCAATTCTTCATCTTCAATTTCTTTACCTGAAGTTTCGAGTGCCTTTAACAGTGATGCTTCATTGTATAAAGCTTTGGGCTTGGTTTGTTTCTCCAGTAAAGCTTTTCGAACAATGGGCAGTTCCTCTCCTTTTTTCACTTTTGGCAAGGAAGGATTATCCTCATCCTTTTTGTCCTCCTCCTTATCGTTCAATACGGAGCGCCAGCCGGCAGAGCGGATGACAGTACCATTGGCAATAAATACAGAACCGGATTCGATGGTAATTTTAGTGACTTCCTTCACACATTCCTGGTGGAAAGCCTCCAGCATGCGTCCCACGACCATATCATATACCGCCTGCTTATCGCTGCCCAAATGATACGGCGCCACACCCGTTGGTAAAATGGCATGGTGATCGGTTACTTTTTTGGCATTCACACTCCTTTTATTCAGGGGTACCGTCTGCAGGAATTCTGCCTGTTTGCCAAAATCAGGATGGGTGGCCAGCTGCGCGATCAGCGCAGGCACACCCGCAAAGACATCATCCCCGATATACCTGCTGCCGGTCCTTGGATAGGAAACCAGTTTACTTTCATACAGATTCTGCAAGATATTCAGTGTCTGGTCGGCCGTATATCCTTTCCGTTTATTGGCCTCCTGTTGCAGGCTGCTCAGGTCATGCAACAGCGGAGGTGGTTCTTTTCTGGGCTTGGCTTCCACATCCAGAATCCTTCCCCCATTGGGAAAGCCGGAGGGCACATCTTCAATTTTATCGAACAGGACCTGTGCCTCTTCCTTCACATTAAAATTCACGTTGGAAACAGCCTTAAACAAGGCTCCGTCTTTATCGAGCTGTATTCCCAACTGGTAGTACAACTGGGGAACAAAATTTTTGATCTCCAGGAAGCGGGAACAAATCATCGCCAGTGTAGGGGTCTGCACCCTGCCCAGGGACAAGACTGATCTTGCACCTGCAGAAATACTCAGGGCCTGGGTAGCATTCATGCCGACCAGCCAATCCGATTCCGACCTGCAATGGGCAGAATTGAAGAGGGTATCATAATCTGTACCCGGTTTTAGATTCCGGAATCCATCTTTTATGGCTTCATCAGTCTGCGAAGAGATCCAAAGCCTTTTAAAAGGTTTTTTGCATTTCAGAAAATAGTAGATATAACGGAAAATCAGTTCCCCTTCCCGCCCCGCATCCGTCGCCACAATAATCTCTGTCGCTTCATCAAACAGCATTTTTATAATATCCAGCTGTTTTCGAACACCAGGGTCTTCTACCAGTCCATCCTTTGTTTTGATCTTACGGATAGCGAGTTTGAATTTCTCGGGAAGCATTGGCAAATGCTGTCTTCTCCAGCCAATAAATCCATATTCCTGTGGTGGAGCCAATTGCAGCAGGTGTCCGAATGCCCAGGTAAAAGAGTATCCTTTTCCTTCAATATATCCATCTTTTTTAGTGGTGGCTCCGAATACTTTCGCTAATTCACGTGCAACGGATGGCTTTTCTGCAATTACAATCTTCATCAAATATCCTGGGTTGTAGAACCGATAAATTTCATCATAATTATCTGTAATCGGGCAAAAAAAAAGACATTTGATTATTCCAGGCCGGCCTGCACCGCTTTAAGTCCCTAGCCTGCAAAAAGATCGATCCCCAATTTAAACGTATTGCAATGGGCATCTACAATATCCCTGATGACCGGAGAATACCCACCACCCATACTCACCTGTACCGGCAAGCCATTGTCTTTACAGCATTGCAGCACCAGCCTGTCCCTTTCGCGGCAGCCTTCCCTGCTCAAGGACAGTTTCCCTAACCTGTCACTGGCCAGTACATCCACACCCGACAGGTAAAAGACAAAATCCGGGCGGTGCATACGGACCAGCTCAGGAAGCTGCTTTTCCAGGATGGACAGGTAAGCCGCATCACCGGTGCCGTCATCGAGGCCGATATCCAGATCGGACACCTCCTTCCTGAAAGGGAAGTTTTTCTCCCCATGCATGGAAAAGGTAAATACACGCGGTTCAGCAGACAGGATTTCTGCCGTGCCATTGCCCTGATGCACATCTAAATCAATAATTAATATACGATCAGCTAACTTTTTATGTAATAAATAATTAGCTGCTATCGCCTGATCGTTCAAAAGACAGAATCCTTCCGCCCAATCGGACCCCGCATGGTGCGTACCGCCGGCAACATTAAAAGCAATACCAAAGACTTTTGCATGCACAGCGGCATAAATAGTCCCTTGGGCAATCCGCAGTTCCCGTTCGATCAGTTGTGCTGAAAGCGGAAGTCCCGTCCGGCGCTGGTCTTTGGCAGACAAGGTAAGGTCACGCAGCTGCGCCCAGTAAGTGGCATCATGCGACCATAAAATCACCTCTTCCTCCAGCTTCTCCGGCGCAAAAAGATTAGCTTGGGTAATCAGCCCCTCATACATTAGCTGCTCCGGGATCAGCTCATACTTCAGCATCGGGAAACGATGCCCCTCAGGTAAAGGATGCGCATAAAGCGGATGCCAGGCAATCTTCAGCATCAGCCTAAAATCTCCCCCACATGTTTTTCAATATTGTTACAGATCTCCTCTACCGGCAAATCGTTGGCATCATACCCGAAAGGATTTTCAATTTCCTCTGCAAGCAATTCCAGACTGGCCAGGACATACAAAATAAAGGGCACGATAGGAATGACGAAATAACTCAGACTAAAGACCCATCCAAAAGGAAGAGTAATCACATATACAAAGATAAACTTCTTGATAAAGGCACTGTAGGAATACGGAATTGGTGTATTCTTAATCCGCTCGCAGCCTCCGCAAATTTCCGTAAACTGGTTCACATCGCCACTCAGGATAATCAGCTGTTCCTGGGAAATCTTTCCCGCAGCAGCCAGCTCATAAACCCTGGAAGAAATACTTGCCGCCACCTGGTTGGGAATATGCTTCCCGCCGTCGACCGCAATCAGCAAGCTGTTCTTTCCAAAATACTGTTTTTCCCGCAGGTGCTCTTTCAGCGCGAAGGCATACTTCGGGATAGCATAAGTAAAAAATTCAATTTCGCTTGCAGGAAGCTTCAGGGATTTCAGTTTAATCGCAAAATTTCTGCTCACGTTGGTCAGCGCCCCCAGCATTCTGCGGCCTTCCCACCACCTGTCGTATGAGGTATTGGTACGAAAGACCAGCAACATGGAAATCACAAAACCAAGGAGGTTATGCATCATGCCAATATTCTTCACATAATTGGAATCGGACATTTTCAGGAAGTGGAGTTCCAAAAAAGCAATGATTCCTGAATACACAGAAACACTCAACATCAATGGCCATAACTTCCTTATTGTATCTGACTTATGACTATGAAATATAAAGGTGATCCAATCTTTAGGGTTATAATTTATCATCCTGTAACCTCCCTGCTGACCTGCAACAACAACGCTCCGGTACGGAAAACATCCGTAAAGGAATTATACAAAGGCACCGGACTCAAGCGGATGACGTTGGGTTCCCGCCAGTCGCCCAACACCTGGTTCTCCACCAGTTTTTCAAAAATCAGCTTCGCATGTGCATTGGCAATAATAGACACCTGTGCTCCGCGGTCTGCTGCTTTTTCAGGGGTAATCACCCTGAAAAGCTCTTCACCTAACTCTTTATTCACCTCATTCACAATAAAAATAAGATAAGAAGTTAAAGTTTCACTTTTAGTACGGAGGGCAGGAATAAAACCTGCCTCTTCGAATATTTTCAGGGAAGCATAATACAAGGCCATTGGCATCACCTGCGTACAGCTGATCTGCCAGCCATCCGCTCCGGACTCCGGTACAAATCCTTTTTCCATTTTGAACCGCTGCTCCTCTTTATAACCCCACCAACCCGCAAAGCGGTTCAAAGTAGTATCGGAAAAATGTTTCTCATGCACAAAAATCCCGCTTATACCACCAGGACCACCGTTCTGGTATTTATAGGAGCACCAGCAGGCAAAATCCACTCCCCAGTCATGCAGCGACAAAGGGACATTCCCCGCAGCATGGGCGAGGTCAAACCCCACCACCGCTCCCGCAGCATGTCCGGCAACCGTAATGGCCTGCATATCGAACCACTGCCCGGTAAAATAATTCACCCCAGCAAACAGTACCAATGCAACATCCTCTGCATGGTCTGCAATCACCTTCTCTATATCCCCGGTCCGCAGTGTATATTCACCCTCCCTTGGCGCAATCTCAATAATCGCTTCAAGGGGATCATAACCATGGAAACGCAGCTGCGACTCAATGGCATACTGATCTGAAGGAAAGGCGCCGGCCTCCATTACAATCTTAAACCTTTTTCCTTCCGGCCTGTAAAAACTCACCATCAGTAAATGCAGGTTTACCGTCAGTGTATTCATTGGGCAAACCTCTGATGCACTGGCACCTACTATAGGCGCCATTAACTTTTTAAGCTCCTTGTGGTAAAACATCCAGGGCTCTTCCCCCTCAAACCAGCCTTCAACCGCAAGGTTTTGCCAGTTGTTCATCTGCAACTCCATCACTTCACGTGCAGATTTAGGTTGCAATCCCAAAGAATTACCACACAGATAGATAAACTCCTTTCCATCCAGTACAGGAAAGAAGAAACTGCTTCTGAATTGTTGTAAAGGATCCTGCTCATCCAGTGCAGCAGCAAATGTCAATTTATTCTTAAAAATCATATCATGTCAAATATAAAAAAAAGGCAGCCACGCCATACTGGCCTACCATAGAAAGTACCGCAAGCCCAGCAAGGCCATACGCCAAAAGAAAAGAATCAGGACAGCAGCAATTGTATCACCTCATTCAGGTACAGTTCATCAGTCTGGTCAAATTGCGCCAGCTGCTCACTGTCCACATCGAGCACACCAACAACTACCCCATTCTTAATCACTGGCAGAACAATTTCAGAACGCGAGGCCGAACTGCAGGCAATATGCCCCGGGAAAGTCTCCACATCATCCACAATCAATGTTCGCGCCTGTAACCAGGCTGCACCGCACACCCCTTTACCTTTTCGTATACGCGTACAGGCAACAGGCCCCTGAAATGGCCCAAGAACCAGCTCCTCCTCTTTCACCAGGTAGAAACCTACCCACAACCAGCCAAACTGCTCCTTGAGGGCTGCACAGACATTCGCCAGGTTGGCGATCAGGTCTTCTTCTCCGGTAACCAATGCTTTTATCTGGGGAACGAGCGATTGGTATTGTTTCTCTTTGCTCTCCCCTGTTATAATATTCAGATCTTCTGCCATAATTCAGTTTTATACACAGCGAAAATAAGGAATTGGAATTTCATTGCCACCATGATGCTGTAAAAGCGTGAATAAAATGAGTAAGTTTGACAATTTAACACCCATACATTAGAACATACAACACACATGAGAGTACTCGCAGAATTACCACACCCGGAATGTAAGATCACGCTATTCAATATGAACCAGAAATATATCGTGAAATTTGAACAAGGAACACTGGAGCAAAGCTACAAACTATCAGAACTGGACCTGAGCGGTGGCGGTGCAAATGAGATATTCCAGATCCTTGATGAGGAATTCATCTCCACTGTTATAGAAAGATTCAAGACGATGCGGGCTGATTTTTCGACCGCCTACCAAAGGCAACAGTATTGATTCAAATGAAAGTCATAAATCACTGTAGAAAAGATACTTGAAGATCAATTCAGAATTTAATTCTGTAAAAAAAAGGTTTTCTAAACCAAAAACACTGCCTAAGAAAAACATACACTTCATACAAAAATACTTAACTACACTGATCAACAAATAAATAAAAGAATCAACAGTATATTATTCTGCCAGTCAAAACAGCCAAATAATATACTGTTTTCACAAAAAACAGTTTCACACAACCGAATTCAGGAAACCATCCATCCGCATACAAAAGCTCCTGTACAACCTAAAGGAATGTTTAAACATAGGTATTCCTAACAGATGTTATTGTACATTAGCAACTCAAGCCCATACATGAAAAACCACCTACTCAGCTCCCTCCCGTTATTTCTGATTTTAAGTTTTAATCAGCTTTGCAAAGCCCAGAACAGTACTGGCCGAAAAGATAAATTTTACTCGATGAGTGGTGTTGGCCTCTCCCTTCCGGTTGGAGAAACGGGCGACTTTATGCGTCCCAAATTCTCCACGACCATTGGTGCAAACTTCGGACTGGGAAAAGAACATCTGTTCCTGTATCCCAAGATCAGCCTCCATGTTTTTGGCTATGATGAACTCAGTTCCGAGACGGGAACTTCCGCAATTTTAGAAAGGGGAAGATCCACCACCTACCTGCTGAACGTAGCAGTGGGGTACAGAAAAATATTCAATAAATTTTCATTCTATGGCTTCATAGGAGGCGGGGGTGGATTCGTGCTTACACCAAGAATATTGGACGGCGCAAAAGAAAACGTGGTCCTGTTAAACAACAAAACCAACCATATGGGAATCATTGAACCCGGACTGGGCATTGAATACAATATCGGGGGTGCCAACCTATTTATAGAGAGCAGTTACATGCATGGACTGGGGAAAATCCAGCAGCGCTCCTTCAATGCCATCCCCATTGCCTTTGGCATAAAGCCCAATTTAAGCCGCTTATTCAACTAAAAACAAAAAGCCCGTCAACACAACAGTTAACGGGCTTTGATAAGGCTTAAGGAAGCTTAAAATACCGGATCTGCGTCCATCTGGAAATCTTCATCCCTCAGGTAGATCACTTCGGTGCTTTTCTCGTAGTTGGTAGACTTCTTAGAGAAAAAGTCATGCTGTGTTGTGTCGCCATTCAAGCCGTTCAATACAATTGAATTGATCGGTTTCACTTCGAAGATCTCTTCAAAACCGAGGTTCATCATTGCTTTATTGGCATTGTAACGAATATAATCCTTCACATCGGCAGTCAGCCCCACTTCCGTATACAGCTCATCGGTATATTTCAGTTCATTTTCATACAACTCCATCAGCAAGGACACCAGCTCTGCTTTTGATTTTTCAGGATCAGGCAATTTCCTGTATACATCCTGCGCCAGTAAACCTACAAAAACACCGTGGATAGACTCATCGGCCACGATCTTTTTGATGATATCGGCACTGGCCACCATCTGCCCCTGTCCGGATAACCAAAGTGGCATAAAGAAGCCGCTGTAAAACAGGAAGGTCTCCAACAAAACCGAAGCCGCCAGCCCCATAAACAACACTTCATCAGAAACCTGTTGTGCATCCAGTTGTCTGTAATACTTATCTATCGTCGCTGCTTTGTACTGGAGCAGTTTATTGGACTCCACCCATTCAAACAGCTCATTGATATCGGGCGTACTCGTTACCGTAGTGAAAATGGTAGAATAAGACTTTGCGTGGATGGATTCCATCATACACATAAAAGACAATACTGCCTTATTCTGCAGACCATCGATATGGTCCAGCAGCTTGGGCATACCGGTATGGCTCTGCAGGGTATCCAACAAAGTCAGGCCACCCAGTGCCTTCTTATACACTTCCTGGATTTCCGGTGGAAGGGATTTCCAGCTGTCAATATCTTTTGAAGGAATATATTCCGTATCAATCCAGAACTGACGTAAATTTTGTTCCCAGAACATTCCGGCATAGTCATTTTCCGGGGTATTCCAGTTTACTGCTTTATATTGTTGTGACATTTATAATTTCTTTAAAAAACGGGAATTGGTTAAACCGAGCAGGACACACATTCATCAATCGATGCTTTGCGGGTACGGGTATAATAAAGCGACTTCAGTCCCATTTTATGGGCATAGATATAGTATTTCGCAATATCACGTGTATTGTCCTTCGTATTGGTATGCAGGATCGTTGAAATCCCCTGGTCCACATGTTTCTGAATCACAGAAATCAGGCGCAATACATTCTTCTGGTCCATATCGTATGCAGACTTATAGAAAAAGTAATTGTCATTGTCCAGGTAAGGCATCGGATAATAAGTGGTACTGTCGCCATACTCCCTTACTTCAATCACGTCCACTACCGGCATCACGGATGCAGTAGCATTCATGATATAAGAAGTCGACTGGTTTGGCGCAATAGCCAGACGGTACGCATGGTACAGACCAAACTCTTTCACCTCATTCATCAATGTAGTCCAGTCTGCCACTGTAGGAATAGACATTCCTTCAAACAGTTTTTCCACTTTGGCATTCTGCGGTTCAATATCTTTCAGGAGGTAAGGTGCAAAATAATTCCCGTTGGCATACTCCGATTTTTCGAAACCTACGAAAGCTTCTGATCTTTCACGCGCAATTTCCATAGAACTCTGGATAGAATAGAAATTCACCATCATGAAAAATACATTACAGAAATCGAGCGCTTCCTTACTTTCATACATAATGAAATTCTTGGCCAGGAAGCCATGTAAATTCATTGCCCCCAAACCCACGCTATGCAACTCTCTGTTCGCTTTCTGTACAGAAGGCACCATGGCGATATTGGTGATATCGGAAACAATCGTCAGAGAGCGCATTGCTGTTTTCACCGCTTCCTTGATCCTTTTGTTATCCATTACCGTAGCAATATTCAATGAACCCAGGTTACAGGAAATTCCGTAACGAATGGTATCTTCCTTGCCATAAATCTGGATATCAGATACTTCAGACACCTGCATGATTTCTGTACACAAGTTAGAGAACTTCACATTTCCTACCTCTTTCAGGGCATGACTCCTGTTGGCATTTCCTTTGAAAAACAAATACGGGTAACCACTTTCCTTCTGTGTCTGTGCAATTTTCACCATCAGGTGACGGGCATTGATTTTTTTCTTTTTGACATTGGAGTTTGTCACCAGTTCCTCATACATCAGGTCCATATCCATCTCATCCAGATAGATACCATATTCCTTTAACACCGTATGCGGATAGAACAGGTAACAGGCTTCATCTTTTTCTGCCAGTTCCATAAATTTATCCGGAACGACCACACCAATAGAAAGAGACTTGATCCTCACCTTCTCATCCACATTGATTTTTTTACAATCCAGGAATTCTTCGATATCGGTATGGAACACATTCAGGTAAACGGCACCTGCACCGGGACGTTGTCCAAGCTGGTTCGCATAAGAGAACGTATCTTCCAGAATCTTCATGATCGGCAGTACCCCACCGGCACGTCCTTCCACATCTTTAATCGATTCCCCCCTGGCACGGATCTTTGAAATATTAAAAGATACCCCTCCGCCAATGGAAGATAATTTCATGGCAGAATCAATTGCATATCCGATACCATTCAGGTTATCACCGATTTCATCAAGGAAGCAGGACACCAGTTCCCCTGAACGCTTTTTACCCGAATTTAAGAAGGTAGGTGTTGCAGGCTGGTACTCCTGGTTGATCAGCATCAATGCATAATCCTTCGCCTGGGCCACATCACCCCTGGCCAGGAAAAGTGCCACTGCCACCACACGGTCTTCATAGCGTTCTAAAAATTTCTCCCCACTGTCGTCTCTCAGCGCATAACTCTGGAAGAATTTGAAGGCACTCATGAAAGACTGGAACCTGAACTTCTTGGCATATACCAGGTCGTACACCTCTTTCATCTGCTCAAAATTATACCATTGATAGAAATCGATATAATATTCCTGCTCTATTAAATAATCGATCTTCTCTTTTAAGGTATAAAAGAAAACCGTGTTTTTATTTACATAATCAAGAAAGTAAGAGCGAACAGCATCCTTGTCTTTATGAAGGCTAAACTCATCATCTTTCTTTACCATGATCTCATTATTCAATAAGATCCACTTTTTAGTTACCATATATATTGCCCTCTATATTATCAATAAATCTCTGTAAGTCTGTTAACGTCCCGGACAGTTCAAACTGCATCAAAACCGGCAGCTGGAATTGTTCGGAAATCTTGGTGGCTGCCAAAGCAAAATTGGCGCCCCAGTTTTTATTGCCGCTGGAAGTCACCGTTTCAATAAAACGACTGTTGGCTTCCAGGAAACGTAAGGTGGAAGCTGGAATCTCCCCGATTCCGGTAGTATAAGTAATCAGATGACCGGGATGAGTTAAGCGGAGGGTATCATCAACTTTCTGAACATTCCAGTTACGGTGTTCTTTCAGCCTATTCACGAAACGCTCCACATTGCCTGTTTTACTATCGTAATAAATCCAAGTCATCCTTATCTATTTAAATAGTCTTAAACAGCCGCTGATAAAGCCAGTAATTCTTCAGGTTTAAAGCCGATCACACGGGAAACCTCTTCTTCTTTTTCCAGTAAAATTACGGTAGGTACTGATCTGACCCTGAATTGCATAGCCAGTTCCGGCTCATTGAAAGGGTTGATGGTTTCATATACAATGCCTTTTCTATCCAGGTATTCAGAAACCATATTGCATGGGCTGCAGTCGTCTTTCTCAAATTTTATAATTCTTTTCATTTTGTAGGATTTTGATGATTGTACCGCAAAACATGATTTTTAGCGGAGTACGAAGGTGGGAAATTATTCCTTAGAATGATTCCACATGTTATCAACACCGGTGGAAAAGAGGCACCAAAATTATGACTGATAATTTACGGAAGAATCAAATATTATGAGTATAACAGGTAAGGAGAAATTTTTACAATACTCTTCCTGTGAGTGAATTGTGCAAAAAAAAAGAAGCATCGTCAGGAAGCTTCTTTTTTCATACCTATACAGGAATTAATTTTTGGAGGATACTGCTGGCTTTTACAGGATAAAAAGACGTGGATTACTTTTTTTCTGCATGCCGGCGGACAATACCTTTTTATCACCGCTCGCCGTTTTGAAAGCTGAGGATAATAGGTTTTCGATGTGTTGTGACTGATCAGCATTCAGCATCATGTCCTGCTGTAATTCGTTGCTAACGATTTGGGGCTTGTTCTCGATTTTCATAGGTAATGTATCTTTTAAAGGTCAAGAAACGTGCGTGTTACCAGGGGGTCTCACGACGGTTTATAAGAATAACACCAGCAAATCAAATAAGTTTTCAAATCTGTAATTATTTATAAATTATTTTCAGATTTAATTTTTCACTATAAAAACGCAATCAATTTGCTGTTTTACCTTCAGAATGTTTAATTTTATACCCATTATAAATAAGACATCTGGTTATGGAGAGTCAGGAGCACAAGTCAAAAAAAGATATTTTCTTAAAATGGTTCAAACGTGTAGGAATATGGGGATTTGTTTTCTTTTTAGCGAAGGGCCTGCTTTGGCTGGCACTGGGATATTGGGTAATTAAATAAATGAGGGTCTTGCTGTAGGCAGACCTGTATATCCAGGCAGATTAATCTGCCTGAACTTTTTCCAATACTGCCCTTGTTTCCTCATAACTGGTATGGTGGAAGGCATTCATTCCAATTTTCTTAGCGGTTTCTACCTGAAAAATACGGTCATCAAAATAGTAACATTGTGAGGGGTGTGCCTGGGCAATCCCTAAAGCCAGGTGAAAAATTCCCGGGTCAGGCTTGCGCATTTTCACGTCACAGGAAGAAACAAAGGCATCAAAGCAATCATGAAGTTTGAATTTCTTGATCCTGTAATCATTCAGTTCCTTGCCTTCGTTATTAATAGAGATAATTCTGAAATTATGGGTCTTTTTCCATTCCTTAAGAAACTGCAGCAGTCCTGTCAGCTCCTTAGAGCAGGAGAACATAAATTCTTTAAAATCTTCCCTGGTAAATTCGCGGGTATGGTTAAAGATCACCACATCCAGGTATTGATCCAGCGTGATATTCCCGATCTCAAAAACGTTAAAGATATAATTGTGAAGTGTGTTGACTTCATCATAATTCAGATCAAACTTTTTTGCTGCCAGTTTGCGGGAGTCGTTCCCCCATCCATTGGTCAGTAAAACCCCGCCAATGTCGAAAAATAGTATTTTGTGCCCTGTACTTTCCATGTTGTTGCTGTTGTGCTAATAACCAATGATACACAGAAAAAATCAACAAATCAAACGGGAATCCCAGATTTTCATGCGCACCTGTCTTTCAGCGACATTCAGCAGGAAATCAATTCATTTGAAAACCCGAGAACATTCTTCCGGCTAAAACCCTAACCGGATTCTTCAAAAGGGTGATTTGTATCATTAATTACGTTGAGTAATGGCTATATATTTGGCCATTGAAAAACCCTACTTATTGAATAGATGATTTCTAAAACCTGGTCTTTGCTTTTCATTCTCTTTCTGTTTTACAGCACTATGGTATATATCTATAGCAAGAAAGACACTTCATTCCAAAAGGTACCTGAGGAAGTTAATGCCGGATGGGAAGTCTGGCAAAAGAACAACTGCCAGACCTGCCACCAATTGTATGGTCTTGGCGGATACATGGGGCCTGACCTGACCAATATGTCATCTGACCCCCATAAAGGCCCTAAATATATGCGCGTGTTCATTAAATACGGAACGAACAAAATGCCTGATTTCCATTTAAACGATACGGAAGTCAACCAGGTGCTGGCTTTTCTAAAATGGGTTGACCAAAGTGGTCAAAACAGGGTAAAAGCTGAATCTGTACACTGGACCGGAACCTATATTATTCAATAAACATGACTACTATTAATCAGTTTTTCATAAAATTCTCCCTTTCCCTTCTATTTGGCGCATTGATCATTGGTGTCATCGCCTCCATTGCCTTTCTTTACCCCCAGTCGTTCAACAGCTGGTTTCCTTTCCATAAACTACGGCCAATGCACACTTCCTTTGCCCTGTTCTGGATCATTAGTGGTGCCGCCGGATGTATTTGTTATTTTAAAAATCAACTGCAGCCGAATGACGGGATCTTCCAGCGGGCTTCTTCCATTTTTATGGTCACCTGGATGCTGACCATACTGGCCGTTTTTATCCATTACAGCCTTAATCACTATGGGGGTCGTGAATATTGGGAATTCCCCCCCTACCTCAATATCCCCCTGCTCGCTGCATGGCTCTTCTTAACTTTCAGCATCATCAGGGGATTTAACCGGAATTCAGCAGCCTATGAATGGATGTGGTTTACCGGCATCATCTTTTTCCTGATCACCTTTACAGAACAAAACCTATGGCATTTGGCCTGGTTCAGGGAATCCTACATCCGTGAAGTCACCGTACAATGGAAAGCAAACGGCTCCATGGTCGGTGCATGGAACCAGATGATCAATGGATTATCCATATTCCTGCTGGTCAGGATCAGTGGCGACACCCGGCTGGCCAACTCGCGGAAGACCTATTTCCTGTTCTTTTTAGGCTTGTTCAACCTGATGTTCAACTGGGGACACCATGTGTATAACCTCCCCAATGCCAATTGGATGAGGGCAGTAGCCTATGGGGTGAGTATGACCGAGTGGGTCATCCTGATCATGATCATCAGAAGTTTCAGGAAAACCCTTACAGAAGGCAAAAAACTCAGGAATTACCTTCCCTACCGGTTCATTGCAGCAGCTGAATTGTGGGTCTTCGCCAACCTCTTTCTTGCCCTGCTGATGTCTATTCCTGCCATCAACCGGTATACCCATGGAACACATATTACTGTGGCCCATGCCATGGGGACCACCATAGGTATCAACAGCATGATTCTTCTTGCCGTCATTGGATACATCTTAAAAATCGACACGCTCAGTGAAAAACTGAAGAAAATCATTGCGACCAGTATCCGTGCCACCAATATCAGCCTGGGTATTTTCTGGTTATCGCTCATTGTAGGCGGACTCATCAAAGGCTATCTGCAGGTAAACCAACCCGATCTCCATTTCACCCTGCTTATGGAAAAGGTGATGCCCTTTATCCTGTCCTTCACTGCGGCCGGAATTTTCGTACTTTTCTCCCTGGGAACCATCACCTTCCTCTTTTTGAAGAAGCCTTTTCCTGCAGCAGAGCAAAATTAAATCAATGGGCTGTCCTCTAGTTTGACTTACAATTAACACACACACCTTCCTTGCAGGTATTTTCGGTAAATATTCACCTATTGTTCACCCTTTCTTCACCTCTCGTAAGATCTGGGGTGAACAAACCCGTAATAAAGAGGATAAGAAGGCAGTTTTAAAACAACCGGAAAAACGGCATAGCATTAATTTTTTACTCCTTATTTGAGGAAGAATTACCGGATTTCAGCTTTATTATTTACATCTAAAAAAATTAACTAACAGTAAAACCTATAAAAATTAAAAACCTTCTGCTTCTTAAATGGTAATGCGTCCACCAGTTACGGGAATGGTAGCCCCAGCAATATAGCTGGCTTCATCGCTCGCCAGAAAAACATAGGCAGGAGCAACTTCAACAGGTTGTCCCGGTCGCCCCATTGGGGTATCGGCACCAAATTCCTCCGGCTCAGGCATGGTAGAGGGGATCAGTGGTGTCCAGATAGGGCCGGGTGCCACTGCATTTACCCGGATTCCTTTTTTATCATTCAGGAGAATCTGGCTCAGATTTGCTGTAAAGTTCTGAATAGCCCCTTTTGTCGCGGCATAGGGAAGCAGCTGTAGACTGGGCGAATAGGCATTGACTGAGGTGGTATTGATGATACTGCTTCCGGGTTCCATATAGGGTTCTGCAGCTTTACACAGGAAAAACATGGCCGTGATATTGGTAGAAAATGTTTTTTCCCATTCTTCAGAAGGAATATCCTGCAGGGTTTGTCTTCCCATCTGAAAAGCGGCATTATTCACCAGGATATCAATCGTACCGAATTCAGCGACCGCTTTATCAACAATGGCCAGACAATGCGCCTCATTGGTGATATCTCCCTTCACCAGTACGGCTTTTTGCCCTGCCGCCGTAACCAGTCCGGCAGTGATACACGCATCGTCATCTTCGGTTTCATCCAGATAACTGATCAATACATCTGCACCTTCCCTTGCAAAGGCAATCGCGACTGCCCTTCCGATCCCTGAATCACCACCGGTGATGATCGCTTTTTTTCCTTTAAGTTTTCCTGAACCCCGGTAAGAATCTTCCCCATGGTCGGCCTTCGGCTCCATGGACTTCTCATTGCCGGGGGCTTCCTGGTCTTGTTTCGGGAATGGGGGTTTAGGATACTTCTCGTGGGGATTTTTTGACAACTCTTTAGTTTCCATATGCAGTGAATTTCTGTTAAACCTATTCCTTTGAATAAGGATTCCTTTAGGAGTTAACAGGTGCTGCTATAAATGGTTTTTACTAAAAAAAAATAGAAATGCACAGCTGTGCCGAGCAGTTTAAAACATCCCGGACTGGATCAGGCCACTTTATGGGACAGGAGCTGAAAGTGGTGCATTTTAAGACTTTTCTTCAGTAATTGTCTTGCGACATGGATCCTGGTCTTTACCGTACCAATGGGGATATCCAGCTGTTCGGCAATTTCATGGTACTTAAATCCTTCAAAGTACTTTAGAAAAGGCACATAATAATCCGGTTGAAGTTTCCCTAGCGCTTTATAGATATCTTCCATCAGAAACTTACTGTCGCTGTCATTCACACTTGCACTATAATGAAGCTTATCAGATGAAATTTCATCTGTCACGGTCAGGATAGCATGTGTCCTGGTACTCCGGCGGTAATTGTTAATGAAGGTATTCTTCATAATGGTATATAACCAGGCCTTAAAATTGGTACCTTCCTTAAAATGAGCGGCATAATTGATGGCCTTCAACATGGTATCCTGTACAAGGTCATTCGCATCCTCCCTGTCTTTTGTAAAAGACAATGCAAATGCATGCAGGGAATCTTTATAACTGTAAAGCTGGCAATTGAAATCGTTCATACTCATGTTTATATTTTTTTCAAGTTAGATGAAAAAATATTAACAAAAAATATACCAAAACATGTTACTTATATACTTATTCGTTGTAATACTATATATATCGTGAGATTATCACCATAATATTACTTAAATACAGACCATCGAAAGCATTACAGGAATTTCATGTATACAAATACCTACGATCAAGACAGTGAAATCACGATGCTGACCTTAAAAATATGGTCCTGTTCAGTGTAATAATTAAAGTTTGAACGCCCTGGATAGTTACGTGAAATCCTTTTCCGCACATTCTCCAGTCCGATCCCCTCCCCTGAATTATTCTTGAACTCATTGACCAGGTTTTCGGTGTAGATATGGAGTTCGTCATCTGCCACATAAATATGAACCAGTGCCGGTTTTGAAGGTTTACTGAGGTTCCCATGTTTGAAAATATTCTCCAGCAGGGTAACGAGTACCAGGGGAATAAACCTGATGTCTTTTGTAATACCGGAATAGTCCAGCTGGATGTGCAATTTATTGTTCTGCCTCAATTGGTGCAGGTGAATCAGGTTTTCTACCTGCTCAATCTCTGCATACAAATAAATAGATTCCCCAGCCTGCTCCGACTTGATGGCATACCTCATCATTTCCGACAGGGTCATAATGGCATCTGCTGCTTCAGGTGCAGTTTTCCTGGCATTGTTGTAAATAAAATTCAAGGTATTAAAAAGAAAGTGGGGATTGATCTGTGCCTTCAAATAGGCATTGACCGTCACGTTCAATTCATTTTCAGTTTCCTTTTGCTTGATAATGCCTACCAGTCTTTGTTTTTCCAGTTCAACATTCAGCTCTTTTTCCTTCAGGTAAGTGAGGAGATAATAATAGCCAGTGGAAAGTCCGATGAAAAATACACCCCGATAGCACAATCTCCCGAAGAACATGATATCCATCTTAAAGGTAATGACATCGGTATACCTCAAAAGCAGGTAATCGAGTCCAAAGGCAACCGATGCGAACAAGAGGGTCTCCATAACGACCATCAAGGGCAATTTCCAGACGACCTGATTCGGATTTTTCATTACCACAGGCAAGACATACAGTGCGGTGATATAGAAAAGCAGGATATTATAGGTATAGTGGACGGTATAATTCCCCAAAGAACCGAATTCACCGAACAACAGACCAATAAGGATCGTCTCATAGAAGATATAAATCGTCCAGATAATAAAATGGATCTTTTTATCTCTAATGAACAGGGCTGAGGATTTAAATGATAAGCGTTCCAAATTGGTGTAGGCTGAGCGTATGTTGGTGTAAATATTATCTCTGTTGGTGTACTATTTTTTTCACTGGGCATCTGTCACGGTACTTTTCATAAAACCAAAAAATTATGAAAAATCAATCACTGAAACTCACAAAAAAAACAGTTTTCGTTTTTAAGGCGAATGAAATGCCAAAAGGATCAAAAATGAGCGATCCAACTACCACTTCTGTTAAAACTACGGGAACAAGTACAGTTCCTATATTGTAAGCTCCAGGACATAGAATCCGGGCGTTATCTTCGCCCGGATTTTAAGGTATTTTCATTCAGATACTCACTAAACTTATCCTTATAGGATATCCCAAGCGTGATTTCCACCTCATTGCTCATGTGTACCGTATTGCCCGTAATTTTTTGGATTTCATCAATATTGATAATAAAAGACTTGTGGATACGCATAAACCGGCCATCTACCACCAAAGCATTCTCCACTTCTATCATCGTTAAATAGGTCGTAAACTTATCTTCCTTGGTATAGATCACGATATAGTTTTTCAATCCTTCTACCAGGATGATATCTTCCAGTGCTACGCGAATGAATTTACCTTTCTCATCCCCTTTGATATAGAAAAATTTGGAGGGGTTAACCTGTATGGTTTCGAAAGATTCGGTCAATTCATTGACAACAGCCAGGAACTTACTGAGTTTTATGGGTTTCAGCAGGTAATTGTCTGCCCTGACTTCAAATGCATCCACTGCATATTGTGTATGTGCAGTGGTAAAGACGAGTTTCTTTGTTTTATGGCGGAGTGATTTTGCGAGTTCCAGTCCGGATAACCCAGGCATATCAATGTCCAGCCAAATGATATCGATGTCATCTTCCTTACGGATCGTGTCCAGGGCAAGGATCGGATTACTGAAAGTTTTATAAATACGTAACGAAGGGAGCTCCGAAATATAATCCGTTAACAATTCTATGGCATGTTGTTCGTCATCAATAATGACACATTTCAAGATAGTGTTCATATCATTTTATAAGTTACACCATGCAATATACTTCAAATCGCATTAGTATAAAAAAAATGAAGAAGGAATCTGGAGATATAAAGGTTTAAACATATATCTGTAGGGGAATTGCTGCCCCTACAGTATATCAAACACACCAATCGAAGGATTAATACACTGACAACATTAGGATACTGTAGTGATTAGCTTCAGTATAAAAGTAGGTAACTGCGTTCATGTACTCAACTTTTTTACACCAACACCCCGTTTCCGTACACCAAAACTTTGTTTTGTAAGGTGTTTAACTCATAAAACAGTGTTTTTAACCAGTTGGATTTATGTTTAAATAAAAAACTCCAGGCCATCCAACCTGGAGTTTCCAACAAAACAAAACTTAGATCTAACCAAAAATCTAATACTTTAATCGACGTCAAGGGCGGATTCGAACCGCCGTAAAGGGTTTTGCAGACCCACACCTAACCACTCGGCCACATGACTATAGTTGAAGGATTTTTGCCTGGACAATTACCCAACAGGAGCAAATATAATAATGTCTACTGAAATAGTAGTATTTATTTTAATTTATTTTTTAGCTCCTGGATAATCTCCTTGATGCTCAGGGCCATACTTTTCAGCAGCTCCTCCAACTCTAGTAATTCTTCAACCTTTTGAATCTTTTTTATACATTGCAATGAATGACTGATTTACCTACCTCCTATCAAAAGCCGGAAGATCATCGGGGAATGTATCTTTTGAAAGACTTTGATTTCAATACCCTCAGCACTGTATTTATTTTAAAACACAGTGCTGGTCCGCTGGATACAGACATGAAAGGTTATTTTGATCTCGAGCCGCAACAGATCAGCCTGAATTTTGCTTCCTTCAGTGATGCCAGAAGTCCCGTAAAATTTCCGAAAGTGGACGTATTGTGGCATCAGGGCACGCTGATCTTCACCTGTGACTGTCTCTCCTCTTCCAACAGACTCTGTGAACATCAGTCGCGCGTACTTTTTAACATCAAGGACAGAAATGAACTGCGCCTGTTTTTTGATGAACAGCTCCGTCACGTGAAAATCAGGAGTTTTGCTGCAGCTTACGGACTGGAGCATGAACAACAACCGGATGATTTTTTCAGCCTTAGCTATGACAAGAGAAAGGCAATAATTAGCCCGGTCATCAAAGACCTCCTTCCTGTAACCCAGGAAAAAAACAAGGAGCTGAAAGAATTATTGCTAGCGGAGGAGGCAGCAGTATTGCGGAAAAGGGCTGATGAAGACCTGAATACAAAAATGTTCCTGGTCCTCAAACAGCACCGCTATTATTCCCATTTCCAGGTAGAACTGATGGAATCGACCATGACCGGCAATGGAAAAATTAAGAACCCCCTGAAATCCCTGAATGCAGCAGACTATATATGGACAACCGACCAGCCAGAGGAGATCAAATTCTATACGGCGGTATCGAGGTTTCAGAACAATTATGAATCGGAAAAAACCACGGCCGATCTGGAAGGACTAAAGGCACTGACCAAAAACCCACTCCTCCTTAAGGTATTTTGTCATGATCCAACCATCTCCCCCAACATTACCACCAGTTCAGTCCTGCCGGTAAGCCTGACCAGCAGCAGGATGGAGCTGATCTTATCCATTGACTTAAAAGATGGATTTTATACCATACAAAGTGAATTGCTACTCGCCGGAAAAATCCATGATGTGAAGATGCTGAGTATAAAATTCCAGTATTTCATTGCGCATGACCAGCACTTATACCTGGTTGATGATCCGGCATGTTTGCGGGTAATTACCTTTATGCGGCAAAACAACAACCACCTGATTATCCATGAATCGAAATTCGCTTCCTTTCAAACAGATATCCTGACCAGCCTGGAAAACAAAGTCAGGCTCAATTATTCCTATGTCAAACCTGCCACAAAAAAACAGTTAAAGGAAACACACTTCGACCAGTCCCTCGAAAAAATCATTTACCTGTCCTATTCAGAAGACTATGTTCTGATCAACCCTGTCATGCGCTATGGAAGCATTGAAGTCCCGGTCTTATCCAGGAAACAAATCTATGCTACGGATAAATCGGGAAAAACCTTTACCATCACCAGGAACGACGAAGAAGAGCTTAACCTGGTATCTGCGGTCACGCGCCAGCATCCCTATTTTCAGGAACAGCTGGATTCACTCCATTTTTATCTGCATAAAAAGCGCTTTTTGGAAGAAAGCTGGTTTCTCAATGCTTTTGAAGCCTGGGGAAATGCGGGGATTACCCTCATGGGATTCAACGAAATCTACGGCAATAACCTCAATCCAAATAAGGTAAAAATTTCTATTGCAGTCATCAGTGGCCTGAACTGGTTTGACTCCGAATTTGATATTTCTTTCGGCAAACAAAAAGTATCGCTGAAACAACTGCACCGTTCGGTAAGCAATAAAAGCAAATTCATCAAACTTGGCGATGGCACGATGGGTATTCTGCCGGAGGAATGGATCGAGAAACTGACCAAATACTTCAGTGCTGCCGAAATCACTGAAGATACGCTACGGACACCCAAAGTGAATTTTTCTTCCATCATAGACCTCTACGAACAGGAATCTCTCTCTGCAGAGGTTAGAATGGAATTATCGTCCTATAAAAAGAAAATTGACAATTTCAGGGACATCGCACAAACCTCTATTCCACTCTCGCTCAACGCTACCCTTCGCGATTATCAGAAAGAAGGCCTGAACTGGCTGAATTTCCTCGATGAGTTTGGCTTTGGCGGCTGTCTTGCCGATGACATGGGGCTTGGGAAAACCCTGATGATTATTGCATTTATCCTTTCCCAGAGGGAAAAGAGACCGCAGAATACCAACCTGATTGTTGTGCCGGCCACCTTAATTTTCAACTGGCAGGCAGAAATTGCAAAATTTGCACCCGATCTTAAAGTATATACCATCTATGGTGCTGAAAGGGCAAAAATCACACATGAGTTCCATAAATATGAAATCATCCTCACTTCTTACGGAACCTTATTATATGATATAGGCTGGTTAAAGAAGTATAATTTCAATTATATCTTTCTTGATGAATCACAAACGATCAAAAACCCGGAATCTTTAAGGTACCATGCGGTTCGCCTGCTGCAGTCAAGGAATAAAATCGCGATTACAGGTACGCCTGTAGAAAATAATACCTTTGACCTCTACGGTCAACTGTCATTTGCCTGCCCCGGTCTTCTGGGGAGCAAACAATTTTTCAGGGAGAATTATTCTTCACCTATTGATAAGTTCAAGGACAACAGGACCGCCATAGCCCTCAGGAAAAAAGTAAAACCCTTTATTTTAAGGAGAACAAAAAATGAAGTTGCACGAGAGCTGCCGGAAAAAACAGAAATGGTGATCTATTGTGAAATGGAAACCGAGCAAAAGACGGTATACGATGCCTGCAAAGATGAATACAAAGATTTTCTGATGGGCAAAAAAGATGATGAACTCCCTAAGCACACCCTTCATATGCTGAAAGGACTCACCTTATTAAGGCAGATCTGCAATTCTCCATCACTGCTTAAAGACGACCTGCTCCATGGTGCGGGCTCGGCCAAGATCAGGGTATTGATGGAAGAAATTGAAAACCATTCACCACAGCACAAGATCCTGATTTTTTCGCAGTTCGTTTCCATGCTCGACCTGATCAAAGCGGAGCTGCAGGCCAGGGATATTCCTTTTGAATACCTCACAGGAAAAACCACCAATAGGAAAAAAGCAGTACAGCGCTTCCAGGAAGATGAAAATGTACGAATCTTCCTGATCAGTCTGAAAGCCGGGGGCACGGGACTCAACCTCACCGAGGCAGACTATGTATATCTGGTAGATCCCTGGTGGAACCCGGCAGTAGAAAACCAGGCCATCGACAGGTCGTACCGCATTGGTCAGCAGAAAAATGTGGTCGCGGTACGCCTCATCTGTCCGGATACCATTGAAGAAAAAATCATGAAATTACAGGCGACGAAAAAGGAGCTGGCGGGCGACCTTATCCATACGGACAACTCATTAATGAAATCCCTTACCAAAAAAGACCTGCTTGACCTCTTTAGCTAAACCTGGCTTTTAAGCCAGGGGGCTAAAGGTATAAGTCAGTGATGTTTCATCAATCCGGAAAACCAGGCTGGATAAATCGCCACTGGTATCGGCATAAGTTTTACCGGCGACAAAAGTGGGAAGGTCTTTTTTATTCGTCTGCTGAAAATAATGCTGAAAATCCTTCTCCAGTTCTTCCTCCGTTCGTGCAGCATGGGCAAGCGTCTGTTCCGGCAATGCCGATGACTTTCTGTTCTCCAGGGCCATCATGACAATATCAAAGTACCAGGAATCCGTAATCTTCATTGCTTCAATAGAAAATCCGTCGACAAAACCCAGTAAATTGTGCCTGAAGCTGGTTCCTTCATCCATATAAAAACGGAGCATGGCCGACTTCGTCCATTCCGCCCTTTCCCCATGGTCTCCATTTGCAGTTACCCCATAAAAAGCAACCATGTACTCCAAAGAACCGGTAATGATCTTTTCCTCGTGATTGATCTCCTGGTCAAGAATCTGCTGGGAGACACTCTGCATCACCTGGTCAAAATAAGTAGAGTTCCCTGTGAAGCTCATTCCCGAAATTTTAACTCCCGGTAATCCTCCGCATCCTTTTCGGGCAAGGATACCATTCTTATATATTTTCAAAACAAGTGCTTCTTCAGTCCCTGACTTCACTGTAATCAACACCTGTTCAACTTCAGATTTATTCATTTTATATTTAAATTGTTATACTCGAATCATTTAACACCATACTTTTGAGGTAACAGACATGGAATCATAGGTGCAAATTATCCTGCATGTCTCCGGTTCATTCTCCATCCTGCCACGCAGCAGTCTTGTTATAAAACATGCTGCGTTAAAAATTAACAATAGCGGATAATTTATTCGACCTGCAGGCATTGAAAACGCCTAAAGCTCCTCCACTAATATTGCTCAGCGGGTTGGAAGGTGCAGCTGCGTCCTGTTCAATAGTAGCGTTCAGTGTCCTGTAAAAATCATAGACTTTCCTATCGATACACTGCAGTTCTACTGAAATGGAATCACCCACATTAATCAGTGGATTCCCCTCCTTACTGTCTGTATCATAAAACAATTGGGAAGTATATCTTCTACCATCCGTAGCTTCGTCACTTCTCACATATGATCCTTTGATCAGCACTCCGTTTACCCATTGTCTCAGGCGGTAATAATTTCCTTTTCCTGCAGGATCTGTAAATACAGGAACCATAAAAATATCTTTATCATCGAAAGAGGATGTTTCCACATATAAAGCCTCCAGTTTCACATCCGTAGAAGGGATAGTGGAGCTGGAAGTATAGGTCTGATCGCCCAATACCACCGTCAGCTCATAGGTATGTCCCGCTGTACCACGGATAAATGAAGTCACATAATTTCCAAAACCCGCATTATTCAGGATCTCTGAAATCCCGGCAGTGATATCCTTAATTGTCACTACAGCATCAGCCCTACCCGTAAAGGTATTGTTCTGATCTACGTTCTTTGATTCTGTAATAGTTACTGTATATGGTCCGCTTGCGGTGGTCACTTCCCCTTCAATCACAATCCTAGGTGTTGAGTCATTCAATTTAATATCAATCACTTTTTCACACGAGCTGCAGAGGAAGCTGATCAGCAGCATACATAAAAAAATAATATCCTTCCTATTCATGTTAATGTTATTTCTATTCATGCGATTAGAATTTGAAGTTATAGGTAATAGAGGGTACAAATCTAAACAAAGAGGTTTGTACGGCCTGAGTTTGGGAACGGTCGTCCGGATTTTCCTGGAAAGTAATGGCATAGGCATTGGCACGTCCATAGGCATTGTACAAACCCAGCACCAATTCTGATGAGAAGTTTTTGCCCTCTTTTAATTTCTTGGTTGCACTCAGATCCAGGCGGTGATAATCAGGCATCCTGTATCCATTCCTTTTGGTATACAGAAAGACCACCTGGTCATCGATATAATATTTACCCTGCGGAAAGGAAACGGCATTCCCGGTATAATACACAAAGGTGGCAGAAAGTGACCATTTTTTATTCAGGTCATACATTCCGACAATGGAGATATCGTGGGTACGGTCCTGTCTAGCAGCATACCATTCACTATCATTGACTCCATTGATTTGTTTTTCTGTACGGGATAAGGTGTAGCCGAACCATCCCGTTAAACGGCCCGTTTTTTTGCGGAGCAACAATTCCATCCCGTATGCCCTTCCTTTACCAAATAAGAGTTGGGGTTCAATCGCTTCATTACTCCTTATATTCGCCCCATCCCGGTAATCCACCTGGTTTTCGAGTGATTTATAATATGCTTCTGCACTAAATTCATAGTTGTCATTGTTCAGGTTCCGGAAATATCCGACCGAAAACTGGTTCGCGATCTCCGGTTTAATAATATTGTTTGTCGCCACCCATTTATCTGTCGGCGTGCTTGTTGCGGAGCTCGACAACTGGTGCAACGATTGGGTATTCCTCGCATAAGCCGCTTTGATGGAAGACAGGGAATTCAGCTGGTAGGACATCGAAACCCTTGGCTCCAGGTTCAAATAGGTCTTCACAATCTTGCCTTTGCTATAATTCAGGGTATCGATAATCGTTCCTGTCTCACTCAGGGTATAAAAATTATTGTCTCCACCAAGAACAGAGAATGCACTTATACGTGCACCATACTCCATTTTAAGTTTTTCCGAAGCTTTCCATTCATTGTTGACATAAAAGGCATTCGACCAGCTATGGGTATAGGGTTGACTCACCAGGGTAAGGTCTCCTGTAAATTCTCCTGGCCTTATGGTATGGTAAATGGAATTTACGCCAAAGCGCCAGGTATTGTTTGTATTCGGATAAAAGCTGAATTCCTCTTTCAGGTTCCAGTCCTTGATCTGCGAACTGATTCCTCCCTGGAAGGAAGAAGTTGTATTCAGATCGATATTGTATTGGTAATCGCTGTAAATCAGGGAGGTATTCGAGAACAACCTTGGGCTGAACTGGTGGTTCCAGCGCAAAGTAGCAGACTTATTGCCCCAGTCGAGTGCAAAAAGATCACCGAGGCCCAGTTTATCTTTCCCCAGGTAACCCGACAGGTACACCCTGTCATTTTCCCCGAACTGGTAATTGGCCTTCAGGTTAAGGTCATAGAAATACAGGGCACTTTTGTTGACGATCGTATCTTTACTTAATTTGAGAAACAAGTCGGCATAGGTACGTCTCGCACTGATCAGGAAAGATCCCTTATTCTTCACAATCGGACCGGAAACCGTTAAACGGGAAGCAATGATTCCAATACCACCATTCACATTAAAGCGCTGGTTATTTCCTTCATTCATTTTCACATCCATCACAGAAGAAAGTCTGCCACCGTATTGTGCAGGGGTATTTCCCTTATACAAAGTCACGTCCTTAATCGCATCAGAGTTAAACGTCGAGAAAAAGCCCAGTAGATGCGAAGGATTATAGACCACGGCCTCATCCAGCAGGATCAGGTTCTGGTCTGCCGCACCACCTCTCACAAAAAATCCGCTGTTCCCTTCGCCGGCCGATTTCACGCCGGGGAGCAACTGCACGACTTTGATCAGGTCTCGTTCGCCAAAAAGTACGGGAACCCGGTCAATCTCCTGCATACTCAGCTTCTGAACGCCCATTTTTGCAGATTTCACATTTTCATCCTTCCGCGTGGCAGAAACAACAACTTCGGAGAGTTCATTATTCTGGGAAGTTAACGCAATATTAAGCTTCAGGTTCCTGGAAAGTGTAACGGCTTTGTTATAGGTTGTATACCCAACGGAACCGGCCAGTATTTTATAACTACCTGCCGGTACGGTGATAGAAAAAAATCCATATTCATTGGCGGTGGTACTTACGCTCAGGCTTCCTTCCATACGGATGGTTGCACCAATGAGCTGTTCTCCTGAGGCAGAGTCGCTGATATATCCACTAATCGTATGCTTATTCTGGGCACTCAGGCTGAAGAACGTTGTAAAAGTAATCAGGAAAAAAAGGCAACTGGCTTTAAAAATCATTTATACGGGGGTGAAAGCCGCTAAACTAACAAAAAAAATAACATGCGGTGTTAATTTAATTCAGTTATCTCGTTAAGCAATTTAAATTCCAGGACTGCAGATTCTCCCAAAATCACCTGGTCTCCGTCTTTTAAGCGGTAACCCACCTGGATAGAATTCAGCTTATGCAATGTTTCATCCTGGGCCGACCTGATTTTAGTTTTGTTGGCTGGGGGTACACCACCTTCATCTGCATACAGCATAAAACAAGCTGCCTGCTTATCCCATTCGATATGGGCATGCTGCCTGCTGATATACTTATTACTTTCATGGGCATCACCGGCGAAAGCAATGGTATTGATCCTGATGCCACCATCTGCCGATTGCACATTTCTTTCGCGTCCGATATTCAGCCTTTTACTTCCGGGTTCCAGGCGGTAATTTTCATCGTCTGCTTTCCCATAGAGGACAGTGATCAAACCCAAACCAGCGGTATTGGCTATGGCAGCCTGAATAACCGCTTTATTTTTGATCAAAAGGGCAGCATGTACATTTTTTGCCGGAACTGCACCGGCAGGGGGCGCTGTGGTAACCAGCACCTGCATCAGCCATTCTTCAGGCAGATCTATCGCAAAATTATCTGCAATTCGCTGCACTTCTTCCTTAAACTGATCCGGATTACTGGTATATACTGCCGCTTCATATTTAAACAATTCCTCCTGGGGGGGATTCACAAAAAGGGAAAGCTCCCCGATCTGCCGGCCTTCGCCGCCATCCAACTCCTGAAGACGCTCTTTAATCAGCTTCAGGATCGCCTCCCGGATTTCTTTCACATCCAGGTTCTGCCCTGTAGTATCCCTGTTATATTTATTTTTAAAAAAGTCAAACATCATTTATCCATTAATGGTAATCAATCAATTCAGTTGATGCTGTTCATATATCCTTTCTGTACCAGGATAGGAATAACATCCGCTCCGGCAACTCTTACCGCTTCAGAAGACCCTTTGGTAGATTCGATACGGATGCAGACCACGGTATATCCACCAGGCTGACCATCAGGTGCAAAAAACACATACCAGCCATCATTCACCTTTTTCTTCTTCAGCATTCTTTCCGGAGTTCCTGTTTTCCCTGCAACAGCAATGCCAAACACACCGGCTTTACCGGCACTCTGGGCAATCATGTATTTCTTCAGCAGGTCTGCATAAGCAGACTTGTCCGCCAGGCCTACCCCTTCCTTTGGCGCAACAGGGGTATCATTCATTTTCAGGACATAACGGTTAGGCACCAGGACACCATGGTTCGCAATACCAGCGGCGAGACGTGCAACCGCAGCAGGTGTAGCCACCAGCTCTCCCTGCCCCCAGGCCATCCCGGAAATTCCGCTGGCCCTGTTTTTATAAATATTCCCGGGATGATAAGCACTGTTGAATTCTGTTTTACGCCACAGCTTAAGCCAGCGTTCATCCTGCTCTTCATTCACATTTTTCCTGCCATAATAATATCCGCCGACACCGTGCAGGAACATCCCTGTTTTCAGGTACAATTCAGCCATTTGCTCCTGTAAATGCTGTTCATTCGCCAGTTTGATAAAATAAACATTATTCGACTTCACAATAGCACGTTCCATATCAATATTTCCGGTTTCATCCGGTTCCGGTCCACTGGCACGAATCCGCTCCTCTGGTCTCACCAGGTAAGTCTGCCCTGCTGCGGCCATACCCAGCTTATTGAAACCAGCCATGGCCGTCAGCAGTTTCGCCGTAGAGCCCGGCTGGGTAGCCAGGGTAAAACCCGGATCGGCATTGGTGATCCATTGGAAAAGCTTATTCTGGTCAGCCATACTCATGGTTAACTGCTCCCAGTTTTTTACTGCCGGCAAGGGGTAGGCGGCCGAAGCCAGTACATCACCCGTTTTGGAAGACATCACCACCACAGAAACCCTGTTTTTACGCAACAGCGGGTCTGATGCGAGGGCGTGCTGAAGCCGGGTTTGCAGGCCGGCATCCACTGCAAGCTTCACATCCCGGTTCCGTTTTTTAAAGGTATTGATCTGGTTGCTATCTAATCCTGAGATCAATAATGGCACCAATGCCGCATAATCCTTTTTGAGGACGGTCATCTCTCGGGGGCCTGCCGGTAAAAACCGGTCTTCCCGGTATCTTGAGGCCATAAGGGTATAACTGGACACCGGCAACTGAAAGCCGCGCAATTCCGCAGCATGTTCATACTCTGCAAAATAGCCATTAATTCCACCGCTAAACACCCCTGTATTGGCATCACCGGTCCAGAAGAACAGCTGTTCCTCAAAAGGGTAATATCTCGAAACATTCCTGTGCATGGCTGAATCCAGGTCATATCCCGGTACTCCGGCAAGGCGCAGTTTTGGCAATTGTTTTTTCAGCAGCGAAGGGTTGCTCGTCGCCAGGATCAATCCCGACCGGTCATAAATCGTTCCTGACTCCAGTTTCTTCATTAAGATACCAATCCTTGGGTTATAGCTAAACATCCGGCTTCCGCTCCTGTCGGCCACCAAAGCCGGTTTAACCACCCATTTGCTACTGTTAAAGCTATAGCCGGATACATTCACCAGTAAAAGGAAAATTGCCGAACAGGCAGCAATCAGTGCAGGCACCAGATTTTTATCCTGCTGGCTGGTCATATATTTCATCTGCACTGGCGACCCCCTTAATGCGGACACCGACATTAAAAATCCGGCAGCCGTAAAATTAATCACCAGGGAAGATCCGCCGTAACTTTCGAAAGGCAGGGAGACGCCCGACAAAGGCAAGGCGCCGATAGAACCTCCGGCAATGAGGATAAACTGGATAAAGGTACAAATACCGATCCCTCCACAGAGATAAAACAAAAAGGGTGTACCCGTTTGCCTTCCGATAATCAGAGAACGGTGGAGATAAAGGAGGAAAAGGATAAAGATACAGGCCATCCCTGCCCAGCCAAACTCCTCTCCCAGGGCAGGTAGAATCATGTCTGTATGGGCTTCAGGAATCGTCTTTGCAAAGCCCTCTCCTGTTCCCTGACCCTTAATGCCGCCACTGGCTATGGCCCATAGGCCATTAGCCACCTGGTCACCGCCGTAAACCTCATTGTTCCAGGCATCCTGCCAGATTGCCTTCCGGTCTGACAGCCGCTGAACCGGTCCCGGTACGATTTTGTCGAGATAAGGAATCTGGTCAATCGTCAGAAAAGCTGTAATCACCAGCAGTGCCATCACGGCCGATTCACTGACAGATTTCCGTTTCAACAAGGTGAAAATGGCCAGCACTGCAAAAGTAATCAAGGCATCCAGCCATACATTCTCCACCAGCCAGGATACCAGGACATACAGGACCACAAATGCAGCCATATCCATAAAATCCCCCCTGGAAAAAGAAAACAGCACAATGAAGGTAAAACAAATGACAATTGCAGGCCCCAGGTCGCCCAGCATTAAAAACAACAATAAGGTCAACAGAATTGCACCCAGCGCGAAAGAGAAAAACGACCAGCGTTTTTTCCAGTTCGAGTAGGCAGAAATAAACTGTTCATTCAGGGCAAAAAACCCGGCAAGGAACAAAATAACGATATATTTAACCAGCTCACTAGGCTGAATCCCCAATAAATTAACCTTAACCCCACTGCCTTCAGGACCAGCCCCAAAGACCAGCGTGGACAGCAACACGAGCATTGCCACTGCAATCCATGGCCAACCATTGGCCGCGGAATCTGCTTTGAACACAAACAGTCTGTACACCGCAGAATCTGCCGTAAAGCGCTTCAGGTTAAAAAACAGGACTGAACAAAACACCAGTGCAGCAATCAGCAGGTACAGCAGGCTATCCATAGCCAGGAAACGGTCCCGCAGCGGATCCTGCAGGCTCAGCAAAGTCAGCAGGGAAAGTCCGGTCAGCAGCATCAAAACGGGCAGTAACAGCTGGTCCATATGCGGGAATTTCAGTGACAACAAACTGTGGATAACGATAAAAATGGCAAAGAAAACACCGGTAATGGTATAAAACCAACGGTTAAACTGTTCAAGTGTGCGGACAATCAGGGCTCCATCATTCTTAAGGTGTGTAAAATCACGCGCAGAAAGCAGCCTGATACTGTGTGGCAACTGATTAAAATTTAAAGACTTAGAGCCATCCAATTCTACTGCACCTTTAACCTGACCAAATTCAAATCCGGGTTTCATGGGGATCACTTCATACGATTGCCTGTCGGGCAGGTTCATAAACTCATACCTTCCGTCCTGATCTGTACGGGCATAGGACGTAAAAGACTTTCCATCAAGACTGTCTGCCGGGATAACCGTACTCAAGCGCACCAGCACTGCAGCAACAGCCGCTCCTTTAGCTGTTATTTTTCCCGAAATCTCTGAACTTCCGGTTTTCAGGTCCTGCGTAGAAGGATAAGGCAAAGGCCGTGTCAATTCCTGTATAAAACGAAGGCTGTCATCCCCTGTAAATCCCAACAAAGCACGTGATATGGCTACCCTTTTTTTGAAAGACATCCCTCCCTGTAAGGCAGCCTCATCTGCGGACACATAAAACTTGCGTTTATTGAGGTCACCAATATTACTGAATGCCTCATCGGGCCCGTGTTTTGCAGTAATTGCTGCTGCAATAAAACTGACATCCCGCGGATCCTCCAGGTAAGTACCTTTCAGTAAAAGGGCTTTGATAGACTTAACCGGTTCAGGGCCATTCATATTGACCATTGTCCCTGCTTTCAGGCGCTGGTCCGTTTCCTTCATCCGGTCCTGCAATACGGCAAACAACCTGACGAACAAAGTAACCAGTAAAATGGCTATCAAAGCCAGAAATATACGCTCCTGTTTTCTGCTGCCCCGCGGCGCATTCCCTTTATCCATATTATTTTTTTGCAATGGTATCCGCCTGATAGGCTCGTCTGTTTAATCTCCCGCTCACATAGGAACTGTCAGGAAATAAAAACTGATTCTGCACAGGCTGCGCACAATTGATAAACTGAACCCTATTCATTTCCAACACATTGTTATGGGAAATGATGCCTGTTTTAAAGTTTTCCAGGGTGAGATGGTTCAGCGAAATATACTTTGAACCTGGGGAAAGTTGTATGGCAGGGCCTGTAAAAGCCGTATCTGCCCGCAATACAATCGTTCCTTTGGTTTTAATGATCAGGGTATCCCTACCGATCTGCAAAGGTTTGCTCAGTACAATAACCTTTTTAAAAATTGAATCTGACAGCAACAAAGTATCCTGTTTAATGCTGCTCAGCAGATTATTTAATATTTTCTCTTCCAGACTTTCCGCAGCCTGTACTTTCAGTACAGGAGTTTCTGGTTTGACCGGTTCAGGGGAACGCTGCAGGTACAGCAGCAATGAAATCACGGCAAAAAGCACACACAGCGCCGACAAAACATACACTAAACGGGTGTTTTTCTTTGGCTTGACCACATCTACTTCATAATTGACTTGATATGATATCGGGCTTGCCGGAGCAACAGGGGTAGCTGTACTGCGGAAACTGTTCCTGGCTTCTGTAACTGGTCGTTTCACTTCATGGGAAACAGGTTTACTGTCATTTTCAGCCAATACCACGGTTACATTATCCTTGCCTCCGGCCTGGTTGGCCAGTTCTACTAATTTCTCAGCTTTCTCCTGCAGCGTACTGTGCTGGTTCAGGATAGTGGTAATCCCTGTTTTATCCACCAGGTCAGTCAGGCCATCACTGCAAAGCAGAATCAGGTCTGAAGGCAGGAAAGGTGAAGAACCTGTTTCAAAATAGGGTTCTGCTGCCCCCATGATACTGGCAAGTCCGAGTGCCTGGTTAATCTGGTTGCGTTTCGGATGATTCATTGCCGCTTCTTCCGTAATCCGTCCTGAATCCTCCAGAAAACCTACAAAAGACTGGTCGTGCGACAATTTAACAAGTGATTTATCGCGGAACAGGTACAGCCTGGTATCGCCTACATGGATATAATGCAGCTCATTATTCATTCTGTCGACCACCACCACTGTAGCCACACAGGCCATCTTTGCAAAATCACTGCTGATTAATTTTTTAGCCAGAATCTCTTCATTTGCGAGGTTAAATGCAATTTCCAGCTGTGCCACGATATTATTTCCTATCATGGAAAGCTCATCAAGAACAATATCCCTGGTCAGTGCAGCGGCAATTTCCCCTCCGTTATATCCCCCGACACCATCAATCACACCGGCAATCAGGTATTTACCATTCATGACGCTCTGGGTGATGAACACGTCTTCATTGTTGTCCCTCACCTTGCCGGTATCCGATATTCCAAATAAGTATTCAGTCATTAGTGTTGCGCATTTTTGATATCGGAAAAATGCCATAGCAGCAATACAACTGCAATAACCAGTAATCCAATGGATAAATATTGAGACATAAACTTAAGCTTTAAAAATATTAACCCCTATAATTCCGTTCAGCAGAATCCTGGAATTAAAAGGCAATTCCACCCATTGTGGTGCATTGATTTCACTCCTTGTCACTTCCTTTTCATTTACAATGGTCTTTTCCCCATATGAAGCGAGGTAGAACTTACTGTCTGAGGTATTGTAACGAATACTCAGGTGCGGGGTATTCACCCAATCGGATGGAATAGTGAACACATGGGGTTCCTTCCGCTGTTCTTCATTTCCCGAAACAACAATTTCTTCATTTTTCATCAGGTATTCCAGCTTTTTACCCCTGAAATTCTGATCCGGCATAATGGTTTCCAGCCGCGCATAAATCTTGTCAGCACGCTGGGCTGCCGGTTTTGTATCTCCTGCTGCGCTGAGCGCTTCCGTCAGGTCGTTTTGGTAAGGGAGTTCATAATATCCTTCACTATAATAGGTAAATCCACCGAGAATTTCCTGGTTGACATCCAGCGTTTCTGCGATTCCCGTCTGCCTCGGAATGAAAGTCACCCGCAGGTTTTCCTCCTTCTGCGTTGCCTCTGGCAACAGTTTACCAATAAATCCTTTATCACCTCTCTCATACTCCGGATGGGAAGCCAGTCGGAACACCCATTTAGAGCCTGAAGGCTCAACAGTTTTTCCTTCCTTTTTGTAGGCAGCGAGAATCTGATAAAACTGGTTCACCGATTCGTGGACAATAATGCCAAACAGCCCCTGCTTCTGGGACAAGAATTCCTTATAGTCCTCTTCATTAAAGCAAATGATGTATTCGTGATAAAATACGATCCTGTTGGCAAAAGAGAGCTGTCCTATCGACTCCTTAAATTTTTCAATAATATATTTATATACCTCATCGGGGGTTAAACTTTTGGCGACTTGTTTCGCCTGTTGTTTTTCTGCCGGGAGAAACCAGTCCTGCAGACCGGTCCTTTTCCAAAATGTGGGCTTTTCTGCCATGAAATTCTATTTTATCATCAAACGTGTCTGTACGCCAACACAGTTATCCATTATACATACAAATAATATGCACTAAAAATTCAGTAGGGTATCTACATCCATCACACTGCTGTCCGGAACGGGTACAGGTTTAAGCTGTACGGGCTTTGCTTCCTCCCGCACTACCGTATCCACCAGGGTATCCCTTTCCTTATCCCAGCTGTAGCCTTTATCACTGGTCGTATCTGCCGGGCTAACGGAACTTTTTTCCTCTGGTACCACTGCCCTTCTTACCGGCTCCTGCGGTTCCCTGAAAATAAGGAAATAACTTAGGAGAGCAACCATCAGCACCACACTCAGCACCAGGACATAAAAAACAGGTTTACCGATCACCACCACACTCGTATCCCTTTCCTGCACTACCGGGCTCTGTTGTTCCTGATAATGCAAAATCAGGTTCTGCAAGCGTTCGTTTTCCATTTGCAACAGGGAAGTACCGGCGACGGCCACTGCTGTTGTTCCCGTATCGGCAATGCTGCTTTTCACAATTGCTTCCTGCAGGATCATTCCGTCGGCATAGCGTTTTTCGGGATCCTTTTCCAGGCAGCGGTTGATCACATTCAGCAACCATTGCGGCACCTGCATCTCCAGCCATTTTTTATCATCCGACCAGTCGCCCGGAATATGCTGCTCCCTGACAGACAATACATCTGGGATTTCCAGTTCCAGGTGGCCGATCAATACTTCATTTCGTGATTTCTGGCCGTTATCGGTCAGCGGGAAAGGCACCTGTCCCGCCAGCAATTCATATAAGATCACCCCATAACTGTACACATCCGTTTCAAACAACAGCTGTCCTTCGCTTTGCTCAGGCGCCATAAATTCGATAGCTCCGGCATGCCTGATACTGGTTCTCCGCTGCTCATCAGACATGGCCGAGAGTCCGAAATCGAGCAGGACATAATTTCCGGTATGCACATTATATTTTACATTGTTACTTTTGATATCCCCGTGTTTCACAGCAACTTTATGGCAATGGGCTAAAGCGTTGGCCAGGTGATCTGCAACCCGGATCACCTCCTTGATGCTGAAAATCTGATCATGTGGTTCTTTCAGTAACTCCTCCAGGTCGGGTCCGTCAATAAACTCCATTTCAATAAATGGAAAAGATCCGCTTTCGGTAATTCCTGAATTCAGGATTTTAACCACATTCGGATTGGGCTCTTCATTTACCTTTTTCAGTTTATCCACCTCATTCAGAAAGCTTTTGAAATTTTTATCATCTGCACTTTCTGTATGGACCGGTGTTGGCAGTAATTTTACTGCAGAAATAATGGGGCCAAAACGTCTTCCTTTATACACTGAACCCTGGCCACCGGTACGCAGTGCACCCATATTTTCCAGGCCTTCAGTAATCGTAAATACTTTACTCATCTAGCTAATTCAACTCTGTATACGGGTAAACATACACAATTATGGTTCCAATGATACAGTTAATAATTTTTCATGACTAATTTATTAAAATTAAGCCCACAATTATTCATTAAATTACAACAAATGTTATATTGTTGACACCATCCTGCAGCTCTGCTCTACCTGAGGAAAGAATTGAAGATGAAATGCGCAGCTGCCGGGAATCAGGATTCAACGGTGGCATGAAAAAACTATTTAAACGATGAAGATAAAATTCCTTTCTTTTTTGCTGTCTGCTTTGCTGTTGATGAGCAGCATCAGCCTGGCACAAAACAACATTATTGTCTTCCAGTCGGATTTTGGATTAAAAGATGGGGCTGTAGCTGCCATGAAAGGTGTGGCACTGGGAGTTTCGGCAAATCTCAAACTGTACGACCTGACGCATGAAATTCCAGCATACAATATTTGGGAGGCTTCCTACAGGTTACTCCAAACCGTACCCTATTATCCGTCAGGGACTGTTTTTGTCTCTGTTGTTGATCCGGGAGTAGGCACGGACAGAAAATCTGTCGTCTTAAAAACTTCTGGGGGACAATACATAGTCAGTCCGGACAACGGCACACTGGCCCTATTGGCTGATGAAGCGGGAATTGCTGAATTGAGGGAAATAGATGAGACTGTCAACAGAAGACAGGGTTCGCAGCAATCCTATACTTTTCACGGCAGGGATGTGTATGCCTATACTGCGGCGAGACTTGCTTCCGGAAAGATCAGCTTTAGCGGGGTTGGAAAACTATTGGCTCCTGAAGTTGTGCATATCCCCTATCAAAAAGCAGTCATGGAGGGAACAACCCTGAAAGGAAACATCACCGTCCTGGATATTCAGTATGGGAACATATGGACGAATATCGGGGATGATTTATTAAAAAAACTGGGGATCGGTATTGGCGATAAGCTGCATGTTACCATTACCCACCAGGGAAAAACAAAGTACGAAGGGAATATCCCTTATCATGAAACATTTGCGGGTGTCCCCAAGGCATCGCCCCTGATTTATCTCAATAGTTTAATGCAGGTTTCCCTTGCACTCAACCAGGGAAGTTTTTCTGCGGTTCATCGTATTCAGAGTGGTAATGACTGGAGCATTGAGCTCAAAAGATTCCAGAAGAAGTAAAGGCAATTAAATGGTATATTGTCCAAAAGAATGATAAAAATGAAATCCTGGCATCTGCTGATCAGCTTTTATAAAAGTTATATTTTCCTCTCCGGCATTTTTACGCTGTTATCTGCCTATACCCTTTTTCTTTACGGCCCACCCTCTTACACCATTATTTTCTGGTTCAAGCTCTTGACCACAGGCACTATCATTTATTATATCAGCAACTATAAAAAAAGTGATTTTTATTATTATATGAATTTTGGCCTGTCAAAGCTACATCTATGGAGCAGCACACTGGCGTTTGATTTCCTGATCTGTTTTGTCGCACTTTTGGTTACCGAAACGTACCGATGATCCACAAAATGGAAGCCGACAGCATACAGCTGGAATTTGGAACAAGGAAAATCCTTTCAGACATCTATATACAATGTGAAACAGGAAAAATCACCGGCCTGCTGGGCAGAAACGGAAATGGAAAAACATCGCTGATGAATATCATTTACGGGAATCTGAATGCCAGCCATAAGTCAGTTCGGTTTGATGGCAAAATGATAAACACCCCTTATCTGCGTCCCGAACTGCTGCGGTATTTGCCCCAGTTCCATTTTATCCCTAAAAACATCAGTCTGAAAAGGGCATTTTCAGATTTCAATGTTGATTATGCTCCCTTCGAAGTGCTCTTTCCTGAATTTAACAACAAATACCTTTCGCCGCTCTCCTCCTTGTCCGGAGGACAACGCAGATTGATAGAAATCTATACCATTTTAAAGTCAGACACCCAGTTTGTTTTGCTGGATGAACCCTTTTCCAATTTAAGTCCTGTATGGATTGAAAGTATACAGAAACTTCTCACAACAGAAAAGCAGCACAAAGGGATATTGGTTACGGATCACCTGTATCGTGAAATTATTGCGGTTCAGGATGATCTTTATTTACTGGTTGACGGAAGAATACGGTTAATCAAAGACCTGGCAGAACTGGAATACCTGGAATATGTCAGATTTTAATCGATGAAAATTGAAATATTTAGAGATAGCCTGAGCTTCTTTGACTATCGACAACAAAACCATATTTTGATGATTCAGCGCGTTGTTGGTCATTGCTTTGGAAAACACCCAGTATATACCCAGTCCATAAGCAGTCAAATCTTGTTTTTCCTATGTGGTGATCAGGAGTTAGCTGGCAATAAAATGAGTATATACCAGCAGGCTGCCCGAACACGTCGCGAACAGTTGCCGCCTCATCCCCATTTCTACATGGTTGTAATGGACTACTACCTTTCCATCAAGACCTATTTTGAAACCAGCACAAACCAATGGCATTTAAATTTGTTAAGCCTGTAAATAATTTCATTTCACAGGTATCAAAAAATATCATTATGAAAAACTACCATTTAACCTTTCTTATCGCAGCAGCACTGGGCATAAGTGCTTGTCAAAATGCAGACCGGAATAACCGTGATGAAGCTGCAACAACAAATACAGACACCATTAGTGACACCACTTCCAGGGCACAGGTATATACTGCGGATGTAGATTTAAAAGGAGATGAAAAAGCATTTATCATCCAGGCCTATGCTACAGGAATGACAGAAATTGAAACCGCAAAAATTGCTGTGATCAAAACTGCCAATGCAAAAATTAAGGAATTTGCCAGCATGATGGTCAAAGACCATACAAAAGCGAATACCGACCTGGCCAAACTGGCTAAAGGCAAAGGGATCACTATCCCATCTACCCTGAGTGAAACACAGCTGAAACACATCAAACAAATGCAGGAACTCACCGGAAGATCTTTTGATATCCATTATATCAACATGATGGTGACTGATCACCAGGCAGCGGAAGAGCTGTTCGGGCATGCTACTTCCTATAAAGATGAAAACCTGAAAAATTTCATTCTGAATACCCTGCCGGTTATCCAGCAGCACAGCAAAATGATCACCAAAATCGGGAAGGACCTCAACATCAGCAATGCCGGCAATGGGGATGACCTTTCCAATGCCAATCCGGATTCACTGAGTCAGAAGCATTGATATTTTTTCTGCGTTAAACTACCGGACAGGATTTAAAAATGTATTTTCGCTGCATGTGCACGAGATATACGCTGACCAAACAGCAGAAAGAATTAAAAAAAGCGTATGAGGTAAAGCTGCCGCCGGGGTTTATTCCAAATTATAACCTGGCACCGACACAGAAGGGATTGGTGATCACCGCTGATGCGCCTGGGGAGGCACAGGAAATGCATTTCGGACTTGTTCCTTATTGGGCACAGAGCACCAAACTGGATTTTTCCACCCTCAATGCAAGAAGTGAAGAGGCCAATCTGAAAAAGACCTACTCACCATTGCTGAAGCACCATAAAACCTGCCTGGTTCTGGCTGATGGCTTTTATGAATGGGACAAGAAAAGCGGGATTGCCCTCCCCTACAGGTTTGTGCTCAAAGACCGGGAATTATTCGCCTTTGCAGGCTTATGGAGCCAGTGGAAAAATCCCTTTTCAGGAGAACTGTATCGCTCCTTTGCCATCATGACCACCACTGCCAACGAAACTGTCGGAAAAGTACATGATCCGAAATTCAGGATGCCGGTGATCCTGGACAAAAAGGAAGAAAGTTTATGGCTCAGCAAAGACCTTTCTGTACCGGACCTGCTTGGCCTCTGTGATGCCTATCCTGATGAGCTGATGGAGAGCTTTCGGGTGTCCCCTGCAGTCAATTCTACCGTGCTGAATAAGCTGCCAAATAACCACCCGGAATTAGTGTCCAGGATCACTATTTAGACTTTTTATTTGATCTTCGTCACCTATTCGCAGCTTTTCATTCCCAACGTTCCGTAATTAATTTTTTTCGTCCTACCTTGCTGAGGATTCGTTATTAGTGTATATATAATTAATTTCCCATGACTAAAAATATTTTTATAGCCTCTGCAGAACCTTACACAGGCAAATCAGTCATCGCTTTCGGAATGGTGAATATGTTACTCGCCAAAACCCAGAAAGTGGGCTATTTTAAACCCATTATCGCGCAGGAAGACCCTGCAAAAAAGGAGCAGCATATTGAGGCTATCCTGGATTATTTTTCCCTTCCCATCAATTACGCCGATACCTATGCTTTCACTCGGCAGCAGGTTCTTCATCAGTCTGAAGCGGAGAATACCGGCGAGATGATCAATACCATCATCAGCAAGTACAAAAAACTGGAGGAAAACTACGACTTTACCGTTATTGAAGGCAGTGATTTCCTGGGTGAAGGCATTGCCTTCGAATTTGAATCCAATGCGCAGATTGCCAAAAACCTGGGTGCCCCGGTGATCATGGTAGTTTCCGGAAAGGATAAAACAGCTTCACAGCTGGTGAATACAGCAACGACGATTTACCGGAATTTCCTGATGCGCGATGTACAGGTATTGGGTGTGGTTGCCAACATGGTAGCGCTGGACGATACAGAAAAAATCCGCGAGGCACTGAGCAAACAGCTTCCGGCAGGAACGATGATTACCATTATTCCTTTGGAGAGCGGATTGCAGAGTCCGACCATGAAAGAAATTACCCATGCTTTAAATGCCAAAGTATTATTCGGGGAAGAACTGATGGTCAATCAGGTCGATCATTTCATTACCGGTGCGATGATGCTTCCTAATTTCCTGAGACACATCAAAGAAAATGTGCTGATTGTAACGCCTGGTGACCGTGGTGATATTATTATAGGTTCCCTGCAGGCCAACCTTTCGGCAAACTATCCTAAAGTAGCTGGGATTGTCCTGTCCGCAGGAACTTTACCGGATGAGCCGATGCTCAGGCTAATTGAAGGTCTTCAGACGGTTATCCCTATTATTTCTGTAGAGATGGGAACATTTGAAACCACTAAAGCCATTGGTGCCATCCATTCCAAAATCACCATTGACAACAGGAAGAAAATAGAACTTGCGATTGATGTATTCGAGAAATACGTAGATGTACAGGTGCTGGATGATAAGATCATTACCTTTAAATACGAAGGGATCACACCGCATATGTTCCAGTATCAATTGATGAAATGGGCAAAAAGCCAGAAAAAACACATCGTGTTACCGGAAGGAAATGACGAGCGCGTATTAAAGGCCGTAGAGAAACTGATTAGCCAGGAGATTGTAGAGATCACTTTACTGGGCGATCCGCTGGAAATCGGCACGACCATTAAAAGACTGGGCCTAACGCTGGACATCAATGCCATCCACATCCACAATCCTGCAGATTCCGATCATTATGATGATTACGTAGAGACCTTATACGAGTTGCGCAAGACCAAAAATGTGAACATGGAAATGGCAAGGGATATGATGACGGATGTATCTTATTATGGCACCATGATGGTGTACAAAGGTCATGCAGACGGAATGGTTTCCGGTGCAGTACATACTACCCAGCATACAATCAGACCGGCACTTCAGTTTGTAAAAACCAAAAAAGGAGTTTCCGTGGTTTCCTCTATCTTCTTTATGTGCCTGCCGGAACGTGTAGCCATTTTTGGAGACTGTGCTGTTAACCCTAACCCTACTGCGCAGCAGCTGGCTGAAATTGCCATCTCTTCTGCCGAAAGCAGTGCCCGTTTTGGTATTGAACCACGTATTGCCATGTTATCTTATTCCTCAGGAAGTTCAGGTGAAGGTGAAGATGTGGAACGTGTACGTGAGGCCACAGCGATTGTTAAGGAAAGACGTCCGGATTTAAAAATTGAAGGCCCTATTCAATACGATGCTGCAGTTGATCCACTGGTAGGAAAACAAAAAATGCCGGGGTCTGAAGTTGCAGGCCGGGCGAGCGTGTTGATCTTCCCTGACTTAAATACCGGTAACAATACCTATAAAGCGGTACAACGTGAAACCGGTGCACTGGCTATCGGGCCAATGCTTCAGGGACTGAACAAACCGATCAACGATTTAAGCCGTGGATGTACTGTGGATGATATTTTCAATACGGTAGTGATTACCGCCATCCAGTGCCAGGACAATTAATCCCTTAGTAAAAAAGCATACATAAATTTAGACGATATACTTTAATATGAATATTCTAGTCATCAATTCAGGGAGCAGTTCCCTAAAATATCAGCTTTTTAAAATGCCTGCCCACCATCCTGTTTGTACCGGATTGGTGGAAAGAATTGGTATTGAAGGCTCTTTCATTAAACATACGCTGTTCGCAGCAGATGGTGGTAAAATCACCAAGGAAAAAGATACGTTCATTGCAAACCATGGCGACGGACTGAAACATGTGTTCGAAATGATGTCTGAAGGTGAACATGCAGTAATCAGCAGTGTAGATGATATCACTGCTGTTGGCCACCGTGTGGTACATGGAGGTGAATTTTTCTCCAGTGCTACCCTAATTACCAAAGAAGTGAAGAAGAAGATCAAAGATCTGTCTTCACTGGCACCGTTACACAATCCGGTATCCTATAAATGTATTGAAGTGGCGGAACTGACATTCCCTCATGCCAAACAGATTGCCGTATTTGATACTGCTTTTCACCAGACGATACCGGAAGAAGCTTACCGCTTTGCGATTCCTGAGTATTACTACAAAGAGCATGCAGTACGGGTATATGGCTTCCATGGTACCAGCCACAAGTACGTGAGTGAGCAGGCAACAGCCTGGTTGAATAAACCGAATGCCAAGGTGATCAGTATCCACCTTGGAAATGGATGCAGCATGACCGCCATTAAAGACGGTAAATCTATCGACACGAGCATGGGCTTCGGTCCTTTAAGCGGACTGATGATGGGTACCCGTTCAGGAGATATTGATCCTTCCGTGCTCTTCCATTTGATGGAAAGTTCAGGGTATACCACCGAACAGGTGAAAGCCTTGTTGAATAAACAATCTGGTTTATTGGGTGTAGGCGGTTCGAGTGATATGCGTGATATCAGGAAAATGCTGAGCCAGGGCAGTCATGCCGCAGAACTGGCCTTAAATATATATGCTTACAGGATCAAGAAGTTTATAGGTGCCTATTCAGCTATCCTGAATGGTGTGGATGCCATCCTGTTTACTGCAGGTGTAGGAGAAAATGACAATGCCACACGTGCAGCGGTATGTAAAGATATGGATTACCTGAATATCATCATGGATGAGAAGAAAAATGCACAGTATGCAGGCAAAACGCTGGACATCAGTACTCCGGAATCTAAAGTGAAGATCCTGGTGATCCCAACAAATGAGGAATTTGAAATTGCCAACCAGTGCTACCATATGGTGGAAGCCGTAGTGGAATAAGCTTTAGGCAGAACATCAGTACCTATTTCAATAGGTATTAAAAAAGGGGCTTTTATATGGAAGCCCCTTTTTTTGTATTTTTTTGGATGAATTGTTCGGGATATTTTTACCAGCCTTTCACAGCTCCGCCCTTAAATTCTGTTTCTGCAGCTTTGGCGACCTCAGGTGACTGAAAGGCCTGCACAAACTTTTTCACTTTTTCAGCGTCCTTGTTGTCCTCCCTGGATACAATGATATTTACATAAGGCGACTCCTTATCTTCTACAAATAGTCCGTCGCGATTCGCAATCAGTCCAACCGGAGTGGCAAAAGTATTATTGATTACCGCAATGACTACATTTTGGTCATCCAATGCCCTTGGTAACTGTGGTGCTTCCAATTCCACGATTTTAAGGTTTTTAGGATTGGCAACAATATCATTGAGTGTAGGCAACAGGCCTACATTATCTTTTAATTTCAGCAATCCTGCTTTTTGCAACAGCAATAGCGACCGGCCTTCGTTGGTAGGATCATTAGGGATAATAATTGTACTGCCATCTTTCAGCTCTTCCGTCTTCTTGATCTTTTTAGAATAACCTGCCAGGGGATACACAAAGGTATTGCCCTGAATAACGAATTTATACCCACGCTGTTTGGCCTGTACATCCAAGTAAGGTTTGTTCTGGAAAACATTCAGGTCGATATCCCCCTGGTGCAGGGCTTCATTTGGCATCACATAATCGTTGAACTGTACCAGCTCAACATCCAGCCCAAACTTTTCCTTCGCTACCTTTTGCGCAGCCAGGGCGACATTGTATTCCGGGCCAGCTTCCACCCCCACTTTAATTGCATTCGGATTGTCCTTTTTCGTTCCCCCTCCGCAGCTGATCAAAAAAGTAAGTATAAGCAGGCTCGTGATGGCCAGTAATTGATTCTTCATTCTCATGTAAAAAATATTATTTTGATAAAATTAGTTATTTCCTGTGGTCTACACGTCTGGAGATAAAATCACCTGCCAGCTGTATACAGAAGACCAGCGCGACCAATGCCAGCAATACCGTATTCATGACCACCACATCGTAGCCTACATAACCATACTGGTAACCGATCTGTCCCAGTCCCCCGGCACCAACAGCACCACCCATGGCCGAGTAACCGACAAGGGTAATCAGCGTAATTGATGCCGTATTGATAAGGGATGGCAGGGCCTCCGGCAGCAATACTTTATAGACAATCTGAAAAGGTGTGGCGCCCATAGCCCTTGCCGCTTCAACCAAACCGGCAGGTACTTCAATGAGACTGTTCTCTACCATTCTGGCAATAAATGGGGCGGCTCCAATGCTTAAAGGCACCAGGGCAGCTTCCACTCCGATAGATGTGCCTACCAGCATCCGCGTAAAAGGAATCATCCAGACAATGAGGATAATAAATGGAATAGAGCGGAAGATATTGACGATAACAGAAACAGTAAGGTTGAGGACCCTGTTCTCCAGTACCTGCCCCTTACGCGTCAGGTACAACATCACCCCTGTGGGAAGACCGATCACAAATCCGAAAAATCCAGCGGTAAAGGTCATGATGATCGTTTCCAGTGCTCCTTTAAGTAACAATAAAATCATTGAATCAGACATATCCGAGTACCTCCACTTTAATCTGTTTGGTTTGATAATGGGCAATTGCCTTTTGATTATTTTCCTCAGTCCCGGAGACTTCCACCACCATGGTACCGAATTGAACACCACCGGCATTCTCTATCTGGGCATAAATGATATTGTTATCCAGCTGGAATAAGCGGCTTACTTCAGAAATTACGGCGTCTCCGGCAGATAAACCGGTGAAATCAAGTTTCAGCAGTGGTTTATTCTTATCGTTCTTTACCTTTACCAGACGGTCCGTATATTCAGCAGGCAGGTCTACTTTTAATGAAGAGGCAACAAACTCAGCGGTAAGCGCTTCCTTGGGATGGGCAAAAATCTCGCTTACAGTTCCCTGTTCGATCAGCTGACCGGCGCTGATCACTGCCACTTCATCACAGATATTCTTGACCACATCCATTTCATGGGTAATCAGCAGAATGGTGATGTCCAGCCGTTTATTGATATCTTTTAACAAGACCAGGATAGATTTGGTCGTTGCCGGGTCAAGGGCACTCGTGGCTTCATCACATAACAAAACTTTGGGATTACTCGCAAGGGTACGGGCAATGGCCACCCTTTGTTTTTGTCCGCCAGATAAGCTCACCGGATAATCGTGCTGTTTTTCCTCCAGTCCCACGAGCGATAACAATGCCGTCACCCTTTGCCTGATTTCTTCTTTGGGCAGGCCTTCCAGCTCCAAAGGAAAAGCAATATTATCGAACACAGTCCTGGACGACAGCAGGTTAAAGTGCTGAAAAATCATTCCAATCTGTCTTCTTTCCTTTGCCAGCTGTGCAGGCGTCAATTTCAGGAGGTCAACCCCATCCACGATAACTTCACCGGAAGTAGGCCTTTCCAGCAAATTCACACAACGGATCAGGGTACTTTTACCGGCACCTGAGGCCCCGATAACGCCAAAAATCTTTCCTTTGGGAACAGTTAATGACACCTTGGACAAGGCAGTAATCTCACGGCTTTTGTGATGAAACTGCTTTGTAATTTTTTTTAGTTCGATCATGAAAATTTAAAGCGCTATTAATATAGCTGCAAAAATAGGAATAATAGTTAAATTCTAGTATTTATATAGACTATAGCTCATCTATGCTATTTGCGTGACAAATAAAAAAAGCCAACTGTTAAGTTTGGCTTTTTTTATATATGGTAAATGCTGTTGGTCAGCTTTATCGGGTCAGGTCAACCTTTTTATCTGCACTGCCCGGAATATATCCAAGGCCTGGGGTGAGCCAGTGCAACAGGAAAACACGTGAATAACGGTAATTGAACGGGGAACAGATCAGCACAGTAAGCAATAGAATTCCTACATAATACCATAAATTATCGTATTCCAAAGGCATTCCCAGGACATAGGTGGCAACGCTGGCGGTAATCATTTCCGCTACGTTCATCGCATAGCTGATAAACATGGATACATAGAAAAATCCTGGTTCCCTTTCAAATCTTAAACCACAGGCAGGGCAATATTCATTGGTAATTTGTCCTTTGAAAGAAAAGGAGTACATTCTCCCGGAGAAAATATTCCCCTCCCTGCAACGGGGACATTTACATTGAACAACAGCTTCGAATTTTGAGATCGGTTTCATCTGAATATAATTTTTATGCGTATGAGTTATCATCAGCATATCCATTGTCATTAAGAGCTGTATGCCTGAGATAGTTCATAAACTGATGTATTGTGCAACAAAGATACGTATTGTATATCCTTTATTCTTATGACCTATGTCATATCATCCGTAAATTCTAACAGTTTATAATCTTTCCGTTTAATAATTTAATTTCCCCGGTATCGCTTAATTTTTTAATGGTGCGGATAACAGTCTCCACCCTCAGTCCACTTCTGTCAGCTAACCCCTGCCGTGTAATATCCAGTACCTCGCCTGATTGCAGATCCTTGCTGAGGTACCTGATTAAGGTGAGTAGTCTATGCTCTGCCTGTTCATTCCCCAGTTCTTCCAGCATCATCGATTTATAGAACAATCTGTTGCTCAGGGCATAAATGAGATCCATACTGAAATCCCTGTTTTCCTCCAGCATTTTTAAGAAGGAGTTTTTATCTATCAGGATGAGTTCTGTGTCTTTGGAGGCGATGGTATAAGCCAGGTAAGGCCGGTCGAGCAACAGGGCGGGTTCTCCGAAATATTGTTTTGGTTTGTAGATTCCCTGGATAAACTCCTTCCCAAGCTCATTAACTGTCACCATCCTCACCTCTCCGCTTTTCACGAAGTAGACATACCTGGGTTTTTGTTCCGGTTCATAAATAACCGTCCCCTTTTTATAATAGAGAATTTTAAAGTGGTGGTCGGTCAGGTATTTTAAAATCATAGTAAAAAATAAAAGCGGCAGTACAGCTGCCGCTTTGTGAGGTATAGGTCTTTGATTTTATCCCTACAATGTTTTGGCAGTGGCTAAATGTGATTCGAGATAAACGATTTTGTTCTTCGCATAATTTCTGAGGTCCGCATCAAAAACACCATTTTTACCTGACGATGTCTGATAAGAATCCAGGATGTTCTGACCAGCAGACACCATTATCTCTTTGTATTTACTGTCAAAGGCCGTTCCGGAGAGGGCACGCAGTACAATTAGATCGGCCTCCTGTGCTGCAGTTACAGTTGTTGGGGTTGTCCATCCTTTTGAAGCTACGAGCACTGCCAGTTCATTTTTATACGAAGTAAATTCAGTTACCATTTTAGCACCATATTGTTTTACGGACTCAGTGGAGCCTTTGGATTGTGCAAGATCTCCGGCAGAGATCTGAAAAGCATTGAAAGTAGCCGCTTCATTCAAAAAGTCCTGATTGCTGATCTGGTAGTCGCCGTCTTCCGACTTGCAGGATGGAAAAAATAGGGTTACGGCGAAAAGAAGAAGGAGAGAACTTAATAAATGGATTTTTTTCATAAGGATTATAATTGTTTTTTAAAGGTGATGAAGCTATCATATGCCAATTCATTGCTATTTGTAAGTGGTAGGCTTATGATGGTCTCATCAAAATATAATTGAGTTTTCAGTTGTTCTTATTGTTTTTTAATTGTCTTCAAGCTGCCTGTGACGGTTTTAAAGTAATAAAGCCATCACATAAGCAGTTTACTGCTCCTTTTAAGCAGCATGCTCATAATGGTTTCATTGGAATACACAATATTTGTTCCAAAATACATTTTTTCTACTAAAAACGCCGATACAGGTGGGAAGAATTGAAAATTCCCATTGTCAGCAAATAGATTTTCTTTAACAAATTAAGAAACAAACCTGTTACATTGAGGTACTTAGCTCCTATTTTGACCAGGGACAACGAAAAAGAAAAAAAATATGACCCAACTCAGTTCTAAAAAGCCTCTCCAAGATTAAACACCACAGTACTGTATCCTTTACTTGCCGCATAGTCAATTCCAATATTGGTATTGGAACCCTTATTAAACTTCACGCGTAAACCTGTTCCTGCTGCGGGGTGCCAGGAAGTAAATAAAGAGCCAGAACCGCTTACACTATTCACATTGGTGAAAACGACAAAGCCCAATAAACCATTTCTGGTGATGTCACGCCTGTACTCGGTCTCCAAGTAAAACAAGGTTCTTCCCCGGTAACGGTTTTGTTCCATTCCCCGTGCCGAGCGGTTATAGGGATCCCATCCTGTGCTGGGCAAATCAAGATAAGGAGTTTTGCTGTTCAGTGTTGTCCAGAAATAAGACCAGATGGCAAGGGTATTCTGCTGGTTGCGGTCTACCGGGTTTAGGTTGATGTATTTCCGGACATCTGTATAGATAGAGCTCCAGCTGTCATTACTTCCAAGGAAACCGGGATTGATCCGGTAGACCAGGTTGGCATAGACCCCTGGCAGAGGATTTATAGAATTGTTACGGGTATCATACAGCAGGTTAAAGCTGATTCCGGAAGAAAATGAATTCTTTCCGGTTCCATAATTATATCCGGTATAATCTTTCAGGCTGACTTCAGGATTGTCATTGTTGATATTGAAATGATAATCAAGGTTATATCCCATCCCGGCAAATAAATAGGGTTCTATCCTTTTCAATGCACTCTGGTAAAACCTGATATACTTATAGTTCACCAGTGTCCTTTCGTCATACTTCCGGTTACTTCCTAATCCCCAGGTATATTGTGGATAATATAAAAACCGCGTATCTCCCTGAATATTCCAGGTATTGTCCTTCAGCCATATATTGGAACGCAAAGGCAATCCGAACCGGCTCTTAAAATTCCAGTAAGGGGCAAAGGTAACGCTGGAAAGGTTCGTGGTGCGCTTAGGCCCCAGGTATACACCTGCGGTGGTACTTGTGATCAGCACGTTACCACTTCCTCCCGGCGCACTGCTGCTCACGGGGAGTATGGAAAAATAAATTTTCTTGTCGCGTTCTGCCCTCATCTTCTGCGGACTGATACGGAAAAGAGCTTTTCCTATATCGATCAGGTCGGTTTGCCGGGCGGTATCTTTAACTGTATTATTCTGAGGTATAACATTGTTGGAATTCTGCGCCAGCAGCGGGAAAGGAAATAAGAGAGAGAGAATAAGATGAAGTTTTCGCATGTGGTATGGATGAAGCTGCCGTTTTTATTGCAGTAAATATGACATATAACAACGCAGTGGGGTGAATGTTTCAAACAAAAAGGATAAACAATCCCGCTGAAAAGCCAGGTGTATGTTCAATTGTGTTCCAACACAAAGCCTTTCAAACACTTTGCATCACTCGTTTAAAAGCATTTGAAAACGTTTGAAAGGCTTTGTGTAGTGGGATTGCCGGTTGATCAGGGTTTTGCAGGAATACTTTTTCCTGCACTGACACTATCTGTTCCCCTGTCATTCCTAAAAGAGTGGGTGCTGTCCGCTTGTCCCACAGTCGTCGTGTCGGTCAGCGTTGTATCCATAACAGCACCGTCATTACCAGAAGAATCGGTTCCGGAAGTACTTTTATTATTACTGCACGAAGCCATTGCAATTCCTGCAGTAGCCATCGCTAAAAAAAAACGGTTCAACTTCATCATCTCCGGTTTAATTAGGTATTAATTGATAATCAGATAATAGAAAAACAATCAGCACCTTAAAAAGTTTTTGGAGGGCATGCGGGCGACCGTTAAACTGAACCAAATGTCTTTAGTTGAGGCTATATTTGGCCTGTTGAAAATTGAAAGTTATTTTATTGAGGTAAAGCAGGCTCACCACATAATTAACCATCTCGGCCTGATCGGTAGTCAATGGAAATGAAAATTCATAAAGGTTTTCCGGCGAAGATCCGTTGTAACAGGTTTCAAGGATAACCTTAACCTGCTGGCTTTGCCTGTAGACATGGATATCATAGGATACCACGGTCAGCTTATTTCCTACGCCCCTGGTTAATAAGGGAGAGGAAAAAAAAAGATACGTCTTACGGTAAGTGATCGCTTTGGCATTGATCGTAATGATTTCTTTGCCAAACAGGTTCCATATGGTATATCTCATTAAAAAGGACAGGAAAACGAATGCGCCTGTAGTGAAGACATACATCCCCTGCAGCAGAGAAAATACAATACCGCAAACTACAATAAAATTGCAGATGATTAAAAAACACCGCGAACTTAAGGCAATATTACTGCCCACTGTGATATAAATATTATTTCCGTCGTAATCAAGACAGAAGTTATTTTCCTTCATTTCGAATCTTCATGATCATTAACAAAAATACCTGCTTATTGAAATAACGTCTCCAATTATTACATAAGGCCCTTTGAATTCAGTCAGCATATCCTTATCCTTTGTTTGATATGCTGTATATTTATCTACGTCCTTATTTAGGATAAGGATGAGCAATATTAAGAAACCGCAAACATAAAAGCAATAATTTGTTGTCATATTCTTGTATTTTACCTTCCTGCAAATATGGCCTTTATTGGGTGCTATGTCCCATTATAGATCAAAAGATAAATATGTCGTTACATGATGCCGTATTACACAGGAAATTTGGAAAAACAGAAAATAAACTCTACCATTGCTTCCTAATGAAGCGTTAAATAAATAATACAATTACGCCATTTAAAAATGGTTTTTTCACCAAATAGAAAACAATATGAAAAAGGTAGTTTTAACTGCATGGGCGATTTCTTCGTTTATAGCAGCAAATGCCCAGGAAACCGGGAATTTTAAAACCGTTATGAACCCTGGTGGAGCTACGCTCGGTTACTCGCCTGCTTCCGGTGTTCAAATTTTAACCGTTGGCAAATTCAAGTTCAAGGACCTTAACCAGAATGGGAAACTGGATAAATATGAAGACTGGAGACTTCCTGCGGAGGAACGTGCCAAAGATCTCGCGAAAAAAATGTCTGTGGCACAGATTTCCGGCCTCATGTTATACAGTCAGCACCAGGCCATCCCCTCTGCAGACGCAGGTTTCGGCGCGGGTACCTATAACGGACAGCCTTACAGTAAAAGTAATGCCAAGCCTTTCGTGTTAAACGATATGCAAAAAAAATTCCTTAAAGAAGACAATCTACGTCATATCCTGATCACTAAAGTGGAGAGTCCGGAGGTAGCAGCGAATTGGAATAACAACATGCAGGCCTTTGTGGAAGGTATTGGTCTAGGGATTCCAGGAAATACAAGTACAGATCCACGCCATACGGCAACTTCCAACAGTGAATTTAATGCTGGTGCAGGCGGTACCATATCGATGTGGCCTGACGGACTAGGGATGGCTGCTACATTTGAACCCGCACTGGTCAAACAATTTGGAAATATAGCAGCGAAAGAATACCGGGCACTAGGTATTGCAACGGCCTTGTCACCACAGATAGACCTGGGTTCCGAACCGCGATGGTACCGGATCTCCATGACCTTTGGTGAAAGTCCCCTGATGTCTGCAGATATGGCCCGTGCCTATATCGATGGGTTTCAGACTTCCTATGGAAAAGATGAAATTAAAAACGGCTGGGGATACAAAAGTGTAAATGCCATGGTGAAGCACTGGCCGAGTGGCGGTGCTGAAGAAGGCGGCCGGGATGGTCACTGGGCTTATGGTAAATTTGCTGTTTATCCAGGTAAAAACCTGGAACAACACTTGTACCCATTCACCGAAGGGGCTTTTAAACTGGAAGGAAAAACTAAAGAAGCGGCTGCAGTCATGCCTTATTATACCATTACTTACGGACAGGATCCGACAGGAAACAATGTAGCAAATGGTTATAGCAAGTACATGATTACTGATCTGTTGAGAAAAAAATACAACTATGATGGAGTGGTTTGCACAGACTGGTTAATTACCGGGGAAGAGGGAGCTACACCGAATATTTTTGCTGGCAAACCCTGGGGAGCTGAGGCACTGACCATCAATGAGCGCCATTATAAAATCATTATGGCAGGAGTTGACCAGTTTGGAGGGAATAACGATGTTAAACCCGTATTGGCAGCTTATGAAATGGGGGTCAAAGAACATGGTGAAAAGTTTATGCGTGCACGTTTTGAAACTTCAGCAGTCAGGTTATTAAAAAATATTTTCCGTGTCGGCTTATTCGAAAATGCCTACCTGGATCCACAGGAGAGTAAAAAAGTAGTGGGCAATGCAGAATTCATGAAAGCCGGTTACAATGCCCAGCTGAAATCGGTAGTGATGCTTAAAAATAAAGCAGGTGTTTTGCCAATGGCCAAAACAAAAACTGTATATGTTCCTAAAGTATACTTTCCGGCTGTTAAAGACTGGTGGGGAATCTATACCGCCGCAAAGTTCGATTATCCGGTAGATATCAATGTGATCAAAAAATACTATAACGTAACGGAAGATCCGTCCAAAGCAGATTTTGCCATTGTTTTTGTATCCAGTCCGTACAGCGCAGATGGCGGTTACGATATCAATGACAGAAAAGCGGGTGGAAATGGTTATGTACCTATTACACTTCAATATTCCACTTATACAGCAACTGAGGCAAGAGCCCAGAGTATAGCGGCAGGTGATCCGGTTATTGATTCGACCATCACTAACCGTTCTTATAAAGATAAATCAGTCACTGCGAACAACACGATGGACTTAAGGACAATCCAGGATACAAAAGGCCAGATGAAAGACAAACCGGTCATTGTCGTGGTAAATGCTTCAAAACCAATGATTTTTAATGAATTTGAGCAAAGTGTAGATGGAATTGTTTTACACTTCGGGGTTTCCGGACAGGCGGCACTGGACATCATCTCTGGCGCAGCAGAACCATCAGGTTTATTGCCCCTGCAAATGCCCAAAAACATGTCTGTTGTAGAAAAGCAGTATGAGGATGTTCCTTTTGATATGGAATGCCATACAGATAGCGAAGGAAACGTATATGATTTTGGATTTGGATTGAACTGGAAAGGTAAAATAAGCGATGCAAGAACTGCAAAATACCATTCAAAATAAATAGATCAATACGATCCAGGCCAACTGGATAGTTTTTCAAAGCCCCTGTATCCTCTCGAAGGTTCAGGGGCTTTGATTTTTACCTCCCCACTCCCCTACAATCTTTATGAAACAAGCACGAGGGATACCGGAGTGAAAAGCAGAATAATTCTTGCTTACCAAAAATCTGAAACAAATACCTGAGATACCCGCATAAAAAGCAAAATAATTCTTGCTTACTAAAAATAATATATCTTACTTTGTAATTCAAAGTTCTTTTGCAATGCAGGAAAAAGATATTTATTCAGAATTGAGTTCCATCAGGAACCTCATGGAACGTTCAACCAAGTTTATCTCCCTTAGCGGACTATCTGGAGTAATGGCTGGTCTTTATGCCATTCTTGGTGCTGTTGCTGCCTATTGTTTAGTCTATACGGGTGGGGGCTTAAGTTACAGGGCGCATTACATAAATGAAGCTGAAATTCTGTCTCAATTGTTTTTTATTGCCATAACAGTATTGGTACTGTCACTTTCCACCGGAATCTGGCTCACCATTCGCCAGGCGAAAAGAAAAGGTGAAAAACCATGGAATCCGATCAGTAAACGTTTACTGGTCAATATGGCCATCCCCTTACTCAGCGGGGGAATCTTTATCCTTATCCTGATGTACAGGGGCGAATATGCGGTAATAGCTCCTTCCTGCCTGATATTTTATGGTTTGTCACTCATTTCCGGCAGTCACTATACCCTGTCCGATGTCAAATGGCTTGGTGTTTTTGAAATCGTTTTAGGTTTATTGGCCGCTTTATTTCCGGGCTATGGATTTATATTCTGGGTATTGGGATTCGGGGTACTTCACCTATTGTACGGTACAATTATGCATTTTAAATATAACCAGTGAAAATCTCATTAGAACAATTCGATAAGGCCTTTGAAAACCGGATTCGCTTACAGATCATGAGCGTACTGGTTGCAAATGAGCGATACGATTTCAATTCTTTGAAAGAGTTGCTGCAGGCTACTGATGGGAACCTGGCTTCGCATTTAAAAGCATTAGAGAAGGAAGATTATATTATTGTGAACAAAAGTTTTATTGGACGTAAACCGAACACCCAATATTCCGCATCTGACAGGGGCAGGTCTGCCTTTATCAAACACCTGGAAGCACTTGAAAATTTAATTAAACAGCAGAAACGCTAACTTTTTTTTTGACCATACACTTTGAATAGCAAAGTACTTTAAGAAAGCACAAACAACTTATTATCAATACATAAAAAACAGTCACCCTCAAATTAAACAAACACATGGAAAATTTACAAACAACCAAAGAAGGAATCAGGAGCTGGTTTGCAGAGTCAGTCCTGGTGAAGGTAGTCCTCATTGCATTTCTCACCTTGCTCCTGCTTATTCCATCGAACTGGATACAGGATCTCATTTCGGAAAGGCAGAACAGGCAGGAAGAGGTAAACAATGAAATATCAAATAACTGGTCAGGCAGCCAGCTGATTCAGGGGCCGGTAATGGTTATTCCCTACAAAACACTGGTACTGGAAAAAAACAGTGCCGGCAAGTCTGTGCAAAGAGAGATCTACAGCAACATATACCTTTTACCAGAGGAACTCAACATTCATAGCCAGGCTGAACCTATGACACTGAAAAGAGGAATATTTGAGGTCGTGGTGTACAACACAAAGGTGAGTGTAAACGGAAAATTTTCTGCCCTTGAGCTTAAGAAATCAGGAATTGATCCGGCAATGGTACAATGGGACAAAGCAAAAATAGATATTGGCCTCAGTGACTTAAAGGGACTGAAAAACAATCCGGTGATTCATCTGGAAAAGACCGCATATACGGTGGAGCCCGATTTTGGTTCATTGTCACTTTTCAGAAACAACCTGATTATTATGCCCGACTTAAGTACAGGCAAAAATACAGCGCTGAATTTCAATTTTGACCTTGATCTGAGGGGAAGCAGCGAACTGAACTTCATGCATCTCGGAAAAATAACTACAGTGAAGATCGATGGAAACTGGAACAGCCCGAAGTTTACCGGCCGGTATTTGCCCGACGAGCGTAAAATAACAGACAAATCATTTCATGCTTCCTGGAAACTCCCCTATTTCAACCGTCCCTTTGCCCAACAATGGATAGCCACGAATACCTCCATAAAAGATACAGAGAGCAAAGATTCTGCCTTCGGTGTTAAGTTTATCCTTCCGGTAGATCAATACCAGAAAACCACGCGTTCAGCCAAATATGCGATACTGATTATCCTATTGACTTTTGTATCACTTTTCTTCACCGAAATGATTGGCAAAAAGAAAGTGCACCTGCTACAATACGTATTAATTGGTGTGGCCATGAGTATTTATTACACCTTACTCCTTTCCTTAAGTGAACAGTTTGGGTTTGATATCGCTTACCTTATCGCTTCAATAGCCACTGTTGGCCTGGTCGGAACGTTCATTGCCATGTTGTTAAATAATAAAAAAACAGCAGCGGTTTTCAGCTGTATCCTTAGCGTTTTTTACAGTTTTATTTATGTGATTATTCAGCTGGAAGATCTTGCCTTGTTATTTGGCAGTGTAGGCTTATTCGTCATTGTCGCAACGATGATGTATTTGTCGGCAAAAATGGACTGGAATAAACAAGCAGCCTTACCTGAGGAAATAAATTAATAACCGGTATCAGGAACAGCCATTTCATGGATGTCTGGACATCCCAGGCATCCATGAATTTAACTCATTCTCCCTTATCTCACATACTTTGAAATTCTCATCAAAAAACATGTTCCAATTTAAGAAAACTTATTTAGGCATTGCCCTTGTCCTGTTCATCACAGAAATCCTGATTGCACTTTTTGCTCATGATGACTTCATACGCCCCTATGCGGGTGACTATCTGGTTGTTATATTTCTATATACCTTATTGAAAGGTTGTCTAAACATCCGCATCCTTCCGGCAGCCCTTGGTGTACTGTTGTTTTCTTACCTCATTGAAACCGCACAATACTTCCATCTGGTTGAATACCTGGGACTAAGCAAGTCAAAAATTGCCCTTGTGGTTTTAGGGAATTACTTTGCCTGGATGGACATCCTGGCTTACACCTTGGGTATACTCAGCGTCCTTACGGCAGAACATCTCTTTCATGAAAAGCTTGCCTTCTCTGTCGATCAGCAGTAGACTTCCACAGAAAAAAAAGTCCTGAAATTTTTACAGAAATTTGTCAGTCAGGAACGGTAGAACCTATTATATTTACCTCAAATCACTAATAACCTTAACCGACAAGGCAATTGTCGTAAATGAATTTATGGAGACAATAACGTCAATTGGCAATCATCGTACAGACAGCAGTTGTGACAATGGCAATCCTTATCCCTGTTACATCAATGCATCCGTTCCGCATGAGCAATTCATTCCTGAACACCTGTTCGTTTATCTTATTGCTGGGACGATGACTATTTTTGACGGAAACAAGGAATATCACCTGAAGGCCGGGGATTACTGTTTTGCGAGAAGGAACTACCTCGCAAAATACATGAAAAAGTCGCCTGCGGAGGGGGAGTTCAAAGCCACTTCCATCCTGTTCAAACAGGACTTTTTAAGACGTGTGAGTCAGGAATATGGTTACCAGGCAGATGGAAAAACGGGGAATGAGGCGATCATGCACTTGAAATCCAATTCTTTGCTTGAAGACTATCTGCATTCCTTATCTCCTTATATCGACACTGATGAGCCTGAAAACGAACACTTTCTCGCTTTAAAACACAAGGAAATTATACTTATCCTGTTAAAAACCAATCCGGAATTGAAAAATGTATTGTTTGACTTCAGCGAACCCGGCAAAATTGACCTGGAATCATTTATGCAGCAGAACTTCCGGTTCAACATCAGCCTGAAGCGCTTTGGTTACCTGACAGGCAGGAGTCTGACCACATTTAAGCGGGATTTTCAAAAGATATTTAAGACTGCACCAGGAAGGTGGCTCTTGCAAAAGAGACTGGATGAAGCCTATTACCTTATCCAAAAGAGAGGGCAGAAACCTTCACATGTATATTTAGAAGTCGGTTTTGAAGACCTCTCCCATTTTTCCTACGCTTTCAAAAAGGCTTTTGGAATTGCTCCATCACGGTTAATACAGGGAAACTAGAACAAAAAGAGCAGCTTCAGCAGAAAAAGGAATTGACAGGTGATGATGGGCAACCGTTTCGGGCATCCCCTTAGTCCTTCTTCAGACATCCCATGAACATAAAAGAAAAGAATCAGATGTAATATTGTCTATTCTCTTCTATCTTTGGCGGGTAAATTCAGGCGAAACCATTACACATACTGATGAACATTTCTGATCTCCTCATAAACGATAAAGAACAGGTATCCTTAAACGACCTTTTTCTGGACGAAGCCAGCAAGCAGCAGTTTGTGCAGCTCATCAAGGAACACAGCTATATTGAGGAACTCCATCAATATGGATTACCAGTCAATAATAAAATCATGCTGCATGGGAGCACCGGCTGTGGCAAAACCACTACTGCTAAAGCGATAGCGACTTCCCTGGGTAAAAATATCATGATCCTGAACCTGAGTAATATCATCTGCTCCCGTATTGGGGAAACCTCCCAAAATATTAAAATGGTTTTTGATAAAGCCAGGAAGGAAAAGGCGGTACTCTTCCTCGATGAGTTCGACCAGATCGGAAAGACCAGAAGTGTTGATGACAAGGATGTTGGGGAAATGCGCAGATTGGTGAATACCATGATCCAGCTGATTGACTATTACCCGGAAGATGCACTCCTTATTTGCGCAACGAACCATGAGTCATTTATTGATCCCGCACTTTTACGCCGCTTCCAGCTGAGCATAGGTTTTACCATGCCAACACCGGATGTGCTGGATGGTTATTATGACCAGTTATTGTCAAGGTTCCCGGCAAACATTCAGCAGATTCCGCGCAAATACGGGATCTCCTTTGCTGAAGCCAGGGATTATGCATTCACGACAGTTAAAAAGGCCTTAATTCAGGAGATCGAATTGAGGGGAACTCCTGTTGAAGCATAAACACAGTATCTTTTTAACTTGGAAGGAAGAATATGCTTTAGTCCGCTGTTATTAGGCACAAAAAAAGGAAAATCCTCTTTTTGTGCCTTTTATATTTTAAGGGAACTTAGTTTATCGCATAAAACTCAACATCTGTTAAAGTAATTCCTGTAGTGCCAAGATTACTTCCACCAGTCTTGATCACCACGTAGACCGTACCACTTTTATTAAATTGTATTTCATTTCCTGCACCTCCGCAGGAAATTGCAGAAAGTTTCCCGTCAAAGGGAGAACTCCCGCAGCCATTCCAGGTATTGAGGCCTGTCAAAGAAGCACCTCCGGAATAATCCTGTCCAGCTACAGGTGCCTTTTCATTGATGTAAACCTCAAACCAGGTATCCGCAGCCCCACTGCCAAAAACACGTGCATCAAACTTGTACTTCTTCCCTGCTTCCACTGTTACTGCCTGGTAAATACCCTTGTGTCCACCATTCCCTCCACTTGCCGTTGCCCCTGTAGCACCAAAATTCCAATTCACCCCATTACTGATACTCAGCACCGTCCAGTTTGAAGCATCTGCAGTTTTCATCTCCCCACCTTTCAGCAGGTTCTGTCCCTTGAAATCTTCATTCACTGTAATGGTCTGTGAAGATTCGGCAGTCCCTCCTTCCGTGAAAATTTTCATTCTCACCACATAGCTTCCTTTCTCCGGAAAAAACTTTGTAATGGTTTTTCCATCCCCAAAACTACCGCTCCCCAAATCCCAGTAGATATACCATGGAGATAACTTACTGTCGCAGGTAAAAGTAACACTATTGGGGTTTGCTGCATCTGCAGTATAACTAAATATCGCATCCGATGCGGCAGGAGCTACGGCCAGCTTCCCCTCTCCTTTGTCGCAGCTGGCGAAGATAAAAATCATTCCCAGGCAGCATATTTTTATGAATATTTGACTTATCTGTTTCATCTATTGATTTCTAATAACCCGGATTTTCAACTAATTTGCTATTGTTACTTCTTCTATCGCGACCTATTGGCAGGTAATACTGGCGTGCAAAGAAATTCATTTTCAATGTTTCTGCATTGATCGTTTCATAAGTGAAAGTCACCTTTCCATTGGCATCAATATGACGCAAGGGACGGTCGCCCTGTACCTGGATACTTAAAGCAGTGGTAGCCACACGCCATCTTCTTAGGTCCCAGTACCTGTGGTCTTCAAAAGCAAGTTCCAGCTTCCTTTCATTTCTGATCCTGTCTCTCAACGCGGTTCCGCTATAAGTCGCCAGGTTAAGATTCTTCAATAGTCCTGCCCTTGTCCTTACAGGTTCAATAAAGCTCCTCGCTTCTGCATCATTTCCAGTCTCCACGGCCGCTTCTGCTGCATTCAAATAGATTTCTCCCAATCTGGAAATAATATCATCCTGACCTGAATAATACTTCTGGGTAAACAGCGGAGATCCACTGTCATACAAATATTTACGAATATAGTAACCGGTCTTGGTCACATCCTGATTCAATCCCATCCCGTCTTTACCTACTCCTGTACCCGATTTGGTATCAATCACGCCATTTCTTTCTGTGGCATACCAGGACTCCACCTGTAAGCCCTGGAAAAGCGCATTATTGGTAATGATCGTTCCTGCAAGTCGCGGATCGCGGTCCACATAGGGATTGGCAGGATCGAAACCTGAATCCGGCTCGGAAGGAAGCAGTCCGGTACTCAGGACCTCATAACTATCCACCATTTGTTTCGTAGGTGATAAACTGGAGCCCCAGTCCACACGGTAGCTGAACGGCACATTTTTGATATCCCATTCATGGCCTTTTTCATAAGGAATATAAATCTTTTTAAAAATGGTCTCCTCCATTGTTTCATCGACAAACAGCTGGTAATAATTCTGGCTGGCGTCAGGATATTTCCTGAATAAGGTAAAGGGGCCGGTATTGATGATAAGTTTAGACGCATTTAAAGAGATCGTATAATACGCGGCGGCTGAAGCGGCAGGGATCCCTACTACCCCATTTAATTCTACGGTTCCATATTTGGCGATGCTTGCGGCATACAATGCTGCTCTTGACTCCAGCGCTTTTGCTGCCCATTTTGTTGCCCTTCCCTTCAGTGTCCAGCTGGCCGGCAATAAAGTATAGGCTTTTTGTACGTCGGCAATAATCTGGTCATAAACTTCTTTTTCGGTATTCCTTTCCGGAAAATACTCTTCAGCGGGTGTGGTTTCCGGATCCTGTGGGCTAAGGATAATCGGCACTCCGCCATATCTTTTAACCAGTTCAAAATACGTATAGGCCCTGATAAAGAATAACTCACCGAGGCGGTTATTTTTTTCCTCGGCAGTCAGCACCGCTGAACCTGCAGCCTCTATCTTTTGTAAGGAGTAATTTGCTTTATATACGTTCCAGTATCCCCACCAATCCATGGGCCACCAGTTGGTACTGGTACCCCAGTTTCCCGGTCTGAAGGTATTGGTCACGGAGGTCCAGTCGTACGAACTTCTGGCTTCATCGCTTAAGGTGTGGCGATACGCACCATCACCTACCCCACTAAAATCTGACAAGGGCGACCAGGGCATATTGTCATAAATTTTATAGATATAGGTATCCATTAATGCCCTGTCCTGCCATACGGCATCTTCCGTGATCCGGTCTAACGGAGGCTGATTAAGGAATTTTTTGCAAGACGAGAAAAGTAGGATGGCCAATAGAAATATAGTTAGTCTTTTCATCTGTAAATTATCTGTTTTTAAAGGTGATGAAGCTATCAGGCACCTATTCCTAGCTGTTTGTAAGCGGTAGGTGTATAATCGTTTCATCAGTAAATTATTTGTTTTTGAAGGTCATGAAGCGATTCATTACTCGTTGTAAGCACCCATGATGACTTCATTTTTTACTACTTTTTATATTAAAGTGTAATATCCAATCCAAAAGTTATTGACTTGGTTTGCGGATAATAATATCCGTTTCCACCTTTATATTGCGGGTCGAAACCTTCCTTAATGCCTGATAGCACAAAGAGGTTCTGTCCGGTGACAAACAGCCTCGCGGCGCCAAACCTGATCTTTTCCCGGAATGCTTTCGGAAGTTCATACCCCAGCGTAATATTCTTCACCCGAAGATGGGTCCCGCTCCTTTGCCAGAAATCCGATGTCCTGTCGTTATTCGCATTAGAGCCACTCAATGATGGTCGCGGATAGGCGGCACCTGTATTCTCCGGTGTCCAGAAATCCATTTGGTATTTATACCCATTGAATCCATTTTTCAAGGCCGACTGTGCCTCACCATCCAGGTATACCGTATATCCCGCAGCTCCGGTGAGCAAGGCCGATAAAGAGAAATTTTTGTAGTTAATCCCCAGGTTAAAGGAGTAGTTGATATCTGGCTTATCACCGCGTCCAGTTACCCTGGTATCCTTTTCATCAATGATGTTATCCCCGTTTAAATCTTTAAACCTGATATCTCCGGGCTGCAAAGAGCTATTGCCATTTCCATCCTGGATCGCGTGGGTTGCGATTTCTTCCACATTCTGAAAAATCCCGTCAGCTACATAACCGGTACGGCGGTTGACAAAATTCCCTGTCCTCATCAGGTTAGCCCGCATAAATTCATCCGGAATCAGTGCTTCATCTATATAAACGGCCTTTTCACGCGACTGTGAGAAACTGGCTCCCAGGTTAAAACTCAGGCTTTCACTAATTTTACTACTGTGGTTCACACTGAATTCAAATCCTGTATTGGAATATTTATAGAGGTTCTTTGGTGCCAGCTCCACCCCTAAGGTACTGGGTATAGTTGAAGATCCGGCTGCCAGCACATCTGACTGTACACGGTGGAAATAATCGAAGGAGAAAGTGGTAGATTTCCTGAACAGTGCGAAATCAAGCCCGGCATCATAAGTCACAATATTAGACCAGGTCAAGTTGATATTCGGCAATTTGGAATTATCAATCGTAGGAATAGCTTCATCGCCAATAACAAAAAATCCGTTATAACTGAATCCGGACAACCATTGGTATGCAGCATCCCCGTCATTTCCTGCGGTACCGACTGATGCCCTGATTTTCAGGTCCTGCACAGATTTTTTCAGGGGAGCAAAAAACTTCTCATCCGAAATCCGCCATCCCAATGATCCCGAAGGAAAGAAACCCCAGTTATGCCCTGGTGCAAACTTCGAAGAACCATCTTTCCTGAAAGAAAACTCTGCCAGATACTTCGCTTTATAATCATAGCTTGCGCGCCCTACAAGTCCAAGGCGGCTATCTCTCCATTGTGTACCTGAGGCATCTTTATTTTTGTTGGATCCGGCAAAAAGCTGGTCAATAAAATCCGATTGAAAATCCTGGCGACGGCCCCAGAAATCATTGTATTGTACACTTTGTTTCTCCAGTAAGAGTAATCCGGTAAGGTTATGATCGCCGAAACTATTCTGATAGTTCAATGATTGCTGCAAGACATAATCATTCCTTGTAGAAGAAGTCTCCGTCAAAATCGTTTTACTCGCTGATCCTTCAGGCACAACGCTATAAGGATCATAATTCCCGGTCCTTGGGTTCAGGGTATAAATGGTATACGCTTTAGACCATCTTTTCTGGTAGAGGTTATCATATACAATCGAAGCAAAAGATGTAATGCTTAAACCTTTCACTTGTTTGATATCCCATTTCAGGGAAATCTTCGCATCCACATTGTTATTTTTCTCCAGGTAATAACCGGCATTATTGTCCTTCAATCCTTCAACAGGATGCATAGGGCTGTTACTTGGTTTCGCTGGTGTACCATCCGGATAATAGGCAAGGTCTATCGGAAGACTCCTGTGCAGGGAACGGTAGATATCATAGGCTGAATACCCTGGTGCTTCCCTGTCCTGCCTCCTTCCGGCAATACTGAAATTGAGGTTTAAATTGTCAAGGATCCTGGCATCTACATTCGCCCTGATATTGTATTGGTTAAAGTTAAGGACATCCGCTTTATACAATGATCCCTGGTTGATAAATCCGGCAGAAACAAAATATTTGGCATCATCATTCCCTCCGGAAACATTCAGGTTATGGCGTTGTTGCGGGCTCCAGTCTTTCAGCGTAAGTTCTCTCCAGTTGGTATTGGCATATTTTAAGGGATCAGATCCATCGCCGAACTTCCGGATTTCATCTGCTGTATATTTTGGTTGCTGACCGGCATTCAACAGCATCTGGTTGGTCATCACCGCAAAATCTGTAGAATTAAAATATTCCGGATAATTCGTTTGTGTATTAAACGTAAACTGATTGCTGTAATTCAACACCGGTTTACCCGCTTTGCCTCTCCTTGTTTTCACCAGAACTACTCCGTTACCTCCTCTTACTCCGTAAACAGAGGCCGCTGCTGCATCCTTTAATACGGTAATACTCTCAATTTCATTCGGTTCCAGCTTATCAATACTGCCCGGACTACCGTCAACAATCACCAGTGCCGAACCAAAATTACGGATCTCAAAACTTGAATTGCTAAATCCGGGTTCACCACTTTCCTGTCGGACAAAGAGACCTGGTGAGAGTCCTTCCAGGGCATTGCTGATACTGGGTGCCGGTGCTTTTTTAAGTAAATCTGTATTCACCTGCGACACTGCAGAAGTAATTTTAGCTTTCGACTGTGTACCATAACCTACCACGACAAGCTCACCCAGGGTACTCATTTCTTCCGTCAGACTTACGTTGATCACGGTCTGGGCATCCACTTTCATTTCCCGGCTCTGGTAACCAATATAAGAAAAAACCAGAATTGCAGAATTGTCAGGGACGCTGATGGTATAATTTCCATTTTCATCGGCAATGCTTACCCTGCTGGTTCCTTTAATCTGTATGGTGGCACCCGGCAACGGCTCTCCTTTGGTATCGGTCACCCTGCCTTTCACCGCAATGGCTACCGATGGAGAGGCCACAGGAACTTCTGCATTTTTTGTCCTGATAATAATGATCTGATTCTGGATCGTATATTCCAGATTCTGACCTGTTAAAATCTGTTTAAGTACAGATTCCAGTGGCTGTCGGTTAAATGCGGCATGAATTGGCTTAAGGTTGCCAGGATTTTCAGATTCAAACAATACATTATACCCGGTTTGTCTAATGATTTCCTTAAACACGTCGGTAAGGCTCGCATCTTTCTTGTGATAAGTAATATTTTGGGCGAAAGAATTTGCGCTGACCTGGATTAGAAAAGTCGTCATTATGATTACAATACATTTCATAATTAGCAACAGTTGTTTAAGCGCAGCCGCAGATAGAGCGCGCTTAAATACACGATAAAATTTCATACATTTGGTTAATTTGGTTAGTGTTTATAATTTGTCTCAACGATTAATTTACGGGACCAAATTTTGCCGGGGGTGCTGGTAACACTCCTGGCTTCATCGGATACCGCTTTGTGGTAAATATGCCTACATCACGATAATCCTCCTTCCTTCAATTTTAAACTTCACGGTTTTTGTAAGCTCAAGTACATGGAGCACTTCAGAAACATTTTCAAACCTTGAAATACTGCCCCAGAATAATTTGGTCTCGGAAGGCATTTTTTTGTACACAATTTCCACATTGTACCACCTGGATACCTGTCGCATGATCCCCTGGAGGTTCTCATAGTTAAACATAAACTGTCCGTTTTTCCATGCCACAGAGATATCTGTATCTACATTTTTGATGCTCAGACTATTGCCGGCAAAAAGAGATTGCTGGCCTGGTGTCAAAATACGCTGTGCGGAAGTTGTATTCACGCTCACACGACCTTCCAGTAAAGTTGTTCTTATTCCTTTTTCATCTTTATAGGCATTGATATTAAAATGGGTACCCAGGACTTTCACTTCCTGATTTTCTGCACTGACCGTAAAAGGCTTTGATTTATTCTTTGCGACTTCGAAATAGCCCTCCCCAGTAAGCTCCACTTTTCTTTGCTGACCCGAAAAACTCACCGGATAACGCAATGAGGAAGCAGCATTCAGCCATACTTTCGTACCATCTGGCAGGTTCACCTGGAATTGGCCACCTTTTGGCGTTTCAATGGTATTATACATATCCCTACCTGTAGAAAGATCAGCTTCAGAAATCGTATAAACCAGCTGTCCATTGGCAGTTTTGGTGACACTCACTCCTGCCTGATTGGCAATCGTTCCGTTATTTGCGGCTGTAAGTGCAATCCTGCTTCCATCACTCAGGGTAAGGAAAGCCTTATTACTCCCTGGCCTGATGGCAGCTGTCGTGGTTGCGGTAACGACAGGTTTTGGTTTCATATAGTTATACAATCCTAGTGAACAGACAATAAGTACTGCTGCCGCAGCAGCAACAGGATATAAACGACGCAGGTGATAAGAAGGGCGTTCCGGCAGGGACCTATTTAAGGGCAGTCCTTCACTTATTGCGGATAAATCTGCCTGTAATTCTTCCCTGCTGAGCAATCCTGTAGGTTGCAGTTGTTCCTTCAGGTACCAGGTTTCCAGCAAAGCCCTTTCCTCCTCTGAACAAGTATTGTCCAGATATTTTTTCAGTAATTTTTCTACTTCTTCAGTATTCATTTGAGCATATCTGGTTTATTCTGCCTGTATTAAAAGGTATAGTCGGCCAACGTATGCTTAGGGCGTAGATTTATTTAAAAAAAAATAAAAAAAAGTGTGCTGAGTTTTACCCGCAAGATTTTCAGGGCATTATTCACCTGTTTTTTCACGGTAGATTCTGACAGGTCCAGCTTTTCAGCGATCTGCCTGTGGCTGAGGTTTTCTTTTCGGCTGAGTTCAAAAACAGCACGCATTTTAGCCGGAAGAGCAGCAATTTCTTTATTGATAGAAAGGAGTAATTCATTTTCCCTCAGCCGGTGATCTGTAATGGCCTCTTCCCTTTCCGCAAATTGCTGGATAGAAAGGATGTATTTTGAAGCTACTTTTTTCCGGGAGATGGCATCAAAAACCCGGTATCGCACAGCAGTATACAAATAGACGGAGAGTGAACTTTTAATCTCCAGAGAATTTCGGTTCTTCCAGAGGCTGATAAAGAAATCATGAACCAGGTCTTTACTTTCTTCCCTATCGTGTAATTTATGGAATACATGAATATACAATGGCCCATGGTATCGGTTATAGATTTCCGTATAGGCCATATCATCTCCTGAACTGAGCAGCACAGTCAATTCACTATCGGTAAGAGATCTATATCCAGCCATTACTTCTTCGCCTGCTATCAGGTATATTTGGTCTTTCTCTGTGTGTTGGAATCCAGCAGGAAAATCCTTCGAAGCTAATTATTTTACTTGTGATATTTACCAATATTTTTTGGAAGAGGTGAATTGCATAGCCAGGATGCTGGGACAGGAATTTTAATCATTCCTGTTACCTGGAGCCATTCTTCTACATCTTCTTAGGTAGATTTTTTAAGGATTAATTGTATTTTGTCAGTTCTGAATTTTGTAAATAAATAGGTTACCACATCATGAAGGAAAAGTAAATGACCTTACCAAAGATGAGAGAGCACATTTATTTCCTATGGTACTATCTGGTTATGATCCAAACTGGGTAAAGCTGTTTAAAGAGGAACACCCATTTATTCTATATACTTTGGGTCAAATTGGATTGAGGGTCAATCATTTCGACATTACTCCTATCTAGATTTCCGGCTAAATCATGACTAGTGGTTAAAATCATACATTGGTTTCTGGTTTGAAAAATTCGGTTTTTTTAGCCTGGGATTTTATTGGCATGACATTGGTGACATGAATGATAAATATAAGAAATTCCCCCCTCCGTCATTTATTTAAACGATTTTTTTACTTTTGAAGACACACAAATGCAAACAGTAAAAAAAACAATTAACATGAAAATGAAATTCTTACTACACGTGGCAATAGCTCTACTTTTTTTTAGTGCCTGTAAAAAAGAGAAATTGATAGATGAACAACCTCCAACTCTAGAAAAAGAAGATCCATTGGAATACGCAATGGATAGCATTTCTTATAGAATCAATGGAACTACTTATAGCGCCTCTAAATATTCAAGTTTTTACAGCACTGTTAATTATCAGCCATATTCTAAAATAGATTCAATAACAAAAAGTACCTACTATATATCTGGCATTAAAGATTCTGTTTTATATTCAAGGAAATATGGTATATCAAATTATAACGATCAGATTGGCGTTGACGTAATATTTATTAAAACATACCACAAAAACTCAATGCTACAAATTTTCACTTTGAGACCAATAGATTACAAAGAGCTATTTGCAGTCGGGTTAAGAAATTACCCTATAGATTATGAGCGTGATAGAATACAAAATGGCATTGCTTTAAGTATGTATGATGGTTATAAAACCTATGATTCGGAATCACTTATCACACCACCACAATTAAGTCCAGATGCTCAAAAAGATTCAAAATTTGAAATTACAAGTTTAAAAAAATTAAAATCAGGCAATTACATTTTAGAAGCGGAATTTAATGCAACGGTTTTCAAAAAAGGGAATGAAGATAAAAAATTAGAAAATGGATATTTGAGACTGGTCTTGAATAAACTTGATTTAATCTTTTAAAAATCAGGTGAGAAAGCAGCCATCATTTGACTGCTTAACCTTTTATCCCATAGAGCCTACTTTCAGTATTAGGTTGTTTCAAGTTTTTTTGCAATTGGTTAGCACATCAACAAAGTTAAGTTGTTGCTTCCCCGTCGTAAAGTTAAATTAAAATTTACCTTTCAAGATCCTGAGTAACATCTCTTCTCTTTTTTGTCTGGATATTGGAGCCTGACTACCATCATCCATAACGATGTATCCGCCATCGGTCTTTACATAGGAAGAGATTTTTCGGAAGTTGATCAGGTGAGATTGATGTGGCCTGATAAAATTATGATTTTCCAGCAATTCCTGATATTCCTTCAATGTTTTACAGACCAAGTAGTGTTTTTTATTGTCTAGATAAATATGCGTATAATTACCTTCCGCTTCGAGTCTTATGATTTTATTGATCGCCAGAAACTCTATTTTATCGGATAAGGGAATGGCGATCTTCTGCTCCTCATCTCCCCTATCTATATTCGCCACCAACTCCTTTAATCTCTCATTCTCTTTTTTAGGATTAATTTGGATGGTTGCTTTTTCAACAGCGGTGCTCAATTCCAAAATATTAATTGGTTTAAGCAGGTAATCTATAGCACAAGCTTTAACTGCCTGTATTCCATATTTATCAAAAGCGGTAACAAAAATAACTTCAAAATTCTGCTGGCCATTTAATAATTTCAGCAAATCGAACCCAGAAACTTCTCCCATTTCTATATCCAGAAAAAGCAAATCGGGCTTTAATTCCCTAATCAATTTAAGCGCTTCAACAGCGTTGCCAGCCTCGGCAATGATCTCTACATTTGGGCAATATTCCAACAACAACTGACGCAGGTTAGTTCTGCTTTTCAATTCATCGTCAATTAATATCGCTTTTAAGATCCCCATTAATCTATTGGAATAGTTAATACAGCAGTAACGCCGTTATCATTTTCTCGTAAATTACTCATTAAATGTAAATTTCCCATATTGCCATCTGCACCGAGCAGGGATAACCGTTCTCTAACCAGCTTTAAGCCAAAACTTTTATGATTGGAAGCTGTATTTTCTTTTAATCCCTCACCATTGTCTTTGATTACAATTTTAAGGTATTTCTCATCGCAACTCATATGAATAACAAGGAATCCCGCTTCTCCCTTTTGAGCCAAACCATGTAGAATAGAATTTTCTACAAGTGGCTGAATGATCATACCCGGAATTTCCATTAATTGGGTATCCACTTCCGGAGAGACTTCAATGGTAAATTTAAAGTTAAAGCGCAGCTGCTCCAGCTCACAATAAAGTACGATGGCATCCAATTCATCTGATAGAGTCACGAAGGTTTTCTCCGAATTATTCAACACCCTTCTCATCAGCAATGAGAATTTCTCCAGATATACATTGGCTTCTTTATACTGATAATTATTGATCAGGGATTGTATAGAATTCAAAGCATTGAACATAAAATGTGGATTCATCTGTGAGCGTATGGCCTTGATCTCCAAATCCTTGATTTTATTCTTTAATAAAGTCTTCTTCTTCAAGCCGGCAATCCTTGCTCGATACACCGAAAATATGACGATTGAAGTAAGCAGAGCGGAGCAAATGCTCCACCCTACAGTAGCGATTAATGATGCCTTTTGCTCCTTGGTCATTACACCCGATTCTATTGCTTTTTCTATCAGTTCCTGCATCACCTGATCCTCATTAGGAGCCGCATCAAACAAGTAACCAGATATAATTTGAAACGCTGAATTAAATGTAAATACCTTGGTCTGCAGATAATAAATATCAAAATTCTTTTGTCTGTCTTCATCATCACTTAATTCGACATAAGTCATATTGGTCAGGTTCCTCAGTTTTTCATCAATCGTACTTTTTTCAAACGCAGCGGAATGTAATTGTGCGATCAAAAAATGAACCTCGCTACTATTCTGTTTTTTTATAAGATTTATGTAGCCCTTTAAAACATCCGGATCATTATTGTTCACAATTAAGACTAATGGTTTTCCTTTAAACCGGGCAAGATCAAGCGTGCTTCCGTCCTTTAACAGGAGTTTCTTGAGGGGGCTTGGATTTCCTGGCATCCATTGCCGGGCTTTTGTCCAAAGTGCTTTGATGCGATTTGTAAGTGAAGAATCGCCACAATTATGGATAAAATCTTCATAGTAATTTTTCAGTCTTTCAGTGCTTTCCACATCACTTTTGTGGAGCTCTTTTTTAAACGATTCAGAAAGGGTAAAATATAAGGGATATCCCTTGAAAGCAGCCAGAGAGGTTGCATAATCGGCAAAGAAGCCATACTGCCCGTCATTGACCATACCTAATTTTGTTTTCTGATAGGAGATTAACCACCTGAGGTAATAATCGTAATAAAGACCGCCTTCCTGACCACTCATGAGCACAGACACGGTATCAATACTTAGAAAGAATTCTCTGGGGAACGCTGCAAAAGGCATATTCCGTTTTAGTTGATGATGAGAAAGGTACGTTAGTTTCGTTCCACCCTGCACATATTTAAATTCAGTTCTGTAATAATTTAGAACTTCTGAAGAAACAAGGCTGACATACTTACTTAAAATCACCTCAAAATCATTTTGACCCTGTTTTTGAAATGATAGAAATTCTTTGGGTGATTTAGAACGGTAATTAGTTCCACTATTAACCCATTGGTTGTTATAAACAGATACCAGGTCCTTACTAAGCGAGGCTTTCGCTGCCGCATTCCCGGAAAAAGTAATGGTGTTGTCAAAATCCAAAGCATCTGCTTTAACGATAAGCGTATCCAAGGGATCCAAAAGGACACTGAAGGTTCTATAGTCATCTAACTGACCAAAAATCAGTCTATGCCTTGTAGTTAAACCGGCCAAAATATCAGCATTAAAAGAACCATCCTTATTAAACTTAAAAAGATCATCATTAATCGCATAAACACTATCTCTCTTAGCTATATTGGCAATATTACCTTTAATAACAGAATTTTTTGGCAATTTGAAAGAGGCTGATTTTAGGATTACACGAGCAATGTCATTTCCACCATTAGCATTTGACAATTCTAATGGTTTAACTAAATTCTTACCGGCCAGCAGGGAATTAATTATTGTTTCAGAAATTTGCTTTAGTTGTGCCATAGGCAAAACACGATCAGTCGACAATTCCAATTTTGGAACAACTGATTTTGTTCTAGTACTAATTAATGAAAAGTCAATCTTTTCAGCCGTCGACAATGACTTTAGTTCTGATATTTTCCCCTGTCTATCGGCTGTTATTTCATAACGCTGTTTAGTTAAATGTTTTTTACTACTTTCTAAATAAGGAGGATAGTACGAATCATAACCCGACCAGATATTTTCTGCGACCAAACATTTTAATCTCATTCGTTCAACAGAAACTTTAAAAAGCAACTTTCCATTTGTCAATTTACCTGAGACCTCGTACCTAACATCAAACTTATGGTCGAAGTCATGCGCTGCATTATTCATTTGGATAGCCGTTTCAAACCAATCTCCTGATTGGAGTGTAAATGCAGGACGCTGTTTCTGAGCGAAGAGTTGCGAAAGCGCGAGCAACAAAGTTATTCCAAGGCTTAAAAGTTTTTTCTGTTTCATATTTTTAGGATTTAAACAAAAGAACTTAAACCTATCCATTTCCTTTACCCTCACTGAGCAGATGACATCTATGACTTATTATTCCGCAATAATACCATTTGATCTTGTTGATTCCTGTCAAATAGCCATAGGAATAAAAAGCAAACATTATTTTCCAACAATCTTTTTTCGATGTATAATTCCCCAATCTGTCAGATTGGTGATTATAGTTTGCAGCGTGTTGCCGTGTTCCGTAAGTTCATACTGAACCGTAATGGGTTGAGTATCTAAAACGGTTCTTTTCACCAACTGGTTTATTTCCAATTCCTTCAATTCCTTGCTCAGCATTCTGTTCGAAATACCTTCTATATCATTCAAAATATCAGAAAACCGTCTTTTACCGTAACAGCAAATAGACGAGATGATAGAAATCTTCCATTTCCCATTCAGCACATCCATTGCATCTTGAACAGACCTCATCCTTTTCTTTTGTTCCTGTTGGAACTCTTCTATTTTACACCCCATAATGTTACTTGGTTACACCTATGATACTGTTCTTTTTCAGTACCAAGTTACTAAAAATAACTTTGTAAATCTAACTTTGTCGCTCTTAATCTTAAATAATAGAAACAATGAGTAAATTGAAAAACAAGGTTGCCGTGATCACAGGCGGTAATAGCGGTATCGGTTTTGGTATTGCTGAAGCATTTAACAACGAAGGTGCAGTCGGTGCAATTGCCGGAAGAAATGAGTCTACATTGAACAGCGCTGTTGAAAACCTGGGTGGTAATTTTATAGGTTTAAAAGGAGACGTAACCAATCCTGATGACCTGGAAAACCTGTTCAGGACTACGGCTGATCAATTCGGGAAAATAGACGCATTGGTAGTGAATGCAGGTGGCGTCGTGGACGGGGTTCCTTTGATGGCAATAAGCGATGCAACGGAAGAAGGATATGACAGCTATATGGACCTGAATTTAAAAAGCGTTTATTTCACCGTACAAAAATCGCTTCCTTATTTGAATGATGGTGCTTCCATTATACTCATCGCCTCGAACGGCGCACATCGCGCTGCACCCGGAACAACGATATATGCCGCTGCAAAAGCTGGTGTTATTTCATTGGCCAGGGGCTTATCGCTCGATTTATTGTCAAGGAGAATAAGGGTGAATACCATTTCTCCCGGATCAATTGATACGCCGGTTTTTGGAAAAATGGTACCGCATGATCTGGTAGACCAGGTGAAACAAATCTGGATAGACCTTACGCCGCTTGGCAGGCAAGGGACACCGGCTGAGATCGGGAAAACAGCTGTGTTTTTAGCCTCCGACGATTCAACATTCATTGTAGGCGCCGATATCCTGGCAGATGGTGGTATGGCCAATGCCTTCTCCATAAAATAAACTTCATTAAAGCAGTAATAGTTTATTGTTCAAATCCTAAATAATAAAAATAATGAATAAATTAAAAAACAAAGTAGCGATAGTTACCGGTGCATCAAAAGGAATAGGTGCCGCTATCGCAAAACATTTTGCAGCGGAAGGCGCAAAAGTTGTTGTAAATTATGCATCAAGCAGAGAAGGAGCGGAAAAAGTGGTGAAAGACATAACCGATAATGGAGGAATAGCCATTTCGGTACAGGGCGATGTATCGAAAGAAGAAGATGTCATCAGGCTGTTTGAAGAAACAGATAAGGCTTTCGGCACATTGGATATTTTGGTAAACAACGCAGCTTTTCAAGGATATACCCCTATTGAACAGGTATCAGCAGAAAATTTCCATCAGCATTTCAATGTCAATGTCTTGGGAGCTATACTTACGATCCAGGCATCGTTGAAACTGTTTAGCGATAAGGGCGGCAATATCATCAATATCAGTTCGGGTGCCAGCAAAATGCCCCTTCCGACAGCCTCGTTGTACTCTGCCACTAAGGCAGCATTAGACGCCATAACGATTTCTTTATCGAAAGAACTGGGTGCAAAGAACATCCGTATCAATTCTATTTTGCCAGGTGCAACAGAAACAGAAGGTGCCCATAGTGCTGGTGTCACTACGGGTAGTGAGTATGAAACAATGTTTATTGCCAAAACACCACTTGGTCGCAGAGGTCAGCCCGAAGATATTGCCAAAGTTGCCGTATTTCTTGCTTCCGACGATTCAGCCTGGATTACGGGAGAGCAAATTTCCGTGTCTGGGGGGATGTATGGTTTTTAGATTCAAAAAATGAAGGACAATGGAATGTGTTATTGACTACAGTGATTCTGTTAATTGGGAACTGAAATCATTGTTAGAATTCCCAAAAGAGGCTATTTTTGTTTAAAGAGTCTCTTTTGGGAATCAGTAGTTGTTATTCCCCAATTCCTTCGATTAGATACAAATTTTAGGGCAACAACTTTACCACTATCTATACCATGATGAAAAATATTGGAATACTTATTATATTAGTATTATGCCTCGGTCAACAACGTTTACTGGGAAATGTAAATCATTTTATGACGATGGATATTAAAATCATTTCACTGGAAGAAGCAAGAGTGGTATTAAAACAGGACTGGAATGCAACAAAAATTGTCAAAAGTGTTTTGGGACGCTATAAAGCTAAGAATGGCTGCTTATTAAAGGATGGGCGATCAGTTCTTTTTTTTGATACTTATGCCTGGCTTGTGCCATTTGTAGATCTTTACAATGACCTTTTAGAGGCCGATAGTGTGCTACTGTCACCACCACCACCAGAGAAAATCATTGCGGATAAGAATGTCTACCTGAAAATATTTAATGATTATTTTGGATCAGAGGAATATGATTTTACTTTAAAATCTTTATTTACTATAGACGATAAATATACTGAATTAGAAAAAGATGGCATACGGGAAGCAGATATGTTTTTACCAATGGTGTGTTATCTGGGAGAAGTGTTGAGTAAAGAGACCAATGGACGGTGGGAGGTGAAAAAAGAAAAAATCTATGAATACCCGATTATTCAGGGTAGCGATGATAAAGCATATGACTCATATTTTTGTGTCCAGAAAATAATCACCGGTTCTCATAAAAAGTTTTCTTTTTATTCTGCAATCGAAAGTCAGTTGAAACCGGTAAAACTTAATTTATCAGCTACGCCAATTATTAATGATCCGGAATTGATCAAATTAGATGGGAAACCTTAGTTTGCGAAAAAGTTGGAGATGACTGGCTGGAAAATTTATAAATTAACCGATGTTGTTCTGAACATCGGTTAATTTTGCCTAATGGGTTAATTATATAATATATATCTAAAGAACGACGCCCCGAATGACGCGCATTTTTATGGGATTTATCGTATAATTAGCATATCCCGTAAAAGCATAAACCCTGCTAATCGTACGATTGCAGGGTTTATACACTTTGATAGTCTTTAATGTGATCCCGCTGGGATTCGAACCTGGTGCTAAAATCAGCGCTTAAATAGTATTTTATGCGGTTTTCGATTTCAACTCACCTAATCGCTCACCTTTTTTTCAATACGTTTTAGCTGCAACTGCTATAATTAAATATAAGATTTTTTTCAAAAATATAAAAAAAATATGCAGTCAAGATATCAGAGCCCCAATGATTAAGTTACTTGCCGACTCTTTCCAATTTTTCATACTTATAAACTTGCATCCCGCCACTGGCTTTATAGATGCTGTCTTGTTGTTTATCCTTAAGGTATTCAGTCAAAACAACAAAGTCTGAGCATATAAAAACAGCGCTATTATTTCTTGCAAGCGTTCCATTTCTGGAATAAAACAAGGAAGGTTCATCCTTTTGCACTGGTGCTCTATACATATCTCTTTTCCACTTATAGAGGTTAGTGTTGTCATCGCTAAATTTAGTTTTTTTACAGCCCAGTGCTACAATCAGTACCAACGATATCAGAATCTTCTTTTTCATATTAGTTCGTTTCCTAAAAAGAATAAATAAAAATGACATCGCCAAATTTACCACAGCTATTTAACATTTATTTAACTTTTTGATTAAGTCCCGGTAACATCTCCAAAACAGACATCTTTAACATTAAACCAGTTTGCCGTCTTTCTGAACTATTGGTTCGTTGTTTAAAAACGCTTTATCTATCACATACTGCGGGCACCTATCATCTGTAATTTTAATTGTATATGCAAATACAACAGATGGCAAGCTTTCGGGGAAAATCGGTAGTTTCATCACAAGCGTATCTTTCAGTATTTCTGTAAATCAATAATTTACATCGTTTCCAGTGAGTATGCCTCTATGTAAAACTACTCACCGAATTACTCACTTTTTTATGCGATTTAATGCATATTTTGGGTTTTTCCGGCAAACAAAAAAGCTTGCAATCATTTGATTTGCAAGCTTTTACGTAGTTTTTATACTATTCTCTGTGATCCCGCTGGGATTCGAACCCAGGACCACTACATTAAAAGTGTAATGCTCTACCAGCTGAGCTACGGAATCATTCCCTTTTTGTTGGGATTGCAAAGGTAGAAATTTATCACGTGTTTACAAATAATGATCATACAAAAATGTGTTTAAACATACAACAAGCTGTTTTTCAAGCATATTATTTTTCAGATTTCTCCATCAGTCCACTCCAATCTGTTGTTTCCTATGCAGGTTGTATCAACTATTAAGAACTGAAAACCTCCAGCATGATATAAATTATAAAATTTAAGCATTTTTTAGCGGAAAAGACATTATTACTTATATGTTTGCAAACTAATCACTCGGCATGTTAAATAAGGCGTTCTCTTATATAGGTATTTTTTTTATATACATCATCTCCCTCCTACCTATGCAAGTGCTTTACCTGTTCGCCACTCTGGCCTATTGGGCATTATACCATGTATTTGGTTACCGGAAGAAAGTAGTGAGGAAAAATCTGACGGATGCCTTCCCTGAAAAAACAGTACAGGAGATTATCACCATCGAGAAGCGCTTTTTCAAATACCTTGCGGCTGTCATTGTAGAAATTGTAAAAATGTCTACCATAACCAAAGCAGAGCTTCAGAAAAGGTACGTATTTAAGAATACCGACAGAATTAAGGAATACCTGAATCAAGGGACGAGTGTATTGGTTTGTTCCGCACATTATGGCAACTGGGAATGGGGAACACTGGCATTCGGACTCAACTTTGAAGCCAGCAGCTATCCTATCTATAAACCGCTTTCAAATAAGGTATTTGACAACTGGTTTTACCAGATCAGAACACGGTTCGGAAACAACATGACACCCATGAAGCAAACTTACAGGGCACTTACAGAAACCAAAGAGCTGTCCACCGTATTTTGTTTCGGAAATGACCAGGCACCACCAAAGAATGAATCACATTACTGGATCAACTTTTTAAATCAACCCACAGCTATTCAGTTGGGTATTGAGAAAATCGCTAAAAAGACCAACAGGCCGGTATTTTACATCAAAGTGAGTGTAGTGAAAAAGGGATATTACGAAATAGACTGTATCCCACTGGTGATGGATCCCTCAAAGACAAACGGACACGAAATCACTGATCTGCATGTCCGCTTTCTTGAAAATATTATCCGTGAAGAACCAGCATACTGGTTATGGAGTCACAGAAGGTGGAAACACCAACCTGAAGACAAAACTACTCCGTTACCTTCAAATGAAGTACTGCTGTAGTCTGCGCCCGGATTTTCTCTGCTAACTGTGCATCTTCGTTTAGTTTCTTACCGTAAGATGGGATCATCTGTTTCAGTCTGGCCTGCCATTCGGCCGACTTCAGCTTCTCACCAAAACAACGTTCGAGCAGGGTAACCATGATTGAAACTGCTGTGGAAGCACCAGGTGAAGCGCCTAGCAAAGCCGCAATAGAGCCATCTGCAGCAGAAACAACTTCAGTACCAAACTCCAGTACTCCACCAAGCTTTTCGTCCTTCTTAATTACCTGTACTCGCTGGCCGGCAGTTTCCAGTTCCCAGTCTTTCATTTCAGCTCCCGGAAGATATTCCTTAAGGGCTACGAGACGGTCTTCCGGAGATTGTCTAACCTGGTCAATCAGGTATTTTGTAAGCGGTATATTATCTAATCCAGCCGCAATCATAGGGCGGATATTGTTAAATTTAATAGAAAGAGGCAAGTCCATTAAGGAACCATTCTTTAAGAAACGTGTAGAAAAACCGGCATATGGACCAAACAGCAATGCCCTTTTCCCATCAATCATCCTGGTATCCAAATGTGGAACAGACATTGGAGGAGAACCGACAGCCGCCTTACCGTATACTTTCGCATTATGTTTATCAATGACTTCCGGGTTCACACATTTTAACCACTGTCCGCTCACAGGAAATCCACCAAAGCCCTTTCCTTCAGGAATACCAGATTTTTCCAGCAAATAGAGTGAACCACCTCCGGCACCAATAAAGACGAATTTTGCTTTTATCTTTTTCTTGTCACCAGTACTGGCATCCTTAATTTTGAGCTCCCACAGATCATCATCCGTCTTTTTCAGTTTACGGACTTCCTGATTGAATTCCATTTTCACATCCGGTTTGCCCTGTAAATTGTTTAACATCATTTTGGTCAGGGATCCGAAGTTCACGTCAGTCCCCAATAACATGCGTGTAGCGGCTACCTGATCAGCAGGATCCCGATCGGCCATGACCAATGGAATCCATTCCGCAATTTCCTTCGGATCTTCAGAATAAGTCATGCCTTTGAACAACTCACATTCCGTGAGTTTCTCAAACCTTTTCCTTAAGAAATCGACATTTTCCCTGCCCCATACGAAACTCATGTGCGGGATACTTTTGATGAAGGTTTCAGGAGAGCCTACAATATTGTTTGCAACCAGGAATGACCAGAATTGTTTTGACACTTCAAATGACTCAGCTATGGCCACCGCCTTTGCTGTTTTTACAGACCCATCGGGCGACTGTGGGGTATAATTTAATTCACAAAAAGCCGAATGGCCTGTACCGGCATTATTCCAGGCATCAGAACTTTCTGCCGCTGCAACGTCCAGGCGCTCATAGATATCAATCGTCAATTCTGGTGATAGTTCTTTTAACAAAACACCGAGTGTAGCACTCATAATACCAGCGCCGATTAATACCACATCAACTGTTTTGTTCACATTATTATTTTTGGTCATGGAAGGAAGTCAAATTTATTCTCTATTAATCGGCCACAAAAATAATATAATGGCCGATAGTTAAGTCTTTAATTCCATAATATTAAGAAATATTTTACGGCTAACCCGTTAAAGACATGAAATTTTACATTTTAAAGGAATAACATCGCTTCCCGCACTTCTTAACGGCTTTTACCATTCAGAAAAGATCCTGTCCCGGCAATTAAAAAATCCCAGAGGAAAGTACAAAAAACTGATAACAATCACATATTTCCCGTTTAATCGTCACAGAAATGTAAGGGGATGTTTCCTTATATTTAATGTATAATTTAATTCCTAACCAAAATAATAAGATTATGAACTTACTAACTAAAATTCAGAACTGGGGTGACCGTCACCACCCACAATGGCTCGACTATGTTAGAATAGCCTTAGGCCTTACGCTTATCATCAATGGGGTTGCTTTAGCTTCAAATCTGCATTATTTTACGGTTTTGATGCACAGTGCAATGCTGACTACCGCATTATCCATTAGCCTTATCGCACACCTGATTATTGTGGTGCATATTATTGGAGGAATACTTATAGCCCTGGGTACACATACAAGAGAATCATGCGTATTTAATATACTGGCAGTAATTGCGGCAATCATTTTCGTGAGTATGCAAACCCATATATTTGCTCCCTACTCACTCTTCTGGTTCTGTGCGGCAATTTTTCTCGCCTTAATCTGCTTTTTTGTTGAAGGAGATGGTGTACTATCTATTGAACACGAAGACAAAGCAGCGGAGTAAGCTGCCGATTTTATGATACAAATACTGTTATTAATTGTGGATCATTGGTTTACAGAGAATAATATTTCCATTTTTATTGGTATTATTCTCTGATCAATCAAATATGGACTGGTTTTTGAACTGAGTTTGGTACGCACAACAATAGTTGGTGATAACTATAACCAGAATTATAATCCGTTTAATCATAAAAATTAGTAGCCATGAATTACAAAAAATTAATTAATGACCATCTGACACATCAGACTGATAAAACACCTGTGGTAATTGCACTTCTAAGTGGATTAGCAGTGGGTGCAGCACTGGGACTTCTGTTTGCTCCTGCTAGTGGTGCTGAAACCAGGAATTTGATTGCAGATAAATCTAAAGATCTGGCTGATACCACAAAGGACAAACTTGATTCTTATAAAGAAAAGATTAAAACCGGAGCTGAAGATTTAACAGTGGCAGCAAAAGATAAGTTCCAGACTTACAAAGATAAATTACAAACCGGTGCAGATGATCTTGCCGATTTAAAAGATAGAGCTGTAGATTCAGTGAAAACTAAGTTTGCAGAAGCTAAAGATGATGCTAAAGCAGCAGCAAAAGAAAGCATCGACAATGTTTAAGAAGGTTTTCGGCTAAGCTCGAAATCTTACCTGAAACGAAGCTGTATCATAATTCAATTTAGCCTCAAAGCTTCCAAATAATATTTTATTGCAGTCTTCATTTCAATAAAAAACGGCAATTTTCTATCTGAAAATTGCCGTTTTTTATTGTATTCTTATTAGTGGCTGTTCAAAATTAAATTCTGTTACGAATGATGATTTTGATTAATGATACAGCCTCGTTTTATGATTGTATAGCAAGATAGATTTCTGCATATAATAATCCGCTTCCTCCCCCATAATGCGGAATGACATGAATGTCTGGGTAAATGAACTTCACTTCCCTGGTCAGGCTGAGCTCTACCTCTTCCTTGAGTCCTGCGCCCAGTAACAATACCTGGTACTCTTTTTCCCTGCATTTATTCAAGACTTCATCAGCACTGCCCACACCCGTGGCATTCCAATCTTCCTTCGCATTCAGTAAACGTAATACTGTGGCAAGGATCTCCCGATGGGTACCGACAACCAGAATTTCTAATTGTGCTTCCATCACTAAAATACCATTGGAACATCCATGATCAATACTTCAGCATCTTCAATTGCAGTGATGCTGAATTTACCGGTATCCCAGATTCCGAAACCATCCCTTCTGGAAAGCTCCTGTCCGTCAATACTAACCTTTCCTTCGAGGATAAAAACATAAGCTCCATTACCTGTCTTTTTAAAGGTATAATCCACCTCAGTGCCTGTTGTCAGTTTCCCCATATTAAACCAGGCATCCTGATGCACCCAAACTCCAGCATCATTTGCATCAGGAGAAAGTACCTGTACGAGCTGATTGGGCTGCTCTGTAGTAGCAATCTTCTGCTGATCATACCGGGGTTCTACATTTCTTTGATTTGGAAATATCCAGATCTGAAGAAACTTAACAGGTTTACTTTTATCTTTATTGTATTCTGTATGGTAAATTCCGGTTCCGGCACTCATCACCTGAATTTCACCAGGTTCAATGGTAGCCACATTACCCATACTGTCTTTATGCTGAAGAGCTCCTTCTAAAGGAATAGAGATAATTTCCATGTTGTCATGAGGATGTTCACCAAAGCCCATTCCTCCATCTACAGTATCATCATTTAAAACCCTTAATGCACCAAAATTAACACGTTCAGGATTGTAATAACCTGCAAAACTGAAGGTATGTGAACTTTTTAACCATCCGTGATCTGCTCCGCCACGGGATGCTGCTGTATGTAAGACTGTTTGTGCCATGATATAAATAGTTATTTGTTGTAATGTTTGTGATCAATTCGTATACAACAAAAATAGGGTGCTTAAAATGCCCCGGCATTAACCTAGATTAAGAAATGAATCCAGCCTCATTTTTTTTGCTGTTTATTTTTTCGGTATACAGCTGCATCTGGACATAAGTGAAGAGATTCAGCTTATGATGAAATTGCTGGCCAGAAGGGAATCATTTGTTTTATCCCCATCATAATGCTAAGAAGGGAAACTAATGAAACCAAGTATAGAAACCAAAGGAAGAATTTACCACCTAATCAGGGCGTAAGGAACGCAGGGAAAGAGCTGTGCCTGCACCAGTAAGCGCACCTACCGCAACATCAGAAGGATAATGAACCCCAAGATATAACCGGGAAAAACTCACAGAACCAGCCCATAGATATGCTGGAGCAACCACATACCATTTTGAATAGGCTTGTGATAATGCAGTTGCAGTAGTAAAAGAAGAAGAAGCATGACCCGAGGGGAAGGAATAACTTGTGGGCTGATACACCGCATGGATATTCGTATTTGCATTAAACGGACGCTTACGTTTGAAGATGACTTTCATCAGGTTATTGAAACCAAAATTCAATGCCGTACTACTGAACACGTACAGCGAGTTCTGGCGCATCCCTTTATCATCACCAATCACACCACCGGCAAGTAATCCGGCCGGTACGGCCAGATTTACTGCAGTGTTATATTTTGATAAAAACAGGAAGACTCCCGTTTTTTGGGGTGTTCTATGATTGGAAAGATCAATTAAAACCCTATCATCAAATCGCTGTACAGCATTTTGTGCCTGTGTAAAGGATGGAACAGCAAATATCAATGTCAGCTGTAACACCAATACCGACAGAAAATAGGGTTTATACATATATTTATTTTAATCTTTTCAAGTTTGAATTTATTGTTCAGCACATCCTATTTGGCAGGTACATTGCCCCATGCCTGCTCCATTGCTCCAAGAAACGTTTCCGGTGGTTGCGCACCTGAAACTGCAAGCTTCTGGTCAAAGATAAAAAATGGAACACCGGTAATACCAATTTGCTGCGCGGCCTTTTCATCCAGGCGCACTTCATCAGAAAAAGCCTCACTGTCCAGCATCGCTTCAAGCGCAGTAATTTCCAATCCAACCCCCGCACCTATTTCAGCAAGGACTTTCTTGTCATCAATGTTCTTCCCCTCTGTGAAATAGGCAATAAATAATTTCTCTTCTATTTCATCCCCCAGCTGATGCGATTTCGCATACTGAATAAGACGATGTGCCTGAAAAGAATTGGCAACGACAGAATGATCCAGATGAAATTGAAGGCCAACTTCAGCAGCGACATTACTTACATATCCATTCATCTCCTCCGCCCATTCACGGCTTTGTCCTTTTATTGTTGCAAGGTAATCCGTCGCATTGAGTTCAGGACGTGTTACCGTATTCGGATCCAGCTCAAAACTGTGCCATTCAATCTCCACCTCATCTTTATGTGCAAACTTTTCCAGCGCCATTTCGAATTTACGTTTGCCAATATAACAAAACGGACACCTTACGTCCGACCAAATATCTACTTTCATCTATATTTTACAATTAGTTATGTATGAACCATCAGACACTATACATCGGCCTTAATGATCTTTAATCCTTTTGTCCACCTTACCAGCTCTTTGAACAGTACACCTGCTGCCTTAGCTGATTTTTCGGTCGGTTCAAACCCCTCTTCATCAGTCAGAAATTCCGTGAAAAATGGAATATTCACCATTTCATACAAAGGTACGACCTTAAATGTGGCCAAATCATTTTTCAATGCATTTGCCGCACGTGTACCAGCAGAAATCCCACCATAACTCACAATACCTGCCGCCTTAAAATTCCATTCTTTATATAAGTACTCCAGCGCATTGCGCAAAGGAGCAGGATATCCAAAGTCATATTCTCCGGTTACAAAAATAAAAGCATCTGCCTCTTCAATTTTAGCACTCCAGTTTTTGGTATGTTCATGCTGGTAGTTCTTCATTGAAGGGTGATTGGGTTCATCCATCAATGGCAATTTCAGCTCACCAAGGTCAATGAGTTCAACTTCAAACCATCCTGATTTTATGGCTAATTCCTGCACCCAGCTGGCCACAACTGGTCCTTTTCTACCTGGTCTTACTGTCGCACTTATAATTTTTAATTTATACATGATCAGTTTTCTTTATCAGTTCAACAGCAGAATAAATAAGAATGTTTAATAAAAAAACTTCTCATGCGTCAACATGCTGAGGCCATAGGCAGTCGCTATGAATCTCTATAGTTCATGGAGACAGCATTCCCTACATAAAACAGGCTTTTCCTACAGCATAAGAAAAGCCTGTTTCAAATTTATTGGCTTACCTTAAAAATAGTGGTTTGCATATAGGTATCACCCGGCAATAAAACCGTAGTTGGAAACTCCGGAATATTGATTCCATTGGGATGATGCTGTGTTTCCACGCAGAATGCACTGAAAGGACCGAATACTTTATCGCCTTTTCCGTTTGGTATATCCAGGTACTTTGCCGTATAAAAATGAGCGATGGGCTCAGTGGTATAGACTTCCAGTTTCAACCCAGAGGAGGCTGCCATTGTTTCTGAAGCCAGTCCCAGCTCTCCATACGGCTTATCCAGAACATAACTCTGATCATAACCTTCGGCCGGATCCATATCCTGTCCTATCCGTTTGCCGCCCAGAAAATCATGTATAGTTCCTTCTACGGGTAAAACGACACCAGTCACTGTATAATCCTCATCCTGCTGCAGGTAGTGGCTTGCAGGCATTCTGTGGAAGTGTTCCGATATATTCCCTCCATTGGTTTCCAGGTTAAAATAGCTGTGGTGGGTCAGGTTAATCGCCGTTGGCTCATCTGTAATCGCCTTATAATCCAGAATCAGTTCATCCTCATCCGTTAATTTAATCGTAAGCTGTACGGTTAAAGTTCCAGGGAAGCCTTCTTCATTTGCGGGACTGATATATTGTAAGGTCAGGCTCGGATCTACTGTGGGTAAGATATCCCAAACCTTCCTGTCGAAACCTGTAGTCCCTCCATGAAGATTTTTAGTCATCTGGTATTCCTTACCATTAATACTGAACCGGCCATCTTTTATCCTGTTGGAATAACGACCGACAACAACCCCAAGATAAGGATAATTTGACAGGTAGTCTTCAGAAAGATAACCATCGAAATCATCAAAACCCAATAAAATGTTCTGCTTCTCCCCTTGCGCATTCGTCACAACGAACTCGCTGATGATCCCTCCATAATTATAAATTTTAGCATAACTGCCACGGGAATTCTGAAGTTCCAGTGCGAATACTTCTTTTCCGTCAATAATTTTTCCAGTGCTGATTTGATTTGCTTTCATAAATTGTATATTGCTCTCCATTTATACATGGAAACAATACTACAAATAATTAGAGTATTATCTTAACACAGAAAGTAATTTTTAACCAGATATTTATAATGAAAGACGATTTAGCCATTAAATTCTTTGATGCTTACAAAAAACAACCTGCAGCAACTTTTTTTACCCCGGGAAGGGTAAATCTTATCGGCGAACACATTGACTACAACGGAGGATTGGTTTTCCCCTGTGCAATTACTTTAGGCACCTGGCTGTGCATGTCCCCGAATGACGATAATGTCATCCGGTTTAAGAGTGTAAACTTCGAGCAAGAAGCGGAAATTCCACTTCAGACGAGTTATGTGAAAGATGGTAAAGGATGGTATAACTATCCGCTTGGTGTATTTAATGAAATCCTGAAAGATTTTAAAATCCCATCAGGTTTCGACCTCCTTTATTATGGAAATATTCCTATCGGATCCGGGCTTTCTTCTTCAGCATCCATTGAGATTGTTACTGCTTATGCATTAACAGAATTTTTAGGTCTTAATTACGACCTGTTATCCCTGGTAAAAATGGCCAAAAGAGTGGAAAATGATTTTATTGGCCTGAACAGTGGTATCATGGATCAGTTTGCGGTAGCTTTTGGGGAAAAGGATAAAGCGATTGTACTGAATTGCGACACACTGGATTATCAGCTTGTGGACTGTGAACTTGGCGACCATGTATTGATGATTATCAATTCGAATAAACCAAGAGGACTGGCGGAATCTAAATACAATGAACGTGTGGAAGAATGTGCTGCTGCCTTGAAATTTCTCAACCAGGAGCTTAGCCTAAACAACCTGTGTGAACTTACGGCAGATCAATTCGCCTCTTACAGCCACCTGATCACCGATGCAACTGTCCTTAAACGGGCAACCCATGTGGTAGAAGAAAACGACAGGGTAAGTCTGGCTGCCAAAGCATTAGGCGAAGGTAACCTGGCTGAATTTGGCGGCCTGATGTACGCTTCACACCAATCACTCAAAGAATTATATGAAGTAAGTGGCAAGGAACTGGATACCGTAGTGGAATTCTGTGCTTCCTACCCTGAGGTTGCCGGTGCACGTATGACTGGTGCCGGATTTGGTGGATGTGCCATAGCGATCTTAAAAAAGGGAGCTGAAGATGATTTCAGTAAAAAAATCACAGCATACTACGAAGAAAAGATCGGCTACGCCCCAGGCGTATATGTAAGTGAAATTGGCAATGGCGCATCCGCAATTTAATTCTATTTTTGCGGCATGCAAAAATTAACATCTGAAGAATTAAACCGTGTAGGTGTGGAAGAGTTTAAATCACAGGATAAACTTCCTGTGGTGGTCGTTCTCGATAACGTACGCAGCATGCATAATGTGGGTTCAGCCTTCCGTACTGCCGATGGTTTCGCTATAGAAAAAATGGTGCTGTGCGGCATTACCGCACAGCCACCACACCGTGAAATTGAAAAGACAGCACTGGGAGCCACACAATCTGTAGAATGGGTTCACTATGAGGATACACTGGATGCCATAAAAGAATTGAAGGAAAAAGGGTATGAGATCATTGCCATTGAACAGGCCAGTGAAAGCATTATGCTGAATACTTTTAAACCTGATACCACAAAAAAATATGCGTTAATCTTCGGCAATGAAGTCAATGGAGTCCATGAGGACGTGATGGCAACCATCGATAAATGTATTGAAATTCCCCAGTTTGGAACAAAACATTCATTCAATATCGTCATCTCGGCAGGGATTGTCCTTTGGGATTTTTATGCCAAATTGCGTTTATAGAAGAGGTTTAGCCGGTTTCATTCATAATCATTAACAAAAAAAGAAGCACCAGAATTATCCGGTGCTTCTTTGGTTAGTACTATTTAAGGTTTGTTTGTATTCGCTATTTTAGATACAGGTTAAGCATAAGGAATACCATCCTTTGTTGGCAAACGGCTCTCTCCCATCAGGTATTCGTCCACCTTCCTTGCAGCCTCGCGGCCTTCAGAAATTGCCCATACCACTAGTGATTGTCCGCGTCTCATGTCACCCGCAGCAAATATCTTCGCAATATTGGTCTGATATTTACCTTCTTCGGCTTTCACATTTCCCCTGTTATCCAGCTCGACACCCAATTTCTCAATCAGGCCTTCTTTCTGAGGATGCAGGAAACCCATTGCCAGTAATACCAGCTGACAAGGAAGTTCACGTTCTGTACCTTCAATTTCTTTGAAATTTACCGGTCTTCCCACAGCATCGATCTCCCATTCTACATCTATTACCCTCAATGCTTTCAACTGATTATTTTCATCGGCAATATATTCCTTGGTATTCACTCCCCAGGCTCTTTCGCAGCCTTCTTCATGTGAAGAAGTCACTTTAAGCAACATCGGGAATGATGGCCATGGCATATTTGCAGTACGCTGATTTGCAGGCATCGGCATGATCTCAAACTGGGTCACAGATTTTGCTCCCTGACGGTTTGAAGTTCCAATACAATCAGACCCCGTATCACCACCACCGATAACGATCACGTCTTTTCCTGTAGCCAGGATGGCTTCCTGGTCGAAGGAGAAATTACGTACTCTTTTGTTTTGCTGTTTAAGGAAATCCATCGCAAAGTGAATCCCTTTGGCTTCCCTGCCTTTAACTGATAGATCGCGCGGAACAGTCGAACCACCAGCTAAAACGATGGATTGAAATTCTCTCAGCAATGTATTCAATTCTACGTTCACCCCTACATTGGCGTTACATTTAAACTGGATACCTTCTTTTTCCATCAGGGCAATCCTTCTTGTCACCACATCTTTTTGCAGTTTAAAATCGGGAATACCATAATTCAGCAATCCTCCCGGGGTATCATCACGCTCATAAACGACAACCTCATGGCCGGCTTTATTCAACTGTGCAGCTGCTGCCAATCCGGCAGGGCCAGAACCAATTACAGCTACCTTTTTGCCTGAACGGATAAGCGGTTCTTCTGCCTTAATATATCCTTTTGAAAAGGCAATTTCAATAATATGCTTCTCAATTTCCTCGATAGACACTGGTGATTTGTTAATTCCAAGCACACACGCAGATTCGCATGGTGCCGGACAAATCCTGCCTGTGAATTCAGGAAAGTTATTCGTACTCAACAGGATAGTTGAAGCAAGCTCCCATTCTCCTTTATATACGGCGTCATTAAATTCCGGGATCACATTCCCCAGCGGGCAGCCCGACTGGCAAAATGGAACACCGCAATCCATACACCTTGCAGATTCCTGTTTCACCTGCTCCTGCTCAAAAGCCACTACAAACTCATTGTAATGCTGCAAACGTGATTTGGCATCTTGTTTTGCTGGAGCAGTTCTTTCATACTCTAAAAATCCAGTTACTTTTCCCATTATTATGATGTTTTTACTTTAGTGCTTCTTTTCAATAAAACTGCTTTGTATTCTTTAGGGAATACTTTGATAAAATGTGCTGACTGTGTCGACCAATCGCTTAAGATAAACTCAGCCAGTTTACTATTTGTCAACTGGATATGTTTTTTCAGTAAGCTATTGATCCGTAACTCATCTTCCTCATTCAAAGGATCGAGATCAACCATTTCCTTGTTACATTTATTGGGGAAATCACCATTCACATCATAAATCCAGGCCACACCACCACTCATACCTGCAGCAAAATTGCTACCGGTATTGCCGAGCACCAGCACTTCACCACCGGTCATGTATTCACAACCATGGTCACCAAGTCCCTCCACTACCGCTGTAGCACCCGAGTTTCTCACGGCAAACCTTTCACCGGCTAAACCTCTGGCAAACAACTCTCCTGAAGTTGCACCATAAAGGGCAACGTTACCGATAATGATATTTTGTTCAGGAACATATTTCACCTCTTTGAAAGGATAAACCGATAAGCGGGCACCGGATAAACCTTTACCTACATAATCATTTCCTTCCCCTTCAAGTTCAAGGGAAACCCCTCTTGTTGCAAACGCACCAAAACTCTGTCCCGCAGAACCGTGGAATTTAAAGTTAATGGTATCCTGCGGCAAACCTGCAGCACCATATACTTTAGACACTTCATTAGATAACATGGTACCAATGGCGCGGTCGGTATTGATCACTTCGAATTCCCTGAAAACAGGCTCTTTATTCAATAAGGCAGGCTGAGCCGTTTTAATCAGTTCATGATCCAGTACATTGTCAATACCATGGTCCTGTTTTTCTGTATTGTACAGACTCACCCCATTATCAGGTGCTTTATACAAGATAGCCGACAGGTCAAGGTCTTTTAGTTTCCAGTCATTTTTATCAACCGGACGTAAAGTTAAGGCATCTGACTGGCCCACCATTTCCTCTACAGTTCTGAAACCCAACTCGGCCATCACTTCACGGAGTTCTTCCGCAAGGAAATGGAACAGGTTCACCACATGGTCGGGATCTCCTGTAAACAATTTTCTCAGATCAGGATCCTGTGTAGCCACCCCTACCGGGCAGGTATTCAGGTGACATTTTCTCATCATGATACAGCCTGAAGTCACCAGTGCAGCTGTTGCCACACCCCATTCTTCAGCGCCTAATAACGTTGCAATCGCGATATCACGACCGGTTTTCAGCTGTCCGTCGGTTTGTACAACCACCCTGCTGCGCAGACGGTTTTTAACCAGTGTCTGGTGTGCTTCTGCCAGGCCAAGCTCCCATGGTAAACCTGCATGCTGAATAGAAGTTAATGGAGAAGCTCCAGTACCTCCGTCAAAACCAGAAATCAGGACCACATCGGCATGTGCTTTCGCAACACCGGCTGCAATAGTACCTACACCAGCTTTAGACACCAGTTTCACATTAATCCTGGCTGCCCTGTTGGCATTTTTCAGGTCGAAGATCAGCTGAGCCAAATCTTCAATAGAATAAATATCATGGTGCGGAGGAGGAGAAATCAGGCCTACTCCAGGTGTAGCATGACGAACTTTAGCGATCCAGTCGTCCACTTTGTGGCCCGGCAGCTGTCCACCTTCTCCCGGTTTAGCACCCTGAGCCATCTTAATCTGCAGCTCATCCGCATTGGTTAAATAATTACTTGTTACACCAAAACGTGCAGACGCGATCTGTTTAATCGAAGAGCGCATGGAATCGCCGTTAGGCAATACTTCATAACGCAGTTCATCCTCGCCACCTTCACCGGTATTACTTTTTCCACCTATCCTGTTCATGGCAATCGCCAGCGTAGAGTGTGCTTCATGGGAAATAGACCCAAAAGACATCGCTCCCGTAGCAAAACGTTTGAGTATAGCTTCAACAGGTTCCACTTCAGTTAAAGAAACGGAAGGGCGGTTATAGTTGAAATCAAACAATCCCCTGATGGTATAAGCCTGTGTGGTCTGCTCATTCACCAGTTTACTGTATTGTTTGAAAGTATTGTAATCGTTTTTACGAGTAGCGTTTTGTAATAAGTGTATAGTTTGAGGGTTAAACAAATGTTGTTCACCTTTTCTTCTCCATTTGTAATTTCCACCGGTAGGCAGAATCAGGTCAGGACGGGTGTTTTTACCAAATATCCTTGCATGTTTAATTAAGGCTTCACGGGCAATTTCATCGAGACCTAAGCCGCCGATTCTGGAAACAGCACCACTGAAATAATTATCTACCACACTTTTATGGATACCTAAGATTTCGAAAATCTGTGCACCATGATAAGATTGTAAGGTAGAGATTCCCATTTTAGAGAAGATCTTCAGCAATCCGCTGTTTACTGCATAGATATAGTTCTGGAATAATTTCTCTGGTTTAAGGTTGCTTTCCTGCTGGAAATCGGTAATCGTTTCCAAAGCCAGGTAAGGGTTAATGGCAGTTGCACCGAAACCAATCAGACAGGCAAAGTGGTGAACTTCCCATACATCTCCTGCTTCCACAACAATCCCAACAGCTCCCCTGTATCCTTTACGGATCAAGTGGTGGTGAACAGCAGAAACGGCTAATAATGAAGGAATGGCCGCATGTTCAGAATCCAAAGCACGGTCAGATAAGACAATCACCTGGAAGCCATCTTCTACAGCATCCACCGCATAACGGCAAAGACGCTCCAAACCTTTAGCTAAAGAGCCTGGTTTACCATCTGCCCTGAAATAAGTCTGCAATGTCTTAGACTGGAAAACACCTGTATCAATACTGCGTACTTTTTCAAGTTCAAGGTTGGTTAATATCGGGTGTTTAATCCCTACGCAATGGCACTGCATTGCCGTTTCTTCCAGCAAGTTCCCATTGTTTCCCATAAAACCGGCTAAACTCATTACCACTTTTTCCCTGATCGGGTCAATTGGCGGATTCGTTACCTGGGCAAACAATTGCTTAAAATAAGAAGAAAGGTGCTGAGGTTTCTGAGAAAGTACAGCCAGTGGGATATCTGTACCCATAGAACCGATAGGCTCTTTACCTTCCAGCGCCATTGGTTTCAGGATCAGATCAATATCTTCCCTGCTGTAACCAAAAACCTGCTGGTATTTAAAAATAGATTCATGGGAAAGACCTGTAAACACCACACGTGGATCAGACAGTTCTTCCAGACGGATCTGGTATTGGTTCAACCAGTCGGCATAAGGGCGACGGCTGCAAACGTTGGTTTTAATTTCATCATCACTGATAATCCTTCCCTGTTCCATATCCACAACGAACATCTTTCCGGGAGTCAGTCTTCCTTTTTCAATCACTTTGCTCTGGTCTAAAGCCAGGGCGCCTGATTCAGAAGCCAGGATCACACGGTCATCAGAAGTAATGGCATATCTTGAAGGTCTCAGACCATTTCTATCCAGTGTAGCACCAATCAGGTTACCATCAGTGAAAGCAATAGCTGCAGGACCATCCCATGGTTCCATTAAAGTTGCATGGAACTTATAGAAAGCCTGTTTCAGCTCATTCATATCCTCATTTCCATCCCATGCTTCAGGAATAAGCATCATCAATACATGTGGCAATGAGCGTCCCGCATGGAGCAGCAACTCCACAATATTATCCAGACAGCCTGAATCTGATTGTGTCTCATCAATAACAGGCAGTAAAATATTCAGTTCTTCAGCAGTAAAATAGCTTGAAGCAAATGATTTCACACTTGCACGGAACCAGTTTAAGTTTCCTTGCAGCGTATTGATCTCGCCATTGTGGGCGATATAACGGAAAGGCTGTGCCAATCTCCATGATGGAAAGGTATTGGTCGCAAACCTGGAGTGGATTAATCCGAAAGCGGAAACCACACGTTTATCGCTCAACTCCGTAAAATACGTACGCAGTTGCATTGAAGTCAGCTGTCCTTTATATACAATTGTACGGGAAGAGAAGGAAGCGATATAGAAATCGGACTTCACTCCTTTCACGGTATTCAAAATCGTTTTAGTCAGGTAGTTCTTAAAAACGTATAACTTTCTTTCGAAATCGGCACCGGCAGCAATCTCCAGCGGGCGGGCCACAAACAGTTGTTCCATTTCAGGCTCAACCGAAAGCGCCGTATCACCAATATCAGAAGAATTGGTTAACACTTTTCTAAAACCCAGTACTTCCAGTCCTAACTTTTCCGCAGCGCGATAAATCACTTCCCGGCATTCTTCACGTGCTCTAACGTCCTTGGGAAAAAACAGCATACCAACCCCGTAATCACCGGATTGATTTAAACTAAAACCTATCTTGAGGCATTCGTCATACAGGAATTCATGTGGCACTTGTATCATAATACCGGCTCCATCACCCGTATTGATTTCCGCTCCGCACGCTCCTCTATGGTCTAAATTCTCTAAAATAGTAATGGCATCAGAAATGATTTGCTGAGATTTACTCCCCTTTACGTGAGCAACAAAACCAATACCGCAGGCGTCATGTTCAAAACTTGAATTGTATAACCCCTGATTTTCCTCTTTTTGTTCCATATCTTAATGTAATCGAAACACTAAGATAACAAAATACTTCTCAAATTATAAATTCGATATTTTTTTTATGAATAAAGAAGAATTAAGCAATAAAATAGCCTTAACATTGACAATTTCATAATATAGACATACGTAAATTATCAAATTCTCAACACTCTTATTTAGAATGTTTTTATTTAGTGATTTTAATCACATTTCTGACACCTATTATATATAGTATATTGCGGTCTGAAATGTATATCAGACCCCAATAGATGTATATATTATTATGCAGATGACAATATCATATATATATAGTTTGGTTTGCGGTTCGATCTGCCATACCAATTACCGCTTCATTTGCGTTTCTGCAGAACCTCTCAATCGGCGATTTACAAACCGGTTCAGCTCCGTTTTTATAATAAGCTTTTCAGTGAACCGCCCGGGCACTGACAGTATATTATATTTGAAACTACATTACATATAGTATAACCCTGCAGCATTTTTGTAGTCCAATGATATTTCGCGGGCAACGTGTTCTTCTTAACTCCCCTTTGAGCATTTCTTCAAATCCAATCAAAACACCTGTCTTGGAGGCTAGTTTTGTCATAAACATGTCATTAGCCATAAAAAAACAGACAAATCGACTCCGTTTTTAAAAATTACCAGGGAAATTCTGCGTGAAAAATGCACAAAAAGGAAGATAAAAACCGGTAAAACACTATCAAAAACGAAGTATTTACCTCAAAACAAGAAAAATATTAAAAAAATATTGCCTTACAAGGCACTAAATCTCAATCCATTACCTCATTAAGGCTGTTTTTTATAAAAATATTTCTTGCCGACCCTTTTGTAGACTGAACTCTTTTGCTACATTTGCAGTGGGCAAGTCCTTTACGATCAGCTCCCTTTGAACTCCCCCAGGGCGGGAACGAAGCAAGGGTAGGAGGTTGTAGCGGTGCGATAAAGGTTGCTTGCCCATTTTTATTTTTTCAGAACGACTATGCTTTCACTGCAAAATCTTCCGTTCAAAGCGTACGCTGCAAATACTATTAAATTATTATTCCTTAAATTATATAAGCATGAAATTTTTCATTGACACAGCTAATCTTGATCAAATCAAAGAAGCTCAGGACCTTGGCATTTTAGACGGTGTAACCACAAACCCCAGCCTTATGGCTAAAGAAGGTATCACTGGTGAAGAAAACGTTATCAACCATTATAAAGCAATCTGTGCTATTGTTGATGATAAAGTAAGCGCAGAGGTGATCTCTACTACTTATGACGAAATTATCAAGGAAGGTGAAGCTTTAGCTGCACTTGACGCTAAAATCGTTGTTAAAGTTCCGATGATTAAAGACGGTATCAAAGCGATTAAATATTTCACTTCAAAAGGTATCAGAACGAACTGTACTTTAATTTTCTCAGCTGGTCAGGCTTTATTGGCAGCAAAAGCAGGTGCTACTTATGTATCTCCTTTCTTAGGCCGTTTAGATGATATAGGTACTGAAGGTTTATCTTTAATTGAAGATATCCGTTTAATTTTTGATAACTACGGTTACCCAACAGAAATCCTTGCAGCTTCAATCCGCGGACCATTGCATATCATCAGCTGTGCTAAATTAGGTGCAGATGTAATGACTGGCCCATTGTCAGCTATTTTAGGCTTATTGAAACACCCATTAACTGATAGCGGTTTAGCTACCTTCTTAGCAGACCACAAAAAAGCAGCTGAAGCAGCAAAAGCTTAATCAATTGCATAACATATAAAAAAACCGGACTGATTTATTTCAGTCCGGTTTTTTTATATGTTTAAAGTTTTTGGAGATCACCTGTTTTCATCATCTGCTCCCCTTGCACTTTCAGGTTGATGATCCTGCTCCTTAAATTGTTTTAAGCCTGATCCAGTACGGCTTTCACATTTTCATATACGATCTGTTCATCAGGTTCGATCAGGATACCCTTCACTCCTGCTCCGTTTGCCGCTTCCACATCTCTTGGTTTATCTCCAATCATGACTGACAATGCCGGATCAATATTGTATTCAGCGATAGCTTCCAATAACATTCCGGATTTAGGCTTGCGGCATTCACAGTCGCCAGTGACTGTAGGATGATGCGGGCAATAGTAAGCATGAATAATCTCTGCTCCCTGTGCTTCGAATTTATTAAATAAAATTTCATGCATTTCGGCTAATGCCTCTTCCGTATAACGCCCTAAAGCGATACCACCCTGATTAGTGATGACAACCAGCAGATAACCTTCATCAAAAAAACGTTTCAGTGGAGGAATCTGGTATTCCAGCACTTCAAAATCTTCTACTCTGCAGATGTAGTCGTACATCTCATGGTTAAGAACCCCATCACGGTCTAAAAATATAGCTTTATTCATTATTAGTTGTTTGCCGCCAAAGATGAAAAAATAATATAAAAGCACCGTAAGTATTTTGGATTTCATCACCAAATATTTGGTTTTTGGTAATTTTTATGCGTATTCAGTACCAGACGAAGCCATTCTTCTCCACAGCATATCACGCACATGGAAAAAAGTTTAGGCTAAACTATCCTGTTTCAGTTTCATTACCTGATTAAATACTAAATTTTTCAGGTCATATAAAAGGATTAAACACCCTGAAAAACAACAATAAACCCTCAGCACAGCGTACTCACCTACAGGATAGACAGCTTGTTTATTCCTTGAAAAACGATAACTTTAACGCATATTTTTATAATAATGGACAAAAAAGAATTTAAGCCTTTCGTTCCAGCGGAAGCCAATATTGCAGAATTCACGCTCAAATCTATCCTATTAGGCTGTATTGCCGGGGTAATATTTGGAGCGGCGACCGTTTATCTGGCATTGAAAGCAGGATTAACCGTTTCAGCATCAATTCCTATCGCAGTATTGGCGATCACCCTTGGAAAGAAATTCTTTAAAACCACCATCCTTGAGAACAATATCATACAAACGACGGGATCAGCCAGTGAGTCTATCGCTGCAGGTGTAGTATTTACCTTACCCGGATTTTTATTTTTAAGTACAGACATTGGTGGGCAGAGTTCCGGTGATGCATTTTTCAATTACATGACCATTCTGATTCTCGCCATTCTTGGTGGTGTTCTGGGCACACTGATGATGATCCCCTTAAGGAAATCACTGATCGTAAAGGAACATGACACCCTACCCTATCCTGAAGGTACGGCCTGTGCTTCTGTGCTGAAAGCTGGTGAACGCGGTGGTTCATTTGCAAAAACGGCCTTCTGGGGATTAGGATTTGCGATGATATATGCCATGATGCAAAGGGTTTTCCACGTGATCTCTGAAGCTCCTACCTGGGTAACGACACAAACAAACAAATTTCTTCCCTCAGCAGAGGTGAGTGGTGAAATTACCCCGGAATATCTCGGTGTTGGTTACATCATAGGTCCAAAAATTGCCGGCGTACTGGTTGCCGGTGGTGTGCTGGCCTGGCTCGCATTAATTCCCTTACTGGCAACACTCATTGACCCTGCATTGGCTGCCGGGCAACTGGTGAAGCTTGGCCTGCTTGCCGATATCACAAAAGCAGGTGGCTCCGGCGGATGGGATCCGATAACGCAGACTTTCAGTAATTATCCTTCAGCGATTTACCAGGCCTATGTGAAACAAATTGGTGCCGGTGCAGTAGCAGCGGGTGGATTTATTACACTGTTAAAAACTATTCCAACCATTGTATCCTCATTCAAAGACAGCTTGGGTTCCATTAAAGATGGAAAAACGGTGTCAGAGACAAAACGTACAGAGCGTGATCTTTCCCTGAAAATTGTAGGAATCGGGAGTCTGGCTTTGGTGATCCTGGTTGCGGTATTGCCACAGATTCCAAGTGCAGGAATTTTAAGCAACCTTATCATTGGGGTGCTGGTCCTCTTATTTGGTGCATTCTTCGTCACTGTAGCCAGCCGCATTGTGGGCTTGATCGGTTCAAGTAACAGTCCGATATCAGGAATGACGATTGCCACAATTATGGGTACCTGTCTAATTTTTATTGCCGTGGGATGGACTGGAAAAGTATATGAACCTATGGCATTGGTTGTGGGTGGGATGATCTGTATCGCTGCAGCAAATGCTGGTGCAACTTCACAGGATCTTAAAACAGGTTATCTGATTGGTGCAACACCTAAATATCAGCAGTTAGCCTTATTCATTGGTGTAATTGTATCCTCTATAGTCATTGGTTTAACTGTACGTGTCCTTGATACCCCGAGTCCGGAAATGCTTGCCCAGGGTATTAAACACGCAATTGGTACCGAAGAGTATTCTGCGCCACAGGCCACTTTAATGGCCACTCTTATCAAAGGGATGCTCTCATTTAACTTAGATTGGCAGTATGTACTCGTAGGGGTATTTATTGCCATCACCATCGAGCTATGTGGCATCAATTCTTTATCGTTCGCTGTAGGGGCTTATTTACCCCTTTCCACTACCCTTCCTATTTTCGCCGGTGGTGCAATCAAAGGTATTGTGGAATGGAGAGAACGTAAGAAAGTTAAAACGCTTGAAGAAGAAGAATTAGGCCCAGGCAATTTATTTGCGACAGGATTAGTTGCCGGGGGAGCACTGGCCGGGGTTGTAGTGGCGATCCTGATGGTTATACCTTCTGTAAAAGCGAGTCTGAGTAAAGTAGATGTTCAGCCTCTTTTCACGAAGCTATTCGGTGAAGGAGGTTACGAATTGTTAGGCGTTCTGGTGTTCCTTTTCATGGGATTTGTGTTATATAATATCGCAATGAAGAAAAATGAAGCGGAGAACTTAGGCGAATAGCTATATGGAAAGGGGCTTTTTTAACCATAAAAAGCCCCTTTTAGGGTTTAAATTAATGATTTTTTAACACGAATTGTAATTAATACGCCTTAAAATCAGCACAGTATAAGATATACGGGATTTTTATTTGCAGTATACGCATCCTACGCCTATATTTGCATCACTTTAAACGGAAACGCTTAGGGTAGTTCTTAAAAGAATGATGATTCCGTAGCTCAGCTGGTAGAGCATTACACTTTTAATGTAGTGGTCCTGGGTTCGAATCCCAGCGGGATCACACCAAAGACTATCAAAATGTACAAAACCCTGCAATCGCACGATTAGCAGGGTTTTTGCTTTTAGGCAATTGCCAAAAATCGCGCGAATTCACAAAACTTTGGTGAGTGATTCGGTGAGTGAGGCAAAACGGTTAAAATTGACTCACCGAATGACGCATAATCAATATAAAGGCATTGAATACCCATCTTGACCAATTGCAGAATGTCATTTATTATGCCCATCAATGTGTTTTCGATATGGGGTTGCCGATTACAGCAGATGCAATTAAATCCAGTTACCTTGGTACGCTCACCAATTCCCATACCCGGTTACCTTGTTGAACGGTGAACCGATAGAAAGCATATCGAAGATGCTCGGACATACGAACATCAGGACTCCAGATCATGCGCATATTTACCCGTATCCGTCAGATGTTCGTGGATAACAAGGAAATCCGTTTAGAGATTGAAAAGATAAAGAACAAATTGGACAATCAGGATAAGAACATGGAAATCGTATTTCGTTATCTTGATGAACTATTGGAGAAACAGGAGCAACCAAATCCATCTCGAAAAAGCATTGGTTTTAAGTTAGATAATCTATAAGGTGGCATCAAGCAGCGGGAATATTTGGAATTATTCCTGCTCTTTACAACGTCGCAGAGCAGTCCCTGTAGATAATGACTCATCATTTAGGTAACCATTAAATGTCTCCCATTTATTTGTATTTTTTAAATAGTCCATATAACCTACGCAATCTTTCGTATCAAATTCGAATGTCGCTTTCCCCTTTGCATACAACCGCAGGTCACATGCTCCATATGGAAAATAAATCTGGGTATCTAGCCAATATTCGAAACAAAACTCATCTATACGGTCAATCGCCCATTTTTTTTTGAATTCAACAATCCTTCCCTCGCTATCTTTAAGGAATTCTAGGTTATCATATGGCGAAATATTAATTTCCCCTGCGACCACGTCGTTAAATGTCAAAACCCCGTACCCTTTAATAGTGATTAAATCTGATGGCGCTTTTTGTTTAAGTAATCTGATATTAGCATCTTTTTCTAAATCAATATAGCTCGACCAATCGAAATCTTTATCGAGTTCAGCTCCCCAGACTCTAAATGAGACGGTATTCGGCAAAAACGTTGGAACATCGAAAAAGATAGTTTTACCGTCATAAAAACCAACCAAACCATCTTCAATTTTTTGCCCCGTAATGTCAATAATTACTTTCATTTTGATATTCTTTTAACCTATTGCCATATATCTGTAAAACCATTGTCAACCCTTTAATATGCTATCTTCTGTAATTCGAGATTGATATGTCTAAGCCCATAATATTCTGTTGGTCTAATTTCTTTATTTTTTTCGAAATCAATAAATGGAACTTCACAGTGGGGACATCTGAATGAATTATAATAACGATAGCGTCCAGTTCCCCTTGTTGGTTGGAGCAACTTAGATTCAAGGTCTGTCAATGCCGTTTCATCAACTTCTTTTTGGAGCTGATTTGGAATATCTTCAATTTCATGGTATCCTACCACAAGGGTTTGCTTTGCATCTTCAGAATAAAAGTATTGGTTTTCTGAAAAACCACCATGAAAGTGCTGAACGGTAAAACTGCGATTACAGACATCACAAATACAAATGGCTCGTACTGAAGTAGGTGTTACAGTTCCTGAAAAATAAACTCCTCTTTCAAATAATCCCTTGCCGATTAAATCCTTAGATAAATTACCATCAGCATTAGACAGGTGGAATGGCTGAAACCTGATGGCCTCATAGTCCTTATCCCGCCAATTGGGGTGCCTACCTCTGTCTTTTGAAATAATACCGTCGATCATTACACCCTCATAGCTTAAAATTCGAATAGAAAAATGGAAGTGCTCAATTATTTTGATTGTTCAATTCCATCATAGTCCTCATTAAAAAAATCGCTCAAACCCACGTCAAAACAATTCAAGATGTTGATCAATGTGCCAATTGTGATATTTGTATTACCTGCCTCATATTTACCATATTGCGACCGGTTCAGATTGTTCTCATAGGAAAACTTATCTGGACTAGTATAACCTTTAGATTTGCGGAGGGCTTTTAGTCTTAAGCCTATTTTCTTCAATTCCTTTTCACTTGTTAGGAGATTACCTTTAGCCATGAAATAAAGTAAAACAAATACTCCATTTTTACACACTCCATAAAAAGAGTATTTTTATTTGAAGTATTGAAAATAACTGATTACCTTAGGTTATTGGATAATCGGAATATTATAAGATAAAATGGAAATCCAAACAGAATAAATGGTTATAATTGGACTCATACTAATTTTCGTGACACTAGGAATTATTTTTCTAGCCTATTGGATACCAAAAAAAATTGGGCTATCCGAAAGCTGGAATATACATATCTATAATTTTGACGCTATTAATTGTCATCATAACTACCTTGACAATATTTGAAGATGACCTGTTTACAAAATCCGACGCTCAGAAATTACTGATTGAACAGAACATCCAGATAAAGGACGATTTTGATCTCAAGGAAAATAAATCGATGTTTTCGCCTGGTGATTATTATCATACATTTACATTAATCATAAGTCCTAATGACAAGCTAAGAATCATAAAAGAAATAAAAAGCTCATCGAATTTCGTTAAAACCGATCAAAGTGAATCCTATTTCGACAACCAAGATGATTATTATAACGGGCCGAAAAGAATTAAAAATTATGAGACAGACGAAAAATTTGTTAGAGAGCTTTTTGAACCACACGGAAATGGATATGCACCAACTTGTAGAAAGATAGAAATTGATAAAAAAGCCAATAAATTAATTTTTGAAGACATTGACTTATAGAATATTGTAACTAGAATATCTTTGCAAATTTGCGGAAAATTCTCTACTCCTCATGAGGTCTTTTAGTAAATTTATCAAAACGACAATATTCGCCAAGCTGTAAAAATGTTAGTTGCCCCTCATAACTTCTAACTTTCAAATAGCATAGCGGCAAACGTAAAAGAAAAATGAGCACAGCACTACACGACATAAAAACTAACATTGAAATAGGCAAACAAATTTTTGAAGCTGTTCCAATGAACCTGAAGCCGATGTGGGCTGGAATAATTTTAAATAAATTCAACAAATACATCAAAGAAATTCCAGAACCAATAAGGAGATTAAATGACATCGTTAAAAAGGCTGACCGCTGGCATGAAGCCCATAAACAATTTGGCTTAATCAGACGGTTTTTATTTGATAACACAAATTATACCCCCCAAGAATATGTACTTTTAGCAGAAAGTATTGCCAAAATCATTTACAATTCATCACGAGAGCCTGCGCCATTTGACTTTGGCAGTGGTTATTACATCCCAAGCTTAGCATTAAAGACGGCAGATTTTTTTCAGGATGAAAGGCTTGAAGAAGATTTAAAAACAGTTTTACTTGTATTTAGCAGAAATAAAAACCTAACTACAGATTTAGCAAGAGCTAAAGAAATGCTCCTTTACCAACAAATAGACGATGTGCTTTGGTATGATTGGGATCCAATAGGAATTAATGATATAGCACCAAGGGATGAATATCAAAGTTACACGCCTCAAATCTTTGGTCTTGTTAAATCAAATTCAGACAGAATGGTAATTGCAAAAACTTTGTCCAAAATTGAAACTGACTATATGGGATTAGCAGGAAATATAGAAAAATGCTTTAAGATTGCAGATAAGATGCTAGCTACAGATAAAGAAAGTTAAACTTCACTTAACCGGCGGTTTCCCAAAATGGGTAGAAAATTCTTCGATTTTTAAATGTCCTATTTTTTACGTTTTTAAACAAAACAATTTATACTATTAAAATGAATATCTATGAATATAATGACTTAAGAATAGAAGTATCAGACGATCCAACTTATAAAGTGGGTTCGGCGGATAACAAGATTAAATATTCGAAACATTATTTTGGTGACGGTGCAAAAGATTATCCAACTTCAAAGCACAGCATTAAAATTTTCAAACATGACGAACTTCTAAATGATTGCATAATTATAGGTTCTGGTGGTGCAACTGGTGTTCAAAAAGAATCCTCACTTGTTAGCGATGACGAAATACTGGTTTGCTGTTGTGATACAGTATTTTGTCTGTCCATAGATGATTTGCAGTTCAAATGGTTGACCAGAGCAGATCAGGCAACCTGCTTCGGAATCTATGGTTTAGGAGAGTATTATATTACTCATGGTGAAATAGAAATTTCCAAAATCGATAAAAACGGGAATATAGTTTGGCAGTTTGGAGGCTCAGATATCTTTGTTTCATTTGATCAAGACAATGCATTTAAACTTAATACTGACAATATAGAATTAATAGATTTTTATGGTATGCAGTATAAAATCGATTTTGATGGCAACATATTGTGGTCATCGCATAACAACTAACCTTTCCAAATGTTGAGGAGAAAAATTGGAGCCAGTAGGTGAATGCAGTATTGGCATTCCTAATGATTGCCTCGATAAATCCACTGATTGATCTGTTAACTTTACCATATCCGCAACCGAGTGAAAAAGCCCAGCTGCTACATAAAATGTCCTAGCTATTTATTCTGGATCAAATTCTATCAATAAGACAACGTCACTATCAGCATGAAATTTACCTATCAGAAAAGATTCAAAACAGCTCAAGTCTAAGCACCAAAAGATCATAATTTTTGACCATTAGCTTTAAAAAGAGATAATAACAATTGCTATTTCGAACAGTGGCATACGTATTCAAACATACAAAAAGTCAACATACCACATCCATCACCTCGTTTTGGGAATTTGTCCTGAATATACAAATAGGAATAAAATCGATTACTTTCGATTTTAAATCAATTTATCCGGGGTAATCGGCAGGTTCCTGACTCTTTTACCGGTAGCATTGTATACCGCATTGGCTACCGCAGGTGCCACACCAATAATGACCACTTCTCCCAAACCTTTAGACCCCATCGGATTGAGGTAAGGATCTTTCTCATTGATAAACAGCATTTCCATTTGTGGGATATCTGCATTTACAGGTACATGATAATCACCAAAGCTAGCATTCATGGTGCGTCCTGTACGGCTATCAATTACTACTTCTTCCATTAAGGCCATTCCAATTCCACCAACTATTCCTCCCATCAGCTGGCTTCTTGCGGTTTTCGGACTGACAACAGCACCGCAATCAACCACTGATACTGCATTTTTTATGCTTACCACTCCTGTCAGTTTGTGCACGTGTGCTTCAATAAAATGTACAGCAAAAGAGTAAAAAGAATATTTATTTTGTTCATCACCCTGCTTGGCACTACCTTCAACTATTATTTCTTTAAGCCCATTTTCAGAAAAAAGGGAATCAAGATTTATACTGGATGAAGTATCATTGCTATTCGTCAGTTCAGGCCCCTTTATAGAAATATCATCAGGCAGGGCATTTTGCCAGGCTGACTTTTTTTTCCTGGCAAGTGCTGCCAATTCAAGCTTCAGGTTATTGCAAACATCCACAACAGCCCCTCCCACAGTAGATACAGAGTTGGAACCGCCCTGCATAGGCGCATTGGGAAAGCTTGAATTACCGAGTTGAAAGGTGATTTTTTCCGGATCAATCCCCAGTCTTTCTGCTGCTATACTGGTCATAGCAGTTCCCGTTCCAGGCCCTATATCTGCAATGGCCGACTGTAAGAGCAGCGTCCCATTCGCTTTATAGATCGCTTTAACCGTAGCTGCCCTGGCAAATGCCCCGAATGTGCCTGTAGCCACACCATACCCTATTTGCCATTCTCCTTCCTCTACCGATCCCGGTACAGCTTTTCTCTTTTCCCAGTCAATTTTCTCCCTTCCAAGCCGGTAACAATCCATCAGATAAATTACTTGACCATGGAAGATGGTTATCAGGGTCGACCTTTGCATAATTAATCATCCGCAATTCGATGGGATCGATTCCCAGTTTATAGGAAAGTTCATCCAGTGCACATTCCAGGGCGAATGATCCCGTAGCCTCCCCTGGACCACGCATTGGCGCAGGGGTACTCACATTAAGCGGTACAATTCTGTATTTAGTATCAATATTCGGCACATTATACATCATCCGCGTCATCTGCAACACCCTTTCAGTAAGTTTTTCATAGAGGGACGTTTGTCCGTAAGATTCATGTGAAATCCCAACCAGCTTTCCGTCTTTGTCAGCTCCCAGTGAAACTTTTTGGAGTGTATATGGCCTGTAACCTACCATGTATGACATCTGTCCCCTCGTTAAAGCCAATTTCACTGGTCTTTGTAGTTTCTTGGCCGCTAAAACAGCTACAATTTCATGTGGCCACACCCGCAAACCGGATCCAAAGGCGCCACCTACATAAGTAGACAATACCTTCACATTTTCTAGCGGCAATTGAAAAGATTTAGCGAGGCTGGCCCGGGTTTGCTGGGATCCCTGTGTTTTATCGACCACCGTGAGTCTGTCATTACCTTCCCAGTACGCAATGATCGCATGTGGCTCCATTGGATGGTGTAGCTCTGAAGGAAGAATATATGTTTCGGTTAACTGTACGTCTGCACCCTGGTATGCCGCGGCAGTACCACGAAGATAATCCTTTGTTAAGCCCTGGTCTTTCGTTAGCATAGGAGGGATAATTCCCATTGAAAGATTATCCTCCAGTTCAGTGCGGTGTTTTTCTGTTTGATACGTAGCTTTTACCAGTGAGGCGCCATACTGCGCTCTTTCCAGGGTATCTGCAATAACCACCGCAACCGGCTGACCATTATAATAAATACGGTTGTTATCAAAAACACGAAGTTGCTTCTGGATAACTTCCTCATTTTGCAATTGATATTCAGGCACGCCTGGTGTATTTAAATGGGAAATAACGGCAATCACACCAGGTGCACGAGATGCTTTCATTGTATCCAGCTGAATAATTGTGCCCTGGGCAATGGTACTTTCAACCAGCACACCATATAAAAGGCCATCCAGCTGTACTTCAGCTGAATATTTCGCAGCACCCGTAACTTTAACCCGTCCATCTACCCTACTAATCGCCTTCTGCATTTCCGCATTTTCCAAATATTGTTTACCCATCACATATGCTTTCGATATACCTCTTGACAGAGTGTACTCATTTATATAATCTACTCAGTTTTAACATGAAATTTTCGGAATTTGTTTGAGATAAAGTGGGTAATACAGCTATTGAAGCTTCATTACACCGCCAATATGCCGGATGAATGAGGATGGCATGAACATGCTTAATGCTTTTCGGCGAATCTCTGGTCAAAAAGCAAACTGCCTATGAACATACAATACCCGAAAATCAATTGCCATTTGAATTTCAGTATCACCAGCAAAACACTATTTCCTGCATCGAAATCGACCAGGGTCAACAAACCATATGCAAGGGCTAATCCTATAATAATTCCTGCTGCAGCCAATAAATTAAACCTTCGATTACTCCGTCTTAGGACTTTCAACTGCACCTGACGACTAACCTTTGAAGAAAAATCAAAAGGCAGCCCTTCCTCCGGCTCCTCATTCAGCTTACGAAACAGTGAATGATAACTCCCTATCTGCTCCTTGTCTAAGTCAGCTATATGATTACCGGAGAGTCCTAAATTACGTTCCAACAGTTCCTGGATTTGCGTATCGGTCAGTTTTTTCATATGAGTGTATTTGTTTTTTAAAGGTAATGAAGCGATCATAAACTTATTTATTGCTGTTTGTTAGCGGTAAGCTTATGATGGTTTCATAAGAGTATATTTATTTTTATAGGTAATGGGGCGATCATAAGCTTATTTATTGCTGTTTGCTAGCAGTAAGTTCATGATAATCTCATTATAATATATTTGTTTTTTAAAGGTGATCAAGCGATCATAAACTTATTCACTGTTGTTTGTTGGCGGTAGGCTTATGATGGTTTCCTCTATTTCATTGTTCAATTATTAAGATCGTGTTCAACTTTTTCTTTCAATATTTTTCTTGCCCTGAAAAGGTAACTTTTTACTGTCCCTTCCGGAATTCCGGTAATCTGTTCTATTTCGGGGCAGCTAAACTCATTCAAATGGTACAGTGTTAAAACTGTTCGATAAAGTAATGGCATCTGTCCTATCAGCAGGTTAACATAGGCCGCGGTATCTTTTTTCAGCAGTTCTGCCTCCGGGTTATGATTGGTAAAATGGTAATCTTCAATATTTTCCGGATAATCCATGAGGTATCCCACTTTGCTCCTTTTCACATGGTCAACTGCAGTTAAATAAGCTAAGCGTGCAATCCATGTAGATAATTTGGATTGGAACTTGAATTTATACAGACTCTGGTGCACCTTAATGAAAACTTCCTGGCAGATATCTTCCTTATCCTCCAGGTGTTGTACCAGACGGTTCACTACATAAAAAACCAGCTTTTCATATTGTTTTACCAATAGTTCAAAAGCGCGGAAATCACCCCTTAAAATTCTGGAAATAACTTCCTTTTCATCAAACATATCCTAGTAGTCTGTATTGCCCGCCTAACGGTTGCAAAAATTAAATAAAAATATCTGCAACCGTTGTGTTATTTTTAAAGACTACTGTATCAAAATCATTTAAATTAAAACATCATGAAACAGTTAATGCCTTTTATAGTGGTGATCGTCTTTTTTATACTCATCGCCATATTTATTCTTTCCCTTTATAATTACCGTTTAAAGAAGCGTATTATTGAATCAGGCCCATTGGATGAAACCGGTTTAAAATTTTTGCAGCAGCTTTCAGGTTTTGGTTCCGAAGCCATGAAATGGGCTATACTCTTATTTACCACTGGCTTAGGCTTAATTGTCCTGCAGTTTATTCCCTACAGTGCTGAAGACTCACCTCTACCCTATGGGATAGAGCTGCTATTTGTAGCAGCAGGTTTCTTTCTCTATTATCTTTTCATCCGCAACCAGCGTGATAAGCAATCGCATTAAGCCTTTATAGCCCGGCGAGTTCCCGCTAAAGTAACATCCTGCTAAATAATTAAAATTTTAAAGAACACCCCTTCTTTAAGGGGATTGTTTTGCCCAAAATTTACGATTACACCGCTTTAAATACCTAAAATGAAACCATATCTCCTGAAGATACTTTTATTATTTGCTCTCCTGACAGCAAAAACAAATCCTATCCTGGCACAAACCCACCCCGGTCAATGGACACTCAAAGGTAAGCTGGCCGATTCAGTCTCTTCTGCCCCACTCGCCTTCATCACCATCAAACTAAACGATGATAAAGGCAAATCGATCGGGATGGGCCTGACCAAAGAAGATGGCACTTTCCATTTTTCCGGACTGGCCTCCTCAACTTATCAAATTATAATTGTAGCTATAGGTTACCCTGCAAAAGCATTCCCCCTGAACCTGCAGAAAGACACTGATCTCGGTTTAATTCACCTCTTACCACAGCTTAATCATTTAAAGGAAATTGCTGTCATCGCTACTCCTCCCCTTATCAGACAAAAAACAGACCGCCTCATATACGACCTGAAAGCAGATCCCGAAAGCAAATCCAGCAGTGTGTTGGGAATGCTGCACAAGATCCCCTATATTACACTGGATGGCCAGGATAATATCCTGTTAAAAGGAAACTCCAGTTTCAGGGTATTCATTAATGGAAAACCTTCCCTCAGTTTGGAGCGTAATTTCCTTGCGGTATTAAAAAGTATGCCAGCTTCCAGCATCGAAAGTATTGAAGTGATCACCACTCCACCATCCAAATATGACGGTGAAGGCCTCGCAGGCATAATTAATATCATAACTGTAAAGCACCTCAACAACGGGTATAGCGGGACATTAAATGCCAGCCAGAGTTTTCCTGCTGGGGGCCCTGGAGCAGGTGCTTCCTTTACTGCCAAAAGTGGCCGGTTAATGATCTCTTCTTTTGGTGGTGGAAACCTGACCAACACCCCTGAAACCGGTTTCACGAATAGCAGAAGCACATCTGGCACAGCAGCAGGCAGCCTGATCCAGGAGGGAGACAAAAGGTCTAAACATCAAACGGCTTACTTCGGAACCGAAATGAGCTACGAAGTAGATTCGCTCCAGCTGATCTCAGGTCAGTTCCATCTGAATGGTAACCAGTCGACAGATGACCTGGCACAGCATTCCGCCCTGTATGGGAATAACGGTATTGTGCAGGCTTACCAGTTGCTGAACAACAATCAGGGTAAAAACTACGGATGGGATGCTGCCATCAATTACCAGATAGGTTTTAAATCCATTAAAAACAGACTATTGACCTTTTCTTACCAATATTCGGACAACCGGAATATCCGTGATGGTAACATTAACACCCATAACCAAATAAACTTTAACCTGCCCGATTATACCCAGACCGACAAACAAAAATTTAATGAACATACTTTTCAGGTTGACTTTATAACCCCGCTTAAAAGGTTGAACATTGAGGCTGGAGTAAAAGGTATCCTTCGTCAGGGTAACAGTAATTTCGGCTATTCCAATTTCGATAGCACCAGTGGCCAGTTTGTGCAGAACAATGCCTTGTCAAATCAATACTCCAATCAGCAACATGTATTTAGTGCCTACAATTCTTATCAGCTCAATTTAAAAACCTGGAGCATCAATGCGGGAGTCAGGCTGGAACAAACCATGATCAAGGCCGATTTCAGCAGTACAGCAACAGCAGCCGATCAAAATTATTTGCACCTGCTGCCCTCCATAACAGCAATGAAGAACTTCAGCAACCAGACAGCATTGAATTTCGGTTATTCTCAACGCCTCAGGAGACCAGGTATTAACCGGCTTAACCCCTATATTGACCGCTCTAATCCAAATTTTGAATCTACCGGAAATCCCAACTTACGTCCCGTACTGCTCAATGATATCCAACTGGGGTACAGCAGTAACAAAAAAATTTCCTTGAATGTAGGCTTGAATTATTCCTTTATGAAGAACCTGGATCTCCGGGTAACCGATTTTGATCCTGAAACACAAATCACAAGGACAAGTTATGAAAATACCGGCAAATCAAGCAGTCTTGGAAGTAATCTCTCCATATCCTATCCCCTGGATAAAGTTTATCAGATCAGCCTTAATGGAAATGTGATGTACCTATGGCTACAGGGAATGGCCGATGGAATAGCTGTAGAAAATAACCAACTTATGTATTCCTTTTCCCTTTCAAATGGATTTCATTTGAACAAAGGATGGGTAGTTAATGCCGGATTCAATATCGTCAGTCGTAATCCGACAGGTTTACAGGGCTATTCCAATGGATTTGTAGGTACGGCTTTCAGTGTAAACAAAGAGATGATCAAAAACAAGTTGGATTTTGCGGCCCGTATGAGTAACCCATTTACCAGATACAGACCTAATGAGGTGCGCAGTTTTGGCTCCGACTTCAATCAGCTTTACACCTCAGCACATTATTACAGATCGTTCGGCATCAGCCTGAATTATAAATTTGGCAGACTCAGCAACAGCGTAAGTAAAAGTCGCAGGACTATTGAAAATAAGGATATAGCCAATTAGTGGAATAAAAAAACAGCGATTTCAACATCCTTCAAAAGAAATAAATAGTAAAGTAATACCACGTCATGAAAGTTAAAATAGCTTGTATATACACCTGCCCTATTTCTCTTTCAATTACCACCATATGAGTTGCTTTTTCTAATCATTATAGCTTGGCAAACTGAGTAATTGGGTCTTCAGTACATTTTCAATGAATAAAATAAGTTCAGGTATTGGATAATATCCTGTTGACAAGACCATTTGATCAATTGAAATAAAGATCCATTGGATATAAATTAAAATTATTTTCCATATTACAGAATAAAAAATAACATTACACTCATTAAACAACAAAAATTCAAGTTAAAATCTGAAACGTAATAAATATTTGATTTTTTTCAATCAATATGATTGAAATCATTTTAATTGAAAAAAAATTATTTAACTTTCCCCCATAAAAGCATAAATACCATTCATTGAGGACGATTCTTATCTTTTATCATTAATTAACAAAAAATAAATATAGATTTTACGTGAAGAAACTTTTATTAAACCTACTAATCGCATTGGTGTTGACCAGCTCCTTAAGTTCCTGCGCCACAATCTTTGGCGGAAAAGTAACACAAGCACAAAGAACGAGACCTTTAGCAGGTGAACCAAGCAGGGCATTAAGGCCGGTACCATTGATTTTTGATATCGTATTATTCTGGCCTGGCCTGGTAGTAGATTTCCTTACAGGAGCAATTTACAGACCGGAAGGGAACGGAATGCCACCAAAAGTAATAGAGAAAAAAGCCGATTCAGCGAACACTGGCGGAGGCAATACCTTATAGCAAAAAACAGGTTGCATTAATTTCTGATGCAACCTGTCACTTTATACCTGAGTGCCCCTGCCGGGCAAATCATCGAGAATTAAGCAATCTCACTGAATGCCTCTGCAAAAATCTTCATTTCTTCCATCGTTCCAATACTTACCCTGCACCAGTTTTTACCATTAAACTTCCAGTTTCTCAGGCCCACTCCTCTTTTGCCCATCTCTGTGGTAAATTTAAGTCCATCCATAGGTATAGGAAACATCACAAAATTAGCTACCGAAGGAATATATACATAACCTTCCTTCTTAAGCGTATCATAGAGAAACTGTTTCGATACAGCTGTTTTTTTGATCACCTCTTCAATGAATGCCTTATCCTGGTAGCTTGCCAGTGCGGCCCGCATAGAAAGTGTAGAAATCGAAAATGAGTCTGCATTATATTTACTCAATGTTTTAACCATTTCAGGCTGGGCAACCATATAACCAACCCGTAAACCGGCAAATCCATAAAGTTTGGAAAAAGTACGCAGTACAATCACGTTCCTTCCTTTTTTCACCAGCTCCATTACCGTCACTTCCTGAGGATGCTCTACATAATCAATATAAGCCTCATCGACCAACACGGTAACCCTGGGCGACACACGCTCAATAAAAGCTTTTAGCTTAGCTGAATCGACCAATGTTGCCGTAGGATTGTTGGGGTTACAAATGTAGACCAATTTGGTTCGCGCATCGATAGCTTTCTCCATTGCATCCAGGTCAACTATACAGTCTGAGGTCAGTGGTACATTTATGATACGGGCACCAAACAGAGCTGCATTGCTCGCGAGGAGATCAAAGCTTGGATCAGCCGTAACGATACTTCCACCCTCTTTAGAAAAGTGCATTGCAATAGCCAGTAACAATGGAGAAGAGCCTGCGCTCAATGCGACCATTCCCTCCGTTAAACCTTCCGCAGCGATAATTTTAGCTTCCAGTTCACGCGAATTGAAACTGTACCTGTAACTGCCGTCAATGGCTTCCCTAATGGCTTTTTTTGCTTTTTCCGATGGACCAAATGGATTTTCATTTGCGAACAGCCTTGCTTTGATTTCAGGAGGCTGGCTAAGGAAGATTTGTTCGTCGGATACAAAATTAGTTGCCTCTACCGGAACTGAAGGCAGCTCTTTTGCAGACAATCCACTGAATGTTTCTGAAAAAAAAGCAACTCCTCCAGCATATAAAGCACTTGCCTTTATCCATTTGCGACGGTTCATTTCATTTGCCATAATGTTATATTATAATGTCTTTGTATATTGATATCTATCTGTAAATACTGGTCCTACCTTATTTCGGATGCTATTCAAAAGGGCTCACCTATAGCCCTCCAGCAAAACGCTATTTTGCCGGGCAGCGACGATGCTTTCATTAAGCTCCCCTTCGGCATAAAAGAATATACGCTGCCGCAAACAACAAAATTTGTATAAAATCTCTCCCTGATAAGTTTTTCAATGACTTCTGGAATTGAAAATATTTAAAAACATAAATTGAAGACAATTATGCAAATATTATCCTTATATAATTAACACAAATTAGCCATTTATTATCAATTAGCAATTGGATTATACAAAAACAAAAGACACAAAAAGTATTTCAACCCAAAACTCGCAAAAAAAAGAACAAAATTTACACATCAAGACAAGATTCACTGGCAATTACCCCAATAAAAAAAACCACTTCAGATCAGATTTTTTATATCCAAGCCGGAAGTGGTTATCCTATGAAGTCTTAAAATGCTATTATTTAATCAAGAAACCCTCCTTTAAAATACCTTTTTTAACCAATTGAGGTTGAATAATATCATCATGGCTAACCAACAGCTGAATACCTTTATCGGGCAAAGTATTCAGCCAATCCAATTGAAACTGTATTTTAACAGGATCTTCACCGATCCGTTTTACCTGATCCTTCGGTTTCTGCTTCTTCTTTTCGATACCAGCATAAGACCAGCTCACATCCCCGGTAAAAATATACTCCTTGCCATTTTCAAACTGCGCATACACCATGATTTCTCCGGGAGTATGCCCTGGTGCCTTAATTAGCACAATGCCCGGGGCAACAGGAAGAATATCGTTGAAATCGACCGCTATAAAATCCTTCAGCTGCGATGAATCCATGGCAAGCTCCGGCATTTGTGGTTTATTCAATAAAGTATGGAGCTGCTGGAAGGTCAGGATAGTTTTTGGAGCAATATCCTTATAGTGAGCTGTCCTTAATACCCCTGCAATATGATCGCCATGTTCATGTGTAATCAGGATTTTTGCAGCCTGCTGTAAGGCCAGCTGGACAGTATCATTTCTTGAGCTGAAATAAGGCTGCTTTTTACCATTTCCAAAGAACTTATGTACTGCCTCATCCATTCCGGCATCAATCATTACCGAAGAATGGGGAAAGATCAACTGGTAGGCAGTTCTGGCCTGTATATATGGATCCTGATTCCCGCCTTCCACAGTGGCACTAAAAGTCCTGGGGCTTTCAGCAAATTTGATATAACGTACTTCTATGGCTTTCTCACCGCTTACAGATGTTGCTGCCGTTCTTATTTTCTGCAGTAAGGCATCATTATAGGCTATTTGCTGTGCTTGTGAAAGGGAACTGATCAGTAATACTCCGGCTAATATAAAAGGTTTCAACATCTTCATTTACAATTTACTTTTATCAATAGCTATTATTTTTCTTTCTGCCACACTTTTACGGGCAGCATCCATCACCAGCATTGTTTTATAACCATCCCAGCCTGTAACAGGAGATGGTGCATCGTGGCGCATGGTCTGGTATACCGCTTCAAAATAATTGTAATAATTTCCATCCTCCGTAGGAATGGTTTCAACAACCTTCTTACCCTCATTGAAACAGGTCAAAACTCCGAGTTCTTTCTCTTCTTCAACACTCCATGGTTTGGAATCAGGCTGCTCCCCTTTCAGCAAACGTTCTTCCTGAATATCTGAACGGGATTTCAGGAAAGTGCCCTTCAATCCATGAATAATATATGCAGGCTGATTTGCTACTGAAATATCTGTAGCCCTGATTTTTACGCGTTTATCCGCATAGATTAAGGTCACCTCGAAATAATCTTCCACAGGCGAATTCGGCCTGAATGCTGCAAAATCGGCAAAAACAGCATCAGGCAGCCCAAATAATTTTACGGCCTGGTCTGTCACATGTGAACCACGGTTATTGAACTCCCCGCCACTCTCCGGTTGTTCGGTATGGACATCACCACGGCTTTCCGGAATATAGAGGTCGTATGAGATATTGGCTTCTACAATTTTCCCCAATCGCCCACTTGCAATCACCTGCTCTACCGTTAAAAAGTCACTATCAAAACGGCGATTCTGGTAAACAAATAAATGCAAGCCCTTCTCTTTCGCCAAGGAATACAAGGCCAATGCCTGCGCAGCGTTATTGGTAAACGTCTTCTCCACAATGGCATGTTTTCCAGCTTCCAACACTTTCCTCGCTAAATCATAATGCGTACCAATGGGTGTATTCACCACAACCAGCTCCACGCGCTCATCCATCAATAATTCATCTACCGAATCATAAGATTTAACATACCCGTATTCCTTCTGAATCTTCTTTGTTTTACGTTCTACAGCTCCAATCAGTTGAAATCCTTCGTGTAAGTGTAAAAATGGGGCAAAAAAAACAGACCCTGAAAATCCGTATCCAATAATAGCTGTGTTTATCTTGTCTGTCATATACTTATATTTGTTTTTTGATTGTAATACATAGAAAACTATAAAGGCTGCCGCTGCTGAACAGCAGTAATTTGCTTCCGGAATGTATCTCCAGAGCCGCTAATAACACAAAGTTGGAAAAAAAACGTGGGCCTATCTTGTATAGTTATCACAAATACTTGTAATATTAGGGCATGAAAAAATCGCAATTTCATCCCTTAGTCATTGAAACCTACGAAACCACTACCTATCCTTTGCCTAAACACAGCCATACCTACTATGAATTGATCTATATTTTTAAAGGGAATGGTTGTCACTACCTCAATCAAATTGCTATCCCTTATAAGTCAGGCGACCTCTTTCTGATTTCGCCGGACGACGAACATATTTTCGACATCCAGAAATCCACAAAGTTTTGTTTCATCAAATTCAACGACAGCTACTTCTCAACTAACAAGCAGCTCTCGCCAGACCTTCTGGTTAATACCTCCCCCACCGAGATCATGAAAAACCATGCATTGAAGGAAATAAAACTGATATTTTCAGATACGCATAAAAAGATATTACGCAATACCGTGGAAAACATTAACGATTACAACAACACGTATGACGTATCCAATTCACCCATTGTATTTTTTCAGATCCTCACCATATTCGGCATCATCAAGGAAGCATCGGCAAAGCTGAATGTACGCCTGGATGATGGTATCCCTGTTAAAGAAGATTTACTGTCCTATATCCACCAATACATCTATGAACCGGAAAAAATTCGGATTCAGCATATAGCCCGTCATTTCAATATTGCACACAATTACTTTAGCTCCTATTTTAAAAGGAACTTTGAAGTCAGCTACAGGGCTTACCTCAACGACTATAAATTGAAACTGATAGAGAAACGTATTCAATCGGGACAAATGACCATGAAACAAATCAGTTATGAGTTTGGCTTTACGGATGAAAGTCACCTGACCAATTATTTTAAGAAGAACAGGAAAGTCAGTCCCTCAGATTTCAAAATGCAGGCAGCAGAGTAAAATAGGCTGATCAAAGTCATCTTATCGCTGCAGACTGATCACTTTACAAAAAAAACAATCCTTTTTCACTTCTTGAACTAGTTCAATGCACAGCGTTTCCAGGCCCTGTACATTTGAACTATCAAAACAACAAGAACATGAAAAATCAAATTTTAGGTATCCACCACATCACAGCAATAGCAGGAAATGCAAAACGTAATTTCGACTTTTACACCAAAGTATTGGGTCTGAGATTCATTAAAAAAACGGTAAACTTCGACGATCCGCATACTTACCATTTTTACTTTGGCGATGAAAAAGGAAGTGCCGGAACCATCCTTACTTTCTTTCCATGGGGGGATGAAATTCAGCAGGGACGTAGAGGTGCCGGAATGGCAACTGAAATTGGCTATAGTGTTCCTGAAGGTAGTCTTGATTTCTGGATAGAACGTTTCGAAAAATATAATGTCACCTATAATAAACCGGCTGTAAAATTCGGGGAGAAATACCTTACTTTCCTTGATCCTGACGGTTTGAAACTGGAGCTTACCGAAGTTAAAAATGATTCACGTCAACCATGGGAAACTACGGAACTGAACGCAGCAACGGCCACCCGCGGATTCCACCATGTCACACTGACACTGAACCATATTGAAGCTACTGCCTTTATCCTGACAGAAGTATTTGGCTATAGGTTATTATCAAAAGAAGCCAATCGGTCTAGATACATCACTGATGCGGTGAATGAAGCTGCCATTATAGACCTGGTGGAAATCGAAAGCGAAAAAAGGGGCTTTGGTGCCAATGGTACAGTACACCATGTGGCTTTCAGGGTAGAAAACGACGAAGCGCTGATGGAATATCGCGATAAAATTGTAAAACTGGGCTTAAGTATCACCCCTCAGATTGACAGGAATTACTTCCATTCATTATACTTCAGGGAACCAGGGGGAGTATTGTTTGAAATCGCAACAGAAAACCCAGGCTTTACAGTAGATGAACCACTGGAAGAATTAGGCCAAAACCTTAAACTGCCAGCTCAGTATGAAAGTCAGAGAGAAGAAATAGTAAAACGATTAGTTCAATTAGATTAATACATCAACACATGGATTTTCAAGCATTAAAATATATTTATAAACCTGCTGAAGATAAAGCAGCCTATACACTCCTCCTGTTACATGGTACAGGAGGAAATGAAGAAGACCTCATCCCGCTTGCAGCCTATTTCGGGAACAACATAAATATCCTTTCCGTAAGGGGAAACGTATCTGAACATGGCATGCCGAGATTCTTTAAAAGATTGGGGATGGGCATTTTTGATGAAGCAGACCTGAAGTTTCGTACGGAAGAACTGCTCCATTTCCTGAATGAAGCAGCGGTTAAAGAAGGATTTGACCCGCATAAAATAATTGCCCTAGGATATTCCAACGGCGCAAACATTGCGGGATCAGTTTTGGTAAACCATCCTGGGTACTTAAGTGGCGCGGTGCTTTTAAGGCCTATGCAACCTTATAAGGTGCTGCCCGAGATCAAAAATGGCAATGCTGTTCCTGTATTTCTGAGTTCAGGAAAATCAGATCCTACAGTTTCCGTTTCGGAAACCACGTTCTTTAATGAGGCCTTGAATGCTGGTGGGTATCAGTCGACTTTACATTTGGCCAATGCCAGTCATGGACTCGTTGAAGAAGATCTGAAAATCGCGGCCGATTGGTTTGCAAAAAACTTCAGCTAGGCTGTCTACAGCTGGCCAGGTAAGTATAGATACGATGAACTACCTCAAAATACCTCTTCGTCATTGAAGGGGTATTTTACTGATCTTTTATCATCCGTTTATTTATCTTTTATCATCCGCTTCCGTAATTTACTTAAGAATTCCGGGGACATCCCCAAATATGAAGCAATATAGTGCTGCGGAACACGCTGAGGGATTGTAGGATAGTGCTCGAGAAAATCAATATATTTATCCTGGGCTGTTTTTGACAAGCTAAAATATAACCTGTTCTGTAAAACGTTAAGGTATCTTTCTACCAGGATACGGTAAAAGCGTTCGAATTGAGGAACCTGTTTCAACAGTTCTTCCTTAGTTTGCGGTGTTAAATATACCAGTTCACAATCTTCCAGTGCCTCAATGTATATATTTCCAGGTTGCTGGGAAGAAAAACTGGGTATATCACTAATCCACATTTGCTCAATAGCAAACTGAATAATCACTTCCTGTCCATTCTCATCAATGTAGTATTTCCGTAAACAGCCCTTATTCACGAAACCCTCGAAATTGCAGACCTCCCCTGCACGTAACATGTAGCTCTTTTTAGCTACTGTTTTGGATTTGAGCAGTTGATTAAAAACCAGGAGTTCATTTTCAGTAAGGGTTATTTTATCTAAAATACTTTTATTGATCTGGGCGTACAAGTCCATTTATTCAGTTTTATGCGTAAACGCCAAAGCTAAATAAAATCTGACAAATAAAAGTCAGCATGACAATTCCTGCTTAGCAAATCTGTTATAGATTGTTCTACTATAAGATCTTAAGAGGATGAATTAACCTGGCTCCCCCATTTCAATTGGGTATTTTATTCTATGTTATCGTGATGCTGATGCTGTACATGTAAGATATATTTACACTTTTTGTAAATTAATTGTGAAAAGTAATTTATTTTTCTACCTTTGCACCTCCTTAAACAAGGGAAATGATTCCGTAGCTCAGCTGGTAGAGCATTACACTTTTAATGTAGTGGTCCTGGGTTCGAATCCCAGCGGGATCACGAAATGCCTCAATGTAAATTGGGGCATTTTGCATTAAAGAATATTTGTACTTGATCTCAGAATTGTGAGACATATTTACTAAGAATGATCGAAATCATCAATACTCATATTAAATGTTGCTCTAAATCGTCTTTCCAAATTATAAAACCTTTAAGTTCATCAGTATAATCATGTAAAACACGGCGAAAGTTTATTGGGGCGGATTCTAAATATGATGCCCTTCCCTCATTGCGTATTTTATAGAGGTCTTTATCTACCTCAAGAAGCGCACTTTTAAGAGCTGTAATGTCTTTTAGAGAATGCCATATATAAGTCGCCTCATCAGTATCCAGAGTCTCCATGACAATATGGTATTGCTCAATTCCCCCGATGAGAAAAACAAATGAGAATGGATTAAGGACAAATCGTATCTTTAATATCTTACTTTCATGTAATTCAGAGAGATACTTGAGGTGAGTTTTGTGTCGATAATTGCCCTTCGATAATACATCCTTGAGTAATTCTTCCCCTGATTCATATAACGTGTGATTAGCGTCACTGGTATTAAGCTGTGAAATTTCACCAACTTTTCCCAAAAAAGTGGATTTTTTTAAAAAATTCTTTTCAGCGAAACGGAAACGTACGCTATCTACAACCTCCCTATTCAACTTTTTCAAATCTTCTGATGTGGCAGTTTTTCCTACAATAATTCCATTCTCTATAACAATACAGATGTCTGCATTTAATACTTTAGTTTTTAGGAATTTCTCAAAGTATGATTTTAACACTTCAAACTCTGGTCGCATATTAAGATTTTCTATATTAAACGATACTTCGCCATCAATTTCCTTAATATATTCCCGGTAAGAAATACTACCGTACAGAAAATCTAGTGATTCAATAGGCACCTTAATAGTCCTCTCTATAATTTGATCGCTTAGAATACTTTTTAGATTATTTACCGGTTGTACTGGATGATTATCGTCGATTACATCATCAAATAAGGTTCTGTGCCTTATCAATTTTTTGTAGTAAACATTACGTTTAAGAAACATTGCATTGAGATAATCTATTTTAATATCTCTATAATCATAAATAATTGGGTTCATTTCCGAACGTTGTACACGCCCAATATATTGAATGAGCTTTCCTTCAAAAGAAAATGGATAAACTAAAAACAAACATTGAACATTCTGGAGGTCAGAGCCTTCTCCAAAATATTGTCCAGTAGTGATAAGTATCTGATAGTTGCCATCCTTCAATATTTTCCATTTAGTGTTGCGGCTAGCTTCAGAATCCTCACCGCTTAACGTGACAGTTTCATAAGACTGTTTTAAATATTGTTGCAGGGTCTCAATATGCTCTTTTCTTTCGGTAAGTATAACAATTCGTTTTCCCTTACCAAGCTGAAATGCTATATCTTTAAAAATCAGTTTGTTTCTGTCAGAATCAGGAATAAGTATATTAGATAACGTTTCAAATCGATCAGTTTTAGCATTGTACTGCACATCGAAACTTGTGTTTCTTATAATAATTTCGGGATATACTGATGTCCCCAAATCACTCGCTTCCAGATTGGAAATAATTTCTCCAAGATGTATAAAAATTAGCCTGTCGTCACTGTTTTTTCGAAAGGGCGTAGCAGTAAGGCCATATAAGTAATAAGAATGAAACAGTGAAATTGCATTTTTAAAGGTTTCAGCAGCAATATGGTGGCATTCGTCAACTATAATAGTTCCAAAGCTTTTTACCAACTGATTTGCTTCAGGTTTATGTAGTTCTTTGCCAAGGCTCTGTATCATGGCAATAGTGATCTGCTTTCCTATTTTGGTTTTCCCTTCGCCAATTTTTCCAATATCGTGTTTGGGTATTCCAAGAAATGCTTCAATTCTTTCTGCCCATTGATCAGCCAATTGCTTGCGATGAACTACGATTAACGCGGGTTGTTGTTTATCTGCAATTATTTTAAGACCAACTACAGTTTTACCTGATCCTGGTGGGGCAACTATAACGCCAATACCTTTTTGAGATGCAGCTAATACTGCTGGCAATTGATATTCCCTGAGTGAGGCATTGAATGAAAATATCACAGGAGGTAATAATTTGCGATTATCATTTAGTTGGTATTCTATATTCTGCTTTCTGCAATAAAGTACTAATTTTTTGATAAACCCCTTTGGAATAACAAGGCATCCATCTACCTCCTCGATAAATTTGAAATATCGCTTCGTACCAAAAGTTGACCTTCCGCTATTCTTTTTAATTATGAAATCCGCATTAAAGAAATTGAGCTCATCTTTTAAAAAGGTAATTAATGCAGGACTCATTTCACTGCTTTCGATTTCTATTGTGTTTGATAAGGATATCGTTAGCTTTCCTGACCCTATGGGATCTGATTTTTTATAATTAACTATCGAAAAGAATATATGATCCAGTTCCACAGTAGAAATTCGTTGAATATGGTTTAGAAAATGCCACTGGTCTTTATATGGTAGTCCACTGTTGATATCGATGAAACAACTATTGCCAGATTCCATTGATGTTTTATGAAGGGGCAAGGCTATAAGGTTTCCAAACCCCTTTCCAGAAAGTTTATCCTGATTTGGAAACAATCGGTCGAAGCTGGAATTTTTATCAAAGACTGATACCAACCCAGATCTCTCAAGTAACGCCAACACAATACTTCTACTTCTAGAGGCTGGGTAAGGTTTGTCAAAGAAAATCCAGACATGTCCGCCATTCCCAGAACGGGAACGCTCTAAATACACCGGTATTTTATAGCTAGAACATATTTTAATAAAACTCTTGCAATCTTCCAGCCAGCTGCTCTTATCAAAATCTGCCGCTATCAGCCAGGAAGTGTTATCAGTTAAAAGTGGAAATAATCCAACTAGTTGCCTACCTTCAAGGTGTCTTTGAATCTGTTCCTGAGTTAATTCGAGATAGATTGGAGATGTGGAATTTATTGAACTCGTATTTTTTTTGTAAACCCTGTTAAGATATGGGTCAAATACTTTAGCAGGCATATACCCACTTTTATTTCCTTTTGCCCAGTGAACTGCATAAATATCATCCCTGCCTCGGAATAAAGATTTATATAACAAAATATTATTCAAAGATGAATTATCCAATATATGCTTATATATTAATCACTTTTAATTAGTATTTTTTTACACCCTAAGAAATTGGATTACAAGACCTTAAACCCTTTACCCGTTCAAAGTCACTTAAATTACGAGTATAAATTTCCAAATCATTAACTACCGCTGTCGCAGCAATCAGGCTATCACCTAACTTTAGATTATATTTTTTTCGTATATTAATAGCTTCATCAAATATGTTCCGATTTGGAAGAATTATAGGCACGTAGTCAAAAATGTCCTTAAAGTATTTATCCTCATCTTTTTTTAACCCATGATAACCAAGTACCTCAACTCTGGAAATTTCAGAGATTGTACATGATTCACTGATGATTAGCTCTCTTAGATATTCAAATTCATTTGAATAGGAATAAATAATTATATTACTGTCGAGAAGAAAAGCCATGTTTATATTATGGGAAGGTGACGATCTTCACGCTGATCTTTTTCCCATCTGCTTGCATCTCCGAAAGAAGATGTTCCTTTAGCTTTGAAATTTAAAATTCTGTTCTTAATTTCATCCTTAGTGGTGTCCTGCAAATCGGAATCTTTCCTTTCAATCACTACATTTAACTTTTTAGCTAGTGTAATGATCTTAGCTAGGCTCTCTTGGTTATTTGATTTTAAGATGAGTTCCATAGTAATATGTTGTTTGTGACATTTACAAAATTACTAAAAATAAAGTTTTATCCGATAATATGGAAACAAAAATCGTGCTTGAAATATCTTAAAATTTGCACTTATAGTCCTTGAATACAAAGTATTAATTAAACAAGAATAATTTGATTCTTATATTTACACTATAGCAATTGCAGCTAAAACGTATCGAAAAAAATGATGAGCGATTAGGTGAGTCAAAATCTAAAACCGCATAAAATACTATTTAAATGCTGATTTTATCACCAGGTGCAAATCCCAGCGGGATCACAAGAAACAACATCAAAGACAAATAAAATACTGCAATCATTTGATTTGCAGTATTTTCTATTTTACTGGATATGCCAAATTATAAATTAAACCCCATATAAAATGGAATCAAGACCAAAAGTTGCGGGGAACATGTTAAAGTAGGTATAAATCCGTATTTACCTCTATAAGAATAATTTGATCTTTCTCATCCACCGGAATTGACTTCTAATCGCTTTGAGTTTTAGCATTAATTTTCTATAGAAATAGCATCAAAGCAGCTTGAGAATTGATCACCATTTTTTACTCTTCCACATTCATCTTGCTCAAAAATATCAATAATACTCCAGTACCGGGAAGCAAATACGAAGTCTCCAAAAAAGCAGATTGATTTTTAAATCGGGAACCAGCGTACATTTTGCGTACTTATCAAAATTTCCAATAAGCGCAACAAAATACCCATTATTAATTATTCAATATCACACTATGATCATAATTTAAATAAAATGAACACAGATTTTAAGTAATTGTATTCGGTATCTGTTCGGCACGTCCTCGGTCAGAGAGCGACTCAGGTGTATGTTATTTCCGTGAAAAGTCCGTGTAAAAATAACTAGTGTTTTTTACCCCCTCAAAAGTCGCAGTCAACTCGCAGCTGACACGCAGGTTGCCCGAGGACGTATCGAACAATTCTAAAACCGTTACCAAGTTCTAAATATACCCAATCATAAACTATTGCTAGTTTTGAACGAAATGAAAATACTTCATATAAGAACCTCTGAGCGAATTAATAATCCACCGAATGAGGTAACATAAACACTTGCATTTAAGCGTACAGCAAAGCTTTAAATAGCCTAAAAACGTAAAACTATCAATCCATATACAGAGTTCAGACACAATAGGCGACATATGTCACCGGATTAAGGTGATTTCTGAAAAATTCAAATCTGTTTACCCTCCATATTTCCATGGTCAGGAATCGAGAAAATTTCAGTCTGATTTGTATTTTTTTATACAGCTGTCCTATGTTGATTTACCATTAACCAATAGTTAAAACATAGATATCATATCTTCACCATCAAAATTTGTATATCTTCCTCTTTCTGGGCGGACTTTGATTCAGTTTATTTGAGACAGGATCATTAAGTATAAAACACAACAGGTCTTCATCTCGTGATCACATCGGGAAAACTCAACACATTAAACATGAACATCTTGCCTCTGCCCTCAACTTTTGATCTTGATCCATACAATGCGCCTCATTAGGGGCGTCATTCTTTAAAATACCAGACTCCCCTAGTTCGTGTCAAAACATTGATTATCAAAAACTTATGTATGAAAAACTTGCGAGCCAAAGTGTTGGAATGCAAAAGCCGGAAAGGTAATTGGTACGATGCTAAAGACTTAGTCAAAACTGTAGCTTAAATTCCGGATATCTAATTATTATAGGTGTTTTTCAATATTAAACTAATCGCATTCTTTATTCTGCCCATCCCCTCTTGCGTATTAAGATCTATTTCACAAAAAAGTGTGTCAGTTGATTTCGCATGTAGTACCAAATAATAGATTCCGGCCACTAGTAAGGCTGATACTGCTCTAAAATCAATCGACTTTCCATCAAGTTCCTTATCAGAAAGTGCAAAAAAGAATTTGCTGAGCAACTCCCTCTCCTCACAGATTTCTGTCATGATCCTGGTACTTTCGCTGATCTGCCAAAGGATTGTTTTTTGCATTTCCTCATTGCTGAAAAAATAATCAATTTGGTTTTGCAACAGACAATCCAGTATTTCCCTAGTATTTTCACCTTGGTTACTTTTAATCATCCTTTGTTTTTAATCACAGTTCCAACGGCTTCGATGAGTCTTTTTGTCGAGCGTTCCTTGTCATTTGAGGGACCTTGGCATCTTTTTTTAATCATTGTCTCACTTCATTAGTAAAAGACTACGCCAATGGCGTGCATTCACCTATCCCGTAATGCGGGGACAAGCCCAGCATCACTTACAGATTTTCTGAATGAGACATTCGTGGCTGATTAGGATCCCGTTGCATCGCTTGGCCTATCGCCTTCGGATGCAACGGGAGTAATTATTAGGGAAATCAACGGGCCATCATAGCTCATTAAAATCCAACCTTCTCACCTTGCCAGCCAGTACTGCGTAGAAACTGCTCCCAGTTCATGCTGTCACCATTCACCTGTCGGCTCCATTGCAAGTCCCGATCTTTTTTAAAATAACCAAATTCAACTGCGTATTCTGCCATTCCTAGAATCTCACTGACCAAAAGTTCATTAGCGCTAAATTCTGGGAAATGATGAAGCATTTGCGCCCGTGTAAACGCAGAACTATACACAGCTTTCTTTCCTGTAACCCGGACAAAAGTATCAATCATTTCCTGGGGAGAGATGATATCTCCAATCACTGGTAAGGACTTACCGGCATAAAGCTCGGGATGTGAAAAAATTTCCAGTACAGCGGGTCCCGTAGCCGTAAGGGGATCTACAAATGGCGCAGGGAAGTCCTTTGGTAAATAAATAGGGAATACCAGTGTGTCATCCTCTATCCCAGGAGGATAAAATTCCATGAGATTGGTATAGAAAAAAGCCATGTAGATAAATGAGCTTGTGATGGGAAGTGTACGTATATATTCTTCAATTTTGGCTTTGTCTGTGAAATGAGGAGCAAATTTCTTCCCCTTAGTAATTTTATCTACATTTTCAAGGCTGCTAAAGATAACATGCAGCACCCCTGCTTCAATTGCTGCATCAGCCAGCTCTATACCCAATTCCATCTCATGGGTTTGCGGAGGAACGATACCTGGTGTCATCATGAAGACACCATACGATCCCCGGAATGCTTTCACGAAATCCTTTTTATATCCAGGATGAAGTGGTATGCTAATCAGTTCAGCTCCCTGTTCGGTCAAACTCTGCGCCTCCGGTGAATCAATTCGCCGGGTTATCCCGCGCACGCGATAACGCCCACTTTTCAATAGCGTAAGGGCTGCACTTAATCCTTGTTTCCCAAGAACACCAACAATGGTGATCAAGGGTTTCTCATTTTGTTTCACAGCGTCATTTCCAGTTAAGTCTAATTCCATATGTATTCTATTTTGAACTATAAAAATTATAGTTGCAAAACTATTTTTAGGAAGGTAGATTTGCAATAACTATCCAAAACGATAGGTCAAAAAAAATTATAGATGAAAACAGAATGTATCGCTGATCACGTAAAACTAAAAGGGAAGGTTTATCCCTGTACGGTAAGCCTTGCGATGGATTTGATAGGTGGTAAGTGGAAAGCAGTGATCCTTTATCATTTAAAAGACACTGAAAAACGTTACAATGAACTTCGAAAAGAAGTACCGCATATCACGGAAATGACATTGAGTTTACAGTTGGAAAAAGATGGCCTGGTATCAAGAAAAGTATATGGTAAAAAGCCCCCGATTAAAGTTATTTACAGTCTTACAGATTTTGGAAAAACATTCCTACCTGTCTTAGATACCATCACCAGGTGGGGAAATCAGATCGTATCGGAAAAGGGTGAATTTGTAACAGCCGATCTATAAACGTGTAGAAAGCTGTATAAATAAAACGCCATTGCCTACCACATCATCACAAATCCATACATTACCCCAACGTTAATCTGCTCAGAATAGCATTTAAAGGTGATTTTTAACTATTGAGAATTTGCGGTTCAGCAAAGAAATAAATCATTTCAACTTCCAGTTTCGTATACTCAGAATTTACACTATACATCCGCTTAAAAGACCTGCATTTCACACTGCATCATATCTCATAAACCATTGTGAGATATTAAAATAACCAAAATACTCCCGCTTAAATTAAATTTAACTTTACTGTTGCAATTCCAAAACCTTATTATAGATTTATAATTAATTATGGTAAAAGTTAAGCGCTCTGTTTTTTCTCTGTTATTATTTTTGTTATCGGCAGTCTCCTTAGAAAGTTTCGCACAAAGCGAAAAGAAGGAGAACTATTTAAACAACTACGTTAAATTTGATTTGTCCTTGGGTCAAAATATAGACATCCCTCCTTCTGCAGCGGAGAAAAACGCAGGACTGTTGGGAAGCCGAAATCGTGTCGTACCTTTTTTTGCCGCTAAGGCAACCCATCTTTTTTCGGAAAAATTTGGATGGTACGGAAATTTAAGAATAGACTTCTATAAAGAAAGGAAAGCAGAAATTTATGAGGAGAATGTCTTTGGAAAATTCTTTGAGGATATTTTTAATTCCATACTCGGGCCAATATCCAAAATCAAACCAGCATTTGATGCCGGGATGGTCTACCGAATAGAACAGAAGCGATGGAGTCTGATGCCCAGCCTCGGTTTGGGATATGCCAGCTATGGGTCCAACCGCTTTTCCAGCCAGACACAAACCAATGATTCGGGGGAAAGTGTAAAGCTGACCTACAGGCAGAAGGCTGCTTTCCTAAGTGGAAATATTGGCCTATCAGGGACTTATTATGTTGGACAACAGAACTATTTCACCTTAAATGCCGGTTATCAACATCCGTTGCAGTCTTCTACTGCGTTATTGATAAAGGAGATCAATGGAGTAGAAAAAGAGCGAACATCCTACCGTACGAATGATGCGGGTAGAAATATTATTATAGGTATTGGCTACGGAGTGGTATTTGGCAGCAGGAAATGAGTTTAACAGCAGGCAGACTGAAATTTTAGGTATTGCAGCGGTGTTTTGCCGGTATAAACTTTAAAGTCCTTTAGAAAATGGTTTGAATCATAATATCCATTGGATAGTGCAATCCGCATCAAATCTACATTTTCACCTTCAACCAGCTCAAAATAAGCGTGAATAAAGCGTTGAAGCTGAATGTACTCTTTGGGCAAAAGTCCGATATGCTGCAAAAAACTCCTCTCCAGCCACTTATAATTTACACCGGCATCGCTGGTTACTTTACGCACCGTGCTATTCCCCTTGATCTTATGGATATAATCCAATGTTTGATGTAAAATTTGAGGCGTATCCATCTGCGCAGACGATTGCTGAACATAGTTCGTGACAAAGGCTATCTTTTCTTCAATAGTGTGGCACTTGAAAAATGATTTTATACTGAAATGATTCGCCCTGGCAATAGGTTCAAACGCAGCAACAGGATGATACCTGAAATAGGTTGCACCTAAATCAAACAAGCGGTAAAAAGCCCCAGGATGGAAGCGAACGATAAAAATCTGCGCTGTGCAGTGGCTGTATTTTACATAAACGTTTTTAATGGTACCGGCACTTGCCCATACGGCTTTAATTTCAGTGGCATGTCCCTCCCCTTTTACCGATACCGTGTCTTCACCATTTTGCAAAAAGACCAACACGGGAAAGCCATCACTAAAAAGTAGATGTGTCTCCTCCTTTGGATCTTTAGAGAAAACATAAAATCCTTCGATAACAGATTCGACCGCTTTGGAAGGACTGATCCTAAAATCGTACTCATTAAATTCCCCTAACTGAATCTTTTTCAGATAATTTATCGGCATGGTACAAATTTACAGGAAATGTCCCTTACCGGAGAATAATCCTATGTCTAATATTTACTATGAGCACAGTTTAAATCCCTCTAACTTTGTCCTCAACTCAAGGAAATCGATCTATGGTGGTAAAAACGGAAGAAGAATTACAGGGTATGCAACGCGTAAGTGAGGCTGTTGCCCTTACCTTAAAGAAGATGAGTGCCTATACGCAAATTGGCATGTCTACAAAGGAAATAGATGAATATGGAAGACAACTGTTAGAAGCACTGGGCGCAAAGTCTGCACCTTTCGAAACTTATAGTTTCCCGGGTTATAGCTGTATCAGTGTCAACAAAGAGTTTGCTCATGGCATCCCTTCTGATAAAGTCGTGCTGAAAAAATGGAGATATCATTAACATTGATGTATCAGCAGAACTGGACGGTTTTTGGTCCGATAATGGGTGTTCGTTTATTGTTGGAGAGGATACACAGGGGCTGCAGCATTTAGTGGATACCTCAAAAGAAATATTACTCGACGCCATTTCCCAGATTAGCGGTGGGGTGCGGATTGCGGATATTGGAAAACTGATAGAAACCAGGGCCAAAAAAGCAGGATATGTAGTGATCCGGGATTTAGGGGGACATGGGGTCGGAAGAAGTCTACACGAAGAGCCTGATGCCATAATGAATTTCTACGACCGCCATGATAAATCCCGAAGGTTTAGGAAAGATTCTGTTGTAGCCATTGAAACATTCATCTCTACCAAATCTTCATTTATTGAGACCGCAGCAGATGGCTGGGCTTTCACAGGAAATAAGGGTGGCTTTGTAGCCCAGCACGAACATACCCTATTGGTTACATCCGGTAAACCAATTATTTTGACTGCAACGAACGGTATTGAATAGGAATAACTATTCGGAACTTGGCAAAACATGAGGTATTTTCAAAATAATGAAATACATTCGGTCAATAAACCGTCTGTAATATCCTGAAAAAACATTTTACTGTTATGCCACCTATTCAGCTCAGCCTCCCCCAAGTCCGGAAAATTATTCTCCATGCCGCAGGTTTAACTCAGCCTGCACCATTTGGAAGCGGCCCTGAGGCAGTCTATAAATTCATAAACCATCTCGGTTATGTGCAGATTGATACCAATTATGTGGTGGAAAGGGCACACCACCACGCCATTTTCTCCCGGGTTCCCGATTATCAGGTAGAATGGCTGGCAGAGCTGCAACAGGACGGGCAACTGTTTGAATACCTCACATCAGACGCTGGGTTTATCCCTATGCCTGATTTTCGTTTTTCCCTGCCGGTGAAGGAAAGCTTTGTGAGAAATAGAAAACCAATGAGTAAGGCTGTGCTTAATCTGATGGGACAGGTATTGGACAGAATTGGCCGCGAAGGCCCGCTTATGGTTACCGATTTTGAAAATGACCGTACTGAGGCCAGTACAGGTTGGTGGGACTGGCGACCATCAAAGGTTGCCCTGGAAAGGTTATACCTTGAAGGGGAACTGATGATCAGCCGCACTCCTGGTTTTAAGAAACAGTATGACTTGCCAATAAATATCATTCCATACGATATTGACACCTCTATGCCTTCACCAAAAGAATTTGCACAGCAGGTGATTCTACGGAATCTGAAAGCAATGGGGATTGCCAGCCTGAATGAAATTTCCTGGCGTGCCCGTTTTGTCAAGCCTAATCTGGTTAAAACAGAACTGGCGGATATGGTAGCCGAGGGCAGGGTATGTATGGTAAACGTCGATGGGATAAAAACAACAACCTATATGCTGCCAGAATATGTCGGTCAGGATATTGAAATTTCCGGCATGGCATATATCCTATCCCCATTTGATTCAGTCAATGTGTTCCGCAGACGGTTAAAAGATTATTTTGGGTTTGACTACCAGATTGAATGTTTCGTCCCCCAGGCTAAGCGAAAATATGGTTATTTTTCTTTGCCGGTATTGGTGGGCGACCAGTTCGTTGCCCGAATGGATACCAAAGCAGACCGGAAAAACAAAACATTGATTATTCATAACCTACATTTTGAAGAAGTAAAACTTAAAACAACTGAGCTGAAGAAGGTCACAGAGGCCATAAAAGCCTTTACACTCTTTAATCAGTGCCGGGATGTGATCATCACCAGATCAAATCATGAACCTTACCTGACCACGATAAGAAAAGGTCTGTAGCCCATATGCGTTCATCACCTGATTTATTACTCCTGGAAGATCAGGATTTCATATTGACATGCAGAAAATAAAAAAATATACCCCTGTGATCATCTAACTGATACAGGGGTTATCTTTATAAAGCAGGTTCGTTATTTCACCACAGTAGCTTCCAGCTCCACCTTTAATGTCTCAAAAAGACTTTTCACTTCTAATAAGGTTACCGCTTGTTTAACTTCATATTTTGCAATCCAGTCCTGAAAAATAGAGAAACGAGGCCACAACTCTGCTGTTGAAGTGGTATACACATTCAAGCGCACAATGTTTTTACATTCGTATCCCGCTTCACTGATCACCTGCTCCAGGTTCTGCAGTGCCTGAATCAACTGCGACTCCATATCTGCTGTACTGGATTTTCCATCAGCATCGATAGCAGCCTGACCTGAACAATATAAAGTGCCTTCCACATTTTTTACTTCAACCGCTTGTGAATAACTGCGTTCTTCCTGCCATTTCCAGGGATTTATACTTCTTATTTCCATCTTTTTTGGGTTTTGATTTAGTGCCAGTACAGACACACTGGTTAAAATTAACACCACAAAACTGGGAATAACAGCCGGGAACTGCCCTTGACAAACCTCACGATTATGAAGTGAGGTTTGTCACACCCTACCAAATCCATACTTGATCGCGCTATTTTTTTAGCTAAATTGACCCGTTATGATGAATACCTCTATGGATTTCCGCGAAATAGTAAACAAAATTAGTCCTCTTCCTGAAGAATCATTTTTAAAACTGGCTAAAGTTGTGTCGGAGGTCAAACTACCGGAAGGACATCTCTTGTTCAAATCTGACACCATCAATAACAACATCTATTTCCTTGCCAAAGGTATTTCCAGAGCCTACGTCAATGGCGAACAAAATGAAATCACCTTTGGTTTTTTCAATGAAGGGACAGTACTGCTATCTATAAAAAGCTATGTCATGGATACGCCGGGTTACGAAAATATTGAACTCCTGGAAGATTGTATCTTGTTTAAGCTGACGAAAAAAGAGCTGGAAAACCTTTACCATTCTGATATCAACCTGGCCAATTGGGGCAGGAAACTGGCTGACATCTCATTTTTAATGACAGAAACCCAGCTCATCACCCGGCAGTTTAGAAATTCGGTTGAACGTTATGAGGATTTTATTACCACCTTCCCGGATCTTCTACAAAGATTGAAGCTAAAATACATCGCCTCTTATCTCGGCATGACACAGGTCACGCTCAGCAGGATCAGGGCAAAGGACAAAAAGAAGTTAAGGGCTTCTGATCATTAATTCCGTAAAAATTAACGATCAAAAGCCCTTTATCATCAAAGTACTTTATCATTAGAAGCACTTATCCACCTATCAGGCAAAGATTTTCAATCCTATGACCGACGCGATCAGTGTACTGATAAAAAAGATCCGTATAAAGGATAATGGCTCATTGAAGAAAAAGGCGCCTACAATCACCGTTCCTGCCGCTCCTATTCCAGTCCATATGGCATAGGCAGTCCCCAGTGGAATAGTTTCTGTTGCTTTATTGATCAGCAGGAAACTTAGAATAATACAGATGATGAAACATGCCACCCATTTCAGGTTCGAAAACCCATTTGATAACTTCATACTCGTTGTAAAGCCGATCTCCAAAAGGCCGGCGAGTATCAGAAAGATCCAATTCATAATATTTTTTTTTGCAAAAATAGAAAGGACAATCCGCTTAAAAATTTACCAATGTTAAATTCGGTTAAGGACTGGGCAAGGATTTGGAGGTGATCATCAGGAGGATCGCATGGTTACTCAATGCTTCAATCTCTATAGTATTTGTATTCCATAAAGTTAAACCATCCCTGGGATGCAACAGTCTCCCCTCTATTTCAAATGCCCCTGCAATGGCAAATGCAAAACACCTGCACTGCCGATCCTCCGTCTCATATACAGCTTCCGCCCTTCCGGAAAAACGGCCTAAATGCAAACGAAAAGGCAGATCCTTAAAAATCTGAGAGACTAACAAATCTGTCAGCAGGTTATGGTGCTGAACAAAATCGAAGTCCGCAGGTTCATAAATGACGGGCTGTACAATTGACGGATCAGTCATCCTGATCACCAAAAAATTAATGGCATCGGAAAAATAAGGATTGGTCAGCAACAGCTGTCCCTTTGCAGGCACTGACAAGACCTGCACCTGCCCCACATTGACCTCCGCACCAGGAACCCCCGGCAATTCATAGAACAGATCTCCGGTAATCGGCACAATAACCACCTGTGAGGCTTCATCGATCTGCATTTCCAGTCTGCCAGAACCTTTCAGTTCCTCGTCTTTTAATTGTAAGGCATCTGAATTGATTGTTCCGCTCTGGTCGATAAAAATTCTTCCCTCTGTAGCTTTCATGGATTTAACTTTAATGAATGTATACTTACGAATGGTTGCAGCTGGTACAAATAGGTCAGGATGGCACCATCTGTTTCCGGATGTCCGGCACCATCACCCGACAACAGCAGGGCATTCCCTATGGTATCATGCCAGGTCATCTCCGAAGAATAAAAATTGATCGCCACCTGATGGGACCGGGCATCGCGGATATCCGAATTAATCAGCTCAAAACGGTAATTGCTAAAATTAAAAAACTGTTTACCCAGTGTATCTAGCACATCCGGAATTTTGCCCTGCAACTGCTGGATATAGCCTGATACGGAGGGACTCACCAAAAAATTCAAACGTTCAGTATCCGCTCCCTGCTGAACAAGCTCTGCATAGGTGAAACAGGGATTCTTTTGAGTCAGGTTTTGGAACTGCATTCTAAATTCCAGATAAGAATCATCGAATACCATTTTCTCCCAGACCAGTGTAGACCTGACATCAATAATCTTTCTATAGCAGAAAATGACAACCCGATTATTCATTATGCAGGTACATTGATTTTCATTGACAAGTCGAAGCCTGCAGCAATGCTGCCTGTTACTGTTGCCACTTCAATATTGTTTGTATCGTCACTGAAAACATTATCCTTGGCATTGGTCGTGTACCCTGTCATTCCCTTGCTATAGCCATTTACGATGGCAACGGCCGAACCTGTACCTTCAGGAAAGGCGATCTGGGTTACTTTCAGGGAAGTTCCGCTGGCGTTGTAAACATGTACATGAATGTGCGTAGCACGGCCACTATACCAACCAGGAAAAATACTGGTAAAGGTTACCAGTCCATCAGCATCTGTGACCTGCCGGCCCCTTAAAAAGTGTACAGATTGGTAGTTCGTAGATTGCATACCGGAGCCCCCGTATTCTGAATAATTCCCTTCTGCATCACAATGCCATACATCCACAATCACCCCCGCCAATGCAGCACAGTTATTATTTACATTGGCAATGGTCAGTTTTGCTGTCATTTTATAACCTGTCCTGCCATCGGTAATATCGCTTCTGACATACCCTGATGGGGTTTTGGTAGGAAAAGGCCCTTCTGTTTCCGTTGGAGCTACTGCGCATGTTGAGCTGCTGGTTCCCGAACCTGAGTTGGATACCGTCTCTGTACTTACTGTTGTTGTTGCATCATCCTTTTTACAGGCTTCCCATAATACGCCAGACGAAACAGCGCCTACCATTAAACTTCTCAAAAAACTCTTTCTTTCCATGTGTTTATTTTTTTTAGCTGTGTTCAAACAAATGTGTAGATGTGGCTTGACTTGTTTGATGAAGTATCGGCAAACAGGACTTTTGTATCGACAAAGTCTTTGCTGTTTTGTTAAATCCTGCCAGAACTGGATTGATCAGCACTCAGCTCCATTGTCAGAATTGGGCAGGAATTGTTGAGGAATTGGGCAGGAAGTCGCGCCAGGAAATCAGCTGGCGGGCTGGAATCTTCAGCAAATGGCCCTAAAATACTGTATTGCTTGTCGAATAGCTGAAATGGGGAGGATAAAAAACGCGGCTACTCTACACAGAACATTCATCAATGGAAAAGCTGGAAATCTGATAAAGACATGGCTTTACAGTCGTACAAATCCTGTTTAAGTATATAACCTGCTCAGGGTTTCCCTGGATACACCCAGATAGGTAGCCAAAAGAGATTTCGGTACACGCTGCGTAAGTGTTGGATACTGTTGAATCAGTTGCTCATAACGCTCTTTCGCATTTGAAGTGAGTAAAGACAAGATACGACGCTGGGCGGCAAGAAAACCAAAATTTGCCTTCTCCAGGAAGAATCTCTCCATCTTTTGGAGGCCATCGAGCAGTTTTTTATAATCATCGGCAGACACGCAAAAAACTTCCGTATCCTCAAGGCATTCCAGCGACAGCGTTGCTTTTGTTTGTGTGTAAAAAGCATAAAAATCACTCTCCCACCAGTCTTCCATCGCAAAAGAGACAATATGCTGCTTACCCGTGTGCTCTTCTGTATGTACCAGCTTCAACAATCCTGAAATCACGAAAAAAGCATACTTTACCTCTTCTCCTTCCTGTATAAGGAATTGATGTTTCTTAAATCTTTTAAGGGTAAAATGGCTATACACAAATGCAAACTCCTCATCGCTGAGTGGAAGTATTTTTTCTATATGTTGCCTTAATGTATCGTGCATTGAATATGAGGGGGATCAAAGAAAGCACGAAGTTAGGATATTCATGATAAGTTTCAAATGGTTAAGATTCCTGGTCACCAAACGAACATATACCGGGCTTTAAAGATGGAGATATGTTCGTTTGGGAAATGTTTAACTTAATTTCCAGTCAGCTCTTTCAAAGTGACAGGTATAACCGTATGGATGTTTCTGCAAATAATCCTGGTGTTCCTCCTCTGCATTCCAGAAATCGGCAACAGGCACAACTTCGGTAACAAACTTCCCTGGCCATTTACCTGAAGCCTCCAGTTCGCCAATCAGTTCCAATGCAATATCACGCTGTGTGTCGTCCATATAAAAAATAGCAGAGCGATAAGAAGTCCCGATATCATTTCCCTGCCTGTTCCTTGTTGTCGGATCATGGATCTGGAAAAAGTATTCGAGCAGTTGGCGGTAGGATAATAAAGCAGGATCAAATGTGATTTCAATAGCTTCAGCATGAGTTCCATGGTTGCGGTAGGTGGCATTTGGAACATCACCTCCAGTGTATCCAACAACTGTTGAAGTTACTCCAGTATAATTGCGGAACAGTTCTTCTACTCCCCAGAAACAACCGCCGGCGAGAATGGCTTTTTCAATATTCATATCTTTCCCTTTACAATTTATTTAGTTTTCTAATCTTTGCGGATAAGGTTTGCAAGGATAGCTATCCCCCTGCTGATCCCCTATCCTATCATAAAGATAAGACATATCCAATGGAGTGCATAAAAAATACAGGTGTGACGGCCTATTTCCAGGAATTAGGTGATTAAGATTACAATTGCCACCTGTTGATTTTTTATGGAAGAACTCCCATAATTTAAGCCCAAACCTTTATGGATTGTCCTAAATCATTCTCTGGAAAACCTTTAAAAGAATATTATCTGATAAATCTACACCAGAACAGGTATATTTGTTCTCATTATGGGTTACGCAAAAGAAAGAGGAAAGCTTGAAAAGCTGCAATCAAAAGTTAATGGTATAGATATTTTCAATGAAAAGAACTTAGCTATATTGGTTGACAGCCATGAGAAATACTCTCATACAGTCAGGATATTGAAAAATAAAGAACCGGAAACTTTCATTCATCTCTATGAGAATGAACTGCAGGAAGTAAAAGAAGGTAGGAAATCTGTTAAGGAAAGTGATTCTGATGAATCGCGTCAGGCAAATTTTGAAGTTTATAAAAATGCAATAGTTGTGGCGTTGGAGAAAACAATCGCTGCTACGCATGAATCAGTATAAGATTCCATTTTCAGGATATAGTTTTAGGGCCTCAAATTCGATTTGGGGCTTTTTTGTGGGTATTGCTATAATTTTCACTGATTTTTTTTACGATTTCCAGGTTTTGTTAGACCAGAGATCTATAATTTATTATTCACTAAAGATGAAGCTGTTATAATCATTGACATTATTTTAAGCTTTCTGATTTCGTGGATGAGATGCGTATTTAAATCATTATTTCTGAATTTTCTTAAAAATATTGTGAATATCTGATTTATTTTTCTACCTTCGCACCTCCTTAAACAAAGGAAATGATTCCGTAGCTCAGCTGGTAGAGCATTACACTTTTAATGTAGTGGTCCTGGGTTCGAATCCCAGCGGGATCACAAACAATTGTACAAACACTAAAAAAAGCTTGCAAATCAAACGATTGCAAGCTTTTTTGTTTCTTGGGAATACCTAAATTTACTCACCGAATTACAGTAAAAAGGTGAGTGATTCGGTGAGTAAATTTGGAATACAAAACCCTCGTTAGTGGCAAATTTAGTTTCTGCTTTTCTGTCTTCTTTAATTTTAATTAAACGACTGTCTGAACTCCAAAGGCGAAACGTTTGTCTTTGTCTTGAAAAGTTTGCTGAACGATTGTGAATGTTCAAAGCCCAATTCATAAGCAATTTCCGAAACGGATAGATTTGTCGTTGATAGTTTTTCTTTGGCTTTTTCTATGATTGCATTCTGAATGTATTGTTGTGTATTTAGTCCTGTCAATGAACTCAGCATATCACTTAAATAGCGTTGTGACAGATTTAATTCTGTGCTGATATATTTCACGGATGGCAAACCATTTTTCAGACTGTTTTCTTCTTCAAAATAGTTGTTTAAAAGCTTGTCCAAAGAAGTGATAATGTCGTGATTGACTGCTTTCCTCGTAATAAATTGCCTATTATAAAAACGATTGCTGTAATTCAATAACAATTCTATTTGCGACACCAAAACATCCTGGCTGAAACTGTCAATATTGTTGTCTAATTCATTGGCTATTGACGCAAATAAATTGGCTATAATTTCTTTTTCCTTCGCCGATAAAAATAAGGCTTCTGAAACCTCGTAAGAGAAAAAGCCATATTGATTTATAGAGTTTCCCAATGAATAATTTCTTATAAAGTCCGGATGGAAATACAAAGCAGTACCTTCATAACTTTCTATATCTTCTGGTGGAAAAACGATTTGTTTTGGCTTCAGAAATGCCAATCCGCCTTCTTCAAAATCATAATATCCTTGTCCGTATTTTATTTGTCCTGCAAATGTAGGCTTAAAGGAAATTTTGTAAAAATCAAGACTTATTTTTTGTCCTTTTGGAAACATCTCAATCGAAACATTATTGTAATCAACCAATGTGATCAATGGATGCGATGGCGCAGGAAGGCCCAATACACGCACATGTTGTGATATACTTTTAATGTGATGTATGTTAGATTGTCGCTGCATGTTTATGTTATAAATGTAATCAACTTTGTTTTGACGGACGAATAACAATGTCGCCAATTTCAACGTCATCTGGTTGGCTTATTGCATAAATTACAGCGTTTGCAATGGCTACGGGACTGATGGCAATTTGTTCCATCCCTTTTTGAATAGACGTTTTCATTTCTTCATTTTTTATGTTGTTCGCAAAATCTGTTTTCACAAATCCTGGCGAAATGCCTGTAATGCGTATGTTTCCGTTCGACTCTTGACGAAACGCTTCTGCAATAGTGCGAATGGCATTTTTAGTTCCTGCATAAACGCCTTGCATAGGCACAATCTTTATTCCTGCCGTTGAAATGATATTGACGATATGTCCCGATTGTTGCTGTTTGAAAACCGGAATTGCGGCCGCCATCCCATACAAAACTCCTTTGAGGTTAATGTCGATCATTTCTTCCCAACCGTCAATATCCAATTCGTCAATGCGGCTTAATTGACTGACACCTGCATTGTTTACAATGACATCTAATTTTCCATATTGCTCAACTGCTGTATTTACCAACCGAACCAAATCGGCTTTATTCTTTACCTCAATTTTAGTATAGGTGGCCTCGCCACCTGTGCTTCTAATTTCTTCAACAACTTGTTGTAATTGTTCTGTTCGTCTTGCACCCAAAACAACCTTTGCACCTTTTTTTGCTAATTCTATTGCAATGGCTTTACCCATTCCGCTACTTGCACCTGTAACGGCTACAACTTTTTCTTTAAGATTTTGCATATTCTTTCGTCTGCCGTGTAAAATACTGTTTATAAAGACATTACCTGTCATGTGTAAAAACATTATTGTTGCTCACAATTGTTTTTACTTTATTATTTATCTATTTGTTTTTCTAAAATTTCGGGATAGCGATCTCCCACCAATGTAATTCCATTTACTGTGGTGTTAATTTTTGCAAGTTCATCGGCTGTTAATACGATATTCTTGCTGCCAATATTTTCGTCTAAACGATGCAATTTTGTAGTCCCTGGTATTGGTGTTATCCAAGGCTTTTGAGCTAAAAGCCAAGCCAATGCCAATTGTCCAGTCGTAACATTTTTTTGTTTAGCCAGCTCAGAAAGTGCGTCCACTAAAACCTGATTGGCTTTCATATTTTCTTCGCTGAAACGAGGAATGATATTTCTGCGGTCGATATCCTCTAATTTTGTATTTGCGCTTATAGTACCTGTAAGGAAGCCTTTGCCCAAAGGACTGAACGGAACGAAACCAATTCCTAATTCTTCTAATGTGGGTATGATTTCATTTTCGGGTTCACGCCAAAACAAAGAGTATTCGCTTTGTAATGCTGTTACAGGCTGAATTGAATGTGCCTTACGAATAGTTTTTGCACTTGCTTCCGATAAACCGAAATGTTTTACTTTACCTTCTTGTATCAAGTCTTTTATTGTTCCTGCAACATCTTCTATTGGAACATTGGGGTCAACTCTGTGCTGATATAGCAAATCAATGTAATCAGTTTTTAATCTTTTTAAAGATGCTTCGACTACTGTTCTGATCGTTTCTGGTCTGCTGTCTAAACCTGCTGTTGGTATAGCATTTTTACAACCAAATTTTGTTGCGATAACAACTTCTTTTCTATGCGGCTGTAATGCTTCGCCAACAATTTCTTCATTGGTGTAAGGTCCGTAGGCTTCTGCGGTATCAAAAAATGTGATCCCCCTTTCAACTGCGTTGCGGAGAAGTATTATTGCGTCTTTTTTCTCAATTCCTTTGCCGTAGGAATGGTTTATGCCCATACAGCCAAAGCCCAATGCGGAAACTTCTAACCCGCTATTTCCTAATTTTCTTTTTTGCATAATTCTTTTTTGAATTGTTTCTAAAACCGAATAAATTTCAAATACAAAACTCCTGATTGTCGTTCTGTAAAAAGTAGTTGAATTGGTAATTGTTGTAGTCAGATTCTCAAGCGCTTTTTAAACACTATAAATTAGTCCGCTGCCTTTATCCAACGATTTGATCGTTGCCATATCATCGGCAGACAACTCAAAGTCAAATACATTGAAATTTTCATTCATCCTTTTCACATTGGCCGATTTCGGAATAGCAACGACTTCTTTTTGAATTAACCATCGCAGAACTACTTGGGCGATAGTCTTATTATATTTGCTTGAAAGCACTTTTAAAAGTTCATTATTAAAAAGCTTATTTTTACCCTGAGCAAAAGGTGCCCAAGACTCCAACTGTATGCCCTGAGATTTCAAAGCTTTCTGCATTTCTGTTTTTTGAGAAAATGGATGTGTTTCTACCTGATTGACTGCTGGTATCAGGCTTTGCTGCTTTTGTAAATTCTGAATCTGATTCAGCGTAAAATTACTTACACCTATTGCCCTTACTTTACCTTCTCTGTATAATTCTTCCATTGCTGTCCAGGAAGAATTTACGTCTCCCTGCGGAAGATGAATCAAGTATAAATCAATATAATCAAGCCCCAATTTTTTTAGCGATACTTCAAAGGCCTGCTTTGCTTTTTCGTACCCTATATCCGCTGGCAAAAATTTTGTGGTTACAAAGATTTCTTCACGTTTGACATTACTTTTTTTAATCGCTCTGCCCACTGATTCTTCATTGCAGTATACCGCAGCAGTGTCTATAAGTCTATAGCCGATAGTTAAAGCATTTAGGACGGCCTGTTCACACTCAGAACCGTCACGAAGCAAATACGTGCCATAACCAAGCAGCGGCATCTTTACTCCATTATTTAATATTACATTTTCCATTTTTGCACTGACTTTGACGTCATTGCAAAATTCTTAATAGTCGTCCGGTGAAATGTATCTGAATTGGTATTTGTTGTAGTCAAATTGTATACGGGGTGCTGGGATTGGTGTCTATCTTGTCGCTTAGTTTTTTGTCTGACTTTGCTCTTGATAAAAACAGAAACAAATGATTGATTACAATTGCAGAAATGACAGCATTAATCAAGAAAAACTTTGAGTATTTTTTTTCTAAGAAAAATAAAATTCCTGCGATAAGGAGATTGATTACCATCACAAATGGGATTAGCAAAAGTATGCCAATGGATGCATCTGGACCTGGATGCATCGTGCTCAGCCAAACCCAAAGAATACAAATTCAATAATGGTTAGTAAGAGTATCCTGATTAAAAATTTCATTTTTCCAACTCAATCCAAATATAGGTTCACGTAATCTTACAGGTCATTTTTTTTCAAGTATACTGCCGGTACACTGTCTGTTAACCAAACACCATTATCAGATATAAAAAAAACGAAATTATCATCATGCATTTTACCCGCAAGTACTGTAAAAACAACGGGTTTTCCATGTCTTTGGCCTACCTTTATTGCAGTTTCAATATCGCTGCTTAAATGCGTGTGTTGTCTACTGCGTCTTTCGAGGCCTGTTTCCAAAATTGATTGAACTGATTTTTCGCCAGTTCCATGATAGAGTATTTCTGGTGGCTTTTGATTTGTGTAACCCAGGTCTATCTCTACCGAATGTCCCTGACTTGCCCTGATTTTATCACCTTCAGCATTAAATGCAAATCGTTTCTTCGAATTATTCTCAACAATATGATTTAATAGCTCTCTGTCAATTTGCATCCCGGAAATACTGGCTTTATCAAGTAATGTCTGAACATCTGTCCAGCCGTTTTGGTCAAGCTGGATACCAATTGTTTCCGGTTGATGTCTCAATATCAAACTCAAAAACTTGCTTATTTGCTTAAGCTGTTTGTCGTTAATCATATATCATTAAGTTATTATAAGAGCAAATTACAATTAGCAAGTTAAACAATTTCACAACATAGACTTAGATAAATTATCTTTACTGTATATATTAAAAAATGTTTGACATCCAATCTGAGAAAGACGAATGCAGAGTAGTTCAATAACAGATCATATGAACCCAGATTCATTATAAAATGAATCCCCAGACGAAACACAAGCACGTCATGGGGATTCTGCTTAGCGCATACAAAAAATTTAAGGCAAACTTCTGGCGGGAATTATCAATCCCCTAGTAAATCCTGTAAAATAATCCGTTGCCATTTCCTGATCCTGTGCTTCCGGTAGTGGTGATGTGTCCTGTGTTACCGTTTCCATCATAACCACTTGCTTTGTTATTGTTAGAAATACAGTTGGTAACAGTATGTGCAACATTCTGTCCGGCACTTCCCAGCTTAAAGCCATTACCATCACCATTTGTTCCATATCCGTTATTGTTTGCGGTACAGTTTGTAATATAAACGGTATACGGCTGGCCATAAAGATCCCATCCGTCATCTGAATTATGTGTTGCTACACAATGATCAAACTGGTTTCCTGCTCCGGCAGACAACTTACAGGCAAAGCCGTCTGCATTCTCTCCTCCATTCGCCACATCATAGTTCTCGGTCGAAGTGCAATAGCTGATATTATTGTGATGCGATCCATTATAAATTTGCAGACCTGAATCCTTATTGGCAGTAGTTGTCACATTGTAAACATAATTATAGCCACCGGTTTGAAATACCAGGCCACAATCTGGCGCATTCTTAATGGTCATATTGGTAATGTTCCAGTAACTGCCATTTACTTTTACCCCCCAACCGGAAGATATTCCGGAACAATTAAGCACTCCACCTGTAAGATTAATTTTGGCACTCGAGGTACCACTTTTAAGACACTGCAGCGTACTCGTTAAATTAATTGTGCCACTGATCGTAATCTGATCACCAGGCTGTGCATTTGCCACTGCAGTCTTTAATGCAGCCTCTGTCGTTACAGTTGTTGATGCCAGCACCACCACCTCCGGATTAACCACTGATGGATTGGACAAACTACTTAACTGATCGTCAGTAGCATTCAGCTGTTTTTTACAGCTTGTAAGGGCAAAGATTAGCCCCAGGGATAAAATTAACGCTCCCATTCTTCTTTGATTTTTCATCTCTGAATAATTTAAGTTAATAAAAAGATTTATATTTGTTAAAATAAAGATACCACCTAAGTTAACCAACTCATAATAAGTAATTAAAAAAGTGTGCAATCGTTCCCGTAAAATATAGCAATACTTTATTTTGTTAATGAAAAATCTCTTACACAGAAATTCTAATGACTATTTACCGCTTTCAAACCCTGTAAAATGCAATTCCAGAGCTTACAGGCACAGGGGGACAGAAGTCCAGAAAGCGACATTGCGAGTCATTAAACAGACAGAAGTACCCGGGTCTCCAGAATTTGCCAGATATAAAATAAAAAAAATTGCAATACACTCCTGTGGTGATTAACTGATTAAGGATATATCTTCCAGTTTTCAGTTTACTTATAAAACATAAACAACTGAATTACAGATTTCAACCATTGAATCCCTGAATAAATAATTTCGAGACAGTGCACAGGAAAATGGAGTTAAAATAATAGAAGTTAGTTCTCATTTAATACACTTCGCTTCTTTTCTTCTTCAGCACTATCACTCTTTTTAGTATTTTTTATTGTTCCCCCAAAACTATAACTGAAGTTCAGCTTCACCATCCTTGTTTCAAACTGGTTACGCCACGATTGCTGTACCACTCCGCTGTTCTGCTCGTAGTAATTCCGGTATGATTTAAAAACATCCACAAAGTTAAGCTGCGCAGATGCACGTTTCTTTAAAAACTGCTGACGGACACCTGCAGTCAAATAGGCGAAAGCCTGGTTGGTGATTGTCCGGTCCATGCTTTTACCGCGGTAATTGAAAAGGAACATCACAGAAAAGTTCTTGCTGAGAGAGAAACTATTGTAAGAAGTTGCCAGGAGACTGAAAATCCCGTCGCTTTGGAGTAAAGCACCATTGAATTCACCCTTAAAATTCCGTCTCGACAGAATAGCATTCGTACTGGTATACCACCATGGCAGCACCTGTTTGCCGTACATGGCTTGCAGGGTAAAATATCCGGCATACTCCGCATTTCCAGGTAATGTTGTAATGATGCCGTTCTCTAACGGAACAGCATGGCTGGTAAAATCATCTAAACTATAGCTATAGGTCAGGCCAAAGAAGAATGCATTTTTATAACCATACCACAGGTCGGCATTATAGGCAATTACAGGTTTAAGTGCCGGATTACCCTGTTGTAAATTATTACTGCTGATGATCCGCACCAGTGGATTTAAACTTTCATACCCCGGGCGTTCTATCCTTTTGTTGAGCCCTAAACTAATGTTATGGTTTTTATCAATTTTATAATCCACATGAAGCGAAGGGAAGGGCTGAAAGTAGCTCCTCGTAAAACCGTTCATTTCAAATTGCTGCTCAGCCTTTCCATACGTATATTCTCCCCTTATGCCCAGCTGATAGGAAAACTTTTTACCAGTACGTCCATAAGTCAGATAAAGCGCAGAAATACTTTCCTTATAGTCGAACAGATCAGTTTGTTGACTGGCCATGTCCTGATAGAAGTTAGTATTATCAGAGTTGATATAACTTGTTTTCATACCCATTTCTAACTGACGGCCATTGCTTAATGGATGGGTATAATCCATTTTTAAGGCATAAACTCCTACAACACGGTCCTGCCCTATCACACTTGACAGATCTGAAACAGGGTTGAAAGTGAGGGTTCGATTGTTTTGATCGTTGTAGTTGCCATAACGGTAATAATCCAGATCGACCGTTAATTCCCTGCCAAGGGTATCCATTTGATGTTGCAAACGTAATCCGGAGGAGAAATTACTGGCATAAATATCTACCGCATTGATAAACTGTGAATCCCCTTCGGTATTGCCATTTTGATGGGTATTTCTGATTTGGGCAGATCCATTGCGATCAAAGGATTGAAAACCTGGTTTAACCGAAGCAGACAAAGTCGTGCGTTTGGAAAGGTAAAAATCTACCCCCAGGTTAGGTGTATAATTGGCGTTCGTTCTTGTACTTTGAATATCAGAGATCACCTGGCCTGTTGGCCTTCCATCTGCACCGATAAAGGTGGAGGCAATGAAATTATCCAGGTAATATTTATTATAGTTATAATCCATGTTCAATAGTACGTTATAGGATTTTCCTTTATAATTCAGGTTGATGCCACCATTCGCTTTTCCGAAAGTTCCTTTCCCTCCACCAAAATAGATATTGCCGTTGAGACCCGCGTTGTAATTGCGTTTACGGATAATGTTGATGATGGCACCATTCCCGGCAGCATCATATTTGGCCGATGGTTGTGAAATGAGTTCAACTTTTTGAATGGCGGAAGATGATATTCCTTTTAGCATTCCTGCCAATGCTTCAGCAGAAAGGGTTGTCGCTTTACCATCGATATAGATCTGTACAGATTTTCCATTCAGGCTAATCTGTTCATCTGGCGTAACGCTGACACCAGGCAATTGGTTCATGACTTCCAATATCGGCGCTCCAGATCCCAGCCCATTTAAATTAACAATGAGTTTATCGGCCCTCCTTTCCACAAATGGAAGCGAAGCAGAGATGTTTACGGTGCCGAGTTGCTTTGCCGCTGGTTTTAGCTGAATCGTACCGATTGAATGAATCCGCTCGTTAACGATATCAAAAACTTTCGAGTAAACTATGCCATAGCCCATCATCTTCAGCTCTATTAAATATTTGCCTGGAACGACTTCGAATGCAAAGCGCCCTTTCTCATCAGCAAGAACAACTTTAACGCTGCTGGAATCTGTGCTATTTCTTAAGGTCACCTGTACAAATGGAACTGAGGTGGCATTTTCATCCACAACGTCACCGTTAACTTTGCCCGTTTTTTGCTGGGCATGTACAACCACGCTACCAAGCAGCAAAACAGATACTAAACAATAAAAAAATCGGGCAGACTGAAGAAGTGAAATACGCATAATGTTTGGATGAATTGAACTATCCAAACATATAACTAATTAATTAGTCAAACAACTAAATAATTAGATTTCACAACTAAACAATTAATCATTAATCGTATTTCACTGATTACCAGATACAAAATTTATCCCTACCTGATAAGCTGAGCGTACTTTTTTCCCATTCTGTAAAGCCGGCTCCCATTTCGGACTTGATTTAATTACTCTTAATGCTTCTTCATCACTTACTGCATCCAAACTATTTTGAACTTTTTCATGGGTAACTTCTCCATTGGTTTCAACAATAAAACTCACCTGAACCTTTCCATCCTTATTGGAAATTTTTCTCGCAGTTTTAATCACATATTTGCCAAAAGCTTCAAACCCACCCGGGAAATTGGCTGCTTTATTAATTTTGCTCCTGCCCTCAGTACCCAAGTCTGAAGCACTGAATGCAGATATAACCGTTATCAAAGCAATCAATGGCATGCACAATGCATATTTCCATTTGCGATAGACATTAGATTTTTCACGTTGCAGCATGTTGATCCGTGCTTCCAATGAAGATGAATTGTAAAAGGTATTGATCAAAGCTGATCCAGCTTTAAAATTATGCAGAAACAGCAACAGTGCATATTCTTTTTTACTTTCAGCAAAGTCCGCGGCATATTCGTCAGCCAGGTATTCGTGAATAAACATTAAACTGTTCCGGTAACAATAGATCAGGGGATTGAACCAAAAAAATATACCCATCAATTCAATCAGCAACAGATCCAGTGTATGAAACTGTTTGATATGGACATTTTCATGCGCATCAATTGCCACGAAACCTGGCAGTTCCCGGTCGATCACTTTTGTCCTCCAAAACGAAAAGGCACTCCCCTTTACTGGTAATTTCATTCGTTTTTTTACGCCAAGAAGTTTAATGAAAAACAATGCTGCACTAAGCACTACCCCAGTCCAGTAAATGGCACCCAGCCAATTAAATTCATTTACGGCTACAATTTCCAGCTTTCCATTACCAAAGGCCGGGAATGTCAAAACCATTAATTCCATTTCCGGCAGGGCAATGAGTGCGGAGAAATCCAGCAGCGGAAGCACTAATGAGATACATAGTGCCGACAACAGGTAGATTCTGTTCCACAGAAAAAAGGTTTCGCTCTTGAGGAAGATCAGATAAAAAAAATAAAATATGGCGAGCGAAAGACTCGACCAGAAAAAGTAAAACTGGATTTCCATTGGTTTAGTCCTTTATTTTATCAATCATTTTTAACAGTTGTTCAGCATCTTTTAAATCGATTTTCTTTTCGCGGACAAAAAATGAAAACATATCCTGCACCGAATTCGAAAAATAATTGCCAAGAAATTTATCGGCTTCATAGCGCATATATTCTTCTTTGGTAATTAATGGATAATAACGGTGGGTTTTACCAAATGCCTCATAACTTATGACCCCCTTGCTTTCTAAAATTCTGATAATGGTAGAAACCGTACTATACGCGGGTTTGGGCTCAGGTAACTCATTGATAATTTCCTTAACAAATGCTTTTTTTAATTCCCAAAGCACTTGCATCAACTGGCTCTCCACTTTGGTCAGGTCTTTTATATCCATAACTATTTTTATACCCAAATATCAGCTAAAATATTAGTTGTAGCAACTAATCTATCACTTTTTGATCCTTTACATTTCGCCTGACCAATAACTTACAGCTGAAGACGGTTCCTTATCCATACCAGGACAAGAGCTTTTTTAATTCTTCGGTCCCCATTGGTCGAAAAATTCCGGGCGTTGGTCGGATATTACAGCAACGTGGTATAATACAAAGAAAACTGCTGAAACGTTTGCCGGGTGTCAACGTCTTAACTACAAACAATTAAGAAATTACATTTTAACCCAACAAACTCAAAAGATATGAAAACTTTATTCAACAACGTATTAAAATCAACTTCAGTCGCTATCGTTTTATTAGCCTCAGTATTTACCCTTACAGCCTCAGCCGCCACAGTTGAGATGAATCCAGGATCCATTAATCCGGATATAAAAAAAGTAATTGTGAAAGGCAACACACAGGTGGTGATGATACAGGATAAGAGAGATTATATTACCGTTGATGATCTTGACCTGGCAAAAGTTTCACTTCATCAGATAGGCAATACCTTAACCATAAATTCCTCGGAAACAAATGCGGTAACCGTATACGTTCATGTGAAAGATATATACCGCATTCATGCCTCAGATAAGGCAAGAGTGAGAACTTCTGGAAAATTCCTGACTCAATATCTTCAGGTGATCGTAAAAGATGACGCCCGTGCACGCATTAAAGCAACAACAGAAAGTTTATATACATTAGTTAGTCAGCAGGCAAACTTAGAACTGCTGGGAAATACAGCGAAACACATTTGCACAACAGAGGGCATTGCTACAGTAAACACCGAAAAGTTTGCCGCCCTTATCACTGAGAATGAACCTGCAGAAAAAGCAATTGCCCTTAATAACAGTAAAAATGCTGACACTATCAGCAAATAATCAATAACGATACCCATCAGGAATGCCCCTGACCAGATAAATTCATCTTCTAAATGCCCTCCGGATTGTATTCAGGGAGGGCATTTTTTTTTAATAGGGTGACGGTATGTATCGTATAATTGGGTTTGACACCCAATAGCTGCCTTAAGGCACAACAGTGTAAAACAGGTAGGAAGCAAAAATAACCAGTAACACCACTCCCTGCTGCACATTGGTCCTGCCGGTTGCAAGAGAGAAAATTAAGGTTAACATCGAAAGCATCAGCAGGATCATCGACTTGGCATCGATTCCCAATACCAGTGGCATACCACTAATGATCGATACTATAGCTACAGCAGGTATAGTTAAGCCGATACTCGCCAGAGCGGAACCCAGTGCCAGGTTCAGACTGGTCTGAAGCCTGTTTGAGCTCACTGCCCGGTAGGCAGCCAAACCTTCAGGAAGCAAAACAATTGCTGCGATGATTACGCCCACCAGTGATTTTGGCGCGCCAAGATCCAATACGATATGTTCCAGATCATAGGAAAGAAACTTGGCCAGCAACACCACCAGTCCCAGGCTGACCAGCAGGAACAGTAAGCTGACGGTAGCTGTTTTTTTATTTGGTTCCGGTGCATGTTCATCTTCAGAGCTGGAATTTTTTGGCAGAAAATAATCTCTGTGCCTCACGGTCTGAACGAAAATAAATCCGCTGTACAGCACAATGGAAACCACGGAAACGAAAATCAACTGATTTACCGTGTATTCCCCAGCAGGGCCGCTGACTGTAAAATTTGGCAGGATTAACGTCATGACCATGATCGCCATAAGGGTAATCAGTGCAGCATTGACCCCATGAAGTTTATATTGCTGCTCTTTGAACTTGATGCCTCCTTTTAACAGACAAATACCTACGATGGCGGTAATGATAATCATCACGGCAGCAAAAACAGTATCCCTGGCCAGTTCGCTTACCCCCTCTCCTCCACTGAGCATCAGGGAAACAATCAGTGCGACCTCAATGGTGGTAATCGCAATAGCGAGAATAATGGTCCCAAAAGGCTCACCAACTTTATGGGCAATCACCTCTGCATGATGAACAGAAGCCAGTACACTTCCGATAAGAATAAATGCCAGCACGATCTTTAAATAAATGCTGTCATCCATGTAAGTAAGAAAATAACCAATTATTCCTACAGCAGGAATAAGCATTGTCCATTTCGGGAGAGTAATTTTTGTATCCATATATAGTGTTCCTATATAAACTAACAGAGAAAGTACGGTACTGTTTTAAATATAAGGCTGGGATCCCATTTTTGGCTGAAGAGACCGGTTCCAATCACAGCTGTCTCTGTACCTTTGATAACAAGCTAACAAGTCAGTACAATAGCAGGTGACAAGTCATTACAAATGCTCCTTCCGAAAAAAACAGCAAAAGAAAACGGCAATTTTCGCATTGAAAATTGCCGTTTTCTTTTACTTAAGGGAATCATCTTGCTGCGAAATACAACAATGAAACATGCTGAACTTGTCCCTTTCAATGAATAAATTAGAAAGAATAACCTACTCCAATTGAAAGCACTCTATTTTTCATACTCGCAATATTTGAATCCACATTCAGCAAATTACTCAATCCCAAACCATAGCCTGCCTGGATATTAAACCCGTTGTTAAGTTCGTAACCCGCCAGGAAATTAAGGCCGAAATCACCTCTTTTCAGAAGATCATCATCACCGGTACCAAATTTTATATCCTCTTTTACAGTAGCTGTTGTTGTACTGCCATTTGCTGTTGCAGATCCTGTTACCTTAACTTTTCCTGCAATACCCATTGCAACATAAGGACCGGCACCAATAAAGAATTTTCCATTGCCAGCTTCAAAATTTACGATGGCATTCACAGGAAGTTCCAGGTACAAAGGATTAATTTTTGCTTTTCCTGTTACAGACATTCCATCTTCCGAAAATTCTGATAAATTATCAGATTCAGTACCTTTTCCGATAAATGAAAGACCCGACTGTAAGGAAAAACGATCACTTACAGGAACAGTAACCGTACCACCAATGTAAAATGAAGTCGTCATTTTAGCATCATCTTCACTGTCCTGACCAGAAATTGAAAAATTTGGAAAAGTGGCTCCGGCTTTTACACCAAATTTAACCGGACCATTTTGTGCAAAAGCACTCATTCCTACACCCGCTACCATAACTAATGAAAATATTAGTTTTTTCATTTTAAAATAAATAAATAGTTTTATTAATCGATTAATTACACTTAAGATGCAAATAACAGAAATTAGTTACACCATTAACTATAAAAACATAAGTTAGACAACAACCTACAATTACAAACTCAGCAATATTTAACTATAATTTACAATACCCACTGATGATCAGTTGTTTCACCCAAAAGAAATGATTTCTCAAGTAGTAATGACTAAGTCCTGGCTTTAGTTTTCAGTTTAACAATTCTACGATATTAATATGCAACAGGAACTGGTGACACGATTTTAGTGCTCAAAAAACCTGTACCCCTTTCCGTATAAATGCAACTGTAGTAAATATGAATTAAAATTTGTAGCAGCAAGGGAGTAAAAAACCAATATTGATCAGTTCTGGCAGTATTGGTTTTTTACGATCTCTTCATTATCACGATGAATTGATTATTGGGGGTAAGCGAAAGATTCCAGCGTTTCACAGTTGAAGCCTTCCGTTTGCAATAAATTACAAATCGCCTGGGGTTGCAGTTCCTTACTTACAATCCGCAGAATACGGTCACTGTCTTCCAGGTCAAAATTACTCTGGATAATTAAAGGTAAACGATTAAATAACAACTGAATCTTTCTTACCTGCTGCAGGGTAGCGACACTGGTCTTGAATATAATGATATGCATCTCGTGATAATTTTATATGCTTAGCTATTTTCTGAATGATTTCTTTTCCAGCCACAAAGTCTGTGCTTCATTTTTTCCTTAAATTCCTCTTTTTCTTCCGGCGTCATCCCTTTGAACCGCTCTTCCATTCTGTGACGGCCCCAGGGTGCGCCACCACCACCCCTGCCAAAACCAAACAACAGTTTGCACAAAATAAAGATTCCCATAGCCTGCCAGAATGTAATGGGTGCCACATGCAGGATCTGTGGCAGTAAGTTATTCCATAACAGCATCACTACATAACTGATGATAGCCAGTAAAGCTGCAATACCAAAAGGCATCAGGATGAATTTTTTCTTATTATTATTGAATCTGGACCTCATTTAATCGGTTTTTAATAAATTTAATATTCGATAATCTCTTTATACAGCTGCTTCAGACGTTTACGAAGGTGTAATACTGCATAACGTTTTCTGGAAACCAGGGTGTTGAATTTCACACCGGTACGTTCAGAAATCTCTTCAAACGACAGGTCTTCCAATTCCTGCCAGATGAAAACCTGTTTCTGTTCTTCAGGCAATTCATCCAGTGCAAGAAACAATTGTTCCCAGAAAAGATTTTTCAGGTAGGCCGTTTCAGGTGTGTTGACCTCAATCATCAATATACTGATCAGATCTACCGTCTCTTCGTTTTCTTCCACTTGATACAGATCGTCAAGCAAACTCTCCCCGTGCTTTTTATGCTTGTCAAGAATTTTATTTTTGGCAACACGGTACAACCAGGCGCTGGTTTGTTCGATAGGCTGTGCATTGATGACATTGCTGAACTGGTACCATACATCCTGCAATATATCTTCGGCATCGGCATCGCTTTTCACCCGCTTACGAATAAATCCCATTAAGCTTTTCCCATATGCTTTTATGGTTTGTATAATGTAACTATTCTGGTCTTCTGGCATGAATGCTGCTTTCAAAGTATTAAGCTGTTTAATAAGAAGACGACCAGCAGAGCGAAACATTTTAAACTATTTTCATTTTTTTTCCAATAAACACTTTTCTTTTTATCGGCTATGAAAATACCTCAAACATTTCTTCTGCGTACTTATTGATTTTCGCCTTCAGTTTAGGAGAATGCTTCGCTGAGCTCATTGCTGCTGGTAAACGGTAGCATTAGAGGCAATCGATCTCCATCCTTACAAAATCAATCTCATCATTGATAAAAACCGGACCTGTTTTTTCTAATCCAAAGCGTTCATAAAAACCAGCCGCAGAAACCCTGGCATTACACCATAACCTCAGCGCCCCTTTTTCTTTTACATGATTGATCAAATGGGCCAATAATGAAGATCCGTAACCACTGCCCTGGGCAATTGCCCTTGTAGCAAATTTTCTGAACTGGTAATCGTTTCCTTCCCGGAAAAGGGAGACAACAGAGGTGAGCTGATGGTCAAGGTATAATCCAAAATGCAGCCCTTCCCGATCATTTTCCAGTTTGATATGATCAAATGGAAAATCGGGGTACATGACTTCATGTCTAACCTGCCAGGTTAAATCATAGCGGATCTGTTTGATGGTTACTTTCTCCATGGGTGTTCCTCTGCTGTGGTGTAGTGATCTAAGATCTATCAAATATCACTATATAACGAGGAAAACATCTAATTATAAAAGATAATTCCGAAAAGGTTTACTTATTTTCAAACCTAAGCTCCTGAGAGTACATGATAAAGCAATGTACATCCAATGGTGGCAGAACCTAAACCGGCAATGCCATTTATCCATTTAAAGACCATCCGTTTTTTTTTGAGGTATCTGCTCATTGTGGAGATCAGGACATAACTGTAAATCCCCATGGTTAAAATGATCCCGACAGATTCTAAAACCAACACCATGATCGACCCCTGGATGGTTGACGCGCTAATCACCAGTGCAGTGGTTAATGCTCCACCTGTTCCCGCCAGTCCATGTACCATCCCTACCCAGAAGGAACGGGTTAATGGCTTCATTTCAATGACCTCCCCATTTTTTCCATGCAGATGAACCGCAGGAGTGGATGAATGGTGATGCACTGCTGCTTCATTTTGCCGTACCAGCTCATCCATCTTGTAATTGCTTCTTATCGCCTTAATACCCAAAAGAATCATAATTGGTCCGACGGCTATTTCCGCCCATTCAGACATATGAGTGACGTGCTGGTTTAAGGATTCTTTAAAAGCAAGTGCAATGCCCCCAAAAATAAGTAAGGTAACAGAGTGGCCCAGGGCCCATTGAGAAGCCCTGAACAGGACTCCCCAGGATATTTTTTTCTTTCTTATTGCCTGTTCCGAGGCTAAAACGGAGACTGCTGTAATATGGTCCGGCTCAAAAGAATGCAGGATACCCGCCAAAAGAGGGCGACTGATGTTAAGAAAATTCATGTTGATGTTATTGATCTATTCTTTTGAGCTGAAAGGATTAATTTGATTAAACCTCAAAGGTATACTTTCTCCACCTATAAAATTGTCAACTGACTTCAACTCTTCTACACTTTAACCTTTTTTTAATGTTTGTTCGTCAGTATTGGCTTAATGGCAATAGCTATTGGAGCAACCTCGACCAGCTCCAGTGATTTCACCATTTTGAGTGTTCCATTTTTATATTTTAAAAAGTGTGGCGTTTTTAAATGTACCTGATAGGCTTCTTCGCTGGCGTAAACTTCCAGAACAGTAACCTGCGTTGGATTTGATTTGTCATAAACCGCTTGTAAGGCCAGTACGCCTGGCTCTACCGCTACAGCAATCTTTGCATGCTCCGCAAGTGCAGACCGATATTCCGCTAAATATTCCGGAAAGACTTCAATCTTCGCAATCCTTACTTTGCGGTTGTCCTGTTGTGCAGAGGCGCTGGAATATCCCGATAGGAACATCATCATAAAAATACCTGCTGTTAAAAATAAATGCCTGTTTTTCATATCATTTCAAATTATTCTATGCTTACTACGATCAACAGGTAATATCAGGTTGACGGCAGCCGTTGGCTTGTGAGGTGTGCAAAGTGCTTTTTAAACGAAAATAGGTAATTCAGTAGAGTATTCCATCAAATGACAACAAAAGAGCAAGTAAAATAAGATCATTCATACTTAGCCATTAACTATGGTACACTTATTTATCTCTGAACAAAAATCCTCACTGGATGTTTACGAAGTCCTATTTGCAGTGCATTAAAACTAAAAAAAACTTCTACAAGAATAATCGTTTTTAACCATATTGTTCAATCAGATACCCTGTAAGGGTCTGATTCTGAAAATCGAGTCATCCAAAAATAAATGCTTTGCCAATATGCTCAATACCGCTTTTTGACCAGAACTAAAAAGAGGTTCTCACCATTTTTCTTATCTGGTCATGAAAGTAAAACACCCTGTTCATATCGGAGGATAAAGGAGATATGTTCTCGAGTATAACGATACTAACTTTGGTTTTCGGATAATAGATCATGGTTGAAATAAAGCCAGGTACATATCCGCTCATACTAAGTTCTGTAATACCATCCAGGTGATCTACTTGAATACCATCTGCATATTTAACTTCTCCCCACCTATGGGATCGTATAACAGCATGATTAATCATCATCTGGTAGGTGCTATCCGCTAAAAGCTCCCCGTTATGTAAACAGGACATCCATTTGGCAAGATCACCAGCTGTAGAAATCATACCAGATGCAGGTACACCCATCATTGGCGAATCCAAAAGATTTAATATATTTTCCTCCACATACTTTTTATTACCGGATTCAGAATGACCTTTTACCAGTTTTTTATGGTTACTTTTTCTGCCAGAACCTGGTGGGACTGTAGAAGATTTCATTTTGCAATGCTCAAACAAGTCTGCTGTTAGCACTGAATAGGTTTGGCCTGACGTTTTTTCTATAATTGCACCCAATATTGCATAGTTAATATTCGAATATGAAAACTTACTTCCAGGTTCATAAGCCAAATTGTTATCCCAATGAATAATACCCGACGTATGATTCAGCAGTTGCTGAACAGTTACCGAATCAGCCCAGCGCTGTTTAAAATCTGGTAAATAATGACCGATAGTTTGATGAGCTTGTATATGCCCTGCCTGTATTTCCCTTAGCACTAAAGTTGCAGTAAACTGCTTACTTATAGAGCCAATAAGGAACTGATCTTCCATCTTTAGGCTGATCTTTTTTACTAAAGAACTGTATCCATGAGTTTTTTCATAAATAGATTCACCGTTTTTTGAAACCAGGATCACTCCATTAAAAAACCTGGGATTTGTAACCCGAATAAGTGAATCAACAGACTGACCCAAATTAATTTGACAAAAACTATATTCTGAAAATAAAAAGATTAAAAAGAAGGCAGAAGAAAATATAAAATGCTTCATGGATAAATAACGGAATGGAAAAATAACAACGATAAATTCAATTTTCAGGTATATGGTACAACTATAAAAGATAAAACTCTCATTATACTGTACCAGTGATACAATTATCGGCAATTAAACCTGCACATTATCTAAATATTAACAAAAAAATATCTTAAAATACCCCCCCCCTTTACACTTGCTACAATAAAGAGGGGTGGTATCCCCGATGCTTCTCTCGAACTATAACCTGTCTGGCTTGAACTACCTAATTCGATAAATTACTTTGTGTGCCTCCCACAATGCAGGTACTTCTAGTTTACGAATCAACTTATCTAACACTCCTGCAGGCACTATATCCTCTCTGTTTTTATTCTGATTGTGCAAACTAAGATAAGGCACCTCAATATACACGATGTTTACTTTTGCTTTATAGGTTAAGAACAAATCAATCAGTTGCATACGCAGCTGAAAGGTTATATTGGTTGCATTCCACACAAAAGATTGTTGCTTTCTCAGGAAAACCCTTGCCCTTTCTTTTGCTTCCTGTATCACACGCCCGTTACCCACCTTATCTGTTGGCAGAATCCCTCTTTCCTGACGAATACCATCCAATGAAATGACCGGCCAATCATGGTAATGCGCTTTAATATAGCCATCCTTTCCTGCACCAGGCAAACCGCTCATCAACATAACTTCCGATCCAGGTGTTTCAAATGGAATATAATCCAACCGTGATTCGTTAATTCAAAACATGAACTTAAACACTACGTGGCATATAAATGATCACGCAAGCGCCAAATAACGCTATTGCAGCTCCAATAATATCCCATTTGTCGGGTTTAAAACCATCAACTTTCCAGGCCCATAATAAGGCCAATACAATAAATACCCCTCCATAAGTGGCATAGACGCGTCCGAAATTTGCGGTTTGCCATGTCGCCACAATTCCATATGCGATCAGGACCAAAGCTCCGATTATTCCATACCACAAAGGTTTCCCCTCTTTAAGCCATAACCAAATCAGATAACCTCCTCCAATTTCACAAATCCCCGCAAGGATGAAGATTGACAATGACCTAATGATATCCATATTCCTTAATTTTAATTGTGTTTTCAAAGAAACGAATTTAACCCAATAAAATTTCCTGGGTTGAAGTTGATTGCTATCGGAAAAAGCTACTGGACTGCAGGCTTAATGGCAGAAAAGATTTGGGAGCGCTTTTCGATTTTTGTAAATTTCGAGAATTTCACCAATACCCGCCAGACTAAGTTTGATAGCATCTATACCGGAAGTATAACCAGCCCTGTTTTCCGTGATATTTATGCACCGGTCGACGGATTTGTTGTCAATGGAGGAATAAAAATAAAGCTTTAATATTGAAATAAAAGACGATGAGCGAAACATGCTGTGATACAGGTAGCAGGAACCAGGTTCCTGCTACCCCGGAAAACAAAAAAACACCTGGTCATGATAAGCATCAAGACTGGGCCGGCCATTGGCCGCTGCTGTCAGCCTTGCTCATTCTTCTGCTGATGTTGGTACTGGAGTTTGGTTTCCATTACCAAGCTCCATCTCCTTACGGACTTATTGTATATATGGCAACTTACCTGCTTTCCGGGTACAATGTACTTGGATTGGCTTTTCGTAAGGCAAGACACCTGGACTTCTTTAATGAGTTTTTCCTGATGAGTATTGCGACTATAGGTGCTTTCAGCATAGGTTCTTACAGTGAAGGTGTGGCTGTCATGGTATTTTATTCTATTGGGGAATGGTTCCAGGATGCCGCAGTTGACCGTGCAAAAAGAAGTATCAAGGCCTTGCTTGATGTAAGGCCGGATACAGTTACTGTAGTCAGGAATGGCGAAGCTGTAACAGTTGATCCCGCAGCGGTTAAAATAGCTGAAGTGATACGCATCAAATCCGGAGAAAAAGTAGCTCTCGACGGGATACTCGTATCAGATGTTGCTTCCTACAACACCGCAGCACTTACCGGGGAAAGTAAGCCGGATACCAAACGAAAAGGCGAAACTGTTTTAGCTGGAATGATCAATCTGGACAAAGTATCAGAGATACAGGTAACAGCTCTGTTCAAAGACAGCAAGCTGAGTAAGATTCTGGAAATGGTTCAGGATGCCACTGCCCGTAAATCCAGAACGCAACTTTTTATCAGCCGTTTTGCGAAAATTTATACCCCTATTGTCTTTGCCCTTGCTGTACTGGTATGTTTTGTTCCTTACTTCTTTTCAGAGACCTACGACTTCCAGCAGTGGTTTTACCGGTCATTGGTTTTCCTGGTGATCAGCTGCCCCTGTGCTTTAGTGGTGTCCATACCGCTGGGTTATTTTGGTGGTATCGGACTGGCCTCACGTAATGGCATCCTCTTTAAAGGATCCAATTTTCTGGATGTTATTACGACTATCGATACGATTGTAATGGATAAAACCGGGACCTTAACAAAAGGTGTATTTAAGGTCCAGGAGATAGTAACCAATGGAATCAGTAAGGATGATCTGATCAGGATTGTAGTTGCCGTTGAGCAAAACTCCAGCCATCCAATTGCAAAAGCAATAGTAGCTTATGCCACTGACCGGTTAAATGATCTTAAGGCTAATGATGTTCAGGAAATAGCGGGACACGGTCTAAAGGCGATCATAGCGGGTAAACAGGTGCTGGTCGGAAATGCAAAGCTGCTGGTCAAATTTAACATCCCCTATCCCACTGAAATTGACCAGCTGGCAGATACTGTTGTGGTGCTTGCTGTAGATGGTAAATACACAGGATACCTCACCATAGCCGACGAACTGAAAGAAGATGCCAAACTAGCTATTGAAAAGATGCATGAACTCTATATTCAGACGGTCCTGTTATCAGGAGATAAAAATGCCGTGGTCACCAAGGCAGCAAACTTACTGGGCATTGACCGGGCTTACGGTGACCTATTGCCTGATGGGAAAGTTGAACTGGTACAACAACTTAAAGATAAAGGCAGGAAAATCGCTTTTGCCGGTGATGGCATAAATGACGCGCCTGTTGTCGCCCTTGCAGATGCAGGTATTGCCATGGGCGGATTGGGAAGTGACGCAACCATTGAAACGGCTGATATTGTCATACAAAATGATCAGCCCTCTAAGATCATTGCTGCCATTCATGCCGGAAGGATCACCAAACGCATCGTATGGCAGAATATCATACTGGCTATGGTGGTAAAAATTATTGTGCTGGCACTTGGAGCAGGTGGTGTGGCTAACCTATGGGAAGCCGTTATTGCCGATGTTGGTGTTGCCTTACTGGCTATACTTAATGCCATAAGAATACAAAGGATGGTGCTCAACTAGAAACGATAAAAGTGAACTGATTAGTAGCATATCATCAAAGCTGACACAAACTTTGATAACCGGGCCATGATGAAGGTTTTCGAAAAAAATGGTTTTCAATATTGCGGGGAAGTTTATTTCCGCGGAAGTGCCAGGCGGGCCTACGAAAAGGTATTTAGTTAAATGCTATAAGGGAGGCAAGGGCTGGCTAATTGATTGCCTGGTATGTAAAGTTCCTGAATTTTACGCTTCCCTCACCCATAGCACATAAACCTATTCTTAAACTTAAAAAGCCACCGAGCACATTATGATGTAAGGCCGATACTTCTGCAGAATTTTCGGTTTTCATCCAATTTTTCCCATCCCTGCTGTAAAACATATTAACCGTATGATTTAGATTTTCCAGCCTGAGGAAGGTGTGCCTTTTAATCGCCTTTTCCTCCGTTATGAACTGCCATCCTCTGAGATTGGTAAGAATATTTTCCTTATCAGCTAAAATACCCGAATACGCAGTCTGGTTATAAAACAGGACCAATCCACCCGTTCCTTCACCCTCTATCTCCAGCTCCACCTGAACCGAGTAAGAATGGTCAGAAGGGATGGTTAACAGCGGAGCACTATTTCCTACAGAACTTCCCTTCCCCCTGATTTTGATCCCGCTTCCGGTCATCACGAATCTTGCCGTATCATATGCTCCAAAAAACTTCCATTGGGGTTTCAATTTACGCTCATTAAAAGGATCACTCCAGGTAAATGCAGTAGTTGGTGCAGCCACTGATTGCCTAATCAACTTTTCATCCGCTTTTAATGGCGACTTTGTTCTGAACCATCCGTCTGGCGTCCACTCCATCGCCTGAAGCAAGGTCTGTCTCCCCATGTTATAAAAACCATTTTCATAAGCGTGAAACACGATCCACCAGTTACCGGCAATATCCTTAAATGGCGTAGCATGGCCTTTCGACCACCATCTTTCGGAAGCCGATTTTGCCCTGATGACAGGGTTATAAGGAGAATTTTCCCATGGACCTAAGGGTGATCTGGATCGTGCTGAAATGACCATATGCCCTGTAGCCGGCCCCGCAGTTCCACCTTCAGCGACCGTTAAATAATAATACTCCCCATGCTTTACTATTTTAGGGCCTTCCATACAAAAGCATTCAATACTCCAGCTTTTGGGAATAGCCCAGCCATCATAAGAATGCTGCAATTCTCCCATTACCGATAGCCCGTCATCAGCCAGACGAACATATCCCCCATTACTGAAATACAGATACCTTCTTCCTTCTGAATCTGCCACATGCCCGGGATCAATATTTCCGATTTTCAGATCGACCGGCTCGCTCCAGGGGCCACCGATTTGATCAGCTGTGATGACATAGTTTGTTTGGTTAGCAGGGAAATAAATATAATATTTATCCTTATATCTCAGCAGATCCGGTGCCCAGACAGAACCAACATAGGTATGCAGGGCATTGACAAGAGGTTTCCAGTTCACCAGATCTTTCGAATGCCAGATCAGCAAACCAGGATAGTAATCGAAGGAGGAATGAACAATATAATAGTCACTGCCATCGACTAAAATGCTCGGATCCGGATAATCGCCGGCAAAAATCAGATGGGCTGAAGAATCTCGGGCAATGTTAACCCGCTGCCCCGGAGCAGAAAAGCTAATGCTGAGGAAAAGGATCAGAATACAGAGCTTTTGCTTCATTGTAGATATGGCTGAATGTCTTAGCCCAAAAATAGGCGGGTTTGTTTTAAGGCATGTGGTTGAAATGTTAACAATTAAGGGCTGGAATGTTAACCGTTTCTATATCAGCAATGTCTTTTCCCGATTCCGCTGTTGCCAGATGGTCGTTTACTGAGACAGTACCTGCCAGTCTGAAGATTCCACTACACTACCAACCAATTAGTTCAGAATCAGCTTTAAAACATTGGTCAATACCGGATTAATATCATCGGTACGCCAGTTCAGGAACAGGTCAGTCTGGAAAGGAAGCTGGATAAACCTGACTCCAGGTACTTCATGCTGCTGATAAGAATTGGGCAATATAGAGATACCCAGGCCTTTTCTGACTAAGGCAAGAATAGTCGAGCCGAATTCGCAATACAGGAAGATATGGGGAACAATCCCATAGGTCGTAAAGACCTGATGAATGAGTTGGTTGTAGCTGCTACTGTTGCCATCAGGAGTAACAATAAACTTCTGCTCCGAAAGTCTAGCTGCCGACAGGTCATCCACACTCCTGAAAGCATGTTGTTCGGCTACCACAATACATAGCTGTTCGGTATGGATCTTACGTGAACTGAGCGCCTTATCTGTAGTGATATCCCTGGTTAAGATAAGATCTACCTTGTAGTTCAATAAATATTCCTGCTGACTTTCATAACCCAGCTGTATCAGTTCAATCCTGAGCATAGGAAATGCACTGGAAATGTTTTGTAAAATACCGGGTAAAATAGATGCGGATATCGAGTCAGGATAGGATATCCTGATCGTGCCGCTTTCGCCCAACTGGATCTGGCGCGCCGACTGATGTATAAAATTCAGCTTATTGATTTCAACTTCCCATTTATCTTTGAGAAACTCCCCTGCCGCAGTCAGCTTTACATTTCGCTTGTCACGTTCAAAGAGCTGCACCCCTAATTCCCGCTCTAAAGCCTGAATATGACGACTCAATGCAGATTGCGTAATGTTCATTTTTCCCGCGGTTTTCCAGAAGTGCAGTTCTTCTGCCAAGGCCAGGAAATATTTGATCTGTTGGATATCCATTGATGCAATATATACATTAATCAATGACAAAATAGCATTTTATTGCATTAAATGTTCCTCTATCTTTGCCCCCGAACCAGATCCTAAAGAGGCGCAATAATGGGTACCGTTTACTATTAAATCAACACAAAATAACAATCAACAAAACAACAATACAAATGGAAAATATAGCGGTAGTGAAACTTACCCTTAAAGACATCGAGGCATTACAACAAATTGGGAGGCAAACCTTTGCGGAAACCTTTTCGCATAACAACAGCGAAAAAAACATGGCCGACTACCTGGAGAAGGGATTTTCATTGGAGAAGCTTGTAAAGGAAGTGAACAATGCCGCTTCCCATTTTTACCTCGCATGGGCGGAAGGACAGGTAATTGGCTACCTTAAAATCAATGTAGGCCAGGCACAGACAGAATTGCAGGACGAAAAGGGATTGGAAATTGAACGTATTTATGTGCTGGCAACTTATCATGGCAAAAAGGTTGGCCAACTGCTGGTGGACAAGGCCATGCAGCTAGCCGAAGAATTGCAATCCCATTATGTGTGGCTTGGCGTATGGGAAAACAATCACAAAGCCATTCGTTTTTATCAAAAGAACGGCTTTGTAGAATTTGATCAGCACATCTTCATGCTCGGTGACGACAAGCAAATCGATATCATGATGAAAAAAGTATTCATTCCAGCGCCTTAGACGTCAACCAGACAGCTTACCGGAAGCTAACAGTTTTAAATTGATCATACCTCAAGACTGCAGCATACAAATACTCATCAAGGATTTTAAATATATATAATGGAGAAAAAAAACATCTTTTTGTTACTGCTGGTCCTGGGTACCGCTTTTTGGGGAATTTCATTTTCGGTAACCAAATTGGCTATAGGCCATTATTCCTCCTCTATCTTTCTGTTCTACCGTTTTCTGGCGGCTACCTGTGTGCTGTCAATTATTTTTTTACGTTATTTCAAGCAGATGGACCGGCAGTCGATCAGGGCGGGTGCTGGTTTAGCCATCCCCCTGGTTTTCGGTATCTACATGCAAACCCTGGGAATCAAACATACTTCGGCTTCGCAATGTGCTTTCATTGCGGGGATGTGCGTGGTGATTATTCCGGTATTAAAGCTGCTTTTTTACCGGACTGCCGTTCCTGCAAAAATATGGGTCGCAGCAGCTGTTTCGCTGATTGGCCTTTTTGTCATCTCCATTAAAGACGATTTCAAAGTTGGCCTGGGCGACGTGTATACGCTCACCGGGGCATTCGGCTTTGCTTTCTATCTCATTCAGGTGGAAAAAAAGTCTGCAACTACCCATCTCATTTATACCATTGTGCCCATGTTTGCCACCTGTACTTTGCTCACTTTTATCATGGCCTTATCAGATAGCGGGGCAGACTGGAAGCCTGAAAGCAATACCTTTTGGATGGGGATCCTCTTTTGCGCGTTATTTTCTACAGCCTATATGTACACCATCTCCAACATTTCCCAGCAATATATCAGTGCAGAAAGAATAGCAATCATTTATCTTTTTGAACCTGTATTCGGCGCCATCGCTGCATTCTTTATCCTGGGCGAAGGTTTTAGCTACCGACTGCTCATTGGTGGCTGTTTGATCTTTGTGGCTACACTTATCTCGGAATTGAAGCTCACCAATAAGGTCTTTTCTTTAAAAAAATTCCTTAGCTGAGGAATAAATCATAACCAGCAGAGTCTAAAAATCTCCTTTAGGTGAATGTCTTCACCTAAAGGAGATAATACGAGCTAAAAAGGGAAACGATGATGAAAATTGTTGCCGGTATGAGGCTCAACTTATTAATCTTCCCATAATTTAAGAACAGTGCAGCTATAGCGATACAGGAGCAGACATTCAGACATATACTTGCGTAACCCAGGATATCCTTAAAAGAACCGGTAACGATAAATATGATTACCATTAAATACTGAACAACATTTGCACGTAAGGGTACACCTGTTGGCGACGTCTTTGAGAGCCATTTAACAGACTCATCTTTTCCAATCTTCATGATGATCCTTGGCCCTACCCATACCAGTGCACTCACGGTAGAAACCAGCAATAAACTGATCATCCCAGAAATAATTGTGCCTCCAGCTTCACCGAAAATACTTTTGGCAGCCAGTGCTCCGATTTCTACAATTCCGGTGATGTTTACAATGGGTAAAACTTTGAGAAAGACAAGGTTTAGTAACAGGTAAAGCAGCGTAACCAGGAGGGTTCCTATGATCACCGATCTCCTGATATTCTTTTGGGGATCTTTAATCTCACTGAAAATATAGGTACTGGCATTCCAGCCTGAGTAGGCGAAAGAGACATAAACCAGTGAAGAGAGAAAATCCGAGCTAAACAACATCTTCACTTCCCTGGAATCAAACTTAAAATCTAAATGGCTTTTTTCATTCCATAGTCCAAAAAGAATAAAGATGAATAGCAGCAACAGTTTTAGGCTGGTACTGACCAGTTGGAAACCACTGGCCAGTTTCAATGTAAAACAATGAAATACAGCTACTATAGTCACCAATACTGCTGCGGCTAATCTTGCATCAACAAAAGGAAGGAGCTGATGGAGATAAAATCCAAAAGCCATCGCTGCAAGGGCAATCGGAGCGGTAAATCCTGCAAAAATTGATACAAGCCCTGCCACCTTAGCCATCAGGGGATGAAATGCCTGTTTGATATAATGGTACTCCCCTCCTGAACCAGGGTATAACCTTGAAAGTTCTACATAACTCAATCCGCCGCAAATGGCCAACAGTCCCCCCACCAGCCAAAGCAACAATAAAACGGTTACAGATGGAAGGGAGCCGGATTGGAAGCCAAGGCTGGTAAAGACTCCAGTACCAATCATACTGGCAACAACCAAAGCTGTTGCCGTGTAAAAACCAATTTTACTTTTTATCACTACCGGTAATTAATTTTTGCAGTAAATCGTAAGCCCTTACCGTTCCATCTTTTCTGGTATAGGTGGGCCGTATCTTTTTATAGTAGTCGAGTGCAAAAGCGGCGCGGTCATGAATCAGCGCATCTGTTTTTCCCGGTTGGGTATCTTTTGGCAAAGCATACACAAAATGTCCCTGGGCAGCACTGTAGACCGGAATATGGTAAAAATCCCTTTTCACAAATTTTCCGTCCCGGTCATTGCTGATACTTGCCTCCGCAAAAAAAGTAACGGCATGTTCAGGGTAACCAAATAGATAACCATAAGACCTGAAGCGGTCGTATTTATTTTCATATTCTGTGGTATTGATCAGCAATTGTCCATCTGTGCCGGGCACAAAACCAAATTGGCCGTAGAACTGCGTGTTAGCCGACAGCAAGGAATCAACCAGCTGCTGACGGTACACATTGATCTGCATGATCCGCTGGCCTTTCTCCGCCATTTTGAAAGGGGTCATGACCAATTTAAGGTCTCCAAACTGCAGCACATCCACTATGCGGCGATATTGCACCAGTTTTTTATAATCCCGGGATGCCGTATCGGTAATATTGCGTTTCCCCGCATCCAGGGTATCCTTTCTTCCAATCTTAAAACTGGGATTGGCTACACTGCTGATTGGTTTTAGGCCGCTGATTACCGTGAATAAGCCTTCGTTGTCAAGTATGCGTAAAAGCAGTGTATCTGCAACCTTCTTATCTTCAGCGGAGAGCGAATGGTAATTTCCGTGAGATTTTTTGTTTAGGGGCAGTTCATTGTTCAGCGAACAGCCAGCCATCAAAATAAGGAGGATAAAAAGCAGGTTTTTTGAATGTTTCATTAGTATATAATTGTTTTTTAAAGGTGATGAAGCTATCATGTGCCTATTCATTGCTGTTTGTAAGCGGTAGGCTCATGATGGGTTCATTAGCATATAATTGTTTTTTAAAGGTGATGAAGCTATCATGTGCCTATTCATTGCTGTTTGTAAGCGGTAGGCTCATGATGGGTTCATTAGCATATATTAAGAGTAGGTATAGACGATTAAAAATTGCAGCCAAGGCTAATCCCTGTTGAAAGGCGTTCCCTGTAATTGAAATTGTTGGTATGGATATATCGTACATTTGCTTTTGCAAAAAGGCTGGTTTTCCCCTGCTCTTTCAGCTGTTGAGAATAAACGATTGGAATACCTCCGGATATATAGTCTGAACTCAGATAATTGAAATCATTTTGCTCCAGGCCAGTAACAATAGCATCATCAGCATGGGCTCCATTATAGTGATAATTTCCGGAAATATTATTCTTAAAACCTAGTTCCAGGCCAATTAACAAACGTTTATTCTTCAGGTCAGACAACAAGAGATTCTTTTTTGCACTCAGGCTGAGCAATAGATTTTCTATTTGTTTCTGGCTATTGGGCAGGAGATATTCATCATCAAACTTTTCATAAACCATTCCTGCGTCGATTTTCCAGGAGAATTCATTTTTATTCCGGGCATTTATAACCAGGCGATAATCTGCAGCTGCATGCTGCACCGCATAGGTAGAGCGAACATTTTTCAATAAACTTACCCAACCTTGCTGGGCAGAGGAATTATCCCGCTGAGTGATGTATTGGATTCCATCCATATTGCGGTGATCATATTTCAACGTCAGGAGCTGGGAAAGCTTGTCCCCCTGCTTTTGAAAGGCAAGCCTGGAGTTCCAGATATGGCGCAACACAGAACCACCATCCCTGGGAACAGCAAATGAAACCTGAACATCCTCTGCCTCCGCCTTGTAATCCGCATTAAAAAAGATGGCGATGTCTCCCTGATACTGGTATTGAAACCCGGCACCAACTCCATCACCCGTATAGTTGTTTGACCGTCCGCTGCCAATATACCCCACGGCAGTTCCCAAACCCAGCAATTCATAGTAAGACTGGTCGATGTAGGTATTCACATTCCTCATTGCAGACTCTTCTTTAAGGTTACTGTAGTTCAGGCTCAATCCCAAATGGTGTTTTTTTGCAGGTGAGTACAGCACTGCAGGTGCCACACTCAGGGCGTAATAGGTATTCTCTGCCCTTATATCCCGCTGTTTAGCCCCGCTGGCCACACTGTAATTTCCTTCCAGTCCAAATGACCACCGGTCATTAAAATTGGGTGTGGCTATCTTAAACTGTAAATCATAATGCTGGTTCTTCCAGTCACTTGGGTTAAGGTCGGCAATGATATAAGGCATTCCCCTAAAGGGGTCAATAATAGAGGAATTGAAGTTTGCGCCTTTTATATTTTCCCGGCTATAATTAAAGCTACCTGTTAAATAATAACCCTTTAAAAACAGGTTGCCAGCCGTATTCACCATTTGACGGTTACCGGATTCGCCTTCTTGCGGACGATGGAAATTCCCTTTATAGAATTCATATCCTGTGCTCAATTCAGCATACCGGAAAGGCTTGTCAAACTGCAAGCCTGCTGCATTTCCGGAACTGTTCCAGAGGCTATTTTGCTGAAGCAGTTCCATGGCTGCCGGAGTAGTATTCAACGGGTCCATCTGGGCATCAGCAAGGTGTGAACAAAGGATTAAAAATAGTGATATATATAATTTATAGGGATGGAATAGGTAATTCATCATGGAATTTCTTTTAGTCATTAATCAAAAATTGTGTCGCTTATCTGGTCGGATTCCATGAAGGCATTTTCGATCCATGCCTCCTGAATTTAGGGATCAGCCCTCTCTCGAAATCTTCGGTACTATTGTTTGTGTCCGTTAGAATCGGAGTTCCATCTGCATTGGTCGCCCCTACCTTACGTGCTACCCCCAGGGAATTATAAGTTGCCCCGACATAGGTCATCCCCGCATCTAAAACAGAAGGCATCCGTTTTGCAGCGATTGTATTTTCATTGTCACCAGCTTCCACACCGTCCAAAACATAGCCGATTGGCACCTTTGCGTAGAGTGTTGCCGCAGTGGATGCCAGATTTTTTGTTTGCAGCCGGGGATTGTTCACCGGATCATAAGTCTCCCCTTCAGGCACTTTAAAAATAACATAGGCCCCACCAAAAACAGAGGTCAGGTATTGTGGACTTGTGCCTTTGGATGCGCTGCCATTAAAGAAAACATGCAGAATGTCTTCCGCTGGCTGGTCAGGAAAATTGGCATTGTTCATATTGAATTCAAATTCCGATGAAGAACCATCAATTGGGGAAGCAGGGTTGTATTGCGGCAACTGGTGATTGGCTGCAAACTGTGAGATCACAAACGACTCCCCCGGTGCCAGCGGATAGTCTTTGCCTGTTCCGGGGATCTTCCACACACGTTCAGCATATGCATATTTCCCCTGGTCTTCTGCAGGCCATAAAGGCAATGTAGTGGTCGCCTTTGTAGGGGTTAAATTGGCAAAGTGGATTCCGTCAAGATAGATGACCTCATCTGAATTGTTGTATATTTCATAGAACTGGTTCCTGAAATAAAACGGCGTGGTACCCGCGTAGAATATTTCACTAAAAACCAGGGGGCTGACTTTTAATCCGCTGACCGGAATTTCCAGGGATTCCCCATTCCTGACAATGGCATAGTTGATCTTACTGCCATTCAGGTAATAGGAATCGCCATTTTCTGCTGTCATCCTGCCGGATATGTTAATGCTATAGATCCCGGGAATAAGCCCCTTGATTTCAGTGGCATTTGCGGTTAAAGTTTTCTCCAGCCTAAATCCCTCAGCAAAGTTTTCCAGGACAATTTTTAAACCCGCTGTGTGGCTGATCCCTGTCACCAATGAAGGTGCAGTCACCTCAATGGCATATTGCCCTACCCGGTCTGCATCACCGGCGCTATTTATTTTTTTGCACCCTGCAGCAATCAGGAAAAGAAGAAAGAAGAGTATGTTAAATGATTTCATTATGCGCTTATTTAATAGTTAATGTTAATCCCAGGCCGAAGAACAGCTTTTCATTCCTGCGGTAATAAGTTCCTGGTTGTTGTTTAGACTCCGTGATCTGATAACTCCTCAGCATGTTATTCGCAAAGAAAGATACCCGCATGTAATCGGCGATCTCTTTGGTAAGGTTCAGGTTGAAGGATAGCATAGCAGGGAAAGACTCTTTGATATACACACGCTCATTTACAGGGCGGATAAGGTCCTTAAATGCGGCCTCATTTTTCCTTGCCGGGTCAAAATTATACGTCAGTCCATCATCTTTTGAAATGTATTTCAGGGGGATGGAATCATTACCATGTTTGGTCTGGCTGATCTCCCTCCAGCTAACCTGTGTCGTAAGGGTAACCACAAAACCAATGCTTGGGATATTGTGCGTACTGCGCAAGGCTGTAACCAGGCGCTCCTCATTATCCTTGAGCATACCTGGTTCATAGAGCGCAATGTGCGTTCTGGCAGATCCGCCTGCACCGCTATAATCATCAAAATAAAAGTAATTTTTATTGTAGCTCTCATTGCGGATCCATGCCCCGTTCAGGGAAAAGGAACTGTTAATGGCACTAAACCTTCCAAGGTCCAGTTCTATTTCTATCCCTTTGGTATTGGACACGAAATTGTTGCCTGGCATGGTATACTTTGCCAATACGGAATTGCTTTCCTTCAGATCGTAAACCGCTTCAGTTCCATCGCCTGCGCGTGTATACTCATTGAAGGTGACTGGCCTTGTGGCATAATCAAATGAATACCCGTTTCTCAATCGCTCACGGAAGGCCGTCACAGTTAAGGTCGATTGTTTGATGTTTAACTGGAAACCCAATTCGGCTTTCTCGTTTTTTGTAATCTGCAATTTCTCATTTTCAGTATTGAACACCCGGGTAGTGGTCATCAACACCTGCTGTTCCACAGGTATGCTTGAACTGGCAGTTTCGTTAATGTTGATATACTCGAAATAGGCATTCTCCGGGTGCAGGTAAAGAATTGCGGGAGCTTTAGCCAATTGGCCATAAGCGGCATGTACACTCAGTGTATTCGGTAATAGGTCAAACATCGCATTGACACGGGGAGAAAACGTATTACTGTTTCCGGAGAAATGGTCATAACGCAGTCCTGCAATGATATTCAGCCTGCGGCTGCCCAGGTCTGCGCTGAAGTTTTCTTCAGCAAAAAGCCCCAGCTGATTCACCCCCGGTATATCTTTATAGGCACGCGGCCTGAAGGAAGCATTCACAGCAGATAAATTACGGTATGGCGGAGCAGCGCTGGAAAATGTTTTGCCCTCCCCATAGTTCTTGTCAGCTTTAAAGTCGGCTCCCAAAATCCATTTGTGGTTGGTAGTCCCGATCTTATTGAAAAAAGTAGTGTTTGCCTTCAGATAGGTATTCAACTCTTTACCATTGATATCGTAACGTCCCAGATAAGTACTTGGCAGATAAAATGCACTCCCTAATTTATCCGCCTCACTGATATTGGTCAGTTTGTTGCCTTTGCTGTCGAAAATGTCTGTATTGGGTTTATTCGATAAAATAGCCCCGTCTGTGAGTGTAGCGGAATAAGGCGCGTTTGCAGCCGTATTCAATGATTCTGCATATCCATTTTTAGTCGTATACCCTACTCTCGCAACATAATTCAGGTTGCGCAACCAAAGATTCTCAAAGTTCACAGCCCCACGGGTATTGAATATAAACCCCAGGTCCCTGGCGCTGGAACGGGATTGCGTGATCTGGTCATCCGGATTTAATTTGCGCGTATCCTTGCCGTACATCAGGTCGATGGAACTGGTGGAATTCAACCGCTTAAAAAAAGTATTGGTATATAAGGCAGTTCCTGTCAGTCGCTGATAAAACAAATAGGACTGTACCGGGTCATTTACATTATAGGCATAATCTAAACCAAGGTTCAGTGCCCCCTTATCAGGTCCTAAATCTGTTCCTTTGGTCAGGGAGATCTGGGATATATTGGGATTGGTATGGGCACTGATCCTTAGGGGCTGTTCACCTGCCTTGGTGTTAACCAGAACAACGCCCGAAGTAATGTCCCCATATTCCACGCCTGGAACACCACGGATGACCTCAACAGATTCGACATTGTCCATGGAAACGTTACGGACATCGAAACCAGCCCCGGGTGATGCTCCCCCACCTATCGGGGCGGTACCTCCTGCAACGGTTGGCGACATGGCCTGTAAATTTGCATTGTTTGAAAGTGGTGCCCCATTCATGACAATGGCCGTTCCAAAGGAGTTGGAGTTTTGGGATTTGGTATTGTCATCAGCCAGGTTTCTGATGGAGATCTGTTTACTGCTGTTGAGATTGGGATTGATAGTCGTTGCCCCAGGCAATAAGGACATCACATCTGCAAGGCTATTGGCCTGCAGGTGGTCAATTGCCATCCTGGAAATTTTGGATGAAGTCCCATTTCCACCCTGTACGTTCCTGGCGGTTACAGCTACTTCCTGTAAGCGGAAATCCGCATCCGAAAGATAGATATCCAGGTTCAGGTCAGCATGTACATTGATAAGCGTGTCGAGGGTTATTTTGCCCAGCATTTTCACAGAGAGTTTTATTTTCCCTGCTGGTACATCCTGAAATGAAAATTTGCCATTGAGATCAGCATTTGTACTTGCCCCATAGTCGTCTATGTGAATTGATGCACTGGGTACAGGTATTTTATTGCTGTGATTTTGCCTCTCACTGACCGTACCACGAATGGTAAAGGAGGCAGTTTTGCGCTGGGCATTGGCCACTTGGCAGGTAGAAAAAAACAGCAATAACATAAAAGCAGTATTGCTGATAATGGATAGAAGTTTTGTCATGATTAATTGATTCTGATAGCTGGAGCTTGCATTGTTGAATGGTAGATTTCTTTGAGTTGCATTTCAAAACAGGATTTGTCCTGAAACTGGGTTTCAGATGGAAACTTGGGGACAAATGGGAAGATAAGTATTGGACATTTTAACATGCATCTTTATTGCGTTTATTATTTGCAGCAAAGTTGCATTATCAAATCTGTAATTGCAATAGCATTGCATTAATATCTTACATTTTGTAAAAACATACCATCAACGCCAGGATAGCGTATGGAGATTACCAGAAAAGTTTATTGCTGTTCTTCGTTTATGACCAGGTTGTCACAATTGAGGATAGTTGTGAATGGCATAATCTGTGAATAGGCACAAGTTTCCGCTTGGTAAAAAGATATGGAGAAAAAGCAACTCATCTCTGTAAATGAAATTGCATCAGAAATGAATATGTCTACTCATTATTTGGCCGAATTGCTTCGGAATCTTACTGGTATGAATACCCAACAGCCTATTCATGCCTATATGATAGAAAAGGCTAAGGGGCTTTTGCTCACCACAACATTTTCAATAAGTGAGATTGCCTATCAGTTAGGCTTTGAATATCCGCAATACTTTAACCGGCTTTTTAAAAATAAAACAGGGAAAACACCGCTGCAATTCCGAAATCTCAATTAGCTTATATGATGCAACGGATGTGTCGACGGGCACTATTTGTCCATTCACATCTTCTCCCGCAATGTATTATGTTACATATTTGTAACGGTTTGAACATAAAATTTATAACACGCAATCTTTATTCTCCAGCAGCTGCCAGAATACGGTTAATCAAGTTAGAAGACATACGAAAATTAGTTTGCTGGATCATATGTAAATAGGGACGAATTTCTTTGAAGAATATCAAAAACCTTTTGAAGTAAAACCTAAAAAATAGGAATAGGGCATTTGGGGAACCTAAACCTCTTGCTTTTTCTTACCAAGAAACCCTGCCGTAATTTTTACTATCGTATCCGTCTGTTCTATTCTTCCCTAAAAATTCACTATAAAACTTTGTTCGAGTGTTCGGTCCAAAATTGAATTAATCCAAAAAATTAAAATAAAAAGCAGGAATAAAGCATGCATAAAATAAATCGTCCTGCAGTCTCTCGAAAATGAATTCAAAGACAGCTGAACATAGACAATTCATTGCAAAGATTATTAGTAAAATCTCCAAGGCATTGCTCCGATACCAGATTTAGCTGTTTTCAATAAAATTCACCCGGATACAATATTTAATGATGGTATCGTAATATTGATTTGAATCGTAGTCAAAATCGAACTTTAATTTATCCAGGTAGGCCCTGGTCAATTCAGCTCTTAACTGGTAAGTGGTTTCCTGCGTTTCAGCCCCACCATACCTGATGATTCCAAGGATAGAATGCTCGCGGGATAAATCAGCAGATTGCATCACCGTATTCACGTATTTTAAGAAATAGTCGGTTTCTTTCCTGACGAGACTAATGTCATTGTTGTGAAAGTGTACCAGCAAGTCTTTTAACCGTACAGGTTTACTTTCGAGATGGAATACAGCAGGATCTTCATTTTTGATCAACGACAGGCGAAACACTGCCCCTGCAACTTTATCCACCGGGCTGGTCTCAAATTCATGGTCAGCAATGGCATCACAGTAGATCCCTAAATCAGCCAGGCTTCTTAAACGCTGGTAAAAGCTATTGGTATCAATATTTTGCTGGAATAATCCGGTCGAGGTGGCCCCACCGATATTGCCCACACGGAATATTTTCAGCTTTACATTTCCATGCTGTTCATTTAGGTATTGCTCCGCTTCGAACTTTGTTAAAGAATAAATGTTACGGCCAAAATTCTGACCCAGGTTCAGGTCATGCTCATAAAATTCAGTCTGGGCAATATTGGCGATATAGCCTTCAGCGATGGCAGTGGTCGACACATGGTTAAAATACTGAACCCCATTTGCTTTGGCCCAATCCAGCAGGTTTACGGTACCCGTATAGTTAATGGCCCTGGAAACTTCAACTTTTCCAAAATGGCTCACCAATGCTGCCGAATGGCAAATGGTATCTACACCGGTCAGTATTGCTGCACCAGCCGCGTTTAATCCCAGTCCTGCCTCACTCAGCTCGCCGCTGATCACCTGCAGGCGTCCTTCAAATTGAAGTGGTTTAACATCCGAAAAGTAAGCTTCAAATACTTCATACAGCCTTTCCCTGGCCTGCGCATTGCTGTCTGCCCTGACCAGGCATGTTATTTTAGCCTCGGTATCGATCAGAAAATGTTTGAGCAGATGTACGCCCAGAAAGCCGGTACTGCCGGTAATCAGTACATGTTTTGGCGTAAACAATGGAATGTCTGTTAGCGCATTGACTGCATGGACCTTTTTCATGTAATCCTGTTCACGCGTTTCCGGATCTTGCTTTTCGACCGCAGCAACCGTTGTTTCAGGATTTATTTGCCTTTCAGTAAGCCGCTCCATCACAAGCGCTGCCTGGAGGTTAACCGTGCTGTAATCAAAAATGTCCGCGTATTCGAGGTTAATGGAATATTTTCTTTCAATCAGGGCAATCATATCCAGTCCCATCAACGAAGATCCACCCAGATCAAAGAAATCATCGGTTACACCCACCGCGTCCACACCTAGCTTTAACCGCCAGATGGCCAAGAGTTCTTCCGTAATTTCCTGGATAGATACCATTTTCTTTTGAACTGGAGCAGATTCAGCAGGATTCACGGTATTGGTTACAAACCGCGGTTTTACGTCTGGCCAGAACCGCTTGTGGTCAAAAACAGGAATCTGCAAAGTGTTCAGGAAAATTTCCTTTGATAAGACTTTGGTGTATTCCATAGGATGCCCCAAATTAAACCAGGAGCTCATAAACTGGTTCAGCATATTTTCTTCTGGTAACGGAATGCACAGGCTGATATTCCTTTCTTTTTTGTGGTGCCATTCCCTCAGGCTATCGATCATTTCCCCTTCCGCAGCAAAACTGAAGAAATCATAATGAACATTAGGATTTAATGTATCCAGGAAGCCTAGAAACCCGCTTTTGTTAAAACTTTCTGCCGGGGCAGTTGTAAATCCGGCCAGGGCGTCGGTTAACGAACTTTTACCAGACAGTGCCGCAGCAATAAATTTACCGCCAAAGCTGCCCAGGATTTTATCTGGATGGAAACCGGCATGCATCAACAGCTGCAATAGATAATATTGCAGCAGAAAGGCTTGCTGCTGGTTTGTCGTCTTTCCGTAAATCCCATCAAACTCCGCAAGTCCCTTTTCATAAGCAGCAGATAAAGAACCTGATACCTTTAGGAAAGGCAGCAATTTATCCAAATCGGGAACTTCCGGAATAAACAGGTAAACTTCAGATCCGGGGATGACCTGGCGTTGAGCAGGCTGGTAATTTTCCAGGATTGCAATCAGTTCTTCCTGGGTGCGGAAAGTGATGGCCTGACCATATTCGACGTTGCCCGCAATCTTATTCACAGAATAACAAAACCGGTTAAGGTTAACAGTAGTATTGCTTTTCAGGAAATTGAGCAAATAGGCTTTTACGTCATTGGCTAGTGCAGCAGTACGTCCCCCGATTTTCAGTAGGTATGTTTGCTGATCTTCCTTCGTCAACAAGGCATCCTCCGCACGCGTCACTTCTTTAAGGACGACATGCACATTGGTTCCCGACATCCCATAAGAGCTCAATCCCCCCACCCGCGGGCCATTTCCACCCTGCCATTCTTCCAATTCACGCTGGATGTAAACCGACGCATTGGCTTCGTCAATGTTGATATTGATTTCCTTAAATCCAGGCTGAGGAAGCAGTTTTTTATGTTTCAGGGCCAGTACCAGACGGGCCAAACCAGCCAGTCCAGCAAGCGCATTCAAATGTCCGAACTGTCCTTTCACAGAGCTGATCGAACAGATTTTCTCGCCTGGGGCACCATAGCCTTCAAAGGCTGATGCCAATCCTGCAAATTCAATCGGATCTCCCAATACCGTTCCTGTCCCATGTGCTTCTACAAAGCGAATCCGTTTAGGGTCTATCCCGGCATTTTTCCAGGCCATCTGGATCACCTCCCTTTGAGAAGTGGGACTTGGTGCCGAGATGTTTTGAATATATCCGCCGCTATGGTTAATCGCTGCACCTTTTACAACGGCATGTATCGGATCACCATCTGCCAAGGCCTCATCCAACCGTTTAAGCAAAACGCATATGGCACCCTCCCCGCCCAATATCCCATCCGCACTGTTGTCAAAAGGACGGCACTGCTGACTTTTGGATTGAACAGGTGTTGCTTTGATGATCTTATGAAATGGTATTTCCAGGTTTACCCCACCGGCCAGTGCCATGGTACATTCATCGTTCATAATGCTTTGGCAGGCCTGGTATAAAGCAACCAGTGAAGACGAACAGGTGGTGTCAATACCCATCACCGGTCCTCTCCAATCCATAAAATTGGCCAGCCTTGCACCCATCATGGCCGGCATATGGGAAACCAGGGAAAGATTACTGGTGTCGTCAAAAAAATAATCATACAATGAGCGTTCTGTATTGTAAAAAATACCAATCCTTTCTCCGGTGAGGTCTGCCGGAACATAACCGGCATTGTGGATCGCTTTTACGGCGCTCTCCAGCATGATCCGTTGTTCCGGGTCCATGCGCTCAGCTTCAGCAGGCGGAATATTGAAAAAGTGATGATCAAAAAGATCAATGCGGTCCATATAGGCTGCACTTTCAATTTCCGCTACGCCAAACCGGTCAAACAAATCTTTACGCCGTTGTTCTGAAAGCGCATTGAAACCTGTTTCATTATTTTTTACCATCTCCCACAGCGCTTCCATGTCATTTGCTCCGCCCATCTGCAGCGCAATACCAATTATTGCAATTTCATTTTTCATTTTTAAAAATTTAAAACGTCTATATCCTTTTTGGAATGAGCCGAGGTCAGTCCCATCTTTTTTTCAATCTCATTTGACAACATTTCGATGGTCACCATTTCGAAAAAGGTGGCAATGGTCAAATCGGTATTAAATTCCTGGTTGATGAGGCGCTGCAGCCTGATGACCTGAATGGAATTTCCGCCGAGGCTAAAGAAACTGGATTGGATGCCGATTCTTTTTGTATCCAACACCTGTTCCCAGATCTCCATTAACTTTTGCTGGGTTTCTGTTTGCGGTTCAACATACAACTCCGCAGCATCCAGCTGATGTTCAGGCTCCGGAAGCAGCTTTTTATCAACCTTTCCATTGGCATTCTGCGGCATTTCCTCAAGCTGGACAAAATATTTAGGCAGGAAATGCAGTGGCAGGATCCCCATCAGGTAATTTCTCAGTTCCAGCTGATCCAACTGGGCTTGCTGTGCAATAAAATAGGCGATGATTTCAGGCTCTGATTCAGGATGAGTTCTGGCGACGACAACCGCCGAATTAATCATCGGGTGTTTTTCCAGGGAGGATTCAATCTCAACAAGTTCAATACGGTGTCCCATGATTTTAACCTGATCGTCTTTACGCCCTAAGAATTCAATCTGACCGTCTGGCAGCCAGCGGCAATAATCACCGGTTAAGTACATCAGTTCTCCCGGCCGGTATGGATTGTCGATAAATTTCTCCGCAGTCAGCTCTGGCTTATTCAGGTAACCTCTGGCCAAACCCGGCCCGGCAACGCAAAGCTCTCCATAGACATAGACAGGAACCAACTGCTGTTGTTTGTCCAGGATATAAGCCTCACTATTCTGAATTGGTTTTCCAATAGAAATCCGCGCTGCGGATGGCATCGCAGTCATCTTAAGGTTCGTAGAATCTATCGTGTTTTCTGTAGGTCCGTAAGTATTATAAAGTGCGGCCTGGCAAACGGAAAAATACAATTGCACCACTTTCAGCGGCAGCTTATCTCCGCCAGAAACCACGTGTCTTACGGAGTTTATCCTGGACGCAGCCTCCTTATTGTCTACCAGTTCATAAACAAATTCCGTCAATAAAGCAGGCGTCATGTCCAGTTTGCTGATCTGGTGCTTTTCAATGAAAGAAATGATGTTACTCAGCAGGTTTAACCTGAAATCTTCCGGGGCTACATAGCAGGTTGCGCCGGTTAAGATGGGCAGCAGGTATTCTTCTATCGAAGCATCAAAGCTGTAAGAGCGGTAAAACATCATGTTGTCTGCTTCAGTAAGCCCATAGGTATCCTGATAATATTTTATCCTCGGAAACAGGCTGCCATGCTCAATCATAACGCCTTTAGGATTCCCGGTAGAGCCAGACGTGTAAATCACATAGGCCAGGTCTGAAGATTCCTGCAGCAACGGCAAGGCAGTATCGGGATATTGTGCGCTTTCTGAAATAAACCCGGCTATGAGCGCATCATCCAGCACGACTTTGCAGTTGCTGTCTTTAATGAGGTAAGCCTTTCTTTCTTCCGGATATTCCGGATCAATGGCCACATAGGCACCGCCTGCTTTCAAGATACCAAGTACCGCAGCAACCATCCAGTGACTCCGGACAAGTGTAACCCCAACCAGGTCCTCTTTCTGAACGCCATGAACGGTATTCAGGTAATGGGCAAACTGATTGGAAAACACATCCAGTGCCAGGTAACTGAATTGTTCATCTCCATAAACCAGGGCATTTTTATCCGGGGTTTTGCCCACCTGATTCCGGAACTGGTGAAGTACCGTTTGCGCGGTCTCGTATGGCACTTTTGTCGCATTGAAGGTTTCCAGCAGCTGTACAGACTCCGCAGGGCTCAAATATTCCAATTCGCACAATGGTAAAAATGGCTGTGCAACAACTGCTTTGATCAATTGTTCCAGGTGGTTGATCATCCCTTCAATCAAATCACGTCCATATATGGAGGTATTGTATTCAATGGTGAGATCAAGCGCTTCAGCACTTTCCACAAAATCAAAAGAAAGGTCAAACTTACTTTTGATGACCTGGTGATCGAAATATTCCCTGATCTGCAGCTTGTCCAGTGTCTTTTGCCCTTCTTTACGCACCATTTCTGCATTTTCCAATACGATCAGCACGTCGAACAGCGAGTTGCGGCTCATGTCACGGTGCAAATTCAGTTCATCCACGAGTTCATCAAAAGGATAAACCTGATGTTCATAGGCCCCAAGGGTAACCTCACGTACTTTCCTCAACAGGTCGAGGAAGCTGCCTGTTCCGTCAAAGCGGGAACGTATGGCAAGGGTATTGACATAGAAACCAATCTGCTCTTCCAGGTCGAGGTGTTCACGGCCCGCAATCGGCGTTCCAACGATGATGTCTTCCTGTCCGCTGTAACGGTATAACAAGGTATTGACTACAGCAAGAAGGCTCATGAATAAGGTACAGCCCTGATCCTGCCCGAGTTTTTTAAATGCTTCATTCAGCGTTGCCGGTAAGCGTCTGTTCAGCACAGCCCCGTCGTATGTTTTCTGTACGGGGCGCAGCTTATCCTGTGGCAGTTCCAGTACAGGCAGCGATCCGGAGAACTGCTGCAGCCAGTAATCTTTATGTAAAGCCAGTGATTCGCCGCTCAGCTGGGCTTGCTGCCATACGGCATAATCTTTATACTGGATTTTTAGGGGGTTGTAAGTCATTTCAGCATTCCGTATGCGGGAATTGTAGAGGTTTAACAACTCCGTGATCAGTACCCCCATAGACCAGCCATCACTAATAATGTGGTGCATGGTATAGCTGAATATCCATTTTTGGTCTTCAAGCTGATATAAACTTGCCCTTAAGAGCGGGCCAGCTGCCAGGTCAAATGCCTGCAGCAGTTCTTCGCGAACCAGCTGATGGATTTCCTCATCACTAAGTGCAGCTGCACGAAGGTCTGACTTTTTCAAGATAAACCTGCTTTCTGATGGCTGATGAATGTACTGGCGGACGGTTAATTCTTCGTCTTCCCTGAAGGTGGTACGCAGGATTTCATGACGTGCAATCAGGTTGAAGAAACTCCATTCCAGTGCACCTTCATCCAGCTCCCCTTCAAAGAAATAAACCCCAGGCATATTATAGGCCTGGCTACCTTCTTCAAACTGGCTCAGTATCCATAACCTGCGTTGTGAAGACGACAAAACATAGCTGTCCCGCAGCGGTGCGATCGATAACGCTTCAAAAATATTGGTTTTGCTTTGTGCAATGAGCAAGGCCTGTGCAGCCAAAACCGGCGTGGCAAACAGTTCTTTCAGGCCAATTTTCACATTAAATACCTTGTGGATCTGGCTGGTCAAGCGGGTTGCTTTAAGGCTATGTCCTCCAAGATCAAAGAAATCGTCGTTGATCCCGATTTGATTCAACCCCAACACCTCAGACCATATGGCGACCAATTGGGCCTGTGTCTCATTCTCAGGCACCTGATAAGCAGTATTGCTGATCATCTCCACCGCAGCCACATCTGGTAAGGCTTTTTTATCCACCTTGCCATTTGGGGTTAGCGGAAGCTGGTCCAGCTGCATAAAGTGGGAAGGTACCATATATGCTGGGATCACGCCTAATAAATAGGTTTTTATAGAAGCCAGGTCTAATCCCGGTGTACCGGTAACATAGGCTACAAGTTTACGTTCTCCAGTTTTGTTTGCCGGGGCAATGACCACCACAGACTGTAAGTCAGGATGGGTTTGCAACACACTTTCAATTTCTCCAAGTTCTATGCGGTATCCCCTTACTTTTACCTGATCGTCTTTACGGCCGGCAAATTCGATATTACCATCTTCAAGCCAGCGGCCATGGTCACCTGTACGGTACATCCTGATGTTGCCGGGCTGAAAAGGATCTTGTCCGAAACTCGCTGCACTCTTCTCCGGCTTGTTGATGTAAGCCCGGCCCACACCTACACCTGAAACATGGATCTCACCCATTACACCTACAGGGCAAAGCTTTCCCAATTTGTTCAGAATATAAATTTTCATATTCTGGATCGGTTTGCCCACAGGCACATTTGTTCCTTCGGGAGCTTTATCCATAATGTAAAGTGTGACGTCGTCTGAAGCTTCTGCAGGTCCGTAGGCGTTCACCACCTTTTTATCAGGGAAGCGCTCAAACCACCGCTGCAGTAAGGGCTGGCCTATCGTTTCGCCGGTAACCAATAAATATTCTAGGGCACTAAGGTCGTAAGTTCCAGCCTCATCCATGATGTCCATCATCGCCTTGAGGTAACTTGGTACAACCTGCAAAATACGGATGCCATCTGCCACAACCCGGCTAATGAACAAGGGAACATCCAAAACGGTTTCGTGCCGATAAACTACAGTTGTTCCGCCCAAAATCAATGCATTGAGCAATTGCCAGACAGAAATGTCAAAGGTAATGGAAGCATTCTGGGCGATCCGGCTATCCTGATCAAGTCCCATTTCTGAAACCATGGCATACATATGGTTCAGCATTCCCCGGTGCTCAATCATCACGCCTTTGGGTTGTCCTGTAGAACCGGAAGTATAGATCACATAGGCCAGATCGTCCGGACCGGCCTGAAGTATCGGGTTGCTAACCTCAGTAGGTCCATCAAATGCTGCATAAGCTGCTAGAAAAGCCTCGTCAATCATGACTTTGCTATTGCTGTCTTGCTTGATATAGTCGATACGCTCCTGCGGGTATTGTGGGTCAACAGGCACATAAGCAGCTCCGGCTTTCAAAATGGCGAGTACCGAAATGATGAATTTTTCCGAACGTTCCAGGCAAATCCCAACCAGGTCTCCTGGTTTTATACCGTGTGACTGCTGCAGGTAAACACACAAGCGATTACCATCCGCATTAAATACATTGTAAGTCAATGCTTTGTCTTCAAAAACCACCGCAATCCGTGTGCCATACTGTGCAACCTGCGCTTCAAACAAACTGACAAAGGTTTCGTGGTACGGATAAGCCACCGTGGTTGAATTAAATGTTTCCAGCAGCTGTACGCGTTCTGCATCACTCAGATAGTCCAGACTCGCCAATGGTTGATCGGCTGCGGCAATTACAGCAGCAATCAGTTGCTGCAGGTGTCCGCTCAGGCGGTCCACCCAGAATGCGCTGAAGATATCACTATTGTATTCTACAGCGATGTTCATGCCATCGGCAGCTTCTACAAAATCAAAGCTCAGGTCAAATTTACTGGTTGGGTTCTGCGCTGCCTGATAGCCGCTGATCTGTAACTCACCCAGGCTTTGTTTATGGCCTTTATTCGGCGTTGAAATGTTGTGGAGGGTAACCATGACATCGAACAGAACACTCCGGCTCATGTCGCGTGGAACTTCCAGTTCATCTACCAGTTCATCAAAAGGATATACCTGGTGCTCATAGGCGTCAAAAGTAACTTCACTGACCATCTGCAACAAGTCCCTGAAACTGCCATTTCCGTCAAAACGGAAACGCAATGCGAGGGTATTGACATAAAAGCCAATCTGCCCTTCCAGATCAAGGTGTTCCCTACCGGCAATCGGACTGCCGATCACAATGTCTTCCTGTCCACTGTAATGGTACAGTAAGGTATTTACCACCGCCAACAGCCCCATAAACAAGGTGCATTCCTGTTCCTGGCACAGGCGTTTTAAACCCTCCGTCAGCGTTGCGCTAAGGTGATTGGTCACCACACCTCCGTTATAGGTTTTGACAGCAGGACGTATTTTATTTGAAGGCAGTTCCAGTACGGGAAGTTTGCCCGAAAACTGGTTAAGCCAGTAATTTTTATGTGCTTCCAGCGCATCGCCGCTCAGCTCTGCCTGCTGCCATACGGCATAATCTTTATATTGGATCCGGAGCGGCTCATAAGGATTGCCTCCGCCTTTGATGTAGGCATTGTAAAGCCCCAAAAGTTCGGTGATCAGAATACCCATAGACCAGCCATCACTGATGATGTGGTGCATGGTATAGCTGAATACCCACTTGTGATCTTCCAGGCGGTATAAACCGGCACGCAATAAAAAGCCCGCTTCCAGGTCAAAAGGGCGTAGAAATACACCCTGAACCATGGCGTGTGCCAGCGTCTCCCGGTCAGGGATGGCCCTTAGGTCTTCCTGAACAAATTCAAACCCGTTGGGCTCAGCCGGATGTATGTATTGACGGACTTCTCCGGATTCGGCCTCTTTAAAACTAGTGCGCAGGATTTCATGGCGTTCAATCAGGGTTAAAAAGCTCCGCTTGAGTGCAACTTCATCCAGCTCTCCTTCAAAAACATAGACACCCGGCATATTATAGGCCACATTGCCTTCGTCAAATTGGCTCAACAGCCATAACCTACGTTGTGAGGAAGACAAGATATAATGCATCTCCGGAGCTGCCGGCGTTATATTGGTATTGGCCTGGGCCTTCAGGTAACTGACAATTTCCTGTTTCTTTTCCCTCAGCTGCTGGATCAGCGCGCTGCTTGGTTCAAGGTCATCAAACTGGACTTTTAAATCATAATCATCATTCAGCGATAAAGTAATTCCGTTACGGCTCAGTTCTTTAAGTAAATCTTTCATAAAACAAGGATGATTTTAGGTTCGGTTAACGGCATTCGGTTTAGATAATGATTACATTTTTTGGTTTTTCTACAGGAATGGTCATTTGATCAATCAGTTCTGCAATATTTTTAATGGTCTTCATCGCAAAAACATCCTTCATGGAGAGTTCAACATCAAATTCCTGTTTTAGTCGCTTCAAGAGGCTCATGGCCTTCAGAGAATCTCCGCCGAGTTCAAAGAAATCATCTTCGATGCCCAGGTGCTCATAGGCAAAAAGGGTTTCAAAAATGAGCAGCAGCTTCTTTTCTGTATTGGTATCGGCGATGATCATTTGGGTGGAGAGTTCAGGCCGTTCGCCTTTAAGCGGTTGGTTCTGCTCGGCCGATCCGGCAGTTCTTTTCTCCAGGTAGACTTTTCTGACCTGTGCATTTAAATTCCGGACGGACTGAAAAATAACAGGCTGACCTTCCTGGGTAAGGATCCACTGAAACAGCTGAATGAGCTCTTCCGGTTTGAGCGCGGTACGCATCCCTTCTCCTTCCTTTTTGATGTCCTGTTCGCTGAAGGCGAGTGCGGAAAGACTAAGGATTTTCCAGTTGGCAAGCTGTACTTGTTTTGAAGCCAGGAAATGCTCCATATATAGGTTGGCCGAAGCATAAGCACTGTAGCCCAAACCACCGAGCACTGTAGCGATACTGGAAGTGATCCAGGCAAAATCAAGCGCCCGGTCTTTAAAGGCTTGGTAAAGGTTTTCCATCCCCCTTACCTTTGCAGCAAAGATTTCCATGGTGCTACCGGTCTGGATATTTTCGATAAATTGAAAGTACTTGTTTTCCAACTCTCCGGCAGTATGCAGGACGCCGTTTATGCTTCCAGTGGTTGATTCAATGTGATCAATCAGCTTCAAAAATTCATTTTCATTTGAAATGTCCACTGCGTGATAAGCTACATTTGGACTTAAGCGCTGCAGGTAGCTTAAACGCTCCGGTTTATCGACACTGTTTGCGGTGCCAACCGTAACCGAAGCACTCAGCTCCGTACGGCCAATCAGGACTAATTTAACATCATAATGGGTCAGCAGGTATTTGGCAAGTATAAAACCAACATTACCCAGTCCGCCAGTAATCAGGTAAACCCCATGATGCCGGATGATGTTTAAACCTTCGTCCAATGGCTGTTCATTGCGTTGAAAATCCCTCAGCCATTGCTGCCCATAACGCAGGCCCACGGTACGGTTCTCTACATTTCCTTTCAGAAATTCATCCACCAGGCCTGCGGTTACCGTCTCCACCGGTGCTTCCGCAAGGTTGATGTCTATGTTCCTGCAGAAAATACCGTATTCCTGCTGAATGGTGTTGACCAATCCTAAAGTAAGCGACTGTACATGGTTCAGCTTTTCATTTCCTGTTATTTTATACAAGGCATTGCTTACTATAGTCATGACCGTGTTTTTAAACATGCCGACAGGGAAAGCATTTAACAGGCGTACAAGGCCAAAATAAACCAGGTTTAAACCGTTGGACTGCTCCCTGTCCAGCACTTGTTCCTGTTTTACATCCAGTCCCCAGGTGTAAATCACATCCGTGAACACTGTGTTACTCGCCATTGAGTCGCATAAACGCACATAATGTTCGGGTATAGCCGGATCTATGGTAATTTCATCCACGTTATTTTCCAGGTAGGCATTTCCGGCAATCACCGCTGTAACGCGGTGCCCGGCCTGATCCAGCTGCGCTTTCAACGATGCGGCAAACGCATCTCCGCCGGAGAATAACAAAATATGCCTGCGCTGCTGTTCCTTTTTTGCATTTGCAAAGGCACCTGTTTGTTTCCATGCAGGATAATAAATCCAGTTCCGGGTGTCTGTTTTGCTTTCCTGGGCATAAGTACCATTCAGGTTTCCAATAGCTTCCACTTCGGCAAGGAACTTTGGTTGTTCAAACGAATACACAGGCAAAGGGATTCTCTGCCGCTTTTCGTCCTGGTGCAGTTTTTCCAAGGTAACCGGTACACCCAGTTCCCATAATTTGCCCAGCAGTCCGTTAAAACTTTTCAGATCATGGCACTTTCTTTTTGCCGGAGACAAGGTATTGAGTGTGGTGAATTTAATGCCGGATGTAGCATGTTGTTTGAGCAATGCACTTAAGGTTTGGCCTGTTCCTACTTCCAGAAAGACATTTTCTTCGTCGTTTAACAACTGCTGAACGCCTTCAGAAAAGTTGACAGTTTCCCTTAAATGCCTGCCCCAGTAAGCAATGGAACCCGCTTCTGCTGCGTTGATCTCCTCACCGGTCAGGTTAGAAATAAAAGGGATGTTGAGCTTGCCAAACTTTATTTTGCCAAGGTGCTTGCTGAATTCTTCCAGGATCGGCTCCTGCATTGCAGAATGGAAAGCATGTGAAGTATGGAGTAGCGCACAGGAAATGCCTGCTGCTGTAAGCTGGATTTTTAACGCTTCAATGGCATCCGTGGCACCTGAGAAAACAACCTGTCCGGGTGCATTTACTGCAGCCAGGGATACGTTTCCAGTGAGGTAAGCCGTTGCTTCTTTTCTGCTGATGCCCGCACTTAGCATACTTCCCGAAGGCATACTGCTCATCAGTTCACTGCGTTTTACAATCAGGCTCAAACAATCTTCGAAACTGAAAATACCGCTGAGACAAGCTGCGGTATATTCTCCCAGGCTATGGCCAATCATCTGCGTTGGCGTTACCCCATAAGCCATGAGCAGTTGTGCCAGCGCATGCTGCAATATAAAGATCAACGGTTGTGTAAATTGCGTGGCATGGATCAGATCGTCTTGACCTTCCTCCTCAAAAAGGACATGCCGGCAAGACTGTCCCCTAAGCTTTTCAAAGAGTAAAAAACCTTGGTCCATCTGCTCTTTAAAAAATGGGACATGGTCATACAGTTCTTTTCCCATCATGCGGTATTGTGTTCCCTGTCCCGGAAATAGGAAAACCACTTGTTTCTTTTTAGTGCCTACTTTGGAAAGCACCTCGTCGCTGTTGAGTTCTTCCAGAATATCAGCGGCACTGCTGTAGGCCAAAGATTTCCGGTAGTTGAACTGTTTCCGTCCAACGATATAGCTGTAAGCCATATCCTCGGCATTGATTTCCGGTGTGCTCAGCAGAAATGCTTTCAGGTCGGCCATGTGACTTTTGAGTGCAGCGGAAGACCTGGCCGACAAAACCAGCAGGTTAAAAGGTTTTTCCGGTCCCGGAGCGGGTAATGCGGGTGCCTCTTCCAGGATCACGTGTGCATTGGTACCGCCTATTCCAAAAGAGCTTACGCCTGCACGTAAAGGGAAATTGCCAGAAGGCAGCCATTCCGTTAAATCTGTATTGACAAAAAATGGCCCCTGATCCAAGTCGATAAACGGATTGGGTGTCTGGTAATGAATACTCGCCGGTAACTTTTTATATTTCAGGCTGAGTGCGGTTTTGATTAATCCGGCCACACCTGCTGCGGTATCAAGATGGCCAATATTGGTTTTAACTGATCCGATGCGACAATACTTTTCAGCGCTGCCTACCCCAAAAGCTTCGTTCAAAGCACGGATTTCTATCGGATCACCCAAAGGTGTGGCTGTTCCATGTGCTTCAACATAACTGATGCTTTTTGGGTCAACTCCACCGAGTTTCATCGCACTGCGGATACAGGCCGCCTGACCTGAAACACTTGGTGCGGTAAAGCCAACCTTTCCGTTGCCGTCATTATTCATGGCCGTGGATTTGATGATGGCATAAATATGGTCTCCGTCTTTAATGGCCTCACTTAATCTTTTCAATACCACCACACCAAGGCCTTCACCTAAAGAAGTTCCGTTTGCCCTGGCGTCAAAAGTATAAGACCGTCCGTCTTTGGAGGTCACTGACCCTTCTTTATACAGGTACCCTTTCTTGCGTTTTGTGTTCAAGGATACTCCGCCTGCAAGTGCCAGTTCGCTTTCCCTGGTCAGTAAACTTCTACAGGCTAAGTGAATGGCAGACAATGAAGTGGAGCACGCTGTATCTACAAATACTGCCGGCCCTCTTAAATTCAATTTATAGGAAACCAGACTGCTGACCGAATTGGGACTGGAAATCAGGTTTAAATAAAATGGATCTACCGTTGTCTTTCCCGACTGGCTATAGGCATGTATTTTCCAGTTGTTGTTGCTCGATGCGCCGGCAAACAAACCTATTTTCTTTTCTTCTGTAGCCGCGGCATATCCTGCATCTTCCAGGGCTTTCCAGCAGTTCTCATGGAATAAGCGCAGCTGGGGATCCATCAGGCGAGCCTCTTCCGGAGTATAATTGAAGAAACCATGATCAAAACAATCTTTATCTGCAACAATACCTTCTGCCCTGACATAGGCTTCGTTATTTAATTCTTCGGTCGTATGTCCCCTTTCCAGAAGCTCCGCCTCAGAAAATGTCTTGATCAGGTCTTTACCTGCAACCAGGTTATCCCAATAGGCGATGTGATTTTTACTTCCGGGAAATTGTCCTGAAATCCCTATTATGGCTATTTCCAGCCCATCATATTTCTTTTTTTCCATCGTTAATCTATGTCAAATTTGCTGAAGATGTCCTGTAACGCTTCGTTATCCGGTTCGTTTTCTTCTGCTATGGTTTGTTGCGCACTGTTCGTTTTCTGTAAGATGTAAGCCGCCAAACTGGAGATATTGGTGTATTGAAAGAGTTCTGAAACCGTTATATTCAATCTTGTAGCGCTGCTTACCAGCTTGGACAGTTTTATAATTTTTAAGGAATTGCCCCCCAGTTCAAAGAAATGGTCATTGATGCCGATTTGGCTTATACCCAAAACTTCAGACCAGATCAAAGCGAGCTGCTCCTGAAGTTCATTTTCCGGAGCCTGGTAAACGCTGGCACGCTCAGCACCATCATGATCCACAGCCGGTAAAGCTTTCCTGTCAATCTTTCCGTTAAGGGTTAATGGCAGGCTGTCCAATTGCATGAAATAAGCAGGAACCATATAACCAGGAAGCAGCCCTGATAAATAAGCCTTCAGTGCAGGAATATCCAGTGCAGCACTTCCCACCAGGTAAGCCACCAGGAAACGTTCACCGGAATCATTCAACGGAGCCAGTACCACTACTGAGCTCACAGCTGGATGTCCTCCAAGCACATGTTCCACCTCACCCAGCTCAATCCGGTAACCACGGACTTTAACCTGGTCGTCTTTACGGCCAATAAACTCAATGTTGCCATCTGCTCGCCAGCGCGCTAGATCGCCGCTACGGTACATCAGCTCCCCTTCCAGGTAAGGGTTCGGCACAAACTTCTCTCTGGTCAGGGCTTCCTTGTTCAAATAGCCACGTGCCAGTCCAGCACCACTGATGCAAAGCTCTCCGCTTACCCCTACAGGTACAAGACCATCTCCATCGCCAAGAATGTAAATCCTGGTATTGGAAACCGGCTTGCCGATCGGGATTAAGGGTGAAGCCTCATCAATGAAATAGCTGGTACTCACTACTGAATTCTCCGTAGGACCATAATTGTTCACCACCCGGTAAGCTTTTGGCTGATAACTATTTACTCTATCCCCGCCCAGCAACAAGTAACGTAAGGAATGGTTGTCTTCTTCATAAAAAGCCTCACCGATCTGACTCGGTAAAAACGAGATGGTGATCTTTTGCTGGTGGTAATAATCATTCAACAATCCGGTATCCAGACGGATCTCATCGGGAACCACCACCACAGCAGCACCGAAAAGCAGGTATGGGAAAAGCTCCCATGCCGAAGCATCAAATGCAACACCCGCATATAAACTACCACGGTCTGCACTGGTTACCGAGAACATTTGCTGGTGCCAGTAACACAAATTAACCAGGCTGCTGTGTTCGATCATCACCCCTTTGGGCTGACCCGTAGATCCGGAAGTATAGATCACATAAGCCAGGTCATCTGCTCTGGCATGAATGCCCGGGTTTTCATCACTGTAATTTGCTGATGAGTCTGTATATTCTACTAAAAAGGCTGGATCGATCATAACCTTACAGCCACTGTCCTGCTGCATATAATTGATCCGCTCCACCGGATAAGCCGGATCTACAGGAACATAAGCGGCACCGGTTTTCAATACCGCAAGGATCGAAATGACCAGCTGTTCGCTCCTTTCCAGACAAACGCCGGCAAGATCGCCAGGACCAATGCCATGTACATCTGTCAGGTAAGCAGTCAAGCGGTTGGACTGACGGTTCAGCTCCTCATAACTCAGCTCCAGGCCTCCAGAAAACACTGCAGGGCGTGCTGGATTTAGCAACACCTGCTTTTCAAACAAGCTGATTGCTGTACCTGCAACAGGGTAAACCGCATTGGTATCATTGAAGGTTTCCAGTAACTGCAGACGCTCTGCTGCACTGAGCAGGTTCAGTTGATCTAAAGCGTCTCCGGGCGAAGCAATAATCGCTGAAATCAACTGTTGAAAGTGAGCTTCAAACCGGGAAATCCAGTCTGCGCTATAAATATCATTGTTGTATTCCAAGGCAATCGAAAGCCCCTCTACGGACTCGAAGCAAATGAAGCTCAGGTCAAACTTACTGTTCTGACGTTTCGCTTCCTGGTAAGGACTGATCAGCATCCCCTCTAGGCTATTCCCTGCAGCACCGCCATCGGGCGCATTCTGCAAGACCAGCATCACATCAAATAAAGGACTGCGGCTCAGGTCCCGCTGCAGGTTCAGCTCATCCACCAGTTCATCAAATGGATAAGCCTGATGTTCATAGGCTGCCAGGGTTAACTCCCGGACCTTTGTCAGCAATTCAGTAAAACGGTCGCTGCCCGAAAAACGGGAACGTAATGCCAGCGTGTTGAGGTAGAACCCGATCTGTCCTTCCAGGTCGGTATGCTCGCGGCCGGCTACAGGGCTGCCGATCACAATGTCTTGCTGACCGCTGTAACGGTACAACAGGGTATTGACAATAGCCAAAAGCCCCATAAATAAGGTACAGCCCTGATCCCGGCACAGTTTATTGATTTCCTTAGTCCTTTCTGCAGACACATGGCTGGCCAGGAAAGCACCATTATAGGTTTTTATGGCTGGACGTATCCGGTCTGCCGGAAGTTCCAGCACCGGAAGTTCTCCGGAAAACTGCTCCAGCCAATAGTTTTTATGCAGGACTAATGAGCCGTTTTGCAGTTCAGATTGCTGCCAGCAGGCATAATCCTTATACTGGATTGCCAATGGTTGGTAAGGATTTTCCATGCCATGGAGAAAAGCATTGTAAAAGGCCAACAGTTCGGTAATCAGCACGCCCATGGACCAGCCATCGCTGATGATGTGGTGCATGGCATAACTGAATAGCCAGCGGTTTTCTTCCAGCCGGTATAAACTCGCCCTGAGCAAAGGGCCTTCGGCAAGGTCAAATGGGCTTTGTAATGTCGCATGAACCTGATCATGAACCTGATCAGGCTCCTCCCAGAGGTCTTTACGTTCCAATACAAACTTACTTTCTGATGCCGGATGGATGTATTGACGCACCTCTCCTGAAGCATCTTCCCTGAACGTTGTTCTCAGGATCTCATGACGGCTGATGAGCGCAGCAAAGCTTTGTTCCAGGACCAGCTCATTGAGTTCCCCTTCAAAAAATAATGCATCAGGCATATTGTAAGCTACATTTCCCGGTGAGAGCTGGTTCAATACCCATAATCGTCTCTGGGAGGAAGAAAGCACATAGCCATCTGCTTCAACAGCCTTATCAATACGGCTGTAAACCATATTCCTTTGCTTATTGACATAGGCAATGAGTCCTTGCTTATTGTTTCGGATTAAAGTCTTCAGCTCATTGTCAAGCAATCCTTTGCCCAGCGAAATGTCTAGCTGGTCGCCGTTTACCGTAACCTGTGCATTCAGCGCTTTTAATCTGGAAATCACTTCCTGAATCTCAGGAGTACCATTAAATGTTGTCAAGCTCTTATATCTTTTAAAATTTAAAATAAACGTTACTTTTTTATCCCATTTCCCTGTAGAGCTGCATCTAAAATTAAACCAGTCATTTCCATTCGGATTTTCAAAGTTTAATGACAATGATTAGATAATTAATTGACACAACATTTAAAATCAAGAAACAAAACAGGTAAATAAACACAGCTGAACAAACATAAATCAGTTTAAAAACTAAATTTTTCCATTTCAACACTGTCATCTTTTTCTGCTTCATTTTTTTTCAGCCACAACAGGCTGTCTACAATCTCTGAAAGACCTTGTATCGTAGGATTCATAAACACATCTTTAATGGTTATTTCAATCAGGAAATAACTTTTAATCCTCGAAACAAGCCGTGTTGCTTTCAAGCTATGTCCGCCCAGGTCAAAAAAGCTATTTTTAATACCGATCAGGTTCTGATCTATACCTAAAATCCCGCTCCAGATTTCTACCAGCTGACCTTGTGTCTCACTTTCCGGAGCCACATATTCCACCTGGCTGTTTTTCAGTAAATCAACTTCCGGCAAAGCCCGTTTATCTACCTTACCATTAGTGGTTAGTGGGAATTTCTCCAGATGAACATAATGATGCGGCAACATGTATGCTGCAAGCTGAGTGCCCAGAAAAGCAAGTATTTTCTCCTTTTCTACTGCACTTTCAGACAGGTAATAAGCAACCAGGGACTGATCTCCGTCTGCCGTTTTTTTGACAATAACGATTGCATCTTCAATGGATGCTACCTGGCGCAAGGCAATTTCGATCTCTTCCAACTCGATGCGGTATCCGTTGATCTTGACCTGATTGTCTTTTCTACCCATATATTCGATGTCTCCGTCCGGCAGCCACTTTCCAATGTCACCACTTTTATAAATGGTTTCGCCAGGTTTAAACAGATCCGGGATAAACTTCTCCCGTGTCATTGTTTCATTCCCCAGGTATCCGGTTGCAAGATTGGCACCGCCGATATAAATGTCTCCTTCCACGCCAATAGGAACAAGCTGCATTGCTTCATCCAGGATGTACAGGTAAGAATTGTCAATTGGTTTTCCGATGGTCGATTTTTCGGGGACTTCTCCTTCCGAAAAGCTGTAATAAAGTCCGGTAACCACGTGGGTCTCCGAAGGCCCATACACGTTATGTAAACGCACCTCAGGATACTGCTGCAGGAATGTCCTCAACCCTCCGCTGATGTAAAGCTGTTCTCCAGTAGAGATGATTTCCCGGATCGAATGTCCTTCGAAAGCCGTTACAGGTATTTCGCTAAACATCGTCTTTAAAGCCGCATACGGCATGGAAAGCGTGGCGATCTGGTTGGTCAGTACATAATCCTTTAATGCCCAAAGGTTTTTCCTTAAAGATTCACTAATGACATGGACTTCACCGCCAGTGGCGAGGGAATAAAAAACATCGTGTAAAGAAGAATCAAAACAGAAAGAAGAATACTGCAGGTGCTTTATCCCTCCGATCAGTCCTGCACGACGGATATCCCAGATCACCAGGTTATACAGGGTCAGATGCGTTTGCTCCACGCCTTTCGGATTACCTGTAGATCCCGAAGTATAAATCACAAAAGATGCATTTTTATTCAAAATCTTCAAACCCGGATTGGACGCATCGCCTTGCGTATTGACTTCCGAAACACGGATGGTCTGCAGGTGGTCAGGAACAATGCCTTCAGCTTTCAATTCATCAATGAGCAGTGCCTTGGCATTAATTTCTTCCAGGATAAACTTGATCCTTGCATCCGGCAATTCCTTATCTAAGGCAATGTAAACACAACCCAGCTTCATGATTCCGATCATGGTAATGACAGACCACTCAGACCGGTCAAGCAATACCGCAATATAGTCGCCCGGATTTACATTCACCTGGTTTTTAATGTGATGCGCAAGAAGGTTTGACCTATTATTCAGCTCCAGATAAGTCAATGAACCGTTATCAAACACCAGTGCTTTGTTACCGGCATGTTTTAAAACCTGCGTCTCGAAAAGTTCCAACACAGTTCCGTCTTCCGGATAATCCTGGTGTGTATCATTGAATGTATCCAGGAGTTCGTTTTTTTCCGTTGCTGTCAGGTAATCCAGTTCATTCAGGCGCTGCTCCGGACCGGAAAGAATGGCCCCGATCAGCTGCTGAAGATGTGCAGAAAACCGTTTCATCGTCGCCTGATCATAAAGATCAGTATTGTATTCCAGACTCAGCGTGAGCTCAGACCCTACTTCAGAGAAACTGAATAAAAGGTCAAACTTACTGGTGGTATGTTGCTCCGCCGGATAGCCTGTAATGTTCAGATCCTCAAATTTGACGTTATCCTGGCTAGCCGCCTGCATGTTCTGCAGGACCACCATCACATCAAATAAAGCACTGCGGCTCAGGTCACGCTGCAGGTTCAGCTCATCCACCAGTTCATCAAATGGATAAGCCTGATGCTCATATGCTGCCAGGGTCAACTCACGAACCTGCGCCAGCAAACCAGTGAAACGGTCGCTACCCGAAAAACGGGAGCGCAGGGCCAGTGTATTTACGTAGAAGCCGATTTGTCCTTCCAGGTCTGTATGTTCACGGCCGGCTACAGGACTGCCGATCACAATATCTTGCTGACCGCTGTAACGGTACAACAACGTGTTGACTACAGACAATAATCCCATAAACAGCGTACAACCCTGTGCACGGCACAGTTTGTTCAGTCCTTCAGTCAGTTCTGCAGACAGGCGGCTGTTTAACATCGCACCATTATAGGTTTTTACGGCCGGACGTACACGGTCTGCCGGAAGTTCCAGCACTGGAAGTTCTCCGGAAAACTGTTCCAGCCAGTAGGCTTTGTGTGAAGCCAGAGAACCGCCTTGCAGTTCAGACTGCTGCCAGCTCGCATAATCTTTATAGTGAATTTTCAATGGCTCGACAGCGGGTCCGCTACCTTTCACGTCAGCATTGTAAAATGCGGATAGCTCAGCAATAAGTACCCCCATCGACCAGCCATCACTGATGATGTGGTGCATCGCATAACTGAATATCCATTGCCCTTCTCCAACGCGGTATAAACCTGCACGGAGCAACGGACCTGCGGCAAGGTCAAATGGCGCCTGCAAATTAGCCAGGAGCGCTGTTTGAAGATCAGTTGCAGACAACTCCTGAGCATCTTTGCGTTCCAGCACAAAGCCGCTTTGCCCTGCGGGGTGAATATACTGACGGACTTCTCCCGAAACGTCTTCCCTGAAGGTCGTCCTCAGAATTTCATGACGACTGATCAATGCAGCAAAACTCTGTTCAAGCGCCACTTCATCCAATGTGCCTTCAAAGTAAAACACACCCGCCATGTTGTAAGCCACATTGCCTTCGGCAAACTGACTCAATACCCACAAACGGCGCTGCGACGAAGAAAGCACATAGCTCTCTGCCTGTGCTACCGGCAGCAACGATTCAAAAGCATTGTGTTTACCTACCTGGATCAGTAAAGCCTGGTCACGCAATACAGGATTCGCAAACAGTTCTTTCAGGCCGATCTTAACATGAAATACTTTATGGATCTGACTGATTAAGCGCGTTGCCTTAAGGCTATGGCCACCCAGTTCAAAGAAATCATCATTGATCCCTATCGGATTGACCCCTAGGATTGCTGTCCAGATGGAAATCAAACCGGCTTGTGTTTCATTCTCTGCAGCCTGATAAACGCTGCCATGTTCAGCACCATCCTGCTCCACAGGCGGTAAGGCCTTTTTATCAATCTTACCGTTAGCATTTAATGGAAAACTATCCAGCTGTACGAAATAAGCAGGAACCATATAAGCGGGAAGCAGTTCTGACAAATAGGCCTTCAATGCAGGAATGTCCAGTTCAGCGCTCCCCACCAGGTAAGCCGCCAGGAAACGCTCACCGGCATCATTTACCGGAGCCAATACCACCACTGAATTCACAGCAGGATGTTCCTGCAATACATGTTCGATCTCGCCCAGCTCAATCCGGTACCCACGGACTTTGACCTGGTCGTCTTTACGGCCGATAAATTCAATGCTCCCTCCGGAGTTCCAGCGCCCCAGGTCACCGGTACGGTACATCAGCTCGCCTTCCAGGTAAGGATTTGGTACAAACTTCTCCTTAGTCAGGGCTTCCCGGTTCAGGTAACCGCGTGCCAGTCCGGCACCACTGATGCAGATCTCTCCCGTTACCCCAACAGGCACCAGGCGATCGCCATTACCCAGAATATAAAGACTGGTATTGGAAATGGGCTTTCCGATTGGAATGGTTCCAAGCCCCGTATCCACGGTTTCTACCGGCTCAAATGAAGAAAAGGTCGTGCTTTCTGTAGGTCCATAGACATGGACCAGCTGAATATCCGGGTACTTTTCTTTAAACCGCAGTACATGCGCCAAAGAAACGCGCTCACCTCCGAATAAAATGTACTTCATGGAATCCAGCGTGATGGCCTCGGCTTCCACCAAGGTATTGAACAGTGCGGTGGTTAGGAAAAATATAGAAACCTGATTTTCTACAATCAGCTTATTCAGCTCATGAAAATCAAGAAATGTTTCTTTTAGCGGGATGACAAGTTTTGTACCGTGAAGCAAAGCCCCGAAGATGTCAAAAACGGAACCGTCGAATGAAAAATCTGATAAGCTCAATATACATTCATTTTCAGAGAGGCTCACGTAGTTTGCAGGTTTAACCAGGCGGACCACACTTTTCTGTGCGACCACCACGCCTTTGGGCTGTCCGGTAGATCCTGAAGTATACATCACATAGGCCAGGTCATCCGAAGAAACGGGAACAACAGGATTCTCTGCGGTATATTGCCCTGCCACAGCAGTGTATTCCAATAAGAAGGCGGCATCAATCATTACCTTACAATTGCTGTCCTGCCTGATGTAGGCTATCCGTTCAGCAGGATATGCAGGGTCTACGGGAACATAGGCCGCTCCCGTTTTCAATACCGCAAGGATCGCTATGATGACCTGTTCACTTCGTTCCAGGCAAATTCCGACCAGATCCCCCCTGCCAGTTTCCTGCTGTGCGATCAGGTAGGCTGCCAGGCGGTTGGCTGCGCTGTTGAGTGCCGTGTAATTCAGTTCACGATCTTTAAACACCACAGCAACCCTTTCCGGATGTAAAAGGACCTGTTCTTCGAACAGCGCTGCCAATGTAGCTTGTTCCGGATAATCACATGCTGCCCTATTGAAACCATTCAGTAACGTTTCACGCTCGGCCTTGCTGAGGTAATCCAGCTGATCCAATGACTGGTCTGCAGCGGAAACGACAGTAGCGACCAGCAGTTCCAGATGCGCCAACATGCGCAATACCGTGGCCTCTTTGTAAATGTCGGTGTTGTACTCAATGCCAACATTGAGTTCCGGGGAGGCAGACGAAGATGAAAAACTAAAAGTCAGGTCAAATTTACTGCTCTGCCGTGTGCCCATTTGGTAACCGCTGATGTTGAGCCCTTCCATTCCCTGTACTTTAGCAGCGGATGTGGATTCCTGTAAAACCAACATGACATCAAACAGCGGGTTGCGACTGAGGTCACGTTTTAAATCCAGTTCTTCCACCAATGCATCAAGCGGATAATCCTGGTGCTCATAAGCACCCAGTGTATTTTCACGGGTCTGTTCAAGCAGCTCAGAGAAACGGTCTGTACCTGAAAAACGGGAACGGAGTGCCAGTGTATTGACATAACAGCCAATCTGCTCATGCAGGTCACTATGCGACCTGCCCGCTACCGGGCTGCCGATAATGATGTCCTGCTGACCGCTATACCGGTATAACAAAGTATTCACAACAGCCACTAAGCTCATAAAAAGCGTGCAGCCATGTTCTCGGCTCAGCTTTACGAGCCCCTCGCTAAGTGCTGCAGACAGGCGGCCATTGACCATGGCCCCATGATAGGTTTTTACAGCAGGTCGCATCCTGTCGGCAGGCAGTTCCAGTACCGGAAGTACTCCGGATAACTGTGTCATCCAATATGCTTTATGCGGAGCAAAAGCCCCTTCCTTTAACGAAGATTGCTGCCAGTCTGCATAATCTTTATATTGTATGCGCAGCGGCTGATCGGGAGAATTTCCTTCTTTCAGTAGCGCATTGTTGTAGAAGCCCAACAGTTCAGCAATCAGTACATCCATAGACCATCCATCACTGATGATGTGGTGCATGACATAGCTGAACAACCACTTTTGATCTGCCAAACGGTATAGACCTGCACGCAGCAATGGCCCAGACGCCAAATCAAAGGGTGCTTGCAATTCACGCTGAACCAACGCATCCACCTGCTCAGCGGACATTTCCCTCAGGTCTGACTTTTTCAGCACAAATTTACTTTCTGCAGCCGGGTAGATATATTGACGAACTTCTCCAAAAGCGTCTTCTTCGAAATTGGTTCGAAGGATCTCATGACGGTCAATCAGTACAGCAAATCCAGATTCCAGGACGTCTTCGTTCAGCATTCCTTCAAAAAGAAATACACCTGGCATATGATAAGCCGCATTTCCGCCTTCAAACTGGCTCAGTATCCATAGGCGACGCTGAGCGGAAGACAAAATGTAGCTCTCCTGAACATCCGCTGTTCTAATGTCATGAAATCCAACCTGCGCTATTCTGTTTTTCTTCAAAAACTCAAGAATAGGGACCTTCAACTGCCTGATCTCATCAATATCACCTTCAGACAAGACAGAAAGATCTCCTGTTAATTTAAGCTGATCATTACTTTCCAGGATCGCTACACCTTTATTTTTTAAATTGAGAATAAGTTCGATTATGTTATTCATTTCGTAGGAGCTATATCATTAAAACCGGACTATCTTATACGGAGGTCACTGCATCCGGTACTAAATTCAAAATCGCATGCTGAAGCAGTTTTAAACCCATATTCAGGTTTTCTTCAGTTATCGTTAAAGGACACAGGATTTTAATAACCTGGTCATTATTTCCGCATCGCTCGATCAGCATTCCTTCCTTAAACAGAAGGTCAGCAACACGCTTCGCTACTTTGCCATCCACCAATTCTATTCCCCAGATCATTCCGATCCCACGGACGGCAACCACATACGGAGACCACTCCAGTAAATGCTCAAGGTGTTCGCGGATATTTTCGGCATCCCTTTTGATTTTTTCTTCCAGCTGATGGTCTGCCCAAAAATCAAGGGCTACTGTTGCTGTACAAAGGGACAGATTATTGGAACGGAACGTTCCGTTATGCTCACCTGATTTCCATACATCCAGCTCAGGCTTAATCAGCACAAGGGACAGCGGTAATCCAAAACCACTGATCGATTTTGATAACAACACCATATCCGGAATGATCTGTGCCCTTTCGAAACTAAAAAAGGATCCGGTACGGCCACAGCCCACCTGGATGTCGTCAACAATTAAAAGGATCCCATGCAACTGGGTAAATTCCCTAAGCTTACAAAGCCAGCCCTCACTGGCAACATTGACCCCGCCTTCTGCCTGAACGGTTTCCAGTATCACTGCTGCCGGCAGCTCTAGCCCGGAGCCTTTGGTCGCGATCATTTTACTGAGGATTGCTATCGTATCGATTTCAGCGCCAAAGAAATTTTCAAAAGGAAAAAAAACAACATCCTGCGGCGGATTCACCTTTTGATTTTCTTCGAGGCTTCCGGAAAGGGCCAGCGATGTGGCAGACATTCCATGAAAGGAATGCGTGAAAGCAACGATCTTTTTTCGTTTCGTGACGATACGGGCCAACTTTACAGCGGCCTCAACCGCGTTGGTGCCCGTAGGTCCTGAAAACTGTACTTTATAGTTCAGCCCTCTTGGGGTTAGGATTACTTTTTCAAAACGTTCCAGAAATTCTGCCTTTACTTCGCTGTCCATGTCCAGGCAATGCACAATGGCATTGCTGTCTAAAAAGGAATGGATGGCTGATTTCATTGCGGGATGGTTATGCCCATAGTTTAAAGTGCCAGCTCCACTAAAAAAGTCTACAAAATATTTTCCCTGATCGTCGGTAACAATATCTCCTTCACCACGTTTTAAAACGATCGGAAATACTTTTGAGTAACTATTGACATTTGATTCGTTCTTCATACTGGTCAATTTAAATGACTATAATTTGGTTGTTTTTTACTTATTTAAATGCTATATATACATTTCATTATCTGACTTAACCTCAGGTGCATATTGGATAAAATTGACGGTATCAATATATCTTGCCATGCTCTCAATGAAAGGATTTTGAAAGAAGCTTTTCAAATCAATCCTGACGTTAAACTCCTCATGGATTTTGGAAATGACACTGATTGATTTCAAGCTGTTCCCTCCTACATGAAAGAAATTATCTTTTATCCCAACATCACCTGTCTCCATACCTAAAATTTTACTCCATATCCTTACCAGCTTTTCTTCAGTTTCGGTACCCGGCTTCACATAATTTCCGGTACCGGTAAGTACATTAATTTCCAGCAATGCCTTTTTATCAATCTTTTTATTCGGGGTAAGCGGAAATTCGGACAAAAGGACTACATAGGAAGGAACCATGTAATGCGGCAATTTATCGGATAGAAATGCCCTGATGGCATCTGCAGTTAAGTCGGCAGCACCAATGATATAAGCAACCAGTTCCTTTTCTGCTGCTGCATTGAGCCGCACAAGCACTACTGCAGACTGGACTTCGTCATGCGCATGAAGGGCATTTTCAATTTCTGCGAGTTCAATACGGAAGCCACGTATTTTAACCTGATTGTCCTTTCTCCCCATAAATTCTATATTTCCGTCAGCAAGCCATTTTCCGAGGTCTCCGGTAAGATAAATCCGGCCGCCATCTGTCTTAAAGGGATTTGGTTTAAACTTCATCGCAGTCATTTCCGGAAGGTTCAGGTAGCCGCGTGCAAGCCCATCGCCACCAATGCAAATTTCTCCGGTGACACCCATTGGAACCAGGTTTCCGACTTTATCCACGATATAGATTTCCGTATTTGAGAGCGGCCTGCCGATGGGTGTACTTCCATTCAGCTGATCCGTTAAATCCTCACTATTTTCATAATAGGTAGAGTCAATACAGGTTTCTGTGGTTCCATAACTGTTCACAATCCGGACTTTAGGATGAAAATGCACTTGCAGATCCCTGTAAGCCGCAATGTTCAAAGCATCAGACCCGAATATGATCAACTTCATGTGGGTCATTTCTAATCCTTCTGTTTTCAGGTATTGAAGAAATGGCAATATCAGTCCTGGCGTAGATTCAAAAACGCTGATCTGATGTTGCTGGATGAATTCAAAAAGACCTTTAAAATCAAATTTGAGTTCATCGGAACAAATGATCATTTCGCCTCCGGACAGTATGGTCCTGCATATGTCTCCAAAGAAAACATCAAAAGAGATGCTGGCCAGCTGTAATAGTTTAATCTCAAATTCTTTAAAGCGGTAAGCCTCGTTTAAAGACTTGCAAACGCTGATCAGGCTGTGTTGTTCTACCATTACCCCTTTAGGCTGTCCTGTAGATCCTGAGGTATAAATGACATAGGCAAGATCATCGGGTTGAGCCTTAAGCTGCGGATTTTCTATACTGTAACTTGTGGTATCTTGCAGGTAAGCGGATAAAAAGGAGGCATCAATGATCACCTTACAGCTGCTGTTTTCCTTCATGTAAGCAATCCTTTCTTCCGGATATCCAGGATCTAAAGGAACATAAGCAGCACCAGCTTTCAAAACCGCAAGCACCACCACAATCAGCTGCTCACTTCGCTCCAGGCAGATCCCGGCTAGGTCTGCGCGCCCGATCTCATAAATATCCATCAGGTAAGCACTCAAACGGTTGGCCTGCTGATTTAGCGCTGCATAACTCAGTTTCCGGTCTTCAAATTGCACGGCAGTTTTATCCTGATGCAACAGGACTTGCTTTTCAAAAAGACCAATCACGGTCTCCCCGGCCGGATAACCGGCACGGTTGGCATGAAAAGTATCTAATAGCTGTAAGCGCTCTGAGGTACTGAGGTAATCAATCTGGTCTAAAGCCTGTTCCGGTGTTGAAAGAATCACTGTGATCAATTGCTGAAAATGCAATTCCATCCGCGCAATCGTTGCTTTACTATAAATATCGGTGTTGTATTCAATGCTCATATTGATCCCAGTCGTTGACTCCACAAAATCAAAACTTAAGTCGAACTTACTGGCCGGTTTTTGCTCAGCCTGGTAACCGCTTACTTTTAAAGACTGAAGGGTTTCCCGCTTTGTATTTTTAGCGTTTGCCGTATTGTGAACCGTAACCATCACATCAAATAAAGCGCTGCGGCTCAGGTCACGCTGCAGGTTCAACGCATCAACCAGTTCATCAAATGGATAAGCCTGGTGTTCATAGGCTGCCAGTGTCAACTCACGAACCTGTGCCAGCAACTCGGTGAAACGGTCACTGCCCGAAAAACGGGAGCGCAGTGCTAAGGTATTGATGTAAAAACCGATCTGTCCTTCCAGGTCGGTATGTTCACGGCCGGCCACAGGACTGCCGATCACAATGTCCTGCTGACCGCTGTAACGGTACAACAGGGTGTTGACTACAGACAACAGTCCCATAAACAAGGTGCATCCCTGATCACGGCACAGTTTGTTCAGCCCGTCGGTCAATTCCGCAGACAGGCGGCTGTTTAATACAGCCCCGTTATATGTTTTTACCGCCGGACGCATCCGGTCGGTCGGAAGTTCCAGCACCGGAAGTTCTCCGGAAAACTGGTCCAGCCAGTAGGCTTTGTGCAATGCCAAAGAACCGCCCTGCAGTTCAGACTGCTGCCAGCTCGCATAATCTTTATATTGGATCCGCAATGGCTGGTAAGGATTTTCTCTGCCATTCAGGAAAGCATTGTAAAACGCCGATAGTTCAGCAATCAGTACCCCCATCGACCAGCCATCGCTGATGATGTGGTGCATGGCATAACTGAATACCCATTTCGTTTCTCCAATACGGTATAAACCTGCACGGAGCAAAGGACCTCTCTCAAGGTCAAACGCTGCCCGCAATTTGGCAAGTACCGCTGTTTGAAGCTCCGCTTCAGACAATTCCCGAACGTCTTTGCGTTCCAGCACAAAACCGCTTTGCCCTGACGTGTGAACGTACTGACGGACTTCTCCCGAAGCATCTTCCCTGAAGGTCGTCCTCAGGATCTCATGACGACTGATCAATGCAGCAAAGCTCTGCTCAAACGCATTTTCATCCAGGTCTCCTTCAAAGTAAAACACACCCGGCATGTTGTAAGCCACATTGCCTTCGGCAAACTGACTCAATACCCACAAACGCCGCTGGGAAGAAGAAAGCACGTAGCTCTCTGCCTGCGCCACCGGCAACAGCGATTCAAAAGCATCGTGTTCACCGCCATGGATCAGTAAAGCCTGATCGCGCAACACCGGGTTTGCGAACAGTTCTTTCAGACCGATCTTGACATTAAATACTTTATGGATCTGACTGCTCAGCCGTGTTGCCTTAAGGCTATGGCCTCCAAGTTCAAAGAAATCATCATTGATACCGATCGGATTGACACCAAGGATTTCTGTCCAAATGGAAATCAAGCCAGCCTGGGTCTCATTCTCTGCGGCCTGGTAAACATTGCCACGTTCTGCGCCATCATGATCCACAGCCGGTAAAGCTTTCTTGTCAATCTTTCCGTTAAGGGTTAATGGCAGGCTATCCAATTGCATGAAATAAGCAGGAACCATATAACCAGGAAGCAGCCCTGAGAGATAAGCCTTCAGTGCAGGAATATCCAGTGCAGCACTTCCCACCAGGTAAGCCACCAGGAAACGTTCACCGGAATCATTCAACGGAGCCAATACTACTACTGAGCTCACAGCTGGATGTCCTCCAAGCACATGTTCCACCTCACCAAGTTCGATCCGGTAACCACGGACTTTAACCTGGTCGTCTTTACGGCCGATAAACTCAATGTTGCCATCTGCTCGCCAGCGCGCTAGATCGCCGCTACGGTACATCAGCTCGCCTTCCAGGTAAGGGTTCGGCACAAACTTTTCCTTAGTCAGGGCTTCCTTGTTCAAATAACCACGTGCCAGTCCCACACCACTGATGCAAAGCTCTCCGGTTACTCCTACAGGGACAAGACCATCTCCATCGCCAAGAATGTAAATCCTGGTATTGGAAACCGGCTTGCCGATCGGGATTAACGGTGAAGCCTCATCAATGAAATAGCTGGTACTCACTACTGAATTCTCCGTAGGACCATAATTGTTCACCACCTGGTAAGTTTTTGGCTGATAACTATTTACCCTATCCCCGCCCAGCAACAAGTAACGTAAGGAATGGTTGTCTTCTTCATAAAAAGCCTCACCGATCTGACTCGGTAAAAACGAGATGGTGATCTTTTGCTGGTGGTAATAATCATTCAACAATCCGGTATCCAGACGGATCTCATCGGGAACCACCACCACAGCAGCACCGAAAAGCAGGTATGGAAAAAGCTCCCATGCCGAAGCATCAAATGCAACACCCGCATATAAACTACCACGGTCTGCACTGGTTACCGAGAACATTTGCTGGTGCCAGTAACACAAATTAACCAGGCTGCTGTGTTCGATCATCACCCCTTTGGGCTGACCGGTAGATCCGGAAGTATAGATCACATAGGCCAGGTCATCTGCTCTGGCATGAATGCCAGGGTTTTCATCACTGTAATTTGCTGATGAGTCTGTATATTCTACTAAAAAGGCTGGATCGATCATGATCTTACAGCCACTGTCCTGCTGCATATAATTGATCCGCTCCACCGGATAAGCCGGATCTACAGGAACATAAGCGGCACCGGTTTTCAATACCGCAAGGATCGAAATAACCAGCTCTTCGCTCCTTTCCAGGCAAATGCCGGCAAGATCGCCAGGACCAATGCCATGTACATCTGTCAGGTAAGCAGTCAAGCGGTTGGCCTGACGGTTCAGCTCCTCATAACTCAGCTCCAGGCCTCCAGAAAACACTGCAGGGCGTGCTGGATTTAACAACACCTGCTTTTCAAACAAGCTGATTGCTGTATCTGCAACAGGGTAAACCGCATTGGTATCATTGAAAGTTTCCAGTAACTGCAGACGCTCTGCTGCACTGAGGTAATCCTGCTGAGTTAAAGGCACACCAGGTGCAGAAACGATCACACGGACGAGTTGCATGAAACGTTGGTGCAGCCCTTCCATAAATTCAGTGGAATAGCTTTCTGTATTGTAAATGAACTTCAGGGTGATCACCTTTTCCGGGTGGATCACAATGGTAAGGTTATAATTGGTTTGTTCAAAAATATTTGATGACAAAAAAGACAGGTTCCGTTCTGAATCTGCAGTTTGTCTAGCCATTTCCTGTGCTGGGTAATTTTCAAAGACCATGATGTGGTCGAACAATCCTTTAACGCCAGGACGCTTTTCTTGCAATTGAGCCAATTGCGTGTAATGATGATTCAGGCCGGCAATAAAACCTCCACTTACTGCTTTGGCCAGTTCTTCAAAAGTGATGCCCTCAGCGAATTTTATCCGTACCGGAATGGTATTAATGAAAAGCCCAAGCATCTCTTCAATACCTGTAACTTCGGCAGGCCTTCCCGAAACCACCGAACCAAAAAGTGTGTCGTTCGTACCACTGTAAATTTTTAACAAAAAAGCCCATACGGTCTGGAAGAAGATATTTTCTGTAATCTCCAATCTTGAACACAAGGCTTTCAGGGATGTCCTCAACTCTGGATCAATCTGGCCCTGTACGCTTTTAAATGCAGATTTACCGGCCGGAATAGCAGGTGTTTTTTTAGGTAAGGTACTTAATCCTTCATAATCGGCCAGGTAAGTTTTCCAGTAATCTATAGACTTTAACTGGTCGATATTTCCCAGCCATTTGATGTAATTCGAATAAGGATAAACCTTTTTGAGCTGAGGTGTTTTGCCTGCTATGAGGCTGAAATAAATCTGAAAAAACTCTTTGATGAGCAGCCTGATACACCATCCATCCATCAGGATATGGTGATAGCTCCAAATCAGTTCGTAGGTATCACTGTTTAATTTTACCAGGGTAAGCCTGGTTTGGGAGACCTTATTGAGGTCAAATGCCTCGTTGCGGTCCAGCTCCCTGAATGCTTTGATGGAAAAATCTGGTTCCGTTGAAGCATCAATATAATTTGTCGAAGCTTCCACTTCTTTTCTCACGACCTGTAAGGTTTCATCTGCCAGTTCATGGGTAAAAAATGTGCGCAGGATGGCATGTCTGGAAACCAGCAGCTGATAACTTTCCCTGAACTTCAGTATATCAAACTGTCCTTTAAAGGTATAGCTTAACTGTTCAAAATAAACAGGAGATTCCGGTGCTTGCAGCCAATGAAAATAAATCCCTTCCTGAAGCGGGCTTAAAGGGTAAACGTCTTCAATCATTGTAATTCATTTAGCTTAAGTAATTGTTCCATATTCAGTCCTTTAAAGGTCAGGTCAACCGGGGTCAGCTGTGTTTGCTCTTCCGCGGCTGTTTTTTCAATTAAAGCAGATAATTCCTGCTCCAGGACCTGCAGCAGCCTGGTGATTGTTTCTGCATTGTACTGTCTGGCGCTATAAATCAGGCTGAGTTTCAGACGGCCTTCCACGATCATAGCTGAGATTTCCAGCGTATAGTCCCTTTTTCTATTTGGTGAAACCGCCTGTCCATGATAAGCTCCGCTGATCTTAAAACATGGATCATCATGCTCATTCTTGATCTCGGTGTCAAAAACACCCAGATAGTTGAATACAATTTCTGGTTCCATTTGATAAGGGCGTCCCTGAAGATACCTGAGCACTCCATAGCCAATGCCCTTATTAGGGATACGGTGAAGTCTTTCTTTCACTTCAATCAGTTGTCTGATGTTGTCGTCAGGAAAACTGACATCAATTACTACCGGATATATAGCTGTAAACCAACCCACTGTTCTCGTTACATCGATCTGACCACCTATATCTTCCCTTCCATGCCCCTCTAATGCCAGGCAGAGCTGATTGATGTCAAAACATTTTCTGAAAGCCATTCCCACCGCAGTGATGAGCAAGTCGTTAACATTCGTTCCGTATGCTTTACCGGAAGCGCCCAATAGCAGTGATGTCTGTTCTGCATTGAGCAGGAAGGATTTGGAATTTGCATCATTCACCAGATTGGATGCAGCAGGATCATCGACAGGCAATGCAGGAACTTTAAGCGCTTCGATTTCATCCCAATAAGGCAATTCCTTTTCCAGTTCATTGCTGAAAGCATATTGCTGCATCAGGTTCATCCAGGACTGAAAAGAATCCGTTTTTAAAGGCAGTTTAGCTGGCCTTCCGGCTGAATGACTTTCATAAAGCTGGGCAAAATCCGGCAGCAATACCCGCCAGGAAACCCCGTCTATTACCAAATGGTGCGCAATAAACAGCAAATGATCCTGTTGACTGCCCTTAAATAAAATCACTTTAAACAAAGGGCCGTTTTGCAAATCAAAACCAGCGTGGGCCAGATCACTCTCTGCCCGGATCAGCTGATCTTCCTCATCTGCAATGACCTCGTGGATCTTGATTCCTGTCAAGCCTGTATTTTCCTGTACATAGCCTTCTGCTGTTTGCCGGAAAACAATCCTCAATGCATCATGGTGTGCGATGAGTCCGTTCAGGCTTTTGCTCAGGATCTCTTCATCAATCCGTTTCGCACTGACCAGCATCACTGACAGGTTAAAATGATGTTTGTCTACCGTTTCATTTTCCAGGAAAGCCTGCTGTATCGGACTTAAAGGAATCAATCCTTGAACCTCCTGTTGATCTATCACATGTCCCTGTACGCTTAAATCGACATTCAGGAGCAGTTCTTCGATTACAGGGTAGCGCAGCACATCACCGATATTTAACGTATAACCATGTTGCTTTAAACGGGAAACCAGCTGGATCGCTTTGATTGAATCTCCTCCCAGGACAAAGAAATTCTGATTGATACCGATATTTTTCACCTTCAAAACTTCTTCATATACCGATACCAGCACTTCTTCCATCTGGTTTCTCGGAGGGCGGTATGAACCGTCTGTCCCAGAATGATCAATACCTATTGCCTTTAAACTTTTCCGGTCTGCCTTTCCATTTGCATTTAATGGAATCTCATCCAGAAAAACAAAATGATTAGGAACCATATAAGCCGGCAGCTGTTTGCCCAGGAACAAGCGTAAATCCAGAATTTCAAGTTCCTTACTACATGCGATGTAGGCAATAAGGTCATTTTCACCGGAAACATTTGCCGATACCAAAACTACAGCAGCGGAAATGTCAGCATGATTTCTAAATGCATGTTCCACCTCTCCAAGTTCGATGCGGTACCCACGAACTTTTACCTGATCGTCCTTCCGTCCGATAAACTCGATATTCCCATCTTCAAGCCAGCGGCCAAGGTCGCCAGTGCGGTACATGCGTTCACCCGGTTTGAATGGATTGGCAACGAACTTCTCTGCGGTTAATTCGGGCTTATTGAGGTAACCACGTGCAAGTCCGGTTCCGGCAATAACGATTTCTCCTGTTACGCCTACAGGACACAAACCATCAGACGTATTGAGGATATAGAGCTGCGTATTTGCAATTGGTTTTCCAATCGGAATTACCGTATTATTTCCGTCGTAAACATTAAAATAAGTCACATCAATCGATGCTTCGGTAGGCCCATACAGATTGTAAACCGGGACATTGCTGTGTGTAAACCACCTGCGTACCGTTTCTGGAGACAACGCCTCTCCGCTGGTAATGATTTTATGGAGACTGTCTAATGTGCCTTTTTCCTGATCAAAAACTTCTGAATTGATGAAAGCATCAAACATACTCGGTACAAAATGCATACAGGTTACTTTTTCTTTTGCAATCAATGCTGCAATCCGGATTGGTGAACCAACATCATCTTTATGGCATAAAATCATTTTTGTACCCCAGCAGAGTGGCATAAAGATTTCCCATACAGATACATCAAACGTGTAGTTTGCTTTTTGAAGGATCACATCAGCAGCAGAAAAGTCATATGCTTTCCACATCCATTCTATCCTGTTTACCACTCCGGTATGTTCCACCATCACTCCTTTAGGTTGCCCCGTAGATCCAGAAGTATAAATGACATAAGCAAGATCTTCAGGTCCTGGTTGTACGGTGGGATTAACCGCAGGATATGATGCTTTCACTTCCTCATAAGCAGAGAAAAAGGAAGCATCAATCAATACTTTACAATTGCTGTCCTGCTTTATATAGTCAATGCGTTCCTGCGGATACTCAGGATCAACAGGAACGTACGCTGCAGCGCATTTCAATACCGCCAGTATGGCAATGAGCTGATTCTCGCAACGGCTCATGCAAATGCCTACCAGGTCTCCCCGCTTGATACTGTGCTGCTGCATCAGATAATTACAAAGTCGATTGGCAGCTTCGTTCAAAGCGTCGTATCTCAGTTTATTGGATTCAAATACCAATGCAGTTTGTCCGCCTCGCTTCTGAACCTGTTTTTCAAATAAGCTAATCAGGGTTTCCTTGCGCGGATAATCGCAACGTGTATCATTAAATGTTTCCAGCAGCTCCAGTTTTTCGGATGCATTGAGCCAATCCAGACGACCCAATGGTTGATCTGGTGCAGCTAAAACAGCTGTCATCAATTGCTGGAAATGTACTGCAAAATGTGAGACCAACGTCGCACTATAAATGTCTTTATTGTATTCGATCCCCAGTTTAACACCCTCTTCGGTAACATAGAAATTAAAACTCAGGTCAAACTTACTGCTTAGACGCTCAGCACCCCGGTAAACACTGACTTCCAATCCGTTGAGCGCCTGCCGATTTGTACCGGAAGACGATGCGTGTAAAGCAACCATGACATCAAACAGCACATTGCGGCTCATGTCGCGCTGCAGCTTAAGTTCGTCTACCAGTTGGTCGAAGGGATAAACCTGATGTTCATAAGCGCCAAGGGTAACTTTACGTACCTGTTGAAGCAAATCCCTGAAACTATCCGCCGGTTGGAAACGGGAACGTAATGCAAGCGTATTCACGTAGAAGCCAATCTGTCCTTCCAGCTCAACATGTTCCCTGCCGGCAATCGGACTGCCAATGATGATGTCATCCTGACCGCTGTAATGGTATAACCAAGCTTTCACTACAGCCAGCAGTCCCATAAATAGCGTGCAGCCCTGCTCCTGGCTCAGTTTTTTAATACCTTCAGTTGATTCCTGTGCTAAAAGACTATTCAGCACGCCTCCATTATAGGTCTTGACTAAAGGACGTTTCTGATTTGCCGGTAAAGTAAGTACAGGAAGTTCGCCTGAAAACTGGTCCAGCCAATAGTTTTTATGCAGGGTTAACGCATCTCCACTAAGCTGTTCCTGCTGCCAGACCGCATAATCCTTATACTGAATCCTCAGTGGTGGATATGGATTTTCCAGGCCTTGAGTATACGCATTATACAAACCCAGCAGTTCTGAAATCAAGACACCCATAGACCAGCCATCACTGATGATGTGATGCATTGTATAACTAAAGAGCCATTTTTGTTCGTCCAGGCGATAGAGCGCGGCACGGATTAATGGGCCTTCAGCAAGGTTAAAAGGTTTTCGCAATTCTTGCTGAACCAAAGCTTGCACTTCATTTTCTTGATCAGCACTGCTCCTGAGATCCGACTTCACCAAAACAAAACCACTGTCTGCAGGCTTAAGGATATATTGCCTTATTTCTGCTGAACTGTTTTCTTTAAAGACTGTTCTCAGGATTTCATGGTGTTCAATCAAATTTGAAAAGCTCTTTTCAAAGGCAGCTTCATCCAGCGCTCCTTCCAGGAGTTGAAAGCCAGGCATATTATAAGCCACCGTATCCGGATCAAGCTGATTCAGCACCCAGAGGCGGCGTTGGGAAGAAGACAATACGTAATCTGTTGCTGTACCTGAAACGGCAGGAAAAGCTTTATAGCTTTCCTCTTTGTTCAGTTCCGACAAATAGCTAATCAGTGCAGCTTTTTGGGATTTTATTTCATTCAAAAGCGCCGGATCCAAGCCAGTTTTGGGGAAGGTTAAAGTCAACTCCCCATTTTCCAGCTTCAGGTGGACATCTTTTTTTCTTAATAAACTTAAAAATTCTCTCATAATCTAGTGTTAAAAATCAGGTGATCTTGAGGATCTTCCCCTTAGTTCTGAACCGGGCATATCTTGATTTGTCTTTGTCTCCAGAACAACCTGATTTCGCTGATTAAGTCGGATGATTCCATAAGGTTAAAAGGTTGATCTTCTTTAAGGATTTTCCATAAGGACTTAGAGATTTCTTTATCCTCTTTCAGGTATGAGTTGTGCATTAGAAAACGTCCCCTTTCATCTTGATCTGAAGCTGGTCGGATGAAGTCATAAAATCCTGCTTTGGCAAAAACCGGATGTGCCGAAGTGAGGGACTTTTTCTTAATCAGGAAATCTCCGATAACCACGAAGTTCACGTCGCTTGTAAGCAAAAAGGCAATGACATCAGCAGGTGAATGTACAATCGGCTCATAGTTATTATTGAAGGAAGTATTGAGCAATACCGGTGTACCTGTTCGCTGATAAAAAGCATTGATCAGCTTCCAGAAGTTTTGGTTATGAACGGACGAAACGGTCTGAACCCTTGCCGATCCGTCGATATGGACAACTGCACCTAAAGCCTTTTCAGATGACTCCTGGGCTCTGAGGATAACACTCATGAACGGAAACTCTTTCTGCCCGTTATCAGGAACTTTAAAACAGCTTTCAAAATGTTCTTCCAGAATTGCCGGCGCAAAAGGCCTGAACCCTTCCCTCATTTTAACAATTGAATTGATCCGGTCTTTATTTGCGGCCGGCCTTGGATCAGCAACAATACTTCTGTTTCCCAAAGCCCTTGGCCCATATTCTTCTCTTCCCCTAAACCAGCCAATCACTTCTCCTTCAGCCAACAAAGCGCCCGTCTCGTCATGTATATTTTCACTTTCGTGATAATCAATCAGGTCTTTCCATTTCAGCAGTTCTGATTCGATGGCCGTCTTTGTAAAATCAAGTCCCATAGAAACGGATTTGATCGGTTTGTTGATGAAAGTTTCCCCTGTTTCAAAATGGCAGGCATAAGCGGCTCCGGAAGACAATCCATTATCACCCGATGCAGGGAACACAAAGACTTCTTTAAACAGGTTTGAATGCACCAATTCCCCTTCCATTTTACAGTTCAATGCAACACCACCTGCCAGACAGATTTTTTCCATTCCGGTTACCTCTTTTGCATAATGCAGTATGTGGAATACAATATGTTCGAGCGCAACCTGTAAAGCAGCGGCAATGTCTTTATGGTGTTGATCAAAAGGTGCACCTTTTTGCCTTTTCGGGCAAATTGTATTTAAGCGAACCATGTCATCAAAATGAATTTCATACTCCCCATCCGGCAACAATGTGTAGAAAGACTCAAACAGCTCCTGATGAACCGTCGGATCTCCATAGGGCGCCAATCCCATCACTTTATATTCATCGAATATGCTCATGCCCAGAAACTCGGTCGCCTCCAGATAAAAGTAACCCAGTGATTTTTTAACCGGAAAACTCTTCAGCAGATTGAGTTTATTGCCTTCGGCCGTATAAATTGTCCCGGATAAGCCATTTCCAGCCCCATCCAATGTAACTACCAGGCTTTTGTAAAAACCGGATTGTGCAAAGGCAGATACCGCATGACAATAATGATGATCATACAGTTTTATTTTTTTCAGGTCTAATTCATACCCGGTATGTCTTTTGAAAATTTCCCTTAAAACCAGCAGGCCTGCATTTGGCGACAGTGGTGCTTTCATAAATGCTACTGCATAATTTTCCAGTGAGCTCATGGTAATGGGGAAAGCAAAATAATCGATATCATCGAAGTCAAGATCATTGTAGATCATGCACTGTTTTATCGCTGTTTTTGGAAAATAGTTAGTGTGCTTTATTCTGGTGGTGCGCTCTTCTTCCAAGGCAAATATTAAATCTCCATCCTTTAAAAGTGCGACGGCCGAATCATGTAATTGTCCATGAATGATTTTCTCAAGAAATACGGCATCAATATGATTTGGTCCTCCATTTATTCCTAATATTTTCATCTTAATTTTTTTGGTTTGTCTTGGTTTATAATTTTATTTGTTGATAGTTGTCGTTTTCTTCTGTTATGGTGCTTCTTAACCATTTGTCATTAATGATGATATCTGCAAGCACCTCTATTGTTGGATCTTTAAACAGGTTGTTGAGTGGGATTTTCACATCAAAGGCTTTACCTATCCTTGAAATCAGCTGAATTGCTTTGATGCTATTTCCACCAATCTCAAAGAAGTTATCCAGCACGCCGATCTGCTCCAGTTTCAACACCTCTTTCCAGATGTCAACCAGCTCTTCTTCTGTTTCATTTCTCGGCGCAATGTATTCGACACCGGTAGACATGAGTAAACCAGAAGGATCTGGCAATGCTTTTTTATCTATTTTGCCATTGGTATTTACCGGAAATTGATCCAATTGTACAAAGTAGGCCGGGATCATATAAGCTGGAAGCATTTTGGCCAAAAAGGTCCGTAGCTCATTGGTATTCAGCACAACATCACCGGTAACATAAGCAACCAGGTCAACTTCTTCATTGCTGTTGAATTTGGCCAGGACAACCGCAGAAGTAATATCCGGATGATCCTTCAGGATGCTTTCGATTTCTCCCAATTCGATCCTATAACCACGGATTTTAACCTGATCATCTTTTCTACCTAAAAACTCAATATCCCCGTTTGGCAGGAATCGTCCAAGATCTCCGGTACGGTACATCCTTTTTGCTCCCGGAATGAAAGGATCTGTTACAAATTTCTCCGCGGTAAGCTCTGGTAAATTCAAATAACCTTGCGTTACGCCGTTGCCTCCTATGTGTAGTTCTCCCGTTACACCGATTGGCACTAGTCCGCCTTGGGCATCCAGGATATAGATCCACTCATTCAGCAGTGGTTTTCCAACAACCAGTTTTTCACTTGTATTGATTCGGGAAATACTGCTCCAAATTGCTGTTTCTGTAGGCCCGTAAACATTGTAAATGCTCAGTTGATTCAGCGGCTTTAATTTGTGGTAAACCTCTGCAGAAAGGCTTTCTCCTCCGATCATCAACACTTTGAGCCGTGTTAAAATCCCGAAATCTCCCTCATTTGCAAGAACCAGTTGATTTAACCGCGAAGGTGTAAGCTGGAGGATATCGATATGTCCCTCAAGGATGGCTTCCTTTAGTTTCAATACGTCTCCATCCATCAGGTAAACAGACAATCCTTTCACCAGACTGCCCAGTAATTCGATAATTGAAATATCAAAGGTGTAATTCGTTGCCGCGCCTATGGTTTTACACCCTTCGAATCCGAATGTGGTATTCATGTTTTCGAAAAGCGACATGACGGCAAAATGATTCACCATCACCCCTTTCGGTTTCCCGGTAGAGCCGGAGGTATAAATGAGATAAGCAAGATTTTCAGGATCATACTGTTTTTGCAGGTTCTTCTCACTGTATTCAGCAGCAACTTCATTAAAGCGGTTAAGTAATCCTTCATCGATAATCCACTTGCTTTTGATATCCTCAAGAATATAGCCTATACGATCCTGCGGAAACGATAATTCTATAGGCACATATGCCGCTCCTGTTTTTAAAACGGCCAGCATGGAAATGATCATCCACTCATTACGTGCGACTTTTATTCCGATGAATTCATTGGGATGAATTTCAAAATTTTGGATTAAGTAAGCCGCGAGGCGATTGGCCTGCTCATTTAATTCCCAGTAAGTCAGTGTTTTGTTTTCTGCAATAATTGCCACTTGTTCCGGGGTCTGTTTCACTTGTTGCTCGAACAAACTGATGATTGTCTCTTTATCAGGATATGCCCAGCTGGTGTCATTGAAAGTTTCCAATAACTGCAGACGCTCTGCTGCACTGAGGTAATCCAGATCGATTATGGCGTGATCCGGAGCCTCAATAATGGCTACAATTAGTTGCTCCATATGGGTATACAGACGGGATACCCAATCTGCACTATAAATGTCGTTGTTGTATTCTATGGCAATTGAAAGCCCTGCTTCAGCTTCAAAGCAAATGAAACTCAGGTCAAACTTACTGCTTCGACTTTCTTCATGAGCATAAGGTACTACCTGCAAACCTTCAAGGCCATATCCGCCAGGCTTCCTGCTATCTGTATTCTGAAGGACCAGCATCACATCAAATAAAGCACTGCGGCTCAGGTCACGCTGCAGGTTCAACGCATCAACCAGTTCATCAAAAGGATAAGCCTGGTGTTCATAGGCTGCCAGTGTCAGTTCACGAACCTGTGCCAGCAACTCGGTGAAACGGTCACTGCCCGAAAAACGGGAGCGCAGTGCCAGCGTGTTGAGGTAAAAACCGATCTGTCCTTCCAGGTCGGTATGTTCACGGCCGGCCACAGGACTGCCGATCACAATGTCCTGCTGACCGCTGTAACGGTACAACAGGGTGTTGATTACAGACAACAGTCCCATAAACAAGGTGCATCCCTGATCACGGCACAGTTTGTTCAGCCCTTCGGTCAATTCCGCAGACAGGCGGCTGTTTAACACCGCCCCGTTATATGTTTTTACCGTCGGACGCATCCGGTCGGTCGGAAGTTCCAGCACCGGAAGTTCTCCGGAAAACTGGTCCAGCCAGTAGGCTTTGTGTAATGCCAAAGAACCGCCCTGCAGTTCAGACTGCTGCCAGCTCGCATAATCTTTATATTGGATCCGCAATGGCTGGTAAGGATTTTCTCTGCCATTCAGGAAAGCATTGTAAAATGCCGATAGTTCTGCAATCAGTACCCCCATCGACCAGCCATCGCTGATGATGTGGTGCATGGAATAACTGAATACCCATTTCGTTTCTCCAATACGGTATAAACCTGCACGGAGCAAAGGACCTGTCGCAAGGTCAAACGCTGCCCGCAATTTGGCAAGTACCGCTGTTTGAAGCTCCGCTTCAGGCAATTCCCGAACGTCTTTGCATTCCAGCACGAATTTATTTTCTAACGCTGGATGGATGTACTGACGGACTTCTCCCGAAGCATCTTCCCTAAAGGTCGTCCTCAGGATCTCATGGCGGCTGATCAATGCAGCAAAGCTCTGCTCAAAGGCATTTTCATCCAGGTCTCCTTCAAAGTAAAACACACCCGGCATGTTGTAAGCCACATTGCCTTCGGCAAACTGACTCAATACCCACAAACGCCGCTGGGAAGAAGAAAGCACGTAGCTCTCTGCCTGCGCCACCGGCAACAGCGATTCAAAAGCATCGTGTTCACCGCCATGGATCAGTAAAGCCTGATCGCGCAATACAGGATTCCCGAACAGTTCTTTCAGGCCGATCTTGACATGAAATACTTTATGGATCTGACTGCTCAGCCGTGTTGCCTTAAGGCTATGGCCTCCAAGTTCAAAAAAATCATCATTGATACCGATCGGATTGACACCAAGGATTTCTGTCCAAATGGAAATCAAGCCAGCCTGGGTCTCATTCTCTGCGGCCTGGTAAACATTGCCACGTTCTGCGCCATCATGATCCACAGCCGGTAAAGCTTTCCTGTCAATCTTTCCGTTAGGGGTTAATGGCAGGCTGTCCAGCTGCATGAAATAAGCAGGAACCATATAACCAGGAAGCAGCCCTGATAAATAAGCCTTCAGTGCAGGAATGTCCAGTGCAGCATTTCCCACCAGGTAAGCCACCAGGAAACGTTCACCGGAATCATTCAACGGAGCCAGTACTACAGTTGAGCTGACAGCTGGATGTCCTCCAAGCACATGTTCCACCTCACCCAGCTCGATCCGGTAACCACGGACTTTGACCTGGTCGTCTTTACGGCCGATAAACTCAATGTTGCCATCTGCTCGCCAGCGCGCTAGATCACCGGTACGGTACATCAGCTCCCCTTCCAGGTAAGGGTTTGGCACAAACTTCTCCTTAGTCAGGGCTTCCTTGTTCAAATAGCCACTTGCCAATCCTGCCCCACTGATGCAAAGCTCTCCGCTTACCCCTACAGGGACAAGACCATCTCCATCGCCAAGAATGTAAATCCTGGTATTGGGAAGTGGCGAGCCGATAATCTGGCTGGAAATATCCCCCTGGAAAGTATAACTGGTCGAATTCACACAGGTCTCTGTAGGCCCATAAGCATTGATCCAGATCAGCTCAGCATTGATCCCATTCAGGGTTGTCAGTAAATGCTCATCAAAAGCTTCTCCTCCAAGCATGATGTATTTTAAGCGACTGAACAGCTCTGTACTGCCCGGCAGTTTGCTCAATTCTGCAACCACTGAAGGCGTAGCATTAAACAATTCAATGTTATGCCGGGCAACATATCCAGACAAAAGGTCAATGCTTTTGGACAGATCGTACACATGTACCCGGTTGCCCTTCAGCAAAGGCAAAAAGATTTGTTTCACCGACGCATCAAAACAGATGTTGGAACTGAAGATGAAATCGGTGTCAAAACCATGTGTGAACTGAATACCTGTTAAATAATTCACCAGGCTACTGTGCCGGGTCAGCACCCCTTTGGGATGACCCGTACTTCCCGAAGTATAGATCACATACGAAAGGTCATCCGGGCCAGCCTGAATAGCTGGGTTTTCATTACTATAATCTGCTAATGAATCTGCATACTCCGATAGAAACGCCGCATCAACCGTCACTTTACAAGCACTGTCTTCAAGGATATAGGAAATCCTTTCCATAGGATATTCCGGGTCTATCGGAACATAGGCAGCACCGGTTTTCAGGATGGCCAAAATCACCACCATCATCTGATCGCTCTTATTCAGGCAGATCCCGACCAGCTCACCCGGACCCGCACCATGCACAGCCATCAGGTAAGCACTCAGACTATTGGCCTGGCGGTTCAGTTCCGCATAACTTAACTCCCGGTCGCCAAAGACCACGGCTGTTTTATCGCCGTGAAGCGGTACTTGCTTTTCGAACAGGCTGACAATGGTTTCCTGCTTTGGATAGGCAAATGCTGTATCATTAAAAGTATTGAGCAACTGCAACTGCTCTGCTGCGCTGAGGTAATCCAGCTGGTTTAAAGTCTGCCCGGGAGTCGCAACAATGGCTGCAACCAGATTTTGAAAATGGAATTCAAAACGCGAAACCCAGGCTGCACTGTAAATATCTTTGCGATAAGAAATATGAACCTCAAGTCCTTCCCTGGATTCAACAAAATTGAAACTCAGGTCAAATTTGCTGCTATGGTCTCCGGTACGCTCATAAGGATTAATCTGAAGCCCATGCAACAAATCTTCTGTAATCCGGTTGTCTTCTAAATTCTGAAGGACCAGCATCACATCAAATAAAGCACTGCGGCTCAGGTCACGCTGCAGGTTCAACGCATCAACCAGTTCATCAAATGGATAAGCCTGGTGCTCATAGGCTGCCAGTGTCAGTTCACGAACCTGTGCCAGCAACTTGGTGAAACGGTCACTGCCCGAAAAACGCGATCGCAGTGCCAACGTATTCACGTAGAAACCGATCTGTCCTTCCAGGTCGGTATGTTCACGGCCGGCTACAGGGCTGCCGATCACAATGTCCTGCTGACCGCTGTAACGGTACAACAGAGTGTTGACTACAGACAACAGTCCCATAAACAAGGTACAACCCTGATCACGGCACAGTTTGTTCAGCCCGTCGGTCAATTCCGCAGACAGGCGGCTGTTTAACACCGCCCCGTTATATGTTTTTACCGCCGGACGCATCCGGTCGGTCGGAAGTTCCAGCACCGGAAGTTCCCCGGAAAACTGGTCCAGCCAGTAGGCTTTGTGCAATGCCAAAGAACCGCCCTGCAGTTCAGACTGCTGCCAGCTCGCATAATCTTTATATTGGATCCGCAATGGCTGGTAAGGATTTTCTCTGCCATTCAGGAAAGCATTGTAAAACGCCGATAGTTCAGCAATCAGTACCCCCATCGACCAGCCATCGCTGATGATGTGGTGCATGGAATAACTGAATACCCATTTCGTTTCTCCAAGGCGGTATAAACCTGCACGGAGCAAAGGACCTGTCGCAAGGTCAAACGCTGCCCGCAATTTGGCAAGTACCGCTGTTTGAAGCTCCGCTTCAGACAATTCCCGAACGTCTTTGCATTCCAGCACGAATTTATTTTCTAACGCTGGATGGATGTACTGACGGACTTCTCCCGAAGCATCTTCCCTAAAGGTCGTCCTCAGGATCTCATGACGACTGATCAATGCAGCAAAGCTCTGCTCAAACGCATTTTCATCCAGGCTGCCTTCAAAGTAAAACACACCCGGCATGTTGTAAGCCACATTGCCTTCGGCAAACTGACTCAATACCCACAAACGCCGCTGGGAAGAAGAAAGCATGTAGCTTTCTGCCTGCGCTACCGGTAATAACGATTCAAAAGCATCGTGTTCACCGCCATGGATCAGTAAAGCCTGATCGCGCAATACAGGATTCCCGAACAGTTCTTTCAGACCGATCTTGACATGAAATACTTTATGGATCTGACTGCTCAGCCGTGTTGCCTTAAGGCTATGGCCTCCAAGTTCAAAAAAATCATCATTAATCCCAATTGGATTGACACCAAGGATTTCTGTCCAAATGGAAATCAAGCCAGCCTGGGTCTTATTCTCTGCGGCCTGGTAAACACTACCATTTGAAGTACCAGTCTGATCCACAGCCGGTAAAGCTTTTTTATCAATCTTTCCGTTAGGGGTTAATGGCAGACTGTCCAATTGCATGAAATAAGCAGGAACCATATAACCAGGAAGCAGCCCTGATAAATAAGCCTTCAGTGCAGGAATGTCCAGTTCAGCATCTCCCACCAGGTAAGCCACCAGGAAACGTTCACCGGAATCATTCAACGGAGCCAATACCACTACTGAGCTCACAGCAGCATGTTCATGCAAAACATGTTCCACCTCACCCAGCTCAATCCGGTAACCACGGACTTTGACCTGGTCGTCTTTACGGCCGATAAATTCAATGTTGCCATCTGCTCGCCAGCGCGCTAGATCACCGCTACGGTACATCAGCTCGCCTTCCAGGTAAGGGTTCGGCACAAACTTCTCCTTAGTCAGGGCTTCCTTGTTCAAATAACCACGTGCCAATCCTGCACCACTGATGCAAAGCTCTCCGGTTACTCCTACAGGTACAAGACCATCTCCATCGCCAAGAATGTAAATCCTGGTATTGGAAACCGGTTTCCCGATCAGGATGTCTGCTCCGGGAATTAAACGGTAAACCGTACTGTAAGTGGTATCCTCAGAAGGTCCATATAAGTTCCTAACCTGGATTTGAGAAACATCAATCCGGCCAAGACTCTTTTTAGAAAGTGCCTCACCGGCAAGGTTCAGTATGGAAATACGGCTTAAGTCAATACCTTCATCCTGTAAACTATCCAAGGCACTGGGAACAGTATTGAGCAGTACACGCTTGTGGAGGGTCAAATGATCGGGCACAGCAAGTACATTTTCAAGCACACGGAGTGGTTTGCCTATGCTCAAAGGATAAAAAAGCTCAAATATTGACAGGTCAAAACATACCGAAGTAGCCTGAAAAACCACATCAAAATCTGATGCGGAGAATTCCTGATGACACCAGTGAATAAATGAAGACGCATTCCCATGCCCTACCATCACACCTTTAGGTTGACCGGTAGATCCTGAAGTATAAATCACATAAGCCAGCTCATCAGCACGGGAATGAATACCTGGGTTTTCATCGCTATAATCTGCCTGAACATTTGCATAAGCGGATAAAACCGAAGCATCAATAGTCAGTTTACAGCCACTGTCCTGCCTGATGTAGCTGATCCGCTCTACTGGGTAAGCCGGATCTATAGGGACATAAGCAGCACCGGTTTTCAGTACCGCAAGAATGCAAACAACAAGCTGTTCAGTCCTTTCCAGACAAACACCGCCAAGATCGCCTGGGCCGATCTCATGCACATCCATCAGGTAAGCACTCAGGCGGTTGGCCTGACAGTTCAGCTCACGATAACTCAGGCTAAGGTCTTCAAAAAGTACTGCGGGCAGCTCCGGGTTTAACAACACCTGCTGCTCAAACAAGCTGATGATCGTCTCTTGTTTTGGATAAGTTAGTCTCGTATCATTGAACGTTTCCAGTAATTGCAGGCGCTCTGCTGTACTGAGGTAATCCAACTGGTTTAAAGCAGTTTCAGGAGCGGCAACAATTCCTGCAATTAATTCTTTCAGGTGGATGTGCAGACAGGAAATCCAGTGTGCGCTATAAATATCATTGTTGTATTCTATGGCAATTGAAAGCCCTGCTTCAGCTTCAACACAGACAAAATTCAGGTCAAACTTACTATTATGGTCTCCGGTACGCTCATAAGGACTGATTTGAAGTCCATGCAACAAATCTTCTGTAATCCGGTTGTCTTCTAAATTCTGTAAGACCAGCATGACATCAAACAAAGCACTGCGGCTCAGGTCACGCTGCAGGTTCAACGCATCAACCAGTTCATCAAATGGATAAGCCTGATGCTCATAGGCTGCCAGTGTCAGTTCACGAACCTGTGCCAGCAACTCGGTGAAACGGTCACTGCCCGAAAAACGGGATCGCAGTGCCAGCGTGTTGAGGTAAAAACCGATCTGTCCTTCCAGGTCGGTATGTTCACGGCCGGCCACAGGACTACCGATCACAATGTCCTGCTGACCGCTGTAACGGTACAACAGGGTGTTGACTACAGACAACAGTCCCATAAACAAGGTGCATCCCTGATCACGGCACAGTTTGTTCAGCCCGTCGGTCAATTCCGCAGACAGGCGGCTGTTTAACACCGCCCCGTTATATGTTTTTACCGCCGGACGCATCCGGTCGGTCGGAAGTTCAAGTACCGGAAGTTCTCCGGAAAACTGGTCCAGCCAGTAGGCTTTGTGTAATGCCAAAGAACCGCCCTGCAGTTCGGACTGCTGCCAGCTCGCATAATCTTTATATTGGATCCGCAATGGCTGGTAAGGATTTTCTCTGCCATTCAGGAAAGCATTGTAAAACGCCGATAGTTCAGCAATCAGTACCCCCATCGACCAGCCATCGCTGATGATGTGGTGCATGGCATAACTGAATACCCATTTCGTTTCTCCAATACGGTATAAACCTGCACGGAGCAAAGGACCTGTCGCAAGGTCAAACGCTGCCCGCAATTTGGCAAGTACCGCTAATTGAAGCTCCGCTTCAGACAATTCCCGAACGTCTTTGCATTCCAGCACGAATTTATTTTCTAACGCTGGATGGATGTACTGACGGACTTCTCCCGAAGCATCTTCCCTGAAGGTCGTCCTCAGGATCTCATGACGGCTGATCAATGCAGCAAAGCTTTGTTCAAACGCATTTTCATCCAGGCTGCCTTCAAAGTAAAACACACCCGGCATGTTGTAAGCCACATTGCCTTCGGCAAACTGACTCAATACCCACAAACGCCGCTGGGAAGAAGAAAGCACGTAGCTCTCTGCCTGCGCCACCGGCAACAGCGATTCAAAAGCATCGTGTTCACCGCCATGGATCAGTAAAGCCTGATCACGCAATACAGGATTCCCGAACAGTTCTTTCAGGCCGATCTTGACATGAAATACTTTATGGATCTGACTGCTCAGCCGTGTTGCCTTAAGGCTATGGCCTCCAAGTTCAAAGAAATCATCATTGATCCCAATTGGATTGACGCCAAGGATTTCTGTCCAAATGGAAATCAAGCCAGCCTGGGTCTCATTCTCTGCGGCCTGGTAAACATTGCCACGCTCAGCACCATCATGATCCACAGCCGGTAAAGCTTTCCTGTCAATCTTTCCGTTAGGGGTTAATGGCAGGCTGTCCAATTGCATGAAATAAGCAGGAACCATATAACCAGGAAGCAGTCCTGATAAATAAGCCTTCAGTGCAGGAATGTCCAGTTCAGCATTTCCCACCAGGTAAGCCACCAGGAAACGTTCACCGGAATCATTCAACGGAGCCAGTACTACAGTTGAGCTGACAGCTGGATGTCCTCCAAGCACATGTTCAATCTCACCCAGCTCAATCCGGTAACCACGGACTTTGACCTGGTCGTCTTTACGGCCAATAAACTCAATGTTGCCATCTGCTCGCCAGCGAACAAGGTCGCCGGTACGGTACATCAGTTCACCTTCCAGGTAAGGGTTTGGCACAAACTTCTCCTTAGTCAGGGCTTCCTTGTTCAAATAACCCCGTGCCAATCCTGCCCCACTGATGCAAAGCTCTCCGCTTACTCCCACAGGCACAAGACCATCTCCATCGCCAAGAATGTAAATCCTGGTATTGGGAAGTGGCGAGCCGATAATCTGGCTGGAAATATTCCCCTGGAAAGTATAACTGGTCGAATTCACACAGGTCTCCGTAGGCCCATAAGCATTGATCCAGATCAGATCAGCATTGATCCCATTCAGGGTTGTCAGTAAATGCTCATCAAAAGCTTCTCCTCCAAGCATGATGTATTTTAAGCGACTGAACAGCTCTGTACTGCCCGGCAGTTTGCTCAATTCTGCAACCACTGAAGGCGTAGCATTGAACAATTCAATGTTATGCCGGGCAACATATCCAGACAGAAGGTCAATGCTTTTGGACAGATCGTACACATGTACCCGGTTGCCCTTCAGCAAAGGCAAAAAGATTTGTTTCACCGACGCATCAAAACAGATGTTGGAACTGAAGATGAAATCGGTGTCAAAACCATGTGTGAACTGAATACCTGTTAAATAATTCACCAGGCTACTGTGCCGGGTCAGCACCCCTTTGGGATGACCCGTACTTCCCGAAGTATAGATCACATACGAAAGGTCATCCGGGCCAGCCTGAATAGCTGGGTTTTCATTACTATAATCTGCTAATGAATCTGCATACTCCGATAGAAACGCCGCATCAACCGTCACTTTACAAGCACTGTCTTCAAGGATATAGGAAATCCTTTCCATAGGATATTCCGGGTCTATCGGAACATAGGCAGCACCGGTTTTCAGGATGGCCAAAATCACCACCATCATCTGATCGCTCTTATTCAGGCAGATCCCGACCAGCTCACCCGGACCCGCACCATGCACAGCCATCAGGTAAGCACTCAGACTATTGGCCTGGCGGTTCAGTTCCGCATAACTTAACTCCCGGTCGCCAAAGACCACGGCTGTTTTATCGCCATGCAGCAGTACTTGCTTTTCAAACAGGCTGACAATGGTTTCCTGCTTTGGATAGGCAAATGCTGTATCATTAAAAGTATTGAGCAACTGCAACTGCTCTGCTGCACTGAGGTAATCCAGCTGCTTTAAAGTCTGCCCGGGAGTCGCAACAATGGCTGCAACCAGATTTTGAAAATGGAATTCAAAACGCGAAACCCAGGCTGCACTGTAAATATCTTTGCGATAAGAAATATGAACCTCAAGTCCTTCCCTGGATTCAACAAAATTGAAACTCAGGTCAAATTTGCTGCTATGACCACCCTCCTGAGGATAAGGTCCTACCTGCAAACCTTCAAGGCCATATTCAGTTGGTCTTCTGCTTTCTGTATTCTGAAGGACCAGCATCACATCAAATAAAGCACTGCGGCTCAGGTCACGCTGCAGGTTCAACGCATCAACCAGTTCATCAAATGGATAAGCCTGGTGTTCATAGGCTGCCAGTGTCAGTTCACGAACCTGTGCCAGCAACTCGGTGAAACGGTCACTGCCCGAAAAACGGGAACGCAGTGCCAGCGTGTTGAGGTAGAAACCGATCTGTCCTTCCAGGTCGGTATGTTCACGGCCAGCTACGGGGCTGCCGATCACAATGTCCTGCTGACCGCTGTAACGGTACAACAGGGTGTTGACTACAGACAACAGTCCCATAAACAAGGTGCAACCCTGATCACGGCACAGTTTGTTCAGCCCTTCGGTCAATTCCGCAGACAGGCGGCTGTTTAACACCGCCCCGTTATATGTTTTTACCGCCGGACGCATCCGGTCGGTCGGAAGTTCAAGTACCGGAAGTTCCCCGGAAAACTGGTCCAGCCAGTAGGCTTTGTGCAATGCCAAAGAACCACCCTGCAGTTCGGACTGCTGCCAGCTCGCATAATCTTTATATTGGATCCGCAATGGCTGGTAAGGATTTTCTCTGCCATTCAGGAAAGCATTGTAAAACGCCGATAGTTCTGCAATCAGTACCCCCATCGACCAGCCATCGCTGATGATGTGGTGCATGGCATAACTGAATACCCATTTCGTTTCTCCAATACGGTATAAACCTGCACGGAGCAAAGGACCTCTCTCAAGGTCAAACGCTGCCCGCAATTTGGCAAGTACCGCTGTTTGAAGCTCCGCTTCAGACAATTCCCGAACGTCTTTGCGTTCCAGCACAAAACCGCTTTGCCCTGACGTGTGAACGTACTGACGGACTTCTCCCGAAGCATCTTCCCTGAAGGTCGTCCTCAGGATCTCATGGCGGCTGATCAATGCAGCAAAGCTCTGCTCAAACGCATTTTCATCCAGGCTGCCTTCAAAGTAAAACACACCCGGCATGTTGTAAGCCACATTGCCTTCAGCAAACTGACTCAGCACCCACAAACGCCGCTGGGAAGAAGAAAGCACGTAGCTCTCTGCCTGCGCCACCGGTAATAACGATTCAAAAGCATCGTGTTCACCGCCATGGATCAGTAAAGCCTGATCGCGCAATACAGGATTCCCGAACAGTTCTTTCAGGCCGATCTTGACATGAAATACTTTATGGATCTGACTGCTCAGCCGTGTTGCCTTAAGGCTATGGCCTCCAAGTTCAAAAAAATCATCATTAATCCCAATTGGATTGACACCAAGGATTTCTGTCCAAATGGAAATCAAGCCAGCCTGGGTCTCATTCTCTGCGGCCTGGTAAACATTGCCACGCTCAGCACCATCATGATCCACAGCCGGTAAAGCTTTCTTGTCAATCTTTCCGTTAGGGGTCAATGGCAGGCTGTCCAATTGCATGAAATAAGCAGGAACCATATAACCAGGAAGCAGCCCTGATAAATAAGCCTTCAGTGCAGGAATGTCCAGTTCAGCATTTCCCACCAGGTAAGCCACCAGGAAACGTTCACCAGAATCATTCAACGGAGCCAGTACTACTACTGAGCTCACAGCTGGATGTCCTCCAAGCACATGTTCCACCTCACCAAGTTCGATCCGGTAACCACGGACTTTAACCTGGTCGTCTTTACGGCCGATAAACTCAATGTTGCCATCTGCTCGCCAGCGCGCTAGATCACCGCTACGGTACATCAGCTCGCCTTCCAGGTAAGGGTTCGGCACAAACTTTTCCTTAGTCAGGGCTTCCTTGTTCAAATAACCACGTGCCAATCCTGCACCACTGATGCAAAGCTCTCCGGTTACTCCTACAGGTACAAGACCATCTCCATCGCCAAGAATGTAAATCCTGGTATTGGAAACTGGCTTGCCGATCGGGATTAACGGTGAAGCCTCATCAATGAAATAGCTGGTACTCACTACTGAATTCTCCGTAGGACCATAATTATTCACCACCTGGTAAGCTTTTGGCTGATAACTATTTACCCTATCCCCGCCCAGCAACAAGTAACGTAAGGAATGGTTGTCTTCTTCATAAAAAGCCTCACCGATCTGACTCGGTAAAAACGAGATGGTGATCTTTTGCTGGTGGTAATAATCATTCAACAATCCGGTATCCAGACGGATCTCATCGGGAACCACCACCACAGCAGCACCGAAAAGCAGGTATGGGAAAAGCTCCCATGCCGAAGCATCAAATGCAACACCCGCATATAAACTACCACGGTCTGCACTGGTTACCGAGAACATTTGCTGGTGCCAGTAACACAAATTAACCAGGCTGCTGTGTTCGATCATCACCCCTTTGGGCTGACCGGTAGATCCGGAAGTATAGATCACATAAGCCAGGTCATCTGCTCTGGCATGAATGCCCGGGTTTTCATCACTGTAATTTGCTGATGAGTCTGTATATTCTACTAAAAAGGCTGGATCGATCATGACCTTACAGCCACTGTCCTGCTGCATATAATTGATCCGCTCCACCGGATAAGCCGGATCTACAGGAACATAAGCGGCACCGGTTTTCAATACCGCAAGGATCGAAATAACCAGCTCTTCGCTCCTTTCCAGACAAACGCCGGCAAGATCGCCAGGACCAATGCCATGTACATCTGTCAGGTAAGCAGTCAAGCGGTTGGACTGACGGTTCAGCTCCTCATAACTCAGCTCCAGGCCTTCAGAAAACACTGCAGGGCGTGCTGGATTTAACAACACCTGCTTTTCAAACAAGCTGATTGCTGTATCTGCAACAGGGTAAACCGCATTGGTATCATTGAAAGTTTCCAGTAGCTGCAAACGCTCTGCTGCACTGAGGTAATCCAGATCGATTATGGCGTGATCCGGAGCCTCAATAATGGCTACAATTAGTTGCTCCAGATGGGTATGCAGACGGGATACCCAATCTGCGCTATAAATATCATTGTTGTATTCTATGGCAATTGAAAGCCCTGCTTCAGCTTCAAAGCAAATGAAACTCAGGTCAAACTTACTGCTATGACCACCCTCCTGAGGATAAGGTCCTACCTGCAAACCTTCAAGACTGTTCTCTACCACATCGCCATCCATTGCATTCTGCAGCACCAGCATGACATCAAATAAAGCACTGCGGCTCAGGTCACGCTGCAGGTTCAACGCATCAACCAGTTCATCAAATGGATAAGCCTGGTGTTCATAGGCTGCCAGTGTCAGTTCACGAACCTGTGCCAGCAGTTCAGTGAAACGGTCACTGCCCGAAAAACGGGAACGCAGTGCTAAGGTATTGATGTAAAAACCGATCTGTCCTTCCAGGTCGGTATGTTCACGGCCGGCCACAGGACTGCCGATCACAATGTCCTGCTGACCGCTGTAACGGTACAACAGGGTGTTGATTACAGACAATAGTCCCATAAACAAGGTGCAACCCTGATCACGGCACAGTTTGTTCAGCCCTTCGGTCAATTCCGCAGACAGGCGGCTGTTTAACACCGCCCCGTTATATATTTTTACCGCCGGACGCATCCGGTCGGTCGGAAGTTCAAGTACCGGAAGTTCCCCGGAAAACTGGTCCAGCCAGTAGGCTTTGTGCAATGCCAAAGAACCACCCTGCAGTTCGGACTGCTGCCAGCTCGCATAATCTTTATATTGGATCCGCAATGGCTGGTAAGGATTTTCTCTGCCATTCAGGAAAGCATTGTAAAACGCCGATAGTTCTGCAATCAGTACCCCCATCGACCAGCCATCGCTGATGATGTGGTGCATGGCATAACTGAATACCCATTTCGTTTCTCCAAGGCGGTATAAACCTGCACGGAGCAAAGGACCTGTCGCAAGGTCGAACGCTGCCCGCAATTTGGCAAGTACCGCTAATTGAAGCTCCGCTTCAGACAATTCCCGAACGTCTTTGCATTCCAGCACGAATTTATTTTCTAACGCTGGATGGATGTACTGACGGACTTCTCCCGAAGCATCTTCCCTGAAGGTCGTCCTCAGGATCTCATGACGGCTGATCAATGCATTAAAGCTCTGCTCAAACGCATTTTCATCCAGGTCTCCTTCAAAGTAAAACACACCCGGCATGTTGTAAGCCACATTGCCTTCGGCAAACTGACTCAATACCCACAAACGCCGCTGGGAAGAAGAAAGCACGTAGCTCTCTGCCTGCGCCACCGGCAACAGCGATTCAAAAGCATCGTGTTCACCGCCATGGATCAGTAAAGCCTGATCACGCAATACAGGATTCCCGAACAGTTCTTTCAGGCCGATCTTGACATGAAATACTTTATGGATCTGACTGCTCAGCCGTGTTGCCTTAAGGCTATGGCCTCCAAGTTCAAAGAAATCATCATTAATCCCAATTGGATTGACACCAAGGATTTCTGTCCAAATGGAAATCAAGCCAGCCTGGGTCTCATTCTCTGCGGCCTGGTAAACACTACCATTTGAAGTACCAGTCTGATCCACAGCCGGTAAAGCTTTCCTGTCAATCTTTCCGTTAGGGGTTAATGGCAGGCTGTCCAGCTGCATGAAATAAGCAGGAACCATATAACCAGGAAGCAGCCCTGATAAATAAGCCTTCAGTGCAGGAATGTCCAGTTCAGCATTTCCCACCAAATAAGCCACCAGGAAACGTTCACCGGAATCATTCAACGGAGCCAGTACTACAGTTGAGCTGACAGCTGGATGTCCTCCAAGCACATGTTCCACCTCACCCAGCTCAATCCGGTAACCACGGACTTTGACCTGGTCGTCTTTACGGCCGATAAACTCAATGTTGCCATCTGCTCGCCAGCGAACAAGGTCGCCGGTACGGTACATCAGTTCACCTTCCAGGTAAGGGTTTGGCACAAACTTCTCCTTAGTCAGGGCTTCCTTGTTCAAATAACCCCGTGCCAATCCTGCCCCACTGATGCAAAGTTCTCCGCTTACTCCCACAGGCACCAGTGCATCTCCATCGCCAAGAATGTAAATCCTGGTATTGGGAAGTGGCGAGCCGATAATCTGGCCGGAAATATTCCCCTGGAAAGTATAACTGGTCGAATTCACACAGGTCTCCGTAGGCCCATAAGCATTGATCCAGATCAGCTCAGCATTGATCCCATTCAGGGTTGTCAGTAAATGCTCATCAAAAGCTTCTCCTCCAAGCATGATGTATTTTAAGCGACTGAACAGCTCTGTACTGCCCGGCAGTTTGCTCAATTCTGCAACCACTGAAGGCGTAGCATTGAACAATTCAATGTTATGCCGGGCAACATATCCAGACAAAAGGTCAATGCTTTTGGACAGATCGTACACATGCACCCGGTTGCCCTTCAGCAAAGGCAAAAAGATTTGTTTTACCGAGGCATCAAAACAGATGTTGGAACTGAAGATGAAATCGGTGTCAAAACCATGTGTGAACTGAATACCTGTTAAATAATTCACCAGGCTACTGTGCCGGGTCAGCACCCCTTTGGGATGACCCGTACTCCCCGAAGTATAGATCACATACGAAAGGTCATCCGGGCCAGCCTGAATAGCTGGGTTTTCATTACTATAATCTGCTAATGAATCTGCATACTCCGATAGAAACGCCGCATCAACCGTCACTTTACAAGCACTGTCTTCAAGGATATAGGAAATCCTTTCCATAGGATATTCCGGGTCTATCGGAACATAGGCAGCACCGGTTTTCAGGATGGCCAAAATCACCACCATCATCTGATCGCTCTTATTCAGGCAGATCCCGACCAGCTCACCCGGACCCGCACCATGCACAGCCATCAGGTAAGCACTCAGACTATTGGCCTGGCGGTTCAGTTCCGCATAACTTAACTCCCGGTCGCCAAAGACCACGGCTGTTTTATCGCCGTGAAGCGGTACTTGCTTTTCAAACAGGCTGACAATGGTTTCCTGCTTTGGATAGGCAAATGCTGTATCATTAAAAGTATTGAGCAACTGCAACTGCTCTGCTGCGCTGAGGTAATCCAGCTGGTTTAAAGTCTGCCCGGGAGTCGAAACAATGGCTGCAACCAGATTTTGAAAATGGAATTCAAAACGCGAAACCCAGGCTGCACTGTAAATATCTTTGCGATAAGAAATATGAACCTCAAGTCCTTCCCTGGATTCAACAAAATTGAAACTCAGGTCAAATTTGCTGCTATGACCACCCTCCTGAGGATAAGGTCCTACCTGCAAACCTTCAAGGCCATATTCAGTTGGTCTTCTGCTTTCTGTATTCTGAAGGACCAGCATCACATCAAATAAAGCACTGCGGCTCAGGTCACGCTGCAGGTTCAACGCATCAACCAGTTCATCAAATGGATAAGCCTGGTGTTCATAGGCTGCCAGTGTCAACTCACGAACCTGTGCCAGCAACTCGGTGAAACGGTCACTGCCCGAAAAACGGGAACGCAGTGCCAGCGTGTTGAGGTAGAAACCGATCTGTCCTTCCAGGTCGGTATGTTCACGGCCAGCTACGGGGCTGCCGATCACAATGTCCTGCTGACCGCTGTAACGGTACAACAGGGTGTTGACTACAGACAACAGTCCCATAAACAAGGTGCATCCCTGATCACGGCACAGTTTGTTCAGCCCTTCGGTCAATTCCGCAGACAGGCGGCTGTTTAACACCGCCCCGTTATATGTTTTTACCGCCGGACGCATCCGGTCGGTCGGAAGTTCAAGTACCGGAAGTTCCCCGGAAAACTGGTCCAGCCAGTAGGCTTTGTGCAATGCCAAAGAACCACCCTGCAGTTCGGACTGCTGCCAGCTCGCATAATCTTTATATTGGATCCGCAATGGCTGGTAAGGATTTTCTCTGCCATTCAGGAAAGCATTGTAAAACGCCGATAGTTCTGCAATCAGTACCCCCATCGACCAGCCATCGCTGATGATGTGGTGCATGGCATAACTGAATACCCATTTCGTTTCTCCAAGGCGGTATAAACCTGCACGGAGCAAAGGACCTGTCGCAAGGTCGAACGCTGCCCGCAATTTGGCAAGTACCGCTAATTGAAGCTCCGCTTCAGACAATTCCCGAACGTCTTTGCATTCCAGCACGAATTTATTTTCTAACGCTGGATGGATGTACTGACGGACTTCTCCCGAAGCATCTTCCCTGAAGGTCGTCCTCAGGATCTCATGACGGCTGATCAATGCATTAAAGCTCTGCTCAAACGCATTTTCATCCAGGTCTCCTTCAAAGTAAAACACACCCGGCATGTTGTAAGCCACATTGCCTTCGGCAAACTGACTCAATACCCACAAACGCCGCTGCGACGAAGAAAGCACATAGCTCTCTGCCTGCGCTACCGGTAATAACGATTCAAAAGCATCGTGTTCACCGCCATGGATCAGTAAAGCCTGATCGCGCAATACAGGATTCCCGAACAGTTCTTTCAGACCGATCTTGACATGAAATACTTTATGGATCTGACTGCTCAGCCGTGTTGCCTTAAGGCTATGGCCTCCAAGTTCAAAGAAATCATCATTAATCCCAATTGGATTGACACCAAGGATTTCTGTCCAAATGGAAATCAAGCCAGCCTGGGTCTCATTCTCTGCGGCCTGGTAAACACTACCATTTAAAGTACCAGTCTGATCCACAGCCGGTAAAGCTTTCCTGTCAATCTTTCCGTTAGGGGTCAATGGCAGGCTGTCCAATTGCATGAAATAAGCAGGAACCATATAACCAGGAAGCAGCCCTGATAAATAAGCCTTCAGTGCAGGAATGTCCAGTTCAGCATTTCCCACCAAATAAGCCACCAGGAAACGTTCACCGGAATCATTCAACGGAGCCAGTACTACAGTTGAGCTGACAGCTGGATGTCCTCCAAGCACATGTTCCACCTCACCCAGCTCAATCCGGTAACCACGGACTTTGACCTGGTCGTCTTTACGGCCGATAAACTCAATGTTGCCATCTGCTCGCCAGCGAACAAGGTCGCCGGTACGGTACATCAGTTCACCTTCCAGGTAAGGGTTTGGCACAAACTTCTCCTTAGTCAGGGCTTCCTTGTTCAAATAACCCCGTGCCAATCCTGCCCCACTGATGCAAAGTTCTCCGCTTACTCCCACAGGCACCAGTGCATCTCCATCGCCAAGAATGTAAATCCTGGTATTGGGAAGTGGCGAGCCGATAATCTGGCCGGAAATATTCCCCTGGAAAGTATAACTGGTCGAATTCACACAGGTCTCCGTAGGCCCATAAGCATTGATCCAGATCAGCTCAGCATTGATCCCATTCAGGGTTGTCAGTAAATGCTCATCAAAAGCTTCTCCTCCAAGCATGATGTATTTTAAGCGACTGAACAGCTCTGTACTGCCCGGCAGTTTGCTCAATTCTGCAACCACTGAAGGCGTAGCATTGAACAATTCAATGTTATGCCGGGCAACATATCCAGACAAAACGTCAATGCTTTTGGACAGATCGTACACATGCACCCGGTTGCCCTTCAGCAAAGGCAAAAAGATTTGTTTTACCGAGGCATCAAAACAGATGTTGGAACTGAAGATGAAATCGGTGTCAAAACCATGTGTGAACTGAATACCTGTTAAATAATTCACCAGGCTACTGTGCCGGGTCAGCACCCCTTTGGGATGACCCGTACTCCCCGAAGTATAGATCACATACGAAAGGTCATCCGGGCCAGCCTGAATAGCTGGGTTTTCATTACTATAATCTGCTAATGAATCTGCATACTCCGATAGAAACGCCGCATCAACCGTCACTTTACAAGCACTGTCTTCAAGGATATAGGAAATCCTTTCCATAGGATATTCCGGGTCTATCGGAACATAGGCAGCACCGGTTTTCAGGATGGCCAAAATCACCACCATCATCTGATCGCTCTTATTCAGGCAGATCCCGATCAGCTCACCCGGACCCGCACCATGCACAGCCATCAGGTAAGCACTCAGACTATTGGCCTGGCGGTTCAGTTCCGCATAACTTAACTCCCGGTCGCCAAAGACCACGGCTGTTTTATCGCCATGCAGCAGTACTTGCTTTTCGAACAGGCTGACAATGGTTTCCTGCTTTGGATAGGCAAATGCTGTATCATTAAAAGTATTGAGCAACTGCAACTGCTCTGCTGCACTGAGGTAATCCAGCTGCTTTAAAGTCTGCCCGGGAGTCGCAACAATGGCTGCAACCAGATTTTGAAAATGGAATTCAAAACGCGAAACCCAGGCTGCACTGTAAATATCTTTGCGATAAGAAATATGAACCTCAAGTCCTTCCCTGGATTCAACAAAATTGAAACTCAGGTCAAATTTGCTGCTATGGTCTCCGGTACGCTCATAAGGATTAATCTGAAGCCCATGCAACAAATCTTCTGTAATCCGGTTGTCTTCTAAATTCTGAAGGACCAGCATCACATCAAATAAAGCACTGCGGCTCAGGTCACGCTGCAGGTTCAACGCATCAACCAGTTCATCAAATGGATAAGCCTGGTGCTCATAGGCTGCCAGTGTCAGTTCACGAACCTGTGCCAGCAACTTGGTGAAACGGTCACTGCCCGAAAAACGCGATCGCAGTGCCAACGTATTCACGTAGAAACCGATCTGTCCTTCCAGGTCGGTATGTTCACGGCCGGCTACAGGGCTGCCGATCACAATGTCCTGCTGACCGCTGTAACGGTACAACAGAGTGTTGACTACAGACAACAGTCCCATAAACAAGGTACAACCCTGATCACGGCACAGTTTGTTCAGCCCGTCGGTCAATTCCGCAGACAGGCGGCTGTTTAACACCGCCCCGTTATATGTTTTTACCGCCGGACGCATCCGGTCGGTCGGAAGTTCCAGCACCGGAAGTTCCCCGGAAAACTGGTCCAGCCAGTAGGCTTTGTGCAATGCCAAAGAACCGCCCTGCAGTTCAGACTGCTGCCAGCTCGCATAATCTTTATATTGGATCCGCAATGGCTGGTAAGGATTTTCTCTGCCATTCAGGAAAGCATTGTAAAACGCCGATAGTTCAGCAATCAGTACCCCCATCGACCAGCCATCGCTGATGATGTGGTGCATGGAATAACTGAATACCCATTTCGTTTCTCCAAGGCGGTATAAACCTGCACGGAGCAAAGGACCTGTCGCAAGGTCAAACGCTGCCCGCAATTTGGCAAGTACCGCTGTTTGAAGCTCCGCTTCAGACAATTCCCGAACGTCTTTGCATTCCAGCACGAATTTATTTTCTAACGCTGGATGGATGTACTGACGGACTTCTCCCGAAGCTTCTTCCCTAAAGGTCGTCCTCAGGATCTCATGACGACTGATCAATGCAGCAAAGCTCTGCTCAAACGCATTTTCATCCAGGCTGCCTTCAAAGTAAAACACACCCGGCATGTTGTAAGCCACATTGCCTTCGGCAAACTGACTCAATACCCACAAACGCCGCTGGGAAGAAGAAAGCATGTAGCTTTCTGCCTGCGCTACCGGCAACAGCGATTCAAAAGCATCGTGTTCACCGCCATGGATCAGTAAAGCCTGATCACGCAATACAGGATTCCCGAACAGTTCTTTCAGACCGATCTTGACATGAAATACTTTATGGATCTGACTGCTCAGCCGTGTTGCCTTAAGGCTATGGCCTCCAAGTTCAAAGAAATCATCATTGATGCCGATTTGGCTTATGCCCAAAACTTCAGACCATATCAAGGCTAGTTTCTTTTGAAGTTCATTCTCCGGAGCCTGGTAAACACTACCACGTTCTGCGCCATCATGATCCACAGCCGGTAAAGCTTTCTTGTCAATCTTTCCGTTAGGGGTTAATGGCAGGCTGTCCAGCTGCATGAAATAAGCAGGAACCATATAACCAGGAAGCAGCCCTGATAAATAAGACTTCAGTGCAGGAATGTCCAGTTCAGCATTTCCCACCAAATAAGCCACCAGGAAACGCTCACCGGAATCATTCAATGGAGCCAGTACTACAGTTGAGCTGACAGCTGGATGTCCTCCAAGCACATGTTCCACCTCACCCAGCTCAATCCGGTAACCACGGACTTTGACCTGGTCGTCTTTACGGCCGATAAATTCAATGTTGCCATCTGCTCGCCAGCGCGCTAGATCACCGGTACGGTACATCAGCTCGCCTTCCAGGTAAGGGTTCGGCACAAACTTCTCCTTAGTCAGGGCTTCTTTGTTTAGGTAACCGCGAGCCAGTCCTGCCCCACTGATGCAAAGCTCTCCGCTTACTCCTACAGGCACAAGACCATCTCCATCGCCAAGAATGTAAATCCTGGTATTGGAAACCGGTTTCCCGATCAGGATGTCTGCTCCGGGAATTAAACGGTAAACCGTACTGTAAGTGGTATCCTCAGAAGGTCCATATAAGTTCCTAACCTGGATTTGAGAAACATCAATCCGGCCAAGACTCTTTTTAGAAAGTGCCTCACCGGCAAGGTTCAGTATGGAAATACGGCTTAAGTCAATACCTTCATCCTGTAAACTATCCAAGGCGCTGGGAACAGTATTGAGCAGTACACGCTTGTGGATGGTCAAATGATCGGGCACAGCAAGTACATTTTCAAGCACACGGAGTGGTTTGCCTATGCTCAAAGGATAAAAAAGCTCAAATATTGACAGGTCAAAACATACCGAAGTAGCCTGAAAAACCACATCAAAATCTGATGCGGAGAATTCCTGATGACACCAGTGAATAAATGAAGACGCATTCCCATGCCCTACCATCACACCTTTAGGTTGACCGGTAGATCCTGAAGTATAAATCACATATGCCAGCTCATCAGCACGGGAATGAATACCTGGGTTTTCATCGCTATAATCTGCCTGAACATTTGCATAAGCGGATAAAACCGAAGCATCAATAGTCAGTTTACAGCCACTGTCCTGCCTGATGTAGCTGATCCGCTCTACCGGGTAAGCCGGATCTATAGGGACATAAGCAGCACCGGTTTTCAGTACAGCAAGAATGCAAACAACAAGCTGTTCAGTCCTTTCCAGACAAACACCGCCAAGATCGCCTGGGCCGATCTCATGCACATCCATCAGGTAAGCACTTAGGCGGTTGGCCTGACAGTTCAGCTCACGATAACTCAGGCTAAGGTCTTCAAAAAGTACTGCGGGCAGCTCAGGGTTTAACAACACCTGCTCCTCAAACAAGCTGATGATCGTCTCTCGTTTTGGGTAAGTTAGTCTCGTATCATTGAACGTTTCCAGTAATTGCAGGCGCTCTGCTGCACTGAGGTAATCCAACTGGTTTAAAGCAGTTTCAGGAGCGGCCAAAAACTTACTTAGCAAATTATGATAATGATTCAGCAGACTGACTACATTTTCATGATCGAACAATTCGGTTCTGTAGTCGACAAAGAGTGTCAGGTCTTCATCTTCGCTATATTCCAGCAAATGGAAAACTAAATCTTCAAGCTGCTCGCCATTGTGTAAATAGTTTATAGAGGAAACAGCGTCACCAAGTACACTGCCATAGGCATTCTTTTGATGAGAGAACAGCACATTATATACACCGACACCGGTATTTAATTCTTCGAGAATGTTATAATACGGAAAACGCTGATGCTTATAGCAGGTTTTGAGTTCATTCTTAACCTGTAGCAATACCGATAAGAAGTCTGAATTTTCCGGAAATACGATCGAGAAAGGGAGAGTATTTACAAAAGCCCCCAGTGTATTTTTAAATCTATGGTTGGTCCGGTTAAATACAGGCAGCCCAATAACCGTATCATAGTTATGATATCCTTTATTCAGTATGAGCAGTGTAGTTAAAAAATAGTGAAAAGTAGTACAATGCTGCTGTTTACAAAACAGGTCTATCTCATTGTAAAACGTTCTGGAGCAAGTGGAAGCAACACGTACTGATTTTAAAGATGCATTTGTTTTTGGCTTTGAAATCGAGTTAAAAGCAGGAGAAAAGGAATTTTGGGTTAACCGCTCTATCCAGAATTTTTTATCTTCTGAGAATTGTCTTTCTAAAATATAGGTATTTTCATATTGAATATAATCTGCATAAAGATGCATCTGCGGCTCCCGGACAACATTTCCCTCATAAAGTGATGAATATAAATCTGAAACTTTATTAAAAAACAGGGACATGGCATAACCATCAAATACCAAATGGTGCACTTTGGTGTACCAATACAGGGTATCAGTAGTTGCGCTCAGTAAGACTACTTTTAAAAGATTTTGACTCACATCCAATTGCTTTTTGATATCCTCTTCCATCCAGTCCATGCAAGCCTGATCCGGGTGAAGCGCATTCGAAAAATCGAGACTGATCAACTCTATCTTTTTAAAACCAGGATTATTTTCCAGTTTCAGCTCATTAAATGCAGCATACCCGCTATCAATTGCATCAGCATTATTCAAGATGCTTTGAATAGCTGCAATTAGCATAGCTTCTGAAAACACACCATTAATGCGGGCATATCCACCAACATTATAAAGTGCAGATTCAAAAAAAACATTTTGAGTAAGCCAAATAGATTTCTGAACACATGAAATATTCACCATATAGAAGCGTTGATTTAAAATCACTAAAAAATAATTTAATGTTGAGATCATCCCTGATCAAAGCAAAGCTGATTTTTGCTATAAAAAATTAAAAAATTATACTAGCTGCCTCCTCTTAACCAAACCCATTCAAATCGCAGCCAACTAGAGCCTCAACTGAACATTTTATATAAAATATCTGTATTTTTTAATTCGTTTTAACCCTTTTCTCTTCGTCTGAAGATCCTTTCGTTTTGTTGTTCGGTCCTTTAATTTCTTTACTGCCAAATCGGTAAGAAAGACTCAACCTGTAAACCCGGGTTTCATCCTTTTGATGCAAATGATAATTTTGCAAGGGAATTCTACTGGTGATATCAGCAACATTCGTATTAAAAATATCATTTACTGATAACTTAATACTTCCGTTTTTATGCGCAAAAGACTTACTCAAACCCATATCTATGGAATAAATTGGCTTGATTCCATAAGTTCCGTACACCTGGTAAGACATATAGCTTCCGGAAAGCTCCGCGTTTAGGGTAGAGTTAATTTTTATAGCATGATTAGAGTCAAATTGAAAAGTAAATTTCCCGCTCTGGTATGGAGCACCCATTAGGTTTGGAGATTTGTACTTGTTGTAAAACAAAGTCAGGCTGTTGTCCGTATTCCAAAATTTAGCCAGGGCCAAAGGAGAACTGATATTTAGGTTATAATTTTCTTCACTGGCCAGGTTTTGTTGAGTTACATACAGTGTTTTTTGTACAGGATCAGACAACAGCACAGTGGAGATAACATCCCTTGTTTTACTGTATCCTAGCGTGGCATTTATCGTTTCCTTATAGGAATAAGAAAGTTCAAATGAATTGGTATACTGAGGGTTTAAAAATGGATTTCCCTGTTCAAACGTATACAAGTCAACAAATTCAACAAAAGGATTAAGGGAACCATAGTCTGGACGGTCTATACGTCTGCTGTAAGAGAATCCAGCCTGATGATTTTTGGATAATACCTGGTTGGCAAAAAAGCTGGGGAAAAAGTCAAGGTAGTCTCTCTTTACAATCCTTTGCTCAGTAATAGAATTTCCTTTTGAATTGGTCTGTTCTGCCCGTAATCCAAATTGGAGTGTTAATGATTCAAACTTTTTATTCAGGCTAAAATAAGCTGCATTTATATTTTCTCTGTATAGAAACTGATTACTCCTGTTGGTGTTATTTACCCACTGATTATTGATCAGATTTTCAAACTGAAAGTCATTATCTGTTTCAACGACGCTGCTTTTCAAACCACTTTCCAGTTTTAAACTTTCATTGAAAGCATAATTGTAATCAACTTTACCAGACCAGATGGAAACCACCGACGGGGTAGCATTCCGGAATATATTTCTATCCTTAAACTCCTGCCCTGCCGCATTCAGAAAAATGTTATTGTAATTGTTGTTTCTCTTGCTATTGTACCTGGAATAATCAAAATCTGCATTTAATTCCTGACCCAAGGTATCCAGAATCGATTTATAATTTAGGTTATACCCAATGTTGGAATATTCCCCCCGGGTAGGGTTATTGGCCACAATAGAAGAATCTACAGTATTCGGTTTTGAGCCAATAAACGTATGATTTTCAGAAAGGATATCACTATTTGCAGAACGTCCGTTTGCAACGAAGCCGATGGTATTGTTTTTATTGACAAAGTAATCAACTCCTGCTTTAAAGGTATGGTTGCTATAACGCCCCAACGACCGTCCATCCTGGTCAAAATAAGTAAGCTCATCGCTTGGAGAATTGTCTCTTAACAATTTTAATTTAGTTTCACTTTTATAATCGGAGAAATTATAACTGCCAAATACATTGAAATCTTTTTCACGGTGATTTAAATTAAGCGCAGCACTGCTTTTATAGTTTTTACCATAACCTCCACCAATACGTACACTGCCATTTGTTCCATATTCCCGGTTCTTTTTCAGTTTGATATTGATAATCCCGGAATTCCCTGCCGCATCGTATTTTGCCGATGGGTTGGTGATCAACTCAATGGTTTGGATTGAATTTCCATCGGTTGACCTCAATAGGGTCAGCAGTTGTTCAGAAGATAAATAAGTGGGTTTATCATCAATCATGATCAATACGCCCTGCCTCCCCTTCAAACCTATTCTTCCAGAACCATCAACACTTACGCCAGGGGCTCTTTGTAAAATCTCCAATGCCGTATTTCCAGCAGCCAGGATACTGTTTTCAACGTTGAGCACAGTCTTATCAATTTTGCGTTCAACAAAGGGTTTGGTACCCAATATGGTCACAGTATTGAGTTGATTACTAGATTTCAGCAGTTTGATTTTATCGAAAGTAAATACCTCATGAACAGAATCAATTTTAAAAGTATCGGTATATAATTTTTCGTAGCCAGTATAGCCTGCAATCAGAATATATGTTCCATAAGGAACCCCTTCAAATTTAAAATACCCTAATTCATCTGTTAAAGAACCTTTTACAACTGTAGAATCTTTAGCTTTCAGTAATCCAAGCGAAGCAAAGCTGACAGGCGCTAATGTTTCATCAGATAGAACACCCGTTACCTTGCCATAATTTTTAATAGATTGTGAATAAAGGGAGAAATGTTGAAATATAAAAAACAATATGATCGCAAGACAATTTAAAAACCTTTTTTTCATTAACAGGGTGATTAGAATTTATATAAAATTATAGCATTTTCTGACTACATCATTTAATTAAGTAGATAAAACATAAGCATAATTACAAAAAAAAAATCGTTAATACAATTTACTATTCATATGAATTCGCGATTTTTTAAAAAAAAATCGCAAGAACACGAAATTTTAGAAATAACAAGCGAAAAACACTTTAACATAATGTATTAGCAAAACTCAAAAAGCCGACCCAAAGTTTTTTAAAGTAAATTGAAAAGTTCACCTTAAATATTTAACTTAGCTTTAATATGAGAAAATTACTTAAGCTAATAATCCTTTTAATTGGGAAGAGAGGATTTGTATTCTATATTTTTCTAGGAATTTTTTCCGGTCTCTGCAATTTCCTTTTCATTACTTCATTGACCAAAGTAATTTCTCTTTTGATCAGCAAAAAATATGTCAGCATCAGCATCGACTATATTATTGTTTTTATTTCCATCATTCTGCTTTTCATGTGGATCCGCAGATCTCTTTCAATTGCCATTGTAAACCTCTCCCAAAACTTACTATGGAAGATCAGGAAACAGGTTATTTCTCTTGTGCTTAAAGCCAATTTCCATCAGCTTTCCAACAGAAGAGCCAGGATATATTCTGCCATTGTGAACGACATCAACACACTAACCCAGGCATCGCTAAACATGATTGGATTTTTCACCTCTTTTGTCATGGCCATTGCCTGCCTCATCTACTTGGGTTCTATATCCATCGTCCTGCTGTTGATCACACTGGCAGTTGCCGTGATAGGAGTAGCAATTTATTACATCAATTCAAAAAGAAGTGTCAAACAGCTGGAAACAGTCAGGGTATTGGATAGCCGGTTCCTGGAGCATTTAAATGCCATATTGGATGGATTCAAAGAAATATTTATTGAACCCAAAAAAGGAAAAGAAATCTACAATGATAAAATATCAAAAATTGCTGTTGACTCCTACAAAAGTAATTCCGCAGCATTTACAGGACTGATCAACAATCAGATCACCGGACAGGTTCTTTTTTATATTCTGATTACCGCTATCCTCCTGGTATTTAGCGTTAAACTGAAAGTTGAAGTAGGTAATATTGTCAGTTTCATTTTCACTTTACTTTACCTGCTCAGCTCTATTGAAGCGATCATGCTGCTATTGCCAGGTTTGCTGAGAGCCAGAGTGGCTTCAAAACATTTAATGGACCTGAAGTCTGAGTTGGAAAATGAAGAGTTCAGCAATAACTTCCCTGAAAAAGACATCACGCCTGACGAATTTGAAAAAATCACGCTTAATGGCCTGAAATTCGAGCACAAAAAGACAGATAAATCTTTTAAAATAGGTCCCATAGACCTGAACATCGACAAAGGGGATATAATTTTCATTTACGGCAGCAACGGAAGTGGCAAGACTACACTGATTTATTCGATCCTTGGCCTGCATATTCCCGATAAAGGCAGCATAAAGCTGAATAGCAAGAGGATATCCGAAAAAACTTATGCAGAATACAGGTCTATTTTTTCAGTAGTATTCAGCGACTTTTACCTGTTCGAAGAATTGTATGGCATTGAGGATGTAGATATGGATCGACTGAAATATCTCCTTAAATTATTCGACATCGACCATTTAGTTAATCTGAATGGCAGGGCCTTTTCCACACTCAGCCTGTCTACCGGACAAAGAAAGCGCCTTGCACTGATCGCCGCTCTTTTAGAGAAAAAGCCAGTATTGGTTCTGGACGAGTGGGCAGCAGACCAGGATCCCTACTTCAGAAAGAAGTTTTATACCGAGATCATCCCCGGTTTGAAGAAAGAGGGCATTACCGTTATTGCCATCACACACGACGACAATTATTATCACTGTGCAGACAAGCTGTATAAAATGGATTATGGTAAGTTGATTCAGGTCGAAAAAAACCATATGGTTAAGGTCAATAATATTGTTTCACAGCATTCATCCTCATAAATCACTTGTTATTTACTATGCACAACCAACAGTTATTTTTATGTCACTTTGCAGGAGGAAACTGCCATTCCTTCCAATTTCTCTACCCACATCTTAAAGATTTCGACATAATTCCTCTGGAACTTCCGGGAAGAGGACGAAGAATCAGGGAAAACTTACTTACAGACTTTGATCTCGCGGCTACAGACCTGTACAATCAGCTAATCACCAAACTGACCAACAACAGGATCACCATTTATGGGCATAGCATGGGTGCTAGTCTGGCCTTGAAAGTGGTTTCTATGCTGGAAGCAAAAACTGAAATCGAATGTACACTTATTGTAAGCGGAAGCCATGGTCCTACACCCATAAAGCGGACCTTAAAATACAATCTACCTGAAGATGAATTTATTGAAGAATTGAAACTACTCGGAGGGATCCCTGACGAAATCTATGCAGATACCGACATGATGCAAATCTTTCTACCCATTTTAAGAGCAGATTTCCAGCTTTTGGAGCTCAGTGACCTTAACAGCCTGCCTCCACTAAAAACTCCGGTCTTTGTCATTATGGGAGATCAAGAAAAACATTTAGATGAAATCGACAATTGGCAACGGTTTTCTCAGACACGAATTAATACTAAAATTTATTCCGGAGGCCATTTCTTTATCCATAAAAATGCAGGGAAACTTGCTGCTGACATCAAGACCTGGACCAATAAACATTTTATGCATACCTATCCATCGCAACCTTTTCCCTTGTAAATGCCATATGCCCAAAATCAAACTAAACTTCATCTTTCCTTTAATTTCGCTCATCATCATTGTAAACGCACTATCCAGGCAGATGTTTATGGTCCCTCCGCTGGGAAAACTGCTCGACCCATTTATTGGTGCTGTACAGAATGGAAACGATAACAGGCTAAACAGTAAACTTTCTGAACTCAGCAAGCAAAAGCTTCATGAGGATGTCAACATCTTCTTTGATGATCGAAAAGTTCCTCATATTTACGCCAAGAATCAGGAGGACCTTTATTTTGCCCAGGGTTATGTTACAGCATACTACAGGTTATGGCAAATGGACTTTTTGAGCCGGGTTGCAGGCGGCAGGTTATCAGAAATCATCACTGATGAAAAGGTTCTGGAGAACGACCGTCAAAAAAGGAGAACAGGTCTGCTCGTCGCCGCTGAAGCATCCCTCAAATATATTGAAAAAGACACCTTAACAAATCAGATACTCACTGCATATACCGATGGCGTGAACGCCTTTATTGAGGAATTGAATTACAAGGATATTCCCCTTGAATTTAAGGTAATGGACTACAAGCCCGAGCCCTGGTCCAAATTAAAAAGCGTACTGATCATGAAATATGTAGCAGATATGCTTACAGGTCACGATGAAGACCTTTTCCTGTCAAAAATGATGCTTTCTCTGGGTGAAGAACGGTTCAGCATGTTATTTCCCGATTATCACCCCCAGATTAGTCCGCTTGTGGGCGACTACAAAGCCACATCACAACCTGAGAAAATCACTGCACCAGACTACCTGAATTATTCCTTTTTATCTTCAAAACGCGAATTAACTGGAGATGCTTACAACCCTGCCCTAGGTAGTAACAGTTGGGTTGTGTCAGGAAATAAAACAAAATCCGGCAATCCAATCCTTGCCAATGACCCACACTTAAACCTTTCTTTCCCTTCCATTTGGCTGGAAATGCAATTGTCTTCCGCAGTAACTAATGTATACGGTGTGTCGATTCCCGGAACACCATCTGTCATTGTAGGTTTTAACGAAAATATTGCGTGGGGCATTACCAATGGCGCAGATGATGTCAAGGATTGGTATAAATTAAAGATCTCCAGCGATCGTAAAAAATACCTGGTTAATGGCCAGTGGAAAGACCTAAAAATCAAAGTCGAAGAAATCGGTAGAAAAAACCAAGTGCCTTTTTATGATACCGTATACTACACAGTACATGGACCAATACCCAATGATCCAAGGTTCAACAAATTAGAACCGGAATTGACAGATTACGCTTTAAAGTGGGGACTACATACCCCATCTAACGAATTTAAAGCCATCATTAACCTGAATCAGGCTAAAGATTACAAACAGTTTCTAGCTGCACTTAAAAACTTCAAAAATCCCATTCAGAACTTTACGTTTGCCGGTAAAGACAAAACCATTGCCGTTATTCATCAGGGAAACATGGCTGTTAAGAAACGCTTTCAGGGCAAATTCCTGATGGATGGGACAAAAAGTAACCCTGAAAAATTTATTCCGCAAGACAGTTTGCCACAACAGGTCAACCCCGTGGCAGGTTATATCGTATCTGCAAATCAACACCCTACAGCCCAAGGTTTTCCTTATTACTTTAATGGCTATTATTCTGACAACAGGTCTAACAGGATTAACGCTTTGTTAACTAAAGCCAATGATTTCGATATCGCTAAGATGCAGCAACTACAGTTGGACAATATTCACTACTTAGCCCGTGAGGCCTCTCCCTTATTAATTCATTACATGCAGAATGCAAAACTAAGCCAGGAAGATGAGAAACGACTGGACCTTTTTAAAAGCTGGGATGGTTCTTATACAAGAACGAGTGAAAATGCTGTATTTTATGAACTCTGGTGGAAGTACGTAAAAGATCTGACCTGGGATGAATTAAAAGAATATACCAACGCGCCTACGGTTCCGAATGAGTATATTTTGTTGGATATGATCAGGCGTCAGCCGGATAACATATACTTTGATAAAGTTGAAACCTCAAAAAAAGAAAATGCAGAAAATATCATTACTGAAGCCTTTGCTTCGGCGATAAAAGATTTCAGGCAACTGCAGGAGTTCAATGTGCCCCATTGGGGCGACCACCACAATGTCATGATCAAACATCTCGCCAGCATATCAGCTTTCAGCATCAAGGACATCTCCTCCGATGGACACCCTCAGGCCATCAATGCGATTGGAAGTAACTGGGGACCTTCCTGGAGAATGATTGTGGAACTTGGAGAAAAACCGGTCGCATATGGCATATTACCTGGCGGAGAATCGGGAAATATCGGTAGCCCCTTTTATAAAATCTCTGTGGACGATTGGCACAAGGGAAAATATTACCGCATCCAATTCTACAGTGCTATAGACGAAGCCAAAAAAAATGCAACCACTACCTGGACAATTAAAAAAGGACACTAATGAAATCATCAGAAAAAAAGAACCAAAATATTAAAGTTACCATCTTACTGATCCTAATCATTTTCGCTACACGTTTAATCTACATTTTGCCCTGGTGGAGCTTTATTATTCCTACCATACTGTTCGGAGTTTCCCAGAAATTATTAAAGATTCCCCTGACGCCATTTCTCGTTGGTTTTATTGCCGGGTTTATTGTTTGGTTTTGCTCAATGCTATATTTTGACATGACATTAAACGGTACCATACTTAGCAAAATAGGTGTGCTTCTCTTTGTACCTAAATTAGTGGTTATGGTCATTTCAGGCCTAATTGGTGGCATTCTTTCCGGCTTATCCTTGTATATAGGAAATACATTTTTTCAGTATGAATCGGCACCAGACTTTAATTAAATAATAGACAACATCCTACACATAAACATCAATCCACCCATAACCAATTAATGCCAAGTACCATGAATATGGATTAACCTAAGAACAAATAACTTTTTACAAGGAATACGGCCACCTTAAAATTGAAAATTACCTAAGTGAAGAAGAAATAAGGCTGTTAACGCTGGAATTGCCAAATACGATTGAAAAGAACTCCCCTAGAATCATTAGAGAAGACATGGCTCTGTAAGGTCAATTTTTGCTCCACACTTTTTAAATAACACTTACGATCGTTTAAGCAAACTCAAACGATTTGTATCTCCAGCTCAACAGCTGATCGCCAACGATGTTTATATCCATCAATATAAAATCAATACTAAAATAGATTATATAATTTACAGTGGCTAAAAATGATATTGATTTGTCATAATTGAAATAGGGACATCATTAGAGGCAACTTGTAAAATATAGTCATCAAATAGATTAATAGTTTTTAGATGCCACAATCTATGTGCTACAAATGTTTTATCGTCAGCGATTCCGAAACTTCCAAGAGGTATACTTAAACCTCGCCCATCTGCTTTTACAACAGCTTCTTTTGCAGACCAATAATAATAAAACCAAAATAACGTATTGGACGAATTAGTTATTTTATTCCATTCTTGGGCAAGGAATTGGGCTCGGAAATCAGAAATTTGTATCGGTTTAATTATTTCCAAATCAACTCCCACCCTGCAATCATCAGTATAGGCACAAACAACATATTCGCCTGAATGAGAAATATTAAAATCTATATTGCCCTCCAAATAAGGACGTCCGTATTTTGTGTATTTCAAATTGTTTAAACTATTGTCAACTCCCAATTGCTCTAGTCCTTTTTGTAATAAAAGCTTACCATATAGTGATGCTTGTGCGTCAGACCAATTTCTGTATTTTAAAATTTTTTTTCTGATATCTTGAGGAAGTGAATTAAGGTAGTCATTATATATACGATCTTCCAATTTATTTTTATAGTTAGCATAATAGATTTGAATCATGATACTCTTTTGCTTCCCTATCAATATCTTATGAAACCTACAAATCACTTACCATTTATTTATATTGATAAATGGGTATCAAATGTAAATTGTGTTAAAGATTTTAGTTTTGTAATTTTCTGATTAATATGCCCTTACGGATAAATTATTTTCCGGATTATTGATGCACATATTTAAAAGATTACTGTACATTGCTTAAAGTATAACTTACAAGGCAGAAGTATTTATAGGCCTTCTTGCCTACGAGTTATTTGAATAAGACTTCAACGCTCAGTTCAAATATACATAATAATTTATATAGTCCACTTTCACTAAGGCCTTTAATTTCTATTTCTCCAGTGATGCCTTTCTGTCCGACATCTCATAATCTATCCGCCCAATAATTCCTCCCTTGTCATCGTATGCAGCCCTGATTGTGGCAGGATTTTTCATGAGATCAAAGCCTATGATCAGTATATCATCTTTACGCATGTTCATACGTAGATTTTTGCAGAATACCAAAGCCTCTTCCAGGGTCATGTTACCAATATTTGAACCAAGGAACATCAGTACTTTTGGCCGATCTGACAATAACATAGCATGGTGTACCATCATAAGATATTCACCTTCCAGGCATTTTATATTTAAATCTGGCAATTCATGCAGCATGCGTATTTCTATTTCCTTTAAAATATTCCCGGAAATATCTATTGGCATATAATAGAACGGTATAGGCTGTTCCATAAGTGAACGTAACAAATGGATTGTTTTTGTGCCGTCACCAACGCCCAGTTCGATCAGATCAAATGGTTCACCAGAACCAGATACAGCTGACACCAGTCCATTCGTTTGTTCCTGAAATATTTCCATTTCACAACGGGTAAGGTAATATTCCGGGCAAGACATAATCTGCTGGAAAAGCTTATCCCCTTTGGCATCATAAAAGTATTTTGCCGGTAAATATTTTTTTTTAGCGCTCAGTCCGGTGATCACATCAGTATAGAATGTCTGAGTGGTTCCACTTTCTGAAATTGTATTTGATGCCATAGTTTTTAGGGTATCGTGATGAGCAACAAAATTGTGTAAAATCAGCTGAAACAGTCCTTGAAGAAATTTAAGATTTACCCTTAAACTATCTTAAGCATGTTTCTTAAAATAGTTTATTGGTTGTACCAAAAAGGAATGGAGACCTTTAGTCCCTGTAACATTTAAATCAATCAATTATGAAAGTAAATCAATTCATGACTGCCTTATGCCTGACATTTGGCATGATCAATTTTGCTCAGGCTCAGACTTCCGCAGCTGATATGGTAAAAGACTGGGAACGTGCGAAAGCGTACACCAAAGAATATTTGGACGCCATGCCGGAGTCTGGTTATGCCATGAAACCTACAGCGAATACACGTACGTTTGCGGCGCAAATGCTCCATCTGGCAGATACAAATTATGGATTTACCGCTTCAGCTACAGGCGCGAAAAGTCCGCTTGACATGGGAGCACTTGAAAAATCTACTGATCAGTCAAAAGCAACCGTTATAAAGAATGTACTGGCGAGTTATGACTATGTCATCGCTGGAATAAAATCTTTGACCCCAGCTCAATTGAATGAAAAAATAAAGCTCTTTGGTAAATTTGAATTGACAAGAGAAATAGTCTTTGCGAAAGATTTTGAACACCAAACTCATCAAAGAGCTCAAACCGCACCTTATTTACATCTGGCAGGTATAAAGCCACCTGCTGAAAAATTGTTCTAGCAAAAAATACCTATGGCAATTATTTCACGTAAATTGTCATTAATGATAAAGTTCACGCTATAGTACACCTGAAAAAACACTTGCCCGGAGCTAAGTCCGGACATAAAATTCACCAGCAGAAACTTTGCTAAAGGCAAAGTTTCTTAAAATATACGGGTATGAAGGCAATAGTTTTAAAACATGCAGGCGGGCCGGAAAATTTCTATATAGAGGACCGGCCTGTTCCTCAACCTAGCAGCGGATGGGCGCTCATAAAAATAAAAGCATTCGGACTGAACCGCTCGGAACTGATGACACGTAAAGGCCTATCACCTGATGTGAAATTTCCACGGGTATTGGGTATTGAATGTGTAGGTGAGGTTGAAGATGACCCTACAAGAGAATTTAGCAAAGGACAAAAGGTCGCTGCATTTATGGGTGGCATGGGAAGAGACTTTGACGGCAGTTATGCAGAATACACTTTGTTACCTAAATCTTTACTTATTCCATTTGATAGTACTTTATCCTGGCTGCAGTTAGGGGCAATCCCGGAAATGTTTCAAACTGTTTTCGGGTCACTATTTCTGGCTTTGAAGATTCAAAAGAATGAGGTGATCCTCATCAGGGGTGGCACATCTTCTGTAGGTATGCTGGCCGCACAGCTATCAAAAAACGCCGGATTGATCCTTATCTCCACTACACGAAATCCGAAAAACACAAAAATGCTGATGGAAAACGGAGCAGATCATGTGGTGATTGATGATGGCAATATTTTTCAAAAAATAAAGGCAATTTTTCCTTCCGGGGTTCACAAAGTTTTAGAGCTTATCGGGACTTCGACACTAAAGGACTCATTGTTATGCACCAGGCCCGGAGGCACGGTTTGCATGACAGGAATGCTGGCCGAACAATGGAGTTTTCCGGAATTCACTCCTATGGAAGCTATTCCCGCCACAGTAAACCTGACAGTTTACGACAGTGGACAGATCAGGATTGGAAAGTATGATTTTCAGCAATTTATTCATGCGGTAGAAAAGGGAAAAGTAAAACTAACTATCGGCGCTCAGTTTAACCTGACTGATGTTGCGGCGGCACATAATCTCATGGAAAATAATGCTGCTGCGGGAAAGATCGTAATCCTAACCTAAATCTTGCACAAAGCTGAGAATCAATTATTCCTTTTTGAAAACTCCTTCCGTATTTTACTTAAAAATTCCGGTGTTATACCCAAATATGAGGCGATCTGTGTATTTGGCAGTCGATTGGAGAGTTCCGGATATTGTTCGATAAAATGCACATAACGGTCATGTGCCGTAGAACTGATATTGGATAAAACGCGGTCCTGCAATTCTATATATTTCCGTTCGGTGATGATCCTGAAGTTCCTGTCGAATTTAGGGTAGTGAATGAATAAATGAAGCAGATCTGCTTTCCTGATCTGTAAAATCAATGAAGGCTCGATAGCTTCAATGTACAATCTGCTTGGCTTTTCACTATAAAAACTGCTAAAATCAGTCACCCAATCATTTTCTACAGCAAATTGCAGATTGTGTTCTGCCCCGTTAAGATCCACGGCATACATTCTAAAACAACCTGAAATAACGAAATTATAATGCCTGCAGATATCGTCCTGTTGCAAAATAAACTGTCGCCGTTTTACTCTTCGCTCCGAGACACGGGTTGACAAAGCTTCAGACTCCGGTTCGCTCAAAGGAAAATAGTTTTTGAAATGTGAGACCAGCGTGTTCATACTCATTGGATGAAATTATATAAGATTGTTGATTTCTATAGACTTGTTAAGCTATCTTCATTTGGTGAATGCCAAAAATATGCTGTTAAAAGTACATAGAAATTAAACTATATTAAGAAACAACCTTAAACTAGTTCAATGGTATTTCTTAAACTCTATTATTGGTAAAATATTTGTAAAGCCCGCAACTTTACACCATAAATAAATTAAAAGAATTCCAGAGCCAATGTGCCTGTCGACAGACACATTGGTTTACAATTAAATTAAAGATGATGAAAAAGAATATGCTATGGTTTGCATTTGTCTTGTCCATACAGGCGAGTATGGCTCAGGATCTGGTATGGAAAAAGAAGGTGTTCGAGCCGAAAAATGTTTCAGCTTCAATCATCAGATTGAACGGTGAGGAAGTTTTGAAAGTGGAGAGAGATTTAAAAGCTTTACCATTTGATTTGAAAAATCTGGAAAAGACAGTGGATGAACCTACTTATGTAAAGCTAAAGAACATTGACCTCACAAATGGTACAATTGAAGTAAAAATGCTGAGTCAGATTCAATCTCCATCTCCTTTCGAAGCAGCTCAGGGTTTTATAGGCCTCGCCTATCGAATAAACGAAGATGATTCCGCTTTTGAATCGATCTACCTGCGTCCGAAGGTCGGGAGATCAGATGATCAGTTTGCACGAAATCATACCGTACAATATTTTGCTTATCCTGACTTTAAGTTTAATGTCCTTCGACAAGAAGACAAGACTGCTTATGAGACTTATGCAGACGTCGCATTAAATGAATGGATTACCATACGCATAGAGATTAAGGATAGTCAGGCGACACTGTTTATCAATGGGCAACAGCACCCTTCTTTTATTGTACAAAAAATGAAGGGCAAAACTACACACGGACAGATTGGTCTTTGGGTAGACATTGCAACAATAGGCTACTTTAAAGACCTGAAAATTATAAAATCGTAAAACAATAATACATATAACCATGCCACATATTATCATTAAAACTTATCCCGACGTTTCCGAAGAACAAAAACAAAAGTTAACACAAGCAATTACTGAACAGGTGATGCACATCACTGGTAAACCCGAAACTTTTATCTCCATAGCTATCGTTGAGGTCACTGAAGAGAACTGGATGAAAGACGTTTATGAAAAAGATATTAAACCGAAACTTGACGAGCTGTATAAAAAGCCTGGTTATTAACTATCGATAAATACTACAACATATGAATGGTCACGAAGAGTCGCACGACATACAGGAAACAATTAAAGGCTTTGCCAGCACCCTTAATTCGGCAGATGCCAAATCAATCCCCTCCCACTTCAGCAACGATGCAAAGTTTATGCCCGATGGATCAGGAACAATCACAGGGGCTGGCCTTCTAAAAAAGAGCGGAGAAAAACATTTGTCAGCAACAGAATTTAAGATAAAATTCTCTGATTTCGATATTAACATTGATAACAATTATGCATTTGTGAATGCCCGCGCAGAAACCTCGCAACTTGATCCGGTAAACAATCAGAAGGTGGTTAAAAGCAGCAGGGACTTCTTTGTACTCAGGAAGACTGATCAATCCTGGAAGATCTACCGGTATATTTTTAATAATGTAAAAATTATATAAAGCCACATATGGAGAAGGAATAGCAACTATATGGCAGCCGCAGTTTTGATCATCATGATATCGATTTCGGGATTTGCGGATAAAAAAGAAGTTTTAAATCTGTCCGTGCTACATCACCAGGGAAAACTCCACGTCGTAAACCGAAAAATTACCCATAACAAGGAAACTGGTAAAGAATTTATTACTCTTGATCGAAGCGAAGGAGAAGGAGCTGTTTGCAGTATCAGATTACATTCAGTTTAACTTTGACAGGCTTGATGACCTCAAAGAAAATGTGGGTAATAAAATCGATCTGGAACAGCACAAAATCTTCAAAAGGCTCAGCGTTGTCTCTGTATGCATCTCATTACCTACATTCATCGCAGGCCTTTTTGGCATGAACTTTCAGCACATGCAGGACTTCCTTATCTATATTTCAAAAAGAAAAAATAGCTGTAAGTAACCAACCCTTTCAGAAACCACAAACATGAGTTTAGTCCTCCAAACGATACAGTTTAATTTATTAGGCAAGCCCTATGAGATCAGTCTCTGGATTGATGACCAGGAACTGGGATGAGGTGCTTTATTGCAGCAAAAAATGCAGCAGCACCAAGAGTCAGGCTGCATCCGGTAAACCCTGACCATCGAGAAAGCAGCAATTGAAAAGTTTGACGCTGTACGTGACTACCCGGAAACCCACGCAGATCATATTGAGCTTTTACAACGCCAGCGGACAGCAATTCGGGAAGCTTTGAACGAAATCCAGACCTATCATCAACGAATGATGAAACAGCAAAATTTCAGCAAATAAAATATCAGCCGCCTCAACAGCGGCTTTTTTTACACAGAAAAACAAATAATCACGTTTGCACAATCTTAATGCGGACTGGCCCCTTGATATGATCAACATCAATGGGCATTCCTTTTTGAGTAATGACTACTTGTTTTCTGCGATGCAAATTTATCGCGACATCGCGAACCTCTTCCATGTGCTTTCGCCAGTCGCCCGGAAACATCATACGGGCAATTTCTGAGGGACAGGTGCTTTTTTCCATACCCCGCTGCGTTGCGACTGATAAAATTGTTTCGGATATATCTTTATGCAAATCAGGTATCATTTAAAACGAAAAAAATGTTTGTGCGCCCATGGCCCTCCAAGGTAACACCAGAGATCCAGGCCTGTAGCCTGAACCTCAAATGGTCTAAAGCTTGCGACCCCTCATCTATCCGAACGGTTAAGATGAATACTTTTTCTGCTTCACGGATCATCCCTTCAGGCTTTTTCTATATCTTCAAGCGAGGTGTGACTCACTCCGGCCGATTTCCTGATCACCGTCAGTTCCCCGTTCAGTTCCATGACCACTGCTTCTACCTGGTCAACATCCAACATACGGAACTTTCTGATTTCCGCATAGATCTCCTCATGCGTCAGCACCTCCTTTTTCATCGCATCCTCCAGAAATTCTCCTCGGTAAAACACCATCGTCGGCGATGAATTGATCACCTTTTCCAAAGTCTTCGATTCCCTGGCCGACCAGGCCAGCAGATACTGCAAAGAAATAATGACCACCAGCGCCACCGCGCCTTCCGCCAAGGTCACTTTTGCCAGGATCATGGAAGAAAGCGTGGAGCCAAGGGTAACAGTGACCACAAAGTCAAAGGCTGTCAGTTTTGCCAGCGTTCTTTTACCGGAAATCCTGATAAACAAAAACAAGATAAAATAGGCGAGAACAGCGCAAACCGCCACATGCCAAACACTTTCCCAATCGTTAAACAACAACTCTTTCATGCCTGATTAACAGCTCAAACCCACAATTGTTACCTAGAAACCGAATATATACAATTAATATGGTACGCAAATCGCATCAACCTGGCAGACAAATCCGCATTATAGATGACCCTGAAGATAATCGGTTATCATCCCCGATCAGCATCACTGGCAATCCGGTATCCAGTAAAGTGTGCCCCTGAGCAGAAAGCCTGTCAAACTACCGATGCTTATCCTCAAACTTCTGCCCGAGGTCGTAACAAATCCTAAGGTTTTGGTTTGAGCTAAATTAATCTCCTATTGGCAAACCATATAGCCGAAAACCTGTTCATATAGCTAAGTATATATAACCTTGCATGATAAAACCAGAACGTCCCTCCTATCTGAATTTTGATGAAAAAGCCTATGCCTGGAAACCGGATATCGATTACCGAAAAGAACCGGAAAAGTACAGGGTCGGAAAAGGAGAACAGGGCGTACTGATCTGTGAACCCTATAAATCCGAGATCGGCCCGTATTGGCGGTTCAAGACTCCAGAGATTGCCATCAGAAGCAGCCAGGAGATCTATAGACTATTTTTAAAGTACCTGCAAAATGATGAATTCGTCGGTGCCGACCTGACCAGGAAATATTTGCAGATGGGTTACACCCGGGCAAGGCGCTATGCGAATTATAAAGGCGGCAAGAAATACGACAAAGAAAATGATTATCAGCAACTGGAGCGGGGAACCGGCGACTCAGAAAAAGCTGAATCAGCCAAAATCTTTTATGAGATTTGGAAAAAGGCGGAATCTCATTCAGCGTATGCTGAACAAAAGCAATCCTGGAAGAAACGATACGGATAGGCTAGCCAGTAGGTTTCAGATAGGAACCAATTTTACTCAGTACCTGGTCAATGTCAAAAGGTTTGGCTATAAAATCATTTGCTGGACACAAGGACCTATCGTGCATATGCCAGTCTGCCGACATCATTAAAATAGGCAGTCTGAATTCCGCGGTGGCTTTCAGTTCTGCACACAAATCGATCCCATTGCCATCCGGCAAACGCACATCCATCAGCAGCATATCCGGCAGGCCGTCATGCAAAGCTTCTTTAAAAGAGCAAACTGTTTCATACACTTTAACCCGGTAACCCTGATCAAACAAAACGTGGTTTAAAATACATCCGATATCTTTATCGTCTTCCAATACATAAATCTCTTTTCCCATAAATAAAATCTCATCTCAATAACCATTAACCCTTTACCCTTTACCCTTTACCCTCAAATTTTGTTTAAATAAAAATAGAATTGTTCCTGAAACTAGAGGCCGCGGTTATTGATCAGGTATTCCTTGATCTTTTCCTCATCGTCACCAACCGCTGCTCGCGCCTCATCAATCGCTGCCTGGTCAACATTGACCCTATCCAACAAACCGTCCAGCTTCGAACTGTCTGCTTCTGCTTTTTTAATTTCTTCGGGAAATGCGCTGTTTAATTCTTGCTCCATGTTCTTGTTTATCAAATGAACACCCTGTCAAAGTAAAAGTTTCCATAAAAAGACCAAACAGATATATCGCAGCAGACCACAGTACCTACTCGTGAAAACATAAAATTAAAAACCAATCCAATCATCCGCTATTTTAGACAAAAAGCACATCAACTATGGGACTATTTAAAACATCACTAGTCGGAGCCGCAGTATACGGAGTCGTGAAATACCTAACTAAAAAGGATGCTTTAGGCTATTCAAAAATGGATGAAATCAGAGAAAAAGCAGCCCGGTTTAGTTTTGGGTCAGTATCAGACAGCCAGGAATCCATCTCAGGTAAAGCAAACTCATACCCCAGGGCGGCACAATAAGAATCAAATGCCTTGGCCAGCATCTCCTGAACCCTCCAGTGCTCCTCCCCAAACACCACTTCCCTTAACGAGATCAATGCTCGCTGGTCGACCGGAGCCAACAAACCTAAAACATACGTTCCAAGCATTCTTGCCTGGTAACTTTCTCCAGTCAACATACCAATTGCGACTCCATAGTGATCCAGTACTTCAGCTGCAAAAATTTCATCACCCACAAGCATAATGTGCTTGAACCCATGTTTAATATTATTTAAACCGTCGACTATCACCTGAATATCCATGATTTTTTTTTCAAAAAAATTCAAATTCAAAAAAATGATTGGGATGATCAAACCTAAAGTCAGTACCTGATTAAGATGAATATCCGAAGTAGCGGGCATAAAAAAAGGGGAAAACGTAAACCCCAATTCTTTTTATTTTATAGTATAGATGTACAATCCTCCAAACATATATATTGCCATAGTTAAGCCGGCCATCTTTTAAGTTTTCCACACCAGCGCTACACTGCCTCTTAAGTATCCAGAACTTTTATGGTTTAATGGTGTTGTCAATGTAAACAATCATCATGAGCGAAAATAAAGATCAATCCCAGGAAGAAAAATCAGCCAGTATATTGAAAGAAGTCCACCAAGATGTGAAGGAAAATCCAGCATCTGCTTTACCTGACGATGGTCAGCCTACTGATGAAGAAGCGGCTGAACAGCAAAAAGGGAGCGATACCGATGTAGACCGGAATGTTGGTTTTGACGACCGGCCAGACGCAGAAACAACAAAAGAACAGGAAAAGGGCACAGGTTGAGCCAATGAACAATTAAGACAGCAAAACCGGACATAGGAAGTTACAGTGCCGCATTCCTAAGGGAAAAAACAGGCCATTTTCGCGTCTGGCCAAATCAATAGTAATGATTGAATCCGCCCCCACTCATTCTCTTGCAGGGAAGCATAAAGCGACGCCGCAAATTCCTCATTGGCTCCAGGGTTAAAACATCTATATGTTTCTACACCTTTCAACGTTTTTAAATTTAATGAAATTTCAAATGCTGGTTCCATAAGGTGTCAAATAAAAGAGCCGCCCGAAGGCAGCTCATAATTAACAATCTTACGCATTTTCAGCTTATTTGATTTCAATCTGGCGGCTTTGCACCTTAGCCTCTTCACGTTTCGGGATGTTGATACCCAACACGCCATTCTCATATTTGGCCTCAATGCCATTTTCATCCGCAGATTCAGGCAGCGTGAATGAACGCACAAATGAAGTGTAGCTGAATTCACGTTTATTGAAGTTACGTTCCTGTATATCATTCTGAGCAGTTTGCTCGACAGAAATACTCAGCAAATTCCTTTCCAGTGAAAGCTTAAAATCTTCTTTTTTAAGCCCAGGAGCAGCAAGTTCCACATAGTATTGATCTTTGCTCTCGCTGATGTTAGCAGCCGGAACACGACTCATCATGCGGTCTGAGAAAAATGTGTCAGTGAAAATCGAATCAAACACATCATTAAAGCCTGGCATCAAACCATTTTTTTTAACATTTCCATTTGGATTAAATTTAACCAGTGTCATAGGTCTTTCCTCCTTAAATTGATTTTTTTAATGATTAAAACTTACAATTAATTAAACTCTGAACTTCACGTTCGGAAAGGATATAGCTAACATTATGCCAACCGGATTTACCCCACATTTAGCTGAAAATTTTGCAGAAAAAATGAAAAAATTTCAGGATTTAAAATGTCAAAAATTCAGTTCAGCGTGAACATTCTCATTGGCAAGTGTTAGTATAATTGTAACACGCTTCGTGGCAACAGATAAAGATTCTAACCATTAACATTTATCACACGATATTTCTAAACGTCCTGAAAAATTTAGTAATATCTTCCGCAAAAAGAAATGGTTCTTCCATAGCTGCAAAATGACCTCCACGGGGCATCTCCGTCCAATGAACAATATTCAAATTCTTTTCAGCCCATGTTCTTGGTGGCAACAAAATATCCTTGGGAAAAAGACCGACACCAGTAGGAACACCTATTTTACTCATAGGAGACAAAGAATGTGTGTTCTCAAAGTACATTTGTACGGAAGTACCAATGGTGTTGGTTATCCAATAAATCATCACGTTTGTGATTAGTTCGTCCATGCTGTAGCTATTTTGGAGATCTTCATTACAATCACTCCAAGAACGAAATTTCTCAATAATCCAGGCAGCTAAACCTACAGGAGAATCCGAAAGACCGTAAGCTAGGGTTTGAGGTTTAGTGGATTGTATAGACATATACCCTCCTTCCTGAGCAATCCATTGCTGAGCAATCTTTTTATATTGGATTTCTTCCGCTGAAAGATTGTCTAAATCAACAGTTGTCAGCAGATCTTTGATAATTCCAACATCATTAAGGTATATTCCTAACACTAGTTCCGGATGTTGTAATGCCAAATATCGCGTAACTCCAGAACCGATGTCCCCTCCGCCCGCCGCAAATTGAGAATAGCCAAGATTTTCAGTCATCAGTTTGGCCCAAAGGTCAGCTACTTTGGAGTTATTACATCCACTGAATCCAGGAGTTGAAGAAAATCCGAATCCTGGAAGGCTGGGAATGATTAAATCGAAGGAGTCATTGGCATCACCACCAAAGCTGGCAGGGTCAGTAAGGAGAGCAATGATCTTTTTATAGCGAATAATACTATCTGGCCAACCATGTGTAAGTATGAGAGGTATAGCATTTTTACCCTTACCCTTTACGTAGATGAAATGTATATCAACGCCATCCACATTACTAGTAAATTGTGCATATTGATTTAATTCACTTTCTTGTAAACGCCAATCATAATCATTTCGCCAATAAGAAACCAGTGATTGCAAGTATCCCTTGTCAGTACCACATTCCCAATCTGAATTAGTTAAGTAACCAGGCCATTTGGTGTGATCGAGTCTATTATTTAGATCTTGTAATACTTCATCTGAAATTTCAATTTTAAACTTTTTGATTAACATAATTTAATTTTTATTTTCTGATATAAGGATATTTATTCGTCTACCTGCACTCTATGTTGTTCTTTAGGCATTCTCGATTAATTCTGTTATAAACCAGTGTTGTTTGAATAAGGTTGAAGGAGATCACCAAAGCCGGATGTATTGATTGATGTTTGAAAAACCCGCCGGTAATCAGAGGGCGTAGTCATCAAATGCCGAAGGAATATTCGTCTCATGGAAACAAGATTACCCAATCCACATTTCTCAGCAATATTCTCAATGGACATATTTGTACCTTCCAAATACTGACGGGCTGTTTCAACCCTAAGTTTTTCTATAAATTTAGCAGGTGACAGACCAGTTTGCTTATGAAAAACACGGGTAAAATTTCTAGGGCTCATATTTAAGTGCGTAGGAATGGTAACCACATCCAATGCTTGATCTAAATGTTCAGTAGCCCATTTCTGAAGACTTACGGCAATATTAGAACTTTCATATACAGGCAATAGGTTAGCGAATTGAACCTGAAATCCCGGTCGGCAAAGATAAAAAACCAACCTGCGGGCAACTTTAATAGCGATATCTCTTCCGTGATCTTCTTCTACTAACGCAAGTGCAAGATCAATCCCCGAAGATACACCACCTGAAGTATAAATGCGGCCATCACATACGTAAAATGCATTCGTGTTTACATTCACAAGCGGATACTCTCTTTTTAGCCTACCACTCAATTGCCAATGTGTGGTTGCTTTTTTTCCATCCAACAAGCCCGCTTCTGCCAAAGCAAAGGCTCCTCCGCAAACCGACCCGATCCTACGTGTATTTTTTTCATTTGCTAATGCTAACCAATTACAAAATTTATGGTAATCTGACCTTTTTATCGTTTCGAAGTCATTTCCGGCGACTATGATCGTATCCATTGGCGTTGTAATTTCCAATGCACTGAACTGGCAACCCATTTCAAGTCCCATTAAAGTATTTATTTTTTTGTTAGGCGTTGGAGATACTACTAAAACATCATAGCCTATCTTGCTCCCATTTTCCCTCAAGCAGTGGTTAGCATTGATAAATACATCTGCCGGGCCCGCAAAATCTAAAAGCATATTTCCGGACATAGCGACAATCACCACTTTTTTTATTCGTTCAGTATCAGCCATAAGGCTATTGTCAATGTGCATATGACAAATATATCAACTAAATCAATAGGCCAAAAGGACACATTCTATACAATTACGGCCATCAATCTAATCACTTCACAAATTTTAAAATATCCCCTCGTCAGATATTCAGCCTTGAGTCCAAAGCGTTCATTACATTTTAGAATTCATTGAAAAATGCCCACTCTGAGGTTGCTTAGATATACCAATGAAACTGCCCCCCCGTTCGCCACAGCAAATTATCCCCTCAGAGTTGAGATATGAAAAGAACTAAAAGTTGTTGTACAGATGAGCTCCCTGGATTGTAAGGTTTTTCCATGACGAGACACAACAGGGTTGATGAACATCAATCGCTGGATTCTGTGTATTCCTAAGAGGAAGGATCATACAAAATTTTCAGGTTATTTCCTTCCAAATACAGAAAAGGGGTTAAACGAAACTCCGGCATTGAAATAGAATGTAGGATCTGGCTTTATCTGATAAATCGGATCCCCGAAAGTATCTTCCTTCCTAAAAAACCTGCCATTTGGTGTCAGTTTCATCCCTGATTTTAGGGTAATCATGAAATATTTACCTACGGCATGTTCATAAATCAATCCCGGATTGATATCCAGCTGCCTATATTCATATTTTTGATTGGTGCCTTCCAAATTATACAAGTAGAAAGTTGTCTGGTCAAGTTCCACACCTGCAGACAATCGGCCAAGATTGTTGAGCACAAATTTCCTAAGATACATGCTCCTTGGCAGCACTACATCAGCAATTAATCCGTTATTGAATTTGTGTTCATAAGCGAATGTAGGGATAATTGGAGTCTGGGAACTGGGATCAATGTTCAGCAATAGCCCAACAGTCATTTTGGTCTTTTGATTTGCCTTTAGAAGAATTGTTCCGGTAAATATTCCCTTAACACGTTCAAGATGTTTCTCACTCCCATCAATTAGGATAGTGGAAGAGTAGAATGCGCGCTTTTTGAACAAAGTGGAAAAATAAGTGAAACTAACCGCTGAAAAAAGATAATGAAAATCTTCATGGAGTAAACTATTTTCGGTCATACCGGGCTGAACAACCTCAGCTTCAGCTGATGTTCCCCTATACCCTACCGTAGCTCCAAGGATCCAGGTTTTTCTCTTAATAAAATTAATATTTGCACTTACTTTTGTCTGTTCAAATTTCCTCACCTTACTCTCCGGAAGATTATCATTCCCCCTTTCCGATTTAAAATTGTATGGCGCAGCATGAGCGAATTCAATATTCAATGGCCTTGCAACCGCAAATCTGTCTGCAACAGATGTCACTACCCTTTTTGGTAAATTCAGACTGTCCTTATTAACTTTTGATATATCTGTATTTTGAGCAAAGAGCCCAATAGATAGGAACAGCATACTCAGTGCCGCCAATGTTTCTTTTATCATATTCATCGTGTATTAAAATACTAAACTGTACATCGGATAAAATTGTAAATGGAAAATCTTATCCTGAACTGACCGCAAAGAAATTTATAATTCCTATACACATTTCTGTTTTTATACGAAAGGGCTTAGATATTATACAAAAAATAACAGCTCCGAAATTTGGTATAAGAAAAGACTGCTTTGGTATAATTCCCCCATTTGCGGCAGATCAGAGTAGTATCTTTGCATCGCCAAAAATCAAAAATGAAGGACAATTCAGAACAGAAAAATACAACGCTGCAGAATTTCATCGTGCATGAACAGTACCGTCTGTTACGTCATGGTGTGCTGTTATTTTTTTCACTCGTTATCATCTTTTATTCCAATTGGCAATACGAATACTCCGGTCAGTATAAATTTTACAGGCTATTGTGTGTGTTTACAGGATTGGTAACCATGTGTTACGTTAACATGTTTATTCTGGTACCACTTTTTTTCTTTACTAGGAAATACGTCCTGTATTTTGCCACACTGTCCCTACTGGTAATCGCTTTTCAAAGCCTATTGTCTACTTTATTACGTCGGTTTTTCCATGCGTCAGTAACAGTGATAGACCACGCTGGCTATGATCATGCAGATGCAGGATCATATGAAGGTTTTATTATCCTGCTGCCAATTATTCTGTTGACTACAATGATTAAATTATTTCAGCGCTGGATCAGAGACAACCATCGCATTGCCGAGTTACAAAATAACTCGTTAAGAATGGAGCTTAATGAGTTGAGGAATCAAATTAACCCCCATTTTCTTTTCAACATGCTGAATGGGATTAAAGCATTGATTCGTACGGATCCGGAGAAAGCGGTTACAGTCATTATGACATTATCCGAATTCCTTCGTTATCAGATCTATGAAAACAACGAAGAGAAAACACCATTAAAGTCTGAAATCGCATTTTTATCAAACTTCCTGAGCCTGGAAATGCTCAGGAGGGATCACTTGTCGACAGAAATTATCACTCCCGAAACACCAGGCATACTCAATAATATTTATATACCGGCTAATCTTTTTACCACATTCGTCGAAAATGCAGTGAAGCACAGTGCCGATATCAGCAACAGCGGATCTCACATCAGCATCAAATTAGAGATCGTAGAAAACCAGCTTCATTTCTACTGTACAAATTCTAAGGATATTTATTACGTATCATCCGATCAAAAAAACAGCGGTTTAGGACTAGCGAATATCAAACGCAGACTAACCTTGCTATATGAAGAAGCACATTCTCTTGAGGTATTATCTACCCGGGATCAATTTTCAATTACCTTAAAAATACCAATATGACCTGTATAATAGTTGATGATGAACCACTTGCAAGGGCAGAACTGCAGGCTCTTATCAAAGAAGTGTCCACTGTTGAAATTCTGGGAGAATTTTCCAGTGCCCCTGCAGCCCTTAATTTTCTCACATCAAATACTGTCGATCTTATCTTTTTGGATATTGAAATGCCAATGGTCAGCGGAATTGAATTTGCCTCTCAAGTCAGCGCAACCACACTGATCATCTTTACAACAGCCTACCCGCAGTATGCACTAAAAAGTTATGAACTGGATGCCATAGATTATCTTCTTAAACCTATAGATACAGGCAGACTGAACAAAGCGATCATGAAAGCAGAAGTATACAGAAACATGCTTTCGGACAGTACGGTGAAGAATACAGTTGAAGGCAGCACGAAGGACTTTATTATGATTAAATCAGACCGAAGATTTCATAAGATTAAATTTGAAGAAATCAGATTTGTAGAAGCATTGAAGGATTATGTAGTCATTCATATGATCAACCAAAAGTTAATCACTGCGATGAACTTAAAAACTTTTCATCAAAAACTCCCTCAAGAGGTATTTCTGCGTATAAGTAAGTCTTACCTGGTAAATAAGGACTTCGTTGAATCCTTTGACCATCAACTCATCTATATGAATGGAAATGAGCTTCCCCTTGGAGAAGTATACAAAAAAGATTTCTTTAATAGGTATTCAGGCGGGTCAATCTCACCCGAAATGTAGTTAACCCGCTCAAGTCAGAATATTAATTCACTATACCCCTGAACTTTAAGCTGAGAACTACATGCCTTCGAGAAAATGAATCGTTTTGGCTTCCAGTACCCACTTCGAGTTTAACTTATTTTCACGAGGTAGATAAGGTTCCACATTATAGCAAAATCGATGCCGGCCATTAATTACAAGCCCATTATTCTTAGTTCTCTAAAAACGGGACAATACAGTTCCATACTGCCGGGAAATTTTCAAGAAAGACAGGATGGGCTCCATGTGGAATAATACCCAATTGGCTATTTGGAATCATTTGATAAGTGGCGATGATAGATGGTAGCAACGCATTTTTATCTCTTTCTCCGGCCAAAACAAGAACAGGGCACTTGATGGTATTGAACAGTGCTTTATCGGCAGACATTGTATTGTAAAAAGTTTCAAGTCTCTTATAATAGGCAGGAATTTTAGATGAATCCGGACTTAGTGACATTTGTTGTTTCCAATACAGTGGATCAGCTGCTTCCATTTGTTTTGGATCAAACATAACTCTACGTAACGCTGGGTATTGTTCCCCTGCGCCAATTGCAACCATTTTTCTTACTTTTTGAGGATACATACTTGCCAGTTTATAGGAACTATAAGCCCCATCACTAAAAGCCAGTACCACAACGCTATCTTTGGTTACAGCATCAATTACTGTGGCAGCATCATTTGCTCTTTGCTCATAGGTAACAGCTTCACTACCGGTTTCAGATTTGCCGTGTCCTCTGGTAGACATAGCAATAACTTGATACTTCTTTGAAAGGCTATCAATAAATTGGTGCATTTCGTATGCCGCCCCCACACCGCCCCCATGAAGGATAAGTAGTGGATGACCCTTACCATAAACTTCATAATAAATTCTGGCATCACCAGAAGTCACGTAATGACCAGCTTTTGGATTGTTCCCATATTGAATTTCATTTTTGGGAGATGCGCCTACTTGCGAGAAATACCGTAACGGTGTATTGGATTTTGATTGTTGTGCCTTTACATTGCCAAAAAGAAGGAAAGATAGGACTAGTATTAAAAAATGTTTCATGAAATTTAATGATTTTAATATTATTTGGAAGTCCAAATTTCACGATTCCTATTAAAATAAATATCTGATGTAGTTTAAGAAATAACCTTAACATAGTTTAAGATTAGGTATTCAAAAAGTGTTTGAATGGAACATTGAACCACTCGTGTAAATGAGGTTGAATCATATATGTATGATTTTCAGAAATTACAAGAAAAAAAATTGAGCAAACGAAGCTTTGAAGTGATTGCCCATAATCGGCTCTAACCAAAATATTACGCAGAAATATGAAATAAGGGATTATGAGTATTCCAAGATACAATTAATGAAAGAGCTGAATTACAAGCTTTCTAGCCTAACTGCCTTTATCTTGTAAGGCAAAATATACTTTTTTGACTTACAGAGGCAATTTATGAACTACTTTTGGAACATGCGGAATTACTCCATTACGTATTTGTTACGGTTTCCATATGTCCTAGAATTATCTGCATCAACACGAGTCTGTCTAATAAGCTTATTTTATTATAGTAAAGAAATATAACACAGCACCACTGAAGTGCTGCTTTTGTGGTGTATAAATTACGTTCCATATCCTGCATATCAATGATTAGTGAGAAACGAGCTAACAGCTGGAACTGCTAAGATGGATGTTGATAATGGTGTAGAAACCATTTTTTAAAATATTATTTTAATCTTTATAGCCAAACCTACAATCATTATTCACGTATTATGACAAAAATTGAAAAATTAGAGAAATACATTTCAGATTTTTTTTCAGAACGGTATGAGGATATTGATATATTCTACTGGACCACACATAAAAACCGTCATTACGATATTTATAAGCTGGAACAAGGGACCAAATTGATGGATTTCGTGATAGGAATTCACGGTAACATACAGGATAATTTAAATGCAAAGCATCTTATTCCTCATAAGTTCGTAACACCAGATCGTTTATTTAATTTCTTGACGGCCTTTAAAGCCTACTTGAATGACAAGCAATATTTATTAGACCTCAATATTAAAGGAGAGGATACAGACTATATTATCGTTAAGATTCAAGAAATCAAGGATGATTTGGTCCAAATGATTGACTATTCAAAGCAGCTTTACGACATGGAAGATCGTTTAATTCCTTACCAGGATTTAAGATATAATCTGATAACAAAAAATATACCTGCATTTGTAGACATTTTAAAAAGCATATTAGCGACAGTTTCTTACGCGATTGCAAAAACTCAAGAAGGCTATTTTCATTCTAATATACATCTAATACTTAAATTACTCGGCTTTGAAATTATATCTGAGGAACTCACCAACAATGGTAGGATTGATGCAGTAATTCGTTTCATAGATATTATATACATAATTGAATTTAAATTTAGTAACACTAAAGATTTAAGTAAGTCTGCCTTAGAACAGATTAAAGAAAAGAAGTATGCACAAAAGTTCCTAGTTGAGCATAAAGAAATAATAGGCATTGGCGTTAGTTTTAACGATGTAAATCGAAATATTGATGGTTTCGTTTCTGAAAGATTGTCTATTTAAAAATAAGCACTACTTAGGTTTACAAATCTTCTCTGAGATTAGTAACGAACATCTTATGTTTGGCTCCCCATTCCGCAAGATGTTTCCAAATCGGAATCAAATCTCTTGCAATTCCTGTCAACTCATAATCTACCCTTGGTGGCGCTTCATTATAAACAGTTCTGGTGATTAAAAATTCTTTCTCAAGTTCCTTAAGTTGAAGGATCAGCATGCGTTCTGTAATTCCACTCACAGTATCTCTTAATTCACCAAACCTCAGCTTACCTTCTACTAAAGCATTCATGATCGGAAGTTTCCAGCGTCCACCGATCTGGGATACAGCATAGGTAAGGTCATTTGGAACGATGTACTTCTGTATGTTCACACAGTTCGTCGAAGTAAACTTTATCTTTCCCATTTTTACAACCGTTTTATTAATCTAATGCAAAGGTAGCAAATCACCAGCGACCGCAGCAATAAGCAATTACATACAAATTTGTATGTCACATACATTCAGGTGCAAATCACACTTTTCCATCGTATTGCCCCTACTTTTGCAGCTTTAATCAATATAATTTAATGATGAATAAAGAAAGAATAACTGAACAATCAGCATTACTCCAACAACGTTATGGTAACCAGAGAAAGCCGGACAACATCATCTGGAACAGCCAAATCGAGGCCATATTAAACCATCGTTCTGTAAGAAACTACCTCCCGGATGAGCTTCCTGACGGAGCTATTGAAACAATGATAGCAGCAGCGCAATCCGCATCTGTTTCCGGTAATTTACATCAGTGGAGCGTAGTAGCGGTAACCGACAAAGTATTAAAAGCAAAACTCGCTGAGATAACAAGATTGTCCGATGAGGCACAAGGAAACTATTACATTGAACAAGCGCCGGTTTTACTTCTTTGGATAGCTGATTTGTCCAGAAATAATTTCATATCAAAGTCTGAGGGAGGTAAAGCTGAAATTCATAATTATCTAGACTCATTTCTGATGAGTTCAATTGATACTGCGCTTGCCGCTCAAACTGCTGCAATTGCTGCTGAATCAATTGGCCTTGGTATAGTTTACTTGGGGGCTATGAGAAACCAGGCGAAGGAAATTGCAGATGCGATAGGTCTGCCAGACTACTCTTATGTCGCGTTTGGTATGGTTGTGGGGCATCCCGATCCTAATTTCAACTCCGTCATCAGGCCACGTCCAGTACAAGAAGTAGTTCTTCATTACAACAGGTATGATGCTAAGCGTTCAATGAAAGAACTAGAAACATACGAAGAATCATTCCAGTCTTTTAGGAGTGAAGCGCAAATGAAAAATAAGCAATGGAGTACAATGGTCGCAGATGTAGCCGACAGTTTCAGCTACATGGGCGGGCGTGAGCAACTCAGGTGCGCAGTTGAAGAGCGGGGCTTCAAACTTAAATAGGATTATCATTAATCATATCCACAAATTAGCAATAGTGGTAGATTGTATGATGAAGGGAATTTCTTCAATTTCTACACAAAATATATTGACATAATGAACGAAATAAAATTACTGCAATCTTTTGAGGCAAAAGGTTTAGACCTTAAAAATAGAGTTGTCATGGCGCCATTGACTCGATCCAGGGCTGATAGTACTAGCCTTGCACCCACAGAACTTCATGTTAAATATTATAAACAAAGAGCAACCGCTGGTTTGATTATTACGGAAGGAATAGTCATTAATGAAAATGCAACTGGTTATATAGATGTCCCTGGCATTTATACAAGCAAACAAATACAAGGTTGGAAAAAAGTAACAGATGGTGTACACCAAGAGGAAGGTAAGATTTTTGCGCAACTATGGCATGTTGGCAGGATATCGCATCCAGACTTGTTAAATGGAATGCTTCCGTTGGCTCCCTCTGCTGTAAATCCAAACTTCCAGACGTTTACGAAAAATGGCTTTACTGATATTATAACTCCAAAGGCGATGTTGAGCGAAGATATCGAAAGAACCATCGATGATTTCCAAAAAGCTACGATTAACGCGGTATCTAGCGGTTTTGATGGTGTTGAACTCCATTCCGCAAATGGGTATTTATTCCATCAGTTTTTTGCGAAATGTTCTAATCACCGCACTGACAAATATGGAGGCAGTATCGAAAACTGAGCTAGGTTTCTTTTCGATGTTTTAGAAAAAATAGGTGAAAAAGTACCATTGAATAAAGTTGGGGTACGCTTAGCTCCCGATTTATCAAACACTTATGGAATAATTAAAGATGACGAGACAGTAGCTATTTTTGAATACATCTGTAAAAAGCTGAACAACTATGGATTGGCCTACCTTCATATATCCGGATATTCTTTGGACGAGGAAAATAAAATGAAAGCTATCATCAATACCGCCAAGCATTATAAAAAATTCTACAATGGAACCTACATGATCAATGGTGGATTTACCATAGAAACTGCAAATCAGGCCATAGAAGAAGGTTATGCAGACTTAGTATCTTTCGGGACATTATATATAGCGAATCCAGACTTGGTAGCTCGGTTTGAAAAGGGTGCTGCTCTAAATACTCCTGATCGCCAAACTTTCTATGGAGGTGGCGCTAAAGGATATCTTGATTATCCATTTCTCTCCTGATTCCAAAAATTTTTATGCCCAAGTGTGGATCGTCTTGGGCATAAATAATCATAATTGTTTCTGAGCTTCCCATAATACTACTGGGTTGTTTCATATACACTAACCGAAAATCGAACCGTAAAAATCCCTGTTTTTGAATTGATCGGCAGATTTCAGACAAAAAAACCTCCTTACTTGCGTAAAAAGGGGTTGTACCGGCAGACATATTAAGAACGAACCAATTTTTGGAAGATCTGGTGAAAATCGCCTTAATACCATTAGAAAACATAGAAATATGACACCGAAATTAATAAGACAATTATGAAAAAGGCTTAGTTATTTTAAATGATACAGCTAGAGTAAAAGATTATGAGTCTTCTGGTCTGACAGTCCTATACGGGACAAAAATCTTTGTTTCAGACTTACAGAAGCAATTTAATAACTATTTTTGGAATTGCCAAATTTTGCTCCGTAACGTATTTGTAACGGTTTTTCTATAGTTTGTAGCTCAATATAATTCATTAACTCATAATCAAACCTTGTATATTGGCTGATATTAAGATTCTGTAACCAAAACCTAGGAAACATGGATAGCTAAATTCAATAAAATTACTTTTCATCCTTTAACATTTGCAATACATTCACTATACATTCACTATACATTCACTATACATTAATCGCATTAAGTTTTCCCTAAAATTAATTTATAGTGATCGAAATGAGTTGACTAGAGCACCTGTTTTTAGGCTAATCAGTCGCAATAACTTGATGGTCGCAACTCGCCATCTTTAATCATGCAGATTATAGAAGGCATCTTCCCAATCATCATCACTATCCGTTTTGGCGTCAAGCTCCCTGCCTTTGAGGACTGCCCTTTTGAGCGCATCAAATTGGGCAGTCTGCTTTTTCAGCAGCTTTTCCATCCTGGCCAGCACCTTGTCCATCTTTTCGACCTCCTTGGGCTCTTCCTTTTTGCCAGGGCTGGTGAAACGGATCTTAATGGGAGCTTCATCCCGGGTCAGGATCTCATCTATATATTCCAGCATCTCCCGCTCCTGCTCGGACAAGAGGTTTGGAAACTCAGACCACTCCTTTTCCCTTGTCAGCGCATCCTCGGTAACGCTGGCAAAAACAGCAAGCGCAAAGATGTTCTCCGATGAATTTCTCACCGTTTCCGCAAAATTTCCCCAGGGCCCGTTCTGCTTGTATTCCATGTTGCGCTGCCAGTAATCCAATCCTGGATCACGCTTTCTCAGCGATCTGATTACCTCTACCGCAGAAGACAGGCCTGTCAGGGGCCTTGTTCCCCTTGGAAAATCATTCCGGTTCTGCCATAGTGTTAGGATCATTTCACAGGCCTGCCTGTTCAGCTCCGCTTTCTTTGCCTCTTCCTGCTCCTGTTCGGCCGAGACGATCAGCTCGGAAAGATAATGGGCCATCCAGCCAAGGGTAAGATCACGCTTATCGTGTGCGGAGAAATCCCTGATCAGCTTCTTACCAAGTGCTATAGTCTCCTGAGAGTATTTCAATTCTTCCATTTGCTCTGAATAAATAAATTTTGGTGTATGCGGGATAATATTTGTGCTCGCGTCGTTCCACGCTCCGCTTGATCTCGACCTTTATGATCAGATCCTTTTTCTGGTCCTTCAAGAAAGCTTTCAGCTCTTCTCTGTTCATGCGCAGGCAAACTCCATTGCTCGAAAATTCGCTATAGCTGTCCTTTTCGCTAACAGAAGACCAGCTCCAAAGTTCAGAAATCCTATTCTTCTCGATTGGCTTTCCCCTGTAGCTGTAGGCGAAATCCGCTGAAAACTCACAGCCGCTCCACTGCTGGAAAGCATTGCCAATTCTTATCCTCGATTTGGAAACATCCTTGAACAGCGGATCGTTGTCGTCTATGCCTTCCACCTCTGTCTTTTCCTCCCTCAGCCATCCGTTTATCTTGAACATGGGAAACCTTTCCTTCAGGCTACGGGTCTCATAGCCCTCGTGATCGTCATCGTCCTCCAGGGAAATGTAGTTGTCGTTTGCCGACCTGGTCTGGAAAGATTTCAACAATGCAGGCGCTGTCAGCGGATCTACAAGCCCGGATCGGAGGCTCAGGGATTCGGTGTCCTTTCCGATATAAACCGTAGCGCCCAGGTGCACTACAAGGGTATCCTTCTGTTCCAGCCCAAGTAGCCCATCAAAATCCGCCTGCCCGATGTCCCATTCCCAGTCAGGATTTCCCTGTTGGTCGTTGAGCCAGTATTTTTTCACCAGTGGAGTTGGCTGGTTAAAATCCGATAGCCAGAAATCTTTCCAGCAAGTGGCCCATCCTTCGAGCCACTCCTCCCAGCTTTCCCTCCAGCTATCCTCTACCACCACAAGTTGCCTGCTCTGCAACAGCGTAAAGGCCGCACAGAACATCCCGTGGTATTCGTAGTAGCTCCTGAGGTTTTCTACCCGCGGCTCAGAACCGTGCCGGTTGCCCGTTTCGTTATAATCCGAATCCCGGATATGGTCGTCTTTTCTCACATCTCCCACGTAGCCCCAATGCTCGCTGATGAACTTATCGGCAATTGCGGCTACCGGATAGCTACCAACCCTGAATATCCTTCCCAGCGGCTCGTACCAGTAAGGAAGGGTATCCATGGAATCGAAAGAGAATTTCAAGTCGGTATGCTCCCGGTCTTCGGGATACTCGGTCTGCTGGAGTTTGATGACCTCAAAAGGTGAGGAAAGTACGTTCTCGATTTCATCTCTCTCCACAGCGTCAAATGCCGTTTGCTGATAATTTATGATGGCTCTTGCAGCAAGCTTCGCAAAATATTTGATCTGAGCGTGCGGCAGCTTCCGGTCCCTGATTTCCGCCAATATATAATTCTTCAGCGGCAGCATCACTTCCGGGCTTTCCTGGCAGATGCGTGCAATGGCCACCCACAGATAAAGCTTTGCCGACATCCAGTAGAAAAAATTCTGCTGGTCCTGGAAGGGATGGCAGTCCTGCTGGTCCTGCTGACCCAGCAGCGAGATGATCACATCGGTATTGCCCAGCCTTACCATTCGACGAAGGATGTGGGCAGTGATCCACCTTACCCTCTTTTTAGGGTGCCCCAGGTGATAGCGCAGAAAATTCGCCACCACTTTGGCCGGACTTCCCGATTGCATGATTTCGGAGGCCCCGGTTACCGCATAATCGTCTGGAACCTTCGCAGACCATCTGGACAGTATCCACTCCAACACCTGCTTTTTTTCATCTGTTACGGTGAGCGGATAGACGAAGCTGAGCATTTGATAGAGGACCTTGGATGAAAAACTGTCCAGCTTCTCCGGAATCATCCTGATCAGTCCCAGTGCAAAGTCGCGCTCCTGGATGCCCAGGATCGCCGACAAACGCTTCAAGGAGCTGTAGCTAATGTAATCGTCCGAAAAAAAGATATAAAACCAGCTCTGGACGATCTTGTCAAATGCTATTTTCTTCCAGTCGCCGACCAGCCTGTCATCCTTCCAATTGTCCAAAAGGATCTTCAGTCCATCTTCAAAATCATTGTAGCAAACCCCTATGCCGTCCACCTCTACCAGATCGTCAAGGTAGGTGATATAGTCCCCGGACTTTGCCGTCTTTGTAATTTCGCGGAACAACTGCCGTATGTTTACGTAGGCGTGTTCTTCCCCAGCCCTGATCTCATCAAGAATTGATTTTAAAACACCTGGAGCGACCTTTGCATGCTTTTTCAGCACTTTGGAATACAGCGTCTTTTGCTGCTTGTCGGATTTCTTAGCGTTCTCAGCTTCTTCTTCCGGGAATGGTATGATGATGGCTTCCAATTCTGCAATATACCCTTCCAGGTCCCTAATTATCGCCCTGTCGGTGAACTTGCCGTTTTTGATAAGATCCAAAAATCCTTTCAAAAACGCCGTATTCTTCATTCCCGGCCGGTGCAGTTTCATGTCTGCAATGATCTGCACCAGTGCCTGGTTCTTGAGTTTATGGTCCTTCAACGCATCTATCCTCTTAAATAGCAACCTATGATAATCCGCCAGGCCGTCATAATAGTACCTGTTCATGGCCAGTAGCCCGGTAGCCATATCTGCCGGAATAAATTCCTGCTCCAGTGCAGCAGTGATCAGCTCCATGTAGTGTCGATCGGTGGACCGGACGTACCTATGGTCCCACTGACAGACCACAGCAAAAGCCGTACGGATGTCCAGTTTTGCCAAAGTCGGTACTACCACCTCCCAGGGGAACCCGTCCCAGCTGCGCATCCGCTGGTGGCAGTATTCGGCGTATCTAAAAAATTGGATGGCAAGGTCTGTGTTCTCTAGTGGCGGTATGTGCCTGCTCAGTTCATGGACGCTGCGAATCTGGTCGAAAGCCTCGAAATCGATCTCGGTCGAAGCCTGCACCATTTTATCAAAATAGTATTTTCCAGCCTCCAGCGAGCAGCGGCTAGCGGTTACTGCAGCCCTGGTAAAGTTGTCTATAATCTCCTTCCCCGAAAGATTCGCCAAGTCTATGATCTGCTCGGTATGGGATAGAATGGCCATCACCGTTTCGCGAAGGCGCTCCTTACGCCCCAGCTTTTCACAGATCGAAAGCAACAAATCGATCTCCTTGAGCTCGCCCTTTAGAATACGGTCACTGATCGAATGGAGCAGACCATCGCCTTTTTGATGAAAGGCAATATCCAACAGCTTTAATATAATGAACTTCTGAAGGCCGGGGGCCTCATGTCGCTGGTAGTAGTTGAGCTCCCAGTCGCTGTTGAAATTGGAGAGCAGGCTGCCCAAATTTTCCAACTGAGCCTTCGATGATTGTTTCCTGAAAAAATAGTTTCCCCTAATCTTGTAGGCGGGCAATAGATGCCCTAAGATTCGCTCAAAGCGCTTCACATGGTCCTCTACCTGTGAGCGAACCTTGTGGTCTGTACTTGCATTTTTTTCCTGAAGGCTTTGGGGATAGAAATCCTTTGTCGTAAAGGACTTCTCTTCGAACAAATGTAGGATCAAACCCTTTCTTAGTAGCAGATCCAGTCGCTCCATCTCAGAACGGCCGGCGGAATAAAAGCTAGGGGGATATCCGGGAATCTGAATGTCGATCAGCCCCAGTACGGGCCTAACCTCCTCATAGCGCATGCCAGCAGCGAGGCAGGCCTCACAGCAGGCGACAATGGTCTCCACCAGCTCATCCTCCTTTTTGGATATCCTGAAAAGCAACTCAATATCTGCCAAAATCTTTTTCAGATCGAGCGGAATTTTAACGCCGTTTAAAAAATAGACCTGTACGATCAGCAGTCTCAGATCTATGCGCAATTGGTCGCCATTCTTTTTTAGCCACCGATCCACCTGAACGGTATTGCCCAGGGCAAAAAGATTGTTGAGCAGGACATCCACGACATCGTATACTGCTCCCCTGGGCTTCCACTTGCCGAGCCATTCAATGGCCTTGTCCACGCCAAATAGATGTAGTACCGCCTCAGCTCCAAAAGCAAGATCATAGGTGGTAAGGCGGTATTCCTTGAATTCTTCCTCATCGAGCTTATTGCGGTAGTCTACCCACTCCCTGGCTTTGCGCAGGTGCTGTTTGGCCAAATCCCAGGTCTCTTTCTGCCTGGCATACACGGCTGCATTGCGATAGTGAATCTTGCCGAACCAGCCTGGATTGCCCGACTGGAAGTAGATTTTCTGGTTGGTCTGCAGGTTGCCGTATCTTGCCGCCAGGTCCGGCTTTTCCAGCAAAATTTCCTCGAGCACGCTATTGGTCTTGGCGGCTTCGGCCGATATGATCTGCAGTTTGATGAAATCCTGGGGATCGAATTCGGAAGTGGACATGCGCATGGCCGCCTTGGTCCGTTCGATGAATACCTCTTTGTTTTTTACCGGGTCAAGCGGGTAGCTGAGGTATTTTTTTTCGATTACGATGTCCCTGAGCTCGGCGTACATACCTGATTTGCTCAGAAAATTCGACAGGTGGGTACTGGAATATTCATCTGAAGGGGCAGCTTCCAGCAACTTTAGCGCGATATGTTCATAATCGGACTGGCCGAGCTTGTAGCTTTTTCTCAAGAAAGTTTCAAAATCCTCATCACGGAACGTGAATTCATGGCTATTTTCGAGGATCTCCCGCCAAAGATCTACCCTTATGTCTCCGATCGCGGCCTCGCTAAGACCAGTAGCGTTGATGACAAAGTCCATCGGAACCGGCCGTGGCATGGCAATCAGGTGTTTCAAAAAAGCGGTTACCTGTCTTTTGGTAGCTTTGCGTTCTGCCTCGCGCACACGCAACTTGAAGATCTGTTCCAGGGTCTTCCCGTCTGGTTTGAGTGGAAGAAGTTTGTCGTTGAGGCTTTTACCCGGAAGCTCAAGTGCGTAGGCCATCACCCTAGGGGTTGCATGGGTCAGCTTTTTGAACTCAAGGACTTGCTCTTGCGAAACATCCTGAAAATATCCCTCTAGAAACAATCTGGTCTCCCGATCGGAAAAAGGATCTAGCGGGATGGGCATTGCCTCTTCTGGCAGCTTCAGGGTACCCAGCCTTTCGGTCCTGGCTGACAGAATGATCTTACAGCCTTCGGGAAACTGCATCTCTGAAAGGTCCCTGATAAAGGTCCTGCCATCGTAGAGTTCCGATGCGGTGACACTGTTGTCGGCTGCGTCCAGTATGATGGCGAGGACAGCCTCTGGATGGAGCGCTCGCATAATGGCAAGCGCGGAACTCATCCGCTCCTTTAGTTGTTTGAGATAAAACTCGTCAGGCTTGTCTTCACTAAGCAGCAAACTGGAGCCCGCCTTTAGGGAAAGTTCGTTGCAGATCTGAAGGATTCCGGCTTGGTGCTTGTGCCGGCGATCTTCCGGATCAAGATAACTTCCTCCGCCATAACAGTCGAAAATGACCGACACTGAACCCTCCGGAAGAACGCCGGGGATCATATTGACAAGCGTAGATTTTCCTATGCCGGCACCACCGTGCAGGCAGATGAGCTGGTTCTCCGGTTTGAGCAGCTCTTCTTTAATGGTAACAAGCTGCTCTCTTAGCACCAGCTTTTCCGGCGCTGTAATCTTATTGTTTACTGGAAAAATCGCCGAAATATCGGCGAGTCCGAAGGCAAGGATGACATCCGAGAGTACAACAGTATTGATCTGCTTCTGTTCGGGCATCATCTTTCCCCAGATCAGTTTGTGCAGATAGGTATATTCCAGTGAAGTTTTGAAGGCAGTCCATTTGGTTATAGCCGCTATAATCTGCTGTTCGAGCTGGAACCTAGAGGACTGGTTGCAATCGGACAGGTCAAGCACGCTGATGAAATCCACGAACTGATCCTGATCGAGTTTCGAAGCATTCAGCAGACGGGAAAGATCTTTTTGCTGGCCTGCAGTAAGTTTCGCTTTGAGCTCGCTCATGCTCGTTTTATTTGAGCACTGCTTGCAGATCACCGACTTACAGATCTCCAAAACCTTAACGAGCTTGTCAGCGGCGGGGCGGTTGCTCACCAGTTTTATGATGAGCTTGTCAAGTAATATTGACCTGTCTACCTGAGCTGAAAGCCTGTGGTAGAATTGCGCCAAGCGGTCAATGATCGAGCCTTCCGATCCCCCTTTGCTACTGGTACAGATCCTTGCTGCTGTCCAGTCTTTGTCAGGGGTTCTCGTACTATATTTGAGCTGGGAAACAACAATCTGCTTGGAATCCATGATGCTGGTTCCACCGTAATATTCGGTCAGGTCCACACCCAGGCTCATCCCTCCACCGGTATTCAGGTACGAACTGTCTGAAGTAGAGAGGTTCTCCACCGAAATCGCCTTTAAGCCATTTGGCTCAAAGTTGATCAGCTTTAGGCATTTCTGGATTGACCATAGGATATGAAAGTCATCTCCCGCACTGGATTCCGCGGCATCTGGGGTATTATCTTGGAGCATTGATTTATATTTTGTTCTTCACTGTAAATTTACAGATTATTAATATATTTTCCTATCTGCGGAAATCCACATAACTTGTAACCACGCTCCATGTAATTCCTGCTGATAGAGTGGTATCAGATCGTTGGAAAATTTTTCTCCGGCTCTATCCAGACCTGTAAAGGTCAGGTCCGAAATGGGTATATTTGCGGAACGAAAAAAAATCAACTCCAATTACATGCTTTCACAAAACAAGCTTTCGATCGTGCTGGTGATCACCTTATCACTTGCTTCCATCAGTAGCAGGGCAGTTCAACAGACGGCAGCCGTGCAACAGGTTGTCTCTGCGAATGGAAAAAAAATTGATACAGCCAAGGCCTTAGCCCAACCGCCTGTCGCCTTAAACAACGGACAAAAGATCAAGTCGACCAGCGCCGATCACACTATCCGGGTCAAACTGGAAAATTCTGCAGGCAAAGCAAGCGGTCCGTGGTACAAGGATATACTTCCGGTAATCACACTGGTACTGGGTCTTGTGCTGAAGGAACTCATCGATAGTTGGTCAAATATCAAACGGACAAAAAAAATAGGCAAAAGATGGAAGACCGAGCTTCAGACGCTTGTTAAGCCACTGGAAAGACAGGCCGAGGAAATCCAAAAGTCCATCGATCACCGCACGGCGAACCCAAACGAACCACCCAAGATGGTCAGTATCGCTTCGCTTGAATGCGAAAACTTCGAATCACTCGACAAATCTGAACTGCTGGAATACATAAACCGCTATTACCTCAAGGACTATCAGGAGGCCGTATCGCTGGCGGGTCAGATCAATCTACAGCTCAGCATTATCAAATCCAATAGCCTGTTGCTAAAGGATACCTTTGTAAAGGGGCTGGAAGAAATAGGAAAAAGGAATGATAAGCTGACTGTCAATTTCCAGGAACTCCTGCATGCCTTATACGTATACAAAAACAAATTGTTCAATAAAGGCGGCATGGCAGCACTGGAGGGCGATAAGTTCAAAACGCTGGATTACCTTTATGGAACACAGGTCATGCCCAATCAGCATAATGGAAAATATGACTACCGCGTGCTCAACAACGACTATTTTGCCCCCATGATAAAAGAGCTCGACCGTCTGAGCGCTGATGAAGACACCCATCAAATGGCCTCGAGCACGAGAAAATGCCTTGATAATGTGGTAGGCATTAATATGGAAAGCCTTTACCTGATCACCAATATGGGAAACTTAATGAGATACTTTCAGCAGTCCAAAACCGATTTGGAGGATTTATTGGGTAAACTCGATCTATCCAGAAAAATATTCAGGATCATTTAGTTTTCCGGACAAACCGATATGTAGGGATTTTAACTATTGGCTATAAAAAGATACGCAGCCACGCTTGGAAGGCTAGCTCTTTTTTCCAGGTAAATACGGACATGCTTTAGGAAGTGCACCATCTGGTTTTTTACAGTATTCTTGGAAATATTCAGCCTTTCGGCAATCTGATCTGGGAACTCAGTCCCTCATTGCGACTGAGTTCCCAGATCAGCCTGCGCTGGGTCGGCAGGGCTTGCCACGGCCGCCTCAATCAGCTCAGCCCTCTCCCGGAACACGATCATTCTCATTGCTCACATCGTCATAGTCCAGCACGATCCTGTCCATCAGTTTCTCGTTGCGGGCCAACTTCTTGATGTGGTTCACATTGTAACTTCCAATTCTTCGTGCACGGAATATCTTAGTTAGATCAGGAAAACAAGGGTCTTATATCCGTCCAGAGCCCCTATGGTAATTAATCAACTACTACTATGCCAACCTAAAATATAGCTCTATACGTCTGATTTTCCATAACCACATTTTCCAGAATCATCATTGGCATTTCCAAAATCCTAAATTTTGGATTCCAGCCCTGGAATAATCCACCTATTACAAACTGTTTTCCAGTATTTTAAATCAACGTATATTTGTTGTGTAAATGAGCTTATTCGATATGTTTTATGAGTGATAAACATAGAAGTGTATGTATAAGACGGTCGGCTGTTTGGAAATTGAAATCTTCCAAATTGGTCATGCCATGACAAACGTTGTTTCGAAGATTCCATCCTCTTTGATCTGTGAAAAGAATTTTGAAATAGTTTACTAGGTCTGCATCTAGGGATTCGCTGATGATATTGTCTCGTAGTATATCGTCAAATGTTCTTAAGTGAAATCCACCACCTCGAGATTCTTTTAGGACATTGCCGCCACCAAATTCAACGATATTTCGTATCGCTTCTTCAATCTGAGGAATTATTAAATGAATGGCAACAACAAAATCATTTTCGAAATAGGCATCGAGACCTTTTTCAATAATCTTTAGCCGGTGCTGGTCAATTACAGGACAATCTTTTAATTTCTCCAGGATATCTGAACTATTGAACCCAAACTTGCTAATCATTTCATCAATAAGAAATCTAAGGGTAATTGACTGTATGGTTAGATTATTGCTAATTTCCTTGATTAAGTGTCCGTCGAAATCTTCTTCCAGTGGACCAATAGTTATAATTGGTCTTCCCCTGCTATCAATTAATTGCTGAGTAAATATATAGGATATTGGCGCATTAGCTGCCTTTTTCCTTAAAATTCCTTCTTCCGTTTTTTTTATCGGAACATAGGTGAATAATAGTCTTTGGATTGTATCAGCTAGACCGCCTTTTGTCATACCATCAAGATACTCTTTAATTTTTTCAGTTGGAATATTAAGATCAGTACCAATAGTTTTCATTTCGCTAGGAACTTTATTTCCAAATGATCGGACTTTTAACAGCATTTCTGCAGCCTTATCTTTTAAATGATATTTAGTATAAAGTTTGTATAAATCTTGGGCATTTCCAGCTATTTCAGCAACAGACGCACCTTTTACAGATTGCTCGGAAGCATCAGCAAATTTACAGATAACGCGAAAAACATCTTCTTTCTGACTTCTCTTTCGATAGTAATCAGCAAGTCTTGTGGCCGAATTTTGGGCAGGCCAAATCGTATTTTTAAGTTCATGTACATCGTTCGATAGCAATCTTTCTAGCTTTGCTTCAAGCTCATCAATTATCAATTTCTCTTCGTCCTCTGAAAGTTGCGCCTTTTTGTTAAACATCAACAAATCAAAAGCATGTCCCCAAATACCAGGGAGTAAATCCTTGGAGATAGTATTTTCAAACGTTATTATGGTGTTTTTACAATTTGATATTAGTTCTTTATCACTTAGTAGAATAGCAATTGATAATGCACTTTTAAGCTTTGAAAACACATTGATCTCATTGATATAGTAATTCTCCAATGCAACTGTAATTATTGCATTTATATAAACCCTCGCAATTTCAGGCGCTGGTTGATTTTGAGTCACATATTTAGTAAAATCCCATACTAAACCACTATAACGTGCTATTAAAATTGGATGCTTAGCAATTTTTGCTCTGGTATACCAATAATTTAAGATTTCAGTGTTTACCAATCGTATTGAAGGGGACTCTGTGACGGTTCCGTTATCGTTAGGTATTACCGTCATTGGTCCAAAGTAAGTCCCCCAACCTGTCTTTCTATCTTGATAATCTTCATAGAAGCCAAAAGCCATTAACTCCGCCAAATCGTTGACTGGCAATACACCATTTACTTTAGTATAATTTTTATTTAGTTCTGAATTTAGCTGATATTCTTCGAAATCCTTACGAGATGGATCATCATATTTTTGAAGTATTTGTTGTATATGCATTTTTTTTCAATCGCAAGTTTAACAGGTTTTGGCACATCCAATATAACGATTTATGCCAGAAATTCACTCAAAATAGGCTTCTTTATGACATACTTTCATCTACAATTAACTAATAGCCTTTGGCATACAGTTTGTTTAACATAAATTGATCCAGTGTTGAAATTGGCAGACATGCAAGCTTGCCAAGCTTGTGCTTTTTAAGCGTACGAGTTCGAATCCCGTCTGAAAATAATATCGAAAGAGTCAATATATAAATATGAATAGGCCTAATAAGGGCCTTTTTATATTACAGGCTTTTTATAATATCTTTATTATTGATACCGGAAAAGGGAAACATAGTACGGAAATCTCTCTCAGGCATTTCTCACTCACCAAATATTTTTCCATCATTGAAACAGGCTCTCCATCCGGTCCCAGGAAAGTCCAGGGGATTGAGTCTGTTCTTCATCAATGGAGTGATATACATAAAAGCGAAGTTGTTTATATTGGTGATGCCCCAAGTGACATCACCGCTTGCCGGCAGGTGGGTATCCCAGTTGTAGCCGCAGCCTGGGCAGACAGTGCAGAACCGAAAATATTACAAGCTATGCGCCCCGATGCATTGTTTCTAAACATTGAAGATTTCAGGATTTGGTTATATATTGCTCGCTGTACTTAAGAAGGTACAGTTTTCGAACCATTTTATCGATGATTTGATTTTATTGGCTTCTATAAACCGGAATTTATAATAGGTAGAATTTTTAAAAGCGAAGTATTAGTCACGTAAACCAAATGCTGTCTGCAGACGAAGAATAATACCGTTGTTCAAATCACACACAGTTAAACAGAAGCCGCGATAAAGAGTAGGTGGTCACGGAGAGATGTCGGGAAAATAGTTGACGAGTTTGTACCTTAAATTCTGCCGTTATGTGCTTATTCATATGAATAGTAAGCAATCCAGCTATAAAGTGAATTGATTAAACGGTGAACTAGGGTCATGGGATTTGTATCCAATAAAGTCCTTTTACCCACATGATGTTTTTCGAGGATATCTGCCCTTTTGAACGCAGCCTGCTCATCTCCAAGCACTGCTATCTTTTCAAGTATATCACTGTTGCCATGTGCATAGCTAAAATTCTCGTACCCGGAAAATCCGCGGATCAGACGTTGCAGTTCATTGTAAATATCATTCCTAGGTATTGCGACCTCGGGATCGATGCCATTTAAATGAAGCAGCAACCAAAGCTCAAACACTTCATTACTGAACGCCAGTTTAAATTTTTCCTTTTCCGCTAGTTCAATTGCCCGTTCAAAACGGGCTACTTTCCCATGCGATTTGTCGGAATCGTCCTTATCAAATACCACCCAAACCTCATCAACCTCTTTACCGCAGTTAACAGCCAGAGCATTGCGTTCCCTTACTGCACGTTCAACGATGTCGAGTGGGTCAATTCCCGTACCAACTGCTTCCAGGAAAATGGTTTCGGCAGGTATACGATCCTTGAAACTTTTGAAATATACCCTTTCTGTATGCTCAGCTTCACACACAACTAGGTGCGAATGGTATCATTATAGGCACAGCAAAAGGGCTCGGCGGTATGAGATTCTTTAACACTGTCAGTTTTTATGGTAAGTTGCATGATTCCGGTTTCTGGATTGACGAGCAGTTCGGAATTTTTGGTGGGCATAATATTAATTTCAATTTTGCCTCAATTGAACAAATTGAAATCAACGATCAGTTGACCTACTATGAAAATAAAGGGGGTATACGGATAACAGATGCTTTCTTTTTTAACCTCATTGATGAAGTTGCAGACCGTGGGGCAGCAAGTGAACTGATTAGGGCAATCAACCTGCTGGCTAATGCAGAGAGTATCAAAGAAGCCATCATGAATGCAGAACCCAACCCTTATAAAAAGAAATCGTTCCCAAAAATGATTCTTCCATTTTACAATCTGGCGTTGGAATTGCTCACCGGACGTAGTGATACGAAAGCACTAGCAGCAAAAATTAAGGAACTGGAGACAATACAAAATAGTTGAAATGATTCCTAAACTCAAGCATTAGCCAATATCCAATCAGGCAACTTTTCTCATGAGGTAACAATCTCATTATTATCAAATGAAAAAGGCGCAAAAATCTATCTATCGTATCCAAGGGGAGACCAAGCCTAGGCTCGATTCAGCCTACTTACAAAACGGAAAAGCCACAACATGATCCAAGGTTGAAATTTATTGTATAAGGCTGTCGGTCTCAATAATAAAACATAGGAGAGATATTTCATCTATAAAAATTTCACCCTAAACACTTACCGCTGTGTTATGTGTAGAATATTAACTAACTTTAAAATAAAAAAAACTTGGGAGGAAAACCGATACCTAAACCATCTTTTCTAGATGACTGCATTTCTTTAGGAGCATTTAACGGCGAGAAACGGTGGCGTTCAAAAGACAGCAAACGGCTATTCACCTGGGACTCACTGCACGGAGAGATCGAAGTTTTCAATTCAAGAGGACGCCATATGGCCGTGTACGACCCACAAGGAAATCACATTAAACACGCTGTAAAAGGGAGGAAAATCAATGTCTAATTTCATAGAAGACTGCATACATGGATATGCATTAACCACGGATGTCGATGACTATATCGACCAATGGCATGATGATGATGATGTAAATATTACCCTTTATCATTACCTTGGGATGACGCATAAAGAATATACGCTATTCGTTCAAGACGAAAGCTACCTTCCTATCATCGTTGCCGCACATAAAACAAATACTGATATAGTTTCCCTGATGAAGCATGAGTTTGCTATGGCGGCGAGATCAGATGACACCACAAAATCCCGACAACTTAAAAAGTGGCTCGATAGCGAAAAATTATGGGATTAACTGTAAGCCCGCAAGCACGGATGGCTCGAAGAATTCTAAAAAAACATAATCTAGTAGTTCCATTTGATCTTAATAAATTAGTTAACCAATATGCTAAGGTATATTATAAATCTATACCTATACAAGGAGTAGATGGCGTATGTATAAACCTCAAAAAACCGGGAAAAATCCCTACTGTCATTGTAAATGATGATGCTGTTCAAGTGCGACAAAGATTCACATTAGCTCACGAGCTGGGGCACATCATTATCCCATGGCATTTGGGAACTATAATTGACGAAATCGATATTAACGAAAAGACATCAATTAGAGATAAACAATATTGGATTCTCGAAAGCGAAGCCAACCGATTTGCATCCGAATTGCTGATGCCTATTGACTTCATTCTGGAGCAATTTAATGTGAATCCTGATCCAGAATTTCTCATTGATCAAATCAAGCGCAAATGTGGTGTATCCGAAATCGCAGCAAAAATAAGATTGAACAGCGCTATAACAGAAATAACTGAAATATTGATGCCTGAAGAGAATATCAAGAATTTATTTGCGAAATCTGGTAACGTGGTAGAAATTCAAAGTTCACTTATGGCTAATTCTCCATTTAATTCACTACATATTGCCCGTCACATGTGCAAATATATTCCTGGAAAGATCGCATTCTGTGTTGAAGAAAGCAACGTAGTCAAAGGTTCAGGCGGTACAGATAGTACTCAAGGCTATTATCAATCAGAAAACAGTGACTTTCAACCTACTCCTTTTCCTCATTTTCAGTCTTATCATATCCACAATAACCTCGGAGTCATAACCCATTGGTGGTCATTGGATGTTAAGTTTGCGATAACGGAAGACACCCGAGATTGGCGTGAACTTCTTGACAAAATCGCTTCTGATTTGAATCCAAAAGATGAGGTAGATAAATTCAAAAGGGTTATTAACGGAAAATTATCCGGCTTAAATAGCCAACGCAAGGAGAAGAGCCGCTACATTGAGTTTGATCAATTCTTAGACGAGGCTCTTCACCGCTTCAACAATAAAGAATATGCAAAGATCGCAGCACATCCTGACTTTTTAGCGTTTGTTAGAAAGAGATGCGAAAGTCTTTTTGCGTAGAAATATCTTTACTTTGAAGATTTATATTCTACATCCTGTATGAATAGACTAATTCATTCCTCAATATAAATATTCGCTCAAAATATGAACAATGTTTATATTATCATAGAATTTTAGGTCTTACATTTCTATTGGCATTTTTTGTTTTTGCAACAAAAAATGTCTCGACTTATTCAGCTATTTAACATCACTCATTCAATGACTTGTTCATTGAAGAAAAATCTATATTTTAGACAAAAGTAGATTAACGTAAATTCAAAATGGGAGAAATTTCAAAAAGGACTGGAGAGCTAGGCGAGGAGGCTGCAACCAGATTCTTAGAGCGCATTGGTTGGACTAATGGGCAACAAAACGTATCAATACCTTGCAATGACACCGTGAAACATCCGGGGCGTGAAACGCATGGTATAGATTATCTAAAGTTATATACTTGTCCGTTAATTCAACAACGACTAGTTCACGGTGTGGTGTCTGTCAAAGCGACTCAGAATTATGATAGATATCCCAATTCCAAACTAAAGTCTCATTTAAAAGAATTGTCTTACATCTGTAATTGCTACAATAGATCTAATGTGAAGGGCGATACTTCACAAAACTTCTTAGATAGTGGGGTTATTGAAAGTGAAAGTATTGTCGGCATTTTACTTTGGCTGTCAGGTGACGAAAATGATGAGCAAAGAGATCTTAAAGCGGAAACTTCAAGTGCACAAATAGATGATATTGAGGATTTTCAATTTGAGGCAGCCTATCTTGTCGATCTAAAACAGGCAGAATTTATCTGGACTATACTCACAAATGCAGATCATCAATTTGAAGGATGGGAATTTCTTTATATCGAAACGGGTCTTAATTACCGGGAAGACATCAAGATAAAGACTGGTCCAACCCTTCCGGTGGAATACATAAACGCGAGCGTTATACCTATGAAATATTCAAATACAAGTGGAGAACATATCGTTCTGTATACATCAGAAAGCTTCAATGAGGAAGATTTAAAAAAATATGTTGGTATGGCAAATAAACTTTCAGCTTCATTTGCTGGTTCAATTGAAATCCTATTTCCCAATTATAGAATTAATGGGAACGAAAATAGCGTCCGTACAGTTTTGGACTTTTTTTCAGATCAAAGTACATCTAGTAAAATAAAAATCGGCTCCTACCAAAATAAATTGATTCAATAATGGCAAACACAAAAGTTAATCCAAGTTCATTTATTCCGAGTGGAGAGATGATTAGAGACTTAGCAAATCAGACCTATATTTCTGAGGCTGACATTAAAACCATTCTTCGCAGGAGGGGAATTTTCACGCCAAATAACCAAAAAGAACGTACTGTAGCAATCTTATCGTGCCTACTTCTATCTCCATCAGAATTCGAAATTCTAATCGAAAGACAAACTATAAAAGAAGACACGTTAAAAAGCGCTGGTTCGGGCAAAATTCAATTAAATGAGAACTTCAGGAAAGGCGCATGCTTTGGATTTTGAAGGAGACAACGTTGCCTCATTCGAGTTCTGCCCAGATACTTCTATCCCATTGCCAGAGGAATTGAAATGGATGGATAATAAGGAAGAACTCATTTTTCGCGGAAAAAAGATTGATACAACATTCTTCCTTACAGAAACTAAATATTATGATAACCCTTTGAAATCATTCAACACAGGACTCATGTGTATGCGCAAATCTATACAGGTGCCGGATCAAAATATGCGAAGGTGAATTATCCCAACGTTTTTCTCTGCTAACGATTGCTTAACTCATAATTCTTGTAAACGCAGTCGTAATGCCACGTCAACAAACTAATTTACAGGACCATCTGATCATTCAGACGGCCCTGTAACGTAAACTAGCATTTATTTTCGTCTCCCTTCTATTTCCATCAATTTCTCGCGATTCTCATCAAGTTCTGCTGTAAGCTGTGACAGTAAATGAACCACGTTATTCCCACTCTCCACAGGGAACATAAACTCATGAGGCATAAAGATATCCAACTCCCAATATTCAGACTCCGTGTCCAAATCTATTTCTCCGGTCAGCAGCAAATCACACAAGCGCGAATAAAGTCCCCTTATACTCGACATATAATAAATAATATCGATAATTTCAATCTGCCCGCGAATGAACTCCTCTTTTCCCTCCTCACATGGGTCAATACTGCTCAACGAATAGAAAACATCATATACATCTGCAGTAAATTCCGGCCTCCCCAGCAACTCCTGCAGCTTAATATCATGTAGGCTAACGATGGCATTCATACAGGAGCTTATCTTATCTCTGGAATCCATAAGAATCAATGAACACTCATCGTCTAGTTTTTCCAATAAATCGTGTACCTCATCCGTGATATCATTTGTAGACATCACACCCTTCAAATTTGCATAAACTCCTTCCTGTGCAAGTTTGAAATGCTGACAGATCAATGCCAGACCAGAATAACCCAAAATACCAGCTACCAGTGGTACAATATTTTCAGTTTTATACTTAACTAAGTTTTCCATTTTATATTTTTTTTTAAATTTTTAAATCATTATCTGCATCAACTCTCTATTTATACCGCTTATCTTTCAGCTCTCTCAGAATACTCTGGATATCGTCCCATCGGTAAAAATAACCGCCACCAATTTTATTCTTCGTAAGAATACCTCTGTCTCTCCATCGCCTAATCGTACGGCTGCTCTTCTGAAAAAGCTTCGCCAGATCAGTTGAAGTGAGTAACTCTTTTTTCTTAAAACCTCTCATCGTTTTTATACTTAAATATTAAACAAAAACCCAATTAGCGATCAACAACTTTCCATGCCGCTTTCACCATATCGCACAGGAAAGCAACACTCAGCTCCCGTTGATCAAGGGAATCCAGGATAGAAAGCTTGTGCTCATAAAAACCTTTTGCATACTTTTCTTCGAAATCAAACTCCTTATGCTGATAAAGAAAAGCCATCGTGAAATACACATTACACATAAAACGATAGTATTCCATCACCTGATCCTCTGTGCACAGGAGTACACAACAAGGCCGGCCAGCCCATGCCTGGTCATAAAAATCCTTTGCCAGGGAATGGGTATGGTCATCCACCCTCGCTTCATAATCTACCCTATTGATCTGTCCATACAACCGGGAGACCTGAACAATCGTATCCAGCATCTTATTCACGATAAAGATCGGGTCCTCCTCACGTTTTATTTCCTCCCTGAATCCCATAGAAATTAAGAAATCTCTTTCATGCATTAAACGGACGCCAATTTCCGTTAAACTGTAAAGGGTAAATCCCATCACCTTGGGTATCAAATAGTTTATCTCTGCACTATTATATACTACTTTCATCAACTTGATTTTAATTTGATTACATACTATCTTATTCAGCATTTACTGCAATCCGGAAATTTGAGGATTCCGGATTTGCAGGTCATTTTGAGTAAGTCATTTTTTTTATGAAAATGAGGAGCAGTACCAAACACAAGGCGATCAGCCCTCCTATGATCCATGTATAACTGGGCGAACTTTTGGTATTTTTATTCTCCTCTATGGATTTATTTTTTATCAACTGTTCTCCCGTAGTTAACAATTCTGTTTTTTGCTGTTCCTCTACACCCACACTTTCCAGATGATTTCCAAGAGACCAGGAATTACCCAGAAGTTTCACACTATCCGCCTCCCCCTCAAAGCCTTTCTCAGCAGTAAAACTAAATCTGCCTTTGGGCCAGACCATGAATTGGTAAACCAATCCGGAAGAATCCTTATCGACAACAACATTCATCGTTTTTTTCAGATTCTCCTGCCCTTCCTGTATGTTGAATTTGGTTTTTGCTATAGCCTCCTGTTGGGATAAATCTTTTGTTTTAACCGTATTCCTGAACATTCCGCAGCCGTTTATGATTCCGCTCAACAGGATTAAACAAATGAACCAGGGCAAATCATACACTTTAATCATGGCAACTCCTCCTTCTCTCCTATCCAGTCAGCCATCCTGTAAATGGTTTTCAGGTGCCGGAGTTTTTTATACACCCCATCACCCTCGCGGCTGCCGTTTACATTGGTATTCCCCTCAACGGAAGTTATCCATTCGCCATCCACATTAGTAATGAGTCCTACATGGGCAATGCGCTGATATGATGCAAAGTAAATCCCCAGTACATTTCCGGGGAGTGCCGACCTGGCCAGGCGTGAAGAAGGAAACAGGTCTGGTGACCAGCCCGATCGCGGTTTACTGAATCCGGCTTTTGCAAAAATCCAGCTGACATAGGCAGCACACCAGGGCTGTCCCCTTTTCAGGTTCACACATTTCAGGTAAGCCTCTACCCTTTCTCCATCATTGTGCCCGGTTTTCTCCTTTACGCCCAACTCATCTGAAGCGATCTTCACTAGCTCCTTACGGCAATCGGACACCGCTATTAAGTCTTTCTGTTTTAGCAAATTGCGATTAAACACCCCAATGCTGCCGCTAAAAACAAAGCAAAGGATGCATAATAAAAACTTAGTTGCTGCCATATAGGAAGAACTTTAAATTGTGAAACCATCATTTCAATTGGGGGAAGCTGTAATACCAGCCAGAATTGTTGCATGAGCCACCAGCACAAGCCACAGATCAGCAGGAAGGTGATCAGGCTTAACAAGATCAGCAGCCAGATGCTCTGGTCTATATTTCCTGCTGTTTCATCTATCCGGTGAAGCCATTGCGGCAGAAAACACCAGGTCAGCAGTAAAAAAATAAACAGCAGCACAGGTACTGAAGGTTTAAAAATTGGAGTGTCCTCTCTCCGTACCCGCTCGTCGGGCAGATTAAAAAATTTCATATTCATCATTGCTATTGTTGAACTTGTAAAAAAGATATAGGTTGAAATGAAGCCTGGCAGCCCCCTTACAGCTACCAGGACTTCGAGATATATTACTTAGTCATGGCCCCTAAGCAATAAGCGTGTATTCGCCCAGGTACGTATCCCTGAAGACTGTTTTCCCGTCTTTAGACAAGAAGAACATCCATCCATGGATCTTATCCCCGACAAACATGGGGTGAAATTTCACAGTATGCTCTCCAGCTCCCCTAACCGCCAACCGGTTCCGGTTCATGAAGATTTTCGTGTTTTCACCATAAAACATGATCATGGCATAATCGGTATCACGTAATGCCCTCAGGGTTTCATCTGCTTCCTCTGACACTCCCCAGGTCATTTTCAATATTCTGCCGGCCACAGCTACCACTTCAGTATCAAATATTGAAGCCGCATTCACACTGGTCAGCCTCATTTTAGCAAAGTCCATACTGAAATTTGGTGATACGCCAGTTACCGCATTGTCAAGATGATAACGTACAGCCCTGTTCATTGGCGAGCTGGCATTACTGGAAGACTGGTAACCTACTTCAATTGTTGCCGCAAGGGCCGACATCAATTCTGTAACCATCTTAAATTTACTTCGCTGGTCAATCTGCGATTGCGCAGCTGGCTTTGACGATTTTTTTGGTTTTGATTTGACTACTTCCTTGTCACGGAAAGTACACAACACCACTGGCCCTACTGAGCCTGAAACACTTCCTAGTATTCCATTTCTAACGGTTCCCATTTTTTTAAAATTTTAAATGTAAATAATCTGTTAATTCAACGTCTCTACTACCGGTAGGTTAAATTCGTTGAGTCAAACGTACAGCAATAATTCATAATTACCTCATTTTCAGAACCCCGTGTCCAAACTTGTCCAAGCTTGTCCAAACTTGTCACCCCTCGCGGCTTTTTTAAGTGCTAAATTTTTAGCACATACTATCATAATTTTGCATCCCAAATCAGAATATTTTATGGAGAAAATATTTTTAATGAAATAAGTAGAATTATGCAAAACCTTATCCGTGTCATTTTAATCTCTTCAGCAATGACAAAGGAGTGACCTGCCGGAACATTAGCGCATCATACCTACTTCAAGTGGACAGCACAGTTGATGGACATTAGATACAGCAGTTAAGGTAAACTGCAAAAAGAAAAAAGCCTGCAACATCACCTGTGCAGGCATCTTTACGATCAGCATAAGTATTTTGCAGGTACATAATTAAGCTTTTGTAATTCCTTCTTTTTCAAACCTGGCATACCTCCCTTTCGGCTTTAAGTTTTTTATAGCTTTCTGCCTCTTTGGCAAGGGCATCAATTTTTTGTCCACACATCAGTTTCGTGAGGGCTACGAAAACAGAGACCCGGGTGTATAACTGCTCTGCGTCAGCCTCTTCTACCTGGAAATTGTCATTGTAACGAGCAGCGGAATAACTTTTGACCAGTATGTTGAATAACCTTTCGTCCTCAGGGGAAGAAAGGAACATTTTTAAGGGTGCAGGGGAAAAACAATTGCACAAAAGAAGGAGTCTATTCAGGTTATGGATATCACTTCGATAAGCCAGGTATACCTTGATCAATGCATTACAGCATTGCTCTACCGTTTGGTGCAACATAAACAGGCTGAGCTGGTAGCGTTGTTTCAGCTGGCATTCTTTGGCACTTTCTAAAAAGCCTGTTGCCAGTTGTATGCGATATGTGTAATGTTTGGTCGCTTTTACTGCTGCCTGTGTGGGAATGAAAGCAACCGAGGCCAATGGTTGTAAAAGGCCATCCTGGCTGTACAAGAGTTGTGCGCTACGAGAGATGTGAATAAAGAACCTATTGTTGTCATGAATGGAAGACAGGATCGTTTCCTTTCCATGTGCCAGGATGTGCACAGTTCCAAATTGACAATGGGCATTGGCGAAATCCTGTGCAGCATTTTCGATTCTGGTCATACTTTCAGTAACCATGAGCAAAAAATACTGGCATTTCTGTTCAGTTACCTCATCGGTAAAGGAACCTTCCTTATGGGTGAATTCCATGTGTTTTCCAAAGCAGTAGACTTGTAAGGGGTTAAATTTTTCAATCAACTTTTTGATGAAGGCTGCGAAATGTTCTTCCTGAGCTTGAACGGATGTAGTGGCTTTTACTTGCATATCGGTTGTTTTTGATGATGGATCAAAAATGCCGGCTAAGCCCGCTGTGTTCTACCAAATGTTCTGGTGTTTTACCAAAAGTTATTGATACTATACCAGCGTAAAAATAATTATATTTGTTCTTATGGAAACATCGACAAAATCTGGCAAAATGCACATAGGAAGAAAGATCAGGGGAATTCGTGAACTTCGCAATATCAAACAGGATTATTTGGCCGTTCAACTTGGAGTAAGCCAGCAAACGATTTCAAATATTGAGCAGAGCGAAGAGGTGGAAACTTCTACATTGGAAAAAATTGCAAAGGTTTTAGGAATTTCAGTTGAAGGGATTAAAAATTTCAGTGAAGAGGGCGTGATTAATTATTTCAACACATTCAACGATAGTAGTTCCAGTACTTTTAATAATCACTGTACCTTCAATCCATTGGACAAACTCATCGAAGTCATTGAAAAAAATGAAAACTTATACGAACGTTTACTGGCAAGCGAGCGTGAGAAAAATGAACTCCTGAAAAGATTGGACAAATAAAAAACGGAATGACCATACTGCCATTCCGTTTTTACGGAAAAAACGTTTAATCTATAACATCTCAACGTCACTCCATAAAATGCCTTTTAAAGATGCATGGCTTCTGTCTTGCTTTATCTCCTAAGAACTATTTTTAAATCTTCAAAATATTCCATAACTGAATTTTCTGCCTGATTATAAGAAATACTATCTTTAAATAAATCAGCCCGTAAGCTTCTGTATAGTTCTACCGCATTGGATACAGCTATTAGGAGAGATTCTTTATTATCCTGCGCCAATGTACCTCTCAAAAACTCAAAGTCAGAAATACTCAGAGTGGTCTCCACCCTACGTACACCGCGGGGCAAATTCTTATTTTTGATATGCAGTAGTGGACCAAAGACAACCATACGTAAATATCCCATAAAATCTAACGCTTCAAAATATTCACCCCTTCCAATTTTAAGTAAGCCATAGTGAACCCAAGTCCAAAACCGATCTTCAATCCATTGGAAATCGGGCATGGGAAATTCTGGTTGAGTCATATGAATTACAGTTTGTATTTCATTATTACGATCCAGCAGCACAACTGGGTTTTCAATTCTTTCACGAAGCTCATTAAGCGTCACGAATTTTATATCAACGTGCAGGAGTGGGTCGTCATATAGACAGATTAACAATCTCTTTTCTCCAACATGTTCCCCGGTAAATGCTGAAAGCAATTTTCCAAAACGACTGGCATATTCAAGCATTTTTGATTTATCAGCGTTCAAATTATCTCTAGTCACAACTACCAGGTCAAGGTCCGACCATTTGTCCATTTCATTAGTGAGCCACGAACCAGCCCCCGCCAATCCAATAATTGTCTGGTCATCTTTTAGAACCTCAACCACATTTTTTGCAAATTCTTTCTGCATTACCATTTAGTTTAATATGCTAAGATAGAAATACACTATTAACCAAAAGTGATTTTATCATTATTTTTAGGACAACCATTGACTGTAGGAATTCGTTGACGTATTAAACTCCAATTTCGATATTTGTCTGATGATTAGAAATATTGTAAAAAGAAAAGAGCCCAAAAAGCTAATGGTTCGAGCTTTCTATAGCCGGCTTTCCCCACCGGATGTAGAACCAAATTCTTCGTTTCCACGCGATACACGCACATTACAAAATGGCAAAAAATTAAAAATCCGAATACCTTTTGAATAACCAGTGTTAATCTAAAATTTTGTAGTGGTGTGTTTCAACAAAATAGATATTTAGAAGAAACTAACAATTATGGACTGAGCTGTAGATTAATTATAGAACCATTTTAAAGATTGAATTAGTTATCTTTGCCCAATTTTCTTTCTCTAAATGTCGAATTACAATGATTTTACCGATCAGGAGATAGCTGAGCTATTAAGGTCTGATGATGAACAGGCCTTCAAATTTTTGTATGATAAGTTTTGGGAGAAGATGTATTTTGTTGCCGCAAAACGACTCAACGATAAAGATGAGGCAGAAGAAGTTGTGCAGGATATTTTTGTAAATCTCTGGAACAGAAGAATTAAACTTATCATTAAAGTTAGTTTTGAGAGCTATCTCGCTGGTGCTGTCAAGTTCGAAGTTCTAAAGAAAAGAGCGGCGAAATTCAAAAAAGATAATATGATCTCGGATATTTCTGAGCAAAGTAAAGTCATTAAACACAACGATTCTAATCTCTATGATTTGCGATTGTTGGAAGATCAATTAATGCAAACCATTAATTCGCTACCGGAAAAATGTCAGGTGGTATTCACCATGAGTAGAAAAGAGGGGCTTTCTAACAAACAAATAGCCACACAGCTTGATATCAGCGAAAAAACAGTCGAAAAACATATTACTACCGCACTAAAGGTCATTAAAAAAAGATTTGGTAATTATTTTTACCTGATTTTAATCCTCAAGGGCATCATATAATCCCACTTATCCCCTCCTCTTTTTAAAAGAAAATACAATTAATTCAAAAACATGGTAGGGTTGTACCCATTATTTGTGGCTATATAGTTATAAGCACAAATAATGGACGAAAAAAGAATAGATTACCTTGCACATCAATTGCTGACACGAAAAATTAGCGCGACTGAGAGAGAGGAATTGGATGAATGGTATAACACTTTCGCAAGCTATGAGTTATATATATATTCAGCATTAAAAAAGCAACAATTTTCAGATAACTTATATCAGCAGATTACAAAAAAAATTGACATCACTCCCCGCAGAAGGGTCATCTATTATCGGTATGTTGGGATTGCAGCTTCATTACTTCTGGTATTATCAATTATATTTTATCGTGTATTTACAAATAAACAACATCGTCAGACTTTTGCCAATAAATCTTTAATAGAAATCAAACCGGGAAGCGATCGTGCGCAGTTGAGACTGGCTGATGGAAGAACATTAGATCTGGAGAAGGCAGCTGAAGGTGTGCTACCTACCGGGGATCAGTCAGTAAAAAAAGCAGGGAAAGGCCTTATTACCTATAGCGATTCAGAAAAGATTGCTGATGGATCTGATTATAACATCCTAAGTACCCCAAAGGGTGGAAAATTTAGTATTAAATTATCGGATGGAACCCTTGCTATATTGGATGCCTCATCATCCTTACGATACCCATCCCGTTTTACTGGGGCCAATAGAATGGTGGAAGTTAGCGGTCAGGTGTATTTTGAAGTTGTGCACAACGCTAAACAGCCATTTATAGTAAAGGCCGCCGGGCAGACTATCAGGGATTTGGGCACACATTTCAACATTAATGCTTATCCTCAGGAAAAAGGCGTCAAAACAACATTGGAAGAAGGTGCAGTGAGCGTCCAAGACGGTAAACATACCGTTTTTCTTAAACCAGGGCAGGCAGCATGGAGCAATAACAATACGGGAAACATCACTGTTGTTGAAGCGGATCTCGAAGAGGTATTGTCCTGGAAAAACGGCTATTTTAGATTTAATGACGAGCGGATAGGAAACATTATGTTACAGTTAAGTAACTGGTATGACATTGAAGTGAGCTACGCAGCCAATTTACCGGAAGATGGTTTTAACGGTACCATATCCCGATCAAAGAATCTGACTGAAGTGTTGGCAATGTTAGAGCGCACAGGCATTATTCACTTTAAAATTGAAGGAAGGAGGATCACGGTATTACCTTAGGCTTTACCCAAGCCATGATCCACAAAAAAACCATCCTGCGTGGAGGCAGAATGGCAATTATAAGGATCTCCCGAAATAATTCAACTAAACTATTCTAAGCGCATTATGCTGTAAACACGAGATGTTACCCAGCAGAAATGTATTAAATCCTTATTTACAAATGTACAAATTTTACAATGACATTAATAGATCGCCGCACAGCTGTCTAACCCACACATGGCGACTACAACCATGGCTCAAAGCCACCATCGTATTACTGATTATCTGTGTAACACAGGTTGGTGCCGCCAAAGCACAAACAGTAACACTGACAGAAAAGAATTCAAGACTTAGCACAGTACTTGAAAAAATACGGAAACAGACCGGATATGACTTTCTGTACACAACATCTATGCTGAAAGGCGCCAGTCCAGTCAATATTAGTCTAAAAAATGCCCCTTTGGAACGTGCGTTAACCAGTATATTTTCTAACCAACCTCTACAATTTTCAATTAAAGACAAATCTGTAGTCATCTCAAAGAGAGCCACGTTAACATACACGGTAGTGCATCCCACGCTTCATGGGGTGATATATGATGAAAACAACAAACCCTTGCCTGGGGCATCAGTAAGAATTGATGGTCTTGAACAACCAGCGGTGAGTGATCATATCGGTGTTTTCTTTCTCAAAGATCCACCTTCTAATGGGAATCTTATAGTGTCTTACCTGGGGTTTGAAACTGACACCTTAGCTATTGCCGGACGTCAAGAGATCAATGTCCATCTCAAAATGGCCAACTTCAACATGAAAGAGGTAGTTATTGTGAATACAGGTTATCAGAAATTAAATAAAGAACGCGCAACCGGCTCGTTTGGTAAGCCGGATATGAAAATCTTCAACGACCGGGCCGGCACAACAGATATTGTCGGCCGGATGGAAGGACTTGTAGCCGGTATGACGGTTAAACCTACTTTCATGGTGCAAAATTCCCGTTACGGCACAGGTCAGAGTCAGGAGAGTATCATCCGCGGCCAAAGTACCGTGCAACTAGGTTATAATCCCATTTATGTAGTCAATGGTGTTCAGGTGGAAAATCTAAGCATGCTTAATACTGATGATGTTGCAGATATCTCAGTATTGAAGGATGCCTCTGCAGCAGCCATATGGGGGGCCAGGGCAGCAAACGGGGTAATCGTTGTCACTACTAAAGGCGGTCGAGCAGGTGAGAAAGTGAAATTTAATTACTCTGGTTATATTACCACTCAGAACAAACCTGATTTTAGCTATGGCCGATACATGAACAGCAGCCAGCTCATTCAGGCTTCACGCGAGATTTTTGATCCGGTAGCTATTCCCTGGAATACCCTATCCAATGCAGCACTCGCCCCTCATGAACTAATTTTATATAATCAGAACCGTGGTCTGCTTTCAGCATCCCAGGCAGACAGTAAGCTTGATAGTCTTGCCTCGATAGACAATAGACAGCAAATTAAAGATATATGGTATCGCAATTCCTTTACAACGAACCAAACAATATCAGCTTCGGGCGGAAGTCAGTTTTATAATTTTTACAGCTCACTATCGTATTTAAAAAATCATAGCAATCAACCTCGTGCTTCAGACAATACTTACCGTATGACGCTGAACCAGACAATAAATCCTACCAAATCAATCAGGTTGTCACTTCATACAATTATAAGCAATAATATTACATATGGAGTATCACCGGCGAGCGTAAGCCTTGATTTTGTGCCTTATCAACTTTTCCGGGATGCGGCTGGTAATCCGCTTAATATGAATTTTGTTCAGGGTTTGTCGGATGTAACGCGTCTGGATTATCAGGCCAGGAGCCGTATAAATCTTGATTACAATCCATTGAATGATTTGAATTCAACTTCTATGAAAACAAATCAATTGACCATCAACACTACAGCAGATTTAGGCGTAAAAATAATAAAAGGATTAAGCTTCAACGGGACCTATGGTTATCAGAAATCCCCAGGTACAACTGCTAAATATGACGACGCCAGTCTCTATTCTATGAGGAGGGATTTATTGAATTACACAGTTGCCCGTAGTACGGCGAGCCTACCGATATACTATTTACCAACTACCGGAGGCAAATATACCCGGGGATTAAATGACAATTACAGCTGGACCGTACGGAATCAGTTGATGTACAGTACCAGATTCCGAAATGATAAAGATGAACTTAATCTGCAGGCCGGCCAGGAAATGCAGGAGCAATATCGCAGTACAGAAACTACTATTGCACGCGGATATGACCAGGTTTTAAAAACCACTACCCTGATTGATTACAATACCTTGGCTCAGGGAATTTTTGGCACAGTTGGGTCATTTAGAAGTGTCCTTAATGAGTTACCCTACAGACAAATATTTGAGCGTACACGGTACCGCTCTTATTTTGGACTGATGAGCTACAGCTTCGATAGTAAATATGTGCTTGATGCCAGTATCAGAAGGGATTACAGTAACCTCTTCGCATCAGGAAGTTCCTCACAGAAAAAGCCGGCCTACAGTTTTGGAGGTAAATGGTTAGCATCCAAAGAAGAGTTTATGAAGTCACAAACCTGGATTGATAACCTGGGGCTTAGGGTAACCTATGGTATTACTGGTAACTCACCTTATCTCACAGCCGGATCAATGGTTGATATCCTGACTACCGAAATTGATAATACCTACGGTAATTCATTATATATCACTGCTGCTAAAAATGACAAACTAAATTGGGAAAGTACACATACTTTCAACACTGGCGTCGATTTTGGCATCCTAAAAGGGCGTCTGAGCGGAAGTATCGATTACTATAAAAAGAATACAACAGACCTAATTGGCGTGGTACCAGTTAATCCGTTCAGCGGTTCTAATAATACCACAGGAAATATTGGAAACGTAACTAATGAAGGTTTTGAGTTTAGCCTGCGATCAATCAATTTACAGACTTCGTCCTTCAGCTGGAACACAAACTTAGTGTTTAGTTATAACCAAAATAAACTGAAATCCTATTCCGTAATTGATCCCTCCCAATTTACTGCCTCGAACCGATTAAATGCCGTAAACGTTGTCGGATTCAGCAGTCCATCCTTGTTTGCGTATCGTTACGCAGGCCTGGATAATATGGGAGACCCGCAGATTAAGCTGGCTGATGGAACTATTACCAAAGCTTACGATGCCGCAGGAGCAGATGACCTGGTCTATATGGGTACCACCCAACCAAAATTTAATGGAGGTTTGAGCAATACCGTTCGTTACAAGAATATTTCACTCAGTGCAAATATGATATTTAATCTTGGTGCTGTGATGAGACGCGATGTAAACGATTTTTATACAGGTCTATTATTTCGCGATGGGACAGGTTTTGTCGGCAATCTGAATGAAGACTTCAACTTAAGATGGAAAACTCCCGGCGACGAATCATTTACCAATATCCCGTCCTACGTAGCCAGCAGGGGAATTTCAGGAAGCCGGAGAAACACGATGTATTATACCTATGCTGATATCAATGTAGTCAGTGCCTCCTATGTCAAATTGCGTGATATCACACTATCCTACGATTTTACGGCACGTGTGCTGAATGCCATTCATTTAGATGCCGCAAGGTTATACGTGCAAAGCGGCAATTTTATGATTTGGAAAGCAAATCAGTACAATATTGATCCAGAATTCCAATCCTTTACCACAGGTAAACGCATTATCCCGGCATTCACTCATCCAATTACTTTTGGCGCCACCGTAACTTTTTAACAAGCATCTTTATGAAAAAGTATACTATATTTTTAATTTTCATCATTGCACTAACTCTATCTTCCTGCAAAAAGGATTTCCTAAACATCATACCCCAGGGAAAACAAGTTGCGAGTACTACAGAGGATTATCGAAAACTATTGAACAACAAACGTTTTTATGTTTACGACTATTCCGGTGGCTGGCAGGGGCAGGTGTTAATGGGTGATGATGTTGCTGCAGAAGGTGGCTTATATAACTCGGCTACTCCGGTTACACAAAAGGCCTTTTCCTGGGTCGACGATATTTTTCAATCTGGAGAAATTGACTGGACTCAGCAATTATGGCTGGAGAACCTCTATACCCTCAATAAAATTATAAATGAAGCACCAGAATCTGTTGGTGGAACGGAACAGCAGAAAGCGGTGGTAATAGCTGAAGCTCAAGCCACAAGAGCCTGGCTTTATTTTCAATTTGTGAATTTCTTTGGAAAATCATATCAAAAAGCATCTGCTGAAACAGACCTTGCTTTTCCGATTATTACTACAGCTGATGTAACCATAAGATCGTATAGCCGTGCCACCGTACAGCAGGTGTATGACTTTATTGAAACCGACTTTAAGCAAGCTATTACTGTACTACCTATAACGAGTGAAAGTGCGGTGCATTTTAATCGTGCTGCTGCAAAAGGTTTGTTAGGAAAAGTGTATCTGTTTACAGGCAGATATACTGAAGCCCTGCAAATGTTCAATGAATCTTTTTCAGACAATTCCTCATCTGCCGTTCCAGCCAGATTGTATGATTATAACAAGGAATTTGCTACCGGCGGAAAGTTTGATCCGGTAACTACCAGCGGCCCCTCCAATTCTCCGGGCATAAATTACCTGGATTTTACTGAATCACTGGTTGCAAAATCATTTTATAATAGTTCCTATAATGGAAACGGTTACGGAAACGACTGCATTGTATTATCTTCCAAAACAAGGATGCTTTTTGATCCTGCTGATTTAAGGCTAAAATTTTATGCTGCCCAGTTCCCGTACCAACAACAGAATCCATCTGGGAGATTATCCAAAATTGGAGTCTCTTATAGTAAGTTTGGCCTGCAGATTTCAGAACTTTATCTGCTCAGAGCAGAATGTAAAGCACGCCTCAATGATCTTAATGGAGCAATTACAGACCTTCAGATCCTTCGTGATTCAAGATTGCCATCCAGTGTTGCCAATATTCCATCAGCAGTAGCGGCATCTCAGTCCAGCATGCTGAGCTTCATATTTGATGAGCGGGAACGCGAATTTGCCGCAGAAGGTTATCGATGGTTCGATATGCGCCGCGAGGCATCAGATCCGCTTTTTCCAGCTAAAACTTATATCCATACTGTCTATAATGAAGATGGAGTCCAGGCAAGCTATACTTTAAAAAGCGAACGTTTAACCATGCGCCTCCCCTATTATCTAATTGTTTCCAATCCTGAAATGCCTAATAATCCCTAATAAAAGTTACGAAAAACATGAAAAAAATAATAATCCTAAGCTTAATCCTATTCGCCATCATTAGCGAAGGAAAAGCACAACATACCTATACTATTGATGGGCAACTTGGATCTGACAAACAGGGATTCATCATACTTGATTACTACAAAAACGGAGTTTACATGCGTGATTCTGCACAAGTGCACAATGGTAAATTTAAGTTTAGGGGTACCTACATTGATCCCATATATGCCACATTGGATCTGAATCCAAATCACAATTATGTTACCCCTGATAAAGTGAAGCCAGCAGATCAGGCTAAATTTTTCATTGACGGACCAATGAAGGTAAACAGCAATTCGGAATTAAAAGAGTCATCCATCAAAGGCGGCAAAACCCAGGCAGATTATCTGGTTCGCGATGCCTCCTATAAACCGCTAAACGCTAAATTAGCAATACTAAGCGAGGAGATGCGTCCTTTGTACAAAGATAAAAATGTAGAAGCTATGAAACCAATACAGGCGCAAATTGGTGAGTTACTCAAACAGGCTCAAAAAATTGATAGTGCCTTTATTCATGAGCATCCGGATAGTTATGTGGCTTTTGATATCTGGAGAAGCAAACATATTAAGAGCACAGTGAAACCAGAATGGAGTAATGAATTTGATAGATTTAGCAAAGGCATCCGTTCTACTCAAGAGGGTTCTTTAATGGCAGAGAAAATTGCTAGAGCTCATCAATTGGTAACCAACAAGACGGCTCCTCCATTTACACTAAAAGATTTATCGGACAAAAATGTTTCATTGAGCGACTTTAAGGGCAAGAATGTTTTGCTTATATTTTGGTTCCGCCAATTTATTCCTTTTGAAACCTTCAGTTTGTATGCGCGTCGCACTCAAAAAAGGCTAAAAGATAAAAACACTGTTATGTTAGGTATCAGTTACGATGACCAGGAAGCCTGGCGTGGCATGGCAATGTCAGAGTTTCCTGGATGGATTCATCTAAATGCTGCAAAGGAGAAAATTTCACCAACAGTGATGGGGCCAACAGCCACTGCTTACGGCATCTATTCTTACGCCCATTTACCTTCAGCCTATTTCATTGGACCCGATGGTAAATTTCTGACAGACCGAATCAATTTAAATGACAATGAACTTGGTTTAAAACTTGAAAAACTGGTAAAATAATGAAAAATATATTATTAATCCTACTGCTTAGTTTATCTATAGCAGAGTTATCCGCACAGACTATTAAAATTCCCGATTTCCCTGATACGGGTGAAGAATTGAATAAGTATCCCTCTGTAGAATGGTTGAAGGGAAATCCTGTCAGTGATTTTGACCCTGGCAAAACGTATATCGTTGAGCTCTGGGCTACCTGGTGTGTTCCATGTATAGCAGCAATGCCACATATTGCAGAACTAAATAAAAAGTTTAAAGATAAGGGTATTATCTTTATAGCGCAAAACGTAATGGATTACGATCGGCAAAAAGTGGTTAATTTTGTCAAATCAAAAGCTGAACTTGCTGATTTAAATGTTGGTTTTGCAGGTATGCAAGGTAATGATTTTGAGCAAGGCTGGGTTAAAGGGGCAGGAGTTAATGGAATCCCACAAACCTTTATCATCCAGGGCAACAGATTAATGTGGCAAACAACACCGTATGCACTAAATGAAAAGGTATTGCAGTTACTGGTGGATCATCAATTCAGTATTGATGCAGCGAAGTCATTGAATATGAAAACAGAATAGTGTGATGATATAATATATAGACGGCAGTTAGGCATTTCCTGCCGTCTACATTAAGCTTAACTGCAAAATCATGGCTCGAAAGACCGTACCGTTCACTTTCATCAAAGTGTGATCATGACCGGGGTAGCGTTATGAAACCCAGAATCTCTCTGTCGTCTTCTACCCCATTATGGTCTTACTCAATCCACCTATACCTTTATCTATCATAAATTTTAATATGCTCAAACCTATGTTGAATTTCTGCAGAAAGATGATAATCTATTCTTTTATGTATTAGCTCAATACCTGCGATTGAGCAATTTGCTTACATGACTCTCGTCAGTTAAGCCGAACTCCATAGCCAGTTGTTTAAGGGTAAACTGGCCACTTTCGAATCGCTGACTTAACAATTTATGACGATACGTACCAATATAATCCCTGAGGGTAATGCCAGCATTTCTTTTGAAGTAAGGTCCCAAATATTCATATCTCAGGTTAAAATGGCTCGCCATGACCTCGGCCTTCAATTTTCCAGGACTGTAGATGAATTTATGAATATAACAAAAGATTGCCTGCATATCACGTCCTCGGTTTTGCGTGATTTTCATCTCAGGCATATTCCGCTGCAAAATTTCGGAAAGTACAAGAATCTGCATCCAAATAATATGTTCATTTTTCATCAAATCTTCTCTGAGCGAACTGATCACCTCAAATAATGAATTAACAGTTATTCGATCTGCAGCTGAAAGAGCAAAGCCCGAATGATGAGTTTCCCGGCTCTTGATAAGGTACTCGAGACTTTTAATGGCATCGAAGCCACCATTCGCCTGATGGATATAAACATCAGTAAATTTTAAATACATGAAGTATGTTTTTTCCTCGATTTCAAAATGATGGTATTCCTCTGGTCCTAATAAGAAAACATCCCCCGCCCGATAATCAACCGAAATAGACTTGATGATATGTTTTCCATATCCATTACGGATATAAATAATTTCATAGTGATTATGATTGTGGATGGGGTGTTCCCAGGTTACAGCCTCAAAATCTGAAATTAGGATGGGTTGAAATTGCTTGTACCGCTTAATCATAGATAAGTACAAACTTATCATAGTTTTATACAAAAACCAAGCTCTAAATCGCCTGCATCTTTGTGATCCGAATACGTTAGATCATGATCTAACAGCTGAACCGGATAACTCACCACAATATGATGGTGGTGAATACAAACTAAATAAAATATGACAGAAAAAAATACAGCACTGGTAGTTGGTGCAAACGGAGTGATTGGAAGCAACCTCATTCAGTATCTCGAAACACTGGATAATTGGGAGATTATTGGCTTGTCAAGAAGAGGCGGGAAAAATACAGGCAAAACGCAATACCTATCAGTCGATTTACTCGATACGGAGAATAGCAATGAGCAGCTGAAATCCCTAACAAACGTAACACATATTTTTTATGCCGCGTATCAGGACAAACCTTCCTGGAAAGAATTGGTTGCACCAAATCTAAAAATGCTTGTCAATGTGGTTAGTGTAGTTGAGCGTGTAGCTCCAAAATTACAGCATATTAGCTTAATGCAGGGATACAAAGTTTATGGCGCACATTATGGCCCATTTAAAACCCCGGCAAAAGAAAACGATGGTGGACATATGCCTCCGGAATTCAATGTAGACCAACAACAATATTTAGAAAAGCAACAATTAGGTAAAGATTGGAGTTGGTCGGCACTTCGGCCTTCGGTTGTGGGTAGTACAGCCTTAGGAAATCCTATGAATCTTGCTTTAGTGATAGCTGTGTATGCAACAATTTCTAAGGAGCTGGGTTTACCTCTACGCTTTCCCGGCAAAGCAGGAGCCTATGATAAATTAATGGATTTAACTGATGCTGGACTATTAGCCAAAGCAACCGTTTGGGCTTCTACAAACCCTGGCTGTAAAAATCAGGCCTTTAATATTACTAATGGAGATTTAATTCGCTGGAATGAGCTTTGGCCTAAGATTGCTGCTTATTTTGAGATGGATATGGCCCCTCCATTGCATTTACCTTTAGCATCCATTATGTCCGACAAAGCAGTGATATGGGAGCAAATACAAGACAAATACAACTTGAGAAAGCACGATTATACGGAAGTGTCTGCCTGGGCTTTTGGTGATTTTGTTTTCTCCTGGGATTATGATTTCTTTTCTGACAGTACCAAATCCAGACGGATGGGCTTCCATGATTATATTGATTCTGAGCAAATGTTCTTTAATCTTTTTGATGAACTTAAAATGAATCAAGTGATCCCTTAAGATTGATGTTTTTGGCAAGTATGTAAAGATTCGTACCGCTGAAAAATAAGAATTTTAATATTTATCAGGCAGCGGGTGGTCATTTGTACGATCCACCCGCTGAAATGAAATGGCTAACCTGCTATTATCCCCCGGCCACCTCAAAATACAATTCATGTGCTGCCCATAGAAATTTACTGCCTTCCTCATGTTCTTCTGCTACCAGCTCAGCATAACAAATCCCACCAATATTCAAACTGGTATTGCCAATAGGATGTTTCCTGTGGTAATATTCCATTGTAACAGAAAGTACTGCCAGACAGCCCTTTGGAACATCGAATACAAATGACAATCCGTTTAGTTTGAATGCCTTTCTTGGAATCACACAACAATATCCCAGTAACCTAAGGGCTGATGTTCTATTTTAAGATAGATTAAAAGATCTTCCGTAGCTTATTACTAAATTTGATTGATCAAAACACAGTATGAAATCAGAACTAGAAAAATGTCTTGCTGGGGAGCAGTTCAATACCTCAGATCCGGAAATCCAGACCATAATTCACCGGGCAAGAACTGTTACCAAAGAATATAATAATACCAACAGCAGTGAGGATGCAAAGCGCCGTGAATTATTATCGACACTTTTTGGCCAGATTGGAAGTAATGTAAATATTGACACACCATTTTACTGCGACTACGGAAAACACATTTCCATAGGGAGTAATGTCATCATCAATATCAACTGTACATTCGTTGATTGCAATAAAATTGAGATCGGCAACAATGTACTGATCGCTTCCAACGTACAAATCTATACCGCTACGCACCCTGTAGAAATGAAAGATAGATTAGTAGAGAAAGAATGGACTGAGGTATCAGACCTACCCTTTTTCCGTACTTTTGCGCTCCCTGTTAAAATAGAAGACAATGTGTGGATAGGCGGAGGCGTCATCATATTACCCGGAGTAACCATCGGTAAAAATACTGTAATTGGTGCCGGAAGTGTGGTCACAAAATCGATCCCTGAAAATAGTCTTGCGTTTGGTAATCCCTGCCGTGTTGTACGTTCAATTAATAAATAATGACAGTTAAAGCCTTAATATTTGATCTTGACGGTACAATTGCCGATACGCTTCCCCTCTGTATTTCCGCATTCAGGGCATCTATAGAACCATTGATTCAGCGGTCACTGTCTGACACGGAAATCATAACTACTTTCGGCCCCTCTGAAGAAGGTACCATAATGGCCTTAGCACCGGATTTTTATGATGAAGGAATCGCATCTTATCTGCGAAACTATGAAGATCTCCATAAAAACTGTCCCGCGCCATTTGATGGCATCCGGAATATATTAGATGAATTGACAAATAAAGGTATTCCAATTGCTATGGTTACCGGAAAAGGGAAACATAGTACGGAAATCTCTCTCAGGCATTTCTCACTCACCAAATATTTTTCCATCATTGAAACAGGCTCTACATCAGGTCCCAGGAAAGTCCAGGGGATTGAGTCTGTTCTTCATCAATGGAGTGATATACATAAAAGCGAAGTTGTTTATATTGGTGATGCCCCAAGTGACATCACCGCCTGCCGGCAGGTGGGTATCCCAGTTGTGGCCGCGGCCTGGGCAGACAGTGCAGAACCGGAAATATTACAAGCTATGCGCCCCGACGCGTTGTTTCTAAACATTGAAGATTTCAAAACCTGGTTACGTACAGGGTCAACTATATCTATGGATTAAATAAGTACATTTGCATCTATTTTTTTAATTTAATGACAGGGTAATACGTTCATATACATTCGACAGTTCTAATCCTGCTATTACATCGTCAATAGACAAACTTAATTAACAAGTTGCAAAATGGCCTTCTCTATGAAAGTCTGAACTCCAAGAGCAGATAGGGCAATACTGCTGGTTCTGCTATATCTCGCCATATTAATTCCCATAAAATTCCCCTCAAAATCAAACAAAGGTCCCCCACATGCAGATGGCCGCAATTTGGCATCATGAACAAATACATGTTCAAATCCATCCCGACGTTGACTTCTACCACCCTCAAAGCGTTCAGCAACATGAGTACTCGTGACCAATGGCCGAACCCCAAGTTTGATATTTAAAATCATCCGATCTCCATTACGATTTAATACTAAAGAAATCATATCCTGAGCCTTATTTCTCTGCACTTCATCCACAAACATATCCGGGGTCGAAACCGTCACACCATTTACACTTAATATTTCATCACCTTCAAGAAGACCTGCAATCTGCGCTGGTGATTTATCCTGTACAAAAGAGATCCGGTTACGCCCCTGCCGCAAGTCTGCACCAGCACCCAAATACCCAATATTAAAGGTTGCTTTGAGATTGGTTTCCAAAGTACCAACGACACTGATTTCACCCGCCTTTGCCGGATAAGGTGACAGTAGAAATTTACCGATTTGAACATTGGCAAACGTCGATTTTGAAAAATGCACTTTCCTTAGCCCACGACCGAAGTTCCCTGACATTTCCAGTAAAACCAGGTCCTGGCGCTCATCCCTGAATATTACCCTTAGGGACAGTTTTTGTCCGGTATGATCAATAGCCGATATTTGGTTTTGAACCAAAGAACTCTTACTGATAACATGTATTCTTTCTGGCCGGGGCGAATCAGGGGTATTAAACTCAACCAGTGTACCCAGCGCATTTGACCCATCAGCATCATTGGTGAGCAGAACGGCATAATCATCCAGTTTGTGTTTAAGCCTAGCGGCCTCAGATGTCACCATCATTGAATTTACCAATGGCACATTTGTCATTGCTGGCTCAAAGGGTATGGAATCTTGCTTTGGCAGCTTAACATAATCCAGAGGCTTATTTAGCGCCGACCAGTATTTTCTAAACATATCAATGGGAACTTCATAATTATTTTCCAGACTCTGGTCAATACTACTGCGAATTCCGATCACTGTGCCATCCATATCAAACACGGGACCTCCGGAATCACCTGGTTCCATCAGACAGGTCGTTCTGACCATCTCTCTTTCTGCATCCAATACATCGGCAACATATCCAAATCGAACTACAGCCATCTTTTCTGGAAAACTTCCAGGATAGGCAATGCTGAAACATGGCTGATTTACCCGCAGTGACGAAGATCTTCCTATTCTGGCAAAAGGGTATACCCCCGGTTTGATAATTTTAAGTGCTGCAGCATCGATGGGCTGGATACTCCCCAACCCCTTAGCGATCTGTTGTAAACCGCCAGGAAAAGTGACCAGATAGACTTTCAAGGGCTCACAGGCATGTGCTGCCGTCAAGATCATGCCGTCACCGCTGACCACAACACCGCTAAATTGCGGTCCGATGATCCTGTTTGCAAGCGTATCAAACTCATATAAACAAACACTGCTCTCCCTGACCAGCTTTATACAATTTTGCACCTTCAACTGCAATTTTGACGTGTTGATACCCTGTCCCTTTATACCACCAGGTAACAATAGCAAAAGACACACAAAGAATTTAATACAATTAGTTTTCATTTCAGTTTGGTATGATGAATAGCTATTATTTAGAAAATATTTCTGACAACTTCTCACTGAGTTCAGCGCGCATCAGGTCAATTGCAATGATCTTACCGCTTGGATCAATTAAAAAATTTCGGGGTATGGCAGAAACGCCATAAGCTATTGCTACCTCATTATTCATCCCTTTGAGATCGGTCACCTGCCTCCATGGCAACTTATCCTCTGCTATTGCCTTTTTCCAGGAAGCCTGATTGTTGTCAAGCGAAACCCCAAGGATGTCAAATCCCCGGGCATGATATAATTGATAGGCATGGAGCAAATTCGGATTTTCAGCCCTGCAGGGTCCACACCAGCTTGCCCAAAAGTCCAGCAACAGATATTTCCCCCTAAAATCTGACAGCTTTAAAGGCTTGCCACCGGTATCATTCTGGGTAAAATCCATAGCCATTTGACCAACAGCATGTGGCTTTTCAGCATCAAATGCTTTTTTACCGCGTAGCCCCACTGCAGAATTTCTTACAGAGACATCCAGTTGATCATAAAGACGCTGTGCCAGTTCAACACCGCTTGACTGGTAAAGCTCCCAGATGAGAAAGAAACTTAAAAAGCTCCGTGGGTTGGCTTTGATATAAGTCATGCTGATTTCATCCACCTTACTGCTCAGCAGTTTTGATTGCTTAATTACCGAAGCCATACCCGCAGTGTCTTTACGATTATAAAAACCTTCATACGCTGCACCTAAGTTATCTTTTTGTTGATAAACAGGTTCTTTAAGGGCTTCCACCTTTCTCCTATCCAGTTCATTGGGTCCTCCACCGCTCAACTTTGCCTGGGTGATTTTTGAATTCTCTCCAATTAGCCTGTAATTTTCATTTTCAAGGAGAAATGCATTGATCTCCCCTGCCTTATCAAACAGGTTGGCCTGCATGGGCTCGGAGACTGTACCGGTGAAAGTAAATGTTCCATCATCCACTTTAACAGAATCAACGATTACAGGACCTTTGCGCAGATAGATGAAGCTTTTTTGATAACCGGGAAGTGTTCCGGTTACTTCATATTTATGGTTGTTTTTTTGGCTGAATCCCTCTGCTGATAACACAGCAAGGAACAGCATGATGCTGATGATCTTCATATTTTTTCACATAATGAGGCTTATGCACCAGGAGCATCCTACTGCATAAAACCCGTTTAATATTTGTTAATTCCTTTCCAGTAAGGGTAAATTTGAACGTACTTTTTTCAAAGTGGCAACGATATATGCCTTAATTTCGGGATCCGAAGCCATTTCTTCCGCTCGGTGTAATACCTCCACAGCCTTCTTCTGAGCCCCCAGTGCATATAATATACTGGCATTAATGATGAGTCTTTCCTCACTCACCGGATCTTTCTTCAGTGAACGATCAGACCATTTTAAGGCTTCCCGAAGACAATTTTTATTGCCGGTATGGGTATATACTTCAAAGGCATAATTAGCCAGGTTGTTTTCAGTATCCCACTCTGATCCCGAATTGATCATCTGATTTACCGCCAGGATGTAAGCAGGCCAGTTATCTTTTTTGGAATAATAAGAGATTTTAGCTTTACCAAGCAATGCCGTTGCGTACGCAGGGTATAAACCTGTTAAATTTTCTTTCAGCCTGCGCCAGTCCAGGGCCTCATCATTTGATAAAGCAGGGTCAATGACCGATTTAAAAACACAACGCTCAATCAGCCCCATAGCTATGTCATTACCAGCAATGGCGTCAATTTCTTCCACATGATCCAGAACAAAAGTAAAACCGCTGTGTGCTGTGCTGGAAGTATATCTCATTATCAGATCAATGTTTTCTTTCGTCAGCAATTCGGCAGTACCGCTCTTTTTAATGTAGTCGCTGGCCAAAGATCTGGATTTCTCCTCATAGCCATTTTTAGAATCGGCATTTCTTTGATAGGCAATTGCAGCATGTTTCAACAATTCCCTGTCAGGATCACTTGTATTCTCAAGTTGATGTTTCAAGGTATAAAATTGTCGTTCAGGATCCAGCGCTTCAGCTGCCATCGCAATAAATCGCTCCGGATCTTGTGTACCACCTACAAAACGGTGCAGGAGTTCAGCATCCGGATTAAAAAAAGCGTATGTCGGGAAGTTGACTACCTCTGCAATTACTTTCAGCTTGCTGGCATCCGGATAATACTTTATTCTTTCAGGACCATCAGTTTTTGCGGTATCCATCTGAACCTTATAGCTGATGAAATTCTGGTTAAAATAATCCCCGGCAATTGCGGTTTGAAATACCGCCTGATCAATAACTTTACAGGGTATACACCAACTGGCATAACAGTCTACAAAGATCATTTTATTTTGCTGCTTAGCTATCGCAACCACTTTCTCCCAGGCAGTGTCCTCCAGAAAATGAATACCCTGCTGCCCAAAGGCACCCAAGGGCAGCCACAATAAAATCAAGAGTTTATACTTCATTTTTTCGCATCCTCCTCAAGCTGCTGAAATTGTTTATCTGATGGTAATGTTCCTTCTCTTAAACTGTCAGCAATTTTCATAAGCGCCTCGAGGCTATTCTGTGGCTGTTTATCTCTTTTAGCAGCAGATATAGCACTTTGAACCAGTTTAACAGCATATTTCCTTTCGTTCTGGTTCCAGAACATTTTAATGCTCCCGATCAGATAATGAAATTCCATTTGACTCATTTCCAACAATTTCATCGTGGCAGTAAATACGGCTGCATTCACAGGCTTAGCCTCAACAGGAGATGCAATAGGATAATATTGACTAATAGCTGCGACGGAAAATAGCGGACGCGAAGTCGTACTCTTTGCAATTATCCGTTGGATAAAAGCCCTCAGACCTGGATAGTCCTTTCTGTCATAATAGGTTTTATAGGCCTCCATTATCACATCAGCTATCAGCGTATTGTCATCGGCCAGGCATCTGTCAATATCGGCTTCTAAAACCTGCAGCAGCTTATCCTGCTCGTTTCTTTTATTTAAACTCCTGTAATAGGACAGAAATATTTCCGGATGAAGTTTTTCCTGATGTCTGGCCTCCAAAAATGCGGCAGCTTCTTCGGCCCTGCCCATTTTCTCCAATACATTATATTTCATCAGCAAGGCTCCACCGTTGTCCGGATTTTTCAGAATCAGTTGATGGAGAATGGATAGAGATTCTTCGAACTTACCTGAAAGCAAAAGATCTTTTGCGATGTTGATTTCGCTTGTCTTCTGTGCAGCTTTGAGGTTCTCCAACGAGAACTTTCTACCGATCAACAGTTCAATGGCCTCCTCCGTCAGTTCGACAGGAGAAGGCGTCCACACAATCTGATTATTCTGGATCACAAAAGTTTGAGGAATCCCTTTTACCCCGGCAGGCACCAGCCATTTTTTTGCAAAATCGCTATTTGATCCGCCTGCAAAAGCAACAGCATAAGACATTTCATCCCCTTTTGCCCTTACAAACTTGCGAACCTTGGTCAGGTCATTCTCCATCACCCCCTGTCCGATTATGGTAATCTGATCCTTATATTTCCTGTGCAATTCATTGAGGTGCGGAATGGCTCCCATACATGGTCCGCACCAGGTGGCCCAGCATTCTATGATGTAAGTTTTATTCTTATCAAAATGGCTGACCGCCTCGCCCTTCAGCCAGGTCACGTTCGGATATTCCGAAACCTGACTTCCAATGCCTAGTTCTGGCGTTTCATTTACAGACTGCGCGCTGGTGGTAAAGTTTATAAAAAACAAAACCGAAGTAATCACTTGTTTTAATTTCATATACTTAAATGTTCTTCAGGTTCATGCTTACAATTTTCCCAAAACCATCCCACTCTTTCACAATGGATGACACACTTCCGTTGACCTCGTTCAAATTCAATAAATAAAGTTTCCCGGTACCTTTCGTCTGGCTCCAAGTGGCAACGAATATCATTTTATTGGTCGTTCTTAAAATATCAATTGCAGTGATAACTTCATCTGAAGGGGCAACGAAACCGGCTTCAGAGTTTGTTGAGGTATTTCCGGAAACAAGGTCTGCCTGAATTCTATAGAGTTTATGGTTTGCCCCGTATAGACAAAAGGCATTGAGTTCCCCGGCTGCAAAGGTTGTAGCGTTTAAAATGTCAGGTGCGGATGAAATGTCTATTCTCGCCTGCGGGCCATTTGGCTCATTAATGATCATCAGTTCCCGGATGTTATCCGCTATAGGATTTTTAAAAATTCCCCATGATGATTTGTAGGCCGTCCCAACAGTATTGATCGGAAATCCCATTCCCTGTAAGACCATCTTCTTACCTGTCGCGGCTGGATTAAATAACCCTTTGTTACCCATGTTTGTATAAACTGTTGCCTTGTTTGACAGTTCAGGAGCGAGCAAGTAGCGGGTATTCAGCTGGTCATAAAACATAAAGCTATAGCGCGTAGGCATGATATAAGGAGCCGCTTCATAAGGTTTACCATCAGCCGCGAAAATCGGGGCCGTAAAAGAGGTGCCATTGCCGGTAAATACATCCTTGTTATTTATGAAAGCCTTCCCGTTCTGTGCAATAGTTTCAGGCAGTTTCTCAAATGAAGGCAGGTCGAAGAAAAAGCCATTGAAACTTCGTGTGAGCTGAAATCTGCTGGCATCTACTTCTTTCATGTCATTTGTACTGAGCAAATAAACCAGACTGCCGTTCATCTGAACCTGGACAGGTTTTCCTGTCAACGGATCACTGTTGCTGGCAGAGAAGATGTCTCTAAGAATGCTTTCCTGAACGGCAGCTCCAGTAAGGAAAGTTGCTGAAGTTACCAGACTCAGGTCTGTTCGATCTGCATGTTCTTCAAAAACCATTAATCCGCGGGGAAGGGCATCTTTTTCCGTGACATTTACACGATAAGTAACAACCTCGGTAATTCCACTGGGTGCCTGCCGTACCTGCAGTTCCACAAAATATGCTCCTGGTAGGTTTTGAATCACTTTGTCCAGGTTCTTTTCAGTCGATAAGGTATCAACTGTTGTATTTCCTTCAGTCCGGAAAATTCTCCACAAGTAAGATAAATTAGCCTCATCCCCTGCAAAGTTTATCTTTGGTTGAATCGCCAAAGCTTCGAACTGGGTTACTTCTTTTGTAATTCCACTTCCTACTGTGTCAATTTTAAATTCCGGCAATTCGGTATAGTCGTAATTTCCTCTGTCTTTTTTACAGGCAGAAAACACCATGGATACCACTGCCATGATCAGTAGGATATTTAATAATCTTTTTCTCATCATCTTACTTATTAAAAATCTGTAAACTCAACTAACCCATTCTCATCTCTTAATGGGGCTCCCGGATGTGCAGCATTGTACGCGTTCAACCAGGCACTGGCTTTGTGATAGATGTAAGTCCATTCACTGGAGAAGAAGGTCACGTCATCGTAAGTGGCAATTCCGGTGGCATCAATAATCAGCTGGTGTTTCGTCCTGCTGTACTCTCCGAACACAAAAATGAATCCTGCACCAGGAGGAAAACTATCCCATGCCGCCGGTTTGGTCAGTAAAGAAGTCCAGCTCAGCGTAAATCTTGGTCCGGAAACCGGCATATCCTTCAGTTCCAGTCTCGGTGCCGGAATAAACTGATCGTTTGCTTCTACCTCCAATACCAACCTGGCAACGGCATCTTTCAGCCGTTCCGTTTTTTTAATCTTCAGCCGAAGTGTAGTTCCAGTGCTGTTGGCAGGAATAACGAAGCTTGTAGGGAGTTCATATTCAGCAGGCAAAGCATTGGATAACTGTTGATTTATACCAAGTTTGAAAGCCCTTTCCTGATTTGAAGTCTCTCCGACGGCTCTCACCACGATCCGGATTAACGTATCTTCAATTGCGGAATTGATGGTACCGAAGGAGAATGCCAAAGAATCACTCAGCACCCCCTGTTTTAAATCACCGGATATCGCTATCGCAGATCTGCCTTCAAAGTAAGGCGACTGATCTGTTTTTTTACAGGAAATGCATACAAGGCAGCTCAATAATGCCACCGTTAAAATTTGCATTAAATATTTCATATTCTTTTATTTAAATATTGACTATTATAACCGCTTATTTACTACCAAATTGAATCTCATTTGGTGGCAGAGGCAACACATAGTTACGCGTGTCGTAAACTCCCTCAAACCCAGGTACTGCAGTATTATTTAGGCGCTTGTTGTAATAAAAAAACTGACCTTCAGAGAAAAACTCCTTGCGGTATTCCTTACTGATTTCTGACATGATTTCTGTGGTGTTGGCAGTAGGCTGAATTATACCGTTTTCTCCCCTTATATTACGCACCTTGTTGAGATAGGTCAATGCCTGGGCTTTATCTATTTCTAATACAGCCTCTGCCGCAATGTAATACATCTCCGGAATCCTGATGATGGGCATACGTTTGGTCAGGTTCGGATCAGGGTTGGTACTTGGCTGAAAAAGTTTATCAGAATAAATTCCAAAAGAATTGGACCTGATCAGATAGGATCTTCTGATGTCATCAACCCTGGGATATATACTATTCAACGTACCCGCTGTGATGGTGAGGCCACGTTGTGAATTGTCTGTAATAAACCCTGTTGTATTGGCCAGCATCTGGTTCTGATAAAGGCCGAAGATATATTCAGTAGTGAATGTGCGGTCTTTATTCGTATCGGAACCTGTCAGCGCAGTATTCAGCACCCAGGGAAAGGTAACTTCAGCTTTTTCAATTACCTTTTTCGCTGCTTCCAGCGCTTTTGCCGACTGGCCGGCCCAAAGATAAACTCTTGCTTTCAGTGCCAATACAGCATAATAGTTGAATTTTAGTTTCCTGTTCAGTAAATAACCATTGTCCTCATTCCCACTCACAGTCCTGCCAGTTGCAATGGGGTCTTCCTTTAACAATGATTCTGCTTCATCAAGGTCGGCCAGAATTAAAGCGATGACCTCTGCCGCTGTTATCCTTTTCGGAATGTCATTGCCATATTTCGTCACATAAGGTATGGCGCTTAAATTTGCGCCCCCTGCCGGATAAGTCGTTCCGAACAGGCGGAGCAGATCAAAATGTAAAAAGGCCCTCAAACCTAAAGCTTCCCCTTTGATGATATTAAAGTTACCCGCCTGGAAGATACTTTGGTCTGCGGAATTCAAGCCCTGTAACAGCAAGTTGGTGTTTGCAATGCAATTGTAGTTATTGCTCCAGATCGCATTAATCAGCCGCTGTACGTCCACATCAGTGTAACCTGCCTTTTCTGCTTTCGGATAGGTCTGATCCAAGGCGGGGTTGGTAGAAAGATCGTATTGCTGTCCAATGACATCAATAAAGCCGAAAGTCGTTTCCCTTCCATACGTGGAAGGATCCCCCATTTTAATGTATATACCCGCCAGCAAATCCTTAAATCCCGATTCTTTGGAGAAGAATTCTTCTTCTTTAATACGGGTACTTGGATTTACATCTGTCCATTTTTTGCATGACAGGCAAAAAAACAGGAAGGAAGACAGCAAGATAAATTGATATATTTTAGTGTGTTTCATGATGTACGTTATTAAAAACTGGCCTGTAAGGTTAATGAAATTGTCCGCGCAAATGGATAAATAGTTCCCCGCTCGGTCCTCATGGATGAAGCCACAAAAACTTCATTACTATTGACACCAACTCTTAGCCGTTCAATGCCAATCGATTTAACGGCAGTGATGCGATCCAGTTCATAGGAAAAACCAACTGCTGCCAATCTGATTTCGTTCAGATTTTCCACAAAACGCGTACTGGGCCGCGTAAGTTCCGTATTTGCAATGTCTTTAAAAAAGCTCAGGTCCCCCGGCTGTCTCCAACGTCCGGTTAGTACACGCCTGTCTACATTGAACGCTGGATTGGCATTTTCAACCTTATCTACCAAAGTCTGATTGTACATCTGACCACCTAGCCGATAAGCAAAAGAAGCATTGAACTGCCATCCACCCTTTCTTAGGTCAAAGCCAACATTTCCAATAAATTTAGGCAGGTTATCGCCTGCTGCAATCTGGTCGGCAGCATCCCAAACATAAGTTTGTTCGCCATCTTTGGTCAGGTACAACTCTTTCCCGTTGGAAGGGTCTATACCTAATGACCTGACCGCCCATATGGTATTTACGGAATAACCTTCAACGAAGCGGGTGCCTGGAGAATTAATTTCCATTTCGTCCTGTTTGTCATTCAGCGCTTTCAGAGAGCTGGAAATCTCGATTAATGTGGATTTGTTTCTGCCCATTGTGGCATATACATTAACATAGTTCCCGTTTTTTGTATTGTTGTATACCCGGTAATTGACTCGGGTATCAAATCCTGTATTCCTGACCTTTCCAAGATTGGCCTTATAGGTATCAAAGCCTGAGGATGGGGGAAGACTAACGTCTGTCAATAAGCCGTCGGTATTGCTCAGGTAATAGTCAAATACGAGACTGAACCTGTTGTCAAAAAGTCTCAAATCAAGCCCTGCGTTTTGATCAGATCGGCGCTGCCACCTCAAATCCGGGTTTGACAATGCCAACACGTAGGCACCATTACTGTTAATGTAATTGTTGTCGGTGATGTAATTGAATGTAGTCAGACTTAGAAAGGAATTGAAATTTTGGGATCCCGTAAAGCCAGTAGAGGCCCTGACTTTTAATTCATTAATATAATTTAAAGACTTGATAAAAGATTCATTATGTAAATTCCACCCCAGGCCTGCAGACCAGAAACTTCCCAAACGCTCATTGGTACCGAACTGTGAAGAAGCCGTTAACCGGTAAGAGAAGTCGGCCAGAAAACGATCATCATAAGAGTAGTTAAATGAACCAAAACCACCCATGTCCCTGGTAATATCCTCTGCTCCTGAAAGTTTCGAGCCTTCAGCAAATTGAAGTCCAAGTGAGGGGTAGTTAAGCTGCTCATTCATAAAACCCTCTACTGTATACAAAAGGCTGGAAGTTTTATAACTGTTCATATCCATACCCGCATTCAGCGTGAGGTAGTGTAAACCCAGCTGTTTGGTATAGCTGGCAGAAATATTAGCTAGTAAATTACCTACTTTACCATTTCCCTTCGCATAGCTACCTTTTCTGGTTACGTCAGTATAATTCGCAAAACTCGTATGTTCTGCCGGAAGGAAAACATCAGATTCAGTGATCTGTCTGGTAAAACTGATCCGGGCATTCAATCTCAACTCGTCCAATATCCGCCAGTCTGCATTAAAATTGTTGGTGATATCTGTATACCTGGATATATCCGAGGTGCCGATTTCCCCATTCCACAAAGGATTGAAAACACTTCTGATCGCGCGAAGCTGACCAGATTGCAACACATCGCCTATAGCTGGTTCAGCCGAGTAGTAATTGGCGATTTTCTTCACTCTTCCAAACTGGTCAAACGGTGTAACATACGGATTTATCCGCGTATACTGTTCAAAGCTTCCATAAGGAGAATTAGTTGCCTTATTTCCTGAGACCGTCAGAATATTATTAAATGCAAATTTGCCCACGCGGTAAATCATGGTAATCGCCCCTGAGGAAGTAGACCTGCCAGATCCTTTCATCACGCCGGCAACATTATTTTGCATCAGATCAATTCCATACCGGAATGATTCCTCACCGCCATCTAAGCGTAAAGAGTGCCTTTGTCCAAACCCGTTTCTCACAGGTTGGGCAAGCCAATCGGTATTAACTCCGCTTTCCACAGCTTTCAGGTTCTCGCTGTAAGCGCTGATCAGACCGGCTTGAACCAGTGGATTTGGCGAATCATATAATCCTGCGGCGCGTTCCACTTCCAGTTTTTCCCTTGCATTCACCATATTGTAACTGCTCAGGTCTGGCGTTTCCAGGTTAAAATTTGCATTATAAGATATCCTGAGTTTTCCGGCTACAGGTCGTAATGTCTCGATCACCACCACCCCATTCGCTGCCCTGGAACCATAAATCGCTTTAGAGGCTGCATCCTTCAAAATGGTTACACTACGCACACGGTACATATCCAGGTCAATAATTTTATCAATAGTGGTTTCAAACCCATCCAGGATAAATAGAGGCAAATTCGGATTGGATTTATATTCACCATTCAGGTCTGGCAATCCCGACTGCCCCCGGATCTGAATATCCGGTATGCGGTTGGGATCTGAACCAAACTGCATATTCGTCTGCACGTTGAAGGAAGGATCCAGGTTTGCCAAACTTTTAATCAGGTTCTGGTTTCCTGCTTTGAGTAGTTCCTCTTGCTTAAAACTTGAAGTTGATCCAGTATATGTACTGGCTTTCCGGGTAAACATACCCATGACAATGACGTCCTTCATCTCATTTACAGTTTCTTCCATACTGATTGTGAGTGGCCGTTTGAAATCAGATACCAGTACTTCAATTGACTGAAAACCGACGAAGCTGAACATGATGGTACCTCCGCGTTCCACAGGAATGCTGAACTCGCCTTTCTCGTTCGTTTTTACCCCACGTTTCCTGTTCTTGACAGCTACACTGACTCCTGCTATCGGCGTGCTGGTCATTGCATTGATCACACGCCCGCTCACCAGGGAATCGGCCAAGGCATCGGGAGGTGTTTTAACAGCAGGAACAGAACGTTTAATATAAATTACCCCATCGGCTATCGTGTAGGTCAGATTGGTATTTTTCAAGCTGAGATCCAGTGTCTGGGCAATGGTCCCATTGCTGATTTTGACATCCAGCCCCCTGACATTTCCGATCAGATCGACATTGTAAATAAAATCATAGCCACTTTGCTGCCTGATTTTTTTAATGAGACTGACCAGAGAAGCATCTTTTTCATTCAGATTTATTTTCTGGGCAAAAGTGGTTCCGGCTTTGACCTGCAGAATAGTGGCAAGGATGATGACAACAAATACCTTCATAATTAAAAGGACTTTTTTGGCATAGCAGGTTTGCCTACCAAAATAGTTGGTAAAAATTTTATACATTTAGTTGATTGGTTTAAACGTAGCTCCGGTCAAGAGATCATACGTTAGTTGATATTGTCTGTTATGGTTAATTATCTGACGCCAATTATTCTTCCGGATTCCGATGGCCATCGGAATCCGGTTTTTAAGAGGGTCATCTGAGATAGTAGCTATTTGATCACCCGTATCCTCCTTCCTTCGATTTTAAATTTAACATCTTCTGTATTCTGGATTATTTTCAATACATCTGCGAGATTACGGTTTCTGGAAATGCTCGCAGCAAGATGCAGATTGACTGGTTTGTAGTCGTACACAATCTCCACATCGTACCAACGGGCGATCATATTCATCGTATTCTCGAAATTTTCGGGATTGAAAATAAAATAACCATTCTTCCAGGCAACCGCTTCTTCAAGATCAGCTTCCCGGATCTCAATCTTATCATCCTGAACCACAGACTGCTGCCCCGGCTTCAGTACAGCCCGGTTGTTTATTTTTAAAGCGCCTTCCAGTAAAGTTGTTTTTACTACAGCTTCTTCGATGTAAGCATTGATATTAAAATGTGTTCCCAGTACCTCAATCTTTTGCCCCTTACTCCTTACTGTAAATGGTTTGGATTTGTCTTTTGAGATTTCGAAATAACCTTCACCACTGAGCTGAACTTCCCTTTTATTCAGGTTTTTGAAACTTGTAGGATATTTCAAAGATGAAGCAGCATTCAAAAATACAATGGATCCATCGGGCAGACGGATCTGGGTCTGCTGTCCATTGGCAGTATATAAAGTATTGTATTCAAGCTTGTCATTCTTGCGGTCCATCACTTCGTACAGTATCTGTCCGTTGGCAGTTTTAGAAATTCTGACTCCAGACTGGGTAGCAATGTTTCCGCTCGAAACATCATTGATGAGTATTTTTTGCCCGTTGGCGAGTACAAGGGTGGCAGCTTGCTTACCAGGTTGAATGTGATTATGATGCGCTATTGTGTTTACCTTTACCTGTTGGGTGGACATATAATGAACCAAGCCCACACTAAAAATAACCAGAACCATCGCAGCTGCTGCCAGCCAGTAATTATATTTTGTTGGTGTTTTATAGTGATGAATTTTGCTGATTGTATTTTCCCATAATACCTCCTCATCTAGGGAATTGTATTCTTTCAGCGCAGTACTTAGGTTTTCTTCGGTTAAAAAATCAAGAAAAAAAGATTGATTTTCGTCAGAACTGTGGATCCAATCAGTCAATTCATGTTGTTGCTTCGCGTCCAGTGTCCCCCTAAGATAACCGGTAATAAGTTGTGATATATGGAATTGGTTCTCGAACATAGCTGGAATTGATTTTCTGTGTCAATTTCTATAGAAACACCTGAGCTAACAGAACAACCCAAAAAAATGAATTTATTTTACTGGCCGTCTAAATAGTACATCAACGCGAGTAGTCCGGTAGCCGACAATCCCTTTTTCAGCATGGCAGTTTTCAGCAGTTCAACTGCCCGGGTTTTGTAATTCCTCACCGTTTGGACAGAGAGTCCCAGTCGTGCGGCGATCTGGTCGGTTTTCTCCTGGTTGAAATAAATCAGCTTAAAAACCTGCCGGTAATTCTCCGGCAACAATTCAATCTCCCTGTTTAACTCCTCAAGAATTTCCGCTTTAACCATTTGCAGGAGCACATTCTCCTTCGAATCCAGAAGTTGGTCGTAATACTCCTGCTGAGCCATCGTCCTCACTTTTAAATGCCTGAGTCTGTTTAAGCAAGCATTACGACAACTGAGATAGAGAAAGGCCTTGATATTCTCTGCCGTCTGAAAACTGTTACGCCGTTCCCAAAGTTTGGCAAAACATCCCGACACAATGTCTTCAGCTTCCTGCCGGTCATTTAAAAGGCGGTTGGTAAAAAAAACCAGGGATTTGGCGTATCGCTTAAAAAAATGGGATAATGCTTTCTCATTGGCCTTTGTCCATTCTTCCATCCAATACCTATCATCAAGCGCGTTCGTCATTTCCATTGCCAACCCATTACTGCAAAATCAGTGAAGGCAATATGCGGATTTATTTTAATATTAAATGTAGCAGGATGCTGTTTTATTGGTCTTAGCGCATCCCAACTAAATTGAAAAAACCGCAGCATCCATTACTTAAATGTGCTCAACGTTAAATATTACTTGAAATCTTATTTTCGCGCCAAGCGGGAGGGATCACATTAAATTTAAAAAAAACAGTTCATCATTCTATCTCAAAAATAGCCTGGATGGAAACGGATGAGTTCAATGGTAAAGAGTATACCCTACTGGTGTTTCGCGTGTGTTTTCCTTTCTCCCCAAATATTTCTACGGTCAAATCCGAGGCAGCATTCATCAATACAGCGTGATTGGTATAAGAATCACTGGTGCTAAATGTACCGATAAGCTGTACACAACGTTTTACGCTGTTCAAATCTCCACCAGTCGCTTCCTTCAGGATTGCAATGATGTTCAGCATGGTAACCATCTGATATCAAAACCATTCCTTGAACTGCCAATTTGTTTTCCGTACCACTACCTGCTGACATGAGCAGAAATTATCTAATGAATTTCCACCAATCAAAATCAAATGAATCATCTTTGGCACCTTCGAAAAGAAAATACAGGTCATGAATACCTTTATTTTTTTACCCACGGTATTTACAGTCAGCCACTTATTTTTAGCATTGTATCAGAAAAAAGACCGTCCGTCCATGTGAAATAATTTCTTCGTAAACTACTTACTTCAAAAAGCCTTTCAGAAGCAGTTTTACTTAGCCAAAATAAAACATCAAGACTATCTTCGTCTTCCCTCCTTACCTCGTTAACTACCATTGCCATCTTTCTTTCGTGTTTCATTTCTAAATTTTAAAGATGTTTAAGCTGAGATTATTAGCCTTTATAGTTCTCCTGATGCCGTAGGGTAAAAACAGCAACAGTGAATTAAAACAACTACTGGGCTAATTCAAAGATTCCTCCTGAACTGTAGGGTAAGTGCTGTAGAACTGTTCGGGGAAGGTACGTTTCAACTGAGCCTCAGGTAAGGTCTAGGTGCCACCAAAAACAACTAGTAAAAAAAAACGCTCGTAGACCTTACCTAACTCGGATTTGAATGGCACCCTGCCCGAGGACGTACCGAATCGTTCAAGAACACGTACCTCGGCATTATTAACCAGCACATCAATAATCCGGATGAATTTCACGAACCTGGATCCAATTTGAGATGCTGTGTTTAATCAACTGGAGAATAATTTCAAAATATGACCGATGGCCAGATACCTTAAGTGGTTTGTCTTCATTTGTCCTGTTCACACCTGACAAATGAAGACAAACAAAGACACGCCGGATAAAATATGTGGAATTTTCAGTAATTTGAAATACATTCGTCCAACAAATCAATTGTAGAAACTGAGAAGAGAACACCACTGCTAACCTAGAAAACAGACCACGATGAAAACTTCTGTAAATGACCCATTCGACGTTGATATTTGCCTAAGAGGCCTGGGCAATATGATTTCCCTGATAATAGATGATGTTTACGAATATGCCTATGTTTTAACCTTCAAACGATCTATGAAAATGTACAGCAAAGAATTTCATGATCCGGATGAGGTACCAGTGCTGGATTTGGCATTTTTCCAAAATACCGGAGATCTATATGTGACCAATTGTGCTGAAGCGAATGGCAAACTGGTAGCCTATAAATTGAAGTTGATAAACATCCTCAACATTGACGAGATTCATGACTTTAATGATGAAGTATTAGACAATGAAGGCGACAGGTATAAACCCTATTACCTGATGTACAAAAAATCAAAAAGTTATAAAAAACTAAGGCAGTATTATGAACGCTTGTTAGTGGAAACTATAAAGTGTTTGTTCACCTACGCCTGTGTATTAACGGCTCAAAGCTATAGGGTACCATCTATATTGAGAAAACAGTTTAATCTACCCGATGACCAGTGTTTCAGACTGTTAAATACAGACGACCTCCATGTACAATTGCTCATTGAATTGATCATTGATTTGAAAAAGAGTCTTGCGGAACTTCGGGAAATCACAGAAAAACAATTGGCTAAAACCATTGCCAGGAGAAAGAAAACGAAAGTGGAAGACCAAAAATAGAAGCACAGCATCCTAGAATTTGTCCAAGGTACAAGTGATTGCCTCTCATGTTTTTATGTCAGGGAAAGGCTACCACTGACTTACCACCCTTAAATTCAACAGTTTGCGCTAGTCGCAACGTCCCATTTTTGGTTGGAATAAATGTTAATTTCAATGAATCCAATGAAACAGTATTTCTACTAAAATAATAACATTCTGTAAATTCTAATTTACCATTGAACACCCGATATCTTCCCTCTATAAAAGTGGAATCATTTCGTTTCGCTGTCATATACGAACTACATAATTCTTTCAACTGTCCTGGTTTTCTAACAACAAAATATTCTGCATGCCAGTCATCATCATGTGAGTAGAAACCTTCCTTATAAATTAGAAATGAAAATTTCCCAATCTTAATCCTTTCTATAAGAGACTTATTAGATCGGTGATGAGTACTAAATAAAAGAAGTGCCAAACTTACTATAAAAACTTTCATGACTACATATTATACTATTGTGAAAAAATACAAAGGTGTGCATTCGTTAATTTAGCAGGAGAATCAGGAGTGAAATAATCACCAAGCCCAACCCCATTTCCATTCCAAGTTGTTACATAAACTTTTTAGTGACTAGCTATTGCTATTAACTAAAAATGATCACTTTACTTCAAATGGTTATTAGTTAAACATATAAGTAGTACCAATGGCACGACCACCATAATGCATAGCCACATGAAATTTATCACGGTATACAACTGATAATTTTCCTTATAGTTCTTAACTATTCTAATAGCCCGTTTTTTTGTATAAAACCAGGAAAATAAAGAAAAATAAACCAACCCAAAAGGGAACAATAAAATTTTATTGGTAGAATAGCTATCAGTCAAATTATAGGAGAAATTCACTTCAAAACAAATTTCAATAATTTTTAGTATCAGAAATACGTGTATGAGAATAGTCAAGGCTACTGCTCCAGAGGCTGTTTCTCTATTCACAGTATTACCACCTTTTTCATGGTATCGATAAATCCAGTTAAAAATAAAATTATACATTATCGATTTAAGACTTATAGTATTTTGAATTGAAAAAGATATAACACACACACTAACAAATACACATTTAGAATAATCTACAGCTAATCAGCTGTCTGTTCGTCATAAAAATCATAACCGCACTTAAAAGCAAAAGCGAAGGTGGTATGGCCCAATTTGTTATCATTCAAGATCTTTGAAAACATGTGTAAAAACAAGATCTTTAATATTCAGATCTTGTTCTTTTTTTTCAAATTCACTTAAATTTAGGGGACCGTAAAAACTTTTATCAGCCGATTTAGTGAGTTTAGTTTTTAAAGGAATAATATAGTAATTAATAACTCCTTTATCTGGCTTATCGGGAAAACTTCTTGGGTGTTGCTTTACAACTATAAAACTATTATTTTGACCAACTGCAAATACTGTAGCATCTATTACTCCAATACCATATTCACCATCTTGATACCCTAACGACATATCTTCGTCTACACCAGTCGCTGATATATAATAGCCACCATTGAGATCTTTATAATATGCTTCACGACCGCAGCCGAAACATAGGGTAACTATCATCATAAAATGGAGCATGTTTATAAAAACTTTCATATGTTTATTCTAATATATCAATTCTATTAAAGTTTATTGGTTTAGTAAAAAAATGGGTGGCTAGATTACCCACTGGGTCCCATGTTGAACGATTCCAATCTGTTGCAAAACCATACATTAATAATTTAAACCTGGTTGTATTTTGGATAGTAAAAATAAAATTTATCCCATCGCTGCTTTATATCTGGTTTAAGGAATAGATAAAAAGATCTGTGTCACAGAAATTCTTAAAACCGAAACACAAATTTTAACTATGATATAGTAAATCTCTGAGAATTACCATTCCAAAGCCTATTCCAAAAATCGGAGTGAAAAAGATTATTATGAATAGGAAACTAATTATGTGGTTATTAAAACTATACTTGTTTTTATATTTTTCAATTACTGATCCATAACTCACCATGTACCTACGCCTTAGCATTAAAAAAATCAAAAAAAATAATAGAATTACAAATAAAGAAAAAAAAAGCTTATTGTATTCAATTATGAGACTACTAATCAACCACATATAAAATATTGAAAATACAAAAATCAGATAATTAAAAGTATTAATGCACACCAAATTGATACATCTATTCTTGATGTCATCTTCTGCTTTATTTACTATAATCAAAAATCTATTCGTAATAAAAGTTATAAAATCTATAATCATTTAGCTTAGTTCTTATTCGTCAAATACATTTTGTTCAATTGATTTATCATTATATAGCCAGGATCCAGGTTCTATAATCCCATTGCCTAATGCAAACCCTCCTGTAAGTGGCCCACCACTCCAAACCTTTTTACCTAAGAAGTTTAGTCAAGCCATCATAAATCGCCTTGTTACAAGCATTAACTTGTTGATGCCAATATTCTCTTGCTTGATTAACAACCCGGGCATCTTGAAATGAATTTGAAACAGCCTCATTATTAGTCATTATTAAATGTTCTATAATCATCTCCTGTACCTAATGTCCAGGTAAAGATTAATCCTAAGACTATCGACAATGGCTCAGTCCCCCCTGAATGGTATTTCATAATAACTACAAACTACCTTTTTCCATTATAAAGTATCAAGTAATTTACCCCGATCAAAACAAGTAAAGGAGCTACCACAAAGTAACCTAGTCTTATTTCTTGTTTTAGAAAGAAATAAGTTAACCCACAATAGGTTACGCAATAAGATATTGAGCTCAAAACAAATTCTATAAATTTCTACCATCAAAATTTTAGTGCATTCCGGTAAACACATCTAAAATCAGAAATTCTTTTTTAACCAATAGTGGATAAAAAAGAATTTAACCGGATAGAGATTCATTTTATAAATCAAATATATTTATCAATAAAAAACAAAACTCACCACATATTATCATTATCAAACCACATATTGATATTTTAGAAAAACTATTATCGATAAACACATCAGCGTCGATAAGATAAAACTAATTCAAGTTTGATAGGGCGTATTGTCTCTCCTTCTCCATACCGCTCTTAGGCAAGCCCCGTACATAATAGGACAAGAGCTGTATATTTTACACCTATCTTCTATAAGGAAATCGCGCCTAGCCATACTACTTTAAATCTTATACATAATAAATCATAAGACAACCACTTTAATCTTCTTCGATTGCCACTCACAAAACTTAACATCATTACTCTTATCCATACGAGGACAATAGAAATATCAAATAAAATACCGATAGTACAATACAAAACATTATTGAAAGCTTAAAACCTTTAATATATTCAGTTCTGGCTGTAATCTTGGATCTATGTAATCCTATTATTGCTAAAAAAAATAGAATAAATAAATACATACATAAGAAACCATTTACAAGATCGATACCAAATAGCATTCCAGCTAAAGGGTTATCGAAGCTGTTGCCAGCATAAATAGTTCCTGTAATTATTCTTCCAATAATAAATAGTAAAATTGAAATAGCAACAAATGTTGCGAGCACTTTATATCTTATAAATTTGTTTTTTTTGCTTCTCATTTCCATGTACCTTTAAAAATTGGAAAATATGGTGGGTTTGGCACTCTTTTCATTGTATAGCCATTATTGTTAATATAAATATTTAGAGATACCATTTTGCCTTTGTAGTTAATTTGGATATCATTACTACTCAAATGTAGGACTAAATTCTTTCCATCTACCCATGTAAATAATAACAATAAACTTATGAACTTAGCGATTTGTATGACCTACTTTTTATGTGAAGTACTCTCAATATGTCGGACAGCTGTAGGTCAAACCTAAGATTATTTCCCCATACCGTTCTTAGGCAAGCCCCGTACATAATAGGACAAGAGCTGTATATTTTACACCTATCTTTTATAAGGAAATCGCACCTAGTCATACTACTTTAAATCTTATACATACGATGAAAAAACTACTATTATTCTGTATTATTTCAATAGCTTTTGCGGCCTGTAAAAAAGAGGAAGAAGAATCCCTTCTCTCGTTGAAACTAAAAATGGCAACTACCACAAACTCCTCGGGGCTTGATCAGAAAGTTACTTTTGATTATGACCAAAAGGGTAACTTAAAAAGTGCGAAAAAATACTCCGGTGGCGTATTACAAAGTTATTTCGAATACATCTATGAAGCAGGCATCTTAACGGGTGCTAAAAGTTACGTAAAGAGTTTATCTGGCAATAGTTATGATTCAGCATCAGATGTGAAATTTACCTATGTCAACAATAAACTTTCAGAGATTTCTATCCAGCCGGCTTTGAATGTTTTCCCTTCACAACCTGCTAAATATTCGTTTGAATATGGTAATGACGAGACACCGGTTAAGGTTAAACTCCAATTCTTCAATAAAATAATTAATGAATATAGCTATAATGATATCATGTCGTATCCTTTCAGGATTATTGACCTCCATACTGATTACGGAGAAAGGTGGAATGTTCCGAACCTGCCTGCACCCCAAGTCGTTTACGAATTTGACCATAACAATAATCCGTTCTATAAATTGCCTTGGCTCGATGTAGAGTTCGTAAATAATAAAGTCTTGTATACATTTACTCCCTTATCATTTTTTAATAAGTATAATAGAACAAAAATGCTTGTTACTATTGATGGCTCACCTATTTACACATATTTATCAACCTATACCTATTCTGCAACTGGCTATCCGGAGAAAAGCACAAATACTCAATATCCCGGTAATTTTCAGTCAGAAAGCAGATTCGCGTATTGGTAATATGGGAAGAATCCATCATGTTTACCGAAAGCTGTACTCCATTTCATCAGGGGTATCTGTTAATATTATCAAATTTTTCATATTCGATAATATTAACTTTTGGAATTCCGGAATACGAGGCCGTCAATTCAGCAGCTTTGACCAGATCTTTCACAACCTTGCCCTTTGTATATAGTTGTTTAAGTTGGTCATATGTGTCAGGGAGGTACAACGAAGCTCCGCCATAAAAATACAAACCACCAACAACAGAACTTCTTGAATATAGAGATTGCTTAAACGTTTTTCTCACATCATATGCTTTTTTGAACCAATCTACCGAGATATTTTCATCAAGAACAATGTTGTGCTTACGAAAAACTTTTTTCAAAGATTTATTGTCATTAGTTTGACCATACTTGTAGATCATCCCTAAATAATACATCGCATTGGGGCTTCCCAATTCAGCTGCCTTCTTGAAATAGTCTATTGCGGATTCATTACCTGGATTGTATGACAGATCGTAATACATGCCTAAAATTACGTAAGCATCAGCACTGCCCAAGGCTCCGGCCTGTTTCAAGTATGGAATGGCATTTTCGAAATTATAACCACTATGGCCAACCTTTCCGGAAACTAAATTTGCCTTGTGTAACAGTGCATCTGTATTATTATTGGCCAGTGCTGCGTTGAACCATTCTTCCCCTTGAGGGACATATGCGGTACTTGCCAGGTCATTACTTGCGAAATACAGCAGCATTTTCACATTTTCATCTCCTTTTTGGGCTTGTTCAATCAATGGCAGAAATTCCGTTACAAATTTAATTTGCTGCCGCTTTTCTAGCGCGGCCTGTATACGTTTCGAATTTGCGTCAGATTCTGCTTGCCATCTCGCCATTTTCTTTTCGTAGTTTGCGTTGACCTGCTCTACCAGACTCCCCAGGATCGTCGCACCTGCCTGAATATAGACTTCGGTTTTAGTTGATCCGGCATAGGCATTTGAAGGTGTATAGTTTGCAAGAGGATCGTTGCCTGAAGTGTTTGCGGGTAGTCCTGTTGCCACAGGTTGTGTCCTGGAGGTAGCGGTACTATTGGTATTTTGGGAATTATTTAAATTGTTTGAGGACGGAGCGTTTGCGGATGTTGTATTACTGGTTTTCTTTTGGTTGATGATATTATCAAGTTCTGGTATGGGCTGCGGACTGTAATAGGCCTTGGTTATGGTAAGTTTGAACGCGGAGAGGTCTATTTCTTTACCGCCTAGTTTCGCTGCAGAAACCCTAGTTCCATAGGTTCCTTCACTTGCGTATGATATGGCAACTCCTATCAGTTCCGTTGTTCCATTTGGGGTTATGCAATTGATTTGTACATTAAGTGATGCGGGTGGCAAATTGGTTTGTGGCCAGGCAGACAGTCCCAAATCTCCTTTGGTGTAGGTCTTTTGTGGTGTAGCATAAGAAGCATGACTGGGTACGCTCACCCTTGGGTTGTAATACACAAAATAAATGTCATCATTTCGCTTTTCAAATTTATACGAGACTTCCCAGTTTACATGGGTGTAGTGGCTTAACCCCGCTCTGGAAATAGGGCCAATCGCTCCACTGAGTTTTTGTTGGGCACTTGAAGCAAACGCATTTGCCAGCATCAGCAGTATTATATTTTTCATATGGTCGCGTAATAAAGGAAGTTGCAGGATTATTTTAACGGCCTAATCTACAGCTATAGCTTATGATCTAAAATACTTACAAGTAAGTATTTTTATGGTTAATAAACCAACATTTATACCCCAGTCCTACAACTGGCATTTCATCTTTCTTACAAGAGCCCAGATCCGGATGTGTTTGCCGATCGTATAGAATAAGCGGAGGGATAGTACACACAGCATGTTGCTTCAATTGTTCAGCTATTTTGAAACAAGCTGTCCCTCAACAGGAAAACCTGCCTATACACACAGAAAAGGACGGTAATTACCTATTTGAATAGTGGAGATTATTCATTTAATTCGTATCCTATCTTTAACCGCATCTCATGACTACAGATTTACAAAAACTGCATACCATATGGCAGGAAAGCAGAGCTTTTCATAACACTGATTTTCCCAGGATTGGTTTTGATGAGCTAACAAACGCTATTGTTAGCGTTGGCCCGTTTTATTTTTATGTCATTGATTTTTACGATATGTCTTTGTCCCATGTAAGTCCTGCTATCGAGTATATACATGGTCTGGATCCTGAAAAAGTAACGTTTAATGAGGTGTTGAATACCATCCATCCCGATGATGTTAGTTTTGTAGCCGATGCAGAGGCATTTATTACCAAATTCTTTCGCGAGCGGATTTCCCGTGAAAAACTCCTGAGTTACAAAATGAACTATATTTTCCGAAGCCGGATGGCAAACGGAGAATATGTGCTGCTTAACCATCAGGCAATTTTGCTTAGTTTAGATGATGACGGAAGATCAGGTAAATCACTGAATATTCATACACGCATTGACCACCTAAGCAATTTGAATACACGTAAAATATCCCTCATTGGTCTTAATGGTGAAGCTTCTTATATGAATATGAGCCTGGAGGAGGTAATAAAACCTCTGCCATATTTTTCAAAAAGAGAAAAACAGATTCTTAAGCTTGTCTCACAAGGCCTCAGCAGTAATGAAATATCGGAAAAACTATTTATAGCCGCCGCAACTGTTAAAAAACACAGACAGAACATTTTAGAAAAAACAGATTGTAAAAACATTACGCAGCTTATCAACGAATGTACCAGACAGGGACTGATTTGATACGTACAGATGAACGACTACAGCTCCTAACAGTTGCGGCACACTCCAATACCAATTCGACAGGATATGTTCAGGACAAAAAAACTTATTTTGATGTATTTTCAGGATAGTTATCAAAGCTAATCCCCCCTTTTCCATTTTATTTTTTTCATGTACAAAAAACGTTTAGAATTCTGGAAAGAAAGGGGAATTTAATTTTTTGTGCCTTTCTCCCGGGATGATGATATAAGGAACTGTGAGCTTAGCTCTTGGGATCCCTGTAGAGAATAACTTAGCAAGTTTGGAAAAGTCGGCACACCAAAAACTCAATACCTTTACCTCCAGACAAACAACAAGATGCATAAGAAAACAAGTACAAACGACATTTACATGCAAAGGGTAAATAAAGTGGTGGAATATATCAACCAGCACCTGGAATCATCTTTAGATATAAAAACATTGGCCGAGATATCTTGTTTTTCAAGATTTCATTTCCACAAAATCATGAGGGCCTTTTTAAAAGAACCACTTTATGGCTACATCAGCCGTATTCGTTTGGAGACTGCTGCCCGTTATCTTCGCTATTCTCAACTATCAGTTCAAGAGATTGCCTATAAGACAGGATATGAAGTACCCTCTTCCCTATCAAAGGCTTTTAAACAAGCCTTCGGAATTTCTCCGGCTGAATATAGGCAAAACAAAGAATTTACCATTAAGAGAAAAGCCCTTATCGATGACAATTTGAAATTGAAAAGACCAGTCATAAAAGAGCTGCCGACCCGAAAAGTCATTTATACACGATTGTGGGGCAACTATTCTACTAACGACTATGACACGGCATGGACTCAGTTGTGGAATTACGTAAAAGCAAATAAACTATTCAGCGCCGGAATCGAAAATATTGGGATCAGTTATGACGATCCTAAAGTGACAGATGCAGAGAATTGTCGTTATGAAGCTTGCCTCGTCATCCACAAGGAACCCGTGCCCAGTAGCCATATAGGCGTAAAAGATTTAGAAGGAGGATCATTTGCAGTATTCCTGTATCAAGGCCCTTATCATCAGCTCTCCGTCGTATATGATACCATTTTTTCAAGATGGCTTCTTCAAAGCGGATATGAGTTAAGGGAGTCACCAATCATAGAAAAATACTTAAATAACCCAAATCGTACAATCGAGTCGAAATTAAAGACAGAAATATATATCCCTATTAAATGACCCAGATTATGGAACTAACGAAGACAGATAAAATTACAGGCCTATCGTTATTGATACTTTTAGGATTTGCAGTAATTAGCAGTTCATTCTATTTCTTACATGTACTAAAAATAAGTGCCTTGGAATGGATGATATACAATGCCTGTGCTCCCTCCAGTATTCTACACATTATAGGCATTTCACTATGGGTGTTGAAAAAGAAAAATACGTTTCTATTAATTGGCGTGGTACCCATGTATTTCTTCGGAACGATGGGGATTTTCAATTTCTCCTGGGAGGGAAACAACCTATTTGCACAACTATCTCACGTTGTAATGACATTGAATCTTTTATATGTGATCTATCTCGCTGTCAAAGTGTCGGATTATAAAGAATTTTTCAAAAGTCTGCTCATCAGTGTGATTTGCTTCATCCCTTATATCTCTTATGTACAATATTATTGCAGGACACACGCTGAAGACGTAATGAGAGTATTACAAATGACGTAAACTTAAAGTTGGAATTTATGACCAAGGCTACAACCATGGTATTATGCCCAAGTTCAGTGATGATTTCCTCTTTTTGTTCAACTTATAACAGATTTAAAAACGCTTATTCATTTTTTCCACTTCTAATTTCACGCATCCCTTTTCCAAAGTGCTTTTTCATCAATTTATTCAGGTGACTACTGTCTGTAAAACCCAATTCCAAAGCAATCTGCTTCAAAGGTAATTCAGTATACCTCGCCCTCGATTCTGCAATCCTGAGCTTCGATTTGATGACATAGTCCTGGAAGCTTTCTGAAGCATTTCTCCGGAAGTACTCGCTAAAGTAACTCTCCGCGATATGGAACTTTTCCGATAAATAGGGAACAGATAATTTATCTGCATCCAGAATATTAAAGCTGATGAAGTTGAGCAGATCAGCAAATTTGCTATCTGTAAACCTTCGCCCCTTTAACACCTTCCGCTGGATATTACGGCAGATCACCCCCAGAATAGATACCAGCGTATTCTGTATAATAAAGGCAGAGCAGATATCTCTTGATTCATATTCCATCAGGATCACGTCCAGGAGTCTTTTAACCTGTGTCCTGTCATGGGGATCATCGATCAGTTCACCGGGATGATGGTGGTGATTGCCGATGATGAAATTCAACCTGCTGAACCACTGGCTGTAATCCACCCGATCATTCACTGCGGGGACAAAATAGCTGGCAGTAAAGCGGACAAATAAGAACTTTGTGGGCTCTTTGATAATATACTGGTGGCATTTTGCAGTTGGCAGTAGAAAAGTATCGTTTTTCCGATAAGGATACTGTACGTAATTCACGCTCTGGCTGCCGCTGCCATCCAGCACATAGACAATCTCAAAGAAATTGTTTTTCCTGCTTCTTTCTTTCCATTCCTGGAATTCGGCAACTTCAAGGGCAAATACGTCATGCAGATGTTCCATGTTACAAACATAATTATTCAAGGGCTTAGATCAACCTAATCCAATCATAATACCGTTTTTTCAGATCTGATGACCGCTCCTGAAGCCTCGGGAAATCGAAATTTGTAAGACAATCAGACATTTAAAAAATATGAAAGCAGTTCAACTGACTAATTTCGGGATCAGGAATTTCCGGGTCGCTGAAATCGAAAAACCTACACCCAGGGCAAATGAAGTATTAGTGAACATTAAAGCGGTGTCCTTAAATTACCTGGATACCATATTGGCGAATGGAAGTTTTCACAAAGACCTGTCTTTCCCCTACATCCCGGCATCTGACGGCGCAGGAATTATAGAAGCCATAGGCAGTGATGTGACCCAATGGAAAGCAGGAGACAGAGTTGCTGTACAATATGTACAGAATTGGACAAAAGGGTTAATCGACAAAAATAGCAATGCTGTCCGGGTAGCCTGGCAAACGCCGGGTGTGATGGCAGAGTACGTTTGTCTGCCAGCGCATGGGGTAGTTAGGGCTCCTGCAAATCTAAGTAATGAAGAGACAGCAACCTTGCCCATCGCCGCGTTAACGGCATGGCAAGGCCTGATCAACCAGGCAAACCTTCGTCCCGGACAAACAGTGCTTACACAGGGAACGGGTGGTGTATCCCTCTTCGCCCTGCAAATTGCAAAAGCTGCCGGGGCAAGGGTGATCGCTACGACCAGCAATAAGGATAAAGCGGAACGGCTGATCGCCCTGGGAGCTGATGCAGTGATCAATTATAACGAATACCCCGATTGGCATGAAAGCGTACAGTCATTGACAGGTGGTGAAGGTGTAGACATTACCCTGGACGTAGCCGGAACCAGGACCATCGTCCGTTCACTGCGCTCTGTCAAAGAAAATGGATTTGTAGGAACAGCTGGATTCATTTCAGGAGCCGACCTGCCGCTAAATATCCATGATCAAAAGATCAATATGTCTTTTTTGCGCATACAAGGTCTTGCGGTGGGCAGTGCCGAAAGTTTTACTGCGCTAAACCGCGCTATCGAAGTGAATGACATACACCCGGTCATAGACAGTATTTTTTCGTTAGACCGGGTACAGGAGGCTTACGAACGACTCGAAGAAGGAAAACACATGGGAAAGATTGTTTTATCAGTCTGAGGGGTGTCTGCAATACCAAATATAGTTTTTAAAGATTTTTTAAAGGCATTACGCTTGTCATGTGATCCAGAGATGAATTAATCAAAAGATTTTCTAAAGGCATTAGGTGATAGATTGGTGTAGCGTTTAAATAGCTTGTTAAAAGACTGTGGGTGCTCAAAACCCAGTAAATAAGCAATTTCTGCAATGGTCAACCTTGTGGTGTTCAATACCGTCTTGGCTGTTTCAATTAATTTATCATGGATATGTTGTTGTGCACTTTGTCCGGTCAACGATTTTAGCATATCTGTAAGATATCTTGGGGAAACGTTGAGATGGTTGGCCACCTCTAGCACCGTAGGGATGCCTCCCGGTTGTTTTGCAATCTGATCAGCCAGATAGCTATCCATTTGGCTGATCAGATCGTGATGAATGGCCTTTCTGGTAAGAAATTGCCTGTTATAAAAACGGTTACTGTAATTGAGCAACAATTCTATCTGCGAGACGAGCACATCCTGACTAAATGAATCTGTAGGATGATCGAGTTCTGAGGCAATGTTTTCAAACAATCCCAAAAGAACCTTTTTTTCTTTATCTGAAACCAGCAGTGCTTCATTCACCCCATAAGCGAAGAAACCATACTGATGAATATTCTTTCCCAGTTGATAATTTCGGATCAGATCGGCATGAAAATACAGGTTGTACCCGTCTTCATAACAGCTTTCCTCTGTTGACATGGTGATGAGTTGGTTTGGCGCGAAAAAAGCCAGGCCACCTTCTTCAAAGTCATAATAACCCTGTCCATATTTCACCTGACCGCTGAAGGCCTCTTTAAAGGAAACCTTGTAGAAGTCGACCAGAAAACTCCGGCCGGCATTTGCACGGCTTATTTGATCATTATCATATTTGACCAGCGCGACCAAAGGATGCAGAGGCTTGGGCATTCCCATATCCCGCATATACGCTGAAATGCCTTTGAATACGGTTGGCTGCAATTTAGCTTTCATCATTTACGCTAATTTACCATTAATTCTTAACATAGTGCCTGTTACCTTCTCACACGGTTCTCCTTTCTCCCACCCCAGTCGAAAGTTCAGGCACTGCTGGCGATTAGCCTCCGTCCTTTTAACTTACGACCAGAACGATCTTGCCTTGAATATTTCCTAGAGCGGCACGTTCGTGGGCTTTATGGGCTTCCGCAAGTGGAAATATGCTGTCAATGATTACCCGAACTGTTCCGTCATTCAACAGTGGAGCGATCTCTGCCAGCTGTGCACCGCTTGAGCGAACCTGTGTTGCTGAAACGGTGACACCTAGTTTCTCTGCTGCCTCGGTAGCAGAGAAACCCAGAGGAAATACTGGGAATAAAGCACCTCCCCGCTTGAGTGTATGCAGGAAACGACCTGTTGCTGATCCCCCAACGGCATCCAAAACCAAATCAATGTCATGTACAGCGTCCTCTGCGGCAGTCTTTGTATAATCTATGAATTCATCGGCCCCAAGCTCCCGCAGCAATGATTCATGCTTACCAGATGCCACAGCAATAACATATGCACCTTTCCATTTTGCCAGCTGAACAGCAAAGTGTCCAACACCACCTCCCGCACCATTAATGAGTACTTTCCTGCCTTTGAGCGACACAGGTTGATGTTGAGCCGGCTGAAGTCCATTCGGTTCATGATGCCCCAGATCAATCAGGAACTGCCATGCAGTAAGCAGCGACATTGGGGCTCCGGAAGCATGCAGGTGATCAATACCCGCAGGTTTAAGAGCAACTTCAGAAACTGGAACGCTTACATACTCAGCATAAGCCTTACTGTCACCCATCATTCCTGTCGGAAAGCGAACCATTGAGTAAACTTCGTCTCCAACAGAAAATTCACTGACATCATCAGCTACAGCGTCGATAACACCCGAAATATCTGTGCCCAGAATAACGGGAAAATTCACCTTTGGCTGCCATTCCGGAGGTAATGCCTTATAACCGTCCCGCAAATACCAGTCTGGCGGATTGATGCCAACCGCGTGAACACGAACACGTACCTCCCCAGACTTAAGCTCAGGAACCGGTGCATCTTCGTAACGCAATACCTCCGGGCCACCGAAGGCATATTGTCGTATAGCCTTCATCATTGATACACCTTCGCTATTGTCCATTTTTTCAAATTGATTCATCTTGTGATCATTTATCTTATAAGATTTTATGGAAGAATGAAATTATCAGGATACCCAAGGAACTGGATTGTATCTTCAGGTTTTTTCCCTTAAAACTTCTTTCCTATGGGTACAAAGTTCATGAAAGAGCAGAACCAAAAATTAGCCCAATCTGTAAAAAATGTAGCCAAAAAAACTCGCGAAATGGAAAAGCAACAGATTAATTCAAATTCCTGTACTCATTTGGTGTAACCCCAAGCTTTTGCTTAAATAAACGGGTGAAATGTTGCTGGTATTTATATCCCAGTTCAGCTGCAATTTCACTAATTGATTTGGTCGGGTCGAATATCCTGGTTGTCGCTTCGTTAATCAGTTTCGATTGAATATAATCCAAAGCCGTATTCCCCGTTTCTTTTTTAATCAAGTCACCGAAATAATTGGCAGACAAGTTCAACTCATTCGCACACCAGGCTACACTTGGCAAACCATACTGCCGCGCTTTATCCGATTCAAAATAATCCTGTAGCAAAGCTTCAAACTTCATCAGAATGTCTTTATTCTCATTACTTCTGGTGATGAATTGCCGGTCATAAAATCGCATGGCATAATTCAGAAACAATTCAATATTTGAGACAATTAAGGTTTTGCTGTGTTTGTCGATATGCTGATCGATTTCCTCAGCTATTTTTTTCAAGCTGTCAATGACGGTACTTCGTTCTTTTTTGGATAAGTGCAATGCCTCATTTACGGCATAGGAGAAGAAGGTGTATTGTTGTATAGTCTTGGCCAATGAGGTTCCTTTAATCAAATCAGGGTGGAAAACCAATGCGTACCCGGACGGTTTCATGGCTACGCCCTTGCTGTCGATTCCATAGACTTGTCCAGGTGAGATGAAGACCAAAGTACCCTCGTCATAATCGTAAGATTGGCAACCATACATCATATCTCCACATTTGATATTCTTGAAAAAAATGATGTATAATCCGATGTACATCTTAAAATGAATCACTTTCGGTATTTCATTAAAATTGACCACACTGACCAAGGGGTGTAAGGTATCTACCCCAATATGTTCATTGTATTGTTTTACCGTATCGATCCTCTTAATCTGTTCCATATCCAGTTGATTGTGAAACAAATTTACTAATGCCTGCAGGCTTTCTGCAATGCTATAGGGCAAATAAGTAAAAGTGGTAAAAACTTCCGTATTCTATATAAAACGAAACCCAATTACATGCACGAATTTTGTAGGGTTACCTCAATCGCAATGAAAAACATTTTTTCAATATCACCATTCCGTTTGCTCGCCTTAACGTCGCTTTTATTCGGCGCTACTGCCTGCAACCGCACAGCATCAGTTCAAGTTATGGAAAATACACCAACCAACACCTTATTTCCTCAGGGAGACAAAACACCTGCCGAATATTTTACCGGCAATGCTTTCTTACATATCATGGTAACGAGAGACAAGAACAATGACTTTGTAATGGGCAGCGTTACGTTCGAACCCGGCGCAAGAACCAACTGGCATACGCATCCAAAGGGTCAGGTTTTGATAGTTACCGAAGGCGAAGGCCTGTATCAGGAAAAAGGGCATCCTGCCAAAATCATTCGCAAAGGCGATGTGGTAAATATTCCAGCAAATAAGGAGCACTGGCACGGTGCCAATGCGACAAGCAAAATGGTACATATTGCTTTAACAAATTATCAGGACGATACGAACGTAGTTTGGCTGGAGCCCGTTAAAGAAAGCGAATTCTTAAGTGCTAACCAAACAGCAAAATAAACAACAAATGATGAACATAACCAAAGCCTTTGGCACCAAAGCTGCCGAAGCTCCATTAAAACCCATAAGCATCGAACGCAGAAATCTTTCGCCAAATGATGTGGAAATAGAAATCCTTTACTGCGGTATCTGCCATTCAGATTTACACGCTGCCCGTAATGATTGGGGCGGTTCTACCTATCCTTTGGTTCCAGGCCACGAAATCGTAGGCAGGATTAAAAAAACAGGCAGCAAGGTAAGCAAATTTAAAGTTGGCGACTTAGCAGGCGTTGGCTGTATTGTAGACAGTTGCCGCGACTGCGACCACTGCCATCATGGTGATGAGCAATACTGTGAAAACGGTTGGACGGTGGTATTCAATTCGCCAGACCAAAAATACGGAGGCACTACCTACGGCGGTTTTTCTGAAGCTATAGTTGTTGATGAAAACTATGTGGTTAAAGTCCCGGACACCTTAGACCTGGCCAGTGCGGCGCCTATCCTGTGCGCAGGCATTACCGTTTATTCACCATTGAAACATTGGGGTGCAGGTCCCCACAAAAAAATAGGTATTATTGGTATCGGCGGATTGGGACATATGGCGATTAAAATTGCCAAAGCCATGGGTGCTGAGGTTACCGTTTTTACAACGACACAAAGCAAGGCTGATGATGCCAACCGCCTGGGAGCAGACCATGTAGTTTTATCTACCGATGTGGCACAAATGAGTAACTGTCCAAAACAGGATATGATTTTGGATACCGTTTCTGCAAAGCATGATGTGAATGCTTATCTCAATTTACTAAAAGTTGATGGCGCTGTGGTCATTGTAGGTTTGCCAAACCAACCCTTAGAAATTGGTGCCTTTAATGTGGTTAATGGTCGCAAAAGTTTCTCGGGTTCCAATATTGGTGGCATCGCCGAAACACAGGAAGTATTAGATTTCTGCGCTGAGCATCAGGTAACGGCCGATATCGAACTGATTCAGGCAAGTCAAATCAATGAGGCGTTCGACAGACTGGAGAAAGGTGATGTCAAGTATCGTTTTGTAATTGATATGAAAACATTAACCGCATAATACCTACATATTAATCAAGAATGTAAGTGAATAAGCACAGCAGGTTCACCGATCCACAAGCTCATCTTTCAATGGGCTTGTGGATTTATAGGATTTCATCACTAAAGGGTTCATTCGTGATTTTGCCGGTGGTTAGATGAAGACGCTACTATTATTAAGCCCATTCCGCAGTTAACTGCCTTGTAGAAACATTAATACGGGTAAACATATTCATGATAGAAATGAAGAGGACCAATGCTGCTCTCTCCTTTTCACCAAAATAACTTTCAACCTTAAGCCAAAGTTCGTCTGAGACGGATTCATATTTGGCTTCTAACCGGGTAACAACCTCGGTAAGTTCGAGAGCGGTCTGCTCTAATTCGTCAAACACATTTGATTCTCTCCAGGTCAATACGTGTTCAATTCTGTCTCTTGTCACCGGATTACTTTGGGCTTTTACCAAGGCTTCGCCTATACATAATTCACAGCTTGTCATTTGCCCTACTCTTAAACCGACGTATTCGAGCAATTCATAAGACAAGCCACTTTGGTAAATTGCACCCATAACTGATTGGATGGCTGGATTTACACCCAGGACCAGCGCGGGGTTTTTCATTCTTGATTCCATGTTTTGATCTTTTTATAGATCAAAGATATTTTCGGAAGGAAAGACTTCTTTTAACATATGATAAATAATCATTTTTTTGCTCTGATCCTGCTTAATGATACTTGGGTGATACCCAAGTAGCTGGAGAGGTCTCCCAGACTAATGCGTTGAAGCACTTGATTATTCTCCCTGATAAAATTATTGTAGCGTTTGGTGGCATCTTCTTCAAGCATTTCGCTTATACGTTTCATCATGCCCAAAGTAGCAAACGAAAACAGTTTGCTAAACAATGTTTCAATTACGTGATGTTTTTTGCACAACAATAGAACTTTAACTTTGCTTATGGAATATACAGTGGTGTCCTCTAAAGCCATAATCATGTATTTTGAAGGTTGCTCGTTGACGTAACTGCTTATTTCTGTAAATAACGTATTTTCTTTAAAAAAAGTCATGATAAACTCTTTTCCATCGTTGTAAAAATGGGATTTAGTAAGCCCTTCCTTTATAAAATAAAAATGCCTGCAAACTTGATCTGCTCGCAGAATAAGATCGCCTTTTTTGAAAATTTTAAGTTCAAATGCATTTAAAAAGTCTTCGGTTGCCAGTGTATCAAGTGGCATCACTTTGTTTAAGTAGTCTAAAATTTCTTTCATCATTCGTTTTTAACCTTATCACCACCCGACCTTTTACTAGGTAAACATAAAAACACCACCAAATGTATTGGTAAAATTTAAAGTATTACATAAGAAGATAATAAAATTAGTATTATAAAATAAGTTACTTATACAAGAAGACTAAGATCCTTTATTTTGCATAAAATAGACTGCTCAATTATTGTCCTGAAAAGGGTGTTTCTCTTTAAATTATCTTTTGTTCATAAAGAGCCCGTGTAAATTCATTATAATTATTTGAAAATGATACGGTTAGGAATATATATTTGTACAACACACAGGCTGCCTAGCTGTTCACCACTTTATCACAGAAAATACAAGAAGAAAAATAGAACCTTAAAAATAATACCATGAGAACAATCAACCCCTGGATCAACTTCAATGGAAATGCTGAAGAAGCATTCACTTTTTACAAATCAGTTTTTGGCGGAGATTTCATAAAAATCATTCGTTTCAAAGACCTGTCATGCCCTGAATTTCCGATAGATGAAAAAGAAGCAAATAAAATAATGACCATTGCTTTGCCTGTAGGAAAACACAATGTGTTAATGGCCAATGATGTTCCGGAATTTATGGGACAGGTAAGTGAAAACGAAAACAGGTCCAAAATATCAATTAGTGCAGAAAGTCGGGAAGAAGCAGACCAGATTTTTAACGGACTATCAGCAGGCGGAGAGGTTGAAGGGCCTATTGGCGACAGTCCCTGGGGTACCTACGCCGGAATGTTTAGGGATAAATATGGGATTGAATGGATTGTGGAATTTGACCCAAATTACACCGGGTAAGTTTAATCAAAGAAATATTGACCTCCCAGATGTTGCTGAATCCGATTGGAATCCCTGTTCCACATTTGCCGGCAAAAGTAGGAATATATATGGAAAGATGATTAGGCTATTATTTCTGTTTTTTGATATGGAGGTTTTTCCATTCCCCACCGGAACCATTTCCAACCCAATAGCCGATCATCTTTCCCTGCATATTACCCAGCGGGGTGGTCACCAGAACCGGAACTTTACTGTTATTGATATAAACACGCACTGATTCAGCTAATATCACCAACTTCACATGGAACCATCCATTTGGATCCACATTACCCGGCATCTCCTTCTCATATTTACCTGGAAAGCCTTCACGTAAAACTGGCCAGTCATAGTTCGGATTGGACATGTATTGTACCGCATGTGATTTTCTCAGCGTATCGCTTGCCCTAAAATTAAAAGGCCTGAAATAGACTGCTTCATAAGTTCTATCATCTGCCCCATGAAATGCCAATCCTAAAAAACTGCCCTGATATTTATCGATCCCTTTTACATCAAATTCAATTTCACCCCTGGAGAATTCCTCATTCAGGATCCAGGCTATGCCAACACTATCAATTTCGTTCAGGCGGATTACTTTTAAGTTTTTGTCCAGACTAAGCGTTCTGTTGACTACCCTGAATTTTGTAGGTTGAGTTTGCGCTTGTACAGGCTGAGATAGTCCCAAAAAAAGAAAACAGATAAAAAAGGAAGCTGTGATTTTAGAGATAACTCTTTTCATTTTTATACATCTATGATACAACAATTTCAATATACTACTTTTTCTAAAGAACATTGTTTTTTAAAATCATAGATCTAGTAAATAAAGAATATCATATTTAATAGATGATATAAGCTTGTTACAAAAGAAAAGACTAACCCGCCAGGACTGATTCCACCTTTAGCAGCAGATCATAGATATCAAAAGGTTTTTTTACAAAGCCCTCGGCACTGCAGGTTTCTTCAACCTTCATTTGATTTGAATGTGCACTCATCATCAGCACGGGAATATTCCTGGTTCGCTCAGACGATTTTAGCATACTGCAAAGGTCGATTCCGTTTCCATCCGGCAACATGATGTCCAGTAGAAACAGGTCTGGCTCATTGCCCTTATTACCTTTCAGAAAATCAGACACAGAGGCAAATCCATTCACCTGATAGTTTTCTTCTGTAAGCAAAATTTCCAGCACTTCCCTTATGGACTCATCGTCTTCCAGTACACATATTCTTTTTATTATTGAATCCATTAGTTATAGAGGTATGAAAGACAACGCTTAAAATCGATCTTTGTTTAAATTTGAAAAAATAATTAAATGTTATTCTGCTGTTATAGTGGTAAGGTGAACCAAAATGTACTCCCCTGACCAATAGTACTCTCCACTCCAATCTCTCCGCCATGTTTCTCAATAATCTCCTTGCAGATGTAAAGTCCCAGTCCGAGCCCGTTGTATGATTTCTCGGAACGATCTACCCTGTAATACCGGTCAAAGAGATTTGGCAGGATCTTCTCATCAATTCCCTGACCAAAATCAGTTACCGAAACCTTCGCAGCGTTGCCCAGTGAACTTATTTGCATATGGATTTCAAGCGATTCAGGAGCATACTTCACTGCATTATTGACGAAGTTCACGATGACCTGGTCAATTCTGTGCTCATCAGCATATACACAAAGCTCATTTTCTCCCTTAAGTATCAGCTTATATTTTCCTTCCAGCCTCACATGGCTGCAACACATCGTCATCATGTCATGAAGGTTGAAACTTGTCCTTTCCAGATTGAGCTGATCTCCGCTAAGCCTGCTTAAGTTTAATAATTCGCCAACCAGGAAACTCATCTTATGCACACTTTTATTGGCTTGCTCTATTAGCCTGATGTGCATATCAGAAAAGGGCTTGTCCTTTATTCTGTCTAATAATTGAATAGAGGCCTTAAGGGAAGTGATGGGAGTCTTAAGTTCATGACTGGCGATACTTAAGAAGTCATCTTTTCGCTGCTCAAAAAGCTTGGCCTCGGTGATATCCAGCGTCATTCCTACCATTCTGTCGGCCTTTCCATTTTCGTCATATCTCGGACGTCCATGTGCCTGTATCCAGTGTACAGAGCCATCACGCCAACGGATAGGATATTCAGTTTTGTATACACCATTGGTTGCCATAGCCTCCCTCACCAGTCCCCTTACTCTTTCATGGTGTTCAGGAAACATCGAGGCAAACAGATCGGCATAACTGAAGTCCTCTTCAGGTTCATAACCATAGTTGCGCTTGAACTGCGCAGTACTCTCCATTTTCCCTGTCGAAACTACGACTTCAGTAGATCCCAGTTTACTGGCATCCAGGGCAATCTCCAGCCTGGTGTTAAGGTCATCGACAGATTTTCTTGCGAGGAACTGATCGGTTACGTCGTTGGCAACGATGAGAATTGAGTCAGTCATTCCGTCACTCCCGGCTACGGGTTGGTAGACAAAATTCAGATACCGGTCTTTTAATGTTCCCTGTGTGTTAATGATGGCCTTGAGCTCTTTTCCATAAAAAGGAATCCCGGTATCAAAAACCTCACGAAGCAAACCTATAAACTGCTGACCATCCAGTTCAGGAAGGGCTTGTTCCAGTGGTTTGCCGAGAACGGAATGGTCTTTCCCCCAGATTTCCAGTACCATTTCATTGACTACATCTACTTCAAAATCACTCCCTTTCAATGAGGCCATAGCTACGGGGGAGTGTTCCACCATTTTCCTGAAACGCTGCTCACTCAGGTTCAACGAGTCGTTTAATTCCATCAAACGTTGCTGCGATTCTATAAGCTCTTCATTGGAAGCAGTCAGCTCTTCATTGATAGCCGTAATTTCCTCATTAATTTCTTCCTCCCGCATTCTCGCCAATGTCTGCTCAGTGACATCGCTGGCCACAACAATTATTCCTGGTATGTTGCCAGCTTTGACAAGGAATGGTTTATAAATGACATCGAAATAACCATCAACGACTTCCCTGTTGATTGTCACAGGTCCTTTTACCCCATAAGCGATATGCGAATTCCCACTCGTAATTACATTTCGTATAATAGCGATGTATTCATGTCCGATTAATTCTGGTCTGGCCACCAGCAACGGCTGGCCAATCGCGCCTTTGTCCTGTCCCCAGATCTTTAACATCTGTTCGTTGGCCTGCTCTATAATCATGTCCGGTCCCGTATAGATCGCAATGGCAACTGGTGCCAGCTCCACGAGGGACCGGAATTTCTCTTCACTTTCTGTCAGGTGATGGTTCAGTTTTTGCAACTGCTCCTGGGTGCGCTGCAATTCCTCATTGCTTACCTGATATTCCTCATTGAGTGCAGCGAGGTTCTCATTAGCAGCATGATACTCCTCATTGAGCGCCGAAAGATCTTCATTGGCTGTCTGAAACTCTTCGTTGATTGCTGTAAGTTCTTCACTCAGTTTTTGTTCGGCTATAGATTTTTCTTCCGCCAGTTTCCATGCTTTCCTGCGCTGGGAAACCTCGAAAGCAGTATGGAGAATATATTTGGTTTTTCCATTCTCATCCAATATGGCCTTGTATTCAAAATCAAAATATAAAAGCTGGATGTTGCCATCTATATTTAGTGAGGCAGGCTGATCCCTGTCCACGTAGGTCTCTCCAGATCTCCAGACCCGCTGCAAAATCCCAAAGAAAGGCTGATCGGCAAGTTCAGGAATAGCCTCCCGAAAAGATTTGCCAACCACCGTTTTATCTTTACCCCAGAGGGACAACATGGCGGCATTTACACTGAGTATAGTGATGGATTCACCGGAATAGACAGCAGTTGCATTTGGTGATTGAAAAAGTACCTGAAGTAATTCTTCTGCCCGGATAAAATCAGGTGCATTCATAAATAGTAAAGGGAATAACTCCAAATATAGTTCATAATGAAGTAAATCCAAAGCAACAAAGCTTCCGTAGCTAAAAAATAAAGGTCAATTACGGATCAATGAAGAGATATCAATGGCTATATGCACACACCCATAACAATTAAAGATCACTCATGCTATTATATCTCCAATCAACATATACCCTGGAATAATTGATTTAAGCCTTGAAAGACTTAAAAATAGGTTATCTCAAATGTTTAACTCTTCTATGCAAAAAGCCCCTGTAGGTTATCCAAAATAAGGAATAACTTACAGGAGCTTGCAAATTACGGGGTTAACGGATCAGTTCAAATCAAACATCCATCAAATTTGTGCCGTACCCATTCACAAATGTCTATTTTGTAGCAGCAGCTGTTTGAATTGCTTTTCTTACAAACCGGTTAACCGCATCTGCAGGAACGGCAATCACACTTGTTCTGCTCGGCTTTGCGATGTTTATGCCTATGAATACTCCAGATGCATTGAATACGGCAGCACCTAAATCTTCTTTCCTCAGGATGGCATCATGAAGAAAAATAGCAGGGCCTCCGCTTAATGCTGTAGTTTCCATGTGGAAAGACTGGGTACCTGCAACACTTACAACAGCTGATGGATGATATCCTGATAAACTCACCATAAAAGCCCCCAACTGTGCTGGATGAGCATGCTGACGGGGGCTAATATCAACCGCAGTGATTTCTCCTTTCAAGGCCCTTACCGGCATCAATCCCTTTACGGATAACAATACCAAATCGCTTTTTACCTCCCTGGCTATGATATTGGCAGCCAGAGACTGCCCATTCCGGCCCCTGACAAAGGGCCGGGAGCCTACCATCGAACTTTTGCTCAGCACATATCCTGTACCATCTGTTTCCGGATGTCCAAAAATCCCATTCAGTTGAATGATGGTTCCGCTGACCTGTACTTCTTCATTGTCAATCTGACTGTTAACGGGAACAATCGCCGCCTTGAACTGTGTTTGCACCGACTGAAATGCCTCAGCCAGATTTGCCATTGATGGATAACCGGATAATTTGTACTCCAGTGGATCTTTTCCCAGCGGCAGTGTATCGCTCAGGTCACTTTTAAAATGATTGCCTTTTTTAGCCAGCATGGTCCAGTGTTTCCGGAACAGGTCTATCGGGATGTCAAAATTGTCTTTTTCACTATCGGTGATATAGGAATGAATGCCGATCACCCTGCCATGAAGATCAAACAATGGCCCTCCTGAATCTCCCGGCTCCATCAGGCAGGAGGATTGAATGTATCCGCCATATCCCGAAGGATTGATGACGTATCCAAAACGAATAAATGGATTACGCTGTAGTTTCAGTTCAAATGGAAAGCCCATGCTGATACAGGGCTGATCCCTTTTCAAAGGATAAGACCAGCCCAGCTCGGCAAAAGGATAATTGTTTTTCTGAATGATGCTGAGCAGTGCAGCATCATATGCACCGATCCTGCCCATGCATCTCGCTGTGACGGTTTTACCATCGGCAAAGATGACCTGGTAAACATTTTTGGTGCTTACCGCATGGGCGGCAGTAAGGATCTTTCCATCCTTACTCACCACGACTCCGGTAAAGAAGCCCTCGCCCGCAGTAGCCGTCAAGGTATCAAATGCTACAATCTTCACCGTTGCAGCATATGCCTTTGCGATAGCCAAGTTGATGCTTTGCTGCAAGAGTGCGGTGTTTTTGGTCTGACTGAAGACAGGAAAAGAAAAAAGGAACAGGCACAAAGTTGTTCGGAGAGTTCTCCATTTAATTTTTACCATAGGTTCCCGCTTTATATGCCTGCAGCACACCTTCCAGATAAGTGATCGTTTCAGGAGCAGAATTAGCTGCCTTTGCATCCGCCAGCGACTTTTCAGCATAGTCTATTGCCTTGGATACTTCACCTCCCCTGTAATAACAGCGTCCACCCAGGTCATAGATGATTAAAAATCCACCAGGTGTTTCCTGTGTACCTTCCAGAAGTTTAGTAAAAAGCGTTGCCCCATACAGATAGGTAGCTTTATCCAGGGTCTGAGTTTCTGCGATGTCAGCAGCAATATTCGATAAAAAACCATAATCGTAATCGTTCTCCACCAATCGTTTTTTTACCATTTCCACCGCTTTTTTCTGGTCGATAAACAGCAAAGATTCCACCTGTACCTGTACGAGATTATTGAGATCTTCCCCTGTTGTTGCAGTCAGTTTACTGCTGATTTTGTAGGCTTCCGCATATTTCTTACTTCTGTTGAGGTTAATGGCATCCTGAAGAGTTAATGAATCCTGTGCAGAGAATACTACCTGCCCATTTATCAAATCAGTTGTACAGTGAAGGCCCGCATGAACCTGATGATCAGCGGATGATTTAGCATATGAAAAGGATGCAGTACTGGTTAAAAAGATGGCGAATGCCATTGCTGTAAGTTTTGTGTGTTTGTTCATGATTTTTTATAATTGATTAATGTGAAGAATGGACAACTGCTGCTTCGTTAATTCTTTTGGCCAGGCTAAGCAGGAAAGCACTGACTTCTTTATTTGATCTGTAGGCCGGATACTTCGCCATCAGCGTTTTAAGTACCCCGACACCATATTCATTTACCCCCTGTTCGGTTGTTTTTGAAGCCACAATAAATTTCCCTATGGTAAAGAGGACTTCTTCAGTCTCTCCAGCACCTTTTATCCAGGATTTTGACAGGTTGACGCCATTCCAGGGACTGGTGAGAAAGGTAGCGTAAAGGTGCTCCTGCTGTAATTCCGCTTTCAGGCCGGGATGCGCTTTGATCAGTTTTTCGTAGATGTACAGTGCTTTTAAGGGTTCTCCCAAACGCAACAGTTTCATAAATTCCGTACGATCGGCCTTAGGCTTTTCGAGCATCTCCCAGATCAGGATATCTACTTCACCTGCCCTTGTGGGTGTCCAGGAGCTGAAGTTACCAGCTACGATACCTTCGCGATCCACGACCATGACTGATGGGAATCCTGCATTTACAGCCTTGCCATAATCATCATTGTGCAGCGTCATCGGAAATTGATATCCTTTGTCTTTCCAGTACTGCAGCGGATTTCCACCTTTGATTTTTTCCTCCTGGTGGTTCACACCGATCAGGAGGACCTGGTCTGAACTGTATTTTTTAAGCGCACTGTCCAGTTCATGCGTAAGCAGATGACAGGGCTTACACCAGGTAGCCCAGAAGTCGAGCACAATAATTTTGCCTTTCAGTTCATCACTGCTTAAAGTCAGTCCCCCAGGAGTGACCATTTTAAAGGGAACGACTGGCTTTCCGTAAAAGGTATCATCCCAGCCAAGTGGTTGTGGAGCTTCCTCCATATCCCCTGGAAATTGCGCCTTTACGCTAAAATTAAGACAAAGGATTCCTGTAAGTGCCAGGAAAGCACCTATCAAATTGTTATTTTTCATATGTATTTATTTGTTATTTAAAGGTGATGAAGCTGTCATAAACATTTTTCATTAGCTCTTATTGTTCTTCATTTGCATTCAAGAACTCGCATGCTCGGTTTTTCATTAGCTCTTATTGTTCTTCATTTGCATTCAAGAACTCGAAAACTCGGTTTTTCATTAGCTCGTTGTAAGCGATAGGCTTATGATGGTTTCATCATCTATTTAATTGCTTTTTAAAGGTCTTAAAACTCAATAACCTGGATTATTGGGTGCGAGATTAGGGTTAAGTGAAATTTCCTTTTGAGGGACCGGGTACAGGGCATCTGCGGGTTGCCATTTTCCGGGTTTGAAGGCAGAAAGCACTTCATCCACTCGGTTGCCTGCTCCTGTCAGTGCCGGCCGGCGTTTCAGATCGAACCAACGGTGACCCCATTCGGCGAAAAATTCTATCCTGTTTTCCTTTTCTATGGCGGCGAGGATTTCCGCAGCCGATAGACCTGTGTCCAGCAGGGTCAGTCCGGCACGGCTACGAATCATGTTCAGATCAGCAATGGCACCAGCATTATTGTTGGACATGACTTCGGCTTCCGCACGGATCAGCAACTGTTCGGCCAGCCTTAACATTACATATCTTTCCGTTGGAACACCTGCATATGTATTTGCCTTATATTTGGCGGGTATAGCATAATCTATCCCGTTTGAGTTGATGATATCCAGCCAGGCTGCTGCCCTTCGGTCTCCGGATTCAAAAGTCGATTTCAGGTCATCACTGATCACGTATTGCAGGAATCCAAAGTTGTTGAATGCCGTTCCTTCATAGGTATTTATCCAGTATGCTGGGACTGCCATCTGCCAAATCGCTTCCGCACTGCCAATTAAAAATACACCTTCCAACTCTGGCAATTCCCCCTGGAATAGACCAGATTCATCAAGTACACTATTCGCATATTTTTCCGCTTCCCCCCAGTTCCTGTTGTAAAGGTTTACCCTGGCCAGCATGGCCGCGGCAGCCCATTTACCAGCTCTGGCAGTGGTTCCTGAAGCATAGGCTGCGGGAAGGTTGGCATAGGCAAACTGCAGGTCTTCCATAATCAGCTGATCCAGCTCCTCCACTTCAGTCCTCACCACATGCTTCGTCAATATCCAGTTACTGGTGGTGATCAGCGGTACTTTACCATACAAATTGATCAGGTAATGGTAACAGAAAGCCCTCAGGAACCTCGATTCCGCCAACAACTCTGTCTTCTTTACTGCTGTCACCCCATTTTGAGCGTTCAACCCTTCTATACAGGCATTGGCCTGGGCAATTACTTTAAAGGCATCGGACCACAGACCGGCAATGGCTTCATTGGAAGGCAGAATCTGGTTGTCCATGAGCTGCTGTTCATCCTGTGGCGGATCAAGGCGAATCAGCTCATCAGCAGAAATACCAGGGTATAACGTTACATTTCCATATCCGAAACCTACACTGTTCAGTGTGGTGTATATGCCAAGCACAGCAGAATTCGCACTTTGGTCGTCTGCAAAGACCTGTTCCGTTCCAATGGCATTTTTTGGAGGGTCAACTTCTGTAAACTTCTTACAGGAAGCCAGCAACAGGATGATTGCCAGCCAAATTGTATTTTTATATACGTTTGATAACATAGTCTTAAATTAAAAAGTGAGCTGTAAACCTGAGGTGAATATCCGCTGCGGGATAAAACCATAATCCAACGACGGGTTGGTGGCGTCCTGCCCTTTATAGCTGGTAAACGTCACCAAATTTTGTCCCTGCGCATAAATACGGAGACCTTTTGCTTTGATTTTATCTGCAACCTTCTGTGGCAGGTTGTAGGATAGGGAAACATTTTGCAACCTCACATAACTGGCATCAGTGATACTGGCATCGGAGTTCCTGTAATCGCTGAGGTCAAAACTATTTGTTGTATACCGGTGTGTCTGACTGAGGTCTCCTGGTGTTCTCCATCTTGACAGTACCTCCACTGGCTGGTTGTACAAACCACCGGGCACGCGATTAAAAGCCGGATAAAAACCTTTCTGTTTCTTATAATCCAGTGAAAAAGCGAGCGACCAGTTCGCCCAGGAAATGGTATGCTGCATGGCTCCCATGAAATCGGGGTTGAGGTTAAACGCATACCTGTCTGAGTTGACACCATACCCTTCAATCATCCCATTACCATTTTTATCCTCAAAAGTGTATAAGCCGGTTTGTGCATCCAGTCCGGTGTAACGAAGTAACTGGTAGATATTGGAAGGCTGTCCGATTAGATACTGGTCGGCATAGGAAGAGTTTTCAAGCCCCGGAAAAGACAGCAATTTGTTTCTGTTGAGACTGAAGTTAAAAGAAGTGGTCCAGTTGAATGTTCCCCTCCTGATATTCACGGTGTTTAAGCTGAGCTCAAATCCTCTGTTCTGAAGAACACCCGGGATATTAGCAACAACAGATTGAAAACCGGTGTATCCCGGCAAGGCATTGTTCACCAGCATATCATGATTTCGTTCCTGATAAACCCCTGCAATCAGCGACAGACGGTCGTCAAGCAAGCCGATTTCCAGTGCCGCCTCCATCTTTTTATTCACCTGCCATTTAAATCCCGGATTTTCAGGCTGGATGAGATTGATTATTGGGGAACCGTCATAACCACCGCCGCCCTGGGACGATTGCCATAACTTTAAATACTGGTAATCACCGGCTGCGGCACTGCCAGTGGTTCCAATACTTCCCCTTAACTTACCAAAGCTCAGGAAAGGCAGATGATCTTTGATGAATTCCGTTTCAGAAAAAACCCAGGCCGCGCCGGCAGACCAAAAATTCCCCATCTGGTCGCCACCCCTGAAACGGGAAGAACCATCACGCCTTCCTGACAGGTTAAAGATATACCTGTTGCCCAGGTTATAGTTGATACGGCTGAAATATCCCTGGAATTTGTATTCCTGAAACTTATACATAGAGAAAACAGACTGCGCATACCGGAGGTCTTCCAGCAGGTTGTCATTGACAAACCCGCGGCCATCGGTATCTTCCCCTGTGATGGTATTGCTTTGCAGCGTTGCCCCCAATAACAACTGAAGGTTACCCTTCCCAAGTTCCGTACTGTAGTTTATCCTTGGTTCAGTGATCCAGCCCCTGGTATTATTCTTTCCATACCGGGCAATTCCCGTATAGTCATTGGGATTCGGCCCCTGGGTAAATTTTGGAATAGTTTGCAACTGATCCATCCTGGATTCCGTGTAACCAAAGTTCGCTGTAAAACTTAGACTTTTAAGCAACTGATAGCTCAGGGAGATGTTACTGTTAAAGGTACTGGTATTCGCTTTGTATCCCTGGAAAAATCCGCGTATGACATCAGGCATGTCAACGCCATATTCTTCGAAATTAAGTTGCCCTGCACTGTTCAATAATGCCGGGGCATTGGGTGCCAGGCCGAATTCGTAAAGAGAAGCTCCCGGCAGTTTACTGGAAGTGAGGCCATAGTTGACCATGAAAGTGGTTTTCAGTCGCCTGTCTTTAGAGCTGTGGTCTACACTTAACATACTGGAAATTCGCTGATCCCTGAAATCTCCGGAAAAAGCCTCAGGTACCGGGGGACTATCCCTATGGTAACCACCGCTAAAACGGAAGGTGGTAAACTCATTACCACCGGAATACCCCAGCTGCATATCATAGGTACGCGCGGAACGCCCAAGTTCTTTCTGCCAGTCAGTATACCTGTTCTGGTCCCATTTCACGAGGTCGGGTGCATTAAACTCGTCAGGAGTAATCCCATCATTTGCAAAGGCTTCCTTTCTCATTTCCAGGTATTGTGCTGTATTCAGCAGCTTCATCTTCCCCGGATTGGTGGTGAGTCCTGTATAAAAATTCAGGTCGAACGCAGCGGTACCGGTCTTTCCTTTTTTGGTTGTGATCAGGATCACACCATTGGCTGCCCTTGATCCGTAGATGGCTGTGGCATCAGCATCCTTTAGCACTTCAATGCTTTCAATATCTGAAGGGTTAATGTGATACAATGGACTCTGGCCTGAGTTACTGCCGAGAAAGCCATTCTGATTTAATCCGGAATTATTGAGGTCGCCGGTACTGACAGAAATCGGCACCCCATCAACAATGTACAATGGCGGTGTGGCATTGCCCTGGTTCAGGAGGTTTTTTTGCCCCCGTATATTGAGATTAAAGTTACCGCTGGCATATCCTGAGGACTGGGAGATCTCCACTCCCGGAATTTTCCCCATTAAAGCCTGCAGGATATTTCCTACGGGTTGTTTTGCGATGTCTGCAGCAGTAATCCTGCTGACAGAACCTGTATTTAAACGTTGCGTGGTTGTACCATAACCGATAATCACCACTTCATCCATTTTGGAAATGTCTTCCTCCAGCGTGACATTAATCACCTCACGCCCTTTCACCGGAACTTCTACTCTTTTGAAACCTATGAAATAATAGTTCAGGATACTGTTTTCATCGGCAATGATTTCATAACCACCATCGCTATTGGCAATTTCACTGATCCCCGTTCCTTTCACATTGATTGTTGTTCCGGGGATTGGTTTGCCATTGACATCGGTGATCTTGCCTCTGATGGTTATATAGTCCTCCTTTCGCTTTCTGGCATGGAGCACAATGGTGTTGCCTTTAAGGTAGTCGTATGTAAAGTTGGTACGGCTCAACAGGTGGTTAAGAATGGTTGATACCGGGGTATTTTTAAAATGCGCATTCACAGGCATATCCGCCGGAAAGAGATCGGAACTGTAAATAAACCGGTAGTCGGTCTTCAGCTCAATCTGCTTAAATGCGTTACGGATAGATTCATTGTTGATGTCTATGCTCATGAGTTTGTCCTGCGAAAATGCAGCGGCAGAAACGTGTAATGCAGTAGCCATGAGGAACACAATGGATAATTTCATAATTACCAAATATTTAATCGCCGGATAGCTGCGCATAGGACAGCCACCCACTATATTTTTTTGCATATTTGTGGTTTAGGTTTAGAAGTTGAAATGAGCAGGATCCAACGCCAATTGACACCTGCTTATGGTTTAAATCTATCTGAAGGGGGTATTCATCTATCCCCTTCAATTTTAGTATTAGTAAATAATCATACGCATTCCCTCCTTTCTATAGTTAAAGTGACGGGAAATTTGAAGTATATCCAGGACTTCCTGAAGGGATTGGTTCTCAAAAGTCCCCACAAACTTATAGGCTTTTACCCTTTCATTTTCGAATTCAATTTTCACATTGTACCAGCGTTCCAGTTTGAGGGCGATAACCGCAAAGCTTTCATCATTGAAGGCAAGCCGGTTCTGCACCCATTCTGTTTCCATGAATGTTTTGGCTCCGGTATTGATTTTCAGCTCCGTGACGATAAATGAGGTGGTATCGATACGACCGGGAGATACGGAGGCAGCAGCTTGCGGAACTGCATTTCTGAATTTAAGCTTATAGCTCGGTTTCAGGATCACCTGTTTTTCGGGCTGGGTCAAAGCAGAGACTTCAACACTTCCTTCTATCACGGTGGTTTCCGTGAACGGATCTTCGGGAAATGCCCTGACATTAAAGATGGTTCCCAGATCTTTTATAGACAAGAGGGAAGTTTCCACCTGGAAAGGCATTTTCTCATCATGTTTTACCGTAAAATAAGCTTCGCCCTTCAGGCTGAGCTTTCTATTTTTAACATTAAATTCCGGGTCAAGCGTGATCGTTGTTGCACCATTGAGGGTGATGATTGTACCATCCTTCAGTGTAAAGGTTTTCTTTTCTCCGGCTTTGCTGCTAAAGGAGATGCCGGCTGGATCTGCAGCAAATATTCCTTTCTGAAAGTATTGATTCCGGAACAGCAGCAGCAGCATAAAAATACCCATCAGCACTATACAGGCCGCAGCAGCATACCAAAGCTTTCGCTGTAGGATTTTAGGATGCGCGCTGCGGTGTGCTACCCGCAGATCATGCGCAGGTATCTTTGATAAAAAGAGGTGCAGGTGTTTTTCATATTGTTCAGCCCGGTGGTTTCCAGACAGCGCGAGGTAAAGCTTTTTTGCCGCCTCAGCAGTAGGCCTTTGTTCAGGATATTTTTCGAAATAGGCTTTCCAATAGTCGACATCCCGCAAATTACGACCGGTACAGTACTGCTGAAAGCTTTCATTTGCTGCTAAATCTTCTATAGTATAGATGGATCTTTCCATTTTCTCCCTGTTTATATACTATAGAGGGGCTAACCATCTGCATTTACTATGAAAAATAGAATTATTTCTGTGCTGTTTCCAATACGAATGAAATACTGGACAGAATTAAACCGATCTGATAGAAAGAAAAGTGGTTTTGGTCGTCACTTAAATCGTCCCTGAGTACTTTTAGCCCATCGTGTACAATATTATAGGCCGTACGTTTGGTGACATTACATTTTTCAGCAATTTCATCATAGCTCAGGTCTTCAAAAAACTTTAATTGTAACATTTCCTTCTGCCGCGCGGTTAACTTTTCAAAGCTTTTCATCAATTTCTTTGTGAGTTGCTGGTTACTTTGTATCCTGATCAGCTGATCTTCATAGGAACTTTGCTCCTCTTCAATTTCTTCAACAGGTTTTTCGGCCAGGTCTTCCCACATCTCTTGTTTTGTCCGGTTCAGGATCTTTCTGCGCAGACAGGTTAAAAGATAGGACCGCACATTTTGGAGAGCAGGAAGATGGTTACGCCTTTCAAATAAATGAAGCAGCATTTCCATGATATGGTCGTTTACTTCATCACGGTTGTTGATCAACCTGAGTCCGTAATTCATAAGGCCGACATAATTTTGCTCGTATAGTTGAACAAGTCCACTTCCATCCCCAGCAATAAAGTCTTTCCAAACCTCGGTGTTTGTCTTTTGCGCCATCAACCAAATATAATATTTAAAATGAAATAGAGGGATGGTTCAGCTACTGTTTCCCTAAAATTCATTAGCCTGCTTTAAAGGTTTGTTCGGTCAAATCAAAATAACCAAACGTTTGCCTCCATCCGGTTTATGCTGCCAAACACTTTCAATATCCTCCAAATTGACGGCCATAGTAGCTAATTTCAGTCGACCATCAGCAGCAAGCTGAAACATTTCAGGAAGTATTTCTGTAATCAACAAACCCAATTCTGCCGGTGTCCAGCTCCCTAATCCCGAACCGGAAATCTGGATATCCGTGCCGCGCAAAATAGAGGAAGATAAGGTGATGGTATCACTGCTCATGCCACCAATGGTCACATAACGCGTGCGCTGCGAAAATCCACCATCTCCTTTCAATGCCGTTAAAATACACTCCGCACTTTGTCCCCACAGGTAATCCATCACGACATCCACCGGAGTCTGATGGTGGATGTGTTTTATCCGGGACACAAACTCCTCATTTGGATGAAGAAGTATGATTTCATCGGCACCCAGCATTAATAATTCCTCCAGTGCCTCTTGGTTTCTACCCGTTGCAATTACTTTTTTTGCCCCATAATGTTTGGCGATCTGTACGGCAATTTTTCCGGTTACACCAGTGGCGCCGTTGATTAAAACCGTTTCGCCCTTCTGCAGCTGCGCGCGGAAACGCAGTGCTAAAGCCGAGCCCATTACCGCATTCGGTAGTGCAGCAGCAGTAGCGTCGTCAATCCCCTCAGGCAGTTTAACCATCCGGTCTTTTCTGACAATTGCCTTTTCGGCCACCATACCACTTACCCCAATCGCATACACCCTTGTGTCGTCTGCCAGTAATCCCACACCATCTCCACCCACTATTTTGGGTTTCCATTCTTTATTTTCCGTGGAATAATGTTTTCCGGCAGCCTGCATTTTATCCAGGTTTTTGACGGCTGATGCCTTTACCGAAATCAACAACTCATTTTCATTTTGCAATGCTGGAACTACAAAATCTTCTACATATTTTGGCATTTCGCCTTTTTGAAATACTACTGCTGCTTTCATGCTGTTAAATTTTACACAAAACTACAGCCGGGTAGCTGCTGGCGACGATAACATTTGTTATCAAATTTATGACCTTGACAGTTTGCTTTTTATCCGGCTCAGATGAACAGTAGAGATGCCCATGTAAGAGGCAATATAGTGTTGGGGCACCCGCCTGATCAATTCTGGTCTTTCCGCCAATAAGCGCAGATAGCGTTCCTGAGGACTATCTTTGATAACCGAGAAGAAGTACTTCATGTAATCGAACGTACGCTCAAATATTTTATCAATAAACAGATCTCGCAGATGGGGTATCTCCTTAATTTCTGCGATGATCATATAGGCATCTTGCTGATGAATCCACCACAATACGCTGGGCTCGATCGTTTCAATGGTAGTGAGCGCAGGAATATTTTTTTTGAAACTTTCAATAGCCCCTACGGCCTGTTGCTCGAAGAAGAACTGACAGGTGATATCTTTTCCGTCATTGTTAAACCACTCACGAATGCAGCCCTTTTCTATAAAGAACATCCTTTTTGAGATTTCACCTTCATTTAGCAGCGTGGTTTTGGCCGGGACTTCAATTCGGTTAAAGCAGCTTGCATAAGCATCAAATTTACTGTCCTCCAGTTGAAACTGATTTCTGAATTGTTCAATCATCGGTATCCCATTTATTGAAGTGAATGATCATCACCAGTCAATACCCTATGCAACGACAGCGCCAGAATTTCAACTGCTTTTTTCATTTCTTCCTGGTCAAGATGCCCGAATCCTAAACGCGTAGCCGTGCTGGTTTTTGTCTGGTATAAAATAGTTTTGGGAAGAAACAGTCCATTTGCAGCACAAGCCTTCTGCAGATTGATCAGGTTGAAAGGATCCAGCCATTCTACATAAACGGCAAGTCCACGGTTTGGAACCCGGAACCTGATGTGAGCTTTCAGATGGGTATGCAGCAAGGACACAAAAAGATCTCTCCGCTCCCTGTAGATTTTTTTATTTTTCTTGGAAAGCCGGTGTACTTCACCATCCTCAATCCAATCGGTGAGCACCTGTTCTTTGACGACATCTGTTCCCGGCTCCAGGAAGTTCCGGTGTTTCTCCAACTCTCTGATAAATGCTGCAGGCGCAACAATAAAGCCATATCCGAAGCCTGATGGCAGGGATTTCCCAAATGATCCGATATAGACCACCCTTTCATGGTTATCAAATGCAGCCAGGGGAAGACCCGGATTGTTGTCATAATGGAAATCGAAATCGTAGTCGTCTTCCACAATAACAAACCCATACTGATTGGCCAGTTTCAGCATCTCTACCCTTCTTTTTGCACTCAGGGCAATAGTTGCAGGATAATGATAGTTGGAGGTCAGGTACACTACGCTGATTTTATGTTTTTCGCAAATTTGCCTCAGCTGATCTGTATTCATCCCATCCCCGTCCACAGCGACAGGAATGATTTGTGCACCCGTATCCGACAAGGTCATATTGGAACGATAATATCCGGGGGAAGCCACAACCACCCGATCACCTTTAGCAATCAGCAGCCTCGTCACCAGAAAAAGACTGATTTCATGACTGCTGGCTGTGAGCAGGTTTGAGGTTGAAATCCGCAGGCAACGCGTCAAGTTCAGAAAATTCGAAAAGTGGTTTTTGAAATTTGAATGCGCATAACTTTGGATCTGTTCCCAGCTTCCGGCATTTTTTCTTTTCTTTAGTTTTGAGGTGTAAAGCCTGGCGAGCACATCCGTATAGACCAGGCGCAAATCCGGCAACCCATCATTAAACTGAAGTGGAAGGTCACTGGCTTCTATGGGGTCATCCAATAAGGATGAACGCCGGAAATCGAATGCAGTAAGGCCTCCTGAACCGGGCTGCCCATCTGACTGACCGGCTTTGATCCCATTTCTCTGCTGCTGGCCAGCTAATATAAAAGTACCGATATTGGCCCTGATTTCCACATACCCCTGCAGGGACAGGTCTTCGAATGCCTTGATCAGTGTATTTCTATTGATGGACAATAAACGGCACAATACGCGCGTTCCCGGAAGTTTTGTACCTTCAGGAAGTCTGCCCGTTTGTATCGCTTTGATAAATTCAAAGACCAACTGGAGATAGAGTGCCGTGGGCTCCTCTGGTTTGAGATGGATAAAACTTTTAAAGGGAATTTGAACCGGACTATCCATTATATAAAAACTGGTATACCTTAGTGGTACGGCAAGATACTACTTTTGGCAAAATTTGAAAATAATGAGAATAATCTTTTTTATGCTTTTGGTTTTAGTGTGCACAAAAGCAAGCGCTCAGGATGGTCGTGACACCGCCATCACGATAGATGAGGTGGTCATCAACGAGAACCGGTTCAGCACCCCCATCTCTAAACAGAATAGAAATGTATATGTCATCGATAAAAAGATGATCGCCAAGTTACCGGCAAGGTCACTCCAGGAAATATTACAATATGCTAACGGGGTGGATTTAAGACAAAGAGGTCCTTTCGGAAGCCAGGTAGACATCAGCATCGATGGAGGAAGTTTTGAGCAAACGGTAGTGTTGCTGAACGGCACAAAAATCATCGATAACCAAACTGCGCATAACATGTTAAATATGCCCATCCCGGTGGAGGCCATTGAGCGGATTGAAATTATCCGCGGACCGGCAGCCAGGATCTACGGGATTAACAGCCTGACAGGTGCCATTAATATCATCACCAAAAAACCGGAACAATCGGGATTCTTAGTGAATGCCTACGGAGGTTCTAATTTCAAGAAAGATACCGAAGGTACGGGTGATACCTTTTATGGCAGGGGTGTTCAGCTTGGCGCGGCATTGAGCAAAAAACAACAGCAGCATTCGATTTTCGGATCGCATGACAAGAGCAATGGCTATCGCTACAACACACAGTTTGAGAACAATAAATTGTTTTACCAGGGAAACTATCAGCTGGGTGCCTCAGATGAAATCATGACCTCATTTGGTTATATCAACAATACTTTTGGAGCCAATGGGTTCTATGCTGCTCCGGGCGACAGAAATTCAACGGAAAGCATACAGACGACCATTGCTGCTGTTCAGTCAAAACATATGTTGTCGGATAAATGGACGCTCATGCCAAGACTGAGCTACCGGTATAATGATGATGACTACCGTTATTTTGGCTCCACAAATCCAAATGCAGGAAGAAGCCGCCATTTTACCAATTCCCTTGCTGCGGAAATCAACTCCACATATAAAATGAACAGCGGAGAATTGGGCTTCGGTGCAGAAGTACGGAACGATGAGATCAATTCATCGAATATTGGAGAGCACGACCGCCGGAACCTGGGCATCTTCGGACAATACAGAACTTATTTAACGGAAAACCTGAATGTCAATATCGGTACTTATGTCAATTACAATTCAGATTACAAATGGCAGGTCTATCCGGGACTTGATGCCAGCTATGCCCTTACTGAGGGATTAAAGATTGTTGGTAATATTGGAACCAGTCAGCGGCTGCCTTCCTTTACAGACCTGTACCTGAACCAAAGGCCTGGCAATATTGGTAATCCGGAACTGACACCGGAGAATGCCTTTCAGGCAGAAATCGGATTCAAATACGTTTACAGGAATTTCAGTCTGGATGCTTACTATTTTAACAGGAGGATATCCAACTATATCGATTGGACCAGATCGGTCAGCACCGATCCATGGCAAAGTAATAACCTGGGGAAAATGGTCACCGGAGGCTTGAACATGCGCTCAAATTACAGCTTGCCTGTAAATGACCAATCGAAACTGAACTTTAGCCTTGCGTACAGTTACCTGGATTCTGAATTCAGAGACGGACAACCGGATCTTCAGTCCAAATACCTCATTTCTTCTTTGAAACATCAGGTGACCCAAACGACCGATTACCAGTTTAAACGTTTCTCGGTGTTATTTGCCACACGTTTTAACGAAAGGGTATCCGGTCCGTCTTACTGGATCAATGACTTCAGGTTAAGTCAGTCGGTAGACAAATTTACCGTATATATTGATGCACAGAATATTTTTGATACCACCTATTTTGAGATCGGCGCGATTCCACTTCCTTCACGCTGGTTCAGTTTAGGTGTAAAATTTGTCAGTTTGTAAAATCACCAGCAAATCCCTACCAAAACGCAGCCGGATCATCAATCCGAACCGGCTGCGTTTTTTTTGAAAGCAGATCAACCTCCAACACAGAAAATACATCACTCGCCATTCCCGCTTATGGGATCCGGCTCTGCTGGTTTCGCGGGATCATAAATAGCTACCCCTACCCTGGAATCAGCACAGCCATAGTATAGATACCATTTTTGTTTAAACCAGGCCATGCCTTCAATAAATACCGTACCGTTCACATACTGTCCGCTTTTTTCAAAAGACTGCATCGGGCGTAAAAATGGGACATCCAGCCTGTCCAGCAACTTTGTCGGGTCTGTTTTACTGAACAGCATCTGGCCTGCACAGTAAGAATTACCATTAAAACGCCGGTCGCCCCCTTCCCCGGGATGGTTTTTGCCATTGTACAATAAGATGATGCCTTTATCGGTTAGAATAGCCGGCGGACCGCATTCGGTAAGATCGCTATCAAAATAGCCCGGCCTTGTGGAGGCGAGGATCTTTAATTCGCCTTTCTCATCTACAAGTGGTGTCCAGTCGACCAGGTTGGCAGATGTTGCCCCGTATACATGGGTTTCTCCCCAGTACATAAAGTATTTGCCATTCACCTTTGCAATGACCTGTTTATCCTTACTGACACGGGTTACTATGGAGGCCGATTTGTGGGCAATAGAAAAGAACCTGCCTTTATAAGCAGATTGAAATATGGGGCCGTGTTTTTTCCAATGAATAAGGTCTTTTGATGTTGCCACCCCAAGCCGGGGTGTTTTGCGGTTCCATTGGGTGTAAAAAACAACATAAGTCCCATTGGCCGTAACCGCAACACGCGGATCTTCACATCCTCCGGGCCACTCATATTCTTTTTGCGCATCCTCCCCCGGGAACAATACAGGCTTGGTTTTTCGTGTAAAGTGTAAGCCATCTGTGCTTTCGGCATAGCCCAGACGCGATGTGCGCATACCAATCTCTTTCCCGCTTTTATCCTCAGAACGGTACAATACTATTATTTTGCCATTTTTAACTGCCGCAGCCGGATTAAAGGTGTCATTCGCTTCCCAATAAACCAATTTTTTATGCATAGGGTCGAAAAACCTGGAACCGGGATTTGGAGATATAATTGGATTTATCCCTACAGGCCTGGCAAAACCACCCAATGCCCATGAGGGCAATACATTTTTATCCTGTGCGGTTGCAAGCCGGGCACATAAAAAGAGCGTAATCACGCAGATGAATTTCAGCAAATGACTACCGTTACACGGATTTTTCCAAACCTGATGTTCTCTGGTATTTGTATGTTTTAGGGCCATATGGTGCTGGTTTATGTGAAGTTGCTTGTGTACAAAACCTATGAAACAGCCCCCTCCTTAAAGAGGAACTGATTTTTTAATCCGCCTGCAAATCAGGGTAAGGATGACAGAATAGACAACGAATCCGGTGAAAACAAAATAACCTGCCTGCAGGGAAGTCGCATTTGAGGTGGTGGTCGACAAAATATCTTCCTGGATATTCAGGCCGGAAAGCTGGCTTTTTAAGATGCCATTCAAACCAATGTAAGTCATGCCAATCCCGACCACCATGACATCTGCCATATCCCATTTGTCCAGGTCGAAAGCCATGAATTTAGCGATACGGTCTTCGGGATTTTGTTCCCGGTAACATACATACATCCCCTTACCAATCAGCCGCAGTAAAGGCAGTATGATGACAAACAATAACAGCAAGATACCGACAAGCACCGCATCCGGCTTCGGCTCTCTCAACAGGTCCAATACCACGTCATAAATGCTTTTGCTCTGGAAAAACAAGACCTGGTTGTCAAAAGACAGATTTTCACCAAGCAGGGTGAATTTCAAACTTTCCATACGCGCATCTACCTCAATGATGGTAGAACAGGTACCCACCACCAGGATCACCAGGGCAAAGAGGATGGAGATCAGGAAAGCCGGGGTATAAAGCCGGGTTTGTGATCTGACCAGCCACCACAATCCCAGCGCCAGAATCACCGCAGCGGCCATGATCACTGCGTATTGGGTACTCATCTTTTTGATCGCCTGAAGTTTCCGTCCGATGGTCTGATCGAACTGTGCCGCATTGTTTACCTGATATTTTTTGTAAACATTCCGGTTTACCGTTACACTGGCGGGCTCACTGTTGTCATAGGTCTGGCTTTCCAGGGAGTCTATTTTGCTGTTTGCAATATATTTCAGCCTTTTCATGCTTGCCGGACTGCTCAGTTTGTTGACAATCGTCCTTGCAAATTCAGGTACAGGTGCCCGTAGTTCTTCTTCATCCACAAGGGTATTGAAAGCGAACTTTTTAAGTTTAGCCCCCAGGCCCTTCTGCGGCTTGTTGATATCCTTAACCGTTTTGGTAATCAGTGCATTCAGCTGCAACTCTATCGTCTCCTGCAATTCTTTCTTCTGTTTGCCGGTCACTTTAAAGTCGCCAATCTTATGGTCTACAATCTCCGTGATCTTTTCCCTCCACATGTCGATCGAAAACACGCCGAAAGTGATGTTGTTGGATACGCTGTAATCGATCTTGATTTGTTCCCTTTCTTTGGAAAGCTGGTAAACCCTTAGTCCTGCCCAGCCTTCCGCAACTAAAAGCAGGACCAGCGCAAGCATCACCAGTATTCCGGGCAGGCCAATTTTGTCTTTTGTGGAGGATGAATTCATGGTTTAATAAGCTAATGGGTTTAGAGATTTACAGCTAATGTGCGTCATGCGGCGTAATATATTTGAGTATGGTAGATAGGATGAGGCCGAAGAGTACAAAACAGATAAAAATGATATATCCAGGTTGCAGGGCGGTATTGTTGGTGGTAATGACAGTGAGTAAGTCACTCTTGATGTTCAGGCTCTTCAGCTGACTTTCCAGCAATCCGTTCAGGCCGATATACACCATCAGAATGGCGATCACGATCACATCAGCCATACTCCATTTGCCCGACCGGAAGGCAAAAAATCTGATAAAGCGGTTTTCTGCGATCTTCTTATTCCCCAGCAGATGAATACCCGTTGAGGCCAGTTTCATCACCGGAAAGGCTACGCTGAACATAAAAATCAGGGCACCGACTAAAATAGAATCAATAGCAGGCTGTTTAAGCAATACCCGCACCACATCCATGATACTTTTACTCTGGAAGAAAAGCACCTGGTTTTCGAAAACGACATGTTCCCCCAGCAGCATAAAATCAAAAGATTCAATGCGTGCATCCACTTCAATCATAGAAGCCAGGAGTCCGACAACCAATAAAATGAAGGCAAACAATAACGACATGATAAACAATGTGCCATGGAGGTCTTTCTTTTCCCTCATCACCCACCACAGGACAAGCACCAAGGCAATGCAGCCCATCATGATAAAAGAATGGGTATACGTTTCAGCTTTGATGCTGGATAAGCGTTTGGTGAGGATCTGGTTCAGTTGTTCAGTAGATGAAGCTTTGTACCTTTTGAATACTTTCTGTGTTTCTGCCTGGGTAACCGCCATTGCACTGTCTACATAATCGCTATGCTGCAGATCGTCAAACTTCGCCATCGCAAGTTTGCTCATTTTCTTTTTATTGGCAGGATTGTCAATTTTCACCATTACCTGATCTGCAAATCCGGGAACTTTCTCCTTTATCTTATCTGTTTTGACAAAAGTTTTGATCACAAACTTCTTGACCTTTCCGTCGAGTGTCTTTTTCTCTTTATTGACCAATGCTTCTGCCTTATCGATCAGCGCCAGCATGACCTGCTGCACTTCCATACGCAATTGCTTTTTTTGTTGTGGGGTCAGTTCAAAGTTGCGTACCTGGTGATGCACAATGCCTGAGACCTTATCCCGCCACTGATCTACTGAAAATAAACCAAAAGTAATGTTATTTACATTGGAATAATCTGTCTTGATCTCATGTTGTTCTTTGGAAAGCTGCTGAAGCCGATAAGCGGAATAGCCTTCCAGGCATAACATGATGCCAAGACCGAATATCAATACAAGTCTGGAGACGGTTAATTTTTTCACGCTTATATTTGGATAGTTGAGGGTTTATTTTGTCATACAACCGCTGCAGCCTGAAAAATGTTTGTGAATTGCTAAATATTTAGAAAAGCGGGTGTAAACGTTGTGTGATTCCAGTTGTTGTTCCCCGCTGTTTAGGCCTATTGCTGAAGCCAGGAGAAGTTAATTTTGTGGTTCGGCCTATTGTTCAGTGATCTTTCTTATCCAGTACAAATTGCTCTGGACATGTAAAAAGCCTGGAATCGTCATTCCAGGCTTTTTACATGTCCTTATACAAAGGACCTTATGGCTTATTTACAGATGAGCCTTATTCTCAGAGCTGCACCCATTAAGATTTGGGTATAGGCCGGACACAGTATTTAGACCAGTCCATCCCTGTTTTACTTTTGGATACCGATCCCATAAAATTAGAAATGGTATTGAATGAATTCCATTTATACCATTTTGTATAGATATCGGCAGCTTCAGACAATCCATCAACAAGCTGTAAGCGGTAGCTGAACTTAGCAGTCCTTGTGCTTTCTCCGCTATACAGAAAATCATTGTTTGTGATCACTGCAATCACCACCCCATTCGCAGGGGCAGCTGTCAGATTCAACACACATTCACCCTGAGATACATATTGGCTATATACTGCATTATCCGTGGTGGAACGGTAAACCAACTGACAGGTCATATGCTGACCAATAGGCTGAAAATTAACCTTTACCTGTGTAGCCCCATCCTCTACAACCAAGGGAATCTGGTTGGCACCAGACCAGCCGGGAAGAGTCAGGGTATCCGGCCTGAGCACACCATTGTTGTTTGTTGTACTGACATAGGGTGTAGCAATCCAGGGGTTAACATTGTGCGAATAGGGTTGCCATTCTTCTTCAATGGAAGTTCCAAAATTATTATCGATCAGTGCGGTGTACGCAGCACTCCATTCCCCCATGTCAACCGTTGCCTGCTTCGCGCGGTATTCAGTGATCAACCTTCGCGTCTCGTTTTCACCAATACCTTCTGAAAGCCCTTCCAGCACCCTGTCTTCAGCATATCTCCATAACCATGGCACAGCTTTATTTCCTAAAACAAGTCCCAGGAATGTAGGGAAAACGCTGCTGTATTGCTTCCCTCCCAGTAACCTGCGCCAGGTGCAAATCTGTTGATTTCCGTTGAACATATTCACCCCTTCTGCGGAGGGTCCTCCGAAACTGCCATCAAGCAACCAGCCGGAGTAACATTCAATGGGAATAAAGGGGGCAATCGCATCACCTGCACCTAACCAACCCAGTGTACTGTAATCCTGGCTCCTCGCAGCATCGGCAGTCTGCTGAAACCAGACATTTCCACCTTCATGGAACCATGCTGCGTTTCTCAGGCCCTGATAATCGGCCAGCAATGCATGAATCCCCTCATGGATCATGGCTGAACGCTGGGCAGCGGCATCCGGATAAGGACAGGCAGGATCGAATGAATATACGGGATAATAAGATGCCAGAACAATGGGCCAGTTCTGTCCCTGGTAGTTTACCGCACTTTGCCAGCCACCCAGCGCCGTATTGGGCGCATTATCTGTACATAAACCAGAACCGAAAAGATAGATCGAGCTATAATATCCATTCCGGGCACGTAAATCCATTGGCCAGCCCATGGTTTCGCGAAAATAGGTAAACTCGGAATCGAAATAATCCAGCATCGGACGAATGGCCGCCTCAGTAACGAGGGAGTTGGCATTTGGCCCCCATCTGAAACACCACCAATCGCCGGTGAGCGTACCGGCTACATTTGAACAATCATTGAGCACCTGAGTAGGTGGCTCCAATGCGGGGTATTCGCTGGAGAAATCATAACTGATACCAGGAGAATAAACAGGCCATGATAAAGGATCCCCAACAGCAGTCAGATTTGCGACAGTGGCCGGAGCTTCATTCATGCCTAGTTTTTTGCAGCCACCAAGTGACAAACAGAGTATTGCACTTACAATTGTAATCGATAACCTTCTTTTCATAATTGTAGTTTTAAGTGAAAAAATGATCTCCGCGGCGAGAAATTTAGATAGCTATATCATAGGCAAGCTTGTTATATCAAATATAAAAAACACACAGGTTCCTAATATACAGCATATTAGCAAAATAGAGCAGGATATTATCCTAATGAGCAAACCAATACATAGGCTAAAGAAAACCTGATTACACCTAGCGCACTGACTGTTGATCAGCATGCTAATTTAGCATCCTGTCTAAAAATTAAGTTTAACAGGGCTTCAAATAGCCCCGGTATCAGATAAAAGAAACAGCTTATTTTCTCCTGCGACAGAACCTTCTGCTGAGGGAAAATAACAAACCCATTCCGGAAGCAGAAATGGAAATCATCTTCTTCGGGAATGGGCGCTATTATCTTGCAAAAATGGAAAACTTATTTCGCGGTCTCTTCAGGCAGCAATTCAAAAGTGATCATATTCTTGCCCGACAGGTACTTTCCTGCCGCTTCTTTGAGTGATGCCAGTGTTAACTGCTCCAGGTCCTTTTTTGCATTCAGCACAGCTAAAATATTCTCGCCATCCTGTACTTGGCCGGCAAGATATCTGCTCCAGAAACTATTATCCAGCAGTGTTGTTTCCTGAGATTTCTCGTAGGCGGCTTTAAACTTCAGCAAATCATCTGCATCGGGCCCATCTTCAGCCAAAGTCTTCATGTCTTTCTCTACCATTGCAACCAGATGGTTTACGTTTTTAGGGGCACAACCGAAATTGATCATGTAAGCATAGCGGCTGTCAGGCAATTTATGGTAAGCTGATTGCACTCCCGGGCTGTATACTTCGCTCTCCTGTTCACGCAGGTGCTGTATGATCCTGACCTCCAGAATTTCTCCCAAAGCTTTTATGGCCAGGTTATTCAGCGCAGTGTACTGATAATCATCATGCAGCATGATCCGCACACTGGCCTTATCTTCAGTCCCCTTATAAATCTTTTTTACCAGTACCCCACGCGGCGCATGGATATCCAGGTTTCTGGTGATGTTCTTTCTAGGTGTGGAAGGCAATGACCCAAGATATTGCTCCAGTAGAGGCGTAATGGCATCAACATTAAAATCCCCTACAAAGACAAAGGTAAAGCCGGAAGCATCTGCAAACCTTTCCCTGTAAATATCAAACATGCGTTTCATGCTGATTTGATTTAACCTTTTCGCTGTCATGGGTGCGAAACGATAGTTATAATTTCCTGTGATGTATCCAATACTGTCATTGAATACCGAGTTAGGATCTACGCCCTGAGTTTTCAGATTTTCCAGCAACTGGTTGCGTTGTTTATTAAAGATAATGGAATCCTGCCGCGGCATGGTCATTTGCAGCCAGCTGAGCTGCAGGGCTGTTTCAAGATCCGCATAAGATCCGCCGCCAGTAACTATAGAGGCGTCCAGGGTCATCCCTACGGCCGATCCCGCCTGCTTCCCCATGGTGGTTCTGGCTAACTGTTGAGGATCAAGATTTCCTGCCCCCATACTATTGACCATTTGCGAAACCAGGGAAGCCGCGTCATAGTCACTGTTGTCATATAATGCGGTGCCACCCGGACAAAATCCATTATAGGTCACCTAGTCTTTTTTAAAGGTTGTGGGCTTCAGGATCACTGTTAATCCATTGCTCAACCTCAGTGTGGTTACATTCAGGGCGGCCGTGAGCTCCTTTTTAACCACTTTACCAGCCTGCGGTTTGATGGCCAATAAAATACCGGCTTTGGTATCATCCGTAAAAGCAGGGATTTTTTCCCCTTTCACTTCGTCTATCCATTGGTGGATATGCTGCGCAGTGAGCAGACTGGCCTTATCTTTCTCTGGTCCTGCGACAATGATATCCACATCTTTGGATGACAAATACTTATTGAGCACAGCGCTGATTTCCTTTAAAGTAATAGCCGGCATATTCGCTTTCCTGAACTGATATTCCCAGGGAATGCCAGGAGCCGTCTCCCCATTCAGGAACATGTTTTGATATTGCTTAACATATACTTTAGAGGGAATTTGATGCTGTTGCTTATACCCTTCCTCCAAAGAACTCAGCATCATCTTCTTTACATTTTCCAGCTCTTCCGCTGTAAAGCCGAAGCGTTTGATGCGCTCCAGTGAGCGAAAGGCCTGCTTAAATCCCTCTTTCAGCTGTCCAGCTTTCGGAACAACTGCCAGATCAAGAAGATTAACCTTGCCAAATAAACTTGTCACACCGACATTGCTATTGATGAATAAAGGGTTGTTTTCTTTGCTGGCTTCAGCAGATTTGCGGTTGGCCAGCAGTTGTGTAAGTAAGTCAATTTTCATTGCCTCAAGGTAAGTTGCTTCTGTATTCACCACCGAAGCAGGCCGTTTAAACATCATCTCTATGCTTGTAAGGGGCACTTCCTTATCTGTAACCAGCACAAATTGTTCCTTACCGGTCAGTGGTACAGTATAAGTCAGCCGCGGGCGAGCGGGCTTTGGATTTTTAAGATCGCTGAACTGCAGTTTGATCAGCTGTTCCACCTCATTTACATCCACATCCCCTACAACGATAAGCGCCTGCAAATCCGGACGGTACCAGTCGTGATAAAAACGTCTTAATGCTGCTGGTTTAAAGGTCGTCAGGACTTCGTCTTTTCCAATGGGCAGCCTGTTTGCAAAACGGGAATGGTTGAGCAAAACCGGCAGTGTTTGGCGTGACATTCTGTCCCGCGCACCTTTCCCCAGCCGCTCTTCTTCCAGGATCACCCCACGCTCTTTCTCTATTTCGAGAGAGTCCAGTATCGCCTCCTGTGCCCAGTCGCGCATGATCATCAATCCATTTTTCAGGAGCGAGGGATCATTTGTCGGGATGGGCAGCTGATATACGGTTTCATCAAAACTGGTGACCGCATTCAGGTCAGCCCCAAACCTCACACCAGCCTTCTGCAGATAATCTACCAGTTCATTTTTCGGAAAATGTTTGGTGCCGTTGAAATTCATGTGTTCAACAAAATGCGCCAGGCCCTGCTGGTCATCATCTTCCAGAACCGAGCCTACTTTACAGGCCAGATACAATTCCACGCGGTTTTTTGTCTGCTCATTTCTTCTGATATAATAGGTAAATCCGTTGGCCAGTTTACCTGTTCGCAGTTCAGGGTCTGACGGTAATAATTTTGCAGAAGCTGTTTTTTTGATTTGCCCGAAGGCCGGGCGTGTTATTCCGGTATAAACCGAAAATAACAAGCCCGTTGCAATCATTATATGTTGCTTTTTCATTAGATTATAATTGATTTTTATCGGTGATGAAGCGATCATAAGCGTTTTCATTGCTGTTTGTAAGCGGTAGGCTTATGATGGTTTCATTAGTAAATATTTGTTTTTTATCGGTGATGAAGCGATCATAAGCATTTTTCATTAGCTCTTATTGTTCTTTATTTGTATTCAAGAACTCGCAAGCTCGGTTTTCATTGCTGTTTTTAAGCGGTAGGCTTATGATCGCTTCATTCGTAAGTATTTGTTTTTTGCACCGATTTTGTTGCACCGCTGATTTTGTTTATCAATAGAATACCCTATGATTTTTCATTCTGAATCACCGAGATGATATGTTCCACTTCTCTGGTCAGGTTCACGAGGTCACCGTTGTAACCGTCGGACACCCAGCGGATTTTCCCATTGCCATCGATCACTACTTTCTGAGGAATGCCATTGAGGTGAAGCAGTTTAGCGTAATCAGAGTAGGTCATTCCTATGCGTTTAACTGAAGGATCATATTCATCGAACAGCACATTGAAATCATATTTCTTCGCCTTGATAAAGTCGGCTGCCAGTTGTTTATAGTCCTCGCTCTCTTCCAGTGTGGCAATGAAATAGAACTGTACATCCTGGTTTGCTTTATAATGGGTAACCAGCGTTTGCATCCCTGGCATTGCAGCTTTGCAGGGAAAGCACCAGCTCGCCCAGAAATCAAGCACAACGATTTTGCCTTTTTGTGCACTCAGGTCAATACTTTCGCCTTTCAGGTTTTTAAGGTTAAACATCGGAGCCGGGATATTTACCATGGACTTTTCTAATTTAGTGTACATCTGCGTCAGCTTTTCTGCTGGCTCCAGTGCATGGAAATACTCATCATATCCACTTTCAGTACCTTTCTTTTTTACATAATAGGCTTTGAAAAGTTTTAGCATTGCCGGACTTACGGCATCAGCCTTGATTGCACTGATTATATATTGCTCCGCCTCCTCATATTTTTTATTATGATCAAGAAGGTTCACATACAAGGTATTAAAATCAATATTTCTATCCCCGATGTAAGGTTTTACCATATTGGCAAACTTCAATGAATTGGTAAAATCACCTGCCTGGTACAAGAGTGCGGCATGGTAACTCAACTGGACTTTGTTTTGCATAATGACCAGTCGCTTCCACTCCAGAGGGCTGTAAAAACCGCGGCCCGACAGCGAAGGATCTGAACTTACCGAACGCCTGAGCATTTCGGCAATAATCCCGTTGGAATAATCCATCTGTTGTTTTACCGTAATAAATGGAGTGGTAGAGCGCATTGGATACTCCACCACCTTTAGATAGTAATAATTCAATAGCTCGTAAGGTGCAGTTTTAAGCAAATTGCTGATCGTCACTGCGTCTTTGTTCTGCGATGCGAAGTTCATAGCCCCTGTATAACCCTTCATGTAGAAAAGTGGATCGTTGAGACTAAGATCCGTATAATCCGTTGTTGGATATTTGTCAAACGGATACTGTTTGACAAAGGCATTTAACCTGGTCATGAGCATTGCCGGATCGCCAACCATAAATACACTGTCCAGCTGCACAAAACGGTGTCGAAGGCCTGAAGGATATTTCGCCAGTACCAGGGCTTTAACGGAATCTGCGAGGGCCGTATTCCGCAGTACTGTACGGAAAGTCCGTTCCACCCTGATCATTTCAGGTTCGGTCAGCCCATTCAGCTGCAGTAAATCTCTGCCATCCCGAAGGATCATTGAATCTGCTTTTGCGGGAGGGACATAGCTTTTGATGCCCCTGGCCATATCAAAAAACATATTTCTTCTCACTTCGATATTGCCATATTCCTTCGCGATCCAAAGTGACACCAGTGTGCGGGGTTCAATTTCAGCGGACGAGGAGACCATAGGCAGCAGCATATAGTTGGCCTGTTTGGTTCGGAAAAGGCCCCATTCTGCCAGTCCGCCAGGCATCATTTTCTTCGGGTCTTTCTGGTGCAGGATCACCGCATACGGAAATCTTCCGCCAGCATCTACGGTATCACCTACCCAAAATCTGTAGCTCAGTAAAGCTGTTCCCTCAGGAACTTTGTAGTTCGCCACATAGCCCGTATCAGTTTTCGCCATGCTGAGGTCATGACCTTCCCATTTGTAATTTTTGAACAGGTATACCACACCCGAAACTTTGGCATGGACATCCTCCGGCCGGTAAGTAACTTTCATCTCCTGCCCCTCGCTAATGGTCGAGGGCTGATAACTGAATCGTTGTGGAGCAGCAGGCTGTTGTGGAGCCGTTTGTGGAACATTCGTCATTTGTGCGGTGCTGCTCAGGCCGTAAAAAATTAGGCCAGCAATTCCCGCCATCCTGGTAAACAGGTTGTTTTTGAAACTTTTCATGATGTGTTTTTTTACACCGGACTAATAGCCCGGATTTTGAGTAAGGAATGGATTAAGTACAACTTGTGCATTAGGTACCGGAAACAGTGCGGCAGTTGTTTTCCAGTTTGGTTTGGAGCCAAGGACAACATCCACGGTCTGCGTTCTTTTCAGATCGAACCATCGGTGTCCCCATTCACAGGCCAGTTCCAAGCGCCTTTCCGTCAGAATGGCATTCAGGAGATCCGTCTGCGTTGCAGCCGTCGTATGCGCTAAACCTGCACGGCTACGAATGACATTCAGGTCGTCAGCGGCACCGGTAAGATTGCCTTGTTCCGCCCTTGCTTCAGCTCTGATCAGGTATTGTTCTGCCAGGCGCAAAACCGAATAGGCTTCACGCGGGCTGGTATTATTATCCCGTACCAGCTTGTATTTGTAAGGATAAGTATAGGTATTTGCACCAATGGTAACAGATCTGAACCAGGAAGTTTTGCGCTGATCATCTGTTTCATATGCAGTATTCAAACTGGCAGTCAGGATAAAAGAAGGCACCAGCGTTGGCGCAGCGGGAATAAAAGTCTGCCCTTCGGTAGTTTCCACCCCGGGGGCGGCAGGTGTCATTTGCCAGATCTGTTCCTGGTTGTTGGTGAGAAATACATTGTTCAGCACAGGCTCCAATCTGTAGCCTGCGGTAATAACCGTTGTTGCCGCCGCTTCAGCGGCCGCCCATTCCTGCTGATATAAATTTACACGGGCCAACATGGCATTCACTGCGAACCGGTTTACCCTGTTTTTTGTAATCGCAGCACGGTCGGCATTGAGTAACTGCAGGGCATCCGTCAGATCGGCCATCACCTGCGTAGTCATTACTGCCCTGTCGGCTCTTGGCAAACGCGAAGTGATCGTGTAATCTGTTGTCAGGGGCAATGGTGCTGTGCCGTACAGATTCATCAGGTAGAAGAAATAGAATGCCCGGAGGAATTTCGCTTCACCGGTAATACGGTTTTTAACCGTGATAGGGAGTGTAGTACTGGCTGCAGCACCCTCTATCACCGCATTCGTTTCATAAATGTAAGTGTAGATATTATTCCAATAGGTGAGGTTATTTGCATTTGTGCCATTGATATTGTTTGCAAAAAACTCCTTGTAGTTCGCCACGTTGCTGGAATTGTCCAGCTCATCAGCTGACAGCCCGCAGAGCATTGTGGTCATGCTGTTGGCAAAGGAACTTGTAAATCCGTTCCCCATCATATTGATATAGATACCGTTGATCGCGGCAGTTGCATTTACACTATCGATAAAAATCTGATCAGAGGTAATCGAATTTGTCGGTGCAGGTATCTCAATAAATTTCCGGCAGGAAGTACTCAGCAACAGGATAGTGGCTACGACCAGTGCACAAAATATAGTAAATGTAGATTTATGCTTCATCATCTTAAAAATTAAAGTCCAGGCCGAAAGAAAGGTTTCTGAGCGGCGGAACTGCGTAGAAAATTTGGGTTTCAGGATCATTCCCCTTGTAATTGGTAATGGTCAGCAGGTTTTGTGCATTTACATACGCCCGGAAGCCATTCACATGCAATTTCTCCAGGAATGTAGGTTTAAAATTGTAAGCCAGGGAAACCGTTTTCAACCTGATGTACGATGCATCCGTCAATACGGCATCGGATAGTTTATAATACACAAACGCATTGGTGGCAGCGGTACCAAAAGACTGGGTGGTCAGGCGCTGATACCTCGCGTCATCCCCGGCTTCTGTCCAGGTATCCAATGCATCTACAGGTACATTGTTCATATAACCCGTAGGGTTATTCTGTTCCTTCATATAGTTATAGCCCTTCTGCTTTCTGAACTCGAGAAATACATCCAGCTGAAATCCTTTGTAATCAAAGGTATTCCTGAAGCCACCATACAATTTAGGGTCCTGTGTGCCTATATTGAACAGGTTATCGCGATTAACCGCCTGCGGAGCTGAGGTGATCTCCCCTTTTGCCGTTTCAAACTGATAGATTCCCGTGGTTGGGTTAATTCCTGCATACTTATACCCCCTGATCAGGCTCACCGGCTGGCCAACCATCAGGTAGTTGGCATAGGGCGTTGATTCTATCCCAGGAAAAGCCAGTAGTTTATTTTTGGGAATTGAAATGTTCAAGGCACTTTTCCAGCTGAGTCCTTTGCCTTTGAGCACATTACCCGATAAGGCAAACTCCCATCCGGTGTTTTGAACCACTGCCGGAAAATTCTGAATTACCGTCGGAAAACCGGATTGCATGGGCAACTGGTATCCAATCAGCTGGTCGCTGCTCCTGTTGCGGTACCAGGATCCTGTTAAATACATCCGGTCCCTAAGGAACGAAAGTTCAAGTCCGGCTTCCAGTTTCCTGGTCGTGCTCCAGCTAAAATCGGGATTAGCCAGATTCTTAGGGATATAGCCCAGCTGTCCGTTGTACAGGTAACCTGCTCCTACCTGCGACCAGTTTGAAGAATATTGATAGTTGCCTACATTGTCACTTCCGGTAGATCCATAACTTCCCCTCAGCTTCGCAAAGCTGACATAATCCAGGAGCTGCCTGAAAAATTTCTCCTCAGAAATCACCCATCCTGCACCAACAGAACCGAATTTACCCCATTGTTTATCAGGCGCAAACTTACTCGAACCATCCATCCTGCCATTTAAGCTGAGGAGATAACGGCTGTCATAATTATAGGTTACCCTTGCAAAACCTGCATTGTATTTATAGGGATTATTGGAATCCTGCACCGTGATCGTTCCCGCGGAAGAAATAGAGTTCAGCAACAGGTCGTTAGAGAAATTTGTGGCTGCAACACTGACATTCGCAGTATTCTGCTGCTGGAGAGTTCCGCCCAGCAGAAAACCCAGTCTGTTCCTGCCAAACTGTTTATCGTAGCTCAGCTGTGGTTCAATGCTCCAGGCAAATGTATTGCTTACACTTTTATTGGCCCCGGATTGCGGGCTTACCATAGGATTCTGCGCCCCTTTGGGGTTTATTGAATATTCATTGGTATTGAAGTTGTTATAACCGAGATTCGTTTTGAATTTTAGTCCCGGCAGGATTTCATAGCCCAGCAGCATACTGGTATTGAAACTTGCAGAGGCCAGGCGGTTTTTCAGCTGCTGATACGCCAAAGGGTTCATTCCACTGTTGATATAGCTGAACAGGTTTACCCCGTTGATGTCCCATCTCAGGCTTCCGTCAGCATTTCTCAGCTCCGGAAAATTGGGTGCAAGTGTATAGCTGTTCACGGTTGAAGGTGATCCGGGCGCATTATTTACGCTGAAGGTGTAACCTGCGGATACGTCAATACTAAACTTTCTGTTCAGTGAATTGTGGTGCAGCCTCATCGTTCCGTCTATCCTGTTGGTAGAGAAGTCGCCAGGAAAAAGGTAAGACTGGCGACTATAGTTCGTGCCCACATAATAGGTATTCAGAAAATCGCCTCCGGACATCGCCACACTTGCATTCTGAGTAGCCGAGCTTTTACCAAAGAATTCATTCAGGTAATTTGAGTAGCGATTTTGGTCAAACACGAGCAAATCAGGAGCAAAGCCGGGGGTACCAGGATTGTTGTTGGCGGTAAAGCCATCATTGCGGAGTGCATCCTGACGCATTTGCAGGTACTGCGCTGTGTTGAGCAATGGCATACTGCGGGAAATGGTATTGATGCTGTTAAAAATCCTTGCGGTGACCTGTGTTTTCCCCATCTTGCCCTGCTTGGTGGTAATTAAGATCACCCCATTGGCTCCGCGGGCACCATAAATTGAAGTCGCGTCCGCATCTTTCAGTACTTCTATACTTTCAATATTTGCCGGATCAATATTGTCGAAAGGACTGATCCCCTCTCCAGGCTGGCCGGTACCTGTGCGGTCATTTACCGTCTGCACACGGTTAATCGCTGTATTTTGGGGTGCAAAAGGAATGCCATCAATGATAAACAAAGGCATGTCTGGCACCCTGGACCCCACCACAGAGCCCAATGTATTCTGTCCCCTGATCTGGATTTTGAAAGCTGCACCCGGGATACCACTTCCGGTAGTCACCAGCAATCCCGGTACCCTGCCCTCCAGCGCGGCAAGCGGATTGATTACCATTTGTGACGACAACTCCTCACTGCTTATCCTCGAGGTAGATCCAACACTGGTACGCTGGGTTGTTGTCCCATAGGCGATAACCTGTACCTCATCCAGCTTAGAAGTGGAAACAACAAGGTTAATATTACCCAGAACAGCCTTAGTGACGGTTACTTCTTTTTGTTCATAACCCATCATAGAAATAACGAGTACTGATCCTTCTTCCACATTTTTCAGCGTAAAAAAACCATTATTGTTACTCGTTGTTCCTTTATTCGTCCCTTTGACCTTCACATATACTCCTCCGAGTGGTACAAAGTTGGAGTCTACAATGCTTCCGCTCACCTCCATGGCGGTAAAAAAAGACCTGATTTTTTCGAAAGTTGTGGGGATCTTGATTTTGACCAGTACCGCTTTATCTTTGATCTGGTACTCCAGTGGTTGAAATTCAAAAATTCGGCTGAGTACCACTGCAAGGTCGGCATTCTTCACCTGGATATTTACAGGACGGGCATTCTTCAGAATACTGGCGGTAACCATGAAATCATATCCGCTTTGTGTACGTATTTTTTCAAATACAGTCTCAATAGCCGCATTTTTCTCATTCAGCGTGATCTTTTGGGCAAGCGTTGCGGCACTTACCTGCATCATACAGCAAAAGAACAGCAGCATATTGAGCTTCATCATTAACAATAGTTTAGCGGCGCGGCCGGGCGGCTGCGCAAATTTTTTTAGGTAAAATTTGTACATTTGTTTTGGCTTTGTTATTTGCAGTTCCTTTCATTGTCGAGATGGGCAGGGACTGCAGGGTTAGTTGATAATTTAGATTATTGAGATGACTCAGCTGATTCAGGGGTCCGATTGCTGTCGGGTCTCTGAATTTTTCAGTATCACCAATCGGTATTTATTTATACACGGTGACCCTCCTTCCTGATAATTTAAAGTGAACAGATTTTGAATATTCCAGCATGCCCAGCACCTGGCTGATATCTTTGTACCGGGAGATGGTTCCGCTGAATTTCTCTGCTGGTACGGCTCCTTCAAAAGTGACTTCAATATTGTACCAGCGGGAGATTTTACGCATTACGGCATGTATATCTTCCTGACGGAACCTGAAGTACCCCTGCTGCCAGGCTATGCTTTCCTCCATATCGGCGGGACCAACTTCCAGGCGCTGTGCTGCAGGCAGTACCAGTGCCTGTTCGCCAGGTTTAAGGATAGCCTGATGCCCTGCTGCTTTCAACCGTATACTGCCTGTTAACAGGGTGGTCTTCACCGCCTGCTCATTTTCATACGCATTGACGTTGAAATGTGTACCTAAAACTTCTATGTTTTGAGCGGCTGTTTTTACGATGAAAGGTTTATCCTTATCATGTGCAACTTCAAAATAAGCCTGTCCGGTCATGGTTACCGCGCGTTGTTTTCCACTGAAAACCACCGGGAAGCTGATAGACGAGGAAGCATCCAGCGTGATATTGGTTCCATCCGCCAGCCTGAGTTGAAATTGTCCGCCTGCCGGCGTGGTGATCGTATTGTAAACGACCTGATCATGATGCAATCCTTTTTCAGGTTCATAAACGACTTTCCCGGAATCGGTTTTACTGATCGTGGTATGGTCTTCAGAAGCCAGTTTGCCACTCCTATCATTGGACAAGGCAATCTGTTTTCCATTTCCTAAGGTTAAAATCGCTTTATTGGTTCCTGGTCTGATATCCTTTGCACGGGCTATGGTAGTGATAGACGGGATCTCCCGGAAGCTAAGGTAGGCTATGGACATCCCCAGCAGCAGGATGGCTGCCGCTGACCACCAGTAGTACCGTATGGGAATGACTTTTTTGAGGATAGGAATTCCGGCACGTCTGCGTGTGCCCTGCCACAGTACCTCCGCAAGATGCTCGAAGTTATCCTTGTCATTCAATTTCCTAATTGTAGCTTCATGGGCATACCAGCTTTCAATCAACCGCTGTTCTCCAGGGCTTGCGGTCTGATCCAGGTATTTTTGCAGCAGCCGGTCTGCGTCTTGTTGATTCATGTGAACGAACTTTAAAGGTCAATTAAAGCTAAAGCACATGAAAAGCCGCCAGGGGGTATCAGGATTTAAAAAAAATACAATAATAATTTAACAATATACCTTTCTGTCAGATTCGGCAGGTGGCAGTTTTGCATCTTAACGCAGCACCGCAAGGAGAACCATTGCAGCCCCTCCTGATTCTTTCAGGTTGTGCCGCAATATTCTGAGTGATTTATTGATCTGTTTTTTAACCGTTTCGGCCGACGTTCCAAGTTGCGCTGCAATCTCTTTATTGGAAAGATTCTGTTTACGGCTCATCTCAAAAACCTGGCGCATTCTGGGGGGAAGTGCTTCAATTTCCTTCTCTATCTGTCTTTGTAAATCCCTTTCGTCCAGGTATTGGAGGGTAGCATCGCTGCTGTTTTCCGCAAAGCTGGCCAGCGACTGAAGGTAATCATTGCGGAACTTACGGTTGCGGATTGCATTTAACACATCATGCCTGGCACTGATATACAGATAACCTCCAAGATTTTTCTGCTCAGGAATCTGAGCAGCTTTTATCCAGAGATTGCTGAAGAGTTCCTGCAAAACATCCTTGGCTTCCTCTTCATTCTGCAGCATTTTATAGATATGGCTATACATTAACCTCCAGTAGCGGTTGTAGATTTCAGTAAAGGAAAAGTGATCGCCGGTTCTTAGAAGATCGATCAGCTGGGCATCAGTAAGTGAACCATATGAAGTCATTGTCCCTTAAAGTTAGAAATAATTGGTGCATTTCTACAAAAAAAGCAGATTTACCCGCATTAAATGTATATATCTCCATGAATTTAATCAACACCACCCCTCTTTCTTAAAAAACTAAACTCTTTCCTAATTAAATTAAGCCCATGTGGATAAAAACTGCCCAGTATCCAACAGGAAATGGCAGATTTAACGGAAAACTTGCATCCTATAAAACCAAAAGTTCAGCCGGATTGTTCTGATCACAAACCAAATCTCTGCCAGATGAAAAAATACACTTATTTTCTTTTGTCCCTGTTACTGCTTTCCTGCACACAGGAGAAGAAGAAGTCCTCTTCCGAATCCAACTTAAAAGTTGAAGGAATTACCCTTGCTGACACTACAGTAAAGTCTGATACGGTACTGCAAAACACCGCTCCCGAATCCATTCCAGCGATAAAAAAACAATATGAACTCATTTACAAGAAATTGCAAAGCAAATTACTGGATTCATCTGTAGCTACCTATAATTGCCATGAAGAGAAAAAAGGAACGATCACCTATTATACTGACCAGGGCAAAATAGTCACCATTAAACATGTGTATAGTGAATACGATCACTTCTCCGCTACTGATACCTATTTTTTATCCAATGACACGCTGTTTTTCGCACATCTTCAGCAAACAACATGGTCATTCGTATCAGGAAAAGCAAGCGAGGGAAGCACCCTTGATCACATCACCGAACGACGGGTTTATCTGGCTGGGGGAAAAGCGCTGCGCTGCCTGGAAAAAAAATATGAGAAACGATCTGATCAGTCAGCTCAGCCGCGACCGGAGCAGATACAAAGCAGGGAAATTAATTATGGGTCAGTTCAAGCGCTCATGAAGGATTTCTCCAGACTACGGGCCTTCAGAAATAAGTCAGGCGAGGATTGTCTGGAGAAATAAGCATGAAGAACGGTGGAAAGATGGGCGCTTTGAATGGAGGATTGATCAATGATCAACTATTCAAAGAAGTCCACTTTTCCATTATCTACATCATACAAGGCCCCCAGGATTTTAATCGCATTTTGTTCTTCTAACTCCTGTACAATCTGGCTTTCTTTTCTGATACGGTCAATCGTTAATTTTACATTTAGCTCAGACACGTTATTTACAAATGATGCATTTGAACCATTTCTATCGACCAGCGTAACTTGTTCACTTTCTATTGCTGGCATTACCTTTTCCAGTAGTCCTGTCAGGTTCCCCATTTTTACATTATTACAGGCACCAACTATAGCCCCACATTTGGTATGCCCCAATACCACTATAATTTTGGTCCCTACTACTTTGGTTGCAAATTCCATACTTCCCAAAATATCATCATTCAACACATTGCCGGCAATCCGGATGCTGAAGATATCACCAAGTCCCTGGTCGAAAATCAATTCTGCGGACGTACGGCTATCCATACAACTTAAAATCGTAGCAAATGGAAACTGACCTGCAGAGGTCTCATTCACTTGCTGTAAAAGGTTACGGTTTGCTTTTAAATTATTTACAAATCTCTCGTTTCCTTCTTTCAGGATTTCAAGTGCCAGGTCAGGCGTTAAACTACTTTGTGTTTCTTTTGAATGTGTACGCATACTTAATTGTTATCGATGTTTAAAAATATATAACGAATTTGAAGCTTCTACCTGTGATACCTCGGTCTCCTAGGGCTTGGTCAACAATTATTTGATCAACCGGATCAAATCTTCATTCCCTTCCTTCAAATATATTGCCACAAACGTCAGCGGCTTATCTGCTGACAGGTTATCAAAATGGAGTATATTTTTATTTTTCGGTTCGTAAAAGGCATCACCTTCACTTAAAATCACCTTTTCCTCTCCTTCTATCTGAAAAAGAACCTTACCGGATTTTAAATACCCGACAACCGGACAAGGATGCAGGTGTTTAGGCGCAACCTGTCCTGCTGTCATCGTAATTTCTTTTATATCAGCGCTGGCTACCTGCTGATGGAGATCTGCTTGGAGAAGATCTTTTCTGGAAATTTGTTTCTGCTGTGCGAGGGTAACTGTGCAACTGAATATGGCCATTGCCCCGAGGAGTATACATCTTTTCATCACTGTATTATTTCAAATAAAAATACGCATCCCAATTCATAATTCGTATAGGCAGGGCTAAAAGAGATATGGGATCCTGCCATGAGTTTTATTGAACCGGGGCAAACAATTTATCTGCCCCGGTTCAGCTTTAATTCTTCTTTGCGTATTCAATCATCGCACTAAGTTCCTCTACTGCGGCATCCTCCCCACCGGAGAAGCCGGCAGCACTGAAACGAATATGGCCTTGTTTGTCGATGATATACTTTTGTGGAATCCCTTTAAAGCCGAACATTGCTGCAGATTGGTTTTTTGTTCCGCCAGCCTCTTTAGGGTCAATGTAAAGGTCAAAAGTATATTTGTTATCATTCAAATATTTCCTGGCATCCTGAAGTGGGGTATTGGAAGTTTCCCAGGTATGTATGAACAGAAATTTTACCTCAGGGTCATCCTTATATTTGTCAACGGCCAGCTGCATGGCAGGAAATGACTTTTTACAGGGGCCGCACCAGGTAGCCCAGAAATCTAGCACAATAGTTTTACCCTTGAAATCCGCAAGCGAAACCGTCTTACCTTTCTCATCCTGCAAGATAAATGCAGGTGCCGGGCTGTTCAGCACTTTCTTCAAATACTCCTGCTGTACCTGCTGCCTGATTTCCTCACTGATTGCCGAAACATACGCATTGGCATCCTCAGCAGGATGGAGTCGGGCATAACTTTGGACCAGCCTTTTTTTAAGCGCAGGATTCCCCTGTCCGCTCTTTACAACTTTGTCCAGGATTGGAAAGGCCAACTGGTCGTTTCCTGCATCCTGTTGCAATTCCGCATAAGCAATTACTACCTCCTGGTCATTCTCCTGTGCCTTATAGGCACGTCCCAGGTACTCCAGGGCTTCTTTCATTTTCCCATTCTTTTTTGCAATCATCCCATAGGTATATTCCATTCGCCAGTATGCGAAACGGCCTGAAAGATCAGCAGTGGTGTCTGTTAAGATATACTGATGCCTTTTCAAGGCCCTTTTCAAAAAAGGCAGCGCCAATTTGGGGTCAACTGCAGCCACCGTCTCCCCTGTATAATAAGCCGAGGTCAGGTTCTGCTTTTTGTTTTCAATCAATTCTGCATATTTGATGGCTTTCTCTGGCTGACTTCCATTCTTTGCCATCATATAAGACAATGCGAAATACGGTCCGTCAAGGCTCTCGTCTGGAAATTTTTGCTTAAAGGTTTCCAGCATCCCTTCGAGTTTGCTGATGTCCTGCTGGGCAAACATCGAGTTGGTAAAGTCTTTAGCCAGGCCTGTAGCTTTCACTGCTGGTGCTACAGATTGCGCACGAGTTGAGAGGGATAATCCTGCGAGGCAAAAAGACAGCATCGCGATATAGATGGGTGTTCTCATGTGGTTATTTATATATTTTTGAAAATCCAATGATTTATTAATTTACTATTTATCAGCAACATAGAATATTTACCTAAACCTGTAGGTCACGCTTGCAATTTTCCCAAACCCTGTGTAGGACTCCCGCTTTACAATCTGGGCATTGAGTGCCGGCACAGTAAAAAGTTCCATTGTGCCTGAAGTCTCCAGATTATCCTCCGCATAGGAGCAAACGATAAGCTGTTTCGTAATGGCCTGGTAGCGCGGATCGGTAATGAAGATTCGGGGTTCAAATTTAATCAGGCTGATCTTTTTGTTGCCATAATCCACCATTTCCTTGTTGGTTTTGGTGATAAAATCATACTCATACAGCTTTCCGCCAACATTATAAAAGATATAGCCAAAATCGTCGCTCACTTCAAAATGATCCGCCTTGTCCATCATCGATCCGGTCAGTTCAGAGAAGTAAATCTGCCTGCTCACTGTGAAGCGTGCCAGGAATACTTTATCATCCGTTTTGTTTTTGAGGATCGCAAAGTAACCACCCCCGGAATAAGAACTATGCCTGATAAACAGCAGATCTTTGTTGATGGGATTTGGGAACAGTGACACATCTGCCATTTTCACACAGGGCGCACCTGCATAAGACCATAGGAACTCAGATTTATCTTCGTCAAAAACAATACAATCATTTGTAGTGGTGTTGAGGGCGGCTTTACCGGATGCCCTGAAAGGCGTTGAACTGCCTTGCAGGACATTTATTTTTTTGAAGTTGATGTTGGAAAAACCCTGAGCACTATAGTAAACATTATTAGCGGCAGTTGACATTGCCCCATAAATCAATGAATACTGAAAGGTTACTCCAGGAACCCGGAGACTATTCCCGGAAGGCATCAGCACATCCAGATCGGCCACACTACTGTAATTCAGCGTATTGGTTCCCAGCGTTGCAGCGGTTCCTGCGGTACCTACGACAATGCGGTCCTGTGCACTTTGATCCACATCCACCCCTAAGAAATACCCTGGATACATAAATTTTACGAAATTTGGCTTTCCCTGTAATTTAAGGGGCGACTCCATTTCAGCAAGCACATCCGTCAGATGGGTATACGTACTGTCGGCAAGAGAGAAGCTCAGCATATCCAGCCGGCTGCTCTGTCCCGACGTCTCGGATAGCACAAACCAGCCCTGGTATACCCGGTTGGATATCAAAAGATTAAACGGATATTGCTTCCACACTCCTGAACGCTTATCAGTGATCCTGAAAGCTGCACTATACAGCCCCAATGCAGTTGGCAGCTTCCCCCTGAAGGTTGTTCCTGTCCCCATTACTGTTGGCTTCCCTGCATTTAAGTTTTTCTGTCCGATCAAAAGCCATTCATAGTTATAATTCGAGGTATCAGCCTGTGTATCGTTGGCATAGGTAATCTCAGGTTTGATCACCAGGCTATCCCCGGGAAATACGGTATAAGCCTGGTCCAGATTGCTGACCATGGCCTCTGCCACCTCCTTGTAATCATAATTGCCCGGATCTTTCTTGCAGGAGAAGAGGCTGGCCACCATCACTATGGCCAATACCACTTTGTATATGTTTAATGATTTCATTTTCTATTTCAATTACGTTTAATTCATTACAGGTAATAAGGACCAACTTTCATCTCTGAGCCGTCAGTTTCCAGGACGGGTGTTCCGGCAGCCTTCATCCTGTTCAGGTAGGCGACTAACCTGTCGGCAAAAAAGCCAGAATAGCCTAATGGCAGGAAGTACAGGATATCATCCTCTGCATACCCCGAAGCGAGCACAGTGGTGGAGAGCTTCTTTTTGGAATAAGTTCCAAAATAATAATCATAACCCCGCAGCTGAGGTGTAGTTACCCAGCCATCTGGTGGCATAGGGATATCACTGAGGTAAAGGTTCATGGTTAGGCCTTTGCGCTTGTCCTCACGAGTCAGAAGCCGGATATCAAATTTGGCACTAGGTCTGATTTCCAGCTTCATGCTCAGCTTGCTGGAAAGCATTCTGCTGCTCCGCAATACTTTTAGCAGTAAAGTATCCGAACTGACCCCTGCAGGAAAAGAGAACTGATTGCCCTTCCATTCATAATCTACACCAGCTGTCGCTGTACTGGAGGGATCAATATAGATCTCATAAGGCGCTGCTGATGTCAACTGACGTCCCATCAACAGAATTGGAACTTTAACAATACTGTCTTTCTTATCGTCAGCCCCAGCGCTGAAATTGATATCTGTGGAATCCAGCGTTGAGGTCTCGGAGATGCCATCAAAATACAGGGCATTTCTATCCCCAAAGTTTTCCAGTCCGTCTTTTTTGCAGGAAAAGATAAAGAGTGGAAGAACGATAGTGAGGATGAGGTATATTATTCTTTTCATCTTGTTTAAATTTTAGGTTTGGGCATTATCTGCTTACAGTTTCTGAAAGTGGGAGCGGCACAACATATTTAGCCGCATTCATAATTACCGTAGAGGTAGTGGTACCACTACTGAGGCTGGCGCGTCCTGTCCTTTTGAAATAGAAGAAAGCCTGTCCTTCACCCCAAAATTCCTTGCGGTATTCCTTATAAAGCTCATTAGGAATATTTGCGCCCGCTGCGAGGTCAGTAAGTCCCCTGTGCTGGCGAACAGTATTTAAATAGCGCAGCTTGTTCTCTGCTACAGGATCACATTCAGCAGCAATGTAATACAACTCTGACAGGCGCAGCATGGGCTGAAAATTTCTGAAGGCAAAAGTCTCCCCCACGTCAGCATATTTCACGAAGACCTTGTAATTCTTACCGCCTGAAGCTCCGGACACCCAGTTTACCCGCAACCTGTAATCATTCTCATTATTCTCATATACCTCGCTGAGCCTGGTGGCCGTTGGTGCAAGTATACGGGGCTCGGTTAAGCCCACATTAAACAGGGAATCCTGCTGCCTGTACATATCATAATTCTGTACCCCCAGTATCACTTCTGAGGAGAACATACGGTCGGGTCCCAGGGAAGAACCGGGGAGCGAAGCACCATCAGGTGACCAGGGAAACCATTTACTCCCCTCTCCAATGACACTTATTGCAGTGGCCAATGCACTTGTACGGTCGCCGCGGTATAACTGGACTCTCGCCTGGATCGCCCTGACCGCATAGTAATTGAACCTGCGGTTTCTCAGCTTGTAAAATAGCTGGGCGGGATCATCCGTATTCAATATGCTTGTTATCCCCCCAGTTCTTACCGGATCGTTCTCCAGCAGGACCTCTGCGCGTTTGAGGTCGGCCATGACACTGTCTACCACTGCCCTTGCAGGCAGCAGGGGCTTTACGGCTGGCGTAGCCATGCTGAGATAAGGTATCGCAATTTTCGTAGAGTCTGTAAGGTAAACCGGACCAAAAAGCCTTAACATATCAAACTGCAGGTAAGCCCGCATGGCATAGGCTTCCCCCAGTAAAATTCGCTTGCGGTCTTCGGCGATAATGGTATTGTCAGTTGCGCTTAATTGCCGGATAAAGCTATTCGCATTCAGGACAGCGGTATACGAGGCACTCCAGATCCCATCCAAATGGGTCTGAAAATCTTGATCCGCATAGTTATAGGTAGCATATTGCAGCCAGTCACTCGTCTGCTCTGCGCGGTAGTATTGTGCCAGGATATCTACAGTCCCCATGCCCATCCGGCGGCCATACAGTGCCGGTTTGGCGATATTGATATATATGCCATTCAATACCCCGTTGATGGTGGCCTCACTGCGAAAAAGCTGATCAGAAAGGAATTTGTCCTCCGGTGTGACCTCAAGAAATTTATTACATGCAGCAAGGCTGGCCATGAGGAGGAAACCGATGATAAATATATATTTTTTCATGCGTATATAATTGTTTTTTAAAGGTGATGAAGCGATCATAAGCGTATTCATTGCTGTTTGTGAGCGGTAAGCGTATGAGGGTTTCATTATTCTATATTTTAATATATTCTGAAAGATTAAAACGTCGCATTCAGTGTAATTGACCCGGTTCGGGTGAAAGGATAATTGGTTCCCCGTTCAAACACCACATTCGAAAGCCTGAAGATCTCGTTGCTGAACAATGATATCCTTAAGCTGCCGAGACCGGCCTTTTTTATCCATGGGCTGGTTCTGGACTGAACATCATAGCCAATTGAAATCGATTCTCCGGTCACCACATTCTCCTCCTGAACAAACCTGGAGGAGATCGGCGTGGTATTGGTCAGTGATATACTCTTAAATTCTGTCACATCACCAGGGTTTGTCCAACGGTCGGACAGGGCACGCCTGTCCTGGTTGACGCTCAGACCTGCAAATGAGATATTCTCCACCTTGGAATAAAGTGCGCTGTTCAGTACCGATCCGCCAAAACGGTAGCGGAAATAGGCGCCGAAAGTCAGGTTCTTCACCCTCAAAGTGGTGTTCAACACCCCCTGCAAAGCCGGCATGGTATTGCCCACTACAGTAATATCAGCAGGGTCATAGTCGAATGTATAACTGCCATCACGTTTGATAAATATCTCTTCCCCCGTACCCGGGTCGATGCCCGCAGAGCGGACTGCCCAGATATCATCCGGACTATTTCCATCGGTATAACGCCTGATTGAATTGCTGTTGAGCTGCGTCTGACTGAGATTGGCCTGGTTGAGACTGGCGAGAGAACTACCAAGACTACCATATCTAGATCTCAGGATACTTCCGTTGATCCCCACTGTCCAGATCACCCTGCTGGAAAGATTATAAATGGGTGAATAGCTAAATGTACCCTCTATCCCCCTGATCTTAAGATTTCCTGTATTGAGCGGATATTGTTTGATCCCATTTGAAGAGGGCAGATCAACTGTAACAATCAATGGTGAGGTATACTTCTCATACACACTTAGCGAAGCCGACAACCTGTTATCAAAAGCGGTCAGGTCGGTACTGATACTGGTCTGAAGCGTTTTCTGCCATTCCAGATCCGGATTACCCAGTCCCCTGGTATAATAGCCCTGGCCGTATACATTGGTATTCTGCTCCAGGTTGTAAACGGTGGCGGAGGCAAAACTTCCAAAGTTCTGGTTTCCTGTAGAACCTATGTTAGCGGTCAGGCGCAAACTGTTGATCCATTTTGCATCGCTGAGGAACGCTTCCCTGTACACGTTCCAGCCTATCCCTGCCGACCAGAAAGGCGAGTATTTTTTTGCAGATCCAAAGGCGGTAGAGCCGTCAATACGGTAACTTGCATCCAGGAAATACTTTGAGTGATAAATATAACTCATGGATGCCAGTGCATTTATTCTTCTCAGGGTAGGCGAAAAGTAAACAGAAGGCTTTGAATTAGGCGCATAACTGTAGGCAAATGCAGGATTACCTTCTACTCCTACAGGAAAGCCTACCGTACTGTTACGGATACTATTGCCGCTATCTTCCTGAACTTCCGCCCTTGCATTCAATGAGATGGCGTGCTTCTCTTTCAAAACCTTGTAATAGCTCATCATTACATTTCCGGTATACCTCATGCTTTCATCGCGTGTATCGGCGTAAGTACCTTTCTGCAAGAGGGGCACGTCATCAAACATGGTATGGAGTGGAGAGATAAAATCTACCGAGTTACCAAACGATTTTGTCAATTGAAAGGCACTGGTCAGCCGCAGTTCATGGCTGATATCCCAGATGAGATTGGTACTGTTCTGGATCGTTGTAGACTTTGAGTAACTTTCAGAATTAAGCTGTGCATCGTAGAGCGGATTCGGAACGTTTTGATAAATTATACCACCACTGCTGCCCACTCCTGTAAATGGTATGGGAATCGACTCCAGGTATTTATTGTAGTTTCCATTTTCATAGTAAGGATTGATACCTGCAATAGTGGAAAAGCTTCCATAATTGGACAGCGTAGATTTGTATCCTCCGATCAGGAGTCTGTTGGAGATATTCAGTTTATTTTTACGGTAATAAAGATCCGCAACCCCTTCCCAATTATCCCTGCCGGATCCCTTCATGACTCCCGGAATCTTCTGGATATTGGCCCCTACGCCATATTGAAACTCCTCTGCCCCACCTTCAGCATAAATGGAATGTTTTTGGGTCACAGCTGTTCTCAATGGTTCATTCAACCAATAGGTATCCACACCTCTTTCCACCTGCCTGCGGCGAATATTATAAAAACTGGCCAGCGTATTGTAAGCTGGATTATCATCTTCTACGGTGTAGCGGCCTGCCAGTCTCTCGAATTCCAGCTTTTCCCTGGCGTTCATCAGGTGATATCCACTCAGGTCTGGTACATCGATACGGAAGTCGGCGGTATAACGCAGGGAAAGTGCACTTGCCTTTGGTTTCACTGTTTCTACCACAATTACTCCATTGGCAGACCTTGCACCATATATAGCCGTAGATGCGGCATCTTTCAATACCGTGATGCTGGCAATCCGGTTAATATCAAGATCGGTGATCTGCCGCAACGATGCTTCAAATCCGTTCAGTATAAACAGCGGTGCATTGGGATCCGTAGCAAAACGGTCAGCAAGCTCGGTCGAGCTGCCCGATCCGGAACCGGGTAAGCTCGTTTTCCCCCTGAGCTCAATCGTAGCCAGGGTATTCGGATCTGAGCCAGTCAGATTGTTCTCGATGACCAGAAAAGATGGATCCAGGGTGCGAAGGCTCTGTATCACGTTCTGGTTACCGACCGACCGAAGCTCTTCTCCGGTAACTGTTTTGCTGGTTCCCGTGAAACTTTCCTTCTTTCTGTTGATGATACCGGTGATCACCACATCCTGCATTAATTTCACGTCAGGTTCCAGCTGGATGGTCAGCTCTGTTTGTTTGGAATTGATTTCCACCTCTTTATCTTTATAGCCGATATAGGAAACGACCAGTACCATTTTATCCGTTACACCGGTAAGCGTGAATTTACCATCGGCAGTGGTGACCAGTTTAAATTTCGTTGCTTTGATTGATACGATTGCACCCGACAGCGGATTCCCTTTTTCATCGAGGACAATCCCGCTGATCGTATTGGCCGCACTAAAACTACTCATGAGCTGGTCAAGGAACTTATTTTCCTTTCTTTCAATGACGATGATCTTGTCTTTAATGGTAAAATCAAGAGGCTGATTTCTGAATACTATAGTCAGGGCATCCTCCAGTTCCACATGCTGCAGGTTTAGGTTGAGCCGGGACTGTGGGTTGATCAGCCTGGAATCAAAAACAAAGTCATAACCGGTCTGGATTCTTATCTTTTCAATAACAGCTTTAATTGAAATATTCTTCTCATGCAAAGAAATTTTCTGGGCGAATCCTGCTGCAGACACCTGCGTCAGGACAGCAATCATCATAATTATGACGAGTTTCATAATTAATAGCAATTTAGGTGGCAGCCACAGCCGTGACATGCCTTGGTTAAAAGCGTATAGTTGCATACTTTTGTAATGGTTTGAGTTGAAGCTTGGTGTACTGGCACTAATAAGTTCTTCCCGGCCTGATTGTATCAGGATAATGGGAAAGGTTAGCTCAAACTCTGGAGGGAGGTGTTGGTAGCACCTCCTTCCTTCATTTTTGAACTCCCTTTGCTGCTATTAACTTTCCTGTTGTAAATATTTTTTCATGTGAGTTTGGGTTTGGTTGTAAGTTGATTGATAGGGTTTGTTTGGTGATATTTAATTGGGCTTTTCTACAGTGACCTGTCTTCCGGAGACTACAAAGTTCAGGTTAGCGGCCTTGCCGATGCGCTCCAGCACTGATGCGAGGGTTCGGGTACTGGAGATATGGCCACTTAAGGGAATCAATTTCAAATCGTTATCTGAATAAATGACTGAGATGTTGTACCATCTGGAGATTTTCCGCATCACACTTTCGGTAGCCTCCCCGTCAAAATAAAAATCATTCCTTATCCAGGCGGTTTCCATTTCCAGGTTTGCCTGAGTGACTTTAATATTCCCTCCCTCATTCAGCGCCAATTGTCCGGGTTTTAACCGCTGTTGCTGATTGATCAGCACAGCGCCCTCCAGCAATGTGGTTTTGGTCAATTGTTCATCAGGATAAGCATTCACATTAAAATGAGTTCCAAGGACCCTTACTTCCTGATGCACTGTGCTAACAATAAAAGGGTGCATTTTATCTTTTGTTATTTCAAAATAGGCCTCTCCGGAAAGCCGGACCTTTCTTTCTTTCAGGTTCGAGAAATTTGATGGGTAACTGATGGATGATGCAGCATTTAAAGATACTTTTGAATGGTCAGGCAAAATCACTTCCATCCGCTCTCCATTGCTCGTCTCCAGTGTATTGAAACCTGCAACACCCGCATCATTTGATTTAACCTCATATAACAGTTGTCCGCCGGCTGTTTTAGAGATAGCCACTCCCTGTGTTTCTGCCAATTTACCTGAGGTGGCAGCTGAAATATAGATTTTTTTACCATTTGACAGTGTGAGTGTAGCTGCATTTTTTCCCGGCATCAGATCGGACGACGAACGAAGCACAACCGTTGATTTTTTGTTCAATGCAGGGCTGAAAAAATAGATACCAACGACAATAAAAGCTATGGCCGCAGCCAGGGCGGATGCCATTTTCCAGTTCAGGCTGAGGGAAGATGATTTCGGCATCGGCTGACCCGCCGGCAATGAGGTGATCAAACGTGCATACAATGCATCATAATGATGAATCTCTTCAGGCTCCGGATTGTCGGCCGACTGCATATTGTACCAGCTTTCGAACAATGCTGCTTCACTCTCCGTACATTTTCCTTCTATATATTTCTGTATCAATTCCTGCGCCTGCCTGGTATCCATGTTTAATTTTATTTTATCGCTTTATAATGATAGGACAAAACTGAAAATGATTTGGGGGACAAGCAGTAAAAAAAAATTAAAGTTTATTGATTTTATATAAATGGAAGGGTGAACAGTACTCCAAACTTTGTTCTTAACACCTTTAGTGCGCGGGCAACCTGTGTTTTTACAGTTTCATCACTCAGCCCGAGTTGTGTTGCAATTTGTTTGTAGGACAACCCGGCATTGCGCCGAAGTTCAAATATTTCCCGCATTCTGGGTGGTAATTTGGAAATCTCAGCTTCTATTTCGGCAGACAGCTCATTGTAGCGAACCAATTCATCGGTTACGTAAGCTCCCTGATCAATAAACTTCTGCAACGACTCCATATAAGTCAGCTGTAGTTTACTTTTATTGATCACATTTACGGTACGGTTTCTTGCAGCAGTATATAGATAAGCAGAAAGTGAGATTTTAAAATCTATGGCCTCACGGTTCAACCAAAGACTGGTAAAGATATCCTGAACCACATCCATGGCCTGATCTTCATCAGCAAGCATCCTATAAGAATGACGGAAAAGTAAGGGCCAGTAACGGGTATAAATTTCTGAATATGCCTGCTCATTCCCCTGTTTCAACAATAAGGACAGTTCATGATCATTAAGTGTGATATACATTTCCATTTTTGACAAAAAACAACCTCAATCCCTTCCCGGCTTCAGGCCAAATGTAACGATATTCCAATAAAAACCGGAAATATCCTGCATAAGCGCAAAAATCTGACTGCTTTCCTCCGTTAACCAGCAGATATTGACAATTGTTAGGGCGATTATAAGGCCCAATAACAATCCTGGGGCGATGGGGATTATATTTTGATGCTGGGTATACTGAAATAAAAGGTTGAACCTTTCCCGATTTCGCTCTCTGCCCAGATCCTGCCTCCATGTCTGCTGATGATCTCGGCAGAAAGGTAGAGTCCGATACCAAAACCCGAAACCATATCGATCTGTTTCCCTGGCACCCGGTAGTACCGGTCGAACAGTTTGGGCAGGTCCTGCGTATTCACACCAATTCCCTGATCACGGACCGAAAAAACCACTTCCTTGCCCTGCACTTTACAATTTACCACTATTGGCGCCCCCAAAGGGGAATACTTTACCGCATTAGAGATGAGATTGTTCATCACATGTCCAATTTTATCACGGTCGGCATCGACCAAAATCTGCTGCACATCGGCAAAAGCAATCTCATGGGAAGAGATGGTCGCAGCAAATTCCTCGGCGATCTCGGCCATCAACCCGGCCATATCGAAGCGTTGCACCTCCAGATTGATCTTGCCTGCCTCCAGTCTGGAGACATTCAAAAATCCGTTAATCATTACAGACATCTTCTTCAGCTGTCGCTGCATCTTTTCCAACAACCTGTAAGTCAGCTCATCACCACTATTCTCAAATACTTTTCCCAGCACCTGTGCATACCCCGTGATTGAAGTTAAAGGAGTTTTAAGCTCGTGGGACACCATGGCAATAAAGTCATTCTTACGTTGCTCATCCTCTTTTTGTACAGTTACATCCATCACCACTGCATAGATATGCGAAAAACCACCCCCGCCATCAGGGCGTACCTTTCCTGCCACCCGCATCCATCGCCTTTCTCCGGTCTGTAAGTGACGGATTGCATACGTGCTGTCTACCGGCGTTCCATTCCTCATCGCATTGTTCATGGCCAGGTTCACTTCGTCCAGGAACTCAGGTTCCACTGCGGCGGTAACCATTTCCCAGGTAATCTCCCCGGAAGTAGGAAGTCCATATAAAGACCTGTAACGCGGAGACATTTCTGCCTGACCGGTCTTCAGGTCCAAACTGCAGCTGCCCAGGTCGGCCGCATCAAAAGCCGCCTGTAAATTCTCCTCACTATTTTTTAGTTCCACCGTACGCTGTCCGACCTGCTTTTCCAGATTAAAGTTGAGCGACAGCAGCTCCTGTTCGGCAAGGTCCAGCTTTGAGGTCAGCGAGGATACTTCCAGAGCAGATTCTGCCTGGGCACTCCTGCTCTGGGCCAGCTGATTTCCCAGCAGCACCTGATCGGTCACATTCGTTGCCAGCTGCACGATATAGCTGATCTCCCCCTCATCATCGAGAACAGGTGTATGGCTGGGATCCCAGTAACGGGTCATAAATTTTCCGGGAGCTGAAACATCCGGCACATCGTAGCGCTGGAAATTCATCACGTGGCGCTTTTTAGTCCGCAATACCTCTTGCAAAGACGCGCTAATGTTCTTTACCCCATCAGCATCCGGCAATTCCGGATTTTCAGGAAAGGCATCAAAAATATACCGGCCTATGATCAACTCACGTTCCGTTTTTGTAGCCTCAAGGTAAAGGTCGCTGGCAGTGAGGATATAGAGGTCAGGAGAAAGCACCAGAAACATGCTTGGCGCAGTCTCCAGTGCTCTTAGCGTGTCTGATGATGGTGCATTATAGGTTTGCATTTAAAATCTGGCTGGAAAAAGTTTTGGATAAATATAGCGTAAAGTGAATGATCTTTTTACGCTATCCTCACTCTACAACTAAAACTCAGCTATTTTCAGCTACTGACCAATTGGAAATGAAGGCCTATGAATGGTTTTTGCCCAACATCGGCACCACCACGAATTTAACGATACTATGTGCAACCAATGAAAGCGCCGCTGTAAATCCGAGGATAATCACTTTTTTAGTGGTACTATCGAAATAGTCAAGAAAAGAAGAACGGCCGGAACCACTATACAATAGGGCGAGTACAAAAACGATAATTCCTGTTATCCATAAGGTAAGATGTGAATAGAAATAACGCGTGCGGGCGAGTTGTGATTGAGGAAAAGAGGTCAGTAACAAAGCCACATGGATGATAAAAAAGATGATAGATACTGATATCAGAAGGTAAAACATGGGATTTTTTTTAATTTTTAATTACAAATATAAAAACATTTCAATAGTCATACGAGATCTGAAGCAGCAGGGATCAAAAAATTTCACCTCACTGAAGCTGGAAGAACATTTCTACAGTCCAAAAACTCTTTCCAGATGTGCTGGGTAGTTGGCCAAATCAGCTGAGGCATCCTCATCTTTGAAAATATCAAAACTGTTGTAATCTGCTACAACCTCTACACCACAAAACCGGTAGTTACTGGTGATCTGAATAAAAAAATCTGCAGTACTTCTGCCCTCAAATAAAAGTTGCTTCTTATCGTTGAATGCCTCAACAGGTGCATTCCAGGTAGCGCAGACCATAAATCGCTTATCCTGTAAATGTCCCCCGGTTCCATACTGCCTTGAAGGGTCAGCTTTGGTTCTTCCATCGCCGGACAGAAATTTACGGCTATGCAGTCCGTAGTTGAAAACTTCGTCCACATATTTCTTATAAATCCAGGGAGCGCCAAACCAATTCACCGGTGTCTGCAGAATAATGATATTCGTCTCCAGATGCTTTGCCACCTCTTCATCCACATTATATCCTTTTTCAACTCTAGTTTCTTCTACAAGATATCCCATAGTTGTAAAGAACTCCTTCGCAATCTGTTGAAATGCGTTGTTCAATTTACCTTCCGACCAGTTCGGATAAGTTAAGTGTGTATTGATCAATAATACTTTTTTCATTAGAATATAGTTGTTTTTTAAAGGTAATGAAGCGATCATGCGCCTATTCACTGTTGTTTGTAAGCGGTAGGCTTATGATGGTTTCACAATTTCTTAATTTTATGGGACAAAATTAAAAACTGGTCAGGTGTGGGAAGGAAACAGACTACCTGTAAAAAAGAGACAAATTACCGATCACAATACATGTCCTTTCATAAAGGCATTTATTGTGATTTATTGAGGAGCAGGCGTCTGTATTCGGTCGGTGTGAGCTGAACTTGCTTTTTGAAGAATCTGGCAAAATAATTAGGGTATTCAAATCCCAGTTCATAAGCCACCTGGGTCGTATTCATTGACCTCTTTTCTTCCAATAATTCCTTTGCCTTTTTGATCACAAACTCATGGATGTTCTCAAGAGCGGATTTATTGGTAAAATGCTTGATAATATCACCAAGGTAATTGGGTGTCAGACCAAGTTTATCAGCGAAGTACTGAACATTGGGTAATTTTCGCACAGGTGTATTGTAATACTCATTAAGGTATTGCAAAAAATCTGTTAGAATACGATTATATTGTCTTGGATCATTGGAAAACTGTCGTTTATAGAATTCTTCCACCAGTGAGACCAACAGATTTACATAGGAGAGCAGAACATTGAACTGCAGTTTTTCACCATTATAGTATTGCATCATGAACCGAAAAACAGTATTGATTTCCTGCACTTCCTGTGCTGTCAGGTACAATGCTTCATGCTGCCCATAATCCAGGTAATTCTTAAACAGGAAGCGGTGTTCTTCAATTATTCTTTTTGAAAGCTGCACATACATTCCCGAGTAGGTAGGTGCAGCATTCCAGCCTGTAGCGATATCTGGACTGTTGAAAAAAACCGCTGTGACTGGCTTAGCATCTGGAATGGATTGATCAATAAAATTTACTTTAATGGAAATGCGGTAAAAATCTACCATTACAGGTTCAGATTTCAGTAACATATTTGGCGGATCATAATATCCGATGTCGAGGTCATTGTCCAGGGGTTTATTAAGGCCAACATATGCGTTGTATGAAATAAAATCTTTGAACTGTTTCATGGTACAAACTTAGTTTTTTTTGAACTCCATTATCCAAATCCTGATGATTTTAAGTATGCAGGAAAACTTCACCATCCTCAGGTACATAACAATAATCCGATAATCCTTCCGCAGATAACTGTATTTTTATGGTCTGCCTGCTTTCCTTACTGTGGTTCACCGATTCCAGATGCACCACAAACACCCTTGATTTTGGCGCATACCGGCAAACTTCAATGACATCAGCCATATCCATTACTATCGGATCACCTGTCACAAAGCCTGCACCACCACCATTCACAACAATATAGTCCGGCTGATACGTCGCTATACTTTCCTGAACCTGTTCACACCAGATCGTATCACCAGCCAAGTATAGTTTTTTATCATTTTCAGTGATCACAAAACCTGACACCAGTCCCATCCTATCCCCAATCTCGCCGGTCCCATGCCTTCCATCTGTACGGAAGATCTCTATTCCCTGCCAATTCAGCTTTTTGTCGACCGGAAAAAAATTGCTGAAACCGTTTTTCTCTATCTGCGGTACATCCCAGGGCTGGCAAATTATAGGAATATCCTTCCTGATCATTTCCTGTGCGATCAGATCCCAATGATCTAAGTGCAGGTGCGTTAAAATGACAGCATCGATACGATCAATTAATTTTTCAAGAGCTGCAGGATTTAATGGGAAATCCGCTGTCGGATTTCTTACTGCATTCCCGGTAAAGCTGAAAGGTTCGTAAGTCCCTTTATTTGCCAGCATCGGATCAATAAGTATCACCTTGTCATTCACCCTGAGTACCTGTGTAGCGTTTCGCAAAAGTTGAAGTTTCATGGAAATAATTTATATTTGATAGCAAAGATGAATCAATCACACTTAAACAACAAGCAGGTTACCTTTAGGTGACCAGTTCACCATCAAGTAACTATGAGTTATCAGCAGTTCAGACATTGCGGGTTAAATGTGACACTCAGCATGCTTTCGGGTAAATGGAAACCCATTATACTTTACCATCTTTTTCATAACAAGGAAATGCGCTTTACCGAACTTTGGCGCATTATTCCAAAAGTCGCTAAAAAAGTGCTTTTAGAACATTTGCGCCAAATGGAACAGCATGGTCTTCTCATAAGGGAGGAGAAACACACCTTCCCGCCGGAAGTTTATTACCGGATATCTGAAAAAGGCCGGACACTGGGGCCAACTCTTGCGGCGATGGAAAGCTGGGCAAATGAACATGCGGCAGAAGAAGTAGACCTGATGCGTCGCAGTCGAAAATAGCGAATTTCAATTAAATACCATAGTTCCCTGTAAGTGCTTTCTTCGCTATGCTTGCAGCAAAAAGAGGCGTCTCTTCCTGGTTGTGGGCATCTGAGGCCAGCTGGCGGTCATGCGCAGCCTGTGCAAGGCTAAGGTGATGAACTTTCATAAACTCAAAAAATTCGGGGGTAGCCGTTGCATGAATTTCATTGGTATACACGCAGCTATTGTCGTCTAATTTTGTGGCGCGGAGTTCCCAAAGCACCTGAACTTTGCTGCGGCCATTTGCGGTAATGGAATCAGACACAGATAACATACGACAATAGTCAGCCTTATACTCCGTAGCCACGTAGTGTTGAATAATTAAGGCATTGCCAATGGTTTCCACATTGATCGACATGGGTGTACCGTCCAGCGTGCGTGTAAATCCGGCTGCAATATGCGCTGGGGAACATCTTTGGTATTCTGCATCGGGAAGATTGAATAACCAATCGGCGATATCTACTTTTTCTATCGGTGCATTAATGATCGCTTTTACGGTGGAATGTGAAAGCGCATTTTCGGGTGTTTGTTTAATTTCCATAATTCTTTTTGATTTGATACCCCAAAGTTCAGCTTAAATATATTATCGTCTAAACTCTAATTTTCGATATAGTTGATCGAAAATTCCGATTAACTTTTTACCTTCGGGAATGGAACTACGCCAGCTCAAATACTTCATTAAGGCAGCCGAATTACAAAACTTCACTGAGGCTTCCAATTCTTTATTTATCACCCAAAGCACATTGTCTCAGCAAATTAAGCAACTGGAAGAAGAATTGGGCATACCGCTGTTTGACCGGATTGCCAAAAGGGTAAGATTGACAGAAGCAGGAAAGGCTTTTCTACCCTTTGCCCAAAAAACCGTAAAAGATGCCGATGACGGGAAGAGTATGCTGAAGGACTTGATGAACCTGAACACCGGTACCTTAATTATTGGAGTGACCTACGGGCTCAGCAATTTGCTCAGCAAGGCTGTGCTTGATTTTTCCGCACAATATCCCAATATCCAGCTGCAAATCGGTTTCGGAACAACTCAGGAGCTGTTGGTCAAACTTGAACAGGGCCATCTTGACCTGATGTTATCCTTCTCCCAGGAAGAGAAGAATGGAAGCTACCACACCCTGCCTTTATTTTCTTCGTCCCTAGCACTTGTTGTCCATCAAAGTCATCCAATGGCCAACCGTAAACAAATCAATCTTAAGAACTTAGCGCATCTGCCCTTACTTTTGCCTTCCGGAGGTTACAGCATCAGAAACTACCTGGATTCCATATTGCAGAAACACGATTTATTGCTTGATATCAAGATGGAAGTAAATGATATCAATATGTTGTTACAGCTGGTAAACAGTGGAAAGTGGGCAACGGTACTGATGGGCTCGTCTATATTTAATCACCCCGACTTAAAGGCGATCAAAATTACCGGAGAGGGCATGACCCGGCTGGGAACGATAACCTGGCCTTCCGGAGCCTACCGCAAAAAATCTGCACTTTCACTTTCAGGCATGTTAACCGATCATGCTAAGGATTTTCCTGTTTAGCAACAGGGGTCGGTCTGGAACAACCCACGGCATGATGTGCAGCTATCCAATCACATTTTATCTTCATGATGTTGGTATTGTAATCCTGTTTTAGGAAAGAATCACAAGATCAGTTTCCGTTTCAGCGATGTTTTTTAAAAGCTTACTCAATATAGCTGTGCGCATAATCACCTGGAAGAGGTTCAGATGGGGTTTACCAATGCAAATTGTGGTGACCTCCTTTTCCGCAGCAATCCGCGCTATGGTCTGTGTCACATCATCATCTTTAATCCTGATCACTTCACCACCAAGCTCGGTGGCCAGCTTGAAATTATTGATCAGGTGCCGCTGTAAATCCAGTTTGATCCTGTCGCCGCCTTCACTGCTGCGTTGTACATACAATACGATCCATGGAGAGCGGTAGTAAGAAGCCAGTCTTGCCGTTTTGCGAATAATGATCTTCGCCGTATGGTGATTAGTGGAAATACAGGCCAGGAATTTCTCCGGCCGCAGCTTGATTTGCTTCGGCACTTCTACACTGATCTTTCTTTCCAGGTGATGCGCCACCTCTTTAAGTGCCAGTTCACGCAATTGCAGGATCCTTTCCGGCTGGAAAAAATTATCCAGGGCCAGTTTAATCTTGGTCTGGTCGTAGATTTTACCCGCCTTCAGGCGGTCAATTAGTTCATCAGCAGTTAAATCGATGTTCACGATCTCGTCGGCCGACTCCAAAATCTTATCGGGTATGCGTTCCGTGATCGGGATACCTGTGATCGTTTCAATCTCCTGGTTCATGCTTTCCAGGTGCTGGATATTGACGGCGGAGATCACACTGATCCCTGCATCAAGGATATCTGCCACGTCCTGCCAGCGTTTCCCATTCTTGCTGCCTTCCACATTGGTATGGGCAAGTTCATCAACAATAACAACCTCCGGATGTCTGTTGATAATGGCTTGCACGTCCATTTCCTCCAGTTCCTTACCTTTATAAAATATTTTCCGCCTGCCAATCATTGGAATCCCCTCCAAAAGGGCATGCGTTTCCACACGGTTATGGGTCTCAATATAACCGATCTGTATATCAATCCCGTTCTTCAAAAGCGCATGAGCTTCCTGCAGCATCCGGTAAGTTTTACCCACGCCTGCACTCATTCCGATATACACTTTAAATTTCCCCCTTCTTGATTTTTTGACCAGATCAAGGAATTTTTTTACAGATCCTGTTTTATCGTCTTCTTCCATAATTACCATTTTATAATCACATATCCTTCTCTCACGAGATAAGCTACCGCAATGACGAATAATCCTATGCAAAAGCATAGGATTATTTTTACGCGAGGTGTCTTTAAATACCCGGGTATCCTATTGCTGTTATTAAAATGACACCGCAATACTGGCAGTCAGTGTCGCATTATGGTTTACAGGACTCATATCCCTGACAAACACCTGGTCTTTACTGTCATACACCTTACCCTCCAGCCTCAGTACCGCATTGCTAACCGGAGCATAATCTATATTCAAAGAGTAACCGGTAGTCTTAAAGCCATTTGCTGTTCCGGTAGCTATAAAAACGCCGTTTTTATCCTCATAATATTCCACTCTTCCGGCCATTGCCCATTTGCTGTTTATTTTATACTGCGCAATTGCAACAGGCGATAATACTTCATTCCTGTCATCGCTTCCTTTTTCTTTCTGTTGTGTTCCATAATCAAGTCCAACAGTTAATCCAAACTGGTCTGTCAGCTGGAATATTCCATAGATATTGTGATAGAAACGTCGGACGCGGATAGAATCAGCTCCTTCGGTACCCAAATAATTACTGTAGTTAAGGGTAATCTTTCCGGTTGGTTTCCAGGTCAACTGCACACCACCTGCAGGCTGGCTATTTCCGTTCTGACGGGTTATCCTTTGCCATCCGTTCAGGTAAAATGCAGCCGCAGTAAATTTACCATCGTTGGTACCGTAGGTAATCTTTGCACCCGACTCATAATAAGGTGTATTTTCAGAAGAAATATTCCTGGTCAATACCCAGCAGTCTTTAGAAACTGCACTCTCAAAACCAATATGAGAAGAAAAAATCCCCGCATCAACCCAAAGGTTCGCAGATTCGGAAAGTTTAAGTCCGGCATTGGCTTCAAATACATTTTTCAATACGCCTGGTTCAGCTGCGAGATTGGCATTGGTATAGGTACCTGCCATCAAACCAAGGTTGGCCCTTACCCTGTCACTCTCATAACTTCCTTTAATGAAACCCAGATTAAGGTTCATTTCATTATGCCGGTTATGTGAATAGATAAAGCCAGGTCTGTTATTATCAGCGGGTTTGTTAAAATCGTATCCATAATATGCTTCCAGGTATCCGGTTACTTTGATCTTTGGTGCATCCTGTCCATAAGCAACAGATCCAATTGTCAACGCTGCAGCCAGTACTAATAGTTTTTTCATATATTTATTGTAATTATTTATGCTTAAATAAGATTCCGATTTCCGTTAAGCTTCCTGTTCCTGGAGTTGGCAAACGCATGTGGACCAGGCAGCAGGCCGGAATAGGGTATAAAGGTTTATTGTTTTTTACTTTTTTAAATTGTCCAGGGCAAGATTGAGTTTTAACACATTCACTGAACTGGGACCAAAAAGACCCAGCAATGGTCCCTGCGTATTTTCAACGACCAGTTCAGCAACTTTTCTCTCCTCCAGTTTACGGTAAGCCGCTATACGCCTGATCTGAATGATTGCACCCTGTTCAGAGATATTGGGATCCAGTCCGCTTCCTGAGGCAGTGACCATATCGGCCGGAATGTCTGCTTTGCTGAGGCCTGGATTGTATTTCAGTAGGGTATCAATCCGGTCTGATACCTGTTGCAGGTAATCCGGATTTGAAGGGCCTTTATTAGAACCCGCAGATCCCTCTGCATTGTACCCCACTGCAGAGGGTCTTCCCCAGAAATATTCCGGTTTGGTAAAAGACTGGCCAAGCAAGGCATAGCCCACTACTTTACCATTTTTTGTGATTTTCTCACCACCTCCCCCACCTTCAGCGAAGCCTCCGGCAAAGGCGACAATAAGGGGATAGATGACACACAGCAGGACCAATAAGACAGCTGTTAAACGTATGGATTGTAAGATGTATTTTTTCATGATTTTATGAGTTATATAAATGTTTCCATTCTATTTCAAATGGACTTTCCACTGATGGTGGGATCAAAAGCTGTTTTACACAAACAAGCCCACCACTACATCTATCACCTTGATTCCGATGAAGGGCGCAATCACCCCGCCGACACCATAGATCAGCAGGTTTCTGCGAAGTAAGGCACTGGCTCCGATAGGTTTGTACTCCACACCTTTAAGTGCCAGCGGAATCAGGATTGGAATGATGATCGCATTGAAAATTACAGCCGACAGGATTGCACTCTCCGGACTGTGTAAGCCCATGATGTTCAGGCTTTGCAATGCCGGAATGGAGGCAATAAACAGAGCGGGCACAATAGCAAAATACTTGGCCACATCATTGGCAATGGAAAAGGTCGTCAGTGTACCCCTGGTAATCAGCAATTGTTTACCAATTTCAACAATCTCGATCAGCTTGGTCGGATCATTGTCAAGGTCTACCATATTACCGGCTTCCTTTGCTGCCTGTGTACCGCTGTTCATCGCTACACCAACATCTGCCTGGGCAAGCGCCGGTGCATCATTGGTTCCATCACCCATCATTGCCACCAATTTACCCAGGGCCTGCTCTTCCTTGATATAATTCATTTTATCTTCCGGCTTTGCTTCTGCAATAAAATCGTCCACACCAGCTTTTTCAGCAATAAACTTCGCTGTTAAGGGATTATCTCCGGTCACCATTACCGTTTTTACGCCCATTTTCCTAAGGCGTTCAAAACGTTCGCTAATTCCCGGTTTGATGATATCCTGTAATTCGATTACCCCCATTGTTTTCTCATTCAGGGCCACCACAAGTGGCGTACCCCCGTTACTGGAGATGGCTTTCACCTGCTCTTCAGTTTCTACAGGAAAAGAGTTTCCTGCATGAAGGACCATATTCCGGATGGAATCGAATGCACCTTTGCGTGTTCTTTTACCATCGGCAGTATCGAGTCCGCTGGAACGTGTTTCAGCAGTAAACTTAATGAATGTTGATCGGGCTGGCGCAGGCATCACTTGGTAATCCTTAGCGATGGCCAGTTCCAGGATAGATTTTCCTTCCGGGGTTTCATCTGCCAGGGAACTCATCACACAGGCTTCCATAAAATCATTGAAACTTATTCCCGGTGCAGGATAAAAGTTTGTTGCTTTACGGTTACCGATAGTGATCGTCCCGGTTTTATCGAGTAGCAACACATCAATGTCACCCGCAGTTTCTACGGCCTTACCTGATTTGGTAATGACATTCGCCCTTAATGCCCTGTCCATACCGGCAATACCGATTGCAGACAGCAATCCACCGATAGTTGTAGGGATCAGACAGACAAACAAGGAAATCAATGCGGCAATTGTAATTGGCGTATTTGCATAATCGGCAAATGGTTTTAAGGTAACACAGACAATGATAAACACCAGGGTAAAGCTGGCCAGTAAAATGGTGAGGGCAATCTCATTCGGGGTCTTCTGACGCGAAGCCCCTTCCACCAAAGCAATCATCTTATCGAGGAAACTCTCGCCGGGCTGCGTATTTACCTGCACCTTGATCTGATCAGATAACACCTTCGTACCTCCTGTTACAGAAGATTTATCACCTCCGGATTCCCTGATTACCGGGGCAGACTCCCCTGTAATGGCAGACTCATCAATCGTAGCGATACCTTCAATGATCTCCCCGTCGGTAGGAATGGTATCACCCGCCTCGCAGATAAATACATCACCCTTTTGGAGCAGGCTCGATGAGCGTACTTCGATCTTTCCATTGGAAAGAATAACTTTGGCCGGTGTCTCTTCCCTTGTTTTCCTTAGGGAGTCGGCTTGTGCCTTTCCCCTCGCCTCGGCAATGGCTTCGGCAAAGTTCGCAAACAATACCGTCAGCAGCAGAATTAAGAAAATTAGAAAATTGTATGCCGGAGACCCTTGTCCGCTATTGCTGAAAGAATAAACAGTAACATAAGCCATAATGACCGTGCCGATCTCAACGGTGAACATCACCGGATTTTTGATCATCACACGAGGGTCAAGCTTGATGAAGGACTGTCTCAGTGCGGTTTGCACTAAAGCAGGTTCAAATAATTTATTTGATGAAGATTTCATGATAATCTATTTAAGCATAGTAAAATATTCTGCCAGTGGACCTAAAGCCAGGGCAGGGAAGTAAGAAAGTGCGTTCAGCACAATAATCACAGCGAAGGTCATCAGACCAAATGTCAGCGTATCGGTTTTCAGCGTACCTGCAGATTCAGGAATATATTTTTTCGCTCCCAGTAATCCTGCGATGGCCACCGGGCCAATAATTGGCAGAAAGCGTCCGATGAGCAGAACAAATCCGGTAAGTACGTTCCAGAAGATATTATTGTCGCCCAGCCCTTCAAAACCAGATCCGTTATTTGCGTTTGAAGAGGTCACCTCATACAACATTTCTGAGAAACCGTGGAAGCCGGGATTGTTTAACCAGTTTTGAGGCTGGACAGCCCATGCCGCATCTCCATGGTTCGTAAACACATAACTGGCAATGGCTGTACCCGCCAGAATGAGAAATGGACTTAACAAGGTAATCAGTGCTGCAATTTTCACTTCCCTGGCTTCAACTTTATGTCCCAGGAACTCAGGTGTTCTTCCCACCATCAATCCTGAAATAAATACGGCAATAATCAGGTAGATAAAATAATTTAGCAATCCGACTCCACATCCTCCGTAAAAGGAGTTGATCATCATCCCAAGTAATTGCCATGCCCCGGTCAGCGGCATTGTACTATCGTGCATGCTGTTCACAGATCCTGTGGAAATAATCGTCGTTACCGTACTCCAGTAGCCGGAAATAGCAGGCCCGAAACGAACTTCTTTACCTTCCATTGCACCTGTAGTCTGTGAGATACCCATCTTCGCAAGGGCAGGATTTCCGCCCAGTTCTGAGCTGATGGTTGGAATCAGGAGCAGGAACATCCCAATGGTCATTACCCCAAAGATAATCCAGGCCAGTTTCCTGCGTCTGACAAAAATCCCAAATGCGATCACCATGGCAATAGGGATTATCACCTGTGCGATCAGTTCTACCGTATTGGTGATATAATTAGGGTTTTCAAGCGGGTGTGCTGAATTGACACCAAACCAGCCACCACCATTTGTTCCCAAATGTTTAATGGCAATCATACCGGCAGCTGGTCCCCTGGATACATTGACCGTATCGCCCTGCAGGGAAATAAACTGGTCTTTAGCTTCATAGCTGGTTGGGGTACCATTAAAAGCAAGTATAAGGGCAACAACCAATGATAAAGGCAACAGTAAACGCGTAATTGATTTCACGAAGAAATCCCAGAAGTTTCCAAGTTTCACGCTGGTTTTATCCCTGAATGCTTTAAAGAAAACAACAGCAGAGGCAATACCGGTAGCACAACTCACGAACATCAGAAACATCATGACCACGTGCTGCGTAAGGTAAGTGATCCCGCTTTCCCCCGAATAGTGCTGCAAGTCGCAGTTGACCACAAAACTGATGATCGTATTGAAAGAAAGGTCGGGTGTCATGCCCGGATTTCCGTCTGGGTTTAGAGGGAGCTTATCCTGATAAATCAGGACAAAAAAACCATAAACTAACCAAACAAGGTTAATCGTAAGCAAGGCTTTCATGTGTTGCTTCCAGTTCATTTCTTCCTTAGGGTTTATCCCGGAAAGCTTGTAGATTCCGGATTCGAGAGGTTTCAGAAAGTCCGTCCAGACTTTTTCTCCTGCAAATACCTTAGCAAGGTACCTGCCCAGTGGAATAGCGATGACCAGCGTGAGCAGGTAGGTCGCTACAATTCCAAGTAATTCTGTGTTCATAACTTTAATTAAAATTTTTCGGGTTTAATCAGCACGTAGATCATGTAAATGAAGACGGCGATGGCGATAATAAATAGTGCGATCATAAATTTTAGATTTTTTCGAACCAGTCGATGGATTTGTAAATCACCCAGCAGAGGATCAGCAGGGCCAGAAATAGTACGGTTGTTAACATGATTATTTAATTTTATAATCCCCCTATGCCAATAGGAATGCCACCTTACACAACACCACAACAACACACTAATTATCAGACAATTAATGCCTTTAAAAAATATCACAGCTGCTTTTACAGGGTAAAGACCTTTCCATAATGGAAGGGTCTTTACCATATTGGAATCATTCTTCTCATGATTTATGGCTATTTTTGAAAAAAGGTACTGCCCATAAACACCTCTTGTTTCTCTATTGACATGAGGAAATAGAACAACTTACACTACATTTCATGCTTGCTAAAAGAATATCTCTATTCCTCATCTTTACCGTATACACCTGTTTCCAATCGTCATCTGCTCAAAGTGTATACAGCAAAGCCTACGGGGATCGCAAAAACCCGCCATTGATTTTTATACATGGTGGTCCCAGGGGGAACGAAACATGACAATATGTTACTAAATCAGCCCCCTAATAAGACAAAAAAACCTTTCCACGGCTGTAGGAAGGGTGCTTTAAAGTATTTTGAACGGTTATTTATATCATATGCGTTCGCAAGTCACTATTGTCAATACTTGCTTCCTGGAGCTGCAACCAGTCGTATACATTAGGTAGCTACTTCTTCACAACCAAGCTCATTGCAAATGAAATGGCTACGGTTGGCAAAAGAACCATGAAACCTTTCCTCATCCGTAAATATTGATGGCAACGCCAATTCTCGCGACGTTCCTGTTCACAAGCAACCGGGCGACCAATCCTCCTATTGAGTGACCGATCACAATAGTTTTAAGTTATCCTATATCCAGAGATATGATTGAATCGAACGAAGAATATAATCCTCAGAAGCTAAAAGAAGTTACCGATGACCTTCTAAAGAAACAAATTGAACTCCTGGAAAAGACGGCCGATTCCAACCGTAAACTAGATGATCTTCGGGAACGCACAAGAGAACTGCTGCACCATGACGATCAATCATACACCGATAACTGAAAGTCAGATTAATCCTTGTTGACTTGCTGTAGCTTTCAGGACAGGCATCAATCTGTTTTAATAATTTAGGTACAAGATTTCGAAACATTCTCAGCAAACGACCTGTTCTTTCAACACATCTACTTATAAAAACATCCATTCTATGAAAGCAGCAGTATTTCACAAACCTGGTGACATTAGTTACACCACAGTTGCCGACCCCCGTATTGAGCTGGCAACAGATATCATTCTTAAAGTCACTTCCACAGCTATTTGTGGCTCTGATCTTCACATCTTAAGTGGTGCTGTGCCACAAACGACAGACATGGTCATGGGCCATGAGTTTATGGGTATCGTTGAAGAAGTCGGTGCTGAAGTGAAGAACCTTAAAAAAGGCGATCGCGTAATTGTTCCGTTTCCTATTGCCTGTGGTCAGTGTTTCTTTTGTAACCATGGTGCTTCACCGAGCTGTGAAAACTCAAATTACAAACACTACGGTCCAAATGGTGATTTGATGGATCAGAAAGGCGCAGGATTATTCGGTTATACCGATCTGTACGGCGGATATTCCGGTGGACAGGCGGAATACGTCCGTGTCCCCTATGGAGACGTAAGCCCAAGAATTATCCCTGAAAACTTAACAGACGAACAGGCACTTTTTCTTACTGACATTTTCCCTACCGGTTGGTCTGGTGTAGACTGGGCGCAACTAAAGGGCGGAGAAGTGGTAGCGATATTTGGTTCAGGCCCTGTAGGATTAATGGCACAGAAGGCAGCCTGGCTCAATGGCGCTGGCCGGGTAATTGCCATAGATCCCCTGGACTATCGTTTAGAAAAAGCAAAGGCAGTAAATCGTGTAGACACACTTAATCCTCATCAGGTAGATGTTGTTGCTGCATTAAGGGAAATGACAAATGGGAGGGGTGCCGATGTCTGCATTGATGCAGTAGGTTTTGAACCGGAACGCTCGCTTGTAGATAAACTGAAAGCGACTATCAACTTTGAGAAAGGAAGTATGAAAGTACTGGAAATGTGCTTTGAAGCAGTAAGAAGAAGTGGGACCGTCTCTATTCTTGGTGTATACGGCAGTCCTTATGACAATTTTCCGCTGTACCGCATTTTTGATAAGGGGATAACCATCAAACAGGGTCAGGCACCAGTCCTTAATTACATTGACCACCTGATTACTTTGGTTAAGGAAGAAAAAGTAGTATTAGACGATATCATCACCCATAGCCTGCCATTGAGTGAAGTGGCTCAGGGATATAAAATCTTTGATGAGAAGAAAGATGACTGTGTAAAAGTGGTTTTAAAACCTTAAACATTTTCAATAATTACATGCCCTGTTCTTTAACTGGAACATGTAATTATTGCATTTTTATAGATTTTTTGGTAGGGATATCACAATAGTTTCTTGTGCACCTAACTCAATTTGCTCATGACACCAACATCCGACTTATGGGTTTGACAGTTGATTGATAGTATATCAGAATCTCCCCTAAAAGACTAGCGTACTTCTGAATGATTACCTGTTGAAACCCATACTTCCAAAAATTATTCTATCTTTGAGTAACCACGCTGATCTCTAAATCTGGATTTCATGAAGGACTATACTTATGACTGAAACCTTAACAGATAACTTCAAACAAGATATCGAGGCAGTATCCAGAATTGAAGAAGTAAATAGTATCCTTGATGTCATTTCAAAAATCACACATATGGGATTTGCAGCCGTTGCCAGGGTTACCAAAGAACGATGGATCACCTGTGTCACCGTCGATAAAATTAATTTCGGACTAAAGCCAGGAGATGAACTGCAACTTGAAAGCACGATATGTTATGAAATTGAAAGCTCGAGGAATCCTGTAGTCATCAGCAATGTAGAAGAAGATCCTAAATATTCAAATCATCATACACCAAAACAATATGGCTTTAAAAGCTATATTTCTGTTCCTATTATCCTGGAAGACCAGTCTTTTTTTGGGACACTTTGTGCAATAGACCCCTCTCCTGCCGAACTTGATAAACCTGAGATTCTTTCCATGTTTCAGCTATATGCCAGTATGATTGCTTTTCATCTGGATACCACCCGGAAACTGGTAATTAGTGAAGATTCACTGAAAAAGGAAAAAGAGATTTCTACACTACGCGACCAGTTTATTGGCATTCTGGGACATGATTTAAGAAATCCATTGGGGGCAATTCAAAATAGTGCTCAATTGCTGAAGAGATTGTCTTTGAATGAAAGGGGACTAAAATTGACCAAAATCATCTTAGATAGCTCCTTTAGAATTAACGGAATTATAGAAAATGTGCTTGATTTTGCACGTGGAAAATTAGGAGATGGCATTGCTGTTCATCTAGAGTCTTCAGAGGAACTCGAAGAAACTTTAAATCAGGTGATTTCAGAATTGTCTATCATTTCACCTGAAAAAGAAATCGTACCAAAATTTGTATTTGAAACAGATTTTAAATGCGATACAAAGCGAATTGCACAGTTATTCTCAAATCTTCTAGGAAATGCAATAAGTTACGGAAAGCCTGGTGCACCAATTATTGTAAAAGCCATATCCAATGAGGTTGAATTTCAACTGGCAGTGTATAATGAGGGTGAAAAAATACCGGAAGCAACGCTGAAAGATCTATTCGAACCTTTTCACAGAGCAGGCTCAAATCAGAACAATAAAAATGGTCTGGGATTAGGGTTATATATTTCAGCCGAAATTGCCCGGGCACATGGTGGTACACTAGAAGTAAATTCGACCGACAAGGAAACTTGTTTTAGTTTACGGATCCCTTGTGAATAAATATTTCTTAGTCTCCTTTTTCCCTTTAGCTAAAGTTTGTCCGCTACATTTCTAAAGGCTATTTCTACTGGTAGAAATAATTGAATTTATCTGCATATCATTCGATCACAACTCAAAGCTTGGATTGGTGTAAATCTTTTTTCCTATAATTTAATGGTCAAGAACATTAGAATGCCTAGACCAAATATAGAGGTATGTCGATCTTTATTTTAAAACAGTTATGCAAAATAGAAGATGATCCTAGGGGCAACAAAACTGACAGATTTCATTTTATTGATCCTATTTTAAAACATACCTTTTAATTTACTGTCTATCTATAGAGGAATGTATTCAAGGACATCCTAATCTACTATATGAGAATCGGAATTATCGCCCATCTAAAGCATCCTATTATTGCGCCTTTTGCAGGTGGACTGGAGGTGTTTACCCATCAAATTACAAAAGCTTTTGTGGAACGTGGTCATGAAGTGTACTTATTTGCCAGCTCAAGCTCAGATTCATTACTTCCTGTGATATCTATCTTATCCGATCAGGATTATGACAGCCATACCGGTATTCGTATGAAACGACGGGATTTACCCTCAGAGTATATCGCGGAACACCATGCTTACTTCCGTCTGATGAAGGAGATTGACAGTTATAATCTGGATGTGATATTTAACAACAGTCTACACTATATCCCCATTACAATGGCAAACGTGTTAAAGACACCAATGCTTACAGCCCTTCACACCCCACCCTTTTATGAACTTGGATTAGCTATTCGTGCAGAAAGAAGCTCCCCCAAAGTGAATTATGTAACAATCTCTGCCCAGAGTGCTATAAACTGGGAGGATTACATTCCCAATTGCCAGGTCATACCAAATGGAATATCATTGCAAAAATGGGAAACCTATGTTGAGCCCTCTGTGGAAAAATATGCAGTCTGGTTTGGCCGGATACATCCTGATAAAGGATTACATCTCGCGATTGAAGCAGCGACACTTGCAGGCATCAAATTAAAGGTGGCAGGAAGGGTCGCCGATCAACGGTATTTCGAGGAGCGTATTACACCGTTACTGAATGAGAACGTATCGCTGCTGGGTTTACAGGAACAACCACAATTGAATCAACTCATCGGCGGTGCACGTGTTTGCTTGGTCACGCCATGCTGGCAGGAACCCTTTGGCCTTGTACTAGCGGAAGCCATGGCCTGTGGTACGCCGGTTGCAGGATTCAATATGGGCGCATTACCAGAACTGATTTCTAAAGAAGTTGGTGTATTGGTGGACTATCCCGACTGCCAGGCACTGGCACAAGCGATAGACAAAGCCATGAAACTCGACAGGAAAACAATTGGCAACTATGCCAGGGAAAAATTCGATCTGAATTTAATGGTCGAACAATATGAACAGCTACTGACCACGGTTGCCACCAAAACGCAACATTCTAATTATGCAATTTCATGAGAGAAAAGAATACTATAAGACAGGATCAGAAATTCGACAACGGAATGCTAACACAGGTGCTGGAAAAAATTGCGCAACGCTCCTCCAAATCAGAACATCATCCGGAGGGACCACAGGAAGAATTTCAGTGGCTCAAGGATTGTGGCGCACTTGCCATTGTTCTTCCAGGAGAGCTGATGGATTTTAATGCAGGACGTACGCTGCAACTTTTAAAGTTGCTGAAAGATATTGGACAAGCAAACTTATCTGTGGGACGAATATTTGAGGGACATATCAATGCATTATACCTTATCCACCTATATGCGCGAGAGAGGCAACGCGAAAAATGGTATCAGGAAGTGAGGGATCACGGTTACCTTTTCGGCATTTGGAATACGCAAGCAAATGATGGCGTCAGATTCATTGAAAGTGAAGGCATCATCAGCATTGAAGGGAGCAAAACATTCTGTTCCGGAGCAACTTTAGTCAACCGGGCATTGATCACTGGCAACATTTCTTTATCTGATCGAAGCGGCTGGCAAATGGCCATCCTTGACATGAAGTCCGTTGATAGTCAAAACATTGACCGAGATAGCTGGAAGACTTTAGGTATGAAAGCTTCGGGAAGCTATAAAGTTGATTTTAGTGGTTACGAAATTACTGAAGATGAATTTCTTGCGGATCCGGGGATGTATTTGAGACAGCCTTATTTCAACGGAGGAGCAATCCGTTTTGCCGCTGTGCAACTCGGTGGTGCTGAAGCCATCGCAGCACACACACTTGCTTATCTGCAAGAACTGAACCGCAGTGCCGATCAGATTCAGCAAATGCGAATATCGAATATCATGACGCTGCTGATCTCTGGAAGAATATGGCTCAATCAGGCGGCTGTTTATTATGATAAATGGGCCAATAGTGGTACGCACGATGAGGAGTTAATTACCTTCGCTAATATGACAAGGATCAGCATTGAAGAGATTTGCCTGAAGATTATGGATGAAAGCAACCGCTGTGTAGGAGCGCGGGGATTGATGCATCCTTATCAGCTGGAACGAATCTATAGAGACCTCAGTTTTTATCTGCGTCAGCCGGCTCCCGATGCAACCAGACTAAAAGTGGCAGAATTTTTTATCGAAGATAATTCAGCATTTAATGAATAGCCCATTTGACAAAATCGCCTTCAGGGCAGCAGCTATTCCTGTGTCTGCAGAGGACATTAGTGCTGTAAAGCGTTGTTCGGTGCTTGTGCCTCATCCCGATGACGAATCTCTGGGATGCGCTGGCCTCATCGCCTTATTGATAGCACAGAAATGTAAAATACAGATCATTTTAACCACAGATGGAAGCATGTCGCACCCTAATTCCAACACTTATCCCGCAGCGTTGCTTTCAGCATTACGGCATGCTGAATTGATGTGTGCTTTAACATTGCTGGGTCTGACTTCAGATCACTTGATTAGCTATGGTTCCACGGATTCATCCATGCCTGGCAAGGGCGAAGCCGGCTTTGAAGATCTGGAGGAAAGATTAGCTTCAGACCTCCTGGATTTTTGTCCAGAACTGATCCTTGTGCCTTATGAGCTTGATCCGCACCGCGACCACAGGGCAACCTGGCAGCTTCTGATGGCAGCACTTGAACGTAACAAGATTGAAAGGCCAAAGATCTGGGAATATCCCATTTGGTTATATGCTAACGCTTCAGTAGATGATATTCCCGACCTCAAACGAAATGAGCTACTGGTGGTAGATGTAAGTAGTCACTCCCACCTAAAAGAAGCCTGCATATACGCACATCAATCCCAAACGACCAAACTAATCGGCGATGATCCCAAGGGATTTATGCTTTCTGCAGAAATGATTTCCAATTTTACCAATGGAAAAGAATATTTTATGGAGAGAGAAAAACTCAATCCCAGCACTACCCTCTCCAGTGATTATTTTGAAAAACTCTATAGGAAAAATATCGATCCCTGGAATTTTGAGACGAGTGCATATGAAAGAAATAAATACTTGGCAACAATAGATGCGATCCCGGATGGCCAATATCCATCCGCACTGGAGATAGGATGTTCAATTGGCGTACTGACTGAAATGTTGGTTTCAAAATGCATTCGGCTGACTGCTATGGACATTAGCAAAACTGCATTGGAAAAGGCCAGAATAAGGCTTAAGGATTCACCAAAAGTGAATTTTATAGCTGGTGGTGTTCCTTCCGACTTTCCATATGGAAAATATAATCTCATTGTGATCAGTGAGGTGGGTTATTATCTTTGTATGGGAGACTTGCTTAGACTAAGAGATCAGGTAATCAAAGCACTAGAAGAAGATGGAGTGCTACTACTCGTACATTGGACACATTTTGTGGTAGATTATCCACTGACTGGAGATGAGGTACACGACTGTTTTGGTCAAACAAAGCTTAAACTTCAGAGTAGCAGCCGTACGGCCGATTACAGGCTTGAAATTTACGTTAAAGAGCGGATTGCAAATGAATTTTAAAATAGCGATTTATATCCACCATCATGGTCTGGGTCATTTCATGCGTACCATGACCATCGTCAATGCGCTTCCAGATTATGATTTCATTCTTATGGGAAGTAAGTTACCCATTCAAACTCCACTACCATCGCATGTACGTTTGGTACATTTACCTAGCGATTTACCGGATGCAGATGATACTCACTATAAGAGAGGTCATATGGTAGAAAGTTTACATTATTCCCCTCTAAATGTCCATGGTATAAGAAGCCGTTCAGCGATAATTACCGACGTTTTTAAAAATGAATTTCCGATGATACTGATTGTTGATGTGTCAGTAGAAGTGACTTTACTTGCCAGGTTATGCGGTATTCCCACAATAGTTATGCGTCAGCATGGAAAGCGTACGGATCTGCCGCACTTACTGGCCTATCAAAGTGCTGAACTCCTCATTGCTCCTTATCCCCGATCCTTATATCATGGGGAAGAAGATGAAGCATATGCTAAAACTGTATTTACCGGAGGCTTTTCGAAATTTACTACCTCATTAAATCCGGTAGAAGAACTTACAAATCATATCGCGATAATTATTGGTGGGGGTGGCAGTTCTTTAACAAGTGATTTTGTGATTTCACTTGCATCCACCTTCCCTGATTACTTTTTTCATCTATTGGGAAATGTAAGCACTGAACCTGATGGACCATTTAATCTAAAATGGCATGGTCATCTTGAAAATCCACAACAGGTGATTGAAAAATGCATAATTGTGATTGGAAATACAGGTCACAATACGGTGATGGAGATGGCGAACCTCAATAAGCGTTTCATTGGCATCCCGGAACAACGTCCGTTTGATGAACAACTCGAAAAGGCGGAAGTAATCAAAAACCGTCAGGGTATTTACATTTTGTTACCCGAGAATTTATTCAAAACAGATTGGAATCTGGTATTTCAAAAATTGCGGTCACAAGCACCGGATTGGGAAGGTGTGATTGCTTTTGATGCAATTGATATCCTCACTACCGCTATTATCAACACCGGAAATAGATTATTTAATGTTAACGCTTAAGTACCTGCCGAATTTCATACAGATCAGGGAAACGTATCGTTATAATCTCAGTTGGCCGCCATTCAATTAATCCCCGATCCTCAAAAGCTTTCAACCAGCCCTCCATTGGCCACACACCCCATTTGGCAAAAAATCTACCGGCATTACTGATGATATCATCAAAATGATTTAGTGGCGGCGAATAACTATCGTGGTATTGATGATATGCAAAAGCTTGAACACCTTGAATACTTAGCTTTTTATTTTCTGCAGCAAAAGAAAAGTCGGTATCTTCTGCACCATAACCTTTATAAGCTTCGTCAAAACCTCCGATATGAAAATATACCAGCTTGGAACAGGCGAAATTCAGCGACCAGAAAAGTTCAAATGGAACTTCTGTCAGATGCGATCTGATCGGATCCGGAATACTTAGGTCGTGTAGATTTTTCAGGAGATATTTATCCTGCATAACCTCTTTGCCCAAATACCTTATCTGACCACTCAATAATTGCCCACTCCACTGGTGCTGTTCATATATCCCTATCAGATCAACTGCCGGAATACAATCCACATCCAAAAAAATCAAGAAATCACCTGATGCTTTATGAGCAGCGAGATTCCTTGCTGCAGAAAGAGGAAGAGTCTCCATAGCATAGATTTCAAAGCATCTTACTGGAAAAGGCATTGAAGGTAATTTTCTGATGGGTTCATTCATAAAAACAATGATCACCTCATCTGGCATTACCTGATTTGCTGATAAGCCTTTCAACAGATTTTCTAATGCTATTTCCCTTCCTTTTACTAATGTTAATACCGATGTCATTTAAAATACTGGTTTAAACTGCAATTGCATCAGCAGTTGATATTGGCGCAACCATTATTTTTTTAATGATAGTATTCCCTGAACCGGAAAAATATACTCTAAAAGACCGAATGACTTCAGAAATTGGCCGCAAAGCATCCTTTTGCGCTCCAACTGAGTGGAAATCAACATCAATTTGCTCCCAGAAAGATTCAAAAAATTGAGATGACCTGAGCGAATCCAATAGAGATAAAGACTCTTTATTCATTAGTTGGGCAAGACGCAATACTTCTACATGCAATACACTATAATTATCGATATTTAACCAGATATTACGCAGGCTGCTTTTAAGATTGAATTTAAAAATTAAAGTATCCAATGTATCCACCATTTGTTCCTCATGGTTACTGCTCATATCAGTCCAATGCTTTAGTTGTACAGAAAACCCAAATTCCACTCTTCCTTTAAGGCGGGAGGAAGTAAAGACCCTGACTTCAGGTGCATGTCTAATTTTTGCATCGATGCGTTTCAGTGCTTTACGAAACTCTTCATCTTCCAGATAGGGAATAACAGGTAATCGACCAGCCCTGTCATAAATATCACAGGTCACCGCTAAACTAGGACCAAAACATTGGAAATGCCGGGGCCATGGATTCGAAGAGCATGGATCAATTTCCGCTTCCAGACGGGTTTGGAATAACCTGTAAGTTACATCCTGCAGATGGTGTTGCTTTGAAAGCAGTGGAACATCACGGGGAAGGATTCTTCCCCCAACTACATCTGCGCCCTTTTCCATCTCCACCAAAATATGTTGTATCCAGTTTTTGTCCACCTGACTGTCTGCGTCAGTAGAAACGATGATTCCTCTCTCTCCCACACTCATGTTCAGCCTACGATAAGCTGCATCCATCAACATCCGTCTTACTGTGCCAATATGGGCAACCTCCGTATTAAGTGCTACGTACTCCAGGTGTAAAACAAATAATGGATAATCTTTCTGATAGGACTTACAAACCTGTAAGGTATCATCGCTACAGTTATTGACCAATACCAGTACCTCATAGGAATTTGGACACAAAGGATTCCCTTTCAAGTCCGTTTGGTTCCTTAATGCGTCGAGGGTCATGGAGATATCCTGAGATTCATCTTTTGCCGGAACAATCACCGAAAGTTTCAGGGTAGGATGAACAGGTACATTGAAAAGAAAAGAGGCATCTGGGGAAAGATATTTGTCCATAAGTATGATTGTTTTAATCTACCTATGCAACAAGCTCATCTTATAAAAGTTCTGATAATCGACGTTCTTCATCACTATCTAAGGATTTATCCTATGTACCGCTCCAACAGGTTTTGATTCTAAAGAATCCTTTTGACATTAGATAAATAGTTAGAAAGACAATAACACTAAACATTGCCGGCAATTTTCCGGGCCATCCTTTTTTTCCGCTTATCCGTTAAATATTTCCTCAAGGGGATATCGTAAAGCACCATGACCAGGTATGCTGCCACCAGCAGCAGAATCACCGCAAACAGGATAATGAGTACCAATTGAGCAATACCCGGCTTATGGCTGGTGTAATAATTTCCGAACATCCACAGTACAGCATAATGTGTCATGTACAATGGGTAAGAAATTTTCCCCGAAAAGATGCATACTTTTTTTAAACCAGGCGTTAACGAAGCCCCGGCACCCAAAGCGATCAGCAGAGGGAAGTAAAACAATACGATCAGGGGTTCAGACAACCAGTTCCACGTAGAGAAAGGCACTAAAAAGGCCAGGAATAACAATACAGCCAGACTGCTAAATCCCAACTTGGTTTTAATGATCCAATTGGAGCGGTAAATCAGTAATCCTGCGAGGAAAGAATACGATATCCGGACACTGCCGTCCCAGAAAGTAGGTCCGCTCCAGCCACCCAATAAATTTCCGGAACGGTAAGCTACAAAACAAATGGCCACAGCCGAGAGTATCGTCAATGCCAACAGGTAAACTCGGCCTACCCGGTAAAGCACAAAGCCGTAAACAATATTGGCAACATATTCCCAAAATAAGGACCATGCCGGGGCATTGAAACTGAAAAGATTAAAACCACGATCGGCTATGACCGGCAGGGGGATCATGAATAACGAACAAAAAAAAGTTAAAATAACCTTACCTGTACTATACAATTCAGGATGCCCGCCAAAAGGATCCAGCAGAAATGCAAGCAGGCCCAGTATTGATCCTGCGACAACAAGCGGATGCAACCTGATGATCCTTGATATCAGAAAATTGAAAACACCCATTTTTGCGATGCGGTCATCATACGCGTATCCGATCACAAATCCCGAAAGGCAGAAGAAGAAATCGACAGCCAAAAAACCATGTCCGATAAAGTTCTTGCTGGGATCGGTATACACCCATTCCATAAAATGAAACACGACGACGGCCAGGGCTGCAATGCCCCTTAAGCCGTCGAGAATTTCAAAATGATGTTTTGTCTGCAGAATTGTCGCGTCGGTTCTCTTCGTATCCATTAACGTTATGATGATGTCAGATTAAATTGATGATCGTAATAGTCTTGTTCTTCTGTTGCCTAAGCTATCTAAATTAATGCTTCAATCAAAATTACAGTTATAACAATAAGTCCATGAAAACTCCTGACACGCCAGTACAGGAAAAACCTAAGATGCCAGTTTGCTCCTGTTAATCATCGCTGTCAACTCCTCTACCGCAGCATCCTGACCACCAGAGAAACCGGTTACTTTAAAGCGAATATGTCCCTTCCCGTCAATGATAAATTTTGCAGGAATTCCTTTTACCCCAAAAGCGGACACAGCCGGGTTCATCTTCGTCTGTGGATCCCTGGTATCCATGAAAAGATCAAACCTGTATTTGTTCTCCGTCAGATAACTTGTCGCATCTTTTAGTGGATCTGCGGTTTTCTCCCAGGTATGGATGAAAAGAAATTTTACGTTTGGATCATCCTTATATTTGTCTACAGCTATCTGCATGGTAGGGAAAGACTTTTTACAAGGTCCACACCAGGTTGCCCAAAAATCAAGGACAATAGTTTTGCCTTTAAAGTCTGCAAGCGATACCTTTTTACCATTGACATCCGTGATCACAAAATCAGGAGCAGTTTCATCGACTTCCATTTTCGCAACCTCAGCACTGATTTTAATCCTCAGTGTATCTTCCATAGATTTCATATAGAGAGCGACATCTTTTCCCGGATAAAGTGCAGCATAGGCCTTTTGCAATTCAGACTTAAGGTCTTCATCAGCCTGGCCATTCTTTACGGTTTTTTCTAAAAAAGGAAAAGCTTCCTCATATTTACCATTCTTGCTCAGCAAATAATTGTAATGGCGAACCAGATCCGGATTCTTTCTGTCTGCATGGGTAAAGGCATCGGTCATGTAAGTCAGCGCTTCAGCCGATTTTCCCTGTTTCATCAGTATCGTACCATACAATGTCACAAAATCATAATAGGCCTGTTTAGGCTTCGCCAGCGGATCAGCTTTAGTTTTAGCGGAATCAGCCATTAACCTTTTCGCATTTTCCAATTCCTTCGCCACCATCAATTCCGCGGCAGAAAGGTCAAATTTTGTCATTTCGTTGGCGATGATACCGATAGCCATGGGTTTAAAAGCGGCATTTTTGATCTCTCCAGCAAAATGCACAGCCTTTGCACTGTTTTTTTCAAGGGCATACGCATAAGCAACAGAGTAATTTGACTGGCTTAGTTCTTCAGCGGGAAAGCGCTTTATGATATCCTTCAGCTGTGATTCCTGTTCAGCGGCATTGCTGGTTACAAAGAGGGTATTCTGCGCACGGTTAAAAGCAAAGTTTCCCTTCGGAAATCTTTTGATAATCACCTCTACCAGCGAATCCTGTTTTGCAGGATCATTACTGAAATATAAAACCAGCGTTTTCATGTCATCCTCAGTGCCATTACTCAGTTTTCGGAGACTTGCTTTTAACAATACAGGATTCTTTTCATTCCGCAGGGCCACGACCTTTGGATCTGGTGTTCTCTGAGCCATGAGTGCTGTATTGAACAACAGAAGTCCGGCGATAAATAATTTTTTCATAAATTGAGTTATTTCTTCTGGTTGGTGGTACTTACTGATAATTTCATAAATGCTTTATATTTTTCCTGATTTCCCGCTTTCAGGTATAGTCCGGCGATTTCCTTATAAGTTTCCGGGAAATTCATACTCCATGGATAATTATCCAACTGTGCTTGTAATGCTTCCACACCTAACAGGTAAGCCGGTGCAGGTAGTTTCACCTCTCTTTTATTTGCGGTATAAATGGCATCACTGACAGACTTCCAGTTGGGGATAGCATTGGCTGCCCAGGCTTCACGTGCATAGGTTACCGCTTTCTCCGGATCTGTATTCAAGAGGGAAAGGAAAGTATAATGCCCGGTATAATAGGCATACTTCAGCGCTGGTTCTTTTTTCAGTAAACTGTCGATCGCCGCCAGGGCAGATGTGTACTGCTTCTGGGGGAGATAGGCATTAAACTGGGGAATGATACTGCCGTCAATTTTTTTCAGTCTTTTTTCCTCTTCTACTTCAAGGGCCCTTTTTGCGATGTCCCATTTTCCGGCTACAATCTGTGCCAGTGGCTCATCTATGGTAACGGGATGGCCCATCCAGGCAATCCTGCCTTCCTCATTGACGATAATGGCATAGGGAATCCCTCCCTGCCCGATGCTTTCAGCCAGTTGCTGGCCATATAACCAGTCGAATCATCCGCCCCAACAATATAATGCATGCCCATTCCTTTAGGCGATTCCACAAACTTGCGTACAGAATCAATACCAACCCCTTTTCGTTCCAGTATGCTTACTCCAAAAACCTTTACGCCTTTTGGTGCATATTGCGCTGCCAGTTTAGACAAATGCGGAATATTCGCAATACAAGGGCCACACCAGGTTGCCCAGAATTCTACAACAGATACCTTTCCTTTTTCCAATCCTCCGTCCGGTGCCCCTTTAAGCCATGCACCAACCTTCAATTCCGGAGCAGCATCTCCATAAACCAGCATCTTAGGCTTATGCTGACTATAGCCAAGGAAGGTAACAGCTAATAAAGAAATCGATAAAATTATTTGTCTCATCACTATATATTTTAAATGTAATACTGTAAAACTCACCGGAGTTTCCTGTTCAGCAAACTCCGGTAACCGACTAATTGGCGTATCCAGGATTTTGCGTCAGGGCCGTGTTTTTTGTTCTTTCTCCTGCCGGAATTGGAAACAGGATATCGGTAGATTGCCAATTCGCACCTTTAACAACAGACAATACCTCATCTGCTCTTGTTTTCGAAGGATCGCTTATACCAGCTGATCTTTTCAGGTCAAACCAACGGTGTCCCCATTCGCCAAAAAGCTCGACCTTTCGTTCCTGTTCAATGGCGAGAAGCATTGCAGACTGGGAAAGGTCAAGTCTTGGCTCCAGTAAAGCTCTTGAACGCACCGCATTCAGATCGCTTTCAGCACCGCCTGCCCCTGAAAGATTATTCTGCCGGGCACGGGCTTCAGCCCTGATTAAATATTGCTCCGCCAGACGAAGCACTACATAATATTCATTTCCCGCCGTAGTACCCGATCTGAGTTTATACTTTCTGATTGCATAATCCGGGTTAACACCTGTACCAATTGGCGACACCCAATTTGCTCTCCTGGCATCATTTCCTTCAAAAGCATCCACAAATCCTGTACGCAAAAAATAGTTCGGGTTACCGCTCGTTGCTGTTGCAGGGACAAAGTTTGTTCCCCAGGACGTAAATCCATTGATGGTAAAAATCTGCAGGATAGTTTCATTACTGGTTTTCACAAAAGTATTCGCCGGATCTGACAGACTGTAGGTATTGGAGGCGATTACCGATGATGCTTCCGCTTCAGCGTTCGCCCAGTCTTTCTGGTAAAGGTACACCCTTGCCAGCAGAGCCGAGACGGCATACTGGTTAACCCTTGCACGCTCGGTTGTAGGGTATGCTGGTTTTAGCAATGCCTTTGCATCTTTCAGATCAGCAAATATCTGATCAAATACCTCCTGTGCAGTATTTCTTGGTAAAAAGGCATTGTCAATGGGTTCAGCCGAAAGTGCCAGAGGCACTCCTCCGAAAGTATTCACCAGCTGAAAATAAGCCATTGCCCGCCAGAATTTTGATTCGCCAATCAGCTGATCCTTTACAGCAGGACTTAGCGATTGCGATTTCGTGAGTCCCTCAATGTTGATATTCGAATTGGTGATTTCACTATATGGAAAAAACCAGGCATAATTTGCCACATTCAGGTTTCCGGGATCAATTGTATTGTTTTGAAATTCCAGAAGATTTCCGGAGGAAAAATAGACCAGTTCATCTGCCGACATCCCCGAAAGAAAGGTCGTATACAGCATCGCATCACGCCAGTTTCCATTATTATACAGCGTCATTACAGCGGCAGTTGCCGAAGCATCGGTTTCAAAAACAGCCGCTGCCGGAATAGTTCCATTGGGTGTATCCAGCTCCACAAATTTCCCACAGGAAGAGAGCATGAAGATGACCAGTAAACAAAGAATAAATTGATAATATATTTTTAAGGAGTTCATAGCTAAAGTATTATAAAGTAAGGTTAATGCCAAAAACAATTGTTCTCAAGGGAGGAAGTGTTACGCCTCCGGTAGTTGCAGCCTCTGGATCAAGGGCATTTTTATTCTTAGCCCAGGTAAATAGATTTTGTCCCTGGGTATAAATCCTGGCATTTGCCAGCTTCAGCGATCTGGTCCAGCGTTCCGGTAAGGTATAGGAAAGGTTCGCCGATCTGAACTTAATGAATGAGGCATCCCCATAAAAATAATCTGATTGACCGAAGTTATTGTATGCCTGGTAAACCGGTCCCGATACAGCTGTAGCCGCAGGAAATGCTACATTTTCATCCCCCGCATTTCTCCATCTTGATAATACAGAGGTATTCTGATTATTTAAACTTCCTGGTCTGCTCCCAAAAACACTATTGATCACCCCCATTCTGTGGTTAAACTGGAAGAAAACATCGAGACTAAAATTTTTATAGCTGAAAGTATTGCTTAATCCTCCGAAATATGGCGTTCCTATAGGCAAGAACTGACGATCGGCAAGTGTAATTGTACCATTGCCATCCGTATCGGCATAAGCAGGCACACCCGTTGCAGGGTCAAATCCTGTATACAAATACCGGTTATTCACTGTTATGGGGTAGCCTATTGCAAAACTGGTGGCATAAAATGAAGCAGCAATATTATCAAACTTCAGCAATTTGTTTGTCTGGAAGGAAATATTGAATGCAGTAGTCCATTTAAAATCACCTCTACTCAGATTTGTGGTATTCAGCTCAAATTCCAAACCCTGATTTTGCACCAATGCACCAAGGTTTTCATTGAGGGAATTGAATCCTGTTTGCAGCGGAACATTCGCATAAGTCAGCAGGTTAGACGAACGGTGCCAGTAGGCAGCGGTTTTAAACAGGATCTTATCTTCCAAAAAGCCCAGGTCGAGCCCAAACTCCATCTTACGGGTAGTTTCCCATTTTAAATTTGGATTTGGAAGTCTGTTTAAAGCCAGGGAAGCAATATTCTGATAAGCTGAAGCGCTGCCACCTACACTAAACAGACTCATGTAGGAGTAGTTGGGCAGCTGGTCGTTTCCTGTCGTACCATAACTGGCACGTAGTTTACCAAAACTCAGGAATTTAAAATTTTCACTGATCAGCTTCTCATCTGAGAAGATCCATCCGGCACCCACTGCTGCGAAATCAGCAAATTTATAATTGCTGCCAAACCTGGAAGAGGCATCCCTTCTGAAAGTAAGGTTAAGAAGGTATTTTTTATTCAGGTTGTAGTTCAGTTTCCCAAAAACTGAAGCATACTTATAGATAGAATAGTTATTTGTTGAGGTCACTGTTCCGGCTCCGTTGATGGTATTCAACAAGGCCTCATAAGCGTAATTACTGCCGCTTACCGTATTTGCATCACTTACATTCTGTTGAAATGTACTTCCGACAAGGGCTGTAAACGTACTGTTTTTCACATTTAAGCTATACTCCGCCTGAGGTTCCACAATATAATTGGTGGTCACAGTATTCGAAAAACGGGCGCTATTGGAAGTTCCGGTAAGATTTGGGTCTTGCGAAGAAAGTGGATTCTGGAGACTCTGACTTAAATTGGTTCGGGTATATCCCAGATTGGCCTTCAGATTCAATCCTTTAACCAGGGTATATTTCAGATCTGCACTGGCTATAAAATTTCCTGTGGTATTTTTAAATGTTTTTAGCAGGTTCGCATACGGATTCGTAAAACCTGATCCCCAGAACAACTTACCATCCGCTGCATATAATGGATAATTGGGTGGCAGACTCAGTGCAGAAGTCAGGTCAGCACTAATCAGGTTGGTATTGTCATTGGCATAATTCACCATAAATGATGAATTAAACTTGTTATTTGCTGAAGTAGTCTGGAGATTCATCCTCCCTGAGATACGTTCCATTCCCATATCACCAGGAAATACCGTGCCTTCTTTCCTGTAATTTCCGCTAGTGAAAAATCTAACCCTGTCATTCCCGCCGGAATAATTCAATTGTGCATCAGTCACATTCGCTGTTCCCCCGATCAGCAGGTTCTGCCAATCGGTATAGGCATTCTGGTCCCAGGACAACAGATCCGGTGCATCAGTGACCTTAGGAGCCACACCATCATTTTTGTAGGCTTCTTTTCTCAGTTCCAGATACTGTTCGGTATTCATCATATCGATAAAATGACCTACCGTTCCGACACCCTTATACAGGTTTACATTCACCTGCGACTTCCCGCTTTTTCCTTTCTTTGTGGTAATGAGTACCACTCCATTTGCGCCCCTAGCCCCATAAATTGCGGTGGCATCAGCATCTTTGAGAATATCGATACGTTCAATATCATTTGCATTAATCGTGCTGAAAGGACTCATTCCACCATTTGCACCAATTAGTCCTGTACTATTTAAATTGTCATTGATCGGCTGGGAACTATTGAAATTTGTAAAAGGAACACCATCAACAATATACAGAGGAACAGCGCCAGAAAGGCCATTCACTCCAAGGGTATTGTTCCCTCTGATTTGTATATTCACACTGCTCCCAGGCAAACCACTTCCCTGCACGACCGTCATCCCCGCTATTTTACCTGCCAGTGCCTGTAGAGGATTATTGACCACCTGTTTATCAATATCTGCTGAAGTAATAGAACCAACAGAACCGGTGTTGAGACGACGGGTGGTTGTACCATAACCAATCACCTGAACTTCTTCAAGACTGCTGGAACTGGGTTCCAAAACCACCGACACACTTGTTTCCGTGCCCAGGGCAATCTCTTTCGACCGAAAGCCGACATAGCTGAATACCAGAACATGCTTTTCTGATTCTGGCACACTTAAACCAAAATGGCCATTCTGGTCTGTTGCTGTACTATATTTGGTATTGTTTTTTAGGATCACGGAAACTCCCGGTAAAGGAAGTCCACCTTCATCTTTCACCATACCTGTTATGCGTACCTCTGCAGCATCAACTACTGACTTTTCCAGGGTTGCGATCAGAATATTGGTACCTAAGCGGGTCACCTTAAATCTGGCCTCATCAAATATCAGGCTGAGTAATTTCTCCAGTGACCAGGTTCCCTTTTGGAGGGTCAGTTTATTGACTTCATCAATCTCACTTTTCCTGAAGACGAATCTGAAGCTGGTCTGTGCTTCGATCTTTTTAATTGCTGAAACGGCCGATTCATTCTTCAGTTCAATAGAAAGCATGGTTTGAGACAAATTTTGCCCCTTTAAGTTCGATGCAAATAACAATTGAATCACTGAAAAAAGAAAAACAGCCGTGAGTAGGCTTATACGCATTATCTTAAGGATTACATTTTTGGACATAACTTGGCATAACAACGGGAAAATACCGGTTATCCCTCCTGCTGGTTGTGCAGAAAATTTCATAATTTAGGGGATTAAATGATTCGGAAAAAATTGTTTAATTCAACCTGTAAGAGTGGCGACTCTGCAGGCAAATTCCAACTCCCTGTTTCGCGACAGGGAGTTTATTCTCAAATCTTCAGGTAGTAGCTTTTCTTCATGTGGTTGGGTTTAGTGTTTAGGTATATTGATGATTAATTGCTGCAATTCTTTCCGGATATGGTAATTATACCCGATTCGGTTATATAACTGGCATTATTAAAAGCGGTGATCACATCCAGAATTTCTTTCAACTGTTGTCTTTTCAGGAATACGGCAGAGAACCTGCATTTTTTGCCCTCATCTCCTTTAAATCTGATTGTAACGTTAAATCGTTGTGCGAGTAAAGAGGCCGCTTCTTCCATCGTGATATCTTCGAAAAACAGATCATGTTCCTGCCAGGCCACCACCTCTTTGGCCTTCACTGTCATGGACTTGGTGACCTTCTGCTCATCATGAAAGACAATCTGCTGGTTAGGGGTCAGTACCCCCAACACCTCCTGGTCACGCTGCACACTGACTTTACCCCTCGTAACAGTCACGGTAATTTGTTTATTATGATTGATGGTCCGGATATTAAAAGCGGTTCCCAATACCACAGTCTGCAATTTTCCTGCATGCACAATAAACTGTTGTCCGGGTTTTCTTTTGATGTCAAAATACCCCTCTCCATTTAAAGTTACTTCCCTTGTTGTTCCATTGAAATGTTCAGGATATTCCAGCGTACTATTTACATTTAAAATAACGGTACTTCCATCGGGAAGAAAAATCTTTTTATGCTCCTGCGCAGCAACGGCTTTAGTCAGACCAGTTGCGGGAATGCTTCCCTGATTCTTGTGGGAAGGATACTGATACCATAAAATGGAGAATCCAATGACCAGCACAGCTGCTGCCCAAGTCAACCATTTCAGCATTTTCCTGTCAGTACGCTCCTGTTTAACCTGAATAGGCTGTACATCCTGGCCTTGGGAATAGGTTGGGTCGGCAGCGAGAACATTGTTGAAGATTCTCTTTGAAAGCGCATCATCCATCACCAGAAGTTCATGCTCCTCCTCCCATACTTCTTCCATATGGCGAATGAACTCCGTGAGGTTATTCGCCTCATGGATCAGCTGAAATAACTCCGTTTGTTCTTCGGTGGTATTCAGGTTCTGAACATGTCTTTTTATCAGATAAATGAGTTTTTCATTTTCCATATGTGCTGGTTGGCCAGGTTTAGTGATGCCCTATACCACAATGACGACTGGAAAACAAAAAAGGATTAGTCAACATTGAAAAAAAAAGATATCAAAGGTTTTTTTTCAAAAAAAAATGCAAATAAAACATCTACTTAAGCATTCCAAGGAACAAAAAAGAAATCAATGGGAGAGATTCTCTGTTGTTAAACATTATTTTCATGTTTTTCACTGCTTCTCTAAGATGAACTTTCACTGTATTTGGAGAAATATTTAATTGATCAGCGACCTCCTTTTGTTTCATGCCAAGAACATGACACATTTGATATACCTGACGCTGTTGTTTCGGCAATTTAGAAATTGCGACACGGATATAATCCTGGGTATCTTTTAATATAATATTGGCTTCTGACTCATGGTCTGCTTCAGTCCAGCCAGAAAGACTAAGGGTATTACTTACCTGGTCGAGTTTAATTTTTTTCAGTGCATCCAAAGTACGGTTAACACTCACCGCTCTCAGGTAGCCTCCGAAATTGGATACTTCCCTGAGCTCTGACCTCTTTCTCCAGATTTTGATAAAAACCTCCTGTACAATTTCTTCAGCCAGCTCTTTGGATTTCAGGTAGCGAAAAGCATACGTATAGACACGGTTTCTGTAATGATCAAAAAGCCGGCCGAATGCAATTTCGTCATCCTTCGCTATCTTCATCAACAATACTTTTTCCTCTGCCAACTCTTTAAACTGCATGATACTAAGGTAGGGCATGCCGAGCAATATATAAACTAATTTCTTACTCCAAATGCCGGAGATACGTCATTCTGCAGATTCATCCCTATGCTTCCCATGACAGAAGTCAGCAAGGATTGATGTAATTGTTGAATAGCTTACAAAGTATATAAAAGACACGCAAACCACATTAGTAATTCTTCAAAAATTTAATGAAAATAACCACTAATCAAAGACAATATCTTCACGGGATTAATTCAAAATAAACTCCTATTGAACATTTAATAATTTACATACCTACAAAAGATTGACCTGACACATCTTTTTTTCCTATATACCCCCTGTTTTATAAGGAATTACCCCCTATATTTTAATATTCAAGTTGCTAATTTTAAACCAATGATCTGCCTTTGTAAAAAACACATAACATATTAAATACTACTTAACACCATTAACTCTCATTCATTAACAAAAAAATAACAGGTGGATCCTTTCAGAAGAATCCCTACATGTACCTGTTAACAAATCATCAATCAGGATATATAACATGTATATATCCACCTAAACAAAACCCTAACCATTATGACAAACAAATCAACTACACACCGCTTATCGGTACTGGTATTACTGGTCATCTTCGCCATTGCAGGATGTAAAAAAGAAGAAACTATTTCAGCAATACCTGCTTCTGCAGCAGTAAGCTCAACTCCACAGTCTTCAGATGTTGTAAATGCTATCCTTGCCGGACAACTCAGCTGGACACTGACCAGCACGAATGTTCCTTCCGCTGCATTGGCAAGGATAACTACAGCAATGAATGACGCCTGTGCCCGTTACAATGCCGCCTACAATTGGCCGGCGCGCACCTTAACTGTCGAGTACAATACAGGAGTGGCCACTGCAGACGGAAGTACAAATGGAAATATCCGTTTCGGATCAACCGCCAGCTATCAGGGTGTCAGAACTGCAATGCATGAGATAGCCCATACCTATGGGGTTGGTTTATCTTCCGGATGGACAGCAAATATCTCCGGGGGACAATTTATCGGTGCAAATGCCGTAGCCACCTTAGCTTCATTTGATGGTGCAGGAGCAGTGATTTACACTGGCGGGGGACATTTCTGGCCCTACGGATTAAATTATGACAATGAGTGGTCAGAAACAAATGCAGCCAGACACATACAACTGGTAGTTGCCATGAAAGCTGATGGGATGTAGTTGAGCACAAAAAAACCTGCAAATGACTTTGCAGGTTTTTTGTATGTTTTGACATTTTCGGTTAGTCGCACTGTGGCTGTAGATTTCCTCTGTACACATTACAAGACATATCGCTTAAGTTGCCACTTTTTCAATCTTCAGTGTCCCCTGGGCAAAAACAATCTGCTTGAAGTGCATTAGAAATCTCTGTTTAAAATTTCAAGGCCACACTGCCCAGAAACCTTGCCGGAGCTTGCGGGGTTAATCGTACTGACCATGTTTTTTCACTGGTCAGGTTATCCACCTTCAACCCTATACGGTATCTCGGCTGATCATAAAATACAGTGGCATCAAACATGGCATAAGACGGAATGATGATCTGTGTAACTGATGTATTGGTATGGTATTGCCAACTTGCGATATTACCTCCAAAACCAGCACCAAGTCCCTTCAACTCACCTTCAGGAAAACGGTAGCTCACCCAGAAGTTATAAGAGCGCGGTGGGCCAGACAAGCCTGGACGTCTTCCTGTTAATAAAGGGGCAGCCTGCGTAAGTTTGCTGTTATTATAAGCAAAACCAGCAACGATATTCAAACCCGCAATAGGGTTGGCTGTCAAATCAATTTCAACCCCTTTACTCAATTGTGTTCCATCCTGAATCTGGTATCCATTGCCACTGGGATCGTTGTAGGTAGAGTTTTCCACCTGAATATCATAATAGCTCACTGTACCAGCTAACTTGTGATCAAACAGATCTGCCTTCACACCAAACTCAAGCTGGTTAGCGTGTTCCGGCTTAAGCGCTGTTCCATCAGCTGTTTGACCGCTTTTGTTAAAAAAGCCGTTCATATAATTCCCGAACAGGGAGACACGGTCTTTAGCGATTTCATACACTGCACCAAGCTTTTGAGATAAGGAGTTCTGATTATAAGGCCCAGCCTGTATCCCGCCAACACCTAAACCACCGGCAGTAATGCCGGTAACCACATCGTATACGCCTCCGTACTTGAAACGGTTCCCACGGAGACTCAGCATAATGTTTAAACGGTCTGTCAGGTTAATGACATCAGAAAAATATATGGAGTAAGTATTATCCCTGTTGGTTTCTTTACGGAGCGCACCTCCCCTGCTTGCCAGTGAATCCACTTTGAATTTGCTGATACGGCCAGTATAACTTTTCAGAAAATTAATATCCGGTGAAGCCACGGTACCGGCAGTAGTACTCACCTGTACGCGGTCAAAATCATTATAGTTATTATAAAAATCGAGGCCAACTACCAGACGGTTGCGTAAACCGGCAACTTTAAAATCACCGATAAAGTTCTGCTGGATATTGGTCGCGATAAACTGCGTGTAACCTGTGATCACATTTGGACGGATGGTAGAATCCGTACGTCCTGCGAGCGCAGTAATATATCCGTTAATAGATGATCTTGCACGGGAAACAATCGTTTGGGAAGTCCAGCTTTCAGAAATCTTATAGTTTGCCTGGGCAAAAATATTCAGCAGTTGTGTGGTATAAGGAAGATCGTTGCTCAGGAAAGTTTTGTTATAGGGGAATCCCATATCTGCAATTGACTTTCTTGAGGAGATTACAGTACTTACAAAAGGATTAAACCGAACTACGGAAGTTCCTTTAGCCTGGCCGAATTCTATATCAAGTAACAGCGACAAACGATCTGTGATCTGGTAAGAGAAGCTTGGGGCAAGTGTAACACTGTTGGTAAATCCCAAATCCTGAAAGCTTTTTTCAAAACTTGTTGCACCATTTAAACGGAACAATGCTGTTTTACTTTCATTAATAGGCGAGTTGATATCAAACGTCAAGCGATTAAAATTCCAGCTTCCCCCGGTGTAACCAACCTCTCCACCGAAACCATTATATGGTTTTTTGGTCACACGGTTATACAGACCACCATAACTACTGGAAATACTGTTCCCAAATAAGGTAGCCGATGGACCTTTGATCACTTCCATACGCTCAAGATTAACCGGATCAATCATCGCGAAAGCAGCACCAGCTACTCCATTTCTTGCATTGGGTTCCGTATCAAAACCACGCGAACGGAAGGTAACCCTGCCCTGGTTGGCAATCATCGGAATACCTGCTCCGGCAACATTTTTAGCGATACTCCCCAAATCAGTAGCCATTTGCTCCTGAATCAATTCTTTAGGGATCGAGGCATATACCTGAGGATTCTCCAGGTTTTTTATAGGCAACCGTGCAATATAAACGCTCTCTTTTCTGCGGAACTTGTTGGTATTGTTACCACCAATGATGACTTCCTGCAGGGCCTGTACGTTTTCTTTGGTTAATTGGTAATCTAATTTTGCATGTTGTCCCTCGGTTAATGTAACTTTCAGGTCTTGTTGTGCCGCTCCCAATACCTGGATCCTAACGGTATAATTGCCCGCTGGAATGTTGTCGAAAGAATAATTGCCCTTATCATCTGTAAGGGTAATCTTGTTGACCTCCAGTAAAGACACTGAAGCTGATCCATAAGGCTGGCCATCCACCAGCGTGATCCTTCCGGATATTTTTCCCTGTGCCTGGGCAAAGGAACTTAAAGGGCCTGATAAAATACAGGCGATAAAAATAACAAATAGAGATTTCATCAATAATAAAGAATTTTAGTTTAACTGATCTGCCCACAAATGTAGCATCTTTATTTATAATAAGTCTAAATACCTAACCGGATTAAATATGCTTTCCCTGTAAATTTTAAGGCCTGGTATTACAACTGCATTAGCATCAATTGAATAAATAACATGAGATTAATTTGCAATCCGTCCTGTTTTGACTTCGCTGCGGCAAATATTCAGCTGAATTCTGAAGAAATTCTGAATTAAAAAAATTAGACTGAAAGAGTGTGCAGGATTAAAGATGGAGCGCTAATTGGCGATAGCCACCGTAACAAAATTTACTGAACCAGTTTAAAATAGTTACAACGATGTCTGATCTTCGTATATGAAACACCTTTATAAGTACCGGTTACAGCGGATGTCCAATCTTCCCTGATGATATACAGACCTTTCATGGTGGGTTGAAAAACAGCTTCTCCGTTTTCATCTATCAAAAGTTCTTTTTCCCAGTTTTCCGGGTTAAAAACTCTTATTTTAGTCCCTTTAACTGCTTTAATCTGATTATTATAAGCCTGAACAACAATTGATTGATTTTTTTGAGCAGTGATGATATCCAAAAATTGCAAAGGACTTTCAAGCCCATCAGGGAACTCTACCCGATAGGCAGCGCAGAGGTAATCGATGGGCAAAACATTTTCTCCCCCAGTTTTTGAACGGTCTACTACCGGGTGGCTGTCATTGATACCCAGCACACGGTAAAGACCTTTTTCATGTGGTGTAAAGGTTCCTTCCCAACAATCTCCCTGCAGCGCAATAGGTATATTCAGGCGTTTGCCTTTTACATCTACCACAAAGAGCTTAAATTCCCCGGTCAGCATCAATTCCGGACCGGCCAATGGTTTACGGGTTCCCGATTCATCAATATTGCCATAATATAGCTTAATGGACACAGGCTCATTCAGTTTACCCGATCCTTTTACCTCCATCCAGTATGCACTGGCCCGACTTAAAAGCGGAAAAATTATAAGCCATATGAACAGGTAGAAAGGAGTGAGTTTCATGGGGCACAAATATAGGATATCCTATTTTTTTTTAAGGTGTAATTACTGATTGAATTTAGAGCCAAGACCTTTAGGTTGTTGCCCGAATGGCAAAGATGTCATTCGGAAGATTTACAACTTCAATAGGATTGTTGGCATGATTTTGTTTTTCTTGGAGAAATCCTGTATAAAGCCGTCAAAGAAATAATCTTATAATTCCTGTGGTATATTCGGTTCTTCTTTAACCTCATTCTTATGGCTGAATTTTAGATTACCAAACTTATAGCTAAAAGTAATGCCGAATGAACGGTAAGGAACCTTTCTCAAGGTATACTGCTTGTTTCCCGACTGGGAAATGGTGCTGCCCTGATTGATATATTGGTTAAAGGGGTCGGTTGCACTCAAGCCAATACTGGCGTTGCGATTCAGAAACTGTTTCCTTAATGCCAGGGTGTAAAAAAGAAAAGAATTTCCCCTGCCCTGAACACCAACCTTCGGCGTGTTATAATTGCCAAATATTTCTGCAGAAAGGTTTTTGGGAAACTCATAAGCGACATTCAGGTTCATCCGGTATTCCATTCCTCCGGCATCCTGATTTAACCCATTGTAATCGAAAGCGATTGATTTATGGTAGATCAGCACATTAGTTCGGAGGCTGAGCTTACTGCTAAGGGGCAGGTTGACATAGAGGTTCCCACCAATCTTGTTTTCTCCACCGGTATTGATGCGCCTGGTGAGAGTTACATTTTCATAAGTGAGCTCTCCTTCCGGATAGGTGGGGTAGAAATCAGTATAACTTTTGATATCATCACCATTATGCCTTAAAAAGGAGGTTAAATTTAACGAAGTCCCATTTTTAAAGGATTTACTATAACCAATCTCAAAGTTATTGCCCAGTTCTGGCCTCAACATGGGATTGCCTGCTGAAAGATTATAGGGATCACTGCGGTTCACAAAAGGATTAAGTTCATCATAATCCGGACGCTCAATCCGGCGGCTGTAGCTGAGTTTGAGCGACTGGCTGTCGTCTAACTGATGGGAAATCACAAAAGATGGACTCAAGGCACCATAATTCGGAATCACTGTGTTGGCAAAATCAGTATGGTTAACCGTATATTCATAACGTGCACCTGCTTTAACTGCCAAAAAATCAAAAACCTTAAAGCTGGCCGACAGATAGCCGGCAAAGATATTCCTGTCATATCTAAAATGGTAAGACTGGGACGGATCCGGCAGGTAGTCTTGCGAGGGGCCATCATAGCGTTGGGCATTAACCAGGCTGCTGATGGTTTTGAAAAAAGCCCTCCCCCCTGTTTCAAGGCTGAAGTCTTTGCCCAGGGGCTGTGCATAATTGAACTCCAGTCCTGTTTCCTTTACCTTACCCGGACTGCTGCTGCTGGTGCCGGAACCTGCAACAAGCGGATCTTCATAGTGCTGAAACTGACGGTAAGCCGCATTGTTATGGTCTATATTAGACTGATATAGGAAGCTGAGTTCCTGGTTCTCCTTTTTAAATTTCTTTCGGTACCCAAGGCTCCATTGTAAGTTATTTGCATGGGCGCTATTCTCTGCATCACGATTGGAATAAACGGATGAAGACTGATTATTGCTATCGAAACTGGTTTGCAACTGACTGGCCAGATCAGCGGAATTGTTGCTAAACTGACTATAGCCTATTGAAGCAGTCACATTATCCTGAGGGCTGATATTCCATTCTCCGCTGATCCCCGACTGGTACCCATTTCTTTTGATCCTGCTGCTTCCATGCTGATCCAGTAATTCTATTCCTTCAGCATTGCTCAGCTGTTTACTATTCAATGAAGTGGTATTCAGCTGGGCATTCCCGCTGAAAAAAGTACTGATACCGAAGTTTTTCTTTTTTGCATTGAGGTTAAATGAACCATTGTTCAGACGGCTTCCCGCAGAAAGATTTACAGTGCCATTTATCCCGCTGATGTTATTGTCTTTTAAGATAATATTTATCACACCCGCTGTTCCCTGGGCATCATATTTTGCGCCGGGGTTAGAAATGACTTCTATATTTTTGATCTGGCTTGCGGGAATGGAGGCCAGGGCTTCGGTTACACTCGATCCAAAAATGCTGGAAGGTTTTCCGTTAATCAGAAAGTTGATCCCAGGACTACCCAGCAATTCTACATTCCCGTTAATATCAACGGTAAGGGTAGGTACCTTTTTCAGCACATCAATGGCTGTTCCGCCCTGGGCACTCAGGTCGTTCACAGGATCATAAACCAATTTGTCAATTTTATTCTGTACAGCCGGGATTTTTGCGGTAATCTGAACAGCTTTTAAATTTTCCTCCGTAGGGACGAGCAAAATGTCTGACACCACGATCTTGCGTTGCTGAAGGCTGAGCGACACATGCTCAGCAATATATGGCTGATATCCCACAAAACCAATCACCATCCGGTAGGTTCCATAAGAAAGACCGGTGATCAGGAAATTACCCTGAGGATCTGAAGAAACTACCCGAATGGCGGTAGTGCCTCCCTGTACGTACACGTTAACAGTTGCATAGTCAACCGGCAGTTTGCTCACTGCATCAATAATTTTTCCGGATATTTTTCCGTCTGCTGCTTTTTCCTGGGCATGGAGCGTCAGAAAAAAAAAGGCGATGAATAAGGAGCTCAGTATAAATTTCATGCTTGGGGTATATTGTTTACCCTGCAAATCAACAGCACAAAACTGGAGGCATTCTGTACAGAAGGCATTAGTGGCAAAAAAAAGATAATAATTAGATGTAGATTAATCCCGATCATGTTTTGCACTGAACAATTCTGCTGACACCTAATTTTTTAAGCGGCGTATAGCGGATTATTGGTGCATGCCCCCACTTTTAAATAAATCATATGCTGTCTGATAATTCGCAATGGCTTTGGCTATAGTGGCTGCAGGCAGCGCTGAAGGGATCTGTGTATTCTTTTCTTTGTTGTAGATAAAAGTTTCTGTCTTTTGCTGTGGACCTAAAATCACCAGGCTATCCTGGCTCAAAAAGGCAAGCTGCTGATAAGTGCCCAAAACGGCCCTGGGATGATAGCCAGGATCCAGCACATTTTTCCCATAGAGGTTGCTCTGATAAGTCCATCCCAGCAAGCTGAACAACGTAGGATAAAGGTCAATCTGTGAACACATCTTACTGATCACCTGTTTACCTTTTACAGGAAGGTTCAATATCAGACATGGGATGTGGTATTTGCTGATGTCTATTTCATTTTTACCTGCGCTGGAGGCGCAGTGATCGGCTACAATGATCACCACTGTATTTTTATACCAGGGCTTGCTTTGCAGGTGTGCAATAAACTTCCCGATAGCATAGTCCGTATACCGCACTGCCCCTTCCCTGCCACTGCCAGATGGCAGATCGATCGCTCCCGAAGGATAGGTATAAGGCCGGTGGTTCGACGTAGTCATCACGAAATTATAAAATGGGCGGCCGGTTTTATACTGTGCATCGGCGCCGCGAAGGACTGCATCAAATAAATCTTCATCACTGATTCCCCAGGCATTTTCAAAGTGAACCTGCCCGTCGCCTATGACAGTTCTTTTGGTCAGGTAACTGTCGCCCATTTTTATATTTCTTCCCCTGTCGGTAATATCAAAACCGTTACTCCCGAAGTATTCGTTCATGTTATCAAAATAACCATCTCCGCCATAATAAAATGTACGCAGATAACCTTGTTTCTGGAAGATATAACCTACTGTAGCTAAGTTTTCATTTCCCTGGCGACGCACAATACTACTCCCCGGAGTTGGTGGTGCAGACAGGGTTAGGGCTTCCATTCCCCTCACGGTTCTGGTACCCGTAGCATACATATTGGTAAATAGCAGATTCCCATCGGCCAGAGTGTCGAGCACTGGCGTCAGCTGCTGTGTATTCCCAAAATGCCCCATGAAGTCTGCACTCAGACTTTCCACCGTAATCATGATCACATTCGGCTTATACCTGGTTCCGGGATTCGTAATTTCCCTTTTGATGGAAAATCCCGTATGGATAAAATGGCTGTTATTTTCCTGCAATTCATTCCTGATGATACGATAAGCCTCCGCTTTTTTTAACATTGGGTAAAAATCATTGTAGTTCAGCTCGTTGTTCCTGAAGGCCGCAAAAAAGGAGTAGATACCGGCTTTCGATAATTCATTCTGGTACCTGTTGTGACTGAACTCTGCGGTAGAATTATTCAGGATAAATGGAAAAATAATGGTGGGCAGCAGCAAAGCGCCAGATATCAACAATCTTTTTTTCAAAGGTGGCCGGTCCTGAAAGCTATGGACAAAGACATTTTTTCTGGCAAAAAACCAGATGGTAATCACCACCAGCAGCAGTATACCCCCTATCAGTAAGGGTAAAGGATAAGATTGATTGATATTGCTGATCACCTCATAGGTATAGATCAGATAATCTACCGCAATAAAATTAAACCTGCTTTCAAACTCCTGCCAAAAGGTGAGTTCTGCAAAAAAAGAAAAGAAAGCAATGAGCAGCATTAGAAAAAACCAGCCATAAGTAATTACCCGGTTTGTTTTGCTATTGCCCCATCCGGCAGGCAGCAGCAACAGATAAACATTGAACAGGGCAACAAAAAATAAGGCAACGGTAACATCATAGCTAAAACCTAAGCCATACAGCTGCAGCACAGACAGCAAACTAAAATCTGTTTTAGATAAAGAGAAGATCAGCAATCCCGTACGGATAAGGAAGGAGAATAAAATGAAGATTGCGATAAAAGAAAACAGTACACTATACCTGCCTTTAAACATCATTTAATAATATTAAATCGATTAAAAGGGAAAGGTATTATCTGATTCTGTACGAATTCTGGATTTTGGCTGCTGGGCTTAAAAATTAACGGATCAACAAGAAGGCTGATTCATTAATTCACCCGATCTAAAACGGAAGTTCTGCCAAACTGATCGGGAATGTTTCATCTCCATTGATCACAATTAATTGTATGGTTTACAAGATTAAATCTGCTGATACAAATTCAATTTTTCCATTTTTGAAGGTAAAATCAAAAGTCCCACCAAGCTTACCTTCGGGAAAATCACCAGTAAATTCAACCTCCAGATGAGCCCGATTGGTATCGCTCACTGTTATATTTACTTGTTTAGTCTGCGTTTTGTAACCGATGAAATAGTTTTCGAAATAGGTCCTGATGCCCTCCCTCCCGCTAAATTTTCTTCCAACGGACGGATCGTCCAGAACGGACTTTTCGGCATAAAAGGCCAAATACTTTTCAGTATCATAACGATTGCTAACCGCAATCCATTCTTCAATAAATTTTTCTATATCCATGTCCATTAGTTTTAGCTGTGCTGTATACGCCTATGTTATAATAAATCTTGTGTAGCACCCATTTCAGTTAAATGACTGCCGGAAATCAAGTGGAGATTGGTTAGTTTTCTTTTTAAATGTGCGGTTAAACGATTGTGGATGTTCAAAACCTAGTTTGTAAGCAATTTCGCTTATTGTCAGTTGACTTGTCGATAAGAGTTCCTTCGATTTTTCAATTAACTTCTGATGGATGTGCTGCTGTGTATTCTGTCCCGTGATCGTCCGCAGCATGTCGCTGAGGTAATGAGGGGAAACATTTAAGGGACCGGCCAGCTGGACGACTGTCGGTAATCCTGTTAACGATGGCTGATCACTATCAAAGTAGTCGGCAAGCAATGCCTCAAAACGAATCAGCAGATCATTGCTTGCCGTTCTCCGTGTGATAAATTGTCTGCTGTAAAAACGCTTGCTGTACTTTAATAAAAGTTCTACCTGTGAAATCAGGACTTCCTGACTCATCTGATCAATCGGGGAATCCAGTTCAGTTCCGATGTTATCAAATAATGCGATGATCACTTTTTTCTCTTTGTCGGACAGGTATAAAGCTTCGGTAACCGAATAAGCAAAAAAACCATAATGCTTCATGTTTTGTCCCAAAGGATGGCCTGCAATAAAGTCCGGGTGTATAAGCAAGGTATAACCACCATAATCGGCCTCGTCCTCCATTGCCATAATCACCTGATGAGGGGAGAAAAATGACAATCCTCCTTCATCAAAATCATAATAATTCTGTCCATATTTAATTTTTCCTGTAAAACTCTTTTTATAGGAAATTTTATAAAAGTTAAATACCATTCCTTTTTCAAGTTCCGCGGTATCAGTTGTCACATCTCCATAGTTAACCAGGCTGATTAATGGATGAAGTGGTTTTGGTAATCCAAGTGCCTTATGCAATTCCGATATCGAATTGAAAATAACCGGTTGTTTTGATGATGATTTCATGTTAAATATTTGAATAGCATGAAGGACTGTTCTTCATGCTATTGGTTTAAACAGCAGTTTTTTGATAGGGGCTTTTCAGGTTAAGGTAGGCAGTCAAGTCTTTACGATAAGTCTCTGGTCCCTGCGCAAGTCTTTTGGCATACAGTCGTACGGAGTCATTCCCAGCCGGATAGATCAGCTGATCTTCCCCATCTGTTGCTGCACGATATACCACTTCAGCGATAAGATCAGGTGTTGTAAATTCCATGAGCGTACCATCCTGGAATCCTTCCATCATTTTAGCCATCGTTGCCTCATAGCCCTCATCCGCTGTCACTTGCATGCCTTTCATAAATTCAGTTTTAATCCCGCCTGGCGCTACATTTTTGATGCCAATACCAAACTCTGCAAGGTCGTACGACATGCTTTCCGCAAGCCCCTGCATCGCCCATTTAGAGGCATTATAAATGGCTGATTGCGGATTTGAGGTTAAACCGCACAGTGATGTCGTATTAATGAACAAGCCAGCCTTTTTATTTTTAAAGTACGGAATAAATTCCTGGATCACCCAAACCGTCCCAAAAAAATTAGTCTCAAACTGTGCCCTGACCTGATCTTCCGTATGCGCCTCTAAAGGACCAATCAATCCATACCCTGCATTGTTGAAAACAATATCAATATCACCCAGGTCAATTGCTTTTTGTACAGTCAGACGAACCTGGTCGACATTTGTCACATCAAGAGGTAACAAAATCACATTTTTCAGTAAATTTAATTCTTTCTCATTTTCGGGTTTGCGCATGGTTGCGATAACTTTCCATCCTTTAGCCTGAAATAAGAATGCAGTGGCTTTGCCTAATCCGGTAGATGCACCGGTAATAAAAATAGTTTTCATAATTCCTGTTTGTTTACCGTACAAAGGTGGGGTTCAGCACCATCGGAATAATAACCAAAATGGATGGTGTATTAACCAAAATGGAGAACAGCAATCATCTGCTGTAAGTAATTTTACAGGTATCAACTGCTGTACAAATATGATCTAATTTAAACAGACAGGGTTTGCTCATTCCTCATGAAACACCACCACTTCTTATGGGCTTAAAAATCAGTAATTACCACATCCAATAGTGAAGTCATCAATGCCGAACCATATGCAGAGGCGGGGGACTGAAATCCGATTTGATAAGATCCTTTCAAAGCACGGTTAACCACTTCAACTGCAGAAGTAACTGTCGGAAGGTAACCTTCCGGCATGTCGGCCATGGATCGGACTACCATTCCATCTTCATCTGTAATTTCTATAAGGATCTGACTTCGTACTGTAATCAGCTCTTTTTTTGGATGTCCCTCTTCAAATTTCACAGCACCTTCTACATTACTGCCAGCAGAAAGTGCCAATTTAAAGTACTCTTCAATATCGGGAATACCTGTCGATTTAAAACTAAGCACTACCCCACCCAATGGCATAAGTGAAAAATCTTCAGGGCCGTTGCCTAAATCAAAAGTGGCAGAAGGAGCCTCATTTAATTTTTTTATTTTTCCGTTTTTTCTAACTAACATTCCTGCATTGATTATATTAGAACTGCTGGCGACAGAACCAGGTGTAAAGCCTCCGGAATATTTAAAAGCCGCACGCATAGCAATCGGATTTTTCACCCGCTTGGCTGTATGTACAACCAATGGATCGTAGGTAGCAAATAACCCAGCCCCAGGTAACAGCATAATTCCTGCTGCCTTGGCAGCTGCATCTTTAGATTCGGCGAGACGGTAAATATCAACTTCTGCAGTAATATCAAAATAATGCACTTTAAATAGAATAGCAGCCTCCATCGCGTACTCAGCAGTTTCACTGAATGGCCCGGCTATATTCAGTAAAGCAGTTTTACCTTCCAGACTTGCTTTCCAGCCTCCCAGATCATTAACGGGAAACACATGGTAAGGAACATTTAGTTCTGTGGAAAGGGCAGCCAACTTCTCTTCATTTCTGCCGGCAATTTCAAAGTCAAGACCTCTTCGGGCCGCTTCATGCACAATCAGGGTACCGGTGTACCCGGTTGCTCCGTAGATTAATAATTTCCCCTGCTGGGTAACTTCTAAGTCTATCATATACTTTTTTTAAGATTTTTTTGTTATTGACATGTGCTCAGCCATTATATAAATCCACCAAAATAACTCCTTCACTTTTGACAGATCAGTCAATCCATCCTTTAAAAGGAGTGTGAGTATTCAGTTAATTCTGTAATATTCATTTCAAAATAAAAACAAAGTAAACATTTCCTCTATTTCAGAAAACTTAAAATTGCTGCATTTCTTTTACAAACGTAGATCTTTTATAAAACAAACGTTTCAGATTAATGTCATTTTAGGATTTGTGCTAGGAGTGCGCCGATACCCCGGATGCGTTGATGAATGCTCAACAGAAATTTTATCTTTAAAGTTGGGAAATCAGATACCTGGCCATTTTTTTTATTCTGATTGGGTCTTTATAAATAATATAAGATTCGTGCCAGCCAGTAAATGCACTAATGATGAAATCAGCTATTGTATGAGCCTCTACCCTGTCAGCCATCTCTTCTTGTGCGATGGCATCCTGAATTAAATCCGACAAAAATCGATGGGTAAAGTCACTGTCTTCTTTGAGAAGAGCCATGACATCCGGATCAGTTGCTGCAAGCTCAAAAGTAGTTTTTATGGCCAGACAATGGTTATCACTGTAAAGAATTGTGTTGACACAATTGTTGATCATACCAATGATTGCTTTTAAGGGGGACTTAATTTTTGATGCCTGTGCTGAAGCTTCCTCCATCCTGCCATGCACATAATTAGTGATACACCTTAAAAAAAGCTGATGTTTATCACCTATCGTGTTATAAAGACTACTACTGTTAATTTGCATGGCCTCTGTCAGGTCACGCATTGAGGCGCCATTATAACCTTTCTTCCAAAAAACCTCCATTGCTTTTTGAATTGCCTTATTTTCATCAAATTCAACGTTACGCGCCATTTTTTCCTCAAAGATAGTATTAATCTGAAATGTATGTTTTAGATTAATGTCATTTTCAATTTCTGTGGTAAGATCTTTATAAATTAGAAGGAGTACAGTACCGTACCACCGTTTCCTGCCAGTTTGATTTCATAATCAGCATTGCTCCCCAACACTGAGGTACTGAAAGCCGATGATGCATTCTGTCCATCGCTGATGATGGAAACCTTTTTCCCTTTTAACATTGGCAGTTTGACCTTCAGTATTTTTTCACTGGATTCTCCATTAATTGCAGCAACATACCAATTTTCCCCCTTGCGTCGGGCAATGACACAATATTTCCCAGGATATCCATCGATGAAACGGGTTTCATCCCAGACAGTAGGAACAGATTTAAGGTAATCAAATAAATAGCCTGGTTTCTCCTTTAGGTTATCCGGGGTAATACCAAAATGCTGGACAGCAGAGAAAAATATAACCGCAGTCGCCATCTCAAAAGCATCAGTCGTGCGCCGGATTTTACCATCTTTCTGAAATCTGTCCATACGGCTATTCAAAAAAACCGGACCAAAATCCATTGCAGCTACCGCATTTCTTGTGAAAGGATACAAGGTTGCTGTAACCGGATAATTGTCATTAAAAGACTGCTGAAAAACAAGGTTCTCTGAAGCAAGAACAGCCTCACTGGTAACAAAGCTGGGGTACATCCTTTCCCATCCGCGTGGTAAAGTCGTTCCATGAAAATTTATCGACAGGCCGTACACCGACGCATCCATCAAAATATCGTGGTAGAGTTTCATCGTTGCCTGTTTATCACCTCCGAAAAAATCTATCTTCAGCCCTTTTACCCCTACCTTTTGCAGCCATTTCATTTCTTCCAGCCTTGCTTCTCTGGTATCCATGCGGTTTTTAGGTGTTTGCGGTGCCGTATTCCATTTTCCGTTAGAATTGTACCACAACAATACACCTACATTTTTTGACTTCGCATAGCTGATCAGTTCCTCCATTTTAGTTCTGCCAATCTGAACATCCCAAAGGGCATCTATCAGTACGAACTCAAATTTCAATGCAGCAGCCATATCAATATAGGTGATCTGGTCATTATAATTACAGCTTTCATCCTGCCATACAATCCAGCTCCAGCTGGCCCTGCCAGTTTGAAATACCTTTGAAGACGTGGTTAATGGCTTGACAACATCGGTAGCACTGGTGGTTTCAACAATAGGTTTTAAATCCCTTCCAACTGTAATGGTCTTCCAGGAGGTCTGCATAGGTAAGGTCGCAGTTGCTGTAACCGGCCCAACATTGCCATTTTCCCCTTTTTCAGGAAAACTTACCGTGTAAAGGCCACTGCTCGAAGCCTCAGTTAATTTGGTTCCTACATAGTCCGCATCAACACCTGTCTCAGAGATAAGCATCCAACCTTTTTCACCCAAGTGGAACAATGCCGGATAGGTATAACCCAAGCCATATTTCGACGGCTTACCAACAGCCTCTTCTATGGTATATTCTTCCTCATAGGAAGGTTTCGTTTTTTCCCAGCCTGTTGAAGCAGGAGCTTGCGGAGTAATAAAAGTAGTACTTCCTGCAGGGAGTTTAAAACCGGTCACTTCATGTTCAATCGTACATTTGACCTTACCCCTCCCATTTTCATGGATGAGATAGTTAAAAGCTATATCGGAATCCGATATCCTGAATACGATAGACAAGGTATCTTTTGCCTGATTGACAAAGCTGCAGGTTAACTCATTGGCGCGATAATTCACCTCACTTACCTTCGATCTGTTGAGCGTGTAAGACTCAGCTATTTTCCTTGTTTTCTGACTCGTCAGCCGAAGATTCCGGGAAAAGTCACCAATAGAACTCTGAAGTCCCAATGGGGAATTGCCTAAGAACTCAGTTCCCGCATAGGATATGTTGTATACAGGCGAACCATTTAGCATATTCAGGCTCAACCGGATCTTTTTATCAGGACTATGGGCATAAACGGCTGTTTGAGCAGATGTTTCTAAAGTAAAGAAAGATAGGAATGACAGGAGTACTACAGGAATTTTCATCAATTTACACTTGGGTTTATAATTGTCAGATGAAGCCCTGTGATGATTGAAAATTATAGCCCTTTGGGCTAAAATCAGCTGTTCATAACGGGTCCATTAACTATTTGGTTAGGCACTAAAGAACCAAATATAGAAAATAAATTAAATGTCATACTAACGTTTAACAGAATTTTTTATGGATTGGCCCCCTCATCTTGTTCAGTTTCTTTCCCTTCCAGAAGATGTTTAAACTGATCCATGTATTCATTTCCCCAATTGTCCATTGCTATTGTTATCGGCAAAAGGCACTCCCCAATCTCTGTTAAACGGTACTCCACTTTAGGTGGCAAAACGGGATAAATGGTTTTCGTTATAATGCCATGTGCTTCCAGTTCATTCAGCTGAATGGTTAAAGCTCTTCGTGAGGCGCGCGGCATAGCACGCTGCAAATCGCTTGGACGTAATACGTTTTTATGAATCAGGTTAATGAGACAGGGTTTCCATTTGCCCCCGATAATTTCACTAATAATGTCTAAACCACAAATATAGGTGCGTTTAATTTTTCTTTCGTACATGTCTAAGCCAGTAAGGTGAATGTATAATAATACCCTGCTGATCAAACAGGGATTATAATTAATCCGGAATTGCTTTAAAGGATTTTTGCTTCGCCTGCAAAAATAAGATAAAAAAAACTAAAGCCTGCTCCTCTCTGCGCGTCAGGTAGGGAAAAGTTATATGGCAAAATTATGCCCTATTAGAATCGTTATGCCATTATTGCCAGCCTTCCTGAATGCAGGTAGATTTGTGCCCTAACAAAATAAGCATATGAAATTACTGGAAAAATACAAGTCAGCTGCCTTACAACTAAAAAACCGTGTGGTGATGGCTCCAATGACAAGATGCCGGGCAGACAATGCCGGCAATACAGCTACAGACCTGATTGCTGAATACTATGCACAACGTTCATCAGGCGGTTTACTAATTTCAGAAGGCACTTTTATTAATGATCTGGCACATGGTTATATCCACGTCCCCTGCATTTATACGGCAGAGCAGGTGGATGCCTGGAAGAAGGTCACTCACGCAGTTCATGAAAAAGGTGGAAAAATATTTGCACAATTATGGCATGTAGGCAGGGTCTCCCATCCCGATTTATTGAATGGTCAGTTACCCCTAGCCCCTTCTGCTATTAATCCTCACTTCACGGCCTATACGAAAAATGGTTTTGCAGAAACCCTTACTCCACGTGAAATGACAAGGGAGGACATTCAGCAAACGGTTTCAGATTTTCAAAAAGCCGCTGTTAATGCAATAGAAGCCGGTTTCGACGGTGTTGAGCTCCATGCAGCCAATGGTTACCTGTTTCATCAGTTCTTTGCGAAATGTTCCAATTTAAGGAAAGACAATTACGGTGGGGCGATTGAGAACCGGATCAGGTTCCTCTTTGAGGTGCTGGATGCGATTACTGAAAAAATGGATGCTGCTAAGATCGGAGTTCGTCTTGCCCCGGCATTAGACCAGACCTTTGGAATCACGAGGGACGATGAGGCAGATGAGCTTTACGATAGGCTGGTCAACCAGCTCAATGACTACCAGCTGGCTTATCTTCACTTATCGGGATTCAGCCGGGCTTCAGTTGCAGATCCAATGAAACTGGTCATTGACACGGCAAAACATTTTCGCACGATTTATAAAGGTACTTTAATGATCAATAAGGGTTTTACAGCAGATAGTGGCAATAGGGTTATAGCGGAAGGGATCGCGGATCTGGTTTCTTTTGGTGAATTGTATATAGGGAACCCTGATCTGGTGGAACGATTTGCTGCTGGTGCAGCATTGAACCGTAACCATTCCGAAACTTACTATACCCCCGGAGCAATGGGATTCACGGATTATCCAACCTTATAATTATTAGCTAATGAATACAGAGCGGATAGAGAAACTACTTCATACCGAAGAGATCAGAAATTTACGCATAAAATACAGCCATTATCTGGATAGTTACCAGCTGGAGGAGCTGACAATGTTATTTACAGAAGATGCGACTGTTCAGACTGACCGTGATCCCTGGCATGGCCGTGCCGGAATTTATGCAGGACTTGACAAGGCATTCAAAGAATATGACCGAAATAATCATGGAAATTACCCTTTTCTTCATGCGGTTACAAATCATTGGATAGAAATAACCAGTCCGACCACGGCACAAGGTAAATGTTACCTCATTGATTTAGTAACGGGCAGGCCGAAAAATGAAAAGCCCTTACTACTTTTAGGCTTGTACGCTGATGAATACGTACTGATCGGTAACAAGTGGTATATAAGCAAAAGCAGATTAGACGTGGTTTGGCCTGAAAGGAATAACATTTTCATGGATGTGTAATGCCAACAGTTACCTGTTATTTCCTTAAATCCCGCAAACGCGTTTTCTTGTTTAGACTACAAAAACCCTGAATTGGACTACAAAAGGAAACTGCTCTTGGGCGACATTTGTAGGGTAAATATTAAAAAATAACACGATGGCTAATCAACATGAAAAAAATAAAGTCTGGTTTATAACAGGTGCTTCCCGTGGATTTGGACGCGTATGGACAGAAGCTGTGCTGAAGCGCGGTGATCTTGTTGCGGCAACAGCCAGGCAACTCAGCAGTATAACCGATCTGAAGGAGAAATATGGCGAGAATGTTTTAACCCTTGAACTCGACGTTACCAATCACGATCAGGTAAAAACAGTTATCGCACAAGCCTATGATCACTTCGGCAGACTGGACATTGTACTCAATAATGCAGGCTATTCCCTGGTGGGCACAATTGAAGAAGCGAGTGCAGATGATGTCCGCGCACTTTATGAAACAAATGTCCACGGTCCACTGGCTGTCATTAAAGCAGCTTTACCATTCCTTCGCAAACAGGGATACGGCCATATTCTAGGAACATCAAGTAACCTGGGTCATGTAACGATGCCCGTAATTGGCTATTACTGCTCCTCAAAATGGGCATTTGAAGCTATCCATGAGAGTTTGGCGGCAGAGGTCAAAGCATTTGGCATCAGCGTTACGATCATCGAACCTGGTGCCTATGCCACTGAATTCGGTAGCCAGGAATCGCTAAAATTTGCAGCAGGCCTGGACATCTATGCAGATTTCAAAGCACAATTCATAGAAAGTTTAAAAACACTGGAAAGAGGAAATCCGGATGCTACGCCCCAGGCGATCTTCAAAATAGTAGATTCAGAAAATCCACCTCTGAGGTTCCATCTTGGCAGCCATAACTTACCCTGGGTACGTGAGGCTTATGCAGAAAGATTGGCTACCTGGGAGGCCTGGGACGACCTTTCCAGCTCAGCACAGGGCTAACTGGTGTAAATCAATGGTGGCCATTGTGTAAATGGCCACCATTTTAATATCTTTAAATCTCAAATTCATACCGATGAAGAAAGAAACTAACAGCCTGCAAAGGTTTGAATCGTTGTCAGATGCGCACCGGGCATTCGGATTACCAACGCCGCAACATCCTTTGATTAGTCTGATCAATGGAGCCCATACTCCGGTCGGATTGAATAATCTCCCACAACAGCATGTACTGGGTTTCTATAAAATTTCCTACAAACCAAAACTCAATGGAAAATTAAAATATGGCCAGAGTTATTATGATTTCGATGAGGGTGGTTTATTCTTTGCTTCCCCAGGACAGATTATTGGAAGCCATAACAATGAGGCTGCGGTTTGCTCCGAATATACTTTACTCATGCATCCGGATTTTTTGATTGGTTCTTCCTTAATGAAAACGATTAAGGAATACGGATTCTTCTCTTATTCAGTAAATGAGACACTCCATCTTTCAGATCATGAAAAGGCAACGGTCCTATCGATCTTTAAATTTATGGAGGAAGAGCTGAACGGACGGACGGATGACTTTAGCCAGAATGTCATTATCTCTCAGATCGGGTTATTACTGAACTATGCAGACCGTTTTTATAAACGCCAGTTTATTACCCGCAAAGCTGCCAATAACGACTTACTGCAACGGTTGCATGAAGTTCTGGAAAACTATTTCAACAATGAACTCTCCCTGAGTCAGGGAATACCATCGGTCCACTTTCTTGCAGAACAGCTTCACCTTTCCCCAAATTATCTGAGTGATATGTTACGCTCCCTTACCGGTCAGAATGCCCAGCAGCATATTCATGACAAACTCATTGAAAAGGCCAAGGAGAAATTATCAACCACAAGCCTTTCTGTCAGTGAAGTGGCGTATGCCCTGGGGTTTGAGCATTCGCAGTCGTTCAGCAAATTATTTAAAACCAAGACCGATCTTTCGCCGCTGGAATACAGACGGTCATTTAACTGACCGGTATCTGATCTTCAATCACATTAATCATTTCTATGCTACCCCGGTTTCATTCGGGTATGGAATCACAGGTTCACCATGAACCTGGCCGGCTTAAGAAACTTAACTATGGATGGTTATACTCTTCTTCAGTGACCTTTTCAGCCCAGACCGTTGGGCCATTTTGCCGGCCGGTTACAGCAACCTGTAAAAACTCATCATCAGCACTTGCCCCATGCCAGTGCAGGATATCAGGCGGGCATTTGATGGCATCTCCCTTGTGAAGTATTTTCTTTGCACTTCCTTTTTCCTGATAATAGCCTGTTCCGCCAATAACCATCAATATCTGACCAGCTGGATGTGAGTGCCACCGGGTTCTTGCTCCCGGGGCAAATGTGACACATCCCAGATCTGCCTGGTTAAGGCTGTCACTTTGCACCAAAGGCTGTAACCAGACTTTGCCATGAAAATTATCACCTGTTACCGGATTTCCTTTTGGAAAGATTTTGTCCTGAAGGGCAGTATTTCCTGCTTTCCTGGTACTGAAACAGGACGATATAAACAATAGGGATAATCCCGCCGCGATCATTAATAAGTTCTTTTTCATCAGTATATAATTATTTTTTAAAGGTGATGAAGCTATCATAAGCATTTTTCATTAGCTCTTATTGTTCTTCATTTGCATTCAAGAACTCGCATGCTCGGTTTTTCATTAGCTCTTATTGTTCTTCATTTGCATTCAAGAACTCGCATGCTCGGTTTTTCATTAGCTCTTATTGTTCTTCATTTGCATTCAAGAACTCGCATGCTCGGTTTTTCATTAGCTCTTATTGTTCTTCATTTGCATTCAAGAACTCGCATGCTCGGTTTTCATTACGGTTTGTAAGCAGTTACCCTATGCTTTTCTTTTCCAGTCTTGCCTTCACAATAAGCTCATTTTTTATCACATATTCATCCTGAATATAAAAAAATTTAACGCGAATCCTTGAACAAAGGATTTGGTTTATAAAGATTTTGAATAGAATTTTGAAAGCTTATCAACAGCCTGATTTACATATTCGGGTTTCCAGTACGTTTCGATATGTGTTGCACCATCAATTACAAATAACTCTTTATCCTTTGCATTTATTGCTTTAGCAAAGGCCTCGTCAGTCATATATTTCGAATCAGCTTTACTACCAACAATCATTAACAAAGGCTGTTGAATTAAGTCCATATTCGCACTTGCATCAAACACCATTAAATCCATCAGGCTGCTTGCTGTATATTTTCCCGAGGAATTTGGGTGTGCATGAGTTCTGCCGTAATAAATTGTACCTTCTCTGTATAAATCAAAAGGCATCTTTGCAATTTGCTCGTCCGTTGGGAGGGTTTTAATGTCTCCTATATAGACAACTTCTCCACCCGCTGCTTCCTGCTCCCTTGCCTTCGCTGCTTGAATAAGCCTGTCCTGAATGGTATTAACCGCTGAATTTACATATCCATTTTTTCTGACTACGCCTGAATTAAACATGCTTAAAGTAGCTATTGATTTAAAACGTTTATCTGATTGAGCTGCGTTTAAAGAATATCCCCCTCCGCCACAAACACCCAACAACCCTAGCTTTTGCACATCTACACCCTTATACTGCGAAATAAAATCAGCCATCGCATGAATATCTTCAATCCTATTTGCAGGTTTATCTACATTTCTTGGAAAACCACCACTGCCGCCTTGGTAAGCTGCATCTGCAGTAATTGTGATGTAACCTTGTTCTGCCAATCTTTGCGCATACAGACCTGCAACCTGTTCCTTAACTCCTCCGTTTGGATGAGCGACTACAACCGCAGGATATTTTTGTGCAGGATTGTAATTGGCTGGCGTATACACATTGGCTGCTATAGTAATTCCGTTTATTTTATAGCTGACAGGATGGATGTTTACTTTTCCTGCTACGTTTTCTGTAATTGCACCCTCATACACCAATGTGAATGGGTTTGCATGAACTGTTTTTTGTTCATTTTTCATAACATTTCCTTTTGAAATTGTTGTTTTTTCTTGTTGTTTTTTGAGCGTTTGTCCATTACTGGTATTGAAACCTGCAATCATTATTGTCAGGGCAATCATTGAAATTCTTATATTTTTCATGTTTCTTTGATGGTATAGATTAGTTTTACATCTGTTTACTTGATACCTTGTTTAGCACTGCATTTGTCACTTTCTTTTTCTTGACGGTAATATGGATAACTGTGATGATTTCATCTCTACAAAAGTCCAGTTATTTTTTCTTGAAATGATTATCCCTATTACCGATTGACTACCAATATCACTGATTTGAAAACAGCTCGATCACACATGGACTCTATTTTACTACATTTGAGAAGTATAATTTAAAAAAATATGGCAATGGAGGATATCATAAATTTCAACACTATAGCGGAATACAATGCCTTCAATAACAATGAAAAACTACATCCTCTTGTGAGCATAGTGAATCTGGACAAGGCAGATCCACGGCAGGCAAGACGTTTGCGTTACAGTTTTTATACTGTTTTCTTCAAACAGATCAAATGCGGGGACCTGCGTTACGGATTAAAAAATTACGATTATGAGGAAGGCACGCTGATATTCCTCGCTCCGGGACAGGTGATAGGCGAAAACAGAGAGGAATACTACCAGCCCCAGGGCATTGCCCTGGTCTTCCATCCCGACCTGATACATGGCACGGCACTGGGGAAAAGTATGAACAATTATACTTTCTTTTCTTATGCAGTCAATGAGGCTCTCCATTTATCTGAAAGGGAAAGAAAGATTATACTGGACTGTTTCGATAAAATAGAATTTGAGCTGGAACGTTCCATTGACAAGCACAGTAAAAAACTTATCCTCGCCAATATTAAGTTGTTCCTTGACTATTGTATTCGCTTTTACGACCGCCAGTTCATCACGAGGGATAGCGCAAACAGTGGAATTCTGGAACGGTTTGAGAAATTATTGAACGATTATTTCCATTCAGACTATCCGCGGCAGAACGGACTTCCTACTGTAGCCTATTGTGCTGAACAGCTCCAACTATCTGCCAATTATTTCGGTGACCTGATTAAGAAAGAAACCGGAAGACCGGCTCAGGAGTACATACAAGGAAAAACGATGGATATAGCCAAAGAGAAACTATTCGATTATCATAAATCCATCAGTGAAGTAGCTTATGATATGGGATTCAGATACCCGCAGCACTTTACAAGGTTATTTAAGCAAAAGGTGGGTATTTCGCCTAATGAATATAGAATGCAGAATTGATTGTATCCTCAAGTCTGCGTGGATGACATTATCTTAATTTGTATTTCGTTAATCTGGTATCGTGATAGACATAGAGTTCATAATAATGATCTTTGTACTTATAAACCTTTTCCAGAATCACCTGATCGGCTCCTTTGCTCAAAATCGACACTTTTTTGTGGTGGTGTACAGGCAAGTCCTTTAATTCGATAACCCGCTCTATTTCAAAGCCCTCCTGAAATGCAAATTCCAGAAAAAGTGTTGTCTTCTTCCATTTGATTTTACTGTCCACTTTGTCGCCCGCCGTTTGAATGGAGAACTGGACTGTAGGATCCTTATAAAGGGTGAACCCGGAATTGATCAGCATGATTAATCCGGAAACGACCATGGCAATAAAGCCTATTTTTTGATATAACTGTTCGCTGAGGAATTTAACTAAGTACTTTACCAGCGTAGCTGAAGCAATAGCCGCAACAGAGAGAATCAGTCCTACGCTCACTGCCTTTACGGTGAGAAGTCCAAATAGTCCGTAAAGCACAATCTTGAGTATATGCAACAGCAATTCATTGGCAGCTCTGGTGGCAATGATCTGCTCTTTAGTCATCCCATAGGTAAGATAAAACCTGTTAAAAAGCAACCCAACGGCTCCCGTCAGTCCTGACAAAAATCCCGTTGCCAATCCAATAATGCTTAATACCCATTTCCCCCTGGTTAAAGTAGTATCAGCCTTAATATCAGATCTAAAAATAAAAGGCAAGTTGATGACCAGAAAAATTCCGATAATGAACTCCAGCAAAACCGGATCGGTAATACTTAAAAGTTTAGCACCAAAATATACAGCAGGCAATGCTGAGGGTACAAACCAAACTACAATATCCCAGCGGATATTGCGGTAAAATATGACGATTCTAGATATACTGCTTGTTGCTGTTCCGATCGACAAAGCAGCCGGCACCTGTCCGGCAGCCAATACCCAATTCAACAAAGGCAACAATAAAAAACTTGCCCCTCCCCCGCAAATGGCACTTAATGCGAAAGCAACAACAGCGATAAGAAAAAGGAGAATATAATGTGTCAGCATAAAAACAAATCGTTAAAACAGGAGATCTGTTATACATGCCATAAGACGATAAGGTGCACCAGTTTATTTACACCTTTTTACTGTCCCATCCAGCCACATTATACATTCAGATCCTCACAAAGAAAATAATAGAATCTGTAGAAAACCTGGAGCCTGTAAAAAGCACCATTTTCACTGTCCCAAAAAGTTATTCCAGTCCTGGTGAGGTAAATGTACGTTGGTTAACCTACAAATTTGTTGACAAGGATCTGCAGAAGTACACTATAATTGTTACCTTTTAGTTTGAATATTGTAAGTTAATGTTTGATTCTCGTAAAGAAAGCTGTGTTGATGACTTTATCTTTGGTAATAGCGGTAAAAGATGAAAATCCATCCACTATTGAGACTACCAAACCGATCATTGATCAAATTCTAAACCTATGATTTCCTTAAAGATCAATAAACAATCCTATCAAGTCGACGCAGATCCTGACATGCCTCTATTATGGGTGATAAGGGATATCATCGGACTTACAGGAACAAAATACGGCTGTGGCGTAGCACAGTGTGGTGCCTGTGTTGTTCACCTCAATGGGGAAGCTGTGCGGTCATGTGTGACAAAACTACGCCGTGTTGCAGATCAGGAGGTCGTGACGATTGAAGGATTATCGGCAAACAATGATCACCCCTTACAACTGGCATGGAATGAGGCAAATGTACCGCAATGCGGATATTGTCATTCCGGTCAGCTGATGTCGGCAGCAGTTCTTCTAATGGAAAACCCTGCTCCTACTGATGAAGATATCGACAATGCAATGTCAGGAAACCTGTGCAGATGCGGTACGTATCTGCGTGTCCGGAAAGCCATCCATCTTGCAGCAGCGATGCAAAAAAAGGAAGGTGGTGCAAAATGAAGAATCAGATGAAAATGATAAACAGTCGGTCAAAAAAATTGATACGTTTTCTTAGTCCTTCTAAATCTTTAACGGTAATGGGGACTATTCTTACACTAATAGCAATAATGGCTTTCGCACTAAACGACGAGAGTGCGACAATTGTAGTTTCTGCCAAAACTGTTGAAATCAAAAAAGATAGCGTAGCATCTGTAAAAGCATTTAATGAGGTATACAAAGTGCTGATGAGTCCGCGTTGTATGAACTGTCACCCTTCAGGTGATATTCCCTTACAGGGAGATGATAGTCATTTACATACCATGTTGCCCAAACGAGGTGTGGAAGGTAAAGGTCTTTATGCTATGAAATGTGCAAATTGTCACCAGCCAACCCATACCCCAGGTTTAAATACGCCTCCCGGTAATCCGAACTGGCATTTGCCGCCTGCAAACATGAAAATGGTTTTCCAGGGAAAAACTGCCCATGAGCTCGCCAAACAGATCGTAGATCCCAAACAAAATGGCCATAAAAATATGAAGCAACTCATCGAACATGCTGACGATGGTTTAGTATTGTCTGGCTGGAATCCGGGAGAAGGCCGCACTTTGCCGCCAATGACTCATGCAGAGTTTAAAAAAGCATGGATTACATGGATCAAAACAGGGGCTTATGCTCCGGAAAAGTAATCCTTAACCATAAAATGTATACTTATGAGCAATAAACAGGTATCCAGAAGAGACTTCCTTAGGGTTACAGGTCTTGCAGGCACAGCACTTTGCCTGGGTTTCTATTTTCCTTCAAATGCCAAAGAACCTGAGGTTGTCAACGGACTCGGTAATGCAGCAAAATCTAACATAGAACTTAATGCCTGGATGCATATTGATACGGATGGAAAGGTAACCTTATTCAACCACCGTGCAGAAATGGGCCAGGGTTCTTATCAGTCTGTTCCGCAGATTATAGCAGAAGAACTTGAAGTAGACCTCAAAGAGGTCAACATTGTTTTTGCCCAGGGCAACAGAGATAAGTATGGCAATCAGGTAACGGGGGGAAGTTCTACGATCAGAGGCTCTTATAAGAATTTGTTAAAGCTGGGTGCTACCGCACGTATCATGCTGATTTCCGTAGCAGCCAAGAAATGGGGAGTTTCCAGTTCGGACTGTTATGCGGAATCAGGTCATGTCATAAACCGCATTTCAGGTAAAAAATTCCACTATGGCGAACTGGTTACTGAGGCTTCAAAACTTGAAACACCTGATCATATTGTACTGAAAAACAGGGCTGATTACAAGATCATTGGAAAGCCTTTACACCGTCAGGATACCCCTTTAAAAACAAACGGAACCGCTGTTTTTGGCCTGGATAAAAAATTGCCGGACATGCTGTATGCAGCAGTAGAACGAAATCCACGCCTGCGTGGAAAAGTAAAGAGCTTTGATGCCAGTGCTGCATTGAAAGTACCGGGAGTAAAACGCGTTTTTAAAGTCCGTATGGGCGTATTCAAGACTTTCCGTGAAGGGGTAGCCGTCGTTGCTACTTCTACCTGGGCCGCCTTACAGGGCAAAAAAGCGTTGAAAGTGGAATGGGACGACAGTGGTTTTGAACATATCAATAGCAGCGACATTTTTAAGCGTCAGCAGAAAGAACTCCATACCAAGGAAGGCTTGATTTTAAAGAAACAGGGCAATCCTGATGAGTTCCTAAACCATACTGGAAAAACATTAGACCTCATTTATCAGACTCCCTATCAGTCGCACAGCGCAATGGAACCGGTAAACTGCATTGCGCATTTCCAGGGTGACAAGGTGGAAATATGGGGGCCGATACAAGCTCCTGAATGGGTACAGGATTATATAGCAGAACAACTCCAGCTGCCCAGGGAAAAGGTGATTGTAAACATGACTTTCCTTGGTGGCGGATTCGGGCGTAAAGCATTCATGGATTATCCCCATGAGGCTACCATGATATCAAAAGAAATCGGTGCGCCTGTACAGGTGATTTGGACACGTGAAGATGATGCTACCCAGGGCCCTTATCGTCCGGGAATATCCTACAGGTGTCAGGCTGCTGTGAATGACGGACAAATTACCGCACTTAAATTTCGTATGGCTGGTCAGAACAACGACCACTGGAGAAACGGAAAAACAGATCAGGCGAATCGCAGTACATCGGAGGGCTTTCTTCAACCTTATTATGAAAGCATCAAAAATATCAGCTTTGCTGAGGTACAGTTTGAAACGCCAATTCCCACCATGTGGTGGAGATCTGTTTATGCCTCAACCAATGGATTTGCCTACGAAAGTTTCCTTGATGAAGTAGCCATAACAGCAGAAAAGGATCCATTAGACCTGAGAAGAACCTATCTGAAAGATGAGCGTTCTCAACTTCTTATGGATAAGATAGAAGCCGTATCCGGATGGAAAAGAAGGAAACCGAATGAAGGCTTTGGGCTAGCCATCACCGAATGTTTTTCGAGTACTGTAGCTCAGGTTGTGAAAGTATCCAGAGATGCCGGCGGAAAAGTTAAGATTGACCAGGTATGGGCCGTAATGGATTGTGGCTGGTATGTCAATCCTGATATTATCAGCGCACAGGTAGAAGGAAGTATCGTCATGGCATTGGGTGCATCTACGATCCATGAAATCACTTTTAAAGACGGACTGGTTGAACAGAAGAATTTCTATGCCTACAAGATGCCGAGAATTACAGACATCCCTCCCATTGAAGTACACATCATGGAAAATGATGCCAATGCTGGCGGAGTTGGGGAACCAGGATTGCCCGCTTTTGCCCCGGCACTGACCAATGCCATCTACGATCTCACCGGAAAAAGAATCAGGACACTTCCTTTTGACATGAACGAAGTGTAAAAGCATTAATTTACACACCAATGTTACCCCTCCAATCTAACGGGCTTGCCAACAGAAGCCTGTTAGGATTGGGAAATGTCCAAGACCATATTTTTCAAATTATACAAATTACTGTTTTATCTACCATTATTACTGATCTGGGGATGAGTGTAAGGAGAACTGAAACTGATGATGTAATTTTGGTAAAAGCCAGATCCGCATCAGGGATAACCTGTTGAAAATTTAATCATCCTATCAACAATTCGTCACTTATACCTATGATTAAAATGGAAACATTACAGGACCTTTACGAAGGTAAACATGATTTAGTCCACAAAAAATTTCCTGATGAACCAGGTCGTTTCAATGTTTTCACATTGGATCCCTATGTTGGCGAAGGTGCCAGACCTACTCCCTACCAGAGAAGGGACTATTATAAGATTGTACTTGTTGAAGGGAGTGGTAAGTTCATGTATGCCGATAAAGAAATTGAGGTACAGAAGCAGGCCCTTGTTTTCTCAAATCCGCAAATCCCTTATAGCTGGGAACAGAGAGACCGGATTACCAGTGGTTGCTTTTGCATCTTTGATCAGAATTTTTTTCATCAATATGGTCACATTCATCAGTATTCACTCTTCCAACCCGATGGCAACCACGTATTCGAACTCACTGATATACAGAAATTTCAGATAAAGGGCATATTTAACCGAATGTTTGAGGAAATCAGTTCAGATTATGTACACAAGTGTGATGTATTACGGACCCACGTACAGGAACTGATTCATTTTGCCTTAAAAATGAATCCATCAGAAGGACTTGAAAAACACTATACCAACGCCTCTCAGCGGATCTCCGGATTATTTATGGAACTATTGGAACGTCAGTTTCCCATTGACAATATCCATCAGACTGTCCAGCTTCGTTCGCCTTCAGACTATGCCGAAAAACTTAATGTACATGTAAATCATCTTAACCGTGCCATTAAAGAAATGGGGGATAAAACTACCACACAGCTTATTGCGGAAAGAATAATGCAGGAATCCAGGATCTTGCTAAAAAAAACACGATGGACAGTTTCTGAAATAGCCTATTCCCTGGGTTTCACCGAGCTTACACACTTCAATAATTTCTTCAAAAAACATCAGAAAATCAGTCCGCTCAAATATAGAAATATTTGATTTTCGTAGTCAATCGTTTCATTTTCGTTATAGCCGGGTCTGCCGCAGGGGTAATTTTGCACCTGTAATTTATAACATATGATGATGAAAATCGAAAAACGTCAATTGGGAAAAAGCGGACTTGAAGTATCGGCGCTAGGCATGGGCTGCATGAATCTCAGTTTTGGTACCGGCAAAGCTGTAGATACAGAGGATGGTATCCGTACCATACACGCTGCATTTGAAAAAGGCATCACCTTTTTTGACACTGCCGAAGCCTATGGGCCATTCACTAATGAATTGTTAGTTGGCGAAGCGTTGCAACCCTTTCGTAAAGATGTCATCATAGCTACCAAATTTGGTATGATCTCAAAGACAGGAATCAACAGCCGTCCAAAACATATCAGAAAAGTTGTAGAAGAATCTTTGCAAAGACTCAGAACCGACTACATTGATCTTTACTACCAACACCGGGTTGACCCGCATGTGCCCATTGAAGAAGTTGCAGGCACATTGAAAGAATTGATTTGGGAGGGAAAAATAAGGCATTACGGACTTTCCGAAGCAGGTGCTGAGACCATACGCAAAGCACATGGAATACATCCTGTTGCAGCCGTCCAAAATCAATATTCCATCTGGACAAGGGAACCGGAAGAAAAGGTATTACCTGTTTGTGAAGAACTCGGCATAGGTTTCGTACCATGGGGACCATTGGGTACGGGTTTCCTTACCGGCAATATCACCGCCGATACTAAATTTGACAGTGCAACCGACCTGCGTGCAAACTTCCCGAGATTTACCACGGAGGCGATGAAAGCAAACATGCCTGTGGTAGATATGCTTCGCCAAATAGCAACCGCGAAGGATGCCAAGCCCGTTCAGGTAGCGCTGGCCTGGTTGATGGCACAAAAACCATGGATTGTTCCGATACCGGGCATGGACAGGATCGAATATATTGAAGATAACCTCAGGTCAATTGATGTAGAATTAACTGCAGAAGATCTCAGTGAAATCGATCGTAAAATGGCAAAAATACTGGTACAAGGTGCAAGACTTGACGAGGGACTATTATCCATGTCAGAAGACTAAACTTTGAGTGGCTGCTGTTTTAGAATGGATATCCCCTGAACACCGCTCTCAAGGAGATATCCATCGAAACTACCTCAGCCCTCATTGGACAACGTATTCTCCAAAAATCGAAAACACTGTTCAAGCAAACTGTATGGAAAGTACCAGAAATCGCTCTATTTAGCAAATAAGATACGGATGGAAGTAACCTGCTTAATACACCGTGCAGGTTTTTTCTCGTCTTGAACAATAATCCGGAAAGGCCCGTCAGCAACGGGCAAAGCTTTATGGTCCATCTCCGTGGCGAGAATAATTACCCTGTCTGTAAACTCCTGGTCGAATTCTGCCAATGCAAAAATAACCTGATAGCCATCACTGGCCTCTACTAAGGCATACTTTGTCAGGTTTTCAGCACGGAGATCTTTCCCCATTGTTACCCCGGCTTTGGAGAGAAGATCAGATATCTTTACCCCAGAGTAGATATGGTCCTTGCCATCACGGTCTTTCCTTACCACGGCTGTACTTTTGAATTTTGGCATATCTGAAGCATGAAAAACAAGGGGAGTATCCACTTCGCCACTTATTGTAATGCCCGGCTCAGCTGAAGTTTGCGCTTTTACTCTGGATGGATAAACAGAGAGCAGGAATAATCCCACAACAGCCTGGATGAGGTATGTTTTCATTTGGTTTTATTTATTTTTCTGATTAAAAAAGGATTGGAGAATTTAGGGTTGGAAATAAAGGCTGTATCTGTCAGGGTATGTAAAAATGCCAAAAGCTCTTTTTTTTCCTGTGGCCTTAATTTTAGCGAAGTACCATTCCTGATATTTGATTCATGCTGCAAAAAAGCACTCAGCGATTCCGATTGTTGCACATGTTCGCTGTAATGATCGATCACTTCCTCCAGGGAATTGAAGCGGCCGTCATGCATATAAGGAGCGGTCAATGCAATGTTACGAAGAGTGGGAACTTTAAATCTTCCATGGTCATTTCTTTGTCCACTGAGTTGCTGGATTCCAGGGTCTGCCGAAACACGGTCAAGTCCGTTATTATGAAAAAGTTCAAGGTAATTTTTTGGTCCCCCGTGACAATGCGCACAGTTGGCTCCCCTTATCCCTTTTTCCGGATTGGGTGCCGTATTAAACAAGATCATACCGTTCATCTCTTCCCTGGATAGCTGGTAGGACTTCTGCAGGTATTTATCATAATTGGAATTCGCTGAAATCAACGTACGCTCAAACTGGGCAATTGCCATAACAATTCTTTTTCCTGTAATTTGTTCATCTCCAAATACACTGCTGAAAAGCTCCGGATATGCACTTGTCTGCTGCAATTTACTGGCAGAAACCAATAGTGACTGCCCCATCTCATGTGGATTAACCATAGGAATACTGGCCTGTTCTTCCAGTGAAACAGAACGACCATCCCAAAAGAACTTCCTTGCCCAAAGCAGATTAACCAGAGACATTGCATTTCTTTCGGAAAGTTCACCATCTACCCCCCTGCTCAATTTCTTTCCGTCGGTGAATGCTTTTTCCTGCATATGGCAACTTCCACAGGAGAGTGAATTATTGGCTGAAAGAAGAGTTTCATAAAAGAGCCGTCGCCCCAGATCCACCCCCTCCTCAGTCATTGGATTATCAGCTGTCGTATTGATACGGTTTCCGAAATAAGATGGGTACCGGAGTACATATGCAGTTTTTGGAATTTCTTCCGCTGTATTCCAGGAGGAAAGCCCAAGAATAAAGATTGAAAACATCAGCAGAAGACAAAAACCTCTAAGTTTATGCGACTGTTTTTCACCGATTTTTTCAATTGTTGTCATTTTACCCCCTCAAGATAATCATTAAAAATCAGGTACCCAATTTAAACCCAATTAAAGTTCGTAGGATGATTTGCGACTAATTTCCAGCAGCAGATCTTTAATCACTTCGCGTCCGCTCTTCCAGCGTTTTAACCTATTGGCTTGCTGGATACCGGTACGGTCTTTAATTTCGTGGTTGTGCAGGTAATAATCAGACATGATATCTTTCATCGCATGATGGATTTCATGTGCACTTCCCTGTAATGTAAATTCCGGATTGTTCTTCGCTAAATCCGCCAGTGCATCCGCCATACTGGCTGCATAATAAGGGCAATTCCAATCATGGCGGTAAGGATCATCACCTTTTACATTTACCTTCTGTAAGGGATGGGAAAGATCTTCGATGATCTCCACTATGGCATCGCCAAAGACATGGGTATATTCCGACATAAAATGATTCCACCAGCGTGGATGTTGCGGCAGTTCCTTGAGTAAAGTATCACAGACCATCACCCGCTTTGGGAAATTAGGGTGTGCAGGATCCATGATGACCAATGAAGTGCCAAAATGACCCTCTTTTGCAGAATGTCTGCTATAGATGACGAAAAATTGTGCCCCCCTCTCCCCCGCCTCATACAGGGCTGCTGTCAGTTCTTTTACCTCCTTTAAGCGGTCCTCCAAAAATCCGCGCCTGAAAAGAACATGGAGATGCCCCGCCGATTTCGCCGTACAGCGCTTACTATTTTCATCGAAGACATTTCCATTTGCCGGGCGGCTGCTAAAGTGATTACCACTATTGTAACGGATTTCTTCTGATTCGATGGGATAGGTACTGATATCTGCAGTATCACCTGCTTCCGTCTGCTTATTGGGATAAACCGACCTGAACGGAACATGCATCCGTTCGCTCTCCATCCTGCGGGAAAGATTATAAATCCGCTGTTCCGTAGCAGCAAATAATGGATCTCCACTAATGGGATCAAAGTAAACCGCTTCAACACGTCGCCCCAAATGGCAGGCAATGAACCTGTTCTTCAACAATTTCTGGACAGGATGTTGCGTATTTAAAAAGAAATCCCGCAAGGCATCATTTGCCAAATACTCATCCAGCGTCTGTTCAAACTGGAGCAGTGTTTTATCTTCATGGCTGCTGACCCATTCCAGCAGAAAGTGGAAAACCTCCCGCTCAAAACAACGATTAGCCGCTTCTGCGATTTCTTTAGTACAAATGCATTGTTCCATAAAATTAAAAAAAAGGGAATATAAAGCCTGCGAGGTATCTATGCAATAATGCTATGAAACTTAAGGTCCAATATAACCAAGTTTCACCATCTTATCACACCTGAATATGCAAATTTTTATAATTAATCAGCTATCGAAACTGTAACCATCATCAATTGGTATGGTTTGGGACAAAATCAATCTCAGCCAAACTACGCTAAGGCTTGGTTTTTCATTAGCTCTTATTGTTCTTCATCTGCATTCAAGAACTCGCAAGCTCGGTTTTCATTACTTTATGTAAGCGGTAGGCCTATGATGGTTTCATCAGCGTATCATTGATTTTTGCATTCAGGATCTTCAGTCACTATAACAATATTTTATCCCCTGACTACTGCCAGAAACTTTGCCCTGTTATCATAAATAATCCAGAGTAAAACTGCACTGAATGCCAGTGCAATTGGCAATCCGCCCGTATCGATTAAGGTATTCATCAGTATAATCCCAACCATTACAGGAAAAATGATTAATGCTCCTAATGCCCTGGTCTTAGGAATAATAATTAATATGCCGCCCAGGATTTCTGCCACTGCAACTAAAGGTATCAGCCAGCCTATCTCCATCATTGCTGTCATCACCTTCAGCATTTTCCCGGGCAGGTCATCTGGAACAGGCATGTAATTAAAGAATTTGTTCAGTCCGGCATTGATGAACATGATTCCAAACAAAAGACTCAGCAGGAAGGTGATCTTGTTTTTCATAATTTGCAGCTATAGTATAATTTGTCACATCTATTTTAATTCATGTGTTATAAAGAGACCTGATGTCCCAATAATGAATTCAAAATGATAGTGCATTATTCATGTGTCCCTGTTTGTTTTTCTTCAGTTCGTGTCATATCCCCATGCTGTAAAAAGTGCTGAAGATGGTATGCGAATCAAGGGTCTGCATCGAAATGTCCTCATTAGACAAAATAGGGTTGTTAATGGTTAAAAACCGAATAGCCTGTCAGGCTTATTACAGTATATTTGAAATTTACATTTTAACCAGCCTGCAAATATGTTAGTGATACCTGAAGATAAAATAAGCGAATATTTAACCTATCCGGAATTGATTGAGGCATTGCGTGAGATATTCCTTTCCAATTATACTTTACCCCTACGTCATCATCATTTCTATACCAATGCCGAAGGTAACCAGAATACACTTATTCTCATGCCGGTATGGAATGAAGAATACATAGGGATGAAACAGGTAACGGTAGCTCCTGGAAACAAGGAAAAAAACCTGCCGGCCGTCCTTGCCCAGTACATTCTCAGCGATGCCAAAACCGGACAGGCACTGGCATTGATGAATGCTGCTCAGCTGACTTCCAGAAGAACCGCCTGCACTTCTGCCCTTGCCTCCTCTTTCCTATCCAGAGAGGATGCCGAAAATCTGCTGGTCGTTGGTGGCGGAAGCGTAGCCATGCACTTGGTTCAAGCCCATTTAGCGGTTAGAAAATTCAAAAAAGTGAGTATATGGATGCGAAATCCGGATAAGCTGGCTGCCTATGCAGAACTGCACAGAAACCTGGGTATTGAGGTAGAGGCGGTAACAAACCTGGAAGAAGCCGCCCGCAATGCAGATGTGATTTCCTGTGCCACCTTAGCTGCAACGCCGGTCATCTGCGGAGAATGGATCAAAGCGGGAACACACCTGGATATGATTGGGTCACACAAGCCCGATACCCGTGAGACAGACAATGATGCAATACGAAAAAGCCTGATATTTGTAGACTCCAGGATGGGTGCACTGCACGAAACCGGAGAGCTTGCATTGCCTATCGCTGACGGTATTATCACTGAAAATGATGTACAGGCCGATATAGTGGAACTGGTAAAAGGTACCCATCAGGGAAGGAAAACACCGGAAGAAATTACCTTATTCAAATCTGCCGGACTAGCCGTGGAGGATCTTGCAGCAGCATTGTTAGTGTACAGGAATTTCAATCCCAAACCAGCGTAACATTTTTTCAATTCCGGTTAGATAGCGTACTGCCTGAGCTCGGTCAACTTTAGAATTGCATTGCAGTTAAAAATGAGATTTAAAGCAGCAGAGATTAACTGTATTTCATATTCACTTGTTTTTATCTGCAATGTTGTTGAAATTGCCCTGGAACACCAGTTAAAAAACAAAAAGCCAATTACCTCAAAAAATGACAGCGCAGTATACCGAAATTTATGCACTGAATGAAAGCTCCCTGACCATGGTCTTCGGAAATACCATCAGTGAGGATCTTGCGGAAAAGGTCTTATTATTTGACAGGGCTATACATGCGGCACCTTTTGAGGGGTTTATGACCACAATTCCTGCTTATGCTACACTTACCGTATGTTATGACCCGAAAATCGTTTTTAATACTTTGCCAGGAGCTGAGTCTGGTTATGAAAAGGTAGCCAGGTACCTTTCCACGCTGACTGTTGGTACTTTAAAACAGCAAAATAACAGAAGAAAGATGGCTATCCCAGTTTGTTACGGAGGCGAATTCGGGCCGGATTTAGATCTGGTAGCTGCTCATTGTAATTTAAACAGGGAAGAACTTATAAGCATTCACAGTGCTGCCAGATATATGGTTTACATGATTGGTTTCGTACCGGGATTTGCTTACATGGGTGGAATGGACAAACGTCTCGCGACCCCTAGAAAAGAACAGCCACAGAGTAATGTTTCCGCCGGTTCAGTTGGGATTGCGGGTGGGCAGACAGGCATTTATTCCCTTGATATCCCCGGGGGATGGCAGATTATCGGACAGACTCCCCTGCGTCTTTTTGATGCCGCTCGTCCGGAGCCCTCTTTGCTAAAGGCCGGAGACGAGCTGAGCTTCATTCCGGTCTCTGTTAAAGAATTCTACTCTTTATTGTCTTGATATGCAGATTAGAATACTAAAGCCAGGATTACATACGACGATACAGGATTTGGGCAGGACTCAATATTTATCACAGGCCGTACCTATTTCCGGGGCACTGGATCCCCTATCAGCAAGGATAGCCAACCTAGCCCTGGGCAATCCGGAGACTACTGCTGTTTTGGAATTCAGCTATGCAAATGCTTCATTCAGCTGCCTGACGGATATACTGATCGCTTATGCCGGCGGCGGCGCTGTACTGATGGCTTCTGGGGAAAAACTTCCTTCCAGGAGGGCAATATTTCTTCCTGCAGGTACTGTAGTCAGCCTTGTCCATAACGATAACGGAGTCCGTACCTATCTGTCCATAGCCGGTGGCTGGGATGTTCCACAGGTTCTTGGTAGCAGGAGTACCTATCTGCCTGCAGCATTTGGCGGATATGAGGGCAGGCTGTTAAAAAAAGATGACCTGCTGAGCAGCAGCAATACTTGTACTTCGGCCACGTTAAGAATGCTCCATGAACTCAGGGGTGAATCTGTCAGGAGTACCTCATGGGGCATATCCGACCGGTTTTTAAAACCCGGAGAAAAAAATACTCTAAGGGTATTTCCAGGCAGGGAAATCAACTGGTTCGAGGCAAACTCAATCGTTAGTCTCTTTGCCGAACCATTCCGGATGGACCTGCGGAGCAACAGAATGGGCATGGCTCTCAAAGGGCCTCAAATGAAAAGAAAAGTTAGAGAGGAACTGCTGAGTACCGCAGTGTGCCCGGGAACCATACAGGTAACAGGAAATGGGGAAATGATTCTGCTCATGGCAGATTGCCAAACCACCGGCGGCTATCCAAGGATAGCCCATGTTGCGATGGCCGACCTCCCTTTGTGTGCTCAACTTAAGCCGCATGACCAGATCTGTTTCCACTTGATTGACCTTAAGGAAGCGGAAGATTTATACACCGAACAGGAGGAAGAACTGAAAAGACTTGTCCGGGCTATACACACTAAAATATAAAATAAGATGCAAACAGTAGATTTGAACTGCGATATGGGTGAAGCATTTGGCAACTACCAGATGCCGAATGATGGGAAATTGATGGATTATATTACCTCTGCGAATATTGCCTGTGGTTTCCATGCCGGCGATTACGGAGTGATGCAGCGTACTGTTGAGCTTGCGGTCAGCAAAGGAATAGCTATCGGCGCGCACCCTGGACTTCCTGACCTGCAAGGGTTTGGCAGAAGAGAAATCAAAATCACCCCATCAGAGGCTTACCAGATGACACTCTATCAGATTGGTGCCTTAGCGGGCTTTATCAGAGCTGCAGGCGGGCGGATGAATCACGTGAAACCACATGGAGCATTGTACAATATGGCGGCAAAAGATATCCTTCTCGCAGGGGCGATTGTTCAGGCCATCAAAGATTTTGATGACAGCCTGATCTTATATGCCTTGTCAGGAAGCGAGATGATCATTGCTGCACAGCAGGCAGGAATTAAAACAGCTGCTGAAGTATTTGCAGACCGGAGTTATCAGGATGACGGATCCCTTACTCCCAGAAATCAACCGAATGCGGTATTAAGCACTGAGTTTGCGGTAAAGGAACAACTGCTGATGATGGTCCAGCAAGGTAGGGTAAGAACGGTCAGTGAAAAGAATATTCCACTTGTAGCAGAGACCATCTGCCTGCATGGGGATGGAAGACATGCACTGGAATTTGCAAAAATGGTAGCAGATACATTAAAGAATGATGGAATAGTTTTAAAGGCTGCAGGGCATGAAGAAAAAGCATAACTGGAGCGTCCTGATCGGCGCAGCATTCCTCATGGCCTCTTCAGCTATCGGCCCTGGTTTTTTAACGCAGACAGCCGTTTTTACCGAGCAACTGGGTGCCAGTTTCGCTTTCGTGATCCTGCTTTCTATTGTCCTGGATGCAGTGGCACAGCTCAATATATGGCGAATTATCGCAGTGGCAGATAAACCTGCACAGGACATTGCCAATAAGGTATTCCCCGGTACGGGATATTTCCTCTCCTTCCTGGTATTCCTGGGCGGACTGGCCTTCAATATAGGAAACATCGCCGGAGCCGGACTAGGCCTCAATGTACTCTTTGGCATCAGTATCTCACAAGGTGCAATGATCAGTGCTGTCATTGCTGTCGGAATATTTATCTACAGGGAAGCGGGTAAAGCGATGGATGCCTTTGCCAAGACAATGGGCCTGCTCAAAATCGGACTGGCACTTTTTATTGCCTACGTGAGCGATCCACCAATTGCCGAAGCAGCCATCAGATCGGTTAACCCAACCCAGTTCAGTTTCAGCGCGGTATTGACCATTGTCGGTGGAACTGTAGGGGGATACATTACCTTTTCTGGTGCACACAGGTTACTTGATGCCAGGCAGACAGGCATTGAAAACCTTGGATCGGTAAACAAGGGCGCACTTACTGCCATTGGCCTGGCCTCCCTGATGCGGTTGTTATTGTTCATTGCTGCCCTGGGCGTGGTGAGTACCGGTGTAACGCTTAATCCGGACAACCCTGCAGCATCTGTATTTCAACTTGCCGCAGGTCAGTTTGGCTATAAAGTATTTGGCGTTGTCATATGGGCAGCCGGAATATCGTCCGTTGTAGGATCAGCCTATACGTCGATCTCGTTCATCAAAAGCTTTCACCCAAAAATCCTGCAATACAACAAGGCGATTACTATCATATTTATCCTGATTTCCTGTATCATCTTTATCCTGATTGGCAAACCCGTAAAGATCCTGTTGGCTGTCGGCGCAATTAATGGCCTGATTCTACCTATCGCACTGGGTGTGATGCTGGTCGCTGCTTACCGCAGTAAGATCATTGCCGATTATAAACAACCCCTGTGGCTAACCATTGCTGGTATAGGTGTCGTGGCAATAATGGTCTGGATGGGGTATGGAACAATGATGCAGATGATATGACCAGGACCAACAGTCTCTGGCTGAACCACAATAAACTCAACCAGAGACTGTTAAAAAGCCGGCTAACCATTAGCCTTTCTTTGTTATTCAGCAACAATCTCATTTGCCTTTTTGCCCAAACGGAATGCAGCCAGGAGGTAATAAAAGGCACCAAAAGCGGCATAACCCGCCAAACTGGTGATGCCCATTGTCGGATCATGGGCCAGCAGAATAAATGAAGTTCCACCGAGAACTGACTGCCCACCGCTGATGATCATCGGCCACTGGCCGCCCAACAATTTTCTGCGGCCTAAGCCCAGTACCAGTTGGATCAGCCCTGTGAGGATCGCCCAGGAACCGAAAACAATCAGCGCCTCAGGAACTCCTTTTTGTAAGGCCAGACCTACCGCCACAGTGGTGATTGTGCTAATAGCAGCATTAACATATTGCGGCATTTTTGATAAACTCCCTTTGTTTGCCCGGAGGTCAAGCAGAGTTCCTACCACATCCCAGGCAGGATAAATAATCAGCAACGCAAAGGCGATACCAGATGACGTTTTAGCGAACAGAGCTACAAGGATCACCCAGGTAATCGAAAATATAGCCCTCAAAAAATAAAGTCTACGTAATGATTTGGCAGTTTCAGCGACCTGGCCAGCTGTTTCTGTGTGTTTTTGAAGAGTTGAAGTCATGATTTTGATTTTTTAAAATTTCCTGATTCAAAGATCCACAGTATAAACAAGCCGCTTTTTCACTTAAGTTAAAATATAACGAAATAAGCTCATTTTTTTTGGAATGACCCTGAAGCTTTTTCTGTATCTAAATACCCAGCGATAAGAAACGTTCAAATTTAATTACCTTTAAACCTTAAATATATAAGACGAATATGCCTGATAGACTACAACTTCTGCAGGAGGCAGCAAAGAATTTAACGGGGTTTAGGGATACGGATTTGTCAATGGGTTCTTCCTACTGGAAGAAACGAAAGATCCTTAAGGGTGATTTTTATAACAAGCAAAACGTAGTTTGCAAAGATCTGGGTATTGTCATCCGTGGCATTTTCAGGGTATATTATTATGATGAAACGACGAATGAAGAGAAAAATATTTTCTTTTTTTCGGAGAACCAGTTTATCGTCTCCTTCCGTAGTTTCATTTATCAGTTTCCCTGCAAATACTATATAGAAGCCCTTGAGGATGCCGAGATCCTGTATATCCCTTATCAGGATCTCCAGCAATTATACGATCAATCTAAAGAATGGCAAAAATTCGGGCGGTTATTGGCAGAACATTTCTTTAACCAATCGCAGGGCCGCACAGAAGATCTGTTATTCCTCAGTCACGAAGCGAGGTATTTGAATCTGGTGGAAATGCATGCCAATATCCTGAACCGTGTGCAGTCTTATCATATCGCTTCTTTCCTGGGAATTAAAAACCCTTCCCTTAGCCGGATTAGAAAACGGTTACTTGAAAAGGGCAATGATCGCAAATAAATAAGGATCCCCTTGCTAAATTCCTCATCAAGCGTGATGAGGACCATTTTCAAAAGTGGACTGGCTTTTAAATTCATTATTTACCATAGGACATACCCATGCAAGCATAACAAATGCACAACGGTAAAAAAAGCAATTTAGGAAGGATCGCGGCTATACCATTTGTATCATGAAACCATCATAAGCTTACCGCTTACAACCAGCAATGAAAACCGAGCTTGCGAGTTCTTGAATACAAATAAAGAACAATAAGAGCCGATGAAAAACAGATAAAGATGAACATTTAAAGATCCAGGCAATGTAAATTTAAGTTTGGGTATCAGTAAGCGTATCTTATCCGCCGAATTAATTAAGAAAATTGACTGATCCAAACTATAGCAATCACCGTAAATAATCTTAAATTTAAATCTCTAACCGCTAAACTAAACCTATATGATCCTATTTGAAAAATTTCCATATGAAAAATGGAGTTTTGCCACCAGGAATGTGATGGAGACCTTATCTCCGGATCAATACAATTTTCTGGTCATTGAGCAACATATCAAGGATTATAAAAAGGGAGAAGTAATCTTTCAGCAAGGCCATTCTCTGGATGGATTATACCTGATGCTGAACGGAATGGTCAAGAAATCTAAAGATGCAGGAGGAGGTAAAGAACAGATCCTTTATATTGCTACAGCCGGTGAGTTGTTGGGTTACCACAGCATCCCCACTGGCGACCCTTATCCGGATTCTGCAATAGCGATGGAGAAAAGTAAAATTGCTTTTATTCCCCTGGAAGCCTTCTATCACATGAAGAATAGCTCTGCAGCATTCGCACAGGCCTATAATCGATTATCGGGCCAGGAACTGAGTATTATCGGCAATTATGCTTCCCTTGGGAAATCAGGTCATTCCGAAGCAAATCTGGCCAGAGCTTTGCTCGTTATTGGCTATAAATGTAATTATGACAACACTGATAAGCGTGTAATGGAGATCAGCATTTCCAGACACAATCTGGCTAATCTGATCGATATTGCCGGGGATAATGTAAGCCGCATTTTAGGCCAGTTTAAAGCTTCACAGCTGATTACCAGCACAGGCAGTAAAATAAGGTTGCTGGACATTCCAAAACTGATTGATCTTGCCAACGCTCCATTCGAAAATATTAAAAATTAATGTTATGTGTATTTTTGATTTCAGCCATGACAAAGGTACTGTGCGTACTTCCTATACTTTCTACTGAGCCAAGTTTATTAAACACAAAATCCTGATAATGTTTCATATCCCTGGCATAAACTTTAAGGATAAAATCATAATCGCCGGAAATGTTATAACATTCCACAACTTCTTCAATATTCATAATGTCCGCTACAAAATGATGCCCTATTTTCTTATCGTGCTGTTTAAGCTTGATATTGCAGAAAACAATAAATCCCTGATTAAATTTCTCGGCATCCAATACCGCAATATACTTTTTGATGTATCCATTGCTCTCCAGTCTTTTTACCCGTTCAAAGACCGGAGAAGGGGAAAGATTGACCTGCCTGGCCAGCTCCTTCGTCGTCTGATTTGAATTGTCACCCAGGATTTTTAACAGCAATAAATCCGTCTCATCTAACTCGTTCATAGAATATTTTTTGTTTACACATGTAAAAATACTACATAAACAGCAAAATTCGCTTCGATTTCCTAATATAAAAGTTATTTTATCTTATTAAAAGAGATATGTATCGAATTAAAATCTTCATTTATACCTTTGTAAGGAATTAAAAACTGATTTGTAATAATTAATTTCTTTACATATTTCAACAATCGGAAATGGTTTTACTTGGCTGTAAATGAAAAGGGGAATCGTGTGTAAATCACGGACTGTCGCGCAACTGTAAGTAACATCAATAAAGCTATCCATGTACGTCCAGGCGCAAGCGGGAAGGAAGATAGCAGCTGTTACAAGTCAGGATACCTGCCTATTTCGAATTGACGATGCTTTCGCGATTGAAGCCTATTGTCAGAATGAAATGCTACGTATGCTGCAGCCATACACCCTTTGTCAGGTGTTTGTAATGCTGTTCGTTACATCCGTATGTTTCTTTCCCGGCAATCTTCCGCAGCACATCCAGAAATCAACCAGGAGATTTTTACAATGATTATTAACCATTTAAAAAGTTGAAAAGCATGAAAACACAAAACCTGGGCTACCCGCGGATTGGTAGCCAAAGACAATTAAAAAAAGCCTGTGAGCAGTATTGGACGGGCAAAATTGACCTGAATGAACTGAACCAGGTAGCCCGCAAGCTGAAAGAAGAAAACTGGCAGACACAACTGGATGCCGGAATTGACCTTATTCCCTGCAACGATTTTAGTTTTTATGACCAGACGCTGGACATGAGCTTATTGCTGGGTGTGATTCCGCAGCGCTATTCACAGGTCCTTACGGAAGTAAAAACCAACCAGGAAACCGACCTCTATTTTGCCATGGCACGCGGTTATCAGAAAGATGGCCTGGACATCACCGCCATGGAAATGACGAAATGGCTGGATACCAATTACCATTACCTGGTACCGGAATTTACGGCAAAACAAAAGTTTAGTATATTTTCTGAGAAAGTATTCGGCGAATACAATGCCGCCAAACGGGTACTGGGTACAAAGGCGAAACCTGTATTAATTGGCCCGGTAAGTTACCTCTTACTGGGTAAAGAAAAAGAACAGGGATTTGAACGCATTGACCTGATCAAACAATTGGTCCCTGTATATGTGGAGATCATCAACCGGCTCAGGTTACAGGGCGCGGTATGGATACAACTGGATGAGCCTTGCCTTGCGCTTGATCTTTCTAAAAAGGAAAAAGAAGCATTCGAATTCGCATACCGCAGCATTGCCAACCGCGTAAGTGGTGTTAAACTTTTAGTCGCTACCTATTTCGAATCCCTGCTGGATAATACAGCTTTAGCAGTGAACCTGCCTGTTGCGGCACTTCATGTAGATTTGGTACGCGCACCGGAACAACTGGATGAAGTTCTTGCCTTAATACCAGACCATCTTCAGCTTTCGCTGGGTATAGTTGACGGACGTAATGTATGGAAGAATGATTACGAAAAATCATTGCAGCTGATCAATAAAGCGGTAGAAAAACTAGGTACAGACAGGGTAATTATTGCTCCCTCCTGCTCGCTATTACATTGTCCGATAGACCTGGAACTGGAAAGCACGATTGATCCTGAGATCAGAAACTGGATGGCTTATGCCCGTCAAAAGCTGGATGAGGTGGCAGCACTCCAACAAATCACTGAAGGGAATGCGGATTTACTGCAATTGAATAAAGCGGCTATAGCCAGTAGAAGATCATCAGAAAAGGTACATAAACAAGCAGTGAAAGATCGTATTGCCTCCATTACCGAAGCTGATGCTACCCGTAGCAGTGCTTTCCCTGTACGCCAGCAATTACACCGGGAACGCTTTAAATTCCCTGCCTTCCCTACCACAACGATAGGTTCATTCCCACAGACAGATGACATTCGTCAGCTGCGTGCAAAGTACAAAAAAGGCGACCTTAGCCTTGAAGCATATGAGCAGGCCATAGAACAGGCAACCATTGAAGCCATCCGCTGGCAGGAAGAAATCGGTCTTGATGTACTTGTGCATGGTGAATTTGAACGCAATGACATGGTAGAATATTTCGGTGAGCAACTGGATGGGTTCCTGTTTACCAAAAATGGCTGGGTACAAAGTTACGGAAGCCGCTGTGTGAAACCACCGGTGATTTATGGTGATGTGAGTCGCCCAAAAGATATGACGGTACGCTGGAGCAAGTTTGCCGCCGCACAAACAGAAAAACAGATGAAAGGAATGTTGACCGGTCCGGTAACGATTCTGCAGTGGTCGTTTGTACGTGACGATCAACCACGTGAGGTGACCACCAACCAGATTGCATTGGGCATTCGTGATGAGGTCTTAGCCCTGGAAGAAGCCGGCATTGGCATTGTTCAGATTGATGAGGCGGCAATCCGTGAAGGTCTTCCTTTAAGGAAATCAAAACGTCCGCATTACCTGGATTGGGCAGTACGCGCATTCAGGATTACCGCAGGTGGCGTTCAGGATAAAACACAGGTCCATACACATATGTGCTACAGTGAATTCAATGATATTATTGAACATATTGCTGCAATGGATGCTGATGTCATCACGATCGAAACATCAAGATCGCAAATGGAATTACTGCAGGCTTTCGCCCACTTTGAATATCCGAATGAAATCGGACCTGGAGTATACGATATCCATTCACCACGGGTACCCACTACTGAAGAGATGGTTGCACTGTTGAGCAAAGCGGCCGATTTATTGCCAGCGGAGAACTTATGGGTGAACCCGGATTGCGGACTGAAAACGCGTAAATGGCCGGAAACAAAAGCCGCACTGGAAAACATGGTTGCTGCCGCAAAACTGGCAAGAGAGCAAATCAGTGTAGAAGGTGTGATTTAATGGATAACAACTGCGGGCGGAACCGCCCGCAGTTGTTAATCTTTCAAATACTGATTTAAATAATTCCGATCAAAAACCAGGTAGGCTATAACCATATTGAACAATGGTAAAGCCCACATTATCTTGTATAAAATCCCTAAAAAAAATATATTAAACAATACAAATACACAGCATAAGAAACGTTTCATGTTTAAACCGAACCAATACATCAAACTTCTAAAAAGCAGTAATGCAGAAAGTCCAAAGTATAATAAAAAGGCAGTTTGAAACAGCGGGTAGGTGGTAACAAACCATAACAATTCCGGAAGCATCAATACAAGGAAATTAACACAAACGCTTAAAAATAATTTACCCCTGGAATAGGGGAAATTATGAGAAAAATATAAAAAAGTCTCATTAAACCGGTATTCCTGATAGATAAGAATACTATGCACAGTCACCACAACTAGCATGATCATTCCAGGAACAAGGATTCCATTCCTCTCCTGAATAAACAAAGAAAATATCCCGATCATAAAAACCCAGGAAACTATCTTGGTCATTAGATAAGTCAGCTTCAGGTTATTAAAAACATGGTAAGTATATAGGAAAATGAAGGGCTTATTCCAGTTTTTCATCAACTTCATCACCACCGTATGCTTGCTGAGCTCAATCTGTCTATTGACCAACTTTATATAAATGAATGCACAGGTACAGGTAAGGGCCAGCAGAAAGATAAATAAACCAGCAGGAATGAAATAATGTCCATAATTTATACCAATAACAGCTGCAAAACAGGTATATATCCACAGTGGAAGAAAAATATTAAATTGAACCACAAACCAGCTTTTGAATTGCTGGATGAGACCAAATGAAGAAGTGCTGTAATACAAAAATTCACTATTATTTAAGTTCAGCTGCCCTGCAATATACTGCACACTTTTGAATGCGTATCCCAAACAAATCAGAAAAAAAATAGTGACAATCAACGGATTTCTAACCAAAGATAAAGTGATCACCAGATTCCATTCTTCGAATGCCCAGACCGGGACACTACCAAGCGTATTGATAAAAAAACAATAACAGATTACTGTACCAAACAGGAATACAAGCATACCGGAATGCATCCGGTAGAAACCGGCTGCAAATATCTTCATTAATATATTCGTCAGCGAAGAAAACATCAAAATTCAAGTGTTAGTGTTTGCTGTTGTACGGAAATTTCCCGTAGCCCGGATAACATATGGGTATCCAAAGGTTGGTGGGATGAGAGGAAAAAGGTGATATTGTCTTCTTTATTCTTTTTTCTTATCCATTCATATAAAGTGTTTAATGAATTTTCATCAATCGTAATTAAAGGTTCATCCAATAAAATTAGCCTGGGCTTGCCTAAAAAAGCAAGGACCAGGGAAAGTTTTTTCAGCATCCCACTTGAATATGTACCTAAAGGATGGGATAAGTATTCTTTCATATTCATACTTTCAATAAAATAATCCTCCTGATGTGCTCGCCCACCTTTCGCATCCCTGAACATTTTTATCAATTCCCAGCCGGTTAAAAACTCCGGATAAACAGGTTCAGCATCAGCGAAGTTTACTTTTCTACGATAAGAAACCCCATTCTTTTTAAGGCTAATCTTATCCAGCAATATTTCGCCATTAAAAAAGAGAAAACCACCCACAGATTTCAATAAGGTGCTCTTACCCGATCCGTTTACTCCTTTGATCCAGTAAATACCTGTTTGTATAATCAGATCATCAATGCTCAATATCGTTTGATGACCATATGACTTCCGGAACTTATTAAAATGTAGCATACAAGGTTGTTTCCTAACTCAGTTAATAACAAGAGAAGAGACCTGAATCAAAGATATCGTTCCCTTTCAGTTACTTAGAGTCTAAAATTCAAAAAATATTACAAATAATTAGTCTTTTAAAAGCTGTAAATTATCAGGCAGTATAATGAATCGTGCTAAAATATTCCTGACGAAGTACCCAATAAATGGTATTTGTCCTGCTATTGAACATAAGCTTTATTTGTCTGTTTCTCGTTTCAAAAAGTACAGTGAGTAGGATAATTTTAATTCTCCATATACCTGAAAACCAAAATGCTGATACCAGAGCATATTCCGGTTAACAGATGTTTCAAGACATATTGGTAAATCTTTCTTTTTTGCTATTGTCATGACTTCCGTCAGGAGCCGACTTCCAACTCCCTGATGCTGATACAAAGGGTCAACAGCAATAAACCAGAGATAGAGCATTTTCCCCTTGAATTTTAGGTGTTTAATTCTGGTTTCCCTCCTGAGCATTTTACTGATTCCTCTCAGTCCGACAACCTGAAGAATGAGCCTGATATCCAGCCAAATCGAAATAATTGAGGTTTTTTTTTGATAAGGATATAATGCCAGTGCACAGGATTTTCTATTTTCAGCTAACCACACATCACCAAAGCGGTAACAAACTTCAAAGGAATAATCCATCAAAGAACGAATACGCCGAAGTCCCTTATGGTCCTGAAGAACGATATAATTTACACTTTGATTGTCTTCAAAGGCTTTCGACAAGATATCAATTACCAAATCTTTATCTTCCCTTAAGGCTCTTTTCATCATATTCCTTTGAACATTTATAATCCTGAAAAGGGTTTTCCAAATGATACACTGAGGTATGCCAGCAAATCCTTTTTTACTTCTACTAATGTAAAAAAAACGATCATATAAATGATGAAGCGCTCTGATCAATAAACATTTACTTTTTCCTTACTGCAACATGTCAAATATGGCGATAACCGGCAAATGATCCGGGAGCATATACTTCTATATGACCTCAGGGCCGGTAACTTTAAATAGCTTCTATTGCGACGACCTATTTCAGAAACCCAATTACAGACAGGAAAATTAAAGATGTAAGCATTCGGCTTACAAAGCACTTTTTACAATATTTCCTAAACGTTTCAGGTCAAATTCGAGTTGATCATCCCACTTCAAGCCAAAGCTGATCCGCATGCAGTTGTTATACTGGTCATGCTGCGTAAACATCCGGCCGGGTGCAAAACTGATCTTATGCCTGATCGCTATATCGTACAATGCTGCAGTATCGATACTTTTATCCAGTTCCAGCCATAGAAATAATCCGCCCTGAGGCTGTGAGACTTTTGTATTTTCAGGAAAATAGGTTTCAATTGCCCGCTGAAACTGCAGACAATTGGTATACAGGGTTCGCCTGAAATTCCGCAGATGGTGGTCATATCTGCCATTTTCCATGAAATCGGCTATCACTTCCTGAAACAAGGGCGGTGTGGAAAGGGTTTGTAACAGTTTCTGTCTGATGATCTTTTCTTTGAACTTTCCAGGTGCCACCCAACCTACACGATAACCTGGGGCTAGTGTTTTGGAGACTGATCCGCACCACATCACGATCCCGGCTTCATCAAATGCCTTACAGGGTTTTGGCCTTGAGGTACCGAAATATAGATTGCCATACAGGTCATCTTCAATCAGGGGAATATCACGTTCAGTAAGCATCCTGACCAATTCCTTTTTATTTTCATCAGGCATCAGGCTTCCCAGTGGATTATTGAAATTACTGATAAAGCAGCAGGCTTTGATCTTGTGTAACACGCTTTTTAAAGCACATAAATCTACCCCAGTAATGGGATGTGTAGGCAATTCTATAATTTTCAATCCCATGGAATAGGCGATTTGGTACATCCCAAAATACACCGGGCTTTCAATGGCAATGGTATCGCCCCACTGGGTCACAGCCATCAGGCAGTTAAAAATAGCATTCATCGCCCCGGAAGTAGTCACAATATCATCTTCTGTGAGTTTCCCTTCAAGTACCAGTGACCATTTGGCGATATTCCTTCTCAGATTCTGGTTGCCCTGTACGGGTTCGTAACTTGTCCCGCTATCTTCCGCCATACGAAGTGCTTTGATCACACCTTTATTCAGCTTAGCGATAGGCAACAGGCTTTTATCCGGAACACCCAAAGAGAATTGGGTAATACTTTTATCTGTTAAGGTATCGAAAACCTTAGAAATCAAGTCCTCCGGCTCTTTCTCCATATCAGTTCCCCCTGGCCTGCTCATCGAAGGAATGGCCAACTTCCTTTCCGAAGTATTGCTCACAAAATAACCCGATTTCGGTCTCGCCTCGATCATGGATTTACTTTCCAGTTCCAGGAATGCCTGCTTTACAGTGTTTATACTTACACTATAAATCTTCTGTACCGAACGGATAGAAGGCAATTTATCGCCGGTTTTCAGTGTTTTCGAGGTTATCTGCCCCTGAATAATATTCGCAATTTTATGGTATAGGATTTCACGGGCCATCTGTGGTGGTGTTATCAGTTAGAGTAAAGGTAATTAATTGCAGGAGTTTAACCAGCTGATCAGTTGCTGGATAGCATTCCTCAGTTTAACGGCTTTAGCAGCGGCTGTCTCTCCATTGTTTTCATACTGGGAATCAAGAATCTTTTTAGCTTTCCTTTCCAGGCCTGCCCTGATTTCCTGTTCATTCCTGTCTCCGGCAAAACAGCAAGCGAGCTCAGTTGATCCATTTCCATTCAAATAGATATAGGCATATCCGATAATGCGTTCATCAGACCAGGCGACACTGAGGGGAAGACCAAAAGCTTCAGTGAGCTGTGGCATTAGTATTTTAGGTAACTTTGCCCCCGGAGTACATTTCATTTGTTTCTCCTGATAAATATGGAGAATCGACCTAAAATCAGGCAGATACAGGTTTCTATATACTACAGTGTTATTCTCATTTATTACTTCTTCTCTCATCATGACTTCATTCTTGTCTTGTAAAATTAGGTATCAAACTCCATTGGATACAGACACAGAATAAGGTATTTTTTAGGATACAGAGTAAAGGATTTTATATTTTACGAACAAGCTGTTACAAGACAGAGTAAACGGAGAGACACAGTGCCCTTGTAGTGTTGTAGGTGGACTGTTCGGAGAGTTGTCTGTTCCTATAAAAACGATACACTGGTCGGAGAGTGTTGAGGGAGCAGTGAGGATAAATGCAGGTCTATTGGACGTTTAGTCCAGGTTTAGTGCAGGTTTTTGATAGAAATACCTGCACTAAACCTGGACTAAGTCTGCTGTAAATATGCATTTATCCTCACTAGTGTATCTTCTTACCCTAAGCTTCCCCTTACTTCTCCACGAATCCACTCCTTAGCCCAAGCCTTTACGAACGAACCTGGATAAGACAATGCACAAACGCTTCCCCTTCACCCTATTCTTTCAAGAAGAATTTCTTATCTTGCTGTCTCAATTACTAACCTCATATATTCCTTTCATGAACTCCTTAAGACTTAGAAAAAGAAATTTACTGATTTTTATAAGCGTCATTTCAACACTTATTACGAATTCCCCACCTGCTACTGCTCAGACCATCAATAACAAGTTGTTATTTGGAGTGGCTTATTATGACGAATACATGCCGTATGAACGGCTTGACAAGGATGTAAAAATGATGAAAGAGACAGGTATCAACGTGGTGCGAATAGCTGAATCGACCTGGAGCACCATGGAGCCACAGGAAGGGGTATACGACTTCAGTCATATTGACCGCGTACTGAATGCCATGCACAAAGCGGGGATCAGCGTAATTATTGGTACCCCAACCTATGCTGTTCCCACCTGGCTGGTAAAAAAACATCTCGATGTGCTGGCCATCACCCCAAGGGGACAGAATCAATACGGTCCACGTCAGAACATGGACATTACCAATGTCTATTACCTTAAACATGCAGAATTAGGCATCCGGAAAATGCTGGAACACATTAAAGACCATCCGGCTATCATTGGTTACCAGATTGACAATGAAACCAAACCTTATGGCACCAGTGGCCCTAATGTGCAGGCACAATTTGTAGCCTACATGAAAAAACGTTATCCCTCACTGGATAGTCTGAACAAAATCTTCGGACTGGATTACTGGAGCAACAGGATTAATAGCTGGGAAGATTTCCCTTCGGTAAATGGTAGCATCAATGCCAGTCTTACTGCAGAATTTGGTAAATTCCAGCGTTCTCTCGTAACCAATTTCCTTGGCTGGCAGGCAAAGATTGTGCGCGAGTACAAGAAACCCAATCAGTTTATAACGCAAAACTTCGACTTCGACTGGAAAGGTTATTCCTATGGTATTCAGACCGAAGTGGATCATTTTGATGCCGCTAAGGTCCTTGATATTGCAGGAGTTGACATCTACCATCCTTCACAAAATAAACTGACTGGCGCAGAAATCTCTTTTGGGGGAGATGTGACAAGGTCAATGAAAGGCGGCAAAAATTACCTGGTGATGGAAACTGAAGCCCAGGGGTTCGCAGAATGGGTACCCTATCCACAACAATTAAGATTACAGGCATTCAGCCATATCGCCTCAGGTGCCAATATGGTTTCCTACTGGCACTGGCATTCTATTCACAATTCTGCTGAAACCTATTGGAAAGGATTACTGAGCCATGATTTTGAACCTAACCATACCTACCTGGAGGCACAGACCATTGGTGCCGACTTTAAAAAAATTGGTTCCCATCTGGTGAACCTGAAAAAGAAGAATGAAGTCGCGATATTGTTCAGTAATGAAGCATTAACGGCATACAATTCCTTTGGCCCGGATAACTATAACAGCATTCTGAGGCCTATGTACGATGTGCTGTACACGATGAATGTGGGCACAGATTTTATTGATCCGGGCAGTAAAAACATGGAGGATTATAAGCTGATTATTGTTCCTGCGTTATACGCTGCTCCCGACAGCCTGCTTCAGCGCCTGAACCGGTTTGTGAAAAATGGCGGACATATCTTGTATACATTTAAAAGTGGATTTGCCGATGAGCACAATAAGGTGCGGACATCTCGCCAGCCAGGCATCATTACTGAAGCCTGTGGTATCCAATACAGTGAATTTACAAAACCTGACCATATTGGCCTGAAAGATGATCCTTTCCATGTGGGTTCCAACCAGAATTATATCGAAAAATGGATGGAGTTGATTACCCCAACAACAGCTAAGGTATTAGCCCGTTATGACCACCCGGAATGGGGCACCTACGCCGCAGTGACACAAAATAATTACGGTAAAGGGGTGGCTACTTATATCGGCTGTGGTATCAATACGGCTACATCAGAAAAGATTCTGGAAAATGTGATCAAAACTGCCGGACTCTGGGGAACAGATCAGGAACTAAAATTCCCTTTAATTGTGAAATCTGGTTTGAATGATCAGGGAAAGAAGATTCATTATTATTTCAACTATTCAAATGCGGAAAAAACACTTGAATATCCTTACAAAAAAGGAAAAGCATTGTTGAGCAATGCTACCGTAACAGCGAAAAGTCAGTTGTCTTTACCAGCCTGGGGATTTACAATCATTGAAGAGCTGTAAAGTATCATTTGTTTTTGAACATCAGGGAAGTGGATTTTAGCCTCTTCCCTGATGTTGATTTTAATCCACTAAAATAATGCGATCACAAATGTCAGATGACCAGACTACGGAACAGGACTAAACCAAATCAAAGAATTGGGTATTCAAGACGCTTGCAAGATCATTGGGATCAATAATGATCTGAATACCTTTTTTACCGGCACTGATGATAATGGATTCCTCCAAATTCGCCAGTTCCTCAATATAAGTGGGAAATTGCTTTTTCATTCCGATAGGAGAACACCCGCCCCGGATATAGCCCGTAACTGATTGCAAGTCTTTCATCGGCATCATTTCGCAATTTTTATTGCCAGATGCCTTGGCAATTTTCTTTAGATCAAGATTGGCATTACCAGGAATCACCGCCACCAGATAAGGGTCTTTCTGGCCTTTCAGTACCAATGTTTTGTAAAGCCGTTCCGGAGCAATGCCAATGGCTTCAGCTACATCTTCCGCACTTTGGTGCTCTTCCTCTACTTCGTATGTCCGTAGTTCATAGGAAATATTCAGACTGTCTAATATCCTTGCTGCATTGGTTTTAGGGATCATTTTTCTGCATTGAAATTATGGAATTCATAAATAAAATAACCTATTCATTGTAATTCCCGAAATGACAAATTTATCAATCTTCTCCTAAACTCCATATTCCGGGAAAGATTGTCTTGTCACAGGAAAGCCCTAAACTATCTGAGCTCAGGATAATTTAGCAGCAATTACATCAATTTCGAATAACATGCCGGGTAAGGCCAGCTGATTGACAGGAATGAGTGTGCTAGTGGGAAAAGATGACCCTTCCCAGAATTTTTGAGCTTCTTCTCCCCAGATTTTCAGTTTATCCTGATCGTGGCCAACAATAAGCAAAGTGATTTTTACAATGTTGTGCACAGATAAGGAATGGCTTTCCAATATTATCCTTAAGTTATTTAAGGCGCCTTGCACCTGTTCCCTGAAGTCAGCAGACAAGACATGTCCTTCACCTATCCCACCACTCTGTCCGGCAATGAAACAAAGATCGAATGGTGATTTTAAGGCAATACTATGGGAAAAACCATAAGGAGTGGGATCAAATAGTCCGGCTGGATTAACGAAATTCAATTGTTTATTTTTCATACGCTGTTTTTTCTGAGGATGTCTTTAAAAAATATGGTCAAAATTGCCAGATAAAAAGCAGAAAAACATTTACATATGTTGAAGTTTATGCATGGCAAAAATAAAATTCACCATGCATAGTCCCTTAATAACGAGATCGCTATTGCTGAAAAATAGCAGGATATTTCCGGATAAAATAGACCGGTGTACAACTCCAGGCATGGCAATAACTGTTAATCGGGAAAAACTTATAGGGAGAAAGATACTCATCGGCAGGGTCATACACTTCCCAAAAGGTATCCGCCCCTTTCTTCACCATTCCTCCCCAGTATTCTTCCAGCGTAACACGTGCCTCTTTCGCCATCCCGGCATCAATCAGCGATTGAATGAAATAATGGTATAAATAAGGTCCTCCCGGATATACCGCTTTTTTATCTGCCATTGTATTCCGTAATGCTTTCTGTGCGGAAGGCTTATCCAGTACCCCACCAAGAACCATCCAGATCTGTGATGCATAAGAAACCTGTTTATCAGAACCACTGAAAAAATTACCGGATTTCGCATCATAAAGATACTTTTTAGCAGCTTTTTTCATTTTGGAAACCAAAGCAGGAATGTAAGCGACCTGGCCTTCTTTACCCAATTGCTTAGCCAGTTCATAGGTCTGGTTCAGGGCAAAAATGGATACCCCCTGTAAGGCAGCCTGTTTATGTAAACCTTCCTTCCAGTCGAAAAATAACCACCATTCTTTGTTGGCCCTTTCGAAATCCATCATGCCATCCTTCATCAGGTAAGTATCGATGATCTTTAATTGTTTTTGCGCAACTGGCCATAAATCATTCCCGGTTTCCTTGTCGCCCGTTGCCTTCACATATTCCTGCAATGAAGCATTGAACAGGAAAGCATAATCCATCAGGAACTGTTTGGCCTGAGGATGAGGTTCCGGTGCTTCGAACACCGTACCAAACAGATAGCCATTCGGAGCGCTTAATCCGGCAAGCAGGTAAAGGCATCTTTTGGTCAGCGCATGATTTTTAAAGGAATACATGTTCGCCAGGGATTCAAGATACAAATCACCCAACCACAGCCGCTTGTCGCGTTTCGGGCCATCCTCATAAACAGTTTGCATACATTCCTTCAAGGTATGTATGCCCACCTTGTCAATCTCCCGGATGATCGGAGGAACACTTTCAGGTAACAATTCGGGAGTAGTAGATACAGAGGAAACTGCCTTGCAGGTAGCTTCAGTAATCGTAAAATCATAATACTGGGAACTGCCCAATAGCTCTATTTTCACATACCGGAAGGCTAATCTTCTGGCAATCTTAATTTCTGAGGGAACATCCATCACAGTAATAATCTCATCCTGCAACCATGCCCTGCTCAGGTCTCCGTTGTAAGGATCAAAAGGCGTGGCAACTTCTGAAGGAACTTCGCCAAAGGTTAACTTGAAACGCAATGGGGCATCAGGAGTCCTGATCAGCGTATCCACTTTGAAACTGAAAAATCCGGTCATATGCTCACCAAAATCCAGCACGACCGATTTTTGCTTACTGAAGCTTGCTCCGTAAAGCTGAACAGCGGCCGCTACAGGTTTTACCTTCCAGCCCTGAAAAGCCTGCGGATCTTTCTCCAGCAGGACCATGTTTATTGGGTGTTTAATCGTTTCGGTTAAACTGGGTTTTAAGGCTTCGGCTTTACTGAGCCAAAGCTCGCGGCTGGAGCTATACACATCCTGGGAGAAAAGGTCGGCGCTATGAAACATGAGTCCTCCCAGGAGCAAAACTTTGAAAAATCTATTCATCTGATTATATTTTATAAAGTGAAAATATTAGGTTAAGGTGTTATGGTGACCGGAACTGCGGGTTCGCGGGTCATTTCTTTTACGGTATTGATCAGTTCGGCATTCACTTTGAAATTGGGCGTTGTAAACTTTAACCATTTGCCCTTGATTTCCTCTGCACTGTCAAAGCTCATATCCGGCACTGCATTCTCGTTGACATGGTAAAAGCCCCAGCTGGCAGGCTGCGATACCCTGTTTTTATAGGTCCAGTTAGACCAGGAAGCATTAATTGCATTTAATCCCTGCATCCATTGTTTCCAGATATCAAGATATTGCCAGAAGTTATACTCTCCTGCGTACACAGGAACATTCCAATCTTTCTGATGAGAAGCCATGTCCTGGAGTGCAAATTTCATGAAGCCCTCCTGGCTGTCTTTATTATCGATATCGGTGTTGTAATAATGCGCCTGGTACAGTACATTTTCCCATTTGTTTGCACCCGGGGAACCCAGGAAATCAAAATTGTAGAAAGCACCCATAGCAATGATATGGTCCGCATCAACTGCCCTCACTGCATGATACAACTGATCGTACAATTTCTTTGTAGGGTATGCTTTGTTATTGCTGACTGGCTCATTCATTAAATCATAAGCTGCAACAGTAGGATTGCCTTTATATCTTTTGGCAATGGCCACCCAGATTTTTTCAGTCCATGATCTCCATTTCGGATCATTCCAGATTTCATTGGTAAATGCCTGTCCGCTGGTGATGTAACCATCCAATCCTCCGGGAGCACCATGTAAATCAATAATCACATACATCCCTCTTTTCCTGCATTCCGATATGACCCAATCCATCTGACGGAAAGCCCCTTTTTTAATTGCCCCGGCATTATCCATCAGTTCCATCCAATAAACGGGCACACGAACCATGTTCATTCCCATTTGCCGAATGTTGTCCAAGTCAGCAGTAGTGATCCACAATTGTTGGTAAACATCAAACAGTTCATCTGTTTTCCTCGCACCAAACCTGCTGATCATCGAATTCCGCACTGAAAAATCATCATCCATATAGGTGTATAATTCTGCTATAGCATCTATTTTCTGTCCCTCTTCTTTATTCTTCAGGACGATATAACGCCTTGCCTTTGCATCCAGAACAAATTTCGTCTGTCCGTTCAGGTATTCAGATTTCTTGACGGTGTCCCATTTGAGTTTATCTTCAGAGACCAATAATCTGTCAGATGAATGGTCCGCTGTGGCTGAAGAAATGACCAGTTCATCAAAAACAGTAGGCATCCCCAGATCGATTTCAATGATTTCCGCTTCTTTCAATACTGTCCCTGTCGACCTGAGATCACCATCCACCAGGGCGATACCGCGTTGCCTACTGCCGGAATTCGTGACGTCAACCTTCCAGTTCCTTCTTTCAGTGATGGCCTTTCCCAGCGGACCAATCCAGGCCTCCATGCTCAACCAGCTGCCCAGGTTGGTACCCCTTAGATTCAGCACCTGACCTTTACCGGCACGGTCACGGATCACCTGCCCGCTAGTCTTCAAAAATGTTACCGGTAAACTTTGTGCCTCCACTGGTTTCGCCACCTGAGCCCAGCCTGAAAAATCAGTGGTGATAAAAAACAGCAGACATACCATCGTTTCTCTTTTTCGCATCGTATCTTTTTAAAAATTACAGAGACCATTTGTGCAATGCTCTCCTTCATATGAATAATAAATTAACAGGTAGTCCATTTAAACAGTTTAGTATCCAGGATTTTGGGTAAGAATTGGGTTCAGCCGTATTTCCCTGTTCGGGATTGGAAAAATTAACCGGGTGGCTGTCACCTTATAGGCATCTGCCGTAGGCGTAACGCCTGCCGGATAGTAATACGCCTGAGGATTCGCTTTAAGCTTTGCCCCTTGCGCATTCATCACCTGAATGGCAGTTCCGGTACGGACCAAATCCAGCCACCTTTTATTCTCAAAAGCCAGTTCAATCTGTCTCTCCAGCATAATTGCAGTTCTTAAACCTATCTGATCCGTTACCGTTAATGCTTCGAGACCCGTTCTTGGGTGCGCATGTACCTGGTTCAGGTAGCCCAGTGCTACTCCTGTTTTGCCCTGTTCGTTGTTCGCCTCTGCCAGCATCAGCAATACTTCTGCATAGCGGTAAACAGGAAAATTATCATTCGTATTTGGTGCAACGGTAGCACCATGAACATATTTTTTGACATAGGGCCGGTTGGTATAGCCCTCACCAGTATAAAATCCTATAGATGCCGTTTTTCTTTTATCATTCGTCTGGTAAAGGGCGATCAGATCTGGTGTAGGCGTATTCCATCCCGCATAGGCATTTGTATTTCCATTCGGAAAACCCGTGATCACTCCTGGATTATTGAGGATGGGCAGGAAGTTATAGGCAAAATTACTGGCTACCCCTGCAGTAGGGTCGTCATAATACTGAATTTCAAATATAGACTCTGCATGGTTCTTATTATTGGGTTCATAAATTGCCGCATAATCTGCAAGTAAGGAATATCCCTGAACTTTTAATAAGGCAGTCTCAGCTGCTTCCCATTGTTTCAGCACAAGCTGAACATTCCCCAATAAAGTATAGGCAGCTCCCTTAGCCACATATCCTTTCGTCGCATCAGATGGCTCAGGAAGTAAAGACCCGGCGAGCGTAGCATCAGCGATGATCTGTTTGTAAATATCATCCTTACCTGATTTTGGTGCATTGGTTTCTTCATAACTGGTCGGCGGAATTAACACCAGGGGAACATCTCCGAAATACTGGACCAGATCAAAATAAGCAAAGGCCCTCAGGAACAAGGCCTGTCCTTTATAATTATTCTTTTTCACTTCATCAAAAGTGGCATTGTCAATAGTTTTCAGTACCTGATTGGCACGGCCGATGATAATATAATCATTGTTATATTTATTCTGAATTGCCCCTCCGTTGGAATCATCAATAAACAGGTCTACATACTCCCGGTCGGCATAACCACGGTTGCTGCTGTTAAAACTGAAACAGGTATTATCGGACCGCATTTCTCCCATAGTCCATGCCCCGTAATCGGCAAGTCCGGCACCATACAAAGTCCTTAATGGATTATAGAGGCCAATATTTGCCTGTTGAAAGTCTGATTCTGTCTTATAAAAAGCTTCAGCAGAAACTACAGTCTCCGGCAGCTGGGTGAGAAAATCTTTTTTACATGAGCTCAGCGCAAGTACTGCTGTTATATATATTGATATTTTTGCTTTCATTGTTTTTGTTGTTAATGGTCAGGTGAAGCCTGTGATTACATCCTACTGCTCTTGGCTCCACAAATTGGATCATCCTTGCCTGGCTGATCAGTAAATGGAGCAGATCAGAGGTTCAGGTTTAAGCCCAGGGAGAAGGTCCTTGGAACCGGGTAGGTGGTATAATCACTGCCTGAAAATAAACCTCCGGCTGCAGATACCTCAGGGTTATTGCCCGGATATTTGGTAAAGACAAATACCTGCTGGCAGCTGGCATACAAACGGAGTCCTTTGATATAGTTATTTGTTCTGATAGGCAACTGTGCCCCAAGGGTGATGTTCTTGATGGTCAGGTAACTTGCATCGTAAACAAATTTGGAGCTGCTCCAATCCCTTTCCTGACCGGTAGTTCCTGCTTTAACCTTACCATAAATCCCCTCTCCGGGACTGTCTTCCGAGCGCCAGCGGTTCGCCAGGCCTTTCAGTACGTTGAACGATCCGTCAAGATTTGTGGTAAAACGTTCGCTGACATTGATGATTTTACTGCCATAGGCTCCTGATGCGACGATACTGAGATCAAATATTTTATAGGTGAAACTGTTGGTAAAACCGAAAATAAACTTCGGAGAGGCATTGCCGATCACCGTTTTATCCCTGTCATCATTCGTTACTATACCATCCCCGTTTACATCCCTGAATTTTACCATCCCTACCTCTGCACCGATGTATTTCGGAGAAGCATCAAAATCTGCCTGATTTTTATACAATCCTTCCCATACCAAACCATACAGCTGTCCTAAAGGCTGTCCTACCTGGGTAATGGTATTGTCACCATAAATAGCAGCATTGGAAGTACCCAGTGCCAGGGCTTTATTTTTATTGAAAGAAATATTAAAGTCTGAATTCCAGCCCAGTTTCCCCTGCAGGTTCTGTGTACTTAAGGTAAACTCATGTCCCCAGAAAGCCAGTTTCCCGACATTCGTTGCAAAATTGAAGAAACCGGAAGAAATGGGAATATCTACGGTATACAATAGGCTTTCCGTTGTTTTATGGTAGTAGTCATAGCCAAATTTAATACGGTTATTGATAAAATTAAGGTCGAAACCCAAGTCGAGTTCTTTCGTATTTTCCCATCCCAGGCCCACATTGTTCAGTCCCGCGATACTTTTACCACTAAGGAATACATCATTCACCGGATTATTCGTAGGCACTACACTTGCATATTGGGTATAATTACCCACATTATTGTTCCCGATCACCCCATAACTCGCACGGAATTTCAAAAAGGAAATGGCTTTTAAATGCTGCATAAAACTTTCATCAGAGGCAATCCATCCTGCAGAAACAGAAGGAAAATTCCCCCAGCGTTTATCCACTCCGAATTTTGAGGAGCCATCACGACGGATAGCTGCAGAGAACAGGTATTTGCCTTTGAAGCTGTAATTCAAACGTCCCACATAAGATAATAAGGTCCAATCCTGGATATCTGTGGAGCCCGTAATGGTTTTTGCCGCATTCAAGGTCTTGATGTTGTTGTCCGGAAATCCGGTACCATTCAGGGAGCCCGATTCTGAATGGGCACTTTGGGAAGTATATCCTGCTAAAACATCGAAATTATGGTTTCCTACAGCATGTTTGTAAGCCAGTGTATTTTCCCATAACCAGGAATAGGCCCAGCTGTTGCCATGAGAAGCACTGATCCTCGAGGCGTCCGCTTCATTGGGTGCATTAAATACATTTCCTGCAGTAGAGGGATAGAAAAAATCAGTAACCGTATTGCCCATATCAATATTGATGCTGGACTTGTATACTAAATTTTTGACCAGCTCAGCTTCCACAAAAGCATTTGAAATTAATCCTGCCGACTTCGAGGTATTTTTAACGACCTGCACCTGATTGTACCAGTTTGGCCCGTCTGCAGTACCATAACCATTCGTTGTCAAAGGGATGCTGCCATCCGCATTTTTATAGGGTGCCAGCGGCGAAGTCATTAAAGCAGACTGAACAATACTTGGTGAATTATACCATATCCCGTCACTTTGCGGGGTATGATTTGTTGTCACCGTAGGCGCAGCATTAAACCCTATCCTGATTTTATCATTAAACTGATAATCTGTATTGAAACGCAGGGAATACCGGTTATAATCTGAGTTGAGCAGGATACCTTCCTGTCTGAAAAAACCGGCAACAACTGCAGTACTGAATTTATCTTTGCTGCTGTTATAAGAGACCGAATAATTCTGGATGGGTGCAGTACGTGTTACCGCATCCAGCCAATTGGTTCCTTCTCCATATTGCTCAGGATGCTGAAATAGCTCCGGTACCGCCTGGTTGTTCTCCAGGGCAACCTCTTTTTTGAACTGTGCAAATTCCCTGGCATTCATCAGGTTGGGCATACCCCTGCCGGGAACCGACTGCACACCATAATACGAACTCACACTGATATTCGACTGGCCGGATTTACCTCGTTTGGTGGTCACAATCACGACCCCATTAGCCGCTCTCGACCCATACAGGGAAGTAGAGGAAGCATCTTTCAGTACACTGATACTTTCAATTTCATCGGGATTGATATTGGCGATATTGCCAGTAATAGGAAAACCATCGACAACATATAAAGGATCATTTCCTGCTGAGATGGAGGCCTGGCCACGAACCCGTACCGACATTCCCTGTCCCGGAATACCGGTGGTCTGGTTAATCTGTACACCGGCAAGTTTACCCTGAAGCTTTTGTGTAACCTGTGCCGTGGGTAAATCCTGCAATTCTTTTTGATTAATGGTCTGAACAGCTCCGGTCACCGCTCTCCTGCTTTGGGTACCATAGGCAACAATGACCACATCATCCAGATTTTTAGCTGAGGGTATAAGATTCACATTGACCACAGATCTTCCGCCGGCAGCAATTTCCTGTGAAGTGTAACCAATATAACTAAAAATCAATGTTCCATCAGAAGGAACAGCAATGGTATACACCCCTTTTTCATTGGTCATGGCCCGTAAAGTCGTCCCTTTGACACCGACAGTTACACCAATCAGGGGCTGATTGGTTTCGTCCTTCACACTGCCGGAAACTTTAATTTGTGCAAATGCTCCCTTAGAGGAGAGCAGGAATAACAGGAGCCACAACAGCTGATACCCCTTCATACTCAGGTAAAATCTTTTCATACTTGGTTAATTTTTGGGCGAAGCCCCGGTTCATATTTGGTACAATGAGTAATAATAACTCAATGATGAATCAAAACTAATACATGATGGATAGTTAACTGTCCCCTACTTACCCCTTTGGCGAACAAATCAGCCAGTCATTATTTAGTAAACAGTTAAAACCTGAATATCAATGCTTTAAAAAAACAAAAACACAGCTATTTCAATGTTTTTATCGGAAATTAAATCCTGAGAATGATCGCTTTTTTGTTTGAAAATAGGAAAAATAGAAATACATTGCGTCATAATAACTCAAAGACTTTAAAGTTTTATTCTCATCAAGCCAAATATTATGAGAAACTTCCTCAAGATACTATCGATCAATAAGGAATCCTGTGTGCCCCTTTACCACCAGATTTTTGCGTCTATTAAACAGGGAATTGAGGATGGCATGATCAGTCAGGGCGATGTGATGCCCTCTATCAATGACTTGTGTGTGGCGCTTGATATATCAAAGAATACCAGCGAAAAAGCATATAGTGTATTAAAAGAGAAAGGCTTTTTAGGCAGTATACCTGGAAAAGGGTATTACATCAAAACACCCTATACCCATCCGAGGAAGAAGATCCTGCTGCTTTTTAACAAGATCAGTACGCACAAGAAGATCATTTATGATGCTTTTATTTCCAGGATAAGAAACTTTGCAACGGTCGACCTTTGTGTGTATAACAATGACCTGCAAGAGCTTCAGGAACTGATTACAGAGAAACTGCAATCTTACCATACTTTTGTGATTATTCCCCCTGTTGTGAAAAATGACGAGCCCATTTATGAGATTCTTAAGTCCATTGCCCCGGAACAGCTGTATATCCTCGACCGGTACCTGCAATACCAGGGTTTGTATAAAGGAGCAGTGTACCAGGATTTTGAAAAGGATATTTACCAGGCCCTTGACGCGATGCTGGAGCGGATAAAAAAATATGAACGCTTAAAGATCGTATTTCCGGACAGCAGTGCGCATGCGGCCGAAATACTCCATGGTTTCAGGAAATTCTGTAAAAAAAATATGTTGCCTTATGGCACCATTAAAGATGTTAGAAAAGAGGAAATCATGGCCGGAACCTTATACATCAGTTTAATGGAAGAGGAACTGGTGATCCTGATCGATAAAATCCAGGAATCAGGTTTACAGACGGGTGTAAATGTGGGGCTGATTTCTTATAATGAGACCCCGCTCAAAAGGATGGTCCTGAATGGTCTGACGACCATCTCCACAGATTTCCAGCAGATGGGTGAACTGATGGCCGACCTGATTCTGCAGGACAGTGCAAAGCACCTGCCAGTCCCTTTCCATATCATTTGCCGGAATTCAGTATAAAGCTCTTCAAAGGAACCAGGATCAGATTCCGCCAGTTAATCCTTCTTTTAAAGCCTGGTTATATTTTTCCAGATCGAAAGAATAAAGAAAGGGTGCTTTGTGACGAACACCACTTTTCTTTTCATCCTGATGGGTCAGGAATTTATAGGTAAGCATTTTCCGGTTAAAATTACCCCTGTCCAGCTTTTTGTCAAGTAGCGTTTCATACAAATGCTGCAGCTCTGAAAGGGTAAATTTTGCCGGTAGCAAGTTATAGCCAATAGGTTTATATTTTAGCTGGAGGCGCAGGACTTCCATGGCACGACTGAGGATGGCGTTATGGTCAAGTGCCAGCTGACCGACCTTATCGAGCTCCCACCACTCACAGTAATCGGATAAGATATTGGGTTTGGGAACTACCTTTGAAAATTCCACTAACGCGTAAAATCCTACTGTCAGGAATCGTTTCGTCAGCCAGTTATCCGGCGGCAATTCTATCCCAATACTTTTAAATTCCACATCGTTACGGAAATGTTTTTTTGTCCGTTGCGGATCACTGAAAATATGGAACTGCTCAAGGAAGGTGTTTTCCAATCCTGTCCGCTCATACAATGTGCGGTAAGCCGCCTCTTCCAGGGTTTCATTCAACAGCACAAATCCTCCAGGCAGGGCCCATTCCTTTTTTTGCCTGGGTTTCAGCAACAGTACCTTCAGCTGATTGTCATGGAAACCAAGGACCACACAATCGACCGATAAATGAGGAAGGTAATTTTTATGCCCTTTTTCTACAATTGCTTTCCAATCTTCCTGTTTTTTCATTGCCGCAATAAATGATAATTAAAATCCTACCTTTATCTATTGAGTCAAAAGTACTCTTTTATTTTTTAAACCGGAACAATCCAAAATATCAGCGCTCTATTCTAAATGTATCGGAATTCATTCATATGGCGGCAGCGGTTAGGCTATGGCATTGCCGACCTGGGATGTAACCTGGTCTGGCAAATGCTGACGATTTACCAGATGTATTTTTATACCGATATCATGAAGCTTCCTGCGGTGAGTATTGGCCTCATCTTCCTGGTCACCCGGCTGATTGATGGTGCAGGCGATCTGCTGATGGGCTTTATTATTGACAATACAAAAAGCCGCTGGGGAAAATCACGTCCTTACTTCCTCTGGGGTGCTTTACCTTTTGCCCTTTTTTCTGCTGCTGCTTTCTATGTACCCCAATTATCGGTACAATGGAAAATTAGTTATGCTTTTGTCACCTATCTTGGGCTGTCACTGACATACACGGTGGTGAATATGCCACTCACATCCATCTTGCCCAATTTAACGGCAGATTTAAATGAACGTACCAATCTGGCGACTTCAAGAATCCTGTTTTCATTTATTGGTGCAACGGTAGTTGGAACAGCCACCTTGCCTTTAGTGAATTACCTGGGTGGTACAGACCTTCAGACAGGCTATTTTTTAACGATGCTTGGCTATGGAGCGGTAGCTGCAATTTTTCTCTGTATCACTTTTTCAATGGTAAAAGAAACCGTCCGCAGCAATAAGGTCTCTTTTTCAGTCAGAATTTCTTTCCGTTCATTATTGTCTAACCGACCCTGGCAATTGTTTGCCCTGAACATCATTTTTATGTGGGGAGCCTATTTTCTGCAACAGGGAGGTTTACTGTATTATTATACGTACTGTGCAAAGGCAAATACAGAGATGATCGCCACCATCACCACGTTGTCGGCAATCCTGCCAGCTCTGGGGACTTTTTCCACTCCTTTTTTAGCCCGGTTCATGTCAAAGAAAAACATGTTTCTTTTGTCAAGCGTTGTCCATCTCCTCGGGATATTTATGCTTATTTTCTCAGCGGAACAGTTTAATCTCCTAATTGCCGGCACCATCATTTCTGCTTTGGGTTTTGGTCTGCGTCATACCGCATATTTCTCTATGCAGGCAGATCCGGTGGATTATGGAGAATCGAAAACAGGAATTAATGTCGGGGGACTGATTGCCGCCATCAACCAGTTCATCGGAAAAATTGCCATGGCGGTATCTGGAGTCGTGGCAGTATACATTTTGTCGAAAGGAGGATACCATGGTGGTCAACCCCAAACTGAAAGCTCGTTAAAGGCTATAAAAATGATTTATTTATATCTTCCGGTTATTTTGGTGTGTATTTCAATGGCCATTATGTGCTTTTATCAGCTGGAGCCGCTTTCACCTAAAGATGAAAATCCTGCGAATGCTTAGGGAGCATTTGTAAAATCTTGGAAAGACCCGCCGTATTTCGACTAAAGTAGGTATTTTAGCCAAAGATCAATTAAAGCCGGAGACATCATGACCGATTACAAGCGAGCCGCAGCGCTAGCTGCCTTCCAATTTTTAAAACCAGGACAAACTATAGGACTTGGCGCTGGAACTACCGTGTCAAATCTGATCGCTTTAATTGGTGCTGATTCAGCACTTTGCGCATCTCTAAACTTTACTTCCTCTTCCTTTAAAACTACGGAAATTTTAAGATCACAGGGCTTGAAATTACTACATCCTTCCTCCTTAAGCCATTTAGACATTTATTTTGATGGCTGCGACCAATTTGACACAGCACTGAATGCATTGAAAAGTGGCGGAGGCATCCACACGACCGAAAAGATTCTGGCTTCAATGGCCGATGAGTTTATTCTGATGGGTGATGAATCCAAACTCTGCCCTGTACTGGACGGAACTTACCCCTTAACACTGGAAATTCTTCCTCAGGCCCAGTCAGTGGTCATGCATAAACTAGCGAATAATTATCCTGATGCCACCATTAAATTGCGGATGAGTACCCAAAAGGATGGTGCACTGATTTCTGATAACGGTAATTTACTTGCTGATATTTATTTCAATCGTGTACTGGTTCCTGAACTGGTAAATCATCAGGTAAAAATGATTCCGGGAATTGTAGACCACTCCTTGTTTTATCGACTGGCGACAAAAGCCCTTGTTGCCGGAGAGCTGGGAACCAGAACAATTTATCCTATTTAAAGCCAATCCATCATTCGGTCATTTCCTGGCTGTTACTTCTCCATCCTGCTGGACTTACCCCTTTCATTTTCTTAAAACAGCGGTTGAAATAGGGCATATCCATGAAACCACACTGCCAGGCAATGGCACTGATTTTATATGCTGGATAGTTCCTAAGCAGGTTACAGGCCATTTGAATGCGGTACTCATTGAGATAGGTGGTAAAAGATTTTCCAATTTCCCGCTTGAAGAAGGCGCAGAAAGCAGTCTCGGTCATTTTTACTTCACCAGCAACCCCGGCAAGAGTAATCTTTTCCTTGTAGTTTTCAATCACATACTTGAAGATCACCTGCAGGCGCTCCATGTGTTTCGTGATCTTGCTAAAAGTACGGTCAGAAATGCCTACTGGTGTATACTCTTTGTCCACCGCAATGATCAGCAAAATCTCGATTAGGGAGAGCAGGCGTCTGTTGGGCTGCTGTTCCGTCATGGCTTTCATGATTACTTTGACCTTTTCAGCACTTTCCCCTTCAAGCTTCAGGCTTTGCTGTCTGGAAAGGAGGTAACGTGCGAAAAGTTCCCATTCCCCAAAAAAAGAAACTCCCTTCTCCAGTACAGAAGGAAGGAATTGCACAAAAAGACACTCCCGGTTACCATCCGGAGGACAGCTTTCCGGATCATAGATCCAACAATGCGGTACATTCGCCGGAAAAAAAAGCACTTCTCCTTCAAAAAAGGGCTCCAGGAAATCTCCAACCATACGGTAACCCGATCCCCTGTGGATATAAGTCACTTCCAATTCAGGGTGGAAATGCAGAGGGATCTCCTTTTTATAATCACGAACCGACCATTCGTAACGGAATGAAGCACCAATATCCTGAGAGATTTGTTCATATTTTACTTTTGGAGACATAATATAAGCTATAGATCGGAAAACGAATAAAATTAGACAATAAATGAGCAATACAGGACAGTTTCTTTCACAAGATTGTCTATTTATTTGCAGCCGAAATTATATTGACCTTTTACGAATGAGAAAAAGCTTATTTGCCTTGTCCATGGGTGCCTTTTGTTTAGGCCTTGCCGAATTTATCATGATGAGTATTTTACCTGATGTTGCCCATAAACTGGATATCTCTATTGCCCAGGCTGGCAATCTGATAGCCGCCTATGCCCTTGGGGTTTGTATCGGTGCGCCGCTGATTGTGATCGTCACCAGGAATTATCCTCTTCGCCGGATTCTCGTTTTACTGATGGTTATTTTTTCTGTTGGCAGTTGCCTAACCGCCATTGCTCCAAATTATTGGCTTGCCCTCTGTGCACGCTTCATCACCGGCTTTCCGCATGGAGCCTTCTTTGGTGTCAGCGTGATTGTTGCCAACCGACTGGCAAAAGATGGTAAAGTCAATGCTGCCATTGCAAGTGTGATGATGGGAATGACAGTTGCCAATCTTTTGGGGGTTCCTCTTGGAAATCTGCTGGGACACTATGTATCCTGGCGTTTAATATTTCTGTTTACCGCCGTTTGCGGGGTACTGACCATCCTGGCTATTCTTCGCTGGATTCCTGTGCTTCAGCCACAGCCCAAAAGCAATATTAAAGGGCAGTTTTCCTTTTTATCGAAAAAAGAGCCCTGGTTACTGATGGGCGTCACAGGACTCGGAAATGCAGGGATTTTTGCCTGGTATAGCTACGTCAGCCCTTTTATGACACAGGTTGCAGGATTGAATGTCGATGTGATTCCATTTCTAATGGTATTATCGGGCGGCAGTATGTGTCTGGGAAATTATTTAGGCGGGCGTTTCTCTGACCGTTATGCGCCTGGTATGGTGGCCATGATGATCCAGTTTATCATGGTACTGGCACTGGTGACCATCTTCTTTTTTGGCAAATATGACCAGCTCTCTATCTTTATGATGTGTATCATTGCAGGTTGCCTGTTTGGTGTTTCAGCTCCGCAGCAACAATTGTTCCTGGTACATTCTGAAGGCGGGGCGATGATGGGTGGTGCCATGGCTCAGCTGGCATTTAACTTAGGAAATGCACTGGGTGCCTTTGGTGGTGGAGTTGCAATTTCAGGAGGTTCGGGCGTAAGTTATACCGCATTGGTGGGTGCGGTTTTCGTGTCATTGAGCATCATTATTTTTATAGCGTTTAACCGTTCCAATCCTGAAAAGGCTGAGGTTCCAGTAGCTTCATTCCCATAATGGGAGTGAAATCTCCATAAGGCCGCATTCTGTATTAATTTGACAAATCAATCTTAAACATTATATTAGGAAATTATTAAATTATACATGGGAAGGTTGAGCGAGGAACCGGATGAAGTTTTATTTTCATTATTGAAGCAGAACAGCGACAAGGCATTCGCTGTGCTCTTCCATCGCTACTGGGACAAAATGCTGGAAATCTCACTTCAAAAGCTTCACTCCCAGGATGACGCCGAAGAAGTGCTCCAGGATGTTTTCCTTTCCATATGGAATACACGCCATCAAACCATACTTAAATATACTTTTCGCACCTATCTTTCGGCCAGCCTAAAATACAGGATTTATGCAAAGTTCGCGGAACGTGCCAAACACCAGGCTACAGCTATAGATGGTATCATGGCAGACACACTACCCGACAATGCAACACAAAACTGGCTTGATTTCGATGAAATAAGGAAAGAGATTGAGACTCTGGTTGCCCAACTTCCGGAAAAATGCCGTATGGTATTTGAATTAAGCAGAAACGAAGGCATGACCACCAAGGAAATTGCTTCAAAAATGGAAATCAGTGAAAAAACAGTAGAAGGTCATATCACCAAAGCACTAAAACATCTAAAAAACAACCTGAACCTGGGAATTTTCTCTCTTTTACTATTTATTTACAGGTAATTGAAAAAAAAATCATTTTTTTTCAATACCAACCAAGGGTTTGCTTCCATTTCTTGTACTAATAGGTATAACGCCTATGAAACACCCGGACAAACAAAATACGGAGATTGAAATTTTAGCTAAAAAGCTAATGGAAAATACCATTTCCCAGGAGGAGTTGGCCCAACTGGAAAATTGGTATGCACAAACTCCTGAGGAACGCACCGTATGGAATCTTCAGAAGGAGAGTAAGACCCAGCTTATGGATAGACTCTTCAGGGAGATCACCCAAAAGAAATCGACCAGTCCAGCCACCGGACTTCTTTCCTGGTGGAAGATTGCTGCTGCGGCATCTGTCGCCATTATTGCAACGATTGGTATCCTTAGCTCCCGGCAGCAACGCACAGATCCAATTGTCCAAAAGAAAGTAGAGAACCTTGCCAATGGAAAAGTAACAAAAATACACTTGCCCGATCATTCCATTGTCTGGCTTAAAGGCAACAGCAGACTGGAATTCCCTTCAAAATTCAGTGATACCACACGTGAAGTTACGCTGTATGGGGAAGCACTGTTTGAAGTATCAAAAGATAAGAAGCATCCATTCCTCATCAGAACTGGTAGTTATGTAGCGCGGGTACTGGGAACCAGTTTCTATATCAAGGAGAATCATGAGGCAAAAACCTTTAAATTAACCGTTCTCACCGGAAAAGTGGCCATCACAGCGAAAGCCCTTGCCGGCAAACCTTCCCCTGCTACTGTATTGGTGATACCCGGACAGGAATACCAGGTACTCAATGTCACGCAACTGCCACGCATCATCACTACCCCTATAACGGAAAAACCACAAATTCTCCATGGTACACAATATGACATGAACTTTGAAAATGCAACCTTCAGCGAAGTCAGTCGCCGGATTGAACAAAAATTCAATGTCAAAATCTCCACCGGAGATGAAAAATATACCAACTGCTCTGTATCGGCAGATGTGACAGACCAATCCCTTGAAAATACACTCAAAGTGATTTCCTCTGTACTCAATTCCAGATATGCACTTAAACAGGATAAAATTACACTTCAGGGAGGAGGATGCGACTAATGAAATAAACTTTACTCAACCACCATAAAAAGCAACAGCAGGAGTGCTACGAACACCCTGCTGCAATGATTCAATAGCCTAATTCTTACTACTTAAACCAATCAAATGTACAACAAATTGTCCAATAGACCAGACTGTGCCCAAAATTTTGCGCCTGGAGACGGTAACGGTTTCCATCGGCCAGCTGCAGTGGATGCACGCTCGATACTCATCAAGATTATGAAATTTTCATTTATGCAAATTCTGGTTATCGCTTTTGCAGGTCAGCTTAGCTGGTCGGCCCCGGCAGAAGCACAACTCATCGAAAAGCGGGTAACCATCGCCTTTTCTGAACAAAAACTGGAAAGTATCCTCAAGTCAATTGCTGCCAAAGCCAAGTTCCGCCTGGTTTATAATAATGTCATCAGGAACAGCAATTCAAAGATGAGTGGCAATTATGAAAATATAAAAGTAAAGGATGTCCTGAATGCTGTCCTGAAATCGGATAAACTAACTTATGAGGTGATCAATGATCAGTTCGTGGTAGTCAAATCCATGAATGAATTTGAAACAGCTCCTTCAGCGTCCCCTCTTGTTAGTACTGATCGTGACGAAGAGAAACGGGAGGGTTTCGTCGTTTCAGGAGATGTCCTGGATGAAAACGGGGAAGCCATGATTGGTGTTTCTATCCGGGCAAAAACAGGATTCCAAACGGCTACGACCAATGCAAAAGGTCATTTTGCGTTGGGTATATCTGCGCCCAATACTGTGCTCGAATTCTCTTTTATCGGGTATAAAACTGAAGAAGTTGTGGTAAATTCAACCACCACACTGAAAGTGACCATGAAACCGGATCCAGCCAGGCTGGATGAGATTGTGGTTATCGGCTATGGAACCACCACCAAAAGAACCAGTACCGGATCACAAACAGGATTATCGGCTAAAGATATTGAAAAACAGCCGGTAACGAATGTTTTACAGGCATTACAGGGACGTTTACCGGGTGTATCTATTACCCAGACAAACGGATTACCGGGTGCAGGAATAAACGTACAAATTCGTGGATCCAATTCTATTGGCAAGAGCAACCGTCCTTTCTATATTGTAGATGGAGTTCCTTTTATATCAGAACCGATCAACCTTACAGCAGCCTCTTCTGCGTTCCCTTCTGCTGAAGGGAATACCAGTCCAATGAACACCATTAATCCATCTGATATCGAAAGTATTGAGGTGTTAAAGGATGCCGATGCGACAGCGATCTATGGATCACGAGGTGCAAATGGTGTGGTATTGATTACTACAAAGAAAGGAACTGCCGGTAAAACGAAGTTCAGCGTAAATGCCTCTTCAGGAGCAGCAGTGGTTCCCCACTTTGTTGATATGCTGAATACAGACGAATACCTTGCCCTCAGAAGAAAGGGGTTTGCCAATCTTACTACCAACCCAACCACGCCAAATGCGACCAATGCACCAGACCTGGTGTCATGGGATCCGAACACCAGTACCAACTGGCAGAAAGAACTATTGGGTGGAACTGCATTGACACATGATATCAATGCCAATATCACCGGTGGTGATGCACGTACCAATTTTTACATCAGCGGAAACTACCACCAGGAAGGAAATGTGTATCCGGGTGACCAGACGTATAAACGCGGGGGTGCCAAAGTAAGTATTAACCATGCTTCCCTGGACCAGAAACTTACCCTGGGTGTCTCAGTGATGTATTCAACAGATAAAAACAATATCTCTACAACAGATATCGCTACTTTTGCTTATTCATTGCCGCCAAATTACCCAATCTACAAACCGGATGGCACATTATATTGGGTTGCCGGTCCCGGAAACCCTTATGGTTACCTCTACCAGACCAATGACAACCGTACAAGTAACCTAATGACCAGTCTCAATGTTAAGTATAATATCCTGGAAGGACTGGATATCAAGACCACCATGGGCTACAGCAAAACGGACATGAACCAGGTGGTCCTCAGGCCTTCTACCTCACTGAGTGATGCCTATAGCGTAGTCAATTCCGGTACAGCATCCTATGCTTATACTTATTCCAATAACTACATTGTAGAACCACAGATTACCTATAATAAAAAACTAGGTATAGGAACAGTGAATTTACTTGCCGGAGGGACTTATCAGTTCAGACAATCTAAACAACCTTACTCTATTTCTGCTTCTGGATTCTCCAGTGATGACCTTCTCCAGAATATGTCACTGGCAACCACAGTCTCTACAAGTACAGCTTCAAAAGACTATAAATTTGCTTCACTCTTTGGGCGTATCAACTATAATATCCAGAATAAATATATTGTAAATGCCAATTTCAGACGTGACGGATCCTCAAGGTTCGGCCCTAACAATAAGTTCGGAAACTTCGGATCCATTGGTGCAGCCTGGGTATTCAGTGAAGAAAAATGGCTGAAAGACCAGTTGAGTTGGTTTAGCTTTGGTAAATTACGCGGTAGTTATGGTGTAGTGGGGAGTGATGAAATTGGTGATTATCAGTACCTGGCATCTTATACTGCAAACTCCTCTGTGTACAATGGAACATCAAGCCTGAACCCTTCAAGGATCGCTAACGATGACTTCAAATGGGAAAGCACTAAAAAACTGGAAGGCGGACTGGAGCTGGGCTTCCTGAACGACCGCTTGTCTATGACGGCCTCGTATTACAGAAACCGTACCGGCAACCAGCTGATTACGTATCCGCTAAGTCCGCAAACAGGATTTTCAGGTTACCAAAGCAACCTTTCAGCCGTAGTACAAAACTCAGGACTGGAACTTAGCCTCAACAGTACAAACATCAGGACCAAGACCTTCAACTGGACATCCAGTTTCAACATCAGTAAGAATAACAATAAACTATTGTCCTTCCCTGGTATAGAAAAGACTTCCTATTATACACAATACCTGGTGGGTAATCCGATCAGTTCATATTATGTGTATCAGTATACCGGGATCAATCCGACAACAAATCTGCCTGCCTTTACAGATTTCAATGGTTCTGGCGGAAATCCAACTACAGGATTTGCAGCAACAGGACGTGGTGACCGTTATTATGCAGGCCCTATGCAACCTGAATATTTCGGGGGATTAACCAACTCCTTTACTTATAAAGGTTTTAACCTTGATTTCACTTTCCAGTTTGTTAAACAAAAAGGACGCAGCCTTGCCACATCTTCCTTCTATCCTCCGGGATATATGTATAACATGGCTTCCAGCGTAGTGAACGATTACCTTGCCTTAGGCTCGCAGGACTATTTGGTGACAGCAGGAACTGCCGGAACAAACGGACTTCCTTCGTATCTGGCCTACAGCAACTGGTCAGGATCGGATGCAAACCTTGTTGATGCTTCATTTATCCGGTTAAAAAATGTCAGCCTTTCTTACACACTGCCCACGCAACTATTGACGAAGCTGCATGCACAGAAAGTTTCTGTATTTACCCAGGCACAAAATCTATTCACCATCACCGGATATGAGGGTTTTGATCCTGAATCGCAAGGGGTAGTTACTCCACCATTGCGCAGTATCGTTGCAGGTTTACAGTTTACTTTTTAATCCAACACCACATGAAAAAGACATTTAACAAAATAATACTGGCTGGACTGGGAATCACCACATGTTTACTTTCTGCCTGTGAGAAAATTGTAGACATCAATCCGCCAATCAATGAAATTACCACAGAAACCGTATTTTCGTCAGATAAGCTGGCGGCAAATGCACTTTCCGGACTCTATACAGGCCTTTCAGGCAGCACTACACAGAGTACCAGTCTTCCTGTTTACAGCTCTATTCAAGCAGATGACCTGTTGTATACCGGCATTAATGCGACCAGTAGTGAACTGTTCAACAATTCCTATTCTTTCCTGAGTACCTTCCAGTCTTCCATTTTCAGCGATTGGTACAGCACCATCTATAGGGCAAATGCCATCATTGAGGGACTACAGAAATATAGCGGAACTTCAGATGCGGTAAAGAAATCCTATACTGCAGAAGCCAAGGCCATCCGTGCGTATTGCTACTTCAACCTTGTCAACAGTTTCGGAGAAGTACCCCTGGTATTGACAACAAATGTAGCAGTGAATGCAGTGATGCCAAAAACACCAATCGCCACAATTTATGCACAGATGATTGCCGACCTGACAGATGCCAAAGCCAATTTGCTGCCTGATTATACGGCATCTTCCAATACCAGGCTTGGGGTGAACCGTTTTGTAGCCACTGCTTTGCTGGCCAGGGTATCGCTCTTTAACGGAGATTATACTGCAGCAGAAAGTAATGCTTCGGAAGTTATTGCTTCCAACCTTTACAGCCTGATCCCAACTGCTAATATCACTAATGGCGTATGGGTAAAAAACAATACGGAAAGCATCTGGCAGATGTCCCCGCCAATTAATGTAACCAATCAGTATACCATGGAAGCCGGAACATTTCTTCCTTCTTTCGGAGGAACGGCACAGTATGAATTACGTGGTTCATTTGTGGCGCTTTTCAGTGATACAGACAAGCGCCGCGAGAAATGGATGAGACGTGATACCATCGGTACAACCATAAAGGTCTTGCCTTTCAAATACAAGTATACCACCAATGCATTGGCAGTTGCTGCAGGTGTAGCAGAGTCTCCTACCGTACTTCGCCTCGCAGAACAGTACCTGATCAGGGCTGAAGCAAGAGCCAGGACAGGAACGAACCTGAGCGGTGCACTGAGCGATATGAATATGATCCGCTCAAGGGCTGAAGCAACAGCCAGTACAACGACCGACCAGGCCACATTGCTGGATGAAATTTTGCTTGAAAGCCGTAAGGAACTTTTCTGTGAACAGGCTTACCGTTGGTATAACCTGAAACGTACAGGACAGGCAGATGCCGTACTGGGTGCCTTAAAGAGCTCCTATAAACCTACTGCAAAACTCTTCCCAATTCCTGCAACAGCAATTGATGCCAATCCTTACCTGGTACAAAATCCCGGATATTAAAAATATGCACTAAAGACCAAAGGAGAAGATAAACACTTTGAGTATATCCTCTCCTTTGGTACAAAATCTTCTTGGAAATAGTTAATAATTGTTAAACGCAGCTGGTGGATGCCACTGCGTTTTTCATATAAGTCCTTATCGGATTGGTTTAATCATAAAACTGAAATTATAACCTGTGAATGGTAACTGATACTGCTCCAGTGGTCTTGATCGCCAGCTGTCAATCCCCCCCACTCCCATTTGCTTAAAATCTATATTCAACTGGGTTTCCGGCCGTGCACTGATATCAGCAGCATGGCGCTGGTGACGTTTATCCCCATCATCCAGGTCTGCATCAAAATAATGAAGTGCACTCATACTCAATTGGGTATCCGAAGTCACAACAAAACCCTTGCCCGACTTATCCATGACTTTGAACCACCTAATGCCTGTTTTATTACCTGTCTCCTGTGGGGTAACGTAAGGAAAGTACTGTGATTTAACCGACTGCCGGTAAACACCGACATGAGCACTGAATGACCTGTCCTGATAATTTTCCTGCGGTCCCCTGCCATAATATTCAATTTGCCCATATCCGGCAGGCAGGATCCATTGCATTCCGAAACGGGGAAGAATTTCTGTGTGAGCAGCTGTATCTGCCACCATATGCTGGTTCACGAGCAATTCCCCTTTTCCATTCATCGTATACACCACAGTCAGCTTTGCAGCTACATCAGGAAGCGAAAATGAGGTGGTAACCAAGGCTTTCCCATCTGCAACCTCAGTTTCAAAGGCCAGTAGCCTGGCCTTGGCAAACGCATCTTTCCATTTCTTTAATTTAAGCTGCAGATCAGCACCAAAATCGTTGTCATTCGGAGCTCGCCAGAAATTGGGCTTTAATCCATACAGACTGTCCAGCATCTCCCTGCCTTCCACACGGTACTGTTTCAGGACTCCCTTTGCTTTATCAAAGGTCATACTGAAATTTACCGATCTGAATTCAACTTCTTTACCATTTTCTATCTTCTCCATTTGCCCTGAAGCGGATAGATGCAGGTCATTGACATAAGTGCCCCCAAGCTTGATCTGCTCAACAGCAACAATATGCCCGGACTCCAGCAAAGGTTCAGCAGATTTCAATCGGTACGTCAGGTTCAGAAAGGCTTCTCCTTTAGCAGGAGCATGATAAGGAATGCTGAAAGATTTGCTCTGCATAGGGTCAACCTTCACTGAGGTTATCTTTCCTTTCTCAACAGATTTTCCATTGACAGTCACTTCCCATTCCATCTGTACATTATCCAGGTTGGTAAAGAACTTCTCATTGTAAACCTCAATTTTATGCTGTTCTTTGAGCACAGTGTGAATATCCTGATAAACCTTTTTCATTTCCCAGGCATGGGGATAGGGCGTTCTGTTTGCATAAAAAACACCTTTGGCTGCGTAGTTCCAGTCCGTGATCGCTTCCTTCGGCTCGTAGTCGCCACCATAGGTATAAACGGTATCACCTTTAGAATTGACCCTTTGAAAACACTGGTCTACAAAATCCCAGATAAAACCTCCCTGAAAGGCATGTTTATTTTTCCTGATGATCTCCCAGTAATCCACAAAATTGCCAAGGGAATTGCCCATAGCATGTGCATACTCACACATAATAAATGGTCGCGATGGAACCGGATTAGCTTTAGCATAAGCAAGCATCCGATCTGGTGTCGGGTACATCGGACAGATGATATCAGAGTTCCATTCATAGGTAAAGGTCTTATAATCTGCCACGGCACGCTCATATTGCACCGGGCGACTCTTGTCGCGTTTCTTCATCCACAGGTAACAAGAGTAGAAGTTATACCCGTTACCGGCTTCATTTCCCATGCTCCAGGTAATGATAGAAGCATGGTTTTTGTCCCTTTCCACCATCCTTTGCACCCGCATCAAGTGGGCGGATACCCAGGTAGGCCTGTTCGCCATGGTTTTGGTAATATCATATCCCATTCCGTGGGATTCAATATTTGCTTCACCCACCACATAAATCCCGTATTCATCGCAGAGATCCAGCCAATACTCCGTATTCGGATAATGGCTGGTACGCACTGCATTGATATTAAACTGTTTCATCAGTTTAATATCTTTAAGCATGGCTTCTTTCGATATCACCTGTCCGGTTACAGGATCCGTTTCATGTCTGTTGACTCCCTTAATGAGTACAGGTTTTCCATTGACCAGAAAAAGGCCGTTTTTGATTTCAATTTTACGAAAACCAATACGTTGCGGGATAATTTCGATGATTTCATTTTTATCGTTTTTCAGGGTGACCGTCAGATCGTACAAAGCCGGAGTTTCAGCACTCCACAACTTTGGCGACTGCATGTCCATTTTGTAAAAGGCCTGATCAGTTCCATCAAACTTTAGGAGCTGCTGTTTAACGACCTTGTCCCCATCTTTCAAGGCTACCTCTGCACTTATCCCTGCTCCAGGTTTATTCAACTTCAGGCTGATATTTAACCATCCGTTTTTATAGAGACTGTCCAAATCAGGAATAGCTTCAATATCTTCCAGATGCATGGGATTTCTGGCGAGAAGATAACAATCCCTGGTGATGCCACTCAATCGCCACATGTCCTGGTCTTCAATATAATTCCCATCTCCCCAGCGCATTATCTTGAGGACAATTAAATTCTTACCGGGTTTCAACCAGGGACTAATATCAAAATCTGAAGGCAGTTTACTGTCTTCGCCATAGCCAACAAACCTGCCATTTACCCAAACAGATAAATTAGACTTTGCTGCTCCAATATGTAAAACCACTTGCTTTTTTTGCCAATCAGCAGGAATATCAACCTCACGGCGGTAAACCGCTGTGGGATCAAAATTTAAAGGCACTAAGGGTGGATCAACTTTTCCACCCATCAGATAAGCAAATTCAAATCCACTTGTCGTATAAATCGGGAAGCCATACCCATTCAGCTCCCAATTGCCTGGTACCTTAAAGGTCTTCCATTTGCTGTCATCAAACTGTACCGACTCAAAACCTACAGGAAGGTCTGCAGGTTTTTCCGCCCAACTGAACTTCCAGTCGCCATTTAAACTTTGGTAATTGGCAGATGATCTCCAGTCCTTTTTCTCTGCTGCTTTTTCATTTTCAAAAACAAAATAGGAAGAATGCATAGGCATTCTGTTGACCTCATTAACAGTTTCATCCAACCAGTAGGGCTGCTGTGCTTTCAGGTTTAAACTGAACAGCAAAATCATCAGCACAGGTAAACAGCATATCACATTGTATCTCTTCATAAAAAATTGCAGTTAATGAGGTTATAACAGATCATCCACATCACATGGCTTGAATCTTGTTTTGCAAGAAAGCTTATTCTATTAAGAATTCTTTCTTACCAATTACCAAGGTGTAACAATATTTTAACAAGAAACCGAACGTCGGACAAACCATAGCCAGGGATACCGTACCCCCATACAACAAAATAGAAAAGCCAGAGAAAAGCCACAGCGACTCTGGCTTTTCTCTGGCTGTAAACAGTTTTTAAATGCGCGATACCTGCTTTTGTCCTCTACTGAAGAATGAGGCTCAACTATCTTCCTCTCATTAAGCTTGACATTTTTAATTGATCTGCTCGAATGTATATTTCACCTTTTCATAGTCGATGGGCTCTGTCTTTTTGAAAAACCTCATATTCATGTAGATTTCGATGGTACCCACGCCCATAATGAGTTTATTGTCTTTTTTCAGCAGGGAAATCGGGTCTCTCTCCCGCTTTGCTGTTCCGATATGGCGAAAATAATAAGTTCCCTTCAGGGTATCCCCTTTCAGTACTCCATTCACTTCTCCTGAATCCTTAAAGGTCCCATTAAAATTGATGACCAGCTTTCCATAGAATGCCTTGTCGTAAAAAGTAAGGTCGAGCATGGCGGTATCGTTTTTATTGATCGCCCTGTAAGATGCCCTGGTCTCCTTTCCGCGTGGTTTTTCATCCTGACAGCTGAAAATACAGCACAAAATGTACAGCAATAACACACCTCCGGTATACCTCAAAGAACCTGATAGTTTTGTTCTATCCCTATCCTGTTGAACACAGTCAGCTGTACTATTCTTTTTTATGTAGGCCATCTTATTTATTTTTTAAGGATCAGGTGAGCTTTTCAGTAAAGCCATCCCCGAATGTTGAATCCCGGAATGGCCGTGAAATTAGTACAATTTGTCCGATTAAAAAATATAGCCTGGAAGAATAGACAGCACAGTTATCCTATTCTTTGATCAGCTCATAAGAATCTCCGGCACTGGTCTTAACATCATACAGTTTCCCTCTGGCTATTGCTAAACCTTTTAAAGAAGCTTTTCCGGATATCAGGGGCTGTTTAATTTCATTGATGCGATAAAAAGGATTTAAATTCCTTCCCTTCGCCGGGCTGGCAATTTTAAGATTAGGCTCCACCTCACCATGAACCCTGATGCGGCAGTTCCCACCCAATTGTGACTTGATCTTCAGGTAGCTGATCTGACCATTTTTCCAGGACATATCGACCACAAATCCTCCCCTGGCGATCAGCCCTTTGATACTACCCTGCTTCCATACCCCAGGGATTGCGGGCAACAGGTGTATGGAGCCGTCGTATGACTGCATTAACATTTCAGCTATTCCAGACGTACAGCCAAAATTGCCATCAATCTGGAATGGCGGATGAGCATCAAACAAATTGGGATAAGTGCCCCCATTCTGCCCCTGCGTCTCTTTTGGTGCCGGGGATAACTGGTCGGCAATAAGCTTATAGGCCCTGTTACCATCCAGCAACCTTGCCCAAAGATTCACTTTCCAGCCCATCGACCAACCGGTAGATTTATCTCCCCTGATCACCAATGTGTTTCTTGCCGCTTCAAAAAGCTCCGGATTTAAAAATGGCGAGATCTGACTGCCAGGAAAAAGACCATACAGATGTGAAACATGACGATGTCTATCCTGTTCCTTGTCCCAATCCATCAGCCATTCCTGCAATTGTGAAAACTGGCCGATCTGCATCGGTGGTAAACGTTTAATCATTCCAGTCAAGGTATCTGAAAGTTTTTTATCCTGCTGCAGGATGGTAGCGGCACTCACTACATTTGAAAACACATCAAATACCAGTTGATTGTCCATGGTGGTACCCGCACTGATCCCTACATTTTTCATGTAAGTGTTCTCGGGTGACATGGAAGGAGCGACAACCAGCCATTTATGGGCGGGTTCTTCCTGGAGAACATCGGCATAAAACAAGGCTGCACCTTTAAGTACCGGATAAACATCCTTCAGAAACACCTTATCCCCGGTATATAAATAATGCTGCCACAGGTGCTGACTTAGCCATGCCCCTCCCATGGGCCACATGCCGTAAAAACCTCCGTCTACCGGCCCTGTAATACGCCACAGGTCTGTATTGTGGTGCATGTTCCATCCGCGTGCATGGTACATTTGCCTTGCACTCTCCTGACCGGTTACAGAAAGATCTTTCAATAGATCAAAAAGTGGCTCATGCATCTCCGGTAAACCGGTCACCTCTGCCGGCCAGTAATTCATTTCGGTATTGATGTTAACGGTATACTTGCTGTCCCACGGTGGATTAAGTTTATCATTCCATTTCCCCTGAAGATTTGCAGGCTGACTACCAGGCATGGAACTTGAGATGAGCAGGTAACGGCCAAACTGAAAATACAGGGCAACCAGAGCAGGGTCATTGCCATTGCCAAATTCCCGGATTCGCCGGTCGGTGGTATTCCTGGCAGCAGCAGAAAACCCAAGGTCGAAAGATACCCTATCGAAGTATTTCTTATAAGTTTCCACATGCGATTTTTTTAAATCCGCATAAGGTTTTCCCTTCACATGGGCCAGGTGCTGACTTGCTTTGAGCTCCTCATCTGCACTGATATCTTTATAATTCTGCACATTGGTTGCCATAGAAATATACAGCACAACAGCATTTGCCTCCCGGATATCTATCGTATTCTCTGTCTGCTGTATACTTCCGCCTGTTACTTCAGGTTGCACCTGCACCTGAAAACGAACCTTTCCTTTTTTATTATCTACCGTCGAGGAAACCCCGGAAAGTATCAGTTTCCCCGGCTGTGTGGCTACCACATGGTCTTTAAAAGGGCTGTTCATGCCCAGCACCATGGAAATATGACCGGGCTGATCTGCCGTCAACCTAATGATGATCACACTATCTGTCAGTGATGCAAAATACTCCCGCTGGTAACGGACACCTCCACTCTCATAGCTTACTGCTGAAACCGCATTGGCCACATCCAGTTCACGACGGTAGTTCTTAATTGCTTTCTGCCCCTTAAAATTGATCAGAAGACTTCCTGCAGTCTGGTAAGCCATTCCATAGTTTGAATTTGGTGGTGACTGTCTTGGGAAGGTGGTGTTGGCAAGATCCTGTGCCTGTTGGTAACTGCCCTCAAACAACAATTTACGGATATTGACGATGGGGTCATATACCTCTGGAATTATATTATTACCAGGTTCCCCGGCCCAAATGGTTTCCTCATTCAATTGGACCTCATCTTTCTCCACTCCGCCAAAGATCATTCCTGCGAGTTTCCCATTCCCTATCGGCAGGGCTTCATTCCAATTATCGGCTGGTTGAGCATACCATAATTTTAGCCTATCCGGATGCTGGTCCTGACCATGGGTACTGATACCCACAAAAGACAAAACCACCATGGCTGCTATTGACATTTTTTTTAAACCTTTCATCTGATCATACATAAGATTATACAGCTTTGAAACATTCATTGCTGTACACAAACCTAGCCGGCCAAGCCCAAAAAGGGGTTTAAAATTTGGTGAAATAGGTGTAAATTCTAACCAATCGATCCTTTCAGGTATAAAACCTATGTTTTTTGCTTGAGATACGCAGATGGAGAGCGCTGATATTTTTCTTTAAAACAGGTACTGAAGTATTTCGCATCATTGAATCCAGAGGTATAGGCTACAATGGAAATATTCGTCTCTCCGCCATCCAGTAATTGCTTTGCCCGCTGCAGGCGCATATCCCTCACAAATTCAACAGGTGTTAAATCTGTCAGCTGCTTAAATTTCCTGTAGAACGTTGTCCTGGCCATCCCTATGGTTTCCGCCACCTGGTCGATATTGAATGCTGTACTGACCATGCCATCTTCTACAATACGAACTACCTCCCTCAGAAAATCATCATCCCTGGAAACCATTTTAACGGCAGACGGACTCAATTGAACCCCTCTTCCTTCCTGAGCAGGTACAGTAGCGTCTGCTTTCTGCCGATTGATGAAATCGTTTATGAAGAAAGGAAAGTGTTCATTATCGAATAACCTGATGGGAAGAACTACCAGGGTAATACTTTCCACTAAAATGATGCATAGGATCAGGTAACCCAGGCAGGCCCACCAGGTTTGCCACAATGCTGGTGAGATGACAATTTCCAGCCGCCGATAAGGCATAGGCGCATACAGGTCTTTGTTCATGCTTTTCACTTCAAAAGTATACTTTCCCGGGGGAAGGTCGGTATAGGTACTCCTCTGCTCTCCGTTATTCAACTGCCATTCCTTTTCATATCCCTTTAGCCTGTAAGCATACCATTGTTTATTGGCATACCGCTGGGAAAGCGTGACATAGGTTATACTAATGCTGTTTTCATAGTGTTTCAGGCAGAGCATGGAAAGGTAATTGATATCCTTCTGCAGCATTCCATTCCGGGTACTCCTGGTTTTATTATTTACTTCCAAACCGGTAAAAACAAGGTTTGTCTTTACTTTTTCATCCCTGATGTCAGCCGGCCTGAATCTGATAAAACCTTTGACCGTACCAAAAACAAGGTCGCCATTTGCAGTGCCCAGCGCTGCGCCTTCTGAAAAATTAACCTTGGGCAGTCCGTCATAAGTATCAAAATTACGGAAGGTGTGTGTACCGGGATCAAACCTGCTCAGTCCGCCATGGGAGCTGATCCACAACCTGCCCGTTTGATCTTCCACACAACCCAGGAGATAACTATTTCCCAGGCCATCATTTGTTGGAAAATTCTTGAAAATGAGCGACCCCATGGCATCTTTTCCTCCGGCAAGCTCCAGTCCCGCTCCGGAGGTGCCCAACCACATCCTGTTTTTTGCATCACGGTAAATAAACTGGATATCGTTATTCCCAAGGCTATTTTTTTTTCCCAGCTGTTTACGGTAAGTTTTAGTCCGGAATTCCGGGGAATAAATATCCAGTATCAGCAAACCGTCTGTGGTACCTGCCCAAACATGCCCTTTTTCATCCGAGGCCAGGTGCCTTATCTGCTGAAACGAACCCTGGGGATAGCTCCTGGCCATCCGGTTCATTTGCAGAAAATCCAGTTGATTTCCCCTTTCCCTGACCAGGTTCAGTCCCCGGCCAAAAGTAGCGACCCAGACCTGTCCTTTTTTATCCTGTAATAACGCATACACCTGATTGCTGCTTAAGCTGTGTCCATCCTTCGGATCATTGACAAAATGACTAAGCCGGTAGCGTGTCCTGGCAGGGTCAGTCGGACTGGCCTTAAACAAGCCGTTTCCTTTAGTACCAAACCAGATGTTCCCCGCCTTATCCTCTAACATCGTGTAAACCGGCCCAAGTCCCCCAGGAGGTTCATTGACAAATACCTGATCACTGAGCTGATGACCATCACGGTACAATAGCAGCTTTCCACTTTTCACACCAAACCATAATCTCTTGTTCCTATCGTACAGGATGCCCCTGATTTCATTATTTGCTTTATCGATGGTGTGCCTGTCTACTAATTGCTGACTGAACTGATGGTCCTGAAAGATGACCTTATGAATCCCCCGGTCATCTGTGCTGAGCCACATCACGTCCTGCGGGTCATAAAAAACCTTATACACTACATTAGAAAACTGTCTGTCGATGGAATTGGGCTTGTTATAGAAATAGGCAACCTGATCTCTTCCGGCATCATAGTAACCAAATCCTCCTCCCTTCATATTCACCCAAACCAATCCGCGTTTATCTTCAAAAACTTTAAAATAATTGACTTTGGGATCCACCTGCCGGTCGGCCACCTGGGTATAGTGTTTTGATGTTGCAGAATATGGATCGAACCTGATGACTCCACGTTTATCCGGCTGTATCCAAAGCATACCGGAGCGGTCTTCGTAAATGGTATGAATTGGATTCTTATCCACCACGGAAACAGTTATTCGGTTTCCGTTTAAATCCATTGTCAATAAGGCACCATTTCCGGTGGCGGCATAGATGACATTTTTTTTAAGCGACAACTTTAGTGCATTCAGGGGGCTGCCCGAAGACTTCCTGATACTGAAACTGTTTGTATATTTATGGTAAATCACCAATTCTCCTTCGTTGGTTCCAAAATAAACTGCTGCTGCTCCTTCAGTGAAGGTACTAAAGTTTTTCCTGGCGATAGCAGGATCAACAGCCAGCGGTTTAAACAGGCCTTTGGAATCTTTTCTCATACGGATCAGGCCTTTGACTGAACCAATCCAGACATTCAGCTGTTTGTCCTGTTCCATAAAATTGAACTGATCGAATGGGACTTGTACATCCGTACCGGCCCCCTGTCCGTACCTCTTAAAAACTTCCTTGTGCTGAGGCCCATCCTTTTGGGGAGAGAACCATCCCTTTTCAGCAGAAAAAAGCCAGATAGATCCGTCTCTGAGTTTGCAGATTTTCTCAAAAAACACCTGGTATCCTCTTTCCTTACTGACCAGTGCAGAAATATTGAGGAAAGCTCCATTTTCCCTGTTGAATTTATACACCTGTTTTCCGGCTCCCATTAACCATAAGTTGGCGGTTCCGTCGGCTACAATGTCATCAATCCTGTCGTTGGTCAGCGGGGAATTGTCACCTGGCACAGATTTATAGGAAAGAAACTGATAACCGTCGAACCGGTTGAGACCACCCCAGGTGGCAAACCATAAAAATCCGTTGTGATCTTTCAGCAGACTGGTGACAGAATTGTGTGAAAGCCCATTTTCTGTAGAAAAATATTCAATTTTACACTTTGGTTGTGCAAACGCATGAAAGGAAGAAAAGAGTAAGAGCAACAGATAATATAAAATTGCCCGCGGTTTAAACAGTCCAGTATAAAAACTAATCGGTGCTGATTGTTTAATGCTATTCCGTTTTGCAGATGAGGGTTTGTTCCGGCAGGGCATGTGTATATTTGGTGTAGCTCAAATTGAATCCTATTCAATCTGCTAAAAATATGATTTTCGTTGCGCATTACACCATATCCGCTGATCAATTTCTTACCTCAGCACTTTCAACACCCGGGGTCACCATGTCTTTGCCAAACCATTTTCCAGGCCCTGAAAATATTTCTGCAAATTAAATTGGTAGAGCTCTGATGGCCTGGAGAGCGCAACAGATCGGGTCATGGACAATTTATTCAGGATATCATACCCCTTGATTTTCCGGTAAAAATTACCCCTGTTCATGGGCATTGCGAGGATTTGTTCGTATACTCCCTGTAATTCTGCCATAGTAAACACCTGCGGAAGAAAATAATAGCAGATTGGATCATAATTCAGGTTCCGCTGAATTTTCCCAAAAGACTTGCGGTAACACTCCACATCCTCATTGTCTAGCTTCGGGATTGAATGGATACCGTGCCAGCTGTACAATTCTTCATCCGGACCCTTTTTTAATTCTTCTTTCCTGATGATGGCATAGAAATTTATAGTCAGTATCCGCTGTAAGGGTAGAGATCCTATTTTTTTCTCTTCTGCATCCGTAGCTGATGCCCGATCCCGGACTTCAACCTGCCGGAAAAACATCGTTTTTACGCCTGTTACCGAAAATATCATACGCCGCACGCCTTCATCCAGATTTTCATCCAACCTGACCATCCCTTCAGGAAAAGTTCTGCAGCCTTGCCTGTCCTTTTTCTTTAACAGTATTTTAAGGGTTTTATCCCAAGTAAAAACAACACATTTGATATGCAGAAATGGCTTTCCCCCTTCACCAGCAATATTTACACGTTTATCCATCACACAAATTCTTCATTTTTAGACAGCTTCATCCTCATTTACAAAAATCAGTCTTGTTTGCCTAAGGATTAGGATACACATTACGGGAGTTCCTACCAATTTTACTGATTCTTCCCTATTTAGCCGGTCATAAACAACAAATCCCAATGGCGAAGGCACCATCGGGATTTGTTGTATTTAAAAAGAAAAGAAATTAGAACGAATAACGTACGCCAAACTGACCTTGCCAAGGATTTCCTGATGGAGAGGCAATACCAGAATTGTTTACACGGTATACGAACTGATTGGTTGTGGTGTTAAATCCGGGTTGTGCCGGAGCTGTATCTGTTTTAGGTGTTCCCAATGAGTACAATGACTGGTTGCCCATTGACTCGTTTACACCCCATTTTTTATTCAATAAGTTCGCTACATTAAATAGCTCTCCTGAAAACTCAATGCTATGCGTTTTGTAGATTTTGAATTTCTTACTGATTCTTAAATCTACCGTACCATAGAAACCATTTACACCACCATTTCGCTCTGCCATTTTACCGGAGTACTTATTGATATAGTCTTTTAAACTCTGACTTGCATTTGGGTTATCCAGGATAGCCTGTAATCCTGTACGTACATTTTGCGGCACACTTGCATTGTTTACATCAAAAATATAAGCAAGGTCATTTGTTCCCGACACAAAATCACCGTTGGTATTGCCACCTGAAAGCAGGCTATACCTTGTTCCGCTGATTGCTGAGTAACGTACACCCACACTAAATCCTGCAAATGTAGGCAGTGTACCATATACCACTATCTTATTACGGAACTGGTTATCAGAATAACTCATTTTACTTAAATCACGGGGATCATCTTCTACCGGAAAAGATAAGGTAGCAGTATTGGCTACGTTACCGTTATAAGATGTGTTGTCTTTGGTATCATTCCAGGTATAACTTACGGTAATCTCACCATCTTTAAAATATTGATAAGTTGCGTCAACGACCACTGCAAACTGGTTGATTTTACCCTTACTGTTCATCTCCAGCACACGGCCCAATTTATTGCTGATACGGCCTTGCTGCCAATCCGGAGAATTGTCTTTAATAGATGAAGCTGGCACATATACGCCTCTTCCTCCTTCATTCTCCAGGGTAAAGAATGGTGTAGTGACCATATTGCGGTCAACATACATATAGTTATGTCTCGCCAGTGTCGCATAACCAGTAATACCCGCTCTCAATTTATCGGTAAAGAAGTGGTTATAAGAAGCATTCGCTTTATAAACTACAGGTACACGTGCGTCACTTGCATTGGTGTTGATGGTGATCAGTTTATTGACCCCAGGGATATCAAAAAGTTCTACACCAGGCGAGGTAGAGGGATCATTACGGTAACCCGGGAAGTTTGGCGTAGGTACGTTAGGTGTTCTTACATCAACGGAGGCAATCCGTGTACCATCGAATACCCTGTTATTGATCGTTGCGTAATTATTGATATCTGAACCAAAAATACCGGCACCAAAACGTACATAGTCGCGGTGTTCTTCATTTACGTCGAGCGTAAATTGTACACGTGGCTGGAATTGAAAAGTAGACAGGGAATTGTCAGTACGTAAACCCAATTCGTCATACACCAACTGATTCAATGGAGCAGCAGGGTAATGGGTATAGTCCGCACGGATACCGGCATTCATTTCCAATCCTTTGGCCAGTTTAGTCTGCATCTGCGCATAAAGGGCAGAATTGAAGATGCCTTGTGTTACACTGGGATCGGCGATCAATGGAACCTCCCTGGTATAACGGTAAGGTGTCAGATTAGAAAAATTATCTATGGCAGAAACCACATCCCCGCTAGCCGTCTGTGTATTACCGAAGAAAAACTTACCGTTCAGCTCACTGCCATAAACAGAATGTGCACGGGTATACATCAGGTCTGCACCAAATGTATATTTTACCTTATCGGTATTAAAGTATAAGTTATCTACCAATTGGAAGACATTGTTCTCAAATCCTTCCTGGGCAAAACGGTGACCGCCAATCTGGATGTTGGTATTCAAGGTAGTACCTCCCACCGAAGATTCCAACCCTTCCACTACCGCACGCGGGATATTTGCCGAAGGAAGCTCGCTGCCAGGACTACTTTGCTGATAAGTGTACAAATGCATGGCTTTCAGCTCATTTGTTAAGCGGGGACTGATAGAAGTACGTAAAGTCGCCAATAAGTTATTTTCCACATTCTTATCGTTACCATAGGACTCATACAGGTTAATCGCCGTATTGTCTTCTAGTCCAAGATTATTTCTGTCATTGGTATAATTGTCCCTGATGGTCAATAAGTTTTTCTCATTGATCTGCCAGTCAATACGGGCAAAAGCAGCGTCAGAACCTCTCAGTTTATCGAATTCACCAAATTGTTTGTTATTTGACACCCCATATTTCTCACGTGCAATGCCAACAAAATTATCTAAAGTAGATTGTGTCAGTTTAAGCCTGGTTTCATCTGCTGAAGATTGGATATTGGCAATTTGCAGCGGACGGGCTTCCCTCTGGTGATCCCAGGCTACAAAGAAGTGTAATTTATCTTTGATGATGGGACCACCCAAAGAGAATCCATATTGATAGGTAGAGAAATCAGATATCCGTTTATTTCCGTTGATTGCATACCTGCTCGCCAGCCAGTCTGCGCGGCCATAAGTAAATGCACTCCCCGTCAGTGTGTTGGTACCCGACTTGGTTACGGCACTGATTGTACCTCCACCGGCACGGCCCTGGGTCACGTCATACTGGTTGGTCACAACCTTAAACTCACGCACAGCTTCCATAGAAAGTGAGTAAGGGGCACCCGAGCGGCTGGTGGTTGAGCCACCTGAGGTTGGGTTCTTTGCATTCATCCCGTCAATGGTATAATTGGTAGACGATCCCAATTGCCCCATCAGGCTTCCTCCCCTGCTTAACGGAGAAAGATCCATTAAACTGGTGAAGTTCCGCCCGTTTACAGGTAATTTCGCAATATCCCTCGCCGAAACCGTTGTTGCTGCACCGAAGTTTTCCGTCTTATTTTTCATTCCTGAGCCTACAATTTCAACCACTGAAAGACTTTGTACATTATCCTGCATGCTAATGTTTACCCTTACGGCATCACCCTGGTTCAGGGAGTAACCTGTCCTTTTCTGGTCACCGAATCCAACATATTTTACAGTCACACTATAAGGCGTTCCCAGGGGAAGTTCCTTAAAGGTATATACCCCTTTTGCATTGGTTGTAGTCGAAGTCGTAAATCCGGTCGATTCATTCCGCACCTGAACCGAAGCCCCGGGAATTGGCTGGCTCTTATCGTCGGAAATGACTCCCGATATCGAAGCTTGTGTGGTTTGTGCTGCTAAATCATTTCTTCCAAAGCAGGTAAGGAAGAACAGCATGAAAGTAAAGAATAAATTTTTTATCATTTTTTTTGTTTTTGAATACTGGTGGCAACAACATCATCTGCTCTATTAAGCTTTGATGAGATGACACCACGATTAAACTGGGGTGAATTAATTTCGTGGCGAAAGTAGAGGCATCATGTTACTAAAAACACACCTAAAAGTTAAGAAATTGTTCAACAGCGAATGCAGCTTAATTTTAAGGTACTACAAATCTATCCGGTAAAAAGACAGAACGGGACACCTGTCTATTCATAAAACTCAAAAACATATTTTAAACGAAACATATTTTCAAAAAACAATTCAAAGGGGTACTACACTACTACTACAAAACCTTAGGGAGAGCCAATATTGCCCACACAACCGTAATTTCCTGAAAAATCCAAACCCGGGGGCATTTTATGATCAATCATCAGAAACTTTGGCTGATCATTATCGTATCGTTAAATTAACCTAAAGGCTTGGAATAGTGGAATCCAACCTTATGTTCACAATTACTTAACAATAACTTATCATTTAATTATCCTGCCTGATCGACTTAATGGGTAGGTTTGCGAGCTATTTATTGCTTGAAGACCTATTTTTATAATGATCTCACGCCCTGTATTTTATTTTTTTATTAGCTTCTTCTTCTTTTCAGGTCTTCATATGGTCAAAGCCGACCATATCACCACCCTGGGTGTTCCACATGTTCAGAATTTCACCAAATCGGCATACCAGTCCGGCAATCAAAACTGGGCAATCTGCAAGGATAAACGCGGAATCATGTACTTTGGGAATGCGCGGGGCCTACTGACCTATGATGGGCGCTACTGGCAACAATATGCCCTTCCGGAACATCAGATTGTCCGTGCAGTCGCTGTAGGAAACGATGGCCATATCTATACGGGAGGATTTAGTGAATTTGGCTTCTGGGCTTATCAAAACGGAAAATTAACCTATACCTCTTTAAACCCACTATTACCGAAGAAATCACCCCTTAAAGATGAGATCTGGAAGATTTTTACCGATGGAAAAAGGATAATTTTCCAGTCGTTCAGCTCCATATATATATATGAAAACCATAAGATTACCGTCGTTGAACAATCTGGAACCTTCCTCTTTCTCCAAAAAGTGGGCAAGCGTTTTTTTATTGAGGTTCTTCATAAAGGTGTACACGAGTTGAAAGGAAACAGGCTTGCCCCCTTAAAGCAGACTGGAAATATAATTCCTAAAAACATCATTTCCATCCTGCCCTATAAAAACGGGGATTTATTGATCGGAACCACAAAAGATGGGTTATATCTGTATAATGGTTCGGGTTATACTCCTTTTCCCAGCGCAGCAAATTCCTTTCTAAAAGCTTCCCAGCTCAATAATGGGGTCAGGTTCAACAATAAATATTATGCCTTTGGTACGATCCTGAATGGAATTATTGTCATTGACGAACAGGGAAAGGTCATACAGGAAATCAATAAAAGTGGAGGGCTCCAGAACAATACGGTACTGAGCCTGTACAGTGATGAGGAACAGAATCTTTGGACAGGCCTTGATATTGGCATTGACCGGATAGAATTAAATTCTCCATTTTCCTTTTATCTAGACAGGACAGGGGAATTTGGAACGGTGTATTCCAGTTTGATTTATAAAAATAACATATACCTGGGTACCAATCAGGGATTATTCTACAGTTCCTGGTCGGCAACAGACAGCACCATCCCGAAGAGCTTCAATTTCAAACTCATTCCCAACTCCCAGGGGCAGGTATGGAACCTGGCCATCATAGATGACCAGCTGATCTGCGGACAGAATGAAGGTACTTTCAGCGTTACAGGAAACAGGATGAAGGAGATTTCTGCTGTAAAAGGTGGATGGACTATTAAAAAATTGCTGAGCCATCCGGATTATCTCATCCAGGGCACCTACACAGGACTCGTCCTTTATCGAAAGGACCAACAGGGGAACTGGACGTTTTTGAGTAAGATTGAAAACTTTAATGAGCCTTCCTTGAATGTGGAACAGGATTCCCGCGGCGACATCTGGGTGAGCCATCCTTATAAGGGCCTATACAAACTGACTTTAAGTGCTGATTTCAGGAAAGTTTTAAAAACAAGGTATTATACGGCAAAAAACGGATTGCTCCGCAATAACAACATCAATATGGGGATGATGGAGAACAAGCTGGTCTTCTCTACAGAAACAGGTTTCGTCCTTTATGATGAAGTCAGTGATAGTTTTAGTCCCTATAAACAGCTCAACTCCGCGTTGGGAAGTTTTTCAACATCCAATAAAATCATCCATGCCGGCCCAAAAAAATTCTGGCTGCTCAACCATGGTAAAACCGCCTTGGTACATTTTACGGAGCCAGGAAAACTAGACATAGATTCCAACCAGTTTAGTCCGCTGAACGGAAGAATGGTAGAATACTATGAGAATGTAAATCAGATTGGCAACCACCTCCACATGATCAGTGTAGATGACGGATTTGTCATTTACAATGGATCGGACAATCCGGAAAACTATACCAAGAAACAGTTACCGGCAGTGTTGGTCAGCCGTGTAGATGATATTACCGATACGTACCGTACCCTTACTGAAAATGGAAATACGGATACAGAAATAGTAATTCCTTTCGACAGGAATAATATCAGGATTTGTTATACCCTGCCCTACTACCGGCAGGCGAAAATAAAATTCCAATATTACCTGGAAGGTTATTCCCAGCGGTGGTCCGACTGGAGTCCATCTGCCCAGAAAGATTTCACCAACCTTTCCAGTGGAAACTACCGTTTCCATGTACGTGCTAAAATTAATGATGCAGAGACCAGTAAAACCAGTGTATTTGAATTCAGGATCAGTCCGCCGTTTTATGCCAGCAGTTACGCCTTTGTCGTCTATACTATAATCATCCTACTTTCTCTTTACCTCGGAAAAAAACGTTTTGACAAAGAACTAAAAGCAGAGAGAAAGCGAATGATGATAAAAATGAAAGAGGACAGAGACGAATTCATAAAAAGAGAGGCCGAAGCCACAGAAAAACAAATCTTCAAGCTTCAAACCGAGAAACTTCAGGCAGAACTTTTCAGCAAGACTAGGGAGCTGTCCAATTCGGCAATGACCCTCATCTACAAAAATGAACTGTTGCAGAACCTGAATCAGGAAATGACAAAACTGAGGGCAGATAAAGGAAAAGAGTCGAACGATGATGAACTTCGCAAGATGCAGAAGCTGGTAGATGAGGGTTTAAATGACCAGCGGCGTGACTGGAGCATGTTTGAATCCAGTTTTGACGAAGCGCATGGTAGTTTCTTCAAGAAGCTAAAAGCAAAATATCCTGAGCTGGTACCAAATGACCTGAAGTTATGCGCCTTGTTGCACATGAATATGACCAGTAAAGAAATGGCCTCCTTGTTAAATATTACGCTAAGGGGTGTGGAAATCAGAAGGCACAGACTCCGGAAAAAGCTGAATATCCCAGCGGAGAAAAACCTGGCAGAGTTTTTCCTGGAACTCTAACCCTGATAACTCCACACCTCCTGAAATCAATGCAGCAATTGATAGAAAAATCCCTTTAACTGTTCAGCCAGTATGCCATGGTCTTCCACATTTGGATGTCCGGTACAGCCATGTGGATCCATTGGCTTAAAAAAGAAGGTGGAAACAGGTTTATCGTTTGGATAATCCGCATCTATACTTTCTTTAATCCTGCCTAGACAACGTTCCAATAGCTGAGCTGAATTGCCTTTGATCATGGGGCTGGAAAGCAATGCAATGCGGGCATTAGGATATATGGACTTCAGTTGTGTGACAAATTTCACATAGGTACTCACAAAACGCAGGGTATCAAATTCTGCCCTGGGGCTTCCATCCCCTCTACTCAAATCATTCGTGCCCAGGGCCATACTCAGCACTGCAGGCGTATAGGTAGAAAAGTCCCATTTAAGCGTCTGTTTCTCCTGAAAATCAAGCTGGTCATAGACCATTGGCAGAGATGGATTTTCCCTGTTCCAGGTACGGTATACGCCTATTCCACTGACACTGGACAGGATAAAATTGGCCGACAGCGATCGGGCTACCCTTGGCCCATATGCCATGTAGGCATTGTGCTGGTCATGGTAAACCCCTGTCCCGCAAGGCACAAGGGAATCATCAGCAGCTGCGCCACAAGTAATGCTATTGCCGATAAATTCAATCAGCGGAAGTTTGGGAATCTCTATATTCTTTATTTCTTCGGCTTGTACTTGAGCAATTTTTAGCGCACCGGTATGTGCTTCTGTCGCTTTATAAATCCATAAGGTATGAACTCCTTTCCCTTTTGCCCTGATGATGACTGGTGAGGCTGAATTTCCCTCTATACGGATTCTTTTCTGGTACACCCCATCCAGTTCGTATTGCAGGTAATTATGGCCTGAAGCGTCTGCATGTGTCACATAAATCCGGCACTCCGTCCCTTTGAAACTCAGGCCGAAGTGTGCACCTGAAGAGACCAGCTCCAGCTCCTGCCTGAGATTTACTAATGTTCGTCCCAGGGGTTTCAAACCGGCACCCAAAATATGGTCATTGGCATGGGAAGTCGAAATACAGAGCAGCAGGCAGGAATGAATTAACAGGAATAAGGTGAAAACTCTTTTATTCATCATGTGGTCATTTGGTCGATACCAAAATAGATAAATTATGGCTTTGATTCAATTTTATCCTATTTATTTATTCCTAAACTATGTTAGTTTTGCAGCTGATTTTAAATGGAGAAGAATGACAGGATCGGATTTAACCTCCAGGTTACTGGAGGACATACAAACATCATTGGCATTGAGGGCCCAGATTCCCTATCTGGATATGTTAAAGGAATTAGCTGAAGGAGGAATGCCAATTTCTACAGCCATGTTAAACACGTCATCAAACTTTGGAAGTTTCGACAATGCCCTTGCAGAAGTACTCCATATCTTACATTTTCAGCATGACAGTTTTTTGCCGGCACCTGATCGCCTACCATTACCCTTAAGCCGGATCAGTGAAAGCTTATCCGAAAATATTTCATTACTGAATGAACTCTTTCAGCGTCATATCGACGAGCAGGGTCCATCTGGCGGCAGAAAAGAAAATACCTCTCCTGTGCTTTTAGCCAGACTGGAGACGATCCACCTGGCAGCAATATAATATAGCCGATCTGCAATTTTTAACCTGTAAAATTACCAGGGCCGGCAGCGATGAATATACTGCCGGCCCTGGTAATTTTATCCTGAACGTCGAAACTAAGATTCACAGTTCAGGCTCCGCTCCATCTTCTTACTTAAAAAGATGAGGCAAATTCCTTTGCAAAATCATCGAGTGTTGTTCTGCCGGTAACATTTGCTCCCTGTGCCTCAAAGTCCGACTGCAAAAGTCCTTTTCTTATTCCCTGACCCATTTCTGTGTATAAAGCGGCAATTTCTTCAGGGAGGCCAGCCTGTTTCATCCCTTCCAGTGACTGTTCGTCTGAAAATTCCACCCATGGAAGATCCGGCTTTGCAATAGCACTTCCAAGAACTGCAGCGATTTCCTGTCCTGAACGTACGTCACTCACAACGTACCGAACAGTTGTTCCATCTTTCTGTGCAACCAGTTCCTCTGCGGCGGCAGTGGCAATATCAGCCGGATGTACCAAGGGTATTGCTGTTTCTCCAGGATAATTTCCTCCAATGATCCCCATGCCTTTAATTAAGGGGATATCATTATAGAAATTGGTGTAGAAATATCCTGCACGAAGAATGGTTAGCGCACTGTTTTTAAGAGAACCATAAATTTCTTCAATTCTATGGAGGCCAACAATTGGTCCGGTTCCCTCTTTCTGGTCTGCACCAACACTGCTTAGCATCACTACCCTTTTCACCCCACTCTCTTCAATCGCCTTCGCAAAAGCCTTACCCGCATTCACGGTATTCAGCAAAACAGCTGATCCACCGAGATTGGGTGGCGTCATTGCAAAAACGGCATCCGCTCCTCTTAGCGCTGTAGTCAAAAATTCGGCATCATTTACTGATCCGGTAGCTGCCCTGGCACCCAATGCCGCTATGGCGGGGCCTTTATCCGCACTGCTGGTAATAACTGTCAGCTCATGTCCCCCGGATACAAGTTTTTCAGCCAGTGATTTTCCAATATTTCCTAATGATCCTGCAATTGTGATTTTCATATTCTTTCTTTTAATTGATATAAACAAAGGTATATTTGTACTTACTTTTATACAAGTACTTACCCTAAAGTATGTATCATGACAGCCATCAAAGAGAATTCCACCATCCAGGAAAATAAACAATACGCACTTGCCAACTGTCCGGTAACCTATGTCATGGAGAAGATTGGTGGCTATTGGAAACCAATCATCCTTTACCACTTGTCTACCGGAAACAAAAGGTATAGTGAGCTGAAACGTGCAATTCCTGCGATATCTGAAAAAGTGCTGATCCAGCACCTGAAACAATTAGAATCTGACGGATTGGTGATACGCGATGCGCAAGCTATAGTCCCTCCGGTTGTGAATTACAGGTTGAGTGTTGGGGGAAGAGGTTTACTGCCGGTGATTGATGCAATGGCGGCATGGGCTTTCAAAGATATGGATGGGGAGTTTAACCTATTTGATTCCCGGACGAAGGAATAACCTGATTTCGCCTCAAGGGGGGATGCCTATACTTTCCAGAATTGCTATATATAAAACGAGGCCGATCAGTGATCGGCCTCGTTTTATATATTTTTATGTCTCCAAAAGCATTTTAAGCTATGGATTGCTGGCGCTGGGGTTCAGGTAGGATACTCCATCCTCAAAAATAAACTATGCGGATTGGCGGCTGTTAAACTGCTCGCTGTACATTTTAAGCTGGCTCTTTAAAGACTGGCGGGCCATAAAAATCCTGGTTTTAACGGTTCCTATTGGAATCTGCAACTCATCTGCAATTTCCTGGTATTTATACCCTTCAAAATAACGTAAAAAAGGGATGGAATACTCAGGTTGCAATTTCTCCATCGCCTTGTTGATATCATCCAAAATGAACTTATTCTCTCCTTCATTCTTCATGGCACTGGTATGCAACTGATAAGAGTTCAATTCTTCCGAAGTATCAATCAAAGCAGATTTTCTTACTCCTTTGCGATAATCATTGATAAAAGTATTCCGCATGATGGTAAATAACCAGCCTCTTAAATTGGTTCCTGTTTTATACAAATGATGATAACGAATGGCTTTGATCACGGTATCCTGTACCAGATCATTGGCATCTTCAAGATCGCGTGTAAACTTGAAGGCGAACTTTTCAAGGCAGTCCATGTGGCTGCAAATCTGATCGTTTAAAGTTAGGTTATTCATAGGTAGAGAATTAAAAGTGTATAATGTTTTTCATTACAACTTACACAAAACCTGTACCACAGTACTGACTTTGGCCAAAACAAGCTTATAAACATTCATTTACAGAAAATCAGAGAGATAAAAAATATAAAATCAATTCTGGCTATATATTTGTAAAGCCCGGTACCGTCATATAATCAGGGCAATAGTGGCCTGGCTCCGTATGAAAATCCCAGGTTATGGCAATAGATACTGCATTTACATTTCAAACAGGAACAGCATAACAAACAACCATTATTTTTTTAATATCTTCGTTCCAATATATGGATCAGGTCACACTAAAAAGTCTTGCTAAAGAATTAAACCTGGCTGTTTCAACAGTTTCCAGGGCTTTAAATGACAGCTATGAAATCAGCGCAGAGACAAAGGAAAAAGTACATTCACTGGCAAAAAAACTGAATTACCAGCCCAATCCATACGCCAGCAGCCTGAGAAAACGGAGCAGCAATACCATCGCCGTCATCCTTCCTGAGATTGCCAACAACTTTTTTTCCCTTGTGATCAATGGAATAGAAGAAATTGCCCAGGAAAATGGTTACCATGTGCTGATCTATCTTACACATGAAAGCCATCAGAAGGAAGCTGATTTTATCAGACATTTAACCAATGGACGGGTGGATGGTGTGTTGATGTCCTTATCTGGTGAAACAGATGACATCAGCCATCTCCAGGAACTCAAAAATTCCAACATCCCGGTTGTTTTCTTCGACCGTATTTGTGAGCGCCTGAGTACCGTTAAGGTGACAACAAATGATTATGAGAGCGGTTATCAGGCTACACAACACCTGATTAATAAAGGATGTAAACAGATTAGCTATCTTGCTTTCTCAAAAAACCTGTCCATAGACCAAAAAAGAAGGCAAGGATATATAGATGCCTTAAAAGACAACCAGCTCCTTTTCAGAGAGGATATGGTCATTAACTGCGGAAATGACCAGGAAGATAACTATAAAAAAATAAAAACATTACTCAGCTCTTCCCAGGTGCCCGATGGAATCTTTGCTTCCGTTGAGTTGCTCGCTATCCTGTGTTATGAGGTCTGCAGGGAACTGGAATTGAACATCCCAGGAAAAATCAAGATCATTGGTTTTTCCAATCTGCGTACGGCATCCTTACTTCATCCATCATTGAGTACAATTACCCAGCCTGCATTTGAAATCGGGAAACAGGCCGCATCAGCCTTATTTCAATCCTTCCGAAAAAAGCAATTGGTGCTGGAAGATAAAAAGATTGAATTGCTGTCTGAGCTGATTGAAAGAGACTCGACCAAATAAATTAATGGGTAAACTCTTTTACGTGTAAGAGGGAGATACAGTCCCTTACGGATTGCATCTCCCTTTTATATTTTCGATGATCAGTTTGGCTTAATGACCTGCCTCAGTTCTGATAATGCCGAGTTCAAGTCCCCTCAATTCTGCCAGCCCCCTCAGTCTTCCAATAGCGGAATAACCCGGATTTGTTTTTTTAACCAGGTCATCCAGCATCTTGTGCCCATGGTCAGGGCGGAATGGCATTCTCAGGTCTTTCCTGCCCGCAGCTATCCTTTTTTTCTGTTCGGCCAGCAATGCCTTCATGACGGCATACATATCCACATCACCATCCAAATGATCGGCTTCATGGAAATTACCTTCGGCATCTCTTTTTGTACTGCGGAGATGGATAAAATGAATTCTTTCTCCCAGCCGTTCCACCATGCCTGGCAGATCATTGTCTGCCCTCACACCAAATGAACCTGTACAATAAGTCAGGCCATTGTTGATGCTGTCGACCGCATGATATAACTCCTGAATGTCAGCTTCTGTACTTACTACCCTTGGCAATCCCAAGATAGGAAAAGGAGGATCATCCGGATGAATACACATCAATACCCCAGCCTGCTCAGCAGAAGGAATAATTTGGGAAAGGAAATGATATAAATTTGCTTTTAATTCTGCAGGTCCTGTCTTATCATAAGTGGCCAGTACTTTCAAAAATTCTTCCAGGGTGTACCCCTCTTCAGATCCGGGTAATCCGGCAATAATATTTTTAATCAGAAGTTGTTCATCCGATGCAGACAGGTTGTCAAGATAGGCTTTTGCTTTTTGCTTTTGTTCAATGCTGAATGACTCCTCAGCTCCGGGGCGTTTCAGGATATACAGCTCAAAGGCGGCAAATGCAGCAGCCTCAAAACGCAATGCTGTAGAACCGTCAGGCATACGATAATCGAGATTCGTTCTTGTCCAGTCCAATACCGGCATAAAGTTATAACAAACAATATCGATTCCGCAGGTACCAAGATTGAGCAGTGTCTGTTTATAGTTTGCTATGTACACCTCATAATTTCCAGTGCGTTTTTTAATATCTTCATGTACAGGTACACTTTCCACTACCGACCAGACCAGGCCTGCATTGGCTACTTCATCTTTTCTTTTTTGAATTTCTTCGACAGTCCACACCTCTCCGTTCGGGATATGATGAAGTGCGGTGACTATACCTGTTGCACCTGCCTGTCTGATATCTGATAAGGAAACGGGATCCTTCGGACCGTACCACCTCCATGTTTGTTCTAAAGCCATAATTGATTTTCCTGTTGATGCCAGGTATAGAAATGATACTGGTTCTATCCTCCCCTGCCTGATTTATAATTTACAATTAACCGATATTTGAATTTTTATACCCCACTAAAGGCGCTGAATCCTCCATCGATAGGGATCACAACTCCGGTAACGAAAGCAGAGCCTTCTCCACATAACCAAAGCAGGGTACCCGTTAAATCATCCGGGGTTCCGAAACGGTTCATTGGGGTGTGGGAAAGAATTGTATTTCCCCGGTCGGTGAGACTTCCATCCGTATTGGTCAGTAAGGTACGGTTCTGTTCCGTCAGAAAGAATCCCGGAGCCAGTGCATTTACACGGATATTTACTTTGGAAAAATGAACAGCCAGCCATTGTGTAAAATTGGACACTGCAGCCTTTGCACCACTATATGCCGGGATTTTAGTGAGTGGGGTAAATGCATTCATTGAAGAAATATTGATGATAGAACCTTTTTTACCGACCATATCACGGGCAAAAACCTGTGTGGGAAGAAGTGTCCCGATAAAATTCAGATCGAACACAAACTTGATACCTTCCGGATCCAGGTCAAAAAACGTCTTCAGTCCCTCTTCGGTAGATTCCAGGTCTTCGGGTAACAGGTAATTTTTTGAGGTCGTTCCTTTAGGATGGTTCCCACCGGCACCATTCACGAGGATATCGCATGGACCTAACAGCTCAAGTACCTTCTGGTGTGCTTCTTTGAGACTATCTATCTCCAAGACATTACAGGCTACTCCAATTGCCTCACCTCCCAAACTATTAATTTCCGAGGCCACTTTTTCAGCTGTCTCTAATTTTAGGTCAAGAATGGCAATTTTTGCTCCTTGTCCTGATAATGCTTTCGCCAGTGTGCTGCACAATACGCCGCCGCCACCAGTCACCACTGCTACTTTTCCTGCAAATTCTGAGGTCATACGATTTTTATTTATATCTGATATTCGGGTGGTAAATGTGACAAAAAAAATTACCTGTGCCTATGATTTAAAAGGAAATATTTACGGAAACGATTTCGGCACCTGCGGAATTTTAATACCGGAGGAGGAATATAGGCGTATATATAAAAACACACACCTGAACGCATAGGCTTCAGGTGTGTTTTTTAACGTGGGCCGGGCCGCTGCAATGATAACAGGCCTGTTGATCACAGATGGCAGCGGATACTTTATTTAAAAAGCTTTATGGTACAAGGCTTCAATTTCTTCAACAGAAGTTGGCCTTGGATTACCTCCTGTGCAGACATCATTAAATGCAGCTACGGCCAGCAAAGGAATATCTTCTTTTTTGACACCGATCTCATTCAGGCGTTGCGGGATATTCACCCGTAATGAAAGCGCTTTAACGGCTTCGACAGCTGCATCCACACATTCTTCCTGATCCAGTGCATCGGTATTGATCCCAATTGCAGTTGCAATATTTCTGTATTTGGCCGCCGCCGGGGATGCTGCATTGTATTCCATCACAAAAGGCAACAATAAAGAGCAGGCTACCCCATGCGGTGTATCATACAGGGCACTTAAAGGATGTGCCATGGAATGGGCGATACCTAAGCCCACATTGGAGAATCCCATACCCGCCACATATTGGGCAAGGGCCATTCCTTCCCTATCCGCCTTACTTTCCGGACTGTTAACTGCATTCTCAAGATGTTTGTAGATCAGCTGTATGGCTTTATAACCAAACATATCCGACATCTCCCAGGCACCGGGAGTAATGTACGATTCAATAGCATGGGTCAGCGCATCCATTCCTGTAGCCGCGGTTAATCCTTTAGGCATGGAATACATCAGCTCAGGATCAACGATCGCAATGGCAGGGGTATCATTCGGATCGATACAGACCATTTTACGCTTGGCAGCGCTGTCGGTGATGACGTAATTTATGGTCACCTCTGCTGCTGTACCTGCCGTTGTAGGCAGGGCCATGATCAATGCAGATCTGTTCTTGGTAGATACAGGGCCTTCAAGCGATTTCACATCATAATATTCCGGGTTTTTAGCGATGATCCCCACACCTTTAGCAGTATCAATCACTGAACCGCCACCCAGCGCAATAATAAAGTCAGCACCGGATGCCAGAAAAGCATCTACCCCAGCCTGTACATTTTCAATGGTAGGGTTAGCTTTAATGTCATCAAACGTTACATAAGGAATAGCAGCACTATGGAGTATCTTTTCTATTTCTCCAGCCAGACCTACACGAATAAGATCTTTATCTGTCATGAAAAAAGCTTTGGCCAGATCCCTGCGCCTCACCTCAGTTACGATTTCATTCCTTGCACCTGCACCATGGTATGAAGTTTCATTTAAAATAATACGGTTAGCCATAATTCTTGTTTTTTAAAATCCCTGAATTTATTTAGGTAAGTTGAATTTCACTTTAAGGGCTTCCATATCTTCCAGGGAAGTACCTTCAGGCTCAAACCCCATTGATTTGGCAGTAAGATAAATCTGTGCCGATTTCGATAGGGTATCTACCATATCAAATGCTTCAGTAATGTGTTCGCCCACTGCACAGACGCCATGTTTTTCCCACATCACGACATCGTAGTCTTTTAACTGTTCTACAGTTGCATTGGCCAGTTCCAGTGAACTTGGCATTTTATAAGGAATAATACCCAGTCCGCGTGGACAAAATGCCCGTGTTTCAGGGATCATGCTCCACAACAGATAAGTCAGTTTGTCTTTGACCAGAAATTCCGGATTGTGGGTCATCGCCACCAGGTCAATCGGGTGGGTATGCAGTACCGCTTTGTACGTTGAACCACTTCCCACCAGGTAATTGTGCATAGACAGGTGTGAAGGAAGTTCAGATGTAGGCCTTACCGGTTTGTCGGCAATAATTTCATAACTGCTGCAATCGTCTGATATGCGGATAATCGATCCGTTTTCCATAGGCCAGCGGGCCAAATCGCGCATGCGTTTGTTTGTTCCCTTACAAAAGAAATAACATCCTTTCAGATGGGGAAGTGTAGTCCCAATCTGCAGCTGATCACTCAGCGGAGGCATTTCCCTGATTTCGTCATTGATGATATCTGTAATATTGATGGTAATATTCCCACCATTACGTTCTGCCCAGCCTTTTTGCCAGAGATACCCTGCAACTTCAGCAACCTCAGCTACTTTTTTTGCGAGTACAGGAGAACTTTCCAATATGGTTTCGGGAGCACTTTCTAGTATCGATTTCATTGTTTTATGTATTATTTGTTAATGTTAGTTAAGCTTGTGCCATTGCCACGACAATGACTGACAGGATCAGGACAAGCAGGCCGGCGATGAGTACGCCAATTGTTTTGCCGCTTGCACCTTTCCATTCGTTGAGTAGCATACCCCAGAGGTTGCTGAACAACACATTCAGGGACATCAGGATACTCCAGGAAAAGGCGATTAAAACAGGGCTTTCGGTCAGGAAGCTTTTTCCCATTTCCAACCCGAAAAACTGTGAATACCACAATCCACCGGCAAGGGCGCAAAACAGGACATTGTTCAGCAGGTCACCCATTCGCAAACTGGAATATTCACTGAGTGTTTTATTTTTCACATTCTGCTGCAGGCAGTAGACAATATTCGTCACAGAGCCACCTACGGTCACCAGGAAAATCACCGGAAGACCGGCATAGAGCGCATTCACCCCACCAGCCAATGCCGCCGCTTTGATTGGTGCACCGGCTTCAAGACCCAGTGTAAAACAGGCGCTCATCCCCCCTGCCAATAAAGCGACCAGCAGACCTTTTGTCAAGGCGAAATCTTTGACCGCAGCTTTTTTCTCCTCTTCGGACATGTTTTTAGCACGAAGGCTTCCGGCATACCCGATGATGGCTATACCGGCCAGCGTAATGGAAACGCCGGTCAGTAATAACAATCCTCCGCCATGAAACAGGTCTGTTTCCCCCAGGATGGCAGGAAATAAAGTCCCGAAGGCCGCGCATGTGCCCAAAGCGATGCTTTGCCCTAACGCAACGCCAAGAAAACGCATGCTCAGCCCGAAGGTTAATCCACCGATACCCCAAAGTGCACCATATCCCATAGCAGGAAGCGCACCACCGGCACTCCATAATTCCAGCAGTCCGCTGCCCTGTGGAACGGCCAGCAGTGTTCCCAGCAAAGGGAAAATAAGCCAGGCAAAAGTTCCCTGGATGAGCCAGAAAGTCTCCCAGGACCATTCCTTAACCTTTTTGATGGGGACATAAGAGCTCGACTGGCACATACTGCCCAGTGCGATGATAATCAGGCCTATCACTGTATTCATATTCCTGACCTATCGTTTTGAAGTAATATTTTTCTCGTACTGCTGAATGGCTGGAATAAAGTCTTCACCAATTTCCACGTCATTTTTCAGGCAGAAATAATCCCATACTGCATTCCAGGGCAGACTTTTGGCTTCTTCCAGCAATGCCAGGCGCTCAAAATGCTGTTCATTCGCTTCATAGGCACGCAAGGTTTCCAGGGGTTCAAGGAAGGCCTGAAGAAAAGCTTTCTGTGTGGCACGGACACCGATCACATAAGCACCAATACGGTTGATGGAAGCATCAAAGAAATCCAGTCCTACATGCACCTTATTTAAGGCATCGGCCCTCACAATTTCCCTGGCCAGTTCAATGATCTCTTCATTCAAAGTCACCACATGGTCTGAGTCCCAGCGAACCGGACGGCTCACGTGCAGCATGATTTCCGGTGTAAATAACAACAGGGAAGAAATCTTGTCGGCCACACTTTCTGTCAGGTGGAAGTGTCCGGTATCCAGTGTAATGATTTTCTGGTTTTTAACCCCGTAGCCCATATAAAAATCATGTGAGCCTACGGTATAACTTTCCAGTGCAATACCGAATAGTTTAGATTCGATACAATCCTTCATATTTTTATATGGTGTGGCAAAAATCTCATCCAGAGATTGCTCCAGGATCTGACGGTATTTGTACCGGTTGACCGTTAAGTCTTTCGCACCGTCATGAATCCAGAGGTTCATGATACAGGGATCTTCCTGGAATTTACCGATCGCTTCAGAAATAGCGCGGCTGCGTTTGGTATGTTCGATCCAGAAATCCCGGATGTCCTTGTCCGGATTGGCCAGGGTCAGGTTGCCACTTTTGGCATGGCCAAATGAACTGGAGTTAAAGTCAATTTTCAGGTTATGCTCCTTTGCCCATTCCATCCATCCTGTAAAGTGCTCAGGCAAAATCTGGTTCCTGTCCACCACTTTACCACCAAAATCGCCATAAATAGCGTGCAGGTTAAACCGGTGTGTTCCCCCGATATGGGTTAACACTTCTTCAATATCAGCCTGTACTTCGCCAATATTACGGGCACGACCCGGATAATTTCCAGTCGCCTGGATACCGCTTCCTCCCTGGTTACCCGCAGATTCAAAACCTACCACATCATCAGTCTGCCAGCAATGCAGGGAAATAGACAATTGCTGAATATGTTTTAAGGCTTGTTCTACATCTACTCCAACGGCTGCGTAACGTTCTTTTGCCAGGTCAAATGCCTGCTGAACGGATAATTTTTTATTCATAATTTTATATTTAAAGGTTCATACTTGTTTGCCAGAATCTGTGAAAAACGATAGTAGGCTTCGGTCCAGGCCAGGGTATCTTCCGGGAAGAATATTTCCGGTTCCACCGAATTGCGGACCATCTTCCTGATGTCGCACAGTGCGTTGACCAGGCCGATACCTTTGGCCTGCATCATGATATTCCCAATGGCCGTGGCTTCTGAAGGGCCGGAAACCACTGGTATGCCAATTGAATTGGCAGTCGACTGGTTCAGCAGCCTGTTTTGTGATCCTCCGCCAATGACATGGAGTTTTTCTATTTTAAATGGTGCCAGTTGCTGCAGGCTTTCCAATACCTTCCTGTATTTCAGGGCAAGGCTGTCGAATATACACCTGATGAATTCCGCATGGCTTGCAGGCACTTCCTGTGCTGTCCGCCTACAATATGCCCTGATGGCCTCCGTCATGCTTTCAGGATTGGCAAAGGACTCATGGTCCGGATCAATAAGGGAACGGAAGCCTTCCGCAGTATCTGACAGGTTGACAATCTGCTCATAGCTATACTGCAGGCCTGTACTTTCCCATTCCTTGCGGCATTGTTCCAGTAACCACATTCCGGTAATGTTCTTCAGAAAACGTGTCGTGCCGTTCACGCCGCCTTCATTGGTAAAGTTCAGTGCAAAAGACTCCTCATTGATAATCGGGTCTTTCACTTCAATCCCCATCAGCGACCAGGTTCCTGAACTCAGGTAGGCAAAATTCTCATTGTCGGTCGGTACAGCAACCACAGCCGATCCGGTATCGTGACCAGCAACAGCAATAACCGGGACGGGCCCGATGCCACATTCCTTCATGATACTTTCTGTCAGCTCTCCAATCACTTCACCGGGCATCACAATGGGCTGCATCAGCGAAGAACTCAGGGGAATAGCCTCAAACAGTTTGGATTCAAAAGTTTTGGTACGTGGGTTCAGCAACTGTGAGGTAGAGGCAATCGTGTACTCACACACTTTTTTACCGGTCAGCAAATAAGAAAGGGCATCGGGCATGAAAAGAATACCAGTAGCTGCTTCAAGTGCAGAGGAATGTTCTTTTTTAGCGGCAAAAAGCTGATAGAGAGAATTGAAATTCATGATCTGAATTCCTGTCGCTTCATACACTTCCTTTTTGGGAATAACATTGAAATATTCTTCCGGAATGCCATCGGTATAGGGATCCCTGTAACAGCGGGGTTCACTCAGGATACAACCATCCTTGCCGAGATATACAAAGTCTACCCCCCAGGTATCAATACCAATCGCATCTATTTTCAGCCCCTGCGCAACAGCAGCTTTCAGGCCGTCTTTCAAGGCTTCAAACAGGGCAAAGATATTCCAATGATATTGACCGTGGACCTTTGTGATTTTATTGGGAAAGCGGGTCAATTCCCGAAAGGTGATCGTATTATCTTCAATCTTTGCCAGTAGAGATCTGCCGCTGGTAGCGCCTAAGTCGAAGGCAAAAAAGTGGTAGCTTGTTTTCATGAAATTATACTAAGGTTCATCATCTGAGGCAAACATAAGCGGTGTTACGGTCACCACTTTTGATGATTTTGGCAGAAATACTTAACAAAATGGCTTTAGTGATTTCTATCATTATCTGCCACGAAAACATATTGCATTTTTGTAATCAACTGACCAAGCTTATACTAATTTTAATCGTACGGATATGAAACCATGCATTCAGGCCATACATATTCAATATTTGATGGCCAATGAGGTAGATCACCTTTGGGGAAATGTGGTGAACACGGTTGGCTTTCAGCATATCGGTACGAATGAGAATTATCCTCCCGCCAATCACCCTACCCGTTACCGGTTCTCCACACAGAAAGGACGTATGATTGAAGAATATCAACTGGTCTATATTGTTAAAGGAGGAGGCACTTTTCAATCCAGTGAGCACAAAGAAATCCCGGTCAGGGAAGGAAATGTACTTTTACTGTTTCCGGGGGAATGGCATAATTACCGTCCCTATCAGCATACCGGCTGGGAAGAATACTGGATTGGTTTCAATGGGGCGATTATGAACAACAGGGTAAAAAATGGTTTTTTTGATAAACAGATGCCTGTTTATGATATCGGGATTCAGGATGATGTGATACAACTTTATAAAAAGGCCATTGAGACCGCGCAGAATGAAACACCGGGATTCCAGCAAAAACTGTCAGGTTTTGTCAGCAATTTACTGGGACTCATGTATTCCCTGCACAAGAATTCAACATTTGAACAAACGGAGATTTCCAATAAAATCAACAAGGCCAAGACGATCTTATCTGACCGGTTCAATACCAATATTCCTTTTGAGGAAGTTGCGGAACAGGTAAAGATGAGTTACTCCTGGTTCAGGCATTCCTTTAAAGAATATACCGGTTTTTCCCCGAATCAATATGTGTTGGAATTGCGTATACAGAAAAGTAAAACCCTGCTGACCAATTCACTGATGTCTATCAAGGAAATTGCTTACCATACCGGTTTTGACAATTCGGAGTACTATGCCACACTTTTCCGGAAAAAAACAGAAATGACCCCCGGACAGTACAGGAGGTTCACCCAGGGAAAACTGATTGAAATGAATTAAAAACACACAAACACCTGAATACAAACATAATAAAAGAAAAAAAAAAATAATTGATTACCTTTATATTTATAAAAAAATGAAAGTTACAGCACTCATAGAGAAATATAAAAGCCTCGACATTGACGAGGTAATTGATCATGAAAAATTCAACCAGATCTCTATTGTCTACCATTCTACACGGATTGAAGGCTCGACCCTGACCGAGATGGAAACACAAATCTTCCTCAGTGACGGCCTGATGCCCAAAGGCAGACCCTTACTGGAAAAACTGATGGTAAAAGATTATTATGCCGCACTTCAGTTTACCCTCAACCAGGCAAAAAAGAACACGCCGATTACAGCCGACCTGATCAGACAACTGAATTCGATAGTCCTGAAAAACAACGGTGGTCTTTACCATACTGAATTTCATTCCATTGATGCGGCTACAGGTGCATTCCGAAAAGGCAATATCACTGTAGGAGAAAGCTATTTCCCAAATTTTGAACAGGTTGAAGAACTGACCCATCAACTGGCTGAGGAACTGAATCAACGCATGAAGACGGTTGCCACGTTAAGGGAAAAATTAGACCTTGCTTATGATGCACATTTCAAGCTGGTCAGCATACATCCTTTTTATGACGGAAATGGAAGGACGTCGAGATTGCTCATGAATTATATACAGGCGGTTTTCAATTTGCCTTTGACAACTGTCGACAGCGAAACAAAAGCCGTTTATTTCCAGGCACTTATTGACACCCGGAAACACAAGAACCTCAGCATTTTCCACCGATTTATGGATGCAGAGTATGAGAAATGGCTCCAGGTAGAGATCAGTAAATTTGAAGAAATGCTGATGCCCCAGGAGTAACAGATTCAGCTTCCATTTTAAATAAAGATCCAGAAAATTCCGTGATGACCAATATACCCAGGAATTTTCTGAATCTTTATCCTGTTGATGCTGACTGCTGCATGCATTGGTTATAGTAATTTTCCTTTCGGACAGTACCTCACACTCCTCAGCTAAATGATGATTTTGCCGTTGACCTGAGCAACTGATATCCAGCGACTGCCGCGACGAATGAAGCACAAAGAACTGATATTTTTGCTGCTGAGATCAGTAAGGGGTCTTCAAAAGAAAGCAATGCCATAAATATCGACATGGTGAAACCTATTCCGGCAAGAATGCCCACCCCCGTAATGTGCCACCAGTTTGCTTTTTCAGGTAGCTGACAGATCCCTGTCTTCACTCCTATCCAGGATACCAGCAATATACCCACAGGTTTTCCAATCACCAGTCCAGCGATAATACCTAGTCCGAGCGGACTTAACAGTCCACCGATCATCTCACTTTGAAACGTGATATTGGTATTGGCCAGTGCAAACAGTGGTACGATCAGATAATTCACAGGCGTAAGCAGCAGGTGCTCCAATTTCTCTAATGGGGATTGTTTTCCATTGGAACTCGCCGGAATAAACAATGCGGTAAGTACGCCTGCAATGGTTGCATGGATACCGGAATGATGCACAAAATACCAGAGTACCGCACCTGGAATAAGGTAACAGGCCAGCTTCTCGACTTTAAGTTTGTTCAGGACAAAAAATAGCAGGACAATTCCTGCAGAATAGAAAAGATAGGCTACATGCAGTTCAGCTGCATAAAAAACGGCAATCACCAGGATAGCCATCAGATCATCCACTATGGCCAGTGCGGCAAGAAATATCTTTAATGAAGCCGGAAGCTTCTTACTGAGCAGACCAATGATGGCGAGGGCAAAGGCAATATCGGTAGCCATGGGAATCCCCCAACCACCTGCAGTGGGTTGATTTTTATTGAAAACCGCATAAATAATTGCCGGGGTGATGGCACCACCTGCAGCACAAAGTATCGGCATCAGTGCTTTTTTCGGTGTAGACAGCTCACCTCCCCTCATCTCGCGTTTGATTTCGAGGCCAACCAGGAGAAAAAAGATAGCCATTAGGCCATCATTGATCCAAAGCTGGATCGGATAACGAAGATGTAGAAATTCGGATTGATATCCTGCCTGTGTATCCAGAAATGCCTGAAAGGGTACGGAAAAAGAAGTATTGGCAATGATCAGTGACAAAATCACCGCACTGAATATAAGAATACCGGATGCTGATCCGGAAGTAAAGAACCGCTTGAATATATCCAGTTTGGTTGGCTGCATCTGAATTGGATTGTTGATCATCTGCAGGACTTCATCTTCCTGCCTGGGCGAAGTTAAAGTTTAACAGGTGTTATCCAACCCGTCAGCCCTATTATTTTAATAAATTGAAATGTGTCCACCTTCTGCTCCATTCCTCCGCCATCTTTTCCTTCATACTGGCCTATTCCTGAGGCTGGCAGTTTTTAACATGCTGCAAAAGATCGTTCAAACCTAGCCTATCTTTCACCACGACCTTATTTTTATCCTGGAAGACCAGAATTACTGCCCTGGACTTTTTCTGAATTTAGCAAATGATTGTATACATTCGTACCATGTCGCAGCAAGATCAAATTCCGGTCCACCAGCAAAAGATAACAGCAATTGGTGCAGTAGACATCCTTCGCCTCCAATACAATGGAAAAAAGACACTGCAAGCACACAGAGATGAATATTATATTCTTTGTGTGGTGATGAAAGGAAGCGGAACAATGAAATGTGATATGGGAACAGTAGCTGTCCGCCCAAAAAGTATATTACTGGTAAAACCGTATCAGATTCATTCTGCAGGACCAGATGCCAGTCTGGTCGATGCCTATTTTATTAGCATAGCCCCCTTTCTTGTCCCAGCCTTTTGCAGGGATATCCTGGAGAATATTGCTATCCCTGATCAGTGTATCAAACTTTCAGCTATGGAGATGAAAGTGGTCCTGAAGATGACCCAACTCTTATATCAGTCGTTCCATGACGGGAATCTTTACAAAACACAAATAACGATGCATTTATTAAATGCATTCCTGGTGAAGGCTGCTGCTCTTTTTTCAGTATCCATACCACAACATAAAGGGAAACAGAACCAATCCTTCAGGCTTAGCCAAAAGTTCAAAGAACTGGTTACACAGCATTCGTTTTTGCACACGGCCTCTTTTTTTGCAGACAAACTGCATATTACAACTGCCCATCTGAATGAATGTATCAAATCGACCACCGGTTTATCCGTAACGAAGTTTCTACAGCAGGCTTTGGTATTGGAAGCGAAAAGGTTGCTGTATTACACCCATGACGATGTGAAAAAGATTGCGTTTGATCTGGGCTTTCAGGACCATACCTATTTTTCGCGTTTATTTAAAAAAATCACCCATGAAACCCCACTGACCTTCCGGAAAAGATTCCACGAATAGTCCAATCATTCCCTGTTTCTATAAAATCTTTTAGCCGGTATTGTTATGGTATTTTGTATAAAAAACAATGTATTATGCCAAAAGTTCCAAAATGGGTTGCAGATGCAATGGAAAGCGTCTTTAGTGGTCAGATCAGAAAAGTTGCTGTTTCAGAAATTACTTACCTTAATCCTTATATCAAAAAAGTCACCTTCCGCGGTGAGTTTTCCAAAGTCATATTCAAACCAGGCCAAGCCATCAGCATCAGGGTTGATGAAACCAACTTCCGCAATTATACCCCCTCCTACTGGGACAGTGAAAAAGGTATTTTTGAGGTTATTTTTCATTTACATGGCAATGGTCCCGGCAGCAGTTACATCTCCGGCCTGCAATTAAACGATTTATTAAGTATTGTACTTCCCCGTGGCTTCGATCTTTACAGAAAAGAGTACAATTACCATTTCCTTTTTGGCGATGAAACCACCATCGGTTTGTTTGAAAGCCTCCAGCAACTGATTGAAGAAAATGGCCAAAATTATATTGGAATTATGGAGTTGAACACAGATACACAAAAGGTGAAATTGAATATCAGGAATGGCCTTGATGTGGTTTCCTCTTCGGCCAATAAAGCCCAAAATGCCATTTCCCTGTTGGAGAGCTTACCTGAAAGGGTGTGGAAGTTGTGGGAAAACGGAGCCTTTTATTTAATGGGAAACGGCCGTTCCATTCAGAATTTCAGGAAAGCCTTACTGGGAAAGGGAGTCAGTAGCCGGAATATCAAAACACAGCCTTATTGGGTAGAAGGGAAAATTGGGTTATAACCGCCTGTATTATTTTAAATTGACCATTTATTTTCAGCCAGATAAGTGTATTGGAAAAATTACCCCAACTCCATAAATATCAGAAAAAACAAGCAAAATCACGATACAAGTTGTTATGCTATCCATACCGGTATTAAATGTTGAACACTCCCAATCACTTTTAAGAAAAATAACTGATGTGAGATGAAGAAAAATAAAACCCTGTTGGTTTGTCTGTTACTTTTAAACGCTTTTCTTGCAGCGGCACAAGTTCAGAAGCTTAATGGCGTGTATGTTGGTGCACAGTTATACAATACGCCCTTTAACGGGATGCAGATAGATCATCTCGTCTTCTACTTCCGAAATGACGGCACATTCTCTGACAAATTAAATATCCCCAACTGGAAAACCAATGTCAGCGGTAGATATACAGTTCAAAACAATAGGGTTCAGTTTAGGTCTGATAACGAAACTAAAAAATACAAGTTAAGCAGTAATGGAAACCTGGAAAGCACATCAGGGATTAAACATACCTTGCATAAGGTGAAAAACGTCATCAACATACCTGCAGCGGCATACGAAAGCAAAACAGCTTCAAGCAGCGGGGGGTTGGGAACAGGTATGCCCAACGTAGCTGCGTTCTCCTCTGATTTCCTTTATTTTGATGGCAAAGGGAACTTTTCATCCGACAGGTCTGGTATGGTGGGAATAGGTGGTGATGTGGCAGACGGCACCATTGGGGGAAAAGTTGAAAATAACGACAAGGCAAAAAAAGGAAGGTATAAACTCAGTCCGGGAGAAATCACGCTAAGCTTCCCTAATGGAAATGTGGTGAAACAGAGCTTCTTTTATAGTCCGCCCAATGAAGAAGACCTGATTGTAGTGAATGGTGAGTTTTATTTCAGGCAGGAAGAAGGAGAATCTGCCGCTAACCAGACTGCAGAAAATACTGCTAAAGAAAGAACTTCTCTTCACGCAACAGTCGGATTGCCATCGGCAGCTCAATTATTGAATAAACTGCGCTTAGCATATGGAGCTGAAAACATAGACAAAATCACTACAATTAAGGAAACATCGGCCATAACAGGTAATCTGGAAGCTATTTCCTTAACCGACCTGGCCAATAATAGATTGCGTATAGAAATAAGGCAAAATGGAAAGTTGATGATGGTAAAACAGATGGAAGCAAATGCTGGCTGGCAGTGGCTAAATGGTATAACCAGTCCACTTTCACCGCGTGATCAAACAGAGATAGAACTCAGCCTGCATCAGGGTGTTCTCGGTTTACACCAAAAATTAAACAAGCATTTCCTTTCAGGGACAGTATCCCTCACAAAGGATGAGGAATATTCGCTTAGCTTTTTTATCCATAAAGTAAAAGTGGTCTACCTGATTGACAAGGCCTTTAAAATGAAAGCAAATGGCTATGTGATCAATGCAGTTCCTTATTTTTCTGTATATCGTAACTTCATCGAGAAAAATGGCATAAAGTATCCATCAGTTACGGAATCTTCTGATGGAAAAAGCACGATTACAGTAACAACTACCGCCATAGAATTCAATCCGGCGTTTACTGCAGCACAATGGACCCCCCCTTGATGAAGGGGGTTGGATTTATCAATTTCTTTTTATATCCCATAATATTTTTCTAGGTTTACCGTAGCAAGCAAGAATCAATTATGGTGAACACTTCCCTCGATAAAGCTATAATTTATATACATACTCCTTTTTCCAGATTTATTCCGTTGAAAACATTCCGTTATGGGATGACCGGCGGAAGCAATGCAGTTTTAAATCTTGCTATATTTTATATCAGCTATAACTACTTATTCGAGCGGCAGAACGTGGTGTTACCCGGCATTAGTATCACTCCATACATTGCCGCTTATATCGTGGCTTTATCCATTACTTTTCCCATAGGTTTTCTCTTAAACAAGTATTTCGTTTTTCAGGAAATCAATGGCCGTACGGGTAAGCAGCTGTTTCTTTATTTTGCTTTGACCAGCACAAATATAGTATTGGAGTATATCCTGCTCCACTTTCTGATCGGAAAAATGAAACTCCCTGCTACCCTTGCCCAGGGGTTCATCATTGTTTTACTAGCCAGCATAAGCTATCTTTTTCAAACGTATGTGACCTTCCGGAAAATAACTGATCAGCCCGGCAACGCTTAAACCGGGATCACCTTTTCTTCCGATTTCAAAACAGGTTCTTCTGCTAATGGACATTGTTCTGTATGAAAGTCCTTAAACACTAATTGATAACTAATATGCAACCATATCAGTAAACAGGGCACCGCTTTTATGGAATAATGCAGAAAAAACTGACGGAGAAATTTGGGATAGAAATCGGTTGGTACCATCGTTGTAAACAAGATGGACAATACAAACAACACCAGGACCGTGCGCGATAAAGGCCGGGGTTGCAGCACAAACCAGATAGCAATACCAGCAAATGCGATAATATAAGTAGGCGATTCTGAAGAATTGCTAAATATGACTGCCATAATCAGTGCAGATGCCAGATACATCATCCTAAAGTTCAATTTTTTGTACTGACCAATGCGAAAATAAGGTATAACAAAGACCAATACCCCAGCTAGCAGGAAGGGGAGATTGGGGATTGTCGGATTTTGCGTAATCCGTCTTATAAAACCCATGACAGAGATATCCTGCTGAGAATCCAGGGAGGCATTTAAAAGCTGTTTTTCACTAAGTGAAACATACCATTCCCGGTATTGTGAAAGAATATAGGAAGGCCCAAAAAATACCATGGGCAAGACAAAGAAAAGTATAGCCCAGAAGATACAGTATGCTATATACTTAGGCTTTTCTTTTGCAAAAAAGAAAAAAGCAAGTCCCACGATGCCATAGAGTTTGATAAATGTCCCCAGCATAATGAGACAGGTAGCCATAAAATTCTGCTTTCTCTCCATCAGTGTATAACTTAAGATAATTATCGCTGCAATTGCAGGATTGATCTGACAGGCAAAGAGTGAAGTAAGCAATTCATTCGCTATGATCCAGTAAACTGCAATGATCTTGCTATTCTTCAGGGGCAAGGTCTGAACAGCATAAAAAAGGAACAGTGTGTTGACCAATTCCCATAAATAGGTGCCGAGATATTCAGGCAATAAGGCAAATGGGGCAATAATCAGGGAGAAAAATGGGCCATAATGGTTTGTGTCCCCATATTCCGGATAGCTAACAAATAGTGATACCTGATCTACTGCATGGAAATAGGTATAGATAAAGATTCTGTAATTGTTGTGGTTGCTGTGATGAAGATAACGGCTAAGACAGATGAAACTGGGTAATATGATAAATACGGTGAGAATAAATAACCTGTTTGTGAATAACCTGTTTAAAGCCTCGTATAAATTACTTTTCTGGTCTTGCCTGGAGTACATATTTTTTAAATTAAAGTGGTTCTTTTAGCATTCAGGTATTGCTGATGCAGTGATCTGTTGATCAATAAAATTAGCTATCGTTCCCGTCTGATATCCTTTCCGGACTATCCAACCCATGAGGCGATCCATCCTGTCCTCCATAGCGGCACCTGTGTTTTTACTCACATAACCAGGGAAGCCGAAACGTGACTGATCGCTGAGATCTATAAACTCCCAGGGATGGAAATAAATATTCAGATAACCATCTTTCTGATAGGTCCTGTATAAAAGGTGTTTATAAAACCAAAGGGGAAGATGATGAAAAGATAACCAAAACAGAGGAAAACGGGTGATTGGACTTACCGAAGCAGGTAATTGGATTACCCCCTCCTGGAAAAACCAGGTTCTGGAAATATGCCGGTTGTTGTACCGTCCCGGCAACCACGTTGGGTTGATGGAGCTGTTATAGCGATATCCTGCCTTTTGTATTTCTATCTCATCTACTGGCATCATGCGGGGCATCCTATAGCCGGCGACCCTTTTTCCTGAAAGCTCTTCAAGCAACAACCTGGATTCCAGCAAATGTGCTGTCTTAAATTCGGAATGATAAAAACCATGGGAAGCCAGCTCATGTCCTTCGTCAATGATCCGTTGGATGAGATGAGGCGCATTTCTTGCAAAAACAACCGTACTGAAAAATGTAGCTTTCATTCCGTGTTTCTTTAACAGGTCTAATATTTTTGTAGTGCCTTGAACAGAGATACTGATCTGATCCTCAAAAGCAATCGTCTTCTGGTATTCGAAAGGCATGTCGAATTCTTCAATATCAAAACTTAACAGGACCATAGATTTATTGCGTAAGGTTAGTGTGACTGATGATATAACCAGGGCGGTTTTTGGTCTGCATAAACATCTTTCCAATATAAACGCCAATAATCCCAAGGATAATTAACTGGAGTCCGCCAAAAAAAACCACAGTCATAATCAATGAAGCCCAGCCATCCACTTCAATACCTTCACAGAAAGCGTATAATACATAAGGAATGTATAAAACAGATAACAATGAAAACATGAACCCTAAATAGACAGCAGTATACAGGGGTTTGATACTGAATGAAGTAACGCCGTGAATACCGAGCCGAATCATTTTTTTTAGGTTGTACTTGCTTGAACCACTATAACGCTCGTTAGGGATATAATCAATTGCATATTGGTTATATCCCATCCATTTCACAAGCCCTCTTATAAAAGGTTCGTATTCTTCCATGTCCCTAAAAACATCTACTACTTTTTTATCCATTAACCTGAAATCTGCCGTGCCGGATTCAATATTTACATCAGACAACACATTAAGCAGGTGATAAAACAAGGAAGACATTTTCCTTTTCATTAAAGGCAGCCTCTTATCTTCCTTACGCCTGGTGTATACGACTTCATACCCTTCCTCCCATTTCCGGAGCATGTCGATAATGAGTTCCGGGGGATGTTGAAGATCGGCATCAAGCGAAATGACACAATCGCCCTTTGCCTTATCCAAACCGGCCTTAAGCGCAACCTGATGACCAAAATTCCTCGAAAACCCTATATAAAATATGTTTTGCCTCAGCTTAGTCATCGCCTTCAGAATTAATGCCGTTTGATCTGAACTGCCATCATCTACTATAATAAATTCTACATCATATGATGAATTTAGAAATATATTTTCAAGACGATCAATGATAACCATCAAATTATCTTCTTCATTATACGCAGGAATCACTACCGATACTAGTTTTTTCATGGGAATATTAACCACAGTCAGGTGCTCTTATTTGGTTGAATCAGCAGAAAACTGCTTATCCATGTAACAAATATAATACTATTAACTAAAACCATCTCTAATTTTATTCTAATGTGCAGAAATATATAGGTAGGGGTATGACCTTGTCTTTCCCATACACTAAGGGGTGTGCTATCCGCCAACCTATACCACTGCACCTTAAAATATTGAACATTCCCTCTAACATTCACCATCAAAAGATCGTAAAAAGAAAATTACACAAACGTGTGCGTACGATTACGCAAACGTTTGATTAACATAAATACCTCACTAACAACAAAATACAACCATACAATCATTATAAAATAGCGTAACTTGTTTACTATTCAATAACCTTAACCAAAAACTATGAAGCATTTAATTTTCGCGCTCTTGTGTTTATCCCTTTGCGCCGGATGTTCAAAACAATCTCCTTCAGAATTAACACCAGACAAAATGGCATTGAATGCTGAACTGGCCAGTTCTTTACTTATTGCAGGAACCAACTATTATGTCAATGCGAGTACCGGCAGCGACACCAATTCAGGGCTTTCTGAATCAAGCGCCCTCAAAACTATTCAGGCAGGACTAAACAAAACCACAGAAGGTACAGGTGCCACAATTTATGTAGCGGGCGGCACCTATTACGAACGGCTGAACTGGCCAAATTCGGGTGCTTCCGGCGCCCCTATTACGCTTACCAGTTATAATGGAGGAGTAGTCACAGTGGATGGCAGTACCACCACAGCTGCTCAAACCCCATTGCTCAGTGTCATCAGCAAAAGTTATATCCGCATTGACCATATCAATTTTACGAATAACATCATGTCATTTGCAAAAGGTATTTATATTGCAGGCTCAGGAACAGATGTGCATGTGACTTATTGCAAGGTCTCCCATGTAGGCTGGACAACCAGCTCAACTGCTTACCCATCTTCTACGGATAACGCCAGTCCATTAATTGTAGTGGGTACCGGTGCAAGCTCGTATAATCAGGTTTACATAGGCAGTAACGAGGTTTATGATTGTAATACAGGGTATAGCGAAGGGCTTACCCTGGCAGGAAATGTTGAATTTTTCCTGATAGAAAATAATACTGTCCACGACATCCCTAATATCGGTATTGATATGACAGGCCATTACGCATGGACAGGTGCACCCGCTGCCCTGAACTATGCCCGCTCAGGAAACGTAAGACATAACACGGTATATAACTGCATCTCTCCGGTGGCTACTTCCGCAGGTATATATGTTGACGGAGGAGCTTATATCAATATTGAAGGCAATATTACCTATGCCAACACCGTAGGAATTAGTGTAGGATGTGAAAATAACAATCACAATGCAGATCATATTAACATCCGCAATAATTTGATTTATAACAATGTGAAAGCAGGATTATTACTGGGTTCAAATCAGCCGAATGGGAAGGCGACCAATTCAACGATCTCCAACAATACGTTATTTAAAAACGTTTCAAATGGATTATATGATGGTGAAATAGATATCCAAAATACAGATCATTTAAATATCATTAACAACATTATCCAGTCGAGGAGTAATATCGTAGTCATTGCCCTGCTAAATTATACGTCTACCAACCTGACTATGGATTATAACAATTATTATACAGCCTCAGGCTCTTCATCAACTATAACATTCGACTGGGGAGGAATCAATTCACTGGGTTATTATTCATTGGCATCCTTTCAAACCGCATTGGGATTGGATGCAAACTCTACCTATGCATTACCCGGATTCGCTTCTACTACTCTTCCAACTCCTGATCTTCATTTAACAAGTGTTTCATCTGCATGCATCAATAAAGGATTACCTTCCTTTGTTGCCGCATCCGGAGAGTATGACATCGATAACCAAGCAAGGGTACAAAACTTAAGGGTTGACATTGGAGCTGATGAGACAGCCTATTAAAAAACAGAATTAATAGATTGACCAGAAGGGTCTGTATGGTAAACCCTTACAGTCCCTTCCTGGTATAAATGAATTATTTTTTATCAATCTTGTATAATCTGCCAGCATCGGTGACCGCATATAATGCCCCTCCAGTGCCTTGAGTAATATCTCTGAAACGTTGATTTTCACCAGCCAACAGCCGTTCCTCTCCCCTAACCTTGTTGTCTTTGATGACTAATCGTACAATATGTGTCCCACTCAATGAACCAATGAAAAGATTATTTTGCCATTCAGGAAAACTGTTACCACTATAAAAGGTCATACCACTTGGTGAAACTACCGGATCCCAGTAATAGACAGGTTGCTCCATTCCATCTTGTTTGGTGAGGCCTGCACCGATTGTTTGTCCGCCGTATTCAATACCATAAGTGATCACTGGCCATCCGTAATTCGCACCTGCCTGCAGACGATTGATTTCATCGCCACCACGGGGACCATGTTCACTTTGCCATATCTCCTGTGTTTCAGGATGTATAGCCAAACCCTGAGGATTTCTATGTCCAATGCTGTACAATTCGGCTAAGGCCCCTGCCTGACTAAATACCGGGTTTCCAGGAGCGGGCTGTCCATTGGTTTGAATTCTAATGATTTTACCCAGACTGCTACTTAAGGATTGCGCTAAAGGGCGAGTCTGCATATCAGATCTTTCACCAATACTGACTAACAGACTGCCTGTTTTGTCAAATAAAACCCTGCCCCCATAATGGAGCGTTCCATTGTAGGGAGTATTTGAACGGTAAATAACAACAGCATTTTCAATCCTGTTTTCATCATCAGATAACCTCCCTTTCGCCACAGCTGTTACATTTCCGCCAGTTACAGGTTCAGAAAACACCCAGTACACTAACCTGTTCGAAGTGAAGGAAGGATCTATGCACAATCCCAATAATCCTCCCTGACCACCTGCATTCACTGCCGGGAGTCCGGTAATGGCGTTACTTACAGTACCGGCAGCTGTAACGATCCGCATCTGTCCGGCTTTTTCCGTAACTAAAAGTTTTCCGTCCGGAAGACTGACTATCCCCCACGGATTTGTCAGTGATGAAGTCATCACCTGAGCAGTATAAGCTGTAACGCTCTTCAATCCGCCTATTCGGGTTTGCCCAGAAAATGCGGCTTGGTAGCTGGTATTTGGAGGATTAGTTTCAACCGATGGGCTGGTAGCGGTAGTATCCGAACTGGATTCTTCCCCCGGTGTATCACTTTTGGAACAACCAGCGAATATACACGCTGCTATAATGGAAGCACTAATAAAAGACTGTGTTTTCATCAGTACATAATTGATTTTTAAAGGTGATGAAGCTCTCATAAATATATTCATTGTTGTTGGTAAGGGTAGGCTTATGAAGGTTTCATCAATAAAATATTTTTTTTATCGGTTATGAAGCTATCATAAGAATCATTTCTAGTAGAACATGTAAATAGTCCATCTGGTTTTTTATTTCAATGGCTACCAAACAAATAAAACACAAACCAGCAGCTCTGTAGCGTAAAAATCAATTAAAATTAACGCACCAAATATAAAACAGTCAATAAAAATTCTTATATTAGTTAACAACACATACCAAAAGAATTTATTACTATGGATGATTTAAAAAATTACAGGTTCGGCACCTTCTATTTCAACCCTAACGATTCCCGTTTATGGGTTCCAAGGAAACTATCAAGAATGTCTGGATATACGCTTAATTTTGCCAGACCGGTTAGTTTTATTCTACTCGGGATTTTCATTGTCATGGTGGCACTTGTAATTTATTTCTTATCGACTGTTTCATTTCCAGGATTCACGATATAAAGCATTACTCTTATCGGTCTAGTTTATTTAAAATCAGCAGCACAACAAACAAAAAGAAAATATTAGCATAAGTGGCATTATGATAGGCCAAAACAAACTTTGCAGAGGTGTGAAGACTTTCAGTAAGATAGAAAAAAATCCCCCCGGTTATGGCCACCCCCAATGCAATGGCTGTTTGCTGAATAGTCGAATAGACTCCCGATGCCATACCGGCATTTTCCTGGGAAATATCCTTAAGTGACAACAGAAGTAAGGATGGCAGGACAATTCCGCATCCGACTCCATAAATGATGAGTACCAAATAGTGTAATACTGTTAATTCCCCATTATCAAATAAGTATAAATGGCCACAAAGTGCTAACATCATCATGAGGAGCGCAATTTTCAACAGCCGGGGAAGCTTTTCATCATCTGTCCCTGAAGACAATGCTGAGCCGCAAACATAACCGATACCCTGAAAGATAAATAAAAGACCCACACTGACCGGTGAAAGACGAAGTCCGCTCTGCATAAAAACTCCGTTTATCAGAAAATAAGAATCCTGTGCAATAAAATAAAACAATGTTAAAACACTGCCATACCTAAAGCTCCTTTCCTTAAAAAGTTTCAGGTCAACGAAGGGTACTGTCTTTTTATCATTGGCATATCTGGCATTTTTTGTTAAAAACCAAAATCCCAGCAATGAAATCATCAACAGGCAAATCATCCAAACAGGCCATTGTTTTTCCCGTCCGGATATTAATGGATAAATCAAGCCAATCAATGATATACTTAAAGCGATAAAACCGCGATGATCAAAACCTGCTGACTTTAGCTGAGCCGATTCAGGAACCATTTTAATCCCCAGAATTGCTGCAAAAATTCCAACAGGTACATTGATCAAAAAGATGAGTCGCCATCCCTCGATGTGTCCAAACAGCTGCGAAGAGATCTCCATAGCCGGTAACAGTCCTCCAAGCAGTTGTCCTAAAACGGATGCTATACCTGCAATACTGCCGTAGGTTCCAAGCGCCTTTGACCTGGCCTCCTGATGGGTAAATACAGTCTGGAGTATAGCAAGACCTTGTGGAACCATAAATGCTGCACAGATGCCTTGAAATGTTCTGCCGATAATCAATTGGTCGGACGAGGAAACAAGACCACAGGCCAGTGAGCTTAGGGAAAAACCTGCAATAGAAAATATAAGTACTTTTTTTCTTCCCAGCCAGTCCCCGACCTTACTTCCCAAGATCAAACAAGCCGCATAGGACAACAGATAATTCGCAACAATCAGCTGAAGGTCGGTATTGGATGCGAGCAATCCCCTTTGAATAGAAGGCAAAGAAACATTTACAATAAAAATATCCAGTACTGACAGGAATACGGTAGAGGATAAAATAAGGAGGAGAAGAAATGGTGACTTTCGCTTGTTTTTGAAATATGTCATGTGCATTACGCATTAAGGCCCTGGTTATGCTTAAATTGGCGAGGCGAAATTGCACTATGCAGGAATGCTTTTCAAGTAGGAAAAAATACAATACCAAGTATGGAATATGAAACTAATACTGTAAACCAGAACGTTGAAAAAACAATAAACGAACAAAATAACTGCCCTGTGACAAATGTCCTTAATTTACTTAAAGGAAAATACAAACTTCCGATAATTGAATTTCTAAGGACAGGAGAAATGGAAAGGTTCGGTGCACTCCGCAGGAAATTAGATAATGTTGCCCAGGCAACCCTGACGATCCAGCTGAGAGAACTAGAAAGAGATGGAATCCTGAAAAGAATGGCATATGCAGAATCGCCCCCACGTGTGGAATACGCCTTGAGCGAACTGGGAGAAAGTTTACTCCCCCTTATTGATGTGCTTGGTGCCTGGAATGAACACTACTGCCTGGGAAGAAAAGTGCTGAACTAAAACACAGGGACAGGGCGGCAAAACCCGGTTAGGCTTTAAAATAAGCTTTTCCTTCTGATTTTATCTTCTGCACAAACCCTGATTTACACACAACATTCAGGGCTTTGCATACATGCCCCATGCCTATCCTGCCTAATTTTGACCTCTATAAAATCAGCATTATGGAAATAAAGAAAATAGCATTGGGAACACAGGGACTTAACGTTCCCTTAATCGGTCTGGGCTGTATGGGCATGACCGGCTTTCAGGATGGCAATATGTATGGGGAAGCAAATGAAGACGAGGCGATCGCCACCATTCACCGCTCGCTCGAACTGGGCGGCAACTTTCTGGATACGGCCGACCTTTACGGTCCCTTTAAAAATGAGCAGCTGATTGCAAAGGCAATTGCAGGCAACAGGGACAAATACATTATCGCCACCAAATTCGGCTGGGAAATAGACGATCAGGATAACCTCACCTGGGCCATCAACGGTAAAAAGGAATACGTAAAGAAATCGGTTGAACGCTCGCTGAAAAACCTCCAAACAGATTATATCGACCTCTATTATATGCACCGGCTTGATAAAACAACTCCTATTGAGGAAACAGTTGAAGCCATGGGCGAATTGGTTAAAGAAGGAAAAATAGGTTGTATCGGTTTATCAGAAGTATCTTCAGAAACCGTAAAGAGAGCCCATGCCATTCATCCGGTTACTGCCGTACAAAGTGAATACTCCCTGTTCGAACGCAGTGTGGAAGAACGTGGTGTACTGCAAACACTCGAAGAGCTGGGCGTAGGGTTTGTAGCCTACTCCCCTCTTGGCCGCGGGTTCTTATCCGGACAAATCCGTTCAATAGATGATTTACCAGAGAACGACTTCCGCCGGGCAATCCCGCGCTTTCAGGAGGCCCATTTCCACAAAAATATGGAATTGGTAAAAGCCATTGAGACCTTGGCGGAACAAAAAAATGTGACCTCTTCACAGCTGGCACTGGCCTGGATCATGAGCAAAGGGATACTCCCTATTCCGGGTACCAAACGGAGAAAATACCTGGAGCAAAATATTGCAGCTACTGCGATTGAGCTGAGCTCGTCCGATGTATCAAAACTGGAAAGCATCGTTCCTTTGGGTACCGATACTGGCCATCCATATGATGAGTTCAGTATGGGGCTAATCGATTAATTCTTTTTCAGCGGTTGTATTTTATGACAATACAGCCGCTGTTCTATCATTTGTAATTTTTAAATTAGTTGTATGAATGCCATTAAATCCATTTCAGAGTTCCACCGGTTATTGTCTTTGCCCGAACCAAGACACCCGCTGGTCAGTGTGATCAGCCTTACGGATGCCGTTTTCCTGGAAGATGAGGTGTGGAAAGGATTTGTGAACCGGTTTTACTGCGTAGCCCTGAAAAGAGAAGCAACAGGAAAAGTGAAATATGGTCAGCAACATTATGATTATGACAAAGGCGTTCTGAGTTTCACTGCCCCCAATCAGGTGCAATCTTTAGATCTGCAAACGGTGGACTGTCGTGGTAAGGGTAACCTGCTGATCTTCCATCCTGATTTCCTGCTCAAACATCCGCTGGCAAACAGCATTAATAGTTATGGCTTTTTCTCTTATGCAGTCAATGAAGCCCTCCATCTCTCCGCTGAAGAGGAAGATGACCTCATGACGATCCTAAATAAAATTGACAAGGAGTGCATGCACATTGACAGGCATACCCAGGAAATCATCCTGTCGCAAATTGACCTGCTGCTCAACTATTCCAATCGTTTTTATGAGCGACAGTTCATCACCCGAAAAAACAATAACCACCAGCTACTTGCAAAATTTGAACACTTTGTGGATGATTATTTTGACACCAACCATACTGCAGCGCAGGGTTTGTTAACCGTACAGCACATTGCAGCACATATGAATTTATCTCCCAATTATCTGAGTGACCTTCTGCGTGTGCATACCGGACAAAATACACAGCAGCATATCCACGAAAAGCTGATTGAAAAAGCGAAAGAACGGCTTTCCACGACCAGTTTATCTGTAAGTGAAATCGCTTATATGCTAGGTTTTGAACATGCGCAGTCCTTCAGCACCCTTTTCAGGAAGAAAACCAATATGTCGCCCCTTGAATTCCGGGCAGCTTTCAACTAAGCAAAAGTTCCCGGAAGGTTAACCATGCACAGCTAACAGCGTCATCCTATTGGATCAATTTAAATTCCTGTATTCATTGGGTGTATAACCTGCGCGTTTTTTGAATAGACGGCTAAAATGCTGTGGATACTTAAAGCCCAGCGCATAGGCAACCTCACTGATGGTCTTGTGATTCCCATAAATTTTATCCTTTGCAATAGCAATGATCTTGTTCTGGATATAATCCTGGGCAGATTTCCCGGTTTCTTTTTTGATCAGGTCTCCGAAATAATTCGGAGATAGGCGTAACCTCTCCGCAAAATAGGCGACCGAAGGCAAGCCGATATGATAAGGTTTTTCTGAGGCGAAATAATCGTTCAACTGCTGTTCAAACCGCTCCAGTATTCCTCTATTTACATGTTCCCTGGTAATGAACTGGCGGTCATAAAAACGTTCACAGTAATTCAAAAACAATTCAATATTAGAGGTAATCAATTTTTTACTATGCTTGTCGACCGACTGGGACAATTCATTCTCAATTTTAGAAAAACAATCAAAAACAATTTTTCGCTCTTTTTCAGAGAGGTGTAAGGCCTCATTGGTATTATAGCTGAAAAAACTATACTCATTCAATATCCTGGCAAGGGCGGTACCCTTAATTAAATCCGGATGAAAAATTAATCCATGGCCAATGGGCTGGTAATAATCGACTTTGTTTTCTACATCGAGTACCTGTCCGGGTGAAACAAATACCAGTGTCCCCTTCTCATAATCATAGGAATGGCATCCGTACTTTAAATTTCCGCAATGCACATCCTTCAGGAAAATACAGTAAAGACCAAAAGTCATGCGGGAACCAGTCCTCTCCTTTGCTTTTGAAAAATCAATAATACTGACCAAAGGGTGCAGGGTCTCCTGGTTATTGAATGCATTGTACTGGCTTACTGTATCAAATTCATATGCCTGCTTCATGTTTCTTAATTTTATCATTACCTCAAACAAAATTACGCATTAGCAGGTAAGTCCTGTAGCAGGCGAATAACAATAAGTAATATTGGTAGCAAAATCCGTAATAGGTATACACATTAGCCCCTCACAAACAAGACCTTTGTCAGGTAAGGGTTTGATGGGAATACAGCACAGCAGAATAAAATTGAATGAGATGAAAAATGAATCAATCAGGTACATAGGGGCAGTCTTCATATTGTTGGTTACTGCGCATGCACTCCATGCACAGCCTAAGCTGAAGCCCCTCAGCATTGAACAGCAAGGCAGCTTCGCTATTGGAGGAACAAAGCATACCGAAGCCGGGCAATTTGCATTGGATAATGCCCTGAAGCCCCAGGGACAAACTTTCCATGGCGACCATGCCTATGTCTTTTACCAAATCCCGGTAAAGGCACGTAAATACCCATTGGTGTTTCTCCATGGGGCGGGACAATCAAAAAGAACATGGGAAACCACACCTGACGGAAGAGAAGGTTTTCAGAACATTTTCCTGAGACGTGGTTTTGGCGTCTATCTGCTGGACCAACCCAGACGCGGAGAGGCCGGAAAGAGTTCCATTGCAGCAAACATTAGCCCTACTCCCGATGAGCAGTTCTGGTTCACCCAATTCAGGATCGGCAACTATCCAGACTATTTTCCGAAGGTACAGTTTCCAAAAGATGCAGCTTCGCTTGAACAGTTTTACAGGCAAATGACTCCCAATACCGGTGCTTTTGATACCGGTGTAATCACAGATGCCCTTTCCCAACTATTCGACAAAATTGGAGAAGGGATCTTAATTACGCATTCACAGGGTGGCGGACCGGGTTGGTTGACAGCAATAAAAAATGATAAGATTAAAGCGGTTGTAGCCTATGAACCCTACAGTGGCTTTGTGTTTCCCGAAGGAGAGCTTCCACAGCCTATTCCATCAAATGGTCTTTTCGGCGAATTAAAAGGTGTGGCGATACCCTTATCAGATTTTAATAAACTTACCCGCAGGCCCATCATTATCTATTACGGTGACAATATCGCTAAAGAGTCCACAACGACCTGGAATAAAGACCACTGGCGTTCCGGACTTGAAATGGCAAGGATCTGGGCAGCTACTATCAACAAACATGGAGGTGATGCCACCGTCATCCATCTGCCGGAAATTGGTATCGAAGGAAATACACACTTCCCATTTTCTGACCTGAACAACATTCAGGTAGCAGATAAATTATCAAAATGGCTAAAAGAAAAAGGCCTGGATAAATAACTCTTTGAACTATTGAAATCATCATCAACTTATAAATAATCCATATGAAAGCACTAATTACAGGACTATTCTTCATCATTGCGGGCATGCAATCGTCCTTTGCACAAAATTCGCCTGCAGCACAGGAAATCATTAAACTTTCCAAAGAAAAATGGCAATGGATGTCGGACAAGAATGTAGATATCCTTGGTAAGTTATTTCATGAAAAATCGGTGTTTGTCCACATGGGGGGATCATGGGGAAAGCAGCAGGAAATCAATGTCATTAAAAGTGGAGGTATTTGGTATAAGAAAGCAGATATCCACGAGGTATCTGTTGAGGTCATCGATAATACGGCCATTCTTTTGAATAGGATTGATTTGCTGGCTATTGTTGGTGGAAACGAAGTCACAAATCCTTTTATGGTCACCGAAGTTTATATCAAACAGGATGGGTCATGGAAATTAGGGTCATTGTCGTTCACTAAGTTAGTCAGCACAGGTGGTAAATAACTACCTTTAAAATCGCTTCATCACCTTTAAAAATCAAATATTTACCAATGAAACCATCATCAGCTTACTGCTTACAAACCGCAATGAATAAGCTGATGATCACTTCATCACCTTTAAAAATCAAATATATACTGATGAAAAAAACTAGCATAAAATTCTTAAAACCGATACTATTCATACTCATGGGAATACTTTCAATTACGGCAAATGCCCAAACCGGTGCAAATCAAGATCTAAGCATCAGCCAACAAGCTTTTGTACGTATTGCAGGGGTAACAGCCCAGGGCGATTTGTCAAAGTTAACAACGGAATTAAATGCAGGACTAGACGCCGGTCTGACGGTCAACCAGATCAGGGAAGCGATCATACAAGTCTATGCTTATGCCGGGTTCCCACGCAGTCTAAGGGGATTACAAACATTCATGACAGTCCTGGATGAACGTAAGGCCAAAGGTATCATCGATAAACAGGGTGCAGAAGCATCTCCTATTCAAGATGAGGGTAAAAAATACGACCGTGGAAAAGCCATATTAGAGGCTTTAACCGGTATCCCTGAAACAGGGGCCAAAACCGGATATGCAGCATTTGCACCTGTAATTGAAGTCTTTCTCAAAGAACATCTTTTTGCCGATATCTTTGAACGGGATGTCTTAAGCTATGTTGAAAGGGAGTTGATCACCGTATCGGTACTCAGTAGTATCGGTGGAGTGGAACCCATGCTCAGATCACACCTGAATATATGTATACATGTTGGTTTAACGAAAAATCAGCTACAACAATTCGTAACGGTAATCAAATCAACAGTTGGTAAAAAGGAAGCCAAAGCCGCTCAGAAAGTTTTAGAAGAAGTGCTGGAAAGCAAAAAATAAAATTGCTGGAGGACTGCAATATACCTGCTGAGTATACCCCTGTTCAGTATTGAAGCTATCATAAATATCCCGCTTACACAGCGCAACCGGAGTATTTATGATAGCTTCAATACTCCCAATGGCAGCTACCCGTAGACCGCTCAACCTATCCTGTAAAGTCGGACTTGATCTTTTCAATTATATTTTGAAAATATTTAAAGTTTTTTTCCTTCTGATTCGTCTTCACTAGTATGATCAGGACTGGCACACCGTCGGTCATGGAAACAGAAAATCATCGATTCATACAGATTGCGGTTTTAATAGCCGCGTACCAAACAAAAATAATGGCAAGGGAACAATTAAACAGCGGTAACGCCTCAGGAATTGAATTATCAAAAGCAAAAATAAACAGAGAGACTTTAACCCACGTGTCACGTTTGCTCGCGTATTTAAAACCCTATCGCGGTAAATTTATAGCAGCTTTATGCTTTCTGTTTTTATCGAGTTTGGTCGGACTTGCTTTTCCCTCATTTATTGGCGCGCTCATCGATACTGCACAAGGGAAGCATACCAATAGTTATTTACCAGGTACCATACAAGGCATCCTGCTATTGGCTTTTATCGTCCTGGTATTTCAGGCAGTGGTGTCATTTTTTCGCATATTATGGTTTGTGAATGTCGCAGAAAGATCATTGGCCGACATCCGGCGGGACACCTACTTCAAATTGATCACGCTTCCAATGAACTTTTTCTCCAACCGCAGGGTTGGGGAACTCAACAGCAGAATATCTGCCGATTTATCACAGGTTCAGGATACGCTGACCACCACCGTTGCCGAAATGTTAAGGCAAGCAGTTTTACTCATCGGCGGTATTATCTTTATGGCTATCATTTCGAAAAAACTGGTGTTTGCCTTGCTTCTGGTTTTACCTCTGATGATTGTCTTTGCGGTGTACTTCGGTAGGTTTATCAAAAAGATTTCACGTCAGGCCCAGGATAAGATGGCAGAATCGAATACTATCGTTGAAGAAACCCTGTTAGGCATAAGCAATGTAAAAGCTTTTGTCAATGAGTCATTCGAAGCCAAACGGTACAGTACCACCATCCGTGAGGTGGCAAATATTGCCATTAAGGGCGCAAAATTCAGGGGTATGTTTGTTTCCTTTATTGTGCTTTGTGTTTTCGGTGGTGTTCTGGCAGTGGTAGGCTATGGATGCGTACTGGTCAGCCAGCATGAAATCACCCTGGGCGAACTATTGAAGTTTTCTCTTTATGCTATGTTCTTAGGGAGTTCCCTCGGCAGTTTCCCAGAGCTGTTTGCAAATCTGCAAAAAACAGTAGGTGCCAGCGAAAGGGTACTGGAAATATTGGCGGAACAAGGCGAAGAAGTATCCATAAATGAAAAAGATAACCTGGTGCAACAAAAAATAGCGGGGAACTTATCATTTAACAACGTCAATTTCGCCTATCCTTCACGTCCCGAAATGGAAGTTTTAACCAGGGTATCCTTCGATGCCAGGGCCGGTCAGAAATTGGCCATCGTTGGCCCCAGCGGCTCAGGAAAATCTACCATCGCCGGATTGATCCTGCAGTTTTATCATCCGCAAAGCGGCGAAATATTGTTCGACGGCAAACCTGCCGCTGAGTATTCACTGACTGACATCAGGAACCAGGTAGCCATAGTTCCACAGGATGTCATGTTATTTGGCGGTACCATATTGGAGAACATTGCCTACGGCAAGTTGAGTGCGACCAAAGAAGAAATCATACAATCAGCAAAACAGGCAAATGCCCATCAGTTTATCAGTTCATTCCCTGAAGCCTACGACACCGTAGTTGGAGAACGCGGCGTAAAATTATCTGGCGGCCAACGTCAGCGCATCGCTATCGCCCGTGCATTACTGAAAAACCCATCTATCCTGATTCTGGATGAGGCCACCTCTTCGCTCGACTCTGAATCGGAACGTCTGGTACAGGAAGCACTAGAAGAATTAATGAAAGGCCGTACGTCAATCATCATTGCACACCGCTTATCTACCATCCGCGAGGCAGACACGATTATTGTGCTGGAGAAAGGACAGGTAATTGAATCCGGTAATCATCAAGAATTGATTAGCAGTGAGCAGGGATTATACCGGTATTTAAGCGGCTTACAGTTTGAAGTGGGTAATGACACTTAGATAAAAAGGAATACATCCTTTCCTTACCGGTATTGATTTCCGGCCATATCGCGCTCTTCCTTTTCTTTAATCATCCTATAAGCAATAGTTGTAAAAACCGCGAATACAATATGTGCAGGAATACGTTGTAAATAGAAATTTGTATATTTCATTGAAGGTGGCAGCGGATGTACTTTGAAAGTTCCCTTCCATATCAACAGACCAATGATACCACTGAAAACTCCGAGAATCAAACCGTTTTTGAGATGATGTTCAATCTTCCGGCTTTCCCATAGCTCCACATATACGGAAGCAAAAACAAGTCCCATTGCATAGTGTCCACCCCATCCTGCCAGCACCTTTGCCCGCTTGGATAAAAAAGGAGCCACGCGGCTAACCATCGTACTTAAATGCTCCGGCTCGCGGAAGTCCTGTCCGGCAAGCGACATCACTGCGCTGCCCGCAGTCATAAAGCTTGTCCCAATAAAACCAGAGAGTGCTGTTTTTTCCACTTTGTTCAATAACATAACATGAGGTGTTTTGTAGTATAACCTATGGAAATGGAATTTGTTTGCAGTTTACCTACCGTAACCTGCAAACAATGAGTACATTCCCTGCTCCGCCACTTTCAATAACGTTCAGCCCCTGAATGTTTGAACAGATCGGTACGATTTGGATACACTTACCTTCGGTTTGGAAACATTGCAGACGGCAGGAGTCCTGATCTTTACACCCATAATCCAATTTGTTGTAAAAATGAGAAAAACAATCTTCATCACCGGGGCATCCAGCGGACTGGGAAAGGCCACCGCAAAACTATTTCAAGAGAAAGGCTGGAACATCATCGCTACCATGCGGAGTCCGGAAAACGGCGACGAGCTTGCACAGCTAGACCGCGTAACTATTTTACCGCTTGATGTCACCGATCCGGAAAAAATAACAACTACCATAGCCAGCGCCATAGCTAAGCACGACATCAATGTGGTCTTTAATAATGCCGGTTACGGGTTGATGGGTGCCCTGGAAGTTTTAACTGACGAACAAATCATGAAACAACTCAATACCAACCTATTGGGCGTATTGCGTGTTACCCAAGCATTCATCCCCCACTTCAGGGAGAAAAAATCCGGTCTGTTTATCAGCACAACCTCTATGGGCGGGTTATTTGGCTTCCCTTTGCACTCTATTTACCATGCCACCAAATTTGCTATAGAAGGTTGGTCGGAAAGCATGTCCTTTGAATTGGGTTTACATGGTATTGGCATCAAAACCATCGCACCGGGAGGAATCGTTACTGATTTTCTGGGACGATCCCTGGACCGCAGTTCGCATCCTGCCTACCGGCAGCTTGAGGATAAACTATATGGAGATATCGATATCATGATGGAATCGGCCTCCACCGCCGAACAAATTGCAGAGGTCGTTTATCTGGCGGCAACAGATGGTAAAGACCAAATCCGCTATGTGGCGGGTGGAGATGCCAACGCACTCTACCAGAGACGCCTTGAGATCGGAAATGAGGAATTCCGCAGGGAGATCAGAAAGCAATTCCAGGCCTAAAAGAAAAAACAGTAAAACTTCAGCTTTGAGGTTTTACTGTTGTAACTTTAATTGTTTATACACCATGAAAATCATTAACTCCATTTCAGAATTTCACCGCCTGACCTCTTTACCTGAGCCCTTACACCCATTGATCAGTGTGATCAATGTTGCGGACATCCGGTACCAGGAGCACGCCCTATGGGGCACATTCGCTTTAGACTTTTATTGCATTTCCCTAAAAACAAACATACGCGCGAAAGTGAAATATGGCCAGCAATATTATGATTACGATAAAGGTATGATGACTTTTGTTGCCCCAAAACAGATCCAATCCCTTGAAATTTCCAGTCAAGACCAACTGCAGCAGGAATCAGGAAATGGGTACGCCTTATTGTTCCACCCTGACTTTCTATATAAACATCCGCTCGCCACAGTGATCAAAAACTATGGCTTCTTTTCCTATGCAGTTCATGAGGCGCTCCATCTTTCAGCCCGTGAAGAGCAGAATGTCGCTGAGCTATTTATAAAAATCGCAGAAGAATACCAATACATTGACCGGCATACTCAGGATATCATTCTCTCTCAGATTGACCTCCTTTTAAACTACAGTAATCGTTTTTATGAGCGACAATTTATTACCCGAAAAGCGGCAAACCACGACCTGCTGACCAGGATGGAACAATTGATTGACACGTATTTTGACCAGGAAGAATCCTTGCACAAAGGCCTCCCATCTGTTGAAGGCCTTGCTGAACAACTTCATGTATCTGCTCATTATCTAAGCGATATGCTACGCTCACTGACCGCAAGGAGTGCCCAGCAACACCTGCAGGATAAACTTATTGAAAAGGCAAAGGAATACCTTTCTCTCACCGACCTGACTGTTGCCCAGATCGCCTACCGTTTAGGCTTCTCCTATCCCCAGTCTTTCAATAAACTTTTTAAAAAGAAAACGGCCCTGTCCCCGTTGGAATTCCGCCAGATGCTCAATTGAAAAAGCATTACAAATGATCAATGCGTATAAATCTATCAACCAGCATCCTCTACCTGGCAGCACAACATTTTTTTGCACAGCTTTTGAAAGTTCCAAAACCCGGATTTATTCCTAAAATTCTAATCCTCAAAACCCGCAGCTGCGATTATTTGAAAAAGAAAAACCAAGTTATTTTCCTGATATTAGCAATCGATTGTTTTGGATCGGCGCAATTTTCATAAACATGTTTATGGAAGCTATCCTACTGTTTGCAACACAAGCTGAAGACAGTATTCCATTATTTATCGACCAAATCATAAACCAGTATTCACAAAATAGATGAAGCTAATAATCCGGGTAACTGCAATCTTTCTGCTCACATTTACAGTCGCTAAAGCTCAGGATCTTGTTTTTTCCGCCATCAATGTTTCCCAAGGATTAAGTGACAACCAAATACGCTACATCATTCAGTTGCCTGATGGCAGAATGGTTTTTAAAACAAGTGGCAATTTGAATATCTATGATGGCGCACATTTTAAGTATCTCCACCAGGATGCAGGACAACTTTATCCTCTCAGTGCTTATGATGGTTTCTACCGCATCTACCAAAGCAGGGATTCCATCCTGTGGATAAAAGACAGCCATAAACTGATGTGTGTTGATTTGCGTACTGAAAAGTATGTCCAGGATTTAGGAAGCTATTTCAGAAAGATAGGTTTTAAAACAGCTATAAATGATGTATTTGTAGATGCAAGAAAACGTTTATGGCTGCTGATAGACGGCAAACTCCTACTTGAAGATCATTCCCTGGCACTAGACATTTCAGCTCATGAGGGTATGTTACAGGATTTAGCCACAGAAAAGAATAACTTATATCTCTTTTACCATACCGGAGCCGTTGTATGTTATGACTTAAAAACAAAAAGAAAGCAGTACAGTATTGCTGCCTATCCGGCAACACAACAGGTTAAATTCGGGCGCACCTCGCTGGTTGTTAAAGGAAAAAACGGATTTTATCAACTCCGGAATGGCAGCATGGGTGGTTTTTTCTTTTTCGACATCCGGGATCGCTCCTGGCGAAAAATCCTGGAGACCAGTTATACCCTCAACACTTTAGTCGTTAATGCAGACGGAACGGCATCTATCAGTTGTGCCACTGGCATTTGGGTAATTGATTCCGGAAGCGGGAAAAAGCGCTACCTGCCCTTATTAAAAAAAACAGACGGAACTACACTGAATACCGAGATCAGCACCATCTTTTATGATAAACAAGATGGCCTTTGGCTAGGAACCGTAAACCAGGGACTACTTTATTACCACCCTTCACGGTACACCTTTACCCATGTGGGGCGATCGCAGTTTCAGAAAACCTGGTCAAAGGATATTGTCGTGCAATCATTTGCGGAAGATCATTCCGGAAATATATACCTCAAATGCCAATCTGAAATCTATCGGTACCATCCAAAGGCAAAGAATAATATCTTATCAGGCCCCATCACGCCTTCTTCCCTGCCGCAGGAGATATCCGAAAAATTCCGTCAAAAAACATTGACTGATCACCTGAGTAATGAGCACAGGGCAGAACTTACCGATATTCATGACCGCCGATGGATAGGAACAGCAGATGGCTTAAAAGTTATAGATCCCCAGACAAAGACTGAGCGATTTTTTTATACCAGAGATGGATTATCCAATAATTTTATCCATGCTCTACTTCAGGACCGCTACCACAATATCTGGATAACGACCAGCTATGGGATCAACAAAGTTCAGGCAGCATCACCAGACAGAAAGATCAATTTCATCAAATTCGGTCCGGAGGAAGGAACATTGAAGGAAGAATATACGGATGGCTCCGCTTTCGAGTCCGCTAACGGTACTCTTTATTTTGGTGGCATCAACGGATTCAGCATACTGGAACCGAAAACCCTCAAACAAAAAAGGCTACCATTCAAACCCGTTTTCAGCAAGCTGTTTTTAAGGGGAGAAAAGGTCGAAATAGGGAAGCGATACGATGGACGCATCATTTTGCAAAAAAGTACCGCTTACACCCAATGCCTTGAACTGTCCCACGATCAGAATTTCCTGACTTTTGAATTTTCAGCCCTCAATTATCAAAATCCTTCTCAAACTTATTACAGGTACCAGTTGGAAGGCATAGATAAAAACTGGATAGAAACTTACGGCAGGGAGGAAAATGGCAATATGGCGACTGCCGGCATCCTGACTAAATCTTATACCAACCTCCCACATGGAAAATACAGGCTCAGGATCATGTCATCCAACAACAATCGTGACTGGAAAGCTCCTGCCACAGTTCTACAGTTGACCATTCATGCGCCATGGTACAAAACTACCCTTGCCTGCATACTGTTTATTAGCTTTTCCTTCCTACTGGTTTTTGCGATGCTATTCCTTTACCTGCGTTATACCAGGAAAAAACTTGAACGCATCCACCGCGAAGACATCCTGCTGCTTAGAATTCGAAACCTGATTGACCAATGCAACAATCTCCAGGCGGAAAAAGAAATCCAGCAGGGAACGCCCCATCCGGACTCCATCAATTCAGAACCGGATACAAGGCAAAACCAAACTGAATCGGCATTCCTGGCGAAGGCCCTCATGCAAGTAGAGAAAAATCTCCATGTCTCCAACTATTCCGTAGAACAACTCAGCCGTGACCTCCATATGGACCGTACGGGCCTTTACCGCAAACTGATTACCCTGCTGGACAAATCCCCATCCCTATTCATCAGGAATGTCCGCCTGGAGAAAGCAGCGGCCTTGATTCTGGAAGGAGAACTCAATATCTCCGAGATCACGGAAAGGGTTGGCTTCAGCAGCTCTAGTTATCTGAGCAAATGTTTTCAGGAGAGATACGGCTGTCGTCCTTCAGAATACGTCGAAAAAACAAAAAAATCAACCTGATTACTGTTTTTTTCAACAGGATTGTTATCTCCAAATCGCTCCCTGAGATACTTTTGCCTCATCACACAACCAAATACAAATATGATTGGCAACATTAAATTTCTTCAAGCAGTCCGGCTTTTTTTAGCGATTGCGTTATCCTTCGTAACCCTACAGGTGACTGCACAGCAGATCCAACGGACGCAGCAGGGGCTGCAATTTTCAGCGCAGCAAATGGATATCCGGATTGAATTCTATACTGAAAATATTGTCAGGGTATACAAAACGCCCATTGGCAAACCCTATTCTAAAAAAAGCCTTTCGGTCGTCAGTCAGGCAAAACCTACATCGGTTACCTCTGAAAAAAAAGGGGGCAACACGCTCCTCAAAAGCAGTGCTTTACAGGTAGAAGTGAATACGGAAACCGGGGGAATCTATTTTTATGATTCATTGGGTAAGGAGCTGCTCAAAGATAAAGACTATGGCACACAGTTTTCGCCATTGGATGATGCAGGTAGCCCTTCATTCAAGGTCAGGGCTGGTTTTCTGCTCGATCAGCAGGAAGCAATTTACGGGGTTGGCCAAATCCTGGATAACAAATTCAACCGGCGTAACTCCTCCCACCATATGCAAAATGAAAACATGTCAACCTATTCCCCTTATTTTCTATCTGTAAAGGGATATGCTGTCTTGTGGGATAACTATTCCATCTCGGAATTCAATGATAATCCCCAGGAACTGTCTTTCGAGGGGATTGGCCACTGTTCAGATTACTATTTTATGTATGGGCAGAATGCGGATGGGGTAATTTCAAAAGTCCGCGAACTCACGGGAAAGGCGCCGATGCTTCCATTGTGGGCTTATGGATTTTTCCAGAGCAAGGAACGCTACCATACGCAGGAGGAAAGCCTGGATGTATTAAAAAAATACCGTGAATTGAAGGTACCCCTGGATGTGGTCATCCAGGATTGGCGTTACTGGCCGGAATACGAGAAGTCGGACAGCGCATGGAACTCTCAGAGTTTTGATAAAGAACGGTTTCCTGATCCAAAGAAATGGGCAGATGAAATCCATAAGCTAAATGCAAAACTGCTGATAGTTACCTGGCCAGGTTTTGGGCCGAAAACGGAACAGCGGAAGGAATTCGACAGTAAGAAAATGATCATCAACTTCGATACCTGGCCACCGAAAAGTGGGGCAAGACCTTACGATGTGTATAATCCAGAAGCCCTTGACATTTACTGGCGCTATTTAAATAAAGGGATATTCAGTGCTATCGGGAATGATGGCTGGTGGCTGGATTCAACGGAACCAGACCACATTAATGCAAAAGCTTCAGATTTTATGCTCCCAACATTCCTGGGCAGTTACCTCAGCGTTAAAAATGCCTATAGTTTGATGCACAACAAGGGTATTGCCACGCACCAGCGGGCAAGTAACGATAAGAAACGTGTAGTGATCCTTACCCGATCAGGATTTATCGGGCAACAGCTTTATGGTTCCAATACCTGGAGTGGAGATGTGAACTCTACCTGGGACATGTTTGAAAAACAGATTCCGGCTGCCCTCAATTATACGCTAATGGGAATACCGAACTGGAACAGCGATATCGGTGGCTTTTTCGCCGGACGCTGGCAAAAAGACGGAGGAAACAAAAATCCAGAGTTCCAGGAACTATATGTACGCTGGATGCAGTTTGGTGCCTTTAGTCCCATGATGCGTTCCCATGGAACGGAATTGCCCCGTGAAATCTGGAACTTTGGTGATCGTGGCACATGGTGCTTCGATGCACAGGAGAAATCCATAAAATTGCGCTATAGCTTGCTGCCTTATATCTACAGCACCTCCTGGGAGGTGAGTAAAAACAACGGCACATTTATGCGCCCCCTCATCATGGATTTTGTTGCAGACCAGAAAACGCATGAAATAGGCAATGAATACCTGTTTGGACGTTCTATTTTGGTCGCTCCGGTTACCCAATATCAGGCAAGGAAATGGCCAGTTTATTTGCCAAAGGGAAGTGACTGGTATAATTTCTGGACAGGGGAATATATTTCCGGGGGACAAACGATCAATACTGAAGCAGCTGTAGACATTGTCCCTTTATACATCAAAGCAGGTTCTATCCTTCCTTTCGGGCCGGATGTGCAGTACTCAACAGAGAAAAAATGGGATCAGCTGGAAATACGAGTTTATGCCGGGGCTGATGCTGAATTTGTACTTTACGAAGACGAGAATGACAACTATAACTATGAAAAGGGCATTTATTCTACGATCAGGTTCAAATGGGATGATGTATCGGGAACCCTCAGCATAGAAGACAGGAAAGGCAGTTTCCCCAAAATGCTCAAATCAAGAAAGTTCAAAGTCACTTTAATCAGCAAAGACAAACCAACAGGGGTTTCAAGTTTGAAAGATACAAAAACTATTTCCTACAGAGGAAAACAAACAAGGTTGGCACTATAGCGTCTGGGAAAGCTATGGTATAAAACCAGGGAGTTTCTTTCGTTGGCAATCACAGACCTAACATATTGTTAAGCCGGTAACGTAATTTTTTTCTACTGTATAAATTTTTAGGCATTTAATGGAATGATTTATGTTACCTTAAGATAAAAACCAATATGAAAACAAACTTTATACCTGGAAAGATATTTTTAGCCCTGGCGTTTACAGTTGCAATGACGGGCTGCGGTTCTTCCGATAAAACAAATAGCGATGAGGCAGACTCTGTAGCAACAACATCTACAGCAACTGCGGCATCTACGGCTGAAGATCCAAAGGCAAATACAGAAACCTTCAAAGATTTCGACTGGAGCACCATTCCAGCATCAACTGCTGAGATTGGTGCTTTCCCTTACCTATCTGCTCCTGCAGGTTTTTACATACAGGAAAAAGACAGTTATGATGAATCGAAAAATGGCTATTCTTACCTGTCCGATTTTAACAAGCTGATTATATTTAATGGACAGTATTTCTATAATGCAGAGGGAAAGGTCGCAAAACTAAAATTCCGTATGAAAGGTGAAGGTACGGAATGGAACCAATATGGCTTTGACACAAGTGTTGAGAAGTACCTGGTTAGCATTGGCGCTAAATTATTGGGTAAACTGAAAGTGAGTAATGCACAAAAAGAATTTTTAAACAAGGATGATGACATGGCCATCTATAAACATATTGTGGGTGACCCTTATAATGAACCCGTGAGGTTTTATGCATTGAACCATTCGAAAGGAAAAATTATGTTCCAGGTGTTTTCCAATACGGCCAGCGGCGAAGTCGGTGTGGTGGAGTTAGCTGCCTTTGAGCAAACCATAAAGGCACCTACAGCAGTGCAGATGAAAAAGGATATTGATGTGAATGGAAAAGCGATCTTACATATCAACTTCGATACGGACAAATCAAATCTGCAACCTGATGGGCAGAAAGTAGTGGACGAGATACTGACGCTGATGAAAAGTAACGCTGGTCTCAAAATCGCTATTGAAGGCCATACTGATAATGCGGGTTCAGCTCAACGCAATAAAGACCTTTCCGCAGCACGCGCAAACACGATCCTGAAATCATTAACTTCAAGGGGTATTGATGCAAACAGGCTGACTTCGGCTGGATTTGGTGCAGAGCGACCATTAGTTGCGAATGACAATGAAGCCAATATGGCGAAAAACAGACGTGTTGAGCTGGTGAAAAAATAGCCTAAGGAGTCTACTCATCAAATTAAACCGGGGAAATATACTCCTTAAGGGGATATGCCGGCGTGTTTCAATTGAGAAGTGAAGGGGATTAACAAGTGGAAGTGCAGAGAATAGATGATCAGATCAACAATACGAATAGCCTCTTCCTGCTTTGGGAGAGGCTATTCGTTTCCTTGATAGTGTAAAATGAGCTTTCCCAGTTAAAAATTTAAGAACATGGTTTTTTAACTCTAGTTTAGGATTTAAAAATTTAGGATTTCATGATAATTTGATAGACTTATACCATAAACTTGATCCATATGAAAAGAATATTTACAGGTCATACCAGGGTACAATTGATGTTATTTTTGTTATGCCCTATTGCGCTAAATTTCTTGAATTCCTGCAAGGGTGAGGGAAAAAAAATAACTGTCAACGGGGTTACCTATACCAATTACAATGTCAAGGCAAAGGACACTACCTATTATGACATTAAGAATAACAAGTACAAATTCCTGGGCATGATTCCTGATAGCTTACGTACGTCTGAGCAGCAAAAAGTGATAAATGCCATCAAAGATATCCTGCTTAACGGAGTGGCTGTAGAAAATAACAAGCAGGTCTTAAAGTTTAGTAAGGAAGAATGTGCTGCCAGAGGCCTACCGGCAAACTATTATGAAGAATTGAAAAATAATATACGTACGAATAATTCGTATTTTGAAGCATATGGTATCAAGGATGTTGCCGGGATGAAAGCTGAGCAGGATTCCAGTTTAAAAGGCCAAATAAAATAGTAATCAGGTTATATAATCATAATAATTTTAGGGCTATAGCTTTCGTCTTAGGGAAGGAACCCACACTTAAAGGTTTATCCAAGAAAATATCTGCCTCCGGTTGTTAGAAGGTGGATAAAATTTGGTGTTCATTGCGGTTAGTTGTATGTATAAAATGAGATTTATTGGTAAAAGAAGTCCGGCCAGTTCAGCTTCTGGCCAGGACTTCCAGGGATATTCCTTAACCATGGCAACTAAGCAATAAGTATATGTTCGCCGAGATAGGTATCTCTGGAGACTGTCTTCCCATCTTTAGAAAGGAAAAACATCCATGCATGGATCGTGTCCCCGGCAAACCTGGAATGAAATTTCACAGAATGGTTCCGATCGCCCCTTACAGCCATGCGGCTCCGGTTCAGGAACATCTGCGTGTTTTCACCATAAAAAATGATCATGGCATAATCGGTATCACGCAATGCCCTCAGCGCATCATCTGCATCCTCCGAGGCTCTCCAGGTCAATTCCAGGATCCTTCCCGTCATGGAAATGACTTCAGTATCAAATATCGAAGCCCTTTTCACATTGGTCAGCCTCAGCTTGCTGAAATCAAGAACGAAGTTTGGTGATACCCCGGTTACCACATTGTCAAGGTGGTAACGTACTGCCCTGTTCATTGCTGAGCAGGATTTATTTGTAGATTTGTAACCCACCTCGATGGTTGTTGCGAGGGCAGACATAAATTCTGTGACCAATTTGAATTTGCTTCGCTGGTCGATCTGCGATTGCACCGCAGGCTTTGATGATTTTTTTGGTTTTGATTTGACCACTTCCTTGTTGCGGTACTTGCATAACACTAATGGCCCAACTGAGCCTGAAACACTTCCTAGTATTCCAATTTTTAAGATTCCCATTTTTTAAGATTTTAGAATTTGAATTAATCTGTTAATTGAACGCCTCTACTCCCGGTAGGTTGGATTCGTTGGGTCAAACGTACGGTAATAATTTACAATCGCTTCATTTTCAGAGATCCGTGTCTTCATTTGTGTTTGTTTGTCTTCATTTGTCTGGTGTGACAGGACATGTCTCGTTCCAGAAAAGGCTGTATCATTCCAAGAATGCAGGAATTGTGAATTGGCAAACAACCAGGTGGATTCAAAGATCCCCCCTGAACTGCAGGATACATGGAGCAGAATCGATCGGGGAAGGTGCCTTTCAACTAAGCCTCAGGTACGGGCTAGGTACCACCGAAAATAACTAGTTAAAAAAATAGGCTCGTAGCTCGTACCTAACCCGGATCGGAATGGCACCTTGCCCGAAGACGTACCGAATCTTTTATGAACACGTACCCCGTCCGGCAGGGTTCAATTATTTGCAACCGACACCTCAATTATCTGAATGGGTTTCATAAAATAGGGTACAATTTGGGATGTAATGTCTATTCAACAGGAGATTGTTTTCAGGATTTAACCCCTGAACTGGATGACCTGGGTGGTTTGCAAAATTGGTCTGTAAAATTATAAGACCCACCACAACATTGCATGAAATCTGACCGTATTTCATGCATTTCTCTAGAGACATTTGTTATATTTGTATTGGAAGGATTAAGAATATGACAAAAGCGGAAACTTTGAAAAAACATTTGCGCCGTGGAAAAATATATCGACGTGCCGATCTGGAACAGTGGTCAAATTCTGTTGATCGCGAAGTAGCAGAACTTGTAAAAGATGGGACACTCCAAAAGGTCGCTACAGGGATATATCATTATCCAAAAACTAATGCTTTTGGTAAAGAACCACCTCAAGAGGCTGAATTGATACAAAAGTTTCTGAAAAGCAACAAGTTTCTAATTACTTCTTACAATCATTTTAACGGTTTAGGGCTCGGAACTACGCAACTGTACAATCAAAAGATAGTATATAATCATGTAAGAAGCGGTGAATATAAACTGGGCACCAAAAAATTTATGTTCAAGAAAAAAAATACATTTCCTGACAAGCCTACAAAGGAATTTATCTTTATTGATTTGGTAAACAACCTAAATAATCTCGCTGAAGATCAACCGAAGGTTTTGGAAAAGGTTTATCAGCAGGTTTCTAACCTTGACTCAAAATCTTTCCAGGAAGCTTTGCACCAGTACGGAACACCTAAGACCAGAAAATTACTTGCAGAGGTACTTTAAACCAGTTAAAAAATATGTCTGAACAATATTTACATGAAAGAAAGGACTTTGAAGTTCTTCTTTCAACCCTCTCAGAAGAACTGGCCATCTTACCTGCACTCATTGAAAAAGACTATTGGATAATGCAATCACTCAATGGACTGCATTCCTGCGGTCTTAGTTTTGAATTAAAGGGAGGCACATCACTTTCTAAGGGTTATAATATTATTGAACGCTTTTCTGAAGATATTGACCTCCATATTAGTCCGCCCCAAAAATTCATCGAAGAAACACAAATAACTGTCAACGAAAATCCTGGCGCTACTAGCAAATCAGCCATCGCTAATCGAGAAATTCTTTTCGACTGGCTTGCACAAAATATACAAATAGATGGAATTACCGAGATTGTTCGTGATAAAGCTTTTGATGATGAAAAATTTAGGAGTGCCGGTATAAGACTGATTTATCCGACCTTATTTGATCCGGTTCCGGGGATCAAGGACGGAATATTACTGGAAGTAGGTTTTGCAAAAGTTACGCCTAACTCTCCCCTTACAATAAGTTCGTGGATGTACGATAAAGCAGTTAAAGCCAAGCTTAAAATAAGGGATAACCGTGCCCAGGATATACGCTGCTACCACCCGGGTTATGCACTTGTTGAAAAGTTGCAAACCATATCAACTAAGTACAGGGCAGACCAATCCGAAGGCAAGAAAGATAAAACCAGGGTGAATTTTATGCGACAATATTATGATGTCTACAATCTATTGCAACAAGATGCTATAATTGAATTTATTGGCACTAATGAATATCGTGAACACAAAAAATTTTGGTTCCCAGAGGCTGATCTAGTGATCCCAATCACAAAGAATCAAGCATTTTTATTAGAGAATGAAGAAACAAAGGCGGATTACAAGGATCGATATGCTTCTACTTCCGCATTGTATTATTCTGGTCAACCTGATTTTGACGAAATGATAAAATTTATCGGTACTTTTTTAGACAGGTTATAGAGCTGTGCTTTGCATAATCTTGGACTTTTTTAAATTGGCTGCTTTGCCCATCCTGTCCATTTCCGGCAATGATATTTTGCAGTGATACGATGCAGAATGCAATGCCAATTGATCTGCAGCAACTTGCAAATATCGATGTACAAATTAAGGTACAAACTTTCTAAGCTACCCTCCGCTTTGGCATTAGTTCAAGCGAATGTCAAAAATTGAGAATTCTCCATTGCTTGTCTTTAATCAGGAAATATGGATCGGTGAACCAAAATATAAGGTAACATCAGTTATACTATATATTCATTATAAAGTTCCGAAGTCAAATCGGATTGCCAGAAAGCCTTGGTCTCCATATCCATAATAGTTAAACGACCAGAATTCCCTGCACCGGTATCGAGATTATAAATATTAAATGCATTTAGCGGTTTGTCAGAATTGAATTTTGTAGTGGGTGTATGACCGATGTAAATTTCCTTAAAATCAGCTTCGATGCTAAACGGCATTCCACTTTTTTGATTGCGGAATGCACTTTCCCATAAACTTCTGTCCCAATAATAATCTTCAGTATTTTGAGCTAGGAAAGGAAAGCTGGCATTGAACCCGGCATGTACAAAACATCTTTGTTCCTGATCAATATAATAAGGCTTTTGATTGCTGAAGAATGCTTTATGGCTTTCCGGGATATCCTTAGACTCCAATGCACTTTTATATCCACTGGCTGTCCGGAATAAACGGCCGCTTTTCCCTGCATGATCCAGATAAGACAATAACGTGCCCTCACCACCATGGTTCCAGAAATAAGGATGAAATTCTGTTTTAGAGAATTCATCAAACCAATCGTCATGATTACCTTTGATTATGATCAGATGTTTGATCTTTAGTAATTCCTCTACGCACTCGTAAGATTCGGGATATCTATCTACTACATCCCCCAACTGAATGAGCAGATCGTTTTCATAATCAAAGCCCGACTGCTGGAGGCATTGTTTTAATGCTTTATATGCACCATGAATATCTCCCATCACCATTCTTCTCATGCTAATTGTTTTAACCAGATCTTATTCAAAAATAAGGCCTTAATGTAGTTAAGATGGAGAGAATAAAATATTTTTATTTTTCTAACACACAATTTCTTAAGGGCAATATATCCAGGCAAATGCCATAAATCATATGCATTACAGGAGATATTGTACTGACTATAAGGTTTCTTATAATACCAAATAATATTATGAATCTATTTCAGGCGCATTTAATTTAAAATAATTCTCAACCTATTAATAAGGCCGTTTTATTTCTTCGGTAAATTCAGGATTTTTTTCTCAAAGTCGCTAATAAAATTTAGATCCTGAACTATCCGAAACTTTTCGTATTCTTTTTCGGCAAGTTTTAAAGCTACATCATGCCTTACTTTACCAGCATCTTGCAGAACCTGATACTCATTGAAATCTAAAAAAGCATCTAATTTATTAATCCAGTCGCCCATTTTCATAGGTATTTGTCTGGCAGCCTGATTTTCAGCATAGTCGAGATACATACTGACTATCCTTTCCAAATCTTTGATTTCTTTTTCTATCAGGTAGTTTTTTGCAATGCTAATATCGCCTTTTAAAACTTTTCCTCCGGGAGCATTTTTAAATGTTTGTAAACCCATATAAGGTTGATCAGAATTTGCTCTTTCTGCTATAATTTGAGCGGCAGTTTTCCCAGATATTGCATAATGTAATTTATTCTGCACGGTCTTGAAAAATGTCTGGGTTATCTCTGCCTCTTTATTATAATCAATACTACACTGCTCATAGATATCAGTTATTTTCAAATAAAATCTGCGCTCACTCGCCCGTATTTCTCGAATACGTTGCAGAAGCTCATCAAAATAGTCCTTCCCAAACTTCTGCCCCTGTTTAAGACGCTCATCGTCCAAAACGAATCCCTTTATCATAAACTCGCGTAATAACTTGGTTGCCCAAATACGAAATTGAGTAGCCTGAAAGCTATTTACACGATATCCAACTGCTATAACTGCATCAAGATTATAGAAATCTACCTCCCGGGAAACATCCCTGGTACCTTCTTTTTGAACTACTCGAATTTTTCGAGTAGTTGAATCTTCTTCTAATTCACCTGTTTTATAAATTTCTTTTAAATGATAATTAATTGTATGGCTTTCAACACCGAAAAGTTCTGCCATACGCTTCTGACTAAGCCAAAATGTTTCATCATTAAATACAACCTCAATATTAACGCCCCCAGTTGGTGAACTGTAAAAAATAATATCCGAAAATTGAAATGAGTGGTTATCTTCCATTTTTAAATTGAGATTATTGCCATGGAATAAGTCAGCACAAATAAACCAAGGTTACTTATTTTAATTGATTAGTTAAATTACCTGAACCGAGCGTCAACAAATAAACAAAGATAATTATTTAATTTTAAAGAACTATTTGCCGATGCAAAACTTACTAAATATATTCTCCAGCAAATCATCCGTCGTCACTTTCCCAGTAATTTCCCCTAAATAATACAGCGCCTGCTTAATATCAATCGCCAAAAACTCCGAAGTCACCGGATTAACCAAACCTTCACTCACACTATTCAATGAATCCTGAGTCCTTCTCAACGCTTCCACATGCCTGATATTCGTCACCATCGTATGGCTCTCCGACAGCTTATCCCCCACTGCAGTCTCGTACAACAAACCCTTCAAATCTTCAACATGCTGATTCTCCTTCGCAGAAATCGCCATAAACTGAATATCTGATGGCAACTCCAGCTCCTTCAGCCGATCCGTAAAAGTCAAATCAATCTTATTCGCAACCGCAACAAAAGCAATCCCCGGTTGGTACAAACTGGCAATATCCTCCTGAATCTCGGTAACCGTCAGATTCACCACATCAAAAACATACACCAAAACGGCCGACTGGCTAATCTTCTGCATCGTCTTCTCCACTCCTATCGCTTCAATCGTATCTGTAGCCTCGCGTATACCCGCCGTATCAATCAGCCTGAAGTTAATACCATTGATATTTAAAACCTCCTCAATCGTATCCCTGGTTGTTCCTGCAATCTCACTCACAATAGCGCGGTCCTCATTCAGCAAAGCATTCAGTAAAGTCGACTTCCCGGCATTTGGTCTTCCGGCAATAACCGTATTAATCCCTTCCTTAATCACATTTCCCAACTCAAAAGAACGGATCAGCTTACTCAGCACCAGCGTAATCTTATTGATCAGCTCCTGCAACTGGTCGCGGTTCGCAAACTCCACATCCTCCTCAGAGAAATCAAGCTCCAGCTCAATCATGGAAGCAAAATGGATCAGCTGCTCACGCAAAACATTCAGTTCATTACTGAAACCTCCGCGAAGCTGATTCATGGCCACACTATGTGCCGCCTGGGAATCCGAAGAAATCAGGTCAGCCACTGCTTCTGCCTGCGACAAATCCATCGCTCCGTTTAAGAAAGCACGAAGGGTAAACTCTCCAGGTTTAGCTGCGGTAGCTCCCTTCCTGATCAGCAGGTTAATAATCTGCTGGATAATATAATTTGATCCATGGCAGGAAATCTCCACCACATTTTCCTTTGTATATGACTTCGGCCCGACGAACAAACTCACCACCACCTCATCGATAACGATGTCACCATCCTTAATCAATCCGAAGTGTAAAGTATGCGTAGGTTGGCTTAACAGGTTTTTCCCGCTGAACACGGAATTCGTAATCTCAATCGCAGCAGCACCAGACAAGCGGATTACGCCTATAGCTCCCGATCCGGGAGGAGTAGATAACGCTACAATTGTTTCATTTGATATCATGTGTATTGACTTAGATTTAAGAATACGCAAAACTAGCCAAACATTTCGTACCTTCTCCTGTTCTAACATCTAAATTTAACACAAGAATTACAATGAATGAAATGCCAATAACCGTTAAGAGATCAATTGAATTACTGGGAGTAGTGTTAGTCGGCGCCCTTTTTGTCATAGGCAGCGATATCATCATGCCCGTAATCATGGCATTTTTTATCAGTATCATGCTCGTTCCGATTTATCGGTTCCTAAGAAAACACAAAATTCCTGAAGTATTTGCAATTGTCCTCCCTATCCTGATCGTCGCCATCTTTGTGGGATTGATTGTATGGTTTTTCACCGCCCAGGTCGGAATGCTGGTTGCAGATTTTCCGCAAATCAAGAAAAATGTGTCCCTGCATCTCCATGCATTAAGTGAGTGGATCAGCAATATCAGTCATTATTCACCTACAGAGCAGCTTGCATTTATCAATAAGAAGAGTAACGATCTATTGGCAATGGCAGGAAATGCCGCCAGTGGAGCAGCAGTCACACTGAGTTCAGTATTCGTCTTTGTAGGCCTGTTGCCCATATATATTTACCTGATGCTTTTTTATAAAGATATTTTATTGCGCTTTATCTTCATGTGGTTCAAAAAAGACGACCATCCAAAAGTAAAGGAAGCTATCTATGAAACAGAGTCTATTATCAAAAGTTACCTGGTGGGATTACTGATTCAGGTGACTTATATGACGGTATTACTGGGTGGAATTCTCCTGTTATTGGGTATTAAACATGCTTTACTGATCGGTGTGATCTTCGCAATCCTCAATTTAATTCCTTATGTAGGTGCCCTATTGGGTAACATTATCGGTGTATTGCTGACCTTAACTGCAGCAACCACGCTGACACCAATTATTACAGTACTTGCCGTGATTGCAGGCGTACAGTTTCTGGATAACAATATTCTCATGCCAAGGATCGTAGGTTCAAAAATCAAGATCAATGCACTAATGTCCATCCTCGGAGTGGTGATTGGCGGCAGCGTAGCCGGGGTTTCAGGAATGTTCCTCTCTATGCCAATCATTGCAGTGATGAAGATCGTATTTGACAGAACAGATATGTTTAAACAGTGGGGTGTACTTTTCGGGGATGAAAGACCGGCTCGAAGTCCCATGACTTTTCCAACTTTCAGAAAAAAAGCTACGGTAAAGACCACTGGTGGCGTCGAGGAATAGCTCCCCATTCCATACATCCAGCTTGAAAGAAAAAAGGGAAGTTACGTCAGTAACCTCCCCATATTTAGGTGTGTTGTTTTTGGCTATAATTATATGACACAGAAAATTATCGGATAAATATAAGACAACATTTTATTTATAACAAAATATCTATAAAAATATTGCTGCATAATTTAACCATCACCTCCCTATCCCTCATTACAACTACTTTGAAGCAAAATACACGTCTATCACTCCACCCTCAATAAATATACAAAGAGCTGTAAGTTCAACTCCTGCTCTTTGTATAGGATGAAATATGTAAGATAAAAAACGATCTGGTAAACCACTTGCCAACTATTATTGCCGATAAACATAAAAATTACCGATAGGATTAATAGCTTTTTAATCCTTTTAGAAATAAGGATCATCTTCTGCATGCCACGCATTAGAAACAGAATGGTGTAAATAAAAAATTGTGTGCTGGATAAACACGAGGAGGAAATATCCGGAATGTATACGAATCCCTGAGAATTTGAAAATCCGTTCACAAACACCATACAACACTGAACATCAACAATTTTCAGTGTAAAATCGGATTACTGCCTGCTGTAATGACAAAAAAAATGCCCCAGAAAGTTAAATACTTTTTGGGGCACTGTAATGATATTATTTGAAGGCAAATTATATGAACACCCTCCATTTATTGCTTTCATTCGTCCTTCCTTAAACGGAAGCTTTCCACTATTCCTGTAACAAATAAAACAGGCACAGCAGCAGTTTCTATTTTGCTTTGATCCTGATAATGGTAAAAGAATATCCGGGTAAGTCAACATTAAACTGGTCAGACACCGTAAAATCAGACACCACCGGACTCAACTGTTTATCCGAGGGTGTTCCCTGTACTACTGTCCGGGTAGATTTTGCACCTGCAATAGCAAAACCATTCAGGTCTACTTTCGCATCAACTTTCACAGGCAAAAGATTGACTAATTTTACAATAAGGTCTTTACTGTCTGCATCCCTGACAAATGAATAAGCAATCCTGTTCTTCACAGCATCCTGATCGCTGTTTACACTTTTCTCAGCAGGCACATAACTGTTCCCCGAATTATTTCCATATAACTTTTGAATTTGATAACCCGCTGTAGGTTTCACCTCAGTGTTATTGAAATAAATCAGGTTCGGATTCCACTGGGTATGTCCTTCCTTCGCCAGTAAAGGTGCATAAGATGCCATACTCACCACATCCCCATTGCGCTCAAGAGAGGTCATATAGAGCGCTTCAGAAAGCGCTGTTTCCAGGTTACTCGGTCTTCCCGGCAGGAAAGCAGCATACTCTCCAAGATAAACTTTAGATTTCGACCGGTCATACCTATCATAAAAATCCTGATTATGAATAAACCAGGCAGCATTCTGATAATAATGCTCATCCACCATCGGAACCTGTAACTTTGTAGCCAAATCCCATCCTGCCTCATAATCTGATCCTTCGGAATTTGGCCCTGCGGTGCCAATAACCGTAATTTCCGGATGTTTCGCTTTCATCGCATTAAAGATCATCGTAAATCTTTCTTCAAAAACATCACCGATTAAATCTTCATTACCGATGCCCACATATTTCAAATGGAAGGGCTTAGGATGTCCCGCAGCAGCTCTTTTTTTACCCCATGGAGTACTCACATCCCCATTTGCCCATTCAATCAGATCAAAGATATCCTGAATGTACGCATCCATCTGATCCATTGGAATTCCTGCCTGCTGACCAGCCCCGCCTGTGGCTGAATTCTGACAGGGTACGCCCGCAGCAATAACAGGAAGCGGAAGCGCACCGATATCCTCGCAAAACTGGAAATATTCGAAATATCCAAGACCAGCAGTCTGATGATATCCCCAAAGGTTACGCTGTGGCGTACGGCTCTCCAATGGCCCGATTGTATTTTTCCAGCGGTAGATGTTTTCTATGCCATCCCCATGTGCCACGCATCCACCTGGAAACCTCACAAAGCGGGGATGGATATCCGCAACGGTCTGTGCCAGGTCCAGCCTTAAGCCATTTTTTCTGCCCTTAAATGTTTTACGCGGGAATAAAGAAACCATGTCCAGCGCCAGCTTTCCGCTGCCTTGGGGTTTTATGGTCAATACGGCATCAGCCGCATCTGCAGTGGTGACCAGCGTGGTTTTTAAATTCTTCCAACCACCAGAGGCTAAATTTATCTTAGATTGGGCCAATACCTTTCCGTCTTTGCCCACCAGGCTGACTTCCAAAGCAGTAAACTTTCCCTCCAGTGCTTTCGCAAACAGGCTAAAGTCGTAACTTTCTCCTTTCCGCAGGGGAATACCATCGAAACCCGAATTTTCCAATACCACACCCGACTCCCGTACATGTAGTACTGCATAATGCGGATTATTGGCATGGATCGGAGCTACAGAATCAATGCTGAAACCCGAAGCCTCCCCTCTGACTTTCCAGGAATGACTGCTGTTCCAATTCTTGTCACGCCCTTCCTTATCACTCAGCGCATATTCAAAGTCACGGTTCTGCACAAGCTCAGCATATAAACCACCGTCTGCCGCATAATTGATATCCTCGAAAAATATCCCGGTCAACAAGTCGCTGATGGGTTTTGCCTGTTTAGGTTGAACTGTAAACGTTGTCTTGACATCCTTTAAACCGGCAAACCTTTGCGGATCATCCGCCATCAGCTCATTGCTTAACTGTTGCTTATATTGCTTCAATTCATAAGTTTTGATCAGCTGGTCAACCAGCGACCAGGCCACACGGTGTTTCTGCCCCTTTACTTTACCTGAAGCCAAAGTAATAGATATGGCCGGATCAGTATATTCCGAAGAGCGGATTTCCTTCACCGGACTGTAGGTCTTAAAATCCTGGCTGCTGAACTGATAATGTTTACCTCCTTTGTCTGCATAACTAACCAAATAATTCTTATGGCTGGCATCGTACTTTACCACAGGAAGCAAAAAGCTTGTCCCCTCTTTCACCAAAGGATAACTTTGCGGTTTCCAGTGAATTAGGTCGGCCGATGTGGCAATGGCAAATGAATTGTCGCGGTCGTTCACACTCCATACACATTGCCAGCTTCCATTCGGACCCTGCAATAAAAACGGACTATACATTCTTTTTTCTGATCCCCAGCGGCCATAATCTGAACGCAGGTAACTGTATTCATTTCCTATCGCATACCATTCCGAACCATTTCGGCTCCAGGCGAAGTGTAATCCATTTTTGTTCTCATTTTTATCCGTAGTGTAAGAGAAAAGATAGACAGAATCCGGTTCATTTGTTTTTTTATATCCGGCTGTGGCTGATTGCTGAAACAGTGAAAAGACTGCCAGGCTCAATAAGAAGTATAATTTGGTCATGACCTAAAGTTAGAGAAATTATTTACCAAAAGAATAATGCGTAACAATTTAAGCACAAAGGGCAAGTTACTGTAGGAAGTAACTTGCCCTTTTAACCTGAAAATACAGGCAATAGCCCATCAGCAAACGCCAAAAAATCAAATGACGGCTTCAATAGATTCGGTCACGACTTTCAGGATGTCAAACGTCACCTCTGCCATCCTGTTTCCCTTGCTATCCAATAAAGGATTGACTTCCACAATCTCCAGGCAGACCAATTTCCCGGAGTTGATGAATTTTTGTAGGAGCAGGATGATCTCGGCGGGGTCAAACCCTTTGGGTACCGGTGTACCCGTACCATTGGAAATCAACTCGCTATCCATACTGTCTACATCGAAAGACACATAGATGAAATCACACCCGGCCAGCTGACCGTATACTTCATTCACACAATCGTCTATGCCACGTTCGCGTACTTCTTCTACACGGTATTTTTTAATATTTAAATTGGCGATCAGTCTGTCTTCTGGCTCTTCGGTATCCCGGACGCCAAAATAAATTAAATGTTGCGGCAATACCTTTGGTTGCTGTGCCCCTGTGGCCTTCAGCTTGTTCCAGTAAAGTACCGTTTCCTCGTCCACTTCATTGATCCGGCAATCCAGGTTATCTTCATTGATGACCGCAGCGAGTGGCATTCCATGTAAATTACCAGAAGGTGTAGTATATGGGGAATGCAGGTCAGCATGTGCATCAATCCAGATGACCCCTAGTGTCTTATCCGGAAAGGCAGACTTTATTCCCGCAATGGTACCAATCGCAGAAGAATGGTCTCCCGAAAATACCATAGGGAATTTATTGGCCGACAAGGTTTCTTCTACCGCAATCGCCACCCGTTTGCACTGGTGCAAAACTTCTTTTATCCTTTTGCCATATGGGCTGAAATTAGGATCATATACGGAATTGTTCCGGGTTTCCACATCCACATAGGGATACTTGTTAAAGAATTGGTTTCCCTGATTGATCGCAGCAATCTCTATTGCATCTATCCCCAGATCAGAACCCCTGGTGCCTGCACCGATATCAGACCTGTTTTTGATAAGCTCAATTGTTTTCTTCATAGCAATTAAGCAAACCTGGCCAATGATTTTTCTATAATGGACAAACATTCATGGATCTGCTCCTCATTAATGACCAAAGGAGGTGCCAGCCTGATTTTGTCGCCATGCGTTGGTTTCGCCAGCAGGCCATTGGCCTTAAACTCCATACAGATATCCCAGGCCAGGTGTCCATCCTCAGCACCATCAATCACAATGGCCGAAAGCAGCCCCTTGCCCCTTACTTCTTTAATTAGCGGTGAGCGCGTTGCAATATCATTCAAGCCAGCACGGAAGACCATGCCCATCAAATGCGCATTGTCGGCAAGCTTTTCATCGATCACCACCTGCAGGGCTTCCAGGGAAACAGCACAGGCAAGTGGATTGCCTCCATAGGTAGACCCGTGCTCACCCGGTTTGATGCAAAGCATAACCTGATCATCTGCCAGAACAGCCGATACCGGAAGTACACCGCCGGAAAGGGCTTTCCCCAGGATAAGGATATCCGGTTTGGAACTGCTGTCACTTTCATCTATCGCATAGGAAGCCAGCATCCGGCCAGTCCGTGCAATACCAGTCTGTATTTCATCAATCACGAACAATACATTGTATTCCTTGCATAAGGAACGTATCCGGGACAGGTAATCTTCATCCGGAACCACTACCCCTGCTTCACCCTGTATAGGCTCCACAATAAATCCGGCTATATTTTTATCTTCTTTTAACAATTGTTCAAAAGCATCCACATCATTATAGGGAACCCGTACAATCCCATCAACGAAAGGCCCGAAATTCTTCCTGGCACTGTCATCATTGGAGGCTGATATCACAGAAATGGTCCGTCCGTGGAAATTTCCATCCGCAAAGACAATCTTTGCCTGATCCGCAGCCAAGCCTTTTACCTCGTATGCCCATTTCCTGCACAGTTTCATGGCCGTTTCTACCGCCTCAACCCCGGAATTCATGACCAGCGCTTTTTCATAGCCAAATAATTTGCACAGGTATTCTTCAAAATCACCCAGTTTATCGCTGTAAAACGCACGGGAAGTAAGCGTCAGTTTCTCGGCCTGTTGCTTCAGGGCATGAATAATCCTTGGATGGCAATGACCCTGGTTTACGGCAGAATAAGCAGACAGGAAGTCGTAATACCTATCGCCTTCCACATCCCAGACGTATACTCCCTCTCCTCTTTCCAGCACTACCGGAAGAGGATGGTAATTGTGCGCACCATAATTATTTTCCTTTGCTATAAAAGCTTCACTTTTTGTTACTTTTGTTACTGTTTCCATTTTTTGGATGTTTTTACGATCATACAAATGTATGATAATAAATTAAAAAACACCAAAACAGACCAACTTTGACTTTTTACAGCATCAATTTAATCAAATTTAACTTTTAACTATTTCCTAACCCTACAGACAATGAATCAACTTGATGATTTTGACATACAGATTTTAAAGCGTCTTGAAACCGATGGCCGCATGGCCTATTCTGCCATTGCAGCTGAACTGGGAGTTTCCAATACCATGGTCCACCAGCGGGTAAACCGGCTGACCGAACAAGGAATACTGACCGGCATTAAACCTGTATTGAATGAAAAACAATTGGGGTATGACTGGGGAGCTTTTACGGGACTGACCCTGGAAAAGGACCATGATTCCAACAGGATTATAGAAGAATTGAAGAAAATACCTGAAATCACGGAGTGTTATTATATTACAGGAGGGTATACGCTGTATCTTAAGATCATTGCGAAAGACCATGCCCATATGCGGGATGTCCTGTACAGTAAAATTGACAACATTCCCGGAATTGCCAAAACGGATTCTATTATTGAGCTGGGCTGCGCATTTAAACGCAACGTTATTTTATAAATTACTTTATAAATTCTTGTTTACCAGCAGAAAAGAAGCGGTATCATTAACGAAACTAAGCCTCTGGGAATTGAATATTTGAAAATGCTTCCGTAGCAGAGTACGGGTAAAAACAACTAGAAAGAGGGTGGTCATGATTGATGATACACCCTCTTCTTTTACTTTTAGGAATATCCCCCTAAGGGAATATTTTGAACTTTCCCAGTCCCTCCGTTTCCAGGAGGAGACAGCTATATTTCTATGTGTGAAACGCTATATTTCCATGAAAGAACACAGCTACATTTATCCTTCGTATTACATCCGCTCAGGAACCTGGATCCCTAAAATTCTCATGCCCGATTTCAGGATATTCGCCGTTACAGAACTCAGGTTTAACCTGTGCTGTTTCAGCTGCAGATCTTCTTCCTTTACAATTGGCGGAATTTCATGGTAGAACTTATTGAACATCTTGGCTACTTCATACACATAATTGGCCAGCATCGCAGGACTGAACGCTTTTGCCGCAGCAGTAATCTCAGCCGGGTATTTCGCCAGCAGGATAATCATTTCCAGTTCTGTTTCCGATAAGCTGATCTGTTCATCCACCGTCTGCCCCTCCTTAAAATCAGCTTTGCTTAACAAGGACTTGATCCTGGCATGGGTATACTGGATAAAAGGCCCCGTATTTCCCTGAAAATCGATAGACTCCGCAGGATCAAATAACAAACGTTTCTTAGGTTCTACTTTCAGCAGGAAGTACTTCAAAGCACCCATTCCGATATTGTAATAAAGCGTATCCTTCTCTTCTTCACTAAAATGATCCACCTTACCCAAAGCCTCTGTCTTCTGCTTTGCAGTAGCAACCATTTCAGCAATCAGGTCATCGGCATCAACAACAGTTCCTTCACGCGATTTCATTTTCCCACTCGGTAAATCCACCATTCCGTAAGATAAATGGTACAATCCCTTCGCCCAGCTTTTGCCCAGTTTGTCAAGGATGAGGAACAAGACCTTGAAATGGTAATCCTGCTCATTTCCTACCACATAAATAGACTCGTCCATTCCGAAATCATCGAATTTCATCTGTGCTGTACCCAGGTCCTGCGTAATGTATACTGAAGTACCATCAGCACGCAAGACCAGTTTCTGGTCTAAGCCATCAGCAGTGAGGTCAATCCATACCGAACCGTCTTCCTTTTTGAAGAATACCCCTTTTGCCAGTCCTTCTTCTACCGTATCTTTTCCTAAAAGATAGGTGTTGCTTTCATAATAATATTTATCGAAGTCGACCCCCAGGTTTTTATAGCTAATCGCAAAGCCATCGTATACCCAGTTGTTCATCTTTTTCCAGAGACTGATCACCGCATCATCACCCGCTTCCCAGGCCAGTAGCATCGCCTGCGCTTCTTTAATCAATGGCGCATTCTTTTTCGCTTCCTCTTCCGTCTGCCCTTCCAGCTTCAGTGCCTCAATTTCTTTTTTATATTCCTTGTCGAAAATCACATAGTATTTCCCAACCAGGTGGTCTCCTTTTAAACCGGAACTTTCCGGGGTTTCTTCATTGCCCCATTTCTGCCAGGCCAGCATCGACTTGCAGATATGAATCCCACGGTCATTCACCAGGTTTACCTTATACACTTCTGCTCCGTTGGCTTTCAGCAATTCAGAGACAGAATACCCCAACAGGTTGTTACGTACGTGCCCTAAATGCAAAGGTTTATTGGTATTCGGTGAAGAATATTCTACCATGACCTTTTTCCCGTTTGCTGCGATCGTCCCGAAATCAGGTTTCAGCAATGAGGTGTTGAATAAATTCACCCAGTATGTACTGGCCACACTCAGGTTCAGGAAGCCTTTAATGACATTGAATGCGGTCACTTCTTCAATATGCGCGACCAGGTATTCCCCCAGGTCATTTGCTGTAGCTTCAGGAGATTTTTTAGAGAACCGTACTACAGGAAAGACTACAATCGTAATCTGTCCCTCAAATTCGCTGCGCGTATCCTGAAGGTTTACCTGTGCCTCAGGCAAATCCTGCTGATACAATTCTTTTACTGCTTTTACTGTCGCCGTGACTATATGTTGTTCGATATTCATAATTCTATTCTTTTCTAGAGCCAGTACAGCCCCAATCTTCTATTTTAAAGATATTCCTCCTCTAGCAAATCCTCCCCTTCAACCGTTAAGCAGCAATAACCGCAGTTACTTCCTGAAATCAGGAAAAACATTTACGCTACAAAATCTTGCTTAACTTGTGTAATTTTTAGATTCTTAATCATAAAAAAATGACGAGTGTATGCTAAAGTGATTATCTTTGGCTCCAAAATTAACTCATTTTAATTTGTCAACCCTTTAAATAATTGTTCAAAAATATAAAAAATGCAGAGTTACTCCGAATTTCTTGATCTAAGTGTAGGTTTTCCGCAGGAAGGCTATAGCGTTATAGACGACGAATTATACTTTCAAGATCTGAATCTAATGGAAATGATTGAAACTTATGGCACGCCATTACGTTTCACTTATCTTCCGATGATAAGCAAAAAGATTCAACAGGCTAAGCTGTTGTTTCAGCAGGCAATCATCAAGAACAATTACCGTGGGGATTATAAATATTGCTATTGTACCAAAAGCTCTCACTTCAAACATATTGTGGAGGAAGCTTTAAAGAATGGTATTCACCTGGAAACATCATCTGCGTTTGATATGCCTATGATTGAAGCCCTGGAGAAAAAAGGTGCCCTTACGAAAGACATCACTGTGATTTGCAACGGATTTAAAACGTATCAGTACAAACAATATATCATCGATATGTTGCACGACGGATATAAGAATATCATCCCTGTACTTGACAATAAAGAGGAATTCAACCTTTTTGATGATGAGGTGGAAATGGATACGCCTTGTAATTTAGGGATCCGTATCGCAGCAGAGGAACAACCCGATTCACAGTTTTATACCTCCCGCCTTGGGGTGCGTATGGAAGACGTGATTGAGTTTTACAACAATAAAATCTCACATAACCCAAACTTCCGCGTTAAATTGCTCCATTTCTTCATTAACTCCGGTATTACGGATTCACCGTACTACTGGAATGAGCTGGAGAAATATGTGACTTTATATTGCAAATTCAAAAAAATCAATCCTGAACTGGATACTTTAGATATTGGTGGCGGTATGCCATTTAAAGATTCACTGGTATTTGATTTTGATTATGAATATATGGTGAACGAAATCGTGAAACGTATCAAAGAGATTTGTGCAGAGCATGACGTGGTAGAACCAGATATCATTACCGAATTCGGAAAATATACTGTAGCCGAAGCTTCAGGCATCCTGTATAAAGTATTGGGCCGGAAACAACAGAACGACCGTGAAAAGTGGCTAATGCTGGACGGATCATTTATTACCAACCTACCTGATGTATGGGCATTGAACCAGAAGTATATTCTTTTACCGGTGAACAACTGGGATGCAGAATATGAAAGGGTCAACCTTGGTGGAATTACCTGCGACGGTCAGGATTATTACAACCAGGAAGCACACATGAACTCTGTATTTATGCCGAAAACACGTAAAGTACAGTATCTTGGTTTCTTTAATACAGGTGCTTACCAGGAAGTGCTGAGCGGATATGGTGGTATCCACCACTGCTTATTGCCGAGTCCGAAACATGTGATTATCCGCCGTAACCGCGATGAAACCTTCAATTTCGAAGTTTTTGGTGAAGAACAAAACAGTAAACAAGTGTTGAAAATCCTGGGTTATACCTAGAATTTCAGCGATCAGCGATTCCTCACAAAGGAGAGCCGCCATAAAATAATAAGAGCCTGCACCATCATTGGGCAGGCTCTTTTTTTAAAGGTCATTTTTCTATCCCCTCCGGAGAACTCAAAAACTCAGAAAAGGATTGATTCTACAAGGCCCCTTAAGATACTTTGATTTCTTTCGATTCTGGCTGTGTATCTAACTTTTTACCAATAGTGATCGTTAAGATCCCATTCAGGTATTCTGCGGCAATTTTATCCGCATCAATTGTCTCAGGTAAATTGAATGATCTCGCAAACGACAGGTAATCAAACTCTTTTCTGGTGTAATTTTTTGCAGTGGCTTCATCAACAGATTTTTTCTCCGCCCAAACAGATAAAGTGTCTTTTTTCAGATTGATCTGGAAATCTTCTTTGACCAAACCAGGTGCAGCCAATTCAATTACATAGTCGCTTTCATTTTCCAGGATATTTACTCCGGGAACTTTGTTTACTGCATAATTTTTATTCAATGCTTCACTAAACAAAGAATCAAATACATTGTTAAAGTAAGGTGCAGTGTTTCTTGTACGATTGTTAAATTTTACTAGTGTCATTGTTATATTCTCCTTTTTATTTTTTATTATCGATTAATTATCAACACTTATTCAACTCTCATACCAACCCATTTTTCTATGATTTTAAAGACATTTTGGCGCACAAAAGAAAAACAAGCAGACAAAAAGGCAGTTCTACCTAGTGATTTATCGGATTTCAAGTACAAAACCGACATAGAAACCCGTTTTGCTGATTTCGATATGATGGGCCATGTGAACAATGCCGTGTATTTTACCTACATGGAAATCGCAAGAACGAAATACTGGAAACAGGCAATTTCATGGGATTGGGAGAAAACAGGGGTGGTGATCGCACAGGCATCACTGGATTATATCATACCCGTATTTCTGAAAGATAAAATTACCATGTATGTCCGCACTGCAAGGATAGGAAATAGTAGCTTTGAACTGGAATATGTATTGGTCAAACGTGAAAATGGGAAAGAACAGATCTGCACCAGGGGCAAATCTGTATGTGTGGCATTTGATTACAGCACAAAAATGCCGATGCCCATCCCCGAAACGGAAAAGACTAAAATGATGACTTTTGAACAGTTAACCCCTTAGAAGATCTTCCCCGGATTGAGAATCCAGTTCGGGTCAAATACCTTTTTGATACTGCGCATCAGGTCCAGATGAATTTCAGTGTACTTGATGGGCATGAATTCTTTCTGAACCAGCCCAATGCCATGTTCTCCGGATATGGTACCTCCCAGCGCAGCAGTAAGGACAAAGAGTTCCTTAATTCCGTCCTTCAGTTTGTTTTTCCAGTCCTCATCACTCATGCCTGCCTTGATGATATTGATATGCAGGTTACCATCACCGGCATGACCGTAACAAACACTTTCAAAACCATAACGACCGCCAATTTCCTTTATTCCATTGATCAGCCGGGGCAACGCCGCCCTTGGCACGACCGTATCTTCTTCCTTATAAACAGAATTGGATTTTACTGATTCGGCCATGGTCCTCCGCATACGCCATAATTCCTCTTTCTGCTGTGCCGTATCGGCAAGCAGCACATCAGTGCAACCAAACTGCTCCAGCACTGCATTTACCTTTTCACAGTCGCGCAAAAGGACATCCATATCATTTCCATCAAACTCAATCATCAGAAATGCATTGACACCATCTTTCAGGTCAAAACGGATATTGTCGAAACGGATGACCCATTCTACTCCCCTGCGTTCCATAAATTCCAGTGCAGATGGGATAATTCCCGCCCTGAATATCGCTGATACTGCTGCACAGGCCTTTTCATTTTCCGGAAAGGAACCCAGCATGACCACACTCAGCTGCGGTTTTGGAATGAGCTTGGTCACAATTTTTGTGACTACCCCAAGCGTGCCTTCCGAACCGATCATCAGTTGCGTAAGGTTATATCCTGAAGCGTATTTCAACGTATTTGCCCCTGTCCAGATGACCGAACCATCAGGCAATACCACTTCCAGGTTTAAAATATATTCCCGAATAGTGCCGTATTTCACTACTCTTGGGCCTCCGGAACCATGGGCAACATTGCCGCCGATGAAACAGGAACCTTTACTGGAAGGATCTACCGGATAAAGCAAACCCTTCTCCGCCACCGCATCCATGAATTCTTCTGTGATTACCCCCGGTTCTACCGTTGCCTGCAGATTCTCCGTGTCTATATCCAGGATGGCCTTAAACTTTTCCATGGAAAGCAATACCCCGCCAAAAACCGGCAATGCCCCACCGCTCAGGCCCGTCCCAGCCCCACGTGGGGTAACCGGAACATGGTGCGCATTACATAGTTTCAGTAAGGCCGACACAGCAGCCGTATCCAAAGGTTTTGCCACCACCTCCGGGTAGTAACGCAGATCTTCTGTTTCATCATGGCTGTAATCTTCCAGTATCGCCAGATCGGTGAAGATATTTTCAGCACCCACCGCAGTTTTTAGCTGTGCAAGCAGATCCTGGTTGATGGGAGTATAGAGTTGGGATATTGGCGTCATGTATTTCTGCTAATTTAAACCTGGTGTTGACTGTACTTTTCAGCATGGTAAGCCAGCTGTACAAAAGAATGGTTGATTTCCCCCGGCATTGGCGGATGCATCTTTTTGATCCCCGTCACTGCAGTGAGCACAAAAGGGTACGCAGAGATCACCCTGTCGAGTATCCGTCTGACTACCGATTCCAGCAATTGCTTGGTGCTGGCCATTTCTTCCCTGATGATGTCATTTAAAACCTCATAATTCACCGTCCGCTGCAGGTCTTCCGTATCTCCTGAAGGATAGAAGGTAACCTCCACACTCACCAGAAATTCTGTACCGGTTACCTGTTCTTCAGGATAGTAACCATGCAGGGCGAAACATTTAACATCTTTGAGCGCAACCGTTTGTACAAACATATAGGGGAATATTGATTAGAATAAGTGTAGATCGATTAGCAAAATTAATTTTTTGATCGGTTTTAACCAGCGATTAGCTGAAATTATTACCTTTGAAACAGCACCGCTTACCATTTACCGCATACACAAAAGCATCTATTGCTGACCAAATATAGGATATACCATGAATAAAACCGGAAAGAAAGACCTTTACGAAGCACCTGATTATTATTTGCTGGATGAGTTATTATCGGAAGAACATCTATTGATCCGCTCTTCGGCACGCGACTGGGTGAAGAAAGAACTGAGTCCTGTAATTGAGGATTATGCCCAGAAAGCAGAATTCCCTGCCCAGCTGATCAAAGGTTTAGGGGAAATCGGTGCATTCGGCCCGACAATCCCGGTGGAGTATGGCGGTGCAGGATTGGATTATATCGCGTATGGTATCCTGATGCAGGAACTGGAACGCGGAGATTCAGGGATCAGGTCTACTGCGTCCGTACAAGGTTCACTGGTGATGTACCCTATTTATACCTATGGTTCCGAAGAGCAGCGTAAAAAATATTTACCCAAACTGGCAACAGGAGAAATCATGGGCTGCTTCGGGTTAACGGAGCCAGACCATGGATCAAATCCGGGCGGCATGGTGACCAATATCAAAGACAATGGCGACCATTATCTGCTCAATGGTGCAAAAATGTGGATTTCCAATGCTCCCTTTGCAGATATTGCCGTGGTATGGGCAAAGGATGAAAGTGGAAAAATCAGAGGACTGGTGGTTGAGCGTGGTATGCAAGGTTTCACGACTCCTGAAACCCATAACAAATGGAGCTTGAGGGCATCTGCTACCGGCGAACTGGTATTTGACAATGTGAAGATTCCCAAAGAAAATATTTTTCCCAATGTGTCCGGACTGAAAGGTCCCCTGGGTTGTTTGAACCAGGCACGTTATGGCATTGCATGGGGAGCATTAGGCGCAGCCATGGATTGTTATGATACTGCCCTTCGTTATTCGAAAGAAAGGATCCAGTTTGGTAAACCCATAGGAGGTTTTCAGCTGCAGCAGAAAAAACTGGCAGAAATGATTACCGAAATCACCAAAGGTCAGCTGCTGGTCTGGCGCCTGGGCGTGCTGAAAAGCGAAAACAGGGCAACGGCAGAACAGATCTCTATGGCCAAAAGGAACAGCGTCGAGATTGCACTGGATATTGCCAGGAATGCACGACAAATGCTCGGCGGAATGGGCATTACCGGCGAATATTCCATCATGCGCCACATGATGAACCTTGAATCTGTGGTGACCTATGAAGGGACACATGATATTCATCTGTTGATTACAGGGATGGATGTGACGGGATTGAATGCGTTTAAATAGTTTACTCTTAAAGAATGGATGGTGTTTAGTTTCAGCATAAGGATGAAAACAATATTCACTGTTAAACACAATATTTTTCTTTAAATACTTAAACAGGACATTTAATTATTATTTTTAGAAACAATAATTAAATTAACGCTTCGACGATGTTTGCCGACTCCCTTAAAAAAGTTTTTTTTGTCGTATTCCTTTTATTTTTTAACAATCTTTTATCGTTCTCCCAACACAAGAATTTTAATATCAGCCGGTCTTTCCCCTCCTGGATAGTTAAAATCAATACTGACGGTGAGAAAGTTAAAGCCAAAGACGTGGTAGATGGTTATTATGCTTCCCTTATGGAAGCGCAGCACCATGTCGAATTACAGGAAAGATTTTCCCACGTATTCAGAGAAATTACCTCAGAGGCCGGTGTCCAAAATGGCTCACAGCTTTCTATTACTTATGATCCTTCCTATCAGAAATTAACCGTTCATAAGGTTACCGTGTGGCGGAATAACCAGCCCATAGATAAGCTGAGCGGTACAAAATTTAAAGTGCTGCAAAATGAAAAGGACCTTTCAAAATTCATCTATAGCGGCACATTTGATGCCTACCTGTTGCTTGATGACATCAGAAAAGGTGACCGCATTGAATATGCCTACACACTGAAAGGAAATAATCCGATATGGGGAGATAAATACAGCGAGGAATTATACTTTGAAGGAGCTTACCGCCATGGTCATTCTTATACCAATATCCTGGTGGATAAAGATAGAAAACTGAAATTCAAAGCCTTCAACTCTGCAGCTGCACCGAAAGTGTCAGATAAAGACGGATTAAAATTGTACGAATGGGAAAGCAAACAAACCAACACTTATCCCAATGCTGATTTCGAGCCATCCTGGTATAATCCTTTTAAACGCACCCAGATCTCAGAATACAATTCCTGGGAAGAAATTGTTGACTGGGGACTGAAGGTCAATGATTATGCAGATTTAAAAACACCTGGGGTAGATAAATTAGCCGAAGAGTTTAAAACAAAGGCCCGCAACAATCCCCTTACATACATGGAACTGGCCGTCCGTTTTGTCCAGGATGAGATCAGGTACATGGGCATAGAGATTGGAGAATATTCACAACGTCCAAACTCACCGGAAAAGGTTCTCCAACAGCGTTATGGCGATTGTAAAGATAAATCTTTGTTACTCGTTTATCTGCTGAAAAAGGCCAATATCCCAGCATACATGGCTTATGTGGACACTTATGAAGGGAAGAAATTAGATGGCTTTTTACCTAGCCCCTTCCTTTTTAACCATGTGGTGGTTATGGTGGACTACCAAAACCAGAAAACATGGATCGACCCGACAATTTCTTACCAGAGAGGCCCTGTTAAAAAACTATATTTTCCTGATTACGGGAAGGCACTGGTCTTAAAAAAAGGCATTAAAAGCCCGGAAAAGGTGATCAGCCCTGCTACCGGAAAACTCATCGCAAACCTCAAATTTAAAGTTGCGGATACCAGCAGCTCAACAAAAACGACACTGGTGATTAAAAGCAGGTACACCGATAATTATGCAGATAATATCAGAAGCCTGATTGCTGATGAAGGAACTGACGGTGTTCAAAAATCTTTCCTTGAATATATCAAATCTTATTACCCGGAGGCAGAAAGCAATGCAGATATTAAGATCAATGACAATGAAAAGGAGAACAGGGTCGAACTCACAGAATCATATGCCATAAGCGATGTATGGATTTTGGAAGAAGAGGAGCAAAAACCGCGCAATTACATCTATTTTTATGGCGATCTGATCTATAATCAGTTGAGAAAGTTAAATATTAAAAACAGGGTTCAACCACTTTCTTTAAAGTATCCTGCAAATCTTGAACAGCATGTCTCCATCGAATTGCCTTATGTACCAGATTTTGGAAATGATTCCTGGAATATGGATAACGATTACTTCTCGTTCGATTTTGATGCTACCCATAAAGACCATGTAATTACACTCAATTATTATTTTAAAAGCCTGAAGGCTGATGTGCCTTCTGAAGAGGTTAAAAAATATATAAAAGACAGCAAGAACACCCGGGAGAAGCTTTCTTTTGCTGTTTTCTATGATGAGCAAAAACCAGGTGGCGACTTAAATTCTTACACAATTATGCTGGCAGTACTGGTGATTATAGTGTCCGGTTTTTTCTTTATGAAGGTTTATCAACAGGAAATGGAATTCGATCTGAAGGCTATCGCAGATGTACTCCCCATTCGCGGGCTGCTGATCATTGTTGCCTTTATGCTTGTTTCTTCCATTATTTATTATCCCTTCCAGCTTAAAGCAACAGGACTCTTCAGCAATGCGGCATGGGATTTTACAGAAAGTCAGAATTTGACTTCCTGTATATTTACAACTGCCGTCTATTTAATTACAATCATAGGGTATGCCATAGATTTCAGCTGGATGATTTTATTGTTCTTTCTTTTCATCAACAGAAGGGAATTGTTACCGGAACAGGCCATAAAAAGCACCATCTTTTCTACGGCTTTGTACGTCCTCGTATACCTTGCGGGATTAATCATCAAAAACATCCAAAACCAGCCAGTTTTCAATTTAAAAGAATTAATAACTATTTTCGTCGGCATTACGTTCTCCATACTTTGGATCCTTTATTTCAAAAGGTCATCCCGGGTGGCGAGAACCTTTGTGTTTACTTATCCGGAATCGTCCTGGAAAAACGCAATACATGAACAGCAAAATACCTTACCACAAAAAGATTAATTCAACAAAATAATGAAAACCTTTAAAAAATATTATTACCTGCCAGCTCCACCGGAAGAAGTCTATCTGGCTATGACTAAAGCACAAAGCATCCAATTGTGGACAGGCGCAGAAGTAGAATTCACAGAAGAAGCCGGTACAGAATTTTCATTTTGGGACGGAGATATTGTAGGAAAAAATATTGAATTCGAGTTTGGCAAAAAAATTGTACAGCAATGGTACTTCGGAGAAGAAAATGAACCTTCAATAGTGACCATTAAATTGCATACAGACAAGAAGGGTACATCCCTGGAGTTTGTACAAACCAATATTCCTGATGAGGATTATGATGATTTTACAAGTGGTATTAATGAACATTATATTGGAGGCTTAGCGGATTTCTTTGAGGAAGAATAAATTCTTTAACCTCATAAACTATGAATCGCACGATTGGATTTCTATTAATCATTATAGGAGCCGCTCTCCTGGCATGGACGGGCTTTACCTATACCAAGAAGGAAAAAATCATTGACGCAGGACCTATACAGGTTTCCGCAGACAGAGAGAAAACGGTAAACTGGCCTCCATATGCAGGTGGTGTAGTGATCCTCGCAGGTATCGTCGTTCTGGCCACCGCCAAAAAACAATAAAAGGTATTTACCCGTCTGGTCTTTAAGGATAAAGAACCAGACCGGTAAATACCTTTTTTATTTGCTTATTTCTCTTTTAAATGCTTATTTCTTCCTGGCGATACACCTGATGACGGATCCCAGGCCATTATGGTATAAACCCTCGCTCAGTTCCACTTCCGTCTCCATCAGTTCCTGAAATTCATAACCTGAAAAATCAGCCTCCAGCTCTTCCATGGAGAATAAGGATGCGATATCTTTCGGCCCTCCAACATTTTCATTTCTGGAAAGATAGTCGATGTGCTTTTTACTGAAAGCTTCAAAAATGATGATTCCACCTTTACGCAGATATTTATCCAGTGCCTGGTGGCACAAAGATTTGATCGCTGCCGGAAAATGGGCATAAATCAAAGCAATCACATCAAACTGTTCCTTCGCAAATCCTAAGGTTTCCAGTTCACCAACCCGGTAGTCAATTTCCACACCACGGGCCTCCGCCAGCTTCATTGCCTTATTTTTTCCTTCAGTACTGATGTCAAATGCAGCCACTTCCCAGCCAAGGCTGGCAGCAAATACGGCATTCCTCCCCTCACCTTCCGCAGCAAATAGGATTTTTCCCTGGGATATTTTCGTCAGCTGTTCTTTGAGGTAATGGTTAGGTGCCGTCCCGTAAGCAAATGCTTCGCCACTGTACCTTTCCTCCCACCTGTTTAACCATGCATCTTCTGCCATATACGTTATAAGATTACTTCCTTTAATTTTCTTCGCTGAAGACTACCGAAACGTTCTCACGCAGGTTATAATGTGAAGCCATCACTTCTCCGTAAGCACCCGTACTCCTTATCGCAATCAGGTCACCTCTCAGGGTTTCCTGTAAGGCGACTTCTTTGCCAAAGCAATCGGTACTTTCGCAAATCGGCCCTACCACATCATATTTGAAGTTGACCTCCTGCCCTTTCTTGCTGATATTCTCAATCTGATGGTAAGCCTGGTAAAGTGCCGGGCGCATCAGTTCGGTCATCCCCGCATCCAGGATAATGAAATTTTTCTTCTTGCCATTCTTCACATACAGAACTTTACTGATTAAGGAAGATGACTGCCCGACCAATGCCCTACCGAGTTCAAAATGTACTTCCTGGTTGGAACGCACGTCAAGAAAATCATTAAAAATCTTGAAATAGGCTTCGAAATCCGGAATTTGCTGGTCGGGGTTATGGTAATCAATTCCCAGTCCACCACCTACATTCAGGACGCGCACTAAATATCCGCGCTCTTCAAACCATTGTGCAAATTCGTTTACACGCACACATAGATTTTTGTACACATCCAGGTTGGTAATCTGTGAACCGATATGGAAATGGATCCCTACAAACTCCAGTGCAGTACATTTCTTCAGCATCTCCGCACAGGCAGGCAAATCCCATGAATTCACACCGAATTTATTCTCATCCAGTCCGGTCGTGATGTTATGGTGGGTATGTGCATCCACATTCGGATTGATCCGGATGGCCACTTTCACTTTTTTACCCTTTTGAAGGGCCAGTTCATTGATGACCTCCAGTTCCTGCACAGATTCCACATTAAAGCAGAAAATATCCTGATCCAGAGCATAGTTAATCTCCCTGTCCGATTTACCAACTCCGGCAAAAACGACCTGACCGGCAGAAAAACCCATTTCTATGGCTTTCTTTACTTCATTACCACTTACACAATCCGCACCAAAACCCGTTTCCCTGATTTTCTTTAACAGTGTATCATTGAAGTTTGCTTTCATGGCATAATGCACATGAAAATGGTAAACTTTTGCCGCAGCAGCACAGGAAGACAAGGTCTCCTGTAATAAACTGAGGTCATAATAATAAAAAGGTGTTTCTAATTGTGCAAATTGCGCTATATCTTTGTTAGAAAACATAATGTTTAAATATCTTATAATATTTTTTATAGTTGGAATGGTATTAATTTACATGGGCAACTACTTCGACCTCCAGCGGAATAAAATCAGCCAGAAGGAATATGACAGAAGAAGCAGGCTCTCCATCCTTCTCCTGTTTATCATTATCGCTGTCCTTGCCTATCTAAAAAGAAAGTAAACCGCTTTAAGTATCCATTTTTCAAATCAACAGAAATACTTAAAGCGTTTCCCCTTATTCAAAAATACGGTTATGCAAACTTCTTAATGCTTCCGTTTTATCCTCTGTATTGATCAGCAGGGAGATATTATAGTTACTTCCACCATAAGAGATCATCCGTACAGGAAGATGTTTAATAGAATCCAGCACGCGGGAAGCAAAACCATGTTTCTCTGCACCGAAATCACCTACCACACAGATAATCGACTGGTCCTTATCAATTTCCACACTTCCGAAAGCATGCAGTTCCTCTATGATCTGATCCAGGTTATCGATATAATCGATGGTGAGGGATACGGCTACTTCAGAGGTAGTGATCATATCGATTGGCGTTTTATAACGCTCAAAAATTTCAAATACCCTTCTCAGGAAACCGTAAGCCAGCAACATGCGGCTCGATTGTATTTTAATGGCAGTAATACCATCCTTAGCGGCGATAGACTTGATCTTTCCTTTTTCACTTTCTGTGGAAATCAGGGTTCCCAAAGCTGCTGGTTCCATGGTATTCAACAGACGTACCGGGATTTTGTATTTCTGGGCAGGGAACACCGATTGCGGATGCAGGATCTTTGCACCGAAGTAGGCAAGCTCTGCAGCTTCATCAAATGATAAATGTGAAATCGGTTTGGTGCCCTTCACAATCCGCGGATCATTGTTGTGCATCCCATCAATATCTGTCCAGATCTGTACTTCCTCAGCCATAATAGCCGCCCCTAACAATGATGCCGTATAATCGCTGCCACCACGTCTCAGGTTATCTACCTCGCCAAAGCTGTTCCGGCAAATGAAACCCTGGGTAATGAATAATTTATTACCCGGATGTGCAGCCAGGATAGGCTGTAAATGCGCCGTTGTGTAAGGGATATCAGGCTCATTGTCTTCATCCGTCTTCATGAAATCCAATGCCGGCAATAGAACCGAAGGCACGCCAATCGATTTTAAATAGATATGGTACAAAGTAGTCGACAACAGTTCTCCCTGTGCCAGTACCACTTTATCCTCTATTGGGGTAAAGATATCATTGGCCAGGGTCGACAGAAAACCGAAATAATAATCGACTACTTCCTGTCCCTGTGCCCTGAATTCTTCTTCAGGTAACAGTTCAGCCACAAAATCATTGTATTTTTCATTCAGGGCGTTAATTAAAATTAACGCCCCCTGTTTATCTTCCTTTAAAAGTTTGCCTGAAATCTCTACTAAACTATTTGTTGTACCAGACACGGCTGATAAAACTACAATTTGTTCTTCTGCAGGATCAATAATATCCAGCAATTTGGTCATCCGTTCAGGGCTTCCAACGGAAGTCCCGCCAAACTTTAATATCTTCATTTTTTTCTGTATTGTTTAATTATTGTTTATGGTTCTGGTTTTTATGCCCGGAATAAAATAATATCTGGAACCAGGGATAAAACCCAAGGTAAAATTTATTTCAGACAGGTGTTCCTAATTCAAATTATTTGGTATATAATTGTATTGGGGCGTGAAATTAAAGAAAACGCGCCTAATAATTATAATATCAGCAAAATAAAATAACGGCACTGGCTTTTTTTATTCAATGGCCAAACATGCCGCCGTTTTTATTGTTGAACAAAACAGTAAATCAAAATACTCAAATATCTCATGCAATTAGAAGCCTCAACACTCAGTACCATCAATGAATGGCTGAACGGAAATTACGATCAGCAAACCAAACAGGAAATACAGGATTTGATGGACAAAGAAGCAGTCACAGAACTCACAGACTCCTTCTACAGAAGTTTAGAATTCGGTACAGGTGGATTACGCGGCATTATGGGTGCCGGATCTAACAGAATCAATAAGTACACGATTGGTACAGCCACACAAGGCTTGTCAAACTACTTGTTAAACAAATATCCGGGAGAAGAAATTAAAGTGGCAATTGCCCATGACAGCAGGAACAACTCCGATTATTTTGCTAAAATTACTGCCGATGTATTTTCTGCAAATGGTATTTATGTATATTTCTTTTCCGCCTTACGCCCTACACCGGAACTCTCTTTCGCAGTAAGGCACCTGGGCTGCCGCAGCGGTGTGATGCTGACGGCTTCACACAACCCTAAGGAATATAACGGTTATAAAGCATATGGTGCAGATGGCGGACAGTTTACTTCTCCGGATGATCAGCTTGTGATGGATGAAGTTGCAAAGATCAGCAGCATCGATGAAGTTAAATTCGACCGTGTCGATAGCCATGTTGAACTGATCGGGGAAGAAATTGACCAGTTGTATCTTGACCAGATCACCGCACTTTCTGTTTCTCCTGAAGCGATTGCAAGACAAAAGGACTTAAAGATCGTTTTCTCTCCTATCCACGGAACAGGAATTACCCTGGTTCCAAAAGCACTGGAACAGTTTGGTTTTGAAAACCTGACCCTGGTGGAAGAGCAGAGCATACCCGATGGTAATTTCCCTACGGTAGTGTATCCGAACCCCGAAGAAAAAGAAGCGCTTACCCTTGCCCTGAATAAAGCCAGGGAAATTGATGCCGACCTGGTTCTGGCTACAGATCCGGATGCCGACAGGGTAGGTATTGCCGTTAAGAATAATGATGGTGAATTCGTCCTGTTAAATGGAAACCAGACTGGTAGTCTGCTGATCAATTACCTGCTTACCGCATGGGAAGAGAAAGGTAAACTGGATGGCGACCAGTATATTGTGAAAACAATCGTGACTTCTAACCTGATTGAAGCTATTGCTGACGCAAAAAATGTAAAATATTATAACACCCTGACCGGATTCAAATACATTGGTCAGCTGATCACCAGCCTGCAAGGCAAAAAAACCTTTATCGGCGGTGGTGAGGAAAGTTATGGTTACCTGATTGGTGAACTGGTAAGGGATAAAGATGCCGTGGTGTCCTGTGCATTTATCGCAGAAATGACCGCATTCTACAAAGATAAAGGCAGCAGCTTATACGATGCCCTGCTGAACATGTATGTAGAATACGGCCTGTATAAAGAAGAACTGGTGTCTTTGACTAAAAAAGGAAAAACCGGTGCCGAAGAAATCAAAGCCATGATGGTTAAATTCAGGGAAAACCCTCCATTGACGCTGGGTGGATCTCCAGTGAAAACCTTAAAGGATTATGAATTGGGCGAAGAAACAGACCTGATCACTAAAGAGAAGACAAAACTTGATTTCCCTACATCTGACGTGCTTCAGTTTATTACTGAGGACGGAAGTATCATTTCTGCACGTCCTTCAGGTACAGAGCCTAAAATCAAGTTCTACTGCAGTGTAAATGCACCATTGGCAAGCAAAGAAGAATTTGCAGCAGCAGATGCAGCACTTGGCGCCAAAATAAAATCATTGATGGAAGATTTACAGGCCTAACCGCTGTAGGAAAATCACCTTCCAAAAAAAGAGGCCTTCCAAATGATTTCGGAAGGCCTTCTTTTTGCACCTATATTACCTACATACTTGCCTGATTCATAAAGCGTTTTTGCAAACGCTGATTAAATTTAATTAAAAAATCAGTAAAAACAAATTTTAACCGATTTTCTTTATCCACAACAAAACCTGCGCCAAAACTACCGTTCAATAAACTCTGCCGACAGAATAATTTTCTGGGGATCAGGCTTTTTCTCAAAGGAGTCCACCAGCGCCAATTCCTTTAACATTAAACTGATGATGTGATCAGCAATATCCTCTACCGGCTGGTTAACCACACTGATGGGAGGAGAATGCAGGCTGAAAACATCATGGTCATCATAAGCAATCATCTGGAAATGATCATCAATGGTCTTGCCCATTTCTCTGAAGCAGAACAAGCCCCTTACGGCAAGGTAATTGGTGGAAAATATTACCGCATCTATTTCTTTATTCTTCTTGAAAAATTTCTTCAGGCTGTTCGTTGTCTGTTTCGCGGTATTGGTAAATGGGATCTCAATGCGCAATTTTTCCAGCGGTTCCATCTGGTAATCCCGCAAGGCCTGCTCATAGCCCTTTAACCGGTCTTTCATCTGCTCTACATCAATATCAACGGTGACAAAGGCAATTTTCTTTTTCAACCTACGGATGAGGTATTCAGTGGCCATATAGCTCCCACCCAGATTGTCTATCATCACACAATTCGTATTCAGGGTATGGAGGTTCCTGTCAAATAAGACAACCGGGATCTTCTCCGCAATCAAAGCCTTGATATCGTCCTCCATACCAGCCATGGGTGCAATAATGTAACCATCTACCTGCCTTGATTTAAACATATTGAACAAGCCTTTGGCTTTGTCTATATCATTTTCTGTGCTGGAATAGATGATCTTATAGCCGTGTTTGTAAGCCCTGTCTTCAATCAGCCTCGCTATGGAAGCGAAAAATGGATTGGAGATGTCCTCCACAATCAGGCCCAAAGTTTTGGAATTTCCTGTACGCAGGCTTCGCGCTACCTGGTTAGGCCTGAACCCTACCTCCTGAATAATGCTGTTCACCTTCGCAATCATCTTCTGGCTGATCCGCATTTTCTCTGCCTTGCCATTCAAAATAAAAGATACAGTCGTAATCGATACATTTGCCTTGCTGGCAATATCTTTTATGGAAAGAGGTTTCATCCGTTTATTTTATTTTATCCTGCAGCAACAACATGCTGCAAGTGTGTCAATTATAATTCTGTCAGGCAAGCTAGAAAATTAAAATCTAATTATAAAACAGTCTGCACTGTCTGATCCTTAATTATTTTTGCATGAGTTTATATTTATTTTTTTGAGTAGATACCAGGGTGTATTTTTTGCCAACAAGCCCTGTAAATTCTGGTTGGTGATGCCAATTGCAGCGGTCTGTCCATAATATTCTGCCATCAATATCATTTAAAAGCGTAAATTTGTTCTACATCTGTTCATAAATTATGGCATACATTGATTATTATAAAGTTCTGGGGGTAGACAAAAATGCATCCCAGGAAGATATTAAAAAAGCATACAGAAAACTGGCAAGAAAATACCATCCTGATCTAAATCCAAATGACCAGGAAGCGAATAAAATGTTTCAGCAGATCAACGAAGCAAATGAAGCGCTGAGTGATCCGGAGAAACGAAAAAAATATGATGAATACGGAGAAAACTGGAAACATGCAGACCAGGCGCAGTCACGTAATCCTTTTAACGGCGGTGGCTTCGGCGGCGGCCGCGGTTACAGCGGTGGTGGAGGTGGCTTCGGAGGCGGTGATTTCTCAGATTTCTTTGAATCTATGTTTGGTGGTGGTGGCCGTTCCAGGGGCAGTTCCCGTTTCAAGGGACAGGATTTACAGACCGAGCTGAACATTTCCCTCAGGGATGCTGCTGTTCAACACAAACGAACCATTACCGTAAACGGTAAGAACTTAAGGATCACCATTCCAGGTGGAATTGCCAACGGACAAGTGATTAAATTGAAAGGCCAGGGAGGATCAGGAGTAAATGGTGGTGCAGACGGTGATCTTTTTATTACCATAATCATTGCTGAAGACCCTATATTCAAAAGGCAGAATGACCACTTGTATGAAGACCAGGAAATTGACTTGTACACCGCGGTTCTCGGCGGGGAAGCTACCATCAATACACTTGATGGCAAAGTGAAGCTTAAAGTCCCGGCCGGGACTCAAAACGGAACCAAGATCCGTTTAAAGGGCAAAGGTTTTCCTGTATACCAGAAGGATGGCCTGTTTGGCGATCTCTTCTTGACTTATATTGTTAAAATACCAGCCTCCTTATCTGATGCTCAGCGAAAATTATTCCGGGAATTAAGAGATTTAGCAGGATAACCACAGATACATACAGTCCTGTCTATAAACCGAAGCGAAGGCCAGTCCCCCTGTCCTTCGCTTCGGTTCATATTTAAATTGCAGTCTCCATATCCCTGTACAATTACCCGTAAATCTCCGGATTGACCAGATGTGGAAGCCGCTCCCCTTTTAATCCGGCAATAATATTTTCTGCGGCAATCCTGGCCATTGCATTTCTGGTCCCCACAGTTGCTGAGCCAATATGCGGCAATACACACACATTAGGCATAGTCAGCAATGGATTATCTGGTGCCATTGGCTCCGGATGGGTCACATCAAGTCCTGCTCCCCAGATTACCTTTTCCTGCAATGCCTTAGTCAAATCTTCTTCCTGATGAATAGAACCGCGCGCCGTATTTACAAAGATGGCACGTTCCTTCATCTGTTTAAAGGCCTCCATATTAAACTTGCCTTCAGTTTCAGTCGTCAGCGAGGTGTGTACACTGATCACATCACTCTGCTTCAGCAGTTCCTCAAAAGAAACATAGGTGGCCCCCAGCTCCTGCTCTGCCGATTCATTTCTGCTCCTGTTATGGTAGATAACTTTCATCTGGTAGGCACCTATACAGCGTTTGGCCATTTCCAGCCCTATTTTCCCTAAGCCAAAGATGCCCAGCGTAGCTCCCTGAAGCTCAATCCCCAGATTTGCCGTAGGTTCAAAGAAACCCCACTCTCCGTTAATGATCTGCTGGTGCATATAAAATGCATTCCTGGAAGTGGCCAGCATCAATAAAAATGCGGTATCCGCAGTAGCGTCACTCAGCACCCCAGGGGTATTGCCTATCGGGATTTTCAGTTCAGTAGCCGTGTCAACATCAGTATTGTCAAAACCAACGGAATGTAAGGCTATCACTTTAAGATGGGTACTCGCCAGCAAGAATTCCTTATTGATCTGTTGTCCTGCCGACAACAATGCATCTGCATCCTGGCAATGTGCAATTAATTCTTCCTGTGTCAGCTTTCTTTTTTCTGTCCATTGTTTTACTTCCAGTCCAGCCGCCTTCAATAGGTCTAAAGCTGCTGCCGGAAGGATTCTGGTTACAAATACCTTCATATATGATCTAAAATTTTGCCTTGTATACAAAACTAAAAAAGCTGCCCGTAAGGACAGCCTTTTTGCATCATCTAATTGTCTGATTTCACCTTTACAGGAAATCCGTTAATTATTTTTTACTCGCTTCATGATACCTGCGTTCTACTTCTGCCCAGTTGACTACTGTCCACCATGCCGTAATATAGGCGGGTCTCTTGTTCTGATATTTCAGGTAATAGGCATGCTCCCAGACATCAAGCGCTAAAATAGGTGTACCTTTTTGTGCTGCGATGTCCATCAGTGGATTATCCTGATTAGCTGTTGTGGTGATGGCCAGTTTTCCATTGTGGACAATCAGCCATGCCCAACCTGAACCGAAACGTTTGGCAGCACTGTCGGCAAAAGTCGTCTTAAACTTTTCCAGGGAGCCGAAAGTTGCGTCAATCTCTTTCATAAAAGCAGCAGAAGCAGGTTTTGGTTTCGGCGACATGATCTGCCAGAACAGGCTATGGTTAAAATGTCCGCCCGCATTGTTCCTGATCACTGTTGGATAGGCAGATACTTTAGCCAACAAATCCGCCAGGGATTTTCCTTCCGCTGCCGTCCCCTTAACTGCTGCATTCAGGTTGGTGACATAAGTCTGGTGGTGCTTCGAATAATGGATCTCCATCGTTTCCTTGTCAATAGCAGGTTCTAAAGCATTGTATGCGTATGGCAAAGGTGCCAGTTTAAATTGTGCATTCACGAACTGGGTTCCCGCCAATAACAGGATAACCGGCAATAAGCTTTTATATAATTTCATGTGTAATGGTATTTATTAATGATATAACCCCCGTAGAGAATAATTGTTTGTTACTTTTTGTACTCTTCAAGTAATATATCCATGTCATCCATCAGCTGCTTCACCTGTTCATCCACGGTACCATCATAGGCTCCCCTGATGCGTTTTTCCTTGTCGACCAGCACCAGATAGCCCTGATGGATAAATCCGCCCGGAGCAGCCTTATCCTGCCCTACAGCAACCAGATAATTCTTTTCAGCCAGGGTATACACAGAATCCCTGCTCCCCCATAAAAACTCCCATTGTGTACCCTTTACCCCCAGCTTATCTGCATAGGCCTTCATTCTGGAAGGCGTATCATATTTAACGTCAATGGTATGCGAGGCAAATTTCACCTGTGGATTGTCCAGATATTTCTGGTAAATCTTTAACAGGTTCCGGTGCATCGTAGGGCAAATAGTGGGACAGGAGGTAAAGAAAAAGTCCGCCACATAAATCGACTGATCGAAGTCCTTATTGCTCACCGGAACACTGTCCTGATTCAGGAACTGAAAGGTAGGAATGGTACGATAGCTGGTATCATTCCCTGTAATCTCCTGCTGGAGGTAAGGCAACCGCTTTTGTTTATCTTTACAACTGCCCAGCAGGAATATCGCCAGGAGACAGCATAAGCATATATTTCTCCCCATTATTTTCTGAATTTGGCTAGAGTTGCATTGGAAGACTTGATTTCCATTTTATACATGCTATCCAGTTTCTGTATGTTTACTTTTTCATTCCTGAAATATTGTACGGCATCTTCATCAGACTTTCCGGTAACATCAGGCTCGAAGTTGTGCATCCAGTCGTTCATCCGGTCTTCCGCATTTTTTAACCTTTGCAGGGTGGCATTCAATGCCGCTTTCTCTGCTTCTATATCGAGGTCAGGATATTTCTTTTTTAAACCTGGCAGATCTTTCAGCAGTGAATCTGCTTTCATTTCATTGGCGACCAGGACTCCATTATCAGCCATCACCACATCGTGGATTTTCATGACTTCATCTCTTTCTGCTTTATAATCTGACGTCGGTTTGCAGGAAACGGCCATAACAGCGATTATCCATACAGCTGGGAAAAGTTTCATATACATATCGTTTTGCCTGCCGGACAATACCGGCGGGGATTAAGAATTAAAATTAAAGGAATATAAGGACCGAAGCAAGAAACTTCGGTGATACAAACAGGCTAGGCTTCCTGCGGAGGTTGGAAAACCGGATTCACCTTCGATAAAGGTTTACCTGTACTGTAGGGAATATGTACAGGTGTCATCTGATCTGTATAAGCGGTAAATTCCACACGCAGGTTCGCCAGAGGCTGCTGCAGCTGGATTTTCAGGAGCTCATGGGCTTGTTTCTGCTCCTTCTCCTCCGCCTGTTTCAGCTTTTTCATCAGGTAACATTTCCCGTTGCAATGCAGCTGTGGTTGATCTTTATTGATACAAAGCTCCGTAGCAATATATGCCCTGTTCATTTCAAAACCGATGTTGACTATAAAAGCCGACAGGCACACAGAAAGAGAACAAAAGATAAGCAATATGGCTACAGCGCGTGTCATCCTATTTAACTTCTTAATTTACCCCATTTCAGATACGTGGCACCCCATGAAAATCCTGCCCCGAAAGCAGTCAGCAACAGGTTATCATTTTCTTTGAAATCGTCTTTATATTCCCACATACACAAAGGAATCGTCGCTGCCGTCGTATTGCCGTAGCGTTGGATATTGATCTTTACCTGGTCGGCACCCAAACCAATTTTTTCTCCCACAGCCTGTATAATACGCAGGTTAGCCTGGTGCGGAATTAACCAGTTGATATCTTTATTCTCCAGTCCATTCCTTTCCATCACCTCATTACAGGTCTGGCTCATTCCCTCAATAGCGGCTTTAAATACGACCCTGCCATTTTGGGAGATGAAATTCAGTTTTTTATCCAGCGTATCCAGTGAGGAAGGATTCAATGAACCTCCGGCAGTAACGATCAAATGTTCTTTACCTACACCATCAGTTTTAAATACATTATCCAGCAAGCCGACTTCTGCCTCTGTCTGCTCCAGCAATACCGCGCCGGCACCGTCACCAAACAAAATACAGGTATTCCTGTCTTCATAGTTTACGATAGAACTATTCGCATCTGCACCGATAACAATTACATTTTTATAACGGTTGCTCTCAATCAGGCTGGCTCCTAAAGTAAGGGCATACAGAAAACCGCTGCAAGCCGCATTGGAATCTACTCCCCATGCATTTTTCAGGCCTGCCTTTTCACATACGATACTTGCCGTAGAAACCATGATATAATCTGGTGTTGCTGTAGCCACAATCACACATTCAATTTCTTCAGGATTGATATTGCTGTCTTCAAGAAGTTTTTTAACAGCCATAGTTGCCAGATCAGACGTCGCCAGAGAATCATCATTTAAAATCCTTCTCTCGTGAATCCCGGTACGGGAAATAATCCAGTCACTATTGGTGTCCACCATTTTTTCCAGATCATGATTCGTTAAAATGGTCTCCGGAACATACCCTCCTAAAGCTGTGATAACAGCGTTATATCTTTTTCTCATTAAGTATCAAAAATTCTTCGGCGCAAAACTAATAAATATTTACAGCTACGTTACACTTTATTTTTATAGGACTGTACCTTTGCGGCTACAAATCACACACTATGAAATACCCGTATACATTCATATTCACCGTCCTGGCGGTATCCGCACTGTTCCTTTCCTCCTGTAAGGAAGAAAAAAAATTACCAATTTATGGCTTAAGGGATACGGAGACCGTTAAAAATGCAGACGGTTCCACTACCGTGGACACCATTTACCAGACTATTCCGGCATTTAAACTCCTGAATCAGGACAGTACCTATATTACCAATGCGCAGTTTAAGGGTAAAATTTATATCGCAGATTTCTTTTTTACCTCCTGCACCAGTATCTGTCCCCAGATGCACAGAAACCTGAAAACAATTTATGACCAGTTTCAGGATAATCCGGAAGTGATGTTTTTATCGCATACCATCGACTTTAAATATGATAAACCTTCCGTGCTAAAAAAATATGCACAGAAACTGGGTGTGGATGGCCCGAAGTGGCAGTTTGTTTATGGCCCGAAAGAGACCATATATACCATGGCTGAAAAAAACTACCTCGTGGCGGTACAGGCAGACAGCACCAACAGGGATGGTTATGTCCACCAGGGTTATCTTGTACTGATTGACAAAGACAGAAGAATCAGAGGTGCCTATGATGGTACGGATGCTGCACAGGTGGCACAGCTGACAAAAGATATTCCCGTTTTACTTGCTGAAGATAAGAAATAAGATATGCGCAAAATTATTTTGGGAGTATTCCTCCTCTCTACCCTTACCGTACTCTTCTTTTCTTGCCAAACGGCCGATAAGATCAGACAGGATGCTTATTATGTGAACGGCAGGGACCTCTATATTTCCCGTTGCCAGAACTGTCATGGTGCCAAAGGAGAAGGACTGGGCGCACTTGCTCCACCATTAACCGACAGCATTTACCTGAAAAAGAACAAACAGCTGCTTGCCTGTTTCATCAAAAACGGAATCAATGATGTTCCTGTCACCGTCAACGGCCAGGTGTATGAGGGTAAAATGCCTGCTTTCAATATGGCCGACATTGACATTGCCCAATTGATCGTTTATATCACGAACGATTTCGGGAATAAGCAGGGAATGTATACCACAGAGCAGGTCGCACAGGATCTGAAGGCTTGTAAACCATAAAATTTCCTATCTTTGCGCAAAATGCAAGCCGTTCTATCGCTGGATCAATGTGAAAGCATTGATAAAGAGGAAAGTCCGGGCAACACAGAGCATCTCGCTTCCTAACGGGAAGAGGTTCAGGAATGAATACCTGAATTATGGAAAGTGCAGCAGAAAGTATACCGCCGATGGCTGGCAACAGCACAGGTAAGGTTGAAACCGTGAGGTAAGAGCTCACGAGTTTTCCGGGCGACCGGAGGACTGGTAAACCCCGGGAGTTGAAAGACCAAATAGGCTAACGCATGTAGGGCTGCTCGTCCGATGTTAGTGGGTAGGTCGTTAGAGATAAATGGCAACATTTATAGTAGATTAATGGTAGAAGCCTTAATTCATTAAGGTACAGAACCCGGCTTACAGGCTTGCATTTTTTTTTATTATTAGATATTAATTGATAATTAGTAAATATATTCGTATCCAACAAAGAAGACAGTACAAGCTATGGCAAAATTATTGATAATTGATGATGAGCGTGCAATCAGAAGCACCCTCCGTGAGATCTTGGAGTATGAGAATTACGAAGTGGATGATATTGATAATGGCATTGAGGGACTGGAACTGATCAAGAAGAAAAAGTACAATCTCGTTTTGTGCGACATCAAGATGAACAAGATGGACGGAATGGAAGTACTGGAACAGGCACTCGCTTATAGTCCGGACCTTCCCTTTATCATGATTTCCGGCCATGGTACTGTAGAAACGGCTATTGAGGCCAGTAAAAAAGGAGCGTTTGATTTTATTTCCAAACCACCTGATTTAAACCGACTGCTGATTACAGTTAGAAATGCGCTTGACAGAGGAAACCTGGTGACAGAAACCAAGGTCCTGAAAAGAAAAGTAAGCAAAACCAGGGATATCCTTGGAAACTCTGAAAATATCAACAAAATCAAGGAAACTATTGAGCGTGTGGCTCCTACTGAGGCCCGTGTATTGATTACCGGCGCCAATGGAAGCGGTAAAGAACTGGTTGCACGCTGGTTACATGAAAAATCACACCGTGCCGACAGTCCGCTGATTGAAGTGAACTGCGCAGCTATTCCTTCTGAACTGATCGAAAGTGAGTTGTTCGGACATGAAAAGGGCTCTTTTACCTCTGCTGTTAAACAGCGTATCGGTAAATTCGAGTTGGCCAATGGCGGCACACTGTTCCTTGATGAGATCGGCGATATGAGCATCTCGGCACAGGCGAAGGTATTGCGCGCCCTGCAGGAGCATAAAATTACCCGTGTTGGTGGTGAAAAAGAACTGGAAGTGAACGTACGCGTGATTGCTGCGACCAACAAAGACCTATTGAAAGAAATTGAAGACGGTAATTTCAGGATGGACTTGTACCACCGTCTGAACGTGATCAATATCCATGTTCCGCATTTAACGGAACGCAGGGAAGATATTCCTGAAATCGCCATGAGCTTCCTGGAGGAAATCTGTAAGGATTACGGCATGCCGGTGAAGAAAATCAGCGAGACAGGAATGACAGCATTACAAAACCTTCCATGGACAGGGAATGTGCGCGAGTTGCACAACATGATTGAACGCCTGATTATTTTAAGTGATAAGATGATCACGGAACATGATGTCACTGCATTTGCCAATCCAGGTGGAGGAACCAATATCGGTGCTGCAAACGGTGTACCGCTGAATGGAAATTCAGCATCAGTATCCACCAATTTCGATAAATTCAGCAATTTCCAGGATTATAAAGACCATGCAGAGAAAGAATTTATCAAGTTCAAACTGGAGAAAAACAACTGGAACGTATCCAAAACAGCAGACGATATTGATATTCAACGCAGTCACCTGTACAGTAAAATTGAAAAATTTGGTTTAAAGAGAGTTACAGAACAATAAACCAAAATATAATACCTAAAAAAAATCCCCGTCCAGTAGCTGAGCGGGGATTTTTTAGGTTAAGGACTTACTTCATATAATCGGCCTGCCTGATCAGCAATGCCCTGTATTTATTCAGTACAGCTGTCTTGGACACAAAACCGATAAACTCTTTCTGCTCATTGAGCACCGGCAGCAGCCAGGCATTTTCCTTATCCATTTTCTTCAGTACCGCTTTCAGCGAGTCATTGATAAAGATAAGGTCAGGCGCGGTATGCATCAGGTCATGTATGGTCAGTTCGTCTATTTTAGGATTATTGATTGCCTTTTTCAGCACTTCTTCCACATAAACCAGTCCTTTGAACTGCTGGTCTTCCCCAATCACGGGAAAAATATTTCTTTTCGACTGCAACACCTCATTGAGGCGAATGGAAATACTGTCGTCTTCATTCAGGACCAGGTAATCACTCTCCACCAGGTATTTCAGTTTCATCATATTCAGTACTGTTGAGTCCTTATCTTCATAAGACATCAGGTCACCGCTTTCTGCCAGCGGTTTGGTATAGATGGAATACTGGTTTGCACGACGTCCAATCAGGTAAGAAATCGCCGAAGTAATCATCAGGGGAACCATCAGGATATACCCACCCGTGATCTCGGCAATCAGGAATATCCCGGTCAGCGGCGCATGCATAATGGCACTGAGTGAAGCCGCCATTCCTGCCACAATAAAATTAGCAACATTCACATGGGCAATCCCCAGGGTGTTGATGCTGAAAGCCAGGATAAATCCCATCAGTCCACCCATAATGAGGCTTGGTGCAAAAATTCCCCCGTTTCCTCCTGCGCTTAAGGTAATCAGCGTGGCGGCCGACTTAGCAAATAAGGTAATGGTGGTAAATAAAATAATAACGAATGGAATATTACTGTAGGAAGCAAATATACTATTCGTAATCACCGTACTGTAATTCCCGCCAAGCAGATTCTTCATGGTGATAAACCCTTCCCCGTATAAAGTCGGGAACAAAAACAGGAGTCCCCCGAGCAATAGCCCGCCAACAACCACCTTCTGATAAGGCCCCTTGATCTTATAAAAGGAATGTTTAACAAAATAATACGTTTTATTGAAGAAAATAGAAAACAGGCCAATCAGAATCGCCAGGACTACATACCAGCCCAGGGCTTTATACTCCCAGCCTTCGGTCACCAGAAAGAACAGCTGTTCATTGTAAAAAAACCTGGCCACAACGGCTGCCGTAGCTGAAGAAAGCAGCAATGGAATAAAGGCCGGAATCGTGAACTCAGGGAGCAAAATTTCTACGGCGAACACAATACCTGCAATCGGACTGTTAAACGCTCCTGCGATCCCCGCAGCGGCTCCACAGGCCAGTAACAAGGTTGTCTCCCGGTAAGACAAGCCGAGAAAGCGGCCAACGACGGAACCGATCCCCGCACCACTGGTCACAATTGGGGCTTCCAGACCTGTTGATCCTCCAAAACCTACAGTCAGCGCAGCAGTGATCAGCTGGGAATAAATATTATGAGGTTCTACCCTGCTTGATTTTTTGGATATCGTAAATAACAAGGGCGTCAGGCCCGTTTCAAATTTCCCCCGGCGGATAAACCTGCGCACATACATCACCGAAAGCAGGATCCCTATCGTAGGAAACACCAGGAACAAATAGTATTTATACTCCCAGTGAAAACCATCCTGCAGGAAATGTTCAATATGCTGGGTAACGGATTTAAGCAGGGAAGCGGCAAGACCTGCCAGGATACCCACTACCAGGGCGGCAAAAACCAGGAAGTTTCTGTTTGATATCTTAGTTTTACGATACTGATTTATACTGTCAATATAGCCAACCATTCTTATGTACATCTTTTTTTCTTTAACCATTGCTGGAACCAGATTTTAAATCTGCAGGGTTCCAGCGATATTTAAAAACACTTATCAATTGATATTTCTTAATCTCCATACGGATCAACAATCAAACTTATCCAGCAGTTTGATCAGGGTCGCATAATCTTTAGGGTACGGCGCTTCCACCACAATATCCTGTTCGTCCATCCCTTTAAATACCAGGTGCCTCGCATGGAGGGCAAAGCGTTTCATAATCGGCTGTTCTTCATCATCCTTGGCAATGCGGTATCCTTTTTTCATGCTGGAAAGGTATACCGGTTTCCCCTTATACATCGTATCTCCACAGATGGCGGCACGTTGCGTAGCCAGGTGGATCCTGATCTGGTGCATACGTCCGGTAATCGGCTTACACTCTACCAGGGTATAATGTCTGTAGAATTTGATAGAATTAAAAATGGTTTCTGCCCTTTTACCTTCCTTGCGGTCGATCGTTACACTTTTATTGCCGTCATTTAAGATAGGGAGGTCAATAAACAACTCATTAAACGTAAACTGTCCGTCCACCACTGCGTGGTAGGTTTTCTTGACTTTACGTTTTTCAAACTGCATGGAAACCGAGCGGTAGGCTTCGGGGGTCTTGGCGATAATGATACAGCCGGAAGTCTCCTTATCCAGACGGTGACAGACCTGAGCATCAGGACTGTACTGTTTGGCAAGACGAAGAATATTTACTTCGCCTGAGCCGCCACGTTCATCAAGTGAGGCAACAAATGGCGGCTTATTTACAACGATATGGTGGTCGTCTTCGAATAGAATGAGGTCTTTAAATGAGGGATATTTCAATGGTATAGATTTATAAAACAGTACAAAAGTACAATTTCATCCCCTTACCATAGATTAATTTGAAGGATTTGTTTACGAAAGTTCAAATTTATATCCTACACCCTTTACTGTAGCCACATAGGTCTCCCCTAATTTTTCTCTCAGTTTACGGATATGCACATCAATTGTACGGTTCGTTACCACGACAGAATCTTCCCAGATATTTTTCAGGATTGCCTCTCTGGTATATACTTTTCCTGGTTTAGAGGCCAGCAGGTATAACAATTCAAACTCTTTTTTCGCCAAAATCACCTTCTCTCCGTTTTGGAATACCAGGTACGCTTCCCTGTCAATCACCAAGTCACCTATCTCGACCTTATTTTCAGAGATCTCATCACTGCTTACATTTCTTCTTAATATCGCATTGATCCTGCTCACCAGGGCTCTTGGTTTAATTGGTTTCGCGATATAATCATCAGCTCCTACATTAAAACCTGCAATCTCAGAATACTCCTCACTGCGTGCAGTCAGAAACACCATAAATGTATTTTTAAATTCCGGAATGGCACGCATTAAACGACAGGCTTCAATTCCATCCATTTTAGGCATCATGATATCCAGGATAATCAAATCAGGATGTACTTTTTTCGCCACTGTGATACCATCCTGACCATTACCGGCAGTAAATACCTGGTAACCTTCCTTTTTCAGGTTATATTCTACTAACTCTAAAATATCCGGTTCGTCGTCTACGATTAGAATTTTTTGTTTTACAGCGCTCATGTTTTAAATATTTGTTACGAAATTAACTAATCAAATGCAATGTTACGTTAATGATAGGTTAACAAATTGTTAAGCACTACATATAGTTTAACATTCAATTAGTTTTATCATAAAGTCTTTGCTAAAAACGCAGCCAATTCCTCACCACGAAGGTTTTTGGCAATAATTTTACCATCAGGACTCAATAAAAACGAACTTGGGATCGCATCAACCTGATATAAACGTACCGTAGGACTTTCAAAATCTTTCAGTTCACTGGCATGCGTCCAAGTCAATCCGTCCTGTATCACGGCCTGTTTCCAGGCAATCGGGTCTTTATCTAAAGACACCCCCAGGATGGTGAAGTTCTTATCTTTATATTGTTTGTATAAACGCACAACGTTGGGGTTCTCCTGCCTGCAAGGCTGACACCAGGAAGCCCAAAAATCCAGCAGCACATATTTTCCCTTCAGGTCAGACAGCTTGATACTTTTTCCGTCGATCGTATTCATCGTAAAATCCGGCGCCAACTGCCCTACCTGTACCGATCTTAATTTCGCCATCCTCACCAGGAAATCGGTCACCGCAGCATTTTTATTAAAATTACTTTTGATTTTATCAGCATAGGCCAGGATTTCCTTTTCATAATCACTCGGATTTAAGGAATTGATGGCATAAAAACCTGCGAGGGAATTGGTATTGTCCATTGCAAACTTCAGGATATAATTCACCAGGCCTTCATTTTCCTTCATTAAAGCAGGTCTCATCTGGTTGGCAATCGCGTCACGGTTCTGCGGTTGTCCCGCAACATTCTCTTCAAATTGAGCCTGCAGGGCCGCAATTTTGGCTATATAGCCGTTCTTGTTTTTATTCAGCTCCTCCAGTTTATCCGCTTCGGCGGCACCGGAAAGTGTATAGTTCATGGAAGGATCGGTCAGATTGGCTTCCAGTTTAATGGCATCTCCGTTTTTCGCGATGAGCATATACTCACTATTGTCGATCTTGACCCTGAAGAAATCCACATCGGCTGTGGCATGGATGAACCTGAATTCCCCTTTATCAGATAATACAGTAGAGTCCAGCGCTTCTTCATTTGCCTTGTTGATACCATAGAGATAAACCTTGGTTTGCGGTTGTGCATTTTCAAATTTACCGCTGATCTCAAATTTACTTTTGTCACCACAAGCCATAAATGCAATGCAGATGGACAGGAAGAATAATATTTTGTTCATTTGTTTGTATATAATAATATATAGGTAAGCAGATCTGTTTTTATGTTGTCTACCCCTCTTTCCATAAACAGGGATAAGGTACATCAATTTTGAATGATTTCAAATCCTAGCATCATTTCAAAACCTGATGTTATTTCAAAATCAGGAATTATTTCAAAACCAGCAATTATTTCAATTTTTCCTGTAGCAAGGCATTCAGTTTCTGTGCATCGGCTTTCCCGCCAGCCATTTTCATCACTTCCCCTACAAATAAACCGAGCACTCCTTTTTTACCATTTTTATAAGCCTGCACCTGCGGTTTGAACTTCTCCAGCACCTGATCGGCAAATTCCGACAGCTGGTCACCATTATCCGTAATCAGCAGGCTCATTTCTGCTGCAAGCGTTGCAGCATCCTTCGCAGGCTGCAGTTCCAATGCAGGCAATAACTGCTGTATGGCAATCTGCTGCGTCAGTTTTTTATCATCTACGAGATTAATGACTTCCGCGAACCGTGCAGCATCCACCTTAAAACCGGAAATATCAGTCCCCCTGTCGTTCAGCAAGGCCCGGATTGGCCCGGTTAACCAATTGATCACACTCTTAGGGTTCTTTACCGTCTCCAGGGCCTTATGGAGATAATCCAGCAATGCCGCATCTTCAGCAAAAATACCTGCTTCTGAATTGCTGATCCCGAAATCGGACACCAGCTTATGGGTAATTTCTGCAGGTAAGGCCGGCATCGCTGCTTTAATCGCATTCAGCCACTCCTCACTGATCGATACTGGTGCCAGGTCAGGATCAGGAAAATAACGGTAATCATTCGCTTCTTCCTTACTGCGCATAGGGGCTGTAGTCCCCTGGTCGGCATCAAAAGTAAGCGTACTCTGTACAATACTTCCCCCGGCAGAAACCAGTTCCTTCTGACGGTTAAACTCAAAGTCCATCGCCCTGCGTACATTCCTGATGGAATTCAGGTTTTTCACCTCACAGCGGGTGCCGAAAGCGGTTGCTCCCTTTTCACGTATAGAGATATTGGCATCACAACGCAGGCTCCCTTCTTCCATATTGCCATCACTCACCCCAAGGTGCCTCACCAGCTTCCTCATTTCTGTCAGCAGCAGGGAAGCCTCTTCCGCAGAGCGGATATCAGGTTCAGTCACAATTTCAATAAGAGGTACACCGGCACGGTTTAGATCCACATAAGAGAAGTTTTCATCCTGGTCGTGCAGACTTTTCCCTGCATCTTCTTCCAGGTGAATCCTGTTGATCCCTATCCTTCTTTCCGTTCCATCTGCAAGGACCAGGTCCAGGTAACCGTTACGGCAGATTGGTTCCGCATCCTGGGTAATCTGATATCCCTTCGGCAAATCTGCATAAAAGTAGTTTTTCCGGTCGAAGTAATTCAGCTGATTGATGGTACAATTCAGCGCAAGTCCCATCTTCACCGCCTTTTCAACTACTTCTCTGTTCAGTTTCGGCAATGCACCCGGCAATGCCAGCGACACTGCAGAGATATGCGCATTCGGTTGCGCACCGAAAGTAGCACTGTCTGAAGAAAATATTTTTGAAGCCGTATTCAGCTGAACGTGAATCTCTAAACCAGATACTAACTCAAAATCATGGGTTGAAACTGCAGGAGGTGTAGTCATTTAAGGGCAATAGATTAAACTTATGTATAGAATTACTGTCTCACAAATATAACCAAATTTTCAATGCCGGCTATTTAACCGCACAATTATACAGTTGGCATACATTTGGAATAAATGTTATCACACACAAAATGAAAGCAAAATGAGAAAACTACTTTTACTGGCTACTTTAGGACTTGGGGTCCTGATAGCCGCACCAGCAAAAGCACAGGTTAGTGTTAGTATCAATATCGGCTCACAGCCGCAATGGGGTCCAACCGGATATAATCATGTAGATTATTATTATCTGCCGGAAGTGGAAAGTTATTATTACGTGCCCAGCAGGCAGTTCATTTACCTGAATGGTAACCGGTGGATCAGATCAAGCAGACTTCCTTCACGTTACAGAAGTTATGACCTGTACCACGGAAGAAAAGTAGTGATCAACTCGCCAAAACCCTACCTTCACCATAGCAATTACCGCAGCAGATACGGAGGTTACAGCAGACCATCAAGAGTAATTGTAAGAAACAACTACAGACACGACAACGGACGTAAAGTGGTTTATCATGGCAGAGATAACCACAGGGGCCGCGACAATTATAAAGTTAAAGTAGTACGCAAAGGAGACCACGGTCGTGGACACGACAAGGGCGGCAGAAGAGACCGTCATTAATTTTTCTTCAGTTATAGCAAAGGGAAGCGGTTAGGCTTCCCTTTTTTTATGGGGCATATTTAACTTTAACACTTGCAGTAGCTTAAAACAGCCTACCCATCTGCTGTCTTGCTGTTTCCCATTGACGAAGCAACCAGGTGCCATCAGAAAAAGGGACGGCATCTGCAGAAATAAAATAAGTCCGAATACTGATTTCCTCTGCAAGTTGGTTCACTAATGTAGTTTTACCGACCTGACGTGGTCCCATAACTACTTGCAGAAATTTTCTTGGCTCTTTAATCCTGCTTTTAAGTTCTTTTAAATGAGGTCTTTGAAACATATATTTTGAATTACTCAGTATACTGAGTAAAATTACTCATTATACTGAGTAATTGATAAATTTTCTTAAACTATTCAACCAACCCCTTAAAAATCAGCTGATTTACAAATACAAAAATCGAACAAACAGAAGAACATATAAACAATAAACACGCCAACAGAAACAAATCAGCAAATCAGCAGTGATTAAGGAGATCATTGTATAATGTAAAAAAAAAGCTGTTCTTTTTATCATCCACATTTACAAACGAAACAGGGCAATAAAAAGAACAGCACAGCTGAACAACAATGGAGTTATTATCAAATTTCTGAGAAGCGATCAGGCTTCCCTTTTTTTACCGTATATAATTTACCTTATTATATAGTATATTGGAAGCAGCCTATTTAATCAAACCGGCAGCTTTCTCCAATACCTTAGACAATCCATCTTTATTTTTACCGCCCGCAGTAGCGTAAAAAGGCTGTCCGCCGCCTCCACCCTGGATATCTTTTGCCAGTTCCCTAACGATATTCGAGGCATTTAATCCGCGTTCCGCTATTAGGTTTTCAGACAGCATCACACTGATTCCCGGTTTATCATCAATCAAGGTAGTAAACACAAGCAACAAATTATCAACCAGGTCCTTCACTGCAAAAGCCAGGTTTTTAACCGCATCCGCATTCGGCAGATCCACATGCACCGCAATCAGGTTCACCCCATTAATGGTTTTCATATGGTGCACAATTTCATGCTTCAGGTCGCCCGAACGTGCAAGAACTGCCTTTTCAGCATCTTTTTTCAGTTTAGCATTCTCTTCAAGCAATGATGTCACTGCAGCAGTAAGGTCCTTATTCCCTTTCAGCAATGCCTTCAACTGCGTAATTTCCTGGTTCTGTGCAAGGATAAAAGCTTCTGCAGCATCTGCGGTAATGGCTTCAATACGGCGCACACCAGCGGCTACAGCACTCTCCGAAAGGATTTTAAAATAACCGATCTGTCCGGTTGCCGCCACATGCGTTCCTCCGCAAAGCTCTTTTGAATAATTGTCATCAAAGGTAATGATACGGACAAAATCACCATATTTTTCTCCGAACAGGGCCGTAACCCCACTTGATAAAGCTTCCTCATAAGGCACATCCCTTTGTTCTTTCAACCTCAGGTTTTCCCTTATTTTTTTATTCACCAAATGCTCAATTTTTGCCAGTTCTTCCTCAGTGATCTTTGCAAAATGGGAGAAATCGAAACGCAGATAGTCCGGGTTAACCAGAGAGCCCTTCTGATTCACATGGCTTCCCAGTACTTGCTTCAAAGCAGCATGCAACAAGTGTGTAGCAGAGTGGTTATTATTGGTCTGCACTCTTTTATCTTCATCCACTACCGCCCAAAACTGACCTTCAGGATCTTCCGGCAGGGTATCTGTATAATGGACAATTACACCATTTTCCTTTTTCGTATCGGTAATCTCTACAGAAAACAGGCGTGAATGATCTTCCAGGCGACCGGTATCACCTACCTGTCCACCGCTTTCTCCATAGAAAGGAGTGTTTTGCAATACAATCTGATACTGCTCCTTCCCCTTCGCCGTAACCTGTCTGTATTTTAATATTTTAGTTTCAATTTCAAGAAAATCATACCCCACAAACGCGGTCTCCGGATCATCATTCACCGTAATCCAGTCCCCCTTATCAATAGCGGTAGCCGCACGGGAGCGCGATTTCTGGATCTGCAGGCTTTTCTCATATTCCTCCATATCCACTGTCCAGTTTTTCTCCCTTGCCATCAATTCGGTAAGGTCGATCGGGAAGCCATATGTATCCTGCAATTCAAAGGCAAACTCACCTGAAATCACCATCTGGTCCTTCAGTATACTATACACCCAGGCATCTGTAAAAGGTTTTTCCGGATCAATCGCATTCTCCGACATCAACAGTTCACCCTGTTTTTTCGTATAGTTTTCAAAGCGCTGAATGCCCGTAGCCAATGTCCTCAGGAAAGAAACTTCCTCTTCCAACACCACTTTCTGTACAAAATCCTGTTGTAAAACCAGTTCTTCAAAAACACCTTTAAACTGTTCAGCCAGTACCGGCACCAGTTGGTTTAAAAACGGCTCCTTAAGGTCCAGGAAAGTATAAGCATAACGCACTGCCCTTCTCAGGATCCTGCGGATTACATAACCAGCCTTGTTATTCGCCGGCAATTGTCCGTCGGCAATCACAAATGAAATGGCACGGACATGGTCGGCCATCACCCGCATAGCAATATCCGTTTTCTCATCGGCACCATAAGCAATGCCAGCTTTGCCAGCGATAAACTGGATCAGCGGCTGGAAAACATCCGTATCATAATTGGAAGCTTTATTCTGCAGCACACGGACAAGGCGTTCGAAGCCCATCCCCGTATCCACATGTTGTGCCGGCAATGGCTGCAATGAACCATCCTTCAGCCTGTTGAACTGCATAAATACATTATTCCAGATCTCAATCACCTGCGGGTGGTCTGCATTCACCAGCTCTTTACCGCTAACAGCCTCACGTTCATGGTCTGGACGGCAATCCACATGGATTTCAGAGCAGGGACCACAAGGTCCTGTATCGCCCATTTCCCAGAAATTATCCTTTTTATTCCCCAGGATAATCCTGTCTTCAGGAACAAACTGCTTCCATAATTCATAGGCATCCGTATCTCTCGGCAGCCCTTCCTTATCATCTCCTTCAAAAATAGAGACATATAATTTATCCTTGGGGATACGGTACACTTCAGTCAGTAATTCCCAGCTCCAGGCAATCGCTTCTTTCTTAAAATAATCGCCGAAACTCCAGTTTCCCAGCATCTCAAACATGGTATGGTGATAGGTATCAATCCCCACCTCTTCCAGGTCGTTGTGCTTACCGGAAACCCTCAGGCAGCGTTGCGTGTCGGTCACCCTTGGGTACTTAATTGGCGCTTCACCTAAAAAAAGGTCCTTAAACTGGTTCATACCTGCATTGGTAAACATCAATGTGGGATCGTTTTTTACAACTATAGGGGCCGAAGAAACGATATGGTGTTGTTTCGATTCGAAAAATTGTAAATAGGCTTGTCTTATTTCTTTTGCTGTCATTCGGAGTAGAAAATTATCCAACAAAATTAAAATTTTATTGCGGTATTCTACTAAAATCCCGCTACATTTGAATCCTTCAATCAAATCCTATAAAAGACTTATAATCAACACAGAAGTATGCCTTACAAAGAGCGGGAAATTAATAAAATGTATTATACGATGGGTGAGGTGACAGAAATGTTTAACGTAAATGCGTCACAAATCCGTTTTTATGAGAAGGAATTTGACATCATTCAGCCCAAGAAAAACAAGAAAGGCAACCGCCTTTTTACCCCTGAAGATATTGAAAACCTGAAGATCATTTTTCACCTGGTAGATGATAAAGGTTTTACCCTCAAAGGTGCCAAAGAGCACTTGAAAAACAACAGCGGCGACGTAAAGGAAAACCAGAAAATCATCGCTTCACTGGAAAAACTAAAAGATTTCCTGTTGAAACTGAACGACGAGATTTAAGTAAAAATTAATAAGTTAACTACATCAGTTAAAACCATATTAGCTTTGGAAAATCATGCCAGAGCTAATGTTTTTTCTCCTCTTATCTGCCGTCCTACCAAGGCGCAGAAACCTCTGCCGAAGGTCCTTTGGCGGTTTTATCTGTATCACCTGCTGCCTCTGTTTTACCTCTATTTGTATTGCGGGCCGCATGTATGCACAGCGGCCGACAGGCACAACAATCACGGCAACCGGGATGCCTACAGCAACAGGTACAGGCCCCTGGAGTATATCCGGCAATCCCGCAGGGATCTGCAGCATCTATCAGCCAAGCCTTTCCCTGCAGTATAGCGCAGCATTCAACCTGCCTGAAATCAGTACACAGGAGGTGTTGTTCATTCTTCCGCTCAACAGAAATTCCATTGGTATTCAACTGGACCGGTATGGGTTCAGCGCCTTTAATCAAATCACGGCAGGAGTGATTTATGGAAAGATGTTTGGAAGCGAACTGTCCATCGGAATGAAGTTCAGTTATCATCAGCTGGGCATGGCCGGTTATGCAGGTACCGGCAGCTTTTCCGTTAACCTCGGCCTGGTCTATAGGGTTCAGGAAAAGATCAGTCTTGGCGCCTATGGTGTGAACCTTTCACAGCAACAGTATCCGGCAGTACGGGCAGGCATACCCATTGCCTCCCGATATGGTTTTGGAATTGCCTGGAGAAGTTCAGAACAGGTGCTTTTAGAAGGGATGGCCGAACAACAAACAGAGCAGCCGGCAGACTTCAGGGCCTGCCTGTCCTACCGCCCAGCTCTGCCCTTTACCATCCGTGGAGGGCTGGCCCTGCATCCCCTGAAACACTATGCCGGATTCGGCTTTTCCATGAAATCCTTAAGCGCAGATCTTACGGCTTGTTCCGATCAGATCATGGGTTACCGTTCACAAATTAACTTGTCCTATGTCTGGTAAAACCTTCCTTCACATCCTGTTGATTTTCCCCTTTATCCTTAGTCCGGGCCCAATGAATACAGCCCGAGGACAGGAGGAAGAAGAAGAGGTAAAACGGATTATTTCTCTGATTGCAGATGATTTACCAGAGGAAGAAAGCAGCAAAAATATGGACTTTCTAACAAACCTATCAGACGATCTTAAATTCTATAAAACCCACAAAATCAACATCAATAAAACGACACCTGAAGTTTTAAAGGACATACCATTTCTTTCTGCTGCACAGGTCGCCAATCTCTTCCGGTATCTCCGCAAAAATGGGAAACTGATCGACTTAATGGAGTTACAATCGGTGCCTGGGTTCGACACTTCCACCATCGAAAAACTCCTTCCCTTTCTCAGCCTGGAACAGGAAACAGAATACAGCCGGCTGAAGTTTTCTGACCTGTTGAAAAAAGGAAACCACGAGTTGTTCAGCCGCTATGCGCAGGTGCTTGAACAGCAAAAAGGATATACCGACTTACCGGGAAGCAGATATCTGGGAAGCCCCCAGAAACTGTTGTTCAAATACAGGTATAGAATGGGCAACACCATCAACGCCTCCCTCTTGTTTAAAAAAGATGCCGGGGAAACTTTCTTCAGCGGGAATAACCGGACAGGTTTCGACTTCGTATCGGGCAGCCTCCTGTTAAAAAACGCCGGCCCTTTCAGCAGACTGGTGATAGGAGATTACAGCCTGCAGTTTGGCCAGGGCATCTCGCTCTGGTCAGGCTTCTCCCTTGGCAAAGGAGCGGACGTAGCAGGACTCGCAAAGAAACAATCCGGCCTCGGCAGCTATACCTCAGGAAGTGAGCACAGCTTTTTCAGGGGTCTGTCAGTAAATTTTAAACTATTAAAAATCATCAACTTAACACCTTTTATATCCTTAAGAAATTTAGATGCAAACCTCACACAAAACCAAGATCAGGAATGGATCAGCACAGGACTCAGCAGTAGCGGACTACACCGCACGGCATCAGAAATCGCCGGCAAGGGAAGCCAGCGCCTGCTCTTCTATGGATTAGTTGCAGAGCACCACAGCAGGGCATTCAGCGCTGGCATTATCCTTAACTACTCTCAATACAAACACCCCTTCAGCACCGGAAATCCACTCTACAAAAAACACCAGTTCAGCGGAACATCGCTCAGCATCGCAGGCTTCCATTACAACTACAGTTACCGCAACAGCTACCTTTTCGGAGAGTGCTCAAAAAGTCTTCCCGGAGGAATGGCTTTCCTGAATGGCATCATGGCCAGTTTGAGTCCCGGCGTATCGGCCGTGGTGCTTTACCGCAACTATGCGAAAGACTACCACAACTTCTATGCGCAGGCACTTGCTGAAGGTGAGGTCAACAATGAACGTGGGATTTACGTAGGGATAAACATCAGGCCGGCATCAAAATGGCTGTGCTCCGCCTACCTCAACACTTTCCAGTTGCCCTGGCTCAGGTACAGAATCGATTTCAGCTCCTCTGGGAGCGAATTAATGACCCAACTAACTTACACCCCATCCAAATCATTTAAAGCCCAGCTAAAGCTTAAAACAAAGCAAACAGCACAAAACACAGACGAATATCTTCCCTTCAATTCAGCGGAGCAGGTTAAAAAGGACAATTGCCGGATCGGAATCACCTGGAAGCTGAACAGGGAAATCAGTTTGGAGCACCGGGCGGAACTCACACGTTACCAAAAAAGTCCGTCACCAGCAGAAACCGGCTACTTGGTTTACCAGGATATCTCCTATACCCCTCCATCCTCCCGCATCAGCGGCAACCTGAGAATTGCCGGATTCCACACCAGCTCTTACAACAGCAGACTGTACGCCTATGAGGACGATGTCCTGTACGCATCATCCTCCGGACTTTACTATGGAAAAGGAATGCGGACCTATCTGAACCTGAAATTACGCATCACCCGCAAACTGCATGGCTGGTTGAAATATGCGCTTTCTGTTTACGGGGAACAGGAGCGTATCGGAAGCGGACTTGACGAAATCCAGGGACATCAAAAGTCTGAATTGAAAGCACAGCTCAGGTACCAGTTCTGATGGATATGCGGCATCAATCCCCCTCCATGTTCGCCGTTATTTTACTGCCTTTTGCCTGCGGAATCTGGGTTTCAGATTCCGCCCATTTTGCCAAACTAAATTTGGTTCAGGGGTATTTAGCATTTTTAATATTTATTTTATTACTGACAATCAATTCATTATACAAAACACTTAAAGTATACCATTACAAACATATTATTGGACTACTGTTTCATTTTTTCTTTTTCAGCTTTGGATGCTGGCTTTCCATCCTGCATTATGCTCCAGGGCATCCCCATTATTTCTGTCCTATCCCCGGAGATTTTTTACTAATAAAAATAGCAAACGAACCATTGCAACAGAATGACATCACGAGGTTCGAAGCGAGGGTACTTCAGGTTTACCCGACAGGTGTAAACAAAAAAACGACCCCGAAAAGCAAGGGATACCTTGGAATCCAATGTACAGGTCATTTACTGGTCGCCCTTAAAACAGACAGCCTTCATCCGGCTTCCCCACGGTATGGAGAACTGTATCTCATTCCGGCAAAATACAAAACACCTGATCCTCCTTTTAATCCTGGCGAGTTCGATTTCAAATCCTGGCTCAGCAGAAAGCACATTCATCAGCAGACCTTCCTTCGCCAACAACAGCTGGTCTTGTGCGGAGAAAACAAAGGCAATCCTGTTATCCGCTTTTCATTGGCCCTGCGCCAGCGGCAACTTGCGGTATACCGTAAACTGATCAAGGACGATGAAGCTTTCGCTGTTGCCGCTACACTGTTGCTGGGTTACCGCTCAGACCTAAGCGCGGACACCCTCTCCGCTTATTCAAAGACAGGAACCATCCATGCGCTTTCGGTTTCCGGTATGCATGTCGGCATTATCTACCTCGTTATAGAATGGGCTTTACAGCTCCTTAACCGTTGCAGGGGATTAAAAATTGTAAAAGCAGTATTGATCCTGCTACTCATCTGGTGCTACACCGTCCTTACCGGATGTTCGGCATCTGTACTTCGTTCAGCGATTATGTTATCTGCTTTTGTTGTCGCAAAGTCATGGAATAAAAACACCAACAGCTATAACATCCTTGCATTTTCTGCCTTTGTACTGTTGTTATCCGAACCCCAATTACTTTGGGATGCAGGCTTCCAGCTTTCCTATTTGTCCGTATTCGGCTTAATCTGCCTGCAGCCGAAAATTCAGGGACTACTGCACATTAAATGGAAATTTCTGGAAAAGCTATGGGGTCTGATTTGTTTATCGCTGGCTGCTCAGACCACGACTTTCCCCTTCAGCATTTACTACTTCCACCAATTCCCGGTATATTTTATCATCAGTAACCTGTTTATTGCAGTCCCCATGACTTTACTGATGTACCTGGGGATACTGGTTTTACTGCTCCGGATACAATGGATGGCCGGCATCTTGGAATGGCTGATTGTATTTACCAACCGGGGACTTCATTTCCTATCGCAACTCCCCTACTCTACCGCGGATGGCATCTGGATCAATAAGACAGAATTGGTTTTGCTGTGTCTTTTTATTACCCTCCTGATCAGCAGCCTGGTGGCTAGGAGTAAATTTCAGTTCATCATTGCCACAACGTTGCTCCTGTTGCTGGAAGTCCATCTGGCGTATGACAGGATCATTCTTTCACACCAGCAGAAGATCATCCTGTTTTCCCTGAACAGGAATTACGCCATTGCTTTTATATCAGCCGACACCGCCGTAGTGATCACCGGTTTGAAACAGGATGAAAAAAGCTTTAAATTCTTCATTCAGCCCGCGCTGGACCAGTTAAACATACGGCATGTGAGTTGCATTCCTTCCGGAAGAGATACGGTCACGAGTAATTTGCAGATCCAGGGCCACCAGCTGCGTTTTAAACGCTTCACTATATTGCGCGTGGATAAGGCGTTCAATTCTTTAAAAATTGCTCACCGCCCTCTATTTGATGCGGTATGGATACAGCACAATCCGCACCTTCAACCAGGCGACTTACAAAATGAGGTGGGTCTTAAGCAACTGTGGATTGATGCGACCAATACAGACAAATGGATGAAAAGGTTTCAGCAGAATTCCCGCAGCATTGCTCCGATAGTTTTGAAAAAGAGAAAGGCCAGGGTAATTTCCTTCAGGATTGGAAAGTTGAGGCCATAAAAAAATATCATTCTTAGGTTTACGGTTCCTAACTGATTCTGACACGGAAGCAGCTAACACCTACAGACAGGCATGGTACATCGTTCGGGTGGCTGCGACCTGGGTGCGTACTGAGTCCGACCTGAGTCCGACTAAAAACAACTAGTTGAAAAAGGTCGGACTCAGGTCGGACTCAGCACGAAGTCAACACGGACCTACCCCAATGCGTCTCCGAACTGTGTCTTCTCCTATTATAGCTATACCATGTTTATAATTAATTGTAAAATAGTTATACAGATTAAAATGGTATTCCTAAATGACTTATACAAGTTGTCTTATCCAGGCATAAAACTGCCGTCCCAATTCATCATCACATTTTTAAAGAATCAGCATATTGTGATTTCATCCTATTCCCGCCACTATTTGTGACAGTTTTTGCAGGTACTATAATGACAGCTATAATCGCAATAAGAAAATTATCTGTTCGATGTTAAAAATCAGGCACGCTTTTTATACTAAAAATTCATTTAATCAGAAACAATGGCAATTGCGATGAATACAGAAGAATATAAAAAACAGTTTACAACAGAAGACACTCCCGGATGGCAGGCCATTGACAGTCAGTTAGACAAGCTTTATGGCAACGCAGAACCACGCCACTACCCTCCTTTATGCGGACTCCACTATATGGCCGGCGGCACCGACCCTATAGATGGTGCAAGTATTTACGACAGTGATCACCAAACCTTCCATCGCCATATTGTTAGCTACGGAATGAGCGAATTGTATTATAACGCCGAGAAAGCCGGCGGAGAATTCAGCAAATGGGGTTTTGAATTTACTTTCCGACTGTCTCCCTATAAAGGAGATGAAAATGATCCGCTCTGGGCAGTACAGGTGATGAACAACCTTGCCCGCTATGTATTTTCGAGTGGTAAATGGTTCGAAGAAAATCACTTTATTCCGGCCAACGGACCAATAAGACTGGATACGGAAACGGAAATTACCGGTTTTGTGTTTGCGCTGGATCCGGAACTCGGTAAAATCGAGACAGTCCACGGTGAACTAAGCTTCCTGCAATTGGTGGGTATCACCAACACTGAAGTAGAACTACTGAAGCTAAATCCAACAACAGATGCCGTAAAAGAACTGATTACAACTTTAACACAGCAGAATCCATTATTGATAACTGACCTCAGCAGAAAATAAAAAGATAGCTAAAAATAATTGAGCCTATGTCGATGCACGCTATAGAGGATCTGGTTGAAGAAACCGCACATTTGGTAGACAGATCGGTAAACTTTGATTTAAATACAAAACGAAACCTGTTGTACAATATGTACCGCCTGCAGGAAATGTTTGATACCAGCTATACCCATTTCCGGGTAATCGATATTTTACTTGGGAATCATTTTGTGTATCAGATAACGCCAGCCAGCTATCCTCAGCTCAAGCTAGCCACCACGCTTCCTACCGATGGAAAAAACGGCTGGGTAAATGATGCCGATGGAAATACGATTGCCTATGCCCTGAACGACAATGGAACAGTGAATTTATACGCTGATGCCGGAAGTCAGCTTTGGAAGCACTTATGCGAAATGGATATCCTTCCAAAAGCAGACCATCAAAGTCCGCAAAAACTTCCGGTGACACAAACCGTTAAGACACTCATGCTCGAAGCAGCGCAACAGCAGGAAACCACTTTATTGAAACAATGGTATAGTTTCCTGGCTAATGCGATATTAGAAGGGGATTTTGGTGAAACAGAAGGTATTCCAACCACCTTCCCAGACTTATTAAAAGATGATGATTTTACTGAGCTTCGTGATTTAGCAGTACGAAATGAGGTCAGCCAGCAGCAAAGCCGGAGAAGAAGCGACGATTACCTGTCTTTTCCTGGGTTGAAGGTTAACCTGATGAGTGCGAGCGGAATAGAAGAAATTTACAGGACTCGCTACCTGCTTGACCTTTCAAAAAGCAGCGCAAAACTGGAAGACGCATACCGGAAAGAACTGCTGGCTACAGCGCAGGGGCCAGAAAAGATAAAACTGATACAACCGGTAATCCATCACTACCTGGCGCCATTGGGTTGGAATTATGTAGAGATTATCCCTGATAAAAAGTGGCTATGGTATCAGGACATTGCCGATGAAAAATATAATGGACCGGGGCATCGCCAGTTTATCCAGGTGGAACTGGATGTGCAGGAAAAGACCTTGTTTTGCAAATTGGCCCTGCAGCACAGCCTTATTCTCAAGTGGCAGGAGAAGAAGGTTACACTTTTACCTGAAGACTGGCATTTCTTCTACGAACTCAGTGGGTGGTTACCCGATGAATTCAGGGATAAGAATAAGCATTTGAGTGATTGGGGCAGCTGGAAGGTTGATTTAAAACAGTCGGAAAAAATACTCAGGAGCCATCTGGAAAATCTGGTTGAAGCGTTAAAAATATCCGATTACTTTGAATTTTTACAAACTGAATTTCCCGGGGAATTCTCGACCCGCGATCCGCAGCAGGTGTTGCATTTGCTGGAGGAAGGGGAAGGAGAATTTGGTATTATTCCCAGATATGTGGTGTTCGACAGTAAAATCACCACCTTAATAGCCTTCGCCAAATGTTATATGGAAAAGAATGACAGCAAAAACGCAGAAAAAATGGTCAATCAGATCAGGGAAATTGCTGAAAACGAGCGTGTGAATCCATTGCAAAGGAAAGTGGTGATTGATCCCATATTACATCAGTGGAAAGAAAAGAGGGAAGTGTGGTTTCCACCGGTATGGCAAAATTTCCTGTATCAATCCTTGAGAGAAAAGGAAGATAAGGCAAAACAGTTACAAGGATAAATCTTATATTCCCCTCCACTAAACTTAAACAGTCACTCTTTATGACAACAGAATTGGTTTTATACAGCGTTAAAGACCGGATAGCCACCATAGCTATCAATCGTCCAGAAAAGCGGAATGCGCTAAATCCTGAACTCGTCAAATCACTCACCGAGAGTTTACTGCGTGCATCTGACGATGAAGAGGTAAAAGTGATCATCTTAAAGGCTACAGGGAATACGTTCAGTGCCGGTGCAGACCTGGCTTACCTCCAGCAGTTGCAATACAATACACATGAAGAGAATGTAGCAGACAGTGAAAACCTGAAAACCTTATTTACTACTATTTACTACCTTCCAAAAGTAGTGATCGCACAGATTGAGGGTCATGCCATTGCCGGAGGATGTGGCCTGGCGACAGTATGTGACATCAGCTTTGCTGTTCCGGAGGCAAACTTTGGCTATACCGAAGTTAAACTGGGTTTTGTCCCTGCCATTGTATCCTGCTTCCTGATGCGCAAGACTGGGGAAACCATAGCGAAAAAACTTCTCCTTACCGGAGAATTGTTCCCTGCAGAACAGGCATTAGCCTATAATTTGATTACCTATGTAACAAACAAGGAAGAAATCAGTCAGAAGGTATGGGAATTTGCAATGGACTTATGCAATGGAGCATCAGGAAATGCGTTAATGGTAACGAAACAGCTCATCGGACAAACAACAAATCCTTTATTGGATAAAAGTCTTGAGCTCGCGGTACAGATCAATGCAAGGGTGAGAGAAAGCGATGATTTCAAGCGGGGAATCGCTTCATTTATTAACAAAGAGAAAATTAACTGGTAAGCGGATCAATACCATACCCAGGACCTATCCTATCAAAGCATTATCCTATCAAAGAATTATTACATACTAGACAAACTATTTACAAGAGTTACTATTAATTGATACTAAAAAACAGAAAACATGATAAAATCTATTAAAACTACTGTTATCGCAGCAATACTCATGACCAGTGCAGTGATTGCCTATGCTCAAAAAAAGGTTACAGAAGGAACGCTTACTTATGGAATGGCCTATGAACTGAGCCCGGAACAATCTTCACTGGAAGGGCAGCTTCCTTCGGAAACCAAATTAAAATTCAACGGTAACCTGTTAAAAATCGGGATGTCCCAGGGACCTGCAACCATTACCATTATATCAGATGGGATTTCAAAAGAAGGCCTGGTACTCGTTGATATCCCTGTCATGCAGAAACAGTATGCCGTTAAAACGACCAAAGAAGACAATGAGCAAACCATGGGGCCAACACCTAAACTAAGCGATTTCAAAGCTACGGGAGAGAAACAAAAAATAGGCACCTATGAAACAGAAAAATACACTTATAAAGATGATAAAGGTGCCGCTCTTGAACTGTGGGCAACGAAAGACTTGATATTGCCTGAAGGCATTATCGGGCAACAGTTTAAGGAACTTAATGCAACACCCGTAAAATATACCACGGTACAGAACGGCGTAAAAACAACGCTGACGCTGAAAGAGCTAAAAGAAGAAAAGGTAGGTCCAATATCCCTGACCGTACCTTCAGCTTATGAAATGACAACGATGGAAGCCTTAAGGTCAATGGGCGGCGGTCAGTAGCATACGAAACTATTTTTACAAAATCAGGAGTTTTTAATTCGCAGCTTTTCATTAATTTTGCCGCAATGTTAAAAGCCCTGATTTTTTTTGCCCGATTTTTTGTATTGTGGTTGTTATTCTTTCTGCTGGACAGGCTTATATTTATAGGGATCAACCTGGAACAGCTGAAAAACAGTTCTGCAACGGAGATCCTTGCCTCCTGTTATTACAGTCTGCGCCTGGATTTATCGATGGTTGCCTATATGGCTGTAGCCCCTATTTTGTTCTTCCTGTTTTTCTTTTTCATTCCCCTAAAAAAGAAAGTTCCGTTTTCATGGATCAGCGTTTATAATAAGGTATTGGTGGTAATTTTCAGCATCCTGGGTGTTGCCAACTTTAACATTTACCGGGAATGGGGAAGTAAGATCAATGCCAAGGCATTGGGTTTTGCCATTACTTCACCCAATGAAGCTATTGCCTCCAGTGCCTCCTCTCCTGTTTTTCTTAGTCTTTCCGTTTTAGCTGTTTTAATCTGTGCGGGACTTGCGCTGAATAAATGGCTGACCTTAAAAAATATTGAACTCCGCCCCTCCCCTGTACTCCTGAAATTATTCTTTGCGGTATTGCTGGTAGGTGTTAATTTCCTGATGATCCGTGGTGGACTGGGGGTTTCCCCAAATAACCAGAGTATGGCCTATTACTGCGATGTACCTATTTTAAATCATGCTGCCGTCAATACGGAATGGGGATTGGTTTCCAGCATCCTCGCCAATAAACGTTCCAGCAACAATCCGGATTTGTATTTCCCGAATGATGAGGCCGAAAAAATCGTGAAGGACCTGTATGCCGTTGAAAAAGATTCTACAACCCTGGTCCTTAAAACCAAACGGCCGAATGTTGTCGTGATCATCATGGAAAGTTTTACGGCCGACCTGACCAAAACCCTGGGAAATGAAGACGGGATTACCCCTAACTTGGACAGGATGATGAAAGAAGGGATATTATTCAGCAATATTTATTCAACAGGGAACCGTACCGATAAGGGAATCATTGGTACCCTGGCAGGTTTCCCCAGCATAGCGGCAGAGAACATTGTGAAATGGCCGGAGAAACTGGAAAAGATTCCTGCCATTTCCCAGACTTTTGCAAAAAACGGATACCAGACCTCTTTTTTCTACGGAGGGGAATCAGAATTCGAGAATTATAAGGTATTTATTATGAGCCACGACTATCAGCTGCTGGTGGATAAAAACAGCTTTGCCAGCAAAGACATGAACTCCAAATGGGGAGCCTATGACGGTGTAGTGTTTAACAGGCAGCTACAGGAACTGAACAAGACAAAAGAGCCTTTCTTTTCAACACAGATGACCCTTACCAATCACGAGCCTTTTGAAGTACCCGGAAAGCCTAAATTCGGGAATAAAGACAACGTCGAAAAATTTAAGAGTACGGCCTTTTATACAGACTCCTGCCTGAATTCCTTTTTGATGGAAGCAAAAAAACAACCCTGGTATAAAAATACACTCTTCATTTTTGTGGCCGACCATGGGCATATTCTCCCGAAAATCCGTCAGGAAGTGTATGTTCCCCAACGTTATCATATCCCATTGCTGTTTTTTGGGGATGTCATTAAAGAGGAGTATAAAGGAAAACGATTTGACCAGGTAGGCAGCCAGATTGATATTGCCTCTACCCTGCTGCACCAGCTGGATATGGATGCGAAACCTTTTATCTGGAGCAAGAACTTATTGAACCCCTATACCAAAGCCTTCGCGTGGTTTAGCTGGGACAATGGAATGGGTTTTATAGATCACAAACAATGTGTTACATTTGATAATATTGGAAAAATGGTATTATATAATGATCAGCCAAAGGATGTAAAGTATTCAGATACACTTAGCAGGAACGGAAAAGCGTACTTACAATCGGTTCACCAGCATTTTATTGGCTTGTAATCCTTCTAAAAAACAAGCATTATCGCTATATTAGGCCGGAAAAGCAGTTTATTGACCATCTTATCTCTTAAAAGAACGAATTAAGCCTTAGGAAAAGACAAAAAAACCAAAACCAACCCAAACATATTTCTGAAAAACTTAAATACGACAAATGAAACCTAAAAACCTATTATTTAAATTGACCCTTGCTGTATTTATTTATAGCTTTTGTCCCGCCACCTATGCCCAGAATCGTGGAGAGGTCAACTGGACAAAGGATGGCAATGGATATTATTTAACTGCCAATGGGGAGATTACAATAATTACCCTCCCGAAGAATGAACAGAAAACGCTGATTGGCCGTAACCTGCTTACGCCAAAAGGAGCTTACCAGCCACTGGCGATTAAAGACTTTGTACTTTCTCCGGATGGAACCAAAGCACTGATTTATACGAATAGCAAGAAAGTATGGCGTTACGAAACCCGTGGCGATTACTGGGTGGCTGACCTGACCGCTAATACCCTGACACAGATTGGGAAAGATAAACCGGCATCATCCCTGATGTTTGCCAAATTCTCTCCAGATGCCACAAAGGTTGCCTATGTGAGCGGCCATAACCTGTATGTAGAAGATATTAACGGAGCAAATGGTAAGGCACTGACTACGGATGGTACCGACCGCCTGATCAATGGTACTTTCGACTGGGTGTACGAGGAAGAGTTTGACTGCCGTGACGGATTTCGCTGGAGTCCTGATGGTGCTTCTATTGCCTACTGGCAACTGGATGCCAGGAAGATTAAAAACTTCCTGATGATCAATAACACAGATTCAATTTACCCTTTTACCATTCCTGTAGAATATCCAAAAGTTGGTGAGAATCCTTCAGCCTGTAAAATTGGTGTGGTTGATATCAATACTGCACAGACCAACTGGGTACAGGTACCAGGAGACAATATCCAGCATTATATCCCAAGGATGGACTGGGTACCCAATACCAGCGATATCATTTTACAACAGCTGAACAGGGAACAAAATACCAGCAGGATCTTCGTGGCCAATACCAAATCGGCCGAAGTAAAAAACATCTATACCGAAACGGATAAGGCATGGATTGATGCCGCCAGCCCATGGCAGTGGATCAATAATGGAAAGGAGTTTATGTGGGTAAGTGAGAAAGACGGATGGAAACATACCTACAGAATCAGTAAGGATGGTAAAAAACAAACTTTGATTACCAAAGGAAACTATGATGTGATCGAGAGCAGTCTGGTGGATGAAAAGAACAATACTTTTTATTTTATGGCTTCCCCCACAAATGCGACACAACGTTACCTGTATAAAACAAAGCTTGATGGTAAGGGTAAATTAGAAATGGTGACCCCTTCTATTTTACCGGGAACCCATAGTTATGATATTTCTCCCAATGGATTGTATGCCATCCACATGTATACCAGCGTGAATGTAAGACCTCTTACGGAATGGATGAGAATGACTTCAGGGAATCCTTTTACGATGGAAGGAAGTATCACCAACCAGCTCGCCAGAATACAGCCGCCGAAAAATAAAATTGAGTTTTTCAAAGTGAAGACCGAAGATGGTACTGAGCTGGATGGCTGGATGAAGAAACCAGACAACTTTGACCAGACAAAAAAATATCCGGTTGTGTTTTATGTGTATGGTGAACCTGCCAGCCAGACCGTAACCGATACCTATGGCACTGGAAACAACCGTTTATATGCCGGAGATATGGCTAAAGACGGATATATCTATATTTCTATTGAAAACCGTGGAGCACCTGCACCGAAAGGCCGTGAATTCCGCAAGAGCATTTATAAGAATATCGGTTTACTGAACATCAAAGATCAGGCAGATGCTGCCAAACAAATCATCAAATGGCCTTTTGTAGATAAAGACAGGGTTGCCGTTTGGGGCTGGAGCGGTGGCGGATCGTCTACCCTGAATCTTATGTTCCAGTATCCTGAGATTTATAAGACAGGTATCGCTATAGCTGCCGTGGGCAATCAGCTTACGTATGATAATATTTATCAGGAACGTTATATGGGACCTCCGCTAACCACGAAAGAGGTTTACATTAAAGGTTCACCTATTACTTATGCTAAAAATCTGCAAGGTAATTTATTGTATATCCATGGTACAGGTGACGACAATGTTCATTACCAGAATGCAGAAATGCTGATTGATGAATTGATTAAAAACAAAAAAGTGTTCCAGCTGATGTCATACCCTAACCGTACGCACAGCATCAGTGAAGGAGAAGGAACAAGAGAACATCTCGCGCTTACTTACACCAGGTTCCTGCAACAGTTTTGTCCTGCAGGAGGAAAATAAATCTGGAGTCGGCCTACCGGACGACACCATACCAGAAAGAGGCCGTATCATTCATGAAACTGAGCCTCTAAGAATTGAATAGTTGAAAATGCTCCAGTCAGGGGTACGAGTAAAAACAACCAGAAAGAGGCTAATCATGATTTAATGATATAGCCTCTTTCTGGTATGGGATGAAAGCTAAAACTGAATTAAACTTCGGTATTCATATAATTCTTGTAACTTTGTTGCATTGATGAAGATTCAACAGCAAAAGCAAGCGCAATTGTTATCCCCCCTAGGGAAATTATCCCAAAGCATTGGAGCCCTGCTGCTGTTGCTGCTTTTCCTAAGTGTATCGCTAATTGAAATCTTTCATCACCATGAAAGCCAGGAATTTATTCAGACGATTAGCCAGATAAACCATACGGTTGGTCATGATCTCAAAAACAATCGCGAGAAAACCTTCTCTTCTTCTGTAGAAAAATGCAAGCTATGTGAAATGATGAAACATAGATCTGTACATTTTTATATTGCTCAAGTTGACATGGCTATCCTGATCCATCCGCTGATCAAAAAGGAAACATCTCTTTTTCATGTACAATCAAGCAGCGGTTTTATATTGCAATGTGCCAATAAAGGGCCACCTGCAATTTTCGGTCAGCACTGCTAATCCGCAGCTGCCCACCGTATTTCCCCGTATTTATTTGAAATTCAACGCTTCCTGCCGGTTGCGCATTCCTATATTGTAATTTTTTTTATGCTTCAAGCAATATCCTTATCAAAGCATTACCAGGGCCATGTGGCACTGGATGATCTTAACCTGCAAGTGAAACCCGGAGAAGTATTTTGTCTGTTAGGACAAAATGGTGCGGGCAAAACCACCACGATCAATTTATTTCTCGGATTCATTGCCGCGACCTCCGGAAAAGTGATGATTAACCATTCGGAAGTTAAGCCAGGCGCAGCAGATACCCGTAAACATCTGGCCTATATCCCCGAAGTGGTGATGTTATACGGTAACCTTTCTGCCATAGAAAACCTGGATTATTTTAGTCGCCTGGCTGGGTTCAGTTACGATACACCGCGTCTCATCGTTTTCCTTTTACAATGCGGACTACAGGCCGAGGCCCATCAGAAACACCTGGCCGGGTTTAGCAAGGGGATGCGGCAAAAAGTAGGTATCGCTATTGCACTGGCAAAAAATGCAGATGCGATATTGATGGATGAGCCGACCAGCGGACTTGACCCTAAGGCAACCGACGAATTCACCGCGCTGGTGAAAAATCTTGGTGAACAGGGTAAATCTGTCCTGATGGCGACGCATGATATTTTTAATGCAGTAAATGTAGGTACCCATATTGGCATCATGCGTAAGGGTAAATTGATCCATACCCTGAATGCGAGCGATATCAATGCTGTCGATCTTCAGAAATTATACTTACAAACGATTTAACAGCGCGCTCCGCAATGAAATTATACGCTACAAGGCCATATAAAAACACCTTATTTAAATTGACCTCCACGCTGGCTGTGGTGTTGTTTTTTACCTTCCATGCTTACGGACAAACGAAAGTAAGTGGACATGTGAGCTCCGGGAAATACAATCCCTTAAAAAATGCAACGGTCAGGTTGAAAAATGGCAGGGATGTACTGAATACTTCCAGCGACTCCTCAGGCAGGTTTCAGCTGCTGCTGCCAAAAACTGGAACCTACACCCTGACCATAAGTGCAATTGGTTACCTCCCCTACCACCAGGAACTGCCTGTGCAGAGCAATGCCGACCTGAAGCTTGATACGATTGTCCTGTCCGCTACCAACGAAGAACTTCAGACAGTGGAAATTGTGGGGACAAAAGCAAAAAAATACTTCAGTGATTATTCTTTTTCGGCCACCAAGACCGCTGCCTTGAATAAAGATATACCGCAGTCGATTTCTACGGTCTCTAAGGAATTAATCAACGACAGACAGGCCGCCACACTGGTCGATGCGGTAAAAAATGTGGCAGGGGTATCACAGAGCAGTTTCTACAACCAGTTTGCCATCCGCGGTATCAACCAGAATCAGGAAGGTGCGATTATCAACGGGATGCGGACACACCAATACTTCTTCAACCAGCCACTCACGAACAATCTGGAACGGGTGGAAGTGATCAAAGGCCCTGCGAGTGCTACATTTTCCAGTGTAGACCCCGGCGGGAGTATCAATATGGTCACTAAAAAGCCGCTGACGGAAGACAGGAAACAAATCAGCATCACCACGGGCAGCTTCAGCACCATGCGGGCGGCACTGGATTTCACGGGCCCCTTGAATGAGGAGAAAACCTTGTTGTATCGCCTGAATGTGGGTTATGAGGACAGCAAAAGCTTCAGAGACCTGCAGTACAAAAAAGCGTACCTGATCTCCCCTTCATTCTCTTATGTACCCAATGACAAGACCAGTATCAATGTAGAGCTGGTGATGAACAACAGCAAGTCCAGGTTAGACCGTGGACAGGCCATATTCGGTGCCATTGCAGGGAAAACGGATTTAAACAGCACGCCAATAAGCTTTAACATGGGTGGCAGTAACGATTACTTCATCAGCCAGGATCTAATGCTCATGAGCAACCTGTCCCATGCATTGACTAAAGACATTGTATTCAATGTGGCCTATATGAAACAGGCATGGACAGAAGATCTGCTGGAGCACCGTACCACAAATGCCTTCGGGGTAGAGGAAAACAACCTTGCCATTCCAACCCTTGCTGCAATGCGTGCGGTACAGCGTCAGCAAAAATGGGATACCGATAACCTGAGTACTTATTTCAGCATCAATGCCAAAACTGGTCCGGTCAAACATAAGATAGTTGCGGGTTACGATTTAATCACCACCCGGAAACAACGAGGTGGCGGAGAAAACAGTGCTGCGGGCTATCGTTTAAAAGATGGCACCATCGCATCCAGATATGATCCTGCTAAAAAAGACCTTTACCTTTTCAGTACAGTCAACGGCATCACAGCGCCGGTACCCAACGTAGATCACTTTAACCTGGCTACGCCCAGCTATACCATCCGCAACTTAAGCGATTATGTATTCAGCAAAACTGAAATCCCACCTGCCTACTCCCTTGTGAATGCGGTATACCTCCAGGACCAGCTCAGCTACGGTAAACTAGGGTTAACCCTGGGGCTCAGACAGGAATGGTATGAAGACTACAGCAATTACAAGCAGCTCAGCGAGAAAAAAATTTCCCGCCAGAAGCTGCTGCCCAGATTAGGAATGACCTATGCCCTTAGCCCTAACATCAATGTTTATGGTACCTACCTGGAAGGTTACCAGCCACAGGGCAACACCTCCAACCTTGTCATTGTACCTCCACCGGCCGGCACCAACTACAAACCCCTGGAAAGTGATTTAAAGGAGATCGGTGCAAAATCGGAATGGCTCAACCGTACCCTGATGGTTAGCTTCTCCCTTTTCGAGATCAACCAGAAAAACCTGTTGCTGAATGCAAACGATCCGGTAGACGTGAACCTGCTGGTAGAACGCGGGGCGCAGAGAAGCAGGGGTATAGAGCTCGAGGCTTCAGGTTTTATCCTTCCGCAATGGCAATTCAACCTGGGCTACAGTTATGTTGATGCGGTGGTGATACAGGACAACGATGCGGCCTTAATTGGCAGCCGCGTTCAGAATACACCGAAACATAGCGGCAGCATATGGACCAGGTATGACCTCCGGGAAAACAGGTTATTTAAAGGTATAGGTTTTGGTGCAGGAGTACAGTATAGTGGGGATAAGCTGCCTTTATATATCAGAAATTTCACTCTGCCTGCCTACACCATTGCAGATGCCGCAATATACTACTCGCCTGCAAAAACAAAAGTACAGCTGGCGATGAACGTCAACAATGTTTTTAACAAGACCTACTGGGTGGGTGCACAAAATTACCTTCGCTTATTTCCCGGCACGCCCAGAAATGTAATGTTTAATGTAACCTATAGGTTCTGATCAATTGATAACCATGAAGACACTATTTATAATATCCTGCAGGACCTGGAAAACGGCCTTTCAAAACAGGGCCACTTTAATACTCACCATCATTCTTGGTCTGGCATTGGGTGTGGCGACCTTAATTGGCTGGCAGAATTTCAATATCCAGCAGGCACAGCGTTTAAAATACAAGGAAATTGTCCGACAAAAATGGCTTTCCAAACCGGATAAACACCCCCATAGGATGGCGCACTATGGTTACCTGGCTTTCAGGGACAAACATGAACTTAGTTTTTTTGATTTTGGTATAGAAAGTTTTGCCGGCGTTTCCATTTTCCTTGAAGCACATAAGCAGAACACCGTAAATTTCTCTGAGGCAGGATTTTCCAATGGCATGCTGCGGTTCGGAGAAATGAGTGTAGCCATGGTGCTGCAATTACTGGTGCCCCTGCTGATTTTCTTTCTGGGGTACAACAGTATCTCCGCAGAACGGGAAGCAGGCACATTAAAGATCCTGTTGTGTCAGGGAGTCAGCTGGCGGGAGCTGCTTTCCGGCAAGGTCCTGGGCATCATTGGTGTCAGCTTCAGCCTGTTTATCCCCGTCATCCTCCTGACCATTGTCCTTTGGGCGGCCTTAAGCAACTGGCAGGTATCGGCAGATGCCGCGATCCGGCTATGCTTGTTGATCAGCGCGTATGCGGTCTACTTTATTATTTGTTCCGGTATCGCTGTCCTGGTTTCCGCCTTTCATCAATCCTCTAAAGCGGCATTGACCACACTCCTTGTTTTATGGGTAGTGTTCACTATCGTGATGCCGAGAATTACCCAGGCCATTGGAGTGAAGGTTTACCCCTCCCCTTCAAAGATTGAATTTACAGCGGCAATTGCGTCAGATTTACAAAAGCAGGGCGACAGCCATAATCCTGACGATCCGCATTATGCTCAATTCAAAGCCGATGTACTGAAAAAGTATAAGGTAGATGAGGTGCAAAAACTCCCTTTCAATTACGGCGGTTATGTGATGGCAGAAGGAGAACGGATTTCTGCAGGCATCTATAATCAGCACCAGGGCGAACTGAATAAAATATATGAAGCCCAGAATAGCTTTGCTGTTGCCGCAGGTTATTTCAATCCCTTTCTCGCGATAAAAAACCTATCGATGGCACTGACGGCATCCGACTTCAATACCTATATGGATTTTCAGCAGCAGGCGGAAGCCTACCGTTACCAGCTTGCCCAGCACATGAACCAGCTACAGATTGAAAAAATAAGCAACAAAAAGCATGGGGAGAAGGAAAAAGCAGCCAGCATCAGTCATACCCACTGGGCGGAACAGCCGGATTTCCAGTATGTATTTAAACCGGTGAGTTGGGTTATTGCCGGACAGATGAGCACGATGCTTTCTTTATTGTGCTGGTTTGCGGTAGTCGTGGCGGCATTGGCAATCTCATCCAGATGGATTAAAACCTTATAAACAGCAATCATGATTAAAAATATATATCAATTAGAATTTAATATCTTCTTCAGAAGTAAGGCTGCCTGGGTCGGGATCCTGATCCTGCTCCTCAGCGGTGCCGGAGGATTGTATTTTGGCAAAGAATTTATAGCGGAGCAACGGATAGTCATTGAAAAGGCAGGAAAGCTTCAGGAACAGCATATCGCTAAAAATCTGAAGTACCATGGCAAAGACCTGGGACTGCTCCTTTTTTATAACAAATTCATTATTGCGAATACTCCGGATAACTGGGCCGCTTTTGCGAATGGCCAGCGGGATATCAACCCCTATCTCCTATCCGTAACCATCCTTGGCCTGGAAGGGCAGCGTTATGATACCGACCTGAACAACCCAACTACCTTACTGCTGGGGAACATGGACATGGCCTTTGTCATCGTTTTCCTGTTTCCACTCGTCATCATCGCATTTACCTATAACCTCCTTTCCGCAGAACAGGAATCGGGTGTATGGGGACTGGTCAGGTCGCAATCGCCGGTTCCTGTGCAAATCATATGGCGCAAGCTGGTTATCAGGATCGTCATTATCTTCGGTGTGCTGCTGGTGTTGCTGGGTAGTGCCGTGATTTATCTCCAGCTCGCCTTAGACCTGCGCTTTTTCCTGGTAGGCTTGCTGATCAGTTTATATCTGCTATTCTGGTTCAGCCTATCCTTTTGGGTAATTTCAAGGGGCAAGTCCTCGAACCACAATGCAGTCAGCCTGATTGCTTTCTGGGTAGTGCTGAATATCATTTCTCCTGCCCTGTTAAATGTATGGCTCACGCAGCAATACCCGGTTCCTGAAGCCCTGGAGAACGTTGTGAAACAACGGGAAGGATACCATGAAAAATGGGACCTTGATAAAAGCGTTACTATGGACAAGTTTTACGCACACTATCCGCAGTTCAAAAAATACCCTTTTCCGGCTGATCTCACTTTCAGCTGGTACTGGTACTATGCCATGCAGCAGATGGGGGACGATGAAGCGGGAGCCAGCTCGGACAGAATGGCTGAAAAACTACATCAGCGCCAGAATTTCACACAAATAAGCACCTTATTGTTACCAGGAATTCAGGCACAACTTGGTTTAAATAGTCTTGCGGGTTCTGACCTGCAAAATCAACTCGACTTTCAGCGTGCCGTCAGTATCTACCATGAAAAGTTACGCTTACAGTTTTATCCGGTCATTTTTAGCGGGGGAACAGCAGAAAGCATAGACTGGAAGCAATTCCATCCTGAACATTACAGCAGTTATACAACAGCTACCGTCGTACAGCATATCTTATCCATAACCATCATTGCACTGGCACTGTGGGGATGCGGCCTGTACAACTTCAGGAGAAAAACAAGCTTATTGTAATCGCCATGATTTCACACTGTCTATTTCATCAGAATATAATTGCCTTTTAAAGGTGATGAAGTGATCATAAGCTTATTCATTACGGTTTGTAAGCGGTAATCTTATGATGGTTTCATTGCACTCAGGAGAGGCTGTATCAAATTAGATGATGCAGCCTTTTTTATTTTAATAAGTTTTGTACCATCTCTGGACACCAACGCGTTCATTTGCATTTTAGTCATCTGATTTTGAAAAAGGTCAATGAAACAGCTCTTTTAGGCTGCTTTTTTTCTGATATTTTGTGCAATTGCGAGTAAGCCCCATTCGATGGCCACTTTTTCCTTTCCACGGAGCCTAAAGCGGCGGAACCCGTGGTTCTGTTTGATATTTCCGAAGACAGGTTCTACATCATAACATCGTTTCTTTCGCCGCTGTATTCCTTCTTCGCTGTTCAGCTTTTCGAATGCGTTTTGCTTAAGCCTGTTCAGGTTTTCATTGATTTCAATGATGCGGTTCTCTTTTGATTTATGGCAAACTGCTCTCATAGGACAGTTTTCACAATTCCTTGCCTGGTATCTTTTAAGGGTTTGCTTAAAGCCTGTTGTCGTCTTTTTTGTGTAAGACCCGATTGACAGCATTTGCTGGCCCATTGGGCAGATATAACAATCCTGCTGCTGGTTATAAAAAAGCTTGTCTGCCCCAAAAGGAGATTTGCTGTTGTACTTACCCTTCTGCTGTTTATCGAACATGCCATATTTCACAAAAGCCTCAACTTTCTGATCTTCCAGCAGTTGGTAGTTTTCCTCAGAACCATAGCCTGCATCTGCTGTAAGTTTCTTTGGTGCTTTTCCAAAGCTGCTTACGTGTTGTTCCAGGTGGATCTTCAGGGTAGTCGTGTCGGTTGGGTTGGGATGTATCGTGTAATTGACGATAAACTGGTTAGAGGTAGATATCTGTACATTATAGCCGGGCTTCAGCTGTCCGTTTTTCATGTGGTCTTCTTTCATCCGCATGAAAGTAGCATCTGTATCTGTCTTGCTATAACTGTTTCTCTCGCCCAAAATAGCCTCCTGAGCTTCATATCTGGCTATATTCTGCGGATAATTTTTAGTTACATAATTTAGCTTATCCTTCACTTTCTTGTCTATATCTTTCCGCCCGGCAAGCTTTTCATTCAGCTGCTCTACAGCTTGCTTTACCTTCTCACTATCAATCTGTTTAAAATCAGGCGGCTCAGGCATCTTGTCTTCATCACTGGCCACCTGTTGCGCATATTCCCAAATGTGGGTCAGCTGCTTTTTCATTTTTTCCTTATTGGTCTGAATGGATTTCTTCCAGACAAAAGTGTACTTGTTGGCACTGGCTTCGATCTTAGTCCCGTCGGTATTGATTTCCTCAATGCTTAATAAGCCTTCAGCGGCAAGTAGTTTTACCACATCCTCAAATACACTGCGAAGGGCATGTTTCAGGCGTACACCCCGGAAACGGTTGATGGTATTGTGATCTGGGTAGCTCATGGAGCTCAGCCACATAAAGTAGATGCTTTCACGGCAAGCGGCAGCCAGCTTACGGCTCGAATAGATATTGGTGAGATAACCATAAACCAGAACTTTAAGCAAAAGTTGGGGATGATAGCTGGAACTGCCTTTAATGTGGTAGGCTTTTAGAAGAGGTTCTATACTAATCTTATTAATCACCTCATTTACAACTCTAACAGGATGGGAATCAGGAATTAATTCATCAAGAGTGGGCGGGATGGCAAGAATCTGCTGTTGGTTATAGGGCTTAAATACGGGTTCTCTGATTGCCATATCTAGTGTGTTTTAATACATTAAATATATGAAAATCAAATAATTGAGTCAATAGCGCTGCGAAAAAATGTTATAAAAAATAAGCAGAGACAGAAGCTATAAATAAAAAAAGAGGCTGATCATGATTTATGATACAGCCTCTTTTTTCGTTTTAGCAAAGGTCAGCTGAGACATTTTCTTCAAAAAATCATTTTATTTTTTCCCTTTTTGTTTTTTGCCAGACAAAAAAAATGTCCTTCGATACACCGTAATTGCGTTTAAAGGCTGCAAAGGGCTATTCCATAAAAATTTAGTGCCGAAGATCACTTTTTTCCACGTTTCAGATCACGGTACAGCAGTTTAACCTACCCTACATTTGAGGTATCAAAACAACGATAAAAATTCAAAAGTTATGAAACGTTTAAGCACAAACACTCGAAAAACACCAGCTTACTTAACCCGTATTTTAACAGTTCTTATCATATTAGGGATTAGTGCAACCAGTAAAAATGTAATGGCACAGACTGCCTACCATGAAGCAGAAGGAAGCCAGATCACAGTAAACGGATCATCCAACATCCACGACTGGACGATGACTTCAAAAACTGTAAACTGCGATGCAAGTATAGTTGTTAAAGGCGATCAGATCTCAGATATTTCTGCACTGGCTGCATCTATCACAGTAACGACTTTAAAAAGTAAAGACAAGTCGCTTGACTCAAGAGCTTACAAAGCATTGGAAGCAGAGAAATTCAAAACCATCAATTTCAAATTAACCGATGCAGCTGTATCAGGCAAAACAATCAAAGCTACAGGTAATTTAACCATCGCTGGCAATACTGTACCGGTGACCATTGTATCGACTTATACTGTAAGCGGAGGCGTAATCAGCATTAAAGGAACTCAGAAAATCAAATTTAGCCAGTTTAAACTAAAAGCCCCTTCATTTATGCTTGGAGCCATGAAAGTAACTGATGATCTGACTATAGACATCCAGCTGAAATTAAAAGGCTAAAACAACTAAATGATATAAATTTTTACGAATAAGACCAAACAAATGAAAACTCAAATTTCAAACTTATTAAAAGTAGCCGGTGTGGCACTTTTAATGTCAACTCCCGCTCTGGTTCATGCACAGAATGCTACTGAATTGGGAAGTATCCGCGCTTATGATAAATCAGGAATTAACGTCTTTGAAGCTCCTAAAGACAGTGTAAACAAACCATTCGATAAAATCAAAATTAACTGGGGTGCAGGTTTCGTACAAGGTTTCCAGAACCTGAAACACTCTAATACCAACGGTGGTTTATACAAAATCTCTCCGGGATTCAATACCGCAAATGCTAACCTGTACATGGATATTCAATTGGGTGAAGGTATCAGAATGAACCTGACCAGCTATTTAGCTGCACGTCACCACAATGAGACCTGGGTAAAAGGTGGTTATATCCAATTTAACAAACTTCCGTTTGAAGGAGAGTTCTGGGATGAGATCATGAAATATGTAACTATCCAGATCGGACACACTGAGATCAACTATGGTGATCAGCACTTCCGCAGAACTGATGGTGGTAACGCAATTTACAACCCATTCATTGAAAACTATATCATGGATGCTTTCAATACTGAGATTGGTGGTGAGGTATATGTGAGAAAAGGTGCATTCTTCGGAATGGTCGGCGTAGGTAACGGTACTGTAAGAGGTTATATTGACAGCCTGGTTGCCACACCTCAGGATGGTAACATTCACAAAAACCCTTCCCTGTACTTCAAAGCAGGTGTGGATAAACAAGTGAATCCTGATGTGAGATTACGTTTATCCGGATCATTCTACAACCAGGCAAGTTCTTCAGGCAACTCTTTGTATAGTGGTGACCGTACAGGTTCCAACTACTACATGCCAATGGAACCTGTAACAGGTACTTATGCTGCTAACGCAACTTCAGGCCGTTTTAACCCAGGCTTCACTAAAAATGTAAATGCAGCTATGGTAAACGGATTTGCCAAAGTGAAAGGTTTCGAAGTATTTGCTACTTATGAGCAATCAAAAGGTAGAAATAAAAACGAAATTTCTACAAGGAAAGCAGAACAATATGCAATTGAAGGTATCTACAGATTTACCATTGGTAACAAACTGAATGAGAACCTGTTCATCGGTGCACGTTACAACACTGTAAGCGCAAGATTAGCGAACGTAGCTGCAACTGCTACTACTGCCGCAATTACTTATAATGAAGATGTTAACCTTAACCGTTATGAATTAGCCGGTGGTTGGTTTCTTACTAAAAACATCTTATTAAAAGGTGAATACGTTAACCAAAAATACAAAGACTATCCAACGAACACCTTATTGAATGGTGGTAAATTCCACGGATATGTTATTCACGCTGTTGTAGGTTTCTAGACCCACACTTTTCCAAGAATAAAGGGCTGATTTATTCAGCCTTTTATTTTTAACCGGTAAAATCCCATAAGGTTTAAGACAGAAAAGACGTTAATCTACTGATACTGCGTTATCCATTCACCAGATAAATAATATAACGATGAAAACTTCACAAAAACTTCTCTTCTTATTTATCATGCTGGTTCTTGTTTCAGGCTTTACGCCTAAACCCAATACCAAATGGGTGATCAGCAGTGGCTGTTCCTTAAAAGTTGCCGGAAAAACCAATATCAACCAATTCAATTGTACCATCCTGAATTATTCCAATCCGGATACCCTCAGCTTCGCCAATACCAATGCTTCCGCTCCTGTAAAAGTGACCGGCGCAGTCGCACTGGACGTACAGAATTTTGACTGCGAGAACTCAATGATCACCAAAGATTTACGCAAAACCCTGAAAGCAGAAGCTTTTCCAAAACTGGTGATCAAATTCGTCAGCCTCAGCAAATACCCTGATTTTGATGGACAGCCTGAGCAGATCAATGGTACAGTCAATATTTCCCTTGCAGGTGTAACCAAAAAATTTGACGTGAACTACAAAGTAATTTCCGGCAATGGTAAATCCCTGACCTTAATCGGCACCCAAAATGTGAACTTCACCGATTTTAACCTTTCCCCTCCTAAAAAAGCCGGTGGCATGATCAGAACAAAAGATGAGTTAAAGGTGGAATTCAGCCTGAAACTTAAAGTGATCAATTGATATAACTGTAGGAAAGGGTGAAATACTATGCCCCCTGCCCCAGATTGATCATTAAACCTCCGTCCATTTCATACGTACTGCCCGTTACATAGTCCGCTTCTTCAGAAGCCAGAAAAACAGCCAGCCAGGCAATTTCTTCGGGACGACCTGCCCTGCCCATAGGAATATTTTTTTCTGCCTTTTTTAAGGCCTTCGGATCATCTACAGCCTTCTGGTTCATTGGGGTAAGGATCATTCCCGGAGCAATATTATTGACATTAATCCCATGCGCAGCAACTTCCAGTGCCAGGGTACGCATGAAATTCCTTATTCCCGCTTTCGATGCATTGTAATCTGCATTTCCCGGTGCATTGACCTCTTCATGAATGGAGGAGATATTGATGATTTTTCCCGGTTTCTTCAGCGATTTCCGGTGCTGCACAAATTTCCTGCTGCAGAAAAAAGTTCCGTATAAATTGGTTTTAATGGTTTTATCGAAGACTTCCGTTTCCATTTCATCTACAGGAATGCCAGATCCGTTGACACCTGAATTGTTCACCAGGATATCCAGGCCGGAGAATTCAGTGATCAGCTGCTCCATTTTCTTTTCTACATCTTTTTCATCACTGACATCCAGCCGGATTACCTTGGTTTTGGTGCCAAACTGGGATACTTCCTTCAGGGCTTCTTCTGCACCTTCTTTATCACTATAGTAACATACAATAACATTTGCCCCATTTCTGGCAAACTCAATGGCGATTGCACGTCCAATTCCAGAGTCAGATCCTGTGACGAGAGCAGTTTTGTTTTCAAGTTTTTTCATTAGTATATAATTGATTTTAAAGGTGATGAAGAGATCATAAGCTATTCATTGTTGTTTATTAGCGGTAGGCTTATGATGGTTTCATTAGTATATAATTGATTTTAAAGGTGATGAAGAGATCATAAGCTATTCATTGTTGTTTATTAGCGGTAGGCTTATGATGGTTTCATTAGTATATAATTGATTTTAAAGGTGATGAAGCGATCATAAGCTATTCATTGTTGTTTATTATCGGTAGGCTTATGATGGTTTCATTAGTATATGTTTGTTTTTTTATTGTGTTTTTTGCCTTCAAGCTACCTTTTACGGCCTAAAAACCTCATACCCTATCCAGTTGTTTATCGAGTTCAAGGGCGGCACTGATTAAAGCCAGATGCGTAAATGCCTGGGGAAAGTTTCCAAGATGTTCCCCTCTTTTCCCGATCTGTTCACTGAATAGTCCAAGATGGTTGGCATAACCGGTCATTTTCTCGAAATATTCCAATGCCTTATCTGTTTCCTTATTTTTTGCCAGTGCTTCAATAAACCAGAAAGAGCACATATTGAATGTTCCTTCCTCTCCTTTTAACCCATCCTGATTTTTACTGTTGTCGTACCTGTAGATGAGAACATCTGTACTCAGCGTTTCTTCGATAACCTGGAGCGTTGATAACCATCTGGGTTCATCGGGAGTTATAAAATGGGTCAGCGGCATCAGCAAAGCTGAAGCATCAACCTCATTTGCTCCCTTATATTGTACCCAGGCACCGATTTTCTCATTCCAGAAATTTTCATAAATATCAGTATAGATGAGGTCCCTTACTTTTTTCCATTCCTGTTCAGGATAGGGAAAAGACCGGTCGGTAGCAATCTTTATCGCCCTGTCCATCGCTACCCAACACATTAAACGGGTATGAAGAAAGTGTTTTTTTCCATTTCTGAATTCCCAGATCCCATGATCCGGCTTCTCCCAGCCTTCTACCACACAAAGGATATGTTTCTGGATAGTCTGCCACAGTTCATAATTGATTTTAGAGTGGTTCTTATTATAGATATAGATCGTGTCGATCAGCTCACCATAGATGTCAAGTTGGTGCTGATCCCTCGCTCCATTGCCAATAAGCACCGGAGCAGTCTGAAGATAACCTTCCAGATGTTCAAGTTCTTTTTCTTCTAAAGCCAATGACCCGTCTATGGAATACATCAGGTGCAGCATCTCATCTCCTGAACGTTCATGAATCCAGTGCAGGAATTTAGCGGCTTCTTCAGAAAAACCTAGTCGTAAAAAGGCATACATTGTAAATGCAGCATCCCTGATCCAGGTGAAACGATAATCCCAGTTCCGGTTCCCTTCCAGTGATTCAGGGATACTGAATGTCGGAGCAGCGACCATGGAACCATGTGATGCAGAAGTAAGCAGCTTTAAGGTAATGGCCGAGCGTAAGATCAGCTCATTCCACCTTCCTTTGTAAGTGGATTTACTGATCCACTTTTTCCAATAGTCGACCGTTTCATGGTAGGTACTGGTTTTATAGAAATCAATGTCCTGCAGTTTACTGTTGTCATCTTTTTTTACAGACTCCAATACGATATATCCTTCTTCACCCTGTGGTATAGTGACCTCTGCATAGCCATCTTTTTCCTTGAATTTTAGTGGAAAATCGGCGATCAACCGCACTACCGCATCCCCGTCATTGATGGCCAGAAAATTCAGCTCATTTTTTCCTTCTTTATATGTATCATGTTCTGCCATGCCATAATCAAATCGTGGCCTGCAGTTAATTTTATAGGTGACCTTTCCTCGGATGGTTTTTATTTTTCTTACAATCGCACAAATGCTGTTTTCTGCCATCCCTTTAACCGGCATGTAGTCCGTTAACTCTGCAATACCTTCGTCTGAAAAGAAACGGGTTAACAATACTGCCGTACCTGGAATATACAGCTGTTTCGTTTTATGGGATTTGAATTGCGGCGTAATGGAGAAACTCCCACCCTTTTTATGGTCCAGCAGACTGGCGAAGATGGTTGGTGAATCAAAATCAGGAAAACACATGAAATCTATCGACCCTTCCAGAGAGATAAGGGCCACCGTTTTCATATTTCCAATAATCCCGTAATCTTCAATAGGTAAGTAAGGTGCTGATTTCGTCATATTACCTTTTAAAACCAAGAAACACTGAATTGGTTTTATCCTTGAGGTTTTGAAAGACAAATATTTTAGCTACACCCCATCCACACGCTCAATTTCTACTGCGAATACACCTTTACATGGATTTTATGAAAATATTTTAACATACTATATCGAAGGAAATGCCCCAATACATAGAGCCCATTATATATAGAATATTCGGCAAAACTCTCAGAGAACTAAGTCAGGATAACTCACTTCTTTTGATATATAATTCTTCTTCAGACGATTTGAAAAATCAGGTAATGATTTATGTTGCAACGGCTTATTCTTTCTTTCCCTTGGAAACAGTAGTATTCTTTATATCTCCGGTTGATTTTTCCAGCTTCATATTATATTTTGGTTCAGCCAAAACTGCAATTTTAGATTTGCCTTTTTTATATTTAGCTATACACTCACTTATTTCCGTTCTGTCATCGGCTGTTAGGACACTCGGTGCTACAATAAAATCTATGCCCTTGGGTTCTTTTATATATCCCATAATCTTACTTGTTAAAATAATGATTAATCAAAATTAATGCCTTTTCTGGAAAAATAGCCATTTTGTTTCCATTTATTACTTCAGCGCCAAGTGTCTCCTGATAGTGCTGTATAAGTTTTGTTTTAGCTACAAATGCAATTATCCCATCATTTCCAGTATCAAACGATTGCTTGCAACAAAATGCGAATAAATTACCACCTACCCCCTGATATAGCCTTTTTTTATTACGGTTGAAAGGAGCACTTTCAGCTAAATTTAGAAACATATGGTCACCCATATCCGATAGGCTGACAAGTCCTTGTATGTCATTGCGCGCAAGAATTGTTAACTTATAAATTTTTGCATCTTTACGTTTGTACTCCTCTTTCCAGTTAAATAACCAACCATTCTTTTTACAGATGGATTTAATGTCTTCCTTACTCAATTCATTGACCTCAGTTTCAAAACTTTCCCCGGTAATCGTATCAACTATACTATTCGTCAGTTTATCAATCTCGATTTCCAAATGCTCATCTTCAGCTATCCCCACGACACTAAAATAACTAATTTAAATCCAAATACTCAAATATATTTAACCTAAAAATTAAATTAATTACACGATGTATTTTATTTGAGATATTCACCCTTAATTATGCGCTCATCAAATTAATGACCAGACAAATCCTGCAAAACCAAACTTTATTTACTCAGGAACTGTTGTAGCTCTCAATGGCATTAATTTCATTCACCAACAAAGGAATTTACTGTAAACAGGGCAACTTTTATATTGACCCATGGAAACCTGTGGACCTCGCTGTCACCACCCACGGACATGCCGACCATGTAAAATGGGGCAACAAGGCATACCTGTGCCATGAGTTGACCAAACCTATATTAGAACAGCGTCTCGGTCATGATCTTCATATCGAAACCTTGCCTTACAACAAGGAAATCAGCATTAATGGCGTAAAAGTCAGCCTTTTTCCTGCTGGACACGTCATTGGTTCTTCTCAAATCAGGCTGGAATATAAAGGTGAAATCTGCGTGGTTTCGGGCGATTACAAGGTAGAATATGATGGCATCAGCACTGCCTTTGAACCTGTGAAGTGCCATTCCTTTGTATCGGAAAGTACCTTCGGTTTACCTATTTATAAATGGAAGCCGCAGCAGCTGGTCTTCGACGAAATAAAAAACTGGATTGCCGATAATCATGACAAACAAAAAACCAGTGTGCTGGTGGCCTACAGTCTGGGTAAAGCACAACGGCTCATTAAAAACCTTGCAGCAGACCACCATATCTATGTCCATAACTCCATAGCCAATCTTAATGAGCGTTTCATTCAGGCGGGAGTGGATTTGCCGAAAACTATTCGTATCACCCCCGAAATAAAAAAAGAAGAACTGCAGCAGGGCATCGTTATTGTCCCGCCAGCGCTTGCCGATGGAAGGTGGATTAAAAATCTGCAAAGTGCTGCTACCGGCGTATGCTCAGGATGGATGCAGGTAAGGGCGAGCAGACGCTGGCGTTCTGCGGATGCCGGTTTTGCCTTGAGTGACCATGCCGACTGGCCCGGTTTATTATCGGCTATCAAAGCAACAACAGCAGAAAAAGTATATGTAACCCATGGTTTTGTCTCTACTTTCTCCAAATACCTTAATGAAATCGGTATCGCCTCAGAAGAAGTCGTTACCCGGTATGGCAATGAAGAAGAAGAGGAGAAAAAAGAGCTGGAAGAAAATACAGCAACAGCTAACGGACCATCGCCACAACAAGACATTGCCACAACAGAATAAATCAGGGTTAAAATGAACAAGGGTTAAAATAAACAGATATTGAGAAGGTTTACAGAATTGATACAGCAACTGGAAATGAGCAACAAGACCAACGATAAGATCGCGGCCCTTGTTTCCTATTTCAGTACCGCCGATGAAAAAGATAAACCTTATGTCATCGCGATGTTTACAGGTAAAAAACCACGACGACCGGTCACCACAGCCCTGATCAAAGAATGGGCGATCGATCTGAGCGGCATTCCACCATGGCTTTTTGCGGAAAGTTACCACAGTGTGGGCGACCTGAGTGAAACCATAGCATTGGTACTTCCACCGGCTTCAAAGGTGACCGACAGAAAACTGCATGAATGGATTACAGACCTGGCAGACCTGAATGGTAAAGATGATGCCTTCAAGAAGGACTTTATACTCAATGCCTGGGACAGCCTGGATACACAGGAACGCTTTATCTTCAATAAATTGATTTCCGGCAATTTCAGAATTGGCGTATCGAACAAAATGCTGGTCAATGCCCTGGCCAAACAGAGTGATACGGACAGCAATAAAATCATGCACAGCATCATGGGGAAATGGAAGCCTGAGGAAATCAGCTACCAGGAGCTTATTGCGGGTGCACATGTAAATACCGATAACTCCTGGCCCTACCCTTTCTGTCTGGCCTATGCACTGGAAGTCGAACCCGCAAGCCTGGGGGAAACCTCCTCCTGGCAGGCAGAATGGAAATGGGATGGAATCCGGGGACAGATCGTTAAGCGGAACGGAGAACTCTTCATCTGGTCGCGCGGCGAAGAACTCGTGACGGATCAGTTCCCTGAACTTCATTTTCTGCAGGATGACCTTCCCGACGGCACGGTACTGGATGGGGAAATCCTCTCCGTAAAAGACGGAAATGTACAGGCATTCAGTATCCTCCAGCAGCGGCTGAATAGAAAAACGATCAATAAATCGCAACTGAATGATGCACCCATTGGTTTTTATACCTATGATATCCTGGAGTATAAAGGAGAGGATATCCGTACTTTAACCCTGGCGGAAAGACGGAAACTGCTATGCAGTATAATGGATCGCCTGACTGAAAAAAATATTGCCGTTATTTCTCCGGTAATTCCTTTTGAAGATTGGGAGGCATTGGCAGAGATACGGAAAGGTTCCCGCGACAACAACAGCGAAGGGATCATGCTGAAGAAACTCGATTCCCTGTATCACAGCGGGCGCAAGCGCGGGGATTGGTGGAAATGGAAAATCAACCCCTATACCGTCGATACCGTCATGATTTATGCCCAAAAAGGAAGTGGCAGAAGAGCCAATTTTTTCACCGATTATACATTCGCTGTACGTGACGGAGAACAACTGATTACCGTTGCCAAAGCTTATTCCGGATTAACCGATAAGGAAATCAAGGAAGTAGATGCCTTTGTAAAGAAAAATGCGATAGAGAAATTTGGCCCGGTGCGAACAGTCAAACCGGAACTGGTCTTTGAGATCGCTTTTGAAGGGATCGCAGAAAGTAAAAGACATAAAGCGGGACTCGCCCTGCGCTTTCCGCGTATCGCCCGCTGGCGTAAAGATAAAAAGGCTGCGGAGATCAATACGCTGGACGATTTGAGACAACTATTAGCTTCTACCTTATGAACTTAGAAAAAAGTAAAGGGTATAAACAGGTCATTAAATGGCTGAAAAGCAGTAAACGGAAGCCATTTAAGTTCCAGACCGAAGCCTGGGAATATTATGCGGAGGGATACAGCGGACTGGTGAATGCGCCTACAGGATTCGGAAAGACCTTCTCTATGTTCCTTGCGGTAGCGATCGATGAGCTCAATAAATCGGCGCTAAATGAAAAGACCGTCCCGCTGAAAACAGGAAAAAAGTCAACAATCAGGAAGAAATCAGGAGGAATGAAGCTGATCTGGATTACCCCCCTGCGCTCCCTTGCGAAAGACCTCGCCAGAGCAATGAGGGAAGTATGCCTGGAATTGGAACTGGACTGGCAGGTGGGCGTACGTAACGGCGATACCGCCCAGAGTGAAAAGCTGAAACAGAAAAAGCAAATGCCGGAAGTGCTGATCATTACCCCGGAAAGTATGCACCTGCTGCTGGCACAAAAACATACTTCAGATTATTTTAACGACCTCCAGTGTATTGTCGCTGATGAATGGCATGAACTGCTGGGCAGTAAAAGAGGCGTAATGGCCGAGCTTGCCATTTCAAGGATCAAAGGACTGCTGAAAGAAAAACATCCTGAACGATTGCTGCGCATCTGGGGAATTTCGGCAACGATAGGAAATATGGAGCAGGCACTGGACGTACTGGTGCCTTATCAGGATGTCTTAAAAACCATTGTGGTAGCAGATATAGAAAAGAAAATAGAAATCAAATCCATCCTGCCCGACCATATTGATATGCTGCCCTGGGCGGGTCACCTTGGTCACAAACTCGCCCATAAGTTATTGCCTATTATTGCAAAAAGTAAAACCACACTTATTTTCTGCAATACCAGGGGGCAGGCGGAATTATGGTACCAGAACCTGTTGAAACAGGACGAGAACCTGGCGGGACAGATCGCTATACACCATGGATCAATCGACTATGAGTTAAGGAATTGGATTGAAGATGCCATCCATACCGGAATCTTAAAAGCAGTGATCAGTACCTCTTCCCTGGATCTTGGGGTAGACTTCAAGCCAGTAGATACCGTTGTACAGATCGGTTCACCCAAAGGGGTCGCCCGCTTTTTACAACGTGCCGGACGCAGCGGGCACTCCCCATTCGAAACGTCAACAATTTACTTCCTTCCTACCCATGCCCTGGAACTGGTGGAAGCTGCAGCCATTAAAGAAGCCGCAAAAACACAGAACATTGAAAGCAGGGAACCGGTGGTCATGTCGTTTGACACCCTGATCCAGTTTTTGGTGACCCTGGCTGTAGGTGATGGCTTCAATGAACAGCAGATTTATGCAGAAGTCAAAGAAACCCATGCTTTCCGGGAACTGGAACCTTCAGAATGGAACTGGATGATGCAGTTTATCACCACCGGAGGAGATAGCCTGACCGCCTATAATGAATTCAGTAAAGTTGTGCTGGAAGATGGATTATGGAAAGTCACCAACAGGCAGATCGCCATGCGGCACCGCCTGCATATTGGCACAATTGTCAGTGATGCCATGATCAAGGTAAAATACCTTACCGGGGGGTACGTGGGCATGGTGGAAGAATCATTTATGGCTAAAATGAAGCCAGGGAATAGTTTTACGCTGGCCGGCAGGGTGCTGGAATTTATCATGGTTAAAGAAATGACCGTGCTGGTAAGGAAAAGTAAACAGAAAACCGCCATCACCCCCAGCTGGCTGGGCGGCAGACTCTCCCTGACGGCAAACCTGGGTGCCCTGCTGAGAAAGAAGTACAATGAAACACTGGCTAAAACCCATACCGATGAAGAACTGGATATTGTCCTGCCCCTGTTTGAAAGACAGGCGAAGGTATCACATGTGCCTAAAGACGATGAGTTCCTGATTGAACTGATCAAAACCAGGGATGGTTACCATTTCTTTGCTTACCCCTTTGAAGGGAGACAGGTACATGAGGTGATGGCTGCACTGATCGCTTACCGGCTGGGCAAGGTTAAACCGATAAGCTTTTCCATTGCCATGAATGATTATGGTTTTGAACTGCTGAGCGAGCAGCCTATTCCGCTTGAGGAGGAAAAGGTGAAAGAATTGTTCAGTCCGAAAAACCTGGGGGAAGATATTGTGGCCAGCATTAATGCCACTGAAATGGCCAGGCGTAAGTTCCGGGATATTGCCTGTATTTCCGGATTGGTATTCCAGGGATATCCGGGGAAATATGTAGCGAACAAACACCTGCAATCTTCTTCAGGATTATTTTTTAATGTTTTTAGCGATTACGATAAACATAACCTATTATTGCGCCAGGCCTATGATGAAGCTTTTTATCAGCAGATTGAAGAGCCGCGACTGGCTGCAGCCTTACACAGGATACAGCGCAGTAAAGTGATCATTGTGAAAGCAGAAAGCTATACCCCGCTTTGTTTCCCAATTAAGGTGGATAGCCTGAGAGAGAATATGAGTACCGAGGAGCTGGGAGAAAGGATCGCCCGCATGACCGCTGAAGCCGATAAAACAGAAACAAAACCACAAAGAAGAAGGAAGAAGAATGACCATCAGCTGTAAAGGGGAAGAATTGATATTAAGTAAGGACAGGGCAATTTTCTGGGCATCGAAAAAAATGCTGATCATCAGCGACCTGCACCTGGGGAAGTCGGCAACTTTCAGGATGGCAGGGATCCCCGTTCCTTCTACGATAGGAAATACCGACCTGCACAAATTGACGCTGCTGATCGGCGAGTTTGTTCCTGAGGTATTGCTGATTACCGGGGACATGTTCCACTACCAGCTGAACAGTGATACGGAAGTCTTCCGTGAATGGAGGGCAGCACATGCTTCACTGAAGATTATACTCGTCAAAGGTAACCACGACCGTTTGAAGGAAAGTGATTATGCGGGACTGAACATTGACATCCGGCAAAAGGAGCTCCTGTGCGGCCCTTTCCGTTTTGTCCACGACCAGCCCGAACAAACCGATGGTTACTATAACATTACCGGACATATCCATCCTGGCGTGACAGTATTTGGCAAATCACGGCAGCGCCTGCGCCTGCCCTGCTTCTATTTTGGCAAAAACTGTGCGATACTGCCTGCATTCAGTCAGTTTACCGGACTCAGTAAAATTAAAACTGAGGAAGGTGATCAGTTTTATGCTATTACCCCTTCCTCAGTTGTTGCGGTTTAATGTGCCGTTTGTAGCCATCACATTTAATTGACTATGGATAGCAATAGCGCTTGATTTACTATAGTGCTTCATTTGCTATAGTACTTGATTTGCTGCTTATATGCCTGATACGGAAAAATTATACCTCTTCTTCCGTATAACTTTCATTGCTCTCTGAAATTAAGGAAAGCAACATGTTGACCACAGTTTTATCCGTTTTGAAAGTCACATCCTCTTCTTTCAGTGCATCCAGATCTATCCAGCGGAAAGACTGTACAGTGTCGGCATCAAAATCAAAAACTTCGGTTTTAAATACCATTTCCAAGGGATTGACTTCCCTCACCAGGTAATAAATACTTAAGATCTGGCTGTCATTGAAAGACGACTTTTCAAAAAAATCAGTCGTATAAAAATGGCTCAGGACTTCTATTTCGGCGTTACATTCTTCCATGAATTCGCGCTTTAAAGCATCAATCAGACCTTCACCATACTCTAATCCGCCTCCCGGAAATTTACTGAAAATCCTGCCGCCAGACTGTTCATCACTAACTAATAGCTGATTTTGGGCATTGATTAATAAACCGTAGACTCTTACATTGAAATAGCTCATTGGAAATGTTTTTTGTTTTTAGTGGTGTTTTCTACTGTCCAGCGGATTTCTTCACGGAAGGCTTCCTTCCTCACGGGACAGGTTAATAATTTGCAGTAATTGCAGCACTCCGGCAAACAGGGGTCTGCATGTATAAACAGTTCGGTAGCATGGGAACTATTCCCATTGATCAACCGGTCAATATCTGAAATTTCTTTGTGTACCTTATTCAAATCTAGGTACCAGGGCAGGGTGATATGGCAGTCGATATGTAAATCGGCACCATACTGCTGCGCCCTGAAATTATGGACATCGATCCAGGCATCCTGACGGTGGTCCTGCAGTAATCCGACAATATTTTCGACGAGTTCTGTATTGCTCTCGTCCATCAATCCCCCGACCGACCTTCGGGTGAGTTTATAGCCATTGTAAATAATATATATGCCAAGAAGTACAGAAATGATACTATCCAGCAGATCAATTCCCGTGAGTTTAATCAGCAGAATTCCGATCACCAGTCCCGCGCTGGTCACCGCATCCGTTAACAGGTGTTTCCCATCTGCTTCCAGGGTGAGCGAGTGCTGCACTTTCCCCGTACGGATCAGGTAATACCCCGTCAGCATATTGATTAGCCCGGTGATTCCGATAATGATGGCTCCTTCTACAAGTTTTACGATTTCCCTGGGGAAAATAAGGTCATACCCCGACTTGAACACAATAATGAGTCCCGCGATAGCAATCAGAACACCTTCCACAAAAGCAGAAAAGAATTCAACCTTACCATGTCCGTAAGGGTGATTTTCATCTTTGGGAAGTGTGGCGAGATAAATGCTGTAAAAGGCGAAGCTACTGGCAAGTACATTCACAATGCTTTCTGCGGCATCCGTTAGAATCGCATTGGAATGGGTAATAAAGTAGGCACCAAATTTCGCGAGCATAAGTAAAACACTAATGCATAATGCGATTAATATGGCTTTCTTTTTAGGTTGCAAAGTACTGGTATTAGCTCCCAAAAATACGATTTAGCCACCATAATCTATTAAAAGTATTTTTTTTAGTTAACATTAGCCTTAGGTTTTTATATTTGCTTACTTATAATAGAACCATGACATTTTTATCAAAAAGAATCAACAACCTATCAGAATCACAGACCATTAAAATGGCAAAGCTGGGGAGAGAACTCACCGCTAAAGGAGTTGACGTAATCAATCTGAGCTTTGGAGAGCCAGACTTTTTTACGCCGGAACATGTTAAAGAAGCTGCGAAGAAGGCCATAGACGAGAACTACTCTTACTATACTCCTGTTTCCGGTTATCCTGAATTGAGAAAGGCTGTTGTGGAAAAGTTGAAAAATGAAAATGGATTAGACTACACCTTTGATCAGATTGTTGTTTCCACAGGAGCAAAACAATCCCTGGCAAATGCGGTCATGTGCCTGGTTGATCCGGGACAGGAAGTAATTGTTCCTACCCCATACTGGGTATCTTATTCTGAAATGATTAAACTGGCAGAAGGCGAAACCGTATTCATTAACGCTACTGTAGAAAATAACTTCAAGATTACTGCTGAAGAGCTCGAGGCTGCAATTACGCCAAAAACTAAATTGTTTATGTTCTCTTCTCCGTGTAATCCTACCGGATCGGTATATACGTATGAAGAACTGGCCAGCCTGGCTGCTGTGTTTGAAAAATACCCGGAAATTTACATCATCTCTGATGAGATCTATGAGCACATTAACTTTGTGGACAAACATGCTTCAATCGCTTCTTTTGATTCGATTAAAGACCGTGTCATTATCATCAACGGTTTCTCAAAAGCTTATGCCATGACAGGTTGGAGAGTGGGTTATATGGCCTCGAACAAAGAGATCGCCAATGCCTGCGATAAATTACAGGGACAGATTACTTCCGGTACTTCATCAATTTCACAACGTGCTGCCCTTGCGGCATACCAAAGCGGACTGGAAACAGTGACAGCGATGAAAGATGAATTCAGAAAACGCAGGGATTTAGTGTACGGCCTGCTGACAGCAATACCGGGAGTGAAAGTAAACCTTCCTGACGGAGCCTTCTATTTCTTCCCTGAAGTGAAATCTTACTTCGGTAAAAGTGTAAATGGCAGCACCATCAATAATGCTGAAGATTTATGTCTGTACCTGTTGAATGAAGCCCATGTTTCTACGGTAACCGGAGAAGCTTTCGGTAATGAAGATTGTATCCGTCTTTCTTACGCTGCTGCGGAAGATCAACTGGTAAAAGCGGTATCAAGAATTAAAGAAGCATTAGCCAAATTAAGCTAAGCCTATACTCGTAAACCTTAATATATACAAAAGACCCCGGCCAATAGGAACAGGCCGGGGTCTTTTGTATATATTAAGGTTTATCTATTTAAAGCAGGCAGCGCGTTTTTCAACCGCTTGCAGAATTTTAATAGCTTCTTTCCAGATTAAGGTTAAGGGTTAAGACCTGATCGCTTCCACGGGGTCCAGCCTGGATGCCGAATAGGCAGGCCAGAAACCGGATATGGTACCGATCACCACCGAAATGCCAATTCCCAATATTACATTACTCATGTACAACACAATTTCAAAATCCATCGCATAGGTAAAGAGGAGCGTAAGGCCGTAGACCAGCAAGAGTCCCAATCCTCCCCCCATAATGCATAAAGAGACAGATTCAAACATGAACTGGAGCAGGATAAAATAGTTCTTTGCACCAAGCGATTTCTGTATACCGATGATATTTGTTCTTTCCTTTACCGATACGAACATGATATTCGCAATACCGAAACCACCGACAAGGATAGAGAATCCTCCGATTACCCATCCGCCAATTTTTAACATCTGGAACATGGCATCCAGCTGTTCTGTGATCATGGTGGTTTTATTGAGGGAGAAGTTATCTTCCTGGCCTGGTTTCAGGCTATGTATAGAACGCAGGGCACCGCGGAGTTCACTTTCTACTTCTTCCAGACTGACATTGTCTTTCCCCCTCACTGTAATTGTTCCTCCATAATTATCCCCCTGTACATCAAAAATACTCTTTGCAAAATTCAGGGGAATGGTCACAATATTGTCCGATGACTCATCGATCATGCTCTCTCCTTCTTTTTTGTAGACCCCAATCACTGTCAGCCTCCGGCCCATGGCTTTGATTTGTTTACCAACAGCTTCCTGTCCATCGAATAATCCACTAGCCACATCTGCCCCAATAATAATCACGGGTGAACCGGAACGGCTTTCATTATCTGTAAAATAACGGCCCTCCTGGAATTCCAGATTCTTGGTCTTGCTGAATTCATGGCTCACGGCCGTAACCGATACACCTTCCACCGTGCTGCTCCTGTATTTAATGATCCTGTTTTCTGTGGAAGCCTGGTAACATACCCCTTCCACATTGCCCAATCTTTCATTCAGCCGCTGGTAATCACGTAAAGTCGGCCTTGGCCTGTTCATGTATTTCCACCAGCGGTATTCGCCTGTTTCCACCCATGGCCACTTCTGTACATAAATCGTATTCGATCCGAGTTTGTCCACACTATCCTGAAGTTTAGCCCTCAGTGTATCCACACCGGAAAAAACGGCAATGATCGTGAAAATCCCAATGGTGATCCCCAGCAAAGAAAGCATGGTACGTAATTTATTCTGCCGGATCGCATCAATGGCAAACCTGAAACTTTCCCCAATCAGTCTGAATATTATCATAATTAAAAGTTAGAGTAAATCTAACCTAAAAGGTTACAGCTGCCTTAAATTTAATGTAAAAAATGCCTATATAAATAAAATATACTAAAACAAATTATATTTCGTAAATTTGCACCCTTAATAATTTTTATCCGAAAACATGAAGTTATCTCAATTTAAGTTTAATCTCCCTGAATCATTAGTTGCCAACAATCCTTCCGAGCAAAGGGACGAAGCCCGTTTAATGGTTTTGCATAAAGATAGTGGCAAAATTGAACATAAGATATTTAAAGATGTATTAGAATATTTTGATGATCAGGATGTAATGATACTGAACAACACTAAAGTTTTTCCTGCCCGTTTATACGGAAACAAAGAGAAAACAGGTGCAACGATTGAAGTATTCTTACTTCGTGAATTGAATAAAGAATTACGTTTATGGGATGTTCTGGTAGATCCGGCACGTAAGATCCGTGTAGGAAACAAGTTATATTTTGGTGATGACGATTTATTGGTTGCGGAAGTTGTAGACAATACCACTTCACGCGGACGTACCATCCGTTTCCTGTTTGACGGAACTGATGAAGAATTCAGAAAGAACATTGAAATTCTAGGAGAAACACCACTTCCTAAATATATCAAGCGTAAGGCTACGGCACAGGATAAAGAGCGTTACCAAACCATTTTTGCGAAACATGAAGGTGCTGTTGCTGCCCCTACTGCAGGGATGCACTTTAGCCGTGAGCTGATGAAACGCCTTGAATTAAAAGGTATTAATTTTGCAGAAGTGACTTTACACATTGGCCTGGGTACTTTCAGAACAGTTGAGGTAGAAGATCTGACGAAACATAAAATGGATTCTGAGCAATTCATTATCAATGAAAAAGAAGCGAACATTGTCAATAAGGCACTGGCAGAAAAGAGACGTATCTGTGCGGTAGGTACCACTTCAATGCGTGCAATTGAATCTGCTGTTTCTTCTGCTAAAACATTGAAAGCAGCCAATGAATGGACCAGCAAATTTATCTTCCCTCCATACGATTTCAGCATTGCCAATTCCATGATCACCAACTTCCATACCCCGGAATCAACCCTGTTGATGATGGTGAGTGCTTTCGGTGGTTTTGACTATGTAAGACATGCTTATGATGTGGCATTAAAAGAAAAATATAAATTTTACAGCTATGGTGATGCGATGCTGATTATCTAAATCTGATCAATTCATCACCTTTAAAAGCAAGTGTATATGAAAAATAGGAGGATCTTTTTTGATTCCTCCTATTTTTTTTGCCTCAAAATCCCGCTTGGCATGGCGATGAGTGTATACAATAATAATCAGTAATGAATAAAAAACAGTGTATTCCCTGCATTCCGGGGGTACAATTCATGCCGTATTGCCTACCTTTGAACACTGGAACGCAGGGTTCAACCCTTGCAATGGAACATAAAAACAGGGTCAACCCGAAAAAATAAACATGAAATATTACGCAATCATTGTTGCAGGAGGAAAAGGAAACCGGATGAATACCAGCATAGCCAAACAGTTTTTGGTCCTGAATGGCCTTCCTGTACTTATGCATACGCTGAAGGCTTTCCATAACTGTGAGCTGAAGCCGGAAATCATCCTGGTCATGAATGAACTGCAGCAGGAATATTGGAAAAGTTTAGGTGCCACGTACGGATTTGACATCCCGCATCAACTGGTTAACGGGGGGCAGGAACGTTATGATTCGGTAAGAAACGGACTGGCCGCCGTACATGGTGAAGCTGTAGTAGCCATACATGATGCTGTGCGACCACTGGTGTCTCCGGAACTGATCCTGAAAACTTATCTGATGGCCGGAGAAAATGGCAACGCCATAGCCGCTATACAGCCTGTAGATTCCGTAAGGAGGAAAATGGAGGATCAGGCCTCGGTACCCGTAAACAGGGAAGAGCTGTTTCTGGTACAAACGCCGCAGACCTTCCATACCTGTCAGCTTGAAAAAGCCTACCAGCAACCTTTTTCGAAGGAATTCACGGATGATGCTTCCGTAGTAGAAAAGGCCGGTTTCCTGATCCATATGGTACCCGGCGACAGGAACAACCTGAAAATCACCTACCAGGAAGACCTGGAACTTGCAGCCTTTTTATTGCAAAAAAAAGGCCCCTGATTCTTCAGGAGCCTTAATTATGTCTTAATTAGGTTAAAACATGAATTTATGCTGCTCTATTGATAATTTTGAGAATAATTGCAATCACTGCGATTACCAATAGCACGTGGATAAGGCCTCCTACATCGCCAAAGCCATGAAAGAAAAAGCCTATGATCCATAATATAACTAATATTACTGCGACTAAATAAAGTAGATTTCCCATAGTTTTAATTTTTTAGATTTGATTTGTTAATTAAATATTTTAAAAATTTAGATGCTTCTTGACATTTAATAAACAATCATCGTTCCAAAAAAAAAGCCCCGTTACACGGGGCTTAAAAAATTATGATTCTCTAGTATTCATCTTCATTAAAGAAGAAATCATCTTTTGTCGGATAATCCGGCCAGATCTCTTCAATAGTTTCATAAGGTTCACCGTCATCTTCCAATGCTTGTAGGTTTTCGATCACCTCTACTGGTGCACCTGATCTGATACCGTAATCAATCAGTTCGTCTTTCGTTGCAGGCCATGGAGCGTCCTCCAAATGCGATGCTAGTTCTAATGTCCAATACATATTCCTATACTATTTATGGTTCTTATTTGTTTTTGCAAAAGTATATTAAAAAAGTTGACGAAAACAAACTTTTTTTTCCACCATTTACAATCGGGGCAACCAAATGTTTTCTTCAGTTTTCGTATCGAATCCAATCTGACGTGCCAGAACAAATAAATAATCGCTTAAGCGGTTTAAGTATATCGTCATGTTGTGGTCAACAAAACTCTCCGAAGCCAAATGAACAGTCAGCCTTTCTGCCCTTCTGCAGACACACCTGGCGATATGGCAATACGATACAATGGTGTTTCCGCCCGGTAAAACAAAGTGTTTCAGGTCGGGAAGCTGCGCATTCATCTCATCCATCTCCTTCTCCAGCAAAAGTATATCTGCTTCCTGTAAATCGGGGATTTTCATCTTAGACCGTTCCGGATCTGCAGCCAGGGATGCCCCTATGGTAAATAAACGATCCTGGATCTCTTTTAATATGTGCTGTTGAGGTGCAGTAATATCTTGACATTGAATTAACCCAATATAAGAGTTCAGTTCGTCTACAGTACCATAACATTCTATGCGGAGGTGGAATTTTGGGACTCTTGTCCCCCCGATCAGCGAGGTCTCCCCCTGGTCTCCTGTCTTGGTATATATCTTCATCGGTTTGTGTGGTAAAACCTTATTTTAAATCCTCCAGCTCAGACAATCTTGGAGAAACGGTTTTGATATCTTTGTTTAAATAGTCATTTTCTATCAATCCGTCACGCATTCTGACAATCCGGTGGGCATGCTGGGCAATGTCCTCTTCGTGGGTAACCAGGATAATGGTATTTCCTTTACTGTGGATTTCTTCCAGCAGTCCCATAATCTCTACAGAGGTCTTCGTATCGAGGTTACCTGTCGGCTCATCTGCAAGGATGATGGAAGGATTATTGATCAGTGCCCTTGCAACGGCCACACGCTGCCGCTGTCCTCCTGAAAGCTCATTGGGCTTGTGTGTCACCCGGTGCCCCAGTCCCACGTTCTCCAGCGCCGCCTGTGCGCGTTTATCCCGGTCATTTTTATTTACTCCCGCATAAATTAACGGCAGGGCAACATTATCCAGTGAGGTTGACCGCGGTAAAAGATTAAAGGTCTGGAATACGAAACCGATTTCCTTATTCCTCACCTCGGCGAGGGAATCATCTGTCATGTGGCTGACGTTGGTTCCGTTCAGTACATAATCACCTTTACTGGGGGTATCCAGGCAGCCAAGAATATTCATGAGTGTCGACTTTCCTGAACCTGATGGCCCCATCAGTGCGACAAACTCACCTTTTTGGATGTCGAGTGATACAGATTTCAGTGCATGAATCACTTCAGCTCCGATTACGTATTTACGGCCAATATCTTTAATATGAATCAGGGGCTTTTCCATCAGAATCTCTTTGCTTTTAGCGGTTATATTTCATTTTAGACAGACTCGCCTCCCCTTTGTTACAGGGCCACCTATTTTTCCAGGATTTTAGGGACGAAAAAATACGCTTCATTGTGAAGGGCCGCATTTTTTAATCCGTCGGCCACGGAAATTTCCTGTTTGGCCACATCTTCACGCCATACATTCAGGCCGGGGTTCATATAAATCAGTGGTTTCACGTCAGTCGTATCCAGCTCATTTAATTTCTCCATAAAAGTCAGGATTTTATTCATGTCTACCGTCAGGTCGTCTACCTCCTCTGCCTTGATCTCGATCCTTGCAAGGTCCGCAACTTTGTAAATGGTATTTTTATCTATGTTCATTGTTTGATAAGCTTTAAGTTAATCAGGTCATACACCGAATCTTTAAGGGAATCCGCATCTTCAATTGTCAATCCCGCAGTATCCAGTGGTGCATGGATGTAAATATCGCAAATTCCTGGTCGTGTTCCATACTTTGCGCCATCATCCCACATTTTTTTCCATGCATTGGTGATGCTCACCGGCACTATTGCCGTATTGGTTTCAATGGCAAGGCGGAAAGGCCCGTTTTTAAAGGGGGAAAGACCCGGCGGATACTGGTGCTCATCAATCTTCCCCTCGGGGAAAATCACCAGGCTCATTCCCTGTTTAAGGTTCTCTGCTGCCCTTTTGAAGGCCCTGAAAGCCGAAATCTTACTTTCCCTGTTCACAGGGATATCAATCGTCTGGAAAAATATCTTCAGTACCGGATTCTTCAGCAGTTCCTCTTTCCCCATAAAATGGAACCGGCCTTTGGCGATGAGGCAAAGGATCATGATGTCGAGATTAGAGGTATGGTTGCCGCAATAAATATAGGTTGCGTTTTTGTCCAGCGGTACCGCATAGGTAAAACGAAAGAATATTCCGGTAAACATACTGCATAAAAAGCTGTTCAGCGTCCTTAACCTGTTCAGCGTGCCATACCAGGCGGGACGTCTGGCGGCGATCGCATAAAAAGGATAAAAAAGGACAAAAAACAGCAGGATAATCAGCAGGACGTAGCAGCGGTGTACCTTTTTGAGTAGTATCATCATCGATTTCAAAACTACAAAAAAATGGAAGAGTATATTTAAATATACAATATCAAATCTTATTTAGTTATAAAACAGAATGTTTAACGATAAAAAGAAATTATAAGCTTCCCGCTAAGGGGTTTTTTATTAATTTCGACCTCTCAAACTTCATCATTTTTATACGCCCCGGCATTCACAGGCGGGCCTGATAAAAAATGTAGTCCAAGCAGAACAGAAAATATAAGTAAAATGAAAGAAACGGTAGTTAGTGGTATTCGTCCAACAGGGAAATTACATTTGGGTAATTATTTTGGTGCAGTGAGCAACTTTGTGAAAATGCAGCATGAGTACAATTGTTATTTTTTTATAGCTGATTTACATTCCCTGACGACCCACCCTACCCCGGGAGATTTACATGGGTATGTGAAACATGTACTCGTAGAATATCTTGCCTGTGGCATTGACCCTGAAGCCTGTACCATCTATATCCAGTCGGATGTACCTGAGGTGACAGAACTTTACCTTTACCTGAACATGAATGCCTATATGGGAGAGCTGGAAAGAAGTACCTCCTTCAAGGACAAGATCCGTTCCCAGCCTGACAATGTAAATGCAGGCTTACTGACCTATCCTTCACTGATGGCAGCCGATATCCTGATCCATAAAGCCACCAAGGTTCCTGTAGGTAAAGACCAGGAACAACACCTGGAAATGACACGTACTTTCGGAAACCGCTTTAACAGGTTATACAATGCAGATTACTTCCCTGAATCTTTTGCTTTCAGTTATTCGGCAAACCTGGTGAAAGTTCCTGGGCTGGATGGCAAAGGAAAAATGGGTAAATCTGAAGGTGATGCGAATTGCATCTACCTGGCAGACAGTCCGGAAATCATCCGCAAAAAGGTATTGAAGGCCGTTTCAGATGGTGGTCCGACCGAAGAAAACCAGCCTAAACCTGAGGCGATCCAAAACCTGTTCGACCTGATGAAAATTGTTTCTCCGGCAGACACCCTGGCTCATTTCGATGAGTTATACAATAAATGTGCGATCCGTTATGGCGATTTCAAGAAACAGCTTGCCGAGGATATGATTGTTTTCAATTCCCCTATCCGTGAGCGCATTGAAGAAATATCAAAAGATACCGATTACTTGCGTAAAGTGGCCAATCACGGTGCAGAAAAAGCGCGGGAAAGTGCCCGCAAAACCATAAAAGAGGTGAGGGAATTGATTGGCTTTAAGCCTTTTTAATTTGCTGACATCATAAATATCATTTAATATCAATACCTTAAGTTCATTAATGTAATCATATGCATATAGCAATAGTTGGAAATATCGGTGCCGGCAAAACTACGCTGACCAGTCTTTTGGCCAAACACTACGGATGGGAAGCTTTATATGAAGCTGTAGACAACAATCCTTACCTGGAAGATTTTTATAGCGACATGAAACGCTGGAGTTTCAACCTGCAGATCTATTTTCTCAACAGCCGTTTTCAGCAGATTACCGATATTGAAACGCATAAAAGGAACGTGATCCAGGACCGTACCATTTATGAAGACGCACATATTTTTGCGGAGAACCTGCATGATATGGGGCTCATGACCAGCCGTGATTACCAGAATTACAGGGATATTTTCGATAACATCACTTCTTTTATCAAACCACCCGATTTGCTGGTCTACCTGCGTGCTTCAGTACCGACATTGGTGAACAACATTCAGCGCCGCGGCCGTGATTACGAAGCGGGCATCCGTCTGGATTATTTATCCAAACTAAATGAGAAATACGAAGCCTGGATCAAAGGCTATTCCCTGGGAAAATTACTCATCCTGGATAAAGACAAGCTAGATTTCACCAATAGTCCGGAAGACCTCGGAACGGTTATTGAGTCGATCGAAGCAGAAATTAACGGACTTTTTTAAATGAAAACGCTTGGAATTATCCCTGCCCGGTTTGCTTCAACAAGGTTTCCCGGAAAACCCCTGGTAGATATCTATGGGAAAAGCATGATCCAAAGGGTTTATGAACAGGCCTGCAGTTCTTCCAGTCTCGACCAGGTGGTCATTGCAACTGATGATGAACGGATTGTGGATGTCGTAAAGAGTTTTGGCGGCGAATATGCCTTAACGCGCAACGACCACCAGAGTGGTACCGACCGCTGTGCTGAAGTTGCCCTGCAACGTCCCGGATATGACATTGTCATCAACATCCAGGGAGATGAGCCTTATATTGACCCTATACAGATTGACCTGCTGAGTTCCTGCTTCGGGGATCCGGAGGTCAGGCTTGCCACGCTGATCAAAATCATCGATTCGGAAGAAGAACTGTTTAACAACAACATCCCTAAGGTCGTCATCAACTCCCGTCAGGAAGCAATTTATTTCAGCAGGCATACCATCCCCTACTTAAGAAATATATCAGGGGAAAATTACCTGGCCGCACACCAGTTTTATAAACATATCGGCATTTATGGTTACACGACGGCTACGCTGTTGGAAATCACGAAACTGAAGCCTTCCACACTGGAACTCGCGGAAAGCCTGGAACAGTTGCGCTGGGTAGAAAACGGGTATAAAATACAGACCAAAATTACAGACCTGGAAACGATAGCGGTAGACACGCCGCAGGACCTTGAAAAAATAATCAGGCTCAAAAAATAATTAATTTGCCTATATTGAGGTAAAAATTGCTTGCGAATGAAAAGTATCTATACCACCTTTATCGCTGTCCTCCTGCTTTCCGCCTGTAACAGCGGTTCTAAAGATCCACAGGAACTGTTGGCAGGCCGAACAAAAACTGTCCTCCGCTCCTTTTCCGATACCACTGCACTGGATACTTTCCGCATTGTATTGACCGGTGAAAAACCCAAAGACATGGAACTGGTTTTCACGATTGTCCCCAAGGATGGAAAGCAGATCTATACTAAAACCTTAAAAGCCACAGCACTGCTGGACAACTATAAGGAAACGGTAGATTTAGATAAAAAAAAGCAGCAGATCAAATTTATGGAACAGGAGCTTGACCTGTTTTTTGATGAAGAAAACTTTATTGAACCGGCAGTAACCGAATCGGAAGAAGCGGATGAAAATATGCCCGATAAAAAATTCTTTGAAGAGCTCAAAGTTTCCTCTTTAAATGGCTTCCAGTACCGGCTTGGCAAAGAGAGCAAAGTATACATTGCCTGGTCTGATCAAGAGAAAAAAGTAAAGGTCTATTACCAGTGCTGCCAAAAATAACGTACTCTTAAAAAGAATACTTCGTGTAATTACTACACTTTAACACCAAAACATTTCCGAAGGAAAACCGCAGGATAACCACTGAAAAAACGGGGATTATACAGCCGATTTTATGTAACAAATCAGCTACCCCAATAATTAAATCACCTCACAATCAGTCACATACGATTATTTTACAAAATCAACATCTAAATCATAATAATATTGTAAAATTAATTGTAAATTTATCTTAGTGTTAAGAATCAAGGTTTTTATCACTGACCATCCAGACATATTCTAACCAAATATATTATCGAAAAGGCCAGGCAAATACCTGGTCTTTTTTTGCCTTCTGGTTTGGCTCCCCGAACCTGATCATTTCGTTCATCAAAAGAAGACAATTAAAAATATCTATTAATCATTGAGCTAGTCCGACAATATTTCTTAGCTTTGTACCCCGTACAAAAACAATAAAACAGCTTTAAAAACTGCTTTTATCACACAAACTCACAAACATGACTAAGTATATTTTTGTTACGGGCGGTGTCACTTCCTCTTTAGGTAAGGGCATCATATCCGCTTCATTAGCCAAACTTTTACAAGCAAGAGGTTACCGTGTAACCATTCAAAAATTTGACCCTTATATTAATATTGATCCGGGGACTCTAAATCCATATGAACATGGCGAATGTTACGTAACAGAAGATGGTGCAGAAACTGACCTTGACCTTGGTCATTATGAACGCTTCCTGAATATACCGACCACTCAGGCAAACAACATTACTACCGGCCGTATCTACCAGAATGTCATCAACAAAGAACGTCAGGGACAGTACCTTGGTAAAACCGTTCAGGTGGTTCCGCACATCACTGATGAGATCAAGCGTAACATGCGTATCCTGGGAGAGACCGGAGATTATGATATTGTGATCACTGAGCTTGGTGGAACAGTAGGTGATATTGAATCTTTACCATTTATCGAAGCAGTAAGACAATTCAAATGGGAAGCTGGCGCAAACAATGCGATTGTGATCCACCTTACCCTGGTTCCTTACCTTGCCGCAGCAGGGGAACTAAAAACAAAACCGACCCAACACTCTGTAAAGGCCTTACTGGAGTATGGTATTCAGCCAGACATCCTGGTTTGCCGTACGGAACAGCACCTTACCCCAGATATCCGTAAAAAGATCGCTTTGTTCTGTAACGTGAATGTAAATGCCGTTATCGAATCTATCGATGCTTCTTCTATCTATTCTGTTCCTTTGTTAATGATCAAGGAACAGTTAGACAAAACTGTACTGAGCAAACTTAAATTGGCGCAGAAAAATGAGCCGGATATGGAAAGCTGGAAAGACTTCCTGGGCAGGTTAAAAAATCCGACTTCAGAAGTTAAAATCGGACTGATCGGAAAATATGTGGAATTACCAGATGCCTATAAATCGATCATTGAATCTTTCATCCATGCCGGTGCTAAAAATGAATGTAAAGTACGGGTAGAATATATCCATTCGGAAGAAATTTATCCGGACAATGCCAAAGAAAAACTTAGCCATTTAGATGGTGTACTGGTTGCACCAGGATTTGGCAGCCGTGGTATTGAAGGAAAAATCGACTCTATCCGTTTTGTACGTGAAAATAATGTGCCTTTCTTCGGAATTTGTTTAGGAATGCAATGTGCCGTAATTGAGTACGGACGTAACGTGCTGGGTTTACCCACAGCGAATACAACAGAAATTGATGAAAATACCGTTGATCCGGTTATCAATATGATGGAAGACCAGAAAACGGTAACCAACAAAGGTGGAACGATGCGTCTGGGTTCTTATCCATGCGACCTTAAAAAAGGGACTAAAGCTTATTCTGCTTACGGAAAAGCACATATCCAGGAACGTCACCGTCACCGTTATGAATTCAACAGTGCCTATTTAAAACAGTATGAAGAAGCAGGTATGATCGCTTCAGGTATTAATCCGGACAGTAATCTGGTAGAAATAATTGAGCTTAAAAACCATCCTTTTTTCGTTGGCGGACAGTTTCACCCAGAATTAAAATCAACAGTTGCTAATCCTCACCCACTTTTTGTTAAATTTGTCGCCGCTGCGATGGAGTTTGCGAAGAAGAAAACAAATTAATACGCGTTTAAATAACAATAATGGATAGAAATACATTCACAGGATTATTCCTGATCATGATCGTTTTGGCCGGTTCCTTCTATTTTTTCAAGCCAGGTGAGGCTGAAATCAAGAAAGAACGCGAAAGGATTGCCCTTGACTCCGCTGCGAAAGCCAATGTCAACAAATCGCCGGCAGCTACGCCGGATGTGAAAGCTGCTGTTCCGGCAGTAGATTCTGCAGCGCTGAAAGGTCCTTTTGGCGCAAATATTTCAGGCACTGTGGCCACTAGTGTAATTGAAAATGATTTCTTAAAATTAACTTTCACAAATAAAGGAGGTAAAATCCAGTCTGTAGAAGTAAAAGGTGAGAAAACTTATCTGGATAAACCTGTGGTTCTTTTTAATGGAGACAACAACAAGTTCGGGCTGAATTTGAATATTGGTGGTAAAATCATCAATACCAATGACCTGTATTTTACGGCTACCCAAACGGATAAGTCAATGACGATGCGTGCGAACTACAGCGCGGATAAATATGTTGAATTTGTCTATGATCTGAAATCAAATACCCATGATGTTGCTTTCAACATCAACCTGAACGGGCTGAACCAGGTCATCCAAAACAACACCATCACCCTGAACTGGGAAACAGTATTGCTTCAGCAGGAAAAATCCCTGAAAAATGAGCAGCAGTATTCTGCACCATACTATAAGTATGTGGAAGAAAACCCGGATCACCTGAGTGTTGCCAAAGATGAAAAGGAAGACCTGATCAAAGGAAAAACAGAGTGGATTGCATTCAAACAGCATTTCTTCTCGGCAGTATTGATTCCTGCCGTTCCATTTGACAAGGCCGACTTGGAAGTTAAACTGCTGACTACCCCCAATGAGGTAAAAGGTTATGCAGCCAACATGACTTTGGCATTTAATCAGCTGGCTACACAAAACTATGCCATGAAGTTCTACTTCGGCACCAACCAGTTTAAAGTATTAAAAGCGCAGGGCCAGGAACTGGAGAAATTAGTGGAAATGGGCTACTGGCCATTGAAATACATCAACAGATTTATTGTGCTTCCTGTATTTAACTTCCTTGAAGGTTTTGGATGGGGTTATGGCTTGATCATTTTAGTGCTGACGATTGCCCTTAAGCTGGTACTGTCACCACTGACTTACAAATCCTACATTTCAATGGCAAAGATGAGAATTCTGAAACCTGAAATGGATGAGATCAAAGCTAAAGTAGGTGAAGATAATCCGACTTTATTACAACAGGAATACCTGAAATTATACAAACAGGTGGGGGTGAATCCAATTGGCGGATGTCTACCAATGCTGCTCCAGTTACCTATTGTAATGGCTTTCTTCTTCTTCTTCCCGAATTTATTCGAGTTGAGGGGACAGAGCTTCTTATGGATGCATGACCTTTCCACGTATGATGATTTCATTAAATTCGGATTTACTGTTCCCTTTATTGGTGACCACCTGAGTTTAATGTGTGTATTGATGACCATCTCCACACTGATCTATACGTACTTTAACAACCAGGTATCTGGTGCTACAGGACAGATGAAGTATATCGGTTACATCATGCCAATTATCTTCCTCGGTGTACTGAACAGCTATCCATCAGGATTGAACTACTATTATTTCTTAGCGAACATGCTTACTTTCGGTCAGCAGTTCCTGATCAAATCGATGGTGAATGATGAGAAAATTCATAACATCCTGAAAGAAAACAAGAAAAAACCTGAAGTCGTTAAAAAGAAATCCAAGTTCCAAACACGTTTAGATGACTATATGCGTCAGCAACAACAAGTGAAAACTCAGGAGAAGAAAAATAAATAAGCAAATTGCTTTTTTTAAAAGAGGCTGTATCATAAAATTATGATCAGCCTCTTTTTTATTGGTTTCAATCGTATCCCCTTAGGATCATTTTCAAATATTCAATTCTCAGAGGCTCAGTTTCATTGATGACATGGCCTCTTTTTTATTTCAACCTATTTGTATAAAATAGCACCTTTTCCATAGCCTTCTCCCCCATTTCAAATCCCAATGATATAAGCTATGGCTTTACTTATCGCAACCGTGCCGATATTTTTGTAAAATTTGATATACAATAAGGGATTATTGATAAAATTTTACAATTTTTAAATGCTGACCACATTATTTTCTAAAAGATACAGCAATTCATATGCAAAGATTACTAGCGATCATTATTTTATTCTATGCGACGACTTCATTCGCTCAGAAAAAACCATTAGACCATTCCGTTTATGATTCATGGGAAAGTGTAGGGACAAAACAATTATCTCCGAATGGGCAGTGGGCTGCTTATACCATTGTTAAACAACAGGGTGATGCCACCTTATTCCTGAATAATCTGTCAGGAAATACCAAAATCGCTGTTTCCAGAGGAGACTTGTTACAATTCAGTGCAGATTCAAAGTATGCAGGTTTTATCATCAAGCCTTTATATGCCACCACAAGACTGGAAAAGATTAAAAAGAAGAAAGCAGCTGAGATGACTAAAGATTCCCTGGGATTCATCAACCTTGCCACTGCAGCAGTCGTAAAAATCCCCAGAGTAAAATCCTTTAAAATTCCGGAGAATGGTGGGGCATTCCTGGCTTATCAGAAAGAACCGCTGCCAGATACCACTAAAAAATCGAAATCTACGGAGGGTACACAAAAAGATGATACAGGAGACTCTCTTTTTGCTGAAGAAGAAAAAACCAGGGATAAAAAAGAAGGATCTGACCTCGTTTTTCGTAACCTGATCAGCGGTACAGAGAAGACCTTCAGTGCTGTAGTGGAATACAATTTCAGCAAAAACGGCAAACAACTGATCTTCAGCGTAGTCCCATCGAAAAAAGATAAAAATGTAAAAGCCGGTGTTTTTCTTCTGCAGACAGAAAAAGGAACATTGAAATCACTCGTGACCACCAAGGGCAACTTTAAGGATTTCGTATTTGATGAAGATGGAGAGCAGGTCGCCTTCCTGGGGGAAACTTCTCCGGAAAAGGAAGAAATCAAAGATTACAGTATTTATTTCAACTCGCTTACCCTCGATACCGCACAAATATTGGTCGACCGGGAAATTGAAGGGATGCCGGCCAAATGGAGTGTAAGTGGCGATGGCAAATTGAAATTCAGCAAAGATGGCAATAAACTGTTCTTCGGCATTGCGCCGGTAAAAACAGCAAAAGACACCACACTGGTAGATTTTGAAAATGCCAAACTGGATATCTGGGGGTATAAAGATGATTACCTGCAGCCTATGCAGTTAAGAAATCTGGAAAAGGAACTTAAAAGGAGTTATTTAACCGTCATAGACATTTTTAGCAGTGATCCGAAAATCGTTCCCCTGGCAGACCTCAAACTTCCGGAAGCCATGCCATTAAAAGAGGGAGATGCAAATCTCGTTCTTGCCGGTACAGATTACGGAAACAGGATACAGGCACAGTGGAACGCAGGTACGCTTAGGGATTATTACATTGTAGACACCAAAACCGGCATCAGGAAAAAGATCCTGTCAGGTATCAACTCTTATGCAACAGATTCTCCTGATGGGAACTATGTCTTATACTTTGATAAAACTAAAGGTTTTTGGTACACCTACGCGATTGCCACCGGGAAAATCACACAGTTGAACACCAGCAACATGGTAAAATTTGCAGAAGAAGACAATGATGTCCCTGCAGATGCATCGGCCTATGGTGTTGCCGGATGGACTGAAGATGACAAGCAGGTTTTACTCTATGACCGGTATGATATCTGGAGTTTTTCACCTGATGGTAAGAGCGAAGCCAAAAATCTGACCAATGGTTTCGGAAGGAAAAATAACCTGACCTTCCGTTATGAAAACTTGGATCCTGAAGCCCGTTTCCTTAAAAAAGGGGAAGAGATGTGGTTGAGCACACTCAACAATCTCAGCAAAGAAAATGGATTCTACCGTACCAACGCGGCAAGTACCAAAAACCCTGAACCAGTGGTGATGGCGAAGTTCAAATACTCGGCTTTGATCAAAGCTAAACTGGCCGAAAAACTGATCTATGACAAGGCAAACTATACCACTTCACCGAATGTATATGTCTCGAACGACCTGAAAACTGAAGTTAAACTCAGTACTACCAATCCGCAGCAACAGCAGTATAACTGGGGAACGGCAGAACTGGTAAAATGGACTACGCCTAAAGGATACCAGGCAGAAGGCACACTCTACAAACCGGAAAACTTTGATCCGGCAAAAAAATATCCGATGATCGCCTATTTTTATGAGAAACTATCTGATAACCTGTACGCCTACATTCCACCTGCACCTACCCCATCACGGTTAAACATCTCCTATTTTGTGAGTAATGGTTACCTGGTCTTTGCTCCTGATATCAGTTATGAAATTGGGCACCCGGGGAAATCTGCCGAGGAATATATCAATTCTGGTGTAGAGTCCTTAAAGAAAAATGCCTGGGTTGATGGTGCAAAGATCGGTATCCAGGGACAAAGCTGGGGCGGTTACCAGGTCGCACACCTGATTACGGCAACCCATATGTATGCGGCAGCCTGGTCTGGTGCACCAGTGGTGAACATGACTTCAGCTTATGGGGGTATTCGCTGGGAATCTGGCATGAACAGACAATTCCAGTATGAAAAAACGCAAAGCAGGATTGGCGCAACCTTATGGGAAAAACCAGAGCTTTACCTGGAAAATTCACCCCTGTTCAACTTACCGAAGGTACAGACCCCGGTAGTCATCATGGCAAATGATGCAGATGGAGCTGTGCCATGGTACCAGGGAATTGAAATGTTTACCGGACTTAAACGTCTTGGAAAACCTGCATGGTTATTAAATTACAATAACGAAGCGCATAATCTGGTACAACGCCAGAATAGAAAAGACATTCAAATCCGTGAACAGCAATTTTTTGATTATTACCTGAAGGATGCAAAAGCTCCGGTATGGATGACAGGCGGAATACCTGCTACGGAAAAAGGCAGAACATGGGGATTTGAACTAACAAACGATAAACCTTAAAGGCCATTTCATTTATATTTCTATTAAAAAGGATCTGTATTTCATAAATACAGATCCTTTTTTTTACTTTCATGGCTTCAAACTAAAAAATTAATGGCATTAAATTATTTGTGGATCGCATTCTTCCTTGTGGCATTCGTCGTAGCACTCATCAGGCTTATATTTTTTGGTGATACGGAAATATTCAAGCTAATCGTTGATGGTACATTTGACTCTGCCAAGGTCGCTGTGATGGACATTGCCTTACCATTGATCGGTATCATGACGCTCTGGCTGGGTATCATGAATATTGGAGAAAAAGCGGGCGCCATTAATTTTTTATCCAGGATTATCGGGCCTTTCTTTAACCGTATATTTCCTGAAGTTCCTAAAAACCATCCGGCAACAGGCCATATGGTCATGAATTTCTCTGCTAACCTGCTGGGGCTAGACAATGCGGCCACCCCTTTCGGGTTAAAAGCAATGCAGAGCCTGCAGGAAATTAACCCCGACAAAGATACGGCGAGTAATGCACAGATCATGTTCCTGGTATTGCACACCTCTGGCCTGACCCTCATTCCCCTGAGTATCATGGCACAACGCGCCGTTTTGGGTGCTGCCGATCCTTCAGATATTTTCATTCCCTGCATGATTGCTACCTATGTTGCCACATTGGTTGGTTTGATTGCTGTGGCCATTAAACAGCGTATCAATTTATTCAACAGGGTGGTAGTTTCCTGGCTGGGTGGCATTACCCTATTCATTGGAGGAATGATTTATTATTTCAGCAATTACCTGAGCAAAGAACAAATAGAAGTGGTGTCTAAAGTCTCTTCCAATTTCATTCTGTTTTTTATCATCGTGGCCTTCATTCTAGGTGCTATCCGTAAAAAAATAAATGTCTATGATACTTTTATTGAGGGGGCAAAAGGTGGATTCACGACCTGTATTACCATTATTCCCTACCTGGTGGGCATGATTGTCGCCATTGGCGTACTGCGTAATTCCGGCGTACTGGGATACATCGTAGATGGTTTCACCTGGTGTTTTGTACAGGTTGGTGTCAACACAGACTTTACACCTGCCCTGCCTACGGCGCTGATCAAACCTTTAAGTGGCAGCGGTGCCAAGGCAATGATGGTAGACACCATGAAAACCTTTGGCCCTGATTCCTTTGTAGGCCGGCTTTCCTGCATTTTTAATGGTTCTGCCGATACTACATTTTACATTGTGGCTTTATATTTTGGTTCTGTGGGGATTAAACGCACGCGTTACGCCATTCCTTATGGATTAATTGCAGACCTGGCCGGGATCATAGCAGCGGTGCTTGTCGCTTATCTGTTTTTCCACTAAAATAAAAGCCCCCTCATTTGAAAATGGTTTCGTTTAAAATGGACAGTTCTATGTAAAAAGAAGCGGGCATTTGGCACAAAGTACTAAAGTGCTGTTTATGAAAAAGGCCTTTTCTGATCAATCAGAAAAGGCCTTTAAATTTTATTATTGCTCGTATTTAAGCTGTTGCCGTTTCCATATTTAAATAACTGATAATCTTTTCAAGAACACCCGGCTCCACATTTACATACTTGGAAGACTTCCATGTAGAAGAAGGCTGATCGAGCCACACACAAAATGAATGATAACCATCCATTACAACAGCATAGGTCTCATGAAATTCATCATGAATTTTCATGCAAAACCCTTTTACAGGCTTTCCCTGTACATCAAATTGAAAGTTGACATAATTACTTAACATATTCATATCTGGTTAGTTACATTTGATAACAAATATCAGCGAAAAAGGTTTACTGAATTTTAAGCTGATAATATCATAACGTTAAGTTTTACAGCAAAGTATTCGCTAAAAATATGATCTTCAGCACTATCCGATATTCATCATATTGGAGTATCCTTTGGCGATCAGCCTGTCCTTTGCGGGCAGGAAGATTTCACATTGCAGGTTGATCACACTCCGTCCCCTTTTCACGATGGTGGTTTGCGCCACAATCAGGTCCCCTTCGCGGGCAGGAGCAAAATAATCAATCGCATTATTCACGGTAGTAAAAGCATCCTGAAGTCCCAGGCTATACACTGTGGCTCCAATCAGGTCGTCAATAATTCCTGCAGTCACCCCTCCGTGTAATGTTCCGTAAGGATTGGTCATCTCTTTCCTCACCACATAACTGAATTGAAGTGAACCCGGTGCTGCAGACAACACCACAGGTTTAAGCCAGTTCATGTAGGGGGAGGGTGAACCCTCGATCTCTTTCCCTATAAAGGACTTTAAAAAATTTAAACGATTTGCAGCTTCGGATTGTTCCATACCTGATTGATTAGTAGAATAATTGATTTTGAATAAAATTAGAATTGATTCAGCAGTAAATGTAAAAAACAAAACCCTCACATGGCAGAAAACAAAGTCACCGCAATAACAGAACTTGACCAATCCCATTACCGTACCAAAGTCTATGCTGGCGGACATTTTATCTACGCAGACGAGCCTGAAGATATCGGGGGAACCGATGAGGGCATGACCCCTGCGGCATTGCTCCTGGCCAGTCTGGGCAGCTGCACGGCAATTACCCTAAGAATGTATGCCGACAGAAAAGGAATAGCCCTGGAAGCTGTGAAAATCCACCTCGCCATAGAGAACAAAGAGGAAGAACTGAGTAAAGACACCAGGATCAGCATGAAGATGGAATTTGAGGGTGATCTCAGCACAGCACAACGGCAGCGGCTTCTGGAAATTGCGGATAAATGTCCCATCCATAAAATACTGACCAACCCAATTGCGATTGAAACTGTGGTAGAATAATTGTATTTTTCAGCTTCAATCCAATCAAACCCTATATATGAGCAATTCATCCGATCTACCTCAACAGCATGAGGTTGTAGCACACCACACGTATTTCGACGGAAAAGTACAGAGCCTTGGGCTAGACACGCCAAAAGGAAAAGCAACCCTGGGCGTCATGAAAAAAGGTACCTATACTTTTTCCACTTCATCACCCGAAAAAATGATCATCCTCTCCGGTAAACTGGAAGTACTCCTGAAAGACAGCGCCTATCAAACCTATACCGAAAACCAGGAATTTGATGTCGCCGCAGGAACTTCCTTTGAAGTCAGCTGCGATGCTGATGTAGCCTACCTGTGTTATTACGGGTAAGGAACTGAAAACCAACATAACCGTATACAACACTTCTCCCCTGGTTGGCCTGAACAGGAACGCGTTCAATCAACCAGGGAAAATCCGCTTCAGCGATGACGAATTCAACTCGTCATTTAATCCCAAAACTTCGTCTCCATAATTAGAAAGAACTAGTCTAAATAACGTCTTTTGCAGACAATTTATAACTATTCTTAATTATATGATGAAATGTATACGCTTCATTTTCCTGATCGGATTGCTTTGCCAAATGCGCACTGCAACTGCCCAGGAAAGAAAAATCAAAGGAGTTTTAACAGAGAAAAATGGCGGGAGGGCAATTCCCGGTGCAACAGTACGTGTTAAAGGGACCAGTAAAGTAAGTCTTACCGATGAAAAAGGCACATTCAGTATCAATGCTCATCATGGCGAATTATTAATCTTCAACTATATCGGATTCAAAACACTGGAGCTTCAGGTAGAAAAGGGAAAAAACTTCCTGAACGTGAGTCTGGAAGAATCATCAAACGACCTGTCGGAAGTACAAATCACCGGAGCTTTTGGTATCAAACGCAAATCCAAAGAATTAGGGGTAGCCGTAGCTACTTTAACAGGCAATGAGGTCACACAAACCCAGGTCGTGAATCCCTTAAACGGATTGCAAAGCAAGGTTGCCGGCTTACAGGTAAACATGTTTGATGGGGGTGTAAATCCACAGGTACGGGTAACCCTACGTGGTGCCAGGAACATCAATGATTCGAAGAATGAGCCATTGTTCGTGGTAGACGGTGTACCCCTGGCCACGGTATCCTATTACAATCCCCAGGCATCAGGCAACAAGAGGGATGCCTCGGCCATTTCCATGATCAACCCGAATGATATTGAAGATATAACAGTTTTAAAAGGTGCCAGCGCCGCAGCGGTATATGGCTCGCAGGGGGTAAATGGGGTAGTCATCATTACCACAAAAAGCGGTAAAAACGGACAGGGAACCATCAGCTTCTCCCATGCCACCACGCTGGAGAATGTAGGTTGGCTTCCGGAATTTCAGGAGACCTATGGATCCGGATTCAATGGGGTATACCAGCCTTATGAAGTACGTTCATGGGGACCAAAATACGATGGCAGCCTGGTGAAGGTAGGTCCTATTTTGCCAGATGGCACACAATGGGAATTGCCCTATTCTCCTGTAAAAAACCAAAAATCAGACTTTTTTGATACCGGAATCACCCATCAGGAAAATATTTCCTTCAGTGGCGGAGATGATAAATCTACCTATTTCCTTTCCGGTCAGTATGTCAATAACAATGGGGTTATTCCGAAAGACCAGAGTAAAAAGGCCAGCCTGCGCTTTAACGGGAGCAGAAATTTCGGAAAACTGAAAACATCGTACACCGTTAATTATGTACAGACCAATACCTCTACCACTACTTCAGAGCCGTGGAACAATGTCCGCGGACTTCCTTCATTTATCCCACTGGATGAATTAAAAGACTGGAAAAATACCGCATATGCGCAACCGCAGTATTATTTTTCCACCACAACACTCAATCCTTACTGGGCCATAGACAATCAGCGCCAGGATGTAAAACAGGAAAACCTGACCGGGAATGTAAGTTTTGATTATCAGGTAGCCCCATGGTTCAAAGCAACCTACAGATTGGGCTTAACCAGTGTCAATACAGGTTATAAAAGCTTCGGAAACAAATTTGATGATGCATCCATCCCCTACCGCTATATGGATGCAGCAGGAAACATCGTCACTGCTACACGCAGAAGCACCAGTTATGGCGGAACCGCATCCGGAATGGTGAGTGACCAGTCGGTTAACAACCAGCAACTGAACAGTGACCTGCTCCTGCAATTCAATAAAGATTTCGGAAAATTCAGCACCAGGTTATTGCTTGGCCAGAACTACCAGGATATACAATATAAATTTGTGCAGGTAGGTGCAGCGGCACTCAACTTCCCAGACTTATACAATGAAAGTAACTTAACCGGAAACCTGAACGGTGGCTCGCAAATCACCCATCAGCGACGTTATGCTTATTTTGGCGAGTTTACCCTAGGATACAACAATTACCTGTTTGCCACACTAAATGGCAGGCGGGAATCTGTTTCCCTGTTATCGGCAGACAACCGCAATTATTTCTATCCGGGTGCAAACGTATCATTCCTGTTTACCCAGGCCATTCCGGCATTGGCCAACAGCAGCATCCTATCCTTCGGTAAGATCTATGGTTCCGCCAGTAAAAGCGGTAACGTAACGGTTGAACCGTATGCCCTGCAAAATGTATACACGAGTGTAGATGGATTTCCGTTTGGAAGTTTGCCAGGTGCTACGGTAAACGCACAAAACCTGAGCAGCAATCTGAAACCTGAGTTCGTTTATTCCTATGAAGGCGGGATACAACTGGGCTTTTTCAAAGACAGGTTACGTGTGGAAGGAACTTATGCCTATGCAGATTCAAGGGATCAGATCCTGGATATCGGTACCTCCTATGCCTCCGGTTTCGGATCCGCAAAAGCCAATGCGGCGCGGATGAAAAGTAAATCCATTGAACTGACCATGAACGGCGACCTCATTAAAACAAAAGACTGGAGCTGGTCGGCCGGAGTCAACTATACCCATAATGACAATACGGTAGTCAGCCTCGTAGGCGGACAGGAAACCCTGAATCAATGGAAAGGACTCTATCTATCTGTAGGTGACCGTTACCCAACGTATCAGTTACCTGACTATGTCAGGGATCCGCAGGGCAGGGTCGTTATCAATGCCAGTACAGGATTGCCTGCACAGGCTTCTGCCTTAACAGACAAAGGGACTTCACAACCCGTACATATGTTAGGTTTCAATACTTCAGTACGTTACAAACGCTTCCAGCTCAGCACCCAAATTGATGCACGCTGGGGAAGTATGTTCTACACTGCCGGAGCGGAAAATATCACTGCTTCAGGTTTATTGCCAAAAAGTGCTGCCGAAGATTTCGGAAGAGAGAAATTCATTTTCCCGAATTCCGTGTTAGAAAGCTCTCCAGGGGTATTTACGGAAAATACTTCGGTACTCACCAATGGTGATTTTGCTTTCTGGAACACCTATAAGAACATCCTGTCGAATAACGTCTTTGACGGACATTTTGTGAAGCTTCGTGAGGTTGCCTTAAATTATGATTTTCCGGTGAAGTTGCTGGGAAACCAGAAAGCGATCAAAGGATTACACCTGTCTGTATATGGCCGTAATCTCGTGAACCTGCGTGCTAAGGATAATATTTTCGGGGAAACTGAATTTATCTATCTGAGTGGAGTTGGTTTCAGTGGCTGGCGTACCATGCCTTCTACCCGCTCTTATGGTTTCACTTTAGGCCTTACCATTTAGTCCCATTCCCCAAAAGTATCAATCAGAAAACATGAAGAAAGCTATATTATATACCACATTCATTGCTGCCACATGCTGCAGTACCGCGTGTAAAAAAGTATTGGATATCAATACCAACCCAAATGCATCGACTACAGTTACCAACGATATGCTGCTTGCCGGCTCCATGCTCACTACAACGCGGCTGGAGACCAACACCATTAATGAACTCGGAAACTTCTGGGGAGGGTATTGGGGTAAGGCATATGACATCTCCGGAACAACCACGGGGGCTGCAGGCACAACATTAGATCTTATCGGCAATTACAGTATAATTGATAATTTTGCTGCCGACATCTGGGAAAAATCCTATACTTCCATTTACAACTATACGATTTTACAGCACCAGACCCAGGAAAATGCACCCTTTTATGCCGGAATCGCTAAAATCATCAAGGGCTTACATTTCCTGCAACTGGTAGATCATTATAACAATATTCCCTTTTCCCAGGCTTCAGATCCCAGTATCACCAAACCTGTTTATGACAAAGGGGAAGAGGTATATGCAGGGGCGCTGGATTTAATTACATCCGGTATTGCCGACATCAAGAATTCAGGCGTTACCGCAGCACCCACTACAGCAGATATCTTCTTCAGGGGCAATGCATTATCCTGGATAAAATTTGCAAACACCATTAAACTGAGGGCATTACTGCACCAGAGTCAGCTGGCGGAAAAAAGCAATTACATTACCGCAGAAATTGCAAAAATCACCGCGGAAGGTTCAGGATATATAACGGCTGATGTGCTGGCGAATCCGGGATTCACTTTGCAGGCAGACAATCAGCAGAACCCATTCTTCACTACTTATTTCAGGAATAGCCAGGGCGTAGCAGCAGCCATGTTTAATGCAGTAAGGCCTACACGGTTTTTACTGGCCAGATATGAGGCAGTAAATGATCCGCGGAAAGCATTGATTTATGCTGAAGCAGTAAATGGAGGTGGTTACAAAGGGGTATTGTTGGGTCAGAATACCACCGATGCGACCCAGAATGCGACTTCCACTTCGGCCTTCAGGGGGCCGGGCGCAGGCATCATCAAAACAGCCACTTCCCCAGCCCTTCTCTTCTCCCTGGCAGAAGCTTATTTTCTTCAGGCGGAAGCCGTGCAGCGCGGCTGGATACCGGGTACAGCAAAAGCACTGTATGAAAATGGAATCAAAGCTTCCTTTGCCTACACCGGAGTTCCTGAAAGCGCCTTTTCAACCTATAACCTTCAGGCGGGTGTCGCTTTTGATGACAGTTCTGCATCAGACAAAATAGAGAGGATCATTGACCAGAAATGGCTTGCCCTGAACAGTATTGATGGAGCAGAGGCCTGGAGCGATTTCAGGAGACTCGGTTTACCCAGAGGGATGCCCTCTTCTGTTGCGGTACCCGCTGCCACTACGCCGAAAAGATTGCGCTATCCATCGTCAGAAGTAAGTACCAACAGTGCTGAAGTAGCCAAACAAGGCAATATTGACGGCTTAGTCAATAAAGTATTCTGGCAACCCTAAAAATTAACAAATACAATTCAGGTCTGTTTCCAGGCCTGAATTGTTGTTTTAAAGCCGGAATGATACAGTCCTGAAATACTTGAAGTATATTTGTACCCATACCTGCCGGGATCGCATCAAGAAGAATCAGATAAACTCATTCCGGTACTTTTGATGGTTAGCCGGAACTTTAAACACAAACGAATTAGACCTACCGGGATAAACAACAATTAAGATGAAAGAAGGCATTCAGTGTATGATTATCGATGATGAGCGAAATGCGCATTATGTATTACAGAACTACATTAAAAGGCATTCCGGACTACAGCTGACTGCACAATTTTTTGACGCGGCAAAGGCGATCGAATTTATGCAGCATACCGCTGTTGACTTAATTTTCCTGGACATCAACATGCCTGAGCTGGATGGTTTTGAACTGATTTCAGCATTAACCTCTCCTCCAAAAATCATATTGACCACTGCTTATTCCACGTATGCACTCAGGGCATATGATTATGGCGTATTGGATTATCTGGTGAAGCCCATTCCCTACCCCCGCTTTGAGCAGGCCATTTTACGCTATCATGAACACCAGGGGATGGTCAAAACAAATGCGGAGATACTGGCTCCGAATAACTTTATCACCCTGAAAACCGATGATGGGATGATTGATTTTCCGCTGGATCAGATTACCTATATTCAAAGCTGGGGCAATTACATTAAACTCCATACCGCCACGCAGACTCACCTGTGTACGGCAACAACTGCTGAAGTAGAAAGACGGCTGCCAAAATTTGAGTTCATCAGAATTCATAAATCGTACATTGTTGCCATCAGTAAAATTGAAAACATTAAAGGAGATATGGTTTCACTTCTTCAGCCGGAAATAGATTTACCGGTTGGAATTACCTACCGAAGAATCCTTGCGGAAGCATTCAAACTTTAATTGCAGGTGGCACATCCCTGATAAATCCTTAAATTGCCCACGCTATAAAGGCCAACCTACGCTGTAAAGGCAAAACTGTAAAAGCAATTTGAAGAAGATAAGAAACATACTGAAGCACGGCTATTTCCAAATAAAGATCATAGAAAATAAATGGATCAGGGAGATCTCCATCTTCACCCTGTTGTTTATCCTCATGGTTTTAAATGACCGGGAAGGCATGATCAGGCCCCATGAATTCAGAGACGGTTTTTTCATATTTTTCATCCTCTATATTCATCTTCAGTTCCAGAGGTTTTTGATTTTACCCTATTTTATTGCGCATCGGTATGCATTGTACAGTGTGCTGTCGCTGGCTACGGTATGTTTGTTTGGAACTCTCGCCTACCTTATCGACAGCTGGTTGTCTACCGTAGGCTGGTATGATGAGGCTGTCGTTAAACATTCCCAGCTCTATTTATACTATGTGCTGTGTTGTTTGGTTTCTCTCATTATTCTATTGTTCATCTTCTTCATTGTTGAATACTACAAACAGCAAAACCGGGATACCGACAACCAGATTCTACTTAAAGAAATGGAGATGAACCTATTGAGGAGTCAGCTGAATCCGCATTTTCTATTCAACAGCCTCAACAACCTGTATGGTATCAGTCTTGAAAAACCTGAAGAGGTTCCGGAAAAGATCATGCACATGGCCAGCATTATGCGCTATTACCTTGAATTATCCGGCAGGAAATATGTGAGCCTCCAGGAAGACCTGAATTTCATCCGTGATTACATTACGATTGAAGCTGACCGGGTCACTGAAAGATGTACCGTAAAGCTTTCCTGTATGCCCGAAGATTCTGCACTTCAATCCTATACAATTGCACCAATGATCCTGATCTGTTTTGTTGAAAATGCATTTAAGCATTATGTGGCACCAGTTCCCGGGGCAAAGGGCTTTATACAAATTGAATTCAGGATGGAAGAGTCAGTGCTGCAGCTGCGCATTCGAAACTCATCTGCACGAAACAGCACACACCTGACCTCTACTAAAGTTGGCATTGCCAATACCAAAAAGCGGCTGAACATCTTATATCCGGGCAAGCATCTGCTCCGCATTGTGGATGAAGAATCATTCTATGAGGTACAGTTAAATATCAACATGGATTGAGAAGTTTTTCAGGATAGCGGGTCATTCGTCATTTGTCGTCTGATCAGGGAATTCAACTACCTGAGAAGAATACCGCAACCCAGATAAACATTATCTGAAGCCTCTTTTGTTGGCATAGTACACCATATTTCCTATATGGCCGCTCGCCCATTCATTAATCCCATCTGGTAATTTTGCCATAATTCTCTGGTTTAACAACTGAATACGTTATGGACAAGGTCGTATCATGATCGGGGTAAAGCAATAGTCAAACGAAAATGAAAGTATAGTGAAACTATGTTTAACAAGTGAATAACAAGGTGCTGACAAGGTGTTGACAAGGACTAGACCCTGTCAGCACCTTGCCAGCCCCTTGTCAACACCTTGTCAGCACCTTGTCAACTACAGTAACATCATTGGTTCACAATGGCTTAGACATGGCTTCATAACGACCAAATCCCTACGTTGCTACGCTCATTGTAGCATTTAAAGAGGGGTTTTACATGTGGCGGATTGGCTGAGGTCAAGGTAGAGGCAACATTGAGTAATGGAACATCGGGTTTATTCGCATTTCCAGAGGGGAATATTTTAAATAACCGGGTATTGAATAACTAATCAAGCCCTTCTTTTCTTTAATCATCAATAGACTTTGTAATGAACACATATTTTAGTTATTTTTGATGTATAACCTTATCAGATTGCGTTCATGCATACAGTAGATCTTATTTCCAGAAGGATAAATACGCTAGTTAAACTTGCTGAGAGGAAAGATGGAGTTTTTTTGACTGATCTCAGGAAGGAGTATCGTGCAGACCTTCAAAATTTCATTGTAGGCGAAACTCTAGGTGTACGCGACGGAAAAGTAATTATAGGAAGAAATACGTATAAAAGATGGTTACAAAAGATCAAAACTTGTGGTTTTGATTATGATGTAAAGTTTATTTAAATGGCAATTGAAGATCAATTTAAAAAAATAAACGCCCTTCAAAAACAAATCCTTAAGCTGGAGCCAGATCCTGTAATATGGAACCAGGATTATTTGGAAAAAGTAAAAGTTGATTTTACGTATGCATCCAATAACCTTGAAGGTAATAAGATATCACACGGACAGACCGTTCAAATATTAAAGGATTTTGTTAGCCCAAAGGATACTTCTATTTCTGATTATCTTGATATCCTTAATCATAAAAAGGTTCTCGATTTGGTTTTCGAAAATTATCAATCAGAACGTATTACAGAAAGTAATATCAAGAAACTACACAAAGAGTTGATGAAAAATCCTGCCCAATGGGCAGATGATACCTATTGTGATCCAGGTAAGTACAAGATTTTTGAAAATCGTACCTATAGATCTGATGGTAAAGAACACTTATATGCAGCGCCAGAGGAAGTTCAAACGGCAATTGAATTATTGATTAGGGAGACAAATGAAGCTTTAAATTTTAATTCAACTGATATTGGATTTCACCCCTTATCCATAGCTACTCGTTTCCACTTCGTGTTTCTTAATCACATACATCCATTTGGTGATGGAAATGGTAGAATAGCGCGTATTTTCATGAACCTTATTTTATTACAGAAAGGATTCCCCCCTATTTTCATAAAGGAAGTTAATAAACGAGATTACCTGGAATGTTTTACAGAGGAAGAAAAACATCCTGGAGCAATGCTTGAATTCATGACAGCACGATTGATTGAGAGCCTAAAATTAAAGAAAAAACATCTCCTTGCAAGTTTGAGTGAAGAGTAATACCATCTCAGGCCAACTGTTGAAGGATAGAGTTATTGATGCTAACCTGTGGTAACGAAATTTATCGCCCGCAGCTTCTGCTGTTGTTATAAATCTTTTTCATTTTATTAAACTACTTTAATTTTCGGCTGAAGCCCTCGCCTTAATTTTGTGATATGAAAAACATAAAAGAAACAGTTGAGCGCTACACTAGCGCCTGGAACAAAATGACAGCATCAGAAGTGAAAGCTGATTTTGTACTCATCTTAACCGATGACATCACTTACCAGGACAGGCAAACCCCTTTGGTCACAGGAATTGATGCATTTGTTGATTTGGTCATGTCTTCACATGAGAAAGTGCCTGGCCGTACCTTTTCCCTGCTGACTGAACCGGAATATTTCGATCATCATTGCTATTACTCCTGGGGCATCGATATCCCAGGCAAAGGAGAATTTGTAGGCCGGGACTATGTGGAATATAATGATGAAAACAAGATGACGAAGATCATAGGATTTGTTCCTACCTTGTAGAATGCCTGATTTTGAACGCATATTCGCAAACTTTGCGCTTCACGTTAACCTAGATGTTGTAGAACAGGCGCACATAACGTCTGTTCTACAGCACAAAACGTTAGAAAAGAACAAAACGCTGTTGGAAGCCGGCGAGACATGCCGAAATCTTTATTTCGTTGCCGAAGGTTGCCTGCGTGTTTTTAACCGGGATAAGGACGGTTTGGAGCATAACGTTCTGTTTTGCCCCAGAAACTGGTGGGCTGCAGACATGACTAGCTTTTCGGGTCAGGTACCAGCCTATTACAGTATCGCCGCCCTGGAAACTACGGAACTATTTTATTTCAGTTATCAGTCTTTGGAGCAATTGTATATTGATGTGCCCAAACTGGAGCGCTTCTTTCGGATACTGGCCCAAAATGGTTTCAGTTTATATCAGCGGCGCGTTAATTCAATCATCTCCAGATCCGCAGAAGAACGTTATGTGCAGTTTCAGCACCTTTACCCTCAACTGGAGCAGCGCATCCCCCAAAAACACATTGCCTCCTATCTGGGTATTACGCCAGTGTTTTTGAGCATGATCCGTAAGAGGAATGGATAGCATGTATCTCGGGATTTAGAATTGGTAGAACAGCTTGAGTCAGGAGTGCCAAGAATTTTGGAAAGTTACCAAAAGAAGTGTTTCCAAGCAATTTAATGCTGGTTCGATAGATCCAGACCTTGTTCAGGAACATATTTGTCATATTCTATTTGTTTTGCGATGGCTTCAGCTACTTCTTTACCTCTCAATTTTGCAACCAAATGCAGGGCACCATCTATACCAGCCGATATTCCTGCTGTGGTAATTACCCTTCCATTATCGACATAGCGGACATTTTGAAGTACTTTAGCTTTCGGCACAGCCTTTTGAAGATTTGTTATGCTTTTATGAAAAGTGGTAACTGTAAGCTGATCAAGCAGGCCCGCTTTCCCAAGAATAAATGCACCTGTGCAAACAGAAAAATAGTTTTTAGTCCCACTGTCCCTTGATTTTATCCATGAAATAACTTCAGGGTCATCCGTTGCGACTTCATCCGAGCCACCAAATACTGCAAAAATATCTGTTTGCGGTGCATCCTTAATACTGTAATCTGGAGTGATCTTAAGAATTCCCTGTGACAAAAGAGGACTTTTAGTTTTTGCGACGGTTATAATTTTGAAGCCCGCATAGGAAAAGACTTCCATAGGTCCTGCAAAGTCAAGTACCTCTACTCCATCATATAAATAAAAGCAAACCGTTATTTTTTTATCATTTGACACCTGTTGATTTTTCTCAACTAATGTCATCCCGCAATGCGTACAAACGCCGGGTTGCTGATAAGTGGCAGTATCACATGGATGGCTGCATGGCGGACACACATAGGTAGTTCCATATTTTTGCGTAAATGCAAAGCAGGGAATCAAAAAAAATAACAATAATAGTGGTTTCATAAATATATTATTTAGCTCCAAAATTAAGGGAAACCAAACAATAAATCAGGACAGCTATAGTAACAATCCGGCCATTCTATCTTAGATAAATGTTTTAACCGTTTGCTTCTTTGACAAATTTTCGCAACTGGGCGGTACTGTTGTAGCCGCATTCTTTCGCTATCCAGGCTAGCTTGTGTTTGGTCTTAAGCAGTTGCTTCGCTTTTTCCTGTCTGAGCAATTGGATATACTGCCCTATAGTGATTCCTGTAGAAGATTTGAATAAGCGTGTAAGGTTCCGCGGACTGATAAAGATTAAATCTGCCAGTTCTCCTATTGTTATTTTATGGTGCAAATGCCTGGTGATAAAATCTTGTACCTGATGTATAGAATGATTAATATGCTGTCTGTTTTGCAAATAGATACTACTTTGAGCTTCCGTTCCGTCTCTGCGGATATAAACTACCATATCTTGTGCTACAAGACTTGCAAAAGCTGCCCCATGCTGCTCTTCAATAAGATAGAGCGCAAGATCAATACCTGTAGCAATTCCTGCACTGGTAAAGATCCGGCCACTTTGCACGAATAGTTTATTCTCTATCACCTTAAGCAGCGGGTATTTTTGTTGTAAAACAGTAGTCCATGCCCAGTGCGTTGTACAATTTTGACCATTTAAAAGGCCTGCAGCAGCAAGAGCAAAGGCTGCTGTACAAACTGAAGCTATGGTAGCACCACTTGTAGCGGCAGACTGTAACCAGGGTATCCAGAGGTGATCATCTGCCCTGTTCCACTTTTCAATTTCCATCCCGGCTATAATGACAATATCATCCTTATCAACTGTTACTGAACCGAGTGGCTCAACATTTGTAAATCCAAGCCCTGATGAAGTTCCCGGATTGAAATACGGCGAAACATACCGCATATCGTATTTCTTTCCACAGCATCCGGATTCATAAAAAACGGTTACGGCACCCGCCAGATCCAGAAGGTGAACGCTATCAAATATGAAAAATATAACACGATTGGTGATCATTTTTCAAAGTTAAAGATAGGATGTAAAGATGTAGCGTAGCTATTTAGTTCTAGAAACAAAAACAGCCTCTAAATATTTAGAAGCTGTTTTTTTGATGTGTATTCCAGACTAGATTATTGTCAAACGAGTTGCTAACAGATTTGAATAAAATTGCCTTCTTAAGCATCACTGGAAAGGGTTGAAAAAACAAAGCCTGATTATTGTCAAAATGAGTATGGCTATAGCTTCATAAATTATCAAGGTAACATTCAAAAAAAGGCTTGGTTTCGTTCTTTAATTTCAATATAACATTGATTGCAAACGACTTTAATTTTTGCAAAAGTCATTGCTTCATCAGTCCATCCATCCGCTTTAACATTATAATCCATTAGCCTTTCTTTGCTAATTTAGCTTTTTGTTTTACCTCTTCCCAGGTTGAAGTTTGAACATTACCCGATTCATACTCATTAAGGCGCATGTCAATTTCTTTCAGAAAGTCTTTATCGTCCCATAAGTTGATCTGCTCATTGATTTTATCTTCAACCATTGTATATATCGCTTTCACCTTCTTTTCGTCGGCGTAACGGATGTAGTCGTATAGTCTGTCCCTAATTGCTGTAGCTGCCATAGTTACTAAGTTCTTAACCAAAAATACACAGTATCAAAGTTAAACTCAAATAGTAAAATAAAACTAATTAGAAAAAACAATTTTAGAAAACAAAAACGGCCTTTAAGTTTAATTAGAGGCCGTTTTTAAAGAAGTACACCCAATAGGATTCGAACCTATGATCTGTGGTTTAGAAACCATTGCATCTACTTATCTTTAGGTTTTGGAATGATAACTTTAAACTGTTCAGTATCTATCTCATTAACAAACTTTATTTGAGGATAAGCAGATATTGCCCGTCCAACACCAGTTCCCAATCCCTTGTAAGGAAGAATATATTGTGCAAGAGATTGCAAAACCGGATTCCTCGCTATAGAAATACCATTTGCTATATTCTCTATGGTTAATGAATTTGGAAGTTTTCCCGGGCTAACAATTTCAATCCTGTCAGAAAAAATAAACACCTTTATGGTTGATTGTATAAAATAATCCCTGTGGATGAGTGCATTAACCAGAACTTCTTCAAAGACTTCCTGTGGAATTTCCCAAACAGCCAGGCTGTTAAATGAATTGCCGACTTGTATCTTCCTGATATTCCTGTCGATGAAGCCAAATGCCCTTTCATAAACTTCACTGAGTGTTCCTTCAAAAGCAGGTTCATTATCAGTGAAATTATTACCATTTAATGTTACATCATTAACTGCTACACATTGTATCGAAAATTGGGGCTTTATCGTACTGCGCTTTTCCGAGAACAAGAGAAGGCCAGCAAGAGTTAGATGTCCAGACTTTAGCAAACACAGATTTTCTAGTGATTGTGCTAAATTGAGGCCAAGATCTGCGAATGGTTTACCCAGTTTCCGATATAAAAATTTAGAGTATAAGCTCAAATTAATATCGCTTGCTGAAGTTCCGGAAACAGGAGCTTCATCTGTAAAAAAAGAACCACCGCTTTGAAGTAGCCTTGCAATTTCATCATTAGATGTAACGCGTCTTTTATCTGAACCATTTTTTAAATATATAGTTCCCAAATGATCCTTGTATGGTTTATTTAAGCCCTCTGCAACATCAACTACAATTACATTTTTACCGGATACATTTAAAACTTCAGTCTCAATTATAATAGCTGGAAAGACAGATTGAGAAGCAGTATTAACCAGTTTCTGATTAGATTCCTGGATCTCTTCGAAAGTTAAACCGATTACAGCCCCTGTTTTATCACTAATCCCTATGATTATAATCCCACCTTTTGAATTAGAGAATGCAATTAGTTCATGTGCTAAAGAATCAGTATGAGGAATTTTTTCTTCGAATTGGACTTTAGAACTTTCTCCCTGCTGAATAATCTCTAATATATCTGATGCTTTCATAATTTTCAAAATCTTTGAGACAACTAAATATTAAGAATAGTACGAGTCATTTGTTGACGACCAATTTAATTAAATTCAGGGCAATTACGTCAACTAAGGTATAATCAAATTATTTTCTAAACAAAAGCAGCTTCTAATTTGATTAGAAGCTGCTCTTTACTTTTGTACACCCAATAGGATTCGAACCTATGACCTACGGTTTAGAAAACCGTTGCTCTATCCAGCTGAGCTATGGATGCGTATCCTCATTTGAGAGCGACAAAGATAGAATTTATCCTCAATAGGAGCAAATATATTTTAAAAAATTATGTGAAATCTGATAGCTCCAACCTCTTTTCAGGGTGCAACACGGCATAATCCAGCACCATATTCAGGATATAATCATTTGATGGATAAGGAACTAAACAGGATCTCAACAGCTCCATATTTTGTACATCTGAATGAAAAGAAATATATCCCATACCGCTAAATTTACCTTGTTCGACCAATAAAAAGCTCTGTTCTTCCTCATTTCTGCCAGAATCCAGCAGTACAAAAGAGGGTAAAGAAGATTTTAAATGCAGAATTGCAGCTTTCACACGGGTATTGTAACTATAGGGATGCTCCTGTTTCAGGCATGCGCCATGACAATTCCCGCTTTCATGAGCAGTGCAACTCTCCCGGTTTTTTTGAATAAAACATAATTTTTCACATAAGGAATGTTCAGCAATCATGGCCCGCAGCATACTGTGCCCTGCAAGCAGGCTGCTAAAAGTATACAGAGCTTTGCTGTTCTTTTTATACTTATCAATTCCAAACCGCATATATCCATTCTGATCCTCGAAAGTATACAAGGCATACAGTTGTTCAAATCGCTTCAGTGCACGGTTATTCTCCGGCCAATTTTTTTGTATTTCTGAAGCTTCCAGGATCAATGCCATGAGTTCCGTTCCACAAACGGTAAAATCTACTTCATGGATATGTTTAAGAAATTCCTGGCGCTGTTTGTTGATGCTATTTCCTGTAAAATGGGAACACACCCTTTTTTTAATATTGACAGCCTTACCGACATACACTATTTTGCCTTTCGCATCTTTAAAATAGTAAACTCCCGGACTTGCAGGAAGGGCATCAATATATTTTTCAGGCAAATTGGGAGGCAAAGCCTGCGCTTTTGAAGCTTTGTGCAATGACTGTGAAATCACCCCGTCGGTATCCTTCTCCAGCAGCATGGTCAGCAATATGGCCGTAGCCCTGGCATCACCTCCGGCACGGTGCCTGTCGTTCAAATTGATCCTCAAAGCACTGCATAGTTTTCCAAGGCTATAGGAAGCATGTCCGGGAAGCAGCTTACGGCTCGTCCTTACCGTACATAATTTTTTGCTTTTCAGCTGAAATCCGGCCACAGACAGCTGATGGTGAATAAAAGAAAAATCGAAGTTGACGTTATGGGCTACGAAAACCTTATCCTTCAGCATATCATAAATTTTTGGTGCCACTTCATTAAATTCAGGGGCATCCATGACCATTTCATTATCAATTCCAGTTAAAGCCTGTATGTAATCAGGAATATACTGATTGGGGTTGATCAGTGTTTCATAGGAATCTATAACTTTTACACCATCATGGATAAGTATAGCAATCTCCGTGATCCCATTACCCGAAGGTTGCCCACCGGTTGTCTCAATATCTACTACAGCATATAACATTCTTCCGATTCAAATAAGAATACAAAAGTGCTAATTATTTTAGTAAAAATAATAAATTATCATTTTTTATATCTATGGCATGTTAATCGCTAACACAAGATAGAAATGAGGAAAGAAAATGTTTAAGAAAATACTAGCGGTTGATGATGATAACGACATACTGGATGTAATCAGGATTATCCTGGAAGACGAAGGATATGAAGTAAGCACGCTTACAGATGGAAAAAAAGTATTTGAGTATGTGAATAATGACAAGCCAGATTTAATTCTGCTTGATGTAATGCTTGGTGGAGTAGATGGAAGGGATATTTGCAGGGCATTAAAGAGTGATGCCGTGTACAATCAGATTCCTATTATTATGATTTCTGCCAGCCACAATATGGATAGTTTTCTGACTATGCCAGGTTCACCTAATGATTTTCTGGCTAAGCCATTCGATATCAATAACCTGATCAATACTGTAAAAGCACAACTCGCTGCCTAAGTTCATATTACCAATCCCTTACTGAGCAGGACACTTGTTGTACTTTTTACACACATGCTGTTAAAAATGACCTCATTTAAATACAGCCCTCCTGAAATCCATACATTACCAAAAGTATTAGCTATTTAGGGTAAAGGCCGCAGCAGAATGAATCATATTTCCGGTATCCCCTGCCGGAAGGTCTGTATCCTTCCAATTTAATAGAACAAATCTTCGCAATTTAACAATAGATTTATAGTTTTGCAGATTAGTTCAGGTATTCGTCTGCCCGCTATTGAAGCTATCGCATCAATACACAATCCGCAACATACCACTTCTGAAAAAACCATCATAACCTTTAAAAAACAATTTTTACTGATGAAACCATCATGCGCCTACCACTTTACAAACAGCAATGAAAACCGAGCCTGCGAGTTCTCAAATGCGAATGAAGCACAATAAGAGCTCATGAAAAACCAAGCCTGCGAGTTCTCGAATGCTAATGAAGCACAATAAGAACTAATGAAAAACCGAGCTGGAGAGTTCTTAAATACAAATGAAGCACAATAAGAGCTCATGAAAAACCAAGCTGAAGAGTTCCTGAATGCAAATGAAAAACAATAAGCACTTATGATAGCCTCATAACCTTTTAAAAACAACTATTTACTGAAGAAAACAATTAAAACCCTTATATCTCCCCTTGCAATGAGTAAGTATATTTATGGAATTGATTTTGGAACAACCAATTCTGCCCTATCCATTTATGATGAAGAAAAAAAAGAAATCATCTCTACTATAACCGTTCCTTCCCTACTCTATTTTCACCAGGAATACACAGCCAATGAAGCCACAAATTATGTGGTAGGTACCCATGCCATTGCCGCCTATCTGAGTGATGGGATGAAAGGCCGATTTATCAAGTCTATCAAACAAATCCTTTCCAGGAGCAGCTTTATTGAAACCAGAATCCACAATAAAAGATACAATGCATCAGACCTGGTGGCATTGATCCTGAAAGACCTGAAGGCAAAAGCTGATGAAATTATTGGTCTGGATTGCCAGAAAGCTATTATTGGCCGGCCAGTATTCTTTGATGATGACAGTGCACAAAAAGATACGCTTGCACAAACCAGGCTCACCAAGGCTGCTAAAATCGCAGGTTTTCATGAGGTAAGGTTCCAGTTTGAACCTATAGGTGCTGCCTTTGCCTATGAAAAAACAATCCAGAAAAAGGAGAAAGTCCTAGTTGCCGATCTCGGCGGCGGAACCACAGATTTTACCTTCCTGATATTAGACCCTGCAAATGCGGGCAATAAAGACAGAAGAAGTGACATGATTGCATCCGGTGGTATTTATATTGGAGGAGATAGCTTTGATTCCGCTTTTATGTGGGAAAAAGGCACCCCGTATTTTGGGAAAAATACCCAGTATGAAGCGACACCCGGTAAAGTGTTAACTGTTCCCATATCTCTTTTCGCCAATATCTGCTCCTGGGATAAAATGAACTTTTTCAACGGACTAAGGATACAAAAAGACCTGGAGAATTACTATCACTATTCCAAAAGGGACCGTAAGTTTAAAAACCTCATGACCCTTATTGATAACAATCTGGGGTATTCCATTTTCCAGTCCATTGAAAAGACGAAAATTGAACTCTCGGATCTCCAGTCATCCAGGTTTACCTATGAGCATATGGAAATTGAGATAGATGAACAGGTTACCCGAACACAGTATGATGCCGTCATTGAAAAAGACATCAAAAAAATCAGTGTATACCTGGATGAATTTATGCTGAAGAACAATATCAAACCTGAAGACATTGATAGCCTCTTCCTTACCGGTGGAACTTCACTGGTGGGTGGTATACAGGATTTGTTCAAAACTAAATTCCCCCATATCCCTGTAAATTCCGGAGATAACTTTACCAGCGTTGCAAAAGGACTTGCCTATAGCGGGTATCTCTTTGAAGAAAACTAAGTACTCCTCTCCATCAGGTGAATGCTCTGCCTAAACAGCTACCATTTGGGAATGTCTCTCTTTCTAAAAGTACATTCCCAAATGAATAGTTTAATCTTATCCTGCACAGCTGCTGACCAGGTTTAAGCCATTTCCTTCCCCCCTTTTAGGAGACCCAGCCAGGCTCCCCAGCTGCCATAAATCATCATTCGTCTAAATATTTAGACAAAAATGTCTTTTTACTTGTTTGTCTAAATTTATAGACGTAGAATTGTATAGGATTTCTCTCTTATTCATTCCAATGGACAGGCGGGCAATTTATTTAAAATCATCATTAACCTAATCCTATTCCCATGAAACTATTTATGATACTTGCTTTAGGCTGTTTAAACAGCTACACTTTTGGCCAGAATGCAGTCAGGCTAAATGGACTTCAGATCATTGGCCCCGCAAAAACATCCGCACAACAAACAATTGATAGTGTGAAGCTGAAATGTTATTATACCTTCAGTAAAAAGAAAGCGACTGAAACCCAGCCCTACCGCACAGATACGATGGTTTTGGAGATCGGGGAGCGGATTTCCAGATTTTATGATCCTGCAAGAATTGGCAGGGATTCCCTTCTATCGGCCAGGATGAATAACATGGGTGCCGAATCGATCAAAAGTGTAACTGTATTCAAAGGGGAGAAAGCAAAAGACCTGTCTCCTATTCCCGGCACGATTTCTTCTCCTTCCGCAGACGGCGAAAGCTACCAGATTTTCAAGGATTTATCAACTGGAAAAACAACGGTAATTGACTATGTCTCTGCAATTGGCGATAAGTTCAGCTATGAAGATGTGGACAGTAAGATGAATTGGAAAATTGATACCGCAACGGATACGATACAGGGATATCCTTGTCAAAAAGCATTTTTAAATTTTCGTGGAAGGGATTATGTCGCCTGGTTTACTTCGGAAATCCCCCTGCAAGACGGTCCATGGAAATTTAAAGGCCTGCCGGGACTTATCCTGAGCGTAGAAGATACCCAAACTATGTTCAGTTTCCAGCTGATCGGCCTGGAACAGCTGACGAAGCAGGTACCCATCATCACTCAAAATCCCAAAAAGATGGTTACATGTACCAGGGAAGAGTTTGAAAAACAAAAGAAAAAACAGGGTGCAGGAACACAGATCAATTTAAATGCAGGGAATTTGATCATTGCTGAGCTGCCAGGAAATTACGATTATGTTTCCATGGAAATCCAATAAGTATACAGATCAATTGACAGCGCGATTTTAGATAGACAGATGAAAACTGCCCTTCTCTTCATATTCTTCATGTGGTATGCAACGGTTACTTTTTCCCAAACAACGATAAAAGGCAGGGTGACAAGTTATCCTGACGGAAAGGGAATTCAGGGACTCAACATCACTGTAAAGGATAAGAAATCTACTGCCTTGATCAGCTATGCCCTGACCAGGGAGAATGGTAGCTATGAAATAAGTTTTAAAAGTCCTGCAGACAGCCTGGTGATTTCCGTTTCGGGATTCAATGTAGAAAAGAAAAACAGGGAAGTGATTAACCGCAACCAACAAGTTGATTTTCAACTCAAAGCCAGTGCTATCAAATTAAAGGAAATTAAAGTGAATCCTCCAAAAATCCGTAAGCTGAATGATACCCTTAACTATCTCGTAGAGGGCTTCAAAGATAATAGTGACCGTACCATCGGAGATGTGTTGAAAAAGATGCCGGGTATTGAAGTAAAAGCTGACGGAAGTATATTGTATAACAACAAACCCATCAATAAATTCTACATCGAAAATAAAGATCTGCTGCAGGGACGTTATGGAATAGCCACCAACAATATAGAGGCTAAAGATGTAGCCGCTGTGCAGGTGATGGAGAACCACCAACCCATTAAGGCACTTAAAAACAGAGAATTCACAGATGAAGCGGCATTAAACCTGAAATTAACCGACGAGGCGAAAGGCGTACTGATTGCCAATACCAAATTAGCCACCGGACTTGCTCCTGTGCTTTGGGACAATGAACTGATTTCTATGTATTTTAACAAAGAAAGACAAAGCATGAATACCTATAAAGGAAATAACATTGGTGAAGATCCGGCCACGGAATTTAAATCCTTTTTCCAGCAGGCAGAAAAGACGAATGCTCCGTTCTTATCTGTACAGTCCCCAAGCAGTCCCGCTATCAGTCAGCATCGATACCTGTTCAACAGGGCACATGCCTTTTCAACAAATAATCTATGGAGCCTGGGTAAGGACAAACAGCTGAATCTCACCATGGCTTACCTGAACGATCTTCAGCAAAAAAGCAGTTTTTCCAGGTCAGTATACTACCTGAATGCAGATAGTATACTGACGATAGAAGAGCGCCTGGCCTCAGCGGAAAGGATAAATCAGCTCAATGCGGCATTACAGTATAATGCAAACAAAGAAGATTACTACCTCGATCACACCCTTAGTTTCAGCGGGAGCCGGAATCATTCTGAAGGCAGTGTGAGACAACAGGATACCATCCTCCAGCATGTCAGGAGCCCTTCCTTTGCCCTGGAAAACACCCTGAATATGGTCAAAAATTACAAGAAAAGGAGCCTGAAAATCTACTCCTACCAATCGTATAAAAGTGTGAAACAGACACTCGCAGTAAGCCCGATGTTGTATCCCGACCTGTTCGGTGGGGAAAATCTGGAGGCTACGGTGCAGGATTATGGGAATAAACAATTCACTACCAACAACAAGCTGTCATTCGGATTGTCGGCTGAACATTGGAAACAAAGCTATAACCTCGGTGTAAATATCAACCTGCAGCAGCTGAATTCGGAACTGAGCGGTCGTTCTCCCGTCCATTCCCCCGGGGCAGATTCGTTCAGCGCAGATTCCCTGAGAAACGATTTCAACTGGGGCAAATACCAGCTGTATTTCAGTCCGGATTATACCTATACGACTGACCAGTTCCGGATCTCCGCAAATTTACCCTTAAGCTATAATTATCTGCACACCGATGACCAGCTGGCCCGGAAGGAGCAACACCTTGACCGCTTGTATTTTAATCCTACATTCAGTGTCAATTACAACATCAACCTCTTTCTTTCCATGACTGCGGCAGCGGCTTACAGCAATAAAATGGGAGAAATAGGTGATGCCTACACAGGTTTCCTCATGCAAACTTACCGCAACCTCAGCAGAAATGATGGAAGTCTGCCGGAACAAAAAACACAAACCTATACCATAGATTTGAATTATCGCCACCCGCTCCATGCCATATTCATCAATTTCGGGGGACGTTATTTCAGAAATAACATCAACCTCCTGTACGGTTATGATTACCTGGGAAATCTCAGGATAAAGACAGCATACGCCATTCCCAACAACGTTTCAGGATACAATTTTCAGGGACGCCTGAGTAAAGGAGCAGACCGGATTGCCTCCACATTTACACTGGAAGCCAGTTACAGCCATACCTCGAATTCACAGATCGTACTGGGTCAGCTGACCCAATACCGGAACCAAACCTATCTCATCAAACCCGGCATAGCTACGAAAATAAAATCCTGGGCAGCCATACAATATGATTTTCTATATATGGTCAGCCAGAACACCATCCCTGATCAGGCAAACCCTCTGGCGGCCATACGTTCCCATACACAGCATACACAGGTCAATTTATTCCCGCTAAAAGGGCTCAATATACACATGGCACATGAATACTTTTATTCCAATGCCATAGCAGCGGGTAACAGAAACATCCATTTTGCAGATATCGGGGCTAAGTATAAATTCAGGCAGTTGGAGTTCGGTATTTTATATGACAATATATTTAATGCGCGACAATACATTTCTGCTACTTACAATGATATCAGTACCTATTATTCGGCCTATGACCTGCGTCCTGCCCAGATATTGCTGTCCATCAGATTCAGGATTAAATAATCGCCCAGAAGTTTGTCCAGGGAGTAATTTACAGGGGGAAACTGTAAAAATAACATGGAATAGATTAAAAATAAAGCTGAATAAATTGCTTGTCTATAAATTTAGTCATACATTTATAGTGTTATGGAAAAAAAAGATCTAGTTCAGTTAACCAAAGCTGAGGAGCAGGTTATGCAGATTTTATGGCAGCTGGGAGAAGGTACCGTGCAGGATATCCGCGAAAAGCTGGAAGAGCCCAAACCTGCAAGAACGACCATTTCAACGGTATTGACCATCCTTGAAAACAAAGGGTTTGCCAGTCACCACAGCATTGGAAGAGTGAATAATTACAGCCCCCTGGTCAGCAAAGAAGTCTATTCCAAATCGCAGTTATTCGGTTTACTGAAAAATTATTTCAACAATTCCTTTTCCTCCATGGCCTCATTTTTTGCCAAAGAGAGTAATTATACCATCGAAGAATTGGACAACCTCATAGAAAATACGAAGGAAGAACTTCGTAAAGAAAAATAAGAAAATGATTGTGTTATGGAAGAATTCATCTTATACCTTTTAAAATCTGCAATTTGTACTACCTTATTTTTCGGTATTTACTGGTGTTTTCTAAAAAATGAAACCTTCTATCATTTCAACAGGTATTTCCTGATTGCAGGATTGTTGTGTGCTGTACTCTTCCCCCTCTATAGTTACCGTTATATCGTACACCTGGAAATCCAGGCAGATATTCCTGCTTCCGATACAGGCAGAAACAATACTCCTCCTTCAGCCAGCAGCCAGCCCTTCTGGATGTATACCGCTATTCTGTGCTATGCCTTATTTTTTATCATTTATATCCTGAAACAGCTTTGGGGGATTTTGACCGTCCGCAGGGTGATCCGCCGGAATGGATATGTTTTGGTTAATGGTTGTAAGGTAGTTTATAATTCAATATTTAAGACTTCATTTTCCATAGGCAGCTTCATATTTATTGACAATTCAAAATCTGCCCCGGAGAAGGAAAGAGAATTAATTATTCAGCATGAACTGGCACATGTTAAACAACGCCATTGGGCAGATCTTTTATTGGTACAGGTCATTTGTGCTTTACAGTGGTTCAATCCATTTATATGGATTTATCTGCGTGTGGTCAAACAAAACCATGAATTTCTGGCTGACCATGCCGTGCTGAATGCAGGAAATCCTGTAGCTGTATATCGCGCAGTCTTAATTAACCATACGCTTCAGACACCGGTGTTTGAGCTGGCCAGTTCTTTTGCTTCTGTCAATAATTTGCAAAGGATCAGAATGATGGACAAACCGGAGTCCAGGCCGATAAAAAAACTGCTTGTGTTGCTGGTCTTGCCGGCTATGTTGTTATTTCTTTATGCTTTTGCAAAACCGGATTACAGGGTATCTTATATCAAAGGGGTATCCGCAGCTACTTCAACTGGCCCTGAAATGAAAAATCCCCCCTCCGTGATCCAGCGCACTGCGCAGCATATAGCGGACACGAAAGAAACAGAAATTCAACCTGCAGATCAGATCCGCCGCAAGGCTGCCCCGGCTTCTGTCAGACCAAAAACCTTCCGCTCAGCAAGACAAACCACTGTAAAAGAAATTGTTGCAACAGGCAGTAGGGTAACAGGCAATAGCCATAACGGACTGCGGAAGCAGCCCTTAAAAACCCAAAAGGATACCACAGTGATGACCGTTACGAATAACAAAACAGGAATTTCTGTGCGATCAACTGTACGGCCTTCCAATTCTCCTTCCTCCAATGGAAAACAAAATCCGCCGCTGATCCTGATTGATGGTCATGAGGCAGATTCCTTCGATCAGCTTAAGCCTGATGAAATCCTGTCCATTAATGTGTTTAAAGGTGAACATGCCCTAGATAAATATGGAGAGAAAGGTAAAAATGGGGTGATCTCCGTTACCTTAAAACCCACGCATTCCGTAATCCCATAATCTATCAGAATTCTCATGATAGACTATTAGTTTGGTTATTTTTATAATAGCTACACATTCCCGTATTTTGCTCTCCATCTAAAAGCAATACATATGGGCATTTATTTAACAGCCATTACAAAAAGTAATAAAACGAACACGGCATTACTCAGGCAGCTACTGCTGAAATTGGTCACCGCATCCACAAAAGAAGAGGCATGTCTTCAATATGACCTGCATCAATCCACCGAAAACCCGGATACTTTTATATTTCATGAACATTGGGCAGACAGAAATGGTCTTCAAGCGCATCAGCAGGAGGCACATTTTGCTGAATTTTTAAAGGAGTCAGCATCATTAACAGATGGCCCATTTATTATTTATGAAACAGAAAAAATAAGTTAAAGATCAATACACAATCATGGAATACAGAAAATTAGGTAAAACGGACTTGTCACTATCTGCAATAACTTACGGTGCTTTCGCTATTGGAGGAACAATGTGGGGCGGTAATGAAAAGAAAGATTCGATAGCAGCTATCCACGCTTCGCTCGACCATGGTGTCAGCAGTCTGGACACGGCACCTTTTTACGGATTCGGACGAAGTGAAGAATTAATAGGCGAAGCAATCAAAGGTAAAGACCGGACTAAGATCCAGTTACTCACCAAATTTGGCTTGGTATGGGATGGCAGCAACAATGGTAAAGGAGATTTCTTTTTTGATGCAGGCACGCAGGAAAATCCTGTCCCGGTATATAAGTATGCTTCAAAAGCGAACCTCATCAAAGAGGTAGAAGAAAGCCTGAAGCGACTGGGAACAGATTATATCGATTTGCTTCAGTTGCACTGGCCGGACCATACAACCTCCATCCAGGAGACAATGGAAGCACTTGAAACACTGATTTCAGCTGGCAAGATCAGGGCAGCAGGGGTAAGTAATTATACTGTTGAACAGTTAAAAGAAGCAGGACAAACCATCGGCCTGGCATCCGACCAGGTATCTTACAGTATGCTGAACAGGTCGATTGAGCAGGACCTGGTTCCGTTTACACTTGAACAGCAGATTGGAATTATTGCCTACAGCCCGCTTGAAAGAGGCTTGCTGACCGGTAAATATTTCAAAGATGCCATACTTAAATCTGATGACCACCGTAACGGTTACTTTGGGCAGTTCAATCCGGAGAAAGTAAAACAGTTCTTAGCTGGTATTGAACCTGTTGCTGAAAGCAAAAATGCTTCACTAGCTCAACTGGTATTAAAATGGACAAGTCTGCAGCCAGGTATTACCGTCGTGCTTGCCGGAGCGAGAAATGCAGACCAGGCGATCAGCAATGCCAGGGCAGCAGATTTAACCCTTACTGTTGAAGAGCTGAATCATATTGACGAAAAACTGCAGGGATTGAACTAAAAATCTCCCGCATAGCTACGAGGGTGAATCATAAATCATGACCACCCTCTTTCCAGTTGTTTTTACCTGTACCTTCCTACGGAAGCATTTTCAAATCTTCAATTCTCAGAGGCTTAGTTTCGTTAATGATACAGCTTCTTTTTTATCCAGTGCTGTTGCTCTCCCCTTACCTGCTTATTTATGATGATGCGCTATAATTCCGGCGATTACCACTAGCTTTGGGCAAGCAGAATTAAAACACGATGGCAGATTTTCGTTTAGAAGTATTTTATGCGGTAGCTAAGCGCCTCAGCTTTACCAAGGCAGCACAAACCTTATTCATTACGCAGCCGGCAGTGACCAAACATATCAATGAACTGGAACAACAATATAACAACAAGTTATTTGAAAGAAAAGGGAATAAAATAGAGCTGACACCGGCAGGCCACCTGCTGCTGAAACATGCTGAATCCTTATTCTCCATTTACAGGAACATAGATTTTGACATGAATGCATTGGCACATCGTGACAACGGTATCCTGCACCTGGGCGCAAGCACAACCATTTCCAGTTATGTCATCGCGCCATTACTGGCAGGGTTCAGGCAAAAATTTCCTGCGATACAGCTCCATCTCATTAACGGGAATACAGAACAGATTGAAAAAGCCTTGCTGGAAAAAGAGATAGAGCTGGCATTGGTGGAGGGCAAATCAAGGAACCAGGAAATAAGATACACCGAATTTATAGGGGATGAACTGGTACTGGTCTGCGGAAAAATGCATCCCCTGGCACGGAAAAATGAAATCAGTCCGGAATCTTTACAGGAACATTCCTTTGTTATGCGTGAACAAGGATCAGGGACACTGGAAGTACTCGGTCATGCCCTGAAAGCAATAGACATCAAAATACAGGACCTTAAGGTAGAAATCCAGCTGGCAAGTACAGAAAGTATCAAATCCTATCTCATGCATTCCAACTGCCTGGCCTTTATTTCTATTCATGCCCTGCATAAAGAACTACAGAGCGGGAGTTTATGTATCATTGATGTCACAGGATTAACCATTGCGCGCAGTTTCTATTTCATTCAGCTACAGGGCAAACCGGATGGCCTCTCGCAGGTATTTTTACGTCAGGCCATGTTGCTGCATAACCTGAAGTAATGGAAGATCAATTATAGGAATTTGACGGAACAGCTCCGGTTGTGCAATTTGCGGGACAAATAACAGCAATGGCTATCCCCCTGAATACACACAAAATTATCTTTATAGCGAGTGCAATCCTATGTGTAATGCCTTTTATGTCAGCTCCCGCAGCGCTGCTGACCGGCTTACTCTGTGCACAATTCATCAACCACCCCTATCCAAGGCTGAACCATAAAGTCACAGGCTGGCTCCTGAAATCTTCAGTCATCGGACTTGGTTTCGGGATGAATATCTTCAGCGCATTCAACGCGGGTAAAGAAGGAATACTATTGACAGTGATTTCCATTTTCAGTGTCCTTACCCTGGGTTTTTTGCTTGGAAAAGTGATGAAAAACCAGCGCAAAGTTTCTTTTCTCATCTCTGCGGGAACCGCTATTTGCGGAGGAAGTGCTATTGCAGCGCTGTCTCCGGTCATGAAAGCCAGGGAAAAAGAGATTTCGGTTTCATTGGGTATCATCTTCTTTCTGAATGCTATTGCCCTCCTGATTTTTCCCCCACTTGGTCATGCCCTGCACTTAACGCAAAGCCAGTTTGGGATGTGGTGTGCCATAGCGATCCATGATACCAGTTCTGTGGTGGGCGCCGCCAGTAAATATGGGGAACAGGCATTAGAAATCGCAACAACTGTTAAACTTGCACGTGCCCTTTGGATCGTCCCTGTTTCCTTTTTTACCGCCTGCCTGTTTAACACCGATCGTAAAAAGGTGCAGATGCCCTGGTTTATCGCCATTTTTATTCTAGTGATGGTATTGAACACCTTTGTGCCATTCCTGCAGCAGATCGGCCCATTCATTGTTAAATTGAGCAAACAGCTGCTTCACCTCACCCTCTTTTTCATTGGCACCGGCCTCTCCCTGAAAGTTATCCGGTCCATAGGCATCAGGCCTTTTCTTCAGGGGATCCTGTTATGGGCAGCGATTTCAGGCGCTTCTCTTTGGGCAATTGTCTGGATGGCCGGCTAATGGCTGTGGGCATTTTACACAACAAATGGAGAAAAATACACCTCAGCCCCCATCACGCCACAACCTGAAGGCGTATCATAGTTTCAAAAATTAAAAAGAAAGCTTAAGCTTTTTCAGCTATTTTTTCCTAACTTCAATAGAACCAAATATAAACACTTCATAAGTAGAACGTTATGAATACTTTTCAAAAAATTGAGCATTGGGGCGATATGCACCATGCCAAATGGCTAGATATCGTAAGAATGGCCCTGGGGCTGCTTATTTTAGGTAAAGGTATTGCCTTTATCAGCCATACCGATACACAGCAGGATTGGATTTTACAACACAATACTTTCGGGTTTTCCGGACTCATGGCTGTGGCAGTCCTGCATATTGTTGCTTTTGTACATCTTGTGGGAGGTTTATTAATCATGATAGGCCTTGTTACCCGGTTCGCGGTAGTGATACAAATCCCTATTTTACTGGGCGCCATTTTCTTTGTGAACATCACCATGGGATTCTCATCGCTTAACTCGGAACTCTGGCTTTCCGTATTGGTATTGCTCTTGCTGATCTTATTCTGGGTGGCCGGCTCAGGTCCTTACTCCGTTGACCATTACATCAAAATCAAGAAACACCGTTAAACACAGGTAATACCATCATTCAGCCCCTATTCTCCTGCACAACCTCTGGTTGTCCTGCAGATGGGAGGATTATATCCCGCTCCTAAAAAAGATTAGGGCAAAATCCGGTGGATATCATTCTAAGAAAATGGTATAAACTTTGCAAATGGTTTCTCTTTAAACAAAAAATATTTTAGCCTCTTGCCCTTTGATGAAAACCCGTAACATCTCTATCACCACGATCTCACTCATCATCATTTTATGTATAGCTGCCCTCTTTAAAACGTCGCTCGACCAATATGCGGAACAAAACAGTCTTCGCTCCACGAGTGAACTGATGACCGTAAACAGCAAACAGATTTCCAGGCTCGATACCATCAGCATGAGCCTCAGCGAAGCCGAAAATGATTACAGGATTTATACCACCTCATGGAAGAAAGAATATTTCGCTAAATACAACGCAGGAATCAAAAGGGTATCTGTACTGCTGGAAAAGTTTTCCAAGGAAAACCAGATAAGGAACGCATCAGAAAATATACATACAGATCTTCTCGAAAGAAAAAAACAACTATTACTGTATGTAAGGATCAAAAGGCTTACCGATTCCCTTATGTTCATCAACCTGCAAATGGACAGCACAAAAACAACTGGCCCCATACATGCTATTTTACCCCTAAAACAACAGGTGGTTAAACAGACCGTTAAAATGGAAGAGGTCAAAAGTAAAGAGCCGGCGAAGAAAACCAGGTTGTTTCAACGGCTGAAAAGTGCCATTCTCAATAAAGAACAAAAATCAGACTCCATAAAAACGAGCAAGGTAGAAACTACTTACGAGAAATCAGCAGTAAACTCGAGTACCTACAGTAAAAAACAACTGGAGAAAATAGAGAAATACTACAGGAATCTTTTTGAACAGCAGCAGAAAAACCACCTCAACCTTACAGAAAAAGAGAAATCCATCTTAAAGCTGAATGAACAGATCCTGCAGAACATTAAATTGATATTTCAGGAATTCAGCAACAGGGAACGTGAAATCGCAGAAAGCAGGAAAACAGATCTGAAAAACAAAAGTCTTCATGCCATCGATGTGATAGACAGGTCAGGAAAAATCCATTTACTGGTGAATGTAATTTCACTCGCGATGATCGTATTTCTTCTTATAAAGCTGTATTACGCCTATAACAGGATCCTAAAGGCAAAGAAAGCAGCTGAAGAGCAGGTCATCTTCAAATCCAGATTTTTCACCAGCCTGAGCCACGAAATGCGGACTCCCCTGAATGCCATCATTGGCGTAACGGAACAGCTGAAATCTACGCCGCTGAATGCGCAGCAGCAAACGATGTCAGTTTTACTCGAAAATTCATCTTCCATGCTGTTATCTGCAGTGAATGAAGTACTGGATTTCTCCAGACTGGAAACAGGAAAGCTATCCCTTTCCCATACTCCTTTTTACTATAAATCTGTATCCAGTGAAATTATTTCGGCAACGGCAATTCTCGCCGAGCAAAAGGGTCTCGTATTAAAATTGAATCAGGAGCAGGCACCTGACCTTTTACTCACGGGAGATCCTTACCGCCTGAAGCAACTGATTATGAATTTGGTAGCCAATGCGATTAAATTCTCTGACCAAGGGGAAATTAATGTAAACGTAGCAGCTCAGGAGGTAGACTCCAGTCATATTATCCTGAAGATACAGGTACAGGATACCGGGATTGGTATCGCAGCAAAAGATCTTCCTTATATTTTTGATGAATTCTCCCAGGTGATACACCAGAAAAGAAATGACTGGCAAAAAGGTTCAGGCCTGGGTTTGCCCATTTGTAAAAAGCTGGTAGAGCTCCACCGTGGTAAAATCTGGGCGACAAGCCTGGTGAACCAGGGAACGACTTTCTTCCTGGACATACCCTATACCATTGCTCCGGAAAATGCAGAAATGCAGACGATAGAAACACTGCTACCTTTACATACAGAAGCTTTCAAAAAGATACGCTTATTGATTGTCGATGATGCGGAGATCAACCTGATTGTGATCAAGATGATCCTCGGCAAACATGGAATAGCCTTTGAAACGGCAAGAAATGGAGAAGAGGCCTTTGAATTATTCCAGGATAAAGATTTTGAAATGATCCTGACGGATATAGAAATGCCTTTAATGGATGGAATTGAATTAACTAAAAAAGTACGTGCCCATCATGATCCCAAAAAAGCAGGTACACCAGTGATCGCCATTACCGGACAAGTCTCGCCGGAATCACACCAGAGTTATCTTGTTGCCGGTTTGAATGACTATTTAGTGAAACCCTATACAGAAAAAGAACTGTTGGAAAAAATATTGGATTACCTGCAACCTGCGCAGAAAAAATGAGAATGCTTTCCAGCCGGAAAAAATAAAACTACACACCAGTTAAATGAAAAATCCCGGTTAATTGCTTAACCGGGACGCTCATTTTTTCTTCTGTCTCCAGAAATACAGTATTTATTTAGCGCTGTTTTTCTTGTCAGTAACTTCAGTACGAATTTCCTGAGCTAAAGTTTTTAAATCTTGCATTGCTTTACGTACTCTGGTACCAGCAGCGCCGTTACCTGAATTGTAAAACTTGTCAGCATCTGCCTCTACTCCGGCAATTAATTCTTTTAATTTTGCGAATTTTTCCATGATATTATGTTAATTAAATTTGATTTAAGGCCTTAAAGGTAATAATTATTGGTTTTCTTCCAAATCTTAAACGAAGGATTATTAAGAATTTATATGTCCAGGTAATTTTTAAAACCATTTAAAATGGCTTTTGTTAAAACATTAGTGCCTTTAAAGCAACAGATCATGGAAAACAAAGAAGAAGAAAAAGAACCAAAAAGCGTTGATTTACAGCAACATAACATTGAAAATCCGCAAACAACCACCAAGCCATTATACAATAGCACAACTACTGAGCGTAAAGCAGAAAAACTGCCCGCAATTGAAAATTTAAATCACGATGAAGGCCTTAAAGACGGTTTAAAGGAGGCAAAAGAGGATACAAACTCATCTTCTGCTCCTAAAAATGACCACTCGCTGCATGGAGATCCGTCAAAAACCGACCTTGGGAACGGCAAAAATAATGACGACAACGACCGCCATGAAGAGATCATCAGGACTTAAGAACACGGGGTGATTCCATTATTTTAATAAGATGCTGGGGCCGGCTGATTGGATTTCAGGTTGATAATGGTACGGTTTACCTTAGGAAAAAGTGCAATGACCAACACCACCAATACCAGGACGACACTTATAAAAGTATAATAGTCCATTATCGCACGCAGCTGTGCCTGTGTATCCACTGATCTGTTGAACAATCCCCTGGCTATTTTAGCCGCCTGGTCGGGTGCAAGCCCTTTTCCGGTAAGGGAACTGGTGTACAAAGCAATTCTGTCTGTTACAGCTGTACTTAAAACACTCAGATGCTCCTGAAAACGGTTATAATGTGCATTTTTATGGTGCAGCTGAAAATAATTTATAAAAGCTATACTGCTGCAGAATCCTGTAAACCTGAAGAACACACCGGTTGCCGAGGCCGTACTTCCGAGGTTTGCCGGTACGGAAGAAATGGTAAAAATGATGATTGGTGTCATCAGCATCCCCGCACCTGCCCCCTGGATCATCAGCGGCAAAACAAAAGTTGAGGGATCTCCCTGACTACTAAACAGAAACCACATCCAGACGTGGAAGACCAGCAGGAGTAAAAATCCGTACATCCAGATCAGCCGCATCGGCCGTTTCATCAACACTAATCGCGAGGAAACAAGTACACTGATCATAATCCCCGCTACATTTGCCAATAAGATATAGGCAACATGTATAGGATCCATTCCCAAAACGGTTGCAAAATAAACAGAAACCAATCCCAATGCCCCCCTTACCATATACAGGATAAAGATCAGGAATACGCCCAGGTTAAAATTCCTGTGCCTGAAGACTTCAATGCTTAGATATGGCCTTCTTAAATGCTGCTGACGGAAAAGATGCAGCAGGATCAACACTACCGATGCCGATAAACTGAAGGCAATACGGCGGTCTTCCAGCCAATAATACTGCTGGCCATAGACCAGGACATACCCCAGCAAACACAATGCAGTAGCATAAATCATAAAACTCGCCCAATCCAGCTGGTACAAGGGCATCTTCCGGTTCAGCCGCACATTATTCATCACGATCAGCAGGAGTACCGCTCCCGGAACATAGGCATACACCAGGAACTTATACAAAGTATTGAAATCGTATACATCCAGGATAGGCGCGGTAATTAAGGCCGATACCGGTGTGATACACAACAACAGGCAATAAAAGATAGAATAGCCGATTTCCCTGGCCCGTTCATTGTGCAGCCGGCTAAAAATCAAGGTGATACAGATACTGGTAGACTGACAATTGGACATTCCCTGCAGGAACCTGAAGATCAGTAACACATAAAAATTATGGGTATGGAAACAGACATAGGCAGTCACCATCTGAATGATGAGGCTGAGTATATAATATTCCCTTGTCGCAGTAAAAACAAAGAACCTGCGTTCCAATGCGAAAAAACTGGCAACAGCGGCATAAAATACAATCATAGAATATTGCACATCGGCCGGCTCAATTCCATAATATCCTGCCGCACCGGGCACACTGGCCGTTGAAAGGCCAAAAAGCAGGAGTCCGGGCAGCAGCACCAGGAAGATCGTGGTGCCGGTCAGCCATTCAGGCACCCACGATTTAAATACGGGCAAAGTGGAAATAGCCATTAGTCTTTTTTGATTTTTACATTTGCATTCATCCCTGCACGCAATTGGGCTAAGGTTGCGGCACTATCGGTTAATTTAATTTTAACCGGTATACGCTGCACGATTTTCACAAAGTTACCTGTCGAATTATCGGGTGGCAATAAGGAAAACCTTGCTCCGGTTGCCGGAGAAAGGGACACGATGGCACCTTTAAATATTTTATCGGGGAAGGCATCTGTAGTGATTTCCACTTCCGCATTGACAGGCATATGTGCGATTTGCGTTTCCTTAAAATTAGCAATCACCCATTTTCCGGCTTCCTGATCCACGATGAAAGCAAGGGTCTGTCCAGCCTGTATCAGCTGTCCTTCCTGAATGGTTCTCCGTCCCATTTTCCCATTGTACGGTGCGCGGATCACCGTATATCCCACATCCAGTTTATTCCTGTCCAACAAGGCATGGCGGCGCTTAATTTCCGCATTGTAAACCCCTTTCTGGGCTTTGATATCATTTATCTTCGATAAAGAAGCCTGATAATTTTCTACGGCAGACTGGTATTCAGAAGTAGCCACATCCAGGGCAGCCTTACTGTTTTCCAATTGCTGCCGGGTAGCGGATTCCACTTTAAACAACTGTGAATAACGGTCATAATCCTGCTGCTGTTTCAGTAGTTTAGCTTTTGCTGAGGCAATTTGCGATTCACTGGCTTCAGAAACTTTCGAAGTGGTGATGATATTACTTTCCATCACACTGATCTGTGCTTCAGCATTGGCCAGGGCAGCTTCACCTTCCTCCTGCTGCAGCTTGTATTCACTGTTATCAATAATCAACAGGGTATCTCCTTTTTTAACTTCCTGATTTTCCTCGTACCTGATTTCCCGGATAAATCCGGACACCCGGGAAGTAATGGGGTTGATATATTCCTCCACCTGGGCATCATTCGTCTCTTCATAATTGTATAACTGATATAAAAATATACCACCCCATATGGCCAGGCCTATAGCGATAACGGTGGCTATCCAGCCCGTTATTTTAGTAATCAACTGATCTGTTTGCGTGTAATTATTCTTGGTTTTCATTCTAGAGGTTTCCTAAGGCTTTTTGTAACTGATAATATTGTAGTCTGGCGGCAATACGTGCTGCAGCATAATCGAAACGCGTTTGCAGCAGTTGCGTATCTGCATCAAGTAAGTCGGTCAGCAGGGATAGCTGGTTGAAATAGGTATTGTTTACAATCCTTAAATTCTCACTGGCCTGGCTGATATTTTCCTTGGCCACCTCTATGCGCGTCAGGGATTCCCTGTACCGTAAAAAGGCTTCATTTACTTCCTGCCTTATTTTATCCTGGGTATCGGCATGTTCAACTTCCTGAATATGGTATTTTATTTCTGCGCCCCTGGTTTTATGGACATTATGGTAAAAAGAAGAGATGGGAAAACTTGCTTTCACACCCGCCATGCCCAGACCGTATATAGCAGCAGAATACGGATACAGCAGAATCTGCGGATAGGCATAATTGTAATTGGCAAAGAGTCCCAGTTTAAAAGAAACATTGGCCTTTACTTCCTTCAGTTCCAGCTTCCGCAGTTCTTCTTCTTTTTCTGAAATCTTAAAGGCATAAGAATTTTCCATTGCCTCGGTTAAGTATTCAGGATAAGCTTTCAATGCAGGCAGATCGGCCTCCGCATCTTCTTCTGTTGCTACAACCGTATCATCAGGCATTCCCGTCAGTATATTCAGCTTCTGGTTGGCAATGGCCAGGTCATTATCCAGCTGTACCAGTGACATTTTTTGTCGTGATAACTTTAAAGTGGCACGAAGCACATCACTTTTTAGGACCACTCCATTTTTCTGCAGCTGTTTAATTTCTTCCAGCTGCTTTTCCTGGGTACTGATATCTTTTAATAACAGATTTTTAAAGATGGTACTCCGCTGCAGGTCCAGGTAATAGGCTGTCGCTCTCAGTTTCATTTCCGAAGTCGTCAGGTTTTTCTGTTCACGTGTGATTTCACTTTCCTTTTTTTCTTCTTCAATTTTAAGCGTGGTCTTGCCCCCATTGTATAAATTCATATACATATCCCCACCAAATTTATAAGAAGTGTGTATCACCCCTTCGAACTGGTCGTGGGCATGAAACAATCCATCTTCATAAATGGGCACATTGCTGAGTTTGGCATACTCAGCTTCTGCATTGATTTCCGGAAGGCGCTCATTTTTAGCATCCTTGACCTTCTCTACAGCACCGAGAACCCGAAGGCCCTGCATCTGTACGGTCTTGTTGTTTTCACTTACTTTCTGCCATACCTGGCTGAGTGTGAGCGGTATTTTTCCTGTGTGTTCCTGGGCAATTGCATCATTCAGCAGAAAAGCTGAAAGTACTAAAAGAGCGAGAGGCTTATTGTAATATTTCATAAAATTAACGATGGACAAATTTACGCACTGAAATCACCCACAATTTTGCTTATATTACCAATTATTTGTCCATTCCAGCCAATGTATAATTTAGACACTGAAGAGTATCTTCGTAATATCGATCTTCATCCGGAAAATGTATTTGTGGTCCACCAGAAGCTGGAAAGGTTGCTTCCCCTGCATTCCCATACCAAAAGTCAGCTGACCTACGTAGACGGCGGGATTGCCTATATCCATATTGCCAATAAAACCTATATTATCCCTGCGCGGCATTATGTATGGATTCCGGCCGGACTGGAACATTTTGTCAAGGTCCGCAATTCAGCTACGGTAACCAGAAACCTGTACTTTTATACCACTGATGACGCTAAATTCCCTTTTTACCAGGAACTGGGAATCTATCCGGTAAATAACCTGTTGTTCGAGATGCTTGTATTTACGGAAAACTGGAGTGGATCTATAGAGAAAAATGAACCTGCATTCACCTTTTTATCGGCCATAAAGAATATCCTTCCTGTAATGGGGATCAAATCGTATCCCATTGCTTTACCGACCACCGACAATACCCGCCTGAAGCCGATCCTGCTGTATCTATCGCAGAATTATGAGAAAACCATCACCCTGGAAAACATCAGTGCGCGTTTCGGGATGGGAGAACGTACACTGTCTAGGCTTTTTCAGTCTACCATGAGCATATCTTTCCTTCAGTACCTTAAATTGCTGCGGATTGTAAAAGCCATAGAAATGATCCTGCAAAATGATAAATCTACCAGTGAAATCGCTTATTTATCAGGATACAACAGCCTCGCCTCTTTTAGCAAGGCTTTTTATCAGCTCACGAACTTCAGGCCATCAGATTTTGGTAAAAGAACCTTTTTAAACCAGTCGCTTTAAATAAAAATCGGTCGGAAGGTCGACAATCAACGGAACTTTCTCTACTGCAACAAAGCTCAGGTCGAGTCCGAATCCTTTTTCTTCAGGCACGCTGAATGTTTTCAAATGCGCATAATAGCTCATGATAAAACGCTCCAGGAACTTCAGGCTATTAGATCTGGAAAGGACTTTCTCGATCACGACGAACCTGAAATCACCAACGATTTTATGCTCCTGCAAAGAGGTGTATTTACTGGTAATATCGATCTCTCCATTTTTCACCAGTTCTTCCACCACCTTTCTGAACAGGACGTTCACCCGTTGCTCAACCCTGAAACCTAAACGGAAGTCGATGCGCACCAGCTTTTTATCCACCAGCTGCTCCACTTTATATTCCATGGTAAAAGGCTCATCGGTAACATCCACATGCAATAACCAATAGACATCGGCTCTTTTCGGGTGTTTCTGAATGATGGAATACATGATGGAAGATTCAATTTCAGAATTGAAGTTGGCACTGGTTAAATAAACCAGTTGTGAGGCATATTTAGGAATGGACTCGTCATCACTTATTTTACTGATAATCGGGTAATATTTCTCAATATCCACAAAGCTCATGTAGCGGTTCCTGATTCTTCTTCCGTTAGACCAGGCCCACATGATAGAGAACAGCAATAAGCCCAGGATCAGGGTGAACCATCCGCCATGGAGTATCTTCGCGACGTTCCCGGCCAGGAAGGTGATTTCTATGACCCCATAGATGCTCAGGAAAATCACAATCAGGTACATAGGCACCTTTTTGCGCATCATGAATATAGACACCAGAATCGTTGTCATGAGCATGGCTACAGTAATAGACAATCCGTAGGCAGCTTCCATGTGTTCTGACTTGCGGAAGATCAGCACCACCAGGATACAACCAATGAATAGTACCCAGTTCATGGAAGGAACGTATAACTGGCCTTTGGAATTACTGGGATAATTAATTTTTACTTTAGGCCATAAGTTCAGCCTAACGGCTTCAGAGATCAGCGTAAAAGAACCTGAAATCAGGGCCTGACTGGCTACTGCCGCCGCTACAGTCGCAATCAGGATTCCATAGATCAGGAACCAATCGGGCATAATATGGAAGAAAGGGTTGATTTCCCCAAGATGTTGCCCCTGCAACTGCCATAACCATACACCCTGGCCCATATAACTTAATATCAGGCAGATTTTAACATATACCCAGCTCACGCGGATATTTGAGCGGCCACAGTGTCCAAGGTCTGAATATAAAGCTTCAGCTCCCGTGGTACATAGAAACACTGCCCCGATAATCAGGAATGCTTCAGGGTTGGTCGTCAGGATATGGTAGGCATAATAAGGATTAATTGCTTTGAGTATTTCCGGGAATTGTGCGACATAAAGCGCGCCAAGAACGGCAATCATCGTAAACCAGAGCCACATGATCGGTCCGAAGGCTTTACCGATAAAGGATGTTCCAAATTGCTGAATACCAAACAGGAAGGTAATAATCAAGATCACGATAGGTACCGTAGGCAGGTCCTTATAGATAATTCCAAGACCTTCAATGGCCGAGGAAACCGTCACCGCCGGTGTCATAATCCCATCTGCCAGTAAAGCTGCACCACCTATCATTGCAGGTATAATCAGCCACTTCGCCTTGCGTTTCACCAATGAATAAAGAGAAAAAATACCTCCCTCTCCCTTATTGTCTGCCTGCAGTGTAATCACCACATATTTAATTGTAGTCTGTAAAGTTAAGGTCCAGAAAATACAGGATAGTCCGCCAAGGATAAGATCTGCCGTGATCAGCCGGTCTCCTATGATTGCTTTAAACACATATAAAGGGGAAGTACCGATATCACCGTAAATGATTCCTAAGCTTATTAATAAACCAGCAGCTGTTAGTTTATTGACATCTTTGTGATTTGCCATTTTTTAAAATTGAGTGGCGCAAATGTATACAATTGTTAATTCATTGAGATGCAAATTATTGTATTTTTTCAGTACCAGTAAACTAAGCCCAAAAATCAAAATATTATAGCCTATGATTCGTTTTTTGATTGAATTCGATAAGGGCAGTATCCCTTTTACAGAATAAAACACTGTATTAAATTAATGTTAATTATTCAATAATACCAACATAATGATAATTTAACATTATCCTAATGCTTCAGTAGCTTTGTGAAGTGCCGATACCCGTCTTTGTGATCTACGAATTACTCATCAGAATAGAACAATTTAACCCCTCTATAGGGACTTATGTGTCCCATACCTATAACAGCAAGGGGGCAATAGTTTTTACCAGTACCCGTAAACTGAAAATAAGGAACGCCATTCTGAACCGGCAGTTTAAAGATCCTGACCTGATCTCTGAGGAGGAATTGCTGCAACTGGCGAGCAGTAATTAAAAAGATATTTTATACTATCTTAACATTAATAGGCTAATTTTGAAAGAAATATCCCATTATGAATTTCGTATTTAATTTATTCAGTCCCAAAGATAAAAAATTCCAGCCTGCCTTTGAAAAGTGTGCGAAAAACCTGGTGAAAATTTCAGAGACGCTGGTCCTTGCACTGCAAACAAAAGATGCGGCAGAGCAAAAGAGCTTACTGAAAGAAATTGGCAAGCTGGAGCAGATTGGTGATGATATTGCCCATTCCATCTTCCTGGAGCTGAGCAGGAACTTTATCACGCCATTTGACAGGGAAGACATCCATTCACTGATCAGTTCACTGGATGATATTGCTGATTATATCTATGCTGCAGCCTTAAACATAGAACTCTATAAAATAAAAGAAATATGTGTAGAGGTAGTCCAGCTTGCGGAGCTGCTCCTTGAAATGTGTAAAGATCTGGACATTGCGATTATTGAGCTTGGAGTGTCGAATAATTCAAAAATTATTGCTGATGTTTGTTCCAGAATTAATAAAGGAGAAGGTCGGGCCGATTACCTGTGTAATTCAGCCATTGCCCGTTTATTCCAATTGGAGACCGATGCGATTGAACTCATCAAACTGAAAGAGGTTTTACAGACACTCGAAATGGCATCGGATAAATGTGATGACGCAGCTAACGTCCTTGAATCTATCCTGATCAAAAATGCATAAAGAAGAATGTCTTTAACTAAATTAAGAGAAAAACCCGTATTCAAATTAAATCAGCCGGACGATAGTTATAAGTTTCAACCTACCCCCGCACCTGTTGGCGACTATCCCTATCGCTTAAAACAGGACACTCCATTGAAAAAGAATACCCGGAAACTGGTATTCCATGTTGCCGGTGATACCGGAGGAATAAAATCTCCGGCTTTTCAGCAACTTATTGCCAATGAAATGGCAAAGCAATACTTTCAGGCCGGTACTGAAGCAGACCAACCTGATTTCCTTTACCATGTTGGCGATATTGTTTACCATTTTGGTGAAGCCGGAGAATACCAGAAACAATTTTTTACGCCTTATAAAAACTACCCACAGCCCATATATGCCATTGCCGGGAACCATGACAGTGATGTAAATCCCGCAGCTGCAACACCTTACCACAGCCTGGATGCCTTTATGGAAGTTTTTTGCGGCCGGGAAGCCCATGTTATTCCCTTTTGTGAGGATCAGGAACGCAAAAGCGGAATGCAGCCCCATATCTACTGGACCTTACAGGTGCCTATGGCTAATATCATCGGCCTCCACAGTAATGTGCCGAAGTTTGGGGTAATCACAGAAGAACAAAAAAACTGGTTCATAGAAGAACTGCGCCACGCAGCACTCGAAAAAGCAGAGAAGGCAATTATTGTTTGCATCCACCATGCACCTTATTCTGCCGATGTAAACCACGGCTCCAGCTTGGCCATGATTGGGTTTATGGACGACTGCTTTAAAGAAGCTGGTGTACGTCCCGACCTGGTCCTCAGCGGACACGTTCATAATTACCAGCGTTTCAGTAAAACCTATGAAGATGGCAGCACGGTACCCTTTATTGTATGCGGGGGCGGTGGTTTCGATGAACTGCACAAGCTGGCAGATCCTGACGACCTGAACTATACAGAAGAAAGCGAACTTTTCGACGATGTGGTGCTAAAACGTTCTTGCGTAATGCAGCACGGCTTTTTAAAGCTTGAAGTGGAGAAAAAGACGGAGGGACTGACGATCAGCGGAAGTTATTATGCTATTCCTCACCAGGGGCTTCAGGAAGGTGAAGATGCCCCGCTTTACGAACATTTTGAATTGTTGCTGAACCGCTAGCCTGCTTTAGCCATAGCTGAGGGTGCTCCAATGCACCAGGTTACCGGTAAATTCTTCATTAAAGTAATAGAAAAAATCTGCTACTGTGGCAAAGCCATCATTTATCGCCAGCCTGACCAGCGTTTCTTTATCTAGCAGTTCGTAATCAATGAACACTGCAGGACCGTCCGGATTGATTAAAAGGGAGTAATCAATTTGTATCCGCTGTACCGACTGGCAGCGGATGGTTGGCGCAAACTGAAATTCATCGGGCTGCCCCTGGTTGATCACCAGCTGAATATCCATTCCTGCCTTCCAGAGGTGCTCAGGGTCGCGGCGAATGGTATGGAGTTTAGGTTCCAGAAACTCACTGAAGGTATCGCCATCCCAGAAAGCATCAAACTTATCAAGGTAGCGTCCCTGATAATTCAGGTAACTTTCCTCCAGATGGCCCGGTCCTTCCAATAGTCCTTTCCAGATTTTTTCTATAAAATAATTTGGCTGGTTATTTACGGTAGTACCAAATGATAATTTCATAATATCTATACCTTACTATTGAATGATTATTTAAGTTCCCAGCTAGCCCTACAGCTAACTTATACGCATCAGGTGCTGTTTACCAGTGATCCTGGTAATAATTTACCGGTGTTCCTCGTAATAATTTACCGGTGTTCCTGGTAATAATTTACCGGCATCCCCTTCACTAAACTTTCCAATTCCACGGCTGAAAGTAAGGGGCGATTAGCTGCACGCAACACATCTTCCAGTTGTTCAAGCGTCCATATACCCACCACTGCTGTTTTCACGGCGGGGTGCTGCAAAACATAACGGATCGCTGTCTCTGCAGAAGGGCCTCGATTTCCGTTAAAACTGCTGACTGCCCTGGCCACTTCAGCAACTTCTTGTTCAGACCAGTTCAGATAGGCCTTTGCAGGTTTGTCGACCAGCAATCCCTGCGCAATACTCCCGCGGCACAAGACCCCAATACCGTTTTCTTCCAGCAAATCCAGGCTTTCTTCCTCAGGGCGACGGTCCAGTAAACTGTATTGTGTCATCACACTGACGATATTGGAGCGTTTAACATATTCCCTGATCACATTAGGGCGGATAGAAGAAATGCCATAATGCCTTATTTTGCCTTGTTCCTTCAACCGTTCAAAAGCTTCAATGGTTTCGTCCATCGGGTCATCCATCGTTCCGCCATGTAACTGATACAGGTCAATATAGTCTGTTTGTAATCTTTTCAGACTTTTTTCCACAGCAGAAAGAATGTATTCCTTTCCTGGATTCCAATCCCATCCGCTACCATCCGGCCGGGATTGATTGCCTACTTTTGTCGCAAGAACAATATCCTTCCTGCAGGATTTGACCAGGTTTCCGATTTTAACTTCATTTCCTCCGTTTTCATACAGGTCGGCCGTATCAAACAGGTTGATTCCCGAAGCGATTGCCTTGCCCGTAATCACCTCGTTTTCAGCCGTACTGCCATTTAATGACATACAGCCAAAGCTAACTGAACTTACGTTCAGATCTGATTTCCCCAATACTGAATACTGCATAATGATCGTGTGGTTTTTAACTAATCTATACAAATTATTCTATTTTTTATAGTATTTTACGAATTCCGCTTATTCAAACCAAGGGGCTTGAGCAGCTGGTTACCTGCTGCTCAGCTTCTGCGTAAAGGTACAGGAAGGATAGCCTGAAAAGGACGGTAAACAAGTCGGCCAAACAGGCTGTATAACATTCTTGTTATCATTAAGCGGCTATTTTAGGTTAACTTAGCTAAAAAACAGAGGACTCAATTCATGATGCACAGCAATTTTTTCGATCATCTTTCCAGACAATTCGATCCACCTTTTACCAACCCTGTACTTATTTTTTCAGTACTGCTTTTTATTATACTCATTGCCCCTATCCTTCTTGGGAAAATTAAAATTCCTGGGATTGTAGGTTTTATCATTGCCGGGATTATCATTGGCCCGAACGGGTTTAATATTCTCAAAAAAACCTCTGCAATTGACTTATTTTCTACCATAGGTCTATTGTACATCATGTTTATTGCAGGTATCGAGCTCGACCTGGCAGAATTCAAAAAGAAAAAACACAAGAGTTTTGTATTCGGCTTTTTTACCTTCATTATCCCTATCCTTATCGGTTTTCCGGTATGTTATTACCTGTTAAACTATTCATTGCTGACCTCCATCCTCACCGCGAGTATGTTTGCCACACATACGCTGGTTGCCTATCCGATTGTCAATAAATTTGGGATCGCGAAAAACGAGGCAGTGGCCGTAACTGTAGGCGGAACTATCCTGACCGATACAGCGGTACTGATTATCCTGGCCGTGATCATGGGTTCTGTAGACGGACAGCTCAACAGTACCTTCTGGATACAGCTGGCCATCTCCCTGTCCATATTTACAGCCACGGTATTTATCCTTATCCCTAAAATTGCCAAATGGTTTTTCACGAAGCTGGAGAGTGATAAAACCTCACATTATATCTTTGTGCTTTCCGTGGTGTTCTTTTCTGCTTTCATGGCACAACTCGCCGGGATTGAACCGATCATCGGGGCATTTGTCGCCGGACTTGCCTTAAACCGCCTGATTCCCCACTCCTCTATCCTCATGAACAGGATTGAGTTTGTGGGTAATGCGCTGTTCATTCCCTTTTTCCTCATCAGCGTGGGCATGCTGGTAGATTTAAAAGTCCTTTTTAATGGTCCGGATGCACTGATCATAGCGGGATCACTGACGATTGTTGCAATTCTGGGTAAGTATTTATCAGCCACCTTCACTTCCTGGATTTTTAAATACACCAAAAACCAGACCTTATTGATTTTCGGGTTAAGCAGTGCACATGCCGCCGCTACACTGGCCATCATTCTGGTAGGCTACAAGGCGGAAATCATTGACGACCATATCCTCAACGGCACCATTATTCTGATCCTGATTACCTGTATCGTGGCTTCCTTTGCCACCGAAAAAGCAAGCCGGAGAATCATTGCTTCGGAAGAAACCGATGTGCCTGACATACAGCAGAATTCAGAGAATATCCTGATCCCGATCGCCGACTTCAACAACATGGAATCCCTGCTGGATCTTGCTGTTTTATTTACCGATAAAACGACTACACAGCCCATAAACCTGCTTTCGGTGGTGGCAGACAGTGACAATGCCCAGGCCAACCTGATTACGGCCCGTAAAAAACTCAATGAAACCATAAAATATGCTTCGGGTAACGGCACCAACGTTGAAGTCATTGCCACACTGGATTATAATGTACCCAGCGGTGTATTGCGCATCGCAAAGGAAAAATTAGCCAATATCATTATCACCGGCTGGCCAAGGAAAGTCACGGTATTTGATAAATTCATGGGCGATAAGTCGGCCGTCCTCGTGGAACGCTCCCCGGCAAATCTCTTTATCCTGCACCTGCAAAGGCCGCTTACTGTACATCACAGTATCCAGCTGGTTTGTCCCCCTTCCCTATCTACAGAAAAGACAATGCTGGTATGGTTATCTAAAGTCACCAGGCTAAGTGCTGAACTCAGCCTCGACATCAACTGTTATTGTGACGAAGAGACCAAAGCACATATCAACCATTTCCTGGCAGCTTCCAAGTCCAGTGTTATTTTCAATTTTGTCCACGAAGAAGTATGGAAAGAATGGAAACTATTAAAAGATAAGATTAACGCAGAAGATTTTCTCATTGTTGTAGTCGACCGGGATACTGAGCCTACTTACCTGATTCCGCTGACCAATATTCAGCGTAAACTGGAGAACATGTTTGAAACGTATACCAAACTGCTGATCTATCCGCAGATCCAAAGCAAGCTTTCCTTAACAGACGATGACATCCTGTCTGAAAACGATGTTTAATGGAAATTAAGCAAAATACTATTTATTTGCTTAATTTCCATATCGCAAGCCTGCTTTCAGTACGCTGAGGGTGTATCATCAATCATGACCACCCTCTTTCTTGTTGTTTTTACCCGTACCCTCCTACGGAAGCATTTTCAAATATTCAATGCTCAGAGGCTTGGTTGCGTTAATGATACAGCTTCAGGAAGAAGAAAAAAATGGATTCGGTTTTATTTACCTATTTTTGTTCCTGATTACAGGAGGATGGCCATTGATGGAAGACAATAAATCTGCAGGACAACAACCTGTAAATACAACAGAAAAAGGTACACTGAAAAGGATTTTCCAGGACAGGGAAAGAACAAACATACTAAGGGCAAGCGAGCAGTGGACAATATCCTTCCTGGTGAAAAGAATACCGGATTATATCAGTTCCGACATGCTTACTTTTACAGGCACCATAGGATGTCTCATCGTGATGCTGGGCTTTATCCTGGGCTTCTATTTCAATCCCAACTACTTGTTGCTGGGAATTCCGGGCTTAGCACTGAACTGGTTTGGTGATTCACTGGATGGGCGAATGGCCTATTATCGTCAGAAACCAAGGAAGTGGTATGGATTTTCGCTGGATGTTGTGATGGACTGGATTGGGATGGTCCTGATCGGCCTTGGTTACCTCGTCTATTCCAAAGGTACTTATGAACTTATCCCCTTTCTTTTTGTCGTACTCTATGGATGGGCCATGATCATTACCCAGTTGCGTTATAAAATCACCGACCTGTACACCATTGATGCAGGGATAATCGGTCCGACAGAGATCCGCTTTATCCTCGTATTTGTATTGGTATTTGAGGTGGTATTCAATGATACCATCAAATACTTTGCGGCGGCAATGGTAACCATACTTTCCATTATCAACATTGTAGATACGGTAAAACTACTGAAACTCGGGGACATCCGGGACCAGGCAGAAAGAGAAGAAAAGGCCGCCAGGGAAACCAAAACGGGGGTAAACAATGACTAAAAAAAATACATTTATTGTATTTGCAAAAGCACAGGCATCTGCCTTTACCGGCGGAATAGTGGACTACCTGATCATGGTAGCCTGCACGGAACTGCTTCATATCCACTATACCCTTTCTATTTTAATCAGTGGCATGATTGGTGCCATTGTCAACTTCAGTATCAACAGGCACTGGACTTTTCGCCATGGCGAACATACCTCTCCTGCTATCGCCGGACAACTATTCAAATTTTGTACGGTAGTTGCCGGAAGTATCGTTTTAAAATCTTCCGGAACTTACCTCCTGACCACCTGGTTAGGGATAGATTATAAAATTAGCCGGGTAATCACAGATATTATCGTGTCCCTCGGCTTCAACTATGTATTGCAGAAGTACTGGGTGTTCAGGGGCGGAAACCTATGACCAGCCCATTCTTTTTCTCAGGGCCAGAATTTGTTCCGCATGGTGTTTACCATGCCAGCTGTACATATTGATCATCTGCCACAAAGGAACATCACGCTGATCTCCGGGATGGTAATATTCACGCGCTAAATCTTCCTCCTTCAGCAGGCTGAGCAGCGAAGTCCAGCGGCGGTGCAGGGCATGGATCAGCGTAATGGAAACATTTACAGGAACATCATTTACGTCAGGCAGTTCTGCCCAGCTCTTTTCATCATAAGGTTTAATGACAGGACGGTCTTCCGTGAGGGCAAGTTTACACCTGACATAAGCATTCATATGGCTATCGGCAATATGATGGATCACCTGGACAATCGTCCAGCCACCCGGACGGTACGGCGTATTCAATTGCGCCTCGTCGAGATTCTCGATGCAGTAATCCAATAAAAGTGGGATGGAATTAATGGAACCAATCCATTGCGTCAAAGACTTGGAAGTATAATTTTCGGCCGCCTGAAATCGGCCAATAGGATATGCGTATTCTTCAATAAGATCTTCCATGAAATAAGGTTTATCGTTCAAATTTTATGGTTCCAATATAAATAAAAATGCCCTCAGATTTCAATCCAGGGGCACCCTATTTCATCAGATCAGCTTATCGGGCGTGATCGGCAGATGCCGCACCCTCTTACCGGTGGCATTGTATACCGCATTCGCTACTGCAGGTGCTACCCCAATAATAACGACCTCCCCAAGGCCTTTCGAGCCCATGGGATTCAGGTAAGGATCTTTTTCATTCACAAACAACATTTCCATCTGCGGGATATCGGCATTCACGGGTACATGGTAATCCCCAAAACTCGCATTGATGGTCCGCCCGGTGCGGTCATCAATCACCGCTTCTTCCATCAGTGCCATTCCAATTCCACCTACAATCCCGCCCATCAGCTGACTTCTCGCGGTCTTCGGACTCACCACAGTACCGCAATCTACCACGGAAACCGCATTTTTAATACGGACTACACCGGTAAGTTCGTGTACATGGGCTTCGATAAAATGAACCGAGTACGAATAAAAGGAATATTTATTCCTCTCCTCTCCCTGTGCTGCACTCCCTTCAATCACCAGTTCATTCAGACCATCCTGCTTAAACAGGGAAGCAATCTCAACTTTCGAAGAAGTATCATCATTATTTACCAGATGGGCTCCTTTTAAGCTGATATGGTCAGGAACCGCATTGTGCCATTCTGATTTTTGTTTTGCAGCTCTTTTTGCCAGGTCAACCTTCAGGTTTGTACAGGCGGCAATCACGGCAGAACCTACAGTAGCCACAACATTAGAACCACCCTGCATCGGGGCTTTCGGGAAACTGGAATTCCCCAGCTGGAAAGTAATCCTCGAAGGATCAATGCCCAGGTTTGCCGCAGCTATGCTTGTCATTGCCGTCCCTGTACCGGGACCGATATCGGCAATTGCCGATTGCAGCAATAAACTTCCATCCGATCTATAAGTCGCTTTAATCGTCGCGGCACTCCTGAACGCACCAAAAGTACCGGTAGCTACACCGTATCCAACTTTCCATTCCCCCTCCTGCACTGTTCCGGCCTTTGCCTTCCGTTTATTCCAGCCAATTTTCTCTGCTCCCAAGCGGTAACATTCTTTCAGGTAATTGCTCGACCAGGGCATATTTTTATCCGGATCCTGTTCAGCATAGTTGATCAGCCGCAGTTCCAGGGGATCGATATTCAGTTTATATGACAACTCATCCAATGCACATTCCAATGCGAAAGAACCTGTAGCCTCTCCCGGTCCGCGCATGGGAGCCGGTGTACTCACGTTCAAAGGAACAATCCTGTATTTTGTATCAATATTCGGCACATTATACATCATACGTGTCATCTGCAACACATTCTCCGTAAACTCCTCATACATGGAAGTTTTTCCATAAGACTCATGAGAAATCCCCAGTAGTTTTCCATCCTTTGACGCACCAATCGATACTTTTTGGGTGGTGTATGGGCGGTACCCGACCATGTACGACATTTGTCCCCTGGTCAGTACCAGTTTCACGGGTTTCTGCACTTTTTTAGCGGCAAGGATCGCAACGATCTCATGTGGCCACACACGCAATGCAGAGCCAAATGCGCCACCTACATAGGTCGCCAGTACCTTCACATGCTCTACCGGTAGCTGGAAAGATTTGGCAATACTTGCCTGCGTCTGCTGTGAACCCTGGGTTTTATCCACCAGCGTTAACCTGTCCTCTCCTTCCCAACTCGCTATAATGGAATGTAACTCCATGGGATGATGGACTTCAGAAGGCTGAATATACTCTTCTGTAACTTGTACCTCCGCATCAAGGTAAGCTCCCGCTTTACCACGGATAAAATCTGCCGTAAACCCTTTTGGGTCTGCCTTTGCCCTTTTGGGCACTACCGCCCTGGAAAGGTTTTCCTCCAGGTTCGTCAGGTGTTTCTCCTGCTTATAGGTTACGCTGACCAAAGAAGCTGCGTATTGTGCCCTCTCCAGAGAATCTGCAATCACCACTGCTATAGGCTGTCCGTTGTAATAGATATTCGCATCATTGAACACGCGGAGTTGTTTTTGGATCAGCTCCTGATTTTCAAGTTTATATTCCGGTACACCAGGGGTGTTTAAATGTGAAACCACAGCAATCACTCCGGGTGCCCATTCTGCTTTTTTGGTATCGAGTTTGGAGATTATTCCCTGAGCCACTGTACTTTCTACCAGAACAGCATAACTGAGGTCCTGCAACTGCACTTCGGCCGAATATTTAGCAGCACCTGTCACTTTCACTCTTCCGTCTACCCTGTTCATGGCTTTGGCCATCTCAGCATTGTCTAAATGTTTTTTACTCATGATTTATGCTTTAATGCCCGAAGCGGTTCTTAGTGCCTGAATGATGGAATTTGGTGCCATTTTCAGCTTGAAATCGTTATGTCCGTAGGCCACAGCCCCCTTCATGGCCACCTCAGCAGCCAGTTTAAAATTCTCCATGACTGCTGCTTTTCCTTTCAGCATATTTTCAGCTGCTGTCAGGCGCCAGGGTTTATGTGCAACCCCGCCCATAGCCAAACGAATATCCTTGATCACATTGCCCTCCATTTCCATGGCAACGGCAACAGAGACCAATGCAAATGCATAAGAAGCACGGTCGCGTACCTTTAAATACGTCGTGTTTTTTGCAAAATTGTTATCAGGAATCACCAGTCCGGTAATCACTTCCCTTTTATCCAGCGTACTGTCCAGTTCAGGATTTTTACCCGGCAGGCGATGAAAATCTGCCATAGGGATACTCCGTTTACCTTTTGGGCCAGTCACCTCAATCACTGCATCCAGCGCGACCAGTGCTACATTCATATCACTCGGGTTCACGGCGATACAGCTACTGCTGCCACCAAAAATAGCATGCATCCTGTTAAAACCTCCAACAGCATCACAGCCGGTCCCCGGCTTGCGCTTATTACAGGCAGCAGAAATATCATAGAAATACGGACAGCGGGTGCGCTGTAATAAATTCCCTCCCATGGTAGCCTTGTTCCTCAATTGCGGAGAGGCACCGGCAAGCATCGCCTGCGATAGCAAAGGCTGGTATTGCAACACCAACTGATCGGCCGCAGCCACACTATTCCGCACGGTAGAACCTATATACAATTGATTGCCATCCTTTTTAATGTCATTGAACTCCAAGCGATTGATATCAATCAGCTTATCGGGTGCCATTACCCCATATTTCATTAAATCGATGAGATTAGTGCCTCCAGCGACCAATTTGGCAGAAGCATCTTTACCAAGTTCTGCAATGGCATTTGCCGTATTTTTCACTCTGGTATATTGAAAATTATGCATTTTTACCTCCTGCTTTTACTTCCTGTATGGCATTTACGATATTGGCATATGCCCCGCACCTGCAGATATTGCCACTCATAAACTCCCTGATTTCCATTTCAGAATTCGCATGCCCTTCATTGATACAGGCTACAGCCGACATAATTTGTCCAGGGGTACAATAACCGCATTGAAAAGCATCATGTTTGATAAAAGCTTCCTGCATCGGATGCAGCTCTCCTCCATCTTCAAGACCTTCAATAGTAGTTATTTTTGCACCATCATGCATAATGGCCAGTGTGAGACAAGCATTGGTACGTACACCATCAATGTGGACGGTACAGGCACCACATTGTCCCTGATCGCATCCTTTCTTCGTGCCGGTAAGTTTCAGTCGTTCCCTTAAGAGATCAAGAAGGGTTAAACGCGGTTCTACCCGCAACTGGTGCTGTTGTCCGTTGATGTGGATACTGAGTGGCATTTGTTCCAAAGCATCCGATAAACGCTCGTCCAGTTTAAGATCGGACGCTTTCACAGCAGCAGCAGGTGTAAATGCTATCGCTGTAATTACAGAGGATTTTTTAAGGAAATCACGGCGCGAACCGCCTGATTTCACCTCTTCTTCCAGGGACTTGTTTTCTATCATAGCTTTGTTGGGTGTCAATTTATCCATTTTCCCTTTCTGTGTTTAGCCTAAACAAAGAAAGAGACCGATTTTGTAACACCTAATTTCAGCTATTTGTTTATACTTATCCGCTTCGGAAGCTATTTAAACGCAGTTTAGAATGAATCCACATACATAGCGCCGGCCCTATCGATGAGGCCGGTTGATAGTAAAGGCCTGTAGCGCATATACAGAGACCGGATTGGGCCGTCCATATCCATTAGGTCAGTTGATATTCATCCAATTTACGGTATAATGTGGTCAATCCGATCCCCAATAACCTTGCAGTTTCTGTTTTATTGTTACTGGTATACTTTAATACCTTCATGATATGTATTTTTTCCACCGTTTCCATTTTCATGGAATCACCTTCCGGTATCTGGTGATGAAATTCATAGGGAAGCAGATCTGCACTGGCTGTATTGCCATCTGCCAGGATAACCACACGTTCTATCACATTTTTGAGTTCCCGGATATTCCCCTTCCAGGTATGGTTGAGCAATAAATGACTGAATTCCTCCTCCATGGTCAGCAATGGTTTATTTACCTTAACAGAGAACTGCCGCAGGTAAAATTTAGAAATCAGCAGCACATCAGCTTTACGTTCATTCAGGGAAGGCAAATCGATAGCAAATACAGATAAACGATAAAATAAATCAAGCCTGAACCTGCCTTCTTCCGCTTCTTTCTTCAGATCGCGGTTTGTAGCGGCAACAATACGCACATTCACTTTAGAAGTCTGCGTATCTCCCAATTTAATAAAAGTCTGATTTTCCAGCACACGCAATAATTTAGCCTGCAGATCAAGGTTCATCTCCCCGATCTCATCCAGAAAAAGTGTTCCCTCATTGGCTTCCTGCAGCAGTCCTTTTTTGTCCTTTTGTGCCCCGGTAAAAGCGCCCTGTTTATAACCGAAGAGCTCACTTTCCAGGAGATCGGGATTGAATCCGCTGCAATTTAAGGCGACAAAAGGTTTCGCCCTGCGTGGACTTTCATAATGTATGGCCTGGGCAAAAACTTCCTTACCCGTACCGGTTTCTCCCAGCAACAAAACGGTGGTATCTGTTGGTGCAACTTTACGGGCCAGATCTACCGCAGCAAGTATGGCTTTCGACTGTCCCAGAATGGAAGAAAAATCGTATTGCTTCTGTATTTTGGTTTCCAGTTCGTAAACGCGGTACTGTAAACTGGCCTTATCCATTGCTTTATACACCAGTGGAATAATTTTATCATTGTCATCTCCCTTGGTGATATAGTCGAATGCACCGTTACGCATGGCCTTCACACCATCCTGTATCGTTCCGAATGCGGTGAGGTTAATCACTTCTGCATAAGGCCTGATCTCTTTGATCTGCTTCACCAGCTCTACGCCATTGGTATCGGGCAGTTTGACATCACTGATCACCACTAAGATATCCTGTGCAGCGAGAATTTTCAGTCCCTCCTTTCCGGTATTGGCCTGAAAAACCGTAAAACCTTCCAGTTCAATAATCCTGGCGAGGAGACTGCATAATTTTTTTTCATCATCAATGATCAGGATGCTTTGCATGGGTATAAAAATTTAAGCAAACCTAGTGATTATATCAGATATGTATGGAGAGATCTTACCTAAATTATCCCTGTAACAATGGAATCTGCTGCATCATTCCGGCAGGAGATTCTCCTGCCTTTGTGTATCGGATTTGTGTAAGTTGGTCAGATTCAATTTTAAATGATTATTTTTGACTATTATCAATATATATCATTTTGGCTAAAATCAAAAAGAACTCTCACAAACTGCTCTATCGTAAGTATTCCGCTAATATTAAATATATTATGATGGTGCTTACCGTATTTATCATTACGCTGTTTTTACCCAAACAACCGCGTTTCAGGTATGAATTCCAAAAGGGAAAAGTCTGGTTGAATAAAGACCTCGTCTCCCCTTTCAGTTTTGCCATCCTGAAAACCAATCCCCAGGTAAATACAGATAAAAGGGATGCGCTGGAAAATGTACTGCCGATATACAGGTATGATGCAGATCTTTTTAACAATGTAGAGGAAGCTTACAGCAATGAGTTTGATGTCAAATGGCGTGGCAATACCTTTCCTGAAGAGGAAAAACCAACAATAAAGGCCAACTCGATGAAACTCTTGCAGTCGATTTACGAGAAAGGTATCATTGCGACGAATCCGAAACACCTGAAGGGTAAAAAATATTATGACATCTCCCTCCTCAACAATAATATTTCAAAAACACTGAGTACGCAGGATTTATATACCGTACAATCGGCACTGGATTATTTCAACAATACCTTTACCGCGATCAACCTCAAAGAGAAAGAGGTGGTCATGAACCTGGTGGAAGACCATTTACAGCCGAATATTGTTTTTGATGAAAAGTTAACCGCTATTGTCCAAACCAACACCATTAACAGTTTGTCCACCACCCGGGGCATGGTACAAAAAGGAGAACTGATCATTGCAAGGAACAGTGTCATAGACGATGAAATTTACCAGAAACTGCAATCTTTCAAGGAAACTTATGAGGCGCAGACCAAAACCATTGGCGACAGTAAACTTGTATACCTGGGTCAGATTCTGCTGGTAGGCTTTATCCTCAGTCTGCTCATGATCTTCCTCTATATGTTCCGGAAGGACATCTTTGCAGACAACCGGCAGCTGTCACTCCTGATGCTGGTCATCACCACCATGCTGCTCACCCTCACCTGGGCCATTAAACTGAACCTGCCGAGCCTGTATTATATTCCTTTCTGTATTGTACCGATTATCATCAGGATATTATTTGATACGCGTCTGGCACTTTACCTCCATTTGCTCGTTATCCTGATTGCCGGGTTCTTTGTGCCAAACAGCTTCGAGTTTGTGTTTTTCCAGACTTCAGCAGGTATGGTGGCCATCTATAGTATCAGGAACCTGATCAAAAGAGAACAGTTGCTGCTTTCTGCCTTATTTATATTGACGGCCTATTTCATCTGTTTCCTTGGTATTGCCCTTTTACGCGAAGGATCTTTCAGTGAAATTGAATGGATCAACTTCCTGCCCTTTGTCATCAGTGTACTGCTGTCACTGCTTGCCTATCCTTTGATTTATGCTTTTGAGCGGGTATTCGGCATCACTTCTGATGTTGCGCTGATTGAGTTGACGAATACAAACAATAAGTTGCTCAGGGAGCTTGCTTTTAAGGCACCGGGAACTTTCCAGCATTCCCTGCAGGTAGCCAACCTTGCTGAAGCGGCGATCTTCAAGATTGGAGGAAATTCCCTGCTGGTGAGAGCCGGGGCACTTTACCATGATATCGGAAAGATTGAAAATCCACAGTACTTCATAGAGAACCAAAATACCTCGCTTAGTCCGCATGACAAACTGCCGTATGAGCAAAGTGCACAGATTATCATTAAACATGTCCTTAAAGGGATTGAGATTACCCGTAAGCACCAGTTACCGGAAAGTGTGATTGATTTTATCAGAACGCACCATGGGAATACCCGTGTAGATTATTTCTACCAGTCCTTTCTAAAAAATTCACCGGAGAAGTTTGTCGATGAAAATATCTTCCGCTACCCTGGCCCAATTCCTTTTTCTAAGGAAACAGGGGTATTAATGCTGGCAGATTCTGTTGAAGCAGCCTCAAGAAGTATCAAAAATCCGGATGCCCAAAACATCAATGATCTGGTGGAACGCATCATTAATTACAAATTGGAACAAAACCAATTAGATAATTGCGATTTAACGTTAAAAGACCTTGAAACTATAAAGCTGATATTCAAGACAATGCTTATGAGCATCCATCATGTACGCATAGATTACCTACAAAATGTGTAAATAATTTTTGATTTAATGATTCTATTGCTATATTTGCAATCCCGAAAAACGGGTAACAATTTTGAAAAACGGAGGGATGCCTGAGTGGCCGAAAGGAACAGTTTGCTAAACTGTCGTACTGGCAACGGTACCGAGGGTTCGAATCCCTCTTCCTCCGCTTAAATTGAACAAAAAGCCTGCAATCATACGATTAGCAGGCTTTTTTGTTTATAGCCTTTTAGCGAGAAGACCATGTTGGCAATAGATTTACAAATCATCCCTAAAGATCTCCTTGAGCAATACAAGAATACTGTTTCAGATAGCTCTTTATCTACGGCATTCAACCAATTAAAAGATGCCGAACTCTCTACGGATGGGTTTAGCTTTTTTATTGCTGCAGCTGCTGTCTATTCCAGCAAAATTGAAGGTGAAGCAATAGAATTGGATTCTTACATTAAGCACAAGCGTTTTAATATTGAATTTCAGCCCGACTACACCTGTAAAATAGACGATTTGTATTTGGCTTATCAGTTCGCATCAGAACATAAGCCAAAGGAAACCACCTTTGCACAGATGCATATGTTCTTAGCTAAACATATTGTGTCTAATAACTGGCTGGGCAAGTTTAGAAATCAGAAGATGTTTGTTACGACTAAAGACGGACGCATTGAATACGTCGCAGCAACACCTTTTGAAGTACCCACCGAAATGGATAAACTCTATGCCGATCTTCAAATATTATTGGATACTGAGCTGACTATTTCAGAAGCTTTTTTCTTTGCCAGTATGCTTCACCTTGTATTTGTAAAAATACATCCATGGAATGATGGCAATGGGCGTAGTGCACAGTTGTTTGAAAAATGGTTTTTAGCCCAAAAACTAGGAGATAAAGTATGGTTTATCCAGTCTGAGAAATACTACTATACACAGCATGAGACTTACTATACTAATATCAGAGCTTTAGGTTTGGAATATACCGATTTGGATTATTCTAAAGCTTTACCATTTTTGTTGATGATGCCAATGTCAGTAATAGGGAGAGAACAAGGGTAAATTCAATATAAAACTCCATTGTTACATCAACACTCAATCTGTTTCATGCATCTTATAAAAATACACTAATGCCAGCAAAAAGAGTTTCTACCATCTTAGAAATTATAGGATCATTAAGTGTTCGAATCCTTCTTCGCCAAAAAAACATCTCTCTAAATTATCTGACTATAAAAATGAAATGATCATTTCATTCTTAGCTAAAGAGGTGATTATTTGTGGTTTGTCCAATTACTGCTCTTCTTTGTTTATTTGCATCATTATGTGTAAATTCGTAATATAAACACTTATGTTATGGAACTAGTAATTGATTTCGATAAAATAAAAGATCCTTCTAAAAGAGAGTGGTTAATTAATTCACTGAAATTAATGAATATAGGATTTCAAACTACTGAGAAGCCACAAACACATGCCCAATATAACAAAGACCTGGAAAAAGGTAACGCTGAAATCGAGCGTGGTGAGTTCACTACTGCTGTGGACTTAAAAGCCGAAGCCAGTAAATGGTAGTAGTTTGGAGCAATAGTGCAAAGGCTGAGTTAAAAAAAGCTTATGAGTATATTGCTTTGGATTCCTTACAAAATGCAAAAACGGTAAGAGACACCCTAATTGACTTGACCATTGAATTACCGAATCACCCAGAGAAATATCCTTCGGATAAATTGAAAAAAGACAATGATGGAACTTGGAGGGCTTTTGAAAAGTATCACTATCGCATTTCCTACCGTATCTTAAAAGATCAGATTCGTATCATTCGTATGAGGCACACCAGCAAGTCTCCTCTAAATTATTGAAAACTGCCTATTAAAAAATTGGGTTTATGTGCAGAAATACTTTATCCTATATTATTAAATGAGGTATAAACGCTCATAAAAAACAAACCCAGTTTCATTCCTTTTTTGTAACAAAGGCGAGTATAAGTTAATAAGATATACGTGATACAAAAATAACTAGATCTTATCAATCATTTAGCTGACAGCTGGTTTAACGATAAGGCTCGTGAATACATTAAGATATCAACGTCTAAAATAATTACCTCCTGGCAAATTCGTTCAGATTTTTAGAATTGCCTACATTATTATTTCCAACCCATGCGGATGATGTTATTGGTGTAGAAAGTTAAAATATCCTCAACCTGCTTGTCATATACAGGAAAATTCCCTTCCTTTAAAATCTCAGGTGGGGTCATGTTGTAACCCTGTTTTTTTTTGAGTTACTTCTTATAAAAGCCTTGGTATCATCGTGTTTGATAAACTCTGCTTTTAAGTAGACATAAAAGGCTTTCAGCTCGTTGTCCGTTCAATTTATACATTTTCATTTTCATCCATCCGCTTCTTATCCTTGTAGATTTCCCTGATTATTCTGAATAGTTCCTGTAGATGTTGTAGCGGGTAATCCGATTCCCCGCTAAACCCGTTTCAGACACACTGAAGCTGTTTTTTTCAGTTAAACCGACGCTAAAATAGCAAAAAACACTTAACTTGATATTGCTACCTGAACCAGCATATTATAATAAGGCTTAATTATGTTCGGCTTTTGTTAAAAGCCAAGCTCCTCGTAATAGGCTTTATTGTTTTTTTTGTCATACCACAAGTATTGCGACAGTTTTGATTTTTTTATGTTTTTATAAGGTCTGATTTTATCAATCAGTTCCTTATCCCACCAAGGAAATTCTTCCAAGAAAAATAAACCAGTATCATGATGTTGATGAGAAAGTTTTAAATTCTTCTTTTTAATAATTCGCTCAACTGTTGTAGAGTCGCAATTAAATGAGATGATTACACTATAGTCCGGGCCTAGGTCTCCATAAGTATAGATATTATTTATGTCACCTGTTAATTCAATTTCTACATATTCTTTAAATCGCTCTTTGTTGTTGTCGGAATCAGGTTTGTCTGAGTCGAAGTGCTCACAACTAAAAAGAGTAATCGATAATAAGATTAAAAAATATATTCTTTTTCCAAGAGGTCGTTTTTTAGACTGAAGCATAACACATAAACATACACAATTCTGTAATAACAACACAACCATTTGGTATACACAAGAAAATCAAAGGAATACTATTTGTTCTTATCATCTTCTCTGACACCCTCAAAATTCCTCTAAGTGTCCTAACGGGCTCTCTTCAATCTAGCATAAAATGCAAGTTCTATTAAATTTCATTTTCATTATTGCCTTCTGTCTTTTAGGAATCTTTATAAATGTTTGGTCATTCCCCTTATGGAAAAACTTGAAATACCTATATTATTTCCTACCAGTTAGTATTTTAATTGCGAGTCCTTTACATTTTTTTGTCGATCGTAAAGAAAAAGTGGAATATTGATGTGATCAATATTATAAAAGCCTGCAAATCAATGTTCGCAGGCCTTATTTATCGTCTATCAATCCTCATTTTTTATAAATACGATGAACAGGTTCTAGATCCTTGCGGCAATATATTGAGCCACTTCGGCCAAACGGTTGCTAAAGCCCCACTCATTATCATACCATGTGGCAATGGACAAAAGATCCCCTTGTTTGGCAGTTAGATTCAAGTCAATAATAGAAGAATGCGGGTCGGCTACTATCCTTGCAGATGACCACTGATCTTCCAGTACATCCAAAATGCCCGCTAATTCCATTCCTGATGCAGCTTTACGGAAAGCATCGTTTACCTCCTCTGCCGTACAGGGTTTTGTAGTGATCAGGTTTAATTCTGCTATACTGCCTGTTCTTGTAGGCACCCGGTATGCTTTGCCGGTAACCTTTAAATCGCTCCATATAAATTGTAAAGCTTTGGCTGCCCCGGATGATGAAGGAATGATATTTTCTGCCGCTGCCCAGGAATCCCGCAGATCCGCCATTGGCTGGTCGGTTAGCGACTGGGAGTTGGTATAGGAGTGTACCGTAGAAAAAAGACCGTATTCTATACCAAAAGCCTCCTTGATTACCTTGATGGGAACAGCCAGTGCATTTGTTGTGCAACTGCCCATACTGATAATGTGCTGCGCAGTGGGGTCAAAATGCTCCAGGTTGATTCCCTTTAACAGAACAGCATCGCAATCTGCCAGCGACTTGCTTGGGGCACTTACCAATACATATCGGGCACCTTGATCAAGATGGGCTTGCGCTCCTGCCCTCGTTGTGGCCCTGCCAGAGCAATCCACAACGAGGTCTACTCCCATTTCGCCCCAATTGGGTACACCAGTAGAAGAATCTACGTAAGAAATTTCATTCCCATTCAAAATGAAAGCAGAACCCGCAGCAGTCACAGTTCCATGCCAGCGCCCATAATTGGTATCTACGGAAAATAAAGCGCCCAGCGTATTAATGTCCTTCACATCAGCCACAGCATGAGGAATAAATAAACCTTTGTCAAGCGCTATCCTTACTAATTGTCGGCCAATCCGGCCAAAGCCAAAAATGGCGATCTTTTTCATACTCATAATGTTTAACTGTTTTATTTAGAATTGAGGTAATTATTCAATACCAAATTATCGAAAGCCTAACGAAATGAGTCATCACCTGCTCAATAACTATTATCAGCTTTCTGATAAACGACCATCAGCTGTGGCTTAAAACGATGTTTAATGGCTCCGGATATTCTCTATGCAGGGAGCGAGCTGGAAGATATACAGATTTGACCAATCGATATAAATTTGGATGCAAAACTAAGTTGCCATTGTATTATATTAGTTCGATAAAAACACCGGATGTATTTGAACAGCAAATCAAAATAATTAATGAGAAAGATATTGTTATGCATTTTCCTGCTTCAATTTACAATACCTGCTCTGGCGCAAACCAGCAATTTGGATGAATTGCCTTTGAACGTATTAAGGCAAAAATTGGCAACAAGTATCAATGATACAAATAAAGTTCAAATACAACTTGCCCTGGGTCATTTGATGCTTTTAAAAGCCACCAAGGGACAAAAGGATATTGATTCAGCAATGAATTTTGCCACCCGGACTGCTGTACTCAGCCGTCAGCTTAATTATGATTTTGGAATAATCAATTCCATGCTGCTAAGTGCAGAAAGTTTTTACAATAGAGACGATTGGGAAACGGGTTTAAAGACCGCTCAAAACGCACTTACATTTTCTCAGCAGCACAATAATAGTGATGGGCAGGCAAGATCATATCATGTGATTGCTCAATACTACCAGGTTTCTGACCCCATAGCGCTTCGTAACCGAATATTTTACATCAACAAGGCGATTGACATCTTCCGGAAAAACAAGAATATCCTCTGGCTCTCCTTCATGCTGACAGCAAATGCAGATTTGCTTTTTCAATCTGGACGAACTACCGAAGGACTTAAATTATTGTTCGAAGCTTTGAATTTGGGAAGAGGTGTAAGCCGCAGAACTGTCGAGGGAATATACTGGCAGATCGGCAGAATATCCGCCCAATTAAGTGATTACCCAAATGCATTAAAATACCATTTGTTAGCAAATAAAACGGCCAGAGAGGTTAAAGACACTACCCTGCAGTTTTGCGGTATCAACCATTCCATTGCTTCAACTTATATAAAAATGCAGGATTATGGCAGAGCAATTCCATACTCCATCCAGGCATTGAGGGCTGCAAAACGGTACAAAGCCCGTGACTATGTCAATGCAATTTCTTCTACTCTGGCTTTAGCTTATGCACACACAAACCAGCTTTCGAAAGCATTAACGCTGCTCGATGAAATGAAAGACAATGCTTATAGTGATTTGGATAAACTATCGGTTAGTGTAGGTTTCCTTAATCACCTGACCTATGCAAAACAATATGTACCAGCTGCTAAACATGCACAGGAGGTTAAAGAGCTGGTAGCAGGCATTCCCCCGCATAATGTAACAGAGATCATGAATGCGTATAATTCACTCGCTGCGTATTATGCGGAGATAGGCCAGGCGAAAATAGCGTACCACTATACGGATCTATATGCGGCAATGGCGCATAAACTCAATTATATCGCAGGTATCAGAACGGCCGAAAATCGTTATTACAAACTGATTTCTTTAAAAGGGAATTTAAAATTAGCTATCGGGCATTACCTTAAAGGACGAGAGCTGCAGGACTCTATAGATCATATCGCAAAAGCGTACCAGATATCCCTGCTGCAGATCGAAAATGAAACACTGGAAAAAAACAAACATATCGATGCGCTCACCCGCGAGGCACAGATCAACGATAGCAAACTGAAGCGCAACCAGCTTATACAGCGGGTAACCATTGGTGGATGTATAATGCTCCTGACCATCACTGGTCTAATTTACAGTCGTTATAGATTAAAGCAACGCAGCAATGCATTGCTTACGCGGCAAAAGTTGGAGATCGACCATAAGAACAAGTCCCTGCAAGAGCTGGTGAAGGATAAAAGCCAGCTTTTAGATGATAAGGATAAATTATTGTTAGAAAAGGACCTGCTTTTAAGGGAGGTTAACCACAGGGTTAAAAACAATCTGCAGATCGTCATGAACCTGCTGCAGTCACAATCTGTATATCTGTCAAACGAAAGTGCACAACAGGCTATTTTGGAAAGCCAGAACCGCGTTCGGTCCATAGCGCTGATTCATGATCAATTGTACAAAACTGAGCATATTACAGAAATCAACCTATCATCATATATCAGGGAACTGATTTATTCGCTAAATGATTCCTTAAACCGAAAAAATAACAATATTAGGTTAAAATGGGAAATTGATGAGATCTCGATTGATGTTTCGCAGGCCATACCTGTAGGTATCATTTTGAATGAAATGGTGACTAACGCATTAAAATATGCATTCCCTGATCATCAAATGGGAACAATCACTATCCTCGTTAAACAAATTGGAGATTTTATAGAGATGCAGATTAGCGATAATGGAGTGGGTTTGCCGGCAGATTTTGATTTTGACAGCACAAATACACTAGGGATCACACTCTTAAAAGGGCTTACGGGACAGCTTAGAGGCATCTTTTCTGTCGAGAATGATAATGGACTAACGATTACATTAAAATTCCCCGTCGAAGTAGACATTATTCATGAACAGTTGCTGTAATGTGTAAAAATGAATAGGAATGGGTGAAGTAAGGTGAAGATTGAAGGACCTTAAGGTCCTTCAATCGGATACTGAAATACTGTTGGATTAGCGTTTTACCTTACGGTCAAGGAAATCTTTGATCGTCTCAGCGATCACGTCACCGTGGCTCTCCAGTACAAAATGTCCGCCTTCAAACAAGTGGTATTCCAGGTTTTTAACATCTTTTTTATAAGCTTCGGCACCAGCTACCGGAAAAATATAGTCGTTCTTGCCATATACGATCAGCATTTCCGGGTTATGGTCCCTAAAATACTTTTGCCATTCCGGATATTTGGGTGGGTTAGTGCCATAGTCGTAAAACATATCTAACTGAATCCTGTCATTTTCAAGTCTTTCCAGGTGGCGAAGATCCATTTCCCAATTGTCGGGGCTAATCAGCGTAGTGTCAGCCACACCATGCGTATACTGCCATTTCAACCCATCCGGATTGTGGAAGGTCCTTAAAGTATCTTCAGCTTCCTTATCGTTTTTGTCTTTCCAGTAAGCTTTGATTGGATCCCAGAAAGTTTGAAGACCTTCTTCATAGGCGCAGCCGTTTTGCACGATCAGTGTGTCAATCCTTTCCGGATGTTTAGCCGCGATACGCCAGCCAACAGGTGCACCATAATCCATCAGGTACAAGCTGTATTTGGTAATCGCTAGCTTGCTCAGCAACCCTTCAATAATTGAAGCATAATTGTCAAATGTATAAGCAAAGTCAGCAATAGTCGGCTGTTCGCTCCTACCGTAACCAGGATAGTCGGCCGCAATCAAATGGTACTTGTCTGATAGCTGGTTGATCAGGTTCCTGAACATAAAAGATGATGCCGGATAACCATGTAGTAATACAAGGGTTGGCGCATCTTTCGGCCCTGCTTCCCGATAGAAAATGTTGACACCATTGATGTCAATAAAGTGGTGAGTTGTCTGATTTTTCATGTTGTTAAGAATTAATGATTTAGATATTATGGATAAACTTTCAGCAGTTCAGTTTATTCAACGGCCTTCTTCTGCAGGAAGGAACGGATCAAGCGGGCAGCTTCTATTCCATATTCCTCCAGCAGGAAATGACCACCGTCAAATAAGTGAAGCTCTGCACCGGGCAGCTCCCTTTGATAAGCTACGGCACCGGAACCGGGAAAAATAGCATCATTTTTACCCCAGATGATCAGCACGGGCGGCTGATGCTCTCGGAGGTATGCCTGCCATTCCGGATATTTAGGAAAATTGCTGCTATAGTTGGCAAAAAGTATCTTTTGAATGGCCTTTTTACCGGGCTGTCCGAAAAAGAAAAGATCCATAAAATAGCTGTCAGGACTAATACGTTCAGGATGCAGGGTTCCCGAAACATATTGGTTCTTGATTCCCTCCAGCGACATCATGTACTCGATTGCTGCATCCAGCCCTGCTAAATCCTGCGCTTCTGCGAGTGCTCCGATCTTTTGCACATCAGGCCCCAGACCTTCCAAAAACACATTGGCATTTTGAATAATGAGGCTGCTGACCAGCTTCGGTCTCTTTTTGATGATTCGGAATCCAACAGGACCGCCATAATCCTGCATATAAATATTAATATCTTCAAGCTTTAGGGCATCGATAAATAACTCCATCATCTCTGAGAGATGGTCAAAAGAGTAATCAAATTCGGAAGGATCGGGGCAGCTGCTATAGCCAAAACCCGGATAGTCGGGCGCAATTAAATGGTAATCGGCAGAGAGCTGTTCGATTAGATTGCGAAACATGTGGGACGAAGACGGGAAGCCGTGCAGTAATAAAATAGTGGGCTTTTCCGGATTTCCGGCTTCCCTGTAAAATATTTCCACGTTACTGATAGTCAACGTTCTGTAGCAGACACTAATTGCATCATTGTTTTTAACTCTATTCATAATTTTCGTTGATTTTTGCAGGTGAAATTCCGTTAAGTAACCGGGTAATTTAAATGCTTAACTCTTTAAATAATATCAGCTTACAATCAAAATTAAGTGGACAGGCCGATATTGGTATACCATGATAATAGTAAATGGTATTAGTTTTATAATATATCTATCTACACCACAAAGTCATGGCACACAACAACTTGCCCACCTACTCATTTACAAAAATGTAGATTGCTCTCAATATACCCTCCCCCCGGCTGATGCGCTTATTGTATGAGGTAAAAGGGTTTGGCTTCCTCTCTTAATTATCAGCGAATATTCGGTATATTTGCTCATCAGGATTACAACCTGGTTCAATAACTATCTTTGATGAAATCTGCTGCTAAATCAGAAACATAGTTAGAATTAGTGGATATGAATAAAAAAATACTAATCGTTGAAGATGAATTTGTTGTAGCCAATGCGCTGCGTTTAACGCTGATGCAGGCAGGCTATACAGTAACTGGCATTGCATCCTCAGCTAAAGCCGCTGATGAGCAGCTGCAAAAGCAGCGCCCGGATTTCGTACTTTTAGATATTCAGTTAGAAGGAGGACGATCGGGCATCGACCTGGCAAGAAAGCTTAATCAGGATAATATCGCCTTTATTTATTTATCTGCAAATTCCAGCCAGCAAGTACTTGAAGAAGCAAAAGCAACCGATCCATATGGATTCCTGGTTAAACCATTCAGGGAAAAAGACCTGTTGGTAACACTTGATATTGCCTCTTACCGTCAAAAAAATGCAATGGAATCCAAGTTACAGCAAGAGGTACTTTTGCATAAACACTTAGCCGACATCAGTAATGAAACTTCAGATGTCAAACAGAAACTTTTAAAAATTGCACAGGCGATACGGGTGTTTATTCCCTTTGATCTTATTGTTTCGGGCAGCAGCCCGACGGATGATGCCCAGTTTACGGATTCCGGATATCTGCGCGTAGGCTTTGATGAATACCAGTACATCGGTGAAAAGGAATTAATAACCATTGCAGGTCTGAGCAGCAACAACCTTTCCAGCATACTCAAAGAGAGTTACCTGCTAAACGATAGTTCATGTGATGAAGGAATATCAAATGATGATACCGCATTTACCCCGTTACAGAAAGTATGGCGAAACTGTTTTAAAATAACCTCATCGCTCAGCATATCTTTGGTTACCAGCAACGGATCAATAGTAAATTATTGCTTTCATAGCCGCGAGCGCAATCTCTATACTTCAAAACATGAGGCTGTATTGAGGCAGTTTAAAAGCTGTTTAACAGAAATTACCAACAAAATGATGCTTTCGGGAAACCCCTCCCCCGCCCTTAAAGCCAGTATTGCTGATGCCGGGCCCGGCAAAGAACCTGATCGCCAGGAATTCAGAGGTATTATCGGAAAACACCCGCTTTTACTGGCCGCACTAGATTTTGCTACCCAGGTAGCACCTTATAATACCTCTGTTTTATTACTTGGGGAAAGCGGAACCGGAAAAGAAAAAGTTGCACATGCAATCCACGCACTTTCATCCAGAAAAAACGGACCGTTCATCGAATTAAATTGTGGAGCTATTCCAGCTGCACTGATAGAGTCGGAGTTATTCGGTCACGAAAAGGGATCATTTACCGGGGCCACCGAAAAAAGAAAAGGCAGGTTTGAACAAGCTGAAGGAGGCACCGTTTTCTTAGATGAGATTGGAGAACTACCCTTAGACATGCAAGTTAAATTATTGCGTGTTTTACAGCAAAAGGAAATCAACTATGTAGGCAGCAATATGCCTAAAAAAGTGGATGTCCGTATCGTTGCAGCAACCAACCGCAACCTCGAAAAAGAAGTTGCCGAAGGTAATTTCAGGCTCGATCTCTATTATCGTCTAAACGTATTTCCAATAACCTTGCCGCCTTTACGGGAAAGGAAAAGCGATATTGTAGCATTAATCACCTTTTTTGCCCGCAATTTCTGCAACAGTTTCAATAAAGAGTTCAAGGGTATCTCCGCTTCGATGATAGACGCAATGCTCAGTTATCACTGGCCGGGCAATATCCGTGAACTTGAAAATGTGATCGAGCGCTCCGTAATTCTCAGTAGCGGAAATTCCGAATTGCAATTGATGCAACATCTTAACAGTGCCACCGCAGAACATTCCCAAAAAGCCAATATAGAAACACTCGAAGATGTAAAACAGGTCCAGCGAGAAACAGAAAAGAATTATATTATTTCTGTGCTCAAAAAAACAGAAGGACGTATTCGCGGAAGCAGCGGCGCAGCAGAGTTACTCAATCTTAAGCCAACCACATTAGAATCAAAAATAGCTAAACTGGGCGTCAGAAAGGAAGACTATTCTGGTTCCGCAGGAAACTGATCATCTCTTCAGTTTACTCCAATTTTTTCAGAGTTTAAAGCAGATCAGCTCCGAAAAATTCGGAGTCAGCCAATATTTTTTGTTTTAATGTGTATATTTTAAACTTTCAATGAATTGATTATCATTTTATTTCGCAATAATTCTTCACAACTGTAGGTTCTAACAATTGTGGCACAACTTTGACTATGCTGTTGTTATGGAATATCTAAAATCATATCGGCCATGATCAATTTAGAATGGTTCAGGACCTTTAAAGCTATCTATGAAACGGGAACGTTATCTGCAGCAGCACAAGCTTTGTTTATTTCCCAGCCGGGGGTAAGTCTCCATTTAAGTTCGCTGGAATCTTATGCCGGTCACCGTCTTTTTGATAGGGACACCCGAAAAATGATAGCTACCGAGCGGGGCACAATGCTCTACAATTTTATCATAGACCATATGAATAAGCTCGAGGAGGCTGAGCATAACCTTCACCGGAAGTCTAAGGTGGAAAAGCCGACGGTTAGTATAGGCATGTCAGCAGAGATTTTTCAGTACATGCTCGAAGCGCATATTTCTGAGCTTCCCTTTAACCTGGTTACCAAATTCGGCGATTATGCCCAGATGCTGCAGGAGCTGAACAATGGTACTTTAGACCTGATCCTCAGCCCACAAAAAGGCACGCAGCATAACCAGGAATACAAGTCGTTCAACAAAGAACGGATCGTGCTGATCTGTGGAAGCCAAACAGATACCACTGAGTTGGATGAACTCCTGCTTAGAGATAACCGGCCTGCATTGAAAGACTGGCTCTCCAGGCAAATCTGGTATACTACAGCTTCTGATATGGAACACCTCAAACGTTTCTGGTCTGCCAGTTTCGACACTTTACCCTGCTTTAGGCCTAAATATGTTTTACCTTCTCTTGGTTCAATTCTGCGCTGCATCTCAAATGGCAGAGGCTTTGCAGTGGCGCCTGATTTCCTATGTGCTAATGAGTTAGCGGCCAACGTCATCAAACTGGCCTGGGAAAGCAGTCCTCTTGTAGAAAATACGCTCTATTTTGGGAAGCGCAAGTCTACAGCTTATCCGGAAGAGATCAAATATCTCGAAGATATTTTAGCCAGAAACTGGCCTTCCTACCAGGCAAGCCATGGTTGATCATTTATCCCTTCAACATCCGCAAGCGTTTGATTTCCTGCTCCAAAGACTGTACATACCCATTCCTTTCAGCGAATGCTGCTTCTATTTCTTCCAGGGTATATCTCGGTGTAATATGCTGCGGGCAATTCCAATTGTAACCCTTTACCGAAAAAAGTAACATTCGCTCTGCTTTATGTTTATACCCCGCCGGATCAAGCTTTTCAAAAAGTTCCGGGTCGTCCGAAATCTCAACGATCTTTAGATCTGCAAACAGCTTAAGCCGGGCTTTATGCGGATAATCCATCAGGATCAAAGACACTTTAGAATTTTCAGCCGCGTTACCCACAGAGATGTACTGTCTGTTACCGCTGAAATCAACCAGACCCAGTGTAGCATGATCCAATACCTTAATAAACCCTTTTGGCCCTCCTCTGTGTTGTATATAAGGATAACCAGTCTGGCTGATGCTGGCCATATAAAAGCTGTCCCTGCTACTGATAAAACTCATTTCGTCATCAGTAAACCCTGCTTCATGATCACCCGCTTCCATCCTCGCATAGGCCATACGGCTGCCATACAACTCTTGTAGTTTTTTTACCGCGTCGGTAAATGCAATTTGTTCGTAATTCATATTGCTGTCCATTTAATAATCTCTTTGTTCCATATACGCAGTGAACTGTAAGCAAGGGCTAAAACTAACACGATCAAAAAAAACGTCGCAGCACACAAATTGACGTTGAGTAATGCGAACATCATTAATGGCCCGCTGCCATAACCTGCAAAAAGAAGCCCTGAACCTTTTGCAACAGGCCCGATCAAAGATACACCTGCCCGCGGCAGTTTAAGAATGCCTATAAACAGAGGCTGACTGCAGCCAAATCCAATAGACATAATACCCAGTAAACATTCGGCCATCCACAAGGGCAAATTGCCCATCAACATTAGCAGTCCTGTAACCGTCAGCCAAAGTGCAATGTAAAGGATACTCACCACCTTTTTATCCAGCTGATAATAGTGCATCAGTAAGGTAACCACAAAACCGGGCAGTCCGAAAATAAATAAATCAGTTGCGATATGAAATTCATCCAATCCATATTGAGTAGAAAAATAATAGCTGATCCACACAAATACACCTGAATGAAAAACACCCGTTAAATATACAAAGCTATAGATATAGGTGCTTTTCCAATCCAATCCTGAGCTTGCTTTTGTTTTCATTTTATACTGCACTATCCGCTCTGGGCTTTCTTGTTTGTCTTTCAGGCAATAAACCAAAAAAAGTAAGGCAGCCACTATCATGACCAAGCGGAAAAGACCCCGCCAGCCAATCAGCCCATTGAACCAGCCTCCCAAACTGGGCCCGAAAGTCATACCGGTTGCCAGTGCAAATATGATCAGCACCATAGGGTTAAGTGAACGCTTTTTGTCATCAGGTCGTATGGCCAGTAACAATGCCGAAGGTAACATAGCTCCCGTACCAAACCCCGTCAGCACCCTGATCAGCAAAAATGCAGTTGCCGACCAGGCCATACTGAGCAGATAGGTACCCGCCCACAGCGCTGCCAGGGAAACTAAAAAACATTTGCGCAGATCAACTGCAGGCTTTAGTAAAATCATCCCACCCGCGGCTATGGCAAAAGGGATTGCAAATGCAGGTACGGCGAGGTTGATCAGCGAAGAACTGAAATCTTTGGCCAGTGTTGGCGATAAGGGAGCGATAAGGTAAGCCTGGAACATCAGCAGCATACATGCTATGCCGGGAATGATATCAATACCTGGAAAAACTTGTTTTATTTTTTCACGTTGCATTCAACGAATTTCGCGCAGTGAAGGTTTAGCTGCATATTATATAACTGATATATGCTATTAGCAAATTCATGCAACGCTAACCTGTAAACATCCATACTGCGGGCATTAAAACAAGTGTCTTCTCCCCAAAGTTTGATCAACGCTAAACGCCGTTCCAGCAGTTCATTCTTCTGCTGTACAAGCAGCAAAAGCAAATCCGCTTCCGCTGTGATAGAAAAGTCACCTTAGAGCCTAATAACAGTTCCTGGTACTGGTGTCGAAAATGATAACGGCCTATCAGCATTTCCGGGGTGCCGGCAGGGCTGAAGCGTTTTTTTTCTCCGAACCAGGGCCTTTACCCGTGACCAAAATATTGGTAGCAAAGCAACTTCTTTTAGTAACACGGGTCTTAAGATAAATATCATTTCCTGACGCAAATGAAAAAATCAGAGGAGGGAAAAATATAGACAAAGAGGCTGTATCATAAATCATGATCAGCCTCTTTTTTTATTTATAGCTTCTGTCTCTGCTTATTTTTTATAACATTTTTTCGCAGCGCTATTGACTCAATTATTTGATTTTCATATATTTAATGTATTAAAACACACTAGATATGGCAATCAGAGAACCCGTATTTAAGCCCTATAACCAACAGCAGATTCTTGCCATCCCGCCCACTCTTGATGAATTAATTCCTGATTCCCATCCTGTTAGAGTTGTAAATGAGGTGATTAATAAGATTAGTATAGAACCTCTTCTAAAAGCCTACCACATTAAAGGCAGTTCCAGCTATCATCCCCAACTTTTGCTTAAAGTTCTGGTTTATGGTTATCTCACCAATATCTATTCGAGCCGTAAGCTGGCTGCCGCTTGCCGTGAAAGCATCTACTTTATGTGGCTGAGCTCCATGAGCTACCCAGATCACAATACCATCAACCGTTTCCGGGGTGTACGCCTGAAACATGCCCTTCGCAGTGTATTTGAGGATGTGGTAAAACTACTTGCCGCTGAAGGCTTATTAAGCATTGAGGAAATCAATACCGACGGGACTAAGATCGAAGCCAGTGCCAACAAGTACACTTTTGTCTGGAAGAAATCCATTCAGACCAATAAGGAAAAAATGAAAAAGCAGCTGACCCACATTTGGGAATATGCGCAACAGGTGGCCAGTGATGAAGACAAGATGCCTGAGCCGCCTGATTTTAAACAGATTGATAGTGAGAAGGTAAAGCAAGCTGTAGAGCAGCTGAATGAAAAGCTTGCCGGGCGGAAAGATATAGACAAGAAAGTGAAGGATAAGCTAAATTATGTAACTAAAAATTATCCGCAGAATATAGCCAGATATGAAGCTCAGGAGGCTATTTTGGGCGAGAGAAACAGTTATAGCAAGACAGATACAGATGCTACTTTCATGCGGATGAAAGAAGACCACATGAAAAACGGACAGCTGAAGCCCGGCTATAATGTACAGATATCTACCTCTAACCAGTTTATCGTCAATTACACGATACATCCCAACCCAACCGACACGACTACCCTGAAGATCCACCTGGAACAACACGTAAGCAGCTTTGGAAAAGCACCAAAGAAACTTACAGCAGATGCAGGCTATGGTTCTGAGGAAAACTACCAACTGCTGGAAGATCAGAAAGTTGAGGCTTTTGTGAAATATGGCATGTTCGATAAACAGCAGAAGGGTAAGTACAACAGCAAATCTCCTTTTGGGGCAGACAAGCTTTTTTATAACCAGCAGCAGGATTGTTATATCTGCCCAATGGGCCAGCAAATGCTGTCAATCGGGTCTTACACAAAAAAGACGACAACAGGCTTTAAGCAAACCCTTAAAAGATACCAGGCAAGGAATTGTGAAAACTGTCCTATGAGAGCAGTTTGCCATAAATCAAAAGAGAACCGCATCATTGAAATCAATGAAAACCTGAACAGGCTTAAGCAAAACGCATTCGAAAAGCTGAACAGCGAAGAAGGAATACAGCGGCGAAAGAAACGATGTTATGATGTAGAACCTGTCTTCGGAAATATCAAACAGAACCACGGGTTCCGCCGCTTTAGGCTCCGTGGAAAGGAAAAAGTGGCCATCGAATGGGGCTTACTCGCAATTGCACAAAATATCAGAAAAAAAGCAGCCTAAAAGAGCTGTTTCATTGACCTTTTTCAAAATCAGATGACTAAAATGCAAATGAACGCGTTGGTGTCCAGAGATGGTACAAAACTTATTAAAATAAAAAAGGCTGCATCATCTAATTTGATACAGCCTCCTGTCGACTTTGATACAAAAATACAGCTTAATTTGGCTATTACATTTAGATAAGGTATAAACGCTCAACCCATCAGCTCCTCAAATCCATCACGATCAGTTTATTGTAATTCTCATCCAGCTCCCATGACAGCTTTGAAATCAAATTAATCACCTCATTCTCGCTATGTAAATCAAACAGGCAATAATGGGGGGTATAAATATCCCAGTTCCAATACTCCGCATCCAGCTCCATATCAACCTCTCCGGTCTTCAATAAATAACACAACCTCGAAAACAATCCGCGCAGCGTACACATATAATGGGTCACCTCATCCAGATCAAACACTTTATCTGCAGGAATCTCTTCCTGCCCTTCTTCCAGGGGGCCAAAACTGCTAAAAGCATAATACATTGAATAAATATCAAGCTTGGCTTCAGTCAACAGCAAATTCTTCGTTTTCAAACTAAACATCCCACATATCTGCTCCATGCAATAATAAATCTTCCTGGAGGAATCCAGGATCACTTTAGACGTTTCATCCTGCAGATTCTCCACCAAATGGACCATCTGTTTCGTTACTTCTGTAGGAGAAACCAAACCTTTCAGCTTTGCATACACCCCTTCCAGGGCAAGTTTAAAAGTAAGGCTAACCATACCTAATCCCGATAAACACAATACCCCTGCTACAATGGGTATAACTTCTTCTGATTTATATTTCACTGTACTCATAATTTTAATTTTATACTTTTTTAAATTCTCCATAAATAATGGATAATAATTAAGCTTTTTCATCACTACTCTTACCTTCCTCTCGCTTACGGACCAGCGCATTAATCTCATCTGCAGCATAATAATACCGCCCACTCACTTTATTTCCGTTTACGATCTTCTTCTTTGTCCAGCGGAGAATTGTGCGAATGTTTTTCTGAAAAATTTGAGTCAGGTCAGCAGAATCAAACACATTTTTTTTCTTCTTTCTTTTCATTTTTTTTTAAGGTTAATTGTAAAAAACTCAGGTTAATTTGTGATTACTATCTTCGTTTTTAAGCTTCATCACAAGCAGAATGAAGCTATTCAGCCGTTTAATATCATCGATTAAATGCTGGCCATCCAGATAAGCCGCAATACTCAATATCATGGTAGACTGCCCCGGGTTATACCCGCATGCTGCAGTCTCCATTAGGAAAATATGTTCATCAAGAAGCAGTTCATGAATGTCTGGAGGCAACATTCCATTTTTCAACTCCAGGTAAAAAAAGAACCCATCATCCTGAAACAACCCTTCTTTTTTCCATAATCCCGATTCCAGCAATGTATTGCAGGCCATTGTTCTGATCACCTGTAACTGGCGATGCATCCTGTACTCGTATTTAGTCAACAACCCGTTGTCCACCAGTATATTCAGCGAACGGCTCATTCTCATGTTCAGCAGCTTACCTACCTTTTGAAATAAGCTTCTCAAATGGCCAATCATTTTGCGTCTGGCCACTACAATGTTGATCTCCGAAAGGTCGGGATGCGTACGTGAAACCGGCCGGATATAAATCACCTTCGCATGTCTGTCATATGCTTTATCCATCAGCAAATGGCGGTTATGCTCCTGAAAACCTGCATACCTGTCGTCATCAATAAGAATGAAACCATACTTCTTCTGCAGTTCCAGTAAGCAATCAATACGATCTGCACCCAGAATCTGCCGGCAGGGCACAATCGACCGGCTTCGTACATACACCATCCCTACATTCCCCTTCTCCAGCACACTTTCCAGGCTTTCCATTATCATTCCGGAGGCATCCGTCTTCACTGTTACCCATTTAAAGCCTGCACCGGTTACCGCATCTGCAACCTGTACCGATGCCGTATCTGCCAATACAAAAATTTTTCGTGGTGTAAGCAATGCCCGGCAAATGTGATGGATCAACTGCTGATATCCCTGCATATAATACAACTCATGGTCTCTGTAGGCAGTACATAAACCTTCATTTACCAACGTCAACAGGTTATTCACCAATGAGGGAAGCAGTATTTTTCCCAACCTATGGTCATCCTGTACAGAATAATACCTGGCTCCTTTAAATATTTCGTTATCCAGACCTTTCATTACATTGTCTGTTGGAAGTATGCACTCCTTATTAAACAAAGCTCCTCTGGGCCTGAATTTAGGTACATTGCGGTCTTTCAGTTCCTGCTTCTTTTCAGGTAATACTGAAACGACATGCGTACCATGCCCCGACCGGGTGACAATCAATTTCAGGTCCTCTTTCAAAATTCGCCAGGCAAGATCAACGGTTGATTTGCTCACTCCTGCACCGAAATGAGCAGCTATTGCCCTTGTTGGAGGTAACTGTGCGCCAGGCTGTAAAAACTGGCTTCTGATTGACTCTTCGATCTTCCCTGCAATCTTCATTGCAATAATATGCTTACCGCAATCATGCGGAAATTTCATATCGAGGATACATAACCATATGAAGGATAATTTTTTCAAATGCTGTAGGTATTAATCCAAATCTATTAACGTAACTGTATAATTTTATCGCTCCTAGCAGAATAAAATTGGTTTAAGAAAAATTTATCAACTTGGCCGATTTACCAACTATTAATTTATACGATAGATCAGAATAACCATTCTCCAAGGGTTATAAAAACATAATTATAAGCCTATTTTACAGACAATTGATACACAAGTCCTTCTGACACTTTATTCTTTATTTTTAAAAAAGCACGATTTAAGTGCACTTATTTTTTTTCCAAATACAAGAAATGTGATAACAGTCAATAAAATAATCACACCCGCGATGAGCTTATAATCGAATGAACGCCTGACACTGCTTTGTTCCGATTTATTTTTGATCCTTGTCTCCTGATTTTCACTGGCATTGAACTGTGTTTTTTCTGAGCCGGACGAATAGCGCACTGCAGCCCGATTTTCAACTCGCTGGAAATCCCCGCTGATCTGCACACTGTCTGCCTCCCCTTCAAAACCATTGCCACTGCTGATAGTGAAACTGCCTTTTGGCCATATCTTCACCTGATAATTACCGGCAGCAGAATCCTTGTCTACACCCAAAATCAGTGTATTGGTCAGCTTTTCCTCCTGGCTGCTCACCTTCATTTCGCTTTTGGCAATAGAATCGAGAAGCATCAGGTCTTTTGTCTTTACCGTCTTTCTTAATAAACCGCAGCTGCTGCATAGGAGGAAGCAACATAGCAGCATAAAAAAATGTAAGTCATATCTGCGTTTCATCACTTTCCTTCCTCCTTTCTTAGCCAGTCAGCCATCCTGTAAATGGTCTTGATGTGCCTCCATTTTTTATATACACCATCTCCTTCCCGGCTACCGGTGACATTGGTATTTCCTTCTACGCTAACAATCCATTCGCCATCTACGCCAGTAATCAGTCCCACATGGGCTATGCGTTTATAAGCTGGAAAGTAGATGCCAAGCACATTACCGGGAAGAGCCGACCTTGCTAATCGCGATGAGGGAAACAGGCTCGGTGACCAGCCGGAACGCGGTGCTTTAAATCCTGCTTTGGCAAACACCCAGCTGACATATGCAGCACACCAGGGTTGCCCTTTTTTGAGGTCAACGCATTTCAGGTAAGCCTCAACTTTTTCGCCATCGTTATTCCCTGTTTTCTCCCTTACCCCCAGTTCATTCGTCGCTATCTGGACAATTGCTGTGCGTTGGGCCTCAAGCTGCTTTACCTCAGCTGTCTTCTTTAACAAATGGCGATCAGGCAACCCAATGCTGCCACCAAGAGCAAAGCAAAAGATGCATAATAAAAACTTAGTTGCTGCCATAACAGTAGACTATTAAATTGTGAAACCATCTGTTCAATTGGGGGAAGCTGCAAAACCAGCCAGAATTGTTGTAAAAGCCACCAGCACAGTCCGCAGACCATAAGGAAACTGATCATGCTCAGGAGAACCAGCAACCAGATGCTCTGGTCTACATTTCCTATCGTTGCATCTATCCTGTTCAGGAGCATCGGTACAAAAAACCACATCAGCAGTAAGGCAATAAACAGCAGAAATGGTACTGAAGGTGTAAGGAAGGAGATATCATCTTCCTGCTCCCGGTTATGGGGAGTTTGATAAATTTTTGTAGTCATCGTTGTAAATTTTGAATGTGTAAAAAAAGATTTGTTGGTAATGGAAACCCGGCCAGTTCAGCTTCCGGCCGGGAATTCCAGTTGTATTACTTAGCTATGGCGACTAAGCAATAAGTGTGTACTCGCCGAGATAGGCATCCCTGAATACTGTTTTCCCGTCTTTAGACAAGAAGAACATCCATCCATGGATCGTATCTCCGAGAAACAAGCGGGGAAATTTCGCCGTATGCTTTCCTGCCCCCCTTACGGCCAGCCGATTCTGGCTCAGGAACAATTGCGTAGTTTCCCCATAAAATAGAATCATGGCATAATCGGTATCGCGCAATACCCTTAAAGCCTCGTCTGCTTCCTCCGAAACTCCCCAGGTCAGTTCCAGCATTCTGCCTGCCACGGCGACAACTTCAGTATCAAATAATGAAGCCTTGTTCACACTGGTGAGTCTCAGTTTACTTAAATCTAGTTTGAAATCTGGTGATACACCGGTTACTGCATTGTCGAGATGGTAACGCACAGCCCTGTTCATTGCCGAGGTGGATTTATCGGCAGATTTGTAACCATACTCAATGGTGTCCGAGAGAGACGACATTATCTCTGTGATCATTTTGAATTTGCTTCGCTGGTCAATCTGCGATTGCACCGCTGGCTTTGATGATTTTTTTGGTTTTGATTTGACAACTTCCTTGTCACGGTAAGTGCATAGCACTACTGGCCCTACTGAGCCTGAAACACTTCCCAGTATTCCATTTCTTACGATTCCCATTTTTTTAAAATTTAGAATTTGAATTAATCTGTTAATTAAACGTCTCTACTACCGGTAGGTTAAATTCGTTAGGTCAAACGTACAGCAATAATTCATAATTACCTCATCTTCAGACACAAGTGTCTTCATTTGTCTTTGTTTGTCTTCATTTGTCTGGTGTGAACAGGACATTCAGACCTTAGATTTTCAGCGTACCTATGATTGCGGTATGCTGATCAGGACGATGCTGAATTTCTAAAACAGGAACAATGGATTAAACCCGGGAAACAAAAAAGACCGCACCAAAAAATTGATGCGGCCCATTGGTGGTGTGTGGTAAAAAGATCCTTATAAAATTTTTATAAATAAAAGTCATTTTCTGCCCATAGAAATTCTCTGGTTTCATCGTACACACCAGGTACAATCCTGGCGTCATAGATCCCCCCCACATTCAAGTTGTGCTTGGAGATTGGTCTTTTCCTGTTGTAATATTGCAGGGTAACCGCCAGCAAACACAAACAGTCGTTCGGAACCTCGAAGGAAAAGGATAACCCGTTCAAATCGAAGACCTCAGTTTCCACCATTACTGACTGCCGGTTAACTGTCCTGGATACCAAACCTTGTTTTAACCGGAAAAGGACCATGCTGAAACACAGTTCACAGGCGGTGCTGCCCGTGACGAATTTAAGCGTCCTGGGTAGCTCCCTATTCGGATAAGTTACCTGCAACTTTCCGTCCTCAAGCTTTACCTGGAGTTTTCCTGGCAGCCGTTCTGTTAAGCGCCGTGCCTGATTAAATTCAAAACCTTCCAGTCCGTAGAAGCTGTCTTCTACAAAATGGTACTCTCCGGTTTCCTGGTCACGACTCAGCATCAGCACCTGGTTGAGCACTGCACTAAGTCGCGCATGTAAAGAACCATCTTCCGCTATATCCGTTTCTTCGTCAAATGCATTCTTGATCTGACTGCTCATAAAGCCGGCCTTACCAAAGTTCGCGGAAGCTATTTTAGTGGCTTCTGTTTGCTTTGTTGTACCGGGTTCTGTTTTGGCAATTACCTGTTGCCGTCCCCTCGATTTTTTAAAAACCACGGGACCAATAATTCCTCGTAGGAATTTTCCATCATATTCGGCCATCGTATTTATTTGTTTAAATGAAAATCAAAAGTATAATTTCTGAAATCAAATAATTTACATTCTCAGATAAATTTATCACAATGTCTTCATTTGTCTTGTGTGATTAACCTATACCCGTAGGGTAAAAAAAGCAACATTGAATGAACAACTACCGGGTCAATTCGAAGATTCCCCCTGAACTGTAGGGGAAGTGCTGTAGAACTGTTCGGGGAAGGTAACTTTCAACTAAGCTTCGGGTAAGGCCTAGGTACCACCGAAAACAGCTAGTAAAAAAAATACGCAGGTAGGGCTTACCTAAGGCGGATTTGAATGGCACCTTGCCCGAGGACGTACCGAATCATTCACAAGCACGTACCTTGCACGAGCTCAATCATTGTCAACCAGCGCATCAATTATCCGGATGAATTTCACAAACCCAGTTGCAATTTGAAATGCTGTGTTTAGTCAACTAGGGACTAATTTCAGCATATGGACGATGGGCCAAATGCCTTGAGCGGTTTGTCTTCATTTGTCCTGTATGAACAGGACAAATGAAGACAAACGAAGACAAATGAAGACACTCCCGGCAAAACATGTGGAGTTTTCGCTAATTTGAAATACATTCGTTCAACAATTTAAATGTACAAACTGAGAAGAGAAAATAATTGGTAACCTAGAAAACTAACCATGATGAAAACTTCCGTAAATGACCCGTTCGATGTTAATATTTGTCTCAGAGGCCTGGGCAATATGATCTCCTTCGTATTAGATGATGTTTACGAATATGCTTATGTTTTAACCTTCAAGCGGTCTATGAGAATGTACAAGAAAGAATTCCATGATCCGGACGAAGTACCCGTTCTGGATTTGGCCTTTTTCTATACTACCGGAGATTTATATGTGACCAATTGTGCGGAAGCAAATTTCAAACTGGCAGATTATAAATTGAAGTTAATAGACATCCTTAACATTGACGAGGTTCATGATTTTCATGATGAAGTATTAGACAATGAATCCTACAGGTACAAACCCTACTACCTCATGTACAAAAAATCGAAAAGTTACAAAAAACTAAAGCAGTATTATGAACGCTTGTTAGTAGAAACCATAAAGTGTTTGTTCACCTATGCCTGTGTACTGACTGCCCAACGTTATAGGGTGCCTCCTATATTGAGAAAACAATTCAATCTAGCGGATGACCAGTGCTTCAGACTCTTGAATTCAGACGATCTTCATGTGCAATTGCTTATTGAATTGATCATTGATTTGAAAAAGAGTCTTGCGGAACTCCGGGAAATCACTGAAAAACAATTGGCTAAAACCATTTCCAGGAGAAGAAAACCCAAAGTGGAAGAGCCAAAATAAGGGAACAGCAGGGGGATAATATGAAAGCTATTGATCATTGAATTATTATCATAAAACCTATTTTGTCCTATCCCCGAAGTTTTATTGTATATATTTTTATTATATATTTTACAATTCCTGCCTACATTTTTTGTCTTTTTGATTTGCTGCAATCCACATCTAGGCTCCCTTTGAATTATCCAAAATTAAAAGAGAGGATGCACTTGTAGCACAACCTATCTTGTTAGTTTTTCTCTACCTATCGCCTGTAATAATTAGGAACAAATGAGAAGAAATTGTGGCTGAGAAGGTCAAGAAATAGATGAGAGATACATATTCCTAAAAAAAATATAATATGTATCTCTCCAATAACTAAAACAAGCAGATATACTAACCTTGAATTATAAATGGATTAAATTTACAGCATGAGACTAGAAATCTTACCTTTTTGATCAAACAGAATTTTTCTTTCTTCATCATGTTTCTTCAGTTCAACTTTGTAGTAAAACCGTTTGTTTACTTCATACTGGTCAACATCATCTATGCGGTAGCTCCCATAATTTTGTTTAATCTGTGCAGTAACTGCGGAAGGTAATTCATTTGCTTTCAGCTCTTTTTTATATTTGAGAATAGCACCTGTACGACTGATCCATACTTCGTGATCTCTCCAGTTGATATCAAATTCTGCATTGTACGTATCCCCTTTTCTTTCCCACTCCACATGATCAGCTTTTGGGAAAATTTTATGGAAAGAGTTTTTGACTACCGATGGAACGTCAGCAGAGGATAAGTCTTGTGCGGACAACAAGTTTGTGCTAAGCAGTATTGCTGAAATAATGATGAGGTGTTTCATGATATATAATTTAAGATAAATTGATATCACAAAATAAAAAGGTAAAACTGGAAAGAAACTGGAATGGAAAAGTGGTTAGGAAAAAGCATTAGTTTTAAGTTCTCAGAACCACTTTAAACTGATGCATATGTGCCTCATCATAAGAATACTGCAAATCAAAACCGTATAAGCTGGTAATGGATTTAACGATTGCCAATCCTAATCCCGTGCTATTTTTTGATTGACTTCCTTTCCTGAAACGCTCAAAAATCTGTTGAGGGTCTAATGGTTGTGATTTCCCGGAGTTCAGGAAGGTGATACTGTTCCGGCCAACTAAAATTTTCACCATTCCATTTAAGATATTATGGTTAATGGCATTCTTCAATAAATTGGATATCAATATCGCAGCAAGATCCTTATTCATCACGGCATTAAAGATCCCTTCATCCTCAACCAGCAGGCTTACCTGTCTCACTTCGGCCAGATCCTGATATTCATTGACCATGGCTTTTACCAGATCATTGATGACAACGGTTTCAACTGCACCATATTGTTTGTTTTCTATTTTTGATATGATCAGTAATGACCTATTGAGTCTGGCAAGCCTTTGGAGCGTTGTAATCACTTGGTCAATAGATTCCATATTGCTTTGTGACAGGCTTTGGTCATCTGTCATCAATTCCAGTCTGTTGAGACTAATGGCCAATGGAGTCTGTAATTCGTGGGCAGCATTTTCAATAAATTGTTTCTGACTGCCATAAGCTTTAACGGATTGATCTACCAGGGCACTGATCGCCAGATTAAGCTCTTTAAATTCCTTGATACCGGTTGCAGTAATTTCAATCCGGATATCCTGATCCAGCCGGAAGACTTTCAGTCGCGCTAACAATTGATAAAATGGTATCCATATTTTTCGGAGCAGGACATTGTTAATCACCAGGATACTGATCAATATGGCAACATATAAGCCCAGCAAACTATAGAATAAGGATCTCACCAGATCATCCTGTTCTAATGTAGAAGCCACCACTTTTAGTTCGTAATACACCTTATCATTCTCAAAAGCAGTAGTTAACACACGGAATGGTTCAAGATCTTTTTCATTTAAGGTATACATCATCGTATCCCTGTAATCATCCTTTACATCCTTCGCCAGCGTTTTACTGATCTGCCTGATGGAATAATTATGTTCATCAAATCCTGCCCTGGAAATGGTGGCAGGATCATGGGCAACCTTTTGAATAACCAGCATCTTATCATTTTCCAGTCCATCGTCTAAGCTATCCCTTATTTCATCAATCATCCGGATATAAAAGATGACGGCCCAGATACTGATGACCACCAATAGCGTTACATAGAGATATTTGAGTGTGTAATTGAGCAGGTTCATATACCAGTAAGTTTATAACCGATCCCATAAACTGCCTGTATCTCTACACCGGAATCGCTGTCCCGCAACTTTTTACGCAGATTTTTAATCTGTGAATAGATAAACTCATAATCGTCGGCCTCATCCATATGGTCTCCCCAAACCTGTTCTGCCAAGGCGGTTTTATTAACCAGTCTGTTTTTATTGATCACCAGATAGCTCAGAATGTCGAATTCTTTTCGGTTTAAAACCAGCTCTTTTTGATTTACGGTAACAAGACGCTCCTGCAAATCGACACAGAGCGCTGCAAGCTCAACCTTGTTATTGCCATTCAATGATTTTCTTCTTACTACTGATTTTACCCTGGCATTGAGCTCTGCAAGATGGAAGGGCTTCACCAGATAGTCATCAGCACCACCATCCAGGCCTGCTAATTTATCTTCGAGCGAGTCTTTTGCCGAAATGATAATGACATTATTCGATCCGTTGATGGTTTTCAATTCGTCCAATAAATTTAAACCACTGCCATCAGGAAGCATAATATCCAGCAGGATACAATCATAGGTAAAGGAAGCTATCTTTTCCAATCCTTCGGTAAATGTGCCTGCTGTCTCTACAAGATAACTCTGTTTCTCCAGTGATTGCTGAATAATTTCCCGCAGTTCGGCCTCATCTTCTATTACCAGTACTTTCATCGTTTTACAAAATTATAGAATTATATCCAACTGTACCCATCGGATTGCGATTTGAACAGTTGTATGGTTGAAATTTCTCTTTTCCCATTTCTTTCCAGTTTCCCGGATTTCTTTTGCCCTATACAAACACAGCAATGATGAGAAAAAGAATATTCAACCTGATCGTTTTTACTTTAGGGACCTCCGCGGCGATGGCACAGAAAATTGATAGCCTCCCTTTAAAGATTAAACATGCCGAACCCGTATTTAATGATATTGTTCGCGATCTGGGGGCGAGAAAAGGGGAACGTGAACTTAATATCGGATATGAAACTGAAAAGAATGTTGATTATGCTACACAGGGAGGCTTTATAGAGTATGAGTTTGCACCGGTAAACAGGTTAGGTCTGGAGATTGAAATACCTTTTCAGTTCCACAGCAGAAGTTACCAGAATGGTGGGACTATTGTTGCACCAAAAAACAAAATCGAAGGTATTAAGCCTGCGGTTCAGTATACTTTTTTCGTGAATAAAAAAGCAAGGCTCTCCATGGCTGCCGGTGGGATTTATGAATTACGCTTTCATTCTTTCGAATCGATCCAGGATCACCTGGGACTCATCAAGGGCAATAGTTTCAATTCTTTTTTGATCGTAGCCAAACGATGGGGAACCCATCTGCATTCGATGGTATACATGGGGCCTGAGTTTTACAAAGATTTTGAAACTCAGCGAAATGAATCGACCTACCTACTTAACGTCAGCATGCACTACATGGTTGCCAGTCATTTTATTGGTGTAGAAATGAACCAGGAATTTAAAGACCATGAGATCGTTACTGTACTACGGCCACAAGCTAAAGTTCAGTTAGCTAAGCATGTGGGTATTGGTATGGCCTCAGGTATTCCTATAGCACATCAAAACAGCGGATATAGTTTTATTGCCAGAATGATTTATGAGCTGTAGCCTGGCTTTCCAGACTATTCCAAATCCCTATTGCGGTGCGTTTTTTTTCTTGCATGCCGTTTAAATGGATTTTCAAAGATCACATCAAATGATAAATAATGAACAGCATAAGGATGGTGAACACCAACAAGATTGTTCACATACCCCAGGCTAAAGGTGAAAGGAATAGCCTGAGGGCTTACAGAATAATACAATGAAAACCTGCTTTCATGATAATTAAAACCAGACCAGGAGTTTGCACCTGCGTATTTACTGATTGAAAACAACTGCTCCGATCCGGCGATAAGTCTGCGTGTCTGATTTCCATTTAAATACAGACTGAGCTGCAGCCGCAATCTGGAGCGGAATTGAAAATCTTCCGGCATATGATTAAAATCAGGCGTATAAAACTTTCTGAATTCCTGTCTGAATGTGGGAACGAATTTCAGTCTGGAGTTCTTTATTGTATAGGATAACCTGCTGTACAACCTAAACTCCTGTTGAATGTCTGGGCTGCTGTGGACGTAGGGAGAATTCTCTATATACTCATCCTGCCTACGGTAGCTTAATGCAAAGGAGGATTGCCAATGTTGGTTAAATTGATGGTAAAATTCCTGATTGAAAACGAGAATTGCAGGTTTAAACAGCGGATCCCATTGTTCAGGATTACTTTTTCTTCCGATTCCAATATAGGAAACAGATTGCCATTTTTGAATGGTATCCAAATCCTGCCTAATACCAACTGCTAGCCAGGTGGCCGTCTTCGCCTTGCCCAATCCAGGGGAGCTGATTTGTGAAAAACAAGTGTTGCATATTATCATTGTCATACCAATCGCCAGTAAAAAATTCTTCTTCATATCCATTGTGTGTACTGTGAAGGCGGGATGATGAAATGAATCCATCCGCCTGCCTTTTCCATTTTATTTTGTTCACGTGCAAAAAACGCCTGGAATTCTGGAAAGAAATGGGAATAACAACATATTAAACCGACTAAATGCTAAATTCCTAAATACCAGAAGAGGCAGAGAAGAACTGTTAAACTGGATGTAATTGGGAGAATATTATTAGCTTTAAATTAGTATGAACACATCTATTTCACATCTTCCGGAAGCAAAACACAGCCAAATAAACGATAAAGTGCAATCAATAGTCAGTTTGAAAAAGTTATTCTGTTCGGAAGTTATGGAAAAGATAGTTATGTAGTAAGATCAATACAAGGAAAAAGATACACTATACGAATACTTAAACGATTACGATTTTTTAGTGATCCCTGGAAATGACAGCTTAAAGGAACAACCTATATGCAATAAGATTGTAGAAATCCCCTGTCAAGATAAAATTAGCTAATAAAGTAAATCATCAATAGTCGCTTGCAGGGCATCAGCAATTATTTCAACTTATCAATTTCATTCTGGCCTAGAGACCTATTAAAATCTGAAGGTCTACCTGCATTATTGTTAGCAATATTACCATTCTTGTCAATCAACACATAATGAGGAATTCCTGTAACATTATATGCCTGACATACCGGATTTTTCACCCAACCTTCAGCAAAGAGATTTACCCCATGCATGTTATACTTTTTGAGGGCATTCTTCCATTGATTTTCCTTTACATCCACACAGATATTGATAAAGACTAGATTTTTGTCTTTGTAGAAATCATACATTTTAGCGGCTTCATTTTCTATTTCATATATACACGGACCACAATAAACACCCCAGAAATCAATATACACCGCTTTCCCTTTGAAATCTGAAAGCGATACCTCTTTCCCGTTTTCATCTTTCAAAGTGAATGCCGGGGCCTTGCTCCCTGGCCTGAGAAATCGTATGGCTTCATAATAACCAGAGAGGGCTTGTTTAAAGAATCTTGTCCGATACTCTGGATAAATGCATTGATAAGCTGACTCAACACTTTCGAAATCATAATGAATAAAACCCAAGATAACAGACTTCGTAAAGAGCCAATCCTGAATAAGTGGCGAAACAATATTTGCTTTTACAAGATGATACTCCTTAAGCACAGTATTCTGCACGGGATATAAATAGTTTGCCCCAGACATTGCGCTGGAAGAGCGAATATAATTGAAGATGAACTCACGGTAGCTTGCGATATTTTTAAACCAGTCGTCACTTTCGCTTATATAGTTTACATAATTATGAAGGACGGTATACTTAGGAAAAAAACGCTTTTCTCCATTGACCACTGCCGTATCTTCTGAGTTTTTTGGCAAACTATCTGTTATAATGGTGAGCTTATACCTGGGTAGTAGGCCATTGCTTCTCAGTAACTCACAATAATTAAAGTAATTTGCCAACAGTAAGTGGTCAAGAGGCAATGATCCGTTCTCAGAAAGAGAGAGCGTTGTAAAAAGCGTACGATTGTATTGTTTATTGATTAAAGTATACTTCTGCTCATCAGTGTACTGAGTACTGCTCTGCTGGGACAACTCCTCCCTCATCTTCATTTCCCCCTGACGATGCTTTTTGAAAACAGCGAATTGTATATGTAGAAGTTTATCTCTCAATCTGTTGGTTCCTTTGAATTGAAAAGTCCTATTAAAATCCTTCTCATCCCAGTTTAATGTAAGTGTATCATTTTCCTTCATCGTTAATGGTACCACATCATTATTTAGAAGCAAATAGACATCCTGACTATTACATATTGCAATTTTGCGCTCAAAGCTACCATCTTTCTGAATTGGCACAGCCTGCATCTCATCGTCCAGATATGAAGTCATGACAAATTCAAAGAAAGTGGAATTAGTATTTTTGATCTTTCCTTTAATCAGAAAATATCCTGGCCTCCCAAAATTTGATAATGTTGAATCCGTTTTCGCTTTACTTTGTATAAATGGTTGCGCATGAGTACAAATTGTGACCAAGCATAGCATCAACAGAACAGTACATTCTTTATATTTAAAATTCATAATTAACAGTCCAGTTAAAATTATTAGCACCAATTAACTTTCAACAAAATATAATATAAAAACTAAATAATGAAAACAAATATTAACCGATTGGCACCATATCTTAACAAGAAAAACATATCCATAAACGTAGAATGGTGGTTAACCCAATTTACATTATCTGTTAAACAAAGAATTTAGACTCTTTAATCACTTCCTGGCATTTCTGACAAAGGAGTGAAATACGGAATTACATTAGACTTTACCTGATAGAAGATCACCCTGATATTTGTACTGCCAGGTCAGCCAACACAGAATGCATATGTGGAACGCTTTAACGGATCAATGCGAAGGGAATTATTAAATGCATACATATTTAGAACCTTGGATGAGATCAGAGAGAAATCAGAAGAGTGGATGTACGATTATAATAATCACAGGCCACATCAAGTGCTAGGCCTCAAAACACCTGCAGATTTGTTGCAGGTCAATTAGCAGCTAAATTCTACTTTTGAATGGTCTGATTTTGCGGGAAGCCTACAGTCCAGACTAATCATATCACAATGAGAAATAGAATCCTATTAAATTTAGCTTTAGCTTTTATCATTATTCCGCTATGCGTGGTAATTAGAGATTATATTCAGGTCGAGATTTTTCATGATCACAATATATTCTCCGGAACATTCCAGGAATATTATCAGGTGCAAAGGGTCTATAATATTTTCCTTTTTACACCAATTCTTTGTTCAATTGTGATATTGATACCGTATAATTTCGTTTTAACCTACATAGGCAAAAAGCTCAAAATTAACCTCTTACAAAAGATAGTTCTATTAAATTTCATTTTCATTATTGCCTTCTGTCTTCTAGGAACCTTTATAAATGTTTGGTCATTCCCCTTATGGAAAAACTTAAAATACCTATATTATTTCCTACCAGTTAGTATTTTAATTGCGAGTCCTTTACATTTTTTTGTCGATCGTAAAGAAAAAGTGGAATAGTGATGTGATCAATATTATAAATCAGCTCTCGTCTCTATTTGTGAGGATTCAGAGTATTCAACATGAACGTAGTTAAATGAATTGTAAGCAACAACGCTAAAGAACATCCAATAGAGAAGTAGTTAAATCGCATTTACTTTTGAGAATTTTCTTAACTTTACAATAGTATGAAAACATCTCTTTCACATCTTCCGGAAGCTAAGCAGGAGCAAATAAATGATGTAGCAAATGCGATTATCAAGCTCATAAAGCCAGCAAAAGTCATCCTATTTGGTAGCTATGCTAAAGGAACCTATGTAGAGGATAAATATGTCGAGAATGGGATAACGTTTGAATATATCAGTGACTATGATTTTCTGATAATAATGAAAGATGATAGTTCAAAAGAGCATTTGATTAGTGACAAAATTGTTAATAGATTTCATTTTCAAACAGAAATAAATATTATTTCCCACACAATTGACTACGTCAATTACGGGCTATCTTTTGGCCAGTATTTTTTTACTGATATAATCAAGGAGGGGATATTATTATTCGACGATGGAAATTATGAATTTGAAAAAGCTAAGGTTCTAACCTTGGAAGAAGAGAAGATCAAAGCAAAAGAATATTTTAATATTTGGTCCATTGTTGCTGACGAATTCCTTATCGATGGAACTAACGCATATGAACGTGGGAGTTACAGAAAGGCCGCATTCGAGTTACATCAAGCCTGCGAAAATTTTTATAATACCATGCTATTAGTCTTTACTGGCTACAAGCCAAAAATCCATAGTCTTGCTAAACTGAGAAAGTATACTAAAGAATTATCTATTGAACTGTATGCAATATTTCTCATCCCAAACAATGATAGCAAAGAGAAAAGATTATTTGACTTACTAAAACGAGGATATATTGATGCTAGATATCAACCTGATTATCTGATAACCAAAGAAGAAACCTTTTCATTATTAACAAAAATAAATCTAATGAAAAGGATTGTCTCCCAAACTTGTCAGGAAAGAATATCACAGTTTGACTAATTCAATTTTTCACTCAAAATCGAATGGGTAATCAATCAACTTAGATGGGTGTACACCAAGCCCACGCGCAAGTTCAAATAACGTAGTAAGATTCAGATTAGCATCTGAATTGGTTTCAAGGGCACTGATTTTTGATCTTTGCACGTTACATTTACTTGCCAAATCGTGCTGCGATCCAATCAATTCTACTCTCAATCTCCGAAGATTGTCCCGAAATTTAGACATCCTTATTTTATCAACCTCATTCATATATTTCTCTCTTTGTTGGATTGAATGAAGGTGAAATGTTTTCAGAAAAAATATTGTATACGATCATATACATTAGAGAAATAATTTGTACATTTGAATATCATCCTTATTGCTGGCCTGAGAAACCTAAATAACTGTGGGATGACTAGATTTATAAAAATATTATATGGCAGATGGTCCGACTTCTTTGCAAAAAGACCGGGCAGTTTCTCAAGCCTCAGTAATAATGAGTGGAAGAAGTTAGGACCTGAAGTCATATTCACCAATCGAATCCAATACTTTGAATATTGCTATCTTTCTATAGGTATTTCTTTATTCGATTGTATTAGCGTGTGTAATCACCACCACCACTCTAAGCTTTATAATAAGCCTCCATAAATTCTATCGATGATTCACCACCATACAACTAATTCTTAGTCAGCCATATTAATGCCTGAACCAATTTTTAGATCCAGAATATATCTCAACAAATTATCGAAGAAATATGAAAACCACCTTAAAATTAAATCAAACTGATACTGTAATACCATCCCATCAGATCGAACTGGATAACATCACTAAATTCATAGCCAAACTGCCAAAAGTTGAACTGATTTTCTGCTTTGGACAGCGGTTTTTCAACCATACAGCAGATAATATATTTGAAACAGAAAATGAAGTACAAACAAGAATGAGTTACGATCTGCTTATCGTAACATCTGATGAAGTAGCTATTCAGTCAGCAATTGAAAAATGGATCAGTGAAAAGTACGGTATCACTTTTTGTGCAACCTTATTGATTCATACCAGAACCCAGTTTTCCAATGCCCTGAAACTAAACAATAGATTTTTTCATGAGATTTTAAGAAAGAATAATCTGCTATATCGTCGTGAGAGTGCTGCACCTCTAACAATCGAACAGAATTTCATGGCTGAAATAGACTACATGGATACCAATGATTATTGGATGGAAAGGCTGGAAAGAGCAGAATCTTTTCTCGAGGCAGCTAAACATATTTTATATGAAGATTTAAACGTTGCGTTGTCACTGATTGCACAAAGCTTTGAACAAATATATCTCGGTATAATTTATGTATTATTGGCTATAAACCTGCTGATACCAGCCTCAATTTCTTAAATCACCTGTGCAACAATTTCAGCATAGAACTGCAGTCCCTGCTCCCAAGAAATAACTCTTTGGAAAAAAGCAATTTCGATGCACTACTGACGGCACACCAAAATGTAAAGTCGGTCGGAAAACTATCACTCAATGACGATGTTGATGTGACCTATCTGCAAAAAAGATGCAGTATGACCATCAAATTAGCCAGAACAAAATGTGAGAAAAAGCTTGAATCCATGAGATTTCCTGCCAGCCTTGCAACCGAATAACGCGATCATAAATTATTATTGATATTGCTATCGGTAGCATGGAAACGGATGGTTCCTCAAACCGTAAAAAGAGCAAAATCTAAACGAATAACATAACCAATTGAAATGAAAAAAAATAATCAGGTCCAAATTCGAATACCATCAAATTTCAGACTGGCATGTGCCATTTATAAAGTGGAAATCGCGGAAGTATTACAGGTTTTCATAGACCATGTTACCTTTATTGATAGCCTTCATAAAGGGTATAGCCCGGGATATTCAGAAGCGAGTTGGATGATTGGGAATTATGTGAAGAGCCATAAAATATCCCCAACTCCTTCAATGGGATTCAAGAAAAATATGGATACAATTTCAACTGCCCTTCAGTCTATCTTAAATTTGCACTTCTTCGATGGTGATATCAGCAAACTAAGAAATAAGTCTGCAGGTTACGTGAAGACAATTTTCCATGCCATGGAAAGGGTATATACCCCTTCAGACAGGCTATACCTCAACGAAGATTCGGTGCTATACCTTAACCAGGAGATTTGTGTGCTGAGCGAACTGTACAATTGCTACCCATCAGAGTTTCTTGAATATTTTATGGATCATATTTCCCTGGCACAGGAAGATGCATTCCGGGGACTAAAAAGAGAAAAGGAGAATTACCTTTATCTGTTTTTCCTTTCCATTGTGAACGGGTTTGGCAGAGATGCCAACCAGCCCCTTCATCTTACCGAACAGGAAATAGATTTCTATGAGAAAAAAAGAGAGTTACATCTTGAAATTTTCATCGTCAGGGATCCCAAAGAACGAACTGCAATCCTTCAAAATTTCTATCAGACACATTATCAAAATATGAATCCTCAATAATTTATGCATCATGAAGAACAAACTCAACCTTTCCCTGTATGGAAGCGATGACTTTGATATGCTCTGTTCAATTTTCCAGATCAACCCGGAAACATTGCTTCAATTATTCATTGACCGTCTTTCCTTTCCCTTGTTCTATAGCCATCCCGACGGTAAAGAGCGCTGGGCAACTTTATTTTTCATCAATTTCCTTGAATATGAGGATGCATCTTACCATGTTGATCCGGAACTCCAGGATAAATACCTAACCAAGTTCAATCGTGCAACTGCCTATATTCCAAATGGCAAAACGCAAGATTTTGCGGCAAAGGTGAAAGCCGGGAGGGCTATCATGATGGAATGGCAAAAAGCGGTGTTATCGGCGCGGGCTAGTTATCTCACCGACAATTTATGACCCTGTAAGGGACGTTCTTTAAATTTAAAATAACCTAAATCATATCACATGAAAAAAATAACGATAACTATCGTAATGGCATTGCTATGCCTTTTTTTTAGGGTAGAAGCTCAACCTGCCAAGGCTTTTGATGTCACTTCAAAAGGCCTTCAAATCGGGCATTACTTACCTGAAGTGACCTTTAAGAAGGTGTATAACTTCAACACAGAGACCGCCAAAATCTCGGATTTTAAGGGCAAACTGTTGATACTTGATTACTGGGCTACCTGGTGCAGCCCCTGCCTTGCCATGTTCCCAAAAATAGACAGCCTCCAAAAACAGTTTGGTGACCAGGTGCAATTTCTTTCAGTCACCTATCAACAGGAGAAGGAGGTGCTGCCATTTCTGGAGAGATACGAGAAAGTTGCCGGTAAACACTATGAAATTGCCCAGGTGATGGGCGATAAGGAACTGCATAAGCTTTTCCCCCACCATACCCTACCCCATTTCATCTGGATTGACAGGAATGGCATGGTTAAGGCCATTACTGAAGATAAAGCCGTATCTGCCGAAAACATACAGGATATGCTCCGGGGCAGAACCGATCTTAAACGAAAACAGGATCTTCAGATTGCCTATAATCCCCAAAAGCCTTATCTCATCAATGGAAATGGCGGAGATGGAAGCGGTTTATTATACCACTCAGTGCTTACCCGTTATCAGGAAGGTTTAAAGTTAGGCTATACGTTTACGCCTATGGGAAGCAAGGACAATGAATTCAGGATCACCGCAAGGAATACTGACCTCTTACAGCTGTACTGCATTGCATATGGTGGCTACTATAATTTTTTAGGACTGAACAGGGTTATCCTGGAATGCAGGGACAGCACAAGGCTGATCTCAAAAGAAACCGGCAAATCATATCTGTACTGGCTAAGCAAAAACAATGGGTTCTGCTATGAACTGATCATCCCTTTAAAGCCCGACACGAATTCCTTTAAATTCATGCAGGAAGACCTGAGCAGGTTTTTTCCCGGGTACGCCGTACATACTGAAAACAGAAGCGTAAAGTGCCTGGTACTTAAACGCAGTTCAAAACAGAACAAGCTGCATACCTCGGGCGGTACCACTGAAATTGAATTTAGTGGCCAGGGCTGTAAAATCCGGAACAGCTTTCTGGAAGCACTGACTACCCGCCTGGAAATACTGTACATGCAAAATTCTAAATACCCCATTGTCAATGGCACAGGGTACAAGGGTCGGGTGGATATGGATATCGACGCCAATCTTTCAAGCCTGGAAGAGCTGAATAAGCAACTGGTTAAGTACGACCTGGAATTTGTCCTGGAAGATTACCCCACCTATGTACTTGTCATCAGGGACAAGATCACCTAAACCCATTCAATTTTTCTTCAGATCACTAAACCAAGCAATTATGTATAAAATTCATCTTTTCATCCTCCTGTTTACTGCCTATTCCGCCAGCGCCCAACAGCGTATACAGGGGCGAATTTCCGATAGTTCAGATAACCGTCCGCTACCCGGGGCTTCTATAAATATAAAGGGTCACAATACGGCTGTTTCTACAGATGCAAATGGCCTTTTTACGATAGTTCTAAGCCCATCAGATACGCTGACAGTGAGCTATGTTGGTTATCGTTCCAAACAGGTAGTTCCCCCCTTTCCCAATAAGCTGAACATAAAACTGGAACAGCTGAATGCCAGTTTACAGGAAATATTTATTTCCACAGGCTACCAGACCCTGCCAAAAGAACGCGCTACAGGTTCTTTTGTGCAAATTGATAATGAATTACTTAACCGGAGTGTGGGTACCCATATTATTGACCGGCTGAGGGATGTTGTTCCCGGACTTTCCTTCAACAGGACCGGAACCAGTGCCCTCAGTATAAGGGGTCAGAGTACCATATTTGGTAACGCAGAACCTTTGGTTGTTATCGACAACTTCCCTTTCGATGGTAATTTACAGGACATTAACCCCAATGATGTGGAAAGCATCACCGTGTTAAAGGATGCCGCCGCAGCCTCCATATGGGGTGCAAGGGCTGGTAATGGCGTTATCGTGATTACCTCCAAAAAAGGAAAAATTAACCGCCCGGCACAGGTTTCCTTCAGCAGTAACGTGACTATCGCACCAAAACCTGATCTCTATGTTGCCAATTCCCTTTCTTCAGCAGATTACATTGACATCGAAAAAAGGCTGTTTCAGGAGAATTATTACGATGCGGACTATCTGACGAGATATAAACCTTTGTCGCCGGCTGTTGAACTCCTTTATCAGGCTAAAGACGAGCCCGGCAAAGCCGCTGCCATCAATGCGCGGATTGAAGCACTCAAAAATGAAGATGTCCGCAACGATTTGGATAAATACCTTTACCAGAAAAGTATCTACCAGCAATATACCCTCGGCCTGAATGGAGGCGGCAAACAGCATACCTACACCCTCTCTGCCGGCCTGGACAGGAGCAGGGAAAACCTTGTACGCAACGGTTACCAGCGGATCACTGTCAATGCAGGAAATACGTTCAAATTGCTGAAAGACAGGCTTGACCTATCCACAGGCATTAATTATATCCACAATAAAACCAGCAATAACAATCCCGGCAGGGAAGGTATTTATAACGGTACCACAGGCTATTATACTTTTCCCTATGCCAGGCTTGCAGACGATGCCGGAAATCCGCTCCCCGTGGTTAAAGATTACAAGACCTCTTTTATCAGCACGGCACAGCAAAATGGCTTACTGGACTGGGGGTATTCACCACTGGCCGAAGTTTACCTGTCAGACAATGTAGGTAAACGCAAAACGCTGCGCTTAAATGCCGGTGCGGCCTATGCTATCCTTAGCGGTTTAAAGGCTTCAATCCTTTACCAGTACACTGATATGGATGCACAGACACGCAATTTTCATCACCAGGATAGTTATTATGCCAGGGATCTGATCAATCAGTTTACCCAGGTTACCGGAACAAATATCCTGCGCCCTGTTCCACTGGGTGGTATACTGGACCATTCCAGCCAATCGGCAATCAACCATACCTTCAGGTCCCAAATTGATTACCAGCATAGTTTTGCAAAAAAGCACGAGCTCAGCGCAATAGGAGGGTTTGAGTTGCGCGATACCAGGACCAACAGTCTGGATTACCGCTATTATGGTTATGATATTGAACATGCCAAAAGCGGACTGGTGAATTATACAGACGATACCCTGCCCTATTACTATGATCCCTCAAAGGTAGGCGCTATTCCTAATGCTGATGCAAGTGGCATGTATGTAGACCGTTACCGTTCCTATTATGCAAATACGGCATATACCTATGATGGCAGGTTTACACTTTCAGCCAGTGCACGGTTAGACCAGAGCAATTTATTTGGTGTGAAGACCAACCAGCAGGGTGTTCCGCTGTGGTCGGCAGGTCTCAGCTGGACACTGAGCAGGGAGCCATTCTACAAATCCGGTTTTCTCCCCTACCTTAAGTTGCGGGCCACCTATGGTTACAATGGAAGTGTGAATAAATCTGTCTCCGCCTATACCACGGCATCCCTTACAGGACTTAACATCTACCAGCTTCCCTATGCGACGATTATCAATCCCCCAAACCCCGAGCTACGCTGGGAAAGGATAAAGATCATCAATGCGGGTATAGATTTCGGGACAAAGGAGAATGTGCTCAGCGGTAGCCTGGAGTATTACCACAAGCAAGGCAAAGACCTGATTGGAGATACGCCATTCCCTCCTTCCTCGGGAATTAGCCTTTTCAGGGGAAATTCAGCAAATACTGCCGGCAATGGGCTAGATATTGCCTTGAGCAGCAAAAATATGAAGGGTTTAGTTTCATGGAATACGGATCTTGTTTTCGGTTACCTCAGCGAAAAGGTAACCAGTTATGCCCTTACAATGGGTGCCAATAGCGGTGGCTACATCCAGAGTTCTTTTGCCATCCCTCTTGCCGGAATGCCCCTTTATTCCATCTACAGCTATCCATCGGCGGGACTACACCCACAGACCGGAGATCCGCAGGGTTATATCAATGGAAGCCTAAGTACTGACTATGTGAACATCATTTCAAATACAACTACAGAAAACATGGTATACAATGGTTCAGCAAGGCCAACGACCTTCGGATCAATCCGCAATACGTTCAGCTATAAAAACATAGCCTGTTCCTTTAATCTGGCATACAGGTTTGGGCATTACTTCAGGAAAGCTTCCATAAGCTATGGCAACACTTATGGGCTGAATGCCAATAGCGGGGATTATGCCTTGCGCTGGCAAAAGCCCGGAGACGAGCTGAATACTTCTATCCCTTCGATACCGGCAACTGCAGATAATAACCGCGACCTGTTTTACCTGTATTCAAATGCCTTGGTGGACAAGGCCGACAATATACGCCTGCAGGACATCAGACTGAGTTATGACCTGAAGGCCGGCACTGCCCGGAAAATGCCGTTCAGGTTTGCGCAATTCTACATGTATGCCTCCAATATCGGTCTTTTATGGAAGGCGACCCATTTTGATGTTGATCCCGAAAGCCAGCTGATCAACATCCCCCTGACCTTATCTGCAGGTGTAAAAATTGACTTGAATTAATATTGAACATAAAATACCTGAAAATGAAAATTTTATACAGAACACTGCTGACGGTGCTCAGCTACGGAATGGTGCTTGTCCCCTTCTCCTGCAAAAAGGATTACCTGGCCATTAAACCCGACCAGAGCTTGCTTGTGCCGACAACCTTGACCGATATGTGGGCATTGCTTGACAATACCAATGTGATGAACCGCAATTCAGGATTGCAGGGCTTATCTACCGATGATTATGAAATAAGTACAGCGAATTTAGCGCCACTGGTTCTGGCCGCCGAAAGGAATGCCTATCTGTGGGCAGATGACATTTATGAAGGCAATAATGCACCGGACTGGGACCGGCCTTACCAGACTATTTTTTATGCGAATGTTGTCCTTGACGGCCTTGAAAAGATTGCAGTGACAGCTGGCAATGGGAAGGAATGGAACCAGATAAAGGGCAGCGCGCTTTTCTACAGGTCTTATGCGCTGTATCAACTGGCTGATGAATTTACCGAACCTTACCATGCGGCAACGGCAGGAACGTCTTTGGGTATCCCTGTAAAACTCAGTTCAGATGTCAATGAAAGGCCGGGCAGGGGAACACAAAAACAGGTTTACGATCAGGTCATTAACGATTTGGGCAGAGCAGAAGGGCTGTTGCCCTTAAAACAGGAAAACTATCTGACCCGCCCGAGCCAATTGGCCGTATGGGCATTGCTGTCACGTATTTATCTCTCCATGGCTGATTACCCCAAGGCGCTATCCTATGCCGATAAATGCATCGAAATTTCTCCTGCATTGCTGGATTACAATAAACTGTCCGCAACCTCTACACGACCCATCAGCTACCAGAACGGAAGTACGGAGATTATCTTTTCCCAATACATGATCGCCTATTCCTTCGCAGCTTCAGCAACGGTAAGTATTGCTTCAGACCTGGTTGGCCTTTACCATCCTAATGATTTAAGGAAAGGTGTTTTTTTACGGGACAGGGGCAATGGAATCATGACCTTCAAAGGGAACTACAGCGGATCCAGTACCATCTTTACCGGACTGGCCAATGATGAACTTTACCTGATCCGTGCGGAATGCCGCGCAAGAGCTGCCGATGTTAATGGGGCAATGGAAGACCTGAATTTACTGATGGAAAAACGATGGAACAATAAGGTGCCTTTTCCAACCTTTACCGCTTCAGGCAGCGAAGATGCGTTGAAGCAGATCCTTGCGGAGCGTAGAAAAGAACTGGTTACCAGAACAACCAGGTGGGCTGATCTGAAAAGGTTAAACCAGGATGTGCGGTTCGCTGTTACCCTAAAAAGAAATGCTTATAACAGGGAATACCTGCTGCAGCCCAATGATAGGAAATATGTGCTTCCGATACCACAAAATGAAATTGATGACAGTGGAATTGAACAAAATTTAAGGTGATGGTTACTTTCATCGCAACGGTATTGTCCGTCACCCTGGTCTCCGGATTGCATTTGTCCGGTTACATCTACATATTGGGAACCCAGGGGATTGGATGGTATGTATCCCCATTTCTTGTTGACAAATTTGTTTTCAGAAGCCTTGAAACCCATTAGCAGGCCAGCTGTGATCAGTACGGCTACAAGCCCTAATTTATGGACACCCTTTAGTGCATTTTTTACATTATTCATTGTGGTAAGTAAACCGTCGGAAAAGTGCATGATCCAAAATTCAGGATGCCGGTGATTCTGGATAAACAGGAAGAAAGTTTATGGTTGAGCAGAGATATTGGGGTTTCGGATTTGCTTGGTCTTTGTGATTCATATCCGGATGAAAAGATAAAGGCCTTCAGGGTATCTACAGCTGTTAATTCTACCGTGGTGAATAAGAAAGTGAATAATGTCCCGGAATTGATGTCGCCATTAAATAGTTTGTAATAGGAAAATTTACAGTGCAAAATGATGCAATAGCTATACAATTGCTGAGCGAATTGATCGAGAACCATACGAGTTCCATCTGAACGAAAGGCATCACAACACCATAACTCATTAATAATTTGACAAATATCCAAAACTAACGTACCTTTGATAATATACTTACCGAAATTAGGTAACAAAATTAAACGATATGGACATTAGTTACGGTTCAAATAAGATAAAAAAAAAGCTTAGTTCCTTGTCTGAAATAAAGAAGGCTTATGGTGTAATGGCAAAAAAAGTACAAATGAGGCTGGACGACATTGAATCATCTCCAAACCTCAAAGTACTAATGCAACTCCCTGCCGCGAACTGTCACCCATTGTCCGGTGATATGAGAGGCGAATGGGCACTAGACATATCAGCAAACCATCGTATGATTTTTGATATTAACCATGATCCTATACCAGAAAAAGATACTGGTGGAATCGAAACAATAAAAGTGACAGACATAAGGATTATAGAAACCAAAGACTACCATTAATCCCTAACAACACAGACATGAGCAGCAATATTAAAATAGAAAGAGAAATGTTAACCAAACCTGGTGACACCATTTTAGAAACCATAGAATTTCTAAAAATGAGCCAAGCAGAATTAGCAGAGCGGATAGGAAAGACACCTGCGAAAGTAAACGATATAATTTCAGGTAAAGCCCCTGTTACAGTAAACACAGCCTTGCAACTCGAAAAGGTGCTTGGCATTGATATGCAATTTTGGCTGAACAGGGAAATGCACTACCGCGAGAAATTGGCAAGAATTGAACAGGAGGAATTTCTGGAGCAATACATTGACTGGCTAAAAGAACAGCCGATCAAAGAACTCCAAAAATTTGGGTACCTGAAAAGTAAAAAGGTAGGAACGGAAATGGTTGAAGAATGTCTAAAATTTTATGGTGTGGCTTCGCCATTACAATGGGAAAATATTTATATCCAGAACTATGCACAAACCAGCTTTAGGAAAAGTCCTGCACAGAGAACATTAATGGGCAGTATGGCCGCCTGGCTGAGAATAGGAGAATTACAACTTAGGGATAAACATTATCCTGAGTTTAAAAAAGATATATTCAAAAGCCTGTTGGAAAAATTAAAACCAGTTGTCGAATCTCAGCCGGAAGATTATCCATCTGTGTTAAAGTCGATGTGTCAGCAGGCCGGTGTAGCAGTCGTATATTCCCATAGCCTGCCTAAAGCACCAATTAGCGGTGCGGCTCGTTGGGTTGGCGGGATACCACTGATACAGATCACTGACCGCTATAAGACAAACGATCATTTTTGGTTTACTTTTTATCATGAGGCCGCACATATTTTGCTTCATGGCAAGAAGGATATCTTCATTGAAGAATTTGAGGGTATCGAAAATGATGCAGACAAAGAAAAAGAAGCAAACGAATTTGCTCGGGACTGGTTGTTGCCCGATTCTTTCTTAGAGGAGATTATTGACGAAAAAATTGACGAAAAAGTTGTTCGACGGATCGCAAGAACTTATGGCACTCACCCAGCAATTGTCATAGGACGTCTTCAAAACTTAAATAAAGTGCCGCATTTTTTTGGTGTAGATTTAAAAGTAAAAATCAATCTTGATTATTTCATAGAACACTTATCAATTTAAAAAAACAATGATGAGCATACCTACTTACATTCCTATTTTACGATTACGCCAAGAGGAAAAAAAGGTACTTACTACCTTTGATTTTGGCGGGGATATTTTTCCCTATGTGGAGATCTTCAAGGAATTTGAAAGACTTCCGCCGAAGCCAAAACCAGGTAAAACAAAAACTATCAGGAAACCAAAGCACTTCCACGAGACCTATTTGCCAACACTGAATAGCATTAAAAGCGAAAAAATATTCGTCGATCTACCTGTTCATTTGAAACAATCCCGAAAAATGAAAAAGGAAGTCTTGGAATTCTTACGCGGAGTTGTGGCCAATAGAGCAGTTCGTACCGATTACCTTTTAAGCCTCCAACCCCTACGTGATAAAATCATCCCAGTAATAAGCACCTATGCTCAACTAACTGGTGAACCCAACTCTATCAGGTTACAAGCAGCAGATTTGCGGGAGGTTTATCCGATACTCGCTTTTAGGACATCCGAACTTACCTTTCGAAACGACATTAACCAAATTATTGCATTAGTGCAGTCCCAGGACTTTTTGATTGTAGACCTGGAAAATTATAACTTGTCTGATCCGGATGATCTGTTAACTATTCAGTTTATGCTAAATTATCTGAAAACTTTTGACAAATGTCATATTGTACTGTTACGCAATTCCATCTTCAACACGATAAAAAACTTTGAGCTAAATCATGGGCATAAAATTGAAATAGTAGACAACAGCCTGATGAATCATTTTGATAAACTTGGTGCACACAGCTTTGCTGATTATGGCGGTATAAAAAAAGACCCTTTAGAAGGCGGAGGAGGTATAAGCCCCGGTTTCATATTTTATGATGCAGTAGATAATGATTTCTATGGTTACAAAGGTTCAAGAGAAAGGGAACTAATTGACTTTGAGACCATCATCGTTCCTGCAGTACTTCATTCAGACGCTGCCGCAAGGATGCAAGGCTCCCGATTGGATTTCCTTAGTCCACAAAACAAAGGCTGGAAAATGCTAGAAAATATTCGGGATAAAGTGGAAAGCGGAAAAAATCAAGGCAAATTCAAAAGAATATCTATGGAACACTATTTGCATTGTATTAAAACCAAAATTGACTCTGGTTATTTCCTATTTTAGGTATAAATTTGGGCTGGTTTTATATTCTTATTGAAGAAAAATTGAATATCAATTGGAAGAATATCAACGGAATGTTCGACAATAAATTCCCACCGACTCCTATATCGATCTTTTAGAGCGACTTTAAAAAGATCATTTATGGTCTCAGAATTATTGCTCTTTAAAATATCTTCTATAATAACCAGACCAAAATTCTGCACTAATTCCTTTTTTGTCATCAGAGCCAACTGGGCAATAGGATCAAGGTGCTTGCTCATCTTCGGCTTGCGCAAAAAATGATGTTCGTTGCTGTCAACGGTAATGATGCCAAATTGTTCGGGGATCATAGCCAAGCACTTTTTCAAGTGCCTTTCATCAATTACGACATTGTTAAATTCAAATGCCGATGAATAATCGGCAGACTGCTTAGCTAGCTTATCTAAATTATCAAGGTTAGACTTAATTTCAAAACTCGTAGTATGACCATTTATCGTTAAAAAGTCCACCCTGCTGCTCTTAACCTTGATCTCATAGGCGCCGACCACATTTTTATTTTTGAAGGCCTTAAATAAAGCGTACTTGACCACTTGTTCTCCTCCATATGACCGAACGACGAGCTCATTCATCATCCGATGCAAATCCAGCTTACACAATCCGTTGAAACTATCGCCGGGGAAAATCATCCGCAGTAATTCTTTCAATCGAGGGCTATAGTCCAACGTGTTATAACTCTTTACAACTTCTTTGACAAGTTTAGCATCGATAATAGTCTGATCAGTAAATTTCATAGTGCTCTGATGGCCGCGAAAATTAGGCAAAATACTTAACTAATGGAAATAATGTTCATAATGTGACAAGTGGTTGCTGTATCCATATTAGTCTCCAAGAACATTGATCAAAACCATTCTATCTTTTGTTATCATACCATAAATTATACAGATGCTGTTTCCAACATGTTAAAGATCAAGCTCCAATACCTCTTCCATCACTGAAATACAAAAGCAGCCATTAAATCTTAATTTAATGGCTGCCTTGTTTACACCTAATCTCAGGAATAATGGAATCAAGTTCAAAAGATATATAAAACTACTTTAGTAAAGCTAAAAGTGTCCGGATCAATTCTTCCCCACGAAGATTTTTCGCCAGGATCCTTCCATCCGGTGCTATTAGAAAATTTTGCGGGATAGATTTTACATCATACATTTTTGCCGCGGAATTGTTCCATGCCTGCAGATCTGCAAGCTGTGTCCAGGTCAAGCCATCGTCTTTAATTGCTTTTAACCAGGCTTGCTTTCCTTGTTCGCTGTCTAACGAAACACCTAGGACAGTAAATCCTTTATCTTTAAATTGTTTGTAAGCCGCAACAACATGAGGGTTTTCAGCCCTGCAAGGCATACACCAGCTCGCCCAAAAATCGATCAGCACATATTTCCCTCTGAAGTCTTTTAAAGAAATTGGATGTCCTGCTGTATCATTCTGCGTAAAAACAGGTGCCATCGCACCAATATTCGTCTGCCTCATGGCATCGATTTTTATCGCAAAATTCTTTCCCGGCTTGCTATGTTGAACTCGTGTCGACAGCTTTTTGTAATACCACTCCAGCGTATCTACAGATGGATTTCTTCCAGCATAAGTATAAATCAGATCCAGGCTTACCTCAGAATCAGGATGATTGGCAATGAATTTTCTCGTCAGCTCCTGCTGTTCTCTGCCAACCTCTTTAGCAACATTGTCTGATTGCTCCTGAGCAGCCTGAAGCTTTAATTTTAAAGGTTTCAGCAATGCAGAAAATTCAGCATTCACCTCATTCAATGGAGTTCCGCTGATCACAGCAAACATGGGCTCGTCTGTTGCCCGGATCTTGATCATCCCGGATTGAAGATACAAAGGGATCACATTTTTAGTGGCAAACGTTTTTCTGTTACCTTCCGGACTAATCAGGATATTTGCCTTTAACGGATCTGTTATCAGCCCTTTAAATTCAAACTTCCCCTGAACAATGGGTACTGAATCTAAAAAGGATTCAGCACCGGAAACATAATTCAGATAGGCTAAAGCAGGCGCACCTAAAGTACCGATATCTGCCTTAATCGTATAATTTCCGGCGTTAACATGCGCTGGCCTATTAGCAGATGCTTCATCAGGAACAGCTGTATGATCTGTTGCTTGCTTACGCATAGCCTTATTGTTCCCTGCTTGTGCAAAAAGCAGGGAAGGGAAAACAAGAAGAGTAAGTATTATAATTCTCACTGGGTTAATAACCATCATTTTGCGTTAAATTAGGGTTGATAAGAATGGATGATTCCGGAATGGGCAACAGCACATCTGTTGGCTGCCATGCCGTTCCTTTTACGACAGATAAAATAGCTGTAGCTTGTCCTGTTCTTTTCAGATCGAACCAGCGATGGCCCCATTCCAGGAAAAGCTCTACCCGACGCTCCTGAGCGATGACAGTTAAAAGGGTTTCCCGCGTGCTGGCAGTAGTCTCTGGCAGTCCGGCACGTTCACGTACAACATTTAAGTCTGACGCGGATCCCGAAAAATTATTCAGTTGCGCACGCGCCTCTGCACGGATAAGGTATTGTTCGGCAAGCCTCAATACCACATCATTCTCTGTATTGGCGCCTGGGGTTTTGGTGGTATACTTATAGGCATAAGGAAAGGTTGCTGTTTCAGAAGAATAGACCCTGACCCATTCTGTACGTCTTTTATCGTTATCTTCAAAAGCATCCATCAGCTCCGGTGTCAGTACATTCTGTGGGGCGATGTCCCCGTTTGGCAATAAAATATTACCAATAAAGGTATACCCGTTCTGGTTCGCTGAAAACTGCCATATTGCTTCAGTACTCGCTTTCAGGAAAACAGTTTTCAGGTCATCCGATAGCCTGTATATTGACTGATTAATTACCTGTGTAGCTTCCGCTTCGGCGCCTGCCCAGTTTTCCATATATAAATAAACCCTCGCCAGAAGTGCTGTTGCAGCACCCTGATTTGCCCGGGTCCGGTTATTTTGCGACCAGGAGTAACTTGCTGCCAAACCAAATTGCGCCTCCTTAAGATCGGCAATGATTTGTGCATGTACCGTAGCGGAGGGTGTTCTTTCCATGATATTATTGACCTCAACGTTAGTCGTGGTCACCAGTGGCACATCACCAAAATTGTTCACCATGGTGAAATAGATAAAGGCCCTCAGGAATTTCGCTTCTGCGGTTAAATGTGCTTTGAGGGTTGGAGAAAGAGAAGAACCCTGCACTCCTTCAAGCAAACTGTTCACATTATAAACTAATCGGTAAGCATCAGACCACATCGTAGTTACAGGTCCACTGGATACACTCAGGCTGTTCAAAATAAACTCATCACTTGAAGAGGTAGGGATATAAATTTCATCAGCTAATTTTGCCGGTAAAAATGTAGTATTCGCACTAAATGCATTTTGCACCAGCTGGCCACTGCCGTTATACATTAAGCTATAGATTCCATTCATAGCAGCCTGTGCAGTTAAAGAATCGGTAAATATACTTGCAGACACCAACTGATTAACCGGCGGGTCTACATCAACCATTTTCTCACAGGCAGATAACCCGGTGATCAGGCTGAGAAGCAGCAAAATGTGTTTTATATTAAATTTCATCATCGTTTCAATTTTATCAGAATGAACATTGAATTCCAAGGGTAAACATTTTCAAAGGCGGCAGCGTGATCCCCTGTGTTTCAGGATCAAAGCCTTTATAAGGGGTTATTGTAGCCAGATTTTGTCCCAGGCCATATATTCTCGCATTCTTTACCTTGATTGTCTTCGTAAACCTTTCCGGTAAATTATAGGAAACAGACACATTTCTTAAGCGAATAAAAGACGCATCCACGATCCTGGCATCAGAAGACAGATAATAGTTATTGTATGAGGTGTAAGAAGCAGAAGAAGCCAATGATGTAGGTTTAAACTGACTGTCAAGAATATCAGCGGTAGTGCTGCCTAGCAGACCAGGTAAACTGGTTACCGCGGTACCTTTTTGTTTCACAAAGTTAACCAGCACATCTAACTGCAGGTTTTTATACCTAAAGCTATTCGATAAACCACCATAAAAGTTTGGATCCGTAGTGCCCGCGACAATCTGATCATTTAAAAGTCCACCACTGATCCTGCCATCATTATTCCTGTCCTTAAATTGAGCTGCACCATCTTCAAACCCCGTTAGTTCATACACCCTAATCAGGTTCAGTGGCTCCCCTTCAATGTAATTAGTATTATAATTGCTGGCCAGGCCAGTAGGAAATTTCAGCAGTTTGTTCTTTGCTTTGGTGATATTAAAAAACACATTCCAGGTCAGCTCGTTTGTTTTCAAAGGAGTTCCTCTCAATTCAAGTTCGACACCACTGTTTTGTACCAGACCATTTACATTGGCAATATAGGAGCCAAAGCCAGTCTGTGGAGCCAGAGGGACTGAGCCTATCATATTACTGGAACGGTTGCGATAATAAGATACGTTTAAATTCAGCCTGTCATTGAAAAAGCCAAGTTCAGTCGCAACTTCCATCTTTCTGTTTTCTTCCCAACTAAAAGAGGGATTGGCTACCCTTGTAGAAATAAGGCCAGCATTGGAATTGTACGGTGCAAACGTTGAGGAATAAGTATCCATATAGGTATAATTATCTGTTTGATCACTACCCGTAATTCCATAACTGCCTCTTATTTTCGCCAGACTGAATATATTCAAATCTTTAATAAAGCGCTCTTCAGAAAGAATCCATGCAGCACCTACAGAGCCGAAATTCCCGAATTTCCGGTTAGGGCCGAAGCGTGAGGAACCATCCCTGCGGAAAGTACCATTCAGTATATACTTATCGCTGATATTATAGTTAAGGATCCCGAATAAGGAAACATATTTGTACTCCGAGCCCATCGTTCTATTAGTGAGCGTACCCGCACTGGCATAGCTATCCATCAACCCTTCAGAAGAAAATCCTGAGGCCTGTACAAAATACGGCATTTTTGACAGGGTATGCTGCCAGCTACCGCCCAATATCGCATTCAGTTTACCCTTCCATATTTTGGTATGGTAATCTATTTGCGGCTCCGCAATATAACTTTTCGTGTTATTGCTCGCGTACAATCCCGAGGATACATTGTTGAATACCGGATTAGAAGAAGATGCGGGATAAAGCTGTCGCTGGTCCTGTGTAATCGAATTATGGCCTACTCTTAATTTGAAATTTAAATTGTGCAAAATAGCATAACTCAGTCCGCCATTTATAAAAAGATTGCTATTATCCACATCATACCTTCTTTTTAAAACACCCACCGGATTGCTTAAAGATGAAAACCAGTACAGGCTGCCATCTGCATTATATGTTGGATAATGAGAAGGAAGTTGCAGTGCCAGTGTCGTCAGGTCAGATGCTGGCATATTATTTTTGCCAAGCGCATAGTTCGTGCTAAAATCTACTTTCAGCTTACCATCTTCTGAAGTGTGGTTAACCTTCATATTTACACTTCCCCTTTTGTAAGCATAGTCGCCCATGATCACACTTCCTTCATCACGGTAAGTACCACTAAATAAAAAGGTAGTGGTTTCATTCCCTCCGGAAAATGAACCTGTAGCTTCAGTCACCTCTGCGGTATTTCCAATAACCATCTTCTGATAATCAGTTTGATTTGATGGATCCCATAACACAAGGTCAGGCAACAATGCTGCAGTCGGTGTACGCCCGTCATTGATAAAAGCCTGTCTGCGGATAGCCTGGTGTTGCGCTGTGGAGACCCGCTCCATCATATTGGTCACCTTACCAAATCCCCGTGATACATTTAAATTAAGCGTAGACTTACCTTTCAGCCCTTTCTTGGTGGTGATCAGTACCACACCATTTGCACCTCTTGAGCCATATATAGCCGTCGCATCTGCATCTTTAAGGATAGTAATACTTTCAATATCCTGTGGGTTGATCATACTGAAAGGGTCGGTACTACCATTGGCCTGTCCACCTATCAGTGCCGCTCCTGCCCCGATCTGCTGATCCAGCGGCGCACCATTAAAAGGAACCCCATCCACCACATAAAAAGGTATGGTAGAAGACCCGGGGTTCAGTGAATTCCTTCCACGGATAATCACCCCGGTTGCAGATCCCGCCATACCGGACGACTGTCTGATAAACATTCCCGGAACAAGGCCTTCCAGTGTTTGCAGGGGATTAGCTAAAGGCTGCCTTGCAATTTCTTCGGCCGTAACTTTCACCACCGAGCCGGTATTCAGTTTTTGTGTAGTTTCATAATAGCCTTTAGAAATTTTCACCTCCTGCAATTCCGCGGTTACAACCTGCAAAACTATATTTCCCAGATCACCCTGGGCATTAATGATCCTTGTTTCATATCCCAGAAAAGAGATACTCAGTTTTGTCATTCCGGTATTTCCACTAATGATAAATTCACCGTCTGCATTGGTATTTACGCTAAGGTTTGTTCCTATAATTTTAATAGTTGCACCAGCCAGGGGGATGCCACTTTCATTCAGTACTTTTCCTTTGATCACAGCGATCTGCAGGAAGCCCCTTACTCTATCGAGCAGTCCCTTTTCTTTCGCTCTAATGATGACCGAATGATTTCCTATTACATACTCCAGCGCCTGACCAGACAGGCAGCTTTTCAGCACCTCTTCCAGACTGGCATTGGTCAGACGGATATTCACTGGCGAGGCCTCCTTTAACAACTCCCTGTTAAAGAGAAAATCATAGCCACTCTGCTTCCGGATTTCTTTAAACACAGCTTCCAGGGAAGCATTACGCTTATTGATGGTGATCCGCTGCCCATAGGTACTGGCACTGACCTGCATCATCGTCATAAATAAAAGGATGGCGGTAATACGCATAATTAATAGAATCTTACGGGCATACTCATACAGTACACCATTTTTCCTGGTATAAATTTTATACATTTGTTAAGTCTTGGTTTTAAGGTTAATGCAATCGCAAATTTTATTAACGTAATGCCGGGATACCGGCCAGTAGTGTTTCCGCACTTCTGGCTTTTTCCTTGCATTACAGGACGTGTATTTATTTAGTCACTGTAATCCTCCTTCCTTCTAGTTTAAAATGGACATATCCTGTCGCCTCCATCATTTTGAGCACTTCGGAAATATTTTTACTTCTTGATATCCATCCTCCAAGGGGCAGGTTCTGCGGAGCAGAGGCATCGTAATCTATATCTACGTTATACCATCGCGCAATTTTGCGCATGTTAGCCCTGAAGCTTTCATCCCTGAAAAAGAATTCACCATTTTTCCAGGAAACGACTTCATCTGTGTTTACTGAAAGTACCGAAATACGCTTATTTTGGACAAGCTGCGCCTGCTGTCCCGGAATGAGGGTAGCACTGGTACCTGATACGCTGATTTTGACCATACCTTCCAGCAAGGTCGTTTTAACCGCTTCTTCATCCGTATAGGAATTGATATTAAAATGGGTGCCAAGCACTTGTACGGTTTGATTTCCTCCGTGTACGATAAAAGGTTTGTTTTTATTCTTCGCTACTTCAAAGTAGACTTCACCCCTGATATGAACACTGCGTACTTTGTCATTAAAAGCAACCGGATAGCTTATAGAAGAGCCCGCATTTAGCCAGACATGCGTTCCATCTGACAAAATCACCTCATACTGTCCACCCAAAGGCGTTTGCACAGTATTTATGCCTTCCCCTTGTTTTAACTTTTCCGGACCCTTCGATGATAAATGGGATAAGTCATATACAAGTTGACCATTTGCTTTTTTTAGGATTGATCCATCCTGTGTAGGTATTTCACTATTGTTGTCCTGATCAAGATTAATTTTCCTCCCATCAGATAGGGTTAGCGTTGCTTTATTGGATCCGGCGGCAATGTCTGTGGCATATGTTATTCCACCTGGTGTGTTGTTATTTTTCAAATAGAAGAATGCTCCGGCTCCTGCAATAATTAAAATAGCAGCGGCAGAAGTAACTTTAGTCCAAAATGTATGGCTACGTGGCCGTACGCTGACCAATTTATTGATTGCCAGGTCGAGTTTAGCCAAACCTGCCTGTAGTTCTTCCTCCGGTAAATCATACGCCGTAACCGGCTGCCATTGCTGATAGTAAAATTCAACAATTGCTTTCTCCTCCTGTGTACATAAAGCAGACTGATATTTCTGCAATAATTCCTTTGCCTGTGATTTCATTGAATAGTTTAGATTTATCTAATTCTATAGTTAAGACGGGTAAGCAGAGGCTAGGGCGTAAGTAAAAAAGAAATATTTATAAAATATTTACTTATTGAAGAGAAAACAGAGATAAACAACCACACCAAGCCTTGTGCGTAATATTTTCAAGGCATTGTTGATATGTTTTTTAACTGTTTTTTCTGACAAATGCAATTCTTCAGCAATTTCACGATGAGAAAGATGCTGTTTTCTACTCATTTCAAATACTTCGCGCATTTTTAAAGGCAGGAGAGATATTTCTGCCTCTATTAAGGTCGACAAATCTTTTTGCCGTACCAGATGGTCTGTTGTAGACTCACTGCGGTTTATAAAATCCTGAAATCCGGAAATGTAGGCCGATTCTACTTTCTGATGGGAGATGAAATCCAGGATCCTATTTCTGATGGAGGTATATAGATACCCCGAAAGACTATTTTTAAACTCAAGAGTTCCCTTTTTATTCCAAAGTGTAGCAAAAAGTTCGTGGATGATGTCATGTACCTCCTCAGCATTGCGGAGCCTGTTGTAAGCGTGTACATATAACACAGCTTTATATCTGTTATAAATTTCCTTAAAAGCAGCTTCATCACCTTCTGCCAGAAGAATGGATAAATCCTGATCAGAAAGTTTATTGTAAGATACCATCGAGATTATATGCGACTCCTAAAATAGAATAATAATTCATACATATAAAATGAGAAGCGATAATTTCGCAAAATGACTATCCCTTTGATGGATGGCTATAGGTGCCTCCATCAAAGGGAATATTGCACAGTGATACTCCGGCGATATAGGCAGGTACCACTATGCAAGGGTATTCAGGAAATTATTTATAGAACTGTAAATTTGTTTACTTCCTTTTCCGAAGCAGCAGAAAAAGTGTTCCACCGAGCATCAATAGCCCTGGCATTATCCACAGGAAGATAATTCTCAGGGTAAACAGTTGGTCACGGCTGAGCAAAATTTCGTTATCCGGCGCAACGGGCCTGCTGACATCAATTGGAAAAACACCATTACTGAACCATTTGAATAGCTTGCTTACCATCCCCAGATTACCGGTACCGGAACGTTTCGCCAGTTCTCCATTGCTCATAAAATCTGCATCCCCACTAATGATGATCCGCTGTTCTTTATCATTAATCTTTCTGCGCAGCGACACCACCACGGGAAACTGAGCTTTTACGTCCCCTATTTTAGGGTCAAAATTAATCTCGGCAGCATTGTCAATCTGCCCCTGCCTGATCCAGGCGTCGTTAGCGCTGACTACAATAGAATCGACCGTAATACCCGGTTTTTTATCAATAGTTAAAGCTGCAGCTGTGGGCATAGTCAGCACAATTCCATACGCATTCCATTTGAGCAGACTGCTGTCAACAGCTGCCGCCTGGGCGGAAATACCCCCATTTAATAAATCAGGTGCGTATTCTTTGGTTTTATTAACCAGTGTCCCCTCCTTTAGGCTTACGCCCAACTGAGCGAGCAGCGGATTGATCAATTTTTGTTTACCAGGCTCAGCGGCAATCATCATATTGCCACCAGCATTTAGCCATGCCTTCACTTTTTCCTGTGCAACCGGTGATAAAGCTTCCGTTGGATCTGCAAGAACCAATACACAAATATCTGCTGGAACTGAGGCGGTATCGAGATTTACATTGATGACATCAAATCCATTGTTCAGCAGTGAATTCCTGTTTTTCCTGGCCGTTAGGGAAGATCCATAATCACGGTCGCCTATCTTAAAGGCATTCCGCTCATTGTTACCGGTTACAAAAGCAATTTTTGGTGCATCGACCAGCAGTCGCTTCAATGCAGCGGTAACCTCTGCCTCAGAAGCGTAAATGAGCATGTCATTAAAAAAGCGCAAAAAGGTCTTTTTACCCTTGTATTCAATCTGCCTGACCAGTTCATTGTCCTCCCCGCTCAGGTCTGCCATTTTCTTTACTTCAGCAGGCGGAATAAAAAGACCAAAGTCGATATCAATAGATTTAGCGTATTTTTTTGCCCCATCATCCAGGCTTTTCGCATGCTCAAGAAATCTGGTAGACATGCCCGGATTTGAACTCTGGTCGTAATAATATACGTATTTCATATTCATCCCCGGAATAAAACGCTGGTATTGCGCAAGCGCGGCGATGTCTGTGTTGCGCATTAAAGGCAAGCCATAATACATCCCCTGATTGAGCAGGTTGACGTAAGTCGTTACCGTCAGGTCGCCTTTTAATTGCTCTGCTACCTGCTGACTTTTTTCCGTGAGGGTGCGCACTTTAGTATGGGTCATATCTTTATAAAAGATGAGTTTCGGCCTGGAGGAAACATAACCCACCAGCAATACCGCACAAATCAGCATGACGTATTTGCTACCTGTCCTGATCCAGTTCCTTGACTCCCGGTCTGCCTGTAAGCGCAAAATGCTGAAACCAAGAAAAAGTATAATGATGGTAAAAAAATAGATTACATCTTTACTGCTGATCAGTCCGATGATCATATCGTCTGTTCTCCCTGAGATAGAAAGTGCATAGGTAAGATCCCTTACAAAATCAACTTGCTGCCATACAGTGCCAATATATCTCAGGGTGGCGAATACAACCAGCGTGCTGATTGCCGCTACTACCTGATAAGAGGTGAGGCAGGATAGAAATAAACCAATTGCGGCATACGTACAAATCAACAGGTACAGCCCTAATAAACCTGAAAACACCAAAGCATAATCGATTGATTTAATGGAGAAAGCGGCAATAATGGAAAACATCACCAGCACAGCAATCAGAAGCAATCCATAAATCATCATGGCCAGGTATTTACCCAATATGATTTCCCTGATCTTTAAAGGAGAAGAAAGCAGCAACTTAATGGATCCACTGCTGGTCTCCCTGCTCATTAATCCCATAGTCAGCAAAGGCAGGTAAAGGTAGAGATTGGATTGCAGCGGCAGCAGAAACCCTTCCCTGCCCTCGAACACCTCTGAAGTCAGCCGCGCAATCTGTTGGCCAAGCCCCATGTTTTTGGCAAATCCTTCCAGTACGTCGAAAAAAGAAATACCGGTTTGTACTGTAAATATGGTGAGGATGAGCCAGGCTATCGGAGAGTAAAAGAGACTCTTTAATTCCGTAGCAGCTATTTTTATGATCTTCTTCATGTTATGATGTTATTTTACCTGATAATTTAGCGAATATGGCATCGAGCGAACTTTTTTCCAGCGTGATCTCATTGAGGTTCCAGGCGTGTTTCACGCTCATATCGATAAGCTGTCTGTTTACCAAATGGCCGGCAACGAACCTTATCCTGATGTTCTGGCCGTCTATAAAATCAACCGCAGTTACCCCGGGTATCTCCGCCAGGACCGCTGCTGCCGGTGGTGTTTCCATATTCAGCAACATCGAATTCGGTGCTATATAATTGTTAAATGCATCAATCGTATCCGCAAACACCATTTGTCCGCCCTCTATCATCCTGATCTTTTTACAGGTAGCCTGTACTTCGGAAAGAATATGGGTAGAAAAGATAACGGCCCGCTCTTCCGCAATTTCTTTGATCAGCTTGCGCACTTCCAGGATCTGATTGGGATCCAGACCATTGGTGGGTTCATCGAGGACTACCAGTTTGGGCTTGTGGATAATCGCCTGGGCAATCCCCACACGCTGGCGGTAACCACCGGAAAGATTCTGGATCAGTCGACCGCTGAAATGGCTGATCCCACATTTTTCTTTGGCCTCTGCTACGGCCGACTTAATTTTTGAGGATGCAATATCACGTATAAAAGCACAGTAATTTAGGTATTCATCAACCGTAAAATCGTAATACAAAGGTGCATTCTGAGGCAGGAAGCCAAGTTTTCTTTTTGCTTCTTCCGGCTTGTCACGCAGGTCGATCCCATCAATGATTACTCTTCCCTCCGTTTGGTTGAGTACGCCGCAAAGAATATTCATGGTGGTTGATTTACCCGCACCGTTAGACCCTAACAGTCCTAAAACTCCAACTTCATCAATTTCAAAATTGATATCCCGTATCGCCCAGTCTTTACTGTAACGGTGCGAGAGGTGTTCAATCTGTACTATAGTTTTGTTCATTGTGTATGGTTGTATTTATTTTTTTCTGAATTCCAGGAGACATACCCATCTACCCCCCGGAGAAAATTCCGGGGGAAAATGAATAAAGCGTTAATCAGAAAGCCTTTTAAGGGTTGTTTTGCATATTCGCGTTGGCACTGATAATGGTCTGGGGAATCCGCATCACCAAACGGTTAGGCTGATCCATCGTCACCACAGTTTCTGTGTTATCAATCGCATAAATGGTATGGGTAAAGACCTGTCCGGCAAATAAAGGATCCACTGAAAGCCTGCGCATATCAAACCACCGGTAACCTTCCTCCGCATATTCCCTGATCCTTTCCTCGATGATAAATTTAATCAGGGCCGATTGGTTACCGGAAATTTCAGCCGGTACCACCGCAGCCGCTACCGGCATCCTGTTTTTACGGAAAGTTTCCAGCGTAGCTGTCGCGCCAGTAAGGTCATTTAACCTGGCTTTACATTCAGCGTTCAGCATATACAGATCTGCCAGTTCCAATCCGAACCTTGTGTACCTTACATATTTGCGTAACCTGCCGCCCGTATTTGGTGTGCCATTCGGATTATTGGGGGTATAAAATTTCAAGCGCAGATCTGATGCATTAAACAATTCTGCTACTTCCGGCCTGATCACCATCCCTATATTTCCGTAAGAGCCACTGTTAAAATTGGGGAAGGTCTTAAACACCACCGATTCCGTATAGTCATTGGTATTGGTCAAGGGTCCCGCCGGACCAGTAGTGCCTATGGGCATAAAAGAGCCCCCAGTGCCTAACTCTTTATTGTAGTCATATAAACGGGGACCATTTGATAAACCTGCTATATCATTCATGGCCGCGTTCAACTGCACCAATGCATCACTGTTGCGCCCCATGAAAAGATAAACTTTACCAAGTATTCCTTCTGCCGCAGGTTTTGACATCCGTGTGCGTATGCCATTGTCCACAGGCAGGTTAGCAATCGCATCCGTCAGGTCTTTAATGATAAAATCATAGACGGCCTGAACACTTGTTCTGTCGAAAGAATTCTGGTTGATATCTCCCTCGGTAATGATCGGGAATCCCGGATCCTGTCCGGCACTGGAGGCAAGGTAAGGTTTACCGTAAAAGTTAATCAGCTGGAAATAAATCCAGGCCCTGGTCGCCTTGGCCTGTGCCTGTACTGATTTCTTTTGCGCCTCAGTTCCTTCCACCTCCATCACTTGATTGATAATGGAGTTACACACGTAGATATTAGACAGGAAAGAAGTAAGCTGGGAATCGTTTGCTGTAGGATCAAAAATAACCGGCTCCCACCGGAATGCCCTTCTTGTCGTTGCCCCGGTTGAGTTGAAATAACGGCCCTCAGCAGCCAGCTCATCCCCCATTAGCATGGGCATATGCCAGCCCGAAGTGATGTTATAATTATAAAAAGTATTGTTGTTCATCAGCAGCTGGTATTCCTCAGCAGTAGTTGCGATGAGCCTGCCTTTGGGCACAAACTCCAGGAATTCTTTTTTACAGGAAACCAGTAAGGTGAAAAGGAAAATATATAAGGCTTTTAATCTCATGGAATGATACATTTTGTCTCAGTTTAAAATGTTAAAAAGTTACGTTTACACCTAAGCTGAAGGTGTGTTTAGTTGCAGGCAGGTAGCGAGTGCCACTGGACAGATCCTGATTTTCAGGATCGAGCCCGTCTTTATTCGCTGTCCATAACATAAAATTCGTGGCTTGTGCATTAAAGCTGATGGCCTGTGTTTTTAACTTCCTCAGCAACCTTGGCGATAAAGTATAGGACAAGGTGAAATCACGTATTTTAGCATAAGAAGAACTCACCACATTGATGTCTGCATGCTGATAATAATCCACATCCCTGCGGCTATCGCTTTCTTCACTGTCGGCTACATAAGATGGGATGGTAGTAAATGCCTCATCGCCAGCTACCTTCCAGCGATCGGCAAACAATGCCGGAACATTACCGATGAATGATCCCCTATTTTGTAAGGTCAGTCTGCCGGTATAGAAAGTATTCACCTCTTTGTTCATCACCCCACCAAGGTTGTATACCATATTGACAGATAAACCGAAGCTTTTATACCTGAAAGAATTTGTCAATCCCCCGCTGAACTTAGGGGTCCTCGAGCCCATATAAACTAAATCTGCCGCAGTAGCTACGGACTGTTCCTTAGTTACGGTTCCATCTGCAAGACGAATTTGTGGATCTCCCAAATGATCAAGTCCGGCGTAACGATATGCAAAAACGGCATTGATAGGATAACCTTCTATATTGCTGCTATACAATCGGCCAAAACCGGTGTTTTGGTAAGCTGTAGGTGCAATATAACTGACCAGCTTATTTTTATTGTAGGCAAATATAAATCCGGTGCTCCAGCTGAAGTCCCTGCCAATGATATTCTGGCTGCGGATATCCAGCTCAATACCTTTGTTATTCAGATTGCCGATGTTACTTAAATAAGAGGAATAGCCAGTCAAGGGGTTAGCGGTCAGCTGACCCAACAGGTCTGTCGTTTTCTTGCGGTATAGATCTATACTTCCGCTAATTCTATTCAAAACACCGAAATCAATACCGATGTTGAGGGTCTCTGTGCTTTCCCAACTGAGTTTCCGGTTTGCAGGTGTACTGAGCATCAAGGCATTCCCACCAATATAAGTTGCACCAAAGCTGTCTTGCTGAACAGTTAAGATATCATAAGAGGAAGAAGCACCGGATAGAGGCGAGTTACCGGTAATCCCGTAAGTCGCACGTAGTGCAAGGTCATTCACCCAGCTCACATTCTTCATAAATCCTTCTCTGGCTGCCAGCCATTTTCCGCCAATACTCCAGATCGGCCTGTTTTGTGCCGACTTATCCTGACCGATTAAACTACTGTGATCTATTCTCCAGCTGGCATCCAGACTGTATTTACGGTTAAATGTATAACTTCCCAAAGCAAAATAAGCAGTGGCGCGCGACTTGGTTTCCGATTCTGTATATGGGTTTCCGCCTCCAAAATAACCTCCCTCTGGATCTACCGGATCAGTAATCGTACTTATCGCCGCATAATTAATTTGGGTATAAGTCCCCAATCCCTCATTGTACCCATACAAGCGGTTGTTAGTAAAGCTCGCATATTGCTCATTCGCCTCCTGTCCTACCTGAACATTAAGCTGGTCATTTCCATTTCTACCACTAAACATGTACTCCAGTTGGTTTCTAAGCGTATAATTGCGCTGCTCAGTCTGTGCTAAGGAATACGTTCCGCCGGTAGTCGGTAGGTAATACACAGGGTCTACGCTAGTGGAAGAAGCTTCAGTAAGCCCCAGCAACTCTCTGCGCAGGCGGTAAGATTGGTGATCATCATAGGATTTGCCGGTTGTGGGCGATTTACTGTAGCCGTAAGTTCCATGGAAACTTAAACCTGGCAGTAATTTCAGCCATGCATTCCCGGTGAGGTTTACCGCCAGGTTATTGCTTTTGGTATATCCATAATTCAGTTCATCCAGTGGATTATAATCCAGATTGATTCGGCTTCTCGCCTGGTAACCTGCACGGGTTTCATCCGACCAGCCCTGTACATACGGCATGGAAATATTGTTCCCCTCTTCATCACGGAACAACTGGTAGGGCAAAAATTTATCCTGGATATTGATATTCCTTTGCGCATTCGACTGGGTTGTTTTCAAAGCTGTATTCAGGGAGATGCGCAAGTATTTCGCAGGATTGATATCTTGTGTGAAATTCAGTCCGTAAGCATTGCTTTTCTGCCCCGGATGGTTGGAATGGGTTCCCGTGTAAGACATGGATCCATAAAAAGAATAGGCCTTGCTACCCCCGGATACTGAAAAAGTCTGATTTGTCGTGAGTGCATTCGCATACAGCAGGTCTTTAACCTGACTGGTATTATTGATATTAGACAGGCTATCTAAACTCGCATTGGCCTGGGCATTAGAGATCAATCCGCGGTATTCATTATACAAAATCACCTCATGGGGAGTAATGACAGAATTGGACAGGAAATCCCACTGGTTCAGTTGCGGACTGAAGGTCTCCCTTGCTGCCTCAATATACTGCTTACTGTTCAGTAGCCTGTTATAACCAAAATCCGGTTTTCCTCCAAAATTAACAAAACCAGAATAGTTTACATTTATCTTTTGATTTGTGGTACCGGAAAGCGTCGTGATCACAATCACTCCGTTTGCAGCACGTGCGCCCCAGATTGCCGCCGCAGCTGCATCTTTCAGTACAGTAATATCAGCTATATCATTTGGATTAAGGTCGTTGATACTGGTTACAATCACGCCATTCACCACATATAAGGGTGAAGAAGTCAGCTCTACACTACTGTTACCCCTGATAATGGGATTCTTAGAGGTCTCCCCCTCTGCATTATTAGAACTGGTAATGCTAAGGCCAGCCACCAATCCTTCCAGTCTCCCGATAATATCCATGGTTCCTGTACGGTTTTTATAGATCTCCAGGTCAGGTTTCGAAAAGGAACCGGTGGCTCTTTCTTTTGATAATACCTGATACCCCGTACTCAATACCGTTACCTCTTTTAAAGCAGCAACGGCAGGCTTCATCACCACCGTCACAAATTCCTTCCCTACTGTTAAAGTCTGGGTGGCATACCCAATATAGGAAACGGTAATCACCGTTCCATCCTGAAAGTTATCCAGATAAAACTTCCCATCTGCACCGGTAAGCACCTGTGTCGCAGAACCTCTAACCTTAATGATTGTCCCCGCCAGGGGATTACCGAGCGAGTCGGTCACCATGCCTGCTATATCCACCGGAATATTTAAATACGTCTTTACTTTATCCATTAAAGACAGCTCCTTTTTTTTGATCAGTACGGTATTGTCTACCAGCTTATAAGTAACCGGCAGGTCTTTAAAACAGGTAGCCAATGCCTGGTCAAGCGGCACATTCTTCAGTTGTACACTAATCCTGATATCCTGCAGCTCATCGTCATTGTATAAAAACATCAATCCGGATTGTTTCTTTAAGGATGTGACCACTTTTTCCAGGGAAGCTTGCTTCAGATTCAGCGTAATCTGGCTGTAACCAGCTGCACTAGCCTGCATGAGTGCAATAATAAGTAGAAGAGTTGTCAGGTTTATCCGCATAAGTGTTCTCCTGTTTATCAATTTAGGAGGAAGCCAGGCCAAAGCGGTGGCTATAGTAATTTGACTAAATTTCATTACTTTTAAAAGATTTTGGGTTAATACGTAATCGTCAATGTCCAATTGTTTTTCCCGCTTGCGGGAGAGGGTTAACTCAAATATTTGCCGTAGAAGTATTCCAGTACTTCTGCGGCTTTTTGAAACGACCCTGTGCTGATTAATGCTGCTTTCGTAATTTTTTCTGCATAATGTGTGGTTTTGGGGTTGAGTTGATTGATAATTTTAGTTGATTATTGTTTGGGTGTTGCCGGCCAATGATGCTGAGATTGAACTTACTGATCTCAATTAATTTCCTCTGATACTTCTTCCACGTATCAATTTTTAACAATGACTTGTTTACCTTTTATTTCAAACCGGATGTTCAGGTAATTCAGCATATCCAGGGCTTGAGACGCCTTGATCTTCCGGTCAATCTCACCCGTAAAATGCACATCAGGATAACCATTCTCATACTTCAGCTCAAAATCGTACCAGCGTGACAGCTGACGCATTACCGTTGGGATATCTGCTCTTTTAAAACTGAATATGCCATTTTTCCAGGCAACAGCCTCTTCAGTATCCGCCGCAACAATCCTTAAAGGCCTTTGGGCAGAAATTTGCGCCTGCTCTCCAGGTTGAAGCAGACCGGCAGACTTCCCTTGGTTTATCCTGATAAGCCCTTCCAGCAGAGTTGTTTTATTCACCGGTTCGTCAGTGTAGGTATTCATATTAAAATGTGTGCCCAAAACTTCCACCACCTGTGTTCCGGAGAAAACCTTAAACGGCTTTTCCTTATTTTTTGCCACTTCAAAATACGCCTCACCACGGAGTTCAACATTTCTGGTTTTGCCCAAGAAAGAAACCGGGAATTTGATAGAAGATGCGGCGTTAAGCCATACATGGGAACCATCGGGCAGAATCACCTGGTACTGCCCTCCGCGTGGAGTAGCAATCGTATTGAAAGCAAGACTATCAGCAGGCGAATGGGCAGCCTCCCTTAAATCATATACAATTTGTCCTTCTTTCGTTTTTCTGATGACCGAATTACTTTCATCGGCCAGCCGGCCATTTTTAACATCATCCAGCACAATCTGCTTTCCGCTAGCCAGCGTCAATATAGCTTTGTTTCCACCAGGTGAAAAATCATGCGCATAAGAAGATTGCGTACTATTTCTTTCCTTTTTATTGTCCAGAAACTGAATACCGAATCCGATCACTAAAAGGATAGCTGCTGCCGCAGCAATCCCTGGCCACAACACAGGACTTGCTTTTGGTTTTGCCTGTGGCAATCTGGCATAAATCTGCTTCTCTTTTACTTCATAATCAAGATCTGGAAAATCAGCTTTGGCCAGCTCCAATTCTTCCAGAAACCATGTTTCCACCAACCTCTTTTCCGTTGCTGTACATGCTCCATTTATATATTTATCCAGCAATTCTTTTGCTCCGTTCTGATCCATAATGAAGATTTTTTAAGGCCTTCTATAGATATGACTAAGAACTGCAAACAAAGTGGTAGATAAAAAACAAAAAAACAGTAAAAATTAAAAGAAACCCTTAAAAAAGAACAAGAGATTCATCCGCGATGCCAGTCCCATCTTGATACGCAGAATTTTAATGGCATTATGAATCTGCTTTTTAACCGTACCTTCAGATATGCCAAGTTTTTGGGCAATTTCTGCATGGGAAAGATTCGATTTACGACTGAGTTCAAAAACCAATCGCATTTTCTCTGGCAAGGCTGCGATTTCCTTCTCAATTTTAAGGGCAAGTTCTCTTTCTAAAATCGTATTATCGGTAATATACTCGCCTTTATTTACGAAATCTGCCAGAGAAGCATGATAATAGTTTTTAAGCTTGTTTCTATTAATTAGCGTAATGATCGTATTCCTTACCGCAGTATAAAGATAAGAAGACAGGGAGGTGGTTAACTGGAACTGATCTGCCTTTTCCCACAGACGGGCAAATATCTCCTGAACAATGTCAGTGGCCTCTTCCTCATCGTGCAGCATCTTCAAGGCATTACGGTAAAGTAAAGCCCAGTACCTTTTATAGATTTCAGTGTAAGCAACATGATCCGATTCTTTCAGCAAGAAAACAAGTTCATCGTCGGAAAGTACACTGTAAATGATCATCACACGACGAATATAATAAAAGATAGCCCAATTGATAAATTCCTGGTCAGAATAACCATTCCATCTATCATCGGCTATCTTTTAAAATCACGGATAAAGTATCCGTGATTTATGGTTGTTTGACTCTGATCAGTAACATTCTACGGTACTGATTTACTTTAACTTGCCCTGGACTATTGTTTTTCTTTTCCCCCTTTTAATTTTGCGAGTTCTTTTCTTTGTGCGGCATTGAGCACTGCATTAATTTTTACTTCCGTATCACTATTGAGCTGCTTGTAAATGGCAGGACTGACCTGCTGGTTATTCTTACTCATGGTATAGTATTTATACATCTTTTCATTATAATCTGTTAAGATAGCCGTCACTTTTGTTTTCTGCGCCGCGTTCAGCTTAAGTTTGCTGGAAAGTTCGCCACTTGTTCTTATGGCCATTTCCTTAGCTGTCGGCATATTGGCAGGAGAGGATTGCGCATTTGCATAAACACCTGTGATGAAGAGCAGTACGAATGATATAAATAGTTTTTTCATAAAAATATAATTGTTTTTTAAAGGTGATGAAGCTATCATAAGCTTATGATGGTTTCATTTTCTTCTAGTTGTTTTTTAAGGAGTTATTTTTTAGTTTATGTATTGATTTCAAGAACCAGGTAAAGCCCGGTTATTACTTCTTGGCCTTCAAGTTGCCTTCGGCGGTTTACTCAAAGTGTTCAATATGATTTGTGTTCATGAGCCCGCCAAGGCTCAGTTTAAAGCTGATGAAGCTGTTCATTGATTGGTGTAAGCATTAATGTTTATGGTAGTTTCATCAGGGAATTATTTTTTAGCACTTGTTGATTGAACGGGAAGTAGTACAAAACGCAAGAAATTTCGTTGATTAAAGTATTTAACTGCCGCTTTTTGCAATACCCTACTGCTTAACTGGTTCAGGTTTTCTTTGTAATCCAGTATGCTTTCAGGGTCTTCCTGATTTTGATATTTCGCATTTAAATAACTTCCCCAAAATGCATTGGTCTGCAGAGCAGCTTCCATCGAGACCTTTTCTTCTGCAACATATTTTTGAATATCATCGGCTGATACACCTTCTTTCTGAAGTTTATGAATTTCCTCTCTTGTAGCCGTAATCAACTTGTCTACATTTTCAGGCGCACATCCAAAATTGATGGTAAAAGCATAATAGGGTATGGGCTTCCTGGTGATTTCGAGGCCAACCGATGGAGAATAAACACCGCCCTCCTGTTCTCTCAAACGCTCAATTAACCGGAAACCGAGAATGGCTTTGAGCGCATGTAGCTGAAGGTTATTTTCATCATTAACTACATAATCTCCACTTATCATCAATTTTACCGTAGCTTTTTCTGCTGTACCACTACGAATTGTTTTTTCAAGTTTTCCCTTTCGCATCCCTACACCGAGGTCCTTTGATTTTTCTTTTCTCCAAATGGCAGGCAAACCTCCAATGTATTTTAATAATACTGGCTGTATCTGATCAGGCTCAAAACTTCCGGTGAGGATAAAAGTAAAGTCTGAGGCATCAGCAAAGCGTTCCCTGTAAATTTCCAATGCCCTATAAAGATCTATTTGTTCCAGTTTTTCCAGGCTTGGCCCTGTCCGCCTGCTGTGACCATTGGTTACGACTGCATTGATCGTGTCTGCGAATTCTTCTTCGGGTGATTTTACAAGGTTAATGAATGCGGCCCTGTTCCGGCTCATACTATTTTTAAATATTGCTGTATCAGCCCTTGGATGGGTAAAATAAAGATAGACCATCTGCATGGCCGTTTCAAAATCAGCATTGTTTGCTGCACCGGAAAGACCTTCTGTCATTTCGCCAATAAATGGCGAAACGCTTACCTGCTTCCCATTGAGGGTATTTTTCAATTGCACAGGAGACAGTTCTCTTATACCGCTTGCAGCGATGATACCTGCGGCACTCGCTGCAGAGGGAATATCAGCATTTGCATATAGAGATGTTCCCCCCTCACTAAAGGCTGAAAACGTAATCTCATCCTTTTTAAATTTGGTTGGTTTCAGGATAACCCGTACTCCATTATTCAATGTCAGTTCAGTGACCCCCAACGATGCTATCTTCTTCTGAGATACGATGGTACCAGGCTTTGGTACATCCGCCAGTAAAGCTGGTGCAGTCTGGTCTTCATCCTCAAATGTTAATGACTGTGTATTTTCAATGGTTTTGAACCAGGAGGCAAATCTTTCCTCACCGGGTAAATTAGCTTTTTCATTCTCCGGCGCAATAATAAGCACATCCCGGTTGATATTGGCAATGGTACGTTTAGCCAGCTCAGTAATTGTTGCAAGGCTGATCTGTGCAAGGAATTCCTTTGTCAGTTTGTACTCCATCGCAATTCCCGGACTTGATTCTCCGACCGTAAAATGACGGGTATATTCCTGAACATATTCAGCGGAGGATTTATGGTCCTTTTCACTGACTGCACGTTCCATGGCGCTGAGGTAATTTTTTTTTGCCCTGTCTAATTCTGCCGTGCTGAAGCCAGCATTTCTGATCGCCATAACTTCGGTCCAAAAGGCCTTAAAGCCTTTTTCCAACTGCCCAGGTCTTGTGGAAACTGAAGCACTGAAATTATCAAGATTAGCAATTAATGGTGCGATTCCAACTCCGGCATTTAAATACAGTTCCGTATGCTTTTCTGCCAGCGATGCGAACCGGGCGCCAGCCATCTGGTTAAATAATGCCCTGATTACCATTTCCCGGTAATCATTGAAAGTGCTGAATGCCTGCCGATAATGTTTCACACTTACCTGAATACTCGTTACCGGAACTTCCTTATCGGTAAAAACAGTGAATTGATTTTTTCCCTTAAGCTCGATTGGATAAGTTAACCTTTCCTTTTCATTTACCGGATTTTTCAAATCAGAAAACATCGTATTCACCATTGTTTCTACCTGTTTTACATCGATATCTCCAACAACGATCAGTGCCTGCAGGTTTGGCCTGTACCAGGTACGATAAAAATCCTCAAGTGTATGCGCTTTAAAGTTCTTAATGACTTCTTCAGTACCAATGGGACTACGGCTGGCATAACGTGAACCGTTGGTCATGACTGGAAAAACAAGGTCCATAATCTTTTTCTTAGTGCCTTCTCCAAGCCGCTTTTCTTCCAAAACGACTCCCCTTTCCTTGTCAATTTCGATAGGATCAAGGCTAGCCTCCTGCGCCCAGTCCCGCATCACCTGTAGTCCATCTTTTAACATTGCTGCGTTTTCTATTGGAAAAGGAAGTTGATAAACAGTTTCATCAAATGAGGTATAAGCATTAAGGTCGGCGCCAAAACGCACACCTGTCTTTTCCAAAAAGTCTACCATAGATTTTCCAGGGTAATGAACTGTTCCATTGAAGCTCATGTGTTCTAAAAAATGGGCTAGCCCCTGCTGATCGTCATTTTCAAGAATCGAGCCGACCTTATTGACCAGGTACATCACCACTTTGTTTTTTGGTTCTTGATTTTTCCTGATGTAATAGGTAAACCCATTTGGCAATTTGCCAGTTCTCACGGCAGAATCAAGTGGAAGATTCTCCTGTCCGGCTGAACTTTGTGGTAAAGGTTGCTGTGCCCGGGTTGAAAGTGCTGTACCTAGCCCAACAAGCAGCACTGGAATTACATTTTTCCAGCAGATTTTGATTTTCATGATGATTTATTTATTGATGTAAATTAATTTTTAACATATCCAGAATACCCTCATTCCGGATAATGGTCATGCCTTGCCGGTCGGCAGTTATCCCCTCTTTTAACTGATAGGTATACTTTGGGATTTGCCCGTCCATGATCGTGGGCAAATAAGCAAAAAGGATATTTTTACACTGTTCACCCAATGCCTCTCCCACTTCAATGATGTGTGTGGAAATAATGAAAAAGCAATTGTTATGCACTGAAAAAGCCGCGGTAACCTGTAATGTAGCATCATAGGCATCTTTGACATTTGTACCCTTAAAAAGCTCATCAAAGAGTACATACAAATCTTTACCACCGTCAACAGCTTCAGCAACTTTTTTTACCCGCAGGACTTCGGCATAAAAATGGCTCAATCCTTTCCCTAAACTATCCGGAACATTAATTGAGGTGTATATTCCATCTTTCACTGAAAAAACCATTTTTTTCGCAGCTACAGGAAATCCCATATGCGCCAGGTAAACCGTAACACCCAATGTCTTCATCAGGGTTGATTTCCCCGCCATATTGGCTCCTGTAAGAAAAATCAGGTTATGCTGATGACCGAATGAAACGGCATTGGCTTTGGCCTGATCCAGTGCAGGATGGCGCATATCAAGAACATGAAGCCTATTGTCAACTTTAGGCAAAGCTCTTGGATAGACCAGGTTTTTCTCCAAAGCAACCTCATTTACGGCCAGGCAAACATCCATATGGTAAGCCATTTCAAGTAGGATCTGAAGCGCATCGTACAGTTTGTTTCTGAACAGGTAATCATACCGGGCGACCTTCAGGAGGGATAATGCGCCGGAGGTATGTCCCACTTTGCCGATCTGTGTTCCCACGAATTTTAAACTGTCGCCCAAAAGCGTGTAATGTTTACCATATGGATGATGCTCTCCTGGTACCTGCATTTCACTAAATAAGGTCCTAAATGCCTTAATCATTGAAATAGTGGAGTGGATGCCCGACAGAACAAGCTGATATGTTTCGTCCTGAACAGCGAAGTTGACCAGTTGATTTTTTGCTGTCTGCAAACCAGTAAATAACAGGTTATTTGTATTTTTTGTCCGGAGATAATTCTCTAACAGCATAAATTCTTCCCGGTCCAATGGCAATTTGAGCGACTGTTTTGAAAAGTAGTTGAATATTTCTACCCGTTCATTGATTAAGTTTTCCTCTTCAAGTGGTGCCCTGAACATGGTCTGAAGAAGTCTTTCTCCCCCCGTAGTTGTTACACGGTTAAAGAGGTTAAAGATTGAACCTTGTTTAAACTTCCCTTGAATGTTTAAATCATCCAGGGTTTGTTGGTCTGCAAAAAAGCTCATGATTTTCTCCTTTTAAGAATTTCCAAAATTTGCTCATTATGAATAATCACCATCCCATGCCGGTCATCTGTGATTCCGTTTTCCAGCTGATAAGTATACTGTGGAACGTTGCCCAATAGTTTTGTGGGCAGATATTTGAAAACGATATTTGGGCACGCGGATTGCAACACCGGGGCTGCCTCTACAATATGCGTAGAGATGACAAATACTGATTCAGGTATGGCAGCAAAACCAGTGGCAATCGCTACGGTAGCCTCATGTGCATCCTTCACATTGGTACCACGGAAAAGCTCGTCGATGATGACAAAAAGTTTTTTGCCCTCCTGAAGTTCCTTCGCAATGGTTTTTACACGAAGGACCTCTGCATAAAAATGGCTCGTTCCGGCACTCAGGTTATCCGAAAGATTAATCGTCGTAAATATCCCGTCGAACACCGAAAATTCCATCCTTTCAGCCGGTACAGGAAATCCCATATGCGCCAGATACACTGCAAGTCCCAGGGTTTTCATAAAGGTAGATTTACCCGCCATGTTGGCACCGGTTAAGAAAATTAAATTCCCCTCCGGATTGATCTGCAGCGAATTCGGTACAGCATTCTGCAGTTCAGGATGATATACATTTTCCAGAAGCACACGATGCTCAGCTTCAGCTGTAAGCAAAGGAAAAGTGTATGACCGTGATTTTGCGACCCTTGCGACTGAAATGAATACATCAAGATGGTATATCTGGTCAAGCAATTGCCTGACCAGATGGTGATTTTCGAATCGTAAAAGCACATCAAGGCCGGCTAATTCCTGGTAAGACAATTTATATTTATCCGCCCTGGGAAGACTGGCAAAAGGACCAGTAGCCAATAAACCTGCTATGCCATTAAGTAAAGCACTGTATGCCGTTTCAGCTGTTTCTCCAGGATTCAGCAGAAATCTTCGCATGGAAACTACCGTACTCATTATTGCTTTCAGACCAAGATGTATCATTTTATAGTTACCGTCTGTAGCAATCAGCGCATTGAGCTTACCTGACAGCGTTTGTCCTTCCCCGGCTAGTTGCGTTCTTTCATCTCTGTTATTTAAATATTCCTCTATAGCTGCAAAATTCTCATTTACAAAAGGAAATGCAGTATCTGTGCGAACGAAGTGACTAATGATTGACGACCGTTTCCGGATCTCCTCCTCCCTGGCAAGTGGACTTCTAAACATTTGCTCCATAATGCTTGCCCCGCCGGAGGTGAATGTCCGGTTAAATATGCCATAAACCGATGATCTGCCCGATGGACTGAAAATATTCAGATCATCTAGCGTCTGCTTATCTGTGATGAACTCCATATCAGCTTATTTCCTTTTACGTCTGATTAAAAAGATAGAACCGGCAATCAGCAATAAACCTGGCAACACCCCCAGATAGGATATCTTCATCGCTTTAAACTGCAGGTTATTCATCACAAACCTCTTATCCAGCATAGGGGGATGATCGGCATCGACAGGAAATTCCCCATTGGCAAACCAGCTAAAAATACCAATGCCAAAAGTCTCATTCGACTGTGCACCAAATGTATTTCCAAATAGACCTTTATTGCTCAAAAAATCGGCATCACCGGAAACCACAATCCGTTGTTGTTTACCATTGATCTTCCTGGTCAACAATAGCGCGGTTGGGAAACTACCATGTTCATCTCCGTCAGCTGAGGAATATGCTACCGCTGCGGAATCTGCCACCAGCTTATTCTTTTTTATCCAGCTTAATCTGGTGTCAGAAACCAGCATCTTTTTGACCGTAAAGCCGCTGGTATCTTTATAATTCAGGGCAGCAACGCCCGTCATGGTTACAGGAACCCTGGAGTTGTAGGCATTTCTAAAAAACCTCGATTCTTGTGCAGCTTCAGCAGTAACCCCTGTGCGCACAACTTCGTAGGGAACTGTATTTTCGTCCTGCTGATTGGCAGATCCCATACTGATAGGACCACTTGAACGACCTTGTGGCCCCACAATCTTACCACCAGGGCCAGATACGGCCACACTACGTGCGGGAAGTACAACCTCAGTTTTTTTAGCAAGATTATCATCCTGCACAATTTGTCCATCCATAATCCGGACGCCTAATCCGGCAAGTACCGGGTTCAGTACCGCTTGTTTTCCTGGCTCTCCGCAGATCAGTAAATTCCCCCCAGCATCGATATAACGCTGAATTTTTTGCCTGTTCTCTATTGAAAATTCCGTTTTGGGATCAGCAATAACAAGAGCCGTTAAATTTCCAGGTATTTCCTGCCCAGTCAACAGGATGGTTTCACTATCAAAGCCCTGGTTCATCAGTGAGTTTCTCATGTGCAAGCCATTCGTCAGACCACCGTAGTCGCGATAGGCCCTCGAACTTCTGCCGCGTTCCAGCTGCCCGGACACAAAAGCGATTTTTGGAACTGGAACCGTTAACCGTTTCAATGCTGCAACAACTTCGGTCTCTGTTGGAAAAGTCGCAAGATCATTAAAGAGTCTCAATGTTGTAGATTTCCCGCGGTATTTCAGCACGCTAACATAACTGTTTTCTTCCCCACTCAAATCTATAATCTGACGCATCTCTTCAGGGCTTTTACAATCTGCCAGATCCATATCAAAGTTTTTTGCGGTATGTTCAGCAATCTCCTTCAATGATTTGCCCTGGTTGGATTCCCTTACATTTTGTTCATCCGCCGGATAATCATAATAATAGACATATTTTAAGGTAATGTTATTTTTTGCCCTCAGATAGGGCTCCCATCTATCTAAATCCCTATTGCGCTGACTGGGTATGCCAATCCAGACGAACCTGTCGAGCAAATTCACATAAGTTGTAATCTCCAATGGATAATCGCCCAATTCCCCGATGTATTTTTTAACATTTGGATGCAGGGTAAACAATTTGATAGGAGTACCATCGTAAGAAATAATAAACCTAGGCATTGTACTCAGATAACCGATAAAAAGCGTTGCGCAGAAAGTAACCACATACCTCATGACATTTACCAGGAATGGTTTCGGCTGTCGTTCCCCCTCCATTTTTAAGTAAGCAAAAGTTAAGAACATTCCAATAATGGCCAAAAAGTAAACAACATCCTTACTGCTGATATAACCAATAAACATGTGTTCAGCCCGTGAGGAAATGGACAAGAAGTAAGTAAGACTCCTTACAAACTCATAGTTTTGCCAGACAGTGCCGATATAATTTAGAATTGCAAAAACCACTAAGGTGCTCAAAGCAGCAATCACCTGGTAATTTGTTAAACAAGACATAAACAGACCAATTGCTGCATAAGTGCAAAAAATCAGGAAAACACCTAATAATCCACATAACATCGTTGTGAGGCTGGCATGCGCTATAATTGTGTTGCCAATAACCACATAAGAAGATAATATGATGACGAGCAGTAAATTATAGGCCATCATGGCTAAAAATTTACCGGTAACAATCTCCCTGATTTTTATGGGAGAAGAATAAAGCAGCTTTATCGTTCCACTGCTCGTTTCCCTACTGATCAGCCCCATAGTTAAAAGGGGAAGATAGAGGTAAACCTTCTTGGCAACTTCACCGAAAAGTCCGGTCCTTCCAAACAGTTTCATGGTTAAATAACCAATTCCATTCTCGTAACCACCTCCAAGGCTTTGAAGTTTAAAATTTTCCTCCAATATGGAGGTAAATGACAGGCCGCTCTGAAAAATAAAAATGATGGTCAGGAACCAGGCGATGGGTGAGTAAAAAAGCGTACGCAGTTCGGCGCCCGCTATTTTTATTGAAGTGTTCATGATATATAAATTTGGATTCGATTATCTTTTGGATTTATTGGACAATTGTGCAAAAATTTCGTCTACAGCGCTTTTATCAAGGGAAATCTCTTTGAGTTGCCAATTTTTTAAAGCACTTAATTCTATAATTTTTCCACTGATCTGCTGGTCGCCATTAAAATATAACCTGATTTGTCTGGTGCTGAGAAAATCGACTCCGCTTACGCCGGGAATCTTCATAAACTCTTCTGTCGGTGGCGGGTTATCCATCAGCATCAATAGACTATGTGGTTCCACGTAATTATTGAATGCATCCATCGTATCTGCAAACACTACCTTTCCATTTTCGATCATGGTGATTTCATTACACAGTAATTGGACTTCTGAAAGAACATGCGAGGAGAGGATAACCGCCCGGTCTACCGCAATATCCCTGATCAGAGACCTGACTTCAACGATCTGATTCGGATCGAGTCCATTTGTTGGCTCATCCAAAACAACTAGCTTGGGTTTGTGAATAATCGCCTGAGCAATGCCAACCCGCTGACGGTACCCACCCGAAAGATTCTTCAGCAGCCTCGAACTAAAATGGGTCACCCCACACCGCTCTTTCGCCTCACTAACGGCGGCAGTGATCAGCTGTCTTGGAATCAGACGAAGTGATGCACAGTAATTCAGATATTCATCGACGGTAAAGTCGAGATACAGCGGTGGATTCTGAGGCAGGAACCCTATCCTTTTCTTTGCTTCTTCCGGGTTCTTTCTCATGTCTATTCCATCAATCTGTACCAAACCCTCTGTGTGGCTGAGCACACCGCACATGATATTCATTGTAGTAGACTTGCCGGCACCATTTGAGCCCAGTAAGCCTACAATTGCATTTTGCCGGACTTCGAGATTGATATCCTGAATTGCCCAGGAGCTGTTGTATTGGTGTGACAAATGCTCAATTTTTAAAATTTGGTTTTGCATTTTCTAATAATTTTTAGTTATACGCTCCCCATCCCGCATAAAGCGCAGGTTAGAGGAGCGTGATCATGATATTTGATTATTTAATTGTACCCTGGATTTTGGTTGAGAAAGGAATTGGCCCTGATTTGATCAAGAGGAATCGGAAATAGGGCGTAAGTAGATTTCCAGCCTGGTTTGACGGCGCCCATCACCTCGTCGATAGTACCTGTTCTTCTGAGATCGAACATGCGGTTGCCCCATTCACAAAACAGCTCTGTCTGACGTTCTTTGGCAATCGCGGTCAACAAATCTGCCTGGGTAACAGCATTCCCCGGCCCCAGCCCTGCCCTGTCGCGGATAACCTGCAGGTCTGCTGCCGCACCAGCTAAATTGCCGAGCCTTGCCCTGGCTTCCGCCCTGATCAAATATAGTTCGGAGACCCGTAAAATCATATAAGCCTCAGTAGTAGCGGCAGCCAATCTGTTATTTTTATACTTATTGGGATAGTAGTAGGACGTTAAAGTTCCGTTAAAATTTAAATCCACTCTATTATGCCCTAACCATTTCAATTTCCGCTGGTCATTTGCTTCAAACGCATTTATTAATGAAGGACTTACCGGATAGGAAGGTACAGTAGAGGTAGAAAAAGGAACAAACCGCTGTCCGTCTGCCGTCTGACTGGATAAACCATTTGCCGGCAATTGCCAGATCGCTTCAGTACTTCCCTCCAGAAAAACATGGTTTAATTCTGCATTCAGCAGATAAGTACCGGAATTAATAATCTCATTTGCAATACCTTCAGCCATTTGCCACTCCTTTTGATACAGATAGACTTTAGCCAGCAATGCTTTTGCTACAAAGATATTTGGGCGCGCCCGCTGCAGGGATGGATAAGAAACCAACAGCAATTGTTGCGCCTCCTGTAAATCGCTGATGATCTTAGAAAAGATTTCAGCTTCAGTTGCCCTGGGCAATCTGGCATTTACATTGTAATCGGTAGATACAACCAAAGGTACCTCACCATAAATATTCCAGAGATTGAATAAGTAAAATGCACGAACCACATACATTTCTCCCAGCAGTTGCTTCTTCAATGTACTGCTTATAGCCCCTGAAGTATTGATGATATCGATGCAGGCATTTATCTGATAAATATTCTTATAAGCATCACTCCATAAACTACGTACGACAGAATTGCTGCTGATCAGCGTATTCGTCAAAAATTGGGTAGCATTCGGATCCAGGAATTGTCCGCCGACCAATTCATCAGTCGATAATCCCGTATAGACTGCGATAGTGAAGCCCAGACCGGTATTCATCGTTGCGCCCATTCCATTGTACACTCCTGCAATTGCCCCCATAACTGTGGCGCTATCTGCAGCCAGATTATCTGTTGAGATTTTATTGGGTGGGTTTACCGGGATCTCGATTAATTTTTCGCACGAACTCAACAGTGCACAGATTAAAATCAGGCCTGGCAAGATATTCTTATAGGTAATTACAAATATTCTTTTCATAACATTATACTTAAAAATTGAAGGATAAACCACCAGTGACGGTACGTTGCAATGGAAAACTATATAAATTTCCAGCCGACTCAGGATCACCTACTTCATAGCCAGTGATCGTCAATAAATTCTGGGCATTGAGGAAAACACGTACATTGTTCAGGCCGGCATTGCGCAGCGAATGCGAAGGCAGTCTATATTCCACGGCAACAGTTTTCAAACGGATGTAAGATGCGTCGCTATAAGCACCGGAAGACTGACTGAAAGCCTGGGCTGCGATCATTGCCTGGCTATCGAAACCTGTGCTAACCTTCTGCATTTCTGAAACATCCCCTTCTTGCCTCCAATGATCAAGAGCCTGGACAGGTAGATTAATCACCCCTCCGGGAAGTGCAGATGAGGGGTTGTATAATGTATATTTATAATTCAGACCAGTCTGTTTGGTAAACTGAAAGAATGCTGTTAACGAAAAGTTCTTATAGCTTAGCGTATTGTTAAATCCACCTGTAAACTTGGGTTGGAGATCCACGAGAGGGGCAATATCACCACCTTTTTCCTTCAACTCCGATACAGGTGTACTGGTCAGTTCTCCATTTGACTTATAAAATTCAAATAAGCCCGTTACAGGGTTAACTCCTTTATAATTGAAACCTTTTACCGTATTTACAGATTGACCAATAGTATAGATATAGGCATAAGATGACTCCGCTAGGCCTGGAAAGGCAATAAGTTTATTTTTGTTAAATGAGATATTGAAACTACTTGACCAGCTGAAATCTTTCGACTTCATATTCGTGGAATTAACTGAAAATTCAAATCCGGTATTTCTCACTTCCGCATCAAAGTTTCTCAGCACTGCGGAAAACCCTGTTTGGGTAGGCAGGACATAATTACTCAGCTGATTGCCTGAATTGCTGGAATAGTAGGTGGTATTCAACAACAAACGGTTTTTGAAAATACCGATATCCAATCCAACGTTCAAGGTCTTTTTCAGCCCCCAACTGTAATCGGGATTATACAGGTTACCGGGCACAAATGGGCGTGTTCCCTGAAAAAGGCTCGCACTGTTGGATGCTGTCCAGAAAGACTGGAACTGGTAAGGTGCAATCCCATCACTGCCACTGGTTCCGTAATTTCCGGAAAGCTTTGCATAACTAATGAATGGAAGAGCTTTCTGAAAACGGCCTTCCTCTGAAAAAATCCATCCCAGCCCAACAGAACCAAAATTCCCAAATTGCCTGTTGGGGCCAAAATTACTGGAGCCATCCCTTCTGCCGGTTAAGTTAACAATGTACTTCTCCTCATAGATATAACCGATACGTCCAAAGACAGCGGCGTATTTGTAGAGGTTACCATCATCAGATGCCGACATGGTCCTCGCCCCATTGATGGATCCCAGCAAAGCATCAGTTGCATAATCATAACCTGCAAGGGCAGTACTTTTGTTCGTACTCTTTTTATAGGTCCCTCCCAGTAAGGCAGTAAACCTGCCCTTTCCAGAAATCAACTGATAATCTAGCTGTGGCTCTATGTTAATAGTCTCCATCGTCGTTTTGGTAAAAATCGCATTTGACTGTGCAGTAAACTCAGGTGTTTGTGAGGCCAGGGGGGTGGCAACATCCTGATTGACACCCACTCTGTTATAACCAAGGCTCGCACTGAACTTTAAGCCTTTTACAATTTTATATCCTGCCCTGAGATAGGTATTGAAATTATTACTTTGAAGATTACTCGTTTGTTTTAGATAGGCATATTGCTGAAAAGATGAAATCCAGGAATTCCCGTATCTCCAGATCAAATCGCCCTTACTGTCTAACAGATCAGGTGTATTTGGCGGAAGAGTAAATGCACTACTCACACTGGGACTTCCCGAAGTATTGTTTCTTTCATACGAATAATCAGTGCCGAATTCCACATTCAACTTATCATGGAAAGCACTGTGCTGAAGGGAACTATGAAAGGAATATCTCTGATCTGCATAATCTCCGGGAAAGTTATATTCTGTTTTCAGGTATCCTCCACTGAACATAAACCGCGTCGCATCAGAGCCCCCCGATATGCTAGCATTGGCATTGGTATTATTGGAAGTCTTCCCATAAAATTGTTCATACCAGTTGGTGTATTTATTCTGGTCGAACACCAGTAAATCTGGATATGACGATGCCGTATAGAAAAAATCGGGAACATTGTCATTTTTCAAAGCCTCCTGTCTGATCTCCAGGTACTGCTGTGTATTCAGCATCTCTAATGGGCGTGCGACAAAGTTTAGGCTCCGTTCCACTTTCGCCGACACCTCAGTTTTACCACTCTTTCCTCTTTTTGTGGTAATGAGCACCACCCCATTCGATCCCTGAGAACCGTATATAGAAGTTGCATCGGCATCTTTCAATACAGTAATACTTTCAATATCTGACGGATTGATATTACTAAATGGGCTAAAACCATCCGCATCGGTCAATGACCGTGCATCGGTACCATTGGCATGGGAACCAAAAGCATTCAGGATATTGATCTTTTTATTTTGAGGCGAGTAAGGAATACCATCAATAATAAATAAAGGCTGATCATAGGGCCTAAATCCATTGATATTATTTTGAACCGTATTCTGGCCCCTCACCTGTATCCGAACTGAAGCCCCTGGTGCGCCTCCATTGGGAGTAACCGTAAGTCCAGGCACCCGTCCCTGCAAAGCAAGCAGAACATTGTTGCCGGGCTGCTGTTCTATATCTTCTGCGGTAACTGTACTTACCGAACCCACATTAAATCGTCTGGTAGTTGTTCCATAGCCAATCACCTGGGTACCATCAAGCTCTGCCGTTACAAGTTGCAGAACAATATCGCCCATTTGCTCCTTTGCTTCTAATTTCCGGACACCATAGCCAACATAAGAGATCGTAATCACATCCTTTTCTTCCACATCATGAAGTAAAAAGTAGCCATTGGCATCAGTGCTAATTCCCTTCTTCCCACCAATGTATACCACATTGGCACCCGACAGTGGGATTCCTGCACCGTCCATCACTCTTCCCCTGACATCTATCTTTTGAAATTGATCGACAATTCTTTCAATAAATGTTTTTTCCTTCTCTTTAAGCCACACCGCTTTATCTTCCAGTTTATAGGTCAGGGGTTGATTTTCAAAACAAATACGAAGTACTTCCTCAATACTTGCTCCTTTTACATTAAGGGTAACAGGTTTAGCAATTTCAAGAAGTTTGGTTTTATATAAAAAATCATATCCGCTCTGTTTCCTTATCTCATTGATAATCTGTCCTAACGGAGCATTTGTCCTTTTTATAGAAATTTTCTGTGCAAAGGTACTTGCGTTTACTTGCATAAAGGCAGTGATAAGCAAAAGAACAATTAATTTCATAACCAGCAGAAATTTATTTCTGACATGACGGTTTCCTTCATGCTTAAAATATAAGTTAAAATTCATAAATTTGGGTTGTTGGGTTTAGTTCTTAAATGTTTGGTTCTAAGTCAATCTTTTTTATCCTGTTAAGGAAGGGTAAGCCCACAAATCACCAGATCCCGACTCCAATCGGGATTTGGTATTTTAAAGGATACCACCATAAACTATTTTGTTACGATCACCCTCCTTCCTTCAATTATAAAGTGTACATCTCCATTGTATTCCAGCATTTTCAAGATTCCGGAAATATTTCTGCTACGGGAAATTTCACCTGAAAAAGTAAGTCCTGGATCAGGTTTAATACGGTATTCTACCTCAATATTGTACCATCTTGAAATTTTGACCATAATTTCCTCTAAGCTGTCATCAAACTTGAAATAGCCTTCTTTCCAGGATACGACATCCTCCAAATCAACACGCTGAGCAATCGTAATCCCCAGGGCTGACACATTAGACTGCTGGCCAGGAACAAGAAGCTGCGATTGATGGTGACTAAAAACCTGAACAGAGCCTTCGAGCAAGGTCGTTTTAACAACCTTATCATCTTCATAGGCATTGATATTGAAATGGGTCCCTAAAACTTTGATTTCCTGCCTGTCACTTTTCACGATGAATGGATGAAAGTTATCTTTGGCTACTTCAAAATACCCCTCCCCGGAAAGTTTCACCATTCGTGCCCCTGCTTTGTCGAATACACGTGGAAAACTTATGCTACTTCCCGCATTGAGCCATACTTTGGTTCCATCTGAAAGATCGACCCGGTACGTCTGACCAAGTCCGGTTGAAATCTCAAGAGTTTTATCCGCAGCCTCACCGTACCCAAGGGGTGTAAGCGGCTCCTGGGTTGCGAGCGATGACCCATCATTGTAGGTCAGTTGGGTCGGGTTGATTTGTACCCCTGACTTAGCTGCACTCAGATCTACCAATTCACCGCTGGCCAATTTTAGCGTTGCGCCGTTGTGTCCTGCTGAAATATCATTGCCAACTAATCCGGTATGATCAGATACCGTGCTCTTATTTAAAGTACTCGCATAGTATAATCCCGATGTGATTAGCAAAAATATGGCAGCAGCAATACTACGCCAGTAAGTAAATGCCTTTTTTACTGATAATTTAGGTGGTAAGTTAATGCGTTCTTCGATGGTTTTGCGGAGTTGTGCTCCAATTTCATTTTTTGCGGACAGGGGAACACGGTCCCAAATCGGGTTTTCCCGAGCATAACTATTGACATGAAAAAGAAATATTGCCCTTTCCTGTTCTGTGGCTGTACCTTCAGCAACCCTATCCGCAATAAGAATTAAATCTGCCTTGTCCATTATGTTATAACTGTGTTAATATAATGTAAAGCACTTCAGAAGGGCTTAGCCCTGTAAAGAATAAAAATAAAATCGAAAATACCCGCTATAACACTAACTATCAGATAAATAAAAACATCAGCATATTGTTTTTTCCAAGCTTATCCTTTAGTTTTTTTATAGCGATAGTGATCTGCATCTCAACAGTCTTTTCTGAAATATTAAGTTCGGCAGCTATTTCTTTATTTGACATGTGCTGCAACCTGCTCAATGAAAATATATGCTTACACCTGCCAGGCAAGTCGGCTATAATATTGTGAATCAATACTTCTAACTCTTTCGCTTCAAGCATCAGACTCTGATCGAAAACTGGTTCATCACGTGTACCAGCACTTTTAAAGAAATCTTCCCGGACTTTATTTGCACGAATAAAATTGGCAGTTTTAAATTTAACAGCGGTTAAAAGATACCCGCGACAGGAGGTTAATTCCCATTGAACCCGATTCTCCCAAAACCAGACGAATATATCCTGAACAATATCATTACTATGTTGGTGATCGCGTAAAATATTAAAGGCCATTCCATATAAAACAGACCAATGGCGGGAATAAATTTTATTAAAAGCGGAATAATCGCCTTTCTTTATCAAAAGCAAAAGATTTTCTTCCGTTTCTACCTCTAAATATTCACTATTCATCAATTAATTAGTTCAGCAAGCGATAAATATACACCATTAATCCTTTAATGAATAAAAATTAGCAGATTCTTGTTTCAAAACACCTGCGCAATAGAACAAAGACCTGGAAAATGGTAACGCTGAAATTGAGCATGGTGAGTTTAGGACAGCTGCGGCTTTAAAAGCAGAAGCCAGTAAATAGCAATAATTTGGAGCAATATTAAGAAAGGTGATAAATTAGGTGTGATCGGTATTGGTGGATTGGAGCATGGCAACATGGAGTAGATTCTTTAAACACAGTGTTCTCAAGCCCAACCATAGAAGTACAGCAGGTTAAGAACACTGTGTGTAATATATTCTTCCGTTAATTATTCTCTTGGTAGAAATTCATTAAATTGTGTGTGGTGAAGATATATCATAAAATAGTTGAGAGGCTTGCTCAGTAAGCTCATACTTGCTCAGTCAGCATCATTTCAATGACCACCAATCACCTTCTCAAGCATTCCTTGTAATTGTTCACCACGTAAATCTCTGGCAATAATTTTACCGGTCGGGTCAATTAAAAAGTTTGCGGGAACTCCTTTAATACCATATTGTTTTACCACTGCATTATCCCAAAACTTAAGGTCGCTAACGTGGGTCCAGGTCAAGCCATCCTTATGAATAGCATCCAGCCAGGCTTGCTTTCTTCCTGGTTGATCTAATGATACCCCCAGAATTGTAAAGTTTTTATCCTTTAAACACATGCAAGACAACCTGGACAGAAACCTAACCTTATAGATGATTGCAGAAAATGTAAATAGTTCTTCCAGCCATTTTTCTGCATTGTTTAAAAAACGTACAGGCTTCCCACCCATTGAATATTTTAATCATCTTAAAATCCAGAAAGCTTGCCAATACCTGCAGTTTACACAACTCAGAATTAAAGAGATTGCCTTCAAAATAGCCATAAATGATCAGTATTATTTTTCCAGGTTGTTTACCAAAGTAATGGGCTTATCTCCATCCGAATACCGCGAACAAAGAAGTACACCAAGAGTATAAATGATTGTAACTGGCAACCCTACATTTGACAAAAATTTCTTCAAATGAGTTATTTCAGATTATCCTTGAAAAACAGTTCCAGTGTATCAAATGGAATTTTATCAAACTGATCATATAAATCCACATGGTTAGCATTTGGAACAATCAATAATTTTTTTGGCTGGTTAGCCATTTTAAAGGCATCTTCGCTAAAGTACCTTGAATGTGCATTTGCTCCTGAGATGATCAAAATCGGTCGTGGCGAAATCTCTTTAATATACGTTAATTGGGGCATATTCATAAATGAAATAGACATTGTTGAAACCCAGGTGTCATTAGAATTCACAGCATTTTTATGGTAGCCTCGAGGGGTTTTATAGTAATCCCAAAACTCCTTAGTGATACTGTCAACATCTTTTGGGAGTACATCCGGAATATGTCGGCCGGCCACAAAAGGTTTAGCGCTTCCGGCATCTTTCCATCGCTGTTCGCCCAGTTTTTTCAAAATTTCAGCACGCTGTTCTGGTGTCATTGAATCATTTAAACCTTTTGCCGAACCGCGTGATATATCATACATCGCAGCTGTTGCCACTGCCTTTACACGTTTATCTACAGCAGTCGCATTGAGTGCAAAACCACCCGAACCACAAATACCAATCATGCCGATACGGTTTCTGTCCACTGAGGGTTGCAAACCAAGGAAATCTACACCAGCACTCATGTCCTCAGTATAAATATCCGGGGAAGCAGTATTATGCGGTTCTCCCCCGCTTTCACCTGTGAATGAAGGATCAAATGCCAATGTTGCAAAGCCTCGTTCCGCCAGTTGATTTGCATATAAACCTGAAGATTGTTCTTTCACCGCTCCGAAAGGGCCGCCAATTACTATGGCAGATAAAGACTTCCTGTCACTAGTCTTAGGCATATACAGATCACCTGAAAGAGTAATACCATAACGGTTTTTAAATTTTACTCTGCTGCGCAGCACCTTATCACTCAACCTGAAAGTATAATGATCTGCACTGGAATCAATTGTTTGTCCTGCTCCGTCATTGGTATTTTGTTCTGCAGACTGTTTGCATGACTGTCCTAGGACCATAAGTAAGCCCAGCAACATGATCAATTTCGCCCTAAAGGCGTGTTCTAAGTTAAACCCTATACCTCCTACCATTAACCTTTTAATTTGTATTGATCATCACCTACTTTTTCCATCCAGGTCACCACTTCACCATTTACTTCTTCCTGTATAGCGATATGGCTCATAGCCTTATCTCTTGATGCACCATGCCAGTGCTTTTCATTTGGTTCAAAGTAAATCACATCACCAGGGTATATTTCCTGCAGCTGTTCACCCTCTTTTTGTACCCAACCTAGTCCGGAAACTACGATCAACGTTTGTCCGGCGGGGTGAGTATGCCAGGCAGTTCTTGCACCGGGCTCAAAAGTCACCAGCGCACCTGCAGCTTTGGTAGAATTTTGTTTGGCAAACAATGGGTCAATCCGAACCTCACCTGTGAACCAATCGGTATTTCCTTTAACCGAAAACTGTGTTCCATTTCTTTTTAATTGCATGATTATAATATTGTATGTTAAATTGTTTTTGGTTTATCCATTCCCACATGTTTTGGCAATGGTTTTTTAATGCTGTGTTGTTATATTTTTATTTAAAATCTATGACTTAACTTTTTTTATTGCTTTTGCAGGTATACCAGCTACCACTGTATTTGCAGGGACATTCTTTGTGACTACTGCACCAGCAGCAACCACAGCATTCTCGTAGATGGTGACACCTGGAAGGATTGTTGCGCCCGCTCCGATCCAGGCATTTTGTTTGATGTGGATTTTCCCCGGAACGAGTGAGTGCCTTTCTTCAGGATCAAGCGGGTGGCCTTCAGAAATAAGCTTGACATTGGGACCGATCAGTACATCATCCTCAATAGTAATGCCGCCCAGTGTCAAAAAGGTACAATTGAAATTAATAAATACATTTTTTCCTATTTTTAAATTTTCCCCATAATTGATATAGATTGGGGGGAAAAGTCCTAAGCTATGGTCAACAGTTGAACCGGTGATTTTACTAAACACTTCCTGGATCTCCTCTGGATCAAAGGAATTATTTAACTGCCAAAGCAGTTTCATCGTCGCAAAAGAAGCCTCTCTTAATTTACCACCGTCAGCATGATTTGCAGAAATAGTTTCCCCATTTCTCAGGCTGTCGAATATATTGTCTGTCATGAAATTTATGTTTTGATATATAAACACAAAGGTACACCTGAAGGCACAAGTGTTTTGTTATATTAAGTACGCCAAAAATGTCAAATATTACCTATTTTAACCAAAACGATTATTCATCAATGGATCATGACTACTATCAATAGGGTTAAATTACTGAAAATCAAAAAGGAATCTGATTTACCGGATATCTTTTTTAGATTATACCACACTCATTTATATTGTCAAAGCGGTACAATCAAATTTTTATTTAATGATTTGGAAATGGAATGCAAAAGTGGACAATTCCTGTTCTGGTTTGCCGGAAGCCGTTTATCCAGTCTTCATTTTTCAAAAAATTTCAGGGCAACCGTTCTATTGGTGGAAAAGAATTTTTTGATGGACAATGTGCCAGACCAGGGCTGGAGCATTAATGCACAACTCCATTCAAGAGTATTTCCAGTAAAGTTAATCCACAACAGTCATGATAGGTTGAGAATTATTGACAATTTTAACAGATTGAATGAACGTTTTTTAGATTTCGACCATAGATTTTACGAAGAGGGACTCAAATTACAGATGCAACTTTTTATTCTTGAAATGTGGCATACCTTCGCAAATGAATATGAACAACGCAAACACAGTCTCCAGACTGGAACACATTATCAGCGTTTCATCAAACTGCTGGAAGACCATTGTATGCAGAACCGTGAAGTAAGTTTTTACAGCAATAAACTTAACATTAGTGCCAAATATCTGAATCACCTTTGTAAAGTGCATTCAGGCATTACCGCCTCAGAATGGATACAACGACATGTTAAAGAACGGCTGATTATTTTATTACAGAACAGAAACCTTAACGTTTCTGAAATCGCCAATAAGATGCACTTCAGCAGTAGGTCATTTTTCACCCGATATGTTAAGAAATTATTAGGCGTCTCTCCGACTGATTATCGGGCAAGACTCAACTGATACATTTTTCAATTTAACCATTTTACTTCGATCATGATTTCCCTCCTTTAGAACTATTAAGGGCAAAATCACTATTATAGAGACTCCTGTTAAATTAGGATGCTTACATGCTGATCTTACGTTGTTCAGTTTATAGGTAAAAACAAGATTGCTCAATAACAATACATCATGTCAGCAAGATATATCATTTCCTGATGCATATAAAAAAATGAGAGGGGGGACAAAACATAGACAAGGGCTGACTATTATGATGGAATGACAAAAAGCAATGTGATCAGCGCAGGGGCAAGGTACCTGACTGATAATTTATGACGGTTTAATTCGAGGAAGTAAGGTGTTTTTTTGGAATTTTTAATTTCATTTTATTATTAAAACAACTAACCGTATCATTGATGATATTTACGCGCCCTGATCATGAGATTTGCACTTACCCTGACCGAAGAAGATTACCTTACCGGATCACTTTTTATTTCTTCGAAATCCAAACTTGTAAAAAGAAGAAGAAGAAAAACTCTAATTATACTTTTTGGGGCCTTTATGTTATTTTCGATATCATCACTTCTGGAAGAACGTCCTACTATAAAATGGTGGGAAATTATAATTTTTGCCTTTATATTTATCTTCCTATATTCTTTCTATCAACGCTGGTTATACCAAAGACACTATAGAAAAAATATTGCTGAAACTTACAAGAACAGACATGGCAAACCGGGTTGGATAGAGTTTACAGAAGATCAGCTTCTAAGTGCCGACTTTGCCGGGGAATCAAAAATCAATCTTGAACAACTGGAGTATATTTATGAAATTCGTCGCTATTACCTCATCAAATTCAAAACTGCGGAAGTATTAATTGTACCAAAAGCTGAGATACCAGAAGAAGATTTCAGAGTGATCATTAATCGCATTATAAAGAAATATAATGTACCATTTACACAGGAACTAGAGTGGAAGTTTAAATAAACAGTGGAGTTTTCATGCGAATGTTATTCTGCAAAAAAATTGATAATTTACCTTAAAACTTTTGATGCTGACGCCTGAGGTAATCATAGAATCGTTCACTTGTATTTAGCCAATTTACATCATCTGTTAAACAAAGAATTTAGACTCTTTAATCACTTCCTGGCATTTCTGACAAAGGAGTGAAATGAGCTATTACGTGAATTAGGCGTAGGTGTATAGTCTATTGACTTCAAGAGTGATAGCTTATGAAAAGAAATTTGGGGTGTTAAATATTGTTGATGATTACAACAAAGAGATAATATGTATTGACCCCGGATCTTCCCTTATCCGCAAAAAAGGTAATTAGAGCTTTGGAAACACTCTAAAAATACAGTGTAGTACCCAGCGATGGTGTGATTTTGTGAGAAGCCTACAAGTTTAATATACAAGAATTTTCATCCGTAAGTAAAATGCACCTTTAAATTTACATATTTTGAATTACTTAAATTTTGATTCATAAAATTTTTGGATATTAAAGTCACCGGATTCTACTGCATTTATAAATAAATTTTTATTTATAAATATTTCTTCAATCATAAAAGGATCATGAATCATAAGACAGATTGCACCCACCTCATTGATTGACAAATAATTACCATCACCCAAATCTTTGATCACATAATAGATATCTCCCTGAATTTCTATTTGGAAAGCACTTTGTATATCAAGAATAGACTTAAGATTTTCACTGATTTCTCCTAAAAGCTGCTCGACCTTATGTCTATCTTCTTCAGCAAATGTTTTTTCCTTGATTTGTGTAACATCCATTTTATTGTAATCAAGATCCGATATTTTCGAAGGCAATTTATATCCAGCCAACATTCCTTTAAATATATCTAATTCTATCATTTCATAACTTCCTTTTACTTTATTCCATATTTTAATATCTTTTAAGATAAAATAATTTGGGAAAGACTTATCAGAGTACTTTTTTTCTAAGTTTGCGTTTAAAAGAAAATTATAGCTTCCGTTTTTACTAAGTGGATTTGGTCTTTTTCCCAAAATAAATTCCTCATTAGCCTGATTCCTTAAAAAATCATATTTGTCAGGTAGTCTTGTTACAAGATTCCAAAAGAATGAATATTCGTCTTTTGAAATTTTCTCCTTCATTCTAAAAACCCTCAACATTTTTTTCAGGTTGTCTATCATCGTTTCCAAGTTAGATTAAACATTTCTTTCACCCATTTAGGTGCAAATCTAGCAATTCCAAGATCTACTATACACGAAACTTATTACAATAACATAAGAGCATTAGGTCTGGAATATCCTGATCTGAATTATTCCAAAGCTTTACCATTTTTGTTGATGCTGCCAAAGTCTGTTACCGCAAAAAGTTAATAAGAGGCATCAATCCTAGCAAGATGAGGAGTTTAAGAAAAATTGCAAAAAAAGAATAATCCCTCAGACAAAAAAAGAACGGCAAATCGTGGTGAGGCAGTTAGTTGACCTGGATTAAAAACCTGCTAAATTTAATTGTTCAAACAATTGTTCCTTTGTCTGACCTGCCGTATTACAAGAATTTATTGTCCTTCTAACTTTATCAAACAAGTCGATATAATCGCCCACCAGGTTACCTTTGTATTCGCCCCCATTAACTATAGAGTTCCTCATGTCCAGAGTTTTTTATTCTAATATAATTGATTTTAAATTCATCTTTATTAATGGAGAGAATCAATGTAAGATGCCAGGTGGATATTCTGGACATGATCAGAATATCCACCTGGTTTAGAACAATACGGATAATCAAAAAAACAGTTTCATCTCAAGAATAAAATAAAAAATAACCTGATTGAAAAAGAACCCGTTTAAATACCCCTCTACTTTTTAAAATGCATAGTCTTTAAAAAAGTCTGCAAGTAATCTTCAGCTTTATCAGCATCAACCATATCAAATAAAATATCTCCGTACATATAGCGCTCTTTCGAATCATGGTCAGAAATAAACCTGAAGGTATAATAGCCATTATGTTTATACTTTACGACCAAAAACCTAACTTCATTAAAAATGAGTATCCTGAAACTTATATCCGTAGCATATCCTGCTTGCCCAACCAGAGAAACCATTTCCTTTTGTTTAATCTCGAGACTATATGCTCCTGTAACACTGGCCATAGTATTGCGCAAATAAACTAGTATATTATCCTTTTGGTAGAGATTAAAAAAAAACTCTGTTACTGTTAAAGATGAGGGAGAAGGAAATCTTTTAGTAGAAAAGTCTATAAATTGTTCTTTATTAATCTTTACTGTCCCTTCTGGAAATGCCAGATCAAGAACAGCAGCGCCTTCCTGGCAAAAAGCACTTATTTTAAACAACATGCAAACGGCAAACAAACTGATATGTTTCATAGTAATAGTTGTAAATTATTTAACACAGAGTTTCAAACCACAGAGAAGCCACAAACACCTGCGCAATATAACAAAGACATGGTAAAAGATAACGCTGAAATCGAGCGTGGTGAGTTCAGCACTGCTGCGGATATAAAAGAAGATGCCAGGAAAGTAGGAATTTGGAGCAACAGTGCACAGGCTACAGTAAGGTTTCCCTTATTAAAAAATTAAATGATAGGTGTATATTGTTTATATTCGATTCCGTGGAGATAAATCAATTGCATGATGGAATATTCAACAGAATTTCACAAACTACCATCGTGTACAGAACACCTTTTAACACGGTGTGGTTGCTGTGATTAATGTACATCATAAAAAAACAATAAACGGAATGAACAGTAAAATTTTATGCTTTTTGAGTGGATCGATTGCGGTCTATTTTGCCTTCCTGGTTGCTAACGCATATTGGTTGAATATCCAGGATAAAATGCTTGGTGCAATTCAGGAGGCTCTTACCCTTCCATTGCTGGCCACTCAATTGCTGATTGGTATCATTTCGTTTGTTCAACTCAGCAAGGGCCGTTTCAAGACTGGAAGCTGGGCATTCTGGACTTTTTTGATAGCTACAGTGAATACACTAACAGCTGTATTCAGTATTTTTTTTGCCCACATGAAGTAGATGTGCCAGTAAAATTTTGGAGGGATAGAAGGTAACTCTCAGTTTATGCCATCATTTTTCAATTTGAGAAAAGTTAAAGAAAGGGAAACGAACCAAACTGACCATCCGAAATGTACAAACCGCTGTATTAAACCTGTAAAATTATATTGAAGTGTTTCCGAAGGAATTGCCCTTAATAGTACCATTAACATCATTACGAAACTTAAAATCCCAAACTTTCTGAGTGGTTTCAGCTTCACCTCCTTCCATAATATGACGGATAACAAAGGTCCCAGGAGCAGAAGCAATAAAGCAGGGCCAGCTTTGGGGTGCATGGGATTACCTGAATGAAAAGTAGCAGCCCAGGCAAACATGACAATTGCTCCCACAATTCCCGTCAAAGGTGTTTTATTGAGCTTCAACTGTTGGCATACCACAGACAATCCGACAAGAAAAGTGATACTAAAAGCTGTACAGCCCCAGGTAAGAATTGCCATGAGTTTTTCGGATGGGGATCCAATGGCTCCTAGTGCACTCACCGTGTCTCTAAAGTGGTTATAGTTAACCTGCATACTGGCCGAAACGAGAATCGAACCCCAGAATAACAGAGGGACTATTAGTCCGCTAATAAGTAATATGCGTACCGTATTAACTCTCATTATTAGAAACTTACTTAACAAAGATATGAATATGCAGATATTTTTGCAATGCTTTTTGACTGCATAGCTATCGCGACAAAAGCCCGCTAACACAGATTATTCTTGCTGCAGCTGATCACATGGATACTCAATTGACATACATATCATTCCTGCCCATGAATACTTACAGAAAGAGTAGCAACAAGATTAAATTTATGCCCAACTATCCCCCGCCCTTAAAAACAAAACTTTAATAATAAAAATATTTCTTAGATCCCGGAATACGGAGTTCCACTTGTCCAGGTTTGAAGCCATCCATTTTCGGGATGCCGCTAAATGGATATTTGAAATCGTAAAACTCATCTTTCATCACTTCTCTTCCATCATCACAATCCCCATAAGTTTCAGCTACATTCACCTGCTTTGTGGAAAAATTAATATCGTACTGGAAATCGAAATAACAGGTATCATAATCCGTAAAGGTAGATCCAATCAGAAACCAGTCCCCTTTCTGATAGCGAAAAATGTTCTTATGGGTACTGTCATGCCTTGCATTATGATTGAATGTCTGCCTGATGATCAGGGTATTATTCTTGATTTCAATAGAGAGGTCAATTCCTTTATCTAAACAAAATCCACAGTCAGTACTGCTCCTTAAAACAGATGTATTCTTCTTCCAAAGCATCACCTTCCCGTTTACCACTTTGCAGATGTAGAATAATCTTTGGAACCCAAGGTTTTCCACCTTTTTATCTGTTGTATAAGCATATACAATCTCCTCCACTCCATCCTTATCCAGGTCGCCTTTCACTTCCATAATTTTAGTGTAACCAGCTGGAACATTAAAATCTGTCAGCTGTTGTGCCGCTACGGGAACGCTCAAAAAGCAGGATAAAATCAGGAATATAATTTTCGCAGGGGCGGAACTTTTCACTAAACTATTCATAAACTTTTGTTTTTATTCACATTTCTTTTACGCCAGTTACCGCCCATAAACAACCATTCCTCAACTTGTAAACGGAGCATTTGTCATGGTTAAAGGCAAAATAATTCAGAAGATAAAGATAAATATCAGTTGAAATGTTTGTTTGCCGGCAACATGGGGCAAAACATTCAGCCTATAGATTCAGACAGTCCATGGTCTAACCTTTAGTGGTTACACCATGGCTGTTAAGAAATTGGCATCGACATCCCGCTATTCCGGATGCTCTTTCTGTGACTGTAGGTATACCAAAGAACGCTGATAAATTTGATCAAACTCCGGATTGCCCTTAAACCTGAGCTTGGCCCTCTCCATAAATTTTTCAAAGGCCCTCGTATCCTGACCAAAGTTCAGTTCATCATTTACAATCAGAAAGGCTTTTATATTTTCAACGGTGTCCGCGTAATTGATGTAATACTTTCGCTTTTTTTCAGCAAGTTCCATTGCATGTTGATCCTCTTTTTTCTCAGCTGCAAGCCTGCGCCTTTTTTCCAATTCATTTTGTAAGCGTTGGAAATGAATCAGGCTTTTAGTAGCTGCAGAACCGGAAATGCTATAGTGCCGGGAAAAATAATCGGCATGGATGATCTTATCCCCCTTATCATTGATAAAGACTACAAAATAGCTGTTGAAATCTGAAGTCAGCGCATACAGCTGGTTTTCTTCCGGCAAATTGAAGCTGATCATTTTACCGCTTTCCAAAATCAGACAGGAGTCTTTTTTCGTGTACTCCCCATCAATGGATACCGTTGAAAGGTAAATCTTTTCTCCGATACCTATCCTGGGATAAACAAAAACTTTTTGCTCCCCGGAAATACAACCGGAGAGCAAAAGAGCGCAACATAAAAAAAACCTTACTGTTTTACCCATTTTTCATAAATCTGCCGGCTCCAGGACGACTGACCGGAACCGCCTGAAGCCACATATCCATAAGCAAGATAAAATGTTTTTGCTGTTTCATCATAACTGTTATTATAGGTGGAGACAACCCAAGGCCCTTTCCCCGGGGCATCAGCGCTTACAGGGTTATTTATCCATGTCGGACTTACCCCAGGTTGGTCTGCCGTAAAAAATCCAGAGTTTAACCCTGTCGGTGTAGAACCCAGAGGTTTGTAAGCTTCAAGTTTCGACCCGTTAATCGAAAATTCAATGGCATAACCACTCAAGTCGCCCAGAGGTGCAGATACGCTTTCTTTTCCTGTGGTAGAAAGTGTTTTTACCGCATTAATTGCCCTTCCTGCCGTAGGATGAAAAAACCATCCGGTAACTCTATAACTCCCTTCATAATTATTCTTTGCAGTGACCCGGTAAATGCCGGTGCCATAATTTCCGCTTACCGTTCCTGATGAAGTGCTCCGTATAGTGATTCCTAAGGCATATGATTTTGTGAAATCAAAAGATCCGGTTTTCAGTTTGATTAAAAAGATTCCGGTTTTTGTTCCCCTGGGGATGGTTACTTCATTTGAAGTAGCTGTGTACAGTTCATTTGGCAAAGGCGTGTAGGATGTATTTGAAGCGGCATTATAGGTAGTTACCGCACTATTGTTTACTTCAACAGCAATTTTAACATCCGAGGGAGTACCATTTACACCTGTGTAGTTAATGGAGACAGGGAAATCTACTTCTTCCTGGGCTGTAAAGGAAAGACTCTTCACTGCATAAACTGTGGAGGTTGTACGCGCAGGTAATTCCAGTTCAACAATCCCCGCCGATCCACCATCAGTGAATACGCTGTCTTCCTTTGTGCAGGAGGATAAAAATGAGAGCAGGAGGATACTGCTCATCAGGCCGGTTTTTAGATATTTTTTCATTTGAATATAGTATTATTTATCGGTTATGAAGCCATCATAAGTGGTTTTCATGAATTCTTATTGTTTTTCATTTGTATTCAAGAGCTCGCATGCCCGGTTTTCATTACTGTTTGTAAGCGGTCTGCTGGTCTCATTTGAAAACTATAAGCATATCATGCCTTCCATTCTATTAATTAAGGTCCCAGAATATCGGATTCGTGTAGGCATTGCTCAGAACCGGCGTGTTGGGATTCAAGTTATATTCTGTTTGCGGATAGATATCCCGGACAGGAAGTTTATCTGGTCTGGTGGAAGCAGATGAAATGGAGACAAATGTGGTGGTAGCAGTGCCATTCGCCTGAATTTTAGGATACCCGGTCCTTCTGAAATCTGACCAGGATTCGAAACTGTTGATCAGGTTGGAAGCAATATATTTTTGGGTAATGATAGCTTCAAGCCTGGTTTCTTTACTTCCTGCGAGATCATAATTCGCCAGATAGGTGTTATTCTCCAATTGATAGGCAGCTGCATCACTCTCCGGATCGTAACCACTTTCTATGGCATTATTTCCATTGGTCTCCAGGTACCTGAAGGATGCCAGAATACCTTTATCAAAATTTGTCTTTGCATCTCCCGATAACTCGTGGCCATTCAGCGCTGCTTCTGCAAGAAGGAAATAAATGTCGGAGGCCAGAAAAATCGCAAGGCCAAAAGAGCGGCTTTTCAGCACCCCGATGGTATTGGTGGCGGTCAGTCCCGATCCGGATCCGGTATACCAGGCAGAATAGGTAGGTATCGCACCCGGATTATTTGTTTCATCTCCCAGCTGACCAGTTGGAGTGGATGGAAAGTTTCTGTAGACCAGTTCCCCTCTTCTGATATCAGTTAAAACAGGGCCATTATAGAAAGTATAGACATACTTCGAAGGGATAAAATAAGTGGCGGCAGTGGTTGCAGATCCAGTCACGCTACTGTGGTAGGTGTTCCAAAATGGATTCTGATTGGCAGAGGCATTATAGCCCGGATTGACAATGGCATCTTCCAGTAAAAATCCTTCAGCTGAAAAATTCTGGTAAGCACTGGTTACAAAACCTCCTATCGAGGAACCTTCTGCACGCACCAGGATCCTGAGTTTAATATTATTGGCAAACTGTATCCATTTCGTGAGGTTTCCCGCAAAAAGTACATCTGAACTGGAGGTTAAGGCTGTCACACTGGTCCCGGCATTGGCACTGTTGGATTTGATTTTTGCTATAGCTTCATCAAGCTCAGCGACAAGTCCTTCATAAACTGAAGCACCTGCATCAAATCTTGGCGCAACATTCCCTGAGCCTTTAAGCGCCTCGGTGTAAGGGACATCACCATAGGTGTCTACAAGCCGCTGGTAGTTATACACTTTTCCAATATGTGCGACCGCATTAAACAACACCAATTCCGGAGCAGTTTCAGAATTGTTGATGATATACTGGTAATCCTTAAGGTTTGTAAATACATTATTCCATAAGGTATTATTGGATGATGAGGTAAAATTGTAGGAATAAGTATCATTATATCCACTTATTCCTCTACCCGGCAGTTGGTACCCCACAAGGAAAGAGGCATAGGTGTTATACGTAATTGTATTGGCGGCCGTAACCGTAAGTGCATTGGGTAAAATCAGCGATGGTTTTACTGTGGAGCCCGTGGCACTGTTCGGATTATTGTTAATATCCAGGTCCTTTTCACAAGAAGACAGGAGGGTTATCAATACCAAAAATTTGAGTAGGTTATAATATGTTTTCATGGCATAGGTTTAAAAAGTTACGGATAAGGTGGCACCGAAATAACGTGTAGGTGGTGTTTGGGCCAAGGTAGAAACCCCAACTGCATTGTTATCGTTGGCACTGTAATCAGGGTCTGTATACTCATTGGATGCCGGAGTCCACAACAACAGGTTTCTTCCCTGTACACTAACCTGAAGTGCTTTAATGGCATTCTGCTTGCCAAGGATCTTGCCCGGAAGGTTGTAGGCAAGGGATACTTCCCTCCATTTCCAGTAGTTTCCTGAATAGACATAGTTGCTGTAGATACTTCTGTTTGGTGCACCGCTGGTCCAGAAGCCTGAGCCGCCATCAGATACCGTGATACTGGTGTTCTCTACGTAATTTCCGGTTGAGGCATCTAGGTAAGATGAATTCGGAAAGACAAAACGCTCACGGTTATAATAGGCACTCCTCGCAGAAGCACCGGCAAAGTCCAGGTTATTCCCAAGACTTATGGATGCAACTTTATATCCTCCACGGTATTCAAATAGGCTTGTTAAAGTAAAATCTTTGTACGACACCAGCAGATCCAGTCCGAGCCTGTATTTTGGCGTCGTACTGCCCAGGTTCTGCGTAGTGGCGGCCTGGCTCGGATACCCCGTATAAGGATCAACGATTACCCTGCCCTGGTCGTCCCTTTTATAATCGGTCACAATAATAGAGTTGATCGGCTGGCCTTCAACGGCATAAATCACATTGCTGGTATTGATACTTATCGTTTTTAAGGTAGGATGAAGAGATTTAAGCACGTTTTCGTTGAAGGTATAGTTTCCCCCAACAGTCAGTTTCCAGTCGCCTGTTTCTAAGGGGGTAACATGCAATGCCGTTTCAATTCCCTGATTGGTGACTTCCCCGGTATTGATCAGGTAGCTTGAAAAGCCGGTGGACAAAGGAATACCTGCATAAATTGCCTGTCCCTTGGTACTGGTGTAATAATAAGTAAAACCCGCATCGATCTTTCCGTTAAAAAGTCTGAAGTCGGTTCCCAGCTCATACCCTCTTGTTGTTTCCGGTTTCAGATCAGTGGAGGCAAGGGTGCCATTTTGCGTAAAAAAGGTGCCGCTGCTGAATCCGGTAACAGAATCGAATATAGGATCAAGGGAATAAGGATCGATGTTCACCAAACCGGTCTTAGATACTGCGGCACGTACCTTTAAATCGTCAATTATCCTGGTTTCTTTGAGTTTAGGAAAAGCATCGGATACGATAAAAGAAAGATCTGCTGAGGGATAAAAAAATGAGCGGTTTTCTTTACTTAACAAAGAGGTCCAGTCATTTCTTCCTGTAAGGTGCAGGTAAAGATAGTTTTTGTATCCGATCGTGGCATCAGCCCAAAGTCCGTACAATTTACTTTTGGTGTTGGACTCTGTCGCCGTGGCTATTCCTGTACGGTTACTCACGTTATACAGGTCGGGAATCACCAGTCCATTAGCCCCCACGCCTACATCTTTTGAGGTTTTGTTTACTGATGAAGCTCCCAAGATCAGGTTGACAGAGAAGTCCTTCACTTCCTGCTTCATGTTCACCAGAAAATCATTACTGAACCTGGAAGTCTGCTCGGCAGCATCACTCACCGTACCGGCAAAGTTGGTCTTTCCTAACGATTGGGAATAATCGGTATAAATGCCGACTGCAGATCTTGACTTGTTGGTATAATACCTGTTCGATAAACCTGCTCTGTAAGTGAAGTTTAACCATGCCAGTGGTGAATATTTCAGTTCAACCTTACCTGTAAGGTAAGCGTTTTTACTATTTTGGCGACGGTTAGCGGCCTCCCAATAAGGATTTAAATACCAGGGGTTGTAAAAGCCGTCAAGGTTGGAATATTTGCCGTTCTGCCAGTCTTCGTACTCACTTAAAGGAATATTTGCCGGCACCTGAATTAACGAAGAGTACACCGTAGCTGTGGCGCTGGTGACATCATAGTTGTTTTCTATATAGTTGGCCGCATAATCAATGCTGAGGTTGGGAATGATTTTTCGGGTTCCATTAAACCGGAGGGAAATCCTTTTGAATTTGTCACCTGGTGTGGTACCTGAACCATCAAGGTACTGGCCTGCTACGTAGGTCGTAGATTTATCGTCACCAGAGGAAACAGAGAAGTCTGTCTGCGTAGTTACGCCGGTTTGCCAGAAATCATTCCTATCGGACACAGGAGAATAAATGACATATTGCTGGTCGCCATTGGCAAGCGGGTCTCCCAGCGGACGGGAGCTTCCGTCAAAAGCAGGCCCGAACTGCTGGTTTTCTATAGGATTATAAATCTGCGCATCAGCAGTTGATCCTGCACCAAACCTATCCTGCAATTTTGGAAAGAAGCTAATTTGCTCCAATGTCGTCGTATTTGACAAGCGGACAACAGGTTTCCCTTCCTTTCCCTTTTTGGTAGTGATCAGCAATACACCATTTGAGGCTTCCGAACCGTACAAGGTTGCCCCTGCAGCCCCATTTAATACAGATATATTTTCCACATCCTCCGGATTGATGTTTCCCAGTATACTACTCGGCACAACAACATTATCTACCACTATCAAGGCTGTATTATCACCTGTAAGAGACCTGTTCCCCCTCAGTACCAACCTATAATTTGGATTGACACCACTTGTGATCGCATTGATCTGAAGGCCGGGAACCTTTGCAATTAATCCCCCGGCAATTGTTGGTGATTTTCCCTTAGTGAGCTCTTCGGCGGTAACCCTGGTCGCTGCATAACCCTGCTCCTTTGGTTTCCGAAGTATACCACCCGCAGAAACCACCACTTCATTTAACGTATTGTCATTTGCAACAAGGGCTACATCAAAAGAAATTTTCCTTTCAGTTTTTATCTCCTGTGTCAGGTAACCTATGAAACTAATGACCAGGACATGCTCCTCATTCGCGGGAATCCTGAGTGTAAATTTCCCTGCAGCATTGCTCGTTGTGCCAATTGTGGATTTTTTTAATTTGATACTTACCCCCGGCAGAGGCAAACCATCTTCTTTTGAAACTATTGTACCTGTAATTGTTTTTTCCTGAGCATTGGCAATTGTTGAAATTGTTAGCATTAGAAGAACACTAAGATACCTGAGTAAAGTTCTTTTCATTATATTATTTAAATAATAGTTAATTAAACTACCGATTCAGGCATAAGCCGATCCGGTATCGATCATTTAGATTGACAAGTTCATTGACCATCAAATTTCATATAAGCAAGAGATACCAGGTAATAAGAAGATATACCCATAGCAATCAACGAGGAAATTATGAAATCATCATAATTCTCGGTATATTCGTTTGAGTGGTTTAAACTTTAATTCGCATTCTGGTAAATTATTGTAATGACATCACTTTTAGCAGGGGTAGCTACAACTACCCCTGCATTTTACAATAAGTTAAATATGGAATATAGAGAGTTGAGTTTTTATTCAGCTATATAGCCTCCTTTCGTTTAAATAGTTAATTAGTTGTTATTGCTTTTGGTAAAGCATGTACAATTGTATAGAGATGGAAATTGGAATTTTAACACCATAATTAAATTGAATTTTATGGGAAGGAATGAAAGAGAAAAATAAACTTCCTGATTTATTCCAGTAAATTCAATGACAACTTCTCTATAAAATTAATAGTCCTCAAATATAGCAATTAAAATAAAATACTACCATTTCAGTATACTTTATTTTAAATACATAACACCCTAATATAAAGAATGATACACTAAAATTAAAAAGCTATAGATTTTTTGATCAATTTTCCAGTTACAAATTCAGAAGAAATATTTTTTATCTGGTTCTTTTATTAAAGTATACCTGGATACGGAAAATTGGGCAGCATATAAATGGAAGAAAGTTGGGGTGTGGTGTAAATCCATCATTGTGCAGGGTAGAAAAATTGGCCAATATCGATGGAAAATACCGGCCGATTGTCAAAAATAAGGCTGTGTGCTATTTAAAAAATCCTACAGATCGTCCTTAGCTGAAATAGAAGTCCGATACCCCTAAGATTGTTGGGTGGAAAATCCTATTAATGGCCTCAGACGATATGGTCTGAGGCCATTGATATTACTCTGCAGCCGCCTCCTGGTTGATTGTTTTGACAGCAATTTCTGTCAGTGCAATATCGGTTGCCTTTTCATTATCAAGCGTGAACTGGAGTAGATCAGCTACCTCCTGATGCCCCATATTGTGCGCAAAGACGACAAGAGTACCATAGGTGGCAATTTCGTAATGCTCCACTTTCTGTGCGGCAAGAATTAACCCCGCATCACGGATCATTGTGCCTGCATCGGTGTCTTCTATAATACTTTCAGCTTCAGCAATCAATCCTTCCATAGCGTCACATTTTTTAGCCTGTGCTTTTTCCCCCAACAACTGAAATACCTGTTCCAGCGTAGCAATGTGGTTTTTAGTTTCTTCTGTATGGGTTTCAAAAGCTGTAGCCAACTCAGGACTGGTAGCTGCCTTTTTCATTTTCGGCAGCGCTTTAGACAGGTGCTTTTCCGCCCAATAAATGTCTTTTAATTCATCTACAAAGAATTGATGGAATTCAGAATTCTCCATTTTTTCTGTGTTACTTTCCTTTTTGGTTGCTTTTGGTTTTGCAGTGGTCTTTGCCGCTGCTGTTTTTGTTGTGGCCATAATCGTTTTTTTATAGGTTTTGGATTACATATCTATTGATATGTCAGATGTCCTACTACAACCAAACATCACCACTATTGTTTACAGAATTTCAAAAAAAATTGAACAGAAATAAAGGGGAGCAAACAGCCCTCCCCCGTTCAGTAGCATCAATAAATTCCGCATGGTCTTTTGAAGACCCAATTATAATTGAAAATAAGAAAAAGGTGGATAGGGCTCTCTTAAATCGCCCTTTATCGAATTCAACGTATTGACAACGGAAGATGTATCGATGAACAATCAACAAACCAATTATTCCAGACTTTATAGGGTTTAATAGAAACAACAAATGGCGCAGACCGTATCAACACCAGGGATTTACAGCTATTCATTGTGTTTTTTTAAAAAAGGGATTATATAAGGTTTAAGCACCTATATGCTCCCAGGGAGCAAGTGTCAAATCAAAATCATTTAGGATTTAACACTTGCTATTTCTTAGCTTTTACCTATATTTGTATCGTGAACGACATAATCGCTAACGATATATAAACATGAAAACACTATATGAAACAAGTGCTACCGTAACCGGTGGCCGTAACGGAAAAGTAACCAGCGAAGATGGCGCACTTGAATTCGAAGTCAGAATGCCTAAAGAACTTGGAGGTACCCAACAGGGATACACCAATCCAGAACAGCTTTTTGCGGCAGGATATGCTTCCTGCTTCGACAGCGCACTCAATTTGATCATGAATCAGGCGAAAATAACACCTGAAGAGGCTTCAACAGTTACAGCAAAAGTATCCCTAAACCCCAATGGAAATGGAGGTTTTCAGCTTGGCGTATCCTTACTGGTACATATTCCTGGTGTTGAAAAGGAAAAAGCCCGGCAACTGGTTGAAAAAGCACATACCATCTGTCCTTATTCAAATGCAACCCGGGGGAATATAGAGGTTCAGCTGGAAGTGATTTAATATCCTCAGATGCTGATCCTGATGGAAATGAGACAAAAAATGTTTTACTTCGCATCATTACTGAATTGAAACCTAAAAAAAATGGAATGGACATCAACGAATCGCTAAAATTAGAAAATCAATTGTGCTTTCCTTTATATGCGGCATCCAGGCTGGTCACTAAATGTTATCAGCCTGTCCTTGATGACCTGGGACTTACCTATCCCCAGTATCTGGTTTTAATGGTCTTATGGGAAAGTGACGGAGTGAACCTGAGCCTGCTTTCAGAGAAACTCAAACTGCAGTCAAATACACTCACCCCATTACTTAAACGAATGCAGGAATCCAGACTGGTAGAAAGGGTACGTTCCGAAAAGGATGAAAGGAGTATTATCATTTCGCTCAGCCCAAAAGGGATAGCATTAAAGTCATCGGTTCCGGCATTACAGGAAAAACTGTTGGCAAATATCGGGATATCTGTAGAGGAAGGAATTCAATTACATGAATTGCTGAACAAACTGATTAAGAATCTTAGTCTCTAATCTTCCCATTTTCTGATTACGTTTTTTCTTAAATCCTCCGGTCTCCCGAGATACTTTCTTCCAGCCTTTGGCAACAGCAAAGCCCGGTAAAAAATACCAGGCTCAGGGAAGGTCAATAAGACCTTCCCCCCTATGCATAGCCCTGTAAACTTATGCCTCAGTTGGATGGGCGGCAGCTTGGTGTGCTTTATGGAGCAATTCTTTGATATCTGACTTTGGTTTTTTAACCGCATGCAGCTCATTTGTGATTTCTTCTGCCCTTTGCGCTTCAGCATTGTCTCCGGTAGTGAAGAATTTTTCCTTCAGTTCAGCGACAAGATCGTTTACATGATCGGAAAACTTCCTCCCGGTATGGCCCACCGTTTTCAGTACTTTTCTTCCACTTTGGGGAGCGAACAGCACAGCCAGTGTTGCACCGACTGCTACACCTGTAATGATTGCTACTGCAACTTTTGTGTTTGCGCCAGATTCCTTTTTAAGCGCGGCTCTGATTATTTTCTTGAATTCCATAGCATGATATTTATCAGAGCAACAAGCAGCTACGGGTATTGTTTAAAAATATCACATATATCCATACAAAAAACACAGGAAAAAGATGAATGACAATGAATCTATCGCAAATGACAAAAGATTCCTGCAAAAAAAATCCCCGCCAGCTTACCTGACGGGGATCTGTTCTCAAAAGAACTATTATTTGGTAGCTTTCAGGTTTAAGCCAATTTCAACGTCTTTAGCAATCACCCAGTTTTCCGGACTACCTTCAGTTTTGTAATTCACTCCCCATGCAGTTCTGTCGATCGTAAACTTAGCGGTAGCAGTTACACCAGTTTCAGTGACCTCAATTTTTGCTGGAAAAGTGATATTCAGTGTACTGTCTTTTAAGGTTAGGTTTCCACTTACCAAATAATTTGCATCAGCCAGCAAACTTTTTTGTTTTGTGGCATCATAAGCTTCTACTTTAGTAATTACGAATTTTGCAGTCGGTGCTTTTGCCACATCAAAGAAATCTGCACTTTTAAGGTGTCCTTCCAGGTCAGCAGCTTTTTTGTCCTTTTCTGTAACCGATGCACTATCCACTTTTAAAGACGACATATTCACGATGAATTCTCCACCTGTCACCGCATTGCTGTCTACTGAGATCATACCAGAACTGACACCTATGACACCCCATCTTGGAGCCATTCCACCTTTGTGTGCGGCTTTCCAGGTCACAGAAGTTGTTATAGTATCAATAATGTAGGCTTTACCTGCTTGTGCAGCAGCTTCCTGCTGATCAGTTGTTGTCGCCTTATCGCTTGATGCACCACCGCATGAAGCAAGGAGAATAAGCGCTGGAAGCGCGAAAATAAGCTTTCTCATAATATTTTTTTAAAGACCTAAAATTAGAATGAATTCTGAAGCGCAAATTTTAGGCCATCAATCCATCCACTAATGTACTCCACGTTTAGGGCTGATTACAGATGCCCAGGAAATTAACGTATGGTTCGATATTAACATGCTGGACAAAGTCATCTTTAATCTCCTGTCAAACGCCTTAAAATTTACCCCGGCGGGCGGGATTATTTATGCTGAAATTAGTCATAGTTCAGCATCCGTATTGCTTTCCATAAAAGACAATTGCCCAAGAATCGCCGAAGAATAGATTGAGCATGTATTCGAGTATTTCTACCAGGCACATACCAATGCTGCAAAGGGCTCGGGACTTGGTTTATCTTTATCCAAGGAACTGATGACCCTCGACCATGGTGACATTACAGTTGAAAATACAAAATGACAGTGAACCCGGTTCAGTATCCGGTTGCAACTGGGAGACGCTCACTTTACCGAGGAGAAGAAACTGAAAGGTAAAGCCGGCAAAGAAGCACTTTATGAATATGCCAAGATCTATACTACTGGGCTTAATGACTCACCGGCTTTAAGAAACCTGAATGCACTAGGCACCATAAAAGAACAATCGATACTGATTATCGAAGACAACCATAACCTAATGAATTATCTGGGTAATAAGTTTGATGAAGACGATGAGGTTTTCCTGGCAGACTCGGGTGAAAAAGGCATAGTTTCAGCATACGAACAGGTACCAGACCTGATCATATCGGATATTGTTCTTCCCGGATAATCAGGACGCTCGCTCACTGAAAGACTGAAATTAGATATCCGGACCTCTCATATACCAATTATACTACTGTCCGCTCATGGCAGCCTGGAACACCAGATCAATGGTATGGAGAGTATGGCTGATGCTTATATTGTAAAGCCCTTTAACTACGAATACCTGTTGGCAACGGTAAAAAGCATATTGAAGAACCGCTCATTGCTCAAAAGCCATTATGTGAGCGACATTAGTGCATCGGGTAAACACCCCATTTTAAAAAGTCTGGACAAAAAGGTTTATCAACGATTTCGCCGGAATCGTGGAATTGAACCTTTCTAATGAAAATTTTAGTGTAGATGAAATCAGTAAAGAAATAGGAATCTCAAGAGTTCATCTCTACAGCAAAGTTAAAGCACTGCTGGACTGTAGTATAACGGACTATATCATGAACAGAAGATTGAAAAAAGCCAAGTACCTACTGATTAATGAAAGATATAGCATAGCAGAAATCACTTATATGGTTGGTTTTTCTTCCCCGAATTACTTCTCTACGGTCTTCAAATCAAAATATGGCATTCGGCCGAGTGAATTAAAAAAAAATCAGGCTCCCTCCCCATAACACATGGTTAAATAGCTTTACAGGTTGCAGTCGCTGGAAATTTGTGCCGCCCTTAAGGTTAAAACAAATTGTGTTTTACGAACTGTAGGCCATTAATAAAAAATGCCAGGGTAAGCCGGCATTTTTTATTAATTAATTTTTCTCTACATCACATCCAGACGCATGGCCCAAACCATTTTCACTTGGCTATGGTCTCCGGCCCCTGCGGTTTTCTTTTTAAAACTCGATAATGCAACGACTGCAATTAATGTAAAAATCAATATTCTTTTAAGAATGGTATTCTTCATAAAAGGTTTACCTAGTTGATGCATGTGTAGAACTGGCCTATCGAATTTTATTACCGTTCAGGACGAGCGTAACGGAAAAAACCATCGTTGGATCCTGATACTCTTGGATTGTCTTTTTGATAATCGACAAACTCCTTTTAAGCTTCTTTCGAAATACAACCTTATCACCTATCGTTACCGAAACCGGCTTATCTAAATCCAGGAGCTGATCATTAAGGTTGATATTAAGCTTGCTAAAAGTATTTTTGTTAACATAAATTTCATTTCCAATGATACTGACATCCGCCGCCGAACCTTTCACCTGCGCCGAAACAGGGGTCGATAACCAGTAAGACCGATGCTGAACTCTGTTGTCTTCTACCCATACCACCCTATCCGGGAATGGATTTCTCCTGAAGGAAGACATCCATGGGATTGCGATCGTATCCCTTCTGTCCATCCAATGGGCTTTGTCAGCATACAAATGAAAATCATGAACAAAGCCTTTCGGATCAAGCTTTTGGAGGCTGTCCAGCTTTGTATTAAAGGCAACAGCCAGTGTATTTCTGTGATAAGCAGTATCTCTGCCCCCCATATAAATAGAAAACGGAAGGTTGCGAAGGTTCAGCGGATTTGCGTCACCCGGATGTCCAGCCATCATGGAAGCCGATGCCCAGCGGTCGGCCATACGCGGCCCCAGCTGAAAGACACCATCCCCACCTGCAGAATAGCCCAGAATGTACACTTTATTGGGATTCACGTCTTCTAAAATCATCCCATAGCGTATCAGGGAATCCAGCAGGTTATCTATGTGATCCTCGTGCCATAAATTCCAGGTATTGGTAGGTGCCAGAGGTACAATGACCAGACCTTCCGGAATAGGATAAAGCGTCCGCTGATTTTCCCACTGCTGATGGTTTACCGCAGCAGGAGCATTACCCCCGCCATGCAGCGAAAAATAGAGACTTCGCCCATCTGCAGGCTTGTCTCCAAAAACCCTGTAGGCAATGGGCATCATATAATCGCCAAACTTAATAATCCCCTCTGACCACACCTTTTGTGCCGCAGGAAGTAGACGCTGCTTCTCCAGCGCCCATTCTTTAACCGAAAGTGCTTCCGCTTCTTTCCGGCTCAGTGCCTTCTGTGCAACAGAAGTCCCCGCTGTCATCAGTAAAATACCAATGCAGAATATGCTATGTTTCATACGTAAAATTTAGTTTATAGTGATGCCATCATCACGAATTTGTTAATTTTTATTTTTAAGCAGATCCAGAATACCTTCATTTTCAATGATAAGCATGCCCTGCCTATCCGTAGTAATTCCATCCTCAAGCAAGTATGTATATTTTGGAACCTTACCTTCCATAATGGTAGGCAAATAAGCGAACTGCACATTTCCAGTAGTCTTTTGCAAGGCTTCCCCTACTTCAATAATATGGGTAGAGATAATAAAAAAACATTGTCTGAACTGTGCAAAGGCGTTGGTGACCGATAATGTTGCGTCGTAAGCATCTTTAACATTCGTCCCTTTGAACAGTTCATCGAACAACACTAAAAAGCTGTTCCCAGCAGCCACTTCTTCCGCTGCCTTTTTAACCCTTAAAACCTCCGCATAAAAATGGCTGTAACCCATATTCAGACTATCGGGGACATTTATAGACGAATAGATTCCATCGAGGATCGAAAAATGAAGATCCTTCGCCGCAAGGGGAAAGCCCATATGCGCAAGGTAAAGCGCTATACCCAGCGACTTCATGAAAGTAGACTTCCCCGCCATATTGGCTCCGGTAAGGAAAACCATATTATTGTTTTCGTTGAAATCGACGGCATTCGCCACTCCTTTAATTAATGCCGGATGCCATAAGGCCGCGGTTTCTATCCGTTGCATTTCTTTAGGCAACGCCTGTGCATAATTAAAGTTTTGAGCCTTGCCTACTTTGCCTACGGCAAGGTAGACATCTAGCTTATACAGGTACTCTAGCAGGACTTCAAAATCGCTACGCAGCGTATGCTTTATTAAATGATCATAAGCCGCCAGTTTGGCTGTAGAAAATTCCCTTGCCTCTTTTTCCTTCAACAAATTACCCAATGAAGGTGTAGCCAGAATGCGCTGAATGACCTGTCGCTCTTCATCAAAAGGTGTTGACTGCGGTTCATTGAGCTGCCCCAGGAAATCATTCAAGTCATTTAATAACGATATCGTGGCCAACAGACCTTTCTGTAATGCTGGGTAACGCTCGTCCCTGAGTAGGGTAGCCTGCATCTTTTTAGAGAAAGCCATTAGCAATGCTGCAGGATAGTTTGTGCTGCTACCGATACCAAAATAATTCTCCACGGTCTGGAATTCAGCACGGCTAAAAGGAAAGGCCAGGTCCTTCCCCTGAAAATAACGGAATAGGCTACTGCGTTTATTGATCGCATCAAAATCAGTTAAGGGATTTTTGAATAGTTGATTCAACAACCTTTCACCGCCACTGGTTTGTACCTTATTAAACATGCTAAAAATGGAACCTGGTGTGAACTTACCTAGTAAGTTTAAATCCTCAAGCGTTTGTTTGTCGACTGTAAAGTTCATATCTTTTGTGTATTCATCCGCGCCATGCCGGTAGCCAAAATTTCTAGTATACCTTCGTTTCTTATGATGATCATTCCGTGCCTGTCGGCAGTTAAACCTTGTTCTAGTGTATAAGTATAGATGGGCTTAGTGCCGTCCATATGGGTTGGCAGGTAAACAAAATTAATGTTATCACATCTTTCTTTCAGTACCTCGCCCGCTTCAATGATGTGTGTAGAAATAACAAAAATACTGTCACGTTTTCCTGCGAAGGCTTCGGTAAAAGCAATCGTTGCTTCCGCAGCATCCTTCACATTTGTTCCCCTGAACATTTCGTCAAAAAGTACAAACAGGTTCCTACCTAACTTAAGCTCCTGGGCAATCCTTTTAGTACGCAGTACCTCCACATAAAAATGACTCGCTCCCATGCCCAGATTATCGGGAAGATTGATGGTGGTATAGATGCCATCAAGCACAGAAAATTCCATTTTTTTAGCGGCAACCGGGAAGCCTATGTGAGCAAGAAAAAGCGCAATGCTCAGCGACTTCATAAAGGTTGATTTCCCGGCCATGTTGGCACCAGTAAGGAAAATCACATTACTGCCCGCATTGATGTGGATTGAATTGGGCACTGCTTTTTGTAATTCCGGATGATACACGCCCTCAAGTTTTAGCACATGCTGCTGCTTAGGCAAGGCTGTTGGAAAAACAAATGCACGCTCTACTGCGACCAGTGCCACAGAAAAGTAAACGTCTAGACCGTATACATAACTTATTATTTTGAGCACCACATCCCGGTGACGGAAGCGGAACAGCTCATCGTACTGAATGTATTCTCTGGCAGAAATCTTTACATTGACAGGTAGTTCAAGGACCTCCTTAATCCCTGGGGTAGCCAACATTTCCAGTAGATCTTCTTTATCCTGCTCGTAGAAGTCGAAATCTCCCCCGTTATGACTGTTTAGAAACTGCTGCAACTCGTTCAACAACTTCAACAAATTAGCGATCCCGAGGTAGATACCGGAGGTAATGGCATCTACGGCGACCATATTGCTTAACTTTTTGGTGATGGAATCCTCTTGTGCGGACAGCTTCGTCCTTGAATCGGTATTTTTCAAATACGATTCAACCGGATCAAAATGGTCTATGCTAAAAGGGAATGATGCTCCTGTCTTCGCAAATTGCTGAATGATCTGGCTACGATGGTTGATTTTACGTTCATCTGACAGCGGAAAGCGAAACATTTCTTCCAGCATGGCCGCCCCGCCACGCGTTTTAGTCCTGTTAAAAATCTGGTAGATGGACGCTCCACCAGATTTCCCAAAAAGGTTCAGGTCATTTATTGTTTGCTGATCGGTAAGGAATGCCATTTTTTATTTTCTTTTTCTTCTAATTAATATCAATGCGCCGATTGCCAACATGATACCCGGGAATACCCAAAGGAATGTGATGCGCAAGTATTTGATCTGTTCTCTTTTGATTGAAATCGTAGTGTCCTTCGGCGCCGGACGGTAACTACTGATTGGAAACTCACCGTAACTTAACCAACTAAAAATTCCAGTGTTGAAGGCAAAGTTGGCTGTCCTCATGTTAAAGCGATTTAATTCGATATTAGACATGAAATCGGCATCGCCCGCAACAACAATGCGCTGCTCCTTCCCTTTTGTTTTTCTGGTAAGGCTAACCGCTAGCGGAAAGGATTTTTGCAAATCACCTCTTTCCGGTTCAAATTTCACCTTTGCAGAATCTGTTACAAATTTGTCCTTCTTCAGCCAGCTTTTTCTTGGATCAGTAACCAGCAAGGGCTTAATAGTATATGGGCTTGAGCTTTCAATTCCCAGTGCGGTAGCCATCGGCATAGAAATCACGACACTGTCAGCATGGGCTTGTTCCAGCGGAGGATAAAGTTTAGCCCCGTTACCAGTTAAAAAAGGTGCTGCAAGATGTGGCTCAAGGTCTCTGCTGGTTTGTACAATAGCTCCGTTCATTAATTGAACTCCAAACTGACTTAAAAGTGGATTGAGCACGGCTTGTTTTCGCGGCTCGCCAGAAATCAGTAAATTTCCACCATCATCAATATATTGCTGCAGTTTCGCTGTCTCTAGTCCGCTGAGTGCTGTTTTCGGGTCAGCGAGTACCAGGGCAGAAATGTTCTTAGGTATCGAATCGTTTTGCAGAGAAATAGTGTCTACATCAAACCCTTGGTTAATTAAGGAATTCCTAAAATTTTTAAGGTTCGCCAGCGCACGGTAATCACGGTCGCCCATTTTATTGATGTTACGCTCTAGGTTGCCAGTTACAAACAAGATTTTTGGGATTTTTGCAAGGAGCAGCCTTTTTAGTGCCGCAGAAATTTCGGTCTCCGATGGCCAGTGATCGTTGTCAGGAAATACCCTTAAGAAAGTTTCTCTTCCTTTATATTTCAATTGCATAATGTAATAATTGGGCTCTTGAGAAAGGTCTACCATCTTGCGGATCTCGTCCGGTCGCTTAAACTGACTCAGACGCATGTCGCCGGTTTCGGCCATCTTTTTGATGATTTCTTCTAAAGTTTTCCCCGGGTTGGCTTTCATAATCCCATTACCCAAGTTGAGCGTATCGTAATACATTACCGTTTTCAACTTGATGTTATGTTTAAACCGTACATAGGGTGCCCAGCGGTTAATGTTCAATTGGTAGGCCTCTGGATTTCCATCTTCCATAAATCCGCCCAGAATATTGGCGTAGCCGGTAACTTCCAGTGGCTCGTCGCCAAGATCCTTTACAATTTTCTGCGTATCCGGCTTGATGGTGTTATTTTTTCCCCGTGTTACGTCAAAGTAACCAATAAGCTGCGGAATGGAGCTGATGTAGCCAATACCAATGGTGACAATGACAATGAAGCTATATCGGCTTACCTTTACCCACGTAGACGTCGTTTCCATCCCTGTTTTCAGCTTGTAAATAGTCAACTGCAGAAACATAAACACAATAGCCAGGAAATAGATAACTCCATTACTGGTGATCAGTCCTGCGAGGATCCAATCTGTACGTCCGGCTACGGATAGAAAATAGGTGACGTCCCTTAAAAAAGGTACTCCCTTCCACAAACCCGATACATTATAAAGTATACCAAAGGTTACGAAAGTACACACAGCGGCTACAATCTGATAGGTGGTTAGGCAGGACATAAAGATTCCGATCGCGGAATAAGCGCAGAGCAATAAGAATAAACCAAGCACATAGCTCAGCAGTAATCCCGTATCCGGATTATTTACCGTAAAATAACTGGTGATGATATATATAGATACAATGCCTACCATGACTATACTCATGGCTACCATTGCGACAAACTTCCCTAGTACAATATCCCTAACGCGAATTGGTGAGGAATATAAAAGCCGGATGGTACCGCTGCTCGTTTCGCGGCTGATGAGCCCCATGGTAAGAAGGGGAAGGTAAAGGTAAAGGTTGCCCATCACATTAGAGAGGACGCCCTGCCCCCCTGAAAATATGGAACTGATAACGCTAAACGGAAGTTTGTAACCACCTTCTATGGTCATCGCGATGTTGTCAAGTCCCTTAAGGTAGACAAAGCCGCACTGGATCATAAAAATAATAATTAGAAACCAGGCAATAGGAGAATAAAACAGCAGTTTCAATTCTGTTTTAGCCACTCGAAAAATTGTTTTCATTAAGTTTTTTTTGATGTAATTATTGTTGGGACAATTGTTTAAATATTTCCTCTACAGAGTTTTTTTCGAGTGTGATTTCTTGCAAGCGCCAACCATTCTGTACGCTGATGGTGACGATGGTTTCTGCGATTGAAGCCTCACCACTAAAATATAGTCGTGCAAGCCTTTCGGTAAGTAGTTCCGCCCTCATGATCCCATCAATAGCTTCCAATGCAGCGATTTCCGGCATATTGTTAAAATGAATCAACATGCTGTGCGGCTCTATATAGTTGTTGAACGCATCCATGGTATCTTCAAATACGATCCTTCCGTTCTCAATCATCTTAATGTCCCGGCACAGCAGCTGTACCTCGGAAAGAATGTGTGAGGAAAATATCACCACCCTGTCTTTAGCGATGTCTTTAATCAGGTTTCTGACCTCAATGATTTGATTGGGGTCTAGTCCATTTGTCGGTTCGTCGAGAACCAGGACGTTGGGCCGGTGTACAATCGCCTGGGCGATGCCCACGCGTTGTCTGTACCCGCCAGATAGGTTTTTGATCAACCTACCGCTGAAGTGATCTATTCCACAGCGTTCTTTGGCTTCTTTCACCGCATCTTTTCTGACCTGTCCAGACATGTCCCTCAGGCTTGCGCAATATTCAAGGTACTCATCTACGGTAAGATCCAGATATAAAGGCGGGTTCTGGGGTAAAAAGCCAATCTCCATTTTAGCCCGCATTGGATCATCCCTAAAGTTGATCCCATTGATATATACATTTCCCTCCGTTTGATTCAGCGAACCGCACAGGATGTTCATTGTGGTAGATTTCCCAGCACCGTTGGAACCTAAAAGTCCAACAATGCCATACTGGCTAATTTCCATGTTAATGTCGCTTATCGCCCAACTACTGCTATACCGATGTGACAAATTTTCTATCTTTACAATACTTTTTTCCAAAATTTAGTGATTTTACATTTTATAGGAATATTCTTCAATCTATTGATGGCCCGAGTTGGGCACATCAATAGAAAATCAGCTTATTTTAAATTAATCAGGATTTTGAATCAACTCAGGGTTTTGATTCACAATAATTGTTGAAAGTGGAAAAACATATCCATTGCTATTGGGCTCCAATGTATAGGTGACACCATTAAGTGACCTTGTTACTGTTTTAGCAAACAATGGCTCCTTATTTAGGCGCTTCTGGTCAAACCAGCGAAGCCCTGTTCCAAACAATTCCCTTCGACGCTCATTAATTACTAATTCTAATGCTTGCTGATCTGATGTAGCCGTAAGCGCCACATAATCTTCCACCTTAAACCTCGATTTACGCAAATCGTTCAACGCTTGTAAGGCGTCTTCACGCCTTCCGGCACGTGCCAGGCATTCTGCCCGGATGAGCCAGGTTTCGCTCACAGATAAGCCTACGTTAGCCCCATCACTTCCATTTCCAGCCCAGTAACCTATTCCCGAAAAGTTTGGCCAAATGTCAGTGGCATTTCCTGATTTGGTAAATAGTCTATATCTCAAGTCTTTAGTACCTAATAAGTTCAATAAGTCTTCGCTCAACTGCAAGCTGCCGTAACTAAGTCGGGGAATTTTACGTAACAGAACTTCTTTGTTTTGTATAAGCGTAGGAAATGCAGCATTAACGAACAGATTATAATCATTAAGTCCGTTTGAAAGTGTTAATGCTTGTTCTGCTGCTTCTCGAGCGGCCTCAAAATTACGCATGTTCAAATGCACTTTTGCCAATAGCGCATATGCGCTGCCTCGATACGCGTTCACTGAATTCGTTTTAGCAGTAGGTAATAAAGGAATGGCGGTTTCTATATCTTTCAGCATTTGGGCATAAACCTGAGCAACAGTAGCCCTTTGTAAGTTTACAAACAGCTTTGCTTCCAATAAAAGCGGTACACCAAGATCAGTGCCAGCTGTCGAAGCATCGTATTGCTTCCCATATGAATTTACCAGTGTAAAATAAGTAAATGCCCTTTGAACAAGTGCTTCCGCATAAATCGCATTCTGCTCTGCCAGGGAGCCATTCTTACTCTCTAATACACCTGAGATCACGGTGTTAAAAGTATATATAGCTTTATACATAGAATTCCAGTCAAAATCATCCTCTTGTTCGATATAGAATGGTTTTGCCCAGGTATATTGCGAAACGTATACCCTATTGAAAGAGATATCGCTTTGGAGGTTTGGATCTTTAAGATCAATGTCATCACAACCTATAATCGCTGCATTTGCCGAGCCTAATTCTAAATCGTTTCTACTGTTCATAAGTAGGCGATAATCATTTGTATATACTAAAACCCGCTGGCCTTGCACCGGAACATTTTCTACATATTTCCGGCAGGAAAGTAAGGTTGTGGCAGTTATAGTGATGAAAAATATTTTAAATACATTCATGGTGATTTCTTTATGCATTATAAACTTAGGTTAAGTTGAAAAGAATAGTTGCGTACGGGAGCCAATTGGTAAGTGCTGCTCACATTATATAAATAGTCCGGATCAATTTTCTCCTTATTCTTGGCCCAGATCATACCCAAGTTCCTGCAAACTGCAGATAAACTCAAGGCCTTAATACCCATTTTAGCCACCACCCGCTGAGGAACCGCATAGGACAGGCGCACCTGATTCAATTTTACATTGCTCCGGCTTCTCACCAGTAAATCCGAATTGGAATATCTCTCTACACTGGTTCCATAATTAAAACCCTGCGAATAATCCGAAGTAATCCCTGGAACGTTGGTCGTTAATTCATCACCTGGCTTTCTCCAGCGCTGTGCCAAATCTCCGGCACGGCTTACATAATATCCCGTTTCAGCAATTGAGGGCCTTAAAAAAACACCACCGAGCTGGTATTGAAATTGTAGACTCAGATCAAACCTCTTGTAGGTAACATTAGTACTATATGCACCATACCATGGTGAGGACGTTCTTCCTGAATACGACTTTACATCATAAAAAGGGAAATCCCAGGTCGTATACAATTTACCCGGCTCTTTAGGATCCTCTATTAATGTTTCTCCTTTTTCATCCAGTCCTGCAAACTTATACGTAAATAAATAGTCTGTTGGGTAACTATCGTAGAATGCCTCCTGCCCTGGCGCCAGCGTATTGGGGATAGGCAATTTAAAACGCTCATCATGAATAGTATTGGTATTGTAAGACAAATTGATCGTGTTGGCCCAGGTCACTTGTTTGGATTTAGCGAGTGCAAATGAAAGACCTAAATCTACACCCTGTCCGTCTAATGTGGCCGCATTAAATAAAGTTCTTGAAAAACCATAGGTTGCGTTAATGGGCAACTCATAAAAGATATCCTTAGTATGTTTTTTATAGTATTCAAAGGTTCCGGAAATGCGGCTGTCAAAAAGAGAAAAGTCAAGTCCGTAATTCTGCATTTTAGTTTTTTCCCATGCCAAATCTTCTCGCGCAGGGGTTTTAATCTGCGCATTCGGAAGGAGGGAATAACTATCTGTCCCCAGTAAACTGATCACCGTTACGGGTGCATAGCCCTGTGGGGCATTTCCGGTGAAACCATAAGTAAAACGTCCGGATAAGGCGCTCAGCCACTCCACATCTTTCAAAAAGCTTTCCTTTTTCATGTTCCAGCTTAATCCTCCAGACCAAAGCGGGATGGCTCTTTTTCTCCGTTCCACACCAAGCAGGTTCAAATCATCAAAACGTGCACTTGCCGAAACGGTATACTTGCTGTCATAGGTGTATGAGGCAGTTGAATAATAAGACAATGCCCTGGTGGTTTTCTCTACAACCGGCGAGGACGTAGACCCAATAGTCGGACGGTTTCCTAATAGATCCAGATAGCTGCCATTGGGATTTACCTCCGTAAATGCATTGATCTCCTTATTATAGCCATAACGGCTTCCTCCGCTGGTTTTATTAAAAACCTCACGAATTTCATTCCCCAGTACAGCGCTCAGTTCATGTTTATTGTTCCAGTTTTTATTTGCGTTTACCTGGCCCCTCAAATTATAGCTTCTGGTTGATCCATTATTCATAATCAACTTTCCACCAATAGGAAGGCCATAAACCAAGTTTCCTGCAGAATTTATACTAGTCGCCTTATTTACCATAATCCTGGCTTCGTAGCTATCCGGTTCCTGATAATTTTCACGCTCGGTAAAATTCCGGCCTATATTTCCAGAAACCGAAAAATTAAGCCATGAAGTAATCTTAGTTCTGACATCCACATTCAGTCCCAAATTGTTACCTGTATTCATGGTATTGTTGTAATTTAATTCATCCAGAGCTGAATACCTAAACGGAAGATAACCTTTGCTTTCTAAACTCCGGGCTCTGGATGGAGTCGTAAAGACATCGTAGTACATTGTGCTTCCATCCGGATTGACCAGCAAATCATAAGGGCGGAGTCCAAACTGAGACATGCTCATCCCAAGCGCAGCGGCGGGATTAGTTTGATCCGTAGTATTACCATAAGTCAGGGAAGTATTAATTGCAACGCGTCCTTTTAGGAGATTGGAAGTTGTAGATACATTGAAGGAGTAACCCTTATTCTTATTGCTTTTGTATATCCTGTCATCAGTATAGTAAGAGCCAGACATGTAATAAGAACTATTTGCACCACCACCGGAAAGTGATAAATTATATTGTTTTGTGGCCTGCCGCTGAAGCAGGTATTTAGAAATTTGATCTGCATTATCATACTGCGCCAATGCAGCAAGTTCCGCATTCATCTGGGCTTCAGAAATTTCGCCACGCTTGTTTTTAAAAATGATCGCTTGGGCTTGAGTCAGGTTTCCCTCTATATAGGATGATTGTGTAACGTCATTCACATAATTTTTATTGATCATATCTTTTTCCAGATCAATGTAATCAGCGACAGACATCATTGGTCCGTAATCCGTCCTGGGTTTTGCACCGGTGCTATAGGTAGTCGAAAAGTTAAGTGATGGTGCTGCATTTTGTTTGCCTCTTTTAGTGGTAATCACAATGACGCCATTTGCTGCCTGAATACCCCATATAGATGCTGCAGCAGCATCCTTTAAGAAAGTTATCTGTTCAATATCATCTGCGTTAAGCAAATCCAGTGCACCATTTGCAATGGAAATTTGCGATGGAAAGCCATCGACCACCAAAAGGGGCTCTACGCTTACCTGAGTATAATTACCAACAATTGTAGAAATACCACGTATATTAATGGTCCCGTTGCGGCTTTTACCAGCTGTTGTCTTTGTCGAAATATTCACTCCTGGAACCAGACCTTGCAAACGTTCCAGGATACTGACCGTTGGAAATTGTGCGATCTCCTTAGCCGTTACGATCCCAAATGAACCAGTTGCGCGGTCTCTGTTCAGATTCTGATAACCTGTACTCACAATCGAAACATCCTCAAGAGCGGCTACTAAAGTCTTCATTGCAATTACCACACTAGCTCGACCATTCAACTCTAATGTATCCGGTGTGTAGCCGATGAAGGTGGTAATCAAGGTTTCCTTACCCGTTAGATCAAGTAGGTTGAACGATCCGTCTGATGCCGTCCTTGCACTGTGATTCCGGCCAAGTACCTTGACACTTGCGCCAGCCATCGCTTCACCTTTTTCGTTCAACACCAGGCCTCTAACATCAATCCTGAATATAGCTTCGCTGATCCGATCAATTAAGGAGCTTTCTCTCTTCATGACAACGACCATTTTATTTTGGATCTCAAAACTCAATGACTGGTTTTTGAAAATCAGCTCAAGTACTTCAGGAAGTTCCACATTCTTTACGCGGATATTCACAGGATCAGCGGTTTTCAATAGGTTGCCATCGGCGACAAAATCGTAACCGCTCTGCAATTTAATTTTAGCAAAAACACCTGACAGAGAAGCATTTCTCTCCGACAAAGTGATTTTTTGTGCGAAGCCCGCCGCGGCAACTTGCATAAGGGATGCTAACAATATCACGCTGGTTAATCGCATAGTGAGCAAAATTTTATGGTATACGCCTTTAGGCATACCAGGGTTTTTGGTATATTTTGTATACATTTAGTCTAGGTTTGGTTTTGCAGCATACCTCAACTTTCCACGGGAAAGGTAACTGCGGTTCGGTTGATCAGTTGATAATTGGCCTAAGCCAAACTTAAACCAGGTTCCGGTATCCGGGATCTGGTCATTTTCTTTAGTATTTATTTCCTCACGTATACCCTCCTTCCTTCGATTTTAAAGTGTACCAATTTTGTGGATTCTAAAGCCATGAGTATCTGGCTTATATTTTTAATTCTGGAAATATTTCCTGAAAAAGTACCTGGAGGGATAGCTCCTTCGTAGATCACCTGAATGTTATACCATCGGGCGATGTCACGCATAACCTTTTCAATACCAACTTCAGTGAATATAAAATCCCCCTCTTTCCATGCTATATTTTCTTCTAAATTAGCCTTGGAAATGCTGATTGTCTCTCCCTTGAGCAGGGATTGCTGTCCCGGACTCAGCACAATCTCGTCTTTATAACGGACCTTTCCTTTGCTACCCCAGGCGGCCGCCTCGAAATCTACACGGACGCTTCCTTCCTGAAGCGTTGTGATTACGTCCGCCTCATCTTCATATGCTTTAATGTTAAAATGGGTTCCTAACACCTTTACCTCCTGTCCATTTGTCTCCACAATAAACGGATGTTCTTTATCCTTTTGGATTTCAAAGTACGCTTCTCCGGACATCTTAACCTTCCGGCTCTTTGTCCCGTTAAAGGAAGCCGGATATGTTATTGAGGAGGCTGCGTTTAGCCAAACCAATGAGCCGTCGGGCAATTTGACGCGGTAGGTCTCACCCCTGTTAGTAGAAAGTATATTCATTCCCAGCCCTTCTGCCAGGCCATTGTCTACAATTTCATAAGTTATTTCGCCATCCGCTGTTTTAGAAATGCGGACACCGGACTCGGCAGCCAGTATCCCATTAAGGACGGCAGAAAGTACAATCTTTCGGCCATTTCCCAGAGTGAGCGTTGCTGTGTTGGTCCCTGGTGCGATATCCTGAGCTGCAGCAATGGAAGTCAAGCGACTCGTATCATCATTAAATAAATTCCTCTTTAGCAAAAATGAAAAGGCGATAATTGCTGCGACTGCCGCAACTCCGGCCAGGCGTGGCCAAAGCCTGATCACTTTTTTTAGCTCCTGAGGATGGCTGGTCACCTCTTGGAAAATCTGAAGGGCCCGGAATTCACTAATATCTTTTTCGTAGCTTTCACTCAGCTGATAATCCGTTTCCAGCAAGTCGAACAACCGCTGCTCAGCACCGGGTGTATTCAGAAAAGTATTGAATGCTTCCAATTCAGTAGCAGAAGCAGTTTTTGCAGAGAACCTCGAATATAAATCGATGATCCTTTTGTCTTCCCAATTGACCATATCGTATTTGCTTAAGGTATTACTCCCTCCCTTTTTAATAACAATCCCGGAGAAATACTTTAGGGGGTATGAAAGACGAAATAAATTAAAGTAATTTAAAAAGAATCAGAATGGCGGTCACATCGGTATGTGTTTTCAGGTAAGCCCGGAGAAAGCGAAGGGCTAGCTTCATATAACTTCTGACCGTCTCAACACTTAAATTCATCTTTTGAGCGGCTTCCTCATACTTGAGTCCCTCAATGTGACAAAGTTCATAAACCAATTTCTGTTGCGGCGGCAATAGTGCAATGCCATCAGAGAGAAGCTTTCTGGTATCGGCCAGCAAAATCTCCTCCTCAGTTCCATTATCCTGCTCAGTCCAGCCTTTTCCGAGTTCCGTATCTGTTTTGGCTTCAAGAACTTTTCTCCTCAACAACTGAAAACTACGGTTACGCGTAAGTGTGGTTAGATAAGCTGCCAGGTTGCTGTCTTGGGCAAGCCGGCCTGCTGTTTGCCAGAGCTTGAGCATGACCTCCTGCAGGACTTCTTCAGCAAGCAAATCGGACTTCAATAAATACAAAGCCCTTGAATAAACCAGGATACGGTAATGGTTGTATAGAAGTTTAAAGGCATGCTCGTTTCCCTTTGCAACTTTGAGCAGCAATTCACTTTCCTCAGGAAGGGGCTTAATTAACATAACATGCTTAAGTATCAAATATACGTGTTTAATTAAAAATAGATGGTTTAATCATATCTGATCGTTTTCATTATATCTTAATTGATATTATCCAGGTAAAGCCCCCGCTATCGGGAGGGACCAATAGTTGTAATTACTTAATAGTTCCCACAACTTTTCCGCAGGTAAGCATAGCGCTATCGTAGTAAGGGTTCTTTACCCTTTCTTCGCTGCTTAGCCAATTACTTTTCTTCATTGGGCAATACATTTGGTAAACCGGAGCAACAGTGAGCTTTGCCGTCTTAGCAACTATAATCAAGTCATCAGAAACTGCTGCTAAATGTTCCCGCTGGCTATCCAGGTATTTGCTTGCAGCAATTAGGCCAGCATGTTTAAGGAGAGATTTTCTTGCAATGTTGTTAATAGTTTTTTCATCAGTATCAGAAATGACTTGTACAAATTCCGAAGCTATGGTTGCGGCGATTGCCGCATTATCCGCTACAAGGGCATCTTTGACGTTATCATATGATTGCAGTAAGCCAGATGATTTTTTTTCTTGCTGGGAGAATCCAGTTTGTGCGAATGCGGTTGCGACGAAGGCCACCAGCAGAAATATTTTGTTCATTTTATTTGATTTAATAAGTACATAGTTATCCATCCGGAAAGATATTACCTTTCCGGGAACATTATACTAAAATCAAATCTGAAAACTCTGTATGGCCACGCGAACATCCCTTATTGGTGAACGACAGTGCCTGGTAAAGTAAGCATTCGGAACATTAGCGGGTAAACTAACTACAAGGATTATCGGATAGACATTACCCGGAAGTATCACAAATGGCATAGAAAGCTGACTAAGATCGAAAATGCGAGATGTCAGTTTATTACTGGAATTGAGCTTAGCGACTTCGTCTTTGCAACAATTTTTATTTCCATCACCATGCTGATGGTGCTCAGCATGCATGTGATCTATAGAGTTTTGATGATCAGACTCCGCATGTCTATGCGAACTGGCTGCAACGTCATGTTGGTGATGTGCATTATTACCACCCCCAATGACACAAGTAGGGCCTATAACCGCATGTAATAAAAATACGGTCAGCCCCGGTGACTCGATACCGTAAAGATCTTGCCAATAAAAAGATCTTAATAAGTGATTGATATTTGAATTCTTCTTTGAGCAGATTCCCTATTTCAGGAAATCTGCATCTTGGTAGGCGGGATTTCTTCCCATCTATTTTGACGGATCATATCTTTTCATCCAATTGCGGTGGTATAAGCTTGTACATCACCGGAGTCACAATACGAGATAATATCGTAGAACTGATCAGTCCGCCAATCAGTACAATAGCCAGTGGGGCGATCTGCGGATTCGGATTCATGGCAATTGGAATTAGACCACAGATGGCGGTGATCGAGGTAAGTACAACAGGTAGGAACCTGGTTTCACCCGCAATATTTATCGCCTCATCAATGCTTTTACCCTCTTCGCGCAACTGGTTAGTAAAATCAACTAATAGCAATGAGTTTTTTACCTGTATGCCTGATAGACCGATGAAACCAATGATAGAGACAAGGGACATCGGATTCCCGGTAATTAGAAGGAAGATTACCCCGCCCAACACGCCCAATGGAATAATCGACAAGACAATGATGATTCCCTTGAATGTCTTGAACTGCAGTAACAGGACCGCGATGAATAGGAACGTGCTCAAAATAATCACTGAAAGGAAATTTCCACCCAACGCATCACCTTCTGATTCCGCCTCACCAGATAATTTGTAGTTATAGCCTTTTGGCATTTTCATCTTGTTGAGTTCTGGTACAATGTCTTTGAGGATATCGTTCGCCAGCACCCCATCCTTTGTGAGCGAGGTGACCTTGGCAAACCGCGATTTATTAAAATGGTTGATGGCTGTGGGAGAGGTCTCCATGCTGATGGCCGCAATCTGATCGATCTGGATCGGGGCACCCTGGATATTATTCACGTAAAGGTTCTTTAATGCGTTCAGGTTTGAGAATTTGTCCCGTGACATGGTGATCACCACATTTCTCGAATCGCCCATGTCATCAATATAATCGCCAATATTCAGTCCGGCAACGGCCATCCTGACCACCTTGTCAATATCGCTGGTCAGTACGCCCAAGGTCCGTGCCTTCTCCTTATCTATCTTGATCTTAACATCCGATTTATAGGCATTGAGTTCATTATTGATGAAAAAAGTTCCCGGATGTCTGCGCAACAACTCTTCCACTTTGAACGAAAGTGATCTCAGGGTATCCTGGTTCTCTCCAAAAACCCTGACCACGATATTGGCTTCGATCGGCGTGCCCTGTTCGAAATCTTTCACCTCTATTTTTGCATAGGGGAAATCAGTGAATTTGGTTCTGAGGATTTTGATCAGTTCGGTCTTGTCGATTGGACTGGTTTCCTCTTCCAATTGTACGAAGATCTGTGCAAAATCCGGTTTGATGTCCTGCTGGTGCACATTGTAATAGATTTGTGGATTGCCCTTTCCAACGTTTGAAGTATAATAGATGATTTCCTTATGCTTTTTCAGTTCCGTTTCCACCAGCTTTGCGGCCCTGTCGCTTTCCGGGATATTAGCTTGCAAAGGCATTTTAATATTGATCAGGAACATTGGCTTTTCCGAAGTGGGAAAAAGTTTAAATCCTGCCATAGGAAAGAGTAAAAAGGCCAGCACACTGAGTGCAATGGATATACTAATGGTCACCTTTGGCCATTTGAGTGCTAGTGGCATAATACCTTTATATGACCATGTCAAAAAGCCCTGTAATTTTTTCAGGAAATAGTTTCCCTCTCCATGCGTATGGGTTTTTAGGATCTTACTGCCGATAAATGGCACTAGGGTAAGTGCTACGATCATCGAAGCCAGTACACTGGTAATGATGGCCATTGGCAGGCTTCGGATGAATTCCCCGGCCATATCAGGCAAGAAGGCCAGTGGTAAAAAGGCAATTACAAGGGTTGCGGTACAACCGACAACTGCTGCCCCTATCTGTTTGGTACCCTTTAAAATAGCATCCTTTCTGGAATGCCCTTCCCTGAGCCACCTTTCGATATTCTCTACAACGACGATACTATCATCTACTAATAAACCCAATGCGACCACAAGTCCCACAATACTGAGCTGGTTGAGCGAAAAGCCCAACAGGTTCATTGCGATCAGGCCAAGGGCAAGCGAAAGTGGAATGGAGATCATCACGATCAGCGATGGCCTAAAGCCAAGAGGCAGCAAGGTAACTACGACCAATACGATCGCCAGTCCAAAATCAAAGCCAAGATGACCTAACCGTTTGGACACCATATCTGCCTGGTCAAAGTTTTTGACCATTTTAATATTCTCTGGCAAGGTTTCAGAAAACTGTTCCAGTACCGGAGTATACTCTTTCTTCACCTGGCTGATATCCACATTATTCTTCATCGAAGAAGTAACCAATATACAGCGCTGTCCATTAATCCTGGTAATATGGCTAACCGTCCCATCTTTATAGCTCACCCTGGCGACATCCTTTAGATAAATGATTTTGCCGCCAGCATTGTAGATCACCGTATTTGCTACATCCTCAACATTCTTGAACTTGCCACTGGTCTTTACGTTAAAAACCTTGTCGTCCATGTTGATGCTTCCGCCAGGAATATCGGCCGCCTCACTTTGAAGACTGCCCAAGACCACGTTAAAGGGAATTTTGAGTTGTGCAAGTTTATCCAGCTGCATATCGATCCGGATTTCCTGCTCCGGCATTCCAGTGTATTTCACTTCCCTGAGGTTAGTGATCTTTTCCAGCTGGGTCTTCAATTTATCCGCATTGTCCCTCAATGTTTTGGACGAGGCAGTATTGGAAATCAACGCTACCTGGATGATTTTTACATCTGAAGAGGCAATTTTCTCGGTCTTGATCAGATAAATGTCCTTTGGAAGTTCACCATTTTTAAGGGCATTGATCTCTGTTGAGATTTCCTGGTACTTGTTGTCTACGTCAACCCCATATTTGAACTTGATCTGAATGGCGGCTACACCATCTTCAACTGTAGTCAGGATCTTATCAATGTTCTCCAGGCCGTAGATCTTATTTTCTATAGGCTTTACCACCTGTTCTTCCATATCTTTGGGGCTGGTACCGGGGTAGATGACCGTCACCAGGTATTGCGGCGGATGGGTAGTGGGATCTTCCGAGCGGGGCATGGTAAAGAGCGTAAGCAGCCCTACCACTGCAACCAGCATAAATATGATCAGGGTGAACTGATAGTTCTTTACTGCAAAATTTGTAATTTTCATCGGTATATATAGTTTGTTTTTAACGGTGATGAAGCGATCATGATTTTTTTTCCAAATGTTTGATTTGACAAATCATGATGGTGTCATGTCGGCGTTTTTACTTGATAATTTTTACGGTAGACTGTTCGTTGAGATAGGCACTGTTGGAAGTAACGATCTGCTCAATCCCTTCCAGTTTATCTTTGAGGTAAACATTTTTGTTGTCAAACGTCAGGATGGTTACGGGCACTTTTCTAACGCGGTCTGTGCCTTTAGGCGTAAAGATGTAACCACGCTCTCCATCTGCCTCCACCAAGGCGCTAAAAGGAATCACGGTTGCGTTTTGTGTAACATTGGTCTGGATTGTTGCCTTACCGAACATGCCGATTGCAGGCCTTAAGTTACCGAGCTGAAGTTTCAGTTCTACCTGAAAGGATCCTATTGAGGCGTCAGCCGACTGAAGTTTACGCAGCACCTTTGCCTGGAATTGCTGGTCAGGATAGCCGTCAAGGCTCACCATAGCAGACTGCCCTGCCTTGATCCCTGCCCATTCCTGGTCAGTTACTCCAACCTTTAGCAGGTAACCATCGCTATTTTGGGTAGAACTGGTCATCAGTACCGGCATTCCCCCACCAATTACTTCTCCTTCACTGGCCACTTTTTTAGTCACGAAACCGTCCGAGGCAGCATAGATCTTCGCATAGCGCTGGTTAAAGGCGGTTACCTCACTTGTTTTTTTGGCAACATCCAGTGCCGTCTTGGTATTCTGCAGTTGCTCCAGTGTAAAAACGCTGTCTTTATAAAGGTTTACTGCCCTGTTATAGTCCCGCGTGGCCTTATCTACACCCAGGTCTGCCTGGGCCAGACCTGCCGAAATCTCGGTGGCATTTAGGGTAGCCAGCAATTGCCCGTTTTTAAAGAACTGTCCCTCATCTACCAGTATGCTACTGATTACGCCGCCAATCTTAAATGAATAATTAGCTTCATTTTCAGTGCTGACCAGACCTGTGGCCTGAATAGCGCTAGTAATGCCAAATGAGGAAACGGGGGCTACCTTCACCGAGATGATATCTTGCTGGCCCAGGGGATTTGTATTTTTCGGTTTTTCTTTGCAGGCGAACAATAGTGATGTAAGCGCAATAAATGTGAGTTGTGTCTTGTTCATGATCTTTATTGTATGTTGAAACTGGCGTTGGCACGTTCGATGGCGGTAAAGGAGATCCAGGTATCGAATAGGGCAATGTTGGATTGGAGCTGGGCATCTACCCATTGGTTTTGGGCGTCAAGCAACTCTATATAAATGGCCATCCCCTCTTTATAGAGCTTGGTCATGTCATTATAATAGGTCTGGCTAGTCTTCAACTGAAACTGCGCCGCCTGGTACTGTGCAGCAGCACTTTGCAGGTTTGCCCTGCGTACATTCAGTTCGGTAAGCAATTGCTGGGTGACATGATTGGTCTGCGCTGATACCGCCTGCTCGCTGGCAATGGACTGTTTAATCTTATAACTGTTTCGTCCCGAGGAAAACAGGTTCCATTCCAATGAAACCCCAAATAGATAATACCTGCTTTTATCATTAAACTTCCAGTCGAAAGCCTGAGAGCCCAGATCGAGCGATGTGCCAATTTTTGGTATGAGGTAAGATTTAGCAAGGCCGGTCAGGTTTTTATTGATCCCTTTGGCAATTTCGAGCTTCGCCAGTTCCTCACGACCATTTACATCACCCAGTGGCAGGTTATCCTGTGCAGGCAGTGACGGAACATCATCGGTCAGAATAGGATCCGTCAATGGCCTGTTCAATAGGAAATTAAAATAGTAACGGGCAGATTCCTCTGTTTTTTGGGCTGCAGTAAGTGATGCTTTTATTTTAGACACCTCGTTCTGGCTACGAATTACGGCAGTACGATTAATCTTGTTGTTATCAAAGAGTTTACGGTTCACCCTTTCGCCCTCTTCAAGCAGTTTGAGAAAGGATTGGTAAATGCTGATGGCGTTGGTAGCCTTAAGATAATTATAGTAGGCCGTTTTGATTTCCTTCACCAGTTCACGTTTGTACAACAATACTTCTGCCTTCTGCAAGTCTACCTGTTGCGCTTTGATTCTCTTATTATATACCAATTCGGCATTTAGGATAGGAAGACTGGTGCGAAACTTAGCATCGTAGAAATTATCAGGATTGAGCAATATACTCTGGTTCTCCAACTGTGGAAAGGAGTTGCTTCCAGTCAGCTGGTTTAACGTAGCATAGGCAGCATTAAAAAGATCACCCGTTGGAAAATCAATTGTCCGGCCTCCATCTGCCTTGGTGTAGGTGGTAGAAAACGTAACGCTCGGCAGAAACATGCTTTTTGCCTCCTGAAGCGCATACATGTTCTTTTTCAGCAGGAAGTCCTGCTCTTTGATGCTTTGATTTGATGCCAGCCCTTGCGAGATATAGTCGTTTAGGCGGCTTTGGGCACTCAACCCCAATGGGAGTAAGATGACCATAAGCTGTAATACGGTCAGCCGGTAAATAGTAGGCAGATTTCGAATGTAATTAATCATTGTATTAAATTTAAACAGTGTTCAATAATAGGTTAAAAAAAGGGGATCACCCTTTTTCCAGAAGATTAACTAAACAGGTATAACCATTTTCCATGAGTTCTTCATTAGTCCTGTTCGCAAAACCAACAGTCCGGTCCTTACAGAAAAGAGCACAGATTCCATGTATGGCAGAAAGAAACATAAAAGAGAAATAATCGGTGTCCATGTCTTTGAACCTTCCCTGGTCCTGACATTCTTTGATTAGGTTATGCAGGTGGCTGATTGCGCTCTGGGCTATTTGTAAACCGCTTTCCTCTGAATTTTTCAATGGTTCTTCCACCAGGAACATCAGATCATAATAGTCTTTGTTCTCTTGAGCAAACTGGATGAATACCCGACCAGAAGCTTTTAATCGCTCAAATGGATCAATAACCGAATCCAGCACGCGAAGTTGTTTAAGTAATAGGCTAAAGCCTTCCTTGTGGAGTTCCTGGAAGATTTCGCCCTTGTCTTTAAAATGAAAATAAATCACTCCTGCACTATAATTGATCTCGCTGGCGATGTTGCGCATACTGGCCAGCTCGTAGCCATTCTGAAGAAATACCTTTCTGGCACCATTTAATATTCGCTGCCGCATCTCCTGCTTCTCTTTTTGTTTCCGTTCTGTAATGCCCATGGATAATTATGATTTGTAAGATATATCAGACGTAGAAAATATTTCCATTTTAATTCTCATTTCAATTGAGGACACAAATATATTGAACAGTGTTCAAATAAACAAATGTTTTTTAGTTTCTTTAAGGATTTTACTTTTGTGATGGTGAGAATAATGACAACGTGTTCCTCACCTGCATTATGGATTTTTTTTAAAAAATGTTATTCAATCTATTTATTTCCCATTTGAAGTGACCGGTTACCAGCTAGAATTTCTTCATACGAAGGCCATGACCCCTTACTTATTAGGTTGCCCATGATCAAGTCCCGGATTGCCAGAGCCCTCTCCTTTTCAGCGTTAGCTAGTGCTTGTTTTAATTCTGCTTCATTCAATTCAGTACAATAGGCGGGTGTGCCAGGCTGCTGTCTCCAGGATTCAGCGAGGCTTCCAGTATCAACGGTATCAAAACCTGTAAGATCAACCAGCTGAGCGACTAATTTTTTGTGTTTCTGGTTATCTCCAGCTATAGAAATTGCTATTCTTCCTTCCGCACCGGCTGTTTTGCCTTTGTGTTTCAAAGTGTATTCCAGGATATTATTAAACACCTTAACAAGCGGACGATTTAGTATTCCGGAAATATATTCACTTTCGGATATTTGCTCTAATTCGGCAATCTCACCATCCCTAAACGGATAATAGTTTGCGGTATTGCTTTGGTGTCATCCCTACATACTTTCGGAAAAGACGATAAAAGTAATTCGGCGTTTCAAATTTTAATTGATTGCTAATCTCCGCAATTGATAAGCTGGTATAGTTAAGTAAGTTTTTTGCTTCCAGAATAACCCTGTTTAGTATAAACGATTTGGACGTCGCTCCTAAATACTCTTTCGTCATCCTGTTTAAATAATTAGTTGAGATAAAGAGTTTGTCAGCAAAGAACTGAACGTCATGTGATTGTAGATAATATTCATCAACCAACTTTACAAAGGCTTGGATATGCCTGTTGGCCTGTTCTTCTTTTATGAATGTTTCGGTAGCCTTTAAGGTTTCGGCCTCTGCCCGTTCAAGCAATGCCAGGATCAGATAGACCAAAGCACGAAGAACATGTTCACTACTGCTAACACCCAATTGAATTTCATCGTTAATCTGCTCCAAATACGCGACAATGGTTTTAAAGAGCTTTTTGTCAAGCCGGATCAATGGAGAACTACGTCCATGATTCAGATACCTGAACTTATTTAAAAACTGTTTATCATTGAAGAATGAAAACAGAAATTCCTCTTCAAACAGCAGCACATACCCCTGCATTTCGGTCTGTTTCGGCCAGCTCCATATCTCACCGGGAATAGAGCATATTACATCTCCTGAACGGATATTCAGTTCCGTTTGATTGATAAATACGTTTTCATTTCCACTGGATATAAAAGTAATATCATAAAATGTAAGCCTATGAATGGGCTCTTTTTCTATATACTTATTTATCTCAGAAAGTGGAACAATGTCTATCAGTAAAGTTTTACCATATTTTTCATTAATAAAATGATATTGAACTATTGATTTCATGAAGTTGAGATAGATTATTTTAGTATGGGTATTTATACGCTATAACACATATGAGCAGTATAACAATGATAATAAATCGGTGCGCAAAATCCTAATCGATCAGAACTTGGCACCAATAGTGACATTTTTAGCACTATTTGTCTATTACTTACCATTTTCATTGCCTTTATCTTTGTAAGCGACCAGGCATACAACCATTATCGGTTGAGCGTCACATAGACCAGTTTTATTTATAATTAGAAAAAAACTAACATTATGAAGTATTTTATCGAAATTTTTACATCAAAACAAGCTAGGCTTGATCTAAACAAAGAAGAAAGAGCCGCTTACATGACTAACATTAGTGAGTCTTCGACGATTTGACACCACAACAATTTAAACAATCGTATAATTGAATGATTCGCTATCTCCGCGTTATTCTTTAAAGAAGTCGACTTTGAATTCTTGTTGGCCCGGTACACCAGGCAGCTAGTAAGCAAACTAGCTATCAAACCGCCTTTCCAATATTTCGTCCAAGCCGACATTACCAGCTCAGAACTATTTATTTTAACTTTATCAAAAAAACATGTCCAATAATCCTCTAGAAGTCGCTGAAACCTTCTTCACCCATTGGCAAGCCAATCGGGTGGAAGACGCACTCGCCATGCTCTCGCCCGATGTGCTCTATCAAAATTTTCCCACTCCCGACCTCATAGGTAGAGAGGCAGTCCTTAAATTTAATGATGACGCCGGTATCGGTACGACCTTGCGGGCGAACTGGGAAATCGTTCATCTCGCCGCCGTCGGCAATGTCGTGCTCAACGAGCGGATTGATAACTTTCTACATGCTAACGGCACCACCCTCACAGTACCGGTGATGGGGACACTCACCATCGAGGACGGTGCAATCACCGTCTGGCGGGACTATTTCGACTCGGCCAACGCGGCGCAGCAACAGGAGCAGCTCATACGCTCACTCACGTAGCCCGCGCAAGCAATCTGCCAAGATGAGTCAGGGTGGGGAATTTTTATTTATTTCTTTGCAATACTTCCTACAACAAGTTTATAAGATTTCGCCACAAGATCTTTGATTAATTCCAGAGTAACCTTCCCGTTTAAATCAACACTTATCCAGTGTTTTGGGCTTAAGTTAAATGGCTTGTCGATGCCCTCATGTTCTCTAAGCTCATCAATGAGCATAGGATCACATTTTAATGTACAACGGTCAAATTTTTCAAGGTCGAACAAGCGGAACATCTTCTTACCCACATAAAATACAAGAATAGACCTCGAATTCTGAAAGAATCCCCCAAATGGCATGCCTTCCCGGGTATCCGGGAATGACAAACAGAAATCCCTGAACTCTTCAACATTCATAATAAAAAGTGATGCAATTATATTTAAGCAAACTTAGCTAATCCTCAATACCTTTTTGTCTAACTTCATATCTATTATACAAAATAACGGTCGGAATTTACCACGGTAAGATTTCACCTGACTGAGAAAAAGTTCCTGTTGGCCCGTTTTCATCAATCAATGCCATTGCAACACCTGACTTGGCGCCTTCTTCTGGGGTCAACGGCGCCTGATCTGAACCAATTGAGGTCTGCACCCAGCCTGGATTAACCGCATTTACCTTAATTTTGGAATCGCCAAGCGCATTTGCTAGAAAAACAGTGAACTGGTTAAGAGCTGTTTTTGATGCACTATAGGCGTAAGGTTTTAAATCGTATAGCCAATGTGCTTTATCCAAATGTACACCGAAGGAACCCGAAACACTACTAATATTAACAATACGTCCAGCCTCGCTTTTTCTGATGGCAGGTAACAAAGCCTGGGTCAGTTCCACGGTTCCAAAATAATTAATATCAAAAGTGTCGCGAAGGGTCTGCAAGGAAACGGTTTCCGTATTATTGCCAAACCATGCACTGTCTAAAAATACGGCTGCATTGTTGATCAGTATGTCCAATACACCATATTCACCTTCAATGTAGTTTTTAACGTTTTTTATATCTATGGAATCACTGATGTCCAGCCTTATGAAGGTGACATCTAATGATAATCCCCTTAAAACTGCCTCTGCTTTTTTACCTTCAGTTTCATTTCTTGCCCCTAAAAAAACCTTGATGTTCTGCTCGGCAAGTTGTTTCGCTGTTTCAAAACCGATGCCCTTATTGGCTCCAGTCACTAATGCTATCTTTGTCATGTTGAAAATTGTTTTATTTCAATACAAAGGTAGAACAGATAACACAGCCGCTGTTAGCGTAAATAAAACAGATCCTTACTAAAATCAAACTTTCTTGTTCCAGATCTCTGAAAGCACACTATTTCGTAGGTGATTTCTTTAATTGGTAGAGGAGCAGCCATTGCATGCCTCTTAAAGCTTGGGAGCATAAGATCAACAGAAAGTAATAAATCTAATTATTCCCTATGTACTTTCCTGTAATCCGTAGGAGAAACGTTTGCATTCTTTTTGAAAAACAGATTGAAATGTGATGGCTCCGCAAAACCAAGTACAAAAGAAATCTCCGCAATATGCCAATTGGTTAATTTTAACAGGATCTTGGCCTCTTGAACAATCCTTGCCGCTATGATCTCACTTACGGTTCTGCCTTTAGCTAATTTTACCTGACGGTTCAAGTAGTTGGGATGAAGCGACAGACTGTCTGCAAAATCTTTTGGAGTTTTAAACTTGATCACACTTTGGGGGGATTCTAAGGGAAACTGTGATTCTAATAGTCTTATGAAGGAACAGGCAATGAACTCTGTCGTATTATTTGTTTTTACAAAAGAGTCAATCGGCGCGAGTTTTTGTGCGCCGAAAATAATTTCAAGTAAATAAGTGCGTTGCAGGTTACTTTTAAAAGTGCTATTTTCGTGTTGTTCATTAAATATCTTAGCATAGATGTCAATAAAATGTTCTGTTTGGCTATTGGTAAGCGAATAGATGTTCTGCCTGCCTGGTTTATAGATCGGGAATTCAAGTAAACGATAACCACTGTTAGCCTTAGTGACAAACTCTTCTTTAAACACGCAGCTAAATCCGGCGTATCCCAAACCAGTGGCATGTATACCAAAAGGAATTTTGGTAGTGGTAAAAAGTAACGAGTTGCCAGAAATATCAATCTTTCTGTCTTCAAATTCAAGTTGATAATCCCCCTGTAGTAATGTGGCGGTGTAAAATATTTTCCTATTATATTCAAATGAAAGGAGTAGGTTGTGAGCTATGCTAAGATCCAATATATGAAAAGTATCTGCATCATTCTGAACAGTGTTTGATATTTCAGAGAAATGTGCGGGTGCGATGGAAGGTGTCTCATCAGATATTTTCATATACTAAAGTAGGTAAAAAAAATAATAGAATATCTGAATGCAAGTACTTTTAGAAACTATGACTTGATTCTTTATTTCCCATGGTAACACTTTATTTTAATCAGAGTCTTCTAAAATAAATATTTCATCTACAGAGGTATCAAAAACTCTCGCTATTTTCAATGCAAGCACAGTTGAGGGTGCATACAAAATGATCAGAGGAGTTAATATAGGTACAAATACGCTATCATCACTCATCTCAAATCATCGAAAAAGGGTGGTATATTTAGACCCTGCCAAATGTGTTGTTCGATTTGCTTACAAACTATTTGGGAATTGTTAACTCGCAACCTTATTTTTATATATTTAAAACCGGTAATTTTTATTCCTGCTAACAATGCCATACAATGACGGAGCTTGAAAGTTATATTCATCACCATTTCGGTATTAGTCCCGATGACTGTCAAAAAGTAAGCGGATTATTTAGAGCCGAGACACTGGAAAAAGGGGGCTACTTTTTACGAACTGGTAAGTTTTGCAACAAGCTTAGTTTTATAGAAAGCGGCATTATTAGGGTGTATGTTAGCCTTCCCGATAGAGAAGTCACCCAATGGATAGGTACCGCCGGCTATTTCATAACGGATCTCCAAGGTTTTATGTTCCGTAATAAATCGCGATTCAACATCCAAGCACTGACAGATATACGATTATTCACCATTGATTATGAAGGATACCTCACGATGGGAAAACTGGTGCCTAAATGGCATGAGTTTGAAAAATTGTTATTGGGTAAATGTTTTGTGATGATGGAGGATCGCATTTTCGATCTCATTTCTATGACTGCAGAAGAGCGTTATCAAAAACTATTTGAGTCTAACCGGGAACTCTTTAATCAGGTACCCCTGCAATTCCTGGCCTCTATGCTGGGCATGACACCCGAGACATTTAGCCGGATTAGAAGAAAAATGCTTTCTTGATTTTTGTCAAGAGCAAAACTGCTATTTCGCGCTTAAGTTTGATTTAACAAAAATCAGGATCATGTTACAGGAAAAAGCGATGAACATCACCATTCAAATTGAAGAAGCAGCAATAACCGCAGTTTTAATTTATTTTTTATCGAAATACAATCTCGGCTTAACGATTTGGTTGTGGGCGCTACTGTTTTTTAGCCCTGATCTTTCCATGGTAGGCTACCTCATCAATTCTCGGGTTGGCGCCATTACCTACAATTTATTCCATCACCGTGCCATAGCACTGACTCTATTGGCTTCCGGCTTTTTGATACACCTGGACATGTTGATTACTGGCGGACTTCTATTGGCAGCGCATTCATCATTTGACCGTATGCTTGGGTATGGCCTAAAGTTTCCCGATGATTTTAAGCATACCAGCTTGGGCTGGATAGGAAAAGATAAATAAGCCATAAATTATAGGCTGTTGAAAATGGGGCAATAAGGTTCAACCTTACAATTTTAAAGTCGTCTGTTATCTGGCTTCATCCACAAGGTTTTTTTTATTACTTCAAAAGAAATTATTATTTTTCTTTTATAAATAATAACCACATAAATCAAAAAGAATACTACTAAGAATCTGAAAACATCAGGGTATAAATCTCCTAACGAATTCACATCAACATCGAACATCAGCCAATACTGGTTCATTAAACAATGCAAAAATATCGCTGTCCATAAGTTGAATTTCCATTCTGCGTAGATCCAAGAGAACAACACAGATCCAAGAAATGTTATTGAGAATATTCCGATAAGCTCAACGAAATCTGTGCTTTGATACAAGTGCGCGATTGCGAATAGTAATGACCCTAAAAAACTGAAGGCAGAAATCCAAGTCGTGTGAACCTGTAAAATTGCCCAAAAAGAAATCCTATGTAAATAATCTCTTCAAAAAATACTAAAAGAAGGCATGGTTAAGAACCAATTTCTCTCAGATCTGGCGACGGCAGCAAATATAGGAGAGTTTCTTGAAAATTTGAAAAAGACACATTTGGGGTTAAAATAAGAAGGTTTTATCAAATTAGCTGTCGATTATTAGCATAAAGTTCGTTTCCCATATGGTATTATCGCAAGGGTAGCAGATCCCATATGGGATCTGCTTTTTTAAGAACATAATGGATAGTTTTACGAATCTATTGATTTGGGACTTTTTGTTTTGCAAGATCAATCATTGTGGAGAGATCATTGATCAGCTTCTCATCACTTCCCGAATAACCGACCTCCTTGAAAACTATTCCCCCATCCGGGCCGATTATAAATTTTGTGGGCAGTCCATCTACTTTGTAAGCAGTTACAACATCATAGTCTGGTTTCACTTTGGTATCCAGCAGAACGTTAAAATTAAACTTGTTGGCTTTTAGATAATCTGCAATCTGTTTTTTACGCGAAGATTGGCTTAACGACTCCTGTGTGTTGATAAACAAAAAAACAACGTTTTTATCTGAGCTATAGGTGTCCATCACTCTTTGCATGGCCGGAAAACCTTTTTTACAGTAGTAACACCACGTTGCCCAAAAATCAAGAATCACTGTCTTTCCTTTCAATTCAGATAATTTAACTGTATTACCATTCATGTTAAGCAATGAAAAATCTGGAGCGGGCATGGATATTTTTTCCATGATTAACTTTTCCTTGGTCGCAGCAAGCAATTGACTACGCAGGCCATCATAATAGGATGCAAAACCTTCACCGGAAGGATGAAGCTTTTTAAATAAACCGGCAACGATACCCGGAAGTTCATCATCGTTGAGTTTTCCTGCGCGGTAGTGTGCTTCAATTGCAGACAGCGCAACTTCAGGCTCGGCCGTACGGGACAATAGTTTTAAGTATAGTTCCTTCACATTATCCCCCATAATATAACTGGCTTTAACCGCATACGGCATACCTGATGAATCATGATTATTCCTGTAAGCAAGCTCTGCATATAAGGATGCCATGTTCCCATATGTTCTGATCTTCTCGTTATTTATAAGGGTACTATCGGGTTTGCCATTTTTGTAAGCCCTTCTATACGTTCCTTTTGAACGTTCCTCCTCATTTTTTAAAAAGACGTTATCCGGTTTTCCATCTTTTGGCAGAACTGAGCTATTTGCCTTTTCGTATTGTTGTACAGCTCTCAGCGCAAGGCGTTCAGCCACTTGAAAGTCGCCTCTACTGCTAAGATCAAAAGCAGTGCCATAGTCCAGATCCGTCGATGCGGTCATACTCAGTTTAGCGCGATAAATCTCGTACTGGTCCCATTTCTTTTCTTCAGCCATCCGCTGTGCAATGTTTCCATAAAGTGCATCCGAGCTATAACGAGGTTCATTGATTGCATTGGGATACCTTGTCAAAAACTGATTGAGATAAACAGGAACTGAATCCAGATTCTTGGTTTTGAAGGTTTTTTCAAAACGTTCTGTTTTTAGCTGCTCTTGTGTTTCAGTGGCTTTACGAAAACTTTTTTTATTCTGTGCAAGCGTCATGAATGGTTGATATGCAATGACTATACATAGTGTTGCTATTTTAAAAATATTTTGTAGGTGTTTCATCTTTTAATTTGTTATTCTAGTGTTATTAATACCCAGGGTTTTGAGCGAGCTTGTTATCTAATAATATTTCTGACTGGGGTATGGGATAGAGTTGCCCGTTGACGCTCCAATTCGGTTTTTCCGGACTCAGAATTGCATTAGCCTTCCCTGTCCGTTTCAAATCAAACCAGCGATGTCCCCATTCTGCGAAAAGCTCTGTCCTTCGTTCCTGTTCAACTGCAATCAATACAGCAGGCTTGGACAGTGCTGAGGATAAAGCGGGTAAAGGGTTTGGAACACTCGCCGTTGCCTCGGCACGGGAACGGTCACGAAGGAGGTTAAGGTCTTCCAACGCACCACTCAGGTTATCATTCTGCGCCCGGGCTTCCGCACGGGTAAGGTAAGTTTCTGCGAGACGTAAAATGGTATAGTATTCACCATAGCCTCCTGACGCACTCAAAATCTTATATTTAAAAGGGTAATAGTACGTTGTACCAAGATAATCTCTTCTTTGCATCCAGTGATCTTTACGTTTATCACCTTCCTCAAAGGCATTGATCAGCTTATCGCTGAAATAATAATCCGGTGGCCCAGTGCTACTCCCGGGAATAAAGACATTGGCTTCAAAGGTGACATAACCGACACCAGTTGTAGGAGCCAGCTGCCAGATTGCCTCTGTACTATTGGCTAAGAAAACATCGTCAAGATCCGGCAGAGGACCATAAACACCAGATTCGATCACCTGGCTGGCCGCAGCTTCAGCATTTTTATAATCTTTTGTGTACAGATAAACACGTGCCAGTAAGGCAAGTGCGGCAAACTTGTTAGGCCTTACCTTCTCTGCTGTAGGGTAAGCCGCTGAAGTTTCAGTTGCAGCTTCTGTCAGGTCTTTTATCACCTGTGAATACACTTCTCCCTGAGATGAACGGGAAATCGTCTGTGTAGCCTTCCAGTCATTGGTCAGCACCAGAGGTACATCACCATACAGGTTCAACAGGTAGAAATAAATCAGTGCCCGGGATATTTTGGCTTCACCAAGAAGCTGCGATTTGAGCGCCGGCGGTAGGGTGGTCGATTGCGTTAAACCGGTGATTACACTGTTGGCCTGGCCGATCATTTTATAACTACTGTTCCAGATATTGGAAACAATGGCGTTTAATGGATTAAGCCGGTTAGCTGCAAACTGTTCCACATCCGGATTGGCGTTAAAGTTAACTAACTCATCGGCAGACAGCCCTGGATAAAGGGTAGCGGCGTAGCCCGCGGGCGACTCTGAGAGGCTTTTCATTTGGTCATAAATACCGGTAACCGCGGCAGTGGCGCTTTCGCTGGTCTTAAATGCCTCTGAAGCCACAAGTGCAGTTTTAGGTGGGTCTACCTCTAAAAACTTGCTACACCCCATGCATTGCACAACTATAGCTAATGCCAATAACTTAAAAAAGTATTTTGCTTTCATGTTCTGTAATTAATGGGTTAGAAAATAAACTGAATTCTGGCCGTTAAAAAGCGCCTTGATGGAAGTGCCAATTGCAAACCTGGATTGGAAGGATCTGTACCTTTGTATCTGGTGAAGGTCAGCAGGTTTTGCCCTTGCATAGAAATTGTGGTGCTTGGCATATGCTGACTTCGCCAAAATGTAGATGGAAGGCGATAGGAAAGCGAAACATTCTGTAATCTGATATACGAAGCATCAACCCAAAGCGCATCAGATTGACCATAATTAATGATATCCTCACTATAAGTCGTAAATCTGGCGTACTTTTTATCATCACCCGGCATTTGCCAGTGGTTATTTATCAGTGCTGTTGACTGATTGGCTTGAAGTGCTCCGGGTACGAAATTATAAATGTTCTCAAATCCTTTTTGCTTGGTAAAGATGAAGAAGAAACTCAGGGACAGATTTCCAAATTGCAGGTTATTGTCTATTCCTCCGGTAAAAGAAGGGTCATTATTGTAAAACGACTGATCATCAATTGGATCAAGTGTGCCATTTTGGTTTTTATCCTCAAATGTATAGGTACCTGTTTCCTTATCCAGGCCAGTATAATGGTAAAGTGCCGTACGGGATATCGATTGGCCTATCGTAAACTGACTAGCATAAGTGGAATTTTCGAGTCCTGGAAAAGCGAGTAATTTATTCCTGTTGATACTGAGGTTTGCCGAAGTACTCCAGCTGATCTTATTGGTCTGGATGTTTTTAGTGGTCAATTGAAATTCAAATCCTTTATTCTGCACAAGCGCAGGCAGGTTAGCAATGACAGAGCTAAAGCCAGTTAAGGCAGGCAACTGATAATAAACCAGTTGGTTGCCAGTACGGTTGCGGAAATAGGTTGAAGTCAACAATAAACGGTCGTTAAAAAAGCCAAGATTCAGCGATACGTTTAATTTTTTGTTTACGGTCCATTTATAATCTGGATTATCCGCGTTGTTTAAAAGCAGTACCGGGTTTCCGTCATAGGGAGCGTATCCGGATGTATACGTTGACAGGTAAGCGTAATCACCAATCTGGTCGCCCCCGGTGGTACCATATGAACCTGTTAATTTACCGAAGCTGAGAAATGGAAGTGCATCTATCACTAATCTTTCCTCACTGAATAGCCAGGCGGCACCAACAGAACCAAAATTCCCGAACTGATTGCCCGGACCAAAACGGCTTGAACCATCCCGGCGCAGGTTGATATTGACAATGTATTTATCTAAGAAACTGTAATTGACACGGGCATAGAGTGACTGGATCTTAGTTTGCGTATAATTGCTTCCGGCAAGGAAAAACTCAGATGCAGCAGCCCGGTCTTCCAGTTGTTTGTCATTGGTAAATCCCCCCAGCGAGATCCGGTTGCCATCAGCTATACTTTCCTGATAGGTGGCCCCGATCATTGTTTCCAGATTACTGTTTTTTAGCGGGAGCATCCACTTGACCGTTGGCTCCAGCACCCAGGTCTTGTAATTATTCTGGCCAAAGGTGGATTCCCGTCGTATGATTCCCTCTGGATCTTGTGCTGTCCCAGGATTGAGCTGTGTCTGATCCTGATTAGTTAGATTGTAGCCTCCAGAAACATTGAAATGCAAATTTGTCAAAATGCTGTAGTCAACTACGAGGCTGCTTGAAAAATTATTTGTATTGGCCTTGTAAGGCTTTTCTAAAGATGTAAAAGCACGTGGGTAGTCTGCAGGCCTCCAGCCTCCATAATTCAAATTACCCGCAGCATTGTAAATATCAGGCGCATTAGGTGCCTGTAAAATAGAAGAGGTAATATCAGAAGCGGGTAAATTGCTAAAAGTGTTGGCATAATTTAAAATGAGATTAGTCTTGAGTTTCCCATTAAGATCTGAATGACCAATATTCAATAAACTACTCACACGCCGTTCGGAAAAATTACCCGGAAAAGGCGGCGTCTCCTGATGATACCCAGTATTCAGCCTGAAAGTGGTTTTTTCATCACCACCGGAAAAACCTATTTGGGCATCAGTCGTTTTTGCGGTTTCCAGCAGTTGTTTTTGCCAGTTTACATTCCGGGTTGTATCCCAAACCACCAGGTCATAAGCATTTTGATCATCAGGTACAAGACCATCGTTCTTTAAGGCCTCCCGGCGCATCGCCAGATATTGCGGTGTACTCATCAGGTCTAGTTTTTTAGTTTGCTGACTGTATCCGGTATATACATTTACATCGATCTGCGTTTTCCCAGGTTTCGCTTTTTTGGTCGTAATCAAAATAACGCCATTTGCCCCTCTTGAACCATAAAGTGCTGTCGCATCGGCATCTTTTAAAACAGAAATGCTTTCGATGTCCGAAGGATTTAAATACAATAACGGATTTTGCCCCTGTACCGGCCCTGCGATTCCGTTCTGATTTAGTCCGCCACCATTCGGATCGCCGCTACCTGCGGTCAACGAAACGCCGTCTACAACATATAGCGGATCGCTAACAGCATTACCACCGTTGATTGGGATGCTGTTATTTCCCCGAATCTTGATACTATAATTGCCTGAAAAAAAACCGCTAGAAGGTTTGACCACCAGTCCCGCCACACGACCTTGTAGTACCTGCAATACATCTGAAGCTGGCTGTCGGGCAATATCCTGGGAAGTAACCGTCGATACCTCACCGGTGCTTTTACGGGATGTTGTTGTTCCATAGGCAATTACTTTTACTTCGTCGAGCGGAGATTTATCAGCGCTCAGCCTGATCTCTTTAAGTCCAACTGCAACTTTCACTTCAGTTTTCCGGTAACCAACATAGGAAATATCCAGTAACGTTCCTATTTCGATATCTTCAATGTAAAATATTCCTTCTTGATTAGTGGTTGCCGCCCGCAAATTTCCCTTTGCCCTAACTGTGGCATTTTCCAGCGGTTCCCCTTCATCATTCAGTACCTTCCCGCGAAGGTTGATGGTCTCAGGCTTGCCGATGATTTTTACGGGACTTTCGATTTGGGATTCACTAAAGACAATGATCACTTTGTTATTGACCTTATAGGTAAATGGCTGAGATTCAAAGCATATTTTAAGCACTTCCGCAATTCTTGCATTTTTGACCTGTATAGATACTTTTTTTGCTTCTTTTAATAATTCTTTTGGTAAGACAAAATCATACCCTGTTTGTTTACGGATCTCTTTGAAGACCTCAGTAAGGTTGGCATTTTTTTTTGACATGCTGATATTTTGCCCATTGACAGTAAATGCCAACTGCAGCAAAGCAAGCGTTAATAAGACACAGGTAAAATTACCTCGCATAAACCACCCGTTAAATTTAGGATTGTTATCCGCTTTCTGCCGCAATGAATTCATGATGGTTTGCCGGACACAGCTAGTTAGACCATGCCCTATTGTATAGTAAAATTTATACATTTGTTAACTGGTTAGTAGTTGAAAATTTGTGTTTAGTCGCATGAGTATTCGCTTAACCAAATGTTATCGGGGGCGCTTCCAACGCCTCCGGTTCTTTCTCAGAAAAGCATCGTTTTGTAAAAACTAAGGCATCACTATGATCCTCCTTCCTTCAATCTTAAAGTGGACACGGTTTGTTAGTTCAAGAGCTTTTAAAATTTCACTGATGTCCTTTGATTTGGAAAAAGTCCCCACAAATTCCTTTGCTGAAACCTTACCCTGGTAAACTACCTCTACATCATACCAGCGGGAAATTTGCCGCATGATTGTTGTAATATCATCGTTAAAGATAAAATCCCCATCTTTCCAGGCCAACGCAGATTCAGTATCCACAATGGATATCTCGATACCACCTTTACTCAATTCAGCCTGCTGACCCGGCACAAGCTTTTTACTACTGAACGTACCTGACAAAGGTCTGATCTCTACGCTGCCTTCTACCAATGTAGTTTTCATGATGTCTTCATCAGGGTAGCAATTGATATTGAAGTGCGTTCCAAGTACTTTCACTTCCTGATTGCCGCTTTTGACTATAAATGGATACTTTTTGTCTTTAGCTACCTGAAAATAACCCTCGCCGCTGAGCTCAACAGTCCTGTTTATCAGTCCTGCAAATCTTGAAGGGAATTTAAGCATACTGGCTGCGTTCAGGACTACTTTAGTACCATCAGATAATTCAATGTTATATTGACCGCCCCGTGGGGTACTTATTGTCGTAATATCAGAACCTTTCGAATTGATATTCTCTATGGGTGTGCCATCATCGTAAGTTAATTCTGATGTTTTAATAACTACCCCCGATTTAGCATCACTTAAGTTTATCCTTTTTCCATTAGCCAATGTCAGCACAACTGTATTTTTTTCAGCAGGAATCTTATTAGCGTAAACTGACATATTATTTTTATCAACCTCTTCCTTTTTCAAGGTGAAAAAGTACAGGCCAGCCCCGGTTGTTATCAACAAAACAGCCGCTATAGCAATCTTAGGCCAGAAACTGTAGGTTGTAACATAGGAGTCATGTGCTTGCTTCAGTCTACTCCACATATTTACTTTCATTTCACTGTAACGTTTCTCAGAGATCTCCTTCATATCGCCAGGAATTTCTTTATTATAAGCACGTTTAATGATTCCCAGTTCTTCGGGCGTACAATTACCAGCCAAGTACTTTTCAAATAACTGTTCCGCTTCCTTTTTATTCATAACTAATCAAATTTTAGGATGATTATATAGTTATGAAGATTGAAAACAGATTTTGTGTAATATTAAAATGAAATATTTGTTAACAAAAGAACCAATATCCTTTTTTGATGCTGTTACGCAAGATTTTTAGCGAGTTACTAATTTGCTTTTTTACAGTATTTTCCGAAAGGTTCAGCTCTTTGGATATTTCCTGATAAGAATATTCATGAATTCTACTCAATTCAAATACGGTTCGCATTTTTGGCGGCAGTTTGTTTAATCCCTCTTCAATTTTTCTTGTAAATTCCTTTTCTGCAATTGCATCATCAGTACTTGTAACTCCACTTTCAATCTCAGTTTGTAGTGTCGATAAAAAACGGTCTTCAATTTTATCACGTTTCATCTGATCTAAAATCCGGTACCTGACAGACGAATATAAAAATGATGACAAGGAGGTGTGGATATTCAAGGTCAGGTGCTTTTCCCATAGCATTTGAAAAACATCCTGAACAACATCCTGAGCTATATCTTCATCTTGCAGCATTCTGATTGCATGCGATAAAAGCAGTGACCAATACCGATCATAAATTTCAACGAATGCAGTTTTTTTGCCTTCCTTTAAAGAAAGGATCAATTCCTTATCTGATGATTTATGTGTCTCTGCGTTGAATATTTTTGCCACCGTTAAAATTACAGAATAATATTGGCCAATGTTACTGAATTATCCTTAATTGATGTCGTTTAATATTTATGTTTTTCTTGATCATTGGAAGGTATAGTCTCCTCTTTCAACTCCTATCTCGGCTGCAGGCTTTTTTCACCTGGCCAATCATCCGGGGACTATTTATCTTTTAGCTATAATTTATTCAGGCAAGTAGCGCAACAAAAAAATTAAGATGTATTTGGAAAGTCTTAAAAAACGAAGAAATTTAGAATTAATTTATCCTAATTAGAAGGTTATTTTTGCAACTTATTGCTTAACAGTTGATCTAAAGCCTTTAAATCAATTTAGGGGAAATGTTTATAAAAAAATCTGGAAAATAGCTAGATGGCTATTGGTTATAATATCCGTCTATTTTTTTCTTAACCATACTGTACTTTGGATACTCCCAGGTTGACGAAAAGAAGGGTCTGTATACATTTTATTGGTCTGGTTTGCATGCACTATTTAACAATCAAGAATTTGGGATAATAAAGAACAAAAGCCTTGAAACCGCCTTTGATGGTTTAGACGGTCCTTAAATTATAAATAAGGTAGTGTATTCAGTGAATGAAAAAGGGCATTTAAGCAAATTCTTAACAGTAAACAACGAAATAAAAGTCCTTACAGGGAAGGAATATCTACAGGATTTCAAAGTAAAGCTAAAAAGCTTGGAAAAGGCTGAAAAAGCCCTATACTCTACTCCAGACAAGGTCCTTGCCATATCAGATATTAAATTTCAGCTTTTTGCTAAGTAACCGGGTGATCGATAATAAAGGCAACTGGATATATGGAGATGGTCACTTAGTATTAAATGGCGATTTCGTTGATAGAGGCACAGATGTAACACAGGTTTTATGGCTCATTTACAAGTTAGAGTGTCCTGAAAGATGCGAGTGAGTTTCCATTGTCCCTGAAGATCTTCAGGTTTGGAAATAAAGGTTTCACTAATTGCCGGTTTACAGCTGACTAAAACTGAGAAGATGAAAATAGAAACAAAAATTTTGCAAATGTTCATAGGACGCGTTTAATAACTAAGAGTCAAAAACCGATAAAATTCCATAAATTCAACTGTATCTAATTTATATAGGATGCAAATAAAGCAAACAGGTTCAGATTGACTAAGGTTCCGGAAGAAGCTGAAGAGCCAGTAAAATAAACAACCTTATTCAAGTGGGAACAATGGATGAAAGGTGGAAACGTTATAATCCAGGATGAAAATTTCAATAGCTTGAGGCATAGCAGCCACATCTGGAAATTTTAGCGCCTGCCTTTTCATTTTATTTGTGATAATAAGCTGTTTTGCAGCCAATAGATCTCGTCAAAGTTTTTGTTATTGTGTTTTGTATCTGCTTATTCAATACATCAAACGTAGTTTGTGGATTGCATAAATCATTTTTTTCAGTAAATAACCTTGTCTTACCGACACGTTATGGTACTGCTACCCTAAAACATAAAAAGCATGCTGCTAGCTAGCTTACATGGTATTTTACAACATACATCTGACCATGTAAAACTAGTGCATGTTTGTTTTTAAAGTCAGTTCCTGAACGCGCAAGCTTTTATTTCCCACACCACCTAAAAAGAGCCGGAAAAAGCAGGAATTTAAATGAAACGTTCTCTGGTCTCTATCTGTGGCTAACCTCTATTGATAAAAATGTCACTAGTATTATCCCTTACAACCTTTAATCTTCAAGTTTTAGCTGGATGACATGGAGCCGTTTAACCCTTCCGTATTTATCGCTTGCCTTAGTTAATACTTTAAGCGCTAATGCTGCGATATCTCCTGTTATTTTAGTTGGCAAGTGGCAATCACAATTACTTAAACCTAACACATAAATATCGTTCTTGGGAATGTATACGCCCATGGTTTTAAATCCAAATATGCTTCCGCCATGTTCTCTGGTCGGTATGCCATTTATTTCTTTGATATGCCAGCCATAGCTAAATTCTTTTCCGTCATTCAATTTGTATTTGCTGAAGGCTTTTTTAGTTTCAGCACTATTGAGAAGGACATTATGGTTTAACGCATTTTGCCACTTCAGCATATCATCCAGCGTCGACATCAGGGAACCTGATGCAAACGGAACACTAAAACTGATCACGGTCTTATTAACGTAGCCATAAGATTTCTTATGGTATCCATAAGCTCTTTTTGGGATCACGTTTCTGTCACTGGCATAATGTGAATGTTCCATTTCTGCTTTTTTGAAAATATGCTTAGTGACGAAATCCTCGTAAGTTTCCCCGGAAACCAATTCTATTATATATCCTAGGAGCACATAGCCGGAATTGTCGTACTCGAATTTCTCGCCCGGCGCGAAATCAACTTGCTCGTTCTTAAAAAAATCAACCATCATTTGGGGTGTCATCTCTTTTTGATCAATATCTGATAGCGCTTTCATTTTAGTGAAATCTTTGATGCCGGAAGTATGCGTCAATAGGTGATGAATAGTGATCTTGTCACCTGAGGGGTAATCCGGGATGTATTTGGTAATAGGATCGCTTACTTTTAATTTACCTTGTTGCTCCAGCATTAGTACTGCCACAGCAGTGAACTGTTTTGTCATGGAACCCAGTTCGAAAACATTGTCGGTATGAAGGTTTGCATCCAGCTCCAGATTAGCTTTACCGAAAGCTTTATGATAAATGATCTTCCCTTTTTGAGCAACCATGAATACACCACCGGGCCCATTTGGGTCGTTGAATTCCATCTTTATGGTGCTGTCGATTCTGTCTTCCAAGCTTTGCGCAAAAAGATTATTTGTATAAGCTAAAGGCCAATAAAGATAGGATCGATAGCATTTTGAGTGGGTCTGTTTTTATCATTTTTTTAAATTTTAATGTTTGACGCATTTAAGATCAAACCAGTTACAGGAAAGCAGATATTTATGTCGGGACTTTAAATTCTTAATCGTAACTGACTTTGAATATGAAGTGATACTAATGAGCGACAGGTTTTCTTTGTCAATATTTGGTGATGAAAAAATAGTCATTATTGCGCGATGGAGATTAAAATAACCACGACCTGGAAAACGGTGAAACAGTGATTATTGTTGAAAAATCGGTTCATGGCTAAAGATTGACAGTTAATTATTTTATCCAGCTAGCCTTTCTCTTCCAAGCCTTTATTTCTCGTTTCTGCATTTCGGGATCTGAGCAGTACCATGCTTTTGTATTTTTATTTGTAACGCTTAAAAGCTATACTATTATTTTTGAATTTCTTTCCGTCACTCAACATTTCTCTACATTTTATTAGGCAGTGAAATTCAATTAGCTTTGTTTTTTAATGTAATGCCGTAATCATAAAGTATATTATAAATATCAAAAAAAGTATCTTCCTCTTTTTCGCTGAGTGAGGTATTGGCAAAGAAAATGACAGCGATCTCCTTTTGTAGATCCGATAGCATAAAGGTTCGCACACCCGGATCTGAACCATTGTTACGAATATTATCTTTTTTTTTGCCACTTATCTATCTGATTACCAATAATAGTTTCTTCAACGTAAGTATCTTAACTACAGGTACCTTCTTGTCAAGCCGAATATTACCCGCTACATTTGGTCAACATCACATTAATGTTACAATAAAAGATAATTGACACGATTGAATCCAAAAGCTTAAGAAATTATAAAGTTGCACTCTTCCAAATCACTTGAACTGAAACATTCCTCACACTTAATTTTCAAGAACTATGCAAAACACGACCAAAACCAAGTGGCGATTTTTCAGATGGAAAATCATTACCCATCTATTGTCGAATTCAAAAAGCTGGGATATGATGAGTATCTCCATTGTATCCAGATCCCAAGCATGGCCTTAGTAATAGCAAATAATATTTATCGCATTTGACAACCTAACAAATTTATTGTAGCCCTAAAATAAGATCTATGACCACTAAGCACAAAATGGTATATACGACCATCATTTTAATTTATGTTCTCTTGTCTATTAGTTGCTCTAAAAGGCAAGCTGCAGAAATGACTCCATCGCCCCCTACAAATCCAGAGACACCTGTCACAGCAGTTACTTACGCAAATTTTACCCAAAATCTTCTGCAGACCAGATGTGCCGGATGCCATGCAGCAGGAGGCTCCGCATCATCAATCTGGTCCTTTAACGGCCGTAGTTCTGTCGTATCCAATGAGGCCAGAATTCGTCGTGTGGTACTTGTAACGAGATCAATGCCTCTGGGCGGTAGCTTAACAGCTGCCGAACTGACTTCTCTACAACAATGGTTCGATAATAATATGCCCGAATAAAAGCTATGATCATGAAAAAAATATATCTATCTGTACTATTCATTGTAACAGTCAGTGTGGTCCGCGCGCAGCAGATTCTAATTTGCAACAATGCTAAAGTATCCTTTTTCTCCAGTACAGTGATGGAGGATATTGAAGGAAAGAGTGCTGTTGGAGGCTCTGTTATTGATACTAAATCAGGAAATATCATTTTCAAGGTGAAGAATACTTCATTTCAATTTAAAAAGAAGTTGATGCAGGAACACTTTAATGAAAATTACATGGAATCAGAAAAATTTCCTTCATCCGAATTTAAGGGAAAGATCAAAACGCCGATTGACTTTCAAAAGGATGGCAACTACAAAGTGGAAATTGAAGGAATCTTAAATATACATGGTGTCAACAAGGCCTATAAGAGTATAGCTGATCTGACCGTGAATAAAGGGATTTTAGTTGCGAAAGCTGCATTTAAAGTTAAGATCGCCGACCATGGGATTGAAATTCCAACTCTAGTATTTAAAAATATCGCTGAATACGTTGAAGTAAGTGTTCAGGCTAGCTACATAGCTAAAAAATAAGCTTGTGATAGCTTCATGACCGATAAAAAACAATATTACTTATGAAAATAAAAACATTTAAATCCCGCTTTCTGATTCTTTTCGCTGTATTAACAGTCAGCGCAATACAAGTATTTGGTCAAGAAGAGCTCGAAAAAGAACTTAACAATCAGGAGACAAGTCATGAGAAAGTACTTGCAACTTTTAAATCTACAAAACTGATCAATGGCCCTACCAATGAAACCCTTTACAAAAATGAACTCGACTTTAAGGTCGATCACCGTTTCGGAGATATAGCTGGTACCAATGGAGGTGTAAGGAGATTTTTTGGACTGGATAACTCGACGGACGTCCGTATCGGTTTTGAATACGGAATGACCGATAATTTAACCGTAGGAATTGCCAGAGCTAAAGGGGCGACCGCTGTCCAGCAGCTATATGAAGGTAGCGTAAAATACCGCTTAATACAGCAAACTACAGATAATCGTATCCCCGTTGCAATTACGCTATTTGGGAGTAATACCATTGCCGGGGTTCAGGCAAACAGAGATGATCCGACTTCACCAATTGCCTATGATGGTTTTAAAGATCGTATGAATTGGGTCGCCCAGATGATCATCGCCAGAAAATTTAATTCCAACTTCTCTTTTATCCTTACCCCTAGTTATGTACACCGTAACTTTACAGCCTTTAGGGATCAGAACGATCTATTTGCACTGGGTGCAGGTGGGCGATTAAAGTTTACAAAAAGAATGGCGCTCGTTGTGGATTATTTTCTGCCATTCAGAAATAAATCAGACAAGCAATATCTGGAGCAAGTTAATGCTACCAAATTCTACAATCCCCTCGGTATAGGTTTAGAGATTGAAACTGGCGGACACGTATTCCATCTTAATTTCACGAACGCGACTGCGATTGAAGAGATCCAGTATATTCCATCAACAACCAGCTCGTGGTTAAAAGGGCAATACAGATGGGGGTTCAGTATTTCAAGGCGATTTTCGATGGCACATAAAAAATAAGTTACAACCTGATAAGAAAGGGTAATAATGAATATTAGAATAAAGAAGAACAAAGGCTTATGATCGTAAAAGCCTTTGTTCTTCTTTATGGATTGGGGGTTAATTTCATAAATCAATTATAGATTATATAACACAAGTCTACAATTGATTTTTTATTTTTCGTTTACACTGCTTTTTCTGCCAATGGCATATTTTCCGTCGCCCATTCTATTAGGTTGTAAAGATGCGGTAACAAAGACCTTCCTTTATCAGTAAGTCTATATTCTACCCTGGGAGGAATTTCCGGAAAGATAGTCCGTTGCACAAGACCATCATTCTCAAAAGTCCTCAAGGTACTTGTCAGCATTTTTTGCGAAATATCTCCCAATTCCTTATGTATTTCGCTAAATCGCATTTTTTCCGAGTCCCCCAATACCAAAATCACCAACATGGACCACCTATCGCCAAATCTGTCCAAAACTGTTCTAATCGGACAATTACTGTTTTTTGAACATTTTTCCGTCTTATTTTCCATAATAACTATCTGATTATCATCATTACTCACTTCCAGATAAGTAAAGTACTTTTATTGACCTTATAGTTAGGCACCTAAATTTTACAAACCAAAAATAGTTAAATGTATTTTAGATCATAACGGATTATCTGCGTATAAATTTTACCAGCTTGTTAAAAAAAAGCCAGAACGGATGTTCTGGCTTCAATCTACTATTAACTATTACTAACCTGCATTATTATTTTGTGTGTTGCTGGATCCAGTTGCGAATTAAAGAAAGGGCTTCAGGGGAAAAACCTGCTTTTATTGTTGAATATTCCTGTGGTGTACAGGTAACGCAAGGCAGAAAAAGATGGTTTAAACCAGGAAGCAAATGCGTTTCCACTTTATTATTTCCACCCGCAGCGGCATAGTTCTTCCAGTTATCCAAATTAGATTGACCAGAAACCATCAGATCTTTATCGCCATTTAATGCTAATATTGGCACCTTTACCTGACCAATGGTTTTGGCCGCATCGAATTTCACAAAATACCTGTACCATGGGCCAATTGCATAATTTACATAACTGTAAATAGGGAAACGAAAATGGTCAAACTCTATATTTAACGTTTTAAAGTAAGCATCATCTTTTACCTTCCAGTCATTGTAAGTAGTATTCAGTTTATTCTCCAGACTATCCGAATCAGCATATTTAAAAGCTATTTTGAACATCATCCCATTGATTTCATTGGAGCGCTTTTTATCTACCTCAGTAAGCTGCGAATTGTTCACTAAATCTTCATTTTGTTGAATCAAAGAATTATAACCCGACGTAGCCAGACCTGCCACGCTCACAATAAAGGCTACATCTTTGCTCTTTGCTGCAGCTATGGCACTTGCAGCGCCACCTTCGCTATGGCCCAGAAGACCAATCTTAAAAGGATTGATCTCTTTGATTCCTTTCAAATACTGAATGGCTTTCAACGCATCATCTCCAAAGTCTGCCGTGGTTGCCGTCTCATAAACACCAGTAGTTTTACCCGTACCACGATCGTCCAACCGCAATACCGCTATACCATTACTGCTCAGGTAATCAGCTATATCTTTAAATAGAGGGTGGCCAGCCATCATACCATCCCTATCCTGCTTATAACTACCAGAAACAATGACTACTGCGGGTATGTTTGTTTTTCCTTTTGGCAGCGTTAAGGCGCCTGCAAAAGTAATCGTATCGTCTTGACTTTTGAAGCTTACTGTGGTCTCGGTATATTTCTGCTGTTGTGCAGTTGCAACAACCGGCTTTTTAGCCGGCAGTTTTGTTTTTGAAGATTGCTGTTGTGCATTTGCCGCTGTGCAGCAAAACAATGCAGATAAAATTAAAAAAGAGTACTTCATATTATTTTGCTGTTTTAGTCATTTCAACCAGTGTAGAGATATCGTCTGCCAATGCAGAAGCACTTCCATTATAACCTACAGAGATAAAGCGCAATTTGCCGTTTTGATCAATGAAAAGTTTCTGTGGTATTCCCGAAATCGTGAATTCTTTACAGATACGGTCGAAAACTTCACTGTTTTGTTTAGATCCTGCAGCTGTATTATCAAAAAGGATGTTAAATGGATAATTGTTGTCTTTGATATATTTCATCACTTCAGCTTTATAGGTCGAACCCCGCTCTTCGGTATCTACAAAATAGAAAACAACATTTTTGTCATTTTTATATTTCTCCACAGCCAGTTTCATACCCGGGAAAGAAGCCTTACAAGGCACGCACCAGGTTGCCCAGAAATCCAATATAACAGTTTTTCCACGCAGCGACTTTGAGCTGACTACCTTACCGTTCATATCTTTCATAGACCATTCCGGCATAGCTTTGTTGATCATTCCTTCGGCTACTTCTTTTTCAAAGTCCGCTTTATCAGCCGGATTTTTCAATTTACTCAGGTAGTCATCATATCCTTTATCGGATCCATTCTGTTTCACATAATCTGCTTTAACCATTTCCAGCATTTCAGTTGTTGCCTGGTTATTATAAAGGCTGTATTTTAATACCTCTTTCAAATGTGCTGTTTCCCCTCTTTTTTGTAAAAGTATTGTATAGTAATTATTAACTGTCGCATCATGATATTCCAGATATTTTTCAGCCAATTCAGTATATTTGAAAGCCTCCTCATCTTTTCCGGCACTGATCAGCAACCCGATATAAGGAATAAACTCAAATTTGGAGCGTTCCATTTCCCAGTTCGTTTTCCATTCTAATGGCGACAGATAAGCTAAATCTGCAGGCTGATTAGCCAGGAAATAATTATAACGTGACATCAGCAACTCTGTTTTGGCCAATAATCTCGCATCTGTTTCATCTTTTCTTTTGTAGGGGATACCAACTATCTTGTAAAAAACAGTTGACAGGATGTTGTATGGCAATAGATTGATGTACTTATTAAGATAATCATCGTTTTTATCAAGATAACTACCAGTTACAATAATGTTCTGATAAACCGTACCATAATTGATAAAATTCTCTTTATCAAATTCTGCATTCGTTTCAGCAACAGGGAAATCAGCGAGGAATTTTTCACCCGCTTTAACCATTGCTGGCATTTCCTTGTTGGTACTGATATTTTTAAAAGCTGCCAATCTTGCCAGGCTACCTTTAGGGAATCTTGTGGTAATTATATGATCAATAGAATCTTTCAGTTTTGCATCTTCCATGACATTGCCGCTAATGGATCTTGCTTTTAACAGTTCATCTTCAGTGGCATCCGTACGGGTAAGGAAAGTTATAGCAGCTCTCAGTTTCGGCGTAGCAGCATCTTTAAGATAATTTTTTACCGCCTTGGCATACGGCACTACTAGTTTAGACTTATTAGCCTGATTAAACGTAATCTCCTGGTTAAACCACATGTACGTTGCGGTATCACTAATACCTTCAAATTTCATATACCCTGGGATGTCCATCTCGGTTTTTGGAGAACGCGCCACTCCCCATCCCAGATAAGACCCTGGGGCGAGAGCTCCGGGACGATCCTTATCCTGCAACATGATGAAATAACCGGTATCATGGTTATTATCTGTCAGGGTATCGGATTTAAATTTAACAGCTAAAAATCCGCAGTCTGCAGGTGTTTTAAAGCTGGCTTTCCAACTATTATTTCCACCACTAAAAGGCACGTCTGCTGCCACCCATTTGTAGTTAATATATTGGTAAACTACTGAAGTAATCTTCTGCTTACCCTCCAGAGGAGTACCTTTTGCATCATAAGACATTTCCACGGTCTGCCCATTCGTAGGCTTCTCCGGTTTGAAGGTAAAATTAGGATGAATCTGTGCAAAGCTTTTCAGGGCCAGGCACAGTATCATCAGAAGGAATAAACTCTGTTTTGTTAAAGATTTCATATTGTGTGTTTAATTTTTAAGGGTGTATATAATGAACGTATGCTGAATTTAACATGGTATTGATCAGCATACGTACATCGTTATGATATTAAGGGTTGGGCTCTAGCTCAGGGTTTAACTGGCTTAATTTGGCAGCTATAGGAAATACATAGCGGTCACTATTGGGTTCCAAAGTATAAGTAACTCCATTAAAAAACCTGGTGTAGCTACGTTGGAAAAGAGATTCGTCTTTTAAACGTCGCATATCCCACCAGCGCAACGATGTACCGTAGAATTCACGCCTGCGTTCATCGATCACTTTAACGAGTGCATCATTTGGACTTGACGCTGTCATTGCTTCATAATCTGCTGCTTTGAAACGTTTTACACGTAGATTATTTACCCATTCCATCGCACTACCGACATCCCCGGCCCGGGCGAAAGCTTCTGCTTTGATTAGCATCATTTCTGGTACTGAAGGACCTTCGTTTCTAGTCTGACCAGTTGCGGCTTCTTTAGTGAAAAATCTGCCAGTGTATGTGCTTGACACATTTGAAGCATCAGAAGTAAAGAGAGTAAAACGTTGATCTGCCGTGCCCAACAATGCAAGGTATTCGTTACTCAATTTAAAAATAAGTGGTGAATAGGAAGCTGCACCACTTTGAGGAAGCTCAGAAAGTAGAATTTCCGGATTAACAAAGCGTGTAGGATAAGTGTACATCGTACTCTGATCCATTCCTGAGAGATCCACAATCGTGTTTCTCGAAGCCAGGGCCATATCAGCATATCTTGCAGCATTTGTATAATCGTGCATATACGTATAACAACGCGCCAACTCACCATAGGCTGAAGGTTTAGAGGGTAAGGTATTCATCTGCTGTGTAGCAGGAAGTGAACCAACGGCCGTTGTAAGATCGCTGATGATCTGATTATAGATTACCTGTACCGTTGCCCTGTTTAAACGCTGACTTACCGTTTGCTCCAGTAATAAAGGCACACCAAGGTCGGTTGCAGCAGTACTTGCATTATATGGTTTTGCATAGGTATTAACCAATGTAAAATAGGCATCAGCACGGTGCACTAAAGCCTCTGCTGTAAGTGCAGCTTTTTCAGCAGCAGTACCATTACTTGCCGGGAGCTCATTGATAATTGTATTACAATATAGAATTCTCGTGTACAGTACCGCCCAGTTATAATCGTTCTCATCTGTAGAGCCTAAAATGTAGATATTATTCTGCCAGCTATATGCCTTCACAAATTGACTGTAATAAGAGCTGCTGGTCAATCCAGCAATCTGATCTGCATCAGTGAAGTTGATGTCTGATGAAGCAAAATCAGACAAACTTGCTGTAGCTTCCAGCGCCTGATTATTATTTAACAGATAACGGTAATTGATAGTTTGACTGGGTACTAAATTACCCTGAGTTTTGATATCTACATATTTCTTACAGCCGGTTAAACCTGCTACTGAGAGAGAGAGTATGAGGAATTGATATAATGGTTTCATTTTTGCAGGATTAGAAATTAACATTTAAAGAGAAATTATAAGATACGGCCGCAGGAAGTCCTAGTGTATTGCTGCTTAGACCGGATGTAAAATCAGGATCTATTCCCTCTTTATTCGCTCTCCATAGTAAACCCAGATTGCGTACGGAGAAACCAAAATCAGCAGTTTTTGCGATATTAGTGAAACGCTCCAACGGAATAGCATAAGTAAGAGACAACTCCCTTAAGCGGATATAGTCGCCCTTTAGTACATTAATGTCCGACTGCTGATAACGTAATAAACTGGTAGCTGCGGCATTTCCAGCGGCACCCGGCACTGTAGTAAATGCTTCATCACCCGGTTTTTGCCATCTCTTAGCGATATCAGCATTTAAGTCATAGAACAATCCACGCCTTCCTCCTGCGAAAGTAGTGATTGTAGGACGCAGAAATACACTGCCAAATTGATAGGTGGCTATAGCCAATAGCGTGAAACGCTTATACCTGAAATTGGTATTCACACTTCCGAAATAAGGCGCGCTTGAACGACCAGCAAAAGTAAGTGCATCAAGTGAACTGATATTGCCTTCTGCAGCCACTTTGTTGCCATTCTGGTCAAAAATCTGGGTTAAGCCTCTTGCATCAAGGCCAGCATTTTTATAGACCAGTAATTTATCCATCGGATAACCTGCCATTTGCGCAGCATAAGCCGGATTACCAAAAAGGGAAGAGTTCTGCACAAATCTGGCATCGGTAATTTTATTGGTATTGTAAGAGAAGTTGATGCCTGTATTCACCTCCCAGTCTTTTGTAGTGTACAAAATGCCTCTCAAACCCAAATCAAAACCTTTACCTAGTAAGGTGGTTGAGTTCCTGGTTAAAGTAGATACACCATAAGTTTGGTTGATTGGAAACTCGTAAAAAAGATCTTTACCATTTTTACGATAGTAATCTGCGGTAGCACTCATTCTTCCATTGAAAAGTCCCAAATCGAGGCCAATATTGGTTACATATGTTTTTTCCCAGCGCAGTTCAGGATTTGCAGGTGAAGTGATAAATGCATACGGCAAGCCAGTTTCATAGTTTAAATCACCCAGCCCAATAGAGGTAAAAGGGTATAATGAATTCGCAATATTTCCGTTTACGCCATAAGAAGCCCTTATTGCCAGGCTGCTGATCCATTGCTGCGATTTGATAAAATTCTCTTTTGCCAGATTCCACCTTAGTCCGGTAGACCATAAAGGCGTAGCCCGGAACTTTCTATCTACCCCAAAATTGTTGTAATCATCATAACGCACACTTGCAGAAAGGGTGTATTTATTATCAAAAGTATATCCTGCATTACTAAAATAAGAAAGAAAACGTCTTGTTTTGTCCTGCTGATTAGGTGCGCCCCCTACTGCGCCAGAGTAGCCCTGTATAGTTTGATAACCTGAACTATAGTTAACAGGTTTTGAAAAACCAGTACCAGTATTGTAACCATATAGCGTATTACTACCCTGTCCTTCTATGGTTTGCCTGATCTCAGATCCGGCAATAATATTCAATTGATGTTTCTCTGCAAAAGTGTTGTCGTAATTCAACTGACCGCGTACAGTATAGTTGTTATTGGTTGAACTTACCTGTTGCAAAATTCCTCCACCCTGACTAAGACCTATGGAATTTACTGCTTTGCCCGATACAGGAACTGGAGTAAAACTATTTACAAGATTACGGTAATAAATGGTACTCTCATTATAATAATTTTTTTGCTTGCCGAAAGTACGCTCATTGCTATAAAAAGCATTCGCAGACAGACCTTTTACAATAGGTACATTCAGGTTGGCAGTAAATGAGTAATTGTTAACATTTTGTGTGTTATCAGCATTATCCTGTTCGTCAAGATAACTGGTGTTCCAGTTCAGGAATCCACTAGCCTCTAGATTGCGTGTCCATCCAGAATAATAACTGGAAGAAAAGCTAGTTCTGTTTCCCTGATCATCCACCAATTGATTGTAAGGCATGAAAGTAGTAGCCGACGGACGAAATAAACTACTCAGGCCAATTCCGTTGTTCACATAGTTGAAAAACGATCCCTTCACATTGGTGCTCAATGTGGCAGTTTTAAACAATTTGAAAGTATTGTTCAAAGTCAGCGTCAATCGCTTTGCATTATTGCCTACCGCATTTGGTCTTTCCTTACTATAAGATGCAGAATAAAAATAAGTGTTAGATGTGCTACCACCGGCTACTGAAAGATTGTATTGCTGATTATTAGCAGGCTGGAGAAGATACTTTTGTATTTGAGCGCGACTATCCCTGCTGCTGAACAGATTGATCTGTGCGTCATAATCGGACTGGGAAATCCTGCCATCAGCCAACTGAAAAGTAAGGTCGGTTACATCCGCCACGGGAGCCCCAAGAAATGCATTTACATTAGGTCTTACTATTAAAGATTTGCGTACTAGTTCCTGCTCATAAGCAATCTGCTCTGAAGAAGACATGATTTTAAGATAGCTGAGGTTTGGCGCATTACTAACTGATGCTGTGGTAGAGAAGCTGATTTGAGGTGCCTGGTTATTCTTGCCACCTTTAGTTTTAATTACAATTACACCATTAGCAGCACGTACACCCCAAATTGACGCCGCTGCTGCATCTTTTAAGAAAGTGATGGTTTCTATGTCATTTGGATTAAGGGTAGAGAGGTCAAATTCGGTAATTGCACCGTCTACTACCACGAGTGGAAATGCATTACCTCTAAGGGAGCTTGTCCCGCGGATGGTCATACCGTAATCTGTAGCACCTATCGTTCTGGTACCGCTATTAATTGCTGGTTGCGTGTTACCATAAGCAAAACTATTGTCGCCCGATGTGATATTGATCTTCACTCCTGGGATCATCGACTCCAGACGCTGAATAATATTAGCCGTCTTTACCTGCTCAATTTGCTTCGCAGTGATTACAGGTGCAGAACCCGTTACACGTTCAGGACTGATATTTTGATAACCAGTAGAAACGACCATTACTTCCTGAAGATTAGTACCCGAAGACGGATTTAAAGTCACCGTATACCTGTGTGACTGGCCAGTCAACGGAATTTCTTTGCGCTCGTAACCAAGATAAGAGAAGCTAACGTACTTTGCTTCAACAGGTACAAAAAGGGAGAAATTACCCTGCCCGTCTGTAGTTAAAGATCTGTTTGATCCATCAGATTTTAAGGTAACACCAGGAAAAGGCTTGCCACTATCGTCGACAACCTGTCCTGATACAAAGATCTCATCACTATTATTTGTATTGGCTTTATTAGCTATAACTGAGCTTGCCGGAGCAGCTGATTTCTCATTCCCTTCTACTATCGTATAGTTACCTTTGCTTAGGTAAAGGAACAACAGGTTATTGGGATATAAAACGGATTTCAGTACCTCGTCTATCTCCTTACTTTTGAGATTGTTGCTACTGGTAAATTTCCCTTCGATAATGCTGTGCTCATAAGCAAATTCAGTCTTGAATTTTTTCGAGATGAGTTGCAGGGCCTGGGCAAGGCTTATTCTTGATCCTTGAGCATTTGCCGCAGAGAATGGCAATAGTAAGGTAAACAACAAGCCCAGACAGCATAGTCTGGTAAAAGTTGATTTCATAATTGTTGGTTTAGGTGGTTTGATAAATTGTTGTTAATTGTATTGGTGCGGGATTGATCAGTTCCCGTTGTTGGTCAGGTAGATTGTTTTTCCTTCTTTTTTAATGTTTACTTCCAGGATATGGCTAATTACGAACAGCATCGAATCTTCACTTTTAATAGAGATGACTCCATCGATTTTTTTGTTTGCTTTTGCGGTATCTGTCAGTACCACATGATAGCCGTACAGGTCTTCGAATTCATTGATGATGTCTCTCGCCGAAGTCTGGTTCACTTGCAGCTTTCCTTGCAGCCAGGCAGTTTTTTCCAGGGAATCGACTTGCTGTTTTAGCTGAAGCTTGTTGCGATGCCACTGTACAGCATTACCGGGTTTCATAATATACGCTTCTCCGGTCTCCACAGATTTCACGTTCACCTGACCTTTCACCAGCATAATTTCTGCACGGTTACGACGGTCTTTTAAATTGAATTCTGTACCGAGTACTTCCACCAGCAGATGGCTGGTGGTGATCACGAACCGATCGCCATTCCGGATAAACCGGTTGTTTTTATTGAGGTGATTCACTTTGAAATAAGCCTCCCCGTTGAGGGTGACCTGCCGCACTTTGTTCCAGTTTATACTCCGCGGATAAGTCAGTACCGAATTTGCATTCAGCTTAACTGCTGTTCCATCCGGCAGCGTATAGTTTACATTTGTCCCATAAGCCGCTTTGAGGGTAACGGTTGAATTGAAAAACCACAGGCCATACATACCCGCAAGAAGAGAAGCTGCGAGTCCAGACATCCAGTAGTATTTCCGGCGCTGAACTTTAAGATGGACACGGTTTTGCTGTATCGTGTTTTGTATCGATGTAAAGATATCATCCTGCAGTCCTGCCCGCACCTGATAATGGCCGGGACTCAGGATCAACCTCAGTTGAAAAGAGGCTTGTTTAAATGATTCCAAATTATCAGGATGCGATGATTGCCATGTGTTCCAGAAAAGAACATCATCAGCCTGCTGAAACTTGATAAAACGGACAAAGTCTGCGTTATCTAAGAAGTCAGTCACATTAAATCCTGTATATTCTGCCTTTTGCATATAATAAATGGTATAAATTATTACCTCTTTACACTATAGACAGTTGTATTTTTAAAATCAACCCATGAAAATTGAATTATTTTAAAAAAAAGATTGGTATTTGGCTTCGGCAAGTAATGCAAGAAGTAGCGTTTTGTCAATTTTAAGTAATTCCCGGAGTGCTTCCAATGCACGGGCAGCCAATTTATAGGCTCCGTTCACATTCAGGTCCATCAATTCCGCAATTTCGTTATAACTGAGCTCTTCAAAATATTTGAGATAGATAATTTCTTTCTGTCTTGGGGTAAGCTTATTCATTGCCGCAGCAAGCTGGACTGCTTTCTCATTCACTTCCTCTTTACGGATCATGTCAGATTCCAGCGTGAACTTGAGATCAAAATAATTGGTATCATCTATTTCCCTTTTCGCAAACCTGTTCTGCTGTGTATTGTAATTGAAAATGATATTCCGGAGGGAAGACATCAGGTAAAACCGCGTATTGACAACCGGACTGAGGTTTTTACGGTTTTCCCAGATCTTGACGAAAAGGTTATGTACACAATCCCCAACAGCATCCTCATCATCAAGGATACGCATGCCATATTGGAAAAGACTGTGAAAATTATGTTTATAAATCAGTTCGAATGCAGAACTTTCACCGCTTAATAACATGGCCCAAAGTTCGCTGTCAGAAATATTCCGGGTCAATTTGTGCTAATCATATGTTCAAATATAGGAAAGCATCTATAATCTTAATATAATGGATCGTGATTATTTATATATACGTGCTTTATGTGTATTTATATTTGTCCGCAAAAAGACCAGATGACTGAAAAATACAAAAAATATATTTGTGTCCCTAATTTATTAACTTAGCCTTCGGCTAATCCTGATCAGATACAGGAATAATCACTTTTTAACAATTGAAAATATCAATCAATGTCAAATATGAAAAAATACTTTTTACTGGTTCTTTTATTCATCTCCTTCTCTGGTTATGCCCAGAACACCCTTAACAATTATAAATATGTACTGGTACCTGAAAGATTCAACTTTCTCAAAGAAGCAGATCAGTACGGATTAAATTCGCAGGCAAAAACCAACCTGGAAGAGAAGGGTTTTACCGTTTATTTTGACAATTCCGAGCTGCCTTCTGAAATTGCCAATAACAGATGCAGTGCACTGGTTCTTGAAGTGCTCGAAAAAAACAGCATGTTCAGTACCAATCTGACCCTGGTTTTAAAAGATTGTAAAGGCAATGTCCTCTTCAAAGGAAAAGAAGGCAAAAGCCGTGAGAAGGAATACAGACTTGCCTATAACTTTTCCCTGAAAGCTGCCTTTACGTCATTAAATGAATTTCAATATGCTTACAATGGAGCTGTAATTGCTGCAGAACCACAGGCTGTTCCCCAAACGGTACCTGTAGCTACCATCCAGCCGGCCATAAAAGCTGCCGTTGCTGAATCTGCTGCACCAGCTGCAGCCACACTATATGCTCAGCCTACAGCCATAGGATTCCAGCTGGTAGATGCTACACCAAAAATAATTTTAACACTATCAAAGACCTCGGTGGAGAATTATTTCATCGCAGCCAAAGGAAATTATCATGGAATAGTTTTCAAAAAAAATGAAAGCTGGGTATTCGAATACTATGACAATAATAAACTTATGGCGGAAGTGCTTTCCATTAAATTCTAAACCTCCGCTGTTTATCACCGCGATAAGCTGTTGTTTCAGCACAGCCTAACTTTAGCGTATGGCAGAAAAGAAATGATCTGGTGAAAAATATCATATCTTACCTGAATGCAAAAGGCCTGCACTATGCGCAGGCCTTTTGCATTCAGGTAAGATAATCTAAGCGGGATCTAGAATCCTAAACCCAGTGTAAATGCCTTTACAGATCCAGAGAGTGTTGCTCCTGCCGTAGCAGCACCTGTAGTCAGGTTTACGGTATATATTTTAGTTACGCCATTCACGGTCAGTAAAGCATAAGCCGTACCACTGGTACTTCCAATATCAAAACCATTCCCGGCAGCACCTGTCACACCCAGTGGGCCAACAGCGACAAGATCACCATCATTTGGTGGATCCTGTTTATACAAAAGCCCGTTTTGCGAATCGATATCATACAATACCGTAGTGGTTGCACCCGCGAAATTATTGGTGTAGGCTGCCCCGGTTATTACTGCTGCAGCAGGACTTAAGTTTCCATCAATTGCTGCGATGGTTCCATTGTCAGGATTCAACCTCAGGTTCTGACCTGTATTGCTCACCAAACGGATACGGTCTACGGTAGGATTAAAATCAAACCCGAACTCCGTTCCTCCAAGTAAGGTGGCCAATGGTACTGAACCGACAACTGCTGCCACCCCTGATGACGCATTGATTGTATACAACCTGCTGCTGCTTCCCAGGGCATACAACTGACCGTTTAACGGACGAAAATCCATTCCAAGGATATTTTCACCTGTAACCAAACCAGTAATTGCTTTAGTTACGGGAACTGGATTCAAGGGATTAAAAATAACCAGTTCATTGGCGCTATTGACAGCATAAGCCACTGGTTCTGTAGGAATGGCAATACTGATAATGGTGTTTGTAAATTCATTTGCGATCTTTGTCGCCTTACCGGTCCCAAGATCTATCTGATACAGATGAGTTTTACCACCTACCTTTAATGCGGCCAAAGCATTTTCCCCATCAGGACTGATATCAAAATCTCCCGCCTGTTCCACGTCAAAGCCAATATTTCCTATCTCTACCAGTTTTCCGTCATTCGGCGGGTCTTGTTTATACAGTTTATCTGTAGCCACATCGATGACAAATAACACCGTTGTTGCAGCACCGGCACGGTTCATGGTATAGGCGGCGGCAGTAACATTTGGATTGGTGACACCATTCAATGCGCCATCAGTTGCTGCTACAGCACCGGTTTCAGGATGCAGGCGAAGGTTCTGCCCAGCGGAAGTCACCAAACGGATCCTGTCTACCGTCGGATTGAAATCAAGCCCGATAGCCCCACCGTTGATTGCCGGAGTAAACGCCGCAGCACCTATTGCCCTTGCTGCTCCGGTTCCGGTATTGATCACATAGATCCGGCTGCTGCTCCCTACCCCGTAAAGTGTCCCCGTAGCTGGTCTGAAATCAATCCCAAGAATTTTTTCTCCGGTCTGCAGACCTGTAATCGTACTTTGTTTAGTAATTGAAGATACATTGCTGGCATTCAGTTGAAGCAATACATTGTTATCTGTTAAGGCATAAAAAGATAAATCAGGTCCTGTGGTCCCCTTTTCATTGTTATCGTTCTGATCGTCCTTTTTGCAGGAAGAGAAGGTAAGGAGCACAACACACGCACAGTACATGCTGATCTGAGATAGGGATAAATTAAATATTTTCATAATAGGTTTTTGTTTACGACCACTTGTTGGTGGTCTTTCGATGTGATGTATAGCCTTAGCTACGTAGCGGAACCCAAATAAGTTTCAGTAATTAAACATATTGTTAACAATAGTTCTTTTCTCTAATCTCATTCTAATTTCATGATATTTTTTACAGGATAAACTACAGTACAGGGTAAACCCTGACAGGAAAATTCCAGAAGATTTACCTGAAAAAATCGTAAGGTATCATTGTGATGACAAAAAGATTAGTCGATTATAATTTGTATTTTAGATAGAATTTCAACCGCTAAAAGATAACCAAATGTTAAACCGAAGAAACTTTATCCGCAACACTGCGGGTGCGCTGGGAAGTACTGTACTCCTTTCTGCACTTGATAACCCACTTTATGCTTTTTACCAACGCACTGTTGGTGCAAATGATCAGATCAATATCGGAGTGATAGGGATCAAGGGAATGGGATGGTCAGACCTGCAGGCTGCGTTAAAAGTCCCGGGTGTAAATCTTGTTGCTTTATGCGACTCAGATAAAAATGTACTCGATCAGCGTATGGCTGAACTGAAATCGATGAATATTGACAGTAAAAAAGTAAAAGCCTATAAGGATTACCGTTCCTTACTGGATAGAAAAGATATTGATGCAGTGATCATAGGTACTCCGGATCACTGGCATGCACTCATGATGGTACATGCCTGTGAAGCCGGCAAAGATGTATACATCGAAAAACCTGTAGGAAATTCCATCATTGAATGCCGTACCATGGTAGCTGCCCAGGAAAAATACAATAAAGTAGTGCAGGCCGGGCAATGGCAGCGGAGTCAGCAGCATTTTAAAGATGCGGTAGATTTCGTAAAAAGCGGGCAGCTGGGAAATATCAGGACTGTCAAAGTCTGGTGTTACCAGGGCTGGATGAAACCTGGCCCCATAGTCCCGGATTCCCTCCCTCCTGTTGGTGCCGACTATGAGCTATGGCTTGGACCCGCTAAAAAACGTGCGTTTAATTCCAGCAGGTACCATTTTAACTTCCGCTGGTTTTGGGACTATGCCGGTGGATTGATGACCGACTGGGGCGTACATTTACTGGACTACGGCTTGCTGGGAATGAATTCTCCGGTACCAAAAACCATATCAGCGCTTGGAGGCCGGTTTGCCTATCCTGATTTATATGAAGAAACCCCTGATACATTAACCACGCTGTATGAGTTCGATAACTTTAACATGGTATGGGATTCAGCCATGGGCATTGACAATGGATCTTACAACAGGGACCATGGAATAGCCTATATAGGAAATAACGGCACCCTGATCTTAAACCGCGGCGGATGGGAAGTGATTGAAGAAAAGCAAAGTGGAAATAAAGTAAGCAAACCACTTGTCAAAGCATCAGACAGGGGGCTTGACAACCATATGGTCAATTTCTTTAGTTGTTTAAGGTCGCGAAAAAAGGAAGAGCTGAATTGTTCAATTCAGGCAGGTGCACACGTGGCTACCGTATCCCAAATGGGGAACATTGCTTTCAGAAGCGGAGAGAAACTTACCTGGGATGAGGGGAAACATCAATTTACCGACCAGCAGATTAATGATAAATATCTTCTTGCACCCTACCATAATGGCTATAGCCTTCCTAAGGTCTGATCTGAGCATCAGTAAAACGGGCTGAACTATTGTTAGTTACCATTCAACTGGAAAAGATTGATTTATTACCTGTCTAAATTATTATATGATATTCGTATTTATAAATTTTGAGTATTTTTAGTCGTTCATAAAAAACTATTTGATAAATGAAGAAAATCGTTCTGATTGCCTGTGGTATTGGATTTACCCTGTCGTTACAAGCCCAGGAATTACCTTTAAAAAACATCAAAACCAATGCGGTAACCTCAGTAAAAAACCAGGGGAAATCCGGCACCTGCTGGGATTATTCGACCACTTCCCTACTGGAAGCTGAAGGACTTCGTAAAGGATTAGGGGAGTTTAATCTTTCTGAAATGTTTACGGCCCGCAATACCTATATTGAAAAAGCTAAAAATTATATCCTTCGTCAGGGAAAAGCACAATTCAGTGAAGGTGGTCTTGGCCATGACCTGATCCGTGCCATTTCCATTTATGGCGCAATGCCTCAGGAAGCTTTTCAGGGGGTAACCGGTGAAATCCCTGACCACAGCGGATTGGATGAAACCTTGAAAACTTACCTGGACGAAGTATTGAAAAAACGTCCTTTGGCGTCAGACTGGCTGAAAGGTTATGAAGCAATCCTTGATCAGAAAATAGGTGTTCCGCCAGCTACCTTTGATTTTAAAGGAAAAAACTATACACCCCAAACTTTTGCAAAAGAGGTGTTAAAGTTTAATGCTGCTGATTATGTCAACATTACCTCATTTACCCATCATCCTTATTATAGTCCATTCATTTTAGAAGCACCGGATAACTTCTCCAATGGATCTTTTTATAATCTCCCGCTGAATGAAATGGTGAGTCTTACCAAAGACGCATTAAAAGGCGGATATACCATTATGTGGGATGCAGATGTAAGCAACAGAAATTTCCAGCAGGCAAAAGGTTATGCGATGTTGTTCGCAAATACAGAGGACGGTAAACAGGCGCCATTAAATCCTGAGGCAAAAGAAACAGCCTATTCAGCAGAATTACGCCAGCAATTGTATGAAAACCTGACCACACAGGATGACCATTTGATGCACCTGACAGGATTAGACCAGTCTGCCGATGGCAAATTATTTTTTAAAGTAAAAAACTCATGGGGAGCCGTGGGGCCTTTCCAGGGATACATTGAGGTATCTGAACCTTATTTTGCGATCAATACGGTAAGTTTGGTTGTTCCAAAAGCCGCCTTATCCAAAGAACTAAGGAAAAAACTGGCCTTATAGCCATTTCTCTCTGAGATCAAAAAGACTGCATCCTAATAAAGTAAACCCCAGAAGTTAGACAAAAACTTTTGGGGTTTACTATTTATATCAACACACATTTGAAGAGAAACCTGATGGAGTTTTTCAAGTAAGAAGGGAAAATTTATGAAACAGCCAGCACTTTCTTCGGACTTTTCTTCTTTTTCTTTTTCCCCCACCAGATATAAAAACCTGTGATCGGTAGACTGGCACAGACAAGACTACAAATGAAATAAATAATTTTCGTGGCAAGTCCCCCATAAGCCCCTACATGCAGGGAATAGTTGAGCTTCCGTACTTGGTCCGGAAATTTCAAATCGCCCAAACGTTTACCACTCCTTTTGGATAATTCCAGGGTAGCCGGTTCAAAATACAGGTCCCTCCAATATCCTGCATGCATATCCGTACAGGCATAAATCAGTTCGTCTGGTTTTTCCGCTAAATGTACAATCACCTCATTTTTGTTATACAAGGCAATCTCTTTGCGTACTTTATACCAGATTTTATCTGCATCTACCAGCGCAGCATTTACCGATGGGGCCATGACTTCTTTCGGAGGCCTTCTTCTCGGAGCACCTTCCCCGCCTGTAACCCAATAGAGGCTCCTGGAAAACCAGGAAAAGCTCATCACCAATCCGGTAATGGTCATTAACAATGCAATCAACAGGGTATAAAAACCCAGGACATTATGCAAATCGTAATTGATACGCTTAAACTTAGCACTCCATTTAATCTTAAAACTCTTGTCCCGGTTCGTTTTATTCCATTTCTTCGGCCACCAGAGTATCATTCCGCTGATCAGCAGAAAGAAGAAGATAAAGGTAGCCCATCCTATAATGGGCTTACCAATATCTCTTCCGAGCATCAGGTTTCTGTGGAGGTCATTTACTTCATGAAAAATATCCTCATGACCCATGTAGGCAACAATTTCTGCCGTATAGGGGTTGACATACACTGTAGAATCAGAGTCCATAGAAACAGCAACTGATTTGCCTAATCCATGGTACCAAAATGAATGAATTTCTTTCCCAGGAACAGCCTCCGCGACCGACTTATACAGCACAGAAGGTGGTAATAGCTTGCTTTCTTCCTGCGGCTCTACATTCAGTTTTGCATTTAACAGACTTTTGATCTCGTGTTCAAAAACCAGGATACATCCGGTTATACTGATCACGAAGACAATAATTCCTGAGGCTATCCCGAGCCAGAGGTGAAGCCAGGCATTCACTTTGCTCAGCATACTTTTTATATTCATTGGATTTTCTCTTGCCACAATTGCTCAGTATCAGTATTTAGTTAACATTCAGTTTAGTGAATGCACTTACATCTGTAATACCCACCAGGTGCAATCCACGTTTTGCAGTTGAATTCTGTAAGTCTATCACATACACATAATATTCACCTGCATCATCCTGAAGCAGGTAATATGCGGTCTTACCATCTTTCTCTACATAAACTTTATTGTTGTAAGACGACTGGTCATGGGCAGGGATACCCGTCACTTCTTTTAATGTTTTGGCTTCCGCATCTACGATGGCCAGGTTCACTTTTCCACCGGCAGTACCACCTGTTTCTGAAGTAGTGTACATGGTCATTAAGAACTTATTGTCAATGATATGATTTCCACGGGCAATTTTTCCTTTACCCAAAGCCTCTACATCAAAGAAATAGCTGGAATCAAAAGCATCCGTACCACTTTTTATCCTCAATATTCCTGAAGGATTTCTAGGAACAAGTCCAGCTTCTGTAGTTCCGGATGTAAACCAGGTATAGGCATCCCCATTAGGTGTTACACCAACCCCTTGCTGACTACCCCAGTTTCCGATAAAACTTCCACGGTCATCACTAATTGTTTTAACCAGTTTCAGGTCAGGATAGCTGAAAATAGCGATAGTCGACTTGTTGACTTCCAGAATATTTCCACCCCAGGTAGAAGTTCCATCCGCAATCTGATAAGGCACATAAATTTTGTCTCCAACCTGGAATAAACCTGTCCAGATTGCCATTCTTCCACTACCGGCTACTTCTGTCGACAGATTTACAGTATTCTGTGCCTGAATAGAAAATGTCTCTGTATTGTAGTTCATCAGCGTTGCTATAGGACTGGTAATATTCCTGTTGGTTGATCCGATAATGATATTTTTATCGCCATATGTTCCGTAGATACCTGGACGGATGGCATTCACTGTTCTGTCATCAAAACGTTTCAACACGCCTGCATCATTAAATCCATACGGGGTAATTGGTCCCTGATCGCCATAAACCATTCCAAAAACGTAGTTATTCTGTGGAAGGAAAGAATACTCATTGGAAGGAATACCATTTCCTACAACACTTAATGTTCCCTCTGTCACATTATCTGTCGCTACGACATAACTTCCTGCTCCCCCACCTTCTGATGCGGCTTCACTGGTCACTACAAAAACAAAATTCTGGGTTCCCGATTCAAAAGTTTCAGGCTCACCATTATCCTTTTTACTGCAGGACAAAAGACTGGCACTGAACAATCCGGCCAACAAAAACGCTTTCAATAGATTTTTAGATTTTCTCATTTTATTATTATATGATTAGTTATTACTTGATTTTTAGTGCTGAGATGATTTTTTTGATACCACTGTTATTCATTAGCCGATCTCTCAAATCATTATTTGAGCTTCCTTTGTTATTCAGGCAGGCCTATCTGTTGATGAAATAGCGAAGTTTAACATTGAAGCTCCTGCTGGGCTTTTGCATGGCGAAATTGTCATATCTCGTCACATCGGTAATATTTAAACATTCCAGGGCAATGTTGTACTTGCCCGAAGCCATGGTATAGACCATGTTTACATCATGGGAAAGCTGTCCGGGAATGGTAAACCGCTCAGACGGAGTAGCCAGACTTGGCCAGTCAAGGAAAAATTCATGTACATACAGTAAATTGTAACCAATACTAAGGACATCACCTTTCGAACGTACATTTGCGAAGTTGATATTGGCATCTGCATTTCCGAAAAGGTATGGCGTATTTGGTAACCTGTCTTTATAAACTGTACTTTGAATCAACTTACCAGGCTCACCTTTAGTCGTATTGATCAGATTCTGGTAAGTTATATTTCCTCCTAAAGAGATTAAATTCTTATAATAATATCTGAGGTTTGCATCTACACTGTTGTTCCTTACACTTCTTTGATTTTCATACCTGAGTGTACGTGAACCATTGGATTGCAAACTTCCTAACACCGCACGGATATAGTCATCTGCACTTCGGTATACATAATTTGCGTCTACGCTAAAGCGGTGTGAATGGTTAAGCTTGAAGAAGTAGGATAATCCGACATTTATATTATCACTATTCTCAGGTTTCAGATCAGGGTTGGCAATTTGATTTAGACCATCGCCAAAAAGCTCACTGCCTTCCGGTAGCCGGTATGCCATTTCATAAGACAACTTAAACTGTAAATCCTTTTTCAAAAAGTAGGTCGTAGCGACACCATACCCTGTTTTATTTAAGGAAGACTCATTCAGGTTAAAAACCTCATTGAGATAGGTATAAGAAGAATTCTTCTGGTTGTACTGTTTCACAAATAAGTTGGTATTCCACTTTTCATTCCAGGCGATGCGGTACCCCAGTCCGGTAATATTTTTACTGGTCTTTTTGGGGAATCTATTCTCTGGCAGATCCGGAAAATAGGTGTTTAATCCTGTTCTGTTAAAAGTAGAATACATGTGATTTAACATCAGACTGTGTTTCTCTGAAATATCATAACTCACATTTGCAGACGCCAGGCCGTTATTATTCTTGTAGCGGTAATCGGTAAGGGATGATTCCCCTCCCTGGGCTTCCGGATTGTTGGGATACCTGGGTACGCTTTCTCCAAGCCAGTTAAATCTCCTTGGTACCGTATCCAGACTTCTTTCTTTTCCGAGATTGAAACGCCCGGTTACACTCACATTTAACCCTTTCAGGAAAAGATCCTTTTTCAGGTACTTGATACCCGGCTGCAGAATACTGCCCCTGGTTTCCCTGCCGCCATATACATCTTCCATAATATTTCCGGTCTGTACCTCCGAACGGTTATTGCCTACGGTAAGGCTCAGCAATAACTGATCTGCATATTTTTTATTTGATACCCCCACGTTCGCGACTACTGTTTCATTATGGTAGGTATTGTGAAAACGCCTTACACGCTGTACCGGACTATATATCCCGCTGACCAGGTCGGCAACTTTCATATTCACCCAGTAATTATTATCGGAATAGTTCTGGAAAGCATTCAGCTGCACAGTAAAACCATTTTTATCTACAAATCCGGCATTGATATTGGTTTTATGTGTATTGAAAGAACCAAATGAATAGGAAGCATCGAGATATTTTCCCGGATCCGTTTTGGACACAATATTTACAGCGCCTCCTAAAGCGTCACCACCCAACCAAACGGGGACGACTCCCCTGTACACTTCCACCCTTTCAGCAAAATTTACAGGAATGTTATTCAATTGAAAAGATGATCCAAAATTATCCATTGGCAAACCATCCAGAAACATTTTCACCTGATTGCCTGAGAATCCATTTAAGGAGAAGGTCATGTTCGATCCCACTCCACCGGACTCCCTTAACCTTACACCAGACACACGATTCAGTGCCTGTCCAATATCCATCGTGGTATTGTATAATTTTTTAGCATCGATAACGGAAACATTATAAGCTTCCTGGCTAATTTTTTTATTTTTACTAAGCCCAACAATCGCTACTTCTTCAATATCCCGGCCATCTACCACCACAGAGAAATTCTGAACCAGAACCTGTCCTACTTTAACAGTGACTTTCCTTTCCTGCTTCTCAAAACCTAAAGCATTGATATGGATGGTGTAATTTCCGGCAGGTAGCTGAGTAAAAATGTAGTTTCCATGATTATCGGTCACCACCTCTTTTTTTAGAGGCATAAGCCTGACGGTTGCGGAGGCGATGGAGAGCGATTGTTCATCGGAAAGTTTTCCTTTGATACCGCCTGTATTTGATTTTTGTGCCTGTACACAAAAAATAATGGCACATAGTATGCCCGTTAGCAAGATTTTCTTAATTTGCATTACTTTTAAATGTTTCGATTTGGAAGTATCCCTTTTAGGGTTTGGGTCATACAGGTACGAACTGTATGACCCTTTTCTACACTCTAATTATCACAACCCTAACTTTACCCCCACGCTATTTAGAATTTATTTAAATAAATATTTAAATATGCTATTTTAAGTGTTTAGAGGCCTATTTCCATCAGGATTTAGTTGTTTTTCAGGAGTTTTTTATGGTGTTTTGGTGTACAAGCTGTCTTCGGCAGTTTATTCACAAGCCTTCAATTTTATTTGTGTTCATGGGTTCGCCGAGGCTCTGTTTATCGGTTATGAAAGTATCACAGGCTTATTTTTCATTAGCTTTTATTGTTCTTCATTTGTATTCAAGAACTCGCATGCTCGGTTTTTCATTAGCTTTTATTGTTCTTCATTTGTATTCAAGAGAATGCTTCATTAAGTTCATTGCTGTTGGCAAGCGGTAGATTCATGATGGTTTCATCAGGAAAGGTAAGTTCAAAACTGATTTCTGCCGGAAACTGATATCCGAAGAGGACATCAGACAGGATGTTCATCAGAAAAACTTGAGGAGGGCGCCGAAGCAGAAAATAGACAGAACGTCTATTCATTCATCTTCAAAAAGAGGATGGTTTTAAAATCTCAGGATAGAATTGCCCGGTTAAAGAACCAGGCAATTCAGTTCATTTACTGCAATCCTTCAGCAGAAGCAGTATCTTCTTTATTTTCTATTCCATTATCAATTAAAGCCTGATTGTATCCCGATGAATATTTTATTTGTCCCCATGCCGTCAGCATCAATACAATATCTTCATCTTTAAACGGGCCCGACAACTGGCTCTGGCAATAGATTACAAATTCATTTTCCGTCATATTACAGGTATTAAGAATTATCAATTAATGTTTCGCCGCAAAATAAGGCATTTTAATTCAATTTATCCTGCGATTTTACCACAGCTGCGGTCACCATCAGTTGCCCTACATGCCGCATGGTATGTTCTGCGCCATGCACCAAAAGTCCGATGACTGTAGAGGGTAGTCCTGCCCGGCCTATTCCCCGGTAATCAGGTAAAATTGCAGGATCTGTTTCCTTTAACTGCAGCAATGCCAGCTCTACCTGATTAGAAAAGCGCTCCAGTAACTCCTTTACCGTCGTTCCATGGGAAGCACTTTTACCTTCTCCCTCCAGCCATGCAAACTGATCCGGATTTAGGCCTTCTGCCCTGGCATAAGTGAAAACCCGGTCCAGCACCCCGCTGAGGTGTTGCAGGTGAAAACCACAAGATGCCATACCTGCCGGACGCTCCCATAAGAGTTCATCAGGAAAATTAAACAGGTATTCCTCTATTTCTTCCCTTGCCTGCAGCAAAGCATGGGCCACTGGCTGTAACATAGCGGGAATTTCCGGGATTGGTCCCCTTTGCCAAACTTCTGAACTTTGTGCCATAACATGATCGATATATATCCAAGATAATCATTATTTGTGTCTATTTTTTTCGTATATCCGGTAAGATTTCATCATCTCCAACCCAGTGCCGGAGCAACATGCTCCAAAATGGCAGATAGTACATGGATATTGTAATCCACGCCCAAGGTATTCGGAATAGTCAGCAACAGTGTATCCGCTTCCTGTATAGCTTCATCTCCGGCCAGTTCCTTAATGAGCTGATCAGGTTCGGCTGCATAGCTCTTCCCGAAGACCGCGCGTTGTTCAGCATCAATATAACCAAAGCTATCCGACCCTTTTCCCTGCTGTCCGAAATAATATCTGTCCTGGTCATTAACCAGTGCAAAGATCGAACGGCTTACGGAAACCCTGGCTTCCCGCTGGTGCCCAGCTTTTTTCCAGGCTTCCTTATACAACCTGATCTGTTCCGCCTGCTGGATATGAAAAGGTTTACCACTTTCGTCAAATTTAAGCGTTGAACTTTGCAGGTTCATGCCATTCTCGGCAGCCCAGACTGCAGTTCCATTAGAGCCGGCTCCCCACCAAATACGTTCCCGCAGTCCTTCCGAATAAGGCTCTAAACGTAACAGACCCGGCGGATTCGGAAACATGGGGTTAGGATTGGGCTGGGCAAATCCGGTGCCCTTTAAGCGATCTAAAAACTCCAGGGCTTTTTTCCGGCCCATATCTGCATCCGTTTCTCCCTGCTCGGGCTGATAACCAAAATAACGCCAGCCTTCGATGACTTGCTCGGGCGAACCTCTGCTGATACCAAGCTGCAAACGACCATCGGAAATCAGATCTGCTGCACTGGCATCTTCTACCATATAAAAGGGGTTTTCATAGCGCATATCGATCACGCCTGTCCCAATCTCTATCTTATTGGTTTTTGCCCCAATAGCTGCAAGCAATGGGAATGGCGAAGCCAATTGCCTTGCAAAATGATGCACCCTAAAATAGGCGCCATCCAAACCTATTTCCTCCGCAGCAACGCTGAGGTCTATGGATTGCAGCAATGTGTCGCCCGCAGTACGCGTCTGGTATGAAGGATGATCAGACCAGTGTCCGAATGATAAAAATCCTATTTTCTTCATTGATTACATGATTTATAAGCGAATGTAAAGCTAAGCTAGCGAAAGAACCCGGGAATCTATTTCCTTACTGTATCCTTGGATTGTAAAATATTGATTGGCACACTCCATATCGGCAAACTTTTGTGATCATTTCCAATGATATCGTATTCGGCATTTTAATGTTTAATTTTGTGGTATGCTCAATATGCACCCCATTCATGTGTTTGCTCCGGATATAGCCACCCAAAAGGATCCTGCAGCCGGATTTTTTGCGGCTGTGCGCCTGGAAGACTTTTCTGCAAAAAGCATTGCAGCCACTGCTCAATATAGCCGAAAAGATTTTTACAAGATCTCATTGATCACTGGTCATACTTCCTATTTTTATCAGGGAACAGAATATCGTCTACATGGCGACGAATGGGCCCTGGTGTTCACCAATAGCGAAGTTCCTTACCGCTGGGAAGTGCACGATGGCGTTTGCAAAGGCTATGCCTGTATGTTTACCGAAGATTTCCTGCCGCTACATACACACATACGTCCCATGGACTGGGACGTTTTTAATGGTTCCGCGCAAACGGTCTTTAAACTTGATGCGCAAAAAGCCGCATCTTTTGCAGGCCTTTTTGAAAAAATGCTTGACGAGCAGGCATCAAACTATGTGCATAAATACGATCTGCTGTTTCTACACGTACTGGAATGTATTCATGGTGCTTTAAAGCTGGAACCCGAGGTAGAAAGTAAAAGCCAGGCAGCTACTGCACGGCTGGCTGCATCATTCAAAACTTTGCTGGCCGGTCAATTTCCATTGGCTTATCCCTATCAACAGATTACCCTGCGTACACCACAACAATTTGCTGATCAACTGGCTGTGCATACCAATTCACTCAACCGGGCGCTTAAGGAGGTAACAGGAAAAACCACCACGCAACTGATCAACGAAAGGCTGATTCTGGAGGCGCGTGCCCTATTGGTACATTCGAACTGGAGCATAAGTCAAATAAGCCATAGTTTGGGATATGAAGAACCTACCCATTTTTCCAGGGCATTTCGTTCCGCTACTGGAAAAACTCCATCTTCCATGCGTTGATGCTTTGAATAATGCGTTGATGGTTTGATTATGGTCAGCATCCGTTTGACTAAGGTTCATCAATGTCTGCTGCTCCAGGTAATTTTGTATCGTAAATTAAAATACGATACGATATGAAAACATGGTTTATAACCGGAACATCAACCGGATTGGGCAGAGTGCTTACCGAAAAGCTACTGGCTAAAGGAGATCGCGTAGTGGCTACCCTGCGTAAAGCCGATGCGCTGAATGAATTGAAAGAGAAGTACCCTGAGCATCTTTGGGTTGTTGTACTGGATGTTACCGATACCGCAGCTATCAAAACAGTCGTCAATCAGGCTTTTGCAGAGGTAGGGCAGATCGACGTAATCGTGAATAATGCAGCCTACGCACTATTCTGCTCAGTTGAAGAAGCAAGTGACGAACAGATATTGCACCAGATCAACACCAATGTTATTGGTTCTATACAAGTCATCAGAGCTGCACTACCACATTTCAGAAAGCAGGGCCATGGGCATATTATGCAGCTTTCATCAGCCGGTGGACAAACTACTTATCCTAATTTTGGCTATTATCATACCACGAAATGGGCTGTTGAAGGTTTTTGTGATACTATAGCTAAGGAATTGGCTCCGCTTAATATCAGTGTAACGATAGTGGAGCCAGGAGCTCATGAAACATCATTTGGTTCGGGGATGACTACTGCGCCTGTCATGGAGGCATATGAACATACTCCGGCTGGCGACGTACGGCGGGCCATTGCCAAAGGCACGTTCCCTATTAAAGGAGATGTAGATAAAACCGTACAAGCTATAATTGATAGCACGGCGGTATCTCCTGCCCCACTACGGCTGGCCCTAGGCGGTGATGCTTACCGCGATATGCGTGCTGCTTTGGTCTCACGTCTGGAAGCATTAGATGCGCAAAAAGAGTTGGCTATGGCCAGCGAAAAAAAGGATTAAGCTCAAAGCAATAATATACCCTAGGCAGTTCACCGTCGAATTTGATGTATTGGCAACAGGTGAGAAGATAAAGGATATTTCCCCGATGTCGTTTTGGCTTTGCTACAGTCAACAGCGCAGAGGAATATACCAGCAATGCAGGCGCTTATGTCGAATTCCATTATTATGATGGTGACCAGATAAATTTTGGCAATAGCAGTCCTAAAAAATTCATCAATACCACGTTTGACCTTTCTAATTATTTAAACCGCCCGCTACACGTGGCTTTAGCTGTAGACGGACAGCAGATGATCGTATATCTGGACAGGCAAAAACTACAGGAAGGAATCTTTTTTAATCCCTCCGTTGCCAAAAACTTTTATTTTACCACTCCATGTACCTATGAAAATGGTGCAAAAGTGCTTATCACTAATATTAAAATCTATGGATTCAGGAGATAACTGTGTTTGATGTCCGGCGTGTAAAATCATGATAACCTCAGAGGGTATTGCCATTAGAAATGGTCAAAATTATTATCACAACTTTATATTGTGTAACAAACCTTGTTATTAATACGTCTTATAGCACAACTAACTTAGTAAATATAAGAAAATTTATAAAAGCATGAAGGATAAATTCTCTGAAGAATTGATACAATTGGCAGAAAATGATTTGTTGATAAGGGAACAGTTGTTGGCGATAAACAAACTTTCTGACGGATATAATCCTGAAATGGAAAAAGTGCATAAAGAAAATGCCCAACGCCTAAAAGAAATAATTAAGGAAATTGGTTTTCCAACCATCTCAAAAGTCGGAGAAAAGGCAAGTGATGCTGCTTGGCTGATTGTTCAACATTCGATAGCAGAGCCCGAATTTATGAAAAGTTCTTACAAACTAATGCTGGAAAATTCGGCTGATGTTAATTTGAGGCATCTTGCATTTTTATTTGACAGGATTCAGTTTTTTCAAGGGACGCCACAGAAATTTGGAACTCAGCTTAATTCAGATGGAACAATTTATCCGGTTATCAATAAAAACGAAATCAATGGGCTAAGAAAAAAAAATCACCTGCCAGAGCTTACGCAAGAAAAGATTGACAGTATCCCTCCCATCGAGAGTATTGAATTCATTGAAAATCAAAATGCGGAAGATATTATATGGCGAAAAAAAGTTGGATGGAAAAAATAAAGAAGATACTCAAGAAAATATACTGATATATTAAAAACTTAAACCAAATTGTCTTAATGTAAAAAAACAATGAGAAGAATTCTCAAATGGGCAAAACGGATAGCTTTAGCATTAATCACCTTTGTGATATTCTTACTCATTGGAGGATTTATCTTCGAAAGTAAATCCCGACATGATGCCGAAAAGATTAATCCCGACGGAAACTTTGCAGTGATTGAAAATCATAGGATGCATTATTACAAAAAAAGGAACGGCGGACCTACCATTGTTTTTGAAACCGCATTTGACCCGGCAGGACACCTACAGTGGTACAATATTCAGCAAGAATTACCTAATTCTTACACAACCTTTTCCTATGATAGGTCAGGAATTCTGTGGAGTGAGCGTGGAAAAAACGCAAAATCGGGAGAAAAAATGGCGGAAGAACTGCATCTTTTGCTGGAAAAAGCAAGCATGCCCAAACCTTATATTCTTGTCGGACATTCCTTTGGTGGAACGCTTGCCCGGTTTTTCGTCAACAAATATCCTGAAGATATTGGAGGTGTGATATTGGTGGACAGCCAATGCCCTGATGATGAAAGATATTTATCTCCTGAACTATGCAAAATGGTAAATCAGGGTCTTCCCAGCGGTTTTCTAAAATTTGCCAATACTTTCGGACTTGCCAGAATGATGTTCAAAGGAATGTTTCCCAATGACAAATCATTCGAACATCAGAATTCGATAATGCCTGCATTACTTTTCAAAAGTGCCGATGCCGTATTGGAAGAACAGGAGGAGATGAGCTCCATCAAAAAAGAAGCATCAAAAATAAAATCTTTTGGCAATATCCCTCTTCTAGTATTGACCGCAGCAGATGAAAAACGCTTTGATGGTACCATCAAGGAGAAAAAATTTAAAAATGAAATGCTTAGTGCGTGGAATAAAATGCAGAAAGACTTTTTGCTTCTTTCAACGGATAGCAAGCAAATAACAGTGCCAAATAGCGGACATTATATCAATCAGGAACAGCCAAAAATTATTGAAGATGCAATCAATGAAATGGTAAGTAAAGTATCAAGCGAAAAATCTAACGTTCAATATTAATACCCAATTGTAGCTCAAATCAAAAATTATGAAAAAGATAAATTACATTTTAATTTTTATCTCTATATCAATCTTTCACTACCAAAGATTATCAGCTCAAAATTTAATAAATAACTTAGATTCAAAAAAATCCTTAATTGACAGCATTATCGAGAATAAGATGAAGCAGTCCGGTATTGTGGGCATCGGCGCAGCAATTATTATTGATAAAAAACTGGTCTGGGAAAAAGGTTATGGTTACTCAGATAAAGAAAAAGGAATTGCTTTTACACCTTCTACAGTTATGAATATCGCTTCCATCAGCAAGACCTTCACCGGATTTTGCATGATGAAAGCTGTGGAAGAGGAAAAGGTTTCGCTGGACGAGGATATTAATAACTATCTACCATTTAAGGTGGTGAATCCCAATTTCCCTGATGAAAAAATTACGTTAAGACGATTGGCAACGCACACCTCCGGATTGACTGACCGTTATCCTTTTTATACGGATAGTACTTATATTTATGATGGACAAAAAGCTGAAGATTTGGGTATTTTTTTGAAAAATTACTATGTAAAGGGTGGAAAATATTATTCAAAGGATAATTTTCTAAATGCAAAACCTGGAAAGATTCGTGATTACTCCAATATTGCAACAGGCTTGACCGGATATATTGTAGAATTGAGAACTGGTAAAAAACTTAATGCGTACGGTAAGCAATTTATTTTCAATTCTTTAAAAATGAAAAATTCGGGTTGGTTTTTATCGGAAATCGATATGGTTAAGCATTCCAAGCTTTATGCAAAAAAGGAAGGCAAAATTGAACAAATCCCCTTATATGAAGGTATTACTTATCCGGATGGCGGCGTAAGAACTTCTGTGGACGAATTGTCCCGATTCTTCATCACACTTTTGAATGATGGTGAATATAATGGAAAGAGGCTACTAAAAAAAGAGCTTGCGCAGGAAATGCTGAGATTCCAATACACCGAAAAAAACAAGCCAGACAGCTTAGATATAAAAAAAATGAATTCCGGAATATTCTGGTCAACAAAATTAGGAGGTACAAGGATTGGACACAACGGCTCCGACCCAGGTGTAAGAACTTTTATGCTTTCTGATCTGGAAAGGGAGATCGGGGTTGTCGTATTTTTCAATACTTCATTAGACGAAAAAGATGAAAATGTATTTTTTGGAATTTATGAAGCCCTATATCGATATGGACAGAAAATCAAGCAGGGACAATAACTTGAGACTAAAATATATTACTCTTATTCAGTTTCTTGAATCACCTGAAGTAATTTGTATGATGGGAAACTACTTCCTTAAGTTTAGAAGCAAATTGAATCAGAACTTTAAAAGAATTAAAGGTTCAATCTTCTCTGGAATTTAGACGTGTCTTGAAATTGAAAATTGTCACAAGAAATCTTTCATATGTTCGTAAGGTCTACGATTAATTCTTTCTGAAGTTAAAAAATCGCAACAACAGAAGCAGGAATGGTAAACCTGCTTTTGTTATTTGTGAAACTTACACGGCTCCCATAAAAGCGCTTTCCATTGCTTTGAATTTATGGGATACCATGTCCATATCTTTACTGATCTTTTGACTTGTAGTCTTAGTATAAATTTGCGTGGTGGATATATATTTATGCCCTATCATTTTGCTAAGACTTTCAAGCCCCCCCCTCAGTTAGGAACATGTTAGCAAATGTGTGTCTCGCAGTATGAAAGGTTACTTTTTGTTCTGTAATGATTTCGGCTTCCTCTATCAATTTCTTGACATGGCTATTGCAAGTAGCATTGGAAGGGACCAGAAAGACATACTCATTGTGAGTAATTCCTCTGTACTTTTCAATAATATGTTTTGAAATTTCTGATAAGCGCACATTTGAAGCAACATCAGATTTTTTCCTTCTACTAATGATCCATTGGTGCCCATCAAAAAAGCACTGAGTATTCCTCCATTTCAGCTTCTGGATATCTACATAAGAAAGTCTGGTAAAGCGACTAAAAATGAAGAGGTCTTTTACAAGCTCACATTTGGACTTAGATGATTTTAAAAGCATTAATTTTTCTACATTCTCTTTTAAAAGATAATTACGATCAGTTTCTTCCATGCTGATTTCATAATCTTCGAAAAGATTTTGGCGTATGAGTCTTTTTTTTATAGCCAAATCTGCAAATACAATAACAGGCGTGATATAAACCCAAACCGTATTATGAGTGCACTCCTTATTTATACGCAGAAAAAAATCGAATTCGCGGATAAAGTAGGATGTAAGTTCTCGAAAAGCTAAATCCTTCCTGTGGTATCGTTCCCTAATAAATTCCGAAAGATGATTAAAAACGGTCTTATACTTATTATAAGTGTTTTGGGAACATTTGCCTTTGCTAACCATTCTTTCAAAATCCTCATTCTGGTCTTTAAAAACTTTAAGTATGGCATCATCCATACACCAACTCCCAAAAAGGATAGTTTTATCTTTTGCGCATTTGCAAATCCTTGCTCTTTGAGCATATCATCATAAATCTTGTTGATACGCACCCCTATGTTGTCCAGTTAAATGTTGATACTCAAAGCCTGAGCACTCTTTCCCAAAATTCTTCCATGCTTTAAGTTCCAATTATTGGGAAATAAATGATCAAAATCACTTTCCCAAAAATTCAATACAACATAGCTCCCTTTATGTCCTGCAAAAACACCTTTTCATATAAAAGGTAACCGGCGTACTGAAGGAACTTACTAAATTCAAGTAAAATATTTAAACATAAAAGCTATGAAAAACCTAGATGCATCCAAAATTACTTTGAAGGAATTGGTGACGCCAAATCTTTCAGAACAATCCTTTTTGATTATAGACCCTGTTGACGGAGACTGCTCTTGTGGGCGTGGACGAAACGCTGATACCAGAAATGGCTCAAGTACTATTGACGAAGATTTGATCTTCTAATTTCTTCTTATTTCTACCACCCAATCGTTATTGTTATTTAAATATAAAATGTCTGATCATGAAAAAAAAAGAAGTATCCCAGCTTAATCTAAAAGAATTGGTTGAACCAAATCTTTCGGAGCAAAATTTTCTAACCATAGATCCGGTTGACGGAGATTGTTCATGCGCCAGAGGGCGAAACGCAGGAACCAGGAATGGATCATCAACTATTGATGAGGATCTGATCTTTTAAGAAACGGTATTGACTAACAATTTAAAATGATGCCTTATGAAAAACCTAGAAGTGACCAGAATTAACCTCAGAGAATTGGTTGTTCCTAATTCTATTGAGGAAGCGTTCCTGATTACAAATCCTATTGATGGCGACTGCTCCTGCGCTCGTGGAAGAAACGAGAATGCAAGAAATGCCTCAACTGCTGATGAAGATTTGATTTTCTAGATTCCCTATGAAATTCGATCCCACCTGTGAACGGAGGAGGGAATACTGCTACCTACAAATTATCGATAAATAAACTTGAGTATGGAAAAGTTAAAATCTAGTCTCTACAATGTTTTGACTGAAGTAAAGGAAACAAATGAATGGCTGTTATATAACATCTTAACAGGTGGCATTGAAATACTAACAGCAGAGGAAGGCCGGTTTCTCTATGAAATCCCTGAAAACAAGTCATTCGATGTTGACCTGCTTACAGATGAACTTCAGATCGTTGTCCAGGCCTTGAAAAATAAAGGTTATCTGATTAATAGCGAGATTGATGAAGTAGAAAAGTATTCTCTCCTTTATAAAAGCAAACAGGAACGCTTCTTTAGTGGTACAGAAAAATCTATCACATTAACAATCGGCACCACAATTACCTGCAATATGGGCTGTGCCTATTGCTATGAATTTGAAAAACCTAATAAATCTCTTCGCGATCCTAAAATTATGGATGCACTGATCATTTATCTGGAGGATATGATTCAAAAATCTCCGGTCAATAATTGGCTAAACCTGATTGTTACCTGGTATGGTGGCGAACCGCTGATCAACAAAAGCGCCATAGCTGAATTAACACCAATGTTAATGGAATTGTGTGAGAAACACAGTATAGTCTACTCAGCAAAAATTATTACAAATGGGATCCTATTGACCCCGGATACATGGAGGCTGCTAAAAGATAACCATGTAACCAATGCGCAAATTACAATTGACGGATCTCAGGAAACACATGATATCAGCAGGCCGCTGAAAAATGGCAATGCAAGTAATTATACGCAGATACTTGAAAATATTTCAAAGAAACCAGCAGAGATCAATGTTACGATAAGAATAAATACTGATAATAAAATAGCGGCCACAATGCCAAAATTCTTTAGTGACCTGAATGACTATGGAATATGGCCACAAATGCATAGCTCTATTAGCCTCTCGCCCTCATGGCTCAGAACGTATCCTGATGCCAATGAAACGGATGTGTCTGGCAGAATGACCAATGATGATTTTTTCAGGTACCTGCTGGATTTCAGACAGTCGAAACTCAGACTGTACAACTTCTGGGCACATACTCAAAACTTAAAAAAAGCTCGGCTAAGCTGGTTACTGCCCAGCTTGCAGGATGAATGCGCCACCTGGACCTCGCAATACAGTCTTGTAATAGATCCGGTTGGCAATATTCATAAATGTTGGGAAACTATCCATGAAGAACAAAAAGCCGCCACTTCTGTCTTTGAGAAATATGATTCCAGGGATTTTACATCTTATATGGCGTATGATAGATGTGAATTAAATGCAATCTGCAGAAACTGCAAATTTTTGCCTGTATGTGATCAGCTGACCTGCTCTTACGAAGTTCTTAAACACCATGACTCCCCGCCGCCATCATGTACGGCATGGAAAAACAATACGGAGGATATCTTGAAGTTACAATACCTGAATATGGTAAATTATCCTGAGGAATTTGCTGCCCCAGAGAATATGATGAAAGAAAATACTGGCCATTCTAACAAGTAACTACATGAATACGATTAATTATCAAGACCTGGAAAAAATTGAAACTGCAACCAATCTTAATAAGGAAACTTTTGATGAAAGATATGGAATACCGGGTAAACCTGTTCTCATCAGGGATCTTGCGACTAGCTGGCCTGCATTAAATTTATGGGATTTTGACTTCTTCAGAAATAATTTCGGTGAAGTAGTGGTAAACGGCGAAGCTGTTAATGGTGACCAGATGATTAAAAGATCATTTAAAATGGCAGAATTTATCGATCACTTTGTGACTAATCCTGACGTACCACCCTACTATTTGAAAAATTGCAATTTTCATATCGGAACAGTGTTGCGTACGCACTATACTCCTCCCGATTATTTTAATTGCTGGTATGCCAATCTCCCGGACGCAAGCAGAAAATATAACCTGTCATGGCTATATATCGGTGCCAGGGATACATTTTCTTCCCTTCATCTTGATATATGGAATACAAGCGCCTGGCATTGTGTAATTACAGGCAAAAAACTATGGTTATTTTTTGATAAAGAACAGCAGGAATTTTTATACGATGGTATGGTAAATCCTTTTAACCCTGATTTGGCGAAATTTGAAAAATACAAAAATGCAAAACCCCTTATATGTATACAGGAACCAGGAGATGTTGTTTTCACGCCTGGCAATTGGTGGCATGCGGTGTATAATTTAGAAGCAGGAATCTCGGTGACTGAAAATTTTATTAACAGCACCAACTGGCAGAATGTATTGACTTATTTCCAGAAATCCGATATGATGAAATCCCATAAAACGATGAGTAATATTGTAGCAATGAACTTGAAAAACGAAAATAATGGTGAATTAACAACAGGCAGTTATGTATCATAAACGGGAAATAAAATTGGATAACAAGAATATGTTTGTGGTAGATGCTGTTCTTCCCGAAAATGTAATAGAGGAATTTTATAAAATGTCTTTATCGCTACCCTATTATAGGAGCGAACGCAGTAATGATACTGATATGTACCCTATTTTCAGCACAAATTTTAAAACGTCGCAATTTGAAACAAATACAGAAGTAGGCCAGACGGCACGCACGCTGTTAAATGAACTGATGAATGGCAGCAACTATAAATTGAAAAGGGCATACATTAATATGTGCCATTTCGGAGATATGGAATACCCGCACACGGATTGTAATGTTAAAGACACTGATATAACGGTTCTTTATTATGTGAACAGGGAATGGGACTATACCTGGGGTGGAGAAACGAAATTTTATGAAGACCACGATACCAGGGTTGCAGTTTTACCAAAGCCAGGCAGGTTTGTTTTATTTCCCGGTGCCATAGAACACATCGGTTCACTGCCGATGCGGACCTGCTCTGCTTCGAGACTGACTTTAGCGCTGAAATATGCTGAAGATAAACCGGAATAATTATCGCGGAAGGCTGCACTATTTTTTTTTTAAAAAATATGTTGCCCGGTATCTGAAGACACTGTTTATTATATTTTTTTTGCTGCTGCTGACCAGTGTATGCTCTCTGGCTTCTCCCTATGCTTTAAAAATAATCATAGATCAGGCCTTTCCGCATAAAGATCATATCCTGCTGATAAAAGTACTCTTGTTCCTTGTCTCTATTTATGTAGTCAGACTGGTTACTATGTATGCCACTGAGTATTATTTTGCATTAATGGGAAACAGAATTGTTAAGGAAATAAGACTTGATATATTCAACCATTTACTCCTGGTACCGCCAATTTTTTTCGAGGAAAATAAAGTAGGTGAACTTGTCCATAAAATATCAAATGAGGTGGATAGAGTAGAATATATTCTTACAAATGGGGTAACAAGATATGTTACCAACATATTAACTGTTGCCGGCCTTATAGTAATGCTGTACATTCTGAATAAACAGCTGTTCTTTGTATCTATAGTACTTTTCCCTTTAATCATATACACTACGATATATTTTACGCCAATCCTGCGAAGACAGTATAAAAAAGCGAGTAAACGTGAGGCAGGAATAAACCATTTTTTCACTGAACGATTAAGTAATGTAAAGTTTATCAGGCTGTTTAACGCAATGCGTCACGAAAGTGATAAATTAAATTCAATGCTGACGGGATTAATAAATGTTAACCTCAATACAGTAAAAACATCATCTGTAAACAGGAATTTATCACTTTTCTTTATAGCATTGGGCCCGGTTACAGTATTTGGTTTCGGTGGCTGGCAGGTATTCTCTGACCAGGCTACGCTGGGTACAATTGTAGCATTTTTGCAATATCTGAACCGGCTATATGCCCCATCCACAGACTTGATCAATTTTCATAATGATTTGATTAAGGCAAAGGTATCTATGCAGCAGCTTGTTGAGATTCTGAATACTCCGGTTGATGAAAATTTTGATGCTGCGCGGTCGGGTATAGCAATGAAGGAAAGAATCGATAAGATTTCATTTAAGGATGTATCGTTCAGATACACTGGCCTGGATCCTGTTATTGATAGAATTTCATTCGATTTCGAAACTGGAAAGAAATATGCTATCGTGGGGCCCAGTGGTGCCGGGAAGTCTACACTGGTGAATTTAATCTGCAAACTGCTGCAGCCCTGCCAGGGTATAATGATGGTGAATGATACATTTAACCTGAAAACTTTAAATCAGATAGAATGGCTGGAGAATATCTGTATCGTTCCTCAGGAACCACAAATGTATACGGATTCTATACGGGAAAATGTCAGGTATGGCTCATACACTAAAACAGACAGGGACATTTTACATGTCTTGGAAAAGGTAGGATTCAGTGAGTTTGTAACTTCACACCCCCAGGGCTTGGATTTTGAAATTGACAATAAAGGCTTCAGATTATCATTCGGACAAATGCAGAGAATTGCGCTTGCACGCGCGATTCTCAGAAATCCTCAGGTACTGATCCTGGATGAAGCAACATCTGCCCTAGACACGGAAAGCGAACAGTTTATACTAGGCAATATCTTCAAATTGTTTAAGGATAAACTGGTTATCATCATCAGCCACCGCATAACTACTATCGTTGACGTGGATGAAATACTTTATTTAAAAGACGGAAAGCTGATTTCTGCGGGCAACCACGAGTCAGTTGTCTCGAACAGGGATAAATACACAAGTTTATTTAGAGCTTAATAAAATATAATTATGGAGGAGCACTTTAATTTACAGTGGATATTAGGATCGAAAGCGCGGGATGCCTTTCTTACCCGGAATTTTGGTCAAAGGCCGCTGCTGATTAAACGTCAGAATATAGACTATTACCAGCAGCTGCTTGTATTAAGCCAGTTAGAGAAGATGCTGTTTCAGGCACAGGCGCTAAGTCCGGTCAACGTAAGACTAGTTTCGTCAAAAGGTAAAGTGAATCCATCATTATATGTAAAAAGTCAAAAGGCAGGCCCGGCATATCTTAATGTAGGTATCGATTTAAATAAAATAGTTTCCCTGTTTAAGGAACAGCAGGCTACCGTAGTGATTGAGAATATTATTGATAGCTGCGATACACTATTGTGGTTATGTAAGGCTTTAAATGAGGAATTAAAATGTGCAGTTGGAGCTAATGCTTATATCACACCAGCCCACTCGCAGGGATTTAAAGCCCATTTTGACATTCATGATGTTTTTGTTCTACAGATATATGGTGTAAAGCGATGGATAGTATACGACAATCCTGATCCTGTTGAACTTCCAATCGGTACGCAAAGAGGTAAGCCTTTTGATAAAGCTAAGCTGGTCCCTGTGATCGACGAACTGATCGAAGCCGGCGACCTGATATATATTCCACGGGGGGTTATTCATGAAGCGATGACCTCAGACCAGCTGTCGGCTCACGTCTCTGTGGGAGCATATACCACATCCTGGACCCGGGGCCTGATCGATTCATTGAAAAAAATGGTGGCCGATGAACCTGTGTTCGCCAAAGGGGCACTGTTAAACCTTTATAAAAGTGAGGCTGAGCAACTAAAAGACCTTCATAAGATCAGCAGCATCATCCATGAGAAGCTGACTATACGCTATCTGGAGCAGATTTTTGAGGAAACACTCGACCAAAATATGCACCGCTCTTTTCAAACCGATACATCTGATAGCATTTTCAAATAGATCTTAAGGATAACCGAAAACTGATATGACGCTACAACATTGTATAAGCCCTTATAATTTTAAGGTATTCGTAAATGAATTCCTTGAAAAAAAACCTTTTGTGATTAACAGGAATCAGAAAAATTACTTTGGACCTATTGTGCGGCTTGAAGATATCGAGGACATATTAAATTCGCCTCATTTGTTGAATACGCTAAATATATCCATCATCAATGCAGCAGGAGAAATTCCGGATAACGTCTATATGTCGTTCAGCAGCATTTATAACCTGGATATCAAAACTGCAGTTCATGCTGCCACAATGCTGGAATTTTTTCACCACGGTAAATCAATTGTAAGATTCAATGGTTACCTGCCGGATTCAGTAGAAGCCAAAGCGTTACAGAATTCAGTGAAGTCGGAGTTGTGCTGCAATATCGGATTGGCGACTACTGTTTTTCCATATGGAAGCAAGTATGAGAAGACTTGCGTAGAGACGGAAGATCTGCTGCTTCTTGCTTTTTACGGGAATTGTAAAATAAAGATATGGAGAAATGATGAGCTGGATTGTAGTGTTCCCCTGGAATTTACACTGAATGATGGCGACACGGCCTTCGTGCCAAAAGGGTTTACTTACGAACTATTTATGCATGATTCTATTTTTGCCAGCATCCATATTACACTGATGATGACAACCTGGTTAAAGGTACTCACTGACCTGATCATAAAACTTGCCAATGATGATGTTGCTTTCAGAAAAGCATTTTATCCGCTTGACCGCAAATACAGTATTGAAGAAAAAGCAGAAGAATTGGCTATGCTTAAGGACAAAATAATAAGTAAATTAAGTCCGGAAATGGTGGATAAGTTGTATAAAAAAGAGCATTTTCCCCTGCAGAACAGCACAATAAACGAAGAGAAAAAACGGTTTTCATTCCAAAAGAAGTATTAGAATATGGCGGAATCGAAGTTTAAAAAATATACTGCTTTATGTATTGTGCTTATTTATTCCTTTTTGTTTTGTAGTACCGGCAATTCACAATCAACTGTTATTTCAAAAAAGGTTATGTTTAAGGGTAATGTGAAATCGGTGAACAGAAAGAGTATTCCTTTTGCAAATATTACGATGACAAAGGAAGGTGATACGAACAATCAGGTAACCTTTACCACAGATTCTGCCGGGAAGTTTGAATTTTTGTTTGCTTACACAGAAGCTTTAAGCATGACTATAAGTGCAGTAGGTTATAATAGTACTGCAGTGAAGAAAATACCAGCTATTAATGCTGATCATATGATTGATATGGGAAATATCATCCTCAAAGATCAATCCATCAGCCTTGATTCGGTTACCATAAGGGCAAATCCAAAACTTATTCAACGCAAGATTGACCGGTATGTAATTAACCTGGAAGAATCTATGGTAGCTACGGGATACAATCTGGTCGAAGGCATGCAATACTTGCCTGGCCTGTTTGTAAATGAAAGAGATCAGGTGCAGGTAAACGGAAAATCGGGACTCATTTTTTTTGTGAATGGAAAAAGAATTTATGCTGTCGGTGAACAACTGACGAGCATCTTAAAGGGATATCAAACTGATCAGATTAAAAGTATTGAAGTGATCACAAACCCTCCGGCAAGTTATGACGCTGAAGGATCAGCAGGCATTATCAATATCATCCTGAAAAAAGCACATGGCATAGGGTCTAATGGTGATGTGAACTTATCGCATACCCGGGGCAGGAAATACCTTTATTCAAACGGCAGTATAAACTATAATTACCAGGGCAAAAAGCTTGGATTTTACTCCTCCCTTAATGTAAATCAGACAAGATCTATAGGCTACTACTATGTAAACCGGAATTATGAAGTAGTACCCTCCCCCTTTTCTTTTAATCAGGCTGATACTACACTTGACAAAAAGCCAACCTTTAACTATAACATTCAATCTGATTACAACCTTACAAGAAATAGTATAGTTAGTGTGGGCATTAATGGACTATTCCAAAAATTGAATAGTGACTATAACTCCTCTACACTGGCATATAATGGACAACAATCACTTGATTCTTCATTTGTAACGCAGAACAGATCGGATCTTACCAGTATGAATTTCGCTTCCAATGTAGGATATCAGCTTAAACTCGACACTATAGGAACTCAATTGAACCTTGGCTATGTTTTTTCAGTTTTCAGGGACAAGAAAGATGTAGCTTATAATACCTCTTTTTATGATAGTGATGGTCTCGAAAAGAGAGGAATGGACCGCAACACATCCTATAATCCAACAAATCTGGATATTCATTCCTTTAAAGCAGATTATATTTCTACACTCTGGAGCAAGAATAAAGTAGAGATAGGTATAAAAACCTCTTTTATTAAAACATACAATTCCATAGCATTCTTTAATCTGAATACGATGGAATTTATTGCCGACCGAAGTAACCAATTTACTTACAACGAGCATATTTTTGCAGGATACCTGAACTGGAACAGGTCTTTTAAAAGCTGGGAGATTCAGGCTGGCCTGCGGCTGGAAAATACAAGCACCAGAGGAGAGGCCGTTTCTATTGATGCAGTGTCGAAAAAAGATTACTTAAATCTTTTTCCTTCCTTATTTATAAAAAAGTCGTTAAATGAAGACAATGATGTGGTTTTTTCATACAGCAGGCGAATACAGCGCCCTAATTATCAAAGCCTGAATCCACTAAAGTTTTACTATGATCCCTATTTTTATGAGGAAGGAAACCCGAACTTGTCCCCCCAGATTACCAATTCATTTGAGTTGAATTATACTTTTAAGGACTACATTCTGTCTGCAGGAATAAAAGATTCAAAAAACTTTATCCAGTCAGAATTTTCAAACCAGAATGACACTACCCGTGTTTTTACATTTAATACGGTTAACATCGATTCCTACAAATCTTACTACGCAATACTGATACTTCCCTTTACAGTAAACACCTGGTTAAAATCACAATTTGATTTTAATTATGGCTATGATACCTATAAAGGACAAACCAATTCGGGGGTGGTAGACAGTAAACTTGGTGCTTATAGCTTGAGACTCAACAATAACTTCATCCTGAATAAGACAGCTTCCATCACCCTGTTTACTTATTATAAGTCGAGAAGGATTGATGCCCAAACTCACTATAATTCCTATTTCATTACCAGTATTGCAATAAGAAAATCTTTATTAAAGAGCAGGGCAGCCTTAAGATTAACTTTAACAGACCTCTTTAATACACAAAACTCAAAAGGAACTGTAGATTTTGCGAACCAATACTTTAGGTCCAGATATTATTGGGATGCCAGGAGAATAGGCCTCTCTTTTACCTATAAATTCTCTTCTGCCCCGCAGAAAAGAAGTAAAGTATCCAATTCCATCATAGAGGAAGAATTAGACAGAAAAAATTGATTGAAACACAAAATACATCCAGAACACCATATAAGCAGCAATAGTTGCATGACCTTTAAAAAGATATCCTAATGAAGATTAAAACTTTTATACTTGAAGAGCATAATGAAGCCTACATGGTATGGCAATATGCGCTGAAATCGGACCTTATAAAGAAAAAGAACAACACCCTGATCCATATTGATGAACATTCTGATATGGGTGTCAGTCAGTATAAGACATCGATTTATGATTCCTCCCTCTCATTTAAAGCCATAAGAGATTTCACCTATAATGAGGTAAGCATTGGGGGCTTCATTGTTCCTGCCGTATTGCTTGGCCTGTTTGATAAGGTATTCTGGATTAAACAACACCACCATAAAAAGAGGTACGGACACTTCAGCATGCTTGCGAGATCTTATAACGCTGCAGGAAAAAAAATAAAATGCAGCAAAACAGATGCTGAGGCAGCTGCTGAAAACATAGCGGAAGGAAGTGATCTTAAGCGTTTTGATTATTATCTGCATCACGCTGAAGATATGATACCTGCCCATGATCTTTTGCTTGACATTGATCTGGATTATTTCTGTTGCACCGGAGATCCTCAGAAGATGAAGGAAACTTATATTGAAATTACAAAAGATGAATTTGATGAATTTAATGTGGATAAATACCATATGCTGCGTTATGTGATGCTTGACCAGCAGATTGAGACCCTACAAATCCAGGATAAGTATTATTATGTAATTAATAATTTTAAAGAAGTCTATCCTTTTGCAGAAAACGTAGAGGAGGAGATTATACAGACGAGGATTTCCAGTCTGATAAAAAATCTGAAAGAAAAGAAGATCATACCTTCGATTATTACCATATGCAGGTCAAAAATCAGCGGATATACTCCTGATAATAAGTGTGAATTTATACAGAAAAACCTCCTTGATCAGTTACAGGCATTATATGATTTGGATATCGTGGCCATAGAAGAGCTGATTTGAATAATAAAATTATCATCTTGATCTATGCAGGAATCAAAATGCAATCCGGAACCGTAGGCGTAAAACAGTCTGTTTTTAATATTTTTGAGTCCATTCTTACTTCCTGAAGTATCAGGTATTCTATTCGGTTGGTTTTTTGTTTGGATATGAAAAAATTCATCTTTAATCCACATGCGAATGAATGCGCCCGGTCCATTTTTGCTCAGATCTCCATGTTTAAATATATTTTCTACAAGCGTAAGCAACACTAAGGGTACAAAACGAATATTCCTTATTTCCGGATGACATTCTAAATGAATATCTAATTTGGTATTCCTCATAAGTTGATAAAGCTGAACTAAATGCTCTACTTGTTCTATTTCATCTTCCAATAAAACAAAATCTCCCATTTTATCAAGATCTACTATATAACGCATCATTTTAGACAGAATAATAATAGCTTCTGATGCATTAACTGAATTCCTGTCAATATTATAGTAAATAAAATCAAGTGTGTTGAAAAGAAAATGCGGACTTATTTGTGCTTTAAGAAATGAATTTTGTGCATCAGCCAGTTTTTTTTCAGTATCACGCTGATTCATAATATCTTTAAAATGCTGCGCTGCATATTCTTGCTGTCGTGATTTTTCCTGTAAATATGTTTTGAGAAAATAGTAACCCGTAGAAAATCCTAAAAAGAAAATTCCTCTGTAAAGATTCTTTAGAACAAATTGATAATCTAACCTATAAACGCCATCAATACCAACAACTTGAAGGTATATTAAAAACAAGTCGACTATGTAGTGGAGAATAATATAGCTTGCCAGATAGTATAGGATGGTCAAAAATATCCGCCACCACTTAGCTCCTTTTTGGCTTAAAGCCCACGGTAAACTCACAATAGCATTAAGGTAAAAGCATAAGATGATCACTGCATAATGGAGAAGGTAAGTTATTGGATTCCCATAAATATTGAAAATAATACCCACTACAAGAGTTTCATAAAGTATAAAAATTCCCCAGGTAAGCAGGTGGATCTTATTAGCAATAAACCATTTTGAAAAGATCTCTTTCATCTAAATATGCCTTTTAATATAGCTTTTCAAGCTTTATATATACTAGTTTTTTAATGCGATAGAATTCATTGTATTTTCTCAAGAGCAAGATGAAACTATCACGATTTTTCAAATCACATAACCAAATTAATATAAAATCCTAATTGCTTCACGACCACTAAAAAACGATATATTCTTATGAAACTACCCTAACCATACCGCTTGCAAAAAGCAATGAAAATGAGTTTGATAGCTTCATATCCTATAAAACAAATACACTCTTATGAAGAATAAAATGTTAAATATTACGAAAAACACACTTTTTGTATATAAAAACAACAGCAACAAGAATAAACTAAGAACTACTGAACCAACCACCATGACAATTACCATAACTGTTACAGGTATTTTGGAGACAATGAATTCAAAACAATAAATGTTTAATTAAAGAAATAATAATTCGCAAGTTCTTTTACCCTTTCCTCCCTAGCTTTATTATCTTTTCATTAAGGAATCTCGTAAAATCCTTACGGTAGTAATCACCTACTGTAATTTCAAGTCCATTGATCATTCTTATAGAGTTTCCATCAATTGATTCGATGTAATCCTGAGCTATTATATAACTCCTTTGAAATTGCATAAATCCTGGATGCTTACTTAACACTTTCGCGATTTCGGTGAGAGACATGTAGGTTAGAATTTTTTTTGTCCTAGTATAAATCATAATATAGTTGAGCTTGCTTTCAATGGCAATGATATCTCTATATTTTACATTTATCAGTTTTTGATTATCCTCTTTGCTTTTTACAAGAAAAAACTCATTTTTCTGAATCCTTATTTCATTCTCTTTCTCTGGTAGAAATAGTTTATCGATAATAGCAGCAAATTCCGCCAACGTATAGGGCTTCAATAAATAAGCATCTGCATCTACCTGAAAGGCCTCATATCCATACCGAGTATGTCCAGTGGTAAATACTAGTTTATTCGTCTTTTTCCTGATGATACGTGAAAGTTCCAAACCATTTACTTTCGGCATATCAATGTCCAGTAACACCAGATCTATGGGTTCAGCAAGCGAATTGATTGCCGCTAATGCTGTTAAAGAGTCCGTATAACTTGCAAATAATTGCAATTCCGGAAATGATTCAAGATAAGTTTTAATTCCTTCTATGGCATGAATGTGATCATCGACTACAATACAGTTGTACATAATTAAATTTATTTCCTGAATCCTATGATATAAATATAGAATTATTATTTCACAATTTTATTTATTTTTTAATAAAAAAGAACTATTGATAGCTGAAACATATTATTTTTTTGAAGTAAGAGTAACAGATCATGTAGTGTTAAGATGAAGACTATATATAGTTAAGGTGAAGTACTCCCAATCTTTCCTACAGCTATAGGTCAGAACTGAGATTATTTTAATACTTTTTTATTGTTCTGGTAAAACACTTCATTAGGAGTAAGGTCACCATTTGCCTGTTGTCTTCTTTCATTATAATAGAATTCCACGTATCGTTTTACTTCTTGCAATAATTCAATACTGCCATTGGGTGGATTCAGATAATTATATTCCTGTTTTGTCCATCAATATACTCGTCGTCCAGAGCCCTTCCTTTACCCGCCATAGATATCTCATTATCCTTCAAGACTTTTATGGATATGGTACTGGTAAATTCTGAGCCCTGATCAGTGTTAAATATCTTTAGAGCAAAGTGTTCATGTATGGTTCAGAGTAGTACCTCGCTGCACCATTCTAAAATTCTGGTATTAGAGATGCGCTAACCTACAATTTTGTGGATGTAAACATCAATGATGGCAATGTGTACATAAAGCCACTGGACATTGAAATGTAGGTGATAGCAGCTACCATACCTGTCCCGAATGCTCTATCTTCAATTCTTTCAGCAGGTATGGATATTTGTAATCAGCGGCATTAGTGGGAGTTTCAAAAGTGGTTCTTCACCACTTTTGGTGGTTACTTCGGTTTGAGTAGCAATCTTTTTCTGAGCAATTTGAAACTGGCCCTTCCAGACATTTGCCGTTTGATAGTCTTTAGCTTATTTACATTGCCTTCTACCGGGCCATTGCTCCCAGACAAGCTGATTGCGTTTTCAATGGCTTGGTAATCCCTTAACAGACCATTAGCAAAAGCCACGATCTCGCTAATGCCTGAGTCCAGCACATTTTCTATCCAGCCCTGAAGTTGATTCAGCAACAAATCGACAACTCTTTTTGTTATTAAATCTACCTAAATGCGGCCATACCTCTCCCGCTTTTTGTGAGCCCAATCATCAATCCCTATGGCCGTAAAAACGACAGGGCCAGGTAAAGAAGCTCTATGGATAAGCATCAGCAAACTAGTATCGCTGACAGGTACTAAAAAATGATAACATATTCTTTCTGCTGGTTTGCTGCCCTTTTCCAAGGTGGTTAGATCATTGAACTTCCATATGTAATAACTATGTATTTTGGTAAAGGGTTCACAGCAATTTAGACATAAATATATTCTCTGCTGGCTCTGCACATATGTATTTATCTGATTAACTACAGAAATAACCTTAAATATATCAGCAGAAGAGAAAATTAGATTGGCAATATTCATTATTTTGTAACGAACACTAACCTTCAATTATCATAATTACGACCAAAAGCGGGGAACAACCACTTTTACCGAAACTCCCATTTTGTACTTGGCGATCCCGACAGCATTCAACTATTAAGTGATGCCGAACCCTGCACTAACATTTTTCAGGAAGAAGATGGCTCTATTGATCCCAAAGCTAAGTATTTATATAAGAACGGATCGCGCTTTGAGTGCTCCAGAGATAAAGTAGCTATCGACGAGATAAAATTTGCGAAGGGCGATTTCATTATGTACCATAATCAGAAACTCTACGGAAACACTACACTTGTAGATTTACAGGCGTTATTTCCAAATGCTGCAAAACAAATCGGAGCGATGGATGTAGCTAATGAGGGCAGCCTACAAGTCATAAAGTTAAGAGAAGACAAAGACAATGTTTCTGACGGGCATGTTAATCTTTTCCTTAAAAACGAAAAGCTTTATTTTATGCAATGTTGGTTCCCGTGTTAAGCCTTTGACAACCTGACCATTATATAACTATTTGAAAGCTACCGCAATCCAGTTTTATTTCTTTAATTCATCGTTTCCATGCTCACAAAACTTCTCAACCTGCTATTCTTTATGGTACTTGCCGGCCTAGCGAATGCCAAATCATTTCAATTATCATCCGTTAACCAGGCTAAAACGTTCAACCTGCGCATCTACTGTACTGCTGAAGGTGAGGCGGGCCTTGTTCAATATAGAGGGCAAGAAGGATTTATGGCATTAAGTCTTAAAAAATTTACTACTAGCGTTCTTACCAATACGAATAAGCAACCTAAGGGCTATTATTATGAATGGAGCGAAGTCTTAGCAGGAAAAATTACCGGCAGTTATGTAGTTAAAGAACAGTTGGGCAAGGTTACAGACGCCTGGTATACGCGCAACAAAGATGGCCGGCGGTTCAAATTGACCGGATTTGTTAAAGACGCCTCGCACGATGATATTCAAAAATACCTGCTACACAATGTGCTGGTTACGTTTGCCTGGACCAGTGCAGACAACCAGTTTATGTTCACATATCCTAACGGAAAAGTTAGCAGCCCTAACTTCATTTCGTTAGATGCACCAAATGTAACCAGATCATGTTACATTAGAGACTATAACTTCGATGGTTACGACGACCTTGCATTTTCTCTTCCTGATGCTGGCATGGGGGTTTATCAAGATTTTAACATTTGGCTATATAACCCGGCAACCAAACGTTTTGAGCCCTTGCAGGAAAGTAAGGATCCACGTGCAAAATGTTCCGGACTATGCGACGTAAGCCTAGATGCCAAACAAAAGCTTTTTTACACGGCTTGTAGAGGAGGTGCACGATGGTGGCAAGATATTTACCGCATAGACAAAGATAACCAGCTGATGTGGCTCCGGTCTGTAGAAAAGAAATAAAACCACCACATACAGCACTATACGCTAGCCAACATTAGCTATCAAGCGCTACACGTACCCCACATGATAAGTACAATTAATCCCACAGCACTTAGATCATTCACATTAATGATCTGCATATTACTAGTATCCTGCAGAAAGAGTGGGTATCATGGTTACATTTTTGATAGCAAAACCAATCTTCCTTTAAAAGACGTTTTGTTAGGATAAGATCGGCAGCAGGTTCGGTCTGACGAAAAAGGGTATTTTATCATAAGGAATACAAATAACGTTTCCGACAATCTCTTTTTTTATAAGACAGGTTATCAAGGGGATACTGCAGAAACAATCATTGTACATGCGCGTGAGACAATGGATGAACGTTTTGAAAACGCAGACGACACCATATTTTTTATAAGAACAGCTAACCCAGAGACACTAAGAAACAAGCATGCCCCATCAGACGAAGAGAATATCAGATGGCCAATTTCACCTAAACAATTCCATAAATTTTATAAGAGGAATTTGGAAATGGGCAAATACACTTTAGCTGCGCCGAAAGGATTTCAATCAACAGTTTATCGTGATGTAGTGACCAGGTGTCAGGAAAGCCCTTTGGGGTATGAAATCAGCATCAGTGACCATTGAAAAACTCGCAACGAATTAATATAATGTCGGTTTTGCAACGCCCATGCCCTGATAACGGGCTTTGTTCATCTCATAGTGCATTGTTGTCATCATATTCAGATATTCCTTTAGAGAGTTCAGATCATAGGCTTTTCTATGACTGTCAACATTTGAACTATCGGTTAAGCCATTCTTCACAAATGCCCTCCCTGTTTTCTCCACTTCATAATCCACCTGGGTTCCGAAAAGTTGCCTGCGTCCTGCATTCACCTCAACCCTATCAAACAGATATGCATAGTTTTTGGGGTTTGCGTTTTTCTTTTGAACCTCTTTGTTCATTGCCGTCAACACCCTTTTCTGAAACTCGGGAAATTTATCACAATGTTGTACGATCAGCCAGAAGTTATCCGAACCATCTTGCCCCACTTTATCAAAGCCCAAATAACCATATTGTTTGAAAAGTTTCTCCACCTGCAATTTATGAGCCGTGAAAACACTATCCTTATAAGTGTCCCACTGTTTCTCCCATCGGAAGGCCGCAATCTGATCGGTTTTAACCATAGCTGCCAGTTCATTTTTTAGACTCGATTTTCTAGCGTCTGTTAGCTTTATGGCACAGCTGGAAAAGATAACTGTAATAAGCGTAATGTAGATTCTATATTTCATTATTGTTATAAGCTTACGTCTAATCAAGGTGTTGATACTCATTTGATGATGCAATTGTCATTATATCAGGTCATTTCGGAATCCGCAAAATAATAACGGATCAAAAATTCGGCGTTGCCTTAAAACAATGCATTTGCATAGAATCACTTCTCCTTGAAAAGAGTTCAAATTTAAAAATAATAAATCACAATATTGTGATATAACAATATTTAAACTGAGTGCAAAAGATCGAAAGAAATTTATTTAGAAGTGTAAATACTTTGTCAGCTATATTTTGTCTTAGCCAACATACTTAGAACCAAGTCCTGAAAAGTAAGATACCTATTGTTAAACTAAAGGTCTTCAGTTTAGTAAGCTAACTGTTGAGGCCCCAGACGTGTATAATCGATTTATAGTACTTCAATGTTATTTATATGTTCACAAATGAATGTAATTTTGTATAGAGCAATTAAGAGTAGGCAAGTTCAATAAACCGTTTGAGCGCTTTCTTAACTTCTTCCTGACCAGACGGCTGTTGCAAGTCAATACCACAAAAAGGGTTCTCCTGCATCTTGGCATGAAGGGTAAGGTAATAGACCCCTCCCATTAGTAAAGCATACATCGCCCTAAAGTTTTTATCGCTACCCTCAAAATGTCCATCGAAGACCTCACTCAACACCTGATTACCTATGTTCTCGCGTTTCAAATCAAGTTCTTTCAAAATCGGCAACTTCTCGCTAAGGCCCCAGGTAATGATCCGGCGCATTTCCTCATTCTTGATCAGACTGTCGAACTGGTTCTCCAGAACATTGTAAGCAAGCGTCTTTCCAGCATCCGCTTTACTGGTTTCCACGATATCACCGACTTCCTCCGGACTAATTTTCCAGTAGTCATTGGTATTGAGATACTCCTTAACTAGTCCCTCAAGACTACCGAAATAGTCATAAATCAGCCTCCTATCTACCTCTGCAGCATCAGCAACCTTGCTGATACTAAGCCCGGAAAAACCATCTTTTTTCAGAATTTTTCCCAAAGCGGTGATCAGGTTCGCCTTGGTGCGTTCCTTGTTCCTAACAGGGCCATCTGTAACTTTTCTTGCCATTTGATTCAACTTTGGTGCAATTTGCAATTTTTTTGCGCCACAGTCAAAGATTCCTCTATAGAAACAAATGGCTTTTGCATTTTATTGAGCGCTAAGGCCAATTCTATACAGAATTCAGGTGACAACAAAATCAGATCACTGCGAAACAAAGAACGTATTTATTTTATATCACAATATTGTGATATAAAATAATATTTACTATTTTTACACTTGCGCAGCATTTAGGGGAGCTTTAATATTTCTTCTGATTTCTAAACCGGAAGACTTTTAATGTGCACTTCTAAAGCCAGACAAATAACCATCTGAACCCATTCAACAATGAAAAAAATTAACTTTTGTTCCTCACAGTAAATGGAACCATCTTTTTGCAATCCTGTAGCAAGGAACAAGAAGCGCAACTAATGCAGACACAAACAGAACAAACTAAATCTGAAAGCATACAGGTGCAGAAATCGAACAGTATCGTTGACACTTCTACTTTCCGGTATAAAACCCCTGATTCTTTGATAACCAATCCAACTCAAAAGATGGTGTCCAGTGATAACTGTCAGAAGATAGAATGATTATACGAGTACAACACTATTAACAATATTGGAGAGGTATGCTATCGAAAAATTGATGGCATACCCTATCACAAGACTAAAGCATATTTACCTCATTATTAAACGATAACAATAAAAATGACAACTAAAATTCCATCCAACCCTAAAGATCTCAAAACGCTGATCAAACAAAGAGATTTTCTCAGAGGCCTCCTTATCGGTGTCTGTATCCTTTGGCCATGTATACTCGCTGCCGCCATTTACTTTTATTACAAAAAAAGTAACATAGCGTTGTTTCTTCCCGTTGTTACGATTATTTTAGGTTTTCTCCCAGTCTATTTACGGGTTAAAACATTGAACGCTGAGATAAAATCAAAAGAGCTCAGCTAACCCAAGTTCAGCAAAAGACAGACATCCCATCCAATGAAAAACAATCTCCATATTACTACCCTCATTTTACTCTTGACATTGGTTTCGTGTTCCGATAAAATCGTTTACGGGTCCGCCGTTATCGTTCAGCAAATCGTCGTTTTCGAATTCATTATATACGTCATCATGTTCCGCAGTAGCGGTCAGCGTATCTACCCAGCGCTCAGGCTGATTGTCTTTGCACCAGTGTGCGCAGATTTGGGCAGCGAGCAAACCGTGGGAGCGCTGTGTAATGATCTGCCATCCAGATTCTGTATAATTTACGATCATGTTCAGAGTTTGTTGTATAACATCCGTCCAGGCATCCTGTGTTTAGAAAAGCAAAAAAAATATTAAACAAGATCATTCCCACACCTGTTTATGCTTTAACCAAATCCTACAGCTATGTCCCGTTCAAAAAAATCTTCTAAAAAGACCGTGAAAAAAGCAGATGCCGGAGCGGTCATCGCAGCAAAAAGTTCCAGTGTTTCTTTTCCTGAGATCTCTGCCATACCCGGTTTAACTCAGAATATACGCGTAACACGCTAAGGCAGGGAAACAGTATTAAACCATGATGAGAAAAACAAGCAAGACTTTAACTGCCCGCGGGGAACTCCTGATCAAAAAAAATCTGACCATTGCCTTTGCAGAAAGCGCAACCACCGGCCGGATCGCAGCTGAATTCTCGCTGGTCCCGGATGCGGTAAATTCCTCAAAGGTGGCTTAATCTCCTATGATGCCGCGCTGAAAACAAGTTTGCTTGAAGTACCTGAACAACTCATAACCGACCTAACGCCGGAATCTCCGGAAGTTACACATGCTATTGCCCTTGGCCTTCAGCAGCTGATTGCTGCCGATATCCACGTCGGGTGTACAGGGCTGACCTGTCCTGGCGGAAGTGAAACTCCTGAAAAGCCTGTAGGAACCATGTTTATTTATGGACTTAGCGGTAAAGACCTGCTCTTCGGAGAACGCAGTTTCTATAAGGGCGCCCCGGAAGAAATCATTTTGCAAACTATAGAAAGAACGGCATTCTTGCTGATTGCCAGTGTGAATGCCGTTCCGAAGCGATAATAGATCTAATAATTGACTACTTGTGATCAACAGGTTTTTGCTGCTCATAGGTCTGATGGGCAACCGTGCTGTCTGGTAGCACATTACTCATTCCAACCTGCAATTTATTCTTTAGTCCTGATACCACTTTATCTTTCCCGGCCATCAGCGCGTCATAACCATCTTTGGCTACATCGGCAGGATCAGCCATCGCATCTTTGTCCTGGACTGCTTTACTGTCCAGCATATCTGCTTTATTGAAAAAGTCGGTGTCTGTCACTCCCGGCATAAGTGCAGTTACCGTAATCTCTGTATCCCTCAGTTCTTCACGAATCGCTTCGCTGAAGGACAGCACAAATGCTTTCGTCCCATGATATACCGCTTGCCATGGCCCCGGGCCTTTACTGGCCACCGAGGCCAGGTTCAGTATTTTACCTGAATTTCTGGCGATCATTTCTTTGAGGAATAACTTGGTCAGCACCACCAGGGAAGAAATGTTCAAGTTAATGATGTCCAGTTCACGGTCGATATCGGTTTCTTCAAATTCTCCGTAAACACCCTGACCGGCATTATTGACCAACACATCAATCCGAATATGCTGCTCCTGCAGCTCCGCATAAAGTGCAAACGCCTCTTCGGGATCAAAAAGATCTTTTGCGATGGGAATCACGGTAATCCCTTTTTGCTTCAGTTCTGATGCCCTTGCATCCAAGTCGCCCTGGTTTCTGGAGACAATGACCAGGTTGTAACCATCAGCCGCAAATAATTTAGCAAGTTCGTAGCCTATACCGCTGGTTGCACCGGTAATCAAGGCATATTTATTTGTTGTATTCATAGGATTGTTTATATATCTATTATTCCGTTATTTGGAGAGGGTAATTTGTTCCAGGTCTTTTCGGGGCGGACCGGAGATCACTTTCCCGTAAAGATCAAATCTTCCTCCATGACAAGGGCAGTCCCAGCTTTTTTCTGCAGTGTTGTAATTGACAATACAACCCGCATGGGTACACTCCGGCCTCAGTGCTGTAACTTTACCGTGGTCATCCTTATAAAGCGCAAGTTTATGCCCTTCCAGTTCAGCTACTTTGCCCTCACCTCTTTTGAGCCCGGATACCGCATCAAGTTCTTCCGTTCCGAACCGATCGGCAATGAAATGCCAGGCCACATCTGCATTCTCCTTAACGAATTCCGTAAAACCGGCTACCGGTTTCAATCTAGAGGGACTGTACAGTTCCGAATATCGATTTTCGGTTCCCTGGATCTGGTCACTGATGATTTGAGCTGATAAAGTACCAAACATCATCCCGTTCCCGTTAAAGCCTGTTGCCATATAAATATTTCCACCTGAGGCGCCTAACCGACCGATGTAGGGCAAGCCGTCGGCCGGGATGTAATACTGTGACGACCACCTGTAAACCACTGATTCTACCTGGTAATATTGGTTTACATAACTTTCCAGATTTGCGAATGCCTTTTCCGGCTCATCATGCCCGGTCTTATGATCTTCACCACCAACAATAAGATATTTCTGACCGTCTATTTCGTGAGTCCTGAAATAATGATAAGGCTCTTGCATATCATAACTGAGCCCTTCAGGATATTGGTTATCTTTCAGCCTGACGCCAAGAACATAACTGCGATAAGGTGCACAACGAAAACTGAAAGCTGTGATTCCCGGAGGTATATGTGTTGCATAAACCAAGTTGGTGGCTTTAAAAGTTTTGTTCCCTGCTGTAACTTCAATAGTTCCGTCATTTACTCTACTCTCTTTCACAAAAGTATTTTGCAGGATGACACCTCCCAGTCCGATAAACTCCCTGGCAAGTGCATTGACGTATTTCAGCGGGTGGAACTGACCCTGCTGGTCAAAACAAATGGCCAGCTCAAAGGGAACCGGCACATCATTTTTTGATGATTCCTCAACTGCGATGCCGGCTTTTACTGAAGAATCCAGGATTTCCTTTAGCTGTTTGGTTTCCTTATCAGTTTCCGAAAATAAATAGCCTTTTTTATATTCAAAATCGCAATCGATCCCATATTCATCAATAAAACCTTTGATGCTCGAAAATGCTTCCTTCCCCGAATCAGCCACCAGTTTCGCTGCCGCTTCACCAAAATCACTTTCAATTTCCGGGTAAGTGGCATCGAAGAACGTATTCAGGTGCGCACTCGTACCGCCGGTAGTACCAAAACCAATATTTGCGGCTTCAAGAACAACACATGTATGTCCGGCTCTTTGCAGCGTCAAGGCTGTAGTGATCGCTGTGATTCCTGCCCCGACGATGATGGTATCAAAGGTATCTGGAGATTGGACTGCGCGATCTGTCAGCGAAACCTGCTCTTCCAGCTGCCAGGGACTTAGGGTGGAGCCGTCTCTTGGAATGTGATTAATGAACTTTTTCATCACAAGGGGATTAAGGTTTCAACACTACTTTAACACAGTCGTCCTGTTTTTCGTCAAAGATCTTGTAAGCATGTGAGACTTCACTTAGTGGCATCACGTGGGTAATGATGTCATCCAGCACCACCTTTTCTTCTTTCACCAGTTGAATGAGGGTATCGACATGGTTCAGTACCGGCGCCTGTCCCTGCTTGATGGTCAAGCCTTTATCAAAAATCCGGAACAAAGGGAAGTTATCATAGGGACTGCCATACACACCGAGTATAGAAACCGTACCGCTCCTTCTGACCGCTTCAAAACACATTTCCAGTACCTTGATGCTGCCCTTTTCAAAATTGATCGTGGCTTTTACTTTATCCAGGAAGGTGCGTTCAGGTTCAAATCCTACCGCATCAATGCAGACATCGGCTCCTCGGCCCTGCGTCATTTCGCGGATGGCTTCTACCACATCCACTTTATGCGGATTGAGGGTATCCACATTGTTGACTGCTTTTGCTTTTTCCAAACGGTAATCTAGCGGATCGATCGCAATCACCCTGCTGGCACCGTGCAGCCATGCTGCTTTTTGTGCCATCAGGCCGACAGGACCAGAACCAAAGATGGCGACCACCTCTCCGCCCTTCATTTGTGCCCAGTCTACGCCCGACCAGCCGGTAGGAAAAATATCCGTAAGAAATAAGGCCTGTTCATCGGTGATGTTGTCAGGAATGATTCTCGGGCTTACATCCGCATAAGGTACACGTACGTACTCTGCCTGTCCGCCGGAATAACCGCCGTAAAGATCCGTGTAACCGAACAATGCTGCCCCTTTTTGGTCCATCAGGTCACCATTCGGCCCATAATGTTTGTAGTTGGAATTCTCGCAACTTGGAGAGGCGCCATGATTACAAAAAAAGCAAGAACCGCAGGCAATCGGGAAAGGGACAATCACCCGGTCGCCTTTTTTTAGGTTTTTGACCTCCGCACCGACCTCTTCAACGATACCCATAAACTCGTGCCCCATGACCATATCAGTGGTCTGAGGTACGGAACCACTCAGGATGTGCAGATCGGATCCGCAGATCGCGGTGGAAGTTACTTTTAGGATGATGTCTGTCGCCAGTTCAATTCTGGGATCCGCTACGGTCGTGTAGCTGATGTCTCCAGGTTTGTGAAATACTGCTGCTTTCATAAGGATGTTTTAAATAGTTAGACAGCTAAACCAACACCTTGAAAAAGAAAAAGTTTCAGCATAAATCCCCGAAACAAGTTTATTCCCGAGCTGTTTAGGAATAATAAACCAATCGAAATGAACAACTTAGCAAACCGGGCCAGATATGGCTTTTTTTACCGGAACGGGCTGAGCCTGGTCTTCCTGTCTTTGTTTCTTCTCACACTGACGGCGCAGGGACTCACAGGCTGGAAACAGCATAATAAAGACCTGACCGAAGAGCATGCTCCAGAACTCGGACTCGGCACCTACCTGAAAAGCGGTCATTTTATTTCTGCTACATTTGAGAATTTTGAAAGTGAGTTCCTGCAAATGTCATTATATGTTATGCTAACCATTTCATTGAGACAAATCGGCTCCGCAGAATCTAAAAAGCTGGATGAACCCGAAGAGGTAGATCGGGAGCCAAAGGCCGCGAAAAACGCTCCCTGGGCAGTAAAAAAAGGCGGCTGGGTCCTTTGGCTGTACAGCCGTTCGCTATCCATCGTTTTTTCGCTGCTGTTCCTGTTTTCCTGGGTATTGCACTTCTACGGCAGTTGGCAGAACCACAATGTGGAGCAGCTTGCCAAACATCTGCCAAAAGAAAGTGTAGCCGCGTATTTAGGCCAGGCAGAATTCTGGTTTGAAACCTTTCAGAACTGGCAGAGTGAATTTCTTTCGGTACTTGCAATCGTATTCCTGACCATTTACCTGCGTCAGAAAGGATCTCCTGAATCCAAGCCTGTAGATGCGCCGCACATGGAGACCGGCAAGTAGTCTGTGGTAACCGAAACGAAACAATCTGGAGTTCCATATGGTTAATCATGATTATGAATCAATACCTAGAAAAAATGCTTAGAACGATAGTCATAACGGGTGCAACCAGTGGAGCAGGAAGAGCAATTGCGCTGGCTTTTGCCCAAAGGAAAGAAAAATTAGTGCTAGCCTCCAGGAATCTGACAGCGCTGGAAGAAATCGCTGCAGAATGTGAAAGCCTTGGAGCTGAGGTCAAATATATACAGGCCGATGTAACTGAGTCCGGCGACATGATCAGTGTCGCCGCAATGGCCGATGATTTTGGTGGCGGTGTAGATGTATGGGTAAACAATGCCGGGGTCCTTGCCGCGGGACTTTTTGAGGAAACACCTGTAGTTGTCCTGGATCAGGTCATCAAGACCAACCTTATGGGATACATTCATGGGGCTCATGCAATACTTCCCTATTTTAAGAAGCAAGGAAGGGGCATCATTATCAACAACATTTCTATTGGTGGATTTCTTCCGGTACCCTATGGAACAGGTTACTCTGCCAGTAAATTCGGGCTCAGGGGATTTTCTGCCGCGTTAAAAGCTGAACTGAGCGGATTTCCGGAGATTCATGTCTGCGATATTTTCCCGGCCTTCCTGGATACACCAGGTATTCAGCACGCAGCAAACTATACCGGGAAAAGTATAAAACCTGCTCCGCCGGTTTACGATCCCGCACGCATCGCTCAGGCAGTAGTCAAGGTTTCCCTGCGGCCAAGGTCCGAAACCATGATCGGCAGCCTTTCTCATTTGCTGAGGGCGAGTTATGCCCTGTTTCCCATGATCACCCGGACAATTACAGGAATGGTCATCAAAGGATATTTAAAACAGGCCGAACCGATTGAAAAAACTGACGGCAATTTATTCCTGCCGGCCGCTTTTGGAAATGCGGTATATGGCGGATGGGGTTTACCGGGAAAACCGAAAGCCCATAGAAAATACCTGGCCTCCGGTTTATTGCTGATTGCAGCTGCCGGACTTCTTGTCCTGAAAAGAAACAGGTTATAATTATGATCCTGGGCAATTGTCGGTCCGGTGACAGGGATATCTCCGGCATCGTCCATGATCCCGAAACCAGCCACCACGATTAGAAAGAAGGGTAGGTATCCTTGTAGTCTTGTTAGTGCTGATACCGGGTGATTGACTTTGGCGGTATTAGATATCTCCAAATGCAATGTGCCAATCATTGCGCCCCAAAACACTGTCAATCCTGCTAACCTCTCAAAATTTTTCTAAAAAATTAAAAATAAGGGGAAATGAGGTTCCAGGGGCCACGTCAAAACAAAAGTACCCAGGTAGTGTTTTTAAATAAATCAATTGAGCTATGGCAAAGAAACCCATCACCCCTCTACACCAATTAGTCCCAGGGACGGACTGGATAATACAGGCACCCAAGGCTACGATTCTTTAAGCGATGATGGCTATACAGGCTCCTCACCGAAACCTAGCGAGAATCCGGATGATAGCGATAGTCACACCGGAAGTTCATCTGAGGATTTCAATGAGAACAATAAACCAGAATAAATGAAAGTTTCCTTAGGCTAGGTTCTGGCTTTTGGCAATTTCATGCCCAATCTCCTGGATCACCTGCTCATCAAGCAGCAGGTCCTGGTGCCCAGAACTTTCATCATACTCATAAACCGGATAACCTCCGGGTTCCAGCTCATCGGCGGTAATGGCTTCCCAATTTTCCCCGCCGCTGCCCATAAATATTTCTCCCAGCAATGCGCCATGATAAATGATTTTATAAGTGCCTGCTTCCTGAGGGTGGATGTTGAGGTCAATCTGATTACCTCCTGGTCTGATGATGATATTAAATGGATCCATATTTTTTTATTTTAAAAACCACCATCCCTCACAAATTGTTCTGTGACTACATCTATTCACTTATAAAAAACAAAATTATGGCAACTACAAAAGCTTCGAAAGCAGCAGCTTCGAAAACCGGCAAAATGGAAGACTCAGAATTTCATGAATTCTTCGTTGACGAATTGAAAGACATCTACTGGGCAGAAAAACATCTGGTGAAAGCCCTGCCAAAAATGCAGAAAGCGGCGACCAGTCCTGAACTTGCGGCGGCATTTGAAAAACATACCCAGGAAACCCAGCAGCACATCGAAACCCTGGAAAAAGTATTTGAACTCCTGGACGAAAAAGCGGTGGCCAAAAAATGCGATGCGATGGCAGGTCTGCTGGAAGAAGCCAGCGGGATTATTGAGGATACCGATAAAGGGACCATGATCCGCGATGCAGGATTGATCCTTGCCGCTCAGAAAGTCGAGCACTATGAAATTGCAACTTATGGTACCTTACGGGTATTTGCAGCTAACATGGGCCATACAGAAGTAGAACAACTGCTCTCCCAAACCCTGGAAAATGAAAAAGCGACCGATGTAGCGCTTACCGAGCTTGCGGAGACCTCTATCAATGCTCCTGCTTCCGCAGAGTAATATTACCTTGCTAAAATGAAACGCCCCGGCAATTTTCCGGGGCGTTTCATTTTAGCAGTCATTGGCAATTTAAGATTGATTGCTCCTTGAATTGAGGATCAGGTAACCCCTATCACCCAACCCTACAAAAAGCAAACTTTTTCCCGGGTAGCAGGTTATCACAAACAACAATCCTAAAACCATGGAAGACAACAAAACAATCATCAGCGACCTGAAAGGCCTGATCAATATCCTAAACGATGGTAAAGAAGGCTACGAATCTGCGAGCGAAACCACTGAGAGTATAGAACTGCAAGGGCTTTTCCTGAAATATTCCGCCCAGCGCGCTGCTTTTGCCGATGACCTGAAAGCACACCTGGAACAACATGGTGGCGAATCTGAAAATGAAACAGGCGGAATATTGGGCGCACTGCACCGTACCTGGATCGACATCAAACAAGCTTTGACCAGCAAAGAAGATTTGGCCATCCTTAACGCCATCGAAACCGGAGAAAAAGCAGCCATCGAAAAATTCGACCAGACGCTGGATGACCCCGCTACCCATGCCGACCACATCGAACTGCTGCAAAGACAGCGCACCGGTATCCGCGAGGCTTTGAGTGAAATTGAGACCTACCGCCACCGCCTGGAAAATATCAGTGAATAAAATACCTACACCTACCTATGAAAACTAAAGCCGGAGCAATCCGGCTTTTTTATTTGATCGTGAGTTCCCAATGTTCAAAAACCATTTCCAAATAAACATGGTTAACCTGGTAGCAAACCCAACACATGCCTAAAATTCAACAACCTTCCTACCTGAACTTCGATACCGGTTCCTATCCCTGGAAACCGGATATCGATTACCGCCGGCATCCTGAAAAATACAAAGTCGGAAAAGGCGAACAGGGCGTACTGATTTGCGAGCCCTACAAATCCGAGATCGGCCAGCACTGGCGTTTTAAAAACGTGGAAATTGCCATCAAAAGCAGCGAACAGATATTCTCCATGTTCAGCCAGTACCTCCAGAATAACGATTTCGTGGGCGCAGACATGGCACGTAAATACCTCCAGATGGGTTATACCAGGGCCAGAAGATACGCCAACTACAAAGGCGGGGTCAAATACCAAAAGGACAACGACTACAAACTTAACGAACGCGGGACAGGGGAAGCCGAAAAAGCAGCTGCAGCCCAAATCTTCTATGACAAATACAAACAGGCCGAGGCCAACCCCATTTACAAACACCTGAAGTCCGACTGGAAAAAACGTTACGGCTAAACATGAAGCCCATAAAAAAACAGAACCTGCCTACCAAGATCTGCCCCATCTGCCAGCGCCCTTTCACTTGGCGCAAGAAATGGGAAAAGAACTGGGAGCAGGTTAAATATTGCAGTAAAAAATGCAGCGGGCAAAGCCGTTCAGGTAAATGAGCCACCGTTGTTTGTCAAGTTGCGGCAAATGCTACGAAATTCCGACAGTCTTTCGAATTTCCTCAAACCATCAACCGCTCAACTTGTTAGCTCAATACACACAAACGAATATGCAGCAGATTTATATATTAGAAGACAGCCAGGACATCGGCTACATCCTGGAATTATTACTGGTCAACGAAGGTTTTGACGTGGAAGTATTTCCGAATGTTGCCGCCATCAAAAGCAGGATGAAAGATGAACTGCCTGACCTGTTTCTGCTGGACATCATGCTTCCCGACGGAAACGGTCTTGCCCTGTGCCAGGAGATCAAAGAAGATTCAGACACCCGGAACATTCCGGTAGTGATGATGTCTGCCCACATGAGCCCGGAAAAAATAGTGCCCGAGATCCATACTGATGGATTCATTTCAAAACCCTTTGATTTGGATGATGTCACAAAACGCCTGCACAGCCTGTTGAAACCCAATTTAAATTAAAGTACCTGATCAGAAAGCAGGTTCAAAGACAAGCCCCTAAAAATGCAAAGCCTCTTAGACAATCCGGTTCAAGTTTACGCAAACAAAGAAACTGCTTCAAATTGTGGTGCGATACCCTTGAAATCAAACAGCAACTCCAATTAAAACCATGAGCGTCAAAAGAATTGTGGCCAACATCCAGGGAAATGACCTGGAGAAAGCCAAAACATTTTACAATGAAATACTGGGATTAAAAGAACTAATGAACCATGGCTGGATCATCACCTACGGCTCCACTCAGCAGATGCAAGTTCAGATCAGTATCGCCAGTGAAGGCGGCTCAGGTACGCCGGTACCTGATCTGTCCATCGAAGTGGACAATCTGGATGCCATCTACATCGCCATGAAGAAAGCTGGATTCCAGATCATTTACCCACTCACCGAAGAGCCCTGGGGCGTCCGGCGCTTTTTTGTACAGGACCCCTTTAACCAGCTGGTCAACATCCTTGAACATCCTTAAGCCAGCCATCACTTTTTTGTCCTGCCATTCCAATCTGTCAGTAGAACCGTTGCACCAGCAATCGCCGTAAAGGCCAGGTTAAACCACAATTCCTTCCGGTTTTTACGGAAAGCAGGCGCCAGGCTTTGCAAAGCAAACTGGGCAACATTAAAGGGATCGATTTTCCCATGCGTTTTAAAAGGGATCAGTCCTTTTACCGCCACAGGCTGACGGGTCAACGCAACATAAGGCAAAAGCACTGTAGCTTCCGCTGCATAAATCCAACGGACTTTCTTACTCAGTTTCAGCAGGCTGGGCAAGACCATTAAAGCCCCGGTCAAGGCATAATCCACCAGCGCATGCTGTTTAGGGCTCAATACTTTAGCTTTCATATTCATCAGCATTTAAATTAAACACGCAATTCATCCCATCTGCGGAGCGCCGCATCCTGGTGATCACCAAAAACAGGGTCAAGCTCCGGAACCGGGATGCCATCCACCTGCTCCCGAACCGCTTCCGGCCGGCTGTCCGTAAGCTTAATCAGATCCGGTTCCACCCCACCGGGATAAGCACCCACGACCGCAAAATCATCACTATGGACTAACGAAATATGACCCGTTCCGGCAGGCAGAACCAATACATCGCCCGGCGCAACATGCAATAATTTCCCCTGGGGTCCGCCCAGTTGCAATTCCGCTGTCCCAACATATACCCCGAGTACCTCATGCGTATTGGTATGGTAATGGTGGAAATCATACACCCGCCACCTGAAGGCATTACCCCAGACATTTTTTGCAAAGCCGTCTTCTAGAAAATCAGCCGCATTTCCCGGATGTCCGTCCAGGACATTATGGTAAACGATCAGCGGATAACAACTATTGGGGATCAGCCCATCATCAGCCAACTGGTACAATTCAAAATTCTTTTTCATCACTTCAGCATTAGACTTCGTAAGCGAATATTGCAGCGCCAATTTCCTCAGCGCGCCAGGGCTCAATCAGCCCAAAACCATTCCAGTATATTCCCGCAGCAGTAATCTCGGGGTACAGGTCCACAATCTGTTGACCGGCAAAACAAATCCGATAGACGCCATCCGCCATAGGGATCACCGTGAGGTCATCCCCCGCAGCAAACAGCTGGTATGCTGCGATCTCATAGAACAGGCTTTTCATCGTTACAGGTTGTGCTCAGTGATCAGCTCACCCAACTGCTGAACAAAGCCCTCGTCCAGCTCATCCTGGCTGAACCACCTGACCTGGTCTCCCTCTGCTTCCGCGTAAATGACCCCAATTTTATTTTCCCCTTCCAGGATGCGGTATACGCCATTATCCTGCGGTTCCACCCGGAAGCGATCTTCCAGTAATTGTATCTCAAATGATTCCATAACTCTCGTATTATGCTTTATTTAAATAAACTTTAACTGCTTCGATGCCATTGCCCACCTCGGCAACTGCTTCCCTCAACTCATCATTGGTAACCTTCAATTGGCTGGTCCAATACTCAACCTCAAAATCATTGTCCATATTGATGTCCTGTGCATCTGCAAATTCTTCCTTTTTCATAGCCGAAACTTTTACTTTAAACAACTCCCAAACCCCTAAGTTTGAAACAATATACTTTAAATACCCATCAGCATCGATTTTTAAATAACCATTTTGAAATCCAACCCTAATGATATATTTGTTTTATGGGACTACCACTGCGCATTACATTTGAAGGGAGGGATTATACTTACAAGGTACTCACCAAATCCATTAACAAACTCAGCACCCTGATCCGTATTGAAATGGAGGGAAAAGAATTCGAACTCGTACCTACCGGGAAAGGTGAATGGTATGCCGCCGACACCACCATTTCCGACAAGCCAGACCTGCTGAAGGCGATTGCAAGAAATTTGGCCCTGCGTTATCGCCTGTAAGGGCTCATCCTGCTCACATTCCAAACAAAATCCTTCAGTTCCGCTAAACCATTAGCCCTTCCACAGTGTTAAGGATTAAAAAAAGCATTATGGAAAATCAGCAATCATCACAACAGAACCAGCAGGACGTCAGGCCCTCAGAGGCGCTGGAAAAATTCGTAAAACAGGAAGAAACAGAACATCCCCCAAAAACTATTGGAACAGGAAGCAATAACCCCGTACCCACCGAGGAAAGCCTGATCATTAAAAAAGACGAAGAAGAATAAACGAATAACCAAATCCATCACACTATGGACACCACAGATTCCCAGGGACTAGAGCGTTTCCTGCTTGCCCAGGAGCGGGATTATGAAAAAGCACTTACAGAAATCAGGTATGGCAGGAAAGAAAGCCACTGGATGTGGTACATTTTTCCGCAGATCCAGGGGCTGGGTTTCTCTGAATCTGCAAAATTTTACGGCATTAAAGACCTCAAAGAAGCCAGGGAATACCTTAGCCATACTACGCTTGGCCCAAGACTGATCACCATCAGCAAAGCCCTTCTAGAACATACAGACCGGAGCACACAGCAAATCCTGGGCAGCCCGGATGATCTGAAGCTCCGTTCCAGTATGACCCTGTTTGCTGCTGTTCCCGGATCAGACCCGGTTTTTCAGCAAGTCCTAAAACAATTTTTCGACGGAGAAAAAGACCAGAAAACCCAGCGTTTTCTGAACCTGCAGGCCTATAGCGATCAGTAAGCTAAAAACCATTTAACTCCCAAAGGGATAATACCCTGCATGTGCCCATGGCCCGCCCAGGTAGTACCAAATATCCAGTCCCAGGGCCTGCACCCGGAAGGGCTTAAAACCAGCAGACAGCTCAGCCAGCAAAGTCCTGGCCTGCTCCGGACTGGTTTTATTCTGAACCGTGACATGTCCACGGAAGCCCTGGCTGTCCTGAGCAGAAAGCCCAAATTCAAATAACTCCATCAAACGATGACGCAATCGGAGCAATTCTTCGCTTTCCAGCCGAAAGGCCACCCCTGCGCCCAGATTGATCAGTCCCGTTACCTCCATTTCAAACCCAGCGAAATCAACCACTGAAAGACGCTCCAAAAGCCCGGCATCCTCGGGTAATTTGTGAAACAGCGTCAAATGCGCCTTCAAAAAATTCCGTTCCGGCGGAAAATGCAGCTGACGGAGGCCATCAAAATACAAAGCTGATGCTTCATCCATACGCAGGGTCAGAATCAGTGCCGGTTCATAGCTGCCCATCATGAGCCTTCACTATCCAGAGCCTTCAACGATGTATGCGCGGAACCCGGCGATTTCTTGATCACCGTGAGCTCCCCGTTCAGTTCCATCACCACAGCCTCTACCTGGTCCACATCCAGCATGCGGAACTTCCTGATCTCCGCATAAATCTCTTCATGGGTCAGCACTTCTTTCTTCATCGCATCCTCTAAAAAATCACCCCGGTAAAACACCATTGTGGGCGAAGAATTGATGACCTTTTCCAGGGGCTTGGATTCCCTGGCCATCCAGGCGAGTGCATATTGCAAACCAATAATGACCACCAGCGCTACCGCACCTTCAGCCAGGGTCACTTTCCCGAGCATCATGGAGGAAAGCGTAGAACCCAGGGTCACAGACACCACAAAATCAAAAGCCGTCAATTTCGCCAGTGTGCGTTTACCAGATATGCGAATGAACAAAAACAACACAAAATAGGCCAGCAATGTACAGACCGCTACATGCCAGAGACTTTCCCAATTTTTAAACAGCAGTTCTTTCATCCTTTTAAACTATTGTAACTGCAAGACATTCGCACCAAGCGGCTCTTCCATTTTCCGCTCCAACCTTTTGTCGTGCACGATCACCATAATTTCCAGGGACCCGGTACTCACCGTCGCGGACAGCAAATGCCCGCCCCAGGCTTTAAAGGATGCGTCAGTGACCACCCCATGCACATGCAGTGAAGGCTTATCTTTCTGCCAGGCGATGGAACCGGTCATACTGCCCATTTCCACCTGCTGAAAATCCTTAGGTTTATATTCCTTCTTCTTGAAATCAAAAAAACCGAACTTCGCATTTACAAATCCCATCCCTGTTAAATTTGCTGAAGGTATCTTTTCGGCAACTGCCATTTTCTCAATTTCCTTGAACACATCATCTCCCTGACGCAAGACCATCAAATAGCCCGTCGGCGTTTTGGTATAACGTGCCGTATCGTTTTGCGCCGAAAGCTTCAGCCCAAAACCCAGCAACATGGCTAACAATACATACGCACGCATATCAATCTGCTTTGATGCTTACCCAACTGATCGCTTCATCGAGTTCTGAAAGCTGAAAACCTTTCGCCTCACCCGGATCTACATAACTGAAGATATCGGTGAAATTTTCAATTGCTTTCTGATCAGTCACGATCGCCATCTTCTTCCAATGGGTCAGGTGTTTAATTCCCGCAACCAGATCACTCCACCAGGCACCAGCTGTAAAATTCTCCACAGGCGTTTCCAATACCAACAGATAATAAATCTCGCCGTATCGATCAGCTAAGGCTTGCAGGCCAGGTAAAAATACCGTATCCAGGTCATTTTTATCAACTTCTCCCGCAGCGCGGACACCCAATACATGATCAGGCAGGTTTTCAATTTTTGTCAGCATAAATCGATGTTTATACAAACAACAAGCAGATGCACTGAAGGTTTTCCAGCGCTGCCATCATGAGTTAGCATTTAAGCAGCAATGACAGCGCCGGCGATACGCTGCCTGACCGGTTTATCTGCAAACTTCACCGTGAGCAGCCTTCCACGCAGGACCAGCCCGTTTAAAGCCGCGATCACCCGTTCGGCACCCTGCCTTTCCAGCATCTCCAAGAAACCAAATCCTTTGGACTTACCCGTCGATTCCTCCATCATCAAACCATATTGTGCAGCATCCCATGTGCTGCAACCATTTCAATTAATTCCGCCTCCGCCATATCCAGCGGATAACCTACGATAAAAAGTTTAACCATGATACATCTCAAAAATAAAAAGGAGCCGTTCCAGCAGAACGGCTCCCAATAAACCCGATAAACCTATTTTTTGTTTTTTTTCGCCAATACTGATTGGCGAACTTCCTGCGCTAACACCTTACTTTTCTGCAATGCAGCCCTTAACCTGACCCCAGCCGACCTGTTGCCTTTCAGATAGAACTTTTGCGCGTCTTTCTCTGCTGAGAAAACGAGTTGTTTCAATAAACCAGTTCTTAAAAGAACGGTTTCGATTTTTCGAAGATGGTAGAGAGATAAATTTGTTCTCTGATTCCCTATCTTAATTTCAAACTCAGCTACTGCCTGCAAACCCGTCACTATACTGTGACCTGTATTTTTACCGTTATTAATTTACAAGCTTTATATTAGATAAAAAAAAGACCATGGAAGAACAAAATTAAGCGAATGACATTTAGAGCGCGAAAGAAATTTCCAATGATATTTTGAAAAAACAGAGCGAGCTGCTCGAACGCATTGCCGAGTCCAACCAAAAACTGGATGACCTCCGGGAGCGCAGTCAGGAATTCCTGCACCCCGATCAAAACCCGAAAAAAGAACAAGAATAAATTTGCACAAGGGCAATAGCAGCTACTCCACCCTTACCACCATCCAGCACACCGCAGACATTTCCGCGCATCAAAACCCCGGCCTGGCTAAGTTGCTAACATCCAAAACAACATACTTGGAACTTATACCGTCGCCATCACACCACAGGCTGCTTTAGCCCGCCTAATAACGCGTTATCAATGGGGATGATTTTTCAAACTTTAAATATCCGTTGGTTGTTGAATTGAAACACGCAGCCAGTCAGAAAAAAATGGCTGTGTTCTGGATTATACTTGGTTCATCAATTATTAAAAACATGGGAAAGATAAGTAACCTATTTGCTGGTTTTGCCAGCGCCGTCGCACTCAATGTGCTGCATGAATCTTTAAAGGATAAAAAAACTACGCCCAGAATTGATTTCCTGGGTGAACAGGCCCTTCAAAAAACAGTCCGCTATTTTGGCGGCAACATCTCCGACACGGATGATCTTTATAAGGCTACGCTGGCAGGGGACATCATTTCAAATACGATTTATTACAGCTGGATCGCTTCAGCAAAAAGCCAGCATTTGTTTACCAAGGCAATCGCTATGGGCCTGCTTGCGGGCATTGGCGCAGTTAAGCTGCCCGAGCCTTTAGGCTTGAACCCCAAACCAGTCGCAAAAACAGACGGCATCAAGGCGATGACAGTGGGCTATTATGTTTTTGGAGCCCTGATAACAGCTGTAGTGGCATCCGCGTTAAAAAAAAGCCGGTAATTCATTTGTTCACCAAACGTTCAGTATGACCACCAATAGCCTGCGAATTTTGGGTTGCGGAGATGCATTCGCCAGCGGGGGCCAGTTCCACACCTGCTTTTACCTGCATACACCAAAAGCCGGTGTGCTCATAGATTGCGGAGCAACAGTACTTCAAAGCTTAAAAAAGTTTGAGGTGAAGCCTGAAGATATCGATGTGATCCTGATCACGCACCTTCACGGCGACCATTACGGAGGCTTGCCCTACTTTTTGATGGATGCCGCTGTCAATAAGCGCCAGAAAAAACTGACCATTGTAACGCCCCCGACAGGTGAAGCCAGGATTAAAGCACTGCTTGATCTGCTGTATCCCGCATCTGATAAAACCGAGAAACTTCCGGTAGAATTTTTAGCTTATGCTCCTGACCAGGTCATCAGGCTGGCTGGAATCCAGGTTAAAGCATTTCCGGTAGTACATTCCCAGGCGGCACTTTCACACGGCCTGCGCATTACCATTGGTGACAAGATCCTGAGTTACTCCGGAGACACGAGCTGGACGGAAAACCTGGTGCCCTTAAGCGAAGGCGCTGATCTGTTTATTTGTGAGTGCAATTTTTACCATACCAGTACCCCAACACACCTGAATTACCTTAAGCTCATTGCAGAGATTCCCAGGCTGACCTGCAAGCAGATCCTGCTGACCCACCTGTCTGAAGAAATGTTAAAAGAGTTGCCAAAGATCGAACTTCCGGTAGCGAGGGAGGGCATGGTCATTAAAATTTAGTGCTTAAGAAGCGTCAATTGGATGATTAATCTCTAAAACTCACAACCACTGGTTTTAACGGTAAGACACTCAAAACAAGAGTGCTGACAGTGTGTTAGATAGAAAGAATTCTATCTACCTAATTATGAAAACTAAATTATTAATTTCTATGGCTGTAGCCGGCGCAATCGGACTCACGGCATGTCAAAGTAACAAGACCGGTTCTGAATCGGCAGACAGCACAATGGCTGCAACTGATACCATGATGAAAGACACTGCATCTACGGTAAACGCGGTCAAACCAATGGGACCTGCACCTGAATGGGCACCGACCATCAGACCCGAAATGCAGGCAGTGATGGAGAAGCTGGCCAGTTACGGCGATAAACCCATTCCTGAACTAACCGCGGTACAGGCACGGAAGAACCATACCCCAACTGATGCTGTAATGGCCCTGATGAAGGAAAACAACATCCCGGCTCCCGTGATGAACGTGGATACCATGGGCAAAGACATCCCGGTGAGCGGAGGCAATATCCATTTGCGTATGTATACCCCTAAAGCCGGAAGCAGTCCCCTGCCTGTTGTTGTTTATTACCATGGGGGTGGTTTTGTGATCGCCAATCTGGATGTATATGACGCATCGGCAAAGGCTTTGGCTGAGCAAACAGGTGCGATCGTAGTTTCGGTAGCTTACCGTTTGGCGCCGGAGCATAAATTCCCGGTTGCCCATAATGATGCTTTCGCCGCTTACCAGTGGGTTCTGAAAAATGCAGCATCTTTCAAAGGAGACCCAAAACGGGTTGCTGTAGCCGGAGAAAGTGCGGGCGGTAACCTGGCCATCAATACAGCCATCAAAGCCAAAGACAGCAAGATCATGATCCCAACGGCAATACTGGCAGTTTATCCGGTGGCCGGATCAGACATGAATACCAAGTCTTACCAGGCCCATGCGAAAGCAAAACCACTGGATAAACCCATGATGATGTGGTTTGTAAAAAATTACCTGAGCTCGATGGCCGAGGCAAAAGATCCGCGCATCAACCTGGTCGCAGCAAACCTGAAAGGACTGCCTCCGGTAACGATCATTACTGCAGAGATCGATCCGCTGCAAAGTGACGGCATGTTGCTGGCCGATAAGCTCCGGGCTGCTGATGTGAAAGTGGACAGCAAGAACTATGACGGGGTGACCCATGAATTCTTTGGAATGGGTGCTGTTGTACCGGAAGCTAAAGAAGCGATGGCATATGCCACCGGCCAGTTGAAGGCTGCACTGAAATAAGTACTATCTGTATTCCATAAAAAGTCCCTGTGATCAGCAGGGGCTTTTTCGTTTATATATCCAGCGAAAATAATTACATATTTCTACTTTCTCTCAATTGGTATAGGATTTGTGTTCATAGACCTGCCTATTAAAAACAAAAAACTAATATCATCTACTTATGAAAACTATCTCATTCAATGACGCCGTATGCGATCACCGTTCATGCCTGGAAACCTTCGCCATGAAATTTACCCAGGATGTAGAAGATGCCAATGACCTGGTACAGGATACTTTAATCAAAGCGATCCGTTACCACCACCTGTATAAAGCAGGCACCAATCTGAAGGGCTGGTTGTATACGATCATGAAAAACACCCTTATCAATGATTACCGCAAAGGTTCAAGGAAAAATGCATTATCCAAAACACTGAAGAATTTACTCCGCAGCACCTGAGCATGAGTGCAACCAGAAATCAGGCGGAGAATAAATTTCTTATGAATGAAAGACATCGAAACCGCACTCAGCAGGTTGTAACCCGAACACTCCGTTCCTTTCCTAAGATATTTTGAAGGATAAAAATACCATGAAATAGCTGATGAACTTAATATCCCTATAGGAACTGTAAAAACCCGCATTCATGTAGCCCGCAAGGAACTTAAAAAGCATTTGAAGATGTACGAGAGCAGCTACAAAAACGAACTTAAAACGGCATGAGCCGAGTTAATTCAGCCTACAAGGAGAAGCCCTGGCTAATTGCCAGGGCTTCTCCTTTTTATCCAATTATCAAGGTAAAGATGTTCTAACCGGCCAGGTTCATTTCGGTGTGCATATTTCTGAACAGTAGATCTGTAGATTGATAAATGTGCCTGGCTAGTCGTTCCATTTATTGTTTTAAACTTTCCAGAACGATTGTAGCTGAGCGGTGTTTACTTAACATAAAACCTATAATTATGGATACTCAGGAAAATCAACAAGACGATTCGCTGCTGGCCGGCCAGGAACCACATCAACAGGAAGAACTGGATCAGGCCACCGAGGCTAGCGCAGCATCTTTTACGCTCGAACCGGAAAAGGGCATCAGCCCGAAGCCTAGGGATCAGGGTGAGCAAAGCAACATCAAACAGGCTGAGGCAGCCGATGGCGATGAGGCAGAGCTTTCAAGGGGTGCAGGTTTTGACACGGTCAATGAGGCAGATCTGGATGCAGGCGAATATGACCTGATAGATGATGACCTGCAGGCTTTAAGCGGGCCTGATGGGAACGCAGATGAGGAAGAAAGCACCCTGTAAAAAATGGAAAAGATTGGATTTGGCGGAAGTTGTCACTGGTGCACCGAAGCCATTTTTCTTTCACTGAAGGGAGTGACTACAGTTGAGCAGGGATGGGTCGCCTCATCAGCAGATCCGTCCCGATTCAGCGAAGCGGTGCTGGTGGAATTTGATCCGCAGATCATCCCCATGAAAATCCTGATTGCGGTCCATTTGCACACGCACAGCAGCACATCCGATCACAGCATGCGTGATAAATACCGTTCCGCAGTGTATACGATGGACAGGGAACAGCAGGCACAGGCGGTCGGGATGGTACAGGACTCACAGCAGGACTTTGAGGCTCCACTCATCACTGAAGTATTGAGATTGGGTTCGTTTAAGCTGAACACTCCTGAATACCTGAACTATTATTTCGCCGACCCCGATAAGCCTTTTTGCCGTAACGTCGTCAACCCAAAACTACAGCAGCTCTTGAAGGACTTTTCAGCAGTAGTCAACCTGGATAAGCTTGCCCATCTCCGATAAGCGTTCGGCGAAGGTAGCTCATTGCGTTTGGCCTCGGCGACTGATGTTGAATAAATGGTCACGTTATTGATAGCTTGAAAAAAACTCACATAAAAAAATGAAAAATGAACGTCCATATGTAATCTGCCTGATGATGACTTCGGTAGACGGGAAAATACTTTCAGAGAAATGGGGAAATAACCCCAAGGTTAAACACCTGGCGCAGAAGTTTGAGCAGATTCATACAGAGATCGGTAACAAGGCCTGGATCGTCGGCCGCACAACCATGGAGAAAGATTTTACGCAGTACGCTAAGCCTATCCTCAAAAAAGGCCATCAGGAAATCGAACGCGAGGATTTCGTAGCAGTACCAGACGCGGAATCCTTTGCCATTGCCATAGACGGCTCTGGAAAACTGGGATGGCAAAATGCGGAGATGCAGGGGGACCATGTCATCACGGTATTGACTGAGGCAGTTCCGGACGCCTATCTGGCGCATTTGCAGGATATCGGTGTTTCTTATATTTTCGCCGGGCAGGAACAAGTAGATCTTAAGACTGCTTTGTATAAATTGCGGGCGCTTTTTGGTATCAGGAAACTCATGCTCGAAGGCGGTGCCCGCCTCAATGGCAGCTTCCTGAATGAGGGGCTCATTGATGAACTGCATCAACTGATACTGCCAATTGCGGACGGGACTATTGAAACATCAACCCTGTTTGAAATTGAGCCTTCGGTTAAAAAAGGAGAAGCCACTTTATTAAAGCTGGAGCGTGTAAAACAGATTGAAGATGAAGTGCTCTGGTTAACTTACAAGATCAAATGATGAATTTGATTTTTGGGCAATAAAGGCTGAACGCCAGGCAGTAGAATTTTTGATCAATATCAGTTTCGAGCAAATACAAATTAGGAAGGATAGCATGAAAAACGAAGGTTTTGTAAAAGTAAGCGGCGCAAGGGAAAACAACCTGAAAAATGTAAGCCTTGAAATCCCCAGGGATGCCTTCGTGGTCTTTACCGGGGTATCCGGCTCGGGTAAATCTTCATTGGCTTTCGGTACCTTGTATGCCGAGGCCCAACGCAGGTACCTGGAATCGGTATCTCCGTACGCAAGACGGCTGTTCAACCAGATGGCCATTCCGGAGGTTGACGAGATTGAAGGGCTTCCGCCTGCCATTGCATTACAGCAGCAGCGTGGTGCATCCAATTCCAGGTCCTCGGTGGGCAGTGTAACGACATTGTCCAACTTATTGCGTATGCTGTATTCCAGGGCCGGAAACTATCCCAAGGATCAGGAGATCATTTATGCCGAGGGATTTTCCGCCAACACCCCTGAAGGTGCCTGCCCGCAATGTCACGGGATCGGGCGGGTCTACGAGGTCACTGAACAATCTATGGTCCCCGACGACTCATTGACCATCCGGGAAAGGGCGATTGCTGCCTGGCCTACAGCCTGGCAGGGTCAAAACCTCCGTGACATTTTGATCACTCTGGGATATGACGTGGATACACCCTGGAGAAAACTTCCTAAGAAAGACCGGGATTGGATTCTATTTACCGATGAACAACCGGTAGTTCCGGTATATCCCCGTTATACCGCGGAGCAGGTGAAAAGAGCTATTGCCGGAAAAGTACAGCCTGATTACATGGGCACTTTCACCGGCGCTAAAAAATATGTGATGCAAACTTTTGCCGGAAGCCAGAGTCAGCTCATGAAAAAGCGGGTGAGCCAGTTTATGCTCAGTGTGCTCTGCCCGCTATGTCAAGGTAAAAAGCTGCGTAAAGAATCTTTAAGTGTGACATTTGACGGAAAAGACATCAGCGAGCTGCATGCTTTTTCCCTGGATGAGCTCTACGAGATCTTTAAGGATTATTCCCAGGCAGATAAAATATCATCATCTGCGCATCCGGAAAAAAACATGGTCACCCAGCGGATTGCAGCTGACCTGGTGTCCCGGCTGGAAACTGTACTGGATCTTGGCTTGGGTTATCTGAGCCTGGACAGAAGTACGCCCAGCCTTTCCCCCGGTGAGCTCCAGCGTCTTCGGCTGGCCACGCAGATCCGCTCGAATTTATTCGGGGTGGTTTACGTACTGGATGAACCTTCTGCAGGATTGCACCCGGCCGATACACAGGCTTTACTAAGCGCACTGGATAAACTGAAGGCCACAGGCAACTCGGTATTTGTAGTGGAACATGAGCTGGATGTGATCCGGCACGCCGACTGGATCGTGGATGTAGGGCCCGGGGCAGGAGAAGATGGCGGGCAGATCCTCTACAGCGGCAGGCCTGAGGGGCTTCGGCAAATCAAAGATTCAAAAACCAGAGCATATATTTTCAATAAGAAAAATACCCTAAATGAAAACCCGCGTGAGCCTCAGGCATGGTTGAAACTGGAAGCGTTGAGCCGGAATAACCTTCAGCATCTGGATGTAGCGTTTCCGCTTGGAGTGCTGACCAGTGTGACCGGGATTTCCGGTTCCGGTAAAAGCACCCTGGTGAGCCAGGCACTGGTATCATTGGTTTCGGCGGCATTAGGACAAAAGTCGAAGGATGAACCCGAAGACAACAGCCCGGATCTGTTGCAGGAAGAAAACCTACAGTTAACCGGAAGGATCACATCGGGTATCAGCCACATCAAAAGATTAGTCCAGGTAGATCAAAAGCCGATAGGCAGGACACCGCGGTCTAATCTGGCAACCTACACCGGACTGTTCGATCCGATAAGGAAACTTTTTGCCACCACACCACAGGCCCGGAAAAGGAAATATGATGCAGGACGCTTTAGTTTCAACATTGCAAAAGGTCGATGCGCACATTGTCAGGGTGAAGGCTTTGTTATGGTTGAACTGTTGTTCCTTCCCAGCGTGTACAGTCCCTGCCCGGTCTGTAAGGGGACACGCTACAATGAGGAAACCCTTGAAATCACGTTCAATGGAAAAAACATCACTGAAGTTCTCCGAATGACTGTGGATCAGGCCTGGGAATTTTTCAGGGAAGAGGTTTCGCTTGCACGCGGACTGGATATTGTCAGGCAGGTTGGACTTGGCTATCTGAAACTCGGCCAGCCTGCAACCGAACTTTCCGGCGGTGAGGCGCAGCGGATCAAACTGGCCACTGAGCTGCAGCGCAGCCAGCAGGGCAGGACACTTTACGTGATGGATGAGCCTACAACCGGACTGCACCCGGCAGACGTGGAGAAACTGATGGTTCAACTCAATTACCTGGTGGAACAGGGCAATACCGTGATCCTGGTTGAGCATGACCTCTCTGTTATTGCCGCAAGCGACTGGATCATGGAGATTGGTCCAGGTGCAGGGCTGAAAGGCGGTAAAGTGGTATGCAGCACCAGCCCAGGGGACTTCCTTAAATTCCATGACAGCCGGACAGCTCCATTCCTTGCGGAATATTTAAATCCAGGTTCTCCTTAGAACGAATGGTTATTGTTCCAGGTTCAGGTGTTTGAACAGTTCCTTACTGATCTGTTTTACATTCTCGCCCAGCTGGGCGAGGCTGCAGTGTTTCAGATCTAAAGGGTAAGGAATTCCATTTTTCCTTTTTATCAAATCGACCGTCATGACCGAATCGGGCGTTACTTCCTTGCTGCCTTGCAGGCTATCGAACAGCTCCCTCGCAAAGCGGGTATCCTGACCAATATCAAAACAGCCATAGGTTTCGATGCCTTTGCAGGTTTTCATGTTCAGGGAAATTTCAAATCTTGTTTCCATATGTTGCTTATAAAAAGAGCCGCTGCTAGGCGGCTCCGGTTAAAAAGCTTTTGAAATTACTTGATCTCGATCTGGCGTGTTACCATTTTGGCTTCCTCGCGTTTAGGAATATTGATGCACAATACCCCGTCATTGTATTTGGCTTCGATGCCTTCTGCATTTGCGCTTTCAGGCAGGGTGAAGGCACGCACAAATGAACTGTAGCTGAATTCGCGTTTGGCATAGCTGCGCTCCGCTGCTTCATTTTGGTTCACCTGTTCCACCGAAATGCTCAGCACATCCCTTTCCAGTTTCAGTTTGAAATCATCTTTCTTCAGGCCGGGTGCAGCCAGCTCCACGTGGAAGTGGTCTGCGGTCTCGCTGATGTTAGCGGCCGGAACCCGGGTCATCATGCGGTCCGAGAAAAAGGTGTCATTGAAGATGGAATCAAAAACGTTGCTGAAAGCTGGAACGTTTGCATTTTTGTTTTTGTCGGAATTAAATTTAACAAGTGTCATAGGTCTGTCCTCCTTAATTTGATTTAATGATTAAAACTTACAATTAATTAAACGCTGAACATTGTGTTCAAAGAGACTATATCCAATCTTATGCCAATTGGAAAAAAGGAATTCTGAAGGCCCGAGCTGCGATCCAAACTGAAAAAATTTCAGAGATCCTGAATTTTTTTCAGTAGTGAAATGTCAAAAATTCATTTCATCCTATCAGTGGAATTGCAACATTAAAGTTGACATTTAGTTAAGCAGCATTTTTTTGTTTATTTAAGTTCCTACCAAATTCTTCCGGGGACAGGTATCCAGGGGCAGAATGTAGTCTTTTAGGGTTATACCAAGTTTCTATATATTCAAAGACGATGAGCGCTGCCTGCTCTTTGTCTGCAAACTTATGTTGGTATATACATTCAGCTTTGAGCGTCTTAAAGAAGCTCTCAGCCACTGCATTGTCCCAGCAATTTCCCTTTCTGCTCATACTTCTTGTGATCAGGGGATTCTTTTCCAGCAGGCACCTAAATTCATTACAGGCATACTGAACTCCCCGGTCAGAATGAAAGATCAGCTCCTTTGTAATTGGCCGTCTTCTATGAGCCATTTTAAACGCAGGTATCACTGTATCAATTGCCTTCATAGTCAAACTTAAGGACCAGCCTATTATTTTTCGATCGCCAAGGTCAATTACCGTAGTCAAATAGAGCCAACCTTTTTTCGTTCTGATGTAGGTGATATCAGAAACCCCAACTGTACTTATTATTTCCGGCTTAAAGTCACGATCCAATATATTTTCCGGTACAGGAAATTTATGACTGGAGTCTGTGGTGACCTTAAATTTCTTTTTCACGATACTTCTAAGTTTTGCTTTCCACATCATTCTGGCCACTCGTGGTCTGGAAACTTTTATATTTTTCTTATTCAGTTCCAGTGTAACTCTTGGGCTAACATATATTTTTTTACTGTTTTCAAAGGACTGTTGGACTTCGGACTCAATCAGCTGATTTTCAATGCTCCTTTTTGATGGGATATGCATCGTCCATTTATAAAATCCACCTCGGCTTACTTTGAATACCGAGCACATTTTCTGAGGCTAAAAATATCCTGCTATGCTCTTTTATGAACCTGAATATTTGTTGTCGCCCTTGGAGAAAATGCTGATAGCCTTTTTTAAAATGTCCCTTTCCATCTGTGTTTCACGAAGTTTCTTCTTCAAAATGGCCAATTCCTGTTCGGCAGCGGTCAAGATAACTTTCCCATTCCCAGGAAAACTACTCCCTTGTTTGTTTACAAATTCCTTCCGCCATCTATACAATAAGGTTACATTGATATCCAATTCTTTAGCTAGTGCAGTCAGATCCGTGCGGGTATTGCTCAGTTCAACACTCATCAACTTGAACTCCTTCGAGTACGCTTTTCTTTCTCGTGACATAATTTCTGTTAAGGTATGTAATTCTCTTAACTTCGTGTCCACTCAAATATAGCAACTCCAGTAAGGGTAAGTTCCGATGAGCAGGCCGATAAAGGATTTTCCCAACGTGATCAGGAAGAACGTTTGACGAGGCATTGCAAGGTAAATAATATCTCCATCCGGAAAATCATTTATGAGGATCATTCCGCCAAGATCTTCATACGCCCGCAATGGGAGAAATTACTATTGTTGCTCCGCAAACAGCGCAATAAAACCGACCTCGTGCTATTTACCAAATGGGACAGGTTCAGCCGGAATGCCCCTGATGCCTACAACATGATCAGCAAACTCAAATCCCTAGGTGTAGAACCTCAGGCGATAGAACAGCCGCTGGACATGGATGTGCCGGAAAACAAGATGATGCTGGCAATCTACCTCACCGCACCGGAAATTGAAAATGACAGGCGCGGGCTCAACACCATGTATGGCATGCGCAGGGCAAGAAAAGAAGGGCGCTGGCCGGGACTCGCGCCAATGGGGTACATCAACCGGACAGCGGAAAACGGGAAGAAGAATATTGCTATTGATCCAGATCCTGCAAAAGCGCTCATTTGGGCATTCAAAGAAGTTGTCAAAGGTAAATATTCCCTAGGTCAAGTTTACCTGCGGGCAAAAGACTTTGGCCTTGACTGCACCAAGAAAAATTTCACCCGGCATTTGAGGAATCCCTTCTACTGCGGAGAAATTCACATCCGGAAATATAAAGACGAAGAGGCTTCTGTTGTTAAAGGTGTCCACGAGCCTTTGGTGTCCCCTGCACTGTTCCTGGAAGTTCAGGATATTTTAAATGGAAAAAAGCGGAGTTTAAAAGCAAAAATCAGGTCAAACGACCTTTTGTTCCTGAAAGGTTTTTTTGAGTTGCTCATTGTGCACCAGGACGCTTTGCGGGAGTGCTTCAAGAGGACGAAGCAAGCATTACCATTATTACCACTGTTCTTCAGAATGTGGTTGCCGATTAAAGGCAGAGGAAGTGAACCAGGAATTCATGCAGTTGTTGAAAGAATATACACTCAATACTAAAACAGCCGAATTGTTCAAGATGGTAATCCTGGATGAACATGCCAGTGATACATTGGAAAACAAAGAGTATAAAAGTTCCCTGGCAAAACAACTGTCGGAAAACCATGCAAAGCTTAGCAGGGCGCGTGAGTTGCTGTTAGCTGGAGATCTGGAAGGAACGGAATATAAAAATATCAAATCGGACTGCGAGGAAAATGTGGTGCGGTTGGAAGCACTTTTGGAAGAAGCGAAAAAGAAAAAATACAAGCGGGCGCAACTGGAACCTATCTTGGATAGGAGTATTTTGACCCTTTCTCAGTTGAGCGTGATTTTCAGCAAATCGGGGGTTATTGATAAAAGAAGGCTGATTGGTTCGATGTGCGTCGAAAAGTTTGATTTATTTTCCTTAAAACATCGAACCGCAGATTTGACTCAACTGTTTCGATATATTTATCTAATAAACAAGACTTTAGAGAGCAAAAAAAAAGGGACAAAAAACCTTTAAAAATCTCTTGTCCCATCACGGGTGGAATATGGGGCTCGAACCCACGACCCTCGGTACCACAAACCGATGCTCTAACCAACTGAGCTAAAACCACCATTTTTCAGGCCGGCAAAAGTACAACTATTCATCAGAAATCAAAACTATTTCTATAAAAACGAAGATAAACACCATTCCTATAAGCTTTTAATTTTAATAAGGGCATAACAACCTACACATATAAAGCGAACAGAACCTTAACAGTCAAAAACTAATTTATTATAGAGAAAAAACTATATTTGAATAGTACGTCAATACCATAGTAAATTAACCTGTTCTAATAAATCACCTGTAACCATATGAAAATTGCCGTTTTTAGTACCTACCAATACGATGAAGAATACCTTAACCAATTCAATCCGGGTCATAAAATAACCTACTATGCAGTAGCACTGAATGAGCAAACTGCTGCACTCACAAAAGGATTTGAAGCCATTTGCATCTTCGTCAATGACATCGTAAATGAAGAAGTCCTGCATATGCTGAAAGACAACGGTGTAAAACTGATTGTACTGCGATGTGCAGGTTTTAACAATGTAGATATAAAAGCAGCTGAAGAACTGGGGATACCTGTGCTCCGTGTACCGGCATATTCTCCTGAAGCTGTGGCAGAGCATGCACTGGCGCTGATCTTAACCCTGAACAGAAAAACACATAAAGCCTACAACAGGGTACGTGAAGGTAACTTCTCCCTGGAGAAATTAATGGGTTTTAACCTTCATAACCGGAAGATCGCCGTCATTGGAACTGGAAATATTGGCAGGATCTTCTGCAAATTATTAAAAGGTTTCGGCTGTGAACTCAGGGCATATGACATTTATCCCAATCAGGAGCTCATTGATAATGGTGTAATTTATGGTACACTGGAGGAAACCCTGAAAGATGCCGATATTGTTTCCTTACATTGCCCGCTGATGGACAGTACCAGACACATTATCAATGCTGAATCGCTGAAGCTGTTCAAAAATGGCGCAATGCTGATCAATACCAGCCGGGGCGGATTAATCAATACCCCTGATGTAATTGAAGCCTTGAAAACCGGCAAATTAGGGTACCTGGGACTTGATGTGTATGAACAGGAAGGAAAGCTGTTTTTTCAGAACTTATCAGAAGATATCATTCAGGATGAACTTATCATAAGACTGATTTCCTTCCCTAATGTGTTGATTACTTCCCACCAGGGATTCCTGACGAAGGAAGCAATGGAACAAATTGCAACCACTACGTTTAACAACATTGATGCCTTTATCAATCACAAAGAAATGGTCAACAGGGTCGGCGTTTAGCGACCCTGTAAATAAGCTATTAGGCAGAGGGATCTTATATACCTACACTGACCACAGTCTCCAGGAGGGAAATCTGAACGGAGATCACTTTGAGGAATACAGATAAATCGTCATACTCCGTGGACCATGTGCACCCAACACCAATGACTGCTCTATATCCGCGGTCTTGGAAGGCCCGGCAATGAAGGTACCGAAACCATACTCCGCTGAACCAATTTGCTGATAAGCCCTGTGCATATCCGGGACAAGCGTAGCCATATCCACCACCATGACAATATGCTGTGTGATGAAAGGCAACACCCTTATGCCCAGTAAATCTTCTGTAAGCCATAAGGCAGAATTTTCCGCAACGGCCAGCAAAGGCTTAAAAATAGCCACATCCACATCTGCATACGTATGTGGATCTGTGTTCAGTTCAAATGCAGGAATCTCCCTGGTCACCAGCTCCTCCACTGTTGTCACGATCCTCCCCTGACCGGAAAACCGGGCCAAAATAAGCGGAATCACATCAGTCAGCCGCTCTATCACGTATACCGTACTTCCTATACCTTCAGCCATCAGCTTAAACTTTTCTACAAGATCAAGCTTAGGATCCGGTTTAAATTCCGGTATAACCGGCAATTGTACAACTGCAGGCTGATTTCCCCTTAAAGTTGCCAGTATCTGTTCTCTGCTCATTTTTTAACATTCTTTTTATACCATTCCCCAAACGACTCTGCTGGCGGAGCCGGCATCTCCCTGTGTTTATACCAGGGATTTAATTTATTATTTACCGCAAAGGGCACATGTTTTAAAAACCACCGCCCTGCTTTACCGGCCGTTCGAAAAGCTACGGGAGAAGACAGGGTGAGTGTCATCAGTTTCATGCCAATTTTCTTTGTGGTATCTGCATAACCTTCTTTGACGATCACCTGTCGCCATTTATACAATTGCTGGTGGATATCAATCTTCACCGGACACACATTGGAACAGGAACCGCACAAAGTGGAAGCAAAAGGCAGGTCCGCATACTTTTTCATATCCAGGTTAGGAGCCAGAATTGCTCCAATAGGACCTGAAATGGCATTGTGGTAACTGTGCCCCCCACTCCTCCGGTAAACAGGGCAGGTATTCATACAGGCCCCGCAGCGGATACATTTCAGCGATGCCCTGAAGTCCTCACGCCCCATCTGGATACTGCGCCCGTTATCGACAATGATGAGGTGCATCTCCTGACCTTTACGGGGCTTTTTGAAATGACTGGAATAGGTTGTCACCGGCTGCCCCGTGGCGCTCCTGGCCAGTAGCCTTAAAAAGACACCAAGATGCTGACGTTCAGGAATGATCTTCTCCATACCCATACTGGCAATATGGACATCTGCCAGATGAGCTCCCATATCGGCATTCCCTTCATTGGTGCAGACCACAAACTCTCCGGTTTCTGCAACCGCGAAGTTCACACCGGTTAAGGCCGCTTTCCGGGTAAGGAAAGTTTCCCTTAAGTGTTGCCTTGCTGCTTCTGTCAGGATCTGAGGGTCAGAAGTCCCGGCCGGAACACCCAGATGTTCATGGAACAGCTCACCTATCTCTTCTTTTTTCTTGTGGATACAAGGCAGTACAATATGACTTGGGGGCTCCTTAGCCAGCTGAACAATACGTTCACCCAGATCGGAATCGATCACCCCTATCCCATTGCGCTCGAGGTATTCATTCAGATGGCATTCCTCGGTGAGCATGGATTTACTTTTTACCATTTCGGTGATCCCATGCTTTACTAAAATACCATGTACAATGCGGTTATGCGCTTCAGCATCTGCTGCCCAGTGTACAATAACCCCATTGGCCAAAGCATTCCGCTCAAAGGTTTCCAGGTAGCTGGCCAGATTCGACAAGACATTGTTCTTAATGCCCGAGGCAGTCTCCCTGAGCAGTTCCCATTCCGCAATACTATGGGCAGATTTGTCCCGCTTCTGCCTGATCCACCACAAGGTCTGGTCGTGCCAGTCAACCCTGTCCTCATCGGTATTGAATAGATCTGATAGTTCCGGGTGCGTTTTCACCTTTGATTCCATGCCTGTAAGCTTGACTCTAAATTATATTTGATTGTTTAAGTATGCATCCTCAATTCTGGCAGCAGTTTTAATCTGCATTCAGAATCTCTGCGATATGCAATACTTTAACCTTACTATTTTCCCTTTTTAAAATCCCTTCCATATGCATCAGACAGGACATATCTGCACCTGTGATATATTCTGCCCCATGGCTAAGGTGATCTTTTACCCTGTCTTTTCCCATCTTCGAAGAAACCGCTTCCTCTACCACGCAAAAAGTCCCCCCAAATCCACAGCACTCATCTCCCCTGCTGAGCGGAACCAGTTCAAGGCCCTTCACTTGTGCCAGCAACTGTTCCGGCTTGGAAAAATAAGGCGCCACAAGTTCTGTCATCTGACTGAGCAATAACCCTCTCTGGCCATGACAGCTCTGGTGCAGCCCTACTTTGTAAGGAAAACTGGCCTGAAGATTATCAACCTTCAGCACATCTACCAGGAACTCCACCAACTCATATATTTTCTTCCTTATGCCCTGTGCGCCAGCTTCATTTTTTTCCGAGTGCAGATGGTCTTTCAGGTGCAGCACACAGCTTCCCGAAGGGGAAACAATATAATCGAATGCGGAGAAATTATCCACAAAGAGCTCATCACACTCCTTTGTCAGGTGTGCAAAACCAGAATTCGCCATCGGCTGACCACAGCAGGTTTGCCCCATCGGATAGCTGACATCCACACCGAGTTTAACCAGCAATTTATAGGTAGCTATCCCCGCGTTCGGATAAAACTGATCCACATAACAGGGAATAAAAAGTCCTACTCTCATACGGCAAGATCGTTATTTGTTGCGTAAAATTTAAGTTCAATAATATCACTCGGCATAGGCTTTCTGTTCCATGATTTATGGATGGATAAGGCTGTTCCGATTGCAGTTGCCTGCGCCATGGAAGCTGCAAATACTTCCATATCAGGAAACAACATGGCCAGTAAATTCATGTAAATGGCATTTTTACTGAAACCACCGTCTACAAAAATACGTTTCACCTGCTCGCCCGCCATGACCAGCCTGGAAGAGGCATACTGCTGCCGCGCAATGTCCAGCATGAACTGATGGTAGGCGATCTCATCTGAAGGGAAAGAAGACAGCTCCCTGGCACCAAAAGCAGATACCTTGGTTGCCTGCGGAGCGGGTTCATTTCGCTTTTCCATTTCTTTCAACAGCTCGTAAACAATACCTGCATCAAATTTCATATTGCGGTAGCGGCCAACATTCTGGTTGAAGTGGGCCGCGATACGTTTAATCTGCTGCTCATGTTCATAACCTGCAAAAATCCGTGAGGCTTTTACGGGTTTCCCCTTAAACTGCATATAACTCAGGCAATCCTGTTCCAGCTCTTCTACCGTAAGCGGAGAAGCATTAAACGGATTCATGGTGATACACCAGGTACCGGTTGAGATCAGCAGAAAAGGATCATGGAAATTGATCAGGTAAGGAATAAGTGCCGCAGAACTGTCATGCAGACCAACCCCTACCTTATACTGATTTCCTGGAAATTCAGAAGGAAAAACTACTTCAGCATCGACAATAGGTGCCAGCTTTTTATCCAGTCTCTCTTTCTTCACCCAGGCATGGTAATCATTTTTAGTGAAATCCCATAACTGGGTATGGCATCCTATGCTCGTGCAATCTGAGTACTCCATACCTGAAACCAGGTAGCTGAGGTATTGCGGCAGGTGCAATGCATATTTTATCTGTTTATAAATTTCCGGCTTTTCCTTTTTTATCCTGTACAATTGCATCCCTGAGTTCAGGCTGCCCAAAATGGGCGATGCCGTTGCTGCGGAAATGGCCTCTTCCCCGCCATAAGTCTCATAAAATTCCTTTTTCAATGCTTCAGGATATTCTTTTAAATAGTTATATAAGGGAGCGAGTGGCTTCCCATATTCATCTATATATACGAGACTTGCACCATAAGTGGAGAAATTAATCGCTTTTATTTCAAATTCTTTGCGCTTAATGACTTCGCGCAAAGAATCGAATATGGATAATCTTAAACTTTCCAGGTTTTCACAAGGGTCACCATCCTCATCATAAGTTTCTATGAAACGGGCAGAGCGCTCGAATACAATCTTATAATTCTCGTCGAACAGGAAGATCTTTTTATTGGTCTTCCCGACATCAAAAATTACGATTACCGGCAGCGCACTCATTACAGTCCTGTGGCTACAGTTTTCAATCCCCTGGCATTGATCAGGTTTTCCCTTACCTTCAGCTCACGGTATAATTCTACTGGCTGTGCAGCACCACCACTTCTTAAGCGGGCTTCCTGAACAATAGCTCTCACATCTGTGCGGAAAGCATGCTGCAGGATCTCCTGGCAACGGACAACATCATTTTCATGCTGAGCAAGCTGCAGTGCTTTTCTATCCACCAGCAAAGCCTGGGTGTAGGACAACATGATGGCTTCAACCGACTGCAGTAAATCTTCCAGCGGATCTTTTACATTGTGTGAAGCATCAATCATCCAGCCCAATCCTGTGGCGTGGTCAATTCCCTTGGCATCCATTCCTTCCACAAGTTCATTGAAAATCAGGAACAATTGGTAAGGCTTCATGCTTCCGGCCGTCAGGTCATCGTCACCATATTTGGAATCGTTGAAGTGGAAACCACCCAGTTTTCCTTCCATGAGCAATAAGGAAACAATCTGCTCGATATTTGCATTCGGCAAATGATGGCCCAAATCCACCAGCGTGAAAGCTTTAGGCCCTAGTTTTGTCGCATACAGCAAGGACTGCCCCCAGTCGCCCACCGTAGTGGAATAAAAATTGGGCTCAAATGCTTTGTACTCTACAAAGATTTTCCATTGCTCAGGTAATGCCGCATAGATTTCCTGGAGACTTTCCAGCGTGTTCTGGAAGGCATTTCTGAAGTTCAGCTGACCAGGGAAGCAGGATCCGTCGGCGAGCCATACAGTTAAAGCATCAGAACCTAAGGCTACTCCCTGTCTGATGACTTCAATATTGTGTTCAATCGCCTGCTGGCGAACGGCTTTATCCACATGTTGCAGGGAGCCGAATTTATAGCTCTGTGCCTGTCCCTGCTGATCCTGGAAAGTATTTGAATTCATGGCATCAAAACGCAGGGAATGGTGGGCAGCGAGCGATTTTATAGCTGCATAGTCCTGTGGGATATCCCATGGAATATGAAGCGAAATGGCTCCGCTCGACTGATTTAGTTTGTGCAGCAGACCTACATCTTCAATTTTTTCTTCCAGGCTCCGTGGTTCTCCCCCACCAGAGAAACGGCCAAAGCGCGTACCCCCGGTTCCCAAAGCCCAGCTTGGTATAGCAATCTGGAATTTAATTAATTTACTGATCACCTCTTCCACATTGTCATTGGTCGATGCAGCAAAGTCAAATCTACGCTGATGTTCATTCTCCAATTGATGGTTATGGGCATCTATCTGATATTTTTCTATTTCCATGTTCTTACCTTTTATTTAATTCTTAACTTCTTTCAGATTATCTTTTCTGTTACCTTACAAATGCCATGGCTACTCCGCCATCCACATTCAGGACATTTCCGGTCGATTTGCTTAACATTCCACCCACAAATACCATACAGGCATTGGCAATATCTTCCGGCAGGATAATTTTGTCCAATAAGGTACGTTTGGCATAAAATGCAGGTAACTCTTCTACTTTAACCCCATAGGCTTTGGCACGTCCCGCAGCCCAGTCGCCCTCCCAGATTTTACTGTCAGAAATTACAGCATCCGGATTGACCACATTGACACGGATCTTATCGCCACCAAGTTCTGCGGCATTTAACCTGCTCAGGTGAAGCTGCGCAGCCTTTGCCGAGCCATAACCGGCATTATTAGGTCCCGATACCAAAGCGTTTTTGCTGACAATGTTCAGGATATCTCCGCCAACAGCTTGCTTACGCATTACTTCAACAGCCTTTTGGGTCACTTTAAACTGACCTTTCACCAGCACATCATAAAGCAAGTCCCAGTCTTTATCGGTATGCTCTTCTATCGGTTTAGAGATCGAAAGACCTGCACAGTTGACCACGATATCGACCCCGCCAAAGGCAATAGCTGCAATGTCAAAAGCCTGCTGGATATCAGCACCACTGGTGACGTCCAGTTTCGCCGTCGTATAGGCATCTTTTCCAAACAAGCCTTTAAATTCTGCGGCGGCATTTTCCAGGCGACTGCTGTCGTTATCATTGATGACCACTACTGCTCCTTCTTCCACAAATTTTTTGGCTATCGCTTTCCCGATCCCGCCGGCACTGCCGGTAACCAGGGCAATCTTTCCGGAAAGTGCTTTAGGCTTAGGCATGCGCTGTAGTTTGGCTTCTTCCAGCAACCAGTATTCAATATTGAAAGCTTCCTGACGTGGCAATGACGTATATTCCGAAATGGCTTCAGCACCTTTCATCACGTTAATGGCATTGGTATAAAATTCTGCCGCTACACGGGTAGTTTGCTTATCTTTTGAGAAAGAGAACAAGCCGATCCCAGGATATAAAATGATTACCGGATTGGCATCACGTATCGCGGGACTGTTGTCATGTTTACAGGTCTCATAATAATCGCTGTACATCTGGCGATAAGCCACAAAAGCAGGTTCCAGCCGCTCTTTAATTTTTGCTGTATCTGTAAGGTCCTCTTCAGGATCCAGTTCAAGTACCAGCGGGCTGATTTTGGTACGCAGGAAATGATCCGGACAGCTGGTTCCCAGGGGAGCAAGACGGGAAAGGTCGTTGGAATTGATAAACTCCAACACACGTGCATCATCGGTAAAATGGCCTACCATATGACGTTCACTTGAACAGAAACCACGCAAAACAGGCGCCAGCAATGCAGCCTGTGCTTCCCTAACAGATTTTTCAGGGCTGCTTAATTTTTGTCCCCCGAAAACAGGTCCCTTTTTACCGTAATTTTCTTCCAGGTAATTGGCACAGATCTCAATCACCTCCAGGGTATTGATATAACTCTCATAAGCTGTATCTCCCCAGGTAAACAGACCGTGGGAGCCCAGCATAATACCACGGATGCCAGGATTTTCATCCAGGCATTGTTTTAACTGTAAACCCAGGTCGAAACCAGGTTTCTGCCAGTCCACCCAGCCAATGGTTCCGTTGAACAGCTCCTGCGTAATTTGCTGACCATCTTTTGCCGCAGCAATGGCAATAGCGGCATCCGGATGCAGGTGATCGATATGCTTGAATGGAAGAAAACCATGCAGTGGTGTGTCGATTGATGGAGCCTTGGAATTCAGGTCATAAATGCAATGGTTAAACAACTCTACCATCTCATCTTCCTGGTCTATCCCTTTGTAAATGTTTTTCAGACTTCTCAGACGCTCTACATACAGCGCAGCCAGTCCATTACGTTTCAACGTACCGATATCACCACCGGAACCTTTGATCCACATGATTTCCGCAGTATTCCCGGTTAAAGGATCTACAGCGTCTGCTTTGCAGGAAGTATTCCCGCCGCCATAATTTGTTAAACGCAAATCCGCCCCCAGTAAATTGGAGCGGTAAAGTAATAAAGCTACCTCATCGCCAGCTAACTTAGCGGCTTCAGTTTCATCCCATAAATAACTTACGTGCTTAAAACGGTCTGTTTCGTTGTACATATACTTTGATGTTAAATGATAATATTATTGAATTGAGTTTTTATACTACTTGATGGAATTACCATACCCTACGATAATAATTGAGGCAATAATGAAAGCAATCCCTCCAAGGACAGTCATTAAGGTCTTCCTGCTCACGGCAGTCCATTCCTTCAGCACCAGTCCCCATACATTGGCAATCAATATGATAAATGCCATATGCAGGATCCACGAACTAGCGCCATTACCCAGTTTACTTTCTGCCATGCCATAGAAGAAAAATTGCAGGAACCAGGTTGTACCGGCCAGCGCACAGAACACATAATTGGATAACAAGGGAGTCTTTTTATTGCTGTAATCTTTAAAGCTCTTGTTCTTTGTATTCAGGATCAGACACCACAAAAGGTTCGTGGTGAGTCCCCCCCACAGGATAATTACATAGGTCACATTATTCTGGTACAGGAACTCCCCTTCTCCCGGATGGAGATTCTTCCAGAGGTTATTGGCTTCATGTGCCATATCTTTTCCAGAGTCGATACCAAAAGCAAAACAGGCACTCAGGATACCAGACACAATGGCGACAAAAAGGCCAAGTCCGACTTTAAACTCCGTACTTTCCTTCGTTTGTGCAGCCAGTTCCCTGTCCTTCATCATACCTGCCTTTCCACAGAGAATGATACCGATGACACATACCGCAAGTCCGACAAGTACAACCTGTCCCCACTCACTCCCAAAAATATGGCTGAAACTATCTTTCCCTTCCTTCGGAAAAACATCATAATAAATGGATGGCAGCAAAGCTCCGAAGACAGAACTTAATCCCAGAATGATGGAACTTCCCAGTGAAACCCCGAGATACCGTACACCGAGACCATAGGTAAGGCCCCCGATACCCCACAAAACGCCAAAAAAGTAGGTCAGCCAAAGGATAGAACCATTGGTATGCCTGATAATTTCAGTAAAATCGGGAATAGTAAGGTAAGCCGCTAATGGCGGCACAATCAGCCAGGAGAAAATCCCACCAACAATCCAGTAGCTTTCCCAGGCCCAGCCTTTCACTTTTTTATAGGGAATATAAAAACTACCTGAGGCAAAACCTCCGATGAAATGGAATAAAACTCCAAGAATAATCTGCATAATTTGTTTGTTATTTGGTTAGAATAATAATTTGGGGGTTATCAATTATGGTTTCTTTTTTTTACACGTAGCATCAGGCCGATCAACTCTTTACATGAATGTGTGGTTCTCTCTGTTAAAGTCATATACTATACATTGATCAGATATTATTTAATGAATTTATATCTGTCAATTCAGGGGAAAATCCTGTCTTGGGATACAGTTCATATTTGGTATTGCTAAATTATAGGAATGACTATCTCCTGGGTTATCTGATTTGATATTTTGCCTGTATTTTTTGACACATAATTACAAATCCGGAAATTCTTAGTAAGTTTATTCTGATTCATGTTACCTAACCAAATAAAATTACATGACCAATTACTACAAATACCTGCCTCTGAGTGCCGAGGATAAAAAATGGGGATTATGTGTGTTAAATGCAGGTACCATCCGTACGGAGCCTGCGGTAGCTTATCCGGTAAGCACACATCCGTCACACCATTATTTTAACTGGACCAGCGGAAGGATTTTAGATGAGTATCAAATACTTTACATTACCCGTGGATCAGGATTTTTTGAATCGGACAGCTGCAAATACAGGGTAATTAAAGAAGGGACCGTTATCATCCTTTTTCCCGGAGAAAGGCACCGTTATAAACCGCATCAGGATACCGGATGGGATGAATACTGGATCGGTACAAAGGGAGAGATCATGGACAACCTGGTCTCCAACCATTTCTTCCGTCCTGAAAACCCATGTTTCCATATTGGCTTTAATGAGCATATATTTAACATTTTCGAGAGCATTATAGAAAAAACAAAAACTGAACTTCCCGGCTACCAGTCACTGATCTCTGGCTCCATCTTTTACCTCATGGGCTGCCTGAATTCTTTCAGCAAACAAATTCCAAAAGAACACGGGGATAAAGAAATCCTGGTAAACAAAGCAAGGATCCTCTTCCGGTCCAATATAGACAAGGCTTTTTCGCCTGAACAGGCTGCGGAAGAACTGCAGGTCGGCTATTCCTGGTTCAGGAAAGTATTTAAAAGTTATACCGGATTATCTCCGGGACAATATGCCATACAGCTAAAAATAGAAAAAGCAAAAGTGATGCTGGCCGACCCGAATATCCTGGTGAAAGAAATTGCCCACCTGCTCAAATTTGAGTCGAGTTTTTACTTCTCCAAATTGTTCAAGGAAAAAACAGGCATCACACCGACAGAATACCGCATTCGGGAAATGGGTCAACTAGGCCAATTACAGGCAAAACCAGTCTCAGCAGGAACAAACAACTGACAGTTGAGCTATTGGGGCGGCACAATGTGACCGATGGGTTTTTCTGTTTAATTTAATCCTTATATTAGTGTGGTGAAAGACTATTTAAAAATTTTAGCTGTAGATGAACATGTTGCCATACCAAAATCAGTTCAGCTTTCCAATGCTTTTTTACATGCCTTAGAAAAAGGGGATCTCCTTAAAGATGACCTGCTGCCATCCGCAATTGAATTGAGTGAACAATTAAATATCCCCATATCTGTCATAGAAGCCCTATATAAGGGACTTCAGGAGAACCAGGTTATTCTTCCGGTGCCTGGCGAAGAAACCTTTCTGGTCAATAGCGGAATTGAAAAGCCCTTAAGCATACTGGTCCTTTTCAATAAATTAAGCAGACATAAAAAAATAATCCTCGATGCTTTTATCCAGGCACTGGCAGGTCGTTATCTCCTGGATTTCCATATCTACCACAATGAACTCCGGATCTTCAAGAAAATACTCAAACAGGCCGAAAAAAAAGACTATGCCAGATATATGGTGATCCCCTCATTCGAAGAGGACGACCAACGAGCGTACCAGCTGCTGAACGCCATTCCGAAAGAGAAACTGCTGTTAATTGATAAGCTCGACCCGCTGGTAAAAGGAAACTTTGCTGCAGTTTATGAGGATTTTGAGAAAGATATTTATGATTCCCTTCAGCAACTTAACGGATCCCTCAGCAAATATCAGACAATAAAACTGTTGTATCCCGATAACAGCTATTATCCTAAGGCTATTATCAATGGCTTTTCCCGCTATTGTATAGATTATGCCTTTGATTATACCGTATTCAGTGACATTAACCAGGAAACCATTAAAGAAAATGTGGCTTATATCTGTTTAAGTGAAGATGACCTCATCCTGCTGGTCGATAAAATGCTGGTTTCCGGGTATAAGATAGGAAAAGACATTGGAGTGATCTCTTACAATGAGACCCCGATTAAGAAACTCATTGTGAATGGGGTAACAACCATTTCCACCGACTTCCGTCTCATGGGTGCTAAGGCCGCCGAGATGGTCTCCTCCCCTCAACATGATCTTTTCGCTGTTCCTTCAACAGTGATTATCCGCAATTCTTTATAGTGCAGCTAGGGCGCCTATAGCCTACCTGAATCAGTTATAGCGCTTCTTAACCAAAAGACATCAACAGAACTTTAGTCAGTTAGGGCCTATTTTGGTGTTACGACAGATATGTGTAGCTTTAAAAGAAATAACTAAGCTGCCCCTATGATGAGACTGAAGATTTTTCTGATGATTTCCTGCCTGTTGATGGTTATGCTTCCCGGCATTGCACAACAATTACCGGACACGCTAAAAACTGAAAATCTGAACCTGAATGAGGCTTTATTAATAAAGGACAACCAGCAGCAGCAAATAGATTCCTTAGTCAAGATCCAGCTGCAGAAAGAACTTCAGCAGGCAACGGGAAATGCAAAAAAAACGATAGAACTGGAGCAAAAACTTCGTCAGATTGTCATCAGCGATTCACTGCGTAAAATACATCAGATCGAAAAGATACAGGCACTAAAAAAGAATGCGAAAGGATACCCGGTAAAATTAAATAATGATACCCTTTTTTATATTTATACCAGAACAGGTTCCTTCAATGCTTCAGAACGTGCTGCTGCCATTTCCAGAAAAATAGAAGCTTTATATGAAGACCCGTTCTATGCTACAGATTCATTGGCTGTGATAGAAAATGAAGACAGCTATGACCTTGTCTACAAGGGTAACGACATCATCCTCTCCGTGGCCGACCTTGACGGTCTGTGGTTCGGGAAAAGCAACGCGCAGCTGGCCAAAGAATACCTGCAAAAGATCAACCAGAGCGTGGCTGAGGAACAGCAAGCCAACAGCTTGTTGAACTGGCTAAAAAGACTGGGCCTGGTCATTTTAATCATTCTTCTGCTGGCAATAATTATAAAAGCCATCAATTATTTATTCAGGAGGTCATCTGAATTTATTTCCTCCCGCCAGGATAGATTTCTGAATGGATTGACCATCAAGAATGTCAGGATATTTACACCATCCCACCTGGAAAAGGCGCTGGTCAGACTGAACAACATCCTGCGCATTACCGTCATCATCCTGATTATTTATCTCTCCCTACCCTTATTGTTCAGCTTATTTCCTGTAACTGAAGCATGGACAGGGACGCTGCTGAGCTGGATATTGAGTCCGGTACATACCGCCCTGAATTCCATTATACATTATCTTCCCAACCTCTTCACCGTTTTAGTCATCTATTATATCTTTAAATATGTCTTAAAAGGAATCCGTTATTTCTTTACAGAGGTAAGAAGGGGGAATATCCAGCTGCGTGGTTTCCATGCGGACTGGGCGATACCGACTTTCAATATCCTGAGGGTGATTCTCTATGCCTTCATGCTGATCATTATATTTCCCTATTTACCGGGATCAGGCTCTCCGGCATTCCAGGGGGTATCCGTCTTTCTGGGCATACTGATTTCCCTGGGTTCTTCAAGTGCCATTACCAATATTGTTGCCGGTCTGGTGATTACCTATATGCGTCCTTTCAAAGTAGGTGACAGGGTGAAAATAGGGGAAGTTACCGGTGACGTTATGGAGAAGACCATGCTGGTTACCCGTATCAAGACGATCAAAAACGAAGACATTACGGTTCCCAATTCTATGGTGCTTTCCTCCAGTACCATCAATTATTCCAACCATACCCGGAAAGAAAGCGAGGGCCTGATTGTTCATTACACCTTAACAGTAGGTTATGATGTTGCCTGGAAGGAGGTCTATGATTTACTAATCCAGTCGGCCTTAAAAACTGCATATATTCTTGAAGACCCGAAACCTTTTGTCTTACAGACGAGCCTGAATGATTTTTATGTGTCCTATCAGATCAACGCCTATACCAGGGAAGCCAACAAACAGGCGGTAATTTACAGCAGCCTGCTGGAAAATATTCAGGATGCCTTTAATACTGCCGGAATAGAAATACTTTCACCGAATTACAGTGTGATCAGAAATGGCGATCCTGCGGGTGATTGATCCGCAGCAAGGTCTTTATTTAAACCGGTAACCAATCCCCAGCTGGAATACCTGGTATGACTTACGGTAGCTTCCCAAATCACTTTTCACCTTATAGGGGGGCTGAATCTGATAACTCCCCTCAATGTCAAACTGCCCCAGGTGAAAACTCAGTCCAGCCCTGAAGCCAATGTTGATTTTAGGGACAGTGGTATTTCTTAAGGCCGTATCAATTTGTTTACTATGATAAAGTGTGTCCCTTGGATCAGCCAGCGGACCTATTTTACTGCTTATGGCCGATTGCTTTAGCGTCAGCCCGACCACAGGGCCTGCTTTTACACTGATCTTCCGCGAAACCCTGTATTGCAGATTCAAAGGAATATCAATCACTAGTATTTTCCTTGAATCAATAACAACAAAACGTGGCAGGGAATCCGGCTTATAATAACTTTCATGAGAATATTCTCCTTCGATCAATCGTTTACTGTTTACAGAAATGCCACCATTGATGATCCATCTGTTGTTTAAAGCATAGCTGCCAAAGACTCCCAGATACAAACTTTTATCAGGGCTATTCATCCCCATCATTAATCCGTAATTATAATCCGGTGTCACAATCTCCCTGGGTTTGCTCTTCTCAGCCTTTTTATCTTTTACTTTTTTATCCTTTGCTTTTTTATCTCCCGGAATTTTATCTTTTTGAATTTTGCTGACTGCCCTTCTATTATCTTTAGTTAACAACTTACCTTGTTTCAGTAATTTACCTTGTTTCAGTGCCTCTCTCTTTGCCTTCCTATCCATAACAGCTTTCCCTGAACGGGATACCACCTGTTCGTTAACTACGAATGTTGACGTCAGGAGTTTAATACGATCCTCATGAAACGACGAATCCAGCCAACCTATTTTTCCCTGATAGGCTAACTGCTGCTGGTATAAATTGTTAAACCCTACTGAATTTCTGTTACTGTTCAACACCGCCCCTCTTTTCCTTTGCTTCTCCAGCAAATTGTCTTTATCCGCAATCCTCAATACTTTTCCACCATGAACTACCGGACGACGGTTCCCATGATAATCTGCCGGAGGATCGGCATCATGATTCCTCTTTTCCATGTTTAAGGAATCCTTTAGCAGCTGCTGTTGTCGAATTGAAAGGCTATCTACCTGCTCAAAAGCAGAAATTCTTGTCGTGTCTGTCTCCGTAACAACACTATCTGCTGAAAAGATTTCCTGAGCATCAGGTCCAGTCTTCTTTTTAATCGTCTCCTTCGATTGGCCAGGATGTAATTGACCAGGTTTCTCAGGTAAAAGAATAAAATAAGCAGCTGCAACAACCATTGCTGCTACCGGAAGAGCATAGGTAAGAACTGAAATAATTTTTGCTGTTAATGATTTAACCACTCCACCCTCAACCAGCCCGGTTACCGGCAGCTGTTGCTCAAGAGTAGTCTTCATCTCTTTCCATACCGCATCCAGATTCCCCGTATCAACCGGGAGTTCGTTCAGCTTATCACGCCATAATTTATGATACCATCCTGAATTTCTCATGTTGCTGTATTTTTATTTTCAGTAGGTTTATTTGAACTGATGTGCTCAGGATGAATGATCGTCCTCAGCTGTTTTCTGGCTTCCGATAAATGCCATCTGGACGTACTCTCTCCTATCTGTAACTGCTCCGCAATTTCCTTATGGGAATACCCTTCAATCACAGAAAGGTTAAAAACCAGTTGCGTAGCTCCCGGCAATTGCCGAATTGCATGGAGAAGATCCTGAGCATATAATTTATCCAGTATTTCAGGTTCCACCACCACCTCATCTATCTCCTGGTCATCCCCATTGTGCTCATAAAATCTGGCTTCCTTTCTGCCGAGATCAATACAGGTTCTCAGCATGATTGTCCTGATCCAGGCACCAAGCTCTCCCTTCTTACCATCAAAACTGCCGATGTGCTGAAATACTTTTAAGAAACCAGCATTCAGGGCCTCAACAGCGAGTTCATCAGCTTTCAGGTACCGGTAACATATTCTCAGCATTTCAGCATAGAACAACTTATACAAGCCCTCCTGCGCAGCACGTTGGTTAGCCTTACAGCCGCTAACCAACCGTTCTTCCTGACTAGCAAAAAGTTTCATTCCATAAGTTAAGTTCCGGAAAATATATTGTCATCTATTGAGGTTACGCAGCTGGAGTTGAAAACGCTGGGCGAATATGAACTTTTTTTTTATAATTATTATTTTATCATTTTCATTAAAATCCTACCCAACGAATGGTGCTGTACACTCGTAATAAGAATAACACCTCATTAAGAAATTTATGTACCATCACAAAAGCTATGACCTTCACGAGAACTGGTATAATCAGCATTATCCAACCAGGGAATCAAAAATCGACTATTACCGCAATAACAAACTGAAAGGAAAATTAACCATATCACACTGGTTGCAGCAGCTGTTTTTCGAATGTCTTGACCCATTGCTGGAAAGCGGGTCTCATCACTGGCTTACTGTTGGGGATGCCTATGGATATGATGCACAATATATCATCAGCAAGGGAGGTAGCGTATTGGCAACAGACCTCAATACAGATTTCCTTAGTATCGCAAGGGAGGAGGAAATCATCACGCAATGTGCTGCAGAAAATGCAGAAAAGCTTTCTTTTCCTAACGACCAATTCGATTTTGTACTTTGTAAAGAATCATACCATCACTTCCCCAGGCCATATGCAGCATTATATGAAATGATGAGGGTAGCGAAAAAAGGAATTGTCATTATGGAACCGCAGGATCCTATTTCAAAAATGCCATTGTTATTATTTCTTGTAAACCTGTTGCCCACAGGATCTTTATTCGTAAATAAACTCTGGAAAAACCGTTTCTCTTTTGAGCCTGTTGGCAATTTCGTTTATAAAGTATCCGAAAGGGAATTCGAAAAATTTGCTGCCGGCCTTAATTTGCCCCTGGTCGCATTTAAGAAAATTAATCCCAATTTTTATTTCAAAGGAGCAGAAAATATGGCGGCACAACCGGGAAATAGTAAATTCCGAAGCATCAGACTGAAGAAACAAATTCTCGATTTTCTGGTGAAATGTAAAATCATTCCAGGACAGGTGCTATCCGCAGTCATTTTTAAACAGATACCAGAAGCGGTGGTGATCAGGGAACTGGAAGAAAACGGCTACCATATTGTAGCCATTCCGGAAAACCCTTTCATCTGAAATCGACATCAGCAACTATTATTTGTAGTAGCGACCACCATTATTCATCCCTCAAACATTGAACAGGGTTCACCGAAGCAGCCTTTACCGCCTGCATTCCCACGGTAATCCAGGATATCACCAGGGCCAGAAGTCCGGCAGACAGGAAATACCATACTTCCAGGTCTATACGGTAAGCAAAGGTATCCAGCCAGGATCGGCTCATCACATAACTCAATGGCAGGGCCACAATAATGGATATCATAACGGGCTGAGTAAAATCTTTAGATAACATATAAACAATACTCCATTCACTGGCTCCCAGTACTTTTCTCACACCAATCTCTTTCATCCTGCGTTCTGCAGTAAATGCAGCCAGACCGAACAGGCCAAGACAAGATATTAGCACAGCGAGTGCTGCAAAATATCGCGACAACAATGCTACCCTGTTTTCCGCCACATATTGTGCCTGGAAATCCTGGTCCAGGAACTTGTATTCAAAAGATCTTCCCGGATTATATTTTTCAAAAACCTCTTTCAGGTCTGACAACGTTCCCGTAGTTTTTCCAGCGGTTATGCTGATCATTACCCTGCTGGTTTTTACCCCATCAAATCTTATAAACATAGGTTTTACCATCTCATGAAGGGATTCTGTATGGAAATCTTTCACTATTCCAATAATCTGGTAATCCTTTCCCCAAAGTGTAAATACCTTACCTATAGGCTCCTTTAAACGCATCGCCCTGAGTCCGGTTTCATTGATCATGATTTTATTGCTATCGGCACCAAACTTCGGGGAGAAGCTGCGTCCTGCCACCATCTTTATCCCCAATGTTTCCACCATTCCACTGTTAAAACCAGCATGCTGGAACTTGATCACCTCTTTAGGATCCCTTCCCTCCCAGCTGAAGTCACCTGTTGTGGCGTGGAGATCACCAAGGAAACGCTTGTCCATTCCAGCTACATTTCTCACCCCTGGTAATTTTCTCACTTCTGCCATAAAAGCATTCGCCCGGTCTTTAAGCGCCCCATCGGCTTCAATATATACCACATTCTCCTTTTGAAATCCCGGATTTTTTGTCTGTACAAATTCAATCTGCTTGTATACCACCAATACACAAACCATCAAAACAACGGAAAGAGTAAACTGGAATACCACCAAGCCCCTTCTGGTAAAAAATTCTCCCGCCGTATTTCCAATCTTCCCTTTAAGAGCAAGTGCCGGATGGAAACCTGAAAGATAAAAAGATGGGTAACTTCCTGCAATCAAACCAGTAATAAAGGTAATCCCCAATAAAGAGCTGATCATCTGCATGTCAAAATGCAGATGCAGAAGTTTGCCGGTAATTACATTAAACTGGGGAAGCAGGAGTTCTGTAAGCAGCAAAGCAACAAATAAGGACATACAGGTAAGCAGCATAGATTCTCCCATATACTGGATAATCAATGAGCCTCTCTGTGCACCAAGAACCTTTTTGATCCCCACCTCCTTCATTCTTCTGGAAGCTTTTGCGGTCGACAGGTTCATGAAATTGATGCAGGCGATCAATAAGATAAATACAGCAACAATGGAAAATAACTTTACGTATTCAATTCTTCCGCCAGACTGCAGCCCATTCTCATATTTACCGTAGAGGTAACCATCGGCATAAGGCCTGATAAAAAGCGTCCTGTCCTTCTGCCCTTTGGATTTCATAAAATCCTTAATTTTGGCTTCAAACTCACCCCGGTTTACACCTTTCTTCAATACCACAAAAGTATGAGGACCTGCATTCCCCCAGTTGGAGAAATTGGGAGATATATTGAACAGTACATCCAGTGAAATCAAAAAATCGAAATAATCTGAAGAATTGCCAGGAATATCTTTAAAAACACCGGAAATTACCGCATGCAGCGGTTTATCGATATCTGCATTGTTCCATATCAATTCTTTTCCAACCACATCATAACTATGAAATAACTTTTGAGCGAGACTTTCAGAAACTACGATGCTGTTTTTAACGTTTAACACCTGATCTGCTTTTCCTGTGATCAGGGGATAAGAAAATAAAGTGAAGAAATCTTTTCCGGCGAATTTACCTCCGGCGTTAATCACCGTGTGACCCTGCCCCACTTCTATTTTTGTATGCTCCAGCCAATAAGAGGGAGAGCTGGCAACGGCACTTTCTACTTCCGGAAATTCAGCCAGTAAGGTCTGTGCTAAAACTGCAGCCGTGCCATCCCCTGTAAGAATTGCATCTGCTGTAGTCTGGTTTTCCATGACCTGGAACAAACGCTCACTTTTCTGATGAAATTTATCGACCTGCAATTCGTCATTCACCCACAGATAAATCAGCAAAGCACAAGTCAGGCCTGCAGAAAGTCCAATCAGATTGATAAAAAAAGAACTTTTGTACTTTTTCAGGTTTCTATAGAGGAGTAACAAATGATGTTGAAACATAATGCGAGGTGTATATATTGCTTCACATACCAATCTTGTGCCATGGAGTAAAACGAGCTTTACTGTACTTACACCTTCGATAAGGGCTCAAAAGTGTACGTTAACGAACAGTTTCATGTTCAAATTTGAACAGCATTTGTCCACAGTTTCCTTTAGCACTCAGCAAAGGTAGTTTAAAATTTTATATGGGATTAGCGCTGATGCTGACAGTATATCAATCAGCTGTTCCAATGAGATACGGCTAAGGCAGGTCAGTACATAAAAAACACACGGTTCAAAATCAGTCCGGCCACCCGCTCTACTGCCTGAAGGAGTATAGCCTCTTTGTCTCCTTTAAAGAGGCATCTTTCAGAGAACATTTTTTTATCGATTACCCCATGAATAAAGATCGTACCTACAGGTTTATTGATTGTTTCACTTCCACCGGAAGAAGTCAGGCCGGTTACTGCAATATGGATATCTGCAGGGATCAGTTTCCTCAATCCAAGTGCTGCCGCTTCAGTGACTTCTTCAGATTCTGGTGTAAACTGTTTAATCAGTTGATCAGGGACATGGAGTAAATCCTGCTTAATGCAGGCATCATAACAGACAATCCCACCTTTTAAAAACTTCCCGGCATCTTTGGCTAGGGAGAATTCAGCACATATACGTCCTGCTGTAGCACTTTCTGCAAAGGCAATGGTAAATCCTTCCCTGATCAGGAATTTACTGCACTCTTCAACGATCTCTAATGCCATATCTGGTTGTTTAGCTAATGGGTATTGCTTAATTAAAAACAAATTATCCAGCTAAAAGTTTAGCACAAATCCCCCAAATTTTAGAATTACCAACAAGATACAAATAAAAATGATCGAAAAGATAAAAACACAACCTTTAATCACAAAAACAAAATCAACTGGCAAAACATTTTCAATACCCATAAAGCAATCAGAATACCGAAAATAGAGCAGGGACAAATGGTTATCTGATGAGGGATAAGATCATCCTGCATTCATGGTGCATCCGGTACGAGTTAAACATGACTCAACTGTCAATCATGGAACTCTAGTTCATTAGAAAACTATTGTCACACTGTTCAACTCCCTTATCATTAACTATCGATTAACAATAATCTTACCCCTATCAGGTAGATAAGAAAACAAATGAAAATTCTACATTCAGCAGAGTTTCATGAAATTAATCCAGGTTGCCTAAAACCTTGGCTTCATCAAGATCAAGCTGACTTTCCTGCTTACGCAGTTCTTCGTCACTGTAGAACTTTTCTTTTCGCAATGCGACCAGTTCATGGCGCTGAACACTATAAATATCCAGTAAAATATGACGATAAAGGTCTAGTTCCTTTTTCTCCGTTTCATCACAGGTTAAGGACTCCAATTGCTGTTCCACAATGAACGCATCATTTTCCAGTTGCTTCTTAAAAAATCCCACCAGTTCGTTGTCCTTTATTTCATGGCTGTATTTTTCATCCAGTTTATGCAGTGAGGCTTTCATCAAGCGGAGACGAATACCAGCCTCCTGTTCTTCTTCAGGTAGAAAATCACCGGTATCTTTTATCCCTACCCACCTGATCAGGACCGGCAATGTCAGTCCCTGAAATACGAGGGTAACCAGGATAACAACAAAAGTGATAAACAGAATGAGGTTACGGTGCGGAAATCCCTGTCCATTGCCAAGCAATAAAGGCACAGATAAGGCTGATGCCAATGAAACCACCCCTCTCATCCCAGCCCAGCCTATAATCAAAGGCCCTTTCCAGGCAGGATTCTTCAGGTCAGCTCTTTTCGTTCTTCCCATCCATTTAGGTACATAGGCAATAGGCATCACATAGAGGATACGAATCACAATTGAAATGACACTGATCACCAGACCGTACCAGATCGCTTCGCTGATAGAATATTCACCCATATCGGCCATAATTGCCGGCAACTCCAGGCCAATCAGTATAAAAACCAATCCGTTAAGAATAAAAGCCACAGTAGCCCATACATTGACGGTCTGCAGACGCGCCCTGCTGGAAGAAAAAATCTCATGAGAGCGGTAAGAAAGGAATAAACCGCCACTAACAACAGCCATTACACCCGAAAAATGGAATTCTTCTGCTGCCAGGTACATCATATATGGAGACATCAGTGTGAGTGCGGCATCCATGCTGGGGGTTGTAGGTAAGAAACGGTGTATCACATATAAAATATGTGCTATGGCCAGTCCTATCACGATTCCCATGACAGCGACAATGAAAAACTGCCCTACAGCCTGGGTCATTGAAAATTGTCCCGAAAGCACTGCCGCCAGGGCAAAACGGAATACAATTAAACTGGAGGCATCATTGATTAAACTCTCCCCTTCCAGAATAGTAGTGATACGCTTCGGTACTTTAATATTCTTTAATACGGAACCTGCCGCAACTGCATCAGGAGGAGAAATAATCCCTCCAAGCAGAAATCCGAGTGCCAGGGTAAAACCTGGGATCATCGCTACAGACACATAGGCAACAATAATAGAGGTTAAAAAAACAAGTCCAAAGGCAAGCATCCCAATTGGCCTTCTCCATTTCATAAAATCATTCCACGAGGTATACCAAGCCGCTTCATATAAAAGCGGGGGAAGAAAAAGCAGGAATATCATATCCGGCTGTACCTCTATCTTCGGAATGCCGGGAATAAAACTTATTCCCAGGCCCGCAAGTACCAGGAAGATCGGATAGGATATTTTCAATTTCTGTCCAACCATAATCAGCATAAATACAGCAAGCAGGAGCACAAGAATTAATAAAAGATGTTCGTGAAACATAGATGAGGGCACTTTTTGAAGAATAATGATTTTTGCCGCAAAATACAAAAAAAATTAAGACTACCTTACCGAAACTCCGGCGATTTGCCAATCATAGTGCTAACCTCCCCATCACTTTTGCAAAAGATATTTAATACACTGATCGATAGTTTTATTGACAATAATGTGGGTATAGCAGAAAATTTTTTAAGTGCCTCCCTATCTTCCCATCTGAAGGACAATATGGATAATCTCTTTAAAAATGACCTCTTCCTTTCCGCAGGAACAGGAAACGACACCACCGTGGCACACAACAAATCTGTCAGAAGTGACCGTATTTACTGGCTGGACCGAAAGCATAACGATCCCTGGGAAAATGATTTTTTCGACCTGATGGATAAATTTGTCAGCCATCTGAACAGTACTTGTTACACTGGTATCACGGGGTATGAATTTCATTATGCCCTCTATGAAAAAGGAAGTTTTTACAAGAAACACCTGGATCAGTTCCGCAACAATGAAAGCCGGAAATATTCCATGATTACGTATTTAAATACCGACTGGCAACAGGAAGATGGAGGTGAACTTTGTGTATATCATAAAGACAGCAGCCAGCATATATCTCCCCTGAATGGGAAGAGTGTGTTTTTTAAAAGCAGTGAACTGGAACACGAAGTGCTGGTAGCGAATAAACCAAGAAGGAGTATTACTGGCTGGTTGAAAGTTTAGGAGGGAGGTAAAAAGCGTCAAAATAAGGGCGTTAAAAAATAATTCATGGCTAAATATATAAGTACTTATATAATTACTTATATATTTAGCCATGAATTATTATCAATCTTTAGGATACCTGGTTCTCGGAAGTCGGCTAAAGCGCCTGAGTGAGCTTTTCCTCTCAGAAATTAACAAATCTTACCGTGCTGAAGGGATCGTTTTTGAAACAACCTGGTTTCCGGTATTCCATCTTTTGTCGCAACACCATTCCCTGTCCATACAGGAATTATGTGAACACATTGAAGTGAGCCATCCTGCCGCAAGCCAGCTGATCACCAATCTTAAGAGTAAAGACCTGGTGATAGCGACCACAAGTCCGGATGATGCGCGTAAACAGTTGATTCAGCTGAGTCCAAAAGGCAAAGCGCTTTTAGTGCAAATTATCCCGATATGGGATGCCATTCGGGAAACGATGGAAGAGGTAGCAGGTGGCGGAGCAGAAAGTGAGGATTTATTAGATAAGCTCACCAAACTGGAAACTGCCTTTAAATCCACAAACATCGTTAAAAGTATCACCGACAAAATTCATCAGACAGAAAAATCACCAACCAATGCATAATACATTTTCATACGGCACAGGCCACCTAACCAGTGGGATCTGCCTTTCTATAGCAGCAGGAAATACGCAGGGCCTTATTGACCAGGAAGCTGCAGCAAACATCACTTCTTCATGGGAAGAAGTAAAAAAAATTGTACACAGCCAGCAACCCGTTTATGGGGTAAACACCGGATTCGGTCCACTATGTGATACGCATATCTCCGAAAGTGATACTTCCCTGTTGCAGATCAATATCCTGAAAAGTCACAGTGTCGGCGTCGGAAAACCTATCCCTCAGGAAATTGCGAAGATCATGATGATTACCAAAGTTCATGCCCTGGCACAGGGATATTCTGGCATAGCATTGGCAACTTTGGAGCGGATTGTATGGCATATAGACAATGATGTGATTCCCGTGGTACCGGAAAAAGGTTCTGTAGGTGCATCCGGCGATTTAGCGCCTTTATCGCATTTATTTCTGCCGCTCATCGGACTGGGGGAAGTATTTCGTAAGGGAGAACGCATCTCTTCCGCGAAAATGCTGGAAGAACATGGTTTAAGTCCGCTGGCATTGGGGCCGAAAGAGGGGCTCGCTTTAATCAATGGCACCCAATTTATCCTGGCCTTTGCGGTAAAAGCAGTAGAACGTTTAAGTCATGCTTTGGACATTGCCGACCTCATCGGTGCCATGTCTCTGGAAGGTTTAACAGGATCCAAGCGTCCTTTCGACGAACGCCTGCATCAGCTCAGACCTTACAAAGGAACAAAACTGGTCGCTCAGCGTCTCTCCGCTTTACTGGAAGGTTCTGAGATTGGCCTCTCTCATATTGACTGCAGCCGGGTTCAGGACCCCTACTCTATCCGTTGCATGCCTCAGGTACATGGTGCTTCCAGAAATGCCTGGCTACACCTGAAAGAACTGACGGAGATCGAGTTGAACTCAGTGACAGACAATCCGATTATTTTCAGTGCTGAAGACTCCATCAGCGGGGGTAACTTCCATGGCCAGCCTTTGGCAATGGCAATGGATTATGTAACGGTCGCCGCAGCAGAGTTGGGCAATATATCGGACAGGCGTTGTTACCTGATGAATGAAGGGAAATACGGACTTCCTAAATTACTTACTGCAGATGCAGGTCTAAATTCAGGGCTCATGATTCCCCAGTATACCACCGCAGCATTGGTGACAGAAAACAAGACCCTGTGTTTTCCGGCAAGTGCCGATAGTGTACCTACTTCTTTAGGACAGGAAGACCATGTATCCATGGGTTCGATCAGCGGTAGAAAATTGCATCAGGTAATTGATAACCTCGAATATATTCAGGCCATTGAACTCCTGTATGCGGCACAGGCAATGGACTTCAGAAAACCACTGAAGTCGGCACCGGTAGTAGAAGCCTGCCATGCGCTGGTACGTGAGCATACCCCATTTATCAATGAAGACCGTGTCTTTGCAGATGACATCAATCAGCTGCACCAATTGATCACCAGTGGCTTGCTGTTGACGACAGCAAATGAAGCCGCTCTCCAGAACCATTTAAACTTAAACAACGATGACGAATTCGGAATTTATTAAAACCTACGCGAACCACCCGCATTATAAAGCGCCGAAAGGCATGCAGCTGCACGCCAAAAGCTGGCAGACGGAATCGGTATTACGGATGTTGTTAAACAACCTGGATGGCGAAGTGGCTGAAAATCCCGAAGCGCTTGTGGTGTATGGCGGCATAGGCCAGGCAGCACGGAATCCGGAATCCCTGTTAAAAATCATTGAAATTCTGCTGGAACTGGATGAAGATCACTCCTTGCTGGTACAATCCGGTAAACCTGTAGGCATCATCAGGAGTCACCCCCAGGCGCCACGTGTACTCATTGCGAACAGTAACCTGGTACCTGCATGGGCAACCTGGGAACATTTCAACGAACTGCGCAGCAAAGGATTAATGATGTATGGACAGATGACCGCAGGGAGCTGGATTTATATTGGTACACAGGGGATTCTTCAGGGGACTTATGAAACCTTCGTAGAATGCGGACGTCAGCATTTTGGGCATAACCTGCAGGGTAAACTTATTGTGAGTGCAGGTATTGGTGGAATGGGTGGCGCTCAACCCCTGGCAGCCACAATGGCCGGCGGAATATTCCTTGGCGCAGATGTTGACGCCTCAAGAATCCAGAAAAGGGTAGATACCAAATATATAGACCGAATCACGCACAGTTACGAAGAGGCTATCACCTGGATCAATGAAGCAAAGGCTACGGGGGAGCCCCTTTCTGTAGGACTCGTCAGCGATGCCGGCGACTTACTGGAACGTTTAATTGCAGATAAGCTGGTGCCGGATATTTTAACCGACCAGACTTCAGCACACGATCCTTTAAACGGATACATTCCCAATGGCTTATCACTGCCTGAGGCTGCCGAACTACGCATAAATGCACCCGAAGAATATAAGCAGCGTTCCCTGAAAAGTATGGCACGCCATGTAGGCTTCATGCTTAAATTACAGGAAATGGGTGCCGTAACCTTCGACTATGGAAATAACTTAAGAGAATTTGCCAAGCAGGGAGGTGAACCTGATGCATTTAATTTCCCAGGCTTCACTCCTGCTTATATCCGTCCTTTATTCTGCGAGGGAAAAGGCCCTTTCAGATGGGTAGCCTTGTCCGGGGATCCGGAAGATATCTATACCACTGACCGTGCTTTGATGGAAGCCTTTCCGGAGAATACCCATTTAATCAACTGGCTGGAAAAAGCACAACAGAAAGTAAGCTTTCAGGGATTACCAGCCAGGATATGCTGGTTAGGTATGGGGGAAAGAGAAAAAGCCGGACTGTTATTTAATGAACTGGTCGCCAGCGGAAAAGTAAAAGGCCCTATCGTGATTGGCAGGGACCACCTCGACTGTGGTTCGGTGGCATCACCAAACCGGGAAACGGAATCCATGAAAGATGGCTCAGATGCGGTATCCGACTGGCCATTGTTAAACCTGATGGCCAATACCTCCGGTGGAGCCACATGGGTATCCTTCCACCACGGTGGAGGCGTGGGAATGGGCTATTCCCAGCATGCGGGAATGGTAGTCGTAGCCGACGGAACAGCACAGGCAGCGTCCTGTATCAGCAGGGTACTCTACAATGACCCCGCCATGGGCATATTCCGCCATGCGGATGCGGGGTACGACAAAGCACAAAAATGGGCGGAAGAATTCGGCCTGAAAGTATGGTAAATAAAAAAAAGATCATGAAAACAATTATAGGCCCATTTACACAAATCCTTACCATGGCCAACCTGCCCTTAAAGGGAGCATTGAATGATGATCAATTGCCTATCATCCCTCAGGGTGGCCTGCTCGTACAGGATGGGTTGATCCTGGAAACGGGTGATTTTGACCTGTTAAAAACGCAGCACCCCGAAGCCAGGATTGAAGACATTCAAGGCGACAGGGTGCTGTTGCCTGGATTTATTGATTGTCATACCCATATTTGTTTTGCCGGTAGCAGGGCAAAGGATTATAGTCTTCGTATCCAGGGGAAAACCTATATGGAGATCGCAAGGGCAGGTGGAGGCATCTGGGACTCTGTCCAGCAAACGCGGGCTGCGGAAGAATCTATACTGATTGCTTTGCTAACCGCACGTGCCAACCGTCATCTGGCGGAAGGTGTGACCACGATTGAAGTAAAAAGCGGTTATGGACTCAATATATCCAATGAACTCAAGCAACTGCGGGCCATCAGCATCGCGGGACAATCTACAAAAGCAGATCTGATCCCTACCTGTCTGGCAGCTCACCTGTTGCCGAAAGATTTTGAAGGTGCAGCAGCAGATTATCTTCATCATGTAGTCAGCAACCTGCTTCCCACTCTCAAGCAGGAAAATCTGTGTTCCAGGGTAGACATATTCATTGAGGAAAATGCTTTTGATCCCACTACTGCCACAGATTACCTGATTGCTGCGAGGGAACTCGGATTTGAACTCACCGTACATGCCGATCAGTTCTCTACCGGAGGTTTACGTGTAGCAGTGCAGCTGGGTGCAGCTTCGGCAGACCACCTTGAAGCCTCAGGCGATGAGGAAATTGAGCTGATTAAAAATTCGGATACTGTTGCCGTTGTTTTACCGGGCGCATCATTAGGCCTGGGAATGCAGTATGCCCCAGCAAGGAAGCTGCTTGATGCCGGTGCATGTATGGCTATTGCGAGCGACTGGAATCCGGGCTCGGCACCAATGGGCGATTTACTGATGCAGGCTGCCGTTATGAGTGCTGCTGAAAAGCTAAGCAGTGCAGAAGTTTTCGCGGGACTCACTTTCCGTGCAGCACATGCCTTAAGGCTGACCGACAGGGGTGCCCTATCCAGCGGAATGCTGGCTGATATGCAGGCTTATCCCTGTGCCGATTACAGAGAAATATTATATCTGCAGGGCAAGCTAAAACCAATCAGCATATGGAAAAAAGGCACTGTTATTTAAGCAGTTAACCTCATCACACCACAATTGAATCTGCGAAAAAAGGATTTTAAACCAATCAGAAAGCAATCTTGCCGGAAATAAACCTGCAGGAAGGAACGAAATTTGTATAAGCTAATGAAAGATACACACCACACTACCCATTTTGCCTTTATGAATATCAATCCTTTATTTTATAGAAAGACCGCTGAAGATGTATGGAACGGCCGTAATGACGGCAACGAAAATAATGTTCAGCGCTGGCATCAGCGCATTATTTTAATCGACCTGTTCAAACAGGACCTACCCGATTTAGAGCACAAAAAAGGCATTGCCCTGATTGGTTTTTCCTGCGATGAAGGTGTGAAACGCAACGGAGGACGTGTTGGAGCAAAAGAGGGGCCTTTTTATATCAGGAAAGCCTGTGGCAGTTTGCCAGTACACTTTGAGGAAAGCCTGGTTTTTGTAGACTTAGGAGATATCATCTGTCCGGATCATGACATGGAAGAAGCCCAGCAGGCACTTTCCGTTATGGTAAAATATGCATTAATGAGTGGTTATCAACCGTTGGTTATTGGAGGGGGGCATGAAATCGCTTATGGGCACTATAACGGGATTAAGAATTATTTAGCTCCCTCAGCTCCTATTGGCATCATTAATTTCGATGCACATTTCGATATGCGCGAAAGCAACGAAAACGGCTATAACTCCGGTACAGGCTTCCTGCAGATCGCCAATGACTGTCAGCAGGAGAATATAAAATTCCGCTACCTCCCTATTGGGATCCAGAAAAACAGCAATACCAAACAACTGTTTGATAAGGCCGATGACCTGGGGGTTAATTATATCACTGCCGGGCAATTCATGCCTCATGAACAAACAGAACTGCTACATAAAATCCACACCTTTATAGCGGAATCTTCTGCGATATACCTAACCATCTGTATGGATGTATTTTCTTCCTCTGTAGCCCCCGGAGTGAGTGCTGTTGCCTATAACGGGCTGTTTCCTGATCCATTTTTTTTCCATTGCCTGCAGGTTATCCTGGAGAGTGGAAAGGTCATCAGCAGTGATATCGCGGAATGTAATCCAAAATATGACCAGAATAATGCTACCTCTAAACTTGCGGCAGCACTGGCATTTAAGATGATCAGTCCATAACAACCAACCCTCCGAAGAAATAGGTATTGTCCAACCTCATATTTATTCAGTACCACAGCAGCTATTGAATAACACCATACGTTATGGGGAAACACAGTACTTTACTGAACAACAGGGAGTGAGAAACAGAATCTGCTCCCTTCACCAATTTCACTCTCCACCCAGATCTTACCATTTTCTGCTTCTATAAAATCTTTTGATATGGCGAGCCCCAATCCGGATCCTGATTTATTATTCCCATCAGTTGGGACCTGGAAATAGCGGTCGAACAATCTTTTCTGGTACTGTTCATCAATACCCCTTCCAAAATCACGGACAGAAAATTCAATGTTTTTACCTTTTTCTTCCACCTGTATCATCACTTTACCTTTATCACTACTGTACCTTAATGCATTTGACAGGAAATTGATCAGCACCCAGGCTGTTTTTTCTACGTCCGCATTCACTGAAGAGACCACATTTTTGCTGTTCAGTTCCAATTGGATGAAACGCTGTTCTGCCTGAAATTTCACAGCATTAAGCGCATAGGCAACAATATCTTCCGGTTTGGCATTTACAAAATTCAGCTGAATATTCCCTGTCTCCACCTGCGCCAGATCAAGCAACTCACTGGTAATTTTCAGCAAACGGCTGCAATCCTCTTTGATATGGCTGATCAGTTCCTTCTGTTCGGTATTCATGTCCCCCACCCGCTCATCATCAAGCAATTTCACGCTCATCTTAATGGAAGAAATTGGGGTTTTAAGCTCATGAGACACGGTGGCTATAAAATTGGTCTTTGCTTCGTCCAGCTCCTTAAACTGGGTAACATTTTTCAAAATACAGACCATCCCCGCAGTCCTCGTGCTTTGTCTGATGATTGGAGTATCCTGGTCCTCATATTCAGGGACCAAAATCTCTCTCTTTTCCAACTGGAAATAAGATTCCTTATGATCTGCGAATATTTTTATCAGGTCATTCTTTTTATCCTCCTTCATCATCCTGCCAAGCAGGTCATTCTTCTTCATCAGGCTGGTCACATTGGTTCCTACAACCTGTCCTTCATTTAAGTTCAGCACCTGTGCAGCAGAATTATTGATAAAAATAATCTCCTGACGTTCATTGAGGCCAATAATCGCATCCTGCATTTGCTCAATGATAGCTTCTATCCTTAATTTCTCGGATTGTATTTTGGCAAGATTACTATTCTCCCATTTATTCAGCTGAGCAACCATTTCGTTAAAAGATTTTGCGAGATCGGAGAACTCATCAGCACCATCAAATTCAAGACGTTGTTTATAATTTTTTCGTCCGATAGCCTCTATTGCTTCTGAAAACTCTCTTAATGGATTGGCCACAAAACCAGGGAAATTCACGATAAAAGAAAACAACACCAGAAAACAAAAAGAGGCTGCTGTAATTAAATAGAGGCTCGCTTTTTCTACGGAAGCCTGCGCCACCTCATTTTTTCTTACTATGGCTGACATATTCAGGTCATCAATCACTGCCAGTTGTTGCTTGATCCGGCTTAAAGCAATTTTTTGTGTTGCTGCAGGAAGAAGGGGATTTACAGCGGTATCAAATGCAGTACTGAGTAGCTGAAGTGCCTGCTCCTCTCCTTTTTCTGTAAGATTTGAGTTCTCCTTCTGCAAGAGATCCCTGAAATGAGCGGTTAGTGTTTTAGAGAGGGGCAGTTCATTTTCATCCAGCATTCTTCTCATCTCCCTGGTGTAATTCAGGGTTTTATAATTATCCTTCAGAATCACTTTCGCACTTACTGAAATCTGGTTCATATAATAAAGCGAAATGAACCCGAAGAACAGTACCACCAGGAAAAGGAATCCAAATCCAAGGCGGAGTTTTGTTTTTATCTTCATTTATAATATCATTTTTTTAAATAGCACACGTTAAAATTGTTAGACATCTTTTTCTTTGCTCTTTACAGATGACGAGTATTACCAGAAGATCACCAGTCCAGATCCCATCAGATACCTCATCTCCGGTAAGAATAAACAGGCAATACACAAAAACACCATAAATTTAAATGAATCTTTACTTAAAACAGGAACTGTTTTCTTCGTTCCACTTTTTTTACCCTTATGAAAACTCCCCGATCTTCTTTTATTTGAAGGGCGGAATTTTAGGAGCAAGATACTGCCTGTAAAAATCAATAACGCTGTAAATAGAAACTCCAGGTATGTACTCATGTGGTTAATGTTTAATATCTGTACTTAAATGAGTTGAGTAAGACAGTCATCAGCTTTATTCGCCAACTTATTCATATATTTCAATGTATTTATTGATATGGTGATGATTGTTTATATCCATGGTTCATTTTGACTCATGAAAGCGAATTGAATGCCAGGCTAACCAACCAAAACACTACACGCTTATTATCAAACGATTACACATAAAACACGTTTGTATTGAAAAAAAACAGCTGGTAAACCCTTCCATTTTGGTAGGGTTGATTATCATTATGATTACAAAGAAGGAAGGCCGTAAATAGGCAATCGGACTGGATTAAATATGATGTTATGGACCCATCTGAGCTCAATTCTATGCCTATTTGTGATGTTTTGATAGGCTTTCTATATTATTTCGTTACTCTTTTGATTTTTTTCTGCTTGAAAAGCAATGCATTATGATTTTTTTGTCTTTTGGAGCTTAAGAAATTAAAAAAGTCACCTCAATTTACTTACTTTTGTCGCACAGCAATTGAGGAGGATTTCTTAATTTTATGTAAAATACTAAAGGTGATACCAATTTTTCGGGGTGTAGCGTAGCCCGGTATCGCGCCTGCTTTGGGAGCAGGAGGTCGTAGGTTCGAATCCTGCCACCCCGACTGAAAAGCCAAATGGCGCCACTTAAAGACAAGTGGCGCCATTTTTTGTTTAAATGCCTTTTTATTTCCATAGGAAGGGTTCCTGTTGAGATTTTCTTTAGTTGCAAAAGTGTTTTTTAATTATTTTTGAATTAAAAATTGAGAATATTGAAATATGTTGACAGGATTCGAACCACGTTCAAGCTTTTAAATATTTTCTTTTTTTAACCGATCTTGATTTTGATAGAAATACAAATTTCTGCAAGTTTTAACAGAAAGAATAAAACCTTGGTAGCATTTTGAGTTGATATTTTATTCCCTTTGTTCAATTCAATTTTGATAACATTCGAGATTAACTCTTGTTGTTCTTTGTTAATATTTTTAATAATGTCTGCTTCTTCAAAATTCTCTTTCGTATTTGAGTACTGATGTAACCCTCCCTTTTTTCGAACCGGTTTAGGAGGCGAGAATTCAAATTTATATATTATTTTTCATGCCTCAGCATGGAGTCAGCTCCCGCGGAGCTGACTCCATGCTGAGGCTCCATTGTGCTCTATATTCCAAAGGTGTTTTACCATCTAGGGCTTCATGTGGCCTCATGGAATTATAATCGGCCACCCATTCTTCTGCCAGTATTTGTACCTGCATGATATCTTCAAATAAATATGCATCAAGAATGCTTTCCCTGAAGCTCCTGTTAAAACGTTCTATGTATCCATTTTGCATCGGCCTACCTGGTTGAGTATATTGTATTTCAATATTATTCTCTTCGCACCAGGTATTAAATTCCTTGCTTATAAATTCCGGACCATTATCAGTCCTGATGCTTTTTGGCTTTCCTTGCTCTTGAATTATTCGTTCTAATAGTTCTGTTACCCGCAGGGCGGGCATAGAATGGGCAACTTCAATGGCAATAGCCTCCCGGTTATAATCATCTATCACATTTAGCGTTCTGAATTTCCGCCCATTTGTAAGCACGTCACTCATAAAATTGACCTCCCCCCGAAAAACCAGACTGCTGAAAAGTCGAAAAAATCCGGGCAACTACAGCTCCCTAGATCAATTTTAAACATAAATAAATAAAAAATAAGATTTAAAGTTAACAACCAAGAACATCATTATTCCAATAAACACAAATAAAAAAAATATAAAAACTCAAATTCTTAATAAAAAGATAATTATTGCAAACTTATTGATAAAATTCAACCACTATTTGAACGTAAATATAAATATTTTTAAAAAAACAATCCGAAAAGCATGTCATTCTTACTAAGAATATTTTTTATTACTTTCTTAACCACAGGAGCTATAGCTCAAAATAAGCATAATTTCGGACAAGGTAAAATTGTTGTCTCATGGTATTATCTACCAGATAGCAATTGTAAGGACACTTCGGGCCGAATGTGGAATAGGTCTACTTATAACGTCGCTGAGAATTTAATTCTTAGAGCAGAACCTAACGTAGTTAAATTAGAGACACCAAACAATAATGATACGACAAAACTAACTGCAGTGATGGAGACTCCCATTTATTTGATAGATTATACATCTAAAAAAGTTATAGGAAAAACGTATTCTTCAAAAAAAGACGAATTTAAAAAATACAACCTAAAAGATTATAATTACGATCTTTTTTACAGAGCCAGCCTTAAACAGGATACAGCTCAATTTCAAAAACTAGATACACTATCGAAACATATATTTGAAATAAATGGATTTAAATGCCAATTAGCAATTGCACAAATTTCCGGGCAACCCTGCAGATTCGCTTATACCAAAGATAAAATAAAAGTTGAATCCCCATTAAATGGATTATTGCCAAAATTCAAATATCAAGTCATTTGGTTTGAATCGGAGGATAAGAACGAAACTAATAAACCTCCAAAAATCAGTCAATTATTTATCACAGAGGTCAGTACAGGATTAAGCAAACCCGAGATTGTTGAATTATTTAATAAATTAAATCATTAATATTTAAAAACTATGAAAAAAAACAAATCATTGCTATTATTATTGACATTTTGTCTAATAATGACTTCTTGTAAAAAGGATGTTGCAAAAAATGAGCAACTAGATGAAGCCTATTACAAAGCTAAATTGGAGAAAATGGTTAACTTACGCTTAATCGGCCCCACATCTCCAACAAATGATTCTATAACAAAAGTGAGTACATTCAAAGAAGTGTATCAGAGTCTAAAATATCTAGATAATAAAGACTCCCTGTTAGTAAAATCAAAAGCATCAAGTATAGTCGAAACTGATGAATTTGTATCTAAAGATATACAAAGCATCAATTCATCCTTAGCAGAAGATCAAGGTATAGACTATAAGTCATATACCGCACCGGCATCAAATACTGCACAGGTGAGCGGCGCAACTTTAAGTATGGTTGGTGTTTCATATACTTCTCATGCGACCATAGGATACACTTGGAAAAAAATTTCAGGTGTAAAAACTTACCTGAATGGAACGTCAGGTGTCGTAAGCTCTTCTGCTAGCTCCCCACTGGTGACATATACAGGACTTGGAAATGGAAGTGGATCTGCAACTGTGACAGGTGGGGCAGGAGGTCAAGGGCATTTATCGGGAAGTATACAAGGTAGTTTCAGTTTAGGAGGATCAAGTTGGTCATTTTTTATAGGACTGACTGGCGGATATGCTTGGCAGTCTAGTGGAGATATTAATACTTCTCCTTCTTTTATTACCACTTTATCAGCAACTGAGAATATTATTCCATAATAACTTAGGCTGAATTTAACCATCATTATTACCACATCAAGCGTGTAATAATTAAAGAGCTTAATTCCTTTATCATAACGTTTTCATATATTCTAAACACACATTATTTTTCTTCCTATAAAGAACAATTACCCTAAAGTAGAATAGAATGGAATAAGTCATCACTCATCTTCTTCAAATCTATACTAATGTAACTTACAGATTAAAAAAAATAAAATAGAAAGATTTTTACAATAAACTATAAGAGCATTAATCAGGCACAATTTATATCCAATAAAATGTAACCAATTAGGCTCCTTGAATTGATTTTTATTTGATATACGATTAACAATCAATATTTTAACACCTGAATTAAGCATCCTGTAAGTCAACGACTTATAGGATTTTTTTATTTTAAGAATTTCTTAAACTCTGAAAGGTTTTTGCTGAAAGTTATATAATTAAGTTTATCTCTAAAAATATTATGACTACTCAAGAAATTACAATTGAAATGTAGATATTGTGCCCCCATCAATCACATATTCCTCTCCCGTTAAGTAAGGAGACCGCGGAGATGCTAGAAAACCAACTAATTCGACAACCTCTGCAGGGTCAGCCGGCCTCCCCATAGGTATTCCTCCAAGAGAACCCATTACACCCTGAGTCGCTTCTTCTATACCAACACCTGAACTTTGTGTTAGTCGTTCCATCATTCTGATCGCAGTAGATGTTCTGATCCATCCCGGGGAGACGGTAAGCATCCATCCATACACCCTTCGGTGAAACCTCATTAGAAAGGCTTTTGCTATAGTTGATGAGGCCAGCTTTTGCAGCAGCGTAAGGCATAGTTGAATAATATAATGGCAGGCTTCCCTGAATCGAAGCAATATGTAAAATACAACCTGCCAATTTCTCCAGCATATAAGGCAATAGTCCCCTATCTAATCTAACAGGTGCAAAGAGATTTGCCTGAATAGTATCCTCCCAGTGTTTGTCCGTTAAAAAGCTAAATCCACCTCCGTGCGTTTCGGAGCCACCCAGATTGTTAATGAGAATGTCAACTCCAGCAAACAGGCTTTTAACCTCAGCAATCAAATTTGTGGTACCATCAACCGTACTGAGATCTGCCGTAATAAACTGGACGTCATCCGAGATATCTTCTGGTTTGTTCGGGCAGTTACAATCACCTGAGCTCCACCCTGTGACAGCCTTTCCGCTATTGCTCTTCCGTTCCTTTTGTGCCTCCTGTTACGAGGGCAACTTTAACTGATAATTCGTTATTAAAGCGATATTGATCCATTTCTTTCTTCATAAGACAAATCTGAGCTATATGAGGGTTCAAACAAATACGGAAAAATGATTCGCATAGGGATAAATTTATCCCTATGGCAACATCAGGAGTAATATTTTATCCTTGTTTATGACTTATGAAAAGAAGATAGGATTGTCACTTAATTGTGGGCTCGACCTATTAGCTGAAGTTCTTTAAGGGAAATGGAAAATCCTTTTATTATATTTTATTCACCAGGGCCACAAAGACCCAGCGAACTGCAGCGTAAAATTCCTGATGCTTCCCGACGGATCCTGAATATGCACCTAAATGCACTGGAACAACATGAACTGGTTACAAAAGAGACTCCCCCCAGCTCCCATCAAAAGTAGAATATAGTTTAACAGATTTGGGGAAAAGTTTGATACCGGTAATATTTACGCTTGGAGAATGGAGTTGAACATCAGCATAAATTGAGGGAGGTTATTGCAAAGGCAAATTCAGCAAACGAAGATTAGACTTTGCCTCCATAGACAAGTATAAATTTCATCTTTTCTCTATTGCATCATTTTCAAGGACAGAAGGACTATGAGGCATAACCTTACAATCCTAAAATACAATAAAACCAATACCGACTGACAATTGTAAAACCAGCCTGACTCAGCATCCTGCCACTATCTCCAGGTATAGAAGAACTATCTGAAAACACCAAAAAGCCGCTTCAAAATTTCTTCTGAAGCGGCTTTATTAATCCTTTCGGATAAATCACCAGGTATAAAAAATCACTGATCTCAATATCCAGGATTTTGTTTCAAATTCATGTTAGCATCAAGAAATGTCTGACTGATCGGATAAACATTCTTGTAGTTCGCAGAGCTTGTTTCAGCATCTTTACAGAACCAGGATTTACCGGTATACACATTGACATCCGTCCCAGTTACCTTAAAACGGATCAGATCCTGCCTTCTGTGGTGTTCTCCTACGAATTCCCATGCCAGGTCATCCAGAAGACCTCCCAGCTCTATATTAGCTCCTCCTTCAACGGTCTGCCATTTCTTATTTTCATAATGGCCGTAATTATACACACTTGCCCCTTTCAGCTGTGCCACTGTCCGTTCAGCCTTACTGGTATTGTTGGTAAATGCCCTTCGACGAACCTGAGTTACCAGATCGGCAGCAGTCTGCTCATCCTGACCCAAACGTAAAAGACACTCTGCTTTAATAAAATAAGCATCAGTTAAGCGGAATAAGGGAACATCATCTGAATAAGTCCCCACATTGCCTGCCAAGATCTGGTATTTCTGAAAACGGGCACCCTCAAATTCATATGCACCCGGATTATCAATACTGGTCACATCCTTTGTGTACACCATAGGGCTGCCATTTATCTGAATGACGTTTCCATTTGCAGTATATTGTGTACCGATGAGCCAGGTTGACTTCAACCGGGAATCGTCAGCATCATAAGTATCAATAAATTGTGGCACTGCGCAACTGCCGTTCCATGGTGCAGAACTCAAACTAAAAGTAGCCGCACTGCCACCATGTAATGCTTTATTGGATAAATAGTTACCACTTGCATAAACAATATCAAAAGGAAGAGCAAAAATTACTTCAGGACAGCTGGCAAGGTTATCCTTGAAAGGATCTGTATAATTTGGTGCCAGGGAATACTTGCCTGCAGCGATGAGCTCATTTACCTCCGCCAATGCCTTCTGATAATAGGTATTGTCATTGCCACCAAACCAGGCATTATGGTTCAGGTACATTTTCGCCAGCAACATGTTGACAGCATACCTGTTCATGTGCCCGTAATTGGTCGTACTGGTACTTATGGTCTCCTTCACTTCAATTAATTCAGAAACAATAAAATCGTACATCTCCTGCTGCCCCACCTGCGAAGGAAGAAATCCTGCCTCTAACTTATTTGTTGTCAACAGTGGTATATTTCTAAAATTATCAAATAAATAATAATAGAACAACGCCCTCATGGCACGCAATTCCGGCCTGTATTCATCTACCACAGGGTTCTGCAGATCAAGTACGTTATTGATACTGCCGATGCCTTTATAACCGAAATTCCAGAGATTATAGAAGTGCGATACAGAGGAATGATAGGTATGTTTATGCATAGTGATATAATAATCCCCCCAGCCTGTACCTATTCTATAAGGCGTCATAAGCAGATCGGACGATTCCTCGTAGATGTCGAACATTCCATCCCATCCCCAATAAACACTTCTCAGGTTAGAGAAAGCAGGTGCAATCAGGTTTTTGATATCTGCATCAGTAAAATTTGTCTTTTCTGTAGCGATATCACTATAGAGCGTTTCAGACAAATCCGTACAGGCAGACTGCGAGAAGAGCAAGCCTGCAAGCACAGCTGCACAGACCTTATTTTTTATATTCATTTTCTTCATGTTGTTCTAATTAAAATAAGACGTTAATTCCAAATGTGAAAGAACGGATAGTTGGGTATTTATCCCTTGGATCATTACCTGCACCCTGCAGGTCAGTATTAGTTAATTCCGGATCAAGACCTGAATACTTTGTTATACAGAATAGGTTTTCGCCGGTTACATAAAGCCTGAGGTTTTTGACCGCTTTGCTTTTAGACAGGTCAAAAGTATATCCCAGGGCAACATTGTCCATCTTAAGGAAATCGCCTTTTTCCAGATAATAACTCACAAAAGTCTGTGATTGTGCAGTCGATAAAGTTGACACCCCATAAACAAGATCCTTTGCTGAGGCCAGCCTATTGTAAGCGATGGAGTTATTTTCATAAAACATACGCTGCTCGTTAAGAATTTCGAATCCAAGCTGTGCACTCATCTGAACATTTAAGTCGAACCTTTTATATTTGAAAGTATTACCCCATCCTAAAAACACTTTAGGCAGACCGTTACCCAGGTACTGACGATAATTGTCGGTCAGCATGCTGGTCTGAAACTCCTCTGCCTCACCTGTCTGCGGATTTTCAATCATCCACAATCCATTTTCAGATAAACCTACAGATTTAAGTCCCCAATAATTTCCAAAAGACTGACCCACTTCCAAGCGGTGTGTGGGTACAGATATAGGATCACCGGCATATCCGGTATTCAGGAAGTTCACCGTCTGGTAGAGGTCGTTGGAAAGACTAACCAACTTATTCTTGTTATGAGAGAAGGTTAAATTGGAACGCCATTCAAAGGCTTCTCCTCTTACCGGTACTCCTGCAAGCATTACCTCTATCCCTTTATTCTGCATTTTTCCAACATTTGCCTTGGTAAGTGTAGACAGGTTCGGTGGCAATGGCACATTATAATCCCACAGCATATCCGATGTCTTTTTGTTATACACATCCACCGATCCACTGAGGCGTTCTTTGAATAGACTGAAATCAACCCCGATATTTAATTCTTTGGATTTCTCCCAATGAAGATCCGGATTTGGATTATATTCCGTTGGACCTAATCCGCTTACCCATTTCCCATCTACAAAGTAATTTGTTCCATAATTATATTTCGTGAGCGAGAGATATGATGACCCTGGAATAACCCCTGTTACCCCATAACCGGCACGAAGTTTCAGGCTGCTCAGCCAGGTCAGGTCTTTCATGAATGCTTCATTGCTCAGTGTCCATCCGGCAGATACCGCAGGGAAACTTCCCCATTTATTGTTATCCCCAAACTTCGTAGATCCCTCACGACGGAAACTGGCCAGTAAGTTAAACCGGTTGTCATAATTATAACTCAAACGGCCAAAAAAACCGATTAGCTTATCATCTGATTTGGAGCTTCCTATAGAGGCCCTTCCATCTTTTAGCGCGACTCCCTGATTGATATTGTGGTAACTGTACACATCTGTAGGGAAGTTAAAGTTAAACATACTGCCCGATTCAAAAACATTATACAGATAACTGTATCCTGCAAGCGCCGTGAAAGAATGTTTACCAATCGTTTTATTATAGGAAGAAGTTAATTCCATATTATCTGAACGACTATCTGCATCGGAACGGTAAGCAGATCCGTTATATCCATTTATGGTTGAGGAGAAGTATTTTTTCGTTGCATAATAACCATAAAGACCGGTTTCTGTGTTTCTTGACAACATGATATTGGTTTTCCACCCTTTAACCGGTTCGATAGTCAGGTTACCGGTCAGTCTCGACCACCTTTCCTTGCGTTCCCCATTAAATTCATTCACCATCGCTACCGGATTATAATATTGAAAGACATTATAATCCTCATAGTAACTTCCATCAGTATTATAAACCGGAGCTGTCGGATTCCTGATCAGTGCCTGGCGGTAAACATTTACCACTCCCAGATCGGAAGCTACTGTCGCATTATTCTTCTTTTCTCCTACAATAACATTGAAGTTCAGTTTGACGATATCATTCAGCATATAATGATTGATATCAAAAGTACTTTTCAATGTATTGGCATTTGTTCCGTTGATCACCCCATTTTCATCGCGGTAGGTCACGTTTGCTGAATACGTCGTATTTTTCATTCCGCCGGAAAGATTCAAACTATGGTTCTGTGTTATTCCTGTACGGGTCACCTCTTTGATCCAATCGGTTTCCGTACCCTGATCGGTAAAACTTGTCAACCCTTCTCTGACATCCTGGGCACTCATGAATTCCGGCAGTTTATAGTAATTGGATACCGATGCATAACTGTGATAGGTTACCTGGGATTGCTCTCCCCTGCTGCCCTTTTTTGTGGTGATGAGGATCACCCCATTTGCACCCCTGGTACCATAAATTGCTGCTGCGGAAGCATCCTTCAGTACATCAACAGATTCGATGCTTTCAGGGGCAACCGTAGCCATATCCCCCACTACACCATCTACCAGAATCAGAGGGGAAGTACTGCCCTCCAGCGTAGAAATACCACGTAACAGAATTCTGGAGGACGCATTCGGATCTCCCGATCCTTTTGTAATGTTTAACCCCGCCACTTTACTGCGGATCAGATCAGATGCATCCTGAACATTACCGCCCAGGAAATCTGCTGCTTTAACACTCACCACGGCACTGGTCACATCACCTTTACGCTGCGTACCATAACCAATGACCACCACCTCGTCCAGTCCGGCGATATCATCCTGCAAAACAATCCCCATCCCGCCCGTTGTAACAGCACTCGTTTCAATTGTTTTATACCCCAAATAACTGAAAACTAAAACAGCATTGGGAGCAGTTAACTGGATGGAGAAGTTACCCTTCTCATCCGTTCGGGAACCATTTTTTTTACCTTTCTCCAATATGCTGACGCCAGGCAGGGGAATTCCCTTCACATCTTTTACGGTTCCTGTTACTTTTTCCTGGGCCTGGGCACCCATGACCGAGAGTAACAGAAGAAACAGGAATGTCAAGCTTAAACATTTCCTGTGGTTTAGTTGATTTTTCTTCATAGAATTACATTAAGTTTTGGTTTGGTTGAGATTGATTCAAACGACTTCCTATGGGTTGGTTATAGCGGAATAGGAAGAGGTTTGCTCATAAATGTCAATGAAACATTTATCATAGTCTAATATATGCCCAAAACCTATCGGCTATTAACTGTATTTTACCCGTTACAATACGGTTTTTAACCACTTAAATACACTAATCCTTTAACCTGGATAGCTGTATTCCTTTTATTTTGCAGAAAAAAGGAGATTATTTCCCAGATGGTATTATTTATCCTTTAAGTTTGAGATTCTGTTCTTCATCACCAGATTGATGGTCAATAACATGCTGTTAAACAAAACATTTTGCCGCTGATCACTGCTAATCCTGAAAAACAAGCCTCATGAATAATATATTCCAGAAATCCCTTCCAATAACACCTTACCTCATAGCTAAAAATCAATTTTAATGTTGCAAATGCCTATTCTTTATGGTTACTTTATAGCAACCTGCTATAAACATTTTATTGATGCAACAACCTTTTCCTGGAATACGTATCCTCCTTCTCTTCCTGCTCAGCTGCTTTATACCAAAAGTTTACGCCCAAAACAGTGTCAATGTCATTTTAAAAGGGATTGTCAAAAACACAAATAAGGAAGTTATTGAGGGTGCAACGCTATTTTTAAAAAATGGGGATAATGGTCAGGTGGCTCAACAACGGGTCAGTGATACAAACGGAGCCTTTTTATTTTCTGCACCTGCAGGAAATTATGTTTTATCGGTCAGCTATCTGGGCAAATTATCCTATCAGAGTGAACTCTTGAAATTATCAGGCCCTATGGATCTGGGCGTGATTGAGATTGAAAGTACCGAGCGCAGCTTAAAGGAAGTCATCATTCAAAGCTCGGCCAGTAAACCCCTCATCAGGATTGAAGGCAGAAAAATGATTTATAATATCGAGAATAGCACTACTGCACAAGGAATGAACGCCCTGGAAGCCCTGAAAAAGACTCCGGGGATCATCGTGAATCAGGATAATTCCATTACACTGAACGGAACCAGTGCTGCGCTGGTGATGATCAATGGCAGACAAACTTATTTGCAGGCAGAGGAACTTGCACAGCTGTTAAAATCAATGTCCTCGTCCGATTTAAAATCGATTGAAGTCATCAAAAATCCATCAGCAGAGTACGATGCTGCCGGTACCGGAGGAATTGTTAATCTAATCCTCCAAAAATCCATTGCAGAAGGTTTTAACGGCAGTATCAACAATGGACTTGCCTATGGCAAAACCCTGAAACAAAACACCAATATGAACCTCAACTTCCGTAAAGGGAAAGTTAATCTGTTTGGCAGTTACAATCATAATTTCGGACATTTTGCAATGGACTATGACTATGACCGCAGCACAAACGGAAAGGTTTATTTAAACTCCAATCACGATGTGGATAAACGCCATAACATAGGATCAAGCCTGGGGCTGGACTATGCCATAGACACCACAAAAACTATTGGAATGGTAATGAATGCCAATTTTTCAAGTGGTGGTGGACTGATCACCCCGACCACACATATTTACGATCAGGCAACAGGCGATCTTCTGCAGCTACTGAAGAGTCAGAGCAGCTACCCTGACCAGATGGCCAGGAGATATAATGCCAATGTAAATTACAGGTACAAAGGCAGCAACCGCACCAGTCTGGATATAGATGCAGACTATGGAATCTTTGATGCTGCTACAAAAAATCTGAGTACAAATACTTTTTATGATCCCAACGGGGTATTTCAATCCGCCAACAATTTCCTGGTAGCCAACAGCAGGGACATTAAATTATACGCGGTCAAGGCAGACTATGGTTTTCCAATTCGGAAGGCAAGGATACTGGCAGGCGCAAAATTTTCAGAGGTCAGTGCCGAGAATACATTTGATCAATATGATGCGAATACCAGCGTCAATATCATCGATGTGAATCGATCCAATACGTTCCACTATAAAGAACAAATAACTGCCGGATACCTGAAATACGAAACACCTATAAATGATGAACTGAGCCTGGAGCTCGGCGCAAGACTGGAAAACACACATTCTCAGGGGGATTTACAACCCAGGGAAGGCAGCAGCCAGTCGGCAACTTCAGTGGTAAGAAATTACCTGAATGTATTTCCTACAGCTGCGATTACCTATAAAACCAAACAATCCGGCACCTATAATTTAAGTTTCGCCCGTCGCATTGACCGCCCTGCCTATAATAACCTGAATCCATTTTCATACCCTATAGATGAGCTTTCCTATTGGACAGGCAATCCATTTCTGCAGCCGCAATATGCAAACACGCTGGCTCTCCAGTATAGTTACAAAAAAACAACAGTGTCCACCAGTTACACCCACACCAGTGACATCAGCCACACCATAACAGAAGTTTCAGAGGGGGATATCATACATATGGTACCCAGAAATATCGGTTTTCAAAATAACCTGAATTTAACCATCACGCAACAGCTCAGTTTATCAAAATGGTGGAACATGAGCCTGACCGGAATAGGATACCGCCTGGAGAATAAAGTTGGAACCGAGGCGTATGGAAATTACAGACGCAGCCGTTTTGCAGGTACAATTAATCTCCAGCAGAATTTTAACCTTCCTGGTCAATTGACAGCCGAGATCTCAGGGGTCATGAACTCAAAAAACATAAGCGGCTTAAATACATTTATAAAAAGCAGTTCACAGGTCGACCTGGGTTTACAGAAGAATTTAATGCAGAATAAAGCAACCCTTAGGCTTGCAGCTTCCGATATATTCTGGACAAACAGAATCAATACAGACACGCAGCTGAATAATTTATTGCTGCATACCACCTATAGAGGGGAAACCCGCCAGCTGAGGTTAAATTTCAGTTACCGCTTTGGTAACCATAAGATCAAAACAAATGACAGCCGGAAATCAGGACTGGAAAACGAATCACAAAGATTGTAAACTAATTAATCCACTGCTTTGAGGATAATCTAAGCCACCCAGTTCCCCATCTATAGCTGAAGACAGATGCAATTAGAGGAAAAACATGTACACTTTCTATCTGCACCAGAAGAAAATCTAAAAAAAACTAACATCCCAACTCACAAACCTTAAAAAAACAACCATTCAACAATAAAAAATGTATAAACAAAAATAAAAACACAAATTACACCAACAAAAAATCAATACTAACACAAAAACTCTCAAACACACAAATTAAACTACACAAAATACACAAACAAACAATATAAAAATCACATAACATACAAAAACACAAATAAAATAACCTAATTATTAACAAAAAAGATACAATAAAAAATTTTTAAACAAAATAAGTCAATAATAAGATAAAATTAGAGATGTTTAAGCCTCTCATGCAGATTAAGTTTACTCCGGGATTCAGAACCACACCTCAACGAGCCCCATTAACCTAAACAATCAGCTATGATAAAAATCTTATTAATTCCATTATTAAGCATACTCCTATTTATGGAGTCAGCTTACGCTCAGAATTCTCCTGTAAAGGGAAAAATCACAGATAGTTCAGGCGCACCATTACCAGGAGCATCTATCAAAGAAAAAGGAACCACAAATGGCATCTTAACTTCAAACCAGGGACTATTTACGATTAACGCAGCTGGAACAGCTACGCTAACCATCTCAGCAATAGGGTATATCACACAGGAGATTGCTGTTAACAACAGGAAATACATTGAAGTTAAACTGGCAGACAACAATGAAACACTTCAGGAAATTGTCATCAATGGAGCTTATGGTACAGCAAATAAAAGTACTTATACCGGTTCCGCAACGGTTGTCAGCGCCGCTAAAATCCAATCTACACAGCCGACAAATATTAGTCAGGCACTACAGGGAATGAGCCCCGGTGTTCAGGTACTGAATACGAATGGTGCTCCGGGCAGTAATGGCGAAATTACCATCAGGGGACTCAGCTCTGTAGGCGGAAATAATTCACCCTTATATGTGCTGGATGGAATGCCCTATAATGGAGACCTTAGTGCAATCAATCCAAATGATGTAGAGTCAATGACAGTGTTGAAAGATGCTTCCGCTACTTCCCTTTATGGATCCAGAGCTGCAAACGGAGTAATTGTCATTACCTCCAAAAAAGGAACATCTACCGTTCCCCTGATCAATCTGCGTACAAACTTCGGGTTTTCTGATATGGCCGTACAGTATCCGGAGAAACTCAATCCGGGAAACCTTTTCGAACTGGCCTGGGAGGCCATCCGCAACGGACAAACGGATCAGGGTAAAAGTGCTGCAGAAGCGGCTCAGTACGCCACAGACCGGTTGGTCGGATACTATTTCCAAAACCCTGCACAAAATGTATTCAACACCCCAACCCCTATCGGACTGGATGGCAAACTAAAATCAGATGCCGTACAGCTTTATAATGGAGATTGGTTTGGAGAATTATTCAGCAGACGTTTACGTCAGGAACATACGCTTGACATAAGCGGCTCGGCTGGTCAGGATTACAAAACGCAATATTTCATTTCCGGATCATACCTGAATGATAAAGGGAGTTTTAATGTACAGGAATTCGAAAGATATTCCGGCAGACTGAATCTGACCTCACAACTCAAAAAATGGCTGACTGTAGGGACAAATATTTCCTACAGTCACTCCTTTCAGCAAAATCCAGGTGTAGAAGCCCGTTTTACCAGGGTAATACCTACAGTTTACCCGGTATATGAATGGGATTACGAGAACAATCAATATCAAACGGATCCCTATGGAAACCTGATGCCCGATTTCGGAAACAGTTCACGCACAGAATGGAGAGGATGGAATCCCGGATTCATGGGCGAATACAAAAATGCTTATGACTGGAATTTCGGAGGCATCCAGAAGGACAACCTGAGCACGAGGAGTTTCGCAGAAATCACGTTTATTCCCGGACTCAAATTAAGGTCAGGCATCAGCACCGACCTGCAGCAAAACAACAGCCTTGACTATCAGTCGGCTACGCTGACCAGTTCAGCAGGCTATGGAGGATGGGCGGGTCGCAATGCTTCACGCAATTTTTCCTACACTTTTAATAACCTGTTAACCTATGAACATGCCTGGGATAAACACCATATCAATATCCTCGCCGGACAGGAAAACTACAAATTAAAATATAACAATGTTTATACCTCTGGAGAGGGATTCACCTCCGGCGGACTTTATGAACTGGATGCAACTGCGGTGAGAGGAAGTACATCCTCTTATGAAGACAACTACCGATTGCAGAGTTACCTCTCCAGGGCAGAATATGATTTTGACAGGCGCTATTACTTATCGGCCAGTTTCAGGAAAGACGGTTCTTCCCGTTTTCACCCTGATAACCGATGGGGTAATTTCTGGTCAGTTGGTGCCTCCTGGTTATTAAACGAGGAAAACTTCCTTAAAGACACGAAATGGATCAATAGCCTGAAATTAAGAGCAAGTTATGGAACTGTGGGTAATGACAAGGTAGCAGTAGGTTATTACGCCTATCAGGGGCTGTATAGCTCAGGATGGAATGACAACGGAAATCCCGGAGTATTGTTATCCTCGCTTCCTACCCCTAATTTAATCTGGGAAAGCAACGTACAGACAGATGTTGGTATAGACTTTAGCCTTTTTGGACACCGCATTCATGGTACACTGGATTGGTTTAACCGGACTACAAAAGACCTCATCTTTAACAGGCCGCTTGCTCCTTCTGTAGGGATTCCCACTATAGCCGAGAATGTCGGGGATGTTAAAAACACAGGACTGGAACTGGAATTGGGCGCAAAACTGATTCAGGGTAGCGGCTTAAACTGGTCCGTAGATCTGAATGCCTCCCGCTATAAAAACAAAATCACCAGGCTGCCGCAAAACGAAATCTACGAGGGACGATTTAAGCTTACTGAAGGGGTATCGCGCTACGAATTTTTTGGACCTGTATGGGCAGGTGTAAATCCTGAAAACGGAAACAATACCTGGTGGAAGTTTACAGAGAATGGACAGGAAAGAACTGAAGATTATACCAGTGTAAATACTACTTCACAAATGAGGTACCTGGGATCTTCCATCCCTGATCTATTTGGCGCTTTAACGAACAACTTCTCTTATAAAGGATTTGACTTATCCATCATGATGTATTACAGTATTGGTGGAAAAATGTATGACGGAGACTACGCAGAAGGCGTAAGATGGAGAAGAGGTTTCAATATGAGCGTGGATGCACTGGACCGCTGGACACCTGAAAACAGGGAAACTGACATTCCAAGACTATCGGAATACACCCAAAATAATATCTCTGTATACTCTTCTCAATATTTATTTGATAACACCTTCCTGAGACTCAGAAACCTGTCACTGGGGTATACACTCCCATCTGCTATTTCCAAGAAATACGGATTGAATTCCGTTAAGATTTATGCACAGGGAACAAACCTGCTTACCTGGGGAAATGCAGCAAATCGCGGCACCGACCCTGAGACCACAGTAAATGGAATTGTGAGTAATGGTCCTAACGGCACAGCTACAGGTTCAGTTCGTAAAAGCTGGTCAGTTGGCCTGCAGGCTGCATTTTAACATTTGTATAGACATTCAAAATATCAGAATTATGAAATATCAAAAAATTATACTTTTCCTGATCACTGCAGTACTTTGCACAGAAGGAACAGGTTGCAAAGACTATCTGGAAGCGAATCCATCAACTCAGGTATCAGACCAGGTATTGTTCAAAAATGCCAATGGTGCCCAAACCCTTCTTAACGGCATCTATTCCTATATCCGACTCAGAAATCAGGATGTTGAATATGGCACTGTTATTCAATTCAGCAATGGCTTTGATGCCGCTGGGAATGATTTAATTGTTCGAAATTCCATGGGCCAGCTACAGGTTTACTACGCCCATAACCTTGCAGAAACCAGAGCAGATGCGCTCTTGACCCGAAATGTATGGGAATATTTTTATACGATTATAAACAATGCGAATATCATTCTTGACAATATCGATGAAAGTGCGGGAGAGCAAAGTCAGAAGGACCTCATTAAAGGTCAGGCTTTGGCCATCCGAGGCTGGGCCTATTTTTACCTGGTCAGATTTTATCAGCAGACCTATGCTATTGCTAAAGAGATGCCCGGAATACCTTATTACAGCAAAGGTGCCACTACAGTTGGTATGCCCAGAGAGAAAGTATCTACAGTATATACCAATATCGTAAATGACCTGCAATCTTCAATTGAACTTCTTGCACCGATGAGCAGGAGTTTTAAAAGCCAGATTAATCAGCGCGTAGCACAAGGTTTTCTTGCGGAAGTTTACCTGGTTATGGAAGACTGGACAAAGGCAGCAGAACTGGCGAAGTCCGCAAAAACTGGTTTCCCGCTGATGAATGCCGACGATTACCGTTCAGGGTTTAACGACTGGAGCAAAGAAGAATGGATGTGGGCGGCCCCGCAGACTGTGGATGCCAATTTTGGTAATGCCTCCCCTTTCACCTTATGGGCAAACCAGACACGAGGTGACCGCTGGACTTTCGATTTTATGTTTGTGAATGACAAATTCAAAGATTTGTTTGAAACTGATGATGTAAGAAATCAATTCCGGTTAAGGACAGACGTCGGACTATGGACCTCTGATAAATTTCGTGATGCTGCCGATTACTATGGTGACGTGGTATTGATGCGTGCCTCAGAAATGTATTTAATTGAAGCAGAGTCTCATGCCAGAATGGGAAATGAAGCGAATGCAAAAGAAGTATTATGGCAATTACAGGATCAGCGTAATACCAGCAGAACAACTTCCACAGGCCCACAACTGATTGAAGATATTCTGACGGAAAGACGTAAAGAGCTGTATGCTGAAGGATTTGCCTGGTTTGATTTAATCAGAAATCAAAAACCCGTACACAGAGAAGGCGACCATCCACTGAAGCCGGAAATCGCTGCAAGATCCTGGAAATTCATTTTACAGCTGCCTATAGGTGAATTCACAAGTAATACCAACCTTAATCCGGGTGATCAGAATCCTTATGAAGGGATATATACTCCCTGATATGTTCTATTAGCCACAAAGATAAAGTGTAATCCGAAATCGGATTACACTTTATATCAATAGCTTACAAGAAGCAACATAAAAAACATCAAAAAACCACAGGATAAATCATAAAATAAATTTGCACATCTAATTATTTATCCTACTTTTGCAATCCCAACAACGGGATAGATTAATTTTTAATTTAAAACGTTGGTCAAGTTCGGGGTGTAGCGTAGCCCGGTATCGCGCCTGCTTTGGGAGCAGGAGGTCGTAGGTTCGAATCCTGCCACCCCGACTTAAATAAAAAAAGAGATCAAATGATCTCTTTTTTTATGCCCAAAAATTCGCAGAATTTTGGATCAAGAATCAAAGCGGATCAAGATCAAAAGTTGTGGGCATAGGCAAAATGTTCAGCTTGAAAGTGTGGAACTTTCCCAACGTGATCACGATATGAAGACCTGTTATGTTTTATACTTAATGATCCTGTATCAAATAAACTGAATCAAAGTCCGTCCAGAAAGAGGAAGATATACAAATTTTGATCCTGAAGATATGATATCTATTTTTTAACTATTGGTTAATGATAAATCAACAGAGGACATCTGTATAAAAAAATACAAATCAGACTGAAATTTTCTCGATCTCTGACCGTGGAAATATGGAGGGTAACCGGATTAGAATTGATCAGAAACCACCTCAATCCGGCGATATATCTCGACTGTTGTGCCGGGGCTCTGTGTAAGAATTGATAATTTACGTTTTTAGGCTATTTAAAGCTTTGCTGTGCGCTTAAATGCAAGGATTTATATCATATCATGCGCTGAATTATTAATTCACTCAGAGGTCATTATATGAAGTATTTTCATTTTGTGTAAAATTAGCAATAGTTTAGGATTGGGTATATTTAGAACTTGGTAATGGTTTTAAAATTGTTCTACACGTCCTCGGGCAAGCTGCGTGTCAACTGCGAGTTGACTGCGACTTTTGAGGGAGTAAAAACAACTAGTGATTTTTACACGGACTTTTCACGGAAATAATATACACCTGAGTCGCTCTCTGACCGAACACCTACCGAACAGAGAGCGAGTACAATTACTTAAAATCCGTGCACGTCTGATTTAAATTTATGATCATCATATGATATTAAAATAATTAATAATATACTATCTGTTTGTTATTAGAAATTGTGATAAGCATACAAAATCTACACTGGTTCCCGGTTTAAAATCAATCTACTTTTCTGAAGGCTTCTTATTTGCTTCCTGGTATTGGGAGAGCATCATTGATATTTTTGAGCAAGATGAATGTGGAAGAGTAAAAAATGGTGATCAATTCTCAAACTGCTTTGATGCTATTTCTATAGAAACTCTAATGCTAAAACTCAAAGCAATTAGAAGTACAATTCAGGTGGAGGAGAAAGATCAAATTCTTATTATATACGTGTACACCGATTTATACCTAGTTTAACATGCTCCCTACAACTTTTGGTTTTGATTCGTTATTTCTTTAAATTTTTTTGTCATCAACTTTTTCCCAGCATCCATAGTTTTAATATGAAATATGGTAAATTACAGTAGATTTACGACATGGAGGGGCACCATACCGATCTTCCACTATTACCTAGAATTTGGCCTGTTCTAACTGCAAACACTTGAATAATGGAACAAAACAAAGATGAACAGAAATTAAGCTTAAAATGTGCATCACCTTTTGCACAGACCTATTTTCACGGAACAAGAGCCGATTTAAAGATAGGCGACCTTATTACAATTGGTTTCAACTCTAATTATGGACATAAGAAAAATGCAAAATATATTTTCCTGACTGCGACATTAGATGCCTCAATTTGGGCTGCCGAACTGGCCATTGGTGAAGGAAGGGAAAGAATTTATTTGGTAGAGCCAACAGGAGTGATCGAAGACGACCCTGACCTGACAGACCAAAAATTTCCGGGAAATCCAACAAAGTCTTACCGTTCAACACACCCATTCAGGGTTGTAGCTGAAATCACCATTTGGCAAGGACACCCCACTGAACAAGTGAAGACAATGAAAGACCATCTCGAACGATTAAAAGCACAGGGGATAAATTCATTAAACGACTGATCCAATAGATCTTGAAAAAGATGTGATCGTGGAGGTAACAGTTCCGAGGCATTCACAACTGTCTTCGACCGTAGTAAAAGTGATGGTGGTTGCCTCAGTTAAAAACTTATGGTCTAATTGCAATGATGCCATCCCGCCCATCCCCTTTGCGTTCAAAGCTCAAATGGCATCATTGCGCTTATTGATCAATCAAACTTCCCAGCAATGAATTGTTCACAGAAGCCAAATGAAAGCGTCATTCCGTTCCCACCCAGGCCATTGATAATGGTCACCTGTTCTTCAGGGGCTGCAAGAAAAGAACTGGCTCCATTGGTCATTTTGGGATAGATTCCCTGCCAGGTCTGTATTATCCGGTTGTCCCTGAACTGTGTAAATGTCTTTAGGTAAGACAGGATCATATCATTGATAAAAGCCTTGTCGAAAGGATCATGTGTCAACCCATATTCATGGGAATCACCAATGGTCAGCTCCCCTGCCCCATTTTGCGACACCATTACATGTATCCCCCACTTCAGTTCCTCCGCATACTCCCGCTCATACCGCTCCTTTAAGGCCGGCAGTGTCGCTGCCGATTTAAACCCCGGATAATGAATGAGGGATAAACCGCCACATAGTGAAGGACCAATGCGCCATTGTTCAGGCTGCCCCACTATTCTCAGCATTTGCAGTTTGCATTTGGTAATGGAAGTTTCAGCAAAAAGTTCGGGATACAGGGTCTCAAAATCTGCTCCGGAGCAAACAAAGACCTCATCAGCACTCCATTTCCTTTTTCCGGAATAGACACTGCCACCATCAACTACCGAAATGGCTGTATTGAAATGAAACCGGACATCATATTTTTCCCGAAGGTATTTGGCGACCTGCCCTACAGCAACCCTGGATTCAATAATCATTTCCTCAGCGCTCCAGAGTGCCGCTTTTAAGTTTTCAGGATTGATCGCTCCTGATCGTTTCAATGCTTCAGATGCACTTAACAGGGCACAGTCGCGACTGTTTTCATTGGCATCTACATATTCTTTCATAACCTGAGCCTCATCATCATGGTAAGCCAGATGCAGTGACCCTACTTCATCATGCCAGATATCCGCTTCTGTACAAACCTCCTTCCAGATCTTCCTGGATAACATGGCACGCTCATACATATGGCCTGTCGGCTGCCCAATAGGCCAAACCATCCCGAAATTGCGGACAGACGCACCCATTGCGTATTCATTACGCTCGAAAACAGTTACCTTAAAGCCCCTGGCCGCCAAAGCCCTGGCCGTGGCAAGGCCGACAATACCGGCACCAATTACTATAGCTGATCTTTCTTTCATATCGTTTTGTATTTATAGGTCATTTTAGAATTTTGCTCACTCTGAACAAAGTAAATCAGGGACAGCAGTGTACCAACACCACCTATGATTGCTACATAGATCATCCCGTCTTTGAAAAAACTGCTCCAGCTGATGTCCTGGTGCCCGAATTCTTTAAACATCATGATACTGATGGTACCCAGGTACCCCACAGAATCAGCCACATACATGACAAAGCCCACATTACTTTTGTATTTAAAGGTAGCGATCATCCGCTCGAAAAAGATTGCATTAAAAGGTACATAACCCATATATAATCCTATTCCGGTGAAGGTCATCCAGAGCACAGGATCTATGAGCTGCCGGTCGAACATCCAGGTGGATACACCAATAGCCATAAACCCCAGAAAAATGAACAGGTGAATGTACTTAAAAGCCTGAAGATTGTTCTTTACCAGGATCAACAGGCCCATCATCGCCAGGATGATGATGGAAATGATGGTGTCTACATGGGTAAAGATGCTGTTTCCCTTTACCCCCAGATCTGCCCAGATCTCCACCTCAAAGTTGTCACGTACATCCCGCATAACGGTTAGCATGACATAGATGATGATAATCAGTATGATTCCGGGAATAAAACGCAGGAAGAATTGCGTCCGCTGCGCAGCATTCATGGGAATACGTTCAGCCCGCATTTGCCTGTCTTCTTTACTTGGTGGCGGCATCACTTCCAGGTAACAGACGAACAATAACAACGGAATAACGAATAGCGCTCCTGTGAGGAATGGCATGAAAAACTCATTTACCCCGAAATTGGTGACCAGCGTCCGCCCTACTGTCTTCACAAACCCTGAAGCGAAAATAAGGCTTACCGACATTACTGCCGCCATAAATTCAGTCGACTTTCTCCCTTCCAGGTAGCCAAAAATTAATCCCCAGATCATTCCAAGCGGAAAACCGTTGATCAGCAGAAAAACGATGTTCCAGGGAGCCGGTACCACCGCAAAACAAAAGAGCGCCAGCCAGGCTATCCCGATCAAAAGCAAGACATAAAATGCCCGCTTCCGGGCGGTGACTTCCGCAATGAAACGGATCCCGTAAAATTTACTGAGGGTGTAGCCGATTAACTGGACAACCACCAACCAGACTTTATAGTCGATGCCCATATATTCATGTTCACCATAAAAGCCCGCAGAAAAAGATTTACGGAAGGCATACATACTGGTATAGGCACCGAAGGCCGAGACTGCTGCCAGGATAGTTACGACTGGATATGGCCATGTGGCAACTTTTTGTCTGAATTGATGGAGTAGTCTCATGTTATGATTTGATAATATCTAAAAGCTCGGAAACATCGTCTATGATGTGCGTAGGCTGGTGAAAATTCAGTTCCTCACGGGAAAAAATACCCGTCGTAACGCCAATGACATACTTACAGCCTGCATTTTGGCCTTCCCTTACATCCACCTCGGTATCACCAACCTTGGCGACTTCCTGGGCGTCAGTGATTCCGCTGTAGTCCATCAGGCGCTGGATCATGAATGGATGCGGCCTGCCCAGTTCCACTTCGTCAGAACCGATGACATGGTCAACAAGTCCTTTTTGTTTCCATTGCAATCGTTCCATGATGACATCTGCAATATCCCTTGAAAAACCGGTATTGATGGCGACCGCAATGCCTTGTCCGCGAAGCTTTAAAAAGGTTTCCTCTACATGGGGAAGCGGAACAACGTCTTCGTTGGTCTCATAGAATTCGATCATTTTTCTCACAAATTCAGCATGGATACTGTCCACCAGTGCCGGTGTGATTTCCGCCTCTTCTACCCCATCCAGTGCAAGAAGTTTGCGGATGGCCAGTTTCTTTTCATAGCCCATTAAAGGGTTGATGACATCCAGTGCCATCTGGTAACCATGCTTGTCCAGCGCAGCCTGGAATGTCTTACTTACTTCAAAATTATCTTTTACGGTTGTTCCCGCGATGTCAAATACGACTAATTTGATTCCCATTTTCTATATCTCTGTTTTAATAATTATATTTTTCCATCTGTTTTTCAGCCGGCTTAAGGAACAGCCGGTCTGCCGGTACAATCTGCCTGGCAAGTCCCGGCCCGGCATAGAATACTTCGAGCCAAAAACCACCCATTTCATTGAAATAAAGTGCTTTTATAGCATGCCTTCCTTTTTTGAGGTTAATTTTTCCCGAACGTTCAATTACACCATGCGAACCATTATTATCGACTACTTTTTGATCGTTAATGTAGAGTTCGCTGCCATCATCAGATTGGGTGTAGAAGGTATATTCCCCATCAGTTTGGATGTCCAGGTATCCATCGAACGAGAGTGCGAAATTGCTGCCTTTTCCCATCAGGGGAAGCAGAAACCCACGGTCGAGGTTGAACTCATCACTCTCCCATTGCTTGTTGGCTGTCAGTTTCTTGAAATCGGGAAGCGCAGCCCAATTCTTTCCCAGGAAAAAACTGACTTTTAACCCATTGCCCTGATTGGATTTGACCAGCCTGAAATAGGCATTGCTGACCAGGCTCTCATTACCGGACTTGTCGAATGCCTGTGCTTTTACGACTGTTGTTTTGTCGAGTGCAAATGGCCCGCTATAGCGCTGGGCACCTGGCCCTGGCTGACTTCCATCGAGCGTATACCGGATTTCCGTATCAGGCATAACTGCCTCTATTTTAACTGTCGGCTGTTTATCTTTATACAGTCCGCCCGCCTGTGCGAAAAGATATTTGTCAGGATAGATTACAGGCGATGGAATCAGCTCCTTGCCTAACCATAAGTTTTCCGGTTCCCCAAATCCGGCAAAGGCACTCTTCACCGGTCGTCCGGTCCATACATATGGAGGAGTAACCTTCAGCGCAAAAGCAATGCTGGCCGCCAGGTCATAGGTATAGACCTGTTGTTTTACCTTGTATCCCTGCTTCACCCCCTGACCATAAAATATCATGGCAATTTCTGCTTCCGCAGGAGTTGCACCACCGTGACCGTAACCAACACCGCCATGGTCTGAGGTGATGATAACCAACGTATGTTTCATCATGCCCGATTTTTCCAGTCCCCTGAGGATGACACCGACCAGGGAGTCTGCTTTGGCAATCGATTCAAAATAGGGTATTGTTCCATGGCCTGCACCATGGCCCGCACCGTCAACATGGTCGAGCTGAAGGAAGGCGAGCGTGGGCTTCTTACGTTGCAGGTAAGCAACAAAGTCGTTGGTGGATTCATCTTCAGAGTCAAAGTGTTTGTCGTACGACAGGCTTTCTTTTTCCACCAGACGGCCAAAACCATCCCAATGATATACTGCACCGATCTCAGCCTCCGGCTTTGCTTTTTTTACTACAGAAAAAATAGTAGGAAACAGACCCGATGGCCCGGCAGCAATAGGCGGCAGGGAGGCATCTTTCATTTCCCAGTCGTTATCCAGGATTCCATGTGCTTCCAGTCCGGCACCCATAATCATGGAAGCCCAGTTTGGGCTGCTGCTGGAAGGCAGTACCGTCCTGACATTCCATTTCACGGAGCCTTCGGCGATCATCTTATCCATTACCGGAGTCGGGGCCTTCCGTATCCCATCGGGGCTTAAGCCATCTATACCAATGACCACCACATGCCGGATGTCCTTCGGAGCAGTTTTATTGTCTTGAGACCAGCCAGTTGCTGCATTAAGGAGCAACAGAGTAGTCCACAGGATTTGATTGTATTTCATCTTTATATTTTTTTTCAACAGTGTGATTTAATTTTTTTATTTCGCGCATTTTTCATCCGCATAGGCGATGGCCTCTTCCAGCAGGTCAAGGGCCTCGACGAGCTCCGCGGTGGACATGATCAGGGGAGGATAAAGCGAGAGCACGTTTCCATCAGATACTTTCATGCTTAGCCCAAGCTCCAGGCACCTGTAAAGGATACATTCCGCAGAATTGCTGTCTTTCTGCTTGGTCACGCGGTCTGCTACTATTTCTACCCCCCACAGCAGTCCTTTTCCACGGATATCACCTATGAAGTCAAACCGTTCCTGCATCTTGTACAAGCGTTGCCCCATCAATTCGCCTAACAGCGCTACATGCGCCAGAACCTGGTGTTCTTCCATGTAATCGAATGCAGCCAGCGCCGCAGCGGCACCCAAAGGACTTTTTTCATGCGTGAAATGACCCAATGAGACATGGGAAGCTACATTCAGTTCCTCTTTGCAAACTATTGCCGCCATGGGCACAAGCCCTGCACCCAATCCCTTCCCCAAAACCAGGATGTCCGGCACTATGCCGTAATCCTGATAGGCAAACATGCTTCCGGTACGCCCCAGCCCAATAGGGATTTCATCGAAGACCAGCAATACCCCGTGTTTATCACAGATCTCGCGCACCCGTTTCCAGTAAGCTGCGGAAGGGACATGAATGGTGGTGCTGCGGATAGTTTCCGCAACCAGCACACCAACATCTCCCTCTTTTTCAATGACGTATTCCAGATAATCGGCATAACCAATGTCTTCACCAGGCTGGCTGTTGGGATTGAACCACATTCCCCTGTAGGTATCTACCGGAGGAACATGTACACTGCCCGCCATTAATGGCCCCAGGTCCTGCTGGAAAACATATTCCCCGCCAAGGGAGATGCTATCCATGGATGCCCCGTGGAAGGAGTCGTACATGGCTATGGTTTTGTATTTGCCGGTATAGATCCGCGCCAGTTTCAGGGCCATTCCAACAGCAGAAGTCCCTCCGGGAGCAAAAAGTACGCGACTAAGGGCATGGCCTGTTAGTGCAGACAGCCGCTCAGCGAGTGCTATGGCCGGTTCATTGGTATATCTTCGCGGACAGAAGGGCAGCTGGTCCAGCTGCGCCTTTACCCTGTTGATGATGTATTGATTGTTGTATCCGAGCTGGTGGACGCTATTGCCATGGAAGTCGATGTATGTTTTTCCCGACTGACTTTTTAGCCTGATTCCTTCAGCAGATACAATTACATCCAGGCAGGGTGTAGAAAGTGCCTGGTGCAGAAAATGCTGCGAATCCCTTTGCAATAAGTCTTTCGTGTGCTCGTCCTCCAGCCCCTCGTTCCATTCCTTACGGCGTCCGCTCAGGTTGAGATCTCCTTCGGTATTCAAATATTTTCTTTCCATTTCTGTTTCCTTTAGCAATAGATTAGTCCGTTAAAAAGATGCCGGTTACCTCTTCCGGACTGAGGGCTTTGTTGTAAATCCGCACGTCATCCACCAGTCCGCTCAGGGTTTTTCGTGTGTCATCCCCACTGTTATATACTCCGGAACCATCTTCCCATATGGTAAATGGGTAGTCCTGCGCCGCATGCCACAGCGGCCCTTTGATGTTATTGAGATCGAAAGGTGTTGCTTTGGAATATTCTTTGGCATCCAGGTAAACATGGAGGCGTTTGGTGGCCTGGTTGACCACTACAGTGAGCATGTGCCATTTATCGTCTCCAACGGCAGGAGCCTGGGGCGACATTTCACTTGCCCTCCAGTCCATCCTGTTGGCTACCCCTCCGGCATCACCCGCAAGTTTAAGCAGCCAGCCTCTTCCGGATGATCCCGGACCGGCGGTATAGTTATTGGCATCATCGGTAGCGAGCACAAAGCCGGGCAGACCCCCGCTGTCCCAGTTGGAGTTAGAAAATATAGCCGGATCTGAGCCAATACCTTTCATTTTAACCCAAATACTAAAGCTAAAGCTTTGTGTAAGCGCAGGTCTCAATAAATCATGTTTCGGCAATACGGCATAAGATCCCGCGACAAATGAAGCGACCCTGCCACGCTCCGGGTCGTTGATGAAACTCACCTGGGCCGAAGCATTGTCGCCAGACATGGCATCAAAGCGGTTTCCGCTGGCATCAGATAAATCGTTGTCCATTGGCAGATAAGCCACCAGGCTATTGCCACTTCCACTGATGGTACTGAAACTCCAGGATTCAGGGCTTAAGAATCCTTCAAAACTTTTGCCCTGAGCGTCCAGCACTGCACCGGCATCGGCAAGGACGTAATAACTTGTGGCAAATTTCAGCGGCGTGTTTAACCTGACGGTCATTCGCTTACCATTTAACTGAACAGCCTGACCCGCTACAGATAGTTCAGCGACCTTAACGTTACCCATGGTTTCGAATACGGTGATATTTCCTGAACCCTTGACGATGTCTGCCGCAAAATTCAATTCGAGCTTGAAGAGGGAAGCATCATTGCTCCCCGGAATAGGATTCAATGCTGTAAGCGCCAGTCCACTTGTACCTACAGTTTTGAAAGTCCATGAAAAACCTCCCGGCGTACCAATGTATTTGTTGCCCAGTAAATCGGTTACAATTCCCTGGTCAATCTTCACCGTATAATGCTCATCTGGTTCCAGGTCATTCGGGGGATTGATGATCAGGATACGTTTATCAGCGCTAATCACGACAGCATCAGAAGTCACCTCTATGGTCTGACTGCCTTTTTCACTGCTGATGAGGATTGTTCCGGTTCCTTTTTTGATCACTTCATCAAAAGTGAGAACCAGGTTGCTGCTCACAGCAATCCCTTCTGCAGTAGCACTGGGGTTATAACTTACAATGACCGGGTTTGCCGTGTCTATCGTATGGTCAAATTCTTCTTTACAAGCACTGAACAGGGCCAGGCCCAATACGAGTGATGCGAATGGTAGAAATGCTTTATTGTCAAAATTCTTCATGTCTCTGTTTATATTTTTATTGACGGGTTAATGTGGCACTGAAAGTCCCCCTGCCTGTTGCTTTTGTATCGGTATTTTCCCAACCCATGTGGAAGGAAATGGTCATTGAGGTGGCGTTGACTTTAATTTTAAAGTCATCCACCGGACCCGCATTTTTCAGGTTTACCCTTGCGCTGTCCTGCAGCTCGGTCACACCCCAAGTGCCTTCCATGGCATTTCCAAAAATTATAGGGCAGTCCTGTGCCATAAATTTGACCGGATTACCTGCCTCATCGGTGGTGAATACCAGACGCATGGATCCAAATACATCTGCCGGTACGTTTTCCGGGGTGATAATCTGCCGCGGCATGGCCCAGGTACCACCTACCCTGCCTGCGATCAGTTGGTTGCTGCTCAGTTCATCCGGGCGCAATACATCTTTTGTACAGGAACTGCCGGATGCCAATACCAGAAATGCAGTAAGCACTGTGAAAGCTGTTTTTAAATTCAATCTCTTTGCCATATCAAATAGTGATTAGTTAACTTTAAATAGTCGGAAGGGAACGTTCGATTTCAGGATGGTTCCTTCCAGTCCCCAGCTGCCGTCGGGACGCATCCCCATATGGCTCAATATGTTCACGGCAACGTCCGTGAGACCAATCGGATAGTAAGGATGACGTTCATTGGCCAGACCGATCAATTCTCCGTTATTGCCCTTTCCACTGTAATCGCGCACTACGGAACCCCTTACATCGTCCATTTTCAGGTAGAGGTTCAGTGCAGTTTTATTGGGATGGTTGCTGCTTTCTATATTTCTCAGGTACATGTATTCGCGGATGGTAGCCGCCGGAAGCACTTCAGTCCAGATCCGCACCTCGTTGAATGAACCCGCCCAGTTGGGTGCCCCGCCGCTGTAAGTCTGCGTGCCATCCTGTGCAAGACACAGGAAATCGAAGGGGGAAGCCATACTGTCTTCTGCTTTATAGGCCAGTGCGGACTCTGCAACCTTCTCCCCATCCTGGTATAACATACATATTTTGGTTTTGTCGAACGTAACGGCCAGGTGATGCCAGTTGCCATCTTCCAGCACCTTACCGGCATTGATATCATAACGCCCTTCTTTATCGTTCGCAAAGTTTATCTTCCAGCTTGTTCCGCTTCTGCAGATGGTGAATCCCGGCCTGCCGCCCGAATCCCAGTCTTTATCACCTATGATCGACGGATCACTTTCATTGCTGCCCGCCTTTACCCAAAATTCAATCGTAAATTTGTCCATTCCCCTCAAAGGTGTTCCCTTAATCGGTACGCGGACATAGGTGCGGTCGCCTGAAGCCGCCTTGTTCAGGGTCAGGATGTTGTCTGCATTTTCTTTTGCTGCCATTGCAGACCCCACCAGCTCCTTGTTGTCCAGTTCTGCTCCGGAAAGGATGATCGGGACATTGATTTCTTCCGGACTTGTACTTTGTGGCTGCCCGGATTCTGTTCCACCATGGGTGGAGACCAGGAAAATATTCCAGTCTTCACTGGCATAGGTTGAACGTGCCTCAATCGCAGCATGGAGGCCTGCAACATATTCATCTATCTTTTGGATAGCCAGCACATAACGTGCCTGACGAAGCTGAAAACCTACGCTTTGTCCAACTTCGGAAGGACTGCTGAACTGGACAAAAACGGCGCCCATGTCCGCTTGCTTCACCAGTTCCAGCGATTTCGTATAGACTTCATCATCCGACCCATATTGAAATTTATGGTCAGCACTCTGGTTTAGAAGGGTGTTGATTTCTGCCGTGCGGACTACAGAGGCCACAACGATGGAAGCTACGCCGGATTTGATGCGGCTGACTACCGAAGGATATTGGCTGAACCGGTTCCCGCTGAAGGATTGATTCACCGATACCCCATGCTTGTCAGACGATACCCCGGTGAGCAGTGAAGCCCAGCCTGAGCTTGCATAGGCAGGGACACCGCCATAACCATTCATACTGTAGGACGCATCGGCGGTCAGTTTATCAATTGCCGGGGTAGCGGCATAATCTATGGCGGTGTTGATAATGCCATCTACACCAATTACCAGGATTTTTTTGGTTTTAGTGGTTTGTGCTAAAGAATATTGACTGGCCATCAGCATGGCGGTCAGCATTAACCAGGAGTATTTAAAAAAGCATTTCATATTTTTCTATTTGTATAATCGAATGACATAATTGCCGGGAAGGCCGATCACGAAATTGAAGTTGTGTCCCTGATACGTAATGGCATTGCTGATGGGATCTGTCATTTTCCAGGTACACCAGGTGTCCGATTCTTTTACAGGGAAGTTCACATTCCAGATCTCCCCATCATTGGTATCATTTACAAAGGTTCCCTTAAACCCTGCGGAACGGTTCCTTGTAAAATCGATCTGCTCGCCACTCAAAGGGGCATCATCCAGGTACCCGATAAAACGGATCTGGTTGGGCGTGTCGCCAATGCGCTCAATTTCCGGCTGCCGGCCCATCCCGGCATCCCATGTACGCAGCTCGAATTCCTTGAATTCGATCACCAGCGCATCGCGGAGAAGCCTGCTGCCCGACTGATTGGATACCTGGATGTCAAAATGGTATTCCCCGGCCGGGATATGGTTACCTTCCAGTATTTCCAGCTGACCGGTATTGGGATTGATGCTGATGGCAGGCGTCATTACCGTATCGGTCTTTAACAGGAGTTCGGCAGGACTTTCATTGCCAACAATTGGGGCGATGTACCGCACAACGGCGACTTCCTCATTCAGGTTGGCAATGCTTTTACCATTCAGCTCCCTGACCTCCATGATTTCAAACCGGAGGGGTAAAGTAGAAGTAGAAGACTGAAATTCCCCGATATTCTGCTGAAGACCGGATATGGCATATTGTTTCCTGTTTTTGTAAATGATATCCGGAGCGATGCTTCCCTCCATAGGAATTTTAGTGCAGGCATTGAGCAGTAGCAAACCACCTGCAAAAGCCACCATCATTAAAAAACTAGCTGATTTTTTCATGCGTTTACTTTAATTAGTTAAATCCTAAAATGTGTGTTTCAGAGGTAAGTATGTGCACAATGCCATTGGTCGACCGCAGGTCTGCCGCAGTAACCTGAACAGATTGGTACACCTCCCGCACCCCTTCAGGGCTCATATTGAGGGAGAAGACCACAAATTGTGCACCCATGTTTACATTGCCCAGATAGTCTTCTTTTACCACATTAAAGCGCGACTTTCTGCCTCCGGCAGTAGTGGCATAACTGTAGGTACTGGCCAGGTTACCCCTTAGGATTTCCTGGTTGGGTACAATGTAATTTTCCAGCATCACCTTAATTTTATCCAGTTCCTCCTGGGGAATCTCCGCCAGTGAGGCAGGTCTTTTTTCCGGATCGGGAAAAATAAGCTGGAAATAGTTGAAGATGGAATAATCCCTTGGCGCAAAAAAGGTATTCCCCTTTGCATTGACCGCCGTTTCCAGGTTGGTCATGCGGATCAGGGTAGCGAGGGTATCAAATTGCACGGGATTGTTTTTCAGGTAATCCATGGTGGACACCCCTAAGACACCCGACTGATTTTCAGGAATATTACCACCATCAGCAAAATAGCTATCACTGCAGCCCATGCTGAAGATCATGCCGATGAATACGATTGCTTTAATTAGTTTGGTCATTTCGTCTGCGTATTTGAGATTATTGGTTAAACTGCCAGTAGTAGGTTTGTTGCATCCGGGGATTGTTGGCAAAAGCTTCGTCACTTACCGGACAAAATCCTGCCCCATCTTTTTCACCCTGGACGGTTACATAGCTATTGAATTCATGCAGGCGCCCCAGGCGAACCAGGTCATATACCCGGTGGTATTCACCAATCAATTCCCGGCGGCGTTCTGCCAGCACTTCGTCCAGCACCACCGGCACATCATTACGTTCAAAACGTGGGATGCCTGCACGTACACGCACTTCATTCAGGTATCCCAATGCCTCGGTTACCTTGCCCAACCGTGCATCGGCCTCTGCTTTTAAGAGCAGCATGTCCGCATAACGAAATATGGGAACCGGCGCATCCATCAGGCTGTAACTCCTGTCTTTAACTTTTCTGAATTTGGCAAACATGATTGCCCGCTCTCCATTTTGGAGAGGATCGGCAAATACCGGCCGCAGCTCATTGTTGCCCACAGAATTATCAATGCTTTGAAAAAATGCAGCAACCCTTTTATCAGATTTATCCCTTGCATAGTCCGGATAAATTTCCAGGATTTTTGATCTTGGTACAGCCAGTGACAGGTCGCCCCTGGAGGTATAGGGATTGGTCAGGTAATAGGTCATGATATGACCGTAATAATCTGAGTACTCCCCCTTATTCCGGTCATAGTACATCTCAAAAATAATTTCCTCCGATTCGCCGGCATCAAACAGGGAACGCAGTTCCTCCATAGTCACCAGCTTGAAAGTGTTGGAATTCATAATTTCCTGGATGGCATCAGCAGCACCCTGATAGTCTTTCAGCCACATGCTGGCATGCGCTTTCAGCGCTAATGCTGCACCTTTTGTTCCTCTTGACATGGATTCTTTGCGTGTCCCTTTGTATTGCCATGGAAGATCAGGCAATGCCTTATCAACTTCAGACACGACCATTTGCATCACCGTATTCAGCGGTTCCCTGCCCAGTGGCTCCACATTGCGGGCTTTCATGTTGATAGGAACATCTCCCCAGATCCTTGCTGCATAGAAATGCGACATTGCCCTCAGGAAACGTGCTTCCGCCAGCAATTGGACCTTCCTTTCCTGGGTAAGACCGGTGGTAATCTCCGGCATTTTTTCCAGGATCAGGTTGCATTGCTCTATGGCACGGTAGAAAAGGCGCCAGTTGGTGAGCGGCTCCAGTTCTGTACGCTGCAACAGGTGGTTTTGAAAACAGGCATTCCAGTCACCATCATTGCTCGGTGTAATCCAGTCACCGGAACGCGCATCCCCCCAGAAATAGTAATCGCCCCATGATCCGTTCCGGGTAGTAGCCGGGGTGTCTTCCTTGGTTAGTCCGGACAATCCCCTGCGAAAAATAGCAAAAGCAGCTGCCACAGCACCTTCAGCGTCACTTCCTGTACGCCAGGCCTGGTCTTCTGTGACGGTATTGATGGGAAGCTCGTCCAACCATTTTTTACAACCCGCGCCGGTGAGGAGAACCAGGAGCAGTCCTAGTGAAATTATCTTATTGTTCATCTGCGTATAATTAATTTTCAGTGGTTTTTTATTATATTTTTTTGCCTTCAGGCTGTTTTCTGCGGTTTATTCACCAGTGTTCAGTTTTATTTGTATGCCTGAGCTCAACACGGCCCGGTTTCAAGGTGATGACACATCATAACCCTAATGAAATTCCGAACAGCAACATTCTGCGCATAGGATATCCTCCCGAATTGTCGAAACCTTCCAGGGTTACCAGTTCGGCATCCGGCCCGCTGTATTTCTGAAAAGTGACGAGGTTGTCGACCGTACAATACACCCTTGCCCTTTCGAAGGGAAGTCGTGGTGTTGTTTTCTTGCTGAAGGTGTAGGAAAGTGTGGCAGACTTGATTTTGAAGTACGAACCGTCTTCAATGTATTCAGAGTCATAGTCAAAGATCTGTGAAACACCACCCCAGGGATTCAGGGTTGGATACTTCGCATCATCACCACTTTTTTCCCAGATCGAATATTTGCTGAAGTCGGGCAGGGAGGTACCTCCGGCAAAGTCTTTGCCGTACCTGAGCCTCTTCAGTAATTCCGTATTGACAATATCCCTGCCGATGATAAAGGTCGAAACCACGTTCAGGTTGAACCCTTTATAGCTGAAATCATTTGTCCATCCTCCGGTCCATTTTGGATTGGGATCACCCGCAAAAACCCTGTCGGCAGCATCTATGCGGTAATCACAGTTCTGGTCCTTGAAGTTACGGTCACCAACGGTCAGCGCTTTGTTCTGCAGTCCCACCAGTTTTCGGCCGGTTTTGGGATCTATAGGAATCTGGCTTTCTGTCTGATAAATGCCTTGCGATTGGTAAAAAAAGAAACCGTTTAACGGGGCTCCCGACCGTACAACAGAGCCAAAGTCCTGGCCCGACTTACTGATCCTGACGATGTCAGCATTTCCATCCGGGAGACCAATGACACGGTTTTTGTTGTAAGCGAAGTTGAGCCCTGTGTTCCAGCTAAAGTTTTTGCTGATCCCAATATTGGTGTTTACCGTAAATTCCAGTCCGCGGTTCAATACATCGGCGGCATTACGGTACACCTCGTTATATCCGGAAGTAGTAGGCAATGAGGTGGTCAGCAGCAATCCCTTGGTGACCTTCTCGTAGGCATCAAAAATAAATTCTATCTTGTTATTGAACAGGGAAAGGTCCACACCAATATTCCCCATCCTTGTTTTTACCCAGGTAAGGTCCTCATTTTTGAAACCATCCTGCCAGGTGGGGGTAAACCCTCCTATCCCACCGTAGGTAATTTCAAGGAGGGAGTTATAACGATCCAGTGACCCGCCATTCATGATTCCCAGCGCCAGGTAATCGTTGCTCCAGGTGGTTCCTGACAAACCATAACTACCGCGTATCTTACCGCTGCTTAGCCAGCTCAGCCTGGAAAGTAAGTTTTCCTTGCTGAAGTTCCATCCTGCAGACACAGAAGGAAAAATCCCCCAGCGATTGGACTGTCCAAACTTAGATGAACCGTCGGTACGGATCGATGCACCAAACAGGTATTTTTGTTTGAAGGAATAGTCGAAGCGACTGAAATAAGACATCAGGCTGCTGGCCGTATAATCGCTTTTACCGATGGCTTCTCCTTTTGGCCAGTTGACCGTCTGGGAAAGTGTAGCTGCACTGGCCACGCTGCCTACGGTGGTCACCTTCGCTTCTGTTTTTTCAGCACTCTGTCCCAGCAGCAAACTCAGGCTATGGCCATCACCAAATTTCGGTGCGTAGGTTAGCGTATGCTGGAAAAGCAGGTTCCTGTTTTCTCCGGAACCACTTTTATTGTCTGTCAGCAAAGTACGACGCGAGGTGGACGCTGAATCGACCATGGTACGCAGGTATTCCACACTCACACTCGCTTTATAACTGAGGTCCTTAACAAAGTTAAAGGAGGCATCCGTACTGAAACGCACCCGGTCATTCACATTCGAAAACCGGCCATCCTTGTACACTTCTGCACCTTGTACCAGCGGATTGTTGGGCAGGGGCATCAACGTGGAATAATTGGTGGACAATGCATCCGGACTCCTTTGCTGGTCTGTTCTCGACACCGCAAGCGTATTGTTAATAATCAGCTTTTTATCAAAGGCATTAAAGGTTGTTCCGGCCATGGTGCTGTAGCGCTTGAAGCCGGTATTGAACAGGATCCCCTCATTATCCATATAGCCCATACTGATACTGTACTGGCCAAAATCTCCCGCACCGCGGATGGAGGCATTATAATCCTGCGTCACTGAGGTATTGTACAAATACCCCTGCCAGTCTGATGAATTGTGGTAGAACGGGTTGGTGACATCGGTATAAACCGCCGGCATAAATGTGCCGTAAGGAGCATAAAGGTCATATAAGCGACTCACCTGCTGGCGTTCAAGGTTTCCACCTGCAACATCCCGCAGCTGCGGCACGAAGTTAATTCCTGTACGGATATTCAGGTTGATCTGGGGCTTACCCGTCTTCCCTTTTTTAGTTGTAATCAGGATCACTCCGTTCGCCGCCCTCGATCCGTAGATCGCTGCGGCAGAAGCATCTTTAAGGACAACGACATCTTCAATATCACTCGGATTTAAATCCGCCATCACATTGGTGCTTGTAATGGCAAACTCACCGCTCGTTTTTGAGATAATAGGAATACCATCCACCACATATAATGGTTCGGACACAGCCGAAGCATCATCACGGCTTACTGCGGCCAGACCACGGATAATAATTGCCGGTGTAGCCCCGGGTTCGCCAGAATTCAGTTGAATGTTTACTCCGGCAACACGCCCCTGGAGCAGTGATTCAAAAGACTCGGCAACCTGTCCCTCTGTCACCTTATCCATCTTAATGGACGTTAAAGCACCGGTAATTTCCTGCCTGGACTGCGTTTTATACCCTACCACCAATACATCCCCTAACGTTTTACTGTCTTCCGTCAGTGTGATGGTCAGGTCGGCGGCATTCCTGTACACCACTTCCCGTGGATGGTAACCGATATACGAACAGACCAGCACCTCTCCTGTGCGGAGCTGCAGGCGAAAAACGCCGGATCCGTCTGTAACCGCTCCCGTATTTTTTCCTTTGACCTTGACGGTCGCCCCGGGTATGGTCTGTCCGCGCAGGTCAATGACCTTGCCCGTGACTACTGATTGAGCGATCACGCACATTGGAAACAATAGTGCCGCAAAAAGAAAACAAGCTCCTTGTATAAATGCCTTCATTATAATTTATTTTTCGATAACCAGTAATTGTTTTGACTCCATGAAATGCCTTTCATGCTGCTGGCCGAGAGCGGCCAGTATGCTGCCCCGTTTTGCACATCACTTGCCGTGAATGCCGGGATATGGGTACTGACCTCAGCAAACCTGATCAGGTCGAACATGCGTTGTCCGGTTCCTGGCAACAGGCGTTGCCTTTCCTTCAGCAGTGCATTTCCGAAGGTAGCTTCGTTTAGGGTAGAGTAATCTTCCCTGGCTCCTGCCGCAGCGGCAATCAACTTTGTCTTGGCCTCTTCCAGGTTCCCTGCACGCCATGCGGCTTCAGCAAAGAGCAATGGTATTTCCGTTACCGGTAACAGTTGCAGGATATTTTGCTCCCTGGCAATTAAGGTAGCCCGGTTTTGGGTAGTGGAAATGGTAAATAACGCGGTACGGCGTGTATCACCCTGCGGATAGATCTCGTTCAGCTTGCTTAATGGCATGTAAAGCACTGTTGCTGCAAGAGGGTTCTCCGGAATTTCAAACCTTCTGTCAGTTCCCGTTGAAAGGCCAAAATTTGACAGGCTGTCCTGCGTAAGCTCCGTAAAGGTATTGCGCAATGTGCTGAGCGCATCCACATCTTTCTTTAACCAGAGTTCTTCCTGTACCAGCAGCGAAGTAATAGCGGTTCGGTTAAACCTGACTGCTGTCAATGCCGTACTTTCAATCCCGCTTTCATTAAGGAGCATCCATGGGAGAAGTCCCCTGGCCTCTGCTGCCCATGCTGCAGCCATGCCCACCGCATCCTGATTGCTCAGGCGCAGCCCGAAATTGTTCTTCTCGGCAGAAGGTACATCCCCCCAGATCCGGGCCACATAAAAATAGGCCATCGATTTCAATGCCAGTGCTTCTCCCTTAAACAGACGGCGCTGATAAGCACTCAGTAAACCGGGGCTGGCTGTTTCGACAATTTCCAGTACGTCATTGGCATCCTTAATGGCATCATAAAAATAACCCCAGTCAGAAAGCTGTATCAGCTGGCGGTTATTTGAACCAAGGTTCTGGCTCAGTACCGCCTGGTTATATTCCGCTATAACCGTAAGGTCCCCTGTCCGGGCTTCCCCGTACATCATCCAGGCATGGTTGGCCAGCAGTGCCCTCCTCAGGTTGACATAACTTCCAATGACAGCTTGTTCTATACGTTCGGCAGAGTTGTAATAACCCCGCACCACCGTCCTGTTTTCTACATCATCGATCGTTAGGGAGTCCTCACACGAAGTAAGGATGGTCAGCACTACGACCGGAATGAACTTCCAAAATTTCATATCGCTTATTTTTTTTGTATCATCTTTCTTAAAAAACCACTTTTAATCCCAGTACTACGGAGGAAGGCAAGGGCGTACCTGTAGTTCCCAGGTCATACCTGCGTATTCCGGCTATATTCTCTTCAGGATTGATGCCGCTGTATTTTGAAAGTGTCAGCAGGTTTTCCCCGCGGACAAATACCTGGAGGTCACTCAGTGACTTCAGCCCATTGCGCATGGGGCCAAAATGGTAGGTAATGGCAGCCCTGTTGAGCCGGATGAAACTTGCATCTTCGATGGATCGGATTCCCTGATAAATCGTCTGTCCCTCAGCACCTGTGCTGGTGGTATAGTATGGAGTCTCTGAATTCTTTAAAGGGAAGGTAGTTCCTGTAACATCGGTATCATACCTGCTGCTGAAGGATTCTGCAGCCACATCCGCCCCCCAGGAATAGGTGACAGTCATACTCGCAGAGATATTTTTATACCTCAGTGTATTGCTGATGCCACCAAATGCTTTTGGTTCACTGTTCCCAATAATTTTCTGCTGGTTTCCTTCGTAGGCAACCAGGGAGCTGAGGGCATCACCATTCGACAGTGCAGCCAGGTAGGCAAGACTGGTTTCTTCCACAGCAGCCGGCAGTTTTTTTACTTTATTCCTGTAGGAGGCAAAGTTCAGTGCGGTAGACCAGCTAAAATTTGGGGTGTTCAGCCAGCGTCCTTCGAGGTTAAACTCCAGTCCCGACAGTCCCAGGGAGCCACCGGTTTCATACTGGTAATCTATCCCACTGATGTTCGGAAGGAATCTTTGGTAAGTGAAATCCTGATAAGTTTTACTGAAGTAACCGGCCGATACATCCAGGGAAGGAAGGATGCTTACCGTTATCCCTGCATCGGCCTGATATACAGACACACTCTGCGCATCAGGGAAAGCACGGTAAGCTGTACCTATACCAAGTTCAGTCCCTCCATAATATTCCCCATAAGCCTCCAGCTGTCCGCGGTAAACTTCAGGGCCACTCAGCATCCCGGTCTTCCCAAATGCAGCATGGATACTCAACGGCAGCCTGAGCTTATTCTTCAGGTCGTAATTCAACCCTGCTGCCGGGTAAAGCGCCCATTTCTTATCATAAAATGTACTGCCGTCTGCACGAAGCACCAGGTTTAACACCAGGTCTTCCGCATACTTTAATTTCCATATCCCGTAGAAAGAGAGAAGCTTTTCCATCTCCCGGTCAGATAAAGCATTGATTTGCGAAGCATTGTATCCATTGACCACCTTCACGAAATCTGATCCGCCACTCTCTAAGCTGCGTGAGCCATTCACGGAAGTCAGCCTGTTGTCAATGGTCCTGATCTCATTTCCCAGCGTCATATCCAACCTCAGCTTTTTAGAAAAATCATGCAGATAGTTTGCAGAGGTGTTCAGGGTAATCAGCTGCCTTTTATAAGTTGCGCTGGAAGCATAGATATTGCCATCCAACACAGCAGATGGAACATACAGATCGCGGTCGGCACCTTCATAAGATAAACCGGCTACCGAACTGAGCTTAAATTCAGGATTGAACTGGTAGTTCAGGCCTATGGATGAAGTCAGGCCAACATTCCGGTTCTTGTCCATAAAAAAGCTTTCGTCATTGATCACTGGTAACAGCAGACTTCTGTCCACATCACCGGCATACCGGCCTTTACGGCTGGTCAGTGCCAGGTTATTATAGAAATGTGCAGAAAATTGTTTGGAGATCTGGTAACGCGCATTCAGGAACAGGGATTGCCTGCCAAAACTGGTTCCTCTTGTTATTCCGTTGTCCTGGTGATTGGTTAAGCCGAACAGGTAAGAGCCATATGTTCCCGCGCCGTCTACCGTTACATTCTGTTCATGGATCATTGTTCCCTGTTGATACACTGCCCTGCGGCCGGTAGTGTTGAAATTGTAAAAAGCATCTTTGCGGTAATCCATATCCTGCAGAAAGTTCGGTCCGGCAAATCCGCTTGCACGAATATGGATTGCTCCGGGTTTACCCTCTTTCATAATGATATTAATGGCACCATTCGGAGCCTGGACACCAAAAGCAGCCAGCTGGTCGATGTCTTTAATCACTTCAATCCGCTCCACCTGGTCAGCAGAATAATAGCTCAGGGGGTTAATACCGGTAATGTTAGAGGGACTCCCGATAATTTGCACCCCGTTGACCAGGATAAGTGGCATGGCAGATTGGTCGGAAGGATCCAGGCTCAGTCCGCGGAGGTTGATTAAAGATTGGGCACCAGCTGCACCCGACCAGCTTTTAATTCTTAGTCCGGCTACATTCCCCTGTAGCAGGTTCTCTATTCCCGTCCTGTTGGACCGAAGGGCACTGTCTGCTACCAGGGAATCCTGGGCAGCCACCTGCTTCGTCATTCCGAAGGGCACGAGAAAAAGAAACACAGTTTTCCAAATACATTTGGGCAGTAATTCCATATTATCTATAAAGTTTGTTTTTATCCCCTTGTCCGAATCGTCAGGAAGCAGCGTACACCTCCGTGCTAATTGTTAAGCAATACTAAACAATGTTTATTAAGATAATAAGATGTGAAAATTAAAGAATTGTGAACTTTGGTTTTGGATACAATAAATAGAGGGAAGATGCTGAATTCTAATAAAGAAGAAGAACATAGAGATAGTATGTCAGAAAAACAAGCACTTAAGCAAATAAATAGACAGCAAACCGATCAGATCCGCAGCCCTCTAATGAAAGCCGTCCAGTCAGTTACCGGAGTCAGATACTTAGTACACCTCCATATCCCCAGGAGATGAACAGGCGTTAAGGAAAAACAAAAAAACCTCATTTGTTAAGTGACACTTAACAAATGAGGTTTTAAGATGATCATGATATTTACCAGATCTGGTCATATAGGTATGGAGGTATTTTCTTAACGAACAGGTTGTTCTTCAAAAAAATACACCACCAGCATAATTGCATTATATGCCCCGATATTTCTTGGGGTATGCGGGATGCGGCCATCGAATAACATGGAGTCACCGGCACTCAGGCGTATGGTTTCCTCTTCAAACTGGTATTCGATCTCACCAGACAGTATATATTTATATTCGAAAGCCTGTGTTTCAACCAGGGGCCTCTTGGCATTGGGCTCCAGTTCGAGCAAGACAATATCCAGCGTAGACTTTTCCATGTTCCTGGTGAATATCCGGTGATACCGGAATCCCAGCGCCTGCTCCTTTTCAAAGTAGTAATACTCATCCCTCCGCTTCACCAAAATGGTCTTGACGGAGTTTTCCCTGTCTATGTCTTTAAAGAATACATTTAAATCTACATCCAGGGCTCTGATCACATCAATCAGAACCATCAGGGAGGGAACCACCCTGCTGTTTTCGATCTGAGAAATAAGGCCTTTACTCACAGAGGCTTTATCTGCAAGCTCCTGAACAGTAATTCCTTTATTCTTTCTGCGTTCTTTAATTTGGGTTCCTATCTGGATCAGAATATCTTCTCTCATATCAATTTTGCGAATGTACCTATTTCCCCGTATTATCCAAAGCAAAGAAAAAAAGAGGAGATTCCCACCCCATCAATCAGGTATTTATCCCTACGCCTTAAGGAATTAATCCGGAGGTACGCAATTGCTCAAACAAATCATAAAAGGTGTCTTCTGTATCCTGAAAAACTTTGAAGCCCATTTTCCGGCTTTTTGACATGTCGGTCATGACCTCTATCGGCCTGCCCAGATCAAGATCGGTATGCCATGCTGAAGCCAGACGAAGGATTTCCGCTTCTTTTAGTCCGTGTTTTTGCGCTATCTGCCTCCATACAGCGGCATCATTGGCCATTTCATCTTCCAGCGGTTGAATTTCACCGCTGAAACCCACTGGCTCCACACCAAAGTAGGCGGCTATACGGTTCCATAAGCGGCTCCAGCGAAACACATCACCATTGACTACATTGAAGGCCTGATTCCTTGCCGCAGCTGTAGTTGATGCCCAAATCAGGTGCCCGGCCAATACCCTGGCATCGGTCACATCTGAAAGGCCATTCCATTGCGCCGAAGATCCCGGCCAGATAAATTTCCTCCCTGTTTCCTTACAAATGCTAGCGTATACTGCCAGGGTCGTTCCAAGGTTCATCGCATTTCCGACGGCCTTGCCAATCACCGTATGTGGCCTGTGGATGCTCCAGGTAAATCCATCCCGTTCAGCGGCAGCAAATACCTCATCTTCCTGGGCATAGTAAAAATTCTCCAGGTCAAGCCGGGGATGTTCTTCCCTCAATGGGGTTTCCGGCAGGAACCCTTCCACTGCGTAAGCTTCAAATGGACCGAGATAGTGTTTTAAACCTGTAACCAGCGCCACATGTTCAACCGATTTTTTGTCCGATAAAACATTCAATATATTGCGGACCATCAATCCGTTTACCCGAATATTCTCCGCTTCTGTTTCGTTGCGCATCCAGGTGGTAATGTATACATGTGTTGGCCTGATTGCTGCCAGTGCAGACCTTAACCCTTCGGGATCCAGCAGGTCTGCAGCTATCGGTTTAAGCTCTTTGTTCTCCGTATTCGGGTTTCGGGCAAGCCCGTAGGTTTCCCAGCCTTCGGAAATCAGGCTTTCCGCCAGGTTGCTTCCCGTAATGCCACTGGCACCTACTATTAATGCTACTTTATTCATCATACCTTATTTTTAGACTTAAAAACTTCTTATACAAATCTAGCCTCCCATTATCCCCCTACACTTGACCTGCGTCAAGTAATTCGATTGATCCAGATCAAGCAAGTGCTGAAGACTTGCTGAATGGTTTACGAATCTAAAATTTATCTTTGTCTGGAGATAACAGCAGCTTATGATCGATATACTTTTCAAGCACATAGAAGAAAAAGTTTCCCTCAGCAATGCCGACAGGGAAATGCTCAGCACCTTTTTTTCTGCGAAACGCTTAAGGAAGAAGCAATACCTGCTTCAGGAGGGAGAGGTTTGCAAGTACCTGACATTCGTTGCGAAAGGACTCCTGCGCACGTATAATGTAGATGAAAAAGGCGTCGAACACATGAGTATTTTTGGTTGGGAAGGCTGGTGGCTGTCGGATTTCAATAGCTTCCTGTCGGGAGAACCCGCTGTGTTCCATATAGACGCCATAGAAGACTCGGAACTGCTGCTGATTTCCAGGGCAAATTATGAGGCGCTGACTCTTGCTGTTCCGGTAATGGATCGCTATTTCCGGATCCTTTACCAAAACAGCCTTGCCACCAAGGAAAAAAGGCTGATGAGTTCAATTACCCATACGGCTGAGGAAAAATACCTGCAGCTCATCTGCTCCAATCCCGAGATCATCAACCGCATTCCCCAAAACCTTATTGCATCCTACCTGGGTATTGCACCGGAAACACTGAGCCGCATCAAGAAGAACCTCGCGCTGCGCAGGTAAACTTTGCCAAAGGCTTTTGAAAGCCCGGCAAGTCATCCCCTCGTGTTTTCAGCGCAAGTTATTTCCAGGACCTCACTTTATACCTGCGGTAAGAAACAATCGCCAGTAAGGCAACAATGGTCACCGTTACATACACCCATGCAGGGATAGGAACAGGATCACCCTGTGCATAAGAATGGAGGCCGGTCAGGTAATAATTCACGCCAAAATAGGTCATGATGATTACTGAAAAAGCAAGCAGCGACAATAGGTTAAAAAGATATTTCCCTCTTAAATTAGGAATTAGCCTTACGTGCAGCACAAATGCATATACTATAACCGAAATAAAGGCCCAGGTTTCTTTAGGATCCCAGCTCCAGTAACGGCCCCAGCTTTCATTCGCCCAGATCCCACCGAGGAAAGTCCCAACAGTAAGTAAGAAGATACCTACAGTGAGCGACATCTCATTGACAAGGGTCAGTTCTACCACAGAAGCTTTCACTTTTGCACTGATTTTTTTATGGTCGATGATGTACAAGAGCAATACCACCATCCCCAGGAGGGCACTTAAACCGAAGAAACCGTAACTCGAAGTAATAATGGCCACATGTACCATCAGCCAGTAAGATTTAAGCACCGGCACCAGCGGGGTAATCTGCGGGTTCATCTGTGAGCCCCCATGTGCAAATCCCATCAGGATGACGGCAATGAGACAACCGGCGGCAGGGATAAAGGCATTACTGTTCCTGTACAACAACAATCCCGACATCACACCGATCCAGCTGATGAACATGACCGCCTCATAGCCATTGCTCCAGGGTTCATGGCCCGAAATATACCAGCGCACCGCCAGGCCGAACAGCTGTAAAAGTGCAGCCATGCTGATGAGCACCAGGACAAAATTCACTGTTTTTGACAAGACACCGGAATGGCGGAACAAACTGCCAAAAGCCAATGCCAGGATAACGGTACCCAATAAAGCATAGGTAATCATCAGGTTGAGGAAAATATTCCAGGAATTGTAACGCACTTCCATATCAATTTTGGAAAGCGATGGCACTACTTTCTTACCCAATTGAAACTGTATTTGTTTCAGGCTATCCAGTTTCTGGTTAGGAATGGCCCAGTTTCCCGATTGTGTAGCCTGAAAGATACTCATCAGATAACTTGTCGCGGGATTTTGCAAAGCCGCCGCGCCGTCTGCCGCAGGAGCAGGTGGCGTTACCCAGGTATTATTGGCATCCCCTTCCACAGGGAATATCCTCAGGTATTGTCCATTAAGCAATTGTTGCATCACCTGCAATTTGTCATTGAGCTCAATCACATCTTTATCATAACCATTTTGTTCAGATGCCTTTTTCGCAAATGCTTTCAGGTAATCATCTTTCAGACGGAAATCAATTGTGCCATCCTGACTTAAACTCAGCAGGTTCACCATGGTCGTGTATCCTTCTCCATTGGCCTTTACAGCGCTGAGTAAACCAGGGCCTCCCTTACTGCCTACCTTAATCAAAGGAACATTCACCCAGTCGAATGGCAGCGTAGATACAGAGAGGAAAAACTGATTCGCATTAAGCGTATAGAATTTATCCTTGTGGTACAGTTTGCGCAGAATTTCCAGGGCCAGCGTATTGACCGGCTCGATACGGCCATCAAAATTCTGGACCAGCAAGCGGCCAAAACTGTCGGCATGGTCGCGGTCCGTACGGATCGTTCCGGCAAAACTTGCCGCATCTACTGCCTGTCCGGCGAGCAAACGCTGCATGTCTGCCACATGGTTATGGTCCGGAGCAGCTGTTGCCGTACTATCGGCCGCATGTAGATGGTCATGCTGACTATGATCGTGTGGTGCTTCCTGCACAGGAGCTGCCATTTGGGGCATCGGTGTTTTTCCATCCCTGCCATGCATGTCTATCTCCTGACCAAATGCTGTGGCTCCCGGCAGAAAAACCAGCAGCAACAATAAGGTTTTGGAGCGTGAAATGGTTTTTAGCTGTTCGTTGAGTTTGGAGAAATGCGTTCCCTTCCAGAACAGTGTCACAAACAGGCCGGCAAATAATAGGGTATAGCCGATATAGGTAATATTTGTACCCCAGTAATCGTGGTTCACCGAAAGTACTGTCCCCAGTTCATCCTGGTCAAAACTCGACTGAAAAAAGCGGTAACCATCCTCGTCGAGAACATGGTTCATAAATATTTTGTAAGGACGCTCATCGGGACCGTTCTGGATCATCACATCAGAAGAATAGGCGGCCGGACTATTGCTGCCCGGATACTTCTCCATTTTAAAGTCAACCAGCTTCAGGGAGAATGGAGCTTTATAAATTTTTGAGCCATAGGCCATAGCAATCGGCAAACCACCAATCTCACTCTGAAACTGAAAATTGGTCATTCCCTTACCGCCGTAAAAAGAGACGGTATCTACATTATTGGCCGTTGTCACTTCCACCTTCACCAAATCCAGGTCATGTTCATGCGTACGTTTATCGCCTTCGTAATAGATGATATGGCCAGGGCGGGCAGGTTCTGGAACAACAAAGGTAAGTCCGCCATACGTATAAAGGCTTCTCAGGTGGAATTCCTGCTCCTCATTGTTACCCTTTACCCCTTTTTTTTCCTGGGTCGCCATGATCATATAATTGGCTTCATAGGGTGAGGAAATCTTATACCCACCAAAGCCATCTGTAATATTGATTGCACCAGCGGTTTGTTTGTTATAGCTGATGATCATGTTCTGGATCAGCTGTACATTGCCGGTTTGGATATATTTATTGACACGTTTGCCATTTTCCAATACCACCAGGTGTAAAACAGGCTTTCCTGCCGGATGTAAGACCAGCGAGTCCTGCGCACGGGCATAAAAGTCAACTACCTTCATCCTTACCCTTTGCCCCTTATAGTCATACTGCGAAAAAAATGTTTTCTTGAAAGGCTTAAGGTACCAGGGTACATTGTTAGAAATCAGTATTGCCGGTACATCATCATAGGCAAGGGCCTGGTCATCCTGACCGATCTGTACTTTGAAAAAAGTCGCATCAGACACGACATCATTACTCGACTCTCCTTCCCTGATATGCATAGAACCTTCAAAGCTGATGTAACGGGTGACATAACCACCAATGAAAATCACAATAAAAGCCAGGTGGAAGACCAGGAGCGGCAGTTTTTTCAACGAGATCAACTGGTATCTTTTGATGTTACCGATAAAGTTTAAAATCAGGAAAAACATCACCAGCTCAAACCACCAGCAATTGTAAATCAGCGCTTTGGCAACCGCTGTTCCATAATCGTTTTCTACGAAAGTGGCCAGTGCCATGGAGAATGCATAAAAGAGTAATAGCGTACCCATGGTTCGGGTAGAGAAGAGAATCTTACTGAATTGTGAAATCATTTGATGTGTTTATTGTGCCTTATTATTCCAGACCGCCACATATTAGATATTTTTTATGTGGTGGCAGGAAAATTTTCGAAAAAAAGATAATAAGATGATATACCTCAGTGCAGGAAAGGCAGCAATTGCTGCCTACCGGACTGTTGCAACAGCACAAAATTGCCGGAAAAACACAGCTAAGATTGGAATAGGTGATAAAAAAGGAGATATTCTATTATCCGATAACGTTAGGCGGGAAATTTCTCCTGTAGCCTTTGAATGGTTTCCCCCATCATTTTCCTGAATACCTCCATATTGATGTCGGATAGTTTTTTAACATAGATACATCCTTTGCCCATTTTAAATTTCCCCAATTCCTCCAGCAAAGCATCATTGACCGGTGTTGCCATATACACATAAAGGGAAATGGCAGCTTTTCGCGGTGAAAAACCTACCAATGGCCAGTCCCCCTCCTGCCTGCTCCTTTCAGATTTGTAATGGTAGGAACCGAAACCAATGATACTTGGCCCCCACATCTTCGGCTGATGCCCGGTATAACTTTCCATGATTTTCAGCAATTCGAAGCTGTCGCTGCGCTTTTGCTCCGTATCAGCGAAGCTGCTGATAAAATCAGCCACACTGGAATCATTTACTAATGTTTTGATAGTAGACATAACTATAGGTAATTATAAATGAATACTTTTCCTGCTGGAGATAAATTTAGTGAGAATTTCCTTAAAAAGGATGTTGCCTATCCATCATTTCTTCGCTGAAATTTTAACCCTTCTTTCTCTTTGCGTAGCTTGTAGCGAAGTAAGGCGGAAAACATATCGTCCGGGCCAATATGAAATATTAGACCCGGACCAGGGATGTTTTACATTTATTTTATGATATTGGTCATCAGGATATAATCCGCCAGGATCTGTCCAGCCTCTTTTTTTGCAAAATCCAGCTCATCTGTTTTACCTTTCAGCTGTCCCTTTTTTAAGGCGGGCAATCCCATGGCTTTCCGCAATAAGTTATCACGCTGCAGCGTCTTCAGCTCATCACTTTCCCGTTGTTTCTTCAATTCCTGCTCCCCTAATACCAAAGTAGTCAGGGCTTCATTTCTATTCAGCTCTGCTTCAAATGCAGAAAAATAGCCATAGGCAGAATTATTCTTCGCGCGCTCCTTGTGCAATTGGCTGAGCAGGGGAATGGCTTCCGCAAAACTTCCAATGGGTACATAATTGCTCCTGCCAATGGTATCCCATGGCAAGGCCGCAGGTTCAGTATCTTCGCCGTATTTGGAAATAGGTATCAACGAAGGCAGCACAATATCCGGGCTTACGCCCATGTGCTGGGTGGAGCTGCCATTGATACGGTAAAATTTACCGATGGTCAGGTTCAGCTGTCCCAATACGCCAGCCGATGCATCGTTATTTCCCTTGTTCAGCATTCTGTCAAGGCCAACCGGTGTCTGCACCGTTCCCTTTCCATAGGTTTGCGTACCCAGGATCACCCCACGTCCGTAGTCTTGTATCGCTCCGGAAAATATCTCCGAGGCCGAGGCACTAAACCTGTCTACCAGTACAGCCATCGGGCCAGCATAGGCTACTGAAGGATCTTCGTCTTTTTCAACCCTGATCTCGCCACGGGTATCGCGGACTTGTACAACCGGGCCATTTTTAATAAACAGTCCTGTAAGTGAAATCGCCTCCTGCAGGGAGCCGCCACCATTTTCACGGAGGTCAATCACCACACCATCAACTTTCATTGCCTTTAAGGTATCCAATATGAGTTTGACATCACGGGTGGTACTTTTATAGTTCGGATTGCCGGATTGGTAATCGGCCACATCAATATAAAATGAAGGGATATTGATCACCCCAATTTTCACTGTCCTGCCATTGGAGGTATACGTTTTCACCTCTTTTTTAGCCGACATCTCTTCGAGGATGATCTTTGCGCGTACCACATCGATAATGATTGGCGCATCGGATATACTTTTCCCCTTTGGCAGTATTTTAAGCCGTACCAGGCTACCCTTCGCCCCACGGATGAGTGCAATGGCATTATCCAGGCGCCATCCTACGATATCCTGAAATTCACCGTCCCTGCCCTGGGCAACAGCGATGATACGGTCGTCCGTATTAAAACGCCTGGTCTTATATGCCGGACCGCCTGTGGTGATGGTCTTGATGGTTACATACTCGTTCTCTGAGGCCAGTGTTGCCCCTATACCTTCAAGAGAACGTGCCATTTGAATTTCATAATCCGCCGTTTTAGCTGGCGTAAAATAATTGGTATGCGGATCTACCGAACCGGTAAAGGCATTCATGAACACCTGGAAAACATCCTGATTGGTCAGCTTTGCCGACTGGTCCAGAAAATTCTGGTAACGCTTTTTAAGCGTTTCCTTATTTTTTGCCATGTCTGCACTGGCCAGCTTCAGGTTCAGCAGATCATATTTAACACGCTTTGCCCAGATGGCATTCATTTCCGCATCTGTTTTCACGAAGGGCAGATCCTTACGGTTATAGGTGTAACTCTCTTTTTTAACCAGGTCAATATTGGTCTTCAACAGGGACAGGGCATATTCCCATCTTTCCCGATACCGTTTCTGGTAGGTATTGAACATATAAAAAGCATCGTTCAATTCACCGGCTTTCAGATCGTCATCAAGGCGGGTTTTAAAGGCATTAAACCCTTCGATATCAGCGGCCATCAGGTAACTGCGCGTTCCATCGATGGTTTTGAGGTAACGGTCAAAAATTAATATGGAAATGGAATCATTCAGCTCTATTTTTTTATAGTTGGATTCGGTAATCATTTTTACGACAATCCTGCTTACCTTATTTTGATTTTCATCGGGCTTTAAATCCTGGGGATCACTTTTTGCCGCCAGGGCGACAGGTACCGTGCAAGCCAGTACCGCAGTAAGTGACAACAGTGAACTTATTTTTTTAAACATATATCATTTATTTTTCTGCACTGTATTATTGAATTGTGGCAACCGCCGCACAGAACAGGCTCCTGTTTTGTTTGAATGGCCACTTCTAAATTAAAGTATTGCGGCAAGTTTTGCACCGAGCTCCTCGCCCCTCAAGTTTTTCCCAATGATTTTTCCCGTCGGGTCCAACAAAAAGTTCGCGGGAACGGCATTGATATGGAAAAGCTGAACAGCATAACTGCCCCATCCCCGCAGATCCGAAACCTGTTCCCAGTTCAGGCCATCTTTGGCAATAGCCTCTATCCAGTTCTTTTGGGCATCTTCTCCCCCATCAAGTGAAACACCAAGGATGGTAAAATTTTTGCCCCTGAACTTTTCAAATGTCCTGACTACATTGGGGTTCTCTTGTCTGCAGGGCACACACCAGCTTGCCCAGAAATCTACCAGCACATATTTTCCTTTGAAAGAAGATAAACTTACGTCCTCCCCTTTGGTGTTTTTCAACGTAAAATCGGGCGCCATACTCCCTATATCCAGCACGCTGGCCTTTCCAATGGAGGACAAATAGGATTGTCCGGCTTTGGAAGCCCTGATTTCCGGACTTAAAGCATTAAACAACAACATTGCTTTTTCAGAATTTTTATCCGGACGGAAAGCAGTACGCAACAGATCAAGGCTCACCAGGGAACCGGGATGATTTTTAATAAAATTCTCCTGGGCCGAGGCTCTTGACACCGCCAGCGCATTGAGCAATTGTTGATTTTTTGCCTGCTCCTTCGCCTTACCTGCCAATTTCCTGGAAGCTGCCTCCAGATCGGCTTCTTTTTTCGCGAATGGAGCCAAGGTATTCAGCATTTCCTGCTGGTCCTGGTTTAATGGGGTACCACCAATCTTTGCCTTTGTCATGGCATCCGGGGTACTAAATTCAATGGTACCATTTTCAAGGTAAACACCAACCTGGTCAGGGCTTGGCTTTGAAAACAACGGCTCTCCCGTTGGGGTCACCATGACGTATCCTTTCATCGGGACAGAAACCCTGCCTTTGATCATAAATTTGCCGTCGGACTGCAGGCCAGCAGAATCAAACTTCATCCTTCCCGATTCCTGATAAACTACATAAACTGTTGCAGGTAATTTTACTTTACCTATGGTACCGTTAATGGTAAATTGCTGTTGTGCCACTGCTGCAAAAGGCAATGCAGCCAGCAGCGTGAATATCATTTTCTTCATCTTTTTTTATTAGTCATTAAATTTCCGGGAAGTATAACACATGGCCTTTACATCGGTCATCCTAAAGATTACAGAAATAATTCCTTTAGTTTTTTATCCAGCGCCACCCCTCTTAAATCTTTGGCGATGATCGTTCCATTGGGATCAAGGAGTAAAGTGCTTGGAACTGCATTAAATCCATAATAAAGCCTGATCTCATCATCCCAGCCCTTGAGGTCGGCCAATTGGGTCCAGGGCATTTTTAGCGATGTTAATGCAGCCAGCCACCGGTCTTTGTCCGTCGGATCATCCAGTGAAACGCTGACCACCGTAAAATTATGGTCTTTGAAAGTATTGTAGGTTTTGATGAGATTCGGAATCTCTCTGCGGCAAGGTGCACACCAGCTTGCCCAGAAATCGATATACACATATTTTCCCTTAAAAGCAGCAATACTGACCGGATTGCCCTTATCGTCTTTCTTGGTAAAGTCCATTATCTTTTCCCCTGCAGCACTACGTTTAAGGATCACCAGACGTTCCGCAATGCGCTGTCCCTCCGCAGTTGATTTCATTTTTTTACTCAACAGACCGTACATTCTCAGTACGTCTTCATAATTACCCAGCCTGCTGTATTCGGTCACCAGGTTTAAACTGAAAGCACTTTGACCATGCGCTGCAATGTAGTCATTGGCTGCTGTGTTTTTTCGGCTGACAATATCAGCAAGTTTTTCTTCCAGTGCGGTTTTCTCCTCCCCTGCGAGTTTACCGTACTGAAGTAACAGTGGCTTTTGCTCTTCCTCAAAAACTTTCATTGTTTTCGCATAAGCCAAAGCCTCATCGTTTATTTTAGAGCCGGTTATTTTAAGCTGCTCTAATGAATCCCTGCTTCCCGTTATATTGATATTCCCGGGTTCTATGAATAGATAGATGGCCCTGCCGGGAAAGATCATGGTTATTTTCTGTGCTTCGGTTACCGGAGCTTCCCAGCTGAATTTGCCATCCGTCACCTTCAGGTTGACAGATTTGGAAATATTACCCTCGTAATACTGGATAAGCACGCTTGAATTGCCCAGTGCTTTAAGGTTGCCGTTTATCTTGACCTGACCAAACAGGCTCTCCGTAAGGCTGGTTAATGCCATTAAGGTGATGATTAAAAAATATCTCATGTCGTTTCAAATGGTGTTAAGTAAAGTATAGCATTAATTAGCTGTTAAAATTGGATTAAACTGCGGATAGACCGTACCGGAATAGTTGTTTTGATGACCATTTGCAAATTGGCCTGCGGACGTTCCTGTGCATAGATAGAATGAGTAGTGGATACCATACCCACCATGTTACCCCTGTCATCTAAAATGGGGCCTCCGCTCGATCCCTTTGCATAATCGGCGGTGATCTCCATGCGGTCACCCATCGGTCCGGTTTTGTGATCGGCGGTATTACGTGCCACCACGCCCTTGCTGTAATAATATAAATAATCGCCCGGATTGGTCAAGGCGTGTACCGTTTCACCCACGGCAAGCGCTGCTCCCAGTGGTACAGGGCTAAGCCGGTTATTTCCTGTATTGATCTTGAATATCGCCGCATCGGCATTTTCATTGTAAGCTAAAACCCGTTCAATCGGATAAATATCACCTTTTAAGCTCACCACAAAAGTGATGCTATCCGTCGTTGGCAACTCGGCATCGCGTTGTATAAAATTCATAAATACATGCCAGTTGGAAGCACAGAAACCATCCTCAGTAATTGCGGTAGCAGTAGCATGCAGCTGAATTCTTTCAGGTTTCCCCTCGGCAGCCTTAAAGTATTTACAGACCATCAGCACCCCGTCTTTCCGTGCTTGTATGATCTGCGCTCCCGTCAGTTCCTTCCTGCCCGGTTTGGTCAGTGGAGAGATACGTGCCTTTGCATCTGAGGGCAGTGTAAGGGTTTGTTTCCTCAGCTGCGCTGACCCTAAAAGAGGTGTTTTGGCCTGTGCCGCTTTAAGGTTGGTCAGGATGTTGCCCAGAAGCTCATTGTAATCCACATAAATATCTTCTTTTTCCGCCTGTGCATACACGGAAAATTGAGAAACCATCAGCAAAATAAAAAGGGAAACCATTAAGGCCCCCTTTATTTTTATTCGTAATTTCAATAAATTCATCATCAATATTAAAGTATAGCTGCAAGTTTTGCTTCAAGTTCTTCGCCACGCAGGTCCCTTCCAATAATTTTTCCGGTAGGATCTAACAAAAAGTTAGCGGGTACGGCATTGATATGGTAAAGTTGAACAATAGCACTTTCCCAACCCATCAGGTCAGATACCTGTTCCCAGGCCAGGCCATCTTTAGTGATTGCATCAGTCCATTTTTGTTTTGCATTTTCCCCTCCGTCTAATGAAACACCAAGCACGGTGAAGTTTTTAGTTTTATACTTTTGGTAGGCTTTAACGACATTAGGGTTTTCCCTTCTGCATGGCCCACACCAGCTAGCCCAAAAATCTACCAGGACATACTTGCCTTTGAAGGAAGTAAGGCTTACCTCCTGATCTTTGGTATTCTTCAGGGTGAAATCGGGCGCAATGTTTCCAACCGTTAAACCTTTGGCTTTCTCCAATTTTTCTGCATAAGCTTTTCCGAAGGCACTGGCTCTAAGGTCGGCGCTTAAACTGTTGAACAGCTCCGTTGATTTTTCAAGATATTGCTCCGGATTAAAAGCCGCACGCAGCATGTTTAAACTCACCAATGAATTCGTATGTTTTTCTATAAAACCAGCCTGGATCTGCAGTTTTGCCATTGCCATTGATTCATATACCTGCTCTAGTTGCGCCTGCTCCTCTTTGTTGCCTTCTGCTTTCTTGAAATCTGCGTTCAATTGCGCTTCTGTTTTCTTAAAAGGTGCCAGCAAAGTAATCATCTCCTGCTGATCTTTGTTAAGTGGCGTACCACCTACGTTTGCCCTGAATAACGAATCCGGACTGGTGATATCAATCGTCCCGTTTTCCAGGTAAATCCCAACCTGATCCGGATTTGGTTTAGAGTTTAGCTTTTCACCATTCTGTCCTAACATCACAAAGGCTTTCATCGGATTTGCCACTGTACCTTTAATCGTGAATTTGCCATTGGGCGCGACCATCGTAGAGTCAAAATTCATTTTTCCCTTTTCCTGGTAAACGACATATACCGTGGCCGGGAATTTCACCTTCGTCACCGTTCCGTTAATGGTGTATTGTTGTTGCGCCAATGCGCCAAATGGTAATGCTGCAAGCAGCGTAATCATTACTTTGTTCATATGTTGTGTTTTGTTTGTTGTGTCAGGTTTTTTGAAAATGCGTGCCTGTACCACAATACCGGCACGCTGTAAAATATTATAAGAAAAGAGATTTTAGCTTTTGGTTGAGATCATCCCCCCTTAAGTCGCGCGCAATGATCTTTCCAGTCGGATCGATAAGAAAATTGGCCGGTACGGAATTGACTTTGTACAGCTGGGCAACGGCACTCTGCCAGCCCTGCAATTCAGATACCTGTTCCCAATTTAGCCCATCTTTGGCGATTGCATCTATCCATTGCTTTTTACCGTTCGGCCCTCCATCAAGTGATACGCCCAGAACCGTAAAATTCTTGCTTTTAAACTTGTCGAACGACGCGACCAGGTTAGGGTTTTCCTGGCGGCATGGCCCACACCAGCTCGCCCAAAAATCGACCAGAACATATTTACCCCTGAACGATGCCAGGGAAATAGCTTCATCTTTCGTATTTTTCAGCGTAAAGTCGGGAGCTACACTGCCCACCTCAACCGATACTGCTTCAGCAATTGCTTTCTTGTAGGTCAGGCCATTGGTAGAATTCTGCACTTCTGCTGATAAACTATTAAAAAGACTACGGGCTTTAGTCATCTCCCTTCCCGGATCTACATGTGCAAAAAGCAGGCTTAAGCTCACCAGGGAGTTGGGATGGCTTTTCACAAACTTTTCTATTTCCTCTTTTTTACGAACTTCAAGTTTGGCGTAGTCAGATTTGATTTTTTCCTGCTCAGCGGTATCGCCTTCAGCTTTATCATAATCCGCTATCATCACCTGGGTCGTTTTTTTGAAAGGTGCCAGCAGGTTAACCATTTGCTGCTGTTCATCATTGAGCCTGGTGCCACCTACAGTGGCATGTACCAGTGAATCCGAAGTGTTCACCGTCACCACACCGTTTTCAAGAAACACTGCAACCTGGTCCTGGCCCTCTAAATCTTTAATCGGAGTTCCGCTATGGCTCAGCAGGACAAAGGCTTTCATCTTCGTCTGCTGTGTCCCTTTAAAAATAAACTGCTTGCCTGTCAGCACTGCGGAATCCTGTTTCACCTGTTGGTTTACCTTGTAATTCAGGTAGGCTTTCGCCGTCGGGGCAACGTTTTTCACATTGACCCTGATGGTATAATTCTGCTGCGCTGCTGCCGCGAAGGGTAATGCAGCCAGCAATGTCACCACGGATTTTTTCATTGGTATATAATTGTTTTTTAAAGGTGATGAAGCGATCATAAGCTTTTCATTACTGTTTGTGATTTGTAAGCTCATGATGGTTTCATTTGTAAATATTGTTTTTTAAAGGTGATGAAGCGATCATGAGCTTTTCATTACGGTTTGTGATTTGTAAGCTCATGATGGTTTCATGTTATTCATAGATCTATTTATATGTTTAAATTCCTTTCAGCTTATTCAGCTCCTGCTCGAGTTCAGGATGAGAGGGCATAGGCATATTGAGGCTCAAAACATTGCCTTTTTTATCCAGTAAAATAAAACGGGGAATGGTATTGATGCCAAAAGCTTTCTCGAAAACTTTGTCCCTCACCATCCATTGTATGCCGCCCATCTCCTTCAGCATGGGGCCTCTCCATCTCCATTCCTGGGTATCCACAGAAATGCCCACAAATGTGATGGCTTTGTTCTTCATCTTCTCTTCTAAGGCCAGCAGATGCGGTCGTTGCACACGGCAGGGATAACACCAGGAAGCCCATACATCAATGAGCACATATTTGCCCTTCAAGGAACTCAGTTTAACATCAAGCCCTTCATGTCCGGTTGTGTCCCTGAATACAATATCGGGGCATTTATCCCCTACCTTCAGCAGGGTGGTATCCGCCAGGGCCTTATGGTGATTCAAAGAAGGGCTATTTTTAGTATATCCACTAAACAGCAGTGCTGAAAGGGATAAAGCAGTAATTGCGATTGTTTTTATCATGTTGATTTTGTTTTTTATGATTAGTTGACGAAAAACCGGATATATACCCTGGCCGAATCATTCGCTACCGGTGGTACGCCATAAGAAGATCCTGTGTAGGTGATGACTTTCAGCCCCATGACATACCATTGAGACTTTGGAAAATTTGCCTTATCGGGAAATTTGAGGGTTAAACTATCCCTGCTCAATAATGATCTGGCCGGCACAGTAACAAGGTCCTTGGTCAGGTTATACGTATTGGCTGGCACAGGCATAGGTGCAGGATAACCTATGTAGTTTTCTTTGATGATGGCCGCATATACCTCATCATCGGTAAGCTGAACAGCCTGGATATTCACATCGTGGGCAGAAAATACAGTATTGAGGGTTAACCTGAACTTTACCGAATCCGGTACGGTACTGTAAAAAAGATTTAATGCTCCACTGGCCCTCCTGTCAGCGGTATTTCCATTAATCACAGTGGCACCATACATCTTTGCTTTCAGGTCACCTTTGGTCACCAGTACTTTAAAGAAATAGAGTGAATAATTTAATTTCGAACCACTCTTGGTCGTCAGCGTAACAGGAACCAGGTAAATGGTACTGTCTTTCAATTGACTGCCATCATTCAATACGACATAAAGAGAATCGTTAGCCTGTGCTGAACCGGAAGACACCGTAAAAGTTCCCTCGTACGAGACACCGAAGGCTCCCTCCGGGATGGATAGATTTTTTTCCTGGTACAGCTGGTTGTATTGAGCCACCAATGAAGGGTCAACAGTAGCAGTGATCGTTTCCCCGGATTTGGCTGCTTCTTTTAACCGGATCGGTACTCCAATATAATAAGGTGTAAAATTGTAATTGATGCCATTTAATGCCACCATATTACTGCCCTGTACATAGGAAACCATTCCACTGCCCAATCTGGACTGTAAGGAATCGGCCTCGCTCAGGTCTTTTTTGCAGGAGAAGATCCCTATACACAGCAAAAAGACAAGCAATGCTCCTTTAAAGCCAAAAAGGGAACGGAAGGGGTTTTGATATATTTTGTCAGACATGATCTTGTTTATTGAGGATTAAAAATTATCCCTGTTATCTGGGATTTTGAAGAATATTGGGATTAGCAGCAATAACTGTCGGACTGAACGGAACCAGGTAAAGTCCGGAACCCGCTGGAAGTGTCGCAATGGTAACTCCACTGTTGTTGAGCCGCTTGATATCCTGTCTCCAGGCCGCTTCCTTATTCAATCTTTTCAGGTCGAACAGGCGCAGACCGCCGTGATAAAACAATTCACGTCTCCGTTCGTCCAGCACATAACCCAAAATATTATCTGCAGTATAGGTACGGCTATCTACGACGTATGTAGGTAACCTGTTAATTCTCAGCTTAGCCAGCAATGCTCCTGCAGCTTCAAAAGATCCGCTGCGCGCTAAACATTCCGCCTTGATCAGCATCACCTCCGGTACACCCACACTATTGTCAAATACCATGGAATTCCCTCCTGCAAGACGGTAGGTCGCAGGCGTATACCTTGAAGCGGCCAGAAACTTCTTGCTGTACCTCAGGTCAGATGTGGTCAGCGCAGCGGTTAAAGTCGCACCCGGCATAACCGTGTTCGTATAAAAAGAATAAAAAGCAAGATCAATAGTTATCTTTCCCAGCAAGATCTCCGGATTGGATGTCAGATCAGGTAGCTGAGATGGATTTACATAAAGACTGCTGTTATAATTCTGTAAAGTGCTTTGCATGGCCAAAGTAGAATCTGCATAGTTGCCCGCAGCAGTATAGTTCCCCTGATATAAATATGCCCTGGATAATAAAGCATAACCGGATGCCTTTCCCGGATGGATAATATCAGAACCCTTAGCCGGTAAACCTGGATTGCCAACAGCAGTCTTCAGGTCGCCAATGATTTGTGCATAAACCTGTGCTACAGTAGCCCTTGCCGGCAAAGCATTGGTACCCGCGGTAAGCACCAGTGGCACCCCCAGGTCTGTAGCCGATGTGGTGGCATCATAAGCCGGACCATACGCATTCACCAGCTGCAGATAAAACCAGGCCCTGTTAATCAGGGCCTGTGAAATCACCAGATTTTTATTCTGTGGGGTATTCAATTCGTCTGCCGGAGCCGCATTGATCCGGTCCAGAATAACATTCATTTGTAATATCCTTGAATAAGTCGAATTATACAGCACATCAGCGTCAGCCGGGTTCCAGATGAGGTTTTGCCACAGGAAACTGCGCAGGTAATAATTGGTAGAAGCTGCAACCTGCGCATCGGTAAACGTCAGGTCGTCACTCATCATATCCAGCAGGAAGAAATGGCCCCTGCTCAACGAATCGCTGTTGAGGATTTCCTGAAAATCCTTAATCGTCGTCGGATTCACATTTGCAGAAGGCGGAGACACATCCAGGAACTTTTTGCAGGATGGCAATAACCAAAGGCCACAAATGACCACAACAAAAACTAGTAATCTTTTATACATTGTCATATTCTTTAAAAATTCACACTAAGGTTACATGAATAAATCCTTGGCAGGGACATTCCTATCCTTCCATCGGCACTGATCGTTGCCGGATCTACTTTATATTTGTTCCTGGCCCAATAGGCAAGGTTTTGCACCTGGAAAGTCATTGAAAAGCCTGTTAAGCCATATTTTTTAAGCCTCTTAGCCGGTACATTAAATCCAACCATCACTTCCGACAAGCGAATATTGTCGGCCGGCAGGATGCTGTTACTGGAAAAGCGGCTAACAAATTCCCGATAAGAATTGGTCCCAGACTCGCTGATTCTCGGAACATCTGTAAAGTTCTCATCACCTGGATTGCGCCATCTGTCGGCCACCAGGCTACTGTTTTCCAAATCACTACCAGGATAAGGCAGGTAATAGCGCATCACGTAACCCAGGTTAAACGTAAGGGCCACACGGGCAAAAAACTGGTTATACCGAACTTCCTGTATAAATCCGCCTGTCCATGGTGCTTTGGTCACCCCTTGTTTCACCAGGGCTCCGGCTATCGTCGCGCTGTCCAGTACCGAAGTCACATTTCCATCCTTATCATAGATCTGCGGATCGCCGCTGGAATTCAGACCTGCCCATCTTGGCGCCCAGATGTTGCTCACGTCGTAACCTTCCCTCAGGGCGACACTGTAATCGCTCGTAGCTGTAAAACGGGTCAGTGGTACATTATTCGCAATATTGGTATTGTGGGCACCGTTCAGCGTTACATTGTAATTGAAGCTGTTCGTCTTCAGCACAACCGTATTAAAGAAAAACTCCACTCCCCTATTGGTGATATTGCTAAAGCTCACCTGACTGGACAAACCTGTACTTGGATCTGTCAACACGGCCAGGTTATTGCTTAAACCACTGGCAATCTGATCATAATAACGGATATCAATATTATATCTGTTATCGGTAAAGCCTATCTTACCATGTACTTCAAAAATTTTACTTGCTGCAGGAAGCAGACTAAAATCGCTGCTGGTTGCCTGGCTGAAAGAACCATTTGAGGCAACATTCGTGCTCTGCATCAATCCCAATCCCTGGTAAGGGCTGATATCCTGTAAGAGCATATTAAACGACAGGTCACTTATTTTATCCGATCTGAAATAATTTTCCCTGCTGATATTATAGTAGAAACTACCATTATACTGATCTTTCCCTTCAGGCGATTTGCCATAATTGAAATGCAGGTTCAATAGTTTCTTTCTAAAAAACATATCGACACCAGCGCTAAGGTAGGTGGATAAGGTAGACGTTGTACCAACGGCCACTGCCGCACTGGAAGAACTCAGGTTCCCTCTCATCGTTTGCCTGTTGTAAGCCCCGTTGACAACAAGCGTACTATCCGCAAATGTCAGCGTCAATCTTTGGTACAACAGCTTTGAACTCTGTCCCTGCTGCTGTGTAGGGGTAGCTCCGCTTACATAAATACTGTAGTTATTCCAGTAACTCTGCAATGCCCTCAGGTTCGTATAACTACCCGGAAGATCAGGCATCTGAATCGCATCCGTTCCCACAGAGACCAGGACATCCCTTAAAAATCTGCTCCAGTTTTTCACCACGAGACCAGTCACCTCACCTTTATAGGATGAAAGTGTGGAATAGGTAGCGGCCTGCCCATAAAGCGGATTGAAAACAGCTGAATATAAACCAGAGGCTTTTATCCGATCCGAAAAACTATAGTTCAGCGATACATTGCTATTCAGGTTACGCGTAATAGCCGTATCACCTGCCATATTTTGTGTCAGGGCAAAAGGATAGGCACTGGATGACGCACCAGGAAAAAGGGAGTAAAAGTTCGTTATAGTAGATTGTGTTGAAGGGTTTGTAGGTAAATATATTGGGGTGCTGGTCTTTGTCTCATCATTGTAACCATACAATGTGCCGTACGATGGGGTACTGCTGTTGACACTGGCAGCTCCGGCACCTACCCCAACAGTAATGGTATGCTGGCCCAGTACCTTCGAATAGGTAAGTCCGGATCTCAGGTTCACATTATCATAAGTCTTTTCACTCGCCTTCATGATATCACCGTAGGGAACATAAAAGTTTACGCCATTTGAGGTCAACTGACCATAGGTGTCTACAAACTGCCTGGCATAACTTGATTCTGCACCATACAAATTTCTGTTACTTGTACTCCTGCGGGTATAAATCACCGATGTTGCCCATGACAGGCCCGGTAACAAATTCCAGTTCATGTTCAGATTGGTTTGTTTGCTCATTATTTTGGAAGAGGTTTCATTGACCCTGGCATCCTGAAGCAAATTGACTCCGTAATTCTTATATCCACGGGATTCAATCAGCCGATTTCCGGCAGCTGACAGCTGGGTATAATCATAAATATAATTTCCCTGGTCATCTACAAGCATCTGGTACGGATCCATTCCGATATTAGTCGGAGAAAAGGAATATCCGTTTCTCACATTCGCATCAGAGTAATTGACCAGCCAGCGGATGTGCAGCTTATTTTTTAACAGATTGATATCATTCGTGACATTCAGGGAATACGTGTTTGTCTTGCTGCCCACATCATTGGTCTGACCGTTTACATAACCCCCAATGGCGGTAAATTTATAGGCTTTTGTTCCTCCGCTTACCGTCAGACTATGGTTTTGATTAAAAGCAGTTTGCTGCAGCAGTTTCATCTGTCCTTCGTTATTGAGGCGCGACAGGGAATCCCATTGCGTATCAAATTGCGATGACGTAATTGCACCGTTAGTCAACTGGCTGAGCAATTGCTTCGCCGGCGATAAGTTAAATGATGTATTGCCGTAGGTATTACCCAGCGTCGTATTCACCTCCTTCAGGTAATCCAGATAGGTGGAAGAATTGGCCAGCTTCAATTTTTCCCTGTCAAAGGTTGGCGCCGGGGAAATATAAAAGTTACTTGAATAATTGAAAACCAGATTCCCCGCCTTGGCCGATTTAGACCTGATCAGTATTGCCCCGCCAGTTGCCCTTGGCCCCCACTTGATTAATTCTTTGGGATCTTTGATCACCTCGATAGATTCGACATTGGTCATTGGGTAATTGGCAGGAAAACCATCCTGCGGGAAACCGTCTATCACCACGAGCATATTTGAGGTATTGCTGTTAAAATTATTGGCTCCCCTGATCTCGGGCACCAGGGCATTAGTAATCGTGGTGGTGGTATTGATATGATAAAAGGTGCTGATTGAGCTTGGTACATTTGTGCCTTTCAGCAAAATATCAAGAATCTGCTGCCCTTTCAATTTACCGTAGGCACTCAGGAAATCTTCCACGGTATAACGGACGAATCCCATGTTAATTTGTCCGTTTGAGTAATGTTCATATACATCAATACTGGTGATGGTTTTGGTGCTGGTATTCACCACCTGTAAACTCAGACCCGGAATGGTTCCCTGCAGGATCTGCGCCAGGTTCATATAGTTCCGGTTTTCCAGATCTATAAATTTGGTGGGGTTTATTTTTGCATCAGTCGATTCGATCTTCACCTCCGTCAGGTCAATACTCTTGTTATCCCCCTTTTCCAGTGTGATATCCAGATAAGTCGTATCGGAATAATCGACCGTTTGTCTCACAAATCCCGGGGCAGACAGCAAAATAGCACCAGGACTACTGCCCTGTATCTTAAATTCACCATTGGCATTTGAAACACTGACATGATTTGTATTCAGCTCACTGATGGTCACATTTTTTACCGGCAACCGGTTTTCATCTACGACAGTGCCCCTGAGCATCAGGAGTGTCTTCCGCTGGATTGCTGCTTTTTGCTCTCCTTTTTCAGCCTTTTGCTGTTCCTTTTTGACAAGGATCGTCTGAGCTATAATTTTATACGTTAGCGGAAGCCCTTTAAACACCTGGTTTAATGCATCCTGGATGGATCCGTTGTCAATATTAACGGATACTTTCTGGATCCCTTTGAGGTCCTGGCTATCGTACAAAAAGGTAAGTTTGGATTGTTGCTCAATTAATTTAAATACTTTTTGAACTTCAACACTTTTTTCGTGAATAGTGATCTGACTATAGCTTTTGATGGTACAAAACAGAGCCAGTATGGTTATTATGATTCGGGGTAAATTAATTCGCATTGCAGCCCTCCATTTTAACCGACTGATAAACAATATATTGACTAAAGTAAAAGGAGCTGAAATTTATTTTTTTTGCATGGATTTGCAATACTTCCTGCAAGGGTTTACATAAACCATTTAAATACATATTTTTGTAGTGTTTGGGTTAAACGTTAATACTCGATTGCCAAATTGTTTGTTGATGGGTTAACCTGAGATCTATTAGCCGGGCAAGTGCGTCAACACTTCCCGGTTTTTCTATGGTTACCGGTGTGGGAATGATCCGTTGATCTTAATTGATAAGTAGTTTTTTTTCCATGTTTGGTTGGTTGAGGTGATTGATTCTGTGAATTGGGTTGTGGTTGTTTTTATGCGGTGTATTAATTTTTTACAATGATTTTTCGTCCCTCAATACGGAAATGCACATCGAAGTAAGCAAGCATTTGCAGAAATTCTGAAGCTTTAACATTCCGCTTGATTTTTCCTGAGAACTGTCTTTGCGGAATCTTTCCTTCATATTCCACCTCCACATCATACCATCTGGAAGCCTGACGCATAATGGTTGAGATACTGGCGTCATTGATCTGGAACAGGCCATTTTTCCATGCGACTGCCTGTTCCATATCCGCCGCCTGCACGAGGATGGGGCCCGACGACCGGTTAACGGCCTGCTGTCCTGGCTCAAGCAGGGCTGAATAGCTGTTATTCAATTGCCGTATATTAACAGATCCTTCCAGTAAGGTTGTTTTGATATCCGGTTCGTCGGTATAACTGTTGATATTGAAGTGTGTACCCAACACCTGAACAAGCTGATTGCCTGCTTTGACAATGAAAGGCTTGGTTTTATTTTTCGCTACTTCAAAATAAACCTCTCCGGTAATGACCACCTGCCGATCCTTACCCGTAAATGCGGTAGGGAAACTGATGGAAGAAACTGAATTTAACCATACCTTAGTTCCATCGGCCAGCACAATATGGTATTCCCCTCCTTTTGGTGTACTAATCATATTATAGGAAGGAGTTGATCCGGCTTCAGCTTGTCCGCCGGTTGAAGCCTCGTAATTGATCTCACCGTCCTGGATTTTGTTAACCGAAGTTCCTCCCTGACTGGCTAATGTTCCATTCCTGGCATTATCCAGAATAATTGTTGAACCGTTGCTTAGCGTCAGTACAGCCTTATTGCCACCGGGGATGAAGTCAGCTTTTGCAATTTGCGTGCGCTCCGTTTGTTTATTGACAAAGAAATAGGTACCTATTGCCATAAAGATCAATACCGATGCGGCAACAGCATATTTAAGCCAGCTATTTTTGCGAAGGACTTTGGTCAATGTTCCTTTTTGTTCCGCAGCGGTAATGCCAACCTGGATCTGCTGGAGCATTTGTTCTCTTTGACCAAGAATAAACGGATTGTGCTGCGGTACATAGTCCTGATAGGTGTTTTCCATCAGCTGGAGTAATTCCTCATCGGAATTCACTTCAGTGATCAAAAACATCAATTCATTTCGCTCTGCAGCGGTCGCTGTTTTATCAAAATACTTTTGAAATAAATCAGCTATACGGTTAGTTGGCATCATAGTCTTCATTACGGCATCTTAAATTAATGCCATTTCAACTATAAAGACACATCACTTGACAAAAGGGGGTAACGAAATTTTATTTTTTTTACAAAAAAAGTAATGGGGTAGACAAAATTAAGATAATCACACCATCATTTTGGGAAGAAAGCTCATTTTTTATAAAACGCAAAGCCAGCTTAATGTGTTTTTTAACTGTTTCAGGGGAAATATTTAAGATTTTAGCGATCTCTTCATGCTTCAAACGCTCTTCCCTGCTTAACTTATAAACTTTCTTCTGCTGAGGAGGCAGTTTTTCAATCGCCTGATCCATTAATATCCGGTATTCTTCAATAACAGGGAGATGATCGGGTGTATACGTTTCTTCTTCGAACTGTTTGAGCCATTCCAGCTGCCTTACTTCATCATTTGCTTTTTTTCGCAGGTGATTCAGGGTTTGATTTTTGGAAAGGATAAACAAATAATAGCTAAAGTTATCCAGTTGGAGGAGGATTTCCTTTTTAAGCCAGATTTTGATGAAAACATCCTGTACAATTTCTTCCGTCACCTCAATAGATTCCGTGAGTTTAAAAACATACTCACCTAATGGCTTATAATAAGCATCAAAAAGTTCAGTAAATGCACGTTGGTCTCCTTTGGTGACTAAAGAAAGTAAATCAGCTTCGTTTTTGACAGGTGTAAGGGCCACTATTTTAATTAAACTTTAAAGTTATGTAAAATCTTTGTGATTTTATCAGCCTCCCTGCTAATATTAAATTCAGATAAGAACGAATTTCACCTGTGCTAAACCGGTATACCAGATTCAATAGTGGACAACATTGAAAAACAAAGTAACCATTCCGTTCACCATCAGAAAACAAATCGTCGCTTTTCAATAGCGTCTATTTTTTCATTTCTCAAATTGCAATAACAGAGAATAGTGCAATTACTAATGAAGTATCTGATGAGAAAAATAGTATTTTACTTTGCAGAGAAAAAAAAATAAATGCTCATTACCCCTTTTTACTACAAAATGTGTCTTTACAATTGAAATGTTCCAACATAAAAGCTGGCATCATGATAAAAAAGCCACAACAATCATTTATGATATTCATTTTAACAGATAATTACACGTAACCCATCAATCGAATATCACCACCTATTGCTTGAGTATCATTTTATAATTTTTAACAAATTGTCAAAACGAAGATAAAAAATCATGAAAAAAAAAGAGCTTTACTTTGGAATACTGATCATCAGCATGTGTTCAATCGCCTGTAGCAGGCGCACAGCGTCATCAACAGTAGGGAAAAAAAAAGATGATGACAACAGGAATGTATTTTATCCGACACGAATAACAGCCGTTAGTGATTCCATTGTGGGAATTGCTTTCTTTCAGACTGCGGTTCCCTATTTTTTGAATATGAAGGAGCCAAAAAGCAAGAAGAACTTGAAAATTATTACTAAAGCACACCGGGATAGGGCAATGGTATACGTTAAAGTGGATCAAACCATCCCCTATGGAAAGATCATTGGGATTGAACTTGCTTCAGCTTATTATACAGAGGCATTCCGGCGTTCTTTGCATACGGGTCCCATCAAACCTTAAAATAAAGCAGCTATTTACAGCTGACAACAAGTCGTTTGTTGCCGGTTTACGTAGTCTTTCATTAAGGGGGCTACGTGTTTCAATACTTTTTCAATAAAAAGGAATCCATGTAACTTACCGGTTGCTGTGCCAGTAACCGGCCCGCGGCCAGCCATAGAATTAAGCCCGGCAACAGGTATTTTTTAGGATATCTCAACAATTTCAGGATAATGCTTCTTAAAATGTTCCATTAAATGCTATACCTGCCGCTCTTTGCTGGTAGGTAGGCAGCAGTGAATAATGCAAACTTTGTTTTCCCATCACCAGTTTCTTCAAATGAGGATAAATCAGGTAGGCAATCTTTGTAGAGGCGATGCCCACACCTGCCCCTGCTACTACATCACTTAACCAATGTTTATTATTGTACATCCTCAATACTCCTGTGGCTGTAGCTACTGTATAACCGGCGTAACCTATCCACGGGGAAACATCACGGTACTCCCGGTTTAAAAACTCTGCCGCTGCAAAAGCATTTGCTGTATGGCCTGAAGGAAAAGAATAATTGTTAGAACCATCAGGACGGTCACGGTTGGCCAAACGTTTTACCGCCGTTGTAGCTCCCCCCATAATCCCAAATGATAAGATATATAAAGCAGTTTGGTCAACAATACCATGTTTACCTTTTACACCTGCCAGGTTTAAGGCATATACCGTTGCCATGGGCGCATACTGAATATAGTTATCCAGGTGATTGGCAAACAAAGGGTGATCTTCCTGCAGTTCTGCTTTGGTCGTATAATCCAAAGTCCTTATTGCGTTATTGCCCAGTGAAACCAATCCGTATGAAACCAATACGGCAGGCACAATAAATGATTTAATTGTGGGCGGATCTTGTCCGCGCAATTTGATTACAGCTACGGGCCTGGTATTTACTGAATCTGGTATGGCCGGTGGTAGTATCTGTGCCGAGACTACTACCGGTAAAAAGGCTGCAAAGAGGAGAGTAAAAGCTTTGATAGATTTCATCTGATATTATTTATAGGTAGCCTTGCGCTACATCGATAAAGAAACAGTAGAAAACTGAAGAAAATCTGTATTTGACACTCCAAAATCTATCTCAATAACTGCCAATGAACTTGTTGATGTTTACGGACCAGACTCAAATTCATATCCTTCGGCAAAAATTAGGGCTTACAGACGGCGCTAATTCCTAACTTTGGTTGAGTCGGGTATTTGTAGAGCAACTGGATTTTCAGGCTTTGCCCGCTGATAGGTAATAAACATAGCATCTTTACAGAATCGTATAGTAGCTTTGCTGTTGCCATAAATCTCCATCTTTGAGATCTGGTTAGGGTAAAATATTTGATATCAAACTCAATCCAGCCCTAACGCTTGTTCCAAATCTTTGATCAAATAATCCGCATCCTCTAAACCTACGTACATCCGGATCAACTGATGCCGATGGTTGTTCGTATCATAATCCCCCGCTACCAGAGTGGCAAGAATCGGGATGAGCAGGCTCTCATGTCCGCCCCAGGAAACGGCCATCAGCACATGCTGAAGACCATTGCAAAAAGTCTCGATTTTCTCTGCGGACGATTCCTTTAATGTAAAGCTAAACAATCCGCCGCATCCCTGCATTTGTTGCTGCGCCAGTTCACTTTGCTTGAAACCCGGTAAAAAAGGCCAAATTACCTGATCTACTTTCGGATGACCGGCCAACCATGCGGTGATGATTTGAGTGGTTTCAAAGCTGCGCTGCATTCGTAGTGGCAAGGTACGCAAGCCACGGATCAGCAGCCAGGCAGCATGCGGCGACAAGGCCGGACCAATATTTAAAAATTCATGTGCAAAGATTCGTTTGATCAATTCCCTGCTGCCAGTGATCACCCCTCCCATCACATCCGAATGCCCGCCTATATACTTGGTTGCGGATTGCGCAACCAGGTCAATCCCAAGCCGAATGGGTTGCTGGAACAGCGGACCGCAATATGTATTGTCGATCATCGTAAGGATCCCCCTTTCCTTAGCGATCCCAGCTATTGTGCTGAGGTCCTGCAGCTCATAACTAAATGTATTTGGACTTTCCAGGTAAATCAGCCTGGTCTCCCCCTCAATAGCATTTTTGATATTTTCCAGTTCAGAACCATCCACGAAAGTAGTACGGATACCAAATTTGGGTAATACCTCTTTAAATAACTTAACCGTCCAGCTATAAGGGTTTTCAACGGCAATCACATGGTCACCCTGGGCCAGTAAAGCCAGGATGGGCACACTGATTGCTGCGATACCACTACTGAATACCAATGCATCTTCAGCGCCATCCAGTGCGGCCAGCTTTTGCTGGAGAATTTGTAGCGTAGGGTTCTGACCCCGTGAATACAGCAGGTGATCATACTCATTACCCAGCGCTCTCCTCAAGTCGCTGACTGTTTTAAAGGCAAAATTACTGGACTGCACCACAGGTGGAGAAACTGCGCCATAATAGTTGTCGCGGTCTTCGCCCAATTCATTCAATATATAAGATAAATTCATAGTAAGGAATTTCAGTTTTCTGGCTTCGGTTTACACATGTAATAGATCAACAGTCCAAGGGCATATGCAGCCAGGCAATAAAATGCTGCATAGGGATTTTCTTTAAAAGTGATAAAAATATTCACCGTGACAAAGCAATAAGTGATGATAAAGATTAGTGGCACGAGCGGGAACCACCTAATCGCATAAATACCAGTGCTGTCCAGGTGTTTCGTTTTCTTGCGCAAGGGAAAAATGGCGAAGGAAGCCATTGCTAAACCAATCGTATCAAAGAACATCACATATTTAAGCAATCCGCTAAAGGTGTTTACAAAAAACAGGACCAGGATCACTACCCCAACAAAAAAGCTCATCCCGAATTCCTGCACCTGGGTCCTGGCATTTACTTTTTTAAATATGCCCGGCAATATTCCATCCTCCGCCATGGCATAATACACCCGGGGATTAGATAGCATATTCACATTGACAAAGGCCAGTACAGAAAGAAAGATCATGACCGAAGTCAATTTATAACCGATCTCCCCGAAAACTACACCCATCATCCGGGCAGCCAAGGCCGGCGTCTGTTGCAGGCCACCGATTCCCAGGACACGGACATAAGCAAAGTTAATCGCCATATACAGCAAAATCACGGTGAAGATCCCAAACACGATGGCTTTAGGAGTATTGGATTTAGCATTAACAATATCGCCACCAAAATTAATTGTTTGCTGGTAGCCGCTATAAGTAAAGAACACCGCCACCAGGCTTAGTCCAAATGCACTGACAATGCTGCCGGCATAAGGTACGGCAGCTACCGGGCCCGGTAAGCCGGTACTTTTAAACACCGCCGTACAGATCAGCAAGATCATCACGATTTTAAAAAGGGTCAATGCATTTTGCGCCAGGGCGCTCATTTTTACCCCACGTAAATTGATCAGATATAAAATAGCCACCGCAGTAATTGTAATCAGCTTCGTGCCCATATCGTTTTGCAAGTGAGCAGGCAATAAAAAAGGTTTGATATAATCCGCGCCGATCAGCGCTACCGCAGCCACAGCAGCTGCATTGCTAATGACCAGCACCCAGTTGATCATAAAAGCCACAGCCGGATGGTAGCAATAACTGAATACTTTATAAAAACCACCTGTTACGGGAAACCTCGCCCCTATCTCCGCAAAAGTCAGTGCACCACACAGACTCACCAGTCCCCCAAATATCCAGGCCGCGAAAAACAGCTCCACACTGCCTGCCCTTACAGCAACTTCACTGGGCGCGGCAAAGATTCCCATGCCGATGCACAAGCTGATGACGATCATCGTCAGTTCAAAGCGGTTTAATTTTGGTGTAATACTCATATAAGCCTAATTACTAAACTTCGGTTTTGATAATATTTTCTCCTCATCGAGGAGCTCATATACGGGACTTTTCAATGCACCGATTTGTAAGTCCGGATGCAGGTCTGTTATCCTTTATCTGGCGTATCCAATTTTCATAAAAACGTGATTACCCATAGATCATGAACCATCATGCGATCATACACCCAAGTCGAAAATACATGACAAAAAAAGAGAGGGCATATCACCTCCTTGGTGATACACCCTCCATACTTGAAAATCAAAACTAGTAAATTAAGGTCTCTGCCATAACACTTTAGGTATTAAGCTGTAATGTACTTCATCAATAAATATTGCGCCTGGGTACCAACGGCTACTTGGCTTCCCATCAGTCACATCAATCATAAATAGGTTCTTTTTTCCCAAGGGTAATGTTTCGGCAATATCACTCGTATATACGTTTCCGGACTTATTGATAATTTGCTCCTTAGTTATACTATTCTGGTAAGTTATTCTGTAAACTACAGACAAACTTCCATCGAAGATTTCCGGTCTCTTCACTACGTAAAAATCTTCATTATATGCTGCATTTACATGGGTAAATGTCGCTATAGGAACTATATTTCCTTTTTTATCAGGAGAATGCAATACAATATCAATCCCTTCCAGAAAGATAAATTGCGGCTTATAGGCGATCTTTATTTTCATGAATCCTTCAGGTGCCCCGGCTTCGCCATTCAATGGGTTACCAGGCTCACCCGGTGGCTCCGGGATCTCAGTGACCAAAACTGGGGCTATGGTACTGTCGAGTTGGTAAACATGGTATAACTGCGATCCGGTGATATTCAATACCGTATCCAAAACTTCTTCACCGCTCGCTTTAAAAACCTGGAATCTTTTGTCCCCTAAGTCGGTAACGATAGGAAGGCCATCAGTAGCATACTTTTTGCCTCCAAACATCACTAAAGGATTGGAGCCATATTCCGTGGCATTGGCAAAAGTTATCCTGGCAAATTTAACACGACCGGTATCTTCAGTTTTTTTACAAGCTGTAAGCAATAACAATACAGCCATAAAATTAAATAGTATATTTTTCATGTCCTTAAAATTTATAGGTGATGGATAAGTTAGGGGTAATGCCGTATTTAATTCTGTAGCGTACCGCATCAAACTCCTTTTCATACTTGTCTTTTCCGTTCGATGGCGTATAGGTAAAATCAGGATTTTGGAGGTAACCATTGGAGTTGATATAGTATAAAGAAGCTGAGTTGAGCAGGTTACCCACATTTAACTTGATCTCCATTTTCTGCTTCATTACACGGCCATATAGCTGTAGGTCAATCAAGTCGCGACCGTTTTCAAACTCTGTTAAAACCGGATTAAAATGAACGGTATACGTACGGCGCCCCGACCGGTTATAGCTCAGCGCAAGCCCATAGTTAGCGGTATTGTAATTCACACCGGCGTTAACGGTATATGGCGACTGACCATACAAGGCCCTGTTCGTCTTATTTTCGAGAATAGTGCCATCCCCCTGTTTGGTTACCGTATTCACTTTTGATTTGATGAATGTGCCATTGCCAAAAAGCGTGATATTTCGCAGCCATTGCTTATCGGCAATAAAGCCAAGCGATTTACGAAAGTCAACCTCGATGCCATAGTTAACGGCACTTTTTTGGTTTTGAAACAGGTACTGGGTGATCTTTCCACTGCCTGTAGGATCCTGGTCGGCAACCAGCTCAATTGGCTTATCAAATGTTTTATAAAAACCCGAAACAGAAACAATCTCTCCTGCTGAAGGATACCACTCATAACGCAGGTCACTGTTGTTGATCTTCGTACTCACCACATCTGCACCCGCAATAATGGCATTCAAAAAAGGATCATAAAAACCGAAATATGAGGTCTCCCTGAAATCGGGACGGATAATGGTTTTGGCAAACGATGCCCTGAAGTTCATTACCGAATTGATGCTATAGGTCATGTTGACTGAGGGCAGGAAATTAAAATTGCTTTCACCGGTCACATTACGCAAGCTCGAATTTTCTGAAATTAAAGGTTGTTTATTGCTTAGTTCATATTTCTCAGCACGCATCCCATAGACAATCCTGATCTCTTTCAGGAATCGCTGGTCGAGCATCAGGTAAAACGCATGGAATTTGGAGGAACCTTCAAATTGTGAACCATTATTGCCATCAGCAAGGTAATAGGCCTGATTGGAATTTTCACCAATCCCGATGTTTTCAGGCGCAAGTATCTCTTCATAAGTACGGTCGAAAGGATCAAAATTGCGATCTTCCGATCTTATTTTTAAAGTAGTCGCACTCAGGCCACGTTTTTTATAAATGCCACTATAACCTCCTTTCACTAAACTTTTGTCCCCTAAAAAAACAAAAGGCTGGCTCAGGTTAAGCCCCCAGTTGTAATCGGTTTCCTTAGTATCAGTGTATAAGCGGTAATCATATTCTGGTGCAACGTCACTGGGGTCTATTACTGCAGGTGACTGGTAATATTCGGTTCCGTCTGCTGTTCTGCCGGTAAAATTATAGGTGAATTTGGTACGGCCCTTGACTTCCTGCTTTACCGTGGTCAGTGCACCGAGCCAGGTAAGTTTAAGACCTTGGCTGGTCAACGTATGCTCCGCATCCAATTTGTGCTGTAAAATGCGGGTGATCTCCGGATCCTGCACATTTTGTTGCGTGCGATCATCATCTGCATCAAATCCTACCCGGGCGTACATGCCTTGTGAAGTATTAAGGGTATTGTTAAAGATTTGTGAATACAGGTTTTTCAACCCTATCTTAAATGTTTTTCCTTGTATACCCGCATTTAACTGCCCGCCAATAGTCGTATTGTAGGTATAGATATTGCCATTGCGACGCCTGGCAGCACTATCAATATAGTTAGGGCCTATCTGCTCTGGATAGCCAAAGTTCGCTTCAAAGCCCCTTACATCCTGAAAAGTATTCGTCTCCTGACTATTCCGCAAACTCAAACCGGCTACAAATCCGATTTTTCGATCGTCTTTAAGGCTGTAAATCCTGCCCAATGAAAAACGGTAATTTTGATTGGCACCGCCTGTAGAGTGATAACGTTTGAAGGCATCCGTGCTGAATAACCTGCTTTGCGCTACAGCATAATCCGGCACAGTACCATTGCCCCATGACTTGATCCCGGATGGTAAGCTTCGGCGCCCATCATCAAAGCCGAAAAAATCATATTTCCCCCGCTTGCCCGATTCTACGAAATTTTTTCCTAAAGTATTACTGTTATACCCCGCACCTGCAGATAATATCGTAAAGTTATCGACTGGTATATCCAGTGTGTTTACCGACACCTGTCCTCCGGCAAATTCAGCGGATACATCGGGGGTGGCGGTTTTGTTGACCACCACATTGCTCACCATCTCTACAGGGATAACATCAAAGGCGAAGTTTCTGCGGTTCATGTCCGTGCTTGGGAGGTTTATGCCATCGATCATCCCCTGATTATAACGCTCGGTCAAGCCACGAACAATTACATATCGGTTATCCACAGTACTTATACCACTTATCCGTTTTAACACCTGTCCCATGTTATTATCAGGCGTGCGGGCAATTTGCTCCGCACTGATACCGTCAGTTATACCGGCAGCATTTTTTTGTGTAGCATACAGACCGGCCACGGCTTCCTTTTTGTAAGAAGATTGGATAACCACGGCTTTTAAGGCATTGGTTGTGGCATGAAGTACAACATCCAGTTTCGTTAGCTGATCTTCTTTAACCATAACTTCTGCAATACGTTTGGTTTGGAAGGATAGATAAGATACCTCAATGGTATACGTGCCGCGTTCTGCATTAAAATGGTAGCTTCCGTCCACACTGGTCTGGACTCCCTTATTCAGCTCAATGAGGCGGACATTGGCTCCCGGAAGCGGCTCTCCGTTTACATCCATCACTTTGCCATAAATACGTCCCTGTTTAGGCGCGGCAGGTTTTTGGCTGATCACAATAAACTCATCCACCAGTTTATAGGTTAACTGGGTACCTCCCAGTATTTTTTTTAAGGCCTCACTTACTGAGATTTGCTTGCTACTCAGCGTTACCCTTTTATTTTCATGTGCTAACAACTGATTAAATAGCGTAAATTTGATACCGCTTGTTTTTTGCAGCTGTAGCAGGCTTTCTTTTACGGAAGTGTGATTAAGTTCAAGTGAAACCTTAACCTCATTAAGGTTTTGGCCTTTAACGACTGATGCAAGCATTACACCGGCAAAGGTGATCTGTATCACCAGGGCAATAAATGAGCATTTCATCAGGAAGTAAAAGCTATCATATGATGATTGTAATATAATTCTATCAGCAAAATACGGTTCTGCTGATTTTTGCATAAATTTGAACATTGACTGTTTTGTATCTGTAAGGCATAATTCGGTTAATTGCCGGCGGGTAAAACTGCCGGTGGATTGCTTTAAGCCTGCGTCGTCGAAAACTTTTGGCTTAAGGTTAATCTGATAGGATCCGTTCCCGGCTTCCGGGAGCGGATTTATTTTTGAGAAGTACTTATTTGTGCATAGGCTTTTCTACGATGGTTTTCATTTGATTGAGATATAAATTTGATTTTGTTTGATCCTGTACTTTAAATTTGTGGCACTCGTCATCGCATCAAGCGCAGAGGTAATGGGTGTATTGCCATTGACAGTCATACTTAAATTGTAGGCTTTGATTTGCTGGTCTTTAATAATAATCCGGGTATTATACCAACGCTCCAGTTCGCGGCACATATCATCCAGCCTGGCATCCATAAATATTAAATTGCCATCTTTCCAGCCGCTTACCGCTACGGCAGCTAAATTTGTTTTATTCAACTTTTGTTGAGCTTCATCCCAGCTTACTTTTTCACCAGGGGTTAAAATAGCAAGTGATTTTAATTTAGCTCCCTTGGCTGTATATCCTACACTGACTTTACCTGTAGCGACAGCAACCGAGAGCTGCTGACCTTTAAAGGCATTAATCTTAAATGATGTCCCCAGCACCTGGGTTTGAACATTTCCAGTATGCACAATAAAGGGACGTTTGGTGTCGTGTTTAATTTCAAAAAAAGCTTCACCCTCTAAAGTGATCTCCCGGGTCTTGCCATTTAATAACTGAGGATAGCGAAGTTTACTATCAGCCCCTAAATACACAATTGAGCCGTCTTGCAGGGTAATCTGGCTGTGTTGGCCACGCGGATTGTATTTTTCTGTCATGGCTATATCTACAGCAGCATCCCTGCCAGGCCACCGAAGCAGGAACGAGGTACCAAAACCCATCACCAGGATGATTGCAGCTGCATACTTTAACCAAGCGTAGCTGGTGGTCCTGGCCGGAGCTTCGATTGGAACCTTTTCATGGAGACGTTGATGCCACCGTTCAGCATCACCAGACCTGCCATCACCTGTTTCGAACGCATTCCAATCTTCTAAAAGCAATTTTTCCAGCGCATTCCTTCCTTCAGGTAAGGCTATATAATCCAATACCCAAACAAGCTCTTCGGGAGAACATGTATGTTCCATGTACTTTTTCAGTAAAATAATGATCTCCGATTCCTGCATACCTATCTTCTTACCAACTAATACGTAAGGATCGGTCCATGGTACTAATCGGCATGAAGAAATAAATAAATTTTTATAGGTGTACTTCCAGTTAAGAAAAAAGAATTGTGAGCAGCACTGAGAAAGCCACATCGGTATGCTCTTTTAAGGTTTTCCTTAAAGCGGTGAGTGTGGCATTGATGTGTTGTTTCACCGTACTCTCGGATATGTCCATTTCCCCGGCAATTTCCTTGTGGCTCTTCCCTTCGTGCCTGCTCAGTTCAAAGGTAAGTTTACGCTTTGGACTTAAGCCAGTAAGCGTCTTAAGATAAAGATCGTTTAAATCTTGCTGATAGAGTTGTAACTCATGACTGGGAACAGATAAATTTTCCAGGTTTAAACCCTCGATCGATAGGGTTTGGATCGCATTTTTTCTTAACTGATCTATAATACCATTCATCACCGAACGGAACAGATAGGCATCCAGGGAATTTTCCTCCTTAAGTGCATCTTTATGCTGCCATAAACGTAGTAAAACATCCATGACCAATTCTTCAGCCAGTTCCCTATTGTTTATGCGTTTTAACGTGTATTGGAGAAGCTTATTAAAGTACCGGTTAAAGAGTGTATCAAAAGCTGCTTTACTGCCTGTTTTCCACTGCGCTAGAAGTTCCTGATCGTTATAGTGTTGCAATGGCATACCGTTGTGAATAACATCACAAAGTTATCTTCCGGCAGATTATGAATATGTTACTAACTGATTAAGTTATCGTGATCGTCAATATCACCCTGTTACTAATAGCTGTAGGTATGCGGTAACAAAAACAAGATGATTATGTCCTTGAAGAACTACTCATCATCAGCGCATTGCCTGGCCACTGATCTTTTCAATCCAGGCAGCGCATCCATGAGATGCACTGCCTGGATTGTTTAATGCCCTGCAGTTATTACTTATTGAAAAGCATAGGCCAGATCCTGGACACTATATCCATTTGAAATTGTTCCATTTCCCGTCTTTGATGGAGAGATAGCGATCAGTTTACTTTTACCGGCATCAAAACTTAATTGTCCATAATTGGTTGACGGGTCTGTAGTTACTATATCAGAGTTATTATAAGGCTGTTCCTTTGTACCTGCTTTATAAACTTTAAACTCATAAGAGTGGTCTGGTTGTAAAGGCATTAATTCGATGAAATCAGAAAATCCAGAAGACACATTTGGGATAGTCTTAATAGGCGTATACACAAATTCAAACAAATCAAAATCAATATAGGAGTCAAACAATTCTATATCTACCGGCCCGCCATAGAAAGCTGCTGATGTACTGATGAACCTGAATTTCACGCCCATATTTTCGGGGTTGCCCACAGGTGTAAGTTCTATTTTGTCGGTAAAGGTAGTGCCATCATAGAATATTTTCTTCACCTGATTAAAAGGACTTTCTGCAACGATGATCTCGTCTATAAGCTTATCATTGCCTTTTTTACGGATCTGAATCTTTTGCCCCGGTTGGTACAATCTATCACTGATCCTTATATCCCCTTCGATCCCTTGTCCAATTATCTTCCCTTCTAATATAAACTGAAGAGTATCAACTAATATCAAACCCTTAATCACTAATTTCACGGGTGCCCCTACATTTGGGTCTATTAAAGGTTGTTCTTTTTTGCAGCCCAAAACAGCAATCAAGCAGAAAAGAACCAGGCTCATTTTTATGAATATCATTTTCATGTTGTTCCTAATTAAAAGTTGTAAGTAAGAGAGGTACTGTATGTACGTCCAAATTTCTGACGGAAACGTAACTGGTCGCCCTCATCATATTTATTGCTGAACCCAGGTTTTAGGCGCGACGCGTCACTAAAATCGTTATCTGCAATATTATCAGGATTGGGTTCATAACTGGCATTGTTAATAAAGAATGTTGAGGCTGTGTTCAATAGATTTCCCCCGTTAACCTTTACCTCCAGGTGCTTTTTTAAGAACTTACAACTGATCTGAATGTCCAGTTGCCCACGCGGCATCTCATATTCGATCTGATCGATAAGAGAGCTTACGATATAAGTTTTTTCCCCTGATTTATTGTACATCACATTCACACCAAGCTTATCCCCGGTATATTGCACACCAGCGTTGATCAGGTAAGGAGACTGTCCGTACATAGGCCTGTTCTGCCTAACCGGAACCAGAATACTGCTGTTGATGTCTTTCGGATTCTGGATAGAATAGGTGGCGGTTACAGTCGATCTCTGGAGAGTCAGATTCCCATAGGCGGTCAGGTTTTTCAGCACTGTATTTTCGCTGAGGATCAATCCAAAATTTTTCCGGAGTTCAAACTCCAGGCCATACACTTTGGCATTGTCTGAGTTCCGGAGATTATAACTGATATTGCCGTTAACCAGTATAAAGCTAAGCTCTGTAGGCTTATCAAACTTTTTGTAGAATGCACCTGCCGAAATGATCTCGCCCAAACCCGGGAACCACTCTGTTTTAAGATCATAACTGGTGATACGTGTACTGGTCAGCCCGTTGTTTCCAAAACTAGCACCCAGATAAGGATTATATCTAAAGAACTGGCTGTTGTCCATCAGTTCAGGCCTCACCACACTACTGGATAGCGCTGCCCGGATATTGAGTTGTTCGGCAGGACTGTAAGTTAAGTTTGCTGAAGGGAGCCATTGCCATGTCTTATCGGGCGGGAGCGCAAATTTTGAGGCGACTTTGTTGTTAACACCGTTCTTGATCTCGGTATACTTAAAGTACTCTGCCCTTAGACCGTAAACTAAACGCAGTTTATCCATCAGCCTGGAATCCATCATCAGGTAACCGGCATGGCTGCGGCTCCTACCTTCATAGGAATCCAGATAAAAGGTATTGACAAAGTAGTTGTAACCATTGGCTCCGAAATTCGCCGGGTTGATCATTTCACTCAAAGGGACGGTCCTTAAGCTTTCGTCGATCTTTGTACTGTATACCAGCGCAGCGATCTGCCAGTCGAAAGAAGCATTTTTATGGATGCCGAAATAGCCCGTTTTTAGTGAATTGCGGATACCGCCGATAGAAAAAGGAACCGAGGCATCGAGGCTCCAGGAATAATGATTTTCTGCATTCTGATAATTCTGGCGTGATGTCGGGTTAATCCTGGCTTCACTTTCCTGTGAAGCGATGTAAAAATAGCGGTAATCATTCCCAACTAACACAGGTCTGCTCGCGGCTATGGAAATGTCCTTTTCTTTACGGTCAATGCCTGTTCTTGCCAGGCTCCAGTCTACCTTTATCCTACCCAGCTGGTGCTGTCCGCTCAATTTGTTCTGCAACAAGTTGGTAAATGTAGGGTCATCTACTTCCTGTATGCGATTAGGTGGCAGGCCAGCTTCTATATCGTTAGGGCCATCTGCATTGTTATAACCAATGGTCCTTATCAGGGTATTGTCGTATAGGTGCGTATAGGTATTGCGCAAGCTGAACCTGTTCTTACCCAGTTGCAAACCAACATTCAATAAGGCCCCCAGGGTGGTATTAAAGTTATAGGTTGCGCCCTGGTTATTTGAGGTATATTCCCAGTCGCTCCTGCGCTGCTGATCGAAGAGATTGATATTTTGTGTATTGCGATAGCTTAATGAACCGGTAAAGCCCAACTTATTCTGGCTTACAGTATCCAGCGCGAGCAAACGACCCATGGTGAACTGGTAATTCTGCGAAGGCATAGGCCTATACTTATAAACCGTAAAATTATCATTGGTGAACTTCTTACTCTGGTTGTCTATCAGCGACTGATAATCGACATCGGATAAGCCATTATTGGGAATTGCCGAACGGTCAGTTTGCACCAATCCCGCAGGGAACTTTCTTCTGCCGTCATCAAAACCAAAGTAATCATATTTGCCGCGCTTATGGCTTAAAAAATCCCGGCCTATGGTCTGGTCGTTGATAGATGTGCCAATACTAAAACTCATAAAATTCTCCATCGGAATATCCTTGGTATTGATCTGGATCAGTCCGCCGCCAAAGCTGGCATTCATATCCGGGGTAACCGTTTTACTTACCACCACGTTATCCACCAGGTTGGAAGGGATCAGGTCAAAAGAGAAATTTCTGGCTTGTACTTCTGTGCTGGGTAAGATTACCCCATCCAGCATGGCCGAATTGTAACGCTCGCCGATACCGCGTACCAGGACGAACTTGTTGTCCACCGAGCTTACGCCACTGATGCGCTTTAAGCTTTCTCCGATGTTTTTATCCGGCGTACGTGCGATTTGCTCAGCACTGATGCCGTTGCTGATCTCGGAGGCATTCTTTTGTTTAACCAACAGCCCTTCAGTGGATGCCTTTTTATAACCGGAAGTGATCAGCACTTCTTTCAATCCCCTGGTATCTGTTTTCAGGGAGATATCCAAAGGCGTATTTTTGCCTTCGGTCACAACCACCCCGGTTACCCGTTGCTTTGCGAAAGACACATAGCTAAACTCCAGGGTATAACTGCCTGGCTGCAGGTTTAAAATATACGAGCCATCTGCACCTGCCTGTGCGCCCGTTCCGGTTTCCAGTACCTTAACCGATGCGCCGGGCAGGGTTTCACCTTTTTCATCGACAATCTTTCCGGAGATGCGGCCGGGCTTTGCTTGTTGGCTGTATTCTTTTGCCTTTACCTGTACTGAATTGTTCCTGATCACATAGGTGAGTGGCTGGTTCCTGAATATTTCAGCCAGGACAATATCCAGTTCCAGGTCTTTGATGCGGATACTCACCGGTTTTGCCTTGCCAATCAGTGAAGCGGAGAAAAAGAAATCAACGCCGCTCTGGTCGCGGATATTCTCAAGTACCCGTTCCAATGGCGCGTTTGTTACCTTCAGGGTGACCTTTTGCGCAAAAGTAGCCGCGCTGACCTGCAGCATGGTGACAAAGAGGAGGATCGTGGTCAATTTAATCATCAATAGCAGCTTAGTGGTATGACGCCAGGGCCATACGGGTTTGTTTTGGTAAAAACCGTACATTTGTAATACATGTTATTTGCGGTGCACCCACTCAGTTTCGAAGCAGATGGGGTGTCCGCGGGTTATCAAATAGTTTTATAATTATTTGTCATCATGTTCTAAGTCCATCTCAGCGCTAACTGAGATGGCTTTTTTTTAGATGACCGTCGGGGAAGCGTTTTTATTTACTGACGATGATCCTCCTTTCTTTAATTTTGAAATGGATATTATTCGATCCTTCCATGATCTCCAGCACTTGGCTGATATGGCCGTATCGTGTTACCGCGCCGCTATAGGTATCGTCCGGCAGTCCTTTTTCAAATACCACCTCGACATTGTACCAGCGTGAGATCTTCCGCATCACGCTTGGCAGGCTTTCATTCCTGAAACGGAAATACCCGTCTTTCCAGGCAGTCACAGCGCGCGTATCAGCCGGTAGGATTTTGAGGGCACCCTCCGTTAATTCTGCCTGCTGACCTGGCTTTAAAACCTTTCCTGCTCCCTGTTCCGGCTTTAAGCGTACACTTCCTTCCAGTAATGTGGTCAGTATGCCCGGCTCATCATGATAGGCATTGACATTGAAATGGGTACCCAATACTTCCACCTCTTGGCCCCTGGACTTGACGATGAATGGATGCCTGCGGTCTTTGGAAATTTCAAAATAAGCCTCCCCAGAAAGCTGAACTACCCTCTGCGCACTATTCCTGAAGGATACGGGATAGGTAAGTGAAGATGCCGCATTCAGCCATACCATGGAGCCATCGGGCAACCTGACCCGGTAGGTTTCCCCCTGGGTCGTAGCAAGGGTATTGAACCCGGAAGTCTTCTCCTTTGACGCTTTGATCTCATAGACCAGTTCGCCCCTACTGGTTTTGGTAATGGTCAGTCCCGCCTCCTGTGCTACCTTACCGTCCTGCTGATCGGAAAGGAAAATCTTTTTACCACTAGCCAAGGTAAGGCTGGCTGCCTCTCGGCCCGGGCTGATGGGTCTTTGCATGTGTTTGGCAATAGCCTGTTCCTTCTGCCCTCCGGGCAAAAGAAGATAACCAATGCTCAATATAAGGAGGATAGAAGCAGCAATGCCCAAGGGTAACCGGAAGCGGCGGAATACCGAAGGCTGATGGTCCGCAACAGGCATCTTCGGTGCAATACTTACGGTCATTCTGGTCACTTCATCTTCCAGTTCGGCTTGGGACAGCGGCACAGCATCCTTCTGGTACTGCAGATACCAACTCTCGATAAAATCCAGTTCCAGGGGCGTACATTCGCCTTTGTGGTATTTTTCAAGCAGTGCATCGAAGTCAGGTTTTTTCATAGCGGCCATTTATTTTCAATTGAATACCTAACCAATACAGGTAAGTAGGCCCGACTATGCAGATGAAAATGAAAAAAAAGTAAAAAAAATGGAGAGGTCTTAGATATTGAAGAAAACCAGCAGATAGGCAACCAGCGTTAAGCGTGCCCGCAATAATTTAAGGGCATTGGCGATCTGGCGGTCAACCGTGGTTTCAGATATGCCCAGTTGCATCGAAATTTCCTTCCTGTTAAGGTGTGCCTTGCGGCTGAGCACAAATACTTCCTGCATTTTCGCAGGCAGTGCCGCGATTTCCCTGTCGATCAGCGCAGTTAATTGCTGGCTGCGTATCCCGTGATCGGTAGGTGAATAATCACAGCTATAGTGCGCGGCCATCGAGTCCGTGTAGCGTGTCCGGACTTCCTTACGCGCAAACAGGTTCAGGATAGTATGGCGAAGTGCGGTATACAGGTAGCCAGCCAAATTTGATTCCACATTGATGCGGTCTCTCTTGTTCCAAAGCGAAACAAAAACCTCCTGGACTACATCCCGCGCTTCTTCGCGGTCCTGCAATTTTTTATAGGCATGGGCATACAGCAAAAATTTATACCGGTCATAAATGATAGCATAAGCCTGATGGTCACCCCCTCTTAAAAGTGCAGCCAGTTCCGCGTCGGTATAGTTGTGATCATCTGCCATCTTATGCGATGGCAAAGGTGGGCAACTACTAACAATGCACCGTGGAATCTATGTTATTAAATCATTAACTTAATAAATTTCCCAGGTCATTTTCCCACGATAGTAAATCTTTTTCAGGGGGTATTCCTATTGAGTGATGCTATCGTCTACTGCCAGTTGATCATTAACTATGTGCAGTTAGTTGATTAACATTTTTGGGTCAACTCAATACCTCTGTAGAAATATTTTCTTCAAAATACTTCTTTACCAGGAGATTGATGAACCTCTTCAAATAAGTTTCATTAAAAAACACATTCGACCAGTTGTCATATCGCTGGCCTTGTACACCGAGGTAAAAAAAATAAAGACTTACGCCAAGCACAGGCAATATTCTCCTTTCTTCATCAGTAATTTTAACCACCGACTGGTACCCCCTCAGAAAGGACTCCACTTTCAAATCTCGTTGGCTCATATCTTTTTCAGTGCTATGCAGCTGTAAAATATAGTAGGCAATATCATAACAAAGCCACCCATTTCCACAAAAGTCAAAATCGAAGATGGTGATCTGTCCATCCTGGGTAATGTTCATATTGTCAAACCAGATATCCAGATGAATTGCTCCTGACCTCAGCCGACTGGTATCTGCCTTATGAATTTCATCCAATAAATATCGTTGTGCAGCCCCCATCCAGGTGCTCTCGTCCGAGTTGGCAGCAAGAAACTTTCGGAGCTTTAATAATGAATCTTCTAAAATGACCTTTGGAGTGTAAGTAACTCTTTCCAATTCCAAATTGACCGTAACCTGATGAATTTTAGCCATTGTTTCACCCGCTTTAAAATGTAAGTCGGCAGAGAAATTGAGTAGTTTATCTCCTTCAGCAAAGGAGAACAATACACCTTGTCGCATTCCTTCAGGTGCTTCTAAATATTGGATATAGGTCTCATTAATATCCTTTAAAGGAAATGAAACAGAAAGTCCTGTTTCCTTAAGGATATTGAGCAAACGGATTTCTTCCTTTATCTCTAAGTCGCTCCGCCAGTTTAAGCTATAAAGCCTAAAAACGAATTTATTTTTCGCCTGTTCAATCAAATAGCTATGATTAATGCCTGTTTTTAATAAGGTACAGGAAACCTCACCAACCAGGCCATATTTTTTTGCGACTAACCAACCGATGTGATCGGCTGAAAGAATTGAACTGATGACGGGAAATTTCTCCATGAGACCGAGATTATTTAATAGATAAGGAATTATCGATTAGTTATGACTTCGAAAGAATTATGATTTTATTAAAGGTAATTCGAACCAAAATGTGCTTCCCTTACCTATTTCACTGTCTACACCAATTTGCCCGCCATGTTTCTTTATAATTTCCGCACAGATATAAAGTCCTAAACCTAAACCATTTGAACTGATTTGTTTTTTATCTCCCTGCCAGTATCTATCAAATAACATAGGTATATTGACGCTGGGAATTCCGGCACCAAAATCTCTGACAGAAACTCTAATGGCATTAACGATTAATTCACTTGAAAGTATAATATACGCTGTGGACGGAGCATATTTTATTGCGTTATTTACGAAGTTAACCAGCACCTGTTCAATTCTGTTCTGATCAGCAATAACCTGAGCACCCACAGACTTTATCTGTATTTTCTTGTAATCGTCTGCATCCAGATGTTCAATACAGCTGGAAAGCAGGTCATTGATATCAAAAGCAGAAAACTGTAAATCAATCTTGCCGTCTGAGTACTTACCAATATCAAGTAGCTCGCTGAGCATACTATTGATCTTATCCATACTTCTGTTACAGGAGTCGATCATTTTAATTGCAGATTCATCCTGAATTTTTGATTTTAATCGATCCAACAATTGCAAATTTGCCTTTAACACCGTTATCGGAGTTTTCAATTCATGGCTTGCAACTGACAAAAATTCATCCTTCCTGCTCTGGTAATTTTTTTTCTCGGTTATGAGTTGCGTTACCCCGACCATTTTTAATGGTTTCCCCATGATATCGTATTGGGGTGTTCCGTTTGCCTGAATCCAGTGTATACTACCGTCTGGTCTTTTTACTTGATATTCTACATTATATGGCAAATTTCCTGCAATTGAAGCGCTTACTTTTTCATTCACGACATCTCTATATTCCGGCATAATTGCATCGATAAGATCTTTAAAATCAAATCGATTCTCAACAGGAACACCAAAGTTAATTTTGCATTGATCACTGCATTCCATTAACATTGTACTCAAGTCCAAATTATAGCTGCCGAGTTCTGCAGCCTGTAAAGCGTTATTTAACTGCTTACGGTTAACCTCCAGTTCATTATTCAACTCGATGAGCTTATAATTGGCATTATCAAAATTACGGTTGCCTAATGCTACCTGTTCAAGCGTGGCCGTTAGCTCTTGGTTTGTTGATAAATACTCTTCATTCAAAGTAGCCAATTGCTCATTGGATAGATTCAGTTCTTCAATCGCTTCAAGTAAGCGGGAATTCATATCTATTTCTACCACCTCCTTCTCTTTTAACTTTTCACTAAGCCGCACCCGTTCGGTAACATCACTTGTGGTGTTAATTATGGCATAAGTATTCCCCTGCTCATCTAAAATTGGCTGGTAGGCAAAATCAAACTTAATTGGGATTAAATTCCCATCCATTTCGATATCAGCGAAAGTTTCTTTAGCGAGGTAAAGTTTTCCGGTATCCCAAACTTCTTCCAGAATAGGAATAAAATTGTTGAATTCAGGTGCAATTTCGGACAGCTTTTTTCCAGTTATGCCAATGGTTTTATTCCAGAGTTTAAGCATGGCATCATTTACGAAGCCGATATGTAGTTCCCTTGAAGTATAGATGACAGTTGCTTGACGTTCAGAAGTCAGTATCTTAACGATGTCAACTGCTTCCAGTATATATGAGGTTTTCGATTCCAAAATAAACTCAATACATTATTAATTATTTAATCAGCAAAACAAGTATGAACAGATGATTAAAAAATAAATGTTCCATCCTTATTGAGGATCCAATTGCTAAAATAAAAAGAAATTCTTTCCAAAACAAGGAACCTCCATGCTTACAACCAACGGTTTTAGATGACAATTGTGTAATTGGATAAAAGAAATGGCCGCTACAAACACAGAGCTGCTGTCCAGTAATGAAGATCTTAACAGGGCGGGTAACCTTGTTAAGCCATGCGCTGGATAAGCTCACACTCAGTGAAACAAAGTTACGCTACCTGATTGCCAATGCGGTGAAATATTCCAGCGTTGAAATGGCAATTGACGTGAATTGTGGTATGATAGGCTTTTACCTAAATGCTGAAATCATTCATCGTCATGACGGAAGGATCCAGGCAGAAAGCGAGTTTGGCAAAGGATCCGTATGAGCTTTGAGCTGCCACTGCATGAAATTCCATAAGAAGTGATTAGTGATCGGGTGGAGGGCCATCAAAACCAAGAAACAAATAAAACGCAGAGGCATCCACCAGCTGCGTTTTTCACTATTAACTATTATACCTACTGAATCAGCTCTTTCAATTTCTCCAGCACTGCCGCTCCGCGGAGATTTTTGGTGATGATCTTACCATCAGGTCCAATCAGAAAATTAGCGGGCAGGCTTTTTACACCGTAGATATTCGCAACTTTTCCTGTGGTAGATTTCGGATCGTTTAACTGTAGCCAGGGAAGTTTATCCTGGTCGACAGCCGTCAACCAGTTTTCCGATGAACTGTCCATAGATAAGCCAACAATCGTAAATCCTTTATCTTTATAAAGCTCATAAGCCTTAATCAGGTTGGGATTTTCCTTTCTGCAGGGCACACACCAGCTTGCCCAGAAATCTATCAGCACATATTTGCCCTTAAAATCAGCCAGGGAGAAAAACTTTCCGTTTTTATCTGCCAGAGAAAAGTCTGCTGCAACAGCGCCACTGTCAGTTTTCACCTTCGCATCAATAAAGGTTTTTATCATCTTACCATAATTACTCTGTTGCACATGAGCAGAGAGTACAGTAAAACTCCGGCTAGCCTTGCTCCTGTCGGGATAGGTAACATACAGGTCGTAAATCGCAATTGCAGAAGCCACCTGATTAGGATGAACACGGATGAAATCTGCCAGAACGCTATCTTTTACCAATTGCTGTTTCGCCGCGAAAACACTCCTGGCTTTTTGATCATTCTCTTCATTACCTGTAGCTTTAGGCCTGGTACCCGGCAAGGCATATAAGTCAGACCTGTACTTTACCAAAAGATCATTCTCCAACGCACCGGAACATTTCAGTTCATAGAATTTAGTGACTTGTCCGCTGATCGTTATACGGTTTTTATCCAAAACCAATATCCGGATTTGCTGGTTGACCGTATTAGACAATGTACACAGTACCGGTTCCGGGATACGTAATTCCTTTGAAAACATGCCTTTATCAGCCTGCACAGAATCTTTGTACAAAACATCTCCCAACTCATAGGAAAAGATAATTTTCCCCTCATTGAGTCCGGCAATATCTCCATTTATATGGGCAGCGTGCTGCCCATATAAATCAGAAAATATGACCACCCAAAAACTAAAAGCAATTAAAAATTTATACTTCATCGGTGATAAATGCTTGTTTAATAATTCAATCCCGGGATTGGAGATTCAATCAGAATCTTAGTGAGCATCTGCTTCAGATAGATCAGGTGTATTTTACTATCCTGATCTGCAGTCCTTGCAATGGCACTGCTGATATCATTACGCAGATCTTTCAGGTGTGCAAGTGCAAGTGGCTTCACATTGGAGTATAACAGAATTTCCGTTGGTGTAACCCCTGCCAGCACATTATCAAGTGAGCCCTGTAGTGCAAAGCGCTTGTTGTACATGGTAATGATACTTCCTACATACATTTTCTGCACAGACCTGCGGTATGAATCGATAGGTTTACCTGTTTTCAGCTCAGAGAAAATACCAGCTTTAAGGTCATTCAACCATTGTTGTGGAGAATACGCCCCTTTACCATAGTCGCGCTGATTGATCATCATGCGGTACAAGCGGCTTTGTGAAGTTACTGAAGCAACAACTTCCTGCTGTAATCTTTCCACAGCATTGGAACCATAACCTGGCTCAATTTTGTTGAGGACCTGAGGGTTCAATAACCATTTTGGCGTAGTAAAAATCTCCTCATTGAAATATTTGATTGCCTCTTTCTGCTTCGCCAGGCTTACCGGTTTGTAAACTGCTCCAGACTGCTCATAGGTTTTTGGGGTTACCGTTACACCACCAAGGTTTTTAAGCACATGGAAAGCATAGCGTGAGTATTGGCCTACGGCCTCATTGTACATGTCTTTTAATTCTGAATAGCCCTCGCCATCCTCCCTTGTCCAGTTGATCAGCTGAGGAACAATACGTTTCAGGTTTTTAATGCCGTACTGACTTGCCTTTATCGCATCGTCACCCAGGTCTTCCGACTGTGAACGCGGATCGTAATCCTTTCCTTCACCGCCAAACCAAAGTCTTTTGTTTGACGCCAGGCTGTCGATAGCCAGCTTGTTTAATATCTTTTTCTCAGCTTTAGCATCCGGGGCGTCCAATATAAATCCATACCCCCATTGGATGGCCCATTTATCATAATCATTGATACGGGGGAACAAACCTTTTTCTGAGATATGGTCTTCCGGTTGCGCCACGTAGTTAAACCTGGCATAATCCATAATTGATGGCGTATGCCCATGTGCTTCCACCCAGGCCTTGTCTCTTAACTTCTCCACCGGAACTGTGCTGCTGGCACCCATGTTATGGCGCAAGCCCAGCGTATGTCCAATTTCGTGTGAGGATACAAACCTGATCAGCTGTCCCATCAGTTCGTCATCAAATTTATTTTTGCGTGCCCTTGGGTCAACTGCACCGCACTGGATCATATACCACCTGTGCACCAGTTTCATCACGTTATGGTACCAGCCGATATGGCTTTCCATAATTTCGCCTGTGCGGGGATCGGCAATATTAGGTCCGTACGCATTTTGTTGTGGCGAAGCAAAGTAACGGATTACCGAAAAGCGTGCATCATCAAGACTCATCGTGGTATCCTGCTCCGGCCATTCTTTACCAACAATCGCATTCTTAAATCCTGCCTGTTCAAAAGCCTTCTGCCAGTCGTTCACCCCAGCAATCAGGAAGGGACGCCATTGCTTAGGTGTTGCAGGATCGATATAATATACAATCTGCTTTTTAGGTTCTACCAGTTCACCTCTTCTGAATTTCTCGATATCCTCATCCTTTGGTTCTAATCTCCAGCGGTGGATAAACGCTTCCTGTTCTACTTTCTGCTGGGTATCGCTAAACTTATTGTAGCTGCTCGCGAAAAATCCTACACGGGCATCAAAATAACGTTTACGGATCGGCTTTTCTGGCAATAAGATAAAAGAAGCATTCATCCCTAAAGTTACTGTACCTGCCTCCATGGCTGCCGGCAAACCACCTCCAGGACCTCCTGATGGGGTAGCACTATAGGTCCTGATGGTTTTAATTTCCGTATTGATCGGAAAACTTTTCACACTCTCGATATAGGACCGGTCGGCTGCCTGTGCGCCTAAAGAATAAGATTTCTTATCCGCAGGCTCAAACGACATGAGGTTGTTTTCTGCCAGCAGAAAGTCAGTCACGTCAATGACCACACCTGCCGAATCTTTGGATTTAGCTTTTATAGGAAAGGCTGCAATAATAGGGTTCAAATTTGAACTCGCAACTGCTCTGGAGATCATATCGGTAGAATCTGCTACGCTAACCAGGGTAGAAACCTTTAAAAAGAGTTTATCATTTGGTCCTTTTTCCCAGTAAACAGTATGTTCTGCCACTTCCTCGCCACCAAAGTTTCCTGCTCCCGGCGTAGATTTGCTCAATCTCAGTACGGTAAGGATCTCCTTTTTCAGGAGGCTATCGCCAATTTCAAAGAAATAACGGTCTGCGACCTTGTGTACGGTAAACAATCCTTTTTGTGTAACCGCTTTTGCGGTAATCACATCCTTGTAGGGTTTGACCGGGCTTTTCAGCGAGTCTGACTTTGGCTTTGGTGCTGCCGCAGCACTGGTAGTTTTCGCAGGGGCTTTCTTCTCTTCTCTGAAGACACTACAAGACTGTGCAGTTATTCCGAGCAAGCCGATGGCAAGGGCCAGGTAAAAATACCTGGCCATAGGTTGGTTTTTGTAATTCATGTGTTTATTTAATAACCTGGATTTTGAGTTAGATTATAGTTAGCGTCGAGTGCGGCCTGTGGTATAGGCAACAGTTTGGATTTCGGGGTATAAGTAGACTTTAAGGCACCCAGCACAGCATCGGCCTGTCCGGTACGTTTTAAATTATACCAGCGGTAAGCCTGCTCGCAGAAAAATTCCTTACGGTTTTCAAGTGCGATATCGGCGATCAGTGAAGTGGCATCTGTGGAAGTAGTCAGTGTTGCTTCCGCCCTTGTTTGTATGGCATTCAAATCTGCCAATGCGCCGCTTAAGTTGGTCCCTATTCTGGCTCTCGCCTCTGCACGGATCAGGTATTGTTCTGCCAGACGCATCACAATGAGTGACTCAGTAACATTTGCTGCCAGGGCAAGTGCCTGTGTGCGGTACTTATATTTATAGGGTATGGTATATATCTCTCCCGAAAAAGTTGTATTATTCATCCAATTGATACGTCTCAGATCTGTATCTGAGAATAAAGCAGTGAATCTGGGATCGAGGCGGTAGTTAAAGTTAATTAAGTTAAATGCGGTAGGAATAAATATTCCCGCCTCCAATGTATACTGGTTGGTATTGATTGAAGGTGGCGACATCTGCCAGATAGATTCTGCATTGTCTTTCGCAAATACACCGTTGGCCATAGTGGCTGCAGGAATCAGGCTATACAGGCTTGAGGCAATCACTTCTGAGGCGTTAGACTCTGCCTCCGCGTAATTACCCGTAAACATGTATACCCTGGCAAGCAAAGCTGTTGCGACAAACTTATTCACAAGTGTACGGTCGTTAGACGATGTAGTGGTAGCCGTAACACCAGGATACACGACTCCCAGATCTGATTTCGCAGCTGTCAGATCGGCAATCATCTGCGCATAAATTGCAGCAGTAGCCGTTTTCGGCAGAAATGCAGTGATGGCAGGATCGGTAATGAGTACCAGGGGCACATCCCCGAAAGTATTCACCAGGTGGAAATAGCAATACGCCCTTACAAATTTAGCTTCTGCCGTATATTGTTTCCTGATCGCTTCAGTTGTTCCGGAAGTGTTTTGCAAACCCTCTATTATTGCATTTGCACGATAGATATTTGCATACCATTCCGAAAATATGGACGCCTGTGAAGTACTCACCGCAGTGTAAGTATTGTTATTGAACTCCTGGTAAGCAGCAGTTGTAGCTAAATAAAGTAAATCATCTGCCTGAAGAGAACTGTTGACGGTAATACCCTGCGACTGGGTTGAGCTCTGCGCCAGGGCACTAAACATTCCTGATCTTGCAGCCGTTGCCAGTTTATCGGAAGCAAATACCAGATTAGTAGTAACCTGGTTCAATGGTGGATCAATATCCACGATTTTCTCACACCCTGAGCTAATGATTATGGTGAATGCCAGTAAGCCGGCCATTATATTATATATCGATCTTGACATCTTGTTAGAGTTAAAAAGTGAATTGAAAACCACCAGTTATGGTACGCAACGGAGGAGTAGCTATACTCTGTGATTCCGGATCATAGCCTTCATAATTTGTGATCGTGAACAGATTCTGTGCCTGCACATAAATCCTCATCGTTTGTCCGCCGTTTTTGCCTAACCACTTCGCAGGCAAGGTATAAGACAAATTCACATTTTTGAGCCTGATAAAAGAGGCATCGACCAGGGAGGCATCAGATCCGGTATAATTAGAGTAAGCCACATATGAGCTCGAACCGGCTGCGCCACGGGTACCCGCAGTAACCAGATAATCCTGAGAACCCAAAGCAAGATATTCATTGACTACGCTTGCCGCCGCGTTACTAAACCATCCCGGAGGATAATTAGACGAGGCAAGAAGGCTCCTGCCCATTTGTTTAACAAACTGAAAAGTAAAATCAAGCGTAAGATTTTTGTAATTCAATGTATTGGTTAATCCCCCGAAATACTTAGGGTAAGAAGTTCCGGCATAATAACGGTCTCCCCTTCCTGTTGCTGCAAAACCTGCGGAGATGCTCCCGGAATTGTTTAAGTCGGCAAAGGATGGCAAATTGGTTGTTGGGCTAATACCTGTATACTGGTATAAGTAGTAAGAACTGATTGGATTGCCCACAACATAAGTTGTATAATAAGATGATTTCTCGATATTAGGAAATGACAGTAACTTATTGTGGTTTTGACTGATATTGAAAGAAGAAGTCCAGCTAAAGTTTTTGTTCTTCATATTCGTACTCGTTAAAGAGAGTTCCCATCCCGAGTTCTGAACCGTTGCCGGCAGGTTGCTCAGATATCCTGGAAACCCAGCCTGAGTACTTGTGGTTAAGGTAACCAACTGATTATTGGTTCTGTTACGGTAATAACCGGCACTAAGGGAAAGGCGGTTTTTTAAGAAGGCAAGATCTAAACCTACGTCCAGTTTTTTGGTTTCTTCCCATTTATAATCCGGATTGGGCAAACGGCTAGGATTTAAGCCAGTAGATCCCCCATATACATAGGTTGACGCAGCATAGGTATCCAGATAACCATAATTATCTATTTCATCACTACCTACTACACCATAACTTCCACGCAGTTTACCAAAGCTAAACCAGCTGAATTTATCTTTCAAAAGTTTCTCTTCCGAGAATATCCAGGCAGCACCTACAGATCCGAAATTACCAAACTTATTATTAGGGCCAAATCTTGAAGATCCATCTCTTCTGAAATTCACGTTTACAACATATTTATCCTGCAGGTTATAATTTACACGGCCAAATAATGAAGCATATTTATAATCAACAGATCCGCTGGTGGTATTGACAGTGGTCGCTGCCGTAACTGTTCTCAGGAAATCATCAGAAGTAAAACCAGATGCAGAGGTATTATAGGGCATCCTGGATTGTTTGTATTGGTAAGATCCGCCTGCGAGCGCATTTAAAGTACCTTTCCAGATTTTTGTGGTGTAAGTAAGCTGCGGCTCAACCACGTAATTATTGGTAAAATTATAAACATATGCTGCTGTACCTGCCGTATATCCGGCAAACAGACTTGGGTTTAAGGAGGTAAGGGGCCTGGTAAAAACCTGTGTCATATCAGTCTTGCTGTACCCCAGGTTTGTCCTGAAATCAAGTCCTTTTAACAGCGTATATTTTAAATTCAGGTTGGTAAGCAGACTAGACGTACGGTTATCATTGCTTTGGTTTAAATAACCAAGGGGATTACTGGTAGAACCCTCCCAGTTTAATGCACCTGTAGAGGTATACAACGGGAAATTAGGCGGCAGAATATAAGCCCAGGTAGCCAGGTCAGTATTCGCAATGTTATTTTTATCCGTTGAATACATTACGGACAACGCAAGGTTAAAACGCTGGTCAAAAGAGGAATGGTTTAAGCTAAACTTACCGCCACCGCGCTGATACCCCTGTTCGCCCGGATAAACATTCCCTTCTTTGTGATAGGTCCCGCTCAGGAAAAAATTAGTTTGCGTGTCTCCGCCAGACATGCTGGCATTCACATCATGGGTTTTCGCTGTATTGCCTAAGAACATTCTCTGGAAGTCGGTATAACCATTCTGGTCCCAAACCAAAAGATCCGGTGCAGACGTAGCTGTCGGCGTTGCAGGATTGGTCGTATTATTGGCAAAAGCTTTTGCCCGCAAGGCCAGGTATTGCTGAGTCCCCACCATCTCCACGAAGTGTGAAACCTCAGAAATTCCTGAAGAAGCATTGACATTGAATTTAGTCCTTCCCGGTTTACCTTTTTTGGTGGTAATCAGTACCACACCATTGGCACCCCTGGAACCGTATATCGAAGTCGCATCAGCATCTTTTAAAACCTCAATATTCTCGATATCCGAAGGATTGATCGAATTCAGTGGACTAGTTGCTCCTTCTGCAGATGGCAATCTGCCGTTTGATGCAGCTGTTACACTGTAAGTAGCCGAGTTGATAGGTTCAGACAAAAAAGGCACACCATCAACAATGTACAGCGGACGATTTGGCTTTATCCCATTTTCTCCAATTGAATTTACACCCCTGATCTGCACAGTAATTCCAGCACCCGGTAAACCATTCGACTGTGTAATGGTAACACCTGCCATTCGTCCTGCCATAGCCTGCAATACGTTTGTAACGGGCTGGTCGGCAATTTGCTTCGCAGAGATCCCCACCTGCGAGCCCGTGTTTAAACGGCGAGTGGTGGTACCATATCCAATCACCTGCACCTCATCCAGTTTTGCAGGATCGGGAACCATATTGACAGTCAGGGTTGGGGTACCGGTGACTTCAATTGTTTTATAGCCCAGATAAGAAATCGTTAGGATAGGGCTTTCATCAGTGGTTGCAATGTAAAACCTTCCGTTATTTCCACTCATGGTATAACGGTTAGTACCTTTCACCTTGATACTTACCCCTGGTAAGGGAAGACCATTTTCGTCCAGTACTGTACCATTGACTACTATATCAGCAAAAAGGCTTTTAACTTTATCCAGAAAACCTTTTTCCTGGATAATAACGGTTTTATTCTCAATAGTATAGGTTAGCGATTGATTAGCCAGGCAATTTTTTAAAACATCATGGAGCTCTGCGTTATTGACATTGATATCAATTGGCAAGGCTTTGGATATCAAATCCTGATCATAAACAAAATCATATCCCGTTTGCAACCTGATCGTTTTGAACACCTCAGTAAGATTTGCATTTTTACGGTGAATAGTAATTTGCTGGGCAAGGGTGGTTGCACTTACCTGCATCATTGCGGCCAATAATAGAAACGTAGTAATACGCATGATCAGCAAAATTTGTCGGATAGGACGAGAAGGCCCACCCAGATTATTTGGGTAAATTTTGTACATTTGTTTGGGTTTAAAGTTGAATAGTCTACGAATGATTTGTGGCTTTAGAATCTGCTGACCAGAAGTGTTCCACCACTTCTGGTCTTTTTCCAAGACCACGATTTAATTTGTCTATTTGGTTACCGTGATCCTCCTTCCTTCTATTTTAAAGTGAACTTTTCCTGTTTTCTCCATCACCTGTAAAATGGAGAATATATTTTTCGACCTGGATATCCAGCCGCCCAGGTTTAGTTTTTCCGGTGCATCTTCCGCGTAAATCACTTCCACGTCGTACCAGCGGGCAATCTTTCTCATGATGGACCTGAAATCATTATGCTCCAGTATAAAATCCCCTCGCTGCCAGTCGGTATAGTCATCTGCATTTACCGTTATAACTTTTACTGATTCCCCTTCTACCCTGGCCTGCTCACCGGGTTTCAGCACCGTGGTATTATTTATTTTCACACTACCTTCCAGCAGGGTAGTTTTGGTAGATTTCTCATTGTCATACGCATTCACATTGAAATGGGTACCCAGCACTTCGATTTTCTGATGGTTACTTTCCACGATGAAAGGCACTCTTCCACCTTGGCCGGTAATTTTACTCACCTCAAAATACGCTTCACCTGTTAGCTTTACCTTACGCACAGCGGTTACCGATGTTGGAAAAGTGAGTGAAGATGCAGCATTTAACCAAACCTTCGTACCATCAGGCAAATGTACCTGATACTGGCCACCGGCAGGTGTAAGTACAGTGTTGTATTCTGTTTCCGCAGCTGAATCTTCCTGCGGTGGAACTGAATAAATAATCTGTCCATCCTCTGTTTTGGAAATAGAAACACCGGTCTGATCAGCGAGATGTCCGCTGCTGGTTTGATCAAGATCAATCTTTTTGCCGTTGGCCAATACCAAAACTGCCTTATCCTTACCTGGTTTAAGGTTCGCACTTGCGGGAAGCTTTGTCAGGTAAGAAGAAGGATGATTCTGCCTGTAAATCAAAATTCCAGAAAGGGAAATCACAACCAAAGCAGCAGCAGATACCCAAGAAAGCAATCTTCGTGTCCTTTGACGTTTAGACTGTTTGTCTGTGATTAAATTCAGCTGCAGGTGCTCCTGCACAGGAACTGTTTCATGCGACAACTCCCTGTTCGTTAAGGCTCCGGTGTGCTTCGAAACCACATCCCAAGTCTCATCTGCACCCTTTTGCAAAAAGGATTCTGATTGCTGGAGCTGATCCTCACTGTTCCAGTTTACATAGGCAGACTCCAGCCAGGCCTGATCTTCTTCCGAAGCTTCACCTGCTATATACCGGTCCAATAGCTGTCTGAATTTTTCTTCTTCCATTACTTATCACATAGGGTTGATATATGTAATACAATTTGGAAAGAAGGATTGGGGATATGAATTTAATATTTATTTTATATTCAGATAATAATATAGTACAAGCAACAACAGGCCAATCTTATTCCTGAGTATCCGAACGGCCTTTTTCATCTGGTCTGCACTGGTAGATTCAGTGATACCCAACCTCGCCGCCACCTCTCTGTTGGATAAGTTTTCCTTTCTTCGCAATTCAAACACAGCCCTCATTCTTGGCGGAAGTCTTCCAATCTCCGCTTCGATCATGGCAGAAAACTGCTTTTCACGGATCAGGGTATCGGCATATATACCACTGTCAGCATTTGTCTTTGTAAATTTTACTGCATAATCATTTACCCTGGCCTGATTCCGGATCAGGTTAAATATAGTATTCCTAAGTGCGATGAAAAGATAACCGGAAAGGTTATTTCCCTCCTCTAAAGAGCTGCGTTTGTCCCAGAATTTCATAAACATTTCCTGTAGCGCATCCCTTACATCGCTTTCAACACGCAGTTTATTATATGCATGGGCGTAGAGGAGCTGACTATACCGGTTGAATATCTCAGTAAAGGCAAGATGGTCATCGTTTTTTAAACGAAATACCAAATCATCGTCGGTCAATTTCTCATAAATGATGCCAGCGCCAGTCATTCTGTATTTAATATGGAGTTATTTTGCTTGAGTATGGCATAACAGAAACCAAAAATAACATTTTTTATCAAATCAGAGCCAAATGATAAGTTTAGACCTGTATTTTGACAACGACAACAGATTTAATGGACATTAATTCACTATTAATCCCAATAGAGACGGTAATTATCTCCAATGAAGCCCCCCTGACGTGCTAAGTTCGAACCAGGTTCTGGAAGATTTAGTTAAAATTGCTCATATGGTTACATACCGTTCAGCCTTTCCAAAAAGGTACAAACCGCCTCTACAGACTATATAGAAGAAAAGAAAAAAGATTTACCGGGCACCTGAATGGGGCGTTAAAGCATCTAAACCAACCTCATCTGTGATATCATTTGTAGGCATCACATCCTTCAAATTTGCAGAAACACCCTCCTGTGCAAGTTTGAAATGCTGACCGATCAGCACCAAACCAGCGTAACCCAAAATATCAGCCAATGGTATAATATTTTCAGTTTTATGCTTAATTAGGTTCTCCATTTTATATCCCCCCTTTCCAAAGCAGTAGACTTGCAAGGGGTAAATTTTTAAATCAACTTTTTGATGAAGGCCGCAAAATGTTCTCCCTGGGCTTAAACGGATGTGGTGGCTTTTATTTGCATATCGGTTGTTTTTGATGATGAATCAGAAATGCCAGCTAAACCCGCTGTGTTCTACCAAATGTTCTGGTGTTTTACCAAAAGTTATCGATACTATACCAGCGTAAAAATAATTATATTTGTTCTTATGGAAACATCGACAAAATCTGGCAAAATGCACATCGGAAGAAAGATCAGGGGAATTCGTGAACTTCGCAATATCAAACAGGATTATTTAGCCGTTCAGCTTGGTGTAAGCCAACAGACGATTTCAAATATTGAGCAAAGTGAAGAGGTGGAAAATCCTACATTGGAAAAAATTGCAAAGGTGTTAGGGATTTCAGTTGAAGGGATTAAAAATTTCAGTGAAGAAAGTATTGTTAATTTCTTCAACACATTTAATGACACTAGTGCTTTTAATAATCATTGTACCTTCAATCCATTGGATAAATTGATGGAAGTCGTTGAGGAGAATAAGAACTTATACGAGCGTTTACTGGCAAGCGAACGTGAAAAAATTGAACTCCTGAAAAAATTGGATAAATAAAAACCGGAATGATCATCCCGACCATTCCGGTTTTGACAAATCATATATCATGCCATCATTTTTTCCGGATCATGATTGATAAGAATCAGTATGCATGAGTATTCTTTTAGATCGTAGGTAAAGCACCTCCGTCTACCGAATAATTGGTTCCGGTAATATACTCTGCTTCCGAAGACACCAAAAAGGCGACAAGATTGGCCACTTCTTCCGGTTCGGCCATCCTGCCTACCGGAACACCTACTTTGTCCATTACGGCTTTAAAAGCTTCCTCAACTGTAATATTTGAAGAAGTTGCTATATTCTCGATGAAATCCTGCATTAACGGTGTTTTAACCACACCTGGTGAAACTACATTTACACGTATTCCTTTTGCGCCTAATTCATTCGCCAATGCTTTGCTATAAGCATTTAATGCTGCTTTTGCTGAAGAGTAAGACATGGTCATTTCCCAGATTGGCTGTTTTGCGGCACCAGTAGAAATATTGATGATTACACCACTTTTTTGTCTAATCATTATAGGCAATAGTGATTTGTTAAGACGCACCACCGACAAGAAATTCAATTGCCAGTCATTATACCAATGTTCATCCAGAAGTGCATCAAAGCCACCACCGGGACTTAAATTAGCACCTGCATTATTTACAATAATATCTATTCTGCCATATTTCTCAAAAATTTCCTGAGCAATAGCTTCTGCAGTTTCGGGCTGAGTGAGGTCAGCAGCAATGAAGTGATGTCCGCTTGTGTTTTCTTCAGGTGCAGTTCGTGCAGTTATCACCACTTGAGCACCTCTACTACTTAATTTATCAGCGATGGCTTTGCCAATACCTTTCGTTCCGCCTGTTACCAAAGCAACCTGACCTTTTAATATCGTATCCATATCGTTTATATAAGAATGAGTTGCAAAGTAAAACACATTACTTTACTTTTGAAAGTAGGAACACTTTTGTACAGTAGTAACAGAAAGTAAAGGAATACACAAATTCAAATACTTATGGACAATAATAAAAATAAAAAAAATGATGAACGATGCGCACTTCAGGAAATCTTGGGCGTAATAGGAGGAAAATGGTCCATGTCTATTATCTATGCTTTATTTAATGGCAAGAAGCGTTTCAGCGAATTAGAGCGAATGGTGCCAAAAATTAACACCCGAATGCTGGTAAAGGAATTGAAAAATATGGAAGCCAATGGAATTGTCATTAGAAATGTTTTTGCAACTGTACCGCCTACCGTAGAATATACCTTAACTACAAAAGGCGAAAAATTGGAGCCAATTATTAATGAATTGTATAAATGGGGACTTGAGTATGTTAGCTGATTATGATAACTAGTGTTGGCTTAATCATTCATATACAGCAAGTACATCTCTAACCGGCTCCTACTACACACTATCCTGGCTAAAAGTATCTCTTACTGGAAAGAGACATGGATGATTTGAATTAATGCCCCTGATCCATGTTGCTGTTTTTACCAAATGGTAAATGGATTTCCCCTAAAAAATTCGAAATTTAGCCTATGGAAGAGTTCATCAATTACGTATTACAGTTTGGCAATCTTAATAAACAGCAAACGGATTTTATTACAAGCAAAGCAAAAACGCTGGAACTTAATAAAGAGGAATATTTTTCGGAGGCCGGAAAGATTCCCAGACACGTGGGGTTTGTTTTAGAAGGTGTCGTTCGTTTCTGCTATTACAACAACAAAGGTGAAGAAATCACTCATCACTTCATTGACGAGAATAATTTTGTTTCGGATCAGCAAAAATTTGATGCACAGGTGGTGGCCTCTGAGTATATACAGGCCGTAACCCATTGTAAATTGCTTATTTTTTCAAAGAAAGACTGGGACGAGATCGGGAATACAGTTGTTGGCTGGGACGCCATTACAGGTCTGATCGTAAAAAACTGTTTATTAAAAACGATCGAAAGAAGAAGCCCTCTGGTTTCGGAAGATGCAACTACCCGATATTTATCGTTCATTGAACATTTCCCTCGTCTTGTCAATCGTATTCCACTTTCTTATATCGCTTCTTACCTCGGAATCACCCAGCAATCATTGAGCAGGATAAGAAAAAACATCCGCTGAGATCACTTTTTACCAAATGGTAAATGGTTTCGTTTTTAAGATACCAAAATTTGCATCATTACTAAATAATAAGAAAATGAACAAAAAAGTTGTTTTAATTACAGGAACAAATAGCGGATTTGGATGGCTCACTGCCAACAGTGTTGCGGCCTTAGGACATAAAGTTTATGCGACGATAAGAGATACCCAGGGAAAGAATGCTGATAAAGCAAAAGCACTTTCACAGGTTGAGAATGTTACCGTTCTGGATGTGTCATTAACTGAAGAGGTAAGTGTAAAAAATGCGATCGACACCATTATTGCTCGAGAAGGAAGAATAGATGTATTGGTAAACAATGCAGGTATTTCGGCATTTGGTGTGGCTGAAAGTTTTACTACTGATGATGTGCAGCGGATGTTAGCTGTCAATGTTATCGCCCCATGGAGATTGATGAAACTGGTATTACCAATGATGCGTAAGCAATCAGAAGGTTTGATCATCAATGTTTCTAGCGGCTGGGGTAGATTTTCTGCGCCTTTTTCCGTAATGTATGGTGCTTCGAAGTTCGCTTTGGAAGGAATAAGCGAAGGTTTGCATTATGAATTAAGACCCTTGGGCGTTGATGTAGCCATTATTCAACCAGGTGCTTTCCCTACTGAAATGTCCCAAAAAATCCAGCCCGGTTCTGACGCATCTGTTGTTGACGGGTACAAAGCAATCGCTGATGTTCCAAATAAAATGTTCGCAGCCATCGGTCAAATGTTTGAAAATACAAAACCGAACCCGCAGAATGTGGCAGATGCAGTGGTAAAATTGATCGATTTGCCAACAGGACAAAGGCCATTGAGGACAGTAGTTGACCCATCCACGGGAGAAATTATTGAAAGAGCAAACGATGCTGTAAATGTTGAATATGCTAAAGTGTTGACAGCATTTGGCATTGAAGAACTTTTAAATTAACCCACCATTGTTCTATAAATGACGATTCCAAGTGCCTCAGATCATAACGTCAAATTTGACAGTTACCAATCCCGAGGAAGGAAGTTATTAACCAAGCAGAGGGTGATCATTTGTAAGATCCACCCTCTGAAATGAAATCCTCAACCCCTATTATCCCCCAGCCATCTCAAAATACAATTCATGTGCTGCCCATAGAAATTTACTGCCTTCCTCATATTCACCTGGTAACAGCTCAGCATAACAAATCCCACCAACATTCAAACTGCTATTGGCAAGAGGATGTTTCCGGTGGTAATATTCCATGGTAACGGAAAGCACGGCCAGGCAGCCCTTCGGAACATCGAATACAAATGACAATCCGTTTAGGTTGAATGCCTCCTTTTCCACCATCAATGAATGTCGCTGGACTTTCCTGGATACCAGCCCTTCTGCCAGGCGGAAAAGCACCAGGCTAAAAGTCATTTTACAGGCACTGCTGCCTTTCACAAATTTTAACACACGCGCTTCACCAGTATCAGGAAAACCAACTTTTAACACCCCATCGGTTAAATCAACCAATAACTGTCCCGGTAGCTTATCTGTCAATCTTTTGGTAGCATTGAAATCAAAAGCCACCAACCCATGGAAACTATCGCCCTTGAAACTAAATTCCCTGCTTATTGGATCCCTGCATTTCGACAACATCTGGTTGAGTGTCGAAGTCAGCCGCGGATGTACAGAACTATCCCCGGCGATAATTGATTCTTCTTTTAATGCAGTCCTGATCCGTCCACTCAGACCGCTGGCCATCCCAAAAGTATCAGATGCTTTTTTGGTAGCCACCGACTGTTTAATTGAACCACGCTTTTTTTTAGCAACCACTAATTGCTTGTTCCCTGACTTTTTCATGATCACGGGACCGATAACTCCACGCAGGAATTTTCCATCTAACTTAGCCATCTTATGAATAATTTTAATTTAGACAAAGGTATAGAATAAATAATTACAATAACAAATAGTTAATAATTTTATTTTAATTGTGTCGTATTTTGTCATTATTTGTCCTTAGTTATATTTACCGTAAATTTAAGGGAGCGTCATTGGAGTAGGTCCGTAGTAAGTCCGGCCTGAGTCCGACCTGAGTCCGACCTAAAACAACTAGCTTAAAATGGTCGGACTCAGGTCGGACTCAGCACGCAGCCAGGTCGCAGCTACCCCAACGACGGTATAGCTTTTTTTAGGAATTATGTCTTATCCGTCTGATGAATGAACCACTGCATTTTTCATTCTTGTCATATTTACAAAATACCCAAAAAAACATACGCAGTTGTTTAAACAATAATTGTATGTTTACTTTTTATAGAAAACGATTTAGCTAATAAAAACAGTGATAACTCACCTTTCAAGGTTAATCAAAACGGGAAATTTCAATGGGTATCCTTAAAAGAAACAATGTAATCATCAAGGGCGAAGGTACACCTCCAATGATGTTTGCGCACGGTTTTGGTTGCGATCAGAATATGTGGCGTTACATTACACCAGCATTTGAAGATACCCACAAAATTATCCTATTTGATCATGTTGGAGCAGGTAAATCTGACCTAAAGGCATATGACCCCATAAAATATAAAGAATTGGATGGTTATGCTCAGGATATCAATGAGATTGCCACTGAGTTGAACTTAGAAAATATTATTTTCATAGGCCACTCCGTAAGTGCGATGATGGGCATCATTGCCGCCAATCGGCAACCTCAGCTATTCAAAACATTAATTCTTGTCGCCCCATCCCCTTCTTATATCAATGATGAAGATTATATTGGGGGTTTTAGTAAAAGTGAGATTGATGAATTACTGGAATCCCTGGATACAAATCATATGGGCTGGTCAATGACGATGGCGCCCTTAATTATGTCCAATCCAGACCGAACCGAGCTGTCCGAAGAATTAACAGCTAGTTTCTGCCGTACTGACCCGACAATTGCAAAGCAATTTGCCCGTACGACTTTCCTGAGCGATTGCCGAAATACCCTGAGTTCATGTACCATTCCATCATTGATATTACAATGTTCGAATGACATCATTGCGCCTATTGAAGTTGGGGAGTATATGCATAAGAAAATGGTACACAGTAAGCTTTCGATCCTGGAGGCTACCGGCCATTGTCCCCATTTAAGTGCCCCTGAGGAAACCATATCAGCCATCAAAGCTTACTTGTCATATGTCACCGGATTCCAAAAAGACTAACCATTCAGACCTCGAGAAAGATTTTGAGGATTTTCTCGAACATTCATTATCTGGTTATATTTCTACAAACCCGCGTGGTGAAATCATTAGCGTAAATGCCAGGGTCATAGAATGGCTGGGTTACACGAAAGAAGAATTGACAGGTAAACGCATCACCGGCTTGCTGGCAATGGGCAGCAGAATGTTTTATGAAACCCATTTATCTCCATTGCTGCAGTTAAAAGGATTTTTTGAAGAGGTTTCTGCCGAATTGTTATTGAAAGATGGTACGAAGTTACAGGTTCTCTTAAACGGGTATGTCAGGAATGATGCGCAGATGAAGCCACAATTTATCCGTTTAAATGTATACCGTGCTACAGAAAGGAAAATTTATGAGGAAAATCTGCGTCATGCCATTACTGATGCTGAAGAAACGATTAGGGCAGAACGCGAACAAACGATATTAAGGGAGCAATTTATAGCGGTATTAGGCCATGATTTAAGAAATCCCTTAGGGGCTATCAAATCTGGAACGTCCCTTTTAATGCGTTCAGCGGTGTCTGACCGTGAACAATCCATTCTAGGGATGATGAAGAAAAGCAGCCTGCGTATGGAAGAATTGATCGCTAATGTGATGGATTTCGCCAGGGTTCGATTAGGCGGGGGTATATCCCTGAATTTGCAGGAGGTTTTGATAGAACCTGTTATCCAACAAGTGATAGATGAATTAAAAATTATCTTCCCCGAAAGAGTAGTAACATTAGCTATCAATGTGAAAAACCCAATCAACTGCGATGCTGATCGTCTTTCACAATTGTTGTCAAATCTGGTTGCAAATGCATTTACCCATGGATTGGTACATGAACCCGTGAAAATCATGGCCAAAATTGATTTGGATAATTTCGAACTTGTTGTGTCTAACGGTGGTAAGCCAATCGCTGAAGACGCATTGAAAACATTATTTGAACCTTTTACACGGGAGGCCTCTACACCGAGCGAGCAAGGCTTAGGACTGGGGCTATATATTGCATCTCAAATCGCAAGTGCACACCAGGGTAGTTTAACCGCAACCTCAGATGTCCGTGAAACAAGCTTTATATTTCGTATGCCCCTACTTTAAATAAATTAGTAAACCGTTAAAATTATCCCTGTCGTTAAAATGATTGCACAGTCGCTTATTGAATCGATATATCTTGAATGTAACGCTGAAATGCAATTACTTTGAAAATCTTATTCCGAATTGCAATAAATAAATATCAGGAAAGTTCAGCCTTAAGTTGTAAAGTCTTTCGAATCGCCCACAAAGTGTTAAGTCATATTGTAAAATATCCTAGGCTTCTTCAATCGCGCAATAATTAATGTCATGCTTTTACCGATACCTGTCCCTCAACCAGATAAAAAAGAATCACTCCTGATAACTGTAATATTCAATCCAACTATACAGATCTAAGATCAATTTCCCTACAAAAGTAACAGGATTACTAATGATAGGTTCTTTACCTTCATGAAAAGCAATCAGCTGTTCAGCTCTTTGCAGAGCAGCCTGCTCATCACCAATTTCAGCGATGACTTTCAATACAGCCTCATCCCCATGTTCATAAAGGAAATCTTCATGTCCTTCCCGTTGCCTAATTTCACTTTCAAGTCTGGTGTAAACTTCTTGTCGCCCGATTGGAATTTCAGGATCAACATCACTCAAGTGTAGTAACAGCCAGAGTTCAAACACTTCATTACTATAAGCAATTTTAAACCCTTGCTCAGCAGCAAGTTTAAAGGCAGCCTGAAAACGCGTAATCCTAGTATCATTTAAATCAGCGTCATCCTTATCAAACACCACCCAAACCTCGTCGACCGATCTTTCGCATAATGCCTCTAAACGCTTCTTTTCTGAAATAGCCCGGGTTACGATCCCTAATGGATCAAGCCCTGTACCTACGGCATCCAAATAGAGGGTTTCTTTCGGAATTCTGATCTCGAATCCCTGGAAGTAAACCCGTTCGGTATTCTCGTCTTCGCAAACGATAAGATAAAAATATTTGTACTTCTTAATTCTTAGAGGCCTGTTGATATCATGAGTAATCTCAAAACCTTGAATTTTACCACGCTTAGCCATTTACTGCACGTATTAAATTAGAGAGAGGTCCCAAAACCGGTACAGCGCCGTACCTTCCTTCTATATACCGTTTTTCTTTATCGGTATCTGGTCTCTCCTTGGTTTCAGATCCGTCAACCTCATTCACATAAACAAAATCAGACAGGGAATAAATTTCTGTTGACTCCCAATGGTTTTTTTCAACAAAGTAAATCTGGTCTCTTCTCATTTTCGCATAAGTAAGCAAATTGGTATCATGAGTCGAAAAAATCAACTGTGCATTTTTAGGATTTGTTTCCTTATTCAGGAATAGGTTTATCGTGTCAAGGGTAAGTAAGGGATGCATTTTTGCCTCGATCTCATCAATTATAAGTATTCCACCCAATACTAAAGTCGCTACAGTCGGACCACTTATTTCCAGCGCTTTTACCGAACCACTAGATTCCTTTTCAAAATAGTCCCACTTAACACTACGTTTGGTGGGCTTACCATCTTTATCATATAATCTATGCTCTGCAAATATCTTGTAGTCTGGAGATCCATCATCTTTGCGGGCAGATTCATCTTTAATAGACTTTACATCAATCAATCCCAGCTTCAAACGCTTCAAATGTTTGGTGACCTCCTCTTTAAGCGCATCCCCACCCCATACACTTTCCATTTTCCCTAGAAAGCTGGTACGCATCCCATCCACCACTAGTATTTGTTGGCAAAACTGCAAGATTTTACCAGCAACGTCCACATTTAAAGCATCCAGTGCAGCTAAAAATAAAGCGTTATCCTTAGTCGCTTCAATAGCAGCGTCTATTATCCTGGTATTCCCCTTAAGCGATGAACTAGGATCAATAACATCCTTCTCGCGTTGAAAAACATTTACTTCCCTTCCTGCACCTTTACTAAAAAGCCATTCAGTGAGTATATGCGTATCGTTATAGCTAAATCCGTATCGAAAGCGTACTTCAGCCAGACAAAATACCATCTCAAAAGTAGTTGGCAATTCATCCCATCCTTCTCTTAGCAAAAAAGGATCCTGCCATAGCCTTTGTTTAGATCCTCTGTTTGAGGATCCTTCTATGATATAGATAAACTCTTCCATTGCTTTCAGAAGATTACTTTTGCCGCTACCATTTGCACCATAAAGTGCTACAAGGTTCAATGCCTTATGGCCATCTTTTTCAAAAATATTTTCCAGGTAATCCTTCTGGTTAGTCGCAGGCAATAGACTGAGTACTTGCTTTTCTCCAATTGAACGGTAGTTAGTGGCACTAAATTGAATCAACATATCTATTTTCGTGATTATTATTCAAAAATAAGCAACTTCACTATTAATAACAAGTGCTATTCGTAATAACAGGTGTGATTCATGATTGTTTTCTATATGCTGTTAATATTAAAATTCTCTATGGAATCAGACTTCTCAAATACGCTTCAGCATCCTCTCTTACCGAACCTGAGTCGAGTTACTTTAAGCTAAATTTAAAAAAAAATGCTGTGAGGCCTGTAAAATTCCTCTTCAGCTTAGAGATTAAAATTGATTCTCCAATTAATAACAGATCTTCAAAAGCTGTGACAAGCTGTTGTCACCACAAACGTAATCTTTGATTTAAATCATCAAAATCACTTTGTAAAATGGAAAAACGCACAATTGATCCCTGGAAATGGGGAGAGTACACAAATTCAGCCCAGGCCGTAGAAGTAAAAAATGTAAGCGGTACACTCTACTGCTCAGGCCAGGCCGCCATCGATGCGAACGGGCAACCGAGTGCGGAGGATATGCGTTCGCAATTCATGCAGACCATCGCTAACCTGGAGCAACTGGTGACAGAAGCCGGTTACGAAATGAACAATATCGTCCGCTTAAATGTATTCACGACCTCTACCTCAGAATTCTTTACGTCGTGCGTGGAGGTTTACGCCGGATTCCTGAAACAATATGGTATCCGGCAAGCGACAACCCTTATTGAAGTTAAAGGATTGTACGCAACATTGACCGTAGAGTTGGAAGCTACTGTAGTCAGGTAAGAAAGGAATGCTCAGGAGACACTCTTTTTGCTCTCCTGAGCATTTTTAATTGGAATTTATGGAGAAAGAAAAATTAAGTCTGAATGACCATGCAAAACGTTGAAACCTACTCCCCTGCAAACCAGGCAGAATGGAGAGAATGGCTGGTCAGGAATCACCTGTCGGCATCTTCTGTCTGGCTCGTTTTTTACAAAAAGAAATCCAGGAGGCACAACTTTAGCTGGACTGAAGCAGTCGATGAAGCACTTTGTTTTGGTTGGGTAGATAGCAGGCGAAAACCTGTAGATGATGAAAAATTCATCCAGTTTTTCTGTCAGCGAAAAGCAAACAGTACGTGGTCAAGGATCAACAAGGAGAAAGTGACCGACCTGATCGCAAGGCAACAGATGATGCCTGCAGGTTTAACCTGTATCCATCATGCCAGGCAAAACGGTTCCTGGAATATACTGGACGAGGTCGAAGATCTGCTGGTCCCACCTGATCTTAGGACAGCATTTGAGCAGCAACCCGGCGCCCTGGAATATTATACACGCCTGAGCAATTCGGTTAAAAAGTCACTCTTGCAATGGGTAAAACTTTGCAGTACCGATAAAACACGCCAAAAAAGAATTGCAGAAATCGTAAATTCGGCTAAACTGCAAACCTTACCGGCGACCATAAGGCGGTAAAATGTCTTAATAATTAAAAAAGATGGATATCAGCAAACGCTTTGATCGCATATTACAAATCTTCTTTCTCTTACAGTCAAAAGCCATGGTGACGATCAGCGAGCTGCAGTCCAGGTTTGAAACCAGCAAGCGGACGATTTACAGAGACTTAAAAGCACTGGAAACCGCTGGTGTACCGATCTCCTACCATGATGGTTCCGGGTATTCCATCTCAGAGGGCTTTCGTATCCAGCCTTCCAGATTCACCCAGGAGGAAGTGCTCAGCCTGCTGATTGCAGAAAAAATGATGCAAAAGCACCAAACCAAGTTTATCAAAGAACAGTTTGAATCTGTACTGATCAAAGTGAAAAGTTCCCTGCAGCTTCAGCAGAAGATCGCATTAAAGCATCTTTACGACAAGCTTCAGATCAAGCCTGAATTTGAGTCGGACGATTATCTGCCGGACATTATCAATACCCTGCTCAGCAGTATCTCAGGTCACCAAATCATTAAAATCAGTTATCACAAAAGTAGTGAGAGGGACTATAAAATTCGGGAAGTCGAACCGGTGGGTTTGTATTTCGAACGCGATTTCTGGTATGTACTGGCTTTCTGCCTGCTTCGGTCTGACTACCGGAATTTCAGGCTGGACAGGATCAGGCAAGCGGATATCACAGCGGTTCCCTTCACACGCAAACATCCCGCTATGCAGGAGCTGCGCGAAGGTCTCAACCCTGAAACCACTATCCCGGTAACCATCAGGGCAGACCTGGAATTCGCCCATTTCATGTTCTGGGAACGTGATAGCTATGGGTTCTGTAAAGAAGAAAAAGACAATAATTCCGTTATTATGTATTTCAACTGCGGAATGCATCCCACTGCCTTCGTGCGCTGGTTTTTGAGATTTATCGACTTTGCAGAGATTATAGAACCCGTGTCTTTAAAAACTGAATTAACGGAAATCCTTCATAAAGGCTTAAAAAGAATTGATGGACATACATCCTGATCATCAATGTCGCCCTGCATCCACAAAAAAACCGTCTCCGGTTTTTATCCTGGAGACGGTTTTCTGGCCTTAGGGCTGTCACTTATTTCATCGTCACCTCCACAAGAACAGGGAAATGGTCTGATGGGAATTTAGCATGGTAGGTATCTGTTAAAATACCCCAACGGCTAGCTTCAAACGCTTTAGTTACAAACACATGGTCGATAATCCCGAAACCATCCACATCTTTGCCAAAGGCATTAAAAGAAGAATTGTTTTCATAAGGATGTTCTACCTGTGTATAGGTATCTGTTAAAAAACCTGATTTCGCCAGGGTCTGGTACCATTCACTTTGATGGTCCCCATTCAAATCGCCTGTAAATATCGCAGGTTCATTTCCTGCAATCTCTTTCATCTTGCGCACAATCAGCTTACTGCTTTCTACGCGGGCAACTTTCCCCTCGTGGTCATAATGGGCGTTAAAAAAATAGAATTTCTTACCGGTCCTCAGGTCCTGGAGATACACCCAGGTACAGATCCTGTTGCAGCAGGTGGCATCCCAACCCAAACCAGGCTGGTCAGGTTTTTCTGACAACCAGAAATCACCTTTTTTCAAGAGCTTAAACTTGTCCTTACGGTAAAAAACAGAAGAATGCTCTCCTGCATCTTTACCATCATCACGTCCTAAGCCATAATAACTATATTCCGGAAGGGCCTTACTGATATCCTCCAGTTGGTTTTTAAACCCCTCCTGGATACCAAAAATATCAAATTGGTGGAAACGGATCAGATTGGAAACTACAGGTGCCCTTTGCACCCAAAGGTTCCCTATATCGCCCTTATTGTCATTCCTTAAATTGTAAGTTCCGATAGTCATTTTTTGTGCAAATAGCGATAGCTGTACACACAGAAGAAGCAGGATACTGATACTGTTTTTTTTAATCATGATTTTATTATTTAATGTGAGTATTACCAACCTGGGTTTTGTCCCAGTTTAGGGTTAAGAGATCGGTCAGCTTCAGGAATAGGGTAAAGATAATTTTTATCTTCAAAAACACGGGTCGTTGTCGTTAACCAGGTCAGTTCACCTGAAGTATCATTGCTCAGTCGCTGTGGATTCACCCCGGCAGAAGTCGTTGCCGACACATTGATATAGGTTACACCGGTTACGGTAGTCGCCGGCATGGTTTTATAAAAACAAACATCCATTTTCCCGTCCCCATTCAGGTCCATCGGAACATCCAGTGCAGGAACATAAAAACCGTTCCATACCTTAGTCATCAGCTCTCCGCGTTTCCATCTTACGATATCATCAAAACGAAGGCCTTCCAGGGAAAGTTCAATCCCGCGTTCACGGCGGATCTCCAACAGCGAAGGGTCACTGATTCCGGGGAAATAGTTTTGCTGCAGGTAAACATCTGCCACTGAAGGTTTAGTACTCAACCCACCTGTAATCCCTGCACGCTGGCGTAATGCACCGATAGTCTTTGCCCAGTCAGCATCCGTAAAAGTACCCAGTTCGGCTTTGGCTTCTGCGTAGTTCAATAATACTTCCGCATACCGGAGCAAACAAATAGAGTTAATATTGAGTGTACCCCCATCATATTTCGTATCGTCAAGCGTCCATTTGATTGGCTGATAACCGGTATAGGTATAAGAAAATACTGGCGGGGCAGCTTCTGCCGTTCCACTGTTTATTCTTTTATAATCCCCCATCCTAATCGTCTGTTGCAAACGTTTATCCCTGCCTTTTACCTCTTCCGCAAATGGCATCGTCTGGTAACCTGCCTTGCTGGTAAATGGGGTACCATCGATATTCAGGTAGGTGTTGACAAACGTTCTGGTAAAGCTTAGACGGCTGCCATAGGTAGCACTGGTCCAATACCAGTTGGCATCATTGTAAAGGGCCAGGTTGGCGTCAGCAACATTACTGAGCATAATTTCCGTAGCTACGGGAGCAGTACTGGTAAACAACTGGCGGTAAGACTGCTCCGTCCCACCTGAAGTGTTTAAAGCATATCCCGAGGTAGTCATTACTTTTTCCGCAGCATTTGCGGCTTCTTCCAACCATTTACCGGCAGTTTGCTGCAAATTGCTTTCCGTATGGTATTTTCTGTATGTTCCTTCATACAGACACACCCTCGATTTAAAAGCCAGCGCCACAGCATTGGTGATCAGTGTTTTGGAATTGTCTGTCGTGCGGGTGATGTTGGCAATGGCATAATCAAGATCGGCCAGCACTGAATCCATCACCAAAGTCCTGGAATCCCTGGCACTGTACAATGCCGGATCATCCACTTTAAACGTATGGTTAATCCATGGCACATCCCCATATCTTTTTACCTTCTGAAAGTAAAAGAAAGCCCTGAAAAAGCGGGCCAGTCCCTGGTATTGTAAACGTACCGAGGCGGGAACTTTAGGATTGATATTGTTTTCCAGGAAGAAGTTGATGTTTCTCAGCTTATCCCATTTCCAGCCGTTTGTTCCCTGGTCTATCCGGGAGCTGTACACACCAGCCACTAAAAAATCGGGCGCCTGACTTCTGGCACCATAGTCAGACATTTCATCCCCGCGGTGGGTATCCCCTGCAGTAGGCAAAACATCATAAAAAGAGTTCGCATACAATTCCAATCCCTTTTCACCGCCAAATACGGCGTCCTTCGTTGCGCTATCCTGAGGTACCTGGTCAAGTTTCTTACATCCGGCCAATAGTACTGCACAGAAAGTAAACCATAAACAGAATCTTTTCATATCGTTATCTTATTTTATAATTTTAAATTAGAATGTAGCGGACAAGCCTACACTATAGCTTTTTAATTGTGGATAGTTATTTCCGTTCCCCCCCTGTTCAACATTACCGATACTCTCTACATCAATATCTTTGGTAATCTTATAGAGTGGAGAATAGGTCCAGATGTTCTCACCGGAAAGGTAGACACGTAAATTACTCAGGCCCAGTTTTTTGATCATCAGCGGCGATACGTTATAGCCGATCTGAAGGTTCTTTAAACGGATATAGGCCACATTCTGGATATATTTCGACTGCGATTGCAATTCTCCCGCCCCATTTTGTGCCGTATAACCACGTAACCTTGGGAAGTAAGCATCAGGATTCTCCGGACTCCACATGTTTCCCAATTGCGATACCGGGATTTTATTGTACGGACGGTTATACTGTCCCCAGAACAAAGCATTATCCTGTCCCGGATACCAGTCCATTTTACCTACCCCCTGGAAAAAGCTGCTGAAGAAGAAACCTTTCCATTGCGCACCCAGGGAAATGCCATAAGTATATTTTGGCAAAGAGTTACCGATCACCTTTTTGTCACCCGGATTGTCGATTGTATTGCCACCATCATTAATCACCCCATCGCCGTTCAGGTCCTTAAACTTGATATCCCCAGGCAGTAATTTGCCACTGTTGGATGCTTTAGTCAGCGTTTGTACAGGAGAATTCGCAATATCCTCAGCAGAAGTAAAATAACGGTCGGTCTCATAACCCCAGATCTCCCCGATCTGCTGGCCTTCATAATTGATTGTTTTGCCTGTGCTGTAGTCGATTATTGTTTTTAGCGGATTGTTAAACTTGGTCACTTTGGCTGAATAGTTAGACAAGGTCAGCCTGATATCATAAGAAAATGGTTTCGCGCCGACTTCAAACTGGTCTCTCCAGGAAAGTGTAGCTTCCCAGCCTTTGGTCCTCAGGTCTGCATAGTTACCTTTGGGCACATCGGTACCAAAAACTGCCGGTAATGGCATACCGGTGGTAAACATATCTTTGGTATCCCTGATATACGCATCACCACTAAAGTTCAACCGGTTATTCAGGAAGGCAATATCCAGACCAATGTTCCTGGTTTGTGAAGTTTCCCAGGTTAAGCCATCGGGTAATACGCCTGGCTGGCCAGTGTACTGCGGCCTTACCCCATTCAGCACCCGGTTCGACTGCTGGATCCTGAATTTCTCCTGAAAAGCATAAGAAGCGATGCTACCATTCCCCAATGAACCATAAGAAGCCCTGATCTTCACGTCAGTAATTATATTTTTACTGATTTTCCAGAAAGGTTCCTGACTCAATCTCCAGCCTGCAGAAAAAGAAGGAAAAAAATCATAGCGCTGATTGGAAGGGAATTTTGAAGAGCCATCATAACGGCCATTCGCTTCCAGCAGGTAACGGTCTTTATAGGCATAATTAATTCTGTAAAAACCGCCCAGCACAGCCCATTCGTCATAGCCACCGGCGGTAACAATGGACTGTCCCAAAGCAAGGTTAATATCCGTTGCATCATCAAAGATCAATCCGTTACGGGAAGCCAGTAACCTTTTATACTTACTTTGCTCATAGTTATATCCCGCCAGGAATTTCACATAATGGTCCTTACTCCAGCGCGGCTCAAATTCACCGTAAATGTTAGTCGCCAGATATTGGGTCGTCAGGTCGATCTGCTGAAAATCATTGGTATTGCTACCCACATATTCAATCACCCCTGGTTTTCTGCTGTAAGCCACCGGAACACGCACCCGGGTACTGTCACTGGTGGTCTGCTGGAAAGTAAGATCCCCTTTCACACGGAACTTGTCATCAAAAAACTGGGTAATAAATCCTGAGGTATTCCTTAAGACTTTCTTATCCTGTGTAGCCCCGTTTTTTGCATTGTACATATCACCAACCGTATAGGCTGCAGAAAACGTCAGCGTACCATCCGGATTAAACATTGGCGCCAGCGTATGGCCCTCATCATTGATGTTTCTCCAGATCCCGCCACCTTCACCTACATTCAGGGGACTATAATATTTAATGGACGAATAATCCATATTGTTGTATACTTTCAACCAGGGGTACAGCTGCGCCGATCCCTTTGCACGCATGTTGTACATCTGATAATCATCGGAATTATACCTGAAGATTCCGGTTTGTTTGAATGATCTTCCTGAAATATAGAAATCAGATTTCCCACTGCCACCCGAAAGGGAAAGGTTATGTTCAATCGAGCTGTTATTGTCTTTATACAATTCTTTATACCAGTCGGTATTGCCATAATACACATATTCACCCGCCGCATTCAGCTCTGTTTTTGGCAAACTTGGATCAGCATCATGTAATTTCAGTGCTTCCAGATAAGCAGGAGAGAATTTCAGCGTCTTGTTCACATTCTGCGGAGTTTGTGAATAATCGTTCCAGGCCGACCAGGCTTCATTGAACATACTGGCATATTGATAACCGTTTGTCACCAGGTCGGGTACCGCAGTAGGCTTCTTAATCGACTGTGCCATTGAATAATTGATCGTCGTACGGTCCTTAACCGGATTTTTGGTGGTAATTAACACCACACCAAATGCTGCCCTCGCCCCGTAGATTGCTGCGGAAGCCGCATCCTTCAGCACCGTAACCGTGGCCACATCATTCGGGTTAATCCTGGACGGATCACCTTCCACCCCATCGATCAGGATCAGCGCTGAACCGCCCTGTCCGATAGAGGTTGTTCCCCTCAGGTTATAAGAAGGTGCCTGGTTAGGGCGGCCATCGGCAATCGTGATATTCAAATTGGGAATTACGCCCTGCAGTCCCTGTGACAGGTTAGAGATCGGTCTGTTTTCAAACACCTTTGACGTTACCTGGTCTACCGAACCGGTGGCATTTTCTCTTTTTTGCGTACCATAACCTACGACCAGCACCTCATTCAGTGTTCCTGTTTCAGCTGTTAAGGCAATATTCAAACGGGTAGTCTCCCCTGGTTTAACCACAATCTTGCTTTGGGTATTGCTGGTATAAGAGATAAAACTCACCTGCAGGGTATACGAACCCGGAGCAGCAGAAATGCTATAGGTACCGTCTGTATGACTTTGTATGACTTTATTGAGTTCCACCACGCGGATACTTGCGCCCGGCAATGGCTCCCCTTTTTCATCTACCACTTTACCGCTTATTTTTCCCGGTTCCTGGTTTTTCATCAGGGTGATCACCCCTGGCACATCTTCAGTAAAGGTAAGCTGCGTATCTTTGAGCAATGCCGATAAGATACTCTCGATCTTTTCATCGCTATGGTTTGAAGGGATCACTTTAAAAGATTTCAGGCGTAAAAAAGCCGGGTCGTACGCAAAGTCCACGCCGCTGGACTTCTCCAGCCTTTTAATGGCCGACAACAGGTTTTCTTCCTCAAAGGTTACTTTAACACGTTTATTTAGCACTTGTCCACTGGTATTACCGGCCAGCAGGAGCTGCGTACTGGTCATCATCAGGGTATAAATAAGGAGGGTATAACGCATAATTTTCTGCACTAGCAGTAAATATTTTTTCATTCTGTATTTGGTTTGCAAAGGATGTGGCAACCTGGCTGAAAATTGGCGCAGGTTCCCTATCTTTGACATTGAACAATAAATAATTTGTTTCACACAACAGTTAAGGGTCTCAAGCTACACTGTTGAAATTATCGGGCCGGCCCTGCTTCAGGGCCGGCTTCTTTAGTAAATCACTATACCATCTGCCGTCCTCCTGTAATTGTTGCCCCTCACCGAACAGATCATTTTTATGGTCTGATCTAACGTCCTTTCAGAGCGGATTTGTAAATTGTACCTGTAATTGAGCGATGATGGATTTTCGCTGCTGAGCGTTACGCCATAATATATTTTAACTGTCCTGGCCACCTCTTCAAAATCGGCATCATTCAGATTCGCGACGGCCTTGTACCAGTTGTTATTTTCATTGATCCCGAAATCGGTTTTCTCCCAGCGCTTTTCTTTCTGGTCCAGAACCAGTTTTTTGCCGGGAAGCAATAAGGCCAGTACCTTTTTGGCCTGGGAAACCTGCACCTTTCCTTCACTCACACTCACCTCCACCTTATCATTAGCGGTATTGCTCACTTTAAACTTAGTACCCAGCACCCGGGTGGATAGGGATTGTGCATGCACGATAAAAGGATGGCGACGGTCTTTTGCCACCTCAAAAAAAGCATTCCCTTTTTCCAGGAAAACATCACGGTTGGGTAAAGTGCCAAAACGGCTGGAGATCCTCAGGCTACTGGAAGGATTAAGGTGGACAATGGAATGGTCCTGCAGCGTCAGCCTCTTGCTTTCGGCAGCAGTAGTGGTATAGGTGGTAAACTGTTCTGTTTTTTCCGTCAGACCTGCAGGCTTCTGTTCCTTTTTGAAAAAGAAAAAGGCGGGAACCAGCAAGGTAAGGATGGCAGCATACCGATAAATGCGGCGCCAGTGTATTCCTGTTGTTTTTTGTTCCTCCCTCTCCACAGGCATCACTACCGTTTTGATGTCCTGCTTAATTCTTTCTGCGTGGGCAGCGGAGGAAAATCCGGTAAACTCATCCTCTTCATAGCTCTCATACCATCTTTCCAGCAAGAGCTTCTCCTGAGGGGAGAGCGTATTTTCTTCGTAACGTTTTAATAAATCTTTGAACTGATCTGCTTCCAAAATGCTTAACCTTTTTAAACAAGTAGCAGCTGGGGGCTGTATTTACTTATAGAAATTGTTAAGTGTTTGTTAACTAATCGTGAAGTATTTTAAACAGCAAAATCAGGACAGAGACTACCCAATCCGGATATTTGGCACCTAATTTTATCCTGATTCTCCTTAAAGCTTCGGAAAGGTGGTTGGATACTGTTTGTTCTTTGAGGTTGAGTTGCCGGGCAATTTCTGAGGTAGAATGTTTGGCGGCTTTTAACAGGTAAGCTTCTTTCATCTTATCGGGCAGCAATTCAATTTCAGCGGCAATCAGTTGCTCCAGCTCATAATAACCTTCCAGGTCATTGATCGTGGAACTTGAGCTGAAACGCAGTAGTGTTTGCTCCATGAGATTGCTTTTGGCCTTTTCTGAGCGGAAATAGCTGAATATCTGGAATTTTACTGCCGCACGGAGGTAATGGGAAAATGCCGTTTCGATAGTCAGTGTCTCACGCCTTTGCCAGATATCGATAAATACGTTTTGCACCATATCTTTAGCCAGGTCTTCGTCATTGATACGCTTATAGGCCTGGATGTAGAGGTCTTCCCAGTAAATGTCGTACAATTGGGAATAGGCTTCGGCATCACCAAGTTTTAGACGGGTTACCAGTGTTGTGTCGTTGATCCCTAAGTGAAGCATGCCCAAAAGTAGGGTGCTGATGTAAACAAATGATTAAGAAACTATAAATTGCTTATACGTTTTAGCTCAATAAAAACGAGGCTTTAGGATAACCGGTACTGGACTAATCAGTCACCGATTACCCTAAAGCCCTCTATTTTGTTGACTATCGGAAGAGCTTCCACTCTTCCGTTTGCAGGTGATAACTTACCAGTTTGATATGGAGTTACGCACCTTTCCTGGCCAATTCAACCATCTGTACCACTTCTTCAGCAGCAGCCTCATTTTTCCCCTCAAAACCTGATATCTTAAAACGAATGTTGCCATTCCCATCGATAATAAATTTCGCAGGTATTCCATCTACTTTAAATGCATCAGACGCCAGACTCCGTTTGGTAGATGGATCTACAGGATCCATATATAAATCGAACTTATAATTCCTTTTGCTTAGAAAATTTTTAGCAGCGGACAGCGGATCTTTAACACTTTCCCAGCAATCGATAAAAAGGAACTTAACGTCAGGATTATTCGCGTATCTATTGACAGCCATTTGCATTGCCGGGAACGATTCTACGCAAGGGCCACACCAGGTAGCCCAGAAATCCAATACCAACGTCTTGCCTTTAAAATCTGCCAGAGAAACTTTTTTGCCATTCACATCTGTCAAGGTAAATTCTGGTGCAGCTTCGTTGATGATTAGTTTTGAAGCATGTGTTTTGATCTTTTCAATGAAAACGTTTTGCAATCCGGCCACATAAGCGTCAACATCCTTACCCGGATTTAATTTTTCATAACCAATTTTTACCTGGTCAATATATTTCTGTTCGAACTTACCCTCCTTTACCGCATTGGATAAAACAGGCAAAGCTTCCTCATATTTACCATTTAAGCTTGACAGGAACGCATAATTTTCTATGAGCTCCCCATCCCTATCTTCGATATTGTCATAGGCTTCTTTGGTGTATGTATAGGCCTCCTCATTTTTACCTGCCTTGAAAAGTAACTTACCATAGGTATTGATATAATCGTCATAAGCAGCTTTTGGATCCACCTTCAAGGGTTTGATCAAAGTGGTCTGGCCTTTTATTTTCTTTGCCTCGTCCAATTTACCGGTAGCAAGCTCCAGGGCTGCGGCATTGTCAATTGCTGCCATAAGGTCAATTGCCATGGTCAGTGCCCTTACCTTAAATACAGGATCTTTCATCGAATTGGTATACTTCAGGACTTTAGCCGCATCAGGAACTTCAGCATACGCACTGGACAACAGACTTTTCTCCATATCCAGGTTTACATTCGGATATTCTTTAATCATAGATCCGAGCAGGGCTTCCATTTCCGGAATCTCTTGTACCTTAAGAAAGGAAGTCATTCTCAGCATTCTTGCGTTCTGACTCTGCGGATATTTTTTAAGCAGAATTTTAGCCACGGCTTCCTTTTTCACTGCATTTTTATGGTAGTACTGAATTAACAATTCCAGGTCATCTACCGTCCCGCTTTTCAGGGTGCTTATCTTCTGTTGAAGAACCGCCTGGTTCTTTTCATTTTTTAACGCGTCTAACTTTGGGTTAGTGGCCTCCTCTTCTCTTTGTTGTGCCATGATACTTAAAGAAGTAAGCATCAAAATGGCCAGAATTATTTTTTTCATTTAATGTTGATTTTAATACCTTTTTTAGAAAAACTTATTTATACCTCATCCTTAATAAATTTTGCAAGCATGGCTACAGGAACGACAACAGTAGCTGTCCTGCTTCGCCTGGCGATGTTAATCCCATAAAACTTGCCTGCGCTGTCAAATACCGGACCTCCGCATTCATCCGCCCTAATCGCTGCATCATGAACAAGTACATTTTTAAAACCATCAGAACGTGCGCTTCGTCCTCCGGCATATTCAAATGAAACATGCCTGACCGTAGGTTGTGCTTCAAGAAACAAGTTAAATTGCATCGGGCTCGCCTCTCTGAGGATATCTACAGCAATCGAATCACCTGCGATATACTTCTCAAATTCATGGTTATATTCCGCTGCCGTATTCACTTCAATCCCATTGATTTTGGTTACCCGGTCCTTCACTTTAAGAAATGAAGCTGCTTCGCTGCCCTTGCCAATCCTGCTGAGCGTTATTTTCCCATCCTGTTCAACAGCACTTGCTCCCAGATACCCTCTACTCGTGTTCAATGGCATATCGGTATAAGTCGCGCTTAATACACCAACTTTAATCGAATCTTCCGGCAAGGTGGAAACCAGGATGGTACCCAGGTCCTTTTGTTGGAGAGCCGGATTTTCTGCGGTAGCTTTTAGCCTGATCCCCCCCCCTAATTCCCCGGCAACTTTTAACAAAACAAGATCATTATCCCTGTCTCTCTTCATCACCTGGACAGGAACCGTATCATCACCCATTTTAAGGGTTGCATTGTTTCCAACCATCGAACTTTTACTGATGACAAATACAGCACCGCCAAAATTGATTAAAGTACCAAGGATAGACAGCTGCTGCAGACCATGAGAACTTTTCAGCACCACCACACTCTTTTTATAGGTAGCTGATTTTCCGACCAGCTCTTCCAGCGCAGGAACAGTTTCCATTGCTATTGGAGAGGCCAGAGCGGGCAAATTATCTGCTGGCGGAAGTTCTGTATAATCTTTCGCCAGGTTAAGTGCGGTCCAGTATTTTAAAAAGTGATCAGCCGGAACATCATAATTCTGATTTTCTTTTTCCCTGATCCAACTATGAACGCCAACGACTCTACCAAGCACATCAAATAAGGGACCTCCCGAATCGCCGGGTTCCATTTTGGCCGATGATTCTATGAACCCATCCGTCAAATCGACATCAGCGATCCTACCAAAACGCACATTTGGTATTTGCTTAAAGAAGGCTCCGGGATAAGAAATGCTAATCACCGGTTGATTCAGCTTTAATTCAGTACTGGGTGCCATCTTGGCGAACGGCCATCTGCCGGGCTTCAGGATTTTAACCATTGCCATATCATAATCAGTCCCTCTATCCTGAATACCGATGTGACCTAAGCCTACAGCAATGTGTTTGTTGCCATCCGGAAAGGAAATTTGGTAAACCTGGCCTGGCATAGCCGCATGAGATACCGTCAGGATGTGTCCTTCTGCTGACACCACCACACCCGTAAACCCATTCGCTTCATCCACCCCCTCCTGCACCTTATTCTTCAGTGTATCCCATTCAATGATATAAACACTGGTTAACATGGCCTTCTCAACGCAACCGGCAATCATCTTTTCAATAGATTTAGCTGCGGATTTATGCTGGCTGTAGCCATTTACAGAGGCAAAGAAAAACAAGCCAAGTATACTCAGTTTTAAATTATTCATTCTTTTATCTTCTATTTGGCTGTCATCAACCGTTCGATCTGTTCTGCCAGGTCCTCCCCCCTAAGATTTCTTTCCAGCACTACTCCATTTGGATCCAGCAGCCAGTTTTGCGGAATAGCGTCAACACCGTATAAGATTGCAGCCCCATTCTTATCTGCTTTAAGATCACTCACCTGTGTCCATGGCATCCCATCTTCTTTGATTGCTTTCATCCATGCCTTCCTGTCGCCATCAATCGAAACACCAATCACCTCAAATCCCTTGTCTTTAAGCTTCTGGTAAGCCTTCAGGACATTTGGATTTTCTGCGCGACAGGGACCGCACCAGCTCGCCCAAAAATCGACCAGAACATATTTTCCCCTCAGGGAAGACAACTTCACAGGATTTCCGGTGGTATCATTCTGAATGAAATCCGGAGCTGGCTTACCAATACTGGTCAGCTTAGACGTGGCAAGTATTTTTGCCCATCGTTTTCCCTCGGGACTGTTCTTTACCTGATTCGACAAAGCATTAAAAAGAGGTTCCAGTTTTCTGTCATCAGCACTGCCGCCCATATATTCATCGAGCATGGCCAAAACAATGGGAGAATTTGGGTTTTTATAAATGTAATTGGGATAAACATCGCTCATCATCCTTGCAAAAATGGAGTCTCCCTCAGCAATCAGTGCTTCCTGGGCCGCCTCATCTTTTGCTTTGATGGCAGCAGCATGTTTTCTGTCCACTTCATCCATTTTCAGATAGTATGACCTTAAGGAGGTCCTGACTTTATTGTATTCCAGGTTTGCCGCTGATCCTGCAGCCATCACGTCGCTCATAGATTTGTTGTGGGTAACAGTCAGCCTGGCTGCGGGGGCGATAAAAATCTTGACATCCCCACCGTAAGGTCTTGTGCCAATATTCAGCATCACCTGCTTGTCTACATTGCCTTTCAACGTATAGGTTCCATTCATCACCTTCGTAGAATCCATTACAATGTCTGCGTCTTTAATATAATAGCTGTACACCAAACGTCCGTTCTCCAGGGAACCATTTAACTTGCCCTGAACTTGAAATGTTTTGTCTTGTGCTACAGCTCCCGTTAGATACAGGCAGCATAGCGATAGTGTGATTATTTTTTTCATTTTATATGGATACTGAATTCTCTTTCTGTCGGTGGAAGACACATCTTATCATTACAGGCCATGTACTCCACTTTACCTTTAACCGTAACATTTTTCCCTTTCAGTTTCACCTTTTGCCGGAAGATCGCAGTGCTTTCGAAATAACCTATTTCCATAAAAAACACAGGCTCAAACATCGTAATCGGTTTCGGTTCAATAGTTTTACCTATCAGATCAAAAACTTTTGATGATTGAAAAGAGAATGCTGTTGGCGTTGGCCCTCCTGTCCGGGCAACCTGCGAATACAAATGCCAGCCTTTGTCGATGGTCGCCTTAATGAAAACAGTTGCGGTAGAAGCACTGGTTCTTTTTACTGAATAACTCCATTTAACCGGTTCTAATATTTGGCTGTAGGCGCTTACAGTGAAAAGCACAGCAATACAGCATAAGAATATGATCTTTCTCATTATATATTACGCGCTTTTATGATTTCAACCATGGCTTTCAGCTTGTAGTATTCTCTGTCTGTAGAACCTGCATACCCCACACCGTAGAATCTGATGTTACCCATCGGATCAAAGACAATCTTAGTAGGGGTTGCCTGAATATCATAAGCCTCGTTTGGCTCGTCCTGTAAAACATCCAGGCTAATGCCTTTTTTCGCTACGAAACTTTTAACGGTTTTCTGCTCTTCAAACAGGTTGATGACAAAGAGTTGGAAAGGATCATTTTTATAATCTGCGACAACCTTTTCAAATCCGGCAAATGCCGCAACGCATGGCGTACATCCTGTCGTCCAGAAATCAATCACCAGGATCTTTCCTTTATAGTCGGCAAAGTTTACGGTTTTGCCATTCATGTTTGGCAAGGATACATTTTTGGCGTGCTGTTTAGCAGTCAAAATGGTAATCATTTCCCCTTTACCATCTGTATTTGGGTCGGGTATAGATCCCTGAAAAGGGATTTTACTATCAGCGATATATAATTTTTCAACTTCTTTATAATACTTTTGATAAGCTTCATCCTGCAAAGATTTGACGAGCTGATCCAGCCCCTCTTCATTGTCTTTCACTTTTTTGTAAACTTCCCTCAGGGTTGCCACCAATTTAGGATTGGAATCAGCAGTTCTCACTGCTTCCATGAGTAAATCCAAAGCTTTCTTATCCTGACCAGCGGCAGCCAGGACAATTCCATAACGGTTCAGATAATTGGATTTCGAGTCTTTAAAATACTTTCCCTCCCTCATGCCTTTGATTGTTGAAGACCGCTCTATATTTTTCATAGCCAGCTCCACATTACCCAATTTAGCGTTGGCCATTGCATTGACTTCCAATAAGACCTGCATTCTATCCTTGGTCAGCTCGTCGGTGGTTTTAGCCTTATCCAGCATATCCAAATATTCGCCTGAAACTTGTTCAACTATCTTCAGGTTCTTGCTGTCCTCTACCAGGTATTCCAGCGCATAAGTGAAATCAACCAAATTGATGAATGAGAATTCGAGATTATTTTTGGTATAGTATTTATATCTTTCCAGGTTTCCCTTTGCAAGCCAAGCGGTTGCCAGGGAGCCACGGTAATCATTATATTGGGCAGGTTTGGACTTATCTTCAGGCTTTTCCTGAAGCATTTGATTGTAGTATTTCTCTTTATCTTCGACCTTAACAATCAGGTTAAAATCATTATAGTTATATTTTTCGGGCATAACCTGCTGAGCCCATGCTGAACTCGAGATCAGCAGGAATAAAATTATCTTCTTCATTGCAATATGTTTTTATAGTTATCTGTTACCTGATCAATTCGGCAAGCTTATCATGTAAATCCTTACCCCTTAAATCTTTAGCGACAATCTTACCATTGGGATCAATGAGGACATTGGCTGGAATGGATGATATGTTATACGATTTTGTCACTTCACTCTCAGCGGCTTTAAAATCACATACCTGTTTCCAGGGAAGTTTATCTTCCGCAATCGCTTTTAACCAGAGGTCTTTTTTTTCATCTAATGATACGCCCAGTATCTGAAAGTTTTTGTCTTTATATTTTTCATAAGCCGCCAGAACATTTGGGTTTTCTGCACGGCAAGGCACGCACCAGCTTGCCCAGAAGTCTACCAGTACGTAACCACCCCTGTAAGATGCCAGTGATATGGCCTTTCCTTCCGTATCGTTAAGTGTAAAAGCAGGCGCTGTTACTTTCCCTGAAACTGCCAGCTTCGCCTCGTCTAATTTTGGTTTCCAGCCTAAAACCTTTTCTGAGTTTTGCATTCTTTTGCTCAGCGAATTGTACATTGGCTCAATGAGTTTTGGCTGTATGCTGCTTTGTGTGAACATATCCATCAAATCAACACTGACATAAAGATCCGGATTGGCCTTAACATAGTCCGTAACCACCTCTTCAAAAAATTCCATCGAGGCTGGAGCACCATTCAGCGCCTTGTTTTTGGCCATTACCATCTGTTCATAGCCTTTCCAGCCTGACTGTTCTTGACCACCCCCGGCGACAGTAGCCATACCCGCCGTATCAAATGCGATATCAACCTTGCCGTCCAGGTAAAATAAAGCGACATTCTTCATTCCGCCACCTTCATCAGATTCATTTCTACGCCCAGCCCCTGCTGCCGGCTTTGGGAGAATTAAATTCAATTCCGCCAATTGCGGTCTGCCGATAACTCCTTTATATTCAAATTTCCCATTGGTGATATTCGCAGTGTCTGCATTGTACTTTCCGCCTTTATCATCTGGTGGATAAGACATCACTACCCGCATAGCTTTGTGTGCAGCAGGTATTTGCCCTTTAATGGTATAACTTGTTTGTGCATGTAGTGTTACAGCAAACAATATTGCAGCTGTTAGGATAATCAGTTTTTTCATTTGTGTGTATTTGTTAATATTTTTCCTGGAAATGACCTGCGTGCTGCGGGAGAGAGTTTGGAAAGTCCTAGTTTTACAGTCTTATCGCCCGTTTTATCACGCAGGTAAGTATAAATTACATAAGCATTAATGTCCGAGTTGGGATGTGCTGAGATCCAATTCGCAGCGATTTCCATGGATTTATCCGTTGCTTCTTTCTCTACTTTCATTAATTTTTCCAATAGACCGGGGGTATTAAAAAGACCATCATAAGAACCCGTTTCTGCCATTCGCATCATCGAGGTATCTGTAAGTGCTTTTTTTCTTGCAAAAACCTCCTCACCATCCATCATCCCGGTAAACCGGATATAATCTTTCATATAAGGCGCATCACTGGTCAGGCTAGCCTTATTCAGCTCGCCCCTCTTTCCTTGAAGGCGTACTTTTCCAGCTTCTAAATAAAACTTACGATGTTCAGGATTTTGTCCTATCAGCGCTACACGAAGCAAATACATGCCGGCACCCGGAAGCTTGGTCTTAAATTTGAACATTCCGTCATTGACCTCTGCCGTATCGTGAAATCTCTTTTCGGTTGAGTTAGATTTCAATGACCTCAGGTCAGTTAAAATCACTTTTGTATTTTTTTGCAAGCCGCTAAGCTCTCCTGTAAACTCCAATTCCTGTGCATTGACAAAAAATGCGGAGAATATCAGGACATTTAATAAGATGTATTTCATTGTATATTTTTCATTAGTAAATATTTGTTTTTTATCGGTTATGAAGCTATCCTGCGCTTATTCATCGCTGTTTGTAAGCGGTAGGCGCATGATGGTTTCATTAGTAAATATTTGTTTTTTATCGGTGATGAAGCTATCATGCGCTTATTCATTGCTGTTTGTAAGCAGTAGGCGCATGATGGCTTCTAAAAATCAGTTAGTTATTTACCGTATTTGGCAATCATATCGTTTAACATCTGATCAGTCACATCATGCCCATTCCCTGAAAAACGGACAATGCCTTTGGGATCAATAATGATCATATGCGGAATACCTTGAATATTAAAATCTTTCCAGACTTTTGGCTTTTGCATTATGCTTGAAAATTCGACTACAGGGCCATTAAAAGCATAAGTTTCTTCAGGTGATTCATCAGTTGTTGCAGCAATGAAAGCAATCTGATCTTTATATTGACGATGAAGTTCATTCACATGTGGAAATCCTGAGATACATGGTTTGCAACTTGTTCCCCAAAAGTCCAGTGCTATAAACTTCCCTTTCATGTCCGGCTTTTCTGAAAGCCATTCTTCGGCTTGTATGCCAGGTGCTTTTGTACCAATTTGCAGGCCGCCTATAGAAACACTTTTTTCAGCTTCCTTTTTCAGTTTTGACTGTGCATGTACATAGCTGGTTAACGAAAACACAGCTAAGGATAATAATATTTTTGTTTTCATTAGATTATATTGTTTTTTAAAGGTGATGAAGCGATCATAAGCTTATTCATTACTGTTTGTTAGCGGTAAGCTTATGATGGTTTCATTAGATTATATTGTTTTTTAAAGGTGATGAAGCGATCATAATAAAATTCGAAAAAGAGAACTGCAACCCGCATTGCAGTTCTCAGGAATAAATAATAGATAGTTATGGATTGTCCTCTAAACCATTGCTTTCATTCAGCATACGTTCTCCAAATTTCAAGGCAAATCGTTCTGGTTTAAGTTGGTAAGTAGTAGCTTCCTGCCCATTCGAACCGTAAATGGTGTGTGTATAATTCACATGATCATTATACAATGGATCCTGGGAAAGGCGACGCATATCTAACCAGCGCAAGCCCGTGATGGCAAATTCACGGATACGCTCATCTAAAATGAAACGCACCAAAGCTTGCTGACCTGAAGCAGCTGTCGATGGTACCGCAGCAGCTGCTCCGGCAATTCTTTTTTCCCTCAGGAGTGTCAAATCAGCTATAGCACCTGTTAAATCATTGGCACGGGCCCTACATTCTGCACGCATCAAATACATATCGGGCAAAGAAGGGCCAACATCTATCCCGGTAAAAAAACCAGATGTTCTGCGTCTCATCCCATTAGGATGAGGCTCAGTTGAGAAAATTTCAAAAGGTGTATATAAACTCAGGCGTCTGTCCGATGGATCATATAAATCGGCTGTTCCAGGACTGAAAACAAATGCATCAACAGCCTGAAACTGGAACCAACCTGCTGTGATATTATAAATAATCTCCGTATTATTAGCAGCAAGCGGCTCATTATCAAGACCAAAACCACTATCAGGGAACCATGAACCCGGAGCTTCCTGATCGTCAGGATTAAGTACTACCGTATAGTCGTATAACTCCAACGGTATGACAGCCTTAGGAACTTCCAGAAAAGCGGCATCTATATGTGTACTTGCTGCAGTGTAGTTATTCATGGCCAGATAAACCCTTGCCAGATAGAATTCGGCTACCAGCCTTGAAATTTTACGGCGATGCGTAACCATATCCAAATCAGGCAAAGCATCTGTTAAATCCTTAAGCACCAGATCATACCCCTGCTGTATTGTTTCCCGCTTAAAATCCTTTTGCGTTACATCTGCAACAGTAAGGTTAGGAATACCAGGGTCTGTAGCTGCAGTAGCCGCATTATAAGGCTTGGTGAAATCAGACAGGAACATAAAGTTACAGATGGCCCTACCCGCTTTGGCTTCTGCCAATAATGCGAGTTTTTGCGCTTCCGTTCCACCTTCCGAATCCATTACCTCGTTGATTACCTTATTAAAAAGGTAAAGCTTTCGGATGTAATTATTTGCATCTGTAATTTCGTCAGGCAGCTGATCTGCGTCATAAACCCGGTCTTCATACCTAAAAAGACGCTGCATCCTTCTATTAAGAAGACCACTCATAGAATTAAAATAGGGCTGTAATCCGGCCACTTCATCCCCCCTATATACACTGGCGTTAAAACTGGTGGAAAGATAATTAGCGTTCAGAATCTTTTCATAATCCGCAGTTGTCACTGCAATCGTTTGGCCTTTAGGTACCACCTCCAGAAATTCCTTTTTACAGGAAACCTGTGACAACATTGCCATGAAGAGCATTGAACCTAAAATATATTTTTTAAAAATTTTCATATCCGTCAACTTATTAATAATTAAAAGGTAATATGAGCTCCCAGACTAATTGTACCTTGTGCATTACGGGTAGAGCCCGTAAATTCCGGATCCATTCCTTCATCATTGGCTGCCCATAACAACAGATTATTCAATTGGAACCTAAAAGAGATGGCTTGTGCATTAATTTTGTTCGCCACAAGGCCTGGCAGGTTATACGAGAGTGTAATGTCCCTAAGCTTTACATACGATGCATTCAATATAAATTGCTGTGAACTGGTGTAATAACTTAAATTACGTTCACCGGCAAGTTCTCCTGAGGCAACATATCTTGGAATATCGGTTCTGTTTTCGTCACCCGCAACTTTCCAGCGGTCCAGGAAACCCAATTGTAAATTATTATCACCAAGTACCTGGTCCCTGGTTGTTGGATTCCGGTTACTGCTCATGACATGACCTCCATTATAAATAATATTCGCACTTAATCCGAAAGATTTGTACTGAAAGCTATTCTGCAATCCGCCCGACCAAACAGGTTGTGTCGTTCCCATATACAGGATATCTTCTGGTAAAGCCACACTGGTTTCAGCGGTAACACTTCCATCGGCTCGCCTGAACTGGGGATCACCCACCGAATTCAAACCGCCGTAATTGTAAACAAAAGTGGTTCCTAAGGGATAACCAACAAATCGTTGTGTGCCCACTAAAGCTTCGCCTGTAGTAGGTATATTTTCCCGCAGCTTCGTTAATTTATTTTTGTTATAACTAAAGGTGAAACCACTGCTCCAGGTAAAATTTCTGGTCATGATATTGGTAGAAGTTAAACCAATATCAATCCCTTTATTCTCCATATTTCCGTAGTTACCAACCACATTGTCATAACCGGTAAGAGGCGAAGTAGAGAGCTGACCGATCAAATCTTCGGTCTTTTTAAGATAAGCGTCAATAGATCCGCTCAACCTGTTTCTAAATATGGCAAAATCTATCCCTGCATTGTACACTTTCGTACCTTCCCATGAGAGCTTGGTGTTTGCTGGAGACTGCAGGATAAATCCGGCACCAGTCACATAGTTGACATTATTGTCTGCCGCTAAAATATCGTAAGACGCTGCTGTTCCGGCAAATGGTGCATTCCCCGTAATACCATAGGTCAGGCGGACATCCAGTCTATTTAACCAATGGAGGGATTGCATGAAATCTTCACTGCCTAAACCCCATTTACCTCCGATACTGTATACCGGTCTGTTTTGTGCCGATTTATCCCTTCCGAATAAATTACTCTCATCAATCCTCCAGGTCCCGTTCAATGTATACTTTCTATTGAAGGTATACCCTAAATTCGCATAATAAGAAGTGGTTCTTGCCACACGTCCTTCACCGCCGCCGACATTATTCTCAGAAAGTATGGCTGTCCCTGCTATAGCGCCGTTGATTCCAGCCGCCAATCTGGCCAGATCTACCGGTCTTGAAGTCTGGAGCTGATCATCCCATCCATAATAGGTACCAGTTGTGGTTACAGGTGTACTGCTGGTAGCCTGCTGGCCTACCATCAGGGAAAACTGATGTTTATCCCAGTCCCGGTTGTAGAACAACTGATTTCGCAAAGTCCATTCCTTTGATTCAGTAGTCCCCACGTTTAACCTCCCCCCTATAGCCGGGATGTTGTATACCGGAATCACAGTGGAATTCGCAGCCTGTGTGAACTGCATGACCTGCATTCTCATTTCATAATTGTCCTGGTTCCGCACCGATCTGGTATTGGTATTGGCAATATTGTAGCCATAAGTACCCTGAAAATCAAGCCCCTGAAGAAGATTTACTTTCACTGCGCCTACTAACCTGGCATATAATCCATTAGAAGTACTGTACGCGCTTTCTTTTTCAAGGATAGGATTATAATTTAAATCAACCCTGCTTCTTGACTGGTAAATCGCTCTGAGGGAATCAGAAAGTACAACGCTCCCATCCTCAGTTGGTATCCCCTTTAAATAATTAATGGTCAAAGGATTGCCATTTGGATCTGTAAATAGCTGATAAGGAACGATATTGCGATCCGCACTATACGTATTCCGGTTTTTTGTAACGGTGTTTGTCAGGTCCGCATTCACAGAAACAGTAATTCTCTTACCCAGGATAAAATTGTTATTCAAATTAATTTTATACTGATTATTCTCTGATCCCGGGGTATTATTTTGGGTACCGATGTGATTAAACGATCCGTAAAAGGTATGTACATCTCCTCCCCCTGAAATTGATAGCGTTTGGTTTAAGCTCGCTGCATCACGAACAAAAAGATCGGCAATCTGGCTGGTATTAGAAAGATTTGCTAAACTATCTAATTTAAAGTCAGCCTGAGACTGGCTAATTAAATTTCTGGCCCTGTCGTATTGAATTTGTAGATGCGGCAGAGAGCCAAAATTTTGTGTAACCGCAGCATAGTTTTGGTTGAATTCCAAATACTGTGGAAACAATTCCCTGTTAACGGCGATAAACTGCTGTGAATTTAGCCTTTGTACATAATCCAGGTTTGGTCGGCCCTGGAAAGCATAATATCCGTCATAGTCAATCTTCAGTTTACCACCTGCCTTACCTTTTTTGGTCGTAATCACAATTACTCCATTTGCAGCCTTAGCCCCCCAGATGGAAGCAGAGGTAGCATCCTTAAGAACAGTGATATCTTCTATATCCTGCATATTCACCTGACTAATGTCCCCGTTAAACTCAATTCCATCGATCACAATTAACGGTGTAGTAGAGGTAAGTCGCGCAGTAACCCCTGTAGCATCAGGAATTGAACTTTGTCCACGAACCAGTAATCCAGCACGACCACCTTCCATATTGGCAGCACTTGTCCCGTTTATTGCCTGGGCATTCACCAGCAATCCGGGAACCAGGCCTTCAAGCCGTTGAAGAACATTTGGAGTGCTCGTCCTGTTCATCATCACCTTCATATCAGGTTTAGCGAATGAACCTGCCGCCCGTTCTCTGGATATTTTCTCATACCCTGTATTGAACTTCACCTCAACTTCCTCCAGATCGGTATTTGCAAGCAGCATCTTTATTGTACCCATATTCTTGGCAGCAGTCATCTCCACAGGCTCATAGCCCATATAGGCGATGAGGATAATTGCAGCATCGTCCACATTTTTCAGTGTAAATTCACCAAATTGGTTCGTAGCAGTCCTGTTACTCCCCCCCTGAACAAATACAGAAGCTCCGGCCAAAGGATTTCCTTTATCGTCTACGACTTTTCCCGAGATGTCAATATTTGCAAATTCAGAAATGATCCTGTCCATAAGTGAGGGATCACTTTGTTTTTTAATGTTGATGATCTTGCCTTCAATGCTGTAAGTCAGGGGCAATCCGGCAAGTACCGTTTTCAACGCTTTATTGATATCCACGTTTTTCACATTGACATCAACCATTCTGTTCCTGGGAATTATTTTTCCATCATAAAGGAAATCATACTGACTTTGATTCCTGATCTCCATCAAAAGGGACTCTAAGGAAGCATTTTTCCGGTTGAGGGTAATCTGTTGGGCAAAGGTTGATGCACTGACCTGGAAAAAGGATGCTATTAATATTACGGTGGTTAAGCGCATAATCAGCATAAATTTAGAACAGAGAGACCGGTACGTCCCCCCGTATCTGTTAGAATTTTTATACATTTGTCTGGTTTGGTTGATTGCAGCAATTCTTACTTTCGACGGATAGATTGCTGTAGTTGATATTTTATTAATTCCAAGCTGCTCCAGTTCCAACACAGTTGGGACTGGGCTTTTTTAGTTTTTATAGTAGATTTTTCTGCATGGTTGTTTGGGTTAGGTTCACAATCGGTTGATTATCTCATTTTCAATTAAATCTTAAATAATTCGGCGAGTTTCGCTTCCAGTTCTTTTCCGTGTAAGTCGATAGCAACAATATTTCCTTTTTGATCGATTAGCAAATTTCTCGGAATAGCAGTGATATGGTATTGCTTACTGAGTGCAGATCCAAAACCTTTCAGGTCACTCAAATTTGCCCAGGTATAGCCATCCGCCTGGATTGCTTTCTTCCATGCATTGGCATCAGTATCTAAAGAAATGGCGATTACACCAAAACCTTTCGGCTTATAATTGTTATACATCGGAATCAACCCGCGCCCCTGCGATCTGCATGGCGAACACCAGCTTGCCCAAAAGTCGATGAAAGTATATTTATTTGCTGAGGTAATGTCTTTAGAAGAGATGACCTTACCTTCCACATCAGGCATCATAAAATCTTCATACTTAAAAGAGATTTGCTGCTTACCGGATAAATCAGAAGAATCGTCATTTTTAACTGCTACAGCATCCTTATCCTGACTCGCTAAGTCCAAAGTAAACCGTTTCTTAGCTGGAGGAAGGCACATTTGATTGGTACAGGCCATATACTTTATCGTAAATGCCAGTATGGTTTCCTTTTCAGACCTTAATTTGACGGTCTGTGTAAATGTCACCCCTTTTGAATAGTGGGATAAATGCTCTCCCTCCTTCTGTTCATAGCCTTTTTCCAGGAGTTCACTACTCCACTCCACATTCTCATTAGGATCAAACAGAAATTCTGTAGGCATCCCCATACCGCCACCTTGTCCCTGAGGATAGATATGATAAGGCTCTTTCACCTCGGCACGAAATTTCAGCTCATACGTTAATGGTCCAGTCTGCTTACTGCTGAATTCCCAGGAAACCGGATGCTGCTGAGCAAGGGTCGAAAAAGCCAGCTGGCACATGGCTATTAATAATATACATCGTTTCATTTTTTCTAATCATTAAGCTTTCTCAACACAAAAATTTTACGTCCTTCTACCCTGAAAGTCACTGATACAGCAGATTCTACCGATTTAAGTACCGTAGAAAGCTGGTAACTTCTGGAAACCCATCCACCCAACTCCATGTTATCCGGGACAGATGCATCGTAGATGACTTCCATGTCATACCATCTTGCAATTTTTCTCATCGCCGTTTTAAATTCTACATGATTTAAATAGAAATCGCCATTCTTCCAGTCGAGGACACTGGATAGATCAGCTTCCCGCACGTCGATCCTGCCAAATCTATTGATTGCCTGTTCTCCGGGCCTGATAATTTTTTGCTCATCCCCAACCTTTATCTTCACCGAACCTTCCAGCAATGTTGTTGCAATTCCAGGCTCGTCTTTATAGCTATTTACGTTAAAATGTGTGCCCAAAACCTCTATTTGCTGCTCTTTACCCATGACCACAAAAGGGTGAAGTTTATCTTTCGCCACCTCGAAGTAAGCTTCACCTTCCAGGAATACTTTACGTGTTTTGTTGGTAAAGAATTGGGCAAATGAAATTTTTGAATCTGCATTTAGCCAAACTTTAGTACCATCAGGCAATGTAAATATATAGGTCTGTCCTTTTGCAGTTGTGGCCGTCAGCATTTCATCTTTTAGCTTGCTTTCCGCTTCTGCATTGACAGTGCTTCCGTCCGCATAAGCCAGGCGATTGTTTCCTATGACTACACCTGTCTGAAGGTCGCTTAACTTAATCACCTTACCATTGCCCAGCGTTATCGTTGCACCGTTACGACCAGGTTTAATATATGGATACTGTTTCGCATAATCAATTGTAGAGTGATCAGCACGGCGAATCCCACTAAAGAAATAAATGCACAGGGCAAGTGTGGTTACCGCTGCAACTAATCCTGCAATACGGAACCAAAGTTTGATGGGGCTTACAGCAGCCAGAGGGGCTTCGGTGGTCAGGCTCCCTTTAAGCCCTGAACTTGTCAGCTCCCATATAGTGTCGGTTTCAACCTCATTGAAATTTTTAAACTCCTGCATAAAATATTCCTGAGCGATCAACCGATCGTAAAACTCCAGGTTTTCCGGAGAGGATTTTTTCCAGGCCTGTAGCTCCTCATCTCCTGCAGGATCCAAGGATCCATTAAGCGATGCGGTGATCAATGTGGATATATAAAATTCCTGTTCTAACATTTCGTCCATTTTATTCAATTCACACTTGTTCATGTTATTGATATAGAAACGGGATGACTGCCTAAAGCAACCATATGAAATTGAAATATTTTTTTTATTTGTGAATAAAAAACAAAAAGGCCAGCTGCAGTGCATTGGAAACACCTTTTTTTAGCAAAGAATTTTTAATGATAGCTACGGCTTTTATTTTTTGATTGCGTACTGTTTGTATAGACAGCCCCAGTTCAGCAGCAATTTCATTTGTACTTTTTCCTTCAATGTAAAGCATTTTAAATACCACCTTCATTTTATCGGGCAGTTCCTCAATCTCTTTATTGACCATATCCAGCACCTCTGCCTGAACGACATCATACAGGATAGTTTCCTCTCCCTGCTGAAGATATATGATATATTTTTCCTGTGCAGCAGTCCTAACTTTTAGGCTGGCCAGATAATCCAGGCAGGCATTGCGACAACTGATATACAGAAAGGCCTTGATATTTTGTACGGTCTTGAAATCTTTGTGCTTCTGCCAGAGTTTAAGAAAACATTTTGACACAATATCATCAGCTTCTGCTTTATCCTCAAGCATCCGGGTGGTGAAATAGGCAAGTGACTTACTGTGGAGCTTAAAAAAATGAGCAAGTGCCTTTTCATTCCCTTCATATAACTCTTGCATCCAATTTAATTCTTCTTCCCTTGCTTTTTTCATTTATTAGTTATTGTGCAAATGCCTCAATAAAATTACCGAAATCGACGGCAAAATATTGATTAAATCTGGCAATACCACATGCATTGCTCCAGAAAATACCCCATATGACAGGATTTACTATACTTTCCTATATTTCCGCAGGTTTTAACAAACAATTTAATGTGGATATAAGTAATTACACAAAGAATTCTTAGGTTTCCTCCAAGGCTTTTTTGCATAATCATCAACTTTTCAGTTCCATCATCACCCGTTTACTGTAATTCTCTCGAGATCCCGGGACAACTTTGAGATTAAATGTACTGCCATTACATTAACTCAATCCGGGAGCCTTTTTCCATATTCAGCTGGAATGCTCAGCAATTGCTCTGATTAAGCAGATATTTAGTAATCTAATCAGTGCGTTAACAGTTACCTTCCCTCCTAAAGCGATCACCTATGTTATAATCAATGCAATGCCTTTTTACGCGGCGGCAATAAATCCTGCTGCTATCAGTGGTTTTGACAAAACCCAGACAAAGAAAATTCTGACGCAATACAATGAAATAAGCGACGCACAACTCAAAGCCTATCAGAATAAAACACAACCTTTCAACGCAAATAGCTACCCCCCGCTCGTTCCTCCATTGAACCCTTATGATCATATTACCATAAGATCTCATTTTTTAAGTAACCATGTGATAAGCAAGGTCGTACACTGATCGTAATAAAACAATAGTAAAGCAAAAGTAAATATATAGTGAAACGATGTTTAAAAAGGAGCTGATTAGATGCTGACAAGGTGTTGACAAGGGCAAATACCCTGTCAGCACCTTGCCAGCATCTTGTCAACACCTTGTCAGCACCTTGTCAACTATAGTAACACCATTGGTTCACAACGGCTTAGACATGGCTTCATGACGACCAAATCCCTACGTTGATACGCTCTTGGTAGCATTTAGAAGCGGAAAAGCAGTGATCCCACAGAATCGCCATTTTTAAACTCAATTAAAGCGACGGCATCTCAGGGTATTGGTAAACCCGAACCTTTAAAACATAGCTGTGTTGGTCACAACTGTTAAAACTTCTGCTTTATGCTCTTTTAAGCCGACATCCCCTTCCTTCTTTCCTCAAAATGCTTACGTTCTTCGCAGAACTCCTTTCATTCATCTCAAAAATTTCTACCGGATAGCTTTTGACCACACCTTTGTTCTGTTGACCATCAATTACTCAATGCGATCAGACCAGGGGACATCAATCAAAAACACTAATCCACGATCATGTACAAAATCACATTAAACATCCTTTTATTATTCAGCACGACGATATCATTCGCTCAATCCCGTTTCACGGTGAATGGTACGGTCACCGATAAGAAAAATGGGGAAACCATTATAGGGGCAACCGCCTCTGTACTGGGAACCGGAACCGGAACGGCTACAAATGCTTACGGATTTTATTCACTCACGTTGCCTGCCGGAAAGCATAGACTGGTATTTCGTATGATCGGTTATCAGAACGATACGGTACAGCTTAACCTGACCGCTAATATAAAGCTGAATCATTCAATGGATAACAATTCTACCTCACTTAACGAAGTAGGCATCATCGCGAAAAAAAACGACGATAACATACGGGAAGCGCGAATTGGTTTGGAAAAGCTGACCCCCGCCAGTGTCGCCAAAATACCGGTGATCTTCGGGGAGAAGGACATCATCAAGACCGCACAACTTTTGCCCGGTATCAAATCCGCCGGTGAAGGCAGTGCAGGTTTCTTTGTTCGCGGAGGTGCAGCCGACCAGAACCTGATCCTGCTGGATGAAGCCCCCGTATATAACGCATCCCATCTGCTGGGTTTCTTCAGTACATTCAATAGTGATGCCTTAAAGGATGTCACCATCCTGAAAGGGAACAGCCCCGCACAATATGGTGGCCGCCTGTCATCCGTGCTGGATGTGAAAATGAAAGACGGGAACAACCAGAAGTATAATGGAAGTGCGGGGATTGGCCTGATCAGTAGCAGGGCAAGCTTTGAAGGACCAATTGCCAAGGACCGTGGTTCGTTTATTGTCTCCGCAAGAAGAACCTATGTTGACCTCTTCCTGAAACTTTCAGAAGACAATAAAGAGAACACCCTATACTTCTACGATATCAATGCAAAAGCAAATTACCAGATCAATGAAAAGAACAGGATCTTCTTCTCCGGTTATCTTGGAAAGGACGTGTTAGGCATAGGCAAATCAATGGCGGTCGACTGGGGAAATAAAACAGCCACCTTGCGCTGGTCCTCTGAGTTCGGCCCCAAATTGTTCTCCAATGCCTCCTTTATCTACAGTGATTACAATTATAAGATGAATTTCGGGGCGAGTAACAGCCAGACCCGCCTGAATTCCAAGATCCAGGATTTCAACTTGAAAGAAGAGATGACCTGGTTCCGCACGACAAACCATACCGTTAAATTCGGTTTTAACGCGATCCGTCACAACCTGGTTCCGACCAGGGTGACCAGAGGTGCAACGGTGCCAGCAGACAAGAAGGGCCGCTCTTCCTACGAAAATGCCGGCTTTGTGAACAGCACATGGAAGATAACCGACAAACTGACGCTTGATCACGGCATCCGCTTGTCCGCCTATTCGATCCTGGGAGGGGATACGTACCGTTTCTTTAACAAAGGGATCCAGACCGATAGTGTCGTGCTGGATTCAGGAAAAATCGGCAAGACCTATTTCAATTTGGAACCGCGGCTGCAGTTTAATTACCTGATCAGCGATGTGAGCAGTATCAAAGGCGGGTTTGCACGCAATTCACAGCACTTGCATTTGCTCAGCAACAGCACGAGCACCTCCCCGACCGACCAGTGGTTTGGCGATAGCTATAACATCAAACCAGAGGTTAGTGACCAGTTCAGCCTGGGATACGCCAGGAATTTCAACAATAGTAAGTACCAGACCAGCGTGGAGGTATACTACAAAAACCTGAAAAATCAGATCGATTACAAGGATGGGGCAGATATCAGCACGTCAAGGGATGTGGAGAGTGAACTTCTTTTTGGCAAGGGAAGAGCCTACGGAGCAGAGTTCCTGGTCAAGAAAACCCAGGGCAGGCTTACCGGCTGGATTGGGTATACCCTGGCGAAAACGGAAAGAAAGATAGATGGCATCAATAACAACAAATGGTACAATGCCAGACAGGACCGTACCCATGACATCTCCCTGGTTGGGGTGTATGATCTTTCAGCGAAATGGTCGCTATCCGGATTATGGATATATGGCACCGGTAATGCCGTCACCCTGCCGAAAGGTAAATACCAGGTTGGGGGACAAAGTATCTTCGTTTATACCGACCGCAATGGGGACAGAATGGCTGCTTATCACCGCATGGACCTCGCTGCGACCTACACCAAAACAAACAAACGGGGCAGGGAAGTATCCTGGAACTTCAGCCTGTACAATGTATATGGCCGGGAGAACCCTTATACGCTGACATTCGAAGACAGTGAGACAGATCCCAATAAAACAGTGGTTAAACAAACCACACTCTTCCGCTGGATACCTTCTGTAACCTATAATTTCAAATTTTAAGATTTATCACCATGCAAAAGATCGTTATTCCCATTATAGCATTCCTGCTTTTCCTAACTTCCTGCACCAAAGAAATAGACCTGGAATTAAAATCCAGCGAGCCACAGCTCGTGTTCGAAGGTAACATCACGAACGAAGTGGGTCCCTATACGGTACAGATCCACAAGACGGTGGATTTTACCAAGTCGAATACCCTGCCAGCTGTGAGTGGCGCTATAGTCACCCTATCAGATAACACCGGGCTAACCGAAATACTCAAAGAGACCACGCCGGGTATCTATCAGACTTCAATCCTGGTCGGCGTTCCGGGCAGGACGTACCACCTGAAGGTAAGTGTGGAAGAAAAAATTTTCAGTGCCACGAGCACCATGCCTCAACCGGTCAAACTGGATACCATAAAGTTCGACCTTTTCACCAGCAAGGGGGATTCAGGCGGCCCGGAATATTCCACGCTGCCGGTATTTACAGATCCTGCTCATGAGGTGAACAATTATCGATTTATTCAAACCGTTAACGGTAAACTCGACAAAACCTATTTCACGCTCAACGACAATACCTTCAACGGATTACTGAACGAACAACTGCTGTTCAATCCTGATGCCGAAATTAAACAGGGTGATACGGTATTATTCGAATTCCGCTGCACGGACAAAAGTGCGTATGATTATTTCTTCACGCTTTCTCAATTCATGACAGACGGGCCTTATTCTACTACCCCGACTAACCCACCCACAAATTTAAAGGGCGACTTCGCCTTTGGTATATTTTCAGCCCATACCGTTCAGAGAATAACAGCTGTTGTACCCGCAAATTAAGCTATACCGCAGCCCTAACTTACAGGAATATGACTTCTACAAAGGATACTGACCATAAAATGAGAAGGAAATACAAGCTTTTTCTAACCATTGCCATCATTGCACTGGCAGCAACCTTGACCTGGATATTCTCTTATAGCAATTCAGGCAACGATCTCATCCTATCCGTAGAAAGGCCATCCTATGGCTATATTGCGCAAAGCGTGACTGCCACGGGTACGATACAGCCCCTGGACACTGTATCTGTAGGCACACAAGTGTCCGGAACGATCAGCCTGCTGAATGCCGACTTCAATTCGGTCGTTAAAAAAGGCCAGCTACTTGCACAACTGGACAAGACCCTGCTCAGGGCAATGGTTGACCAGAACTCCGCCACTGTACGCCAACAGCGCGCCCAGCTCAGTTTCGACAAAGGTAACTTTGAACGACACCAGCAGCTGTATGCCACCAGATCAGTCAGTAAACTGGAATACGAACGTGCATTGAATGCCTATCATTCGGCAGCCTCCGCAGTGGAAAATGCCGAGGCACAGCTAAGGTCTTCGACCAGAAACCTCTCCTTCGCTGACATTTATTCGCCGATAGATGGGGTGGTACTGTCCCGTAATATCAGCATCGGGCAGACCGTAGCGGCCATGTTCAATACCCCAACCTTGTTCGTGATCGCCAGAGACATTACCAAAATGCAGGTACAGGCTGCTATTGATGAAGCTGACATCGGCAATATCCAAAAAGGGCAGCGTGCAACTTTTACAGTGGATGCTTTTATCGACGAATCGTTCAAGGGTACAGTGGCCGAGATACGGTTACATCCAAAGGTAACTGCCAATGTAGTCTCTTTTACAACGATCATCAACGCGCCCAATGAGGTGATGAAACTCAAGCCAGGTATGACCGCGAATATTATTGTTTACACAAAGGAGTTCCATCACGCCCTCCGCATCTCGGCTAAGGCGCTGAGGTTTAAACCCGATTCTACGCTTGATGGCAAATACGAAGTTGTTCCCTTGAAAAAGGACGCTTCGTCAGGCGTAGCAGAAGAAAAGATCAAAGTAAAGAGCAGTTCGGTTTGGGTTAAAGAAGGAGATATCCTGAAAGAACGCCAGGTGAAGTTGGGTATCGACGACAATAACCGCGTGCAGATACTGGACGGTTTAGCTACGCACGACCTTGTGGTGACCTCTCCATATGGAAATTTTTAATCTCATACGGCTGGCTTTTGAAGCCATACAGCACAACAAATTACGTGCTTTTATGACCATGCTCGGGAACATTATTGGCGTAGCAGCGGTAATCCTGATAGGCGCGGCGGGAGAAGGTGCTAAATATATGGTCAAAGCTACTTTGGCTACCATGGGTACCCACCTCATTATGGTCACGCCTGTCAGCAATGATCCGGGGGGTACCCGCATTCAAAGTGCCGACCTTCAGACCCTCAGCATGAAGGATGTGACCGCAATAAAAGAAAACACCTTATATGTGCAGGCAGTATCCCCCACATCACAGTCAGCCGGTCAGGCTATTCATGGTGCTTTGAATTGGCCGACAACGATCGAAGGCGTGAATGAGCAGTTCTTGTCTATCAGGAACCTGTCGCTAAGGGATGGCCTGATGTTTTCCGAAGAAGAGGTGCGCAGGTATGCCAAGGTTTGCCTGCTGGGCCAGACTGTTGTCAATCATCTTTTTGCCAAAGGCCAGAACCCCATTGGCAAGACCATCCGTTTCGGTAAATTGCCCTTGAAAGTGATCGGTGTGCTGAATCGAAAGGGACAAAGCGCGTTCGGGCAGGACCAGGATGATATCATCCTTTCGCCATACACTACGGTACAGAAAAGGGTGATTGCTTCGACCTACTTTGGCGGCATCTATGCCTCAGCAAGATCAGAAGCACTCTCGGACGCAGCCACGAAAGAGATCGTAGACCTGCTTCGTACCTCCCACCGGCTACGGAAGGAAGAATCCAACGACTTCGAGGTGCTTACACAAGTGGAGATGCTGAAAACGCTAAATACGATATCCAGCCTGCTGACCATATTATTGATGGGGATTGCCGGTATTTCCCTACTGATCGGTGGCATCGGGATCATGAACATCATGTATTTGACGGTGACCGAAAGAACCCGGGAAATCGGCTTGCGTATGTCCATTGGCGCAAGGCGTAAAGACATCCTCAGCCAGTTCCTGACCGAAGCGATCATCATCAGCGGAAGCGGCGGTATTGCCGGTATGCTCCTGGGACAAGCTTGTTCAGTCCTTATGGAAACAATACTGGCCTGGCCTATATTAGTGCTGACCTATCCTATGCTGGTCTCCTTTTCCTTTTGCACCCTGACCGGCGTTTTCTTCGGCTACTACCCTGCCTTGAAAGCATCCAGGCTTGATCCAATAGAGGCCCTGCGATATGAATAAACTGAATGACCAATGACATTAGTCCTGCGATGAAATTTAATTTACAATGCGCCAGTTATAAATCACCATAAACCCAGTCAACATGTGCAAAGTTATCACCATTATGTATACTGATATTGAAAACCATAAAGATCTTGTCAAGGTATCGAAAGCAATGAAACCATTTTCAGAAAGTGTAATTGATTGGTCAATTGACTTGACGGATTGTGACAAGGTTCTTAGGATAATATCCAGGACAGATCAGAGTGTCTTCATTAAGAACAACATCAACAATCTTGGCTTTAGTTGTGAAATCATTATGATTTTCACAACTAAAGCCAAGATCCTCCCCTAAAAGTACCGGATAAAATATAATCATATTTTTCAGCAAAAGATACAGGACTACCATCAGATGGCCTGCATTTTTTATTCAATCATATGTGTGTGTTCTGACGTTAAACTCAACTTATTTTACCTCCCCCTCTTAAGGGTTGGTTGACCACAATCCGATCTCTTTAACAAAAGCGCGTTGCGGCAATTTTAAATTGTGAACGACCAAAAAGGCCAGATCTTCCGGTTGTAATGCCTTTTCTTCATCACCATCCGTAAACTTTGCTTTGAGGGTCATTTCAGTAGTTATCGTGCTTGGATTCACTGTAGTTACCCTGATATTGGATTTTCTCACCTCCTGCATCAGCGATTCCGTAAGATTGATCACTGCAGCTTTAGATGCGCCATATGCACTCATTTTTGCTCCACCCCTTAAACCTGCGGTCGATGCGATATTTACAATATCACCTTTTCCCTGAAGAAATAAGAAAGGTAAAACTTCGTGAACGACATAATAGGTACCCAACACATTAATCCGTATCACCTCTTCCCATTCTTCTACCGGCAATTCCAGAAAACCACCAACTTTCAGAATGCCTGCATTGTTGATCAGGATGTCTATAGTTTTCAAAGCATCGGTGATAGAGGCAACGGCAGACCTGACCTGGGCAAGGTCACCAATGTCGGCAGTGGCATCCGCAACCTGGATGTCCGGAAATGATGATTTTAATTCCTCGCTAAGGACTTTCAGATCTGCCGTGGTGCGGCCAATCAATCCCAGGTTTACGCCTTCGGCTGCCAACGCCAATGCGAAGGCCTTACCTAATCCTTTTCCTGCACCGGTAATGAGCGCTGTTTTTCCTTTCAATGATATCATCTGCTTTTTATTTGACTACAATATTCATTATATTTAAACTTATTACCGAACATTTCCTGACTTACTGTGGATTTGTTCAACAATAATGAACTTATGATTGAATCGGTAAAAAGAACGATGGAAATCCTCCAGTACATCGCACAAAATGGTAACCAGGTACGTTTGAAAGATGTTTCAGAACATTTGCAGATTGAGAAAACAACTGCCCATCATTTCCTGAAGTCTTTGCTGGAACTGGGCTATTTGCAGAAAGATGAGCTCAGTCCGCGTTATTGCCTGAGCAGCAAGATGCGCATACTGATGCCCCCTGAGGTATCAGCGCATATGCTGAAGCAACGTTTCAGGCCGGTATTGCAGAAGGTGATGGAGTTGACCGGAGAAACGACGTATTTATCCATCCAAATGGGATCACACATTCGCCATGAATTGAAATGTGATCCCGACCGGAATGTCAGGATCAGTCTTGAACTGGGAAAAGAATATACCGTGATGAACTCAGCAATTGGCAATGTTTTCATGGCCTATTCGCCGCATTTAAGAGACCACATCATACGTTCTTTAGGTTCGGAAGAAGCAGAACAATTGAACGACCGTCTCAAAACAGTGATTGCCCAGGGATATGCAGACGATTTTGAACGTATGGAAAAGGAATTGAATTGTATTGCACTGCCTATTTTTGAGCAGAAGAGACTGGTAGCAGCCATAGGGGTTTCCGGGCCTGCCTACCGCTTTGCGGAAAAGGAAATGCAGGAAGCCATTTATTATATCAAAACATATCTGTGACCTCAGCAGCATTGCACTTTGCGGAAGCCCCGCTCAGCTAAAGCTATCATAAACATACGCTAATAATGATTACACTCACATTTGACAAATTCCTTGTCTCTCAGCTGCATTGTCGGAATTATCTTCACTACCTTAAGAAGAATATATATTCCCCAATAAATAACACTATTGAGTAATCCCCTTCCATATCATTTGAAAGTTTTCTTGAATCACCCGTTTTTTTAGCGGCAGATACTTTTGTATGATTGCGTTCGCGAGCGTACCCACTGTCCCATATATAAAACTAATCAGGACCGGCGCATCCGTTTGCCTGAAAATCCCCTCAGACATACCTCGGCTAATCAGGTCATACAGCGGTTTATTCTGTAAATTAAACTGCTGCAATTGCTCCTCATAATTAAGTTGAAGATAGCTTGATCTTGTATATTGGTCAGTAAACACAGTCTCGTCATGATGCTTCAGTTTGAACCTCAACATTCTAAACAACAAATCATTAGTCACATGACGAATGGGTAAACTCAGATCCAACCCTTCATAAACTTCAACAAAAAATTGATCCCCTGCCGATGCGTATGCCGCCTGGATCACTTCCTCTTTATTTTTAAAATAGGTATACATAGCCCCTACACTCAGTCCCGTTTCTTTAGTGAGGCCAAGGATACTGATACCTGCCAGTCCCTGTCTGCCGACAATCGTATAAACTGCCTGAATAATTTCTTCTCTTTTTAAAGGATCCTGAAGCCGCATAGTTCTAAAACGAATTAATATTCTTTTATTACACTGAAATTACAACAATTTGTGAATATAAGCTGTTATTTAGATAAATCCTTTGCGCATTAAATTTTCCTATATGCCCCAACTGGATTTAGCTTACTATAAACATAATTGAGAATATAATGACAAAATTAAAAGACAAAGTTGCCCTCATTACGGGAGGTGCCCGGGGAATGGGACTAAATCATGTGAAAAGGTTTGTTGAAGAAGGAGCAAAAGTATATTTCACAGACCTGCTTGTAGAAGAGGGACAAAAGGTTGCCCAGGAATATGAGGGTAAGGCGATATTTATCAGGCAAGACGTATCAAAAGAAGAAGATTGGAAAAACGTGATCGACACCATTGATAAGAATGATGGCAAACTGGATATCCTGGTAAACAATGCGGGAATTCTTCACTACAAATCGATTGAAAACACCGCTGCGGATGAATACATGAGAATAATCCATATCAATCAGTTATCGGTATTTCTGGGTTTAAAATATGCACTTCCTGCGTTGAAGAAGAGTGGCAACGCCTCCATAATCAATGTATCTTCGATTGCTGGCATCAGGGCCAACATGGGTGATGTTGCCTATGCCAGCAGTAAATTTGCGATTAAAGCCATGACCCAGGTGGCTGCACAGGAATTTGCACAATTTAATATCCGTGTCAATTCCGTCCATCCAGGCCTTGTGAAAACACCAATGGCCATGCTCGAAGCCGATCAGTCGCTGATGCAACCCCTAATCGATAATACACCTTTAAAAAGGGCCGCCTCACTAGACGAAGTTTCGAATGTGATTGTATTTTTATCTACAGAGGATTCAGGATTTTGTACAGCCGCAGAATTTATAGTTGACGGTGGGGTAACTACTGGTTTTAATAAAGCTGCAAAGTTTTAGAGCGGACTGTAATGACAAGGCAAATCAACAATTGTATGCAATTCAAGTAACGATTTACACACCATCACTATTCTGTTAAAGGGCCTGTATCATAGGAAATAAAATGATACAGGCCTTTCTTTTTATAGCTGTAAGTTTCATTCGTGATTTTTCAACTTACTGCAAATATTTGCATTGAGGAGAAATGGTCGGATGTAACATGATCATACCAGCTGTTTAAACTATATTTTATGAAGTACTGCCCTTATTGCAAAAAGTACAAAAACGATAAAAAATGCGATAACCACAGGCGTAAAAACTTCAAACCAACCCACACTACCGGTAATAATTTTTATGATAAAAAGGATTATACTAAATAGTATCCCTAAAGAAACCACAGTTTTTTTAAGACTACCCGAACGCGCAGTAGCTTTCTTACTTCTTCTCTTTGCCACAATTGATACTTTTAAGGGAATGTGATTTCAACTCTTCTGTTCTTCTTTCTGCCTGCATTGGTATCATTTGATGCAATTGGATTTTCAATTCCTTTTCCTATCGCGACTACCCTATCCTCAGCTACACTTTTAGAAATCAGGTATTCCTTAAATGCATTGGCCCTAGCCTGTGAAACCGTCTGATTGATTTCTAATGAACCATCACTACTCGCGTAACCATTTACAGTGATCAGTGCTTTTGGATGAGTTGATAAATAAGAAGTGATTCGCTTGACTAAGGATTGGTCTATACGCGTAAATGAAGCAGAGCCCTGAACAAATGTTGCGGGAACTTTATGATTCAATTGAGCAGGGACGGCATCATTGGGGGCTGATGGTGCAGCAAGCGCAGTTGTATCCGCCACAATGGCACCAGAGGCTGTCTGTACCTGATCTTCAACTACAGCAACCGAATCTGATTTGATGCTGGCGGTTGCCACATCAGCCGCACCGGCTATTTTTGGAAGGGATGAATAATACCAGATTCCACCTCCAATAATTAAGATGGCAAGCAGGCCGATTAACCCTGTTACTGAATTGGAGGATTTTTTAGGTAAGCTTGCTTCTGCGGCTTCTCCTTTTGTCAAATCAAATTTAGGAGGAGTCTGTGTTTTATTGGACGAACCCGTATGGGATCCATCATTTTTATTTAAGTCAAATGCCATAATTTCTAAAAGATTAGTGCTATAAGATTAGGTATACATATCTACTAATGTCTGCAGGCTACCTGTATGTGCCCTGCCCATCGCTTCGAACTCCCAGGTATGGCCAACGCGGAATAATCTGCCGAATTCTACTGCATCTTCGTTGGTATACTGATCTTTCAGGTCATAACGAATCATCTCCTGTCCTGTACTTTCATCCACAATACGGATGTAACAATCATTTACCTGACCAAAGTTCAGCGCCAATGTCCTGCGGTCTTTCTTATGATCGTGGGGATATTTACAGATCGTACAGCAGATGATAATCTGTTCAATTTTATGACTCACTTTTGTCAGGTCTATAAACATATCTTCATCATCATCGCCATCACTTCTCATTCCATCGGGATCATCGATTGCGCCAAGAATTGCCCCATCTTCAGTGAGGGGCCTGAATAAGCCTTTTTCTATTTTGTCTTCAATTTTATTCCCCATATTTAGCTGACCATAAAAGGTAAAATAAGAATCTGAAGGAATCTTAAAATCACTGCCTATGGAGAATGCAGATACGTCAAGATCAAACTCTGGTCCGCCGGGCTCGTCGTTAGGATCCCAACCCATCCCTATTTTCACAACGGATAGCCCTGGTGCTGCTTTGGAAAGGGAAAACCTATCCCCTTTGCTTAAATTAAAACTGCTCATACTTATAATTTTTTATTGATATAATTCTACTAAGGTGTTTAATCCACCGGAAAATGCCTGACCAAGGGCTTCGACATCCCACGCTCCTCCATTTCTGGAAATAGCTGCAATAATCAGGGAATCTTCAATGGTAAAATGCTCTTGTAGCTTGTACTGGCATAAGACGGAATTGTCTGCAGCATTTCTAATGTTGATGTAGGAATGCTGCACATGGCCAAAGTGATGACCTCTTTCTTCGCACTGGTCTATGGTGACGGCAAAGTATAGGAACTCCACTTTCGGGTCTATCCTTGATAAGTCAATATTTACGACTTCATCATCCCCATCACCTTCGCCGCCCCTGCTATCTCCAGCGTAATTGGCAGATCCATCAGGGCTGGCCGGATTGTTATAAAAGATGAAGTACTCATCGGCCACTAATTTGCCATCTGCCCCCAACATGAATAAGGAAAGGTCGAGGTCGACGGAATGCCCGTTTACAGTGGCAGGATCCCATCCCAGTCCGGCTACAATACGATTAAGGCCCGGTTGTTCTTTGGTAATGGATATTGGTTTTCTCTTTTCTAATGGTATAGCCATCTTGCTTTTATTTAATGGTTTATCTTCCTTTATCAGCCTTTTTTAGGGGGAAGTGGGGGAAGTTTTACTGTATTAACTTTTGTTGGTCCCGCGGGCTTTATTTCAGGCAGCTTTGGTATATTTATCTGCTTTGGTGGTGGAAGTGCCGGCCTGGCCACCGCAGGGGCTGCAGGCAACACAGGTGGTCTTACTGGCTGCCTTGTTTGGACAGCGTAATTCGCCTCGGAGATTGCCATAAAAATAGCTTTCATCGTATCCCTGATATCCGCAGCCTGCACCTCTTTTACATAATGATATTTTTTGAGCAGTTTGGTGGAGAAATAAGAAGTACTGATCTCTTCTGTACCCAGGAGAATAACTACATCGTCTACCCTTAGGGCGGCCGATTTCAATAGATCATCTATGGCAGTATAGATCAGGCCGTCGTTTGAATAATATTGGAGCCTGTCATTTAGATTTCTCTCATTGACTTTGAACCAGTACTTATTTCCATCAGATAGTTCAGCATCACCTTTTATAATTGGCTGCGTCTTTTCCAGCAGGCCTGCACAAAAAGGAAGCAATAAGGCAATCTCCGTATCCTTATCAATGGATAGATAGGAGTTTTGGAGAATGATGTATTCAACAATCATATCTGCCAGAATTTTTACCCTGGGGTCGGCCCCCTGTCCTTCTAGTTTGAAGGAATCTGTTACTGCAGCATTGATATTTTTATAGAGTTGCAGATAGAGCACATCATCCACACCACTTAATAACAGGACGGCTTTTTCCCTGGGCAGTATTCCTTTTTGAGTCAACACGCCAAACAAGTTCTTGTTATACAGAACACGGTCCAGGTTAAAGTAGCCAGCTTCCTGGAACAGGTGCTCGATCAACGATTGCTCATGATCCTCTATATCTGTATCAAATAAGAAGCGAAGGGGAAAGTGCTGCCTGTAAGATTCAATGGAGTCAGTTTTATATAAAACTGTATTTAGAAAGTGGGACAGGTACTGCTCAATACCGTAATAAAACAGTTGTTTAACTGGCTTTTTATTCCCGTATATCGTAAAATGCGTCCCCGGATCTTTTATGATTTCAAAATAGTTGCCATAGGCATGAGGGTCATGCCTGTTAAAACGATCCCTCGCTACACTTCCAAAAATAAAGTCGTTTCCATTCACATAAAAGTATAAGGGAATCTCATTGGATTCCTTTATACTCAATGGAGCATAAGCATTACTGTCTGATTGGTACCAGAAAGACACCATACGTTTCGATATTTTTGCTAATACACAGAATTTCATCGATGCTATTGTTTTTGGATTCCTTTAAGCAAATGTTTTTCAAAGAATTTCATCCCTTCTAAAATGATAATTGGAGCTACATAGTCAAACTCTTTCTGATCATCATGCTTGCGTTTCTGTGCTTTGATAAAACCAGGTTCCCCTTTGATATAATTTTCAATATTCATATCCTGGAAGCCCGCCATAAAGTCTGCAGCATTCATTTTTAGGCCAAACATGGTAGAAGAGACTTTATAAAATAAGTCCGCGAAATCCATAAACCTCGGACAGTGTGGCTTTCCATCAGGTGGCAAACAGATAAAATGGTTACCTATATGTTCCAACATCTCCGGAGTGATAGAATTGGTAGATTCCAGATACTTGAATTCTCCCGTTGGTGTAACAACACAGAAATTATCTTCACCAAGTATCTCTATCGCCTGTTTATTGGTGGGTACCAGGATGCTTGTGATATGGGTAGGAATAGCCAAACCTTTTGATACTTCATATTTTACATCGGCATTATTGGTTCCACGCTGGGAGTTGATATCAATAATCTTCAATGGACTGGTACTGATCGGCGTGATCGTTTGCCTTGCCACTGCCTCACCACCCATTCCCCTGATAAACATTTGCGTGTAATAATCATCGGCTGCTGCCGAATTCACAGCAGTAAACCAATCAAAAATTCTTGATCCCTTCCCTGCAAAAGCAATTTTAATTTTGGGCGGAATAGCTTTAACTGCTGCCGGGGCATCTTCAGATTTTACAATCTCCGTTCTTAATTTATAGGCCAGCTGGCCGGCATAGAACATGATTAAGCCTGTAACATAAAGATTGATGCTCATCATCTCTTTACATTCAGCGGCAATGAGCAAATAAAAGGTTTCAAAATCTGATGCGGCTAAACGGTCTACTACCTGCTCGAAATAATATGGCGCTGTGTTTTCAGAAAACTTGTTTATTCCTTTATTTAAGCCCTGAATGGAGATATTTTTCTTTTCGCACATCCTTAACAGGACGTTCTTGAAATTTGGAGAAAATTTGGTTGCCTGTGCAATTCTTTCTGCTGCAAAACGAATAGAGTTCTGTTTAATCATTGCTTTTCCACCTTCCATCTGGCATAAGGCAGTGATATCGGTCGTACTGCCGCCAATGTCAAAACAAAGAACCAGCTCACCAGGATTGATGGCATAACCGCCGTTAGGTCTCACCAGGTAATTGGCAACAGCACAAGCTTCAGAGAGCGACTCTTCATTACTTAATTTTCTGAAATCAAATTTTACGGGACCTGTTTCTGTACGAATATTTACCGTGCTGGCTGGTTTCTTTGGTGAATCATCTCCCCAACCGCCACTGGTTTCACTCGTTCCCCAACCCGAAGCTGATACTGTTGGTTCAGCCACACCACTTCCCCAACCTGTATCAGCAACCGTCGCCCCCCAGGAACTGCCGCCTGTGGTATCTCCAATATCTGAAAGATCTGAAGGAGGATAAGTTTTTAATTGAACACTGCCCACAATTGGAGAGATCTCTTTCAGTGAATCCCATATGGCCCTGTATTCGCTCAGTAATTCTTTACCCATGGAAGATGGATATGACCATTTTAAGGTATAGGGTTCATGCCCTTCTATAAATAATTGCGCGTATACATGCAACAGTAAAGCGCTTAAATAGGCAGTTTTATAGCTCTTGTCAATTGGCTGGGTAGACCATTTCATGTTATACACTAATTCTGCCTTTCCTACCCTGTTATAGCTCAGGATATACCGGTTATCTTCTGCCGTTTCAATGGGCAGGTTTTTTTCGAAACAAGGAAAACCACCTTTTACTGCCTGTGCCATCAATGAATCATTCTGGATACCGCCTTCGTTTACCACCCTTCTGGAATCGTGAATGGTAAGCACCGATTTAATGGCGTTGGTTAGGATTTCATCATTTTGAAAAAAGAAGATCTCATCTTCCACTGCGGGACGTTCATCATTATTTTTGGCATCGGTGGATAACAGGGAAACTCTTTTATTTGTCAGCTTTAAATGCTCGCACACCTCATTTCTATGGTCAGAGAAATAGGCAATAGAAGAGTTTGTACTGCCGAAGTCGACGCCCAGATAGGCTTTCGACAATGTTTTTACAGCGTGCAGCATGTTAACGGGTAAAGATTGTGTATTGCCGGATCCGTCATAACGGATAATTCCAAAACCACAATCCAGCCCTGCATGAGCAAATTTCACTCCCTTGAAAGGCTGGTTACTTTCATAAATCTCATACTTGTACTTGTTATCAGCTACGGCATTGTTAGAAGTGATGTGTAATTGTGCCTTTAAATCCCCATACTTTTCCGGGATTACTGCAGCCCTGCCATGATTTGCCAGATACAGTGGAATTCCGTTTTCATCCAGGACAATCCTAAAGAAATCATCGTCTACATTCCCTATAAATGGCGTTGCCTGGAATTTAGCACCATTATGGGGAATCTCTGAATACATAAAATAGCGATTCCATTGCCTGGAGATAAAGTTAGGCCACATCAGTATGTCTTTTCCTGCTATCGATTCTGCTGTGACTTTATAGATCACTTCTTTAATAATCTCATTCCCGGTTTCTGTATATAATTTAAGGTTGACGGTTAAACGTTCCCCATCCTTATCACCCGGATCATAAATTGCGGTCATCCTGGATTTAACATTTGAAGTATCGGAAAGGCCTAACAGTGCATCCAGTGTGGCCCCGAAAACATTCAATGCCAGCGGAGTTAATGGCAGGGTGAAATAGGCATAATTATTTGGCTGGCCTTTAGTTTCTGCAGCTAATAACAAGATTGGTTTAGCTTTCAGGTAATTCCTGCTTTCCATTCCTTCCCTGCCAAAATCTATCTGCGCTATTTCGGTCGTATCAGGCAGCAGCAGGTCTTTCGGGTCAAAGCTAATACCTCCGTTTAAAGGGGCATTATAGATGATCCCTTCCGATCCATGCAACTCTGTAGCGTAGTTAAACAATATACTAAAAGGGGAATTGAAAAGTGACCCTACTTCTGGTGGGGACTGGTTATCTAGTTTTGGATATCCTTTTTTCTGCTGATAAACTACCATTTCATCCATCCATCCCTGTAAACTGGAGGACATATTGCCATACTCTGGCCTGATCAGCTCTTCCAGGCCAGCATAATTAGACCTGAATTTTTCAATATGATGGAGAATATGCCTGGCATAACCATAAAGTGTAAATAGCTCTTGTGGATTTAATTCAGATTGCAAAGGATCAATAAACTTACCGTTCTGCACGTTCACAAAAGGCAATTTATCTTTAACGTTATAGGCTACGGAAGTGAACAGAAAACTATCCGGAGAAGTTCCGCCCACTACATTTCCTTTATAGGAGATGACATCGATAAATGGTATTTTATCGGCATTATTGGTTAATGACTGATCACACCATAATGGCTGCCGCTCAAACAGCATATTGCCGAAGGCACCAACGGGCTCATAAATATTTGAGGTATTCATGAGCTGCTGTCCGTCAGAATACGTTAAATGTATTCTGCTTATTTCTATGTCCTTATAATTTAATGCGATACAGCTGATAAAGCCCTTCCATTCACTAACCAGCGATTTGTAAAACAACATTAATCCTGCGGCTTCCGCATCTTTGTCCTGAATATGGTCAAGGGCAGCTTTAAAGAGATTAGCCCGGGCAAATACGGAGGGGATACCAGAGACAATAGTCCCAATATTGACAGCGGAGTTCCCGTCTTTATCGACGGCTATTTCGGGTATTAAAATGTTCCTGGTAAAAACTTCCAATTGAGGAATTTTGTCCCAGGCAAATTCAACACCATTCGGTTCAGTCTTGGGATGAACTTTTATCGCCAGTGCTTTTATTCTTTTATCTGACATGTGAGTTGATATTGAAGTTTTGTGAAACAGTAAGTGCATTGAAAATATGGGCGAGGAATTTCTCTTTGGTCGTATTTACCTTTTGCTCCTCTTTCGGACTGCTGTTAATCAGTTTCGCCACGAAAGTGTCGTACCGGTCACCGAAAATCCCACCTTTCGACCAATGGTGTTTTTCATCAAGAAACATTGTTCCTACATCCAACTTTTTGAGTTCTGCCAGATTATCCGGAAAGGCTTTGCTATCAAAAAGGAATTTTCCGGGTGCAACAGAGCTTCTCACCTGGTAGAGCCATCCAGGTACAAACTTTGCAGCTTTAAAGGAATAGGCAAACAGCTTGAAATACTCATTGATATCATTACACTCCGCATCGGTAATCGTACTGTACTGATGCAGTTTCTGGTTCTCACATTGCCTGATAAACCCTTTGATACCGGCATCATCAAATGCAGCACCATTCTTGGTTAAAGAGATATGGGCAAGGGCAAAGAAAGCCCCAAGTTTATTCACGAAGATTTCACCAGCATGATTGTCTTTCCCAATAAAATCATCGAATGAAAAGTTGAACGAATTGTCTTTAAACGCTACCGCTTTATACAAATAGTCGGCCTTTGCGCTATCAAAACCATTGTTACGCGTAAAAAAGTCATAGGCAGCACAGGCACAAAGCAACTCTGTAATATGGCATGCATTCTTCTGCTCGCTACCACCAGTTACCGTCTGGTTTGAGGTATGGTTTCCATCTATCTTTTTACTTTCTATCGGCCATCCAATGTGGTAAAGTAATTTATAGCATTTCTGTACAGTTGGGTCACTTTGGTAAAACTGTAGGGCAGCCTGACTGTTTAATGGAAAGAAAGAGGAATCGGCAATAACGCTGTTGGCCTTGCTTGACTTTTGCTGGGCATCCGGCTTATTAAATGTAAAATATTCAGTCAATAGCGTAGAGCCAAACTTCGCTTTAGAAAAATCTATGCTGGCATTTCCATTGGAGCGGATCTTTACAAAATCCTGCAAAGCTTTTGGTATCACAGGAATAGCGGATGCCCCTGTACCGCCAAAAACAGAACCGAAAATAAAAACCCTGGCATTGGCACCCGCTTTTTCCAGCTTGCCCATAAAAGAATCCAGTTCACGTTCCTGGGACTGCACTGCAGATCCTTTTAGAAGGTTCCTTGCTGCTTCGACAATACCATGGTACATCAGCATAGAACCTAAATGTGTCTGGGCGCGATAACCATGGTCCAAGGCAAATTCCTGGACAGAACTGGTATCCAGAAATAAATCTGAGATCAGTTTATTGGCTTTCTGCTGTTCTGGTGTGCCTGTAGCTATTTTAGCAATGTTTTTGTAATTCTCTCGTCCGGGACCGGAATAGTTTGTCCAGAAACGGTGTAAATTAAGCTTTGCGGAGAAGAAGGTATTCGCATTAGGCGTTCCACCATCCTCAGTTGAGCCCGATGTTTTGATACGATTATAGAGGTTGATGAGTTCTTCAACCCTGCCTTTATTACCATTATTCTGATCGGTATCTAAAGTGAGTACCTCTATTTCCTGGCTATCAAACATGCCTATGCCACTGAAGTGTACAAAAGATTCAAGGCAGCGCATTCCAGTACCGCCTATGGCGATGACAAATAATTTATCCATTGAAGTTTTTTTAAGGAATTAAAACCAGTGGCCTATTTTGCCGTTTGCAAATACTTTACTGAGGACAAAGCCCAAAAGGATGTACAATACAAATCCTATTGCCGTACCCATACTTAGTGCGCTGACATAATTGTTCACAACCATGATGTTGGCATCCGGCTTGAACACGAAGTAGCCCAGCAAAAAAGCCAGGATTGGATTTAAAATGGCCAGGATCCAGAACCAGGTTTTCCGTGCTTGCGGATCTTTTGGATTGCTGCCCCCTTCAAATTTGATTGCGTTTGCAATGAGTGCTGATAACAGTAAAAAGATAAAGGCAGTGATGGTGGTGAAGATATATGCTGATGCTGATTCCATGTGATGTTTTTTTGAGGTGAATTATTGTTGTGTTTTGATATAGTAAGAGTAGATGACTTTATTGGCTGGCTTTACTTCCTGCAGCGTATTTTTTATAGATTCATATAAAGCTGTATTTGGTACTTGCTTTGCATTCAGCCATTGGAATTTTGAGAGTTTAGGATTTGCAAGATTTGGGGTAGCAGTAAGTAATACGATATCGGCCTTCAGCAATCCATCAGGATTTGGAATGTTTTTCACATTAAACCCGGGATCAAAGGCCACTCCGAATTCTACCTTCCTACTGTCTGATTTCCTGGTATTTTCCAACAAGGATTTGTTGAGCATAAAAACCTCATTTAACGGCAGTGCGGCCTGTGCCTTATAGACCCATTGTTCTTTTAATTTTCCATCATTGTAATAACAGGATAAAGCAATAGGATCAGTTTCATCATCGGCAAATTTATCCTCACCATCGCTTCCTTTGGCTAGTTTCGGGCGGTGCTTTTTAGCTTCAGCAGATTTAGAGAAATTTTCAAAATCAGTGCTGACATCAGCAACTTTCACCTCAAAATCACCGGATGTATAACTGTCATCGTTGCTTAAATCAATATATAACTTCCTGAAAAAATCATTAAACTGCCCCTGGGCTGCGTATGTTGTATGTAACTCAGCTATGGTTTTCCAGTCTACGCCTAAAGGATAGTATTCGAAATGATTTCCATCTTTCATTCCGTTCACATAACTCTCCTTCAGGTCGAGTATATTTTTAGCGGCATCTGATTTTCCAGTTGGATCATAAAATATTCCGCCAGACTTTTCCCCAGGATAACCTGTGTGCAGTTGGTAAGATTGCACTGACAGATCAAATCTTGTGGTCAATGGTGCCAGCTGTGATTCCAGTTTCGATATCATATTTGACCCATTTGGATGACCGCAATTGAAGACCGTAAAATACAGGTGCTTATCCAGCCCGGCTTCCTTGTAATCTGCGATGAAAAAATGTATAGCATTACCCTTTTTCAACCATTTGGAGAAAGGTATTTTTAGGAATGCAGTGTTCGTGACCTCAACATTTTTTTGCCATTCTTCAAAATCAGTAATGAGCAATGCATCGTTATTGCCTTCCACAATTTTTTCAACCGCCAATTGGATCGGAGCCCATATGTCGGCATATTGGGCAGGGTCACTGACCTGCTGCCCCAACTCGGTGGTATTTGAAATATTTAAAGGGGTTATTGTATTTGCGCCCAGTTTATACACTTCAAACTTTTCAGCTAAAACGGTATTAAAGCAATTTGTCATCATTCCTTTAATTGCCGGATCTGAAAAAGCTTTATTAATTCCCGAAGAGAAATCGATATACAGGGCTGGATCGCCGCTTTTTGAATTCGCACTATTCGGCGCAATGGTATTGTGGTAAGCTTCAATACGTGTACCCAATTCCTGGTCATAAGCATTGAATTTTGCATCTTCAAACGGCGTTTCAGAAGGTTGATTTCCTTGGTTACCCTGGCAGCCAATGACCACCATAAGTAACCAAAATGCGCTTGCAATCCTGACAAAACCAGGAGTCTTATCTGTTTTCATAATCTATAATCTTTTATTTAATTGTGGTGGTCGACGCTATTTAATCTTAATCCCTTCTAACCGGTTAATGACCTCTCTCAGCAGGCCCGCATGTTTATAGAGATCATCTAAAGACTCCAACTCGTACTTCGTCTCCTTTTTATGCTCATCAAGTACGGCCAGGTATTTTTTAGTGTTCAGGTATAACCTGCAAATGGTTTTACGGTTATTATCATCTAAAAGAATGGCGAAATAAGAAAGTGCATCTCTGTAGGTAATTCTTTTAGGGTCGATATTTTCCCTAAGAATAGATTTAACCATAAAGAACCCTTCAATCTCTTCCTCAGTGGTTATAATGCCAGATTCCGGCTCAGGCGTAGTGGAGGGAATTTTAGTGGCATCTGCGGCATCTTTCTCCTTTTCCTGGTTTAAGGCAGATTTTAAGCGTTCATTGATGGCATCACTAATCATATTGATTAAATGTGCGTTTAATAATCGGTGAGAATTGTTCTTTAACTTTAGCCGTGATCACCTTAGGGTATACTTGTTTGGTAAAGAAAGTAACAAATCCATCCGAAGGATCGGCAATTTCCTGATGGAGTAAGGTCTTTAGCTCATTCAGGTATTTCAACTCGCTTGCTGTATTGGTGATATTTTCCACATCAAAATATGACTTATGGAATTTCTTCAATTCTGCCAATTCTGCCTCTTTGATTTCAGTTAACTTGAATTCAAAAAATGGGGTACCATCCATTTTGTTTTTTTCGACCAGGTCGGTATAAAAACGGTAGACTAAACCATTCGTCAATAAGCCAAACTTGGCTTTGGTGGTATGAAAATACCTGAACAACTGTGAATTATGAGGATCAAGGTTTTCCAGATGGTGTTTACATTCAATTAAGATGGTCGGATCACCATTTTTCATAATGGCATAATCGACCTTCTCCCCTTTTTTTATACCCAAATCTGCAATGAACTCTGGATTCACTTCAAACGGATTAAAAACATCATATCCCATAATCTGGATAAATGGCATAACCAAAGCATTCTTCGTCGCTTCTTCCGTTTGAATTTGAGGTAACATCTTCTCTACGCGAGATGCCAGTTGCGTTATCTGATCTTTAAAATCCATTCCAAGTTTAATTTATGATTCGTGATGACTGTATTGACAAATCTTGCTTTCACTGCCTACTTCTTATTCTTAGTTTCCCAGGCACAAAGCGTCATTCCTTTATTCTTTGCCGCCTTGGCCGTTATCTTCACAATTTTAAACTGGCAGTTGCTCAGTCCTCTGCAGGTTGGCGAATAATGGTATTTTTCGGCCTTTTTATTATTGCAGATGTAGACATCTCCAGGCCCGGCGAAAGTGATTGTACTAAAGATTAGAAATCCGGATAGTAAAAGTATATTCATATGAATTGTTATAAATTTTCTTTGTTTATACCCTCAAAAGTATAGCGCTTGAAGCTGGTATTTTTACGGATAACCGTAAAATGATTAAATCTTATAAAGACTATTAAACAGGAGTTTATACAAGAAAAACCAATAGCATAACTTGAGAATTATTTCAAACCGGCCGTATACTTCCGCCGGAATTCCTGGGATTGGGGAGAGGCGAAAACTGTGATCTACCGTAAGAACCTGGCACATTGAAAAGAGGATTGCATTCCAGTATGCCAAAATTGAAATACCGGAATGCAATCCTCATATTCGGGAGCACTTAAGTTTAAAATAGTCGCGATGATATGCTTATCCTGCCTTAGCAATTGTGACAGGCCCATAAGCGGTATGCTTATGGGGTTTTATCACCTAATTAGATAATTCTCCTGTCTTTACAGTAAGCAATGAGTTGCTCATTCGTAGAGATATTCAAAGCAGTCTTCATGGCATTCAGACGTTTTTCAACACTGCTTAAGCCAGCAGGTTTTATATTTTTTTCCAGCAGGCAGGCAGGAATATTCTTTTGAGGTGTGCCTTTACACAGCAAGGTGATGATTTCAATATCAACCACCTTAAAATCGTATGAATTATCTGTCCTGCTGTTTCGCCTTAAATCGGCTGAGCGATATTTTTTATGGTTAAATACGGCATCTATTGCACGTTTAAGATCTTCTGCGTCATACCTCGCTTTACGGACATATGCATCGATGTCTAAATCATCAAACAAATCGTCAACAACATCAATATTACTTTCCAGGGAAAAGACAATAATCTTTAAAGAAGGCTGAACTGCTCTTATCGCTTCAATAAGCTCCTTGCCTCCCTTAATCTTTTGGATATTGTTCCTGTCTTCATCAAAAGAAAGGTCAGTGATCAATAAATCAAAAGGTTGTTCCTGACGGATACCTATTCGTAAGAGTTGAAGTGCTTCATCGCAATAAGATCTAAAATCTCTATGTTCTATACCCAAATCCTCCAGGGTTTTACGTACAGAGATATTGGCGTGTTCGTGGTCTTCTGCTATAAGTACTTTTTTGAACATTGTGACTATCTTTTAAGAAAAAGGAAAGGAAAGATTGATTCCCAGTCCCTTTTTTAGTGTATTGTCAAAAGTAATCGTTCCCCGAATACTTTTAATACGGTTTTCCGTATTTGTCAGGCCATTTTTCTTGGAAGCATCAGTCATACCAACCCCATTATCAATGTAGGAGATACGGATGTCTCCATTGGCACAGTGGAATTTCAGGATTACCGTTCCTGCTTTACTATGCTTTTTCATGTTGGTCATGAGCTCCTGCAAAATAAAAAAAAGTTCTTCTTTTGATGCACTATTCGTGCTTTGCCATAACTCCTCTTCATTTCCTACGATCAGAATTTCCCGGGTTCCTGAAGAGTAGGACTGCAGCATTTCTGAGAGCTGTCCTGCATAATTATTTTCTACATTCAATTCCTTACTTTCATACGAGATGTCCCTCGATACATTATAAAGCACTTCCAGTTTATCCAACAGGATATCTCTGTCGAAACCAGGACTATTCTCTATTTCAGACATGACATGGTATACTTTATTGGCCACTCTATCATGAATTTTCTTGACATACTTCAGTTCCGTATTTTTTACTTCAAGTTCGTTTTCCTGTTTTAATGCCTCTTGTCTTTTTCTATACCAAAAATAGCCTGAGACTAGCATAATCAGTAAAGCGCCAAGGGCGAAATACTGCTTCAGGATATCATTCTCTTTTTGAATGTTTTCTGCCTGAACTTTTAGAAAATCTGCTTTATGCTTCTCCGTTTCATAACGGATAAGCGCAAACTGGTTTTTGGCGGCACGACGTACATTTTGCAAACTATCATCCAACCGGTAATAGGTTTCAAAATATTGCTTCATGGCTTTCGGCGCACTTAATTTGATTAGTTTCTGAAGTGCCTCCAATTGATTTTCGGGGGGATCAAGTTTCCTGGCTACCTGATACATTAGATCTGCATACAGAAATGCAGAGTCTGGCCTTTTAACCGCATAATAATCAGAAAGATGGGAATAGCTTGCATTTTGTCCAAAAAGATCATTTTCTTCCTTCCGGATTTTTAGGGCTTTTAAATAATCAGGAACTGGATTATACCGAGCATTCTGTAGCCATCGCGTATAGGAAATATTAGTAAGTACCCTGGCCTGTTCCTTCTTATTTTTACTCAGCATTCTAGATAGCTGGCTATAAATTTGTAAAGCAGCCTTATAGTCGCCAGTCTTTTGGTAAATCAGCGCCTTATTGTTCAAATAAACACGCGTATCTAAGGAATCAGTAGAAAAGAAAATAGCCGAGTTATAAAATTTGACTGCGTTTTTATAATCTCTAAGTTGATGTGTGGCAATGCCAAGGTTGTTGAAATTCGAGCGAAGGAAGACAAATTGATCTTTATTTTTATGATCAAAATAAGCCAATGCATTCAATGATAATTCCTGTGCCCCAAAATAATCCCCTTTATCTGTAGAAATGATTCCCATGTTGACCAAACACTTTCCAGCCCCAAGGCTATCTTTTTTTTGTAGGAACAAGTCCTTAGCTTTATTAAAGTATAAAAAGGCACTGTCAGCATTGGCTTTAGCCAAAAATACAAAGGCCTGGTCATAGTAGGGGTTATCCTCTTTACTGACCTTCTTGAGGTTATTCGTACAAGAAAGGAAAAACAGAAAACAGATAGATAGTATAAAGGAATATTTCAAGCCAATAATTTTAACCAAAATAAGTATAAAATTATTGCTTCACTAAATTAATTGATATTATTTAAAATAAATAGGTCTGGGCAGTTTTGCCGCCCAGACCTCTCTTTATCTAATTAAGCTTTGGTGGTGGCGTCTGTCCATGGTCACCTACTGTTGGTGGTCCTCCCTGGGTAGTAACAGTTCCGTCTTGGTTGTTTTGAGGAGGAGTAGACGGGCATCCGAAGCCCAAAAGCATAGCAATGATGAATTGAAAAAACATGATCAAAAATTTAGAATGAAATACCGGTGTAGTTCCCCGCGACCATTCGCGGGGGCTGCTACGATTGTAAATCAGAAGGCCTTCTGAAATTTTTGGGAAGTATGTGATTCGAACGCGGGAGCTATTAACTGCTTCCCAAACCGGTTACTAACTACCGCGCCTTCATCAATTATGAAATCTGTTTTGTACATTTAAACCCTGATAGCGAATCAAAGTCTGAACTGATTTCTTATGCAAACATAGGGGGCGGTAAATGATTATCTATCAAAGGATTCCGAAGATTCCAATGATTCCATTGGGATTCCGAAGATTCCAGATAAATTCCAAAAATTCCGTTTCATTATGAGTTCTCAATGGATTTAAGCAGATTTGAAGAGTATACAAAAGCAGTAATTCTCGCTTATGAGAAGAAAAAAGAGGAAGTTCTTTTGCCCCCTAATTTGCAGCGCCATACACCTGCAAGGCTAAAGAAAGAATGTGTAAATGTGTTTCCAGAAAGGTACACAGAGAAGGACAACCGAACCTTCGCAACATTATTTGGCAAAAGAAACAATGCTGAGGAATATTTGACAATCATTGAGAGTGCGGATCCTGATATTTTCAGACCTTTAAATAACTTTCTAAAAGGCTCAACAGCTTATTTAAGAGAAGAAGCCAACATTGAACTGCTAGCCTGGCTAATAGACTTTCAACCACGGCCAAACCGACCTGGTGATATTTATGCGTTCGTTAAAGCAGAGCAGAATCCATCAAGCCCTACTACTGAACTGTCTACAGATGCAGCTGAAAGTCCTGCAGCAGAACCCGAAGAAGAGGAACAAAACACGGAGATCATCGTAGCATCAGACGGTAAAAGAATTGTAGAAGAAGACCTGCCTGAACCTAAACCATATGGATTAGCGGATCCACTAGTTGACAACAGGATTTTAAATATTCCGGCCAAATTTAAAAAAACGATCATCGCATTTTTTGCTGTATTCGTTATGGTGAGTATCCTGTATATCATTTATCCAGGAAGTCAGTATATGTATTGGGATGGAAAACAGTATCAATCCATAGCCTATGGCCAAAAAGTTGAAGGTGCTGCGATCGTTGTTCTGGATACTTTTCGGTTAAACCATTTGAAAAAGATAACTGACCTTTCGCTGATCACTGCAAATGATATTGGTAAGGTTCATTACGCAAAGACAGATGGCCATGTGGAGTTTTACACTGCGGGGGGTGATCATCCTGAAGATAATCGTAAAAGATTATTGCCTATGACCGAGTATATCTATAAAAAGTATGTTTCAAAAAAGTAATTGTCATATCAGATTCCAAATGCAATTATTTTATAAATCCCAATGTATTTATCCATATAAATAAAACTTTAAATTAGCTCCCAATATTTTTCATATTCTTCAGACAATTGATACATTTACAGGCAGATATATAAAACTATACTTTGTTTGCTATGAAAAATATCATCATATTCCTTTCCATTTATATAAGTACAACCTGTATTTTTCCAGTCCGCCATACCGCAAGTACCTCCATAGATAGTACCGTAATGATATGTCAAAGTAAAGGAGCGAAAGTTTACCATAGCCATGAGTGTCGGGGATTGGCCAATTGTAACCATCAGGTAATAAAAATTTCCAAATCTAAAGCGGAAAAAATGGGTAGACGGGCGTGTAAAAATTGTTATAACTAACCCGGTAGCTCACACGCAGAGGCTATAAGGAAACACCATCCTCAATTTGGCTACAACTATCCCTGATTTGGCTACAGCTATCGTATTGTTCTTGTAGAATTTTGTCATATAAAAAAACAATTATGCAAGCAAATGAAAAGAAAATAGCACTTGTTTCGGGAGCCAATACGGGTGTAGGTTATGAAGTAGCCAAAGCTCTTGCTGGGCACGGTTATACGGTGTATATCGGTTCGAGAAATCCGGAAAAAGGTGAAACTGCCGCTGCTAAAATCGGTGGACAGGCAAAAGCAATTCAGTTGGATATCACCGATACCAGCTCGATCCATGCGGCAGTAAAGTTGATCGAAAGTGAATTCGGATATCTTAGCTTATTGGTCAATAACGCCGCCATTTCACATGCAGGAAAATCCGGACGTACAATGGAAGAAATCCTGGGGGCGCAACTGCCCAGCATCGCAGTGATAAGTGAGATGCGCACCGTTTGGGATACCAACGTATTTGGGACACTTGCCGTAACCCAGGCCTTTTTGCCATTATTGCGAAAGTCAACAGCCGCCCGCATTGTTACCGTTTCGAGTGCATTGGGTTCCCTTACTTTAAATTCTGATTCTGCAAACCCTTACCGTACGGCATTCGATGCCGTTTATGGTGCATCTAAAACTGCGCTCAATGGTATTTTCCTGTCTTTGGCAATAGAACTGGAAAGCTCCAACATCAAAGTCAATCTGGTCAGCCCGGGTTTTACGGCTACGGCATTAAATAATTTTCAGGGAACAGATACAGTTGAAGAAGGTTCTCTTGAACCCATCAGAGTGGCATTGGCAGAAGACATCCCAACAGGAAGTTTTACAGGGCCTACCAATTTTACAGGGCCGGATAACAGTCTTCCCTGGTAATATGAAGCAGCATAAAAACCTATGGCGATAGCATTGTCATAGGTTTTTTATTTAAATTTAAACGGGAGACTTTAACGACCCGCTACCTGAAAAAAGAAATATACTGATGAAACCATCATAAGCCTACCGCTTACAAACAGCAATGAATAGGTACATGATCGCTTCATCACGTTTAAAAAACAATTATATACCGATGAAAAAAAAAGATGAGAAACTCATCCGGTTTCTGTCTATCACGGAAAGCCATCATGCTTTCGGTTTGCCTAAACCGCAACATCCATTAATAAGCCTGATGCATTTCAATGAAAGCAATCCTTTTAATACGGAAATGGCTCCGATTTATGATGTGCTAAATTTCTATAAAATAACCTTCATTACAAAAAACAGCGGAAGACTGAAATATGGACAGGCTTATTATGATTTTAATGAAGGGAGTATGCTGTTTTTAGCACCCAACCAGTTGGTAGGCACTACAGAGTACAATAAAAACACCTACGCATACATACTACTCATTCATCCAGATTTTTTGTTGGGTTATCCACTGGCACAAAAGATAAAGCAGTATGGTTATTTTGCTTACTCCGTCAACGAAGCCCTGCATTTATCAGAACAGGAAAAAGACATTATTCTTTCTATTTACAACATTATGGGGCAGGAACTCAATAGCCGCGTAGATGAATTTAGCCAGGAAGTAATGATTGCCCAGATAGAATTGCTGTTCAGCTATATCAATCGCTTTTACAAGCGCCAATTCATTACCCGTAAAGCGGTAAATAATGATATTCTTGAAAAAACAGAGGCTATTCTGGATAATTATTACAATAACCAGCAATCTCTGCATCAAGGCATTCCTACAGTGCAATTCCTTTCAGAACAATTAAACCTTTCTCCGGGATACTTAAGCGATTTGCTCCGTTCACTTATCGGGCAGAATGCACAGCAATATATCCACCTCAAACTTGTTGAAAAAGCAAAAGAGAAACTTTCTACGACTGGTTTGTCTATCAGCGAAATCGCCTATGAATTGGGCTTTGAGCATTCGCAAAGTTTCAGCAAGCTGTTTAAAAGCAAGACTAAAATGTCTCCTGTTGAATTCAGGTCTTCCTTCAGCTAAAAAAACTATTCCAACATACTGTTGTTTGAGTTCGTTGATTTTCAGTGATGTCAACAATGCAAAAAGCCACCCCGAAGGCGGCTTCCCTATCAATTTTCGAATATAGTTTTATTTGATTTCGGTTATCCTTAGCGCTATATAAGGTTTCAGCGGCAATCGTATTTTTTGAAGGTCTTTGTCGAACAAACGATAATCATTTTCTTTAGCCGTCTCGAAGACCAATGGAACTTCCTGGATTTTCATTTCCCAGGTATCTATGATCTCTACCTTGAATTTCTTGCCGGCGCTTAGCTTTTTGTAAGAACCATTTTTGGCCGGAAGATTAAAGAACCAGGAATCATTCATCTGTTTACCGAAATAGATGATATAATAACCATCTCCAGCGGTAGCCGTCACATTATCCCTGCCTATATCTGACAATTGCAGGCTGTTTGGACATTCTTCGACAATTTTTCTTATGAACGGCGTCCTTTTCCAGCTCTCTCCCCTGAATGTCCCACCCTTTCCCCAAAATATAATATCCGTTTTATCCTTGAACATATAACACTCGCCATGGGTAACGTATGTTCCAGCGATTACCCCATTCCAAACCAAATGGTTCATTTCTTCAGGACTATACCTTCCCCAACGGGATTTCAGATTTCCTTCATAGCCAACCTCATCGCTGATAATCGGCTTATGGTATATGTTCCTCAAGAGACCAGCAGCACTGGGATTCCCCACGGGTATCTCATCCTGTATGCTGACATGACTAAACTCAGGTTTGAAATAATTGTAATAGGTAGAAGAAGCCCCATGAATAGAACAAAGATGTTTGTATGGGTCTTTCTGCGCCATGGTTTCCGCAAAAAGATCCCAATCCTTAACAGTCTTGCTCTTCAGGTAATCCCATTCGTTGGCCAACGACCACCAAACGTTTTTGTAGGATCCTAAACGGGCCAGCATATACTCAAGGTACCGCACATTGACTTCATTGGGCATCGCATCAAATCCCCACCTTCCCTTATCATAGGGGTGGAAGAGAATAAGGTCAGCCTCGATACCCAAGGCATCCAGATCGGCAACCCTTTTCTCCAAATGTTGGAAGAACGCAGGATTGAACTTTTCAAAATCCCAGATCCTCACTTCATTTCCCTTGGTATCCTTTTCGATCTTTTTCACTTCAAAAGGGTAAAGCTCAGGCTCCTCCCTTACCAAATCATAGTTCTTTGGAAAAACACACATCCGTATCTTATTAAAACCCGCTTTCTTCAAGCTGTTTAAAGTCTCTTCCTGTATGGCTTTGGACATATGAGTCCATGCATAGGCAGTTGTCCCAAAGGGATAGTATGGCTTTCCATCTGCATATCTGAAATCATAGGTATTGGCAACTTTTACCGTCCCATGGTTGCCGGATATCGCTTTGACACATTCAAAAGAACCTTTTTTATTGTGGAGCTTCTCCAGGTTACTTTGAACGGTATAGTTCCAGACTCCCAATTTTGGTGGCATAAAACGAATTTTGAACGTATGATTGCCATCATAGAAACCTTTGATGATATAAGTAGTGTCGGAACTGGAAAATGTAGCCTGCAATTGAACATCGGTAAATGCATTTCCTGAAAACGTTTGGTTGAATGTCATCTCAAACCGTTTCCATTGTTCAACCTTTGACTGACCGAATGTGGTTAAATGAATTATACAAAGGGAAAAAATGATAAAAGCTTTTTTAGCGGTCATGTAACTGATGTTTAGCAACAATAGGGTATGTTTAATCTTAATTGCCTGATAGTGAAACCTGCTTACCGTTAATGGTAACCTGCTGTAGTTTCAGGTCCTTATAGTAATCAATTTTCATAGGTTCCTTAACTCCCCTAATCGTACAATTGACCATTGTGAGATTTTGAACCGGAGATGCTTTATAGGCCTTGATGAACAGACCATACTGACCACCCTTTGCCACATCTAGATTTTCAACCCAAACATTCCTGATCGTTGGTAAAAAATCCCCTGGATTTTCATAAAACATATTACAGGTGACAGCGGCATCCTTGTAGGTACCGACCTTAACATCCATCATAAAAATATTTTCAATAATGCCCCCTCTGGAAGAACTCGTCTTCAGCCGAAGTACCCGATCCAAGTTTGGACTATCCATGATACAGTCTATGGCATAAATATTCCTTGCTCCTCCCGATATTTCACTACCGATAACCACACCACCATGTCCATCCTTCATTTCGCACCGCTCAATGATGTGGTTTTCTGCAGGTCTGCCGATCCTGCGGCCATCCTGATCCCTGCCCGATTTGATCGCGAGACAATCATCACCTGTATCAAAGTAGCAATCCTGGATCAATACATTTTTACAGGACTCAGGATCGCAGCCGTCATTATTGGGGCCGTGGGAAACAATCCTGATCTTTCTGACGATAACGTTTTCACATAGAACCGGATTGAGGAACCACATCGGGGAATTGGTCATCTCTACATCGGAAATCAGAACATTCTCACATTTGTAAAATTGGACCATATTCGGCCGAAGAAAATACCCCTCTCCAAAAACCCTGTCCTTCGGATTTACCTGCTTTTTGTTCAACTCATGCAGCAGATTTCGCCCGGCACGTTGACTGGCTTTTCCTTCACTCCAACCAAACCTGGGACTACCGCACCAACTCCACCAATTGTCCTGATCAGCATTACCATCGATATAGCCCTTACCTGTGATAGCGATATTCTTCTCGCCATAAGCATAGAACAGGGAAGAATAATTCATACACTCCATCCCCTCCCATCTGGTAAACACAATGGGGTAGTCTTTGACATCACGACTGAACAATACCCTGGCACCTTCCTCAAAATGTAGATTTACATGACTCTTAAGGTAAATAGCTCCGGTCAGGTATACACCCTTTGGTACAATTACCCTTCCCCCTCCATCGCGGTTGCACTGCTCGATAGCCTTTTTAAAAGCCTCGGTATTCATGGTTTTTCCGTCACCCAGAGCACCGAAAGCAGTCAACAGATAGTCTTGGTGCTTAAAAATGGGTTCTTTGATGACCTTTCTCAATTGGGCAAGTTCAGCCAAAGGCTCTTTTGACGAACGCCAGACCTTGCCTGGATCTTTAGGCCTAAAGGCAACGAATACCAGGAATGCTAAAAGTGTTGGACCCCATAAGATCCTTGTCGTTTTAAAGGTCAGTCTCATTTGTTCTTGATTCAGATTTTATATTTGGTTATATCAACAGGATCACAATTGTATCATGATTTGATGAAGCATCCAAACCTACCCTTACCAGGAGAAAAAGACTTTTAAAAATTACGCAAAAGCTTTCATTTTTTTAACAACATCTCTTAGTCCGGCATCCCGAAAACAAATACAAAAACCTGTATAACAACACCTTGGGCATTTAAACAAAAATCTATACAATGGAGAACTCATCCTAGATCTGCTTTTTGATATACTCAGTCGGAGCCATGCCATACTTTTCCTTAAAACAAGTACTGAAATACCCCGCACTGTTGAAACCTACTGAATAAGCGATAACGGCAATGTTATGGTCACCTGCATCAAACAGTTGTTTTGCCCGTTTTAAACGCATATCCCTGACAAATTCAACCGGAGTCATATGGGTAAGGGATTTGAACTTCCTGTTAAATGTTGCCCTCCCCAATCCAACGGTATCAGCAAAAGAATCAATACTGAAATCTGCTTTTTCCATTTCATTCTCCACAATCGTTATCACCTCCTTCAAAAATGCCTCATCTTTTGTTGTAATGGTTATTTCACTGGGTGCCAATTCGAAGTTTGTCTTTTGTCTGAGTATAGATTCGAAGATTCGTTTTCTCTGTTTAATAAGACTCTCGATCGAAACCCTCAGGAAATCTGTCTCAAAAGGTTTGGTGATATAAGCATCGGCTCCGTAGTCCAGACCTCTGATCTTATGCGCTATAGTAGACCTGGCAGTCAACAAGATGACCGGAATATGGCTGGTGCTCATTTCATTCCTGATCTTGTCTAACATCTCGATCCCATCCATTTCGGGCATCATGATATCGCTCAATATGATGTCCGGGAGAAATTCTTTAGCTTTCTTCAGGCCTTGCAGGCCATTTTCAGCGGTTATTACCCTGTAGTTATCCGACAGTTGGTTCCAAAGGAATTTTCTTAAGTCATCATTGTCCTCCACAATCAATACCAGTGGATTTTCTAATCCATTTTGGACATCCGTTACATCCGGAAAAAATTCCTGATGTTCAGTTTCGCCGGAATCTACATCCTCGCCGGAGACATGGGTACTGACCACTTCGGGCATCGTTCCAACAAATTCTCCTTTAGGCAGTACCACGGTAACCGTAAGACCATGGTCCGGATTATTTCTTGCTGTTATCCTGCCTTTATGAAGCGCTACATATTCCTTGCACAATGCCAGACCAATACCGGTGCCTTCAAATTGGTTACGGCCCAATCTTTCCTCTTCATAATAAAGCTCGAAAATATCATTCAATTTGGTTTCTTCGACACCAATTCCCTTATCTACGATATCTATCTGGACCGATTGGTACTCCAACTCGAAAATCCGTATCAGGATCTGCTGATGGTCATAGGAAAACTTCAAGGCATTCGATAACAGGTTATAAATGATCACTTCCAATTTTTCCGTGTCTGCCATCATGAAAATCTCAGGCCTTTGAGATTCAACCCTGATCAGTATCCCTTTTTCCCTTGCGAGTTCAGCAAAATAAGCTACGACCTGGTCCATAAACGAAACCAATTCGATAGCCTTTGTATTTACACTGCTTTTTCCGCTTTGAACCTTTCTGAAATCCAGCAGGTAATTGATAAAACGCCCCATACGGGAAGCATTTTTTCTGACGATCTCGATGTATTCCTGTCCTCGTGGACTGAGGTACTCATTTTTATAGATCTCTTCAATAGGGCTTGTGATCAAGGTAAGCGGTGTCCTAAGCTCATGCGAAATATTAGTAAAGAAACTCAACTTCAACTCGGTTACCTGCCGCTCCACTGCGATCCTGTTTTTCAATTTTATGAAGGAGAGTGTGATCCTGCGAATCACTTCCAACACCAGCAACAGCAGGACAAAATAAAGGAAATACGCCCATTTGGTTTTCCAGATCGGAGGATCAATTGTGATGGACAAACGTTTGATAGGCAACATACTGTACAGCTCTGTATTCAGGCATTTTACTTCAAAAATATAATTGCCAGGGGGCAGGTTTGTATAGGTGGCCTTCTGAAGGTTTTTGACGTCATGCCAGTGTTCGTCAAATCCCCTAAGGCGATAGGCATAAGATTGTTTACTGTTAGACCTAAAATCCAAAGTGGTGTAGTCGATGCTGATTGTATTTTCGTTGTAACGAAGCCGTAGAGACTTTGCATAGGCAATGTTATACGGATTAGGGCTCTCGTCTGCATTCAAGTCTGGCTCCTTGTTGTTAACCCGCACGCTGGTCAGCACAAGGTTCGCTTTGATCTGCCTGTCTTTGATGGCATCAGGATAGAATTTCAGGTAGCCTTCTGTACATCCAAATATCAAACTTCCATCCTTTAGCCGCAGGGCAGATTCTTCAGAGAAACCAATCTTCAGTAAGCCGTCATAGGAATTGTAGTTTCTGAATTGTTCTTTTGACAGGTCCAATTTTGAAATTCCATTCTCGGTAGTAAGCCATAGATTATGGTGTCCATCTTCGACTGCGCCCAGGATATAATCGCTGGAGAGTCCATTTCTTTTTGTGAATGTTTTAAATCCAATCTCGCCATTTTTTGCCTCTACTACCTTACCGAGGCCTCCACCTGAGGTCGCTATCCACAGTTGGTTCCGGCTATCCTGGTAAACAAACCTCACATCATTACTGCCCAAAGCAGTACTGTTTCCCGGGACTTTCCTGTAAGATTGGAACTGGTAATGTTCAGGCTTTCGCGCCTGTGGATCACAGATGACCAATCCATTGGTCGTTGCCATCCATATCCTCCCTTTACTGTCTGCGGTAAGACTTCTTATCTTAGGGGAAGAATGGATGGGATAGTCCCGAAGCGTGTTTCTGACACTATTGAATCTGATATGGTCGGCATGGGGATTTTCAATCACCCCCGGGCCATTTCCGTAGGTACCTATCCAAATTCTACCCTGGCGGTCCTCAATGAGGCTATAAATATGATTATGGTGGATACTGTAGTTATCTTTTTCGTCCGTCAGAAATTGCCGGAGTGTATACTTTGTATGCTGTGCATTTAAAGGGGTAGCCTTGAACAGGCCATTGCCCTTCGTTCCAAGCCAGATATTCCCCTTGCGATCCTCTAATATCGTATAGATGAACTGGAGTTTTTCCCTAAAGGTGCCATTGAATGGATCATCCAGTTTTTTCCCGTTTTGCATCAGGACTACATTTCCCGATTTCGATGTAAGCCATACTCTATTTCTGCTATCCCTGTAGATAGCCCGTACCTCATTTAAGGATTTATTTGACCGGTCCTTATCCATAAGATGATACTTGAAGTTTTCGGGCTGGAAGATGATCTTGTGTATCCCCCTATCCTCTGTACTTAACCACAGGACTTTTGCCTGGTCATCCATATAAATAGATGAGACGGTATTTGAAAATTGTTTGCCGGCATGACCAGGTTGATTATAAAAATAGGATAAGGATTCATTTTGCTCATCATAATAGCCAAATCCACCGCCTTTTGTTGCGATCCATAATCTATCATCACGATCTTCAAAAATATTGTAATATTTTGTCGGCTGCATGACATCCCTTTTCTGAAGGAAATCTTTAAAAGATTTGCTCCATGGGCTGAATCTTATTACACCCTGGTTTTCAGGCTCCAGCCATACCATCCCCCTTTTATCTTCGAATATTGAATAAAGCGCCTTTCCATAAAAAAACCTTTTCGTTTCGTTTAAGGAGGGCGAAACCTGGATCAATTCGCCGCTTGAGGTAGTTAAATAGCTCTTTTGTTTTAACTTAGAGCAGTACATGGCGTTGATCCTCCCGGCGGACATCCTTTTCAATCCAAAACGTTGCGAGCGTTTGTCGAGAGTGGCTATTTCGCCTGAATGGAAGCCAAACCATATGCAATCAGTACCTTCAAGGAAACAGACCGCTTCCTTTTTTTTAAATAACCGGTAAGTTTTATAGAGGAGGCTATCCTGATCATTCTTTTTCAGAAGATATAATGCGGTTTTGGCCCCTATCCAAACATTTCCGTTCAGATCTTCCTGCAAAAAATTAATCTTACCCTCCGCAGGTGAGACCATATCCTTGTTAACCTGATAGTTTACAATTCTCGGAATGGCCCCATCATCCTGTTGAACAAGGAATACACCGCGACCATCAGTCGTCAGCCAAATATTCCCGCTCCTGGTCAGGATAATTTTTTCGAAATTGATACTTTCATCTTTGATGATTTCAGCAACCGACAAAAAACGCTCTGTCTTCTTATTGAAACGGTAGATTTGGTTATCATAGGCCTTCAACCATAGGTTACCCTGATGGTCTTCTACGATCTGATCTATCCTGTTGTTGTTCAGCGTTGTTCTGTCGCCGGCATTTCCCTTATAGGTTACAAAATTTACACCGTCATATCTGTTTATCCCGTCCCAGGTTCCAAACCACATGAAGCCATCCTTATCTTTGATCATGGTCATGACACCATCATGGGATAAGCCATTTTCTGTAGTCAGGTGTTCAATCTTGCATTTTATATCCTCCTGTCCCTTCGCCAGCCACGAACACCAGGGGCAAAAAAGAAACATGCATAAGAGAAACAGCTTAGGTACAACTTTGATGGGCATCAGGAAAGATAAGTTAAACTGTTAAAAATAGCAATTTTGTTTGTGCCTCCTTATCCATGATGCAACTAAATATGTGCGCAGCAGCTAGGGGCGCCCCCATCTTCCGGTAAACTAGGCAATCACGGCTAGGCTGCAAAGGCAGTGGGAGGTATTATAAAATTTTCTATTTTTGCATCTTCTATCCTATAATTGATAGTTCATCCACATGGTTAATTTAGAATGGTACAGGACTTTTAAGGCAATTTATAAAAGTGGAACACTTACGGGGGCAGCGGAAGCACTGTTCATTTCTCAACCTGGTGTAAGCTTACACCTAAGTTCACTGGAAAGTTATGTAGGGTACAAGTTATTTGACCGCACAGGCCGTAAAATGGTACCTACAGAAAGGGGCAAGGTCTTTTACAATTTCATCATCGAAGCCCTGGGCAAGCTGGAGGATGCGGAAAAGAATTTCCAGAAGAGCAATGAGAAGCATACCCCTACCATTAGTGTCGGCATGTGTTTTGAGACCTTCCAGATCACGCTCGAACCTTATGTGTCTACACTTCCGTTTAACCTCATCATCCAGTTTGGAGAATATCCTGAGATGCTGGGAAATCTGGAGAAGGGTATTCTTGACCTCATCATTACTCCACAGAGGGGAACGGCTGCAACTATTGAACATGAGGCATTTTCATCTGAAAGGATTGTTCTTATAGGGGGCAGCAAGGTCAACCAGGATGAATTTGATGCATTGCTTAAAACAGGTAAACCCAATGGCCTGCTGGATTGGTTTTCTACACATAAATGGTATGGAACCACCGGAGATATGGAGCATCTCAGGAAATTCTGGCAGCTGAACTTCAACAAGTATCCTGATTTCCGGCCGAACTATATTGTTCCAAATCTGAATTCCATTGTACGCTGCCTGAGTGGCGGAAATGGCCTCGCCATTATTCCCAGTCATATCGGAAAAAAGGAAATTGATGCGGAACAGGTAAAGGTCATCTGGGAAGGCAACCCCCTCCTGGAAAATACCCTATATTTTGCAACGCGGAAAAACACCTTGTATGCTGAGGAAATTGCCCGTATCAAAGAGCTCATCCGCCAGGTGATGTAATAGCATCACTTCTAAAACCCGGGTCAACTATCACATAAATAATAGATAACTATGATTCATACTATTATAATAGTAGCCCCAAAGGCCATAATTTTGTACTGTAATTAAAAAACACCTGATAGCCCGAACTGTAAATAATAGCAGGGGACTGCAGGATAAACATACAAAATAATGAAGCACATATTTATCATCAATGGAGGCCAGAAATTCGGACATTCCGGGGGCCGATTCAATGAAACCATAACAGATACGACCATTGACTTTTTCCGGAGCCATCCCGGTTTTGAAGTAAGGATGACCAATGTAAATGACGACTATGATCCGCAGCAGGAGGTAGACAATTATGTATGGGCAGATGTGGTGATTTACCATACGCCGATCTGGTGGTTTCAGCTGCCCCATGGTTTCAAGAAATATATCGATGTGGTATTTACCCAGGGCCATGCCAATGGAATCTACCACAGTGACGGACGACGTTCCGCAAATCCGACAAGAAACTACGGTACTGGTGGGATGTTGCTTGACAAGAAATACATGGTAACAACCTCATGGAATGCCCCTGAAGAAGCATTTACCATTCCCGGAGAATTCTTTATGGAAAAATCGGTAGATGAGGGAGCACTGTTCGGCTTCCACCGCATGAATGCCTTCACAGGGATGAAGCCACTGGAAAGTATCCATTTTCATGATATTGAAAAGAATGCAGATGTTCCCCGTGACATGAAAAGGTATACGGCACATCTGGAAAAAACATTCATTTATTCATCGGTTAAGGAATTCCAGGTCTAATCTTTAGCAATGAAAAGCGGCATCTCTGCCATGCCGCCTGCTATACCTTTTTAATGGTAAAATAAAATGTACTTCCCTTACCCACCGTACTGTCTACCCATATTTTACCTTTATGCTTCTCAACAAATTCCCTGCACAAGTCCAGTCCAAGTCCGGTACCCTTCTCACCTGAAGTACCATAGATTGTATAGTTGAAACTTTTCTCGAATAAAACATTGACGATAGCAGGGGAAATCCCAATCCCGGTATCAGTCACGGAAAAAATAACATCGTCTTTACGTGACTTTGCCGTTATCTCTACCCGTCCGCCCCTGCCTGTAAATTTAATGGCATTGGAAACAATATTCCTGATGATGGCATCGAGCATATCTTTGTCAGCGATCAGAACAATTCCAGGATCGATGTGCTGTGTCAGTTTAATCCCTTTGGCTTCAGCAATAGGAACCAGCCTTGTGATACCGGTATAGATATGTCCTTTAAGGTCTTCAATACATACAGGATTAAAAATCACTGAACCAAACTGACTTGCCGCCCAGCTCAGTAAATCCTCCAACAATTCATTTGTATTGTCCAGTCCCACCCTGATTTTACTTAAATATTCGATCAGTTCAATCTTAGACGTCTCACTCACATCCATCAGCGCCAGCTCTGCCAGCTTCAGCGAACTGGCAATCGGGGTTTTCAGGTCATGGGCGATCACCGATAATAATTTCTCCTTGTGTTCATTCAGGCCTTTCAGTTCAGTATTTAAGGAAGCCAATTCATTTTCCTGAATTTTACGGAGCGTGATATCACGTATGATCCCCTCAGTGCCCATAAATATCCCATTCTCCATCACCAGTCGGGAATTCACAGAGGCATAAAACAGCTCATTCGTTGAGCTCCTCAATTTCACCTCAAAGTCACTTACCCTCATCTCTTTTTTCAGCACATTCAGGATTTTATCCTTCTCTTCATTCAAATAGTAGAAATCACTGGCAAGTGATCCGATTAGATCTTCACGCTTATAATTATAAAATTCTATGGAGGGACTTAATTCAATGATGACCCCATCTTTATCCGTCCGGTAATAAACATCCTGTATGTTTTCAAAAATCTTACGGTATTTGTCCTCACTCAATGCCAGCGCACGCTCTGCCTGTTTAATATGGGTAATGTCCACAATAACCAGGCTATTCAACCGCGTTCCATCGATATCTGTAAAAAAAGCACCTGAAATCTCACAGGGAAAGATTTCACCGTTCTTACGGATAGCAGTGATTTCGTCTTTGGCCTTTCCATCTTTTTCCCTGCGTTTAAGAAAACGGGACAAGTTTGGATGGTTGATGTCGAATATATCATACCTTGATAGTTTCCTGATTTCTTCCAGGGTATAGCCAAACATCTTTAAGGCGGCCTGGTTGGCATCCAATACAAATCCGCCGGGAAAGGTTAACAATACGCCATAGAGGGAGTTCTCAATGACAGAGCGGTATTTAATCTCACTGTTGATAAGTTGAATCCGTTGAAGTTTCTGTATCTGAATATCCTGCAGGGTTCCGAATAAACGGAGACAACGTCCTTCCTTAAATTCAGCACTGCCCTTGGCCCTCACCCACATTTCATTTCCCTTGAAAGTAACCAGTTGCAGCTCCACCATAAAAGGTTCACCGGTTTCTACGGTATGGTTAAAATTCCTAAGCAGCTCTTCCCTACAGAATCCCTCTTTATAAAAGTTGATGGCCGCCTGAAATTCTGGTTCATAATCGTCGGGAACCTCGTGTATCTGCCTCGTAACAACTGACCAGAAGAGTTTATTCGTCACAAAATCCACCTCCCATACCCCTACTCCAGCCATTTCATTGGCTTTTTCATACAGATCCAGCGACTTTTTAAGTGTCAGCTCATCTTTTCGATATTCGGGATGGTGTTCCATGTTACAATACTTTGTAATATTTTGCAGCAGGTGTGATCCATCTCATCAGACGGAGTCTGCAACATTGAATTTAAATATTTCTTCGCTTATTTCTCAAATGTCTCCTGTATTTTTTTTAGCTGGATGATGATGTTTTTTAGTTTTTCTGGAGACTTCCCATATTCAAAAGTTACCCTTTTTTTCTTATTTCCTGCTGTCACCTCTAACCATTCCGCCCCACCGTCGGCACAATCAGGGCAACCAATGGTTTCCTTCAACTCAGCAAAGGACTGGCGATCCAAATCTTTAAGCAGTGATTCATATTTTTCTTTCGGAAGTACCCTGACTACCTTCACTGTCCCTGGATTTTCACCGTTTGCCCACTGGCTATAAACCACCTCAGCAGGACCAACGGTAATTTCCTTATTGCAGATTCCACGGCAATGTCCAAAACTGGTTCCCCGGGAAATGGTTAGCACCTTGCTTTCAGGAGATACTGTTTTACAACTATATACGGTAAGAAGTAAAATAAAGAAGATAAAAATCTTCAAATATTTTTTCTGAAAATCAGTCATACATTTATTTTTGGTTACCTTGAAGCTTATGGAATAACATAAGTAAACATTATTTCCCGTACTGTGTTAAATATTAACAAAAATATTCTTTCCACACCCCTTTACTCAAAACGCTTTCAATATAACAATAAAATTCAAAAATAAATTTCGTAAACCATACCTTTGGATATGAGTTATACCACAACAAGATTCGAGGTTGAATACAAGGGGCAAACTGTCCCGGTAACCATACATACGGTTACTGAGGGAGAGGAGACCAACCATATTGTCTCCCTAGAAGACCATGAAAATTTTGAAATCCAGACAGACCAAGACAATCAATGGAAACCTGTAGGCAAGACCGAGGTGAACAGTAATTTACTGGGCCTGATAATTGATCATTATAAAATGCTGCAAGCTTAATATTATTCCTAGCTTTGCAACCCATTAAAATAATAACATGGCAGTATTACACAGAAAAGAAGAAAAGATAGCAATTGTATTGAGTAAACTTCCGGAAGAATATACAGATAAGGAATTTGTAGAGATGTTCATTAAACTTTATTCCAAGGAATGGGGTAAGATTAAGGCAAATTACCTGAAACATTCGCAGGATAAATTAGAAGGTGCAGTTATTGTCATGCCTAAGCCGGAGATCTACCTGAAGAATATATTGACGGTATATCTGGATCAGCAAAAATAGAACTGCACATGATCCGATTTCTTCAGGTCATCACCGTTCGGCTAATGCCCGGTTAGGAAACCGGGCTAAGAAAATCAGTTCTTTACCTCTTCCGCTTTATAAATCCATAAATTCCCATGCACTTTTATACGCATCAACTTCCTCCGTATAGCTGACAAAACCAGCGTAAAAGGGTAATCTGGATAAAGTCGCACTATCCCCTATAACAACCAGTTTCTTCCTCGCCCTTGTCATTGCAACATTCATACGCCTGATATCTGACAGAAAGCCTATAATCCCTTCCGGATTACTCCGGGTCATACTGATATAAATCACATCACGCTCCTGCCCCTGGAAACTATCGATGGTATTCACGGTAATTTTTGAGGCATAGGGCTGTAATTCAGGATTGTTCAGCAACAGGTCCCGGATCACGAGAATCTGCTGGGAATAAGGAGAGATCACGCCGATGGAAGGAAAATCATCTGCTGTATAATGGCTATTCAGCTCGGTACACAGCTGCGCAAGGTGTTTCAACAGAAGAGAGGCCTCCTCAGGATTTGTGGTACTTGTTCCTTCTGCTTTCTCCTCATAACCTGTCCCTGCCGTATCAATGAAATCCAGTGCCGTATCTCCCGAAAAAAGCAAATGTCCGGCTACCGTACCATGCGCTTTTAACTGGTCCCCATAAAACACCCTTGAAGAATACCGCATGATCTTTTCATTCATCCGGTATTGTTCTTCCAGCAAGGTTACACTTTCCGGATGCAGCTGCACACATTTTTCAAGCAATGTGGTACTTAAGCCCATCCTGGCAGCTTCATTCGACTTAATTGTTGGTGATAACTGACAATGGTCCCCTGCAAAAACAACCTTATCCGATTTCATCAGTGGAATCCAGCAGGCGGGTTCCAGGGCTTGCCCGGCCTCATCTATCACTACCGTACCGAATTTACGGTTACGTATCGTATAATGGTTGGCGCCCACCAGTGTCGCGGCAATGACCTGTGTTTTATTCAGCAGGTCGTCCATCATGTACTGTTCAATCTGTTCAACTTCCCTGCTTATTTTCCTTGCCTCATTAAAAAGTGCCTTACGTTGTTCCTGTTCTGCTTTACCAAAATTACGCTTGTATTTATGCGCCATATTTTTGTATTCGCTGGCTTGCTTCTTCAGGGATTTTACTTGTTTCATCTCCTGGTGTGACGCCAGTTGGTGGTCAAGCGTGAGTGACATCAATGCTGCCGATACCCGCGCAGGATTACCTATACGCACTACACTTAAGCTTTCAGCTGCCAGCTTTTCACTCAAAAGATCCACAGCGGTATTACTTGGGGCTACGACAAGGATCTGTTGATGATCCTGCTTCAGCAGCGCTTTTATCGCCTGTACAAGGGTAGTCGTTTTGCCGGTACCAGGAGGGCCATGGACAATAGCAAGTTCATTTGCCGACAGAATCTGGTTGACGGCCTGCTGCTGCCGGATATTTAATTCCGGATGCTGGAAGGTATAAGGCAAAAGCCTGAAGCCCGGAGAGGCTATGCCGGTGAGTATTTTTGTTAACCGTCCTTCTTCATTTTTATCAGTTAGCACTGAGGCCGTTTGGAGTGCAGACTGCATTTCATCATAACTATTGTTATCAAAAAGCAAATCTATGCCCAATTTACCATCTGATGCCCAATCCGGCAGTTCATCACTGCGCAGCGTGACTTTCATGCGGTTACCGCTGATATAGCCTATAATACCTTCAAGCCTGTCATTTTTCGGATCATGGTTAGAGAACAAGACCACCGATGCCCCAAAACGAAACTGATGGGAAAGATCGTGGTGGGTAGTACGTTCCATCTCTACACTAAGGTAGTCCCCCCTGCTCATTTCCGTTCCACGGATGGCAATAGGATACCAGCTGAGTCCATTTTCCCGCCGCTCCGTCACAGAAGAAGTTCCCGTCAGGCGAAGATAAGCCCTTAGGTCTTCTTCACGCTCAATTGTCAGCAATTCGAGCTGCTTTTTAAAATACTCCATTTCAGCAAAGGTAATACCCTTATCGGATTAGATACAAACATACTGTTCCCGGCAGGCAGCGGAAAGACCTGTAACTCCTGCGGAAAATCAGATTAAATCATTATCGATCAGGTAGTTTCTGGCCTCCTCAAAATTGAGGAATATTTTATCCGCAGCCGCCAGTTTCCCGTGGTCATCTGTATTTGCCTGAATAGCATAACAGGTTAAACCAGCAGCCTTGGCAGCACGTAAACCGTTCAGGGTATCTTCAAACACCAGACATTCTTCTTTTGCCAGGCCCAGATTCGCCACCGCAAGATTATAGGATTCGGGATCCGGCTTGCTATGGGTCACATCACTTCTGGTCACCAGGAAATTGAAATATTTTTCCAGTCCGTTTTTATGAAACATTTCATTCACATCTGGTCTTTTACTGGCGGTTACCAATACCATATCCAGTCCCTTGCTAAAAAAGTAATCCATGCTTTCCTGGACAAAAGGCATCAGGCCGATTTCGCTGGTTTTTAACCTTTCTACAGTAAGGTCTTCTTTAAGCGCAATCAATTCTTCAAGAGGCGTGGCTATTTCATAAAGACCTTTCAGCCTGCTTGCGTTGCCTGGAAGGGGAATTCCTGCATAATTTTTAAGAAAGTCGTCGTATTCCAGTTTTACGCCCGAGTGGGCAAGTAATTCGTTCCAGGTATTAAAATGAAAATGCTCTGAATCAACAAGTGTTCCATCCAGATCAAAAAGGAGTGCTTTAAATTTTGACATATAAACAAATCTAAAACTATTTAGCATGTTTAAACAATTAGTTTCAAATGTTTGCTTTCCCATGATGAAACAGGAACAGCGAAATTTAACACCTTTCATCCATGCATGGGCCATACATAAAAAAAGGAAATATCAGCTCCATGGCTGTATTTCCTTTACCAGTTTGACCAGATGATTTAACTAATGTCCGACTACGCGATAAGTAACCGTAGTCCCGTCAACCACCTCTTCATAATAGACATGATCGGGAGAAACAAAATACCTTTCTCCTTTCAGCACCACTTCATTACTGCCCTCAGGAAGCTCGGTCACCACGTCACCGATTTCCGGGATACCTTCCGCATCTGCATCGGTATTCAACACCCCATCTTTTCCTGCTACCGTATACACCGTTTTGCCTTCAGCATTCTGAACTGCGGTATAATAAACACCTTTATATTCAAAGAAAGTCTGTCCATTGATCACAATTTCCCTGGCGTCTCCAGGCAGCTCTTTAATTTCAGCGCCAACAGGTGGATCAACTACTTTATATTGGTTATCATACTGCCTGTAAAACAAGCCGCCTGAATAATAAAACTGATCTGCCCCGAACATAAATGGATAATAACCAAATGGCAATACATTAAAGCTGAAGCCAAGGTAAGGCCTGTAGTAATTGTAATACCCATAATTCGGCCTTCCATAAAATCCATAATAGGATCTCCTGTAACCTGGCCGGTAATATCCCGGTCTTCCGTACCCAGGCCTTCCGTATCCGGGGCGACCATATCCAGGTCTGCCATATGCAGATCTGTTATTACCCGGTCTTCCATAACGCCCAGCTATCCTGTCGTTTCCCCTTCCACTATAACCACTGCCCCGGCCGACATTTCCATTGCCCCGGGTAATGTTCCCACTACTCCGGTTTATACCGCTGCTGCTCCTATTGATACTGCCTGTACTCCGGCCAATGCTTCCGCTGCTCCTACCCACACTTCCTCCAGACCTGCCTATGCTTGCTCCGGCTCCTCTGCTGCCACTGTTTCCTCCCCCTCTGCTTCCCCCACCTCTCTGTGCAAAGACACTTTCTGAAGTTAACCCCGCGACAATCACAAATGAAGCCGCAATAATTAACGATTTATACTTTAATGCTTTCATAGTTATAAATATCAAATTCGGGGATATGACTTTCCCTTCACCAGAAAGATTAGTAAGTCCAGCCAGATTCCCTATAAGGTGACATAAAGATGATATTCAATCCCCTCATTCCAAAATTAATTATAATTACACAGGAAAAAAGAGCAAAATATAAGCACAGCGCTTTTATTAACACTGAATCAACAAGGATTAAAATGGGTGAAGCGATTTAAATGGTGGTCATTTAAAATGTCCGCGAAGCATCAGAATCGCATATCTGATTTTAGATTTTACCGACCCAAGGGGCATCTGCAATTGGTCGGAAACCTCGAGCTGGGTATATCCCTGGAAATAAACCAGGTCAACAATCTGCTTCTGTGCCTGTGGCAACACATTGATCAATTCCCTTAACCCGATGGTATCAATATTGTAAAACACCGGATTATGTTTTTCGACATGGTAGGTAGCGATTTCAATTTCGGTAGTCTTTAAACACTTCGCGCAGGCTTGTCCCCTGACATAGTCAATTGCCGTATTACGGGCAACTTTTGCCATCCAGGTAAAGAGTTTCCCTTTATCCGGATCATACTTATGAATTGATTTCCATATTTTTACAAAACTCTCCTGCAACACATCTTCGGCAATATCATCGAATTTAATCACCTTTAGGATAATTCCTAAAAGTGAAGGAGCGTACATTTTGTATAATTTATACAAACAAGCATTATTCCCAGCTTTAATTTCCTGAACCAGTTCCCGCTCTGATTGATGATGATGCATTGACACTACATTTTCATTCATGTCAATCTGAGGCATATCGGCATATAGTGTGACCATAAAGTAATTATTAATTAAAACCAATGCAACAAAAATATAATAGAATTAAATAATTAATGTTCCTTACAGCCATTCATTCCGTTCATTTTAATTTTCACAACAATCCAATCTTTGATAAAAACGAAATTATCTGCCTTCACCAACTTAAAAACAGCCACCATGACCACAAAGGCCAGGGTTCATTATAATATGGCAAAACATTAACTTTCTTCCCGAAAGATGATATTATCTTCGTTTTATGGAAAATCTGAGTATCAAAAAATATAAAAATGAATTTACCGCTGCATTTGACGGGGATGAGAGCGGACTGCTGAATCCACGTCAAACACCCGGATTTCTATATGCCAAAACAATGCCTACCCCCGTAAAGAAACCAGAACTCCTTGGCTGGTCGGAAGACCTGGCATCCGAACTGGAAATCAACACCCCTCTGGAGGATGACCTGAATATATTAGGTGGAAACCTGGTTACCCCATCCATGTATCCTTACGCAGCCTGTTATGCAGGCCACCAATTTGGGAACTGGGCGGGCCAGCTGGGAGACGGACGGGCCATTACCCTTGGAGAGTGGGAAAACAGCAAAGGACAGACTTATGAATTGCAACTGAAAGGAGCCGGACCAACACCGTATTCACGCAGGGGCGATGGCAGGGCCGTACTGAGGTCCTCTATGAGGGAATACCTGATGAGTGAAGCCATGTTCTATCTGGGCGTACCCACAACCCGGGCATTGGCGCTGGTGAGCACTGGTGACCAGGTATTGCGTGATTTATTCTATAATGGAAATGCGGCATATGAACCTGGTGCAATTGTCATGCGTGCCGCTCCCAGTTTTTTACGCTTCGGCAATTTTGAGATGCTTGCGGCAAGACAGGATGAAAAGAACCTGCAGAAACTTACCGACTGGACCATTGCTCAGTTTTATCCGCATATCACAGGAGCGCATAAGGTTATACAGTGGTATAAAGAAGTGGTAGAAAAAACAGCCACTTTAATGGTGGAATGGATCAGGGTAGGTTTTGTACATGGAGTGATGAACACTGATAACATGTCTGTCCTTGGACTAACGATTGATTACGGACCATTCTCCTTTCTGGATGCCTACGATCCCGATTTCACCCCCAATACGACAGATTTACCGGGCAGGCGATATGCTTTCGGAAAGCAGCACACCGTTGCCTACTGGAATCTGGGCTGTCTGGCCAGTGCAATAGCCCCTCTACTGGACAGTACGGAAGAATTGGTAGCAGAACTGGAAGCTTATGAGCATATATACTTTGACAAGTACTATACCATGATGGGCAATAAGCTTGGTCTGGATAAGGTGAGGCAGCCAGACAGGAATCTGGTTGACCTCTTTGAACAGACCCTTGCACAGGTCAAACCAGATATGACCATCTTCTTCCAGTTGTTGACCGACCTTCCGGAAACAATGATCCACGCAGGTAAAAACCTTGCCGGGGAAGATATTCTGCTTCATTTTAAACCCTGCTTTTATGCAGAAAACTCAGCCGTAGCAGCGGATGCCTTCTGTAACTTGATTCAGATTTATATCCAGCGGATCACTGCAGATCATATCATCAATCCAGCAGGCCGCCTGTTGCGGATGCGTGCAGCCAATCCCAGGTTTATCCTGAGAAATTATTTATTGCACATGGCCATTACCGACATGGAAAAAGGTGACCCACAATTGTTCCTGAAATTAAAGGAAGCCCTTAAAACTCCTTATTCTTCAGCCCACGATGAATTTTTCAAACTGAGACCCGAATGGGCAAATGAGCAACCTGGAAGTTCTACGCTCTCCTGCAGCTCATAAAATAGAAAAGAGGCCCTCGGGCCTCTTTTCTATTTTATGCGTATGTTGAGTACTTAACAGGATCAGAGAAAGATTAACTCATTTTTAATTTCTTCTGGATATCTGTAACGTACCCTTTAAACTTCTTATCGGTATCAATCAGGTCCTCTACCGTCTGGCAGGCATATATCACAGTAGAGTGGTCGCGGCCACCATAAAATGCACCAATTCCTTTCAGGGAAGTTTTGGTCAGACTTTTAGATAAGTACATAGAAATCTGTCTGGCCTGAACAATTTCACGTTTACGTGTAGGGGATTTAAGCATCTCCACAGGCACTTCAAAATATTCGCAAACCAATTTCTGGATATAATCCATTGAAATTTCCTTTGTGGTATTTTTAATAAAATTCTTCAGCATAGACTTGGCCAGCGGAAGATCGATATCTTTTTTGTTCAGTGTAGACTGTGCCAGTAGAGAAACCATGGCCCCTTCCAGTTCACGTACATTGTTATCGATATGCTGAGCTACATATTCCACCACTTCTGTTGGAAGCTCAATTCCGTCTCCATACATTTTCTTCCTTAGGATCGCAATTCTGGTCTCCAGGTCAGGAATCTGCAGGTCGGCCGAAAGCCCCCATTTAAAACGGCTCAGCAAACGTTCCTCCAGACCTGAAAGGTCTTTCGGAGCTTTATCTGAAGTGATAATAATCTGTTTACCCGACTGGTGCAAGTGGTTGAAGATATGGAAGAAGATATCCTGTGTTTTTTCTTTTCCGGCGAAGTTATGCACATCATCCATAATGATCACATCCATTGCCTGATAGAAATTCACAAAATCATTAATCGTATTATTTTTTAAGGATTCTACAAACTGCTGGCAGAATTTTTCACAGGAAACATAGATCACCAGTTTATCTGGCAAGGCACGTCTGATCTCATTTCCTATAGCCTGCACGAGGTGGGTTTTCCCTAGCCCTACAGGCCCATAAATCATCAGTGGATTGAATGATGTGGCACCAGGTTTAGCTGCCACGGCAAAGCCCGCAGAGCGTGCCAGGCGATTACAGTCGCCTTCCACATAGTTCTCAAATGAATAATTCGAATTCAGCTGCGGATCTACATTTAATTTCTTTAGTCCCGGAATGACAAAAGGATTTTTGATATCCTTATTGATGGCTACCGGAACCGGCATAGTCTGGGATTTCGCTGCCCCACCATTTCCATTTGAAGGAATACTGGTGGTATAGGGTGAGCTGCTACCAGTGGCTTTGTCTACAACAATGTTGTATTCCAGGCGCCCATCCTCTCCCAGCTGTTGTTTTACTGTTTTACGCAAAAGACCAACATAGTGCTCTTCCAGCCACTCATAAAAGAATAAACTGGGCACCTGTACAGTTAAAACACTGCCTTCCAGTTTAAGGGCGGAGATCGGTTCGAACCATGTTTTAAAACTTTGGCCCGGGATATTATCCTTAATAATCTGGAGACAATTATTCCATACTTCAGTACAAGTTTTTTGCATAGTTGTTCTAAAAATTATTGGTATTCAATTAAAAAAAACGACCAACGAGCAGTCGTTTTGGGAGGGCGAAGATCCAAAAAATTACCAACATATTCAGGTAAAATCTCAGCTATTTCTTAAGTCACTCAGCAGCAAATAAATACATATTGAAATACAATCTCCTTTGTGGATAACTATAATTACCAACAAAGGTTATCCACCAAAAAGCCGGACATACACAAAAAGGCATGTCCGGCTCTTACAATTTTATACTAAACCAGGGATCTCCACTTCTTCGTCTACCTCTGCGTCGTAATCAATACCTTCCACATCGAAGCCAAAAAGATTAAGGAAATCTTTTTTGTATCCGTCAAGGTCTCCAATTACAGGCAGCGTATCCGTATCGGCTTCAGGCCATAGGGCAGCGACTTGCGCCTGAACATCTTCACGCATTTCCCAGTCATCCACACGGATTCTTCCCTTCTCATCAGTAGGAATATCATTCCCGGTGTATAAACGCTCAGAGAATAAACGCTGAATCTGCTCTATACATCCTTCATGGAGGCCTTGTGCTTTCATGATTTTATACAGCAATGAAATATACAAAGGGATTACCGGGATAGCTGAGCTCGCCTGGGTAACCAGGGCTTTGTTTACGGAAACATATGCTTTTCCGTTAAGCTCCTTCAGCTTGTCATTTATAGTAAATGCAGTAGCTTCTAAATGGTCTTTAGCGCGACCTATCGTTCCTTTGCGGTAAACCGCCTCGGTTAAAGAAGGGCCGATATAGGAATAAGCAACTGTTGTTGCACCTTCAGCAAGTAAACCTGCTGCTTTCAGGTCATCTATCCAGAAACCCCAGTCCTCACCACCCATGACAGCAACTGTATTTTCAATGTCTTCTTCAGTTGCAGGCTGAATGGCCACTTCAGAAACAACACCGGAATGGAAATCGACTGTTTTGTTGGTATACACCTGTCCGATTGGTTTTAAGGTTGAATTATAAACCACACCGGTTTTCGGATGGGTTCTTCTTGGTGAAGCCAGGCTATAAATAATCAGATCAATCTGTCCCAGGTCAGCTTTGATCAGCTCCATTGTTTTTTGCTTGATTTCATCAGAGAAAGCATCACCATTGATACTTTTAGCATATAAACCAGCCTCATGTGCCTGTGCTTCAAAAGCAGCAGTATTGTACCATCCAGGTGATGCCGTTTTTCCCGGTGCAGGTGGTTTTTCAAAATATACACCTATAGTAGATGCATCTGACCCAAAGGCGCTGGTAATTCTTGAGGCAAGTCCGAATCCTGTTGAAGCTCCAATAACAAGTACTCTTTTAGGACCAGCAATCGATCCTTTTGATTTGACGTAGTTGATTTGATTGACAACGTTTTGCTCGCATCCCTTTGGGTGAGCAGTCAGGCAAATAAAGCCACGTATTCTAGGTGCAATAATCATATAATGGTTTTAATTTGGCCAAAAATAGGCAATTCTTTTTTATTTAATCCTTTACTGGGATTTCCTTTAACACAGAAAGCAAATATCTCCAGAATTTCTGGACAGAAGAAATCTGCACCCGCTCATCCGGGGAATGCGCCCCATGGATTGTCGGGCCGAAGGAAATCATGTCCATACCAGGGAAATGGGCTCCCAAAATGCCACACTCCAGTCCCGCATGACAGGCATTTACATGGGGCTCTTTATCAAAGTTCTCCTGGTACAATTTCACCATAAGCCTTAAAATATCAGAATCCGGATTAGGTTTCCAGCCTGGATAATCACCCTGTTGTACAATACTGCAACCGATATTCGCAAAAGCTGCCGCTACTGCATTGGCCACATCATCTTTGGTACTCTCTACGCTGCTGCGCTGTAAGGACTGTGTGGTAAATTCACCTGCTTTAACCACCACCCTGGCCAGGTTGGTAGAAGCTTCTACGAGGTTATCGATATCCGGGCTCATCCTGAAAACCCCGTTGGGCAGGGTATAGATGGCATTCAGTATTTTTACCAGGTCGGCTTTCCCCATCATTTTTGCGGGCAGTGCCACCTCAGTTAAGGTAATGGAAAGTGAGGGCTCAATGGTTTGGTACTCTTCTTTTAGGACCGCAGTGAAGGTATCAAAAAAAGAGAGCAGTGAAGCTTGCTGTTCTACAGGCAATGCTATGGTTGCTTTCGCTTCCCTTGGAATGGCATTTCTTAAACTTCCACCATCAAGGCTGCACAATTCAATTGCAACAGATTTCAGGGCTCCGTACAGGACGCGGTTGATCAGCTTGTTTGCATTTCCCCGTCCCTTGTGGATATCCATTCCGGAATGTCCGCCAGTCAGGCCTTTCACAGCAATCTCATAGGCCACACTATCCGTTGTCACAGGCTGTTCAGGATAGGTATAAGAAGTATTGGTATCTATTCCACCAGCACAGCCGATGGTCAATTCATCATCTTCTTCTGTATCCAGGTTCAGTAAAATACTGCCGGTAAAATTTGCCGGATCCAGTTGCATTGCACCCGTCATCCCGGTCTCCTCATCGATGGTAAACATCGCTTCCAGTGCTGGGTGTTCAATCGTGGTGGAGGCCAGAAGTCCCATAATTGCGGCAACACCAATCCCATTATCTGCGCCCAGTGTAGTGCCTTTGGCCTTCACCCAGTCGCCCTCAATAAACATGTCTATCCCCTGCCGATCGAAATCAAAGTCAGTATCTCCATTTTTCTGGTGTACCATATCCAGGTGCGACTGCAGTACTACAGTTTTCCTGTTTTCCATCCCTTTAGTAGCCGGTTTTTTAATCACCACATTGCCGATAGGATCTTTCTTTGTTTCCAGTCCCAGTCCATGACCGAAGTCCAGCATAAAGGCAATGACCTGCTCTTCTTTTTTAGAGGCACGGGGGATACTGTTTAGTTGGCTAAAGTTATTCCAAAGCTCCTGAGGAGCTAAATTATTGACTTCCATTAAATAGGTATAAACGGAACCCGCTGTCACAAAATTCCTCGTTAAAAAATAAGCCCCTTCATCCAATAGACCAAAGGAGGCGGACAAAACTAAGAATTATCACCCTTATATTTTGGCAATTGTTTTCCCAAGATACCAAAACAAATAACTAAAAAATGGAGCAGCCAGAATATCAGCTGTATAATGAACATGTTGAACAAGCAACAGCAAGGCAAGGACCACCGCAGCACTGAAAGCGATCCTCTTTTCCAGTTTATTTTCCAGGCAGAATCCCACCAGGAATAAAGTAGCCGTATGTCCTGAGAAAAAAAGGTCCTTCGTAATCACATTGGTTCCGTAAAAGAATATAGAGAAGGGATCATGCAGCTGTACAAGCCCCAAAGGAGCCTCCAGGGGAAGAAGAGAAATCGTGATCATCCTTGCCATACACAGGAAGATATACCCCCATAAGGCAGTAATACACATGGACGATTCGCGGATCATCCGCCATAGGAAAAATCCTGTAAAAGGATATAAGATCAGGAAGATATACAACGAAACATCGTGGGCAGGTAAAACTTTAAGCACCCGGTCATTCAGTAAAACACCACTTCTCTGCTGGATATACACAAAGAAATCAGGTAAAAAATAGAGGATGAGCAGCATGGTAAATACCCCCAGAAAAAATTTCACACGGAATAAAGGATAATCCCAGGCTATCTGCCAGGAGAATGTTTTAGCACGCATTGGTTGATACGGATCAGTTGAATTTTGTTTATTGCAACAAATATAAGGTTAGAATTAATAGTACATCCCATTTTGAGATTAAATTGTGATTAAAATGACGTGGCATAGAAATTTTGCTATATTGAAATCTACAAAAACCTATACAAAGATCATTCATCAAATGAAGTCAAAAATCTATTTTATAGCGCTGCTTTCTGCCGGTACCCTATTGCTGATGTGCAAACCTAAACAGGCACCCATAGTGGAAAGGGACCAGACCATCACCCCGAAAAATGCAGTCACCAAATTATATGTCGATAGTTTGCAGATGGAGCAGTTCATCAGTGACGGGCAGCTGGAAGACAGTTCCGCCCAGCGGTTAAGGAATTTTTACAATAGCCGGAATTTCCAATTCGCATGGCTAACAGAAACGGGACTTGCTGAACAGGCAAAGATATTTTATGAAATGGACAGGAGGTATGTTTCTGAATCTCGCGACAGCACCCTGATCGAGCCGGAGTTATTACATACGCTTAGCGGATTGATGAACAAAGATACAGCAATCACCACCATCAGCCCTTCACTTGCCAGTCTGGAACTGCAGCTGACCCAGCATTTCTTTAAACTCGTGGCCTATTCCTTTGCAGGAAAACTGGATCCGGCCTCATTGCAATGGTATATCCCCAGGAAAAAGGTAGATGCAGTAGCGTTGCTTGACTCCCTGATGTCGAAAAAAGGAGAACAGGCGGCAGATTGGGAACCGGTAAACAGTTATTACAAAACATTGAATGCCGCATTGGCCAACTGGTACAAAATCCAGCAGCGGGGCAGCTGGGACAAGATTGTGCTGGACAGGAAAAAGTATAAGGAAAACGATACCGGAAAATTGATTGCGGTGATCAAAAAGCGACTGGAGAATTATGGGAGTATCAGCAGGCCAGACAGCGATGCTGTGTTCAATACCGAGCTGACGGTGGCGGTAAAAAAAGCACAGCAACAATTCGGCCTCAAACAAAGTGGTGAGATTGATGCAGCCTTGGTGAAAGCACTAAATGTTCCCATTGAAAGTCGGATCGAACAATTGCTCCTGAATCTGGAACGGATGAGGTGGATGCCTTCACCTACAGAAAAGAAGGTAATCCTGGTTAACATTCCGGAATACAGGCTACACGTTTTTGAAGACCGAAAAGAGGTGCTCAACATGAACATTGTAGTCGGAAAAGCGGCAAATAAGACCGTCATTTTCAGCGACAGACTGAAGAACATTGTATTCAGTCCTTATTGGAACGTACCGCCAAGCATTGTACGAACAGAAATTTTACCCAGCATACAGCGCAACAGGAACTATCTCTCACAGCACCGTATGGAAAAAACAGGAACCAGTGGCGGCCTGCCTGTTATCCGACAGAAACCAGGAAAGAGCAATTCATTGGGCCGCGTCAAGTTCCTATTCCCCAACAGCTATAATATCTACCTGCATGACACCCCTGCGAAATCACTTTTCACAGAACAAGCCCGCGCATTCAGCCATGGCTGTATCCGATTGGCAGCACCTAAAGCACTGGCAGAATATTTACTTTCAGACCGTCCGGAATGGACAAGTTCCAGGATTGAAAAGGCCATGAATGCGCAAAAAGAAACATGGGTTACTCTTGCAGAGCCCGTACCGGTCTTCATCACCTACTTCACTGCATGGGTAGACAAAACCGGTGCGTTAAATTTTAGGGACGATGTGTATGGACATGATAAAAAAATGCTTCAGCAAATGTTCACTCCACAACACGATACACCTGCAATACAACCCACAAAATAATATACACGAGAATTTGCCAGCAACAGCTATGTGGAGGGGGGCAATGCCCCCTTTACAGTCAACTACTCGAAATAGGGCGTAATGGTTACCGGACCTGTTAAACCTGAAGGCATCACTGTCCATTCCGAGGCATCAAATGATTTATAGTTGATGTTTACAAAATTGATCTCATGGTAGTTTTTCCAGGATATCCTTTTCCGATCCATATCCCGTATGCGATTGGCCATCAGGTTCAGTACCTCTATTTTAATGGTATTATTTCCCTTTTTCAGGTATTTGCCTATACGGAGCTGAAAAGGCAGACTCCATACCATCCCCGCCTCCTGTCCGTTAATCCAGATGCGTGCACTCTCATTCACTTTAGTCAGGTTCAATACATACTCTTTGGCATCCTTAACTTCCATATTGAAGTTACCCGTGTATTCCCCCGCGCCTGAAAAGGATTTTAACTTTTCACCACCCAGTCCAGTCCATGACACCAGTTCATCCAGCTGCTGATCTTCAGGAAGTTCCGGCCCACCTGATGTAAAATGAAGTGACCAGCGCTGAGCCAGTTTAATATCCAGGCCTGCCCTATTTAAATACACCCATGGTTTACTTTCAGCAATATCCCCGGTGCCGACTTTCAGCACCAGTGCCTCACCTGATTTCAGCTGGACCCTAACTTTTAAGCGGTCTCCTTTATCTTCCAGGGCAGCGATTCCAGTTGCACCACTTTGAGGGTCTAAAATGAGGACTTTACCTTTGGCATTCAGTGGAATATACTGATCAATGGTATGGGCCGTATGGTTAACCAGATAATAATAACTGCCATTGTCAATCTTCCTTCTCAGGAACTGTAAACCCGATTCCCTCAATGCTTCGGGATAGGTTTTGCTGTAGGCCAATCCTTGTTGCAGGTCTTCAGCAAGCAGAATCATTCCCGAACCTGTTTTACAGCTTTTGATTCTTGACCCCACCTGGACAAATGTCAATTTCTCCAGGACAGATTTCAACTGTGCCCTTCTCTTTTTGAGCTCATTTAATCCCGGGACATCTTCTGGTAATTTCTGGAAAATAACCGTAGCTCCCTCCTGCGCCAAGCCCAGGATATTCTCCATGGTTTCTACTGGCATTATCCTGCAGGCGGGAATAACTAATATTTGATAAGGATTTCCCTTCACAGCTGTTTGCAGCAGGTTATTGTTGACCTTCGTTTTTTTTAGTAACCTGTCGGATGCAAAATCAAAAGCATAACCGGCTGCTGACAATTGTTCTGAAATCCGGTAAAATTCGCTTGGATACAGCCAATCATCTATATCATGCATTTTAAAGGCCCTATCCAGACCTTTTGCATTATTCCACACCTCGTATACCGGCCAGTAAATCAGCAGTTCATTATCCGGCTGTCCTGCCTGGAGGATTGACTGACAGCGGGTGATATAGGTATTGATTCCATTGATATGCGGCCATAGGCTATTTGCCGGATTGCTCTCCACGGAAGCATAAAATAACCATCCCGGCCAGGTGGCCGTTGAAGGGGAATAGGTTGTACCGTGATAAAAAATATGATTGATACCGGAAAGGAACAACTTTTCTGCCTCAGGTTTACATTGGGCGAAGGAGGTTTTAAAATGTTCCGTCAGCCAGGTAAAAGTTTCTGAGGAAACCAGCGTCTTACCTGCAGTATGTGCTGCTGAAGAGGCAAATTTACTCATTACAGGATCAGGATCTACGTTCCTGACATCAGCGGAATCCCTGCGCAATCCCGGAATAGGGAAATAACTGGATCCGAAGGTCTCGGTTTCCGGAATATCCACAGCACCGTAGAGGTCTAGCAGGTTACCGGGAGAGCCGTGTGATTGATTTCGGGTTCCTGCCTGGTAACGGTGTGCCCATTCCGTCCAGTTCTGTGTAAAGTTATTCAGCAGCATTTCGTCCATCGTTTCCCGGTAATCAGATTTCAATCGGGCCACCTTATCCACTGCATCAGATCCGTTCAGCGTGCTGTCTTTTTGCACCAGCTCCCTGATATGCATACTGAGGTCATACCCCCGGTTTTTCTTAAATTCAGCAAGAAAAGCAGGAGTCCATGTTGCGCCAAAAACCTCATAGCTATCATTGAAAAATGTACGTACCCCCTGACTTTTATAGTCAAAAGCCTCATCAAATCGTTTCAAATACAAGTTCACTGCATTTTTATCCAAATGGTCCAGGCTGAATCCTTCTCCACCCGGAGCGGCACGCTTCACCATCTGCCGTGTCTTTCCGGAAAATACAGCATAGAGCTCCCAGCTTCCTTTGGCGGGCGACCAGTTCAGGGTACCATCAGCTTGTATAAAAGACAACAATGCCAGGACTTCCCCTTTATTTCCATAGGCTGTCAAGGCCTGCAGGACTGCATCATCCTGTTTACCTCCGCTTACTTTGACAGGTTCCCTTAATCGCTCTCCTGCTTTCAGTCTATATTGCTGTGTGATCAGTTTTGACGCTGCAATTTCAGTACTCACCTGCGGCCCGCCAAAAGGCCAGCCGGTTCCTGTATTCATGTCGATACCCAACTGAAGGTCATCCGCTTTTTTTACAGTAAACTTTAACAGGTCTACCCATCGCGGTGAGAGAAAGGGAACATATTGCTGCTCATATCCCACCGCACCATATATCGGTGTAATCTCCATCCCTCCTAATCCGGCAGCCTTGTATTGTTGCAGCAGCTGCGCCAGATTCTTTTCATCTACCGCACTTCCCATCCACCACCAACGTGACCAGGGCTTCATCTGCTTTTCAATTGCAGGCCAGTCATTGGTTTTATGGGCGGTGAGCTGTCCCGCTGCCGCTATACTCATCAGCATGAAGACCAGTATAGCTGCAAAACCTCTTTTTTTATACATATACTTCAATTTATTTCAACGTAAATAAAGGAGCGACCACGCGCTCCGTATACCACACCCAAAATTTCTTACCCTGACAGTACTGGTCAGGGCAGGTGGAATAACAATTGCAGCGGACTGCTTTTTGGTGATAGGTCCTCATTCGTCTCCATTAGCTCTGCCATATAGGCCCACCAGCGCTTGACGATTTCATGATTGCCCAAGTCTTGGGAGGAAGCACCGCTCTGTTGCTGGACAGCAAAAAGAAAGTCAGTTTCTTCATCCAGGAAAATGGTGTAATCTGTTATGCCATTTTCCCTTAACAAAGCTTTCAGCTCTGGCCAGATTTCAGCATGACGTTTTTGATATTCATCCTTACATCCTTGCTTCAGTTTCATTTTAAACGCGATTTTCATCTGTGAATATTGTGTTTTTAAAGGTTATTAAGCTTTCATGAGTTCTTATTGTTCTTCATTTGTATTCAAGAACTCGCAAGCCCGGTTTTTCATGAGCTCTTATTGTTCTTCATTTGCATTCAAGAACTCGCAAGCTCGGTTTTCATTGCTGTCTGTAAGCGGCAGGCACATGATGGTTTCATCAGTTCAATCACGGTTCTCCCGCTAAAGACTATTATCTTTTCAGCTTATAGACCTCTGTTCCTGCCAGCAGGAAACAGCCCAGTCCATAGTCCTCAAAATCCGGTTTGCTACTGAAACCTACCGGCTGTCCGTCTTTAGGCTCCTTGCCTGTGCCCTGAAGATAACCAATAAAACCATTTTGATGCACAGCCTCTTTTGTCATTCCTGCCCATGCCTTCTTAATTGCAGGCAAATAGACAGACTCGTCCAAAATTCCCTGGTTCAGTCCCCATGCCATACCATAGACAAACAGGGCAGTTCCTGAAGTTTCCTTGCCTCCGAAATGTGTATCATCATGCAGGCTTACATTCCAGAATCCATCCTCACGCTGAAGTTTGACCAATGCTTTGATCATTTCATGGTAAGTTTTCAGGTATTCCTCCCGATGCGGTGCATTTTCAGGCATGATTTCCAGTACACGCACCAAGGCTGCAACGACCCATCCATTGCCGCGCGACCAGTAACAGTCTTCACCATTGGGCTCTTTGTAAGGCGGTACAAAATCCTTATCACGCCACCAGAGGCCATCCTTAACATTGTACAATCCCCCACCCTCAACAGTCTTGCTATGGTTATACATTTTATACATGTATTCATAATAATTATTATCCTTATAGTGCTGTGCCAGCCTGGCAAAAACAGGCATCCCCATCTGCAGGGCATCAATCCAGGTCCAGTCGCCCAGCCTGCCCGATTCCATCACCTTGTCAATCGAGGCCTTGATATCCCTGATACGTTCCGGCTGAGGATCAATATGGTACAAATCGAAATAGGTCTGTCCACAGGCGTGATTATCTGCATTATGGGTCTGGATACCTCCATTTAAACCCCATTTATGCTTTTCCCCCCATTGAACCGCATAATCATAATATGCTTTATCCGGCTTGATCTTGTAAAGGCTCATCAATCCTTCATAGTAAACAGCCCTCGTCCATATATTGGATGCCCTTTCCTTGTTGGTGATAATAGTTTTACCCGCATCGGGCCATTTTTCCATAAAATAGGCATTTGTAAGGGTCATAACCTTCAGTACCTCGCGCTTTGAAGGAAGGCGCTGTGCAAATAACAGTTCCAGGGTACATCCAAACAGGATGATAGTGGTTAACATTAATCTTTTCATGGCTATAATTTTTCTGCAGACAGCTCCTGTGCTGCCTTTGTCTGAGTATATATATATTTTTTAAGTGTATTTCTCCTAAGTTTCATGATACCGGACACGACGGCAGCGGCATTAAATTTCGCTCCCTTTTCAGAAGTATGTGTATGGTCTTTTGTGGTAAAGAAGCTATTGATTTCTGTTGCACTAAGCTGGGCATACCTTTCATTAATGATCTTATTGAGCGGAATAAAGTCGACATGTTCTGCAAGGGCGACCTCTTCTGCCCATATTCCATATTTATCAGTACTGAGTTTGACCACACCCGTTTCCGCGGGATTACGTGGGATAGGCGAACAGATCACCGGGACAGCTCCCTTCGACCTGATGTCACTGATATATTTGCGCAGGTATCCTCCATAGGTATACACCACCTCCTCTTTCTTCTTTATAGGATTAAATATTTTCTCACTTTCTGTACCGGTTCCCTGGATGGTTCCACGCGCACGTGAGGTATCGGCCAGTGCCCCACCATCATTGTGGCCGAACTGGATAATGACGAAATCGCCCTTTTTAAGCTTTTCCATTACCGGTTCCCAGCGCCCGTTGGTTTGAAAAGTGCGACTGCTGGTGCCACCAAGGGCATGGTTTTCCACACTGATCTTCTCCGTATCAAAAAATTCAGCAAGAAAATTCCCCCAGCCCCACAATGCACCATCGCCTTTTCCACTGCCATTTTTGACTGTAGAATCACCGATAAGGTACACCACCGGTTTTTGTTTCTGATAAAGGATGACAAAGGAAGAGAAGACCACCAATGAAACTGGCAGCAGGATGGATAAATAGGTTCTTTTTATACGCATGACAGGTGATGATTAATTACATTCAATAATACACTATTATAAATCAATGATTTTATTTGATAACTTCAATGTCGAGGACGGCACCCTCAAGTCCCTCAGCCGTAGCTTTCAGTTCTATGTGGCCAGGTTTATTTCCTTTAACTATGGCCATACAAACACCATGGTAGGCCTGCCGCTGATTAGCCTTATACAACTCATGGCTATTCACATTTCCATTATCCACGCCAGCGATCTCCCCTCCACTGATATGGAAAGTAATCAGCTGGTCTGCATTGGGACAGACCACTCCACTGGCATCAAGAACTACGGCCTTCACAAAAACTGCCTCATCCCATTCATTACGCAGTTGGGTACGGTCACTGCTCAGGACAATCTTTGCCGGGTGACCGGCAGTTTTCAGCTCTTCCTGAATCACGACCTTACCCTTGTTCATTCCCATAGCTGTAAGCGTACCTTTTTCAAAGGTAACATTCCACATTCTCGGGGAATCATCGGCAGGTTTTGGTTTTACGCCCAGGGATTTTCCGTTCAGCACAAGGTCCACTTCATCACAGTTACTGAATACGGCGACCCTGCCATCATCATAAGTATCAAAATCCGTTGGTGTCCAATTGTTTATCCATTCACCAGCACCGGCATTCCCTTCCTTTCGAACGATATGCACCACAGGGGATGCTGACCACCAGCTCTGACGCTGCAATCCCAGATGTGTCCAGTTGCCAATACGGTCAAATAACGATTCCCCCCAGGTAGTTTGTGGCCAGTCAGCTTCTCCAAGATACGCAAATCCTGTCCAGAGGAATTGTCCAGCCATAAAAGGATGATCACGCAGGGCGAGGTATTGCTGTAGAACATGCGTATTTTCAGTACCCAGCACTTTTAGCTGCGGCTTTTCCTGGTGTATGGCTACCAGCTCATTCTCCCTGTAGTTTTGTCCCACAACATCCATTGTCTCTGCAAACCCATTGGTATACACTTTAGAAGAGGCAGGACGGAAGAGTGCCATTGTTACCGGTCGCCCGGAATCCAGCTGATGGATAAGGTCCTGCTGGTCCTTGTACTTTTTAAATCCTTCAGGACTATCCAGGTTATCATGGATCTCATTACCTACACTATAAATGATAACCGAAGGATGGTTCCTGTCCCGCAGCACCATATCCCTTGTATCGCGTTCCCACCATTCCTTCCAAAAGCGGTTATACCCCTGCTCCCCGTTATTCTTCGGTACGGTCCAGGTATCAAATGTTTCATCCATCACCAGAAACCCCATTTCATCACATAAATCCAGAAATTCGGGTGCAGCAGGGTTATGTGCGGTACGGATGGCATTTACGCCTGCTTCCTTCAGTAGATTGAAACGGTACCTCCATATACTCAATGGCACTGCGGCGCCAACTGCCCCACCATCATGATGTAAACACACTCCTTTAATTTTAAAGTTTTTATCATTCAGCCAAAAACCGGTTGCCGCATCGAACCTGGCCGACCTGATGCCGAAAGTATTCGTCTGCTGATCGACAACCTTAGTCCCTATACTGATTTTACTATTTGCCTTGTACAACTGCGGTTTTTCCAGGTTCCATAATGCTGGTTTGACCACAATCATATTCTGCTCCAGCACCATACTTTCCCCTGCATTCAGTATCCGTTTGGACCGGACAGTATTCAGCTCCCTCCCTGCTGGATTGAGCAACATCGTTTCTATGGTGACTGCTTCAGATTTTCCTGAGGCATTGTTTAATTTCGTTTGTACCCTGACGGTTGCCTTGTCAGCACCTGCTTCAGGAGTTGTGATATACACCCCCCATTTGTCGATATGCAGCAATTGGGTAGCCAGCAGGCGGACGTGCCTATAAATCCCTGCGCCAGTATAAAAACGTGAAGCCGGTTGTACCAGGTTATCTGCCCGGACCGCAATGACATTTAATTTTCCCTTTCCAAAATGAAGGTACTTTGTCAGGTTATAAGCAAAGCTGATATAACCATAAGGACGTTTGCCCAGGGAGTGCCCATTGATCCAGACTTCACTATTTGCCATCACACCATCAAATTCAATGGAAATCTGGTATCCGGCCATCTTTTCCTCCAGTTCAAAGCGCTTACGGTACCAGCCAATCCCTGAAGGTAAATATCCTCCACCGCGTCCGGTCAGGTGTATTTTATCATAGGCACCTTCTATACTCCAGTCGTGCGGCACCTGTAACTTACGCCATTCCTGATCATTGAACATTGGATTTTCAGCACCAGGAATATCTTTCTGGATAAAAGTCCAATCCCTATCAAAGTTGGTCATGATACGCCCCTGGTTTTTCTCTTTATTTTGCGCTTCGGCTTTTTGCCCTGAGCTGATGACCAGTATTGCCAGGCAAATGAATTGAATTGATTTCGTCAGTATTTTACACATCCTCTTCGTATATTATTGCTTCGTAGTTGAAAATCCTTGCTTTGCCTGTGGATTTTCCGGCTGTCGTACAGGCTCCACTAAAACTATCTGGGGAATGGGAGCCTTTTTCATCTGGTAACCGAAATAAAATCCTGTATGGGGAGGTTGGTTATACCCACTATTCTGCCAGGCTACGCTTAGGCGGTATTGCGGGTCATGCATCAGTGTATAAGTACGGTACAGGGTAGGAATAGTTGTTGTATACACCCTCAGATTCTGATTATCGGCGGTACGCAGGATCAGCTCCTCCCTCCAATCGCCAAAAAGATCAGCACTTAATGCCGGAGTTGCCTTGGTACCATTATTAGACAGGCAACCCTCTGCGGTAAAAATACGCCCCTTCCCATACTTGTCGATATGGTTTCCATCCAGTAGCTCCCTGGACAGGTCGCCATCCCAGTAAATCACAAAATTCTGGGACACCGGCTGAACACCGATTCTTTTCCCCTCCATGTTATATAGGCCATTTGAACCAGCCCACCACATCTGGCTGCCATAGGCTGCCGAATCAATATTATCGGCCACACCACGACCTACATCCATATTCTCTGAGCCTTGCCATAAAATTTTACCATCCGCAGCAGCAAAAACAGCAACACCTGGCCCCTCCGTATGATCTTCAATTTCATGGATACCAAAAACTTCAAGTCCGGGGTGTTCAGGCATCAGGTCTGATACGTGGATCGCATCTCCATGACGCAATCCTGTACTGTATAAGCCCTTCCCATTGTCATCCACACACATCGACCCGTATATAATTTCATCCTTACCGTCCCCATCCACATCTGCTACAGAAAGATTATGATTGCCCATCCCTGAATATGGATTCTGCGGGTCTTTACTATCAAATACCCAACGTGAAGTCAGCTTCCCTCCACGCCAATCCCATGCGGACAGTACAGTCCGTCCATAATACCCCCTGCACATCACCACGCTGGGACGAACTCCATCAAGGTAAGCGATACAGGCATTAAACCTGTCCACCCGGTTCCCTTTACTGTCGTTTCCTCCATTTCCTCCTCTGCCACCCCATCCTCCAATATTACCCCGGGAAGGAATGTAGTTTTCCGTTGCCATTATTGCCCCCGTCATACCGTTAAAAACCGTAAGGAACTCTGGCCCTGACAATATCCTTCCTGCTTTATTTCTCCAGTCGCGCCTAGGGTCACCAATCACCTTCCCCTGTCCGTCCACTGTTCCATCCGCTGTTTTACAGACAAATTCTGCCCTCCCATCCCCATCTAGATCATACACCATGAACTGTGTATAATGCGCCCCTTCACGGATATTCCTGCCCAGATTAATCTCCCATAAAAAGGTACCGTCCATCTTATAGGCCTGAAAGATCGGAGGATCAGTCATGCCGTCAAATGAGTTATCCCTGGAACGGCCGGTTTGGTGCAAAATAATTTCATAGGCTCCATCACCATCCAAGTCGCCCACAGAAACGTCATTGGGTGTATAATGCTCTGGTGTACGCAGAGGAATAGTCAGGTATTGGCAGACAGGTGCTGCCTTTGGCAAGATAAATGCTTCTCCGGCTCCCGCCGTTGCACCTATTCCAACAGGCTTCACCACATACCTATTGGAAAAATTAAAGTCTGCTGTAGTATCCGTATAATTTGTACTGCTTCGGAGGGCTTCGGTATTCAGTTTCACTGGCTTCCCGTTCCCGGTTTTGCGGTATACATCAAAAGCAATAGCATCGGGGTCTGCCGCCAGTAAGCGCCAACTCATGTAAGCTGTTTTTTCATCCTGCCGTACTGCCACCATTCCCCTGTCCAGCTTTTCCATTTGCCGTTGGCCGAAAACGGTAATATCTGAAATACAGATCAGGAAACAGGTAAAAAATAATGGCAGGTAAGTTTTTCTTGTTCCGGAGGATAGCTCCATCAGGCTGATCAGAACCGTTTTAAAACTCAATACGGCTACTGAAAGTTGTGTTTGGTAAACAGAAGGTCTGATACTGAAAATTATGGTTGCCCTGGCAGCACAGCTATCGCCTAAATTCATACGCATGTAATTTGGTCTCTGGCGCCGTAAAACCTGAAATGCTGTTTTATAGTGCCTGAGACCAATGTATACAGTATTTTTTTTAAGCGCATCCTGTAGCGTCCTGCAATTTAGTTACCATCTGGCTTTACGCTGGTATTTTTGGGACTTTCAGGCCAGGACCAGTCCTTCAGCGGATCAGGTTTCCGAGGGTCAAATGCGGGCAGGTCGTCCACAAGATACCTGGCAATCCCAAGTCCTTCTGTTTTGATCCCTGAAACCACGCAGCGTGCAATTTCGTAGGCTCCGTAAGGATTGAAGTGGGTATTGTCTGCCAGAGCCTTATCCTGTTGCGGATAGCTATTTGCCGGATAATGCACAAACGCATTTTTTGACCCTTCAGCCCCCATGGCATTAAACATCTCAGTGGTCATCCTGTTCAGGTCTATTAAAGCCACCTTTTCTGTAACAGCAACTTTACGCGCTGCATCGGGGAAATCGCCCAGTGAATTCACGATCAGGCCATCTTCTCCGATAGAGCGGCGTGTGGTAGAGCTAAGGATCACGGGAATCCCTCCTTTTTTCCTGACTTCATCCACAAAAAATTTCAGCCTTTTGGTATAGGAACCATAGGCACCATCCCCTGGGCCCTTTTCCTTTTGGTCATTGTGCCCAAATTCTATAAAGAGATAATCCCCCTTCTTCATCACCTGAAGAATTTTCTTTAATCTTTTGCCTGCTAAAAAAGAACCCAACGTAAGTCCAGATTCTGCATGGTTCGCAATGGCTACCCCTGGTTTGAAGAAACGCGGGATCATCTGTCCCCAGGATGCCCAGGGTTCATCTTCCTGATTCACCACCGTAGAATTTCCCGCCAGGAATACCGTCACCTGGTCATCAGCCCTGCTGATTTCCAGTGCCCGTAAAGCTGATCCCTCATTAAACTCTAAAGTAAGCCGGTCATCCCAGTCGAGTTTTGTCAATTCCCTTGTTTTCAGGCTTACTGTATCCTGGCTATCAATGATCCTGCTTTTCAGGTTCACTATAAATGTTTTTTTAACGGATTGTCCGGCGCGGGTTTTCACCTTTTCACACATTAACCTCCTCGATTCTGCCTTCACCGTATTCAGGGAACTGCGCCGGGTATCCCCAAGGGTGACGGTCACACGATAATTCCCTTCAGGCAGGGCCAGGGAGAAATAAAAAGCTTTACCACTGCTGTATCCGGGAAAATCAAATCCATATCCACTATCTCGGGAATACACATCTGTTGAAAGCACACGGACATGACCCTTCAGTAAGCGACCGGAGCCAAAATCAAATTTATGCCGCTGTTGCTGCTGTGCCCATCCTTTATGCACCGGCCATATACTCAATACATAAACGACAAGAAAAGCAAAAAATCTCTTTTGCTGATAAAGAATACCCATAGTTATATCATTACAGAATTTCATACCAGAATTAACCTTAACATTCCGGCACATGAAGACCAAAATAAAGCATTTCTTCCGGATCAACTGTCCTGGTCAATCAAACAATTATAATAATTTTTCCTCCTATAGATAGATCACCTGCCTTATATTCAGAAAAACACAAACTGCTTTTGAAAAGGGATGGACGGACTAAATATATCTATATTGGTGGATCTACATTCCCCTCTAAACATAAACTGTTGACCAATTGATTTTGACAGGCTCCTTAGGTGGGGCAAATTCCGAAAGAAAATTTAATTTGAGATAAAGACTAAAACGACTATGTTTATGGCAGAGTAAAGCAACACAATGAAAGTTAAACTAAGGAACATTTACATCCTGTTGGTCATATTCATCAATGTTGGTGTGGATCAGCTCACGAAATATATCGCAAGGGAACAGCTTATGGAGGGGGAAGTGATCCAGGTGGTCAGCGAGCATTTCATGCTAACAAAAACAGAGAACCATGGTGCTTTTTTGAGTGTGGGTGACCAGATGCCGGCAAGTATAAAATTTATATTCTTAATGCTTCTCCCTGCCATTGCCCTTTGTTTTGGGATTTACTTTTTATTGATTAATGATCACTTACACCGGATATTTGTTGTTGGTTTATGTTTTGTTATTGGTGGAGGCATAGGTAACCTGTATGACAGGATGGTCTATGGTTCAGTGACCGATTTTCTCCATATCGACTATTTGATGGTCAAAACAGGAATATTCAATATAGCCGATGTTTCCATCATGATTGGAATGGCTTGCTTGCTGCTGAATATTTACCTTAAATACCGGAACAACAGGGAAGAGGAATTCTTTGAAGAAGAACCTGAAAACGGTCATCCCCCTGGAAAAGAAAGCAAGACTATAAAAACACCCGGTAATTAATGATTAAGAATTTATAAATTATAGTATTTACACGAAATCGCCAATGAAAACTTTTTCCCTCTTCCTCCTGTTCGTCCTATCTGTAGCCCTGGTCAGTGCCCAGCCATCATTTGTCCGTTTGGTAACCAATAAAGGGGATATCACCCTGCGTTTATATGAGGAAACACCTAAGCACCGGGACCTGTTTCTGGAGAACATCAAAAAAGGACTGTTCGACAAGGCTCAGTTTAACCGGGTGATAAAATCCTTTGTCAGTCAGGGAGGCGAGTTGGATGACACCATTCTGAACAGAGAGAAAAGACATCCGGAAATTCCAGTACAACGTATACCGGCGGAGCTCATCCCTTCATTATTTCATAAAAAAGGTGCTTTGGGTATGGGTAGAAATGATAACCCCGAAAAGAGCTCCTACTTTTCCCAGATATACCTGGTCGAAGGAACGCTCCAAACTGATGAAAGCCTTGATGCTGTCATAAAGAAATACGGAATCAGCTTTAGTCCGGCGCAACGTGAGGTCTATAAAACTATTGGCGGAACACCATTTCTTGATCAGAATTACACCCTATTCGGAGAAATTGTGGAAGGAATGACCGTAGCCGAAAAGATCAACTCCAGTGCCACCAACAAAGATGATGTCCCCCTTGAACCTGTAACATTCACACCAGTTATCCTTTCGAAGAAGGAAGCCATGAAACTCTGGAAGAAAACGCAGAGGGACAAGAGTCCGAAAATCTAATTCCCTTTGACGTAAAAAGCCTGCATATGCAGGCTTTTTACGTCAAAGGGATAGCGGCTTACTTCGCCTGCTGGAAAACGGCTGCCAGTTCCGCTTTATCCTCTTTATCGAGGCCAAGCGTACTTCCCAACAGGGCTGGCATGCTTGATTTCATCGTTGAAGACAGCAATGCATCCATCAGTGACACCATGGTCTTTTTCTGATCCAGACTTAAGTTGCTGAAAAGTTTTGGTTTGACTTCATACAAACCCCTCAGCACTGACAGCAGTTCATCTTTATTTTTCTTGCCAGCCTTTGCACGCGGAATGACACGCTCCTCCTTATATTTCTCAATAAATTTATGTGAATGTTCTTTCAGGAAAGGTCTCCTTTTATTCCTCAACAGCTCATTTACATGTTTCATCAGGAACTTAAACTCATTTGAAGATTTGGAACGGTTATATAATTTGATCTGTGTATCAGACTCCGAACCATTGAAGTCGAAATCTGTAAAAAACTCACTTTCAATAAATACACTGTGAAAATATTCATCCGCCTTTTTATTTAAGGTGGTATATTCCTTATGTTGTTCCTCACCTTTATCATTGATAAAGTAGACTTTAGAAAGCTCTTTGTGCAAGGACTCTTTCCATTGTACAAATTTCAGTTTGAAAACAGTCCTGTCATTAAATACCACAGGAATATTATCTTCATAATGGAGGATCTGATCCTTATAGTCCAGTGTTTTTCCATTGATCAGGATGGTAAACTTCCTTTTTTTATTCAGTTCCAGGAACCAGCAGAATTCAGCTTTCAAAAAAGGAATAGCTTCTTTTAGCAAATAATCTTCGGAAATCCTTACGTTGGAAAATACCACTTTGGTACCGGTTTCCTTTCTTAAGGTTTCTTCCAGCAAACGGGACTTATAGTTATTCAACGAAGAAATATCGACATTGATCACCGCACTTTTCATTGTTGCAGCCTGCTGGAATGTGGTCTGCCATTCTGCATCATTGGCAAACTTAAAAAAAGTCAGTCGGCCAACGCCATTTTTACCATGCATGACAGATTTATTTTTATTTACTGCCAGCTGGAGTGCTTTTTCAGATTCATAAAAGGTATCAAATTTAGATTTTACGTTCTTAAAATTGATACCGTATCCATTATCCTGAATTTCCAGACTTTCGATATATCCCAATTTATTCGCTTTATAATTGATCTCTATCTTATTCGCTTTGGCATCAAATCCGTTCCAGATATATTCTGCAAGAGCTTGTTTTTCGTTATAATTTTTTAGTACTTTCTGAATACCGTTAGAGGTAATATTTACGTTATTTGCCATTAAAATAAAAAAGTGAGAAGGCGCAAAACTAAGAATTATTTTAAGGGTTAAGTGCTGAATTATCAGATTAAAGGAGCAAAAACACATTAGTTATTGATAATCACTCCATAATAAATTTCTGATTGCACTTTCCTCCCAGCCCCTCCTTCTATAGGATAGGAAAAATACCGCATTCCCTTCTTTTTTTGCACCGACCGAAACCAATATTCTCCTTGAGAATAAATTAAAGAAATATCTACATCTGGAACATCCTCATTCTTTAATTTATTCCCAAAAGTATTTACCCTTAAAAAGGATAACCCGGAAGATGCATTCGACAGCCACAAAACACCGTACAAATACCTACATACAAATCCTTATCGACCCAAAACACCTCATACAGGCAATTGAACACCGTATAAATACCCGTTTTAATCTTAGCGTATTTTTACCCTTTTTCGTAACCCTTATCTGGCTAATTTTATACACTTAAGATAATTGTGCAAATGGTTAACGGACTGCCTATAAAAAAAACAGCTGAATTTTCATTGTCACTAGCAATTCTGAACCTGGATGTCCATACACCGGTACTGTTTCTCCACATCCGGATAGTACCGGACCAACTGGCCATAACAGGAACCTGCGACCTATGTAGACCTGATATTCAGGCATCCAGACCAATTACCACTGAAGTTATAGGTGCTTATAAAGCAATTCTGACCAAGGATGAGGGCGAGCAATACCTGGTCAACCTTTCGGGAAATATCCATTTCGACCAGGCTTATCCTGACCTTAAAATCACCATGGTGATTGACAAGGGTTGGAAAAATGGAAAGGTATTCTATAAATACCTAAAAAACCTGCAATGGGTATCGGTAAGCGGGGTTTATTTAAAGATCAAATCTGCCGAGCCACATTATGTACCCACCTCCATACTGGAGGATACGGGTATGGCCGGAGCTGACCAGCGTCTTTCCAACTAAGCTTTTCAAAATGATTATTTTAATCATTTTTCTTTGTGATGACAATCATTTTTTAGAATACCTGCAGCCGATACATTTGCATTGTCAATTTATTCTTATGCCAATGGATATTGGTTATAATCGGGGGCTGTTCCAGGAAGTTCAGCCCCTTTTTTTATGCCTTAATTTTAGCCTACATCCGGTCCGGGATCATGCTTTTATGTAAAACCTGCATAACTTATTCAGCAAATCCCCGTCATCGATTATATAATTCTGTGTCATCTTTCTTCTCTGCTCAAGTTTTAGACGAAGAAAGAGTTAATGCCCCTATCATTCTGTTATATATTTGGTCTGGATTTTGGTCGAATTGATGTTTTATAGCGATTGCCTGTGGTTTAAAGAATATAAAACAAAACATGAATTCTGATGGTTAAAATTCGTATAATGCCTAATCAATATTTACATCATGGACACTACACCTCAAAATAACCCTTACTACTCAAGAACAGACCATACAAAAATTATTGTGGATGATGCGGAATGGAAGAAAATACTTCCTGCAGACCTCTATCACGTGGCGCGCCAGCAAGGTACTGAACGCGCTTTTACAGGGCAATATTGGGACAGTGACGAACTGGGCAATTATTATTGTGCGGTTTGCGGGAACCCGCTGTTTAAGTCGGATGCCAAATTTGCCAGCAGCTGTGGATGGCCCAGCTTCTTTGAAACCGTAAAACCTGGCAGTGTAATCTATAAAGAGGACCTGGCTTATGGCATGCGCAGGATTGAAGTGATTTGCGGCCGTTGTGATTCCCACCTGGGGCATATCTTCAATGATGGCCCAGCACCTACCTACAAACGGTTTTGCATGAATTCTGTTTCCCTGGAATTTGAACCTGAAAAAGTATAAATGATAAAGACTTGTTATCGCTACCTGATGCTGAATAGCGATAACAAGTCTTTACCCCCTATTTTATATTTTCGATAAGGCATCCAGCAGCAATTCTATCTTCAGCGGCTTAGCCAAATAATCATTCATTCCACTCTGTATACAGGCTTCTTTATCCTCCTGCATCGCATTCGCAGTCATGGCGACAATAGCAGGCTGCCGCGGTATATCCAGGCTTCGGATTATCCTTGTGGCTTCCAGTCCATCCATTTCAGGCATCTGTACATCCATCAGGATCAGGTCGTAAAAGCGCTGTTCCAGCATCCCTAATACTTCCAGTCCGTTCTGGGCGAGGTCAGGCATATACCCCAGCTTATTCAACACCCGCATAATCAGTTTCTGGTTAATGATATTATCTTCCGCCACTAAAATACTTAAAGGATGGTTCTCTGAAAAAGCAATGTTCAAAAAAGAAGTAGAAGGAACCTGTACATGATGTTCATTGATCTTGCTGATTCCCATTTGAATCACCCTGCACAACTGTTCCTGTTTGACTGGTTTATTCAATACCGAGGTGAATAACTGCGGATATTTATTCCTGGCCTCATCACCTACAGAGCTCAACAGAATAATGGGTAAGGCCATTTGTTCTCCCTTGATCAACCGGGCTAGTTCAATGCCATCCATCGCCGGCATCTGCATGTCACTGATCACCAGGTCGAATTTTTCCCCCGCCACTGCAATCAATGCATCTTTTCCTGAAGAAACCATAGTGGGCATCAGTTTCCACTGCCTCAGCTGAAGTTCAAGAATTTTTCTGTTCGTGGCATTATCGTCTACAACCAGGATCTTTTTCCCCTCATGCATATCTATATTAAAGGGAAGATGTTTACGGAATACAACCTTACTGACCTCTGCCTTGACCGAAACATAAAAAGTCGTTCCCAGGTCAGGGTCGCTTTCTACAGAAATACGTCCTCCCATCAAATGGACAAGACGTTCGCATATGGCAAGCCCAAGTCCGCTCCCCCCATACTTCCTGGTCGTAGAGGAATCTACCTGCGTAAAGGCACCAAACAATCCTGATATTTTTTCCTTATGAATTCCGATACCCGTGTCTTTAATTTCCAGACACAGTTCCATTTCATCTCCCACAAACTCAGCGGACCGGCTTACCCCAAGAAATATTTCGCCTCTTTCCGTAAATTTTATCGCATTCCCAATAAGGTTAATCAGGATTTGCTTCAGTCGCATACTATCTGCAATTAGGTTTACTGGTACATCATTCTTGATTTCATAGATCAGGTCAAGCCCCAGTTGGGCCGACTTCCCGGCGAACATATCCATCACCTCTTCAATACAGTGGCGAAGGTCGAAGTCCTGGGGATCGAGCTCCAGCTTTCCCGATTCAATTTTAGAAAAATCAAGGATATCATTGATCACGCTCAGCAATGTTTCCCCGCTATTCCTGATTGTCCCCAGGTAATCTGCCTGCTCCGCATTTAACTGTGTTTCCCCAAGTAAGGTAGCCATTCCAAGTACACCATTCATAGGCGTCCTGATTTCATGGCTCATGGTCGCAAGAAAAATACTTTTTGCCTGATTGGCCCTGTCGGCTTCCTTTCTTGCCTCAAACTCCTGTTCACGCTGTGCATGAAGTTCTTCGTTGATTGCCTGTAATTCCTCCGACTGTGCCTGCAGTTCTTCATTCACCGACTGTAGCTGTTTCTTCCCCAGGTTCAGTCTATCAATATGTAATTTAAGCGTGCTTTTAAGTACGCCAAAATCGGCATACAACTTTGCAATCTCTGTACTGTTTGGCAATATACCCTTATCACCCTGCAAGATACGGATATCCTGAAAGTCAGAATTGATAAAAGCGGACATTTGGGTATTCAACCTGCTGATGTCACGGGTGAGGTATTTTGAAAGCTTAAAAGCCAAAAGAATAACCAATATCAATAAGATGACAGAAACTCCGATTAACCAGGCCGTAAAACGTGATTGCAAGTCGGCAATCTCCTTATTGGCCAGCCTGTCAAGTGTAGAATACTGCTGGTAAAACTGGTTAATGTATTGCTGTGTTTCAGGGGCGACCCCTGTCTTTGAGTTGATTCCCAGCGCTTCAGTATATTCCACCACATCTAAAAACCGGTTTTTATAATTGACAAGGGCTAAATAATTGCGGCTATTTGGCTTCAGGATACGGAGCAGGGAGTCGATCTGCTGAGTGAACAAACTGGAATATTCCGCTTTCCCCCTGATAATATAATCCTTCTCATGCCTGCGCAATTGCAGGATATCATATTTGGACACACTGCTAGAATCTTCAATCCAATGAGCATATTGCCTCATTTCTCCCTCCATTCCAAAATTCTCAAATCCCCTTTTAAAATATAGTTCTTTCAGTAGCTCTCCGGATGAAGATGTTTTTTTGCTAAGTCGGATTAAATAGTCAAGGCGATGGCTGGCAACGGTAGAAATATCGTTCTTTAATGCCGCCTTTTTCAGGATATGAATATGGTCTGTAATGCGGTGCTGACTGGCCAGAAAACGGTCGATATGAAGCTGTTTGCCAGTAGCATAAAATTCAGGGTCGTGAAAGCCGGAAAGCATGAATTTCTGCAAATCCGCTGTAGTCTCCAGGTATTGCAGATGGATATGGCTCAGGTCGGCAGAGAAAACTCTCAATAGCTTTTGCTGATGGTCAATCACCAGGTAGGTCAACAACCAGATCAGGATAACGGTGACAAAAGAAAAGAAGCTTAAAAGGAGCCTGGCCTTGAAGGATTTAAAAAAATTGGTATGGGAAATATTCACTTTCAATTATACAGAACAAGGCACAAAATAGCATTAAGCCAATGTTAAGTTATCATCTCTATCTCAATTCCTTTCACAGTATAAATAAGAGTATAAAAAGAATATCTTTTCGCTATAATAATACTAATATTTTTAGTATTATTGCAATATGATAAAAGTAAACGATCCTATATACGGCACAGTTGAGCTTCCGCCCATATTTGAAGATTTATTGCAGACAAAGGCTATCCGTCGGCTGGAAAAGATACACCATAGCGGGGCTATCTTTTTAGTAAACCCGGAGATACGCCATAGCCGTTTAGAGCATTCCATCGGTGTGATGTTGCTGATCAGGATATTGGGCGGAACTGAACTGGAGCAGGTTGCCGGTTTGGTTCATGATTTGTCACACACCACATTTTCACATGTTGGAGACTATGTTTTTGGCCATACCGAAGAAGATTACCATGAGCAGATTTTTGACTCCGTCCTGCTCGGCTCTGAAGTACCCGGAGTACTTGAAAAATACGGGTATGGCAGCAGGCAAATCCTGGAAAATGACTTTACCATTCTGGAGCAGCCCCTTCCCTTACTTTGTGCAGACAGGCTGGATTATACCCTGAGGGATGCCATGTATGCCCGGTTAATTACCAGGAACCAGGCCTTGTCCTTTCTGGAGCTGATCACCTTACAGGACAATAGGATTGTAGTCAAAAGTGCTGCTTATGCCGAATGGATTAACCATATTTTCAAAAGGCTGAATAAAGAAGTCTACAATGCGCCGCTCTATGTGTATGCCAATCAGCAAATAGCCTTTCTTATCCGTGAATTCCTGAAAGATGGCAGCTTACAGGAAGCTGACCTGATGAAAGATGACACTTTCCTCTTGAATAAGATCAGGAGTACATCGTATGGTTTTGAAGCGATAAGAGCAATAAAGCGGCATGTGGGCTATAATGAATTTTTAAGGAAAGGTAAACTGATTCCTATTAAGCATAGACACCTTGATGCTCCGTTGCTGACGATGGAAAAATAAGATTATTATAACTCGCAGATGTTTGCTATTTTACGTTAATTAACTTGCGATCATGAACAAATCAAATAGAAGAAAATTTATTGGAACTGCTGCAGTGCTTGCGGTAGGTACCGTAGCAGCAACAGCCATGCCTTTAACCCATACCCACAAAAAATATCCGGTCGTACACCATGTGTTCTTCTGGTTGAAAAATCCGGATTCCAAAGCGGACCGTGACCAGCTCATTGCTGGTGTAAAAACATTAGCCAAAATTGAAACAGTAGGTGTGTTGCATGTAGGTGTGGCAGCCAGTACAGAAAAACGTGATGTGGTAGACAATAGCTGGGCCGTATCTGAACTCATGTTTTTTAGTGACCTGGAAGGACAGGCGACTTATCAGACCCATCCTTTACACCTGGAATTCATCAAAAACTGCAGTCATCTTTGGGAAAAAGTGATCGTGTATGACGCTTTGGAAGTATAACCAGTAAACTATACATAAAAACCTGTCTGAAACCAATCATCAATGATGGAAGCAGACAGGTTTTGTTCAAAAGCTGGTGATGATTACATCACCAGTTCTGTTAAGGCTGCTTTAGTGAATCCCTTCAATTGCTCAATATTGCCCTCCCTGATTTTCTTCACCCAATTCGGATCTGAAAGTAAAGGCCTTCCCACAGCGACCAGATCAAAATCACCTCTGTCCATTCTTCTCATCAGTTCATCCAATGAACTTGGATCAGAACTTTCGCCAGCGAATGCCGCAAGGAAATCTCCCGTTAACCCGACAGAACCGACAGTGATCGTCGCCTTGCCGGTGATCTTTTTAGCCCAGCCCGCAAAATTTAAATCAGACCCTTCAAATTCAGGTTCCCAGAACCTGCGTTGTGAACAGTGGAAAATATCTACTCCCGCTTCAGCCATCGGATTCAGCCATGCTTCCATTTCCTGTGGTGTTGGCGCAAGTTTATAGTCATATGCTGCAGGTTTCCATTGTGAAAGACGGATAATTACCGCAAAATCATCTCCTACCTGTCTCCTGACTTCCTTGATGACTTCAATTGCAAAACGGCTACGTTCCGCCAGCGTTGATCCACCATAGAGATCAGTACGGTTATTGGTGCCTGTCCAGAAGAACTGATCAATCAGGTAACCATGTGCACCATGAATTTCCAGACAGTCAAACCCCAGTCTTTTCGCATCTGCGGCAGCGCGCCCAAATGCAGCAATGGTATCAGCAATCGCTGATTCCGTCATCGGTTTACCATTGGTAAAACCAGGCCTGTTTAGTCCCGATGGCCCTTCAAAAGGTTGCTCGGGCACCCATCCAGAATGGTGGTTGTCCATAATCCCCATGTGCCAGATCTGTGGTCCCATCTGTCCGCCTCCTTCATGTACCTGCTGGATCACATCCTGCCAACCGTTCAATGCCTGTTCACCATGAAAATGCGGGATATTTTTATCATTTGAAGAAGAAACCCTTTCAATGACTGTTCCTTCCGATAAAATTAAACCGACTTCACCTTCCGTCCTTTTTCTATAATAGGCAGATACGGCTGAAGTGGGTACACCATCAGGTGAAAATGACCTTGTCATTGGAGCCATTACAATTCTATTCTTAATATTTAAGGATTTCAGGCTAAATGGCCTGAATAAACTATCTGTATTCATATCTGTTATTTTATAATTCGTTTGCTATGAGTTGAGTTAATGCAGAAAATGCAGCTTCATTTCTTTTGTAATAAGTCCACTGGCCTACTCTTTTAGATTCCACCAATCCTGCACGCTGTAAAATGGAAAGATATTCTGAAACGGTGGATTGGGTAAGTCCCGCTTTCTGCTGGATCTGACCTACACATACGCCCGCTCCGAAACCAGCTTCCTGCTGTTCCGGAAAATTTAACTCAGGATCTTTCAGCCATTGCAAAATCTGTAACCTTGATTTGTTTGAAAGCGCCTTAAAAATTTCCAGTTGATCCATGACACAAATGTATATCGGAATTTTCCGATATCCCAATAATAGAATTATAATTACAATCCTGTGATGTGCGGAATTACTGCCGAAACCACACTTCAATTGATAATTTAGCTTTCTTTATGATAACCTCAGGTTCGGATTGGTTACCTTTGCAAATTATATTTATTCATTCACCACCTAATACCACAGTACATGTACGACATTTGTTGCATAGGACACCTCACCTTAGATAAAGTAGTTACCCCTTATACCAGTATCCATATGGCTGGTGGAACCTCTTTTTATTTTTCTAATGCCATTCGCAACATGGACACAAAGTACTGTCTGGTCACTGCAGTTGCAGAAACAGAAATCGCTTCCGTGGAAGCACTCCGTGAAAAGGGAATCACCGTTGAAGTCTTGCCAAGTGCACATACGGTTTACTTTGAAAATATTTACGGACATAACCTGGATAACAGGACACAACGTGTATTGCAGACTGCCGACTCATTTTCAGTAGAGGACCTGAAATCGATCCCTGCCAAAATATTCCATTTGGGGCCGCTCCTTGCCAAGGACATCCCGGTTGAATTGATACAGTACCTGTCCTTAAAAGGCAGGGTATCCCTGGATGTCCAGGGGTATTTACGCGAAGTAAAAGACACCAACGTACTCGCGATAGACTGGAAGGAAAAAAAAGAAGGTCTTCAGTATGTAGACATTTTAAAAGCCAATGAACATGAGATGGAGGTGTTGACAGGCTCAGCTGATATTCAGGAAAGTGCTTATATCCTCCATGAATGGGGAGTTAAGGAAGTCGTGATCACCTTAGGCAGCAAAGGTGCCGTCATTTATGATGGTACAACATTCTATACGATCAGGGCTTACCGTCCAAAAGCAGAGACCGATGCTACCGGATGCGGCGATACCTATATGGCAGGATATTTATACCAGCGGAGTAAGGGTAAAGGAATCCAGGAGTCCGGGGAATTTGCAGCAGCCATGGCAAGTCTGAAAATTGAATCTTCAGGGCCATTCACCGGAACAGAAGAAGATGTGGAAGTAAAACTTGCACAATCCATCTTTAATTAATTGATGGAACTTTTATAAGCTGGTCATAAAAGCTCCACCATTAATCATAGAGAGCATATTAATAATAGGTAGATGTTGCGGCAATATAATTGTTACTCCACATCTGTGCTAATTTTTTACACCAATACTGCTTTTGCAGGGACGAACAGCATTATTAGACCATTTTCCAATGGTAAGTACCGGGAAATATGACTGTTAATTGTTAGCATGATTTTAAATATATATGCCTAATTTCGCAGCCTCTAGCTATTACATAAGAAAAGCTCTGTTACAGCGCTATTATAAGAATTGACACACATGACTAAAACAACAAACCGCAAACAGGATGCACTTGACTATCACTCGACAGGCAGACCCGGTAAAATTGAAGTAGTACCCTCAAAACCTACAAATTCACAACGCGACTTAGCACTAGCTTATTCTCCCGGTGTAGCTGAACCTTGCCTGGAAATTGCCGCAAACCCTGAAGATGTATATAAATATACGGCGAAAGGTAACCTCGTTGCTGTCATCAGTAATGGAACGGCAGTGCTTGGCCTCGGAAACATTGGTCCTGCCGCAAGTAAACCCGTAATGGAAGGTAAAGGCCTTTTATTTAAAATATTTGCAGACATTGATGTCTTTGACCTGGAAATAAACGCGACTACTGCGGATGAGTTTGTAAACGTTGTAAAAGCCCTTGAACCTACCTTTGGTGGTGTCAACCTGGAAGATATTGCGGCTCCGATGTGTTTTGAAATTGAAAGCCGTTTAAAAGCTGAAATGAATATTCCGGTGATGCATGATGACCAGCATGGTACCGCCATCATTACCAGTGCAGCATTGATCAATGCCTGCGAACTCCAGCGTAAAAAACTCGATAAAATTAAACTTGTCGTGAGCGGGGCTGGTGCCGCAGCGGTCTCCTGCATTAAACTTTACCTACACTTAGGGGTAAAAAAAGAAAATATGCTTGTATTTGACAAGGATGGCATTGTAAACACTGACCGTACAGACCTTGATCCTATCCGTATGGAATTTGCGACTTCAAGGAAAGATGTCAATACCCTAGCGCAGGCAATGAAAAATGCAGACGTATTCCTTGGTTTATCTGCGGGGAACATCGTCTCTACAGACATGATCCAGTCGATGGCCAGGAACCCTATTGTCTTCGCCCTTGCGAACCCTAATCCGGAAATTGCTTATGACCTTGCAGTGAGCTGCCGTAAAGATATTATCATGGCGACCGGACGTTCAGATTTCCCTAATCAGGTGAATAATGTTCTTGGTTTCCCTTATATCTTCCGGGGTGCAATGGATGTACGTGCGACAACGATTAATGAGGCCATGAAGATCGCTGCAGTGAAAGCTATTGCTGAGTTAACGAAACTACCCGTTCCGGAAGTAGTGAACCTGGCCTACAATGAAACCAACCTGAAATTCGGTAAAAACTACATTATTCCTAAACCGATGGATTCCCGCCTGATCACTATCGTTTCCAGTGCAGTAGCAAGGGCAGCAATGGAATCGGGTGTTGCCCGCAAACAAATTACCAACTGGGCGGCATATGAGGAAGAATTACTGATCAGGTTAGGGGCAGATGATAAGATCTTAAGAAATATTGCAAGCAAAGCCAAGACAGCTCCTAAACGGATCGTTTTTGCTGAAGCTGACCACTATAAAATCTTAAAGGCAGCACAAATTGTTAAAGACGAAGGTATTGCCACTCCTATTTTATTAGGTAATGTAGCCAAAATCAATAAAATCCTTTTCGATAGCGATATTGACCTTGCAGATGTACTCATCATTGATCCGCTGGATGCAGAAGCTCCTGATGCAGAACAATTTGCACAGCATTTATACCAAAAGCGCCAGAGACGCGGAATTACACTCTATGAAGCGAGAAAACTGGTGCGTGACAGGAACTACTATGGTTCGAGCATGGTTGAATTTGGTTATGCGGATGCATTGATCTCAGGACTGACCAAGAATTATAAGACGACCTTAAAACCTGCCCTGCAAGTTATCGGTACAAAACCAGAAGTGAAGAAAATTGCGGGCATGTATATGATGCTCACTAAAAAAGGTCCTGTATTCCTGGGTGACACCACAGTCAATCCTGACCCTACGGCACAGGATATGGTAGATATCACGGCACTGATCCATGAAGCGATCAAAAGGTTCAATATTATTCCAAGAATTGCCTTGCTATCCTATTCCAACTTTGGTGGAAATACCGGTGTGATTCCTGAAAAAACAAGAAATGCGACAGCGTTGCTGAAACAAAAATATCCTGATATGATTGTTGATGGTGAGATGCAGGCGAACTTTGCCATGAATGCTGAATTACTCCAAGGCAATTACCCATTCTCTACTTTAGCTGGTACTCCTGCAAATACGCTGATTTTCCCTAACCTCGAATCGGGTAACATCGCCTATAAATTATTACAGGAACTTGGAAATGTAGAAGCCGTAGGGCCTATTCTCCTGGGATTAAATAAACCTGTCCACGTGCTACAAATGGACAGTTCTGTAAGGGAAATCGTAAACATGGTCACTATAGCAGTGGTAGATGCACAAGGCACCAAAGTCATAACTAAAAAATAGTCACCACACTAAACAGGCTGGGGTCATTCCTGTAGACCAGCCTGTTTAGTGTTACCCCTATCAGGGCACAGACTACGTTAATCCGGGCAGCTTCAGCCCTGAAGCCTTAAGATCCTCAACAATGGTTTCCTGCAGGGCCAGGCGGGTATCTTCAAATCCATGTGCATTTACCCATACATTCACCTTCAGCTTGTACCCATCGGGTTCTATAGAGGTCACACCAATTCTTCTCTCAGGAGAATTCAGTATATCCTTCGACCTGTCAATTGATTTATTTATAGCGGCCTTAACTTCAGTAATATCCAGTGCATTGGAAAATTTCAGTTCCATATCCAGGCGCCTGTTGCCCTGTCTGCTGATATTGATAATAATTTCATTAGACAACTTGCTGTTGGGAACAATAACGGTCCTGTTATCAAAAGTTGTGATCTGCGTGTAAAAGATCTGTATAGAGGTAACGGTACCTTCCTGGCTTTGCGTAATAATGTTATCTCCTACTTTAAATGGCTTTAAAAGTAGGATCAGGATACCACTGGCAAAGTTCTGCATGGTACCGGACAAGGCCAGACCGGCGGCTACACCAACTGCTCCAATAATTGTGGCAAAAATAGTAATCTGAAGTCCTATAATCTGCATCACGATCAACAATAGGAGAATTCTGAGTACAACGCCTAAAAGGCTGGCAAGAAATGGTTTCAGCGATGAATCCACATCTTTTTTGTGCATTCCTGATTTAGACCATTTCAATAGCATTTTAATGATCCATAGACCAATAACCAGGACAAATATTCCTATAAGGATATTCGGACCATGTTTAAGCAGCCAGTCAAATGCGTAGTTGTATATTTTTTCGACATTCATAAATCCAGATCTAAGTAAAAAAAATATACTTAAACCAAATGTATGCCAAACGGCAGGAATGAACGCAAGAAAATAACTACATAAAAGGATTATCCAGTACCGGGTAAACTATTTTTATCCATATTCGCATAAATATTGCCTATTTCCTCATGCAGGATCAACATTTCATTCACTAGATCATACAATACGGCAACATTCCTGTCAGATGTGTCCAGAAACTCAAACTCTTTCCATCCATTGACATGGAGCCCCTTTTCCATGTAACTATCTGTATCCATTTCCTGGTGGATCATCATCTTACAGAGATAAAAGAAAGCATTGGCAACGGTTAGTGGAAGTTCCTCCATTGCCCCCCTGATATTCACTTTGGCCAGGGCTTCGGCATGGGAAAACAGGTCAAAATAAATATCATCGGCAAGCATCTGAATCCTCTTATCTTCAAAAAGCTCCTCCAGATCAATATTGTGCATTAAACGAAAGGTAGTGATATAATCGTCGATTTTTATAATCGCCCTAATGACGAATTTTGATACTTCATCCTCCAAACCATCCAATAGTTCGAAGGCACTTCCATCGGTGATTTCCGTTCCAACCAATGGTTTGATATCTTTCAATTCCCCTTCAAGTGCTGATTTAAACCCGTACTCTGCAAAGGTCATCACCGATAAGCTCAGGATGTTCAATGTGATGGGAATCAAATCTGAAGCTGAATATTTAACTATGGCCATAATTTCACAGCTTTTGACTGACAGGTATAATTACTTGTATCTATCAAAACTAGTTAATTAAAATTAATTATTTAATAAAAATAGAGTAAACACCCTCCATAAGCACATTAAATATAGCCCTAGCTAATTCTTTTTCCATGCATCAGTTTATTCACAGCATCATTAAAGGAACCAGCACGTGTAACCTCACCGGAATTGATGAAGAATATTTCATCTGCATTTTCAATGGTATTCAGCCGGTGTGCGATGATGACCAGGGTAGTTTCGGCAGACAACTGGGCGAGGATCAAATCCAACAATTTTTCCGTAAGGGTATCTATATTTGCTGTGGCTTCATCCAAAATAAGCAGGTCAGGCTTACGCAGTACGGCCCGCATAAAGGCTACCAGTTGCTTCTGTCCCAAGCTCAGGCTGTCTCCTCCCATTAACACTTTAGTATCCAGTCCCTGATCAAATGAAACCAATAAGGCCTCCAGCTTCGCAGCGGCCAGAATCTCCATAAACTGCTCATTGCTGAGACCGGCATACAGGTTATTGCTATAAAGGATGTTCTCCTTCAGTGTCCCCGTAAATAAAAAAGGTTCCTGCAGGATAAAACCAATTTTCCTGGCACGTTCTTCATCCGTATAGGATCGGATATCCCGCCCTTTCAGGAATACCTGCCCCTTCAGCGGATCATATAAACGCGCCATGATGGAAGCCGTTGTCGTTTTCCCCCCTCCTGTTGGCCCTACCAGGGCATAAGTCTTTCCTGGCTGTAGGCTGAAACTGATATTGTGAAGAATCTCCTTTCCTTCAGGATATCCGAAATGGACATTCCGGAATTCCATGAGGCTTGCCGCAGCCTCCCCTGCTTCCTGGGGTACTGTCAACAGGTTATTCTGTAAACCAAGAATCTGAGAGATCCTGTCCCATCCTGCGAGGGCCACCTGGAAACTTGTCCATAAGGAAGCCAGCTGCCTTAAAGGATTATAAAAATTGGTGGCGTAAGAAATATAACTCACCAGCAGGCCTATGGTAAAGTTTCCTTCAATAATCAGGTAGATTCCATAGGACAATACAATCAGCTGTGCCATGCTGGAAAACAGCCCAAAAACCGGAAGAAAGATATTATTGGCCAGCCCCGCACCAATAGCAGTCTGATAATTAATACGGTTAGCCGTATCAAAACGTTTCCTGAAATAATCCCGGCGGTTAAAGGCTATGATGACCTTAAAATTATTCAGGCTTTCCTGTATTTCGGCACTCATATTCCCAGTACTCTCCAGGTTACGCGCATTTTTCCGCTTCACCCAGGGTGATATTGTACGGGTAAACAACAGGATAAACAATGCCGGAATCAATGTCGCCAGTCCCAGTTTAGCATTAATGACCAGCAAAAAGATGCCAGCACCAACCATGGTCACAATATTGCTGATAAACTGCATCAATGCCTGCGAGAAAAACTGGTTGAGTTTATCAGTATCATTATTCACCCTCGAAATCAAATCCCCGGCTTTGTTCTCATTGAAAAATGCTACCGGAAGGTCTTGTATTTTACTGAAAATGGAATTCCGCAAGGCAAAGATGATACGCTGGCCTACCCCACCCATCAGCTGGGTCTGAAAATAACTTGTTGCAAATGACACGACATACATGGCCATCAGAATTCCGGCAAATAGCAGCACTCCATTGAATTGCCTGTGCTGTATGTAGTGATCGATGGTGTAACCGATGAGGAATGGCCCCAAAAGATTGAGCGTTGAATTGGTGAGAATCGAAATGAGGGCAATAATCAGGTTTTTTCTTTCTTCAGACACGAGACCCAGCAAACTTTTCAAACCCGATAGGGTAGACGTTTTCTTCTCCGGAGCAGGCTGGTTGTTCAGATTATAATTCATATAAATTCGTGCTTTGCTGAGAGTTAAAAATCTGGACATATTCAGGACTATTGTCCATTAACTGCTGGTGTGTTCCTGAAGCGAGTTTTTCTCCCTGCATTAAGACGATGACCTGCTCATATTGTTCAATGGCAGCTATTTTCTGTGTCACAGAAATCAGTGTGATTCCGGGATAATTCAGTTCAATATTTTTGAGGATATTGCGTTCTGTCTGAAAGTCCACCCTGGCGGTGAAATCATCCAGCAGCAGGATCTTAGGGTCTATAGCCAGCGCCCGTGCGAGCATGATCCGCTGTTTTTGTCCCCCGGAAAGGCTTAATCCCCTTTCAGACACTTTCGTGTTCAGGCCGTTGGGGAGCGAATCAATAAAGTCCTTTAATTCGGCTGTAAGCAGCGCCTTTTTTAAAGATTCATCGGTAACAAGGTCACTAAATGCAATATTTTCCCGGATACTCATGTTGAACATGATACTGTCCTGAAAAACAAAGCCCACCTGACTATGGAAAGCTTCACTATTATACGCTTCAATAGGCTGTCCATCAAACAAAACCATCCCTGAGTCGGGCTTGATCAGACCGGTCAGTAAATACAGCAGCTGTGTTTTTCCAGCAGCGGTAGGCCCAATTACTGCAATTCTTGCCCCGGCCTTTATAGAGATGGAAATATCCTTTAATGCAGGTTTCTGCCCATAATTCACCGTTACCTCCCTGAGTTCTATGGCGCCGCTGAGTGCTACGGCTGTAGTTCCTGTTGCAGGCAATTCTTTTTTGTCAAGAACCTCATTTATCCTTCGGAAGGAAGCATTGGCCTGCGCGATGACATTGCTCATGAATCCTATCACAAGAATGGGGAAGATCAGCAGGGCAAGATAACTGTTAAAGGCTGCAAAATCTCCCAGAGTCATACTACCTCTAATCACAAAATGTCCACCCAGAACCAGAATCGTCAATGCGGCTATATTCGCGGTAAATACGATCACAGGAATAAGCCATGCAAAGAGGCGTAAAATACTGAGACCGATATCTCTGGCCTGGGTGCTGGCACCCATGAATTTATCGTACTCAAGCAACTGCGAATTGATCACCCTGATGAGGGATGCCCCCAGTATACTTTCATTGATCACCATATTCAGCCAGTCGATGACCTCCCTGCTTTTTTTGAACAGCACTTTTACTTTTTTCATCACCAAAAAAAAAGCAATTCCAATAATGGGAATAATGGCGATAATAGCTAAACCGAGCTTCCAATTGATGGTCAAAAGCAGTATGCTGGCTCCTATGATGATAAAAAGGGAAGAAACGATCGATACAATAGCCTGGGATACAAAAAGTTTGATGGAATCAATATCCCCCGTGAGATTGGTCAGCAGCTTTGCTGGATTTGCTTTTTCAATAAATGCAAAACTCTGCCTGGAAATCTTTTCCGCAAGCTGTGTCCTCAGGTCGCGTGCCACACGCTCGGAGGCGTAGGTCTGTACAATACTCTGCAGGTAGCTGAAAATAAAGATGATCAGGGCAACACCAGCAAATTTTATGATCGTTGCCCTGTAAGAAAAATTACCATTGGAATAAGCATCAACGCCGTTACCAATCAGCTTTGGCAGCCATAAATTCAATCCATTGCTTAGTAGTGCAAAGAGAATTAAAAACATGACCATTCCTGAATAAGGCTTCAGCAGACTGAATATTCCAGCACTGCCATTTTTTTCACTTTTAGGTTGTTCTTTCATTTGATATTCAGCACCTGTCTGACAATTTATGGCCAGCTAAAAATTGGGCAGAGCGAATATAAGACAAAAATAATCATGGCAGATGGATCCACCTGTCATTTTGCTGAATATTGTGAGATGGCATTGCCAATATGTTGTGCATGCCCGTTTTGAAGATCAATCATCACTTCATCCTTCGCACCGTCATACTCATACATAGGTGTATGTATCTCAGGAGTCAGATTTGTCGTTTCCACCGCTTCCCAGTCGCCATTATTTCCTATTGTAATGGCACCTACGAGATCACCTTTATATATAATTTTATAAGTGGCAGATTCTTCCGGATGAATATGAAGGTCAAATACCTGTCCGTCCAGGTTTACTGTAATTTTAAATGGATCCATAATGTATGTCAATTTGTTCAGGTTTAACAGAACAATGCAAAAGATTGTTTGCCGCGATTTTCTCCATAGGTATTCTGAAGGTTCCTTCAACCCTATTTAACTATCCAGACCAAAATCGGCAGCGTACAGATTCCTATTTTCTCTTTTAATGTTGTAAATTCCGTCCTGTAAAAGATAGCGATATGAAAAAAAAATTTATGATGCCACTTTTGGCTATTGTAGCCTTAGGTACATCCTGTGGAAACAATGACCAAAACCAGGACAAGGAAAGCAAGTCTGGGTCTAATCCTTTTGCCAATACAAGTCAACTACCTTACCAGGCTCCGGATTTTGACCAGATTAAAGATGGTGATATACAACCAGCTATTGAGGAAGGGATGCGCATCCAACTGGCCGAGATTAAAAAAATAGCGGACAATCCACAACCTGCTGACTTTAACAATACACTGGTTGCGATGGAAAAAAGTGGACAGATGCTCAATCGGGTGAATGCTGTCTTTAACCTGCTCAGCGGGGCGAATACCAATGCCAGCCTGCAAAAGCTTCAGGAAGAGATTGCACCAAAAATGGCCGCACATCAGGATGCTATATTTCTCAATGCCAATTTATTTAAACGTATTGGGATCATTTATGGTAACCGTGGGCAGTTGAAACTGGATGCTGAGTCGGTACACCTGATTGAATACTATTATCAGCAATTTGTACTTGCGGGGGCAAAACTATCAGAGGAAGATAAATCCAGGCTTAAAAAGCTAAACGAGGAAGAGGCTTCTTTAAGTGCTAAATTTTCCAACTCCCTACTGGCTGCCAATAAAGCCGGTGGATTAATCCTGGACAAGGAGAAAGATCTGGCAGGATTATCAAGGGGAGAAATCGATGCGGCAGCGCAAAGTGCAAAAAGCCAGAAACTTGAAAATAAATGGTTAATTCCATTACAGAACACCACCCAGCAACCTTTGCTTCAATCTTTAAATGATCGTCCTACCCGTGAGCGATTGTTCCTTGCTTCCTGGAACAGGACTGAAAAAGACGATGCAAACGACACCCGTAAAACCATTGCAAGAATAGCGCAGATCCGTACAGCAAAAGCAGGCTTGATGGGCTTTAAAAACTACGCTTCCTGGAAATTGCAGGACCAGATGGCTAAAACTCCAGAAGCGGTAAATGCATTCTTTGCCCAATTGGTACCGGCTGCAACGGCTAAGGCAAAAGCAGAAGCTGCAGATATCCAGGAAGAGATCGACTTACAAAAAGGAGGGTTCAAATTGCAGACCTGGGACTGGAATTATTATGCCGAAAAAGTACGCAAAAAGAAATATGATCTTGATGAGAGCGAGATAAAACCCTATTTCGAACTGAATAAAGTACTCGAAGATGGGGTATTTTATGCCGCCACACAACTTTATGGTATCACCTTTAAAGAACGTAAAGATCTCCCGGTTTATCAGGAAGACGTTCGTGTCTTTGAGGTTTTTGATCAGGACAATTCTACTATTGGTTTGTTTTATTGTGACTATTTCAAACGTGACAATAAGAATGGTGGTGCATGGATGGGCAACATGGTAACACAATCCAAGTTATTCGGAACAAAACCGGTCATCTACAATGTATGTAACTTTAGCAAACCTGTAGCCGGGCAGCCTGCATTATTAAGTTATGATGATGTGAGCACGATGTTCCATGAATTCGGACATGGTTTACATGGGCTGTTTGCAAACCAGCAATATCCAGTTTTATCCGGAACCAGCGTGGCTCGTGATTTTGTAGAATTTCCCTCGCAGTTCAACGAACACTGGGCACTGGATCCCAAAGTACTCAAAAACTATGCGGTACATTACCAGACCAAAGCATTGATGCCACAGGTATTAATCGATAAAATTAAAAAGGCAGCTACCTTCAATCAGGGATACAGGCTGACAGAACTCCTTGCGGCCGCGGCATTAGATATGGAATGGCATCAACTTGGCGCTGACAGTCCTTTACAACACACCGATGATTTTGAGAAAGCCGCGCTGAAAAAGACCAGGCTTGACCTTCCTGAAGTTCCTTCAAGGTACCGTACCAGTTACTTTTCCCATATCTGGGGAGGTGGCTATGCTGCCGGTTATTATGCTTATCTATGGACGGAAATGCTTGACGATGATGCTTATTCCTGGTTTGAAGAACATGGAGGACTATCACGGGCAAATGGGCAGCGTTTTCGCGACATGATACTGTCACGGGGCAACACAGCCGATTATGGGAAATTATTCCTTGATTTTCGTGGCCATGATCCAAAAATTGGACCAATGTTAAAAGACAGAGGATTGACAGTAAGATAAGCAACATCCATGCGTCTAATATGAAGGAAAAAAAGCTGAGAATGCGCTCTTTCTTCCTTCATATTAGACATGGTGAAAATATAATACCTGTCAACAAATTCATTTAGGCCGTCTGAAAGAGCAGACTTTTGATCTGCAGGGAAAGTAATGAAAGGTCAAGCGGGTCAATTCTGAATAAACGCTCAGTTTTCTGATTAAAAAAATGTCCATCTGTAGAGAGGTAAATCACTGGTACTGTTTGCGTATACTGATTTCTTTTGATTTTCTTATAAAGCTCCTCTATCTCTGTTAAACCTGTTACGATCCCGGCACCCATCACAATGACATCTGGTTTCTTCTTAAAAAAGATGCTTTCCATATCAGTGATTGATGTACAAATATCTACCTGATACAATTGATGAATGAAAATCATTTCCAGGATATCTGCCATATCCCGGCCATGGTTAACCATCAAAATCTTTTTCTTCCCCTTCATTTATAGTGTAACTACAAAAACCGAAAACAATATTAGGGATACTATAAATAACCTGAACACGTACTAACACCTGAAAAGCATAGGATAAATACGCAAAATATAATTAAATTCCATAAACATTATTGAACAATACCACCAAGTACAGCAAATCTGATCAATGCTGCGGTATTTCTGGAGCCTGTCTTTTCGATCAGACTTTGCCTGTGTCCTTCGATAGTCCGTTTACTGATAAAGAGTCTTTCAGACATTTCATTATTGGTTAAGCCTTGGGCAATCAAATGAAGGATTTCAATTTCTCTACTAGAAAAATCAATCTTGGGGTGGATAGGATTGATGGGAGCGCCTGAATTCGTAATTAATTTATCCACCATCCTGATGGACAACTCTGCACACAAGTATTTTCCTCCTCCATGGACGTGTTTCAGGGAAAAGATCAGCTCATCAGCACTTACATTTTTCAACAGGTAGCCAAAACCACCTTCACCAAATGCCTGTAATACATATTTTTCATTGTCAAGCATAGAAAGAATAACCACACGTATATCAGGGTGCTGAATTTTCAGCTGTTTGATCAGTGTAATCCCGTCCAGGCCGGGCATATTGATATCAGCAAGAACAATATCAGCATTTATTCCGGAAGAAATCATTTCCAGTACTTCCTGCCCATTAACTGCCTCACCTGCAATACTGATCTCCTGGTCTGCTTCAAGAAGCATTCTTATCCCATTACGAACGATATTATGATCTTCAGCTAAAATTACCTGCAACATTTTTATGCTATTTATTTAAAGGTTAAATTATGCTTTTTTTGTACAGTTTACTAAGATCTGAACCCAACATTCAACAATCACGTACTTTCCTCCATAACAACACCTCTCTTTTAAGAATTTAAGCCATTTCTTTGCCCCATACATACGTATTAATCCCGAAAAATAGGGTTCATACTTTTACCTTACCCTTTTCTCTCAGTGAATCACAGGAAAATCAGGCAGAATAGCCAAGTTTGCTATCAAACTTTATGGTAATGACTAAACCATTACTGGTGTTATCCAGATCAAGCTGACCATTTAAAAGAAATACCCTGTTTTTAATCCCGCTGAGACCGGATCCTATTTTATATGCTTCATCAATATTTGTTTTCAATCCCTTTCCATTATCAGCAACAGTTATGATAACCAGTTGGTTTTCTACATTTACACTAATCTCTGCCCGTGTAGCTTTTGCATGTTTGATACAATTACTGATCAATTCCTGAATCATCCTGAAAGCCGACAATTGCACTTCTCCATGGAGTGAATCGGCAGAGTTATGAATGAAAGTATCTATTGTAAACAACGGCGTACTGGTACGTTGCGCCATTTCCTTAATCCCTGCTACAAAACCGAAATCCTTCAGTACCGAGGGCGTAAGTTCATAAGAAAGCTGCCTGGTTTCCCTGATCGCCTGATCCAGCAGCTGATTGATATTTTTAAAATCACCCGTTACGTATTTTGTCCGCTGCAGATTTTCCAGGTTCAACCTGATGCCATACAGAATCTGGCAGACACTGTCATGTAAAGCACGGCTGATGGTATTGCGTTCTTTCTCCTGTGCAGCGAGGGTAGCGGAAAGGATAAGCCGCTGCTGGCTATTGCGCAGGTCCTCTGATTCCATTTCCAGCACTTTTCGATCCGTAATGTCCATTAAAATTCCTGCAAAATAGTTCTTGTCATCCAATGATTCTATTTCGTGTCCTTTGGCGGCAATATATTTGACCTTTTTTTCCCTTGTCACGACCTTAAACTCCAAATCTATTTCTTTTAAACCATTTACGGCGAGCATTAAGGAATGCCTGACCCTAATCCGATCCTCAGGATGGACATAATCAATAAGGCCTTTAATGGTGGTACAAAACTCTGATTTGTTGATACCAAGGATTTTAAAGCTATGCTCATCAAAGAACACCTCATCTGTGCCAAAGCCAATGGTCCAGGTTCCTGTTGAAGAAGCTTCCAAGGTCATTTCCAGTCGTTCAGTAGTGTCCCTGAGCACCTGTTGCGCATTTCTGCTGATGGTGATATCAATAACGGTAATGTAGTACTTGATATCGGTTACAATGATACTTGAAATGGCCCTGCCTTCCATCCGTGTATAGATCACCTGCTGGTCGGCTAAAACCAATTGTATTTCTGCACTCTGTTTACCATCTGTAGTCTGCATTCTATGCAAAAAGTTATAGAAACTTTCCCAGGATTGCCGGGCAATAAAACTTTGGAACCGCCGGTTCAATATGGCCTTTTTGGTACTGTTGAGCAGGTCTACCCCATTTTGATTGGCCTCTTCCACCATGCCCAGATAATCCAGGATAAAATACCCTACCGGGGCAAGATCATAAAGGCCGACAAACTTGGCCCTTTCTTGGTCAAGCGTAGCGTAGGAAGCTTTCAGCTCATCGTTCTGCATCTCCAACTCCAGCTGATACACCTGTAGTTCATTCAATAGAATATTCACTTCTTCTCCTGAAAAGTTTTTTTCAGACAGCGTATTCTTCCCATTGACCATAGGAGTTGACCGCAGACGAATTAAAGAGTTAAGCTTTGCTTTCCGTGTATTTCTCTTGCTTTCCACTATCTTGTTCCCTGAAAGTTAATATAAATATGGAACGATCTTTACTCACCCCGGTTCCTAAAGGCTCTACCCTGATAAACATATCCTTAATCCCCACATCCTGAAAGTCATGGTGAATAAACAGTTCATCCTTTTCTGTACTAATGTTAAACAACAAATCATCCAACTTATTTGTTTTCCATAAATTACGAGCAATTTCCAATAACGATTGGTCCTTTAAATCTTGCTCTTTTAGATTAAATAATTTAGAGAACTGATGATTGGTGAGTAAAACCTGCAGTTCCCTGTTCACTAATACTGCCGGCAATGCAACACTGTCAATCATCACCTGTGCATAATTCAATAGATTATTCAGTTTAATCTCCATCGCTTTAACCGGAGTAATTCTGGTAAATGTGACCACTGCCCCATTGATAAAATTATCCATGGTGCGGTAAGGCATGATCCTGAGATTATACCAGTCGCCATTTTTTGTACTTACTTCCAGTTCTTTACCCGCTAATTTCTCTATTACTTCCTTAATGGAATCTTCCAGGGAGGGATAATCGAAATTAGAAACAATGTGGGTAATGGATCTCCCCAGGTCTGAAGGAATCACATTGAACAGTTTCGTGACCTGTGGGGTAAACCTTAGAATGTTCAGGTGGTTATCCAGGAAGATCGTTCCGATCTCTGTATTGTCCAGCAAGTTTTTCATATCATTATTCAGCTGGGTAAGCTCTTCCGCTTTGCTCTGGTACTGGAGGTTAATCGTCATCAGTTCTTCATTTAATGACTGCATTTCCTCTTTGGTCGTCAAAGCTTCTTCATTGGTACTTTGTAATTCTTCGTTGGTACTCTGCAGTTCCTCATTGGTCGACTTCAGTTCTTCCAATGACGTTTCCATCTGTTCTATTGTGCTGTGAAGCTGTTGTTTTGTGTAGATCAGTTCCTTTTCCAGCTCTTCCACTTCGCCCACTTTCAGCGGATCAGTGGTTTTGGATACACGGCGTATTTTCTTCAGCAAGCCATGGTCATGGAAAGTAACCAGCAGCAGGTTCTGCAGCGGATCTTCCGTCAGGTAATCCACCCTAAAGCCGATCAGGAATACCTGTCCGTTTTCCTTTACCTTAAGTTCAGAAATTTCCACATGGTGTTTCTGCTCCCAGGCCTGATGTAAAGCATTACCCAGTGCATATTTCAGTTCTTCCTTGGCTAGGCGGTGAATATTGAAAACAGCTTCACCTGAATTGATTTCCATAAACCTTCCGGTTTTGCCATTCACATATAAAATATCCCCCCTTTCATTTAATAATAAGGAGGTTGGGGTATAGTTATCCAATAATATCTTATGAAACATTTCAGCTACAGGATTCTTCAATGTTTTATTGTTTTGTATTTTTAAATTTTTCGTTTTCTGGTTGGCCACGTTAAAAGGAAAATCAAGCATTTTATTCATCGTTGCTCCACCTTCTTTCTTTTTAAAAAGTTTCCATTTGGTATCCAATGTGGTAAAACTTTCATGGAAAGTCCCCACGGACTCTGCCGGCCCCAGAAACAGCAGTCCGTTTTCATTCAGAGAGTAATGAAAAACAGGAATGATCTTTTTCTGCAGTTCAGCAGTAAGGTAAATCATCACGTTCCTGCAACACAGCAGATCCAGTCGTGTAAAAGGGGCGTCCTTAATTAAATTATGCTGTGCGAATACAATCATTTCGCGCACTTCTTTTTTAACCGTGTAACCGTCGTTGCCTTTAATAAAAAAGCGTTCCAATCTTTCCGGGGACACTTCAGAGATAATATTGGAAAAATATGATCCTGTCCTTGCGTGGTCTATAGCCTGAGGGTCAAGGTCGGTGGCAAAAATCTGTAGCTTTGGAATCCTTGTCAGATTTTTTGCTTCATGGTACTCAATGAGTAGCATGGCAATAGAATAGGCCTCTTCTCCTGTTGAACAACCTGCAACCCAGATACGGATAGGGTCATCACCTTTCTTGGTATCCAGCAAGGCGAACAAAAACTCCTGCAAACTATCAAAAGAAAACTGATCCCTGAAAAACTTTGTTACCCCAATCAGTAATTCATTAAACAGCGCCAGGATCTCATTGGGATTTTCCCGTAAAAAGTTGATATAATCTACATAGTCATGCAGCTGATGGAAAGCAATCCTTCTTTCAATCCTCCTGACGATGGTATTTTTCTTATAGAGTGTAAAATCATGTCCGGTATGCGAACGCAGCAGCATGAGTATTTTCTGCAGATGGGTCTGGTTGGTATTGTTCAGAAAGGAGTCCGAATGGGCCTGCGATTCCTGCAATGCAGGATGGTTGAGGTATTGAATAAGTTTCACCGGCATTTCCTCTGCTGAAAGGATATAATCCACCATATTAGTCCTTATCGATGCTGTAGGCATACTTGGATAATCTGCTGTTTGTGGATCCTGAACCATAGCCATTCCCAGTTTTTCCTTGATCATCCTTACCCCGGTTTCACCATCTGCTCCCATACCAGAGAAAATGATGGCAACGGCATTACTCCACTGATCTTCAGCGAGGCTTTGCAGGAAATAATCTATTGACATATGTACACCTTTATATCTTGATGCCTCCATTAGCAACAAACGTCCTTTATGCATGCCCATATCTTTTCCCGGAGGAATGATATAGACCTTATCCGGTTCTACGAGTGTGCCATCTTCCGCTTCAGCGATTTTCATTCCAGTAACCGGCTGTAGCAGACGGGAGACATCCATATTATGCGCACCATCAAGGTGCATGACAATAACGAATGCCATTCCACTTTTAATCGGCATATGCAGGAAAAACTTCTCAAAAGCATGAAAGGAGCCTGCCGACCCTCCCATCCCTATTATTGGGAAATTCATTTGTGATTTCGAACTCTCTTTAGTATCTGAACTGTTTTTAGCCATTGCCATTCCGATGAAATATAAAAGATAAAGTTAAGGCTTATAAACTTCTGATTACATAAACATATTTAAATAAATAACCCGCTGCGCTATAAAAGGCAGTAGAAATAAATCATTTTGCTGGTAAAGCTCCTGAAATCAAATGAATATCATTTCAGCACGTAATTATACGCTCTTTCGGCAGGAAATGTGTTCCTATCGCTGGCCATTTCTGTAGATCATTGATCTCCTGCCCCTTATTTCCTTCTCCAATCGGCTTTAAAAGGGCTTATCAAATATAAATATCCTATTAATTCTTAACTACCATCTTCCATTATGTGACATTTGTCCCAAAATACGAAAGTACGCATGTAGTAAAACTCAACAAATTATTGGTATCAAATAGGGTATTCAACTTCATAAAAGGGGTACTTTACTCACAAATAACAGTACGTTCTTTGTAAGCATCAGCTCAACCTGAAAATTTTCAACATTCTGCAAATTTATAGCCGTTAATTATTTATAGCTTATGGGTTCCATCAAAGGCCGCATTAGACTGGTATACGAACAGGGGCTCGAGGTTGAATATGCCTCAGAACTCTATATCATCTGGATGATAAAGAAAGGATCGATCATCAAATTCCCGGGTGAAGGCATTATTGAAATCATCGAAATTGACACTTATTTCAAAGATCAAAACAACCTTATCAGTTTCCTGGTCGTGGCGCAGGTGAGACTCCTTTTTTCGGTTTGAGGCCTAAAACAAACTATCCCACTTCAATTTAAAATCAGGAAATACAGAGAATGATGTTATCCTCTACCATAACCGGTTCAGTTCAGCAAATTTAATGGGAACAGCATCTAAGCGTGTTAAATTTACCTGGCTTGCAAACACAATACAGACTTTCCGATTACACGAAACAATGAATGCTGAATTATTCCTAAACTATCATTCTACAAAGGTGTATGGAAGCTAAGTCATAAAACCACTGTTTAGTATTGATGTGGGCTTTAGTAAATCATTCATGAACAACAAAGCAAATATTAAATTTGCAGCAGCCGATATATTCAACCTCATGAGGCCACAGATCAGCACGACTATCTCCTCACGGGATTATCGTCTTTCTCAGAAACAGGAAAGCAGGATTTTCAGGTTAACATTTACGTATAATTTTGGCAATGGCCTGATCAAGGTAGCCAGAGAGCGATTGAAGGATTCAGAAACCGAACAGAACAGGGTTCAATCAGGCAATTAGAAAAAAATGGGCCGACACACAATAATATGTCTTTTATAACGCTTATGTATATGAGAGCGTTAATTAGATAACGGGGGATAATTCGAAAGAGTTATCCCCCGTTTCTTATTTTAAGGCTATTTGCTACATCAATATGTGGGTTAAAGTAGGTTTGATTGGTTACAATTATTCCACTATAGCCCTGAACATTAAAGCACCTACCGTCAAGTTGGTACGGCTGTCGATCAGAATTGCGGATCCGTTGGCTGTATTTTCAGTATACAGATCAAAAGCCAGTTCATCAGCTGTTTTGATCACCACACGACCAATATCATTCAGTTTGAACTCATAAGCCTCCTCTTTTTCAAGCGTATTGATATTTACCTTGTGGAGGATCTCACGGATCTTACACTTGGTTAATTTACTGTTATGCTGTAAAAAATAGGTAATCGAATCGTCCATAGGTTTATTGTCCATCCAGCACAGGTCGGCTTCAATTAACTGTGAACTTTGCGGCAGGTGATTTGAATTGACCAAAACATCTCCCCTGCTGATATCAATATTATCTTTCAGGTGTAAGGTAACCGACATACCGGCAACAGCCTCTTCCGGCTGCTGGTCGAAAACCTCAATCCGTTCCACCACAGAACTGCTTCCTGATGGTAAAACAGTAACCCGGTCATTCACCTTAAAGGTACCGCTCAAAATTCTTCCGGCATAACCCCTATAATCATGCAATTCATCAGTCTGTGGGCGTATTACCCATTGTACCGGCATTCTTGCAAAATCAGAAGTTTCCTTTTCTGAAGTCTCCACAGTTTCCAGGAAGTCCAGAAGGCTTGCTCCTGTATACCATGGCATATTTTCAGAATGGTTAACGATATTATCCCCTTTAAGAGCACTAACAGGAATAAAAGTTACGTCCTTCAACTTAAGATTCGCAGCAAGAGTTTTATACGCTGCTGTGATCTGAAGATACACCTCCTCACTGTAATTTTCCATATCCATTTTGTTGATACAGATCACCACATGGCTGATTCCCAATAAAGAAACCAGATAGGAATGGCGTATGGTTTGTTCTACAACCCCGTTTCTTGCATCGATTAAAATAATAGCCAGGTTTGCTGTTGAAGCTCCGGTAACCATGTTCCGGGTATACTGGATATGTCCCGGTGTATCGGCAATGATAAACTTACGTTTTTCAGTCTGGAAATATTTATAGGCCACATCAATGGTGATTCCCTGTTCTCTTTCCGCGCGTAATCCATCTGTTAAAATCGCCAGGTCAATAGATCCATCGTCATTTTTACGATTGGATTGCTGCAGTGCTTCCAGCTGATCGGCCAGAATAGAATCCGTATCGTATAACAATCTGCCGATGAGGGTACTTTTTCCATCATCCACACTGCCTGCTGTAAAAAATTTAAGTATGTTCATTAAAAATATCCTCCTTTTTTGCGGTCTTCCATTGCGGCTTCCGACACTTTATCATCCAAACGCGCGCCACGTTCACTAATTTTTGATGCGCTGATTTCTTCTATAATATCATCTATTAGATAGGCATCTGACTCTACTGCAGCGGTACAGCTCATATCGCCCACAGTACGGAACCTTACCATTCTGCTGGTCACCACATCATCCTCATCCATATTCAGGAATGGGGATGCGGCCATCAACTGACCATTTCTGGTGATACAATCTCTTTGATGGGCAAAATAAATCGACGGAAGATCCATCTTCTCACGGCGGATATAATTCCATACATCCAGTTCTGTCCAGTTACTGATAGGGAAAACACGGACATTCTCACCTTTATGGATTTTACCATTGTAAATATTCCATAACTCCGGTCGTTGACGTTTAGGATCCCATTGTCCGAATTCATCACGAATAGAGAAAATACGTTCTTTGGCCCTTGCTTTTTCCTCATCCCGTCGCGCTCCACCTATACAGGCATCAAAACCATGCTTGGCAATCGTATCCAGTAAGGTGACGGTCTGCAGGGAATTCCTGCTGGCGTTTTTGCCACGTTGTTCTATGACTTTACCCTGGTCTATAGACTCCTGTACATATCCTACAATGAGTTTCTCTCCCAACCGTTCCACCATCTGGTCTCTGTAGCTGATTGTTTCTTCAAAATTATGTCCTGTATCAATATGTACCAGTGGAAAAGGGAACTTACCAGGCCGGAATGCTTTTTCGGCAAGCCGCACAAGCGTAATCGAATCCTTCCCTCCTGAAAACAGTAATGCGGGCTTCTCAAACTGTCCCGCTACTTCACGTAAAATATGAATTGCTTCTGCCTCTAATTCGTCTAAATAGTCCATTAGTATGTGTTCATGTGTTAAAATCTTATTTTGTGGCATGTAAACCACATTCCTTCTTCGACTGGTCTTCCCACCACCATCGTCCTGCCCTGAAATCTTCCCCTTCGCGTACCGCACGCGTACAGGGGGCACAGCCGATAGAGGGGAACCCTTTGTCATGAAGGGTATTATATACAATATTATTTTTCCTGATATATGCCTTTACTTCATCTAAAGTCCAAAAAAAGATGGGATGAAACTTAAGCAACTGATTTTGTTCGTCCCATTCCAAATTCGCCATATCAGTCCTGTTCAGTGATTGTTCTGCCCTGATTCCAGTCACCCAGCACTTATTGCCCGCCAGTGCCCTTTTCAAAGGGACAATTTTCCGGATATTACAACACTGCTTCCGGTTTTCTACAGATTCATAAAAGCTGTTCGGTCCCTTTTTTAAGACCAACTCTTCCAATGCGATGGCATCGGGGTGATAGGCATGTATAGGTTTCTGATAGATCTCCAGGGTCCTGTTCCATACATAATACGTCTCTGGAAAAAGCCTGCCAGTTTCCAGTGTAAATACTTTTACAGGAAGGTCGTTTTTAAATATCATATCAGTAATCACCTGATCTTCCCAGCCAAAGCTGGTGGAGAAAGTAATTTGTCCGGGAAACAGCTCCGCCAGGTAAGCTATGGCCTCAACGGGTTCCATATCTTTGATCTGTGCTGCTATTTCCTCCAGGTATGCTTTCATCTTATATCAATTTAGTTAAAATATCTTTAAAAAATAAACTTTAGGATACTGCGCAGACTCACTACCACCACAATAATACCTACAGCTACCATTATACTTTTCACAGATATCCTGTTGGATACCCTTGCCGCTATCGGAGCTGCCAGGGCACTTCCAATAACCAATCCACCTATCGCTTCCCAGTGAGCAGAATTCAGCATCGTGATAAAAGTAAGTGAGCTCATGAGTGCGATAAAAAAGCGGGTAAGTTTCACTGTACCGAGAGAAAATCTTGCATTTCTCCCTCCGGCAATCAGGCTTGACAGGACGATAGATCCCCAGCCACCACCGCCTACCGCATCAATAAAACCACCAAATAATCCCAGTAAGGGGATCTTAGTGATCTTGCCACCATTCTTCTTAGACTTCACATTAAACGCTTTGGAAAGGATAATCCCGCCCAGTATCAATGTGTATAAAGACACGAATGGCTTGGTATAATGGCTGTAATGCTCCAGCGAAGAGAGCAAGAATGCACCGGCAACTGCACCAAGAATCCCCGGAACAATAAGCAGCTTAAAAAGTTTCCAGTTGATGTTTCCCATTTTATAGTGCATCCAGCCTGCTATTCCATTACTCAGGATTTCCGAAAGGTGTACCCCCATACTGGCTGATGCCGGAGGAATACCCATCGAAAGGGAAAAAGCGGTGGAGGTGACCCCGTAGGACATACCTATAGCCCCGTCTACGAGAGCAAACAGAAAACCACCTGCTAAAAACCAGTAGAAAAGAGGGTTGATCTCTGCAACATATTGCTGGAACTGTGGTTCCCGGTACCAGAATATCGTCACAAGAATCCCTATAGCAATCACAATTGTAGTCCAGATCAGCCATTTAAATGAAGGAAAGGCTGAAACAGTTTTCAGTTCCTTTTCAACAGTAGGCTGTTCTACCAGTACGGCACTCACCTCGTTTAACTTCTTAACCTTGGAATTAAAATCACCATTTAAGGTATTACGGAATGCGCTCATCTGCTGGAGGGTAATATCCAGCTCTTCGGGAAGGTGATCATTGAACAATTCTTTAAGTCTCTTGGCTATTGTAGGTGATTTTCCATTCGTAGATATGGCGATCTTAAGGTCTCCTTTTTTAACAATAGAACCCAGATAGAAATCACACAGAGCAGGTTTATCTGCTACATTCACCAATAACTTTAGCGCGTGGGCATCATGCTTTATTTCTTCGTTCAATACATTATTATTTGTTGCCGCAATGACAAGGTCAGCTTCAGCAAGGTCAGCCGACTCATAGTTTTTATGCAATAAAGTAACCTGCGGCAGCTGTCGCGCTAAGTCATATACCTCTTCAATGATATCTGCTGCAATGACCGTTATCTTTGCATTTTCACTCTGTTTTAAAACAGCCGTTAATTTTTCCAGGCCCACTGGTCCTGCGCCGATGATTACGGTATGCAGTTCATTTAACTTCAGAAATACGGGAAATAACTGATTACCTTCCAACTTTGTCAATTTATTCGTCTTTATTCTTATTCCTTAATCTACCTCCTTAACGGCTGCAAAAAAATCTTTAATAGGTTGGAACTGCGGATGCAGGGACACCACCTCGCCAAATACGAGAATGGCAGGTGCCTTGATATTTTTTTCTTCTACCAGTTCAACAATAGTATCTACAATACCAATGGCTAATTTCTCATTTTCTGTAGACCCGTTTTGTATGACTGCAACGGGCAACCGGTTTTTGTGTTCCTGTTGATAGAGTTTGACAATATCTTTCAATTTATTCAATCCCATCAGCACAACCACAGTTGCCCTGGTTCTTGCTGCCTCATATAAATCATTGGAAATGGCTCCCGAAGCCGTTGTTCCTGTAACCACCCAAAAACTTTCACTCAATCCCCGGTGGGTAACAGGAATCTGCTGCAGGCCGGGAACAGAGATCGAACTCGATAAACCGGGGATGACCTGTGCAGGAATACTGTAACTTGCTGCGAAATTCAGTTCTTCATATCCTCTGCCAAATACAAAGGGATCTCCGCCTTTAAGACGAACCACATGTCCGTAGTTCAGGGCATAATCCACCATTAGCTGGTTCACCGCTTCCTGCGAATAGGAATGTTCACCGGAACGTTTCCCAACATAGACCTTAACGACATCTTTAGCGGCATATTCGAGTACCGCTTCATTGACCAATGCATCATATAAAATCACATCTGCATCTTTAAGTGCATTTGCGCCTTTCATGGTAATCAGTTCCGGATCTCCCGGGCCTGCACCCACCAATGTTATTCTGGGTTCTCTTATTCTTCTTGTTCCTGTGGTTATCATGCTTTAACTTTCTCCTCTCTCTTCACTCTCATTTGATAATAAAACTCATCAGCCTGATTCAGGTATGCACTTGCAAACTCTTCTGTCGGTTCATTTTTATTGATCTGTAAAACAAACTCATTGAATGTTGAAGGCAGGCTAACTTCTCCAGTTTCTACATAATGCGTGTCAAATTCTTTCAGCACACCAATCTGGGTACTGCTGTTAATGCCTTTATCCAGCAACAAAGCCTTGGCGGTGTTGACCAGTACACTATAGGAATGATAGATGGAATCAGACCATGCTTTTCCCACATAGGCTTCTTTAGACCATTGTAGCTTCTCTTCGCCTTCCAATAATATCGTCGCAACCAGGTCAATGACCACGCCCGCACATTCCCCCACACCAATTGCTGTCTGGAATGTTTCTTCATGTCCCCAATCTACATATTCATGGTCCTGCAACGTAGTTAAGTCTGCAATAGGCTTCAGCAGCTGATAGAAATGGTCTTTACCTTTTTCATCATAATACAGATGGAAGCTTTGCCCTTCAGCTGCATTTGCCTGATAATCGTCAAGCACAGCCCTCAGGACTTCTGGTGCCCTTTTGGTAGGTACTTTAATCACGCGTTCTGCTACCCTTCCTTCACCATTACCTACTGTTCCGCCACCAATCATTACCTGTACGGCCGGTACAACCTTGCCGTTTGCTTTTACAGAACTGCCATGGAATCCGATATGTGCCAGACCATGCTGTCCGCAGGAATTCATACAGCCGCTAATTTTGATTTTAATGTCTTTGTCATAAATCAGGTCAGGGTATTCATCATAAATGACCGTTTCCAGTACAACTGAAAGCGACATACTGTTGGAGATCCCCAGGTTACAGGTATCAGTCCCCGGACAGGTCGTCACATCAGCCAGGCTGTCAAATCCTGGTGCGGCAAAGCTGAGTGCACTGAGTTGATTAAACAAGGCTGGCAATGCCTCTTCCCTGACAAATTTCAGCAATAGTCCCTGGTTCTGGGTAATGCGAATTTCATCGGCTGCATACGGACGGATCGCTTCTACGAGCAACCTTGCCTTGTCTGTTTTAATATCACCAACAGGAACCTTGATATATACGCCGTAGAAGCCTTCTTGCTTTTGGGCGACCACATTGGTATCGCGCCATTGCTGATAATGTACTTCATCGGCGGGGCTGATCTGAGCAATCCCTGTCACAGCAGCAGGAAATGCAGGCTGAGGCACGGTATCCAGATCAATCTCAAAAGTCTTAGACTTATTGGCAAGGACTTCTTCTGCTACCAACCTCAACACTTCTTCCAGTCCAAGCTTCTGTACCAGATATTTCAGCCTTGCTTTATTTCGGTTTGTTCTTTCCCCATAACGGTCAAAAACCCGCAAAAGTGATTCAGTATAAGGAATCAACTGGTTGGCAGGTAAGAACTCATGGACTGCGTTTGCCAGAAAAGGCTGTGCACCAAGGCCACCTCCAAGCATGACCTTAAATCCACGTTCACCGTGTTCATTCAACTTGGGAATAAATCCTAAATCATGGATATAGCTGAATGCAGTATCTTTTTCTGTCGCGGAAAAAGATATTTTAATCTTCCTGCCCATTTCCTGACAGATAGGGTTACGAAGGAAATATTTAAATACAGCCTGTGCATAGGGTGAAACGTCGAACAATTCATCCGGGTTTATTCCCGCATCAGGGGAAGAGGTTACATTTCTAACGGTATTACCGCAGGCTTCACGTAAGGTGATATCATCACGTTCCAGTTCAGCCCATAATTCTGGCGTACGGTCAAGGCTCACAAAGTGAATCTGGATATCCTGTCTGGTAGTCAGGTGAAGGTTGCCACTGCCATATTCATCTGAAACATCTGCAATACGCAACAATTGCTGGAAGGTTACTTTCCCAAAAGGTAGTTTGATACGTACCATCTGTACACCAGGCTGACGTTGTCCATATACTCCCCTGGCAAGCCTTAAGCTACGGAATTTCTCATCATGGATTCTTCCTTCACGAAAGGCACGGATCTTTTGTTCAAGATCTATAATATCTTTTTCTACTATCGGATTTTCCAGCTCCGTTCTAAAACTTTGCATATCAATAAATCTTGGTTTGTTTTGTTTGTTTTAAAAAGACGTTTTAGCATCTCTCTACACAAATATATATATTCTATATAGGTTTAGTAGTTTTTATAATGTAAAAAATGTAAATAGGGACTATTTAGAATGATTTAAATTAGACTGAAAATGCCGGGTAAAATGTTTTTACAGAAAGGTTATGACAGCGTTACCATATGAATGACAAGCTGAATTTATAACAAAAATATTTTAGAACGTTTTATATCCGGGGTAAACAGTCTGCATTAAAATTGAAGTAAGCTGCCCTTTAAAAAGCATTAAATCGACTTTGATATATCCTGAAGCTAATCCGGGGCAAACCGGGTCTAAAGCATTTACAGAGGAGCCCGGAGCGGGGGCAAGCTTTATTTCCAATAGAGTTATATGTCCCCTTGATTAGAACTGATGTAGTTGGAAACTATTCTGAGGTCTTCCACAATATCCCGTTCCGGGTTACCTTAGCCAATCCAGACAGTTTATACACAGCATCTTCAATTTTGGCATTACCCATTTCAAGTTTACTACCATCTGATAACTGAAATTTAGCATGGTTTACCTTTACCCCCCGACTCAATTCAAGACTACCGCCAAAGTTATTCTTTCCAATAGCTGTTGTAAAATTTTCTATGTGCATATTTCTGAGTTCCGTTTGCAGGAAAGATCCGGTAAACAAGTAAAAATAATTTAACTTATGTCCACTTATGCTTACACGGCCAATTCCAGAACTTGTTTTACCACTAATGAAACTACTTTCCGCGTAAGGCCTGGCAGATACGGACCGCAGTTTTTTAGTGATAATTTTGACCTCTCCTCCAGTAGAATGAAATCGGGTATCCGTATTTTCGTCAGATATCTTTAAAACCAGCTTATGTTTGGCCGAGGTATCCATTGAGATATTGTCTTTTATTCGCTTACCTATCCATATTCCCTCTTCACCCTCACTAGTAATAGAAAGGGAAAGCCCATTTACCATCGTCAAATCGATATTTTCGAGATCTTTAGCAGCATAAAAATCCATATCGACAAAGGCACTATTTTTGTTCGTTTGCACGATCTGTTCCTTCATCTTAAAGTTAAACAGGATGAGATAACCCAATAGACAGATCAGGGTGGCGACCATTATTAATGTACTTTTCTTCATTACTTTTCAAATTGATTGTTTTCCTTTAAAAAAACGATGTAACGTTGTTCTATTTCTTCGATACTGATACCGAGCAGAGAGAGGTTCCTGAAAAACAATGGAAGCTCCTGCCCCAGAAAGAGTTCTTTTCTGTGTTCTTTTATTTTACAGATGGAATCTTCGGTGACAAAAAAACCAATTCCACGTTTATTTACAATCACTTCCTTACCCTGCAGAAATTCATAGGAACGCATGACGGTATTGGGATTTACCTGCAGGTCAGCTGCAAGGTCCCTCACCGATGGAATCTTTTCGCCGGGTTTCCATTTCTCCAGCAGGATATTTTCACCCACAAAAGTGGCGATCTGAAAATAAATCGCTTCGTTATCTCTGAATTCCATATTACACTTGTTTTTCTTTGAGTTTATAGTAAGCGGCAAACCACAATAAAACTGTTGTGGTAAGCAACATGCTATTGATCACCCAGTCTATCGACTCGTAGGGGAAAAACAGATTAAAGCCGTCATAAAAATCGACGGTAGCACTAATCCCTCTGGTTCCCTTCTCCGATCCTGGTGTATTATATGGACTTAGGTCCACACTCATGTAAGGCAGGGATGTCAGGCTTGCCCTATTAAAAATCCAGGAAACCATAAACTGATTCGTGAACAAAAGAAACAGGTACACAATCACGGTGCACATTGCTGTTTTAATCAGGTGTGTTTTCTTAAAACATATACTCCCCAGAAATGCAATAGCATGTAGTATTGCATAGCTTACAAATAAGTCAAGTAATTTAAAGTCTTTATGAAGAGGGTTAAAAAGTACATTTCCATCCACCTGTTCAATATTTCCGATCTGAATAACTACCATATCGATCATAAAAAACAGGGCTAGATATACCAGTCCGAAAATTACAAATGAGTAGAGCCAGAAGACCAGGTATCTCTCCAAGGGAGATACAGGCAGCAACAATTCCGCAACAGTGCTCTTTTTATCCCACAGTATCCTAAAAATCCTGCTCGTAAAGATAACATTAACCACCAACAGGAAAAATGAAAACATCTTCCGCTGTGTATCCACACTCACCTTTCCATTACCGCTATAGGCACCCCAGCCCAAAAGCCCAGCCAAGAGTACCATAATTACGGCAATAGACAGCAGATAGGAATAAAAATGTTCCTTACTAAACTTCATAAATAATTTTGAAAAGCGCTGAAAACTGAATGTATTGTTCATAAGATTTATTTTAAAACATCTAATAGTGGCTGATGGCCGGTCGTCATTGCATTGAAAAGCAGTTCGAGATCCACCTTCCCCTCATGGTGACTGGTATTCAGGCAGATCATATGGCTACCCAACAAATTGTCCTCTCGATAGAGGATAAGCGATGGATCTGCCGGAACAATCTTGCTGAATGCAATACACGCTGCAATACGGTCCATTGAATTGTTCAAAATCATCTTTCGTTCGTGAAGTACCAATATATGATCAATCAGGCTCTCTAGATCCCTGACCTGGTGGGTAGAGATCACGATAATTTTTTCATCAGTTAAAGCAGCTGCTATGATTTTACGGAACTGTTTTTTTGAAGGGATATCAAGTGCGTTAGTGGGTTCATCCATGATCAGGACTGAAGTATTGGCTGCTATCCCGAAAGCAATCATTACTTTTTTCTGCTGACCAAGAGATAGGCTGTTCAGATCTTCGCCTTCAGGCACCTCAAATTCAGCCAGTATGGTAAAGAATTGTTCCCTGTCAAATTTCGGATAAAAACAAGCATAGCTTTTGACATACTGATGAACATTCAATTGGGGCAAATACAGTTCATCAGCTATAAAAAACAATTCCTGGAGAAAAGCTGGCTGCCTGTTCGATGCCTCCAAATTATTTCTGGCACAACTACCAGAAAGGGGATGGATAAGTCCGCAAAGACATTTCAACAATGTTGATTTTCCTGCTGCATTCTTTCCAAGCAATCCATAAATACGCCCGGGAAGCAATTCCAGATTCAAGTTCTCAAATAAAATAGATTTCCTGCTGTATCCAAAGGTAAGGTTTGATACTTTCATCATAGTAGCGGTGTATTAGTTAAGTAATACACCTCAAAGATATTTATCTGGAGGAATAAAAAAAGGGCTATATGAAAATATATTTTCATATAGCCCTTTTTCAGGTCAGCATTGCAATTATACTTATCCCTGGTTATTTTAAGGATTACCCATTCTCTTAGTTCAATACTTAGCCTGAATTTTCATCTTCTCCGGTCTGATATACGTACCATCCAGGAATCAGGCCGATGCGTTTTTAGAACCAATCCTTATTTTTAAAATGATATTTTCTTATTTCTTTGAACATATCCCCTTCTACAATGTTTTTAAGCAATAGGGTAAAATATCCGTCATCATGACTTTCGGTACCGGCTAAATCGTACATATTCTTTTCCAGGAGCAGGTCTGCTGCATGTTTCACATCTTTACCATAATATCCGGTAATGGACATTAAATTCAGCTGAAAAATCAAGCCCAGAGCTTTTAATCTTTTGTAATGGCTTTTACGGGCATGGTAATAAGTATACCGCTCAGGATTGGTTAAGATAATTTTATAACCACTTTTCTGGAGATTAAAGATAACTTCTTCCAGCCCTTTCATTTCTTCCGTTAAAGAAAGTTTTACCAACAGATGTTTCCCCGGCAGCGTCAACAAGTCATCTGCTACCTGGAAGTTCTCGTCAATTAAGTATTTTGCTGCCGCAATAAGTTCCACTTCAATTCCCGCTTCTTCAACCACTGTCTTTAATTTGATGATTGCCTCAGCTATTGCTTCGGAGGAGTTGGCAGGGCTGTTCTCCTCAATTGGAGGTGTACAATAGATTTTGCCAACGCCTAATTCATTGAGCTGCCGGATATAAGAAACAGCTGTTTCCAAATCCAGGGAATCTTTTCCAATTCCAGACAATAAATGTGAATGCATATCAACCGCCAACCATTCCAGGCCATCGTGCGGGTCTTTTTTATTAAAAATCCATAACATTGCTTATTCGAAATATTTATTCAGTAAAACTAAAAAAATAAAAAGAGTATTTTCACCAAAAAACAGTTATATTTTTTAAAACAATAACATATCAAAGTAAATTCAGTATAATATTAAACCCTTATTTCCCGGAAACAACTTCCAGTTTAGAAATAAAACATTGTCAAAATCCCTCGCTCTGTTTTTTTGACCGTCCTATTTCAACAGGTTAAATTAATTCCAGGAGGATGTATTTAGGATATTCACCATTATCGCCAAATAAGAGGGGGTGATCATCTGGTCGCTCAGTTTGAGACCTCATTATTGAGCCATGGAAGAATGGACTTCAATTAAACCTGATTTTTTTAAAGAACTATAAATAGGTCTGCACGGCATTGGTTTATTTGGAATAAAACAAAAAGAGGCTGATCAATACAGCCTCCTCTTTATCAACTAAACCTAAACTTTAATAAATACTAACCAGGCATTTACTGGCACAAATATAGGGATGAGGTGTAAAGTGAATGTTAAAATTAAGTGATCTGTTGATCATAAAAAAGCAGAATAAATGTGGTGTATATATTTATTCTGGCAAAAAGCAGTCCTTCTTCTACCTTGCTACTTTTAGGTATTCAGCAGTAGCCAGTGCAGGCCAAAATATCAAAAAAATGGGATAAAAGTAACGGGGTAAAACATCCACTACATGAGCAAGCTTTACCTATGGCTAAAAATAAAAAAATGCCGCCTGTTCCCTCACCTACTTCAACTATAGATTGGAACTATTTTCATCCATTCATATGGGATTGGGTAAGATATGGACAATCAAAAAGAATTGCTGGCAGCCCCAATAACTTCCTTGATTGTATCATCCAATTCCTCTGCACTCACATTTAAGAGTTTCAGTAATTCCCATGCCTCTTCCGGGAAATCCATATCATTCAGCAGGGATAAAATACCCAGCACATTCGCCAGTGGTTTTCTGATCAGGTGCGACTGATTCATCGCAATCTGGATAAAACGCTCTTTGTGTACATCAATAGTCTTGTGGGCTTTCAACAAGCTGCTCTCATAGGAGGAGTAATTTGCAAGTTCCCTCATCTTCTGCTTATGGATATTGATACAGGAACCGAACCAAAGTTCCAGCTCCCCTTCTTCATTGTAATATGGTTCTGCAAAAAGAACAAACCACTCTGCCCGTTTTTCCCTGGACAACAACCGGATTTCCATCTCCAGTTTGCTGACATTGCTGATGGCCTTATGCCATTCTTTTACAAAAATAGGTTTGTCTTCTTCAAAAATCCCATCGAAAGCTTTCATCTCCTCCAAACCCATATTCATATATTCATGGGCTTTCTGATTTACAAAATTGACCCGCCCGTCAGGCAAAGCCGTCCATACAATATGTGATGTGGTATTAGAGAGAAACTCAAATCTCCTTTTTTCCTGTTCAGCAATTCGCTTTGCCAGTAAAATTTCAGCTTCATATTTCTTTCTGTCGGTAATATCCTGTATGGTTGCATTGATTGCAATGATATTCCCTGTCTCGTTCTTGAATGCAGTGGCATTAAACAGTGTTTCCAAGCTTCCATTTTTCGTTACAAAGCTGAAATTAATCCCATTCGCAAATCCACGTACGTTTAATAAAGGCATGACTACCATCTCATAATACATACTGCTAGCCTTGTTCAGTAAAGCCCAGATCTTGATCTGATAGATATCATCTTCCGCTATGTCCAGCCACCTGGAGAAGGTCTGATTCACACGCAGAATACTTCCGTTAGGAAGAAATGAAATAAACCCGCAAGGTGCCTGCTGATAAAGGAAATCGGAACTTGTAATTTCAGCAAAGGTTTCAGGATGATTTTCTATAAATGTTTTTCTGCTCATAGTTATTTGATGTAATCCTTTATTGCCTTTATCACATTTTCAGGATCACTAATATGCGGACAATGGCCACAAGAATCAAGAATAAGCATCGTATTACCTGGAGTATTATTTTTTATATAGGTTGCCACTTTTTCAGAAGCAAGAAGATCTTCTTTACATTGTATCGTTAAACTTGGTACACTCACAAATGGCAGATCAGCCCTGTTGTCCGCTAAAAAAGTCACCCTGGCGAAGTTTTTAGCAAGTTCAGGATCTGTGGCAATAAAGCTTACGGTCAGCTCCTTACCCAATTCCGGACGTTCAGGATTACCGATAATGGCAGGTGCCATTTTCCCGGACCAGTCCAGGTAATTACTGTCCATAACTTCCAGCAATTGATTAAGATCTGCGAGATCCATCCCCCCATAATAGTTTTCATCATTAAGGTAACGTGGCGAAGGACCTATTAAAATTAATTTACTGAACAAATAGGGATTTTTGATGGATGCAAGCACACCCACCATACAACTGATGGAATGTCCGACAAATATCACATCTTGCAGACCGAGAGATTCGGCAATATCGATAACATCCTGAACATAACCACCTAATGTACTATATCTATCCTGATCGTACGCACCAGCATCTGCATTTCCGGCGCCCACATAATCGAATAAAATGATCTGATAATCGTCCTCAAAGTCTGGGGTGATCAATCGCCATGTCGCCTGGTCGCAACCGAAACCGTGAGCGAACATCATTGTCTGTTTCCCCTTACCAAGAATATTCACATTATTTCTCTTTATAATATCCATATTATCGGGCGTTTAACAGCGGTAATAAACGTGAATGATCAACCAGTTTTATAATCAAATGATTAGATTAAAAAATAAATGACAAGATAATTCTTCATTAGATTTCTCACATAATGAAGAAACCTATGCTGATGCCAATGCAAAACCTATGCCATGTACCCATGCAAACTCTGATAAAGCTTGTTTAATTGACAATGGAAGGGTAAGATGTCTTTTTATAAATGTCTTTCTTGACGTGGGTCCTGAGTTTTTTAAAAGTTTCAGATGGTCCCTTTGTAGCAAACAGGTTAATCAGCCACGGCGGAATAGATCCCAGTGGATCTACTTCAAGAAGATACTCCACTCTCAGCTGATTTTTTTCCATGGGAACAATTGTCCATTTGGCAACCGATTTGCTTATCCTCACGATATTCGGTTTTTCTTCTACATATCCGGGAATACAAGGAGAATTGATGGTGATGGCTTTCGTTTTCGGATCCTGTTCCACCATGATATGAACTACATAATCCCTGTTTTCTACCGGCCAGGGTACTGTCACTTCAGAATAATAGATAAGATCCAAAGGAGATATCTGTTTGATCATTATATTTTTTTTACTGCTGTATACCCACTCCCCGCAGGTTTTAATATCTACGATTGCCGCAACCAATTGTGATGCACTGGCTTCAAGCGTACATTCCACTTTTATGGATTTAATTTTTGAATTGATCATTGGCCGCGTATATATTTTGAGCCATCCATCATCATCTGCCAGTTTCCACTTTTCCTGCGCAACTACTGAATTCGACCAGATTGAGCACACCAACCCTATCAAAATAGCGCAATAAGGAATACTTGTTTTCAGCTTAATTATTCTTGAGATCAAAATAAATAGTCTTTTCTGCAAAATTAGCTAAAGCTTATTCACTAATTATTCTTTGTACTTTTATTTAGGTCATGAGCAAGTAATTATATAATTTAGCCGCTGAGACATAAAGTCATACCAGCGTAATTATGTATCTGTTATTTTTTAGTGTTTATTTCTTTTAGTATATTTGTTCAACAAAAATCTAAAGACACTCAGCAAACCCCATTTAATCTGAAATAAATACTACCTAAATAATCGTATCAATACTCATAGCACTTAAACCACTTTCTATGAAAAAATACCTTTTAGGCGGAGCAGGATTAGTTTTTAGTACCCTTGCACTGACTATTATTAGTTGGACACCTTCATCAAGTCCAAAATCACCCTTTAAAGTTGTTACCAAAGATTCTTTATATAGCTTACATGTAAGCAAGATCTACAATGGTGCACATTTGGGAGAAACCGGCCTCAATCCGGCAGTATTTGAAAAAGCTTTAACAGGCTTCTATAATTTGAAATATAGTGGCAAAATTTCTGAAGACAAGCAGATTCTTACCATTGCCGATTTTGATCAGAACAGCACAAAAAAGAGGCTGTGGATTGTTGACCTAGAGAAGGATTCTTTACTGCTGAATACCTGGGTTGCCCATGGAGAACGAAGCGGAAATGACCTGGCTACTCGTTTTTCTGATGTAAATGATTCTAAGGAAAGCAGTCTGGGCTTTTATGTGACAGCAGAAGTTTATTATGGCAAACATGGCCGTTCATTGAGGTTGGACGGTATGGATGAAGGATTTAATTCAAACGCACGTATGCGCTCTATTGTAGTGCATGGAGCACCATATGTGAGCCAGAAGACCATTAATCAGTTGGGAAGATTGGGACGCAGCCACGGCTGTCCAGCTGTTGCAGCAGAATTGTCCGATATGGTGATCAATACCATAGGCGGTAAAACAGTGATTTTTATTAATGGAAGTAAACAACCGTATTTCTCTAAATACCTGGATACACAACTGGCTGCAAGTGCAGTTGTCCAACCCCTGGACAGCAATCTTACTGCGCATATTTAAGATCCTTTTAAACAAAAAGGGCAGGATAATAGGTGTCCTGCCCTTTTTGTTTAAAAGGATGGCTATTCTTATTTATTTTGCTGTTTAAGTCTTTGAACAGCAAAAATTAAGCAACTGTCGCCAGTTTTTGCATGTAGGTGTAAAGCACGATATCCAGTCCATATATATCTTTTCTGAATTGCAGCTGATTCGCCGCATCTGCCCAGACCGTAGTATAAGTCAAGTATACAGGAATCTTATGAGGCAAAGCAATATCCTTCGCTTCATTTGCACTTTCTGACATTCTTTTCTTAATGTCCTCATATTTGGCTCCGTCACCAAATAAAACATGTGCAAATTCAAGTGGTTTTTCCAGACGTACACATCCATGGCTAACAGCCCTCATGGCCTGTCCAAAGGCAGCCTTTGCTGGCGTATCGTGCAGGTATACCGCACTCTGGTTATTAAACAGAAATTTAATTTTACCCAATGAATTGTCATCTCCAGGACGCTGTTTGAAAGTATATTTCTTACCAGGATTTCCTTCCGACCAGTCAATCAGCTCCGTATCTTCCACCCGCTTGCCATTTTCAAAAACATCAATATTGTGATTGGCCAGATAATACCTGTCGGCCGCAGCATATTTGGTAATCTCATTGGTGGCAATACTCTCTGGGATATTCCACACCGGGTTCACCTGTACACTATGTATTAGACTGTTCAACTGGGGTGTTTCCCTTGAAAATGGGCGGTCCTTTTTTAGGTCATTTTCATCATACTCCTGGATATTATCAGAAAAATTCTTGTTCCTACCCTCTCCTACACAGACTTTCATATCGAGGACAGACTTTCCTTTCTCCATCACATCCAGCCTGAAATCGGCAATGTTTACGATGACATATTTTTCTTCTGCAGGCTTGTTTTTCCAGCGTAAACGTTCCAGGTTGACCTTGAGCAGCTTCTGCGTTTCATCTTTTGATATGCCCGGTCCACTCAATCCTTCCTTCAATGCTTTCTGCAAAGCAAGGTACTGTTGATCTTTTGGCTGAATACTGTCCAAATATACTTTGATATCTGTAATAGAAAAAATACTGTTGATGGCTGCACTGTCCGGTCTTTTGGTATCCATAAAATAGCTGGCATAGATCTTTTTAGGACTGATCACACCGTATTGAAGGGCATTGCTGTAATTGATCAGGGAATTGGCGGCTAACAATTCCAGATCGGCAAGTAAGCCATAGGCTTCCTCGATAGTTTTGATGGCTTTTTTATCATATAATTTTGCCGCCAATGCTTTTAATTCAGTAGCCTTAAAGCCCTCCGGGGATAGCCCATGTTCGGTAGAACGCTCAAAATAAGACACCATATGCTGCAATCCCTTATCTTCCATATGCTGCAACACCATCACGGGTTCATAACCATGGCTTTCGTAATAAGCAGAGATTAATTTCGGATTGCTGAGCTTGTTCTTGCCTTCTTCAAGTTTTTTCTTAAAAACTTCTACATAAGCCTCGTTTTCAATATTCTTAAACAATTTGTTGCCCGTTTCCTTAAACAACGCGTTACCTAAATCTGAACGACTCTTTTTACAGGATTGCAAACAGAGCAAAAAGGCGATAATAAATGAAAATGCCGTGACGGCAACGTGCTTTCTGAGATATGTTTTTTCGATCATACCCTATTTAACACGGTGTACCGTAAATTGTTTAAGGCGTATTTTCTAACCAAATCCTACCAGGTTTCCATAACTCTGCAGGTTGATCCGACTTGATCCCCCAGGTTGTTTGGTGACCTGAATCTGTGTGCCTATGCGCTCCTTTAATGCTTCCACATGGGAAATAACTCCAATACTCTTGCCATTTGCCTGTAGGTTTTCCAATGCTGTAATAGCTACATCCAGCGTTTCAGCATCCAGCGTTCCAAAACCTTCATCGATAAACAGAGAGTTGATCTGTACCTTTCGGCTGGCCAGGTCTGACAGGCCAAGTGCCAGTGCGAGGCTCACCAGAAAACTTTCTCCACCAGAAAGGGTGGACATCGGACGGATGACATCTGCCTGGTAAGCATCGATAATCTGCAGGTCCAGATCTTTCTCCGCACTCTTAAGAATACGATAGCGGTCACTTAGTTGCAATAAATGCCGGTTTGCCAACTCTGTTAATCTTGCAAGGGTCAGCCCCTGGGCAAAACGGCTAAACTTTTTACCATCTGCCGAACCGATCAGTACAGAAAGTTTGTGGAAACGGTCATATTCCCGCTGCTGGCTCTCCAACTGTTCTGCCACTTCTTTATGTTTCATCCGCAACTGGTCATCCTGATTCAGGACTTCACCAACCTTTCCCTTATGTTCCATCAGGGCAGATAAATCCACATCGCGCTGTTGCAGCTGAAGACTTAACTCTTCCTCCGGTTCTTCCGTCAGTGCCAGTTGTTTTTCCTGGATCAGTTCCTTTTCCAATGCGGCAATCATACTTTTGTCAGATGCAATTTTCTGCATGGACTCCTGTTGCAAAAGAAGCAGATCAGCCGCTTCCTCATCTTCCAGGTAGCTCTCATTCAGTGCTGAAACTGAAGTGAGGCCTATAGCTTGTATGTCGATCAGTAGTTTTTGTTGCTGTGCTTCCAACAGTAATGTTGAAGTATGGATACTATTGTTTATCATCACCTTGCGCGCTTCAGCAATGCGCAATTGTTCCTGCTTCTCCTGCATGAGCAATTGCAGTTGATCTCCCTGCCGGCCTAAATTCTCCAGTTGCTTGCTCAGTTTCTCTTTTTCCTCTTTAGGATCTTTATCAGCAAAAGCTATTGCCCTTTCCTCCTGGAGTTGCAACAGTTCTTTACTGTTTTTTTGTTGTTGAATAGTAAGGTTATCCAGCAACTCTTTTTTAGTATGTATTGCAGCAGTGATATTTTTAATGTCCGTTTCCTTTTCCCTTAGTTCCGGCTGTAAGTTATTGAACTGCTGTACAGAAGCATTATATCCCAATAGCCTTTCCTTCATCGTTTGCAGAACGGCCCCCGGTTCAGCTGTATCATAAATAAGCTTAAAGGGCAACAATAGGTGCATAGATTCCTGATCTATATTTTTCAACTCCTTTTCAGTGGTCAACAGCTCCTGAGAAAGTTCCTCAAGCTGTTTCATACCAAATGCCAAGGAAAGCTTCAGCTGCTCCAGCTGATTACGCGAATTACTGATTACCTCACGTTGCTGCCGGATCATCTGCTCATGGGTAACGATTTGCTGTTGTAAAGATCTTGCCGCCCTTAACTGTTGCAGCAGATTTTCCTGCTGTACTTTTTTCTTCGCTATGACAGCCGTGATAATATCCGGCCTGTCAATTTCCAACCCTTTAGGCAAATGCGCATTGTTGTCTTCAAATTCTTTTAAGACAGTGGAAAGTTCCAGTTCTGCCAGTGTACGCGTTTGAGTGCCAGCTTCTATCTGGTAGTTCAACTTGTTAAAAACCTGTTGCTGCTGGTCCAGTAGGATTCTTATTTCCTGAAGCTTTTCCTGCTGCCTGTTACGGCGTTCCAATGTCTCGTTGACCCTTACTGTATAATGGTTCTCCAGGTAAGGATGGTGGATTGAACCACAAAGCGGGCATGGTTTTTCAGGAGCCAATGCAAGCCGGTCCTGGTCATAATTCTGGACTTTAACTTCCAGTTCGTAGATATCCTGAAAGGTCTTTAGTAATTCAGCAGCGTCGGTATGTTGCCCGCTTAGCTGTTCAAGAATGGTCTTTACCGATTGAAAGTCCAGTGCATAGTTGTCCAGGTCTTTTTTTACCTTATCCAACGATGACTGTCCCTTTTGGTAAGCGACCGATAAACGGGATTGCTGTTCAGAAATATTAATGAGCGGAGGAAAGATGGTAAGTTCCTGCTCCAGGTCTTCTGTTGTCTTGCCGGACAGCATAGTCGTCAGTTGTAGGTTGAAGTCAGCCAAAGTATGTTGCTGTTCCAGTAATACATCATCCTGTGTGGTTATACTTTTCAACAGGACTTCAGCAGATATATTCCCCTGCTTAATTTCTGCTTTATACTTATCCTCCCTGTTCATCATTGAACCGGATTTTAAGGTTAACCTTTCTTTTTGCTGCATATATTGCTGAAGTACAACAATTTCTTTTTCCAGTTTTGCATCCCCTTCATTTTCCTTTAACCAGCCAGATAAAAGGAAGATTTTTTCCTGTATATTTTTTAATTCAGCAGTTAAGGATATTTTGGAATTTTGTGCGGTATGGTAATCCGTATTTGCTTTTTCCAGCTCTGCAGTTGTTTTTTCAACTGCAACCTTCGCCTGTACAATGAACATATCCTTTTTAAGGATCTCCTCAAATACCGGCTCATGATCTGTAAGGATCTTGCGCGTAGCAACAAGCTGATTTTTGGCTTGTTCTAAAGCTATCTTGGTTTCGTTCGACTCAGTAATGTAGAAAGGAAGTGAGAGCTCAAGCTCTTTCAAATCAATTGAAAATGTTTGCAGCTGACTTTCAATAGTTTTTATTTCCGCCAAAGCGGGGCGATACACCATAGCTTGCTGGTGAAACCCTAACCTACTGAATGCCTCACGGTGTGACTGGTAAAATAACTCATCGGCATACAGGTTTTTCTGTAGCTGCTGCTGACGCAATTCCAGCTTTCCCAGGTTTTTCAGCCATTCCAGTTGAGTCCGTAAGGCCAGTTCTTCTTTTTTTATTGCCGCTTCGCGAACCAATAATCCTGCTAGCTCTTCTGTATAAGCAAGCCTTTCTTCGGCACGGAGTAAAGTGACCTCACTTAACTTCCCGCTAAGCTGCTCAAGAACGCTGCGTTCCTGTCTTGCCTTTTCATAAGCTGCTTTAGAGATTTCACTATAAATTCCTGTATCGGTAATCTTCTCCAATAACTCACTTCTTTCGTTTTCATCTGCTTTAAGGAATCGCGTAAAATCCCCCTGGGATAGCATGACTGAACGCAAAAACTGATTGTAATCGAGTCCGCAAAGTTCCACGATGGCATCCCTGACGGCCTGTAAGGGATGGGCAATGATAACTTCATCTGTATCCGCATTGATGAGTTCCATCTTTTGCTGCTGCAAGGCTCCTTCCGCTTTACCACGGCTGCGTTTTAACATCCATTTTGATCGGTATAACTGTTCCTTTACCTCAAATTCTATTTCAGCATAACACTCCCCGGTATGACGAGTCATGATCTCGAAAACATCTTTATTGTGCCGGTGTACCCTCCCATAAAGCGCAACAGTAATGGCATCCAGGATAGTAGTCTTTCCAGCTCCGGTGGGACCAGTGATGGCAAAAAGCCCACTTTCACTGAAGGGTGGCTGATTGAAATGAATTTCATGTCTCCCTTTTAAGGAATTCAGGTTCAGAAATTTAATACTGATGATTTTCATGCGTCCCTCTCATTTTGTGACATCAGTTCCAATACTTCATTAAAAGTAAAAAGAAGGGTGGACTGGTCCTCTTCAGGATACTCCGATGCACATTTTTTTAAAAATACAGTTTTGGGATCAAGGTCCGCCAGTGTCATGGTCTCCGTGCTCTGCTCATCAAGGTTCAGTGCAGGACGTATACGCTGCTGCCGTGTAAAAATACGTTCTATAAACGGCTGATGCACAATTAAAGCATTGAGCTGCTCTTCCAGATCATAAATAACTTTTTCCGTTTGTACCTGTACTTCAATCCAGCACGGGAACAAGGTTTCAGGGTCTTCAAGCGCCATGAGTTTGCTTTTTACCTTTTCAAAATCACCTTTAATCCGGATAAGCTTACGTGTACAAGGTATTTCCAGTTCTCTTAAAGCGGTAATTTCAGCACCTTTAAAGTCGATAATGATTACCTGCTTGCGATCGGCTGTCTCGGAGAAACTTAGTGGAATGGGTGACCCGGAATACCGGATATGGTTCATTTGGTTAACCAACTGGGGTTTATGGATATGACCCAGGGCTACATAGTTAAAATCTACCGGAAACTGGTCGCCCCCAACCTGCCCCAGGTTACCGACATGGATTTCCTTTTCACTTTCTGAAGTACTGGATCCGGCAGCAAACAAATGTCCGGTTGCCACGACAGGAATATTCCTCAGTTTATACTGACTGATGAGCGGTACAAACTGATGGTAGTGGTTACAGATTCCCTGTTTAATACGGGTTTCTCTTTCCTCTACGCTTTCTCCTGATACTGAAAGCCTGATATCCTTGTCCCTTAAAAAAGGAACCGCACAGACCACCAGTTCAAGAAAACCATCAGCATCACAGATTTCAATGATCTGGTCATTAAAATCTTCGGGTACCCCCCCGATAATATGTACATTAAAATATTTTAACAATGCCTGTGGAGCATTGAGCGTACTGATGGAATCATGATTTCCGCCAATGATAATGACCTCCCTGCAACAGGTATCTTTCACCTGCCGCAGAAACCTGTAGTATTGCTCAAAAGCAGTATTTGAAGGACTGCCGGTATCAAAAATATCTCCGGCAATAATCAATACTTCTATATTTTCTGCCTGTAAGGTATGTATCAGCCAGTCCAGAAATGCCTGATGCTCATCTGTCCGTTCACTCTGCTCGAGTCTTTTACCAAGGTGCCAGTCTGCCGTATGAAGAATTCTCATTGTTGTTTGCTAAATTAAGCAATTACACAGACAAACGACCCATTTGTCTGTGCAACATTTGAGTAATCCCAAGGTTTTCCGGCAATGGAAAATCAGGAAATTCAGTAAGGCATTAATTCACAGCTAAAACCGGAACGCTTACAGGCATCGATAATTTCTTCCTGCCGGTCTACCCTAAAAATTGCTCTTAATACCTTTTCCTCATCATCGAGATCTATGGTCCATTTTTCCTTTCCAATAAGTTTGTTTAAGGAAACCGCGACCTTTTCAAGATCTTTCTGGTGCTGTACAGTGGTCCTGAAAACAGAAATATGGTCCATACTGAGTTCTTTAACCGACTGTTTCAGTTTAAGGTTTTCCGCATCAGTTGCAGAAAACCTTAAATAATTGATGACTTCCGACCATAATGTCGGATGAAGTGTAGTGTGGTCTATCATTTCCATCCTCCTCCTAAAGCTTTATAAAGTTGTACGGTAGCATTGAGCTGTGCCGTTTTAATAGTTGCAAGATCCAGTTCACTTTGCAGGGCATTACTTTGTGCATTGATCACTTCCAGGTAATTGGCCATTCCGCTTTTGAACAGGAAGTTTGCATTTTGCAATCCGCTTTGAACCACCTGTACCCGCTTTCCTGCAATGGCATATTGCTCCTGCAGTTTTTCGATTTTCGCCAGCTCATCAGCCACTTCCCCCAGGGCAAAGAGCACGCTGGATCGGAATTGCAGTACAGATTTTTCACGTTCGACTAAAGCCACTTCATACTGTGTTTTCAACTGCTTACGCTGAAACACCGGCTGGGTAAGGCCTCCCGCCACCATACCAAACAATGAGGCAGGCACGTTGAACCAGTTGCTGGTCTTAAAAGAGTTCAGTCCACCAGAAGCTGTAATCACCAAAGAAGGGTACAAGTTTGCCTTCGCAATTCCAGTTTGTGCATTGGCTTTCATCAGCTCCAGTTCAGCCATCTTCACATCCGGTCTCAGGCTCAGCATTTCCGCCGGAATCCCTGTACTGTGCTGTTCCTGTAAAACCAGGGAGTTCAGTTTTCCTATTCTTGCAATAGTTTGAGGATAGGCTCCGGTGAGGATACTCAAAGCATTTTCTTCCAGGCTGATGTTCAGTTCCAGTTGTGGCACCAGTCCCGCAGCGACCAGTTGCTGTGCCTCTGCCTGCTGGATTGCCAATGAAGTTACCTGTCCCGCATCAAACTGCATCTGGATGATGCGAAGGGTGCTGTCATTCAGGGCAAGGTTTTTCCTGGCGATGTCAAGCTGGGTATCCAACATAATCAGCCTGTAGAATCCTTGTGCAATATTAGATACCAGACGGGTTTGAATGGCTTTCCTTGCTTCTGCTGTTTGCAGGTATGCTGCCCCTGCAGCATTTTTCTGATTGGCAATCTTACGCCAGATATCGGCTTCCCAGCTGAGGCCTGCAGTAACACTGTAATCTTCAATATGTCTTGTTCCGGCAAACTGGCTGATGGTTAAACCATTTAAGCTGTTATCCGATGGGCGGCTCGAATTAGCTGTCACCTTCAGATTCAGTTCCGGTATGTTTCCAAGTTTCGCCTGACTGAAGACGAGGGAGGCGGCTTCAATGTTTTTCAATGCTACCTGCATATCGTAATTTCGGAGTATAGCCGTATCGATCAGGTTTCTGATGGCCTCTTCCTTGAAAAAATCTTTATACGGAAGAGTGGCGATGCTGGCAGTGGTATCCGCTGCATTGCTTCCCCTGAATTGTTCAGGAGCAGCATTTACAGGAGTGGGAATATCTTTAGAGATTTTACATCCTGCTACCACGAGCAGGAGTAAAAAAGCTAAATAATAATTAAACGGTTTCATATTCGTGAATATTTTTAGTGTGTACATGCTGGATGGCCGCCGGTTTCGAGGCACCCGTTATTTTTTCCTGGATAAACTGGAAGATGATAAATAAAACAGGAATGATGAACAGTCCGAGGATAACGCCGGTAACCATTCCTCCTGCTGCACCGATACTGATAGAGTGATTTCCTAAAGCAGAGGGGCCAGTTGCGCTCATCATTGGAACCAATCCTACCACAAAGGCAAGTGAAGTCATGATGATCGGACGTAAACGTAATTTAGCAGCTTCCAGGGACGAGGATACCAGTGATTTTCCCATCTTGCGCCTTTGCACAGCGAACTCTACAATTAGAATTGCATTTTTTGCAAGCAGTCCGATGAGCATGACCAATGCGACCTGTACATAAATATTATTTTCAATTCCGGTAAACCCGATGGCTACAAATACACCAAAGACGCCTGTAGGAATAGATAAAATAACAGCCAGTGGCAACACATAACTTTCATACTGTGCTGACAATAGGAAGTAAACAAAAATAAGACAGAGGCCGAAGATAATAACCGACTGTCCTCCGGAAGTGATCTCTTCTTTCGTAATACCGGAGAATTCATAGGAATAACCGGAAGGTAACTGTGCCGCTGCAACTTCCTCTACAGCCTTAATGGCATCCCCGGAACTGAAGCCTGGTTTTGCCATCGCATTGACTCCGATAGAGGTAAACAGGTTATATCTTGAGGCCGTTTCCGGTCCGTATACACGGCTAAGTTTCACCAGGGTACTTACAGGAACCATCTCCCCCTGTTTATTTTTCACATAGATCCCATCCATTGCTGAAGGATCTGCCCTGTCGGCAATATCTGCCTGTACCATCACACGGTAATACTTTCCAAACCTGTTGAAATCTGAGGCCTGGGAACTTCCGAAATATGCCTGCATGGACTGAAGGATATCTTGTGTAGATACACCTAGCTGCTCTGCTTTTGAATCGTCAATCTTCATTTCCAACTGCGGATAATCGGCCTTAAAAGAGGTAAAGGCAACGGCGATCTCCGGACGTTTCATCAGCTCCCCTATGAAATTATTGGCTACGCCACTAAATTTGTCAAGCCTGCCGCCTGTTTTATCCTGCAGGACAAAATCAAGTCCGTCTACATTACTAAATCCTGGTACAGTTGGAAAGGTGAAGACAAAGAAGTTCGCTCCTTTAATTGTAGCCAGCTTTCCATTTACAATACCTATAATCTGGTTGATATCCTTCACTTCTCCCCTTTCTTCTGAAGGTTTCAGCAGGATAAATGCCGTTCCGGATGAGGGGCTGGTCGACTGTGTGAGTATATTGAAGCCGGTTAGGGCATTGAATTGTTTGGTAAATGACAGCGGTTGTAATTGTTCCTGCACCTTGCGGATCACTTCTTTGCTTCTTTCCAGTGAAGCACCCGCTGGCATAGACATCGAGATTGCTATAAATCCCTGGTCCTCCGAAGGAATAAACCCTGTAGGTGTTTTCTTAACCATCCAAACGGTAGCCAGAATAACTACAGCAAGTCCGCCCAGACTCAACCATTTGGTACGGATGAGGAACTTCAGGCTGCTTACATATTTATTCGTTAACGACTCAAAACTCCGGTTAAATCCTTTAAAGAAACGTTGTTTAAAAGTGGACTTGACTGGCTCTGCCGCATGGTCATGATGGATTTCTTTGAGGAATAGGGCACACAAGGCCGGACTAAGCGTTAAAGCGTTGATTGCAGAAATAACGATCGCTATGGCGAGCGTAAATGCAAATTGTCTGTAGAACATTCCTGTAGAACCTTCCATAAATCCTACAGGAAGGAATACTGCACTCATGACCAGTGTAATGGATATAATCGCCCCTGTGATCTCGTGCATTGCCGCAGCTGTAGCAGGTTTAGGCCCGATATGTTTGTGTTCCATTTTGGCGTGGACGGCCTCGACAACCACAATCGCATCATCGACCACAATACCAATGGCTAGCACCAGTGCAAAAAGGGTAAGCAGGTTAATCGAGAAACCGAAAATCTGCATAAAGAAAAACGTTCCCAGAATCGCTACAGGAACGGCAATAGCTGGAATTAAAGTAGAACGGAAATCCTGTAAAAAGATAAACACTACTATAAATACCAGGATAAAAGCTTCTACAAGGGTATGGACAACCTGGTCTATCGATTGGTCGAGCGATACTTTTGTACTGTAAAGCACAGTATACTTCAACCCCTTAGGGAAGTCTTTCTCAGCCTTTTTCATGAATTTTTCGATCGCGATCTGAATATCATTCGCATTCGAGCCACTCAGCTGCTGGATTCCTACATTCAGTCCTGTTTTTCCATTGACCTTTGTTTCACTACTATAGGTATATGCACCGAATTCAACCCTGGCAACATCTTTAAGACGAAGGAAAGAGCCATCTGCATTGGAACGGATAATGATGTCTTCATACTCTGAAGCTTTGCTGAGCTTTCCTTTGTATTTCAGTACATATTCAAAAGCATTGCTGCTGCTTTCACCGAATTTACCAGGTGCAGCCTCCAGATTTTTGTCTTTTATTTTTGCAATGACTTCATTCGGGGTAAGGTTATAGGTAGCCATCTGTGCAGGATTTAACCATACCCGCATAGAATAATCTTTACTTCCTCCGAATATCTGGGCCTGACCAACACCGGGAATCCTTTTAATTTCCGGGATAATGTTGATCGCTGAATAGTTGGCCATGAACGTCTGATCGTAATTTTTAACATCTTCGGTATAAAAACTCAATACCATAATCAGACTATTCTGTTGTTTTGCCGTGGTTACCCCGGCCTGTATCACTTCAGCCGGTAGCTGGCTGGTCGCCTGTGATACTCTATTCTGCACGTTGACCGCTGCCTGGTCCGGATCGGTACCCAGTTTGAAATAAACGGAAATCACCAATGAACCGTCATTACTGGCGGTAGAGCTCATATAGCTCATATTTTCTACCCCGTTTATGGCCTCTTCCAGGGAAGGTGCTACAGAGCGCAATACAGTCTCTGCATTTGCACCCGGATATAATGCCGTCACCTGTACAGCAGGGGGCGCGATATCGGGGAATTGCTGTAAGGGTAGTCTTGTAAGTCCAAGCACGCCCAGTATCACCAGCAGAATGGAGATAACGGTTGCCAGGACGGGCCTGTCAATAAATTTCTTAAACATGATTTTTGTAGATTATCTTGATGCAGTTTTAACTGTTTCTTCTTTTAATTTTTCAGGTTGAATGGTATCCCCCTCTTTTAGCTTGTCGATGCCATCGAAAACAATCCTGTCACCGGCTTTCAGTCCGTCTTTGATCAGGTAATTGACTCCACTTGTTCCCTGAATGGTAATAGGTTGTTTACTCACCTTATTGCTGGCGTCAACAGTAAACACAAATGTTTTGTCCTGAACTTCAACGGTTGAAGATTGTGGAACCAGGATGGCATGGTCATGCTGCAGGCTTAACCTGATCTTCCCGGTGTTTCCTGATCTCAGTAGTCCTTCGGCATTAGGAAACGTTGCCCTTAAAGCAATGGAGCCTGTCTGTTTATCAAACTGTCCGTCAACCATATCTACTTTACCCTGCTCTCCGTAAATGGTATTGTCTGCCAGAATTAAGGATACTCCAGGCAGCTTTTTTAACCGCTCTGCGACTGTCTTCCCAGGGTATTTCGCATTGAAGTTGATGAAATCGTCTTCACCTAAGGAGAAATACACATGGACTTCTGTAGTATTGGAAAGCTGTGTCAGTGGGATCGCTTCATTCAAAGAAACAAGACTACCCTGTTTTTTAGGCATACGGCCTACATAACCAGCTACCGGAGCTTTGATCAGTGTATATCCCAGATTAATTTTTGCTGATGCTACTGCTGCTGTGGCTTGTTCTGCATTGGCTTCTGCAACCTGCAGGGCTGCATCCGCACTTTTCAGCTGAAAATCTGAAACCACTTTGTTTTTCACCAGTGGCGTTAATTTATCGACTTCCAGTCTGGCGTTGATCACGGCTGCCTGTGCCGCATGGAGTGAAGCTTTTGCATTATTGAGCGCTTCGCGGAACGGCAGCTCATTGATTTTGAACAAAGGTTGCCCTGCGCTGACCAATGCGCCTTCACTGACAAAAATTTTATCCAGCACACCTGAGATCTGGGGACGAATTTCCAGGTCCACAGCTCCCTGTATAGAAGCAGGATATTCAATGAATGTAGTTTCCACACTGCTTGCGAGGGAAATTACGGGGAGGGACTGTACCGCAGCAGTTTGAAGCTGCTGTTTATCGCCTGAACATGCGGCGAAGAGTATGGCGATGAGTAATAGTGTTGTTTTCATAACGTCAATAAATTGTTTAACAGTGTTAAGTGTGTAGATAAAAAAATAGATATATTATTGTAGAGAAGAGTGGTGTTTTAACGTGAATAGTTTATTTAACAGCGTTAGATGATCGGGCAAAAAAAACGCAGGATGTTTAATAGACTTGATGGCCTTGTTTCTGTAGGTAAAAGTTATAGTGTATAAATAATTTAACAGCGTTAAGTACTCCATAAAAAAAAGTTTAGTCGTTAATGGATTTAATAATTCCGTGGATAGCTTCCCTGAGTATCCGTTGGTTCATTTCATCATAGGTACCTTTTTGTACCAGGTTGATAGAAATCAATCCGTGGATAATAGAAAAGAAAGTAAAGTATTTCCTACAGGTTACTTCCTCTGAAGGATTATTTCCAACCATCACTTCAGCAATGGTATCCATCACCAGTTTCTTTGCAGCAACAGCTTCAGGAATTGCCTGTGCACATTCACAGCAGTTTGTATCCACACCAAACATCAGTTTATACATCGGCTGGTTAGCGAAGGCATAATCCCAGTAGGCAATCCACATCGCTTCCAGTTGTTTTTCCGGCAACTCATTCGCAGCTTTTGCTTTTTTGAATTCCCGTAACAACTCAATATTTCCTTTGCGGGTCAGCTCTAACAGAATACCTTCCTTGTTATCAAAATACTCATAAATTATAGGAGCAGTGTATTCGATCTTATCGGCAATCTTACGCATACTCAATGCCTGCCAACCATCTTCGTTGACAATTTCTAAAGCTGCATCAAGGATATTGACCCTTGTTTCTTCCTTACCTCTTTGAATTCTTTCTTTGCTACCCATGGGGAATCTGTTATGGTGTAAATAATCTAACAGCGTTAAGCAAATGTAAAACTACTTTTGAAATAGTCTATCAGTGAATTGTCACAAAGATTATTGCACCTCAATTCCATCTATACTGACATGGATCGCATCTATGCTTTTGAGGCGGATGATATAGCTTCCTGCATTGATCATGGTTCCAGTATTGGTATTCACATAATTCCATTTTCCTTCTTTCGTGGGAGCAAGAATGAGCTTTTCCTCCTTTTTCATGATTGTTCCATCCAATGCCGCCACTTCAATGGTAGCACTCACATTTTTCTCCGATGCATTGTGGTATTTTAAGGTGAGTGAATAGGTATCAGCTACACCAACATGTACATTAAAAACAATCTCGCTTCCTTCATTCTGACTGAAAGTTAACCGTTCTTTTCCCATAAGTGTCTGTTTAACGACTCCTTTAGAAGCTTCAAAAGCTTTGACAGCAGTATAATTGGTTGCTGATTTTAAATCATATGCTGGTGCCAGCCCGCTGAGGGGTGTAACTGCCATTACAAAGGACAAATCCTTCCTGAAGCCTTCGAAAGTTATTTTTTCACCCTTTTGATATCTTTTTTTATAGACATTTAAATATTCACCCTTCGCATTACGGATAGCAGTTTGTGTATCCTCAAAACTGCTGAGCCAGGTCAGTGCCCGAGACGATTGTTTTTCCACAGCCATGTAAACCACAGCTTCTTCTTTTGGGGTAAATGCGATTTTTCGCAGGGCTTCAGTAGGATGAAGATTAGCCACAGTGGTATGATCGAACCACAGCGCACCAAAAAGTTCCGGTGGCAGGACACTGAAATCCTCCCCTATATCCATCCATGATTTTAAAATTCCTTTTGGATACAACTGTTCATTGATCTCAGCCTTCTCTACAATTAAGGATGATGCGGGAGCTGCCTGAACAGCAGTATCCGTGCTGGCTATAGCAATTGCAGAAATCAACGCCTGTCCCGACTTCACTTCAGGGAATGAAAGGGACAAAGTTCCTCCTGTTACCCTCAGCTTGATTGTTTTTTTCAGGGCAGCATCATGTCCTGCTTCTTTCCAGATGTCCAGGTCATGAAGAACCACCTGCTCATTTACCGCAACATCGAATAAGCGCCATCCTGTACAGTCCATTCCACCACCGGTACCTAACCAGGGTTCTGTAAAATATAATTCAACCAGGTATTCCCCATCCGGAACAGGAAAATCAAACCTGAGTTTGTTGCGCCCATAACGGAAGGTCTGGAATAATTTCCAGTCTGTAGTTCCCTTTATAGGGTCAAAGGTTCGTCTCTGGCTCGCAAAATAAGCAGGTGTCCCCGGAAAATCAGCCGCCCAGGATGTTGAACCCCAACTGTCCTTATTGGTACGCTGCCGGTCGGCCATCCATAAATTACCTTGTGTATCTGTATAGTCAGGCCCTCCAGCATTTACCCTGTACAGATATTTATAGCCTTTTTCAGGTACCAGTGCAACAGCATCTTTATAAAACGACTTAAAGTTTGGCGATTGTTCCAGGTAGTTCAGCACAATATCATCCTTGGCAACAGCCTTTCCATTTACATATCCTACAGCATGCAAAACATTATACCTGACCTGGACATTGTCCCACTGAAAGTGGGTACCGATTCCGTTTCTTTTTCTCTTGCCCAGTGAAAGTCCGTCTACATCATTGAACAACTCTACTTCATCGCAGTTGGAATACACCGTGATGCTGTCTTTCAGGCCTGTCTGAAGCCATCTTTCCGGCCAGGTATGAGATACAATGTAGACCATTGGTGCAGTGCTTTTTGGAGCATAATTGGCCCTGAAAAGATAATATACATCCAATGGCTCTTCCCATGGTGTAAGCAGACCTTTATAATTCACGGGTCCTACACGGTCGAGCTCCCTGAATCCTTCCCCTCCCTGCACCCGTCCCGGATTGTCATGGGAATTGAATAACCAGAAGAAATGTCCGGCAGTTTTATCTTTAGCCTGTTCTGCCAGCCTGATCTTTGTTTCCATCAATTGCGCCATCCGGTTTTCGCTGTTAGGCCCATTCTGAAGAAAAGGTCCTTCAGTATGCAGATCCAGTGTTCTCCAGGCCCCATACTCCCCAATGAGCACCTGCCTTTCCACATCTTTCGCATAATCGAGCGGGTCGCCGCCATAAGTGCCCGTCCAGTTTTGTGGCACATCCCAGTCCGTTCCTTTTCCTCCGTTACAGGTCGTGACTTTACGCTGAGAAGAGGCTGTGGGATCCATTTCCCTGATAATTTCGGTGCACTCCCTGGCAAAATCTTCAGGTAAGGTGCTTTCATTTTCGAGCCCCCACAAGACAACCGAAGGACTGTTTCTTCTTTCTTTTACCCATTCCCGTAAACTGGTTTTGAAGTTTGCCCGGAATTCCGGTGTGTCATACCAGATATGCGCAGCCAGCTGTGTCCAGCTCAGTATCCCCAATTGATCCCAATATTCCTGATAACGGAGGTTGTGTGGCTGGTGGGCATCCCTAAAGGCATTGAATCCAGCTTCTTTAATCTGCATTACCCTGGACCTGACCTGTTCAGCACTAAAAGCATGACTGTTACCGATGAGGTGCTCATATTCAGCTACACCATTGATAAATAAAGGTTCGCCGTTGAGCAGAAATTGCTTTTTGTTGAGGGCTTCAGCAATTGGCCAGCTGATCCATCGAATCCCATAAGGTGTTTTAATATCGTCTATAATTTTATTGTTTTCAAGGATCTGAGTGGATAAGGTATACAGGTATGGGCGTCTGACTGACCATAACTGCGGCCGGTTTACCTGCAGATTTTGCAGGCTGTTCACCGTACCTCCTGCCGGTATTTTGATGTTGTTTTTTACCGCTTTGACCAGGTTTCCGGCACTATCCAGCAACCGGTTATAAACTGTCACTTGCCTGGGCCGCTGTCCGTAGTTCCGGATCGTAGCGTTCAACTGTAGTAAAGCAGATTCTTTAGAGATATTGTTGTCATTCCAGATGTGGATACCAAAAGGTTCCACCTTCACACTATTGGTGATCAGTAAACTCACAGGCCTGAAAATTCCCATGGGCTGTGACCCTTCCGAGAAACCGCGCTCCGTAGAACTTCCGCCGTCAACCCAGGCTAAATCCTGTATATTTTTGGGATGGTCAGCTCTGACACTCAATACATTTGGCTGATTGTTTAACCGTATATTTTTGGTCACGTCAATGGTAAAGGTGGTCCTGCCTCCTGCATGTTCCCCAACTTGAACCCCATTGAGGAATACTGTGGCATAAGATCCTACTCCCTCAAAAAAAAGGAAATATCTTTTTTCTCCGTCTTGGTTCCTTCCGCTAGTTTTGCCGGTTTCTTTCTGACTTAACCTGAAAGTCTTTCTGTACCATGCATAACCATGTCTGTTTCCTGCAAGCAAACGTCTGTATCCCTCATACTGATCCCAGGTATGCGGAATATGTACCTTCGCCCATTTGGTATCGTCGAAATTTGGCTTTTCGAAGCCCTCAAAGGCGTGCTGGTGTTCATCATCAGCAACACTTTTCCAGTCCCTGTTCAGCTCAATAGTGGTCCTAACCGGTGTCTGTGCCATGAGTACTGCCGTATTTAAAAGCAGTGGTATCAGTAATAACACCAATACCATCTGCCTTTCACACACCTGTTTCTTCTCAGCCCACGTCCCCTGTCCGGCCAAATTATTTTTTCTGTTCATCAAGCTCAATTCTCTGTCAGATTTTAGTCTGTTGAATATTCAATTCTTTATCAAAGGTGTATACCCCACCCGCTTTTGTCGGTATATTCTTCTCCATTCCTTTGTACCGTAAATGGCAGTTATTGCCTGCCTTAGATATCACCTGCAGGCTTTTCAGTTCGGTGTTTTCCCATTTCATACGGATCACGAAGCCACCACGGGCACATATTCCGTCGACTTCACCTGAAGAGAAATCTGCCGGCAATGCTGGTAACAGATCGATGTACCTGGTATGGCTTTGCAGCAACATTTCGGCAATTCCTGCGGCACCCCCAAAATTTCCATCAATCTGGAAAGGGGGATGGGCATCAAAGAGATTGGCATAACTGCCCCCACTTTCTCCTACCGGACTCAGCAACATTTTAATCATTTTCATGGCATGGTCGCCCTCTTTAAACCTGGCCCAGAAGTTAATTTTCCAGGCAAGACTCCATCCTGTACCTTCATCTCCCCTGTAAATAAGAGATTGACGCGCAGCTTTCATGAATTCAGGCTGATCCTCCCAGGTGATATCATTTCCCGGATGTACACCCCATAAATGCGATACATGACGGTGTTTGTTTTCAGGATCGTCCTTGTCCTCCAGCCATTCCTGCAATTGCTGGTATTTTCCAATCTGATTGGGTGCAATTTCATGGTATTTCTTTTGCAGCACTTTGCTGAAAGCAGTATCTACCTGAAGAATTTCTGCCGCCTCGATACAAGCTTTAAATAAAGTACGGATAATCTGATGGTCCATCGTTGGTCCGGCTACAAGTCCCCCATTTTCCGGAGAATTGGAAGGTGTACTGATCAGCCATCCTGTTTTAGGATCCTTCACCAGAAAGTCGTTAAAGAAGGTGGCGGCCGACTTCATCAGTGGGTATGCCCTTGTAGCCAAAAAATGTTTATCCTGACTAAAAAGATAATGTTCCCACAAATCTGTTGCTAGCCAGGCTGCACCTGTAACCCAAATCCCATGAGTGGAAGAGTTGATCGGCGCAGTTGCCATCCAGATATCGGTATTGTGATGAAGTACCCAACCCGACGCACCATAATGAGTTTTTGCGGTCTGACGCCCCCTTTCCGCAAGATCATCAGCCATGTTAAACAAGGGCTCATGCATCGGGGAAAGGTTAAGCACCTCACTTGGCCAGTAATTCATCTGTAAATTAATGTTAGTGGTGTACTTACTTCCCCATGATGGAGAGAGCTGTTCATTCCAGATCCCCTGCAGATTGGCAGGTTTGCTTCCTGGTCTGGAGCTTGAAATCAATAAATATCTTCCATACTGCAGGTATAAGGCAGCAAAAGAAGGATCATTCCCATTTTTAAAATCTTCCAGTCTTTTATCAGTAGGCTTTTGCCGACCAATCAGCGTTGTACTGCTGTCAGGATGAGTCATACCCTGCCTGTTTTTGTTTCCCAGACGTATAGAAAAGGTATTATAGTAGGGCTGGTACTCCCGTAAATGTTCAGCTTTAACTTCGGCATAGGTCTTATTGTTTATCCCGGACATTGCCCGCTGACAGATCAGGTCAGGGTTTCCCGAAACCTCCTTATAATTAATGAAATTAGTGCCGGCAGCCAAATACAAAGTCACTTCATTGGCTCCACTAATCACAATTTTCCCTTTCTCCAGGACAACTTTGCCCTTTGTCACCTTTGCACTCAGGTAACTTTCCCCTTTTAAGGCTCCATCCCTGACTTTTACGCCCATTGCGATGGTATAATTATCAATTTTCCGGAAATGGGTATTTTTATGCGGACTTTTCAGTGTTGCGGAGAAGTTAATTTTTCCAGGCTGGTCTGCCTTGAGGTGTACAACAATCACCTGTCCGGGTTGACTGATAAAATATTCTCTGGTATAATGAACATCCCCTACTGTGTAGCGGGTGGTAGAGATTGCCGTTCCCAGCGAAAGATCCCTTCTGTAGTTCTGCTCTTTATTCGTTTGATGATTCCCAAAGTCCAGGACGAGATCACCAAAAGGTTGATAATCTGCCTGAAAATGCGGAACAGCCGGTGGTTCATCATTTTGTACTTTATATTTCCATTTTCCATTTAAAGAAATGGCCTTTGCGGGAGTCCCATTCACAGGATAGACCGAAATATGTTTTGTAGTATCTTTATACCCTGCAATTCCTCCCTTATCGAAATAATTGAGCACCTGGATGGACAATACATTTTTGCCCGGCTTTAGGAATTGATAAGGAATACCGTACTTCCTCGGCTCATTTCCTTCGGTAGTTCCAACAAGATGTCCATTGATATAAGTGAAATCGTGATTTCTGATCCTGTTTAGATCGATCATCCAGTCCGCTTTACTATTTGCAATTTCTCCGCTCCCGGGCTTTTCCTTTTTTGAACTGCTGCTGTTAAAATTGGCTGGCAAGACAAATGTTGTTCTGAACCAGACAGCGCCATCCATACCTTCCAGGCCAACAATTTCCCATCCTTCATAAGAGGGCACTTGTATAGTCTTCCATTTGCTATCATCATAAACTGCTAATGAGGGATTGCCTGTTATGCCCTTACCCGCCCTCATGTCATCAAACCATTTCTTTTTATTACCTGCCTTGCTTTGCAGTCCCATGAATTTCTCATCTGCTAAACGTTCTGCCTCCGCCTGTTTATTTTCTGAAAGCAACCTGCGGATTTCAGGCAGGTACACCGCAGCACCTGGATGATCGTACTCACGCGGTTCCCCTGTCCACAAACTCTCTTCATTAAACTGTATCCGGTCCCGATTGATCCCTCCAAAAACCATCGCACCCAGACGACCATTTCCCAGTGGAATCGCATCCGTCCATTTTACTGCAGCGGCAGTATACCATAAAACATCATCCTGTAGCCCCTGCTTTTTTGTTTGTCCCAGAACCACAGGGGTACTGATCATACCTGCCAGTAAAAACAAGCCTGCAGCTAAAACAGTATTCCGTATATCCGTTTTCAAGGCACTAACGTTTAGTTTTAGTCTGATTGCCGAACTGTACGACAGCAGCAACAGGAACTTCAGGTTTTAACATCACCGGGTTACTCACCTGACGGAAATTATTGTTCTGAACAACGATGTTCTTTGTATTTTCACCTTCCACCGCTAAAAATATATCCGTTTCTACAAAGGGAGAAACATTGGTCAGGTAAGCATCGGCAACGTTTTTAAAACTTATCACAGGAACTTCCGGTAGCGGTTTATAGTTCAGCAAGCCATCAACTATAATCTGTTTTACATTTTCAGCGGTTATTGACGGTCCCACCTCTGTATTCACCTGGACGTTATGAAATTCAATTTTACCGGCTTCTTTAATTAAAAAACCTGACCTGGCATCAATATTTATATCATTGAAAGTGATGTTTTCAATAGGCATTTCCGCCAGGCCATTGAGGTAACCTGCTTGTTTTACCTGTCCGGTAATATTGCTGAAATGGATATTCCTGAAAGCGGGTGTACGTTCTGATACAGGTTCTGGCGTTGTTTTGGCATATTGCATATCCAATACAATAGCCTGGTCCCTGATGTTTTTCATAATGATATTATCCACCCTGATATCTTCTACCACACCACCACGTCCCCTGGCAGTTTTGATTCTTATTCCCCGGTCTGTTCCATCAAAAATACAGTTGGATATGGCAATTTTTTTCACGCCGCCCGACATTTCACTTCCGATCACAACGCCACCATGACCAGATAACATCGTACAGTTGGTAATGGTATAATTCTGTGCCGGCACAGCCATTTTTCTGCCTGCCCTGTCTTTTCCTGACTTGATGGTGATACAATCATCACCCACTGTAATATGGCAGTCGGAAATATGCACATATTTGCAGGATTCCGGATTGATCCCATCTGTATTGGGTGAGGGTGGATTATTTATGGTGATGCCTTTAATGGTCACATTTTCACAGAACTCCGGATTCACTGTCCAGAAAGGAGAATTACGGATCGTTATCCCTTCAATAAGTACATTTTTACAATTCATGAACTGAATAAAAGGAGGGCGAAGAAATCCTCTTTCAATCCATCCGGGAAGGTCTGGTGCCAGTACATTCTGGTTCAGGCGTTTGAACTCATCCTGCCATTTTGATCCAGGTGATTTTTTCACATGCACTTCGGAATAAGCCCACCATTTTTTACCATGTCCGTCAATTAATCCTCTTCCCATGATTGAAATATTCTCCAGCTGGTCACCATAAAAAAGAGGGGAAAAGTTCATCACATCAGTTCCTTCCCAGCGGCTGGATACCATAGGCAGGTAATCGTCAAAATTATCACTGAAATGTAGTTCAGCTCCGGCATCAATGAGGATGATAATATTGCTTTTCAAATGTATAGGACCTGTCAGATATTTTCCTGCTGGAAAATATACAGTGCCTCCACCGTTTTTCGCCGCAGCATCAATCGCTTTACCAATCGCAAGGGTAGCAATTTTACTACTGTCGTTCTTTGCGCCATATTTCAATACATTGAAATAACCCTGTGCCGAAACATTCACACAAAAACAGGTTAATAAACATAGCAGGCAGATTCGCTTTATCATATTCAGAAGTTTCATCAGTAATTATTTGTTTTTTATCGGTTAGGAAGCTACCATCAGCATTTTTCATGAGCTCTTATTGTTCTTCATTTGCATTCAGGAACTCGCAAGCCAGGTTTTTCATTGCTGTTTGTAAGCGGTAGGCTTATGATAGTTTCACCAGTGTTTATTTTGAATTACCAGTATTAAATCAATTTCGTTTTCAGTGGTTTAAGTTTTTTGGAACTCCCCTTCTCGATACCATCAACGTACACACGAAGTCCTTTGCCCTTACCATATTTCTTTCCTGTTTTGTCCCATAATACCGTAACCGCATGCCCATGGTACCATACATTATCCAGGCAGAACCATTCCCATTGACCAGCCGGAATAAGCGGACGAATTTCTAAGGTATTGTCCTCTGCAGGTTTCAATCCCACCAGGTCATTGATCACCAGATCTGTAAAGCTGGAGTGGTTATAAAAACGGCTCCTCGGGTGGTCCCCTTTCAGCCATTCCCCATTCTTTTCATCCTGATACTCCCCAATATAAGTTTTGCCATCCATGATATGGGAAAGTGCATATTTATGAAATTCGTTATAGAAAACGGTAGGGTTCATTTTTCCGTGCGACTTATAATTATTCAGCAGATTAGACAATGCTTTCAAACTCTGGGTAGTGGCATAGGGCCATACAGCGCCATCCCATTCACAGCCATGGCCGGATCCATGGGTACGGAACAGCGGATGTCTCCTTTCCGCGGTAGTCAGTCCCCATGGTGCCGTAAAACCTGCCGTGTCAATCAGCTGATCCCATGCTACGGCATAAGTATTTTTATCAGGTGGAAGGTTAAAATACCATGGGATCAGACCAATCGCTTCGCGGGCATCAGCAAAGCCACCTTTCTCTTTCCTGACTTTAAAAAATGAGGCTTGTTCATCCCAAAGCTGTTCCATCACCAACTTTTTCAGTATTGCGGCCTTATCCTCATATGTTTTTTGAATACTATCGGCACCCACAACCGCAGCGATCTTACTCAGTGCAGCCGCATTGCCATACATATAACTGTTAATGGTCGGCCGGATATTTTTCTCTTTACGTGAACCACTGATCGATTCTTCCATGGCATCCTTCACATCAAACTGCCAGAACATCTGGTTTGGCAATTGCCGCTCTTTTTCCCATAACTGGTAATCCAGACTTAAAGCTGAAATATGCTGACGGAGGAATTCCTTATCGCCATTCACCAGGTAAAGGTTATACACCGCATCATCTACCCAGCTGCTGAAATTATGGAAATGTGGCTTGGTTGTGGCTTTATCTTCATCCAGCCAAAAGGTCACATACTTCTGTACAAATTCCTGATTGTGCAGCCAGCGGGCTTCATTCACCTGGAGGCCCAGCGCACTGCTGATGGCATTATATTTACCGCCATGTTTCATTGGCGTGATAAATTCGGTGAAAATATAGCCCTCCGGGGTTTGTTTCAAATGTTTACGGAGTGTCCACCAGCGGTAATAATAGATTTTCTGAATAGCTGAATCCGGGCATTCAAAAAGAGGAATCTGATCTGAAAGCCACTCATAGGTAGCTGCATTACTTACAAAATTCCTGACATCCTCTTTATCCAGGGAGTTGAAATAATCAATATCATTTTTCATGATGCTGGCATTCAACACCTGTGGTGTCTTTTTCTGAGCCGATGCTCCGGGAGAAAATAGCATACTGCAGAACACTGTACCCATTAGTGCAGCTATAAGCTTATGCTTAGGTCTTCCCCCTCTATGTAAACATGTCATAATTTTTTATTCAATTATACTTTCATTCCTGTCACCAGGATATCTATAAATTTTGATATCTATACCTCAGGACATCCCGATACCTTTAGCCTCTCCTGAGGGCATTATTCAGTTGTTTTACTCAAATAACCAGTCGATATCTTTACTCTTCCCGTCAATACCCGCATTATAAATACGGATGGGTTCAGTTTCATCAATAAAGCCCAGAATCATGCAGGCTCCCTTAGCCAGGGTAAGCGTATGTATCCCTTCACCGAATGAATAACTATGGACATTTGCAATCGGATAACCTGCAACAATCAGTGCATTAGACAATTTGGCTTCCGCCTGACCATAATTATTGGCTGAGGCATCTGTTTCCAGTTCGGGTGCAGGCAGGTATGGTGCTCCTTTTTGATTGAAATACCCAACAAGAACCTTTACAGGTTTTTTGGTCCTGAATTCCAGTGTAGTGCCATTTCTCACCTGGTCTGATTTTGATAATTTCAGTCCTTTTAATCCGTTGAGCTCTTCGGCAAATGCACTGATCAGTGATGCGGTATCGGCAAATACACTTGCTCCTTTGGCAATGTGGTACTCTCCTGCTATTTTGGTGAGAATTTTTACATCAGCATTTTTAAATGGCTTTACTTTCTCCTTCAGCACATGCACATTGGCCCTAAGGGAATCTATACTTCTTTTGAAGTTCGCCATCTCTTTTTTATAGACAGGCAGCATTTCTTTCCATTCAATAAACGTTTTATCGACCCCACGCATAGGGATTTTACGTTGTTTGGTCTGCATACTATTGGCATACAGATAACTGTCTTTTGTTAAGTCTACCAATTTACTGTAATGCGTGATACTGCTTTCCAGGAAAGGTACAGCTTTGTCCAGGTCATCCAGGGAGCCGGAATATTTATATCTTAAGATCCACAAAGCAGCCCTTACTTTCTCCGCATAAAATGAAGCCATTTCTTTATAACAATACATATCATTCTGCAGTCTGGCGAATTCCTCTTTATCTCTGGTCACAAAAGGGGCTGCTTTATCTATTGCCTGAACAGCTTTTTCCCCATGAACAACGACTTCATCTGCTACCTGTACAGGTGTTTCGCCTATATGTTTCTGTTTTTTCCAGTCTTTCTCTGCATATTCAATAATCATTTCTCCTTCCGGCGCTTCAGATTCATACAACATAGTAAACAGACCATACCTGAAAGGATTGATCAGCTGTGTCATCAGCATTCCCAGGGTGAGGGTTTGCCTGTTACCATCCGTAATCCCGTATCTTCTCAATAACTTTGGTGAAATCTCTCCCGATTCTTCATAGGCTTTTAAGATTTCCTTTCCATTGTTTTCGTCCATTCCGTATTTATTCCCAAGCTGGTTCCCCCAATAGCTGAGTTCGCCTTCACGGTCCCGGTCAGCTTTCCAGGCATAACGTGCCCAGGTCTTATACCACATCCAGTCCCTGTCCATCTGCAGCAATCTGCTTGGGGTACGGTCAGCTGTGTATGGCCAGTCCCAGAAAGAAGCCTGCGGATATAAATGAAGTCCGTTGGCATGGTAAACACTGTGCATGGCCTGAACAGACTTCTGTATAAAATCTGCAGAACCATAACGAAACGGTTCCAGGTTAGCCAGGATATGCACATTTTCGATATGTACAGTCCCTATCGCACTCAGTTTACGGTGAAGTTCTGCCCAGCTTCCGCGTGGAGTATAAGTGGTCAGGGCTTCGCCATTGTATTTGGCACTGGTATATAAATTCTTGTATATCGGCAGCGCCGCCTTCATCACCCGTGGTGCGTCTGTATCATGGGCACGAAGCACGATTGGTGGTTCAATAGTGGTACCCAGGGCTTTTAATCCGTCCTGCACACCCGGAATAATGGTTTTGGTAAACCAGTCCACATCATCCTGTCCCGCACCTTCCATTGCTTCACCAAGGGTGATCAGCAGACCTACATTCGGATATTTCTCTACAAATGCCGCAATAGATTTACGCGTATAATCAGCGATCAGCGGAATAATAGGGCGGTTTCTGTCCTGTGTTTTTAAATGATGCTTTTCAGCAAAAGGTTTCGGGATAAGGATGTTGTAAAACATCTGGATAACCCATATTCCTCTTTTATCTGCTTCCTGGGTAAGGAACCTGAACATCTCTTCGTTTTTCCTGAAGGTGGCCTCATCCACTTCCAGTGCATAAGGATAATCCTTTAATTTAACGAGGGAAGAAAAAGGGTGTCCATTCCACAGATACAGAGAATTATAACGGTTTTCCACCATCATATCCAGGTACTTCAGCCAGATCTGCTTATCATAAAACCAGGGAAAAGTCTCTTCTGTATACGGATATTCATACACCTCCCTGCCTGGCAGGTAATCCGGCTTCTGCAACCCTATGGCAGTACCTCTCAGTACCATTTCCGGCTGATTCGAGCATGTGATTTTGCCTGGTAATTCCGCAGTATTTTTCAGTTGCTCTTCAAGATCGAGGCAACCATATAAAACACCGGATTCATCCTTTCCGGAAATGACAACATTACCCTTTGCAAGCGTACTGATGGCATATCCTTCTTTATGGTTATTGGTTGTTGTATTCAGCCGCTTGATCAGGAGGTCATCTGCCTGACCTATAGCAATCCAGGTACCCAGTGCACGGACATTGTCAGCAACACTCAATATGATTTTATAGTTTTTACCCCGCAATACTTCGGCGAGGCGTTCAGCACCATATTTCATCCTCGGCGTATACTTTACCGGAAGAATAAGCGTAATAGTCGGATCATCAGCAGATCGATGAGCGGCAAAACCAGCGCTGTAAGAACTAAAAATGAGGAGTAGCGTTAAAAAGAAGAGCAGGTTGCGGATTTTGTTCATATGATGTGTCCCTATTAAAGGTAAAAAAAGGTGAATAGCATATCTGGTCAATAAATAAAACCAAATATACAGGATACCCATCCGGGCTTTTTATACCATTTTTCCAATATCATATATCATCTTGTCTTTGGCTTTCCGGCACTGCCGGGCTTTATATTATTTTCCCAGGATCATATATCATCTTGTCAAAAATTCCCTTGAATGTAAGTTAATTCTTAATTTCAGAAGTCTTTTCAAGCTCTCTTTTTTGATATCTGTTAAAGCCCTAAATTTCAGCTACATTTAAAAGAAATATTAACAACCAATTATAAACGCGTTTTTCATGAAGACCATCTTTCGTCAGTTCTCACTTACTGCTTTTCTTGTATTATTATTTTTCGCTGTCGATGCACAAACCAGCCTGCCGTCTATTTTCACGGACAATATGGTGTTACAGCAACAATCATCGCCCCAGATCTGGGGATGGGATAAACCGGGACAGAAAATAGCGGTGACCACCTCCTGGAATAATAAAACCTATACCGTACAGGCAGATAGAAAAGGCAAATGGGTGACCCCTCTAAGCACCCCCAAAGCCAGTAAACAAGCCTATACTATAACCGTCAGCAATGGAAAAAAACTTACCCTGTCCAACATCCTGATCGGTGAAGTCTGGTTATGCACCGGACAGTCCAATATGGAAATGCCGCTGAAAGGGTTTAAAGGACAACCCATCCTGGGCTCAAACGACCTGATCTTGAAATCCGGTAATCCCTATATCCGTCTGTATACCGTTCCACGTTCTTCCAAAACTACGGCCCAGGACAACAGTAAACCTTCTCCCTGGAAAATCGCAGGCCCGGAAGCCGTATCGGCTTTCAGCGCCACAGGGTATATTTTCGGCAAACTGCTGAATGAGATGCTGGATATTCCGATAGGACTGGTCAATGTAAGTTATGGAGGTTCAAATGCAGAAGCATGGATGTCCCCGGCAGCATTGAAGGCTTTTCCGGATACCAAAATCCCATCCAAAAATGACAGTATCAAAGTGGTGAACAAAACTCCTACGACCTTATATAATGGCATGTTATATCCTGTTGTCGGTTATGGTATAAAAGGAGCCATATGGTACCAGGGGGAATCCAATTATGAGAATCCGGATTTATATGAAAAATTGCTGCCGGCCATGGTGAATCAGTGGCGTTCAGAATGGGGCAAAGAGATATTCCCCTTTTATTTTGCACAGATTGCCCCTTATAATTATGCTCAGCTTCCACCATACCTTGTTGGCGGGAAATACAATTCAGCTTACCTGCGTGATGCCCAGAGAAAATCGGTATCAGCCATTCCAAACTCGGCCATGGCTGTATTAATGGATATTGGGGAAGAAAAGAATATCCATCCTGCAAACAAGGAAGCCGGAGGTAAAAGGTTAGCCCTGCTGGCGCTCACAAAAACCTATGGATGGAAAGGCTTTGGTGCAGAGAGCCCAGCCTTTAGTGCATTGGAAATCAATGGAAGCACAGCAACCATTAAATTTTTAAATGCCGCTAACGGACTAACGACTTTCGGTAAAGAGACTTCCCTTTTCGAAGTTGCAGGAGAAAATAAACAGTTTTATCCGGCCAAAGCGATTATAAATGGATCAACTGTTGTCGTTTCCTCCCCAATGGTTAAAGTTCCTGTCGCTGTCCGTTATGCTTTTAAGGATTTTGTAGTGGGCGACTTATTTAATACCGAAGGATTACCCGCTTCTTCCTTCAGAACCGATACTTGGTAAGATGCATAGGAATTATCTTTTAATACTGACTACGGGAATCAGTTTCCTTATATTTTTACTGCCAACTGCGGGGTTCAGCCAGCAGAAAGACAAACGAAACACAGGCAAACAGGAATTGTCCTGTCAAAATCAATTGGACAGCTATAACCCGGTTTGGGAAAGTCAAAGTATAAACTCAGGGGAATCTATGCCTTGCGGAGGTGGCGATATTGGCCTGAATGTATGGGTGGAAAAAGGGGAGCTTCTATTTTATGTGTCCAGAAGCGGAACTTTTGATGAGAACAATACCTTACTTAAGCTGGGAAGGATAAGTGTTCAAATGAGTCCCAATCCTTTTGATGGTGGTACCTTTCGGCAGGAACTTCAGCTGCAAAAAGGACAGATCAGGATCAATGCAGTAAAAGACGGGCTTTCAGCCGAAATCATTGTCCGTACCGATGTCTTTAACCCTGTCATACACGTAGAAGTGAACAGCAGCAAACCGGTATCCACCACATTTGCTTTTCAGAACTGGAGACATGCAGACCATGTACCCAAAGGAAAGGAAAACAATGCCAATTCCTGGAAATGGGCGCCTAAGGGAGAGGTAAAAACGTATAAAGACAGCATCTCTTTCGAAGACAACAAGGTTCTGTTTTATCACCGTAACCGTGAAAAAACAGTATTCGACGACGCCGTTCAGCAGCAGGGTCTGGAGGAACAGATAGACCAGCTGGATAATCCACTCAAAAACCTGACATTCGGGGGAATGATGATGGGCAATAACCTGAAAGCTTCGTCAACCTCTAAAGGAAAATACCTGAATACTGAATTTGAAGCCTGGAGCCTGAAAAGTGTCCTTCCGGCAAAGCGGCATCAGATGCAAATGGTGCTGCATACTTCACAAAGCCCCGGCCTTGAAACCTGGAAAACAGGTTTAACTCAGCTGATCAGCCGTCTCAGTAAAGATAAACATGCCGCACAACGCAGTGCGGAATGGTGGACAGCCTATTGGCAAAGAAGTTTCATCTTCATCAATAAAGAAGAAACAGCAGAAGAATGGCAGATCGCCAGGAATTACCAGCTGTTCCGTTTTATGTTAGGCTGTAATGCTTTCGGAAAGTACCCTACAAAATTCAATGGGGGATTATTTACCGCTGACCCTGTACTCAGCGATACCACATTGACCTTTAGTCCGGACTTCAGGAACTGGGGAGGCGGTACCCATACGGCACAGAACCAGCGATTGGTTTACTGGCCTATGCTTAAAAGTGGTGATGCCGAAATGATGGCCCCTCAGTTCGATTACTACAACCGCACCCTGAAAAATGCAGAAATCAGGTCAGCGGTTTACTGGAATCATAAAGGAGCTTCCTTTACGGAACAACTCGAAAACTTCGGCCTGCCTAATCCCGCAGAATACGGATGGAAAAGACCTATCGGATACGATAAAGGCATGGAATACAATGCCTGGCTGGAATACGAATGGGATACGGTGCTTGAGTTCTGTTTGATGATCATGGAGCAGGAACGGTATACAGGAAAAGATATCAGCAGGTATCTCCCCCTGATAGAAAGTGCGGTCACATTTTTCCATGAACACTACCTGTACCTTGCAAAACAGCGTGGCAGTAAATCCCTGGATAGCAAGGGGAAGCTGATCCTCTATCCCGGTTCGGGGGCGGAGACCTATAAGATGGCTTATAATGCCAGCTCTACAGTTGCAGGTCTGAAAACAGTATTGAACAGGCTGCTGGAACTACCGGTCCGGTATCTTGATTCCCTGAAAAGAAAGGAAATACAGGCAATGGCTGAGAAAATTCCGGATATATCCTTTCGTGAATTTGATGGAAAAACGACTATATCACCTGCAAAAAGCTGGGAGAGAATCAATAACACTGAATCTCCGCAGCTCTATCCCGTGTTCCCATGGGGAATCTATGGCGTTGGAAAACCAGGATTGGATACCGCAATCAACACCTATAAATATGATACTGATGTATTGAAATTCAGAAGCCATATCGGATGGAAACAGGATAACATTTTTGCAGCGCGACTGGGCTTAACCGATGAAGCCGCTGCACTTGCCCTACTGAAACTTAAAAACTCAGGGAGACGTTTCCCAGCTTTCTGGGGACCAGGGTTTGATTGGGTACCCGACCATAACTGGGGTGGCTCCGGAATGATCGGTCTGCAGGAAATGCTGATGCAAACCGATGGAAGAAAAATTATGTTATTCCCTTCATGGCCGGTAAACTGGGATACCCATTTCAAACTTCATGCCCCCTATCTGACTACTGTAGAAGGTGTACTAAAAAATGGCAAATTGGAATCACTGAAAGTTACACCGGAAAGCAGGAGGAAAGATATCATCAACCTGTTAAAATAAACCGGAGTAGCATACCGTTACCCTGCCCGAAAAAGATAGCGGACAGGGTGACGGTGTTGATCTATAAATCTTCCACCATAAGTTTCACTGGCCCCAGCAGGCCTGCTTCTTCCAAAGGTTTCCCTTTCAAACGGAACGGAGCCGTAGTCTGTGTTATCCTTTTATTTTCAGGCAGCGCCTGATCAGCAATCAGCCTGTTCGCCCAGGTATTGGTGATGGCGATTTCAATAAGGTTATTTCCTTTTTTGAGTGTTTTGCCGATGTTCAGCCTGAATGGTGCGGTCCACAAGGTTCCACAACTTACACCATTCACTTTTACCTCAGCAAGATGCGCTATTTTGCCAAGGTCCAACCATACATTAGTCTTGATTTTTCCATCCCAGGTTATTGTTTTCGTATATACTGCAGTACCTGAATATCCGGCAATTGCCGGATCACTATTCTTTGACCAATCTGTCAGAGAATTAAAAATAACCGGTTGTTGTGGTCCGCCAAACGAGGGATCAAAGGCTACCTTCCAGCTTCCTTCAATCTCTTTAATAGATTTAAATACCTGCCAGTTCAGTTTTTTTCCTGCCTTTACCTTTTTAGTATCCCCGGCGTTTTGGGTATTACCGGCAGCCGGAACTTCAGCAGGCTTATCCTTAAAAATAACAAATACCGAAGCATTCGCCTCCAGTCGCACAGGAATTGTTGTACGGCCATTGTGATCACTAAAGCTTTTCAGCACAGTAGTCTGATTACTTACGGCATCATACAATTCTGGCCTCTTTCCAGTCACTCTGAATGAAAGCTCAAGATCGCGGCGGACAGCCTGCTGATTTGAGATAAAGTAGATCTCTTCTTCCCCATTTGTCCGGTGCGTCCAGGCTATATCATTTGTTTTTGGAACATCCCCATTACCACTATTGATCAAGACATCCGGCTGAAGATTCAGCGTACTAAAATCCGGCAAGGTATAAGGAGCCTGAATTACTTTTCCTTTCCCCAGTGTTTTAATCGCGGCATTACCCTCCCAGATTGCGGCAATGGTTTCCTTCATTTTCTTTTCAGTAGCCTCATCAACCACAGTAAAGCTGCCAACTGGGCGTTTTCCTAAAACCACCGTTGCACCCTCCTGAATGAGGCTGTACAGCTTCTGCAACACCTCATTGCTCATTAAGTCATCCTGCGGATTCATCTGATTATCTATCGGGAACACGAGCATGCCGTAATTGGCTCCTGAAGGAAACACCACGCGCCCATTGTTCACTACAGCACCGAGCAAAACATCTGTATTGAAAGAATCGTAAGCATATCCCTGAAGGGGATTTACCCAATCCCGTGTATCGGTAATATTGGCAGAGTTGATCACTCCTGCAGGAAACTCCCTCATGGGCTCTCCAATGTTCGCACGTCTTGTCTTTTCCTGTTCTACCCTTTCCTTCCCAAAAATGCCGGGCAATGTCCATACCAGCCTGTCCGGGAGCACTGAACGACGGGGTAATTCTTCGCCAATAAAAACGGCAATATCTGTTACAGGATGACCTTTCTGTAAAATCTCCTGGGTACGGGAAGCATAGTCAACCCAGGCTTTACCCGGTTTCCACCAGGTCTGGTCGCGCTGAAAATATAATCCAACACCGTCCAGGGTCATTCCCGGCTTACGGTCCGTCCAGGGATTCAGTGCGAATACGTGGTAGACCAGCTTATTGATCCCAAGGGCATAATTTCTGTCCTGCAGGGTCTTTAACATTCCAGGATGCTCATTCCAGGCCATCCTTACCGTAGTAAAAGCTTCCGCCTGAATAATGTTCTTACCATAAATATGGGCTCCTGAGATCGCATCCAGCATATCGTTGGGCTTATCATGGGTAGGGCTGTTCAGCCAGAACTCACCCATGGGCACATCCACTTTTTTATAATGCAGCAATCCATCGCTCAGCATCGTGGGTGCAACACTTTCGGCAGTAAAGACCAGTCCTTTCTCTTTCGCAAAACCGGCCAGGCTCGTATAAAAACGGTCAGCCACCAGCTCTGCTATAGTCTTTCTCACATCATAGAGTATCGCTTCCGTACGTGCAGCACTTTCTATCGGAATCCCTGCCATAACAGGCAAATAAGGAATGAGGTCATATCCCCGTCTTTTAAGAAATTCTTCCCGGAATACGGGCGACCAGTTCTGGCTTCCACACTCCCAGCTATCTACATGGAATATGCGGAGTACCTCTTTTGTCAGTTCAGGACCAGCCTGTCTCATCGCCTCTCCATACCACTTATCCAGCTGAAGCTGGATAGCCGCAGGGTTAAACTTATCCGCTTCCAGTCCCGCACCGGCTCCTCCGGTAGCATTGGTATGCCCTGTAGAAGTATGTCCGATTCTTAAAATCGTCCATTTTCCTTTCGGCGCTTTCCAGCTCAGCAGGCCCTCGGCATTCAGGTGGGCAGAAATATTGATCAGCTGGTCTTTGCGCAGGCATAATGCTGCAGGCAGCTGTTCCGGGGTAGACTTCCTGCTGACACGCCATACGGCACCACTTTTACTTTCGTACTGATCGATCCTGGGCTCAGCAGAGAGTTCAATACCCGTAACTTTAAGTGTTGTTTTCCATTTAGCGGCATCCAGATCTTCCGCACCGGGTTCAGCACCTGAAGGATCATAAATAAACCTGAAATACTTCGCTGTGGTAGGGACTATCGCATGGGTAACATTAGCATCCGTATCCTGCCAGCCATGGCGCGGAGGATGCAAACGGCCCAGTGACCTGAATGTGCGGCCATCATTGCTCACCTCTATCTTCAATCGATGCGCCTGATAATTATTCCCTCCCGTCCTGATCGTAATATTCCTGCAGGTAAATGCAGATTTAAACTCGTACTGAATCCAGCAAGGCTGATCAGTTTTGAATCCAGCTTTATTTCCGGGGATCACTAATGCCTGCGCATCTTTCTCCTTTTCTTTTAAACTTGTAGTGATTAGTGGAACCTGTATGGAAGTATGTTGATCTGATCCCGGCAATTCAGGATAGGCGTAAACAGCAATATCCTTATAATATCCTGCTATAGTTTCTGGCTGGGCCAATTTCATCTTTACCAGTTTTCCACCGGTAAGGGAAGACCTGACCGATACTACCTTCTGCATAGAAAGTTCAGGAGTAATCCATAGTCCTCCTGCCAGGGCAAAGCCATCACTCACATGCATTCCAAGCTGAAGGCCTAATCTTTTGGCTTCTGCGAAGGAGAACCGCATCATGTCCCACCATTCGGGACTTAGCTGTTCCACAGCCGGCTTAAATAAGGGTGGGTTAGAAGCCCCCTGTATAGGCATAAGGTAAGCCCCTCCTATTCCAGCTTCCTTCATTGCTTCCAGATCAGCCGTAATTCCTGCTTTGGAGACCCCTGCCTTGATCCAATACCAGAATACCCAGGGACGAGCATCAGGATTAATCCCCTCTTTAACCTGTCCAGAAATAGGGTTCATTTGAAAAAGAATCAGGAGAAGGAGGACACAAATTTTATCTCTCATTACAATGATGGCTAGTTGAATATTTATTTACTATTTAAACTAATCGCTGCGCCAGACAATCCTGCGGATTTTGCTTTCAACTGAATTGGGCCAGCTTTTCCGTTTGACTGAAGGATGACAAGGCATTTCCCTTTGAATGCTTTCCTGTAATTCGCTTTAAAAGGCTCATGACTGGCCTGATAACCATTATCTACTCCCGCAATTTCTGCTGGCCCTGTCACTTCAAAATTAATCAGCTGATCCGCATCGGGTACCATGTTACCTTTTTCATCGGTTACTTTTACAGTGATAAAAGAAAGGTCTTTACCATCTGCGCTAATCGCTGTACGATCGGCTTCCAATACAATTTTGAATGGTTTTCCCGCCGTTTCGATCACAGTTGACAACACCTCTTTACCTGCTTTGCGCGAAACGGCTTTCAATAGGCCCGCTTCATATTTTACTTTCCAGCTGACATGGAGATCCTTCTCCTTTTTCCTCGTCCCCAATGACTTTCCATTCAAAAAGAGTTCCACCTCATCGGCCTGGTTAAAATAGGCCCAGACATCTACCGTATCTCCGGAATTCCAGTTCCAGTGTGGAAACAGGTGGAGTACAGGCGTAGATGTCCATTCACTTTTGTACATATAATACACATCCTTCGGAAAACCCGCCAGGTCAACAATGCCATAATAAGAACTGCGTGCGGGATAAGGATAAGGTACAGGCTCCCCTATAAAATCAAAACCCGACCATACAAAAAGTCCGGCCAGAAAATCCCGTTTCTTCACTTCCAGCCAGGCCTTTTCATGGGTAGTTCCCCAATACGCAGCCGTATTGTCATAGGCTGAAGCCGTCCAGTCCGCACGGCCATTCAGAACAAACTTCTGCTTTCCACTTGACGGCCAGAACCTGAGCGTGTCTGAAGTATCGTAAATCCCACGGGTTTCCAGGGCTGATGTCGTTTCTGAGGCAATAAACTTTTGTCCCGGGAAGTTCAGCGGCAACAGATCATATTCCTCATACTTGTAATTAAAACCCATCACGTCCAGCACCTTTGCCTTGGCAATAAAGTTCTTGGCAGAATCAGTCTCTGTAAGGGCAGTCGTAACAGGCCTCGTTTTATCCAGGTTTTTCACCAGGGCTACCAGCTCCTGAACAATCGTTGTACCGGTACTGTCAAATTGTTCCCTGATCTCGTTACCAACACTCCACATGATCACCGAAGGATGGTTCCTGTCCCTTTTCACCATGTCTTCCAGATCTGCTTTATGCCATTTGCTGAAATCAAGCGAATAGTCGTATTTATTTTTCTTTTTCTTCCACATGTCAAATGCTTCGTCCATCACAAGGAAGCCCATACGGTCACACAGGTCCAGCAGCTCCGCAGCTGGCGGATTATGCGACATGCGAATGGCATTACAGCCCATATCTTTTAAGATTTCCAGCTGTCTTTCCATAGCCCGGACATTCACCGAGGCACCCAGTGCACCCAGATCATGGTGCATACAAACACCCAGGATTTTCAGCGCTTTCCCATTAAGGCGGAAACCTTTCCTGGCATCGAAATCAAAATACCGGATACCCAATGGAGTTTTGTATTCATCAAGCAATTGGTTGCCCTGCCTAATCCTCGTGACCAGCGTGTACTGGTATGGATTTTCCACCGACCATAATATGGGATTGTCCAGCTTGAACTGATGTTCAAGAGTGGTCAGCGAATCTTTTAACGTTTGTCTGGACATCATGCCCGCAACTTTTTTACCTTCGCTGTCCATTAAAGTCAATTCAATATTTACAGGAACGGCAGCAATCGCCTTTGATGAATTGGTATTCCGGGGATTTACATTTCTGGCACCCAAAGTATAATTCCTGATGGTCAGTTGCTGGTGTATCTTCGCCTGCCCATCAGAAACCTCCGGTGTGGTCACGAAAGTCCCCCAATGTGCCACAGCAATTTTACTCGTGGTAATCAACCTGACATTTCTGTAAATACCTGATCCGGAATACCACCTGGAATTCGGTTGTAAAGAATTATCTACTTTAACGGCAATCACATTATTTACCTTACCTGTTTTCAGGTAAGGTGTCAGCTCATACCTGAAAGAAGTATACCCGCTGGGCCGCTTTCCCAGGTAATGCCCATTGATCCAGACCTCACTGTTTCGGTACACTCCTCCAAAATCAATGTAAACTGTTTTATGAACAGCGGATGATGGGATACGGAAAGTTTTACGGTACCAGCCTGTTCCTCCGGGTAAAGCACCACCCGCATTTGTGGCCGGGTGCTCTTCTTTAAAATCCCCTTCAATACTCCAGTCGTGCGGCAAAGATAAATTCCTCCATTCGGTATCATTAAATGCAGTTTCATAAGCCCTGGATGGGTTTCCCAAAAGAAATTTCCAGCCCTGGTTAAAATCTGCAGTAATACGTACGGATCCTTGTCCAACAGCTGTACCAGCCGTCAGCAAAAGCATCAGCAAAAGGATATATTTGTGTTTATTCATGTCTTATTTCTTTTTTACAACAGCTGCAGGGGCAACAAAATTCACTGTACTCTGACCCAAATCTTTTGAGGTAGCCACTGCAATTCCTCTTTGTTCCGACTTATTGACCCCACAGTAATAGTGGTATACTACCCCATTATGTTTCAGGACAAATGACTTGTGTGCAAATACTTCATCATAGGGTGCTGAAGACTCAATCAGATTTTCCCCTTCCCAGTCGGTCCAGTTGACCAGGTCGGTCGATACGGCAAACCTGTTAAATCCACCTTTACGGTCCTGCCAGAAAGCACCAAAATAAAACATGACATATACATCACCGATTTTCTGGATGACTCCGTCGCCGGTAATCCCCACCGGATGATGTACCACCGGGTCAATATTATACCTTTTCCAGTTGACCATATCGTCAGATACAGCCATTCCAATCCGCTCAAACCAACGTGTCTTGATATTATTCCTGGCAGAATCCCCATTTGCATTATAATACATCACAAACTCATGGCCTGTCAGTTTCCTGTTATCCCTGATGATACTGCTTTTAAATAGCTTACGGTTTTCCCACCAGCGGATATCGGCATCTTTAGCCGTCAGCACAGGCTCTGCCAACCTTTCCCACTCATGGGGATTGCTGGGAGAAAGCTTTGTAAAGGCAATCCCGATAGACAGGTCACCCGCTTCATATCCTGTGGTATTGCCACCGAAATAAGACATCCAATACTTTCCTTTATAGGTTGGCCAGCTATAGTCCCCCCCCCATTGCATATCCTGCAAGGCAGGGTACCCCGCTTTCTGGTTCCCGTCCCAGCGTGTGGTATCAGAAAAAGAAAGAAGTTTTCCCTGGGTCTTCCAGTCCAGCAGGTTGCTACTTTCTGCCAGCCAGGTTTCATATCCCCTGCCGTCGAAAATAATATAGGTCATATACCACTTATTACCTTTACGGAATACGGTTGGGCAATCCAGTTTCTTATCATTTGATTCAGGTACCACCACCAATCCATATTTATAGGGGGTTTTTACTTCTTCGTAAATCGCCTTCATCTTTTCCGCAGCAATAGCTGTCGGGGTAATTTTAGTTTTAACACCGGCTTTCGGCCGACTTTGGGCATGCAACTTATCGGGAGTGAAAACAACAGTTAAACAACACATCATCAACCACAGGAGATACACACAAACTTTCATAGGGAACTTATTTTTTTAATACTTTAAACCGATACTTACCTGAGCCAGCAGAAATAACTGCACGGCCATTTTCATACACCACATTTTTTTGATCAAGGAGCTGGTTCCCCTCATAGATCCGGTCTGATTGGGCAGCGGGGAGATAAATTGTTGAGGTAGTATTCGCAGGAATAGCTACGGATAAATCAAACGCCCCATCATCATTTTTCCAGGCAGTGGCTACCTGTCCATAAGGTGAATGGTAACTGGTCTCCGCAGAATTTACTCCTTTCACCACTTCCGGATGGATTTTAATCGCTTTAAAAGCGACGGACTTCTCCTCTTGGCGAATTCCCCCTAGCCCACTGTAAAACCATTCCAACAAATGACCCAGCATAAAATGGTTATTGGAAACGGTCGGCAATGCCTGCCAGGATTCCGTTAATGCGGTTGCCCCATGTGCCAGCTGATAACCATATCCCGGCACATCATCACGGCTGTTCATCTCATAAATGAGGTCTGAATAACCTTCATCTTCCAGCACCCTCAATAAATAACGATATCCTATATCTCCTGAAGTTAAACTGCTATTGCGTTTTTTGATATCAGCTACAATATTGGCTACCACGGCCTTTTTATCTTCATGACTGACCAATTGCATATATACGGCCATTGCATTAGCGGTCTGACTGCCACCACCATAATTATTGGTTTTTGCATCAAAGAATTTTTTATTGAAAGACAGCTTTACTTCTTCAGCCATCTTTTTGTATTGCACAATATCCTGCTCCTGACCCATAATAGCGGCAATCTTTTGCATGATGTTCAGGTTATAATAATAAATAGCTGTTCCTGTCACACCCATAGGAGTTAACTGCGATACTCCCGGAGGATTTGGCCCCAGGTCATACCAATCACCTAAACCCTGGCTTAGTATATGGTCCTGAGCTTTGGACTGTAAATAACTGATATACTTTTTCATCATGGGATAAGCTTCACTTAATATTTTCTTATCCCCGTACCATTCATAAAAATACCAGGGCACAATTACGCTGCTGCTTCCCCATTCCGGAGAATCCCTGAACATGTCGCCACCCCAGGTAAACACCGTAAATTCGGGCGATATTTCCGGAATAAGACCATTTGCCACCTGCGCCATTTCCATGTCTTTAATAGATTTACCCAATAGATTCTGAACCTGGTAATTGTAGCGTACAGAACTTCCCATCAGGTGCAATTCTTCCAGCCAGCCCAGTTTCTCCCTATGCGGGCAATCGGTAAAAATACTGGCCATATTACTGCGGATTGCCCAATCTATCAATGTAGCAGTCTTGTTAAACAATACATTGTCACTTCTAAATGCCCCTGCCTGTTCCGCGGCATTCCGCGTGTGTAAACCACTGATTGCAACTGGTTGCAGGCCATCGACCTGTAAATAGCGGAATCCGTAGTAAGTAAACCGGGGTTCCCAGGTCTCCAGTCCGTCACCTTTCAGAATATAAGTGAAGTAAAAAGGGCTTCCAGTTGCTTTCTGGGTGACTGTACCATTGGTGTTGAGCAACTCCGAAGGAGTAACCCTTACGGTATCGCCCTTTTTTCCTTTTACGGAAATCCGGATGATACCCGACGAATTCTGTCCGAGATCATACACCCTGCTCCTGTTGCTGATCTCTGTGATTTGCTGCGGTTGAAATACTTCAAATACCTTCAGCGGATCGGCAGCCTGGGCATTCAGCTGTGGCGGACCGTTCGTGATGATACATCTTTTCCACCCCGCTTCGCCAAAGCCGGGAAGATCCCAGCCTTTTTTCTCTTTCGTGGCATCATAATCTTCCCCACCATATATACTTGAAAACGTGAGGGGACCGGGAGCAGATTTCCAGCTTTCATTGCTGATCATATCTTCTGAACTTCCGTCATTGTAGTTAATCTGCAGCCTGCAGATCATCTTTGGATAACCGTACTGGGTGAGTAACTTCCTGAAGCGTTTCTTTTGTTTTGGTATATAATAAAAACCGTTTCCAAGCATCACACCGAGGGCATTTTTTCCCGATTTCAGTTCATTCGTTACATCGAAAGGCACGTATAAAGCCTGTTTTTCATAGTTTGTCCAACCCGGATCGAGGAAATGATCCCCCACCTTTCTGCCATTAATCCGCAATTCAAAATGCCCCAGTCCCGAGATATAAAAAGTGGCCCTGCTTATTTTCTTTTTAATGCTGATTTCTTTCCGCAATAAGGGTAACACATCATTATTGGTTCCACCATTTTTATCTCTTTTTCCTTCATGAGAAGGTAATATACGTGCAGAATCCGCCATTACTTCATAAGCAATCCAACGGGCGCCCTTCCAGTCTTTTTGAGAGAAAAGCCCGGTTTGCCATTGCTGCACACTGCTCCAGCCGGAAGAATGGTTAAGGTTATCCCATACCATTACCTTCCAGTAATACATTTTTGCAGCACTGAGTGGTTTTCCTTTATAGACCACCTGGATGGAACCCGATGAACTTACCTTTCTGGAATCCCATATATTCCCTATGTTTTTCTTAAGCAGCGCAGGATTGTCTGATACCAGAATATGATAGGCTTCTTGCAGGACATTGCGCTGGTCTGATACCAGTTCCCAGCTCAGCCGGGGTTCAGCATTTTCAATTCCAACAGGATTAATCTTGTATTCACACCGAAGGTTTTCGGATTTTAGGAGCTGAGAATACCCTGTTAATGAGACTAAAAGCAAAGATAAAATCAGGAAAGACGATCGCATTCGTTTATTTTATAATATTTGGTTTATGGATAAACATAGATACAGCGAACCCTTCAATGATTAATCTACGATCTTACCAAGATTTTATAAAAACTTAGCAGCAGGAATTGACTGAAGAAAATACCCTTATGTAAGCAAATGCAAAATAAATACAAAAATAAAGTTGGCAAAAAACCAACCAAATGCATACATTTGCAGTAACTAAAAACAAGGTTCCATTCAGGAATCACAATAATTTAAAAAAAAATTAACTCTAATAATCAGGAAAGCATTATCATGTGTAAATCTAACAAACTAAGGACATCAGTAGTAAAACAACCTCCAAAGAATGACGATTATTTACATGAAAAAATTACAGGAATTTGCGTTTAAACATTCAGGTGCCGTAAAAAGTCTATCGGCATGGAAAACAATAGCACAAAAGGCCAAATGGAAAACGAATACAGATTTACTGAATGATTTTCCCACGGCAAAAACCATTAAGGGAAAAAGGGCACGTTTTAAAATATCCGGCAATAAATACCGGCTCATTGTAGAACTTGATTATGAAGATGAAATTGTTGAAATACGATTCATTGGAACACATCATGAATACGACAAAGTTGATGCAACAACAATATAATTAACGATCAAAAAGGAGACAGAACAATGAATAACAGAACATGGTTTCTCATCGAATCTGATAAAGAATATCAGCAATGTACGTTGAGGTATGAAGAAGTCAAACATGCTGAAAAAGGCACGATAGCACACAGGGAGAAATTACTGCTGGTACATTTGATCGCTGCATACGAAGAAAAATCCTGGACACTGCCCGAACTTGATCCGATAGCACTTATTAAAATAAGGATGAAAGATTTTGGGTACAAACCTTCAGATTTAGCTAAAGAATATGGAGATAAAGGAACAGTAAGTAAAGTATTGAACTATAAACAATCCCTTTCTCTCCTTATGATCCGTAAATTTAGTGAGCTCCTGCGTATTCCAGCCCAATACCTGATCAAAGAATATGAGTTAAAAACACCCGATACAACTACCTGAACTATATTTTTGATTTCCTCCTCCAATCTATACAGGTCATTGAAGAGGATGGATAAACCTGCCCTGGTATTATTGAAAAACAGATTTCAGGTAAGTGGTATTTGCCCCAAAATTTTCTTTCACGCTTTTCGGATTTTTCGCATCCCTGGATCTTTCAATGACAAGCCATCCTTTCCATTTCATCTCATCAAGTGCTGCTTTAACTTTATGCATGTCCAGTCTGGTATTGTGCTGAAGCCATACTCCATCTTCATCGGTACAATGGATCTGAATGATATGTTTCCTTCCCAGGATTTTCATTTCACGGATTAAGTCACGTCCTTCTTTTAATGGGTTAGAGAAATTAAAATAAATCTGAACTGCCGGAGAGCCGACATCCTTCAGGAGTTGCAGTTCCGCTGATGCCGGTAAAGAAGTTTCGATGCCTATCACTAACCCAGCCTTTTTTGCAAGCTTACCAATTACCTTTAAGCGTTCAACGATTGCAGGTCTGAGTTCAGGATTTTTCACCAGATCTCCCTGCGTTCCCAGTGGAAGAAAGGCAACTTTTACCTGCATTGCTTTCATGGTTTCCAGGCAATCTGAGACCATCCTTTCGTAGGTCGGCCTCAATGCAAATGATTGTGCATAAAAACCCGTCATTGCCAATGCACAGATCTCGATATTCAGTTCTTTTGCTTTGGCCATAAACTCTTGCCGGATCGCCGGATCGGCAAGTTTACTGTCAAAGGTTTCTCTTTTTCCTAATCCCCCCATATCCACTTCAACCCCATCAGCACCGATATCCTTCGTCAACTGTAAAGCACTTAATTTCTGTCGTTTCAGAATCATCAGGTCAATCACAGCAATTTTATACTGTTGTTTCTTTTTATCCTGAGCGGAAACGCTGGTCAATACACCTGAACAAAGTACAGTCAGGACAATTGCAGTAATTATGTTTATTGGCTTAGGGAAATTTAAGTGATTCATCTCGGCTAAATTTAAATTGTTGGGGTTATTATTTGACAGGGCTAAACAAGGCTTCCAAAGCTGAAAACCCCATTATTGCATTTTTCGGCAATCTTTCGCCATTCTCTCCAAAAACATACAGTGCAGAAGGTTTTTCAATCACTATGGCAGATTCATCGTACTTGCCGGTTCCATCTTTCAATTGCCCGTTATTGAGTTTAAAATGGGCAGACACGAAGTCGTACAGGGCAATCCGTTTTGAAAATCCAAAATCATGGCCTTCTTCGGGTAAATGAACATTTTTCACCTTATCCTTGGCATTGTAATACCCATACAGGTGTTGCAGGTAAGGAAAATCATGCTCAGGCATTTCAGCAGTCCAGTCCTTCCCATCAGAAATTACCAGTTGTGGGTTTGGTGCAGCCATGGCAGCAATCTCTACATTATTGGTTCCACCACCACAAAAATGGATGGGCATTCCGCTTTCGCAGGGACAGCCACCATAAAAATAAGAAGACAAAGACACCACAGGAGCAGATAACTTTATCCTGTCGTCCAGGGCAGCCATCAGGACAGTATGGCTGCCTCCCCCAGAACCTCCGCTAATCCCTACCCTTTGCGGATCGGTTTCTTTCAGGCCAAGCAGGTAGTCAAGGATTCGGATTGCACCCAGTGCCTGTACTGTTTGTGAAAGACTTCTTCTGTGGTCTTCACTCTTAAACTGAAGCAAAGATTCTCCCCAGGCAAACAAATCATAACTAAAAGCCATCGCACCCATTTTGGCCAGCATGGCACATCTTTTCTGACAATCAGCCCGGTAACGGTGTCCACCCCAATGCCCATCAGGGCTCAACACCACAGGGATCTTCCCTTTTACCTTCAGGGGACGGTATAACGACCCACTCACATATAAGCCGGGCATCATCTCAATGGCAATATTTTCAACTGTATATCCATTCAGTGTTCTGCGGGAGGTCACAATTGGTTTCGAATCCGGCTTAGCCGGTAGTGGCGATAACTGTAAAGCCGCATAAAGTTCAGGCCGCAATTCAGATTTCCTCTTCTCCCAACGGGCAAGGTCTGGTGTACCCGCAGCAAGAGTATCCAGTTTCGCCCAGCCATCGGTCACTTTCCAGCGGTGGTATTCATAAGGTTTGAGTTTATACAGCTTCTCTTTTTCCTTATTCACTTTCATATCCAATGGTGTCAGCACATTCTCCAGGGTTGCCTCTGCTGTTTCCCTGAATCTCCACTGCGCATATTTCACCCATTGGTCTTTCACCTGGTCTTCCGAGTATTTTATCTTCAGGCCAAATCTGGATTCTATTTTTTTTAAGACTTCCTGTAAAGGTTCTTTATATTCATCATCGGAGTTTTGTGCAGCAACAGGTGTATACCCTGCAAATAATAAGACCAGGAACAGCAGGAGCACATTCCTTTTAATTCCCTGCTGCATTTTACGGTCACCCGAATTTTTCCTACCAGTCATCTTGATCGTTTTATTGTTCTTCAGCTTTACCCATAATCACTTCCGGAGCAGTATATCCCTTCATTAAAGGCCACTTCCCGTCTTTAATTTTCTTTAATTTCAGTTTGGCAGGATCAACAACAACGTGTTTGATCTTTTGTCTCCTCCAGGTATAGATAAAATGCAGCAGGCCATCTTTTGTCTGAATGACTGCAGGATAAGAATACTGGCTGATCGGAGAATCTTCCAGGATCAGGGCTGCATCCCATTTTTTATCATCTTTTGAGATGGCCACATTCAGGGGCGTCCGCGGACCTTTGGCAAGATCACCGGGAGGCAATACATGGTTATAGACCAGTACATCCCGTCCATCTTTCAGCGTGACTGCGTCAGTGCCGGAGTTGTTATTCGGCAGACTGGTTTTTTCCAGCGGCGACCAGGTTTCCCCATTGTCATTGGAGTAGGCGGATATCAAAGCCCTGTTACGGCTTCTGGCCAATAGTTGCAATTTCCCATTGCCATGGTCCAAAATACTTGGCTGTATCGCACCAATCACCTTGGCTTCATTGATTGGGCCTATTTTCCTCCAGGTTTTCCCAAAATCCGGCGTCACCTCAAAATGCAGTTTCCATCCATTACCTTCAGTACTTGAAGGACAGATCAAATTGCCGTTACTCAAAAGAACCGGTTTATTTTTTACCGGCCCGATAAAGCCATCAGGCAATTTACGGGCATCCGACCAAGTCTTTCCCCCATCAGCAGAAGTTCTCATCATTCCCCACCATTCAGAAGGTTTTGGGCCGATTTTATAAAATAAGAGCAGCTCTCCTCCCGGCACCTGGTACAACACAGGGTTCCAGGTAGGTAACCTCTTTCCATTCTCCTGAATACCATTGGCTACGCTATAAGGCGCAGTCCACTTTCCATCAACCCTGCGACAGATATAAATCTCCACGTCAGGATTACGTTCCTTAGTCCCCCCGAAAAAAGAGGCAACCAAACCCGTTGGCGTTTCAGCCAGGGTAGCGGAATGACAGGATGGAAAGGAAGCCTGATCATACAGAAATTCATTCACCAGTACCCCTGTTTGCCATTTCTCTACCTGTGCATTTAGCTTTACCGCCAAAAACAAGAGCAATATAACCGCTGTAATTCTTTTCATCACTTATTTTATTAGGTGTGTTATTTAATTTCCGACTCAAAATGATAAGCGCCAGATCCTATTTCCAGGATTGCACGGCCACCTTCCATCTGTATAAAATGTATATCCTTTATACTGGAGATCTTCTTCCCATTTTCAAGAATACGATCCACGGCATTTGCCGGAATATAAATCCTGGCACTTGTATTTGCCGGAAGTGTAATATCCCAGGTAAAACGTTTATTCTTCCTTGACCATTTACTTTTGATCAACCCATAGACAGACTCATGGCTTGTTTCTGCGAATGACAATCCTTCAATGACTTCAGGCTTCATCTGCAGCGTCTTAAATCCCGGACTTGCCGCCTTTATGCCACCAACATTCTCATAATACCAGATCAGGAGGTCACCCAGCAACATCACATGATTCTGAGAGTTCATTCCCGGATCTGCTGTATTTCCATTCCACAGTTCCCAGATCGTCGTTGCTCCATTCTCCACCATATATCCCCAGCCTGGATAGGTTGTATTCGTGCTGAAGCCGTAGGCAAGATCAGGCCTTCCATAAGCAGACACACCGCGCATCAGTAACTGTGTGCCAACTACCCCCGTACTGATATGACCATTATTCTCCTGAATTTTATCGGTAATATTTTTGAAAACGGCCACTTTATCCTCATCGCCGACCATACCGTAACTTAGCGGCAGCAGGTTAGCGGTAACGGTATTATTTCCATAAAATAATTTTTCCCGGTTTAAAAACTTATGGGTAAAAGCTTGCCTTAGTTTTTCTGCCATTAATTTATAGTCCCTGGCATCTGCCTCCAGGTGCTGGCGTAGCGCAAATTCCTGCATCAGCGTCAGCATTTTATAATAAGTAGCCGAAGCAATCAGCTCCCCATCCGTTTTGCGTGCCGGATCCCTGGAAAAAATCATTTCCTTAGACTCAGGTGGTACACACCAATCCCCATACTTATCTTTGGTCATCAGCCCATCCTTTGTATAGTTGGTTTGCATGTACAATATCCATTTCTTCATGGATGGATAATGTTTAACCATAGGTCTTATATCGCCGAACTGCTGATAAATCATCTCAGCAATGGTGAGATAAGTACCAGGCCAGGTTACATTATCACTGTAATAACGCCAGAATGCCGGGGCCACATCCGGAATACTTCCATCTGCCTTTTGCGCCTGCTGAATATCATCCAGCCATTTGGTGTACAGGCGGCCATTGTCAAACAGGAAACTTTCTCCATAGGCTCCTGTAGTCCGGTCACCCAACCAGGGCTGACGTTCATTTCTTTGTGGACAATCGACCGGCATCCCTTTATAATTCCCTCTTATTCCCCAATAGGCATTTTGATGGATCTTATTGATCATCGCATTTGAGGTATAGAATGTACCTGTAGTTTTCATCTCATCATAGACTACACGCCCCTCAAAATCCTTAAGCTGCGGTTTACCCGGATAACCGGTAATTTCCACATACCTGAATCCATGGTAGACGAAAGAAGGCTCCCATACTTCCCTTGTTCCACCTTTCAGGGTATAGATATCGGTGACTCTGGCATCCCTGAGATTCTTAACAAAGAGCTCACCATTATCCTGCAAGGTCTCCGCAAAACGGAGTTTCACCTGCTTTCCCGCGGTACCGGAAACAGACATCTTTATCCAGCCAGCCATATTCTGTCCCATATCCAGGATATAGACATCCGGCTTTATCTGTTTGATAGAAACAGGTGTAAGCGTTTCCATCACTTTCATGTTCTCATTCATCTGTGCCTCTGGCATCCCTCCGGCCTCCTGCACGTATTCTGCTTTCTGCCAGGCATCCGCATTGAAACCTGCCGTATTCCATCCCGGCATTTCCATGGTCGCATCATATTCTTCCCCATCGTACTCATTGTTTGCACGTATAGGACCTTCAGCAGTCATCTTCCAGCTATCATCTGTACTCAGCACTTCCCTGCTTCCGTCTGCATATTCCAACTCCAGGTTAAACAACATCTTAGGATAACCGAAAGTCTTGATCTTATAGGGCTTATAGGCCTGTCTCATGGTGTAATAGCGTCCATTGCCTAAAATGGTGCCAATGGCATTGGTTCCGGTCTTTAAAAATGAAGTCACATCAAAGGTATTGTACTTTACCCCAGCAGTATAATCTGTTGGCCCCGGTGCCAGTACCTGGTCGCCAACCTTCCGGCCATTCAGGTACAGCTCATACAATCCAAGTCCTATAATATAAGCTGTGGCCGATTTAATCTGCTTGGCAGCATTAAACTCCTTACGGAAATACCGGGCGGAAAGACGGGAAAACTGGGTCTCCACATCACCTTTTGCAGGATGGTCCATTCCGATCCAACGGCCTTTCCAATCCGCGGCTTTTAATAAACCCATACTCCAGCAGGCAGGTGCAGACCATGCACTCTCTCCACTATTCGTCCATACCCTGACCTTCCAGAAGCATTTCATCCGGCTCTTCAGTGCCTTGCCTCCATAGGTGACATTCACTGAGGCAGCCGATTCTATTTTTCCGGAGTCCCACAAATCCCCTTCACCGGCAGCCAGTTTTTCAGCCGTGGAAGCCACCAGTATCTGGAATGCCTGCTGTTCAATACCGCGGGCACTCCCGGTAATCCCCCAGCTCATATTTGGCCTGACCACATCTATGCCCAGCGGATTCTCCCGCATCTCGCAAAGCGGATGGTTCAACTGTACCTGCGCATAAACAGGGCTGGCCGAAAGAAACAGGAGCACAACAAATCCCATCCCGATAGACAAGCCGGCTTTTAAAATTCCCTTCATTCTGCTGTTACCCCTTTCAATGGTTTACCGGAGAAATCAAAGTACAGCGTAAGTACTTTTGCCCTTACCGGTTCCTTTTCATAATCATAATAAATATTCTTCATTCCCATGGGACCGGTAGTTTCCGGTTTCTGTGTCTTCGTACCGATACCTGCTATTCCCTGCATAAAAGATACATCTCCTGAAGGGAATAATGCCTGCAGGTTCTGATAAGGATCATCTGATTTTTTAGGCGTAAAAAGACGGAGAAACATATCCTCCTGATCAGTCAGCACCTTAAAAGACTGACCCGTGGTATTAAACTGGGTCCAGTATACATTTGAATGGTAACCTTTAAATTCCGGATAAGCAAAAGGGCTTTCCCCTGTGGCGACATCATTGTATGCTTTATTCCAAACCCCAAACTGATTTCCTTTCATCCTATTTTTCCAGACCCTGTAAGGGCCATTGCCAAGGTAAGTTACGCTTTTCAGCTGCTGCTCAGGAAAAGAAAAATTAACCCCCACAAAATTCGTAAAATAGGCTCCAGGGAAGTACCTCATTTCCATTTTCACCCAGCCTGATGGATAGATCACCCAACGGAGTGTATTGTATGTATTTTTCTTGTCAAATACGGAACTGACAATAGCCGAATCTCCTTCCTTATGGTAGGAAAAAGTACTGAAGTTGCTCAATCCTTCCTGCAATACAGGTCCATTTTTTATAGGCAGCACTTCTTTTCCCTGTTTTACTTCCTCCAGGATCCCTGTTTTTTTATTGATATCCAGCTGTAAGCCTTTCACCGTAATGCGGAAAACTGTATTCGTCTCCGTCATCCCCACTTTTCCATCGCCATTCCTCTGAACGATTGTTGCCGCAAGTACATCCGGCTTAACGATTGGAAAAGTCCAGGTAAAGATCTCCCTGCCATGAGGGTCAGTTACCTTCAATGCCAGGACATCATAAGTACTCCAGTTGCCGGGTAAGGCAAGCTGCAACCGTCCTTTAGTCAGTGGAGCCACTACGGGCGACTTTGCAGTACCGGATATCGAATCCGCATCTGCAAAACGGCGCAGTTTCCAGTTGAAACGACAATCCTTCAGGTCTGTATAAGAAAAGCGGTTTTCCATCGTCAGCGTACCATCAAACGCAGGTGTTATTTCCCTGTGTTCGATATAAACGGGGCTCCAGATTTCCTTGATTGCATAATAGCTGCCCTCTTTTTCATGAAAAGGACCCACAATACCATCAGCACCATGGTTTCCATCGGTATCAATCACTCCATTTTTATCTGTCCTTACTACCCCCTGATCCGCAAAATCCCATAAGAATCCTCCAGCGGAAAGCGGGTTTAACCACATCGCTTTCCAATAATCTTCCAGTCCGGCACCATGTCCGCCATCATACATCCCATGCAGGAATTCTGTAGGCATCACAATATTGCGGCCCTGGTCATAATTGCCAATACCATAATTGTACTCCCTGTAATGCTGGGTGTCAAAACCGCTGAACACCTGCCAGGGGTGTATGACAGGCCGCTTCTGCACATCCTCCCGACCGAAGAACTCGTCCAGTTCCAGGTTATGCCCCCCTTCATTCCCATTTGCCCAGAAGACAATAGAGGGATGGTTCTCATCATGGGCAATCATCTCTTTTACTAATTTAGTACCCGTAGGCGTATCATACGTCCCATGCCATCCGGCCAGCTCATCCATTACAAATAAACCCAGTGAATCGCAAACCTCCAGAAAATGATCATCCGGTGGGTAATGCGACATCCTTACCGCATTCATATTCATGTCTTTCATCAGGGAAACATCCGCTACCGAAATTTTCTTACTCGTCGTTCTGCCCGATGTTGGCCAGAAAGAATGTCGGTTTACCCCTTTGAATTTTATTTTTGCACCGTTTACATACATTCCATCCCTGGCCTTAACCTCAATGGTTCGGAAACCTATTTTCTTTTGCACGCTATGGACAATTTTCCCTTTCCTGTAAAGACGAATCGTTGTATTATATAAAGATGGGTATTCGGGCGACCATAGCTTTATGTTCGCATACTTTGTCTGAAAAGCATAAACAGACGTTCCTTTTGCTTTTGCCTGGTTCTTCAGCTCCATGCTGAAACTTTCGCCGATACGCTTTCCCTGCATGTCATACACCTCTACCGAAAGCTGGTCCGTTACCCCCCTGGAAATAATCTTGCCGGATAAAGTTCCATCTGCCTTCGCATCCAAAGACACCCTTTCCAGGTGAACTGCCGGCAAAGCTTCCAGGAAAACAGGTCGGAATATCCCACCAAACAACCAGAAATCTGCTTTGCGTTCTGCTTCATTCACTGATTTATTTGCCGAATGTTTAGACACCTTTACTTCCAGCAGGTTATCCTTTTCATAGCTGACCAATCCACTGATATCGTATTTAAAAGAATAGAAAGATCCCTGATGCAGGGCTCCGGCTACCTTTCCGTTCACCTTTACTTCAGCATCCGTCATCACCCCTTCAAAAACAAGATTGATCTTCTTTCCTTTCCATCCTTTAGTTACGGTAAAGCGGCGCTTGTATAATCCCTGCTCCTTGCCCCTCAGACTATCGGGGGCAAATCCATAATCATATTTTCCGAATCCCTGAAGTTCCCAGTTCGAGGGTACCGCTATCGTCGTCCATTTTCCGGAATTCCGTCCTGCGGTACAGAAGAACTCCCAGTTTACCGTATGTTCATTTCCTGTTCCGGAAAGCATCATTATCTCTGTAGCCGCTTGTTCCTGTTGTGCAAATGATTTCAATCCGGAGAATATTCCCAATCCAACAACGAATAGTGTGCGGATTACCATTGAATTTAATCTTCCCATCGTCCTACAGTTGAGTTGTTTTAAGTGAATGGATATAGAAAACAGCTTCAGGAGTTCCCTCCCCAGCATCTTTCAAATCAAAATCCTGGTCAGTACCCGTATCACTATCAGGGAATCTTCGCAACTCGCCGGTCCTGAAAGTCACGCGCTGAATTTCAGCTACAGGGGCAAAAAATATCTTTGTCCCGGTTTTCTTCCCATTTATTTCCACATCATACGAGCGGCTGCCCACATGTACCTCTATCTTTACAGTGTAAGTCTTGTTCTTTTCATATTTGGTCACACCTGAATAGCGGTAACCTGCTTTATTTTTTAAAATACTGTCTGCGTCAAAAACGAGTCTTAAAGCGGCCTGTCCTTTACTGTCATTCAATTCCACATGTAACAATCCTTTATCTGCCTGTGCCGGTGTCACCGAAAACTCCACAGTCATATCTTTCCCTGCCGGAATAATCCTTTCTGCCTTGGCATAATCGAATTTATCCTTATCACGCAAGACCAATGCTTTTTCTCCTGCCGGAAATCCTGCCGTTGCGGGTAAAGTTTCCATTTTTGCAGTAGCCCAGAGCGGGCTGTACAAATTCCATTGCTGGAGTTCTGTTCCGGCTTTCATCTCACTGAAGACCTCATTCACCTCAGCAGATACCGTCGAAACTATGGGGACAGGAACCGCAGCCACCCAAATATCTTCTTTATTCACACTGTAGGTAATCCACATATTTCCATCATTAGGATTGCCATTGCCTTCCAGAATTCCACGTACATATTGTGGTCCATAAGATTTGTAATTGCCACCATAACGCATAGAAGTAATCTCTCCGTTAACCAATAATAAATCAGTATAATTCAATCCGTCATTGCTTGTGGAAACTGCCAATGGCCAGCGAAACTCTGAAGGATTATAAACAGTAGCAAATCGTCCGTCATCAGTCCTTTGTCCCCATATTTTTGCATTACTGTTCACAAATCCTGGTGCCCGCAATGGATTAAACACCCAGCTTTTCCCTCCATCATTACTTACGGAGGTCAGTGCATGTTTCCATAATCCGACTACCCTGTTATCCGGCAGGTGATAAAAACTAAAGGCTTTAATGCTTCTTTTCAGCGGAATAAGGGGATCATCCCGATCCGCTTCCTCCACCCATTGCTGCATCATCAGTGGTTGTGCCATCAACTCCTCACAGGCCTTAACAAACCCTTTATCCTTACTTTTTGTATAAAAAGGATAGGTAGAGCGCGACTTATCCCAGGCTGCATTATTCCTGATAAAATAAACCGGACCATATTTGCCGTTTGCATAAACTTCCCTGACCACGCGACCAATTCCATTTCCATCATTGGGATCATCTTTTTTATCCATCACAATGGCATAATATCCCATCACCAGCAACCTCTTATTCTTGGTCACATAAAATCCTACCCGCTGGTGCATGACTGCATATAAATTTTTGGCCACACCGGGATAACCTTTTTTGGTCACCCCATCGGGAACCTTGTAAGGAGGAAAAATCACTTCCGGAGCAGACCAGTTATAGCCGTCTTTAGAAGTCAGCATTAATGTTTCTCCCGGAGGGATATGCTCCCCTACAGGATTGCTTAGAAATTCCAGATAAAAAGTATTGTTCCAGTAAGCCAGCATCGGCTGATGGTTATAAGTCCAGTTATGGCCGCCCGCCATTTCAGGGTGTTCCCTGTTGGCCCTGAATACCTGGATATTGTGTACACCCACCGCAGGACTTAGCTGTCCATGATGGTAATCTACATTAGAAAGTGTTTTTCCTGTATACCTAACTGTATCCTGTGCCTGAACATAGGACATCAATGAACTCAAACAGATAACCGCAACAACCTTAAATATACTTCTCATTCTAAATTTTATTTATCAATTTTTCTCGTTCGCTTTTGACTTTAGCCCCCTGAGTACTTTTTCTGACGATTTAAAAATCGTCCCGTGTTTATGCCCTTCCGGAATACTTATCTCTGCAGACACCTCCTTAAATGTCCTGAAATCAGATGTCTTATAAGCTGCATATCTCTTTTCCCCATAGGCATCATAATAAATCAGCCAGTTATCCTTGATCTTAACAACCGAAGGGCCTTCCGTCAGGTTTCCGCTGAAGGGGGCTGAGACACCGGCATAGCCACTTGTCAGTTCCTTACTGAAAGCAACTTTCAGATTTCTGTTGGCCCTGGTATTGTCTTTTAAGACCAGCACATAATCCTCCTTTTCACGCGGGACAATCACGGCATCAATCACACTAAAACCGGGATCCAGAAATAACCTGGCCTCGCTGAAAGTTTTAAAATCACGTGTCAGGGTATAATACATCCTATGGTTATTGTTCTCTTCCTCCGTTCCTTTCGGAAAACGGAAAGGAATAGCTGAAGCCCAGATGATGATAAACTGCTGACTCTCTTTATCATAAAACACTTCGGGAGCCCATACATTCACCGTCTCCGGTTCATGCTGCATCACATTAATCATTTTCTGCTCAGACCAGTGAATCAGGTCGGTTGAAGAAGCATAGCCGAAACCTTTATCCCCACGCCAGCTCGTTGTCCACACCAGGTGATAAATCCCGTCCGGTCCCACTGCTATAGAGGGGTCGCGCATCACCTTTTGTACACCGATCTCCGGTTTGAGGAAAGTTCCATCAATACCTTTCCAGTTATACCCGTCATAGCTGTACAGGTAACGCAAGCCATCCGTAGCAGGCTCATGGAAAGAGGTAAACAGATACACCTCTTTCGAGCAGGAACTTAAAAACAACAGGGCAACTATCCACAGGCCATACCTCATACCTACAGACTATCAAGTATCAACACCCAATCATTTCCTGGTTTCTCTTCGCCCGGAGGGTCAAAACTATGGCTTCCTGTATTCTCAATCTCTTCCCCTTTTGTCGTTTTTCCATCACGCGGATTAAACCAGGAAACCCTCAAACGTTCACCTGATATTTTCCCCATGTACAGCGAAAATGTTCTTCCTGTATAGGTGTAAGCCATCAGGTAGTCTTTTCCTCGCGTAGCAAGGATATTGTTATATTTTTCTGAAGGACCAACCGCAACCAGCGACTGATCAGGAATACGCTCAAAAAACGGACGGGATAACATCAGTTCTTTCAGGTAAACCATCTGAGAAGCACCCGGGGCATTGATGGCCGACGACCATACTTCATGAGATCCGTAAGCACTTTCTTTATCTGTACTCTTGTGCATCTGCATCACAGAATTTTGTCCGTAGGTATAGCCAAATGCACCGGCAAATACCGACCAGTAGCCATAACGTCTTACATCTTCTGCGGTCCAGCGTGGCTCATTGATATCATGGAGCCCCTGAGGTATCCCTTCATAGGAAGGTTCGCCATCTATAGTAGGCTTTGGTGTCTTCAGGTGATAATCTGCTGCAATATATTTCCAGTTATCTTCCCCATAATGGAGGGTTTCATTTTTTGAAGTATCCTGGCTGTACCTGCGGTGGCCCGACTGCACCATATTAAAATCCAGCCAAGGTGCATCATGAAACCAGTCAGACGACTGTGTTCTCCCCCTGGGGTGGAACGTCACCAAATGCCCCGGGTCATTCAGTTTCAATGTCTTTCCTATCGTTTGCCATACTTCAATAGAATCGCTCCCCTTAATATCCCCGCCATTCAGCCATATAATATTCTTCCGGTCCTTATACCGTTTAGCCAGGAACTCCGCATAAGTTTTTGCCTGCAGTGGCGTAACCAGCCCATTTTTAACATTCGTTCCCCAAACCGGCACCATAGCCATATAAAGTCCCTTGGACGCCGCTTTATCGACAATATAATCTACATGGTCCCAATAATCATATTGTGCGGCATCTGTAGCCAGATTACCCTGAGTGGTATCCGGTTTGGAAATATCCCCTTTAACCAGAGAGGAATCCCCATATTGATTTACAGAAGGAACGGTATGCAACACCATCACCTGAATCACGTTAAATCCTTTTTTACGGCGGTCTTCAAGATACTGATCCGCCTCTGTTCTGTCCAGTTTATTGAATAACAACCACCCTGTATCCCCAAGCCAGAAAAATGGCTTGCCATCTGCCGTCATCAGATACCTTTTATTTGCAGAAACAGACAATGCCTGCATACCTTCTTCTTTCTTTTCTACCTTACATGCGGTTATAAAAAACGCAAGGGAAACAATGAGCAATAAGTTCTTATACATATTTATAGTTTTGAAATCCAGATTAACTGTACACCAGAGGTTTGATTCTTATAATTGAAATGCTGCCCTCCTGCAATACGTTCTTTTTTCTTTTGGACACTTCCATCTTTAGGATTTATGCTTTGCATCATAAATTCCCCCAGGGGAAGATCAATCACAGCCGTCTGATTGGTATCTGCATAAATGAGATAGGCGATACCCTCTTTTGCCAGTACACTGGCCCGCAGGGGATCAGTTGCCGGGAGTACCACAGGTTTCATGGTTGACAACTCAGCAGAAATTCCGGGAGCTGCAATTGATGGGATATTGGTCAGAGAGCCTCCGGCCATAAATGACGCCCAGCCATAACTGTCATAATTGTCGGCACTGTAAATGACTGCTTTCTCCGGGTATTTCAATTTATATTCACTCACGGCAGTATACACCTTCTCAAAAGAAGTTTTCTTAGGTTTATAAAGTCTGGCCTGCTGTCTTGGAGCCAGGCTTTGCCCGCCTGCCGGAGCATAGGTTTTCCCGTCCGCCTGGTAGTGCCAGTAGCGGATATCAATGATGTCTACTACTTTTGCACGTTCTTTATCCGCCAGAATAGCATCCTGAACATCTTTTGTCGTACTTAAGGCAACCAGCACTTTTTTACCGGTTTCCTCCTCCCATTCTTTTATGGTATCTATCCAGAAAGCTACAAAATGAAGAGGCCCGGTAAATTCAGCACCAATAAACTGGATCACTCCGGTATTATCTTTAAAGTTCTCCAGGCATTGGCGAATGTATGCGCGGTGGATTTTCCTTCTTGCAGGATTGCTGATATCATAAAACTGTTCAGCCATAAAAATCCGCTTGTCCCCGGCATAGGGCACGGGTTCAGGGAAGCCTGTATCATTAATGTTATTCGCTGTTCTCCAGGGGAAATCGGCATAATGTGCACCAGCCTCAATGATATTGTGCTGAAAATAATTCTGGTGCAGCAGGGTAAGCCCTTTTTCATCGGCATAGTCAGCAAATTCCTTCAGCCTGCTCCAGTACCATTTATTATATTTTGTCAGGTCATACTTGCTCAATCCATCATACGCTGTCCCCTGTCCGCTTCTTGCGAAAGGCAATTCATAAAACGGAGGCCAGACATCACCATCAATCCTTCGTATCCTTTCATGGTCATCACGACGGCGCTCATACCACAATGCATAATTATGGTCAATCGCCACTACCTTGTTCAGCACCATGCTATCGGTAACTTCATTTAAATCATCCGTAAGTCCTTTCCCTGTCTGTCCGGGTACGAAACGCGTGATATGCGATCTTGAACCTTTTAAACCATATGGACGTGCGCTACCGGTCCACCATTGTACATCCTGGCGTTTTCCAGAAACCAAAACATTGCCGCGCATTAGCCATCCATTGGTTACGGACATCGGCTCGGCGATCTTTCGTGCTGCCTGACTTTTCAGGCCTATCTGAGCGATCGTTTTCAAACCTTGCGCCTTTAGGGAAATAGCTTGGCGCGTAGGCGCCTGATCAATAAAATCTTCCAGCGTAAAAGCTGGTTGCCCCGCTAATTTTGTTAGTTCCGCTGCTGTTTCCACCGAAGGACTGCTTGATGCTTCCGTAGGTACAGGCATCAGGAACTGTCTGGAACTGACAGCATCTCCCATACGGTCTTTCAATTGCGCATAATATAAACTTCTAGGTTTAATCTGCTCATTTGACATATCCCAGTAACCATCGCCTGCAAACTGTGCCCATGTTCCGAAGGCCCAGTTCTGCGCCCCCGGAGGTTGAAAACAATCTACCCTGGAAGCCGAACACTGCCAGAATACGCTGTTTGCAGCTGTCCATCCGGCACCCATTCCATCCTGACCCCGGTTGGCAAAACTCAATGCCGCCTGTCCGTCGATGTTAACTATATCAAACAATACACCTGATGCCCAGCTGTCCGTTGTACCACTAAAACTGAAAGGCATATAGGCTTTACACTCTACAAAAGCATTCGGACCTGCTGCACAAAACCCTACAGCAAAGTCATGGTAGCCATAGGCTGAATACAAGCGTTGAAATAAGGTTTGCTGACCTGTGGTTAAAAAGGTATTTCTTCTTTGTCCACCGATTTCTGAGACAGGATCGAGAGACTTGCAATCCTCCACCGTGATCCTTCTCGCGGAGGCAAGAACGGTGACGGCAGAACCCGCAAAATGATGAAAATTCACTTGCCTCACCCATCCGTCTATTGTATTTTCAATGCCGATCGCTGTCCAGCGGTGATCTTCATCTTTTATATTTTTCGTATCATAGTCAGATACCAATTCCATATTTTCTACACCGGCATTTGAAATCCGGTTTTTCCAGGTATACCTGGAAACATACGCGCCCCCATAACTGGTATCCAATGCGGTCGTCAAAGGTGCGTCAAGAGTGATGAGTGATCCTTTGACGGCGACCACAGTGCGGTCCCAGGAAATATCCCTTTGTCCCGCTTTCCAGCCAAGGGAGGTAATACCTCCACCAAAGTGTTCGGTACCAATAAGGTCGATCCATTCTTTCGTTGAAGGGCGACGGACCTTAATCTTGTCCCCCGGCTTGAATCCATGCTTCAACGCAGCTCCGGAAACATTGATCTGAAAAGAATTTACAGGAACATAAGCATCAGCTATGCTGATCTCCTGTTCTTGTATGCTGTTATCTTTTCCGGCAATGTTAATCAGCGCCTCACGTCTTACCCCTGTAGCCAGGATGACTGTCCCCTTCATTCCTGTTCCGCTTCCGCGCAACACCACACCCGAATTTTTTAGATATAATGAACCTTTGACACGATAAGTTCCTTTTTGCAGCAGTACGGCGCCACGCAGTCCGTCTTTCCCCAGCGGTAAACGGGCAACATCATCCAATGCCGATTGAATCAGCTGTGTGGCATCTTCATTTTGTACAGGCACCACAATCCTGATCACTGCATCCGGTATCACTTCAGCACCGGCACGGTAACCGCAATAAGAAAAATCAGGTATCCTGTTACCTAAAGCATCAGGTGTATACCCCAATTTTCCCTCTTCGTTCAGATAAACGGGAGGTTTTACCGGAATCACCTTTTTTTTCTGTGCAAGTGCGACAGTAAAAGACAGAAGAAAGGCCAATAGTAACCATAAAGGGTTACCTGTATTTCGCTTAAAAAAGTAGTTAGGATTCAACAAGGTGCCTGGTTTTAAAGATCAGGCAGAGGAAGAAACGTTTGTCATTTCCTCCCCTGCTAATCAACAATTAATATGTTATGGTTTCACCTGTTTCACAGGAACAACACTATTTAAATATACTTCAATATTTGAATAACCGGATGCAGTGATCACTGCAGCATCTGAAGCGTCTTTAGGATTAAGGCCATTTTTAGTTTCATACTCATCTGGCATTCCGTCTTTATCGCTGTCTTTATAAGGTTTGCCTTTATACACCGGATATCCGCCTACCTGACTGATGTCGGTGATAATTCCTTTTTTATAGGAATCTACCGGCATACGACGGTGTTTAAAGTTTGTTTCAGGAAGTTTAACACCTTCTTTATAGGTAATCTTACCTGTTCTCACCTGCTCAATCACCCTGGTATCTACCGCATCCCTTACTGGTAAAGTCGCACCTGCATTTGCCAGTACATAGTCATGTGCTTCCATAGTTGGAAGAATGGTCATTGCCGGCATCGGCAGCGGTTTATTGACACGCATTGCATCATAGTAAACTTTAGCTTTTTCAGGAGACATCAGGTTTCCATCCTTACCTTCCAGCTGAATTCCGCCATCCCAGTTATCTTTTGTTACGGTATCATTGCCTTCCACAATATTCCCCTGTACATGTGCACGGCCAAATACGACATAAGGCAGTTTACTGCGGCCGGATTCAGGCTTCAGGATACGGTGACGGATGGGCTGATTCTCCGGAGTCATAGGTCCAGGTTTGTAATAATTATTGATGATATTGTACAATGCGGTATAATCACCACCATCAGTGGAGCGGTTGTACCAGTTAAATACCACGTTATTGGCAAAATTGAAGATCCCGTTCCAGCCAATCGATGGGTTACGGCCTGCATTATCTGCCCATAGGTTACGCATGAAAGTACAGTTCTCCCCACCCAGTGTACTTCCGAAAGAGTGGTTCCAGGTATCTAAAGCCTCAGAAAATATAGAGTTTTGAATCGTGATGTTCACGGTACCATATTTTTGCTCTGCCTTACCTGTACTGTCATTAAACATGTGGCGGTACATAGACATGTTCTCATCCAGTCCCCAGCTTGCGGAAACGTGGTCGATCATGATATTTCCTACAGGGTTACCACCGATAGAATCATCCCTTCTGCCCACATTGGTTTCTCCCCTGCGGAAACGCATATAACGTACAACCACATCATGGGTATTGATCCACACACTCTCTCCTGCAATACACACTCCATCACCCGGGGCGGTCTGGCCTGCAATAGTGATGTATGGAGCCCTGATAATCAAAGGAGTTTTGATCCTGATGATCCCGGAAACGTTGAATACAACAATCCTTGCACCACCCTGCTCACAGGCCTCCCTTAATGTACCTGGTCCGCTGTCGGCCAGTGAAGTCACCACAATAACTTTTCCACCGCGTCCGCCAAAAGAATAGGCACCACCACCTTCTGCACCAGGAAAGGCCAGTAGTTCCGACTGTGGTAAATCGTGGGGTCTGGCCGCCCATGGAATATAAGGTTTTCCTTCTTTTGCTTCCTTTTCAATAATCGGAACTGCTTTCAACCAGGCGATGTCTGATAATCTTTCCGTTTCCTTCATCATCGCATCACTTTGTTCCTTAATGTCTTTTGGCACATCCGGATACTGGGCCAGTACCGCCTGAGAAAAGGTAAGTAACGCAGCTGTAAATAAGAATGGTAAAGCTCTTTTTTTAATTAGCATGTTGTTTGTTTTAAATAATGAGTGACCATGGGTCATGATCACTCATTGGTTTTTATTTTATATGGGTTGAATGAGCGCAATCTTTTGAGTTAAGGTGCTGGAACAAAACTACCACCCCAGCCTATATTCTGAGTAATTTTGGTATTGTTGTTTATTGATGAAGTTGGAAGACCGAAGAAATAATACTGGTCCCTCCATTGTATGTTACCATCCCAGGTATCCATATTTTTTATCTGCACATCGAAATACTGGCTGTAAAGGACATCAATATCTACTTTGTCCCTATAGTTGGCATTAGTCGGATCCGCAAACTGAGCGGCTGTAGGTATTCCGGCTCCTGTTTTAAGATTTATTGTCACCCCTCTCCTTGCTTTTGTATTCAGCACATCTGCAAATTTTTTCCACCTGTACAAATCCCAGAATCTTTTTCCTTCAAAGGCAAACTCTATCTGGCGCTCATATAAGATAGCATCAAAAAGCGCAGTTCCGGATAAACCTGCTACCAGTCCGTAATGACCATTTCCTAATTCTATTCCTGCACGTTTACGGATCGCCTCAAGACCAGCATAGGCTTCTGCATTTGCACCAATACCACAGGCTGCTTCAGCGAGGTTCAGTACGACTTCTGCATAACGTATCTCCATCCAGTCCGTTCCTGAAAATTGAACTTCACCAGCAGCAACATTTGGATTTATGGCTTTACGGGTATAAAAACCTGTGTTTGACGCCTTTTGCTCAGACGTTTTTCCACCAGCATAATACGTCCACAAACGATAATTCGTATTTCCATTCAATGGCCAGACCGCACCGTTATATCCAATAGTTTTGTAAAAACGAGGATCCCTGTCCTTATAAAAAAGGTTGTCAGGCAGATCAGCAGCAGGTTTACTTCCGTCTTTCATAGGATACGATTTTACCAGTTCCCATGAAGGTTGGTTAGAGCCTCCGGCCGTGCCCGTATAAGAAGGTCTGGTCTGGTTATCATAGGCATTATTCTTTTTCGTCTGGTCACCTGTTGCATTATTATAACCTGTTACGAAAACAGCTTCAGGATTACCCACTTCAGTGAACCACATATCTCCATAAGAAGAATTTAATCCATATCCGTCCTTATCAAGAATTTCTTTAGCCTTTACATTGGCAGTATAAGCTGCCTGCCAGCGTTCCGGCAGACCACTGGGATTGAAAAGCGGACTGGCATACGTCAATAACACCCTGCCTTTCAATGCGGCGGCGGCTCCTCTTGTTATTCTGCCCCAGTTTGTATTGTCCCATCTTCCTGGCAGATATTTAATTACCGTATCCAGATCTTTAACTATCTGAGCGATACATTCTGCGGTAGAGTTCCTTGGCAGCAAAGCAAGATCTTTAGCTTCCTGACCCACTCCATCTAAAGGGGTAAGCACCAAAGGTACTCCTCCATACAGACGTACAAGATCGAAATATCGCCATGCCCTGAAAAATAGCACCTGGGATTTCAGGCGATTTTTGGTTGCTAAAGGAAGAGTTCCGGCATCAGTATCAGCAATCATCATGTTAATTGTTCTTATTTTGCCATAATTATTTCCTTTATCTAAAGCCGTCCCGAAGTCTGTAACATCTTCTACGGTAAGTGTACCGCGCATAAATTTATTATCACCATAAGATTCATCCGTTAATGTACCACCCCAGAATGGAACACTACCGCTTGTAGTTCCTCCCCATCCCGGCAAATTCTGTTCATAGATATAACCTACGTTTAAGTTAACAAGAGTTGAGTCGTTATAGATCAGTTCTCCCGGAATAGAACCCAGATCACCTTTATCCAATACTTTTTTGCAGCTTGTAAAGGCTAAAAATGCAAAAAAAATGATTGCAATATTTTTACTGTTCTTCATCATTATCATAATTAAAGACTAACATTTAAACCAAGTGAGAACGTTCTTAGATTTGGATAAACATCATAAGCGCCCGTATTGTCTTTATAATCATAAGGATTATAAAAATTGATAGGGTTTGTTCCTACAAAAAATATCTTTGCATTTGCAAGCCCTGCTCTTTCAGCCCATTTAGTTGGCAATCCATAGGACAAATTAATATTGCTCATACGGAATGTAGTTGAGCTTCTAAACCAAAAATCCGTTTTTCTGTCATAATTGTTAGTATAGAAAGGATTTGGATATTCCGCATTAGGATTTTCAGGTGTCCAGTGATCTGCCCAAAATGCTGGTCTGTTAGAGGTTGCTGTTGCTCTTTTGACAGCTGCACTTTCCACAGATTCCTGTCCGCCCCAGGAAAGTCCGATCACCATATTTAAACTGAATGTTTTATAGGTTCCACCCAGATTAAATCCGACGTTGTAATGATTACTTGATTTTGGTGTCAGAAAGGTGTAATCGACATTCTCTGAAATAATTCCGTCAGGTGCAGTAAAATTACCATTCGCATCCCGAGGGCCTCTAAGATCCTGATACTCAATCATACCCAATTTAGGCGATTCACCAAAAGCCTTATAGCCTCTTGCGATCAGTTCATCCAAATGTTCCTGAGTTCTGATGATACCTAAGCTTTTATAACCAAGGACACCCATGTCACTGGAATGACCTACCCCATCAAGAAATGTTCCCGCAAAACCTAATGGTTGATCCATGCGAATATTTTTATTGTCATTCCATTGCAGGAAAGTATTCAAATTATATCCCCAGTCTGATCCAATTTTATCTTTCCAGGTTAGGGACAGCTCATAACCGAAGCTATTGGTGATCCCATAGTTTTCTGCGGGAATTGGCGCACCGATTAGCAATGATACGGAGGAGGTTCTCGTAGTCAGCTGATTATAGTTGTGATCCAAAAATCCATCAACGCCAACGACTAAGCGGCTCTTTAAAAACTGGGCATCAAAACCAACGTTAATTTTTGTATTATTATCCCATTTCATATTCTCATTAGCCAGGGCAATATTTGGACTAATGGCCAATGGTCTGTCAGAATTACCTCCAAAAACCGGTGCCTTACCTGTTAAAAGAGAATAATTTCTTGCATAGCCAAAATTCCTGGTATTATCGATTCCCAACAGACCTACGGAAGCTCTTAGCTTAAAGTAATCAACGAATTTCATACTTTTCTTGAAAAATGGCTCTTCAGACATTACCCATCCCAATGAAAGTGAAGGAAAATACCCCCATCTGTTTCCGGGAGCAAAATAAACACTGGCATCACCCCGGTATGAAAATTCCACAAGATATTTGTCTGCGAAGCTGTAGTTCAATCTACCCGCCCAGGCCAGTCGGCCGAATTCAGATTGTGATTCATCGGACAGATTAACACCAGTTGCATATTGCTGATTGTCGAGCCCCCCCATAATCACACCCTCACGTGCGGCATTAACCAGGTCTGTTTCGCTCTCCACCTGCTCATAAACACCCAGAACAGAAAAGCTGTGCTTCCCAAATTTACGGGAATAATTCAGTGTACCGTTCAGTTGATAACTGTCTTTATAAGAAGAACTAATCCTCACTTTATCACCATTATTTACACTGATCGTTTTAATTACATCACCTCCGTAAATATGTTTATTATCACCGAGCATGCTTAATTGATATACATTATAACGGGTACCATATTGTTTGTTAAATGCATTATCCAGGTTCTTGCTAAAGTTCAATCCTGCTTTTAGCCCAGTAATGAAGGGTACGTCATAATTTAAGGTCGCCTGAACATTAAAACCATTTGTTCTTGCATTGGTATAATTATTCAATTTCTGAACTTCAAAGAAATGAGTACCATCCACAGAACCAGTATTTCCTGTAGTCAGTAAAACTGGCAGACCATTTACATAATATGGATTAAACATCGGTGTTCCGATCAGAGATCTGACGTCATTATCCAGACTCTCACTTCCTTGCTTAAACCAGAATCTTTTATTATTTGATAAATCACCGCTGAGGGATAAGCCCAGATTCAGTCCTTTAGTCAGTTTGATATCAGAACTGGCACGGAAAGTCCATTTATCTGTGTTTACACCATCAAAATTAGATCCCTGAGTAATATAGGAAGCGCCTGCAAAATAAGTTGCTTTGTCACTACCTCCACTTACGTTTAAGGTATGACGTGTTGTCATTGCTGTTTGCCAGGCTTCCGGTAACCAATCCGTACTGTTATTCCTGAAATACTCCAGTTCATCCGGTGTATACCAGGCTGCATCGGCAAGATAGCCGCTACTTCCTGTTGCGACATAATTTCTTGCGGCACGGGTATAGTCATTTAAATAAGTAGCCTGTTCAATTCCAGACATCATTTTTGGCAGCTGTGTCGCATCTGAAGCTCCGACAGAAACACCATAACTTATTTTTGGCACACCTGCTTTACCTCTTTTGGTACGAACCACGACCACCCCATTCGCTCCCTGAATACCATAAATTGCTGCTGCCGCATCTTTCAGGATGGAGATACTCTCTACTTCAGAGGCATCAATCAGGTTAAAATCTTCAGATGTCCTGAAAATATCATCTATCACATATAAAGGCTCAGTTCTTCCACCATCTTTAACCGCAAAAGATGGATTTCTAATCGTAATCTTCGCAGGTTCTCCCGGCCTTGAATAACCGCCTGCAATACTTACACCAGGAAGTTGCCCCCTTAGAGCTGCAGATAGTGTACCTACTGGAACATCAGCAATGACCGCAACATTTACCGTAGCAATTGCTCCCGTCAAATGTTTTTTCTCCTGTGTGCCGTAACCTACGACAACGACTTCATTCAGATCGGAAGCATTTTCTTCCATTCTGACATTGATTTCTGTTCTTCCATTTAGGACAACCTCAACGGCTTTGTAACCAATAGAAGTAAAGATCAAAGTCTCATTTCCTGTCGGTACACTGATATTGAAATTACCATTTGCATCAGTCGATGTACCGGATTTGGTACCGACAATCATGACGCCGACACCTGGCATTGGCTGCCCGGAGGCATCCCTTACTGTTCCTTTAATTCCTTTTCGGTGGGACACGGCTGTTACTTCCCCCGACACGGGTACAGCCTCTTCAGCAACAGCTGCAGAACCTGATAGTGCAAGGGCAATGATTAAATGTGCGGCGGCAATTCTCTGCCATTTGCACAAATAACTTTGCTTCTGTAAATAAATTTTCATGTTAAATACACGTTTAAAATTTGGTTAGATTAAACTATAAGAGAGGGTTATTTTAGCATGCTGATTGCCTGACTTCAGGCCAGCCATCATTCGGAGGGAGTATCTATCTCTTCATACAGTTGAATTAAATCAGTAGAACTTAGTACCAGGAGAAAAAAGGCGGGAATGCTATCATCCTTTTAAGCACGAATCTCTTTGGCAAATAAAAACTGAGGTTAATGAATGTTAGGTTTATACAATTGGTCAGGTAAATTTCGCTGGTCAAATATATCGGAAGGATAAACTGCTTTTTTATACCATTTTCACCAGGTTTTGTAGCATCTTATCCTTCAGATTTTAAGCTGAAATCAGTGATTTGCAGACCTGGCTTTGATCCTTTCCTGCCAGGCTTCGCCTTCTTTTTTCATATCAATACCGGCAGCAGAAAGGTAATTATTGATCCTTCCCTTATACTTGCCAAACCAGGCATGTTTTTTCTTTGAGGATTCCGCATCCATGGCTTTCTCCCTGGCTTCAACCAGCCATTCCATGATCTGTTTTTTCTGTGGTGCTGTCAGCTGTGGAAGCATTTCCATATAGGCACCATAGGTAAGCGGCACCACACCATAGGTCATGCCGTCTTTCACCGCAACCACCTGTTCTTTATTTAACAGGTGCGACAGTTTTTTCAGATAAGGCTTATGCAGCTTGGCAACTGACAATTCTGAAGTTAACTGATTTTTATTCATACTATCTTGCTTTGCTTCCTTATTAAGCAAAGAATTACTTTTAATCTCTTTCTCTTTAACATCCCTTTTGGTATAGACTTCATTCAGACTGATGTATTGTGCTGCGATGACCTCTCTCAGTTGAATGGCTTTAGCCGAATCATTAAGTTGTAACTTCTGAACAATTTTCCAGGAACGGTCTTGAATAGCAGCACGATAAACAGAATCCTCTGCCACTTTGTTAGTCTGTGCCATTCCCGAAATGGAACAGGACACAAGCATGATGAATAATAAAAATTGCTTTTTCATAAGTTTTAATTTGGTTTTTTATTTTTGAACCCGGTATAACCTATTCTTCATTTAATAGAATTTTCAGCTACACTTGTTTCATCACTATATAATTTTTTTTATTTAAAACATTCTGGATGAGTATAATCATTTCATTAAGTGAGAGGTAATGTATCAGAGATTAATTTATGAATGCTTCTTTCAGACAAAATCATATATAAAAAAATCATCTTCTTTGATTCAGGGAATAGCGCTTATGGTATCATATTTGGTTAAAACAATTAAATGTATAAAAAAACGGGGGGTTAGTTTCTACATATCGATACAAATATGGATAATCAGTTCACAGTATTGTTACCAATTATTACCAACTTTTTATATCATATTATCATTACAATTTCGTAGTATTGTCCCGCTCTAAGAGCGAAAACCAAATATATTTCCAAAAATCTGAACAGAACATGAAACCACTTTTTCATAAAGTTCCAATTAACATCCAAAACACGTTCGGGATAAGACACAACATTGAGCCAAACTTTGGTAAAATCTGGCATTACCATCCCGAATTAGAACTACATTATGTCGTGAAAGGGGAAGGCGTAAGATTTATAGGCGACAATATCAGCAATTTTTCTTCCGGAGAAATAATACTGTTAGGCGAAAATCTTCCGCATACTTTCCGCTGCAGCGATAAATACTACCAGCAAAACGACTCCCTTGAAGTGGAAGCTATCGTCATCCAGTTCCTGCCGGACTGCCTCGGAAAAGATCTCTTTAACCTCCCGGAAGCCTACCTGATCCCTAAATTATTTGAAAAGGCAAAGAAAGGAATGGTACTCTCCGGTGAAACCAGGGAAAAGGTGGCTGACCTGATGAAAAAAGCAACCACGGCATCCCATATGGACCGCCTGATTTTACTGCTGTCGATACTAAGCACCCTGTCTGAAACGGACGAGTATGAATCGATTACTTCTGGCTATGCTTTTTACCATTCCAATGAATCTGATATCATCAGGTTAAACAAAATTTATTCTTATACCCTCTCTAACTATAAGAAAGAAATCAGCCTGGAGGAAATATCCTCTATCAGCAACCTGAGCATTACTTCATTCTGCAGGTATTTCAAATTGATGACGAAAAAAACGTATTATGATTTCCTTATTGAAATCAGGATCAGCCATGCCTGCCGTTTGCTGGTTGAAGATAAGATACCTACCGAAGTCATTTGTTTTGACTGTGGTTTCAACAATGTATCGAACTTCTACCGTCATTTTAAGAAAATAGCCGGAATGACGCCGATGGACTATAAAAGGAGATACCTCCTGAATTAAATTCCTATTCTCTGCTGAAGGATATGATAACTGGCATACAATTGCCTTACTTCCTTCATCCTGTCAGCAGAGAATTCACCAACTTTCCGCCTGGTGAAAGTGGAAATATCCAATCCCTGTTGCTGAAGCGAATATTTCGCTGCCGTAGGATAAATATTGTGCATCACGTCCATATGAAGGTTGAGGAAATCCTGTATGGCATCTACCCCATCTTTCATAGCTTCATTATCGAAATTTTTGCAGAGCCATACAATTAATTCCGGGAAGTAATTGCCCTGAATGCAGGAGAGCCCTGCAGCACCTGCACGCAGAGATTTTACGGCATGCCCCATATAGGCATCGTAAAGACCAAAACAGTTATTATCTGCTGCAGCCAGCTTTGCCTTTACCTGTTCAAGGTCCAGACAGGTATCTTTATGATAAATTACCCTTCCTGTGGCTACAAATGACCCCAGCTGCCTGGAAGAGAGTATTCTTTTATAGGGAACCGGACACTCATAGAAACCTACCGGGATGGATGGGGTAAGATCGAACAATTCAAAAACCTTTTCATTGAAAACAGCTTCGGGATCTTTTTCTTCTGCCAGCAGACTGGTAATTAAGATCACGGCATGCACACCCGTATCATAGATTCTTTTCACATACTCCGCCTGCTTTCCAATAGGCCCTCCAAATGTACCTGTAGCCACCACAGGTACAGCTCCTCCCGTCATTTCTACTACCCTCCTGGTGAGCTCTATCTTCTCTTCCGCACTCAATTCGAACATCTCACTGGATAAACAATTGGCAAAAAGCCCTTTCACACCAGACTGCAGATACCGGTCTGTTAGTCTGCCCAGTGAGGTATAATCTATTTTGCCATCATCACTGAAAGGAGTGAGCATAACAGGAATGAATCCTTTTTGTGATTTGTCCATGCGTACCTATTTAAGTTTCGTTAATTTTTTCTTTCTTTCCCCTGCTCAGTAAAAGTCCCGCCAGAAAAATAGTGAGCGTGCCGATTACCACAATCATATTACTGTGGAACATGCTCTTAAGAAATCCATAATCCCGTGGGATGCTTCCTGAGAAGGTCATCCATAAAATGACCAGGACACCTATAATTGTTGCGGTGAGCGCTTCCGAATTTCCCGCCCTTTTACTGATCATCCCCAGTAAGAACAGCCCGAGCATTCCTCCCGAGAAAATCCCGGATAACTGCCACCAGATGTCGAGTATACTTTTGATCCCGATCATCGCGACTCCCGTAAACATCCCCATCACCCCAAACAATGCCGTACTGATGTAAAGCACTTTCATCAGTTGTTTATCATTTAACGCAGGATTGATATAACGTTTGTAGATATCTATAGAGAATACCGTAGCAGAAGCATTCATCCCTGAACTGATCGTACTCATTGCAGCCGACATGATGGCAGAGATAATAAGTCCCACCAGTCCAGTCGGAATTTCATTGACCATAAAATGGGGCATGATCTTATCCCCATAATCCTCTGGTACCAGTACATCCATTACAGATTGAATGGCTTTTTCGCTGGAATGTACAGGTAAGCGTTCCATGGCCACCTGGTGTTTCACACTGATAATTAAATCGGGGTTCACCTGGTAATAGGCATATAAAGAGGAACCTATGATAAAAAACAATAAAGATATGGGAACATAACAGACCACACATATCCATAAAGACCGTGACGCCTGTGCAGAGTTTTTTGCCGTATGGTAACGCTGCACATAATTCTGGTCTATCCCGAAATTGTTCAGGTTGATAAAAAAACCATAAAACAGTACCACCCAAAAAGTGGATTCCTTGAGATTTGGAGATAAACTGCCCAGACTGAATTTATTCTCTGCGGCACCGATGGATATGATCTGTGAGACCCCTCCCGGCATATTCCTGACGATCAGGTAGAGGATGAGGAAGGCACCTAGTGTTTTGATCACTGCCTGCACAACTTCAGTCCATATGACCGCCTCTATTCCACCCAATACGGTGTATATAATGATACAGGTTCCAACGACAATCATAATCGATTGCATACTGTAACCTGTTAATGCCTGGAGACTCAAGGCAATCCCGAAAAAGATAGAGCCCATTCTAGCCAGCTGAGTGAGCAGGAAACAAACAACAGCATACGTTCTTGCCCATGGCCCGAATCTTTTTTCTAGGTGGGTATAAGCAGAAACCTCCCCTGTCCTCCGGTAAAAGGGGACAAAATATTTTGAGGCAATGTAAGCCGCAAATGGCATGGCGAGACTAAAAACGAATGCATTCCAGTTACTGCCGAAAGCCTTCCCCGGGACACCGAGAAAGGTATTGCTGCTTAAAAAGGTAGCATATATGGAAAGTCCTATTGCCCAGCCAGGGATACTGCCCGCAGCTTTGGTGAACTGATCTGTGCTTTTATTCTTTCTGGAAAAATAAAAACCTACCAATATCATGCTCAATAAATACAGCGCAATGACAACGAGATCTAAAACCGGTAAATTTTTCATAAATCCAAATTAGACATTTATGTGAAATGTCTGCCAGTATTTTAACAATACCTGGATTCGCAAAGCTATCTGAGTTGATAAATATTTCTTTGTATCATTTTCTCTTCATTTGGTATGATGTTATCCTGAAGCGGTGACCCTCACAGGTTACTTCCCCCTGCTTTTCCTAAGGCGCAAACGATTAACAGTACAGGACACCGTGAGCGATGCTTCGGCACGTCGTCGGAAAAACACCCAGTATATACCCAGTCGATACACACTATATACTCAGTTTTTCCTTGTTACTGCCCCGTATCAGCTCGCTGTAAACTGAGTGTCTGCAGGCAATCTGCCCAACCACATCCCAACCAATTGTCGAATCATCTTACTTTCAGCAGGGCTTACAGGCAATACCATTCATTTCCTCTGCACCACTAATAGATACACAGGGCTTCAATAAGAAACCAAAGGTGGATTTAGGACAACCTGGCAGACCAGATATAAACCAATTGCAAACAAAGCAGCTTTCACAGAGAGGGCAAAAGGAGACTACTTCAGTATTGACGACAATACCTTATCCGGATAATTGAGTTTTGCACTCTTCCTGCTGCCATGATAAGTGATATGGAAAATATTAATCTGGTCATCAAAAAGATCATAAAGAACAGTACAAGTGGTTTCCATTTTTTCAGGATTCATTACCTTTTCTGACTCTATATAAACAATAACGGCCTCTTTGTCATTTTCAAAACCAATATAACTTAAGCCCAGTTGTTTTCCATTGACAGCGACCTGCAGATGTTCTGCCATATACTTCCTGACCAATTCGTCCATCGCCTTATGTTTCACTGCGGAAGACAGGTCAGATTTTACCTTATATTTTTTACTGAGGATATCTTCAAAATCATCTGTAAATATGCGGCAGCTGATTTCCATCGTTTTGCCATTAGCATTGTAATTGATCTCTGTAGAACTTAAATGTAAGGGATGACGACTATTTTTTACTGTTGTTAAATCTTTTTCAGCAGTAAAAGCCCCCAGAAAAACGTAACAAAATAGTAGATATTGGGAAATAAAAGTCAACATAGTGAGTTTTTAATTTTTTCTATACAAAAAAACGGTTTAAATTTATACTTTCATCAAAAAAACATCAAATGAATAAAACTTTAGCTGCATTTATCCTGCTTGGTTCTTCCTGGCAGCTTTCATTTGCTCAAAATATCCAAAATAATCCCGGCAGTAACCACGGGAATAAATTTGAACAGTTGGGTACCATTCTTTCTACGCCTAACGAGCAACGGACTGCAAGCGGTGCCCCTGGAGTAAAATACTGGCAGCAACGTGCAGATTATGACATTAAATGTAGCCTGGATGAACAGAAACTGATGCTTACCGGTGCAGAGAAAGTTACCTATTTTAACAACTCACCTGATGTACTGACCTATATATGGTTACAGCTGGATGAAAACGAGCACAGCAATGTGAATAATGCCAATTATCAGAGCAGTACACAATTGCCGGAAAATTATAGCACCACAAAGTCACTCGACAATGCACAGGCCAGCGATGCGGACAATGGAATGGGAGTTTCTATACTTAAAATTACGGATGCAGCAGGCAAAGCCTTAAAATACACCATCAATAAAACAATGATGCGGGTGGAAATGCCGGTACCATTAAAGTCAGGCCAACAATTTATATTCAACGTGAACTGGACCTACAAAATATCCGACAGGATAAACGAAGGAGGCCGCGGAGGTTATGAGTTCTTCCCTGAAGATGGCAATTATCTGTTTACCATGGCGCAGTGGTATCCGCGACTATGCGTCTATAGTGACTTCCAGGGCTGGCAAAATCACCAGTTTACCGGCAGAGGCGAATTTGCCCTTACTTTCGGTAACTTTAAAGTGCAAATGACGGTTCCTTCCGATCACCATGTGGGATCAACCGGAGAATGTATCAACTACAGCGCGGTACTCAGTCCAGTTGAACTCGCCCGTTACAATAAAGCAAAAACATCGGCCGAGCCTGTGGAGATCGTGACACTTGCTGAAGCAAAAAAAGCAGAAGGTACCAAAAGTAAAACGACAAAAACCTGGGTCTTTCAGGCGAATGATGTGCGCGACTTTGCATGGACCTCTTCCAGAAAATATGTCTGGGATGCCATGGCACAAAAAGTTGAAGATAAATCGGTCATGTGCATGAGTTTTTATGGTAAGGAAGCCTATAACCTGTACCGCCCTTATTCTACAAAAGCAGTAGCCCATACCATTAAAACCTATTCAGATTTCACCATCCCTTATCCTTATCCGGTAGCACAAAGTATAGAAGCTGCAAACGGAATGGAATATCCAATGATCTGCTTCAACTACGGCCGGACTGAAAAGGACGGTACCTATAGTGAAAGTTCAAAAAACGGAATGTTGGGGGTAATTATCCATGAAGTAGGACATAATTTCTTCCCTATGATTGTCAACAGTGATGAACGCCAGTGGACATGGATGGATGAAGGACTCAATTCCTTTGTGGAATACCTGACAGAAGAACTGTGGGACAATAAATTCCCGATTAAAAAAGGAGCAGCGTATACCATAGTAGATTACATGAAACTGCCAAAGGATGAGCTGGAACCTATCATGACCAATTCAGAAAACATCACCCGTTTTGGTCCCAATGCCTATTCGAAGCCCGCTACAGGCCTGAATATCCTCCGCGAGACTATTATGGGCAGAGAGTTGTTCGATTATGCCTTTAAAGAATATGCCAGAAGATGGGCTTTCAAACATCCTACACCCGCAGACTTATTCAGGACCCTGGAAGATGCGAGTGGTGAAGACCTCGACTGGTTCTGGAGAGGCTGGTTTTATGGAACCGACCCTTGTGATATTTCCCTTGATGCAGTAAAAATGGGAAAACCTGATGTCAATGCTAAAATTCCACCTGCCAATGTGAGAATGGTGAAAATTGATCCGCCGGCAGTCAATGCATTTGATGATATTTCTAAAGTGAGAAACAGGGAAGATAAAAACATTAAGTTTTATACCGATCTTGATCAGTCCACCCAGGATTTTTACTGGAGATACGACCGTGGCCTGGAGAAATATGACACCAAAGAGCGTAAAATTGAGATTCCCGCACCATTCGAAAAGCTATCAAAAGCCGAACAGGAGAAATATGCAGGCAAATTTTACTATGAGCTGGATTTCAGCAATAAAGGCGGCCTGGTGATGCCGATAATTGTAGAATTCACTTTCGCTGATGGCAGCAAAAAGATTGACAGGATCCCTGCACAGATCTGGAGGCATGATGAGCAGAAAGCATCTAAGTTTTATGTACATGACAAAGAAGTAACGGCCATTAAGCTTGATCCGATGCGTGAAACCGCTGATATCGACGAGAGCAATAATGTCTGGGGCGGAAAAGCGGAAGAATCTAAATTCCAATTGTTCAAACAGAAAACAATGGCCGCCCGCGGACAGTCTGTTGGAGGTAACCCAATGCAAAATGCAGCAGCTAAAAAGTAATATTTTATAACCTTTTTCAAAACCTGCCGGATAGAAAATTATCCAGGCAGGTTTTTTTTTGTACCATTGTAAAATAATTTTGAAGTTTTGAATTACAAAAAGATCCCTTCACTGCTGTTCCTGTTAACAATGGCATTTATGGTAAATGCCCAGCAGTATAATAATGCGAAAAGCATACCTGCATGGAAAATCAGTTACCATTTGGATTTCGGATCACCAGACCGGCAATTGGAATCTACAAAGGATGGGTATCAGGAACAATCTGTCATGATGGAACTTGCCAAGTCACTTTCCGGATCATCTGACCAGACACCACCCCTGGTTTGTTATGTGAACACCAGCTATATCAGGATTGAACAAAATGGTCTTGGCGGAGGCATTACGCTGGCCGATAAAAGGGATACCATCAGCTACCTTCTGGACACCACAGCTAAAACAGCACTGAAATATCCTGCAGAAATTGCCAACCTCCATACACAGTTGGGCAGCGATTCACTGGTGGTCATCAGCTCTGAAGGTTTTAAAATGGAATTATTAAAAGATACCATGACGATAGCCGGCCAATTGTGCAGGAAGGCGACTTTTATAAATCCGGATTATGCCCAGCATACCATCACGGTTTGGTACGCTCCTGCCCTGCCCCGTCTGTACTGGCAAAAATACAGCTACCTGAAGAACATCCCGGGTTGCGCATTGTCCATCGGTACCGTATCCAAAGGAATGAATGTCGGGATCAAGGCAGACCATGTGGAGAAGGTCAATAGCCCGGAAAGTTTTTTTCTCCCTCCTGCAGATTATACCATCTCTGATGGAATATTTTGATCATGATCATAGTTTGAACGGGAATATCGCCAAATCGGGTAGCCTCCCTTCATAGCTAAAACGATTAAACCTACCAGCAAAAAGTCATGTAGAAATCAAATTAATGGTTCCTGACACCCTTCACAGGGGCTTAATTGGACTTTTATCTAAATCAATTGGATAATCAGGCAATCTTACATAGATTCAGTCTTTATGTGGCGGGAAATTTGTTAATTTGAACCATCAAATATTTTGAGCAATCTCACAAAGAAATTAAACATGCCTGGCATAGAAAAAACAGAAGAAAGCAAGAACATTTTATCAATTGATATCGGTGGAACCAGTATCAAAGCATGTTTACTGACACCGGAAGGCGAGTTATTTTCAGCGTATACAAAACTACCTACCCCAAAAAACGCTACACCCGTAGAAGTATTAAAGGTAGTGCATGAACTGGTGAGCCCTTTACAGGATTACTGTAAAATCGCGATTGGCTTTCCCGGTTATGTGAAATGTGGCATCGTGGAAACCGCGCCAAACCTGGCAAAAAACAAATGGGCAGGCTTTCCTCTTGCTCAGGAAGTGAGTGATCTTTTAGGCCGGCCGGTGAGGCTGATTAATGATGCCGACCAACAGGCTTTAGGGATTATTTCAGGCAAGGGTTTTGAAATCGTGCTCACACTGGGCACAGGATTTGGTACTTCCCTGACCTATGACGGAGAACTGCTTCCCCACCTGGAACTGGCACATTTCCCGATCTCAAAAACTAAAGATTATGACGACTATATCGGTGACCGTGCTTATGAAAAAGAAGGGGAAAAGAAATGGAATGAACGTGTGCAACGCATCATAGAAATTTATAAAACCGTCTTTAATTATGACACTCTCTTCCTTGGAGGTGGAAATGCAAAACACATTTCTTTCGATTTAGACCATAACATACACATCGTTTCTAACAGGGATGGGATTAAAGGCGGCGCCAAGCTTTGGGCTGCTGAAGAAAAATACCACATTTTTACAACCTATCCAAAATCAAATACATAAAATGGAAAGTAAATACACATTAGGAATGATAGGGCTCGGTACGATGGGCCGTAATTTATTACTGAACATGGCCGATAATGGCTTTGCTGTTACGGGTTATGATAAGGATCCGAATATGATCCAGAAACTCAAGGAAGACGGGGCAAAACACAACCTCAATGCTTATGAGTCTCTGGAAGATTTTATTCAAAGCCTGGAATTACCCAGAAGAATAATGCTGCTGGTACCGGCAGGACCAATAGTGGATAGTGTAATTAAAGAATTGGAGCCTTTACTGGATAAGGGTGATATTATAATTGATAGCGGAAACTCACATTTTACAGATACCAGCAGAAGAGCAATAGAGCTGTCTGACAAAGGCATCCATTTCTTTGGTATGGGAATCTCAGGAGGTGAAGAAGGTGCGCGTTTTGGCCCGAGTATCATGCCTGGTGGGGATAAAACCGCATACGGAGCCATGAAAGAAATCCTTGAAGCAGTATCTGCAAAGGTAAATGGCGATCCATGTGTAACTTACATTGGTCCGGGTGCATCAGGACACTTTGTCAAAATGGTGCACAATGGAATTGAATATGCCATGATGCAGCTGATGGCTGAAGCATATGACCTGATGAGAACCGCTTTAGGTTACAGCAATGAACAGATCTTCAGTGTATTTGAAGAATGGAACAACGGCAGATTGCAATCTTTCCTCATGGAAGTCACCAGAGATATTTTTGCCTTTAAAGATGAAGTTACCGGTGGTTTCCTGATTGACATGATCAAAGACGAAGCCAAATCCAAAGGAACAGGAAAATGGACAACACAGGTATCTGTAGACCTGCAATTGCCTATCCCAACAATCAATGAGGCAGTGACGACCAGGGACTTATCCAAATATAAAACATTACGTGTAAACTTATCTAAAACTTATCCTGAAGAAAAAGTAACCGTAGAAAATAAAGAAGCATTTATTGTAGAACTGGAACAAGCCATGTATTTTTCAGTAATTACTTCTTATGCACAGGGATTACACCTGCTATGGCAGGCCTCAGCAAGCTATGAATATGATTTAAATCTGCATGAAATTGCACAGATCTGGCGTGGGGGTTGTATCATCAGGGCAGCTTTCTTAGAAGATATATACCAGGCCTACAAAAAACAGCCAGACCTGGAGCACCTGTATGCTGACGCAGGTATTGCCTCAAAGATGAAAGAAATCCTTCCAGGTATGCGCAATGTAGTTATTGAGGCCACTAAAATAGGTCTTGCCATTCCTGCATTTGCCTCTGCCCTTACCTATTTTGATTCGCTGCGCACTGAAAAACTGCCGGCCAATTTAATTCAGGCCCAAAGGGATTTCTTTGGTGCACATAAATTTGAACGTACGGATGCAGAAGGTGTTTTCCATGCCATCTGGAATCCTGTAAAAGCTTAATCAAGACGAAATGAAAACAAGTCAATGTCTTAATCCAACCATCTTTGTTATTTTTGGTGGTACCGGAGATCTTAACATGCGCAAACTTGCGCCCGCATTATATAATTTACAAGCCGATGGTTTCATGCCAAAGGATTATGCCATCATTGGAACTGCCAGAAGTAAACTTACTGATGCCCAGTTCCGCGATACCATTCAGGCAGGAGTGAATCAGTTCTCCCGCTCCGGAAAAGTAAAAAAAGAAAAATGGGATAAATTCGCAGAGCATGTGTCTTACAACGCTGTTGATGTTTCCGCACCCGATACTTTTGCCGTCTTAAAAACCAATATCGAAAAAATTAAAGCAGAATTCGGCCCAAAAACACAGGTGATTTACTACCTGGCTGTGGCACCGAACCTTTTTCCACTAATTGCACAATGCCTGGAAAAATATGACCTGGCCGGTGATGAGGAAAGCTGCCGTATTGTGATTGAAAAACCTTTCGGAAGGGATCTGGAGACTGCAAAAGCGCTGAATAAACTGTTGACAGGCATCTTTACCGAAAAACAGATATATAGAATTGACCATTACCTGGGCAAGGAAACTGTTCAGAATATCATGGCTTTCCGTTTTGCCAACTCCTTCCTGGAGCCACTATGGAACCGTACTTACATTGACCATGTACAGATCTCTGTGACAGAGCAATTGGGTGTGGGCGACCGCGGTGGTTATTATGATGGAGCCGGTGCCATGAGAGATATGATCCAGAACCATATCCTGCAGTTGTTATGCCTGATTGGTATGGAAACGCCCATTAATTTTGAAGCCGATGAAATCAGGAATAAAAAAGTAGATGTACTGAAAGCCATGCGTCCTTTTGGTCCTGAAGATATCCGTTTCAGCACTGTCCGCGGACAATATTCCAAAGGATGGGTTGAAGGAAAAGAAGTACCGGGATACAGAAGTGAGAAAGATGTTGCTGCTGATTCCAATACAGAAACCTTTGCAGCCATTAAGTTCTTTGTGGACAACTGGCGCTGGCAGGGAATTCCTTTCTATGTGCGTACAGGAAAGCGTTTATACCAAACTTCTTCACTGATCTCTATCCAGTTCAAAGATGTTCCTCACCAGGTTTTCCCTGCAGGAGTAACGGAACACTGGCAACAGAACAGACTGATTATCAGCATACAACCAGAGATGAGTATCCGTTTACAGGTTCAGGCAAAAAGACCGGGCCTTGATATGGTGTTAAATCCGGTAGATATGGTGTTCGATTATAAAGGTACATACAGCGCACAGGCACCTGAGGCTTATGAAACTTTATTACTTGATGTCATGCTGGCCGATCAGACACAGTTTATGCGTGCAGATCAGGTGGAAAGTGCATGGGAATTATTGATGCCTGTTGTCAATGCCTGGGAAACTAAAAAATCATTAAGCTTCCCTAATTATCATGCAGACTCATGGGGGCCTGAAGATGCGGAAGCCCTGATCGCAAGGGATGGTTTCCACTGGTTTACACTACCTTTAAAAAATGAAGACTAATGAATTTGTTAATCTATAAAACAAAGCCGGAATTGCTGGAAGACCTTGCAGATTATATCATTAAAATAGGCGAAAAGGCAATAGCTGAAAACGACTGTTTTAATTTTGTACTCACAGGCGGGAATTCCCCGAAAGAATTGTACGAAATGCTTTCCAGCACTTACCGTGATCAACTGGATTGGACCAAAGTATATTTCTTTATCGGTGATGAGCGTAATGTTTCTCCTGACCATGAAAGCTATAATGGTTTGATGGCTAAAAAATCAATTCTTGACCCGCTCCATATTGCGTCAGACCATATCTTTTTAGTAGATACTACTCTGGCTCCCGAAAAAGCGGCTATTGAATATGCCAAAGCGATTTCAACACATTTTAAAGGAGCTGATATCAGCTTCGACCTGATTCTTTTGGGTATGGGTGATGATGCCCATACTGCATCATTGTTTCCTGGAACTGACGTTCTGGATAACAAAGAGGTGACTGTGGAAACGGTGTATGTAGAGAAGTTATCTACTTACAGGATCACCTTTACCGCACCTTTGATCAATAAAGCGAAAAATGTGGCTTTCCTTGTTTTTGGGGAAGCTAAGGCCGAAGCGGTTAAACATGTGATTGAAGATGAGCATAAAAATCCTCATTTGTATCCTTCACAACTTATTCATCCCGTGGATGGCAGCCTGACCTGGTTTATGGATACGGAAGCTTCCCAATTACTGGAGAATTAAGTTGTCCTGAAGGTGATATCCTGCCTGCATCAGGTATGCAGTACCGGTAAAAGCCCTGTTCTTCTAAAAAAGGACAGGGCTTTTTTGTAGAATTTTTTTTCAGGAATCCGAATGCCGAAAATAGGGCTGGCAGACAGAACAATTCAGACTTTCTGTATGTTACACTTACACCTCGATCCCTGCTATGATGAATGATCAGACAGATATTTTAATTGTTGGCGGCGGACTGGCAGGACTCACTGCTGCATTGCACCTGCAAAAGGCAGGCATGGACGTTTTGCTGATTGAAAAATCTCCTTATCCGAATCACCGGGTATGCGGGGAATATATATCCAATGAGGTGTTACCCTATTTTCAGTGGCTGGGGGCTGACCCTCAACCGCTCGGACCTCACCAGATTAACAGTTTACAATTTACCAATACCGGGGAAGGCAGCATCAGGACAGTCCTCCCGCTTGGCGGTTTTGGGCTTAGCCGCTATTGCATTGATAATTTCCTATACGAGAAGTACAGAGACCGCGGTGGCCGCATCCATTTCGATACGGTAACTGCCATTAACTTTGACAATGAGGTATTTCATGTACAAACCGCTCAGGAGAAGCAGATTCGCGCAAAGCAGGTTATTGGGGCTTACGGCAAAAGGACAGCTATGGACATGAAGCTAAAAAGACCGTTTATTAAAAAAAACTCTCCTTTCCTGGCCGTCAAGGCACACTACACTGGGGATGTTGAAAATGGATTAGTTGCACTGCATAACTTCAGGGGTGGTTATTGTGGGGTATCGAAGATAGAAGATCAAAAGATAAACATCTGCTATCTCGCAGATTACAACTCCTTCAGCAAATACAAAAACCACCTCGCCTATCAGGAGAATGTACTGTATAAAAACCATCGCCTGAAAGCGGTACTGGAAAAAAGCACCATGCTTTTCGATGCTCCCCTATCCATAGGACAGATCTCCTTCGGTGCAAAGCAAACCGTTACTGCACATATGCTGATGATAGGTGATTCTGCCGGCATGATACACCCGCTTTGCGGGAATGGAATGGGGATGGCAGTCCATGGTGCAAAAATTGCTGCTGAACTGCTGATTGCGCAAACACAGGGAAAGATTAAAAGCAGACTGCTGCTGGAGCAACAGTATACCCAATGCTGGAACAATACATTTAAATCACGCCTAAGGATGGGAAGTATCATATCGGCCTTGCTGAGAAAGGAAAAGCTCGCAGAATTTCTACTGGGCAGCGTCCTCCGGATTCCTCCGGTGCTGCCATTTATGATCAGAAAAACACATGGCAAACCAATAACTGAAAGTCGGATATGAGGGTAGATACAACTTACCGGAGCAATGCCCCGGAGCTGATGGACGACTTTGAGATGGAGGGTGAAGTGTTGCGTGATGCTTTAGATAAAATTGCCAGCATCAACCGGTTATTGGGCGGAAACAGGCTAAGTCTGGAAGGCGTGGAAATGCTACTACAGGGCCTAGCAAAAACACGGGTCATCCGAATTGTGGATATGGGTTGCGGAAATGGCGATATGCTCCGTACCTTATCCGGTTATGCATCCCGAAATGGATGGACGTTTGAACTTATTGGAATTGATGCCAATCGTTTTACGGTTACGCATGCAAGCGCTTTATCCCGCAACTATCCGGATATCAGCTACCTATGCACTGATATATTTCAGGAGGTGCTGACTGCAGATAGCTATGATATTATTTTGTGTACCCTTACCCTGCACCATTTCAAGGACGATGACATCACCTGGCTGCTTCAGCAGTTTAAGTCTGCAGCGAAACTGGGTTTTGTGATCAATGACCTGCAGCGCAGTAGTATAGCATATTACCTGTTTAAGGCATTGTGCTTTGTATTCCGCCTTAATCACATGTCACGCGAGGATGGTTTGGTGTCTATCCTCAGGGGATTTAAAAAGAATGACCTGGTTCGCTTTTCGAAGCGCATAGACAGTAAAAATTATATCATCAGGTGGAAATGGGCATTTCGTTACCAATGGATAGTAAAAAGATCATGAAAGTAAAAATTACAGGCGTCAGCAAGGCATTGCCGGAATATTCAAGAACTACGGCAGAGATACTCCCCTTTTTGGAAATATGGCTACATGGGCAGGACCCAAGGTTCATCAGAAAGGTGAAAAAGATATTTGAGAATGCCGCGGTGGATAAGCGGTATTCCTTTATGTCACCGGAGGAAGTATTTTCTGGCCTCAGCTTTGCCGAACGAAACGAAATTTATATCAGGGAAGGGATCAGCTTAGGAAAACAATGCCTGCAAAAGGCACTGAACAAGGCCAACTGGCTGCCTGCAGACCTGGACTATATCATCACAGTGAGCTGCACTGGCATTATGATCCCTTCGCTGGATGCTTACCTGATCAATGCTCTCCGTTTGAGGGGCGACGTAATACGCCTGCCAGTGACTGAAATGGGTTGCGCGGCAGGGGTTTCCGGAATTATCTATGCCAAAAACTTCCTGAAAGCCAATCCCGGGAAACGCGCAGCGGTGGTTGCTGTTGAATCACCTACAGCTACCTTCCAGCGGAACGATTTTAGTATGGCAAATATAGTGAGCGCCGCCATATTTGGTGACGGGGCAGCCTGTGTCCTGTTATCTTCACATGAGGACGATGAGGGTCCGGAGGTAGTTGATGAGGGCATGTACCATTTTGATGATGCCGAACAACTGATGGGTTTCAGGCTGACAAATACGGGACTGCAGATGGTGCTGGATGTTGGGGTACCGGAGACCATAGCCAGTCATTTCCCCGCAATCATCAATCCCTTTCTGGAGCGGAACGGTTTGGATATTGCCGCAATCGATCACCTGATTTTCCATCCTGGAGGAAAAAAGATCGTACAGGTTGTGGAAGAACTGTTCGGTGCGCTGGGGAAGAACATTAATGATACCAGGGAAGTGTTACGCCTGTATGGTAACATGTCCAGCGCAACGGTGTTGTACGTCCTGGAACGTATTCTTGACCAGCAGCCACAACGGGGAGAAAAAGGGCTGATGTTGAGCTTCGGACCAGGATTTTCAGCACAAAGAATTTTATTGCAATGGTAATGAAGACGAATCTGGAGATTTTGTATTTACTTTACATCTAATTGGAAGAATCATGGTGATCATCCGCAACTATTTAAATTTTCCTGTTCATTACCCAACAGGAAGGAATATTTATCAGTACATACATTTTATATGACAGCACAGGAAATACTGGACAAACTACCTTACAGCAAACCATTTTTATTCGTAGATGAACTTTTACACATCGACGAGACCGGAACAACAGGAACCTATACCTTTGATAAGGACCTTGATTTTTACAAAGGCCATTTTAAAGATTATCCCGTTACACCAGGAGTGATCCTTACAGAAACCATGGCCCAGATCGGACTGGTATGCCTGGGTATCTATTTATCAGAAACGGCCAATGCTGAAATGAAGGCACATGTCATGCTCACGTCAACAGCTATCGACTTCATGAAACCTGTTTTTCCGGGTGAAAAAGTAACCGTGGTTGCCGAAAAAGTATATTTCAGGTTTAAGAAACTGAACTGCACTGTCGTGATGACAAATGAGGCAGGTGATGTGGTATGCAAAGGCAGCATATCAGGAATGGTTACCGCAAAATTGCATGGCTAACCGTGTTGTAGTCACCGGACTGGGAGTTGTTTCACCAAATGGGGTGGGACTACCGGATTTCAGAAATGCCATCATGAATGGCATTTCCGGAATTAAACACGATCCGCAGCTACAGCAATTACTTTTCTCCTGCCAGATTTCCGGCAGACCGGAAATCTCCGCAGAATTGATCAGCAAATACTTTACGGAGCTGGAGCTCAAAAACCTGGACAGCTCAGGTATCGTCTATGGTGTACTTGCAGGAATGGATGCCTGGAAAGACGCCGGACTGCAGCCGGCGGATCGTGATACGCCTGACTGGGATAGCGGTACCATCTTCGGCACCGGCACTTCCGGAATTGATAAATTCAGGGATGCCATCTATAAAGTAGACCAGCTGCAAATCCGGAAAATAGGAAGTACGGTCGTAGCCCAAACCATGAACAGTGGCATCAGCGCTTTCCTGGCAGGGAAACTGGGACTTGGAAATCAGGTCACAACCAATTCATCTGCCTGCTCTACCGGCACAGAAAGTATAATTATGGCCTATGAGCGCATTAAACATGGTGATGCAGTAAGAATGCTTGCCGGTAGCACAAGCGACAGCGGACCTTATATCTGGGCCGGATTTGATGCCATGAAAGTCTGTACCTACAAACATAATGAAGAACCGGAAAAAGGCTCGAGGCCCATGAGTGCTTCCGCCAGTGGATTTGTACCGGGAAGCGGTGCTGCTGCCCTGGTCCTCGAGTCGCTGGATGCCGCCCTGCAGCGCGGTGCAAAGATTTATGCGGAAGTGCTGGGGGGACATATCAATTCCGGCGGTCAGCGGGGCACCGGAACCATGACCGCAGCAAACAACGAAGCTGTGCAGCGGTGTATCCAGAAAGCAATAGAAAAGGCAGACCTGAAGACCAGGGAAATCGATGTGATCAATGCACACCTGACGGCCACCAGTAAAGATCCTGTGGAAATTCAGAACTGGGTGACTGCACTAGGCCGGCAAGGGAAAGACTTTCCTTATATCAATTCCCTGAAAGGAATGACGGGACATTGTATCAGTGCCGCAGGAAGTATAGAATGTGTTGCAGCTGTACTGGAACTGAATGAAGATTTTATCTTTCCAAACATCAATACCGAAGATCTCCATCCCGACATCCTAAGGCTTATTGACCAATCCTCCATTCCTTCCATTTGCCTGCACAAGCGTTTTAACATCCTTGCAAAAGCCAGCTTCGGATTTGGAGATGTGAATACATGCATCATCTTAAAAAAATACCAACATGGATAAAGCAGAACTATTAGCCAGACTTAAAGTCATCCTTACTCCTTATGCACAGGACTCAGCTGCGCTGGAGCAGATCAATGAGGAAACCGATTTCATTGCAGACCTGAAAATGAATTCGGCCAACCTCGTAGATGTGGTACTCGATATCGAGGAAGAATTTAACATAGAAATTGACAACGAATCTATGGAGAAAATGCTGAATGTAAAGGCCGCACTGGAAGTGATCACCGCTAAACTATAGCCCATGCTGGGAAATGATGTAGTTGACCTCAGCCTGGCCCAAATAGAAAGCAACTGGCAGCGTAAAGGTTACCTGGAAAAGGTGTTCACCAAAGCTGAGCAGAAATTGATCAGGGAAGCTGTCCATCCTGCACATCAGGTATGGATATTATGGTCGATGAAAGAAGCGGCCTATAAAGCCGAAAACAGGATAAGCAGGGAACGCATTTATGCCCCGGCAAGTTTGGTCTGCGTGGAGGAATCCGGAGTACAGGAATATGGCTCTACGGCCGACTCCTCCGGAATAAAATGGAGGACAGGATATGTCAGCTATCAAAAAAGAATATTCCACACCCGTTCATTGCTCAGCGCAGATAAAATCCATACCATTGCTGTTCTGGATAAGGGGCAACTTCATCGGGTACCACTTTCAATCCATATCCACCATTTCGACAACTCCCCATCCTACCTGCAGGAATTTAATGAATTGAGCCACACTTACCGGCTGGAAAAAGATAAAAGCGGATTACCGGCAGTGAGAAACTTACATACAGGTATTTACCATGCTGCATCAATAAGTCATCATGGTAAATACCTGTCTATTATTTTTTCAGATTCTCCTCTATTAAAAGATTAATAATCCCATCGGCCATACCTACCCTTGGCACATGGATCTGCTTGATGCCGGTCCATTTCATCAGTGTAATATAAATCTCCGATGCCGGGATGATTACATCTGCACGATCCGGGTTTAAACCGAAAATCTGGATTCTCTCTTTCAGGGAATGGCTGTTCAACTGATTGTAAAGGGATTTCAGTTTTAAAAATGTCAGGGGCTGTCCCTCCTTTTCATTGGCCATCCGGTAGAGTTTATTGATATTTCCACCCGTTCCAATTCCGGCCAGGTTTTTATGGAATTTGGTTTGTTCCTTCACCCATAATTTCATTTCTTCCCAGGTTTCATCTTTATCCTGGTTATCCAGGATACGGATAGTTCCGATATCAAATGATTTGGAGGCGATAGGTACTTTATTTACAAATACAGAAAGCTCCGTACTTCCACCACCTACATCAATGTACAGGTAATTCTTATTGATGTCCAGCGTATCTTCAATATGGTTGGCATAAATAATATTCGCTTCCCTTTGTCCTTCAATGATTTCCAGATCCAGGTTCGCCTGTTCCTTAATCAAACGGATAATATCCTGCCCGTTCTCTGCTTCCCGCATCGAAGAAGTAGCACAGGCAAGGTAGGCAGACACCTGATAAACATCCATCAGATTTTTAAAGGCCACCATGGTTTTCAGCAGGTCTTCAATCTTACGCCCCGAAATTCTATGCTCCAGAAAAGCATCGTCACCAAGCCTTAGAGGTACCCTCACCAGGGTATTCTTTTTAAACCCATAACCATCTTCAGTCTGGGTAATATCTGCTATAAGCAGTCTGACAGCATTGGAACCAACGTCAATTGCAGCATATCTGAGCATAATCTTTCTAGTGGTGTTTATTTTTTAAGTAATTATAAGTCTGAACCTGGGCCCTTACCTTGGCAGTAAGACGGTTCTTATGATATTTATTGTTATTTAACCGGGTAATGTCCCTGGCCTTTACATTATCCTGTAACTGGAACTCGATAATGTCCCGTATTTCCTGCCGCACTTCAGCATCCAGCACAGGAAATCCAACTTCTACCCTGTGTTCAAAATTCCTGGACATCAGGTCGGCAGAAGAAAGGAACATCTCTTCCTTGCCATTGTTCCCAAAAATAAAAACACGGGCATGCTCAAGAAATTTATCCACGATACTGATCACCGTGATATTTTCACTGAATCCCTTGATACCCGGTACCAGGCAGCAGATGCCCCTGACGATCAGTTTGATCTTCACTCCGGCATTACTGGCATCATACAGCTTTTCAACAATCCCTTCATCGGCCAAACTGTTGACCTTCAGGATCAGGTAGGCAGGTTTGCCGGATTTGGCAATCCTGATCTCCCGTTCAATAAGTCCGTAAAACTTTGTCCGCGATTCTATAGGGGAAACCATCAGGTGCTTGAATCCTGAAGCCACCGTTTTCTTGTTCAATGCGGCAAAGAGCTTGATCAGGTCATGTGTAATTTCCTTTTTTGCGGTAAAGATGCTGTGGTCACAATATAACCTCGCTGTTTTCTCATTAAAATTTCCTGTCGCCAGATTGGCATAATACACAGGACGGCCTTTTTCTATCCGGGTGACCAGACATATTTTGGAATGCACCTTATAATCCGTAAGGCCATAATTCACCTGTACTCCCTCCTCTTCCAGCCTATTCGTCCAGAAGATATTTGCACGTTCATCAAAACGTGCCTTGAGTTCCACCAGACAATTTACTTTCTTCCCATTTTTCGCGGCATTGATCAACGCATTGATCACCTTCGAGTTTTCGGCAAGCCTGTAAAGCGTGATATTGATATCGGTAACCTTCGGATCAATAGCGGCCTCCCTGAGGAAAAGTATAATATAATCGTACGACTGGTAAGGGAGGTTGACCAGAAAATCGCGTTCTGCAAGTTTATTAAAGATACTTTGCGTACGGTGAAGACCGGAAACTTTCAAGGGTACATTTGCCGGATATTCCAGGCTTTTGTCCCCCACATTCGGAAATTTAATAAAATCACCAAACCTGTGGTATCTGTTTCCGGGAATCAGGCTTTCTGCTTCAATCTTCATTTTGGCTACCAGGATACTCAGCATATCAAATGGCATCTCGGTATCGTATAACAAACGCATAGGTTTACCCTTTTTCCGTTTGTCCAGGCTGGTCTTCAGTTCATCAATAAACTTATCGCTTACATTTTTATCAATATCCAGCTCCGCATCCCTTGTCAGTTGAATGGAAAAAGCATCCATATCATCATAGCTGAAGGTATAAAAGATATCGTCCAGGCAATATTTAATGATATCCTCTGCGAGGATAATAAACTTCAGTCCGTTGGTTTCCGGTAACACCAGGAAACGCGGCAGGTCTGTAGGCAATTCAATCAGCGCATACTGGTCTTTTTTTCTTCCGGTCTTCTTTTTCAGCCTTACAAAAAAGTAAAGGGAACGGTCTTTCAGTTCAGGGAAGGGTTTATCCAGGTTTACGATGATAGGAACCAGATTGGAAAGGATCTTATTCCTGAAATGTTCCCTGACAAACTCCCCCCTGGCCACATTGAGCTGGGTGTCATTCAATATAAATATACGGTTCTGGGCAAGTTCATTGATCAGCGTCGCCTGAAAGAGCTGCTCAAACTTACGTTCCTGCTTAACCACAATATTCTTGATTTCATTCAGTATTTTTTTCGGATTAAAACCAAGAAGCTCTTTTGCCTTATCATTTAAATTAGATAAACGTGTCATGGTAGCCACCCTTACCCTATAAAATTCTTCCAGGTTAGAGGAGAATATCGATAAAAACTTGATGCGTTCAATGAGGGGTACAGTTTCGTCTGCAGCTTCCTGAAGAACCCGCTCGTTAAAATATAACCAGCTGATCTCTCTGTTTAAAAATGGTACCTTCTTCTTAGTCATGTAATCGATCAAAATATACCGGATAACCGGAAAGCTCAAAACTGCAAATTCTATTGTTAATTAAATGTTAAGTATTCCTGAATTAACCCAGATAACGTAACAGTCCCTATCGGTATTCCGTACGGTTGTACCCTTCAGGTTATTTACGGCGAACCAGCTTATTCTGTAGTCTCAGTCGGGTCTGCCGGCTTTTTTGCTACAGGTTTACGCGCTGCCCTCGGTTTCGGGCTTACCGGATTTTCAGGAACTGTCTTAGCTGCAGTTGCACTTACTTTTTTGGCTGCCACTGCTGGTTTTCTTTTCAGGGCTGTTTTTGCGGCAACAGGTGTTTCCTCAGTTAAGGCAGTGCTTTTTTCAGCAACAGGGGCAGCAACAGTTGAAGTCGCCTGCTTTTTAACCGGTGCAGCTACCTTTGCGACAGCCTCTTTTTTAGGTTTAATCAGATCCGCAGCTTTTTCTTCAGAAGCAATGGCCTCCACTTTAATGCTGCTGGCCAAAGGTTTTGCCTTAGATACCGCCTTCTCCACTTCCTTACCCGCTTTTTTAGTCCCCTTCACTGTCGCTTTTGCGACCGCCTTTTTCAGCTCTTCCGCTTTTTTGATGGTGCTGTTTTTTGTCGGTTTAGCTTTCTTCTTATCAGTTTCTTTCTTGTCCCCCGCAAATTTCTTAGCCAGTTTACCCGCAACAGATTTCGCTGCCTTGGTTACCTCATCGGCTATTTTCTCAGCATCATGCCCCAGATGTCCAATGACCTCAAAAAACTTTTGGGCCAAACTCTGCTCTAATTCTTTTTTTGCTGCCTTTTTAGCAACTTTTTTTTGCACTTTTGAGCTATCGGTTTTCATAATATATTTTTTGATTAATGCGTTAAATTGATATTATTTAAATCTAACATTTTTTTTATTCTAAAGCCATAATCATGCCCACTTTCGATATAGTAAGTAAAGTAGACGCGCAAACATTAGATAACGCGATGAACAATGCAAAAAAGGAAATCCTGAACCGTTATGATTTCTCCACTTCAAAAAGTACAATCGACCACGATAAAAAAACAAACGTGATTACAGTAGTCACAGAGGATGATATGCGTTTAAAAGCCATTGAAGACTCGATCATTTCCCGGATGGTTAAACAGGGCATTGACCCTAACAGTCTCGACTTTGGAAAGGAACAATATGCATCGGGTAACATGATCAGAAAAGAGATCTCTATTAAAGAAGGAATAGACAGGGAGACTGCCAAGAAGATTGTGGCCAAAATTAAGGCCAGCAGCTTAAAGGTACAGGCCTCGATGATGGATGACCAGGTACGTGTACAAAGCAAAAGTATTGACGACCTCCAGGGTGTCATCGCTTTATGTAAAAAAGAAGATTTCGGTCAGCCTTTACAGTACATCAATATGCGCAACTAGGCATGGAAATTATCGATCAGGGTTTCGTTTTCTCGGATGACAGGAATCTGATTGATCCTGTTGCGGTTCACCATTACCTCAGCACCCAGTCCTACTGGGCAAAGGGAATTCCTCTGGAGACCGTAGTCAGGTCTGTTCAGCATTCCCTATGTTTCGGTATCTATAAAGATCATATTCAGGTTGGGTTCGCCAGATGGGTGACAGACAAAGCCACTTTCGCACACCTGGCGGATGTGTATGTGGAAGAGCCTTACCGTGGACTGGGATTGTCAAAAAAACTGATGTCACTCATGCTCTTCCATAAAGATTTACAGGGATTGAGGACCTATCAGTTGGCTACCCTTGATGCCCAGGGCCTGTACAGCCAGTTTGGATTTAAAGCACCGGAACATCCTGAAATGCTGATGGCTATTGTCATCAAAGACGCTTACGATAATCAAAAAGCAGATCAGGCAGCGAAGTAATGCCCCTCCTGTTGAATAAAAAAATCCCCCAAAAAGTCAGACACTTATTGGGGGATTTTTAGGTCGTGTTTAACGCTTCCAGTTTTTTTTGCTGGTCAAAAAAGTCAGGCATCCCCCCTTCAACAGTCCTTCTTTGATTAAACCGTTTTTACATCCACATCACTGTATTCTTTGATATCAGATATGTATCCGTTCAGAATCAGGAAGTCAAACAAAGGTTTGGCATCAGGCGTCACGGGCATATTGGTCGTGGTAATGACCTGGTTGGATTTTTTATCAAGGAAAGGATAGGCAAAAAGCTTCACATTTTTGGTGAACATATCACTCACATAGCTCAGGAGCTGACTGGAATAGTTGCCTCCGAAATTACTCGAATTAAAGACAAATTTCAGGTTATTGATATTTGTAGATATCCCCACACTTTTTGGCTTACAGCGGTCAAGGTACTTAGCCAGCTTATTGTGTCTGGAGAAATTGGAAACAATCACGAGGTTTCCTGTCTGGCAAAGCTCTTCTGCCCTTTGTGCCACAGCTTCCAGGTTCAGGTCATCGGGAACTTCATCATCCGCAGTAAGCACATTACTTAACAGGACTTCAATCAGCACACTCAGGTTATCCTTACTCACTTTCTCTGTCCTTTTAAACTGGTCTACAGCCCTGTTGAAGAGACTGAAGTTGGGCAGTGATTTCTGGGCATATTTCGTCCGGAGGATCATGATATCCTTCTTATAGAGCAGGTCCTTAGGCAGGCAGGGCTGCCCCGCAGAATCAAATATGGCAGCATCAGAGAAATCCCTCACAATCAGGTAAAGGTTCAGCAGGATATTGTTGATATTTTTAAAAGCAGGTCCGCTCACTGAAATTAAATCGATCTCTACCGAGCCTATAGTCAGGTTATCGGCAAGGGATTCAATCATCTTTTTGGGATCACGGTTGTAATAAAAGGCGGCATAAACCAGGTTTACCCCAATAATGCCGAGTACATTTTGCTGCAGGGCCGAATCGGTGTCCAGCAGGCGCACATGGAAAAATATTTCATTGGCCTCCGCTTCAGGTGCAATCTGGAATTTAATCCCAATCCAGCCATGCGGATCATTGGATTTATTGTAGTTCAGCGTCGTCACTGTATCCGCGAAAGCAAAAAAAGTACGGCTGTCATACTTTTCCCCCTGGAGCCGCTCCGTCAGCAGTCCGTATTCATGGTTCAGCATTTTCTGAAGCCTCGACTGACTAACGTACCTTCCGGTTTCTTCCGCCCCGTAGATCGCATCACTAAAAGTCATATCATAGGCAGACATGGTTTTCGCTACCGTTCCTGAAGCTGCGCCTGCAGTAAAGAAGTTACGTGCCACCTCTTGTCCTGCTCCAATTTCTGCGAAAGTCCCATAGATATTGGGATTTAAATTGATATTTAAGGCTTTACGCTTTGTATCAAGAATTTCTCTTTCCATTTTGCAAAAATAGCAGAATTAGACGAAACAAGAGCCATTTTTTTGTCTATATTGGTCATCTCATGCTAAACATAACCGATCTTAATATACAGTTTTTTGACCAGGAAAAACAGTCCTGGAATACAGCCGTAACCGAGGTTAGTTTCAGCCTGCAGAAAGGAAAAATACTGGGTATCGTAGGAGAATCAGGATCGGGAAAATCAGTCACCTCCTTCTCCATTATGCGGCTGCTGGATCCTCAAAACAGCCGGATCCAGGGACAGATAACTTTTAATGACATCAATTTAGGAGCACTCTCTGAGGAAGAAATCAGGCATTACCGCGGGAACAAGATAGCGATGATTTTCCAGGAACCAATGACCTCACTGAACCCTGTTTTTACCTGCGGCGACCAGGTGCAGGAAGCGATTATATTGCACCAGAAAATCAGTAAGAAAGCGGCCAGGGAGAAAGCCATCTTATTGTTCAATGAAGTACAGCTTCCGCGGCCGGAACATATATTCGATACCTATCCGCATCATCTTTCCGGCGGACAAAAACAGCGGGTGATGATCGCCATGGCCCTGAGCTGTAATCCTGAATTACTTATTGCCGATGAGCCTACCACTGCACTGGATGTAACTGTTCAGCAGACGATCCTCCAGCTGCTGCTAAAACTCAAAAAGGAAAGAGACATGGCCATGATCTTCATCTCACATGACCTGGGTGTAATCAGTGAAATTGCAGATGATGTGGCTGTGATGTATAAAGGGAAAATTGTGGAACAGGGTCCCGTATCCGATATCTTTAGCCATCCAGCACATCCTTATACCAAAGGTCTTCTGGCCTGCCGTCCATCCCCCCTGTTCAGGTTAAAGCGCCTACCGGTAGTGGGCGACTTCCTTGGCGCGAATGAATCAAAGCCTATTGCTCATCTTCTTGCGGAAAACAGCTATACCGATGCCGAAATAGCATCCAAAAGAGCGAAGTTATATACCGCCGACCCGATCCTGGAACTCCGGGAACTCTGCACCTGGTATCCTGTACGCAATGGACTATTCGGGCAAACTACAGGGGTCATCAAGGCAGTTGACGGCATTTCCCTTAAAGTATTTCCGGGAGAGACCCTCGGCCTTGCCGGGGAGTCCGGATGCGGCAAAACCACCCTGGGAAGGAGTATCCTCAGGCTCATCGAACCCAGCTCCGGTAAAATATTTTTTGAAGGCCGTGACATCACTACACTTCAACAAAGCGGACTCAGGAAACTGAGAAGAGAAATTCAGCTGATCTTTCAGGATCCCTATTCCTCCCTGAATCCGAGAATGACTGTCGGCAATACCCTTATGGAACCTTTACAGGTGCACCAGCTGTTCCCCTCAGACCAGCAGCGGAAATCCCATATCCAAAACCTGATGCAACTTGTTGGCTTGCATCCTGACCATTTCAGCCGCTATCCGCATGAGTTTTCCGGAGGACAACGGCAGCGAATCGTCATTGCACGCGCACTTGCCCTGCAACCGAAGTTGATCATCTGCGACGAATCTGTATCCGCACTCGATGTATCTGTACAGGCACAGGTGCTGAACTTACTTCGTCACCTTCAGCAGGAACTTGGTCTCACTTATATTTTTATTTCGCACGACCTGGCAGTAGTAAAACACTTGTCCGACAGAATGGTTGTCATGAACAAGGGTAAAGTGGAAGAAGAAGGTTTTCCGGAAGATATTTATAACCATCCGCAAAAAGCTTATACCAAGAAGTTAATCTCTGCCATCCCTGGCCATACCAGCCTGTTCTGAAATCAGGATCCCCGCAGGGTTCACTCACCTGGATGCTGCTGTAAATATGAAGTCCAGGTCTCCGCAGGATTTTAAACACGGGAAAATCATTTCAAAATGCTACCTTCGGAATAATTGATACAAATGTTATGGTAAAAAAGAAATCTTCTCAGATAAAACTCGTCCTCACCAAATTAATAAGTGACGTGTTAGAGAAAAACAACAATGAAGCATTAAACTACAAACAGGTCTCGGCCAAACTTAATATAACTGATAACGAATCCCGGGAGACCATTTTAGAAATACTGAAAGAACAGGCCCACAAGGGTATATTTAGTGAACCTGAGAAGGGGAAATTCAAGTTAAAGGAACTTAAAACCTTCATTACAGGAAAAGTGGACCTCACCGCAGATGGTGCAGCCTTCATTATTCCTGACGATGAATTTGAAAAGGATGTATTCGTATCGGCACGCAAACTCCACAATGCGCTGCACGGTGATAAGGTAAAAGTATATATATATGCTAAAAAAAGAGGGAGGAAAAACGAAGGGGAAGTTGTAGAGATTATCCAGCGTTTAAAAACCGACTTCATTGGGGTGATCAAAATATCCGAGCGTTTTGCATTTGTCAGTGTAGATGACAAGAAAATGCTGCAGGACATATTCGTTCCCCTGTCCGATCTTGCAGGGGCAAAAAATGGCCAGAAAGTTCAGGTAGCCATTACCGACTGGCCGGAAAATGCGAAAAACCCGATAGGCAAAATCATCAATATCCTGGGTACACAGGGAGAAAATGATACCGAAATGAATGCGATACTGGCACAGTATGGTTTTCCTTTGAGCTTCCCCCCGGAAGTGGAAAAAGAGGCCAATGCGATTCCGGAAGAAATTACGGAAGAAGAAATAGCCAGTAGAAGAGACTTCCGCCCTATCGCGACCTTCACCATAGATCCGGCAGATGCGAAAGACTTTGACGATGCCATCTCCTTTCAGCAGCTGCCCAATGGGAACTATGAAATCGGTGTCCATATTGCTGATGTTTCCCATTATGTCCAGCCTAAGACCTATCTGGACAAAGAAGCTTACTCCAGGGCAACCTCGGTCTATCTGGTAGACCGGGTAATTCCCATGTTACCGGAACGTTTAAGCAACGGGGTATGCTCCCTGCGTCCGCAGGAAGATAAGCTGTGTTTCGCCGCTGTATTTGAGCTCGACAAAGAGGCCAATATCAAAAGCGAATGGTTCGGCAGAACGGTCATCCACTCCGACAGAAGGTTCAGCTATGAAGAAGCCCAGGAAGTCATAGAAAATAAAGCCGGCGACTATGCAGAGGAAATACTGAAACTAAATGAACTTGCCTATATCCTAAGGGACCGCAAGTTTAAAAATGGGGCCATCAGCTTTGAAAGCACCGAAGTGAAATTCAAACTTGACGATACAGGTAAGCCTATTGGTGTATATGTAAAAGAACGTAAGGATGCACATAAGCTTATTGAAGACTTTATGCTGCTGGCCAATAAAAAGGTGGCTGAATTTATTGCCAAAAAAGGGAAAGGAAAACAGAAATATACCTTTATTTACCGTTCCCATGATTCTCCGAACCTGGAAAACCTGGGCACCTTTGCCTTATTCGCTGCCCGTTTCGGTTATAAGATCAACATGAAATCCGATAAGGACATTGCGAAATCGCTGAACTTTCTGATGGAAGATGTAGAAGGTAAAAAAGAGCAGAATGTCCTCACCCAGCTGGCTATCCGCTCTATGGCCAAAGCGATCTATACCACCAAGAAAACCAGCCATTACGGATTGGCATTCGACCATTACACCCATTTCACTTCACCCATCAGGCGTTATCCTGATGTGATGGTACACCGCCTGCTTGCAGCCTATTTAAATGGCGAACGCTCTGCGGATGTAGATGAGTATGAAACTGCGGCCTCACATTCTTCCGCCATGGAAAAACGTGCTGCTGATGCAGAACGGGCTTCCATCAAATACAAACAGGTTGAATACCTCGAAGAAAATGTGGGTCAGCTGTTCATGGGCATCATCTCCGGCGTAACGGAATGGGGAATGTATGTTGAGCTCATCGACAACAAATGTGAAGGGATGATCAGGCTGAAAGACATCACGGATGACTTTTACGTACTTGATGAGAAAAATTACTGTATCGTGGGACAACGCAAGAAAAAGAAATACCAATTGGGCGATGAAGTGAAAGTGAAAGTGAAAAAAGTAGATCTGTCAAAACGACAAATAGATTTCTCTCTCACGCAAGACTAAGACAATAAGGCGTATACATGCAGCAGAAAAGTATTTTTATCCTGTTCCTTTTTTTCTTGATTTCCACCAGCAGTTTTGCACAGCAAAGGCTGAAGGGGATTGTAAAAGATAAAACAACAGGATTACCTGTGCCCTTTGCCACGATACAGGCTAAAAATGCCAAAAAATCCTTAACCAATGAAAATGGCCAGTTTGAAATTGAGGTCAGCGGACTTCCTGCAAGCCTGGCCATCTCACATCTCAACTACCATGCCCTGCACCTGAAAACCGGCAGCGATCAATCCCTGTCGATCACATTGATCCCGCAGGTACTGACGCTGAAGGAAGTAAGCGTAGGCAACCCTGCGATAGCCATTATGCAGGAAGTGAGTGATAAAGCCAGAAAAACTGCCGGAGAATCTCATTATGGAAAAGCTTTTATCCGGCAGATTGCCTATGAAGGCGAACGTCCGACTTACATGAATGAGATATTCTTTGAAGCCGACTGGAAAGCATATACCATGTCTTCATGGCATCCTACACAGGCGCGAAGTCTGAAAGGCAAAAGCCTGATCTCCTATGACAACCTTAGCTATCTTACTTTTATCTTATCCGGATACCTGGGAAATAACCATGTTTTAAAACCGTTGACAAGAAAGGTAGATTCCCTTTATCAGTTAAAACTCCTGGGGACCTACGAGCTCAACGGACAGGAAATTGCCAAGATCAATTGTATCCCTAAATATAAGATCAAACACCAGCTCAGTTTTGAAGGAATTTATTACGTCAATACAGTAAGCAATGAAGTCCTCAAAATGGAAGGGAATATCCGTGGGGTTAAAATATCCGGAGGAGGACCCTTAGGTTTTAAAAATAAATTTTCGACTTTTACAGCGCAGTTTAAACAGGATGAACATGGGGACAATGTATTGGATTATGTAGTCTTTAATACCTCCAACCTGTTGAAAGTACTGGGTGTCGGCGCAAAAACAACGGATCTATATACTACTTTATATATGGTAGACCAGCTGCCGGTAAACAAAGACAACCTGAAGGAGATCAATGGAAAAATAAATGACCAGGATATGGTAAAGGCAACGGTCACAGGAGAAGCTTTCTGGAAAAACAACCAGGGCATCATCCGAACAGAAAAAGAACAAAACGCAATAGAAATATTAGAAAAAATACCACAAGTAAAAAAATAATGCATACAATTTCTGAATTACAACAACGCATAGAAAAAGCCATCAATCAAGTCGAATACCCTGCAACACCTGCTCAATTGTATGCCCCCATACAATATATCATGAGCCTTGGAGGCAAAAGGCTAAGGCCGGTAATGCTCCTTCTCAGCTCAGAAATGTTTAACACTGACATTAACATCGCCATTGAAGCTGCGCTGGCAGTAGAAACTTTCCACAATTTCACTTTAATCCATGACGACATCATGGACAATGCACCTTTGCGCAGAGGTAATGATACCGTTCACATCAAATGGGGAGTTAACAATGCCATACTGAGTGGAGATGTCATGATGGGGCGAGCCAACAAACATATTTCCAATATCGATGTGAAGGTGCTGAAAGCTGCACTGGATTGTTTTAATGAAGCTGCACAAGGTGTTTGTGAAGGACAGCAGTTAGACATGGAATTCGAGAAAAGAGATAATGTAAGCATCGCTGAATACATCAATATGATCCGTTTAAAAACTGCTGTACTGTTAGGCGGAGCCATGAAGCTAGGTGCTATAGTAGGAGGTGCAGGAGAGGAAGATGCAAGCTTATTGTATACCTTTGGTGAAAGCTTTGGGATAGCCTTTCAGCTGCAGGATGACATCCTGGATGTATACGGGGATCCAGCAAAATTCGGTAAACAGGTTGGCGGTGATATCATTTCCAATAAAAAGACTTTTTTGTTGCTCAAACTAAAAGAACTGGTTTCGGCTGAAGACCTCAACATTCTCAACAAACAACTACTGAACATAGATATACCTTCAAAAATCGTGTCCATTACCTCATTGTATGACAAATACAAAATAAGGGAGTTAGCAGTAGCAGAAATGCAGGACAGTCTTCAGCTTTCCTTTTCAGCTCTTCAAAGCGTAAATGCAGATGAAAACAAAAAATCAGTATTGCTAAAGCTGGCAAAATCATTAATCCACAGGGAGTATTAATTTGATTGTTCGTCTATCAGGTGTTTTATCTTTTCATAGGTTAAAGGTTTCATCAGGAAATCTTTAACCAATGGATAGGCTCCTGCCCTTCTGCTGTCGGCCGCATCAATTGTGGAGGAAATAATGACAACATCAACAGTGATACGGTTTTCCTCCAGCAGATCCAGGAACTTCCAACCATCAAGCTCCGGCATATTCAGGTCTAATAAGACCAGGTCGGGCTGATGGCGCTTCAAATATTCAAGTGCCAGACTTGGACTGTCAAATGGCACTACCTTCCTGTTTTTATTGTGCTTTGTGATAATCATGTGGTGGAGTTTATTGGTCAGCGAATCATCATCAACCAAAACAATATGCTTCGCATCCTTCTTGATCTGTTCCGCAGTAAAATCGACATTTCCCTGCCCCTGGTTGACAAGCCTATTCAGCATTTTGATAATATCGTCCAGTTTTTCTGCCTGGACATTAATATCTTTCAGTAACCCTTCAATTTTACCGGTATCAAATACCTGGAGGTCATTGAAGCTGATCAGACTGGTCAGGCTCAGAATATTCGTTATGGGTGCCCTCAGATCATGGGATGCCAGGCGGGAATACTCATCCATCAGTTTCATCTGGTTCGACTTCCTGTCGCTGCCTACAATCGTACAACTTACATGTTTAACACCAGATTCCAGGAATACCGGGGTAAGGACAATCTGGACCAGGATATCATTGCCACCTTTAATTTTGATCCTTTTTTCAATATTAAAAGATTTCCCTTTAAAGCAATCTTCGACCAGATTTAAAAATCTTTTCTCGTATGGTTGTGAAATGATTTCCACAATTGGTTTCCCAATTACAGGAAAATTTTTCAGGAAATACCCAACTTTAGTTATAGAATGAACTTCAAAAAAAGTAATTTGATTTTTTTCGTTGAACAGGAAATAGGAGTTATCGGAATAACATTCACAATAAGCACTAAGCTTCATGACTCATTTCCCTTAGTTTGACACATATACAAGCATATTCTTTATTAACTTTCATATTGTTGACATTCATCATACATCTAAATATACACTAATAACGTAATTCAATTGGCTTTAAACTTCTTATGGTTCAATAATTGCCTTATTTACACGGATAGAACAATTCACAAACCAACGAAAAAATTATTATTTATGCAAGAAATACTATCAAAGAAAAGCCTGGGAGAAAGGATTAAATCATTAAGAATTGAAAAATCCCTGGCACAGGCAGATGTGGCGAAACTTTTAAATCTATCGAGAAGTAATTATTCGCAAATTGAACTCGGAAATCAGTATCCGACATTTAATACCTTGTGTATACTCTCCAAACATTATGAAAAGAGTTACAACTGGTTATTACATGGGGAAGAAGACATGAAGTCAAAAGACGCAGAGCACACGGGTATACCGACTTTGATCACAGAGTTGGAGCTTACCCTCCAAAGCTTCTCCGCTTCTTTAAAAGCCCTGGAAAATGAGCTTCAGGAAATTAAAAACAAGATACAGGTCATTTACAATTGAAAAGGATTGAAAGGACCAATCCTTGGCAAAAAAAAAGAGAGTACCCAAATAGATACTCTCTTTTTTTATTGCTAATAATTTATATTATTCTGCTGGTGCTGCTTCAGTTTCTGTAGCGGCTTCTGTTTCAGCTTTAACTGCTTTTTTAGCAGGTGCCTTTTTAGCAGGAGCTTCAGTTTCAGCAACTGGCTCAGTAGCTTTTTCAGCTTTAACAGCCGGAGCAGCTTTTTCAACAACTTCTTTAACTACACTTGCAGGTAAAACAGATACATAAGATTTGTTATCTTGTTTTTTTCTGAAGATTACAGTACCATCAACTAAAGCGAATAAAGTATGGTCTTTACCAATACCTACACCTTTATCAGGATGGTGTTTAGTTCCGCGCTGACGTACTAAAATGTTTCCGGCGATAGCTTCCTGACCACCAAAAATTTTGATACCTAAACGTTTACTATGCGACTCACGTCCGTTTCTCGAACTACCGGCTCCTTTTTTATGTGCCATTTTGTTTTATATTTTATGAACAAACAGTAAAACTGCCTATCAATTGTTTAACAATAATTATAAACTGATACCAGAGATCTGGATTTTAGTGAAATACTGGCGGTGGCCATTTTTCTTTTTGTAACCTTTTCTACGTTTCTTTTTGAAAACGATTACTTTATCACCTTTTAAATGAGACACGATTTTAGCTGAAACTACAGCACCTGCTAATGCAGGAGCACCGATAGAGATGTTACCTCCGTCTTCAACCAACAATACATTGTCAAATTCAATACTAGCGCCTTCATCTCCTTGCAAACGGTGTACAAAAAGGTGCTGGTCTTTTGCAACTTTGAATTGCTGTCCTGCTATATTTACTATTGCGTACATTGTTAAATAATTATTATTTTAAATTGTTTGTTTTTTATCGAGGTGCAAATATAGAATATATTTGTTAGAAATCATAAAGATTTTTATAATGCTTTACCATAACGTTCTTCAGCATCTGTAATTGTCTGCTCCACCAGCGTTTTCATCTGTGTGGCCACATCCCTTAACTTTGGAATATCATGGTAATCAGACAAAAATATCACTTTTTTTGATTTCCTTTTGTAATTGAACTGCATTTCATAACGCAGGACATCCGATTTTTTCAGATCTGTACCTTCATTGGCAATGACTTCCGGGAAATTCCACAATCCCAGCTCATTGGCTTTGTTATGGAGATAAATGATATCATTGTGCCTTAATTTAAAGCTTTTCCTCACCAGGGAATCTTTCGCATTCTTGTATTGATAAATCCCTGTTGCCGAATCATAGGAATTCTCCAGGTTATTTCCAGGTCCCCATTTGAACTGCAGGGAGACAAACTCGCCCGACCTGAACGGGGCATTTTTAATCATTGGCATATAATAAAAAACTGAATATGCCAGAAAAGGGACAACAATGGTTAATAAGAGATATATTTTTTTTGCTTTGCTACTCATAAAATTTTAATAATTAATCCTGTGCTTCTGACAGTTCTCCTTCCCACTTGCTCACTACTGCAGTGGCAATACTATTTCCAATCACGTTTGTGGCCGACCTACCCATATCCAGCAAGGGGTCTATACCAATCAATAAAGCCAGTCCAGCTTCAGGGATGTTAAAGGTCGCTATCGTACCTGCAATCACCACCAGGGAAGCCCTGGGTACACCTGCTATACCTTTACTGGTTAACATCAGGATAAGCAGCATGGTAATCTGCTGTTCAAAGGACAAATGGATACCGTAAGATTGTGCAATAAAGAGGGAAGCGAAGGTCATGTACAGCATCGAGCCATCCAGGTTGAAGGAATAGCCCAGGGGCAGTACAAAACTCACAATTTTATCCTTACAGCCAAAACGTTCCAATTGGAGCAGCGTTCTCGGATAGGCAGCTTCACTGCTTGCCGTACTGAAAGCCACCAACACCGGCTCTTTCATCCTGTTCATCAGGTTAAATACCCTTTTCTTCAGGATGGCATACCCGATCATAATCAGCACAATCCACAAGAGCAGCATCCCGGAATAAAACTCCCCGATAAATATGGCATAGGTTGAAAGTACACCTAAACCCTGTTTGGCCACAATCGCTGTCATTGCCCCAAAAACTGCCAGAGGTGCAAAGTTCATCACATAACCGGTCACCTTCAGAATCACATGGGCAACGGCATCAAAAAATTCAATAACGATTTTTCCCTTTTCTCCGATAGCTGCCGTAGCCACCCCAAAAAATAAAGAGAAAACGACAATCTGTAAAATCTCATTGGTTGCCATCGCCTCGGCCATACTCTTTGGTACAATATGGGCTATGAAATCCTTTGTGGAAAAAGCTGCTTTCTGCAAGCCGGTATCGACATTACTGCTGGGTAGCGGCAGGTTCATGGCTTCACCCGGTTTAAAGATATTCACCAGGATCAGTCCCAATATCAGTGACAACAAGGAAGCGCTGATAAACCACAGCATGGTCTTTCCACCTATCCGTCCCACTGCCTTGATATCCCCTACCTTGGCTACACCCACCACCAGCGTGGCAAATACCAATGGGGCAACAATCATTTTAATCAGCCTCAGGAAAATATCGCTCAATAAGGTAAATGGTTCCAGTTTCTTTTCCCTTGCCGCTTCACTCTCCTTCCTGAGCTGTAAAGCCTCCTTCTTTTGTAAATTGAGCTGTGTATACTGCGTAAGCGTAGTATCTTTAATCACACTCAACTTTGCATCTGCCTCTTTCACCTGATCATCTGCAGTGCTGATGGTCCGGTTAAACGTATCAAATGATTTTACATTTAATACATACCCAAGAACAGCGCCCAGCACCAATGCAAGAAAAATAAAAAAGGTCAGCCTGTTGTTTTTTGACATTATCTTTGCTTAAGTTATTTTTACGAGCGTAAAACTACAATAATTAACTTACTTCGGAAAGTTTGTGGAAAACGTAAAAAAATCACCTGCACTTGTAACAATTATACAGTGTATTTATCATAGACATATTAAATTAAAGCAGATTGGATCAGAAAGACATCTTATTTAAGCAAATCTTCGATACAAATTCCAAGAAAATTTTCCATTTGTGTTATGGTTATACAGGAGACTCCGATGCTGCAAACGACTTGTTGCAGGAAACTTTTCTCAAAGTATGGCAAAACCTGGATAAATTTCGGAATAAATCGCTGATATCAACATGGATTTACAGAATAGCCGTTAACACCTGTCTCACTTACCTGCGTGCTGAAAAGAGACAGGCCAAAGATGAGCTTACAGAGAACATTATTGAAAACAAGGTGGAAGAGTTCTCAGAGAAAAATGAACAGGTTGCCCTCCTTTACCAATCTATTTCAAAACTCGAAGAAAACGACCGTTTAATTATTACCATGGTACTGGATGAATTGCCTTACCATGAAATAGCAGATATATCTGGTATTAGCGAAGGAAATCTGCGTGTGAAAATTCACCGCATTAAACAAAAATTGACAGAAATATACAATCAGCATGCAAGAATTTGAACATATACAGTCCCTTTGGCAATCACATTCCGTTGAGGTAAAAATCTCTTCAGAGGAAATGCTCGCCCAGGCTAAAAAAGAGGTGAAGGCGATCCGCACCAAATCCCTCTTTAATATTGCCGGTATGGTGGTCTCTTTCCTTGCCATAGGTTCCATATTGGTATTATTTGATTTCAACTCCTGGACAACCCCGGTAGGCATAGGCATTATCATTGCTACAGTTGCCATTTATACCCTTATTTTATTTAAAGAACACCTCCTGATCTCAAAAAATGATTTCACCATACATCCTGCAGCCTATTTAGCCAATTTAAAAGCCTATCAGCTGAGCCGGCTTCACCTCCATAACAAACTTTACTGGTTTTATACTTTCGCGGTTTCCATTGGTGTTACCCTGTATTTTTATGAGACCTTAAATCAGATGGATACCTGGATACAACTCTCATTTGTCCTGTTTACCATCATCTGGATCGTATTTTGTGCCACTATACTCAGAAAAGGATATATGAACAGGGAAAAGGAAAGAATCGACCTCCTGATCGAAAAGTTCCAACGAATCAGTAATCAGCTCCAGGACAAACATTAATCCGGAACAAAGCATAAAAAAAGCGTTTCATTCTTATGAAACGCTTTTTTTATGCTTTGTTTTTTTATCCAGCAGAACCAGCTGAATTTCAGAAAGCTGATATTATTCACTCACTTCCTCTACGGAAAAACTATTGCCCCGCAGACTGTAATGCAATATTTTCAATTTCCCATTCTGTTCTGTCGTATCCGTTGAATTCACAATTGGAAAGGTCCGGAACAGGTCTCCATTTTTAATCATGAACTTATCGTTACCACCATACGTCTTCTTGGTCTTACTGCTCAGCGGAGGAAAAGTGATTTTATTGAAGCTGTTCCCTGAATATTCATACACATTCAGGTCTTTCACATTCTTTTTGCTCAGCAGCTCAATGTACAATTCAGGGTTACCATCATTGTCCATGTCCATGTTCCAGGCATCAGTAATAATGCCCTCCCGCTCCACAGAGAAAGATTTATAGTTATTCTTTACGGAATCTGACATCAGTAACAGGTAACCACCTACACTATCTACTCCTTTTCCCCAGCTAACTACCTCAAAACTATGGCCGGGTTTCACCACAATATTCTTGTAAAAAGGGAAATTATTCTTTACCTTCTCCAGGGCCACAGATTTCGAACTGGAGTCTACTGCTTTTTCGGAAGCACTTTGCTGGCAGGCGAATAAAAAAAGCAGTCCGCCAAGTACTGCGGACTGCCGTAAAATATGTTTATTGAGTTTCATCAGTATAAATTTTGTTTCAAAAAGATGGATGAAGGAGCACCTGCTCCCTCCCGCTCTTATTTTAGCAATTTATACTAAAAAAGCATTTTAACCAAATTTTGCACAGGTAAAAAGGACAAATTTTAGTTTGCATTCATCGCTGTACTGTTGTTTAGAGCTGTTTCAGTCACCACACTTCTCTTTCCTCCTGAGGTAATGACAATGGTTTTCAAGGTCAGTGTTTTACCGGCAGGCACATTGATTTTCATCGGCCCATTCCATGGCCTTGAAATTTCAGAAGGACGGGTACCATCCAGTGTATAATACACCTTTGCGCCCAGTACAGGTGCTTTTAACTCGATACTGATGTTTTCTCCACTCACTGCCTTTTCCGGCAAGCCAAGCGGTGTCGGTACCCAGAAATTCGTACGTGTTTTCTCCAGGCGGGCCAGGTGTACCGGAATACGTTCCTCAGAGAAATTCTTCAGGTTTTTTCTTTCCAGCGGTGTCCAGGCAATTTCACTGAGGGCAAACATTTTCGGCAGTACCATATACTCTACCTTTTCAGGCGTTTGTATATACTCCGTCCATAGATTCGCCTGAACCCCCAGAATATATTTCTTCTGGTCTGCAGACAGGACTTCCGGAACAGGATCATACTTATAGGTCATCGAATAAGGATTTACCCCGCCAATATTTACAGGCTCATCTTTAGATGTCGACTGTGCATAATCAAAATATAAACCATTGCTGCTCGGGGTCATGATCACATCGTGGTTCTGCTGCGCTGCAGCAATACCGCCTTCTAATCCTCTCCATGACATCACCGTCGCATTTGGTGCCAATCCACCCTCCAGGATTTCATCCCAGCCGATGATCGATCTTCCTTTGCCATTGATATACTTCTCAATGCGCTGAATAAAATAACTCTGCAGTTCATGCTCATCCTTCAACCCTTTATCTTTAATCAGCTGCTGGCAGAATGGAGATTCTTTCCAGTAATCCTTAGGACTTTCATCTCCGCCGATATGGATATATTTAGAAGGGAACAAGGCAATCACCTCATCCAGCACATCTTCCAGGAATTTAAAGGTATATTCACTCGGAACAAACACATCATCAAATACCCCCCAGGTCTGTTGCACCTGTTTTCCTTTTCTGCTGCCTGCCCATGGTGTTTTAGGATCTATAGCCGTATCCCTGTCAGGAAAACAGCTCAACTGCGGATAAGCCATAATTGCCGCCGAACTGTGTCCCGGCAATTCAATTTCAGGAATCACATTGACAAACTTTCTCGACGCATAAGCCACCACTTCCCTCACCTCATCCTGTGTGTAAAAGCCTTTGTAAGGTGTATTGTCATTCGTCACACCCGGATGGTGCCCAACAATTGTTCCGCTTCTCAGGGAACCTACTGAAGTAAGCTTAGGATATTTTTTAATCTCTATTCTCCATCCCTGATCTTCGGTCAGGTGCCAGTGAAAGTTGTTCAGCTTATATTGTGCCATCAGGTCAATATATTTTTTGATAAATGCCACCGGAAAAGTATGCCTTCCCACATCCAGGTGCATCCCGCGGTATTTAAATCTCGGATAGTCCTTAATCACACTCGCAGCAATAGCAATGCTCTGGCCTTTTTTTTCTGCCATCATCTGCATGAGCGACTGCACCCCATAAAATAATCCCGCAGCCTTGCCGGTTACGGTTATTTTCTGTGGAGACACTTCCAGTAAATAACCTTCATCAGGTAACTGATCGGCTCCCTTAGCAGTCAGGACAATACTTTTACCTGTGCCTGCAACCTTTTCTGTACGCAGGGCGAAACCACCATTGCTCACGATAAAAGCATTGAGTATATCTGCTGCCCCCGCATTTGCGGTTTCCCCGGAAACCAGGACCACCGTTTTATCGAGCTGGAAAACCCCTGTTTTCTTTTCTACGGAAACCGGAGCAGGAATAATACCCAGGTTTTCATCGTTCTGCGCCTTCAAACTAACCGTTGTAAAAGCGAAAATAATTACTGCAAGAATCTTCTTCATTTGATTTTATAGTTTTGGTTGATATTGATTTTTGTTTCTAGCCTGATATCTTTTGAGCTGGCCCCCACCATCAGTTTAAATACTCCCGCTTCCACGACCGGCTCCATCAGCTGATTATAGAGCATAAGATCATTTTTCAATAAACCGAAGGAAACAGTTTTTGTTTCATGGGCTTTCAGATGAACACGGCGAAAAGCTTTCAGCTGTTTCACAGGGACAACCACAGATGCGGCCTCATCATGAATATACAACTGGACCACTTCATCCCCATCCACATCGCTGGTATTGGTCAGCTCAACGTTAATATCCAGCTGCAGATCTGTCGTTTCCTTCAGGCTGACCTGCAGATTCTTATAATCAAACTTACTGTAGCTCAGTCCGAATCCGAAATCGTACAGCGGGCCGGAAGGACCTTCCACATAGTCATGTTTCTGCGGACTCTTATAATTGTAATAAACAGGCAACTGGCCTACCGAACGCGGAACAGAAACCGGTAATCTCCCTGCCGGATTAAAATCACCGAACAGGACATCAGCAATTGCATTTCCACCCTCCTGACCAGGATACCAGGCATTCAGAATTGCCGGGGCATTCGCCTCAGCCCAGTTTAGATTCAGGGGCCTTCCACCAATAAAGACCACCACCACCGGTTTGCCGGTCCTCACCACGGCCTGCAGCAGATCCAGCTGTTTACCCAGTAAATCCAGCGTAGAGCGGTCATAACCTTCACCGCTTTCCATATCACTGACCGTTCCTGTACCCTGTTGCGATACCGTAGCTGCCCCTGTACTGATATATTCAGTCTTGAAATCCCTGGCACTTGAACCGCCAATCACAACCACAGCGACATCAGCTGCCTGCACTGCTGCAACCGCAGCATCAATCCGTACATCCGTCGTGTCACGGATATCGCAGCCTTTCACATAATTCACTTTCGCCGCACCGTTCAGTTTAGCTTGTATGCCTTCCAGCAAGGTAAAAACATTGGCACTATCCTGGGGAGCGGTATAATCGCCCAACTGGTTATACATATTATCGGCATTGGGACCAACCACCGCAATAGATTTGATACTTCTGCTGAAAGGAAGCGTATGCTTCTCATTTTTAAGCAACACGACAGATTCTCTTGCCACCTGGCGTGCCAGTGCCACTGCCGCTTTATTTCTCACCACCTGTTTCGCCAGTTTTGGTTTCACATAAGGGTTTTCGAACAGGCCCATTTCAAACTTCAGTCTCAGCATCCTTGCAACAGCTTCATCGATGCGCTCCTGACTCACCGTGCCATTCTTCAAGGCTTCCATTAAAGGCGCAGAGAAGGCCACTCCACCAAGGTCATTGTCCAGACCGGCATTCATGGCCATTGCAGCCGCCTCTTTCATATCTGCTGCGACATGGTTAGCCGTGAGCAAGCCATCGATACTGCCCAGGTCGGACACCATAAAACCATTAAAGCCCCATTGTTTACGCAGCACATCATTCATCAGCCATGCATTTGCACTGCATGGAATACCGTCAATAGAATTATAGGCCGCCATCACCGACAAGGCTCCTGCTTCAACGGCAGCCTTGAAAGGCGGGAGGTAGCTTTGGTACAATTCACGTACCCCTGTATTCACGCCTCCACCGTTATGCCCTCCCTCGGGAACACCATAGGCAGCAAAATGCTTCAGGGTAGAAATCACATTCCGGCCGCTGCCGATATGAGTTCCCTGAAACCCCTTCACCATCGCTACGCCCATAATGCCGTTCAGCACAGGATCTTCTCCATAAGTTTCTTCCACGCGCGACCAGCGTGGCTCACGTGCCAAGTCGAGCACCGGTCCATAACCGATATGTGCCCCCTGTAACCTTGCTTCCATTGCAATCACCCCGGCCATCCGGCCAATCAGCTCAGGATCCCAGGTACTGCTCTGACCTATCGAAGTAGGGAAAACAGTCGTTCCAATGGCCATATGTCCATGTGGACATTCTTCCGCAATAAACACAGGGATCTGCAAACGGCTATGCTCCATCACATAACGTTGCAGCTCATTCGTTGCCTCTGCTGCCAGATAAGGGTCAAGCCCTGTCAGCAATGTCTTCTTTGTCCATGGGTCAGCCCTCAGCGTTGCCCACAGGTTTCCGATATGCCTTTGGGCAATCGCTTCTTTAAACTTTGCGGAGACCCTAACCTTATCTCCTTTTTTATCATACATTTCCCACCCCAGCAGCGTAGACAGCTGCCCGATCTTCTCTTCCTGGGTCATCCTGCCGAGCAGGTCTTTTACCCGTTCTTCAACTGTAGCTTTTGGATCTTTATATCTCGGTACGGTCTGCTGTGCCGGCACAAAAAAAGGGCAGCACACCATCCCGCTTATCAAAAGGCAGGACCATATACTCCCCTTCCTGATCATCGTTATGTTCATTGGTATTTCCTTCTTAGTCATGAAAAACTATCGCATAAGGTCTTCAAAACAACTTTATACGTATAGTATATGTATTAAAAAGGGGGATTAGACATCCCCCCTGGTATTTTATTTAGTGATCTTAGCTTTTCCTACCTTGTATCCGGCAGCGCCATAGTAGAGGATAAAGAGGTAACAAGGAACCATAATCCAGTATGCCTGCTGTGCGTTCAGCACATCCGCAAGGGCACCGTAACACAATGGAATAATTGCACCACCGGCAATCCCCATAATCATCAGTGAAGAAGCTATTTTGGTAAATCGTCCAAGTCCTGCAAGTGCCAGTGGCCAAATTGCAGGCCATACCAATGAATTGGCGAAACCAAGTAAGGCAATAAACAATACAGACACATAACCTGTCGTAAAAATCGCAGCTATGGAAAGGATTACGCCGAGTACAGCGAACCATTTCATTGCATTTTCCTGCGTAAAATATTTGGGAATACAGAGGATACCGATCAGGTAACCCAAGATCATTCCCAGAAGGGTGAAAGTCGTAAAATACTTCGCTGTAGAAAGTGGGATCCCCTGATAGGCACCATAACTGATGACCGTATCTCCAGCCATCACTTCCACACCTACATATAAAAACACGGTAATCACGCCCATCACCAGGTGAGGGAACTGGAAAACGCTTGTTTTTCCTGCTGTAGCGGCACTCACCGTTTCATCTTCCTGATCTGTATCAATCTCCGGTAAAGAAGAGTAATAAATCAGCACCGCCAGAATTACCAATACAATAATGATCACCACGTAAGGTAAAATTACCCTTTCCGCCAAAGCACTCAGTTCTGCCGCTTTCTCCACCGGAGTCATGGCATTGATTTTATGGTGGAAACCATCCACATCTTTAAGTGCAATGGCACCTAAAACAATCGGGGCAATCGCACCTGCAATTTTATTACAGATTCCCATGATGCTGATCCTTTTCGCAGCACTTTCCGGTGGTCCCAGTATGGTAATATAAGGATTGGAAGCCGTTTGCAATAAGGCAAGTCCTGTCCCCTGAACAAACAATCCCAGTAAAAACAAGCCATACGTACGGGTCAGTGCAGCAGGAATAAAGATCAGGGCACCTACACCCATCACCACTAAGCCCATTGCCATGCCCTTTTTAAATCCGGTAGCTTTCAAAACCCATGAGGAAGGAATTGCCATCACGAGGTAACTGATATAAAATGCAAAAGCTACGAGGTATGACTCAAAATTATTCAGCTCACAAGCCAGTTTAAGATAAGGAATCAAGACGGAGTTGAGCCAGGTCACAAATCCAAAAATAAAAAACAGCGCGCCGATAATTACGATCGGGTTTATCCCTGCGCCTTTCTTTTCTGTTGTAGTCATATATGTATGTATAGTTTAGTTGGTTGCATCACTCATTCGAATTTTAAATATGGTAATTTTTATGGATTAACAGAAATGGTTTGTTCCCCGCCGGCATAATCGGTTAAAGTAATTGCAGGCATTGTTTTTTTATCCGCAGTGTACTCCACAATGACCTTCTTTTCCGCGCCCGGAAGGATAGAAAAATAGTTATCATCGTAAAACACAGGCAATATTCTTTTTTTAGTTTCTGCGTCTACCAGAGCAATGCGGTTAAAGAAACTTACGGGACTGTTTGCAGGATTAGTCAGTATCACTTCCACCTTTCCGTCCTTCAATTGTTTTGCACTTACCTTCAATGGGGTAGACTTCAGTTCATTTAATCCGGAATACATGCCTTTGCTGTCAGCCAGCCAATACAGGTTATCACTTAATACTTTTTTATTCACATCCAGCAACTGCAGGGAAAGGAATGATCCTTTTTCGGCCGACAGCTCATCCATTTTTTTCTTAAGCGACAGGATCTTCTTGTTGCTTGAGGGATCCATAAAACAGAACACCTGGGTAAGCATGGTTTCTTTACCGGCCATATCATAGGCCTTTGCCACCAGCATCACATTCTGTTTACTCTCAAAACCATTGTTCACCAGCATAACCGTACCATCTACAGGATTATACATGGAATGCAGCATTTCACTACCAGAGCGCAGGCCAAACAGGCAGGCATTGGGATCAAGGTAATAATCATACATCTGTCCGCGCATCGACGTCCACGGATTTTGTGTTTTCCAGATAATCACCCCGGTATACCAGTCCCACATATGTGAACTAAAACCTTCCATCAGGCCACGGTACTGGTCATAATTTACCACCTGTGCTTTTTTGGCAAAATCCTGAATACTTTTTGGTTTGCCGTAAGGTAAAATATGCTGTTCATATCCTACGCCGAGGTAATTGTGGTAATCCCACACCGAATCCACCTTCTCCGATGGCCCCTTTTCTCCTCTTTTCTCTGGGGCAATGTATTGTGGAGCAATTAAACTTGCCTTCGGAAGGAAACGTTCCAGTGATTCCATATCACCTACACCCACAGATCCCACTTCAGAATTAAAGGGGTAAGTCCGGGTTTCCCAGAAGGTAGCGACATTCTGGATGGTATAAGGACCATCACCATTTCCACCTAAGGTATTCCTCGACATATCGTCTGAATTCGAATAATCGATAAACCAGCGGGTACCATCCAGTGCAGGAAGGATCGAATCCCTTAAAGGAATCAGGATATCATCGGGAGGGGTAATCTCATTACCGCCGCACCAGATCGCCAGTGAAGCATGGTTCCTTACCATCTTAATCATATCTGCTGCCGATTGCAGGAACAGGTGGTGATCATCCGGATATTTTCTGCGTGTCCACTGATCTTCCAGTTTCATCGGATCTACCCAGCGCCCGTTACAGTCGCCCGACATCCAGAAATCCTGGAACACCAGCATCCCATATTTATCACATGCTTCATAAAACTCCGGACGTTCAATCAGTGCGCCGCCCCAGATCCTGATCAGGTTCAGGTTCATGTCACGGTGGTACCTCACCTCCGTATCATATCTTTCCTTAGAAAAACGAAGCATGGCATCTGAGATAATCCAGTTCCCGCCTTTAATAAAAATTTTCTGTCCGTTCACGGCCACTTCCTTACTGCTGGTTGTGGAATTCCAGGCTGTTTGTATCTCCCGTACCCCCACATTCACCGTCTGGCTATCACACAGCTTATTTCCTTTTTCCAGGAAGCTGAGCTGCAAGGCATACATATCCTGTTTTCCATAACCTGCAGGCCACCATAATTTCGGGTTCTTCAACACAAAATCGGGGAATTTAACTTCTGAGGTACTGTTCGCTTTCAGCAAAACCTTTTGCACAATCTTCTGACCGGCGATGGTATACACCAGGTCACCAGCAACTTCTTTGGCGCTTGTATTTTTCAGTTCGGCAGACACCTTAATAATTGCTGGTTCCTGCGGGCCCTCCGGTTTTCTTTTTCCGGCAACCAATGTCACCACATGGGGATTGTCCATACTTACTTTACCTGTGCGAACAATCTGTACTTTATCCCATATACCGGTATTTCTATCCCGGATAGGGCGGATCCAGTCCCAGCCGGCAGTATACTGCAAAGCTACCCCTTTGGCAATCGTACCATCGCCACCTTGTCCCCCGTTCGGATTACCTACCACATCCGGCGGATAAACAATCACTGCCAGACGGTTATTGCCATCTTTCGCCAGCAGCTTTGTAACATTAAACGACTTACGCAGGTACATCCCTTTAAAAGGCGTATCATTCACCTTTTTACCATTCAGGAACACTTCCACGCTGTAATTAATTCCCCTGAACTTCAGCCATACCTGCCCATCGGCATCTGGCTGCAGCTCCTTAAAATCCTTAACAAACCAGTAGGTATACTCATCCCTTCCTGTTTTATAAATATCAGGAATCAGTTCATTGTTCATTCCAAAATAGGGATCGGGAACTTCCTTATTCACCAGCATCGTTGTCAATACCGTTCCAGGCACTACTGCCTTTTTCCAGTTAGCCAGGGAAAAGGAAGCAGCAGAGATCTCTGTGCCCTGCGCCTTTACCTGGGTAACCGGCATACATACCCAGCCTGCATTCAGTTCATACTGATCCTGAGCTGACACCTGCCCTCCTGCAATCAGCAGGAGCATCAAAATACAAAGTCTCTTGATGTATTGAAATTTTGTCATTGTAAACATTGTTATGTATCTATCTTAAAATGAATTATTGTGTCACAGAATAAGGGCGGTCTGCCTTTTTCACTCCCCAGGTAGCCGAAGGCCTGGCACCCATTTGTATCACCATCTTCCCTCCTTTAACCAGCTCACTGTGCAGGATATAAGATTTGGTATAGGCTTTCCCATTCAGGCTAATACTTTGGATATACTTATTGGTTTTACTGTTGTTCTTCACAGAAAGGCTGAACGTTTTACCGTAACCAACTTTCAGCGTAGCTTCATTCACTACAGGACTGCCAAAAACATACATTCCGTTGGAGGGATTCTCCGGGTAAAACCCAAGGGCAGAAAAGATATACCAGGCAGACATTTGTCCCACATCCTCATTACCACTTAACCCATCCACTTTAGTCGTGTAAAGGGTCGACATAATCTCCCTCACCTTGTCGGCCGTTTTATAAGGCTGCCCAACAAATGGGTACATATAAGTCACATGGTGACTCGGTTCATTTCCATGGGCATACTGACCAATCAATCCACTGATATCGGGTGATGACTCTGCTCCCATACTCCCCGTAGCGGTAAACAGGGAGTCCAGTTTTGCCGTAAAAGGTTTCTCCCCTCCCAGTAAACCGATCAGACCTTCCACATCATGTGGTACCAGCCATAAATACTGCCAACCCGTACCTTCAGTATAATCATCCTGACGGTGAATCGCATGGAAAGGGTTAAAAGGTGTTCTCCAGGTATTATTGGCGAAACGGCCTCTCATGAAACGGGTTTCCTTATCAAAATATTCCTTATAAGCGGCACCTCGCTTACTCCAGTAGGCATAATCTTCCTTATTGCCTCGGTTCTTTGCAATTTGTGCCACACCCCAGTCGGCAATAGCATATTCCATTCCCATCGCAACAGATTCCACGGTACTGTCTGCCGGGATGTATCCATATTTCTTCAGCAGATGAAGTCCTCTTTCGTCCCTCATTCCCGTTGCTTTCAGCGCCTCATAGGCAAGGTCTTTATCAAACCCTTTTATCCCTTTCAGGTAAGCATCTGCCAGAGCAATCATTCCAGGATTTCCGACCATGCAATCTGTTTCATTTCCCATCAGGTGCCAAACAGGTAATCTTCCCTGCTGCTTATAGATTGCCAGAAAAGTATTCACCACATCACCAGCCTTCTCACTGTTGATCAGGGTAAGCAGGGGTTGAGCAGCCCTGTAGGTATCCCAGAGGGAAAAGGTAGTATAATTGGTGAAACCCGCATTTTTGTACACCTTTTTATCCGTGCCGAGGTAATCGCCATTCACATCATTGAACACTGAAGGCGCAATCATGGTATGGTACAGGGAAGTATAAAAAATCTTCATCTGATCCGGGTCATCACTTTTGATGACAATCCTGCTCAGTTCCTTGTTCCAGGCAGCATCAGCTTTTGCAACCTGTGCAGCAAAATTCCATCCCGGAATCTCGGCTTTCATATTCAGTTTCGCATTTTCGATGCTCACCGGAGAAATAGCGACCTTAAGTTGAATAGGGCCATGCTCATTGGCATCAAATTCTGCCATACCGATCACCCCAAGTGCTTTTAGCTCCAGGCCGGGTTTGGTAGCCGTACTGTCAGACACCGAGAATTTTTTGATGCGTTTTGAAAATACGGCGGTGAAATAGATCCGTTGATCTGCTGCCCAGCCTTTCGAGTAACGGTAACCGGATACTGTCGTATCATTTTCCTGGCGGATATACGTTTCCACAGGACTATCCCATCCGGTGCCTGGCTTCAGGTCGATAAGGATCTTGGGTTGCTCTCCTTTGGGAAAGGTATACTGATGGAATCCGACTCTTTTACTTGCCGTTAATTCGGCTTTAATATCATATTTTTTTAAGCGTACACTGTAATATCCGGGTTTAGCGGTTTCTTCCTTGTGGGAGAAAAGAGAATAATAGCCTACTCCAGGATTATTGCTAAAACCTTTTAGTAGAACAACAGAACCCGTTACCGGCATTACTGAAATATCGCCAAGGTCACCAATACCGGTACCACTTAACCGGGTATGGGCAAAACCTGTGATGGTAGAATCACTATAGTGATAACCTGAACACCAGTCCCAGCCGGTAGACAGGTTTGTTGGCCCTAACTGAACGGCGCCATAAGGAACATCCGCGCCCATAAAGACGTGACCATGACCACCAGTCCCAATAAAAGGGTCTACATATTTGGTAAGTTGCACTGCAGGTTTTGTTTGTGCAAAAACCTGGGTTCCCATTGCAGCGATCAATGTGCTGCACACACATAAGCGTTTAACAGCAGTGTGGAAACGGGCTTGATTAAATTTAAGCATAGTCTTTTTATTTTGCAGGATAAGTAAATGCCAATGCACCAAAAACTGTCGGATTATTTTTCAGGGCAGCAGGAAGGTGTACTTTCACTACATTGTCCTTCACTTCCCATTTTACTGATTTATTGATATTCAACAGTGTCATTTTGCTTCCTTTTGCGGGAACATTACCTTTCCACTCAATACTTGCGGCAGGCGACTCCTCTTTAGGGAAACAATATACTGCATTTTTCATTTTCCCATCTTTACTTTGTGTAAACCAGGTATTTCCATCATGGTAATCGGCAGTAATCCTTGTACTGTAAATAGCCTTTCCATTCATTTTCATCCAGCTGCCGATCTCTTCCATACGGGAAACGGCAACCGCCGGTAAAGTACCATCAGGTGAAGGCCCCACACCCAGCAGCAGACTTCCGCCTTTTGCCACGACCTCTGCCAGGGAGCGGATCACTTCTGAAGAAGGTTTATAGACCTCATTGTTGACATACCCCCATGAAGTACCTAAAGTCAGGCAGCTTTCCCATGGATGGTCCAGTTGTTTTTCAGGGATCTTTTGTTCCGGAGTCTGATAATTTTCATATGGGCCATGTACCGTACGGTCTACCATCAGCAGTCCAGGTTGTGCCTTTCGTGCCATCGCAGCAATTTTAGGCATATCAATCTGTTGGTCCCATTCAGGAATGGCGGCACCCCAGCCCCTGACTTCATCATTTACAGTAGATAACGGGCGTACCCATCCGCCGTCAAGCCATAGAATATCAATTGAGCCATAATTTGTCATCAGCTCATTGATCTGGTTAAAGGCAAACTGTTTAAATTTATTCCATCTCCAGGGGTATTTCCTGATGTCGTAATTGGTATTGCGGTCCGGCGTAGCATATTTTGACCACCAGAAGTATTGTGAATGCCAGTCTGGTTTAGAGAAATAGGCTCCGATCATAAATCCTTCCTTACGGAAAGCATCAAAGACATACTTTGCCACGTCCTTTTTAGGATGACTGGCAAAAGGCCCGTGTGCAATGCTGAAATCGGTCTCCTTGGTATCAAACATGGAAAATCCATCATGGTGTTTGGTCGTAAAGATCATATACTTCATTCCTGCATCTTTTCCTGCTTTTGCCCATGCTTCAGGATTAAACTTCAGGGGGTTAAAGTCTTTTTGCAAACCGAAGTACCATTTTTTATAGTCTTCATAAGCAATGGTACTGTCTCTTTCGATCCAGTTTTCCGAGCAGATCTGCCATGATTCAATAATTCCGGGCACTGCATACAATCCCCAGTGGATCAGCATCCCGAACTTCTGGTCTTCCCATTTATCCAGTTTTGCCCTGACTTCTTTTTCTGCAGGCCATTCATAGAGCGACGACTGCTGGTGCACTCCATTTTGCGCTTTTACTTTTACTGATAAGAGTATAATCAATACAATTATCCAATTGGTTCGTTTCATCTTGTGTGTTGATTTTTTTATGGATGTATAGGTTATGCGTTAGCTTTTAATTGAACAGGCGCATAAATTTCAACATTCTAAGCTAAGTTTTTTCAGACGATGATAAATAAGTTATTGGGTAAAATTATTGGTATACAGATATTGAAAGCTATGGCAAGGGGCAAAAAAAGCTTTCCTATCGCGGATGCGATAGGAAAGCAAATGAGATTAGTTAGTGGCATCCCACCATACCCTGGAGGTCAGCAAATCGCCACCGGTCAGAGAGGAAACAGCGGAAAGATAATTCGTACCATTTGATGTAGCCTCTGTGGAAGGATAAATCATCCTTCTCGGAATCACACCATTGGTCACATTGCCTGTATACACCACTGGAGTCAGCACAGGATAACCTGATCTTTTCCAGTTTGCCCAGCTTTCAATAAAACTAAATGTCGCATTTTCATTTGCCCAGTATTGCTCATTGATCATTTTTAATTCCTGACCAGCAATTAGAGGGTGCGCAGCCACATAGGTTTCCACAGTGGAAGAACTGATGGTTGCGGCGGTAGACAATTGTGACAGTCCACTCAGTGAAGCCGTTAATGCTTTTGTATAATGTTCAGCCGCAGTACCGCCTACAGTCCATCCCCTAAATGCAGCTTCGGCCAGCAGGAACTCTGTCTCCGCATAGGAAAGGGTAACGATAGGTGCACTCGCCTGAATATATACAGCAACCCTTGGCCTGGAGTAACCACCTAAGGGAGCGGAATTATTACCAGTACCTGTTGCACCCGGATAATTGGGTTCATTTTCGATATTTGTAGCACCCGATCCCAGGTCATACCCATTTGGCAATCCAACCTGTCTGCTGGCTGTATTATCTCCTACCAATGTAGTATTGCCATTATTCACAAGCCCTGGTTCAGAAATTTCAGCAATTGCACTTAATCGTGGATCACTGGTTGCCTTAAGGAAGTTGATCATTGTTTTGCTCCACCTCACTTGTTTAAAGTCATCACCAACAGTTAATGCACCAAAGCTGGCATTCCTGGTATCATCAGCACCTCCATCAGGGATGAAAACTGCATTATCATCATTGCTTGCCATCAATCCTCCGGCATACGCTTTTTCAGTCCATGTTTTTGCAGTGGCAGCATCAACCTTAGTCAGTCGCATGGCTAACCTCAACATCAGGGAATAACCTGCTTTTTTCCATTTGTCTACATTCCCTTTATAGTATACATCACCGGTAGCTGTAACGCCTGTGGGATTTAAGGCAAGAATGGCAGTTTCCAACTGGTTGAGCATTGCTGTATAAATCGCCTGCTGTTTATCATATACAGGTCTGACAAGGCCAGATTCAGCCATTAAGGCCTGAGAAAACGGCACATCTCCATAAGTATCTGTAATTCTTTGAAATAAGAAAACCTGGTTAATCTTCACAATCTGTATCACATTATGAAATTTCACTGAATCCTGTGCTTTGGCAATGATCAGTGCCTGATTCAACCTGCTCAGTGCGGTATAGCCCTCATTCCAGGTCCTTGCATGATAGCCGATGGTACCGTCAGTGTTTATATATTTATCTCCGTTACCGTAATAAGAAAAGGTACTGGCTAATCCCTGCATCATAGTAGAGGGGTACAACAATTGTGTATATCCGGTATTGGCATATCCCAATTGCCCGGAAGTAAGCAGGAAATTCGGATCCGTATCTGCAATCGTACCTGCTGTAGGATCTATATTTGTCTCCCCTAAGTGTTCTTTAGAACACGAGGAAAGTACGACTGCCGAAAAGGCGAAGTATATGAATATCTTTTTCATGGCTGTTCTATTTAAATTTAAAGTTAACGTTGAATCCGTAAGTCCTGGTGAAAGGAAGAGAACCGCCCTCTACACCTGCCAGTGCTACTTGTGAGGAGAATGTATTCTCCGGATCAATGTTATCCGTACGTTTCATCAGGGTAAAAAGGTTACGGGCAACAAGATTTATACTGATCGACGAAAAAGGTAATCTGCCCAGATTTTTTGACTGCAAGGTATAGCCCAGTGTAGCCTGACGGAATTTGATAAAACTACCATCCAGTACTGCCAATTTATTTACATTCGACATCAATCCGGTATAATAGGTCTCTGCATCTACATTAATCGTATTTACGGTTCCATCTGCCATCACTCCTTCAGCAACAATACCGCCTTCCCTTCCTGGAAGGGTCGCCTTATTCAAGCCATACCTATAAGAATAAAATTCAGTAGCTGATAAGATCTTGTTGCCAAACCGGTAATCGATCAGGAATCCGAGATTCCAGTTCTTGTATTGGAAATCATTGTTCCATCCACCATAAATTTTAGGTAATCCAGATCCCTGGGGTTTCAGGTCTCCACGAAGGGGAATTCCGTTACTACCAATCACCACATTACCATTTGCATCATATTTATAATCATAGGCCATGATCTGCGCAACGCCATACCCCTTAACGACACCGATGTATGCATCTCCTGGCCTGTAAGTACCTGTATTTAATGGCGCATCACTGTCATTATCAATATCCAGAACCTCTGTTTTAACATTGGTAAAATTGAAACTGGAATTCCAGCTAAAATCATCGGTTTTAACCGGTGTGCCAGAAAGCATGATTTCAATACCGGTATTTTTGGTTGATCCCAGATTCACATACCTCGACTCAAAACCACTCGCTGTAGACGTAGAAGCCTTGACCACCTCACCTTCCGTCTTACGGGTAAAGAATGAAGCGTCAATACCCACTCTGTTGTTTAAAAACTTCAACTCGGTACCTACCTCGAATTCTGTTAAGGAAAAAGGTTCCAGGTTTGCATTCGGAAGAATATTTGTAAAAGTACCTGTTGGCAGATCATTCACATCATTCCCAATGGTATAATATTGCTGCGTTAAATAAGCTTCTGCAGGTTCACCGCTGGTCTTTGCATAAGAGGCCCTTAACTTACCGAAACTTAAAGCTCCTCCAAGATTGTTCAGTTGTGAAAATATGAAACTGGTAGATACAGAAGGGGTAAAAATGCTGTTCTTATCTGTAGGAAGCGTAGAGAATTGGTCATAACGGCCTGTAGTACTCAGGGTAAGTAAGCCTTTATAGCTGAAGTCGGCTGTATAGTAGACCGAAGGTGTCTCAATAATTGAATAATCGTAAATCGGGACCTTATTCTTCACATTGGAAGGTGTATACAAATAAGGTATAATGAAAATATTTCCACTGGTACCATTGATCTCATAGGTAGCTTTACGATAGTTGGCACCCACACTTGCATTCACATTAAAATCGCTGGTCACATCTTTATTGAAATTCAGCAAAGCGTCCGTATTCATTTCAATTCGTTGGGATTGCGAAAATCCATTCAGTGCACCTGATCCGGAATTCGAATAAGCTGTTCCATAAGGCGTCACTGAAAGTGAACGGTCGTTCGTCATGTCATAACCTAAACGGGTCTGTAAGGACAGGGATTTCGTAAAAGCATATTTCGCTGTAATTGCAGCTATAAAACGCTTACGTGCATTATTATTGACCAGTTGACTGGTAACAAAATAAGGATTGGTGACAAAAATATTGTCATTCCAACTCATCTCGCTACCTGTTGATAAGTCATATCCCGGAGATAACATCGTTACATTGGTACTGGTTGGTAAAAATTGCAGCGCATAATTTGCATTCAGAGGAGAATCACTCAGATAAGCCTTGTTCTTGTCATTCTGATCTATATAATTAGCCACCAGATTCACAGATAGTTTTTCTGTAAGCTCCTGGTTGGTACTGAAATTGAATGTTTTTCTTACCAAACCACTGTTAGGCAATACTGATTTGGCATCCAGATTTGCGGCAGACAAACGGTAAGTGCCCTTATCCCCACCTCCAGAAACTGAAACACTGTTTGTTAAACTCGGGGCAGTCCTGTAAAATGTACTTACATTATCAGTTACGGCTGAATAAGGATATAAATTCCCATCCGCTGCAATGGTGGGCACACCATCCATTTTCTCCCCCCAGGAATACAGGCCATAAGTAATCGCTGCATTTCTGTTTCCGGGTCTTATACCTTCGCGTCCCTGGCCATATTCATACTGGTAATCGGAATTGTCCACTGCTTTATCGAACTGTAAATTGACGCTATACTCAATTTTAGCTTTCCCCTTTTTACCGGTTTTAGTCGTAATATTGATCACCCCGTTCGCAGCCCTAGCCCCATATAGTGCAGAAGCTGTAGATCCTTTCAGCACAGTCATGCTTTCTACATCATCCGGGTTAATGTTACTGAAACCATCACCACCGTCAGAACCACCATACTGTCCGGCACCTGTTCCTCTTTGTGTATTGTCAATTGGCACCCCATCAATAACAATCAGGGGCGATGTGCTGCCAGTAAAGGACGTTGCCCCACGAATATTCAATCTGGCGGAAGCACCAGGACCACCAGTTGTACCACCAACACTCAAACCTGCAACGCGGCCACTCAATGAATTGGCCACATTGGATTCTCTTGCCTGGCTCATGGTTTCACCACCAACTTTAGTCACCGAATACCCTAAAGTCTTCTGGTCTTTCGTAATACCAAGAGCAGTCACCACCACCTCTTTCAGGTCGTTGGTATTGGGTTTCAAACCGATATTGATGGTCGTCTGTCCGTTCACATTCACTTCCTGCGTAACATAGCTGATATAAGATACCACTAAGACTGCATTATCCGGAACTGTAATGGAGAACATCCCATTTGCATCTGTGGTAGCGCCTCTGTTTGTACCTTTTACTTTCACAGAAGCTCCGATCACAGCTAAACCTGTTTCATCGGTTACTTTACCTTTCACCACGATATCAGCTACTTTCTCGCCTTTGGCAACAATAACCACCAGGTGGTCGGCCAGCAGGTTATACGTATAACCTGTATTTTTTAATGTTTCATCGAGTACTTCAGACAAATCTTTATCTTTCACATCGATATTAATGTTCTTTCCGGCAGGAATTTTCCTGTTGCTGAACATAAATTTATAATCTGTTTTTGACTCGATTTGGGCAAGCACGTCTACAAATTCGGCAGACCTCATTTTTAAGGAGATTTTATTCTGTGAATAAACTCCGGCAACAGCACTGAGATTAAAAGCTAACATTAATCCCGAAGTTACTTTTACGAAGCCAAGCAGTTTGGCTGGGGCATGTTTGTGCACAGCACCATTAAGGCGCGATAGAAATTTCATACTGATCAATTTTTGTGATTGATTTAACCTCCTCAGGGAAGTTAAAAATTAGACAATTTTGGTATGCTGTCAGGGGCCAGACATACCTGTTGATTTCGTAAAATCATCGGTTAGGTGTAATAGTCTTTCATGAAATTTTGAATTAAGTGTTTTAGTTAATAGTTAGTTATGTTATAGTTTTGTTTTGTATTCTTCTTTTAAAATATCCTCACTACGGAATTACTGATGTTGTAATGAAATGTTTCTGTCAGTTGCAGTGCCTTAAGTGCTTCATTGAGGTTTTCCTTTTCAATGATACCGGTAAACCTCAATTGTCTTACCTGTTCATTTTCAAACTTAAACTCTACATTATACCATCTTTCCATACTTCTGGCCAGTGCAGGAAAACCTTCATTCTTAAAGACCAGTTTATTTTCTGTCCATGAAGTCTCCACGATGGTTTTCTGCCCCGGATAATACGTAAGCTGTCCCATGGAAGCTTTAATTTTTCCCTCAGAAAGGCTGACGATCTTAGGGCCTTTACGGCTATTGTTCACCACCAGTTTCTGCGTTGGCTTTAACCTGATCTGTTTCCTGGACAAATCATTCAGCGTTACCGTGATCGCACCGGTCAGTAAAGTTGTTTCAGTTAGGTTTTCATTTGCATAAGCCTTGACGTTAAATGTTGTTCCCACTACTTTAACGTTCATATCTTTGGTATGGATGATAAATGGATGTGCTTTATCCTTACTTACATCGAAAAATGCCTCTCCTGTCAGGAATACATCCCTGGTAGTGTCAGAAAAGTTTGCCGGGTATTCCAGTTTGCTATCTGCATTTAATCGGACTTCAGTTCCATCAGCCAGGGTAAAAACAGACCTCACTCCTTTCGAAGTTTCTTTAATGAGCAATTCCGTTCTGTAGGTGAAATAGCTGTTGTAAACAATAAATCCACAAAAAGCAAGCAATACAGCAGTAGCCATCCTATTTATCCAGGTGTCTCGTTTTGATTCCCGGTAGGGATCCTCTTCATCGTCTGTCGACTCCTGCTCTCCGGCTTTATCCTCACCAGATTCGCCCCTGCCGATCCTCTCCTGGATGGTCTTAAATAAAGCCATACTGTCATAGCTTTTTTTATGGCCACCCAACCAATACTCCCTCAGTAAATCTTCCTGCTCTTTATCATAACTGTCCTCTCCCCTCAGATAGATCAATTCACTCCTTTCCATTTCCGAGATCTCGCCCGAAAGTTCTTTAGTCAGCAGCTCTAAAAACCTATCCTTGTCCATTGATTAATTCGTCTGTATTCCTGGTCATTTGGTATAAAGACAATATCAAGGAGTCAAATGCTTACAAGCTTTGAAAATAAAATTGGAATTAACAGGAATTCAGAATATAATAGTGGGGATTCAGGGCAAGAAATTATAACAATTTTATTGATCGAGGATTGACTCCATTGTATGTTGAGAATAGCTCTGCAGATTATCAAACTCAACTAGATTTACCCTATTGGGTTTTCCAAGAAGACGGATTGCGTTTTCATAAGGCTTAAACAAATCCTTTGATTTGGGCTTAGCTAGAATTACATCAAATAGGTAGCCATTCTGGGTGGCAAACTCTTGAAGATCCTCGAACTGTCCAAAGTATTGCCATGCTTTCCTTTGAATGGATTCGGGTCTTTGGAGATCAAAGCTAACAGGCTTTACCAAATGTGTATTTGCATGTTCTTTCCATGCAATATCAAATCTAATAGAAGCACTGGCATTAGGGCGTATCGCATAGTCCAAATAAATATTACTTGTCTTATTTAATGATTGATCATTATTCAGAAATTTACCTAAAAATTTTTTGTATTTTCTAAGTAAGATGGACTCATCTACTTTTTCTGTGTTGCTATCTTGAATTTGAAATACGGAAAAATACAGGTTATAAAGTTGATCAGTAATCTTTTGAATTTCTGGAGTGTAAAGCACTGAATTGCGATAATTTCCAAACTGCAATGCTGACGCATCAGGTGCCAGAAATTCTTTTTCTAAAAATTGCTGGAATCCGTTCCCCATATCATGATCGTAGAACAAATGTGGAGTTTTATTTAATGTATTCACACGCTCCTGAAAATACCTGAAATAAGACTTTATAGTTCTCTCAGGAACATTCGGATAGGCATATTTTAATCTAATAAGTTTTTCAGGAAATATAAATTCTAATCTCTTGTACTGAGGAAAATATGCAACAAGACCGATATTCAATATCTCCCCTAGCAACTGCGAGTGGTGGTATTGCAATAAAGCATATTGATAGGTTCCTTTTATCATGCGATCAGACTTAACATTATCAAACAATATTTATTGGAATTCTGTTTGAGGTAATAAAGATACTGAATTAATCGATCACTTCCACCGACATTGATACCTGACCTCTTAAGTTCTTCAATCAATAATTCGATTTTATTTACGTCCATTCTGCCTAGGTACTCTTTAAATGTATCAAAAAGGGGTCTCTTCTGCCCTCTATAGGATTTCAGTTTCGAGTAGAAGAGATGGTGATTGTAGGTTTGTGGCCACTTATTGTCTTTAAACTCATCTAAAATTGCTTGATAAGCGCGCTCAGAGTCACCATCAATAAAATGAAGACAGAGCTCATGGTCAATTAGTATAAATCCATCATCATCAAGCAATAAGTTAGCCTTGTTATGATGACCTCCTCTATCTGCATTCATGATCATGCAATCAAAGGCAAATAATGTTGCACAGTCCCAGATATTAAAGGTAGATTTTTTGAGATCCTCATTTACCAGACTGGCATTGACAAGTTTGCTACAAAATGTTGCCCCCTGATATTTGCCTTTCAGCTCTTCTAAGTCTACAGGATCCAGTGTGCTTCTGAATTCGGGGTCATTGAGATCTATAATATAGCTTTCTGGAGTATCCAGTCAAACTCTCTAGCCAGCTCAAACAAATAAATTCCTTTGCGATATGACAGCTCTGTGCTACGTTATTTGGTGTAAATAATTTAACCACACAGGGAATCAATTTTATATCAGGATCATTTTCGTCAATACATGAAATACTCCAAGGTTTGGTTGACCCTCCCTTAAGTTTCCCATCGAATTGTATTGGTATTAATTTGATCAAATTATTTTTTTCCTAAAATATGTATTTCTGTCAATAAAGTCAAAGATAAGTACAACGTCATTTTCGACACTTATTATAGATATCCACTTGACACTTAACAAAGTTTGTGTTAACTGGCGCCATAACCTTATGGTTAGCACACCACAATGCATCAGTCACATATTTAACTATTTTTAAATCCTCTCCAAAACATACTCAATCAATAGCTCTTGTGTTCCTGCAGGTCATAACATAAGAATCTAATTAATTGATTTTTTGCAATTATCTTTGATCACACGTATGCAACTCAATATTCAGACCACTAGATTAACGCTGCTTCCTTTCACAATGGACATCTGTATAGAGTCACTATCCAACGTTTTTGGGACTATTGCCGGTATGGGAATTTATCCTGGCAGCGGATGGCCGGATCCGGAAACCCTGGACACCTTGCCTAGAATCATTAAAAACCTGGTTAAGGTAAACCAACCTTCCGGATTTGAGTCCTGGATGATCATAGAAAAAAATACCAATTTATTGATCGGAGATATTGGATTCAAGGGCATTCCCAATGAGAATGGAGAGGTAGATCTTGGATACGGTATAATTACAAAAGAACGCAAGAAGGGATTTGCCCTTGAAGCAGCCACCGGAATTTTGAAATGGGCCTTTCAGCAACAAGAAGTCAGGTCAATTACTGCAAATTGCCTCACTGACAACTTGGGGTCACAAAAGATACTGTCTTTGCTCAATTTCAGCATCATAAAGATGGACGATGAAATGATCTATTGGAGATTATTAAAAGACTAATCTTCCCCTTTGCCTTCACCTCATAGCGCTTACAGTTGCCAATAAGAATCTCTTATGGGATACCACTGACTCATGATCAATTCTATTTACCAGTAATTACTTTACGGTGTTCTATCCCCCATTCTGCCAGGTTATTGATAATGGTCTTCAACGTTATACCATATTCAGTTAACTGGTATTGCACAGCTATAGGCTGAGTAGCTAACACCGTTCGCTTTATCAGTTTATTGATCTCCAGCTCCTTTAATTCTTTACTCAACATTTTGTTGGATATCCCCTGTACATCATTCAGAATATCAGAAAATCTTCTTTTGTTATAATAACAAATTGAAGAAATGATGGAGATTTTCCATTTCCCGTTCAAAACGTCCATCGCATCGTGGACGGCCATAATCTCTTTTTTGTGCCCTAATTGGCATTCATTTTCCGTCATAAGTTACTTTGTTACCCGAAAGTTACTGTTACTTTTCGTTACAAAGTAACCTAAATTATTTTACCTGTGCTAACTTTGCACCATAAACATTAAAAAAATACAATCATGGATTTTACCAATAAAAATGTAGTCATTACAGGTGGAACTACCGGAATAGGTCTGGCCACAGCAAAAGCATTTATCAGCGCGGGTGCAAACGTTTGGATTACAGGAAGAAATGCCGAAAACCTGCAAAAAGCAAACGCAGAGATCAACGACCCAAAATTGTTTACTGTCGTATCGGACACTTCAAAACTTGAAGACATTTCGATCCTGGAAAAAGCAGTTGCAGATAGCGGAAGCAAATTAGATGTCCTTTTCCTGAATGCAGGAATTGCGACATTCGAGCCAATAGAAAAAGTAACTGAGGCAAATTTTGATGCACAATTCAATACCAATGTCAAAGGCCATTTCTTCACCTTGCAAAAATTACTCCCCCACCTGGCAGATGGAGCAGCGGTAGTGTTCACTTCCTCAACGGTAGCCACCGCTGCAAATTCCGGAGCCAGCGTATATTCTGCAACCAAAGGAGCATTGAATAAAATTGCCCAAATTTCGGCAAATGAACTGGCGGGAAGAAAAATCCGTGTCAACGTCGTTAGCCCTGGACCTATTTTAACACCTGGTTTAGAAAACGCTGTGCCCTTAGAAGCAAAAGAGTATCTGGCTGGTGCGACCGCACTGCAAAGGATTGGTGATCCTGATGAAATTGCAAAAACAGTCTTATTCCTGGCTTCTGATGCCGCAAGTTTTATTACAGGAACAGAAATCGTTGTGGATGGCGGTTACCTGAACTACGCATTAAAATAAGCTGTAATATCATTGTTCATTACCAGGTCACAAAAAGCGGCAAATGCCGCTTTTTGTGACCTGGATTAAACTCTGTTCATTGTTTGATTCTTAAACATTCCTTTTAGTAACGGTTCTATCTCTAACCGTCTTATTAAAAATAATCCTGTATTGCGATTAGTATCTGGAGGTGGAGATTACAGCGACAATATTTTTAATTCTTTACCAGTTGGTAAGATCGTATTGTACTTATACCAGAAGTCATCTGAAAAACGATTCCCATTTCTAAATAAAGTACTCTTCTTATAGGAATCACCCCCTTTTTCTGTTTGTTCGGGTACATTGTTATTATGAATTAATACCTCTGCTACAGATCCCAAAAGCCCTTGTTTTTTGCCCAATTTAAACCTGATATCCTGCTTAACCCTGCAGTACCTTAAAAGTGGAATATCACCATCGCTGTAAATCCCAAGCATACTATTTTTCTCACAAGAGTAGGCGATAAAAATCAGATTAACTTTTGGCATGTACTTTAAATGGGTAAGGTAACCATACTCCACCTGCATGACTCTATTGGTTAGGGTATTAATATAAACAACAGCATTTGGCAGATATTGATGTACTTCAGTTTTTGGATTAACAGTGATCTTTGAAAGATCCCCATACGACTGGATGGTATACGTGTATTTGTGCAGTTGTTTAGGCTGAACTAACTTATTAAGGTATTGGAGACTGTAATAATCTTTCAGAGCCTGGTCCGGACTTATTAATGTTTCAACCTCAGATTTCCATTTGTTTTCTTCCGTAACTGAATCTTTCTTAATTCTGGATTCTACAATATTCATCCTGAGTTTTGTCTTCCTGTCTTTATGGTCTATTTTATATTGCACTGCGGCGTCTGCGTATTTATAAAGCTTTTCATCCAGATAGGCAAATTCCTTATAGTAGGCCCCTAGATTATCTTCAACCGGGATTAGTGAATCGGTAAAATCTATTGCCTTCTTTAAAATCTCGGGTATGGAAAGGGAATGAATGGCAACTTCAGTCAGATTAAAGGATACTGGTTTTAAATAGATAGCCTGATTTGGGTTGGATTGGAGGTTTGCTATTGAAAAAACTTTAGTCTGATAACCCATACAACTAATTTTCAAACTATCTGTCTCCTGAATACCAGCATACAGTAACATGAATTTTCCATCTGCATTACTAACAGTGCCAATTTGTTTGTCACTAATTTTTAAGGAAGATTGTTCAATTGGTTGTTGCGTGATTTCATTTTTAATGATCCCAGTTAAATAGGCTTGCTGGGCCTTAATTGAAGAATGCGTTAAGGATGCAAAAATAACAAAAGTGTAAAAAATATTTTTCATGGTTAAGTACAGGACAAGGTCACCTACAAATAAAGAAAATGCATCCGCTTTTTTACTATTCAATTCAAATATTTCTTCAATAATGACATCTCGATCAAACAACATATGAAGTCAATGATTGCAATCAAACAATGAATATAGGAACCACTATTCCACTTTTTGAGTGATAGAGCCATTTGAAGTGGCAATTGTAGTGAAAGTGATCTCTTAAAATGTATCAAATGCCTCATATCGCAATCCGAAAAAAAAGCAGTTAAATTTTGAAACATAAAAGTTTCCAAACGCATGAAGTTGAAAGACAAGGTAACTTTAATCACATGTACCAACAGCAGTATAGGTTTTAGAGTCGCCGCCTATAGCTGAAATAAAACAAATTTGAGGCTTCTACAGAGCCATTCGGAAATAATTTTACTGGAATTGCGGGTGACGTTACAAACGTCGGCCGAATTGGCTACCATCTTCCTAAACACATTCGAAAGATTTGGCAAAATGGACACTTTATAGTTAATGCAGGCAAATCAGTCGATAAATGATTATAAAAAACCAATTTCCTATGTGATAATTGTTCACATATAGTTTGTGTCTGTATAATGTAATGAATAACCATTCGTCGCATTTCCACTTCATAAAAATATACTTTTTAGTATATTTGAACACCAATTCAATCGTAATGCTAACGAAAGCGGAAAAAACAAAGCAATTTATATTAGAAACAGCAGGTCCTCTTTACAATGAAAAAGGAATATCCGGCGTGAGTATAGATGATGTACTTGCTGCTACGAAGCTGACAAAAGGGTGTCTCTATGGACATTTTGAAAATAAAGAAGATCTTTCCGAACAGGTTATTGAGTTGTCATTGAAGAAGCTTTCAGATAAAATACGGCTGGCTGTTTCTAAAGGAAAATCTGCAAAGGCCAAGTTATTTGCTTTTATGGATTTCTATAAAGACCCTATCGATACCTATATCCCTGGTGGGTGTCCTTTAATCAATACTGCCGTTGAGGCTGATGATAACTATCCCGTTCTAAAGGAAAAGGTTGCAAAAGTATTCAGAGCCGGTCAACAAGAGCTTACTGCATTGCTTCAGGAAGGGATTAACAATGGAGAATTTTCAGATCAGCTGGATCCGGTTATTTTTTCTTTCAAAATGGTCGCCGCCATAGAAGGCGGAATTGTAATGTGCAGGGTCATGGACACAATTAAACCTATGCACGGGCTGATTAAAAGCCTAAAATTTGAATTGAACCAATACACTGTATAATTTTTTTACACTAAAATAGACCAAAAAGTATATTACCAAACATAAATAGACCAAAAAGTATAAAACATGAAAATAGAAATGGATAATTTGCTAAATACCAAAATTTTTGAACCCTATCCACTCGGTACCCTAAAATTAGGGAACCGAATGGTCATGGCGCCTATGACACGCAGCCGCTCCAACAATCCTGGAAACCTGGCTACAGAATTGACGGCACAATACTATGGGCAACGTGCTTCTGCCGGATTGATTATTACTGAAGGCACATTCATTAGTCCGCAGGCAGTGGGCGTAGTGAATGTACCCGGTATTTACAGCAAGGACCAGGTTGAAGGATGGAAGTTGACCACCAGTGCGGTACACACACATGGAGGAAAGATATTTGCACAACTTTGGCATACCGGTGCCTATTCGCATCCTGATTTGCATGGAGGAAAAAAACCATTGGCTCCTTCCGCAGTTAATCCAAACCAACAGGTTTTTACCGCTGAAGGTTTTAAAATGTCCGAAGAGCCGCAGGCCATGACGGTACTGGAAATCAAAAAGACAATAGCTGATTTTAAACAAGGTGCTATAAATGCTTTTGAGGCTGGCTTTGACGGGATTGAATTACATGGAGCCAATGGATATTTACTGCAACAGTTTTTCAGTCAGAATTCCAATAAACGTGAAGATGAATATGGTGGATCAGTAGAGAACCGTGCCCGTATTCTTTTTGAAATACTGGACGAGCTGAAGGAAGTTGTTGATCTTAAACGTGTAGGTCTGCGCTTAAATCCTTCATTGCATGGAATTATGGGGATTTTGATTGATAAGGAAACAATCGAGCTATACAACCATATTGTCACCAAACTAAACGATTATGATTTGGCTTACCTTCACTTGATTGAACCGTTTACCGATGTATCCAATAACCCAGAGGCCATTCAGGAAGTGGCTAAACATTTCCGCCCTCTTTATAAAGGAACAATCATTATCAACCGGGCTTTCAACAAAGAAACAGCGAATAAAGTAATAAATGATGGTGATGCAGATTTGGTTTCTTTTGGTGTCCCTTTTCTGGCAAACCCCGATCTGGTAGAACGCTTTTGGGCCAATGCCCCTCTAAATACTCCTGATCAAGCTACCTTCTACACCCCAGGGGAAAAAGGATATACCGATTATCCAACTTTAACTGATCAGCAAAACTAATTTTTTAATTCAATAAATATCAACATCATGAAAACAACAGGAAATACCATATTCATCAGTGGCGGCAGTGCCGGCATTGGCCTGGCCTTCGCTAAAAAACTAAGTGCAGCAGGCAACAAAATTATCATTAACGGCCGTAATGAAGAACGCCTGCAAAAGGCATTACAGGAATTGGATAATGCCGTAGCCATGCAGGGTGATCTATCGGTAGCGGACGAACGTATCCGTATTGCGAACGAATTAACAGCAAACCATCCGGAACTGAATATTGTGATAAATAATGCAGGAGCAGCCTTTATGAACGATCTGGGCGATGCAAATAACAATGTCACAGAAAAAGCTTACCAGGAAATCAACACCAATTATATCAGTGTAATCGATTTTACTTCGCGGGTCTTGCCACAGCTCTTAAGGCAAAAAGATGCGGCAGTGGTCAACATCTCTTCGATAGCGGTATTCCGTGGAAATAAATATCTGCCTACCTATTCTGCCAGCAAGGCTGCACTACACAGCTATACACAAGGCTTGAGAGATACATTTGCAGAAAATGAACAGTTAAATGTATATGAAGTCTATCCTCCTTTGGTGAATACCGAATTCTCAGCAGGAATCGGTGGTGCGAACGGCATTCCACCTTCAGAAGTAGCCGATGAATTGTTCCAGGCTCTAGCAAACAATCAGTTTGAAGTGCCGGTAGGTGAAACCAAAAGGATCCATGCTTTACTGGAGCCTCTCACCGAACAGGCGGCCCATTAATCCTATTTATTAAAAAAGACATGGACTTAAACGGAAAAACTATCCTCATCACCGGAGGTGCCTCAGGTATAGGATTGGAGGCAGCGAAACAATTTTCAGCAATCGGTGCAAAAGTCATTATCACGGGCAGAAATCAACAAAAACTCGAGGCTGCAGAAAAGGATATTCCATCTTTAATTGCGATCAGAAGTGATGTGGAAAATGAGGATGATGCATTATCCCTTTTTAGGCAGGTAAGTGTCATGGGAGGTATTGATATTTTATACAATAATGCGGGTGTTGGGAGCCCGGCGCTCAATCTGGGCGTATCCAGCGATAAAATCCTTGAACAGGCAAGCTATGAGATGAATGTGAATTATTTTGGAGTGATCAGACTGAATAACCTGTTTATGGATATGCTTAAGTCGAGAAAAGATAGCGCAATCATCAATACGACCTCGATCCTGAGCCTTGTACCCGCACTGGAAGAACCAACATATTCTGCCACTAAGGTGGCCCTGAGTTTTTACACCCGATTACTAAGAAAAAACCTGGAGATCCTGAACAGTAATGTAAAGGTATTTGAATTGCTACCTCCCGTTGTGGCAACTGAAATGACAGCAAAAAGAAAGGACAAGAAAATGACTCCGGAACAATTGGTGAAAGAACTGATCTCAGGGATGGAAAAAGACCAGTTTACCATCCGTGTAGGGGATACTAAATTGCTTTACATCATGAGCAGGTTTTTTCCTAAATTAGCTTTTAACCTTGTGAATCCCAGAAAAATATACAAGGATTTCCTTAACAACCAATCAAAAAACCAACTGGTATGAGAGCATTTACCATTGAAAAATATAGTAAGCACCAGGACTTAAAACTCAGTGAGCTACCTGTTCCCCAACTAAATGCCAATGAGGTTCTGGTGGAAGTCCATGCTGCAGGCGTAAATCTTTTGGATGCTAAGATAAAAACAGGTGAGTTTAAGCTGATTTTGCCCTACAAACTGCCACTCGTTTTAGGACATGATGTTGCAGGGATTATCATAGGGCTTGGGAAGGATGTAACCAAATTTAAAATGGGGGATGAAATCTATGCACGTGCAGCCGATTTCCGTATTGGTACTTTTGCCGAGTACATTGCAGTCAATGAAAACGATGCTGCATTAAAGCCTTCCAACATCTCTATGGAAGAAGCTGCTTCTGTTCCACTCGTTGCATTAACGGCATGGCAGGCTTTGGTAGAAAAAGGTAACCTAAAAAGAGGTCAAAAAGTTTTTATTCAGGCGGGTTCAGGCGGAGTTGGAACTATTGCTATCCAACTGGCAAAACATTTAGGGGCAACTGTTGCCACAACAGCCAGTAAACAAAGTTTTGAAATACTGAAAAATCTAGGCGCGGATGTTCTGGTGGATTATAAAAATGAGAATTTTGAAGATATCCTGGAGCATTACGACCTGGTGCTGAATAGTCAGGATCAGCAAACACTTCATAAATCTATAAACATATTAAAGCCGGGTGGAAAAGTTATTTCAATTTCTGGCCCACCAACACCAGTTTTCGCCAGAGAAGTAAACGCTCCGTGGTTTGTCAGGATCTTACTCTTTTTCTTCAGTTTAAGCACCCGGAAAAAGGCCAAAAAGAGAAATATTGATTTCTTCTTCCTTTTTATGACAGCCCAGGGAAAACAATTAAGCAAGATAACCAAACTCATCGAATCAGGTATAATTAAACCTGTACTGGACAAAGTATTCCCATTTGAAAAAACGAACGATGCACTAGCTTATGTAAAAAGTGGCCGTGCTAAAGGAAAGGTGGTGATTAAAATAAAATCTTGACATGCACTCCATGAATCTGAATCTTTCCAAAACATCCTGGAGAAAGTCACCGCCCGTTCCGGGGCTCGTCCAGCAACATTAACCACCAAATGGTAAGCTGAAACCAATCTTTGATTGGCACCCTGTATCTATTCCAGATTTACAATCAACAATATTCACATATAGAACACAATTTTATTATTATAAATAAAATAAAATCTATTATAAAAATATAACAACCATAGAAGTTACACAAATCCTTTATAAGCTTTTCATTTTCCTAATAATAGCACAAAATTAAAATTGATTTAAATATAAAAATTTAACAAACCTGTTGACAAGGATAAGACATCATACGGAGACGCGTTGGGTTAGGTCCGTGTTAGCTGCGTGCTGAGTCCGACCTGAGTCCGACCTTTTTCAACTAGTTGTTTTTAGTCGGACCTAGGTCGGACTCAGCACGCAGCCAGGTCGTACCGACCTGCACGACGGTACAAGAAGTTTCAGCACGCTCCTGATCTTTTGTACACCAATTGCAAACGAAAACCAGGTTTTAATAAAAATTAAAAACACAATTTAAGACTACAGAGCAGCTTTAACAAGTTTAAACAGTCAGAGATATATCTTTTCCTATTGAAGAGCCTGAAGGAGCTAAAAACATCATAGAAACCGAAACAATCGACTGAATATGATCAACCTTTAGCAGAATAAGAGAAATCATAAAGAAAACCACAGGTACTGACCGTTCGCATGAAATAGCCTAGCCATTCAAAATGCAGGCCATTGGGACAGAATTCTGGGGTACTTTTTAACACCTTAAAAATGGTCGTAAGCCTTCATTTTTCATCTTTTTGCATTCTGCTGTAAATTACAGAATACCAACCTAAAAATAATTATTAATAAATTTTTTATTTTATTTTGAAACATAAAAACTTTTTTACTTACATTTACCATGTGGTATTTGGGTGATCAACAAGCCCATTTACCCGGTTAAATTGTAAACAGCATTTAATCATAGAAACTTTGTTCAAGTAGACCTAGGAATCGAAAAACGTGCAAAGTTACGGATGAAAAGAATGCCCTGTTTCTGTATCTTTGCGGCTGCACGAAACTATGGGCGCTCTCCGTACTGCACGTTTTAGAGAACGATGTTCTCTTCCCACCTAGGGGGTACTTGAGCGTACGGGGAGCCTTCATATTTTTGAAAAGCCCCATCCAGGTTTTCATTGTTTTAATGCCTTAAAAAATTAAAACAATGAAAATCCTTACAGCCACTTTTCAATTCCTTACTCCATCTGCCGAAGACGCCATACTTTTCTTCATTTACGACCATCCTATTAAATTAACCGGCCTGTCTCCTCCATTACCCCTCACCTTGAATTATCCCCTTAAAACGGCAACTTATTCAGTTGCTCAGGTATAATCCTCCTGTAATTTTCAATACTTTAAAAAAAAGGACTTGATCCCAATGGCCTTGCTATGCCCAAAAATTAGGTTACAGAACAATAAATACCCAATCCAATGATAGACTACAATTCTACAACGATGCGTTTGGCAGCCAACCACATCAAAGAACTCCTGGCGGCAGAAGCTATTTTCTGCTTTGGCAGCAGCAAAAACAAAACCGCCTCGGCTTCCCTGTTTTCCAACCTCCCTAAGAGACATTCTTCCGCCGTACACTATGATTTTCTGGTAATCACAGCCAGTGATCAACCGGTTAAACCAGGTAAACGAATTAAATTTAAACTCCCGGAAGTATCGCGCCCCATCACCTGTACCCTCATTGTCCATACCATAGAAGAAGTGACGCAGGCCATCAAAGGGAATAACCGCTTTTTCCATAGGCTAGTCCATCCCATGTATAGGGTTCATGATGCAAAAGAACAAGGTAGAACATGGAGTACCCACGATGTTAATTTTGACAGGCAGGCTGATGAAAGACTCACGCTGGAATACAGCAAGACGTGTAAAGAACAACTAACGTTAAATGCCCGCATTCTTTACGATAGCCAAAAACCACACATCTGCGTGCCCATCATCAGCAAGCAACTGGAACACGCCTGCCTGTTCCTGATTTATGTCATGATGGGTTATGAACCCCAAAATTATACACTGAAAGACCTGTTAAACCTGTGTCAGGGTATAGACCCACGCTTTGAACAGATTATCCCAAAAATTACTGAAGCCGACCGCTACCATTACCAATTGCTTATACAAGGCTTCTGGAAGGGAAAATATGGACAAGATAGAGAACCAATTATTGAGTATCTGCTAAAAATAGTTGACGATTTCACTACCCTGGTAGAAGGAATATGCCTGGTCAAATTGGTGTGTTATACCGGATTTGACGCATCATTACTGGAAAACTGAGACTCAAAACAGGAGTCAAGCCCCCTAAAATGCATCATACCATGAATTTAAATATGCGCAAAATAACAAACTGATCATTTAACAACATAAGAAGATGAATATCCAAACTAAATTACTTCAATTGGCCATTAATTACATTAACGAGGTAATGGCAACCGAATGTATGTATTGCTTCGGTACAAGAAACACCCTGCAGACCACAAAATCTATATTTGCGGATCCTGGAATGGAACAAAGGACATCTATACATTTTGATATGCTGGTGGTGACTACCAACAACTGTCCGCTACCCGATTTTATTGGCAAACTGGATAACATTAAAGATATGGAGGTAACGGTCTCCCTCATTGTGTCAACCCACGCTGCATTACAGACAGCCTTGCAGCACAACAACCGATTCTTCCATTCCATTGTCAGAAAAGGTAAACTGGTGCATACCAAAATCGGTAAAACCCCTATCCATCCCGGCCACTTCGATGAGGAAAAAGACCGCAGCACCACCAGGAAATATTGGGATAAATGTTATAAAAATGGGATGGCCAGCCTTCATTCCGCATTACACAATTACCACCATATTGATATTGCTATCCCACTGTACACCAAAAACCTGACACAGATTTGTGAGGGATTAATTTTTGTATGCCTGGGCTATACGCCCAGCGGCTATTCGCTGGAACAAATGCTTGACCTCTGCAATAGCATTGATCTGCATTTTGATGGCCTTATTCCAAAGATCACCGAAAGGAACATTTTTAATTACCACATTTTGATGCAGGGATCCTGGAAGAAGGAAAAAGGAAATGAAATGGAGCCTTTTATAAATGAGATCCACAGCTGCTGTGAGGAGTTCAGCGATTATGCCAAAGTTTTATGTGAGGCGAAACTCAATGCCACAAATTACGTAGGATGTATCAAATAAATTGTCAGTGCAGGTATACCAGAGTTCAATAAAGCAAAGCGCAGTTTTAATGTACAACAGTTGTCAATAAAGAATTACGACTGTTGTATAATTCTCAACTATGCAGAAGAGATAAAAACAAAGATCAGTAGAATAGCTGCGATGAGAAAATAATCTTAACCGCCTGCAGGTTCAAAGAGGTGTAAACCGGTATTGAAAAAAATAGAAAGAATATAGATTAAAGAAATTTAGAGATGAAGTTTCTGGCCGACAAATATGGGCTCATTTCTTTGCTGAGCTTTTTCATCGCTCGGAAAATCTGTGCCTGCACCGTTTTATGTGAAATATTCAGGATTTCTGATACCTCTTTATACTTCATCCCTTCTTCTTTGACCAGCTGAAATACTACTTTACACTGCTGAGGTAAACTATCAATAGCCTGATCCAGTTGAAAGAACAACTCTTTCTTCTCCAGCTCATCCTGTGGATTGCCTGCAGCTGTCAATTCCATTAAACTATCATCAAGATGGACAATAGCAAAACTACCTGCTTTTTTAAGATAGTTCAGTGCCCTGTTTTTCACACAAATAAAAATATAGGTTTGAGGATTACGGACATGCAAAAGCTCTTTTCTTGACGACCATATGTTGACAAATACGTCAGCCACGATTTCTTCAGCGGCTTCTTTCTGCTTTACATATAACTCGCAAAATTTAATAAGTTTTGTATTTAAGATAAAAAACAATCTCTCAAATGCTTTAGTATCATCATCATTTGTAATTCTATCCCACAGCTCTCTTAAATCAAGTCTTTTTTCTATCAAAACAGGCCTATTAAAATTATTTTATGAATTCTATTTCGTGAATCTATAAAAAAAACATAAAAATAAAAAGGCTAAACCGATTAAAACAAACAATAAAACACGAAATCATCTGAATTAGTGTAAAAAGAACACTAAGACAAACGGAAAAGAACCAATTACTTAGAGCAAAAGCTGAAAATCGTTAAACAGAATAAAAACACAGAAGAGAATTATTAAATTCTTCCTTACCTCTAGAGTAATGCTGATAATGAATTATGGCCTAAAGTTGCCGAATCTTACCAGGTCCTGATAATTTTGCTCATAACGTGTTGCTATTCCTATTTTTGATAATTCAACAGTTATACTGTCTAATCTGGTAACTACATGACGGAAATTAGACGTTGTTTCATTTTCAAAATTGTCTAACCTAGTAGTTAGGTTGTCTAATCTGGTAACTACATGACCGAAATTAGACGTTGTTTCATTTTCAAAATTGTCTAACCTAGTAGTTAGGTTGTCTAATCTGGTAACTACATGACCGAAATTAGACGTTGTTTCATTTTCAAAATTGTCTAACCTAGTAGTTAGATTGTCTAACCTATCAGCTAAATGGTCAAATTTAAAAGCTGTTTCAATTGTAAGAATATTTACCTGGCTTTCGATGGTTCCTAATCTAAATTCGACACGATCAAATCTTTCATCCATTTTAGTGAATCGCTCATCAACACGAGTAAATCGTTCATCAACACAAGTAAATCGCTCATTTATTTTATCGAATTGTGCATCTACCCTAGTAAATCGTTCATCTATTTTATCGAATTGTACATCTACCCTAGTAAATCGTTCATCTATTTTATCGAATTGTACATCTACCCTAGTAAATCGTTCATCGACCATTTTTACCAATGCATTGGTAACAGCATGATTACTTCTCCCCAACTCCAGAAGACTTGAAACTGTCTTCTCTAAACCAGTTAATCTTTCCTTTAGCTCTTTCATATTTTACCTTAACTATTCAAAATTAACCAAATTTCATATAGATAGAAATATATCAGACTTATTTTTTCAAAATACGTACTTACCGCATTTTAACACCGCCTTAATTTTACCTCATTAAAACTATACCGGGTAAACTACTTTATTATCACCTAATTTTTTTAAATTGCCTATTGTTCTTTTACACCTGATATCCATCAGCATCGGTTTTACCGAAGTACAGCTGGATAGAAATGGTTGTATTAAAGCTAAAGAACTGCTTAACCAATATAAATCTGTAATAAACTGACAATGCAAACAAAAGAATTTAAATCCCCCGGTTTGAAATTCCGGGAGGCTTTAAAAGAGGAAATTCCTCTTCAAATTGTGGGGGCCATTAATGCCAATCATGCGCTGCTGGCTCAACAGGCAGGATTTAAAGCTATTTATTTGTCCGGAGGAGGCGTTGCTGCAGGATCATTGGGAATTCCGGATTTGGGGATTACCACTTTAGACGATGTGCTCATCGATATTGAGCGCATTACGGGAGTATGTGATTTACCGCTTATGGTGGATGTCGATACCGGTTTTGGCCCTTCTGCCTTCAACATTGCCCGCACCATAAAATCTGTGATTAAAGCAGGGGCTGCTGCACTGCATATAGAAGACCAGGTAAGTGCGAAACGTTGCGGTCACAGGCCCGGAAAAGAAATTGTAAGCAAGGAAGAGATGGTTGACCGTCTGAAATCTGCCGCTGATGCCAGAACGGATGAACATTTTCTAATCGGTGCCCGGACAGATGCTTTTGCAGTAGAAGGTCTTGAAAAAACGCTGGAAAGAGCGGTTGCTTATAAAGAAGCCGGAGCAGATTTCATTTTTGCAGAGGCTATAGCCGACCTTACGTATTATCAAAAATTTGTCGATGCCACAGGGATTCCTGTGCTGGCCAATATTACCGAATTTGGCATGATCCCTATGTACACTGTCAATGAACTCCGGGATGCCGGGGTAGGACTCGTTTTATATCCCCTGTCCGCCTTTCGCGCAGCCAATAAAGCGGCAGAAAATGTCTATGCACATATCCGTAAGGACGGGACACAACAACAGGTACTCCAGACCATGCAAACCAGGGAAGAACTCTATAAAAGTATTTCCTACCATACGTACGAGCAAAAATTAGATCACCTCTTTAATACCAAAAAAAATGACAGATAACCAGGAAACTCCAGCCTTCAAGGGCAAAAAAAGTGTGGCCCTCTCTGGTATTGAAGCAGGCCATACTGCCATATGCAGCGTGGGGAAAAGTGGCAATGATTTACATTACAGAGGTTACAATATCCTCGACTTATCCCAAAAAGCCGAATTTGAAGAAATAGCCTATTTGCTGATCTACGGATCCTTACCGACCAAATCTCAGCTCATCAATTACAAAACCAAATTAAAGTCACTGAGGGGATTACCCAATTCAGTTAAAAATATTTTACAACAAATTCCAGCCGCAGCACATCCAATGGACGTGATGCGTTCCACTGTTTCTGCCATTGGCAGTATACAACCGGAAAAAGACGACCATAATGTTTCGGGAGCAAGGGATATTGCCGATAAATTGCTGGCCTGCTTCAGTTCCGCCCTATTGTATTGGTATCATTATGCCCATAATGGAAAGACTATAGAAGTAGAGACGGATGATGATTCCATAGGCGCTCATTTTTTACACCTGCTTCATGGAAGAAAGCCTTCGGAGTCCTGGATTAATGCCATGCAAATTTCTCTGAACCTGTATGCAGAACATGAGTTTAATGCCTCTACTTTTACCGGCAGGGTGATTGCCGGAACAGGATCGGACATTTATTCAGCCATTACCGGAGCCATCGGCGCCTTACGTGGCCCGAAACATGGAGGGGCAAATGAAGTCGCCTATGATATTCAAAGCAGGTACAACTCACCGGAAGAAGCAGCTGCAGATATTCAAAAGCGCCTGGAAAACAAGGAAGTGATCATCGGTTTTGGTCATCCGGTTTATACCATTTCAGACCCGAGAAATGTGGTGATTAAAAAGGTAGCCAGGGAACTTTCCGAAGAAACCGGCGATATGATGTTGTATAATATTGCAGAACGCTTGGAAACCCTGATGTGGGAACGAAAAAAAATGTTCGCCAACCTGGATTGGTTTTCCGCAGTTTCTTACCATCTGATGGGCGTGCCCACACTTATGTTCACCCCTCTTTTCGTCATCTCAAGGGTTACCGGCTGGAGTGCCCATATCATTGAACAACGACAGGATGGGAAAATCATCCGCCCGAGTGCCAGGTATACAGGCCCCGACAACAGGAATTTTATTCCGATGGAAAACCGTTAAATCAATATACACCAAAAAAAATACAGCAATGTCATCCTATATCTCTAACGAAAGACCACAACCAGACAAAGTTTTAACCGATATTGTCGATTATGTGTTAACCTATGAAATCAACAATGACCTGGCCTGGAAGACAGCACAATATTGTTTGCTGGATACCCTCGGATGTGGTCTTGAAGCTTTAACCTATCCGGCCTGTACCAAGTTACTGGGACCTGTAGTCCCGGGCACCATCGTTCCCAATGGAGCAAAGGTACCCGGTACTTCCTTTCAGCTGGATCCCATTCAGGCAGCCTTTAATATTGGAACAATTATCCGCTGGCTGGATTTTAATGATACCTGGCTGGCAGCGGAATGGGGACATCCTTCGGATAACCTGGGTGGTATTCTTGCTACTGCCGATTGGCTTTCACGCACTGCTGTGGCCAATGGAAAACCGGCATTGACCATGAAGGTGGTGCTGGAAGGGATGATCAAAGCACATGAAATCCAGGGTGTGCTGGCCCTGGAAAACTCCTTCAACAGCGTGGGTTTGGACCATGTGATACTGGTAAAAATAGCCTCTACAGCTGTCGTAGGGAAATTGATCGGACTATCCCGCGAGGAGTTGGTGAATGCAGTTTCACTGGCTTTTGTAGATGGCCATTCCCTAAGGACCTACCGGCATTCTCCAAATACCGGAAGCCGTAAATCATGGGCTGCCGGGGATGCCACTTCCCGTGCCGTACGGTTGGCATTGATTGCCAAAACAGGAGAAATGGGCTATCCATCCGTGCTTACTGCAAAAACCTGGGGTTTTTATGAGGTACTGTTTAAAGGAAACGAATTTACATTCCAGCGCGATTACGGTTCCTATGTCATGGAAAACATCTTGTTCAAAATATCCTTTCCGGCAGAATTCCACTCACAAACTGCGGTAGAAGCAGCGATGACATTACATGAAGAACTGGCGAAGCTGGGAAGGACAACGGCAGAGATTAAAAGAATCACTATCCGTACGCACGAAGCCGCTATCCGTATCATTGACAAAAAAGGAAAGCTGGACAATCCTGCCGACAGGGACCACTGTATTCAATACATGGTGGCTGTCCCTTTGCTTTATGGAAGATTAACTGCCGCTGATTACGAAGATCATATTGCCGCTGATCCAAATATTGATGTCTTGCGCGGCAAGATGGAATGTGTAGAAGATCCGCAGTTTACCAGTGATTACCATGATCCGGCAAAGCGGTCTATTGCAAATGCACTGACCATTACCTTTAATGATGGAACTGCCTTAAAGGAGGTAATCGTGGAATACCCTATTGGACATGGCCGCCGCAGGGTGGAAGGAATTCCTGAACTGTTAAAGAAATTCAGGATCAATCTGGCCAGAAGGTTCCCTGAGAAGCAACAACAGAAGATCCTGGATCTTTCGCTGGATTATGACCAACTGGTGAATACCCCTGTAAATGAATTTACGGATTTATGGGCAAGCTAAGCAAAAAGATCACCCTGCCAAATACCTGACAACACCAGCAATAAAAAAGGGCCGGTCATGCATCATGATACGGCCCTGTATTTTTTACCCGAAGGTTGAAGATTAATTATTGCTCTTCGGAAAGTACTTTTACTTCATCTTCCTTTGCTGCAAGGTAACGCTCAGCATCAAGTGCTGCCATACAACCAGATCCCGCAGCAGTAACTGCCTGACGATAATAGTGGTCCTGTACATCACCACAAGCAAAAACACCTTCGATATTGGTTTTGGTACTTCCCGGAATAGTTTTCAGGTAACCGGTTTCATCCATTTCCAACCATCCTTTAAAGATGTCTGTATTCGGTTTGTGACCAATCGCAACGAAGAAACCTTCTACTTCGATATCGCTCTCCTCCCCTGTTTTATTGTTATGGATTTTTAAGCCCGTTACATTTTTTCCGTTTCCTAAAACTTCAATCGCTTCAGAATTATAGATCACCTCAATATTAGGTGTATTCAGCACGCGGTGAACCATCGCTTTAGAAGCCCTGAACTCATCCCTGCGCACCAGCATGTAAACTTTTTTACACAATTTAGCCAGGTAAGTTGCTTCTTCGGCTGCTGTATCACCAGCACCAACAATCGCTACATCCTGATTTTTAAAGAAGAAGCCATCACAAACCGCACATGCAGATACACCGAAACCATTGTAATGCGACTCACTTGGTAAACCCAGCCATTTTGCGGTAGCACCCGTAGAAATGATCACCGTATCTGCTGTAATGGTTTTGATTTCATCTACCACTACCTTATGCGGTCTGGCAGAAAAATCTACCGAACTTACATAACCAAAACGGATATCAGTACCGAACCTTTCCGCTTGTTTACGGAAATCTTCCATCATTACCGGTCCCATTACTCCATTTGGATACCCAGGAAAGTTGTCTACATCTGTAGTTTGGGTCAACTGTCCCCCAGCTTCCATTCCTGTATACAGCACTGGTTTTAAATCAGCCCTTGCTGCATAAATTGCGGCAGTGTATCCAGCAGGTCCTGAACCAATAATCAGGCATTGAACATGTTCTATTTCTTGATATGACGTATTCATAAATTATATTGTTATTAAAAAGCGGAGAGTACATATGTTGAATATGTCTCAGAGCGGTTAGGTTTATTAATTGAATGCAAAATTACATTTTAAAGCGGTCAACAGCAAAAAGATATTTTTCCTTAATTGATATTATTGCCTTTCACCTGTTTATCACGAAGTTTTTTTCCCTTTAAAGTGGAGATCAGCTGGTCATTTACATATTCATTCTCCTGCTTCCCCCCGTTTAATGTCCAGGTACCATTCTTTTTCCCGGCGACAAAGAGTCCGGAAATGATGATCTTGCCATGGATACTAAATGACTGATAGGCACCATGTAAAACACCCTGACTATAGGTGGCAATTTCTTTCATGGCACGGTTGGGGTAAAAGGTGATCCACCGACCCGTTTTCAGGCCATTGGTAAACGTTCCGGTAGATTCAATATAACGTTCCCGGCCATTGATTTCAAAATCCATGTTGACCGGATTATTCTCAGGCGTAATCCAGTTGTAGTATGTAAACTTCCCATGGGGCACCTGCAGACTGTCATCTTTAAAAGTTCCGGAAGCCAATAGGATGCCTTCAAAGTCAAATTTTTTAAAGGTATACAAACTGTCTCCTTCCACTTTACCAAAAACTGCATAGGTTGCTGCCTGTGCGGAATCAAGGGTAAGCTGATCTTTTCTGTCGAACATGACCGATTTCACCTGGCCAAAACTATTGTGTCCTATAAAAAGAAGGAGAAAAACAATAAAACTATTCTTCATGATAAGTACAAATTTAAGCACTAGGTCTGAATAATTCCGACATTGAATTGTCTTTTTATTGGCGACTGGTTTGCTGCCGCTATGCCCATGGAAATCACTTTCCTGGTCTCCAGCGGATCAATGATTCCATCCACCCAAAGCCTTGAGGCCGCATAATAAGGAGTAGTCTGGCGATCATACCGGTCCGTTATTTCCTTCAGCAAAGCGGCTTCCTTTTCCGGGGTGATCTCTTCCCCTTTCGCTTTCAGGGAAGCCTCCTGAATTTGCAGCAGGGTTTTGGCGGCCTGAGAACCACCCATTACAGCAATTTTGGCTGTTGGCCAGGCATAAATTAACCGGGGATCATAAGCTTTACCGCACATGGCGTAATTTCCGGCACCATAAGAATTACCGATCACGATGGTAAACTTGGGCACTACAGAATTGGCTACCGCATTGACCATCTTAGCCCCATCTTTGATAATCCCCCCCTGTTCAGACCTGCTTCCTACCATAAATCCTGTTACATCCTGCAGAAAGACCAGCGGGATTTTTTTCTGGTTACAGTTCATGATAAACCGGGCCGATTTATCGGCACTGTCGGAATAAATCACCCCTCCAAACTGCATCTCCCCTTTTTTGGATTTCACCACCTTACGCTGGTTGGCCACAATCCCTACTGCCCATCCATCAATCCGGGCCAGGCCACAGAGGATACTCTGGCCATATTGTTTTTTATATTCTTCAAATTCAGAATCATCCGTCAGGCGCAGGATAATATCATGCATGTCATATGGCTTCTCACGGTTTTCAGGCAACAGACCATAAATCTCCTTTGGATCCAGCTTTGGCATTGCCGCCGGAATACGGTTAAAGCCTGCCGACTGTGGTTCACCAAGCATGCCAATGATATTTTTTATACTGTCGAGACAGGACTGATCGTTAGGATGTTTATAATCGGTTACACCGGAAATTTCACAATGGGTAGCCGCGCCGCCCAGGGTTTCATTATCAACTTCTTCGCCGATGGCCGATTTCACCAGATAGGAACCTGCAAGAAATACAGATCCGGTACCTTCAACAATCATTGCCTCATCACTCATGATGGGCAGGTAAGCACCACCAGCGACACAGGAGCCCATAATTGCTGAAATCTGGACAATGCCTTCAGCAGACATCAGCGCATTATTTCTGAACATCCTGCCGAAGTGTTCCTTATCCGGAAAAATCTCATCCTGCATGGGCAGGTAAACACCGGCACTGTCCACCAGATAGACCACTGGCAACCTGTTTTCCATGGCAATTTCCTGTGCCCTTAAATTTTTCTTGGCCGTCATAGGAAACCATGCGCCGGCTTTAACTGTGGCATCATTGGCAATAATCATGCATTGCCGGCCGGAAATAGTTCCGATACCGCAGACCACCCCCGCTGAAGGACATCCCCCCTGCTCCGCATACATGCCTTCCGCAGCGAAAGCACCAATTTCCAGGAATTCCGTCTCCTTGTCCAGCAGGTAGGCTACCCGCTCCCGGGCAAGCATTTTGCCCTTTTCTTTTTGCTTAGCCGCACTCTTTTCCCCACCGCCATTATATATCTTCTTCAGCCTCATTTTTACCTCGTAAATAAGCTGCTTATTGATGTCTTCATTTTTGTTGAATTCGATGTCCATGAAGGCAATATAGAAGTATTCCAGCGAATTTCAGAACAGGAGAAATAAAAATAATAGTACGAAATATACCTTATTGTAAGTTATACACAGTGAAATAAGAGGATAAAACAGTATAATATATGGGAGGATCTACTTAAATCAGGTCACGGTCTTTAAACCATACCGACTCTGGTTTTGCAGAAAAAGACTTCATCTTTTCCACCAGTTCCACAGGATCTGCCGACTGGAGAACCAGCGCCCTGTTGTTCGGCTTAAGCAGTTGCTGTGCCACCATCACATCCATCTGGGCAAAAAGGTGATCATAGAAACCACCTACATTCAATACACCTATGGCTTTATTGTGAAGGCCAAGCTGTAACCAGGTAAGTACTTCAAAAAACTCCTCCAGCGTTCCGAAACCGCCGGGAAGAATAATAAATCCATCGGCTAGGTCGGCCATCTTCTGCTTCCGCTGGTGCATATTCTCCGTTACAATTAATTCAGTCACTTCCATATGGCCCACTTCAAGATCGAGAAGGAACTGTGGGATCACACCGGTCACCAAACCATCACGTTTCAATACTTCGTCTGCGATGATGCCCATGATGCCAACACTCCCTCCGCCATAAACCAGCCGTATATCCTGATCCTTAAATGCCTGAGCCAGATTTTCTATTGCTGTCCGGAGAACAGGGTCTCCGTTAAAGTTAGCGCCGCAGTATACACAGATTGCTTTCATATTGATATTTGGGGTCTTTTAATTGGGGTAAATAAAAAAGGAGGTATTTCAATACCGTATAATGGGCTGAAATACCTCCTTAATTTAAACAAAATTATCTTGAATAATTTGGTGCTTCTTTGGTAATTGAAATATCGTGGGGGTGACTTTCTCTCATTCCTGCTGCAGTGATCCGTACAAATTTCGCTTCCTGTAAATCAGCAATCGTAGCCGATCCGCAATAATGCATCCCTGCCCTTAGGCCACCAATCATCTGGTAAATCACTTCAGAAAGGGTACCTTTATAAGGAACACGTCCAACAATACCTTCTGGAACCAGTTTGGTCACAACATCCTCTTCATCCTGGAAGTAACGGTCTTTAGACCCCTGCTGCATGGCTTCAACAGAACCCATCCCGCGGTAAGATTTAAATTTACGTCCTTCATATATAATCGTCTCACCCGGTGATTCTTCCACCCCTGCAAATAAGGATCCGGCCATGATGGCACTTGCTCCCGCTGCCAGCGCTTTCACAATATCACCTGTCTGTTTGATACCGCCATCGGCAATAACAGGGATACCTGTACCTTTAAGTGCCTGCGCACATTCATAAACAGCATATAACTGAGGTACTCCCACACCTGCAATAATCCTGGTTGTACAAATTGATCCTGGCCCGATACCGACCTTTACAGCATCTGCACCTGCATCGGCCAATGCCCTTGCTGCATCTGCAGTAGCAATATTTCCGGCGATCACCTGTAATTCAGGGAATCTTGCTTTAATGGCTTTCACCATGTCAATCACGCCTTTGGAATGTCCATGTGCAGTATCTACGGTAACGACATCCACACCTGCCTGAACCAATGCAGCAACACGGTCAATATTATCAGCAGCCACGCCTACCGCCGCGCCTACCCGTAATCTGCCACGCTCATCTTTACAGGCCTTCGGATAATTTTTATATTTCTGGATGTCTTTAAAAGTGATCAAACCGGCAAGGCGGCCTTCATTATTCACTACAGGTAATTTTTCAATTTTATAGTCCTGCAGGATTTCTTCGGCCTGCAATAAGGTGGTGCCTTCAGGAACAGTAATTAAATTCTCGCTGGTCATCACCTCCGATACCGGGCGCTGCATGTCCTTTTGAAAACGCAAATCCCTGTTCGTGATAATACCTACCAGCTTATTGTCATTATCGATCACCGGAATACCACCAATTTTATATTTTGTCATGATTTGGAAAGCATCTGCGATCACCGCACTTGCACGGAGGGTTACAGGATCCTGTATCATCCCGCTTTCAGAACGCTTTACTTTGCTTACCTCCTCAGCCTGGCGCTGGATGCTCATATTTTTATGGAGCATACCTATACCACCTGCCTGGGCAATAGCAATAGCTAAGCCGGCTTCGGTAACGGTATCCATTGCGGCTGAAACCACAGGTACATTTATTTTGATGTTTTTTGTTAAATAGCTACCCGTATCAACATCACGGGGAAGCACTTCAGAGTATGCGGGAACCAGTAATACGTCGTCGTATGTGAGTCCTTCGGCAATAAATTTTTGGGGATCGAGTTGCATAGCAAATAATTAGGAGTTATTACTTGCCGGGCAAAGGTAAATAAATTCCCCATAGAAAACAACTGTGACGATGTACAGGGCTTTAAAATGTGAGTTTAGTGACAATAAAGAATTTTTTAAAAGAGTTTTTAAAAAAGAAATTATTATTAATATTGCTCTTCTAAAACAGTTTCATGAAATGCCGCATTCTCTCTCTTATTTTATCCGTTTTTTTTATCAGCAACAGTGTTTTAGCCCAAAAAGAAAAATCGGAATTACCACAATTTAAATATGGAAAAGTAGAACTTAAAGAGTTCGAAATCAAAGGATCAGAACAGGATTCAGCCGCAGCAGCAGTAAAAATATTCGATATTGGGAAAGGTTCCTTCGAGCTCTCGCCTTCAGGTGGCTTCGTTTATGTTTTCGAAAGGCATACCCGCTATAAAATCATCAATAAAAACGCATACGATTTAGCAGATAAGGAAATATACCTCTACCACAACAACAGTGGTGGCCAGCAAAAATTAGAATTCTTTAATGGGGCTACCTATAATCTTGCAGATAACAAAATTATTGTCAGCAAAATGCAAAAGGATGCCAAATTTAGCAGTGAAGCCGATAAGAATTACACGACAAAAAAATTCACACTGCCGAATGTGAAAGAAGGATCTGTGATCGAATTCAGTTACAAGACTAAATCTGACTTCTATTTTACTTTAGATGACTGGTATTTCCAGGGTTCATACCCATGCCGGTACTCTTCATTTACCATTACCATCCCGCAGTATTACCGCTATAAGATCAATGCCGGAGGCTATATCCCCATCAACCAGGCGCCACAGGTCAATGTGAATCAGAGCCTGTATGTATCTTCATCAAGCACCTCCAATGGAGGAACAGTGCAGGCCAATGCCATACGAAGCCAGTACTATGCAGAGAACATCCCGGCGATTAAAGAGGAAAGGTTCATCACCACACTTGATGATTATATCAGCAGAATAGGATTTGAATTAACCTCAGAGCAATTTCCAAATTCCGGATATAAGGATTATACCTCTTCCTGGCCGAAAATCATCACCGAATTAATGGAACATGAACATTTTGGAGGGTATATCAGGAAAAACAACTATCCGAAAGGATTTCTTGCCGGGATCCTGAATAGTGAAACCGATGCCACAAAAAAAATGAACCTGATTTTTAATTATGTGAAGAATACGATCAAATGGGATGGCAAATACAATGATTATACAAAAGCAACGACTCAAAAATCTGTGATGGAGAAAAAATCAGGGAATTCTTCAGAGATCAATCTGTTGTTATACAGCTTGCTGCAGGAGACAGGGATCTCCAGCTATCCTGTATTGTTAAGTACCAGGGGCAATGGTGCACATCCTGGTTATCCAATGGCCAATAAATTCAATAACCTGATCGTGGAAGTGGAAATTGACAGTACAAAATACCTTCTCGATGCCACAGATAAAAATCATGTGAGCAACCTCGTTAGCTATCAGAGTTTAAATCATGCAGGATTAAAGGTGAATTTAAGCGATAAGACTGCAGAATGGATCTCTACAGAAAATAAAAACCTGAGCAGAAGCAGTATTTTTTATAACCTGAAACTGGATACAGAAAACAAATTATCGGGCACATTGTTCCTTTCCTCCAATAATTATGCGGGATTGAGGCAGCGGAACAGTTACCAGTCCTCCGCAACTGAACAGGAGTATCTCAAAGCCTATAAAACTGATAAACCCGGAATGGAAATCAGCAATTATAAAATCAATAACCTGGATAATCCTGCCGATGCACTGGAAGAAAGTATGGATGTCGTTATTGAAGACCATATAGAAGATGCAGGGAACCTTTCGTATTTCATGCCGTTGTTGTTTGAACGGACGAAGGAAAATCCCTTCAACCTGGAAGACCGGAAGTTCCCGGTAGATTTTGCCTATCCAAATGAAGAAAATTACAGGATAGTAATTGAATATCCTGAAAACTATGAACTGGATAAACTTCCGAAAAGTGAGAAATTCTCCCTGCCTGAAGGAGCCGGATCATTTACGATCTTATTTGCCCGGGAAGAACACAGGCTCTCTATCCTGAGCAAGATTACCCTGTCCAAATCGACTTTCACAGCGGAAGAGTACTATAACCTCAAAGAACTGTTTAAAAATATTGTGCGCAAGCAGTCAGAACAAGTTGTATTCAAGAAATCATGAAATTAAATCTATATCCGTTAATAGGGTTACTGAGCCTTACCCTGCTATCTTCCACACAGGCACAGGAAAATTATGATGTGGCAAAAATCCCTGCAGAGCTGCTAAAAAATTCAACGGCAGTAGTACGTCATGAACAAATGAATGTTGTCGTTAAAAGTGTAAGCTCGGCTACAGAGACGTATAAAACTGCAGTTACCATCCTCAGCAAAAATGCCGATGGCCTGTCCCAAATGTCAGCCTATTATGATAAATTTACTAATGTGTATAACCTGAAAGCAACCATGTATGATGCCAAAGGACTTAAAATTAAAACGTATAAGTCATCCGACTTTAAAGACCGCAGCATGGTGAGTTCAGGAACTTTATTCGATGACAACAGGATCAAAGAGCTTGAATTTTTAAATTCAAATTATCCATATACGATTGAATACAGTTATGAAAGAGATTACAACGGCTATCTTGGTTTTCCTTACTGGGTTCCGGTACGGTATTATGATACGGCCATAGAAAAATCTGTTTTCATTCTGCAGCTACCCAAAACCATCTCTTTCAAGTCTTTAAAAAGCAAAGGTTTAAAAACAGATTCTTCAGTGGTCAACAATAACCTGATCTATAACTGGTCATGCACCAACTTCCCATCGGTGGAACATGAGCAAATGAGCATAGGCCTTTCGGAAGTAACCCCCTGGGTGAAGGCTTCACCGGTCAAATTTGAGTATGACCATTTCGCCGGTAACATGGAAAGCTGGAAAAATTTAGGCACCTGGCTGTATCAGCTGACCACCGATGGACAAACTATTCCGGAAAACACTAAAGGCATTGTCAAAGGACTGATCGCCGGGGCGAAAACGGATAAGGAAAAGATCGCTATATTGTATCAGTACCTGCAATCCAATACCAGGTATGTCGGTGTACAACTGGGAATCGGGGGATTGAGGCCCATTGCTGCGGAAAAGGTAGCTTCCGTAAACTATGGCGATTGCAAGGCCTTGTCCAATTATATGATGGTGCTCCTTAAAGAAGCCGGTATCAAATCAGATATCGTCATCTTAGGTTCCGGCATGCCTTCTATGCTCCCCGATTATGCAAGTTTCGGACAGTCTAACCATGCTATTTTATGTGTCCCCCTGGGAAAAGACACGACCTGGCTGGAATGTACCAGCCAATACAAACCAATGGGATATATCGGCAATGACAATTCGGGAAGAAACGTATTGCTGATAACCGAAGGCGGAGGTAAACTCGTGAAGTCCCCCGTGTACAAGCCACAGGATAACTTTCAGAACCGTACCACCAGTGTGGCGCTCACACCGGAAGGATCGGCCGCTATCCGTATCACTACCCTTTATGGAGCCTCCCAGTACGAGGATAACCTGGGCATGATGCTGATTGAACCTACCGACCAAAGGAAACGGTTGATGAATAGCCTGGGGATTCCCAATATGGATATCTCTTCCGCAAGTTATACGCAGCCAGATAAGACCAAACCGCTTATAGAAGAAAAAATTGAATTAAAAAGTACGCAAATGATGAGCCAGGGCGGGGAAAAGCTTTTTCTGACTTTAAACCTGCTGAACAGAAGAGAGAGTGTACCCAGAAAAATAGAAAACCGCAAAACATCTTTTGCAGTGCCATACGGGTATGAAGACACCGATCAGATTACCTATACACTGCCACAGGGATATAAGGCTGAGTATTTACCCAAAGACATTATCCTGGAATCAGAATTCGGGAAGTATACGGCTAAAGTAGTTATAAAAGACAATGCCCTGGTATATACACGCAGCCAGATGATGAACAGCAAACAGTATCCACCAGAAAAATATCAGGACCTGGTTGATTTTTATAAAAAGATCTATCTGGCTGACAAACAAAAAGCGATCCTGGCTAAAGTAAATTAGCCAGGATAGGCCCTTATTTTTTACCTGCGACTACTTTGGTGAAAGTAGTCGTGTCCAGGTATTTATTTGCCAGCGATTTTAACTCTCCGGCAGTAATGGTTTTCACCGTACGGATATAGTTATCGTAATAGCTGTAATCCAATCCCGAGAAATAGATATTTTTGAACTTATCTGCATGGGAGAACGCATTCTCCAGACTGCCCAGCATGGATCCCAACATGTAATTCCTCACCAGGTCAAGTTCTTCAGCCTCAACAGGGATTTCCTTCAACAGCGTAATTTCCTTTTCTATTTCCACCAGGGCATTGGCGCATACATCTGCCCCTACTTCTGTAGCAATAAAGAAATATCCTGCATCTTTCATAGAAACCACTGCAGAACCGATACCATAGGTATACCCTTTGTCTTCACGAATGTTTGCCATTAAACGGGAGCCAAAATAACCGCCCAGCAGACAGTTTAACACCTGGAAACCGGGGAAATCAGCATGTTTTCTGTTGATCCCCAATACCCCCATCCTGATGGCCGACTGGATCGCATCCGGTTTTTCAATAAAGATCTCACCAGGTGCAGCAGCACTGAATTCAAACTTGTTGGCTACAGCAGCTTTCTGGTTGTGCCATTGTTGTCCAAAAATATCATTTAAGATGGCGTATTCCTTGTCTTCAAACTTTCCGGCAACAAATATGGTACAGTTCTCCGGTTTGTAGGCCGCACTGAAATATTCTGCAAGGTCTTCCCTGTTCATCGCCTGGTAATCTTCCATTTCAATCTTGGAACCATAAGGTGAACGGCCAAAAATGGCGTGGGCGAAATTTTTCCTGGCCAGGAAGTCATTCTTTTGCAGGCTCACCTTTAACGACTGTTGCTGGTTTTGTTTAAAAATATCCAGTTCATGCTCCGGAAATACACTTTCATTGAGAATAGACCAGACCAGGGGCAATACAGTAGCCAGGTGTTTATTTAGTGTATACAGCTTCACAGTGGATTGGTCGGCCCCATAATCAGTCTGCAAAAAGGCACCATAATAATCCACCTGATCCGCAATTTCTTTGGCACTGAGGGTTTTCGTCCCGTTATTGATCAGGTGGCTCACACCGATGGCCTGTAAGGGTTTGGATACATCCCAGTTTACATTTTCAAATACAAATTCTATACGGACAAGTTCCTGTTTTCCCGCATTGATGGTAAAAACCTGAATACCATTATCCAATTCCTGTTTTTTGGGGGATATAAAACTAATATCATTTACCTGTTTTGACTCAGGCACAAGTGTACGATCAAGCATTTTTAGCAGTTAAATAATATAAAGTTGAACATTGTTGTCTCACAAAAGTCTGCTGTGCAGCCTGCTGAATTTTTTCAGCTGTAACTGCTAGATATTTGTTTATTTCTGTGTTTAGACTGGCGGCATCACCAAGGAGCTCATAATAGGCGAGATTCATGGCTTTATCCAGCAGGCTCATCTCTGCAAAAACCATAATCGATTCGGATTTGTTTTTGACTTTAGTCAATTCTGTCGCTGTCACTTTCTCGGAAACGATCTTATCCAATTCTTCCCAGACAGCCGCTTCAGCAGTTTCCACAGCAACGCCTTCCACAAGTTTCCCTTCCACAAGGAACAATCCAGCATCAATGCTGCTTGTAATGTAAGCATGGATATCACTGAACAGTTGTTTTTCCTTCAACAGGGTATCATACAAACGGGAAGAATGTCCCTGGGATAAAATATCGGCCAATAAATCATAAGCCTGAAAATTTTCATCCTTTCTGCCTGGCATTTTAAAGGCCATGTAAAAGGCATTCAGTGGGACATCGGCAGTAACCGTTTCTTTTCGTTCTTCTGTCTGTTCAGGTTCCTGAGGTAAATCGCGCAGGTATTTATCCCCGGCAGGAATTGGTCCGAACCACTTCTCTGCAAGTGTTTTAATGTCTTCCGTTTTCACATTCCCACCCACTACCATGATCGCATTCTGCGGATTGTAGTGTTTTTTGAAGAATGCTTTTACATCTTCCATCGAAGCATTTTCAATCTGCGCCAGATCCTGGCCAATGGTTGGCCACTGGTATGGATGTTTTTTATAGGCGAGTGGTCTGAGTTTCAACCATACATCTCCATAAGGCTGATTTAAATAGCGTTGTTTAAACTCTTCACAAACGACATTCCGTTGTGTTTCCAGGCTTTTCTCTGAAAAGGCAAGGCTTAACATCCTGTCGCTTTCCAGCCAGAAAGCGGTTTCTATATTGGTTGCCGGTAAAGTGATATAATAGTTGGTAATATCATTGCTGGTGAAGGCATTATTTTCCCCTCCTACCCTTTGTAAAGGCTCGTCATAACTGGGAATATTTACCGAACCTCCAAACATTAAATGTTCAAAGAGGTGGGCAAAGCCTGTTTTATCCTGTTCTTCATCTCTTGCTCCTACATCGTAAAGGATATTCAACACCGCCATCGGTGTCGTATCGTCTTCGTGCACTAAAACACGCAATCCGTTTGCTAATGTAAAACGATTAAAATCTACCATAAATAAAATTAAATTCTGCCAAATATAACAATAATGATCAAAGCTAAATGTGATGTTTAATTTTCAACAATTCAAAAGAAGTCGATGAGACATTTGACCCGATATGACAGATATATTTTTCTAAGGTTATCGGTATAACCACAACCTTTTCTTGAAGGAGTACCCATTTCGGCCAAATGTGATAATCGCATGAACAAAAAACATCATAACTTATGGTATATTTGTGCCATGAATACTGCCGAACTACTTCAAAGAGCCTTAAAATTCGATTTTCTAACCAAAGAAGAAGGTGTTTTTTTATACCATAATGCTGCTACTGCCGACCTGGCTTTTGTAGCAAATGAGTTAAGGAAGAAGCAGGTTCCCAGTGGCAAAGTGACCTGGCAGATTGACCGGAATGTGAATACCACAAATGTGTGTATTGCCAACTGTAAATTCTGTAACTTTTTTAGAAGGCCGGGACACGATGAAAGCTACATTACCGATATAGAAACTTATAAAGTTAAAATAGAAGAAACTTTCCGTCTTGGGGGCGACCAGTTACTGCTACAGGGCGGTCACCATCCCGACCTGGGATTGAAATTCTATGCAGACCTGTTTAAGAAACTCAAAGAACTTTATCCTGATTTAAAGCTCCATGCTTTAGGTCCACCGGAGATTGCCCATGTGGCCAAACTGGAAAAGATTTCACATACTGAAGTGTTAAGTGCATTGAAAAATGCAGGGATGGATTCATTGCCTGGTGCGGGTGCCGAAATATTAAACGACAGGGTACGCCGCCTGATTTCTAAAGGTAAGTGTGGCGGACAAGAGTGGCTGGACGTGATGCGTGCAGCTCACCAGCTCGACATGACCACCTCAGCGACAATGATGTTTGGTCACGTGGAAACCATCGAAGAGCGCTTTGAGCACCTGGTATGGATCCGCGAAGTACAAAGTGAAAAACCTGAACATGCCAAAGGATTTCTGGCTTTCATTCCATGGCCATTCCAGGATGATGGTACCTTATTGAAGCGTCTACGCGGGATCACCAATGATGTTTCAGGTGATGAATATATCAGGATGCTTGCCTTGAGCAGGATTATGCTGCCAAATATTAAAAACATACAGGCTTCGTGGCTTACCGTAGGAAAAAGCATTGCGCAGCTGTGTTTACATGCCGGAGCAAATGATTTCGGATCGATCATGATTGAGGAAAATGTGGTATCTGCTGCCGGAGCACCGCACCGGTTTACTGCAAACGGCATTCAGCAGGCAATCAGGGAAGCAGGATTTGAACCTCAGTTAAGAGGACAGCAATACAATTACCGGGACCTGCCATCACACCTGGAAGAACAGGTAATTACCTACTAGATAGCTAAAGGTATAAAATGAAAAAAGGGGAAGAGTACCGCCGTCTCTTCCCCACATTATAAACCTACACTAACTAATATGTTCTATCTGATAAATAAACTGGCAATCGCATTGACCTGAGCCATGGTTAATGGTTCGTCAAATGATTCTGTTGCCGCATTTAAAGATACACCCAAACTTGTAATACTTACGCCTCCTTGTGTAACATTATCTTCCCCCGCATAAACCGGATCAACTGCTGGAACACCACTGTCATTTGCACCGGTAATCCATGGTTTTAATGCCGTAACACCACCGCCTGCAGGTGCCTTACGCATCTGGCGGATGTGTGAAGCATGACGTGCTTCTACAGAGTGAATCTGTAAGGCAGTCTGCAACACGCTTGGTGTAGCCAGCAGGTTACCGGCCTGACCCTTATATGCTCTTACCCCGGTATCTTCAAAAGCCTGTGCTACGGCAAGTAATGTTTTGTAATCAGAGAATACAGTTGAAAAAGCACCACCCGCAGTATAATCAAAATCAGCCGCGACAAAAGATACCGGCGTTTTACCTAAACCGGTAATGGCACCTTTCAATAAATTGACGTGCGCCAATTCATGGTCACGGATATTGGTCAGCGCCGCAACAGCCGGTGTACCTGCCGGGATCAGTCCTGATGTGGCTACAGCAGTCTGGTAAAAATAATATTCAAGGTATTCCAGTGTCAGGGCAAAGTTCAATACATCTTCCACTGCAACAGTTGAGGTCTGGGCATATGCTTTTTTGAACATGGTTCCCATGGCAAGTGGTGCTGCAACTACGGCTACCTTTGAACCGATGTTGTAAAATTGTTTCATTGCAGCTCTGCGTGGACTCAAGCGTTCATACACTTCACCATCTACTTTTTCAATTTCTTCTAATATATTTATGATATTCATGACTGTATAATTATGATGGTAAGTTTGATCCGATAATTGAGGTTTTCAGGAAAGATTGCGCCATTCCCAGTACTTTTGCTGGTGGAAATGCCACATCCAACCCGTTCGCATCCACCACTGTGGAATCGGCAAAGGTACCGTTGGAAATAAGGTCGCGGATTAAAGCAGCGTGCCTGGCCTCTACAGAAACGATTTTACCTGCAAGCAACAGATAATCTGCCGATTTGATCAGTTTCCCTGCACCATTGTAGGCAGCTACACCAAGGTCTTCAAACACTTTTGCTGTTCCCAGTACATCTATTCTTGAACGGAAATTGATAGACGTAAAATCTACTTCCAGTGCAGGAATAGCTGCGGTACCTAAAGCTTTCTTGAAAAATTCACGGTGTGCCAGCTCATGGTCACGGATATCTGTTAACAAGGCAAGTTCATTTGCAGTAATCAATTCATACTGACTTTGTACCACTGCGGTATAAAACGCAGCTTCCAATTGTTCTAAGGCATAGGCATAATTTAATATCCCGATATCACCCGATCCGAGGTTTACCCCTGAACCCACATAGTCTTTGTCTTTTTTGCAACCTGCAGCTACCAATGCAATACCGGCTGCTCCGGCACCGGCATACTGCAGGAAGGATCTGCGTTGCAAGGGTGCAGTGAAAATGCCGCTTTCATTTTGCAGCATGACTTGCTCTTCTTCTTGTAAGTTTTTCATAGTTATTGATGATTATAGGATATGTCGTGGTTCAGTAAATTTCTATCTCCTGATTATACTGTGACATACGGGGGAAAAAATGATCCGGATTTTAATGGAGCCAAGAAAAATTCTCAACTCCCCTATTTTTTTAATAAATTCACCTTCATAAAAATACGCCAGTGCTAAATGTGATAATCGTTGATGACGAAGAATTTGCGCGTTCTTCCTTATATTTTCTCTTGCAGGAAAACTGTGAAAATGTGCATATCTGTGGAATTGCAAAATCTGTTGATGAGGCCCGCAATTTGCTGCTGAAATATGATGTAGACCTTATTTTCCTGGACATTGCCATGCCCGGAAAAAATGGCTTTGAACTGATTCCTGATGCGCGTGCAAACAACTCCCAGGTGGTGTTTACCACTGCTTTTGACCAATATGCACTCAAAGCAATCAAGGCCAGTGCGCTCGATTATTTATTGAAACCCATTGATATTGACGAGCTGAAAGAGACCGTAGAAAAGGCCTCAAAATTCATTGTTTTTGCCGGTTATGAACAGGATAGAAATGAACGTCTGAAAAATTTATCTCTCAGTTTAACCGAAAAAACAGAGATCAAAAAACTGAGTTTACCCAATAGCCAGGGGACAACTTTGGTGGGAACGGAAGAGATTATACATATCGAAGCTGCGAGTAATTATTCTGTTTTTCACCTCGAAAAAAGAGAAAAAATTACGGTTTCCAGGGTTTTAAAAGAGTATGAAGAGCTCCTTCCCGACTCCCAGTTTGTCAGAATTCATAAGTCGAGCATCATCAATTTAAACTTTTTAAAGGAGTTCAACTTTAAAAATGGCCTGGAAGTCCTGCTGAAAAACGGAGAGAAAATTGCGGTATCGCGCAGAAGGGTAAGTGATTTTATGGAAAAAGTGAAATCATATACAGGTAACAATTCTGATAAATAATCAACATATATTGGTAAACACTCAAATCATATTCCGGAGAAAGTTGTTCCTGCTGTTTGCTGCCTTCCTTTTTTCAGGCAGCCTTGTTTTTGCGCAGACAACCTTTATCAGGCATTTTACCACCAGGGACGGCCTGCCAAGCAATAATTGTTATTATACCTTACAGGATAGCAATGGTTATATCTGGATTGCTTCGGATGCAGGGGTAAGCCGCTATGATGGCAAGATGTTTGAAAATTTCTCTATTGACGACGGACTGCCGGACAACCAGATTATCCAGCTCAATGAAGATAAGGCAGGAAGGATATGGTTTTCAGCACTCAACGGACAGCTCAGTTATTTTTACAATGGAAAAATATACAATGAGCACAATGACCAATTGCTGAAAATGCTGAAGTTTAGCGGTGTCATTGTTTCCTTTTTTGAAGACAGCCGGGGCAATATATGGTTCGGGACAAACAAAAATATCCTGGCCAAATGGGATGGTAAATCCCTGAAGAAATACAGCTCGGCCAGCAATAGTCACCAGTATATCAATACCTTTATCTACGAAGACAAGGCGAACCAGATCTGGGCCTACAGTGCGCACTGCCTGAGGGTGTATGACGGGGAAAATTTTGAGATCGTTAACCACAGGATCAGTCCGATTTCGTATAAAACAGCGTTAAACCTTCCAGACCATACCATGTCTTTCCTGGATAAAAACGGACTGAATTTTAAAAACGGGTATATCCAGAAACTGACGTTAAAGGTTGATCCGGCATTGTTAAATGACAATCCAGGATATTATTATGCAGAAGGTACGAAAGAATTGTGGATGAGCACCAATACGGGTGTTTACCACCTGCAGGAAGGAAAGAAAACACAGCATTACCTCTACGGCATCACAACGAACCAGGTGATCAGGGACGACCGTAATAATATGTGGTTTACGACTTCCAACGGGATCTATATGCTGCCAAAAAAAGAAAACAGGATCTATATCGCAGATGCCGGACACGGCCTAAGCAATAACCATGTGAAAAGCATCACCAAGGACAGCCAGGGCAACCTTTGGCTGGGGCTCGACGGAGGGATGCTGAACAGCCTGAAACATCCTGGTGGAGCAGTCCATAAAATCAGCCTGCCCGATCAGACCAAATTCAGGACCATTAAACAGCTGAGTTATCACCCGGCATATAAAGCCCTGATCTTTGCTTCTGATAATGGCCTGGGTATCCTTAAAAATTACGGCGAAAAAAATCAGCACGTCAGCTATTTACAGGAAACCAACAATCTTGGTTTTGTCCTCAAAGGCTTCAGTTTAAGCCCTAACAACAACCTTGCCTTATCCCTCTCTTCCGGAGTAGTGATCTTAAACAATCCTTTCAGAAGCCTGTCTTTTACCTCATTTGACTATGAGGAGGGGATCAACTATTTCAGCGGGAGGTCGTACCATGTGTACTATGGCCAATCCGGAAATTTATGGTTCTCCAACATCAACGGATTATCTGAACTGAGAGGAAACAGGCTGAATAAAGATTACCAGCAGCACAACTTACTCACCAAAAGGATTAATGACATCATACAGTCTGGAAACGGGACGACCATACTGGCTACGGATGGTTATGGCCTGCTTTTCTATAAAAACAACACGCTGCTGAAACAGCTGACCCTGAAGGAAGGTCTTTCCAACAATATCTGTAAACGACTATTTGTGCGGGACAATGAGGTTTGGGTCATCACCAATAGCGGCATCAACAAGGTCAATGCGTCCACGTATAAAATAGAATCATTTGAATACACCAGCACTGTATTGACCAATGATGTAAATGACCTTTACATTGACAGGGACACGGCATGGTTTGCCACAAACCAGGGATTGGTGTATTTCCCGGTTTCCTCTGCCAGGGGAATTAAAAAGGCACCAAAAGTGCTGATCTCGTCTATTATCTGCAACAAAACGGTAATGGATCCGCATATCAGTAATTTCAGCCTTGGCCCATCTGACAATACCATTATGTTTTATTATAGCGCACTCGACTTTGAAAACAAGAATATCTTGTATAGATACAGGTTAAAAGCTGAAAACAACTGGACAGAAACCAGGAACAGGCGACTTGAACTCTCTTCCCTCGAACCGGGTGCGTATACCTTCGAACTGTGTGCAAAGACGATAAACAGTGACTGGAGCAAACCTGTCAGCGTAGATTTTACGCTCCGGGAACACTTCTGGCAATCCACCTATTTTATCATCCTGTTGCTGTTGATGGTCAGCTTCAGTTGTTATAAAATCGCTGTGATCGTCACCCGGCAGCAGAAAAACAAGGAACAGCAGCAGCTATTGTTCAAAAATAAAATCCTGATGCTGGAACAGCGTGCGTTGCAGGCGATGATGAACCCACACTTTGTATTCAATGTCATGAACTCCATCCAGCATTACATCAATACCAAGGATACCTCCTCCGCAAATAAAATACTAACGGGCTTTGCACGCCTGATCAGAAAAAACCTGGATATCTGTACCCGCAGCTTCATTACCCTGGAAGAGGAAATTGAATACCTGACACTCTACCTCAACCTGGAAAAAAAGAGGTTCGGCGAAAAACTCAATTTCAGCATACAGATAGACCATGGGATCGATCTGGATGAGACACTCCTCCCTTCTATGCTCCTGCAGCCTTATGTCGAAAATGCGATCTGGCACGGCCTGATGCCCCAGGAAGAAAGCGGACATATCGATATTTTGGTCAGCCGTACGGAAAACCATTCCCTGCTCATTAAAATCATAGACAATGGCGTGGGAATAGACAATTCAATGCGTGTCAAAAGTGATGGACATACCAGCAAGGGCATGAGCCTGACCCAGGAAAGAATTAACCTGATCAATCAGATTGAAGCCCATCCTATACAAATTGACATCACTCAGAACGGAAAATCAGGCACTACAATATCTATTTTGGTTCCATTTAAATAGCATTTTACCGTTTACTCAGTGATATATACCACTTACTAAGTAAACTTCCATAAAATACAAATTTGCATTAAACTTGTTATAGATATTAAAACAAACAATAGTTTGTACAATCGTTCTTATAGAATTGACAAAAGATATTTTTAACCTAACCTAAAACTATATCTCAATTCAGGTTTCATTTGTGTGTTAAAAGTGGTAAAACTAACATTTTACCACTTTTTTTTTGCCCATCCTTCAGATGAGATATGGCCATAGAAGGCAAATAAACCCCGATAAATACAGATTCGGGCCAAAAAATGATCCTCCAGGGAATCTGCGGCACAGCTACAAATTAAATTAGTGATCTGATCGTGAACATGTTGAAAAAACACGCAGTAATTTTATAAATAGTTCTTTTTTTGAAATGCTTTTTATGTTAATTTTGAATAGGCAAAAATCCGAAAAACAGCTTTGTTGGTGTTTAAAAAGATTTTTTATAATTTTAACTTATCAATAAATTTCTGGCAACTATATTTTAGAGACATGACAACTCCCAAAAAACCATTAAAGAAATCTCCTTTAGATGATCAAACGCAGGACAGAGATATGACTGATGAGGATTCTTTCGACCCCATTGAAAAAAAGAAGTCTTATGACGATGACGACGATGACTTCGATCTTCCATTAGATGATCTGGATACGTTTGATGATTTTGATGATGACGACGACAACTATTAAACCTAGTGAATACATAACCTATTTAGAGCATCTTGTAAAAGATGCTTTTTTATTTAACCCCAAACCATTTAAATGCAAATAATTCCCGTTAAGGACCCGCAGACAAAAAAAGAGTTTTTAAAAGTTCCCCAGCTCATCTATAAAAACGATGAAAACTGGATCTGTCCGCTGGATCAGGATATTGAGAAAACATTTGATGAAAGTAAAAACCCATTTTTTAAACACGGTAAATGTACACGCTGGATTTTAAAAGATGATTCGGGTCAACTCATCGGAAGGATTGCTGCATTTATCAATGAAAAAAAAGCATACAATTACGAACAGCCTACCGGAGGAAGCGGTTTTTTTGAATGTACCGATAACCCTGAAGCCGCTTTTAAATTATTTGATACCGCAAAGGAATGGCTGGTTAAAAATGGCATGCAGGCGATGGACGGCCCCATCAATTTTGGAGAAAATGACACATTCTGGGGACTGCTTGTGGAAGGTTTTACACCCCCATCCTATGGGATGAACTATAACCCGCCTTATTACCTTCCCCTATTCGAAGCCTATGGCTTCAGCACCTCCTACCAGCAGATCACCAACCACCTGGCCGTAAGGAATCCTTTTCCTGAAAGGTTTACCAAGATTGCGACCTGGGTAGCCAATAAACCGGGATATACTTTCGAGCATTTTTCAAAGCAACACGCGGACAAGTATGTCGAAGACCTGATGGAAATCTACAATGACGGCTGGAAAGATTTTGAGAACTTTGTGCCGATCAAAAAAGAGACGCTACAGGAGAGTTTCAAACAGATGCAGACCATAATGGATGAAAAACTAATTTGGTTCGCTTATTTAAACGGAGAACCCGCTTCATTCGTCGTCATTATACCTGATGCCAACCAAATGATCAAAGGTTTCAATGGAAAACTCGGATGGATAGAAAAACTGAAATTTGTTTACAGGAGGTGGAAAGGCGTGAACAGGATGCGGGCGATTGTCATGGGAACGAAATCTGCTTACCAGAAACATGGCCTTGAATCGGCTTTGTTTATTAAACTGAAGGAGTATGTTTTGCCATTAGACCAATATGATGAACTGGAGCTTTCCTGGGTAGGTGATTTTAATGATAAAATGCTCTCTATCCATGAAGCAACAGGTGCCACTTTTGGAAAGCGGCACCTGACTATGCATAAGAAGTTCTCCTGATGGGAGAACTATTTTTCCCTGATTTCTTCGTAAAGATCAATCACCTTCTTCTGAAGCTTGATGATTTCTTCTTCACGCTGAGACAGTTTCGCTTTCAGATTATTGATCTCTTCGAAATTTACTGATTGTGGGTTCTCCCCTTCTTTTGAGATAATGTCCATAGTTGAAACTTCAAATAAGTTAGCGATTTGAGCTAGTCTAGAAATATTAATGTCTGTAATTCCTGTTTCTATTTTAGAGAAAGCAGGGATTGAGATGTTAAGTCTTTTTGCGACTTCTCCTTGGCTCCATCCGTTTTTCTGACGGAGCTGTCTGATGTTTTTACCGATAATGTTCATTTTTTATTTAATTAGGTGTGTTTTGTTCTTATTAAGTATTCAACTCGCGTGCCAATTTAACGAGATCTATTCCTCCGTAGTTCCCGGAACTCATCAGGAGTAAATTGGTATTGCGTAAATCCAAATTTTTTAAATAACTCTCCAGTTTTTTTGCATCGCTAAAAAAAGTCAGTCCAGGGCTCTGAAAGGCTGTTTGAACATCTAACTCGCTGAATGGTACAACTTTTTTCTGTTGAAATGTTTTTTCATCTATATATACGAGAGAAATATCTGCCCGGATCATCGAATTTTGATATTGCAGTAAAAATTTTTTATTTAAACTACTAAACGTATGTAATTCAACACATGCCACTAATTTTCTTTCCTCAAACTGTGACTTTACCGCCTCAATTGTGGCGGTAACTTTTGAAGGAGAATGGGCAAAATCTTTATAAATATTAGAATTATTTTCTGAATTTAAAAGCTCTAACCGCCTTGAAGCTCCTTTAAACGATGTTATTGCCACATTAAAAGCTTCTTCTCCAATTTCTAATTCCCTGCAAACCAATTTCGCAGCACTTAAATTCATAAGGTTATGGTCACCAAAAACTTTCAAAGGCCGTTTTTCAGGTAACAAATAGGTGACCCCCTCTATAATTTCGTGGTTTGGCATGGCATAGGGTGTCCTTTTAACTGGAGCATCGTTTTGGTTAACCAAACGCACAAGTTCATTATCTGCCTCACAATAAATTAATTTACCCTGAGGCTGTATCGTGTCTATAAACAGGTCGAATTGCTTAAGGTAATCTTCATAAGTAGGAAATACATTGATGTGATCCCAGGCTACCCCACTGATCACGGCAATGTTTGCTTTGTAAAGATGGAACTTTGGTCTCCTGTCGATGGGGGAAGCAAGGTATTCATCCCCTTCGATAATGATCACAGGAGCCGCATCCGTTACTTTAACCATGGTATCGAATCCTTCCAGCTGTGCCCCAACAAGATAATCGAAATCTTTTTGGTAATAGTTCAGCACATGGAGGATCATGGAGGTAATCGTTGTTTTACCGTGGCTGCCGCCAATGACCACACGCAGCTTGTCTTTTGTCTGCTCATAGATATACTCCGGGTAAGAGTATATTTTTATACCCAGCTCCTGCGCCTTTAACAATTCAGGGTTATCTGTCAGGGCATGCATCCCCAGGATGACTGCATCCAGTTCGGGGGTGATGGCATTCTCATGCCAGCCCAATGCAGCAGGCAGTATCCCATGGCTGGCCAGTCTGCTGCCCGAAGGCTCAAATATGGCATCATCAGAACCTGTAACGGTAAATCCCTTTTTATGTAAGGCGATGGCGAGATTGTGCATTGCACTGCCGCCTATGGCTATAAAATGTATACGCATGTCAACTAATAAAACAAAAATATTTATTTACTCCCCTTTTGTAAATCTTGCAGCTACCCAGTCGCCAATTTTCTTGTGGTCAACATAATTCATCCGAAATTCTTCACAGGCCGTCCTGATTATATCCAGATCGGGCGACTCATAAAATCCGCTGAAATAAATAGTTCCGCCCGCTTTCAGTACTGACGCATAGACTGGGATCTGGTCCAGCAGGATATTCCTGTTGATGTTAGCGAGAATAATATCGTAATTTTTTTGAGGAATCACCTCTTTCCCCCCACATAATGCAGTCACATTCCCTGTCGAGTTCAATGCTGCATTTTCTATTGCACTTAAATAACACACTTCGTCGTTATCTATAGCAATCAACTCCTTCGCTCCCTTTTTGGCAGCAAGGATGGCTAAAATACCTGTACCACAGCCCATGTCCAGTACCACTTTATCTGCAACCTCTGCTTCCAGCAGGTATTGCATCATCATGGTGGTGGTCTGGTGGTGACCCGTACCAAATGCCATTTTGGGATCAATCACTATTTCGTAGGCATATTGCGGCTGCGCTTCATGAAATGTAGCCCTGACATAACAGGTATCATCTACAATAAGGGGTTCGAAGTTCTTCTCCCATTCCTCATTCCAGTTTTCTGCTGCGATGGTAGTGATGGTATAATTGTATTGAAATTCGCTTTCATATCCTGCAAGAAGATCTGCAAGCTCCTGCTGGTGATAGGAGTGTTCATCGATGAAAGCTGAGAATCCGTTTGCTGTATCCTCAAAAGTATTAAATCCAATATCAGCAAGATCATTAATCAATAGATCCTGCTGATATTCCTGGATAGTAATAAAACTAAATGTTACCTGGATATACTGCATTAAGCGTTAAATGTTTTAACGATATCTGCGAAATCACGTGATTTAAGTGATGCACCACCAATCAGTCCGCCGTCAATATCTTTCTGTGCGAACAGTTCTGCTGCATTTTTAGGATTACAGCTGCCTCCGTATAAAATTGAAGTTTCTTCAGCCACTTCTTCCGTATACTGACCGGCAATTTCCGCACGGATAAACTCATGTACTTCCTGTGCCTGTGCTGAGGTAGCCGTTAATCCGGTTCCTATTGCCCATACCGGCTCATAGGCAATGACAACTTTTGAAAAATCTGCCGCATCAAGACCAAAAACACCGTTTTCGAGCTGACCTTTAAGGATTTCAAAGAAGTTACCGTTGTTTCTTTCATCTAAAGTTTCTCCGATACAGAATAATGGGGTTAAACCATTCGCCAGGGCGATTTTAGTTTTCTCCGCCAATAAGGCATCACTTTCAGCAAAATACTGACGACGCTCAGAATGGCCGATAATTACATACTCACAGCCTACTGACTTCAGCATTTTTGCGGAGATTTCGCCTGTATAAGCGCCGCTTTCATTTTGGTGACAGTTTTGTCCACCGATTTTAACAGTATCGCCGCCCAGTTTCGCTAAGCTGTTCAGGTGAATATAAGGCGCGCATATAATGGCGATCTGCTCCCCCTTTTTTTCATCTCTTACTATATTCACGATTTCTGAAAACAAAGATATACCTTCTGCGTAATCTGTGTTCATTTTCCAATTGCCGGCTACTATTTTCTTTCTCATAATCAATCTGTTAGTGCTGTAGTGATAAGACTACACCTATATATGTGCTAAAATTACGTAAACTTTTTAAAAACGTCTATAAACTGAGGTTAAATCAAAAACTGATGACAAAATATTCCGTTCCATTTCATCAAATTCCATTTCTCTTCTCTCAAATACCTTTTCCGTGGTTTCGAACATTTTGCTGAGCGTATACACCTCAAAGCGGTGTGCCCCTCCCCAGGCAAAATCAGGAACGAAATTTCGCGGATAGCCTGCACCAAATACATTGGCACTAACCCCTACTACCGTTCCGGTGTTGAACATGGTATTGATCCCGCACTTGGCATGGTCGCCCATGATCAGTCCGCAGAACTGCAGCCCTGTTGGCCTGAAACTTTCGCGTTCATAATCCCACAGTTTCACCTCAGCATAATTGTTCTTCAGGTTGGAGTTGTTGCTGTCGGCACCGATATTACACCATTGTCCCATGACAGCATTCCCCAGATAACCTTCATGCCCTTTGGAGGAATAGCCCCAGATGATGGCATTATTGATCTCTCCGCCTACCCTGCTAAACGGTCCGATGGTGGTTTTCCCGTATACTTTAGTCCCCATTTTCAACTGGGAATTTTCTCCGAGGGCGAAAGATCCCCTCACATGGCTCCCTTCCCATACCTGGGCATTTTTCCCCAGGTAAACCGGACCGGTTAACGTATTAAACGTAGAACATTCGGCCTCAGCGCCCTCTTCAACAAAAATATTTTCGCCAAGGATGGTATTTGTAGCACTCAGGGATGCGGAAGTCCTGCCAGCGGTCAGTAAACTGTAATCGCTACGGAGTTCCGTATCATTATATTTAAATATATCTTCCGGAAAACGGAGATGGGTATAGGCAGCGGTATACTCCACCGGCCTGAGCAGGGCAGCCTGGGCTAGCGTCAGCTGTTCAGCCGGACTGGCCTTAAAGGCAATAATCAGGTCATTATCTTTTAATACCTCTCCATTGTTGAGCTGAACAATGGCAGCAAACAATTCCGGGTTCGGACATATGGCACCATTGATAAACGTATCTGCCTCTGCCAGGGGCGGATATTTAACAGATAGATAACCTGTGGTCGCATAACCAGCAATATCATGTGAATACCTGTTCCATTTCCCGGCGATGGTCAGAATACCGATCCGCAGATCGGCCACAGGCCTGGTAAAGGTGAGCGGACGCAACGACATCCAGCTATGATCATCAAACAGGTTAATTTTCATCAATAGTTTTTGTTATATAATCAGGCTATAAATTCATACCAGAATCCAGCCATCGGCGACAAAAATAAAAAAAGTCCCGTAGCAAATGCTACGGGACTTAAAATAATTTCCTTTTTACTGCTAATTATTTCTTAGCGTAACGAGTTTTGAATTTATCGATACGACCTGCTGTATCAACCAATTTCATTTTACCAGTGTAAAAAGGGTGTGAAGTGTGAGAAATCTCTAATTTATATAGGGGATACTCGTTGCCATCTTCCCAGGTGATAGTTTCTTTTGTATCTACACAAGATTTAGTTAGAAAAGAGTACTCGTTAGACATATCTTTAAATACTACGAATCTATAGTTTGATGGGTGAAGATCTTTTTTCATATGAATATATTCTTATTTGTCGCTTATTTTGAAGGTTGCAAATATCCAAATTATATTTTTTATTTACAACAAATAATGAAAAATTATGAGCTATACTTTTTTCTGGTTTCCACTTTTTGTTTTTGGCGGCTAATGTATTCATCTGCAATTATTTCAGCCGAGGGCAACTGAGAGCGGCTAACCAGCAAAGATTTCAACTTATCTTCATCTACATCAGCCCGGTACAATATATTCATCATTTTTGAGATGTCATTGTCCAGTAACCAGGAAAAGGCATGAACCATTTTCTGACGGATGATCTCTTCAGGAATTTCCTCTTCCAGCTCGAAGTCTTTCCCGATAATGATACGCAATGCTGTTAAATCTTCCATGATATTATTCTTGTATTCTTTAATGTATAGATTTGGAATGTACAAATCAGGGGCCGCGATTCCACTCTGCTTTATCTTATCCATGGACCGAAAACCTGTTGTTCCCTCTCTGAATACGTTATACAAATGTAAAAATACCGCGCAGAATTATAGCATCAACCTGACAACTCCTATTGTTGGGCATCTTTTTTTTTATATTTGTATTGAATATGCAAAATCAGACTGCAATGGAATTTCCTGTTTATCTTGACCATAACGCAACAACACCAATGGACCCGAGGGTACTTGAAGTGATGTTGCCTTATTTCACCAGTAAATTCGGCAATGCAGCCAGCCGTAACCACGCCTTCGGCTGGATTGCTGAAGAAGGTGTTGATTATGCACGTGAACAGGTGGCCGCATTAATCGGATGCTCAGACAAGGAGATTATTTTTACTTCCGGTGCGACTGAAGCCGATAACCTCGGCATTAAAGGCGTATATGAAATGTACCAGGAAAAAGGGAACCATATCATTACGCTGAATACTGAACATAAGGCTGTGTTAGATACCTGTAAGCACCTGGAAAAACTGGGCGCAAGGGTAACTTATCTTCCTGTCGGGGAAGATGGCCTGGTTGACCTTGCTGAACTGGAAGCTGCGATGACTCCACAAACCATCCTCGTGACGGTAATGTATGGAAACAATGAAACCGGGGTAATACAGCCGGTGAAAGAAATTGCAGACATTGCCCATAAACATGGAGCCCTGATGATGTCTGATGCTACGCAGGCTGTAGGAAAAATCCCTGTAAATGTGGATACCGATGGCATAGACCTGATGGCTTTTACCGCCCATAAAATGTATGGCCCTAAGGGGGTAGGTGCACTGTATGTTCGCCGTAAGTACCCCAGGGTAAAAATCACTTCCCAGATGGACGGAGGCGGACATGAACGCGGAATGCGTTCCGGTACCCTAAATGTCCCGGGCATTGCCGGTTTTGGCAAGGCCTGTGAATTGTGCCGGCTGGAAATGCAGGAGGAAGCAGGCCGGCTTAAAGCGCTAAGGGATAAACTTGAACATGCTTTTACAGCTATAGCGGACTGTAAGGTGAACGGACATACTGAACGGCGCTTACCGCATGTGAGCAATGTTTCCTTCCGGCATGTGGAAGGAGAAGGCCTGATGATGTCCATGAAGGACCTGGCTGTGTCTTCAGGTTCAGCCTGTACTTCAGCCTCCCTGGAACCCTCCTATGTATTGAAAGGTATGGGACTGACGGATGACCTTGCCCACTCTTCCATACGTTTCGGCCTTGGCCGCTTTACCACTGAAGAAGAAATTGACTTTGCCATAGCGAGTACCCAAAAAGCTGTCGCACAACTGAGAAGCCTTTCCCCGCAATGGGAAATGTTTAAAGATGGAACAGACCATACTTTGACCACCATATAGGAATTGAACTCATGAATACTGGCATTTGTTTTGCCATTTAAATAACGATAATAAATAGAAAGACTATGATCACCATAACTGATAAAGCAAAAATTAAGATTGAAAATCTGATGCAGGAGTCTGATAAAGGTCCGGATCAATTCCTGCGCGTTTCCGTAAAAAGCGGCGGATGTTCAGGATTAACCTATAATATTGATTTCGATAATGAATCAAAATCTGATGACCAGTTTTTTGAAGACAAGGGAATCAGGATTGCACTGGATATGAAATCCTTCCTCTACCTTGCAGGTACGGAACTGGACTTTACCGATGGATTGACAGGTAAGGGATTTGCCTTTAATAATCCCAATGCAAGCCGTTCATGCGCCTGCGGAGAAAGTTTTTCTGTTTAAATACCTTAATTATATTTTAAAGGGCACATTCGTGCCCTTTTTGTGTTTTTAATTTATTTTTTTTCTATTATTGCTCCCCCAAACTTATTCACATGGTATCATTTAACGAATTTTCTACTGTCCCGTCCCTCTTAAGAAACGTGGTGGAAAATATCCATCAGCCTGAAGACACCTTTATTATACATAAAAAGACTGCAGACTGGGAGAATATCTCGTTTAAACAAACACTTGATTGTGCGGACGCTATCGCTGCTTTTTTCCTGGAAAAAGGAATCCTGAAAGGCGACAGACTGGGACTGATCATAGAAAACAGTCCGGAGTATGTATTTTACGATCAGGGGATCCAGCAGATCGGTGCCATCAATGTATCCATCTATCCCACTCTCTCCGAACAGGAGGTTGAATATATCATCAATGATTCCGGGATGAAGGCCATCCTGATAGGGAATACCTTTTTATATAAAAAGATCCTTAAAATCGCAGATAACTGCAAACAGCTGCAGTACCTTATTCCTGCTTTTGCAGAATATACAAAAATTGCTGTTCCGGCAGACCTGAGGGCAAGCATACTCAGCTTTGAGGACGTCCTGGCCCATGGCAAAGCAATTACACCTGATTATCAGCCGGAGATCACCGCCATCCGCCAGGCTTTAGGCCCATCAGACACCTCTTCCCTGGTCTATACCTCTGGAACAACAGGAACACCGAAAGGAGTCATGCTTTCCCATGGTAACTTTGTGGAGAATGTAAGGGTATGCCTGGACCAGATCCCGGTGATTGATGAGACAGAAACATTTTTGTCCTTCCTTCCCTTGTCGCATGTTTTTGAGCGGACGGCGACTTACCATGTCTGCTGTGCACAGGGGTGTAAAATCGCATTTGCACAAAGCCTGGAACTGCTGGCGAAAAATATGGGGGAGATACGCCCAACCGTCATGAACTGCGTACCCCGTTTGCTGGAACGCATCCACGATAAGGCCATTAAAAGCGGAACCGCCGAAGGTGGCCTGAAAGCAAAGATTTTTACCTGGGCACTGACCACCGGGCAATTGTACAGACAACAGAAAGAAGCCGGTAAAAACGCCGGACTCGTGCTGTCTGCCGAAAAACTCATTGCCGAAAAACTGGTGTTCAGCAAGATCAAGGAAAAAACCGGTGGACGATTGAAATTCATGATTTCCGGTGGTGCCGCCCTGCCTAAAACCGTAGGTGAATTCTTTGGCAACCTGGGTATAAAAATACTGGAAGGTTTCGGACTAACGGAAACTTCGCCTGTGATGTCGGTTACAGAATTCGACAGGCAGGTATACGGTACGGTCGGAAGGGTAATTCCGGGTATTGAAATCGGCATACAGGATGTGGAAACGAAAGAAATGATCAACATCCAGACCCATGAATCTTTTCATGAAGATTTTGAATGTGCGGAAGGAGAAATCGTGGTTCGCGGACACTGTGTCATGCAGGGATATTTCAATAAACCTGCCGAGACTGCGGAAGCCATCGATAAACACAACTGGTTCCATACCGGTGATATTGGGAGGTTCTACAAAGGCAATCTCCAGATCACCGACCGGTTAAAAAACATGATCGTGAATGCCTATGGTAAAAACGTATATCCTACCCCTGTAGAAAACGTCTACCTAAAGAGCATGAAGATCGAGCAGTTGTTCCTCATTGGTGACAAAAGGGAATACCTCACCGCTATCGTTATCCCGAACCGGGAAACCATGCAGGAGAAATTCAACCTAAGCGAAGAATTCTTTTTAGAACCTGACCTTTTTATTGCTGATCCGGAGATTGTAGACTGGATTAAGCAGGACATCCGTAAATATTCTACTGAGCTCTCCAAGTTTGAGCGGATCAAGAACTTCAAGATTAAAAGGAATCCTTTTAACATGGATGAGGGAGAGATCACCCCTACCCTTAAGATCAAGCGTAAGGTGGTCGAAAAGAAATATGCGGAAAGCATTAACGAGATGTATAAAGAATCAGTCGAAGCAGATTAGAACTTTCTGCTAAAACACCATCCATTTTACTATTTTTGCAGTGGCAGGCTTAAAGAAGAAATTCAGCCTGCCCGTTTTTGAATATACATTTATGAGTACAGGACTATCAGAACAAGAAATATTGCGCAGGAATGCGCTTACTCAATTACGTGAATTGGGTATTGATCCCTACCCTGCTGAAGGTTATGAGATCAATGCCAATGCGGCAGACATTTTAAAGAATTACGAAGGCAATAAGGACGCTTACCAGCACATTAGTCTTGCAGGAAGGATCATGACCCGCCGTATCATGGGCAGCGCGGCATTCGTGGAAATCCAGGATGCAACAGGACGTGTACAGGTTTACCTGAAAAGGGATGAACTGTGCCCTGGTGAAGATAAGACACTTTACAATACCGTGTTCAAAAAGCTGCTCGACCTGGGTGACTTTATCGGGATTAAAGGGTATGTATTTACCACACAGACCGGTGAAATATCTGTCCATGTGACCGAATTCACACTGCTTTCCAAATCCCTGAAACCATTGCCGGTAGTGAAACGTGATGAGGAAGGAAATATTTATGATGGTTTTACTGATCCTGAATTAAGATACAGACAGCGTTATGTGGATTTAACTGTAAATCCGGGCTTCAAACAGATTTTCATCAACCGCTCTAAGGTGATCAATACCATGCGGTCCTATTTCGATCAGCAGGGCTGGATGGAAGTAGAAACGCCTATCCTGCAGAGTATCCATGGTGGTGCAGCTGCACGTCCGTTTGAAACCTACCACAATACCCTGGATATGCCCTTATTCCTGAGGATAGCCAATGAGTTGTACCTGAAAAGGTTGATCGTTGCCGGTTTTGACGGCGTATATGAGTTCGGAAAGATGTTCAGGAATGAAGGGATGGACCGTACCCATAACCCGGAATATACGGCAATGGAGATCTATGTAGCCTATAAAGATTATATCTGGATGATGGGCATGGTGGAAGAATGCCTGGAAAAAGTAGCCATGGCTATCCATGGATCACCGGTAGTAAAAGTAGGAGCACATGAAATCAACTTCGCAGGCCCTTATGAAAAACTGACGATGTATGAATCGATCCAGAAATATACAGGTATCGATGTATCCGGCATGACGGAAGAACAATTACTGGCGACCTGTAAGGACCTGGACATCGAAACTAACCCAAGCATGGGCCGTGGAAAATTAATAGACGAGCTGTTCAGTGAAAAAGTAGAAGCGAACCTGATTCAACCAACATACATTACTGACTATCCGCTGGAAATGACACCACTGGCTAAGAAACACCGCAGTAAAGAAGGACTGGTAGAAAGGTTCGAATTATTTGTCAATGGTAAAGAGATTGCCAACGCCTATTCTGAATTAAATGATCCGATCGATCAGAAAGAACGTTTTGAAGATCAGCTGAAACTTGCTGCCCGCGGTGATGATGAGGCCATGGCCATGGATGATGATTTTATCCGCGCCCTGGAATATGGAATGCCACCTACATCAGGTTTAGGTTTCGGTATCGACCGGCTGGTGATGCTGATGACTAACCAGTCTACCATCCAGGAAGTATTGTTCTTCCCGCAGATGAGACCGGAGAAAAAAGCCAAAGTAACGTCCGATGAAGATTTTGTGAATGCCGGTATCCCTGCAGAATGGGTTCCTGTCATCAGGAAAATGGGATTCAATACCCTTGAGGACCTTGCAGCTGCCAATGCAAATAAAGTATTCAATGACCTGGGTGGAATGCGCAAGAAATTGAAACTTGACCTCGTGATGCCTTCGAAAGAAGAAGTCACCGCGTGGTTCTCTTAACACTGGACATTCGTCACTTAACATAGAGATAACGAAAACTTAAAGGCCTGCCATACAAATATATGGCAGGCCTTTTCTATATTAGCATATACTTAAATTGTAAATGTTATGACAAACTCAATCCTCGAAATAACTGATAACGAATATTGCATAAAACTAAGCAAAGATGCTTTTGACTTGTCATTGATCCGTCAGCTGATTAAAAGAATTCAGACTGAACAATTATTTTTCAGCAGAAACAAAGACGTTTTTGAAGATGATATTATTAGCAGAAAAGCTGACAGAAACGAAAACTTTGACCTGTTAACCGATAAATAAAAGAAGCCACGTAATGGTGGCTTTTTTTATTTTTTGATCTGTATATCTCCTATCTGTATCTTACCTGTTGCTGTTTATCCAGCATTCCAAGCTGATCTTTCATTTGTTTGATCTGATCTGCAAGTAATTTGTTTTTATCGGCTTTCTTAGCCTCTGTAAGGTACATCTGAGCTTCCCTTTTATTCCGTTTTCCCATTGCTATCCCTGCTAAACTTAATTTAGCCAATGCAATGTTATGGTCCATGACCATTCCCAGGGATAATGCTTTCTTGAAGTATTTCTCTGATTGCATAGGTGATTTCCTCGACTCAATCAGACCGATCAATAAGTTGTAATAACCATGTTGCCCCCTTAACAACTGCGTTTCATAGTTCGTGATTCTCTTCAAAAACGATTCTGCTTTCGGCATATCATCTTTTCTTAAAAACCACTGCGCAAGCAGCATGTTTTCATTGTAGAAAAAGGTAACAAAGATTAAGATACTTATAAATACAGCCAATATTCCCCAGCCCCAAAAACTGAAAATCATGAGTGCTATCGCAGCGCCCAATATTACAAATCCTACGATAAGTCTTACGATGTTTGGCATATCTATCTTTAATTTATTTTTTGCAAATATCGTCTTTAAATACCAAAAAGTAGATTTAAAATAATAATATTTGTTGCCTTTACCGTATAAAGAGACCTAAGAAACTGAATAATTATATTTTATGCCAAACAATTGTACACGTACCGGCGTTGGTCTGTTTTCAGAAATGAAAGAGGACTATGAAAGCGGATATCCCTCGTATCAAACTGATGCAGCTGCAATAGAGCAATTGAGACCGCTGCTGAAAAACACGAAGGTAATTATGGTACTGGGAACCTGGTGCGGCGACTGCAAATTGCAGGTTCCCCATTTTTACAGGATACTAGATGCAGCAGGAATGGAAGAGGAAAATATAGAACTGGTGTGTGTAGACAGGATGAAAAGGGATGAACATGGCCGCACTGAAGAACTGAAGGTGATGAGAATCCCGACTTTCATTTTCATGCGTCCTGCTGAAGAAGGAATGGTTCATCTTGCTGTCCAGGACAGCCCTGGTAAAACACACCTTTATGAGGAAGTGGGACGTATAGTAGAAAGCCCGCTGACTACACTGGAAGAAGATATGATAGAAATTTTATCCCCAAATAAATAAGAAAAATATGTCGGCAGCACTGGAACCAGGATGGTTAAATGTACTACAGGAAGAATTTGAAAAGGACTATATGAAAAACCTGAAGTCCTTTTTATTGCAGGAAAAGGAATCCGGAAAAACCATATTCCCAAAAGGGGCAGATATCTTCAATGCCTTCAACCATACGCCTTTTGATCAGGTGGAGGTCGTGATTTTAGGCCAGGATCCTTACCATGGCGTGGGACAGGCCCACGGACTTTCCTTTTCCGTACAAAAAGGGGTAACTGTTCCGCCTTCGCTGAAAAATATATACAAGGAGCTGGCAGATGATATGGAAGGGTTCCAGATTCCTTCTCATGGCAACCTTACCCAATGGGCAGATGAAGGGGTATTGTTATTGAATGCTACACTTACAGTCAGGGCCCATGAACCAGGCTCACACCAGGGTAAAGGATGGGAAGCCTTTACAGATCAGGCCATCAGCCAGCTTTCCAAACAAAAGGAAGGATTGGTGTTTTTACTTTGGGGACGCTTTGCGCAGAACAAAGCCATCTTAATTGATGAGCAGAAACATACCATCATCAAATCGGCTCACCCCTCCCCTTTTTCCGCCTATAATGGCTTTTTTGGAAGCAAGCCTTTTTCAAAGACCAATAGTATATTGGTAGCCCATGGAAAAAAGCCTGTCAATTGGCAAATCAGCTAATGACAGGCTTTTTATGCTTTAGTATTCCAGTGGTACGATAGGTTCTTTCTTGGTCGTGGACATAATCATCATGGTCTGGAAGGTCTTGACCACGCTGATCTTGCTGATTTTGTCCATGATTAAACGCTCATAAGCTTTAATATCACTTACATATACCTTTAATAAGAAGTCGGCCTGTCCAGTCACATGGTGGCATTCCGTAATTTCCTTGATTACGTTGACTTCATCCAGAAAAATCTGGATGGTATTGTTCTTATGAAAATCAAGCTGTACCTGGATAAAGGTCTTAATGCCTAAACCCAATTTTTCCTCATCTACAAGGGCATGATAGCTCTTGATGAAGCCTGACATTTCCAGCTTCCTGACTCTTTCTAATGTTGGCGCCGGCGATAACCCAATCTCTTGTGATAACAGTAAATTGGTAATCCTGCCATTCTCCTGGAGAAGCTTAAGTATTTTAAAATCGATCTTATCTAAATCTGCTGCCATTTTCTATTTCTTATATCCAAAGGTAGAATAAGAATAGATTATTTACCAAATAAAATTCTAAAAATCGACAACAAAATTACGGATTATTTTATGGTCATAAATTTAGATATATCTAAATTTATAATTAGATTTACATAAATGCAAACATATACTGAAGAGAACTACCTCAAGGTCATCTACCATCTATCGAAAAATAATGCTAATACCGTGCAAACGAATGCCATAGCAGAAAAAATGCAGACCAGGGCTGCATCGGTAACGGATATGCTGAAGAAATTGTCGGATAAAGAACTGGTTCATTACATTAAGTATCAGGGTGTAACTTTAACGGAGACAGGTAATGCCGCAGCTGTGAATATTATCAGAAAACACAGGCTCTGGGAAGTATTTTTAGTAGAAAAACTCAGGTTTAAATGGGATGAAGTCCATGAGTTGGCGGAAGAACTGGAACATGTCAATTCCACTGTACTGATCGACCGGCTGGAAGATTATCTTGATTTCCCGAAACGGGATCCCCATGGGGATCCGATCCCAGATAAGGAAGGGATTTTTGAACCTGCTGTAAATATCCATGTACAACAGCTCAAAAAGGGAAGTAAAGGGGTAATTATTGGCGTAACAGAGCATTCATCGGCCTTTTTGAAACACCTGGAAAAACTGGGGCTGACCATTGGCATCTCCCTGGAAGTGAAAGACATTACAGATTTTGACGGCTCTATTGAACTCGCCGTTGACCATCAAACCATCCATATCAGTAAAGCAGTAGCACAACATATTCTGGTTAAGCTATAGGGCGATAGCCCCGGCTTACAGGAATATTTTTATCATCAAACAAGCAAACGAAAGTAATGAAGAAATCGGAATCATTAAGCGAAGTACATGAAAGTGTAGATACCAGTAAACGCACTGGATGGAAGCGGATCCTTTCTTTTATTGGTCCCGCCTACCTGGTCAGTGTAGGTTATATGGATCCCGGCAACTGGGCCACGGACCTTGCAGGAGGCAGCAAGTTCGGCTATCAGCTGTTATGGATTTTGCTGATGTCGAACCTGATTGCCTTACTGTTGCAGTCATTGAGTGCAAGGCTGGGGATTGTGCGCGGACTTGACCTGGCACAGGCATCCAGGAATACGTATCCGAAATGGGTTAACCTTCCGCTGTTTGTCCTTGCCCAAACGGCTATCGTGGCCTGTGATCTTGCTGAAATTATTGGGATGGCGATAGGTTTGAACCTGTTGTTCGACCTTCCCTTAATCTGGGGAATCAGTATCACCATTTTTGATACCGTGATCCTCCTCTTCCTCATGAACAAAGGAATGCGAAAAATGGAAGCATTTATTGTTTCCATGGTATTTATCGTCGGCCTCTCCTTCCTGGTAGAAATGTTTATTGTAGAACCCGCCATAAAAGAAGTGGTCAAAGGACTCGAACCTTCTCTGTTATCGGGAGAAGCATTGTATATCGCCATTGGGATCATCGGTGCGACGGTGATGCCGCATAACCTGTACCTGCATTCTTCCCTGGTGCAGACCAGGAAATTCGAAAGGGACCAGAAAGGAATCAGAGAGGCCATAAAATTTAATTTCATTGACACCGCAGTTGCCCTTAACCTGGCTTTTTTTGTCAATGCCGCTATCCTTATTCTTGCAGCCGCAGCATTTTATAAAAATGGCCTGCATGAAGTCGCAGAAATACAGGATGCGTATAAATTACTCGAAAATATATTTGGAGGAGTAGCCCCAACCCTCTTTGCCATAGCATTGATCGCTGCCGGACAAAGTTCCACCGTTACCGGAACCCTGGCAGGACAGATTGTAATGGAAGGCCACCTGAATCTCAGGATACAGCCCTGGCTAAGGCGGTTGATTACACGTTTGCTTGCCATCATCCCTGCATTTTTCACCATACTTTATTTTGGTGACGATGCATTGAGCGGATTGCTGATCCTCAGTCAGGTGGTATTGAGTTTACAGCTGGGTTTTGCAGTGATTCCCCTCATCCACATCACTTCCGATAAAAAGGAAATGAAAGAATTTGCCATCAAATTATGGGTAAAAATCCTTGCCTGGCTGAGTGCCGGGGTAATTGTCATCCTCAATATCAAGCTGGTGACGGAAGAAATTGCCAGCTGGTCGGCCGCCTCACACAGCTGGTACATCTATGTACTGGTCATTCCCCTGGCCATCCTTATCGGATTATTGTTGTTGTATATCCTCCTCTACCCGATATTCAGCGCAAGACGCGGTGCGGCCAATAATGTCCCCCATGGGAATGCCATCAACATAGAGAACATGGAGAAGATCAAATATAAGCGCATCGGCATATCGGTCGACTTCTCCAAAAATGACCGGAATACCATTCATCATGCCATTATTCAGGGCGGAAAAAGTGCACAATACCATTTGATCCATGTGGTGGAGACCGCCGCAGCACGGTACCATGGAAAAGCGACCCTTGACCATGAAACACAAAGTGATGCTGACAACCTCAAAAAGTACTGTGCAAATCTGGAGGAACTGGGTTATAAAGCCATTCCACATATCGGCTTCGGGAGTTCAGCACGGGAAATTGCAGAGATCACCAGGAAAAATGAACTGGAACTGCTGGTAATGGGTGCCCATGGACATAAAGGTCTAAAAGATTTAATCTTCGGCACCACCGTGGAATCGGTAAGACATAAAGTAAACATTCCTGTATTAGTGGTCAGATAAATCTTATATTAGCGGATTCTATGAAAAACGACATTCAGATCAAAAATAAAAGAGCGTATTTCGACTACCATATCGTTGAAAAATATGATGCGGGACTGGCACTACTGGGCACAGAAATCAAGGCAATCAGACAAGGAAAAGCAAATATGTCTGATGCTTTCTGCATGTTCATCGGCAATATATTATACGTTAGAAACCTACATATCTCAGAGTACAGCCACAGTTCATTTCACCACCATGACATCAAACGGGACAGGGTATTGCTCCTGCACAAAAAGGAAATGAAAAAACTCAAAGTAAAAAGTGAGGAAAAGGGATATACCATTGTTCCACTCCGGATTTTTACAAATGACAGGGGATTTGCTAAAATTGAGATTGCCCTTGCACAGGGTAAAAAGGATTTTGACAAAAGGGACAGCATCAAAGACCGGGAGTCAAAACGTGAGATGGATAGGGCAATGAAATCTTAATACCTGATGATTCAGGCCTTACCAGGCCTGATCACCTACCAGGGGTACAAATCTGAAGGTATCCAGTTCAATCTTATCATATTCTGTTTCACTGATCCGGATCACGGTGACCATGACCTGGGAGTGTTCATTCCCAACCGGGATCACCAGGATGCCGCCAATCTTCAGCTGTTTGAGTAAAACATCAGGAACAAATGGTGCACCTGCTGTCACAATGATTTTATTGTAGGGGGCATGGCCGGCAATTCCCATAGAACCATCACCAAAGAAAAAATGCGCAGGATAACCCATTCCCGGCAACACCCGGATGGTATGTTTGTAAATACTTTCCTGACGTTCGATGGTATAGACTTCAGCCCCCAGTTCCATTAACACGCAGGTCTGATATCCTGATCCCGTGCCAATTTCCAACACCTTGTCCCCCTTACTGATGTGCAAAAGCTCACTTTGGTAAGCTACCGTATAAGGCTGGGAAATGGTCTGCCCATCTCCGATAGGAAAAGCAATATCTTTATATGCCTGGGCCCAGAAGGTTTCATCGAAAAAGAAGTGTCTCGGTATTTTGCCTATGGCATTTAAAACACGCCTGTCGGCAATACCTCTTGACCTAAGGTGTTCAACCAGCTTTTTCCTGGCTCCCTGCTCCCGGTAATTGTCTACAAATTTATATGCCATCCAATCTCAAAAATAATCCTTTTGACGTAAAATCAAGGCCTAAATTCATGTAATATTCAGGAGAGGTGTTAACCCACACTAAATCAAGCCCCTATAGGATTCCTTAGTACGGATCTACATCAATCTGCATCACAATGCCCTTAAACATGCTTTCCCCGTTAAAATCGGTGATGGTCTGTTTCAGTACCGACTTCACCTTTTGTATTGCGGTACTTTTATCAGATTTGATGATTATCTGCTTGATATAGTAATTCCTGATCCTGGAAACCAGGGGCTGTTCCGGTCCCAGGACGCGGTTCCCCAGGCTTACTTTCAGCATTTCAGCAAACCTGGCGGCAGCGGCGTTGAGTACGTTTGCATCTTTATGTTTAACATTGATAAATATTAACCGGGTAAAAGGGGGAAAATGGAACTGCTGGCGTTCAGCAATTTCGTCATTGTACATTTCGAGATAGTTGTTATCCACGACCTGCTTGATGATCCGGTGGTTATCATCATAAGCCTGTATACAAACCTTGCCCTGCTGCGATCTTCTGCCTGCGCGGCCTGCCACCTGTGCCAATAGCTGGTAGCTTCGCTCAAAAGCCCTGAAATCAGGAAAATTGAGCAGGGTATCTGCATTGATGACACCAATCAGGGTCACATTATCAAAGTCGAGTCCCTTGGCCACCATCTGGGTACCGATTAAAATCTGGGTTTTCTTTTCCTGGAATTCAGTAATGATCTTTTGCAGGCTATTTTTTGTCCTGGTGCTGTCCACATCCAGCCTTGCCATTTTTACATCGGGAAAAATAAGGCTAAGCTCCTCTTCTATTCTTTCTGTTCCGAATCCTTTCTGCTCCACATGGACAGAACCACAGGCAGGACAGATTTTCATGCTGCTCTCATGGTAACCACAGTAATGGCAATGCAATTTCCCGCTGCTTTTATGGAAAGTTAGGCTGACATCGCAATTGACACATTTGGGTGCGAAACCACAGGTTTTACAGATCATGATCGTGGCATATCCCCTGCGGTTCTGGAACAGGATGACCTGTTCCTTTTTATCCAGCGTATCCTGTATATCATCAATCAGCACACTGGAAAAATAGGAAACCATTTTTTTCTTCTTCGTCTCCTCAGAAATGCTCACCACCTGCTGTAAGGGCAATTCTACCCCGCCGAATCTCTCTGTCAGGGTAACCAGTCCATATTTATGGTTCAACGCATTGTAATAGCTTTCAATGGAAGGCGTTGCTGAACCCAGCACAATTTTAGCCTGGTGCAAATGTGACAGGTATACCGCAGCATCCCTGGCCTGGTATCTCGGAGCCGGTTCATTCTGTTTATAGGAAGATTCATGCTCTTCATCCACCACAATGAGTTTTAATGCTTTAAATGGCAGGAAAACCGCCGACCTTGCGCCAAGAACAATTTTATATTGTCCTTTAAGGACTTTATTCCAGATCTCTACGCGTTCATTGTCATTAAATTTGGAATGGTACACTCCTATGGCATCTCCGAAATAACGCTTGATCCGCTCGACAATCTGAGTCGTCAGGGCTATCTCCGGCAACAAAAACAATACTTGTCCCCCGGCAGCAATAGCCTCCTCAATTAATTTGATATATACCTGTGTTTTACCCGATGCCGTCACCCCATGCAGCAATACGACATCTTTCGTCTTAAACGCTGTCTGTATCTGCTGTAAAGCTGCGAGTTGTGCTTCACTCAGCTGGAAATTCAGGATAAGATCATCTGTTTCATCATTGAGCCTGCTCACGGCTTTTTTCTGTAAACTGAAGATCTCCTTATCGAGCAGTGCTTTCAGTGCCCCAGGTCCGCAACTGCTTTCTTCCAGCAGCTGCTGTTTGGAAACTTCTGCTCCTGTCTTGGAAAGTTTAATATAGGTGAGTAAGGCATCCAGTTGTTTTGGCGCACGTTCAAGTACCTCAAAAAGCTGCCTGAAATTTCCTTCTTCTTTATAGAATGGCTTCAGGCTGAGGTACGATTTCAGGAGCGGTTTGTATTTCTCCACCACCTCCTCAGCGATATGGATAATTTCCTTTTCCATCAGTGACCTGATGATGGGGAATACCGTTTTCTGGCCCAGCAGCTTGGAAATATGATCGATGGTCAGCCGCGGATGCTTTTGCATGGCCGTGATGAGTATCGCCTCTTTATCCGTGATATGGACATCAAGGTCAGCATCCTCACGAAGGATAATGATCGTTTCACTGGCCAGCTTTAGTCCGGCAGGTAAGGCTGCAGACATCACATCCCCTTCATTACAGAGGTAATAGTTGGTCATCCAGTCCCAGAACTGCAGTTGCAGGGTATTGACCACCGGATATTCATCCACCACATCAATAATATATTTTGCCTGGTAGTGCTCCGGTGCGATTGAGCTGATACTTTTGACCAGTGCCGTATAGATTTTATTCTTGCCAAACTGTACAATTACCCTTTTGCCTACAGCAATATGTTCATTCAGATGAAAAGGTATGCGGTAGATATAGTTCTTTGCCAGAGATAATGGAAGTATCACCTCGATGAACAAGGTATCCAGCTCTACAAAATCAATATCATTCGTCTGCATTTATCTGTTTTTTAAGGCGGCAAGAAAAAGAAAAATCCATCCTGTCACAAAGAAGAGTCCCCCGATAGGCGTAACAGGCCCTATAAAATTAACAAAACCCAGTTCCAGCACTTCTCTTGTTGCCAATAAATACAGTGATCCAGAAAAAAAGACCACGCCAAGGGTAAAACAGTAATAGGCGATGTCTACCAGCTTGGTCCTGAACCTGGCGAAAGTAGACAGGAATAATAAAGCAAAAGTGTGATAAAACTGGTATTCCACTCCTTTGGCCCAGATCGTTATGGCATCTGCTGAGATCAGGTTTTTCAGGCCGTGTGCACCAAAAGCACCGAGGATGACTGCCAAACCTCCAAATAAAGAAGCTGTTAAAATTATTCTTCTGTTCATATAAAAATCCGCTTTTCTCCGGTTAGCAAAATTAGCAAACTTATTAAGAAATAGGGATTTCATTTACGTTTAATCCAACTATTAAAAGTAATTTTACCAAAATATATGATGAAAAAAATCTATATCACCCTGTTTGCGTTACTGATAGCCATGGTGGCAATGGTCTATTTATATTTTTCAAATTTATCCAGCCAGTACACCACCAACGATGCCAGTCTGCGTGCTGCAACAAATAGTTCCGGCCTTATTTTCTGCATGCGTAATGACCAGGATATCATCAACATACTGAGTGGACAGGACCATTTCCAGCGGTTGATCGGAGAAAAGAAATCCAGGGAACTGAATACCCTCAGGACACAGTTTCTTTCAAAAAGTGCCATCACTACTTCTTTAAACGGCAACGCCATATTCATTGGTTTCTTACCTGCTGAAAAAAGGGAATACGATTACCTCATCACGACACAACTCGGCAATAAAGCGGACAAAGAAATATTGCTGGGGATACTGAAAGAAAATAAAATAAAAACAGATACGATAGGGCCACTGCTGAAACTGACCTTAAATGACAGCACGACCTTCTTTATTGGGATAAAAGATAAGTTACTCGCCCTTTCCAGTGCTGAAAAACCTGTTTTATTAGCCATCGCCACACCAGAACTGGATCAGGATGATGATTTTGCAGCCTATATCAAAAGCGGTGATAAATTCAATAAGAACAGTCTTGCCAATTTATATATCGACTATAACAGGTTTCCGGAATTGCTCAAAGTGATTTCCCCAAATGGCCCTACGGGTGAACTCTCGATATTAGACCACCAGCATTCCTTCGCAGCCCTGAGTTATAATTTCAGCAAAGAGCGGATATTCTTTAATGGCAGCTGTAAGGTCAACGACAGTAAAAACTACTTTCAGTTATTCACCAGCCTTAAACCTCAAAAAAACGTCATCGACAATATTCTTCCAGAAAATACGGCAAACTTCAGCCTTTTTTCCATTCCGGAATATGCTTCCTGGAAAACTTCACTCGACAACTGGTTTGTGTCAAACAACAAAAGTGAAACGGTTAAAAAAACAGTCAGCAGCACTAACCAGAAATACCACCTGGATCTTGACAAGGTATTTCCCAGGTATTTCAAAAACCAGCTGATCACCTTCCAGCTAAGCACAGCAGAGAAACTGGGGGCAATACAGCTCAGCAATGGGGATAAACTGGATCAGCTGCTACTGGATATCAGTACCCCTTACAATGAGGAAATCAATTTACTGAAAGAGCCCGACCTTCTTTATTGTTACTTTGGTGAGCCTTTCAGGAAATTCAGGAAACCTTATTATACCATCATAGACAATTACATGGTATTTGCCAATTATCCTGCCACCTTACAGGTATTTTTAAATCACTACCGAAACAATAAACTGTTGATCAATACCAGTGGTTACAGCAACCTGTATAATCAGATTTCAGACAACAGCAATATTACTTTCTACGTCAATAACAAGAATTCTTCCAACCTCATCCTTAATACTTTTTACACCAATTATTTCAGGTATTTCACAACAAAAAATGGTTTTGGCCATTTTGATGCAGTGGTTTATCAATTGAGTGGCGACAAAGGCATATTCCAGAGCAACTTATTGATCAATACCATTCCAGATAGTACTGAGGCTAGCCATACAGATTCACCGGCAACTAAATAACAACAACAGTCCCATATTTTCACTCCATTCCCACAAAAACTGTTAAAAACAGGTTAACTTTAAGTGTTTTAACAATTAACTGGCACAATTCCTGTCTAAAAATCAGCATCTTTAGGCAAGTTTTGTTTTTATGGCTAAAAGATACTTCCTCCTCATTTTTCTCTTAATTGCAGTTACACAGCTTAAAGCGCAACAATACGGACTTTTTAACACCAGAACCTTGTTTGATGCCTTTGAAAATCCTGCGCAAAGAGCATTCGTACTCGATTCTTCCCGGCAATATGCCTCTAATTTCCTGCTTCCCTATTTCAATATCGCTGCAGCGAATAAAGGAGATGCAAATTCCACCTTGAAAAGGTTACTTGATGGGGACGGTACTTTTAATACCTCTGGTATTCCTGTCGGAAACCAGGACCGCAATACGGTTATTCAAAATTCAAATATCTATTTACTCACCTTCAGAATTTTCAAATCCTACAAATATCATAAAGAACTCGGATTTTCCTGGCAGGTACGTACAGATGCAAGGGCAGATTATACCAATGAAACCCTGGTTGCGTTTGATGATTACAACAGGTTAGTAGGCTCGGCACCGGGTCTGTTCAATGGAATCGGAGATGTTCAGACCTATCACCAGTTCAGCATCAATTACCGGGAGAACTACAACAAAAGGTTAGCCTTCGGTGCAAAACTGAGCCTGCTGAGTGGTGTCACCTATAACAGGGTAGAGATCGGGGGATCCGAAATCGGAGAAAACCCATTTACCGGTGAGGTACAGATTGGCCTTGCCGCACTTTACCGGACCAACATCCTGGACAAAGAGGAGGTGAATTCAAAATTGTTCATGCCAACATTTAAAAATCCAGGTTTATCCGTTGGTTTAGGTACGACATATACCTCAAAGTCCGGCTTTTTCATGATGGGAAATATCAAAGACCTCGGATTTATCAAGTGGAATAAATCTACCCATTCCATGTATGTAAACGATGTGATTACGCTGGACAATTTAAATCCGGATACGCAAACTGAGCTGAAGGATAAGCTTTACAGGGTACTGAAAGATGCAGATCAGCCAGAAAGTTTCTATACGGCCACCAATGCAAAGGCAGAATTTCTGATCTCCAGGAAATATGGCTTTTACACGCCCAATTTCATCGTTTCAAAAAACCTGTTTTACAAAGGTGGCGATGTGGTACTCGTGAATAATTTTAAATACAATGAGTTTTCAGTAGCCCTCTCCCCCACTTACAACCTGAATGGATTCGGGATGCTGGGTGCACAGGGAATGTACCAGACACCTAACTTCGAATTTTTTATGGGGACAGACAACCTGCTGCGAACGGCAACGCTTCTGAAGAGCTCCGTACAGAAAAATACAGCAGGGGCATCATTTTATATGGGACTGGGGATTAAATTCGGCTATACCGTAGAACATCCGCAAAACTCGAGTTACATGCCAGGCCTTGAAAACGATAAAGAAACCAGTTTCTTCAGCAAGCTATTCGGGATTTTCAAGAAGAAATAAATTTCCGGTAATTACACTTTTTTCTTTGCTGCAGTGATCACGAAATCTTTCAGGTAATAAGGTTCAAAGTAAGCCAGGTCCTCAATTTGGTGGTTGTTAAATGCCTCAAATGCCAGTTCGCTCATATTTGCGGCAGAATTGTAATTCGTCTCATCAAACACAGCATTGGCAGACACGATGGCCGTCCGGCATTTTGCCGCCCCATCTCCGATAAATGTAATCCCATTCGCAGCCAATTCTTCCTGATAGGAAGCTTCGTCGATAATTTTCGCTGTAACCGGTAAAGCAGGGCTTAAATCAGGATGGTACAAAGCGGTGAAAACTTCCATTCTCCTCGCGTCTATCATGGGGCAGATCATCCCCTGGTTATGCTGCTGTGCACGCTGAAATCCCGCAGCCATCATCTTTAGGGTATCTATAGCAATCAATGGTTTATCGAGCGCAAAGCACAAACCCTTTGCCGTAGAAACACCGATCCTAAGCCCAGTGTAAGAACCCGGGCCTTTACTCACTGCAATAGCATCAAGGTCCTGGTAAGATATACCTGCGGTAGCCATCACTTCCTGTATAAATAAAGTAAGGCTGCCAGCATGAATATTCTGAGCGATAAGCTCTTTTAACGCGATAGTTTGACCATCTACAGAAAGTGCGGCCGAACACACTTGTGTAGCCGTTTCAATTTGGAGTATTGTGACCATTGCCGCAAATATAGTTCTTTAAAATTTATGGTACGGGATCATGTCCATGTTCACCCCAGGGATGACATCTTCCAATCCTTTTCAGGGTAAGCCATCCGCCTTTAAAGGGGCCATGCTTTTTAATCGCTTCCATCCCATACTGGGAACAGGTAGGCGTAAAACGGCAATTTGCCCCCAACATTGGTGATAAAAGCCATTGATACAGTTTAATCAGGGCCATAAATATCCATCCGATAGCGTTCTTAAGGAGTTTCATTGGCGTCCATGTTAAGGATTAACTTTTTCAGTGCGGCCTGTAGTTTCTTTTCAAAAAAGGTATACTCGTAGTGCTCTTTTCCAACAAACTGAAGGGAAAGCAGTAACAAGCCCTCCTTCTGTTGGAGAGGCGGATAGAGGACAGCATCTTTCAGCATCCGGTAGGCCTCCCTCGTCCTGCGTTTGATTAAATTTCTATCATGTGCACGTTTGAAACGTTTTTTAGAAACGTTGACCACCACCTGTACAGGGAAATTATTTTCGGCAGTTACCACTAAAAAAGAAACGCGGAAAGGATATAATAAAAAAGAAGAACCGTTTTTGAAGAGGAGATCTAAAGACTTCCTGCTGCATAACCGTTCTTCTTTATGGAATGTTTTCATGTTTTGATCGCAATTTTGCAGAATAGATCTGCTAACACTTAATGTGCTGCAACCAAAATTATGCTTTGTGACGACGTTCGTCAGAAACTGATAATTTCTTTCTTCCTTTTGCGCGGCGAGAAGCTAATACTCTTCTACCGTTTGCTGTAGCCATTCTTTCGCGGAAGCCGTGTTTGTTTCTTCTCTTTCTTTGCGAAGGTTGGAATGTTCTTTTCATAACTGTATTATATCTTAACTATTGTTTTTTTAAATCAGAGGTGCAAATATAGTCTCATTTTTTCTTAAATGCAAATACATTCAGCATGAGTTTTATATTTCATTACAATATATCATCATTTGAGCGGTGGTGCTCCCTGTTATTCAACAGAAAACAACTGGGTTATATCCCTAAAGCCGACTTCAGTTTCATATATCCCGTTTTACTCACTGGCAGCCAGATGTCAGATTTAAGCAGCACCACATAGCTGTCCTTTTCCTTGAGTTCAATTTTATAGACCTGGCTCAGGTTAATGATGTAGGAACGGTGGATACGAATAAACTGTGCACTATCCAGGCTGCGTTCAAAGAAACTCATGGTTTTATTCTTATAAAATATACCTTCCGTAGTACTGAATTTCACCTGGTCATCATCTGCTTCAAGATAGTGGATATCAGAGACAGGAATGATTTTGATGACCCCATTGTTTTTTACCACAACCCTGTTGTTTTGCACAGGATTGACAGCGGCCGACTCCAGCAGCTCCGGGTTGATTTCAGTCTGTTTCAGTTTTGCCGGTAACTTATGCATGGCCTGCTCAAAGCGTTCCTGCTCTATCGGCTTCAGTAAATAATCTACGGCGCTTACCTCAAAAGCCTTAATGGCATATTCATCAAAAGCAGTGGTAAAGATAACGGCCGGGGGGTTATCTACCAGTTCCAGCATCTCAAACCCATTTATTTTGGGCATCTGAATATCCAGGAATATAAAATCGGGCTGGAGCTGCGTGATCGCTTTCAGTCCCTCAAAACCATCATTACATTCTGCCACAATTTCTATATCAGGAAAATTGCCCAGGTAATGTTTCACAATATCCCTTGCCAGGGGTTCATCATCAATGAGTATGGTTCTGATCATTTTTTTGAGGTATTTTAAGCGTTGTTAAATAAATATTATCGGCCGAAGCAGCAGTTTGCAGCAGGTTATGGTCTGCGAAGAGCAAATATAACCTTCTTCTTATAGATGTCAATCCAAATCCTGTTCCTCCTGTGCTTTTCATTGACGGATCGTAAGGATTACTCACCTCCACAATCAGCATTTTGTTTTCGACCTTCACCGTCACGGAAATTAAAATGGCCGAAGAAGTATTATACAGCCCGAATTTAATGGCATTCTCTACAATCGGCTGGAGCAATGTCCCCGGTAAACATAAAGCCAGCGTATCTTCGGCAATATCGACGGAGATGTTCAGACGATGGCTAAACCTTACCTTTTCAATGTCCAGGTACAACTGGATGTATTCCATTTCCTCAGCCACACTTACCCATACTTCATCATCCCGCTTCAGGGTTCCCCTCAGAAAAGAGGCGAGTTTGGTAATCATCAGTCCCGCTTCCTTTGGATTCACAATGGTCAGGGCATACACCGAATTCAGGCTGTTGAACAGAAAATGGGGTTGCAACTGATGTCTCAGTTTATTCAACTCTGCCTCTTTGGCCAGGTTCTGTGCGGCGAAAAGGCGTTCCTGCATTTCCGACTGTTCTTCCAGCCTGTACCACAGTACATTTGACAAACCACACCAGGCCAGAAAGACAAATAAAACGATAAACCTAAATGGCAAGGAAAAATTCAGGAACTCGGTATAGGTCTGGTACTCCTGGAACAGGTTGTTCAACAGGAATTTGCTCATGATACAGATAGCAACAGCCATTGCTACCGCCATGATAATGACAAAGAGGACAATTTCATGTTTTGGCTGATAAAACCTGAGCACCATACTAATGGCCAGACAGGCAAGTGCCAGCAGGACATTGCTGATCAGGCTATCTCCTGCAGAAACCATCCAGTTGAAATTTAAAGTGTAGTAGAACAATAGGACAAAAGCTATTATCCAGGCCAGAAAGAGCGTACCCGCCACTTTCTGGATTTTTCTGCTTAAAAGAGGATTACTGGTCACAATGGCTGATTTAGAAGTTCGTAATACTCATGCCACCAAACAGGGCTAGTCCTTTTAATATGATCACTTTTTCGGGTTCAGCTGCATGTGGCATTACCGTACGTTTATCTTCTATTCCACCGAATATTGCAGTCACCTCAGATTTCACTGCCCAGGTTGGCGGCACAACGATTTTCATCCCGCCAAACACCGCAACAATATCTATGGTTACCTTATCCTCAAAATCAGCATTGATCAGATTCAGTTCGCAGCCTCCGAAAATTGAAATCGCATCCCCTCCTTTAAAGTTCTTGGAGATGATCTTATGATTGCTCCCGCCAAATATATTTACCGCATCTATATAGTCCATTTCATTGACTGAACCGGTGTTGGCTTCAGCGCCATCTGCTGCTGTATCTGTCCCCTGTCCATACTCCCATTCCATTCCGAAATTCAGCGTTTCCTTTTGTTGTTTCTTGGTACGGAATGCCTTCCTGGGCTTAAGAATAAGATAAAGTCCCAGTGCAATAAAGGCAAATGAAAAATAGTATTTAGACATGTTGATATCCGTAATGTCCAATAAGGTAAAATATCCTCCGATCAGCACCATCACCAACCATCCACCGCCATTATACCCCCTTCTGTAGCCTACGGCAAGACCAATGGCAAGGAGGATCGTATGCCAGCTGAACAACCAGTTTGGCATGTGGATACCGAAATTACTCAGTAAGAATACGATACCGATGAGGAGAACGACGATACCGCTCCACATCCTGTTTGAGCGTCCGTCTGTAAGTTTATGTGGTTTCATTGTGTGTGTTTGTGTGTTAGGTATATTGAGCGTAAATTCAGATGAAAATATAGTTGTCCGGCTTGGTCTATTGATCCCTATCCCAGCTGCGCTTTATGACGCAACGGTTGTTTAAGGATGAAATACAGGCCTAAAGTAATCATTGCAAGCGGAAAAAAATAGGAAGAAAGATCGAATTCAGTTATGGCTGACAGGGTGAAATACCCACCGGTGAAAACCATTGCCAACCAGGCATTGCCCTGGAAGTTTTTCCTGATCCCCACAACTACGCCTGCCGCAAGCAAAAAGGTGCTCCAGCTGAATAACCAGTGTGGCATGCTGACGTTGAAATTATCCAAAAGAAAAACAATACCGAAAAGAAGAATAAGCATACCGCTGATCATTCTGTTGGAAAAGTTGGCTGAGTGAAGAAAATTTTTCATGATGATTATTTTTATATTTTAATAAAGGGTTGTTTGTTTTGTATAGTCAAATGTAGCGTGTACTCCCGGAATAGGGAATAGCCTTCTTCCACACCGCGGTAAATTGTCGGTGAACGCCACCTTTTTGGCGGTAAAAATTTCAGCCTTCAAAAAAAGTGCAACACCATTGCTGAAAACAAAATGAAACCATCATGCACCTACCGCTTACAAACAGCAATGAATACCGAGCTGGCGAGTTCTTGAATGCAAATGAAAAACAATAAGCGCTCATCAAAAACGATTATGATCACTTCATCACCGATAAACAGAGCTTTAGCGGGCTCATGAACACAAATAAAATTTAACACTTGTGAATAAACCGCCGAAGGCAGCTTGAAGGCTAAAAAAGAATACATCACTACTGAAAAAACAAATATTTACTAATGAAATCCGTTAATTTGAATATGAATAAATTCAGACTACTGCTCAGCTGCATCTTATCCCCCATGGTACTGATGGCCCAAAACCCCGATTTGCCCTATAAGATCTATGAGGTGAAAAGCAAAAAAACAATTGCCATTCCTGAACTTGTTAAAGCACTGGAAAACACCGATGTCTTTTTCTTTGGGGAGGAGCACAATGATTCTATCGGGCATTTACTGGAAGTGGAGATCTTTGAACAGGCTGTAAAAGCCTACCCAGGAACTGCAATTTCTATGGAAATGTTCTCCACAGATGTACAGCCTGTAATCAATGAATACCTGGATGGCCTTATTTCAGAAAAGAATTTCGTCAAAGAAGCACGTGCATGGAATAATTATAAAGATTACCGGCCTCTAATAGAATTTGCCAAAACAAACAAAGTGGATGTCATCGCTGCAAATGCGGCAACAAGATACAGCAATGCCGTTACCATGAAAGGATTGGAAATCTTGCAGCAATTTCCTGCCGCTTCCAAAAGTTTCCTGCCTCCCCTGCCTATAGATACTGCTGAAGGCAGGTATTATGAAAAGTTCAATGAAACGCTCGGCGGACATACCATGGGCAATATGAAGATCTATCAGACCCAGAATCTCTGGGATGCGACCATGTCCTGGTCCATTGCCAGCTATATCAAATCACACCGCAAAGCGAAGGTTTTCCACCTTAATGGAAGGTTCCATAGTGATGAAAAACTGGGGATTGCCGGGCAATTAAAGAAACATGCAGCCAAACTAAACATCACTACGATTTCCTGTTTTCCTTCAGCAGATTTTGATCAGCCTGACTGGCAGAAACATGGGCATCTTGCAGACTATATCATCATCAGTAAGCCTCTTGATAAATAAAGAAGGCCACTGAGCGGCTTCCTGACCACAAAAATTCAGGGAACAAAAAACCGGATGGCTCATGGAGAATGGAGCCATCCGGTTTTTTTATGCGGCTGATCTGTCCTTATAAAGTTTTGGTTTTTAACAAATCCCTGATTTCAGCCAATAAAACTTCTTCTTTTGATGGTGCAGGAGGAGCTTTTGGTGCTTCTTCCTGTTTACGCTTCATGGCATTGATCCCTTTAACCATCAGGAAGATGATAAAAGCGAGAATCACAAAATTAATCACTTCCGTTGCAAAATTTCCCCAGGCAAATACAGGCCCTGCTTTTTTTACATCTTCCAGTGAAGCTCCCGGATTCGCTGCTACAAATTCCCTTACCTTATCATTTAATGGAAGATAAAAGTTGGTAAAGCCTTTGTCACCTATCAATAAACTGATTGGGGGCATGATCAGGTCGTTCACCATAGAGGTGACAATTTTGCCAAAAGCACCTCCGATGATTACACCGACTGCCAGGTCTATGACGTTACCTTTTACAGCGAATTCCTTAAACTCTTTAATAAAACTCATACTTCAATTTTTTTGATAAGCGATCCTATATAAATATAAAAATATAAACTTTATTGGGAAATAAGGCCATACAATGTAAAAAGTTCCTTTCAATTACAATAATAGCGTAAGTGTGTAGTTTATATCTAAACCAAATGCTTATTTTTGAAACAGGTTATAATACCTTTTCTACACCATATGCTTAAACAACATTTACAACAAAAGTTACTTCAAAAATTATCACCGCAGCAAATTCAGTTTATCAAATTGCTGCAGGTGCCTACCGTTTCCTTAGATACCCGTATAAAAGAAGAATTAGAAGAAAACCCAGCGCTTGAAGATCCGAGTTTAATGATCGCCGAAGAGCCTAAGGGAGAATATGATGATTTAAATGATACACCGGAAGACTATGATGGTGGTTCAAAAGAAGAAAATAATGATGAATTCAATGTAGACGATTATCTGCAGGACGACAGTCCCAATGACTACAGCACGTCTTACAATAACAGTGATGATGACGAGGAGAAAAAAGAGACGCCCATAGCCATTGAGAGTACTTTTTTTGAAAGCCTGCAGGAACAACTGGACCTGGTTCCCCTGTCTGATGAAGATTTTATCATTGGCAAGCAGATCATTGGCAGCCTGGATGATGACGGTTACCTGAGAAGGCCAGTGACTTCCATGATTGATGACCTTGCTTTTTCACAGAATATCATGGTTGAAGAAGAGGATGTCCTGGAAATGCTTAAAGTGATCCAAAGCTTTGACCCTCCAGGTATTGCGGCGAGGGACTTACAGGAATGCCTGACCTTGCAGTTGAAACGCAAGGACCCGCTGAATCCGATTATCCAGAAAGCCATTCAGATCGTTGAAAATTACCTGGATGAATTTACCAGGAAACACTATGATAAACTGGAAAAATCACTGGGACTCAGCAGTGAGGACCTGAAAGAGATCATTGCTGAAATTCTGCGCCTTAACCCTAAACCAGGAGATTCCAACCAGGTCACGACAAAACAGCTGCAGGTGATCCCTGATTTTCATATCAGCAATAATGATTCGGTACTGATTCTTACCCTCAACTCAAAAAATGCACCTGAACTAAGGGTAAGCCGTTCTTACATCGATATGTTTGAACACTATGATAAAGCTGCCCAGAAGGATAAAAAATTAAAAGAGGCCGTACAGTTTGTAAAGCAAAAGCTGGATTCTGCAAAATGGTTTATCGATGCCATCAAACAAAGACAGCAAACCCTGCTCAAAACCATGAATGCCATTATGCAATACCAGTATGAGTATTTGCTGACCGGAGATGAACGCAAGATGCGTCCGATGATCCTGAAAGATATTGCAGATAAAATTGACATGGATATCTCTACGGTATCCAGGGTAGCGAATTCCAAATATGTGCAGACAGAATTCGGAACCTTCCTCCTGAAATCTTTCTTCTCGGAAGCCATTCAGACTGAATCCGGTGAGGAGGTTTCCAATAAAGAGGTCAAAAAAATCCTGGAAGATTGTATCGGTAACGAAGACAAACGTAAACCCCTGGCAGATGAAAAACTGACCGAGATCTTAAAAGAACAAGGTTATAACATCGCAAGAAGAACCGTAGCAAAATACAGGGAGCAGATGAATATTCCTGTGGCAAGATTACGCAAAGAGTTGTAATACACCTGAGCGTTTCGGATTCCATGTACAACTAAAAAGGCCCTTGAAGGGCCTTTTTAGTTGTACATCTGTACTAAACTATGTATTGTTCCAGGGCAAAAACTAAGAAAGCAGGTTTTGTCTCAACAGGAATTCCAGTTGTTTATTGGCTACCAGTAAAGCTTCTGTAAGTTCCCTGTTTTCCTTCCGTAAAGAGTAGATTTCAAATGCTTTTTCGATGTTTATCCTCAGATCTTCATCCATCCAGGGTTTTTGGATGTATTTATACACCTGTCCTTTGTTAATGGCATCAATCACGGCATTGATATCAGCATATCCGGTTAAAAGTATTCGGATTGGATCAGGAAAAGCAGGAATAATGGATTCCAGGAACTCTATTCCTGTAGTCACAGGCATCCTTTGGTCGGTAATAATGACATGAATCAACTGCTGCTCTAAAATAGCCCTTCCTTCAACAGCAGACTCGGCAGTAAATACATTAAATTTTCTCCTAAATCCAGCTTTAAAAGAATTAAGATTATGAACTTCATCATCTACATAAAGAACATTGATTGAGGTGTCAGAATTCATTGAATTTTATCGATTTTTTTGTTAAATATATTGCTTTTATAAGTTCAAAAAAACTAATTTCGGATAAAAATTATTTGCAATCCGACCGCTGATAATTTTTCTATAACTCCCTTACAAAATTTTAAAATGGATAAAATCAACTCAAGTCTACTTTCTACCAACCAGTCAATGAGTTATCGCCCGGTTTTTTTTAGAAACGTCTCTCCTGCCGCGGAAACTGAGCTAAAAGCTTTTATCAACACAAAAAAAGATATCACCATTTATGATACGATCAGAACGCAGCTTACAGAACTGATCCGGTTAAATCATCCCCAGAAAAAACTCAGTGCTGAAGAATCAGCACAACTTATTACAGCCCATGTGAACGGGAATATAGACAACTATGGTGTCTGGATTTACTTTCCCTGGTCCAATAAGCTGGTACATACTTTAGATGAAAAAGAATTTGCCCAGGTAAGGACCAGCAGAAATGTATATAAAATCACTCCTGAAGAAATAGACACCCTTAAAACCAAGAAAATAGGCATTATCGGATTATCGGTAGGCCAGAGTATTGCCATGACACTGGCCATGGAGAGGACCTGCGGTGAATTGCGCCTGGCAGATTTCGATGAGATAGAACTCAGCAATATGAACAGGATCAGGGTGAATATACAGGACCTGGGTTTGAACAAGGCCATTGTTGCTGCAAGACAGATCGCGGAACTCGACCCTTTTATCAAGGTGGTTTGTTATACGGAAGGAATTACCAATGACAATATCGACGACTTTTTTACGCAGGATGGAAAGCTTGATATCCTTGTGGAGGAATGCGATGGTATTGATATCAAGATCCTGAGCCGTATAAAGGCAAAAGCACTGGGAATCCCAGTGGTGATGGACACCAATGATAAGGGAATGCTGGATGTGGAACGGTTTGATCTTGAACCGGAACGTCCAATTTTCCACGGCAAAGTGAACGATCTGGAAGAATTGAGTGCTGAAGAACTCAATTCCCGGTTAAACAGCTTAACCATTCCGGAAAAAATAGGCTACCTGGCCAAAATCATCGGTTTTGAGAATTTATCTGAAGCCATGAAAACCTCTGTAGCCGAAATGAATAAAACTATTGTCGGCTGGCCACAGATTGCCTCTGCAGTAACCCTTGGTGGAGCCATGATTACGGATGTCAGCAGAAAGATACTGCTCCAGCAATTCACCGCTTCCGGAAGATATTTTGTCGATTTTGACGAGCTCTTCACAGACCAGTTTAACACCATCAATCATACAACCCGTAATTAATGATACATATCAGAACATTCAGAGCTCCGGATGATCCGGAAGCGTGCTCAAAGTTTATTGTTGGCCACAAAAGATTACTTGAACTTTATGGAATTACACAGATTACCTCCAATGTACAGGAATGGGTAGAGGATTATAAAACTATCGTTATCCTGGTGGAAGATAAAGAAACCAAGTTCGTCTATGGCGGGGCAAGGATCCAGCTTAAAACAGACCGTTTTGAACTTCCGATCTCTTCAGCCATCGGGCGTTACGATGCCAAGATATACGATATGATCAACGCTGATGACCAGCGTGGAGGTACCTGTGAACTCTGTGGACTGTGGAATTCAAGGGAGGTTGCAGGTATGGGTATCGGGAGCCATGTACTGGCCCGTGTGGGATCGGTATTGTCGGCCAAGCTGCCCATTGTCAGCCTTTTCGTATTGTGTGCCCCTGCAACGGTAAGAATGGGGAAACGCGTTGGTTGCGTGGTGGAAACCTCATTGGGAAATAACGGACTATTCTATTATCCCAAAGAAGACCTTGTGGCCACGGCTATGCGTTTGAGGGACTGGAATGACCTGAGCAATGCAGATGATTCAGAGCGTGAAAAAATCATATCTTTGAGAGAAAACATGCACCAGGTGATTGAAGAAAGAGGCCCTAAAGGAGTATATCAACTGGAATATAACTTAGATATCCCCAACTTACATGATGCAGTATAAAAAAATACTTTTTTTATTATTCGCATTCGTATTCCACTATTGTTCCGCTTATTCCGGAGATCAAGATGGGATCCTGAATTTCCGGAATGGAAATGAAATCCTGAGGATTGACCATGACATCTTTATTTTTAAAGACCCGTCGCGGACACTCGGCATCAATGAAGTGATCCATAAAAATTTTGTCAGGATTGACCAGGAAGTCCCGAATTTAGGCATCACCGCCGACAGGATCTGGGTAAAGTTTACCATTCGTAACCAGAGTCCCGAAGAAAACCTGCTCCTGGTCATTGCCCAGCCGGCAATCGACAGCATTACCTTATACCGCTCATTTCAGCATCAGATTTTCCATTCTGCCAATCTTGGGAAATACAGGCCCTTCCATGAGCGCATCGTTGACAATCCCAATTATGTTTTTCCGGTGAGTATTCCCAAAAATACCGAGGAAACATTTTATATCAGCATTAACTCTACAGACCAGATTCAGTTACCCATCAGCATAGGCACGCAGCGGTCTGTCCTTGAAAATGACAATAACCGAAATATCCTTTTCGGGATTTATGCAGGGGTGATTCTGATCATGATTTTATACAACCTGTTTATCTCTTTCACCGTAAAAGATTCCAGTTATCTCTATTATATCATCTACATCTTTTTTGTAGGGCTGACACAGGCGACATTTCAGGGTTATGCATTTAAGTTTCTCTGGCCGGATAGTCCCTGGCTGGCGATAAACAGCTCTATGCTGGTTCCTTTTTTCTCCGGAATCTCTACAGCGGAATTCCTGAAAAGATTCCTGCAGACAAAGCGCAGTACTCCGGCTCTGCACAGGGGGATCAATATGTTTATCATCTTATACATAGTTGTATTGGTCTTATGGATGTCGGGCTTCCATGCCATTAGTATCCAATGCCTCCAGATCCTGGCCATGTTTGGATCCTTATATTTCCTCTATGTGGCCAATGCAATCAGGCAGCAAGGCTCCCGTCCCGCCTTGTTTTTCCTTGTCGCCTATACCATATTCATGTTTTGCGTGGTCATATTTGTCCTCCGCAATTTCAACATTGTAACGTATAATCTCTTTACTTCCTATATCCTGGAAATCGGATCCGTGATCCAGATTACCTTACTTTCCTTTGCGCTGGCAGATAAAATCAATATCTTCAGGAAAGAGAATGAGCAGGCCCAAGAACAGGCCTTAAGGGTATCCAAAGAAAATGAGCGTCTGATACGTGAACAAAACATTGAATTGGAAATCCAGGTAAATAAACGTACCGAAGAATTACAAAACTCTAACAGTACCCTTAACCATACCCTCACTGAATTAAAAGAAGCACAATCGCAGTTGGTGGATGCAGAGAAAATGGCAAGCCTGGGACAATTGACAGCTGGTATTGCACATGAGATCAATAATCCGATCAACTTTGTCACTTCCAATATCAAACCGCTGGAATTAGACATCAACGACCTCTATGATGTCATCCAAAAATACGAGGACCTGGATCCAGGTAAAGACATCAATGCGCAGCTTGCTGAAGTGGAGGCCTTCAAAAAGTCTATCGATGTTGATTTCATCAAGACCGAAATCAACTCACTCCTTTCAGGAATAGGTGAAGGAGCCAAAAGGACTGCCGAGATCATCAGGAGCCTCAAAAATTTCAGCCGTCTGGATGAAAGTGATACCAAACCGGTCGACCTGAATGAGGGCCTGGATTCTACCCTGATCCTCTTGAGGAGCCAGGTTCCACCCAACGTTACTATCGTCAAAAACTTCCAGACTTTACCATTGGTGGAATGCCTCCCGGGTAAAATCAACCAGATTTTCATGAACCTCATTACCAATGGTATCCATGCCATCCGTCTCAAGGGAAAACCTGAGCAGAAAGAAGAGCTGGCCATCAGCACCTGGCAGGAGGGTGAATATGTTAAAATCAGTATCAAGGACAGTGGAATTGGGATGTCAGAGGAAATCAGGCAAAAGATATTTGAGCCGTTTTTCACGACCAAGCAGGTGGGTGAAGGAACCGGTTTAGGACTGTCTATTGTCTTTAGTATCATAGAAAAACATAGAGGCCAGATTGATGTTTTTACAAAAGTAGATTTTGGTACAGAATTTATTATTACATTGCCTTTAAACATCAATTGATATGACGCCTTCCCCTGTTAAAATTTTATATATTGACGACGAGGAAAATAATCTGCTGGCCTTTAAAGCGAGCTTTAGGAGACTCTATGAGATATATACCGCAAAATCTGCTGAAGAAGGTTTAAAAATCCTGGAAAATCTACCTGTAGAAGTCATTATTGCAGACCAGAAAATGCCTGGAATCACAGGGGTTGAATTTTTCAAGAGTATTGCCTATTCCTATCCGGATCCCATCAGGATTCTTTTAACAGGGTACACTGATATTGCAGCATTGGCTGATGCCATTAACCACGGGGACATTTACAGGTACATTACAAAGCCCTGGAATGACCTGGAACTGCATAATTCTATAAAAAATGCGTATGATGCCTACCGCTCAAAGATCGATTTAAGGAATAAAATCAAAGAACTGGAAAAAACGAATGATGAGCTAAATCGTTTCATTTACAGTATTTCCCATGAGCTGAGGGCACCACTGGTATCTGTCATCGGCATTGTCAACCTGGTGAAAATGGAAGGTTTATACCATTCCAGCGGGGAATACTGGGAACTGATAGAATCCTGCTCCAATAAGCTGGATTATTATATCCAGAAAACGCTGCAGTATTATAAAAACAATAAAGTGGAGACGATCCACACTGAAGTAAATTTCCAGAAACTGGTTGATGATATCATTGCCTTATATGCCTACAACCATAAGGATACACAGTTTAAAGTCAATATCAACCAGCCACACAAATTCATAGGGGATTCTTTCCGGATTGAAGTGATTCTGGGCAATTTAATTTCAAATGCGATTAAATACCAGAAGAACAATGAGACGGAAAAAATGGTAGAAATATCAATCTCCGTAAGCCATAGCGTAGCCGAAATATCAATTGCAGACAATGGATTGGGTATTTTGAATGAACACCTGGAGAAAATTTTCACGCAATTCTTCAAGAGTAAAAATAATAAAGGAAGCGGGTTAGGCCTGTTTATTGTCAAGGAAGCGCTGAACAAGATCAATGGTAAGATCTCGGTAAGCTCCAATATAGATTATGGTACCACTTTCAAAATAACAATTCCGAATGCCTGTTAAAGTATCAAGACCGCTCAAAGTAATGCTGATTGATGATAACATAATTGATTTAAAAATTAATTCAAAGATCATTACGATTACAGGTCTGTTCGACGAAATCATCATGTGCCAGTCTGCTGAAGAGGCCATCGCCTATTTTCAGGACCATGCTGCACAACCTGACCAGTTACCGAACCTGATACTGCTCGACATTCAAATGCCGGAAATGGATGGATTTGAATTTCTTGAACAATACAAAGGTTTTCCTGAAATATTAAAAGGAAAAACATCAATTGCCATGCTTTCCTCTACGCTTGACTTTGGTGATATCCGCAGAGCGGAAGCCAATTCCTATGTCATCCAGCTGCTGAAAAAACCCCTGATGACCGCAAATGTACAGGCCATCTTTGAAAAGAGTTTCAAAGTAGTTGAGTAGTTCAGGAAGCCCGTCCCAGACAATCAATTCCCAGCACGTTACTGCTCCTAAATAGTGGTCTGCATCTGGCATTATTTCTGCCCTAATGCAGGTATAACCTTTAACGCGCTCATGAAAAATACCATAAGTCTCATCCTTTTAATCTGCTGTACTTCACTTCTATTTACCAGTTGTTCAAAAGAAACAGCTATGGATCCGCTCTCTACCGTCCTCTTCCCAAAAGATGGCATTATCCGCATTGAATGTTCGGACTGTTCCTTAACCTATACCGTATTAAAAGATAATTACGCGATAAATGTAGCTAATAGTGAAGACATTAAGTTTTCATACGTATCCAGTTTTGAACTAAAAACAAGTGTGAATTCAAAAACAAAACAAAATATCCGCTTAGCCATATTTGATTCCCGGGGAAGAATCGTTTCAAATGAACTCAGCACAGTGGAAGAAGGAACTTCAAAAGTGAATACTTTTAGCATCAAAGCAGATTAATTACAGTTGCAGATGAACAGCCGCTACCCCTCCTGAGTGCGCGGCAACCTCATCCGGGATGTAGAATATTTGATTGGGGATGGGGATTTTATTCCCCTCCTGTGTCCATCACTTCAGTTAAAGACTCCTCTTTCTGAAATCGCTTATTAAATATTTTTAGGATCACATTAAATAACAGGGTAAGTCCCAGGGCGACCGTACAGCCAACAACGACACAACCTACGCGCTCCAGGGCCACCAGCCATTCCCGGTGGCTTTCTTCGGTGACAATCACAATAACCAGGGCGGCCAATGCGCTTCTTAATACTGCAGTAATCCTCAGCAGGGTACCCGCAATAATGGTAATGGCCACACCTGCACACAGGATGATCATCGAGGATACATGGATCGGGTACAGGCAAAGGGCAACCCCACAGCCCAGCATATTGGCAATGATCCTGTCATACGCCAGCTTATTGCTGTTATCAGGTGAGATCGTGATGACAACGGAGACCATCGACCAGTAAAATGGATATGCAGGAACTTCCTTATAAAGGATGTAGCAGATAATTATTCCAATGATGCATTTCAGCAGGTATAGGGATGTTGAAATGGTCAATGGAGACACAGTGTATTTCGCCTTCACAATTTTCCGGTAAAAGATTAAAAATGCAAAGATAGTACACTACGGTATGGAATATATAACCCGTATCACAATCTTTAAAAATTTCAGGTCTACAGGATAGGTCTGCACTGAATCTGCATCCCTATCCTGTAGACCGGGTTTTAAGTTCCGCGGGGTTAGGCTATATTCATTTCCACCTTGGGAGGCAGCAATTTATACATCACCGGGGTAACCAGCCTTGACAACAGGGTGGAGCTCAGTAAACCTCCAATTAATACCAATGCCAATGGAGAATACAATTCGCTGTATTCAATCACCAGTGGCAGTAAACCTCCTATTGCAGTAAGGGAAGTCAGCAATATAGGTACAAACCTGATTTCCCCGGCTTCTATAATTGCATCTTCCACACTTCTTCCATCTGCACGCAACTGATTGGTAAAATCTACCACCAGCAATGAATTTTTCACTTCAATCCCCACCAAAGCTATAAAGCCTATCGTAGCCGTGAACGACAGGGTTTCACCGCTGAGGTACAGCATGATCAGGCCACCAACAATCCCCAGGGGAATCACGGAGAGCACAATCAAAATACTTTTAAAAGTCTTGAATTCCAGGATCAATACCCCTAAAAATCCGAATACCGTAACGATAAGAATGATACCGAGATTGCCAAAACTTTCTTCCTTACTCTCCTTCTCCCCCGCCACTGTAAAGGAAAAACCTTTTGGAAATTTATAGGCATTCAGCTTCGCCGTGATCTGCTGGTCAAGCTGCTCCACATTGTACCCTGGTTTAACAAACGCAGAGATGGTCACATACCTGTCCTTGTCATAGTGCCTGATCTGGTTGGGGAGACTTTCAAAGCCGATGGAGACTACATTTTTCAGGGGGATGCTCTTTCCAGAGGAGGAGGGCACGTACAGCCTGTCGAACATACTCAGGTCCTGTATCGTCCCCTTCCGGGGAATGGAAACATTGACATGATAACTATCTGCTTTTCCTTCATCTTCCCTATAGGTAGCCACATTCAAACCCGCAGCCCCTAACCTGACTGTCTTATCAATATCTTCAGAAGACACCCCCAGCAAACCTGCTTTTTCCTTATTGATGGTGACCTTAAGGTCAACCGGCCTGACCAGCAGCGGATTATTGACATAGATTGTTCCCTCCACCTTTCCAATCATTGCGGCCACCTCAACTGCGGTCTGACGGAGCGCTGTCAGGTCTTCCGCATACAAGCGGTAAGCCAGCGGAGCCTCTACCGGTGGTCCCTGTTCAAAATCTTTCACTTTAATTACTGCCCCGGGATATATTTCCAGCTGTTTCCTTAGTTTTTCAATCACTTCTACTTTTTCCCGTGTATTCAAACCTTCCACCTGCACAAAAATCTCGGCAAAGTTTTCACTCTCATTATGGGGGATTACGTTGTAATAAATCAGTGGATTCCCTTTGCCGACATTACTGGAAAACGAGCTGATTTCAGGTACGGCCTTTAATTTCGATTCCACCTCACGGGTAACTTTATCCGTGGCATTTAAATTTGTCCCTTCAGGTGTCTCAATCTGGATCAGGAACATGGGTTTTTCAGATTTAGGGAACAAACTGCTGCCGATTAAGGGAACCAGCAATAGCGAACCGATAAATATGCCACCAATGATCAGGAGGGTGAACACAGGGTTTGCCAATGCTTTGTTCAATACTCTTCCATAGGTGGTATGAATTCCTTTTTTGAGCATCCTCAGCAGGAAATTTCCTTCTTCACTTTCATGGGGCTTAAGGATAATACTGGCCAGGAAGGGAACAACAGTTAAAGAAACAAGCATGGAGGCCAGGATGGTCGTGATTACAGAAAGGGGTAAACTGCGGATGAATTCACCTGCAGCCTCCGGTAAGAAAACAATAGGCATAAAGGCAAAAATAAGCAGTACCGTACAGCCCACGACTGCAATACCAATCTGCGAGGTGGCCTTGATAGCCGCTTCTACTTTCCCATAGCCCATACGCAGGTAACGTTCAATATTTTCCACCACCACAATACTGTCGTCGACAAGAATTCCCAGTGCGACAATCATCCCGACAATGCTCAGTTGGTTCATGTTGTATCCCAGCAGGTTCATTAAGGTCAAACCGATCGCGAGGGATAAGGGAATAGAAATCATGACCACCACCGATGCCCTGGTGCCCAAAGGCAACAGCGTCACCAGGACCAGCAGAATGGCAATACCAAAGTCCCTCGAAAAATGGGACAACCTGATGTCTACACTTTTTGCCTGGTCGAAGACTTTCACCAGGTCTATATTTCCGGGCAATTCCTTCTGGAAAGCAGCGGTAACCAGGGCCACTTTATCCTGCACATCAATAATGTTTTCCTTGTCTTTCAGACTGGCATTGACAAAAGAGCTCCTGAAACCATTTAACCGTGTAATATGGGTTTCGTCTTCATAACCCAGGCTAACCTCAGCTACATCTTTCAGGTAAAGTACTTTTCCTGCAGCGCTGAATACGACGGTGTTTTTCACTTCCTCCAGCGTACTGTAATTGCCACTGGTTTTAATGTTCAGCTTTTTGTCGGCCATCGTGATGCTCCCTCCTGGGATATTCACATTCTCACTCTGAAGTGCTGCAATGATATGGTTTTGCGTAAGTTTTTCCTCCGCTATTTTCTGCAGGTTCAACCGTACATTCACCTGGCGTTCCGGAACGCCTACATAATCTACTTTCTTCAGTGCCGGAATTTTCTCGAGTCTCTCTTTTAACTCTTTTGCATATTTTTTCAGGGTAGCGCCGGAGCTATTTTCGCTGACCAGAGCAAACTGATAGATGCTGACATCAGAAGGGATCTGTTTTTTGATACGCAGGTCGGCAATATCCGCAGGCAAACTACTTTTAAGGCTATTGATCTCGCGTACCACCTCCTGGTATTTATCGTCGGGATCAGCACTATATTTATACTGGATTTCAATCACCGCCAGACCATTGCTGATATTGGTAACGATATGTTTGATATTGTCGAGCTCATTGATCTTTTTTTCTATGGGCTCGACCACCAGCTGTTCCATATCCTTTGGATTGGTACCCGGATAGACCACCACGACAGTAAAATTCGGGGCATTAACCTCGGGGTCTTCACTCCGCGGCATTGTGAACATGGAGTAAATGCCCAGTGCCAGTACCGCTATGAAAACCACAAGGGTGAACTGGTAATTCTTTACGGCAAATTCAGGTAATTTCATCGGTAATTATTTATTTTTTGCTATTTAATTATTTTAACCAGGGAACCATCCGTCAGGTAAGCAGATCCTTCCCTGATGACGGTATCGGCTGCGGCCAGTCCTGAAGAGAGGAATACCTTATCCCCTTTTAAATAAGCCACCTTAACCGGCTTCTTCAGGGCTTTGTTTCCTGAGGTGATGAAGACATAGGCACTGTCATTTTTCCCCTCCACCAATGCGTCCATGGGTACAGACAATAAATCGGCTTTGCCCTGAGGATAGATCTTCACATTCGCAAATAATCCTGATACCAGTGTCACCTTACCCGGATCCAGACGTACTTCCACCTGGTACAGTCCGGAACTATTGTCACTTCCCTGCGCCAGGGACTTCAGGGTTCCTGAGAATGTCTGCGGATAGGCATCAAAGCTGATCTCTGCCCGTTCATTCCCCGTCATTCTTGCCCGGTCCTTGTCGGTAATGCCGCATTTAATGATCCAGTCTTTTTCCGCTGTCCCGCCAATCAATACTACCGGACTTCCCCCGGCTACCTGCTCTCCTTCATTCACATATTTTTTAAGTACAACGCCGGTTGTACTGGCAATGATAGTCGACTGCCCGGCATTGAATTGTGCAATCTCCAATTGCTTTTTAGCGATGGTCAGGGCGGTCTGCATATGTTCATACTGCTCTTTTGTACTCACGCTATCTTTATATAAATTGCTGATGCGCTGTGCATCTCTCAAAGCCTTGTTAAAATTCTCCCTGGCCTGGCTCAGCTGTGCATTAATTTCTGTAAGATTCAGTCGGGCCAGTACCTGTCCCTTCCGTACCCGGTCTCCTTCTTTAACCAGGATGCTGTGAATGATGCCGCCGCTTTTAAAGGAGAGGTTACTTTGCTGATCGGACGATAGCAGTCCTGAAGTTTCCAGCGGTTCTTTTTCCTGAAGCGAAGTAGCAGAAATTACCTTTACAGGGATGCTGGGATCTACTTTTTCAGCAGGTTTTGGTTGACGGCAACCCATTACCGTGATCCCTGCTGACAGCAGCAGCACAGAAAAGTGAATATGTTTCATATGTTGGAGTTTTATAGATTAAAGAATAAATGAATTGCTGCAATCCGGCAGCTTAAAAAATATAGCTGGCCTCTGCCCGCTCCAGCTCCGCCTGTTTACTGCGTACTTCCAGCAAGGCCATGGTCTGCTTAAGTTCGTCGTTAATTAAGCGGATCTGACCGTCAAGCAATTCCAGGTATAATGCCTGTCCTTCCTTATACAGGCGCTGTTCATCCTTGAAATATTGCTGCGACATGCTGGTCTGGCTTACCGCGGCCTTGTGGGCTTGTAGTGCCCCGATGAGCTTATTTCTTGCCGTTTCCGCTTCCAGCTGCAACTGTTGCCGGGCCTGACTGGTTTGATTTTGTGCCGACCTTAGCTCCAGGGCCGCCTGGTGGCTTTTGTTCTTATACTGGTTTCCCGTAAAAATTGACCAGGATAAGGTTACCCCAAAAAGGTAATAGGGAGATTCAGCATTGACCTTCAGGAAATCACCCTGGGCGCCCAGGTCGATAAAAGTGGATAGCTTGGGCAATACATAGCTGTTGTTCATTTTCAAAGCCAGTGCAGTCACCTTTTCGGCCGATTCAAGCACTTGCAATTCCTCCCTCTTCCTGGTACCCAGGGTATCTGCAGGAAGGGTTGAACTATCTGGTTCCCCTGCATCGATGGCTGATTGCAGCGGTTTGTTGAGCAGGAAATTAAAGTAGGCAGCAGCATTCACAGACTGCAGCCGCGCATTTTCCAATTGGGCTTCCAGTCCGGTCAGTTCATTTTGCGCGCGACTGATCACCGTCCTGATGGCTTTGCCATTCTTGACGAGCGACTGGTTAATGCGCAAGTTTTCATTGGCCAGTGCCACTCCATTCTCCAATACCTTAACCGACTGTAAAGATTGCTGGTAGCCATAGTAAGCCAGCTTCACATTCTTCACCAGCTCCCTTTTATACACCATCAGCTGTGCCTGCCTTAAATTGATCTGTTCCTTTTTTATACGGCTGTTGTAGGTAATTTCTGCATTATATAAAGATAAAGTGGTCCGTACTTTAGCATCATAATAATTATTGGGGTTAAATGCCTGGCTCACATTTTCTACCTGTGGAAACCTGCCTGAACTCGTGAGGTTATTCAGCGTACTGTACACCGGATTCAGTAAATCGCCAATAGGGATTTCAATCTTCCGTCCACCTTCGGAAGAAAGGTATTGGGTGCTCATTTCTACTTGCGGCAGAAAAAGTCCCCTGGCTTCTTTCAGGGCATATATACTTTTTTGGAACATAAAATCCTGATTCCGGAGTTCAAGATTGTTTTTCAGCGCTTCCTCTATATAATCCTGTAATTTATACTGGGCCATTGCCTTGAATGGAATACAGTATAAACAAATGGCTATAAGAAGCAGATTAAAGGGCGATTTTTTCATATCATTATTTCATTGTTTATTTAATGAACACTGTTCATAAGAGCGTATATTTGAGGTGTTGTTACAATTAGTAAAAAATATTATAACCATAGGTTTTTAACTGAACAGTGTTTAGTAGCGTTTAAATTTTTTTAACCTATACTGCTGCTTGGATTTAAACTTTAATACTATGTAAAAAATACTCCATGGATTGGTCAAGCATCTTCCTGATGGATTGGTCATCCCCCATCTGCATCGATTGAAACCGCTGCCTGATGTAGAGGGAAACCAGCCCATGTGCATAGGACCAGATGGTCATTGCAGCCAGATAGGTATCAGTTGCTGCAATTTGCTGCTCCGCGATGCATTCGGTAACAGTATTCACTAAAAACTGGAAGGCATGGTCACCTGCATCCCATTTTTCATTACAGGCGATCTCGTTTAAGGGAGCCCGCATGGTAAACATTAAATCATAATAATCAGGGTTCTCCATGGCAAAGCGGATATAACTATGGCCAATGGCATGCAGACGTTCCATGGGATCCTTGATGTCCATATGCTGGGAAAATGCCTTGTTCAGGATGTCAAAGCCCTGTTCATGGATGATAAAAAATATTTCATCCTTTTCCTTGAAATAAAGGTAGATCGTTGCCGGGCTGTACTCAATATCATCCGCAATATTACGGATGGAAGTTTTATCGTAACCCTGCTCCAAAAAAAGCCTGGTAGCTGATTCTATAATCAACTTCCGCCTGTCCAGTTTGTCCCGCTCTTTTCTGTCTTTAATCGCCATAACTTTATAACACTGCAAACATACTAAACAGTGTTCATAAAATTGCTATGCTTTTAAAATTTATTGTATTTTCTTGCAAAAAGAGCGGTTATATCCTGAAATTCAGGGATACGTAGGGATACCAGCCTTCCTCGGAATGACCTGCCAATACCTGGAATATGGTTAAACCAGCAGGTGAAAAGTAAAGTCCGCCACCTTTTCCCTGGTGCCATTTGTCCGACTCCTCCCCCTTTACCCATACACGGCCCGCATCATAAAACCCGGTCAGCCCCAATTGTCCGGGCAAAATATAACTGGCAATATTGAACAGTTTCACCCTTGCCTGCAGGTTATTGTAAACCATGTGCTGTCCCGCAAAACGATTCTGCAGATAGCCCAGCAGGTTCCCTTGTCCCCCTAAGAACATCGATTGATAAAATGCAGGTTTGCCAATGCTGATTCCCCCGCCAATACGGTCAGAAAGGACAACAGAACCCTTTGAATTCAGTTTCTGGTAAAAAGTAAACTCCGGCCGCAGCTGTGCAAAGGATTTCGAATCGTGGTTTAATCCGGTATATCCCTGCAGGGATACATTCAGGTAATACCCCTTTACCGGAAGGAGTCCGCCTTCCCTTTTGTTGCTCACGAAATTCACAGACAGGCCGAGATGGGCTTTGTCTTTAGTTACGGTAGCACTATCATAAGAATTTATCTGGGAAACGTTATTGATAAAACGTCCTCCATTCTCGGTCAGGTCGAGATGGTAATACTGAAAAGATGGCCCGGCACTTATTGTACTCTGTTTCCCGGTCGTCCAGCGCAGGGCCGGATCTATTAAAAATGTATTGTAGCGGGTACGGTAATACCTGCGGTAATTCCCTTCTTTTACCAATGCCGATTCATTACCGCGGCCGAAGAAATTAAGGGTATTATCGGGTGCATTCGCGATGGCCTGCAGGGTAAAATCTGCCTTTCCCAGTACCTTTATCCACTCTCCGTTGTACCTGATACGGAAAGCATTTGTCGCAAAAGAGTGGCTGAGCATAAACTGCTGCATATGGGTATAGGGCAGTTTTCGGAATCCGGAGTTATGGATATATTTAAATCCGAGCCCGAGCAGAAAGCCATCATCAGCATTAATGGCTGCCGTTACGGTGGGAATCCATACATTGTACAAATTGGTAGGTATATATTTTGTCTGCAGTGTATCGGTAGATAGATGCTTACGGAAATGATCTGCCTCTCCTTCAAATACGACTTCCGGCGTACCATATATCCTGGCTTTAGAGCCGGGAACTGTGGACTGATACGTCTTATTTCCTGCTGCGCCTATCACGCGTAATTTTATCGCCGAAGCCTTATTGTTGATCAGGACCTTATCTTCTCCATCCCCCAAATACAACCTGAGCTCTCTGGTCAGCTCAGCACGGTAAGTCATATCCATGCGGTCCTTTTTCTCTTCCCCGTCTTTATTCAGGTTGGTAATGACCACCCTGAGGCCCTTGTCAGCTGCATCAGTAATCGTAATTAACTCGTTCTTATCCGTTGCACGTAAGTCTACAATCCGGTTTGCATAGCGGTAATAGGCTTTAATAGCTTCAGGAATATGGTCACGACGGGCCTTGAGTTTTTTAAATAATTCGTCATGCCGCAGCCGGTACACCTCTTCCGGTAAACGCCGGAGCCCCGCTTCCAATACCTCATCCGTTTCTGCAGCGACAAAATCCGATGCGATTTTTATCCATTCCTCTTCAGGCAGCTGGGCATCGGGGAAAGCATTCATGAACCTGGTCTTAAACATGGAAAAGCGAACCCTGGGTATTTCACCTTCAAAATCATCCAGCAGGGGACTGATCCATGGCAATGCAGCAATAGAAGGAAAAAGTCCTTCAGAAAGATGAAAAACCTGGTCACGGTCGCGCGGAACAGCGATATAAAACTCTTCTTTCCCATTTTTATCACTTGCCCATCGCCACTGGTCTTCATGCCGGTCCCAGTCTCCGATCAGCAGGTCGAGCAGTCTCGCACGAAGGAAAGCCCTGCTGTCAAATCTTTTATTGTAATTTTTTACGAGGTCCCTGATGACTTTAGGGGTATTTTCCGACTCCCCGGCGGGTTCCCGTTCTTCAAACAAACAAACCAGGCCGGTAAATTCTTTTGCAAAATCACCCAGGGCCGCATCTTCAGCCACCACTCCAATGATCGGATTTGCATGTGGAACATTAGCCGCCCTTGCCAGCGGAGGAACAATCAGTGCAGAAAAGGGATGCTGCCCACTCATCGCATCATCTACCCAGTCTACCGCGAAAGTGCCCTGCAGATTTACAGGCAGTAATTTATCCGGTGTTTTTTCCACCGTACGCAGGATATATTCTTTGCCATTTTTATCTTTTAACCGGAGGGATTTAGACTGCATGCCACCACCTTCTTTCTCAGGTATCAGTCCCCCATAAAGGTCGGAAATCCTGATCAGCGGGAGCCTGACTTCTATCGCCCATTCCTTACGGTAATTCTCGCCAAATAACCACCTGTGGACTCCACTGACCTGATCATAAGAAGGATGAACCCTTACGGTAACACTATCTTTCTTATGTTGTCCGAATACGACCGGGGAACTCAGCACCAAAGAAAAAAAAAGTAATTTTCTAATCATAAAAACAGGATTTAATACTTTACCGGTATTGCCTATTCAAATTAACAGTAAAATAGGTACAACTGGTCGGCACAAGAATAAAAATAATCAAATTATAACATAAAATGACATCCCGTTCATCAGTACAAACCCATCCACGCCCGGCCAGCTGATTATCCTCTTAGGCTCCGGCCGCCGTCATTTTTTTAACGGCCTTTCCAGCCCGTTTCTTTTTCCCTTTCTTACCTCTGCGGAACCAGATCAGGAAACCGGTAATAGGGAGGCTCCCCGTAAACAGGGTGACAACCAGGGCTATGATCTGCGTCGGCCAGCCAAGAATACTTCCGCCATGTATGGGTAAATTCATCTTGCGGATTTTATTGCCGGTACTCAGCTGCTCAAAAGGCATCTTTTCTATCAGTTTTCCGGTATGACTATCAAAATAAGCCGCATCACTTTCCGGAATCAGCGCTTCTTCATTAACCTTCTGCAGGGTAATCGACTGGTTCCCTTTCGCCGGAATATTGATAGAGAGCCTGCCATGCCAGGGGTAAATCTCATTCATCTGTTCGTACATCCCCTGGTATAAACCAGTTTGTGCAGTCCCCTCTTTTGCGATATTCTTCACCTTCATTTCCTTGTTTGGTTTTCCATCCGCCAGCTGAAACAACAGGTTATCCACCCAATCGTAACTCCATACCAGTCCGGTAAGGGTAATCACCACCAGGAATATGGAGGCGTAAAATCCGGAAACCGCGTGTAAATCCCAGGTCAGCCTCTTACCGGAAGCATCCCATTTGATTTTAAAACGTTGTTTCATTGCTTTTTTATTGGCTGGCCACCACATCACAATGCCGCTGATCACCAGGAAAAAGCAAATCGCACAGGAGATTCCTGTAATTACCTTTCCGGTAGGTCCCAGAAGAAGATAGCGGTGCAGGTCAATGATGAACCTGAAAAACCTTGCGGTAAAATTCCCTTTATAGATCACTTCCCCGTTATAGGGATTGACAAAGACTTCTTTCAGGCCCTTCTTCTTATTGCCTAACCTGAATTCCACACTTCTATCCCGTTCAGCAGCAACCACAATCCTGCTCATTTTACTTTCGGGATATACTTTCTGCGCAATATCCGCAAGGGAGTCCAGCGGTAAAAACGGTCGGTCGGGTACAGCAACCACATGGATATTTTTATATAAAAGAGGTTCCAGTTCTTCTTCAAATGCAAGTATACTTCCTGTCAGACAAACTATACATAAAACCAGTCCTGAAGCAATTCCCAGCCATAAATGCAGCCAGGCAAGCATCTTCTTTATATTCTTCACCATCATTCTTCTGCTTAAAGCTCCAAAATTAGATTAATTCTAATTAAAAGAAGATGTCGTGACACATATAATTGAAAAAATAATGACGAATGTCATTTATACACCAAAATCTGAACAATACTTCCTTTATATGGTGCGGTAAGTTCTCATTTTCTGCGTTTGACCGTATACCTTGATAACTTTTGTTGAAAATAGGATTGGGTATGGAATAATGCCGATACGGCAGACCTTTGTGCGCTGTAAATACCTGAATTCCCATTGAACAGGTAGGCCGTGAAACAGCCGGCGGCGAAAAACAAGGTATACTCCACTCCGAATAATTCCATCCCCATCACCGTGCAGGCCAATGGGGTATTCGTGGCACCGGAGAAGACGGCAATAAAACCAATAGCCGCAAAAAGACTGACTGGAGCATCCAAAACCTGGGAAAGCGTATGTCCTAATGTTACACCCATATAAAATAAGGGCGTCACCTCCCCGCCTTTAAAACCCGTGGCTAAAGTAATTGCGGTGTACATCATCTTCCATAACCAGCTCCAGGTTCTTGCCCCGTCCTGCAGGAATGCCGAAGGAATAGTCACTGCCCCGGGATATTCGGCATCAACCCCCAGACTTAAATAATCCGGTTTTTGTAAGATAAAGGTCAGGCAGATGATCAGTCCTCCGCCAAGCGCAGGAATCAGCCAGGGAACAGCCACCATTTTTCCAAAAAAAGCTTTAATGGCCTCCATACCTATAGAAAACAAGCAACTCGCCAGTCCGAAAATCACTGATGCGGCCAGGACTTTGCTCAGCAACAAAAGATCAACTGATAAATAATCGGACAGAAAGTAAGGCACTTTCGCCAATTCGTCAATACGGTATACCGTATGGTGTACCTGCCAGGCGGAAACGGTAAAATCTGCAACAACACTCGCCATCAATGCCGGCAAGAGTACATTCATCTTCAGCTTTTCCAGGCTAAGCACCTCCACCGCAAATATTGCCCCTGTGAAGGGGGTGCCAAACACGGCTCCAAATCCGGCAGCAATACCGGCCGTAAGGATCATTTTTGTTTCATTCTGATTCAGGCGGAACCATTTCCCGAAAAGCGCCGCCATACTTCCGCCAATCTGCACTGCAGTACCTTCACGGCCTGCGGATCCACCAAAAAGATGGGTGATCATAGTGGTCAGCAGAATAACAGGAGCCATGGCTGCCGGTACACCCGAACCTTCCTTATGAATCTCTTCTATAATCAGGTTATTGCCCTTGAGTGATGATTTACCGACAGACTGATAAATGAAATGAATAACAATTCCAGCTACAGGAAGCAGGTAGAGCAACCATTTATATTGGAACCTAAGATGGATGACCGCATGAAGTGCCCAGAGGAAAAAAGCAATGACAGTACCAATGGATATCGCCACAGGAATAACCAGAATAATCGCTTTAAGTACAGATTTGTAATCGATGCCGGATAATGATGTTGAAAATTTCACCTACAAAACAGTTAAGGCCGCTAAGCACCATTGCTTACCGGTTAATCTTTGTAGGCGCCATCAGCTTTTTAGGGCGGTTCAATCGGAAGACACCATTTCCGTAGCAGCAAATATAAACATGTCCGGGGAAAAGCAATGCCTATCGCCCACAAAAATCGGCAGATAAAAGACCAGGCGAAAGGAAACCTTCGCCCAATTTATACTACCAAACAAGTAGACTTTATTAAGATTATCGTATATTGCATCTTGTTTATGTACACCTCTATGATCAGGATTAAAATCGATAAAATTACCCTTTTGTTCTTCTTCGGCCTCAGCATGAATCAACTATATGCACAGGTCCAACACACTGAAATGAACAGTATACTTAGTCCTGCAAAAACACCGGTCTGCTGTGAATCCAATATTCCCTCAAGGTTCGCCCCTTCCCCGCTGAAGGAAGCCAAAGGGACTGCAGCTGCTCCGGCAAACCCAAATCACGAAAATATGGTCTGGATAAATACAGACAGTTTTCAGATGGGAGGTGACAATCCACAGGCTTCTGCCGACGAATACCCTAAACATAAAGTAACCGTCAATGGCTTCTGGATGGATGCAACTGAGGTCACCAATGCACAATTCAGGAAGTTTACCGAGGCCACAGGATATATCACTACTGCAGAACAAAAACCAGATTGGGAAGAGCTGAAAAAACAGGTTCCTCCCGGTACCCCCAAACCACATGACAGTTTACTGGTCGCCGCCTCCCTGGTGTTCAAACCTGCCAAAAATCCGGTACCATTGAATGATTATGCACAATGGTGGATTTGGGAAAAAGGTGCAGACTGGAAACATCCGCATGGTCCCAAAAGCAATATCAATGGAAAAGATAATTATCCTGTTGTCCATGTATCCTATTTCGATGCCATCGCCTACTGCAAATGGGCGGGAAAAAGATTACCTACAGAAGCAGAATGGGAGCTTGCGGCAAGAGCGGGCTTAAAAAACAAAATTTATCCATGGGGAGATGAGCCCATATCCACGGGGAAAGCCAAAGCCAACAGCTGGCAGGGAGATTTCCCTTACCGCAATACGCTGGCCGACAGCTTTTACTATGCCTCCCCGGTAAAATCATTTCCTGCAAACGGGTTTGGTTTATACGATATGGCCGGAAATGTATGGGAATGGTGTTCAGACTATTATGACTATCAGTATTATGCCAGCATCAATCTTCCAGATGGAGTAGAGAACCCTACAGGCCCTGCCCAATCAAATGATCCTGATGAACCCTATGCCATCAAACATGTAGTCAGAGGGGGTTCATTCTTATGTAACGACAGCTATTGTTCAGGTTACAGGGTAGCCAGGCGCATGAAGACTACCGAAGATAGTGGCATGGAACACCTTGGTTTCAGGTGCGTCCGGGATAAATAACAACCCTCCCCGGTATCCAAAAGAATTACCGGGGAGGGTTGTTTTATTTATCCTGAAAGTGCTGACAGATCAACCTTAAAACTTTATAGGCCTGGCTGGTTTAATCTTCTCATAATCTTCCACATCATTTTTCAGCGCCCATTCCTTATAGGCTTTATCCAGTTCTGCGACCAGTTCAGGATGTTCGGATGCCAGGTCAGTATTCTCCCCGCGGTCCTTTCCGATATCATAGAGCGACCATTTCTTTTCCGGATAAATAGAAACCAGTTTCCACTCGCCTTTTCTCACCGCCCGGTTACCACCCCATTCCCAGAATATAGGCTGCCCGCGCTCCAGGTCTTTCTGACGGTACAACAAATCGACCAGGCTTGTTCCGGCCAATGGATTAATGGAATTCCCATTGCGTACTGCCGGATATTTTGCTCCTGCCAACTCGTAAAATGTGGGGGCAATATCGATCAGGTGTGCTGTTCCCTTTTTTATGGCGCCCTCTTTTATCTTTCCCGGAAACCAGGCAATAAAAGGGGAACTCATCCCTCCTTCATAGGCATAACTTTTATAGGACCTTAAAGGACTGTTGGACAAAGATGCCCAGCTCTGGTCCTGAAAATCATACGATCCCGCTGTCCCTACCGGGCCGGTATTCCGCTGTGCTCCCCATTTATTGGTCTGCGGATATCCTCCCTGGGCACCATTGTCGGAAATGAAGACAATGAGTGTATTTTTATCCTTTTTCAGTCGCTCCAACTCTTTTAAGATCCGTCCTATCCCCTGGTCCACATGGTCTACCATCGCGGCATACACCTCCATCTTTCTCTGCCAGAATTGCTGCTGGTCATAAGATAAATTTGCCCATAGCGGTACAATGGAATCCCTTTGGGCGATCTGCTGACCGGCATCAAAAACACCCAGCTGCCGCATCCGTTCAATGCGTGCCGTCCTTAGGGAATCCCAGCCCATGCTGTATTTCCCCTTGTACTTCGCAATATCCTCTTCGGGTGCCTGAAGCGGCCAGTGCGGAGCATTGTAAGCGAGGTACAGGAAAAAAGGCTGGTCGGTTTTACTGTTCCCTTCAATAAATTCCAGGGCATTATTGGTAATTTCCTCGGTCAGGTATTTCCCTGGTTCCAATTTAATCCGCTTGTTATTCTTCACCAGCGGCACCGGTGGTGCCTGTCCGTATTTCCCGATATCATAATAATTGCTTGCCCCACCGGTTACAAAACCATAAAACTGGTCAAAGCCACGCTGATTTGGCCAGCCTAAAGTATCGGCACCTACATGCCATTTACCCGACATCAGCGTATTGTACCCTGCCCCTTTCAGCACTTCGGCAAGGGTAAGGGACTGACGGTTTAAATACCCCTGGTAAGCAGGGAGTCCGAGATTGGAACTGAAATAGCCCATCCCCGCCTTTGCCTGGTATAAGCCGGTAAGGAGCGATGCCCTTGTAGGGGCACAGATGGCATTATTGTAAAATTCCTTCAGGCGTAAGCCTTCCTTTGCCAGACGGTCAAGATTCGGCGTATTGATCTCTCCACCATAGGAACCGATATCCGAGAATCCCATATCGTCTACCATGATGAGGATAATATTGGGTTTCTTTGCTTTCTGTGCCAGTGCTGGCAAGGTGCTGAAAACCATTAAGGCACCCATGATTAAATTTCTCATTTTCTTTTCCTCCTTATTTTATCATAATCTACCACCCCTGTACGTTCTGCCCATTCAAAGTACTGTGCAGATAACTGGTCTACCACATTCGGAAACCTGCCGGCAAGGTCTGTTGTCTCTCCCTTATCTTTTTCCAGGTCAAACAGCTCCCAGCGGTAAATCGGGAAAGTGGAGACGATCTTCCATTTCCCACTGCGTACAGCCCTGTTGCCTGCCCTTTCCCAGAACAAAGGTTCTCCACGGTCCACAACCTTTCCGCTACCTTCCAGAACGGGCAGCAGGTTTTTCCCCGGCAGCGGATTTACGCTGTGGCCTTTATATTTCGCCGGATATTTGTATCCTGCCAATGCATAAAAAGTAGGGGCAAGATCGATGATATGTCCCGTTCCCTGCTTGATTTCCCCCGCAGGGATTTTACCGGGATACCAGGCAATAAAGGGGGTAGAAATTCCTCCCTCGTGCATCGTGTTTTTATAATCCCGAAGTGGGGTATTGGATAAATAAGCCCAGTTCTGCTCCTGGTACCCATAAGAACCCGGTGTACCGATAGGCCCTGTATTACGTGGTGGCTTACGGTTACTGTTTTTTGTAAATCCACCCTGGGCACCGTTATCGGACAGGAAGACAATCAGGGTATTCTCCTCTGCTTTCAGCTCCTTCAATTTCGCCAGTAAACGTCCTACATTCTGGTCCACCCGGTCAACCATAGCGGCATAAACTTCCATTTTAGCCTTCCATAATTTCTTTTCATCATAGCTCAGGTTTTTCCATACCGCAACGCTGTCATCCCTCAGGGCGATTTGCGCATTGCCTGGTATAATGCCCAGCTTCATTTGCTTTTTGATCCTTGCAGTCCGTAAAGAATCCCATCCGGCATCATACAGCCCCTCATATTTTTTAATATCTTCCGGCAAAGCCTGAAGGGGCCAGTGCGGTGCATTAAATGCCAGGTACAAAAAGAAAGGTTTATTCAGCTTGTGCTGTTCGTCCAGAAAGCCCAGCGCATTATCCGTAATGGTATTGGTGAGGTATTCACCAGGCTGCAGCTGCAGTTTTTTATTGTCCCTTACCAATTCCACCGCAGGGGCCTTTCCATACTTCCCGATATCGAAATAATTGCTCAGGGCATTTGGAAATCCGTAGAAATGGTCAAATCCCCTTTGATTCGGCCAGGCGAGGCTGTCTTTCCCCACATGCCATTTCCCGGCCATCAGGGTACTGTAGCCCGCCTCCTTAAGCACTTCGGCAAGGGTGAGCGACTCTTTGTTCAGGTATCCCTGATAAGCAGGAAGGCCAAGGTCAACATCAAAATATCCAACCCCGGCTTTGTGCTGGTACTGTCCTGTCAGCAGGGAAGCACGTGTGGGTGCACAGATGGAATTGTTGTAAAACTCCTTAAAGCGGGTGCCCTCTGCTGCCAGACGGTCCAGATTGGGCGTCTGGATCTCCGACCCATAACAGCCCAGGTCGGAATATCCCATATCATCAACCATGATCAGCACAATATTTGGTTTCCTGTGCTGCTGTGCATTGGCATTCGCATACAGGAGGGCAATCATGGCCATCGAGCTGAAGGCCCGTTTAAGGGAAAGAAATTTGTTCTTCATATCGCATTAATTATAATTCAGTTCATTATTAATAGTTCATTATGAATAGTCAGGCCCTATCAGTTCCAATCCGGCAGTTGCACCAGTTTCTTATTCAGGTTCAGTTCACGCAGGGGAATAGGGAAATGGACATGTTTTGGCGCCGCATTGGCTTTGCCCGCAGCTTTACAGGCTTTAACAAATTCTACCGGCCCCCTTCTTGCAAGATCAAACCAGCGGTGGTATTCCAGTGACAACTCCTTTCTGCGTTCCTGGAAGATGGCATCACGTAATGCAGTCTGGTCAAGCCCAGGGCTTTCTGTTTCCAGGCGCGGGACCTGTGCCCTTAACCTCACCTTATCCAGCGCATCATAGGCGGTAGCTGAGGGTCCGCCCAACTCATTCAGTGCTTCTGCATACATCAGCAGCACATCTGCATAACGGAGTAAAGGAACATTCTTGGAAGATTCCGTCGGTGCCGTCGGCGTGGAAGGATCCCAGTATTTATTCCAGTGCACCTGGCTGAATGCCACATATGCCCCGGTAGTCGGATGGGTATAACCGTTGGTAAAAGTTACATACTTCCGGCTATCGGTTTCACTGAAACTCGCATACAGGTTAGACAGGGTATTGGGTGCATCCACAAACTCACCATTGAACGGCGCTTCAGTAGGTGCTGAATATTGTGCCAGCATATTGATGGTATAGTCTGAATTTCCTTTAAACTGGGCGGAGAAAATATGCTCTTTTCCATTTTTGGTCGCTACATTAAAAACATCTGCATAACTATCGAACAGGCTGTACCAATTTCTGTCTATTAAATCTTTCGCCTTATCCGCAGCCTTCTGCCATTGTTCCAGGGTAAGGTATACTTTAATCAGCATTGTTTTTGCAGCACCTGCGGTAGCCCTCCCCTGATCTGCACTTCCATATTCGGCTGGTGCCGGCAAAGCTTCCGCAGCGGTCAGGTCGGCAATAATCTGCGCATAGATATCTGCGGCAGGCGATTGGGAGACCTGCAGACTTTCACTGCTCAGTGACGTTGTTTCATGTAAAACCAGGGGTACATCACCATGCCACCTCACCAGGTTAAAATAGTTCCATGCCCGTAAAAACTTAGCTTCATTGATTAAACGCAGCCTGATCACCTCTCCGATTTTATCGGCAGGAATTAAGGCTATCCGGTCTATCGCAATATTTGCCCTGTTAATGGCATCATAGGAATACCGCCAGCTCCATTCAATCCCCAGGTTCTGGGAGGTATGCTGTAACTTGGACAGGTCTACCACCTGTGCATTTCTTGTCCTTGGTCCCGCGGTATAATCGTCAGTCGCCATTTCATACATCATCAGCTGGCGGTTGTACAATACCAGGCTTGTCGTAAACATCCGGCTGTAAACAGCACTTACTGCGGCAGTAGCATCCGACTCATTGGTGTAAAAATTATCTGTAGTAATGACCGACTGTGGATTTTCATCCAGTTTCGCACAGGAAATGAAAATCAGTGGCAACAGTAAAAAATAATATATAGGTTTCATACTCATCTCTTATTTAGTGTTTTGAACTTATTAGAAGGTAACGCTCAGTCCCCCGGTGATACTTCTTGATATCGGGTAAATACCACTGTCTGTTCCCGGGGAAACATTACTTCCTGAAGTCACCTCAGGATCAAAGCCGGTATAGTTTGTCCAGGTAAGCAGATTCTGCCCGCTAAAGAAAATCCTGGCATTACGGATTTTCAATGCGCTGATCACACTTTTCGGCAGGTTATAACCGAGGGTCACACTCTTCAGCCTTAGGAAAGAGCCATCCTCCACAAACCTGCTGGAGAAGAAATTTGCCGGATCGGACGAAGCACGGGGAACATCGGTATTTGTATTTTCCGGTGTCCAGCGGTCTAATGCGGATGAAGCTGCATTCTGCTGCCCGGTGAATAATTCCAGTGTCTGCAGGTTGCTGTTCAGGATCTGGTTCCCATAAGAACCCTGGATAAATACGCCCAGGTCAAACCTTTTCCAGGAAAAAGTATTGTTAATGCCGAAGATAAAATCAGGCTGGGCATTGCCGATGATCTCCCTGTCACTCGCGTTGGAGAAAGTACCGTTGCCATCTATATCCTTATAGAGACGGTCCCCTGCTTTTGGTGTGGTCTTTCCCGTTAAGGCACCTTTGCTGGCAATGTCGGCAGTCTGCAAAACCCCATCGGTTACAGAACCATAAAAGCTGCCCAATGGCTGTCCCACCTGCACGATATAACTTCCGCTCAGGTAATAATCCGTAGAACCGTCACCTATACTCAGCACTTTATTCCTGTTGAAGGAGATATTCAGGTCCGTATCCCAGGTCAATGCACCGGTCAGGTTCCTGCTGCGTATCCCGATCTCCAACCCCTTATTCGATACAGAACCAAAATTCTGCAGGGAGGTACTCTGTCCTGAAGTCCATGGTATTTCCACGCTCAGCAGCAGGTCTGTTGTTTTTTTATAATATACATCAGCAGAAAGCGTGATTCTGTCTTTCAGGAAGCCTATATCAAAACCACCATCGTACTGGTAGGTCGTCTCCCAGCCCAGGTCGTCATTCGCAATATTTGTGGGGGTAAAGCCTGTCACCAGCGTATTGCCAAACAGGTATTTCACACTGCTCAGCGTAGACAGCGACTGATAATTACCAATCTCCTGGTTTCCTGTAGCCCCGAAACTGGTCCTCAGCTTAAAATCACTGACCACTGCAGCGAGGGGTGTAAAGAAATCTTCATTGCTGACTTTCCATGCCAATGCTGCTGAAGGGAAATATCCCCATTTATTGTTCTTCCCAAAACGTGATGAACCGTCTGCACGTACGCTGGCGGTTACATAATACTTCTGTTTGTAGCTATAATTCACCCTTGCCAGGTAGGAATTTAATGCCCATTCCGCTGTATTTGAGGTAGGGGTGGTCAATACAGATCCACTGGCCAGGTTATGGTAGGCCAAATCATCAGAAACAAAATTACTTGAGCCTGCCGTTACACTTTCCGCATGGAATGCCTGTTGGGTAAAACCGATCACACTGCTGAAATTGTGGTCCTTTCCAAAGGTCTTATCATAGGAAAGGGTATTCTCGTTCAACCAGGAATAACTGTTTAGCGTACCTATGGCAGCTATCCCTTTTTTTGCATTTCCTTCATATACCGTGGAGGGAATGTAACTGTTCTCTTTTGTATTGTTGACATCTGTACCAGCGAGTACTTTTAACTTCAGACCGTCGATGATCCTGTATTCGGCAAAAGCGGTTCCCAGAATGCGGTATGCACTGGTTTCATTCTGCTGCGCATTCAATGAGGCGATCGGGTTAGAGATGATATTTTCAAAAGGATTCCTTAGGGTATAACTCCCGTTTGAATCGTATACAGAAGCCGTTGCCGGCATGTTCAGCAAAGCACTGACTACCCCTGAGGGGGACACATTCGCACTGGTCCTGCTTCCGGAGAGATTTAAGCCCACCTTAAGGCGGTCATACGGATGACTCTCTACATTCACCCTGGTGGCGTAACGTTTAAAGCCCGTATTGGTGATAATACCATCCTGGTCAAAATAGTTCCCGGAAATGGCATAATGTGTTTTCTCTCCTCCTCCGGTAATCGATAACTGATGATTTTGCATCCCGGCAGAGCGGAAAGCTTCATTTTGCCAGTCTGTGCCTTCACCCAGCCTGCTGATGGCATCGGCAGAAAGATACTGATTGGCACCCAGTGCGGGGGTTTTATCCAATAAGGCCTCATTTCTTAAATTCGCAAACTCAGTGGCATTCAGGACAGCTATGGTCTTGCGAATGGATTGTACCCCGTAAGATCCTTCATAGGTTACCGTACCGCCATTTTTTCCTTTTTTTGTGGTGACAATGACCACTCCGTTTGCCCCTCTCGATCCGTAGATCGCTGTAGCGGAGGCATCTTTCAGGATGTCAATACTTTCGATATCGGCAGGATTGATGTTTCCCAGTGGATTTGGAGAAACACCGCTCAGTACCCCGGCACTGTTGGCTACATTATATACCGGAAAACCATCGATCACATACAAGGGTTCATTGCCACCCTGGATCGAACTCCCACCGCGGATACGGATACTTACACCGCCCCCCGGCTGACCGGAAGTCTGGGTAACCTGAACGCCCGGTGCCGCTCCCTTTAATGCCTGATCAAAAGAACTGACAGGTTGTTTCAACAAGCGTTCGTTGACTGAAGAAATGGATCCTGTCACATCACTGCGCTTTTGTGTACCATAGCCCACCACAACCACATCGTTGAGCTGGTTCAGCACTTCCTCCAGCTGGACTTCCACGGTTCCTGTAGCAGCAATCTGTGTTTTTGTTTTATAGCCAATATAACTTACAATCAGCGTGTAAGGGAATTTTTGTCCGGTAATGAAACTGAACTTGCCGTTGGCATCTGTCAGCACACTGTGTGTGGTACCTTCAATCTGCACCGTTGCACCGGGTAAGGTTTCTTTACTTCTTGAATCCATTACCACCCCTAAAAGACGGGAGTTAATTAGCGGAGCATTAGGCACTTGTGAGAATGCAGGAAGGACACTGCAGAGCAGCAGGCTGCCCAGGATGATACGCAGGGATACCCTGGCAAAAGTCAGTTTGACTTTTGAATTATTTGTCATAGTTTTGGAATGATTATATGCGAAAATGAAATCAGGCGACAACGCCAATTGATAAGCCTGATTAGTTTTTTAATCGTTGAGGAGGACTTTCAGTTCTCCTCTTGTATGAAATACGGGGCAGTACTTTACCTTAGGATACTGCATAGCCGTTCAGCTTCACATACAACAACAATTCGCACAAAGAAAGGTATTTTCGGAAAGGTAAGAGGTAGCTAATGGTGGTGGAGTAGCTGTCAAAATTCTCATGATTGTAATTGGATATGTGTTATAGATTATATGTGTTTTGCTTGTTATTCACAGCTATACAGCCGTTTACTGACAAATATAATAAAGAACATCACAATTACTACTAAATCCATAGATTTAATTAACATCAGTATCATTTTCCTGTGCTCCGGTTCCGGAATCTGATCTGTCCGGACGGAAAACAGGAAAATGACACGTGCAAAAAGCAGGATTAATTGTATCCAGGATTCTGGATATAGAGCCCTGCAGTTGTTTGTAATTCTGTTGCAGGTACCGGATAGATCACATAGTTTGGAACAATTTCATTGATCTTGGTAATGCCATCAGCAATCCTCCATTCATTCATTTTGGATACGGCCAATCCTTCCCTGACCAAATCATTCCAGCGCAGGCCTTCGCCTAAAAATTCACGCTGACGCTCCTCCATTAAGGTGGCCAGCGTAACATTGCTGACTGCCCCAACGCCTGCCCTGGCCCGTACCCTATTGACAATCGCGTCCACTTCTGCCTGTGTACCCCCGGCACCGTGGAGGATACATTCTGCTTTCATGAGTAAAACATCGGTATACCGCAGCACGATGAAATTTATTGGCCAATCGGTTCCATTGGTTCCCTTTTTGGAGATATCAATATACTTTTTAATGAATGGACTTTTGGTATAGCTAGTTGCCACATTAAAGGCATAACGGACATCAGTACCACTTATGGTATTGGTGGTATACGATTTAACCAGTCTTGCCGTAACCGGAAAGGTACTCGACCCGTAACCGTTTCCATAGCTATTGGAAATCCCCTGCCCTGTCCAGAAAGCTACAGGAGCAAGATGGGATGGAAAACCCGCACCATTTAAACTGCTGGCAAACTGTATATCAAAAATTACTTCGCTATTGTTCTCATTGTCATAAGAAAATATGGAAGCATAATTATCGATGAAGCTATATGGACTGCCGGTGATAATTTCATCAAATAATGCCGCTGCCTTGCCATACTCATTGCTGGCCAGTCCTGCTCCGTTTACACCATAGTCGGGACCCGATTTTGTCAGGTAAACCAGTCCCAATATTCCTTTTGCGGCATAAGAAGTGGCCCTGCCTGCATCCGCGGCAGGATAACTATCCGGCAAGTTTGCCGCAGCATAGCTCAGGTCTGCCTCAATGAATGCATACACTTCTGCGACCGGACTCCGTTCAATGGTATTCACCTCAGCAGCAGTTTTTACCGAGGAAAGGATAGGAACCTGTCCATAAAGGCGAAGCAGCTGGAAATAATAAAATGCACGCAAAAACCTGCATTCTGCAGTATACCTGGTCACCAGGCTTTCATCCCCAATGACACTGCTTTTCGTTTCCAGTGCCTGCAGCACATTGTTTACGTTAAAAATTCCGTTAAAGTTATTTTTCCAGGCATTGGTAATAAAACCCACCGTGGTAATATTGGGAGAAAAATTATTTACGCCATCCCAATCGCGGTTACCATCTGAGGTGGCATTGATATTATCGCTCCGCATTTCACCGAGCCAGAGGGCCTGACTGGGATAGGCACTCAGTTGTGCATATGCGCCGTTTACCCCTTGTAAAAAGTCATTGTTATTGCTGTAAAAATTTTCTGTGGTAATACTGGATACCGGAGTCTGGTCCAGCTGTTTTTCACAACTGCCCAAAATCAGCAACAGTGGCAACAGTAAGTATATTTTCATCTTCATTTCGTTCAGTTTTAGGTTAGAATCCAAAGTTTAGCCCTATAGAGGCTGTTTTACTCAATGGCATAGACCCATAATCGCCAGACACAGCATAACTCGTGTTTCCACTGACATTGGTATTCTGGGCTTCAGGATTTGCGCCTCCGGTATACTTATCATGTGAAAAGAAGTTTTCCAGGGAAAGGAATACCCTTGCAGAACCAATGGTAGGTGCCTTGATGAGTTTTTTAAGGTTATAGCCCAGGGTAATGTTCTGTACACGCAGGAAGTCAGTAGAATAAATCCAGTCGGACGTCACCTGAGGGAAGGTATAAGCGGCACCGAATTTACCACGTACTGCATTTGCATTCTGGTTTTCAGTCGTCCACCGGTCTCTCCATGTTCCCAGAACATTCGCGGTAGTGCTTCCGGAAAAATCTATTGCGCGGCCCAGGTAAGAAAGCAATGAACCACCATGCTGTCCATACACCTGCACACTCAGGTCGAAATCCTTATACCGGAAAGTATTTGTCCATCCCCAGGTATACTTTGGTGTCGGCTGTCCGCCTATTACCCTATCCTTCGCATTGATGACACCATCACCATTTGCATCCAGGTATTTGGCATCTCCTACGGTCTGGTTCGCCAGCTTGGCAACTGTGGCATCGGCCATATCTTCTGCCGTTAAGATCCCAACAACCCTGGTCACATAATAGCTGAAAGCGGGCAGGCCTTCCCTTAACAGATAAGGTGCATTACTGCCGCTGTAAGCAGAAGCAATCTCAATGTCAGCATGTGTAGGGCCGAGGTCGGTTACCGTATTTTTATTAAAAGCTATATTGGCATTCATAGACCATTGGAAGTCTGTGGTATTTACATTTACGGTAGACAGACTAAATTCCAGCCCCTTATTTACCACTGCCCCTATATTCTGCAAACTGGAGCTAAAACCACTTGCCGATAACACAGGCAGGTTCAGCAACAGGTCGGAATTTTTCTTGTGGTAAGCATCAAAGGTGAAATTGATCCTGTTCCTGAGTAAACTCAGGTCCAGGCCCAGGTCGTAGGTACCGGAAGTTTCCCATTTCAGTCCGCTATTGGCTAAACCGGACACCACCTGTCCCGTAGCTGTTGTAGGCGTATTTCCTCCGAAAACATACTTGGAACCCACCAGTGTAGCAATAGAATTGTAATCACCAATATTATTATTCCCCGACTTACCCCAGCTCATCCTTAGTTTCAGGTCATTCACCGCGGTTATCCCCTTAAAGAATGGTTCCTGTGAAATCCTCCAGCCTGCAGAAACGGATGGAAATGTTCCCCAGCGGTTTTCCTGCCCGAATTTTGAAGAAGCATCTTTCCTGAGGGTACCCGATAACAGGTATTTATCCTTATACGCGTACTGTAACCTGCTGTAATAAGAAAACAGCGTATTGTTACTCTCTGAAGTCGATCCTGTTAAGGTTACGCCCGCAGCATTGGGAATGGCATTATTCAATGTTTTCACAATATTATTGGCAAAACCACCTGCCGTTTCCAGGCTGGAGAGTTCCGTGTGTACAATATTGTAAGATACACCGGCAATAGCAGAAATGGTATGGTCTTCCGCAATTTTAGTGGTGTAATTCAGTGTATTTTCATTCAGGAAATTCTGCTTTTTATAAGTCAGGTAAGCTCCTGTAGAAAGCAGCCCCGGATTGGTAATTAATGCCTCTGCCGCCCCCACGGTTACCTGGTCTGAGGTGTACTTCATGGTACTCCTGTCTACATTGTCATAATTGACCGTTGACTTCAGGGAAAGGCCTTTAACGATTTCATAATCTGCATACACGGAAGTCAGTAACCTGGAAGTTTTAATCTTATTGATAGCGGTTTCCAGATAGGCATAGGGACTGATCAGTTTGTCGCTTGCCCAGGTATAGGTTTTATTGCCATACGCCCCCGTATTGATTCCAGCTGAACTTTCCACTACGGGTACCATTTGCGACAGCTTCATCAGCTGATTATCTTTCCCCTCTGCCGGCGGAGAGTTGTTAATGGAATAAGAAGGGGCAAGATTAATCCCGAATTTTAATTTCTTGCTGGCATTGGCTTCCACATTCGCCCTGAGGCCATAATTTTTATAATTGGAATTGATCAGTGTTCCGTTTTGGTCAAGGTAATTCCCTGAAATAAAATAACGGACATTTTCCGATCCCCCGCTGGCAGACAGTTCATATTTCTGATAGGCCGCTTTACGGTACACTTCATCCTGCCAGTCTATATACTCCAGTCCGGGATGCCCGGCGATGCTCCAGCGCGGGTCGGCCATGTAAGAAACGTTGATTTCCTCTGCCCCTATACCCAAAATCGCTGCCCGTTCAGCATTCGTCTGGGTTGCCGTTCTGCCCGTACCCGACTTCACCCAATTGCTGTTGGCGACTTCTGTGGCCATGGACACCCATTCATCTGCCTTCAGTACATCTACTTTTCTCGATACTTCGCTGATTCCCGTAACTCCATTGAAACTGATCTTGGCCTTGCCGCTAACCCCGCGTTTGGTCGTGATGATCACCACGCCATTTGCGGCCCTGGATCCGTAGATAGCCGCTGCTGCTGCATCTTTAAGTACCTGTACGCTTTCAATATCACTGGGGCTCAGGTTATCCAGCGGACTGGCTGCTATTGCTCCGGAAGAACTCTGGCTCGCAACATCCAGAGGGAAGCCATCCACTACATATAGGGGTTCATTTCCCGCAGTAATGGAACCGCCACCGCGTACCATAATACTGAGTCCGCTACCCGGCATACCTGTCTGCTGCCGCACCTGGACGCCTGGCATCTGGCCAATCAAAGCCTGTTCTACCCTGGCTATAGGTTTTTCCTCAATATTTTTTGCATTAAAAGAAGCCACCGCTCCTAATACGTCACTTTTTTTCTGTGTTCCGTAGCCCACAACAACGAATTCATCCAGCGTACTCTGGTCCTGTTCCAATTTTACGCTGAGCAAAGGCTGCCCCTTGTAGACAACTTCCTGTGTCTTATAACCAATGTAACTAAATACCAGTACAGGCTGCTCCGTATCGGAAGAGATTTCGAACCCTCCCTCCGTATTCGTGGATACCACTTTTGAAGAACCTTTCAGGCGGACACTTACCCCCGGCAAAGGCAAATTCTTCTCATCAATTACTTTACCTTTAATCGTGATCACAGCCATCCTGCGGATTGCAGAAGCAGGCGGAATATGTTCTTTCGCCTGTAGAGTTGAAGATAGCTGTACACAGGCCATAAGTACAGTTAGGGTGCTGAGCCTATTTAACGAAACCTTTCTTGAAAAAAAAGAGGCATAGGGGTCCATACCGGACTTTCCGGTTTTTTTCATAAATTTATAATGATTAAGTGAATAACTGGACCGGATGCAACGCCAATTGATCTCCGGTCCCCTGATCGAAATCATGGGAAATACAACTGGTATTTCCCTGATTTTTATTATCTAAAAGTAATAGTGCCTCATTTTTCCTCCATTGTATATGTCCAGTTAAGGGTATAACTCATCAAGCCAAAAATCTAACAAAACAACTGAAAAACAGCTATTTAAGTGTTTACACCCCAGTAGTTCGTGTCAAATATACAATAAGTTCTATAAATTTAGTAGACTTTGATGTGTAATATCAAAACTTTAACATTTCAGAGAGGTATAGCAAACCCAAAGCAGATGCTGCCTACTGGTTAATTCAGGTGAGTTCGGGATAAAGATGTAGTGTGAGGCCGTAGTATTTCTTATCAAACACTGAATGTCAATAAATAAGAATAACTTGTTATATTTAAGTATCAAATTTAAATCCTAAGCTTACTCCCAATAAGCTTGAGAATTGATCACCATTTTTTACTCTTCCACATTCATCTTGCTCAAAAATATCAATGATGCTCGCACAGTAACGGGAAGCAAATACAAGACCTCCAAAAAAGCAGATTGATTTTAAATCTGGAACCGGTGTAGATTTTGCATGCTTATCACAATTTCAAATAAGCAACAGACAGCCTATTATTAATTATTTTAATATCATATGATGATCATAAATTTAAATCAAATGAACATATATTTTAAGTAATTGTACTCGCTATCTGTCCGGTACGTCCTCGGTCAGAGAGCGACTCAGGTGTATGTTATTTCCGTGAAAAGTCCGTGTAAAAATCACTAGTGTTTTTTACCCCCTCAAAAGTCGGACTCAACTCGCAGCTGACACGCAGGCTGCCCGAGGACGTATGGACAATTTTAAAACCGTTACCCAGTTCTAAATATACCCAATCACAAACTATTGCTAGTTTTGCACAAAATGAAAATACTTCATATAATGACCTCTGAGCGAATTAATAATCACAGGCATGCCTGACATAAACGCTGGCGTTTAACCGCCCAGAAAAGCTTTAAATAGCCTAAAAACGTAAATTATCAATTCTTATACAGAGCCCCGGCACAATAGTCGACATAAATCACCGGATGGAGGTAGTTTCTGATCAATTACAAATCCGTTTACACTCCATATTTCCATGGTCAGGATCGAGAAAATTTCAGTCTGATTTGTATTTTTCATACAGCTGCCCTCCGTTGATTCATCATTAACCAACAGTTAAAATAAAGACATCCTATCTTCAGGATCAAAATTTGTATATCTTCCTCTTTCTGGACGAACTTTGAGTCAGTTTATTTTGAGACAGGATCATTAATGAAACCCCATACCATTTAACAAATGAATCAAAAAAATCAATATATTCATTCCTATCCTAAGGAGCCTGTCGGGCTGACGGATTATAGACAACTAAATCAGGATTTTTTTTCAGAGGGATGAAAAAGACAGGGAGAAGCGAGCATGTGCGAGCTGGCTGGATTTTGAAGCCCTGCAGGTGCTGGGGTGGAGATTATTTACTCAGATAAGTGAACAATACCTCTATTTTCTGATCCTGCTTAAGAAGCTTCTTTTCAACCTGTTCCACCAGCAATGATACGTCTTTATGCAGCAGTACCATTTCACGAATACGGGTATAGATACGAATAATCTGGATATTAACATAGATAGCTCTTTCACTATTCAGTACATAAGACAACATCGTTACTCCCTGTTCGGTGAAACAAAAAGGCATATAGCGCAATCCCTGACGATCTTCTTTGGAGGTCACAATCTGTGACCTCCAATTATCCAGTTCTCCTTTAGTCATTTCAAACATAAAGTCTTCTGGGAAACGGGTTATATTACGCCGTACCGCCTGTTTTAACACTTTGGTCTCTACACCATACAATTCAGCAAGATCCCTGTCCAGCATCACTTTCTGGTCCCGGATCACATAAATCTTACTCATGACTACTTCATCAGGCACGATAACTGCGTTCGTTTGGCTCATACTGTGAAGGTATTTAGATAGACGCTTATTGTGGTTATTTTTTTTGGACGATATTTTTTTAACACTACTTTCAGGTTTACTGCTCTGGTAGCTCTTCCCACTGCTCACATAGCAGGGAACAGCATCGTTTTGTGCATGATTATGAATATAAGCTATAGAATAACCGCATTACGCAAGGCAAAAAATCAAAACCTGCCTTTCACACCTGGGCGCGGCAAGTACAAGTATAGACCACCAAGCATAAAACGTCTTGTCGTGCTTTGGTTTGGGTCTGAAACTGTTCTGCCTTGGGAAGGGGTTGCGGACAGATAGAACTTCAACAAAACAGTGTCAGTATTATTAGGATCAAACATGATTCCCTTATCCTATCCCAATTGAAAAATCCTTGCTTTCAATGAGCGCAAATAAATGGATCCGGGAATCAGGGCAGCTGGTAAATTTTGAGGTTATAAATTTCCTGATTGGATTTCGTAGACCTGAATCCGAAATACCCCTCCTCCAGTACCTGCTGATCCTGATAAGAAAAATATTTTTGGCCGTTGACCAAAAAAGACACTTCTCCATGATTGACCACAAGGGTAATATGGTACACCTTATTTGCTTCCAGTAAATGTGCCGAATCAGTATATTCAGCAATAAGTTCTCTGTTTCCCTTACCATCATACTTACGGAAACGGGTGGTTTTATTGTAATTCCCTCCCATTCCGACATAATATAATTTCAGGTCATCATAGGCTTCCAGTTTTCCGTCCCGTGTAAAAAAATCAGTGCGCTGGGGATCGGATGCCATCCAGAACTGGTTAAGGTCGGACAACCTGTCTTTTGCCCCGCCATTCAGGATCACTTTCCTGTCGTAACTGATCCTGATATTGCCTTTCAGCTTTTTCTTTAGCCAGACCGTCACTCCACCATCGGTTTCCAAAATGAGCTTCCCATTTCGCGTACCTGCAAATTCTCCCGGAGCAGGCTTTAACTCTACCTGCCATAAACTGGTATCAAGCGCACTTTCGAAATTATCCTGGAAAATAAGTTGCGCGCCAGGGCTAACCCTATGGTCAACGATGGCTACTTTTTCAGTCGATGGGTGGCGCATACCGCTTCCCAAATAAAATCCGGGATGCGGAGGCTGATTATAGGCAACATTCTGGCCGGCTACAGCTGTACGGTATTGTGGATCCTGCATTAAGGTAGTAAAGCGGTAATTTGTTGGAATCGTTGTTGAATACACACGCAATTCCTTATTGTCTTCAGTCCGCCAGATCACTTCTTCACGCCAGTCGCCAAACAGATCGGCACTCAACACAGGTGTTGCCTTTGTCCCGTTGTTAGACACACAGTTTTCTGCAGTCAGCAGGTTCACCGTTTTCTCTGCTTTCCAATCCCATTTATCGATCCTGTTTTTATCCAGCAGTTCCCTGGTCAGGTCACCGTCCCACCATACCAGAAAGTTGGTAGAAGAGGGCGTATGCAAACTAATGGTCTTCCCATTCAAATCACGCAGGCCTCCGGGGCCGCCCCAATTTTCAAATCCCGGGTGTTCGGGATCTATATCTGCAGCGACTCCCCTGCCCACATCGATATTGCGTCCAGTCGTAAATTTCGTTTCCCCTGTTTTCGCATCATAAAGGGCAACACCTGGCCTGACCGGTGTTTTTACCGTATCCTCAATCTCATGGATTCCAAACACCGAAACGTCCTCATTCAGGGGACTCATCTTCGCTACATGTAAGGCATCGCCATGGCCAAATCCTGTTGTATACAAACCTTTTCCATCGTCATCAACCGTCATGGCACCCACACAAATCTCATCTTTCCCATCAGCATCCATATCGGCCACACTCACACTGTGGTTTGCCATCCCGGAATAAGGGTTATTCCTGTCCTTCGAATCAAAAACCCAGCGACTGCTCAGTTTCCCATTTGTCCAGTCCCAGGCCGCAATCACGGTACGTCCATACCATCCCCTGACAAAAAACACACTGGGATGTTTCCCATCCAGATAGGCCACTCCTGCAGTAAAGCGGTCGGCCCTCCCTCCGGTACTATCATTACCACCATTGCCACCCGTTCCCCCCCAGCCATCGAGCGGGAATCTGTCAGGTATAAAAGGAACTGTTGCCATCACGGCTCCGGTTTGCCCATTGAAAACACTCAGATACTCTGGTCCATTAACGATTTTCCCATAGGTACCCGAAGTTTTATCATACGTTCTCCAGTCTTTCTCCCGATCCCCAATAGCCTTACCCAGGCCATCGATGGTACCATCGGCTGTTTTGGTCACCAGCTCCGCTTTGCCATCACCGTCGAAGTCATACACCAGGAACTGGGTATAGGCAGCACCAGACCGGATATTTTTTCCGAGGTCAATGCGCCATAATAGTTTTCCATCCAGCCGGTAAGCATCCAAAAGCTGATTTCCTGTAAAGCCGGTACGCGGTGGATCTATGGCATTGGAAGGATTCCATTTCAGGATAATCTCATACTGGCCATCGCCGTCCAGATCGGCTACACTGGCGTCATTGGCACTATACGTAAAGGGCTTGCCATCAATCTCTCCTGGGGCAGGGACTTGTAAGGGGATAGATAAATAACCTGTCGAACGGCTATCATTTGATAAAAAATAGGAGGAGCCGGCATCAGTTTCCGCTGCAGTTGCAGCAGCAGATAATTTGACAGACCAGGTATAGGCAATACCACTTTTTGCGGTACTGTCTGTAAAATTAGTTCCGGCTGCCAGGGTTTTCCTGTTCAATTTCAGCTTTGCTTTTCCTTTTTGCTGCCGGTAAATATCAAAAGTGGCATCTTTTGGGTCACTGGCTAATAAACGCCAGCTTAAAAACACCTTTCGGTCGTCCACTTTCAGCGCAATAAGTCCGCGATCCAGCTTTTCTACTTGTTTTTGTGCATAACTGCTGAGGGAAAAACCCAGTAAAAAGATTCCACTGCGCAGTATATTTCTGTAAAATATCATGGTATGATGAATTGATAAACCTTATTTATATGGCTTTCCCTACATAGGCAAGGCATTGGATAGCAGCGAGGGCCCATTGTGCCACACCATTGGTGGACAGGCTGGCATTTTCCTCAACAGGATAAAATACCTGTGTACCACTGATTTTTTCAGTTTTGAATCCCCCGGGAATGATGCCCGCCCTGGCTCCATAAAACTCTGTCCAGGCCCTTTTAGCCAATTCCGGATTCTGATCCTTATATGCCGCATACGCAGTTAGCCTGGAATGCCCCTGTCCGAGATTGAGCTTCTTCAGACTTTGTCCCAGTTCTTTCTCCTGCTCTTCAGCACTTGCGTTATACAACCGGCAATACTGCAGCCATGCCGCTGTAAACTCAGGAAGGTCAACCAATGCAATCAGCTCAGCCGCAATTTCCGTCAGGCCGAATACAGCACTCAGGTGTGATACACTTAAAGCTTTGGAAGTGCTGATCTCAAATTTCCCGGTATCCAGGTGTAACACTCCTGATCCGGTAAAAAAGCCCTGCGGCTGTGCAGCAATAGTTTTCATGCTGTTGAGAAGGCGGTCCCTGATCTCCTTATTCCCGGTACGTTCCCATTCCGTCAACCAGGCCGCAGCAATGGATCCCCAGTCTGTGCCGAAACCCGAAGGGATTTTATTCTCGGTATATTCCGGTTGTTTACTGTTCCTGATATTTTCCAGCTTACGCCCCGGTACAATCCGGCTCAGTGTTTTTGCAGCAAACACCTGCTCTTTCAATAAATCCCCTACCCGCTCATCGCCCGTTAAATAATAATAAAACCGCCGGTTTGCCGCAGTGCTGATCCGCAGTTGCTTGGCACTGCATCCCCAATGCATGACATTGTGCCGGGAACCCAGGGGAGCAAAAGGGCCCATATGGTGTACATCCACCTCTCCGGTATGCCTGGTCATGGCCTCGGCCATTCTAAAGGCATCTTTTTTCTGTGTTTTCAGATAATAATACCATAACCACAAGTCTGTAGAAAGCTCAGAATTATCCCAGGCAAAACCTCCCACATCATAACGCCAGGTATGGCGGTCACGATCATAGGCATGCATGAAATCGCCGTAGTTCCAGAACCCGTACCACTTGTGCTGCTCCACTTGTTGTTGATAGTAACCAAAATACTGGTCGAGTTCATCTTCAATGGCAGCCCTGGCGGCATCAGAACGATCCGTTAAACTCCAGTTCCCTCCAAAAACCTCCTGCTTTTTCAAATAGGCATGGTCTGTAAGGAGTGTCGCCGGATGTTGAATCTGCTGCGCAACCTTCAGCAGGGCTTCCCTTGAAGGGGTTGCGCTTACCGCCTTGATGACCAGCTCACTTGTTCTTGCCACCCCATTGGGTGTACCAAATCCGGGTTCATAATCCTCATAGGTAATCTCCAGTGCCTCGCGCTGTTTTGCAAAATCATCTTCCCCCAGTCCATCGTGGTAAAAGCGAAGGTCCATTGCAGCGCTTTCCGGGGCCCAGAGCCACAAGTTCAGTTTTCCGGTATCTGTTGCCGCATTGCGGATGTCCAGCTGTGCCGGAAAACTTTGCCAGAAATTCCTGATCCCGGCAATTAAACCACCCCTGGGGCTGCCCAGGTAAACCGTACCCAAGGCCCGCTTTCCCTGTGCAGCACTCAACCACCCATGGCCGGTACCCGTCCGCTTCCGCAGAGAGAACCCCTCAGAATTTCCCTGAAACAAGGTATAATCTCCGAAAGCCGGAATATACTTCAATTGCCGGGCAATGATTCCGGGAAGTTCAGTGACCGGCGGAGTAGCCTCCCCATTGAGCTGTGCTGACCTGAATGGCGTGCCTGGATCCCTCCGCAGGCCGGTTAATCCCCTTACGGCTTCGGCAAAGATTCCATCTTCTTCACTGTTCACAAAACGGATATGCCTGTTGTGCAGTTCATCCTTGAGTGGCACCTCAAAAGAGAGTCCCAGACCTTTAACAAAATGAACCTGCTCGTTTGCATCATAGATCAGGGTATGCAGGATCTTAATTTCGTCGCTTCCTGCAAAAAAATGGAAGCGAACCACGAAGGGCAGCAGTGCCAGTTTTTCTGAGGTATGGCGACCTGATATTTTAATAACGGCCCTGACAGGGCCGCTTTGTTCCAGTACTACTTTCTCAATTTTCCCTTTTAAAATTTCCCTGGTCACTGGGCGATCATAGGCGTCGTCAGGCTGGTCCTGGATAATGGCTTCCAATAGGCCGGCAGTGGCAATGGGCTGATGGTTGATACTGATCTGAGGTATAAGTACCTGACCCGATTTATTCAGGGTACACTGTAGTTTACCTGTATCAATCTTCCAGGAATCTGCGCCCTCCTTCACACTCAGTGTTACCTGTTGTGATTCCGTTTTACCCGGCACCACTGTATACGCGCCATCTGATGGCAGCTGCGTCGCCGCATGTCCTGTCCATTTTAAAGATCCGTCAGGCCAGTAGGCCAGTGGCCAGGATTGAAGAACAAACTCCTTTTTCTGTACATTACGCAAATGAAATTTCTGGTTTGGCTGAAGTGTCCCCTTCGGCCAGGGCACCCCCCAGGTTAAACCGCCGGAAAGCACGGTATTGCTTTCTTCCAGCCAGGTCAGTTTTACAGGTTCTGCCCCGGTTTTAATCCCTGAAAGGATATTCGCTGCCCCCGTGTTGATGACAGCAGGTGTCGCAGCGGTGATGATCATTGAATTTTTAAGAAATTTCCTTCTGGAAAGGGTTCGTTTTATCATTGGGATTTCGTCTTTTTGTACAATCTTATCTTCGTCAGCCGGTAAATATATCAAATATCCTACTTAATTGGTAGATATTAATATCTTATCCGGGGATGTCCTGGAAACACGTACTTTGGGCATACCGACAGCAGGTTTCTTATGTCAACAAACAGCAAACTTCTATGCCCGCAGGGTCACCATTACCTGTACCCGGACTTTGTATTTACCAGTTAAAAGGCAGGTACCAGTTGGCTTTATCCAGCAGCCTTGCCCTCACCGCGGCAGCATCCGTATATCCGTCTTTTTCTAATTTATCGCCAATTTTATCTGCCAGAAAAGAAGCATCATTCCGGCGTAAAGCAATTCTCAATAAATCCGGCCAGCGGTTGCCCTCATAAGCGAGCTCCAAACCTGCTTCATTTAAAATGGCATCCTCCAATCCCAGCTGGTCATCTTGTAAAGCGCTGGCTAAGGGCGTAAGGTATGCCCTGCCCCGGATTCCCGCATTGCGGTGCCATGGTCCCCTAAAATACGGGGCAGTACCATATCTCGCATCAAAATCATAGGGAGCCGCCTCATGGCTCTGCTGTAAATTGGTTTTATCTGTATTTGCAGCGTCATCATAGGCTGAAGCAATGCCATAGTTGACCAATGCCCAGGCCACCTTCCCCTGATGGTCCCTGTTTGCCGCTTCTGCATAATGCAGGTGCAGCAATGCCGCACGGTATAAAAACCAGTTTCCGGTCTTTTCCAGCGGTAGCAAAAAATTGTAATTATAGGTGTATTTACTCACCACCGGCTGTCCGCTGTCCGACGCATAGCTAAACAATCCGCGTGCATCAAAAGAAAATCCGTTTTGCTGGGTCTGACTGCCCCAGTTGCTGATGGCGGTTTGTGAAGGCTTCACCTGGTATTTCCCTCCCTTCACTGCGAACAGGTCAATAAATGGATTCACAGGGGCGAAGTTTTTATTGAAGGGCAGCACCCAGATCCATTCCGAATTCCATAACACATCCTGACTGCGGGCGAACATAGATTTCCAGCCCTGGGTATTGCTGTTGATCAGCGACCCTAAATTCTGCTCCTGATACCTGATGTAACCCACTGCCAGGTCATTGTTTGATGCAGCTTCCGCATACCTGACCTTGTAGAAATCAAATTGTTCCACACCGTCAGCACTCGTCGTATACCGCTCCATCACCGCTTTGTAACTGGTGGCCGCTTTTAAATAATCGTTATTCCACAGATAGAGGTCGCCCAGTAAAATCTGTTTGTCGACAAAAAACTTAGCGGTTGAGTACCCATCTACAGTAGTGACCAAAGAGGTAGCGGCAGGATAAGGGGCTAAAGTAGGTAAGCGTTCTGTAAAGGTGATCAGTTCCTGCAGCAATTGTTTGAAGTTTAACCTTGGATATTTGGAGACATCTTTAAGTTCTTCGACCTTTTCAAAAGGATGGGTGACATAGGGTACGGTTCCAAAATGAATCCCCAGCTGCAGGTATAACCAGGAACGTACCGCACCAATATCGGCATATCTTGAATTGTATTCCGCAGTCGTAAATTTCTTATCCTTCAGCATCACATCAAAATTCTTCAGGGCATCATTGCAATAGAAAATCACCTCATAAAACGGGCGGGGATCGGCATATGGATTTCCAATAGCCACCTGGTGTGTACTGACCTGTTTCAGGTCCGGACTGGCATTCGCCGTTACTTCCAGCAAGTCGCCACGCAATTCATTTAAAACCACATACTGGCCTGCGAGGGATTGTAGTTTTCCGTAAATGCCTATGACTGCAGCATCAGCGTCAAAAACATTACGGTACATATTTTCTGCGGCAAGTGTCTGCTCTGGGTCAATGTCCAATACCTTTTTACACGAGGAATGCATCATCAGTACCACGAGCAGTAAGCCTATACTTTTTGGGGATTTTAAAGACCTGTATATCATGTGAAGTTGTATCATCTGTATAATTTTTTCATTAGTGAATATTTGTTTTTATCGGTGATGAAGCGATCATCAGCGTTCTCATTGTTGTTTGTAAGCGGGTAGCTGATGATGGTTTCATTAGTAAATATTTGTTTTTACCGGTGATGAAGCGATCATCAGCGTTCTCATTGTTGTTTGTAAGCGGGTAGCTGATGATGGTTTCATTAGCTTACAAGCCGATCCTGATCCCCAGCTGTACCGATTGGTATTGGGGCTCCAGCATATAATCCGTTCCTGCGTTAAAGATTCCCCCTCCGGCATTAAACTCCGGATCGTATCCCAAATAATGACTGAGGGTAATGAGGTTGGTCGCGCTCGCATAAACCGTTACATATTTAAACACACCAGCAACTTTAGGTATCCGATAAGACAGGGAAAGGGAGCGTAACCTGATATAGGAACCATCGGCTATCCATCGGCTGGAGAACCGGGAATTTCCCAGCGGATCGCCATAGGATGCCCTGGGAATATCCGTTTCCTGCCCATCGCTGCGCCAGCGGTTAATGACTGCTGGGGTCTGGTTGTTGTAGCTGCTTTGTGATTCCAGCTGGTACCGTGTATAATTGAACACATCGCCACCACTGCTAAAAGTAACTAAAGCGTCAAGCGACCACCTTTTCCATTGGAAAGTATTGATCAGGCTGCCAGTAAAATCCGGATTGGGGTTTCCGATCACAACCCTGTCTTGATCATCTATCACCTGATCATTATTGATGTCCCTAAAATTGACATCCCCACCTTTAAAAGCCTGCAGGATACCCGCGCTGTTGAGGGTACTCTTGTTTGCTGCCGCAGCTATGGCATCAGACTGGTATACCCCATCGGCTATATATCCGTAAAATAAATTCGGCTGACTACCAACCTGAGCTATATAAGATGCACCGGCACTGTTGGTAACGATGAAGGGATTTTGTGGGAGCCTGGTTAACTCTGACCTGTACTTGCTCAGTGTGATACCCGCCACCCAGTTTACCGCTCCGTTCAGGATACGGTAACTGGCACTTACCTCCAGTCCACGTGTTGTTAACCCGCCGTTATTGGTAATGATCAAAGGAAGACCTGTACTTGCCCCGGTAGATTCATAGGTCAGCATATTTGAAGTGGTATTCTGATAGAAATCGGCACTCAGCTGCAACCTTTCCTTAAATGCAAGAAAATCGGCACCCACATTCGCCTTTTTCACCGTTTCCCATTGCAGGGCTGTATTGGCAATATTCCCTCTCACCAGCCCTTCCATACCGAGCAAATTCTGTGATACATAGTAATTGCGGGCACTGTAATTTCCGATATTGTCATTTCCTGTCAGCCCGTAACTCAGCCTCAGCTTCAACTGATCGAGCCATCCTGCCCCGGCCAGGAACTGCTCTGAAGATACCAACCAGGAAACACCTGCTGAAGGGAGGACAGCAGAATGGACACCGCCAAGGGATAAGGCATTGGGAATATCGGCTCCAAAACGTGAAGATTGGTCAGTACTGAGGTTGGCATTCAGGAAATATTTCCCGGCATAACCATAGTCAGCACTCAAATACTGGTTGATCCATCGCCATTTTCCGATGTCGCCCCCCACCTGCCGCAAGGAACTGAGTCCCGTTCCCACACTAATCAGGTCGTCTGTGGCAGAATTATACCCCAGGGCATAGTCATCCTCTGACCTGGAATTGTTAAACCGGAACCCTGCCCTGAACGCCAGCTCATGAAACTGTCCGACTGTAGTCTGATAACTGATCCGGGTATCATTATTGACGGTGAACAAACGCGGCACACGGCTGCCCAACCTGCTTTTGGCCAGGGCATTGCTCAGCGTATCAACAGCTACCCCTTTAGCAGGAATAAAATTGGTTTCCCTCACTTTGTCGTAGGTAATGCCAAAGATGGAAGTCAGGTTCAGCTTGTTACTGAAGCGGTAGTTCACATTCACCTGACTGTTAAAGCGGTAATTTTTATTGGCTTGCTGCGCATTCTTAATGATGGCGGCAGGATTACTTACATTAAAAATATCAGTATCACTTAAGTTAGGCGACACGTTTCCATCGGCATTGACTTCATTTACGGGAATAAAAGGCGATTTCACCAGGGCCAGATACAAGGGATTTGTTTTCAGCGCATGTCCCTGATCGGTTAAGTTCTGCTGGTTATAGGTAAAGGCAAGGTTCACGGCAGCGGTCAGCTTTTTAGTCAGGTTTAAATCTGCATTGAAGCGGGTGTTGTAGCGTGTCAGCCCCGTATTTTGTATAATCCCGTCACTCTTCAGGTAGCCGGCAGACAAGGCATATTTGGCAATGTTATCTCCCCCGGTGATGTTAAGGTAGTAATTCTGGCTATAGCTATCCTTAAACACCTCTTTCTGCCAGTTGGTATCATGGTGATAGAGGTGATAATCAGGATTAGACACCTGATCGTCCAGATAAGGGAGTGCCTGCACCTGCTGGTTGGTATATCCGGCACTCTGGAATATATCTGACAGATAAGTCCGGTATTGTGCCGCGTTTAACAGCGGAATACCTCCAGGCGCTATATTTATTCCTGTATTGACATCGAAATCAATTTTGGTGGCCAGTTGCCTGGCATGTATGGTATTGATCAGGATGACCCCATTCGCTCCTTTGGTACCATAGGTATTCAGCGCATCTTTAATGACGGTTACCTGGTCGATATCCTTTAAGTCGATAGATTGAAGCGGATTATTCCGGTGTGCATTCACTAAAGAGGAGCCATAGTTTTCATTGTCGTATATAATCCCATCAACCACAATCAGCGGTTGGTTGGAGGTATTGATGGAAGTCAGACCCCGCAAAGTGAGCAGGGCACCTCTACCGGGTGTACCCGAATGCCTGGTCACTCCAAGTCCGGCGATTTTACCCTGGAAATAACTGTCCGGCGTTTCCCTGCTGTATTGTCCCACACCGGCCATATCAATCTGGTCTACCGCACCGGTAATTTTAGTTTTTGTCCTCAGAACCCCATCATTCAGGGGCACTTCGTCAAAGCTGGTATTCAAGCTATTCTGGTACAAGACAATCTCAAGCGTACTTTTCCCTTTCAGGGCAACCTGTTTATACGGGTACCCCTGTCCCCTGATATCCAGGCTTACCCACAGGTGAGGTACTTTCAGGCTGAAATAACCTGTATTGTCTGTCAGCGTTTCCGCTAAATTCAAGTAGGAAACACTGAGTCCTGCTACCGCCGTTCCTGCCGCTGAGCTGGTGATCCTGCCGGTAATCAGGGTATCTTTTTTACTCCGTATCTGCCCCTGTAATACACCGCTGTAAATGACGGTCAGCGCTATAAACAGGATTCTAAATTTCAATGGTGGATGCATAATTTAATCTCAATGAATAATATAATTTCCGGGAATGGTTAATCCAGTACCGGAACTAATTTCAGGTAGTCAAGTGTCAGTGTATTCTGCCCGGTTGTTCCACTTGCCGCAGCAACCAGATAGATATCCAGGTGGCCATAGGTATCAGCGGTATATTCGCCCAGCAAGACCTCGGTATAGGAATTGGGCGTCACGGTGATATAGGGTAAACTGGTATCTGTTGCCAGGTTAAAGGCTATCCGCTGCTGAAAAGCGATGGTCTGGCTATCGGCATTTCCCGCTATCGCCCGCCAGTACACCTTATACTTTGCTGCCGGCACGTTTTGAAGCCTGTAGGATATATAGAACTGCGATATCCCATGCCCGTAGATAAAAATATCCTTATAGGAATTTCCTGAGGGGTCCCGTTTCTCGCGGAAGTAGGTGACGGCAGATTTATCTGTTCTGCTATAGCCCAGTGGCGCTTCCCCCTGAACGACCAGGGCGGGAAACTTATCTTCCAGACGGAAGCCTACCCGTTTCAGCACATGTACAATTCCATTACTCAGATGGTAAGTTGCAGAGATCACCGTCTTGCTCAGCGGGATTTTCACCTGTCCGACCGACAGGAGTGTATCCGGTAAGCTGGTTAAGGGGTACACACCGGCCACAGCAAGGTCTTTCACTAGCCGCCATGCCGTCAGACTTGCCGGATTGGCCTCTTCCGAAGTATTAAAATAGGGCCTGAGCCTGGTGTACTCCTCGGTATAACTGTCATCTTCCAGCAGGAAATAGGTAAACTGCTTCCCTTCATCATTTAAATCGGCCACCTGATCCAGGTAATAATTCCTGTTCACCTCCCCGCTTCCTGATTGGTAGACCGGTGTACCGGTCAGGGGGTCTATACCGGTTTGCACAGCCTTCGACGGGTCAAATCCGATATAATTCTGTGATAAAAGATAGTTCTTCTGTAACTGCGCCAGCCCCGTGCCGCTGATAAACTCCCAGATATTCTGTTTAACCAATTCGGCCTTATCGATAATGTGCAGCAAGCCATTTCCGGCATAACTATTTGCTTTCACAATACGGGCACCATCAACCGAGTCGGTTTTCAGTGTAATATATTTTCCGCTCAGTGTCTCAATCCGCTGTCCATTTAATCCACTTTTATTGGCATAGCTTTGCAGGCTGATATGGGCAGCTACAAACTGCTTCAATTTCGCGGTATCCTGAGTAATTTCTACCGCTAAAGTTGCTATCGCTTCATTTTGCGGAGCCCAGACCGTATAACTTCGGGAGGAGGCCAGCACCTTATCAAAACCTGTTTGAATTAACAAGGCCGCAAAACTGTTTAATGAAGGTTCCTGTTCGATCTTTTGAAAAAGGTTTCCGCTAAGGTCTGTATCCTTCACTGCATTGTGGTCCTGCCAGGCATCTTTACAGCCGGTAAGCACGGTGAGAAGCAGCAGAACGTAAAGGTGTCGTAAAACTTTATAAGTCATCTGGATATGGATTTTATTTATAAAATGGATTTTGTACCAGCGCTGTATTGGTCAGTAACTCATTGGTATTGACCGGGAAATAATGGCTGTTGATATCCCTGTATTTGGCCAGGGCCGATTGCTGCCTGTCGGAAGAAACCGTTTCGGCAACCACCTGCAACAAAACATTCAGGTTCTGGTAATTATTTCTTTTGGCATTGCGCAGCAGGTCATACCAGCGCTTGCCTTCAAAAGCAAACTCCCTGGCCCTTTCGTCTAAAATATAAGCGCTGATCCCTTCTGTATCATCCGCTTGCAGGTCCTGCTCCGTGCCAGCCAGCGCATTGGCCCGGGTACGGATCACCTGCACCAAGTCTAAGGCATCCTGGCCGCGGTTTACCTGGTTGCAGGCTTCCGCCTTGATCAGCAAAACATCAGCATACCGGTAAAAAAACCAGTGTGCATAGGAATCTGCCGCGGCCCTGGAATTGTAATTATCTGTACCAATGTATTTCCATATGGAATTGTCACTGGCCTTCACCGCAGCACCCACCCCCCGGATATCGGCATTGGTCTCGTCCACATAATCCAGCGTATACACATCCTCCAAAACTTTTCCGGCGGCTACAAAACGACGCCTGGAGGTGGCAAAAAGACTATACAGGGTATTTATTTTTTGTGCATCATACTGAAGTTCAAAAATACCTTCGTTGGAATTTCCTACACCATACACGGTGTTGAACCAGCTACCTGTACCTGCGACCAGACCATATTTTCCCGAGGCAATCACTTTATCACATTCCGCAATCGCTTCCGTATACTTCTCGTCCCATAAATACACATCCGCCAGGATCGTCTGCACCCCGCCCTTGGTCAGCCTTCCGGTATCATACAACTTACTGCCATAACTTATTGCGGCAGCAGCTTCCGCGGTAAGCAGGTCTTTTGTGATCTGTGCCAGAATCGCTTCCTTACTGCTTTTTGGTATCGGACTGATATCCTCATCGGTAGAAGTAGATTTCAGCACCAGGGGGACTTCCCCGAAACTTCTCACCAGATAAAAGTACATCAGGCTTCTCAATGCCAGCGCTTCAGCCACATAGGCATTCAGCTGCGCCTGCGTAAAGGTATTGTCGTATTGAATCACGGCTGGTGCAAACTCGATCACGGTGTTACAGTTATTAATGGTACGGTAAACCGCGCCCCATCGGGAAAGGGAATTCGTGGGCAGGATATTCACATTGATCACATCCTGCTCATCGGTCGTAATTCCGGTGGCGGGCGTTAAGAAATCCCCGCGCAGCTCTCCCCAGAGGAACAGGTATTCAGGCAAAGCCCTGTCAGAGACTCCTGCCGGCGGCCCCTGCATCGAAGCGTAACACCCGATCACGGCTGCCAGTACCTGCTCTTTTGTTTTCCAGAAGTTTTCTTTGATAATCCCGTCCTGTGGCTCCTGATCAAGCCATTTCTTACAGGAGCTGAGCAGCACAACAGACAGTAAAAGGACGATATAAAAGGTTGATTTAAAAAGTTTCATAAGGTGGTTGATTTAAAAACGTGCGGAGAGACCCAGGGTAAAAGTCTTTACCGGTGGAGTTAATGAATTGTCTGTTACCGTAGAAAAAGCGTTGGTAATCCTGATGGCAACTTCAGGATCCTGTCCCGTATAATTTGTCCAGGTGAGCAGGTTTTCTGCCGTGAAGTATAAACTGGCCCCAAGCATCCCCAGGCGTTTCGCCAGCTTTTGATCCAGGTTATACTTTGCCGTCACACTGCGCAAGCGCAGGAAGGAACCATCCTCGACATAGCGGTCAGACCCCAGCCAGTTGTATCCTGTACCGATCACTGCCCTCGGGATATCGGTAACATCACCTTCGTTCTTCCAGCGCCGCAATACTGCGGTACTCTGGTTGTCATAGGTTGACATATTGGTGGTGGTGATTTTCGTGCCATTGATGAGGCTGTTCCCATACCGGTAACTGAAGAAAACCAGTAAAGTGAGGTTGCCCCCGTAGGTGATATTGGTTCCGAAACCTCCTGAAAACTTAGGGTTACTGTTTCCCAGGTAAACGACATCCCGGTAATCGATGACACCATCATGGTTAATGTCTTCATATACCGCATCTCCGGGTTGAAACACATAATCTACCGCCGGATAATTAAAGCGCATATAAATCTTCTCCCCATCCAGCCCTACCAGCTGATTGCCATTGGCATCTTTCGCTACGGTCGCATCTTTGTCGCTGTACACCCCTTTGTAACGGAAACCATAGAAAGAACCAAAAGGGTTGTTTTCCTGCAGATAACTTTTGTACACCCCATTTTCTGTGACGCTCTTTGTACTCTCCCTCGGATAGAGGGAAGAAATAGAGCGGATGATGTTCTCATTGTGGGAGATATTGAAATTGAAGCCGACCTCCCATTTTTTGGTTTTCAATGGCGTAGTAAAAATGCTGAGTTCCCAGCCCTGGTTGTCCATCGTCCCCACGTTGAGGTCTACGGACTGGAAACCCGAGGAAGACATCAGCTGCAGGTCAGGATAAATCATATCTGTAGTGCGGTTACGGTAGACATCCACATCGAGATTGATTCTGTTTTTCAGTAAAATAAGGTTTAATCCTATATTCTTTCCGGTTACCGTTTCCCACTTCAGGTTTTTCAGTTCTATGTTCGAGGAGTACACTCCGGAAAGTCCCATATAATTCCAGGTGTAATTGCTGTAGGTATTGTAAAAGGTATAATCATAGCGCGGGGTATTGCCCACCTGTCCATAGCTTAACCTTAAGCTCAGGTCGTCTATAAATGTTGCTTTTTTGAGGAAGTTTTCGTCTGAAATTCTCCATCTGCCCGACAGGGAAGGAAAATAACCAAACCTGTTGGCAGGCCCGAACCTGGAATCCCCATCCATCCGCACTGCTGCATTCAGGATGTAGCGGTTGCCCATAAATCCGTACTGTACATTGGCGATTGCCCCGATGGAACGGCGCCTGATCTGGGAAGAAAGCGTATACAGCCCATCGCTTTGTGTCCTCGACTCGGAGGATACATCCTGCAAATAAGAGGATGCCGTATTGGAGGTCAGAATTTGCTGATCTACATATTGCAGGTCACTCGTCTGAAAAGATAAAGCACCGGAGAGGCTATGTTTAGGCCCCAGGGTGGGTGTATAGAGCAGATTTGTTTTTGTCTGCACACTGTAGGTATCATAATCCCTGTCGCCCGCCCGGTTGACGGTGGTTTCTGTAAATGGTCTTCCGGTAGCTATCTGTGGCAGGAATGAATTCGTCTTTTGGGTATTGATATCGAACTGCACATCGGTACTGAGCTTCAGCAAAGAAGGGACAAGGGTATACTGAATATTAAACTTGGGAACAATCCGTTCCCCGGCCTGTACATTCTTCGCTGCGAGGGCCATGGCTACCGGGTTGTAAGTCCCGCGGATGGCGCCATTGGAATTGAAAAAAAAATACCCCTGGATATTCTGTTCAGGCGAAAAATAATTGGGGGTCTGGTTGCCGTAAATGTCATACTCGTACACACTCATATTGGGCATCTTTTTATAGGCCACTTCACGTATGGTATTGCTGTAAGGCTGGTTATTGACCACATGCGTGTAAGCCACATCGGTACGGAACCGGAGCCTGTCCGACACGTTATAATCCAGGTTGATCCTGGTGGTGATCCGCTCCAGGTCTGTCCCAATCACGGTTCCTCCCTGTTTGAAATACCCCATGGAGGCAAAATACTTTGCCCTTTCCCCGCCTCCGGAGACCGATATATTATGGTCCTGCAGTACCCCTGTCTGGGTGATTTCCTTCACCCAGTCGGTATTGTTGCTGTAATTGTAATACCAGTAAGGGTCTTTCACATCATAGGAAAATTCCTTATAGGTAGAGGTATTCAGCGCTGCCCCCGTCCGGTTCATGTAGGCTTCCGGGATCAGCTGCGAATACTGGTCGCCGCTCAGCATCGGAATTCCGTCAGGCTGTCTGGACACCGATCCTTTGAAGGTATAGGTCAGCACCGGCTTCCCGATAGTCCCCCTTTTTGTGGTGATTAACAAGACCCCGTTTGCGGCCCTGGATCCCCATACGGCTGTGGCGGCAGCATCTTTCAATACACTGATTTCACTGATATCTGAAGGGGCAATATTCAGCAGCTGGGCATAGCCCTGTTCATCCGCCGTACCAAAGTTGAAATCATCGGAAATCGTCGTTTCATAGGGCATACCGTCGACCACGATCAAAGGATTGGTTCCCGCATTGATAGAGGAAGTCCCCCTGATCCTGATTTGCATCCCCGCCCCGGGATTGCCGCTCTCTGCCGCAATATCTACCCCGGAAAGGCGGCCCTGCAATTGCTGGTCGATCGAGGCTCCAACCATTTCTTCCATTGCCTTCGCACTGATTGTCGCTACGGCTGTGGTGCGGTTTTTCTCTTCCACGGGAAGTCCGTTTCCACTGTCGACCGATTTACCAGCTGAGATGGTCACCTCAGTGAGTGCGTTTTCCTCGGCCGTAATTTCCAGGTTAAAGACCGAGCGGCTGCCGATTTTCAGGGTCAGTGTTTTATAGCCAATAAAAGAGATGGAGACGCTGTTCGTGGCATCCGAAACCTTAAGCGCGAAGTTTCCTTCCCTGTCGGTCGAAACCCCATTCACCGTACGCCTGTTTTTGTCCACCTCCACAACCGATACTCCCGGAACCGGCCGGTGATCGGTATAATCGGTAATTTTCCCCCTGATCATCGTTTTTATTTCCGGACTTTGCGCAAGGGAGGAAAATGCAAGGGAGGACAGGATAGACAGAAAGAAAGAAAAACTATATATATTGAATTGCATAGCACAAATGATATTTAATAATTAAGGCCTGAGGTAGGAATTAATCTGGTGAAGAACAGTCCTGTTGGACAGGTTACTATTTGCGGGGCCGGTGACGGTAGAGGTAAAATTCTGTTTATCCTGAAAGGAGAGGACGCGGTTCACATTGGTTACTTTTACCGTCACCGGATAACCTGCAGCATCATTCAACAGCGTTTCAAAATTGCCATCCTTATTGCCATCGGCGATGATAATGGCATTGTTAATCAGGTGGTGCCGGATGAAATTCAGCACCAAATTGACATCGGCAGCGGCTGTAGGCGCATAATTCGGCAATCCACTGGCCAGTTTGGGCAGCACCCCATCGGTCACGGCCTGCTGGATAGCGGCATCAGTAGGGATCAGTACCGTATAAAAAGTACCAGTAACCACACCGCTGATCTCTCCCGTACTGCTGTTGTAAATCGTAGTCGCATTCTTCAGAAACTGGTAAAAACTGTAATAAGGTGCAGAAGCGGTATTCCCGTACTTTTCGATATGCTTGCCGATATTCAGGCTGGAAAAATCAAGCAGCCCGTCAGCAGCATAGGAAACCCCGTTATTCGCCTCCACTTTTGAACTCAGTGCAACGGACTGTTCATTTACCGATGTACGGTCTGATGTGCCGGAACTATATACCTCGCCATTTTTCAACTTGATGACCTCCCCGCCAATGGTTTCCGCGAGCTGCTCTTCCGAGATATCCAGGCCTGAGGCCGTTAAAGGAACAATATGGGTATTGACAATACGCTTGAGACGGTTTACCGCATCGGTACCAATAACTTTTGTCCCTCCGCTGGCCGTATATTCAAAAGTATTGTTGGGGGTATTCCAGTCAAAACCGTACGACCTCAGCACTGCATCTGAAATTAAAAACAAGGCGAACTTCAGGTTAGGGTTAATTATCGTCAGTTTTCTTTCCAAATCCAGCGCCCTTTTAAAGAGCGTGTATTGGGGATCCAGGTAAGCCTGGCCATATACTGAATGAAATACATTGGCTTCCTGCACCTTACGGGTGCCATAGAAAAAGCCGTTGCTCAATACCTGCTGATCTGTAATATCGGTCGCGGGATCAAACCTGGCCTCTTCATTCAGGTAATTGGTGGTCGTTTTGAATTTGCTTGGCCAAACGGCCGACTGCCAGAAATGTGCATTCAAAAAATCGGTGATCACTTCCAGGGGCAGCTGGTTGATGGTCTTGGTCGCATAATGTTTCAGCAATACATTTTGTTCATAGGCCAGCAACGCTGCATTTGTTGGTGCAAAAAGTGTCCAGCTGTTCGCTTGTCCGTCGTTGTCCTGCAACTTCAGGTAATTTTCATTATTGGGTGAAAAAGCAAGGGATACATCATATAGCTTGATATTCACCTGATCTGCCGAACCCGTTAAGGCCTGATACCTGGTGGTCGCCTCAGCATTGGGGGCATAGCTTACTTTATAGGTATCCAGCAATTTCTTAAATTCGCTGTACTCGGCATGGGCTGTCAAATACTGGTCGATACTGGAGAGCGGACTAAGCACCTGGTCTGTTTCATGGATCACGCCATTCTCTCCAACAATATCCTTGTTGACCACAGCCGCATTCAGCACATTAAAACCGGTATAGGTAGCATTTGGAAAAAAATAGTTGTAGTCGGCAGCCGTAAGCTTTTGCGCATCAAAATACCCGGAGAAAAAATAGGTCAGGTACTTATTGTTATTATCTGCGGCCACATAACTGCCGTTGCGGTTCGCTGCAAGTAGCTTGGAGCTGATGCCTTTGATCTCGCCGCTGTACACAAAATCGTAATATGCCGTCCTCCTTCGGAAAGCCGCATTCGTCACCCAACCCAGGTTGGACTGGTAGTCTGCTATATGGTCGGTTTTGAAAGCATTGAACACCAGTGCGTACTCCACCAGTCTGCGGGCTTCCGTAGCCTCTATTGCCGATACATTTTGGATATGGTGTGCACTTAGATAAGCGTTAAATGCGTTATCATTCGGCGCAAAGACAGTCCAGTAGCCGGCGGCATTCAAAATATCCTTATAGCCGGCTTTGTCAATTAAGGAAAGAAAAGAATTGAAATTTCCTTTGGCCTGCAATTGCTGGTAGATGGGATTTGCAAGGGATGCAGGTCTTTCATAATATTCATTGAAAGTATCTTTCTGGCAGGCACTGAAGATGCACAGTAAGATACTGAGGTAAGCGAAGTTCTTACTCATGATCATGCGTTTTATTGGTGATTATATTAGATGATTGCTGGGAGCCTTAGGGGTTAACCTGAGTACCGTCCCTGTTAAAGCGTGGCCACTTTTGTTCAATATTGTAAGGAATAATATGGATCATATCGAGGTTAAAGGTGTTCGCAGAACCACTTTCATTGCTCAGGGCGACAAATTTGATTTTATGTTTCCCACTGGTCTTCACCTCTACAATTCCACTCAGTTTCGCAACATTATTCGCCACCGAAGCTGCAGTGACCACAAAACGCTTAAAACCAAGCGCCTCTGCCCCATTATCCGTCTCATTAACCGGGTAATAATCATGGGCAAGGACTACATTCTGCATCGCCACATCATCAAACTGGATCTGTATGGTCTGGGAACGCGCCCTGCGGTAGCAAATCCAGATTTTATACCTGCCTTTGACGATGAAAGGCGTGGTAAATTCTATCCATTGGGTAACGGCACTCCTGATATAAAAGGAGAGGAAATCATCGTAAACATACGCGTCACTGGCTGAGCTTGCATTGGAATTATAGGTAATATCGCCTCCCTGCCATTTCATTCCTTCAAATTGTTCCGGATCTGAGAATGCCGCTTTCTGGCCAGATTTCCGGAAAACCGAAACCAGCTTCCGTATTTCAGGCTGATCGGCAGGATCCCAGTAGATGGCATAGGGTACCCTCAGTTTGATATTCAGGTTTCCTGACAGTTCATGCAGCGTACCATTACTGGCCTGAAAATCACTCTTCGCACGATTCACCAGGACTCCCTTTTCCACTACATCGTTAAAGGTATCTTCGTTGATCAATATGCTTTCCCCATTTAATTTAGTGGTAATCACTTCATTTAAAGCAAGGGTTTCATGGGAAGAAGCACTGACAATGTCTGCCAGATATTTAATGTCAGGCAACAGGTGATAAGCCACAAAAAGGTGCAGGCTATCTGCCGGATCGAGCGGGTCATTTTTAGTGGAATACCTTGTTTTTAAAGCGGCGTAGGTGCTGAAACCTGCTTCATGAAAAGAGGAATCACTTTCTGCGATTGCGGTAAGCCACCGGTGGCTCCCATTGATATGGTTGAGGGTATCATAAAAACCGGTTTCTTTCAATGCCTGCGTAAATATAGAATAAGAAGGATTTTGTTCAATAAGCTGGGCAAGGGTCAGTTTTGCAGGGATCAGCACCCGGTCAAGCACATGTATGACGCCATTACCGGTGATAATATTACTGCTGATCATATTCGCAGACCTGTTGACCTGGATACTGGATACGCCATTGATGGTCGAAACTCCGGTAATCAGGTATTGACCATATTGATTCAGAACCGGGATTTTACCATCGGTGAACGAGCTGGTAGTAATGGTATCTGTAAATAAATGGTACCTCACCAGATCTTTCAGCTCCGCTACAGGAACTTCCTGCACGGAGCTCTTCCCGATATCCTTAAGCCACAATTTTACGGCATCATTATCGGGGGCGAAGATCGTATAGGTTCCGTAGGCATTCAGTACGCCCGAAATTTCAGAACGTTTCAATACGGATGAAAATTCAGAGAACTGATCGGGATGCTGAGCCAGATAATCGGTAATATTCAGGTCGGATGTGGTTGCGATGGTATAATTGTTCTTCTTACAGCCCGAAAAACTAAAGAAAACAAGCATTAAAAGAGCGTACAGTACGGCGGGTTTTGATAAAAAAAAGTGCATAAGAATTCTATTCCACTAGTATAATTAGTTGATAATGTCATTGATGAAACAATAATGAACAGGTGATTTTACAGCTCAGGGCTGGACATCAGAAAGGGGAAGGAAGAGGGATTTAGAAATCTATCCCCATCAACACCTTATATTCCTCAGTACGTTCAAAAGAACAGTCGAATACAAAACAAAACCAATTGCTGAAGGGAGAGAAAGAAGCGCCTGTGAAGTAAAGATTTTCCATGATTTAAGTTTAAGTATATAATTGATTTTTCAGTATTAAAATGACGGTATAGGGCCGCAGAATTCCTAACCAAACCCTAAGGTAAAGTGGATATTTTTAAAAGCCGGAGGTAGATGGAAGCGATGACACATGAAACATTTAGACCAATGAATCAGATACATAGCTTAACAAAAATTACTGTAACAACAACAATAATTCAATAATCGGGGGAGATGAGATAGAATACTTGCAGAGCGTAAACTTGTTTTCATGGTGTAAGTATAAGGAAATTATTTTATATACTACCAATATAGTAGACAAAATATACAATAGGCCTAGTACTTGTTAAAATAATGCTACAATTGACTAAAAGAGGGTTAATATCCGTTTGGTTTTATTGCTTTATCAGGCTCAGTAATCGATTAACCGTCGCCGTCCGGATCAGTGTTATTCCAGTAAACAGCTTTTCAAGTGAGTTCTTTTCAGTGCTTTTACACCCTCGATCACAGCGGCAGCATTCAGCTCCGCCCCTGCTTCATTGGTATGGGTATGGTCGCCCGGAAAAAAAAGGCCAACCTTTTCTGCTCCAAGTACATCATATTGATCACTGGTGATGGTATTTAATATCTAACAAATAAGTAGACAAAAATATATGCTTTTAAATTCCAGGGATTTTGCCCCTTATATCCCCCGCTAAAAAATTACATTCCGGTGGATTAAGTAAAATATTTTTCTACTTTTGTAAAGACTACTAATTTAGTATACTTTATTCAATATGGTAAACACAACGAATACAATTGTCCTGTTAGCAGCCGGCATCAACTATGAAGCCTTTGCCATTCCTGCGTTTTTCATCTTCTTACTGCTGGAATACCTGCTTGCGGTAAGGAAGAAACAAACCGGGGTATTCAAATATGAAAGCTCTATCTCGAATTTAAGTATCGGTATCGCTGAGCGCTTGCTCAACCTGTTTATCACGGCAAGTTTTTACAGCCTTTACGTCTGGATCTACACGAATTACGCACTTTTTAATATCCCCAATAGCTGGTGGGTCTGGATTTTACTGATCCTGGTCACCGACCTGGTGTGGTATTGGTACCACCGTCTGGGTCACCAGATCAATTTCTTTTGGGCCGCACATATTGTCCACCACCAGAGTGAAGAATTCAATTTCACTGTTGCCGCCAGAATAACGGTCTTCCAGGCGTTGATACGCAATATATTCTGGTGCGCCATCCCTTTTCTCGGCTTTCATCCAAACATGGTCATCACCATTTTAATGGTGCATGGTGCCTATTCCTTTTTTACCCATACCCAGCTTATTGGTAAACTGGGCTGGCTGGAGCACATTATGATCACCCCCTCACTCCATGGCATCCACCATGCCAGCGATGAGAAATACCTGGATAAAAACTTCGGTGATGTTTTTACATTCTGGGACAGAATCTTCGGCACCTTCCAAAAGGAGGAAGAGGCACCTAAATACGGATTGACGCATCCCATTAAAAGCTACAGCTTTCTTTGGCAGCACTTCCATTATTACCTGGAGATTATCGAGGCCTGCAAACAGACGAAGTCATTCAAAGGCAGACTGAAAATTATTTTTGGAAACCCGGGATTACTCAACCAGGAGATCAGGCCTGCACTTGAAAAGAGGTATTTCCAGGACAGGTCTCCCGACCAGTACCGCTTTAAGTTTAGGAAATATTTAAACATCCAGCTTATTTTTTCTATTCTGCTCCTCACTTTTATTACCGCCGGATATGCCTACCTTGGCCTGGATGATAAGCTCTTTATGACCACAATGATTTTACTCACCCTGATCAACTGTGGGGCCCTGATGGAGCAAAAAAAGTGGATTTATTACCTGGAATGCTCCAGAATCCTGACTCTCCTGGCTTTTTTACTATGGAAAGCAGGAGAAATAGAACTGATCATCCTGCCAGTCCTCTTACTGATCATATTCGATGAGGTATTTAACATCAAGAACATCTATAATAATTATGTACTCCGATATGAAGAAATCTGAAACCCTGCAAAGAATTCAACTACAAAATAAGGGAAAGGGCTTAGGCCAGTCCCCTTTTGAATGCGCTATCAGCAGGGTTTGACATCCGGAAATCAAATGTATAGTGCGGATATGCGCATAAAATGAATTATCTGCTTACTTTTACGGTCACATTTCCACCATTTACTGACCGAGAATGAGAAAAAATACGAATTGCGACCTTCAAACCTGCTTTATGTGTCAGCTGGCCCTAAAAGAATGGAAACCTGCAATTGAAAATCACCGTAAAAACCTCTCCGTCAAAAAAGGAGAACAGATCATTAAAGAAGGGGAACCCGTAACCGGTGTTTATTTCATTTATTCCGGAAGTGTGAAGGTACACAAGAAATGGGGAGAGAAAGATATCATCATTCGTTTTGCCACCAAAGGAAAAATATTCGGCCACAGGGGACTCGGTGTGGAAAATTCGGTCTACCCGATCTCTGCAACAGCACTGGAGGCGACCACATTTTGTTTTATTGAAAAGGAATTCTTTCTGGCGACCCTCAGAGTAAACCATGAACTGGCTTTCAACCTGATGATGTTTTATGCGGAAGACCTCCGGGAATCAGAAGAAAAAATGAGGAACCTGGCCCTGATGTCTGTCAAAAGCCGGCTTGCAGTGGCTATATTCCACCTCCAGGACTTATTTGGCCTGGATGAACAAAACTGTATCAGTATTGACCTGAGCCGCCAGGACCTCGCGGCTTTTACCGGGGCTACTTACGAAACTGTTTTCAGGACCATGAACGACCTGGTCCAGGAACAACTGATTACCTTGATCGGAAAAAAGATACAGATTCGGGATGCAAAGGGACTAAAACTGCTCACCGCAGAAATCCCCTGATCCCACAGGGAATTATGATCAGAAGTGGTCCGGAGCATCAACCTTTCTGACCATAATCCCTCCCGATGGCTAGAATTTATACCCCAGCCCTATTCCTGGGTTCCATTTCCCATTCCTGGCAGCTGTTTTACTGTTATAATAAAAAGGCAGCTGTACGGCCAGATGTTTGTAGCTTGCAGTGAGTCCGAATCCCAGAGATGGCGTGAGCACTGAATTTTTTGTGCTGCCTGCAGTCCCCTTATCTTCCTTTATACGTAAGCCGGGCAACAATCCGACAAGCAGGGCAATTGGTTTCCGGCTAAATTTAATCCCTGGCCCCGTACAGTTGACATAGGCACCATGATCTGTGTATCCGGCTACAATGGTTCCTTCAAACAGCAACGGTTGTATGGGGGCTGCAGCATGCTGCTGTGATCTGGCCTGCAGGCCGGAAAGGGTAATGGCAAAACAAATGAGTGATAGGCGAGCGTAATAGTGCATGTGATGGGCGGGTTAAAATGAACTGATCAATTTATAGGATAGGTGTACTGACTTGATTTTCTGGTTTGCCATGGGTGTAATAAACAGCCATCCCGGTAAATAACAGGCCACCTACAATGTTTCCCAGCGTTACAATCAGCTGGTTATCCAGCCACCATTCAGCGAAGCTTACTTTTGCACCAAACAGCATCCCGGCCGGGATGACAAACATGTTCACTACAGCATGTTCATATCCGAGGGCAAAAAAGATAAAAATTGGGATACCCGCAGCAAGGATCTTTCCGGAAGTCGACTTTGAAGTCATTGCCATGACAACACCCATGCAGACCATCCAGTTACACAAAACCGCTTTAACAAATGCGGAAAACAATCCCGCAAAACCGTGTACAGCATAACCCGTAGTCTTCTTCTCCGCGGCGGCAACGAGCATCTGATCAATTGGCCCCATGGTAGGCAGTGTACCTGTCTCGGAGGAAGCGCTCCAGAATAAAAAGGCAAATAACATGCTGCCAATCAGGTTGCCCACAAAAACCCAGAACAGATTCTTCAGCATTACCGATGCCGTTATTTTCCCTTCCAGCCAGGCCAGCGGAACAAGGGAAAAACTTCCCGTGACCAGCTCCATTCCCAGAATGATAATGATGATAAATCCGACCGGGAATACCAGGGCACCCGCCATACTCAGTTTCGTCTGGGCGGCAGCCAGGTAAGCGAGTGTTACAGAGATGCCGAGCAAGGCACCCGACATGCTACCTCTGATGAGCAGGTCCCTGACCTGCAAAGATGATTTTGAAATAGCGGCACTCATCATCGTGCCGGCTACTTCTTTTGGTGATACATAGTCCATATAGTTACAAAGTTGATTTCCATCCGATATACACCAATCCATCCTCAATTTTCACGGGATAGGTTTGAATTGCGCACTCATCCCCTGTCAGACATTCCCCGGTTTTCAGGGAAAATGTTTTTTTATGGAAGGGGCAGGCAATTTTGGGTTCTTCCCCGGCGGTACCGATCATCCCCCTGCTCAATGCCATCTGACGGCGGTGGGGACATTCATTCTGTGTGGCATACCACTCCCCACGGCGGGTAAAGTAGAAAAGTGCAATCTGTTCGGCACCGTATTTCACACAGACACCGCCATTTTCAGCAACATCCTCTACACGGCAGGCAACAAACCAGGTGTATATTTCATTTTCGCATAGTGTATTCATAAGGAACAGGGTATAAATTGAGATATGATTAGCTATTGTATAACTGATTTAACCGCACTGGTTATGCTTTGGTCCATTCCGCTTTTTTCTGCCCGCGCATTTCCGTAAACGTTACCGTCGGATCCTTTTCTCCCGGAGCATTGATAAAGTGATTGAACCTTTTCCTGATGGAAGGATTCTCTACCGCCTCTTTCCATTCACATTTGTACGAAGCGACCAGCATTTCAATTTCCTCTTCCCATTGCCTCCCCATTCCAATACTGTCATTGACCACCACATTACGCAGGTAATCAATTCCACCTTCCATTTTGTTCAGCCAGGTAGCCGTTCTGGTGAGAGGATCCGCAGTGCGGATATAGAACATCAGGAACCGGTCTATGTAACGGATACAGGTATCACTGTCGACATCCGAAGCCAGCAGCAGCGCATGCTGGGGTTTACTGCCTCCATTTCCGCAGACATATAAGTTCCATCCTTTTTCCGTAGCAATAATTCCGAAATCCTTGCTCTGTGCCTCGGCGCATTCCCGGATACAACCACTCACGGCCGACTTAAACTTATGCGGTGCCCGGAGCCCTTTGTAGCGGTCTTCAATCCTGACAGCAAAGCTCACGCTGTCGTGCAATCCGAAGCGGCACCAGGTACTTCCCACACAGCTTTTCACTGTCCTCAGTCCTTTCCCGTAGGCATGGCCACTTTCGAAACCCGCATCAATCAATTCCTCCCAGATCAGGGGCAGGTCGCTCAGGTGCGCACCGAAAAGATCGATGCGCTGTCCCCCGGTAATCTTTGTGTACAGGTTATATTTTTGGGCAACCTGACCGATGACAATCAGTTTCTCGGGTGTGATTTCACCGGCCGGAATTCGCGGCACCACAGAGTAGGAACCGCCTTTCTGGATATTGGCCAGAAAACGGTCATTGCTATCCTGCGCCGTATCATTGCCCTTCTGCAGGATCATCTCCTTCCACAGACTGGCCAGGAGGGAAGACACCAGTGGCTTACAGGTTTCACAGCCATCTCCCTTTCCGAGTTCATCCAATACTTCATCGTAGCTTTTGATCTGGTGAATATGGATCAGGTCGTACAATTCCTGCCGGCTATAATTGAAATGTTCACAAATTACATTGCGTACATATTTGCCATTCGCCTTCAGGGTATAGACCATCAGGTCCTTCACCATCGGAATGCAACCGCCGCACCCTGTACCCGCCTTGGTACATTTTTTTATTGCTTCCACCGTCTCACATCCCTGCTCAGTTACGGAATTGCAGATCGCAGCTTTGGTAATGCCTTCACAACTACAAATCAGGGCTTCATCCGGCAAGGATGCCACTCCTGAACCCGAATTTTCTTCCGCATTCCCTCCCCTTGACCCCAGGATGAGGTCTTCCGGATTTGGCGGAAGGAGGATCCTGTTGTTAACGGTTTGCAGCAGCATAGGATAGGCTGCTGCGTCACCAATTAAAATACCCCCTAAAAGGTATCGCCCGTCGTTACTTATATTGATGCGTTTATAAATTCCTTTATGGGTATCTTCAAATATGATGGTCCTGCAATCCGGCTCCGTGATAAAGTTATCGCCAAAACTGGCGACATCCACACCAATCAGTTTAAGTTTGGTGCTCATATCAAAACCGCTGAATGACTTGTCTCCGCCGCACAAATTGGCAGCGACCACTTCAGCCATTTCATATCCCGGAGCAATCAGACCGTAGATGGTCTGTTCAAATAATGCGCATTCCCCGATAGCAAATACGGCGGGGTCGCTGGTTTGCATTTTATGGTCTACAATGATCCCCCCGCGGCTGCTCACTTCTATTCCGCAGAGCTTTGCCAGTTCGTCACGGGGCCTGATCCCGGCGGAGATGACCAGCATATCAATATCCAGTTCCGTGTCATCATTGAACTGCAGCCCTGTAATTTCTGTATCGCCTTTTATCGCAACCGTGTTCTTGTTTAAATGGAGCTGTAAACCCAGGGCACTGAGCTTGGCACTTAACATTTCACTCCCTGCACTATCGATTTGCCGGGGCATTAAACGGGGAGCAAATTCAATGACATGGTTTTTCTCAATTCCCAGGTCGATTAATGCTTTCGCTGCCTCCAGCCCCAGTAAGCCCCCTCCCATCACAGCTGCATGACTTACATGACGGGCATAACTTTGGATCAGTTCCAGGTCATCGATATTCCGGTATACAAATACCCCGTCTTTCCCCAGGCCAGGTATATTCGGAACAAAAGCAGCTGAGCCCGTTGCCAGGACCAGCATATCATAAGGCAATGCCCTCCCGCTGCCTGAATAAACAGTTTTGGTCTGCCGGTCTATATCTTTTACCGGATCATTCAGGTACAGTGTGATCCCATTGTTCTCATACCAGTCTGCCGCCGACAGAGAAAGGTCATCGGCACTTTTCCCATTGAAATATTCACTGAGGTGCACCCGGTCATACGCCCTTCTCGATTCTTCGCCAAAAACATAAATATCAAAGTCGCGCGACTTTGCAATGAGTTTTTCACAGAACTTATGGCCGACCATTCCATTGCCTATCACTACAATTGTATCCTTTTTCATGCGTTTTGACATTTTAAATTAAGGTTTTCAGGTTTTTTTCAGGTTTTTAGTGTTTTTCATCACAACAATCTATCAGCAATCAGCCATAAATTCATTTTTCAGCTCTACATCACAAAAACATATTATAAATAAGACAACCAAAGGTTATTTTATATGATTTTTGATATACAAATATGTATTATTAATTCAATAAAATCAAAATATTATGATTTTTATCATAATATATCATTGAAATACGAGATTAAATGATCAATTTTATGTTATTACCCCATAAAAAACCAGGCAAATGAAAAACAAAACAGCTGAATACGGACTATTTATCATGGGCGGTGGCCCGGGAGACCCGGAATTGATTACTTTAAAAGGTTACAGGACATTACAGCGTGCAGATGTTATCCTATATGATAACCTGATCAATAATGAACTGCTGGAAATGGCTCCGGAACATTGCAAACTGGTATATGTTGGAAAGCAACCCTATGGAAACTATACCCCACAGGATACCATTCATGAACTGATCAGGCAGTACGCCGCACCTGATAAGGTAGTCGTTCGCCTGAAAGGCGGAGACCCTTATATCTTTGGCAGGGGTTATGAAGAATTATGCTATGCGGAAGAACAGGGTATACAAACACATTATATCCCAGGGATCAGCAGTATGCAATCTGCCGGACTAAACGGTATTCCATTGACACACCGCGGGGTGAGTGAAAGCCTGTGGGTGATTACCGGAACAAAAAAAGATGGTAGTCTTTCGCGCGATCTACGCTGTGCGATCAACAGCTCTGCAACAGTGGTGATCTACATGGGAATGAAAAAACTGGCGGAAATAGCGGACATCTACTGCTCTGCCGGATTGGGACATATTCCCGCAGCCATCATACAACATGCCACACTTCCCCATCAGAAAAAAGTGATCTGTGCGGCCAAAGATCTGGAACAGGCAGCTAAGGATGGGGAACTCAGTTATCCTGCAATAATAATTATAGGTGAAGTGGTCAGTCTGCAGGAATCATTATTGTGTCAGGCCAGTTAAACTACCAATAAAATACGGCCGGTAAAGGAGCTGGTAAAACAATCTATCAGCGCTTAGCTTGATCAGCATTTACGGTCAATCCCGGGCCGGAAACAGCGGATATTTATCTGAAAATAAATACTACTAATTTAGTATACTTTATTATCTTTGTACATGCTCAACAGAGAAAATGGGCAGCACATTATAGTCATGTGGCCGAGTGGTTAGGCATTGGTTTCATAAACCTGTAACAGCGGTTCGAATCCGCTCTTGACGTCTAAGCGATTGAAGCTGTATACTTACAGCCAGATCAGCTTTTCAACAGTGGTTAGATCCACTTTCTTTAATTTAACAAAGCCGGATGGCCTTGTGCATTTGGTTACAGACTGTACTCATTCCGGTCTGTAATAATTTCTGCAAGCAGAAATTGCTCATTAATTTGATTTTATCAGGGGCTATTTAAAAGAATAGCCTCTGGTTTTTAAAATGAAGAAAAAAATTTATAAAGTTTTAATATAATTATATACAATTGTGGCTGACGGTGACCTGGAACTCTTAAATCTTATCAGAAAAAATGATGAAAAAGCATTGAAAGATATTATAAATCTATATTTCAAGCGTGTCTATTATTTTGTGAGCAAAGCGATTAACGACCCCGACCACATTGAACAAACGGTAACCACCGTATTTAAAACCCTTTGGATCAATCGTCATGAGCAGCAGATTGAATCCCTCGAAGAGTATATCTTTATACTCACCTGCCGTGAAATTTCCAATACGACACGTTCCCGAAGCAATAATAATTCGACAGGCTCCGAAGAGCTGTTCAGTGGACTGAGAAAAACACTGGCTTCCTTTTTAAACAAACTTTCCTTCGTCTCGAAGTAAGTATCCTTTTTCCAGAATTATCTATCAGCAGGTTTGTTTTTAAAAACAATGAACCTGTGTCTTTTATGACCATAAAAACCATAAATTATGAGCAAGTTCCCTACCATTCCAAGAAGAATAGTAACCGGTATCAATGGAGGAAAATCCGTCATCATTGAAGATGCACAGGTGACAAATGTTTCCGAAGATTTTCCAGGACTGGTGATCTCTGATGTATGGGCGACCAATACCATGCCTGTAGATCTCTCCAAAGAGCTATCGATTCCCAATACTGCTATTCCGGTCACTCCGCCGAACGGCACCTATTTCAGGTATGTCAGCATTCCTCCCGATAAAGACCTGGGGATTCCAGCAACCCAGGAGCATAACCGGCATCCCCTGTTTCACCAGACGGATACAATCGATTATATCATCATTGCCTCAGGTGAAATTTACCTTGTCCTGGAAGAAGAGGAAGTAAAGCTGAGCACTGGTGATATTGTGATCCAGAGAGGCACGAACCATGCATGGAGCAACCGCTCCGATCAGCCCTGTATACAATTGGCGGTGCTGATTGATGCCAAACATTCCGGATAACCCCCGGAAACAACAACAACAACAACAACAATAACAATAACAGCAGCAGTGTTTAGAAAAAACATCGCTGCTGTTTGGAAGACCTGATCAATTGTGGACAATCACTGTGGCCGTCAGTTCAGGGGAACCACCCTGTAATCCATTCACAAATATGGTATAGATTTTACCACTTTCCAGCGCAATACCGGAAAGCGAATTTCCCCCTACAGGAATGACAGCCTTGCTAGCAGCATCCTTAAGCTGAAAACTCAGGCCCGAAGCTGCATCTATTTCTTTAAAGGGGCCTAATGTCTTCCAGGTTAACCCTTCCACCACTGCAGGAGCTTTCCCTGCAGTATAAGGGATGACGACCTGACCACCAAAATTTCCATAACCTACACCAGAAAAAATTGTTTCCCCGGCAGCATAGCTGAAATCAAGATTTGGAGCATCAGGCGCAAAATTAGCAAAGCGTACTTTGGCTTTTCCGGCAGCAGGCAGGCTCAGGTCATCATAAACCAGGATGAGGCTATCGATGTTATTGGGATTCAGGGTACTGGTCAGCCGCTTTTTAACGGTAAACAAAGTATGGGCAAAGTCGGCAATCGGCCCATTAGGTCCTGCGAAAGAAGTGGAATTGCTCTCCTGTATAAAATTGGCACTCCCCCCAAAAACATAAGAGGCCTTATAGGAAGTTGACGTTCCTTCGGTCACATTGTACTGGACTTTTCCATATTGTGTTTCCAGATAGGCCGAAGCCGTATTTCTCTGCAAGGCAACTGGGGTAACTTTCCTGGTGAAATCCCAGAAATGTACGGCTGTAGTTGACAAACGGGCATTCACAAACTTAACCTTGGCACTCAGTGCCGGTCTGTCGCCCGCATCCACATCCAGGTAATCTGCCTTACCGCAGGAAGAAAAAACAACTGGCAGGAACGCGGTGATCAATATATAATTTTTAAATTTTTTCATGAAGGATATGTTAATTGTTTTAAGGGGCCTGATCAACATTTTCAGGAGCAAACTCCGATTTGGCCTGCCGATCCCCTCATCATCAAATGATTTATATTTTTTATTTAAAATTGGCCGATAGTCTGATAAAAGGTTGTAATCCTGCGTTTGAACCGGACTGTACAGCGCCCGGCGATGGTGTCCTGGTGATATTGCTGCCCGGTGCAGGTATCGCATAATCTCCCAGTTCATTGAACAGGTTGTTGACTCCTACCGTTGCCTGTAATATCGGGGTGATCCTGTATCCCGCCGATACATCAACTACCCAGATCGGGTTGTACACCTGATAATAATAGTCAGGCTTAGGAAAACTCGCATTCAGCTGACTTACAGCAGTGACCGAACCAAAATAAACACCACGTGCCAGGAGGCTTAGCTTTTTGAAATTATAGGTTCCCTGCAAAGTGATCTTCGTCGCCGGAATAGCCGAAGTAACCCGTACTTCTTCACTTTCGTCAAAGATGATATAACGGTAAGCTTCCAGGCCTTTCGGTGTATTCACTTTGGTCAGCCTGGTCTTCTGGAAATTACCGCCCGCTAAGAAGGCTGCATTGGCACCATTTGGCAATAAGAACTTATAACTTCCCGTAAACTCAACCCCTTTTGTTCGTGTGCTGAACGAGTTGTAAAAAAACTTGGCCTGTACCGTGCCTGTTTGCACAAAAAGCGCCCTCACGTCAGCCGGCAAATTGGTATCCGTAGCAGAAAAACGTCCCGTATTTCCTACCCTGTCCCTGATATCGATCTGGTAAGCATCGAGTGTAAGCTCTATATTCTGCAAAGGCTGTGAGGTAATCCCAGCGGAATAACCTTTGGACTTTTCAGGCTGCAGGGATGGAATTCCCAGGGCCTTGGTTGCAGGGTTTACATTATTTGCGGTCACCTGGTCGATGGCCACCCCATTCTGGAAGGTTGTAGAGGTTTCGGTATAATAGTATTGAGCCAGATCGGGTGCCCTGAATCCGGTATTGAAAGCGCCCCTGATGGCAAGCCATTTTGCAAAACTATATCTTGTGGCTGCTTTGTAAGTACTTACACTTCCAAAATCGGCATAGTTTTCTACCCTGAATGCACCGGACACCAGCCAGTTTTTTGTCACATTCAATTCCACATCCGCATAGGCCGCAGAAATAGAACGTTTTGCATCTACTTCATTAGAAGGGCGGAATCCCGCATGGATCTGGGAGCCCGGGGACAGTCCGTTCAAAGGGGTGCTTCCCGCAGCAACAAGGTAGGGAATTCCACCAGTCGTGTATTCCACGTTATATATTGGACTTAAGTCGGCCTTCGAGTAAGAGCCCTCTTCACCCGCCTTGATCTGGTAAGTCTCTACCCGGTATTGCCCCCCAAAAGCCACATTCAGTCCACTCAACACCTTATCGAACTTACGCGAAAAATCTATACTTCCGCTATTCTGAGAAGCATTATAGCTACCGGCGTTAAAAGTTCTGGGAGTTTTCTGGCCAAGACTGGCATTCAAGGAATTGCTGATCAGGTTATCGAAGGCATTCCTGCCATACACATTGGAGATATCGACATTCCATTCTTTAATTTTTCCTTTTACCCCAACAGCAAAGGAAAGGTCGGTAATGATATTGTCCATAGCCGGAAGGAAACCATCAGGATATACGAAAGTATTATTGCGCTCTGTCCAGCCCGGCAATCGGTAAACTGCTGTAAACTGGGAATTGCGGTGACTTATTCCCCCAAAAGAGTATACTTCGAAGCCATTGTTCAGCGGTACGGCAGCATTATAGGATAGCAGTCCGTCCTTTGATTTATTCGTAGATCCGCGGGTATCAAAAAAATGGCGGTCTATACCCCTGCTGGCAATAATTGCATCATCAATCTCTTTGGTATAGATCTGATCAAATCCCCGTGTATTTGCACCGCCACCATATGCCGGCCCAATGTAAAGACCATCGCCGGTTTTTCCTGCCGGAAGCGAAACCGCCTGGGTAGCATATTCACCAGTTACATTCAGAAATCCTTTTGCACCCAGCTTCAGGCCTACATTTGCATTGGTACGGGTGGTCAGTCCATCTCCCCTCCTGCGTATACTTTCCAGTGTACTGATGGTCAGCTCATCTACATTGCTCTTCAGCACGATGTTAATTACTCCGGCAATGGCATCCGAGCCGTACTGGGCAGCAGCACCGTCCCTCAGGATCTCAATCCTGTCAATAGAACCGACAGGAATAGCATTCAGGTCGTATCCTGTCGCTCCATTTCCCAGGCCTCCCCAACTGATATTGGAGCTTTTATGCCTTCTTTTTCCATTGACCAAGACCAGCACCTGGTCCACGCCCAAACCTTTCAGCTGCACGGTGGAAGTCGCAGATGCAGCATCCCCTCCCCCGGAAACGGAGGAGTGAAAGGATGGAGAAACATATTGCAGCAACTGGGTCACACTGGCCTGGGGAGAATATTGCTGAAGGCTCTTCAGGTCAATTACATCTACCGGAACAGGTGAATTCAATTTTGTACGGTTGGCATTACGTGACCCTACAATCTGAAGTTCATTCAGATTATTGTCGGCCTGCTCCAGCCTGATATTGATGGTGGTAGCGGTACCGATCTGGACTTCGGACGATTTATAGCCGATATAGGAAGCGACCAGGAACCGTCCGTTTTTTACCGTTATTTTATAGAATCCGTCTTTATTGGTCGTTGCAGTTCCATCCAGGCCTTTCACCTTAATCGAAACTCCCGGTAAGGGCAGCTGATCTTCCGCAGAAGTAACCAGTCCGCTGATCGTCCGTTGCTGAGCAAAAATTTCAGGGAATACACCTATACCCAAAAGTAGTATCAAGAGTAGTTTTATTTTCATTTATCGTCGTTTAAATTGGGCATAGCCCAGGCTAACCCACCGCATTTGTTGCTGTAAATCAGTTCGTTTAAAAAAATATTTAGTAGTGTTTTTTAACAGGCCTCCATGTTTTTCATGGCTTTTTTAGGAACCTGTCGTCTGTCAATGAAACCAAAAAGGCTTCCAGATCATCCATTTCAGTTGTGGTAAGTCCCAGGGGTTTACTTAAGGAAAGGTCGCGGTTCTTTCCATTTTTGATCACCTCATCGGGGTTATTATAGTATTTAATGACATCTTTAAGCGTCCTGAACATTCCGTTGTGCATGTAGGGAGCAGTCAATGCCACATTTCTCAGTCCGGGAATTTTAAAATGCCCTTCATGCTCAGGATTATTGGTCACCTGAAACCTGCCTGCATCTTTCAATTCTTCTCCGTTGAATAAACCAATGCCCTTAAAACGGTCGGCCGTGAAATCCTCCCCGGAATGGCAGTTGTTACAATTGGCTTTCCCGATAAACAGTAACCTTCCCCGTTTTGCATTTTCAGAAATGGCTGCATCGTCACCATTAATATAACGGTCGTACGGACTATTGGCCGTTTCCAGCGTTCTTTCATAAGCAGCGATGGCCTGCAGCAAATTCTTCTGGTTGGGTGCTGCATTGAAAATCTGCTGAAATAAAACGGCGTAAGTTTTATCATTCTGCAGCCTTTCCAGTGCCTCGGCAATGGGCAGGTTCATTTCTATAGGATTAATGATTGGCTGTAAGGCCTGGTCTTCCAGGGAAGAAGCGCGGCCATCCCAGAAAAGATTCGGCCGGCCGGAAAGATTGGTGACCGAAGGAGAATTTCTCAATCCTTTTGCACCGCCTACACCAATGCTGACTACCGCGGTATCGGCAAATGCAAATTCTGGCTTATGGCAGGAAGCACAGCTGATAGACTTATCTTTTGATAATATAGGATCAAAAAACAACTTCTCTCCCAGCCGTTCTTTACTGTTGATCAATTCGGGGTCATCCGCACCAAAACCGGCGATAATGAATACCAGACTGGTCATCACCACAAAAATCATGAGTTTGGTTCTTTTCATTGTATTTTCTTCTGTAAGGTCAAAAAATGTAAATGCTATCCGGTGTATTAAGGACCGGGCAGAAGATGTCCTGCCCGGTATCCAACCAAATAAAACCAACACTTACTTATTTGCCACAAGCTGAATGTTGAGTTCAAAGTCATCTGCGATAGTCTTATCACCCAGGTTCTCAAAAAAACTTTTAGACCTGAATTTGATGTCATACTTCGTCCTGTCCACCACAATCTTCGCATTGGCCGACAGTTTATTGTTACTTACCGTTACACTGGCTGGGAAACTCACTTCATTGGTGATTCCCTTTATGGTAAGATTCCCTTTAATCAGGTAGGCTCCAGCCCCTTTGGTAACTGCAGAGGTAATCACGAACCTGGCTGTTCCGAATTTCTCTACAGCAAAGAAATCGTCACTTTTGAGGTGTCCCAGCAATTTGCCATTGGCTTCCTTATCTTCAATATCTGTCACTGTAATCGACTTGGTATCCAGGTCAAAGCTGCCACCTTTTAATACATTGTTTTCGACAGTCAGTGCCCCCGCGCTTACATTAATCGTTCCGGCATGTTCTCCGGTAACTTTTTTAGCCAGCCAGGTCAGCTTGCTATGGGTGGCATCCACTTTAAAAGACTCCGCTTTGGAGGCTGCCTGTTCCCAATAAGCCTGTTGCTGCTGCGGAACCAGCGAATGGACAATCGTAAAAGAAGAAAGAACAAAAACGGTTGCTGCTGCAGCCAGGGTGGTAATTTGTTTCATGTGATTAGAATTAGTAGGTATGTTTAAATCGTTTAGGTATTATTTTCCTGTCACCGGGGCATTGGCAGCGCTCACAGAAGGTATCGGCTCAGCAATCAGTTCATCCAGTACCTTGTTGAACTTTTTCTCATAGTCGGCATAGTACTGCCCGGTAACCGTACCGGTATATCCGGTATAAATTTCCCTGACTTCTCCTTTGCGGTCGATAATGATCGTTGTGGGATAAGCAATGAATTTATTTAAGGCCGGTAACTTGTCTGCCACCAGACGCTTGTCAGCCAGTCCCCCGAACAAGATATCATACTTGATATTGTACTTATCGCGCAGTTTACCCAGGGTATATTTGCCATATTCAAGATCATCCTTTTGTTCAAAACCGATAGCGATGGCCTCTACCCCACGGTCTTTATTTTTATTGAACCATGGCGACAGGAAGATGGTCTGATCAGTGCAGTTCGGGCACCAGGTACCTACCAGCTCTACAATCACGACTTTCCCTTTGTACTTCTCATCTGTTAAGGAAACAGGCTTTCCATCCAGGTCGGGAAAAGTAAAAGCCAGCTTCTTCAATCCTGGTTTCAGGGAAGTGAGTGTATAGGGATCCGGCAATTCCGCTTTCCCGTCTTTCACGCCGGTAAATTTCAGATTGTCATAGATCCCCTGACTAATTTCACCGGATAATGTTCCGTCTTCATTGATGGTTCCCCTGTAGATTTTCGGACTTGGCCCGCTAAATCCGGAGAGGACAAACTGATTGCCCTGTACTGTTCCTTCCAGTTCGCGGCTATCGCCGGTCACCTGCATGATGACACCGGTCAGTTTGTTGCCTACCTGTTTCAGTATCGCTACCTTATTCGGCACCGCTTCTTTAGAGAAACCTTTGAACTCCCATTTTCCGCTCAGGTTCGCTGCAGGTGCGATATCTTTACCCGGCTCTACGAAACGGTAAGATTTCCCCTGCTCTGCTGTGAAAGGCAAGGCATTTCCCCGAAGTCCCGGAACCAGGCTCCTGTATTCACCACTGATCTTACCATCACTTTCAATCTTTGCCACCAGCGCAGCATCATAGGTATTCATCTTGATGAAAAGTGAATCCTTACCCAGGTACTGGATATGGAAATCATCTCTCCTGGTTCCATTGAGCAGCGTAAACGTGGCATGTTCTGCATCTTTACCTTTCAGCTCAAAATTAAAAGGCACTTCGCTTTCACTTACTTTGAAAACACCCCGCCAGATGCCTTCCTTAATAAATTTCCTGTTTCCCTTCGGATCATCCGGGTGCTTGCTGAAGGCCAGTGAAGAGGAAGAAATAAGCGTAGCAAGGGCCAGCACCTGTATTTTATACACATGATTTTTCATATCAAAAAGAGATTAAGCGTGTAGGTCAACCAACCGGTTAAACCTTTAAATGGGTTAAAATAGACTGTAAATATTTGTTAAAACAGAACTTAAATATTCCTTATTTTCCGTTGACCGTTCTGGCAGAAGCCAGTTCCGGCACCGGTTCAGCAATCAGTTCATCCAGTACCTTATTGAATTTCTTCTCATACTCTTCAAAATATTTACCGGTGACTGTTCCGGTATATCCGGTATAAATTTCCCTCACCTCACCTTTCCTGTCAATAATGATCGTTGTGGGAAAAGCAACAAACTTATTCAGTGCCGGCAGTTTTTCAGCAACTATTTTTTTATCGGCAATCCCGCCGAAAAGAACATCATAGGTAATTCCATATTTCTTTTTCAGCACGCCCAGTGTATATTTTGCATACTCCAGATCATCTTTTTGCTCAAAGCCAATAGCGATGGCTTCCACCCCACGCTTCTGGTTCTTCTTGAACCATGGGGCAAGGAAAACGGTCTGATCGGTACAGTTCGGACACCAGGTACCGATCGTCTCTATAATCACCACTTTACCTTTATACTTGTCATCACTCAGGGAGACTTTTTTTCCATTCAAATCCGGAAAAGTAAAGTCCAGTTTTTTGTATCCTTCTTTCAGGAAAGTCAGTTTGTAGGGATCCGGCAGTTCAGCTTTCTCATTGCGTTGTCCGTCGAACTTCAGGTTCTTATAGATTCCAAATCCCTGTTCTCCGGAGATACTGTTGTCATCATTGATCTTACCCCTGACAATAAAAGGACTGGGACCGGTAAATCCCGACAATTCAAACTCATCGCCCTGTACTGTTCCTTCCAGCTCCCGCGTATCGCCTACTACGGTCATAATTACTCCGGTCAGTTTATTGCCGGTCTGTTTCAGTAAAGCAATAGAGGCTGGCACCGCTTCCTTGGTATAGGTTTTAATCTCCCATTTACCGGAAATATCATGGCTGGGTGCCACCTCCTTTCCAGGGGCTACAAACCGGTAATTTTTACCGTATTCTGCGACAAAAGGCAAAGAATTGCCCCTGAATCCAGGAACCAGACTCCGGTATTCCCCGGTCAGTGTACCATTATCTTCCAGTTTTGCCACAAGTGCAGCATCATAGGTATTCATCTTCACATAGATAGAATCCTCCCCAAGACGCTCCACATGAAAATCGTCACGCCTCGACCCGTTGATCAGTGTCAACACGGCTGTTTTCGGATCCTTGCCCTTAAATTCAAAATTAAACGGAACTTTCGATTCACTTACACTAAACACACCACGCCATATTCCTTCCTTCGGAAAAGGCTTTGAATCTTTTGCGGATACCGTTCCCCCCAGTAGGACTACTGAGGTCATCAGGCACGCAATTTTCGAGGAAATTGTAGTTTTCATCATCATCGTTATTAATTTAAACACTATATTTTAATAGTTTTTAATAACAAGTTTTCCTGTCCAGGCCGATCCAGCACAATACCCTCCGGCAAATACCGGTTGAGCCTATACATGGATTCACATGAAACGAAGTGTAACCTGTTATGGGTTAATTTATAATCTGTTTCCAGATCAGTTTGAGCACTTTTTCCTACGGAAAGTTGCTAGAAGTTCAACGAGACTGACTCTCCCTTCTTCTGTATAAATCAACTAATTAATGGTGGTGATTAATTAGAGTAAAAACCTAACTAGTGGTGGTGATTAGTTAGGCGCCTTCCTGATACCCCGGCAACTTATTTGACCAGAATACATGACCACCATAATACTCTATCAAAATGCCCCGGGGTACCAGGATTTTAAATAAGAATATTTGAAAGAATAACCTTTTTAGGAGGAAGCCATGATTTTGGTTTAGGAGCAACAACAACAACGCATGACTTTATCTGAGTAAGATTTCAGAAAGCTTTCAGGAAGTTGTATGATGGATATCATAATGAGAGTTTTAGTTTTTTGTCAATTATTTTTTATAAATATAAGAAGGATAAATCACTTCTGCAATTAATACTACTAATTTAGTAGTATTAATTGTTATACCTATGTATATCAAGGTATTAAAATATGATTCTAGCAGACTGCACGCATTTCAGTGAGTGTTTCATGCACATACAGATTGGCCAGCTGGTTCACTGCCTCATCAATTTCTGCTTCAGTATTGTACCTGCTGAAAGAGAAACGGATGGTGGTGCGTCCCTGCTGGTCTCCAAGAGCCTTTAACACATGCGAACCGGATCCACTGGTGCAGGCGCTGCCGCCTGACACACAGATATCGAGCTGGTCGAGATAAGATATGGGTGAAAGTCCGTTTGCCTGATCGGGCAATGAAACGCTCAGCACCGTTTTCAAACTGTTGTGCTCTGCTGAATTTCCGTTGAATCTGATTCCCGGAATCCTGTAAAATAAATCCTTTATCATTTTCTGTTTAAGATGGGTGATATGTTGATGGTAAACCCCGGCATTGGCATAACTTAGCTCAAGGGCTTTTGCCAGTCCTACAATCCCGGAGACATTTTCTGTACCGCTCCTTTGTCCTCGTTCCTGGGCACCTCCATTAATTAAAGGGGTAATCTGACTGGCCGCGCTGCTGTAAAGGAAACCTACTCCCTTTGGGCCATGGAACTTATGTGCAGAACCAACCAGGAAATCTGCCTGCAATTGTTGGGTATCATAACGGTATTGTCCCATGGTTTGTACCGTATCGGTGTGAAATATAGCGTCGTACCTACAACAGACTTCAGCAATAGATTCAATTTCGTTAAGGTTCCCAATTTCATTGTTTCCATGCATGATGGATACCAATGCCCTGTCCCCGGTAGAAAGCAATTGTTCCAGTTCCCGGATAGACAAGTTTCCTTTATGGTCATGACTCAGGTAGACCAACTCGATCTCCCCTGTACGTTTCAGGGATTCCAGGGTATGTAATACGGCATGGTGTTCTAAAGGAGTAGTAATGGCAAGGCGAATCCCATTAGACCGGATAGCGGAAATGATCGCCGTATTGTCAGCTTCCGTACCACCGGAAGTGAAAATAATCTGTGAAGGGTTGGTGTTCAGTAAATCAGCAATTGTCTTCCTGGATTCTTCAATAGCCTTCCTTGCCTGCCTCCCGTAGGAATGCGAGGAAGAGGGATTACCGAAGTTTTCGAAAATAAAAGGCTCCATAGCCTGAAAAACTTCTCTGCTTAAAGGGGTGGTCGCTGCATTGTCAAGGTAAATCTTCATTTTCTATCTGGATTAAATTGATTAAGTATGACTTATCCAGCAAAATCTGATAGCGATTGTTATCTGTCCACCTCAACGGCAGAAGGAATTAGCACCTTGTATAGCACAGGTTGCTAAGACTTCACAGGGCCTTTCCCTCAGTCTTTCTGGATAAGTAAATAAATTTAAGAACTCTTGTTGAAAACAAATGTACAAATAGTATACTAAATAAGTAGACTTTATTTCAATTTTTTTTATTCTTCTTTTTCCAGGGCTGCTGCAGCTCCCGGGAAACAAGAAAGACCAGATATATACACTGACGCTCAGGAAAAAAACAGCATTCCCGGTTTCATTCAGGCGTAAAAAGCAGGGTCATTTTAAAGACAGCCTTTTATAGGTATTCCGGCAGAAAAGAATGGGTTTGTTTAACCTTCCCGATCTGATCAGGTAGTTAACCACAATTAAAAAAAGCATATGGAATCCCCCCTATTTAACTAAACCTGCAAACCGCTGATAAAACACAGTTGGACTATGCTCATTTTTAGGTGCATATTTCCCCGCGATGATCGGAATATAGATAACCCTCCTGCGGCTCTGTTCACCAACAATAGACGACTGTGCCACACGATGCCACAAACGGCCATCATGCACGGTAAGATCACCTGCTTCAGGCACAATGGCCACTTCATTCGGGTCATTGTCATGGTCCATGAAATATTTCTTTCTGAACAGCATCTGGTAAAGGTTCTGTTTATGGGTGCCCGGAATAATCCGCAATCCCCCGTTCTCCGGTTTCAGGTTACTCAGGTGGATACCGACATTCAGCATTGGGTTCAGTTTTTTTCCATAGAATAAATCACGCAGTCCGTCAGTATGCCAGCCCATTTTTGTGAACTTGCTATCCGGGCCATTTACATAATGGTTGAACACCATGCCGTCTTTTTCATTTTCACCCAGCCGGGCATCGGCACCTGCCAGCTCAAATAACCCTTTCAGACGTGGGTCAAGTAATAATCCGCTAAAGGTAGAATGGTGCTGGTTGATAAATGCAAAACGCTGTACCAGGGTAGAACCATCCAGGTCCTGCCCATATTTTATAGGTACACCATTTACCTTATCTACCCCTTTTTCAATCCAGTTATGCTGCACCTCCAGGGAGGCTTTGACAATAGAATCTACCGTTTCCGGGGTAATGAAATTTTTGAAATGGATAAATCCATTGGTGTTAAAAAAGGACTTTTGTTCTGCGGTTAAGGATTCGCCTAAAGAGAATCCAGGGTACGAATTTGCCATGGTTATAGGATTAAAAGATGAGAAGTAGGATTGATTTTTTTAAAGAAAATTTAGATCGGGAAGATCTGCAGGATTAACAACAGCAGCCCTGCATATACTTCATCAGCTGAAGCATTGCTTTACAAGAGTGGGTAGGTGTGCTGTTGTTGATCATTTCTTTCATAAAGACTACCATTTTGGTAGACATTAAACAAACATATAAAATATTTTTTATATCCTGCTATTATTTTAAAAAAATATTTAAAAATAATAGCAGGATATACCACTGTCTCACAGTACCATGAACAAAATAGCGAAAATATCCCCGGCAGCTTAGCGGGTTTTATAGAGGCTGGCGGCAACCCGCTCAATGATCGCTTTGGGAAGAAAACGGTTGGCATAAGCCGATACCTGGTTGGTGAAACCGGGGATAACCTCTGATTTCTTACTGAACATGGCTTTTAAGGCAAAGGCAGCGACCTGGTCAGGATCCATATTAAATTTCTCTGCCAAATCCTTAATCACAGAGAGTCCGGCCCGTTCTGCAAAACCGGTAGCCACCGGACCCGGACTGATACAGGTCACAGATACCGAAGTATGCTGCAGTTCCATACGGATCGCACGGCTGAAAGAGAGCACATAGGCTTTGGTCGCAGCATATACCGCAAGGGTTGGCAGCGCCTGGTAAGCAGCTGTGCTGGAAATATTCAGTATATAGGACTGTTGACAAGTCCGGAGTGAGGGCAACAGCCGGAACGTGAGTTCGGTGACCGTATTGATATTTAACTGTATGCTGTTCAACTGCTCATCAATCGACAACTGATCAAAGTTCCCCCACAATCCAAATCCTGCGTTATTGACCAGGATGGAGACCGTATAGGCCTTCTCCCTGCACCAATCTGCCACCTCCAGTGCAGCACCAGGCATAGAGAGGTCAATCGCCAGCAGGTCAACCTGAATGGCATATGCAGCGGTTAAGTCTTCTTTTAGTTGGGCCAATTCCTCTCCCGACCGGGCGACCAGCAATAAATTGTATTTCTTTACGGCCAGTAAGGTGGCGATAGATTTTCCGATTCCCTTACTCGCACCGGTTATTAAAGCATATTCTTCCATAGTATCCACACCAGCATTAAAAATTCAGCGCAGGACAACAATAGATCTTCATCCTTTGGAATGCCATTGTTATCCTGCGCTGAATTCAGGGAAGCCTGGTTCCCCATTTAAATTTTATGTCCTTGTTACACCAGTTGCTGTTTCACATAGTTATAACTGTCTTTCACACTCACAAAAGGATCTATCTTAATGACATCCTGCTCTACAAAAATGTATTTCAGGCCAGCTTCTTTTTGTGCTTTGAAAATATCTTTGAAATTGATGGCTCCGGTACCTACTTCTGTATACCCGATAGATTTGAGGATATCCATTGAAGGCGACTTATCCAACTCTCCACCAGTAATTGGCGCCGTTAAAGCCTTATCCATATCTTTCACATGCCACATGGGAAATCTTCCGGGATTGCTTTTAAAATAAGCTGATGGTTTCACTCCCGATTTTTCTATCCAGAAAAGATCCATCTCAAAAGAAACCAGTGCCGGATCCGTATTTTTTAACAGGATATCATATCCCCTTTGTCCGTTATCCAGTTTCCTGAATTCCCAGAAGTGGTTATGGTAGCCCATTTGAATGCCTGAAGCCTTTGACAGCTCCCCAGCTTTATTCAGCTGTGCAGCCATAAATTCAAAATCGGCACTGCTGAGTTTATCAACCAGTGTAAATGGTGGCACGGGTACCACCAGGTGTTTCTGTCCCAATGCAGAGGCAATCTCCAGCTGTGCTTTCAGCGCAGTATCATCACCATTGCCTAGGGTTAGGAAATCATTCAGCTGGTAATGACCGCTGTATGTTTTAAGCCCAAGGTCATCCAGCAGGGTTTTCAGTTCCTGTAAACTTAAACCCCAGTAACTGGCCGCTTCGCCGGGTTTGTATCCATAAAAAGTTTCCACATGGTTATACCCGATTCCGGCAACCTTCTCTATAGTGGAACGTGCATCTTTAGACAATGCATCCCTCAGGGTATAGAGTTGAAGTCCGATTTCACGGACCTTAGGCGCTGCTGAAAAGACATCCATAGCGTTTGACATCAATGGGCCGGCAACCATGGCTGCAGATCCCAAAAGACCTGCTTTTTTTAAAAATGATCTTCTGTTTTCCATATTTTTTTTACACTAAAATAAAATAAACCACTGAAATTTATAAGCTATTCAGGGCAGGTAACGAAATGAATACACCTGCTGGCGTCATCACTAGCTTTAAAGATAATACATAAATCGTATGAGCAGCATTTAAAAATGGGATAATCTACAATTAATCCCTTATTTTGTGAATAGACCCGAAATTGACATCAATTATCCAAAATAAAAAAAGTACCCCATCCCTATGACGCCAGCCAACGCAATACCACCGCAAAAATCTTATTCCAAAAACATCATCAGGGCAGTTGTTGCTGCTATGTTCTTTATGGCAGGATTGGTTTTTGCCAGCTGGGCGTCGCGTATTGCAACGATACAGCAGAACCTTTCCTTATCAGATGCTGCGCTTGGCGCTGTTTTGTTCGCCCTGCCGGTAGGTTTAATGTTATCCCTCCCCCTGTCTGGCTGGGCGGTAAATAAAATCGGCAGCCGTAAAGTCCTTGCCATTGCCCTTTCGGCCTATGGCTTAACCCTGATCAGCCTAGGTATGGTTACCCATGCCTACCAGCTGGTTTTGTGCCTGATTGTCTTCGGTCTGGCCAGTAATGCAACCAACATATCGGTCAACACCCAGGCTGTTGCTACCGAAGCCTTGTACCCTAAACCAATTATGGCTTCCTTTCACGGGGTATGGAGCCTCGCGGGTTTCATTGGTGCCGGTATTGGTACCTTTATGATCGGTATCAATATGGCCCCCGCGCCACATTTTATGATCATTGCCGCGATTACCGTGGTTACAGTGATCATTTGCCTGCGGTACCTTCACAATGACCATACCGCAGCCGAAACGCCCGCTTTTGCGATCCCGGACAAATCACTGATCACCCTTGGACTCATCGCTTTTTGTTCGATGGTCTGTGAGGGGGGGATGTTCGACTGGAGTGTAATTTATTTTAAGAAAGTTGTGCTGGCAGAAAAAGCCTGGATTGCTGCCGGATATACCGCATGTATGTGTACGATGGCATTGGGACGTTTTGTTGCCGACAGCTTCTCCGCAAAATTCGGATTGAGAAGGACTTTGCAGGTCAGCGGACTGCTCAGTGCCGTCGGACTGCTGATCGCTGTACTCTTCCCTACTTTGCTCTGGGGTATCATTGGTTTCATGTTCGTTGGTGCCGGTATTTCCTCTGTGGTACCACTGGTGTACAGTGCTGCAGGAAAATCAAAGACCATGTCGCCCGGTGCTTCAATTGCTGCGGTATCGACCATCAGTTTTATAGGATTCCTCATCGGTCCCCCGGTCATAGGTTTTCTTGCCGGAGCCTTCACCCTGAGGATAGCTTTTATATTTATTTTCGTGATGGCCGTCTCTGTTTTCGTATTATCTACAAGAGCAAAAATCTAAAGGGAAATCCCGTTTTTTTCTTCTAAGTGCACATTAATTTTTAAAACCTAATAAAAATCACAATATCTAAACAGAGTTTCATCCTAACTAATTTACATTATACATCCATACCACACACACCCCATGATTCTGTCCTGGTTATTCTTTAAAAGAGTGTATTACATTGTCTTACAATAAAATATGTTATTATTTTTGCGGCTTACTTTTATAAAGAATGGAAACAAAACTCAATGGGGGCGCTTTAAAGCAGGGAAGATTAAAATTAAAATGGACAACACAATTTGCAGCAAAAAAGCTTGGAATTCCGCCAGCGGAGTATGAGCAGATTGAAAGTACCGATTCCGGTTATTATGACCTAAAATTCAAAGCCAGGATCACCGCAACAAAAATGGCTTTTGCTTCCGTATGGTATGTGGTCAGTCAGATGGAAAAAACTTATGATGTCGCTAAACTAAAAGGAATTAGCATGGATTCACTTCAACAGACAGCAGAAGAAAAAGAACTGGAAAACTATGCAAAGACCTTTCCGAGGTTTGAAAAAATCACCAGGGAGCGCCTGGATAACATCCAGCAGCGCAAAACCAAAAGCACAAAGACCGTAACTGCCATTGTTCTGGTATATAAAAAATTAAAAAAAATCAGAAGGGCTATACTAAACATCGGCTTGTGGAAAAAGAAAGAACCTACAGCAAAAAAACAGACTTCTGTAAATTAAAGATCCCAGAAACAGGGCGACTCAGTTAAAAATATCAGCTAAACCATTTTTTACAAACTTTATCTATCTACTTTTCTATCTTTCCCAACATAACAGACCATCCGGATAGACAGCTATCAGGCTGACAGGCACCGGGATTGTCGGGTTTAAGAACCAGAAAGGAAAAGTATTTTATAGCAAAGGGGCATCCATATCAAATGAATGCCCCTTATTATTTCCAATCCTGACAGCGGAGGTTAGCTCATCTTCAGTTTTTTGTGAATATCATCTACATAACCTTTAAACTTCTTATCTGTTTCAATCAGGTCTTCCACGGTCTGGCAGGCATAGATCACTGTAGAGTGGTCCCTTCCTCCATAAAAAGCACCAATACTTTTCAGTGAAGACTTTGTCAGGCTTTTCGATAAGTACATGGAAATTTGTCTGGCCTGTACCACCTCACGCTTTCTGGTAGGCGATTTAACCAGGTCTACCGCAACTTCAAAATACTCGCACACCAGCTTTTGGATAAACTCCATAGAAATCTCTTTCGTGGTATTCTTAATGAAGTTTTTCAGCATGGTCTTTGCCAAGGACAGGTCGATATCTTTTTTATTCAGCGTGGATTGTGCCAATAAGGAGACCATGGCACCTTCCAGTTCACGAACATTATTGTCAATGTTATGCGCTACGTATTCAACAACCTCTGAAGGCAGTTCAATACCATCGGCATACATTTTCTTTTTCAGGATCGCAATCCTGGTTTCCAGGTCAGGAATCTGAAGGTCTGCTGAAAGTCCCCATTTAAAACGGCTGAGCAGTCTTTCTTCTAAACCTGAAAGATCTTTTGGTGCTTTGTCTGAAGTAATGATGATCTGTTTCCCCGACTGGTGCAGGTGGTTGAAGATATGGAAAAAGATATCCTGTGTTTTTTCTTTTCCTGCAAAATTATGCACATCGTCCATAATGATCACATCCATTGCCTGGTAAAAATTCACAAAATCATTGATGGTGTTATTTTTCAGGGATTCTACAAACTGCTGGCAGAATTTCTCACAGGATACAAAGATCACGAGTTTATCCGGATGGGTACGTTTAATCTCATTACCGATAGCCTGCGCCAAATGCGTTTTCCCTAATCCTACCGCACCATAAATCATCAGTGGGTTGAATGATGTCGCCCCAGGTTTAGCGGCCACAGCAAAGCCCGCAGAGCGTGCCAGACGATTGCAATCGCCCTCAATGTAGTTCTCCAGGGTATAATTCCTGTTCAACTGTGGATCTACATTTAATTTTTTCAGTCCCGGAATCACAAAGGGGTTCCTTAAATCCTTGCTTAGCGATTCTGCCTTGGGAAAGGCTTGTGATTTCGCCGATGCAGAGGTGTTACCATGAGAAGGCATGTTCGTTGTATACGGCGAGCCACTGTTCGTCGTTTTGTCCACAACGATGTTATATTCCAGACGGCCGTCTTCTCCAAGTTCCTGTTTTACTGTCTTGCGCAGAAGTCCAACATAGTGTTCTTCCAACCACTCATAAAAGAATAAACTTGGCACCTGAACAGTCAAAACATTCCCTTCTAATTTTAAAGCTGAGATCGGCTCGAACCACGTTTTGTAACTTTGGTTCGGGATATTGGCTTTGATGGTTTGAAGTGAGTTATTCCATACTGTAGTACAAGTATTCTGCATATATTTTTTATTGTTATTAGGTATCAAATTTCTGTTGTTCCCGATTGGGATTGCGAAGTTCAAAATAATTATTAACAATAAAAGATAAACTTATACCCATCATTCAAGCTGATATAAATCAGCAACTTACGCGATATTTTTCGTTTCTAATGTGGATAAGTATGGCTTATTAACAGGTGTTGTTAACTACTCTTTTTTAAGCCCATTGTGGATACTTTTTACGCTTTTTTCATCATTTACCTTATCGTTTTAACTTCCTGTCATCTATCATCTTAATGTCATTAAAACTAAAAGTATTAGTAAGAATAACTGTTTTTTTAAGCAAAAGGCTGCGCAGAAGTCAACACCTGAAAACCGGTATAATGGGGATAACTTATCCACATGTGGATAGTTCCTGACAGCTGTGTTTCGGCTTGGGTTAAGGACGGAAAACAAGCTGCTTTACAGCATAAAAAAAGACCGGTAAAAACCGGCCTTCCCTAATGGTGGTTGATGGACCACTGTGCTTGCGAATTACAGCGTGACTTCAGTGCTGTATACTTCTCCAAAGCGGTCTGTTGCCAACACCCTGATCTTCTTAACCGAGGAACCATAAGCGGCCGAAAAAAGATGATCGGTTTCCCTGGGTTCAGGAAAATGGCGTCCCGCAGGAAGCTGGTCACCTTTATACAACCTGACTGCTAAAGGATCAAAACCTATCTCATTCCTGAGGGTTCCCATAGGTTGGTCATCAAAGAAGTATTCTACTTTCCATACCGGATCCCAGTTCCATACATTCACGATAAACCGGTTATCCCCCTCTGTTTTATCGGTATAAATCTTCATTTGGAGGTCTTTTGTCGCCCCTGTAGGTTTATAATACCATTTCAATTGCGTGCCGTCCACTTCATACACCCCATATCCGCGGGGCGCACCGTCTTCACAGATCGGCCCGGTCCACCATGCGCCGCAAACTGTGCCATGATTGTGCTCAAAGATGCCATTCGTGATGTTATTGGCATTGTAATGGGTATGTCCTGACATGATATGCACATTTGTATATCCTTCCAGAACGGCATAGAAATCCTTATTGTTTTTCACCTGATTGTAAACGGGGATATGGACGTTGATGATCAGCAGCTGATCTTTTGCTACATACTGCAGGTCTTTCTTCAGCCAGTCCAGCTGTTCCTGTGTAAAATAACCATCATACTCCCGTTCCCTGCCCAGGTACCTTACATTATCCATCACCACATAATGTACTTTTCCCCGGTTAAACGAATAATAGGTAGGGCCGTAGGTAGCTTTAAAGGTGACATCAGAGGTTTCATCCCCTCCTTTTCTGTAGTCCATGTCATGGTTTCCCAGGGTCTGAAAAAATGGGATCCCCATAGTGGCCACTGCCTTGTTGTAATCGGCAAAATATTCATGGAAGTCCCATACAATATCTCCTACACAAATCCCGTGGACCAAAGTATCAGTTCCCATCGCCTTAATCACGGCTACGGTATCGGGCAATGAGGTTTCCATCATCTGCTTCACATCTTTCTTGTTCCGGACCTGCGGATCAGCCCAGATGATAAACTTATGCTGGTCATCCTGTTGCTGCAAACGCTTTAGATCAAAATTAAACTCCTGGTTTCTTCCTTCCTGGAACTGGTGGTAATGCCTTGCAATAGAATTCTCTGCTAAAAATTCATAACCTGCAGGTGTACTCACCCAAACCATCGTTGCCTGATCATGGGCGGTTAGACTATATCTTCCTTTTTTATCCGTTAATACGACACTATATCCATCAGATACCACTACGTTTGCAATCCCTTTCCCCTGCTCAATTACCCTGCCTTTTATGGTCTTTCCCTTGCCCAGAAAAGAATATGGAAAAGCCTGGAAGCTCACCAGAAGTCCCCCGGATAACAATCCTGCTTTTTGTATAAATGATCTCCTGTTCATAATTATTTCTACAATATATTTCTTGATATGTATTTAAATAAGAATTTACCGGGCAGTTCCCTATTGAAAACCTAGCCGGTAAATCCTTTTTCAGGTGATCCATGCGATTTTAGCCTAACACCGGATCGATCACCTGCAGTTATTTCTTTACGCTGAGCGCTTCTGAGAGCGTAGTTACATCTGTTGTCTCAATTTCAGCCACTACTGATGTAGCCGACATCAGGTAAAAGGTATGTGCCCTCGGGGTATCCCAAGACTTGTCGGTTACATTGAAAACACCTCCAAGTTTGACAAAAATCCCTTGGTCTGCCGGACTCTGGTGCGGGATAATATACTGGTTGGTCCCCTGAAAAAAGAAAGGTTGTTCTGTATGCTCCGTGATATCCAGCATCGTGTAATGGTCACTATCCGGAATACGGTAACCTGTATTTTTCATCTCATTATACATAGTTGTTTTGCCTGTTCCACCAAAAAACACGGCATCTACAGGCACGGAAGTTTCCGTTACATTGAGCCCTTCAAAGATGGCAATCCCCCCTGCATTTCCGCTGTTGGGAAGTAATCCGCTGGATTTGTTGCCAAAGCCATCCCCATCATTGGCATTATATGCAATCGCACTGATCCATTTGGAGGCACTGATATCGGTCGTATTGGGTCCGTTAATCTTTTTGTTGCTTCCTCCTACATAGAAGAATTCACCTTTGACAACAGTTCCCGAGGTAAGGTTGAATTTATAGGTCCTTCCCCCTCCGGTAGCCCATCCGCCGCCGGGAGCATCACCAGCATAGGGTGCTGCTGCCCCTGCATTCGTACAGGTCACGACCGACATGGGGGTCTCTGAAAAATCGATATCCCTCGTAGCCATAAACTGGAAGTATTCATAATTACCATCTGCACCTTTCGAATCGTTCACAAAACCGGTGATCAGGACAGGCAGCTTACCCAATTCCGGCCCATCAGGATCTGTTGGAGCAATCGGATCGGTAATATCAGCTGATGTACGTGGCCATAATTGCAGCACAGGTATTCCATCCACAGTTTCCTGAACCACCACAATTCCGGCAAAACTCGCGCCTGCTGGTAAAATTGCCGAAGCAAAACTTGCTGCAGCTGCTGTATGTAAAATAATGCTGTCTGCACCGTTTACCACACTTTTATCCCCCTCCATAGTCTCTCCTGGTTTTGGTGCAGGATTTACAGTTCCTCCGGTGATCTTCACCAATGTGCTCTCATATTCTCCGGGTTTAAGGGAAATATTATAACTCGAGGCGGTTTGTATATTTTGGGCATTGCCGGAAGATATCTTTCTGACTGCTCCTTCTGCCAGGCCTGTCAGCTGTAAGGAACCGTTTACCTTCTCCAATACGGCCCCCTCCACAGTAACCGACAGTGAATCTCCCGGTTTATAGTCCGCCGCATTGTTGAGTGCAAGGACAATCCCCCGGGTCTTGTTTCTTCTGGTATTCTGGATCACGACCGTATTGGAAATGACATTCCCCGAATCCAGGTTGGAAATCACTACCCCGCCAACTGTCGTTGCCTCCATCAGGTGTGCTTTCGTTATCGTTACTGCCGTCCCTGTATACAGCAGGCGTACCTCTTCCAGAAAGGTGATGGAACTGAGTGTCCCCTCTGCATCATCATGCTTCTTGCAGGCCGAGCACAGCGCAACCATGCAAAGTACCAGCAAATAGTATTTTTTAAGTCTCATCTTTTTATATTTCTTTTAATTAAGGCTTTTGCCACCATACCTGTGTAGAAATCTGGTCTGCGCCTTGTATCGCGACAGCAGCCCTGTAATTTTCGCCATTGGCAGACTGCACATAAACCGGGTAATTCAACCTTGCCGGCATGGTTCCCCCATTGGACAATCCCGCACCTTTTGGCAAAACAGGGTGCCCTGTACGACGGTATTCAAACCATTGTTCCATCCCGGTGAAAAACATGGCATAATACTTCTGGAGGTGAATCAATTCCATTTTCTGCTCCAGGGTATAACCATCATCCCATTTTACTTTTTCAAAAGTCAGGTAATTGGCTGGCAGGGTATATCCATATTGTGTAATTCCGCTGGTCACCCCATTTTCATAATAGGTTTGCGCAGGCTTGGCCGTAATCCAGCCCTTTGATGCAGCTTCAGCAAGGATCAGCTGCAGCTCTGAATAATTCATGATGTTACCCAGCGTAGGGTCTACCATTAAGGATACCGGGAAAGTCGACCTTCCTTCCGGGGCCTGGCCTGGCGCATATCCGCTGGGGATACCGGCATACTCCCCATCAGACAAGGTTGCCCAGCGCTGAATCCTCGGATCGCTCCATTCATTCAGGTTATTGACGAAGAAACTGGCCAGCTTTGGCCCATACCAGTCCGCATCCCTCCAGGAGGCAAAAGGAGTAGAATAAGGTGCAGTCCCTGTCCATTTTAACAGGGCAGAATCTTCATTACCCGCCATTAAAGGATAGGTGGAAGCTTTCGTATCAATCATTTCCGTGATCTTGGCAATTGCACCGGTTTCTGCCTTTGCCGATACCCTTAGCAATAGCCTTAAATAAAGCGAATTGCCAAACTTGCGCCATTTGGAGCGGTCACCTCCAAAAACAGGGTCACTTGCTGAAGCGATTGAATTCGTAGGTACCACCCCCTGCCCCGTATTGGCTACGGTAAGAATGGTATTTGCCTCTTCCAGCATTTGAAATATCATGGGATAAATATCCTTCTGCTGGTCGAATACAGGGGTAAAATTCCCTTCACTGCCTTTAATTGACTGGGTAAAGGGAACATCACCATAGGTATCCGTAAGCATGGAATAGATCCATGCCTGGCAGATCAATGATACTGCCATGTAGGAAGGATTTAAATCCTCACCACCCTTATAAATATCCTTAAAGTTGGTCAGTTGGACATACCAGGTATTCCACAGGAAATCTGCCTCAGAAGTCAACAGTTCATACCTGAAGATCTTGCCGTCGCCATCGCCCATATTTACGGTAACCTGCATCAGTTCATTGGTGATCCGCTGGCTGCGCGTGGCATTTGCCGAAACCACACTGTTAATTGCCGGGGCAAGCAAGGCTTGCGGCAAAGCATACTGGGAGGTATTGGGGTTGGTATTCAACTCCGAAAAGTTTTTCTTACAGGACGTTGTCAGTATCGCCAGAGCGACAACAAGGCCCAGTGTGCTATAGATTTTTTGATGTAATTTCATTGGATTCTTTTAATGATAAGAAAAATGGGTTCATACAGTCTTATAAGCCGATTACAACGTTCAGACCAACCGAACGGGTGGATGGAAACTGTCCATACTCAAAACCTTTATTGATATCTGAACCGTTTAATGTACCGAACTCGGGATCAAAACCAGGCCATTGGGTAATCGTCAGCAGATCACGCCCATAAACACCAACAGAAGCCCGCTGTAAACCCAATTTCCCCAGGAATTTTGCTGGAAGTGCATACTCAAATCTCGCTTCCCTCAGCTTGATAAAATCTGTGGAATAAGTAGATCCCTCCACATTGTCACGCCCATAGTGTGCGTTATAGTAAGTCCAGACGTCTTTAGCCACCACATCATTAGGTCTGAAACTTCCATCAGTGTTTCTTTGTACCCCATTTCCAATAATACCATTATAACGCCCCGGCAGGGTATTCACTGTTTTTCCCTGTTCGGCCATTACCGCAGCTGATAAGGAATACGCCACAGCACCATACTGTGCATCAATCAGAAAATTAAAGGAGAACTGTTTATAGCGCAGGGTATTGCCAATACTTGCTTTCCACTGGGGATTGGTATTACCGATATATTTTGTATCCCTCATGACCACAGGATTACCCAATTCATTATACACGATCTGGCCATCAGGGGAGCGTTCATACCCTCTTCCAAAAAGATCGCCCATACTTCCCCCTGGCCTGGCGATAATCGCGCCCCTGCTTCCCGGGCCATTCTGTAAGATCATTTCCTGCAGCGCATCGGTCAATGCTGCAACCGTATTTTTATTGGCCGCAAAAGTTCCGTTAATTGTCCAGTTTAAACCACTTTTTGTTTGTACAGGAGTTCCGCTAAGCATCACCTCAATACCTTTATTGCGCACCAGTCCGGCGTTGACAACCGCATAACGATATCCTGAAGCCGCATCCACTGTAGAGGTAAGGATTTGGGATTTTGTATTGCCCTTATAGAAAGTCAGGTCCAGGCCCAAACGGTTATCAAATAGTTTTATTTCTGTTCCCACCTCATAACTTGTCGTGTACAAGGATTCCAGGAATGGGTTCGCCAGCGTTGTTGGATTATATAGACTACCATCATAACTATCTGCCCGGACATAAGTATAAGAGGTACGGTACGGTTCAGTACTGCCACTTCCTACACCGGCAATAGATCCCCTTAGCTTTAAATAAGAGATCGCTTTCGGCAGTTTAAATAATTCGGAAACAATGACACTCGTATTCACCGAGGGATAGAAAAATGACACATTACTGGTACTGGACGGTGTTGCCAGCACACTATTCCAGTCGTTACGCGCACTGACGTCAACAAACAGGAAATCCTTGTAAGCTGCCGTAAACAATCCATAAAAACTGTTAATCGCGTATTGGCTTTTGTAAGGAAGCGGAACGATGTCACCTGCTGCATTTGCCATACTATAAACGCCTGCATAGGATAAAGAATCTGCACGCAGGTCGCTTTTGTCATAGGTATTTTTCAGCATGCTTCCCCCTGCGGTAGCGGAAATTTCGAAATCATCACCCAACTTTTTATTGTACCTCAGCAGCACATCACTGTTGATTTCCTGTGAGAATATAGCCTGGGTCCTGTACATCCCCTTGTTGAACTTCTCCGTATCATAAGGCCGTTGCTGGCTACGCTGTTCGTTAGCCATATCCAGGCTGGTTCTCACCATCACACTCAGGTCGGGCGTAAAATTATAGGTAGCCTGTAAATTCCCGGTCACGGTATTCCTCTTTGATCCATTGAGCATCTCATTGGTGATCAGGTAAGGATTATCGGGATAACTGCTGAATGGATAACTTTGCTTGATGTTCTCCTGTCCGGGCATCCAGTAATCCTTCAACCAGCTGATGGGTGCATTGGGTTCCCAGAACATGTACCAATACATAATAGACTGATTGTTATATCCGGTAGCAGGAAGGTTATCGCTGACATTGTTGTTGTAGTTGACCTTGGCAGCAAGTTGTAGTTTTTCAGTAACCTTCGTATCTACAGACAGGGCAACTGAAGTTTTTTTATACCCGGTATTGGGGATAATCCATTTATTGTTGACGTTGGTTGCAGAAAAACGCGCCGCCGTCTTTTCATTCCCCCCATCAAGGGTTACACTATTGGTCAGTGTCCGTCCGGTATCGAAAAAATTCCTTGAATCATTCACATAAGGCACCCATGGTGTTCTAACTGTCCCCTGTGTATGTGTAATGGGATCATACTGGAAATATTCCTGCCCGTTAAATTTTGGCCCCCATGCAGAGCTGGTACTTCTTGTACTCGCTCCATCAGCGGAGGCATTGTAAGAATAATAATTATCCCCATCAACACCCTGGCCATATTCATATTGTAAATCAGGCCAGCGATTGACGCTCTCAAAAGAGGTATTGGAATTAAAGGTTACCCCCAGTCCACTCCTAGTTCTTCCTGATTTTGTGGTGATAATGATAGCTCCGTTGGCACCGCGCTGACCATAAAGTGCAGAGGCGCCAGGCCCCTTCAATACCGTAACATTTGCTATATCTTCAGGGTTGATATCATTTAACCCGCTTCCAAAATCGATGGGTGTTTCTTCTGCCAGATAGCCTTTATCTCCATAACTGGTATTTCTTCCGCTTCCCTGGTTGATCACCACCCCATCTACAACGATCAGCGCCCCGTTATCGCCCGTCAGGTTATTTTCTCCCCGTAAAATGATTTTATTGGATCCCGCAGGTCCGCCATTGGAACGCACCAGGTTTAAGCCTGCCACCTTACCCGAAAGGGCATCTGTCCAGTTATTGGAAATGGCATTGGTCAGCTGTTCACCGCTCAGTACCGTAGCGGCATAACCCAGGGCTTTAGACTCCCGTTTGATCCCCAATGCGGTTACGACAACTTCCTGAAGGTCATTGGCAGAGACTTTTAATACAGCGTCCAGGGTAGTCGCCCTATTCAGCTGGACACTGATATTTTCTTTTTTCAGGGTCTGAAAAGAGATAAAGCTGAATTCAACCGTATGTGTCCCCGGAACAACACCTAAGGTATAGCTTCCATCCGTCTGACTTTGGGCATAGGCATCTGCACCCAAAACCCTTACCGAAGCTCCGGGGAGCGGCTGCCCGTCTTCATCTACGATTTTACCTTTAATGGTTCCTTTATCTGCCTCTTTACGGACAATAAGGATATTTCTGTTCCCTGAAAGTTTAAAGGTAAAGAGTGTACCCCTTAAAATCTGGTTCAACGTTTCCTGAACCGAGCGTTCTGCACGGCTCACTTTAATTATCTTACTGTCATTTAATAAGGAATTATTATAGCTGATGGAAAAACCGCTGAGTTTTTCCAGTTGTGCAAAAGCTTCCTTAAGTGTGATATTCTCTGCACCAAACGTAATTTTTTTATCCACTGCTCCTTGTTGGGCCTGTGCCTTATCTACGGCAAATGGCAACTGGAGCAGCAACAATATGGTAAATAACCATAACTTCTTCATATATTTACTTCGTTTATACTTATTCATTCATGAGTTTAAATTCTTAACAGTCCTGGGATTGTTCGAGCAATTCCAGGCTATTTTTTTGCTATTCGCTGGGTATCTTCTATTTCATAATCCTTCCTCCTTTTTGGTTTGTATTCGAGATGAAAAAATGGTTTCCTTTTTGGGTATAGGCAATACTGCTCAATTCAGCCAGGTTATCCATGATCTGATGTAGCGACATGCTGTTGAATTTGGCAGTAAGCCTGCTTTCCCCCAGTATATTGTCTGTGAATTCAATCTTTACACCATAATGGTGTTCCAGTGAAGCCGCGATTTCTTTAAGGGGAGTATTGTAATACACGAAATTGTTATCCCTCCAACCACTTACCGCCTGTGCGTCGGTGGTGTTAAAAGTATACAGCCCAGTAAGGGTATTGATCTCCATCTGCTCATTTGGCGTCAGGAATTTCACCAGCCTGGATTTTCCATTCAGATTTGACATGACCCCTACTTTACCGGTATTTACCGTTACAGCAACACTGTTCTTTGCTGTAAAAGCCTTGATATTGAATGAGGTGCCCAACACCACAGTGGCGATATTTCCACTCTTTACCACAAAGGGCCTTTTAGACTGGTGTACCACATCAAAAAAAGCTTCGCCATCCAGGTACACGGTCCGCTCGGCACCATCGAACTTTCTTGCATACCTGAGTTTACTGCCCCCTCCTAAATAGATCACGGAACTGTCGGGCAGCACAATTTTCGAATGCTGTCCATCAGGATTATTGATCTGTGCATAGTCCACAGGAAGCGCTTTCCTGTGAAATATCATCTTATCATTCATCAGTCCTGCTACAGCAATCAGGAAAAATATGGCGGCATACATCATCCACTTAAGGCGACTCGCTTTAATGGTCTTTTTCTCTTCCGGCAAGACCTCCGCATGGATATGTGCGCTTATTTTGGCCCAGTTCGCTGCTGTGTGTTCGGGTTGTTTAAAGTATCCCTTTGAAGCACCCAGGATTTGTATCGTTTCACTGAACATCTCCAGGTTGTCCGGATGTTCTTCAATCCATTCCTGTAATTGTGTAAGTCCGTCATCACTGATCGTTTTATCAAAATAGGATAAGATCAGCCAGTAGTTTTTATCTTCCATTATTGTGTCTCTATAGAGGAAGACAGGTTTTTGGAAGATTTTACGTACTGAACTTTGTTAAACTTATATTAATAAATCATGAACTACCGGAATTAAATATCGGGCGATTGTTTCAGCAGGGTACGCAGCTGGTGTATCGATTGATACAGGGTTGTTTCTACTGTCCTTACAGAAATTCCCAAAAGCTGGGAAATGGTATGTTTATCAAGGTGATCAATCCTGCTCATCAATAGGACCTCGCGTTGACGTTCAGGCAGCTTATTGATCATGTAAATAAGGTGTTCGCTGGCTTCCCTGCCGGAAAGTATGTCAAAAGGAGTATTGTGGTCCTGAAGTACCTGATGCTGCTGTTCATGCACATCAAGGTCTTCAAAAGAATTCACTGGATTTTTCTTCTTTTGTGTGTAATTCAGGGAAAGGTTCCGGGCAGAAACAAACAGGTAATTCCTTACTTTAAGAATAGCTGTTTCCTTCCTGTTGTCCCAAAGTCTGATAAAAAGGTCTGCTACAATCTCTTCAGCAACTGCATGATCTTTTGTATATACACTACAAAAATGACAAAGGGATTTATAATATCTGTTAAAGAGTGTTTCCAAAGCAACAGGATCATCACTTTTCAACCTGCTCACCAATGCTTCATCTGTAAATTCCAAATACATTCCTTATCCTGGGTTTGCCCAAAGTTAAGTATCCAATGTTAGGGGAATATTAATTTATATCCTGGCTACCATGATTGCGATCATTAATCTGCGGTTCCCTTCACAGGAATCAGGAACCAAAACTCAGAGCCTTCATTTTCCACACTGTTCACTCCTATGGTTCCTCCATGGCGTTGTACAATCTCCGAGGAGATATACAATCCAAGGCCCAGTCCGGAAATCATGGATGAGGTATCCTGCACACGGAAAAAACGATCAAATACCTGTTCCAGTTTGTCTTCCGGGATGCCAACACCAAAATCTTTTACACTGATCTTTAACTGATCATCTATCAGCTGTGTAGATATAATCGCCCGTTTTGCTCCCGGAGAGTATTTAATTGCATTTGATAACAGGTTGTTGATCACCTGCTCAATCCTATGTTTATCTGCGTACACTTCAATATCATCTGCATGGGCGACTACAATCTGGTGTTCCTCTACATTCTGAATATCTTCCACACATTGTTCCACCAGTTCTTTGATATGGAAACTGGCATAGTTAAATTGCATTTTACCTGCCTGTATCTTGGTGACATCCAATAAATCATTGACCAGCGAAGTTAAATTTCCCAGCTGCCGGTAGGCCTTATCCACAAATGTCAGCATTTTATTATCCGGTTCTCTACCTCCCAGCCGCAGTGCGAGTTGCAGAAATCCCTGTATACTGGTGATGGGGGTTTTCAGTTCGTGACTGGCAATACTCATGAATTCATCCTTACGCTGCATCAGTTCCTTTGTAGCCTGTTGTGCCTTGAGCAAGTCAGTCACCTCAAATCCAAAAAATGCAATTCCGTCAATTTCGCCCTCCTCTGTAAATACAGGTGCCATAATAAAATCAAACCAATAGTCCGAGATTTCATCATTCACCGGATTCACCCGGTTAATCTGTACCGCTTTCGCGACATGTGATTCTCCGCTTTTTAAGACCAGCTGCTCAATTTCCAGAATTCTGTTGTCTACATAATCCGGATGGACACTGGCGGAAGTCCGTCCGATATAATTCTCATAGCCATTAAATTCGATAAAGGCATTGTTCACAAATTCATAGACCAGGTCTTTTCCCCTCCGTATACTGATCAGTGCGGGCGCATTCTTAAAAATACTGTAAAATTCATCCTGTTGTTTACTGATCAGGCTTTGCAGTTCATTCCTTCTTCGCTCAGCCTCTACCTGTCTGGTAATATCAATCATGGACCCCACCATCCGGAAAGGGGTATGGAAATCATCCTGCATAATCGTACCCCGGTCGAGGATAATGGCATAATCCCCATTCTGTTTTTTCAGCCTGTATTCGGCAGACCATTGTTTCTCATTGCTGTTAATCGCAGCATATACGCTATCCTGGACCATTTTCCGGTCGTCCGTATGAATTTTATCCAGCCAAAAGCTCAGGTTACTGGTCTCCGCATTATTTTCATAGCCAAACATGGATACAAAATTATCACTGCGCCACATCGTGTTATCCACCAGGCTCCAGTCCCATATGGTATCATTAGTTGCCCTGGAAACCTGTTTGAAACGTTCTTCACTTTCAGAAAGTTCCTGTGTACGTTCGTCCACCTTTTGTTCCAGCTCTGCATTCAGGCGCCTCAATGTTTCCCTGGCCGTGATCAACTCATTATAATTCTTTTTCAGTTTATAATCCGCATTTTTCTGGTCAGTAATATCCGTCAGTGTAGCGGCAAATCCGTCCGACATTTTCACCGCGACCAGGTGATACCAGCGTTCGTCTGCCGTCTTGATCTCTGTTTCCAAAGCATTGCCTTTCTCCACCAGCTGAATATACTTTTGAAATAAATTACCTGCTGTTAATTCGGGAATCTGTTTCACCAGCATGGCCTCATTCAGCGCTTCTTTTTCTTTTTTAAGCAAGCTGAGTGCGGCATCATTAAAGGAAATACATTTAAAGTCGACTATAAAATGATCATGGTTCCTCAGGGCGGTGAAAGCTAAAATACCACTTAAACTGGCATTAAATACTCCGGTGATCATATTGTTCAGCTCAGTGATATGGGAGATATCTACAAACGTGATCACCACCCCATCCTTATGCTTATCCTTCCGGAGGTAGGGCATAATGCGCATCAGGCTTCGGTTACCATTTTTAAGCAACACTTCCTTTTCTACCACATGGCCGCTGATTAAAACGGAACGGATATCACCCGACAGGTTTTCTGCCTTTATATTATTTGATATATGGTCAATAGACCTGCCAATATCTGCATCAATCATGTTTACCATACTGATGGCAGCAGGGTTAAATTTACGGATAAACAAGCCTGCATCGAGAAAAACCTGACCAATATCAGTACTTCTGAAATAGTTATCCAGGTCATCGTTCAGCTCCACGAGTTCCTTGATTTTCACCTGGTGCTCTGTATTCAGGGTATGTAGCTCCTCATTTAAGGATTGTAACTCTTCATTGCTTGACTGAAGTTCTTCATTCGCGGAAAGCAATTCCTCGTTGGTAGACTGAAGTTCTTCATTTGTGGTTTCCATTTCCTCCACTGCCATCTGCAGATTGCTGCGTGTCTCATTCAGCTCCGCTTCCAGCTCATAAATATATTCATTGTGCTGATCGCCTGTCAAGGCTGGTAAGGTTAGATCTTCCGTTTCGGGAATCATCTCGGTCATACTCTCCGAGAAAACAATCATCGTCAGCTCCCCTTCTTCTTCAGGCGGCTGTATCGAAATATTCAGGTACACATAATCGGTATCCTTCCTGATACGTAACCGGCTGAGGTGTACCTTTTCATGATCTTTCCATACTTTACGCAATGCCGTATTCAGCACAATGGAAATCTCTTTGGGAACCATTTTTAAGATATTCAACTCTATTTTCTGGTCGGGCAGGGAAAGAAATTTACGGTAATTGCCTACAGCTTCCTGAATAAGATATAATTTATCAATAAATAACCCAACATACCCAAGGTCTGCCGTGATAAACTTATTGAAACGCTTTTCTACAAGGGTTAATGGCAGCTCTGTACTTTTACTTTTTTCCTTCTGTGCCAGTAATCTTCCGCTGGTATTATAGGTATTATAAGAGGAATAATTAATCAGTCCCGACTTCTGGTAAACTTTCCATTTACCGGAAACTTCTGTTATCCCATCTTTTAATGCATGGGCTGTTTCACTTGAGCCCAGGAACAGGTAACCTCCTTTGTTCAGCGAAAAATGGAAGGTAGACAGTACTTTCTCCTGCAGGATACTGTTCATGTAGATGAGCATATTCCTGCAGCTGACCAGGTCATTTTTTATAAAGGGAGGTGATTTGATGACATCATGCCTGGCAAAAACCACTTGCTTGCGTATTTCCGGTATAACGCTATAGAACTTTCCTTCCTGGACAAAATACTTTTTTAAGATTGCAGCGGGAATTTCTTTCTTAATGCCAAGGTCGTACTGATTTCTTGAAGCGATTTCAATACTTTTCTCGTCAATATCAGAAGCAAAAATTTTCACCTCCAACCGACGGTCTGCCTTCTCCAGGCATTCATTGATCAGGATAGCCATGGTATACGCTTCCTGACCAGTGCTACAGGCGCACACCCAGACCTTAATCGGTTCCCTATCCACTTTATTTTGGATGATATCAGGAATAATACTCTTCTGGAGCAACTCAAAGGCTTGCTTATCCCTGAAAAACTTGGTGACACCGATCAGGAAATCCTGTCCAAGGACCTGGACTTCTTTAGGGTTATCCTGAAGGAAGCGGACATAACCATCCAGCTTTTTATAGCCGTTTTCATTCATCCGGCGACCAATACGCCTGATAATCGTTGCTGTTTTATAAAGGTTAAAATCGTTTCCGCTCTGCTGATGAACCATCGTGAAAATCTCATCGAGCAGTGCTTCATCAATTTGTCCGTTTTGTAACACCTTAACAGGCTCTTCATTTACATAATTGAACAGTTCTTCATATATTCTGCGTGGGGGAAGGATAAAATCGATATCACCGGAAGCAATGGCGCTATTGGGCATCCCATCGAATTTGGCTGTAGCAGGCTCCTGTACAATGACCATCCCGCCACATTCTTTTATACTGTGGATACCTTTAGTCCCATCCGTACCTGTTCCGGAAAGGATAATGGCGATGGCCTTATCCCTTTTATCTTCCGCAAGGGTATGTAAAAAAGTATCAATCGCCGTATTTGGTGCTTTAACCTGAGATTTATCGGCAAGTTTTAACCTGCCCTTACTCACGGTCATGAGCTTATTGTTCGGAATAATATAGACGCAATCCTGCTGGATCATCATATCGTGGGCAGCTTCAAACACCTTCATATGGGTATGTTTAGCCACCAGCTCCACAAGCAGACTTTTATAATCAGAAGAAAGATGCTGTATCACCACAAAAGAGAAGCTGGAACTCTCCGGCATATGGTCAAAAAACTCATGTATCGCTTCCAGTCCGCCAGCAGACGCACCTATGGCAACAATGTATTTATCGTACCTTTTTGGTAGTATGCCTGTATTACGTTCCGTATCTTCAGCTTTAATCATTGGTAATTTCGTAATTTTTCTTTTAGTTCAGTAACTGTTTTGTTCTAAATTCAAACAGGAAGGAGCGCAGTGATTCTGCTACTTCCAGCTCCTGTTTTTTCCAGGACAAAGAATGCTTCAACACGGTTTGTATCCATAATTTAAACGAATTCCGCGGATGATAGTTTTTACCATCCTTTTCGAAATTTATGGCCTGGTTAGGGTCTCCTCCCCATTTGATATCTTCCACCAGTTCCGGCCTGAAACATACCAGGAAATCACCCTTATCACTATCAATAGGAATAAATAACAAGCCGCTTACCCTGTCGGCATAAGCAATTGCATCTTCATACAGTCCTACCAGATGGTCGGTCGAAAATACCTTACTAAAATTCTTTCCTTCCAGCCAAAGCATTAGATTCTCCAGGTCATCCTTTTCCGGAGCCAGTCCTTTGATCTCTATCCGGCCATTTAAACTGATCACTGCTCCCGTTGCCTGAAAAAGGTCCAGCACATCTGCCTGGTCATCTTTCAGCAAACCATCAACCACATTTTCCTCTGCATAGACCAGATCCGTTAAGGCCATCCTTTTTTGCTGCAGGTCGCCCGAAAGGCTATATTCTTCCTTATTCAGGATCAGTGTGATTCTGTTGGAGATCACATCAGAAAGCCACTCAAAGATGGAACAAACCTCATAATTCAGGTATTTATGATCAATATGGTGGCAGGAAATCAGTCCCCATAACATCTCATTATGAATGACTCTGATAGACATAGAGGCATTGATATTCATATTTTTCATATACTCCAGGTGTACTGCAGCCACTCCCCTGAGATTACATGCGGAAAGATCAGTAAAGGCATTGGTCACAGGATTGATTACCGGATATAGCCTTACAGGCTGATATTCCCTGTTTGGGATCAGGCGATACGGGTTTGTCAGGTAAAGTGCCCTTGCCTGTTTGGGAACATCTGAAGCAGGAAAGGTTTGCCCCAGGTAATGTTCCAGGCGATCATCCTTCTCTTCAGCAATTACAGTTCCGTTCCAGTCACTGTCGAAGCGGTACATCAGAATACCATCAAAGCCTGATAAGCGCCTGAGTTCATGTACTGCAGCATCACAAACCTCCTGTACGGTATTGGCCTGTTCAATAGCTGCAGAAATATATTTCACTTCCTGAAAGACATCAGAAAATTTCCTGTTCCCCAAGTCGGAAACTTTCTCCAGCTCTATAATTAAATAATCTGTTTTGATATGAAGTAAGGCATGGTAATCGACCGGATTAAAGGACGCATGCAGGGTAAACGTCAATGGAATTTTATGGGTTACGCCCTTTTTCAGCACCTGCCTCACCTTTTCCAGATCTTCTTCTTTTATATAATCAGAAAGGGGTGTACCGATGATTTCCTGAATACTTTTGCCCAGGATGGCCGCATTATTTTCGCTTGCCTGAAGGACACTTAAATCCTTCATATCCAAGACCAAAAGATAGCCATAGTCCTGTATAGAATTGATATGGTGTAAAGGTAAACTTCCGCAAAAGTCAGAATCGAAATTTCGTTTTTCAGCCATTTTTTGTGATCCGGGATTGAGTTTTAATTCAGAATTCCAGATTTAATACCAAACAATGTACCAATTATTTTTAAAGCCCACAAAAAAACTGCAGTTTCAGGATCTCCTGCCAGCGGCATAATGTGCTATGCTTTTCTGCAATTCCAAAGGTTCCAATTCCAGTTCCGAGGCAGTGAGGTAAATGGTGAGATTTCCGTTTTTATCCTGAACACCTTTTAACATCATTGCCGAAATATGCTTACGGATAACCGGGAGATAATGATCAGGGTTCCCCACCTGAAGGGTAACCAGCGTATCTCCGCCAATGCGGTCAAGACTAATATTCTTGATATCCTCCCACCTGATTAATCCGGCAGCCTTACTCAGGGAAGTAACTTTTGAGACGATTCCTTCCTGATTAAGTACTATTTGTGGGTCAGTATCATTGTAAGCGATGAGCATTTTGATCAGGTAAACACTGAGGAATAAAATAAAAACCAGAGATATAGCGATGCCCTTAGCCAGGATCACATCAGAGAATACGCCTGTACTGTACAATAAAATGCCCGTCAGTACCAGAATTAAGCCTGCATAAACGAGAATAAGATTTCCTGATTTTTTTTTATCCTTATAAAATTCCATTTTCCGAAGGTTAGGTATCCTATCACTATACAAAAGCTTTACCAATTCACTCAGCGCAGCCAAATTAAAGACATTTGGCAGTCCATAAGTCTAAACCTTTGTGGTCATTCATGGCAGGGATGACTAAATTTTCAATAGCACAAATTGATCGTATGGCCATTGAGGTCAAAGCTTCCCTCCTTTCATACCGGGACATTTGTCCCATTATTTTCCGGAGAACGCCCAAATGCCCGTACAAACATCAGGGCACCGATATAAACACCTACCATGCTGCGTTTTATACGCAATAATAATTATTTTTGTTATTGCGGTTTATTTTAAACGTACACACCCATCGCTCAAACCACATGATCAAACATCGATTATACGAAGCCCTTTTGGACTGTAAGAACTTCCCTAATGAGCTGCGCGACAACCACAAACGTGAAGAATTTATACAGTTTATGGATGCGCAGCTCTGTTTCAGCTATCTTGAAAAAAACCAGCTGTTACTTACTCCGGGAAATATCGCAGACCAGGTGTATTTTCTGGACTGGGGAGCTGCCAAAGGATACTTTAAAGATGATGACAATAAACAGCATATCTTATATCTGTGGGATGAACAGACCTTTATTACTGATACCTTAAGTTTTTTCCTTGCCAGCCCCTCAAACCTTTATATTGAAATTACACAGGAAAGCTTTGTTATTTCTATCTCTAAACAAAAATTAAACGAATCCATTACCTCTTTTCCCTGTTTAAAGCCACTTATAGAAGCCATATTGTTCAATGATTTCATTTCTTGCCGAAAAAGGATCATGGACCTGATCTCCCTGCCCTCAACCGACCGCTATTATAAACTGAAGCAGGCCATTCCCAAAGTAGGCTTAAAGTTCCAGCAACAGGAAATAGCCTCTTTCCTTGGCATCAGTCGCCAAACCATCTCCAGATCAAAAAAAAGCTAATGTAGCTCCGTAACAGCTATCCACCATTTCCATGCTTTAAGAAAACCTTTGTACACTTAAACCCCATCAGCAACCTTCTTCCCCTCGGCCATTATGGAGTGTTACAATGTCACCTGAACTTGTTTAAAAGGTACTGTTGTTTGATCAAAAGCAACACAACCAAGAGGAATATCCTTTTTAAATTAGTTCTATAATTTACAGCTATGGAAACCGTATTAAAAAAAATTCCAGTAACGAAGTTATCTGGGAAAACCAGGAGGAATTTATTGGTATTTGTGACTAACGTATTTATACTCTTATTTGTATATACTGCAGTCAGCAAAATAATAACCTTCCACACCTTCAGCTTAATTTTAAGCAAATCTGTTCTGATAGGAAGTTTCTCCACATGGGTGGCTTATTTTATCCCTTCAACAGAAATACTACTAAGCATTTTGCTGATTATTCCAAGAACCAATAGAATTGCACTCATCGGTTCTTTTGTACTTATGCTGCTATTTACCTGCTACCTGGTCTACATGATCTATTTTGAGACCACACATACCTGCAATTGCGGTGGGGTACTGACCATTCTTACCTGGAAACAGCATCTCCTTCTAAACCTTGTTCTTACAGGATTATCCGCTACCGGAATTTTTTTAAGTCCTAAAAAGCCATAAAAGGAGGAATCCTTTCTAAAAAAGAATTACTAACAACCTAAATAATATAATATGAAAAGTTTAATTTTTGGCTTGCTCGCCACTACTGTAGGTATGGGCTCGAGCGTTTTGAATCATGGAGAGTATTTTGGCCGTAGACCATTTCTTGTGACTACCTATTATCAGACTCACATCGGATTTTACGATGTGAACTATCCTACGGACCAGATCTGTACGGCAGAATCCATTTATCCCTGCACAATTACCTATATTTTCGATCCGGGTTTATGGAATTTTTTCTACAGCAACAGACCTACCACCCTCCGTCTGGAGTCTCTTGCAAAGGGTACTTATGAATTGTAGGTATACGCCGCCCGTATATCTTTCATAAAAATGTTATTCACCTCAACACTAAACAATAATGAAAAAAATTATTTCAAGTATGTGCATCGCACTGGTCGCTATCGCTTTAAGTGCTTTTACCGCCACTGAACCAAAAAATCTCAATAAATTAGTAAAGGTCTACTTTCAGCAACCAAACGGGAGATACATCAGCAATCCCGAACTGGGTTTATGTATGACTTCAACAGCTGTCCATGCCTGCACTTTATATTATCCGAATTCAAGTCCCGGCGACGAGCAGTTTTTTTATAACAACAGGCCGGCAGGTGCAGTTATTGAATCAGAAAGAGGATTCTATGAATCTTTGTAAGGATTGAAGGGTAAGAATGACCCGGCATCTGGTGGTCATTTAATATCCACCACATCATCCAATCGCCGAAAAAATCAAAAGGCTGTGTCATCTGATACAGCCTTTTGATTGATGCAGGTCACCCTTCTCTGTCTAAAATTGTCAGTTTATGACTCAGCTGAACCCTAATCCCTACACCTCTAACCCGGTCAAATCCTCCAGGAGGATTCATGATAACCATTAACGGATATTCTGCTGGATTTTGCTGAGCAGAATTTCATCCAATGGAATAGGCATTACATATAACGGACTATTGGGTGCTAAAGAATACATCTGTCCCTCAACATTCCTGCGTAGGGTGATGTCCCTTCCTTCCAGGTTCAGACGTTTCAGATCAGTCCATCTCAAAGATCTCCATATCAATGCTTTCCGGCGTTCAGTTAAAATTTTATCAAGTGCCATGCTGGAATTTGCAGCAGTAATTGCCTTGAACCCACCAGATACATACCTGGTTTTAACCAGTGTATTCAAAAATAACAGGGCATCATCTTTCTGCTGTCTCCTGGCCAGACATTCCGCTTTAATGAGATAGAGCTCATCTGTCGCCAATCCGGTAAACGGATATCCGATAGAGTTTATTCCTTTAATAATCGCATGACCAACCGGACTAAGTTTAAAATAAATCTTCAGCCGCAAATCTTTAGGTTCGTATAAATTGATGAGCAATGGATCAATACCATATAAGGGAGCTGAACCCACAGTGGTGGAACTGTAGGCCATAATTTGTTGAGAGTAATAAATGGTTTCCACGCTATTTACGGTAAAAGAAGAACGGTTAGTGATTGGAAGGGTATTGAAATCCACCAGAACAGCGTATAAATTCATCGCCTTGTCAGCATACCATTCTGCCAAATCATATTTTCTCATGCTCAGGTAGACCCGGGCAAGGAAAGCAAAAGCAGCGACCTGCGAAGGCCTGTTCTTCTTTTCCGGATTAAAATTTTGTTCCAGCAGCTCCCCGGCAGCTAAAGCATCCCTAATAATCTGGTCGTAAGTTGCCTGTACAGAGCTGCGTGGCTGCGTTTCATCAATCGCTGAGCTTAATTTTAAGGGCACACCTAAATCAGTTGCGGCCGTTGCCGCATCATAGGCCTTAGAGAAGATGCTGACCAGGGCGTAGAAAGCATAAGCCCTGGAAAATAATGCCCGGCCCTGAATGTGTTGCATCTCGAGGTCATTGCTGATATCTTTTTTAGCCAGCAGATCAATCACACTATTGCTATAAAACACGGTGGTGTAGGGAGCAGACCAATCCTTGATTTTGGTTTCTGCACCATACAGGTCCTTTAACCACAGGTAGGCGTTCCGCTGTGTCACGGAACTGATCGCCTGCCATGATTGGAGATCAGGAATAAAATATTCATCTGCAGATATCTGCGCCAATCCGGGTGTACTGTTCATGACCTCCGTATTGTCCAGCAGGTTTTCAAAGTCCTTTACCGTCGCAGGTTGAACAATATCGCTGTCTGGCTTCAAGTCTAATTTTTTTCCACAGGAAAAAATGACACTTATAATGAGTAATGAAATAATCCTTTTCATTTCTAAATAATTATTAATATAATACACGATCAGTAACTACAGCATAAAATTAAGTCCCAATGAACAGCTGAATGGTTGCGGGATACCGGATGTTCCATAATCCGGGTCTATATTCCATTTATTCTGACACCAGAGGACGCCCAGGTTTTTGGCATACAGGAAAACGTTTGCACTTTTAAAATGCGATTTCAGACCAGCCTTAAAGGGGAATAGATAAGAGAGCCTGATATCCTGGAGACGAAGGTGATCGCCTTTTTCTATGACATCTTCTGAATTTTCAAAAAAGCCATAACTCAGATCTCCCGGATAAGTCAGGACAGGAATCTTCGTGTGATTTTCATCACCGGGATGCTGCCACCGTTTATCATAATTTAAATATTGATAGTCATAGGTGCTCCCCGAGAATACCTGGTACCGCTTAAAAAAATAGGCCAGTTTATAACTTAAGTTAACAGAGAGTTCTATATTCTTATAGCTGAACGTATTGATCAAACTCCCGAAATATTTGGGTGTTGCCGAACCATGGTATTTCAGCTCTGCAGGATCCAGTGACATCAGGATTGAAGTATAATTTTTACTTACCTGATGATCTAAATATCCCTGTGGTTCTCCGTTTGCATCTAAACCTGCTGAAGGAAAACTGAAAACAGCATAATAGGGATAGCCAACTAAGGGATTTCTATAATTACTCTGAACAATATCCAGATTTGCCGTCTGTTTAATATCATAGGTAGTCACCTTATCCGTATTGTAATTGAACAGAAATGAAGTGGTCCACTGAAAAGCCCTGACAAGGTTCCTGGTATTGACGACTACATCAACTCCTTTGGTGCATACACTGGCTCCATTTCCCCTGAATTCAGCAACGCCTGATTGCATGGCAACAGGCAAATTACCAATAAGATCCACCGCATTCTTCCGATAAAAATCTATGTTGCCGGAAATCCTGTTGTTCCTGAACTGATAATCCAGGCCTGCATTCCATGTTTTGACCCTCTCCCATCTCAGCGATGGATTCGGCGGATTAATGATGATCGCATACAAACTCCCAAAAGGGTTTTTCACACTATAATTCTGAATGGTGAGGTAACCTGATACGGTCTTGTCGACATTCCCATTGTGTCCATACGTCAGCCTCAGTTTTAAAGAGGGAAGCCAATCGAATGGATAAGACTTTTCACGGTTAACAATCCAGGATACCCCCGCAGAATATAGTGGCACCCCTCTTTTTGCTTTGATGCCAAATATATTGGATTCATCCTTTCTGACACTTCCGGACAGGAGATACTTATTGCGGTACATATAGGAAAAATTCCCGTAAAAAGATTGGGTGATATTGATGTTCTCCCGGAGAACAGGAGCTGTAGAAATAAATACCGATGAAAAGGGAGAATAATAATAAGAATAAGACTTCATGGGATTGATACTGTTATTCTGGTTTTGAAGGGTTTCCTTATGGTATCCATAAAAAATCTGGTTATTTACCTCATTTCTGCTGTCACTCCCTTCATACCCTGCAAGTGCATTCAACTCGTGATCTTTCCAGAATATCTTATTAAAATTCAACTGCACACGTAAGGTCTTGACATTCAGATCGGACAGATTCTCCTCCATGATATCACCCTGCGGTATCACCTTCGTGACCACTCCGTCAGTTATGGAACTAAATGTATTGATCAGGTTTCTTGTATAATAACTCTCCGCATCAGCATAGCGCAAAATATCATTTGTTTCCTTCAGGTATTGATAATGAGCAGACAAACTCAAACTTTCCAGCAGTTTATACCGGAGTCCAAGCTGAACCCTGTATTGAATGAGACTGCTGAAATTATCGGGTTTCATTTCATCCTTTGGACGGTAATACCAATCCAATAGTTTTCCCTTTCCGGCAGTATCCACATAAGATAGCCGTAGTGTATTGGCCACCGGCAATGAATTTCCATAATCATCTGCTAACCGGTCATAAGGAGTCAGCGGTGTGTATGAGCGATAAATGCTGTTGGTGTGGCTGGAGGAAAAATTGACATCGGTAGAAATATCCAATTTTTCTTTCAACAACGAAATGGTATTGCTGGCATTTAAGGTAAGCCTGTCAAAACTATTGGTGACATCGTTCTCCAGATTTTTATCAAATCCACCCGACAGGTAATAGGTATTATTTACGCCTCCTCCATTTAAATTTAACTGGTACTGTTGGTATACGCTATTTCTATAGGCATAGCGCAATAAATCGGAGCGGACATCATGTGATTTCAGTTCCTGGATACGTTTATCAAATTCGGTTTGTGTAAGCTCATTATTTTGTCGTTTGGCCATGAGTTCAACAGCTGGTGTCACGGCCATATAATCCGTATTCAGGCTACTGTTATAATATCCTTTAGAAAACAGGTACTGCTCCAGGTCAATATAGTCAGCAGGGCTCATGGTGGGAAGGTAATAGAGGTCGGGCTTGCCGGATGTGGTAAGTGTAGAAACCACTCCGATATTCAATCGCTGGTTTTTAGTCCCTTTCTTTGTGGTAATGACCAGAACGCCATTTCCCGACCTCGTTCCCCATATTGATGCGGCGGCTGCATCTTTTAATAAATCTATTGATTGAATATCTGCGGGATTGATCTGATTGATACTTCCGGAGTAAGGGATACCATCAACAATAATCAGGGGTTCTGCATTTCCAAAAATTGTGCTGCGTCCACGGATAGAAAGCGCAGCATTATTGGCACCGTTCTGCAGGTTACGGTTAATCAGCAGACTGCTGGTGATCCCTTCCAGTCGTTCAAGAATATTCACATTTGTTGATCTGTTGATTTCCTTGCTATCCAGGTGAGTGAAGGCACCGGTTGCCCTTTCCTTAGGTATATTTTGATAACCTGTAGCATACACGGTAACTGTTTGCAGGCTTGCCGAAACCGGAAGCATTGAAATTTCAGTAAACTGGTCATTTTTCAGAGAAACTTCAATACCCGAATAGCCCAAATAGGAAATCAGCAGTACATATTTACCTGTAAGAGGAACAGAAAGATAAAATTTTCCTGCGGTATCACTGGATACGACATTCGTCGTCCCTTTAAGCCTAATGAGCACATCGCTTAAAGGCAGTCCCTTTTCATCGATAATCCGCCCAGTAATAATGTTGGCATTATGATCTCTTAAAACCAGTTTCAGGGATGCTGCTGTCCTTTTTCCTCCGGCAGCAGAATTTTTCATAGGTTTCAGGGAGGACCTTACAATAATGGCCTGGTCAACGAACTTATAATCCAGGGAATTATCCCGCAGACATTGATCCAATACCGTTAACAGCGGTGTGTTATTGAAATTTGTATTCACAATGAGTGATTTTTTCACTAAGTCGGAACGCCAGGAATAAGAATAACCGGTCTGTTTCTGGATCTCCTTCATCACCTGCAACAAAGAGATGTTTTTCTTCTTCAGCGTAATTCGTTGTGCAGAAGCGCTGAAACTGATCTGCATAAATATCCCCAGCAGCAGGATAGAGACAAATTTAATCTTACAGGTAACTCCGGAAACAAAGTATCGGGTAAACTTTATAAAAGTGGTATGATTTTTATACATCTTAAGTGTATTTGGGTTGATTTTATTTTATTGTTAGTCGCAATAAGAATAGCAACAACCAGGTATTTCAAAGCCCTGATGTCTGTCGGGGCTTTGTATTTTCCGGTTCCTGCGGAACATCTGCTTCACCCGCGTTTCATCTGTAGACTTTCAGCTCCCTCCCTTCCATCCTAAAATGTATATCCTCCTTTTTCACCGGCACATCGCCGTTTTCCCCATATACGGCGCCGGTACTTTCCAATATTTTAAGTACGGTAGTCATGGAAGTGTATTTCGAAAATGACGCGGTGAATTTCTCCTCTTTCAATTGGCCATCCCCATAAGAGATGTTCACATCATACCAGCGGCCTATTTCTGCCATCACCTCTTCTAAGGGCTGATCAGTAAAAGTGAACAATCCATCTTTCCATGCAATGGCATCCGCAGGGTCTACTTTTTTGACATAAAAAGCATTCGGAGTCAATACAGCTTCCTCATTGGGAGCCAGTACCCTGAGATTTTCAGTAGGGGCATGACCAGAGGCACTGGTTAACGGAACAACTTGTACAGTTCCCTGAAGAAGGGTAGTTTTTGTCACGGCCTCATCGGCATAGCTGCTGATATTAAAGTGTGTGCCCAAAACTTCGACATTCTGCATTTTTGTACGCACCCGGAAAGCATGCAACTTATCTTTAAAAACTTCAAAATAAGCTTCTCCATTCAACTGCAGCCTACGGTCAGCAGCAGTAAAATCCACCGGAAAACTGATCGTAGAACCCGCATTCAGCCAAACTTTGGAATGGTCTGGCAATACCACAGCATACTGACCTCCATTGGGTGTTTCAATTTTATACTCACCTTGTCCCCTCTCCCTATAGATTTTTTGACTGTCTATGATTTCAAAGAGCAGTTCATTGTTGACTTTACGGATTTTCATTGCCCCATCCGTAGCAATTACCCCATTTCCAGCATCCACCAAATTGATCGTTCCCCCTTCCGGCAAAGTTAACATGGCCCTGTAACCACCGGGTACAACAGCCCTTCCATCGCCTCCCATGGAACGGTACAATAGAAAGGAAACCGACAAACAGATAATAAATAATGCAGTGTTCACTATACGGCTGTATTTTTTATAGAGGTAGACACTCCTTTTCAAAGTAGATATCCGATGCCTTGCCCTGGGGTATAGAATCAGCCGTAGACTGGCTTCTTTGTCAATCAGGAAATTTTCAGACAAAGTTAAAGAGGCATTCTTTTTCGACTGGTCAAGATACCAATTCTGTAAAAACACCCGTTCTTCTGGCGTACACAACTGATCTTCATACCTTTGCAGCAAGGCAATAACTTCATTTTTAGTCATCGTATTTGGTTTATTATAAACAATGGGGTTTATAATCTTATGACAACTTTCGCAAAGCCCAGAACTACATCAGTTCAAAATATTTTTTATCGGGTGACTCAGGAGCTCAGGTTTATCCATTACCTGGAGGGTAACCAATAACATCAGGTTAAAATGATGATTGATATCCGGATTATTTTTGAGCTTCCTGATCGCTCTTGATATGTGCGTACTCACTGTTGATGATGCAATGTTCAGTTCCTCAGCAATTTCCTGATTGGTCTTGTTTTCTTTATAGCTGAGCTTGAAAACCCGCTTCATTTCCGCAGGCATTCTTTCAATTTCCTGGTCGATCACCTGAATGAGTTCTTTAAGGATCAGGTTTTCATCGGTCTCATGTGTATCTGTAATCTCATAACCTGCAATAGATTCCAGGTAGTCTATTTTAAGCACCTTTCTTCTTTTAATCAGATTCAGTACCCGGTGAGTGATGGATACATGGAGATAAGCGGCTAAAGATTTATTGATATGTATATTTTCAATATGCTGGAATAAATGGGTGAGCAGGTCTTGAACAACACCTTTGGCCAGGTCCTCATCCCTGAGCATTTTATTGGCATGAACCAGCAAGTCAGGCCAGTAATGATTGTGGATGGTTGTAAATGCTTTACGGTCACCTTTCCTGTGCAGGAGCAGCAGTTCATCATCTGAAAGGTCATTATAATTGTGTGTCAAAATTATTCCTTCTAATTGCCTGTTGAACAATGCGTATTTTGCAAAGCATTTATATACGGAATAATCACTGTAAAGGTTTCACACTAAAGAAAGATATTAAATTGGTATCTATGGTTATTCATCAGGTATCATCAGATGATGAATGTTTGATGCTAAAACCTATTCTTCCTCAATAACGGAGTGTCCCTTAGAATAATCACCTGATGTCCATTGCCAGGTTTCATGAAGCCTGATCTTACCATTCGGCAGTAGCTCTGGAACAGATCTGCAAATCCCGGTCATGATCTCATTGTTTTCGTTCACCTGGTGATAACGCATATCAATTACCCCATTTTTGTCCACAAGACCTATCAGGTGGCCAACTTTTATCTGCCCGCCGGCATATTCAGAAGTTAAAATATTACCCGTCTGCTGATAATGGAAAACCGTATCTGCTGAGGTTTCCCCATTTTCACTATTGCTTACCGGACGGAAGGATTTATTATTATAATTAAACATTTAATGTAACGTAAAGAGCTTTAGAATATCAGAGCGTTCAATATAGTTAAACATTTCGTAAAAATTGCCTTCCATCATTTTTTGGAAGGCAATTTTTATATCCTATTGAACAGCCCGACCAACCTTACTGGCATTCCTGTTCATCGGAAACAATACCACATGATAGATAGTTCGAAAGCATCAGAAAGTTACAGCATCTCAGCCAATTGCTCCCTTTCCGCTTTAAACTGTTCTATAGGCATATCATACAGCCATGAATTACGTTCGTTCTTGCGTTCGGCAAAATGGATGAAAGAAATATCGTTTTCTACAATATGGATATTATCGCTCGGCGTAACCACCAATAACTGTAGGTGCAGCTGTTTACAAAGCGTAATCAGGTAACGTGCCTTATCCTCATCCTGCGCTTTAAAAGCCTCATCAATGGCAATAAAACGGAATGAATTGGTCTGAAGGCCTTCTTTGGTCAATCCAAACTGATACGCAATAGCCGATCCAAGGATGGTATACGTGAGCTGTGCCTTCTCTCCACCGGAAAGCTGGCCCATATTTTCATAGGTCTTGAATTTCTGCCCGGTTTCTTTATAGAACTCTTCCGCCTTATAGCTGAACCATCCACGTACATCCATCACCTTTTTGCGCCATTCTTCTTTCTCCAGCTTATGAATTAATGGTTCTATATGCTGTTCAAAATGTTGTCGTTTCCCTTCATCAAAGTTGTCCATTTCCTTGATGTTGGGAATGGCATTGCTCAGCAAACGCTTAAATTCTTTCACATCATCACTGATCCTGTCAGGAAATACCAGCTGAATATACGTCTTAGGTGTACTCTTGAAGTCAAGTTCTATCAATGCGTCATTCAACACCCTGATGTTTTCCCTGATGGCATCCGACCAGTTTTCAAAGAACATCCTGAAATCACCAATTTTATTGGTAATCGTTTCCTGAAGGTACTCATCAAATTTCTTCTCGTATTTCGGCAGGTTATCCTGCTGGAGACGTTGCAGGTATTTATTGTATTCCGTGATAAATTCAAGGTTGGTAGACTCAGGCAGACTATTCACATCGGAACGCCAGTCCCTGAACCTTAACACCACATCTTCCAGCGGATGTTTAAATGCATTAATTTTAATCCTTACCGCACTCTCCTTCACCATTTTTTCACGTTCTAACTTCAGTGTCTCCGTACGGTTGGCTTCAGTGAAAGTATTCCATGTATTCTTAAAGGCACTGTATTTCAGATTTTGCAGATCGGGCTGCTCCTCTTCAAAGGCAATCACCCCTTCAGGTTCATTCCCAATAAGTTCTACCGTCTGCTGATAAGCTACCAATTCCTTTTGCAGACTGGAAATCATTCCTTCCAATCCATATTTTTCGCGGTTCTTACCATCTTTTTCCAGTTCTGTTTTGTCGAGGTCTGCCTTGACCAGGTTCAGCTGGTCTTTTAATTCCCGGTTTTTGTCATTGGCCTTTTCCAGTTTTTGCTTCTGGTCCTGCTTCTGCTGAATTTCATCTATAAAAATGCTCCAGTTGATCTCTTCAAAGCTGAGGTACCCTGAAAGAAAAGCCGCCGCCTTGTCCTTCGATACTTCAATTTGCTGAATAACCTTTTCAATGGCTTTGACCTGCTGTTTACTGGCCGATTGTTTATCCTGCAACAGCTCAAGCTCTTTTTTTAACAGGTTCATTTTCTCTTTGTTGTCCCAGCCAAGAATAAAATTCTCTTTCCTGGAGACATGCGGACGGTCATCCTTTTCATGCTTTCCTTTTACCGCCTTGATCAATCCTTCAATGGTAATTGTTTTTTCCGTGAAGCGGTTAAATTCCTCCAGATTTTCTGCACAGTTATAATCAAACTGTCCTGCAATCAGGTCCTCCAGCCATTCTGCATAGGAGCTGTCATTTTTGAAATCAAGCTTATTGACCAGCAGGTTTTCCCCATATGACCGGCGTTTGAGGCTGCCGGCAGAAGTATATCCCTGGTAACGCTGATAGGTGATACGTCCCCTCAGATTGGTATTGTTCACATAGGCGTTGACTTCCTTATAATATTTCTCCGGCACCACCATGCGCAGGGCAAAGTTATGCAGTACCTTTTCTATGGCAGGCTCCCAAATAGATTCTTCTTCAGCTACCCGAATCAGCTCACCGATAAAGGGTACCTCATCTTTGGTGGCACCAATATGGGCAAGAATTTCATCCCTGATATCGGCCTCACGCCCGGAGATATTGTTCCTGTTTTTTTGGAGGGACTGGATCGTAGAAACCAGGCTTTCAATTTCTCCGGCAGTTTTCTCCTCCTCATTTTTTGCCAGCCGCATCAGTTCATCCTCCGCCTGTCTGCTCAGGTCACAGTCTGTCCTTTTATGACGGGCAATTTCCCTGGACTCCAGGAAAACTGTTTCATCAGGATTCAGAGGTAATTCCAGTTCAGCCGCGATGATATTATAACTGTCAAGCTTGTATTTACGCTGATTCCTGTTTTTTTCTGCCCTGCGTATTTCTTCCGCAATTTTTTCTATCTGCTGCTCCACTTCATCCCTGGCAATGGAAATGGAAAGGTCTCTTTCCTCCTTTTTCAGCCCATCGTTCTTTTCCCTCAGTTTCTCCAGATGATCCAATAGGGCACCCATCCTTGTTTTATAATTCTCCAGTTCCGTTTGAGTAAGGATAATTCCTTTCGCCGCAAACCAATAGACACCAAGTTCCTTATTGTTCAGCAGTGCCGTTAACTTTTTGCCGATTTCCTCCAGTTCCAGTGCCGCATCACGAATGGGAATCAACTGGGCAATCTGCTCTTTGGCTTTCTCAATATTAACTTTTGCATCCATCAGCGTTACAAAGCTGTCTTTGAGCTGCAGGAATTCCTGTTCCCCATCCAGTTGTTCCAGCATGTTTGCACGGATAAATTCGTCCAGGTCTTCCAGGACTTTCACACCTACCACCTGATTGAAAAGGCTTAAGGCCTTTGCTGAGCGCATACCCAGCAAATCTGACATCCGTTCGGCATATTTTACCGGGCCGTCCAGAAATTCAACCCTCTTTTTGGAATAGCCATAGTTGTACAGGCGTTCCAGCTTTCGCCTCCAGTTTCCTTTTCCATCAAACGGCACAAAGTCTTTTTCTATCTCCAGCGGAATGCGGCCTATACCAAAAGACCTTTTGAGTTCTCCATTGCTAAACCAGCGGACCTGGAATAGGGTAACCACCTGTCCATCGGTATTGGCAAAGGAAGCAAGCAATACGGAATAGGTGGTATGGTCTCTCAGGGTCTGTGTGGTGGTTCCGAGCTCCCCCTCTTTCTGAATGTTACCATAGTTACCATAGACATAACTCTCTTCGGTACGGTCGCCTTTTTTCTCTACCCCAGACGACTGATTGTAAAACCTGTCGTTTTTTATAGGAACCATGAGCGTGAGTAAGGCATCGATGAAGGTACTCTTTCCGGATGCATTGGCACCGGTAAGCAATGAATTGTTTCCCTGCGGGGAGATCCGGAAAATCTGGCCGTCAAATGTTCCCCAATTATAGAGTTCCATATACTGGAGCCTGAAACCTGCCTTATCTGAACTTGTGCTAAACAGACTATACATACTCCTCCAGGTTTATTTTGAATTCTTTCAGAATATCAAGTGTTACTTTATCTTTAATGACACGCTGTATCTGATACAGCGGATCAGGATCGGCATTGACCACCTTTAAATATCCCATGTCTACAATCTTATAGATGTAGCTGTCAAGTTCTTTGAGCAGCTTCACCCGGTTATACTTTTCCGGAAGGAAAAGTTCCAGCTCGTCTTTGATTCCGCTATGGAGGATAAACTTTTCGACCGACTGTACCTGTGTTGGATTATGGTCGAATTCTTCCAGTACCTGACGCAGTACCACCAGCACAATAGATGTTTCAAAGCCCATCTGCCTTTTGCTGATCAGTCCCAGGGTATTTCCTTCACTGTCTTCAAATTGTGTCAGGAATGCGCGGCCTTCATCTTTGCGCAGGATGAGTTCGAGACCCATAACGTTAATATAATCCTGTATATCATTCTGGTAGTACAGGATATCTTCCCATACGGAAGAACTGCTGTAGACGGTACCATTTTTCATTAGCTTGACTATAGCCCTGGAATATGGCTTTAAATTATTTTCGAAACTGCTCATTTAGTTAATATTACTTCGGGAACACTGATAGACTTCCGCTGTTCCCGGTCAAAAAATATGCGTTGCGCATTGTCGGCGTTTACCGTATGTTTAAAATCGCGGCTTACTGAGAGATACCCGAATAATTCCGGCAGGCCATCTTCGAGGCCCCCGTTCATCTCAATGATTTCCGACAGGGTAACCTGCGTTTTTTCAGAGAGTACAGTACGGATATTGGATCTGATCGCTTCCCTGTCTATTTTTTTCTGAGAAAACAGCTTACCAATATTTGATGCATTTAAAATGTCTTTATCGGCCATCTGCGGACGGTGTTCATACGTCACCTCTTCCGTTTGTTCGAACGTGAGGCGGCGCTCAAAGGGCACATGAATATCCGGTTCCATCTCCAGCATAAAACCGATATCAGGTCGTTGTTGCTGTTTTCCGGCTTCAATAAGGAGCATCTTGATTTCCTGAATCAGGTTTTTCGTGACCATAGCTCCGGTAGCTTCACTTTCCCTGATAATCCGGCCAAGCTTTTCCGCCATTTTATCATTGGCCTTGTATACTTTCTGGCCTGAAGCATGCAGGTATTTTTTCATATCCTTCAGGAAGAAATCGCCCACCCTGATTTTCCTTGCTTCCATGGTCTGGAACAATTCCTTACTCAGGGATGTCCATTCCTCCTGCAATTCAGGATTCAACAGGAAAGACCAAAAGGCATAAAAGCTTTTTCCCTGCTGACTCTCTTTCAGCTGGTCCAGTGCATCAAAGGTGAATTCCAGGATATGATCTTTGGTTAGGCTTCCTTCAGCGTGTTTGAGATAAATCTGCCGCGTAATTTCCCTGAAATTGAATTCTACTTCTTTGAAATCAGATAACAATTCTTTTGCCGTCTGCGTAAGCTGGTTAAATCGGGGAATGATCTCAAAATCCTGGTATACCTTCGCACCTTCTGCATCTTTCAACTGCTGAATCTCCTGTTCGATCTCCAGCTTTTTACTTTCCAGTAAGGCTATCCTTTTCTCCTGGTCTTCATCCGTAAATTCCACCAGGTTCCTCAGCTGACTGAAAATATCCTTAAACCTCGACTCGGTGCCAACAAATTCCTTTTTCTGGAGACTCATCAGCCAGTCGATCGTTTTACCGGAATGTGACGACATTTCATAGAAAACCTCACCTTTATCATCCTGATAATTCGTGAGAAAACCACTATCTGCCCATTTTCTTATGTATTTTTTTGCCTTGACCTCATACGTATCAAAAATCTCGATCTCATTGTCCTCATCACCCTCAATCTGCCTGAGATCCAGAAAATCTGAAAGCCGGCTGTGGACCTGATCAGAGGAGACCACCGTATCTCCATTGATAAAAGTCTGGAGGAGAAATTCAATTACAATCTCCCTATTCCTGAGTTTCAGTAAATCAACGCTTGGCGAACCTTTAAGAACCTCGAGTATTTTAGCACTATTCACCATAAACGGGCAACAATTTGAAAATCCATCTGCCAAAAATAAATTAAATTATTGGCCTGTATATACCAGAAAACACGGTTATTGCTTAATTAACTGATGAAGATCACTTTAAAATTTAGTATTCTCTAATTCTCAACAGGATACCTGTTTAATAAGTTGAAGCTGTCCGTCCCCTCCCTGTTCAGTTTACCGGTACTCCCGGAGCGATGACAGGAAAAAAGAGATCAGGGCCCATCTATGAACCACAGATAGCCTTCACAGAACCAGGTGATGATCTTCCCGGAGTTCTATAAAAACCGAACTGTGCAGTCACCCATAATCTATACTTTTTTAATTAACTTACCAGCAGAACATTAGAAACAAGAATGACATGAACAAGACGATTCATCGTGATCATCAGACCACCCATAAGATTTTTGACAACCGGAGCCTCGCTACGGACTACTCAACCTTGCTTCCCTTGTTAAAAAAGGGACTCCGTGTACTGGACGTTGGATGTGGAACCGGTGCCATATCGAGCGACATCGCGAAGTTAGTAGGCCCGGAAGGTTCGGTGACTGGCATTGACAATACAGAAAAGTTCATTGTCAGCGGAGCCGAAAGCTATAAAGAGACCACCAACCTTCTCCTTCTCCATAAAGACCTTTTCGATTTCAATGATACAGAGAAATTCGATCTCATTGTCTCTGCCCGTACCTTACAGTGGTTAAATAATCCATTGGAAGCTTTAAAGAAAATGAAAAACCTGCTGAAACCAGGGGGAAGGATTTCTATTCTGGATTATAATCATGAAAACCTGGCATGGCTCCCCTCTCCACCAGAAAGCATGCGGTCGTTTTATCAGACCTTTTTGAAATGGCGAAGTGATGCCGGGATGAATAACCATATCGCTGATGATCTGCAGGATTATTTTACATCAGCAGGTTTTGCTGGAGTGGAAGTATTGAATGCCGATGAGACGTATAAGAGAGGAGAAGATAATTTCCTGTCAAGGATAGGTATCTGGTCAAAAGTAGCGCAATCGACACAAATGGTAGAAGAAGGATATATTTCTGATGAGTTGAGATTAAAAGCCATTGAAGACTATGAAATTTGGATCCAACATGATGCACAACAGATGACCATGAAACTGAACGAAGTAAGAGGGATCTATATCCCTGTTTAAACAAACCTTTGACGTCCAATTGTACCCTGGTTAGCTCAAAATGCAAGCCTGTAGCATCAGGGCTGACCAGGGCAATATCCATTTGTGTAACCAGATATTTACATATAATTTGCACTAAAAAATCGCCTTTCTCAATTAAAATTCGCCATATCTCTATTGACAAATCGCTAAACATCAACAAAATAATGCTCATTGTTACAAAAAAATAGTAGATTGATTCCTATATCCTATGATAATGAACTTAAAGGAGATTGAAATAATTTATAATTGCCAGCCGACTCCTGGCATTATACTCAAAGCAGATGCCCCCTCCTTTTCAATTGCGCTGGTGAATCATTCTTTTCATCATCTTGTGCCTATGTCTTCGGCCTATCAGCCAGGGGAGACCTTTTTTGATGCTTTCACAGCAGATCATGACTGTGATATGCAAATGGCAGCTCATATTTATGAGGCCTTTAACTTTGTATTATCGGAAAAGAAATTATACCAGATTCAGGACATGAATTTCCATTCCAGCAGGGGTGAGCTACAGGATCTTGGCGAACAACATTGGCGGCTCGACATTTATCCGCTGCTGGATGAAAACCAGGTAGTGAATTATATAGCGATCAGTTATACAGATATCTCCATACAGGTACTGGCAGAAAGAAGCATCGATGAATTCAGTTTATTTAACAACCTGGAACATCTGGAAAAAGAAGTGCTTCAGTTAAATTCCTCAAAAGATGTAGCCCTTACAGCAGTATTATCCTGTTACACCAAAGGAATAGAAGCCCTTTTTCCAAAAATGCGCTGTTCCATTATGCAGATAAAAAATAACAGGATGTACAACTGGTCATCCCCATCCCTGCCAAAAAAATTCATTACCGCCATTGATGGAATCGAAATAGGGATCAGCAAGGGCTCCTGCGGGACTGCAGCCTACCTGAAAAAAGAAGTCATTTCCAATGATATTGCCAATGATCCGAGATGGGCTAATTTTCATGAGTTTGCCACTGCGGCCGGTTTAAAGGCGTGTTGGTCTTACCCCATCATCAATACCGATAGACAGGTACTGGCAACATTTGGCATCTATTACCTGGAAATCAAAAATCCTGACCTTGGGGAACAGAAGATCATAGAACGTGCTGCAGCTCTTTTACAGGTGATCCTTGAAAACAGGCAACACCAGGAAGTATACCGGAACCTCTTCCAGTTCTCTCCGCAGCCTACATTTGTCTATGACCCTGTGTCTTTAAAATTTCTGGATGTCAATGATGCAGCAGTTAATGATTACGGATACAGCAGGGAAGAATTCCTTGCTATGGATTTAACAGACATCCGGCCTGAAGAAGATATCAAAGACTTCATGCACATGATCAAAAACGAACTTCAGGAAGGTTTTTACCATACTACTCCTGCACGCCATCGTAAGAAATCGGGCGAAATCATGCTGGTATTCACGAAGGGGAATTCTATTCCCTATAATGGAAAAGAAGCCAGGCTGGTGATGGCTATAGATGAAACGGCCAGAATAAAAGCCGAGGAAGCCTTAATGACGAGCGAACGCCGTTTCAAAACTTTAATACATGATGGAGCAGATTTAATTTTCATCCTGGATACAGACAATAACTACCTGTATGTGAGTCCAAATGCCGAAAGGCTCTTGCACATACAACCTGACTCCTTACTTGGAAAAAACGTTTTTGATTTCATCCATCCGCTGGACTTACCTTTATTTAAGACAGAGTTTGCGAAACTGAATTCCCTCAAAAGTATTGACCTCACTCCTTTCAGGTATACCAATGGCAATAATGAAATCAGATGGGCAGAAATGGTTGTGACAGATTTACGGAATGAACCGGGCATTGAGGGTATCCTTGCCAATGCGAGGGATATTACCCAGCGGACAAATTACATCCATGCCATAGAGCAGCATAATCTCCATTTAAGTGAAATAAAGTGGTCACAGGCACACCTGGTAAGAGCACCGCTCGCACGCATTATGGGTATTGTAGAATTGCTAAAAGATACAGAAAGTGAACCAGACACTTTCCACACCTTAATGTCCTATCTCCACATATCGGCCAGGGAACTGGACAGCATTATCCAGGAAACCATAAAAAGTAAGATCCAAAGCCACAATTAAATTCCAGTAAAAAGTACCGGCATTACCCCTACCGGTACTTCTCCTCCTGGTAAATTTCAGGTTATCAATAACCCGGATTCTGCGGAAATGCTGAAATCCCACCGTCTGTCCTATCGATCTGTTCCTGAGGTATAGGTCTCAACATGTGGAAGTCCTGTATATTTGGTGCCCCAAGCACATTGTATTCCCTGACCCTGCTGACCAGTTTTTTGGTCCGAACCAGGTCAAACCAACGCTGATGTTCCCCATTTAACTCACGCATCCTTTCGTCAAGAATAAAGTCAATATCCAGTTGGGCAGCACTAATCTCCATCGCCAACCTGTTTGCCGACGTTTCAGCCGTTGTACTTCCTGTTTTAGCAGCCCTGCGCCTTAAGGTATTGATCAGGGTAACAGCCTCCGTCTGCCGGCCACTCTGCAGCAACGCCTCTGCTGCGATCAAATAGGTTTCTCCAAGACGGAATAAAATAAAATCCCTGCTGCCCGCAGCATCATTCACATCCCTTCTTAAAGGATCCAGAAACTTACTTAATGTAGGATAAATCGCTTCCGTAACTTTGCTTGGCGGATACACGGAATAATCCTTTTCAGCAATCTCCTCGGCAGTCATCTCCACATCCGGAAAATATACGGCGGTATCTCCAATACTCATCTGGACCTGATGCCCATTGACGGTATAGGTCCCCGGGTTATTACAAAAATATACCCGCTTAAATGTCTGATCAAATCTTCCGTCTATCGCATGATTGTACAACGTATTCAGGTTATATGCTGTAGGTTTAAACCTACTGAATGGGCGTCCGTTTGCCAGGTCACGTTTCATACCCGGCTGAAGGTCGTAGGGAAATAAGAACATCAAATGCAGCTGATTTCCGTCCCCATTGGTCAGCACGTTTAAACTGTATTGTACAGAAAAGATCACTTCACTGTTTTGTTCACCTGCGCCCTGGGCAAATACGGAAGAGAAATCATCCAGTAAGCGGAAGGAATAATCATTGATCACCCCTTTCGCCAATGCTGCTGCCTTACTGTAATCTTCCTGGTTGTTGTTCAGTGCAGCCCTGGTTAAATAGACCTTCGAAAGCAGATGTGCTGCAGCGGGTTTTGTTGCCCTGCCATAATTTTCAGCCGTTACCGGCAAATGCTCAGTGGCAAAATCCAGGTCTTCAATAATAGCTTGGTAAACATCAGCAACCGGTGCCCTCGATGCGGTGGTGCTGATCCCCTGGGTCTCGGTAAGCGTCAAATGCACTGCGCCATATAGCTGGACAAGCATAAAGTAATACTGTGCCCGTAAAAAACGGGCTTCTGCTACCCTGGTTGTCTTTAAGGTTTCATCCATTCCCGGGATTTGTGCTGCACGGTTAATGACCGCATTGCAGTTGTTAATCGCTTGATAAAAGTTATTCCAGGTCGTCGTGAAATGTAATTTGGTCGCATTTAAGTTGCTGCTGTAACTATTGTAATCCCTGTCGGCATCTTTACCTGCAGTGAACTCATCCGTCCCGCTCAGGCTTAAATTCCCTCCCAATTCTGTTCCATAATAGGTACGCAGGAAGCTATAAGCCGCATTTACCGTACTCTGGAATCCCTCTGGTGTATTGATGTAATCGTCTGTTACTTCACTGCGGCTATCTTCATTCAACTCTTTTTTGCAGGAAGAAATCAGTAGTGCTGTCGACAATAATAAGGCTATATATATTCTTTTCATGGATACAAGGGTTTAAAAGGAAACGTTAAGTCCAACAGTATAAGTAACTAAGGCGGGTCTGCCGGGGATTTCAGGATCTGTCCCGTTGTAGTCCCTTACATAGGGTGCAAATACAAAAGGATCCTGTACACTGCCATAAATCCGCAGAGATTTTGCAGCGATCTTTTTAGCAATTTCCGATGAAAACTGGTAGCCAAGGCTAATGTTCTTAATTTTCACGAATGAACCATCAAAGTACTGTAGGGTATTGGCAAAAAGTGGTGTGGAGTTGGCATAGTTGGGCTGTGGAAAATCATTGGTCGGATTTGTTGGTGTCCAATAGTTCACATTCAGGTTATTGTAGCGTCCCTGTAAAGTCATGGTATTGTTTGCCGTGGTGTAGAGCTGGCTGGAGAACAGGTTCCCAAAGTTGGCAATCACCAAGGCAGAGACCGTAAATCTTTTATAGCTGAACCTGTTGGTGATCCCACCGGTAAGGTCCGGAAGCTGAGTACCCAGTATTACCCGGTCATTTGCATCAATCTTTCCATTTCCATCAGTATCCTGTACTTTTACCTGGCCTACTTTTGAAGTATATTTTTCTGCTTCCGCTTCTTCTCCAAGTTGCCAGATCCCCAACTTTTTATAATCGTAGAATACAGTGATTGGCTGGCCAATAAAACGGAGGTTTCCCGGATCATCTACTTTTCCCTGGGACAATTCCGTAATCTTCTCCCTGCTTGCAGCCAGGTTGAAGTCTGTACTCCAGGAAAAACCTGTTTCTCCTTTAGCCAGGATATTCTGTGTGGAAATACTCAATTCTATACCCTTGTTCTGTGTGGCACCAACGTTATACAGCACAGATGAATATCCTCCAGAGCCCGGCAATACCTTTTGCAGAAGGAGATCAGAGGTTTTCGATTGGTATAACTCCAGGGAACCTGAAATTCTGTTACCCAGCAAGGCAAAGTCGAGCCCAAGGTTTAATGCGGTAGTCGATTCCCATTTCAATTCATTATTGCGCAGGGAAGAAAGCTGGTAGCCAAAGGCATCTGTGCCTCCAAAATCATACTGGGTACGGGAAAGAAGCCCCTGGGTCTGATAAGGATTGATACCGGTATTTCCAGTTTTACCATAACTTAACCTCAGTTTCAGGTTATTAATTGCTTTGATATCCTTCATGAATCCTTCATTCGTAATGTTCCATGCAAAAGCAGCGGAAGGAAAATATCCCCATTTATTATCAGATCCGAAACGGGAAGATCCATCAGCCCTCATGGTCACCGTAACGAGGTATTTATCATCAAAGGAATAGTTCGCGCGCCCCATATAGGAAAGGATCGACCATTTTGAATACAGACTGTTTACCCCAAGAATGGTATTTGCAGCGCCCAGGTTATGGTATTCAAATGATTCCAGCGGCAATCCCTCAACAGAAGAACCGGTCACTTCATTGGTCAGGGAAGAGATACTGTATAAGCCGGTCAGATCTATACTGTGTTTTTTGGCAAATGTCTTTTTATAACTCAGGATATTCTCCCAGGTATACACAAAATTGAAATTATCTTCTACAGATGCGGCCGATTGTCTTAAATTCCTGTAGGTGGTATTGGGACTAAAGAAATTCCCAGACCTGCTTTCCGATAAATCAGGGCCAAAATTCATCCTGAAGGTTAGTCCATCCGTAATTTTTGCTTCTCCATAAATAGAGCCCAGTAACCTGAAACGTTGGTTACGGCTAATCACCGCACCATCTACCATATCAGAAAGTGGGTTGGGCAGCAAAGCATCACTGCTGATCGGCAGAAAAATCAAATTTCCTTCAGCGTCGTATGGCTGTGCCAGTGGGTTAGCAATCAGGGTATTGTTATAGGAATTGGCAGTATTGGCTTTCGAATATGAGCCCAGCATGGAAATTCCCACCCTAAAGCGTTCACCCAGATCCTGATCCAGGTTGATCCTGGTGCTGTAGCGCCTGAAACTTTGCGTCGGATTATATCCTTTGTTGTCATTAAAACCGAAAGAAATGGAATACCTGGTCGTTTCTGTCCCTCCGTTGATATTGAGCTCATGGTTTTGCCGGAATTCATTTCTTAACATCAGCCTCTGCCAGTCGGTGGTACTCCCATTGGCAATAGAACCCAGTTCCACCGGCGTAAAAAGATTAGTTTCTGCATCCGGATCACCGTCTGTGTAGGTCCCTGCTGCCCTGCGAGATTCCCTTTTATAGGCAGCAAACTCCGGGCCGGTCATGACATCAACATACCTGTTGATGGTTCCTATGGCCGCATAGGCATTGTAATTTACCGTAGCAGGCCCATTTGTTCCCCTCCTGGTGCTGACGATAACTACTCCATTTGCTCCCCTGGAACCATAAATAGCTGTTGCAGAGGCATCCTTCAGGATGTCCATCGACACAATATCATCTGTATTGATGTCATTCAGTCCACCGTTAACCGGGATACCATCGATGACGTATAAAGGATCATTTCCTGCAGCAATCGACCGTTTACCCCTGATAAAGATGGAGGGTGTAGCGCCTGGTTCATTTCCATTGTTACTGGAACTGCTGGTGGTTACATATACCCCCGCAGCTTTACCCTGCAATGCCTGTACCATATTCGTCACCGGCCTTTCCTTCAGGTCGCGTTCCCTTACCGACGTGATGGCTCCGGTAATGTCTTTACGTGCCTGGCTGCCATAGCCAATCACGACTACCTCCTTCAGGTCCTTCTCTGCAGAAGCCAGTCTCACATTAATCACGCTCCTGTTGTTCACCGGAATTTCCTGTGTCGCCTTACCTGAGAGGGAATAGACCATTACATCAGTACCCTTTGCAGTAGTCACCGCATAATTACCACTGGCATCAGTGGCAGTGCCCCCCTGTTTCCCTTTTACCATAATCGTCACGCCCGTTAGCGGTTTTCCCTTATCATCAGTGACCTTTCCAGTAATGATGGAATCCTGCTTTGCCTTAGCCACAGTATCCTGCAGGGCTTTGGCAGACAGCGTGTCCTGAAATAGTTCAGCGGTAGCTATTCTATTTCTCCATGGGAAGTAGAAATTTTTATCTGTTGCAGACACCTGGATGGAAGAACTGATGAGCAGTGTACAGGTAATTTTTAGCATCAACCTGACCGTCTTGCTGTTTTTCATGACGCAGGGAATGGTGTTTTGAGATTTAGGCATTCAATTCTTGTTTTTTGTGAGCTGATAGCCCGCTGTTACCATACATTATTGCCAATGGATATTTTTCAGCCTGCTGGGATAGTGATGAAAAACAGTCGATTGACACCCTTTCAGAAAGCGTATTTAACCCGGAATGAGGGAATGGAACAATTGGGTTTATATCAGGTAAATAGGTAAATGATAGTATCATTAAGATTAAGGATATACTATTATTACACTGTTAAGACTTATTATGTTTGTTTTTTGTAAAATAAAATAAAAACAATTCCACTTTGAGCTTAAAGCAAAACATAATTCTGCAGCCCTACAACCGCAAAGAATCATTTTATTCCGCTTAGAGAAATTAGGCCTAAGAAATCAACAGGAAAGATTCCTGCCCATCCACATGTCAGGAAGGAATTCGTTTATGCCTTATCCTGTAAGGGCAGGCTGAAATAAAATATGGATCCTTTACCCTTTTCACTTTCCACCCATATTTTTCCTCCATGGTGCTGAATAATTTCAGCAGAAAGATAGAGGCCGATTCCAAAACCGGATATATTGGGATTATCTTTATTGTCTATACGGTAAAAGCGCTGGAATAATTTTTTAGCGTCCTCCTGGTCAATACCCAGGCCTTCGTCTTCTATGCTGACTACCGCAGAATTATTTTTTAATTCGCATTTAACGATGACCTGATTTTTATTGGGGGAGTATTTCACTGCATTACTCAGCAAGTTCGAGATCACAGCCCCCACCTTATCCCGGTCGGCATAAACGAGAACGGGCTCACAGGGGCTCAGATGAAACTGGAAATTGGAAGAAGAAATCCGGGTATCTTCAATCATGTCCCGGATAAGTTCATCCAGCTCAAATTCCTGTTTCTGAAGGTGTATTTTTCCCGATTCCAGTCTGGATATATTCAGGAATCCATTGATCATGGAGGTCATTTTTCTCAGCTGATTTCCGGCTTTATGCATCAGCTGGATACCAGACTCATCCCCTGTTTTTCTGGCATTACGTTCCAGTAACTGTATATAACCGCTTAACGAGGTAAGGGGAGTCTTCAATTCATGGCTCACCATGCTGATAAAGTCGTTCTTCCGGTGTTCGTCTCTCTTTTGCTGGGTAATATCCATGATCATTCCGGAGAAATGCAGGTTTTTACCCTCCCCATCCTTAAATACCTTTCCCTGTGCACTTACCCAGGTTTCCCCCTGCTCAGCCGACCTCATTACCGGATGCTCCAGGAAGTAGGGTTCTCCTTTGCTAAGGGCCATATCCACCCCCTTCAATACCTGCCGACGATATTCTTCGGGTATCTTTGAAGTAATGTCATCAAATGATATTTCCTCTTCCGGTTTAAAACCAAACAATTCCTTCAGCCTTGCCGAGCCTTTAAAATGCCGTGTTTTTACATCCATATACCAGGTGCCGGCATTTGCTGCTTCCACAGATACCCGAAGCATCTCTTCTGCATCTTCAACCTTTCTACGGGCAATCACCTGTTCCGTTACCAGATGGGCAACCAGCATGATATGCGTAGTTTGTCCCGCCATATTTTTTAAAGGATGGTAGACAAAATTAGAATACACCTCTTCAACAGCATTGTTTTTGACCACCGATGCCCTAATCTCATTGCCGAAAAATGGAACCCCGGTGGAATAGACATCGTCAAGGATATACAGAAAATCCTGTCCTACCAGTTCAGGCAGCGCAACATGCAGGGGTTTGCCTACAATCTCCCCCGTTTTCCCCCAGGCCTCTAGTAATTTCTGGTTGGCCGTTTCCACCATCATTTCACGGCCTTTAAACACGCCTATGGCTATGGGTGCATCGGCGATCATGTACTTCAGGCTGGCCTCACTCTTTGCCAAAGCAACGGTACGTTCTGCCACCCGGTTCTCCAGCTCATTATTAAGCAATTTAAGGCTTTCCTGCGCTTCAAACAGCTCCTCATTGGTAGAATTCAGTTCTTCATTTGAGGCGGCAAGTTCTTCATTCAGCTGCTGTTCCCTGTTCAGCAACTCAGCCTTCCGCTCTGCCTTTTCCAGGGCATGAAGATTGACGACATTCGCAGTCACATCTTCTGCTGTATGTAAAATACAATAGGTTTCCCCTGCGGCATTCTTTATCGCCCTGTACTCATAATCAAAATAAGAAACCTGGAGTTTTTCCCCCCTGATCCTGGTCTCTGCCGGTATCGCTTTCCCGGAATCCGTGATTCCCGTTCGGAGTACCCTTTGCAACATCGCTATAAAAGGCTGGCCATTTAATTCAGGCACAGCGACACCAAGGGGCTGGCCAATGATACTTCTGTCTTTGCCCCAGAAAGCGATCATGGCATCATTTGCACTTTCGATGATAATTTCATCGGTACTGTATATGGCTGTCGCCTTGGAAGAAAGGGACAGGACTTCAAGGATTTCGCGATCGGTAAAACTCTGGTGTACATTCATTTATAGGAAGCTTAACATGGAAGGCAATTATACATATCGATTACCCCTCTATTTTTCTTTTCCAAACAACAGCAGTAACAGATAAAAGTTTTTTTCTGCGTACTGAATATGTCCAGAGCTTCATAAAAAACGCTTTCCTCAGGAGTGTTGACTGCTCATATTTTTTTATTACTTTTACGATGGCTTTAGGGGTATTCTGAAAAGAGTTGAGATAGTCCCTTTGAACCTGATGCGGCTCATACCGTCGAAGGGAAAAGTATAGACCTATTCTTCATCGGTCCCCTCCTGTTCCGGAGGCTCTTTAGCCGCTTTTAATTATACACCTTCAAACATGAAAGAGCAGCTCTGGAGAAACATCCTCTCCGTAAGAACACAATCCCCCCTGGTACATAATATTACCAATTATGTGGTGATGAACAATACGGCCAATGCCCTGCTGGCGATTGGCGCTTCGCCGGTGATGGCACATGCACAATCGGAAGTAAAAGATATGGCAGGCATCGCAGCCGCATTGGTAGTGAACATCGGAACCCTGGATGAATACTGGGTAAAAAGTATGCAGCTGGCCGTTGAAGAGGTGACATCATCCGGAAAACCCTGGGTATTAGACCCTGTAGGTGCCGGTGCCACCTCCTACCGTAACAAGGTTTTATCTCAGCTCATTGAGCTGAAACCTACGGTAATCCGTGGAAATGCCTCTGAAATCATGGCCCTTTCCAACTACAGCGTATCTACGACTAAAGGAGTGGACAGCACACATGAAAGTACCGAGGCGATAGCCGCCGCGAGACGTTTGCAGGCATATTCAGGAAGCATCATCTGCATTTCCGGTGCGACCGACATTATCATTAGCCAGGACCATACGCTGACCTTATCCAATGGACATCCCCTGATGGGAAAGGTGACCGGTTTAGGCTGTACCGCCTCTGCAATGATCGGTGCCTTCCTTGCCGTTCTACCGGGTAAAGCGATGGAAGCCACTGCTGCTGCCATGGCCTTGCTGAGCATAGCCGGTGAAATTGCTGCGGCAAATGCAAAAGGCCCGGGTAGTCTGCAAATGCATTTAACGGATAAATTATATAATATCACGGAATATGAGTTTAAGACGCTTTTAAAGACCGGGGGAACACATGCACTATAGTACCTTCCCATATAAGCTGTATCTCGTTATCAGTGAGGCGGCCTGCCTGGGGAAAGATATGGTTAGGGTAGCAGAAGAAGCAGTTAAAGGTGGTGTCGACCTGGTACAGATCAGGGAAAAAGAGATCACCGCAGAGGAATTGAAGAGGAAGACGCAAAAACTCAAAGACATGCTGGACAAATACCAGGTTCCCTTGCTGGTGAATGACGACCTTCAGGTAGCCCAAAGCTGCCAGGCCAGTGGTATACATGTGGGAAATTCCGACCTGCCGCCTGTACAGATCAGAAATACCTGGAAGGATTGTGGGATTTTAGGATATTCCATTGAATATATGGAACAATTGGAAAATGAAAATACTAGGGCGGCCGATTATCTCGGTATCAGCCCTGTGTTCAGTACACTGACCAAAACCAATACGGTAACGGAATGGGGCCTTCAGGGAGTAGAAAAAATCAGGAGCCTTACGACTAAACCATTGGTCGCTATCGGCAATATGAACATCGGCAATGCCTATGAAGTCATTAAAGCCGGTGCCGATTGTCTTGCCGTGGTATCTGCAATATGTGCTGCAGCATCACCGGGATTGGCCGCCGAACAGCTAAGAAATGAAATAGAAAAAATAAAATGATCAAATCATATACATATCCATCTGTCATGACCATAGCAGGTTCAGACAGTGGCGGAGGCGCAGGCATACAGGCCGATATCAAGGCCATAGCGGCATTGGGTTGTTTCGCGACCAGTGCAATAACTGCGGTGACGGTACAAAACACCCTGGGCGTAACGGCTATCCATAGCATACCGCCAATAATAGTAAAAGGGCAGATCGTAGCCATACTTACTGATATTGAACCCCTTGCCATTAAAATAGGCATGGTCCATACACTGGAACTGGTAGAAACCATTACTGCCGTATTGCGGTTATACCCTGAAATACCGGTAGTACTGGATCCTGTCATGGTAGCCACCAGCGGGGATAAACTCATAGAAAACAACACGGTTACCGGATTAATTACCCACCTTTTCCCGCTATCGGCACTGGTTACGCCCAATCTGGATGAAGCCACCATACTGGCAGGGATGCCTGTCCATACGCTGGAAGACATGAAAATTGCAGGGAGAAAGATTTTGGCATTGGGTTGTAAAGCGGTATTGCTTAAAGGGGGGCACCTTGAAGGGAACAAGCTGACTTCGATCTACTTCGAAGGGGACACCATGCAGGAGTTTCACTACGACAGGATCGATACCAACAATACACATGGATCCGGCTGTACGCTTTCTTCAGCGATAGCCGCCTGCCTGGCACAGGGCATGGCCTTGGCTGATGCCGTCTACGCTGCCCAGGAATATGTAAATGAAGCCATTGTACAAGGATCAGATGTACAAACAGGGAATGGAAATGGCCCTTTAAATCATTTCTTTAACCCTCAACACCTCATAAAAAATGAATTGGTCGGATAACACCTGGGAGAAAGCAACACCCATTTACAATGACATCATTAAAATGCCATTTGTCACCCACCTGGCTTCAGGCACACTGGACATCGAAAAATTTAAGTTCTACATGCAGCAGGACTCCAATTACCTGGAATATTTTGGCAGGACATTATCACTGATCGCTGCAAGGGTGCATGACATCAACCATGTGCTGGACTTTATCCGCTTTGCAGAGGGTGCAATCGTTGTAGAGAATGCCTTACATGAGTCTTATTTTATTGAATATGAAGTGAAAGGAAAAACCAGCCTTTCCCCTACCTGCCACCATTATGTGCACTTCATGCAAAGTACCGCTGCGCTTGCCCAGGTGGAAACAGCAATGGCAGCCGTATTGCCCTGCTTCTGGATCTATAAGAAGGTAGGTGATTTCATTCTTGAGACCCAGGATCCACACCACCATCCTTACCAAAACTGGATTGATACGTACGCAGGGGAAGAGTTTGGCCTGCTGGTGGAAAAAGCGATTGCCCTATGCGATAAAGTTGCCCTGGAGTGTACACCACAGCAACAGGAAAGGATGACGGAAGCCTTTATCACCGCCAGCCGTCTGGAATTCGCTTTCTGGGACAGTGCCTGGAAATTGGAAAAATGGTAATTACCGGAGTACTTTTAAAGGGCTAACCTTTCTCATCCGATAGCAATTCATTGCCGTATACCCCAATTGGTCCAGCAGTTTATAGTTCGCTATTGCACCAACCGCAGCACCAATTACAGGGACCAGTTGTGCCATTTTTGCAAGGTCAATATAATCACGGTATTCCTGCTGAAAACTGCGCCAGTCAAAATCTCCTGCATTATCGGGCAATGAATTGCTGTACCCCTGCCAGCCTTCAATCCGCAAATACACTTCATTACGGCTTTGCTGACTGGAGAAGGCCAGCTGGAATACATATAAAATAAACAATCGTTCCTTATAATCCCTTACATCATAACCGTACAAGGCAGCCATTTCAAATAACAACTTCATTTTTAAGACAATAAGCACAGGGAAATCTGCCAATCCAAGCAAAATGCCACCAGCTCCTGTAACCGCACCCTCTACACTGGCGGTTTTCTGATAAAAGGAAATCTGCTGCCTGACCAATGCTTCACGAAATTCCAATGATCCTTCTTCCCTTGAACTGGCAGTGGTATAGGTTGCACCGTAAAGTACGGCCTTTACCATTTTCTCTATGGTCACCGTAATGCCCTTGTGCAGCTTTTCCGGGAGGAAACTATTGATTTTTTGCTGAACAGCCTTTGAAAGACGATCTGTTACCGCTGGCTTCTTTTGCATCTTACGTTGCCAAAACTGCAATTCGATGTATGCTTTTTCTTCGTAGGCTGTCATAAAAAATGAAGAGTTAAAATAAATGGTAATATTAACGATAATTGCGCTGATCCGCCGGTCTTATTCCCCCGTATATCATGATATCCTGAATGAAATTAAAAACAGCAGATTTGTTTTTGAATGACCATAAATTTTTAGTCGTTTTTTTCCGGAAAAATAGGTAAAATTGTCCGGCTTTCAAGTGGTTAACCCGATGTGCACAGGAATAGAAATCCTCCGCTGGGGCAAATATTCCCCTCGTACACCTGACGTTCGCCTTAAAAAGAACAGCTCACTAATTTTCCATCATAAAAACATAATAAAAAACATCAATCTTCTATAGAACTTCTTTAAGACTATAAATTCCCAGAATAATTACAGAAATAACCGTTTAATTCTTAAGAACATGATCAAACAAATGTTAATTGATAACACTCAGCACAATAAATATATCGTCACTATCAATGGAAACAGCTACTATATCAATCTTACAGAGTTTGAAAGCTTCATTCAGCAGTGTGAAAAATTCATGTCAGTTGAAGGGGATGGACTGGAGAATATGACCAGGATTATTGCCGACCAGGTCATAGATGGAAAAGACAGTGAAACTTCTGTTGAAGAATTGAAACAGCAGCTTAAATTTCTTAGGGAAGTCGGTTTTTTAATGAAAAGCCTGGTTATTCCTGTAATTGATTTGAAAAAAGATTAGGATTTACTGTCAATACACATCATCAGTAACTGATTGTATCTCTCCAGCAGATCAATGTATTTATCTTTCCAATAGTCAGTTTCCTCCTGTCCATGCGTTGATTTCGTAATCGCACCAGATATAAAAGAGTTATTTTGCCTGTTAAACTCTCCTTTGGAGAAAAGGTTGGGAAACTCTGCTGAGAAATCATAATTGAGCACACAGCCAATACGGAATATAATGTCCGGTTTCAGATTCCTTTGATTAAACCAATTGTAAACAGATCTTCTGTTTACTTTCGCTAAACGGGCCAATTCACTAATACTATGGCCATTACGCCTAATGATGCGCTCAACTATTTGCCCATGATGCAGCTCCATACATGATCGGATATAAATTAGTTCATAAACTTTAATTGATTACAGCATAGCTATCCCGCATTGTTTTTGCCAGAAGAATTTGGTCGGATTTTACTTTAACCTTGGCAACCAATGCACAATCCAATTGCTTCATGACGACCAGTACTGACTTCCCATGCACCTCCAGTACCTCAGCAGGAATGTCAAAAAGAATGCCATCATTAATTGTAACGACATCTCCGGGCTTCAGACTTTTCAAACTAACCGACTCAATATCTGTATATTGGTTCATATACAAACGAATCTTATCGATGTCTGCCCCGGGAATCATAGCTGGTTTACCGCAATAATGGATAAAGTTAATCACACCGGCAGTCTGCAATACTTTCAAACGTTCAGCAGGGTTGATGCATACAAATACATAGGAATTGAACAGGGGCAATTCCACGGTTTTATACCGGTCAGCCCATTTTCTTTTCATCTTTACAACCGGACAGTAACTTTCAATCCCCTGAAGCCTGAACAATTGATCCACTTTTTTTTCACATTTTGATTTAGTGTAGACCACCAACCACTTTTTTTCGTGAGAGTCGCTGTGAGATAGATATATTTTATTCATAAAATAATATTTTCAACCATTACAACCAAAATAATACTAAATAGTACTAAAACATTACCTATACTCAGCAATGTATAACAAAGTGTAAAACCTTGAGAAATTCAGGCCAGATTTGTGTATTCGACTTTGCCGACAGTCAAACATCCCCCCCCAAAGAAAGCAGGGAAAAGACAATGGATTGAACGGATAAGCACAACTACCTGATTTACTAAAATATACACCATAAACAAAAGAAAACACGCAATTATTCACAGTATTTCACGAAAACCTAATCATCCGGTTCAACTCCTTCATTTATCCCTTTACACCTATTAATTTTATAAAAAAAAGGTTTACACCACTAAATTCATTTGAGTTTAGATTAAATACGCTCCGGATAGGATCAACTGATTTCAATTAACCAGCTGCTGTAAGCGGAGTGGCGGAGCTCTTTCACCAAAGGACTACCTATCTGAATCTACACATTAATCTACCATTTATGATCAAAACCTATACACTCCTCATTTTATGTTCAGCCTTGTTCTTTTTAAGCAGCTGCAACTCTTATAAAAATGTTCCCTACTTTCAGAATATCAACAGAACTGCCGATACCCGGCAAGCCATCGATAATTTCACTCCACTCACGATACAGAACTCAGACATTCTCAGTGTCATTGTGACCAGTGACAGTGAGAACCCACTGGCGTTTAAGGACTCCAGTAACAGGGCTATCGGTTATATGGTTGATCAGAATGGTGAAATCAAACTCCCCTTGATTCAGGATAAAGTTAAGGTCGCGGGACTCACCACAGCTGTGGCTGCCGACCAGATAAAGAATAAACTGACCACTAAACTGACAAATCCATCGGTCAACGTGAGAATGATCAGTTTTAAAATCGCCGTGTTTGGGGATGTCGGTAAACCGGACGTCTTCAAGATCATCAATGAAAGGGTAACCCTACCTGAGGCCCTCAGTATGGCTGGCGATTTAAATATCACGGCACGGCGTACAGACATCCTACTGATCAGGGAAATTGACGGGAAACGGGAATTTATTCCCCTGGACCTGACCAGGTCGGCCATTTTCAGTTCTCCCTATTATTATTTAAAAAACAATGACGTGATCTACGTACAGCCTGATAAAACAAAATATGCGACTGTGGATGGCAGCTACCGGAACTGGAGCCTGATCCTGTCAGGCCTGTCTATTGTGGCAATTATCCTCTCCAATGCGTTAAAATAAATCTGAAGATCAATGGAACAGTTTATCTATACCCCCTTCACAGAAACCAGGGAAGAAGAGAAAAAAGATACCAGGCAGGTAATGAATCAGTATTTATTCCATTGGCCGGTATTCATCATCAGCCTTATGGTGACCATGGCCCTTGCCTTTGTCTACATTAAACACGCTACACCAGTATACCTGGTAAAAGCCAAGCTTTCCATCAAAGATGATAAAAATAAAACGGCAACAGATAAAGATGCCGCCTTACAGCAATTGAACATTTCCACCTCACCCAAACTCGCTGAGAGTGAAGTAGAGATATTAAGGTCAAGACCCATTATTAAAACCATTGTGGAAGAGCTTCAATTATGGTGCACCTACTCCATGCGCAATGGTTTCAGGACAGCGGACCTCTATTCCTCCAGCCCGGTAAAGTTTAAATTCCTGGGTGACCTGGCAGATCTGAAGGACTTTAATTTCAAAATAACCTTTATGCCTGCAGGCCGTTACCTGGTGACTTTTGAGGATGACAAAGAAATCAATGCCAGCTTTAGCAGCACTTTTGAAAGTGAATTTGGAAAATGGCAACTCATTCCAACAGAAAACCTAAAAAAATATGCAGGCAAAACAATCAGCATCAGTCTCAGAAATCCGGAGAAAACGATCACAGCCTACCAGATGAATATCGGGATCTTTCTGAACAAGACCACTCCCATTGTCGATTTAAAAATTGAAGATGTGGAACCCAAACGTGGTGCAAAGATTTTGAACCGACTTGTGGCGGCTTACCAGCGGTCAAATATCATTGATAAAAATAAGGAAACGCAAAGCACACTTAAATTCATCGATGAACGGCTTGATTCTCTAAAAATGGAACTGACCGCTGTGGAGAAAGATGTGGAAGGTTATAAAAGCAGTATCGGGCTAACCGACATCTCTTCGAAATCACAGTTCCTGCTGAACAATGTAGAGACCAATGATAAGCAGCTGAATGAGGTAAATATACAGCTCAACATCATCAATGGCCTCAAAAGATATTTGAATTCTTCAAATGAGAATGAAACGCCGCCATCTACGGTTGGCCTTGAAGATCCGGGATTAAACAACCTGGCTACCCAACTCACAAAACTGCAATTGGAACGCGCCAAAGACCTGGCCACTACACCGGAAAGCAATCCCATGTTTGTTTCGAAGAACAAACAGATCAGCAGTACCAAACGCGCTTTCAGCGAAAATATATACAGTATGGAATCGTCTTTACTGGCCACCAAAAGACAGCTGATGAGCTTCAATTCCAAATTTGAATCCGGGATCAAAGACATGCCGGGACAGGAAAGACAGTACGTCAGTATCAAACGTCAGCAAGGCATCAAAGAAAGCCTCTATATCTACCTTTTACAAAAAAGAGAAGAAGTGGCATTGAGTTATGCATCCACGCTGACAGATGCAAGGACAGTGGAAGAAGCCTATTATGGCCTGCCCCAATCCAATAAAAAAATGCCCCTGGCTATAGCCCTGGTTTTCGGTATTGCAATTCCTGTTGTGCTGATTTCCACCAGAAATACGATACGTGATAAAGTGATGACAAAAACTGATATTGAGCAGGTCACCAGTGCCCCGGTCATCTGTGAGCTGATCCAGGAATCGAGTAAAAAACCTATTGTCGTATTGAATAAAGGTGCTTTCGCCATCGGCGAACAGATCAGGGCCTTAAGGACCAGTATCCTCCGTGCCTATGACAGGAAAGGCAAAGTCATCCTGTTTACTTCCAGTATTGCCAAAGAAGGTAAAAGTTATGTGGCCAGTAATATTGGTGTTTCCCTGGCCATTCTAGGCAAAAAAACAGTCATCCTGGAACTGGACCTCCGGAAACCGCAGATAGCGAAAAACTTTAACCTGCCGGAGACTGTCCAGCCCGGCTTGTCCGATTACCTCGCCGGCCTTGCTTCCATGGAAGATATCCTATCTCCATCTGGTGTACACCCTAACCTGTATATCATGCGTGCAGGACGTATTCCCTCTAATCCCTCAGAACTGCTGGAAGGATATAAAATGGAACAACTGATCAATGCCCTGAGAATTGAATTTGACAATGTATTGCTGGACTCCCCTCCCTTACACCTGGTTACCGATGCCATGATCCTCGCTCCCTTATGTGACATGACCATGTATATGCTACGCCATAATTACACGCCCAAATCTGAGCTTAAGTTTATTGATAAGATATTCAGAGATCATAAGTTATTCAATATGCACCTGGTTTTTAATGGGGTAAGAATGGATAGCCGTTTTGGATACGAAATCAATTATGGCTATTATAAAGACCAGGAAGACACTCCTGCATGGCATTCCCTTTTTGGAAACTTCTCTTCAAGACTCCTGCTGCATTAATTCCCAATTTTATGATATGGCCAAAATAATCGTCCTTACCCCAGTTAAAAATGAAGAATGGATATTAAAACAATATCTCACCGTAACCAGCACCTTTGCAGATTGTATTATCATTGCAGACCAGTTATCCCAGGATAAAAGCAGGGAGATTTGTGCACAGTTCCCTAAAGTCCAGCTGATCCACAACAACAATGAGGATTTCTGTGAAGACGAGAGGCAAACACTATTGATAGAAACTGCCAGAAAGCTCTTTCCTGACGATAAAAGGATCCTTTTTGGCTTAGATGCTGATGAGCTGATCACAGCAGACAGCCTGCATGATCCCAGCACCTGGAATTACATCCGGAGTTTAGCTCCGGGTACGTCCTTAAACTTTGAGAAATGTGATATCCGCTATGGAAGTAACACCTGCACCAGGTACCCCAGCCATGACCTTTATTTTCCTCTGGGTTATGTGGATGACGAGATTAAACACCTTCCAGATACCATTCATTCCAGAAGGATCCCCTATAATCCTGAAGGAGAAACGGTATACATTGATGATATCAAATTTGCACACTTTCTCTATTCGAGAATCAATGTAAGGTTTTCTAAATTAAGATATTATGCCGTGCTGGAAAATCTGCAAAGATCCAGCAAGCTCCACATCAGGCGGTTTGCGTACAATACCCACAAGCTGAAAAAGTTAAGCAGTCCCGCATCTGGACAACCTGTTCCCAGGGAATGGTTCAGGGACTGGGAAGAGATACAGGTTAACCTGACCCATTTTCAAGAGCCCGAATACACCTGGCAGGATTATAAAATCCTGGAATGTTTTAAGCAGTATGGATATGAGCGCTTTCATCTGGATGATATATGGAATTTCAATTGGGAAGCATGCCTTCATGAAGCTAAAAAACAGGGTAAAGAAACGCCGGAATTACCGGTCAGGCGGCCTGGAAGCCTGACTTCCATCCTGTTAAAAATATTTGACCAATTGTATATTTTAAGCAGGAGAATAAGGCTAAAACCTATTCATTAAAAAGATATGTCGGTAGCAGCACGATTGATTTCAGGAACCGCAGCATCATGGGCGCAAATTGGGATTACACTGGTCACGCAAATCGCGCTGGTTCCATTGTACCTCAGTTACTGGGATGTAAAAACATATGGATTATGGTTGGCGATCCTTTCCCTGTCCGGACTATTGAGTGCACTGGACCTGGGTTTTCAGGAATATATCGGTTATGAATTTCTACGTACCGGTAAGCACCAGCGGCGGGTATTAAGTGAATACCTCTGCTCAGGGATGTTTATTGGCTTCCTCTTAGGTCTTCTTCAGCTGCTCGTCATCACTGGTCTTCTTTTGTTTGGCCTCCTTCATAGGTTTGTAGATGGCAGGGCTGGTGCAGGCCAGCAGTCATTGCTAAGTGATGCCGGACTTATCCTGCTCATGCAGGGGCTATCATGGCTGATTTGCGGCAGCATAGGCGGGATTCTCACCCGATCCCTATCCACCTTTGGTTATTATCCAAGGATGGCCTGGTGGGGAGTCTTTTCAGCATTTTTTCTGAATTTTTCACCTGCAGTGATGGTCGTTTCCGGCGGGGGGCTCTTAAAAACGGGTATCGTCATGGCCGTTGCCAGAGTTCTGGCAGATATCCCCATTTATATCGACATGCTGCGCCTGCTGAAAAGGGAAAAGATATCGTTTGTCCGCCCTTCCTTCACACTGGGATGGCATATTTTTATACAATCGGTAGGGCTCTCTGTTTCCAACCTTATGGAGAATATGCGGCAGCAGGGCGCACGCCTCCTCCTGACCCCATTTACCGGAACGGCCGGGCTTGCTGCATTTTCCACCATGCGCACAGGCGCCAATGTGGCGATGCAGGGATTACATACCGTGACCAACCCTTTGATGCCAGAACTGATGAGATTCTTACACAACCGTGATCAGGCACGCAGTGAAATGGCATTCGGAACAGTCTGGATCGTCGCCATTGCTATTTTAGCACCTGCCGTAGTTTATCTGCAATCATTTATACAGCCATTATATGCGGTATGGACAAGAGGACAGATCCCTTTTCAACCCTGGCTTTTTGCCACACTATCCCTCAGTGTCCTTGTCTATGCCACAGCACAACCCGCAATAGCCGTGGTAAGGGGGAATAACCTATTGCGACCCCAGGTGATCATTTCTACCCTATCTGCAACCATTGCACTTTCAGGAATCGGTCTGCTCGTACCCCATATCGGAATTCCCGGAGCAGGTATAAGTTTGCTGGCAGCAGAAATTACCTCCAGCATTGCCTACCGCCACACCGCAAAAAAATGGCTCCATCAACATGGTTTATCATGGCCAGAAAAGGCATTTACCATCGCCTCATCTTCCGTATGGATAGGAGCCATAGCCATGGGTGGTATGGTCCTGTTTCCCTACTGTAAGTGGTTGATCCTGCTGGCTTCATTTATTGCTTTCTACTGGAATACCCGCAGGTACCTGAGAACCTTGCCCCTGTTAACAAACAGGAAAGCCATTGAAAAAATCAGCAAAATGCCACTGATCAGGTTCTTTTTTCCCCGGTAATAACAGCCCGATTTCGCTGAAGAAAAACTACCGTTCCACTTTATCCTTTTTCTTTCTGATATGAGTTCCCATGTTTCACCATCACTCATGCAAACGGGTAAAAACTTACCTGAGCTTGCCTGGCATACTGCTGACAAGAAAGTTATTTATGTCAAGCTCCGGAAGAATACCCATATCATTGCAGAAGTCAATTCCTGGTCATGGATTTTATTGATGGCCACTGCTGCTTTTCAGTGTTTCTTTTTCTGGAGTATCCCCAATTTTGTGTCCATCATTTGTGTAATGATCGCCTGGCTCATCCTCAGCTTTTTCTTTATGAATGAAAAGACGCTCAGGAATTATCCGCTTTCAACTTTTCTGGTCATCGGGTTCACTGCAACACAATTTTATTTTCCCTTGCTTTTCACTTCACTGGAATTTAAACCTGTGGTCTTCAATTTAGAGTTACCCTATGAAGTTTTTTTCCATTCCCTGGCGGCACTGATGGTGCTGGTCATGGCACATAAGATCTACAGGCTATTTCCGCAGCAGACCAAAAGGCCAAGTTCCTACCTTTACCGCTATGGATTTTTTACTCCACCCGACGATTTACAACTATGGCTGATAGGAGGTTTAGGGTTAATGGCCAACATTTATGTGTTCTTTGTCTCCACCGACATTGCGACCCAGGTATCAGGAAATGCAAGTGATAAAGCGATACAATCGCTGCTGCCTTTCGCCTACGCGCCCTATTTCATCCCTGTTAAATCCATATTCGGGGGTAAAGAAACCAAGGCTAAAAAACTGGTACTACTGCTGACCTTGTGGACATTGGCCCTTTTTATCATCAGCATGGCAAGAAATAGCCGGGGAGCTTTTATGATCGGATTTACTTCCATTGCTTTTGCCTATGGCCTGGGGATGTTATTACAGATATTTGAACTCCCAAAAATAGCTTTTAAAAACATCGCTATCGCAGCCACCGTGTTCTGGATAGTCACAGGTCCCCTGGCCGACCTTGGAACTGCCATGGTCATTGTCAGGAGCCAGCGTGCAGACATCACCAAAGCGGAACTGATTGAACTTACCTGGAACGCTTTTCAGGATAAAAATGGAATCGCCATGCGCAGGCTTGCGGATAAAAATGCAGAAGGGAACTGGGATGAACGGTACCTGGACAATATTTTTACCGCCAGGTTTGCCAATATCAAATTTAATGATGCCAGCCTGGTACAAGCGGAAAAAGTAGGGGAGAAAAATCCGGAGATGCTGAGATATTCCATTGATTATATGTGGGGTGCACTTCCCGGCCCGATATTAAAGCTGGCTAATCCGGATGTGAATAAAGACGAAGTCTACTCCAGTTCTTTTGGCGACTACATTTATCACCTTGCCGGAGCCGGTTCCCTTGCCTTCGGTGGTTACCGTACAGGGCATTTCGCCGGTACCGGCATGGCAGCATTCGGATGGTGGTACCTCCTTATTTTCGGCATTTCAATGGTTCCTGTATTCCTGCTATTTGATAAACTGTGCCTGATTACCGGAACCATACGCTATCATGGGCATACGGAATATAAAATGGTCTTCAGTGTAGCCGGACTATTAACGCTGACGGCAATTTTTCAATTCCTCCCTATTGAAAGTGTTTCAGGAATTATAGCCTTTTTGATCAGGGGGTATCTCCAGATTATCCTGCTCTATTTTGCCATTTACCAGGTCAGCAGGCTCCTGAGCAATTTCATCCATAAGTTTTAATCCTCAATCTATTGACAATGACTCCCAAGCTTTTAGTATTTGACACCCACCCCGTACAGTACAGGGTACCGATATGGCAAAAAATGGAAGAACTCCACCCCGGATCGGTACATGTCGTATATGCTTCAGACTGTTCTGTAGTTGGCCATGCTGACAATGAATTCGGAATTACCATCGGCTGGGATATTCCCATGTTAAAAGGGTATCCGTATTCTATCCTTAACTGTGAGAAGGGAGCTCCCCTATCCAACTGGGGTTCTCTTACCGGTGAAGGGGTAAAAGCTGTCATCAACAAAATAAATCCTTCTGCCGTATTACTCACTGGCTTAAATTATAAATTTGACCTGGTCGCCTATCTCACGGCGCGGAAATCGGGCATCCCTGTTTGGCTGCGCTGTGAGACACAGGATTATGCGCTGAAGCGATCGAAACTCAAAGAAATCTACAGGTTACTGGTCTATAGTATCGCCTATCGTGCCCTGAACAAAATATTTTATATCGGGAAATTGAATAAGATGCATTATATACGGCACCAGATCTCCCCGGTCAGGCTTAAGCCAGCTTATTATGGGACCAAAGATCTTTTCATTGACATGACCGCAGCACAAAAGAACCTTATCCGTGCGAGGGCAAGGCTGTTCGCCGGCATTGACCTCACCGCTGTGGTGATCGGCTTTTCAGGAAAGTTTATCCCCAAGAAAAATCCGGAGATACTTTTTGATATGTTGGCATTCCTGCCTACAGAGCTTAAAAAGCGGATACACCTTTATTTTATGGGGTCAGGAGCCTTACAGCCAACATTAGAAAGCAAGGCTGCAGAGGCGTACAGGAAGTATGGAATAAAAACCCATTTCACAGGCTTTGTCAATCAGTCAAAGCTTGTCCCCCATTACCTCACGATGGATGTGCTTGTCCTGCCCTCAAGAAGAATGGGAGAAACCTGGGGACTGGTGGCCAATGAAGCCATGCAGGCGGGTTGCAGTGTGGTGGTCAGTGATGCTGTTGGCTGCAGTTCAGATTTTTCCTCCTGGGAACGTTTCAGGGTCTTCCCTGAAGGTGATGCTGCAGCGCTGGCTGAAAAGGTAACCGACTTAGCCAAATATCACAGGGAATTTGACTGGGCAAAACAGGAGCTGGAAAACTACTCCATCGATGCAACTGCGGCTGCCTTGCTCAGGGAATTGACAATTACTGAAAATTAAAGATCACTAAAAATTGGTGGACTGAGCGCATTCCTCCTACCAACACCAAACATGAATATTGTATTCTTCTCCAATGCAGATTTTTTCGGGACACAGAAAAGACCTGAGTTTTCCAGTATGCCGCGCTTTACGAACATGCTTGCCGAAGGAATGGCCAAAAGGGGGCATAAGGTAAAAATATGGTCGCCACGCTCCCGGTTTTTTCTTCTTCCCTTCAAAGGCACGATGAAAAAATGGATGGGCTATATTGACCAATACCTGCTCTTCCCTGCAACAGTAAAAAAGCTCCTGAGAACATGCAGTAAAGATACCCTGTATGTATTTACTGATCAGGCACAGGGGCCATGGGTTCCGCTGGTAGCAAATAAACACCATGTGATCCACTGCCATGATTTTCTTTCCCAGCTATCTGCCATGGACAAAATTGAGGAGTGTAAAACAAGTTGGACAGGAAAGAAATACCAACGCTTCATCCGTAACGGATACCGTAAAGGCAAACATTTTATCTGTATCTCCAATAAAACAAGAAATGACCTGGAAGAGCTGCTTCCGCAGATGCCTTTGTCCTCTTCAGTTGTTTATAACGGGCTGGATGAAACCTATGTACCCCTTCCTGCAGACCGGGCCAGGGCATTACTGAAGAATAAAACCGCAGCAAACCTAGACAAGGGGTATTGCCTGCATATCGGAGGGAACCAATGGTATAAAAACAGGGAAGGCGTAGTTGATATTTATAATGCATGGCGATCGATGGAAAAAATAAAGCTGCCCCTGTTACTGATCGGTCCCCCTCCCTCCAGTTCATTAGCACAGGCCATTGAACAATCCGCCTTTGAGAAAGATATCCATGCCATCTGTAATTTATCTGATGAATATGTACGTTACGCCTATGCTGGTGCCACCGTACTCCTCTTTCCTTCTTTAGCAGAAGGATTTGGCTGGCCAATAGCAGAAGCCATGGCAATAGGCTGCCCTGTGATCACCACCAATGAAGCCCCCATGACCGAGGTGGCTGGAGCCGCAGGATTCTTTATCCCGCGCCGCAATGCCAAGAATAAAGAAACATGGGCAGCTGAAGGGGCAAAAATGCTACAAAAGGTGATTGGTTTATCACATGCGGAACGGAAGCAAGTCGTGAATGCCTCCATCCATAATGCCAGAAGATTCAATTCAAAACATGCGCTGGACCAGATTGAAAATATTTATCGCGCCATCACCGAAACCCCACCATCCAGCTGAAAAAGGAAAAATCATATGATTACACTCATTACTTCAAAAATTCGAAAGGGGAGCCCGGACCTGGAGCTTTTACAACAGTTCGAGCAGTTTTGTTCTGGAAACAGTAACTGGAGAACCAGAAAAGGTCCGGTTCTTTTTTCACCGCGGAGTATTTCTTCCAGGATGTATACCCTCATTCATGCCTTATTACATCCGCTTCTCCGGCACTTTAAAAAACCAGGTGCGGTATTAAGCCTCGGCCTGCCTTATCCCTTATATCTTTATGCCAAGAATTTTCCCTATTTCAGTATAAAATACGACCTAAAGGTGTTGTGGACCTATGATGTATGGCAACCCGTTTATATACCTTTTGAAAATCTTGTCCGTAAAAGCGGAATCAACCTCTTATTACTTTCCAGCCGACAGGCAACAGCCCATTTCCAGCAACTGGATATCCCCGGTTGTGAAGTCCACTGGGTTCCGGAAACCATCAATACTGATGAATACGAATTTAAACCCTGGCATGAACGCCGTACAAACATCCTGTCTTTTGGCCGTTCCTGGCTGACTTACCACGATGCCATTGCAGCTGGATGTGTACAACACCATATAGAATATGCTTACCAGGAAAGAAATCAGCAACACGATGTAGCTGTACATGGATTGCGGAGCCATCTTCAGTTCCCAACCTGGAAGGAATTTATCAGTGGATTGGCCAATGCACAGCTTTGTATTTGCTTTCCCCGGTCCATAACCCATCCTGCACTTGCCGGAAATGTGTCTACCCTCACCATCCGTTACCTTCAGGCAATGGCATCCAAATGCCTGATTATTGGCGCCTCACCCGACGATGCAGCCTACCTGTTTGACTATAATCCGGTAGTAGAGGTAGACTGGACTGATCCCCTGGGACAGATACAGGAGATCCTCGCCAACCCTGAACCTTATCAGGAGCTGATTGAAAGGAATTATAAAACAGTATGTGAAAAATTCCACCACAAAAATGCTGTGGCCCAGATAGAAGAGCTCATCAACCATAAACTGGCAAGACAATGAAAATCCTACATATCGTCCCATCAATGGATTCAAGGCAAGGAGGTGTTTGCCAGGCGGTGCGAACGATGGTCAGAGGTCTGCTGAAAATGCAAGTACACAACGAGGCCGTATGTTTTGACCATCCGGAAGACCAGTTCTCTGTCCACGATTTGTTTAGGGTACACGCTCTTGGAAAAGCCCGGGGGCCATGGAGGTATAACGCTAACTTTTTAGACTGGCTGCTGAAAAATTTAGGCCGCTTTGACGTGGTGATCTTACATGGACTATGGCAATACAATGGCTACGGACTTAGGAAAGCGATGAAAAAGATGCTGCAGTCCAGCGGTTCCCCCTCAATTCCACGCCTATACATAATGCCGCATGGCATGCTCGACCCCTATTTTCAAAAAGCCCCTGAACGCCGGTTGAAGGCCATCAGAAATGCGCTTTACTGGAGATGGATTGAACAGCACCTGGTTAATAAAGCGGATGGACTACTGTTCACCTGCGAGGAGGAATTGGTATTGGCCAATGGGACTTTCAAAGGTTACCAGCCTAAAGGAAAGCTTGTGGTCGGACTAGGTGTAGATCCTGCCCCATTTGATAAGGCAGCACTGACCGAAGCCTTCAGGAAGAAATGTCCGGGCCTGAACGGTTCAGCTTACTTTCTTTTCTTAAGCAGGATTCATGAAAAAAAAGGAGTTGAATTATTGGTAAAAGCCTATTCCGCTTTACTTGAAAACAGGACCTCCGAAGCTACCGCCATTCAGCCGGCAACTTCCCTGCCCAAGCTGGTTATCGCAGGCCCCGGAATTGACAGTCCTTACGGGTATAAGATTAAACGGCTGATTGAAGAAAACGCAGTGTTAAAAGAAAACATTTTTTTACCAGGTATGCTTTCAGGTTCTACCAAATGGGGTGCTTTTTATGGCTGTGAAGCCTTTATACTGCCCAGCCACCAGGAAAATTTTGGAATTGCCGTAGTGGAAGCCCTCTCCTGCGGCCGCCCTGTACTGATTTCAAACCAGGTAAATATATGGCGCGAAATTGCAAAAGATGGGGCTTGCTGTGTCGAAGACAATACCATTGAGGGGGTAACCAGGTTATTGGATACCTGGCAACATTTTTCCGCGGAAAGCCAGGCACTCATGGGACAGCAGGCCCTGGATTCGTTTAACAGGAACTTCTCCCCGATGGCAGCCACACACAGGTTATTGAATGCTATAAAGAGCGAGTAAGGCCAACGCATAGCTCATGGGGGCAACCCTATCCTGTAAAACTCCTATTCACCTCCTCTGAAATGGAAGCAACCGAACACTTACAAACAGATCTTTCTGCTTTTAAAACCGGCGATTACAAAAATGCACCATTGCTGAAAAGGAGCCTGTGGTACACCTGTAGCTGCATCTTTTTCCACAATGCTATTCCCTGGCCTTATGCCTTAAAACTTGGCCTCTTGCGCATGTTTGGTACCAAGGGTGGCAAGGGATTGGTCATCAAAACAAATGTAAGGATAAAGAATCCATGGCGTTTGACCCTGGGCAATCATTGCTGGATTGGTGAATCGGTATGGATAGATAATCTGGAAGATGTCCATATCGGCCACCATGTCTGTCTCTCCCAGGCTGCCCTGTTACTCACGGGCAACCATGATTACACACGTACAGACTTTCCCTACCGGTTGGGGAAAATCACGTTGGAAGACGGCGTATGGATCGGTGCCAGATCAGTCGTATGCCCCGGAGTGACCTGCAAGTCACATTCCGTTCTTACGGTAAATGCTGTTGCGGTAAAAGATCTTGAAAGCTGGAAGATCTATGGGGGAAATCCGGCGCTATTTATCCGCAACAGGAAAATCCACAGTTAAAAAACAGGCAAAATTCTCCTATATGAACATAAAACCAAAGATTTCTATTCTTACCCCGGTATGGAATGGCTTGCCCTACCTGAAAGAGTGCGTAGATTCCGTACGCGCCCAGACCTACGGGGCATGGGAGCTGATTGTAAGCGACAATGGCTCCACTGACGGGACACGTGAATACCTGCGTTCCTTAAAAGATAAGAGAATAAGGGTATTTGAGCAGGAGGAAAATCTTGGGATTATCGGAAATATCAATTTCCTTTTTTCAAAAGCACAGGCTCCCATCAGCCAGATCCTGTGTGCTGATGATTATTTTATTTCCCCGGCAACACTTTCAACATTGGTAAACTATTGGAAAAATGCATCCCCGGATATCGGTTTCGTCTGCTACCGACACATCAACCCGTCAGAACAACGCATTATCAACCTGGAAAGGGAAGTCATCCCTGCAATCATCAAGAGGGCTGAGGCTGACATCTGGTTTTTCATTTTCGGTAATTTCCCCGGCAATCTCTCCAATGTATGTTTACGGACGGAAATTGTTGCTGCCACAGGATATTTTGACGGGGATTATCCCTTTGCAGGCGATTTTGAATTTTGGAGCAGGGCGGCACGGCTGTATAGTATTGGCATACAGCGGGAACACATCATCTACGTGAGGAGACATGAAAAAGTAGCCTCAAATTATCTCGGTTTAAAAGGAGAACTGTTCCTACAGCACCTTTCCATTTATACAAAAATAATTGAAAAATTATCAAAACGATATAACCGCAAAAAACTCATGGAATATTTCAGTCTTGAAATATGCTCCTTTCATTACCGTAATGCACTGTTGCTGGCGATACGGGGAAAGTTTGATTACCTCCGGAATGTGCTTTTCAGTAAATCTGCCATCCTTCTGCCCAAATGGAAACAGCTTTCTTATGGCTGGTCCTTTGTCTTCCTGAACAGGCGGCAGCGCCTCACCTATTCCATGGCCAGGAAAATGGCCAACAGGGAGTTGAGGCGTTTACGAACACACTAAAGAGATCAATTTATACCATTCATACACTTAAAAAACACCTTATGAAAGCAGTAATACTTGCAGGGGGTCTTGGAACCAGGATCAGCGAAGAAAGCGGAGTTAAACCAAAGCCAATGGTAGAAATCGGTGGTAAACCAATCCTATGGCATATTATGAACATCTATTCCTTTTATGGCGTTAATGATTTCATCATTTGTTGTGGTTATAAAGGCCATGTCATTAAAGAATACTTTGCCAACTATTTCCTGAACAATGCTGATGTCACGTTTGATATGGGCCAAAATGAGATGGAGGTACATAAAAGCTCAAGTGAACCCTGGAAGGTGACACTGGTAGATACCGGATTTAACACTTTAACGGGTGGACGCATCAAACGGGTAAAGGATTATATCAACAATGAAACCTTTTGTTTAACCTATGGAGATGGATTAAGCGATATCAATGTGGGAGAACTCATCGGTTTTCATCGGTTGCAGGGTACACTTGCTACGGTAACGGCAGTGCAGCAACCCGGCAGGTTCGGTGCCTTTAACCTTGGTGCCGAGGATACAAAAATCAGTCATTTCCAGGAAAAACCGGAAGGTGTAGAAATGCCATGGATTAACGGGGGATTTTTTGTTTTAGAGCCACAGGTATTGGACTATATCGATGGTGACCAGACGATATGGGAACGCCAGCCCATGGAGAACCTGGCTAAAGCTGCTGAACTTTCCGCCTACAGGCATACCGGTTTCTGGCAGCCTATGGATACCCTGAGAGATAAAGTCGTACTGGATGAGCTCTGGAAAGCAGGAAAAGCGCCATGGCATAGAGAAGAACTTGAGAAAAACAAATATAATACTCATGAAACCATCATAAGCTCCCCACTTACAAACAGCAATGAAAACTGAGCCTGCGAGTTCTTGAATACAAATGAAAAACAATAAGAGCTCATGAAAAACGCTTATGCTCGTTTCATCACCTTTAAAAAAATATTATACTTATGAAAATTTTAATTACCGGAAACATGGGATATGTAGGTCCCGGTGTGGTTGCGCAATTGCGTGAGGCATTCCCCGAAGCACTGCTGATAGGTTTTGATATGGCCTACTTCGCCGCTTTTTTAACCAATGCAACTGTATTGCCTGAAAGTAAACTGGATGTCCAGCTATTTGGGGATGTCAGGACAATCACTTTTGAAGACTTGATCGGAGTAGATGCCGTGGTACACCTCGCTGCCATAAGTAACGATCCTATGGGTAAAGAATATGAGGATATCACCCTGGAGGTCAACTATAAATCAAGTATAAAAATTGCCAAACTGGCCAAACAGGCAGGTGCAAAAACATTTGTCTTTGCTTCCAGCTGCAGTATGTATGGTGCCGCCGATGGAACTGCCAAGACAGAAACCTCTGTATTGAATCCCTTAACAGCTTATGCCCATTCTAAGGTTTTAACCGAACAGGACCTCCAGCCTTTGGCAGATGAGCATTTTACGGTTACCTGCCTCCGCTTCGCGACCGCCTGTGGCATGAGCGACCGTTTGCGCCTGGATCTGGTTCTCAACGATTTTGTCGCAGGTGCCATTACCGATGGAAATATCAATATCCTGAGTGATGGCAGTCCATGGCGCCCGCTCATCAATGTCCAGGATATGGCCCTTGCCATTGAATGGGCCGTCAAACGGGAAGCCCCGGCAGGCAATAGTTTCCTCGCTGTAAATGTGGGCAGCAACGATTGGAATTACCAGGTACATGAAATCGCTGCGGCAGTACAAAAGGCAATACCAGGCACCTCTCTGACTTTGAATAAAGATGCTGTACCAGACAAACGTTCTTATAGTGTAGACTTTAGCCTGTATGCCACTATTGCACCAGACCACCAACCCAGGTACAATCTTACCCAGACTATCCTGGATCTGGCCAACGGGCTGATAGAAATGGGTTTCAAGAACAACGATTTCAGAAATTCCTATTTCATGCGGCTGCAAGTACTCTCCAGTCTGCAACGGAACAACTTCATCAATGCCAATCTGGAATGGAATTATAAACTAACAGAATCCTATATCAATCCCCTTTAATCCCTCTCTTATGATTTTTACTGAAACAAAATTAAAAGGTGCCTATGTCATCGACGTTGCCCGTATTGCAGACAACCGCGGATTTTTTGGCCGTTCCTACTGTACAAACGAATTTGAAGAATATGGACTCAACACCAATATCGTCCAGACCAATGTGAGTTACAACAAAAAAAAAGGAACCCTCAGGGGATTGCATACACAAAATGCCCCCTTTGAAGAAACAAAGCTGGTACGTTGTACCCGCGGAGCGATTTATGATGTCATTGTAGATTTAAGGCCTGCATCAGAAACCTATAAACAATGGATCGGTGCAGAGCTTACCGCCGATAATTATCGGATGTTGTATGTCCCTGAAGGATTCGCCCATGGTTTTATCACGCTGGAAGACGAGTCGGATGTCACTTACCAGGTCACCCAGTTTTACACCCCCCAAACCGAGCAGGGTTTCCGCTGGGACGATCCGGCATTTAGCATAAATTGGCCCATCCAACCACAAATTATCTCTGAAAAAGATCAGCATCACCTTCTTTTCAAAAACAATATCGCTGTCTGAATCCCCAGACACAACTTAACGATCCTTTCATCTCAATACTTACGACCATGATTATAGTAGATACCGCATTATCCAAACTGGAAGAGAAAAACACTCCTATAAAAGTAGCCCTTGTTGGCGCCGGATTTATGGGACGGGCCATTGCTTTACAGATCTGTAAATTCACGCCGGGCATGAAACTGGTGGCCATTTCAAACCATCACCCCGATAAAGCCAGGCAGGCCTACCTGGAGGCAGGCATTACAGAAACATCCGAAGTATCCTTTACGTCACAACTGGAAAGCAATATCAGGGACGACCGGTACAGTATAACTTCCAATGCCATGTTATTGTGCGAGGCAGAAGGAATTGATGCCATCATAGAAGTAACCGGAGCAATTGAATTTAGTGCACATGTAGCCATGTGTGCGATAGAAAATGGTAAACATGTGATTTTAATGAATGCTGAACTCGACGGTACCATTGGCCCCATTCTGAAATACCATGCGGACAAAGCCGGCGTCGTGATCACCAATGCCGATGGTGACCAGCCTGGGGTCACCATGAACCTATACCGTTTTGTCAAGTCAATCGGTTTAAAGCCCGTACTATGCGGCAACATGAAAGGATTACATGACCCATACCGCAATCCCAGCACACAGGAAAGCTTCGCAAAAAAATGGGGACAGAAAGCCGCTATGGTCGCTTCTTTCGCAGATGGAAGCAAAATTTCCTTTGAACAGGCCATTATTGCCAATGGCACGGGTATGCGCGTCAGCAAACGCGGTATGGCCGGACCGACCGTAGAAATTTCAGGCACTGCGCTGAAAGATGCCATCCAGCTGTTTGATGCAGAAGAACTCCTTAAAGAAGGCCCCGGAATAGTGGATTATATTGTTGGTGCGGAGCCTGGCCCCGGCGTTTTTGTCCTGGGTACAACCAGCCATCCCCTGCAGCAGCATTATCTCAACCTGTACAAATTAGGAGAAGGGCCTTTTTATCTTTTTTATACCCCCTATCACCTTTGCCACCTTGAAGTACCAACAACCGTTGCCCGTGCGGTATTGTTTAAGGATGCGGCATTGACTCCCCTTGGCAGACCTTATGTAGAAGTGGTTGCCGCAGCAAAAACTGACTTAAAAGCAGGTACTGCCATTGATGGCATAGGCCATTATATGACTTATGGCTTATGTGAAAACGCAGACATCGTACAACTGGAAAACCTGCTCCCCCTGGGCATAGCAGAAAATTGTATCCTTAAACATGACATTCCTAAAGACCAGATACTTACCTATGATGATGTGATTTTACCTGAGGGAAGGTTGGTAGACCAACTGAGAATTGAGCAGGTCGAACATTTTAAGATGAAAACCAGTGAGCTGATACAACCCTAAAAACGTACCCCCGCCGGCCTTGTCAATTAGTGCTCCCGATACTCCTCTCCAGCCAGGCAATGAATCACTTCACATCAATTGCCTTCTTTCCTCATTTTCAGTCCGACACCCTTTCATTTTCCGGCCCAGTCTGGCAGCTTTTCTGTTGCCAGACCAGAAATCTGTTTGTCTACAATTCAAAAAACGCCAAATATGAAACCTAAAAATTCTACTTCTAAAAAAATTCTGATGATGGGGATCAACTTCGCACCAGAACTAACCGGTATAGGAAAGTATACCGGAGAAATGGCACACTGGCTGGTAGACCAGGGCTACCAATGTACTGTTTTAACCTCTTTTCCCTACTATCCCAACTGGAAAATACAATCCCCTTACAGCGGAAATTTCTATAAAAAAGAGGTCCTGAGAAATGGGATGCTGAACCTTTACAGGTGCCCTTTGTATATTCCTGAAAAGCCCAGCGCCCTCAGAAGGATCTTGCATGATGCCAGCTTTTGGTTGTCTGCCCTTTTGATGACCATCTACCTCCTCTTCAAGCCCCGGCATACGCATATTTTTTGCATGGCTCCCCCATTTCACCTTGGATTTCTGGCTATGCTTTATCGTTTCTTTAAAGGTGGAAAGATCATTTACCATATCCACGACCTGCAGATAGAGGCAGCCAGGGACCTTAAAGTCATCAAGGTAAAACAGGTATTTAGTTTGCTATTCGCTTTAGAGCAGCTGATCATCTCACATGCTGATGTGGTGAGTACCATCTCTCTGGGCATGCTGAAAAAAATATCAGCAAAAACAAAAAAGGCAGTGCTCCTTTTCCCCAATTGGGTAGATACCAACCTATTTTATCCGCTGTGGCCAAGACAGCACCTGAAGAAAGAATGGGGATTCCAGGAAAGCGATAAGGTGGTACTGTATTCTGGAAGCGTAGGAGAAAAACAGGGATTGGAAAGTTTGATTACGATCGCTAAAACACTGGAAAAACACCATTTTATCAAATTTGTGATCTGCGGAAATGGCCCATATAAACAAAAGCTGGAACAACTGGCCAAGGAAAATAAGTTGCTGAACATCTCCTTTCTTCCTACCCAGCCCCTAGACAAGTTCAATCAATTATTGAATATGACAGATGTACACCTCGTTCTCCAAAAGAAAAATGCGTGCGACCTGATGATGCCCTCTAAACTTACTGCCATCTGGGCTTCAGGAGGACTCGCTTTGGTTACTGCAGAACCCGGAAGTACCCTTCATATGGAGATCCTTGAAAACAAAATGGGCGTCGTGATCGCGTGTGAGAATGACCAGCTTCTTCTTGATGCCATACTGGATTGCTGTACGAACGACCATACTGAGCGGCATATCAATGGCAGGAACTATGCAGAACGTTCCCTGAACAAACATCAGATCCTGGGTAACCTGATGCAGCAGCTCCATGAACCTGTAAGCTTGCCAAACCTGATCGTTTCCAATGCCCTTGTTCAGGAATAGCAATTTTTTCAGGAGCCATCCCAGCTGTCCATTTTATATCCATCACCTAATCTATTTCCTATGGCCTTGCCTGAACCTAAAAGTCCCCGCCAAACGTCCGAAGGCGTTAACCCTTCTTCACTGAAGATCGAAAAAACCGAACTTTTACATTCCCTGATTTCTGCCAGGGCTGATGAGATGAATAACCTGGTGAAAGAAGCCATGGTATTTAGCATCCCATCCCCACAGGATGAAGTTTATAACCGGTACATCAAACGTGTATTTGACATTCTGTTCAGCCTGTTTATACTGCTATTTATCTTCAGCTGGCTTTGTCCGCTCCTTGCCTTACTCATTAAACTGGAAAGTAAAGGACCGGTTATTTTCAGACAACTGAGAAGCGGAAAAAACAATGAAGGCTTCTGGTGTTATAAATTCCGGAGCATGAGAATAAATGACGATTCACATCACCGGCAGGCCAGCAGGAACGATGAAAGGATCACCCGCTTAGGGAACTTCCTCCGTAAAACCAGCCTGGATGAATTTCCACAATTTATAAATGTATTGCTCGGTAGCATGAGTGTAGTAGGCCCTCGCCCGCATATGGTGAAACATACGGAGCAATACCGCTATACCATAGACAACTATATGTTAAGGCATTCCCTTAAACCGGGCATCACGGGCTGGGCACAGATCAATGGATACAGGGGAGAAACCAAAGAACTGGATGCCATGCAGCAACGGATTCACCATGACATCTGGTATTTACAAAACTGGTCTGTGCTTCTGGATATCCGCATCATCTTCTTCACCACTGTCCAGGTCCTGACAGGCCACAAAAATGCTTTTTAAAAATCTGCATGGTTTTCCGAACATTTTTGCAGGTAAGGTGTTGAATAGATAGATAAACACTTAAAAGCTATGGGATTACTCAAAACAGCATTAATTGGTGCCGCAGTATATGGTGCGATTAAATATGTGACAAAAAAAGATGTCAACGGAAGATCTATTGTTGACGACTTACAAGATAAAGCTCCTGAATGGGCAGACAAGGCAAAACGTTTCAAAGAGGACCTGGAGTATAAATACAAAAGAACCGATGATCCGTATGTTGACATCAAGCCCTAATAAAAATGCGGTCTATCATCAATCATGGTAGACCGCGTTTTTTCACCGTACGCATGACTTCAAGTTTTAGAATCATGGAATTCCGCCCGGGTAGATTGCTGGAACTCCCGGAGCAATTGTCTTACCCTTCTAGTCGTTGTGGAAGTCCTGATCCATTGAAGGGTATTTCGTTGGAGAAGTTTATACTGATCTTCAGTTAAAACCTCTATTTTCCGCTTTAAATCATCAAAGTTATGGTACGAAATACAATTTACACCATCCGTCAATCCATGCGGGGCACAGCTTTCAGGTTTTTTATCCAGATCTTTAAAACAAAGCACCGTCCCATTAGCTGCGATCTCATAATGCCTGAGACAATCCCAACCAGCACGCATGGTGGTAATTCCAAAACGTGACTCCTGCAGATCTTTATAATAGGCTGCTTCAGACTGGAAAGCATAGTCAATAAGCGAACCTGGTACCTTTGAGGCCACCTCAGGATCTACAATATGTTTAGGAAATTCCTTTATTTTTTTCGGCAGATGGGTCACAATCTTTTCCCTGGGTATACTGTAGCTGATGCTTCTGACATTCTTATGCTGCGGAAGCAGGGCACGCCAGGAAGCCGGCAGCATCCGTCTCCACAGGGTAAAGTGTGTGTCCGGTGTCCATTCTCTTTTAAAATACAGAAAGTTCCGGTGTGCTGCGGGAAGAAACCAAAAGTAGGGCCTGCGCCACCAAAACCCTCTGGCCGGATAGGGCTGTGTGGTATCAAATCCATCAAGGATTAGCGTACGATTAAAGTTTAGCCAAGGCCTGAATTGTATAAAAAGTCCAAATTCACGCTGTATATCCCCAAAAATAATCAAGTCAAAATAATTATCTCTGATTTTCTCCTCCAGCTTAAACCGGTCTATATCCATATCATCCAGTAAACCTGAATATAAGGTAAATCCGCAACCCCTCACCTGCCTGAGTGTCTGCTGCGGACAATTTTTATATAAGATCTCACATTTGGGATAGTCGACGACATCTTTACCATACAACATCCGTAGTCCGTGTAGCACCGCATCGGCTAAATAATCTTCAATGGGGGAAGTAAAAAACAGAATCTTCATGTTCAGGCAAATAAATGTTGGAAAAAAATCACATTTACCTAAAAATAGGATCAAAAAATCAAAGATTATGCGGATTCCTCCTGCTGGGTATTTATTTGTATAAATTGTGAAATACTGAGAAACAGGAAGGGCTATATGCCCAGTGCTACAGTATTTTTTACCGCTGAGGCACCCGTCTTTTTGATAGATAACCAACTGTAACAACCCAGGGACAGGGCCATCATGGCAAAACCGAGGTTCCCGTAAAAACCAGGCCATGGTGTTCCTTTAAAGATCATTTCACCAAATAGGGTAAAAAGGACACCGGTAACCTGGGTAGCTTCTACCGTCATCAGGGCGAACTGATTTTTACTTACCATTTGCAAGGCTTTAAAGAATAGGGTACTCCCGACCACCCCGGAAAACAGGACGGCTATAAAAGACGACTTCAGCTGTAGTGACGAAGGGGCACCAGAGGTATAAAAACCATATAGGGAAAGTGCGATCAATATCGGCAGGCTACCCACTGTCATTCCCAGCACCCGTTGCATAGGATCAAGTTTAATCTCTTTACGTTCCAGATCAAGCATCAGTTTACGGTTTCCAAGAGGCCATAAAAAGGCCGCAAGAAGCGCCATACCGAGGCTCAGCAACAGCTCGGGAAGATGTTCCAGTTTAGCGATATGGTCAAATTGCATCGTTACCAGACTAATCACCAGAAAAGAAGACAAGGTCAAGGCCTTTTTAGAAATCTTCGCTCTGTGGTCATCATAAATAAAAGGGGCAATAAGGATGCCGGCAAGTACAGTAGTCATAAATCCAGCGGTCACCAGCCAGCCCGGGGCAATCCTTATGGCATAGGAAAGCAGCGCATAGTACCCGCCGAAGCCCAGGTTTCCCCAGAGTAAAAAGGTAACGGGAATTTTCTTAAAAGAGCGGATTAAGTCAGACAGGTTCCCTCTCAGCAATACCAGGACAATCAGCACAGGAAGTAATAAAAGATAGCGCAAACTTGCAGTCCATGCCCAGCTTCCGCCATGATAAGCATTCAGACTATTCACAATAATACCAGAGGAAAGGAACAGCGCACTCAATATACCCAGGGAAATGGCTTTTATAATTTTGATCTTCAACATACAGCTGTAAAACTGCATATCATCCGTCTAAACCATCATAATGAATTTGCGCTTCTTGCTAAAATCGCAGAAATTCCTCACGAAACTGGCTTGGACTCTGCCCCTTTGCCTTCTTAAAAAAATAGGCAAAATGTGCCTGGTCGGCAAAGCCCAGATGGTAACTGATTTCCTTGACCGACTTACCTGTAGTTCCCAGCAGGGCTTCCCCTTCACTCAACAGCCTGTCAGCAACCAGCTCTGAAACCAGCTTACCCATTGTTTCCATAGTGATTTCATTCAATCTACGGGAAGAAATGCCCAGTTTTTCACTGTAAAAGGAAGTCTCTCTTTTACTTTTATACTTCTGGCCGATCAGTATTTTTAATTTGCGCATCATGGCTGTTTCTACAGAATCCTGTTTCCCCTGGTTTACCTGCTGTGATTGTGTGCCCGCATAGAGTAAAAGGATGGCCAGGTAATGCTGGATCACCGGCATGGTACCACGTGTATCATATACTTCCTGGTACAACAGTGCAATGACGGCAGAAAAAGTACGCAGCAGTTCCGCTGTCAGCTGTACCATGGGTGATCTGCTGAAATAATCAAATAATCCCCATTGTTCCATTTGGGGATTTTGAGTTAAGAAATCCTGAAATATCTTTTGGTTAAATAAAATCATCCAGCCATCTTCAGGATAAGCGATCATCTGGTGTACCTGGTTCTTGTGCAGGAAAAAGACACTTCCGGGTTGCATCGGATAATTCCTGAAATCAATGCGGTGTTCCCCTGTCCCTTTCGTCGTACAATAACACATGTAAAAACTATGCCGGTGTGGCGCGAATGATGATTCTTCATAAAAACTGTTCAACCGTACCACCTGAATGGGTTCTTCACTCAGCATCGGCTGAAAAGGCAGGTCAAGGGTTGGCTGTTCGGTCATCAGATGATTGGAATTAGGATTTACTTAAACGTTTTAGTAAAAGCAATGGCAAATTTACATTTTTCAAAAAACAAATCAACAGTGGATACGGCTGTATGGTAAAAAAGAACAACTCATCAATGGCATTCCGGCTCGCAAAAATACATCATGGGTCCAATCTGAAAAGATATGGCTATCTTGGCCCGTCTTTATCAGGAGTATTTTATAAACGCTATATTTAAGAGCACATCCATGGAAGAAATTACACGTTTAATCCTGAATCACTACCCGAATGCTACAAATGGTTCTGAAACTACAGAAAAGTACCTCACATTTTTAGAAAATGAATATAATTGCGACTTAAAGAAGGTACTTTTTGCTACTTCTCTTTGCTGTGATGACATCAACATCTCTACCAATTTCCGGAAGGTACTGACCAGGCCCTTTGCCATGGGCGGTTTAGGCGGATTACCATTTTCCGGATTTACCGGCATGGTTGCTTATGGGCACCATATCCCCGATGGAGGTGATGCCTTCATCTTCTACGGCCCCCATATCGGAATTACTGATGAGGGCATATTGGGTAAAATGCGCAGGCCTGGCCAACAACACCTCACCAATAGCTGTGGGGCATTAATGCTTGCACTAGAGCGCCTAAAAGCCACTGACGAAATTTATATCCCCAGCAGTTATGAATTTGACTACCAGCAAACACTGCTTGAACGTACCATGATGCCCTTTAAACAGCAGATCCTGGCAGCTGACCTTCCCCACAAGGAAATCACAGAAGTAGCCTATCAGTGTATTGACAAACAGATACATTACCTGATCAAGAAAACGGCGGAAGAATTCACCTGCAACAGGGTCTTTCTGTTGGGTGGAATAATTTTAAATACCAGTCCTGAGTTTGCAGACTATGTAGATATACGTACATTTGAAATGATTGACCTGAAAAGCCTGGAGCCCATACAATCAGAATCTATTCTGACCAATGAAGCGTTCATGAACTTATAACATGTTCAGTCTCTTTTAAATCATTAAAGTCGGTACTGCATCCACACCTACCGACTTTAATATTAACTATTTATTTACCTAAACATTCACGGTGAGCACCGATGATGTGTGTGATCAACAAGCTAACCTACTATGAATTAGCTTGTAAAACGATTTGAAGGTAGATAACGGAAATCAATCCATTTGGAATAATATACCTACACCGATAAAAAAGCGACGGGGAAGGTGATTTCATCGATAACACCTTGCGGTCCCTGTCCTTAAAACACCCTACAATTTGTATTCATTATAAATAAAGTTATATTTGCCGCTCAGCCTTATCCTCATATTGTCTAAAGAATCCACATATCATTCCGAAAATCAATTAAAGATTGATGAGCAGACTTTTTTTGAGCTTTATGAATTTTATTGGAAAAAACTATACCATATCGCTTTAAAGTACCTGGGCGATAGTTTTCAGGCGGAAGAAGTGGTACAGGAGTTATTCACTTCTTTATGGCAGCGTAAGGATACCTTGCTGCTTTTTGAAGATACGGTGGAGAACTACCTGGTCAGGGCAGTACGTTTCCGTATTGCCAGAATTTACAGTGATGAAGTACGGAGAACGAAGAAAATTGACGAATTCAAGCAAAGGCAGGCGACTTCCAACAACCTGACCGAAAAGCAGGTCTTATACAACTTCTTACAGGAGGATGTAGACAAGCTGGTCAATTTGCTGCCAGACAGATGTAAGGATGTTTACCAGCTCAGCCGTACAAAAGGATTAAATAACAGGGAAATTGCAGGAAACCTGCTGATTTCAGAAAAAACAGTAGAGAATCAGCTGACCAAGGCGCTTAATTTCATCCGTAACGGTTTGAAAAGATATCCGCGTACGTAAAGCTGAGGTATAGGGGAAAAAACAGTGTGGTGATAATGTATAATTAAAAAGTCATGGATCCGGAATTATTAAAAAAGTGTTTATCGGGGAATGCATCAGACTCAGAATGGGAGCTTTATCTCAGCTGGCTTAGTGGCAGTGATACGGAAGAAAGTATCAATGAGGAAGAATTACCAGTTTTACCACAAATGGAGCTGGCGATAAAACACCGTACCTGGCAAAAAATAAACCAGCAAAACCTGAAATATGAAGAAAGCAGGAAACGTAAAAACTGGCTTAGCGGAATAGCGATAGCCGCCAGCCTATGCTGCCTGGGCTACTTCTCCTTTTTTGCAGTCCGGCACCAGGGCAGCCCACAGCAAACGCAGGTGTTCAAATACAATAACAGTCTCCATGCCGTAGAAAGCCATTTCAATGGTTTAGCCATTCAGCTAGCCAAAAACAGTGAAGTCAGCCTCAAAACAGAAAAGAATGCAATGATAGATGTTCATTTTTCCGGTGCGCTCATGTTGAGCAATACGGCAAATGAAGACCAGTATATTGAGGTCAGTACAGACCGGAACCAGAAAGACAGCAGCACCAGAAAAATGTGTATCCGCAAAGGAAAATCGTACCTGTTGGGTTATTTCAGTGCCAATCACGATGAACTGGTCCTGATTGACAAGCAAAGTATGGTTGACATTCCTCCAGCCTTGGCCTTAAACATGAGACAGAGCTTTAATCTCTAACCGAAAGCCAACCAACATCCAGTTTTACAATAGCTGATCCATGGCCTGAAAATTCCTGGCCATATGGTATCCCATCTTATTTATTTAAAAATATTCTAAATAACATAGGGGGTAAAATGATGTTCATGATAATATCCTTATGAAAGCTCAGTCCTATCAATCAAAAAAGATAGGTTATCCGCAAAAGCTTCATAAGAACAAATGACAAAATTATACAGCACGCTGATCCTCTGCCTCCTCTCTATTTCTCTTTTTGCACAAAAATCTATCAGCGGTAAGATCCTGGATGAACATGCGCAAACTATCCCCTATGCCTCTGTAACCGTATTGCGGCATGCGGACTCGGTAAAATCACATGCCGCAATGACCGATACACTTGGAAACTTTTCCTTCAGTGGGATACCCAACGGGAAGTATGTGATCAAAATCAGTTACATGGGGTACCAGGATTATTATACTGAAGTGATCGCCATCCACCCTACTGCACAGCACCATCAATTCGGGGAAATTTACCTACAGGCAAACAGTAATTTACTAGGCACCGTCACGGTAAAAGGCCAGCGTCCACTTATAGAGCAAACACTCGACCGCACCATCATGAACGTAGAAAAGAGCATCCTTGCCGAAGGCAATACCGCTATGGAACTGCTGGCCAAAGCTCCGGGGGTAACCATTACCGAAAGTGGCGCCGTTTCTTTAAAAGGCAGGACCGGAACGCTGGTCATGATCAATGGGAAACAGACCTACCTGTCCGGCGACCAGCTGGCCAACTTGCTTAGGGGAACCAGTTCCTCCTCCATCTCGCGCATTGAGATTATTGCCAATCCTGCAGCAAATTACGATGCCGCAGGCAGTGGTGGAATTGTCAACATCATCCTCAAAAAGAACAGCCTCACCGGTTTTAATGGGGCAATCACTACCAATACCGGCTTTGGCCGCGGATTCCGCTATGGGGCAGGAACCAGCCTAAACTACCGCAGCAACAGACTTAGCCTGTATGGCACCTATAATTCCAATAACCAAAACATTGAAAGCTCCGTAAAAACGGAACGCAATTTCTATGATATCCCCCAAAATACAGGCGGTATCCTCCAACAACGTTCCTTCCAGCAAATGGACGAAACCGCTAAACTCCGCTCACATAATTTCCGTGCAGGGGCCGACCTGCAACTTGACGATAAAAATACGGTAGGCTTCCTGGTGAATGGAGCCATTGGGAAATACCCTGCGAATCAGACCACCTTAAACAGCCTGACCGATAAAAATACCAGTGCCATCCTTTGGAATGCCCTCACAAAAATTCAGGGCTGGGAAAACTGGAGAGATTTCCTGTACAATGTAAATTATGTACACCAATTCGACAAAGAAGGACACGAAATCAAGTTTGATGCCGACTACTTTTCTCATTTTTCCAACATGGACCAGCAACTGGATACCCGTTATCAGAACAGTCAGGGTGCCGATTTGCGTGAACCAGGCAGCAGGGTGATAAAAATTCCATCCAGCAACGATATTTATACCGCAAAAATAGACTACAGTAAACCACTGGGAAAGCAAACAAAACTGGATGCCGGATGGAAAGGGAGTTATGTGCGGACAGAAAATGACCTTCAATACGATACCCTGCAGCATCAACTCTATGTAAACGATGCCGGAAATAGCAATCAGTTTATCTATAAGGAACACATCCAGGCAGCTTACCTCAACTTCCACAAAGAATGGGAAAAATACAGTCTGCAGGCAGGTTTAAGGGTAGAATACACTGCAACGGAAGGCCATCAGGTTACCACAGACTCCTTATTCAAACGGGATTACTTCGGCTTCTTCCCCAGTGTTTTCCTCACCCGTAATTTTGGGGAAACCCATAAAGTAAAAGCAGGTTACAGCCGCAGAATCCAGCGACCGAGTTACTGGGACCTGAATCCTTTCCGGGTGTATAACGACCCCTCTTCCTATTATGAAGGGAATCCCTACTTAAATCCTTCCATGGTCAATGCACTGGAATTAGGCTACAGTTATACATCCAGGTACTTTACCTCCCTCAGTTACAACCACACCTCTGCTGTGATCGGTGAGAAAATCGCACAGCAAGGGAATGAAAATATAACTTTTGAAAGGCCAGACAACCTGGGGAGCTTTACCAATTATGGGATTAGCTTTACTGCCTCCACAAATATCACCAAATGGTGGACAGGGAGCCAGTTCTTAAACCTCTACCATAACCGTTTCAAAATTGACCAAAGTGCGACGGCCTCTTCGGAGACCAATTCTTCCAGTACGCTTACCTTTAACTCCCAGAACAACTTCATCCTTTCCGATAGCTGGAAGGCAGAACTCAGTGGTTATTACAGCTCAGGGGAAGTTTCCGGAACCACCACCACCAAAGCCTACAGCCTGGTCTCCGCCGGTCTGCAAAAAGAAACCATGAAGGGCAAGGCGACGATTAAGCTGATGGTCAACGACATCTTCCAGGGATATCGCCTGCGCCAGGAAATGATCTACCAGAACATCTCCTCCTATACCCGTAGAAATCCGGATAGCCGTTCTTTTATGCTCTCCTTCAGCTACCGGTTTGGAAACACCGGCGTTGAGCGGAATGACCGCAAAACGGCGAGTGAAGAACTCAAAGACAGAATAAAATAAGGTTGTCCCTAATCGGTATAGTTACCTAAAATAATTCATTTAAATGTCGGAATCATGAATCAGAACAAATCATCAATCCCTCCAATAGATACCCTTATCCTTAAACATCTGCAGAAAACAAAAAAAGCTGCAGATGCAGAAACACTATGGTTTGATATACGTGCTTCAGGATATCTCATCTCCTACTGCTCCATCTATTTCAACCTCAAAAAATTAATCAACATGGGGCTACTCATGAAAAAACCGGATGGAAAGCGGAAATATATTTATCAGACTCCAGAGCATTTCAATAATTATCAGGCCTAAAATGACGAAATCGGAATTCAACTCATGAAAAATACCAGGACACAGGGATAAAATTTTACAGCTCCATTCAAATTAAACCCACATGCATTCAACTTTTAAAACAATTAATAAATCAAAATTCAACACTAGTGGTACAATAATTTAACAATTCAGTATTTTTTTCCCTACAACAAGATCATACAACCTTTATGTTTAAAACTGTTCTGCCGATAGAATAGTGTGCTTATATTCATATATTAACCTTCGTTACATAGAATCTTCTACGAATGAAAGTTATTAACCTGGTTGCATGTTGTCTGACAATGTCAGGCTATGCTTTTGCTCAATCTCCTTTACCTGCGATACTATCGGAACTAAAAAAGGCCACACAAGACAGCATAAGGGTTCTGGCTTACTATAAGCTGGCCAACTATTACTGTATCCCTGATCCTGATTCAGCGCAGTTCTACAATACAAAAGGCCTGGCCCTGGCAGAACGTATCAACTATCCAAAAGGCATCGCTTCAATGAATGCTTCCATCGCAAGGAGTTATTCAAAAAGTGGGCAGATGGATCTGGCCAAGAAACATTACCTCCTTGCCCTGAACCTCTTTAAAAAGTTAAAAGACCTGCGGGGGATTACCGCTGCAGAAAACGGACTTGGCATCACTGCCGCCTCACAGGGGATGAACAAAGAAGCCACTACCCATTTTCTTGCGGCATTGGCCATCAATCAGCGCAGGCATGATACCATTGGAATGATAGAGTCGCATATTAAAATCGGGCGTTTAGAACTGCAGCATACCAACAATCCGGATAAAGCCCTGGAATACTACCAAAGGGGACTTCGCCTCAGCAATGCGCTGACACCACCATCTACTGCAGGGTCATTGCTGAATAACATAGGGACAGCCTATGCGTTAAAAAATGACCTCAATACCGCCCTTCAGTATTTCCTGAGGGCATTGAAATTAAGTGCAGCACATGAATATACAGAACTCAGGTTACTATCGCTGATCAATATTGGCAATGTCTACCAGGAACAGGGCGACTTGGCAACCGCCATGAAATATCAAAAACAGGTTTTAGCCCTAAGCCGGAACAGGAAATTGCCTGAACAGGAAGCAAGGGCGCTGGTAAACCTCGCCTCCATAATCAGTACCGCACAACCTGACAGCAGTGCCAGGCTGCTTGAACAAGCCTTAGTGATCGCTCAAACAGTTAAGCTACCCCATATGAGACTCGATATTTACGAAAGTATGGTCGACCTTCATAAAGGGACAGGTAACTACCGCAAGGTAACGGAAACACTGGAAGCACAAATACAATTAAAAGACAGCCTGTTCACCATAAAAAAATCCAAAGAAATCGCCGGTTTACAGGCAAACTTCGATCTGATTAACGAGAAATTGAAGATCCAGCGCTTACAGCTGAAAAATGAACAAATCGAATCCTCAAGGAAAGCCATACTATTGATCTCCTCGGCAATCACATTGATTCTGATCATCATTATTTTCTTTTATACCAGAACGAAACAATTAAATCACGGTCTCCTGCAGCAAAAAAACCAACTCGACAAATTAAACAATTACAAAGACAGGTTATTTTCCATCATTGGTCATGACCTCAAATCGCCGCTCATCAACATTGTCAACATGCTGGACTTATACGAGACAAAGACCCTTTCAAATCAAGATGTACAACAAATTGTTCCGCAATTAAAAGAGCAGACCGAAGGTACACTAGACATCCTGGAGAAATTACTGGCCTGGGGAAAACTGCATATCAAAGGTGCAAACCTGAACAAGACGACATTCAATGCCAAGGAACTTATACAAAAAAACATTTCATTGTACCGGACAACTGCCATAGAAAAATCGTTGCAGCTTACTGATGAAACACCGGCAGAAATCCTGATGTATGCAGATATTACCTATGTAGACTTTGTCATCAGGAACCTGATCACCAATGCGATTAAGTATACACATGCAGGTGGAAAAATAGAAGTTCTTGCTGCTTTCAACCAAAAAGAAGGATTCAATACCCTCACCATCAAAGACAATGGGATTGGCATTGCCAAAGAATTTCAGGAGAAAATCTTTGAGCCTTTAAATAAAAGCACCAACGGGACAGCAAATGAAGCGGGGAACAGTCTTGGCCTGATGTTATGTAAAGAATTTATCCGGGAGAACGGCGGATTTCTGGAACTCAAAAGTGAATTGGGAAAAGGGACAGAATTCTGTATTTCATTTCCGTATGCACAAAGCTGACCGAATAGGTTTAGTTATCTGTTTCCATCAAATGGCATTACCTTTCCCCTTGTCTTCCATAAAAATTACAGGAGAAATATTTAATTAAAGATTACTTATAAGATTTCAGTTAATAACCTCCTGATCTCTACTTTTTAATTTCATGATTATGGGAATCATACAACCGGGACACTTCTTCCCTAATCTCATTATATTGTAATTAATACAGATAAAATTAATAGATAAATCGTTTTAATTGCATATTAGCACAATATACGACAGACATAATGGCTAAAAAAAAGGATTTATTTTCTGATATACGCAATGAATTAACCACAAAAATTCCCCCTAATTAATAAATAATTTCACCTAAAGCTATACAATCCCAATAAATACCTTATGAAATATTACTTAATATTTATCTAAATATTCAATTTGTTGGGTGAGCAGTATAGAAAAAAAAGCGAGATTAGAATTTGCCGAACAGTTGAAAAAATACAGGGATACTGCCTGTATTTCACAGGCCCACCTGGCTCAGGGGCTTGGCATGCAGCAACCTTACATTGCAAAAATAGAAAAGGCAAATCACAGTATAGGACTGGATATGCTGGTTATTATCAGTACTTATTTCGGTGTTAAATATTATCAGTTAGCAGATCCTGGCTTTCCTATTCCGATGAGGGAAAAGCTGCATGAAAGCATACGCAAATTTCACAAGCTTAAAAGCACAGATACAGGTTACCTGAAAGATGCTTCTCCCAACTACTCTAAAAACATTGACAAGTACCTGAAGGGTGGTTATCTGAATGAGGAGAAAACATCTAAGGAAATTGCAGTAGACTTTCTACATCTCTATCAACAGACCATCCCCCCGAGTAAAGTTTCGGATATTTTATGCCGTCCGCCAAGAAGAGATTTATTAGATATCACCAAACCTGAAAATGGCAGGGGAAACCGGTACAAGCTGAAGAAAAAAGTCATTTAGCAGGTAAAGGCTGCCAGAATACAGACAGCCTCACCACCCCTCATTATGTTGCCAATTAATTCAACATAAAAGTTTCTTTAAGTCTTTCCACACATTCTTTATTTTTAATGATGGTCAGTGCATGTTTCAATACATAGGCATAATCATCTTTCATTTCCGTTTTATACCCCAGGATGAGGATCACCAGCATTTTATCTCTCAGGCTGGCATCCGCAACCTTTAAAAAGGAATGGTAAATCCCAACAAAATTCATTCGGGTATATTTTTCCAAATAATTGCAGATCATCCTTTCCACGATAAAAAAGGGATATTGTTTCGATGTAAATTTGATGTGGTTAGGAATACTGTCTACAAAATCCAGTTGAAAAGTATGGTGATAATAATTACACAATTCAAGATAAGGCTTCATGTTTTCATCTAGCCATAATGCATTCATTTTCCTTTGAAAATTTGCGATGATTGCCCTGCACTGCCCGGCAATAACATCTGCTTTCAATAATTCATACGAATAATCGGAAAGCTGCGCACTGAAGCCCTCAATCAACCCCAGCAGTAGCTTCATATTCCTTACATGCCTGTTATTTTCATTATAAGCATTCCACTGGTTGAATTGGGGTTTCGTTTTGACTTTATCTGCCAGAAGCACCGGTTTAAAGGCAGCCTGGCAATTATATTTTGCAGCCCCGCGGCCTGAAAACTCAGGCCTTGACCGTTTATTGGGGATAGGCTGGTTATCGAATTGAACCAGCAGCTTGTCATCGGGTTCGAAATGGTAATCATCTAAAAGGTACTGGAGTCCTGTAGAATCCTTCAACACCATAGAAAAATACTGCGGGTTTTCCTGGTTCCTCAGCTCAAAGAAAAAATGGTTCTCTTTACTGGCAAAAGGGTATACAGTATAACTTTTAACTTTTTGGGGATCATCTGAATAAAAAGAGCCATGGTAAACCATTAAATAAGGCATACTATCTACCGGACTGCTCAACACCAGTTCTATTTCAACATTCTTTTTATCTGCTGAAAAATCGTCTACGATTCCATCTTGTTGGGTGTTTATTTTTTTCATGAATTTATTCTTTTTAAAAGTATGACAAGGGTCAGCCATCAATTTCATGAAGTCGCTAGATTTCACCTATGGGATGCCCTCCCCTGTTTCTACCGCATACATCAGCTACAGACACTCCTATTCCTTAAGTTCTTTTTACGCTTCATTTAAAATGATGGCAATAATTCTCAGGGAGAAAACCCCAAAACATTCAGGATTTGGATGGCAAATGGAAAAGGAAGCGGCCATTGTACAAAATCACCTAATTAAACAGGCCGCTTTCCCGCCCGGTCAATCCGGGGGTTTGGCGATTTCATTCCAGGATTTAACTGTTTTTCTTTGCATGAGGATATCATCAAGGGTTTATCTGTTCAATAGTTGATTTTTTTCAGCATAGCAATCCCCTTACGTTGACAACGTTCATCTTACCACCAACAGAAATTGCAGCTGATAGAGCATATATACCTGCTCAGTTCCACCGGCACAACGACGAGGATAACCTTAACCAGCAGATAACAGCCCTGGGAAACAGGATCAGGAAGGGGGTGCTTTTTGAAGTTTTCGTATCATATCATTAATGAGTTTGGTTATTTCTGAGCTAAACTCCCGATGATCTCATAAAGTATCCTGTGTTGATATCAATTGAAACTTCTCTCCATTATTGATATTGTCCACCAGAAAAACAGCCATAATCCGTATTAAAAAATATTAATTAAATCACAATATTTAATACAGGATTATATTTAAATCACTCATAGTTTATTTAATACACCAAATGTAATAACAATATCACTAAATACTAATTATATTATGGCATAATATTCTGATGAATATTTAGTTTGCCTGTGGAAATGTTAAAATAAAATTTAAATACATAGCCAGAAAACCATTCACAAACAACTGAAAAACAGATAAATAAACCACAAAACACCCTGTCAAAACAATACTATCATTTTAACTCCTTTCCCATCGTAAAGAACCGCATCGACCATTCGATGCGACTACCATTCCCTTATGCCGACAGAAAAAAAAGAGGCAATCAATTTGCCCCATCCATTTGAAAAATTCAGCTCGCAAATGATACCAGCAGCCGCAGAGTTTCCTCTCCATCCCCTGTCCTGACAGGAAAAAAGACAGGATTAGTTTAGGCCATATTTGAAAACAGTAAAAGGATAAGGGGGGAAACTGAAAGGAACAGACTGCAATAGAGACTTGCAGATTCCGGCATAGGGGATTTCCAGGCAAAGAAATCCCCTATCACTATGAGGATAGCGAAAAAATCAGAAACAGGAAAAGCAGGGATTAAATAAAAGGATCAGTCCTTAATTATCTCTTCCGAGATTGCGCTTATGTTCATTCAAGTAATTAAACAGATCATCATCAGGAATGACCGAGCGCAACCTTACTACCCTTGGATCTTCTCCATGGTGATTCGTACAAGGCTGCCCCCGTTCGAAGAACAACTGGTAGTAATAATAAGGGTTCATGATCAGCCAGCCGCTTTTTCCGATATCGTGGCTTCTTTTCACGGCCTGCACGAATAACAACCATAAACAGGGCCCCAAGATGAGTACGACAAACCAATGTTCGCTGGTATTGCGAATGGTAGCTGCCGACTTATCCATCGTCATAAAAAACAAGGAAATGAGGCCTAAGTAAGCAAAACAGGACAGCCAAAATTCGGTCCTGCTGATACGGCCCTTCAGGGAGAATGGATTTTGAAACATTTTTTTAAGTGTGTGTTGTTTTGTTAAAAGATTGCTCCCTGACTAACCTCAGGCATTGATAAAATGAATATCAGTATAAAAAGTCAACCTTACAAATCCAGAATCGGCGCTGCACAAACTTCTTTCAACCAAGTTTATTATATTTCGCCAGTAAAAACGAATCAGGAAATAAAAAGTTCAGTCAATCAATTTTATATAGAAATCAACAATCTCAAACAGTACAAACCTAAACAATTTTATGTACTTTTTTACACAAATTGATGATTTACGGGGACAAAATACCCCTATTCAATAGACAAAATAAAATAATGGCAGGCTTTTAATTTTAAATGCAAAAATTTCCATAAAAATAATTTATCACCCAAAATTCTGGAGTGGCCTCTGCTTATTGGACAAACTTATCCCTGCAAAAAACCAAACTGGCCAAAATGGCCTTTCCTCACACCATCTAAACATTCCCGCCTGCTTCCGGTTACTTCTCCAACCAAAATATCATCAGCTATGGCAACATTAAACGTACAGCCCAAAAATCCGACACCATGGTGGTTCTGGCTTCTACTCCTCCTTGCCGGGGCGGCAATAATCTACTTCCTCCTGCTTAAAAATGACCCAGGATCAGCCGAACAGGTGATTACTGCCCCTTCAGGGCCACCTCTTTCACCTCTATATAGTCGGGTCCATTTTCCACAGGATAACCTTCTATTTTAACGCCCTTAAGTTTTACATTTTTGCCAATATACTCGCCCAGCTTAACCGTTGTACTTCTTAGCGCATAGGTTTGGGCAGCACCTTTCAAGACATGTGTACCATATTGATAAGTCGTCATACCCGATTCTTCAATCGTTCCGCTCAGCGTCATCTGGCCTTTTTCAGCTGGGGCATACATTGTTTTACAGCTGGACATTGCCGATACCAGGGCCAACAGAAATATTATTTTTCTCATAATCGTAAAACGTTTAAGATAGCCATTCTGCTACACAAAATCAGCAAAAAAAAAACGGGACTGGTCAATCCGACCCATCCCGTTTTATCTAAATTAACGCTCTCATATATACAGACGCTCATAAAAGCAGAATATTGTATATACCTTTAAATTTATTTAACATAACTGAGTCCCATTGCATAAAAAAGGAAGGCCCACTTATCGGCAATCTCCTGGATAACCATACCGGTAGGTTTACCAGCCCCATGCCCAGCATTTTTTTCTATCCTGATCAGCACAGGATTTTCACCCGACTGCAGCTCTTGGAGCTGGGCTGCAAATTTAAAAGAATGCGCAGGCACCACCCTATCATCATGATCGGCTGTTGTAATCAAAGTCGCGGGATAAGACACACCACCCTTTAATGCGTGAACGGGCGAATAGTTCAGCAGGTACTCAAACATTTGTTTTGAATCCTCAGCGGTACCATAATCGAAACTCCAGCCGGCACCAGCGGTAAACTGATGGTAGCGCAACATGTCCATCACCCCCACCGCAGGAAAGGCGACTTTAAAAAGTTCCGGGCGCTGCACCACCATAGCCCCTACCAGCAGGCCTCCATTGGAACCTCCCATAGCAGCCAGGTATTTTGAAGAGGTAAAGCCCTGGTCAATCAGAAATTCAGCCCCGGCAATAAAATCGTCAAACACATTCTGCTTTTGCAGTTTTGTACCTGCCAGGTGCCACTTCTCCCCATACTCCCCTCCTCCACGAATATTCGGCACGGCATACACCCCACCCTGTTCTATAAAGCTGACCACGCTCGTACTGAATGCAGGCGTCAGACTAACACTAAAACCACCATATCCATACATCAGTGCAGGATTCTCTCCGTCAAGCACCAAGCCTTTTTTATGGGTAATAATCATGGGTACCTTTGTCCCGTCTTTTGAAGTAAAGAAAACCCTGCCAGACTCATAACCTGAAGGATCGAAGTCCACGCCCGATTTCCTGAAGACCACAGTTTTATTCTCCTCCATCACATACCTAAAAATCGTTGGCGGGTACACATAGGAAGTAAAAGTATAATACAGTTCCTTTTCTTTCTCCTTGCCATCAAACCCGGTAGCGGTTCCCAGGCCTGGCAAGGTAATTTCATGCTCCAGGTTACCTTTCAGGTCATATTGCAATACAACCGAAGATGCATCCCTGATATAATTTGCGAAAATCCTGCCGCCTCCGGTGGAGGGACTGATTACATTTTCTGTTTCAGCAATAAGCACCTTCCAGTTCTCAGGAGAAGGCTCAGAAGCTTCTGTAGTCACCACACAGCCATTAGGTGCATTTAAATCCGTATGTATATACAAACGGGAAGCCTGGTTATAAAAAATAGTATGGTTCTTCTCCAGGTTATCCACTACGGTGACTATCTTCCCATTGGGATCGGTAAGATCCTGCAGGTACAACTCATTTCCTGAAGTAGAATTTGCGGCTGAAATAACCAGGTACCGTTCATCTTCAGTCAGGGCAGCACTGATATACCTCCTTGGCGTTTGTTCAGCACCGAAAACCAGTTCATCTTCTTCCTGTGCCGTTCCCACCCGGTGATAATATAAGCTATGCAAAGCAGTCCTTCCGGAAAGCTGGCTACCTTCCAGGGGCTTATCGTATGTACTGTAATAAAAACCTTCATTTCCGCGCCAGGCAATATCAGAAAACTTAATATCCTTCACCTCCCGGTCAATCTCTTCACCGGTTGCAGTTATGATGGTCACCACATCTGACCAGTCTGATCCACCGGTAGAAATTTTATAGGCCGCCCGGCTTCCGTCTTTCGAGAAACTGATCCCAGAAAGGGAGCTGGTTGCATCTTCAGAGAAGGTATTGGGATCAAGGAACAGCTCAGGTTCTCCATCCTCCAGCTGCCTGTATAAGACAGGCTGGTTTTGCAATCCGCTGTTTTTATAAAAATAAGTATATGCACCTTCCTTAAAAGGGCGGGAGAACTTCTCATAATCCATCAGGGTGCTCAACCTCTCCCTGATCTCATTTCTAAAGGGAATTTGGGACAGAAAATCCTGGGTTACCGCATTTTGTGCATCCACCCATTCTTTTGTTTCCTGCGACTCATCATCTTCCAGCCAGCGGTAGGGGTCTTGGACCAGGGTTCCGAAATAATTATCTTCAATTTGTACTTTTCTCGTATCGGGATATCTCATTTATATATACTGTAAAGGGGTAAATATACACCTGTATACCTATTCAAACGAATAAGCCCCCCTTAAATTTCATATCAGCTGGTTAAGTAGCAGAATCCCCAAAAGGCCAACAAGTCCTACGATAGACTCCATAGCAGCCCATGACTTAAAAGTATCCTTCATACTCAGGTTGAAATACTCCTTAAACAGCCAGAATCCGGAATCATTCACATGTGAAAACATCAGGCTTCCTGCACCAACGGCCAGCACCATCAGATTGGGATCGGTATGGGTAGAAACCATCAGCGGCAGGATAATACCGGCCGTGGTCAATCCTGCCACCGTAGCCGATCCGATACAGAAGCGGATAATTGCAGCAATCAGCCAACCCAGGATCAAGGGATGCACATGGAGGTTTTTCAGCAGGCCTGCAATTTGTCCGCTGACACCACTATCCACCAGCACCTGTTTCAGGGCACCTGAACCTCCGATAATCAGGAGGATCATGGCTACGTCCTTCACAGCTTCCCCATAAATATTCATGATATATGGAATCTTCTTTCCCTGAAAAACGCCCAGCGTCAATGTGGCAGTAAACAACGCCACCAGCATCACCATAGCCGGGTTACCTGCAAAAGCGAAAAAATTCACCAGCACAGGATCCTTAAATCCAAAGAGTGCAAACACAGTCGTCGCCATTAACAGCAGGACTGGCAACAAAGCAGTCAAAAAACTGTTCCATGTTCCGGGCAGGTCCTCTTCAGGCAACTCCACAGGAACAAAAGAAGCGAGCGGACTTGAAGGAATATGTTTAAGTGTACGGGCAAAAAGAGGGCCACCAACCACAATTGCGGGTATCGCTACCAGCATCCCATACACCAGGGTAAGTCCCATATTGGCATTAAACTGAATCACCAAAGCTGAAGGTGAGGGATGAGGTGGTAAAAAACCATGGGTAACCGACAAGGCGGCAAGCATCGGCAGTCCGATATAGATCACAGGAAGCTTATACTTATACACGATAGAAAAAATAAGCGGGATCATGAGTACGAATCCGATTCCATAAAACAGGGGAATCCCGATCAGAAAGCCGGTCACCACCACACCCCATTGAATATATTTCTCGCCGCAGACCTTCATCATCACGGCCGCAATTTTTTGTGCAGCCCCACTTTCGGCCACCAGTTTACCCAGCATCGCCCCTACGGTAATGATAATCACCAGTGATCCCATCACATCCCCTATCCCCTTTTCAATGGAACCGGCCAATTTATTCAAAGGAATACCCAGCAGGATCCCGGCAAGAATGGAAACGACAAGAAATGAGATAAAGGCATTGATCCGGAATACCGAAACCATGATGATCAGCAGTAAAATACTGCACAGGACAATAAATATAGTCATACGGCGAATACTATTTGGTTCATCTGCAGGCGATATTGATACAGACTCCTTAAATATAGTAAATCTCAGTGACTATGCCATTCCGCCGTTAGCGCCTATATTCTGTGCATTGATCCACTTCGCCTCATCGCTCGCCAAAAAAAGCACGATCTGTGCAATATCATCAGGTTCAGCTATACGGTTAAATGCAGAAAGCGAAGCCAGGCGTTCAATCACTTCAGGAGATTTACCATTCGTAAAAAGTTCAGTATTCGTAGGCCCCGGAGAAACTGAATTCACATTGATCCCCCTTGCACCAACCTCCTTAGAAAACACACGGGTCAGTTGCTCTACCGCTGCTTTTGTAGCTACATAGGTACTGTAACCCGGCAGCATGATGCGGTTCACCGAGGTAGAAAAATTAATCACGCTACCATGGTCCGCCAGACGTGTCGCTGCTTCCCGCATGGTATTGAATGTACCCCGTACATTGACATCAAACTGACGCGTAAACTCCTCATCGGTTGTATCCTTCAGTAATTTGGTAATCATAATACCTGCGTTATTCACCAGCACATCAACTTTTCCGTAATGAACAATTGCAGCATCAAATAATTTCTTCACCTCTCCAGCTTTACTGACATCTGCACGTACAGCAATCGCTTCACCGCCCTTTTCAATAATTGAATTTACAGTTTGCTCTGCCGCTTCCTTTCCACCAGCATAATTGACGATAACTATAGCTCCCGCAGCGGCCAGTTTTTGGGCAATATTCGCTCCAATACCTCTTGACGCCCCCGTTACGATGATTACTTTTCCTGATAGGTTACTCATAATTTTCTATTTACAATGATCTTTCGTGGTCTGTGTGAACCGACTTATGAAACACACATTTTAACCCGGTAAATATAAATATTTAATGATGCCATTTAGTTTTAATTAAAACAAGGAATGAATAATAGATTACATCAGCTTACCTATACCTGGAAAAGGTTTTGTGGCTGGTTCATATACATTGATCTTACGAACTGCATTTTGATCATACTATCGGTCCACACCCTTATAATTTAAGGAAGAAGATATTCAGGCGTTGTTTTCAAGATCAAAACTAAAAAGCACTCAAACAACTAAAAATCATCATTTTAAACCAAACACACTATAGTTAAAAGACAACTTTACTGTTATTTTTTAAGAAAAACATCGTCTCCGAATTTTTTTATTTAAAATAAAAATATTTATAATAGATAAATTAAATAAATAATTTATTTTTGTTAAAACGCTAAGCAATTATTTCAGCCAGATATAGCCTTTAAATTCAAAATTTGAATTGTTAGATGTAAAGAATCAATCCAGATTTTATCAAAAAGGCATTTAGAAAATGGGATTAAATCCTTTTAGAATGATGCATTTATCAACTTTTAATCATAAGACCAGGAAATGATGTTACACAACGATTTTTTCAATTCAATTTTTTCTACTGATGCTTTGGTAGAATTATTAAAAGCTCAAACCACTTCTACCAAATGGACAGAGCGTATTGACGGGGCCCTTGAAATTAAAAAATTTTCCAAGGGACAGCTCCTCCTCAACACAGGACAAACGCCTGATTACCTATACTTTCTGCAGATAGGTGGTGCGCGGGGGTTTCTATTTTGATCATACGATTAAAGAACAGACGTTCTACCTCTGGGATGAGAATTCCATGGTCACTGACATTACAAATTTTTTTGATAAAGTACCGTCTGATTTATGTATTGAAATTAGTGAGGATACCCAGATGTTACGTTTACACAGATCTGCTTTAGATCAAATTATCAAGGAATATCCTGAAGCTACCTTATTTCTGACCGCCATTCTCTATCACTATTGCAAACACCATCGTTCAAGGGATATGGATCAGCAATCGCTGACGGCAAACGAGAAGCTAGGAAAGATTTTTACGCTGAGAAAGAAATTATATCTGAAATTTTCCCGTAAATGGATCGCATCCTATCTTGGCATGTCACGTCAATGGCTTTATGATATCACAGGTAAAAGCGAAAGCTGATCCTGCTATTAGATAAATTCTGGAGCAGATTTTAATTCTGCCCATTCATATCCCCCGGATCAACTGACAGTTTTCTATGGAAGACTCCTGATCCTGGTATTTGTATAAAAATTCAACGGATGGCAACCATAGAATTGATCCCAGCCGTTGAATTTTTTATGTACATGGATGCATACTACCTTATCCTGCAGAAAATAACTTTGCATCGGCACAATGTTTCTATTGTGTTGTCTTTGGTTTTGCGACACCCTCCAATTCCATTCTGAATCTTCTCTTCCCCTGTACAATTATCAGGTTGTTAAGCCTTTTCATAAAAGTCTATCTGCAAATTGGCTTGATCAATCATTTTTAGACAAAAACCAATCAGACGAAAGCATCCAACTTAGCCTATTTGACAGATAAGGGTAGCCTTTACTATCACTAAGCAACCAAATGATGTGTTAAATACACAAATAATCACTTTCTAGAAGCTAGCAAAAATCATTTTGGACACCTGTGCAAGGAAGTGTGTTATAACTTAGGCCGTACACTGTTATGCATAAAACAATGGTCAAACAATAGTAAAAGCATGGTGAAACCATGTTTGGTAAGGTGTTAACAAGTAGTTGACAGGTAGTTGACAAGGGCTAAGACCTTGTCAGCACCTTGCCAGCCCCTTGTCAACACCTTGTCAGCACCTTGTCAACTATAGTAACACCATTGGTTCACAATGGCTTAGGTATGGCTTCATGACGATCCAATCCACACCTTATTTCTACGTTTATAGAGCTAGGTAACATTCAAAGGCTGTTTTAACTATTGTGAATAGGATGATGTCAATGTAAGCCATCTGTGTAACACGCTATTCTTTTCTCAACCCGTGACCACCCTAATTTATTTTGGACAGGTGGTGAGGTTACCTAATAGGTACAGGTACTAATGACAGGTCAAATTTTAAAACACATGCTATTCTTACCCGGATAAGGGAAATTTTGTAAATAAAATGACAACATTTTGTAAAGTTACCGATACTCCATTCAGGAATACATGTTTAAATTAGTCCTATAAATCAACGACATGGAAATCACATTGAACACTAAATCAAAATTACCATTCATAGAGAAAATAAATTGTCTCTTGATTGATAATGGATTTTGGTTCTTAATGTTCCTGTTTTTTTGTGCTGCTGAGGTCCACATTATGAACGTTGATGCTTTTGCAAATTTCCTTCACAGGATGCCTTTACTGGAAAGCGTTGGTGTTGTACTGGCCTATCTGATTACGGTATTAGAAATGAGTATTGTTATACTCTTACTCCTTCCTTCAACCAGAGAGCTGGGTTTATTTATCTCTCTTATTCTGCTTATCATTTTTACGACCTATCTGATCTATATTATTTCCATTGCAGCCCATTTACCTTGTCCCTGTGAAGGGATAATGGGCGGATTGACATGGACACAATGTTTGGGATTGAACCTGTTGTTAGTCGCATTAAACATAGCCTGTTTGCCAGGATTAAAAATTACTATTTCAAGATCATCTAATGTTGTTGTATTATGAAAACCGAGGAAAATAAAGAAACAGTTCTTGAAATGGTGAATCAAACGGCAGTTCAAACCGAAATTATTGAATCGGCTATTGGTTTAAATGATTTCAGTACCCTACTGGATGATTATGCAATTTCATACCTAGAGAATCCTCTTTATTTCTACGCTGGCAACGAACCAACGCCGGGCGATACAGAACTTTACGTTTCGGTAGTTCTTTCACAAATCAATGAAGTTTTAAACCGGATCTTGCCTTTTCTTTCCAAATGGAAGCTGTCCTTCAAGCTTCTGAGAAGCGAACTGATGGTAAATAATTTGCTTGCTGGAAATCTTGGATATGAGAACATTGGAAAGATCGTCACAATATATGCTCCTGTTGATCCTGATAATAATTTTATCATACAAAATCTGGTAGATATGACCAGAGATTTAAAATCTCCTGCCATACCTGGAAATTACCATTTAGGTGGTGCAATCTATACCTATAATGCTGATTCATCAGTCACACCTGGAGCACATCTTAGCAAATCAAGAATATTAAACAACCGATACATCGTATTATCAAGGATTAAATATGATTACAGAGGTGAGGTCTTGGTGGCATATGACTTTAAAAGTATTTTTAGGATAAAAAAAGTAATTATAAAAAAGGGACTTAGATATGCTGCATCAGATTTCTATGACAGGGATATTAAAGACAGGCTGCAATGGCAACAACATGTTCATCAAAAACTGAATGGGCATTTAAACATCCCAAAAGCAATTGATTTATTTGAATATGAAGGAGATACTTATTTTGTGATAGAATTTATCAAGGGAGAAACCGTAAGAAATTTCATCAGAGAATTGTTCAATAATAGATGCTGGTTTGACCTGCGCAGTACAGAAAGACTTGATATTGTAAATCTTTTGTTTAAAATTGTCAACCTAGTGAAAACTATGCACAATCAAGGCATTGTTCACCGGGATATAACCCCTGAGAACTTTATACAAACTCATGATGGGAAAGTCTATATCATAGATTGCGAGCTTGCTTATGATATAAAACCAGATAATCTGGATCATCCTTTTCAACTCGGTTCAGAAGGCTATATGTCGCCTGAACAAAGGATTGCTTCACGTCCTACTGAAAGTGAAGATATCTATGCATTGGGCAGTTTGATGTTCCTTTTTTTCAACAACATGTCGATAAGGAAATTTGACTCAACCGATCATGAACAAATAGTTAAAGTCACCTCATTTTTCACAGGAAACGTACGAATTGCCAAATTAATTGCCCAATGTTTAGATGTAATTCCTGGACAACGACCAACCTTGGATGATATACTAAAAGATTTGACATGGTCATCAGAGAATAAGCTTTTTGAATCTGTTAACCGCAAGAATTTCTACCTGGAGCGTACTCCAGAAGTGGCTGAGGTGACTACATTAATTTATAGTGCATTTAAAGGTTTAAACATTCTTAACAATGAAAATTATCTTGAAAGCACTACTACTTTTCCAACTGAGATTAGTTTAACCAGTTCATTAGGATCACTTATTCAATTGTTGCACGATCCTGATTTATCCGATTTTACTTCACAAAAAAATGAGTCAGTCACCAAACTGCTATCAAATTTAGATTTGTTATCCACAGTAAAAAGCAAAATAAATACACCTGGTCTTTTTTGCGGTGCACCAGGTTTTGCGTTGAATTTGCAATATCTCATAAGCTTGGGTTATACCAAAGAGGAAATAATCTATAAAAAGGTGATTGCAGGATGCTTTAAATCTGAACCAAATTGTTTGGATTTGGCTAATGGACAAGCAGGATATGCATATGCATCTTTGCTTATATATGCTGAGAATCAAAACAAATACTTTTCCGACATACATCAGGAACAAGTACAGTTATTGATCAACTTGCAAAATCCGGATGGATCTTGGAAGATCGATAATAATTCAAATGCTTCATACGAAAAGAACCTTGGTTTTGCAGGAGGAGTATCTGGAATCATTTTTTCATTGATTGAAAGCTATAAAGTATTTCCAAAAGAAGGAGTAAAACAAAGTGTCGAAAAGGGATTACGATGGGTGTTAAAGAATATAGATTTGCCCAAGAACCATTTTTTTGGCTTTTCTACCCCTGTTACTAATCATTCATTTATCAGTGGTGATGCAGGCATAATCTTAGTATTTCTGTACGCATTTGAATCTTTTGGAGATAGTGAATATAAAAATCGGGCAGAAAAACTTCTCTCAAAGATGGGTGAATACCCCTGTCATTTAGAATATAGCCTCGATATTGGATTGATGGGTACTGGATTAGTCTATGCAGAAGCAGGAAGGATACTTAAAAGTCTGTTATGGAAAAAAAAGGCAGAATGGATTTATGATATTTTATGGAATACCACATTCCAGGAATGTAAAGAGAAAAAAATCTGGGACACCAAAGGACTGGGATCTCCTGATGATACACTATTCACGGGTACAGGTGGGATTATTCTGTTCCTTTTAAAATTCAGAAAATTACTGATTCAATTCCTATAAGGCTATTTACAACTCATTATAATACTTCATAAATATTAAAATTGATATGGAAACTACACTAAAAGACAAATTTCAAATTATAAGTAAAACTAAAGAGATAATTATTGACATGACCTGCTTTCTATTGATCATACTTTTTGTTTATACTGCCATTACTAAGTTATATACCTATTCTTCATTTGAGGAGGGTTTGCACAACTCGGTTTTACTCAAACCTTATTCTCATATATTGACGTGGTTCATTCCTTCTTCAGAAATTTGCATCAGTATATTATTGATTATTCCAAAATCAAGGTGGTTAGGATTACTCAGTTCATTTCTTCTCCTCCTTTTTTTTACGATTTATCTTATTTATATGGTGAATTATGGTGGACCTAAAAGCTGCGGTTGTGGGGGCGTTATAGAAGCATTAAGCTGGACACAGCATATTTATTTCAATATATTTTTCATTCTCATATCTGGCACCAGCTTTTATTTTGAGACTTCATTATTTGATATACATCAAAATATAAAATATAAAATGGAGGACAGCAGTAGTAATTAAAAGAGTTAATACATTTTGTATCCACTATAAAACCTATAGCTAAAACTTAATTCCAAAATATACTCATCAGTTTCAACTATTAATTTTGCAGTTACTAATGAGACGAAAGTTATTTTGTACTCGGCTGTAAAAAAAACGAATACATCAATAATGTATTCGATTAAAAGAATTCGTGCGCACGAAGCAGGAGATATATCACCTCCTGGATAAATATTTGTGATTTTAACCTACCAAATAACAAATTTATGAAAAAGTCATTTTTAGGTCTATTTGCAGCGGTAGTTGCAATTAGTGGCAGTGCTTTTACCATCCTGCCTCCAAGTCTAACCGTATACGGAGCTACAACTAATTCAGATGGCCCATTTACCCAGAGAACGAACACTTATAATTCATCTTTATGTCAACCAGTGCAAAATACTTGTGCATACATAGTGACGACATTAGGTGCAAATAAGTTTTCAGAGACTGTTTTAAATACCGCTTTAGCTGCTACTTATTTAGCCAATGGCTGGATTAGAAAAAGCGCTCAACTAGGCATCTATATCGGTCAATAATAAATAATTAGTTGGGGGATTCTCTCCCCCAACTAATTATTTTAAAGCTTCATCAATCGTTTCAATTAATTCAGTCGCACCTCGTGAAATTGTTAGACCGGGCTGAACACCAATTGTTGGTTTGGGGGGTATGGCTGAAAAAAGAATTCCATTTTTGATGACTTTCAATGTTGGATATCCAGAAATATTGTAAAATTTAATCAATTCATTATCCTGACCTTCACCATTAGTAAAAAGATTAACCGATCCATCATGGGTATATTTACCTCCGGCAAGTGATTGGATCCACATTTCTTTGGACTTGTCTATTGATACACTTACAAAAACAACTTTATTATTTTCTTTATAATGATCGTATACTGGCTTCATCGCATCCTTTAATATACTGCAATTCACACAACCAGTATACCAAAAATCCATGACAACTATTTTATTTTTAAAGTCTGCTAAAGAATAAATTTTTGAATCTTCTCCAAACAATTTGAAATCTTTAAATGGTTGTCCCTTAGTTAACGGCTCCATAAATTCCTGTAACATATGTTTATAATAATCGCTTTTAATTACATCAAAAGTTGACTCGTAAAAACCTAAAACTGCTGGACTATTAATCATTCTCATCAAGAACATAGCAAGTAATTTGTCTTTTAATATCCCAACATATTTTCGTTTGATATCCAAGAGGACATTTGAGATAAAGCTATGCTCTGGAACAGAATAATAGTTAGATTGGTTCATTTTACCTAACATATTTAGTTCTTCTACCAGATAATTGCTATAATTCGGTGATAAAGTAAGAATGCTATCAGATAGTAATGGGATACCACCCAATTTTTTTTTACCCGAATAAAACCTTTTCAAACTATCTAAATAGATTTCATTCTGTTGAGCTTCCAAATTATAAGCGTAAATTTCCCAATAATACCTATATCCATAACAGTTCGCAACTAGTATCTGGTAATCGGTTTTATTCAAATCACTCTTATGCTTTTTCAATAATTTTAACTGTACCTTTAGCACCGAATCAGCTTGTACATTCCTTAAATTAAAATATTTCAAATATTTTCTGAGTTCAACCATCCTATAGATCGAATAATTCGGTTGATAATTTAATCTAATAAGTTCATTTTGTAAATTAAGCATTTTTGAACCTGAACCACTAAACGCAAAGCCATTCTCACCTATCGTACAATTGATAACACTTCCTGAATTTATAATGTAGACGTTGTCTAAGGCGTTAAATATTGATCTTTTTGAACCTGTTCTTTTAGAACAGCTTATGTGTAGATACATTTTATTTTGAGGAGATGGGATAATAAACGTATTACTTCCATTAAATTTAATATCCTGACGGTAAGTTGTTTTTTGAGCACTCGATAAAAGTTGAAGGCCAGAAATAGGATAGTTTGATGTTGTAATCATTAAAAATGGCTCTTTTAATTTCATTACGTTTGAATCAGTAATTTTTATATGAAGGGTAATAGTCGGACCAATGATTGGGTCTAATGTGACTGAGAAGGCATCCAATGCAACAATAGAAAATAGAGAAACGAATAAAAATTTGATGTGTTTCATTAGAATACTTTTTTTTAAAAAAAATTTCACAAAATAATTATGATTTTATAGCTATTTAAAACCTAAACAACTTTAAATCAACAATTATTCAATTAAATAAATTTATTTGTTAATATTTTTTATTTTAGAATTTATATGATAAAGATTATTATAATAAGATTTTAATTTACTATATTAAATATTTTCATATCATTTTTAATTACCCAAGCAATGTTGTATATCGCCATTGATATATATCTCGCATAGCACAAATTAACGCTGATTTTGTACAATGCCAGTATAGCCGATTTCATCATCAGGAATAGGAAAAATAAATCTTGGATCATCTGGCAATAGGGTATAAGTTACATCGCCTATAATCCTAGTAAGTTTGATTTCTGCTCCTTCTCTATTTAATCGTTTAATATCAAACCATCGGAGACCACGCCACACTAACTCTTTTCTTCTTTCTAACAAGACAAGGTCTAAAGCTTGTTTTTGAGTTGCTGCTGTTAGTGGAATATATGATGCAGAGGTATATCGTTTAATGAGTAATTCGTTGAGTTTTCCCATGCTTAAATCTATATTACCTCTTCTAGCTGAACATTCAGCCTTAATTAAGTACACTTCATCGGTAGCAATGCCTGTATAAGCTTGAAGAGCTGGTCCGAAATAATTCCCCGCCATTACATATCCGTTTTCCATTGGGGAGAAAAAGAGAGTTTTGCGAAGGTCACCTTTTTTATAAGTTGCCAATAATGTACTATCTATGAAAATATTATTATTAAAAACAACTGAGGCAGAAATGTAAGCATTAACAACTGTTGTACTGTACAATGTTTCCTCGTTAGATTGATCAAAAGGAAATATACTAGGAACGAGGTTTTGATAATTGATTAAATTTGGATATAGCATTAGACAACTGTCTGCATACAATTCGGCATTTGAATAATCTCTAATATTTAAATAAATTCTGGCCATAAGACCATAACCAGCTACAAGTGATGGCCTGTTTTTTTTTTCTGTCGGCATCATCGAATTGGAAGAAAAGAGTTGTACGGCACGATTTAAGTCTGATAGAATTTGATCGTATGTTTGTTGAAGAGTTGATCTTTGTTCGATTACATCTATTTCTGGTTTCAACCTAATGGGTATACCTAAATCCGAAACAGCAGTATTGCTATCATATGCTTTACAAAAGTTGTTAGCAAGATCATAAAAACTATTAGCTCGTACAAAGAGTGCCCAAGCTTCAACAAAACGATGAGTTGTTGAATTTTCAGCTGTTTTAGGAATATCATTTAATATACTTAAAACATTATTTGCATAAAAAATTGCAGCATAAGGTGCAGTCCAATCTTTTATAAGTGGCTCTCCACCGAATATATCTTTTGCCCAAATGTACGCATTTCTTTCTGTTGCCGTAGGACTGGCTTGCCAGGTTTGATGATCTACATACATATATTCATCTGCAGATAGTATAGGCAGGGCAGAAGAAGCCTTATTGATTATATCCGAGTTATCAAGTAATCCAATTAAATTATCCAACGTCTTGGGTTGAACAATATTCGTAGATGGTTTATGATTTAAATAATCCTTTTTACAGCTTAAAAAGGAAAAAATTGATAAAAATAAAAAAAACCAAAATTTGTTGATATTATTTTTCATAATAAAGATTTAAAGAGTTGCTTTTAGACCAATAGACAAGTTTTTTTGGCTTGGAAAAACAGCTACATCAGGATCAATCCCTTGTTTATTTGACCTCCAAACAATACCTAAATTACTTGCATACAGATAGATATTGAGATACTTCAATCCTATTCTTTTCAAGGATTTTTCTAGAAATGTATAAGTTAATAAGATATCATTCAGACGGATATGATCACCTCTTTCTACGCGGCTTTCTGAATATTGATAAAATGAATCTCTGGAAGTATTTGCAGGATAAAGTAATGAAGGTACATCGGTATAGAATTCGTCGCCTCTTTTTTGCCACCTTTGATCATAATTTGGTATTTGATATATTCCGCTATAAACATCACTACTTCTTAAAGCTGGCGTCCTGATATAATAGCCTAACTTGTAACTGATGTTGATGGATAAATCAAAAGATTGGTAAGAAAATGAATTTCTGAAGGCACCATAAACTGTAGGAATAGCAGAGCCATGGAATCTTAAATCATTTAGAATTGTAGAGCCAGCTATCGACGTATAATTTTGGCTAATAGATCCATTAAAAAAACCCTGAGGATTACCTAAAGAATCCAACTGATTAGTTTTATAGCTAAATATAGAATTAATTGGATATCCAACAAGTGGATTTACACTATTGGTGCTAACTGTGTTGCTATTTGTTCCAGTATTAGTCATGTACTTCGTCACTTTATCCTTAACAATATTCAGGTAAGCAGTTGTGGTCCATTTAAATAGTCGATTCACATTCTGGGTACTTAATTGAATGTCAAGCCCCCTGGTCATAGTATGAGCAACATTTCCTGTAAAAGTAATGATGCCCGTTTGCTGTGCTAGAGGGCTTTGACCAATGAGATCCAAACCTTTTTTTCCATATAACTCTATACTTCCTGATAAAACCCTATTTTTTGAACTAAAATCAATTCCAATGTTGATATTTTTAACTTTTTCCCATTTGAGAGACGGATTTGGAGGATTTGTAATCATCAAAAATAAAGCTCCCCAGTTATTCAAGTCTCCAAAGGAGGAAGCTGTGGTATAAGCCGATAGATTTTGATTTACATTCCCGTTATAGCCAAAACTAGCCTTTAGCTGAAGTTGTTCTAAGAATCCATTTTTAAAAAAAACTTCCTGATCAATGTTCCATGCTACACCTGTTGACCAGAGTGGTACACCCTTTTGATTAGACTTTACTCCAAATAAATTAGATTCATCTTTACGGTAACTTCCGTAAAGGACATATCGAAGATCGTAGGCATAAGACAAATTAGAATATGAAGAAATGTAATGATTTGTTGTTCCTGATTGATTTATAGGGTTTGAGTTAAAAATTATCGACCCTGGTTGTCCAAAATTAAATGGAAAAAGAGTCACATTGTTAGGTCTAACACTTTTTGCTGTTTCAGGATCATACCCCACAAGGTTAACATTACGAAGAAATGCATTCTCGGATCTAATTTCATACCCTGCTAATGCTGTTATATGGTGCTTTCTGAAAAATGTATACTGGTAATCTACCTGTGTCCTGCCATAGTTAAACGTAGAGATGTTATTGCTGCCATTATAGGTTGAACCTAGTGGGAAAGGGTAATTGATCACTCCATTATATCCATCGATTCGTGTTACACGATTGATGGCGTGCCGGGTTTGATAGGAATCTAAATTATTGATGCCTTCAGAATTTCCGGCAGATTTATAGTATTGGTAGTTCAGCGATAAGGAAAGCGACCTAATTATTTTATAGACTAAACTAGTGTTCAACCTGACATCAACCAACTCATTTTCAACTACATTCGCCTTGTTTCTTAATTCCTCCAGCGGCTTATATTTCCAATTCAATAATCTTCCCCCGCCAACCGTATCAGTGTAAGATGCTCGCAATCCACCTGAAAGCAATACAGGAAGCGCATTACCATTCTGGTCGGCCAATGTTTCATAAGGATAAAGAGCCTTGTCGTAAAATCGGGCATTTTCATTCAAAGTTTTATTCGAATTGAAGGTTAAATCAGTGCTTAGCTGTAATTTATCTTTTAAAATATTAAAAGTATTGTTCGCCCTAAAGGTAAATCGATTAGTTGCACTGGCCACTTGGAAGGGTTGAATCCTGTCATATCCGGCAGAAAGGTTATAAGTATTTGCGGAACCACCACCATTAACATTCAGGTAGTATTGCTGATTGATGCTATTTCTGTAAAAGTATTCCTTAATTTGCTTCCTGCTATCCAATTGTTTAAATGCTTCAATCTGTGCGTCAATGCTTGTCGAATTACTTGAATTGCGCTGAGCTAACAGTGCTACTACTGGAGAGATCACTTCATAATCATTACGAAGTGCACCATCAAATTTGCCTTGTTCATAAAGAAATTTTTCAACTTCAATATATTCTGCTGAAGTAAGCTGAGGAGTATAATTCAAATCTGGCTTTGCCCCAATAGTTAAATTACTATTAAAGCTTATCGTTGGTTTCTGGTTGAACCGACCTTTTTTTGTGGTAATAACAATTACACCATTTCCAGCTTTCACACCCCAGATCGATGCTGCAGCAGCATCTTTAAGAACTGATATGTTTTCTATATCATTTGGATTGATGGTGTTGACATCTCCTTCAAATGGAAAATTATCCACGACAACTAAAGGTCTTGTAGAAGAAAACAAAGTACTCTTACCCCTGATGCTTATGCCCAAATTATTACCAGAGTTGGCATTCATCAATAAACCGTTGGTTACTGAGTTTAAACGACTTAAGAAATCCGGCGAAACTGCTCGATTAAGGAGCGCATTATCTATCACCGTTACAGAACCGGTCAATCTTTCTTTGGAAATATTCTGGTACCCAGTACTTACAATCCCCACCTCCTCCAATTTGCCCGTAGTGACCACTAAATTAACATCACCAATCTCCTTAGCAGCTTTAACTTCCTTTAACTCATATCCTACATAAGAAACCACCAAAAACGAATTTTCATCCACATTGCTAATCAGGAAACTCCCATCATTGCCTGAAAGAACAGGACGCCTAGAACTGCCTTTAATAGTAATCGTCGCGCCCACAAGTGGATTACCTTCCGGATCAAGAACCCGCCCACGGACATCAATCTGAGCAAAGACATCTAGAAATTTATCCATAAAGGACTTTTTCTCTTCCTTCAGGACAATAGCCTTATCCTGTATGGTATAAGTTACTGCTTGGCCTGCCAGGACATTATTAAGCACCTCTTCCAGCGGGGTACGGTCAAAATTAATATTGATAGTTTTCTGGTCATCAATTTTGTCACGGAAATAAATTACCGTATAACCTGTCTGTTTTTTTATTGCTGAAAATACATGCTTTAACGTTATAGCATTCTCCTTCAGCGTTATCTTCTGTCCAAAAGAAGAAGCGCTGACCTGTAATAGCGTAGCCAATAAAAAAATGACAGTTAATCGCATAATCAGCAGGACTTTAAAGGCAAAAGATTTCCAGTTGCCAATGTTACTATTGGTAAAAGTTTTATACATTTGGATTGGTGTTTAGTCGTTTGTGAATTCTTCTAGGTTTTTACAGCTGATATACGCCCTGGCCAGTTGTCTGTCAACAACTGGCCTTCTTTATATCAACCTTGGCAGGTTGTTTATTTCATTACGGTGATCTCCTTTCCATCAATTTTAAATTTCACTTCACCTGTTAATTCAAGCTGACAGAGAATGTCAGATATTTTGGCATACCGGGATGCTGACCCGGCGAGAGATTTATATTGTAAATCCTTGTCTTTATAGATAAACTTCACATCATACCATCTGGCCAGCTTGTTCAGTATATTGCCTAAAGGTTCATCATTGAAAGTAAAACTACCATTGTGCCAGTCAATTTCATTCTCAGCTTCAATGCTGCGCACATTGATTGTTTTACCATTATTGACAGACTGCTGACCCGGCTTTAAAGCGGTGTGCTTTCCCAATGCGGAAACCAGGACAGCACCTTCGAGTAAGGTGGTTTTGACCACAACTTCTTCCGGATAACTGTTCACATTGAAATGTGTACCCAATACCTTTACCTCCTGGTTCTCGGTGGATACAATGAAAGGATGTGCTTTATCTTTAAAGATCTCAAAGTAGGCTTCGCCGCTCAACTGAACACTCCGTGTACCTGCATACACGAAGGTTGTTGGAAAGCGGAGCGTTGAAGCGGCGTTTAGCCATACATTTGACCCATCAGGCAAACACACCTTAAATTCACCACCTTTAGGAGTTTCAATGGTATTAAAATCTGTACTTTTAGCATTATTGGAGCCGGGATTGTTTAAGAATGTAATCACCACCTCCCCTTTACTTGATTTGGTCACCTTCATCCCTGATGTAGTAGATAATAATCCTAATTTGGCATCGGTCACATTTATTTTTGTTCCATCTGATAATGTTAAGACTGCTTTATTTTCTCCCGGATCTACATCACCCCCCAGGGAAGAATCATTTCTGCCCGCAATCATGAAATAGATACCTACGCTTGCACAAATGAACACGACCGCAGCAACACCATAACTTTTATAAGCATTGTACAGCACGATGATATGATTAGGCTTCTTTTTTTGTTTAGGCCATAGTTGTTCCAAACCAGCCTTCTGCTGGATGAATAAATCTTGTGTAAATGGCGTACCGGCATTTTCATGCGCGGTTCTATTATACCAATCTTCTAACAGATGAAGTTCTTCCGGTGTACATTTTCCTTCCTCGTACTTTTTAAGAAGGGCTTTTGAAACTTCTTTTTTCATTGCGCTCATTTTGGCTTTAATAATGAGTCGAATAAGAAGTTATCTGGGGTAATCAAGATTCAAAATAAATTTGAAATCTTAAATAAATGAAGAGAATCTTTACTATTCCTGAGGATAGAATAATAAATAGGGTCAAATTTGGTGTGTATTATATGCCTATCGCCATAAACGCAATCAATACCACATAAGTATTGATATCCCTGTTGTTCTTCAGCAAAAATAATGCACTTTGCACCTGTTTTTTCACATTGTTTTCTGAGGTACCCAGCAAATTGGCAATTTCTTTATGAGATAAGTGCTGTTTACGGCTGAGGTTAAAGATTTCCTGCATCCTTGGTGGCATCTTCAATATTTCTGCATCGATCAGGTTAATTAACTATTTCAAATGAAAGTCAGCATCTGCAGAGCTTGTGGGGATATGATCCGCAATAGTCTCCAAATAATTATTCCTGGTCTTTTCATGCCTGATCGCGTCAAAAACTTTAAACCTGACTGCACTATATAAGTAAGATTTAAGTGTAGAGTTTATGATCAGCTCTTTAACGTTGTTGATCAGCCAGGCAAAGACTTCCTGAACGATATCCTGGGCTAAATCTTCATCCTTCAACATGTTGTTCACGTGGAGGACAAGCCGCGGCCAGTAGTTTTGATAGATAATTTCAAATGCACCCCTTTCACCATTCCTAAACAGGACCAATAGTTCTTCGTCAGAGTAGGAATTGTAATTTTTCATGGTGTAGAAAATACAGTATGTAGTAAGCGCTGAATTATATACGTTTTCTGATAATTATCAGTTTTTTTAAATTCTCATATTTTTTTTCGCATTGCTAAATCTATTTAGCATCATCCATTTTCACCTTACCGAGTATGATGAATAAGATAAATTTGAAGTATTTTTTATATTGGACAGAAAAAAACGTCGTATTGGATGGGTTTGTTTTATCTATTGTTGGATTCGGACTTCTGTCACATCAATATGCACCATCCACCTAAATAACCTGTTTTAGCCGGGGTCATATCTTTCAACATTAACACGTATTATCATCATCGATTCCATTCTCTTTCAGTTGATTAGTGCAGACCTATTTTTCATCCTGCCTTGAATTAATATGAACCACATCACCCTCCTGTAAACCCTATCTTTTTCACATTTCATTCAACCCTAAAACTATTTCATGTATCCAAATCTATAGATTACAACAGCCAAAAAACAATAATTTGTAAATAATAATTCCCTATAAGACTACAATAAATCACAATAAAATAATTAGTTAAATGAATTAGTAAATCTGGAAATATGAAGGCTATATGGCACAGCATGCAGAAATAATTCCAGAGTCCAAAAAAACAGGGGGATATTTACTAAGGAGAAAGAGGAACAACTTCTTCAGCAAGTTTCTGCGTACTAAAAAAGCATACACGATTTGCTTACCAGTAGATTGAATCTTCAGGATATGATTCTAGATAGATAGGCATACTAAGGCCCGACCTGAATGTTGAATCAATAACGATTGAAAAATGAAGAAGATAAACATAATTTTAGTTATCTCAGTGGGCTGACAGGACTAGTCGCGGCGGGATATTATACTTTAAATTGAAGAATAATTCATCTTGGGCTGAAGAGGCATTTCCTGCCCAGGAACCCATAGCATCTTTGAAAATCTCGCAAAGATACCATGGGTTTGTTCTAGCTTGTTTTATCACAAGCTACTCCTCTATTAATCATTTAGCCATGCCTTCATTCCACAAACCCGAAAACCGGATCTGATACATATGATATCCTATCTGCCTTAACGCCTGCACCGTCTCCGCGTACGGCTGGTCACAAATATCCACAAAACCAATCTGGTAATTTTCTCCGTCGAACCTACCGGTATATGGCTGGTCCCCATACTGGAACCAGTGTGTCCCAACAATCTGTGGATTATGAAGTGACTCTTTCACATATCCCTCGTAAAGTTTTGCACGCTGTGACTGCGAAAAGGCATTCCTTAATCCACTATGCGGAAGCCCCCTGTCAGGCGCACCAAAATGGAATTCACCAATAATGATCGGTTTATCCACATCAGCCGGCAAGACCAGGTCTTCACTGCCATAGCGGTAATAATTGATGGAAACGACATCGCAATACTTTGCTGCAATACGCATCGCCATATTTAAACTGGTGTCCTGGGGATAATAAATCCGGTACAGGTTGAAACGGCTTCCCAGGTATAACTTTTCAGGCGCAGCCTCTTTTATCGTTGCCCTGCAAACTGCGTAATAACGGTCAATCATCAATTGATCAAAATCGGCCATTTCTACAGCTGCCTTTGCTGGCAATAGTGTATCCCTCAACAATGTATTCCAGTTTTTATATGGAGTACCCCAGCTGGCATTGAGTTTGGAAATGGTACCGAACCTGGCTTTCAGATAATGTATAAATGCATTCTTTGCCGCGCCTGCCGGACTTTGTTTCATACATGCAGCAGTCAGCTGTAATAACTTAAGTTCGTTGTCGACAAAGTACCCCATACAGAAAGGATCCTGAGCGGTTTTAAGCGCTGCCCTTTTTGCAGCAGCAGTGACTGCTGGTTTAAAGCCTTTATCAAAAACATCCGGGAACTTGAAACTCTTACCGTCAACAGCGACAAAGGGATAGTCTACGTTAACCGTGTACGGCAATTTCTTTCCAGTGTGCGACAAGTAAATCTCCGGATCAGACCAATTCCCTATAGTATTTAATCCCCAGGAGCGCATACGTTTGAACACCCCATCTGTAGCTCTTGAACGCCAGTCGCTTCCGTATTTACGGAAAAGGTTCTGGCTATAATAGTTAAACTGGGCCTTTCCATCCCTGACCTTATAAAAGGCCTGGCTAACTCCGGAATTTGCAGGAAGATCCCTGAAATACTTCTCCCTGCCATCAATTTCCGTTACACCGGAATCGAAGCCTACGCAATTCACACCATGCGACCAGAACAGGTGACCTTCAGGATCAACCAACCACCACTTCCCTTCTATTTTCTCTGTCCTGAAACTTCCCGTTGCCTGTAACTGAGGGCCATCAAGCCAGCCACCATAGGTATCAAAATTTAAAGGCCCCTGAAATAGGGCAAGCTCAGCCCTTTCTTTTTCAGCACTTTTTGCAAATGCCGCAGCTGAATGGACTTTATCCGGCCATTCAGAATGAATAAACTGGCCGTACCCGTCTATAAATGGGAAAAATGAATCTTTTGCAAGGGTACTTACGTCCTGATATAGGCCCGCTCCTGAAATGGTGCCCAGGTTCAGCCCTAAAGGAGCATCAGATTTCAGTTCCAAAGTGATGGAAGTTAATCCAGCAGGATCAACAGGATCCCAGATAGATGCATTCCCTCCCGGAAGTCCGTCCATACCTAGGAAGCTTTTCTGCTGATGGTCAGACGGATGAAGGAACCATATTTCCAGCGTATCTGCTTCCCCCGGCAACACTAAAGTACTGCCGCCAAACCAGCTTTTGTCGTTTAACTTTGCACTGATCCTGCTGGCCGATGTTCCGGAGTTAGAAACAGCAAACTGAATTGCCCTGAAAGGGCGCACATCTTTGTTTGCCACAGGAACAGGAATGGTGTACTGATAAATGCCCCCCTTGGCAGCGGATAGATGCAAAATTCCGTCAGCTGATGCCGCATGCAGCCCCTTGTCCCCCGGAGGACTTTCGCCACCACCACTCCAGGATACAATCGGGGTTTGCGCCAATAATGATTCAGGACAAAATAAATGCAGGAAAAATAGTAAATAGAATATGCGTTTCATGTTAGACATTTGATGAAAATCTTCAAAGGATTAAATAAATAAAGCTACCTGACCATTCAGCCTCTGCTTACATCGGGATGCAATCAGGTCAGGTAGCTTTGTTAAAAAAGAATAGAAATACTGCTCATTACCCAGCTTCTTATTCAAAAACCAGCAGTACATACCCACAGTATCTTAACTAAGAATTACCGCAAGACATTACCCAAAAGGTACCACAGGTAATTACCTAAAAGTCACCACAGGACATTACTTAAGAACTGCAAGACATTATTTAAGATCTACAGGATATTACCTAAGAACCACAGTACTCCTTAATACCCTGGATTCTGACTGAAATTGGTATTCAATCGCATATCCTGAAGGGGAATCGGGAAAAGGTAGTCTTCCTCCGAGAAGTTTTGTTTATAGGCAGGTATCGTAACCTCCAGCAAAATTCTCTTCCTGATGATATCAAACCAGCGGTCAAACTCAAAACACAATTCCCAGCTTCTCTCCTGCAATACTTTATTCTCAAATGCAGTCATAGATAAAGCAGTAGTGGCACGGGGATCTCCTGTATTGGCAACATACCCGTTCGCACGGTCAATGACCTGGTTGATGGCTGCCACTGCAGTTACATCAGGGCCGTTGTTGACTCTATTTTTTGCCTCTGCATAAATCAATAGCACATCTGCATACCTGATGATAGGTATATTGACCAAACCGTCTACTAAACCTTCTTTCCTGTCGTATACAAACTTGCCAATCCCAGGGTTAACGCCCAGTTCGGTATAGGTTTTCCCTTCGAAGGTCAGCTCCAGGTAATCGTATTTACGGGGCTGATCTGGGTAGGAAGTCGCAAATGTTGGCTCTACTGAGTTTACTCCCCAGCCATAGTAGTTGGACCATTGCTGCCAGGTGGTAGATTTATCCGCTTCATTGGAGTTAAAACCCCACATATTTTCCGGCGCATATTTGGTGGCCGTACTGAAAACTTTAGTGACGTCCTCTACCAGGTGATAGTTGCCGGCATCCATAACTTGTTTGGAGTATTCCATAGCATCCTGATAGTATGCCGGATTATTCAGCGGATAACAGGCCATTGTCAGGTATACTTTCGCCAGCATCGCTTTTGCAGCATCCTGGGTAGGGCGACCTTGTTTATCGGCCGACCAGGAGACAGGCAGTTTGTCGATAGCGACTTTAAAATCGCTGACGATGAAATCGTACACCTCCTGAACAGATGACCTGGATAAGTTACCGGCTAAAGGATCTTCTGTAGTTTCGGTTACGATAGGTAGTCCACCCCACATCCTCACCAGCATAAAATAATTGTATGCCCTCAGGAATTTTGCCTGTCCCATTAACTGGTCTGCATCAGTAGTCGAAACACCATCAATACCCACATTTAACACAGCAATTGCACTGTTGAGCCCGTAAATAGACTTAAAGTGTGCAGCCCATAAACCACTTCCCCAATCCGCAGTGATATTTAAATCACCACCCGTCATCTGATCGTCGTTCTTTAACAGCTTTTCAACAGTGTAACTGTAATTTGACCACACATTCCAGAGGTTATTCATAGAGGAGGCAAACACAGTTTCCACCTGTTCTTTTGTTTTATAATAACTTTCCGGCGTTACAAAGCTTTCAGGCGATTCATCCAGTTTCTGACAGGAAACCAACAGGCTGAGCGAGGCAATGCATAGCCCCATCGCTTTCCATACTTTGTTTACATTAAAACCATATCTTTTCATATATATCTTTTTTTATAGCTCATGAAGCTATCATGATCAATCTGTTTGTTGTATGAATCCACTAAAAGCTCATATTGAGGCCCAGTGAGAATATTCGCGATGCAGGATAGCTGTTGTAATCCGACCCTATTTGCGCATCATTTCCAGACCAGGAAGCCACCTCAGGGTTATATCCCTGGTATTTGGTAATGGTGAATACATTAGAAACACTGCCGTGTACACTCAAATCCGAGATCCTGGTGTTTTTGAGCATCTTTTTCAGCGAATAGCTCAGGGTTACATATTGAAGCCTGACGAACGATGCATCTTCAACCCAGCGACTAATGAGTCCGGAGGTACTGGAGGGTAAACTCACCTTGGTGACCAATGCGGCCGCTTCCCTTGTGGCCTGGTCGATAATTGCCGGTACATCTGTATTTTGGTTGTTTGGTGTCCATGCATTTTTCAGGTTTGCACCTGTTGCATCCTGGTAACCTTCAATGGCATATCTGGCCAGGTTAAAGACATCATTCCCCACTGAACCTACAAACTGGAAGGATAAATTGAAGTTTTTATAGGTAATATCATTGTTCCATCCGAAAGTGAACTTCGGCAAAGCATTCCCGATAATCGTACGGTCGTTGATATTGATTAATCCGTCATTGTTGATATCCTGGTAGCGCTGATCACCCGGCAGCTGACCATATCTGGCGGCCTCTTCCCGCTGGTCTGTTCCCCATGTGCCCAGGGTAACGAATCCATACATAACACCCAACGGCCTTCCTTCTACAAGCATAGAAAGTGGCAAACCTTCTGTTGCACCTCCATGACCATTCGAATTGGCTACAGAGATACTGTCTGAAACACCCAGGCTCACAATTTTTGTTCTGTTTAGTGAAAAATTGATCCCTGTATTCCAGGTTACGGCTTTATTTACTGGCGTAGCCTGTAAATTTAACTCCAGTCCACGGTTTCTCATCGACCCAACATTGTCAAGGACTGAAGAGATCCCTACGTAAGTCGGCAGCTGCCTGTACATCAATAAATCTTTTGTCATTTTGGTATACACATCGGCTGTGAAAGTGATCTTGTCTCCTAAGAATCCAAGGTCAATACCTATATTTTTCTGGTCTGTCTTTTCCCATTTCAGGTCAGGATTTGCAGCCGTGGTAATGCTGTACCCCAGGTCTGTAGATTCTGAACCGTTGTATGGATAATTCTGTCCGCCTGTAACTTTCGCCAGGGTCTCATATGGACTGATCCCCTGATTTCCAGTGATCCCCCAGCTTGCCCGGAATTTCATACGGGAGATCGTCTTCATATTTTTCAGGAAGTCTTCATTCATTATGTTCCATGAAAAGGCTGCTGCCGGAAAATTACCCCATTTGTTGTTCTTTCCAAAAACTGAAGAACCGTCTCTTCTTAAACTGGCAGTCAGTAAATATTTGTCTTTATAACCATAGTTGGCCCTTCCCATAAATGAATTCAGGAAACGGCTGGTGGTAGAGGAGGATGAAGTCAGTGTCTGTGCACCCGATAGGTCGTAAATACCAGTCTGCTGCACTGTAAATCTTGAGCCATTCACTGTAAAACCAATGTACTTTTCTGTTTGCTGCTCCGCCACACCGGTTAAGGTGAGGTGATGATCGCCAAAGAATTTATCATAGGTCAGGATGTTTGAATTCTGGAAAGTCTGTGTCCGGTAGGTCGCCGCAGTTCCTGTACCGTTACTGCCATAACCGTTCTGCGTTTCCAGATTATAGTAACTCATGTCATTTACATTTTTGAATATCCCGCTACCGGTAACCCTGAAACTTAAACCATCCAGTAACTTCGCATCCAGATAGACGTTGACGTTATTCGTTAGCGTATTGTTCTTGATGTAAGGTTCCAGCGTGTTCGCCAGTGGATTCCAGTACCCCTGCTGTCCGTAAGCCGGATAGGTGGAATATTCGCCATTGGCATCATAAGGAGATACTGTTGGCGCGAAACTCAGGGCAGAGCCTATCGGATTGTTCCCCCAGTCTGCACTGCCGCCATATAAAGACTTGCTGCCATCTTCTTTTGCCATTGACCACCCTGCGCCGCCTTTCAAAAATTTAGCGATAGTGGTGTTGATATTTGTCCGCAGTGAAAGCCTTGTATAGTCGGTATTTTTCAATATTCCTTCCTGATCGAGGTAACCAAGGGAAACCAGGTAATCCGAGATATCATTCGCACCGCTGATGGACAGCTGGTGATTCTGAACCTTTGCTGTCCGAAAGATCTCGTCCTGCCAGTCGGTTCCACCATTTGCGTAAAATGAGGCGATCTCGTCTGCAGAAAAAGCAGGCACGGGATTGAGTCCACCGCCATTCTGTGAAAGTTTAAAGGCGTTGATGTTTTCGGCATATTCACCTGCACTTAACAGATCAACCTTTTTACCGACCTTGGCCAGACTTCCATCCACCACATAATTGATGATGGGTTTGCCTGTCTTACCACGTTTGGTTGTGATCAGAATAACTCCATTCGCACCACGTGCCCCATAGATCGCTGTGGAAGAAGCGTCTTTTAAAATCTCCATGGATTCGATGTCACTGGGATTGATTTGCCCCAGTGTGATTCCCTGAACCCCATCTACCACGATCAGGGCTTCGTTTCCTCCCTGTAAGGAATTGGAACCCCGTACCCGGATGGTCGCATTTGCTCCCGGAGCAGCACCATCGGTCGACTGTACCCGAACACCGGCAGCGCGTCCCTGTAATGCCTGGTCTACCCTTTGCGTTGGGAGCTTTGTCAAGTCAGATCCTTTGACACTGGAAATCGCACCCGTCAGATCGCTTTTGCGCTGGCTTCCGTAGCCGACGACCACGACCTCACTCAGGTCTGATATGTTATCCTCCAGGACCACACTTATATTTTTTTCTCCTTTCAGCAACTGCTCCTTAATTTTATACCCGATGAGGCTAAAAACAAGTGTTGCTGAAGGTGTACTGGTCTTTATTTTAAAATTACCGTTGGCATCTGTTTTGGATGCATTACTTTGATTTTTTTCCCTGATGGTCACTCCCGGAAGCGGGATTCCTTTGGCGTCTTTTATGGTACCAGATAGGATTTCCTGCGCATACAGATGATGCGAAGACAACATCATGGAAACTGCAAATATTATAGCAGAAATTAATCTGACCGACTGAACACTTTTTTTCATGGTTTAATTGTTATGGCTGTTGTCTACACGCTAAAATGAGTAACTAATTCATTATAAATTCAAACGTTACACACATTGGGCATTTATAATTGATCGTATTTAATGATATTATAGGTTTCATGTCTGATGATGGGTTAATAAATATTATTTCATAGCTTTTCTCCTTTCCTGCAACCAAATTCACCTTTTTACAAGAAAATAAAGAGATGATTTTCGTAAAACAAGGGGGCTAAAATCCTTAAAAACAAAATAAAACCATCCATAAAGCCAAAATCAACATAAAAAACACAACCCAAAGAACAAATCAATGCACAGCAACAAAAATCCGACACTAAAAACCAAAATAAAGCTATCATTACCAGCAGTATCAGCACCAGAAATAGGCCATTCAAAAACAAAAACACCCGGGAATCACCGAAATCCAATTCCAAAAATGACCACACCAGAAATAACATTTTCTTTTTATGAGCAGTAAACTATTCTTTCATCAGGAACAGCTGTTTTTCCGGCATCAACAGCTATTTTTTCTACCAGCAGCAGACTATTTTTAATAGCTGCTGCTGAATTTTTCAGAGTAACCGATGAAGAACAGGCTTGTATTGGAACAGCAATCCAAAAACTTAGGTTACAAACCTTTGATATGGGAATAATCTACAAACGTCACCCTGTATTTCTTCACGAAATCTGATGGCAGCAGGTCGTAAACTTTCAAAAAATGCATCCTGAAATACTTTACATCGCTGAAACCGGAAGCATAGGCTGCTTCCGAAATAGAAAGGTTTGTCGTTAACAACAATTTCGCAGCATGCTTGATCCGCACATTCCGCACAAAGTCATTGATCGTTAACCCGCTTATCGTTTTAATTCTTTTATATAGAGAAGAGTGGCTCATGCCGATACTGGATGCCAGCCATTTCACATTGAATTGCTCCAATTCCTGATAATTAAGGACCAGGTTTTCCAGACGTTCAAGGAATAAGGCATCTTCCCTGGATATTTTTTCCAATCCCACATTCACAATATTCTCAAACAGCGCCTTTTTCATCTGCGCCCTGCTCCTGATCATATTTTCTACTTTAACCAGCAACACAGATTTATCGAAGGGTTTATAGATATAATCATCGGCACCACCACGCAATCCCATCATCCTGCTTTTTTCTGTCGGATCTGCGGTGAGTAAAAAAACCGGGATATGGGCAAGACCGGCATCGGCCTTGATTTCCTTACAGAAATCAATTCCCGTCTTGTCTTTCATCATTACATCGCAGAGGATGAGGTCTGGTTTCTGCTGGTCCGCAGCCAACAGTCCTGCTGATGCATTGTCAGCACAGAAAACATTGTAATCTTTTTCAAACATCTCCTGCAGATATGCCCTTATTTCAGCATGATCGTCAATGATGAGTATAGAAGGTTTCTCATTCGCAGAGATAAAGGGAAGATGATGGAGTGCTTTTCCTGTAAAGGTAGCTTCAGCCCCCCTGCGCCCCTCCCCTTCAACTGCCAGCTCTTCTAAAAAGGCTGCATAACTATCGGCCTCCTCCCGGATCAGCATTCCCGAAAAATGTGCTTTACCAGTCAATAATGTGATCTGGAAGATGGAACCTCCTGAAGGATTGGGTAAATAGGCAATGGTTCCGCCATGCATCTCCATATAACTTTTCGCCAGGAAAAGGCCTATCCCGAAGCCACTGTGACCGGAATCCTTTTCCCTTACAAACTGCTGGAATAAGGTATCGGCAATCTCTTCTGCAACACCAGCCCCATCATCCTTTACGGCTATACACACCCCTTTTTCCATGGGGGAAACACTCAGCGTAATAGAACCACCTGGTTTAATGTACTTAAAAGCATTCGACAATAAGTTGGAGACTACGATTTCTATCTTCTCCCTGTCGAAATAGAGATCATCCGGGTCTTCAGCATAGTCAAATACATAGCTTATATTTTTACTCTGCGCCTGCAGGACATAATATTGGAACACCTGCTCACAAACACTGGTGATCGATCCCCCTGTCAGTACCAGCTCATCGGAAAAATTTTCCATTCTTTTTAAGAGCAGAAACTTATCCACCAGCCCTAACAGTCTTTTACTGTTCCGGTATACGATATCCAGCTTTGCCAACTGGTCTTCGTCCAGACGACTATGAGCCCCCTCTATCAAATCCTTGACAGGATTTACAATTAAGGTGAGCGGAGAACGCAACTCATGCGAAACATGTGTAAAAAACTCATTTTTTTTCTCCTGGAGTACCTGTTCCTGTTCCAGTTTAAGGCTGGATAAAGCCAATTCATTTTTATAGTGACGTTTGCCATTTTTATACTGGTTATAGGTATATACTCCGGTGACCAGCATGATGGCATAACTGGTATAAGCCCACCAGGATAACCAGAAAGGTGGGTCTATTCTTATTGCAATCGTTTTTTCTGTGCTCAGCCAATTCCCTTCGGTATCGGTACACCTGAGGTGTAATTGGTAATTTCCGGGCGGCAGCTTTCCATAAGTCGCTTTCCGGTAGCCCTCCACATAATGCCAGTGTTCTTCCCAGCCCTCCAGGTAATAGGAATACATGATCTTCTGTGGCTTTGTATATTCCAGTGCAGTATATTCAACCGTAATTACGGCTTTATCATAAGGCAGGGAGAGCTGATCGATATCCCCGAGCAGGCTGGCTTCATCCCATTGGTTAAAAACCGACTGGTTGTTGATGAGTACATTGGTGATTTTTAAGGGAGGACGATCCGGAGGGATGTTGAGCTGATAGGGATTGAAGAGGCAAAAACCTCCTATTCCACCAAAAAGAAGTTCCTCATCAGATAGTTTTAAAGCCGCATTATAGCTAAACTCATTGTCTGGAAGACCGTCATTCTCAAAGAAGTTTTTAAATTTAGCCTTTGCTACAGTAAACTCCGATAAGCCCTTGAAGGTACTTAACCAGATCCTGTTGTTTTTTAATTTGAGTACGCTGAGTATGGTATTGTTTGACAGCCCTTCTGATTCGGTAAAACGACGGATTACCTTTTCCTGCTTCAAGTCAAAGTACAGCAGTCCCTGCCCTTCAGTCCCAATCCACAATCCACCCCCATCTGCGATTTCAATTGCCCTGACCGCAACACCCAGGTTAAATATTTTATGCCGCTTACTGCGCTTGTCGATTTTGATTATTCCATTATAATTTCCTGCCCAAAGCCTCCCTCTGGCATCTTCTTTCATAATCAGGATATCCTGCAGCCGGGCGTCAAACAGTTCATACTGGTCTTTCTCCCTGTTCAGCCGGAACAAACCCGCCTCTCCCAGGGTGCTCATCCATAAGGTATGTTCAGCATCTTCGTACAGGTCCCAGACATTACCGGTCTCCCTTTTCTGAGTGGAATTTGACAGCGGATACTGCACAAAATCCCCCGTCTTCTCCTCAAAACGGTTAACGCCACCACCATAGGTGGTGAACCAAACCTTCCCAAGGTGGTCTTTTAATATATTAACCACATAATCACTGCTGATGGAGCGGGGATTGTTTTCCTGGTGATAAAAGTTCCTGAATACATTTTTCCTACGGTCCCACAAGCAAGCTCCCTTCCCGTCAGTTCCTATCCAGATATGGGTATCATCAATGGCACAAAAAGATTGGATATAATTGGTAGGCAGCGTATTCGAATGATGGCCATCTCCTTTAGTGTATACCTTAAAGGGAGAATCGTCTTTCTTGTTCAGTACATTTATGCCACCACGTACAGTCCCTACCCAAACCAGCCCCTGTTTACTTTCATAGGAACAGTTCACTGCCGGACTTGCCAGACCTCCTTGCATACCATCAGAAACCACCTCATATTTACCTGTATTCAAATCATAAAAGACAAGGCCCAGTCCGTCGGTTGAAATCCTGAATTTCCCCGCACCTGAAAGCCCCATATCCGTAATGTTCAGATTTTTCCTGCCTTCTGATAAATTGGTATGCACATCCAGATAAGCATTTGCCTGTACCTGGTAGCGTGACAGCAATTTTATTCCACCAATCCAGATATTCCCCCTCAGATCAGATTGGATACACCTGGCGGAAAGGATTTTATTGTTAATGACATGGATAGTTTGCGTTTTCTTATTGAAGCGGGCCATTCCCTTTCCACGGATAAAAACCCAGACCTCTCCTTTTTCATCCCTGGTAATTCCCTGGATAAAATCATTATACGATACTTTACCCGCCAGGTCAACCACCGCAAGCTGATGGGCGATATCGGTTCCATCCTTCAGGAGCAGTACCCCCTGGTTGCTGGTAGACAACAATTGTGTGTCTGTCGATAAACGGAAAAACCCAAAAATTTGCCCCGGAACTTCTTTTATCCCATGATCAAGGGCAGAGCGGTACCTGATGATTGAAAAACTGGTTTCATGCAGGCTCATGATGGCACCACCTTTTTTTGTACCTACCAACATTTTGCCGCCGGAAGTCTCCCCAATTGCCGTGATTTTATTGTCCAGTTTGAAATGGGTATCAGATTTCAGGTTGCGAAAAACCTTGAAGCCATATCCATCATATTTATTTAATCCGTCCATGGTGCCGAACCACATAAAACCTTCATGGTCTTCGAATATCGTGGTGACGGAATTATTGGATAATCCTTGCTGACTTCCAATTTTTTTCACCTGTGCAAGCACCTGAAGGGAAACAAATAAGAGATTCAAGGAAAATAAGAACCAGAAAAGAGCAATATTTTTCATTTTCTCAGTCCGCATTCATTTTTGTATGTTAAATTAGCGTTAAACAATCCTCTAATATACAAATGAACACGATTAAAGCACTCTTTACTACACAAATATTGACTTTAAACAACAATATCTTGTTCAATTTACCAAATATCAATCCATAATCAGCGTTAACAGAGATCTTCCTGGTAGTTTAACTGTATCTGAAGGTTTTTGCAACGGTTGTCGCTGCATATCCACATGAATGGCAGCTGTAGTGAGATAGCCTGACAATGATTTATATTTCTTTGCCGAATTTTGGATATCCAGTTTCAGTTCCATGGCATTCTTGCTATAATTGGTACAGACCAGCACCGTTCTGTCGTTTTTATCTTTATAAGCAGAGATCATCAGGTCCTGACCCAAAGCGGCAGCGCCCCCCAGTGTTTCTGTTAAAACCCTCGTCATCCCGGGCCTTATGAACCTGCTGTAATGACCTAAAGCCCATAGATTTTTGGTTACCGTAAATTCCCCATATTTAAAGCCGGCATCAGGCTGGAGTGCGATTAAATAATACCTGGTATTGACAGCTGCACTTCCGGGTTCGTAGGCATTCCAAAATTGCCATGCCGTAGCATTACCGACAGTCAAATCCGAATGGATCACTTTAGACAAGAACAATGCACAGTCCATATTGCTCCTGTCGCCAACCGTACCTTCCCTGAATCCATTGTCGAGCATAGAATATTCCGATTGCCAATAATTAATCCCATATGCTTTCACCGTATCGGCCAGCTGCTTCCGGGTACTGACCAATACACTGTCATTCGATTCTGTATAGTAACTATGACCAGCAATAATTTTAGGCAGGTGGGCCAAATCACCAAGATATAAAGGACTCTTCCGGTCAAAAAAATGCTGAATCTGTCTTGCTGCCTTACCTGAACCCGCATATAAATAGTTGAGCATGCCTGCTTCTGTAAGCAGGATCTTGCTGTTTAAGCGTTCTTTGGTGAGTGCCGTATTTAAAGACCTGGTGACTTTATAAATCTCCTCATTGGTCCAGGCCGAACCTTCCTGACTGGCTTCTTTATAGGTATGCGACCAGTCCCACTGGGGTTCATTTACCGGACTCACATAGTCAAAATGCAATCCCTGCCCGTCAAAATGTTTCAGTACCCTTGCCAGAAATTCAGTATAGGCATCATAGGCATCTTCCTTCAGATTGGAGATCCTGTCTTTTTCGGTTTTAAAACCCAAACCGTTCTTTGTCAGCTGAACCGGGGGAGAATTGGAAAAAGCAATGAGTTTTTCCACCCCATAATCATGGGCTTTCTGTAAAAAGAAGCGGTAGCCGGCCTGTTTTGTCCAATCGTAACTGCCGTCCCTGTTCAGGAAAGAATCTGTTCTCTTTCTAAAGTCTTTGATCCCACTGCTATCTCCCTGTTCGGTAGTGCCTGCTCCAATATTAAAGCGCCAGGAGGATAAACCTATACCTTCTAAATTTCCATCGGAACCAAACTTCTGGCTAAAAAGCAATTGTGCTATTTTTTCCCTTTTTTCTTTCGGCCAGTCTTTTCCTATACCTTCAGAAAACCAGCAGCCCGATGATCCGATGTTATCAATTACCTGGGCTTCCTTTGTTAAATCTATTTTAATGTTGATGATCCCTGCTTGTTGCTGGGCACTTGCACCGGCACTGGCCAGGCTTAGCCAAACAAACAGGCAGCATTTCCTGTACTTTTTAAAAATCATTATGAATAAATTGGTTTTATAAACACACGCTAAACATCAGACAGTTCATAGGTTGCTATTTATTGAACCTATCCAGCTTCCAGTTGTCCAGCCAGCCAATGCTCACTTTCTCTTCCTGAATATCCACCGGCAAGAAAACGTACCTGCTGTCTTTCAAATCCTTCGGATTCCATTGGTCGGCAATAAAAATAAAGGCATCTTTCTTTCCTGCCAAAGGCAACACAAAAGTTGACTGCCCGCCAAAAGTCTTGGCTGCATTTTCTCCGGTCATCGGATCACCCTTCAAAACATAGGGACCGAAAATACTATTGGCCACATGCAGACTTGCCTGGTTGGGTGCCCAACCGGTACATCCGCTCGTAATTAAATAATATTTACTGTCTTTTTTAAATAGTGCAGGTGCCTCGCGCTGCCTCCTGAATAAAAGCGTATCCTGCTGGTTTGCAGTCAGGTAATCATCCGCAAGCTTCACTATCCTGAGGTCCATATTTTCATCTGAGGAATAAATATGATAGGCTGATCCATCATCATCAACAAAAAGATTCATGTCCCTCGACATGTTGCCATTTGGCCTAAAGCTACTGATGAATTGATAAGGGCCGGTAATTTTATCACTAATGGCCACTCCTGCCCTGGCTGCAGCATACCCTTTACCATTCAGCTCCAGGTGGAACCACATCACATATTTCTTTGTTTTTTTGTTGTAAATCACTTTTGGACGCTCCATTAAACATCCCTTGGTGATGTCACTTGCAGGGTCATCGGACTGGGCCAGGGCTAATCCTTCGGCTTTCCAGTTGTAAAGATCCCTGGAGGAGTACACATTCACGCCTTCGGAACGCTGGGCGCCCCTTTTTTCACCGAACCAGTAATAAACCTTGTTCACCAAAATAATTCCGCCGCCATGGGCATTGATCAGCTCTCCATGGTCATCATGCCACAATGCTCCTGGTGAAAATGATTTGAGCTTATTTCCTGACTGGGCAGAAGCTTGGTAGGATACAGCCGATAACAGCAATAACAGGCAGAATAAATGTTTTTTTCTCATGGATTGGTTTGTATAAGGTAATGGTTCTGAATTTATTAGTGTCATTCAAGTAGAATGTTCAATTAAAATTACTGTTGTATTTCTTTAAGTAATACCCAGGACTAATTCCAACGATATTCTTAAATATCCGGTTGAAGTTCGAAACCGTATTGAAACCTGATTCATAGGCAACAGCAGAAATCTTTTCACAATTTCCCGCCGTCATTTTTTTACAAGCTTCATTAATGCGGATTTCATTGACAAACATGCCAAAGGTACTTCCGGTATGTTGCTTAAAATAGCGGCAGAAGGAAGGGATACTCATGTTGGCTATAGCGGCGATTTCATCCAAGGTGATGATCCGGTTATAATGCTTTGTGATGTAGTGATAAATTACCCCTATTCTTAAGCCATTACGTTCGCTGACTTCCTTTACTGAAGCAACACATAAAGGAACTGCACTGACATTCATCTGGTGTAAGGTCTTTAGCAGATGAAAACAGGAGGTCAGTCTGTCAAGTCCGTTCAACAACTGCATTTCTTTCATCTTTTGTGCAACTTGCTTTGTATAACCGGACGGGATTTTAAAACCATTGTTGTGCTGGACTACAAATGTGAGGAGGGCCTGCATTTCAGGTAAGTTAAACACCGCGGAAAGGGCTCCATGTGGATCAAAACAGATCATCAGGCAACGGCATTGAGCTGTACTTCCCGAAAGGAAATACTCCGGCCTTGCTTTAAATACATGCGGCTGGTTTGCTCCAATCAGAAAAATATCTCCCGCCGAAAAGGCATGCATGCTGGTACCTGCAATAAGGGTTCCTTCTCCTTCCAGTATACAGGTTAACTGTACTTCCGGACGGTGGTGCAAATACGCATGATGCAGGAGCTGATCTTCCTGGATGGTAACTGACTCTTTAAAGATGACTGGTAGTGTAAACCTTAAAACTTCCATAGAATTCCCTGTTACTGAATATGCCGGTCTATCCCTTTTAAATCAAAACCGGCTCGTCATTGGTCAAAAATACCTGCTTATATTCTCAAACAAGGGGGGCTAAATCGACTAAAAACAGGGTCTAATTAATTAAATAAGTCATATTTCAGCAGATTTAGCAGGTTTAGGTACCCATATGAATAAATAAGGCACCAATTTTAACACCGGCATACATGACCATTCAAAGCAATTGAATTATGTACTTGCCCTGCGCAGCATCTGGAGTGCTAAACCCAATAGAAGTGATATAATATCAATAACCAGCCATAATAATTTCATTAATCCCATGAACTATTTCCATTTTCCTTCCGGCTGTTTCTTTTATAATTTTTATACAGATTGCATCCACTCCCCTCACCTATGTGATATACGGTTATCTCCGGGAAGAACAATTTTCCACTTTTACTGTTAGACCTTAACTGAATATGATAGTTTTACCAGACCTGAATTAACAATCCATGGAGCAAATAACAGAAAATACACCGGGCATCGAAAAACAGTCCGGTATAAGTATGATGCTGATCGTAGGCATTGTTATGATGACTTTAATTTACGTGAATTGTACTCACCATACGGAAGATGAATCGATGATGTTACTTACATTGGCTTCCCCGATATTAACCATATTATTAGGTATGTATACCTTCACCTATCGCGGTAAAGCTTATAGGGTAAGTCGTGTCATGTTCTTTATTTTTTTAGCGCTTAGCCTGTTGAGTATTTGGGCATTAATTTACTTCATTGAACTTGGTAAAGCATACGCACACTAACATGAAGAAATTAAATACGATCAATAAAATATATGTCACGATATTAGTGGTGCTCGTTATTGCCACGGCAGTAAAAATCCTGAGATACAAAAGCTGGGACAGGTTTTATTATGCGGCGTCTTTTTCTTCACCACACAGCTATCCCGTACACGTTCGTAATGGCTTTTTCATTTTAGAGGATGGGGATACCAAGTACGTTGGCACCAGTGATGTAAATGACAACCGGAACATAGGATGGGGTGATGGAGATTATAGTAACCCAAGCACCAGCGAGAGGCTACCTGTGAAGCTAATTTTGGAATACGCCTCCTACCGAGACGAATCATTCTATGCGGACACCATTGACCTGCCCTTAGATGTAATTAAAAAAGCTTTTGCAAGCGTAAACACTAGAGGCATGAGTGTCAGCTTATACCAGGCAATGCCTGTCTATAAGTTAGATTTTGTAGTTGGAATTGCCAATAAAGGCAATATCATTGTCTGGCTGCGCGGCGAGGGATTTGAAACGACATTACTAAAACATAAAATTGTTCCACACCCACCCGTTGGAGATGATACGTATTACCAGAGACGGTTATCGAAAAAACAATACTTTAAAGAAGTCTTTTATATAGACAGTGCAGATCGTGCTGCCTATCAAATGGGTTTCGATAAAGGAGCAAACTATATTGATACCCCATCACAATTTAAAGTGAGGTTGAAATGGGATAAATAATGGAGTAAGATTGAGCTGGAATGGAAATGCAGGCTCAAATCGGTTTGAATTGGCCTGCATTTACGACTGTTGGAAAAATATAAAATTAAAGGCGTTAAACCTTGTCTAGTCTGTAATGATATTAAATCCGTTCAATCTTCCGCTCTCTTTCAAATGAAAGGTTTCCTTTACCGTTCCGGTAGTTGGGTTGTACTGATTTACACCAGAATATCCTTCTGTAGTGTTATTGGACAGAAAATAGATCTCACCATTGTGCAGGAACGGGTTTTGTGTCCCATAAAAACTATCCGCAGGGATTGCCAGTCGTTTAGCTTTTTTCGTTGTTGCATCAATTTCGTTCCAGTACCAAACATCACTCCTGTAAGTTACCCCGTGCTGTGCTCCTCCATAATAAGAGACACCACGTGATGGAATGGTGGTATAGATTTTACTGTCGTATACAAATAACCTGTTAAATTCTGCAGGGAACTGGTAATTTTTGATATCGATGGAAAAGCTTTGGTCGAATTCTGTTGCTCCGCTTTTGATTCGCAGAATCTTGGAAGAATAGTCAGTTGGCTGTCTCTTCATATCACCAACGGCAACAAAGTAAAGATCTTTGGTTTTTTCATCAAGTCCCCAAAGCACGTGGTCGATGAATACCCCCAGATTGGTGGTTCCTGCAAATTTAGTCACGTTAAGAATTTTATTATTGGTCAGGTCATACACCGCTATAGCAACCTCCTTATTTGTTGGGGAAACCTGCCAGTCGCCAGCCAGTTTAGTTCCAAGTAATAAATCTACATAAAGTTTATCATCACGTTTAGCCAGTATCAACTGACCTGCGGATTCGTTCGGAAGACCTTCTGACAGCGAACTAAAGTCTATTTCTCCAGTGCGCTCCATGGTAGTTGGATTGAACTTCTGTACTTTTAATCCTCCTCTTACATCATCCCAGTAATACCCTTCAGTTGCACTTACAACCAGGTAGTTGGAGATGTAACTTGTCGAAAGCGAAGGTAAAAACTTGCCTTCAACAACATTACCAGCTGAGTTTAGATCAAGTTTCAAGATCCCCTGTGCATTGGAGGCGCTATTTACCTTGTAGAGCGTTTTTCCCAGTACTCTGCCGCCCAGGGAGCTGCTTACCTGAAAAAATGGAATACCACTAAGGTTGATCTCCCTTGCTTTATTGTCCTTCAAAGCATAGATACCACCACTCCAATTGGCACTGGCATTGTAAATTACCCAGGTCTCATTTGCCGGCAGGTCAGTGTCGACAGGGGCTGGTGCAGCAGTTTCGTCTTTGCTGCAAGCACCCAAAAACATCAGCGCAGAAAGCCCGATCATCATTGCGTAAAATTTGTTACGTTTCATATTGGTTCTTATAATAATTATTGTGATTAAAAAAATTGATAGAGTAATTTGAAGTAGAATGCCCTTCCCGGTTTCTGTACGCTGAAGTTATCATAGAGCTTAACGTCGCCAATATTTCTGCATTCGCCCGACAGGGTAAGCTTAGGTTTTGCAAAATGATAATAGACACCGACGTTATTTGTCCACTGTCCCAATCTATCGTCACGCGGAATAATCAGGGAGGTCTGAAGGTTCTTCACCTTCTCGAAAAGACCAGGCTCCTGGTTTTTTGGAATGGCCTGTAAAAAGAACCGGTGGGTATAGTTGCCATTCCAGTTTAACTCCAGGCGATCTTTATCATGCAATACATTACTGAAGTAGGAGCTCATCCAAAAATTACCGAAAAAGAAAGGAACATTGGGAACCCTTGAGCCCTCCAGATTTTTAAACATCGACTCCTGGATCCCAATCCGGCGGATATCCTGGTAAGTTACATTCGCCCCGATGTCAAAACGTCTGGAAAGTGTATAACTGCTTTCCAGCTCAATACCTTTCACTTCTGCATGCTCGTAATTGATATACCGGCTGAATGGGATATCCAGTTGCAGAAAAATAATATCCTGTACCTTCCGGTAGAAAAGACCTGCAGACAGGGTATAGGTATGCGCTCCATTTTCCACCTGGTACTGACCATTGAGGTTAATGTTATGGCTTCGCTCTGGCTGAAGATCCATATTTTCTTTTGTCAGGCGGCCATCACCGAATATTTCAGATTCATCAGGCAAGCGGGTTGCGTATTCATAAGAGGCTTTAAGCAAATAGTTCCCCCGGTTCCACCTTAATCCACCAAGATACCCCAACCGCTGTCCGCTGCCGGAAGATTGGTATCCCATGCCAAAATTATCTGTTGTATATCCCTTCGTGTTGAAGTGATAATACTTGAGGGCAATAATACTTTCCATTTGCTTGTTGAACCAGTTAGAGCGCAGCCCAAGTGCCGTATTGTCTTTGCGATATACCGCAGGCACACTCAGTACATCGATTCCTTCAATGGCAGAAACAGATCCGATTGGATCGCTGCCTTTTCGGTTCTGCTGATAAGTCAGCTCACTAAAATCGAGACTATGTTTATCAGAAAGATCATAAGAGATGTTCAGGCGCGAAGAAAAGAAACGATAATCTATCTGCTGATTGTTACCCAGGTTGATTTCTCCGGGATGTAAACCACTTCCTATAACCTGGCCATCCCATCCATATCTCACCGTTGCGGTATCAATAAATTTGGTTTTGAAAAAACTATAGGTCCCCATGGCGTTCACTTTTAGCCGGTCATTTAAAAAATTCTTTTTATAATTCAGCAAACCGGTATAGTTCCTTTCCCTGGAAAAAGCCTCATTGTACACCTTATTCATCTGCGCATCATGTTGTATTTCTTTGTAAAAGGCCGAACTGATCAGGGTAAGCCGCAGGTCGTCTACCCATGACCGGTTTTGAATTCCAACATACCCTTCCGCATAGTAGCTGTCGGTGGCATCATGAAACCTTTTGACGTCCTTGTAAACAACCGGCGTTGTTGGCAGAGGAACATTGACTTTATAACTATTGTCTGAATAGTTATAAGAGCTGCTTGTTCCGAGATACCAGGTTTTCGCTTTATTTCTCCATAAAGCATTGGCAGTCAACCGGTGGGTGTTAAATGATCCGGTTTCGTAAGATAACTCTGCAAAGTTCTTGTAATCATGTCTGGACACCAGATTGACCCCTCCGCCCAATGCATCAGCAGCGAGGTATAGAGGCATTACCCCTTTGTATATTTCTACCCGTTCCAGCATATTGACAGGAATTGTGCCCAAACTAAAACCATGGCCAAATAACTCGATAGGAATTCCGTCTTTGAATAACCTGACGGCCTTTCCCTGTAATCCACCCAAATTGATCTGTACCGGAGCACCAACAGCACCATCACTCCGCAGTCTGACCCCGGAAGCCCTGTTCAGTACTTCCCCAACATCACCTCCCCTTTCATAAGATTTCTTAAGGTCGATGGCCTGAACTGAAAATGGTGAATGATCGATCAATTGTTTTGCAGTGGTCGATTTTACAGTCACTTCTTCCAGTGCGATTGACTTACCTTCCTGGTTTTTCAACTCAAGCTCAAACCGGTTTTCCTTTTTGCAGTCTACCGCTATAGTTGTTTCTTTCAACAGTTCGGTGCCCCTGGCCAGCTGAAGGGTATGGCTGCCGCTTTCCAATTCCACGACCAGGATTCCTGAAGCATTGGTGGCTCCCCTATCTGTACCATCAATAATAATGGATAAATTCGTTACCGCTTTCCCCTTGTGATCTTTAACATGTAAGTACACAGGACAGGCTGTACCCAGCCAACAAAAGGACATTAAAACACAGGTGAGTAATAATTTAATCAAAGTATCTTATTTAAACTAATTATAAACTAAATTTGTGGGGCAAATGTATTTCTTTTCATTTGCAGCGCATTTATGAATTAGGAAGTTTTAGTTTTGAAAATGGAAGTTTAAATGAGTTTTATATTTCAGGGAAGTGATTTTAGTGAGTATTTAGCAGCTGCGGACCTGGCAGAGCGTAAAGTATATCATCCTGGTATAGACGAGGCCGGAGAGATTAACCTATTGACCTCAAAGGGGCAAATTGTTTACAGGGAATATCAGGTAAAAGAAGATTTGACAATACTTCAGGGCTTGTATAATCTTAAGGAGGATATCACGATTTATGGAAAAGGCGAATCCCATCTGCTGGAAATGCATTTCAATTTATCGGATCGCTATATCTATTACAAAAACAATGCAATCAAAAGAGAGGTCGCCCCCCCAATGTCGGGTAATATCACCTTTCTTTCTCCCGAGCAAAATCAGGCCAAGATCTCATTTGATAAAGATATCTGTTACCAAACTTTTGACGTTCACCTTCCGTTTTCCTTTTTGACGGCTTATGCCGGGGAAAGCAAAGTAATGGATACTTTCCTCAACAGCATCGACAAAAACAGGAGTGCAGTACTCTCTCCGCAGGAAGTAAATGTAAGCCCCAGAATGCAAAGTATTATTCAGGCGATCAGGAACTGTACATTTGAGGGCCTGACCAAAAGAATTTATCTTGAATCAAAAATTTATGAATTGATCGCCTTTACGCATGAAGGCTCATCTGCTGATGATACGGGTTATCAGTTGACGAGAGCAGACGAGGAACGGATTAAATATGCGGCCCTGCTGATCAGGGAAAATCTGAGTAATCCATTTACGATTGTAGCGCTCGCACGTGAGGTAGGGATCAATCAAACAAAACTCAAACATGGTTTCAAGGCTGTTTTTGGCAATACTGTGTTCGGTTATCTGCAGGAAACCAGGATGAACATGGCCCGTAAACTTTTACTGGATACAACCCTTACCGTCCAGCAAATAAGCAGTATGTCCGGTTATGCAAGTGTTTCTAACTTTAGTACTGCATTTAAACACACTTACGGTTACCCACCGAACAGGTTGCGCGGGAAGATGTTGTTTTAACAACAAATGTCAGTATCTTCCCTTCAAGCCTCTCATTTCTGTAAAAAAAAATAGATAATTATATTTTATTGCTCAGTATTCTATTTATTTGCATAATAATCCAAAAGCACTAATGTCCAAACATCCCCTAGAGCCATCCAATTTATGGCTCAGTTTTACTATAGGAAACAGGGAAGCCTTTACAGCTATTTACAGCGCTTACGTAGGGACATTATATGAGTACGGAATGCGGATGCTGAAAGATGAAGACCAGGTGGGAGATTGCATCCATGATCTTTTCACCAAGTTATGGGCGAATCACAAAACGATAGGAAAAACAGATAACATCCGCTTTTATCTGCTCGGCGCCCTAAGGAATACCATGATGTCTTACAAAGCCAGAGAAGACCGCTTACCAAAAGAAGAATTCCATCATCCCGATGATTTTGTGCTGGACTTCAATGCCGAATCAGCCCGGGTGAAAAAAGAAGAAAATCAGGCACAGTCGCACCTGATCAGCGCTGCATTGGAACAGCTTACAGGCAGACAGAAAGAAATTATTTATCTGAAATATTTTGAGGAGATGAATTATGAGGAGATTGCTGAAATGATGAACATTACCGTGAAGGGTGCTTACAAGCTGTCGGCACGTGCTTTAGATGCCTTAAAGATTATAATGAATGTAGATAAGGCTGTAGTGCTATGGATGCTTTTACAGTATAAATCCCAATTATTTTAAAAAAATTTCTTTATGATGGGGTGATTTTAACGAGAATGGTGTTTATTCATTACAGACGATCAAACGAAGAACAATTAGTTACAGATGCAAACAGAAAAATATCAATCCTACACTACAGAAGATTTTCTGAATGATCCTGATTTTATCAGATTCATGAAGCACAGTAATGCTGACGATATACAGTTCTGGACCGCGTTTGAAAAGGAGTCCTCAAATCTTGATGCTTATCTTGCAGCTGAAAAAGAGTTAAAATTCATTTATACGGCTGAAAGGATTACCATGCCAGCTGCTTTTGAAACTCATTTGCTTGGCAGAATCACACAGTCTGTTGATCAGCAACAGCAAAAGAAAACAAGCCTGAGACGCCTGTATATCACAATTAGCAGTGCTGCCGCGGTACTGGCCTTCGTAGCACTGGGATTTTGGCTGAACGGTGCAAGTATAACCGTCAGTACAAATTATGGAGAGAGAAAAAGTGTTACACTTCCCGATGGTACTCTGGTCGTGCTCAATGCAAATTCCTCCATCAGCTATCCACTCTTATGGCGCCTAAAACACGAACGTAAAGTGGAACTGAAAGGTGAAGCTTATTTCAAAGTAGTACATTTAAATAAAAACCCAAAACAAATCACAGCGCGAGACAGGTTCCGTGTGCAGACAGAACGGCTTCATATTGAGGTATTGGGTACCGAATTCGACGTAAAAGACAGGAACCAAACCGCTAAAATCTCCCTCACAAAAGGTAGTGTAAGCGTGTTATCATTGATCTCCGGCAAACATTATATCCTTAAGCCCAAACAAATGGCGCTGGAAACAAGTGAGGAAGATTTAAAAATAATTGCTGCCGACCCTACTGTTGAACATGCCTGGGTGGATGGAAACAGAAAAATGCAAAAAACTCAGGTAAAGGAAGTTTTGCAGGAATTTGAAGAGATTTATGGCCATCGCATCGTCTTAAACGATCCGGAGATGGCCAATGTACAGATTGACGGGACCATTTCCTTTAATAGTGAGGATGAGGTTTTGTTTACCCTTGCAAACATCCTGAATGCAAACGTAAAGAAAGACAGTACAACAATCACACTGGAACCAAAATAAGCAAAGCCGGAAAAAGATACCGTTTTACAGTACAATTTCCGGCTTTGTTTATTTGGCCACTGCTGCGGGCAATCCGCAGGGATTACTCCTTTTAGTTTAAATTGAAAGGCAGCTGAGTGGGCTTATCAGCTGCCCTATTGTAATTTGGGTTACCAAATCTTAAGGATTGGGCTGCATTTCCGGATTCAAATTGGTAAGATACTGCGCAATCGGGAATACATACCTGTCGCTGTTTGGCGTGAGTGTATAGGTTTTACCATTAAAAACCCGCGTGTAAGTCCGTGAAAAAAGCGGATCATTTTTCAGACGGCGCATATCCCACCAGCGCAGCTGTAAACCATACAACTCACGTCTGCGTTCATCTATGACTTTAACCAGTGCCTCATCTGCTGTAGCTGCAGTTGATGCCACATAATCCTCAGGTTTAAACCTTTTGATACGCAGTCTGTCCACCCAGGCCATGGCATTACTTGCATCCCCTGCCCTGGCAAACGCCTCTGCTTTTATCAGCATCATCTCCGGCACCGAAGGACCTTCATTACGCGTTTCTCCTGTCGCGCGCTCCTTGTAAAAATATCTGCCGGTATAGGACGTTGATAGGGTTGCAGCAGGCACGGTAAATAAGGTATACCGCTGATCTGTTGTCCCCAGCAAAGCCAGGTATTCATCGCTCAGCTTAAATGCAGTGGGCGTATAGGCACTGATACCGCTGTTTGGCCTTTTGGAAAGTAAAATTTCCGGATCAGAAATACGTCTTGGATAGTTTGCACTACTTACAGTACTGAGTACAGAAAGATCATTCAGCGTACTTCTCAATGCCAATGCTTCATCTGCATATCTGGCAGCATTCACATAATCATTCATATACAGGTAAGTACGCGCCAGTTCACCGTAAGCTGAAGCCTTTGAAGGCAAAGTGTTGTAAAGTTGTGTGACCGACAACGCAGGAATCGCCAGGGTAAGATCTGCAATAATCTGATCATATACTGCCTGTACGGTTGCCCTGTTTAAATTTTGCGTCACAGTTTGCACTGTAATCAACGGTACGCCCAGATCTGTTGCTGCTGTAGTAGCATTATAAGGTTTCGCATAGTTATTTACCAAAACAAGATAGGCATCCGCCCGGTGAACAAGCGCTTCGGCAGTTAGCTCTGCCTTATCCTGTGCTGTTCCGTCACTGCCAGGCAGCTCGTTGATAATCGTATTACAGCTCAATATGAGGGAATATGCAGCATTCCAATGGTTGTCCTGTTCATAAGTAGGCGTACCAAAAGGAAAAATGACAGGCGACCAGGTATATGCCCCTGCAAAATATCCGTAGAACATGCTGCCGGTAAGGCCGCTTACCTGTGCAGCATCATTGATATCGATATCATTGGATGCAAAATCGGATAAGTTCGGATTGATTTCGAAAACATTCCCATTATTCAACAGGTACCTGTAGTTGATCGTTTGATTGGGTACCAAACTGCCCTGGGTTTTGATGTCTACATATTTTTTGCAGCCCGAAAGAGATAAAACTGCAAGTGAAACGATTAAATATTTATGTATTGAACGCATTTTTTAGAGGATTAAAAGTTAACATTTAACGTGAAATTATAGGACACTGAAGCTGGCAGACCTAAGGTGGTACTGTTCAAACCGCCCGTGATATCAGGATCAATCCCTTCTTTATTGGCCCTCCATAATAAACCGATATTCCGCGCCGAGAAGGCGAAGTTTGCGGACTTCACTACATGAGTAATTCTGCTAACAGGAATCTGGTAAGTCAGCGACAATTCTCTTAAACGGATATAATCACCTTTCAAGACATTGATATCCGACTGCTGGAAACGCAATAAGCTTTGTGCAGCATAAACACCGGCCATACCCGGAACATTGGTTGTAGCCTCATCGCCTGGATTCTGCCATCTTTTGGCCACATCTTCAGCAAGGTCATACCTCACCCCGAGTCTTGAACTTGGATAAGAACTCACTGTTGGCTTTAAAAAGACGCTGCCAAACTGATAGGTTGCGATAGCCATCAGGGTAAATTCGCGGAACCTTACCGAGGTGTTAAAACTTCCGAAATAAGGCGCAGAAGAACGGCCTGCAAAAGTTAATGCATCGAGTGATGTAATGTTTCCATTGGCTGCAACCTTATTCCCATTCTGATCATAAACCTGGGTCATACCGGTCGCATCAAGTCCGGCATTCTTGAAAACCATTACCTTGTCAGTTGGGTAGCCCTCCAGTTGAGCACCATATGCAGGATTGTTGTAAAACGTTGAAGTTGGTGCAAACCGTGCATCTGTAATTTCATTTGTATTGTAAGAGAAGTTCAGTATACTTGATACATCCCAGTCTTTGTTGGTCAGGTATGTTCCCCTTAAACTGATGTCTATCCCTTTTCCAGACAATTCTGTCGAGTTTCTGTTTAATGTACTTACGCCATAGGTGGGGTTGATCGGGAATTCATAAAACAGATCTTTTCCCTGTTTTTTGTAGAAATCGGCAGTTAATCCCAAACGGTTATTCAACACGCCCAAATCCAGTCCGATATTGGTTACATAAGTCTTTTCCCAACGCAATGAAGGATTTGCCGGTGCTGACAGGGAAGCTGTTGGTGATCCTGTTGCACCATCCGGAGAACCTATACTTATTGCCGTGAAGGGATAAATTCCCGTCGCTATATTACCATTCACCCCATAGGTTGCCCTTAAGTTCAGGTTACTGATCCATGTTTGGGATTTAAGAAAATCTTCTTTCGAGATATCCCATTTCAAACCTGTAGACCATAGTGGTGTAGCCCTGAATTGCCTGTCTACCCCAAAATTGTTATAATCATCGTATCTTGCACTGGCCGACAGGGTATACTTACCGTTGAAGGTATACCCTGCATTACTATAATAAGATAAGTACCTTCGTGTTTTATCTTGCTGGTATGGAGCACCTCCAATGCCAGAAGTATAACCTTGTATCGTCGTATATGGCGTAAAGAAATTCACCGGTATATTCAGTCCGGTTCCCATATTATATCCATACAATGTGCTGCTGCCCTGCCCTGCTTTCGTCTGTCTGATCTCAGATCCGGCAATCACCGTCAGCTGATGTTTACCAGCAAAGGTATTGTCGTAATTCAGCTGGCCCCTCACCGTATAATTGTTGGTGGTAGAGTTAATCTGATTGAGAATTCCTGATCCACGTGATAAACCAATCGAGTTTACTGCCTGGCCGGTTACAGGAATAGGAGTAAAACCATTGACAAAGTTTCTGTAATAAAATGTCTCTTCATTATTATAGATGCGGCTGTTACCAAAACTGCGTTCGTTGCTAAAGAATGCATTAGCAGACAAGCCCTTAAAAATAGGTACATTCAGGTTGGCATTGAATGAATAATTATTTACGCTGTTTGAATTGTCCAGATTCTCCAGTTCATCCAGTGCATTGTAATTCCAATCCAGAAATCCTCTTGCTGATAAAGTGTTTACCCAACCGGAGTAGTAGGTTCTTGAAGAATACACCCTGTTTCCATTCGCGTCAACCAATTGGTTGTATGGCAAAAAGGTGGTTGCTGATGGAGTGTATAAACTCGATAATCCTACCGAGTTGGTTTGATATTTAAAGAACGTTCCCCTGAAATTGGTACTCAGCGTGGCTTTATTAAATAACTTGAACGTATTATTCAGTGTTACGGTAAGCCTGCTGGCCTGATTACCCACATCGTTTGGTATCTCTTTACTGTATGATCCGGAATAAAAATAAGTAGAGTTTGTTCCACCTCCGCCAACGGATAGATTGTATTGCTGACTGGTTGCCGGCTGGAGCAGATACTCACTGATCTGATCACGACTGTCCATTGTGCTGTACTGCAGAATTTTTGCATCATAATCTGCCTGACTAATTGTTCCTGCACGCAATTTGAAAGTGAGGTCGGTTACGTCAGCTACAGGAGATCCCAAAGGAGTTGTAGCACTTGGTGCGGTAATTATCCCTTTATTTACAAGTTCCTGCTCAAAATTTATGGTTTGCGCAGCATTCATTATTTTAAGATAATTCAGATCTGGCTTAGCCGACAAAGACAAAGTTGTTGAAAAACTGATCCTGGCGGCCTGATTTGAAGCACCCTTTTTAGTCGTCACGACAATAACTCCATTTGCAGCCCTTACGCCCCAGATCGAGGCAGCCGCCGCATCCTTTAGCACAGTAATACTCTCAATATCATTCGGATTCAGAGCAGAAAGGTCAATTTCAGTAATTGCTCCGTCGATAACGATCAATGGATTAGCCTCTGCTGAAGTGGATACTGTACTTGTCCCACGAATATTCATACTATAATCCGAGCGACCAATAGTTCTTGTAGGTGAATTAAGTGAGGGGTTGGTTGTTTTATAGGCGAAACTATTGTCACCAGAATTTATATTGATCCTTACCCCGGGAACCATCGATTCAAGGCGCTGGATGAGATTGGCTACCGGAACCTGCTCCAGTTGTTTTTTTGTTACCACAACTGCAGAACCGGTTGAACGTTCAGGTGATATGGTCTGGTAACCAGTTGATACGACTTTAACTTCCTGCAGGTTATTTCCTTCAGATGGTTTAAGGCTGATGTTGACCCTTTTAGAAGCCCCTTCTAACTTTGCTTCATAACGGTCGTAACCCAGATAGGAAAAACTTACTTCCGTAGCCTCCTGTGGTACAAAAAAAGAAAAACGACCATTGGCGTCTGTTACGATGGAGTTGTTCGCAGCATTTGATTTTACAGTAACACCTGGCATTGCATTTCCTGATTCGTCTGATACCTGCCCGGAAATGAATATCGTTCCATCATTAGCATTTACGGCACCCGACTGCTGATTCTTTAATTCTTCATTGCGTGGTATAATGGTATAATTACCTTCACTTACATAAAGGAATAATAAATCGTTTGGATAAAGGATACGTTTTAAAGCTTCATCAAGCGTTTTCGCTTTAAGGCTTTCGTCTGTAGTGAACTTGTTCTCTACAATGCCATGCCTGTAAGCAAATTTGGTCTTGTACTTTTGAGAGATCGCGTTAAGAGCCGATTCCACTGTTATCCTTTTACCCTGCGCATAGGCGGAAGAATGAAAGCCTATCAGAGCTATAAGAAAAAATAGACAAAAGATTGGTTTGGTAAAGTTTTTGGTCATGTTTAATGGTTTAATTAATGATTGAATATGTCATTCAATAATACAAACTGGTGTTTTTTCAAAATTACCCCACGGGATGAACATTTTTTTTAAGAAAAATCATCATTTCACTCCTATCTACGAGAAATACCTTATCAGATGTTAGATTTATGTATATAAATAACTACTTTACTTATCCTTACTGAAGGTATATGATCACTAGGAATCGAACTGTTGTAACTTTTAAAAATATACTTTCAACCAAAACAAATTGGCTACATTTTATCATTTTCTTTATTCTTGCTACCAGTTTAGCAACAGTTCTGTATATTTTAATAATACCAATAACATTCTGGGGTATATACGCTGAAGGTGCTTCGGCTGATCGCATTGGATCCTTACCAATTACTATATTTATTGGAGAATGGATGCCATTAATAATTGTACTCGCAATTACCGGATTTAACCTCTCTAAAAAAATCTTTCACAAGGATTTGGCAGGGGCTAAATCTCATTTACTTGTCGCGGTGATGGTAACGATATGTTATTTATTTAGCGTGTTCATCTTACCTGATGTAATCTTCCAATAGCATACCCATTAATTTCTATCTAAATTCCCAATCTAATAAGTCTGCCTTAATTTCATTTACTATTAATCGCACCACTGGTTGATCAAAATTTCTAACAACAGTTTTTTGATTATTCTGTACCACAAAACCAGAAGCTCTTCCGATAGGAATAACAGGCCAATTGATACAATACTATAAATTAGAGAATCCCATTACATCCATAAAAAATAATACACTGAGTATGAACACTGATATAAATGTTAAGGAGTGGCGGGTATTTTGTTTTTACAAGCTCAATGTAGTCCAGTACTTAGCATTCTCTCAAAAGCAGATCGACCGACTGAATCATTGTCATAATTAAGCGGAAAGTTCTATTTTAGATGTCAAAGTAAGATCAATGGGCAAACAATTATGGTAGACAAAGCTAGGCGTAAGCAAATACGAGATGAATTTAGATTGAAAGTTCGGGAGGAATTTGAAGCTAGCCTCCCAATGAGTAGAGATAAATTTAGCGGCTTATTTGATAATCTGGATGCAACGTTGCAGAAGGAAATATGCAAAGATGATCATTCATTAACTATTTGGTTTTTAAACTTAATTGGAGTTGACAATCCTGGTGATGTTGTCAGTTGGTTAATAGCCAATAATGGGTTTTGTGATTGCGAGATTCTTGCGAATGTCGAAGATCAATTCAATCAGTAAATAATCGCAGACGCATATAATACTTCTCTCTGTTTTGCTACTTAGAATAGGTTAAGGCATCGTATGGTCTTTTATTTATAAGGTAACAGGGTTCATTTCTATTTAAGAAGCAAGTGCGAACTATTCGTTCTATAATTCCTGCTGTGGTACATTTTAACCACCTGATCTTTTTAATAAAGACAAGTATTATAGCTTCACTGACGAAGGCATATTATAAAAGGCGGGAATAAAGTGGGGATAAATGCTCTCAAAAGCACATATAAAAACTCAATATAATTAAAAATAATTAACAGACTTATTAACCACTCATCAACTGTTTATTTTCAGGCACCTGATAATCAATTACAAAATGGTATAAAAAAAGAAAGGGTTGCTCCATCCAGACACATCCCTCTTCTAACCAAATATAAACCTGTATGAACGGGTTTTTCTTATAAAGTTTTAGTACACCTACCTAAGGTACTTTGAGTACTAAACTTGTTTTTATGTCAATCTTAATTTAGTAACAACTTCTTTCCCGTTGTTGCTGATACAAATATACATGTTAGTGTATCAAATACACTAACATTTTTAAAATATTTTTATTTTTTTTTTCGAAGAGGACATTTTCCAACTTCAGATAAGGCAAAAATCACAGTTAAAACAAGCACACAAAATAAACAAAACACTATAAATCAAATACTTAAAAACAAAATAAACCTTAGCCAGTTAGTTAAAAAAAATCTGGTCCAGCCCCTCTAAATTTTTAATAAAAATAGGCCAATCCACCATATTTCACCTAAACCGATATAGTTAAAATGCAAAAACACCTCCAGTTTATCCTTCAATTCTTCCCGATTCTTCCTGAATTAGCTGTGATCTCCGAAGAGTTATACGGCAAAAATTTAGCACAGGATCAGTCAGCATTGATCCAAACCTGAAAAAAAAGGAACATTCCATCCCATAGGGAATTGCCATCTCTTAAAATTAAAAGGCACCCAAATATGGGTGCCCTTTAATAGTAATCATCATTAAATTCTTAAACAGTCCTATTCGAACTACTTCACTTCAAAGCTGAAAGTAGAGCCCTGCCATAAAGACTCATATGCCTTACCGTTAACCTCTCCTTTTTTGGTTTGATAATCAGTAACTTCTACCACATATCTTCCTGGCCATTCCGGAGTAAACTCCACTACCCCATCTTTAGTGGTCTTCAATACCTTCGACCATCCTGAAGGAGAAAAAACGGATACCGTAGCCTCAGCCTTATTCGCCCCGTTATGGATCGCCTTTAACTTCACCGGTGCATTCACCTTATATTTCAGTCCACTTTCAGGGAAGATCTTTAATTCATTGCTAATGGCCTCTCCGTCAACATTTGCTGCAGTCTTTCCAACATACACCGCTGCACTGGTCAGGAAATGATATTGTGTTGTTCCTGCCAGGTCTTTCGCCGGATGACTAACCAGTAGGGTATATTGACCATCCTTTTCAGGCGTAAAAGACGCTGTAGCAACATCATCACCAAGGGTAGTGGCTAATTTTATCTTCTGTTTATCGGGCCCTACAAGCCATAAGGTAAGTTCTTTTACATCAGAATACCATTTAGAAGTAACATCACGCTCGTTTTCAGCATACTCCCCATAAAATATTTTAACCGCGTGGGCCTGGCCAACTTTTCCGGCAGTATTTGTCTCTATCCATAGGGCATGTGCAAAAACAGTGGTCCCTAAAGTCAATCCGACCATTGTTAACAGTAATGTTTTGATGTATTTCATCTCTTATTTGATTAGTTATTGGTTAAACCCGCAAAGAAAAACCTGAACAGGTAGCTCCTGCAGTTCTTTAAGCAAAACAAATATAGAGCTTATTTAGAATAATTACAGACTAATTGCTTTTTTATTGATACTGCTCACAAGCTTCAATATAAGCACCAATCTTTGACACAATTGGTTTCAACATATTATAATCGGTCTTCCATATCAACAGCCCTTCGCCTTCTTCAGCCCGCATCAAACCTAACAGTTCGGATTCACAGAATACCCTGTACTGATTGCTTTCGGCAGTATGGACTACCAATAGTTTTCTTATTTTTCCACGGTACATATCTTCGTAAATATATTGTTTCATGCGGATAAATATAGAAGAAATCCTGGCCTTATCAGGCTATCTGGAAGTTTTCTGTATAATCCCTGGGCTGAGGAGCAATTGGAAGCGATAAGTAAAAGGTACTCCCCTTACCAGCCTCACTTTCAAACCAGATTCTGCCATGATGTGCCTCTATAATTTGTTTACTGATATACAAACCCAGCCCAAAAGGTTGTTCTCCCTGTGTACCTTTCCTTTTAGAACTGGTAAAAGGATCAAATATCTTGTCCTGCAGGCCAACCGGTATACCCACTCCATTATCCTGAATATCAATACGGATTTCCTGCTCCAACTGCTCGCAGTTGATATAAATCACAGTATCCGGCTGACTAAACTTAATGGCATTGACAATCAGATTATTAATAACCCGTAAGATTTTCTCTTCGTCCCCGGATATACTTACCTCCACATGGTTATGGAGTACCAGCTCCTGCCGCTTATCCCTAGCCCTGAATGCCAATAGCATCCCACACTGACGAAGCAGCTGTCCAATATCCAATACTGTTTTTGTCAGGTTTTGCTGCTGATCAAAATCAGTTTTCATCAGTTCATTGATCAGTTCCAGGCAATTTTTACTTGACGATTGAATAAGGTCAATATATTCTTGCACATCAGCAGAAATTGATCCTTTCGGTATCAGGCCTGTCATTGCACTTATCGCACCAATAGGATTAAGGAGATCATGGGCAACTACTTTGATCAGGAGCGCATAATTTTTGTTCATGATATCCATGGTTTCCATGGTAGCCTCAGAATGCTTAAACTGCAAACGTAAGGCCTCAGCAGTTTTCTGGGTATTCTTCCAGTTGCGCCATAATATAATGATAATCACTATCGTCATCACGCAGAGCAACAGGGCAAGGATCAGGAAACCAAATTGATATTTTGACTGTGTCCTGGCCAATTCAAGCTGCTGATCCTTCAGCGCATATTCCATATAATCAACACCCGATTTGTTATTTACCGCCTCTTGTATTTCAAATAATTTGACCAGTTGTTCACTGTAATAAAAAGCTTCCGTATTCTTGTTTTCAACAGTATAAAAATCATGTAGTTTTTTAACAAAGATCTTAGCGTACACATGAAAAGCCTTCAATTCAGCAATTTTAAGTCCCTGCTTATAATAGGCAATTGCTTTCGCAGAATCGGTGCCCACAAATAAATCCCCCAGACTGACCAGCATATCCATACTCAGATAGAAATTGTTCTCCTTCAGGGTCTCCTCCAGTGTTTTTTGTAAAATGGCGATTCCTTTCTCCCGTTCCTTATTCTTAATCGCATTTACCCCTATCAGCTGATTTATTGCCAATAATACGCGTGTATCCTTGTACTTTAATGCAATAGACTTTGCTTTATCAATATAGGCAGATATAGAATCCTTGTTCAATGCTTCAGGATATTGTAACATGTAATTGTAGATCACCAATGACATTATGGAATCATTTTTCAGCGATTTCCCACTGGAAAATATATCCTTATAGATATCCATTGATTTCTGTTTCTTATCCAGTTCAGTATACACCATGGCAATGTTCATACTGGTCTGGATAATATTTGAGGAATCCGCGATAGCCTTATAATAATTATAAGATTCATTATAATACCGGAGGGCCAATTGTAAATCCCCTTTCAAGTCGAATACGATACCCAGATTATTTAATGCATCTGCTTTCCCTTTGGTATAGTCCAGCCGGTTCGCAATTTCACGTGCACGGGTGGTATAGTTAAAGGTACTATCCAGGTTCCTCTCATAATAAAGCATAGCCAGCCTGTTCAACGCATCAACATACTTCAGGCTGTCCGTGATCCTTGGTATTTGCGCCTGTATCATTTGAACGTTATCCGTCTGTCCTGTACAAACAGACAAGTTAACCATGAGTACAAAAAGTATCACCAGAGGTTTCATAGGCAATTAACTTAGTGAATACAAGATATGTAAATAACCTCACAATACGAGCGGTGACATTATTTTATCCATTTAATTAAAATGAGGCTAATTAATAATGAAGCCAGCCCCTTCCATGATCTTTACAATTGCATGTTTGAACACACCGAGCTTAGCCTGATGAAAAAACTACCTTTGCGGCATTATACAAAAGACGTAATCAGTATTATTTTCAATTGGCAATGGCAACTACCACAGGTACACCTACAGACATCAATCACAATTATATAAAAAAAGAAAATCAGGGCATCGCTACGATCCTTGCCTTTTCCCTGCTTTCCCTTTCCGGATTTGCGACAGATATTTATATCCCTTCCTTACCTACAATGGCTGAAACGCTACAGGTAAGCAGCGTACAGGTCCAGCTTACCTTAAGCATATTTCTGATCAGCTACGGGATTTCCCAGTTGTTTATAGGAAGTATTCTGGATAGCTTCGGAAGGTATAAAATAGGCCTGGTCAGCCTCGTGGTCTTCGCTGCGGCAAGTATCATTATCGCCAGCACCCATAATATATATGTCATCTACCTGATGCGTGTAATCCATGGAACGACCACAGCAGCCATTATCGTATCCAAAAGGGCTTTCTTTGTAGATTTATATTCCGGGGATAAACTCAAACATTACCTGAGTATGTTTTCTATCATCTGGTCGACCGGCCCAATTGTCGCTCCTTTTATTGGCGGATACCTGCAAACTGCATTTGGTTGGGAATCTAACTTTTATTTCCTGGGGGGATTGGCCATCATCATGGCCGTTCTTGAGTTTTGCTTCAGCGGGGAGACCCTGCAGCACTTTTCCGAATTTAATCTCAGAAAAATCGTCGGCACCTATCTGGAAATGATTAAAACACCCAGTTTTACATTGGGTATAGTGATGCTGGGACTTGCCTATTGCATGGTGATGATTTACAACATGACCGGCCCTTTTATCGTAGAACACCATTTACAATTGTCACCTATCGTAGCTGGATACAGTTCCCTGATCCTGGGTTTTGCCTGGATGGTCGGTGGTTTTGTCGGTAAAGCAACAATTAACCGTCCTTTCCTGAAAAAAATGCTCGTGAATCAGGGCTTACAGGTGATCTTTGTACTGGCTATGGTGCTGAGTGTGAACTTCATTTCCACCCTCTATTCGATCATATTTTTTGCCTTTATCATACATGTCACGGCAGGTTATGTGTTTAATAATTATTTCACCTTCTGCCTCAGCAAATTCCCTAAAAACGCAGGTATCGCAGGCGGATTAACCGGTGGCATCACCTATGTGATCGTCTCCTTCTTAAGTTACACCACAATAGCTGCACTCCCGGCAAAAGACGACCATAACCTCAGTCTCAGTTATCTTGTTTTAACGGTGATCTCGGTATTGGTTATGTTTATTATTTTCAGCATGAGGAACAATGAAAAACATTCCCATGATTAATCAGCCGCATTAGCTCTCATCAGTTTCTGAGCTATTCAGTCCCAAGATTACTCAGTTCCCGCCAGAGAGACAAATCCCCAGCACATCGGGAAGAAAACATCCAGGCAATGTCATACTAGACATTGCCTGTAAATTTATTCTGCTACCGGCAGATGAATTTCGGCAAGCATACAACGTGCACTTCCACCCCCGTTTTTTTCAATGGTATATAATGGGGCATGAACCACCATGCTCAGGCGGGTTAAGGCCTCAATCTGTTCTGCCCTAAGGGATAACCATGCCTGTTCTGACATCACCAGTAAGGATTCCCCATTTTTATTTTTCACCTGAAGCATGTTACCTGCAAAATGGTTCATTTGATCGAGGCTGATTTCAATGATCTCCTTGCCATTGTTAAGCAGGCTTAACCTCAGCGCCTCCTTCTCGTCCGCATCCGGAACAGATGCAAAACAAACAACAGCAAAATTTTCCCCTATACACATCATAACGTTGGTATGGTAGATCGGAAAACCAGTTGCATCTGTCGCATGAAAAGTTACAGCAGCGTAACCGGTATGGAGACAGAAATCCTGTAATACACGTTCGTCTGTCCGCAGCGATAAACAGGCATAAGCTATTTTATTTTCCCTGTCGAGTACCAGGCTGCCGGTTCCCTCCAGATAAATACCTTCTGCTTCATAACCGGAAAGGTCTGTGATTCCTTTGATGTGGAAACGTTCCCCCAGCGTATCCAGGATGTCCTGACGACGTTCAACGCGACGGTTCGCTGAAAACATGGGGTACAGGATGACCTGACCGTCCGAATGGAAAGACACCCAGTTATTCGGAAAGATGGAATCGGGGGTTTCAGGTGTTAAGGTATCCTCAATCACGGTGACCTCTATTCCCTGATCTTCCAGCAGGGCAACAAATCCGTCGAATTCTTTTAAGGCTTCAGCCTGTACATTGTACTGATCTGAGGCCTGTTGAAATTTATTATTTTCCGCGGTCTGTTCATTAAACTTGAAATTGACCGGGCGGATCATGAGTAGATGGCTGGTGGTTTGCATGCGTATAATTTTGTGGGGGAGTGTTAGAGTTCGTCGCGCAGTAAAGGGAGGCTCATACAATGAAAACCACCTCTTGCCCTTGACAGTTCTGATGAAGGCATTAAAATCAACGTATCGGTCATCTTATCGGCTTCCAACTTCCCGCTTTCCAGGTCATTCAGCAGGTCCTTGACATCAATCACGGCAAAACCATTGTTCTTAAAAGCTTCTACGGTCTTGTTATTTCTGTCGTAGCCCAATACCACACCTTCTTTCAGTGCAAGCAGATTACAGGAATCGGTCCATTGTTCCCTTGCATCATAGGGAAAAGAACCATTCCCACTATAAATAAATTGTGTAGGTACGGTACTTCCCAGGTCATTTCTGCTGATATCATCGAGTAGGGCTTCAATACTTTCAAAACTTCTGGGCGACTGGATCTGCTCCCTGTGAAACTGAAGGATTTCCGTGCTGTCCTTGCTGTCTGGTTTGACCAGGAAGTTAACAGGCTCATCGGGATGGGGCACCTGATTTTTTGATATCGAACTCAGCAGTACCCACATATTGCGTTTCACCTGGGTAAAAACGGTATCGATATGCATAAAATCACGCTTATGCGGGATCTTTACGACTGTTACCTTATTGACTACATTATTATTGAACAACAATTTGATCGCCTCATTGACCCCATACACAGAAGTCCTTTCACTGCAGCCTATCAATACGTGATTCTGGCTGACCATCATCACATCACCGCCTTCCAGCGTGGTGCGGTGTTCTTCTTCCTCTCCCGGACGAAGAAAGTGCTGTGCAGAATCGGGAATTTCAAGGATATTTTCCGTGTAGGCACTAAAGATAGGATGATTAAAAAATATATACCGCATCAGCAGTGTTTCCCTGCTGCGCGCTTTTTTAGCGGGTTTGTTTAAGAGGATATGGTTATTGATGGTAATTCCGACATCGCGGGTGAAAATCAGGTTGGGAATAGGGGCAAAAATCATCAAATCGTTTTCCAGGCTGCCGGAAATAAATATTTTCGCCAGCTCTTTTGGATGCGTATTGGCCAGCTGCAGCTGTAGTTTATAGGTACAGCCTTCAATTGCACAGACAGAGGCCACCAGCTTATTCCTGATGAGCTTATCTTCAAGAATGTCGGCAAGCAGGTTCTGCACTTCAATCACTGCAGAGGAATGGTGGAACCCTTCACTGTCCGGCTTAAAAAATTCACGGTTTGCACCTTCCGAGTCAATTTCCGCCAACTTGCCTTTAATTTTATCAGGATCGAGGAAATACATCAGCAATTTGACGTAGTAATCGTATTCCCCCCTCCGCATGGTATCCAGATGTACAATATCTTCAAAAAGCCAGTCCTGCGCTTTCGAGGGTACAACTTTTCCCAATCCGCTATCCGGACTATGAATCAGTAATTTACGTAACCTGCCTATTTCTGTTTTTACATCAATCGTTTTCTGTTCTTCCTGAGTGGTCATCATATTTGTGCACTATCTGATTTTTGAAGCGTTTATAAACAAAATCCTTTCTTTAGGTAGTTTATCGCTGTTTCCAAGATAGAAATTTACCTCCAAATATAATCATGAGTTTTAAAAATCCTTCCTGATAAACTATTTCTTTCCCCATAAGGTACCAAATAACCCGCTTCCTACAAGTTGCTGGGATCACAATTTTTTCAGGTTAGGGAAAAGACCAGGGGATTAAAAACAAGGATATTATCCCCTTAAAACGATTCCTTCTATGGTTTCTTTCAATAAGATGCCAACCTTTTCCTTGAGATGAACAATCACTTCAAGATCAGACAAATGGTTCATCTGATTCACATCCTTATAATAATCCTGATTGATCAGAATGTTGTTTACTGTACCGCTGATGATAAAAAGCAACAGCGCAATATCAATATCCTTTTTAAACTGACCTTTTTCCTGTCCTTCTTTGATCATTGCATCCAGTAAGGCAAAGTTTCTGTAACGTATGGTATTGTACGAGTTCCGGATTAAGGTATGCTTTTCCGGCATGGATTGTACCTGGATCAGCAACAGGTAGAAATACTTCTGCTGAAAAACCTTTTCAATATAAAAATCAGTGATCGCAAGAATTTTTTCCAGTGGGTCTTTTAATGTCAATAACAAATCATTGACAACGTCTTCCAACACCGTGGTACGATACCTTAGTATCCCCTCCATCAGCTGTTCCTTGGAACCAAAGTAATAGGAAATCATAGCGGAATTGAAAGAACCTGAGGCAGCAATATCCCTGATCGAGGTCGCATCATAGCCATTCGTGGCAAAAAGCTGCTCTGCAGTCTCCATGATCAGTATTTGTTTACTATTTAAGATCAACTCTTCCGTCTCCATATTTCCCATTAAAAATTAAAATAACAAAGTTAAACTATTCTTTGTTGCTTTATCTCAAAAATGAGGCCGTATGTCACCTTAATATGGGAACACACAGGATCTTTATCCTGAGGAATGCCAAAGACACTGCCATTATGGTAACGGAGCGACTGAACATTGGTACGGTCATATTCGTTGGATAACCCTATACTTAAAAGCAACAGGCCCGATAAAATATCGGGCCTGTTGCTGTGCCAATTCACTTTGTTGAACTGTTTAAGCTCAATCCTGATCAGTTGTTATAAGGTAGCCATATCGATGACAAACCTATAACGGACATCTCCTTTTTCCATGCGTTCATAAGCGGCATGGACATCTTTGATGTCAATCAGCTCAATCTCTGATACGATATTATTTTCCGCACAGTAATCCAGCATTTCCTGTGTTTCCTTAATTCCGCCTATACCAGATCCGGCTACACTTTTCCTTCCTCCCAATAAACTGAATGCCGAAATTTCGGCCGGTGTAGACGGAGCGCCTACACAAATCATCGTACCATTCGTTTTTAATAAAGAAAGGTACATATTGAAATCATGCGCAGCAGAAACCGTATCCAGGATAAAATCAAATGTTCCGGTCGCTGCCTTGATCTGTTCCGCATCTTTGGTCACCACAAAGTGATGTGCTCCCAGTTTCTTTGCATCTTCTTCTTTTGCAGGAGAAGTACTCAGTACAGTAACTTCAGCACCAAAGGAAACCCCGAACTTCACAGCCATATGGCCCAGTCCGCCTAATCCCAGCACGGCAAGTTTATGTCCTTTACCCACTTTCCAGTGACGTAACGGAGAGTAGGTGGTAATCCCGGCACATAGTAAAGGAGCTACCGCAGCAAGGTCTAATTTATCAGAAACATGTAATACAAACTCTTCCCTGACCACAATCGTGTTTGAATATCCACCGTAAGTAGGACTTGACCCATCACGCTCCATTGAATTATAGGTCTGTGTGTTCCCCTCCAGGCAATACTGCTCCAGATCCTGCTTACAGTTTTCACACACCTGGCAGGAGTCAACCATACAACCGGTACCGGCAAGGTCACCCACTTTGAAGTTTTTCACATGGTCACCCACCTTTACCACACGGCCAACAATCTCATGGCCCGGAACCATCGGGAAAATCCCAGGGAACCAATCATTTTTAATCTGGTGCAGATCGGAATGGCAAACCCCACAAAAAAGTATCTCGAACTGTACATCATGAGGACCAACCTCGCGACGTTCAAAGTTCCAGGGTGCCAAATCCGTTTCAGCACTTTGTGCAGCATATCCTTTAGTTGTTATCATAAAATTTCAATTAATCAATTTATATAAACAAATATAACCTTCTAAGCGATGAAAAAAATAACCCCTTAACTGAATATTGCATGAAAAAGCTGACAGCAGCCCATCCTGACGCCTTATTTTTTCAACAATTCAGCAACCTTTTTAGGAATATCCGAATTCTGCAGGAAACCGGTAAAGTTTTCCGCACCAGGGCCATAACTTAACAAAGGCACAGGTAAACCGGTATGGTCGTTTGTGGTGAAAGTACCTACTACGGTACCGTTCTTATAATTGCCATCAAGCACAATTAAACCTCCGGTTTCATGGTCTGAGGTGATCAGTACCAAAGTTTCCCCATCCTGGTCGGCAAATTTCAGCGCTTTACCAATGACTTTGTCAAAACTCAGGTATTCATCAATGCAGATTTTAAGGTTGTTCGTATGTCCGCCCTGGTCAATCTTCGCTCCTTCTACCATTAAAAAGAAGCCCTTTTTATTATCGGTCGACAAAAACCTGACGCTTTCATCAAAAGCATGTTCAATCAGCCTGAAATTCTCTTCGGGACGGTCGTTATCAAAACAGATCACTCTTTTATTCTTTGCAGCTGCAGGCAGGTTTTTTATCCCTTCATAGACTTCAAATCCACTGGCTTTCACCTGGTTTAAAATTGCATTATCCTGTGCTGCAAAAGCTTTGTTGTAACCACCAATCACCAGTGAAAGGGGACTTCGGCTCAAATCTGAAGCAATGCTGTCACTCTGGTCGCGCTCCATGCGGTGTGCAAAAAATGAAGAAGGTGTAGCCCCGGTCACCCGGTCATTGCTCAGCACGCCGGAACGTATCCCCGATTTCGAAAGCATTTCCGGAAGGTTAGGAATCTGCTGTCCTGTCGCGCCCATACCAATATAACGGTTATTCGTCTTCTCCCCCGTTGCCATTGCCGTAGCGCCTGCAGCAGAGTCAGTGGTATAATCGTTTGCCGCAGCAGTATTTGAAAAACCAACATGTTTGATCTGGGTGGCATTCAGGTACCCCCCATTGGCTGTAGCCGCGGCCCAGAACTCCGAGAAACCAGCCCCATCACTGATCAGCAGGATGATATTTTTTGGTTTCCCCTTGTTGTTGTCACTTTTATAAGTCGGCAGGTAGGTCTCATGTTTCGACTGCGCAGCATAGGTATTCCTTTCATACTGATTCAAGAATTTAGCCATTTCTGCCGGAGAGTCGGTATTCAGGTAATCTACCCCCATTTTAATAAATGCCTGCCAGCAGGTTTTCGTATCCGGATTTCCCCAGAACCTGACTTCTTTACCCAGGGTATGTACAGAATCCACAAAGTTTTTCGACTTCAGGGAATCCGGCTCCACCATACGGCCTAATCCGTTCCACTTGGTAAACTCATGTAATCCCGCGCTGAAAAAAGCAACCCTTTTCATCTGGTCAGCCGTATAGGGTACATTGCGCTTGCCATCAAAGAAAAAGATGTCATCATAAGCTTTAAATCGATCCGCTGCTGGAGCATCACCACTGATCACCAAACGCACTGCATTGGGATTGTTCTTCACATCAAAGTATTTACGCAAAGGTTTCAGCTTTGCTTCCAGGCATTTCATTGTTGGTTCCCCGGCAGTTTTAAGGTCGATCAGCAATTGCAGTTTCCCACCATCCTTATACACCTTGTCGTTGCCATTCAGCTTCATTTCCCTTAAAACCGGTTCAATGTACAGGCTTTCAAGGGTACGTTTCGGATCGATATCTTCTTTGGTATGGGCGACATACAGCTGGTTGTCTACCAGAAAAACATCTACCTCTATAGAAGCAAAATGATTGGCATGGGCCGTATAGAAAGGCTGGCTCTGCAGGTAATCATTGTGGGAATGGGTATTCTTTCCGACCTCATACTTGCGTACAGGTACGGTCGTCTGGGCATATGTTGCGGTATTTCCAGCCGCCACCATGGCCAGCAGGAAAAGGAATGTCTTATTGATCTTCATCATCGTATTACATTGATATGTTATTAAAAAAAAGAGGATGCCTCACCAATGTGAAACATCCTCTATTGCTCTTCACACCGCTTTGTCCTTTGTTCCAAAGGGCGACATTAATAATTTGACTAAGGCTGGAACCACACTTTTGTGTTGTGGGTTGGCATGGTACCGCCCATCGTCTGCTGAACCCACAGGATCAGGTTCGGGTTATTCTGCTCATTGTCAGAATACACATAACGTACCGGCACAGGCGATAAAACTGTCGGTCCCGGAACCAGTTCCGGAAAACCTAACCTTCTCCATCCTGCCCATCCCTCAAAACCATTCAGGTAGGAATCAATGTACAACTGCTCTGCAATCTGTTTGATCGGATTGGTCGTCGAAAGTGCAACGGCAGGTTGTGCCAGGTAGGCTGTTTTCTGGGCTTCAGAAATGAATGGTGTTTCCACCTGGTCTGCCGAACCTACCGCAGGCCATTTGTCCAGTGAAGCTTTTATAGCGATCAGGTAAGTTGCCGCAGCCGTTCCGCTGACCCCCATTTCCCTTTGGATGGCTTCAGTTTTAAGCAGCATCAGTTCTGCATAGGTCATCAGGAATGCGCGGTTTTCCTTGCGGATCCTTTTTCCGATAACAGAATAATCATCCTTATTTAAACCTGTCTGTGCATAATCTGCATTTTGCTCAGCAGTACTGAAGCCTGCCCTTTGTCCACGGTACACCAGGGGAGTCGCGGAATTGGTCCTGTTGGCTAAAAATGAATTCCTTGTCGGCGCTGCATAAATGGGTAAACGCGGATCGTTCTTGCTGCTCAGCAGGTTCACCATCACATTACTTACCCTCGTATTTCCGGCAAAGTCTACCCCGCTGCCATCTGCTGCCGGGTTCTGGATGAACCAGTAATACAGGTCGGTTCCGTTATTGTACACCAATGTCGCCTGGTCACTCACATTCTCAAAAACAGGGTATTCCGCAGGATTATTAAAGATGGCTGCGACAGCAGCATTGACATTCGTTTTAGCCGATTGCCTCATCAGTATACGCACCTTCAGGGAATTGGCGAACTTTCTCCAGCGGGCAATACTGCCGCTGAAAAGAATATCGCGGTTGACTACCGTTCCGGAAGGCAGGTTTTTAAACAGCTGATTAGCCGACTCCAGGTCGTTTAACATCAGGGTATAGACCTCCTGCTGCGATTGGTAATGTGCAAACTCCATTCCGCTTACATTTCCCATTCCGGCTTCATTGTACGGAATATCACCGTAAGCATCGCTCATGAGCGACAGGATATAAACTTTCAGCACGGCAGCAACCGCCACATACTGGTTCAGGTTCGTCGAAGTACCGATTTCCTTCAGCTGGTTCACGTCTTTAATTAAACGCATCGGGCCATTCCATTCTTCGCGGTAAGATGCACCGGTAAGGTTATAACGTCCATCTTCCTCGCTTGTTCCCCCCAGCCAGGACAAATGCTGTACATATTGTCCCGCACGTGTACCACTGCTGTTCATCGAGCCCACTGCACCGCTGATAATTGGCGGAAGCAGCATCTCGGCAGGTACCGTTGCAGGATTATTCGGATTCACATTGAGTTCTTCAAACTTACCGCAGGAGCTCAGCAGCATCAGCAGAGCGCCTGTTATAACAGAGAATTTTTTCATTTTATAGTTGTTAAATAACATGTAGATAAAACTTAGAAGGTTAGATTTAGAGAGACACCAATACTTCTTAAAGAAGGAAGGGACATGGCCTCAACCCCCTGGAACTGTCCGTCATAAGCAGAAACTTCCGGGTCGATATTCGGTACGTCAGACCATAACAATAAGTTCCTTCCCACCAATGACACTGATCCGTTTTTAACTGCAATCTTTTTCATTAATGTAGCAGGTAAGGAATAACTTAGTTTTACCTCTCTCAGCTTTACATAGGAAGCATCAAAAGTGGCAATGGCATCATTGTTATAAAATGCACGCCAGTAATTTCTCACCGTCACTTCAGTTGCATTCGGATTATTGGTATCGATGTCAACTCCACCGCCAATCATATTTCCTGCACCATTGGCATCCCTGTTGACCAGTGATTCCTTTAAACTTCCCGCATTGATCCCGTCAATGTAGGTACGTGAATGCACAACCCCACCTTTCTGGATACTGAACAATACGCTCAATGACAGTTTTTTATATTTGAAGTTATTGGTAATACCTGCAGTATAATCAGGGTTGACATTACCCAAATACCCCCAGTCCCCATTCTCTTCCTGCGGAAGGCCGTTTTTATGCGTCAGTGATCCTCCTTTGTAAATCAGGTAATCGCCATACAGGGAACCAAATGAACCATCACCTTTAGTGTTCAGGGTACGTAGTTCCAGGGATGCCCAGCGCTCTATCTGGCGGATTCTGGAAATGCCGATATTCTCTGCCAGTGAAATAACCTTGTTGCGGTTCAGCGCAAAGTTGACTGACATATCCCAGCTGAAATCCCTTAGTTTAAGTGGCGTAGCCGTTAGCATGACCTCCAGACCCTGGTTATTCATTTTACCAACGTTCATCAGTTTTGTATCATAACCTGCCGAAGGATTCAGGGTTACCGGAATGATCAGGTCGGTCGTGGTACTCTTATAATATGTCACATCCAATCCGATACGGTTGTTCAGGAAACGGGAGTCGAAACCAAATTCGTAAGAATCAACCTTTTCAGGACGGATATCGGAGTTCGGGTAATTGTTGTTGTGTACCGCAACGGTTTGTCCGTTCCATCCCTGGGAGATCTGGAAGTTCGCCGCAGTCTGGTAGGGCTCTAAGTCACGGCGTACCGAAGACACACTACCCCTTACTTTCAGGAAGCTTAACAAGGGGCTCTGGATCTTTAACAGGTCGGAAGCCACCACACTCAAGGAAGCTGAAGGGTAGAAATAAGAATTGTTTTGTTTGGGCAGGGCACTCGACCAGTCATTTCTTCCTGTCAAGTCTAAGAAAACCACATTTTTATATCCAAACTGTGTAGTGGCGTAAATGGAGTTGATTTTCTTTTCCTGTAAGGAATTTCCCGCAACAATCGGAATCGCATTATTTGATAAGTTATAGACATTCGGAATCGCGAGTCTGCCTGCAATAGCCCCTAATCTTTTAGAACGCTGGGTCAGCAGGTTTCCTCCCGCATTGGCATTGAAACTGAATACATCTTTGATTTTTGTATCATAAGATAACAGGAAATCATGATTCGTTTCCAGGAAATACACATCGTCTTCCTGATAATACCCGTTCACATACTGGGCAGAAGAAGTCGCATGTCTCATGGTACGCTTGTCGTTATAAAAATCACGTCCCGTTCTGACCATCAGTTTCAAATTGGGCAGGAAATCATAGCTCAGCTTGAAATTACCATACACACGGTCACGGTTATTGCCATTCAGGTTTTCATTGGCCACAAAATACGGGTTGTTCAACCTTGATCCGTTGGCGCTGTAAATCGGTGTATACTGTTCCTGGTTTGAGGTTCCGGGTTTCCAGTAATTTCTCAGGCTTTCCACATTGACGTTCCTGGGCATAAACAGGAAGATCCTCATGATCGCTTCCTCATTTTTCGCTCCATAACTGGATCTGTTGTCACTCGCCGTATTCACATAGTTCATGTTCACATCCACCTTCAGTTTCGGTGTGATGGCATAACCCGAATTTAAACTCAGGCTGTTCCTGCTCATTCCCGTATTTTCCACAATACCGGTCTGCTCTGCATTGGTATAGGATAAACGGAAGTTCAGCTTGTCATTGCTTGCCGCAATGGATAAATTGTTGGTATAGGTCTGTCCCGTAACGAAGAAATCTTTCAGCTGGTCAGGATAGGCCACAAAAGGGGTAGCTGTACGCAATCCTGTCTGCGGATTTATTGGCGAATCGAACTGTGGAATCAGCTGGCCGTTCATGGCTGGCCCCCAGTTTTCCATGATATTATCGTTTGTACCACCACCCATACCATCTACATAGGCATACTGACCATCGCGGCCCTGGCCATAGGTGTACTGGTATTCAGGCAATTTCAACGGAGATTCAAAGCTGGCCTGTGAATTGAAACTCACCCCTACTCCTTTGGTTCCCTTACCCGATTTTGTGGTAATTAAGACCACACCATTCGCAGCCCTGGAGCCATACAATGCAGCAGCATTCGGGCCTTTTAATACGGTAATCGTTTCAATATCATTCGGATCAATCTCACCGGCAGCATTACCATAATCCACTTCACCTTCACCATTGGTTAAATTCGGGTTATTGTAATCCTGTCTTCCTGTATAGGCGCGGGTAGATTGCTCATTGTTATTACTTACAGGAACACCGTCCACGACAAACAGCGGAGAGTTATTGTAGTTATAACCACTCACAAAGTTCTGTCCACGGATCTGGATATTGGATGATGCACCCACACCACCTGATGAATTGGTGATCTGTACACCCGCTACACGTCCGCTTAAGGTATTCAGCAAATTGGTTTCGTGCGACTCCCGAAGTAAGTCACCATCCACTTTTTGCACCGAGAAACCAATCGATTTCGCTTCACGTGTAATGCCCAGTGCGGTCACCACCACCTCATTCAGTTTATTGTCATCAGTCGATAAAGCCACATTGATTACCTGGCGGTTGCCGGCAGTAATTTCCTGTTTGGCATAACCGATGAAGGCAAATACCAGTACCGATTGCGCATTGGGTGCAGCAATCTGGTAGCGGCCTTTGTTGTCGGTCACCGTACCAATGGTGCTGCCTTTTACCATTACACTTACCCCTGGCAATGTTTCCTTAGTGGCTGCATCGGTAACCGTACCTGAAATGGTAACGGTTTGTGCCAAAACAATTGCATTCTCATACTCCTGATAAGAAATCGAGAACGGAGTCAATAATTTATGAAGGATCTGATTTAAGGGAATATCCTTAAAACTCTCATTCTTCACCCCAGCCTTTTTCAGGTTAAGTAACTGCGGATCATAGGCGAAGTTAAATCCTGTTTTGTTTTTTATCTTTTGAATGGCTGTCTCCAGGTTCTCTTTTTCAAAGGAAATTGATACCTTATGGCTCAGTATTCCTGCAGCAGCATAGTTTTTTGCGTAAAGCTGACCAGTGATAAGAAAAACCAATACCATACTGAGTCCGATTACAGACGATATATTTAATACCGGATGTATAAATTTTTTCATATTTTTGATTAAAATGTTGATTTATTCAATTCAATAGTATTGCCCTCGGCAGACTATTCTGAAGCCGCTGTTTTCGAAGAACAGCGGCTTCTTTCTTATTTGTAGAGTATTATTTTTCCATTTTGCTCCTTGAAATAAAGTCCATGAATTTTTGTGATGATTTTTAGTGTGCTTAACGCAGCACTTGATTTATTAACCGTAAGTGTATACCTCAGTTGTGCAATATCCGGGTCGGCCGCCATCAGCTCCATCCCGTAATAGCTCATAAATACATAGGCAAGTTCCCTGAAAGCAGCATTATTCAGGTCGGCCGATTGGTGGCTCCAGGCCGCCACGGCAGAGGTGTTGATCGTATCCAGCCTGAACAATCCGGATTTGGTATTATAGGTGATCAATTCCCCTTTGCGCAGGTAAGCCAGCCGGTGTGCCTGGTCATTCACCTGTACCTTTCCATGGGATACCGCAACTTCTATCTCGTTCCGTTTCAGTGCATGTTTGATATTGAAGGCCGTACCCAGTACTTTGATAGAGATGGCGCCCGACTGTACAATGAAGGGGTGTTTTTTATCCCGTGTAACGGTAAAGTAGGCTTCACCTGTGCTGAGTTTTACGGCCCTGTTCCCTTCGGCAAAGGAAGTGGGTGCCACTAATTTTGCTCCAGGCCTCAGCATCACGATTGAACTATCCGGCAGTCTAACCGTTTTTTCCTCCCCTGCAGCAGTGAAGGTTGTCCATTCCGTCTGGTTCTTTCCTGGTACTGCCGGTTGCAGGTATCTCGACAGGGCGAGGCCTGCCGTTGCCACAAGCAGTACTGCAGCAGCATATCTTAAAAATATAAGCCTGGCTGTTCTGCCACCATGAATCTGGTGATTGACTTTATTAAAAATCTCGTTCCCGATACGAATTTCGTTTTCATTGTTTCCAAAGGCATCAAATGGAAGGTCATCGTTTGTCCGATTGAACCAGCTCTCTGCACGTTGACTCACATCCCCCTGAAAGCCTTTATCTTTATTACTCATATACTAACTCATCATCGCCAAAGCCAAAAAGTACTTTAACCAATAATTATGTATATGTTAAAATTTCGTTAAGGCCACAGCGAATAAAACAGCAAGATTTGTGGGGTCTGAATAATAGCGCTTCGATTTTTTCCGCAGCCGGTCCAGCGCCTGGGAAATATTATTTTTTATCGTCTGTTCTGAAAGGGAAAGTTCTGCCGCAATTTCTCGGACCGACTTATTTTCCTCCCTGCTCAGGATAAAAGCCTTACGCATGTTATCGGGCATGCTGTCAATTTCTTCCTTAAAAAAGGCTTCCAGTTCTCCCGCTTCCAGGGCAAGGTCTATCGGGTGCTGCACCTGCTCATCCTGGAACAGGTAGTCCCTGGAAAAAGTGGCTTCATTCTTCTTGTAGAAACTGATCGTCCTGTTTTTTGCGGCCCTGTTCAGGTAAGGAGCCAGCGTACTGTCAATGCTAATCTCCTTCCGGGAAGTCCAGAGATTGACAAAGATGTTCTGCACAATATCCTTGGCAGATTCTTCATCACGCAGCCTGCGGTAAACCATGGTGTATACCTCTTTCCAGTAGCGTTCATATAATACTTTAAAGGCGGACGCATCTCCTTTTCGCAAAGCAAGAAGTAAATCATCGTCAGTATCATTAAGCGTATACATATCTGATTCAAAAGTATACTTTTACTTGTTAAACTAAAGTTAAGCTTAAACAGGAAGGCCGGAAATTTTTACAGCATACAGAAAAGGAGATAGCTTGCAAATAAAGTAGCAACGTGGAAGTTATAAAGATGGAAGGATCGAAGGATGGAAGGTAACAGCATACAGAAAATGCTGTAAAAGCAAAAAGCCGTCCATTCTGGGACGGCTTTTATAAAAAAATAATCTATGTTAGAGACCGAAGCCACCATCAACCGAGATCGCCTGACCGGTAACATGTGGTGCTGAAGCCAGGTAAACCGCCAGCTGACCCATATCTTCCGGAGTTTGTGCCTCTCCCTGCGGCAGCAGGCTCTCCTGGTTTCTTTCCCATGACTGCTCTTCAGTTTCTCCATCTTTGGCAAAGGCTTTCGCCAGTCCTTTATCCCCTCTCCACATTCCTGTTCCCACAATACCAGGACATAAGGCATTTACTGTAATGCCTTCTTTTGCCACTTCCTTAGCCAAAGAATTGGTAAACCCTACGACTGCAAATTTTGAAGCACTGTAAGCAGAAACATCAGACATTCCTGTTTTACCCAAAATAGAGGAAACATTAATAATACGTCCCGATTTATTCGGCAACATCACTTCCAGTTCTGCTTTACTGCACAGGAATACCCCTTTGGCATTGACATTGAACACCTGGTCCCATTGCTCCGGGGTCATATCGACCACCTTGTGGATGCCCAGCACACCAGCATTGTTCACCGCTACATCCAAAGTTCCGAAATCTGCGGCCACAGCCTGAACCATGGTTCTCACCGTATCAAAATCGGTCACATCAACCTGATAAGTTTTTACTTTTACGCCTTCCTTTTCAACTAAAGATTTTGTTTCTTCCAATACATCAATGCTGATATCTGCCAGTGCAACGTCAGCTCCTGCTTTCGCGAAACTTAATGCTATTCCCTGGCCAATACCTCTTGATGCTCCTGTAACTAACGCAATTTTACCTTGTAACGAACTCATAATATAAAAATTAAATGTTTAAACGTGTATATAGGTCTAACCATTTAAAAAGCCTTTTGTTTATCCGGAACCTGATTTTGGATCTGACTTGACAGTGAGATTACATTACAGCGGACCGTTTATTTACCTACCAGTTCCTCACTGATGTCTTCCAGTGTCCGGCCTTTGGTCTCCGGGAAATACTTCCATACCACCAGAGCCTGCAGGACCATCATCACCGCAAAAAAGGTAAAGGCATATCCTCCGCCAAATGTCGATTCCCCGACAACAACAGGAAAAAGAAAGGTAATCACCGTAGCAAAAAACCAATGGGTAAAACTCCCCAAAGACTGTCCCTGCCCTCTCACACTATTCGGAAATACTTCGGAAATCAATACCCAGATCACCGAACCTGTAGAAAAAGCGAAGAACATAATATATCCCATCAGAAAGATCAGCAAGCCATATCCTTCAAAATCCTGCAGGTAAAAAGACCTGGCCACAAGTCCCAGACAAACCGTCATTCCAATAGATCCTGAGATGAGCAGCTTCTTTCTTCCCACCTTATCAATCACCACAAGGCCAACCATGGTAAAGATCCCATTGGTCACCCCAATAATGATAGGTTGCAGATAGGCATCTGCAGCAGATACACCCGAGAGTTCAAAAATCCGGGGTGCATAATATAAAATGGCATTGATCCCGGAAAACTGGTTAAACATCGCCACGAGAAAGGCCAGGGTAATCGGTTTGATGAAACGTTTGGAAAACAGGCTTTCCTTCCGTTCATCCAAACTCAGCTCAATATCTTCAATTTCTTTATCCACGGCCTCCATACCCGATTTTTCCAGTACAGCTCTTGCCTCAGTGACCTTCCCGGAGCGGATCAGGAAACGCGGACTTTCCGGCACCAGGAACAACAGAAAGAAGAACACCACAGAAGGGATACTGCCCACACCAAGCATATATCTCCAGGAATCTTCCCCGGCAATGTCCCTTAGAAAATAATTGGAGACATAGGCCAGTAAGATGCCCGTGATCACATTAAACTGGAACAATGCCGTCATCCTGCCCCTTACCCCTGCGGGAGAAATTTCGGAAATATACATCGGGGCAATTACAGAAGAAGCGCCAATCGCCAATCCCCCGATAAAACGGAAAACAATAAACAAGGGAAGGTTGGTCACCAGCCCACTGGCAATGGCAGAGATACCAAACAATGCACCCGTAAGAAATAACAAAGGTTTACGGCCATACTTATCGGCCGGGCCTCCTGAAAATAAAGCACCAATGACCGTTCCGATCAGGGCCGAAGAAATGGTGAAGCCCTGCCAGAAGGGACTAAGCCGGAATAATTCCTGTATTGTTTTCTCTACTCCCGAAATTACCGCCGTATCAAAACCGAATAACAGGCCGCCCAGGGCAACAATAATAGACCATAAAAAAACTGTTGTATATTTCTTCTGCATATGCTTGGGATTAATAAGTTATACAACATACGGAATCTGGTATTGTTTAAAGCAGAAAATGCCCTGATCTTTTTACAGACCAGGGCATTACATCGAAATACAGTGAATACTTTTTAAAATTTCAGTCCGGACATAGTGAAGACTATTTCACCAGTCTCACTTCATAGATGGCAGCAACGGAAGAACCCGGTTTTGCGGCAAATCTCAGTTCCATCTTTTCTCCTTTTTTAACAGCCGTTAGTGGATAAACCACGTCATAAAACTGATCTCCCTTAGCCCCCTCCAATTTTACGGTCTGCAGCAGCACATTATTCACATAAATATCAAAATTCTTGTCACGGTCAGCTCCGAAATAAGTTAACCTGATCCCCGTAGCCTTTGCCCCTGGATTCTTCAGCACATAGCTGAACCAACCTGTAGCGGACCTGAAATGGCGTTCCTTGAACACCCCTTCCCAGGTTTTTTCTCCTTTGAAACCATGGTCAGATTCAGGTTGCTGCTCCCCGGTATTGATTTTATCTACCGTCATGTTTTCAAGCTCACGCTCCGCCACCTCTTTTTCTTTCCTTGAGGCTAAAATGGCTGGCAGTTTTTCAGCAGTAGTGAATGGCCAGTACACAATATAACGGGTATCATACAGCTTATAAAATGGAACCAGTTCAAGGTCCTTATACTTTTCCTGATAGATCAGTTGGGAGGCTTTAAAACCCATAGCGGCTTGATTTTCGTTTTGCAGGCCCAATGCCAGGCTGTCTTTTGCACCAATCATCAGTGGGGCATCTTCAAGCGACATCAGCGGACCGTTTGCAATATGTCCCATCCTGCTGGCATCTGCCTTTAAGCCTTCCAATCCTTCATTGCCCAAAGAAGCGGCCAGTACGACAGGTCCGTGTACAAAGGATACAAAATCCGACTGGTCCGGAAGAACTTCTGTACTGGTATGCATTGGCAGAATGATTTTAACCACGTCGCCCGACTTCCATTTGCGGTTCAGGCTGACATAAGAATTACTGTCCGTCAGTAACACCTGTTCTTTTCCATTCACTGCCAGCTTCATTTCTCCTTTTTTTACCCATGAAGGATAGCGGAAATGAATGGCGAACTTGGCTGCTTTATTCAGTTTCAAAGCAATAGACGAGCTTTCACTTTCTGGAAAAGTGGTTTCCTGAACCAGGTTAAGCCCTTTTTCCTTCCATTCCAGTGTCGATGCGATAAAAAGATTGACAAACAGGTCGTTCTCATTGTGTGCATAAATGATTTCTCCATATTTTCCATGGTTCTCCAGGCCAGAGCCTACGCAGCACCAGAATCCTTCCTGTGGCTGTGAGTATACTTTATAATGTCCGGGGCGCATGGGAGTGAAATACACAAAACCACCGTCCGGATGCTGGGAAGATAAAATATGGTTGTATAGGGTACGCTCATAAAAATCCATGTATTCAGCCGAAGGCCTGGAACGGAACAAATGAGCGCTTAACTTCAGCATATTGTAGGAATTGCAGGTTTCCGGTCCCTCTCTCGATTCCACCATAGACGAGAAATCATTTACAGGATGGAAATGTTCCCTGACACTGTTTCCTCCTATAGACACACTGCGGTTTTTCACGACGGTATGCCAGAAGAAATCAGCTGCAGCAGCCCAGCTTTTATCTTTTGATAATTCGGCGACACGCATGAAACCGATCACTTTGGGGATCTGTGTATTGGCATGCATTCCGGTGAGCTCGTCCTTGTTTTCCAGCAAGGGCTTCAGCAATACCTGCTGGGAGAACTTACGTGCAAGCACGAGGTAACGTTCATCGCCCGTAATCTCTGCCACGTCGGCAAAAGATTCATTCAGTCCCCCGTACTCACTCCTCAGCATGTCCTGGATCTGGGCATCAGAAAGGTTTGCCGTAAGGCGATATGCCCAGTCTGCATAGCCAACCAGCATTTTTTTCGCTTTCTCACTGCCTGTAAGGCGGTAAGCATCTACCAAACCTGCGTATAATTTATGGATATTATATAAGGGTACCCATTTGTCATTCAGGGAGAAACTGCCTGCATTAATTTTACCGGCAGCAATGTCCTTCCACATGGCTTTACCTCCCGGAACACCGCCCATGTATCCCTCACCATCCTTTTGCTGGCATTTTTCCAGCGCATCAAGCATATAGTTCAGGCGTTCCATCACTTCTTTATTTCCGGTGGCGGCATACATATCCGATAAGGCAGAAATATAATGTCCGCCAATATGTCCGTCAAGTCCTGTATTTTCCCAGTTGGGGTAACTTTCCTTTTTAGCGGCTAATCCTGCTTCCCGCAGAAAAGGAGCCAGCAGCCTGTCCGGATCAAGGGAAAGCATGTATTTCATATCCGTCTGCTGTGCTTGCAGGAACGGACTTTCCAGAAGTCGTACTGATGATAAAGGAAAAGTACGGAGTGGCTTTTCCTGGTAACTGGCTGAAGTCTTCTGAGCGTATCCGGTGGTGGAAAGAATACTTAAAATACTCCATACGATATATATCCGTCCTCTTTTCATAGCAAAAACAAGTAATTTATATTTGGTTAACTCCTATTCATTGATGGTCAATGATGAGCTAATATACAAAAAAAATTAAATGTCAAAATAACATTTATTAAAATAGGCATCAGCTCTGCTCCTGCTAAATGTTATTGTGCCCTTTAAACCTATGCCGGTATGTTCCTGATCACTTGGGCAGGATTTCCCACTGCAAGAGAATCATCGGGAATATCTTTTGTCACCACAGATCCCGCACCGATCACACACCTGTTGCCGATGGTAACCCCGGGACAAATAATCGCACCTCCCCCTATCCAGCAGTCGTCACCAATCACCACAGGTTTAGCATTTTCCTGAGTTCTTCTCAGCTCAGCATTTAAGGGATGTGTAGCCGTATAAATCTGGACACCAGGCGCACAAAATACATTATTTCCCAGCTTGACTTCCATTACGTCCAGCACGACACAGTTCACGTTGAAATAGACATTCTCACCACATTTGATATTGTAGCCATAATCACAATGAAATGGAGGCTCAATGTAAAGGCTTGCCGGAGCATGGGGAATAAGTTCGGCCAGGATTTCCCTGGTAAGGTCTGATACGACATATTCCGTTACATTTAATCGGTGCAGCAACTTTTTACAGTCCGTTCTTTCCTTTACCAGTTGTTCATCTCCAGCGAGGTAATATTCACCTGCCAGCATTTTTTCTTTTTCTGTTTTCATAGGTATTGCGGTTATAGTGTCCGAAATCTCAGCGCCTGCTGATTTGCGGTCAGGAGCTGTATTAATGCGGGCAGTTTAAACAAAATTTCACTGATTTCATAATCAGAAAGGTAAGCTGTAATTTATTTTACGATTAAAGGTACCAGGGTAATTCACTCTACCCCTCCATAACCTTCAAGACTTTTATAGCCCTTCCTGACTTCTAGTAGGGTAACATTGGTTAAACAAGCAGAAATAGTTTGGTTGGGCTTTGGTTGAGTTCTGATACTGTTCCAGCCCTTTGGCAACCCAGACCAATTCCAGAACCAAAGTAGAACCTGACTAAAATTTCTATCAGAGCTGGTCAGAACATATTGTAAACCAATACCAGTATAGGGCAAAGCATGGTTATACCCAGATCATTGATAAGAAAGCATCATTATAGGTGTAAGCCTGTTATTTTTACATTTCACAAGGCCAATACAGCTATAAAAATTTTGATTATATCTCCAGAAATCAGGATAAGAAAAATATTTATTTTTTTGTTATCTCTGTACGATTTGATGTGGTTACATTTACGATGTGGTAATCAGGCGATGGCTTTATTACCAGATTTTAAATCCAAATAGGTATTTTAAATCAACGGAACTTTGCAATAACAGACCTGAGAAATCTAATTATAAACCAAAGTTACGGATGATAGAATGCCCGGTTTCTTTACCTTTGCAAGGTTTGGGACCATGGGCGCTCTCCGTACGGTTTATATTAAGGGAACCACGTTCCCTTCCTTTCTCAGGAGGTGTTATTGCGTACGGGGAGCCTCCATATCCTGGTCTTCCTTTAAGTTTTCATTGCTTTAAAACCTTTTAAACTTAAAGCAATGAAAAACAGAGACACCAGCACCATCCTTCAAATCTTCTGCCCAACTCCTGTTACGCATTTCATGGATGATCTGCTTCTCAACAGGAACGGCCCATCTGGTTAATCTTCATTTTCTCAGGACACAACGGAAACCCTCCCTACCGTCCATATTTTTCCAAGTTTTAACTGCATTTACTTCAGGATTTCATCCTGCAGGCCATGCCATGTCCAAAATTTTAAACTATCCACCATTAAATCCAACATCATGATCAACGTTGCACTCATCGAGAAATATTACCTGGAACTCATTTACAGGCTCATCCTGAAAAGGATTGCCAAAGGTTACACCACAACACAACTATCCCATATCATCGCCAGGGAGGCAGATTTCATGGATGCCATTGAAATGCTGCAGTTTCCCCTAAAGTCCGATATTGAATTGCAGGAAATAGCCTGGGCACTGGGCGAAGAAGACATCCGGGTATTCCAGCCCAGGCATCAGGAAAAGACGCTGCTCCATGTCATTATGGAGAAAGAGGTTTACCGGCATACCCGTATCCATTCCTGCGACATCATTATGCCCAGTAGAAATAAAGAACGTCCTTTTTTCCTTCTTCAGGAAAACCTTACAGAACAGTCCAGACTATTGGACTGAGCTGATAAAACGCTCATGTAACATTCCAGCTGAAGGTCGCGAATTAAGCTTGTCTAAGGAAAACGTGCTTTAATGAATTGCAATCCAACGAAAATGCGCTTTTGATGAATCGTTCTCCACTCATTTAACGCTCAATAGATCAGAACTAACAGTTATTTATCATCATATTTTTAACAATGGCAGAGAAAAACAGTATAGGCAGAAAAATTGCACGTGTAAGGGAATTGCGTGGAATTAAACAGGAAGGATTGGCGATTGACCTGGGTTTAACCCAACAGGCCATGTCAAGATTGGAGAAGAATGAATCTATTGACATAGAAATGCTTAGAAAAATAGCTAAAGCTTTACAGGTACCGGTACAGATTATTGAAAACTTTGATGAGCAGATGCTGATCGATTATTTCGACGATGGGGGGCATTCCAGCTTTAAATGTAATTTTAAGCTCCTCGATAAAGTCTGGGAATTGTATGAACGGTTGATCCTCACAGAAAGGGAGAAAAATGAGCTGCTCAGGCAGGAAAGATAACCATCCTGCAGGAAGCATTTTCCGGTTACCCGATAAGATTACAGGTAACCGGGTTTATGAATTCCCACCATAGAAGTAGGCGATTGATGAGATATACTTCAATATAATTAATGTCAATAACTAACTATTATTCATCTAACTACATTAGATTTCCTGCGAAATCAAGCTATTATATTTTTATAAATGGACTTATTGTGAGCTCCGCGGGAATGCCTAACAATTCCATTTCGTCGTTAAACTTTTGGATATGGATGGCATAATTTCCATTGGACTTTGGCCTTTGACAATTTGCTACAACTCCAGAAATGGCACTGAGGCTATTAACTGGGTAGTTTGCAGCATATGTGGTGATGGTTTGAATTAGTTGATCTCTTCCTCCTCCAAGCCAATTTTTATAATTACGGTCTTTCAATTCGATAAATATAACCTTGTTCTCGTAAGATAGCATACCATCACAGCGACTTTGCATGGCTCCAGCTTCATCTAAAATATTCAGACAATTGTCTATTGCATAAAATTCAGCCACTTTGAGATTTGGATTGTCAACAGTTGCGATCCATTTAGTTGAATCCGCTTCATCAATATAAGCTGGATTTTTTGCCGGATCCGGATCATCACACAACCCAAATTTTGCACTTGAAGAATCTGATTTGCAAGGTTGGAAAAAAAAATCTATTTGCATTGCTTTTCGATATCCAATAGGTTTGAAAACTGTTCATTGAATTCCTCTAAACTGTTATTGAGGTAATTCTCATCTGATGGCAAGCCTTTATAATCCTCGAGTTTGATGATATTCCCTCTTCCATCAAGCTCATAAACAATTAAATCTGATGGCTTTAACCTTGCTTCTACAGGTACAATTTTATTCAGTTCATCCTCAAGCTCAAACCTGTTTCTAGCATTGGAAAGCTTATTTGAAACCAGTGCAGCTTTAACTGCCAAGGTCAATCCATTAAGAATGTAAGGACTATGGGTTGTCATCATCAGCTTATTTCCTGGCATTGCATTATTAAATTCTAATAGTGAAATAGTTATTTTCCACTGCGATTCTGGAAATAAGTTTTGCTCAGGCTCTTCCACAATATTGATAAATGCTGTCTTATTGAACTTAGAAGAAAGTTCAGAAAGTGCTATTCTTCTTTGCTCATCACTTAAGGTTTCATCAGCCCATATTGCGGATATACCGCTGCGGAATCTCTCTTGTTCATCGATACTTACTGCACTATGAACTGCCTTGTTACGTGTCACTCTTGTGAGATAACTGGTAACCAAATACAATGGAACAATGGACTGAAATCCACTTGAAGATTCGCTTAAAGCTAATCTGTAGTTATCGCCTTTGATGTATAAGGCATTTTCAGTTGGGTCGTATTCTAAACTGGCGTTGTTAATTGGTAACTTAATCTCTTTTGACAAATTTCTTTTTGAGTTCTCCAATTCGGTCAATAATTCTACAAGTGCCTCAGAAAAAAGACGCTGGGATCTCAGGTCGTCAACTGTACTCAGGAAATTTCTTTCAGCTGGTACATACATAATCTGCGGCAGATCATAACTGGTGTTTTCTATTTTTTGGATGTGCAATCTTCGTCCAGTAAAATTCATATGGTATGCATCGCCCTTATAAGAGATTTCAGAATCATGATACAACTTGAAGACTACAGTATCCCCTTCCTCCTCCTTTTTGAAATGCAGGTAGTTTTGAATTTTATGGTAGGTAAGATATTGAGAAAAACGATCCTTGTTCTCAAAGTATTCTGGTTGATAGTCCCCACGGACCAGGGCTTTTTCAATCCAAGTAAAAGTAGAGATAAGCTTCGCAACCGTACTTTTTCCACTCCCCTGGTTCCCCATAAATAGCGTAACCTTCCTAATATCCAGGTATCCATCATCTTCAGCATAACCTTCTTTGATTGGTCCGAAGTTCTTAATTCTAATTTTACTCATAGCGTATGTATTTCATGCACTTTAAGCTATCAAAACTAGTCAATATGACTGGTAAACTAAAGTCCATATATAGGTTATTATCCAATTATTTTTTATCATTAAGGCTATAAATTGTCTACTTAATTTGCATCTTTCGTAGCTAGGTTTTTGATCCACTTTCTTGTAGTCGGCCTTAATTAATATCTACAGTTCATGAGTCATGAACTGTAGAATGAGGTGAACAAATCACATACAGTGAAAACAAAACTGATGAATACGAGATTACAACAAGTAAACTGACGGGTAAATACCAAAGAATCTATTCCGTTGCAACCCCCGGTCCCCATTCTGTGATGATTCGAGGCATCGTTGGTGACTGCTCGGAAAAAAGCCCAGTAGATACCCAGTAGATACGCACTAAAATCTATGTTTTCCTATGCTGTTGCCAGGAAACAACTGGCTGTAAAATGAGTATCTACTGATAGTTTGCCCAAGCACGTTCTAACTAGTCGTCGGGCAATAGCTAACCACTCCCCATATACTGGTCATTGACAGAACTGCCGGAAAGTAAAGCGCTTAATTTATCCATATAATTGTTACAACAACGATCAGGAATACCTGAAAAAAATTAACTTTGCCTTATCTTCTCATTTTATCTTAATCACATTGAAAAAGGCGCTCAAAATCACAGGGATAACTATTCTTTCTATTCTTCTGCTTTTATTTATTATTCCTTATCTATTACCCGATACCATTGCCAGGGAAGTGCAGAAGTGGGTAAACAAGAATATCAGGGGAGAAGTGAAATTTGAGAAGTCCAGCCTTTCTTTTTACCGGCATTTCCCATCGTTGACCTTCAGTCTGCACGAATTTATCCTAAAAGGAGCGGCTCCTTTTGAAAAGGACACCTTACTCTATTCCAAAGAAATCTCTTTCCGTATCAATCTCAGTACGATATTTTCGGAACAGATCCAAATAGACCAGGTGGCTATAGACCAGGCGAATATCAATGTTGAAGTAGATGAAAAAGGGAATGCCAACTATGCTGTTTTTGAAAGTTCTGCGCCGCAGGAAGAGAAAACCGACAGCAGTTCGACTGCCATAAAAATTGCAGGAATTTTTATCAACAAGAGTAACCTGGTGTATAACGACCGCTCTATACCGATGAAAATCAATGCCAAAGACCTGAATTACTCAGGTAAAGGAGATTTAAGCAAAGCAATATTCGATCTGGCCAGTAAGGCAGATATTGCCTCACTGGATGTGTACTATGGTAATGAAGCCTATTTATTGAATAAAAAGATCAATGCAAGGCTGCTCACCAAGATCAACACCAACTCACTCGACCTCATGTTCAATGAGAACGACCTGCAGATCAATTCCCTGCCAATCCGTTTTATAGGTAAGTTTTCCTTTATCAAGGACGGCTATGACATTGATTTCAAAACCATGGCCAAAGAGACCGACCTTCATAATATTTTCACGGCCCTGCCATCGGCTATTGCCGACCGGATGGAAAAGACCAATATCAAAGGTTACGCAGAGATCAAAGCCTCCTTAAAGGGAAAATACCTCGCGAAAGACAGCATCATGCCCACACTGGCATTTAACATGAAAATTAGGGACGGATATATATCCAATCCCAAAGCACCCGAACCGGTCAGCAATTTATACCTGAACCTGCAGACCAAAGTTCCCTCTTTAAACCCGGATAGCCTGGTACTGAATATGGACAGTTTGTATTTTACCATGGGCAAATCGTATGTAGCTGCAGTAGTGAAATTAAAAGGACTTCAAGCTCCTGAACTGTATATCAAATCGCGCGCCGATATCGACCTGGAGAAATGGGCAAAAGTATTCAGTCTGGATCAGTTAAGGGGACAATATACCATGAACGTTAAAGCGGAAGGCAAATACACCAAAAAAGTCGTACGCAGCGGGGTGAGACAAGTTGATACCGTGATTGCCAGCATTCCTGCTTTCCAATTAACGGCTTCCCTGAAGAACGGATATTTCAAATACGCCTCCTTGCCTGCCGCAATTGACAAGATCAACTTCAGCATCAGGGGAAACAATGCAGATGGCAATTATAAAAACACCAACCTGGAGATCCGCGATCTTCATATCGAGGCTTTATCAAATTATATCAAAGGATTTGCGAGCGTACAGACTTCAGCCAATATGCCGGTCGACCTCAAACTGGATGCCTTGCTTAACTTTGCCGATATCAAAAGTTTTTATCCTTTAACCGGTATTGACCTGGAAGGGAAACTTACCCTCAGCGCGACCAGTAAAGGCGGTTACAACAAGGCGAAAAAACTGTTTCCTGTCACTGCGGCTACCATTAACCTCACAGAGGGAAAGATCAAGACCACACATTTCGATCAGCCATTGGAAAAAATCAATATCAATGCATTGCTCAGCAACCGTAACGGCAGTTTAAGCGGAACACAGCTGAATATAAAACCGATATCATTTGCGATGGCCGGACAGCCTTTTATGCTGAAGGCAGACATCAAAAACTTTGACAACGTGAATTATAATGTGACTTCCAAAGGGCGGATCGACATCGGAAAGATGTACCAGCTTTTTGCCCTGAAAGGCTATCAGGTGAAAGGCTCCATATATACCAATGTGGCCCTTAAAGGAAGACAGAGTGATGCTGTTGCCGGAAGATACCAACGGCTGAACAACAAAGGCCGTATCGTCATCCGACAGATGAAGCTGAATTCAGACCTCTTCCCGAAATCCTTTTTGATCAGCAATGGGGTGTTCTCATTTTATGAAGATAAAATGAAGTTTGAAAAGTTTGCTGCCAGCTATGGCCAATCCGATTTCAGTATGGATGGTTACCTGGGAAATGTGATCAGCTATGTGTTGACACCTAAGGCCAAACTGACCGGTAACTTTAACCTGAACAGCAGGAAGCTATTTGCCAATGAATTTATGGCCTACAATGCAACAGGTGCTCCAACAACAGGCAGTACCACGACAGGGGTGATCCTGATCCCTGAAAACCTGGATGTAACCCTGAATGCAAATGCAGCCGCGGTATATTATGACGACCTGGAAATCAAGGAAGCCAAGGGCACTCTGCATATCCATAACGGTACATTGAAGTTGCAGCAAACCAGCTTCAACCTCATTGATGCTGCTGTAGGAATGGATGCGACCTATACCAGCCTGAATCCTAAAACTGCCGCCTTCGACTATCACATTTCTGCAAAAGAATTTGATATTGCCAAGGCGTATAAACAACTAAAAATATTCCGTGAACTGGCCAGTTCAGCTGCCAAAGTAAAAGGCATTGTAGGTTTGGATTATCAGCTTTCAGGTAAACTCAACAAAGATATGGCCCCAATTTATCCTTCCCTAAAAGGCGGCGGGGTACTTTCCTTGAAAAAGATAAGCCTCAGCGGTTTTAAACTGATGAATGCAGTGAGTAAAGCCACCAAACGGGACAGCCTTTCGAATCCTGACCTTTCGGAGGTGAATATAAAGACGACCATCAACAGGAATATCATTACCATTGAACGTTTTAAAATGCGGATTGCAGGATTCAGACCACGCTTTGAAGGCCAGGTGAGTTTTGACGGGCGACTGAATTTAAGCGGAAGGATTGGCCTTCCTCCATTCGGACTGATAGGGATTCCTTTAAGCATCACCGGAACACAGGAGAAACCTAAAGTAGCTCTAAAAAGAAATAAGGAAGGGAAACTGGAGGAGGAAGACGAAGCGACTTAATCGAGCAATTGTAACCTCAGGACCTGTTAAGTTTCGATTTTACTTTGTGAATTCTATCTCGTACATCTTAGGCCATAACTTCCCTGTAACCATGATTTTTTTTGTATCCGGATTATAGGCAATACCGTTCGTTTCCTGTGCATCGGGGTTGATACGCAAAGCTTCATTCTTAAAGCCGGTGATGTCCAGCTTACCTTTTACTTTTCCGTCTGCAGGATCTATTTTGACGATTTCATCAGTGGTCCAGATATTGGCATAAATAAACCCATCAATATATTCAAGCTCATTTAAGTTGGGCAAGGCATACCCATTTTCTGTTACCGGAAGTGTTTTGATCAGCTGAAAGTTATCCGGATTTATATAACTTAGATTTGCCGTTCCATCACTCATGATGATCTGGGTACCATCCGTCGTGAGCCCCCAGCCTTCCTTATTCGCAAAACTGTACTGCCCCGTTTTCCTGAATGTCTGTGCATCATACACAAAACAAAGCTGGTTCTTATAGGTCAGCTGAAAGAGTTTATCCTTCAGGAATACAATCCCCTCACCGAAATAGGTGTTCCTGTCGAGTTTGATCTTCCCGTCAATCTCTCCACTCTTCCGGTCTACTACACCAACCACAGATTCCGTATTTTTCATGCCCTCGGGGGAACCGGTACTTTCATAAAGCAATCCGTTATGGAACAGGAATCCCTCTGTGAATGCATTGACACTATGCGGATAACTGTTGACAACCGTGTAATTGATGGTAGCCACTGCTTCAGCCGTAGCGGTATCAGTGGTTTCTTTCTGACCAGATTGGTTCCCCGTACACCCCAGTAAACTGAGCAGGGGCAGCAGATATAAGATGTTCTTCATGGTGTTTAATTTTTTTGTGCAGCCATAGCCATTTTTACAGACTAGCCATGAATGGCTTCTTTGTTTCCATAACTCTGGATCAGTTCTCCTTCAAATTCAAGCCATTCTTTCCATCGCTTGTCTACGTCTACATCCACACTGTACTTCCGGGCGAAATTCAGAAAAGTAGTGTAATGTCCCGCTTCAGAAACCATCAGGTCATGGTAAAATTTTGCCAGTTCCTGGTCTTTGATATTCTGGGAGAGTACACGGAAACGTTCACAGCTTCTTGCCTCTATCATGGCTGCAAATAACAGGCGGTCGACAAATGCATTGTTCCTGCTTCCATCCTTACGGCTGAACTTGACCAGCTGCCCTACATAATCGTCCTTACGCTCACGCCCCAGGGTATAACCACGTTGTTTAATGATCTCAACCACCATTTGGAAATGCTGGAGCTCTTCAATAGCGATAGCTGTCAGCTCCTCCACGAGGTCCATATGCTCAGAATTATTGGTAATCAGGGTAATGGCATTCGTTGCCGCTTTTTGCTCACACCAGGCATGGTCGGTTAAGATTTCTTCCAGGTTTGATTCCGCTACGTTTGCCCAGCGCGGGTCGGTTAATAATTTTAATCCAAGCATGAGGTTTTAATAAATTCTTAGCCCCCAAAATTAAGAATAATCCTGATGTTCTGGAATTATGCAGTAAAAACATCTATTTTGCACTTTATGGGTAAAAAAAGAATCCTGATTATTGGCTTGGTATGGCCTGAACCTACCTCATCGGCAGCAGGAACGAGAATACTGCAGCTAGTCAACCTGTTGTTGTCGGGCGAGTACGATATCATTTTTGCCTCTGCAGCTTCAAAGACTGAGTTTAGCTTCCATTTAACAGGTATAGGGGTCACGGAAAAAGAGATTGTATTGAACGACAGCAGTTTCAATACTTTTCTGAGGTCGGTTGATCCGGCTATTGTCGTGTTTGACCGTTATATGGTGGAAGAACAATATGGCTGGAGGGTACAGCAGGAATGCCCGAACGCATTGAGGATACTGGACACGGAAGACCTGCATTGTTTACGTTATGCCAGGCAGCAGGGCATAAAGTCCGGACAGCCCTGGCGTACCGAAGACCTGTTTACCGATACTGCCAAACGCGAAATCGCAGCTATTTTACGATGTGACCTTTCCCTGGTCATCTCGGAAACGGAAATGGATATCCTGCGGGAGCAGTTCCGGATCGATCCATCCCTGATTTACTATTTACCCTTTCTGGAGGAAGAAATCACAGAAAAAGTACAGTCCGGCTGGACACCTTTTGAGCAGCGCGAAGGTTTTATATTCATCGGCAACTTCCTGCATGAGCCCAACTGGCATACCGTTCAGGTGCTAAAGAACAAAATATGGCCGGAATTAAAAAAGAAACTACCGGAAACAGGACTTCATATTTATGGTGCCTATACCTCCCAAAAGGTCATGCAATTGCACAACGACAAAGAAAGATTTTTTGTCCATGGCCGGGCGGCAGATGCCAGGCTGAGCATTGCAAAACACCGCATTATGCTGGCCCCGATTCAGTTTGGTGCGGGGCTTAAGGGAAAATTCATCGATGCCATGCAGACAGGCACCCCCTCAGTGACCACCATTGTCGGCGCTGAAGCCATGCATGGCCACCTGGAATGGAGTGGGGCAATTGAAGAGGATACCGCTACTTTTATTGCACAAGCCATTAAGCTATACCAGGATAAAACCTCCTGGCTCAACGCACAGGAAAAGGGGGTATCCATGATCAACGAACGTTACGGAAGACTAAAGTTCGGTACTTCATTTATAGCGGCCCTGCATACACTTTCAGCAAACCTAAGCAGCCACCGTCAGCGAAATTTCTTCGGACAGATTTTACAGCACCATACCGCGAATAGCACAAAATATATGTCGCTTTGGATAGAAGAAAAAAACCGGGTAAAACAATAGCAGTACCGCTAGGCAACAATGGTCCTGAAAGTCAGGTTTACCCTGGGTTTGCTGATTAACTTTGTCGGAGGAAGACGGTGCAGCCAATGGGTTTGTGTTGCACCTTTCATGACCAGCAGACTCCCGGGTTCAAGTACCAAAGACACAGTCTCTTTACTTTCCTTGTGTTTAAAAGCGAATTTACGGGCTGCTCCAAAACTCATTGAACCAATGGCTCCGTTTTTCTTCAGGTCTTTTTCGCCATCACTATGCCATGCCATCCCCTCCTCCCCACTATGGTATAAATTCAGGAGACAGGAGTTGTATTGCTCCCCTGTTTTCTCTTCCGCAATGACCTTTAATTCCAGCAACACCGCAGTCCAGGGGAGGGCTGTTTTGGTATGGTTGGAATAGGTATACTCAAAATCCAGGTCTCCATACCAGGCCACCTTTCTTTTAGTGAGGATACGCTTCCCAAAGATCACGGCCTCATCATTTTTCCATTCAATCGTATCCAGCAGTGTCTTCAGGTAATGGTCAGATTTTTCCGGGGAGAATAACTGCCCATAATAATTCACAATACCACCTTTTGGCAGTAAATTCCTTTTTTCTTCTGCTTCACCAAATAAATCCATCATTCCATTTTAATATTTCCAGACCTGTAGGTACCAATTGCCCGGTAACACAATTTACCTATATCAGGTTACATATATCGGGATTTTATTGTCCTTGCCCTCATCAATTTTGTATTTTTACACGATCCAACAACATTACAATACATGAAAATAGCCGTAGCCTCCCCTCCGATTCCAGAATCTATACAAGATGGTTTAGTTCAGCTGGAAAAACTGGTCAAAGCAGCTGCCGAAGGACAGGCAGAAATTATCTGTTTTCCGGAATCCTATTTACCAGGTTATCCGGGTATGCCTTATACCGAAGCCGACCGTTCCGCTGAGCAATTGCAAATAGCACTCGACCGGGTCTGCCAAATCGCTGCAACATATGGAATAGCAATTATTGTTCCGATGGACTGGCACTTTGAAGAAGGCATTTTCAACCTGGCCTATGTCATCTCTGCCAAGGGGGAAATATTAGGCTATCAAACAAAAAACCAGCTGGATCCTTCGGAAGACCAGATCTGGATTCCGGGAAAAGAACGCCATCTATTTGAGGTCAACGGACTAAAATTTGGCATTGCCATCTGCCATGAAGGTTTCAGGTACCCTGAAACGGTGAGATGGGCAGCACGTAAGGGTGCACATGTGGTCTTTCATCCGCATTACAGCGGAAGTGATACAGAAGGCATGAACCTGACGGAATGGGGAAGCAAAGAAAACCCATATTATGAAAAAGCCATGCTCATGAGGGCACTGGAGAATACCATTTACTTCGCCAGTTCAAACTATGCCTGCCAGTATCCTGAATCGGCCAGTGCGGTCATTGCACCCGATGGTACTTGTATAGTCCATGAAAGCTATAGGAAGCCGGGGATAATTTTTGCTGAGCTTGATCCGGCTTTGGCGACCGGTTTTCTGGCCAACAGGTTTAAGGAAGAACTTTATCACTAAGTAAAGCAGGCACTTACCTATTTTAATCAAATAAAGATATCTACACATCAAAACATCTTAGTATCATTGCGTCCTGATATAAAGACCTATTGATAGGAAACCCTGGTGATTTTCAGTATCAACACCTGAAACAGGAAAATCACCAGGGCTTCATGACCAAAAAACAAATACTGAAAATGAAAACTATAGCTGTTATCAACCATAAAGGTGGCACAGGAAAAACGACATCAACCCTCAATATTGGCGCAGGGTTAGCACGTCTGCAGAAAAAAACCCTGCTGATTGACATTGACCCCCAATCCAACTTAACAGAAGGTTTAGGATTCCGGGATATCACGCATTCCATATACGACAGTATTAAAAATGACGCACCCCTCCCTATTGAAACCATTAGCGAATACCTGCATATCGTTCCTTCTTCACTGGACCTGCTGGGATCTGAAATTGAGCTGGTTTCCCGACTGGGCAGGGAAACCATCCTGAAAAGGCTCCTGAAAGCTGTAGAAGGAAAATACGATTATATACTGATTGATTGTGCCCCCGCGTTGGGAATGCTGACCGTCAATGCCCTGGTGGCAGCGGATACCGTCCTGATCCCTCTGGAAGCAGAATATTTCGCCTACAGGGGAATAGACCGCCTGGTATCCATTATTTCTGATGTACGTACACATTACAATGAAAACCTAACCATCGGTGGAGTGTTTGTGACGAAGATCAATCCGAGAAGGGTGATTACGGAACAAATTACAGAAAGCATTAAAAAGTATTTTAATGACAAGCTGTTTGATACGTCAATAAGGATCAATGTTGCACTGGTAGAAGCACAGTTAAAAGGGATAGATGTATTTGAATATGCACCTGCATCAAATGCGGCGGTGGATTATGCAAATCTGGTGGATGAAATATTAGTAAAATTATAAGGTTATGGCAAAGAAAAATTTAGGCGACATAGAAGACAATAATAAAAATTTAGGCGGGGTATCCGCCTTATTCAACTCTCCAATCAAGGACAATAATCCAAAGGAAGTTAAACAAACGCCATTACCGGAAGAAGAAATTGTTACTTATCCTTTACGGTTGAAGAAAAGCTCGCTAAAGGCATTAAAGATCATGGGCGCACAACAGGGAATCACGGTTAAAGACCTTATATTATCCGTAATCGAGAAGGAGTACGACCTATAACCTTAAAAACACATCTTATTTTACAACAAAAAGACCGTTCTTTTGACAGAACGGTCTTTTTTTTTACTAATCCTAGTAAATTTTTTCGATTACAATCACAAACATACAACAATTAACATCATTTAAACACAAAAACATACAAAAAACAAATTAATCACTAAAACAAACCAGAATACAACCAAACAAAAGATCAAAAAACTAAATTAACACCAGTATTAAAACAAAAAAACTCTTCCTCACCATTGATATTTTCTTTATTATTCTCTTTTTTTTGAAAACTATTCAGCTTTCGTCAATTTTTATAAAATATGCTCTTAGATAGGTAAAATCAAGCATTTTCATCTCGCTAACATTACTTATATTCTACATACTTCCTATAAAAAAGTATAATCAAAAGGAATACTTACATAAAAAGAGTATTAAGTATTGTAAAACTTATTGATTTATTTATTAAGTTTGGAATACAATAAATCTGTATGCCACTAATCAGTAAAAATGGAGACCTGCTCAGGATTGATATCATAAAGAATCTTTATTATAAAAATCCGCTATCGTTAATCGAACTCACCAAACTGACAAAGAAGAGTTTACCTGTAGTCACCAAGGCGGTAAACAACCTGGTGACTGAGGGATATGTCATGGAACAGGGCTTAGCCCCTTCCACAGGCGGAAGAAGGGCCTCACAGTTCCTCCTGAACACCGCAAAGAATAAATACATCATTTCTGTCGCCATGGATCAGCTGATTACCCGCATGACCATTTACGATCTGGCCAATCAAATCATCCTGCCCGTCAAATCGCTGGACCTGGTCATTGCCACTGATCCGGATGCGCTGGAAAAACTGGTTTCATTTATAGATAGCCATACCACCTCATCAGGTATAGACAAAAAAAACATTCTTGGCATCGGAATCGGTATGCCCGGTTTCATCAATTTGGAGGAAGGAATAAATTATTCCTATCTGATTCCTGAGAATGGGATCACCCTTAAAAAGTATCTATCTGACCAACTTGGATTGCCCGTATATATTGACAACGACTCCAGCCTGATCGCCCTTGCTGAATTACGTTTTGGCGCTGCGGTAGGCATGTCAGATGTACTCGTGGTGAATATTGGCTGGGGAACCGGTCTAGGAATGATCCTGAAGGGGGAACTTTACCGGGGCAGCAGCGGTGATGCCGGGGAGTTTAGCCATATTCCCCTGTCAAATACCAATATCCTATGCTTCTGCGGGAAACGCGGATGCCTGGAAGTGGAAACGTCCTTATTGGTGATGACCCAGAAAGCAACTGCACAAATTGCAGAAGGTGCCGCTTCCAGTATGGCTGAGCTTTTCAAGGATGACAGTAAAGATATTGGTGAACACTTTCTGGATGCAGCACGTAATTATGACCCACTGGCTGTTTCCATCCTTTCTGATTCGGCCTTTACCCTGGGTAAGGGGCTCGCTACACTGATACACATTATGAATCCAAAAAGTATTGTCCTCAGTGGCAGGGGCGCTATAGCAGGAAAGATTTTCCTTCCACCTATACAGCAGGCCATCAATGAATTCTGCATGCCGAGAATGGCTAACCATACTTCCATCATCATATCAGAACTTGCGGCCAATGCGGAATTGCTGGCCGCAGCAAGCCTTGTCATAGAACACCATCAATTTAAATAAATATAAAAACCACTACTAACTAAACACCCCCAACTTACAAACAATTAACTAAATCTTAACTAACATGAAGAAAATCTACTCACTGTGTATGAGTGTTTTATTGTTATCCCTCCTGACAATAAATGCCTATGCACAAAAAACCGTTTCCGGAACGGTTCGGGACGCCTCAGGTGTACTGCCAGGCGCCAACGTCAAGGTAAAAGGAGCCTCGGGTGGCACCATTACCAATCAGGAAGGTAAATTTACAATCTCTGCCAAACCTACTGATGTGTTAGAAATCAGTATGCTGGGATATAATAAACAAACCATAACTGTAGGGAATCAAACTACGATCAATGTTACTTTAGCAGAAAGCACGAATGACCTGAATGAGGTAGTCGTGACTTCATTGGGTATCAAAAGGGAGCAGAAATCTTTGGGTTACTCTGTTGCAACGGTAACTTCCAAACAACTTACCGAAGCCGGTAATACGAACTTCGCTTCTGCCTTATATGGTAAAGCAGCGGGTGTAAAGATTACTACTGCGCCGGGAGGTGCCAGCAGTGCGGTTAACGTACAGATTCGTGGTGTGAACTCCCTGAGTTACCAACAACAACCTTTATATGTTGTAGACGGGATTATGATCCGGAATGACGCACAAAATGGTGCTGCCGGAGCGAACAATAATAACTACTGGGATGACCAACGGATACGTGGTAACGGTATTCTCGATATCAACCCTGCAGATATTGAGAGCTTAACCATTCTAAAAGGAGCAAGTGCCTCAGCTTTATATGGTTCTGATGCAAACAGTGGCGTGGTTGTAATTACAACAAAAAAAGGACTTAAAGGAAAAGGCTTAGGTATCGATTTTAACTATAACATAGGAATTGAAAAAGCGGCTTTCCTGCCTCAATTTCAGAATGTGTATGGTCCCGGTTATGACCGCGCAAATAACCTTGCTGGCGGAGCAACAGAAGAAGGATGGGTTCCTGATGCGAGTTCACCAACTGGTTTCAGACCTTATTTCAGAGCTTATGCTAACTTCGGCCCCAAAATGGAAGGCCAGCAGGTGAAGTGGTGGGATGGATCCATCCGCTCTTATTCCGCTCAGCCCGATAACTACGCAAATGTTTACGAAACCGGAGTGAATTCCACTGCAAACGTAGCCATCTCTAATCAGACTGATAAAATAGATTACAGGTTCTCTGCTACCAGATTGGATTACAAAGGTACCCAGCCGGGAAATACCATGCAGAAAAATTCATTTAACCTGAACTCGACAGTTAAATTAAGTCCGAAATTAAGTGCGGATGTGATTGTAAGTTATGTGAATACTAAAAATCACAACAGACCTTATCAGTTAGGTCAGGTATTGGGATCTTTCTCCGGATTCTTCAGCAGAACTGAAGATATGGATCTGATGAAAGACAAAGCAATTACAAGTGAAGGTTATAAATATGCATTGTACAATCAGTTAGATCGTCCTGAGCCATTTTTATACAATATCAGAGCGACCAACTTGTTAGATTTCTTCTGGAATCAATTGCGTAACAGCTATGATGAGACAGAGAATCGTTTATTGTCAAGTGCTACATTAAACTGGGCAGTTGCAAATCATGTGAAGTTCAGAACCAGGGTTGGTAATGACTATACCGGAGCAAGAACCCAAAATAAAATGTACAATGAATATCCATTGGTGAATAATGGTGCAACAAGCAGCAGCGGTAATTATGTTTCAACTCAGGGACAGTATTCTGTTCTGTATGGGGACGCGTTATTGACTTATGATAACAAAATTGGAAGTGATTTAACCTTCTCTGCAAGTGGTGGTTTCCAGGGCAGAACAGAGAATTACAACGATATTACAGGAAGTACAGTTAATGGTTTGGTATCAGAAAACTGGTTTAGTTTAAGTAATTCTTATGCTCAGGCGAGTATTACTGAAACAAGAAAAGAACTGGCTAAGTACGCTTATTTAGGAATGGTAAACTTAAACTATAGAAACTATCTATTCCTTGAAGGTACAGCAAGACAGGAGTACGCTTCTACACTACCCACTCAAAACAACGCATACTTCTATCCTTCTGTTAACACCGGATTCGTATTTTCTGAAGCATTTAAAGTGCCGGACTTCTTAAGTTATGGTAAATTACGTGCATCGTATGGTATAGTTGGAAATGCTCCTCCAATGTATGAAGCGAATATTTCATACACACAAACTTCTTTACAAACAATAAATGGCTCTGTTGCTTCACTTACTGGTGGAAGTGGTTATGGTAATAATAACTTGAAACCTGAGATGAAGCATGAAGCTGAATTTGGATTAGAAACAAGATTTCTGAATAATCGTTTTGGATTCGATTTAAGTTATTATACAAATAGGGTTAAAGACCAGTTTCTTCAATTACAAACTTCAGCTGTAGTAGGTGCAACCTCACAATTAGTGAACATTGGCGAAATTGGGAGTAATGGTTTAGAGCTTGCATTGAATGCTTCTATAATCACCGGCAAAGATTTCAAATGGGATGCAAGAGCAAATATCAGTGCTAACCGTTCCAAAGTATATAGCCTGACAACAGGCGTTGATGAAGTTGTATTCTATACAGCAGAACAAAGTACTGCAAAAATAGTTGCTAAAGTTGGAGAACGTCTTGGAAACATCTATGTAAATCCACGTTTAAGAGACGATGCGGGTAACCTTGTGATCAGTGATGATGGCTTATATGTAATGGACAAGACAAGTTATGTCAATGCAGGAAATATCACTCCTAAATCGGTAGGTGGTTTATCCAATACTTTTTCTTATAAAGCATTTTCATTAGATTTTACTATCGATTACAGCCTTGGTTCAAAAATGCTCTCTCCTCCAACCAAATACATGACTGGTGCAGGTATGCTTGAAAATTCATTGCAATACCGAGATTCGGAACACGGTGGTTTAACGTATACTGAAAATGGTAAAACGTATAACGACGGAGTACTGTTGGCCGGTGTAAATCAAAATACAGGTTTGACAAATACAAAAATCATCAGTGCAGCTGAATACTATATGAATACCTACAACTGGGGTTATGATTCCTGGACAGAAGATGGAGCTATTTTCAAAAATAATTATGTGAAAATGCGTGAAGCGACATTGAGTTACAGAATCCCTTCTTCCTTCGCAGATAAATTGCATATCAATAACCTGAGAGTTTCCTTAATAGGAAGAAACCTGTTTTACCTGTACAGAACAATGAAAAATCTAGACCCAGAGGCTCCTATTGGGAACAAATGGTGGTCGCAAGGTGTAGATGTTGGATCTACAGCAGCTTCAAGAAGTTTTGGATTCTCTTTACATGCAAATTTTTAATACATTCTATAGCTAAGCAATATGAAAAATTATATAATCAAAGCGGGCCTTTTTGTAGCATTAGCTGCATCGTTTAGCAGTTGCAAAAAGGGTATCGACGAGAGATTTCTTAATCCAGAGAAATCAACCACTAAAAGCATTCCCGGTTTTTTTACCGCAATGCTTAACAATGACCGTGTAGCGGCCAAGTACTGGAACGTACGTACCTTCCTAAGTCTTATGCCAGGTACTTATGCCCAAACTTCTTTCTTTGCAAATAGCAATGGCGCTTACCAGCAAAGTGACGATTATGGGCAACAGTACTGGAATGATTTTTATGCTCCAGGTGGAAACGGATCAGGGCCAATGGCACAATACCGTACGATGGAAACAGTGTACAATACATCAGATGAAGCTGAAAAAGCCACAAAGACCATTTTTATGCAGGCAGCTAAAGTTGTTCTGATTGAGCAGGCAGCTAAAATGGTAGATCTTTGGGGTGATATTCCGTATTACGAAGCGGGTAGCCTGGTTACTCAGAGTACTATTGTTTATCCCAAATATGATGAGCAGAAAACATTGTATACCCAGTTTATCGCTGACCTGGATGCCGCTAATACTTATTTTAAAACTGCGGTTACAACAGCCGAGTTTTCAAAGTATGATATTCTCCTGAGCGGTAGCGTTAGTAAATGGCAACGTTACGCAAACTCACTACGTTTGAGATTGCTGATGCGTATTTCTAATGTAGAAGAGTCTACCGCAAGAACAGCAATTTTAGCTATGCTAAATGATCCGACCAACTATCCTTTGGTTGACGGAGCTGGTGTTGCGGCCTATGGCCCAAAAGCTACCGATATCCTGTTGAGTCCTTTAACCAATAACACCAGTACCTTGATTGATGCTTTTCGAGAAGGTAGCTGGTATGCCACTGATGTGATGCTAAATGACGTGATGATTCCAGCAAATGATCCAAGAATTCCGGTTTTTTATGACAAAAACAGCAAGACTGTGAATGGTAAACTGGTTCAGAATGCAGAGTTCAAAGCAATGCCGTACGACTTCACTACTACGGAACAGGAAAATAATTATAACAACTATGCAGTTGTAGATTCGGCAACTTATTTCCAGAATCTTAATTTGCCAGGTATCGTTATCACCTCTTCAGAAGTGAACTTCCTTAAAGCAGAAGCATTTGAACGTTGGGGAAGTACTGCCGATGCAAAAACAGCATACGACCTTGCATTGAGACAGTCTGTGACGTTCTATTATTACCTGAACAATCTGAATGCTTCAGGTGTAAAAACAGAAACACTGCCTGCAGCATCAGTGATAGATGATTTCGTGAATTCTTCTACAGCTTCTTATCCTGCTTCAGGCACTACCGCAAAACTTGCTGCGATATATACACAGAAGTGGTTAAATTATGGCATACTTCAATCTACAGAAGCATGGTCTGAATACAGAAGAACGGGTTATCCTGTCCTTCAATTTGTAACTACCGGAAAACTTTCTGGTTTCGATGTTCCACCTAACAGATTGGTATACCCTGCAGGTGAGAGAAATTACAATGGTGCAAACTATGCCGCAGTACAAGGTAAAGACACCCGCCTGACTAAAATCTTCTGGGATGTAAACTAAAGTTGTCCCACAAATATTAAAAGGCTCATTATACGCTGCATCTTCCTGATGTAATGTGTAATGAGCCTTTTTTACATGATAACCATCATTATTTTTTACAGGTGGAATACCGTCCTTTATGCAGTGTAAAGCCCAATAGGGATCCTGAAGATTTCAATGCTCCATTACGCTTTATTGCCTGATCAAAAACCTGTAGAGATGAATATAACCTATACCAATGTCCAGCTTACCGAGTCGGGAGGTTGTGGCAAAAACCCAGACCTGTGTTACCGGTATTTTTCTGTCGAACCGGAAACCCTTTCCAATATTGTCCTTGATTTTGTGTATGCCCAGCACCGGGTATCGGCCGATCAGTTTTATTTCAATGACCTCATTTTACTGAAAACTCACGGTACTTCCATTATCCCCGTCAAATCCTTACAGGATATTTTGAGTGCAATCAGGGAAGAAAATGAAGACCGCTTCTTCGCACCCGGATCAATGAAAATACAAGTTACAAGGGAGGAAGCAACAGCAGGATAATCCGTTGATACCGGCTTATTCTTTCTTAACCAGCAATACCGGAACAGGTGACTGATCGATCACACGCTCTGTATCATTCTTGAAGAAAAGCGCCTTCAGCCCCTTCTTTAATGAGCCCCGCATCACAATCAAATCTGATTGTTTTTCAATGGCTTCGTTGACCACTACCTGTGCCATATCATTTGTGACACATACTTCGGTATTCCTGCGTCCGGCATTTTTAAAGATCCTGTTCGACCAGCTCAGCAATGCCTCCCCTATTTCAGCCGCCGGCTGCTGGTTTCTATTGGCAAAAGGGAATATCCCAATACTCGAATTGTTTTTTTTAATGATGGGTAAGGTCGCTTCCAGCTTTTGGATACCGGAAGAAACGGAGCGTACCGGAAAAAGGATGCGTTTAAAATCGGAAAAACTCTTTTTCGCCGGGATAGCCAACACAGGACAGGCCGCCTGCTCCATCACTTTATAAGGACTATTTGCTTTGCTGGCTGTAAAGAAGTTCATACGTGGTGCACTTTCAACAATGATCAGGTCGCAATGCAGATCATTTGCCTTCTCTGTCACGCCTTCATATAAAGCCCCGTCATGGGTAAAAAAGTTACATTCAATTGCATATTTCGATTCAATACTTTTTGCCTGTTTTTCCAGGCTATCGGCAATAGCTTTATTTGTCTGTAAAATGCTTTCGAATGTTCTTGCATATTTTCCCGGATGCATGGCATACTGACTTTCATCCCTTACAAAAAGCAGGTGCATTGCAGCAAAATGTCTTTTACAGATCGCAATGCCGGTTGCAATAGCGCTCTCTGCAGATGGGGAAAAGTTGATGGGAATAAGTATATTCTGGATTGATCTCGTCATGCCGTAATAGTTAAGGTTCAATAAAATCCAGCCTGGGCCAGTATCTTTAGTTATGAATGGCAGAATAAACGCCAAAAGGTTCATGTGAATGGTGAAACTATCCTGTCCTGAAGACGATGAAAAATAGTTTAAGCAGTCAATTACACGTAAGGAGCTGAATATTCATTTCCTTCTCTCACGAAAATAGAAAAAATCAGGCATTTATCCAAATTACAGCCTTAAATACACAATAAACACAGTTTCAGGATATAATCCTTCTCCTTCATTTGTTCCCGAAAGGTAAAATTCACGGTTCATGAGCGGGATCATTTTATAGTTTTTTTGCTATTTTTTATATTTGAGCGACTACCTAAATATTTACATGATGATCAAAAAAGCTTTTTTTATCGTTGAATTGGTTATACTCTACCTCATCTCCCTCTTGCCTTTAAGACTCTTATATATTCTGTCCGACTTCTTCTATTTCCTGGTGTATTATGTCTTCCGGTACCGCCGTAAAGTGGTGGATGAAAACCTCCTGAATGCATTTCCTGAAAAATCTGATGAGGAACGTGCCCTGATCAGGAAGAAGTATTTTCATTACCTGTCCGACCTGGTGGTAGAAACGATAAAATTGTTCACCATTTCACAGAAGGAAGTCATGAAACGGGTAAAAGTACCAAATCCTGAATCCGTAAAAAACATATTTTCCGAAGGCCAGAGTGTGATTGGGGTGTTGGGCCATTATGGCAACTGGGAAATGGGGGCACTTCGTTTTAGTCAGCTGTTTGATGAAAAACGCGTCATTGTCTACAAACCGCTGAGTAATGCGTATTTCAATGCACTCATGATCAAAATGCGCTCCAGGTTTGGGGCCACAATGGTGAGCATGAAAAGCACCATGCGCAAATTGATAGAATTCCGGAATGAACGCACGGTTACGGTAATGGTTGGCGACCAGACTCCTGCGAAATCAGAAATCCATTACTTCACCAGATTTCTGAATCAGCCGACAGCTGTATTTCTGGGGGTGGAAAAATTGGCAAAGCTGACCAATAGTGCGGTTATTTTCTGTGATATCCGGAGGATAAAAAGAGGTTATTATCAATGTTCTTTTGTGCCCATGTTCAAAGAACCCAAATTAACGGAAGAAAATGAAATCACCGATGCCCATGTGCATTACCTGGAACAGGTGATCCGAGAGCAGCCCGAATACTGGTTATGGTCGCACAGGCGCTGGAAGTTCAAGCCCGCAGACCTGCAGCACGGTTAAGCGGGAAATTTGCCTTTCCTGGTTCTTTGAAATCCGCTTCAATCCCTAATTGTTTGTTTTAAACCAATTTTTGTCCTCTTCGGCAGCAGCCCTGCCTTCTCTGTAGATTTATTGCTTAGTTTTGTTTCATGGAGGTGAAACTACCCGTAAATACACTAATCCGTCTCAATTGCCTGCTGTCACTGATCATCAGTGGATATGTTTACATATTTCTTCAGCTGGACAGGTACCAGAACAGTACGCTCGTATACACGATCATGACTGCAGTGATTGTGTCACTGATTGGCCTGGCCAACATCTACATCGTAGTGCGGCTGAATAGAATTTTTGGGATGAAGTCCAGGAAATTCAAACAGTACAGGTATATCATTACCTATGCAGTCAGCGCCATCGCCTATCTCCTGATCTGGCCGATTTTCGCCACGCTTGCCGAAAAGAAATTCTCCTACGCTGATATCTATACCTTTTTCATTTTGGTGATCTCCAGTGCATTGATCAATACACTGATCATCCTTTCTCAAAACCTGATCCTCCTGCAGAATGAAAAGGCAAATGCAGATGTAGAGCTTTCCAGCCTGAAAGCCGCACATGCCGAGGCCGCCAATCTGCTGTTGAAACAACAGATACAGCCGCACTTCCTGTTCAATGCCCTCAATATGTTAAAGACCCTGTATCGGGTAAATACAGACACCGGAGATGTCTATATGGTGCATCTGGCAAATTTCCTGAGGGCCTCGATTTCTAACCACGCCTCGAATATTTCCACCCTTGGGGAGGAACTGGAAGTACTCAAAGACTATCTGGAAATGCAAAAAATACGTTTCGGTTCTGCCCTGAACTGTACCATCAATGTCCGGGAAGACTGTCTGCAAGACTATTACCTCCCTTCATTTTCTTTACAGCCATTGCTTGAAAATGCCATCAAACACAATGAACTGACAGAAGAAATGCCTTTGTATGTGACTATCAGTATTGCATCTGACCGCATCATGGTGGCCAATAACCTGCAAAAAAAGAAAATCAGTGAAGTATCGACCAATAACGGACTGGCCAACCTCGCCGAGCGGTATCGCTTATGGTCGGGCGACGAAGTTATTATTCAGGAAACACCACAACAATTCCTTGTAAGCATAAAATTATTAGCATATGAACGTAGTCATCATTGAGGATGAAAGATTTGTAGCGGAGGACCTCGAAAGGAACATCATTACACTGATCAATGAACCTGTAAACATCACTCAGCTGCGATCGGTGAAGGAATCTGTCGCCTATTTTAAAACCGGGCCGCAGCCCGATATCATCTTCAGTGATATCCAGCTGGGCGATGGCCTGAGCTTCGAAATATTTATCGCGGCAAAGGTAACCGCACCTATTATTTTTTGTACGGCATACGATGAATATGCACTGGAAGCCTTTAAGGTCAATGGCATAGACTATATCCTTAAACCCTTTACCACACAGACACTGGAGCGTGCTTTGGCGAAGTACAGTGAACTCAAAAACCTGTTCGCCTCGGTAGAACCCCAAAAGTATTCGCACCTGATGCAGGTACTTGCCGAAAGGGAAAAGGTAAGGGCTGCTTCCATACTGGTGTATTACCAGGACCGGATTATGCCGATTAAACTGGAAGATATCGCCCTCTTCCAGCTGGAGAATGATATCATTCACCTGCATACCTTTTCCGGCAAGGTCTATTTCCCGAACAAAACGCTGGATGAACTGGAGCGGATTACGGGTGATCATTTCTTCAGGGCTAACCGCCAGTTCCTGGTCTGCCGGAAAGCCATTATTGATGTCTCCAGTTTTTTTTCCAGAAAACTGTCGCTTAACCTTACCGTTCCGCTTGCTGAAAAAGTCACGGTAAGTAAGGGTAAAGCCTCTTCTTTTCTGGAATGGCTGGAGAAAGCCATTTAATTTCCCTCCCGCCCTCTCTTTCCTGATTTTGTCCGCTTCGGTTTCTTTTCCCTTTATTTTAAGGCCCTGGGCATAGACATTCGTGCTATTATATCTTGAGCCATGATAAAGCTGGCTCTTTAGTATTAGTCAAGAATGAAGAGAAAAGACATCCTGTTTGTGTTATGCATACTCCCCCTTTCCATCTCAGCCCAGGATACCTGGAATCTCAGGACCTGCATTGAATATGGGATCAAAAACAACCGCAATTCCGCCGTTTATGAAAATGAGAAAAAAGTCGCCGATGCCAAGGCAAAGGAAGCCCTTGCAGCCTACCTTCCGGCAGTAAGCCTTACAGGTACCGTGGATGACAACCTTAAGGTTCAGGAAACGGTGATCCCTGCCGGGGTTTTCGGCCCGACAGATACCCGTGTGGCCTTTACCAAAAAGTTCAGTACCAATGCGACGGCACAACTGGACCAGACGATATTTGACCATTCCCTGTTAACCGGCCTGAAAGCAAATAAATATAGCCGGCAGCAGTCGGACCTCAATCTTATCAAAAATGAGGAGACCATCATCTATAATATCAGTACCGCCTATTACCAGATTTTTGTTTACCGGGAGCAGCTGGATTTGCTGCATGCCAACCAGGAAACCTACCTGAAACAAATGGAGATTACAAAACTTCAGGTGGATAAAGGTATCCTGCTTAAAAAAGAACTCGATAAGGTGACTGTGGATTACAATAACTCCGTTTCCCAGGTCAGGGTAGCAGAAAGTGACCTCAGTCTCAGCGAAAATCAGCTGAAATATGAGATGGGCTTTCCATTCGACAGTACGCTGAAAGTGGAACAATCTGCTTCAGTCATCAACCCGGAACTTCCTGTCTCTTCCCTGTCTGGCACGGAGTCATTTTCTGTCATGAACCGTACAGATTATCGCCTTGCGGAAGTAGATGCAAAATTGATGGATATAGATCAGAAAAGGATCAAATCGGGAATCTATCCCAAACTGACAGCTTACGTCAGGTATGGTGCTGTAGGTTTTGGCGATAACCTGAGTCCCGCTTTTTCCAGCCTGTCCCCCTTTTCAGCCGTAGGCATCAAACTAAACTTCCCCATCCTTGATTTTTTCAAGCGCAATGCCCAATACAACCAGGCAAAATACAAAAGCAGGAATGCACTGGAAACCCTGAAGCTGAACGAAGGGAAATTCCGGATGGAATTTGAGAATGCCCGGACAAAAGTGAGTAAGGAGCAAAGCAATGTGGCCAACAACAAACGCAATATAGAGCTGGCACAGTCTGTACTGACCACAACAGACCTTCAATACCGCAAAGGAACAACCGATATGACGGAATGGCTTACGGCACAGAATTCATTGAAAGAAGCCCAAAACAATTACCTCAATTCCCTTTATAATTATCTGCTCGCCAAAATTGATCTGGAGAAAGCTGGCGGCACTTTAAAAACTTTTTATACCTCTCTACCATAAACCATGAAGAAGAAATACATTTTAGGAATAGTGGCCATAGCGCTGGTGTCACTTGTCATTTATCAGCTTTCTGCAAACAAAAAGGAACTCAATAAGAAAAATAACCAGGCCCCGGCAGCAAATGTAAGCATCCCGGTAAAGGTAGCTCAGGCAGTGGAGGAAGAACAGGAAATTGTCATCAGGAAAACCGGGAACCTTGCTCCTTTCAAAGAAGTGAAAGCCCTGGCGATTACCGGAGGAACCCTGGCTTCAGTACTGTTTGAACTGGGAGACCAGGTCAGCCAGGGACAGGTACTGGCCAGAACGGATGCCCGGACTTATCAGCTGGACCTTCAGAAAGCAGAATCGACTGCATTGAAATTGCACAACGACCTGAATACTTATACCGAGCTCCTACAGGGACAAGCGGCAACACAGGAAAAGGTGAATCAGGTGCGTCAGGACTACCTGGATGCTGTCAATCAGGTGAAACTGGCGAAGAAAAACCTGGCCGATGTGGTGATCAAGGCCCCTACTTCCGGAACAATAGCGGTCAAGTCTGTTGAACAGGGTTTGTTCGTCAATGCAGGAACAGAAATTGCCACGATCATCAACTTATCACAGGCCAAGGTAAAGGTTAACCTCACAGAAACTGAAGTCTACCAGGTATCGGAGGGACAACAGATTAAGATCACCACAGATGTTTACCCGGGAAAAGAGTTCCATGGTAAAATCAGCTTCATTAGTCCACAGGCAGATGAAACACATAATTATTCCGTAGAAATCATGGTCGATAATGCCGCAAAAGCCGTATTGCGCTCCGGGACTTTCGTCTATGCCGATTTCTCCAGAAAAACAAAACAAACGGTATTGGTCATTCCGCGCGAAGCGCTTACAGAGAGTGTTAAAAATGCTTCGGTATATGTGGTATCCAACAATACCGTACGCCTTAAAAGTATCCGCACAGGTCTGGAAATAGCTGGAAAGATCCAGGTCATCAGCGGACTGGAAGCGGGTGAGGTGGTGGTTACCTCCGGCCAGATTAACCTCCATGAAGGCAGTTCAGTAAGTATATCAAAATAAATCACAGGGAATGTCAATAGCAGAAATTGCCGTCAAGCGGCCCTTACTTATCATCGTTATTTTTACGGTACTCCTCCTTTTCGGGGTACAGTGTTACTTTAAGCTGAATTATAACCTGCTCCCTAAAATGGAAGTCGGTGCAGTATCAGTGAGTACCATTTATCCGGGAGCTTCCGCAGCAGAAGTGCAGACTTCCGTAACCCGAAAACTGGAAGATGCCTTTGCCTCCGTGGAAGGACTGGACAAGATCAACTCTACCTCCCAGGAGGGGGTATCGCAGATCTCCGTGCAGCTTAAAAGTGGTACAGATGTCGATGAAGCAGAAAGAAATATACAACGGAAAGCCGATCAGGCGCAGAATGAACTGCCAGCCGACATCGACCGTCCGGTGGTCAATAAAGTCAATCTGGAAGAAATGCCGGTGATCCGTGCGGGTGTGACCTCCAACCTCGCGCCACGTCAACTGTATGACATGGTGGATAAGGAACTCACCCCTATCCTTCAGAATGTTGTAGGGGTTGGACAGGTGAATATTGTAGGAGGTGATGAACGTCAGATCCAGGTCAACATAGACCAGGAGAAGCTGAAGGCCTACGGACTGAGTATCACACAGGTAACGGAGTCAATAAACAATGCCAATAAATCCTTCCCTGCCGGTAAAATTGAGACAAGGGATCAGCAGTTATCCATACAGTATGATGCCAATGTCAGTTCCATTGCCCAAATCAGGGAACTGATTGTGAAACAAAGGCCCGGAGAAGGAACGATTTATCTGAAGGACCTTGCCGAAGTGGTGGATGCAACAGCAAAAACTACCGCCATCAACCATATCAATGGTATTCCTTCTATAGGAATCCAGGTAATTAAACAATCTGATGCCAATGCGGTAAATGTAAGTGAAGGGGTAAAAGAGAGTTTCGCGAAGATTGAAAAACAATATGCCAGGAACAACCTGAAATTTACGGTATCTACCGACCAGTCGACCTACACACTGAAATCTGCCGATGCCGTTATAGAAGATATGGGACTGGCAGTCATCATTGTCGCGATTGTGATGCTCGCCTTCCTTCATAGTTTCCGCAGTTCCATGTTCGTCCTGGTGGCCTTACCTTCTTCTATCATTCCGACCTTCATTGCCATGTATTTCATGGGCTTCTCCCTGAACTTGATGTCTTTAATGGCCATGTCGCTGGTTGTGGGTATCCTCGTGGATGATTCCATTGTTGTCCTGGAAAACATCTACCGGCACCTGGAAATGGGATCGGATAAACAAAAAGCAGCACTCGACGGACGTAATGAGATCGGCTTTACGGCAATGGCCATTACCCTGGTGGATGTGGTGGTATTTTTACCGCTTGCACTTGCCGGGGGACTGATCGGTTCCATCTTAAGGGAATTCTCGCTTGTGGTTGTTTTTTCGACCCTGATGAGTCTCTTTGTCTCCTTCACGATTACCCCTATGCTGGCCAGCCGCTTTGGTAAGATTGAGGAGATGAACGGCGATACCCTATGGGGAAGGATAAATCTGGGGTTTGAAAAGCTGATCGATGAGCTTAAGGAAGCATATGCGAAAAGTCTGGAAGTCATCCTTAAAAAGAAAAGATGGCTTTTATCGGGTGTGATCCTGTTGATCATCGGTTCACTGATGCTGGTCCTGAAAGGATTTATTGGTGCTGCATTCATTCCGGCGGCCGACCAGGGGGAGCTGATGATCAAGCTGGAGCTTTCCCCGGCAGCGAGCATTTACCAGACCAATATGGCTACACAGCAGGCAGAAAAAATCATCATGAAAAGACCTGAAGTGAATAAGGTTTTTTCCAGTATAGGTTTTGTGACGGGCAGTGTATCCGGATCGGCAAACAACAGCAACCTGGCAGAGCTCACTGTGACCCTCAAAGAGCAGAAAGAAAGAAACGTATCTTCTGAAGAATTTGGTATTGAAATTCAGCGACAGCTCAGCAGTGCCATTCCAGGTGCAAAGGTAACGGCTTCACCGACATCCATCACAGGCTCCGGGACACAGGCACCTATTCAGATTGCGATTAAAGGAATTGACCTCGAAGCGATCAGGAAAGTAGCAGAAGAATATAAGCAGCTGGTGGCTTCAGTACCAGGTACCCAATTTGTCCAGCTTTCTGTAAAAGATCAGAAACAACAGATTGAAGTGAAGCTCAACCGGGAAAAAATGACCCTCCTTGGGCTCAATGCCACGCAGGTGGGCAGTGCATTACAGAATGCGTTCAGCGGGGATGACAAGAGTAAGTTTAAGCAATCAGGGAATGAGTATGATATCCTGATTAGCCTGGACCAGTATAACCGTTCCGATATCAGCAATGTAAGAAACCTTTCCTTTACCAATAGCGATGGACAAAGCTTTGTGCTGAGCCAGTTCGCGGAGGTGAGCGACGGACTGGGTGAAAGTGTGTTGCAGCGCAGTGACCGTCTGGGTTCCATCACTGTCAATGCCAACGTAGCGGGAAGGCCAGTAGGCTCAGTAGCGACCGATGTGCAGGAAAAAGTGAAGCAGGTAAAATTACCCGAGGGAATCACAATCGAATACCTGGGGGATGTAAAAAATCAGGGGGATGCCTTTGGCAGTCTCGGACTGGCGCTGATCACCGCAATATTGCTGGTCTACCTGATCATGGTTGCCCTATATGAAAGTACGATCTATCCATTTGTGGTGTTGTTTTCTATCCCTGTAGCCTTGATCGGTGCCTTACTGGCTTTGGCACTGACGATGGAGACCCTGAATATATTTTCCATTATTGGAATGATCATGTTACTCGGACTGGTTTCCAAGAATGCGATCCTCATCGTAGATTTTACGAATCAGCTGAAAAGCGAAGGCCGCCCCGTTTCCGAAGCTTTGGTGGAGGCCGGAAAGGAGCGCCTTCGTCCGATATTGATGACCACACTGGCCATGATACTGGGTATGTTGCCCATTGCCCTGGCCAGTGGTGCCGGATCTGAGATTAAAAACGGGATGGCCTGGGTGATTATTGGCGGACTCAGCAGTTCGATGGTCCTTACCCTCTTTGTTGTCCCTTCGATGTACCTGATTATTGAAAATATGAAAAACAGGTTTTCGAAGAAAAAGGAAGAGCGCAGCGGAACTGAAATAACAGATTCCCGGCACAGCCCTTCATTGAGTTAATCCTACCCGCTCATCCTTTAAATATTTACTGTAAAACTTAATGAACCAATGAAATACTATCTGATCCCTTTTTTCCTGTTTCTTCTTAGCGCTGATGTTTGTACGGCACAAACCATTTCAGAAGTATCCAAACGTCTGGCCAAGGACTCTGTCATGAACGAAATGATTGACCAGGCCGCCATCAGAACACCTGTGCTGAGGCAGCTGAACATCTCCACAGATATCATCACCAATGGTGATATTACCAGTGAGCTGAATGGCAAACCTTTGTTTAAAGGTAAAGCACGAACCATACGGACCAATATGATCGTAAATGTTCCCGTAATCTCCTGGGGTAAAAACTCATTTTCTACTACAGTCAGTTATTTCCAGCAGCATTTGCGGATGACGGAGATACAAAGTTTTGTTCCGGAACTGGGCAATCAGGACCTGGACTTTAACAAATCCACTGTCGGGTTGACGGCATCCTTTTCAAGGGCAGACTCTCTTTTCAATCGCCCGGTATACTTCTCCGCAAGTGTATCAGGACTGACCAATGATGCAAAATCCCTCAAAAAGATAAGTTACCTGGCCACTTTACTCTTTCCGCTGAAGCAAACTGCTAAGACAAGATATTCCCTTGGTCTTGTGATCAATATAGACCCTTCCCTGGATATCCCTGCATTCCTGCTGTTTACCTACTGGCATAGATTTGATAACGACCTGGAATTTACCTTTAACATGCCCTCACAGATAAGCCTGAGAAAAGGGTTTTCTGACCGGCTCTGGTTAACTGCTGGTTCTTCCCTGTCTGGCTCCGTGGCTTTCTTCCAACTGAACAGTCCGGTGCTGCCCAATGATGCCAACTATACGACAATGGACCTGAAAAGTGGTGCCGGTGTAGAGTACCGTTTGGGTAAAAAAATACTGATTGGCGTAAATGGAGGGATACTAACTCCTATTACTGCGCGTGCTTTTGAACGGAACGAATCATCTAACGATTATTTCCTCAAAAATAAACTGAGCAATGTACCGTATGTCAACTTCAGCTTCTCTGTATTGCCTTTCCTGAAGCGGAAAAGATAATTCCTCAAAAAATGGTGTGGTTAAATTGCCACACCATTTCAAGGATATTATACTGTTTGATCTGCCTTTGCTTTCTTCCCGATTGCTTTCCTCACTTCAGGGGCAATCTCTTTACCAAAGATCTCGATAGACTTCATCATGTTGGCATGTGAAGGATCTCCAACGTCCATGTGGCCAATAAAGCGGGTAATGCCAAACAATTCGTGCATGTACAGGATCTTATCTGTTACCTGTGCCGCATCTCCAATAAATAAGGCACCATCTTTTGCACGTCCTGCCTGGTATTGCATTTTGTTATAGGGTGCCCAACCGCGACTGGCACCGATCCTATCCATCTGCGAGGCATAGTTTTGGTAATAACCATCGGCGATAGCAGCCTCATTGCTGATAAAACTATGGGAATGGATACCAATCTGCATCTTCGCCACATCATGGCCACTCTTCACATATTCCTGTTTATAAAATTCAATCAGTGGCTGGAACTGTTTTGGCATTCCACCAATAATAGCAACAATAAGGGGTAAGCCCAATCTTGCTGCACGCAAAACTGATTCCGGTGTTCCGCCTACAGCGATCCATATGGGCAGCTGGCCATTATTGGTTGCTCTGGGTAAAACGGTCTGGTTGACAACCGGAGCACGTAATTTACCCTCCCAGTTCACCACTTCATTGTTATTGATCTGAAGCAATAAGTCCAGTTTTTCCTCAAACAATTGGTTATAATCATTCAGGTTGTAGCCAAATAAAGGGAATGACTCAATAAAACTTCCACGGCCTACTGCTATTTCAGCACGGCCGCCAGAGATCAGGTCGATTGTTGAAAAATCCTGGTAAACTTTTACAGGCTCTGCCGAACTCAGCACCGTAACCGTACTGGCCAACTTTATATTTTTTGTAATGCTTGCAGCAGCAGCGAGGACAATTTCAGGAGTTGAAACTGCATAATCCGGTCTGTGGTGTTCGCCAAGACCAAAAACATCCAATCCCACTTCATCAGCCAGTTTAATCTGCTCCAGAATCTCATACAGTTTTAACTGCGCTTCTTTTGGTTTCCCGGTTGCAGGATCAACAGACAAATCGCCAAACATACCAATACCTAATTCCATAATCTTACATTTTTATAAAAACAAATTTACTCAACCATCCGGTCCTGAATATTGATGTATGTTAATTAATCAATACTTGTCAATTAACTACTCATATGCCGTTTTGGGATACAGGAGTTGGTAAGCATTGTAAATGGCCTGATGACCTGCAGTCGCATGTTTCTCTTTCTCCAGGTAATCAAAAAATACTTTGGTGTGCTTCGATGAATGTTGCTGCAGCACCTCTGCCAGTGCTACAGCATCAGTATACATAATGTCATCTTCATTCTTATCAGATGCCCCGATATACACTTTAACTGCGGTTTTATGATCCTTATCCAACAACTGCGGGGCTTCTTTCAAAAGCAACTCTCCACCCCACCACAGACTCGGATTTACAATGATATAGGTATTAAAAAGATGGCGATACCGCAACAGAATTTCTGTCGCCAGTAATCCTGCGAATGATTCCCCTATCAGGGTTTTCTGCTGATTCGTATGGTAAGTTTTTGTAATATATGGCTGCAACTCTTTTTCGATGAAGCTGATATAGTTTGCAGAACCACCATAACTGGGGAATTGTTCTTGCCTGAATCCCATTCGCTGAAGGAAATCTAGATTGGCTACAGCAAAGGAACAATCTCTTTTACGGTTTACATTTTCAATCCCCACTACTATAGATTTGGGAAAACGATCAATCCAGGGCTGCGTATTGTACTTTACAATTCCGGTGATATGCACAAAATCTTCTTCTACACCCCCGTCTATGATATAAATTACCGGATATTTCGTGGTGTCTGTTGCGTTGTATCCCTCCGGCAGGCTGATGTTGATTTTCCTGGTCTCCTGAAGAATGGAAGACTGGATTTCATCGGTATGTCCGATACTTATTGGTTTACCAGATTGCGCGGATACTGATATACTCCAAAGTAAAAGTAGAATTATTGAACCTTTAGTGATTGGATGAAACATATAATTGTGTTTAGTCTATTAAAAATCGGGGATTCTGTTAGGTTACCAACTCAGGTAAATGAGCCGTAAAAATCAAATATAGATTAATTACATGGTTTAAAGATATACACACCCTGATCGGTTTTCTACATGTATTTTACAGCGTCAAAAATCCCCTCTACATCGCTTCAATATGAAGGTTGATCACCTGAAAATGATAGTTACACCAAATTATTTTGTAAAACTTTATCCAGCAAAGGAGAATATTGGTGTAATGAATATAACTTATCAGGATAATAAGCCTGTTACCAGACAGCATAGCCAGTATTCTTCTTCTACTATATAAATAAAGGTACAAATGAATCTATCATTGCGATTGCCAATATACCTGCTGGAACCAGACAAATACACATTATTATAAAAGTCATTTAAAACTGAATCATAAATCAAAAACAACTGAATTTAAATGACAAATATCACAACACATATTATGACCTTTATCACTTTTATTATATTTGTAGAAATATAGATGGGCGTTAATGCCCGAATTTTGAGTGCAAATTTAATGAGGGGTAAACTAAGAAGACATACACGCCGCGTAAAATATATATTATACAAAGAAACGCTGATTGATTACAAAGAGCATATCTGGACATTCATTGGTTCATTTTGTGGGATCGGACTGATAGGATTATTACACAGTCAATACTTTACAGCCTCTGACAACCTATTTCTGATTGGTTCCTTTGGCGCGTCATCTGTATTAATCTATGGTGTAATCAACAGTCCGCTTGCACAACCCAGGAACTTACTTGGTGGACATGTATTGTGTGCCATCGTAGGGGTCACCGTTCATAAGCTGATCCCCAATGAAATATGGTTATCATCGGCACTCTCCGTATCACTCTCTATTGTATTCATGCAAATCACCAAAACACTGCATCCTCCGGGCGGGGCAACAGCACTAATTGCAAATATTGGCTCTCCGGCGATTATTTCGATGGGTTATCTCTATGTGCTGACTCCGGTATTTTCCGGGGCATTTATTTTATTGATGGTCGCTATATTTTTTAATAACAGGACTAATCATCGAAGTTATCCGAATAATAAAAAATGGTACCTCCTTCATCAACGGTATAAGCGCCAGCCGGTAAAACAGGGTCTTTATAAAATCCCAGGAGCCAAGTAAGTAATAGCCGACAATGGCTCCTGAGCTTATTCTAGCCGCTTTAATCTATTTTTGGTAAATCTTTCTCTGCGGCAAGTGCCCTTGGAAACAGGATATTATTCTCCAGGTGCACATGCCAGTGCAGGTCGTTCTCGAACTCATCGAGTTTTTTGTAAAGTATGGTATAAGAGTTACAGGCTCCTGCAGGCAGGGTAAAATTATGGGTGACCTCACGAATCTCATGCAGCAGCTCTCCGGCATGTTCATGTTCAGCTTCCATCATCTGGATAGGCTGAGAAACCGTCCCGAAAGTACTTCCAGGGATTGATCCTCCATGTTGAAGTACCTCATCAAGTTCTTTGATAAAAGGGAAAAGAACCATTTCCTCTTTGTTGAGATGTGACAGCAGCTCTGCCCCCACCTGGTTGAACAGCTCTGCCACCCTGATCACTTCCGGATGCTGGTCGCCATGCACTCTCGCCACTTTATTCGCAATTTCAGTAATGAACAATGTATTGTCCTTCACATACCGGTGATGGGTATTGATAATATAATCGGTCAGGAAGGTCATGCTCCAGCTCTGGTAGTCGTGTGTTGCTCCCACAGCATCCTGCTCCGTCAATTGCAATGCTTTTTCTACTTCTTTAAAGTCTATTCCTTTTCTTTCGCAGACTTCAGCAACTGTTTTTTTGCCACCACAACAGAAATCAATGCCGAAACTTTTAAATACCTGTGCGGTTCTGTAATCTTTGGTCACGATCTCTCCAATGGTCGTTTCAGACAATTGAGCATCTTGTGCTTCTAATGTTTTCATATTTCCTATATTTTAATATTAAACTGGATACTTTATGAAGACAAAGCTATGCGCTATAAGAAATGACCTTTATGATCTCAATCACATTGGGCAAAAAATTACCGGGGGCTTTTTTACCGGCTAAGACTACCGGTAAACCTTACGGTTTTCGATTATCAATTCTCCTTTTTTCTCCAGCGATTTGATAGCCCGGATGACCGTTTCCACCCTTAATCCGGTGAGATCTGCAATCTGCTGCCGGGTGATTTCCACTTTATACCGAAGTGTTGCAGGAACCTTATTGACCTTGACTTTAAAATAATCAATCAGCTTCAGCACACGGTGTTCAGGTTCCTGGGAGGATATTTCAGATGCCATGATAGATTTGTAATAAAGCCGCCTCGCCAGATTCGTGGTGATGCTGAGGTGGACCTGCGGGTTGGCTACCAGCAGGTCCATGAATTTATCTTTCGGGAGGATCAGTATGGTGGATTGAATAATGGCAATGGCATTGGCCGGATACGTATCCTGAAGAAATAAAGGAGGCTCTCCAAAGCTGTCACCAGCGGAAAAAAGTCCCTGGACAAATTCTTTCCCCTGATCATTGAAATTGTTCATTTTGATTGCCCCTGTATTGATCTGAAAGTAATATCGTGGAGTATCTCCCTGTTTAAAAAGTATTTCGCCCTTGTCAAAACCTACGGTTTTAGACCCGAAGGTAAGGAGCAGACTTTCATCTATCATGATCAGCTAATTTTAATTGATACTTGCCAGTAAATAACCGTAACAAACATACATTATAAAAAAGAAAAACCCGCTGTCCAACCGATCCAGGCTTTGTTGTTACCTATATGCATAAGTCCGGGTTTATTTCTGGTAATCTGTTGCTGTTCAGCAGCGACACCGCTTCCCTGATCATAGTACAGGTTAAATGAAGGACCGGCAAAAAGGCCCATTGTTGAACTGATGTTGAAATTCATCAGTGTACTCAGCCGGCTGATCATATGCGATTTACCCCATTTCCTGGCTTGTAAGGTCAGGGAAGAAGCTTCAGCAGAAAGCAGGAAGCGGTCATTGAAAATAAAATCATGCCCGATGCCAAATCCCATGATGAAATAAGTCCCCCTGTCATTGGGATTCACTCCAGCAGTCAACACCGAATACAACTTTTGGTTTCCTGTTTTGAAGCCAACATTCACAGGAGCTATTTCATTGGAATAAACCTGTATCTTATGGTAGCCATTCCGGGAAAAGTTTAACAATCCCACAGCATAACCGTTCAGCGTATCTGCGATATTGATTAGTCCCAGGGAAAATCCGTCCATTACCCTCGCCTTATTCAATATCCCGGCTACCTGGACCCCATTTACTTTTCCACCAGCATGATTGACAATCCCTGCAAACTGTGCTCCTTTCAGGCTATCTTTTACCTGGTTATAGATACCCGCCATTTGCAGTCCGTCCAGCTTTTTTGACACATTATTCCCTATCCCGGCCAGCTGTACACCACTGAAATTCCCTCCGGTAACATTGAACAGACCAGCCATCTGTAAATACCGAACATCCTGTTTATTGAGGTTGAACAAACCTGCCAGCTCTATCCCATCCAATCCGGCAGTATATCCTCCCAGAATATTCAGGGAGAAATGGTTCAGCACCTCACTGCTCATCATTCCATGGGAGCTCAGGCCTGGCATTAAGGACGTTTGGAAAGGTACCGTTTTAAAATATCCCGCCAGGTTAAGGCTCTGTATTTTCTGTTTTGGTGAAATAAACAATCTGCCCAGCCAGTTCTTCTCGGTTTTACTTGGCCTGGAATCGGCATTGTAGCCGGTATTTTCAGGCTGTACTGAAATCGTCACATCACTGAGGAAAGTTACACTGGCATCCCGGTAAAATTCCTTGCTTACCGAAAGGGTAACCATACCGGAGCCTTTGATCCGGATCTTAAAGAATCCCTTCTGATCCGTCAGTGTGGAGACCAGCAATCTCTTTTCATACACACTTGCATTGGGAAGGCCAAGTCCGGTTTGTTCATCCAGCACATAACCACTGATGTCATAGCTGTGTTCCTTTCCACCTTCAGTTTCTGCATCCATCCTCAGATTGTGGGGTGCCAGGCGAAGGATGACATATCCCGGAATCTCTTTATAATCTACCTTTCCATTAAATAACGTATCCAAAACCGCTCTTAGGGGCAGGTTGCTTACAGACAGGTTAATGAGGCTATCTGTCCGGATCTGGTCATTGCTATAGGAAAAGTAAAAACCGTTCTTCTTCTCTATGGTATCCAGCAAAGCTGACAGCTTCACCTGTCTGACGCGTGTACTCACCAGGGAATTTAACTTATGCTGGGCCTTAACAATACCTGTCAGCATACAGAAGAATAAGCTGAGTACGCAAAAAGTAGGGTATATATATTTCATGATTTTCTTTGCTATTTAATAATAATCTGACCTGACTGATGGATAATATGTACGTTGAATGTGCTGGCCAGCAGGTCCAGGATAGGATCCAGCGGGCCAAGTTTAAGCGTAGTGGTTAGCGTCCTGTTGGCCAGTGTCCGGTCAGGAATCTGTATATTCACTTTATACACCTCATTTAATACTTCTGCTACACGCCATAAAGGGGTTTTATTCGCTACAAACTCTTTGGTGCGGTAGTAATTATAGAAATTATCCTTGCTCAATCCTTTCTTCAGTTCCCCTGTGGTATAATCGATTTCTACCTTTTCCGCAGGTTGAAGCCGTACAACGACCTTCTTTCTGATGACTTCCACAATTCCGGTTTCGACAATGACTTCTGCTTTCTTCTTTCCCTTTCGGATATTAAATGAAGTACCTACTACTTTAACCACAGCATGGTCAAGCTGCACCAGGAAAGGTTTTGAAGGGTCCTTTGCAATACTGAAAAATGCTTCTCCGGAGATCAGTCTCAGTTCACGGGTATTTCCTGTGAATGTAGCCGGATAAGTCAGTACAGAATTTTTGTTCAGCGTAAGGACAGAACCATCCGACAATGTATCCGTCTTCACCTCATCAAAGGTCTCCAGGGTCAATAATTCCGGTGCTCCGGGACGCAGAAAGGTATACAGTAAGGCGGAAATACCGACCACACAAACCCATATGGCAGCGATCCTGATCCAGTGTACAAGGCTGCCCTTTGATGTACCAGAAGCAGCCATTGGGTATCTGTTTTGAGCAGGGCCTTTCTCTGCCTGTTGTGTCAGTTGTTTAAACTCTTCCCAGGACTGCTCTACATCCAGGTTACTTTTTGTTTTCAGGCTTTCCGCTGTTTCCCAGATCAGCTTAAAATGGGCAAAGTACTTCTCATTGTACTCACTTTCCTCCAGCCACTTTGCCACCAATTCCATTTCTTCAGGACTGGCTTCGCCCATCATATATTTTGCTAATAACTCGTCCATTTCTTCTTATTTAAATATGATTATTTGATGGCTGATCAACCAAATGATAAAAGGCAGGTAGTCCAGCAATTTATACCGCAGGATCTTCAGCGCCTTGCCCATCTGCGCTTCTACCGTTTTGATAGATATACCTAACTGATCGGCTATTTCCTGGTATTTCAGCTCTTCAAAACGGCTTAACTGAAATATTGTACGGCATTTTTCGGGTAAGTCGCCCAGGGCCTGCTGCAGTTTTTCCCTCAAGTCGGCCAACTCCATTCCATTGCCGGGTTCTGCTTTATTTGTCATCTTGTTTGCCATATCATTTTGATGATTTACCTTAACTTTTTCATGACGTAAGTAATTCAGGCATTCATGGTACACCGCAGCATAGAGATAAGCCTGCAGGGAGCCACTAAACTTCAGCGTACTCCTTCGTTCCCATAGTTTTAAAAAAATATTCTGTACCATTCCTTTTGCTGCATCTTCATCTCTCAATATATTGATGGCGTAAACATGGAGCGGCCTTAGAAAATGTTTATACACATTTTCAAATGTGCGCTCATCTCCTGACAGCAGCAGTGGTATCAACTGTTCGTTATTCAAATCCAAATTCTTATCTGTTAAATTGATCATGATTTAACAATTATAGTTCTATACGGTAATTGAGTGTTGGAATAATCCCTATCCATTTATTCAGCTCCACATCCCTTTTACTCGGATTATAATATAAACCCATATTATTTTCCCTGTTGAGTAAATTCTGGATATCTAAAATGATCGCATGGCTTACCCTTTTCCTGTTGATGCGGTAAGTGGCAGAAAAATCCATGCGAATATAAGGATCGGCTGTTAAGGTATTGGTTTTTGTCTGGTCAATCACCTGCTCATCCAGTCTAAGCGACTCCTCTAATAGAATTGGCGAATAGCGCCTTCCACCGGCATAGATCAGTTTACCATTCAGGCCGAACAGGTTTTTGCGCTGCTTTCCTGCTGTCCATTCTTTTCCGGCAACCAGGTTACCGACATAACGGGTATCAAAAGTGGTATTGAACTCCTCTCCACTCAGCGCCTTGAAGGTAGATCGGAACAGGGAAGAAGACAACATAAAGTAATACCCATTCCTCATCGATTTCTCCAGGGAGAGTTCAAGTCCATAGTTCTTCCCCGTTCCCTTGTTCACTAAAGCAGTATAGCTGGAGGAACCTATTGCTGAATTATCGGATACGTTTAACAGGGAGAAATTATTGGAAGAATCGATCGATACAGGCACCTGTGACAGGTACTGGTAGTACACTTCGGTTTTAAACTTCAGTCGATTCGGAAACTGTTTTTCATAGCCCATCACGATCTGTTCCGATTTGGTGGGTTTCAATTTACTGCTGCTGAAATTTAGAGCGGCATTGTCTTTAGCAAAATAATAAGAAATAGGTTCCAGCCTGCTGTAGGTCCCTCCTGCCAGGGTCAGTAACTGATCCCGACTGATCTTCCAGTTGATGCCGGCACGGTATTCCAGTGACCAGCTATTGCTCAGGTTGAAGTAATTGGTATGAACCCCCGTATTTAAGGATAGCTGACTTCCAAAATCATGTTTATTCTGGATATAAGCATCAAAAGTACCTGCATTCCCTTTTTCGTTGAGTATTTCTTCTAATCTTTTGTGTTCTTCTTTATACTGTAAATCACGCAGGTTATAACCCAGTAAGGATCCGTTTACTCCTGCACGGAGGGTATTGTGTTCATTCCAGCGGTAATTCAGCGTTCCGGCGTAACGTACAGCGGAATTGTCATACTGATTATCAAATGTCCGTCCTGCCAAATAAGTGGTATTCAGGGTATCTACTTTCAGTCTACTGCGGTCGCCTGAATACGATATGATATTGTGGATGGACCATCTTTCATTCGCTATCAGCACATGTTTCAGGCCGATACTTGCGGCGCGGTACTTCAGATTGATGTCCTGGGCATCATCCCTTTCTTCCCATTTGTTAAAATCCCTGTCCGCTTCATTAAACAGGCCTCCGCTCCCGCCAATTCCAAACAGGGAAAATGTACCTGCTTTCTTCGTGGGAACAACGAAATTAAACGACAGATCCTGGTATCTGGGCACCCCATCAGATGAAATATTGAGCCCCATTTTCTGCAACATATCCAATGCAGAATAACGGTAACTGATTAAATACGATGCGGATCCTCCTTTTTTAAAGGGACCTTCAAGGGTTGCTCCGGCACCCAATACACCAATGGTAAATGCATATTCGCGTTTATCGGTATTCCCCTTCCTGAACCTCAGGTCGAATACCCCTGCAGTTGCATTATTGTATTCCGCGGGAAGGGCTCCTGTATAGAAGTCCGATTTTCCAAGTACGGTAGTGTTTAACATACTCACTGCACCGCCTGCTGAACCCTGGTTCCCAAAATGGTTGGGATTGATAATCTCTATACCTTCTAAACGCCATTGCAGACTCTTTGGTGAATTTCCACGGACAATGATTTCATTGTCATCACCTCCTGCGACTACCCCTGCAAAACTTTGGGCCATTCTTGCAGGGTCAAACATTGCGCCTGCATACCTATTGGTTTCTTCGGGAGAAAAGGACCGGCTGCTGGACATTGCCATCAGATTGGAGGCCCGCTGGCCGGCAGCAACACTGATGGTAACTTCACGGAGTTGTTCGTCTTTTGTTTCAAGTTCCTGATTCACTTCAGTTTCTTTTCCTGAAGTAATCAAAATGTCTGAAAGGATAATGGTTTGATAGCCTATTCCCGATAGTTTCAGGGTATGTCTTCCGACAGGTATCTTTTTTAAACGGTAATTTCCCTGTAAGTCTGTGGTCGTATGGATACCTTCCAGGTCTGTTAAGGTAATGGTCACTCCAGGAATTGCACGTCCTGATGCTTTGTCCGATACCGTTCCCCTGATCGTTTGCGTATAGGAATTCCAGCCTTTATCCTGCGCGTTTACTTCAAAAAGTAATACATTGAGGAGCAAAAAGGTTAAACAATAAATTTTCTTCATTTTTTGTATTTACCCCTTTAACACGTCAGTGACAGTTTACCCTTACGTGTAAATGAAATAAATACAAAAAAGCTGATAAATTGAATCATTTACGAGTCTTCTCTTGATGAAATGCAATTCCTCCCTAAAAAAATTGACTATTAATCAGCTTTTAAAAGACATTTTGGTTGTTTACCGTACCAGTTAAGAAAAACCGGAAATATCCGGATGTGACAAATGATCGTTAAATTTTTAATGGACTAATTTATTCATTAATTTGTACATTAAATAAATCAGCTTAGATGGATCAGGAAACCGCAGACTATATCTTTAATTACTATTCCATACTGTTAAATGATAAAGAAAAATTAGCCTTGAGACACTTGCATTCCTTGATCAAATTAGACTGTGGCAACGATCCTAATGTTTTGAATACAAACATCCGTCTTTATAAAAAGATTGGTTGGTTAACAGAAGACCAGGATGCACTAGCTCTAGTCTTATTGGGAGAAGAAAAATTTAAACTAAAAGCAGCCGATAGAATATGGTCAGAGCATAAAGAGAAGATTCAGTTGAATTGCTGCCCAAAATGTAACAGACTAACAAGAACGCCTAAAGCCAGGCAATGCAGACATTGCGGATTTAACTGGCATTAATAACAGAAAAAATTCTGCTCAAAAAAGTATGATAAGTATATTCTTAAATTTATATGAATAGATGTTAATAAAACAGACCATTGATTTCATTGCAACACTAAAGTATAATTCTACAGCGGAAGGAGGTAGAAGTACCCCTGCCTTTTCAGGGTACAGGCCAAATATTAAATTCCCTTTTGATGAAATGCACACTTCAGGAGAACAACGATTTATTGGTACAAACTGTGTATTCCCAGGAGATACCGTTGATGCGGAAATACGTATCATAGCGATTGATCATTTTAATCATCTTTTATATCCAGGTTTAAGCTTTGAATTCAAAGAGGGCGCCCGCATCATTGGTACAGGAATGATCATCAGGATTCTAAATAAAAATCTGATGAAACTGTCATAAAATTAAACCATATTCTTACTCCTGGCGATTACTATGAATTAGATTTTAGCTGGAGGACAGCAATGTGTGGTCTTTTGCTTTTTATGGTAATGCTAAAATGTATCAACATTATTTCTGGTAAACCCTTACATAATCAATCTCCATACGGTTTGGAAATTCGGTATCTCCAAGGTCGCCTCCATTCATCCCTCCCATCGCTAAGTCAAATAAAAGATAATGCTTTTGTTTAAAAGGATGAAATGAGCCGGGTTTATCATTTTCCAGCTGACTCAACATGGTTTTATTGAGCAACCTTCCATCCACAAATAAACTGATGGCTGTCTCATCCCAATCCATGCGCCAGACATGAAATTCCGATGCCCATTTTTTGCCTCCTAAGCTATCTACAGCGATCTGTTGACTAAACCATTTCGGCTTTCCCTCCTTACCCAGGCTAGCAATATTGGCCAATAAGTTGCCTTTATAATACTCCATAATATCGATCTCTCCATTTGCTGGCCAGTTTCCTTCCATACCCAGTGTCCAGAAAGCGGGCCACAATCCTGAAGAAATATCAATCTTACCTCTCATTTCGAATCTTCCATATTGAAAACTTTGCAGGTTACGTGTAATGAGACAAGCAGAGGTATACTCAATATACTGACGTTTCTTTCTCCAGTCCCGGCTTCCCTCCTGGTATAAAGGATTTGGCTTTTGTTCTTTTCTTGCCTCAATCATTAACTTTCCACCTGAACAAATCGCATTTTCCTGCTGGTACCATTGTAATTCTTCGTTCCTTACGAATCCCTTTTCATAGCCCCAGTTCTCCGGATCGGGAACTCCATCCTTATTGAACTCGTCACTCCAGACCAGCTTATACCCTTCCGGGGCATAAATTCCGGAGAAATCCTGTGCTTTTTTTAAAGCACAGGATGGGAAGGATAAAGCGAGAAAAAACAAGTAAAAACTTAATTTTCTATTGAACCTGACCATTTTCTCCATCAATTAATTTAAGTATATAACTATAGCTGTACACCTTATCCAGTAAGAGATATTGATCGTGCGGATAAGCTCCCCAGCTATCATCTCCACCTACACCGCGTTGTTTTAAGTCTATCGATAAAAAGACCTCATTTCTTACCGGAAGATCCGTAGGATGCTGTTGTTTTTTGGTTAATCCCGGATCAAGGTCCTCAGTACTGTGATTGATGGCTGTGAAAGAAATTGGCTGCACACCCTGAATCATCAAGCCTTTTCCGGTATCATCAGTTAAAGAAAGCCACCTCACATCTGTTTTATTGCCACTTTCCTGGGGACGGATATAACCTTTATAAAATTGATTTTCCACTTTATCTTCATATAAACCAATGAAGGAAGCATCATGCCGGTCGGTATAGTTCTCATATGGGCCACGTCCGTAATAGCTGAGGTGGTCAAAACGCCCCGGCAATACAGTACGCATTCCAAAACGTGGAAGTTCAGGCAATTCCCGGTTCCCAAGATTCATCGAAGCGGTAACTTTTATTGATCCGTCGGGTTGAATCAAATAAGTAATGGTGTAAGGAACCTGAATACTGCTGAGTTCATAACTGACTTTAATCACCAGTCCGCTGTCTGTCTGTTTGGAAACATCAACGTTCTTTAACAATTTTCCTTCATGTGCAGCGCGCCATATACCCAATCGCTGAGGCATGTTGTTACCAAAATCATTGTCGGTCGGTGCCCTCCAGAAATAAGGCTCAGGGAAATTCCTGAGGGAAGAATTAGTATTCAAGGTGTATTTGGTAAAACGGCCTGTTTTCACATCAAATTCACCAGTCACCTTTCCCGCATTGAAAATGATCTTATCACGATCCCTTTTCATATCCAGGGTACTTCCTGTACGGGCTGTTTTTGCAAAATAATCGCCTGCATATTTAAATTGCTCTTTGGCTACTTCAAATCCAGCCTTTAACATTGGGCTTTCGTTCCTGGTATAGGCAAAAACATTTAAGAAATATTCAGTACCTGCAGCCGATTTAAATTGGGGCATTTTCAATTTCACCTGCTGTTTACGGTGTGGGGCGAGATTCATCTCAAATTTACCCTCTTTAACTTTTTTTCCATTGGCAAATAGCTCCCATTTAAAACTGTATTCACTCAGGTTAGTGAAGTCGAATGTATTCTCGACCGTTAGATTCCCTTTAGAGATATCATTTGAAGTAAAGAGGATATTCTGATAAACCTTTTTAATCTCATAAGCGCCTGGATCCGGAGTCCTGTCAGAACTGATCATTCCATCCGCGACCCCATTTTCATCATTCTGCCAGTAAAATCCACCTAAATCGCCTCCGTATGCCCAGAAGGTTTTTCCATTGGCATCTTTCGTTTTGATCCCCTGATCAACCCAATCCCAGATAAATCCGCCCTGCATATGTTTGGATGACCGGATGATATCAAAATATTCCTGAAAGTTTCCATTCCCATTTCCCATGGCATGGGCATATTCGCACATGATGTAAGGACGTTTTTTCGACGTATCAGCAGCATATTGTTTCATATTGCCTATGCTGGGATACATGGGGCAAACGATATCCGTATTCCAGTCCTCACCAGCCTGCTCAAACTGCACAGGACGACTGTTGTCACGTGATTTGATCCACTTGTAATTATCATGAAAGACGGGGCCATTGCCACATTCATTCCCAAGCGACCAGATAATAATTGAGGGATGGTTTTTATCCCGCTCCACCATACGCACGGTACGATCGGTATGTGCTGCTGCCCATTGTGGAAGATAGGCAGGGTGTTTGCCTTTATCAAACCAGGACTGGAATTCAGCTCCCAATCCATGGGTTTCAATGTTGGCCTCATCTACGAGATAGAGTCCGAATTCATCACACAGCTTATACCAGAGCGGATCATTCGGATAATGGGAAAGCCTTACAGAGTTGATGTTCAGCTCCTTCATCAGCCGGATATCCTTCAACATCAATTCTTTTGTCGTCGTATGCCCGGTTACATCATCATGTTCGTGCCTGTTCACCCCGTGGACCATGGTCGCCACTCCATTGATCATCAGCTGGGCATCTTTGATTTCCACCTTTCTGAAACCAACCTTAGCTCCGGTCAGGGACAGCAGCTTTCCTTTATTGTCCTCAACTTTAATGATACAGTTATAGAGATTAGGCTGCTCCGCATTCCATTTTAAAGGATTACTGATGGTTCCATTGAACTGAACCGTTTGTATGGAATCTGCAGTTGTACTAAACTCCTGTTTTTTACTGTAGATCTGTTTTCCGCTTTTATCTGATAAGGTTACGGTCACCACTCCTGAAGAAACCTTGTTTCCGGAGAATTTCCTCAGCTCAATGTCGGCACTGAAAAGACCATTTTTATAACTGCCATCCAGGTCACCCTTTAAAAAGAAATCCCAAACTGATAATTTCTCCAGGGCATAAAGGTAAACATCACGTTCAATTCCACTCAGGCGCCAGAAATCCTGGTCTTCCAGATAACTGCCATCATGCCAGCGGAAGACCTGAACAGCCAGCTGATTATCCCCCTCTTTTAAAAAAGGGGTGATATTAAATTCTGCGGGTGTCTTCGAAGCCTTAGTCATCCCCACTTTTTTGCCATTCACATAGATGAAAGCACATCCGGATATCGATCCGAAATGGATAAAAGTCTCTTTATTCTTCCAGCCAGCAGGTACGGTAAAAGTTTTCCTGTAGGTTCCAACAGGGTTATTCTCCCCGATAAAAGGCGGATTATTGGGATGGGGATAGGTAATATTGGTATAGATGGGGATACCAAACCCGTTCAGCTCCCAGTTTGATGGAACAGTGATATTTGCCCAAAGTGCGTCATTTATATCAGCACGGTAAAAATCTTTGATCCTGTCAGCATATTTATCTACATAATTAAACTTCCAGCTACCATTCAGCAGTTTGTAATTGGATGATTTGGAGTAATCATCATCAATCACGTCTTTTTCATTCCCAAAGACCATAAAGGGAACATGTGGGCGTTCCTTACCCTGATCAATGAGCATAGGGTTTTCCCATTCGTTATTTTGTGCATTGGCCTGTGCGACCCGGATCAGTAAAAATAAAATCAGTAGTTTAAGTTTCATCAGTGAACATTGTCTTTTTAAAGGTTATGGAGCGATCAGCTCTTATTGTTTCTCATTTGCATTCAAGAACTCGCAAGCTCGGTTTTCATTGCTGTTTGTAAACGCTAGGCGCGTGATGGTTTCATCAGGTTAAGAATTGAAAGGATATTTATTTTGCGTTTAATAGATAACGATAATGTTCACAGCCGGCCAACAGGAATGCGCCAACGCCGAAATTCGCTGTCGAATTCACATCCACCACCTGTCCGGGAATGGCCTTTTCACCTATCGGCTGTACAAAGCCTACTTTTCCATCAGGCTGCAATGCTTTTTTAGAGAGGTAATTCCAGCCTTTTAGGGCTGCAGGCAGATACGTTTTTTCTTTCAGCAGACCATGGTTAATTCCCCAGAACAAACCATAGGTAAAAAAGGCCGTCCCGCTGGTTTCCGGTCCGGGAGCATGATCAGGATCAAGCATACTGCGTGTCCAATAGCCATCTGCGGCCTGACTTTTAACAATTGCTTTGGCCATATCCTTAAATCTTGAAACGTATTCTTCACGATGCGGATCATTCTCCGGCAGGTCTTTCAGCACCTTTGCCAATCCTGCAAATACCCATCCGTCTCCCCTGGCCCAGAAATCCTTTCTGCCATTGGCGCTTTTATGTTTAGGATAAATATACTTTGCATCACGATAATACAGCTTTGCTTCTTTATCATACATAATGCTATTGGCGTAGGTTAAATATTCATGAAGTTTATCCGAATATTGCCGATCGCCAGTTAACTTATAAAGTTTAGTCATGACCGGCATCACCATATACAAGCCATCTGCCCACCACCAATAATCATTAGCCGGCGTACTCATCTGATATTGCATCACCTCTTTCGCCCTGGCAATTTTATAGGCTTCAGGCTTCAGAAGATACAGATCAATATAGGTTTGAAAGCAGATTTGCCAGTCGCCAAAAAGCACATACTCATCTTTTTCTCCATAGGAATATTTCCATTGGGATTTGTCATCCGATTTTGCACCCATCCATTTGTTATATTCCGCCCAATCTTCAGCGTATTTCCTGTATGTTTCATTTTTGGTCAGCTGATAGATTTCCATGTTACCGGTATGGTAAGCGGCATTATCCCAGAAAGCATTGACCTGGGCTTTGTGATTTGACTGCCAGTACACATTGGCCGAATTCAAACTGGCCAGGATATCTTCTTTCGTTTGTGAATAACCTCTTATGCTTATGAAGAGTAAACATACAAGGAAAACACGGGGTAACTTCATCTTTCTCATTTCTTACAGGTTTAATTCCGTCTATTTGGACAGATAATGTAGCACTATTTTATGTATTGATTCCACATCGAATTTAGATTCAACTGCCCTATTTGGTTATGCGCAATTACTGAATTTTCAACATGCCTCAGGGGGGATGAATTCATACATTAGGGGGGACAGAATGTGAAAGTTTATTTTCCATCACAAAGCCCCCCCAACAATGAATTTATAAAGGATACCATTCATCAATCCAGATAAGAACCAAGGGGTAAAACTTGTCCAGGATATGCTGGTATCATGATATCAGCAGCAACTTATTCTTAATACGTTCCGCGAGAAAAATAATTGAAGACACGAATCACCTGTCACCATTTACCATACTTAAAAATCCCTGATCACCCGATGTTTGTCTGACAGGTTATTCCGATACTTCTTGATATAATCGGACGGCCTGATACCGAATACCTTGTTAAACTGTTCCCTAAAATACCTGATATCATTAAAACCACAGAGCAATGCGGTCTGGTTGATATTATAATCGGAATTGATGAGCAATTGAGCGGCTTTTCTAAGTCTTATATAGCGAATAAATTCATTCGTTGTTTTTCCCGATATCGCTTTCACTTTCTTGTACAGCAATGACGGAGAGGTTGCCAATTCATCTGCCAGGGTTTTCACATTAAAATCAGGATTGTCCATGTGTTTCTCTGTAATCGAAATACATTTTTCAAGGAACTCCTTATATTCTTTTGAAACTTTGAAATCATCAGACTTCAGGGTAATCTCATTCAGGAAATACTGTTGCAGTGCATTCCGGCTTTTCAACAGGTTGGCCACCCTGGCAATTAAAATATCCTTGTCGAATGGTTTGGTAATAAAATCATCTGCTCCAAGTTCTATTCCTTTTAATTTAATTTCGGAGGAGGAGCTGGAAGTGAGGATAATCACAGGAATATGGCTGAGTTCCGGATTTGATTTGATACTGGTGCACAAATCCAGGCCATTCCCCTCGTCCATCATCACATCAGTGATGACTATATCAGGAACATATTTTCGGACCAGTGTCTCACCAGCATTTCCGTTAGCAGCTTCATACACCAGGTAGTCTTTCTCAAATATTTTTTTGACATAATTTCTGATATCAGCATTATCTTCCACAATTAGTATGGCTTTTTTCTCTGTTGTTGGTTCTACAGACAATGGATTGCCGGCAGAACTTTCAGGTTCTTCGATCTGACAGATATCGTTCACATAATTGTTATCCTCGGTCCTGCCTGATCCTTCCATATCAGGGGTATATTCTAGTATCTCATCAGCTTTAAAATGGCTGCTACCCAGTAATAAATTCAGTCTGAAGTCGGTACCTTCCCCTGGAACGCTGGAATAGGAAACAGTTCCATGATGGGCTTCCACCAGGTTTTTAACGAGAAACAAACCGATACCAAATCCCGAACTGGCATGCTGTTTAGCTTCCTGATAGAACCTATCGAAAATTTTTGATCCGGCATCCTCAGCTATGCCCATACCGGTATCAGAAACCTGTATCTCCAGATCCTTTTCATTTAACAGTAACCGGAGTTTGATTGCACCTCCTTTTGGGGTAAACTTAAATGCATTGGCAATCAGGTTAAAGAGAACGATTTCCAGTTTTTCACGATCGCCGAAAATTTCTATTTCTTCAGCTGAACAAAGCAGTTCAAAATTAATATGCTTCGCTTTTGCCTGCTGGGCAAAACAAGCAAAAATTTCTTTGCTGAATGTAACGAAATTGAATTTTGAGACCTTAAGCTTTTGGGTCTCCGATTTCCTGAAAGACAAGAGCTGATCGACAAGGTTAAGCAGTCTTCGTGCATTTCGGTACACTATGATCAGTTCCTTTGGATCCACATAGCCATTTTTGCTGTTCAGAAACTCTTTTATCGGATTAATAATTAATGTCAGCGGTGTCCTGAATTCATGAGAGATATTTGTAAAGAAAGTAAGTTTATTCTCACTCATCTCTTTCTCCTGTTCGACTCTCAAATTTGCCAGATCAATCTGGTATTTAAGGAAAGACTGCCGCTTCTGATAGTCAATAAAAATATATCCGGCTCCCAATGCACAAATGGTATAGAAAAAATAGGCCACCCAGCTTCTGTACCAGGGCGGAAGGATATGGACAAGAATAATTTTCTCATTATCTGCCCAGGCGCCATCTGTGTTTGTCGACTTGATATGTAGCTTATAATTTCCATCTGCCAGATTGGTATAAGCCGCTGTCCTTATTTTATTGGAATAATTCCAGCCTTTGTCCCATCCCTCCATATAATAGGCATAGGAAATCTTACCGGGTACGGTGTACTCCAGTGCGGCAAAATCAACCGTTATAGCAGCTTCACCATAAGGGATCTTCAGCTCTTCCACCTGGTGTTCTGTTGTCTTCAGCACATATTCATCTTCCGAAGAAATAGGCATATTGTTTATACGGATGCCGGTAATCAAAATTGGAGGGACAATTCCGTTAGACTGAATACTATCGGGATGAAATATATTAAATCCTTTTAGTCCTCCAAAAACCAATTCACCTGAACGGAGTTTCAAAGATGAATTGTCCAGGAACTGGTTGCTCTGTAACCCATCGTCCTGGTAAAAATTCAAAAAGGTTTGTCGTTTAATATCAAATTTGGAGAGTCCGCTGAAGGTACTCAACCACAGGTTTCCCTTATCTTCTACGATACTGAGGATAGAGTTATTACAAAGGCCTTCGACCGTAGAAAATCGCTTAATGACCTTCATGGTTTTACGGTTAAACAGTATGAGTCCGCCGCCTTCCGTTCCAAGCCAGAAGTTTCCATACCTGTCTTCATGGATGACCCGTACCGGCTTTCCTATATCTATAGCGGTATGATTTTTTGCCTGACGGTCGATCCTGATCAGTGAAGAGGCATTTCCTCCCCACAAAACATCATGACGGTCTTCTTTTAAGGCAAGTAGGTTCTCCTCCAGATTTTTATCAAAGACCTCAAAGCGGTCTTTACTTCTATTGAAATAGTATAAGGTACCATGAGAAAATGTAGTGGCCCACAATACCCGGTCATGGCTTTCCAGCAATTGCCATACATTTTCATTTTCGAAGCCTGTATATTCATTGATACATTTGTAATGCTTAAAACTCCTGCCATCAGGATTCACCTTATTGATTCCCCCGCCGTAAGTGGCGATCCAAATGTCCCCCAGGTAATCCTTCCTGATCATGCTGATGGCATTATTGCTTAAGGAATGGGGATTGCCCGCTTCAGCTTTCAGGTTAGTAAACACATTTTGGGGGCGGTTCCAGATACTGATTCCTCCGGCATCGGTTCCAATCCAAATTTTACCATCTGGTTGCTCAAAAAATGCCGAGACGAAATTATTGATCAGGCCGGAGCGGTTCTGGGGCTGCTGGGAAATCGTCTTAAATCTGGAATGATGTGTATCAAATATGTATATCCCATCTTTCGAAGTACCGATCCATTTCCTCCCGCGTTCATCTTCAAAAATGGCCGTAACGGACTGGCTGTTGTTAGGCCCTTCCAGGGAACGCCAGGTGGTTTTCCCGGTACTGGCGTTAAACACTTTCAATCCATCTGCCTTCGTTCCCATCCATAGGTTTTGGTACTTGTCCATGCGCACAGAGAGAATAAGTTCAGCGTTTGACAGATTCGATTTCCCCTGGTCCATCCTGGTCGTTTTCCGCGATTGATAATCATACCTATACAAGCCTTCCGGAGAACACATCCACACGTGACCTCCTTCTTCTGGTTCTATACAATTGGCGAACGAGACTGTTCGATCAATCACCCTGATTTTTCTGCTCCGGGTATCATATACGCAAAGCCCTATCCGTTCAATAAACATAAAGACGTTCTTGTTTCCGGAAATCTTTATATCGGTTACATTGTAAGCATTGATCAGTTTACCATCTTTATTTTGTACAGCTACCGATACTGCATTTTCATCATTCACTGGGGTCACCAACAGGCCTGAACCATTTGTTGCGATCAGGATATCTCCATTCGGTGCCGTCTTGATCCTGTTGATCTGGCAATTTAACTCCATCCTCATTCCATCAGATTTCCTCTTGTAATATGCCGGAGTAAATTTATTGGACAAGGGATTCAGGATACCTATTCCCTGCCCTGTCCCTACCCACAAATTGTGGTTTCTATCTTCATTTATTGCATAGATATAGTTATGGGGCAAGGAGCTTTTATCCCCAAGCTGGTTACGGTAGATCTTAAATTCATATCCATCATAACGGTTCAATCCGTCATGGGTACCAAACCACATAAACCCTTTGGCATCTTTAAATATGCATCTTACTGCATTATTGGATAAGCCTTTTTCAATACCCAGTGTCGTATAAGGAATGTGTTCAGCTCCAAAAAGTTGCCCACTAAAAACAGCCAGAATAAAAACAAGCAGATAATTGCCCAGTTTACCGCACATACAAAAATGGTTAGCATAAGAATTGTTAATGGTGTTTTCCTGGATGATGTAGAGAACCAGTCTTGAAAACAGTATACCCTTAATTCAAAGGGCACTCCTCAAATATAGAAAATGTTTGTTGGGGCTACAAGGCTCAGGACATACTGTTTGAAAATGTAGGTCAGGAGAATCACGCAGCTCCCACAAGACAGGTTTCCCATAGCAAAAAAAAGCACCATTAACAACTGAACTATAGTGGTTTACATAAATTATCGTTAATTTTAATCAGCTAAAGAACTCAAATTATGGAAACATTTAACCATTATTCCAAAACCCAGAACATCTTCAGGATCCTATTGGGATGTTTGCTCCTTTTTACCGGCATAGGACACCTCAGCTTTGTCCGCACGGACTTCCTTGCACAGGTTCCTGAATGGGTTCCGATTGAAGATGGCCTGGTCGTATTGTTATCAGGTATTGCAGAGATCTCCATCGGACTTTCTCTCATTTTTCTAAAACGCTACCGTGTAGCTGTAGGATGGGTAGCGGCAATCTTTTTCGTGGCCATATTTCCTGGTAATTATGCACAATATACCAACAAGGTTGATGCCTTTGGGCTAAATAGCGACGGACTGAGGCTGACGAGACTTTTCCTGCATCCATTATTGGTGATCTGGCCACTTTGGAGCTGTGGCTCCTGGAGTGGTGTTTTTGGAAAGAAAGGCACATCCCAATAGAATTGCTATCCTATCATTTTCAATGATCGAAATTACAAAAGCAAGAAGTTCAGGACAGACGTATTTCCACCTTCACTTTATAGTGATACAGATACGTCTGTATGATACCTCTCAGCAGACTACTTCAGTCAACATCAACGCAAGTTTTCATTCACACAAGTTTTTCGTAAAATTGCTGAAATTATTAATTGCTAAGCCCATTCCTTAAGATCATGAAACAATTTGCCAGATTACGATTACTTACTTGTTTGACCTGCCTGCTCAATTTATCTGCCAACGCGCAGTTACCTCCTGCCAAAGGTTTGGCAGCCATTAAAGAAAGTGATTTAAAGAATGATTTATACACTTTTGCCGGCGATAGTTTCAGGGGACGGGAATTCTGTTCACCCGATGAATTAAGGGCAGCCGTATGGCTAGCCGATCAGATGAGAGCAACAGGAATGAAACCTGCCGGTAATGATGGAACATTTTTTCAGTTCTTTAATGTACAAAGAGATCGTATATCGCCATTAAGCACCATAAAAATAGGTGAGCATCAGCTGGAACTCTGGAAAGATATTTTGGCCATAGAGCCATTGCAGGCCAAAATTGATGCAGATATCGTATTTATCGGTAATGGAACAAATGAAAATATTTCCGCAGCAAACATGGAAGGAAAAGTAGTTGCCTTAATTCCTACCTACGAGGGCCTGGATCTGAACGTGGCTTTTCCTGAGACAAGATTTATGCAAAGGCTGGCATCCATGAAATACAGAAATCTCTTATACCAGAAAAAAGCTAAAGGGATCATCTTTCTTGCCAGTGATGAATTTACGATAACCGGTTGGAAAGAACACGTACATGTGCGTTTCGAGAGAGGTGCCTATAAGCTCAATGATGGTGGTAAAATGGTTTTACCCGAACAGGCAGCAATTCCTGTATTCTGGATGTTTGGTAAAGATTCAGCTCTTTTTAAAGCCAATCCTGTCCGCTTTACTGCAAACATGATTACGGAATCATTTTTATATCCGTCGGTCAATGTGATCGGGAAAATTGAGGGGACAGACCAGAAACTAAAAACCGAAAACGTATTGATTACAAGCCATATTGACCACATGGGCGTGAGAGAAACACAACAAGGTGATTCAATTTATAACGGTGCCGACGATAATGGAAGTGCTGTAGTGGCCATGCTTGCTATAGGAAGAGCTTACCATAAAAATCCTGCTAAAAGATCACAATTGTTTATTGCATTTGGGTCTGAAGAGCCTTATTTATTCGGCTCTAACTATTACACCCTGCATCCAACAGTAAAAAAAGAAGATATCGTTGCTGTTCTGAATGCCGATTTAATTGGCAGAAATTCTATCGACAGCGCAGCCATCTTGGGCACGCTTGGCACCAATAACACTTCCAAACTACTCAGCAGTATGGCATTAGAGGCCAATGAGGAAGGTCCAAAATTCAAACTGGATTCAGTTTGGGATCATCCGAACCACAAAGAAGGATTTTTGTACCGGAGTGATCATGCCCCTTTCCTGAAACAAGGAATCCCGGCTGTATTTTACACGACCTTATTACATCCTGATTACCATACGCCAAAAGATGATCCGGAGCATATCGACTATAAGAAGCTCAGAAAAGTAACCGAATGGATGTACCGCACCTCCTGGAAGGTATCCAATTCAACCACTAGGCCTGTAATCAATCCGGATTTTAAGCCAAGGCGTTAACTGCCTATTAACAGCACAGGGTCGCTATCCTGTGCTGTTAATATTCAAAATTTGGGAGGAAAGCCGCGAATGACACGCCTATTTCCAAATACCTGATGAATGGTGTACGGTTTGCTTATTTTTGCGCAAAACCATCAAGCGTTTGTGTCATCGGTAAATCACCAATATCGGCGGCATCTTCAATGGTCATTTCCGTAATAAATTTGTCTTTTGGCAGACGCACTTTTTTCATGTTCACCAACCAATCTTCTTCTTCTTTCCGATATCCCAAAGGCAAGATCACGGTACTTCTGTAACCACCGTCCCTTAACTTCAACAGTTCATCTAATTTATCAGAAAGAAAACCTTCTATTGGGGTAGCATCTACTTTTTGTTCTGCTGCCGCTGCAATGGCCATCGCAAATGAAATGTAACTTTGTTTTGCCGCATGGTGTGCCTGCCATTCCTGCCCCTGTATTTCGTAAAGACTTAAAATCGTATTTTTGTAACTATCCATAGTGCTATGGGGCAAATCCCGTTCGTCCATCATATAATTGAATACCTTTGTAATCCGTTCATCATTGTATCCATCCCAGGCTGCAAATATCAACAGGTGTGAACAATCCGTAATCTGGCTCTGATGGTAAGCAACTCCCTTGATTTTTTCCAATAAGTCCCGATCTGATACGACAATAACTTTATACTGCTGCAATCCCGAAGAAGAGGGTGCCATACGGGCAGCTTCTAAAATATAGTCTATCTTATCCTGGGATACTTTTGTCCCATTCATCTTTTTGGTAGCATACCGCCACTTTAAATCATCTAATAATGCCATAGTGTGAAATTTTATTGTCTGTACCGACAAAATTAAAACAAGATGGTTTACTTTTGCCACAACCTATCAAGAAGTAATAGTGACATTTGGGTAACCAGGGTTGAAATATGGAAAAACAGATAAATTCAGGATATCTACCGCTGAGTGATTGCGCAAAAAAGATACGGGCTATCGATGATACCATGTATCTATTGAGTGGGAAATGGAAAGTATCTATTATCGCCCGTCTCTGCTATAAAGAGATGAGATATTCAGAATTGCTAAGGGACATCAATGGAATATCGGGGAAAATGCTTAGTCGGGAGCTCAAAGAACTAGAAATAAATGGTCTTATCAATAGAAAAGTGCTTACAACTAAGCCTTTATCTGTAAGCTATGAGATTTCAGCACAGGGGCATTCCCTGAAAATACTAACCGATAGTATTTCCGATTGGGGATTACAATACAGAGAAAAAATAACCGGAAAATAGTTAGGGGAAGAAAGGAGTTAAACGATTTTTCACACAAAACAAGTAACACCTCACTTTTAGTGACCGAAAAATAATAATAAATTTAACAAGACTATTTGTAGCGTAAATTGTTAATATTGCGTTTACGTGTAAAAGTATAATCATGAAAGGAAATCGCTCTACCTTAGCTTTACTGCTGATCGTCACGCTTTTTGCATCCTGCAAAAAAAGTGATATCGCTTACGAAAATGATTTTGATAACAGTTACCGGGTCTGGATGAATTTTAAGACTTCTTCAGGTAACTCATACCGCTATACGGTGACTACTGGCTCATGGACAGGTTCAACCTCTCAAACCATTATCACGGTGAAGAATGGCAGGGCGACCGGGCGTTCCTATGTATACAAAACACCAGTTGCTCAAAACCAGGTAGAACTGACCATTCGGGAACAATGGGACGAAGACCTGAATAATCTGAACACACATACAAACGGATATCCGACACAAACCCTAGATGAAATCTACCAAAGAGCCAAGTCTGACTGGCTATTGAAACGGGAAGATGCGAAAACTTACCTTGAAACCAACAACAATGGGATGATCTCTTCGGCCGGATATGTAGAAAATAATTGTGCAGATGACTGTTTCAGAGGAATCAGTATCAGTTCAATAGAAAAAGCAGAATAAGGCACCGGCGGTTGCAATAAGAACAGCCGATCAGCCATGTGAAATTAAGAATTTGATGATCTATCCCGGTTTTCAAATAACTTTTTCCACATGCTTTTCTTATCTTCAATTCCATAACCATAGCCATAACCATACCCGTATCCGTATTCCCCTTTATTCAGCCGTATACCGTTCAGCAATACGGCCATGTTAGAAAGCTTTCCCTGGTCGTATAAAGCCTGGATTTCAGGTAGCTGCCTACGGTCCATCTTTCTGGAACGGATGACAAAAATAGTAAGGTCACTGATGCGATCGATGATAGATGCATCGGCGACCAAATTGACAGGCACGTTATCCACAATGATATAATCATATCGTTTTTTTAACTCAACTATCAAATCATCCAACCGTGTACTCAACAATAGTTCTACTGGATTAGGCGCAATTAAACCGATTGGGATAAGATCTACCCCACCAGCCAGTCCTTTATAGATCACCTCATCAACCGATATCTTTGGATCTGCAAGGAAATTTGTCACACCCAGATTTTTTGGTGCATTTATCCTTTTGCTTAACGTTCCTTTTCGAAGATCTAAATCCATCAGCAACACTTTTTTATTCAGGTATTTAAAGCTGGAAGCGAGGTGAAATGCAGTAAAAGTCTTTCCTGCACCAATATTGAAAGAGGTTAAAGTAATGACTCGGCGCTCCTTTCCTGCCGCCATAAAACCAATGTTTGTCCGAAGAATACGGAATGCTTCAGAAGTGCTGTCCCTTCCTGTCTCAGAAATAACAGCTTCTCTATTATCCTTTTGTTTGAATGCATGGGGGATCTCACCTAGAAATGGAACAGACAATACATCTTCTACATCTTTACGGCTACGCACACCTGTATCCAACATTAATAGGAGTAAGAATGCAACTGCAGGCAATGTAACACCAATCCCCACACCCAACATTAGTTTTTTTAGGCGAACCGGATAAATAGGTGCATTAGAACCAGACGCCGGGTCAATAATTCGCACATTATCATCCGTCATCGCCTGGTTTATTGCATTTTCTTCTCTTTTATTTAAGAGGTATAGATACAACTCCTCCTTCACTTTTTGCTGGCGTTCAACAGAAAGCATCACCCGTTGTTTTTTTGGTACCTGCAGCACTTCGCCACGGGCTTGCCTTTCCTCCCGCTGTACATTCTTTATTTTTACATCCAATCCGGACAGGGTATTATCAACTGCCCTGTCTATATTTCTGCGCACCGCACCGAGTGCTTTTTCCAGGTCCTGCACCACGGGGTTTGCAGAGCTACTGTCCTCAACCAGACGGTTTCTTCTTAAGAGCATGGTATTGTATTGGACAATCTGACTTTCCACGTTTGCATCCACCAAACCTGTATTATTTGGGATCAGTTCATTTTGTTTGTTTTTATTGGCCAGGTACCCGCGCATCATTTCAACCAATTTTTTATCCGTCTCAATTTTCGTTCTTTCTGTTTGGTGCTGACGGCTGTCAGAAAGGTACATTTCTCCTGCCACACCAACATCTAACCCCTGGTTTGATGTTTTTAGGCGCTCGATATTCGATTCCACGGATCCAAGTTCGCTTTCAATGATTCCTAAGCGTTCGCGGATAAAAGCAGCGGTATTAATGGCAATTTTGTTCTTATCGTCAATTGAAATTTCGTTATATACGGTGATCAGGGTTGTGATCAAATCTGCCGCACGCTCTGGCGTACGGTCAGTTACGGTAATTTGCAGTAAAGAGGCATCCTGTTCCAACTGTGTAATCGAAAGGTTACCCATAAAGTAATCCACCATGTAATTCTGTGGGTATTTGACCACATGTATGTCCACGTCATAAAACTCTTTCGTATAATTTTCGCCCGGTGTTACCAGGATGCGTCCCAAAGGTGTCTTCACTTCCTTATTCAATGCCACTTTGATGTTTGCATCCGTATCTCTATTCCAGTTCTTGACCATTACATGCTTTGCATCCAAAGGCACCACGGTAAAAGCGTAACTGTCGTCAGCCGATTTCCCAAAGACCTTCACCTGTACCGGAGATTTCTTATACATTTCATCATCACGCAGACCTTTGCGAACTGAATAGCTGACATCTGCACCTATGCGATTAATCGTTTGCCGCATCAATTCTTTGGAGCGCAGCTGCAAAATTTCCCCCGCTACACTAACAGAATTGAATGCTGAATTGGTTCGCGTAAGGCGTGCCGTTGATGGCGTATTCACGGGCGTCTTAATCATGACTGTTTCCGACTGACTGTACATGAAGGACGACTTGCTATATTGATAGAGGTAATAGCCGCCAAATATGACTATTGACAGTAGAAACCATTTCCATTTATAGAGCAGGTATTTCAGAATATCTAAGAGGTTTAGAGACTTTTCCTGTTTCATTTTAGGCAGCGGGTTAATAGTATACGAATTCTCCATTATCAATTATTTAAAGAAGTTAAGAATAGTGAATACGGTTACCAGCAAACCGAGCCCCGTACTAATGTACCGCCAGTTGTTTTGTGCTTTAAGTGTTGGCTCAGCATCTTTAGGTTCGATATATACAATATCATTTTGCTGCAGATAAAAGGTTGGTGAATTAAAAATTTCCTTTGACTGAATATCATTAATCACCATTCTTCGTACCCCGTTTTCCTCGCGGATCACTGTTATTTTATCCGTAGCTGCATTAAGGGTCAAGCCCCCTGATCGTGATATGGCTTCCAGCAGTGTAATCCTGGGATCTGTCACATTCAGTACGCCTACGTTCTTTACTTCTCCCATCATGTTAATTTTGAGATTCAGCAGCTCAATTTTGATCATCGGTTTACTAATTAACTTTTCATCAATCAACCGTTGTTTAATCATATTTTTCACCTCGTTCATCGTCTTTCCTTCTATCCGCAAAGTACCAAGTATTGGAAATTCAATCTCTCCATTATTATCCACCAGGTACCCTTGTGTTTCCATCGAGGAAGAGCCGGCAGGCACATTTCCCTGGTCATCCAACTGATAAGCAGTCATCCCCTGGTTAAAAGGCGCCGCCAGTTCCCGGCTTTTGGCTCCCACAACTATACTTAACCGATCATTTTTCTGAACACGTAAAGCGGGCGCCAGCATGGCATTATATGTGGTGTCGGGTATCATGTCTTTCACATAAACCACCTTTTTACTTACCACACATGAGTTGAACAGCAGCATCCAGCCGACGAAGATAACAGGCAAACATTTTTTCATATACATCATTATTCATGAGCTTTCTTCCTATGCAGGGTTTCACTCGGGTTTCTGATTGGTTAGTTTAAATATCTCATGGTAACAAAGAAGGGCAGCCTCCCGGTTTGGCAAACAGGCCAGTTCAGCTACCAAAACCTTCTTCACTATCGCTTCAACGGTATCAGTCATTTTTGTAAAAAGGTCTTTATTCCAGCGGATGGCTGTACAGCTTGGTAAAATACCGATGAACGCATCCATCCCTTTTTTTCTTAATAGGCTATTATCAGTCGCCTGTTTGAGTCGTACAAAAGCCTGCACAGGTACTTTCCTGTTTTTATAGCAGCAGGTTTTTCCACTCCATGGGGTACCATAGACATAAAGCCGTCCATCATCTTCCAGGCGGACTGCGGGGTTGTCATCATTCAGCAATTCTACTTCTTCTATGTGCTCCAGCCAAAGCCTGCTGTGCGTACTCTTACCCGTTCCGCTTTTACCCAAAAAAACGTACCCTTTTCCATTACAGGCCACAGCAGAAGCATGTATCAAAACAGTGTGATGCAACAAGCAAGTCTGTCCAAAGGCGACCATCACCAACCAGCTCAAACCACTATACCGAGGTCGGTTGTCATCTTGAATATAGATCACCGACTGGCTAAAGTCCTTATTGCTTTTCATCATCCACAAATCCCCACACTGCTCAGTCTGTATCCTCATGTGATAACCATCCTCCTGTTCATAAAAGCGGAAATGCTCGCCCCATACCGCCGACACATCACTCTTCAATTTTCCCCGGTCATCCTGCATAACCGATGTACAAAAAACCAGCTCCACCGAACACACACTTTTTTGGATATCAGTATATTCCACCAAAAAAGGTTCAAAAGAAGGCAGGATTTCCTGGCGTTTAAGTCCAGCAGGAAAAACGAGATCCAGCAACAGTCCGGCGATGCTGTAAAATTCTTTTTGTTGATGATGCTGCAAATTCTTCCTTTTAATTAGTTAATATCTATAGTTCGTTTACACCTTTCAGCAAGGTCAAAATCATGCGTAACAAAAATGCACACCCTGCCTTTGCCCTCCTGTAATAACCTATCTGTCAGTATTCCTGCAGTTTTTTTATCAAGCGCAGAGGTAATTTCATCAAAGAGCCAGATACCGCAGTCGCGCATCATGGCACGTGCAATGGCAATGCGCTGGGCCTGGCCTTCAGATAAGCCATGTCCGGATTCGCCCACCATGGTATCTAACCCTTCGGGCAGCTGATATACAAATTCAGCGCAAGCCAGCCATAAGGCATAGGTCATACGTTCCTCATTTGCTTCTGCACCTGTAATCAGCAAGTTTTCCCTGATGGTACCACTGAACAACGTATTTCCCTGAGGCACGTACGCAAAATTGACACGGTGTCCGGCACTCAATTCATATTTCTGATGCTTGTCTTCCAGCCATATTCTTCCACTTTCAGCTGGTAACAAAGCCAGTAATAAGCGTATCAAAGTGGTCTTTCCCTTACCACTTGAGCCAATAATAGCAGTTGGCTGATCGGACTTTACCTCCATATTTAATCCATCGATAACCCTATCATCTTCATATTTGAAAGTTAAGTCTTCCATATGCAGCGCCTTTATACCTTCAATTTTATCAGCTTTAACAAGTGGTTCTCTTTCTCCTGAAGCGAGTTCCAGCAGTCTTTCCAAAGAAGTTCTAAACCGGATAAATAGCGGTGCAAAGCCTATCAATGTCAGGATCGGTGACTGGATCCGTCCAACCAATTGTAAAAAAGCTGTCATGGTACCAAAAGAAATCTGTCCGTCGTGCAGGCGGTTTACTCCCCAGATAAATGTCAATAAATAACCGATATTGATCGAGAACTTCATGGTTCCCTGCGTGAAAGTGGAAAAGTTTAGCTGTTCTGTTTTCAGCGTATTCATCGTGTGGAGGCTCATTTCAATCTTCCCACTTCTTGCCGTCAACAATCCCATCCCACGGATCAGCATCCGGAACCTCAGGTTCTCCTGCAAGATCTTCCAGAAGACACTTTCCTCCTGTTTGATTTCCCTGCTCAACCTTCTCATCTTTTTGAAATAGATTTTTGAGAAGGCAAAGAGGGGTGTAATCGCTATGATGATAAAGGCCAGCATAGGATCCATGCTCCAGAGAAACACAAAAGATGCAATCAGCTTAATCAATGTGAGCATAAATGAAATAGCCGAATAAGCAACCATCCCCACTACCTCATTGCAATCCGAATGAATCCGGACCTGAATATCACCAGAGTGCCAGTCCTTCACGACTTTCCAAACTGACATCATCTGTATCTCAATCATTTTATACTGCAACTGCAGGCCCATCTTTAGACGGGTACGTTCATTTAACCAGCCCGAGAAACCGCGAATCGTCACCGCAAGCAGTATACTGGCCACCACCAATACCAGGATGGTCTGTAAATTTGCGTCGGATGGTCGCATGGCGATATCAATTGCTTGTTTGGACCAAAGCACAAACAACAGGGAAAGAATGATTGCAAGCAATTCAAGCACAAAATAAGTCAGCAATGCCAATCTATGTCCTTTGGTCATCGACCAGGCCCACTTCGTTTGATGTGACATTGTTGAATTCATTAACTATTTCCTCCAAATTTTGAATAGACTTGTACAAGGGGGAAACTGATCGCTTCCATTGGTGCAAATTTAAAGTACCTGCTTAGGTTTGACCAGATCCTGCCTGAGGGCTGGCTTCTTGAAGAACGAGGCTGTTCCACTCCCATTTCTGACTGAGGGTAGAAAAAGCCAAAGTTGCCGGATAGCCAGATTTCGTCCATCATCCAGTCCGCATCTATATTTTCCGGGACTTCAAAAGGCAAAGATTCCGGCTGCAAGCCAATAAATTTAACCAGAACAAAGTGCAGCAGATCCATCCATTTCAAAATCCCCAACTTTTTATAGACCTGCATCAGCTCCTCTCCATCTACGTTTAACCGAAAAGTATAGTAAACCCTGGCTGCATCGCAGAGCTGTCTGATGCCTACGCCGAAGGACAACAAATGCTTCAGAATATGCACATTTACCTGTATCATCATCAGTAGCGGTGCCGGCAAAAGCAGGGTATTTCCTGCCAGCGCCCGTTGAAGCCTTTCTTTATGGAATTGCTTTTGCAAACGGTTCAAAAACAAGAAGTTCAAAGGATTATGAATATCAAACATTCGCTGGTGATGTTCTGTAACAATTCCTTTCCAGAGGTAGGCAGTGCTAAATCCAGCAGTACAGGAAACATCAAGCCCTCCTTTCCGTACGAGCTCGTTAGCTTTTCGATAATCCTTTTTCTGTTCAAAGTACCAATCTATATCTCCGCATACCCGATGATCCGGGATAGCATAACAAGCAGCCACCCCCTGTCCTTTAAGCAAAACGGGATACAAATCCTCCCGGTTAAACAAATTCAATTGTTCCTCTATACATGCATTCATTTGCCTGTTACGCCGTTCAATCTGGTCAATCCTTACCGTCCATTTAAGCAATAAATCATGCGGAGGCAGCAAATCAAGAGGCAATCTCGCGAAGCTGTCAAATACAATCCCCTCCACCGTATGCTGCTGCGCACAGGAATACAATGCTGCCCATTGGGTGCTTGACAAGGGGAGTACTTTCGTTATCTCCTCCTTCCCCCAAAGACCCAGTCTAAGCAGTGCCAGTAAAGCTGTCTGTATACCTCTATCCAGCATCCTTATTCAGCAATCCGTTTTTCCCGAAATTTTCAATCAGCCCCTGCGCATCAGCTCTTGCCTGTTCGTACGATAGATCATATTCTTCACTTAACAGCTCCACTACAGTTTCATTCATGAACTCCTGTCCTGCTAACTTTTCCCACAACCAGGCTGCAGAATCATTGAGGGTAAAAACTTTCGACATGTCAACCATATCCTGTGCCGGATCAACTATAATATGGTCATCTCCCACATGTCTCAGTACCAAGTCTTCTCTTAATTTCATCTATTTATTATTTAATTGTCAGCTGCAGCATTTGATGATTGAAACTATCATTGCCCTGTATGCATAATAATTACTTTAATCGTGTCGCGTTCACCGTGTTTTATTAAAATATATTTTCAATACAATTTCTTTATTAACCTGCGTAAAGGACGAGCCAAATACCATACCTGTCCCAGATAACCTCTCCATCTTTGATTAAATTTAACCATCGCCTCACCGCGGTACAGACCAACAACTGTTGCTACTATATCTGCATATTCCACAAGTTCACGCACTACCAGATTATGATCACCAGCCAACCAAATTGTTGTCTTATTATACTCCACTACACGATGCAGCAACAGTTGACCATCCATTTTGGCCAGTACAATTACCCCCCTGCACAACTCCTTTAATTCAAAAGGTTTTAATAATACGCTGTCACCTTCTCTTAGAAAGGGCCGCATACTATTTCCTTTTACGCGGATTGTTACGTATTTCCCTTGCCCTATGTAATCCAGTACCTGCGCTAAAAGCAGCTTATTTGGCATCGTAATTTTATCTTTCTGCTGCAATTGCTTACCTCAATATTTAATCCCTACCTTAATTTTTAATTAAAATAAGGAATAAATGGAAAACATCAGGATTCCTACTCCCCTTTAAGGCCGTTCATTTTGTTCATTAATCGGTCAAAACCGACCATATAACTCCAAACACCTGTCTATCATCCTATTCCGCGTAAACAACTGCTGATAGCGCAGTAAACTTCCAGCGGACAGTTGAGTATAGATTTCATCATTTCCAGAAAGGGTAAGAATCGCATCTGCCAGTGCCCGGGAGTTTTCAAGGGCTACGATCAGCCCCGATTCTCCACCTGCATTCACCCAACTCACACCAGATCCGGGAATATGAGTAGATATGAGCGGTTTCGCACAAGACATCGCTTCAATCTGTACAATGGCAAAAGCTTCTGTTTTCAAAATCGAACTCAAGCAAAAGATATCACAAGCGCCATAATAATCAGCCAGGTCTTCGTCCGACACAAATCCGATCAGTTCAACCCGGTCCTGAACGCCCAACTGCATAATTAATTCCTGCAACTTATCATGGAGCGGGCCTTTACCGGCAATCACAACCTGGTGCCGGGCATCCAAATGCTGGGCTGCACGGATCAGGTATTCATAACCTTTATATTCCACCAGTCTGCCGACCGATAAAATCAGCTTTTTTCCCTGATATTTCTGACGGATCAGCAATACCCGAGAAGCTTCTGGATTTATAGGTTCTACACCAATAGGAATATAATCCACCTTATGCTGCACCTGATTTAGAAAAGGTGACTCCTTCACATATACCGGGGTAGTTCCAGTAATTAAATCCGCACGTTTAATCAACCAATCCTGCAAAGGCCCGTACAATTTCAGCAACATTTTTTGCTTAAGGATATCACTGTGCCACTGCAAAACCACTTTGCCTTTATAACCCGAGAGAAAAAGTGCAAGGCTAGCCATAGGGTCAGGATGATGAATATGGATGATATCATAATCTTTAGCAATCTGTCGCAGTTTGACGATCATCTTCGGTGCGATCATAGTAGCCGCAAACTTAATCTGCGTCGGGATTGCGATCACCTTAGCATAGGGATTTATTGTCAGTATACCTCCAGGATGGTCTTCTGTAGTTGCACACAGCATATCACAGTAGATATTCCGGGCAGCAAGCCCAAGCATCATATCATACATCACCTTTTCTACGCCCCCTCGTATGGGATAAAATTTACCGATTTGAAGTATTTTCATGGCTGTTATTTTTTTTAGTACTGAGAAAGGATTTTAAAAAAAATGAAGTAACGATTGTTATCAGGAAAACAATTATGATATAAAGAGCACCTGATCTAATGTAGATATGTTCCCCTCTTAATAAAACAATACAAGCTCCATGCACAAGATATATTTCATAAGAAATATCCCCCAAAAATATCAGGGATTTAAATTTTGGAACATCAAAACAACTGATTAATAATAGCGTAATTACAGGAATCAACGCATAAACAAAAAGATATAGCCATTCACTTTTGGTGATAATTAGACAGGCGCAGACCCCCAGGAGAAAAATAATACCCAGAAACTTCCTGGATATACCTTTTAATCTAACCGCTATTTCTTCCTGGTAGTATACATATAGGATTCCACTTGGAAAACCTAAGACAGAAACCCACCATGCCCTATCATATACCAAAACACTTTTGGTGAAAAAAATATAGAAAAATGTTACTATGATAAGAAGAGATATTTTCCACTTGATATTCAGCCAATTGATATGAAACACAGCATAGAAAACAGCGTAAAGCAAAATGATCGTAAAAACAAACCATGAATAAGGTAAAGGTGTAATTCCCCTAAAGATCAGATCATTGAAAAAATTATAATTAATCAGCCCTTTATCCAGGTAATCCAGAAACAGATAAAGCAGGGTAACCACTATAAATGGGAACAAAATACTTCCAATTCTCTTTCTCCAAAAGTCATTTAAATAAAGTAGCCCTTTCTTCTTATAAGACAACATTAAACCGTAGCCAGACAAAAAGAAAAAGATAGAAACTACCGGTGCACCTATGTGTTTAAAAACATTTAGATAGGAAAGCCCGTCACTGTATTGAAGATGGTGAAAAACAATCAACAAGCTTAACGCTCCTTTTAAAATCATTGAAGATTGAATATCCAATCCTATACTTGAATTCTGCAATTCTTTTTTCATCAGTGAATATTTTCTTTTTAAAGGTCATGAAGCGATCATCTGCCTATTCATTGCTGTTTGTAAGTGGTAGGCATATGATGGTTTCATCAGTGAATATTTTCTTTTTAAAGGTCATGAAGCGATCATCTGCCTATTCATTGCTGTTTGTAAGTGGTAGGCATATGATGGTTTCATCAGTGAATATTTTCTTTTTAAAGGTCATGAAGCGATCATCTGCCTATTCATTGCTGTTTGTAAGTGTTAAGCTTATGATGGTTTCACCATGCGCATACATTCTCCCTGTTTCTTAACTAGATAATAAAGTATCAAACATTTCTTTCCAGGAATTTGCTGTAGGTGGAGCGATATACTTCTGTCCAACCGCTTTTAAAGAGGTATAATCACCAAGGATTAAACTCTCCATCAATCTGGCCAATTCCAAAGGATTATTTGTATCAAAAAACGCCACACGGCTGTATCCAGCAGCCGTCTCATGTGCATAAGGCAAATCAGCAAGCAGCATGGGTTTATCAAATGCACCAAATTCTGTTATCGGCAAACCCCAGGTTTCTACTTTCGATGGAAAAACCAGACAATGGCTTCTCGCATATAGATTAAATAAGGTCTGTCGGTCCATAAAACCCGCGAAGTTCAGGTTTGGGACACTTCCCCAGTGTTTATACAACCACTGTGCATAGGCATTTTCATGACCATTTACCGTAATCCTGACCTGAAATTGTGGCAGGCCGCGCATACTAAGTATTCTGGCTGCCTCTGCGAGACATTCAAAGTTCTTGTGACTGTTTGCTGAGGCTGCATATATAAAATTATAACCTTCCTCCTGATTGACCAGATCCTGCAGTTTCCCGGTAGAAGATGCATCTGGCAAGGCAACCATTATCTTTGTCGCTTCCAGCGAAAACATTTCTACAAAAGCTTCCCTGATCCATTGCTGCTGTACGATGATGCTATTGTTTTGATGTATATTCTTTTGATATATAAACCTGGAAAACAAAGCAAACAGCACAATCTTAGGGGTAAAAAAACATTCCTGCCATTTCCAGCGATAAAAGGGAAAGGGGTTATGGCAATACACAGCCCTTCTTTCCGCCACCACATCGGGTGTGGTATCATGGAGGGATAACCAGAGACAGACAGGGCTAAGCTGTTTGGAAATTTTCCTTGCCGATACATATTCAAACCACAAACGGTTTACCCACCATTTTTTAGGCCATTGTGTTTCTATGTATTCTATATTCGGGTAATCAGCCAATTCCTGTTTATACACCAAAGCCACGATACGGTAATTTCCTTCTCCGGCAAGTGCAGAAAGATAGCCTAAACAATCCCGCAGAATTGTTAGGGTACCTCCAACATTGAGGTTAACGGCAGAAATTACGATTGTTTTCTTAGAAGATAGCATAGCAGACATATTCTATTCATATTTACCTGTTAATTGATTAAAAAGCATCAGCCATTGTTTCATGATCAAATCTTCCGCATAATCTCCAGACAGCGCAAGGGATGCCTTACCCATTTTTTCCCTTAAGGCAGCATCATCCATTAGATCAATTAATTTGTCCGCCAGTCCCTCTTCATCTCCTTCTGCCAAAAGAAAACCATTGCTCCCCTCCTTAATAATATCACGTGGCCCACATTTGCAGGCATAAGCGACCAGGGGCAAACCGCAGGCCTGTCCTTCCAGAAGAGCCATCGGTAAACCTTCGTAACGGGAAGTCATGGCCAGTATAGAACTCGCCAGATATTCCTTTTCAATCGCATTTACCGGCGCACATAACTGCACAGCTTCCTCTAGTTGCAGGTCTACAATCAAAGCTTGCAGTTCCGTTTTTAGCGGTCCCTGTCCAAAAATAGCGAGCGACCAGTCCGGATGTACTTTGTGCACCTGTTTCCAGCTGCGTATCAGTTCATCAAATCCTTTTTGATAGTCATACCGCCCCACTGCAATCACCCGCTTTGCCTTTAAATCCGCATTGACCACCGGCTTAAAACTATTCGCATTAGGAATCACCTGTATATTTTTCAAATTACCCCAGTACAACTTATCTTCCTGCGTTAAAACCACAAACCGATCATATCGCTGCGCGATAAACCAGTCCTGTTTACTTCGAAACCGGTCTACCCATCCCAATAATCCAGTATTTCCATATTGTAGCCGCTTGTAACGTGAAAAGTGGATTTCTACTACCTTTTTGCTGCCATCTTTTATCTTATACAGGAAAGGAACTTCCAGGTCAAACATGGAAATCACCACATCCGCTTTAAGCTGCTGCAATAAAGCCGATAACTTCTGCCTGTGTTTCCGTTGCTTTCCCGGATACGATAATATTTTCCGGACAAGTCCTTTGTTTCCTGTATAGTTGATACCCAGGTCGTATTGAACAATATGATCATTCAGCTTAAAAAAAGGCTTTCTGCCTTTTTGATCAGTAGTCACAATGAATAACTCATTTCCATGCTTAGCCAAATAATTAGCCTTATTGGCCAGAACCCGTTCCATCCCCCCGGAATTAAACGTACTAACAATACAATAGACGATCCTCATACTGATGGTTTAAAGTTTTATCACTCTTGAACATATCCATACCATACAGTAAGGCATAAATCAGAAAAATATCAGTCGACACTTTTATCCAAACCACGAACGTCATGACAAAAAAAAGGAAGAACATATCCCAGTACTGCCTGTATTTACCTGCGAATACAACTGCATTATAGATAAAAAACAGGGCGAATAAACTAAAGCCGCTTAACCCACAATATAATATAAAGCGACAATAGCCAATATCTGTCCCATAAATCCAATTTTCATAGAGTCCTGTTCCAATAATCCATGTTTTCATATCGGTGGGCCAGATCCACATATTTTCGCTGAGTTTATCCGTCGAGCCTGTTCTCCACTCCCCGGTTTCGATCCAATTGAAAAAACCTTCAAATGCAAATCGAATCTGTTCATGAAAGATTTTGTTACTCTGATAAAAATATGTGGTTATCAACACGGCCACGATCAGCATCATCCAGAAAATCACATGAAATCTCAGAAAATCAGGTCTGACCACCATTCGCGAAATCCCGGTATTCCAGGTAAATAAAAGCAGCGCCAGGCCAGCTCCTGTTGAGGTGGTACGGGAAATCATATTGCCCACGATTACAATACTAAAAAAGGCAATAAGCAGCATGATGATTGTACTGCGGTCGGTGCGCAAAGTCTGCTCTTTAGAAAGTACCCCGGCCAACATGATCAATACCAGAGAAAAGCGTACACCTGCATTATCCAGGGATGCCCCAATGCCATACAGACGACTTACTTCTACCAGAAAATCCTGTCCCTGATCAATATAACTATTCACAAATATTTCAAAAAGAGGGATTGAATCAATTAGCAGGGCCAATAAACATTGTGCAACACAGACTCCGGCTAAATAGCAAGTCAAAATTTTTAAATTGATCACCCCATGTACCGATCGGATAAGCGCACATACGGTATAAGCAGAAAAAGTCCAGACAGCAAAACTTACAAAATAAGTTGCATAGGATAAGTCAGTCGTATGGTTATAATCAACAGCGAAGAAGCAAACCAGAGAAAACAACATCACGATACCGGTAGCCCCGACTAGTGCACGGTCTATTTTCATACTTCCTCTCTGAATTGCATGAAAGACAGCAAAAGGTAAACCTATCACAGCCAAAATCAGCTTAGTATTTATGCTACTTGGCAAAAATGTGAATCCAAAGGAAAAATAAAATAAACTGACAACCATACCTATCATCAAATACTGCAGGATACGTCCCATATTTTTCACTATTTATATAATCTCCCGTAAACAAATTTTATCACTACACGGTAGTATAATTTTACTGCCCAAAATTGCCTTTTAACCGTCAGCCATTGTATAAACCTTGTCCGCAAAGGCAGTGCATCATTATCCATCACCCTATCATTAACCTCCGGAAACCATATTAACCAGCGTTGGTATTGTTCTACCTCATCCGAAATCAACAATGGGAGTTTAATGTTTAATTTTAAAAAATCAATACAATCGCCCAGCTGGTCCGCGAGACCACTTTTTGAAATACACCGTTCCACCTCTTTTACATTTTCAACAACTTCATGAATATGTGCATTCGAATAAATTTTAGTCAGTGACTGCGTATTGGATTGCCCATAATGGTACTGGCTCTTGTTCAGGAATACGACCTTAGTCGCATGCACAAATAATTTCACCATCACCATGAGATCTTCTCCCATATTCATTCCCGGAATAAAACGGATCTGATGCTTCACATACAAAGACCGCCGTGCCATAAACAGCCAGAGGTTCCATCGCATCGATCCATTCAGCATTTTCTGGATCGCCTCCTTTGGATCAGTGAAAGAAGGTTGATTCATTCTGCGCTCATTTTTTTCAAAGGTGAGGAACCAGTTGCAGCCCACGATATCCGCGTTTTCCGAGAGGGCTTTTCCCACCAGTAAACCAATCGTATCAGGCTCAATACGATCATCAGCATCCACATAATAAACAAACTCTCCGGTTGCATGGTCCAGCCCGGTATTTCTTGCCGCGGCCACCCCTTGGTTTTGTGTATGGCTAATGACTTTTACGTGTATACCCCTAGCTTCCAGAACCGGAACATACTCCTCAATTTTGCTCAGGGAATTATCCGTACTGCAGTCATTAATTATAATTACTTCCAGGTCCGGATAGTCCTGTTCCCTGAGAGATTTCAGGGCAGTACATACCCGGTTCCCTGCATTGTAAACAGGCATAATCACGGATGCGAATGTCTTAAACCCCATATTACGTTTCTAAAGATTTAACAGTTATTCTTCCACCGGTCAAAACTGCCAGTACCTTAGGGAAAAACCTCTTCATGAGTGCATACAGACACAGGCATATCAACGTACAGGCGATTGGAATGGTAAAATAAACCAATAGTTTGCCCCAGCCCTGGTCGGGTAACCTTAGCTTAGCGAAGCCCCCTTTCAACCAATTTATAATGTACAACGCGTGTACAGCATAAAGAAAAAATACCGTAGATGATAATCTAAGTAACTGCGATTTCAGTTTTTTTGTCTGGGTCAGTATCGTTCCTAAACATAATGCAGCAAGAACCCCCGAAATAATAAAAGGACGAATCCAGTATTCGTGATCCGGTGTCGCATTCCAATAAGTCGCTATGCCTAAAAAAATTACCGCAGCGAGTAATTTTAAATATTTATACCTTAGTCCCAATGCCATTAAATCATATTTTTTGATTCCGAAAAATGTACCTGCCCCAAAAAAGAAAAATGCAGTCGTACTTAATCCCGGAATACCTGATTCCCACACCATTAAATAGCTGCCAGCCAGCAGGAACAGGCCTAATCCTTTGAGGTATTTAAACAGCAGATAAAAAACAGGACTAAGGATTACCATGCAAATCAAATCCCTGATATACCAGAAGGGATACAGGAGTGGTCCGCCCCAAAATATATCGTAATAGTGCCCCTCCTTAATCTCTGCATACATCTCATCCTCAACCGCACCCAGTTTTCCTAACATGGAGTTCTTTAACACCACCACTAAAACGTATAGCATAATCCATAGAAGATAGGGAAAAAGCAAGGTACTCCAGCGTTTGCTCAATTGACGGATGTAAATCCGGGCATTAAAAGTATGGAGCTTTAAAAAGAAAAAATAACCGGAAAACAGAAAAAAAGCGGGTACAGCGATCCTACCTATCAAATGAGAAATAAGCTCCGAGAAAAAAGTATACATACGGTGCGGATCCCATCCCAATTTAACAGGATACAATTCAGGTGGTATCACATGTACAAACACCACCAGTAGCATGAGCGGGAAACGAAGTAGTTCAATGGACTCAAATGTCGTCCTGTCCGTTAATTTTTTAAACATCTGATGTAATCTGGTTTAATATATGATCAACAAAGTCTAGATCTTTACTGCTGAATTTCCTTGCAAACAGGGCATCCGAATTCATTAAGGTTTCAAAATCCTTGTCTTCCCAGTCCACTAACTCATTATTCTGCCAGCAAACCATCCGCAGGGAACCAGGGCCATCATGTTGTGAATCAAAAACATTTTCACGGAATGGGGAATGCCAGCAAACGGTCTGCAGAAAAATCTCGTCTGCACAGAACGTACCTTGATAGTCCCTTATGATTTCCTCTTTTTTACTGAGTAAATGCAACACAAATTCCTGTGAAACACTTACCCAATTCAAACCCTTTTTAAACAAAATGTCACGGTGACGGCGGGTGCCAACAGTATATTGCATTCTTAAAAAGATAGAGCGCAATGCCTTTCTAAAGAAGTTTAAAATACCTGGGGCAGAACGATAATACTTGGGGTATAAATGATAATACTGTACCTTTTTATCGATTTCCGAACTTGCGTTCCCTGCATAAAAATCAATAAACTCCTTACCCTCATGGATAGCAAAGAATCTATGGATGAAATCCTGCGACTTTAAAGGCATATCTACACCCGACAGCAGATGGTAATACGCATAAGGACCCTGTTTCAACGATTCCTGAAATAAAAACAACTCAACTTCAATTTGTGAAACATCACCCCACCTCACATCGGCCCTATGGTCTGGAATATATAAATCTGCATAATCAGTCGTTATTGAAGGTACCTGTTCCACTTTTTTATCAAAATGAATATATATCGCATTACGTACATCATCCAGCGCTTTCACCAAACGCCTTAATATCTCAAATTCATGATGTGCAATAATCAGATAAGCATGTTTCATGATTCCCTCCTGTTTTTCAGCTGCCTGTATACATATTGCAGCGTATGAATTAAAAAACCACCTAACCAGGTACGGTACACTTTATACAGCAGGGACATCTTATGATCAACCCCTCCATAAGCTTTAATACCGTCAGGAAGCTGTTCATAATAAGACCACCATAAGTCAAACTTCACCGTAAAAGTATTCCAGGGTTTACTGCCAGTATAATGTACAGTACCCTGTTTCTGTACAGCCTGCCAATCCCCCTCTCTGTAATACTTCAGAAAATCCGGCTTGTATTGTGGTAAATAAAATGTCCGTATGCTATTGTAAAAAGGAGGAAGCCCTATAATACGTCCTTTGCATAGCTGATTAAGCACATCCTGATCAGGAAATTCCAGATACTCCTTCTTCGACGCAGTAATAAACAGCTGCACCATATGATCCGCTCTTAGCTGCTGTAGATTCATCAGGAGGAAGCCAGAGTTGAGGTAAGTACCCGGCGCACATCCAATAGCCTCCATATGGGCAACCTGGAAGTCCAGCGTTGCCTCATAAACCCCGGCTAAATAATGATTACCCAGATCAGCCTCTCTAAATAATTTTGCCAGATCATTACGTACCACTACATCACAATCAACATATATGACCTTATCATACTGAGGTAATAAATCGGGCAGCAGCAAACGATAAGAAGCCGCTATAGAATACTTCTCATCCACATAAATATCCCCCAGTTCTCCTTCGAGATTCAGGAATGAATAGCAAACGCGGTCTCCGCCAAGCAGACACAATTGCTCCTGCATTGCATTGGACAAAGGTTCCGCCAGCAGACAAATGATATGAAAACAATCGGCAGGACTGGCGTATTCCAAAACAGACGAGATACATACTGCAGCAGGAACAATATAGTTTGGCGTGAAAGCTATGACCAAAGGAGTCTTTTTATCCGTTTTGTTTATCATTTAATGTAGGCTTATCGATTCTATTTTAAAGCGGTTTTTATAATTCTTGCGGGGCATCCTGCCACAACGGTATGCGCTGCGACATCTTTTGTCACCACGCTATTGGCTCCGATTACTGCTCCCCTATGTATGTATACATTTGCACAGATCGTTACTTTATCGCCAATCCATACATTGTCCTCAATGACAATCCCACCCTTAGAGACCAGATTCCTTTCTGCCGGAGGAATTTCGAGTTCCTCTTCTCCGTTCCCCCCGTGAGCGTGATCAATAAGGGTAACCCACCTGCCTATTAAAACATTTTGACCTAATACAATGCTATTTGTACATGACATATTGAAGAATTCACCAATTGAACAACCATCTCCAATTTCTATCTTTGGCTGAAATTGCTGTCCCATATACTCATCCCAGGCAGACAGATTCCCCATCCTCCTGATAAAGACACGCTGCCCGATAGAAATGAATTTTGCGTTCCATAATCGCAAACCTCTTTCCAAATAGGAATTCCCTCCGAATGAAGCAAAACTATATTTTACCCAATGCGTATACAATATATTAAAAAATCTATCGGCCTTTTGAACGCTGCGATAAGAAATTAGCCTAAGTATATATTTGATGACTATCTTAATAAAATTCATTTTCAGTTATTAGAAGCTAAAACACCTGTATCCAATCCTGTACGCTTTAATTTTTCAAAAGTTTATGAGCTGAAAACCTCAAAAACATCAGGAATTTATCCCTGACAGAGAGCAGCTCACAATCTTTAATTGCATAAAACTTATAGAATGGTAAATATTTGATTACCTGGTTATAATAATCGTACCTGCATTTTGAATACAGCACCTGATGCTGCACCTGATCATAATGATAGTTATCTGATTTGCTTTCCGGTTTCGCATACCCCAAACCATTTAACCATTTGTACAGCAATGTTGTAGCTTTAAGTTTAGACGACAGATGTTTTATACTGCCAGACAAATGAATCGTTGATATACGAAACTGAAACAGCATTTCCGAAGTATTTGACACTCCATTTTCAGCCATCATGATCGTCGACGCAACGTCTGCACAATAGCCAAAAGGGAAATCAATGAACTTTTTGTCCCGCAAAACAGAAGCTTTAAATAGATAATTACCAATACAGGTAAAAGCTGTTCCATTCACCCAGTAATACAGAAACTGGTATTTATTACAGTACTCGGGCAAAATATTATCTATGCCAATCAGGTTATTTTGTTCATCGATTTGTTCCACCCCGGTTCTGATCAAATCCACCCCAGGGTATTTTCTTGCCAAGCCTAAACATTGTTCCAGAAAACCAGGCAGGTAAATATCATCATCAGCGGCTAAGACAATATATTCTCCGCTTGCATATTCAATACAGTGATTCCACTGCTCCACCAAACTCCGTCCGCCAATATTCTGCGCATTACGATAATACCTGATTCGTGTATCGTTAAAAGAATCAACAATCTCTTTCAGATGCTCCGGCGAAGCATCATCGACAATAATTAATTCAAAATCAGGATACGATTGATTCAATATACTATCAATAGCCTGATGAAAAAACTTTGCCTTGTAAGCTGGTAAAACAAATGATACGATACACATATTTAACAAATGGCGATTTGACTTTATAGGACCTTATTGATGCATTTCCCCTTCAGGGGAAGAATTTATGTTTTTAAATACCCTGAAGCTCAGTTAATTTCTTGAAATAGGCTGAATTCACTTTCAATTCTTCAAAACTGCCCTGAGCAGCAATTTTTCCTTTTTCCAACAAGAAAATATTATCGGCATGATGTATGGTTGAAAGCCGGTGTGCAATGGAGACGATGGTAATTTTTCCATGAAGCGATTCGATACTTTCTTTAATCTCCCTTTCCGTTTCAGAATCTAAAGCCGATGTAGCCTCATCCATAATTAAAATTTCAATATCCCGATAGAGTTCCCTGGCAATAGAAATCCGCTGTTTTTGCCCTCCGGATATATTAACCCCATTATTGCCCAATAACGTGTTTTCCTTTTCAGGCAGTCCGTCCAAAAACTTCTGCAAACTACACATCTGCATAATCCGGTGAAACTTCCTTAAATTATCAGCTGTCCTTTCATTCCAAAAGGTAACATTGTCAAATATATCCGCATTAAAGATGGAAGGCTCCTGAGCAATATACCCGACCTTACTCTTAAAATCGATGTTATTATAGGTTTTAATACTTTGACCATTTACTAAAAATGACCCCTTATCAAATGGCATCAAGGTGCATAACACATTGACCAGACTGGTTTTCCCTGAACCGGACTCTCCAACAAATGCTACAGACTGGTTTCTATGAATCTCAAGGTTGACATCACTGAGTGCCTCAAAATCGCCATAATATAAACTAAGATTTTCAAGGCGAATACTGTCAATAACCGGAAGCATTGCTGTTCCGCTAAAAACTTCCTTATGCTCATCCAAATATTTCTGGAAATCCATTACGTTTTCAATCGACCCTTTGTTCGTCAGATAATTATTCCAGTTCACCTGCAAATTTATAATCGTCTGCATGGCCCTGTAAAACAGAATTAAAATGATCATGACAGAAGAGAGCGATGACCTGAACACCAGTACATGGACCGCTATCACAATACTAATTACGATCATCATCATCGGTTCACGTAAAGCGGATAACTGTGCGTTGAGCTTAGCAACTTCTATATTGTTTCCGGTCAGTCTGCCTAGTTCATCATTCAAGCGGTTGATAAAAAACATACTTCTTCCAGTTGATTTAAGATACTTGTAATGATTAACCACCTCAATTACAATCGCCCCATATTTATGGTTATTCTTTGTGATATCTCTTGATAACTCCTCCGTGCGTCTGTAAAAATATTTGTAGGTGGTATTGGATAAATAACCACCTATAGTCACCAGAATTGAAAACCTCCAGTCCATTAAAAAAGCGAAAGACAGATAAATGAGCAGAAACATTCCATTTCTTATTGACTCCATATATTGACTACAGGCATAAACGACCTGCCATGATTCTCCTGTAAGTGAGTTTTGCATCTTACCTATATCCGTTCTGACAAACTCTTTATACATTAAATCACGAACACCAACACTTAAAAGCGTACGGATTTTCCTGGAAAAAATCTGCTGATTAATTCCAAGGTATTTTGTAGCATAATAGTAAAAAAAACCTTTTAAAATAAATAACAAAACGATGCTCAGCAGCATGGTTACAATGTTTGTATTCAAATGAAAAAAAGTAAAAAAACTCTTTACGATGCCGATGATTTTACTGGTATTGTCTGATGTGCCACTTATTTCCGTTCCATCAGCAATCTGGAGCAGAGGAATAAACATTGTCAGTCCGATACTATCCAACAGTACCATTAGAAAACTGAATCCCAACAATATAAACATCCTGAAACCAAGATACTGATAGAAGAAATAGAGTGTGTTAAATTTTCCCTTTAAAAAAGATTTCATTCTGAATCAATTAAATATTTCGCTTTACCTGTTATCGTATTTTATGCTTCTCAATAATTGTATCAGACCTGTATTATTTTCCGAACTCTGCTTTTAACGTTCTCCTTAATCCATCTTCAATCGAATGGGGTGGAACAAATCCGGAGTTCATTGCTTTAGAAGAATCAAACTGCGTGACCGCACAGAATTTTTTTACCCTCACTGAACTAATGGCCAATTTTTTACGGAGTCCCCAGGCCAGTACATCAAAACCATATCCACCCAGCATTCCCAAAGTATAGGGGATATGAATAGTAGGAATTTTCTTTCCAAGCACTTCTCCTGTATGGTAAACCAGGTCATTGGTCGTAAAATCCAGCTTATCCACATAATTGTACACCTCATAACCTTCAGTCCGCTCAAAGATCAGGAATTCGATAAAAGCAACGATATTACCAATATAAGACATTGACTTTTTATTATCACCTTTTCCAATCATTAAAAATTTTCCGGAAGCAATTTGCTTTAAAAGATTATAAACATTTCCACGATTACCTTCACCGAAAATAACCGTAGGACGAATAATATTGATATTCCAGTGTCCATGCAGTTTATACCATTCATGAAGGACCTGCTCAGCCTGCCATTTGCTCTTTCCGTAGTGGTTAAAAGGGTCTGCAGAAATTTCCTCATCCGGATTTACTTTGTTTAATCCATACACGGCTACCGAACTGGTAAAGACTATACGGCTCACCCCATTTTCTTCCATAGCTTCCAGGGTATTTTTCATCCCGCCTACATTCACATCATAATACAGCGAAACGGGCGTAACATCATCCCGGTGTTCAGCGGCAAGCAGTACCACCACATCTACCCCCTTCAGTAAAGTAGTCAGTTCAGCCTTGTCCAGCACATTGGCAATATGGGTAATCGCCTGGAAACTTTCACTCCTCTCTTTATCTATATTCAGAAGCCTAAGTCCGGCTTTTTGTTTCCATCTTTCCATTAACCGGGTTCCTACAAAACCAGAACCTCCAATGACAGCAATTTTCATAAGCATCAATATTTATCAGGCAATTAAGCCTCACTATAACTAATTTGAGTATTCTTGTTCAATGTAATGGCTGGTTCTGCCTTTTTACTGGTTTCTACTTTGTGGAACACCACATGGAAGAGGGTCCACAATACGGCATCTAAGGCCAGGACAATATTATTGCTGATAAATTGCACGCTCACAATATTAAACACACTAAAGAACAGCGCAATCAATAAAATATAGATCATTGTGAGGCGATGTGAAAACCCAAGATCCAGGAATTTATGATGAATATGGTTTCTATCGGGTTCAAAGAGGGATTTATGATTGCTGAAACGCACCCACATTACTCTTGCGACATCCATCACAGGAACCATCAGGGTAGTAAACGCAGCCACGATAGCCCCTTCAGAAAACGGCTTGATATCTTTATTGTTCATCGAAAAACTGATAGCCAAAAAGGCTATAGAAAAACCAAGGGTTAGACTTCCCGTGTCCCCCATAAAGATCCTGCGTCTTCTTTTCGATGCACCAAGTACATTGAAATAATAAAACGGAATCAGCATTCCGGCGGTTACAAAAGCAAAAATAGCATGCAGCCAGGCATTCTCGATGGCAAATAAGACACCCAGAATCAAACTACTCACCATAATCAGTCCGGAGCATAAACCATCGATGCCATCAATAAGGTTAACCGCATTGATAATCAGCATTACTCCAAAAACAGTCAATGGCATTCCTATCCAGGGTGGCAGATAAGTAATGAAAAACACCCCATACATATCATTTATCCAGAGGCCGGAAACCGGCAATAAAGTCGCTGTAAGCAACTGTGCTATAAATTTATACTTGTAACTCACCCCTATTAAATCATCTGCGATGCCCACCACAAATAAGGTAACCAGACCTGTTATAAGTAACAAAAACATAGGCAGTATTTCACCGGTATTCAGGTGCAGGTCATTTAAAAAATTGTATTTATGAAAGATGACCACCGCCAGGGTCATCAGGCAGCACTGAATTGGTGCAAAAGCGACACCTCCCAGTCTCGGTATAACATGCCCATGAGTTTTTCGGGCATTAACAGGATCAAAAAGCCTTTTTTTAAAACTGATCAGGTAAATGAAAGGTATAATAGACCTCCCCAGATAAAGTGCCAGTAGAAACGGAATCAGGATAATCAGAATTTTAACAGTAGCCATCTTAAATTAATTAAATTAAACAAAAAAAGAACTCTCCTATCTATACATAAATGTTATATTACAGCTTTAAAAAATGAGGTGACCTGCCCCAAATCAGCATCTTTCAGGAGCACCACCTTGTCTTTATCCAGTAAGAAAAGTGTAGGCGAGGCCCTGATCTCATAAAGTCCTTGATTAAGGATTTGCCTGTTTTTGTCCAGTCCGTTAGTCCATGTTGCAGGAATATGCGATTGATATGCTTTCCAAATATTCCGGTCGCCCATCGCATAAATCGCTAAGACATTAAGATTCCCTTTTTCCACCAGTTGCTGAAAACCCGGAGTAGTTTGTAGCTGAATCATGGCATCTTCACAATGGGGACAGCCGGGTTCATAAAAAAACAAAAGTGTAAAAGGCGCATTAATGTCATAAAGTGAACTTTTGTTTCCCCCTGGCAGTTGAAAATTGAAGTCAGGCGCAGGCGAACCAGCGCTATTCTTTTTCACCAGCGTAAGCAGCGAATGGTACCTGTGTCTATCAGTATCATTAAGCTGGCATGAATCCAGTAAGAATTCCAAAACCGGCTTATAATAGACATCACTGCGCATTGGCGAATTTGGATCATACAGATAATGATCATATTGCTTTGTAAAATAGCTCAAGCTGGCGGGGTAAACTTTGGCTTGTGAAAGCATGTGTTTCACAGCCCGTTTACTTATCGTATCAGGAAACTTCTTAAGTGCAGCAATAAAGTTAACGACTGCCTGTTCGCCAATCTCAGGATTATTTAAAGCAATGGTATCATTGAAATCGAAATCGTCCCAATAGTGAAAAAGTACATCTTTCGGAATTTTGCTGACAGTATTGGTACTGGCTTTACCTGCAGAAGATCCCGGAGCATGTACGGCGTCCGGCAGACAACCGAAAATGCCGCTAACAATGAAGGGGGACAACAAAAAATACTTAAAAAAATTAAATCTGTTCATCGCTGCATGGTTTATTTATTCGCATTAATTTCCCAGCCCCCTCATCAGCATCTCCTTCTCTCTAACTACATTTACATTACTTATCCGGCCTTTTAAAGGCAATATCGTTTTAGCAACCATTGAACTGATCGTGCTCGATGTCGTCCTGCCAAGAGCATGATTAACCGCAGCCCGTACCATAGACTCTTCCATATTTCCAAAATCCCGAAAAATATTATCCACTACATTTCTTTGATCTGCTCCTATTCCATCCCAGTAATCCGTTTCGCCACGCGCATTCACCAGTTTAAAAGAGGCTGCCCAAAGTGCCGCTTTACCCATAATTTCCTGTTTGAAAAAACCCACGGGCTTTCCATACGTACCCTCATGTTCAGCGATAATCACCACATTCATATAGGGACGGAGTACATTGATCAGCAGTTCAGCTGCAGAAGCAGTAACATCAGTCACCAAAAAATAAACTGTATTCAGATTCAGGTGGTTATTGCGCCTAAAGTATACATCATCAAAAGAATTGCCTCCCGCCTGCGGGTGTTGTTTCAGGTAGGCATTCAAAATAAACCTGAACATTAAGTTCCTGTTGCCTCCCTCGGTAATTACTTTGTTGGCGATATATTCAACTGTACGAATATCCCCTCCCGTGTTGTAACGCAGATCAACTATCAGGTCATTCACCTGTTGCTGCTCAAAACTATTGAACACCTGCTCCAGCCGGGAGCGGTTGATACTCCCTACAGACGCTTCTTCAAAAGAAGAAAGAGCGAGGTAAGCTATAGCCTTATCCGGATAGGAAAACACTTTATGGGTAATGACAGGATTAACCGCATAGCGATTAGAGGAGAGCTGAATGGTCGATTCAGCAGCATCAGCATGGCGAATCCTGATCCGCATACCAGGTTGTGCCATCGCCTTCAGCAACCTGGAAATCACAGTCTGATAAACGCTTTCCTCATCCACCTGGCAGCCAGCATCACTGCAAGTGACAGGAATGCCAAGATCCTGATTGTCATCAATGCTGAGCACCACATCAGATCGCCTGATACCCGCCAGGTCTGCCGGTGAGCCACCTTCTACAAAATATACCACCGGATAAGCTTTTTTCTCCCCTACAGCTCCTATGGATAAAAAAAGACCAAAACTTTGCTTTCCGCCATTTTCTGCATCTGCCAGATAGGAGAAGCGGTCTATACCGCCACGGTATAGCGCATGGAAAGGTGTCATTCCTTTCAGTGCATTTAATACAGCTGAAGGCGAATCGTAGGTATCGGTAAACGAAAACACACTGTCATCATCAAGTGCTGCGCTATCGGTCCATAGTGAATAACGTTTATAGTAATAGTATATGCTATCTTTGAGACGCTGATCGGCGGACCTTTCCGCTTGCTCAGCCACAACCGGCATTTCCTTTTTACAGGAGAGGATCAGCAGTAGAAGAATTGCAGGAGCCCAAGCCGTTTTATCATAAAAAAGGTATTTTATTATGTTGATGAGCTGTCCAATAAATAACAATAAAATACCTTTCATCCTAATTCTAGTCAATTTTAAGCTTACACCTCTTTTGAAACACAGTACTGAGGGCGGTTTATTGTGGACTTAAACCGCCCTGTTTTTTTCACCTTTTCAGGTAGGGGATTTAGTTCCGCACACAACGGACATTTTTAAAATTCGATTGGACAACGGCTGTACCAATAGCAGAGATATTGAGCAGGTTACCTATGACTTGCGATGTATTACTAGGCGGTATAATCGGTGGTGTATTGCGAACTCCTTCATAATTGATAGCAATTAAACCAACTAAACCAAGTACATCAAGACCATAGCTACTCGTCCATATTTGTGCACTATTTCCATAAGTAGAACCCAGACTAACATCAATAAGACCGCCTACTAATCCAAGACTAACACCCTGACCATTGAAATTAAACCGTAACCTGTTACCTTCGTAAGGAGCTACGGTTCCGGTTCCTGTATACTCTATATAACCAAGTCCGGTAACAGGATGAGTACCATAGGTATTTGGTAATGCACCAATAAAAAGTGCTCCGCCTACTAGTGTTCGGTAATCTGTCTCAGTAGCCTGACGCCATACACCCTGAGGATATACAAGCGCGCAAGGGTCCCCATTAATTCCATATTGTCTGGGAAGCGTTCCTTTGAAAGAAAAATAACTGTTTAAATTATTTGTATGCGCATAGGTAGGTTCAAAACGATATGGGTTATGTGTTGTTCCATCAGCGTAATACAGATTCGTTCTGGCCCATCTCACGCCCGCTATTGTGATAGGTGATTCGATCAGATTGACTTTTGCACGGTAACTATATCCCAGCAGCGGCGTCACACTAAAGGTAAATACGGAGGGGGTAGCAGCCAGTAAAGTGGTAAAAGACCTCGTTACCGTTGTTGAAGGCGGTTGCTTTACATCTACCACCAAGTTACTTAATGTTACAGTAAGTGAAGTGGCAGCCGGATCAGCAGTATAGATATAAACTTCCTTTGCGTCATTAAATCCGGTAGTCGCATTGGCAAAACTACTATAGCTAATGGTTTGGGAAGAACTTACCGGATCAGACAAAGTACCTGTTATGAGATTGATAGTTGCTGTTTTTGCATTTATTCCCGAAACGCTTACTGCCGCCGTATTGATATCTCCAAACATCCCCATGGTATTCAGCTCTACGGCAATCCGGGAAAATTTGTGCTTAAAGACAAGCCCCAATGGCGTATTCCCATCCGCCTGGTTTGCAGGTATAGTTACAGTTCCACTGATATATAAGATATCCCTTCCGCCCGGTAAAACTAAAGTTGGCGTAGTATGATTCGGATCTGGTACCACTTCCGTCGTATTATACGAAATTGCATAATAATTATAGCTATTTCCCTTGGCAGCATCTACCAGACCTATGGTTCCGGAAGTTAATACGGTTGAACTGACAAAGGTTCCGTCGGTTTTGTATAACAGCAAACGGTAACTCACATTCGTAGCCATCGGTGTTGCGGCCAGCAATCCATTTGCAGCAGTTTGTCCACCTGCAGTATTTCCAATGGAAACGTTTGATTGTTTCTGCACATCTCTTTCCACTGAAGTAACGGCATCAAATCCGGCAAACACTGTTGTTTTAGGAGCAGTAAGACCGCTTTGTCTGGCAACAGATCTGGTCGCTACACTGGCAGTCGGGTTCACGGTATTCACCAGATCTTCCGTAATGCCAAGAACCTGAATTTCCAGTTTATCGGTACCGTTTGAACCACCCCCAGGTGCTTCATTGTCTTTATCTTTCGAACAGCTGGAAAAAAACTGTGCGACACCTATAAGTAGAATAATCATAGCTATTCCAGAGGTATAGTTTTTGTAAAATAAATTCATATTCATCTTATTAATAACACGTTAACAACTCTTATAAATCTCCATTCTGCGGGCCAATTACCACACCGACCTGCCAATCTTCTACCTGAGGCTGATTTGGTGTCGCAGTATCTCCACCAGAAAATGTTACTGAAGCAGCCGCTATTCCTTGTTCAAGCTCTACAATCATCACTTTTATTGTAGGGGCTTCATATTTTACTTTTTTGTCGTTTTTCATCAGGGTAAATCTTTAAGTTTGAATTTTCTATTGAGCTATTGTAATTACCGCTCTGCTCAGGCGTGGATCATTGTAAAACATGTTGTTTACACCACCTTTGTGAGAGATCAGCAGCTGCCTGGCAGGTACACCGAACTCATTCACCAGCACTTGATAGATGGCTTCTGCACGTGCTTTGCTCAAACGTTGATTAAGCTTAGATGTACCCGTTCCCTTATCCGCATAACCGGTAAGCTTATACACCACGCCAGACTTATCTCCTTTAATTACATCGGCAAAATATCCCAGGTTCACCCGTGCTTCGTTGCTCACCACACTCTTATTTATAGGGAAAGTGATCAGAATTGGCGCAGCTAAGACCCGGTTTTGTAAATTGACATCGGTAATTGTCTGGTTCTTCGAATCATCCAGCAATTTCCTCAAAGCCTGATTATCTCTTTCAAGTGCAGACATCCTGTCGCGAAGGGCGGCCAGTGCAGTCTCATCATAACTGATCGTCGTCGTTTTTGGTTTTTCCCATCCACGTCTCCTGAACTTATAAGCAAGTCCTAAGGTTGTGGCCCATATGCCTTCTACTTTACTTTCCCCTACTTCTCCATCGAATCTGTCATTCACCATACTACCACGCATATCCAGAACCAGGTCCAGACCGGAGCTCAGACGGAAGGTATTATAAAAGCCAATGTTTAAACTCACCTCTCCTGCGGTGGGTTCATCTGAAGTCTCCATCCAACCTACGCCCAGATAGGGACTTAATGCGTAAAAGCGATCTTCTTTAAAACCACCTAAAACATTACTGACATTGAATAACACATCAATATTTGCCTGGTAATAATTAAATTGTTGTTTAGTCAGACTCCTGGAAGCATCATATACTACCCCGGTAGAATGGCTTCCGTTCTGGGTAAGGCCTACAATTTTAAACCCACCTACTGCCGCGCGTAGCGCAATACCTGGTGAAAACGATTTACCAAAGTAAAAATTAAATGCCGGGCTAAAGAGCTGTCCAATTTTCATTTGCCTGTTGTGATCACCAAAATATATCTGGGTACCAGCTCCGGCCCCGACAAACCAATTGTCCCAAAATCCATTGGTCACAACCGGGAATTTTCCGTTACTCTCCACAACAACCGTATCCCGTTTAATTTCCTGTCCGAAAGACGAAGTGGCAAAAAAAGGGAATAAAAGAAATCCCAAACAATTCCCTATTCGTCTGATTTGCTTTCTGTTTAAATCCATAGCATCTGTTTTAATTTGTACTTCCTCAAATTTGACCATCCAAGATCAATCTATTATTACTCATACATACTCAGATGTACTCATTGCTACTCAATTCTCCCCCATCAGCTTATGTTGTCATAAATGTTATTCCACAGGAGAATAGCAAGCCAAGCTGTAAAGGAATTTTTCACAAAATCTTTCTCCAGATTCTATTTGCAATTGACACTATAAAAAGGTTTCCAGGGCTGAATAAGCAGCAAAAGGCATTCAGCATAAAAAATTATTTAATGTTGGCGATCCAAACCATAAAATCAATTTCAGGAGTCAGTTTCATCTTTTTCCTTATTCTATGTTTCCGGTTATCAACAGATCTTATCGTACAATTCCTGTATAAAGCAATCTCTTTCGTAGAGAAAGTCAGTTTGGTATAAGCACAAATTTCGATTTCCGAATAAGTTAGCGGGACACAGGAATTTTGATTTAACAAGGCTGCAAACGAAGGGAAATATTCATGGAATTTTAGCATGAATGAAGGATCATCCATTTTCGCTAAATCGTTTAACTTGTTGATTTCAAAAATAGAGACTTCCCTTTCCCTATCAATAGGCAACCCTTTATACTGTACATCAGCAACCTGCACCTGTTTTTTGCGCCTTATTAAATTACTTATAATGAAATACAAAATCGTGCTGCCCTTAAGGATGAGATCTCCCGGTACCTGCTTTCCTGAAATTATGGTTTGTTTTTGCTCTTCCTGATTTTTAAGTTCATTTTTGGCCTGGCCAATATTTTTCAGATGAACTCTATCTAACCTACCCATCAAGCTAATGTGGTGTTGAACCTCCATCCCGCAGAGGGACAAAAAGAGTTTTCCAGCGTTTCAAGATTCTTAGCAAAGGAATTGACAGGCGAAATAAAGCAAGAGATGTAAAGTAGATTTTTTTTCATATTTATAAGTAATTCGTGTGTCGATTTTCTAATTCAAAAATATCTATAATCTGCTTTTATAGCGATGTGACAAAGACACATGTTGATGTTACATCTTACACCGTCTTTTTATCTTATATTTTATCCCAATAAAGGTGATTGAAAGCCTAAAGAAAGGGCATACATACCAGCAGGAAAGTTAAGTGGTCTGGAAATCTGCTACGCATTCAAATAAAATATCCCTGCGTATAGCGGATGAAAAAATAAAGCTTTAAGGAAATATTTTTCCATAAATACACTTGCATATTGAACGCATCTGACATATAAAAACAAGAAACTCTGGAAATCAGTACCATAGTCAAACAGCTAAAAAAAACAGCCATTATTAACTAAAAACAGATCAGAATCAATTGGGATACCGATAACACGAGGTTAAATGAGCTATTGCCAAAGAGGATCAGCTGCTGGGTCAGACTATGCTGAAACAGATGGATAAGATGTAAAATATCCCAGGGGTAAAAAATTATTCTGTTCGTAGGCTCCTGTATTTGCTGCGAGTTTCCTTTGGATTCGCAGTTGCGCCTGTCATCCTTTAATTGAGTACCCATTGACAGATCTGGGTGTTAATTTACTGCCAGCAATTACTGCACAAGATGAATAGGGAGATAGACATCAGGAACAATTGAAAACGATTAGTATAAAATGCAGGTACGCTGATCAGGATATGGATGTAAAATGAGATCAAACTACAAGAGATTCTCTGGACAAAAAAACCTGTGTTGCTTTAATTTTTCGACAAAGACACTGCTGTTAATCTCAGCTATTCGATTGTACTTTATCGTTTACAGAACACTTTTAGTATTTTTATTTATTTATGGAATACACACAAATGTAATCCATATGAAAAAATCACTCATCCTCACAATGGTTTGCTGGCCTAAACACAACTGCCCAGGTGCAGGAATCAAAAGACATTATATATACCTCAATTCGGATGCTGTCGTCTATGCAAACAGAACCCGAATGGTTATTGCGGCAATTCAGGTGTAGGTATTCTCCAGGGTTCAGTGGTAATTGCTCCAAGAAATGCAATAATGGCATTGCGTTCTTCAAGACTTAAATGCAGCCTTTTGATATGGACATCCGTTTTTGGAAACAATGGATCATTCTCATCACCGGCTCCGGCTTTTGGTTGCGGCATCCCATTGTTATACATATTCAATACCCCCTCAATATTATCAAATAATCCATTATGAAACCAGGGACGTGTGCGCAATACATTTCTTAAACCAGGGGTCCTGAATTTACCGACATCTTCCGGTTTTTTAGTCACCATATACCTGCCCAGATCTTCATACTTGGAACGTTTATAATAAGTTAGACCCAGATTATGGAAATCATCATCAGAAAACAGGGGCCCACTATGGCAATTCATGCAACGTGCCTTGGTGCGGAATAAATGGAGTCCATGAATCTGCTGGTTACTCATCCTTTTTTCATTGCCTTCCAAAAAATAATCAAAGTCACTCTTACGACTGGTAAATGTCAGTTCATAACTAGCAATAGCTTTGGCTACCCTTTCCGTGGTAATTCTCTTATCCCCATAGGCAGCAATAAAGAGTGCTTCATACCCCCTGATTGCCTTTAACTTTTTCGGGAGTACCTTCAGTTCCTGGTGCATTTCTACTTTTGAGCTGATTGGACCAAGGAGCTGTTCCTCCAGTGAGCCTGCCCGACCATCCCAAAAAAGGTTTTTGAAAAACCATATATTCTCCAATGATGGCGAATTGCGTTGGTTCGCTGCCTGGTCGTGGCCCAGTGAAACCCTTCTGCCGTCCGACCAGTTCATTTCCGGTGCATGGCAGCTCATACAGGAGATCTGATTGGATCCGGATAGGCGCGGGTCATAAAAAAGTACCTTTCCCAGCTGTACAAGGTTTTTCGTCTCTTTCAATCCTTCTTTCAGGGGAGAGGCTGGGACTACCCCCAATTCTGTCCATTTCACACCACTGTCAATCTCTGGTTTTGGCCAGCCCGACACCGGTCCGCTATAAATTTTCCTGAGTGAATCCAACGGTATATCCACCCCAATCCGGTTGAAATCGCTGAATGATAACTGAATTAATATAAAAAACAATGCACAAATGGCAAATATTATCCTTCTCATGGCAAATTAAAAATAGAGATTAACACTTAACGTGAGGTCTAACCTGCTCCCGGAAGGGGAAAATGCAGATGTTTGAAAATTTTCTCCGGATGTTAAAGTGGACATATAATTAGCGCGGATACCAATCCCTGTGGATGTGTTTTTCAATAGTCTGGACGTGACATACCGCGCATTGAAATCAAGAACACCGGCAGTTGTATCCCAATAAGTAAAATCAGGATACATCACATTGCTGGTAAAGGGAGTTGCAGCACCATTGAAATTCACTTTACCCCCCAACGGCAAACGAAGACCCGGCGCAAGTGTAAGCGCCAGCCTGCTCTGATCCCTGAACCGGTTATAAAAGCTTCCCGTGATACCTGGTTGTATGTACGAGAAAATAACAGCGGAGCTCAGCAGGAGATCTTTCTTCTCCAGTTTGTCATACAATACATCTACTCCCAGTTCTGTCTGCTGAGCAGCAGAGTGACGGTTCAGGATCGAGTACTGAAAGTTGATTTGTTGATGGTCATATTTATACGCGCTTTTTCCATCCTGTTTAAAGAAATTCCTATCGAAGCCATTTTGTAGGAGCAGGAGGAGTTGCAGTTGCTGCCGGTATTTTCCGCTACCTGTTCCTGTCAAAATTCTACCCTTGTAATCGTTCAAAGTAAAGGAACCGATTTTATTGGTATTGGCAGAATTATCCAGGGGATCCAGGTTGTTCTCCAGGTGCTTCTCATAATCAAGGCCAGCGTTGAGATAGCTATTCTCTCCGGTATTGGCGTAACTCAACCCTACACCAGAACTACTGGTTTGGCGTCTCATTCTGAATGCATAAACCGGATACATGTAACCGTAACCCATCATGAGGTAATTGACACGGCTGCCCCCTTCAATGGTTTCCCCGCCTGTATACTGGTCATTTTTATAGCTGACTCTATTGTCCTCTTTTCCATAGGAATAATGGTAAACTGCACCGAATACCTGCTGACCACTTTTATATAAGAGCTGGGGATGAAGCGCGAGCCGGAAAGTCTGTACAGAAGATCGCGGATCAACGGACCTGGCGGTATTGTTATAAAAATAGTCGGCTGCTGCTGCGAGAAAGAGTTGATCACTGACCAGTGCATAGCTGAGCAAACCACCGAAGTTATAGTTTAGCCGCTCAAATTTCCCAGGTTTGGCCGCCGCGAAATAATACGGTGTAGCTCCGTTTGGCACCCCCTGCAAGCTCCAGGCAAGGCTGTCCTCGCTTGTTTTAACGAAATTGAAATATCCCGAAAGTCGGAACCTGCCAATGCTGCTGATACCGCTCGACTTAAAAGTGATCTCCCTGTGCTTTTCAGCAGTTTGCACTGTCCTGAAATGTCCTGTTTGTGAATTGTAATTTGAAGATAGGGTACTGATTTGCCGGAAATCGGAATTGAGCAGGGAAGCCGCATGTTCAGCGGCATCATTCAACCGCCTTAAACTTTGGATCTGCAGATAAATACTGTCAGCAGGAGCCTTCTGTTGCGCAAAAGCTCCTGCTGACAGGTATAAAAATAATAGGGATATAAAAAATTGCTTCATTCAATTAGTTGATAAAAGACGATGCGGATTTTGAAGCATCAGCTCTTGTAAGGGTACTAAAGTCGTTCCCGGAATTATTCGTATCCTTCAACACGATACGTGTACCTACAGTTTTGCTTGTTTTGCGGACAACAGAATTAGATGAATATGATCCCCCAAGTGTATAAGTTTCACCGGCATCAACCAGGTTATTCATATATTTCGGAATTCTGCTGGCCGATACAGAATGGTTCAATCCAACGCCATCGATAATCAGGTTGACAGGAACTTGCGTGTATATTTTGGTCGTAGAAATCACCTGGGTCACGTCAGGAGTAGCATATTGTGTCCATGATTTTGGATCAACTGTCGATTTGAAAATAACCAGGCCATCTCTACCCAGTGCATCTATGACCAGATCACGTCCCGCCATGGCCAAAACAGTCAGATTAGGCACAGCTGGATTATTGAGATCGGAAGAAAGGGGATTAATATCGGTTCTGTCTCCCAGATAAACCTCGAAGTCTGCATTACTTAAATCAACAGTCAGTGATGGATCTTTAACCGTTATCGCCTTACCATCTGCATCTACATAAGGAGCCTTATGGTTAATTGCATTAGCGGCAATAATAATACTTTCTCCCGGTGCAATAGGATATTGTTTACCCGTTCCAGGAATCATAAAAAGAGAAGCCATATAGACATAATCCGTATTGGCGTTACTATTGTTCATACCGACAGATTTTGTCCAGTCGTATTGTCCGCCAGAAAGATAATACGATTTAGTAAAATCGATTTTAGACAGTGCAGTTGTTACGTTTATCGTCTGACCAAAATATAAACTATCGGCATAGATCACCGCATTTGAATTGTTATAGATCTCTACAAACTGATCACGGAAGAGTGCACCGTTGGTTACGTGCGAACCTCCATAATAGATTTGTTTAATCACCAGGTCGCCAATACGCCCCGCCTGCAGGGTAATAGCAAACGATCCGTCAGAAGTAAAACTCTGGCTATTTACTGTACCATTGAAGACCACATCTTCCTCCACGCTGGTTCCTGCTTTTCCGTTATAATCGGCGGCCTTTATAGTCTGCACTGCAGAAACATCATAACTACCCGGAGCAATGGCGGCAAACTCCACTGTACCGGTGTTATTGGTCGTACCATTGTAAACCTGCCCGGTTACCAGATTTGTAGCCTTTACCTGCGCATTTTCCAGACTCAGTTCAAGTAACTTGTCGTCTGTTGTATAGCTTAGATTGATCTTAATGGTTACTGGAGATACATTTTCGACAGATTCATCTTTTTTACAGGCTGTAAACTGCAGCAACAGGAGGATACATAAGTAGCTGATTTTTTTCATTAGAATATAATTGATTTTTTAAAAATTATGAAGCGATCATAAGCTTATTCATTGCTGTTTGTAAGCGCTAGGCTTATGAAGGCTTCATTAGAATATAATTGGATTTTTTAGTAGTTTTTTAGTGTTGTTTTGCCCTTCAAGCTGCATTCAGCGGTTAAAGGTGATGAAGCTATCATCAGCATAGGTATTACTGTTTGTTAAGCGGTATGGGTATGATGGTTTCATTTTACGGTGTGATTAATTAGAATTTAATTGATATTTCGGCCCCGACGTTAACCGGACTATTATAAGTCGAATACGTCTGGGTAATTTCATTATAGTGCCTTGGAATGATATTCAGAAAATTATAGGCAAAAACAGAAACCCTCAGTTTCTTACGCATTTCCTTGGCAATACGCAGACTCATATTGCCATAGGCAAAGGGAGGGCTCTCATTTGTTGTGGCTTTATCGGCTGTTAGTGCCAGATAACCATAATCCTGGTTTGAAGGATCGAAGTTGCTGATTGGGAAATAATTCTGATATTTATCCAGATAGCCAATAGGCTCATTGCTTTTCCCCAGGACACTTGATTTATTCTTCCAGTAAATATCGGCCGAAAGGCTGACTATAAAACCTAGCCTGGGAATATGCGTATCGGTAGTTATTTTTGTGGTGATTGCCATCTGAGATAATTTGGTGGCAGGGTAAATACCATACCAGGCGGTACGTTCAGCCAGGCGGAAACTCTCAGCAACCTCCACTACCCTGTATCCCAGATTATTATAACGGGAAAAACTATAAGAAGTATTCATACTCAAGGAAGTCTGGAGAGAAGGGATTTTTTGTGTACTCACAAACCATTCAATTCCGTAATTGTCCGATTGTGAGCTATTGGTTATCGCATTGTCATATAGCCCGGAATACAATCTATAAGCACCGGTGGTGTAATACTGGGGTTTCTGCCCATCCACCAGCGTATAGCTGTATACCGGTAAGGTAATATTTACAAAATTCTGCAGCGTATTAAATCCATCCCTGTTCTTTTTCCAATAGCCATAAATGGAAGTATTGAAAAAATGATAGCTGGCTGAGGCACCCAGTTCCATCTGGGATGATTTGGAAGGTTTTAAGTCACTATTGTCATGGTCTATCTTCTGGGTATACACCAGGTAAAGGTTTTGGTTCACATTGATATTACTGTTGTATACATTCAACAAAGGAATGTCGAAATACGTTGGCGGAGGATTACGCTGTGACATACCAGGGGATTTTGTAGCGATACCATAGGCGGCGCGCAGAGACCATTTATTGCTCAGTTGGTACGAAGTATTGATACGGGGCTGAATGCTTGCATATCCATTCTGCAGGTCATACCTCATCCCGGCATTCGCCGTCAGCAGACGGTTGAAAAGCATGTATCTGGCCTGTTCCTGCACATAAAATCCGCCGTTGCGAACCGGCTGCTGAAGATCGAAATTATAGGGGCGTTCACTTTTCATACTGCTCCCCCTCGCTGTAGGCGGGAAACCCGGATCGGCAATAATTCCTGCCCCGCTATTCCCAGAGGAATAAAAACTCGCACCTATCGAAGTAGTATGGCTCACCATACCCGTTTTGAAATGATTATCTGCGCTTAGGTTGGCCGAGAAATTATAAGGTTCCCCAATAATATGATCAATGGCAAGATAATTTCCCGGACTGAAATAACCTTCATAGATGCCTGTCGTGTCTTTATCTGCAACAGTCTCTACCGATTTGTTGATCAGATACTGGCTGTAACTCTCCGTATAACCTTTATCATAGCTTATCCCCAACGTAATATTTTTTACAAGAGGGCTTTCCAGTTTCAATGAAGTCCTGTTTTTAAAGGAAATATTTCTGTCCGAAGCAATAGTGGAAGTCTGCTGCTGATCATCAGGATCTACACGTGCAAAATCTTTTTTATAACTGTAGTCTACCGATAGCGTATTGCGTATAGTTTTGGAAAAGTTAGTGGTCCACATCAATCCCCCGGTAATCCGTTTATAATTTTTAAGGTAATTTGTGGGGTCCTGAACACTGTTAAGATAATTCAGGTTGAAGTTCAGTGCCCCCGCCTTTTTACCAAGGCTGATCCCTTTTGAAATGGAATAATTGGTAGAATAACCGTTCAGCCGCATGGTAAAATTAAATGGTGTCTGGCCGGCCTTGCGTTCAATAATAATAGCACCATCAGTAATTTCACTATATTTGGCCGAAGCGACACCTGATACGACCTCGATACTTTCGATATGATCTGCAGGAATATTACGGATATCTATTCCCCCAAAAGGAGAATCGTAGGAGGGGCTAGCCTGATAGGGATCTCTGCGGTTGGTGATTCCCGAATTGGAATAACCGCGTAAACCGACGTTACGGCCCTGCATATTTGCATCATTTCCCTGTCTGAAGCCATCAATAAAAATACCTACCCCCATGGCGTTGTTTGTGGCCTGTACAGGATCCTCTGATGCTGCACTACGGAGTGTAATGCCCTGGCGGTACTGCAGATCCGGGGCAGACATTTTCTTGCCCGGCAGGTTGTTCAGGATATCAGCGAGACTGTACGCCTGCACTTGTTCAATTGCCTGGCGGTCGAAACGGATGGAGGAATTTGAAACATCACTCTGGACTGCCGTAGGACTCACGATCACATTATTAAGTGTAAGGCTCAATTCCTGGAGGACGAACGTATGTACAGTTCGATACGCCGATTTTGAGATTGTTCTATATATGGTTTGTCTTCCTACAAATGATATTTTAAGGCGCAGAGAATCTTCTTTCAGTAATGCAGCACGAATGCTGAATTCCCCATTTTCATTCGAATACGTATCCGCAGCATTGTCATTTACGATGATGGAAGCATATTGGATAGGGTGATGTGCCACATCAATTACACGGCCTCGGAAGGTATTATCAGACTTTTGCGCATACACACCAACCGATAAAAGGGATAAAAGTATAAGTAATTTCGTCAATCTATTTAGAATCTTTCTATGCAAAGCACAAAGAAAAGCATTATTTCTTTATTTAGAATAATTTTATTTAGAAGCATTCTCAATAACTTGTTCATTAGACAGTTAAAAATGATAAAACTGGGGGTTATGTATGCAATCAGGCGATCTTATTCCCTATGATAATTGAATCCTTTTGTATTCCCCCATCTTCTCCTGTTGCCATAAGAATTCAACTTTAGCAAGTAACTCAGTTGAAACAATTGTTGCAGCTGGGTATTTCTCGAACCATTTCCTGCCTGACTTATATTCAATCGCTAATTTAGGCTTAACGAAAAGTACCATTGAGTTGTAACCAGTAAAAATTGGCTAAAAAAAAGGAACCCAAAAAAATCGGGGTTCCCATTCAATAAGCGCTAAAATTAACGGTATGATTCGTTATTGAAAAACCCGGACATAATCTACAATATACTTTTGTGGAAAGACCGTACTTTGATTCGGAGCACCTGGCCAGTTTCCGCCAACAGCAAGGTTAATGAGCAGGAAGTAAGAACGTCTGAATTCGTCTTTATTGGCTCCTGTGGTATCAAAGGTATAAAACTCCACATTGTCTACATACCATTTCAAAGATGTCTCCGTCCATACTAAAGAAAACACATGAAATTTATCAAAAAAATCTCCCGATGCGAGGGTTGTAGAGCCACCGATGTATTGATGTCCGCCATCTTCGTAATGTACTGTTCCGTGAGCGGTGTTATCTTTTCCGGGACCACCGCCTACCATTTCCATAATGTCGATTTCTCCGGAGAATGGCCATGGCGTAGTCCGGATATTTGCACCTAAAGCCCAAAAGGCAGGCCAAATCCCCTGTCCTTTAGGTAATTTCGCTCTGAAATCGATACGTCCATACAAGAAGTCTTTTTTTGCTTCTGTTGTTAATCTGGATGATGTATATTCCCTGCCCCCAAAAGATTCTTTTTTCGCAGTAATGGTCAGGTAACCACCATGTACCCTGGTATTTTCTTTACGGTAGTATTGTAACTCCCAGTTACCCCAACCTTCAGTACCGTTTCCTTCCTCGAAGTTCCAAAACTTAGGATCCAGCTCAGTGCCGTTAAATTCATCCCGCCAAACCAGGGTCATTCCCGGATAACTTTCCGGCGAGACGTAACCTGCATTATCGATCACTTCATTTCTATCAACAGTAATTTGCTTAGTGATTTCCATTGATTGATCACCAGCGTAAGCAATGACTTTTACAGTATAAGTTCCACTTTCCGCATAAATCGTGTAAGCCTTACCATCGGCAGACCTGATACTTTCGTTACTGCCTTGTCCAAAGGAGAACAGATAGCGATCTGCATTACCCGCAATGGCAACGAAATCTACTCTGCCCGAACCATCATCGCTTACATGAGCTGTCAATTGAAGATCAGTAGGCGCTGTTGCACTTGCTTCCTTCTTACAGCTGAGGTTAAGCATCAGTAAAGTCAATATCAGCAACAAGTTTTTAAAAAAGGTATGTGTTTTCATTTCGTCGGCTTTATTTTATGTAAAACGGAATATTCGCTGTAGCCACTTTATTTTTCCCATCAGCAACATAGACAAATAAACGGTAAGCACCTGAGGCTTTAGGAGCTGTCAGGCTAATTTTACCTTTACCCATCTCCTTGTAGGCCATTTTCACTGTCTCTGGTTTATCTTCATGATCGCCACCTTCGCCTACCTTCGTGGCTTCGGGCAACAATTCCCAGTGGTAAATTAACGCATCGTTATCGGGATCAAAAGCATCTATTTCTGCAGTGTAAGTCGTCCCGGGCTTAAGGTAAACGCTTTGATTTGCTCTTTTGCTATCCAACGTAAAACCATAAACATGGGGCGCTCTATTTTTAGGATATGCGCCACTCCAGAGATATTTCATCACATCTATCACCTCACTTTCTTCGCCTTTGGCTGTAAAAAGACCATACCAGGTTGGTGTTCTCTCTTGCTTCTGTCCCCATAAAAACACATACGACCCCAGGCAATTCGCCTTATCTTTTTCCACAGAATAAATATACCTGCTCTTGTAAACAGCTGCTTTTTCACTGCTGGTTTCTTCTACAGGCGCATTCCATTCGGTTTGTAAGCCTTCCCAGTGGCCTGTAGGCCCCCATTCGGTCACCATGTACGGGCCCGTCCAGCCAGCCGATTTAATCCTCGCAGGCAGTACATCCAAATCAGCATAAATATTAATAGACAGGAAATCTAAATCTTTAGCAGTTGCATTGATATGATCGATCTCCTTCTTATTAATTCCGGCAAGCACAGTAGTAGCCGGGTGATTAGGGTCTACTTCATGAATCATCTTTGCGATATCATTCACCGCCTTCCAAACGTTCGGATTTGAGTAGGAAAGATTTAACTCGTTGCCAATTCCCCAGCTTAACATCGCCGGATGATCTTTATACTTCATCACATCTGCTTTTGCTTTCTCGAATTGCTTTCTTACCGCAACAGGATCATCATAATTAAAGCCATGACGTTCCGGAGCTACCCACAGTCCCATCATTACAGTCAGGCCATTTTGCTGTGCAGAATCTAAAATCTCTTTAGCGCCATTGGTACCCCAGGTACGTATCGAGTTGCCGCCATTTGCTGCCACTCTATGAAAGTAAGAACTTCCGCCAGCGCCTTTAACAAAGTAAGGTTTGCCGCCGCGTAATAGCTCAAATCCTTTTTCAGTTTTTTTAACTTCTACTTTAATGGGTTGAAGTTTTTCGCCAGTTGGCAAGGTCTCTACCGCAAACAGGTGGCTACAAACTGTAGCACACATGGCCATAGCGCCATAGAAAATTTTCTGCATAAGTGTTTTGTAATCTTGTTATGCTCATCCCTTCTTTTTAAAAGGGATGAGCATATGGTTTCTATTAAGGATTTGGTGTTAGTTTTCCATTTCTCTCTATTTCAATTTGAGGAATCGGGAAAAGGTTATAGCTTTCTTTATAAACCCTGTTTTCCAACACGACTTTGCTGTATGTCAGGGTACCGTTTGCATTTTTAATCACGTTCATTCTGTAAACAGGTTGATTAAAGTAAGTCATTCCTGTTTTCCAGCGTCTCACATCATATACACGGTGCTCTTCGAAACAAAGTTCTACCCTGCGCTCGTTACGGATCTTAGTACGTAAATCTCCCTGAGAAAAACTTCTGCTTAAAGGTGGCAAACCTCCTCTTCTCCGTACCTCATCCAAGGCATCATAAACAGTTCCATCCGGGCCGCTGAACTCATTTTTCGCTTCAGCATAGTTCAATAGCACTTCTGCATAACGCATGTAAATCCAATCATTGTCACCACCCTGGTACACCGCATCAGAAGTCATATTTTTTTCGTCAATGAATTTACGCAGGCCGTAACCTGTTTTGGTTCTGTCTCCATTGGTACGGCTATTCGCATTACCATCAGGAAAAGCGTTAAGATCTGCACTTTGGAAAGTTTCCACTGTGATCCCTTTAAATTGCGAACCATTCATTAACATTGCTTTATCCAGGCGGGTATCGCGGTTTGCATACGGATTTTGTGGATCATAACCAGAACCAGCTTCCTCAGGACGTAAGCCCGTTGTTCTCATTTCAAAGGCATCTACCAGGTTTTGGGTAGCATGGAAAGCACCCCAGCCACCCCAGCCTGTTGGGGTAAAACTCATGTGTAACATCCAGGCACTTTGATGTGTACGGTTGGGTCGTCCAAATTTTCTAGCAAAAATCACTTCCCTGTTTCCGGTTTTCGTCATAAATAACTGGTAATAATCCGGATGCAACGTGTAAACAGCAGGAGACATATTGATAACCTCCTTAGCTGCTTTTGCTGCGTCATCCCATCTTGAAACCGTGTTGGAAGGGTTGTTAAGTGCGCTGGCATGATACAGTAATACCCTGGCTTTTAAAGCTAATGCTGCACCTTTTGTGGCTCTGCCTAAATCGGCATCCGGATACGTTGCTGATAATACCGCAGCTGCTTCATCGCATTCTTTGATAATAAAAGCCACACACTCATCGTAAGTGTTTCTAGGAACTTCCAGGTCATCATTTACATTCTGTTCTGTGATGATCAAAGGTACTCCACCAAAAGATTTTACTAAATCAGCGTAAGCAAATGCCCTTAAAAATTTAGTTTCTGCTTTCAGGCGATTTCTTAAATCCGTATTGGTAGTTGGTACACCATCTATACGCGCTATTAAAGTATTAGCCTTTCTAATTAAAGAATAATTAACAGCCCACAGCTGTGTACCCATGGAGAAATGTGAGTTCAAATCACCTGCCTGAACCCTGTTCATGGGCAAATCGTTATGTCCTTCAATATCATCGGTCATCATATCCAGGTTGGCAAAACCACGTGCCCAATCCTGGTCGTAACCAAAATCACGGCGTTCGAAACCACTCAACATTGTGCCATAGATATCGTTCACAAACTGAGAAGTAAGGGCAATATCCTGAAAAACGGCAGCATCTGATACGAAATCTATCGGTTTGATGTCCAACAGGTTTTTTTTGCAGGAGGAAGTTGCCAACGTAAACAACATTACGCCAACCAACCATTTATATCTTTTAGTCATGTCTTTTCTTTTAATATTTATTTCAACGATTGGTTATTAGAACTGTACATTAAGCCCAAAAGTGTAAGTCTTTTGTTGAGGATAATACCTACCTATACCATTAGTATTTTCAGGATCCAGATTGATCAAATCGGTAATGGTAAATAAGTTTTGACCCTGAGCATATAGTCTCAAATTATTAGCGCCAATCTTTGACAAAAACTTATGCTTAAGCGTATAAGCAAACTCCACATTCTTTAAGCGCAAATAGCTGGAGTTTTGAACCCAGAAACTACTTACCAAATAATTGTTACCATTAGTGTTCAGGCTTAAACGTGGAAGTGGTGCATCAGGACGTGCTGGTGTCCATCTGTCTAACCATTCTGCATTTACACGGCCACCATTATGGAAGGCCCAGGCTGCGTTTTGAGTAAACAATTGTTGAGACTGTGCCGCTCCCTGCAATAAGAAGTTCAACTCGAAGCCTTTATAATTTACACCACCATTGATACCGTAAAGGATTTGTGGCAATGAACCATTTCCCAAATACGTAATGTCATCATCATTGATGATGCCATCCCCATTAATATCCTGATATTTGATATCACCTGGCCCGGTAGAAGCTAAATACGCATTATGTTTTGCTGAAGCTGCATAATCTGCTTCATCTCTAAAAATACCTATTGCTTTATAGCCATAAATTCCTCCGTTCGGTCTTCCTGTGATACGTCGGTGGTCTGGAATATTTGAGGCCTCGGCAGCCTCTACGATTTTATTTTTTGCATAGGTAAAGTTACCACCAATGAAGTAAGAGAAATTGTCAGACAATTGCTTGTTGTGGTTTAAAACTAACTCCAAACCTTTATTGTCTACAATACCGAAGTTTTCGCTCGGTAAAGCCGCCCCAAAACTCAAGGGAACAGACAATGCTCTGGTTGCCAGGATATCTTTCCTTCTTTCTTTGAAAACGGTTACGTCTATGCTCAATTGATTTTTGAATAATTTAGCTTCGATACCTGCATCCATTTTGATGGAGGTTTCCCAGGTTAAATTTTCATTGGCAATTGCACCTGGTGTTAAACCAGTAAGGAATGTGCCACCAAAAGGATAAACGTTTGGCACCAGGTTATAACGGTTATAGTAACCAAAGCGACTAGGGATACGATCACTTCCCAATGTTCCGTAAGACGCTTTCAGTTTTAAGAAATCCACAAACTTTACATTTCGCATGAAACTTTCCCTGGTCAGTAACCAACCAGCAGAAAATGCAGGGAAATAACCCACTCTTTCTTTTGGAGCAAAGTTTTCTGACTCATCTCTTCTTAAACTCGCCTGAAAAAGGTATTTGCCATCAAAATCGTAGTTGATACGGAACGCTGCACTACGCAAAGCCGTTTTGTCTTCACTATCGCTTAATACTTCATTGAGCGCCGGACCGAAATTCAAAATTTGTAAAGCAGAACTTTCGTAAGAATTTCTGGCTGCATAAATTCCGGTACCCTGATTTTGTTTCTGCAACACCAGTGCTAAAGCAGAAATACCATGTTTTCCAAACCTTCTGTCGTAATTGATATGGCCTTGTAATTCCGTACTTTGACCTTCACCGTATCCTTTGGAAAGTGATGATTTAGACTCTGCGTTGATCGCATAGGTGCCATCATTATTTCTTACATACAGCGGTACCCACTGGTTCCAGGTTTTATTGGAATTGAAGTTTTTATCGAATGCCAGGACACCTTTAACAGACAGTCCTTCTACACCTGGGATCTGTTGTACGACCTGAAAGTTGCTCATAAAGAAATTCGCATTATTTCTGTTGTAGCCGCTTTCTTCGCTAATTAAGGCCAGGGGGTTGGGGTATACCCCTGGTGCAGCCAGTAGTCCGTTAGAGAATCTTGCGGGTTGCACTGGCGGATTACGCATGGTATGCTCAAAAATATTATCTACACTTGCTGGCGGAGATTGCTTGTTTTCTACCCTTCCAGATAAGTCGACAGAGATTTTGGTAGTAGAAGTGGCCTGGATATCGATGTTACTTCTAACATTGTATCTATTGTAATTCAATGATTTATACAAACCATCTTCATTAAGATAGCCAAAGGATGTGAAGTATTTGATTTTTTCGCTGCCACCAGAAAGTGACAGATTGTGCTGCCTTCTTGGTGCAGTACCTCCCAGCACTAAATCCATCCAGTCGGTGTTTGGGTCTGCATCAGGGTTTGATCCATTTCTAAAAGACTCCAAACGCTCTAAGGAATATTCGGGCGTAGCTAAAGGATTGTCGTTTAACTTCGCTTCGTTGAATAATGTTGCGTATTCGTAAGAACCTAAAGCATTTGGTAATCTGGTTACTTTTGAGAAACCATAATTGAATGAATAATTTGCACTCAGCTGGCCGGCTTTACCGCGTTTAGTCGTGACTAAAACTACACCATTCGCACCTTTGACCCCGAAAATTGCTGCCGAAGAAGCATCTTTTAGAATGCTTACGCTTTCGATTTCATTGGGATCCATCTGACCGAAATCACGTCCGGTGCGGACTATACCATCAATTACAAACAAAGGCTCCATGCTGCCACCACCAAAAGTAGAGTTACCTCTGATGAAAATCTGCGTACCATCGGCACCTGGCTCTCCGGAAGGTTGTTTCGTAATCACCCCCGGCGAACGACCGGCTAAGGCATTACTCAAATCGCCAACAGGCGTTTGTACCAATTGCTTGTTGTTTACGGTAGAAACAGAGCCGGTTACGTTACTTCTTTTCTGCGTACCAAAACCTACGACCACAACGTCATCTAAGGTATTAGCGGCATCATCCATTACGATGTTAACGACTTCCGATTTGGTCACAATAATTTCCTGGCTGATCATCCCGATAAATGAGAAGACTACGGTTGTACCAGCTTTCGGTACTGTGATGGAATATTTACCATCTGCTATGGTAGAAATACCTTTGGTTGTTCCCTTGATCATGACCGAAACACCCGGAATTTCTTTTCCTGTTTTGTCCCTAACCATTCCTGAAATGGTGATGCTTTGGGCAAATGCCTTTGGTAAGGCAACCGAACAAATCAGTATTACGATTAATAGTCGAATTCTTTTCATATTTATATTTGGCTTCAATTAAATAATAATAAAGTAGCTGCTTATTTCTTCACAAAACGCATGGTATGTACTGCCTCATTTACCTTTCCAGAGCGCAATACCATTTCATTTGCCGTGATAGAAATAATGCGGTAATTGTTAGAAGAAACATCGGTCACACCAATAAATCTATTTGGCGGTGTATTGGGAATAGTTATGGTAGCAATGCCTGCTCCTTCCACTGCTGTAGCAAATGTAAAAGCAGATTCATAAGATCTATCGCTACCGCAGTTATAGCTAGGTTCTACATTTCCACCGTTAAAAGTTGCGCCATGAGCATTATAAACAACTTTAAAGGCATTATTTGCAAATGAGAAAGTGTAATCGTCATCTAATTGACAGGTAGCCAATGAGCCACCTCCAAAATATTCAGATGGATTACCTTCCGTACCGACAATAACTGGTGCAGTGGAACCCCCGTCTAATTTCCAGGCATGGGCAGTTAATAATTTAAAATTTTCATTATTCAAAGTTGGTGTGAAATCATCCTGGTCAACCACTACTGGTTGTGTAGCTATATCATAGCCACCTTCGCCGTAAGCATACAATTTCACATTATAGGTTCCCTTAGAAATAAAATAGGCTTCGATAGAGGAACCGCCAGATTTCAGGCCTTCATTTAAGCCGAAATCCCATTGATAACGATAAGCATCCTGGGAAGTACTTTCTAAAAGATAGGTATTTAATTTACCCTGTACCTGACTCACTTTAAAAGAGGCCTTTGCTGAGGTACCTAATTTGCTGGCGTACTCTTCTTCTTTACAGCCAAAGCTTAAGAGAGAAAAGAGTACGACCAGCGGAAGACAATATTGCCTTACACACAATTTGTAATTCATACGATTTAAATATTTGGTTAATGGATTTGAGGCAAAATTATCCTTAAAACCTGGGAGCTTCCAAATTTCCAGCCCCTACAAAACTACATCAAAACCGCTTAAACTGACGGGAATGCCAGTTTAGGCCTACTACATTTGGAGTTAGAAAGATTTTACCTACTTTTATTTTGATAATGAAAAGCCAAATATTTTACCTACTCCTTTTTTCTCTGGGCATACCGGGTTTTGCACAAAATCCTATAGGAATGCCAGATATTGTAAATTACGACAATACCACTTATAATGCCGGAACTCACAATTGGGATATCCAACAAGATCGTAACGGTGTCATGTACTTTGCCAATGATGAAGGGGTACTTACGTTTGATGGCAGCCGTTGGAAAATATATCCATTACCCAACAAGACAATTGTAAGGTCTATCAAAATAGGTTTCGACAAAAAACTATATGCCGGAGGTCAGGGCGACTTTGGCTTTTTCTCTCCAAACAGCAACGGAAAGCTGATTTTTACGAGCCTGAAAGAGAAAATACCCAAAAAGCATCAGTCATTTGCTGATATATGGAACGTGCAAAGCATTGGAACCGCAATATTTTTCCGTGCGGAAAACAATATTTTTAAATGGCAAAACGGAAAAATCACCGTTTTAGAAACAAAAACGAAATGGCTTTACATGGGAATGGCCAACAACACCATTATTGCCCACGAAAAAGATAAAGGGCTGTTAAAGCTTTCAGGGAATAATTGGCTCCCTCTCTTAACAGGTACCCTCCCTTACGATTTCATGGTAAGCTCCATTTCCCAATTTGGAAAAGACACCATTTTAATGAGTTCGTTTGCGCATGGCTTACACACCATTCAAGGTGGAAAAATTACTCCGCTAAACCCTGCCGCAAAGATCTTAAATATTAGTAGTGCACGTAAAATAGATGATCATTCAATCGCTATAGCCACACTTTACAACGGCTGTTATCTGATGGATACCCGCGGGAAAGTAATTTATCATATTTCCAAAGGCTCCGGATTGCAAAACAATGCCATCATCAGTGTCTTTAAAGACAGCAATAAGAACATTTGGCTGGGCCTTTCAGATGGAATCAGCTTTATTGCCAACAACAATGCCATCAAACACATCAATCCAGCAATCTTTGACAATGCTGCAGGCCATACGGCTATCATCTACAACCATACCTTTTATGCCGGTTTGTCGAATGGTTTCTACAGTCTTCCTCTGGCTGGTGAAACAGATATCAGTACAACCCAAAATAATTTTGCTCCCGTACCCAAGGCTAACGGACAGGCCTGGGGAATGAACATCGTTCATGGGAAATTATTATTGGCCAGGCACGAAGGTGCTTTTGAATTGACCGCAAAAGGAACTCAACCTATTTCCAGTGCACAAGGCTATTGGAATTTTTTAAGTTATCACCAAGCAAATACCACCCAACCAACTGTGCTTGCCGGCAACTATAATGGTATTTCCATTTTAAATTACGTAAATAATACGTTTAGGATAGTTGGAAATATTGCCAATTTTAGCGAATCCGCCCGATTTGTCGTAAGCGACGGAAAGAATAACGTTTGGGTTTCTCATCCTTATAAGGGGGTTTATAAAATAGCATTGGCGAATATGCACACCAAAAGTGTAACACTTTATACCGATAAAAAAGGCTTGCCATCTACCTTTAATAACCACGTTTACCAGGTTAAAAATAGAATTGTAGTAGGTACTGAAAAAGGTGTTTATGAGTATAACATCCATAAAGACAGTTTTGAAATTTCGAGCTATTTTGCACCTGTTTTTGGCAAAAAATATGTGAGATACCTTAAAGAAGATGCGCAGGGCAATATCTGGTTTATTGAAGAGAAGAAACTTGGCGTAGCACAGTACAATGGCAAAACTTACAAGCTACTCTACATTCCAGAGTTAAATGGCAAAACTTTAGGCGGTTTCGAACACATTTATAGTGTCGACAAAAACAACTTATTTGTAGGTGCACAAAAGGGATTCTACCATATCAATTACGAAAAATATTTAGCTAATGCAGGCAAACAGCAAGTGCGCATCAGTTTGGTTAAAGCTTTCGGAAAATCAGATATAGGATTGTTTAACGGTTACTTTGGCAACGTAAATGAAAATTCGAAACAAAACGAAGTGCCGAGAATTAAACATGGCTGGAATTCTTTTCACTTCGAATATTCTTCTACCATTAACAGGAACAAGGAAAATACTTTCTATAGTTGTTACCTAAAAGGATTTGATGAGAAGTGGTCGGCGCTCGACAAAAAGACAGAAAAGGATTACACCAATCTACCAGCGGGGCATTATACCTTCATGGTAAAAACACAGGATAACCTGGGCAATGAATCGTCCGTAGCCACTTATGAGTTTGATATTCTGCCGCCCTGGTACCAAAGCATTGTGGCCTACCTGGTGTATGGCTTAATTCTCTTAGGCATTATTTATCTGGTATATAAAAGGCAACAGAGAAAAATCATGAACCAGCGAATTGCTTTTCAAAAAGAACAGGAGCATATCAAATATATGCACCAATTGGAGATGGATAAGTCTGAAAAGGAAATCATCAACCTTAAAAATGAAAAGTTAGAACTTGAAATTGAAACCAAAAACTCGGAATTGGCTTCCAACACCATGCATTTGGTACAAAAGGCAGATATGATGTCCAAGATCAAGAATGAACTATTCAAGCTTAAGAATGAACTTAAGGATGATACCCAAACTGCTGACTTTAACAAAATCATCAGACTGCTCAATGCCGAAGAAAAATCTGATGAAAGTTGGGAACAATTTTCTGTCCATTTCGATAGAGTACATGTAGATTTCATCAAACATTTGAAAGACAAATTTCCGTCGATAACCAGCACTGAGCTACGCTTATCTGCCTATCTTAAAATGAACCTTTCTACTAAAGAAATAGCTACACTCATGAAAATATCGCCCAGGGGTGTAGAAGTTGGAAGGTATAGGTTAAGAAAGAAACTGAATATTGCAAGTAATGTGAATTTGTTTGAGTTTTTTAATGCGGTATAATAGACTGCTTAAAAATGAATAAATCACCGAAAACTACCGGATCAATGCCAAATGTTGTGGAGCAGGGATTAAAAATATAGCTTTGTAATTTTACCATACCCAATAAATATTTATGCCGTCCGCTACGACTTCGTTCCTAAAATCATCTCGGATCAAGATCAAAAATGTGGGCAGAGGCAAGATGTTCAGCTTGAAAGTGTTGAACTTTCCCGATCTGATCAGGAGATGAAGACCTGTTGTGTTTTATACTCCATTACCCTGTCTCGAATAAACTGATTCAAAATCCGTCCAGAAAGAGGAAGATATACAAATTTTGATCCTGAAGATACGACACCTTTTATTTAACTATTGGTTAATTTCAAATCAGCGGATGTCAGCTGTATTAAAAATACAAAATCAGACTGAAATTTTCTCGATCCATGATCATGGAAATATGGAGGATAACCGGATCTGCATTGATCAGAAAACACCTCAATCAGGTGATATATGTCGACCATTGTGCCGGGCTCTGTATAAGAATTGATAATTTTGCGTTTTTAGGCTATTTAAAGCTTTGCTGCGCGCTTAAATGCCAGCATTTACATCATATCATGTGCTGAATTATTAATTCGCTCAGCGGTCATTATACGAAGTATTTTCATCTTGTGCAAAACTAGCAATAGTTTGTGATTGGGTATATTTAGACCTTGGTAATGGTTCTGGAATTTTTCTATACGTCCTCGGGCAAGCTGCGTGTCAGCTGCGAGTTGACTGCGACTTTTGAGGGGGTAAAAATAACTAGTGATTTTTACACGGACTTTTCACGGACATAACATACACCTGAGTCGCTCTCTGACCGGGGACGTACCGGACAGATAGCGAGTACAATTACTTAAAATTTGTATTCATTTGATTTAAATTTATGATCATAAATTGATATTTAAATAATTAATAATAGATCAAATATTGCTTATTGGAAATTATGATAAGCATGAAAAATCTAAACGGGTTCCCGATTTAAAACCAATCTCCTTTTTTTGAGGCCTCGTATTGGCTTCCCGGTACTGTGGGAGCACCGTTGATATTTTTGCGCAAGATGAATGTGAAAGAGTAAAAAATGGTGATCAATTCTTAATTCCAAAATGAACAGAATCCAATCGACCATAAATTTTGATATATTTACGGGCATTGCAATTAAACAAAAGGGTGTTAATTAAGGTATGCCATCAGCTAAATTAAAAGTTAAACTAAAACGAATTTGGAGTTACTGCGCTGCAATTATTCTTAGTACAGCTTGCTTTTTTGGGGGTATCTTGCGTTGCAAAATGCTAACATGCAAGCAAGAGATCTAGACAGCTATGAAGGTGTAATTATTGATAAGGGAATTACCTTTACTAAGTCTAAAATGCCTGCCAAAGTCTTTTTCTTTAGAATTGATGGACTCAATCAAATATTAGCCACTTATAACCCATCTAAATCTTATAATAAATTAGATAGTGCTTTGAATCTAGGCGATAACGTTAAGGTCTATTATAAACATGCCTTGTCAACTGATCCGAACATAGAAACATTTCAAATAGAAAAGAATGGCGTAGTTATTCTGAACGAATCTAGTTTTCGAAGTAAAGAATTTATAGCAGCTGGCATGGCATTAATCGGAGGAGTTGTAATTCTAGCACTAAGTTTTCGAGAAGACAAAAAGTACTGGAAAAAAGAAACTCCAGGTGCAATTAAAAAAAATACTCTACTACCGGATATTAATAGCGTCAAACAATAAGTACTTTCGTAGTCAAAGAAGAGAAAAACTATTTATTGTTACATTTGAAATATTGGCAATTGTCCAGATTTCGAAGTACCGCCAGCATTTAGCATCCGAAAGGGCATTTCTCGAACCGTTTCCTGTCTGATTTATGTTTAATCAGTGATTTGGTAAAATCGAGTTAGCTTTCCATCGTTATATAATGAAACTCCTGGTCTTGTGTTGTATTTACAACTAAAACATACTGTGAAATTTCCTTATCTATTCCAAAATCAGAAACCGTAAAAACCTCATCGTTATCGGGATAAAAACCAATTCGTCTTAAGTCTAAAATAGATAGTAACTGTTGGTCTTTCTTTAGACTTTGGTCTGTTTTCGAGAGAAGAGGCACTAATTCTTCATCAACTTCTTCAAGGTGAAAATCTAGAAATTCTTGCACATCATTTCCAGTTTTGAAATCATCTTGAATGAAACCATTTAGTTTACCAACGAATTCAGGTAATTTTTCAAGTATAGCATTAACTGTTAATAGCCGGCTTTCTGCTATTGAAGTATTATCAAAGTTAAGATCTAGCTTTATCTGGCGACCTTCAAACTCAATATCTATCGAATAATATTCTTCGAGTTCGTTAGGTTTTAATTCTTCAAAATAACATATTTTCATCTCATAACAGGTTTTAATGGTTATTTAATTTATCCTCAATAAGCTTATTAATTCTTTATTCTTCCTTCCCTTTCCTGCTGAAAGTGTCACTTTTGATAAGTGCCTTGTAAAGTTTTTCATTACCATCTTGTTCATATACACAGATAGTCATACAGAAGATTGCTAATTCTCATTTTTAATACAAGCTGTTAATCAGCTCTAAACTATAGGTTACGTTTCATATTAGCAAGTGATACCGCTCAATTCCAACGTAATAAAAATGGACAACGAAATGACTTATTGGAGAATGGCGCCATCCACACCTCCACCACCCATCAATGACGTATTTGCAGCATTGACTATTGCATCAACATTGCATTTCTTGATCTCACCTTTAATCACCTTAATCCTGTTCTTCATTGCTATAAAGCTAATTAAACTAATAAATCCCTCACCTCCATTAAAGCAAAGCCCAAAAGATTCAATCCCAACCAACGGTTTGGATTTGAAGCATCTGCATGATCCTGAGCCAGCCCGATTCCCCAAATACGATCTACGGGGCTGGCCTCTACCAAAATCTTATTCCCTGTCCCCAATAAATATTCGGACAGTTCTGGATGTTGTTTAAACTTATGAAGATTCCCTGCCTTAACAATTTCATACCTTTCAGCCGTCCAGATCTCATCATCGAACCCCGAAATTCTCCTGCCAAGATCTTTTACTTCACCGGGTTTATCCGAAATCACAATTTTCCCGAAGATCTCTAAATCCCCGAATAACAGCGCTTTTTTTGCCATCATCCAATGCTCAGCTGTATTGTAGGTTACCCCATCCACCGCAAACGGCGACTCATACCACTGACTAAAACAGAATTTACCAATCGCTTCATTTGATTTATTGGTGTGTCCCCAGAAATAAAGAAACTTTAAATTCTGATGATCTGTCACCACATTATTAAGCCATTCTATATCGTAATACATTTTAGTAAGTTTAAGGTCTGTTAAATTCTATAATATCTCGGTCATTAAAATAGCTTCCTGGGCTTTAACCAATTGTCTGATTTCGGACAAACTGGTTTTTTTAATCAATTGACCATCTTTATACACCACCTGCAGCAAAGAATCGGCTTCCTCAACCACATTACACTGATCTTTGGTGATATACTGGTCTTCTACTTTCCGCAGACTAAGCAAACCTTTATGAGATTTCTTTTTGTGGTCTGTGATTGGATCTTTTTCAATTTCTCTTGGCACTCCATTCACTTCAACATAAGTAGCTTTGATTGCAAAGCCTAAAGTGTCTCTGCTGTGGTTTCTTAAAATTCCACCCACACCGATCACGAGATTACTGGCTGCATAGCCCATTTCTTTTAAACGGTCTAGTGTGCGTACATATCTTTCCAAGTACATCCCGTCACCGTAAATCAGGCCTACTTTAGGATTCAGAACTTTATATCCTTTGTTATTCAGGTTGCTTCCAAATTTCTCATCCAGTAAACGAATGGCACCTTTCCACTCATTACTGCCCTGTTCAGCCTCAGGATTACCACAAATGATATATTCCGGGTTTCCACTATCGGGTCTGAATACAACTTTACCATCCCTTTTAAGAATATCCTCTTTAAGGATCTCTGCAAAATCTGTCAGTACTTTATAGACATCGAAAGTATCAGATACAATAGAAACAATGCCAGTAGGATAGAGTTCCAGCATGTGTCTGAATGCACCGATCTCATCTTCTCTTCCAAAAGAACACATCACACTGTGTTCACTTGCAGGTACAGAAAGTAAAATAGGTTCGCCATTCACATCTGCATTGTAGAATTCTACCGCACAAGGCAAGGCTGGCACATTGTCACTTCCCAAAAAAGAAAGCAGATGCGCCACCCCACTAATGGCTGCACCTTCTTCAGAAGCATCACCACGATATCCGAAATCATGCACCTGGAAATCTTTAGCGGGAGCCATTGCCTCTTCGTCAGTTTCATTAAAATACCTGTTTACAATTTTACGGTATTGGTGACTGCAGGTAGCCACCGTAATGGTATACCACAATTTCAGTAGTAAACTCTCCATAAAACCCACCACCCAGTAAAAATCAGGATGCGTGTTGGTAATGGTCATCAGCACATTCCGCACTGGCATAATGGTGCCTTCTTCAACCGCTTTAATTTCAATAGGCAAATAACCCAATTGGCACAGTGCCCTGATTTTAGCTTCAATTTCTTCAGAATTACTTCCGAGGATCATTTTGCGGTAGGTTAAAAACTCCTCTCCCATTGCCGGAGTAAGGGGTGCTGATAAATATTTTTTGATAAAATATTGCAACCCGAAGAAAACAGTCTCATCAAAGTTTTTGTCGCTGCGTGCTGTTAAGTAAGAATATACTTTATTACATCCTGGGGCATACTGTTCCATATGGCCCATTTTATATACATCTGTTTGTAAAAGGATATTGTTCATGATTGTAGATTTTTAGGGTTGAAAAACATTTATAATGCTATCAGATTGGCCAATTGGATTCTGCTCACCAGCGCTGTTTCTGTATCTTTTATGGAGTCGGTGGTGTAGATATGGTCAATCCATTCGCCCAATTCCGAATCTCCGCGAGACATGATGCCATGCGATACGATGAGGCTTACTTTACCGGCATTACGCTGTTTCAATTCTTTAGCCACACCGATGAAGGTAGCACCACCATCACAGATGTCATCGATAATGAAACAATCTTTACCTTGAAGATCTTCCTGATCTACTGTAATCTGCTTAATCCGTCCGTTGCTTACATCACGTACTTTATTGCACAATACGATGTCGCTGGTATAATTTAAAGCCTCAGCCAGCTTATAGATCTTTTTCAATGCGCCAGCATCCGGAGAAACGAGTAAATAATCCGCATGGTCTTTTAATACTTCTTTTGCCAGTGTATAATTGCTGATCAGTTCGCAATTGTCCAGTAATGCCAATGAAACTTCCGAATGCACATCAAACACATATACTTTTTCAAAACCGCAGCTGTTGATCAGGTTACCTATCACTTTGACAGACAATGGTTCGCCGCTAACCATGACCCTGTCCTGGCGGGCATATGGCAGATAAGGGATCAATACGCTGATGGTTTTACAGCCGCTTCTGCGTAAAGCATCTACTGCCAGTAAAAGTTTCATCACCTCATTGGAGTCATTAAGTCTTGTGGAAATCAGAACTTCATCTGCACTGTCCTGTAATTTGATGTGCACCTCGCCCCCACTAAACAAAAAGCTCTTGCTGTCTATCTCTTCAATTGAAGATGGAAATGGGTTGAATCCGGTTGATAAGTTTAATGTTTTCATACATATTTGCGTTACAATGACACAAATTAAATACTTATATTTTTCTTATCCAAATTAATTTGTGTTTATTTTACACAAATTAATTCTATATGAGTTTATTTAAATCAAAACCATTGACTTTCAACTGATTGTACTTATCACTATCAAATGAATAAAGTTTACCAGGTCGGCCGGCTGTCACCGATGGCGCTTTTTCATCCAGTTCAATCACCAAGCCCAGGGACATCATTTTGCGTTTAAAATTGCGGCGATCAATCTCACGTCCCAACAATAAAGTATACAGGTGCTCCAGGTCAGAAAAAAGGAATTTACGATCAAGCAGTTCAAAACCAATGGGCTCATAAATAATTTTAGCCCGTAGTCGTGCTATAGCCTTTTCTACAATGTCTTTATGATCAAATGCCAGTGCAGGCAACTCATAGATGTTAAACCAGGCAGCCTCAGCTGCATCGGTAGAAGCAAAAAGACTAAAATCGGCAGACTTCACCAAACCAAAATAAGAAACAGAAACAATGCGCATCCGTGGATCACGGTCTGGCTTTCCAAATGTAAACAGCTGCTCCAGATAGTTAATCGATACCCCCGCCTCTTCCCTTAGTTCACGCTCTACAGCTTCCTCCAGCGTTTCCTGATTCAAGACAAAGCCTCCAGGCAATGCCCACTCATTTTTAAACGGCTCTATTTTACGTTTGATCAATAAAACAGAAATACCATTTCCCTGATTGTACCCAAAAACAATGGCATCAACAGTAACTTTAATCTCTTGTTTTATTTTGAAAGTAGTCTTAGTCATTTGAATAGTTGGCTTCCCGCAAAGGTATAGATTTAATAAAGAAGTGATGTTTTTACTTTTTCGTCAGAGATATTTTTATTTATATAAAGGGAACGTATCAGAAATATATGGTTGGGAATTCCCTTCATCAAAAATTTGAATCAATCCATTGGAAGATACCTTAATTGCCAGCCCATTAGCAGAAAGCACCGGTGCAGCAGACTCACCTGTCCCAGCAATTCCATTAACCTGAGCTTTACTGATATCAACAATAACTCCCATGTATAACAAATCTCCATTTTTACCTAAGCACCAAATATAGAAATCCATCTTAGTTTGCTCCACGTTTTAATGATGAGATACAACCACTCTTCCAGCGTCGTTACGAATAGCTTTAACCTTGACTAACCATGCGATAAAAACCCCGGCTAAAATCATTGAGATGCCTGCTGTGACGAATACACCAGAGATACCGGCATAATTAAATAATAAGCCGCCCATAGCTGCACCCGCTGCAATAGCGCCTTGCACTGCTGCTACAACCATTCCTCCAGCACTCTCTGCCTCATCCGGAACCGCAGTTGACACCCACGTTGACCATGCAACTGGCACACCGCCGAAAGCCATTCCCCAGACGGCAATTAGCAATGCATGTCCGGTAAAAGAGTGTGGTAAAAATACCAAAAGCAATGCTACAACTCCGACCAAAATTGGCATAATTGTTAATGTCGAGCGCAGACTGTGTTCCATGAGCCGTCCTGCCAGAAGCGTACCGGCAAAGTTCGCTGCTCCAAAGCCCAACAACACCATGGCTATTCCATCAGCACCAATTCTTATTGTATCCTCTAAAAAGGGACGAACGTAAGTAAAAAGGGAATAGTGGCCCATATGTGCCAGCACGCAGCCCAGCATTCCTACTATTATGCCTGGACGCAGCAATACTTTAAGCACTGTTGTAGATTTGGCTGCCTGCTGCGAAGGCAGGTTTGGCAAAGTAAACCATTGAAAAACTAAGGTCACTATACCAACTGCCGCCGCTGCATAAAAGGCACTACGCCAGCCGAACAAGCCTCCCAAATAGCTACCTAGAGGCACAGAAAGCACAGTTCCGACAGCTATGCCACTGAAGATTATCGATAAGGCACGTGGCACCAATTTCAAAGGTACAAGACGCATTGCCACTGCTGCTGCCATTGCCCAAAAGCCACCAAGAGCAATTCCGAGCAAAGTACGCATCAATAAAAGCACGATTATGCTTGATGATAAAGCAACAAAAAGATTAGAGACGATCATCAAAGCAGAAAAGCTGAGCAATACGATCCTTTTGTCTAAAGATCGTGTAAGTCCGGGTAGCAACAGTCCGGAAAATAATGCAGCTATCGCGGTCACAGTTACCGTCTGACCTGCTACTGCTTCTGAAAGCCCTAGTTCTGAAGCCATCGGTGTGAGCAGACTGGCAGGCAGGTACTCCGCTGTTAATAATCCAAAGACACCCATTGTTAGCGAGAAAACCGCGGTCCATGCTGGAGAGATCGGTTGAGTATTGTCCTTATTAAAAAGGTTGCCATCTGACACCTTAGCATCATTACTATTTTTTTTACATAGATTTTCACTTTCCATAAATACATAATTTTTTATGAAGCAAAGCTCCATTTTATGGTTGGTTTAAAATTATGCTAATCAAACATATGATTATTAAATTGGTGTGAGATCGGACATTTATAGGAAATCTACTGTTAGACAACCATCTTTCTAATTATATGGTATGGGATATTATAACCGGAAGCAATAAAAGGAATGTATTAAGATGATTTGGTGTTTTCCTTTATAGTTTGGAAATAGGTGTACAGAGAGCTTTCCTGTACTTTAAAGGGGTTGTATTTGTTTGCTTCTTAAAAAAAATGATAAAATTGGCCGAATATTCAAAACCCAGGCTATAGGCAATTTCTGATATGTCCCAATTACTGAACTGTAATAACGCTTTTGCCTCATTAGCAATTCTATTGGCAATACATTCCGTGGTAGTTTTGCCTGTGCTTTCTTTCATCACTCTGTTCAGCGTATTGGTATGTATATTGAGCTGCAAAGCAAATTCTTTAGCTGTTTTGAGTTTCAAAGTTTGTGTAGGGGAGTCAATAGGAAACTGCAGTTCTAACAGTTCCAGGAACATAGTAGTGATACGCTCTGATGAATTTACTGGCTGATAAAATGTATCTGCAGGTTGTATTTTCATTGCTTCATGCATAATGATCTGCACGTAGCTTCTTAATAATTCATATTTATGAGCGTATCCGGAACGGATCTCAAGGAACATGTTTTCAAAAATACCTTTTAATAACTCAACACTTTCTAGTTTAGGAAAAAACAAATGATTGCCTCCTATCTTAAATAAAGGTGAATGTGAAAGACTCTCACTTTTAAGGCTTTGGCTTATGAAATCCTCAGTAAACAGACAGAAATAGCCGGCCTGATCGTTCGAAGTAGGCTCCCACGAGTAGGGAATTAAAGGATTAAAGAAGGTAATGGATGGTTTATCAATCCTGATGACTTTATCAGCATAACTTAATATTCCAGTACCTCTTGTGATCATAGATATTTTATAAAAATCCCTGCGGTTGGGCGGCAGGGATGTACTATCACAGGAAAATTCTTCTCTGTTATACACGTTGAATTGTCCATTTTTAGGGTATTCCCACCCATGTCGGTCATGAAAATCGCTTATATTCTCTTTTCTTTTCATTCCGCAAAATTATGAAATAATAACATTTAGAAGTTTTTATTTATTTGAGATTACAGGATATTCTGGACGACCGGAATATCCAATTGCGTGAATGACATATTGATTTCTCAGACTTTCAGTTTCAAGACGGCTTATAATTCTATAATGAGTCCAACTCAATTCGTGACGCAGTGTGTCACGAATTGGAAAAGCAATGTAAAATTGCCGGATATTTCTTAGATTACTTTCATCAAAACCTTTTCCAAAGTGAAGAGTAAGCTGTTCAGCTAAATTTCTTAATATACCCTTCCCGTATATCGCCTTAATATTTCATTGTTGTTCATCCTCAACTATAAGATAGCCAATTTGCCAATACATTTCCAGCAAAATGGCATTGCTATTCTGATACGCTTTTTGCCTCGCATGAGTTACAATTTCAGTGATTTGCTTAAAAAGAATACTTGAGTTTTCCAATTCTCCCATGGTAAAGTAATTTCATCCTGTCAAATTTACAGAGAATAACTTTAACAAAACCAATAGTGAAGTCGCTTCAAAACAAGAAATTTTCTTAAAATTGAGTTAAATATTCGGGATCTATCACTAACCTATTTAAAGCAAAAATCCGCTTTTCTTATCGAAAAGCGGATTTTTATCCAGTGGGCCATGATGGGCTCGAACCATCGACCAAAAGATTATGAGTCTTCTACTCTAACCAACTGAGCTAATGGCCCTGAAAAATCTAAACACTATTAGATTTTGCGAGTGCAATGTTACATATTTGTATTCAATTTTAAAAACACTTTGATGGAAAAAATTAAAAATATCATATTTGATTATGGCAACGTAATCTTCGAAATCGACTTCAAAATAGCACAAAAAGCTCTTGCACAACTAGGTATACCAAATATTGATGATTTTTTCGGCCATAAGGGACATGATAATTTATTTGATAATTTAGAGACCGGCGCTATCTCTCCGGCAGAATTCAGGGATGGAATTAGAAAAGCAGCACAAAATTCTGCATTAACAGACAAGGAAATTGATGCCGCATGGACAAGTTTACTTATTGGAGTTCCAAAAAATGTTCACGAAGTACTCAGTAAAGTGAAAAATAACTACCGTACTTTTCTACTAAGTAATACCAATCAGATTCACTATGATTATATCATGGACTACCTGAAAAAAGAATATGAAGTGGAAAATAATGATCACCTGTTTGAAAAAGCATATTATTCACAACTGATGTTCCTTCGCAAACCAAACGTAGAAATCTTTGAGCAGGTCATCAAAGAAAACAACCTGAATCCGGAAGAAACACTTTTCATTGATGACAGTCCTCAGCACCTGGTTGGCGCTAAAAAAGCAGGACTTCATACTTTGCTGATGACAGAGAATCCAAAAAACCTGGATGTATTTTTGAAAAACAACGGGATCACGGTTTAAAATTCAATCAAGGAAATAATATCACAGATGGTTATCAAAAGATACTGCAGTATCAAAAAGAGGCTACATTATCTTTTGAATCCATCCTACTTATCCAGTCACCAACAACCATAAATGACTAACCCCAACACACAAAAAACGAAATACGCATCTGTAAAGGATTTTTATCCCTTATACCTGTCAGAGCATCAACATACAATGAACAGGGTCCTTCACTTCTTCGGAGCCGGACTGATGGCACTTTCCTTCATCACAGCTATGCTGTTCCACGCCTTTGTATTCTTCCTTTCCATGGTCATCACCGGATTCATCCTGGCCTGGCTGGGGCATCTGCTCTTCGAGAAAAATAAACCTTCCACCCTGAAACACCCTTTCCTGAGCTTTGCATGCGACTTTTTATTATTCGGCGATATCATCATGGGAAGGGAATCCTTCAAGGCCAAGTAACTCATAATTATATACCTTACAAATAACGATAGATTATGACTATACCTGCATAGAAATTAGGTGTTTCTCCGTATCTTCAATTGTATATACTTTTATCGGAGTAAAAAAAACTTTAATGGAAGAGACAAACAAACCAACCCGAAAATTAACGACAGCATCCGGCAGGCCTTATACAGAACATGAGAACACACAATCTGTAGGAAAAAGAGGACCATTATTATTGCAGGACTTTGTGCTGCATGAGAAAATGGCTCATTTTAATCGTGAACGTATTCCCGAGCGTGTGGTACATGCAAAAGGAACCGGAGCTTATGGTAAATTTACGGTAACACACGACATATCTAAATATACCAAAGCCAAAATATTTAACCAGATCGGTAAGGAATGTAAAATATTCCTTCGTTTCTCTACCGTTGGTGGTGAAAAAGGAAGTGCCGATTCTGAAAGAGATCCACGGGGCTTTGCCCTGAGATTATATACTGAAGACGGCAACTGGGATATTGTTGGAAACAACACGCCTGTTTTCTTTATCAAAGACCCTAAAAAATTCAGTGATTTTATCCATACCCAGAAAAGGGAACCGCGTACCAACCTGAAAAGCCCTACCATGATGTGGGATTTCTGGTCGCTGAATCCGGAAAGCCTTCACCAGGTAATGATCCTGATGAGTGACCGTGGCACGCCCTTCTCCTACCGCCATATGGATGGATTCGGAAGCCATACTTTCTCTATGATCAATAGCGATAATGAAAGGGTATGGGTGAAATTCCATTTCAAAACCCAACAGGGAATTAAAAACTTCACAGGGCCTGAAGCGGATGCCATGCGTACTCAGGATATGGATCACTCTCAGCGCGATCTGGTTGAAGCAATTGATAATGGCGAATTTCCCAAATGGTCGGTTAAAATCCAGGTGATGACCGAAGAAGAAGCGCAAACCTTCAGATGGAACCCATTCGACTTAACTAAAGTTTGGCCGCATGCTGAATTTCCGCTGATTGATGTGGGGGAAATTGAACTGAACGAAATCCCAAGAAACTATTTTGCACATGTAGAGCAATCAGCCTTTGCACCTACCAATCAGGTAGACGGAATCGGATTTTCGCCTGACCGAATGTTACAGGGACGGATTTTATCCTATCCGGATGCAGCACGCCACCGCCTGGGCGTAAATTATGAACAGCTGGCAGTAAATGCCTGTCCGTTTATGACGAATAACTACCACCGTGACGGTGCAATGCGCTTTGATGACAATGGAAATGATGATCCGAACTATTTCCCTAATAGTTTTGGAGATGTCTTCCCTGATGAAAGCTATAAAGAACCTGCACAGGAATTGCATTCCAGCACGGCCGATTGGTATGACAGAAATGAAGGTGAAGGCGATAATGACCATTATTCACAGCCTGGAGAGCTTTTCCGCAAAGCGATGAATGATGCAGACCGTAAAAATCTGATCAATAATATTGTGGGTGCCATGAGCGGTATCAGTGGACCGAAGAGAGAGAAAATTATCAACCTGCAATTGTGCCACTGGTTCAGAGCGGATATCAGCCTGGGCATGGCAGTTGCCAGCGGATTGGGCATTGATGCATCGCAGGCTATGCAAGCGCAGAAACATTAAGGAAACACTATTAACTATTACCAATAAAACCGTCTTATAGCAATGTAGGGCGGTTTTTATACTTTATGGCTCTGGTAAGGCTGTGCCAGGGTTAAGTACGACTGATAAAAGGCCCCAAAACAAACACATCCGGTACCTTTCCCCAGCGGGATCCAGATACCGGACGTGATATAGCGGGAGTAGAATTAAAAATAATACTACAGACCTCTTCTTTTTTTCTCTTTCAGGATAAGGTCAAGTTCCCTGCTGGTTTGCCCCGCAATGGAAGTATTCTCCTGTGCCCTTCTGAACAGATAAGGCATAACTGCTTTAATAGGTCCGTAGGGAACATATTTTGCCACATTATATCCAGCATCACCAAGGTTAAAGCTTAAGTTATCACTCATCCCCAGCAATTGTGAGAAATAAACATGCGGATGCTGCGCATCGATATCATGTTTATCCAGTAAATCTGTTAACACCCTGCAACTTTGCTCATTGTGTGTACCACAAACCAGACCAATACGTTCAACATGTTGTATACAATAGGTAATCGCTGCATTGTAGTCCTTATCTGTCGATGCCTTATCGGGTTGTATCGGAGAAGCGTAGCCCTTTTCAACAGCCCTTTCACGTTCTTTTTCCATGTAGGCACCCCGCACAATCTTAGCCCCCAGGATAAATCCTGCTTTTTCTGCGACCATATGATTCGCTTTTAAATCTGCCAGTTTATCATGTCGGTACAGTTGATAGGTATTATAAACGATCAGCTTTTCCCTGTTAAACAACAACATCATATCTAACGCCAGTCCGTCGATCGTATCCTGAATCCAGCTTTCTTCTGCATCGATCATAATGGGCACATTTTTCTCGAATGCCGTCCTGCAGATCCGCTCACAACGGCGTTTCACTTTATCAAATTCTGTTTTTTCTGCTCCTGTTAATGCTACTTTGGAATCAATCTTTTCAAGGAGTGCAAAACGTGCGATCCCGGTTACTTTAAATACCGTAAGCGGAATACGGGGATCTCCTGCAGCACGCTCCACGGTTCTTATAATCTCAGCGCAGGTGTAATCAAATACTTCTTCTTCCTCTTCCCCTTCTACAGAATAATCCAGGATAGTACCTACCTTACCTGCTGTCAGCTGCCCGATGGTGTGCTCACAGTCTCCTATCGTTTCCCCCCCGCAAAATTGCTGGAAAATAGTTGCCTTTATTATTCCTTTAATAGGCAACCCGATCTTAAGGAATAGGTTGGTTACAGGTGGCCCTACCTGTACTAACAAATTACTGCTGATAATCTTGAACAACCAGTAAGCTTTGTTAAGTTCTGAATTTGATTTACTGCGAAAAGCAATTTCAGTGTTATCGAAATTGATCTTTTTTTGAGATAATATCTGCATTTGAATGATGGTTTAGTCAAACTTCAGCAAAAGTATAAATTCCTTAACTATCGTTAGCAAAAGACCTTATAAATAATTGTAAATTTGCAACAGAATGATAGAATTTAAATTAGAAGGCGAATTTATTCCCCTTATTTCTCTGTTAAAAGCAACCGGACTTGTTCAAAGTGGCGGTGAAGCACAAACTGTTGTTGAAGATGGTTTAGTTAAATACAATGATACTGTAGATTACCGCAAACGTTTAAAGGTACGGGTAGGTGATGTTGTTGATTTTATGGGTAACAAAATAAAGATCGTTTAATGAATACAATTGAAAGTGCCGGGCACAAAATTCACTTCGAGACACAGCTTGCGCCATTAATGGAGATCATTAATGAAGGCAAATACAGTAAAGTCTTTGTTTTTGCTGACAGCAATACTTCTGACCTCTGTCTGTCGGTTTTTAGACAGATGCTGGATGATTTTAATGGATTTGACCTGATTGAAACTGATCCGGGCGAGGAAAATAAAAATATCGATTTCTGCATCGGAATCTGGAAAACGCTGCTTGATTTTGGCGCCGACCGTAAATGCCTGATGATCAACCTGGGTGGCGGTGTCATCACCGACATGGGCGGTTTTGTGGCTTCTACCTATAAACGCGGGATCGATTTTGTGAACATTCCCACTACTCTCTTATCTATGGTAGATGCTTCTGTCGGTGGAAAAACAGGAATCGATATCGACAATGTGAAAAATATGGTAGGTACTTTCAGTCTTCCGCAAGCAGTTTTTATTGAAACAGAATTCCTGGAAACTTTGCCGGAAAGGGAACTGTTATCTGGCTTTGCCGAAATGATTAAACATGGACTGATTGCCGATAAAGATTATTACAATGTCCTGAAAGCTGCAGATTATAAAAAGATAAATGCCGCTGATATTCACCGTTCCGTGGAGATTAAAAATGAAGTGGTTACCGAAGATCCGCTCGAAAAAGGGAGACGCAAAATCCTAAACTTCGGACATACTATCGGACATGCTGTAGAAAGCTATTCCCTGAGCAAGGATAAAAACTCCCTTACACATGGAGAAGCTATTGCTATCGGCATGATCTGTGAAGCTTACCTGTCGCACAAAAACAGTACACTTACCGCTGCAGAACTGACAGAAATAACCACCTATATCACAAGTATTTATCCCGCCTATAAGATCAAAGAAAAATCTTTCCCTCAGCTGGCTGCATTGATGCAGAGCGATAAGAAAAATGAACATGGCAATATCCTTTTTACCCTGCTGGAAGCGATAGGAACCTGTACTTACAATTGCAGGGTGTCTGAAACTGACCTGACCGAAAGTATGAATTACTATAATTCTGCGTATCCAAAAAAGAGGAAAGAAAAAGCTTAGTTCCTGCAAATCAAGGCAAACCACCTTAAAACTTGTGAAATGGCAGTTTAAGCCTGCTTCATTCTATTTTTTTAAGAGGGAAAGAGAGACAAAAAATAATTTTTTTTATTTAGCTATTGACAAATTAAATTTTGTTAGTACATTTGGCTCAGGACAAGGAGAGGATTTTAAGAAAATTGAATTGACCTGCACAAAATTTAAAAACTTCCATAAAGAAGAAAACATAAGATGATAAATATTACTACATATTGGTTTGGTTACTTTTACTACTTTAGTAAGAGCCGGGACTAATATGCAATCAAAATAAACACAAGATTAATTGTATAGAAAAGTCCCGGCCTACAGCCGGGACTTTTTTTGTTTACGGCAATCGGGAAGACAAAAACACAATACATAGCAGAAACGAATACGCAAAAGCAACAAACTAAAGTATCCTTAAAAATGAAACAAGTAAAAAGAGTAGCTATTCAGGGTATCAAAGCCTCCTTCCACGAAGAAGCTGCATTTAAATTTTTTGGTCAGGACATTCAGACAGTTGAATGCAACTCCTTCAAACAGACCTGCGAAAGCCTGGCCAACAATGAAGCAGATTATGTGGTGATGGCTATTGAAAACTCTATTGCCGGCAGTCTTTTACCAAACTACACACTAATCAGAGAGTACAATTTCGCTGTCGCAGGAGAAGTTTACATCCCGATCCAGCTTCACCTGATGGCTCTTCCCGGGGTGAAACTTGAAGAGGCGAAGTTTGTGACTTCCCATCCAATTGCCATCCGTCAGTGTATTGATTTCTTCGATGAATTCCCTCATTTAAAAGTAGTGGAAAGCGTAGATACTGCTGCCTGTGCAAAAAAGATCAGGGACGAAAAGCTTACCGATACTTTAGCGGTGGCCAATTCCCTTGCTGCGGAGTTATACGGACTGAATATCATTGAGAAACGTATCGAATCGAACAAGAAGAACTTCACCCGTTTCCTGATCTTAAAGAACAACCAGGCAGACGATGTTGTCCCTATCAATAAGGCTTCCATCTGTTTCCAGCTCGGAAATCATGTAGGTGCCCTTGCAAAAGTACTTAACCTGTTTGCTGAACAGGAAGTTAACCTGAGTAAAATACAGTCCATGCCTGTTCTTGGCAAGAGGAATGAGTACTACTTTTATGTAGATATGGAGTGGAAAGATATGGCCAAGTACGATTATGCCATTCGCAAAGCTCTCAAATACACCGTCAACTTTAATATCATGGGCGAGTATCAGAAAAACGATAAAGTATAAAAAATGGCTGTTTACTATTTATAAAAACGATATAGCAGCGCCCCATAAGATCATCCTAACAACCCCATAATAATTCAAACACAAACGCATTAAAATAACCTTCATCATGAAATTAAATTTAAACATTCAGCCTTTAGAGAGCTGGTTAAACATCACAAACGAGCCTTTAATTATTTCTGGCCCCTGCAGTGCAGAAACTGAAGAGCAATTGTTATCTACAGCACATCTGCTTGCCGCAACAGGTAAAGTATCTGTACTAAGAGCAGGTATCTGGAAACCACGTACCCGTCCGGGAGAGTTCGAAGGTATTGGCAGCATTGGTCTGGAATGGCTGAAAAGAGCTAAGGAAGAAACAGGCTTGCCTACTGCAGTAGAAGTTGCTACAGCGAAACATGTAGAAGAAGCTTTGGCAGCAGGTGTAGATATCCTTTGGATTGGTGCCAGATCTACTGCAAACCCATTCACTGTACAGGAAATTGCTGATGCCCTGAAAGGTGTAGACATCCCGGTGTTGGTTAAAAATCCGGTTAACCCAGATATTTCTTTGTGGATCGGTGCATTAGAGCGTATCAACAATGCAGGAATCACTAAATTAGGTGCCATTCACCGTGGGTTCTCTTCCTATGAAAAAAGCTCTTTCCGTAATGAACCAATGTGGGAACTGGCTATTCAACTGAAAACACTATGTCCGGGCTTGCCAATCATTAACGACCCTTCACATATCTGCGGTAACCGCGAACTGATCCCTTACATTGCCCAGAAAGCCCTGGATATGGACATGCAGGGATTAATGATCGAAAGTCATATTGATCCTTCTGTCGCATGGACAGATGCTAAACAACAGGTTACTCCTGCTGCTTTAGAAGAATTGATCTCAAAACTGAGCTTGCGTGAACCGGATTCAGCAAACGAAGCTTTTGTAGATAAATTAGCTGAACTGCGCAAAGGAATTGATAAGATTGACGACATCCTGATGCAGAAATTAGGCGAGCGCATGGCTATCGTAGAAAAAATAGGTCAGTACAAAAGAGACAATAAAGTAACGATCTTACAGGTGAACCGTTGGGATGAGATCCTTAAAAAAGGAAGTGCATTTGCAAGGGCGCTGAAGTTAGACCTTGGTTTTACAGAGAAATTCCTGGAACTTGTGCATGGCGAGTCGATCAGAAAACAAACTGAAATCATGAATGAAGGTAAAGAAACAGCTGATGTTACTGATGCAGAAGCGACAACAGTACATATTATCGATGCAGATACTCCAGTAAAATCATAATCGTACTTTAATCATTTATACTACTTTAATCATAAGCGCAATACGATATAATGAAGAAAAGTGCAGTTGTTTCCTTTAAAGGGCAAAAAGATATCCATACCACGATTAACCTGACTGGTTCCAAAAGCGAAAGCAATAGGGCATTAATTATTGCCGCGCTCAGCAAGGGACTGGTGAAAGTTGATAATTTATCCGATGCAGCCGATACGGTGATCTTAAATAGCATCTTAAATGACTTGAAAAATAATCCGGCGGCAGAGAAACAAACTGTAAATGTAGGCCATGCAGGAACGGCAATGCGGTTCCTTACAGCTTACCTTTCTACGCTGCCGCAACAGTTTATCCTGACCGGATCATCTAGGATGCAGGAACGGCCAATAGCCATATTGGTGGATGCCCTGAAAACCCTGGGTGCTGATATTTCTTATGCGAAGAATGAAGGTTATCCGCCTTTGAATATCAACGGTGGGCTGAACAGTGATGCAGCAGAGGTGTCGATTAAAGGGAATGTGAGCAGCCAGTATTTATCAGCATTGCTGATTATTGCCCCTACCCTTCCCAAAGGTTTATCCCTGAAGATTGAAGGGGGCCTGACATCAAGACCCTATGTAGAAATGACTTTAAATATGTTGGCTTCGGCAGGTATTGAACACAGCTGGACGGGCGATACGATCCATATCACCCCTCAGAAACACCAGAAGGCAACCCTTGTGGTGGAACCCGACTGGAGTGCTGCTTCTTACTGGTACAGCATTGCCGCCCTGGCAGATCAGTCAACAATCACCCTCACGAACCTTCGTGAAGAAAGTTTACAGGGAGACAGTAAAATTCAGGAAATTATGGTACCTCTCGGGGTACGTACTTCACGTGTTCCCAATGGAATAGATCTGAAATCGGGCACTACCGTAGATGTAAAAGAAGTGCTGAATTTAAAGGATTGTCCTGATCTGGCACAGACCATTGTTGTATGCGCAGCAGTAAAGGGACTGAATTTGTCTTTCACCGGACTGGAAACGCTCAAGATTAAGGAGACGAACAGGATACTTGCCTTACAACAGGAGCTCGCTAAAATCGGAGTTTTGTTAGTTGAAGACAATGAAGTGTATACGCTGGATTGTTCAGCTCTTTCCTTCCCCGAAAAGGTAACTTTCGCCACTTATGATGACCACAGGATGGCGATGGCTTTCGCTCCACTCAGCCTGCTCATCAATGAGGTGGAGATCGAAGATTATCAGGTGGTAGAGAAGTCGTATCCTGATTTCTGGAAGGACCTCGAAAAAGCAGGTTTTACCGTGCAGGAGATATAATTGCAGAGCAGAGAGGTAGTCAATCAACAAAAAGAATTTGTATATAAAGCAGCAGAGTTTTAATATATTTTAATAAAAAACATACATGGCAGGTAATACTTTCGGGCATTTATTCCGGATCTCAACATTTGGAGAATCACATGGCGTAGCTATTGGCGTAATTATAGATGGCTGTCCCGCACAGTTCCCTATCGATATGGAATTTATCCAGTCAGAACTGGATAAACGTCGTCCCGGTCAGTCTAAGATCACTACCCAGCGTAAGGAAAGCGACACGGTACAAATCCTTTCAGGTATTTTTGAAGGGAAAAGTACGGGTACGCCAATTGCTTTGCTGATTCCCAACGAAGATCAGCGTTCAAAAGATTATGATCACAATACAAATGTGTACAGACCGTCCCATGCTGATTATACTTATGATGCAAAATACGGTATCCGTGATCACAGAGGTGGAGGACGCTCTTCTGCAAGAGAAACCGCTGCCCGTGTGGCTGCAGGCGCCATCGCAAAATTACTGCTGGCTCACTATGGAATTACGGTTTTTGCCCATGTATCTGCAGTTGGAACAATCAATGCACCAAATCTTCAGGCACTCCATTATGATGAGGTGCTGGCACAAAGAGAAGAGAATATTGTGCGTTGTGCAGATCCGGCAACAGCAAAAGAGATGATTGAGTTTATTGATGGCGTCAGAAAAGACGGCGACACCGTGGGTGGAAAAATCAGCTGTGTAATCAATGGGTGTCCCCCTGGCTTGGGAGAACCTGTATTCGATAAACTGCATGCCGATTTAGGCAAGGCAATGTTAAGTATCAATGCGGTACATGGCTTTGAGTATGGCTCAGGATTCTCCGGATCGGAAATGAGGGGTTCAGCACATAACGATATTTTTCTTACCAATGAAGGAAAGGCACCAAAAACGCTCACTAACTTTTCTGGTGGTATCCAGGGTGGGATTTCAAATGGCATGGAAATTAACTTTACTGTTGCTTTTAAACCTGTAGCTACCATTATGCATAACCAGCAAACAGTGAATGCAGCAGGAGATGCGGCAGAAATCAAAGGAAAAGGCAGACACGATCCTTGTGTAGTACCAAGGGCTGTTGTTATTGTTGAAGCAATGGCAGCATTGGTATTGGCAGACCAGTTTCTGCGTCATAAAGCCACAAGACTCTAAAATAGAATATTTTAAGCAGCCGTATCATTTTCACAATGGTACGGCTGCTTTATTTTAAACCCCCCTATTCAGTTGAGATCTATTTTGGGAGCTCAAGCTTGCCTATTTCTTCAACACTAAAATCCGTTACTTTCGCTATTGTCTCATAAGGAATGCCGGCTTCCCGTAATTTAATTGCCGTCTGAGTTATTCCCCTCAATTCTCCTCTTTCTTCACCTATCTGAAAGAATGCATTTTTTTCTATGACTAATCTTGGATCTGATTTCATATCTATTTTAATTAAATGTGTCAATTCACGTAATTGCGCGAGGATACTCAGCTGCCTGATATACTTCCCGTAAGCTAAATCGGCCGATACTTCTCTTAATTCATCAATAATGCGCTTTATGATCAATGCAGGATCATCATGTTTAAAGTTACACAATATGGAGAATACTTTATCTTCAGGAACTGAAGATTTTAACAACAACTCATAATTTGTATCAATATAAGTCACAATCTCATAATTGAAATTAAAGTTATCAGCTGTCATCAACTTGACCATGCGTGGAGCCTGCTCACCAAGGAAGAGTACATATTGTATCACAGGAAGGCGATAGCGGCGGCGCAACATAATATAGTACTCTGCCATTCTAAATTCCATATCCCTATCCTCTTTTGTCTGGCATTCAATGTGTAAAATGAAATATTTCCCATCACTGTCTTTGATCTTTTTAAGGAAATCAGGTTTACGTTCCTTTGTGTGCTGAATATCGGAAGGCAAATCGTACTTCTGTACAATACCGAAATTCAGCATGCTCTTGGCAATATTGGGAAGCATCGCATCTATGTTTTCTTTAAAAATTCTGTCGTATTTGCTACTGTTTTCCATACGGGTATTCTGAGCATGCATAAGTTCAAATTAATGAATATTGGTTTATAACATTTCTTAAATTGCCGATCTATCTGATAGATTTCAATTTCCTGATGAAGGACGCTTAATGTAATATGGTCTGATCAACAAATGGTAGTTTATTTCAATAACTATAAACTTTTTCAGTTTTGCCGGTAAAAATCGAGCAATTGCTTTATGTTCGTCAAAGACAGCCCTATTTGAGGCACAGCCTCCTAATCAAGTTTTAGTTTCAGAAGGCAAAACAAAAAATGCCCTGTTACATTCAGCAACAGGGCATTTCAGTAATTTAATTAAACTGTTTACGGCAGATAATAAAGATGCTGCTCAACCGCATTATGGGTAAATAGCAGGGAATTTTGTTTTGTTGTGAATATGCATCATCTGATAAATCGTCTCCACCACATCATCTACAGAAGGCTTGGTAAAATAATCCCCATCTGTACCATAAGGAGTACGGTGTGCCTTAGCTGATAAAGTCTGCGGTTGGGCATCCAAATGATAATAACCGCCCTGTGTTTCTAAAATCTGTTGCAGGATATAAGCAGATCCACCTCCCGGAACATCTTCATCCACGACCAGCAGTTTATTGGTTTTCATCAATGAAGTAGCACATACATGGTCAGTATCAAAAGGAAGCAGCGTTTGCGGATCAACGATCTCTACAGAAATACCAAATGCAGCCAGCTCTTCGGCAGCTTCTTCCACTATTCTCAGCGTAGAACCATAGGAAACTACCGTAATATCGGTGCCTTCTTTAATCACTTCTGCCTTACCCAATGGAACGGTAAAATCACCCACATTGGCAGGCATCATCTCCTTCAGACGGTAGCCATTCAGGCATTCAATCACCAATGCGGGTTCATCAGCCCTAAACAAGGTATTGTACATACCGGCGGCCTGCGTCATGTTACGGGGTACACACAGGTGCAAACCACGCAGAGAGCCCAGAATCATAGAAATCGGCGAACCTGAATGCCAAACGCCTTCCAGGCGGTGTCCACGGGTCCTGATAATCAGCGGTGCCTTCTGCCCTGCTTTGGTACGGTATGACAAGCTTGCCAGGTCATCACTCAAAACATTGATGGCATACAACAGGTAATCCAGGTACTGGATTTCGGCAATGGGTTTCAATCCCCTCAAAGCCAAACCTATCCCCTGCCCTATAATTGTCATTTCCCTGATTCCTGTATCGGTAATCCTGAGATCGCCATACTTGGCCTGTAGACCGGCAAATCCCTGGTTGACATCTCCAATGGCCCCTAAGTCCTCACCAAATGCGACCAGACGTTCATCACGCGCAAAATTGGCATCAAAACATGCATTTAAAATCTCCCTTCCATCAACCATTTTACTGGTATCTGTAAAAGCAGGGGGTTCAACACGAATAGCCAGAGGGCTATCGATACCATCGGTAAAAAGTTTGGTATTGTAGCGCTCAGCATTTACTGCCTTTTCCTGTTCCAGCCAGTCCAGCAATGCTGTTCTTTCTGCCGAAGGTTCCTGTATGGTTAAACGCAATGCTTTCCTCACCGAAGAAATAATCTCCTTGCGCTGTGCATCAGGAGTGGAAATAAGTTGCCTGGTAATCTTTGTAATCTGCGGATTGCCATTGGCTACAGCATTAATACGTTCAATGGCCTGGTCTTTCTCCACTTTAATATCAGCCAGGAATTCATCCCAGGCTTCTTTTTGTGCATTGCGCACCATTTTCTTAGCCGTATCCTCTAAAAGCAGGAGTTCCTCTTCGGTAATGATGGCCGACTCCAGCATCCAGATCCGCATCTGGCGGATACAGTCATATTCTTTCTCCCATTCCAGTCTCTTTTTACTTTTATAGCGTTCATGAGAACCGGAAGTAGAATGTCCCTGAGGTTGGGTAACTTCAGTAACGTGTATTAAAACGGGTACATGCTCTTCCCTGCAAACAGCTATTGCCTGCTGATAGGTTTCGCATAAAGCAGGATAATCCCAGCCCCTAACCTTATAAATTTCATATCCTGCATGCTTTTCATCACGCTGGAATCCTTTTAATACTTCAGAAATATCTTCTTTCGTGGTTTGGTACTTTGCAGGAACAGAAATGCCATAGGCATCATCCCAAACAGAAATAGCCATTGGTATCTGTAACACCCCGGCAGCATTGATGGCTTCAAAGAATACACCCTCAGAAGTAGAAGCATTCCCTATGGTACCAAAGGCCACTTCATTTCCTTCAACAGAGAAATTCTTCAGGTAAGCCAGATCAGGATTCTGACGGTATAATTTTGAGGCATAAGCCAGACCTACCAGCCTTGCCATTTGTCCACCTGTAGGGGCAATGTCCGACGAAGAATTCTTCATCTCCGTCAGATCTTTCCATGATCCGTCTTCATTCAGGGAACGGGTAGAAAAGTGGCAATTCATCTGTCGGCCGGCAGAAGCAGGATCTGCCTCCAGCGTAGGATTAGCATACAGTTGTGCAAAAAACTCCTTAATGGTGCAAATACCTGTTGCAAAGGCAAATGTCTGATCCCTGTAATACCCGGAACGCCAGTCGCCATTTTTAAAAGCTTTCGCCATGGCAATTTGCGGAAGCTCTTTACCATCACCAAAAATACCAAACTTCGCCTTACCCGTTAAAACCTCCTTGCGGCCTAACAAGCTAGCTTGTCTGCTTTCGAAAGCGATCTTGTAATCGTCTGTTACAATGGCTTTGAAATCGTCAAAACTTAATTCTGAGGCATCAATTGGATTCGTAGTAAGTTTATCATTTAGAATCATATCTACAAAAGTTTATTGGGCAAAGATACGTATTTTCTAAAAGCAGCTTTAATTCTATCTGTAATATATATATTGTATTTGCGCTTTGAATTATGAATCAAATCATTAAATTTGTGTAAAACATACAAACATGAAAAAGCTAATCGTACTATTAACCTTTGTCTTAGGTATCAGTGTTGCCGCAGTTGCCCAGAATCCAGCAGAGTTCAAATTTACTGAAGAGACACATAATTTCGGAAAAATTCCATTGACAAAACCGGTAACAGTAGAGTTCAAGTTTACAAACATTGGTGACCAGCCGCTGATCATTACCAAAGTAGAAACTACTTGTGGATGTACTGTTCCAACCTATACAAAAACTCCTTTGAAAAAAGGTGAAACTGGTGCAATCAATGTAACCTATACTCCTGCAGGTTCACCATTGCCATTCAGTAAAAGTATTACCATCACTTCCAATGCTAAGACACCTACAAAAGTGTTGTACATTAAAGGGGAGACCGTTGCCGCTAGCAAATAACAAAACAAGATAATTATCATTTAAAACCTCGTGTGTTCACGAGGTTTTTTATTTTTCCACCCATGCCAAAAATTTCAGAAAAAGGGGTATTTATGCCCGCTTCTCCAATTAGAAAACTAACCCCTTATGCTGACCAGGCAAAAAAGGAAGGTAAAAAAGTATACCACCTGAATATCGGTCAGCCAGATATCGCCACACCTGACGTGATGTTGGATGCGATTAAAAATATAGATTTCAACGTATGGGCCTACACCGCCTCCGAAGGAACTTTAGCTTACCGGTTAAAACTTACAGAATATTACAATAAACTAGGGTATAATATTACTCCAGAGGATATTCTGGTTACGCTTGGCGGCTCTGAAGCCATCACCATTGCCATGCAGACCTGCGTGAATGAAGGCGATGAGATCATTATTCCTGAGCCATTTTATGCGAATTATAATGGTTTTGCCTGTATGAGTAATGTCGTGGTGAAACCTATCCTATCGCATATTGAAAATGGATTCGCCCTCCCTCCTATTGAAGAATTTGAGAAACTGATTACCCCTAAGACCAAGGCGATTATTATTTGTAATCCCAATAACCCGACAGGTTACCTTTATGCTAAAGAGGAACTGGATGAGTTGAAAGCATTATGCCTGGAACATGACCTTTTCCTTTTCTCTGATGAGGCTTACCGTGAGTTCTGCTATGATGGCAGGGAGTTTATTTCTCCTATGCATCTGGAAGGATTGGACGAGCACGTAGTTGTCCTGGATACCGTATCGAAAAGATACAGCGCTTGTGGTGCACGTCTTGGATGTATGATTACCAAAAACAAAGAAGTCATTAAATCTTCACTCAAGTTTGCGCAGGCGAGGTTGAGTCCGGGTATGGTAGAACAGATTGCAGGAGCCGCAGCAGTGGATACGCCGGATAGTTACTTTGAAGAGGTGAATAAAGAATATACCTTACGCAGGGATACTTTAGTGTCAAGATTAAATGCGATTGATGGCGTTTTCTGCCCCAATCCGGGTGGTGCCTTTTATGTAGTGGCGAAATTCCCCATCGATGATGCAGATCTTTTCTGCCAGTGGATCCTGGAGAAATTTGAGCTGAACGGAGAAACCGTAATGATGGCACCTGCAACAGGATTTTATTCTACACCAGGCCAGGGAAAGAATGAAGTAAGAATGGCCTATGTTCTAAATACCGATGACCTGAACAAGGCGATGGACTGCTTAACAGCTGCGCTGGAGCAATATCCGGGAAGAAAAATTTAAGCTCATTATTTAACATAAAGGCTTTATCGCCGTTAACTAAACTCATTTAAGTTATAGATTAGTCAACGAAGATAAAGCCTTTTACTTTGTATGGCCCTGTTAAAGGTTTACTTCTGATTGATCCAGTCGGCAATATCATTAATTACCGTTTCTGAGACATTTCCTGCATTTCTGTATTGGTCCGCCGCGCCTTTTTCCGTCTGCGGGATAAACAGGTGATTCAGGTCTGGATATAACTTCAATGCCGTCCCCTTTTTACCAGACAACCCCTTACTCCATAACTCATAATCAATTGTGGAGACTTGTGTATCATATGCACCTTGCAACACCAGGAAACGTTGTTTTTTTATCTTTTTAGCTGCTGCTACCTGATCGTATGCATTCAGGTCCAGCCAGTAGGAAGCAGGCAATCCGGCAACAACGGAATCAGGTTTGATACTTCCTGTTTTCAGGGATTTAATACCTTCCAGCAAGGTTAATGACTCATCAAACTTCTGCTTCATGGCTTGCGTGGTATCTTTTGCCTGCTCAAAAAAGTATTTATTCTGTTCCATCAGTAAATCAGGCATTTTCCGGGCAGGTGATGCCGCAAGGATAAGCCCTGAAAGCTCCGGAGCCAGTGTAGCTATTCTCGGTGTAAGCATCCCTCCCAGACCATAGCCAAAGACATAGAGTTGGGAGTTGTTTACTCCTTTTACCCCTTTTGCTTTGACAATAGCAGCAGCAACATCATCAAGTACTTCTTCCTTCACCGTAAAGGCCTTATTGAATTCCTGGGGATACAGTAAAGTACGTTTCACATAGCGGGTACTCCCAATACCTTTAGCTGCAAGTCCGGCAGCAATATCCTTAAAAGGTTTATTAGGCCCTGTAGTTTCATCCATATCACCAGGACCAGAATCATGGACCAACACCACCATAGGAAAGCTATTTACATTTTTTGGGGTGGTAATAATCGCAGCCAGCTGGTGATTTGGTGTTTCAATATACACCTCCTGTTCCGCATATCTGGTTGTATCTGCATATACAGGAGATTTATAAACCTGTACATTGGTTTTTGGCGGCAGGAAGATTCCCACCATCTTGCCTTCTTTGTTAAAAGCAAGTGTAAAATTCTGGTCATCGAGTTCAAATTCACCTTCTACAGTAACCAATATATATTCGCCCTGCTCCTGGCTTCTGACAGGAGTAATGAACTTGGGTTTACCGAGTTTGGTATTTAATGCTGTCCACAGTTGTTTCAGTCCATCAGTAGTGATTTTAGTTTTCACACTTTCATCAAACAGGCCATGTGCTTCTTCAAACTTCCCCTGGTCCATGGAATTGAAGAAATCAGTTGCCGTACTGAAATCCTGGATAATGTTCTGTGAGAACCCTGCAAAAGCGATGAGCAATGCAGCAAATAGTAAAGTTAACTTCTTCATAAAATTAGGTACCGGTTATGGTGCGTTTGGTAAATATAATATTTACAATTTGTATTGCTTTAATTCTATGGATTAAATTGGCATCCAGCTGGTAAAACCAATAGTTTATTGAAGACCTCAAGGGACAGGAAATTATGCTATCTTTAAAACTTAAGTTATTCCTGTTTCATCTGACCAACTGAACCTAAATTTACAATGAAATTCTGCACCCTCATTATTCTAGCTGTTACCTGTTTTTCAGCATGTAAATCCCCTGAACCAAAAAAATTATCCAGGGTGGAGAAAAGAGATGAAATTCTACAAAACATCATCCCTCCAAAGATTTCCACTTATACGCTATTATTGACAGATTTTGGTGCAAAGGGTGATTCGTCAACAGATTGCAAACCGGCATTTGATAAAGCAATAAAAGTCTGTAAAGAAAAAAATGGAGGCAAAATCATCGTTTCCGCAGGAACTTACCTGCTGAATGGCCCCATCCACTTCGTTGATAATACTTCCATTGAATTGAAGAAAGGCGCAAAGCTTGTTTTTGGGACAAATGCAGCTGACTATCTCCCTGCAGTGCCTAGCAGTTGGGAAGGGACATTTTTGTACAATTACAGCCCATTGATCTATGCGTATCAGGTTAAAAACATCGCGATTACAGGAGAAGGTACAATCGATGGAAATGGGAAAGATGGTTTCAGCAAATGGTATGACCTCCAAAAACCTGCCCAGGAATTAAGCAGGAAAATGAACCATGAAAATGTACCTGTCAAAGAGCGTTTGTTTGGTGAAGGACATTATCTAAGGCCACAACTGATTCAGTTCTATGGATGTCAGAATATCCTGATCGAGGGAATAACCATTGAAAATTCCCCATTTTGGTCTGTTCATTTTCTTCAATCAGAAAATATTACAGCAAGAAAGATAAAGTTCAACTCTTTCAATAAAAACAATGATGGCTTCGATCCAGAGTATTCCAAAAACATATTGATTGAAGATATTGACTTCAATAATGCAGATGATAATGTAGCCATCAAAGCTGGCCGGGATCATGAGGGTCGTAAGACTGCCATGAGCTCAGAGAATATCATCATCCGCAATTGCCGGTTTAAAGGTTTGCATGGTGTTGTCATTGGCAGTGAAATGTCGGCAGGCGTACAACATGTTTTTGTGGAGAACTGTACCTACGGAGGTTATTGCAAACGGGGTATTTACCTGAAATCAAATCCTGATCGCGGAGGTTTTATCAGGGATATTTACATTAATGATGTGGAATTTGGCGACGTCGAAGATGGGGTTTTTATCACTTCTTTTTATCACGGGGAGGGCAAAGGATTTGTGACGGATATTTATGATGTGTTTGTGGACAACCTGAAGATCAAAACAGCCAGTCATGGTGGATTGGTCATCCAGGGATACCCCACACAGAAGGTTTCCAATCTTCATTTTTCCAATGTAAAAATTGATTCCTGTGCCGCAGCGATAAGCTTTACCAATGCAGAACAGATTGTATTTAGTAATGTGGTTATTGGGAAAGAAGTAACTGTACCGAGTGCAGTGAAATAATCCCGGACTATTCCCCCTGTTCCTTTTGAACAGGATAAAACTATCAACATCAGCGGCATGCAGTCATTTATACATTATTTTTTACATTTTGGATTCCCTTTTTTTATCGCTTTTCTCCTGTTCAGGAAGGATTGGAAAAAGGTATACCTGATACTGATTGCTACGATGCTGGTAGATCTGGATCATTTACTTGCAACACCAATCTTCCAGGCGAACAGGTGCAGTTTTGGCTTTCATTACCTGCATAGTTATTATGCGATGATGGTGTACTTCATCCTGTTATTTTTTCGCAACCCCTATCGTATCATAGGAATTGGATTATTGTTCCATATGTTGACAGACCTGATTGATTGCCTGTTTATGTTCCATCACTGCAAACATTGTTTTTCTGATGCTCCGACATTTGAGGTATTGAATGCTATTTCAAATTTTTTTGAATAAATACAACGACTACATTTTGAATGGTTAGAACTGACCATGTCTTACCAGAAAGGAAAGTATTTCACTCAACAAATGTACAGCGCCAAATAAACAAATAAATTCTTTAGCTTGAAATTGACAATATTTTAGTAAATTTGTACCCTGATGGTTGGAAAGGATTAGTTAACCACACACCATCAGGACGTTACCGGGGCCGTTTTGGATTTGACAGGGTGGAGGTACGTATGTTAGCATGCAGTGCGTTGTACGGAGAGCACTTAAAGTGAACGTTCACACTTTGATTGGCGAAAATAACTACGCCTTAGCTGCTTAATTTAGAATTAAATAGCTTTTGTCCCTCTGGCTGCTGTGTTGTTAGGCCGGAATCAGGGGCATCGAAATAACGACGCTGGCAATTGTTAGGTGCGGAACAATTGCGAGATAAAGTACCTAAGGAGAAAGACAAGGTAGGTTTCCGGCCCGTCTGATCCCGAAAATAAAATGGAAAATAAGCATGTAGAAGGCATAATTTGCCACACAACTGGACAAGGGTTCGAACCCCTTCGGCTCCACGATAAAAAGGCCTTTGAGATCATCTCAGAGGCCTTTTTTATTATTATTAATGTCTTGATTTAGATTGTTTTTACGTTTACTATTCTTGATGTCATCCAAGATAACTAGTACACCCAATATGAGTAGTGATATACTTGACACTGGAATCATTCCCCAAAAAATATAGTCTCTCAATATTGGATCTATATCTCTTGATGTAAAAGTATAAGCTCCTCCAAATAGACTAGAGAAAATGATGCAAATTAGAATGGTCTTTATATATTTTCTCATTACAGGTACTTGATGTTTTTGAAACAAAGTCTTCATAGTATATCCTGGCTTTGCAAAAATATGCTTGGTACAATAAATCTATCTGTGATGAAGATAGATCAACTGTTTATAAAATGATTTCTCATTAGTGTCCAGATTAGTCAGCTTATTTAAGCTCAAGTGCTTCTTCAAAATATTTGTGAAACTTCCTTGATAAAGATTCATCTTTGAACTTGACAATAGTACTTGAACTATCAAAGCAAATTAATTCAATCTTTGCGTCTGGGTGCTGAAAGTTTCCTTTCTTCCAAACAAGCTTGTTTAAATCTGCATAGGGTAAATGATCTGTATCGACGTGTATTTTTACATTACTTGGTATTGCTAAAAATACTCCAAATAGAAATTGAATATCAACGTCCAGCAGCTGCATAAACTGCTCATTAGAAAGAATAAAATGATCTTCTTCAAAATTAATTGGAAGGTTGGCATCAGTAAATGCTATGTAATCTAAACCTGAGACCAACCAGTCAAAGCCACCGATATCATCTATGATAGGTTTGAGAATCTCTTTTAAATAAGTATGGTATCTAAATTTATCGGTGTTTCTGATTTCCCAATCCATAATAGGTCTCTGATTTATTAAAATATTTGTGAGCCATCAAGGCTATTGTTATCCATTTCCTATACATGATAGAATAGTAAATCTAGATAGAAATCGCTATTCCCGACCATTATTTTATACTCTTCGCCAATAAAGATAAAATCCCTACCTAACTCCAGAATAAAGGTTTTCATTTGTTTGATTAACCCTTTTTTTAATTCACTTTCACTAAATGGTTCAGATAGATTCAAGAACTCAAATACATAGCTGTCTTTAAAATTATTAATCTCAGGATAGGTTTCTCTCTACGCTGTTGAGACTTTTCAATTTCCTATCATAGTTCTTTCAAATACCCCATAGTAGAGAGAAATGGCGTTATTGCCATTGCGTAATTTGATTTTGTGTTTTATTTGAAAAAACGATTCGTAACTGACAAGTGACATCTTACGATCACTCTTATTATTCAAATATAATATAAATCTTCAATTGCAAACAGCCATAAGTGATTATTCTCCTTCTGTGGTCATGCATCCTTTATTCATACTTAAGCACATTCATTGGATTGGCTTTGGCAACGCTAATAGCCCGAAAGCTGAATGTTAGAAATGCGATGATTACGGTTGTTCTGAACTCAAAATTAATAAACCATTTATACAGAACCAGAACTATGGCCCCGTACAAAAGAACAGTATGGCTATACCTCCAAACAATAATAATGGTATAGAATTTCATTACACTTTTGGCTGAATAGGTAGATTCAGTATGAAATGACTTAGATTTTAAAGACTACCTGTTTTTTTGCAGGACAAATGGGTATCTTGGCTTCAGCAGCTGATTTTAAGATCCCTGAAAAGGGACTATGTTTTTAACTAAAATCTACTAATTTTGTAGACTATGCATATACGTAGAGATTCCGAAGAGCAATTATTACTGAAGTTAAAAGACGGAAGTGAAACTGCGTTTTCTGAACTTTATGAAATTTATGTGAAGCGTATATACGCCTTTGCATTAAACATCCTCAAATCACCGGTATTGGCTGAAGACATTGTACAGGAAGTCTTCATTAGGTTATGGGAAACTTCCGCTAACCTGGATCCCAAATTATCGCTGCAGGCTTACCTCTTCACCATCGCCAGGAACCTGTCACTGAATGTCATCCGTAAAGCCAGCAAGGAAACACTGATTACAGATGAAATCGCCAGATATGCCCAGGATAAGAACGGGAATGGCTTAACATTTACCGAGCACCGGCAGACCCGCGAGTTTATAGCACAAGCTGTTTCACAGCTGCCTCCACAGCGAAAGCTTATCTATGAACTTTGTCACGGCAAAGGATATACCTATAAACAGGCCGCAGAAGAATTGGGGATTAAAGACGCCACTATTAACAGCCAGATGGTTAAAGCCATACGGGCTATCAGGCAGTATCTTATCCGGAACGGCGCATTGCTCTTCCTGCTCTTTTTCAGATCCCAGTAATTTTACCTTTCTATTGTCACTGAAGCTGACCAACACCCTTTCACAGCGGCTGATTTTTAGGGTGCAGAAAAAAATATTTCATTGCCGGGTAAATGTACCGGCTATGTTGTGTGTTATGCTATTAAACACCAGCTATTTTGGAAAATTCAATTCAGCAACTTTTTTTAAAGTATATACAGAATCGTGCCTCACAGGAAGAAATATCCCGCGTGCTGGCATTAATGCAAAGCGATGCCTATGAGCGGGAATGGGAAGCCGCAGTATTGGCGTTCCAGGAGGATTCCGAAAGGAAGAATGAAGAAGCCGAACTTCCGGACCAACAGCTGCTCTACCAAAGAATTAAAAGCCATACGGCCTCAAAATTAAGAGTAAGGGTTAAACCAATGAGATGGATAGGTTATGCAGCTTCGGTAATCCTAATTTCTGCGATTGCTTATTTCGGCATTCCCCTTCAAAACAAACACGCTGTCATGGCTAAAAATGAACCTGCAAAACCAGCAGCAGAGAAGCAGACGGGACACCGGTGGATTAAGCTGCCTGATGGAAGTTCCGTACAACTGAATAGCAATAGCCGCCTGGAATATGCAGATAGTTTTGAAGGACAGAAAAACAGGGAGGTAACTTTATATGGAGAAGCTTTTTTTGACGTCGCACATGATGCGGTCCACCCTTTTATTATCCATACCGGGAAAATCAAAACTACGGTGCTTGGTACTGCTTTTAATATTTCAGCCTATGATCATGAAAAAGCAGTAACAGTGACGGTAACACGGGGGAAAGTAATGGTTCAGCGTACCGGACAAATGCTGGCCGTTTTAGTTCCTAATGAACAACTGAGCTGGAAGCCCGAGGTTAAAACAGTAAAAAAATACAATGTAGATGCAACTATAGCCTCGGCATGGAAGGCTCAGGACCTGATCATGGATGATATTACCCTGCAGCAGGCTGCCCTACTGATCGCTAAACGCTACAATCTGACTGTTACTTTTAAAACAGAGAAAGTGAAAGAATGCCGCTTTACCGCTGCATTTTTAAACCGTAATGAGATCAGCCAGGTGATCCAGGTGTTAACTGATATTACCGGGGCATCCTTTGCACTAAAAGACAACCACCTTTTTATCGACGGACCAGGATGCGAAAATTAATAATCAACAACTTATAAACCTAAATGAATGAAAAGAAAAATATCGCCGACATGATATAAAGGAAAAATTAAGTAAACCCCGGCGGCCACCGGGGCTTACAACAGTTTTAAATTATTTATCGCACAACCTAAAACCACTGCAATGTATTATATATATACACCATTTGCAAGTCAATCCTCATTGACTTATGACCACCCTATTATCAAAAAATTAAGATTTTTAATGAAAGTAAACGCGATCTTATTCCTGATTTCCTTCTTTACCATCAGCAGCCTGTATGCGACCAATGGTTCCGCACAAAGCCTGCAGGAAACGCGCGTTTCCATAGGATTCCCTCAGGGAAATATCCAGCAGGCCCTTGCCAGTATTGAAAGAGAAACTGATTTTCGGTTTGCCTATAAAAAAGAAGTGCTTTCCGGAATAAAGGCCCCTGCCCTTCCATCAAAAGTACGCAGCGTGAAACAGGTACTTGATGAACTTTTAAAGGATAGCGGACTGGACTACAAACAAGTGAACAACAGCATTATTATTTTTAAAGCTATCGCTACTGCCGCTCCCCTGGAAAGTTATCAGCAAGAGTTTACCGGGACGGTGAAAGACGAAAAAGGAGTCGGAATGCCCGGGGTATCTGTAAAGGTAAAGGGCACAACTAATTCTGCTATTACTGATGATAAGGGTGGCTTCAAAATCGGAGCAGCTGTTGATGATATTTTGGTTTTCAGCTATATAGGCTATTCACCGGTCGAAGTACGTATCACCAATACTGCAGCAATGAACATTACCTTACAACCCGAAGCGGGTACACTTGACGCGGTGGTCGTTATTGGTTATGGAACTACAACCAAAAGAACAAATACCGGCTCTGTCACTACCGTCAGTGCAAAACAAATTGGTAATCAGCCCGTGGGCGACCCTCTCGCCGCATTGCAGGGCCGCGTTGCCGGACTGGATATTTCATCGGTTACCGGCTATCCGGGATCGGGATACAACGTTCGGCTCAGGGGACAGAATTCGATCTCATCTGGAAATGCACCTCTATATATAGTGGATGGTGTTCCATTTGTTTCAGAAAGCTTAAGCCAGTTCTCCGCCGCAAATGGCAACCAAAGTCCCTTATCCAGTATCAATCCTTCCGATATTGAACAGATCGATATTTTAAAAGATGCCGATGCAACAGCAATTTATGGATCACGGGGTGCCAATGGCGTAATTTTAATCACCACAAAACGTGGAAAGGCGGGCAAAGCAGAATTCACCGCAAACCTATATACGGGCATCTCTTCCCTGAATAAACGTGTGGATATGCTGAATGGTGCTCAATATTTAGCCATGAGGCGCGAAGCCTATGCCAATGACGCCGTTACCCCCACAGAGACCCAGGCTCCTGATCTTTTAATCTGGGATCAGAACCTGGACCAGAACTGGCAGGATATATTAATTGGCGAATCTGCAAATCTCTCCGAAATTCAGCTGGGACTGCGTGGTGGTGATGAACAAACCAACTACCTGATCAGTGGAACCTACCGCGATGAAAAAATTGTACTGCCAGGAAATCTTGGCTATAAAAGAGCTGCGCTCAATATGTCGCTCAACCATAGCTCCATAGACAAGAAGTTCCAGTTTACCAGCTCACTGAAATATACACTTGATGAGAACAATACTTTACAGAGTGACGTCACGAGCTTTTTCAATCTGGCACCGAATTTCCCTATCTATGATGCCCAGGGAAATTACTATTGGGTAGGAAATGAACAAAACCCAATGGCCTATTTTGAACGGACCAGTATCAGTAATACGTCCAATATATTTGGGAATACAACCCTGAGCTATGAATTTATAAAAGGCTTTAAAGCCAAAGTGAGTGCAGGTTTTAACCGGATGGACCTGAAACAAACGCAGACACTTCCCAAGCTGGGCTTCAATCCGCTGACCTATACAGGAAGCAGTGCGAACTATAGTGATGGCAGTTTAAATTCCTACATCGTTGAACCTCAACTGGACTATCAGCTCAAACTGGGAAAAGGAAATCTCTCGGCACTGGTAGGCGGAACCTGGCAGCACAGTGTCAGGGAAACAGAAGGCCTGACCGGAAGTGGCTATGCGAGCGATGAACAATTGGAAAATATAAGAGCGGCAACACTCCTTACCGCCAGAACATACAGCTATACCAAATACCGTTATACTTCAGTTTTTGGGCGACTGACCTATAACTGGGATGAAAAATACATTGTTAACGGTACTTTCCGAAGAGATGGCTCCTCTAAATTCGGTCCCAACAACCGGTTTGGAAATTTTGGTGCCATAGGTGCCGCATGGTTATTCAGCAATGAAAGCTTTATTAAAGATCAACTGTCCTTCTTGAGTTTTGGTAAGTTAAGGGGAAGTTTCGGTACCGTGGGTAACGACCAGATCGGAGATTATCAGTTTTTGGACAGCTGGTCATCTACTTCCTATCCCTATGGAGGTATTGGCGGTATATCACCAAGTCGTTTCCCGAATCCGAACTATAGCTGGGAAGTGAACAAGAAAATAGAAGCAGGGATTGACCTGGGCTTTTTTAATGAAAGATTATTGTTCAGCTCAAATTTCTATAGGAACCGTTCAAATAACCAGCTGATCGGAAGCACACTATCCTCACAATCGGGCTTTACCAGCTATCAGGCTAACCTTCCTGCTCTTGTACAGAATAAAGGCTGGGAGTTTGAGCTGAGCTCGGTGAATATTAAAGGAAAGAATTTCTCCTGGAATACTTCGTTCAATCTTACGATAGCGGATAATAAATTACTGGAATATCCCAATCTGATCAACTCAGGCAATGCCACCAGATATATGATCGGTCAGCCCTTGTCAATTGTAATGGGATTTGACTTTCTGGGCATAAACGAACAAACGGGAGTACCTGAATTCAGGGATGTGAACGGAGACAAAGTGATTTCAGATCCTGCGGATCTGGTGGTCATAGGAAACACAATGCCCAAGTTTTATGGCGGTCTGCAAAACAGTTTTGCCTATAAGAACTTTAGTTTTGATTTCTTCTTCCAGTTTGTGAAACAGGATGGCCCGGGTTTAAACTACGGTTACCTTAGTTATTCCAACGGTTCTTCACTCAGGAATAAAGATCAGAGTGCATTGGACAGATGGACTACACCAGGTATTCCTGCGACAGTTCCAGGTGCGAGTGCAACGGCAGGGAAACCAACATACACTGCTTATCAAAACAATTACCGTTTGTCGAATGCGAACTGGGGCGATGCTTCTTTTATCAGACTGAAAAATGTTTCTCTTAAATATAATTTCAAAGATCTGCTGAAAAGCTGGAAATTCAATAACATCACGATGTACATCCAGGGACAAAACCTGTTTACCATTACGTCATACGATGGTTTTGATCCGGAAACAAAAGGATACGCATTGCCACCTGTAAGTATCTATACGGCGGGTTTGCAGGTATCCTTTTAACCTTAATTACAATTGCGTCAACGGCGCATAAAATCATTATTTCCAAAGCGTATTTCAGTTATGAACGCTTCATCACCATTAAAATAAAGGAACATGAAAATTATTTATTATATACTATCGATTACCCTGCTCAGCATGATATGCTCCTGTAAGGATTATGTGGAAATTGAAGATCCAAAGGACCAGCTGGCTACAGGTACCGTGTTTAAATCTGACGCAACCGCCACCGCAGCAATGGTAGGGATTTACAGTGATATGAATGCCTCTAATTATCAGTTTGCCAATGTACTCACTACTTTTACCTGTGCCATGTATGCTGATGAGTTTGTGTATGCCTCCGTATTGGCAAACTTTGATGAGTTCAAAAACAATGCACTGACCACAGGAAATAACTATGTTGGCTTAATGTGGTCCTCACCATATAACTTTATTTATCGTTCAAATGCGGTGATTGAAGGTGTAACCGCTTCGACCACACTCAGTCCGGCAGTAAAAAACCAATTGCTGGGCGAAGCGAAATTTATGAGGGCCTTTTGTTATTTCTACCTTGTCAATTTCTTTGGTGATGTGCCCCTTATCCTTGATACTGATGTGCTGAAGAATACCAGCAAGCCCAGAACGCCCAAAGAGGAAGTGTATATTGCGATCATCCAGGACCTGAGAGATGCGAAGCAACTGCTCGTTGCCGCTTATCCGGGATCTGCTGAGCGCACTAGACCCAATAAAACTGCTGCTACCCTGTTGCTTTCCAGAGCGTACCTGTACACAGAGGAATATGCACTGGCAGAAACAGAAGCTGCTGAAGTTATCGCAACTACCGCACAGTATTCCATTTTAAATCATACGGATCCAAATAATGCCGGACATATGACCAAAGTTTTCCTTAAAAACTCCAATGAAGCGGTTTGGCAACTTCAGGTGGTGAATACACTCGGCGGAAGGAATACCTGGGAAGGAAATACCTTCATCTCCACCGGATCACCATTTTATAGACTGACCAAAGGAACCTATGGACTGGAAACAGGATTTGAGGAGGGTGATAAGCGTTTCAGCAATTGGGTAGGAACATATACAACCCCAACAGCACCTGTTACTACACATTATTTCCCATATAAATATAAGGTAAGAGTAGGTGTTGCAGGTGCTGCAGTAACGGAGTATGCTATGGTTCTGAGATTTGCTGAAGCTTATCTGATCCGTGCGGAAGCAAGCGTACGTCTGAATAAACTATCGGATGCGGCGAACGACTTAAACATCATCAGGGACAGGGCTGGCTTGCCGCCATTAGCGGTAGCTGCTACGCAGGATATGGCCATGTTAGAAGTTGAACAGGAACGCAGGGCGGAGTTATTTGCAGAATGGGGACACAGATGGTTCGACCTGAAAAGATGGAAAAGCGTATCCGGCGACCCGACGAAAACAAGGGCTGATGATATATTGCCTTTAAGCAAACCTTCATGGAAATCTACAGCATTACAGTTCCCTATTCCTGTGGAAGTCATGCGTACCAATCCAAACATGGTTCAAAACCCAGGTTATAATTAAATTTAAGCAAAAGCCCTATGAAAAAACTTTCAATATGCTGTATTTGCCTTTTATTTGTGCTGTGCCGCACTTATGGACAAAGTTTGTCTGTGGTACCTGAAAAAATTAAACGTGGTGACACGGTGAGGATTACGTACAATCCAGTCGCCGCGGATGCAAAGATACCCGCAACCGCGACTTACGTAACCATCGTTTTCAGCTATTCAACTTTTTATGATCTCCCCTGGAAAATGCCCATGGTAAAAGAGGGTAATAGCTGGACTGCTTCATTTGTGGCCGGCAGGTTCGCCACCTTTGCCTCTTTCTACCTGCAAAGCGGAGAACAGATCCAGCAACCGGCAGCCGGAGAGCAGTATAACCTTCGGGTGTTCGATGGGATAAACAGGGTGAAGGGCAGCCTGCTTCACGAGTCCTACAGCCTGTCGGCACAAATGCCTAAAACACCAAACCTGCAGGAAGCAAAGCTTGCCCTGATCAATCAGGAGCTGAAGAATAATCCTGATCATTATGAAGCAAAAGTGGCACAACTTCATACGAAGATGATCATGGCCAAAAGTCCCGCTGAAAAACTAAAGTTTAGGGAGCAGGCCAGAAAAGTCATTGCAGCGAAGCTGGAGGAAAACCCGACTTTGCCAGGTAATGTCAATCTTGTGACGATGGGTTATTTGATGATCGGGGAAAAAAGCAGGGTCGACTCAGTTCGCAAAGTCATCATGAAGCGCTTTCCTGATGCCGATATCTCAAAAGACCTGAAAGCTTCGCTGATCGCCAAAGAGAAGGATACTGTCCAGAAGGTAGCTCAGCTGGAAAAAATGCTTGGCAATAGTGATGCGCATGGTGAAGAGGGATCAGAAAATATCCACCGTATGCTTTTTGACCACTATGCCTTTGTTAAAGATACGACCAAGGCCTTATACCATGCGTCGAAGTTAAACACAAAGAACAATCCATATACACCGCAGGCATATAAAGATATCGCAGCAAAATTAACGGAGAATAAGATTGCTCCTGCCGCTGCCATAGCTTATGCAGAAAGGTCATTAGCTGTAGTGGACCAGTGGCCGGTAGGAATTATCCGCTATTTCCCTGAATTTGGTTATATTCCTTCCTATGTTCCGGATAGTACCAGAAAAAATGCCATCGTAGAAGCGAGGTCGACTTTATTATCTCTTAAAGCATTGAATTATATACAATTGCATCAACCTGATTCAGCCTTGTTTTTTGCAAACGAAGCGATAAAGGTTGCTGAGGGAAGAGAAGGCCTGATGAATAGTGCTCAAGTATTGACCCGTTTAGGCAAAAATGAAGAAGCATTCGCTACCCTCTGGAAATTGCTGATGAAAAATCCTACTGATAGTGCTATCCTGGCAATGTCAAAGCATATTTTCATGAAGTATAACTCTTCTGAGACAGATTTCCTGTCGAAAGTTGCTACACTTGAAGCCCTGGAAATCGCTCAGCTTACCGAAAAGACAAAAGCGTTGATGATGCACAAGCCGGGTCCGGAATTATCAGGACTTGTGGACCTGGACGGGAAACAGGTCACTGCCGCGATGATGAAGGGAAAGATTGTCATATTGGATTTCTGGGCTACCTGGTGCGTGCCCTGTATGCAGGAAATGCCTTATTTCCATAAGGTTTTTGAAAAATACCGCAACCATAAGGAAGTCATGTTTATGGTGGTTAACAGTGGTGCAAACAATACCATTGATGACGCCAGAAGATGGCTGAAGCAAAATCCGCAATATCAGTTTCCGGTTTACTTTAACAATGACAAAAACATTGGAGAAAAAGTGGGCTTCACCCTTATCCCAACCATCGCAGTGATTGATCAGAAAGGACTGCTTCAATTCAGGACGATTGGTTTTGAAGGGGAAATCCTGCAAAAGAAATTAGATGTGGAAATCGCCATCCTGCTTGGTAAATCTTAATTAAATCCCAAAGGCACCTTGATTGGGGTGCCTTTGGGATTTTAATAACATTCATCTTAGGTCAGAAAGAACTGAATTTAAAACCTGTATTTTATTTTAAATCGAATCTGTCCAGATTCATCACTTTAGCCCAGGCAGCAACGAAGTCTGCTACAAATTTATGCTGACCATCTGCGCTTCCATATATTTCAGCAACAGCTCTCAACTCTGAATTAGAGCCAAACACAAGATCCGCACGGGTCCCTGTCCATTTCAGCTCCCCTGTAGAACGGTCGCGACCTTCATACACTTCCTTGTCGCCCGACACAGCTTTCCAGGCGGTGTTCATATCAAGTAGGTTGACAAAGAAATCATTGCTCAGTACAGCCGGTGCCGAACTGAAAACACCATGTTTGGAACCATCAAAATTCGTATTTAACACACGCATTCCCCCTACCAGCACCGTTAATTCTGGTGCTGTAAGTGTGAGCAAATGCGCTTTATCGATCAGCAATTCTTCGGTGGATACCGGTATCTTAGATTTACGGTAGTTACGGAAACCATCAGCAGCAGGTTCCAGATAACCAAAGGATTCTGTATCGGTCTGTTCCTGCGAAGCATCTGTACGACCCGCTGAAAAAGGAACCTTGACGGTATGTCCTGCGTCTGCAGCTGCTTTCTCTACGCCTGCACTACCGGCCAATACGATTAAATCTGCCAGCGAAACCTTTTTACCATTTTCCTGTGCCGCATTAAATTCCTTCTGAATACCTTCTAAGACTTCCAGCACTTTTTGCAGTTGTACCGGATTATTCACCTGCCAGTACCGCTGTGGGGCAAGGCGGATACGGGCACCATTGGCGCCACCACGCTTATCAGACCCGCGGAACGTGGAAGCAGAAGCCCATGCTGTGGAAACCAGTTCAGGAATGCTTAAACCAGATTCCAATACTTTTGCCTTTAAGGCTGCAACATCACTTTCATTGATGAGTTCGTGGTCAACTGCAGGAATAGGATCCTGCCATAACAATTCCTCCTGCGGCACCTCTGGCCCCAGGTACCGCACAACCGGTCCCATATCCCGGTGCGTTAGTTTATACCATGCACGGGCAAAGGCATCAGCGAACTGATCCGGGTTTTCGAAAAATCTCCTTGATATTTTTTCATATGCCGAATCAAATCTTAAGGCAAGGTCAGTAGTCAGCATAGTCGGAAGATGCTTTTTTGAGCTATCATATGCGTCAGGAATAATTGCTTCCGTCGTTTTAGCGACCCATTGGTGTGCACCCGCCGGACTTTTAGACAATTGCCATTCAAAGCCAAACAGGTTTTCAAAAAAGTTATTGCTCCATTGAGTCGGTGTTTTTGTCCAAATCACTTCCAGTCCGCTGGTAATCGTATCGGCACCTTTTCCGGAACCATAACTGTTGTTCCAGCCAAAACCCTGCATTTCAATATCATTTGCTTCCGGCTCTTTGCCCACATGGTCAGCAGATGCGGCACCATGCGTTTTGCCAAAGCTGTGTCCACCGGCGATTAATGCAACCGTTTCTTCATCATTCATCGCCATGCGGCCGAAAGTATCGCGGATATCTTTAGCGGCAGCCACAGGATCAGGATTACCATCAGGCCCCTCCGGATTCACATAGATTAACCCCATTTGTACAGCGGCGAGTGGTTTTTCAAGATTCCGGCTGTGGATATCTCCATCGGCATCATCGTCTGATACCAGTACGCCGTGCCCCTCTTCCACCCCTGGTGAACCATGCGCATAACGCAGGTCGCCCCCCAGCCAGGTCGTTTCAGATCCCCAGTATACAGATTCATCTGCTTCCCACACATCTTCGCGTCCGCCGGCAAAGCCAAAGGTCTGAAAGCCCATTGATTCCAGGGCTACGTTACCTGTGAGAATCATCAGGTCGGCCCAGGAAATTTTGTTACCGTATTTTTGTTTGATTGGCCATAGCAATCTGCGCGCTTTATCGAGGCTGACATTATCCGGCCAGCTATTTAATGGTGCAAAGCGCTGCAATCCTGCACCAGCACCGCCACGCCCATCGGTTACACGGTAAGTTCCCGCACTGTGCCAGGCCATACGAATGAACAGACCTCCGTAATGCCCGAAGTCTGCCGGCCACCAGTCCTGCGAGTCGGTCATGAGCTCATGAAGATCTTTTTTCACTGCTGCAAGGTCAAGACTGTTAAAAGCTTCGGCATAATTAAAATCTCCTCCCATCGGATTGGATAAAGAAGAGTGCTGACGGAGAGTACTCAACTTTAACTGATTAGGCCACCAGTCGTTGTTTCTGGTTCCGCCACCGCCAACATTGTGCTTCATGCTGCCATTGTGAAATGGACATTTACTGATGTCATTTGAATCTCTTTCCATATTTACAAGTTTATATTTGAATCTTAATGCGCCCCGGTAATTTTAAAGCACACATAAATTTATGATATTGAATGAGAAAATTATAATCAATTAATTCTATACTAAATAGTTAAAAACTATGGTGTCTTTTAAAGATCTCCTGATCCCATGCTGAATTTTTTCCTGTTCCAACAGACTTGGTCCGATAAATCAGTACGTTATTTTTTGATATAATTTCACTGTAGGGTGCACGATGCTCCTTATCTTCGGGCATTACCAGTTTCCCATCTTTGATGAATGCCTTGTACACATCGCCGCTTTCCCGTCTTTGAAATTTCTCCGTCCAGTCTGTAATCGTCGCATACTTATCATCCTCAAAAGAAATCTGCAGCTGTCTGGTCGTTTTTCTATTCAGCCATTGCCCCTCAAAAAGCTTTTTCATCTCTTTCAGTTTGAAAAACGACTGTGCCTGGCTGTTCATAGCCGGCAGCAACAAAAGGGTAAAAATGATAAAGGAATTTATAAAGGTCTTCATCTGCATTCAGTTAGGATAATACTTATTCTCTCTCCAGACATTTTCTTCTACATGGATTTACGGAAAATTCCAGGACTCAGGTCAATTTCATCATGACTTGTATTTACACTGAGGGCAAAACACTAATTTAAGAAGGTAATCTCATTTTGTGTTTTTGCCTTGCTCAGATCTTCCATCATGTTAAACAGTAATTTCAGGTTATTTGTCCGGTCGGTAGTCAGCAGGGAATAAAAATAATGATGTACCTTACAGGCAAAATACCTGTCTGGCGACTGCACACAAATCGTCCCCTCCCCATCAACAGTAATGTAAGTCCAATGCCAGCCATACTGATTTGAGATCAGCTGACCATATACAGATCCCAGTTCATAAGCCAGATATTCAGCATTTGTGTGATTTGACTTTAAATTATCCACATCATGTGCCAGTTGATCAATAAGCCATGCACTCTTGTATCCCGTAGCAGTAAGTCTGCTCTTGCCTAAACCAGCCAAACGCTCTACCTCGGTACGTTCTTCAGCAGTCAGTTCCCGATACTGAATAGGAAGCTTCCTGTTCATGTCAACTGCTGCAGTAGGCTGAACTGCATCATGCTGCTTTGGCTGCCCTCTATTTTTCATGCGCTCATAGGCAGCTTTCCCCAGGGAACCATGATTATTCCTGAAATCCATAAACTCGTCAAGTGGGATGAAGATTAAACCGTTGAGTTGCTGAACAGCAGGGTTTTCCTTAACTGAAGTCCTGCATAGTAAATTGTATCCCAGCTTCGCATCCTTTATAAGGAATATATCCGCGGGAATGCGATCTTCATGCAATACAATCTTTTCATAGTTCTTCACATACCTCACACCATTGTGCAGGATAGGCTCCCCTTTATCGGACAGGGCATCTTCAAACTTTGATTGCTCAAAGTCAACGACATCTTCTGCATAGCGGAATTTAACAAAATAATATTTTTTGGAATGCTCCAGTTCCCGGTGATCAGCAGCATTCAGGACCTTCACTACTGCCTTTTCATACTGAACATGATATTGATCAATCACATTCAGAAAGTCTTCCGAGATCAGAAAATCATTCGCATACCTGTAATAATCGAAGTTCAGATAGTCAACTTTACTGTATAGAATAAAACTCAATTTCAGGCGGTATTCATTGAATCCTGCCTTTGTCCAGTCATATGAAACGGCATTTTCCCTTCCAAAAGGATCTCCCTGTACCTCAGCCTCAAACATCCTCAGTTGCAATGATCCCGGTATTCCTTCGACTCCGGACTGGTCCGTAAATATTCCGTAGTATTCTGCTTTATCCATAAATCCTGTTTTATTTTTCCAGTCTTCTTCATAAAAGAAACTTCCAATGAAGAACAAATGTTTTGCTCTGGTCATTTTAGCATCAGGACTGGCCTTTGTCATTACTGATGAAACCATCATAAGCTTAACGCTTACAAACAGCAATGAATAGGCACATGATCGCTTCATCACCTTTAAAATCAATTATATACTGATAAAACCATCATAAGCTTACAACCTACAAACCGTGATGAATAAGCTTATGATCGCTTCATCACCTTTAAAAAACAATCATATGCTGATGAAAAACCAGATGTGCGCTTCCTGATGATCATAAAGGATAAAAAATAAAATTTTTAAAAATAATTTCATCTGCGCAAATACACTGCGCAGAGCTGCTATTTCTTTGTATCAACATTAAGAAAAAGGAGGTTCATCATGAAATTCAATCTGTTAAGCAAATTAAAAAACCAGATCATTAACCACGAGGGCGAAAAATCATTTTCGCTCTCCCCGGAAATGGAGCTGTATACCGCTGTGGTGACCTGGAGCTTGAATGACTCTTTTTACGAAAAAGACAACATCCGTTTAAACCGTCTGCAAAAATTGATGACTGCTTGTGACCCATTGTTTGTCGGTAAACTGGCTGTATATGCCCGTACCAAAATGTATATGCGTTCGGTTCCGTTAATATTAACAACCGAATTGGCTAAGCTGCACTCGGGCGACAATCTGGTTGCCCGGGTTACCTGTGGGGTCATCGCACGTGCCGATGAGATCACTGAATTGCTCGCCTGTTACGAATTATTAAACGAGCGTAAAGGCACTAAAAAACTGAACAGATTGAGCAAACAATTGCAAAAAGGTTTATCCATAGCATTTAACCGTTTCGACGAATACCAGTTTGCCAAATACAACGGTAACAGTGCCATCAGGTTTCGTGATGCTTTATTCCTCGTCCATCCTAAGGCAAAAGATGAATCGCAGCAAATACTGTTTGACAAAATAGTGAAGGGCAACCTGCAAACACCCTATACCTGGGAAACCGAACTTTCAGCATTGGGTCAGCTGAATTTTGATAGTGAAGAAGATAAAGCGCTGGCCTTTAGCCTCAAATGGGAAGAGTTGATAGACAGTGGAAAAATGGGATACATGGCCTTGCTGCGTAATTTGCGCAACATACAGGAAGCCGGAGTCAGTTATGGCCACTTCAAAAAGGTTTGCGCACGTTTAGCTGATGCTAAAGAAGTTGCTCAGGCCAAACAGTTTCCATTCCGTTATCTGGCTGCTTACCGCGAGCTGATTAATCCGGTGATTACCCAGATGCCTGATCAGGGATTACTTAAAAAATTAACCTCTTTTATGCGGGACAGCAACAAAGGGTATACTGGTGAATTGTTGGAAGCGCTGGAGAGTGCTGTTCAGGCAAGTTCAGGCAATATCAAAGGATTTGATGCCGAAACACGGGTACTTTTGGCCTGTGACGTTTCGGGATCAATGCAGACACCCGTATCGGCCAGATCTAAGATCCTGCTGTATGATGTGGGCCTGATGCTGGCCATGCTGCTGCAGAGTCGTTGTAAAAATGTGGAAATAGGCCTATTTGGTGATCGATGGAAAACGATAGCAATACCCCGTCAACACATACTGGGTAATGTGCAGGAGTTTTATCGCCGTGAGGGAGAAGTGGGTTATGCAACTAATGGTTACCTGGTGATCAGGGATATCTTATCCCGCAAGGTAAGGATGGATAAGGTATTTATATTTACCGATACCCAGTTATGGAATAGCAATCATTCCGGCGATCATATTCAATCCCTTTGGTTGCAATACAAGGCCAGTATATCCCCAGAGGCGAAACTTTACCTGTTCGACTTAAAAGGTTACGGACAAGCTCCATTGCAGATCTTAGGCAATGATGTTTATCTGATCGCAGGCTGGAGCGATAAAGTTTTTGAGGTATTGGCTGCCATAGAAAATGGAAGTTCAGTGGTAGAGCTGATCAATCATACAGAATTATAAACCAGGTATGGGGTAGAATCACCCCATACTTTTAAAGGAATTAAAATCATAAGGATGCCGTAGAAACGGGTTACTTCGCAGCCATATCAGGGGGTGGGCAGTGTGGCGCAAGCCATGCTGTGGGTTCGAGTCCCAATTTGCATTCCCCCGTCCCGCGTTCGCTTGTTGCTCCTTATAGAAGAAGATGCCGTAAACCAGTGTTACTTCGCCTGTTAATCGAATAATGAACGCTGGTTGACCATTGCTCTTCTTTTAAACGTTTACTATACCTCATAAAGGTGCCGTAAACCGGTGATACTTCGGTTAGAACATCCCTTAGGGGAAGGCCGCCGGTTCAAATCCGGCCAGTGATGAATTTCACGAGTAGTTCAGTTCATTCACCCTTGCTTTTTGCCCTTTAAAATATAATGAAAGATGCCGTAGGCTGGAGATACTTCGTTGGTGAAACCGCATTTGCGGCCAGGTTCGAATCCTGAAAGACTCCATCCGGTTATTGCTCTTTCATTTATATCTCATCACCTATCCCAACAGGTGATGAGATAAAATTTTGATTTGCAATTTCTCCCCTCTTGCTGGAATATGACCTTATTTATTTATGCCTTTTTGAAGAAGATTCAGTACCTGTAATAAAGCCTCCTACAAAGACCTGATCAAATTAATGAATTGCATTGTAAACTAATTGTTTCACCTTATCTAATAGTTATCAATATGATCATTCTACAGCGATCATGGTATTTTCTTTATACCCACATCCCCTTTCACAGCGCATCAATACACAATAACATTTCTTAACATCAATCACATCTTTTTTTGTCTTACATTTATCGCCATTATTATCAATCATCTACCATTGGTAATCATTCACTTATCATCTGCTTACATGAAACCTATTTTTCTTTTCTTTTTAGTCATCACTTTATGCAACAATTTCAGCTACGCACAGGACACAGATGATTCCGAGGCTGAGATAATCACCCCCACCCATAAAATCACCTATCGGGAATGGAAGGAGGAGGCAATAACAGATATCAGGCTGCTGCCAAAGTTTGGGAGCATACTCAAAAATGAAGAACAAAAAGAAGCAGATGAGAAACTTACAGCATACCTGGTTAAGAAACACGGCTCCCGTCGTAAGGGTTCGGATGAGCTGGTGAAACTTGGATTCTATTATCTGCGTAAAGGAAATCCCCAGACCGCTATGTACCGGTTTAACCAGGCATGGACACTGGATCCAAAAAATGAAAATGCATTCTGGGGATTCGCTACCGTATATTTCAACTTTGATGACCTGGAAAATTCCTTGAAACAACTCAATGAAGGACTTGCCTTGAATCCTAAAAATGCCAATATTCTTACCGATAAAGCATCTATCCACCTCATCCTCTCCGAAGCTGACGAGAGTGGAAAAGAACTGGCTTCTGCAACCGACTTATTTACCAGGTCTTATGCCGTTAATCCAAGGAATCAAAACACACTGTTCAAGCTTTCTGCTATTTATCTGATGGAAGGGGATTGTAAAAAAGCCTTAAAATATTACAAAGAGGGTAAAGCACTCGGAAGTAAGTTGATCACTAAAGAATTTACCAAGGCTATGGAACAGGGTTGCCCGATTAAATAAGCACAAATTTGCCGGAAAATCCTGCTGTCTGATTTACCCCTCTAAAATGTCGCATATACCAAGCTTGTTTACGCCTTCCGACAGCTAACTTTGGTTAACAACCAAAACCTACTGTCATGAAGAACACCAAAGAAATTATCATCGAACTCATTGAAGCGTTTGATAAAAATGATGTCCCATTAATCCTAACTTATTTTACGGAAGACATTGAATGGAATATGGTAGGCGACCAAACCTTCTCCGGGAAAGAAAGTATCAGGAAGTTTTTTGAGGTCCATCCGGATATGCAAATGATTGCCAGCACAAAAAGCCATATCCTAATTGACGGAGACCATGCGGCAGTTGATGGTGAAGTACAGTGCATAGACAAAGGCACCGGCATTCATCATGATATGTACTATTGTGACCTTTATGATCTGGAAAATGGAAGGGTAAAGAAAATGACATCCTATGTCGTCAACAAAAAGAAAGCATAACACTTAAATCAAGGCTGTAATTTCTCATGATCATGCCATATTGATTTTATTATACAATGATATCAATAAGTATTAACATCAACATCCATTGATATTACTGCTTATTGATATCATCTCCACCGGTACCCGCTATTCCCTTTCAACATCTTCATTACCGCTGAAAAACATGGGCCTATTCAAATCCCCACGCCGTACGTATAATTACCCTTTCACAATAATTATCCTTCTGTTTCAATAATTGCAGCGCTGGTATCACCACCTAAATTGGCATACCTGAAATCCTCCTGCTCAGGCAAAATAATCCTGTAATCAGATAATACCTGCAATTGTAATTCCCCTTCTTCCAGTATAAAATCGAGCACATGCCCCCCACCTTTTCTGTCCTCACTCAGGAAATGCAGGTGATGGCCTGCAATCGTCATTCCCTGCGCAAATGGCGGAGAGAAAAAACCCACCAGAACACCATCACGATGGCTGAAATCAAACTCTGCCTGATCTTTAACAACCTCGGTAAAGGGCCTGTATGGTTTCTCCTGAACAGATACCGTCCTCGTTTTTACTTTTTTAAAATGTCCTTTTACATAGATGGCACAAAAAAGGTTCTCCCCAACAACCAGGCGTTTGATCATTTGATCCAATCCTTTTTTGTCAACAGGTTTTTCAATGGCGTAACTGATCGTCGGATCGAATGTAGTGATGGCTCCAAAAGGTACTTTCAGGTTTTCATCCGCCAGTTCAGATGAACCATCTGCGCGCATCTGGTAAAATTCACCATTGAAAGCAATGAGCTCCCCATCCAGCCGATTAAAAGTGCCCAGTCCAAAATCACCATGCCTGGCCATTTCTTTTAAAGTGGTGCCTCCCTCGTAAATCCCTTCCAGCAATGCATTCATAATAGAGACCTGATATATTGTGCCTGATGTTTCTTTCCTCATATCCATACCTTTGTATTTTTTAATATTTTTCTGGTGTCCTATTCAATCAAACACCTTATTTTATGATTTCTGCGCTTATACTTTTTCCTAACTGTATGTTATCACGGTAATCAATCGGAATATCTACAATTACCGGGCCTGCAATCGTTAACGCTTTTCTCATCACCGCTTCCAGCTCAGCAGAATCCCTTACCAGGAAACCTACAGCCCCATAACTTTCCGCATGTTTTACGACATCCAGCCGGCCCAGGTCGATGCCCGAAGAACGGCCATATTTCATTACTTCCTGAAAACCAACCATATCATAAGTTCCATCCGTCCATACAAAATGGATGATGTTCGACTGAAGGCGTACAGCAGTCTCCAATTCCATGGCAGAAAATAGAAATCCGCCATCCCCGGAAATAGATATGACCTTTTCATGGGGATGAACCATGGCGGCAGCAATGGCCCATGGCAGGGCAACACCCAGTGTCTGCTGGCCATTACTGAACAATAAACGGTTCGGTTCAAAGCTGTCAAAATACCGTGCCATCCAGATGTAATGTGACCCAATATCACAGGTTACCGTTACATCGTCGCCAATCAGCCTGCGCAAAGTCCGGATGAAATGAAGTGGATGAACCCTTGGCCCTCCATTGATCAGCGGCATCCTTTGCTGGGCTTCCCGGTAATTGATATGCAGTTTTTCTATCTGCGGATAGGAAATTATCCTGGAGGGTTTCAACAGTTTGGTCAGCGCTTTAACAGACGCAGCAATATCACCGATCAGCTCCAGTTCCGGCTGGTAATAAAAATCAGTGTCGCTATTGCTGTGGTCCAGATGAATAATCTTCGCACTGCGTTTTTTGTTCCATGCCTGCGGGCCATATTCTACAGGATCATATCCAATTGTTAAAATCACATCTGCATGGGCCAGTAAAACATCACCTGGCTGATTAGGAAAAAGACCTACCCTTCCTACCAGCAAATGTTCCAGCTCACGGGGAACAATACCTACTGCCTGGAAAGTCCCCACGATTGGCAGGGGAACCACATCCAGCAACCGGCGCAGTACCTCTACCACTTTCCTGTCGCTGGCTCCCTGCCCTGCAAGTATCACCGGCAGGCTTGCACCGGATATCAGTTTCGCCGCTTCTTCCAGGTATGCTTCCGGAGCAGGCCCGGCATTGAAGATCCTGCTTTCCGGGATCAACGGCACATCTGTCTCTTCAGTGATGACATCATTGGGCAGACAGATGAAAGCAGCACCTTTTCTGGGTGTGTTTGCCATGCGGAAAGCTTGTGTCATCACTTCAGGTATAGCCCTGCTGTCTTCAATTTCCACGCTCATCTTCGTTACCGGTCTCATGATACTGGCAGCATCGAGCGACTGGTGTGTACGTTTAAAAAGTTGACTCCTTTTTACAGTTCCGGAAATGGCAATCATAGGATCGCCTTCCGTATTGGCCGTCACCAGTCCCGTTACCAGATTTGTGGCTCCTGGTCCCGAGGTTGTCATACATACCCCCGGCGCACCTGTTATCCGTCCGATGGCAGCAGCCATAAAAGCTGCATTCTGTTCATGCCGGCATACCACAAGCTGGATATGGCTATCTACCATTTTGTCGAATACCGGGTCTATTTTTGCACCAGGTATACCGAATACTTGTTTTACTTTCTGTTGTTCCAAAGTTTTCACAACCAGTTCCGCACCTGTTATCTTATCCATTTGTCTATGTGTATATTTTAATAATTTGTCATGCACCTGACTGAAGATGTGTTTATCATTTGATTTGTTAATCCGGCCCTATAGTAAAAGCATTGAATTGGAAATATCGGGCTGTTCAAGCGATGTCTTCATGCAGTTATTTTGACAATGGTAAAGTTAGCAGCTACGTTCCGGCTCCTATAATTCGAATTATTAATGGCGGTCATAAGTAATCCTTATGCTTTTTAACCGATGTTGGTTATATTGGCTGCATGGAATTGCACCGTCTGAGATATTTTGTGAAAGTTGCGGAAACCTTACATTTTACCCGTGCTGCGGATGAGCTTTTTGTGACCCAGCCGGCACTTTCCCAGCAAATTAAAATACTGGAAGACGAGCTGAATACCCCACTATTCGACCGTTCCGGCAGGAAGGTCAAACTGACCGATGCCGGATTCATCTTTCTTGAATATGCCAAGGGAGCACTATTTGAGGTGGAAAAAGGAGAAAGGGCTATGGCCGATTTACAGGAAGCAGTGATTGGAAATGTGAGAATTGGTGTCATGTATTCTTACTTTAACCCCTTACTGGCCGTCATCGGCAATTTCTGCCGCCTCTACCCCGGCGTAAAGACAAACATCCTGCTCGGCAACAATGAAGATTTGCATGAGAAATTATCCCTGTCTGAACTGGATATCGCGCTGACCTTCGATGACAACAACAGCGAAGAACTGGAACAGAAAGGTTCTTTTAAGACGCGGCTGGTACTTGCCGTTGAAAGAAATCATCCCCTAGCAAAGTTGAAACAGTTTTCCATATTTGATTTAGAAAACATGTTGCTTGTCCTCCCTGCAGAAGGCAATATCATACGCAGCATGCTGGAGAAAATATTTAAAAAGTACAAACATCTTCCTTTTATCAACACAGAGATCAATGATATCAACCTGTTGCTCGACCTGGTGGAAAAAGGGGATTTCGCCACTATTGTCACGGATATTGCCGTTTCCCAACGGAACAATATTGTCTGTATTCCTATCAAAGAAGCACTGCCCAGAGTTAAAGGAGCAGTACTGGTGAAGAAAAACGGATATAGGAATAAAGCTGCAAACCTTTTACTGAATGCCATACTAGGCGAGATGACACATTTCGGAAGTTCGGAATAACGTGGTCGTTTCTTTTGTGCTTATGGCTTGTTTTTTCTTGGGCAGGAATGCATTTCTATAGACAATGATCACTAATTACAATTCCTGATGAATTGTCCCTAATCTGTTACGACAAACCTTAAAGTCCATAAATTAACAATTACTTAACATTAAGTTCTTTACTTTGTCAACTGTAATAGCCTTTTTCACCAGGGCTAACCATAAACCTTTATGAGATTGCAATTCAATATCCTTTGTTATGTTCTTTTTATCTGGCTCTGCAGTTTTACTATTGGAACTGAAAAATGCTTCGGTCAGTTCAAAAACGACGACTTTGAATTCAATGTCAACAGCAAACAGACTATAGAAAACCCCGATTCACTTTTCCTCCAGCTGAAAAAGAAAAACAGCGAGGCTATCAATTCAGGCAATGTCATCCTCCAGGGAACCAGTCTGAGGGATATGGGCGAGATTTGTTACCACCTCGGACACTATGCAATGGCACTGGAGTATTTCATTGATGCAAAAAATATATTTGAAAAGCTGCAGAGAAATGATCTCCTGGCCGACAATTACAATAAGACAGGAACACTCTATTACTACAACAGGGATACACTAAATGCCAGACATAGCTATGAGAAGGCGATGCAACTGTATACCGGTTTAAATGATCAGCTGGGAATTGCCCTAACCTTAGGTAAAATGGGCCATTTACTGGAAAAAAAACAACTGTATGATAGTGCCTTTATTTATCAGCGCAGGGCACTGGACGCTTACAAAGCCATCAATGATAAAAAAGGTTCTGCACATATCTACGAGAACATGGGAAGTATCTATGAGGACCTGGGCAATTACAATGAAGCCATGACCTATTTCCAGTCTGCACTGAACATCTATGAGCAATCCGGACAGGAAATCCAGTCTATCGAAGTTGTGAATAACCTGGGCGATATTTACCGGAAGACAGGAAATTACAAAAAAGCTATGGAGCAGACACTGAAAGCTTTAAAGCTCGCCCGGAAACACAATGAACTGTACCAGATCAGCTCAGCCTACCGTGATATTTCAAAAACATATAACTTAATGGGCAAAAATGACAGTGCTTTTCATTATGCTGAAACGGCAAGAGGTTATTTAATGGAGATCTATTCCAGGGAAAATAACAGGCAAATGGCTTTTCTGCATGCCCTAAATGACGCAGAGAAGAAAAATGAGCAAATCAGGACGCTTCAGAATGAACGGCGCGTGAATATCATTATTACGGTAGCTACGGTACTGATCATCATTTTACTGATCGTGGCTGGTTTTTCACTGGTAAGTAGACACCGGATCCTGCTCAAAAGCACCCAGCAAGCCAGTGAACAGCAGATGAAGATCCTGGAAACCCAGCAAAGACTGATGGAAGCCGGACTCAGGAACAAAGAAATGGAAGAGACCCAGCTGAAGCAGGAAATAGAACTGAAGTCAAAAGAGCTGAGTACCCATGTATTACACGTGATACAGAAAAACCAATTGCTGGAAGGCCTTAAAGCACAACTGGAAGAAATGGTAAAAGAGGATAAACGTGACCAGAAGAAGCAGCTCAGGCAGATCATTAATCAGATTAACCAGGATTTTAACAATGACAGTTACTGGAGCGACTTCAGTACTGTATTTGAACAAATCCACCAGTCCTTTTTTGAAAACCTGAATCAGCAGTTTCCTAAACTGACTTCAACGGATTTAAGGTTAATCTCTCTGCTCAAGATGAACATGGATTCCAATGATATGGCTGCCATGCTGGCGATATCCCAGGATAGTTTGAGAATAGCCCGCTACAGACTGAGAAAGAAACTGAACCTGGATCAGGGAGAAAACCTGGTGGCCTTTCTGCAATCATTTTAAAAATAAATACCTGCCGCATTTATTGAAAAACCATCCGGTTTTCTATGCATAATTTTCAGGTAATACAGGCTTAACAATTCCATAATGGATATTTTTAAGCACACAAAACATCTGATTATCAATAATTTAAAACCAAAACACAACTTCCTGTATACGCTATAAAAGTCTTTGTTTACTTTATATAACACCGAAAATTTGCTTCCTGATCCGCACAGTTACAAATTGCCGGCATTAGAAAAAAACACCAAATTTTTTGACCACACTATCATCACAATTAAAACTCTATTAAAAAAATCAGATGAAAAAAATTCTATTATTTGCTATGTTAATGACGTTCATGTCTGCCCTTAGTTACGCCCAAAGCGGACTACTGACGGGACAGGTTACTGACGGACAAAAACTATCTTTACCAGGAGCAATCATTAAGTTAAGCCCTGGAAATATCCATACCATCTCAGATGCCTATGGAAAATTCCAGTTCCTGAATGTTCCTGCAGGAAGCTATAAACTTACCGCAACCTATATTGGTTATAATCCATTTAATGCTGAAGCCAGTATCACTGCCGGAAAAGTAGTTTCCCTCAACATTACCATGGAAGAAGCTACCGTAATGGGAAAAGAAGTAGTGATCATGGGTGACAGGCTGCGCGGACAGGCGAAAGCCCTTAACGTTCAGAAGAACAATCCAAACATTACCAATATTGTATCTGCAGACCAGGTTGGTCGTTTCCCTGATGCAAATATTGGTGATGCCATCAAACGTATTCCAGGTATTACCATGCAGAATGACCAGGGAGAAGCACGTAACATCATTGTACGCGGCCTTGCTCCGGAGCTGAATTCTGTAACGCTGAATGGCGACCGTATTCCTTCCGCTGAAGGTGATAACCGTCGTGTGCAGATGGATCTAATTCCATCAGATATGATCCAGACAATTGAGGTGAACAAAACCCTGACACCTGACATGGATGCAGATGCCATTGGCGGATCGGTTAACCTCATCACCAGGGCAGCACCTAACGGCGAACGTATTTCAGCAACTGTTTCCGGAGGCTATAGCTCAATCCGTGATAAAGGTCTGTATGCAGGTAGTTTTGTTTACGGGAACCGTTTTATAAACAATAAATTAGGAATTGTATTGAGCGGATCGATCAATGGCAATAACTATGGTTCAGACAACGTAGAAGCGGTGTGGAAAAAAGATGATTTCGGAAATACCTATATCGAAGAACAGGATATCAGAAAATATGATGTGGTAAGGGTTCGTCGCAGTGGTGCGGCAGCATTGGATTATAAATTCAATGATAAAAACCATATCAGCTTTAATGCCATGTACAACTGGCGTGATGACAGGGAAAACCGTTATAAGTTATCTTATAAAGACATTAAGCCGGTTTATGATGCCAATAACAACATCACAAGCTATACAGGTGTAATCAATCGAGAGACTAAAGGAGGAATTGATAACAATAATGTAAAAAATTCCCGTTTAGAAGAGCAAAAAGTACAAAACTACTCCCTGCGTGGAGATCACCTGCTGGGTTCAAAGGTTGATATGGACTGGGCAATAAGTTATTCTACTGCCAGTGAATTCCGTCCGAATGAACGCTATATTGAATATGAGGCTGAAAGTATTTCTTATGATAAAAACTTTGGCCCATCTGATTTCCCTCTTTTGAGACCCACATCTAATACTTCTTTGAGCGATTACGCACTGGGAGCAATCAGTGAGAATACAGATAAAACCACAGAAAATGAACTTGGTTTCAAACTGAATTTCCGCGTTCCATTTAGCTTAATTGAAGATCAGAAAGGACGTATCCGCTTCGGGGCACGTGTAAGATTAAAAAATAAAGACAGACAAAATACCTACGTGGAGTATGCACCAACAGGCATTGTTATGGAAAACCTCGCACAGGCACAACAACAATATTGGGATGGTGAAAACTGGAATCCTTCTTCTAAATATGTTCCAGGAGCATTTGCTTCAAAAAAATACCTGGGTAACCTTAACCTGGCCAACACCGCATGGTTTGAAGCAGAAGATAAACCAGATGAATATCTTGCTGCCAACTTTAATGCAAAAGAAACCATCACTGCAGGTTATGTACGTTATGATCAGGATTTCAGCAGCAAACTATCCATGATCGCCGGTGTGAGACTTGAAAATACCAGTATCAATTATGAGGGTAACCTTATCCAAGATGAAGATAATCTTGAAGGTAGCCGTACTGTTAAAAACAGTTACCTGAATGTATTGCCAAGTGTGACTTTGAAATATGTTCCTGTAGAAAACCTGATCCTGAGAGCCGCAGCTACAACAGGTATTGCACGCCCTAACTATTATGCTTTAACACCTTTCGTCAGCACCGCTTTGGAAGACAATCAAATCAGTGCAGGTAATCCTGACCTGAAAGCAGCATCGGCCACGAACTATGATTTTATGGGTGAATATTATTTTAAATCTGTTGGTTTAATCTCTGGTGGTGTATTCTACAAGAAAATCAATGATTTCATTTATACCTACAGGGACGAAAATCTAACCACAGCCTCATTTGCCCAACAATTCCCTGACCTGCCAAATGCAGTACCTGCAGGTGAATCCTGGACATTGATCCAGGACCGTAATGGTGAAAGTGTAAAAGTATATGGTTTTGAGGTGGCTCTACAACGTCAGCTGGACTTCCTGCCAGGCAGATTCCTGAAAGGTTTTGGTATATACACCAACTATACCTATACCAAATCCAAAGCAGATGGTATTTATAATGAAGACGGCGATATGCGTACTGGTATTTCCTTACCGGGGACAGCTCCACACATGTTCAATGCCTCTTTATCATGGGAAAACAAGAAATTCTCGGCCAGACTTTCCCTGAACTATGCAGCTGCGTACCTCGATGAATTGGGAGGTAATGATTTCGTGGATCGTTATTATGATAAACAAGTATTCTTAGATGCCAACGCTTCTTATAATTTCCTGAAATCCCTTCGCGTATTTGCTGAGGTGAACAATATCACCAATCAACCCTTACGTTATTACCAGGGTGTTGCTTCACAAACCATGCAAATGGAGTACTATACTACAAGATTTAACGTGGGTCTGAAGTTTGACCTGACGAAATAATTAAAACCAATTGCAACATAACCATTAACACCATAACCAGAAAATATTGTCATGCCATTGATGCGCATGACAATATTTTCTTTACCAATTTCAATATCAATGAATAAAAGACTATTTCTCATGCTACCTGCACTCCTGCTCGCAGTTACTGCATGTACAAACAACAGTTCAGAAAAAACAACCGGAGAAAAAACAGCTGAAGAGCAAACAGATACCCTCCAGCCAGGTGCCATAAAGCCGGCAGTAGTCACTGATACCGTATTATTTGACACTGATGATCCGGCCATCTGGATCAACCCTGCTGACGCTTCCAAAAGCCTTATTGTCGGTACGGATAAGGATACCAACGGAGGATTATATGTATTTAATCTTGACGGCAAAATTGTCAACAAGGTATTGGGAATCAAACGCCCGAATAACGTAGATATCGCTTATGGTCTAAAACTTAACGGTAAGGCTGTAGACATCGCGGTGGCAACCGAAAGGGAAAATAACAGGCTCAGAATTTTCAGCCTGCCTGACATGAAAGCGATTGACAATGGCGGCATCCCTGTATTCGACACTGAAAGCGAGAAAGACCCAATGGGTATCAGTTTATATACTGCCCCGGATCAAACTATCTATGCTATTGTAGGCAGAAAAAGCGGTCCAACCAACAATTACTTGTGGCAGTATAAACTTACTGATAACGGTAAGGGGCAGGTGAAAGCAGAAGTCGTGCGCAAATTCGGAAAATATAGCGGTAAAAAGGAAATAGAATCCATTGCTGTTGACAATGAACTAGGGTATATTTACTACTCTGATGAGCAGCATGGTGTGCATAAATATTATGCTGATCCTGCCAAAGGAAATGAAGAACTCGCCCTCTTTGCTACAACAGGTTTTACAAGCGACCATGAAGGGATCTCTATCTTTAAAACAACAGCCGACAAAGGGTATATCCTGGTCTCCAACCAGCAGAAAAATACGTTCATGGTGTATCCGAGAGAAGGCTCAGCTGCCAACAAAAATGACCATCCACAGATTGCAGAAATCCCTGTTTCTACACTTGAAAGTGACGGTTCGGAAGTCACCAATGTCAACCTGGGACCTAAATTCCCTAAGGGACTATTTGTGGCCATGAGCAACGGAAAGGTGTTCCATTATTATGACTGGCAGGAATTCCAGAAAAAAATAGATAGTGTGGCAGTAAAATAAGCCGACCATACCCAAATGAAAAAAGGCAGATGCGGGGAAATTCCTGATGAAGGAACAGCCTCTCACCTGCCTTTTTTCATTTCGAAAACCCTGACATTAAAACCTGATTACAAACAACTTAACAACCTCAGGGAATACCTGCCCCTTGCCGGATATTTATGCCTGAAGGTGGCCGGATTCCTGCATCTTTCTATGCAGTTGAACTTAAAAAACACACCTTATGGAACAGTTAAATGTTAGCATCAAAAATCAGGTTTACACCGTTGAACACCCTATTAACACCATCAATTTATACCGGATAAAATATGCTGGTGGAGCCGTGGAAGTGACAAGGAACAGGAATAATGGCAAATGGAAGGTACTGTCAAGAAGTAAAGCTGAGATGAAACTACCTATTCAGCCTATCGGAAAAGCAATTGAAAAATGCCTCAATATCGTAGGCTAACCTCCAGAAAAACCAGATCTAAAACTCAGCTGTACCTGTTGATCCTGTTCCCCACTTTGATAAAAAAAATCCCAATTTCATTATAGCTGAGTTTTTTTTCGTTTTTTTGGAGTCAATATTAATTGATTTTTTTTTCGAGCCCTTTCTTCAATTATGTTTACCTTCATCAAAAAATTTATAACCTTATAAAACTTCCCCCCATGGAAAATACCGAAGTAACCATCATCATCCTTTCTTTATGTATTATTATTGCTGGTTTGGCTTTATACCTTTCATTTGGAAAGAAAAGTGATACGCATGATGCACACCACTAGTCAGATGACTAGTGCCGCTTTCTCCTGATCAGCTTTAAACAATAGCTTCAGTAGCGCTGAGATCAGCCTCAGTATTGCTCTTCAGCCGGAGTGTCAAACAGGTGCTGCGCGAAATTTACCAGGAACAGCTCTTGCCTGGACCGCGTCACAGCTGTATACAACCACCTCAGAAAATCCAGGTCGATCATTTCTTCAGTCAGATAGCCCTGATCTACAAAAACAGCATCCCATTGTCCACCCTGCGCTTTGTGGCAGGTAACTGCATAGGCAAATTTAATTTGTAAAGCATTGTAATAAGGATCCTGCTTGATGGCCAGCAGCCGCTCCTTCTTATTCGTGATGTGTTCATAATCCAGTGCCAGTCCCTCATAAAGTTTTTTACTATCCTCATAAGCCAGATTCGGTGTTTCCGCCTGTAAAGTATCCAGCATGACCTTACATGTCACCTGTCCGGCATCAGGATAATCAAGAAACTCCAGTTGTACTTCAGAAAACCGGAAACCATATCGCTCTTCCTGATTTCTTACCCTTACAATCCTCGCCATATCTCCGTTGGCAATAAAGGACGTCGCCTCATTATCGGGCAGCCAGAAGTAATTATTGCGGACAACCATGATCTGATCCCCTCCGGTGAGTTCTTCCTCACGGTACAGCAACCGGGCTCGGATCTGCTGGTTATATACATTTGCCGATTTATTGGAACGGCAAACGACAAGGGAATTTTCGATATCAAATTTACGGTAAGCATATTCCAGGCCCTCCACCAGTTTCAGTCCAGTCATCCGGAAGATATCCTTATATCCCTTGGTGATAAACTTCGGCAGGGTAACGCCTTCTTTCTGCTGTTCCTGATTTTCCACCTGTGCATTGATCAGGTTACGGAGCATGGTCGCATTGGCCAGGATACCGGATTTCTGTCCCTGACGCACGACCTGCTGCAATTCCACCTCGGTCACGTCCAGCAGGAAATTTTCTGCAATATAACCTTTGTTTAAAGCCGGGCTATCCAGACTGCCGACAGGTGGCAACTGAGCTGTATCGCCCACAAACAGCACGGCACAGTTTTTACCATTGTAGATAAACTCCATCACATCCTTAAGGAAGGATGAGCCATTTTGCGTATTCCATTCATCGGCAATCATTGAAGCCTCATCGATGATAAATAACGTGCGTTCGGCAAGGTTCGGGGCAAGCTGGAAGGAAAGGTCCGTGGATACGGCAGAGCGTTTCCGGTAGATTTTCTTGTGGATCGTCAGGGCCGTCCTGCCCGAATAATTGCTCATTACCTTTGCCGCGCGTCCTGTCGGGGCAAGTAAAGTCGCACGCAATTTAAATCGCGGCAATGCTTTCACCAATGCAGCGACAGAAGTTGTTTTTCCCGTCCCCGCATATCCGCGCAGGATAAAACACCGCTGATCAAGGTCATGCGATAAGAAATCTGCCATCTGCCCACAAAAAAGCAACTGCTCTGCTGTGGGGCTGAAGGGGTAAGAATTGGCTATTAATGCGGCTTTATCCATTTTACAAATATGCAATGGTGTGGTTATAGAAAAAAGAATTAATTTTGCTATGATGAAGAACAGTAAAAATAGCATCCTGTTAGTAGACCCGGAGTTTGATCCGGCTACGGCCCCGGATTGTAGCTTGTTGTTGAAAATTACGGGGGATAGCTTTTCCTATGCGATAATAGACAAGAACAATAAACAGTTAAAAGCCGTTTTTGACCAGCAGGAATGCGAGGACATCAGCTTCAGCCTTGCCCTGGCACTCAAACAGGATAATTACCTGGGTTTGCCTTTCAGGGATATCAAAACTTCGGTATACACCCGGAATACCATTGCTATTCCCGATGAATTGTATGCCGAAGATGACCTGAACAGCTATGCCAAATTTTTCACTGAAGAGCAATCAGGAAACCTGTATGTACAGCCATTTGCCAAATACGGCTTCACCGCTATATTTAACCTGCAGCAGTTCATTGAAGATACGCTTGACCTGCATATGGCAGATGCCAAAAGATTTGAACAGAATGCACCTGTCCTTGCCCTTGCCGCCGCCGCAGGGAGTTCCTCATTCCTGCTCGATTTCACCGTCGGTTCCGTGAATGTCCTGTTGCAAAAGGATGGAAAGCTGGTTTTTCAGAACACCTTCGACATCGAGAATGCTCAGGAATTCCATTACTACCTGGCGCTCCTGATCCAGGAATTACTTATAGATACCGGTATTGAAGTGTTAATGAGTGGAATGATCCATGAGAATGATGATTACCACACTTGTATCAGCAGCTACTTCAACCACACTACTTTTAACCTTCCCCCTGCCAATGATATTGAAAAGGCTATCCTTGAGGATATGCCGGCACATTATTACAGTAGCTTATTAGCCCTTGATTTATGCGTATAATTGGTGGTAAACTTAAAGGCATCCGCATGAATGCGCCTGCCAGTCTCCCCGTAAGACCGACAACAGACATGGCCAAAGAGGCCTTGTTTAATATCTTATACAATACCTATGATTTTGATAGCTGCCATGTCCTCGATCTGTTCAGTGGAACAGGAAGTGTGAGCATTGAGTTCGCTTCCAGAGGCATACAACAGGTGACTGCAGTAGATAAACATTCAGGCTGTATTTTCTGGCTAAAATCTGTGATTGACCGTTATGACCTGAAGGAAATCGCAACACAAAAAGCAGATGTCTTTAAATTCCTTGAACAGCACAACAAATCGTACCAGATCATATTTGCCGATCCCCCTTATGACCTGCCTACCATCCCGCTGATTCCGCAGCTGGTGGCGAAAAATAAACTGCTGACTGAAAATGGGTTGCTGGTGGTAGAACATCCTTCCCTGCTTAAATTAAAGGATCAGCCCGGATATACAGAAACCCGCAGATACGGGAATTCTTCCTTCAGCTTTTTTGAATACACCCCCTCATAAATCATCCATATGAAGATTGCGCTTTTCCCCGGTTCCTTTGATCCCCTGACTATTGCACATGCCGATATTCTTAAGCGTGCCCTTCCACTGTTTGACAAGGTAGTGGTAGGGATCGGATTAAACAGTTCTAAACAGAATTTTCTGAGTGGCGAAACCCGCGAGGAAATTGTAAAGACTGTTTTTAAAGATTATGCCCATATTAGCGTACAGTCGTACGAAGGGCTGACGGTTGATTTCTGCAAAAAGATACAGGCGACATATATGATCCGCGGGATTCGTTCTGTTGGTGATTTTGAGTACGAACGTGCCATTGCACAGATCAATCAGACCATGATGCCGGAGATGGAAACAATCTTTATTCTCAGCAAACCGGAGTATTCTGCGATCAGTTCCACCATAGTACGGGATATTCTCCGCAACCATGGTGATATTACGCCCTTTCTACCAGCGGAAGCACTTAAATTTCTTTAAGTTTTTCCCTGATCAGCTTTCCTGCGATTAAGACATCCATAATGGATGGATAGGTATTTTTAACCACTGGCTTTAAGTCTTTCGCACTTAGCCATTCTGCTTTGGTAATGCCTTCTTCCTTTTGCGGGACAAGTTTAGGTACTCCTTTAACGGTCATGCTGTACCAGTTGGTTTTCTTCAGGACCACTTTGGTCCCCATCTCGTATACGTGATAGGTTTTACATAATTTCTTGTCGTTGCTTTGAATTTTCACCCCGCATTCTTCTTCTACTTCACGCACACCGGCTTCTTTCATGCCCTCTCCTTTTTCCACCTTACCTTTAGGCAGGTCCCATTTCTTATTCCTGAAAATAAACAGGTAATCCCCTTCCGCATTTTTAACCAGTCCCCCTGATGCCTTAATAATGGTACAGCTGGCCTGTATTCTTTTTAAAAGCGCTTTTGGGTCTTCACTAACAATCACATATTGGTTGGAGGTGGTCTTTCCCAGGCCATTATAGAACACTTTAAAATCAAAGTTCAGTTCTTCCAGTGGTTGGGCCTGCTCAGTTTTTGGTGGCAGGACAGCTGCGATAATGAGCGTATTGTTATTGATATAAATCCTGTATGTCTTCATTGATGTAGTCGTAAAGCTATAAAGCGAAAAATAAAAGTATAAAAATTCTCAGTGAATTAAAGATGAATCGTTTATTATTTGCGCTGAAGGCCAATTTTTCTATTTATCACATTGATTATCAATAGTTGGCAAAAAAAGCGCAAAGGTCTTATAGGTTAAAGGAAGAATTTAAGTAATTTTGCCGTATGTATAATAAAAGTGATATTGAATTAAAGGTAGCTGAATTTCTATTACAAATTAAAGCAGTTAAATTACAACCTAACAATCCCTTTACCTGGGCATCAGGTTGGAAATCTCCGATTTATTGTGATAATAGGGTCACGCTCTCCCATCCCTCAGTACGTACATATATCAGACAAAAACTTACACAACTCATTCAGGAGGAGTTTGGTTCTGTAGATCTGATTGCCGGTGTGGCTACTGCTGGTATCCCTCAGGGAGTTTTGGTGGCGCAGGAATTAGGATTACCTTTTGCTTATGTAAGGGCCAAAGCAAAAGAACATGGTACAGGCAGTTTAATTGAAGGTGAAATTGTGGAAGGTCAACGCGTAGTAGTCGTGGAAGACTTGATCTCTACAGGAAAAAGCAGTTTACAGGCTGTTGCAGCTTTAAAAGAAGCAGGTTTGTCTGTGGCTGGTCTGGTTTCCATTTTTACCTATGGCTTTGATGTGGCGGAAGAAAACTTTAAAGAAGCAAAATGCCGCTTTGCCACCTTATCAAACTACAATACCCTTATTGAATATGCTGCAGAGCATAGCTTCATTGCACAGGATGATGTGGATTTATTGAATAAATGGCGCAGAAACCCATCAGAATGGGGTAGAGATTAAGCTGATAAATCCTAACTAACCAATATATATGACCGTTATAGAAAGTACAACAATAGTTAATCAACCTGTTGAACAAGTTTATGCTTTTTTAGCTGATTTGAATAATCATCAGCGCCTCATGCCCGAGAATATCTATAACTGGTCGTCCACTAAGGATGAAGCTAGTTTTACAATCCAGAATATGGCTAAATTAGCGATCAGGATTTCTGACCGTATAGAAAATCAGGAGCTTACTGCTATACCAACAGAAAAAGCACCTTTTGAAATTGAGTTGAAATGGACGGTTGCTGATAATGGTAACGGCACAACAACTGCAAAACACATTATTTCTGCAGATCTGAATATGATGATGAAAATGCTTGCCGCAGGTCCCCTGCAGAAATTGGCAGACCATCAGACGGAACGCCTGGAAGAGATTTTACAGTAAGTCCAGTCCTATAGCAGGATATAGAAGTAAAAAGGCTTTTAATTGCATGATTAAAGGCCTTTTTTATTGATGTGAAAATCCAGGGAAAGATGGATTGCGCATGCTATTTTCCCTCTATTATTCATTCAATGAAAACTTCATGTAGACCGGAAGATGATCAGAAACCTTTCTGGCTTCTTTAAAATCAGGGAAAGAAGTATAGAAATGGACTACCCCGGCATAGATACAGTTCAACTTCAGCTGCTGATAAAAAAAGTTATCATATTCAGAGGCCAGGCAATCGCCATTGATACACTTTTGCCGCAAAGAGGTTTTCTGATTATTGAATGCTGCCGGATAACCCGCTTTTTTTAATGGATTAAATACAGAATGGGATTCCGGCAGGTTAAAGTCACCACAAAAGACCAGTGCATCTGCAGGGTATTCCGCAGGCAGGTACTGCAGGTATTTGATCTCTGTCTCCGGTTGTTTTGCTTTAGGTATGGCATGGAAGGAAACTACAGTAAATTGTTTCTTCCCCAGTTTAAATCTGGCCAAAAAAGGCTCTCTATTCAGCTGCAGGTTATATTTTTTCTCCAGCCAGGGCTCCCCTACCAATGAAGTCCTGCTTGTTTTCCAGAAAAAAGCATAGCGCTCTTTGCTGTACCTGTCGCTTGAAGTACCATGGCTGATGCGGTAATCCCATTTTGCCCCTGTCCTGTTCAGTGCATCGTTTAGTCTGGCCACTGCCTGTGGCCCACCTGGACCAGCAACAACCTCCTGAACGGCAATTACATCATAATTCTTTACTGTTTTGGCAATGAAAGCCAGCTGGGTATCTGTTTTTGTCTGCCCAAAGTCTTTCAGGTTCCAGGAACATACGGTAATGTCCTGGGCCGCAACAGAAAAGACCACAAGGAAAACAGAAAAGGAAAGGAGTAAGTATTTTTTAAACATAAATAAGGCCAAATGTCTTTATCAATTGATAAGTTATAATTCCGACAAAGAAACTGATTACAAACATTGATTCCTAATATCGCTTGACAGCCCTACTCCCCAAATTTGGGCAGGAAACATTAACAGACAGACAAAACTACAGTACAAAACATTATATATCAGACATTTATTCATAAATTTATTAGGTTAAACGACAAAATTTCCGATCGCAGGACTTTATACAACATGGCATTTATTTTGTTCCACGCATCACATGAACTTCAACAACTTTACGATAAAAGCCCAGGAAGCGGTCCAACAGGCTTCTGAAATAGCCCAGGGCAATCAGCAACAGGCTATTGAAACAGCTCACCTGCTAAAAGGTCTGCTCACTGTTGATGAAAATGTAGTGTCATATGTACTGAAAAAGCTAAATGTGAACATCAATACGCTTAACCAGAACCTGGAATTGCAAATCAATAAATTCCCTAAAGTAAGCGGTAGCAATGTATACTTATCTTCAGGTACAAATTCAGCATTACAAAAAGCACAATCTTATTTAAAAGAGTTTAAAGACGAGTTTGTATCCGTGGAGCATCTGCTGCTGGGTCTCTTGTCGGTAAATGACCAGACTTCGAAATTATTAAAGGAGGGAGGGGTCACGGAAAAAGACCTTAAAAAAGCAATTACAGGCTTAAGGGGTGATAACCGGGTAACAGACCAGAATGCTGAAGCTACCTATAATGCCCTGAACAAATATGCAAGGAACCTGAATGAATATGCCGAATCCGGGAAACTGGATCCTGTGATTGGCAGGGACGAAGAAATCCGCCGTGTCATCCAGATTCTTTCCAGGAGGACAAAAAATAACCCGATCCTGATCGGGGAACCAGGTGTCGGTAAAACCGCCATTGCCGAAGGGATTGCCTTTAGGATTATCAAAGGTGATGTTCCTGAAAACCTGAAAACAAAAACCGTCTTCTCCCTGGACATGGGTGCATTGATTGCCGGTGCAAAATATAAAGGAGAATTCGAGGAACGCCTGAAAGCAGTAGTGAAAGAAGTGGCACAAAGTGACGGAGATCTCATCCTGTTTATAGATGAGATCCATACCCTTGTGGGGGCAGGTGGTGGAGAAGGTGCCATGGATGCAGCCAATATCCTGAAACCAGCCCTGGCACGTGGTGAACTGCGTGCCATAGGTGCAACCACTCTAAATGAATACCAGAAATACCTGGAAAAAGATAAAGCGCTGGAACGTCGTTTCCAGAAGGTGGTCGTGGATGAGCCCGATACACAGGATGCCATTTCTATCCTTCGCGGACTGAAAGAGCGTTATGAAACGCACCATAAGGTGACGATTAAAGATGAAGCCATTATTGCCGCTGTGGAATTGTCCCAACGTTACATCAGCGACAGGTTCCTTCCGGATAAAGCAATTGACCTGATGGATGAGGCCGCCTCTAAGTTACGCCTGGAAATGGACAGTGTTCCGGAGAACGTGGATGAACTTTCCCGCAAGATCATGCAGCTGGAAATTGAGCGTGAAGCGATAAGAAGGGAAAATGACGAGAAGAAAGTGAAATCTCTGGGTGAGGAAATTGCCAATCTTTCAGCAGAACGCGATGAGCTGAAAGCAAAATGGCAGGGGGAGAAAGATGTGGTTGATGGCATCAACAATCAGCTGGAAACTATTGAAAACTATAAACTGGAGGCTGAACAGGCCGAAAGAGCTGGTGATTATGGTAAAGTGGCCGAAATCCGTTACGGAAAGATCAAAGAGGCACAGGACAAAGTGGAACAACTGAAAGTCGTTCTGGAAAGTCAGCAGGGAGAAGGCCGGATGCTGAAGGAAGAAGTGACAGCAGATGACATTGCCGGTGTGGTTGCACGCTGGACCGGGATCCCGGTCACTAAACTGGTCTCCAGTGAGCGGGAGAAACTGCTGAACCTGGAGCAGGAACTCCACAACCGTGTTGCCGGACAGGATGAAGCCATTGAAGCCATCTCCGATGCCATCCGCCGCTCACGTGCGGGACTTCAGGATAAAAGAAAGCCGATTGGCTCCTTTATCTTCCTGGGAACAACAGGTGTAGGTAAAACTGAGCTCGCAAAAGCGCTGGCAGAGTTCCTTTTCAATGATGAAAATGCACTGACCCGTATTGACATGAGTGAATACCAGGAAAGGCATGCGGTATCCCGTCTGATTGGTGCGCCTCCGGGATATGTAGGATATGATGAAGGTGGTCAGCTGACCGAAGCCGTACGCCGTAAACCTTACTCTGTAGTGCTGCTTGATGAAATTGAGAAAGCTCACCCTGATGTATTTAATATTCTGCTACAGGTACTGGATGATGGAAGACTGACGGACAATAAAGGAAGGCTGGTTAATTTCAAGAACTCCATTATCATCATGACTTCCAATATCGGTTCACACCTGATCCAGGATAACTTCAAAAATCTGGATGATTTCAACAGGGAAGAGATTATTGCGAAGACCAAAAATGAGCTGTTTGAACTGTTGAAACAAACCATCAGGCCTGAGTTTCTGAACCGTATCGATGAGCTGATCATGTTCACTCCTTTAAACCGGAAGGAAGTAAGGGATATTGCAGCCCTGCAGTTCAGGCAGGTACAGCAGACCATGGCAGAGATCGGTGTGGAAATTGAAGCTACAGAAGAAGCACTCGACTGGCTGGCAGAACTGGGGTATGATCCGCAATTCGGGGCAAGGCCTTTAAAAAGGGTAATCCAGAAACGTATACTGAATGATTTATCCAAAGAAATCCTTGCCGGACATATCAATAAAGACAGCAAGATCAAACTGGATATGTTCGATAATAAATTTGTATTCCTGAATACCAAAAATGAGGAAGCAGAAAAAGTCTAAAGACAGTTTCCGGATATAATTTATGGCTGCCTCCCGACCAGGAGGGCAGCCTTTTTTATTTCCAAGCGCTTTGGCCATTAAAAATGAGGACACCCCCAAAAGCTTGTAGGTATTCCACTAAAGGAGCTGTTGACTCCTGATGATTTCACCGTTTTTAAAATACTTATTCTGAAAGGAAGTAATTAAAAACAATATGATGCTTTTATTGATTATATTGAAAAAATAGTCCCATGAAAATCATCAATCACTGAAACCGTCATGTGCCTATCGCTTACAAACAGCAATGAATAGATGCATGATAGCTTCATAACCTTTAAAATTCAATTATATACTGATGAAACCATCATAAGCTTACCGCTAACAAACAGCAACGAATAGGCACATGATAGCTTCATAACCTTTAAAAAAAATATATTCTGATGAAAATAGCTTATATATCAACTTACCCTCCGCGTGAATGTGGTATTGCTACATTCAACAATAATCTCCTCAAGGCCATAGGCCATGATACCGCAACCGTTTCAGCCGACAGCTTTGTCGTAGCCATGACAGATGCTGAACAGCTGAATACCTATGAGTATCCGCCGGAGGTGGAATATATCATCCGTCAGGAAAATCAGAAAGACTATATCCGTGCAGCCGACTATATCAATACCAATTTAACCGATGTCTGTATCCTGGAACATGAATTTGGTATTTATGGTGGTGAAAGCGGACTGTATATCCTCCCACTCATCGCACGCTTACAGAAACCCCTGGTGACCATCCTGCATACCATCCTGAAGGATCCCTCTTATGTACAGCTAACCATCATCCGTGAAATTGCCAAATACTCGTCGAAGATTGTGGTGATGAGCCGCAGGGCGGTCGGTTTTCTGACCAGCATCTATGGAATTTCTGAAAATAAGATCAGGTACATTGAGCATGGGGTTCCTGACCTGGAACCCAAAGAGGATAACCCCGTAAAAAAATCACTGGGCTTCAAAGATAAAAAAGTGTTATTCACCTTCGGCCTCATCAGCAGGAACAAGGGGCTGGAAACTGTTGTGCAGGCTTTACCCGATATTGTAGCCCGGCATCCCGATGTCACCTACGTTATTTTAGGAACCACCCATCCGGGGGTGATCAGGAATTCAGGGGAAGAATACCGTGACAGCCTGAAACGTATGGCCAAAAAACTCAACGTAGAAAATAACCTGGTGTTCATCAACAAATTTGTTTCTGAGGAAGAGCTGCATGATTACCTTACTGCGGCCGACATGTATATCACTCCTTACCTGAATGAAGCACAGATTACCAGCGGAACCTTATCCTACGCCATAGGTGCCGGTGCCGCAGTGATCTCTACCCCATACTGGCATGCCCAGGAATTATTGGCAGAAAACAGGGGGAAACTGTTCGACTTCAGGGATTCGGCAGCACTGGCCCAGATTGTGAATGATTTATTTGATAACCAGGTGTTGTTACAGGATTTAAAGCGTAATGCTTTTGCCTATGGGATGCACCTGCGCTGGCCAAGCATAGGAAAGGTGTTTATTGAGACTTTGGAGGAATCTATCCACCATGCAAACCTGGTCAATGAAGAGACCACCCGTATTATAGATCCTGAAATGATGCCTGCCTTCAGTATGGCACATGTGCAGCGGCTAACTGATGACACCGGTATTGTACAGCATGCCAAATACGGTATTCCTAACCTGAAAGAAGGATACTGCCTGGACGACAATGCAAGGGCACTGATCATGGTCATACAGGCATGGCAGCAGAACAAAAGCAAGGCCGCACTGGAATTACTGCCGGTATACCTTAGTTATATCCAATACATGCAGAGTGATGATGGCAATTTCAGGAATTTCCTTAGCTTCAGAAGGGAGTACCTGGATGAGGTAGGTACGGAAGACTCCTTCGGCCGAACTGTATGGGCATTGGGATATCTGATCAGCAACGCCCCCAACAACTCCTACCGTGAATTTGCGAAAGAACTGTTCGATAAGTCAGTTACGCATTTCAGTCAGCTGAGACACCTTCGTGGATTAGGAAATACGATCATTGGCCTGACCAATTACCTGAAAGCCCATCCCTATGATGAAGGGATTATTGTTGAACTGAATCAACTTGCTGAACCCCTGAAACAGGCTTACCGCAATCATAAAGCCAGCGGATGGCATTGGTTTGAAGAAAAAATGACGTATGACAATGCCATTCTGCCCTTGGCACTGCTGAGCCATTACCAGACTACAATGGATGAAGAATCACTGGCTATAGGTATGGAAAGCATGAATTTCTTAACTGAAAAAACCATGTCGGCAGGTTATTTAAATCCGGTTGGCAATGATGGTTGGTTATTTAAAGATAAGGAAATGGCAATCTATGATCAGCAGGCCATAGAAACAATGGCCATGGTTCTGATGTATTTCAAGGCCTATGAAATTACCCATAATCTCAGCTATATCAAACAAATGTATTTAAGTTACCAGTGGTTCCTCGGAGAAAATAGTTTGAGACTTCCTTTATATGATTACGAAACCAAAGGTTGTGGTGATGGCCTGCAGACCTCCGGGGTAAACAGGAACCAGGGTGCAGAAAGTACACTGGCCTACTGGATTTCCCATCTCACCGTATTAAAGGCGCTGGAGTTTGAATATGAGTTCACCAACCCTGCAGAATTAAATGATATAAAACAAGGCATTATTTAATGAAAGTCGCCGTATTATCTACAGTGGCCTGGAGAACCCCTCCACGCCACTATGGCCCATGGGAACAGATGGCAGCCAATCTCACGGAAGGATTGGTGGATGCAGGACTGGACGTTACTTTATTTGCGACGGGCGATTCCCTTACCTCAGCACAGTTAAACAGTGTTGTGGCTTCAGGATATGCGGAGACACCCGACCAGGATGCCAAGGTTCTGGAATGCCTCCATATCAGTAACCTCATGGAACATGCAACAGAATTTGACCTGATTCACAATCACTTCGATTTTCTGCCTTTAACCTATACGGGATTGATCGATACGCCCATGATCACAACTATTCACGGCTTCTCTTCTGAAAAGATCATTCCTGTTTATCAGAAGTATAATGATAAAAATCATTATGTTTCCATCAGCAATGCCAACAGGCATCCATTGCTGAACTACCTGGCGACCGTTTATAACGGACTTGACATTACAGATTTCGAATTCGGGGACACTCCTGAAGATTACCTGCTTTTCTTTGGTCGCATACACCCGCATAAAGGCTTGGTTGAGGCGATAGAAATAGCCCTGAAGAGTAAGCGTAAATTGATCATAGCAGGTATTATACAGGATGAGCATTACTTCAGGGAACGCGTAGCGCCTCTGTTGAGCGAAAGTATTGTATTTGTTGGTGCAGCAGGACCGGAAGAAAGAAACCGGCTGCTGTGCAATGCCAGTTGCCTTTTACATCCCATTAGTTTTGATGAGCCTTTTGGACTGAGCGTAGCAGAAGCCCAGCTCTGCGGAACACCGGTGATTGCATTTAACAGGGGATCCATGCCGGAATTAATCCTTCATGGAAAAACAGGTTTCCTGGTCACACAAACTGAAGAAGCCATTGAAAGCCTGAAGGACCTCAATACCATCAACAGGAAGGATTGCCGGGAATGGGCAGCAGGGAAATTCTCCAAAGAAAAAATGGTAGAGGATTATATCAACCTCTACCATCAGATCGTATAATACAAGGTATAACAGAATAATATTTGATGTATACCAAAATCTTATTTAAAAATAGCAGGCGCAAAGTTTGACCCGTTTATACCTCTTCAGCTGCAGGAACTTCTTCCTTCACCGTTTTACCTGAACTAATGAGTTTTTCCAGTAACAGATCAATTTTCACGGTAGCAAAAGACGAACAATAATCAGACAATCCATAAGGAATAATCAGTTCACCGTTGTGGATGATGGAGCCACAGGAATACAATACATTCGGTACATATCCTTCACGCTCATCGTTATTCGGGATCACCAGTGGTTCTTCGAGTCTGCCGATTTCCTTTGATGGGTCTTCCAATTCGAGCAGGCATGCCCCCAGGCAATACCTCCGCATAGGTCCCACCCCGTGGGTAATGACCAGCCATCCCGCCGCTGTCTCAATAGGTGAACCACAGTTCCCGATCTGGATAAACTCCCAGGGGAATTTCGGCGACTGCAATTTTACCGGATGATCCCATACCGTAATTTTATCAGAATACATCAGATAGTTATTCCATCCGTCAATACGCGATATCATGACATACTTCCCTTTAATCTTTCTTGGAAATAAAGCAAGGTTTTTATTCTGTGCACCTGCTCCATGCAGGGGACTGATCTTGAAATCATAAAAATCTGTAGTCTGCAATAATTTAGGCATAATCATGGCGCCATCAAATGCCGTATAGGTCGCATAATAAATTACACTGCCGTCTTCTTTTATAAAGCGCACAAACCTTGCATCCTCGATCCCTTTCCGTTCAAATTCTGAAATCGGGAAAATCACCCTGTCAGATATATCAGTATCCCTGGAGAAGCTGATTTCATGGTAAGTATCAGATAACCACAACACCTTATCATATTCCAGCTTTTTCAGGTCATCATCCTGGAGGTTTTTCGAATCGATAATCAGCCGTCTTAACACTGCATAATCGAATTTTTCCTCCAGTTTCAGCCCTATCTCATTCAGGATATCAATATCTATCTTGGAATCCAGGGCCTTTTTTAGAAATAATTTCTTGTTATATATGGCATTACGGACAACCTCTGCCTCATCGATATAGTTTCCCGCAGGATTAACCGTGATTGTTCCATTCCGGTCAACCAATGCCCTGCGGAATACAACGGAAGAGATATGCCCTTCCCCTACTGCACGGAAACTGATAATCAGCCTCTTTTCTCCTTCTACCAACTCCGACTGATCAGGATCTTCTACCACAGAAGGGTTAAAGAAAGCAGCCGACTCAATGGAGTATTCATGGGTGAAATAAGAACCGATCAGCAAGCGCTGATATTTGTTCAGGGTTTCATAGTCAATACCAAGCTCATCAAAAATGACTTTAAGCTTTTTACAATGCCGCGAAAGGATTTTGGTAATGTTACGGTGCCGTTTGGAGTATTCCTGTAATATTGGAGATATTAGCCCGAAAACATCTTGTTGTGACAACTCTAACACTCTCTTTACAACCTCTTTCGCCCGCTCATCACCATTAAAGAAAAACCTGGCAATAACACGTTTAGGATCTGGATATACTTTTATTGATTTTCGTTCTATTAATAATCTCATAGTTGGATATTGTTTGTGACGGATATAAAAGTTATATGAATTTAACTGTTTTTAAACTAATAACACCAAGAAATGTGAATTAGCTGTTGCCATGACAAAGATTCCAATGATGTCCCGGGCATTTCATGAAATAGCAATCTGTTATCAGCCTTGAGACCTGAAAACGACTACGTATTCCCTATAAAGCATTTTTTGTTTACTATCAGTTAAAACTAGAGCTTATCCGCATTTTTACCGGAGTCACGGAATCAGGTCGCAGCACAAGGTTTTCAATGATGAATTCCTGTTTTTCCAGACATTTTTGATCCCCAATTCCCTGGGCTTCCGTATGGGTTTGTTCACCCATTGTTCACCCATCCTTCCCCCCTGTTCACCCCAGCTTTTACGGGCAGCGAACAAAGGGTGAACGATGGGTGAATCATTCATAAAGCAGCCTGGAACAGCACACAGATCTATTAACTAATAATTTACAGTATCTTTTAATGGTATTGTTTACAGCTAAGAAAGTGGAGCTACCGGAAGCTGCTATTCAATAATTTTCACCCTGTCTGCATATTTCTTTTTCACAGGAGGGGTTTCATCAGAATAGCCAAGGGAAACATTAATTGCCACTTCATATCCTTCCGGAATATTCATCAGTTCCAGTAAATCGGCATTTTCAGGTCTGTTGAGTACTGGCACCAAGGTACCCAGAGGACAGGTTCCCAGGCCTGTGGCGTGTGCACTCAATAAGATATTCTCCAACAAAATCCCACAGTCCATATAGCTGATATTACTGGATTTATCACGTGCAATAACGATCAGTGTCGGTGAGTTGTGAAAAATACTGAATCCTGGTTCCTTATAATGAGCAGCGCTCCCCTGAAAGGTCTTCCCTTCAGCAAAACTTAAGAAACGGTCGTTTATCTTTTTTAACAACTCCGGGTTCTGTATTGCCCTGATCTCCCAGGGTTGTTTATTAAGCGCACTTGGGGCATAAATAGCACATTTCAAAATGGTATCGAGTTTTCCACGTCCTACCTGCTGTGTCTTATACTTCCGGATTGCCCTCCTGGTCAGGATATTGTTGATGACAATGTCAGTTTCCGATTTTACAGGGGCATTGTTTTCTATGGTTTCATTCCTGCAGGAAAGCAAAAGACTGATGCAGAAAATACTCAAAAGCATTTTTTTCATTGTATTTATATTTTTTGATGATTGGATTGGACAGTGAAGGATTGACTGAATTTTAACAGTGTAAATACGATATAAATGAATAACAAATAATAAGTGGCATGTAATTGATGAAGCTGAACCACTGCCATACTCAGGGCAATGACCATGATAAGGAGTAAGAATATAGCCTCCAAATGCTTCTCCCAGTCTAATTTTTGCCCCCATGCCACAGGGACGAATGTATTATTGATCTTCCGCGTAAATGCATTTCCAATTAAAATGGCGTACGACATAAATTCATGTTTTATCCCATTCCCAATGCAGAATACAGCCACCGCAGCAATCAGTAGACCATAAAATATTTTGCCGGATCCGGTATTCGGACTTGATGGCATATCTGTCGCCATATAAATGGCTCCCAATAGTAAACCCGCTACAGAGAATCTAATCTCCCCAGAGAGAAAAAGATTTGACATCAGAAAAAATCCGACAATTATCGTCACGGGAATATGCCATGATATGCGCCGCCTGATCAACAGGTAACATCCGCCAAGGATTAAAAAAAGCATAGAATATTCTCCCAGGGCACCGCTGGTTTTATACAGCAAATGGTCCAGGTAGATCAACAGGTCGTGATCTCCAAGCAGGGTGAAAAACCGGATTTCGGCCAGGTTGACAGGGCCCTGGACAGACCACAACATTCCTGAGCCCATGATCAGCGGAAAGAAGACAACCATCATTTCCCTGCCCACCAATGCCGGATTGAACTGGTTTTTTCCTAGTCCTCCCCAGACGACCTTACCAAAAAAAATGGCAGCAAAACTACCGAAGGCCACCACATACCATGGCGTTAGCGGTGATAGTGTTAGAGCAAGCAGCACAGACGTTATGACCGCAGAACCATCCCATAATGTACCGGTCTTTTTCAGGAATATCCAATGGCATACAAATTCTGTCAGCACAGCCGTCAGCACAGACACACCAAACACCATCAGGGCATCTGCTCCCCGGCACAATATTCCAAAAAATACCAGGGGCAGCAACGATATCACCACATCCAGCATGACAAAAGAAGTGCGTTCCCCAGAGACAAAAAGTGGGGAGAAAGAAGTTTTTATAGTTCTTGCCATCATCATTATAAAATTTGTACCTCCCTTTTACCCATGCGGATGCTTTCCATCAGCGGGACATTACTGGGACAGATATAGTCACATGCACCACACTCCACGCATTGTTTGACATGATAGGCTTCAAAAGCACTGTGGTCATGATGCTCAGCTGCCTTGGCAAATTCCAATGGCAGCAGGTGCATGGGACAAACATCGATACAATAACCACATTGAATACAGGGATGGCTTTCTCTTTTTTTGCGTTCCAGGAGAAGTATACCAGAGGTTCCTGCCTGAACAGCAGAATTGAGATCTGTTACCTTATGGCCCATCATTGGTCCACCAAATACAATCTCCCTATCCCCTGCCATTTGCTCCAGTCCCAGCGCTCTTAAAATATGCGAAACAGGTGTCCCAATCCTGATCCTGTAATTCCCTGAAGACTGCAGTCCGTCACCTGAAACCGTCACAATCCTGTCGATTACCGGACGTTTCAAGGCAAAACTGTTGCGGATGGCCAGCAAGGTACCCACATTGTTCACCAGCACCCCTTTTTCGACAGGAGGAACACCTTTTGACATATTGATCCCGGTGATCACCTTAATCAGTTGCTGCTCGCTGCCCTGAGGATATTTATCCTCAAGTAATTTAATCCTGAAAGGAAAACCATATTGCCCAGCCAGTTTATTAAATTCTTTGTTCAGGTCCTTATACTGCTTTTCAAATGCCAGGACAATTTCGGCCGGCTGAAAAAGCACATTGACCAGACTCAGCACTTCCATCAGTTCTGCAGCATACTCTTTCATGGCCCTGTAATCGGCAGTGAGGTAGGGTTCACACTCCGCACCGTTTACAATAAAGCAGTTGACCTTTCTGTTCTGCAGCCTGTATTTGATATGGGTAGGAAACTGCGCTCCGCCGGCACCGACTATTCCAAATTCCTTGAGGAGCACGGAAAAATTCAGTGCGGTCAATTCTTCAAAATCAACCGTACCATTTTCACAGTCTTCTTTATGGTCGTTTTTTATAGCGATACTTATGCAGGCATTTCCATTGGGCAGAATCACCTCTTCAATAGCCTTAACCATTCCTGAAACAGGGCTAAAAACATGGGCAGAGAAATCACCGTCTGCAACTCCTATTTTTTGATATTTCTTCACCATCTCCCCAACCCGGACAGCTGCCAAGGCCGGTTTCCCACGGTGTCCACCCAACGCAACGAAATAATCATCACTTTCGGGCAGTGTGGTAATGGCTTTATCTTTAACGCTCAGTTTGGATTTAAATAACTTTATCATTCCTGATCAATATATCGGGTGAAACCATGACTCATTGTGAGATCATTGTATTGATCCATTAAAAAGCCTTCCAGATCAAATCGCTCTTTCAGTTTTCCGATAGCATGCAAAAAATTACTACGGTCTGTATTGAACAAGGCAGTGGAGCAGATATCACCGATAAAGGCACTTTTACTGACCAGTCCCATCTGTTTATTCGAAGAGGGATAACCTGTCCTTGCATTGAGAATATGTCCATAAGATTTGCCATCCACCACAAGTTTATTGCTCAGCTGAGCTGAAGTCGAGTAACAATGGTTTTGCAGCCTGATCCGGTAAATTGGATCCGGATCTTCTTTCGACCCGATCACATTTACTTTCCAGTGATCTGTTGCTGCTGCTTTCCTTCCATAAATAGTACTCCCTCCGGCATTGATCATCGCATCAGGTATTCCTTCATCCGCAAGGAATTCCACCACCCGGTCAACGGCAAAGGCTTTTAAAAAAGAACCCGTCATGAGTTGCTGTCCTTTATTGATTTTTACTTCATTTCCACGGATGGACACCGATCTGTAATCTACCTTTTCCAGGGCGGCTGTGATGGCATGCGCTTCAGGGATATTTGTCACCTGTTCCTTATAAAATCCCCATAGTTGCAGCAGGGGCATCACTGAAATATCATAAGTCCCTCCAGAAATTGCCGAAACTTCAGCAATGGTGTTTAACATCGCCACCGTATCCTCATCTACTTCCACAAAAGTTCCGGCATTCCGGTTAATCCTGTCGAAATAAGAATCAGCGGAATAGGAATTATAGCGTACATCAATATCTTCCAGGAGGTGAAACAAATGGTCAAACAGGCTATCCGGACAATCTGCAGGAAGTTTAATTTTAATATTCGCATGAAAGAGATAATCCGTTTGTGCCTTAAAAAGTGTAGGACTACATACTATCTGTGGCTGTCTCTGCATGATCAGTTTCCGTAGTAATTTTACTTCTTGTTGATTTCTTCCGTTTCAGGTCATCACTGCTGATGCGCAACACCTGAAAGTACACCTGGTCATTCCGCAGTTCATGGGTGGTGGTATCCACTTTCAACACCTGGGTTTCGAAATGTTTTTCAAGATCCTTATTTTCATCTTTCGGATGTTTTTTTCGATAATCCTGAATGGCATCGTCTATATTCCTTCTGAATCCAAACAACAGGAGGCCAATGCCCATCAGGTATAATATAATTTGTTTAAATATGACCATAGCTATCCTATAATGATCAACTATTGCGCTTCCCTCACCACAATATTGACACGAACTCTCCTTTTAAGTAAAAATTGCTTTAAAAGTCCAAATTTAGGGATTAAATCAGCCGGAAAAGTCATGGTTTTCCCATAGAAAGGTTTACAAGAAGGAAATGAGTCTTATGTATCAATGAAAATACACAAGTTTATCGCAATAAAATGCTGCTGAAATTTTCTCTCGTTCCTCCTACGATCTGATCAGTGAGGGTCGGATAGGGCAACAACTACCTACCCGTTTTTACATTTGCCTGACTGACAAAAACAGATGCTGAAAACTGACATCCAACAACCATCAAACTGACAAATACACAAAAAAAGTCAAATTGTCTCTTTCTGTCATAAGTTAATAAATTGTTAATAAAAGGTTAATTGTCATCACAAAATAATAATCAGAAAACTGATATGATTTATATCACTATTAAACAAGTCATTACAAAAAAACATCATTTCAGCACTGTAATAGCAATATATATTTGGCACCAACATTGACTATATGACAAACATAGTCAGATATTAAAATAAAAAACCTGACATCATTATAAATTAAAAAAGCACAAAATGAAAAAATTAGTATTATCGTTACTTGCAGTTTCCGCATTAGCATTCAGCACACAGGCACAAACAGAAAAAGGTAAATTCATGATCGGCGGTAACGTTGAGTTCAATTCAGAAAAAGCAGAAGGTGCTGACAAAGCTGACATCAATTTATCATTGGTTCCAAGTGTGGGTTACTTCATTGGCAACAACATTGCTATAGGTACAGGAGTGGGTTATGAATTATCTAAAGTTCACTCTGCCAGTGCAACTGCAATTGGAAAAAGCCAGGCTTTCGTAGTTGCTCCATTCGCACGTTACTATGCAGGTACTGAACAATTCAAATTCTTCGGACAATTATCGGTTCCAATGGCATTCGGTAATGTAAAAAATAGCATAGATGGTGGTGAAAGCTACAGAAAACAAGGATCTATCAGTACAGTAGGGGTAGCTTTATCTCCAGGTGTTGCCTTTTTCCCAAGCAAAAAATTTGGTATTGAGTTCTCTGTAAACGGTATCAGCTACAACGATAACAGAATTGAAAATAACAATGGTGATAGAATTGCAGGAAGCAGCAAAAACTTCAATGTTGGCGCGAACTTCTTCTCTCCAAAAATTGGTGTTCAGTTCTACTTATAGGATGTAGAAAATCTACTCAAGAGTTTTTAGTAAAAAAGCGGCTGTCCCCGAAAGGCAGTCGCTTTTTATATATCACCCTTTTTACAGGGTGATTATTTTTTCAGGGTTTCTCTTTACCTGACCAGATGCCCGTTTTACTTCCCGTTCATCTCTACTTCCCTGTCCATCTCCATCATATCGGTTTCATTGGCATGGGAGAAATCACCAATCAGGTATTTATTGAAATGGTCGGCAAGTTTCCAGAAGCCATACTCTGTAAAAGAACCAAAGGCATGGCGCTGTCCAGGCATGATCACCAGTTCAAATCGTTTACCGGCTTTCATTAAAGCATTTGCCACACGAATAGTATTCGCAGGATGAACGTTATTGTCTACATCACCTGTCATCAGCAATAAATGCCCTTTCAGGTTCTTTGCCAGATCTGGGTTCTTATCCACACTATACTGGAAGGTCGTATCACCTTTAACAGAAACGATTTCTTTCAGACCATGGTGTTTTTCGCTCCACCAATTGTTATAAATACTATTATCATGGTTCCCTGCATTGGAAACGGCTACTTTAAAGAAATCCGGATAAACCAGCATGGCAGCGGTTGACATAAAACCTCCTCCGGAGTGCCCGGTGATCCCTACCCTGCCGGCATCAATAAAACTATACCTGTCAGCAAGCTGTTCAATTGCAGCCTTTTTATCTGCCAGACCATAATCACGTAAATTGCCATAGCCGAAATTATGGTACCAGGCTGAACGTGCAGGATTTCCGCCACGGTTACCTACCGTCACCACAATATAACCAAACTGCGCCAATCGGTCGGTACGGTCCATGCTCTTGCTGAAAGCCTTATACACAGCCTCAGTCTGCGGACCGGGATAAACATATTCAATCACCGGATATTTTTTCTTCGGGTCAAAATCAAATGGCTTGTACATCACACCATAGATATCTGTAATACCATCGTCCGCTTTCACCGTAAAAGGTTCAGGAAACTTATATCCGGTAGCCATCAGCAAAGAAAGATCCGTAGTCTCCAGGTTCATCACCTTATTTCCAAAGTTATCCAGCAGTACCGATTGGGGTGCCGTATTTACCCTTGAATAATTGTCCACCACATAACGGGCCTCATCATTCATGTCTACCGCATGGTCAAAGTCTCCGCTATTCAGTAAACGCAGGCCTGAACCATCAAAATTAATACGGTATAAATGAAGGTAATATGGGTTCTCTTTACTTTCACGACCATTGGCGGTGAAATACAGCACCCTGTTTTTCTGGTCTATATTGACGATATCCTCACAATGGAAGGCACCTTTTGTAATCTGGTTCTTCAGTTTGCCTTTTCCATCATACAAATAGAAATGGGCCCATCCGTCACGCTCAGACCAATGGATAATCTCCTCTCCATCCTTAACCAGTCCGGGACGGTTAATTTCCACGTAGGTATTGAAACGTTCATCAATCAATGGGGATACGGCACCGGTTGTAATATCTACCGCACAAGTATTCACCCTTTTCAAATCCCTGCTGGTTCTTGAAAAATAGAACTTGTTGTTATTCCCCAGCCATATATCCGGACGGAATTCATTGTCACGGTCCTTATTTAAGCGTGGAGCCGGCCATACTGATAAATACTGGTCTTTAAAAGCCGATACATTCAGTTTCTTACTCGTCTTTGCAGCAAAATCAAATAACAGCACTTCCAGGACAGGATATTCCTTTTCACCCGGCATTACATATTTATAGGTCTCCAGTGTAGGTCTTCCCTGCGATACACTATTGATGACCCACAGGTCTTTTACCTTCCGGGAATCTTCCCTGTTCAGTACGAAATATTTCGAGTTAGGCGACCATAATACCCTCGCCTCCCTTCTTTTCTTGTTGTTCTTCTCATTTTCTTCATTGTTCTCTCCATCACCATCATTTCCATACGCATAAAACTTTACCCCGTCTTTAGTCAGCTGATGTTCCACTATCGTACTGTCCTCTTCATTTTTAACGGCTTTGAGGTAATTCAGCTTATCCATCCAATACAGGTTATAGTTTCTGGAGAAGACAATGGCTGAAGAGTCCGGTGCAATAGCAGCCCATTTGGGTTTTTCTTTTGCCTTTTCATAGTTTTTCACTTCAGTAAGTTTCTCTGTCTGGAGTTCATAGCTGAAATAAAAAATCTTCTTTTGCATTGAATCTGCGGCTTTTTTATCTTTCCTGTCCTTTTTCAGTTCATCGATAGTACTTTTGAGCTCAAAGCTGATACTTTTTTCATCTTTCGAGAATTTAAGGTTTTCAATAGGCAGGTGTTGTGCATCGAAGGGATCCCTGATGATGGTCGTGATCTCAGCCGCCATCCGGGAACTGTTGAACAACTTCTTCTTGCTTCGTACCGAAGGATCTACCACAAACCATTCCTTGCCAGCCGGAGTTTCATATACATACCAGAACCTGTTGCTCAATCTTAGCCAATGTGGTTCAACTGCGGTGGAATAAATAATTTTCTTCAGTTTATTTGGGGAGAAACGCGAAGCCAGCTGGTAATTGGCTTTAGGTACATCTTGCGCAACTTCTGTCATGGTAAACGTTTTTGTTTGCGCAACAGCATTAAAACCAGCCGTAATTCCGATTAAAACAGGCAGGTAGAATCTTTTCATATATAAATCCATCATAATCGATAAAAATATCACTAAAAGCGTTCAAAGCATGAATAATTATGTAATAAATCAGATAGCCTGTAAATTCTGTGTTTTTATACAAAATTTGTATAAATGCAGGTGCAGAATTCATAGTTTTGCCCATCACAAATAAAATCCTAATGAAGAACCATTTATTAACCCTTACTGCAGCAGCGATGATCTTTAGCGCTGGCTGTCAATCCAAATCACAAACCAGTACCAATGATAACCAGGACAGTACTGCTGTAGAAGCCATTGCGGAAGAAAGCCCTGCAAAAGCTGTAGATGTAGCAAAGATTAAAGTTGCAGATGCGAAAACAATTCTGGCACGTAAACAGGTACCTATTTTATGTTATCACCAGATCCGCGATTGGAGACCTAAAGATTCCAAAGGCGCCAAAGATTATATTGTTCCGGTAGAGGTGTTCAAAGCGCAGATAAAAATGCTTGCCGATAGTGGTTACCATACCATTTTACCAGACCAGCTATACGATTACCTGAACAATGGAACGGAGTTGCCAAGTAAACCAATTATGTTAACGTATGATGATACAGATCTTGATCAATACACCGTTGCAGAACCAACCATGAAAAAATACGGTTTCAAAGGCGTATTTTTTGTCATGACGGTTTCCATTGGCCGACCAAACTATATGAACAAAGCACAGATCAAAGAACTGTCTGACAAAGGGCATGATATTGAATCGCATACCTGGGACCACCATAATGTGAAAAAATACCAGGGTAAAGACTGGGAGACACAGATTGAAAAACCGACAAAAACATTGCAGGAAATCACCGGTAAAAATATTCACCACTTCGCTTATCCGTTTGGATTGTGGAACCCTGAAGCCATTCCTGAATTGAAAAAAAGAGGTTTCAAAAGTGCTTTCATCCTTTCTACCAAACGTGATGAAAATGATCCTTTGTTTACAATCAGAAGGATCATTGCCAGCGGTTACTGGACCCCAAAAACATTAAGCAACAGTATTAAAAACAGCTTTTAATTTGCGCTGTTGGTGATAAAAATAAAAAGGCAGTCCTTATCGGGACTGCCTTTTTTCTGATCAGGTTACCGTTCTTAGGCTACACTTTCAATCGTATAGCTGTTGTTGTTAAAACTGAAAGTATCGCCCACTTTTTTACCGCTCAGCAACTGACCGATTGGGGATGCCGCTGAAATAGCGAACACAATTTTATCGTTCAGTTTCAGCTGTCCGGCACTAATGGCCACATAAAAAATCCCTTTTGAGGTAAAAACGAGGCTACCGTTTCTTACGGTATCAGTCAGTGGCACACTTTCCAGCGATTTCAGTAACAGCAGGTTCTGCTGTCCGTCGAATAACAGGTTCTTATTTCTTGCGATATCCTGCTGCATCATCTCACGTGTCGTCTCAAACTTATCGCCGGCACTACTCTTCGTATCATCATTACTCGCTTCCTGCGCCTGTTGCAATGCAATTTCAGCAGTCTCGATACGTCGAGTAATAAAGTTCAGACAAAGCTGGTACAATTCAGATTTAAGGTTCTCCATATTAATCTTCCAGCCACCTCACTTTATCAGCAATTGGCGTACGTTTCGGTAAGCGCGGCTCTTCATTGTGGTATCCCATATAAAACACACCAAAACATTTTTCATTGGGCTGCAGTTCCAGGTATTCACTCATACGTGATAATGTTCCCGGTGAACTCCAGTAAGCACCGATTTTTAGCGCCTCCGCTGTTAAAGCCATATTTTGTACCGCACAGGCAAAAGAAGCGATCTCTTCCCATTCCGGAAGCAGTTCAGGGTGCAGTTGTGCATTCAAGACAATGATGCAACTTGCCTGGTTGGCCTTTTCTATAATCCCATCATATTTTTTAAGCAGAAAATTCTCTTCAGGAGTTTCTTCTTTATAGCGGCGTGCCAGCTCTATGCCCAGGTTATGCTTTGCAGCTTTTCTGAACACGATGAAACGCCATGGCTCTGTGAGTTTATGTGAAGGTGCATAATTTGCACTATCCAGTACCTGCTGAATAGCCTCTGCAGGAATCTCCTCTGCGGTATAACTTGGCGGAAAAATGCTGCGTCTCCGTTGAATAATCGAATTTAATATATCTATTTCTCTTTCCATACAATGATTAAAAGCACAAAAGTAACATTTACAGGAGAGCAATAAAGCTATAGCGGTGTAAAATTACTGTTTGCCATATCCTCATAAGGATTTTATTGGTTTTGAAGCTATCTTAAGTAGGATTTTTCATCTGATCTTATTGTTCTTCATTTGTATTCAAGCACTCGCAAGCTCGGTTTTTCATCCGATCTTATTGTTCTTCATTTGTATTCAGGAGAACGCTTCGCTAAATTCATTGCTGTTTGTAAGCAGTAGGCGCATGATGGTTTCATTAAATAATCGCTACCTTTGCGGCTTATTTTTGTGCAATATGATTTCAGTTTCTAATTTATCCCTGCGTTACGGTAAACGTACCTTATTCGAAGATGTCAACCTAAAATTTACACAGGGCAATTGCTATGGTGTAATCGGGGCCAATGGCGCAGGTAAATCAACTTTTTTAAAAATCCTTTCAGGTGAAGTTAACCAGACTACAGGAAGCGTAGCTTTTACTCCGGGCGAACGCATGGCTGTTTTGAACCAGAATCACTATCAGTTTGATGAGTTCTCTGTCATCGAAACCGTAATGATTGGTCATAAGGAACTTTATGACATCATGAAGGAAAAAGATGCGATCTACCTGAAGGAAGATTTCAGCGATAAAGATGGTGAACGTGCCGGGGAACTGGAAAACAGGTTTGCTGAGATGGATGGCTGGAATATGGAAAGCAATGCAGCTACCATGCTGAGCAATTTAGGGATAAAAGAAGAACACCATTACAAACAGTTGAAAGAACTTGACGGAAACCAAAAAGTACGTGTCTTACTGGCACAGGCCTTATTCGGAAATCCTGACATCCTGTTGCTGGATGAGCCGACGAATGATCTTGACATTGAAACGATTGCATGGCTGGAAAATTTCCTGGCCGATTACCAGAACATCGTACTGGTTGTTTCTCACGACAGGCACTTCTTAGATGCGGTATGTACCCATATCGTGGATATTGATTTCAGCAAAATGAGTATTTATTCCGGTAACTATACGTTCTGGTATGAATCAAGTCAGCTCGCATTGAAACAACGCAGCGACCAAAATAAAAAACTGGAAGAAAAAGTAAAAGAATTGCAGGAATTCATCCAGCGTTTCAGTGCGAATGCATCAAAATCCAAACAGGCTACTTCACGGAAGAAGGCCCTGGATAAAATCGATATTTCAGAAATCAAGGCTTCCAGCAGAAAATACCCTGCAATTTTATTCAATAACCTGGGAAGGGAAGCTGGTGACCAGATTCTTCAGGTTGAAAACCTTGCCTGCTCACTGAATGGTGAATTGCTGTTTAAAAACATCAACTTTATGGTGAATAAAGGCGATAAAATAGCTATCCTTTCTCAAAACAGCCTGGCTACTACAGCTTTTTATAATGTACTGACCGGAAGGGAGAAAAACTATACAGGAGAGTTTAAATTCGGTGTGACCATCAATCCTGCTGATATTCCAAATGACAATACTCCTTATTTTGAAGGTAAAGATGAGAATCTGGTGGACTGGTTACGTGAATATTCAGGAACTGACCAGGATGAGCAGTTTGTCAGAAGTTTCCTCGGCAGGATGTTATTCTCCGGTGAAGAGGTACTTAAAAATGTAAAAGTACTTTCAGGAGGTGAAAAAATGCGTTGCATGTTCTCCCAAATGATGCTGAAACATCCGAACTTACTGATGTTTGACGAGCCGACCAACCACCTTGACCTTGAGTCCATTACCGCATTGAATAATGGCCTGAAAGACTTTAAAGGTACAGCCTTATTTACATCAAGGGATCATGCCCTGACCGAATCTGTGGCAACCCGCATTATCGAAATTACCCCTAAAGGTACAATTGATAAAATGATGACCTACGATGAATACATCAATAGTGATGAGATCGCACAACTCAGAGCTGAATTGTATAAATAAATTTTAAAAACCAGCACAACAGGAAAGGCCAGTGTAAAACTTTACGCTGGCCTTTTTGTTTATACCCTAAAGATCTTATTATGGGAACTGAAGAAATCATCACACTCTTGACATCAATTGAACAACAGGTAAGCTCATCTATTCTGGGAGGAATGGAAGAAAACTATATCGAGTTAGCCAATCAGGGATATATCATCATCCATGAAGATGATGCACACCCCTCAGCCACCATTACCCAAAAAGGCATAGAATTCCTTGAAACCCATTAAGGAACAAACTAAACAGGGTATTGATGAAAAAATGAAAGCACCGCACAGGCTTGATGAATTCCCGTGCAATGCTTTCTGCTTAACTAAATAATGAATGACAAAGATAATAGATCAAAGTTCAATCGCAACAATATTGCATCTTTTATTTAAGGCGCTTACAAACTCTTAACTGCCATAAAACTGTGGATTATTCATTTTCTCCAGGTTTATTGAATAATCCTGGCAAAAGGATTACTGAAATCTTTTTTGCTGGTATAATCCGCCACTTCTGCATCTGTCAGCAAACAGGTATTCAGTTCCGCATGAAGCATTATCTTGTCCAGGTCCTGTGCAATAAAAACGAGCTCATTCATCCGGTCTCCAAAGAGCGGATCCCACCTGCCCTCAATCGCTTGCTGATTTTCCATAAAATCAATATCATTCATCCTTTCAGCCAAATGCATACTTGCCCACCAGGTGCCTGCATTTTCTACCCGCAATGATCCGCCGGCCTGTGAAAAATTCAGCGCATTGTCCGGCATAGCCGCAATCCAGAATAGTCCTTTTGTACGCAGTACGTTCGGAGGAAACTGCTCATTCAGGTAGTTCCATAGGCGTTCAGGATGAAATGGCCTTGAAGAGCGGAAAATGGTACTGCCAATCCCGTATTCTTCTGTCTCAGGAGTATGTTCCGCATGGAGTTCCTGTATCCAGCCCGCTCCCTGTGATGCCTGCTCAAAGTCAAACCTTCCGGTATTGATGAGTTCTTTAAGATCCACTTTGCTGAAGGTGGATTCAATCTGTTTTGCTGTCGGGTTCAGTTTTCTGATCACTGCCTTTAACAGCTGCAGGTCTTCAGCTGAAACAAGGTCTGTTTTGTTTAAGATGATGACGTTTGCAAATTCAATCTGATCAGTTAACAGGTTGACAATGGTACGCTGGTCTGTTACATCATCTACCCAATCGCGATCCACCAAACGCTCATTTGTCCCGAAATCCTTTTTAAAGTTAAAACAATCTACTACGGTTACCATAGTATCGAGCTTACTGAATTTGCTCAGGTCCAATCCCATCTCCTCATCAATATAGCTGAAAGTTTGTGCAATAGGAATAGGTTCAGCAATACCGCTGCTCTCAATAATCAGGTAATCAAAACGGTTTTCTCTGGCTAGTTTCTCTACTTCTAGCATCAAATCTTCACGCAAGGTGCAGCAAATGCAGCCATTGCTCATCTCCACCAGCTTCTCTTCAGTCCTTGACAGGATATTTTCACTTTGTACGGTGCGCGCGTCGATGTTCAGCTCACTCATATCATTTACAATCAAAGCGACTTTAAGATTTTCCCTGTTGTGGAGAATGTGGTTGAGCAATGTTGTTTTACCACTGCCCAAAAAGCCACTGAGTACGGTCACGGGTAATAATGTAGGATTCATTTTTCTTGATTTATGATGAATAGTTGGTATGGTTGCACATAAAAAGGCACCACCATTTATTAATGCAACAGAATTGCAAATATAAACATCCCAAACATTAATGCAATTAAATTGCATTAATGTTTGGGAACAGATAACACGTTTACAAAATCACCGTTGTATAAACAGAAGGTTCTTTATGCTTTTGGCTAACAGTTTATATCACAAAGTATTTACAGCTTTATGAGTTGCAATCAGATTGCAAAATCTATTTTTGCAGATATTTAACTTGGATATAACACAAGACGGCCTGAAGAACACCTGAATAATCATTTACCAAAATTACCTGCGTACACACATCAAACACTACATACGAATGATCACTATCAAATCAGTTTCCCATCATTACGACAGTGCCAAAAGCATCAGTTTTAAGGACTGGGAAATTAACAAAGGAGAACAATGGCTGCTCCTGGGGGAGTCCGGAAGTGGCAAAACGACATTGCTCCACATCTTAACAGGTATTTTAAAACCAGCAGCAGGCGAGGTGCATATCAATGCAACTGCTGTTTATGCACTTTCCTCAAGGGAACTGGATCAGTTCAGAGGCCGGAATATCGGAATTATTTTTCAGCGGCCACACCTGATTAAAAGTCTGACCATTGCAGAGAACCTGAAACTGGCACAAAGTTTTGCACGCTTACCGGAAAACACGGAGCGCATCAATGAAGTACTCAGTTCGCTAGGCATAGCCGATAAGAAGAATGCTTATCCCAGTGAACTGAGTCAGGGACAATTGCAACGTGTGTCTATTGCAAGGGCGGTCATCAACAGACCTGCATTATTGATTGCCGATGAACCGACATCCAGTCTGGACGACAAAAATGCAGCTGCAGTACTTGACTTACTGTTGACACAATCTGGTTTAAACCAGGCCACCCTAATTGTCGCAACGCACGATAAAAGAGTTAAAGATGCTTTCACCAATACCTACGAATTATCATGAGTCCAATAAAAATAAGCTGGAAAGGCCTATGGTTTAAACCGTTGTCTTCCGTACTGAACATTATGCTGGTCGCTTTTGGAACAGGTATACTCACTATCCTCCTGCTGGCCTCTACACAGATTGGCGAAAAACTAGATAACAATTCCAAAGATATTGACCTGGTGGTGGGCGCAAAAGGCAGTCCGCTCCAGCTGATCCTCAGCAGCATTTACTATATTGATTTCCCGACAGGAAACATTCCACAGAAAGAAGCAATGGAACTAGCCCATAGTCCTTTTGTTAAACGCGCGGTTCCGCTTGCACTGGGCGATAATTATGAAGGGATCAGGATTGTGGGTACAGACAGTAATTTTGTAAGCGTGTACAAGCTCAGCACGCAAAGCGGAAAATTCTGGAAAGAAGATTTTGAAGTCACCATAGGGGCAAATGTTGCAAGCGGTCAGCACCTGAAAATTGGCGATACCTTTTTTGGGGCACATGGTTTAACGGGAAGTACAGATGTACATAAAACACATGCTTATAAAGTAGCAGGGATTTTAACCCCGCAGGGCAATGTAACCGACAACCTTATCCTGACCAATATCTCCAGTGTATGGAAGATGCATGATGACCATGAAAAAGAAGAAGCTGAAGAGCACCACCATGATCAGGATGGCAAGCACGAACACCATCATGATGAAGCTCAGCAGCGGCCTGATCAGGTAGCCACCAATGAAGACCGGGAAATCACCGCATTGTTGATCCAGTACAGGTCTCCCATGTCTGTTGTTATGTTTCCAAGGATGGTTAATCAGTCCACCAGTCTTCAGGCAGCCTCCCCTGCCATGGAAAGTACCCGTTTGTTTTCACTTATCGGCGTCGGTGTAGATACGTTACAGTGGTTTGCGGTACTGATTATGTTTATTGCTGCAATCAGTGTATTTATCAATCTGTACAATTCATTGAAAGAGCGTAGCTATGATCTGGCGATTATGCGTACCCTGGGTGCATCCCGTGGACAGTTGTTCCAGATGGTCATTTTTGAAGGTATTTTACTCACACTGGCAGGCACGGTCATTGGAATAGCTTTAGGACATGTGGTATTACAGTTTATTGGTGCGAACCAGGAAAGTAATCAGGCACGCCTTACCGGATTGATTTTTCTGAATAAGGAGATTTATCTTTTTGTTACAGGCATAGCGATTGGTATATTTGCAGCTGTAATTCCTGCCGTTCAAGCTTACAGATCAAATATTTCTAAAATATTGTCTAAAAACTAGAGGCCGGGATGAACTGCCACGGTCTGCTGAAAAACCTGGGGTAATCTGCAGGTTGCAACGCATATGATTTACAATAACAACTATAAAAATGCATGAAACCATCATCAGTTTGCCGCTTAAAAAGATTAGTGAATAAGCTTATGATCGCTTCATAGCCTTTAAAAAACAAATATATACTCATGAAACCATCATCAGCATACCGCTCACAAACAGCAATGAATCAGCTTATGATCGCTTCATCACCTTTAAAAAACAATTATATAGTTATGAAAAAATTACTCTTTATATTATTACTCTTCTCTGGCTTTGCAGTTAAGGCACAGCATGATCCAAATGACCAGATCATGTCCACCAATTGGGATATTATTGGAGGTGTCGATTTTAAGATTGTAAAGGATACCGAAATGCTGGCTGTGTATACGCCGGAAATAAAAAAACATGCCAACAAGCCTTTTGAACTGGAAGGATACATGGTGCCGATTAAAGACGGGATGAAACAAACAAAGTTCATGTTATCTACGTTACCTATCAACCAGTGTTTTTTCTGCGGTAAAAACGGGGTACCCATCATGGTATTGGTGGAACTTGCTGAACCCATAAAATTTACTTACCAGACAATAGTCATTAAAGGAACGCTGAAATTGAATTCAGGTAATGCAATGGACAATCCGCCAATCGTATTATCAAATGCAAAATCAATCTAGTGATATGAGTATAGATCCGGTTAATATATTAAAGGTACACTCCCTGAAACACACCAAACAGCGCGTCCGTGTATTAGAGGAAATCGCTTTGGATACTGTCGCCATTTCACAGCCTGAACTGGAAAAAAAATTAGGGAAGGAAATTGACAGGGTAACCTTATACAGAATCCTGAACATTTATGAGGATAAAGGAATTCTGCACAGGATTATGGACATGAATGGTACAGCAAATTACGCCATTTGTTCACCATCCTGTACAGAAGACCACCACCATGATGAACATGTTCATTTTAACTGCACCCAATGCAATAAAATTTATTGCCTGGACGTAGTGGCGCCTCCTATTCAGATGCCTGAAGGTTTCACTGCTTCAGCAATGACTACAACAGCCTATGGGGTATGTGAAAAGTGTAATTCCGCAGCGATCACAGGAAATTAAACCCGTTTCAGGCTCCATATGATAACCCATAAAAAAAGGTGCGAATTTCTCAATTCGCACCTTTTTTTATGGTCTTATGATTCAGATTAGTGTCCCGAATGACCGTCAGCACCGTGTGCATGACCGTGGCTTAATTCTTCTTCAGTGGCTTCACGTACAGAAAGAATGGTACCACCGAAGATCAGGTTTTTACCTGCCATCGGGTGATTCAAATCTACTGAAATGGTATCTTCATGAACAGCCGTTACGCCAGCTCTGAAATGGTTACCTTCATTATCCTGCAAAGGAATAACATCACCTACATTAGGAAGGTCAACATCTTTGAACATGTCTTTTGGCAAATCAGCGAAAGCTCCGGGATCTTGTTCACCGTAACCATCAGCAGCACTAAGCTCAAATTTATATTCATCACCAACATTCAGTCCTTCTAAATGCTCTTCAAATTTAGGCAACATCATACCTGTACCGTACAAGAATACCAATGCATTTTGCTCATCAGCTTTTTCTACGAAAACTTGTTGTCCCTCTTCATTAGTAGTATGCAGTTCATATGTCAATGAAACTACTGTATTGGGTTTAATACTCATTGGAATCTTATTTAGTTTATTAATTTTAAATTATTGAAAACACATCAGTACCGCCTCATCCACTGTCGTTACGGGCATCTGGCATGATTTATTTCGGCAAATATAGATTTTTGTTTCAAAGGTTTGCTTATCTTTTAACAAAGGAAGTGTAGAATTTGTTCCTGCCAATACAATTTTATTAGGGATATATCTCTTACTCAGTTCCTTTTTAACCTGATCGGAGTGATCACCGGTAATTGCAATTTCATTTATTCCTCCGACTTCGTTTAACAATTGTATAGACCAGTTGGAATAGGCGGAACCATAGGTTTTAATCTGGGGAAAAACAGCGGCCAGCATCAGCTCTGCTTTTTCGGTATACCTGTTTTCATCGAATAACAAACCCAGGAGTTTGAGGTTTTGCGCCATAACAGAGTTCGCAGCAGGAATGACATTGTCCATGATCTCATGTTTCCTGGCAATCAGGGTCTCCCCTTTTGCCGGGGTATAGAAAAACATCGGACTATCCAGGTCACGGAAATTGGAAAGCACATATTCGCTGAGAGCCCTCGCTTCCAGCAGCCACTGTTCATCAGCATCAGCTTCATATAAGGCAATCAGTGCAGCGATTAGAAAGGCATAGTCGTCCAGAAATCCTGTAATAGAAGCCTTTCCATTCTTGTAATTTCTTTTTAGTCCTGCATCTGCAGTCCTCATTTCGGCAAGAATAAATCCCGCAGCCTTCTTCGCTGACTGGTAATAATCTTCCCGGTCGAAGAGCTGACTACTTTCGGCAAGTGCCTTAATCATCATCCCGTTCCAGGCCGTCAGGCATTTATCATCCAGGCCGGGCCGCATACGTTTCCGGCGCCTGGCCAGTAATTCCTCTTTAGCCATACTAAGAGTCAGCATGAAATCCTCTTCAGGAATTTGTTTCAGGGCCGCAAACTCCTGTGGGCTGTATGCCCTTTTCAGGATATTGGTCTGCTCTTCCTCCCAGTTTCCCTCTCTGGTAAGACCGAAATATTCCGCCAGGATTGTGGCATCGGCTCCCAGTACCTGATCGAATTCTTCCACATCCCAGACATAGAACTTACCTTCCACCCCTTCGCTATCTGCATCAAGGGCCGAATAGAATAATCCTTCAGCAGAAGTCATTTCCCGGTGTACCCAGCCGATGGTTTCTTCTGCGACTTCCTTAAACAGGATATTCCCTGAATGCTGATAAGCTTCGGCATACAGGCCAATCAGCTGTGCATTGTCATATAACATTTTCTCAAAATGGGGAACGTGCCAGTTGGCATCTACCGCATACCTGGCGAAACCACCTCCGATCTGATCATAAATACCTCCCATGGCCATTTTCTCCAAAGTATGCAATACGCTTTCCCGGATCGCTGGATGATGCTTAAAATGGCTGTATCTCAACAAGAAAAGCCAGTTATTGGGCATAGGGAATTTGGGTGCGCGGTTATACCCTCCCTTTTCCCTGTCAAATGTACGGATCCATGGAGAGACAATCTCCTGCAGGTCGTTGCCTGTATATCCATCCTGTTTCAGGTTAGGAATTACTTTTTCCGCACTGCGTATACCCTGTGTCAGTCGTTCCGCATATTGCTCTGCTTTGTCAGGATCTGTTTCCCACAGGTCGGCCAGGTTCAGCAGTATACTGATCCAATCTTCCTTTTTAAAATATGTTCCTCCATAAATAGGGCGCTGGTCGGGCAGACAAATACAATTCAATGGCCAGCCTCCGCTGCCTGTCATCAGCTGCACGGCCAACATGTATACCTGATCGATATCGGGTCTTTCCTCGCGGTCGACTTTAATACAGACAAAATGTTTGTTCATTACCTCTGCAACTTCTGCAAGCTCAAAGCTTTCCCGCTCCATGACATGACACCAATGGCAGGCGGAGTAACCAATACTGACCAGGATCAATTTATTTTCCCTGCTGGCTTTAGCTAGTGCTTCTTCGCCCCATTCATACCATTCCACAGGATTATAAGCATGTTGTAAAAGGTAAGGTGAGGAAGCATTAATCAGACTATTGGATGCTGTATTCATAGTGTAAAGGTAGAAAATCAAATTTTAAGACCTATGGGATGATGCCTTTTCATTAAACACAAATTTCAAATTAAGGTTTCCCATTAATGATTTTTTATCTAAAAGACTACTTTTAAAAAGACTTAGGGCAGAAAACAGGAAAGCCGTTAATCAAAATATGAAAACGGCCTCCCCGAGATGAAAACGATTTTTCAGCTGTTATTCGGTATATTTCTTTTTCAGCAGGGCCAGGTCTTGCTTGCTTAAACCTATTTCCTGGCTGAGGAACTGATCAACACTTCCATACTGCGTCACAATTGCTTCGTAAGCAGCCATCAGGTACTGACTTTTTACTCCTGACAGGTCTTTGGCTACCTGCTCTTTAATGCCCAGGGCAACCATTTGCTGCACCATTTTTTCATTTTCCACTTTCCGGTATTCATTACTTTCCAGATAGTCGTCCAAAATTGTTTGTTCCGGAACGCCAAGAGCATACAATAACAAGGCAGCACCAATTCCTGTCCTGTCTTTTCCAGCGGTGCAATGAAACAATAATGCGGAGGAATCAGGCATCACCAGCAATTCCTTAAAAAATGGCTGGTATTTCGCTTTTAAATGAGCAGTCTGGCTATAGAAGGAGATCATGAGAGAGTCTGCAGTGTTTAATTTCGGCAATTGCGACATCCAGCTGTTCAGATTTTCGCTCCCTGCCGGCAATTGTAAATAGACAGCCCCTTCAGGCAGACGGTCTTTGGCTTTGGCCACCTCATCATTGCCGCGGAAGTCTACGACATAGCTGATATGTCTTTGCGCAAGCTCTTTCATATCCTGCTCGGTAAGGCGGCTGATTTCTCCTGAACGGAAAAGTTTATTCCACTTCACATGGGTACCCTGAGTAGTTTCATAGCCACCCAGCTGCCTGAAGTTTGTAGCTCCGGTAATGGCAACAGCTTTTGTCTTCTCCTGGGCTACTGCCAGGGTATGGATTCCTGTACCCAGGAGGAATAATAAAAAAATAAGTTTTTTCATGAGTAATAGTTATTTGTTACAGGTGATTAAACTGTCGCTAGTTTTCATATGTATACGCCCTCAGCCAAAAAGGCGAAGAGCGTATACATAAAGCAAGGGTAATCCTGCTTCGGCTATTTGAAAAGCCAGTTATCCTTTGATATATCATCAGCACCACCAAACTGGGATTGTATCGCAGCTTTATAATTTTCACTGTTATAGGTAATCTCATTCTGAGGGTTCATCCATCTGCGTGAAATCTTATTATTGGAAGTACCAATACCTACACCACCATCAATAAAAGCAGGATACCCGGTTCTCAGGTAATTATAAAAAGGCTCATAACCAGAGTTATTAAACATCGCCACATACTTCTGTGTAAGGATCTGTTTTAAACCATTTTCATTGTTCCCTTTATACACCACATTGGCATTTGCCATGAACCTGGGGATATCAATAATTGTCGTACCGATTGTTCCCCCTAGTCTGTCACCCACTGTAAAAGTTTGTCCGTTTGTCAAACCGTAAATACCAAGTGATGCATTTATTCCTTTATCATACCAACTTTTGGCGTCACCTGTTAACCAGCCGTGGTTAATTGCCTCTGCTACGTTGAAACATAACTCCGGGTATCCAAGTAAAATATAGGCTTCAGCAGTTGAACCATCCTGAGAGGAGAAATAACGTTTGTAGTTGATATAGGAATAGGCGCCTTTATCAGAACTGGTATTCCCCAAAGCATCAGTACCGTTAAAAAGTACAGCCTGATCAGTATTGTTACTTGCTCCAACATATGCACTAAAGTCACCCACACTTTTATTTCCCAAGCTGGATTTATACTGTGCCGGAGCAGGAGTTGCAAATACGAATGTCCGTGGATCTTCGCTGGATGTGGTGATATCTAAAATAGTTTTAGAAATATTTGCGCCATAACTGTACGACCTGCTGGTATACACAGGATACGGATTATAAGATGCATTATATTTATAGGACATGTTATCTGAATTTGCTTCCATAACAGGATATTGAATGGGGTTATTCACCATTGTTGCAAACTGAGTAGCAACATTCAGATCTGCATGATCAACAGCACGCTTGCTCAGACTCACCAGGAGACGTAGTTTATACGTATTGATTACCTTTTGCCATTGGAAATAGGTTAAACCAAAAACATCACCCTGTGCATCCAATACCACATTTTTATTTGCCGGAGTAACCGTTAATAGATTGGTCATAATGGTATTGGCCTCATCAAGCAAAATCAGGGAGTTTTTATACACCTCTTTCTGCGTGTCAAATTTAGGTGTTAAATTATCAGCATTCCCTGCTTCTGACATGGGAATGTTTCCAACCCGAACACTTAACCATATGGCTGTGTAAGCTCTGAAAAACTTGGCCAGGGCAAAATAAGCATTGGTAGTATTTCCAAGTTTAGCGGCCTGTTCTTCTAATTTAATGGCATATCTGAGCATTTCATACTGATGATCGGAATTACCCCAGTTATAAAAATTACTTCCCCAGTAATAAGAATAATTACTTACATAGTATTGATTTGTTCTGTTCGCCTGGGCAAAAGGCTGTTCTTCTGCTTTGATAAGGGACGAAGTAATACGATTGAGTATGAGTGTTGGAGGCACCAGTGTACCATCTCCGGCAGCATTCGGGTTATCCAGCAGGTTACCCTTCTGACATCCTGTTGTACCTGCAAGTAAAAACATAAGCAGGCCTAGTGTATATATTCTGTTTGTGAATTTCATGTTGTGATTTTTAAAATTAGCTTATAGACTGAGATTAATGTTGAATCCGAAAGAGCGGGTGGTGCTGCTCTGCAAAGTAGTACTGCCTTTACCACCTTGTGCTACCCTGTCGGTAGCATTGAAACCAGAGGCATAGCTGTCCATATCCATATCTTTCCTTTTAGCGAAGTAAAGCAGATTTCTACCTACTAAAGAGAAGGTTGCAGATTTGAAGAAGGCTTTTCTAAGCATCTTCTCAGGTAAGCTATAACTCAATCCCATTTCACGTAACTTGGCAAAAGAACGGTCAACCATAAAATATTCTGTATTGCCATACAATCCGTTGGTACCTGTAATATAACTTTGTACCGTTACTGCTTTTGTATTCGGAGCAAAAGTCAGTTCATTCAGATTAGTGATCTGTCCTTTATCATATACCGGTGTACCCGACGTGATGACTACGCCCTGACCTACATATGCAGGCGCTACAGTACCCGTATTTTTCAAAGAATTCCATTCCGAAAGCCTTGCCTCTCCAAATGCTCCTGAAGCAGTTTCAATACCTGTACCTCCATTCATGGTCTGTGCATAAGTAAAATCATAGATTTTACCACCTATACGGCCATCCCATTGGAAACTCAATCCCCAATTTTTATAACTGAACCTGTTGTTGATCCCTATTGAAAAGTCAGGGTTAAGATTTCCTAAGAATCCATTCTGCTGATCTCCAGTTGGTGCCTGCTGGATTAATCCTGCAGAAGTATGAACAATATTCCCATTGCCATCCTTCACCAGTGTCCTTCCATAATAAGCATCAAGTCTTTCACCAACCCGGTAACCATGGCCATTTAAATACAGTACGGATTCATCGCCATAAATTTCTTTCAATGTTTCTTTATAGGTACTCCAGTTCGCACTGATATCCCAGTTAAAACCATTTGAATGTTTGATCACTGAAGCATTTAATCCGATCTCAAAACCTTGATTTAAGGTGGTAATTCCATTGATATTACGTTTTGTATATCCTGTAGAGGGAGCCACATCCAAAGCGTAGATCATTGGACCATTGATGGTACGGAAGTAGGTGGCATCCAATCCTATTCTGTTGTTCAGGAATTTAATATCCAGACCACCTTCATAAGATAAGCGGTTGTATGGTTTTAACAACTGATTGGCAATAACATCTGAATAACTTGCCGCAGGTAAACCACTATAATAACTGTTGATGGAGTAAGAGTTCTGGTTGGCATAACTTGGGCCATCATATACAGAATAAAGTTCTGAACCGTAATTCAAGAGGGAAGAACCTAAGGTTTTACCTGTAACCCCCATATAGGCAGATCCAACTGTGGCATTGGTTAATCCTCCTTTAACTTCAGCTACTGAAGCCCTAAGTTTAAGGAAAGAAACAAACGCTGGCAATTTTGCATAATCAGTAATTACCGTACTTAAGGATGCAGAAGGGTAAAAGAAAGTATCATTACCTTTGGCAAAGGTAGATAGCTTATCTACACGACCAGTAGTATTTAAGTTGAAATAATTCTTATAGCTGGCATCTGCTGAATAATATCCGCTGTATACCTGCATCGTAGAGCCCCAGGTATAACTTAACGCTGCAGCCTGCGAGTTGGATAAACTGTATAATTTAGGAATGGCCAGTCCTTTAGTGGTTGCCCAGGTAGAATTGTATTTGTAAGAACGCATACTTGCACCTGCAAGAGCAGAAATATTCCAGTTACTTATTTTCTTATTGTAACTTAACAATAAATCAGTATTATTTTCAAGAACATTGCGCTCATCTACACGGTAATCTCCATACCAGCCGAATTTATACCAGGCTACGTAATCATTAAGATTCGTTGAAGGTGGAACTTTCTCTGTACGGGTCTGGTTCCATGTTGTTACCTGCGAACGCAGGCTTAAATTAAAATCATCACTGAACTTATAGGAAGCTTTGATGAAACCATAGATATCTGTCTTGTTATGGGAACGTAACCATTCCTTCGCCATAAACCAGGCACTGTTCAGACGGCCATATTCTGCAGAATTCTGAACCAGGTCTTTCACCCCCTGCTGACCACCATAGATGTCTTCCAGATCCCTGATATCATAATCAGAAGAACCATAAACTTTGAACATATAGGTATAGCTGTTAGGACCATAATTTACGTCCGGAATATTTGGTGTATACTGAACACTTAAGTTCATGTTTCCTTCTATCCTTAATTTATCATTCACATTATAGCCTAAACTCAGATTGGCATTGTCGCCATTAAGTTTTGTATTGGGGAAGATCCCTTTCTGATAAAGATGTGAGTAAGACAAACGCATATCGTACTTTTCACCTGAAGCGGATAAGGAGATGTTATTTGTGGTAGTTAATCCTGTTTGTACAAAGTTTTCGAAATTGTTCTTTCCTCTCAATAACCATGGTGTAGTACCACGAACCTGTGTGGTCGCATTCCATGGACTGTCATATTGTTGTATAAGCTGGCCTTCAAAACGTGGACCCCATTCCGGTAAACGCTGTCCGTTATCATAGGCCACATTACCATAGGAATATTTGAAACCTGTACCACGACCGTATTCATACTGACTTTCCGGCAATGCCAAAAAGCCCTTGTCAAACATGGTCGTATTGTTAAAGTCTATAGTCCATCCTTTACTGTCATTTGTACCATGTTTGGTCGTAATGACAATGGCACCGTTAATCCCTCTTGAGCCATATAATGCAGCAGCATTCGGGCCTTTCAGGATAGAATAGCTTTCTATATCATCCGGACTAATGTTCCAGGTATCGGAGCTGATCGGTACACCGTCTACTACATATAATAAATCCTTACTGCCACGCAGAACAATCTCCGGCCGGCCTAACATTTCCGTATTTGCCCCGACAGAAAGTCCGGCAACTTTACCCGCCAACGCATTTAAAGGATTCGCTGCGCGGATCTTATTCACCTCACTGCCCTTGATTTCTGTTACGGCATATCCTAATTTTTTAGTTTCTTTCTTAATACCAAGTGCGGTTACGACCACCTCACCTAAAACGTTTGAGTTATTCTTCAAATCAATGGTCAGTACTGTTTGATTACCCAATACGATCTGCTGCGTGAGGTAACCAACAGCAGAAATAACCAGTGTCTGCCCTTTTTCTGCAGCAATAACGAAGGCACCATCGTTATTGGTTGATGTACCGGTTTTGGTACCTTTTATCATGATGTTGACGCCTGGAACAGTTACCTGGATCTCATCTCTGACCGTCCCCCTGTAGGAGGTACGCTGAGCAAAAAGACTTCCTGTTGCAGTGAAAATGAACGCCACAAGGAGCAGCATCCGGGACACGTTGAGTAGTTTTTGATTCATATACTTTTTTTTTGTTGTCCACAAAAGTATAGTCGCCATATAACGAAATCATTGCAAAGAAATTAAAACGAGATTAGAAAATAAGAAGAAAGGGCAGCAAAAATATCCGTTTATACACTTTCATATTAAGGAATTGCAAATTCTTCTTTTTTTTGCAGTTTATAGGTTTTTACTGTTTCCTAAAAACTGAAAATTCATGAAAGGTAGACAAGGAAGCCAAAACAAATAATGATGCGGTTTCTTGTACTGCGATTAAAAAAATTTTGCGATACAGAAAGAAATTCTGCTGCAAACCTGAAAGAATGATTTGACGTACGGTAAACCAATACCAGAGTAGAGCTGCCTTGTAACCATTTTAGTCACAATGGATTAAAATTGCATCTGAAACTATTTAATCAGCATTTGCTGGAAAGACAGACTGTCGCCACGGAAGGCATTAAAATCTACTACATGGTTAATACCGGTAATCCTTGCCTTATCGGAATGTTGCCAGAAAAACCATTTTGTATCTGCTCCGGCTTTGAGGTCCGATTGATAATAATGGGCAATCCATAAAGGATACTCATCAAAATACCCCTTCAGATAATCCTTATAAAAAACCAGTCCGGAATAGATAATGGGTTTTACCTTCGTTTTTTTCTCTACATGTCCGATAAAATCGCTCAGCTCTGCACGCATCTTTTCCGGAGAAACACCACTCAGGTGCTCTACATCAATCACAGGAGGAAGATCACCTTCTTCAAACTTCACAGTCTGCAGAAAAAAACGGGCCTGCCACAAACCAGACTTCTTAGGAATAAAAAAATGGTAGGCACCACAGACAATCCCTGCTTTGGGGGCCTCCCGCCAATTGCGCTGGAAATAAGGATCTACACTGGAAATACCCTCTGTAGCCTTAATAAAAGCATATGTAATCTGTACATCGTCTTCCCGCATAGACTTCACCATTTTCCAGTCTATTTTTCCCTGGTAGGAAGAAACATCTATACCATGGATTTGGTACCTTTTGGGGATCTGGATGTTAAAACTTTTATACGTACGGTAATTGGGGTCTTCTCCGATATCCAGCACCCAGCGTGTGGCAGAAGTAAATATTTTGAGTACATAACCATAATACAGCGGGGAGAACAAGACCGGCAGCACCAGGGCAATAACGAACTTCCATTGAAGGGATAATCCTTTACCTTTCTTTGCAGGAGCCTTTCTACGCTTAGTGGCGGCAGTCTTGGCGGTTGCTTTTGTAGTTGTTTTTGCAGCTGGCCTGGAGGATGGCCTGCCTGTCGATTTCGTGCCAGTTTTAGCGGTCGACCTCGCCTCTATGGCTGCTTTAACCGCAGCCAGCGGATTATCAATCTCAGTGATTTGCTTTTGATCTGCTGGTTTTCTTTTTATAGGAGGCACGCTGTAAAAATACAAAAGGGCAGCCGTTAAGCCACCCTTTTGGAAATAAATATCAAAAATTATTTACTGAGTTCAGCAAAATACTTGTGGAACAGGGGTAATGTTTCTATTCCTTTATAGTAGTTATAGATATCATATTTTTCGTTTGGCGAGTGTAAAGCATCACTATCCAGTCCGAAGCCAAAAAGTACCGATTTAATGCCCAGTACATCTTCAAATAAAGCGACAATAGGGATACTGCCCCCACCGCGTGTAGGAATTGGCTTTTTACCGAAACTATCTTCAATAGCTTTTTCTGCGGCGCGGTAAGCCACGCTGTCGGTCGGTGTGACTACAGGTTCGCCACCGTGGTGTGCCATCACTTTCACCTTCACAAATTCCGGTGCAATGCTTTCAAAATGCTTCTGGAAAATAGCAGAGATTTCTTCCGAACTCTGGTTAGGCACCAGGCGCATAGAAATTTTGGCATTTGCTTTTGAAGGCAACACCGTCTTTGCCCCTTCCCCAATATACCCGCTCCAGATGCCATTTACCTCTAATGTAGGTCTGGTTCCTGTGCGCTCTAAAGTGGAATATCCTTTTTCACCCCATTCGGCATCGATGCCCAGGTCTTGTTTGTATTCTTCCAGATCAAAAGGAGCTGAATTTAGTGCTTCCTTCTCCTCATCCGTCAGCGAAATGACTTTATCGTAAAATTCAGGAATGGTGATATGGTTGTTTTCATCATGCAGGGATGCAATCATTTTACATAAAATCGTAGCAGGATTGGCTACAGCCCCGCCATATACCCCCGAATGCAAATCACGGTTCGGACCTACGACTTCCACTTCCATATAGGCCAATCCCCGCAGCCCGGTTTCTATAGAAGGGTTTTCCATGCTGATCATGGAGGTATCAGAAATCAATACCACATCAGATTTTAAACGTGCTGCATTGTCTTTTACAAAAATGCCAAGATTGCTGGAACCTACTTCCTCCTCCCCTTCAATCATGAACTTTACGTTACAGGCCAGGGTATTGGTTTTCATCATCAGTTCAAAGGCTTTTACATGCATGTAAAACTGTCCCTTATCGTCAGCAGAACCACGCGCATAGATTTTACCGTCACGTACGGTAGGCTCAAATGGAGGCGTATCCCACAGCTCCAGCGGATCAGCCGGCTGCACGTCATAATGGCCATATATCAATACTGTAGGCAAGGCCCCGTCGATTATTTTTTCTCCGTATACAATTGGGTATCCGGCAGTTTCGCAGACTTCTACGGCATCCGCTCCTGCTTCCCTAAGCTTTTCAGCCACAAAATCAGCAGTTTTCAGTACATCACCTTTATATTTCGGGTCTGCACTTACCGATGGAAAGCGTAACAATGCAAACAACTCCTCTAAAAAACGCTGCTTGTTTTCTTCTACATATTTTTTGATCTCTTGCATAACAAAATGATTTTGGGCAAAGATATATAATTGGGATACCAATCTGAAACAGTGCAGCGCTTAAGCCCGGAATTGGCTTTTAGCCATTCTCCACAGGAGGAAAACGCACAATCACCAATCTCCAGTAAAATAAATGAACAGGTATTCCGCTATTCAGGATAAATTTCAGAAATAATTACGGAACCGGATACCTAAGGGATTCTTCTGAAAAAAGACAAAAAAAATAAATTAAAAATAAACCTATAGGTTGATTAAATGGAAATAAATACTATCTTTGTGAACAAGTTATATGCTTTCAAATTTGATACGCAGGTATGGAATGAATTTGAACGCGCATTTAAATTGTGGAACGATGCAGAATATCTGCTCGCATTCTTTGAAAATAACATACAAGACATCCATGCTGCGTTCTATAACGGAATGACACTGGAAGGAGCCATAATGAATACCCTGGCGGAGGCAAGGGAATTTGAACATATTGTATTGAACAGGGTAGCTACAGGTACACTGGATTACCTTTTCAAGCAACTGGATAATAAATTTTACAGGCAAATAGATATCAGCAGGCAAAAGGCATATGGAACATACCAAAAGAGCTGGCTGAGGATATATGCCATTAAGATAGGTACAATATACATCGTGACGGGAAGTGCGATTAAACTCACCAGAACGATGGGGGAAAGAGCGCATACGAAAAAAGAATTGGTAAAGATGGAACAATGCAAAGACTTCCTGATTCAGCAGGGCATCTTTGATGAGCAGGCCATCGTAGAAATGTAAATAAAATGAAAGAACTAACAGACATCACAGAAAGGCTGAATAAAATCGCATCAGCTGAAGTCTCTACCTGGCAAAAGGAAGCCACCTGGAGGCAGGAAAATAAAGAATGGTTGATGAAATCGGCTGCAATCGCAGTAAAAATAATGCTCAGCCTGAAAAGTAAAGGCTGGACCCAGGTGCAGTTGGCGGAGCAATTGGGTACATCTCCCCAGCATGTGAATAAAATTGTAAAAGGCCAGGAAAACCTCACCCTGGAAACCATTACAAAAATTGAAGCTTGCCTGGGTGTTGAGTTGATTACTGTCATACCGGATAAGGATAAGGGCCACCCTAAAACAACAACACCACGGTAAGTTTTTTTTACAGCGATCAATTTTACCAACATCCTTAAAATACCCGCCGGGATTTGTTATTTTTGTCAATTCAAATACGCAAAAAGAGGAATCAATTTGGACTATTTAGCGGGACTAAACCCACAACAACGTGCAGCAGTAGAAAACACCCAGGGACCAGCAATGATCGTTGCCGGTGCAGGGTCGGGGAAAACCAGGGTAATCACCTACAGGGTTGCCTATCTTATTGAAAAAGGAGTTGACCCATTCAATATCCTGGTGTTGACCTTTACAAACAAAGCTTCAAAGGATATGCGCGAGCGTATCTCTAAAGTAGTTGGTACAGAAGCCAAAAACCTATGGATGGGAACATTCCACTCTGTTTTTGCCAAAATACTGCGTGTAGAAGCAGAGAAGATCGGATATCCTTCCAACTTCACTATCTATGATACCGATGACAGTAAAAGCCTGATCCGCGCTATCCTCAGGGAAATGCAGCTGGATGATAAGCTCTACAATGCCAACTTCGTTTATAACCGGATCTCATCGGCAAAAAATAACCTGGTCAGTCATACTGAATACCTGGATAACAAAGAGATTCAGGCAGAAGATGCCAGCAATAAACGTCCGCTGATTGGGGTCATCTATGAAACGTACACCAAACGCTGTTTCAAAGCCGGTGCGATGGATTTTGACGATTTACTTTTCAAAACCAATGTTTTACTGAAAAACCACCCCGATGTACTGAATAAATACCAGCAGAAATTTAAATACCTGATGGTGGATGAGTACCAGGATACTAACTTTTCACAGTATACCATTGTCAAGAAACTTGCTGCTGCCTACCAAAATATCTGTGTGGTAGGTGATGATGCACAAAGTATCTACGGATTCAGGGGGGCAAATATCCAGAACATCCTGAATTTTGAAAAAGATTATCCGGACCTGAAGGTCTACAAACTGGAGCAAAATTACCGCTCTACACAGAATATCGTAGATGTCGCCAACAGTATTATTGCCAACAATAAAAACCAGCTGGAGAAAAATGTCTTTTCTGATAATGAAAAAGGCGACAGGATTAAAGTCTCCCGCGCATTTACCGATAATGAAGAGGGTAAAATTGTAGCGGAAGCGATCGTACAGGACCGTACTTCAAACGGCCTTAATTATAATGATTTTGCCATCCTTTACCGGACCAATGCGCAATCCAGGGCCATGGAGGAAGGATTGAGGAAATTAAATATCCCTTACAAGATCTTCGGGGGACTCTCTTTCTACCAACGTAAAGAGATCAAGGATTTAATTGCTTATTTCCGCCTGACTTTCAATCCGAGTGATGAAGAAGCCATCAAAAGGGTCATCAATTATCCGAAAAGGGGATTAGGTGATACCACGGTAGATAAGATCATCGTTGCGGCAGACCAGCATGACATCACCATGTGGGAAGTGATTTGCGACCCGCAAAAATACATTGCGGGCAGGATTGCCAACCAGCTGAATGATTTTGCCATGCTCATTAAAAGTTTCATGGCAGAAGCGAAGAAACTGGATGCGTATGAAACTGCATTGTATATTGCACAACATTCAGGGATCTTAAAAGAACTGCATACTGATGACAGTATAGAAGGCCGCAGCAGGTACGAAAATATCCAGGAATTGCTGAACGGGGTGAAGGAATTCGCTGAACGTGAAGATATTGAAGACCGCGGACTGGCTATTTTCATGCAGGATATTGCTTTGCTGACCAATGATGACAGACAGGACGACAAGGATAAGGACATGGTTTCCATGATGACCATCCACTCGGCCAAAGGACTGGAATTTAAAAACGTATTTGTGGTGGGACTGGAAGAAAACCTTTTCCCTTCCCAAATGTCACTGAATTCAAGGACCGATCTGGAAGAGGAACGCAGGCTTTTTTATGTCGCGATTACCCGTGCTGAAAAGAAACTTACCCTGACCTATGCCACCTCAAGATACCGCTGGGGAACACTGACCAGCTGTGAGCCGAGCCGTTTCATCAATGAAATCAATGCCAAATACCTGGAGCTGGAAATGGTTAAAGCGCCAAAAAACAGTAGCCTCGATTCAGGAAGCTTTGAAGGCGAACGCCGTTCATGGACACAACAACGTGATAGTTTCAGCAAACCGAAACCTGCATCGTCTGGATCTTCGGCAAGTGCCGGAACAGCGCCACGGCCAAAAACGACGTCTATCCTTCCCAAGGCACACGTACCTTCAGCAGGTTTTAAACCCGATGAAGCGAAAGCCTTCCAGAATGGCATGGAAGTAGAGCATGAAAAGTTCGGATTTGGTAAGATCATCAATTTAGAAGGGACCTTACCCGATGTGAAAGCAACGGTATTTTTCCAGGGATTAGGAAATAAACAATTATTATTAAAATTTGCTAAATTGCAGATTGTAAAATAAGGTTATCTTTGAACAATATAACAAATCAGGCTTTGTGTCGTTATTCCCTTCTACGACTGCCTTTAAGAAATAATAAAGAATGAATTTCGATTATAACACCACAAGAAACGAGTTAATTCTTGCAGAATATGGCCGTAATGTACAGAATATGGTGAAGTACATTTGCGAGCTGCCTGATCTGGAAGAAAGAAATAAATATGCCCAGGCAGTGATAGATCTGATGGGGTTCTTAAATCCACATTTGAGGGATGTTGCTGATTTCAAGCATAAATTATGGGATCACCTGCACATCATATCAGGATATAAGATAGAGGTAGACAGCCCTTATCCTAAACCGACACCTGAAATGGCACTCGTAAAACCTGCACATATCGGTTATCCCCAAAAGAGGATTACCTATAAGCATTATGGAAAAACAGTAGAAACGCTGATTGAAAGGGCAAAGGCTGTAGACGAACCGGAACGCAGGGCTGCTATGGTTCAGGGCATTGCTAATTTCATGAAAATGGCCTATGTTACCTGGAATAAAGACAGCGTTGCTGATGAGACGATCATCAAAAACTTACGTGAGCTATCCGGTGGGCAACTGGTACTGGATGAAAATGTGAACCTGAATAAAGTAGAATTCAGGCCACAGGTGAGCAGATCGGCAACAAACAACCGCGGACGCAATAACAATAACAACAATAATAAAGGAAGACAGAATAACAACAACAATAACCGTCCTCCCCGCAGCAATAATAACAATCCGAAACAAAGACATTAATCTGTCTGCAATATATATTATAGGTTAACAGCACATGAACGCATTTGAAATTATAGGCGGGAAGAAGTTAAAAGGAGAAATTCATCCTCAGGGAGCTAAAAATGAAGCCCTTCAGATTATTTCTGCCGTTCTGCTTACTGAAGAAAAAATCACCATCAGCAACATCCCTGATATCAAGGATGTCAATAAATTAATTGAATTATTGGGAGACCTGGGGGTTATTGTTGAAAGGTTATCAAAAGATACTTATACTTTTGAAGCCAAAAATATCAACCTGGATTTCTTTAAATCTGAAACTTTTAAATCTAAAGGTGGAAGCTTAAGGGGTTCAATCATGATTGTTGGTCCGCTGTTAGGCCGCTTCGGTAAAGCCGCTATCCCTAAACCAGGGGGCGACAAAATAGGACGAAGAAGACTCGACACCCACTTTCTGGGTTTCGAAAAATTAGGTGCCAAATTTGTTTATGATGCGAAAGAAGCCTTCTTTAATGTGGATGCAACAAACCTTCAGGGTGCGTATATCCTGCTGGATGAGGCATCTGTTACGGGAACAGCGAATATTGTAATGGCTGCAGTGCTGGCCAAAGGGGTAACAACCATCTACAATGCCGCATGTGAGCCTTATTTACAGCAGTTGTGTAAAATGCTTAACCGCATGGGTGCTAAGATCTCCGGTATTGGATCTAACCTGCTGACTATTGAAGGCGTACAGAAATTAGGCGGTACCACACACCGTATGCTTCCCGATATGATCGAAATCGGCTCATTCATCGGTCTGGCTGCGATGACCGAATCGGAAATCACCATCAAAAATGTATGTTACCAGGAATTAGGTATTATCCCGGAGGTATTCAGGAAACTGGGAATCAGCTTCGAACTGCGGGGTGATGATATCTTTATCCCTTCCCAAAAACATTACATCATCGATACTTTTATTGACGGGTCGATACTTACTGTAGCCGATTCACCATGGCCAGGTTTTACGCCCGACCTGCTGAGTATCATCCTGGTTGTCGCTACGCAGGCAAGGGGTTCGGTACTTATTCATCAGAAAATGTTCGAAAGCCGTTTGTTCTTTGTAGATAAACTGATTGATATGGGGGCCCAGATCATTCTTTGTGATCCGCACAGGGCAACAGTGAATGGGATAGACAAACAATATAAATTAAGGGGAATCAGCATGACCTCCCCTGATATCCGTGCAGGAGTATCCCTGCTGATTGCAGCATTATCTGCCGAAGGTACCTCAACAATTTACAATATCGAGCAAATTGAACGTGGCTACCAGGATATCGATACACGTTTACGTGCTTTAGGTGCCCAGATCAAACGTGTGGACGGATCAGGTCCAGGCCACTAAAAAACTGCAGGAAACAGAAATTAAGGCATAAAAAAAGAGGGATATAATATCCCTCTTTTTTTATGCCTTAATTTCTGTGGTCTTATCCTGTTTCTCTGACCTTATGCAGATATCGCATTAATGATATCGTACTGCGTAATGATCTCTATGTTGCCATCAGCATCTTCTACCAGTACCGCGCTGTTTTCTTTGTTAATCAAGGCAGAAATCTTATCAATTGAAGTATTGAGATCCACAAAAGGGAAAGTAGCCGACATGACCTCTTTCACAGGTGAAGATTTCAGGGAAGGATTTTCCATTAAAGCCCTGAGGATATCACCCTCTGCCAGTTTACCCACCACCATCCCCTGCTGAGTCACAGGAATCTGGGAAATATTCAACGTATTCATGGTATTGATCGCTTCCACAAGTGATTTTTCACAATCGATGGTTACAATCTCTGTCTTCTCTTTTTTAGAAAGAATTGATTTTGCAGTCAATTTCTCGTCATGCAAAAATCCACGCTCCCGCAACCAGTCTTCATTATACATTTTACCCATATAACGACTGCCATGATCATGGAAAATGACTACCACCACATCTTCAGGTTGAAGCAGGTCTTTTAACTGCAACAGCCCCGCAATAGCCGAACCAGCAGAGTTCCCTACAAAAATCCCTTCCTTACGGGCAATATCACGGGTCATCAGCGCCGCATCCTTATCTGTCACTTTTTCAAACAGGTCGATGATATCAAAATCTACATTTTTTGGCAGGAAATCTTCTCCGATACCTTCCGTAATATATGGGTAAATCTCATTCTTATCTAAAATGCCTGTCTCTTTATATTTCTTGAAGACAGAACCATAGGTATCTATCCCCCATACTTTGATATCCGGATTTTGTTCTTTCAGGTATTTACCCGTACCGGAAATCGTTCCCCCCGTACCTACGCCGACTACCAGATGCGTAATTTTCCCTTCTGTCTGCGCCCAGATCTCAGGTCCCGTTTGTTCATAATGCGCCTGGGTATTGGCCAGGTTATCATATTGGTTCGGTTTCCATGAATTCGGCACCTCACGCTCTAAGCGCGAAGACACAGAATAATAAGAGCGCGGATCTTCAGGTTCAACATTCGTGGGACAAACGATGACTTCCGCACCAAAAGCACGCAATGCATCAACCTTTTCTTTCGACTGCTTATCTGTCGTCGTGAAGATACATTTGTATCCTTTTATAATGGCAGCCATAGCCAGTCCCATTCCCGTATTACCGGATGTTCCCTCGATGATGGTGCCACCTGGTTTCAGTTTGCCGCTTTTTTCAGCGTCTTCAATCATTTTAACAGCCATCCGGTCTTTAATGGAGTTTCCAGGATTGGTTGTTTCCACTTTTGCCAGTACAGTTGCCTGAATATCCTTTGTTATCGTATTCAGTCTTACAAGAGGCGTATTGCCGATAGTTTCTAAAATATTGTTATACCACATAGCACAAAAATACGACTTGATTACTAGAGTTTTATTTTTATTAAAAATTCATAATCTAATTTCGAATAACTAACCGAAATGAAATTATATTCTGAAATGAGATATAAATTATTGAAATACTTCCCAAATCATTGGCAAACACAGTAGCTGCTCAAAAGGAAGTGAGCTGATATACCTTTCCGGGGAGGGAAACAATAACTCCCTTCAGTTCCAGGTTAAGCAGGTACATCGCAAGTTTACTCTGCTGAATTTCAGCCCTGACCCCAAGTTCATCGACCTGCATAGCGGAATATTTCAATAGCTGAATGATTTTCTGTTCCTCCGGGGAAAGATTCAAAGGGATTTCCATCTGCTTCTCCCCTGTAGTCGGCAGTACATCCCAGCCCATATCATAAACCAGGTCTCTGGCGTGGGCAATTAGCCCTGCCCTATTGGTTTTGATCAGGAAATTACATCCCATGCTATATTCATCTGTTGTTCTTCCGGGAAATGCAAATACATCGCGGTGGTAGGAGTTTGCAATCTCGGCAGTAATCAATGCACCGCCTTTCAGTGCAGCCTCCACAACGATAGTCACATCAGCAATTCCTGCAATAATCCGGTTCCGCTTAGGGAAATTTTCCCGTTCGGGAATGCATTGAAATGGAAATTCAGTGAGCAGTCCCCCATTTTTAACCATGGCCGCTGCAATCTTTTTATGTGCCGGAGGATACATGCTATCTAAACCGTGGCCAAGTACCCCAATTGTCGGAATTTGTAAGGCCAGGCTTTCCTTGTGGGCGGCCACATCAATCCCATAAGCAAGCCCGCTCACAACCAGTACCCCATAGGGTTTCAAGGTTTCCGCAAGCTGCCGGCAAAGGCCCTGACCATACGCTGTTGCCCTTCGGCTGCCTACAATACTCAGCACCCGCGGATGGTTCAGGTCGGCAGTCCCTTTATAATACAGGAGCACCGGGGCATCATAACAATTTTTTAATCTTTTCGGATAGCGCTCATCGGTATAAAAAAGCACATCGATGCCATACTTTTTTATGAATTCCAGTTGTTTTCCGGCCAGTTCCAGCGCATGGTTACGGAGGATATGCTGTGCGGTTACCTTTCCGATCCCCGGAATCTGTAGCAGTTGTTTGTGACTGGCTTTAAAAACAGCTTCAGCCGAGCCAAAATGGCTAAGAAGATTTTTGGCATTCACATCACCTACATTTTTGATTAAGGTGAGTGCAATTTGATGGATTAAACTCATGGCCCAAACTAATGCCGATTATCCATCATCTGGTAATCAATCTGAATTTCGTTCAGGACATGGAGAAAAGATCTTACTGAGGGATATAAACCACGAACTTGGTGTCAAAAAACTCTTCTTCAAAATAATCCGACAAGGGGAACAGCTGTGCCTTGAGCCCGGATTCCCTGATCTCTTCGCTAAGTTCCCCACCCTTTAAATAAAGGATGCCGTTTGGCACTGCATTGTTTGAGGTCTTGCTGAATTTTCCTTTTACCCAGGGATAAAAATCTGCCAGCCTGGTTACGGCACGGGAGACTACAAAATCATACTTATCTGTTACCTGTTCGGCACGGAGATGACTTGCTTTCACATTGGTCAACCCAAGCGCCGTGGACACTTCATTCACCACTTTAATTTTCTTCCCGATGGAATCGACCAGGTGGAATTGTGTTTCAGGGAATAAAATCGCCAGGGGAATACCCGGAAAACCACCGCCGGTACCCACATCAAGCACCTTAGTCCCCGGTTTGAAGGAACAGAACTGTGCAATTCCCAGGGAATGCAGGATATGTCTCTCGTACAATTCTTCAATATCTTTCCTTGAAATCACATTGATCTGGGCATTCCAGAAGCTATACAACTCATACAACCGGTCAAATTTTTCAATCTGGTCAGCAGTCAGGTTTTTGAAGTATTTTTGTATTAGGGCTGAAGTTATTTCCACGTTACTTTTTTGACAAATATAGACAGAAAGCCATTAAAGACTAAAAAAATGAATAATAGAATATCGAGAACCGGGAACCACCACCTTAGTTCTGCATAATTTAAGCGTTTCAGCAGTCGCGGATAAATGAAACACCGGACCAGCAAACTTAATCCAAATACCCCCCCTGCAAGGTACATGGCAGGTTTAAAGAACATACAAACAGCAAAAAACAGGTAAAACAGAAACTGAAATACAATCTGGGAACTGAGGATAAACTTGTGTTTTCCCTTGTATAGTTTCCCGGCGCCAAAATGTCTTTTTTTCTGTTTCAGGTAGGCTAAAAACTTTGTATTTGGTTCTGACCATACCTGTGTACCGGTATTGATCCTGATCTGTGTATTATGTCGGGTCGCATGTGCATTCACAAACAGGTCATCATCTCCCGACGGGATATGCATATGTGCTGCAAAGCCTTTGTTTTTAAAGAACAGTGATTTTTTATAGGCCATATTCCTGCCGACCCCCATGTAGGGCATTCCTTTGATGGCGAAAGAAAGGTAATTAACGGCAGTGAAAAAAGTCTCAAAGCGGATCAGGCTATTGAGCAGTCCGCGTTTTTTAGCATAGGGAGAATAGCCGAGAACGATCTCCGACATGGGCTCTTCCGGCTGCTGCATTCCCATCAGCCATTGTGGCGACGCAGGATAGCAGTCGGCATCAGTAAACACCAGCCATTCATTTGCCGCAGCTTTAATTCCCATCGTTACGGCGAACTTTTTCCCTGCAATGAATTTATTGCCTTCACTCACCGTCACGATCTTCAGGTTCTTATAGCTTACAGCAAAAGTATCCAGCAGGTCCCTAGTTCCGTCCCAGGAACGGTCATTGACCACAATAACTTCAAAATCAGGATACTGCTGCTCCAGCACCAAGGGCAGGAAACGCTCCAGGTTATGGGCTTCATTACGGGCGCAGATGATAACACTAATGGGATGGCGGCCCTCTTCAGGAAGGACTTCAACTTTTACAAGTGCCAATTTTAAATGTACAAATAGGCTGAAATACAGCTGAACGGCAAAACAAAAAACAAGAGCTCCGACAAGAAAGCCCTCTAATAAGGTTAATTCCACGATGGTATTTTTGAATTGGCCAAATTTCTGATTTTAAATCTATAATGTTCTCTTATGTTGATAAAAAATTTAGCAGGCTAATCGCTCGTTTTTTGCTACTTTTGCGCAGATTTTTTTTGAAGAGTACATACATATATGAAATTTACCTTACAGGCTAACGATACCCAGTCAAAAGCAAGAGCAGGAACAGTGACCACAGCACACGGTGAAATACCCACGCCGATTTTTATGCCGGTAGGAACCGCAGGGACTGTCAAAGCCGTGCACCAGCGTGAACTGGAGAATGATATCGATGCCAAAATTATTCTGGGAAACACCTATCATTTGTATCTGCGCCCGGGTCTGGATATCATCGAAAGAGCGGGCGGCCTGCACAAATTTATTGGCTGGGACAGGCCAATTTTAACAGATAGCGGTGGTTACCAGGTTTATTCTTTAAGTAAGGTAAACAAAATCAAAGAGGAAGGTGTAACCTTCAGGTCACATATTGACGGATCAAAACATTTGTTTAGTCCGGAAAATGCCATGGATATTCAGCGTACCATTGGTGCAGATATCATTATGGCTTTTGATGAATGTACCCCTTACCCTTGTGATTATAAATATGCCGCAAACTCGATCAACATGACCCACCGCTGGTTAAAGAGGTGCTGCAACCGTTTTGACACAACGGAACCAAAATATGGATTTGACCAGACCTTATTCCCTATTGTGCAGGGTTCTGTTTACAAGGACCTCCGAAAAAAATCTGCCGAGTTTATTGCATCCATGGACCGTGAAGGAAATGCGATCGGGGGACTTTCCGTAGGTGAACCTGCCGAAGAAATGTATGGCATGACCGAAGTGGTTTGTGATATACTTCCCGAAGAGAAACCGCGTTACCTGATGGGCGTGGGTACACCTATCAATATTCTGGAGAATATTGCGTTAGGTATAGATATGTTCGACTGTGTCATGCCTACACGGAATGCCAGGAATGGCATGTTATTTACCAGGAATGGAATTATAAATATTGGCAACAAAAAATGGGCAGATGATTTCTCCCCACTGGATGCGGAAAGTGATTTATACGCCGATCAGGTCTATTCCAAAGCGTACCTCCGACACCTGATGCATTCCAAAGAAATGCTGGGTGCACAGATTGCCACCCTGCATAACCTCCATTTTTATATGTGGCTGGTTAAAGAAGCAAGGGAAAAAATCATCAGCGGAGAGTTTTATGCCTGGAAAAATAAAATGGTTACTATATTAGGGAATAAGCTATAAATGGACATCCTCAGGAACAGAATAAAAATTATTGACCGCTATATTATTGGCAAATACCTGGGTACCTTTATTTATACCCTGACGGTATTCGTGGTCATTATTATTATTTTCGACTTGTCGGAGAAACTGGATGACTTTTTAGGGAACAACCTTACGTTCTGGCAGGTGATCTCCCTGTATTATGCCGGATCGATTCCTTTTTATGTGAACATGTTATCTCCCCTGATCAACTTTATTGCGGTGATCTTTTTTACGGCAAAAATGGCCGACCAGACGGAGATTGTCCCTATTCTCAGCGGAGGTGTGAGTTTTAACCGCTTTCTCCTCCCTTATTTTGCTTCCGCATTTATCATTTTCGCAGCGAACCTTACCGCCAACCTCTATATTCTTCCCTATACCAACCAGCTGAAGAATAGTTTTGAGAATACGTATATCAAGAAAAATGACCCCTCCAGTAAGAATAATATCCATATGAAACTGGATGAGAACACGTATATCTATATTGAAAGTTTTGACAATAAATCGAAGTCAGGATACCGGTTCTCCCTGGATAATTTCAAGGGTGATGTGCTGGTAAAAAAACTGGTGGCCGACCAGATCAAATGGGATTCCCTGAAAAGAAACTGGAAGCTTACCAACTATTCGATCAGGAATGTTGACGGATTAAAAGAGTCGATGATCAACGGATCAGCGAAGACAAAAGACACCATTCTGGATATGCGTCCGGATGATTTCTCGGCCTATGAGAATGTATTTGAAAGTCTCACGACCAAAGAATTATCAGACAAGATCAAGAAAGAAAAAACCAGGGGTACAGGCGTATGGAATGATTTGTTATTTGAACAGTATAAAAGATACCTACAGCCACTCTCTGCCTTCGTACTGACACTTATTGGGGTTGCCTTATCCTCCAGAAAAGTAAGGGGGGGCGTCGGCCTTCCTTTGGGTATAGGGATATTCCTCAGTTTCACCTATATCGTGGTCAACCAGTTTGCTAAAATGTTCTCCCTGAAAGGAGGAATCCCGCCGCTGGTTGCCGTATTGATCCCCACCATCTTCTTCGGCCTCCTGGGCTACTATTTATTAAGAAAAGCACCAAAGTAATGACAACCCTTTCTTCTTCCAGCGTGAATAAAAACCTGTTGATCCTTCATTTCACCGTGTTCATCTGGGGATTTACGGGTATCCTTGGCGCACTAATTTCTGTAGATGCCGTGCAGATGGTATGGTACAGGGTACTTATTGCCAGTGTGACACTTTTCGCTTATTTCAAGATCAGCGGCCTTTCTTTAAAGGTAAGCAGAAAAGAATTCCTGCAATATTTCTTCACGGGGAGTATCGTAGCCCTGCACTGGATTTTATTTTTCCATGCCATAAAGGTTTCTACCGTATCGGTTACCCTGGTATGCCTATCCTCCTTTACACTATTTACAGCCATTCTGGAACCTATAGTGAAGAAAACTGCTGTTGAAGTGGGCGATATCATTATAGGGATGATCATTATCCTGGGTATCTATATGATCTTTAAGTTTGAAACCCAATATACACTGGGTATCGTATTCGGACTTTCTGCAGCAGTGGCTTCCAGTCTTTTTTCCATCATGAATTCTACCTTTGCCAAGAAAAGTGATGCAAGGGTGATTGGTTTTTATGAGATCGCAGGTGCTTTCTTCTGGATTACAGTCTACCGTTTGTTTGATGGGACCCTGGCGGAAGAACACTTTAAACTGAGTGTAACGGACTGGGTTTACCTCGGGATATTAGGAACCATCTGTACTGCCCTGGCCTATATTGCCGGCGTGGCCGTGATGCGTACCCTGTCTGCTTTTCGGGTGGCACTGATCAGTAACCTGGAACCCGTCTATGGTATTCTTCTTGCGTTCCTGTTTTTCGGCCATAAAGAAACCATGTCACTCGGTTTTTATATGGGTTCAACGCTTATTTTAAGTGCAGTCTTCCTGTATCCTGTCTATAAGAAAAGGAAAAATAAAAGTTTGTAACGTTAAATTTCTATAGGATAGACCTCGAAAAAAGGCCGTACTTCTTTTTAACATAAAACAAATATCTTACCCGTATTTAATTATTTTTTTTAGCAATCTTTAAATTAATTATAACTTGGCGCTTCAATTGTAATTATGCGCATCTCTAGGTATTTCTTCCTGTTTTTTCTCATTATCGGAGTCAGATCAGGCTACTCCCAAACTTATACAGTCACCAGCACATCAGATAGTGGTCCCGGAACACTGAGAGAAGGACTTGAAAAAGCACCGGTTTTGACGACAGGTACCTATACCATCAATTTTAACCTGCCCGGGAGTCCGACAAATTATGCGAACAGGACCATCAGGTTACGCAGTCAGCTACCCGTCATAAGATCCAGAGTGACCATTGATGGGACATCACAAGCCAGCTGGCCAGCTTTGGGGGTTTCCGGTGCCAAGGTTATTATAGAACCTGAGTATCCAAATTCTACTTTTTCCTGCCTCACGATAGGAGAATATTATTTCGGCAATAACAACAATGAATATTATGAAGCAAGAGATGTCGCCATTTATGGTCTGTACATCAGGAATTTTGCCACCCTCACTAATCTCCAGAATGTAAACACCAGTCAGGGGTCAGGAATTGTAATCAGCTACAGGGCAACCGGTATCAAAATTGGTGCGCCGGGAAAAGGAAACGTTATTGGTGGAAATATCAACGGGATTCTTATTCAGGATGGCTACGATTACCGCTATCCCTCCACATCTACCACGAATATCAGCATACAGTCGAATATCATCGGATTGCTTTATGATGGAATAACAGCCAATTCAAATGTAACAGGAATTTCCGCAAATGTATATTATCCTTCCGCATTTGATATCGGAGGGGATAATGCCGGAAATGGCAACGTGATTTCTGCAAATCAGACCAATATCTCCATCAGTACCTACGCATACAACACGACCAAACACAAAATCAACATCATCAACAATAAAATAGGGACAGACCATAGTGGGACAAAAGATTTCCGTGAACATCCGCTGTTTCTCTCTTCTTCTTCAATAGATATTTATGGCATCAAAGTAAATGCAGCCAATACAGATCTCTATATCCGTAAAAATATTATTTCCGGTAACCGTACCTGGGGCTTGGCTATCTCCAATTCCGATTTTATCCTGACTGGAAATTCTATCGGTACAGGAACTGCAGGCACCGAGAAACTGAGCAATGGCGGTGGGATAAGAATAGAAACCGGAGCAACAGGGACCATAGGTGGAGGAACAAATGAAGAGATTAACCGCATTGGGTACAATAATTACGGTATTGAAAGTACATCCGCCAGACCGGTAAAAATTACCAGAAACAGTATGTTCTGTAATAAAGTATTTGGTATAGGGGAAACCTTCAACAGTTTTCAGCCCTATATACAGATCCTGAAAAAACGATCGAATTATGTCTCCGGTAAGGCCAGCCCCAATGCGGAAGTAGAGCTTTTTTATACGGTCAATTGTGAAGGCATCTGCGAAGGAAAAACTTACTTCAAAACGGTACAGGCGGGATCTGATGGAAGATGGGAATATAGCGGAGCACTAACCGGCAGTGTAACCGCAACAGCAAGCCTGCTCAATGCAACCACCTCCCCCTTTTCCACTGCAGCCTTGTTAGATGGTGAGGCTATTGTAGAGCCGGTAACCTGCTCAGGTAATGGCTCCATAAAAATTCCGGAACCCCGAGAAGGAATGACTTTTACCTGGAATAAAATTATCAATAACGGAACCCGCGTATTCCTGGGAAGTACGCAGCAAATTACAAATCTGGAAGTAGGTACCTATGAAGTCATTATTGATGACGGCTGTAAGCCCATCGCACAGTTATTTGAAATAACGGATCAGAAACTAACCGATCCTGTGGTGAGTGTACCTGTACCTTCATGCGGACAGATGAGCTTTAATTTCAGTGCCACTGTCCTTAGGGGAAAGGGCGCGATTACTTATCAATGGATCAATGAAGGCGGTACTGTTGTCGCCATGGGACAATCTGTTAACCTTCCGCAGGGAACGTATAAGCTGAAGGTGACTGACGAAGCCAACTGTGTAAAAGAGTCCATATATTACACCATTAAACGGCTTCCAGCGCCGATCATTAACTTGTCATCAGCCAGTTTTACCGCTGCTGCATGTGGACAAAACAATGGATCCATAACAGGGATCACGGTAAGTGATATTACCGGAACAGCGACCTATAAATGGTACCTTTATGATTATAACAAAGGAATCATCGGCGCACAGGTAAGTACGTCGGACAAACTCATCAATGCAGCCGGCGGATGGTATGTTTTTGAAGTAACAGATAACGGATCCTGTTCCCCGGTAAGAACGACGCCCTTATTCATCGATACCTACAACTCTGTGGGCATATCTGGGGGAGCAGTGAAGGGTGCTACCTGTAATACAGACAACGGTTCCATTACCGGAGTTTCCATTACGGAAGCCAATAGCTATGAATGGTTTAATTCTTCCAATATAAGTCTGGGAAAAGGAACATATTCCCCTGGTATGTTGCTAGTCCTTAAAGATCTTGCCGCGGGTACTTATACCTTAAGGGCCACAAATACTGTCAGCGGCTGTACCAACAGTGTAAGTTACAGGATCGACCAGGTATTGCCTACAGTGTATACTTATACCGCTACAGTAAATGCAACCACCTGCGGTTTGATCAATGGAAGTATCACCTTAAATTATACTTCCCAGCAAAGACCATATAACTTTATCTGGAAAGATGCTTCAGGCACAGAAATTACAGGAACAGCAACGGCATTGACAGGATTGGCAGCAGGAACCTATACCATGTATGCCTATGATGAATACAATTGCGAGACAGTGATTGGTCCTTATACGATAAGTATAACTCCCCTGCTCTCGGTTGTGCCGGCAAGTGGTACGGTTGCTGATGATGGCTGTGGTTTGAAACGTGCCTCTATTAAAGGCATACAAGTCATTGGAGGAATCCCTGACTACGATTACAAGTGGATCGATGCCAATGGTGCAGCGGTGCAATATACACAGGAGCTTACAGGCGTAGGTGCCGGAACATACCGCCTGGTGGTGACAGACAAGACAAGTTGCGGAACTTTTACCAGTGAAGAGTATACCGTTAATGATTATCCTTTTGAATTGCAGACGCCTGTGGTGAACGACCTTCGTGTGTGTTATGCCTCAGAAATTATGCTTTCTGTTATCGCCCCAGAAGAAGGAACTTATCAGTTGTTTGATGAAATGACCGATTCCCGTCCTTTGATGGAAAGCAATAACGGCAACTTTATTTATTCGGTCAGCAAAACTAAGGATTACTATATCAGACGCGTCCTTGGAAACTGTACGAGTGAGTTTGTGAAGGTACACATAGAGGTGACGATTGATAACCTGGAAATCACCAATACCATTACCCCCAATGGGGATGGCATGAACGATTACTGGATCATCAGGGGCTTGCCGGATTACAATGACATCAATATTAAATTGTATACCAGGGGAGGCCAGCTGATTTTTGAATCAGTCGGGAAGTATGAAAATACCTTTGACGGAAGATTCAGGGGAAAAGATTTACCGGCAGGCGTCTATTATTACAGGATAGATCTCCGGTCAGATTGTAAACCTTTGGGTGGCAGTCTAAACCTACTCAGATAAAAGTAAAAAATCCTTCATTCGGTCAGGAATGAAGGATTTTTTACTTTTAAAACTGACGTGCAGAGCACCTTACCTGGTAACGGTTATTCAGCAGAAAACCCAGCACAATCTCATGTGTCCCTGAGTTCACCGATCGTAATCCGGAAGTGGTGACATCATAAGAATAACTGAGGTTAACCAGAGAAGCCATATTAAATCCTGCAAGGAAGGAAAAGGAATCATTGTTTCTGTAACTGCCACCTATCCATAACCTGTCCTGGTAGGCAAACTTCACATTTCCATCAATAGCAGTCGGGGTATTAGCAGTATAACTTACCATGATGGATGGAATTGCGGCAATGTCTTCGTCTATGAAAATTTTATAGCCGGCAGTACCATAAAAAGAAGTCATTTGGTAAGTGATCAGGTTGTTCGCATTGTTTTCTGTCGCACTCCTGTAGCCAAGCAGTTGTTTGGCAGATACCCCTAAAAATAATTTCGGGGTATATAACCATAAACCCGCCCCTACGTCGGGCCTTATTTTATTGTTATAGTCGGCAGACAATAAAGGATCTGAGGTGTTGTCTACCCTGATATTGGGTACATCCACCCCTATAGAAGAGAAGCCCCCGGAAACGCCAAGAGCCAGATTGAGGGTATTGCTCAAACCAATATGGTAGGCATAAGTCACACTGGCATTGGTCTGCCTGATCTGGCCTGCTTTATCTGTTATGGCATAAAAACCAATCCCATGATGGGGCTCCGCAGAGGTGTATTGGTTCACGTAACTTCTGCTCAAGGGGTTGTACCCTCCGCCAAAAGAGTTGATGGAACTTCTTACAAAATCATCACCGATCGGTGCATGGACAGAAATATAATTGGTCACCGGTGCCCCCTGAAGTCCTTTCCATTGCGTCCTGTGCCCCAATTTGACATCGATGTAGTTATCTATCCCCGAAATTGCAGGGTTTATCAAATAATTATTAAAAATGTACTGGGTAAATCGTGGGTTTTCCTGTGCGTAAACAACGGTATGGAGGGAAAGAAAAAGCAGAAGAGCGTATAATAGTTTCATTAAAAAAATAAATTCTTTAGCGAAGATAGCATTTGCTTCCGGAATAATATTGAAGAGTAAGAAAATTAATAATGACTACATGATTAAATATTTGTCCGGTTCTTATTTTCAGGAGCGGTGATTTCTTTTTAAGGAAGATCCATCGGTTAAAATATTCATTTTTATCCACAATACCCCTGCTGAACCCAAGCTGACAGCCCTTTAAAACCAAAATTACAGCCAATAATAATCAATATCATTTTTGCTTTTTTCCAAATATTTAATCCATCTTTGGGTTTTGTGTATACGTAAATGACTGGGGAATAAAGAGAGATTCAACAGGGTTAAATTTAGGGCCACAATAAAAATCAGATCGTCTCAGCGCATACATCATAATGGGTTATTTAAAAAAAAACATCAGACTGCTCATTGGTATTACCAGCATCCTTCACCTTTCTGCCGTATGGAATACCGCAAATGCACAAGTCTATAACAGGGAACAGAATCCCCTCAGCGTTTCCTGGCGAGAAATTAATACTTCAGGATTTAAAGTCATCTATCCGACAGAGATGGAAAAAGAAGCGCAGCGAATGGCCAATACCCTGCGGTACATTTTCCCTTATGTGGGTAACAGCCTGAATGTAAAAAAAACGACCATCCCGGTCCTCCTGCAAAACAGGGGTGTCCTGGCCAACGGATTTGTACAACTGGCACCCAAAAAATCAGAATTTTATACCACTCCGCCACAATCGTTCGATAGCCAGGACTGGCTGAATAATCTCGCCGTTCATGAATTGCGCCATGCCGCACAATTTGATAAGCTGACTAACGGAAGGGCCTATCCATTCCCTGAAGAAGCATATTATGCCCTGATGGGGGCCGGCATTCCCCTATGGTTTTTCGAAGGGGATGCGGTAAGTACGGAAACTTCACTTACCCATGCCGGACGGGGCAGGCAGCCGGTATGGATTATGCCCTACCGCACCTCCATTCTGGAAGGAAAGGAATTTTCCTACAGCAAGGCAAATTTTGGATCCCAAAAAGACATTACTCCCGGTTATTACCAGCTGGGCTATCTACTGGCTTCACAGATCAGGGAGTCTTCAGGAAAATTTGTTTTTGACAGCGTACTGACCGACCTTAAAAAGCGCCCTGTCCGCTTGTATCCATTTGCAAAGAGCCTTAAAAAATATACCGGAAAAACCGGAAAAGAATGGTACGATTTCAGTACGGCAAGAATCAGGAAAGACTGGGAGGCACAGGCAGAAAGCACGCCATCCAGGAATTATCCCCAATTGAGTCCCACCGCCAGCTATGAAACCAATTATTATTTCCCGGTAAAGTTGGCTGATGGAAAAATACTGACGCTTAAACAAAGCAAAGCAGAAGCCGCCGCATTTGTGCTGACCAGTCCTGATGGGAAAGAAAAAAGATTACAGGGAATTGGTTACCAGGAAAGTCCCTGGTTCAGCTACGCCAATGGCAAAATTGTATGGGATGAGGTGAGGTACGACCCGCGTTTCTTTCGCAGGAGTTACAGCGTAATTTGCAGTTACGACCTGGAAACCGGTAAAGTGAAAAAATTAAGTTCCAGATCAAGGTTATTCTCCCCTTCCCTGTCAAAAGACGGAACCAGGATAGTTGCCGTCAGTATAGACCTCAGCAATCAGATACAGCTGGTCGTACTCCATGCTGCAGACGGAAAAATGATCAGGTCTTACCCGAATCCTCAAAATTTGCTGATCCAGACGCCTTCTTTCAGCGATGATGACCATACGATTGCTTATATCAGCGTAGCTGAACAGGGAAAAGCCTTATGGACCGTAACCGATAACGGGAATACCAGCAAGATTATTCCTGAAACTGCACAGCAGCTCCGCCGCCCGGTTTTTATAAAGGACCAGATCGCATTTAATGCGCATTACAATGGAATTGACAACATCTACCAGGTCAATGTATCCTCTAAAAAAATAACGGCCCTGAGCGCTGCAAAATACGGTGCATTTAACCCGACACCAATTGAAGGAACCGATAGTGTCCTTTTCAATAATTATAACCTGTATGGGTATGGGGTATCAAAGACGATTTTACAAGCTGAGGAAGTAGCGCTCAATCACTTCGTTTATTTTGGTGCTGCAGCAGAAAAGCAGGAGAACACAGGCAATGTATTTTCCGCCATCCCGGATAGTAATTTTACCAGTAAACCCTACCATAAATTGGGCCACCTGTTTAATTTTCACAGCATCTCCCCAAATGTAGAAGATGAGTACAAAGCTGGTCTGCAGCTGAAATCCAACAACCTGCTGAATACAGTGGATACCTACGCAGGAATTGATTACCAGCGCGACCTGCGACGTTTTGAGTACAATGCAGGAATCAGCTTTAAAAGCTTTTATCCCATTTTTAACCTGAGTTACAGGAATTTGCCGCGCAGGGCTTTTTATGAAACTACAACAGGGTTTGAACAGGGCGACTGGCGAGAAAATTATGTGGCCCTCCAGGCCCAGATTCCCGTTTCCCTGAGTGCACAAAATCACAATTATAACTTTTCGGTTAACCTGGGTACCAGTTACACCCAGCGGTATGCGGCAGAAAATATGCCGGCGAACTACATTACCAGACTCCAGTTTCCTTTGCAGACCGGGTTTACTTTTACCCACAGCATCAGGGCAGCAGAAAGGGATATTGCACCGCGATGGGCGCAGACCATCCGGTTGACTTACCTGAGTCAGCCATTTGATCCCCAACTGAGTGGGGACCTGTTCGCTGCAGAAGGATTTTTCTATTTTCCGGGTATAGCCAAAAACCATGTGCTGCTGGCGAATTTCAACTATCAGGAATCTTCCGGTATCCGTGCGTTTACCAATGCCATTAACACGGTTTACGGCTATAATAATATCAGGGCAAACAGCAGGCTCAAAAATACGCTGTTGCTCAATTACCGCTTCCCTATCGCCTTTCCTGATACAGAGATCGGTCCCCTGGCCTATATCACGAATGTCCGTGGTGCCTTGTTCTGCCATTATGAAAACCTGGGTTCCGGTACGGATCTATCAGCACCAAAGACTTACGGATTCGAACTGCACAGCAGCATGAACCTGATGCGTTATGAACCTGTTTTTGATTTGGGTACAAGATTTGTGTTTGTGAACAAACAATACCACCAGAATCCTATATTTGAATTAATTGTAAACTATACTTTTTAATCCCATGCGTGCAAAAACCATTTTCATTATCCTAATTACCGTATTGATCACTGTATTTCTGATGATGAATACAGATCCGGTTAAATTTGATTTCATCTTCGTTGAAAAAGATATCTCCAAACTGGTCGTTGTAGGGGTGTTTACTTTTATAGGTTTTATACTGGGATACTGGACAGGGAGGCCTAAAGTTGTGGTGAGTACGTATGACGATAAATTCGACAATACCCATAAAACGGACCAGGAGAAAGATGGCCTGACAGAAGAAGACCGGGAATATATCAGTTAGTATTTTTTATCACCTGGTCAGGACTATTTATGATCAGGTGATAAAAAACTTTGTGATCAGGTGATAAAGTGGTCATGTAAAAAAAAAACAAAGTTGCTATTGCAGCAGTGATTTCCCTTAAGGGTGTACTTCGTATGAAAAATTAATGGTGGCCGAACGGCCTAAAATATTCGATACGGAGCAATATTTATCAAAAGTCAGTGCCAGTGCCCGCTCTACTTTCTGGATATTCAGGTCTCCATACAATTCAAAGCGAATGTCGATCACATCAAATATCGCTGGCGTTTCTTCCTCTTTACGGGTAGCCTTAATGCTGATTTTGATATCCTCCAGGGGCTCCTTTTGTTTGGTCAGGACATTGACCATATCTATACCACTGCATCCACCCAAACCGACAAGTAACATTTCCATTGGCCTGAATCCTTTTCCTTCCCCGCCAATCTTCGGATTTGCATCCAGTTCAACCGTTTGTCCGGAAGCACTCTCTGCTTCAAAATTGAATTTATTATTTTTACGTACCAGGTTAATCTCCATGCTGACTAAATATTATAGAATACTTTATTGTTTATTTCCAGTTCGGGTAATTTTATGGGCGACTCAAAAAGTGCATAGACACTGGATCCACTGCCGCTCATCATTGCAAATGTAGCACCTGAAGCATAAAGCCGCGCTTTTATTTGAGCAATTTCAGGATATTTTACAAAAACATGCTTTTCGAAATCATTCTTCAAATGAGATTTCCATGTCCCGACAGGCAAGGAAATCAGCGCTTTGAGTTCCTTTTCAGGCATGACAGGCTGCAGCCCTGCATAGGCCGCTGCAGTAGACACATGTACAGGAGGTTTCACCAATACCATAAAATAAGGACTCAGATCTATACTCAGGGGCGCAAATTCATCCCCTTTTCCTACCGCATATACCGGTTTGTTCTCCACAAAAAATGCACAGTCGGCCCCCAGTCTGCGCGCATATCCTTCCATCGCTGCCACAGAAAGATCCAGTTTAAACTTTGTGTTCAGCAACCTGATCAGGAAGGCCGCATCGGCAGAGCCCCCGCCAAGTCCTGCACCTACAGGAATATTTTTCAGCAGGGTAATCTGTTGCGGTGGAAGATCGTAGTCATTTTTCAATAATTGATAGGCACGCAGGCAAATATTATCCGCGGCATCACCCGGTACATCAATTCCTCTGACTATACATCCTGTTTCCGGTGCATCCGTAATTTCCAACACATCATTGATACGCACCGGATAGAATACGGTTTCCAGCTCATGGTAACCATCCGCCCTCTTTTTTGTCACATGTAAACCAAGATTGACCTTGGCATTAGCGAATGCAAGCATTTCTTAATATTTTAGGAGATAATGCACAAACTTAGTATTTTGTTTAGTTTTGCAGGCAAACCTGCATCGTATTTAAATCACCACAGGTTCCATCTGACAAAGAAAAAAGAGAAAGACATCAATGAAACAATATTTAGATTTAATGCAGCATGTGCTGGATCATGGTGCCCAGAAGCACGACCGTACAGGAACGGGTACCATCAGTGTATTCGGCTACCAGATGCGCTTTAACTTACAGGAAGGGTTCCCTATGGTCACCACCAAAAAACTACACCTTAAATCAATTATCCATGAGCTGATCTGGTTTTTAAGCGGAGATACAAATATCAGGTACCTGAAAGATAACAATGTAAAGATATGGGATGAATGGGCAGATGAACAGGGTAATTTAGGCCCCGTTTACGGTTCTCAATGGCGCTCCTGGCCTACACCTGACGGGCGGCATATTGACCAGATCAGCAATATCATCCAGACGATAAAAAACAATCCGGATTCAAGACGTATCATTGTATCCGCATGGAATGTAGCTGATATTGATCAGATGGCACTTCCACCATGCCATGCCTTTTTCCAGTTCTATGTAGCCGATGGAAAATTAAGCTGCCAGCTGTATCAGCGCAGTGCGGATATTTTCCTTGGGGTTCCTTTTAATATCGCTTCCTATGCTTTGCTGACCATGATGGTTGCCCAGGTGTGCGGATTGCAGTATGGCGACTTCATCCATACCCTTGGGGATGCACATTTGTATAATAATCACATTGAACAGGCAAAACTACAGCTCAGCAGGGATGCCAAACCCTTACCGGTTATGGAAATTAATCCCGAAGTGACAGATATCTTCAGCTTCCGCTATGAAGATTTCACGCTTAAAAATTATGAACCCCACCCGCATATTAAAGGAATCGTTGCCGTATGATCTTGTCTATGATAGTCGCTACCGCTGAAAACAATGCGATAGGAAAAGAAAATAAACTGCTGTGGCACCTGCCGGCAGACCTGAAACATTTCAAAACCATCACCAGCGGCCATACCATTATTATGGGACGCAAAACTTTCGATTCTGTGGGTAAACCTCTTCCCAACAGACGTAATATAATTATTACACGGAAAAAAGAGATCAGCATTCCGGGAGCAGAAGTTGTCCATACGCTGGAGGAAGCAATTGCCCGCTGTAAAGATGAAGAAGAGGTATTTATTGGCGGTGGGGCAGAAATTTACAAAATGGCCATGGATATGACCGATAAGATCTATCTCACTGTGGTTAAAGGCACATTTGAAGCAGATACCTTCTTCCCGGCCATCCAGCCTGAGCTCTGGATAGAAACAGAAAGTACAACTTATGGGCCGGATGAGAAAAATGCTTTCGGATACACATTCTCCACGTTAATCAGGAAATAGTTCCGCCTGCTCAATAAATATTATATTAGGCTGACTATTAATTAAAAAATTAATTAGATTTGCCGACTTGTTGAAAAATAATACAGCATAGACAAATAATTACAAACAAAAAATGCAAGGTAAAGGTTTCATTAAATTTATGGCAATACTATTAGGTATTGTCTGTGTGTATTCCCTCTCGTTTAATCTCGTTACTTCGAAGGTAGAAAAAGACGCAAAAGCATATGCTAAAGGCGACTTAGAAAAAGAAAAAGCTTATTTGGACTCCATGTCAACTGTACCTGTTTATCCGGTTTTCGGATTTGACTATCAGTTTTGCAAAGGAAAAGAAATCAACTTAGGTCTTGACCTTAAAGGCGGTATGAACGTAACGATGGAAATCTCGTTAGGTGAGCTTGTTAAATCTTTGGCAAACAATACAGATGATGCCAATTTTAACAAAGCACTGTCCACAGCACAAACGCAGCTGAATGCAGGTGGTAAGGATTTCATCAGTTTGTTTGTCAACGAATTTGAAAAAATCAGCCCTAATGTAAAACTTGCAGATTATTTCTCTAACCAGGATAATGCACAGCAGCTGAAAGCCAATGCCAGCAATGCTGAAGTAGCAGCTTACCTTTCAAAAGAAGCAACCAGTGCAATCGACCGTTCATTTATCATTATCAGAAGCCGTATTGACGGATTTGGTGTGGTGAGCCCGAACATGCAAAAACAGGAAGGTACCAACCGTATCCTGATCGAGATGCCAGGTGTTCAGGATAAAGAAAGGGTACATAAACTTTTACAAGGTTCTGCTGAATTACAGTTCTGGCAGGTATATCAAAATGAAGAGGTCTACTCTATCATGGAGAATATCAACAAAACCCTTGCTTCAACATTAAAAGATACCACCGCAACAAAAGTAACAGACACTGCTGCAAAAAGCACAAGTGCTCTGGCTGGATTAGCAAAGAAAACCGGGAAAGATTCTACAGATCTTAAAACCCAGGAGCTAACTAAAACTAACCCTTTGTTTGCTGTTTTAAATATCCCTACTTACCAGGCTGAAAACGGGCAACCTGCTTTACGTCCGGGTCCGACAGTGGGATGGGTAGCACAAAAAGACACAGCCAAAGTAAATTCATATTTCAGAATGCCTGAAATCGCGGCAATCATTCCTCAGAGTTTCAAATTCATGTGGAGTGTAAGACCGATGGACGGAACGAAGGTTTTCGAATTATATGCCATTAAATCTGTCAATGCAGATGGAAAACCAGATTTAGGTGGTGACGCCATCAGCGATGCCCGTCATGATTACGACCAGAAGGGTAAACCTGAAGTGACCATGTACATGACTGGCGAAGGTGCGCAGAAATGGAAAAAAATTACTGCTGAAGCTTCGGCAGATCCAAATAACAAAAAATCAATCGCTATCGTATTGGATAACGCAGTGTACTCTGCGCCTACAGTGCAGAATGAAATCCCTAACGGTATTTCTTCGATCACAGGTAACTTTACAGTGAATGAAACACAGGATTTAGCAAACATCCTGAAAGCTGGTAAATTGCCTGCTCCTGCACGTATTGTAGGAGAGTTCGTGGTAGGTCCTTCATTGGGACAGGAAGCTATCGACAATGGTTTATTGTCATTCGTGCTTGCATTTATCGTGATCCTTGTGTTCATGGCCTTATATTACAACAAAGCAGGATGGGTAGCTAACCTTGCATTGGTGATCAACTTGTTCTTCATCTTCGGTATCCTTGTTTCATTGGGTGCTGTACTGACCTTACCGGGTATCGCAGGTATTATCCTCGTGATCGGTTTATCAGTTGATGCAAACATCCTGATCTTCGAACGGGTAAGGGAAGAGCTGAACCATGGTAAAAATATCAGCGTGTCTATCAAAGAAGGTTTCAAACATGCAATGCCTTCTATCATTGACTCCAACGTTACGGTATTGATCCTGGGTGTGATCCTGTACATCTTCGGTAGCGGCCCTGTTCAGGGATTTGCCACCACCCTGTGTATTGGTATCCTGTCGTCCCTGTTCTGTGCCGTATTGATCTCACGTATCGTATTTGAAAGCCTGCTGGCTAAAAATGCCAATATTACTTTTGGTAATAAAGCGACGATCCATGCCTTCAAAAATATTGCATTCGACTTCGTAGGCCGCAGAAAGATCTATTACATCATTTCTTCAGTGATCATTATCTTAGGTTTTGTCTTCTATTTTAAAAATGGTGGTTTAAGACTGGGTATTGACTTCAAAGGCGGAAGAACTTACATCGTTCATTTCGATAAAGGAATGAATACCGAAGATGTGAAAGAGAAACTTGCCCCAAGCTTTGAAAATGAAGAAATCCAGGTTAAAACTGCAGGTAGCGATAACCAGTTAAAAATTACCACAACCTTCCATATTACTGACCAGGATGCTGGTGCAGATAAATTGGTGGAAAACACACTGAGAGAAGGCCTGAACAAAACAGGTGCTAAATATACCATCGAAAGTAACCAGAAAGTAGGGCCAATCATTGCGAGCGACCTTGTTTACAGTGCTTACGGAGCTGTCCTGTTCTCCTGCCTGCTGATGTTTGTTTACATCATCGTAAGGTTCAAGAAACTGAACTATGGTCTTGGTGCGGTTATCGCCCTTTTCCATGACGTGCTGCTGGTATTGTCATTCTATACCATCCTGGATGGTGTACTGCCATTCTCCCTGGAAATCGGACAGGACTTTATTGCGGCGATATTAACCGTAATGTCTTATACCATGACAGAAACAGTTGTTGTATTTGACCGTATCCGAGAGAAGCTTACTGAAGCAGGTAAAGATGATTTATATGGTGAAGAACGTAATAAACTGATCAACTTTGCTTTGAACAGTACCTTAAGCCGTACCATCCTGACTTCATTAACCGTATTCTTTGTCTTGTTAGTGATCTTCATCTTCGGTGGAGAAAGTATCAGAGGATTTATCTTTGCATTATTAATTGGCCGTATTATTGGTACCTACTCATCACTGTGTATCTCTACTCCAATTGTAATCGACCTTGGTCAGAAAAAAGCCAAATAAGCTAAACGCTATAGTCATAAAAGGCATCCTTTATAGGGTGCCTTTTTTTGTTTATGCCTTTTTTTTCTTAATTTGAGTTCCTCATGAAACTACACCCCCTAAAACTGATAGAATGCCCAAGGGATGCCATGCAGGGCCTTCATGATTTTATTCCTACAGCCCTGAAAGCTGCATATATCAACCTGCTTTTAAAAGTTGGCTTTGATACGATCGACTTCGGCAGTTTTGTTTCTCCGAAAGCTATTCCGCAATTAAAGGATACAAGGGAGGTACTGGCACAGCTTGACCTGAGCCATACACAAAGCAAACTACTTGCCATTGTAGCTAATTTACGGGGTGCAGAAGAAGCGGCGACCTTCCCGGAGATCAGCTATATTGGCTTTCCATTTTCGATATCCGAGACCTTCCAGCAAAGGAATACCAATGCGGGGATCACCAAGTCGCTGGATACGGTAAAACAGCTGCTGGAATTGTGTGACCAGCAAGGAAAGACAGCGGTCGTTTATTTGTCCATGGGCTTTGGTAATCCTTACGGGGATGTGTATAACAACGAGATTGTAGAGCACTGGGCTTCTGCCCTGGTCGAAAGTGGTACCACCATACTTTCGATATCTGATACCATTGGTGCTTCTACCCCTGCAAAAATACGGGAGTTGCTTCCCCTGCTGACTGAAAGATTTCACCACACAGAGATAGGCCTTCACCTGCACAGTACCCCGGAAACGAGAATGGAGAAGATTGAAGCAGCATACCATAGTGGATGCAGGCGTTTTGACAGTGCCCTGAAGGGATATGGAGGCTGTCCGATGGCAAAGGATGACCTGACCGGTAACCTGGCCACAGAAGAGCTTATTGCCTTTCTGGAGCAACAGGGGGAAAGCCTGCAACTGAACCAGGAGAAATGGGAAGAAGCATTGGCCTTATCGGCTGCGGTATTCCAAACCTGACCTGCTTCCTCCCGCTAATAGGGATATACCGGATTATCGTTTCACCATTTTAAAGTGCCTGATTCCTGCTTCCTCAAATTGTTCCCCCTCTACGGCGAAACCAAATTTGGCATAGAGGCTGGTGGCATCCAGCTGGGAATGCAGATAAATCAGATCGGCATGATCCGGGATGTCATCCAGGGCAGCAGCCAGCAATGCCTGACCTACCCTTTTCCCCCGAAATTCCTTTAGTACTGCAAACCGCTCCAGTTTGTACCCCTGCTCTGTTTTACGCCAGCGGCAGGCACCACATGGCATATTGTCCATTAAGGCCAGGAAATGGGTAGAAACATCCTCATTTTCATATTCCAGGTCTGCCGGACACCCCTGTTCTTCTACAAATACCTTTTTACGGATAGCAAATGCCCTTTCCAGCTCTTCCTGGGTCCTGATCTTATTTACCTGAAGTATTTCCATGATGTGATTTGTCTTTATGATGACGTGAATGCTCTACTTTAATCTCATTGATCTCCGTTGCTGCATCTATGGAATGAGAACAATGGATATCGGTTTCTTGTTTTGCCAATGATGACAATGTAACATAGAATTTATGCAGCTGGTCGAGCTCTGCTTCCGTTAAATCTTCTATATCCACCATCCTGTTGCTTGCCCGCTCATTTGCTGCCAGAAGTTCATTTAATTTCAGCTGTATGGCCTTCCCGTCTTTATTCTGTGCTTTTTGGATGAGGAAGACCATTAAGAAAGTAATAATGGTAGTACCTGTGTTGATGACCAGCTGCCAGGTTTCGGAGTAATGGAACAGGGGTCCGGTCACCGCCCAGATGACAACAGTCAGGAAAGCGATGATAAATGCAGGAGAGCTTCCCGTGAAGGCTGTTGCTTTGTTGGAAAATTTCTCAAACAGGCTTTTTGATTTAGTTTCAGTTTCCATCGTCTATATTTTTGTACTAATATAGAATATTGGCAGCAACAGCAGGTGAATAGACAAAAAAAAACCGCTGTCTGAAATTCAGGCAGCGGCTTAAAAGAATATTTGGTTAGCTTACAATTTATCGCTTGCATCTCTGCAATTCAGATCTTCAAAAGCTTGTGTTAAACGTTTCACAAAAGTCTCTTCACCTTTACGCAACCAAACGCGTGGATCATAATACTTTTTATTTGGTTTATCTTCTCCATCAGGATTACCAATCTGTCCCTGAAGATAAGCTTCATTGGCTTTATAATAATCTAAGATACCTTCCCAGAATGCCCATTGCATATCAGTATCGATATTCATTTTGATAGCACCATAAGAAATAGCCTCTCTGATTTCCTCAGTAGAGGAACCAGATCCACCATGGAATACAAAATTAACAGGTTTTTCAGCAGTAAGGTTAAATTTCTCTTTCACGAAATCCTGAGAATGTTTAAGGATTACCGGTTGTAATTTAACATTACCTGGTTTGTAAACACCGTGAACATTACCGAATGCTGCTGCAATTGTAAATTTGTCACTTACTTTGCTCAATTCTTCATAGGCATAAGCTACTTCTGAAGGCTGAGTATATAATTTAGAACTGTCAACATCACTATTGTCAACACCATCTTCTTCACCACCGGTCACACCCAATTCAATTTCAAGTGTCATACCCATTTTAGCCATACGTGCTAAATACTTCACGGAAATTTCCATGTTCTCTTCAATCGACTCTTCTGAAAGGTCAATCATGTGTGAAGAAAACAATGGTTTACCTGTTTCTGCGAAAAATTTCTCTCCGTGGTCTAACAAACCGTCGATCCATGGTAATAATTTTTTTGCAGCATGGTCTGTATGTAAAACTACAGCAACACCGTAGTGTTCCGCTAATAAATGAACATGTTTAGCCGCAGAGACTGCACCCAATACACATGCATTTAAGTTGTCATTATTTAATGTTTTTCCTGCGTAAAACTGAGCTCCGCCGTTTGATAATTGGATCATTACAGGTGAATTCACCGCTTTAGCAGTTTCCATAACTGCATTGATCGTATTTGTTCCGGTAATATTTACCGCTGGTAGTGCAAACTGGTGCTTCTTAGCCTGTTCAAACAATTCCTGAACGGCATCTCCGTAAATTACGCCTTTATAGCCTTTTAAACTCATTGTAATAAGATTTAATATATGCCGAAGTTAGGAAAAATAATATGCCACGCAAATGTCTAAGATCATTATTTACATAAACGCCCGTCATTATTTAGCTAAATTATACTAAAAACAGGGTAAACTGTTCTAATTTTTTTTTGTTTCTTTGTAATCGCATTTTTCAACGAATAACATGGCTTGGTTTAAGAGAGAAAAAAAAGGTATCAGTACGCTTACTGAAGAGAAAAAAGAAGCGCCGGATGGCTTATGGAACAAATGTCCTAACTGTAAGAAAGTGTTACACAGTGCAGACCTGATCGAAAATAAATACGTTTGTCACTATTGCAATTACCATTTAAGAGTTGGCTCTAAAGAATATTTTCAGGTATTATTTGATAACAATCAGTTTACAGAGCTTTTCGGTAACCTGACCTCAGGTGACCCGCTGAATTTTAATGATAGTAAACCCTATACTGAACGCCTGACAGATACCATGGCAAAGACAGGTCTGAAAGACGCTATCCGTGCTGCCGTAGGTAAAATGGATGGAGAAGATCTTGTTGTAGCCTGTATGGATTTCAACTTTATCGGTGGCTCTATGGGCTCCGTAGTAGGTGAGAAAATTGCCAGATCTATCGATTATAGTATCAAACATAAAATTCCTTTCCTGATGATTTCAAAATCGGGTGGGGCCAGGATGATGGAAGCCGCATTTTCATTGATGCAGATGGCTAAAACTTCAGCTAAGCTGGCATTGTTGAGCCAGGCTAAAATCCCTTATATTTCTTTGCTTACCGACCCTACCACAGGTGGTGTAACCGCTTCCTATGCTATGCTTGGTGATATCAATATCGCAGAGCCAGGTGCCTTGATCGGTTTTGCCGGACCAAGGGTGATTAAAGAAACGATTAAGAAAGATTTACCTAAAGGTTTTCAGACTGCTGAGTTTGTACTGGAACATGGCTTCCTTGATTTTATTGTTGACCGCAGGGAGATGAAGGCTAAATTAGGAAGTTTCCTCAAAATGGTGAAGAACTAGTATGCTTTTGCCTGGATAGATTTATCCTGGCTTCGCTTGAAAAAGACCTTCCCTTTTTCCGTCTGGAAATTGCTGAAACGCAATTTAAGGCCGGAAAAAGGGAAGGTCTTTTTTTATACAATCATCTGTTGAATGGGTTACGAAGCAGGATTTATAGAAGAAATGGCGGGAAGGTTTTACAGGGCTATCTGCTGAAGTAGTTATGAAGCAGGGTGTATGAGAAGAAATGGGGAGAAGGTTTTACGGGGTTATCTGCTGAAGTAGTTATGAAGCAGGATTTATGAGAAGAAATGGCGGGAAGGTTTTACAGGGTTATCTGCTGAAGTAGTTATGAAACAGGATTTATGAGAAGAAATGGCGGGAAGGTTTTACAGGGTTATCTGCTGAAGTAGTTATGAAGCAGGATTTATGAGAAGATATGGCGGGAAGGTTTTACAGGGCTATCTGCTGAAGTAGTTATGAAGCAGGGTTTATGAGAAGAAATGGGGAGAAGGTTTTACACGGTTACCTGCTGAAGTAGTTATGAAGCAGGGTTTATGAGAAAAAATGGCAGTTAAGGTTTGAATGATTCTATCATTTAAACCTTAACTGCCATTTTTAATTTACTGCAATAGCCTATCCTTACAATATCCCCGTACTGTCTTTACAAATCCTTGTCAGTTGACATAGAATATGGAAAGTCGGAGGTATTCACCCCTCTCTTCTTATTGGGTTCAGCCGACATGTGGAAATCCAGGACTGCACCTTTCAGCAATTCAGAGTGGCTCAGCCAGTTTTTTGTATAGTCTTTGGTATTGAGTTTCAAAGTCTGGATATACCTGTTGCTGGCATTGTTATTGGCCGCATTGATAATTACCTGTTTACCATTTTCAAGGTTCAGGGTTACTTTTTTGAACAAAGGTGCGCCAAGAACATATTGATCCACAGCAGGGGTCACAGGATAAAATCCCAGCGCAGAAAATACGTACCACGCTGAAGTCTGCCCATTATCCTCATCCCCGCAATATCCGTCAGGTGTAGCTTTATACATCCTGTCCAGCACCTCCCTTACCCAGTACTGGGTTTTCCATGGCTGTCCCGCATAGTTATACAGGTAGGTCATATGCTGAATAGGCTGGTTGCCATGCGCATATTGCCCCATATTTGCAATCTGCATTTCCCTGATCTCGTGGATGACTCCACCATAATAGCTGTCATCGAAGACAGGAGGCAAAGAAAACACGGAATCAAGCTTCATGGCGAATTTCTCTTTTCCCCCCATCAGTTTAGCCAGGCCGTCTATGTCCTGAAAAACTGACCAGGTATAATGCCAGCTGTTCCCTTCAGTAAAGGCATCCCCCCATTTGAATCCGTTAAAGGGACTTTGGAAAGACCCGTCTTTGTTTTTCCCCCGCATTAATCCTGTCGAAGGATCAAAAAGGTGCTTGTAATTCATCGCCCTTTTGGCATAAATCCCTATTTCAGATTTCGGTCTATTCAGGGCTTTACCCAGTTGATAGATCGTAAAATCATCATAGGCATATTCTAAAGTCCGCGCGGCGTTTTCATTAATTTTAACATCATAAGGGACATAACCGAGATCATTATAATACTTCACCCCTGCTCTTCCTACCGCTTCAATCGGTCCCTCGTTGTTCGCCCCATGCTGCAATGCTTCATATAACTTTTCAATATCATAACCACGTATGCCCTTGATATAAGCATCGGCGACTACCGAGGCAGAGTTATTGCCTACCATAATATTGGCGTAACCCGGACTGGACCATTCTGGCAACCAGCCGCCTTCTTTGTAATCGTTGATCAGGCCTTCCTGCATTTCTTTATTAATTGCAGGATAAACAAGGTTCAGGAAGGGATATAAGGCCCGGAAAGTATCCCAGAAACCTGTACCTGCAAACATGTATCCCGGCAGCGTTTTACCGTTGTAGGGACTCCAGTGTACAATTTTATCCGCAGCATCGATTTCATACAGTTTATTGGGAAAAAACACCGTACGATACAGGCTGGAGTAAAAAGTACGGGTTTGATCCACTGTACCACCTTCTACAGCAATCCGGCTCAGCGTTTTATTCCATACGGTCTTCGCTTTTTGTTTCGTCAACTCAAAACTATCACCCGCAAGCTCGCGTTTCAGGCTGATATCTGCCTGCTCCACACTAATGAATGACGAAGCTACCTTCATTCCCACCTGTTCCCCTTTTTTAGTTTTGAAACCTATAATGGCTCCTGAATGGTCACTTTTTAATTCCAGTGTATCTCCGGCAAGAGTATTTCCATGCCAGGTTTCGGCAGAAACAAAAGCTTTATCAAAATAAATGACGAAGTAGTTCTTAAAATTGGGTAAAGGCCCCCTTGCATAACGGGTGCTGTAGCCCACAATCTTACGCTCTTTTGGAATGACCTTGATGTATGACCCTTTGTCAAAAGCATCGATCACTACATAGGAACTATCGGAAGCAGGAAAGGTAAAACGGAACTGTGCTGCCCTTTCCGTTGGGGTAATCTCAGTGGTCACATCTGCATCTGCCAGGTAAACACTGTAATAATAGGGTTTGGCCGTTTCTGCCTTATGGGAAAACCAGCTCTCCCTGTCCGATTGTGTGAATCTTTTTTTACCGGTAACCGGCATCACAGAAAACTGTCCGTAGTCATTCATCCATGGTGAAGGTTGATGGGTTTGTTTAAATCCCTTTATTTTGTCAGCATCATAGGTGTATGCCCAGCCATCCCCCATCTTACCGGTCTGAGGGGTCCAGAAATTCATTCCCCATGGTACAGCAATGGCTGGATAGGTATTCCCGTTAGACAGGTCCGGTTTACTTGCAGAACCCATCAATGGATTAATCCATTCTACAGGATCAGTGATGTGATCAGTCTTCTGAGCCAGTACAGGTATTGCCGCAGAAAATAATAATACGGATAGAAATTGCTTTATCATTTTATGTGTGTTATAATTTAGTATTCAATTTACGCATCAAAAGCATTAAAAAATGTGGTTCCTGCTACTGATATACGCTAATTGATATTTTCGTTTCTAAAATAAAGGATTAAATCGTTTTAGTTACACAATACTATTCAATTTATTTAGGAAATAGAAATGATCAGCCATTCAAAAATTCCACAGGCTTTTGCATACCAACCTGATTTTACAGCTTGTGCTCCGAAACAATGGGCCATTACGCTATATAAAAATATGCCGTACATAAAAAGAGGCTGTATCAAATTAGATGATGCAGCCTTTTTTTATGATGGGTAAGTTTTGTACCATCTCTGGACACCAACGCGTTCATTTGCATTTTAGTCATCTGATTTTGAAAAAGGTCAATGAAACAGCTCTTTTAGGCTGCTTTTTTTCTGATATTTTGTGCAATTGCGAGTAAGCCCCATTCGATGGCCACTTTTTCCTTTCCACGGAGCCTAAAGCGGCGGAACCCGTGGTTCTGTTTGATATTTCCGAAGACAGGTTCTACATCATAACATCGTTTCTTTCGCCGCTGTATTCCTTCTTCGCTGTTCAGCTTTTCGAATGCGTTTTGCTTAAGCCTGTTCAGGTTTTCATTGATTTCAATGATGCGGTTCTCTTTTGATTTATGGCAAACTGCTCTCATAGGACAGTTTTCACAATTCCTTGCCTGGTATCTTTTAAGGGTTTGCTTAAAGCCTGTTGTCGTCTTTTTTGTGTAAGACCCGATTGAGAGCATTTGCTGGCCCATTGGGCAGATATAACAATCCTGCTGCTGGTTATAAAAAAGTTTGTCTGCCCCAAAAGGAGATTTGCTGTTGTACTTACCCTTCTGCTGTTTATCGAACATGCCATATTTCACAAAAGCCTCAACTTTCTGATCTTCCAGCAGTTGGTAGTTTTCCTCAGAACCATAGCCTGCATCTGCTGTAAGTTTCTTTGGTGCTTTTCCAAAGCTGCTTACGTGTTGTTCCAGGTGGATCTTCAGGGTAGTCGTGTCGGTTGGGTTGGGATGTATCGTGTAATTGACGATAAACTGGTTAGAGGTAGATATCTGTACATTATAGCCGGGCTTCAGCTGTCCGTTTTTCATGTGGTCTTCTTTCATCCGCATGAAAGTAGCATCTGTATCTGTCTTACTATAACTGTTTCTCTCGCCCAAAATAGCCTCCTGAGCTTCATATCTGGCTATATTCTGCGGATAATTTTTAGTTACATACTTTAGCTTATCCTTCACTTTCTTGTCTATATCTTTCTGCCCGGCAAGCTTTTCATTCAGCTGCTCTACAGCTTGCTTTACCTTCTCACTATCAATCTGTTTAAAATCAGGCGGCTCAGGCATCTTGTCTTCATCACTGGCCACCTGTTGCGCATATTCCCAAATGTGGGTCAGCTGCTTTTTCATTTTTTCCTTATTGGTCTGAATGGATTTCTTCCAGACAAAAGTGTACTTGTTGGCACTGGCTTCGATCTTAGTCCCGTCGGTATTGATTTCCTCAATACTTAATAAGCCTTCAGCGGCAAGTAGTTTTACCACATCCTCAAATACACTGCGAAGGGCATGTTTCAGGCGTACACCCCGGAAACGGTTGATGGTATTGTGATCTGGGTAGCTCATGGAGCTCAGCCACATAAAGTAGATGCTTTCACGGCAAGCGGCAGCCAGCTTACGGCTCGAATAGATATTGGTGAGATAACCATAAACCAGAACTTTAAGCAAAAGTTGGGGATGATAGCTGGAACTGCCTTTAATGTGGTAGGCTTTTAGAAGAGGTTCTATACTAATCTTATTAATCACCTCATTTACAACTCTAACAGGATGGGAATCAGGAATTAATTCATCAAGAGTGGGCGGAATGGCAAGAATCTGCTGTTGGTTATAGGGCTTAAATACGGGTTCTCTGATTGCCATATCTAGTGTGTTTTAATACATTAAATATATGAAAATCAAATAATTGTGTCAATAGTGCTGCGAAAAAATGTTATAAAAAATAAGCAGAGACAGAAGCTATAAATAAAAAAAGAGGCTGATCATGATTTATGATACAGCCTCGTCAGTTTATTTTATGCGTATATAATTTAAAATTCTCTGCCAGGCGTCACACCAGGTTCATGACTGGATCCAAGCGGTTTGTTTTTACGCTCAGGCTGACGGGCAAATGCCGAATTTGATGAGGGCGTGGAAGTCTCTCCACTGGTCAGTTCATCATCATCTGTGGTTTCTTTATAAACGGTCTTTTTCTCTTCTTCTTCGTTATATTGTTCTTCAGGAGTAATCATAATAGATGTATTTAATGAATTAATAAGTTGAATTACTCTTATAAACAGGTAAGTATGCGCATTGTTTGATTAAATTCAAATCCCCTGTAAGATCCGGGGATCCATAACCGGTTAATTTTTTCCTGCAAAAGCCCCCAAAAGGCCTGTGTAGAATGTTTATGCGCTGCTCGGCCAAAAACAAAGGCCGTATCATTCATCATGACCGGCCTTGTTTTTCTATTTTCGTCTGTCCTCCCCTGCAGCAGCCTCTTTAATATTGGATGCTATGGGCTTTGGTCAGCTGGGTTATTCCTCCGCTGTACAGTATTACCACCTACCGCTAATGCAAGCCTATTAAACTGTAATATTCTGTTCAACAATATGCTTCACTTTTTCTACTACAAAATCAAGTTCTTCCCTGGTATTGAACTTACTGAAAGAGAAACGTACCGATGGCCGGTTAGGGTCTACACCAATACCGGTAAGGACATGGGAACCTATATTTGAACCTGAAGAACAGGCACTCCCACCAGAGGCAGATATTCCCTGTATATCCAGGTTGAACAACAGCATATCTGCCATGTCCATCTCCGGAAAGGAAACGTTAAGTACCGTATACAGACTTTTCTCTGGATCAGTTTCTCCATTGAAACTAATTCCGGGAACCTCCGCCATTAACTTTTCCTTCATATAGGTTTTGAGTTCCTGGATATAGGTTTTATGCTCTTCCATTTCAGCGTAAGCAATTTCCATTGCCTTTGCCAGACCAACAATTCCATACACATTCTCTGTACCTCCACGCATATTGCGTTCCTGGGCACCGCCAAATATCATGGGACTGATCTTAACTTTGTGGTTGACATAGATAAATCCTACGCCTTTAGGCCCATGGAACTTATGGGCAGCACAAACAATGAAGTGTGCCTTAAGCTTCTTCACATCGTGAACATAATGCCCCATTGTCTGTACCGTATCACTATGGAAGATGGCATCGTATTGTTCGCAGAGATCACCTATACGCTCGATATCATTCAGTGTACCCAATTCATTGTTGGCATGCATCAGGGAAACAAATGAGCGGCCGTTTTCCTGTAAAAGCTGCTCCAGGTGGGCATAATCAAGATTTCCCTTGCCGTCAATATTCACGAAACTCAGCTTATCAATGACTCCGTCTTTCAACAACTGTTCCATGGTATGTTCTACGGCATGGTGTTCAATTTTCGACGTAATGGCATGTTTAATCCCAAATGCAGCGATGCCACAACGAATGGCCGTATTATCGGCCTCAGTTCCACCAGAGGTAAAAAACACTTCTGCAGGAACTGCATTTAACAAGCCTGCAACAGTTTTTCTTGATTTTTCAATCAGGGTACGCACCTCACGGCCCTGTGCATGAATAGATGAAGGATTTCCATAATAATTCTCCATCACATTAACCATCTCGGCCATTACCTGCTTATCAAGTGGTGTTGTTGCAGCGTTATCTAAATAGATCCTGTTCATGTGTATTTTAATTCAATTTTAAAATTTCTTTAATATCCGAAATTATCTTTTTCGCAAGGTTCTCTGCCACAGTTTCATTTTCTGCCTCACTGTATATTCGGATAATCGGTTCTGTATTTGACCTCCTGAGATGTACCCATTCATTGTCAAACTCTATTTTCAACCCATCAATAGTACTGTTCGGCTGATTTTTATATTTTTCCTGCACCTTAACCAATAAGGCATCTATATCCATTTCCGGTGTAAGCGTAATCTTATTTTTAGAAATATGGTAGTTAGGGTAACTGCTGCGCAATAAGGAAACAGATCTACCAAACTTCGCAAGATGCGTTAAAAATAGGGCAATACCAACTAAGGCATCCCTCCCGTAGTGTGATTCCGGATAGATAATCCCGCCATTCCCCTCACCACCAATAATCGCCCCGGTCGCTTTCATCTGGTTCACCACATTGACTTCCCCCACAGCGGAAGCATGGTATTCCGCACCTGCTTTCAGGGTGACATCTTTTAGCGCCCGTGTAGACGACAGGTTAGAGACCGTATTTCCCGGTGTATTTTTTAAGATATAATCGGCAACAGCCACGAGGGTATACTCTTCACCAAACATAGATCCATCCTCACAGACAAAACAAAGACGGTCAACATCCGGATCGACTACAATTCCCAGGTCAGCATTTTGCTGCTGCACGACTTTGGCGATTTCAGTTAGATTTTCCGGCAGCGGCTCCGGATTATGCGGAAACTCCCCATTTGGGTCACAGTACAGCTCAACTATATTTTCTACGCCCAGTGCTTTTAACAGCGCAGGGACAAAAATGCCTCCGGTAGAATTTACACAGTCGATCGCCACTTTAAAGTTGGCCTTCCTGATGAGCTCCGTATCCACCAATGGCAATGCCAGCACGGCATCAATATGCTTCTGCAGGTAGGAATCGTCCATTGTTACTTTTCCCAGCTCATTCACCTCGGCAAAAGAAAAATCTGCCCGCTCGGCCATTTCCAGGATCTCACGCCCATCCGCATCGCTGATAAACTCACCGGCACTGTTTAACAGCTTCAGTGCATTCCATTGCTTGGGATTATGGCTTGCAGTCAGGATAATCCCACCCCCGGCTCCTTCCATAGGCACAGCGATTTCCACTGTTGGAGTGGTGGAAAGTCCCAGGTCGACCACTGCTATCCCCAAACCCTGTAAGGTTCCGGTGACCAGGTGATTGACCATATCCCCTGAAATGCGTGCATCACGCCCGATTACAATTTTTTTTATCTGTGTATGCTGAATTACCCATGAGCCGTAAGCCGCGGTAAATTTCACAATGTCGATTGGTGTTAAGCCATTCCCGGCGATTCCGCCGATGGTACCCCTGATTCCGGAGATAGATTTTATGAGTGTCAACGCTTTAATATTTGTTTAGCAAAAATAGCAAAAATTTAAGAAGCAGGGACCATATAAAAAACAATTGAAAGTAAATATCCAACCGTTGCAACAGTAATTACTATATTTGTTTTTTTTTAAGCATCATTTTATATCAGGTTCTTTATGCAGCGAAAGTGGTTTCAATACTGGTTTAACTCCCCTTACTATCATATCCTATACAGTCAGCGAAATGATGAGGAAGCCGAATTCTTAATTGATAACTTAACTGCTTATCTGAAACCTCCTGCAGAAAGCCGGATACTGGATATCGCCTGTGGCAGAGGCAGACATGCGATCTACCTCCAGAAAAAAGGTTTTGATGTGACCGGGATAGACCTTTCCGAACAGAATATCAAATATGCACGCCAGTTTGAGTCCAAGCAACTGCATTTCTTTGTACATGACATGCGTAAACTGGGTTATATCAATTACTACGATATTGCACTGAACCTGTTTACCAGCTTCGGTTACTTCGACACGGAAAAAGATCATGTGAGTGCCCTGAAAGCATTCAGGAAAAGTATCAAAGCTGACGGAAAAGTGGTGATTGACTATTTTAACACCCAAAAAATCCTGAAAAACCTTACCCACCGCGAGATAAAAACCGTGGAAGGCATTGATTTCAATATCCATAAATATGTCACGGAGGGCAAAATCATCAAGAATATAGATTTCGAACACAAAGGTAAACATTTTGCCTTTGAAGAACGGGTGCAGGCCTTTTCACAGACCGATTTTCAGCGTATGCTGGAAAAAAGCGGACTGGAAATCACGGCAACTTTTGGCAGTTACGGATTGGAGGAGTTTGATGAAATGAAATCCGACAGACTTATTCTTGTGTGTAAAAAAATATGATGACGTCCTTACATGAGTTTGATGTAGAGCTTTTCCTGAGTATACACAGGGGACTGGCGAACGGATTTTTCGACTGGTTACTACCTTTAGTGCGTAACCGTTACTTCTGGTCGCCGTTATATCTGTTTATTATTATATTCTGCTTTAAAGAGTATAAAAAAAATGGGTGGTATATCATCGGGATGCTTCTGCTGACCTTCGCCCTGGGCGACCTGATTTCCGCGAGGATCATCAAACCAGCTGTTGCGCGGGTCAGGCCATGTAATGAAGTTACCCTTGTCAATGACATCATCCACAGAGTTCCCTGCGGCAGCGGATACAGTTTCCCCTCCTCGCATGCGACCAATCATTTTGCCATTGCCGTATTTCTGATCATGGTATTCTATCCCAGGTGGAAACCCATTTTACCCCTGGCGCTTGCCTGGGCATTTATCATTTCCTTTGCACAGATCTATGTAGGTGTACATTACCCTATAGATACCATGGCAGGAGCATTACTGGGAACGGCAATAGGGCTTTTCACAGGGAAAATATATAGAAAATTACAACCGGTACGATAATGGAAATCTGGAAACTTCTCGTTTTGTTTCTTTGCGCCTTTCTTGGGGGCCTTACGATATTTTTTGTCAAAAGTGACAAATCACAGTTACTGAAACTGATTCTTTCCTTTAGCGGGGCTTATTTATTTGCCATCACTGTTCTTCATCTTATTCCTGAAGCCTACAGTGGCCCGGACCATGAACAGATAGGTATCTTCATCCTGATTGGTTTCCTGCTCCAGATCTTCCTTGAGCAGTTTTCTGAGGGTGTGGAACACGGCCATATCCATAGGCACCATGAAACGAAAGCATTTCCTTATGGCATCATGATCAGCCTCTGCCTGCATGCCTTCCTGGAAGGTATGCCCCTGGCGGCCGACCAGCACAATGCTTTGATCTTCGGGATCTCCCTGCACCATATCCCGGCAGCTTTTGCCCTCTCCAGTATCCTGGTGCAAAACCAATTTGACCGGAAGTCCATCATCTTTTATGTGGCCATTTTTGCGGTAATGGCTCCATTGGGATTTTGTTTAAGTTATGGGATCAGCAATGGAAGCATAGGTGGCATTGAAGCTTATTTCAATAAAATGATGGGTATTGTGATTGGTATCTTCCTGCATATTTCCACAACCATCCTCTTCGAATCAAGTGTAGACCATAAGGTTTCCCGAAAAAAAATGCTGGCTGTACTGCTGGGTATAGCCGTCGCACTGATTGGATTTTATTCTTCAGGTACAGGATCAGGACATCACCATTAACGCCTGATCTTATCCAGTAATTTATTCAATTGCTCCGCCTCCTCATGGCTGAGGTTGGGCGATAAAATGGAAGACAGGCTGACTTCGTCGTCCATCTTCTTTAGTAGTTCCAGGCCCTTATCACTGATGATGATATCCACTGCACGTTTATCGTAGGGGTTCACTTCCTTTTTCACTAATCCTTTATGCACCAGGCGGTCAACAATACGGGAAGCGTCGCACATTTTATCCAGCATCCGTGATTTTAATAAATTAATGGTACAGGGCTTCGGAAACTGTCCCCGTAAGATCCTGAGTACATTGAACTGCTGTGTAGTGATATCATAGGGCACAAATGCCTGTTTCATCTTTTCATTGCAGTAGTTATGTGTAAAAAACACATTGACCATAGCCTGTTGAAATACACTTTCATATTTGGGTGCCTTCGCTTCTTCCTTAATCTGCATCGTTTGTTTAGCTTACATTTATTTTTTTAAACCGGCAGCAGTATTTTTATTTTTTCCATAGTTCCAGGGACAGTGTTTGCATTTGTTCTTACAGCAATATCCACGTTTAAGGTGGTATGCAGCAGTAAAAACCATCAGTCCTTCGGTATTAAAATAATAATCTGTACCCTCTTCCATCAACTAAGCAATTTAACTTCTAAAATGTTTTCATAAAAACTTTTCAGCTGGATACCACTGCCATGCGTTGTCCACACTTCCCTGGGCTTCACCCGCTCAATAGTTCCCACAATTTCCTGCCAGTCGACATGATCCGATATATACACCTGCAATTCATTTTTGTTTTGTAAATGTTTCCATCCGGTCACAAAAACCCGGATGACATTGATCGCCCTGATATAACTGCGGTAAACCATAGGGGGTACCATGTAAATCAGGTTGGCCGGATTCGCTTTCATGACTTTCCTGTCGTACACTTCATACCTGCCCACATCAATGCCGAATTTCTCATAGATCTTGATAAAAGGGACAATACTGTGGTGAACCAGGATTCTTTTTTCCGGACAGTGGTCATTGATCAGGCGTATCAGGCGCTGGCTTTTACCCAGGGCATAGGCACCAAGCATAATATTTACCGACGTGGAATTCAGTTTTTTGATTTCCTCCACGGGATCCGGATGGCTGGTATCAGGGTTAGCAAAAGTAGTCTCCGTAATCAGGACATCTGCCGCAGCAAACTCAATCGGCTCGCAGGTCGGATCCGGCTGCAGCTTATAATCTCCCGTGTACAGGTATTTTACCCCTTCAAATTCCATCATGATCAATGCCGATCCAAGGATATGTCCGGCAGGAATAAAGCTGATTTTCACGCCGTTCAGCACAAATTCATGGTGGTAATCCCTGACATGAAAATTTACTGCCGCAAACTTCTTATACCGGTGTACCATAAACTGCGCAGTGGCATCGGTACAATACACATTAAGGTTTCCACCAACGGCATGGTCACCATGGGCATGAGAAATTACTGCCTCCTTCACTGCTTCCTTTGGATCCAGGTAAAAATTACCATAGGCACAAAACAAGCCAATTTTAGTTGGCACTAAAAAGTCGTTCAATATCATTTAATAATTATTTTATAAATTGTTGGTGTAAATCGAGCACCTGCAGGATCAGGGATACAGACTCCTCATTTCTGATGGTATGACCGGCCATTGCAGCCTTCTGCTCATCACTGAACTGTTTATCCATCCTTGACTGTACCTGCGCTGCGGTCACGTTATCGCGTGTCATGACACGCTGTATCCTGTCGGACGTAGGAGAGGTAACCAAAATAGACTGGTCACACATTTTGTAAGAATCACTTTCAAAAAGCAGTGCTGCTTCCTTGAGGATATAAGGGGTATGGGAAGGAACATTTTTTGTCCATTCCTCAAAAGCCCTGAATGTTGCAGGATGAACCAGTGCATTTAATTTAGCCAGTTCCGCAGCGTCATTGAAGACGATATGGGCAATATATTTATTGTTCAACTGACCGGATTCATCATAGCTACCGGAACCAAAAGTTTGTTTGATCCCTGCTATCAGCAACGGATCAGTGACCATCACCTGTTTGGCCGCGGTATCCGCATAAAAGACCGGAACCCCTAACGTTTCGAATATCCGGCAAACGGTAGTTTTTCCACTGCCAATACCCCCTGTTATACCTATCTTAAGCATTACTTCTCTATAATAAAATCAACTTTTTCCGGTTCCATTTTAACCAGCTTGCAATAGTCGGGGAAACGGGTCAACTTAACCGTAAACTGGTCATGCCCCTGAACCTTCCATTCCTCCATATCCACAGCGGCTTCAATGAAATCCTCATTCACCTGCTGGTAACTGGACAAAGCCACCATAAAGGTAATCTTTACTTTCTTTGGATAAAGCTTTACATTATAATACTGTTTGTTGTTCAGGATTTTCAGCGGAACCTCAATTGTCTTTTCGGTAAATTCATCTACAGGCAGCTTCACTTCCACACTTGCAGGAAAGATATTCACGTTCTTCAGGACATTCTGTTTCATCGGCACCCTGGTAATAATGGAATCATGGATATCATGCAAGGTCAGGGTATCGGTATTCCACTCATTGATCTTTCCGATTTCTTCCTGTGGACCGGAAACCGTCACGTAACTGGGTGTCAATTCAATGTCGTTCGTAATCCCAAACTGTCTGGAAAACTTCAGGTTGGTCACCAGTTTTACAGGCACCCGCTTTACTGTTCTTTTAGAGAAATCAAAGTATAAGGTATCAGGCCTGACAGAGATGATTTTCTGTGAGGTTTCCAGCTGTCCGTTCACATTATACAATTGCTCGGAAAACAGGATAAAATTCCTGCTGCTGAGTTTATCCAGGCTAATGCTGATCGATTGCGGATTCACCCTGAGACGGGCAAACAGCAGCTGCCATCCGGTACCTTCTACCTGTAAATCGACTGTATCGGACTGCAGGGGGTGAAAAGCTTTATTCTGGGGGAAGTTCCTGTACACCAGCACCGTCTTAGCCGTGTACACATACTTATTATTTAAAGCCATAAAAAGCCAGCCGGCGATTGCGAGAAGCAGACAGGTAACTAAAGCCAAAAAACGCTTGCGCTCTATTTTTGTAAGTTTAATGAATGGCATAACTGCAAAGTAAACAAATTTTAATAAAAAAAGCCGCACCTGAAAGGAGCGGCTTTAAGTGTTTTAAACACAAGTATAAGCTTTCTAGGCTTTTGGTGTTTCCAGGGTAGCTTTAGTCGCATCAAGTGAAACAGCAGTTTTATCAAATCTGATTTTTGCTCCGCTTTCCACTTCAATGAGAAAAGTAAGCTCATTCATATCTACAATCCTGCCGTGGATACCTGCAGTAGTGACAATCTTATCTCCTTTTTTTAATTCAGCAACCAGTTTCTTGTGGTCTTTTGCTTTTTTTACCTGTGGTCTGATCATGAAGAAATAAAATACTATCATGATTAAAACCATTGGAACCAATGTGCTTAACATACTACCGCCGCCGGCAGCTTGTAAAATTACTGTTGATATCATATTCTTTGTTTGTTGTTATTAAATTATGTACCTGAAGTTTCCTTCACTTCTCCAATCAGGTGAACTTCAGACGTGGAAGGATTACCATTTGATGTCACGGTAACGATCTTATCCTGCATTCCCATTTTCCCCGCGCTGTTAAAAACAACTTTTATCACTCCGGTAGCTCCAGGTTTTACAGGCTCCTTAGGAATCTCAGGAACAGTACAACCACAGGTTGCTGTCGCATTGGTCACGATCAAAGGACTTTTGCCTGTGTTTTTGAATTTAAATTCATGCGTTACTTTCTCTCCCTGCAAAACCTTACCAAAGTTGTACATGCCGCTTTCAAAACTAAGCACTGCAGCATCAGGTGAAGCCACGGAAACAGGAGTAGCACCATCAGCTACCTGAGCATTGGATTGTGCTGCCTGTTCAGTTTCAGTAGCGGTTTTTGTACGGTTACAGGCAGCAAATGAAACTGCCAGCAAACCCAATAAAAATATTCTTCTCATCTTATATCATTTATTTTAAAGCGGATAAAGCCTTTATGAGGGATCCAGTCAGCATGATGACCAGCTGATGTTTTCCTCTTTTTATTCTTCAATTAAACCGCGACCCAATTTTTTAATGCTATTGGTCCGTTTCAGATCCCCTAAAATTTTGTCCAAAATACCGTTAATAAATGAATTACTTTTCGGTGTACTGTAATCTTTGGATAAATCCAGGTATTCATTGATCGTCACCTTCACAGGAATAGAAGGGAAGTTCATCAGCTCACAGATCGCCATTTTCATCAGGATAGTGTCCATGAGGGCAATACGCTCAGATTCCCAGTTTTTAGTCCGTTCCGCAATCAGTCCCTGGTATTCATTATTGTTTTTCAGGGTATATACAAAAAGATCTTCCACAAACTTGCTGTCTTCTTTCCAGTCGGCACTGATCGGGGTCAGTTTATTCTTGAAAGGATCTTCGTTGATAAAGTTCTTAATCGTTTTTGCAACCATTCCCTGCATCACTTCCTTATCTACAGGCCAGTTGATAAATTTATCTTCAAAAGCCTGAATGATATTCTGGCTTTTCAGGATGATTTTTCTGAAAATGAATTTGATAATTTCTTTAGAAGATTCCAGGCTGTCATCCGGGTCTTCCAGGTAAGCAGCATATTCTGGTGTAGCTTTAAGCTTGTTGTAGATCGTTTTAATAAATCCTGGTTCTGCATTCCAGTTCACCTGATATTTATTCACGGCAGCCTGAAATTCCGGACTTTTTTGCAACAGCACAATAAATTTATTGTGCAATAATTTCTGGTTAGGATTAAGGTCTTCCGCAGTGGGGAAATGTTTATTTGCCCTTTCAATAGCATCAATGGCCGTATGTTCCGTAATTTCGGAAATCAGTGCCAGCATCCTGATGTACATTTCATATACATCATCAATGCTTTTCATTAATGCTTTCTTTGAGGAAAGTAAATCTTTTTTGTCTGTCATTTGCCAAGCAAAAATATTTTGCAAAGCTTTAATTCTTAAGTGCCTTCTGTTTAACATGAATGTAAGAACGAGTTGGTATGGTTACCGGTTATTTAAAATGATGATTTTATTTTCTTTATATCTATTATTCTTTGTTCTGCTATCCTGTTTGCGGCACGGATAGTAGGTATATTTTCTGCTTTGGAGAGCTTGATCACATTCCTGGTGGCCTCATATATATTCTCTGTCAGCTGCATGGTCCGTTTTTTCCCATAACCGGTCAGTTCCGAATAACAATTGATCAGCCCGCCTGCATTGATCAGGTAGTCTGGTGCAAAAAGAATATTTTTCTCCAGCAACAGCTGTCCGTGGGTCTGCTCATTCGCCAGCTGATTATTTGCTGAACCTGCTATAATGGCGAACTTCATCTTAGGGATCGTACTGTCATTTACGGTCGCTCCCAGTGCACATGGCGCATAGATATCCACATCAAGGCCAAATACCCGATCTGCTTCAACAGCTTTTGCTTTATACTTTTTAGCCACATACTGCAAACGTTCCTCATTGATATCACTGACAAAGACTTCCACATTATCGTTTCTGAGCAGCTCTACCAAATGCTCTCCCACACTGCCAATGCCCTGTACCACTACAGAACGGCCGGCAAGGACATCTGTTCCAAACACCTCCTTTACACAGGCTTTAATCCCCAGGTAAACTCCCTTTGCAGAAACAGGTGACGGATCTCCGGCCCCACCAATAGATTCCGGTACACCGGTCACATGGCTGGTTTCCATACGGATGTATTCCATATCCCTCATTGTTGTCCCAACATCTTCCGCCGTGATAAATTCACCGTTAAGGTTTTTAATAAAACGACCATAACTGCGCATCATTGCCTCCGATTTGCCTTTTCTTGAATCGCCAATAATGACGGCAGTCCCACCACCCAGGTTAAGCCCTGTGATGGCCGCCTTATAGGTCATACCCCTTGATAGTCTCAGCACATCTTCCAGCGCTTCTGCCTCTGTTGCATAGCTCCACATCCTTGTTCCGCCCAAAGCAGGCCCCAGGGTGGTATCATGCACAGCAATAATGGCTTTCAGGCCCGTATCCGGATCATTACAAAAAACGACTTTCTTATGCCCTAAAGAACTTAATTGATCTAAAATTGACGTAACTACGGTAGTATTAGCAGACATATGATTTCGTTTAACACAGAGCCGCAAAACTACGTAAAAAAACATTATTTACATTGCAATAACTAAACAGTTTTCAAAAATCAGCGCCAATTGGCTAACTTTACAGCCACATGAAGCACCTTCGATTTTTAAATAAATATTTCTATAAATATAAATGGTGGATAGTTCCCGGTGTCTTTTTTGTCATCATCTCTAATATCTTCGGCGTTATCCCTGCCCAGGTAATCGGACATGCCTTTAACCTGATCACAGAAAACATACAGATCTACACCCTTTTTGATGGTTTTGAACGCCAGCAGCTGATTTATGATATCTTTAGTTATAGCCTGTTCTACTTTGGGGGAATTGTGCTCTTCCTGTATCTGCTGAGAGGCTTGTTCCTCTTTTTTATGCGGCAAACATTGATCTTGATGTCACGTCATATCGAGTTTGACATGAAGAATGAAATTTATGCCCATTACCAGGACCTCAGTCTTGGATTTTACCGGCGGAACAATACCGGTGACCTGATGAACAGGGCTACTGAGGACGTCAACAGGGTAAGGATGTATGTCGGGCCTGCCATTATGTATGCGATCAATACCGCCGTATTATTCTTACTGATCATCACCTCTATGTATGCGGTAAACGCGCGACTGGCAACCTATAGCCTGTTGCCCTTGCCGGTACTGGTGATCATCATCTACTTTGTCAATACACAGATTAACCACAAAAGCGAGCAGATCCAGGAACAGTTGTCCAGGCTCTCCAGCTTTGTTCAGGAACGTTTTTCCGGGATACGGGTCATCAAATCCTATGTCAGGGAAGACTATACCAGGAAAATATTTGCCGAAGAGAGTGAAGGATATAAAGACAATGCCATGAACCTGGTAAAGGTACAGGCGCTCTTCTACCCTACCATGTTGCTGCTGGTTGGCTTGAGTACCATATTAACCGTATTCATTGGTGGGGAGCAGGTCCTAAACGGTTCCATCACCGCGGGTAATATCGCAGAGTTCATTGTTTATGTAAACCAGCTCACTTTCCCTGTCACCATGCTGGGTTGGGTAACGACATTGATACAACGTGCCGCGGCTTCCCAAAAAAGGATAAATGAGTTCCTGGAACTGAAGGCCGATATCATCTCAGGCCAGCTGCCCCTGGAAGATTTCAAAGGCCATATCGATTTTGATCAAGTTAGCTTTACCTATCAGGATACAGGCATACAGGCCATCAAGGAGGTCAGCTTTCATATTGAAGCCGGCCAGTTTGTCGCCATTATCGGTCGCACAGGATCAGGAAAATCCACCCTGGCCAATCTGATCATGCGCATGTATGATACACAGTCCGGAACCATATCTATTGATGGAAATCCCCTGAAAGAGGTTAACCTCAATACCTTCAGGAGTGGGGTTGGTTTTGTTCCTCAGGAAGTCTTCTTATTTTCTGATACCATCAAAAACAATATTGCCTTTGGCCTGGATGAAGTGACCGATGAGGAGATAGACACAGCAGCGAAAAATGCCGCAGTATACCAGAACATCATTGATTTCGACCTGAAGTTTGAGACCATGCTGGGGGAAAGGGGAATTACGCTTTCCGGGGGACAGAAGCAGCGTGTATCCATTGCACGTGCATTGATTAAAGAGCCCAAAATACTGATCTTTGATGACTGTCTTTCAGCCGTCGATACCAGAACAGAGGAAGAAATACTTAACAACCTGGGCAGGATCATGAAAGGAAAGACCAGTATCCTTATTGCCCACAGGATTTCAACAACTAAAAATGCCGATAAAATCCTTGTACTGGATGAAGGGCGCATTGCGGAACAAGGAACTCATGATGAGTTGATTAACCTGCATGGCATCTATGAAGAAATGTATCAGAACCAATTACTCGAAGAAGAAAATAAATCTCTTTAATTTCTATTTTGATCTTTCCTAATTATTAGTTTATATTTACCCGTACCAAAACCAAGATCAATACCAAACATGGGAGAATTTGACAACAAAGAGAGAGAAGAGGTTTTTTCTAAAAAAGTAAGAGCGGGTAAGAGGACTTATTTTTTCGACGTTAAAGCGACACGTACAGGGGATTACTATTTAACATTAACAGAAAGTAAAAAAAGACTGGAAGATGGTGTATTTGTAAAACACAAGATTTTCCTTTACAAGGAAGACTTTGAGAAATTTGCTGAAGGTCTGACGGAAACGGTAGACTACATCAAAAATCACCAGGAGGTCACAGAAAAAAGATATGAATATTCTGAGAACCATGAAAGCTCCGGTAAAAATCAAAACGACGACTTTTCATTCTAAAATATAATATTTACCGAAGCTCCTTAACCAGGGGCTTTTTTTATATCCCTGGTTATTTTTCAGGGCCAGTCTTCCTTGGTTTTATTGGATTAGCCTTCCTTGACACTGCATTCTTTTACCTGCGCATTGGAAGCAATGATCCAGTCCCCTTCACCGGTAACATTGGTACCAATGCGGATAGGGTTATTTTTTTCAAGGAGGTCCTCAATCTGTAACAGCAACTCAGGTGAAATGGCTTTATTCACTATTCTTATGGGTTCATCCAGCGCATCTGTTTTGATCTCCAGGTCATAAATTCCTGATACCAGTGTCCTGCAGATCATAAATTCTACTTTTTTATCGCTCGTCAATTCATTCAGTGCAGTGAAGGCATGCTTCACCTGGTCTGCATGGACCGCTTTGAAAGTTAAAATGATTGAAGGGTTGAATTCCGGCCTTGCCTGATCACTTGATAAGACTATCTCATCGAGGTCTGCAAGTATTGATTCTATAACTAATCTGTCCATAGCTTATTCTTTTAGTACACAGGTAAAAATCTGTATATACTAAAAAGGAATTTCAGCAGATTTTGTTTGCCGGAGCTTTAAATATTCCTTCCCTTCTGACCATCTATTCAATATTGTCCAGCAGGATCTCATCTTTAGCCAAGGTATTGATGAGGTGATATAAAAGCGCAATGTTTTTATTGTCAGTTTCAATCTTGTTCCCAAGCAGATCTTCTATGATTTCAAAAAACTCATCATATACCTGGTCAAAGATATCCATTTGCTGCAGGCTGATCTGCCTTGTGGTATGGTACAACAGCTGATAGATGTTATAATAAACACCGTTGAGGTCATTTAAGATATCGGTATAGGTCTGTCCGTCAAATTCAATGACATAGGCGAAAAAGCTATCGGCTGCAAGCTCCCGGTATTCTTCATTATCCAGGATTTCATATTCATCCAGGTTATTGATCAATATAAAATTTTTCAGGCAATCTTCTACCTGATGTATCGAATGTACCACAATCTTCACCGCAGGATCCTGCAGGGTTTCCAGCAATTCAAAATCTGCATTTGAAATGGTATCCAATTCAACCAGACCCTTCAGATCGGGCAGCTCTTTTTCAAAAGCAAGAAGATATCCGTATTCACATAATTTGATAGAAATAAAACTCAGTACCTGAGCCGTCATTCCAATAAAGTGATCTTCTGTATATTCCTTACGTTCCATAAAACAATTAAACAGCAAAGATGGAAATATTATACAGGATATTACAGCTTCTTTCCTAAATATCTGAAACCTGCAGCACAGCTTATCAGCAATAAAAAGATCATCAGCCATAACCAGGTATATCCGAATTTTTCTGCCAGGTAGAATCCCGCAGAGGGGCCTATGACCTGCGCGACAGACCAGCAAAGTGTATATCCTGCAGCATACTGCCCACGGTTGGCCATCGTTGTACGGCTCATGACAAAGGTGTTAATGAAGGGAAGGGCAAACATCTCCCCTATCGTAAAAAACACAATAGAAAGGCAGGCGATCAGCACCGGAGTAATTTTTGGCAGCATCAGCACCAGGTAAGAACCGGAGATAAAAAGCACTCCGACAATGATATAAAATATCGGTGATCTTTTGTTTTCTATTTTGCTGATCATGACCATTTCAAACAAAGCGATAATTATTCCATTGACGCCCAGGATAAGTCCGATCAGCATTTCATCGATATGCCATACCTCTTTATAATACAGGGGCACCACCCTGAACATGAGAAAAAAACAGGTGGTCAGCAAAGTTACCAACAGTAGAAAACGGATGAATAAAGCATCCTGCCAGGGTTTAGGGGCCGACGGTTCATCAATTTTCTCTTTTACGACTATCGGAGTCATCCTGACTGCGGGCAGGAAACACAGGATAAATACACCTGCCAGGATACTGACAGATCCGTCAACAATAAAAAGAAGCGGATAGTTGAACGAAGCAACAATACCACCAACACTGCTGCCAAAAGCCCATCCCAGGTTGGTGGCCAGGCGGTTCAGGGAATATGACCGAGTTTGGGTACCCGGAGCGGCATACGTTGCTATGGCTGCAAAATTTGCCGGACGGAAAGCTTCAGAAAAAAAACTGATCACCAGCGTGAGCAAGCAGAGGGTATGGAAATGGGTCAGGGTAGAGAAGAAGATAAAAAACAGACCTCCGATCACAGCAGATAGGATCTGCACAGACCTGAAACCAATCATATCGGTGAGTTTACCCCCCGCCACCGCACCCAGTATAGATCCAGCCCCGAATAAGGTAATGATCAAACCCGCATCTGAGGGTGGCCGGTGCAGGTATTGAGTCATGTACAAACTCATAAAAGGGACTGCCATACTGCAACTCCTGTTAATGAGCATCACGATACTTAATAACCACGTTTCACGGCTTAATCCGGTAAATGATTCCTGATAGGTAGTTCTGGTTTGTTGAAGCAGGGAAAGCAAAATATACTATTTTGGGGTATAAATTTAAATTGCAATATTACTGATTTCCTTACGGATTAGCCCACCTTCAAAGCACCAAAGATACCCTGTAAACCATTTTTCTGAATTTATTTTTATGAAGGTATACTAAACTTAAAAAATGAGCGTCTGTATATATGAGAGCGTTAATTAGATAACGGGGATCAGCCGCCTGGCTGTTCCCCGTTTCTTTTTTCAGGACTTTTGGGCATGCAGTGCTTTACGTTCTGATTCGACTGTTATTTGCGCTGGCCACCTGTTATTTATCTCTGTGCAGCTACTCTCCATCTCCGTCCGTCTTTACACGCTGTATTTGATTGTTCCTTAAGCGTTGTTCAGTCCTTATCTTCTGTATTCCGCTACTGCATCGAGTTCACAGGCACTTTGAACAGCTCATCTGTTCAGCCCTTATCTTCTATATTCCGCTACTGCAGAACTGTGCTGCTTCAATTGAACGGCCCGATGAGATTTATCGCTGCACTGTCCTAAGGCCATATAAATCAGGACAAAGATGATTATTGTGGATAGGCAACCGCCTCCTAATTTTTTTGCACCCCAACCGGCGATTATAGTTTTAAAGAAAGAATTCATAGGAATATGTTTATAAGCCTAACATTACTCCTGGTGTTTAGTTTGATTTCAATTACATATTTATTTAGCTCCATGAACTGTGCATTAAAGCAGAACACCGGAACAAAAACTCCTCAAAAACAGCTCCTGATCAATACCTGACATTTTTTCCCTTCGCAGCAATGAGGTTTTCTGTCGGCAATTACCTGTTCTCCGTCGACACAAGAAGGCTATCCGTAGATTTCATCGTATAGGACCCCTCCTATGGCATATGATTTGGACATTGCCTAACAGATAAACGCACATAAACATGAAAAGAATCCTATTAGCTGTACTATTCGGAGTAGCTTCGTTAAGCAGCATCAGTACAAAAGCACAGGTTAGTGTAAATATAAACATCGGTTCACAGCCACAATGGGGACCAACAGGTTATGATCACGTAGACTATTACTATCTGCCGGATCTGGATGTATACTATTACGTGCCTACAGCACAATACATCTATCTAAACAACGGTAGCTGGATATGGAGAAATGCCCTTCCTTCAAGATACAACGGATATGATCTATACAATAGTTATAAGGTTGTCATGAATACCCAAAGGCCTTACCTGTCACACAAAAACCATGTTACCCAATATAGCAAATACAAAAACTATAAAGGAAAACAACCTAACATTAAAAATAGCAGCGATAGCAGGTATGCAAATGCAAGAAATAGCAGAACTACAACCAGCAGGACAACACAACAGGTAAACAGAACGGTGACTACAAGAAGTAATAACACCAACCGGGCCACACAGAATAATTCCAGGAACAAAGTAAACAGTGCCGATAACAGGTCAAATACGGCTAAAAATAACTCCAGAAATGAAGGAAGTAAAAACAACCGCTCTGCTGAGAAAAGCAATAGAAATTAATCAACAATAAATCACACACCAATCTAAAGCCGGTGTCTCTTATAGGGACAGCCGGTTTTTTTTTGCGCATCCATCCACATGTTCTTAACAGCAATTCACATTTATTTGCCCGGTTATCCACAAAGAATGTGAATAACTCCGATGTTATAGCCCTTTTCAATCAAAGGTTATTCCCATGAAACCTGGTAATTAACGGCTAGAAAGAATACGAAATAATTCAAGAGAGTAAGCAACAACAGTTAAAAGAAGCCAGAAAAACAGCGACAAAGAATACGAAATAATTCAAAAGAGCAGGCAATAACAACTAAAAGAATTCAGGAAAACACCTCACAGCAGCACATAAAAAAAGCCGGATAAATCCGGCTCTTTCATATAATTGAGTTGAAATAAGGCTTATTGAACAACCACTCCATCTTTATTGATTTTAATAAAAGCAACCTCTGTTCCTTTTTTAACATCAATATGGTAATATTGGGTTTTGTCAGCATTAGTTACCAGAAAGGCTGTTGTTGGTGCCCATTCCTTGTAAGCATCTGCTTTAAGTGTAGTGGTTACCGGTGCTGGCAATTCTTCCAGTTTCACTGGTACTTTAGTGGTACTGTCTTGTTTTACGCTAATTTGATATTGTATGGTAGGTGCTACCGGATTTGTCACTGCTGATGCTTTTACTGTTGAAATTCCTGCGAATGCTAATACTGTAGCTGTTAAAATTAAGTTTTTCATAATATTTGTTTTTTTGATCGCAATAAATTGGTTTTCCTTTTCAAATGGGGATCCCCTTTATTGTTGATCTGTTAAATTCATTTAAATAATTATGATAGGTAAATAGAAAGAGTTATGCCAAAAACAACAAATCAATAAAAATCAATGACTTACAATTAAACATCCAAAAATATAGTGTGGAAAAAGGCTACACTTTGTAGTAGCAACGTTCAAAAAAATGATTTTAAGAAAGGGCCGAAAGAGAAAATGCTGACATCCATCAGCATTTTCTTTATTAACTACCTATTATAAGCCGAAGCCTATTTCTTTTGCAGTCTATGGTATCATCTGCATATTTTTAAACCAGTAATCATCGTCAACAGACACTCAACAAGCTGAGTATAAAAATATGTGGAGCATTTAACTTTTTCGAGCGTTAACCTGTTCTACATAGTCATTTCTATTGAATTATCCTCGAATATATAATAAATATTACATATATAAAATTCAGAATGAATATTTTTGATCGTATTTAAGTACAAATAATGGCTAAAAATGGCCTATTCTAAAAACTATTTGGGGCAGATCTCGTATTTTAGACAAATTTTTATCACCTATCACACATCACATTTCTTTTTAGCTATTTATACCTTATGAACGAAGTAAATCCCCTCCTACTCCTGACCAGTATTGAACAGCGCATCCTTGGCGCGTTGATAGAAAAAAGTAAAGCTACACCCGACTATTATCCCATGACGATTTCTGCTTTAACAGCCGCATGTAACCAAAAGACCTCCAGAAATCCGGTGGTCAACTATGATGAAGAAACCGTTGTACTTACCCTGAACAACTTAAAGATAAAAGGACTCATCGGGACGGCTACCGGGGCAGGAAGCCGCAGCATAAAATATAAACATAATCTTGCCATTGTCTATCCCCTGCTTCCGGTAGAACTGGCGGTTTTGTGTCTGTTATTCTTACGCGGTCCGCTCACACCAGGGGAAATCAATACAAATTCTGCCCGCCTGTACGAATTTGAGACTATCGCTGAGATCCAGGAAATATTGAATAAACTGGCCGCTGATGAACCGGCATATGTCAAACAGCTGGCGAAAAAACCAGGACAAAAAGAAGCAAGATATAGGCATCTTTTCGGCGGGGAAAAAGAAGAAATCATTGCGGCAGAAACAAATGATCCGCTACCGGCATCTACCAGCGAACTGGAATATAGGGTAACCCGGCTGGAAAAGGAACTGGAAGAAGTCAAAGAAATGCTGAACCTGCTGATGAACTAGGAAAAAGGAACAAATAAAAAACTGTTCGTTTCGCCCGAGGCTATTAATCCAGCGAAACGAACAATTCAGATTGGGTCATCCATTTGCCCTTTATTTTCCTCCACATGGCGGAATAATTGCCTTTGAAGCTCGCCGTATGGTATTTCCAGGTGCCTGTTTCCCAGGCCAGGATTCCACTTGCGCCAATGGTAATTTCTACCGGGTTCCGCTCAAATACCGGAGGCTGATCCACTGCGAACATATCCTCCCATATCTCTATCAGCAACGCTTTGCCCACATAAGGCGTTCCCTCACCTGAAATGACCACCATATCGTTCATCCAGTATTTTGCCACGCCGGCAACATCCTGTTGAAGTATAGCTGCATTTGATGCTGTTCTGGAATCGAGAATCGCATTGATTTCACTGGTTTCACTGCCAGTCAGTATTGATTTTAACATGCACTAAAAATAAAACTTTTAAGCTTAAACCAGCAATATGTACTGGTTTAAGCGATATTTTTTAATCAGCAACATGGAATGCCCTCCTGGCTATCATTTTCCAGTCTCCTTTATGCTTTTTCCAGACCAGGACTATTCCCAGACGGATATGGGCAGGTTTTCCCCCGTCATTCGTATCGGCCACTAGAATATGCCTCACGATGGCCACATCTTCCACAATAGAAATGGTCTGATTTTCCAGCGTGATCATCTTAAAATCCGATTTCTTTGTAGAGATGGCAGTGACGAAAGACGACATATTCTCAATTTTTCCGCCTGAATGCCCATAGGTTAAATCCTTAGAAAGGACACTTTCCAGATCAGCTTTGTTACCGCTCACCATGGCGGCCCTTAATTTTTCCACCCCAGCAGCTACTTCGGCTTCATCTTTCGACTGCCCTTTTGCAGTCAACACTACAGCACACAACAGGATCATTACAGATAGTTTTCTCATTTAAGTATATTTGATTAGAATTATAAGCACGCTAAAGAACAACAGCCCTTCCTGAAATTCTTTCTTGTTAAAGTTATATATAATTAGCGTATTGCCCATCAATAAAAAACAAATTATATGCTAAACTATGCTGCTGAAGATCCGGCATAAATCATCACCATCCGGGATAAACAATTCTGAATTGCTGTTCCGCTTAAATATGCCGTTCTATAATCCCCTGCAGCTGGTTTGCAGGGATGACGCCCGACTGGCGCCATTTAATTTCCCCATTTCTGAAAAGTATAAGGGTGGGCACACCCTGAATCTGGTACTGACTGGAGACTGCTGGATTTTTATCCACATCCACTTTAAGGATGGTTGCCTTATCGCCTATCGCTCCTTTCAGTTGCTGAAGAATAGGAGCCATCATTTTACAGGGGCCACACCATTCGGCAGAAAAATCGACCAGCACAGGTTTATCAGATTTAATGATATCGTTGAAATTTGCCATAAGAATATCCTTTTAAAGTATAACAATGCCGACAGAATAATTGTTTAAATGCCCTATTGGAGATAATAAGCACTAAAGTAGCCGAAGAAGATGTTTAAAAAGAAGATAGCTGAAAAAAGAAGCAGGGGCATCACTTTCGCAATGCCCCCGCCATCTAAATTAACGCTCTCGTATATATAGACGCTTGATCAACGCAAATATTGTACAGCTTATCAATTATTTTTTAGTGCAGGTATTTTTGTCTGTCCATTCGACAGTTCATCCTCCATTCTATTTGCCCGTTGTCCCGGAAATTGACTTCTGATATTTGAAAAACAGTTGGGATATCGGGATAAGCATTAATCCGCATAGAGCAAACACAATAAAAGAGACACGCAGATTAAAGGCATGTGCCAGGTATCCTATAAGAGGGGGACCAAGCAGCATTCCGGTAATCGAATAGGTGGCAATAATGGAAATGGCCATACCTGGTGAATATTTTTTTGACGTCCCTGCCAGGGCATAAGACATCGGGATTACGGCTGCTGTCCCAAAACCAACCAATGAAAAGCCGATCATCGCCGTCCAGAAATAAGGAAAAACGATAGCCAGCAATATTCCGGTCACAATACAGGCCGCACTCATCAGGTAAGTGACTGGCATTCCTATCCTGATAATGATAATATCAGAAAGGAATCTTGATGCTGCCATGAAAGTCATAAAAATTAGGTAACCATACGTGAAAATCCTGACATTCAATACCTCCTGGAAATAGATTCCACTCCAGTCGAACATCCCTCCCTCACAAATTGCAGAGAAGAAAACGACAAGTCCAAGATAAAGAATATAAGGGTCCGGTTTGCCCAGAATAATTTTATTGCCACTCTCTGCCTTGTCATTTCTGAGCAGAAAACGGTAGGAATAGATAGTAATTGACAACGTGACCAGGGCAACAATCAGAAAATGAAACTGGATAGGGATGTTCATCGCAATCAGTAGAGTAGAAAAAGCAACCCCTGCAATTCCACCGGTACTCCAGAACCCATGAAAAGATCCCATTATTTTTTTTGGAAACTGCTTTTGCAAGGTGATGGCCTGTGTATTTACTGAAATATTAAAGATACGGGTGCTGAATGCAAATAAGACCACTGCTGCCACCAGGCTAAAAGTAGAATGGGTAAACCCAATAATAGCCAGCGATATGGCATTCATTCCATAACCAACTGCCAGAGGAACCCTACTGTTATATTTGGAAACCAGCCAACCGGATATCGGAAGTCCGATTAGGGAACCTATTGGCATGGCCAGTAAAATACTTCCCAATTCAGCCTCATTGAAACCAAATGCCATTTTTATCGTAGGAATTCTTGATGCCCATGTGGCAAAACTGAAACCTGACATGAAGAAAAATGTGCTTAAAAATATCCTGTGTTTGTTTTTTGTGATTACCGCATCCATTTATTTTGCAAATATAAGTATCACAAATTCATTACTTAAGGCTTATTTTTTAAAATCGGGATAATTTCACACGCAGTTAATTGATCTAAAATCGGGTAAGACAAATGTGTTGGACACATTTAAGTAGATAGGAGAACCATAACAGCTATGATGTTCAACCAAAAAGCCAATACATTAACAGTATCGACAACATGTATATTAAATAATTTCTTTCTTGTCATTTTATTTACCCAGTATCTCTATATTCGCGAAATCTTATTTAACGAATAAAATGAAAAAGTTATTTACTTTATTATTGATCTCTTGCGCCGGTTATACAGCATTTTCCCAGGAAAAAGGAAGTATTGAACTGGGCGCTCAAATTGGTTACAACCTTTCTACTGCAACCAGTGGATCGGAAACCAACAGCAATTACCAGGGTGGCTTCAATGCGGCCATTTTTGGGGATTACTTTCTCTCAGACAGCTGGAGTATCAAGGCAAAACTGATATACGACCAGAAAGGTTGGGGTGATGGGTATATTGCAAACCTGAACAGTGGCGAGTATTATACTACGGATTACAAGATGGATTACCTAACGATTCCATTGATGGCAAACTGGCATTTTGGTAGGAAAAGAAACTGGTATTTGAATTTTGGTCCCTATGCTGGTATTTTACTGCAAGCTAAAGAAACTGCTTTTGACATGAACCTGAAAGAATATTTTAAAAGTACGGATGTCGGTTTGGCTTTTGGAATAGGTGTTAAAATACCGGTTGCGAATCGTGTAAAGATTTTACTGGAGCTGGATGCACAAGCAGGTATTACAAACATTGTTAAAAACGAAAGTGACAATACGATCAGGAATAGCAGAACGGGCTATAATGCTGGTTTTGTATTCGAACTCTAAGAACCTGAAATGGGGGCTTGCCCCCCATTTATTGCTTTACCTCTCAACAATAAAAGATTAAAACGTTTAGCTGTTGATAAAAGAACCAACATCTCTTATCCCTGCTATCTTTTCGTTATTTCAATTTCAGATTTCAGTCTTTGATTGACATCTATTTTAGGTTCCATAAAAACAAAAATAGTCGTTTTATATTCTCGTGCGAATGAATTATTTACGGAATCGGCCACAAAAGATTTATTAAAAAAAGGGCTCGTTTTTTTAAATTCCCCATCCCTATAGGTAAATGCTTTGACCCTGATAAAATTGTCGGTTTTCTTTTCCAGGTTAAACCAATTGATATAGTCAGCATTGAAAGAAACCGCCCTGATACTCTTGTTTTTAGCATAATAATTGATTGCTCCCGCCTGACCGTAGTTGTCGCAAACAATGAGTGTCTGGCTACCCTTTGGCAAATGGTTATAAACAGCTTCTATTTTTAAGGCCAATTCTTTCCAGCCCAGCATATCCGCAAAATCCTGTGGTAAGGCATGGTCTTTTCCGTCTTCCCAATGTAGTAAACCCAATTTTTGATACACATCTTTTCTCTTCAAAATATCTTCAGGAATTTCAATGGTATAAAAAACACGGAATAACAACACATAAAATAAAACTGGAACCGCCAAAATAACCGGACGCAGGTATACTTTCCATCCTGTATGCAGTATATTGCCCAGGAAAACTGAACCTATAGCGATATAAACAGGATAAAGTCCTATCGCGTAATAACCTTTGGCCCTAAAATAGAGAAAAGTTGCCAGGGTAAACAGGAGAGACCAGAAGAAAAATTTATACTTTTTTAAAGGTTCATAGCACAGCAACGCATACATCGATGAAATAATTACGGGTAATGCACCAATGAAATAGAAAACCTGTTCCCTTAAAAAACCCCACCTGTTCACGTTGACCAACTGCGTTTCTGCTAATTCTTTGAGATGGTGAAAAACTGGAAAATTATTCGCGTACTGCCAGTATAGATTTGGTGAGACCAGCAATAAAGAAAATACAATAGCGGCATACAGACCTCTTTGAGCAAAGATCTTACGTTGACTGGTTAATAGTACAGCAGGGATCAGTCCGATGAGCAGGAACACCATATTGTACTTATTGAGGAAACCAACCGCAAAGATAACTGCAGCTATAAAAAGCCATTTTTGCTTTTCCTTGTTGAAGTACCTAATCAGCGAAAAATAAAATGCCGTCCAGCATAGAACATCCAATGAATTGGGCTGAAATAAAAAGTTCAGCCTCAGCAAAACGGAAAGCAGCACACAGGTAGATCCTAACACCATGGCGTATAAATTCCCTTTTAACTCTTCAATAGTTTTCCATACCACCAGAATTGTCAATGCACCAAATAATGCAGGAAAAAATTTAACCCAGAAAACAGCATTGCCAAGTATCAGGATGAGATAAGAAATCCATGAAGTAACGGGTGGTACTGATGTATATCCCCAGGCCAGATGGTTTGCCTGATCAAGATGTAAATACTCGTCACGTTGTAAGTCGTATTGGGGATTAAATAAAAAATATTGCAACAGAAACTTTGTCAATATAAATCCCAATAAGATTATTGTTTTCTTTGTCATATCATCTGGCCCTGTAATTTATCAACGCCTATAAGACATAGTTCATTCCTCAGGAGTTACAGACCAATTGAATTAAATATCTAAAATTATGATGCCCCAAGATAATATCTAAATTCTTGGGGCACTATAATTTGACATAGCTGCATGTATTTTTCTTAGCACTGATACCTTTCAGTCCCGAATAACTGATCCCGGTATTTATTCAGAAATCAGGGTAATCTCATGGTCACCGATCATGATCAATCGTTCCTTGTATAAAGCACCGGTAGTTTTCTTAAATGCTTTTTTGCTGATTTTCAATACGTCATAAATATCCTCCGGAGAACTTTTGTCACCAAGACGGATAACACCTTTATTTTCTTCCAGCATTTTGATCAGGACCTCTTTCATATCCAGGATATGGCCATAACCCATAGGTTGTAAACTCAGGTCAATCTTACCTTCAACACGTACTTTTTTGATCCATCCTTTTCTGACTTCCCCAGGGTTAAGCTGATCAAATAATTCATTCTGATATAATAATCCAATGAACTTATTGTCAATAATAGCATTATATCCCAAATCACTGCGGTCTGCGATTAACAGACTCACCTCATCACCTTCTTCAAAGTCTATTTCTTCCTCTTCCACATAGTTTGTCAGTCTGGAAGAAGCAACCATACGGTCATTGCTATCGTCAAGAAAAACATATACTACATGTTTATCCCCCTTGAACATTGGTCGTTTTTGTTCTTTTTCCGGTACATAAACATCCTTATCAATGCCAATATCCATAAACACACCATTCTCCCCATCTTCTACAACGGTCAGGTAAGCAAAATCACCCACACAGGCATATGGTTTCTGCGTTGTCGCATGAAGTTTACCATCTTTGTGCATATAAACGAAAACGTTGATATTATCTCCGATTTCCACATCCGCAGGGACATGGTTGTACGGCAGCAGCGCTTCCTTATCGCCATCTGTGAGTATCAGTCCAGCTTCCGTTTTAGTTGTAATTCTCAGTTCGTTGTATTGTCCTATCTGTATCATGTATTCCTGTTATTCAATTTACAAAGGTAGGCAATATCAACCAAGGAACTCATATGCTAAAAAAATCATTTTATCAGAAAAGATGGTGTTAGAGGACCAACGCTGCAAATTGACATATTGTAAGCGCAATGCTGTAAAACTAATACTGTACAACGGATACTAAAAAACGAATACTGCGAAACCAATACTGAAAAACCGATGTTTCTTATAGAAAATATATTGGAAATAGCGCTATCTTTCATTTTGACCACAATCAAATCCAAATATCCTTTAAACTGTTAGGATATGGGTAGCAAATAGCTCATAAAAGATATAAAATGAATACAAAGCAGACATTAGCTGTGAAAACGCCGGAAAGTAGGATGGAACTGGATAAGGGAACAAATACTCCTCCTGTTAAAACTGCATTTCCTCCTGTCGTAGATGAAAACTGTCATATCCTGCTGTTAGGAACAATGCCGGGCGACCGTTCCCTTCGGCTGCAGCAATATTATGGTCATTCCGGAAATCATTTCTGGAAGTTAGTGTATCGTCTGTTTGATCAGGTGCCGGATCCTGATTATACAGCAAGGAAACAGTTTTTATTGAACCACAAGATAGCGTTATGGGATGTATTGGCATCCTGCACCTGTGAAGGAAGCTTGGACAGCAATATAAAAAATGAAGTGGTAAACGACTTTTCCATTTTCTACAGCAAATATCCGGCAATAAAACACGTATTTTTTGATAGTAAAAAGGCAGAGCAGCTGTATCTCCGGCACGTAGGCAAGAGCGAAGATAAGGTGTATCATTTGCTTCCATCCCCCAGTGGGGCTAATGCCTCAAAAACATTTGAGCAGAAACTGCACCAGTGGAAGGAGATCCTGTTGTTTATCGGTTGAATGACATTCAAATATCTGCGCATCAAACCATACACCACCTTTCGTCCTGCAAACCACACAATTATACCTGAACGGGTCTCCGTAAGAAATTCTATTGGTCACATAGCACATCCATAAATTGGTACATTTTGTTCTGTCTTTTTAAGTAGCTTTGTTTTATCCTCACCAGTTTGTTTATCCTCACGAAAATTCCATGCTTGAAAATCTGCCCTTTTACCTGACCTTAGGTTTTGCATTCACTACGCTCCTGGCAATAGCTATGGTCATGCTGTTGATCAAAACTTCGTCAAAACCCATGGGAATCGGTTCATCACGGGCAATTATCATGGCCATATTTTCCTGGCTTGCCATCCAGGCCTTATTAACCTTATATGGAATTTATACAGACTACCCGGAAGCTATGCCCCCTAGAATAGTCCTTCTGGGCATCCTTCCAGCATTAATTGCCATCATTTTAATTTTCATGACAAGGAAAGGCAAGCAATTCATTGACCGTTCATCCATGCAGATGTTGACCTATGTCCACCTGGTCAGGATTCCGGTGGAGCTGGTTCTCTATGGATTATATATAAATGGTGCAGTTCCCGAGCTCATGACCTTTGAAGGCCGCAACCTGGATATCCTGGCTGGGATCACTGCTCCGCTCATTGGATTCTTCGGGATTGCTCAAAGCAGGATGGGAAAGGCTTCTCTATTGGCCTGGAACTTTATCTGTTTAGGACTGCTGCTTAACATTGTCGTTAATGCTGTGCTTTCTACTCCCTCTCCCTTTCAGCAATTTGGTTTTGACCAGCCTAATGTTGGGATTCTGCACTTCCCTTTCAGTTGGTTACCTACCTTTATTGTTCCGCTGGTACTGTTTGCCCACCTTGCTGCCATCAGGAAACTGGTGATCAGATAGAGGAAATGAAGTCCCTCTTTTAGCACATTAGCGCAAAGTGTAAGGTGAAAAATTTGCACTAGATTCTTGTAATCTTTCACTTGATCTGTGAGAACAGAATTGCCAAACCTCTTCACCTGTACCTCCGATACACTGCTCTGCATATTACTCTATAAAGTTCGGATACCAGAATAGCACAAATGATTTGATCTGTAAGCCATTCTCTGCGTACACTGTTCGATAATGGTTCGTCTTTGATTCTCCTTGCGGCCTACTTCTAGCTTGCTTGCTGCCTGATCATAAGTACCCCATACCTACAATAAACTTAGGTCAATCCTACCACAAATATACCTAAAGGTATGTTTATGGTAAGTTAGCTCTATATATGGGGTACTTATGATCAAACCACAACCAGAAAACAACCGGGCTACAGCCAAACTTCATGGCGAACCATTCCCGAACCAAAATACCATCAAGGTCATTCTATTCAAAGAGGATCCCTAGACGCGCTCCATTTCTTTTCAAAAATTAACCAACATACCTCTATTCAAAATTTTGTAAGAAAATAAAATATTTATTTTATAATTATTGTTCTTAACTATTTATATTTGACTTGAAGAAATTGACAATTTTAGCATAAATAACATTCAGCTGTAATTTCGAACCGACACCGCCATGTTAAGCCCTGCCCTGATTTCGATATTAAGCTGCATAATTTGAATTTATCAATTATACATACTTAATTATTCAGAACTATGGCAATCGTTACTAGCGGCCCTTATGTGGGTTTTTCCGGTACAGTAGACGGCATCACCTATTATCAACTTCCAGATGGGAGAACCTGTGCAAAGAAAAAAAACAAGAAAAGAACTGTAGCACCAAAACCGAAACAACTTGTCGTAGAGAAAGATACCAGGGTATTTGCGAATTTCATGAAACCTTTAAAGCGCTTTACCCTGGTAGGATATGGCCTTGAAGGAAAAAAACTCGGTATGAACCCCCATAATGCAATGGTTTCCTGCAACAGAAGGAATTCCATACAGGGTGAATTTCCAAACCGGAGTGTTGATTGCAGTAAAATACTGATGACCAAAGGATCCCTGCCTGGTACAACTGCTGCTGAAGCCTCAGTAACCGATACAGGGGTGGCTTTTACCTGGGATACCAAGGTTCCGGCTACTGCACATTTTACCGATCAGGTGATCCTGATGGCCTATTTCCCACAACTAAAAGAAGCCAGGTATAGCACCGGAGGACGACGACGGAGTATCGGTAAAGATTTTCTTGATCTCGCAGGAATCAAAAAAGGAAGCATTGCAGAGATCTATATTTCTTTTGTGAGCGATGAGCGTACGCGGATCAGCGACAGTTTACATCTCGGACAATTCAACTGGTAGCCATGGCATCAAGAGAGTGAACCTAACGACCAGTTGATCATTTTGATATATGACAAAAATATTGGGGCATTTTGCCGGAAAGGGCTTGTTGGAACAAGAGAAACTGGAAGCTATACCCTAACAGCCGCCAAGATGCAAATAGGGCATGAAATTGCCTGTTATATTTTTGTAGCCTCCCGGGATGGAAAGCTTGTGTCTGAGACAGAATACCTGGGTATGGTGACAGTTTTGAGAGACTGATCATGATCTATGATTCAGCCTCTCAAAATTGTTGCTGAGACGCCCAACACAAATTTATCCATTGCTCCTATTAGTAATGGTGTAATCGGTATTGGTGCTGTTCTCAGCAGTTAAGGCATTACTTCTGCCAATTTTGACAGTAGCTCTTCTCCACGAAGGTTCTTTGCAATGATTTTACCCTGGGGATCGATCAGGAAACTCTGAGGAATTGCCGATATCCCATACATTTTGGCAATCGCATTATCCCTCCCCTTCAGGTCAGAGAGCTGGATCCATTCAAAACCATTCGATTGAATCGCATCCAGCCAGGCAGATTTCTGATGATCTATCGACACACCGATAATTTCCAGGTTTTTATCTTTATACTGGCTGTATGCACGCTTTAAGAATGGGTATTCTGTTCTGCAGGGGCCACACCAGCTCGCCCAGAAGTCAACCAATATGTACTTCCCTTTTACATCCGACAGGGAAAACATTTTGCCTTTATCGTCCGACTGGCTAAAGTCCATCGCAGACTGCCCTATCGCCAGCCGTTTAGCAAGGTTCACTTTATTTTCTACCTCCCGATACCGCTCAGTATTTCCAAATTCCGGCCTCAGCACCTCAAGCATTGACTCCACCAATGGTACATCACTCACGATAAGGGTATTGGCCTGCAAAATATGAAAGGCATAACCTGACTTTGGATGGGCTTTCACGAAGTCTGTTGTTATTTTTTGCATCATGTTGCGCTGGGCATACAGCAACCTGTTAAAAGCTGCTGCAGAATCTTCAGGTAATACGCCTTGTTGCGCTTTCCAGATCTGGTATACAGAGTCACGTACATGACTACTTTTTGCCTTCATGGCAACATACTCTGCCTGAGCTACCCCACCTTCAATTTTCGCCGTAAATAACCGTTCCCCCTCAATCGATATCGTCCCCTGGTCAAGTATAAATTGTGTTCCTTCACTCAGCCGGCCAGTTGGTTTCATGCCTGAGGGATAGATCCAGTGTACGTAGATGGTTGCCTCCGCAGCATGCATCAACGTTCCCGAGAAGGTAAACTTGTTGTTCTTTGACACCGTAGAATCAGATACCACACGGCTTCCATCCCGAAAATTCAAAAAAACTTTCATCGGTACAGCTGATCCGCTAAGGTTACCTTTCACTACATATTTCTTTTCCTGTGCAATGGCCCATGTGCAGACACATAGCAGCCATAATAGTCCTGTTTTAAATTTCATATCGTAATCAATTCTTAATGATAACCTGGATTTTGTGTTAAGTTTCCGTTTCTTGAGCGCTGGTCTGCAGGTACGGGATAGAGTGCTGCCTCGGGTGTCCAGTTCGCTTTCGCTGCCCCAAGCACTGCATTTGCCCTGCCTGTTCTTTTCAGGTCAAACCAGCGATGGCCCATCTCACTGTTGAGCTCAATCTGACGTTCACGTTCTACGGCCAGTAGCAAGGCACCTTTGTCGTTTGCTGGTGTTTCACCTAAGCCAGCACGGTTACGTACCACAAAAAGATCTTCCTTTGCACCTGTCACCTTATTCTGCTGCGCTCTTGCTTCCGCCCGGATCAGATATTGTTCTGCCAACCTCAGGACGGTGAAATATTCTGCATTGGCAGCAGGAGTTAAACTCCGGTATTTTGTGGGATAGGTATATAAGATATTGCTGTAGTTAATGGTTGCAGACCAAATCGTGGGGCGTGCATCGTTGTCCTCAGCCAGGAACGCATTTTTCAGTTGCTCCGTAAAGACATATTTGGGTACCGGCGTTACGGGACTAGGCAAGATTGCCGATGCATAAGACGTGTAACCGTTTGATTCATTATAGAACTGCAGGATCGCTTCCTTACTGCTTGGCATAAACACCCGATCCAGCTGCTCCAGCCCAAATAAGGAGGTGTTTTCAATCACAGCCGTTGCCTCTGCCTCTGCCCCGTCCCAGTTCCCCTGGTAAAGATAAGTTCGTGCCAGTAAAGCTGTTGCCGCCCACTTGTTTGCACGTACCCTTGCCGAACCGGATACCGCATAGTCAGCCGGTAGGTTGACCTGCGCATATAACAAGTCCTCTATAATCTGGCTGTAAATTGCCGGGACCGGATTACGCGTACTTATTTTGTTCTGCTCCACATCCGTAGTCAAAACCAGAGGTACGTCGCCAAAAATATTAATCAGATAGAAATAACAAAATGCACGGACGAACCTGGCTTCGGCAATTGTGCGGGCCTGGAAAGCAGGGCTAAGGTTGCTCCCCGACGAAGTTCCCTCGATAATTGCATTTGCCTGGTAAATGATGCCATATGGAGCCGTCCAGAAGTTACCTACATCCTGATCATTCACATTGATCACATTGCCAATAAAATGATCATAGGTATTTCCCACGAAGGTCATTTCGTCGGCACTGAAAGCCGGCCGCGTAGACAGCAGCACACTATACCTGTCGCCGGAGTTCAGGCTGGTATATAAACCCACTAGCGTGCTTTTAATTGCGGTAGAGTCGTTGAAGACCTCCTTATCCAGCAATTGCGAACCCGAAGGGTTATTTTCGATTAATTTTTTACAACTGCCAAGGGCCAGCGTTAATACCGCTATAAATAGGGTCAGACTGAATATGGAAGTATAGTGAGGAGATTTTTTCATGATTTTAATGCTATAAAGTAATTCTAAAGCCGGCAATAAACATTTTCAAAGGCGGCACCTGATTGCTCAGTGTTTCCGGGTCAAGCCCTTTATATCCGGTAAAAGTCAGCAGATTCTGTCCGCGGAGATAGAGCTGTACGGAGGACATCCCTATTTTTTTACTGAAAGTGGCCGGTACATTATAGGCGACTGAGATATTTCTCAACCGAAGGAAATTAGCAGACTCGACAGCCAGGTCGGAATTGGTATAGTAGAAATATTTACTGCCCGCAGCAGTAGAAGTATTGGAAGAGTATTTCAAACCGGTGTTGACCATGGATTTTGGTAAGTTATAACCGGTGCCCGGATAAGTACCAAAGTTGAGGTCGCCCCTGGTTGCCCTCCGGCTAACCCCCTGAAAAAACACATCGAGTTGAAATCCTTTATAAATAAAGGTATTGTTTATTCCCCAGTAAAATTCAGGGTCATTATTTCCATAGACGATGTAATCTCCCTTTCCATTGGCATTAATACCGCTGGTGATGACACCGTCGCCGTTGACATCAACTACTGTGGCAATACCATCTATAATTCCGGCCGACTGGAATACGGTGCGCAAGTTTAGTGATTCACCCACCACGTACTGGTTATTATAGGTAGAAGCATTCAAACCAGGGAATGATACCAGTTTGTTTTCCGGAATCGTCAGGTTGAAGGAACTTGTCCACCTAAATTTCCCGTTATCCATATTTACGGTATTCAGTTCAAATTCAAACCCCCGGTTTTGCACAGTAGCATCGAAGTTTGCGGTGTAGGAAGAGAAACCTGCCTGGCCTGGGAGCGGCACATCACCTAACAGGTCACTAGACCGGTTGCGGTAATAAATGGTGCTGAACAGGATCCTGTCTTTCAGGAAACCGAGATCCAGCGCGATATCCAACTTTTTTGTCTGTTCCCATTTCAGATAGGGATTCGAAATCCGGGAGGGGGCCAGGCTGTTCTGTGGCCCATAAGCAGCGCTGGCAGAAAAGCTGGACTGGTACCCATAGTCTCTGATCTTATCATTGCCCACCGTTCCATAACTCGCCCGGATCTTTCCAAAACTCAGCCATGGGAGATTTTCAGTGACAAAGTTTTCCTTGCTGAAAACCCAGGCCGCAGCAGCACTGCCGAAGTTACCAAACCTGTTATTGGCTCCAAATTTTGAAGAACCATCTCTTCTGATGTTGGCACTGATAAGGTATTTATCATCCCAGTTATATTCCGCGCGACTGAAAACAGAAACATAACGGAAGTCGGCATAATCCGAAGATTTGGCGATCAGCGAGATGGCATTCAGGCTGTTTACCAAATTGATGTTGCTGTAGTTGCCCAATATCCAGAAGGGCTGAACGGTTTCCGTCTGCTGCCAGGTGCCGCCCACAATCAGGTTGAGCTTGCCCTTGCCAGTCGCCAGCTGATAGGTGATTTGTGGCTCGGCAAGATATGTTCTGATGTAATTGTTGTTGAGGGTAACCTGTGGCAATGCGTTAAAAGCAGGATTACTTGCAGATGCCGGTGAGATGATGGTGCCTTTCACGTCGATCAGGTTGTACCCTCCGTTGGCCTTGATGTCCAGTCCGGGTAAAATGGTGTAACGCATGGAAGCGGTGGCATTCAGATTGGCCGACTTCAACCCGTTACTGGCATTGAAAGCTGCCAGCGGACTGGTATAACCCGGGCCAAAATATAAACTGCCATCCGGGTTATACAATGGATAGTTGGGTGGCAAGCCATAATTCGCCAGGTTCATGTTGTAATTAGGGATTTTATTGTTATCCATATTGTAACTTACGGAAGCAGAAGTGGCAAACCTGGAATCGGTACTCTTGTGCTGTACACTGAGCCGAAGCTGCACCGCCCTATCACCAGATTGGGCGTAATAAACGGTAGATTCTTTGCGAAAGGTTCCGCCAAGAGTGAACTGTGTATAGGCACTACCTCCGGATACGGAGATGCCCGCATTGGTCTGATGCGATGTGTTTCCAATCAACAGTTTCGAAAATTTAGTATAGGCATTCTGGTCCCAGGTAACCAGGTCGGGCGCGTTTGCGGCAGTAGGTGTGATGTTATCATTTGCAAAAGCCTGCCTTCTGATGGCCAGGTATTCATTGGTGCCAAGCATCTCTACGAAATTACCGGCCTCACCAAAACCCTGGCTAAAGTCGACGTTAACATCCGTGCGGCCTGCACGTCCCTTTTTTGTCGTGATCAGGATGACACCGTTTGCTCCGCGTGAACCATAAATGGCCGTGGCATCTGCATCCTTCAGCACATCAATACTTTCAATTTCGGCAGGGTTGATGGTATTCAGCGGACTGAAGTCAAGCGCCGGGTTGAAACCACCGATGCTTTTTTCTACAGGATTACTGCCAAAAGGAACCCCATCAACAATATATAATGGCGATGACGCACCCGCAAGGGGGTTGATACTATTCCTGCCACGGATGGTGACAGAAGCATTGGCACCTGCATAACCGGCGGTCTGCGTGATGAAGAGTCCCGGCACCCGTCCCTCCATCGCAACAATGGCATTCGATACCGGTTGTTTGGTAAGGTCAGCACCCTTTACCTGGCTGCTTGAACCCGTGCTCAGCCTCCTGGTGGTATTGCTGTAAGCCATCACCATGACCTCGTCCAGCTTGGTCGTACTGGGCTCCAGTCTGATCAGCATTGGTTCCTGGCGCACAGGAACAGATTTCAGCATATAGCCAATATAGCTCACCTCCAGTACATCAGATTCCTGCAGTCCCTGCAGTGTAAACTCGCCATTGGAATTGGTGCTGACGACTTTCCCTGTACGTTTTACCCGCACAAAGGCGCCCCGCAGCGGTCCGGAAAGGGAATCCAATACCCGACCCCGCACATCAATATCGGCAGTAAAGGCCTCTTTGGTGATGTTGATGAGCTTATCCATCAGGGAGGGCTCTTTCCTCGATACCACAACGGATTGCTGTGCAATTTTAAAGGTAAGCGGACTGTCTTTCAACAGTTGCTCCATCACCTGCCTGAGTTCCATATTGTCTACACGGAGGTTGACTGGTTTACTTTCCTTTAAGACAGAAGCAGGTACCAGGAAGTCCAGTCCGCTTTGGGTGCTGATCTTGTCAAATACCTTCATCAGCGGCATGTTCTTTTCATTAAGGGTAATCTTCTGTGCATACCCGGCAGCACTTACCTGCAGGATTGCTGTGATCAGCATGAAGGTGGTTAGCCTCATAATCAACAATAGTTTAGCTAAGGCGCGCGAAGGTGCCCATAGTTCTTTGGTCAATATTTTATACATTTACATGAGTTTGGTTGTGCAGCCTGCCGTTCATTGTCGAGATGCGTCGGCAGCTGCTGATAGCTGATAATTTTTTGCTGAACCTTACTGATGGGGATACCGTGTCCAGCGGTATCCTTTTTTATTCAGGTTCCTGTTGTTAATGAATGGTATATTTATTCCAGTACAGTCACCCTCCTTCCTTCGATTTTAAATTTGACCAATCCGGTGTTTTCAAGCATCTTCAAAACATCCGAGATCGGTTTATATCGGGAGATTTTCCCACTGAAGCCATCACTGGCCAGTTTCCCTTCATACTTCACTTCGATATTATACCAGCGCGCCAGCTGCTCCATAACGTCCGCCACCTGCGCATCGTTGAAGCGGAAAAAACCTTCCTTCCAGGCAATGGCTTCCGCAACGTCCACCTCGCTGACTGAGAGCCGGCGGCCATCGTTTATCGCCTGTTGCCCGGGCTTTAACAGCCGTTGTTCATTTCCATACCTTACCTTTACCGATCCCTCTACAAGTGTGCTGGCCATCTTCTGGTCTTCGGCGTAACCTTTAATGTTGAAATGCGTTCCCAAAACTTCTACCTCCTGCCCTTTGCACTCAACTACGAATGGATGGGTTTTATCTTTAGCTACATCGAAAAAACCTTCGCCATTGAGTTTAACGAGACGTTTGCCCTGCTGTAACAGCCGGCTGGAAAAGCTGAGACTGGAAGCTGCATTCAGGTGTACCACAGAACCATCCGGCAGCCGCAGTTGATAGGTCTCTCCTCTTGCAGTACTGAGCACCTGAACTGCAGGATTCCCATCGTCGGTATTCTTAATTTCATAGACAACCTGACCATCGGCAGATTTACTGATTTTTACCCCTGCTTCTTCGGCAAGTATCCCGTTACCAGTTTCATCCAGTTTGATCCGGGTACCGTTTGACAAGGTCAGTGTAGCGCCCTGCTTTCCCGGAGCGACGTCATTTAGATAGGTGATGTCATCCGAATGACCACTATGGCGGGGGGTGTAGAATAAACCTGCAGCAAGAACACATAACAGGATGGCTGCAACGAGTCCCGCTCTGAACCAGATTCGGCGACTTACAGGTTGTAAAACATAAGAAGCACCCAGCACATTTTTCAGTACACGTCTTTTACGGGTGACGGGCATTTCGAGTAGGTCGCTCTGCCTTGTAAAAGATGCACCGAGCAGCTCTTTTATTTCTTCTGCATAAAGCGGATCTTCCAGGTAGGCGGAAAATTCCTGCGCTTCAATAGCCGTTAAGTTATTTTCAAAATACCTGGCCAACAAGGCAGACAGGCGGACGTGACTGTGCATGATTTGATCTCCCCTTTATATGTACGACGCCTCAAAACGAAAAGAGGGTAGTCAATTCTTAAAAAAAAGCGTAAATTATTTAAAAAGAAAAGAAATCAGCACAGGATATAGGAAGGACCTCCTTTTAAAATGCTCCCGAATAGTTTTTAATGCAAGTTTCATATGATAATGTACCGTATCAGGAGAGATATTCATTTCTTTGGCGGCATCTTCATACTTTAATCCCTGCTGGTGGCAGAGTTCGTATACTTTACGCTGCTGATCGGGCAAAGATTGTATGGCTTCATTCAATAAAACAACCGTTTCTCGGTAGTCAAGCTCAGCATTAAGATCGCTGACTTCCATGGCTGCCTCTTCGCCCAGTCCGGTATTGATTTTTGCGGACAGCATATTTTTCCGGAGGATCGTGTAGGCCTGATTGCGAACCAGTCGGGTAATATAGGCTTCAAAATGATCTATTTCCGGCAGCTTTTCTCTACGTATCCATATTTTCTGAAAGATGTTCTGGACAATTTCTTCAGCCTGGTCATCTGATCGTGTCAGCTTTCGTCCGAACCCATAAACATACCGCTGGTAATGGTCAAATAAAAGGAAAAAAGCATGGTGATCCCCCTGTGCAACTTTTGCCAGAATAACATTTTCCTGATCGAGGGGTTTCAAGGCCATAGTGTCAGCTCAACTGCGTTGATAGTGAAGGTTCAGTGCGCTAAAGATGCTACATTTTACCCTGAAAGATGATATTTTTTGAAAAATCCCTGCATTGCAGCAGCAAACTCCCTCCATCAAAAAGTAGTAAAGATATATTCCATAGCCTATCCCTACGTTATTCCCGAAAGTTTAACACCATTCTTCCGCTCTAATTAACCTTTTTAGGTCGAACTCTGCTTAATAAATGTATTTTTATCAAAAAAAGGCACTCAGTTAGACCTTAATGAGAAAAAAAGCGGAAGATATAACAGATTCAGAATTTTTAGATCGCTTAAAACAGAATGATCAAAATGCCTTTGTGGGCATTTATGATAGATACTGGTCTGAATTATATCGCGCTGCTTTTAAAATCTATCCCAATCAGGAAACCTGCGAAGATATTATCCATGATGTGTTCCTCAATGTATGGAACAAACGTCATACGATCCTGGTCAAGTCCCTGAAAGACTACCTCTACATTGCGGTCAAAAATAGGATACTGAACGGAATGCGCTCAGAGAAAAGTCTTTTAAAAGCCGTAAATGCCCAACCTGAACCCATCTCTTCGGAAACCTTAATAGAAGATGAGTTGAATTCCAAGGAACTCCACAAAATATACGATTTAGCCCTGGCCGATTTACCCGAAAGATGCCGTACGATATTATTGATGAGCCGAAAAGAACACCTTTCACACAAGGAGATCGCTGCCAGGCTAAACATCACGACTAAAACCGTTGAGAATCAAATTACCATCGGATTACGTCAGCTAAGAAAAAAATTAGGCGATTTCCTAATCGTTTCCGGAATTTTCTTCTCTCTTTTAAAATAAAACCGATATTCTTTTGGGGGATATGAACCCCTGCTGTGTCTTTATATCAAAAGCAGCAGATATGATTCCCTCATTTTTTAAGAAAAACAGGAAAAACGAGCAAGATAACAAAGCAATGGAGCAATATATCTCCAAAGTCTGGAAAGATCTGAAGGAAAATCCTGAGCCATGGAACCCGGAATCTATGGGAGCCGAGAATATCGCACGGGAAAAGGTGTTGAATCGTGTTTTAGCAAGCATCAATGTCACAGAGACCAAACCTGTGTTCAATTTCAAAAAGTTCGCTGCTATAGCTGCCGCTGCTGTCCTTATCGCTACTGTTGCGGTAGGATTTTTATTTAGAGATGAGTTGCTTGATCAGTTGATTACCTATCCGCAGATTATTGTCGAGACCAGACAGGGAGAGCAGGAAAAAGTAACCTTACCAGACGGTTCAGTGGTGACACTGAATGCAGGCACAAAGTTAAGCTATCCCCAACAGTTTAAACGTCAATCCCGGAAGGTTACCCTCCTGGAAGGTGAAGCATTTTTTGATGTTAAACATGATGAAAAAATACCTTTTCAGGTAGAGGCAGGAAAAACATTCACCCATGTTTTAGGTACCGCCTTTAATATCAACGCTTACTCCTGGCTGAAAACCATCAACATTACAGTTACCAGTGGAAAAGTTGCCGTAAATAATGAAATGTTATTGCCCAATCAGCAGATGGTATATGATAAAGCTTCGGCAACCCTGGAGAAGAAAAAATTGCTGGCAAGCAATATGATTTCCTGGATGCAGGGGGGACTCGCATTTAATGATGCAGATTTTAAAACTGTTGCTGCTGTACTGGAACGCAAGTACCATGTGATCATTAGTTTTTCAGATGAAAAGATAGAGGATTTTCATTTCAGTGCAACGTTTGAACCGACCGACAAACTGATTGATATTCTGGATGCCCTGACGATGACCCAGGGATTAGTATATGAGATCAACCAGAATAAGATTACCATTAAAAATTAACCTAAACCAGCCAATTCACCTAAACTAAACACATTGCCTATGTAAAATTAGCTACTAAAAAAAGAAACCGGAATAGACTATTCCGGTTTCAACTATCCTCAGAAATGTAATCCCAATCACCTGACTGATGGATACACGTGTCTTTTAAATCTAAACTTTAATCAAAAAACCACATTCAAAGGTATGAAAAAATACGCCCGCATTTTATTGCCGGTTGAACCTGTGCGCGCTATGCGTTCAATTTACAACATCTGCTTTATGATCTGCGCTTTACTGACATTGAACCAATCAGCCAGAGCTCAACAGATTAAACCCATAAAAGTTGATGTTGATTTCAATAACATCCCGTTAAAACAAGCTATAGAACAATTACAAAAGAAAAGCGACTACAATTTTGTCTTCAGTGAAGAAATGGTAAAACCCTATAAGGTTACCCTGAAAGGAAAGGCTTTGTCGGTGCAGACGGTACTGGACAACATACTGGGTAAAACAACACTGGATTACCTGATCAGGGATAAGAAGATCATTATCAGGAAAAAGACCATACCCGCAGCAGCTACACAGGTGCCTATGACCAAATCGGTAGCGATCACGCAAGTGAAAGTCAATCAGAATGTACTGGGAAAAGTTGTGGATGAAACCAGGCAGCCTATTCCGGGAGCCAGTATCTCTGTGCTGGGAAATCCAAAGATAGCCACCACCACGAACACTGCCGGAGAGTTTACGCTTTTAACTAAAGACGGCGATGAAACACTGGTGATCACCAGTATAGGATTTATGCGTCAGGAAGTTGACCTGACGCAAAAAATCAATTTCCCCTTGCTTTTGGTGTTGAAAGTGTCTACGGATGAACTGAATGAAGTCATCGTAACCGGCTATTCAAAACGCTCAAAGGAGAATTTCACAGGAAGTGCTTCTACATTTACGGGGGAAGACCTGAAAAGGGTGGGAAATAGGAATGTGCTGCAGAGTTTACAAAATCTGGATCCCTCCTTTGTCCTGACAGAGAATCTGTCTATGGGATCTAACCCCAATATGCTTCCGGACATACAGTTACGGGGACAGGCGGGGCTTGATGATGTACGGGGAGAATATTCCGGCAACCCTAATTTGCCCTTATTTATATTGGATGGTTTTGAAGCCAACCTGCAAAAGATATATGATCTGGATATGAATAGGGTGGCTTCGATTACGATATTACGTGATGCTTCAGCCAAGGCAATTTACGGATCAAAAGCGGCCAATGGGGTGCTTGTGATCGAAACGCTGACCCCAAAAGAAGGGAAATTGCGCATTACCTATAACAGTAATTTTAACCTGGAAGTTCCCGATCTTTCTTCTTACCACTTAACGAATGCCGCAGAGAAGCTTAGTGTGGAAAAAAATGCAGGCCGGTATACCTCAACGCAACCTTTGATTCAGCAATTTCTAACAGAACAGTACAACAATGTGGTGAAAGATATTGCAAGGGGCGTAAACACAGACTGGCTTTCACAACCCGTACGCACAGGAATGGGCGTAAAGAATGCTTTGTTTCTGGAAGGCGGAAATACGGACATGCGGTATGGCATTGACCTCAATTACAACAATATAGTAGGGGTCATGAAAGGCTCTAAAAGGGATAATATCGGAGGATCGATCAATCTTTCTTACCGGAGCGGAAAAGTGCTGTTCAGAAATATCCTGAACTTAAATTTCAATAAGTCGGTGAATTCTCCCTATGGAACTTTTGGTGAATATACCCGCTTAAATCCTTACTGGTCGCCAACAGATGAATATGGACGGATTACCAAAGTATTTGGCGAATTCAGATCCAGTCCTTCAGGAACCCCCACTTATTATTATAACCCTTTATACAATGCTACGCTGAATACGAAGGACTTTTCTTCCTACACAGAGATTACGGAAAATTTCTATACCGAATGGCAGCCAAGCAAGGATTTCAGGCTGACAGCCCGTGTGGGCTTTACACAGAACCGGAGTGGTTCTGAAGTGTTTTTACCTGGCGACCATACCCGTTTTACGCAATTAACGGGCGATAATTTTAGCAGAAGAGGCTCTTATACGATCACCGATGGCAAAAGCGCAAATTTGACGTCGGATGTGTTTGCTAACTGGACAAAAATGTGGGGCAAACATATGGTATTAATTAATGGTGGGCTAAACTTAGGCTCATTAGAGTCACAGTCTCATGGCATGGTAGCGGAAGGTTTTTTAAATAACCGGGTTGATTTTATCTCCTTTGCAAGCCAATACGCCCAGGATGGTAAACCCATGGGAACGGAGAATATTCAGAGGGAGTTAGGGCTCCTGTCGTTCGGAAGTTATTCCTATGATAACCGTTACCTGTTGGACCTGAGTGTGAGAAGAAATGCCTCGTCTGTATTTGGCGCAAATAACCGTTGGGGTACCTTCTGGTCTGTCGGTATGGGCTGGAACCTGCATCACGAGGCGTTTATCAAGAAACTGAATGTATTTGAGATGCTGAAAGTGAGGGCTTCGAAGGGATCATCGGGTAGTCAGAATTTCAATCCTTACCAGGCTATGGCCACCTATACTTTCTTCACCAGCAATACCTATGACAATATCTCCGGTGCCTATTTGTCTGCCCTGGCCAATGATGACCTCCAGTGGCAGGAGAAGATTGACAATAATATCGGCCTTGATATCAGCTTATTAAAGCGGCTGAATATCCGTCTGGACTATTATCTCAGCAATACACAAAACCTGCTTACGGATATGACTTTGCCCCCATCTACAGGTTTTACTACGTATAAGGCGAATCTGGGCTCGCTTCAAAATAAAGGATATGAGGGTACAGTGAGTTACCAGCTGTACCGTGATCCGAAATCCCAGTCCTATGTTTCCCTGTTCGCTTCCTTTGCACATAACCAGAATAAAATTACCAAGATATCTGATGGACTAAAACAGTTCAACAGGGATCAGGACGGGCGGACAGATAATTTGAATGCTCCTGTGACCCGCTATGAAGAAGGGCAATCCATTTCAGCGATCTGGGCTGTTCCTTCCCTGGGAATTGATCCATCAACGGGGCAGGAGATTTTTGTGAAGAAAGACGGCAGTAAAACTTATACCTGGGATCCGAATGATCAGGTGGTGGCAGGGGTCACTGACCCTGCATTACGCGGCAATTTCGGCATCAATCTGGAATATAAGGGCTGGGGACTCAGTGGGACCTTCAGGTATGTTTTAGGGGAGGATTATTACAATTCTACCCTGGTGAACCGGGTGGAAAATGTGGATATAGCCAATAACGTTGACACCAGGGTATTGAATAATACATGGCTTCAGGCCGGGGATCAAACACCCTTCAAAAAAATTAATGTAAGGCCCATCCAGACCAGGGCAACTACCCGTTTTGTTCAACGGAAAAGTGACCTCACCCTTTCGTCTTTGAGTGCGTATTATGATTTTAAATGGAAGAACCTGAAGCGCTATGGGCTGAAAAACCTGAAATGCTCATTTTTTGTGAATGAAGCTTTCGTCATTTCAAACATTCGTATTGAAAGGGGTACCGACTATCCTTTTGCCCGTACTTTTTCTTTTGCATTGCAAACCACATTTTAATTTAAGCACATGAATACAAGATTTATTTATAGCATACTACTGTGTTTTATGGTTACAGTATCAACTTCCTGCAATAAGTGGCTGGACGTTCAACCCAATTCTCAGATTAAATCATCAGAGCTTTTTTCTACCGAATCCGGTTTTAAGGAAGCCCTTGCAGGAGTGTATACACTGATGACTGAAGAAAGGCTATATGGCAAAGAGCTGCAGTACGGAATGATTGGTGTATTGGCCCAGGAATGGTCAGCTTATGATGTGGCTTATACGGAAGATGCAGCTTATGAATATGAAAGTACAAATACCCAGGGCCGCATCAATAATGTTTGGAATGGTCTTTATCAGGCCATTACCAATTCAAATAACCTGATCAATAGTATAGAGGACAAAAAATCAATTTTTAGTGGTGATAATTATGCCATTATAAAAGGAGAAGGACTTGCACAACGTGCCTTTCTTCATTTTGAACTGCTGCGCTTATTTGGTGCTTCTTACCTGGTTGATCCCAACAAGCCGGCAATTCCCTATGTTGTGCAGTATACGCCTCAGCAGACGGCACAATCTACGGTGAGGGAAGCCTATGATTTGATCCTTAAGGACCTGGAAGCAGCTAAAGAATTGCTGAAGGCAGACCCTATGCTGACCGGAAGGGTGATATCGGAAGCAGATGACAACGGTTATCTATTGAACCGCCAGCTGCATTTGAATTATTATGCCGTAGAAGCTTTGCTGGCAAGGCTTTATTACAATACAGGAAATTTTGCAAAGGCCCGTACCGCTGCCAATACAGTGATCAGTTCCGGTAAGTTTTCATTTTCTACTCAGGCTAATATTGCGAATGGTGTGGACCTGACCGGAGCAGCAGAGCATATTTTTGGCTTGCAGGTCAATAACCTTCACACCCGTTCAGACCTGTATTTATCTGATGAGGGTACACGGCCATTTTCTCTTACTGCGGCGGCCCTGGCCTCCTATTACGAATCTTCTTCGAGCGATTACAGGTTCAGTTACCTCTTTAAAATCGGAGCAGGAAGTCTTGCGAGTGACCGGTTCCTGTTGAAGTATAGTGCACCCATTGCAGCCACTTTATACTATAGGAACAAGAGTGCCCTGATTAAGCTTTCGGAGATGTATTTTATCCTGGCAGGATGCAACCTGGAGGAGAACATCAGCCTGTTGGATCCACTGAATAAAGTGAGACAGGCAAGAGGGCTTCCTGCAATGACTACGGCCCCCACCGATCCCACAGCTACATTTATTTCAGAGTTTAGAAAGGATTTTTTTGGCGAAGGGCAGCTGTTTCACTTATATAAAAGACTAAACAGGACGCTTATTGCAGGCACCGACAAGAATTTAGTGGAGTTAAGGGCCTATGTGCTGCCACTCCCGGTAGCCGAATATGAGTCCGCAAACCGCAGTCCAAACCGTTAAATTCCAGCACATGAAATCCTCATGATTTTTCCAGTCACACCATAGACCAAGTATAAAATCATAATGGCTTCATGGCCTTAAAAAAACAATTGATGAAACATATTAATTTTATAATACTGGCATTACTGATCTTTTCAGGATGCAAAAAAAGTGAGTTACAGCTCTTCAGGGAGGAAACTCCATTGCTGAACATCTGGCTGGGCACCAATTCGGTTGTGCAGGATAGCCTGACACATAATTTTGCCTATACTTCAGGGAATAGGGATGCCATTACCTTTTACTACCGCATTGCGGGATATGCTGTGGACTATGACCGTACGTTTGAGCTCAGTACTTCAGATGATGACGCCCGCTTAGTAAACTTCACATTTGGATCCTATGTTGTCCCGGCCGGGAAATATGAGGGGAGTTTTATCCTGTATGTGGATAAACCCGAAGATATGGATGTATTTACACAAAGGGATTTGAAGGTGACTTTTACGTTGAAACAGACGGACCTGTTTCAGCCTTCAACAACGAATTACAAGGCACTGAGGATTAAATTCAAAAATGCGATAGCAAAACCGGAAAACTGGGAAACAGCAGTTAGCCCCTATTTTCCACTCAAAACTTATTTTGGTACCTATAGTGATGCGAAATACCGTTTTATTATCCAAACTACTGGATTAAGTAACTTTTCGGTTTACAGCACCATTGCTATTAACCCTGTTTTACCTGAAAATACCATTACCACGTTTAATGCCCTGGCGTTGAAAATTCAGTGTAAGGTGGCCCTGGAGCAATACAATGCAGAACATGATACGGATTTGCTGGACGAGAATGGAAATCCAATTGTATTCCCTTAATATCCATTTGGTTTACAGGTATAAATTATTAAAAATATTAGAAATGAAAAAAGTAATTTGGATAGCCATATCGTTCGTAAGTAGCTGCTTGTTGTGTGCATCCTGCGCTAAGGACAAGGGAAATTATGACTATGTAGAGCTGGATAAAGTGGTAATAGACACCGCAAACAGGAATATTTTAAGCGCATACGCGATATTCAGATATGATGAGCTGAAGATTGACCCTAAAATTAGCTTCAATAATAAGGAAGTCACCTCCACGGGTGAGGTGAGCAATGATTTATCCTTTACCTGGTCTATATACCAGTCAATTGCCGGGGGACAGGTGTATAAGCGCGATACTTTGTCGCACGAACTTATCCTCAACAAAAGTATAGAAAAGCCGGCCGGATCATGGATTGTTATTCTTTCTGTGAAAAATATCCGCACGCAGGTAGAAGAGTACATGAAATTTTCACTTCAGATTGATGAACAGCTTTCAGATGGATGGATGCTGCTTTACGGCAAAGACGGGAATACCGATGCCGGCTTAATTGTGGACGACTGGATAAAAAAAGGTGTGGTCCAGCCCCGCACTTTTGTCGATATGTATAGTACTTCAAATGGCTTTCCCCTGCCGGGAGAACCCCGGGCTTTGCTTCAATCGGCAGGGCCAATTGCAAGTGCAGAGGTTGTCATTTCATCATCCCGCGATATTGCAGCAGTGGAGAAATCTTCCTTCCAGGTGTTCTACCCCTTTGAAAAACTTTTTTGGAATCCGACTGCAAAAGGTGCAGAGATTAAAGCGGTATCGGCTAATAATTTAAGGAAGGAGGTTATCATCTATAACAACAGGGTACATGTGGTTAACTTTGTGCCTTCAGGTGTGCAAAGGGTAAATTTCTTTGGTCCGGCGTTGAACGGAACATACGGCGACCTGGCCGAATGGTCGGCCACCGCATTTGGCGCGGGCTATGACGCAGTGGTGTATGACAACACCCATAAAAGATTTCTGAATGTACCTACCGGGGCAACAAGTGTGCAGGCTTTTCCTGAACAATTGCCCACTGCTGCCTTTGATGTGAACAATGTCGGACTGGTTCCCGAGGCCTTTGATTATGGCCGGGGTACAGGAAACATTACGATCGGATACGAATACAGCATCATGAAAAACGATACGGAAAGATATCTTTTGGTGAGTAACTTTTACAGTACGGTAACGGCGAATATGGCAGTGGCCAAATATCCGGTCAGAGGACTGCCGGTGAGCACTCCCGTACGTTCACTTACTTCAGCATTTGGAGGCAATTATACCTTGATTGGAACTGATAAGGAAGTATACGTGCATCGCTATATTGAAGGCTCTGATCCATCAATTGCCTGGAGTGCTCCTGCAAATGAGGAAGTCACCTGTGTACGCATCCAGAAGTTCTTTTACAATGTAGCCCTCGGACTGGCTTTAATGCCTAAAGTAAACAATGTAGTTTATATCGCTACCTGGAATGCCGGTACGAAGGAAGGCAAAGTCTATTGTTACCTGATTGATATCACCAATGGCAATATCAACCAATCTTCCGAACGTGTTTATGGTGGCTTTGGCAGAATTACGGATATGGCATACAAACGAAACCTATAAATACGAAACACATAAACCAATTAAAAAAATGAAACAAAAAATCACATTAACACTAGTATTCTTGAGCTGTTTTGCGGTAAGCAGGGCACAGAACTATGTCATAAAAGGCAATTTACAGGGGCAGGGAAATGAGAAAATTATTTTGCGCGGCACCGACGGACCAATAACCGTTGAGGCGAAGGACAATGTGTTTGAGCTAAGTGGTACAGCAGATGAGGAGCCATTTGTGACTTCTATCAACACAGGCGTCGACCGCAACCTTTATTTGGGTGGTGGTAAAACGGGGATGTATCAGCCAGCACTTCCATTGGATGTGGTATTAACCAAAGGGACGAAACTCATGATCAGCGGAAAGGTACAAGAGCTCAACCTGGCTTCGGTAACAGGGGATGCTTTGAATGAAAGCTTCACCCAGTTTAGAAAAGCTGAAGAGAAATATATGCTGGAAATGGTTGCCTTACAAAAGCAAATGGTAGAAGCCAGGGTGATGGGGATTAAAGATGCGATGAATGAAATTGGGCCTAAAATGTTAGAGAACAGGAAGTCCATTGCGGCCTCCAGGAAAAAATTCATCAAGGAACATCCGGAAGCTTTTGCCAGCCTGTACTACTTATCATTAACGACAAGGGACTACTCGGCTGATGAGCTCGATGCTGCCTATAAAGCATTGGCACCAACCTATAAACATACACGCTATGCAAAAGGGCTCCAGGATAAAATTGCTTCTTTAAAGCTGATTCAGGCCGGTGGACCGGCGCCGGATTTCAGTAAGCCGGATGTGAATGGTAAGCTGGTGAGTTTATCACAGTTTAAAGGAAAATACGTACTATTAGATTTCTGGGGAAGCTGGTGTGGTCCCTGCCGCGCTGCCAACCCACATTTAAAAGAACTGTATTCCACTTATTCCGCAAAAGGATTTGAGATCCTGGGGGTTTCAAGCGAGAAAGTGAGCGGACAGGAGCGCGCTGAACAGGTTTGGAAAGAAGCTATAGAAAAAGACGGGCTTACCTGGACGAATGTCTTAAATAACGAAAAAGAGATGAAGCAGGACGTAGTCCGCTTATATGATATTGAGGGGTACCCTACACAAATCCTATTGGATAAAGAGGGTAAGATTATTGCCAGATGGCTGGGAGCCGGAGGCAAGGCCCTGGATGATAAATTGAAAGCAATCTTTAACTAAGTATGAAGTTCAGAGGAAAAATAACAATGGCAGCCCTTTCCTTGGGTCTGCTGTTGTTTGGAAATAAAGCCGTACAAGCGCAGGCTAAGGCACCGGCTAAGGCTCAGGTAAAAAAAGATATTTTGGTGAAGGGTAAAATAGCTGTACTCAACCCTGAGATATTCAAGAAGTACAATATGGTTTGGCTGTACAAGGGAATAGGCAAAGGAAGAAAGGCCATAGATTCTGTACCCGTAAATGCAGATGGAAGTTTTACCATACGGATGAAGTCAACCCCTGCCGGATTATATCAGCTGGATTTGCTGAAATGGCAGTCCGCTTCATTCTGGTCGGACCAGGATGTGAATATTACCGCCAGGGGTTACGATACGTCAAGGGTGAAAGTAAAAAATTCGGGATTTGTTTCGGTAGAAAGTAAATCTAAAGCTACTCAATTGATCAACTCCGCAGTATATAACCAGTATCTTGCAGAGAAAGAGATGGCTATGCTAACGGATGAAAGTTATGCCGCAATGCGTCATGCAGCGAAAGATTCTACCTGGCTGAAATACCTGCGTGCAGAGGGGCTGATTAAAAGTAAAGCTGCCAATGAAACACTCCGGTTACAACAGCTGATTGCAGCTAACGAAGATAGCCCGGCTTCCGTTTATCTGCTGGGTTTATTGCCGACCGACAAAGACAATGCTTTTTTTGAAAAGGCAGTGGAAAAACTGATCACCCGCTATCCGCAGATACAGGAAGCAAAGCAATTGAAACAAGATTATCTTGACAAACGTGCGATCCGTAATGCACTAAAAACAGGGAGTCAAATTCCAGCCATTGTGTACAACGATCCGGATGGGAAACCGGTTGATATCAGCTCTTTTAGAGGAAAGTATGTACTGATTGATTTTTGGGCGAGTTGGTGCGGTCCCTGTAGAAAAGCAATCCCGGAAATCAAAACCTTGTACAGTAAGTATAAAGAAAAAGGATTTGAAGTGCTGAGCATTTCTGTAGATACGGATAATGCTGCCTGGAGAAGAGCGATGTCTGAAGAGGCTATGCCCTGGACGCAGGTGTTGAGTCCCAATAAGAACAAAACGCTTGCAGATTTTATGATTATAGGTATCCCTACACTTTACCTGATAGATAGGGAGGGTAAAATTATAGAAAAATACACCGGATTCAGCCCGAAGTTAAAAGCACAGCTTGACGAAATATTTAAGTAAAAATAGCTTACCAAGCTTGTGATAGGGGTGTTCTTCCTGATAAGACGCCCCTATCTGATTTATCAGGTGGCCGATAAGCCTAAAAAACAAATATATTCTCATAAAACCATCATAACCTTTAAAAAGAAAATATTCACTGATGAAAATCAACACATCATTTTTAGTCCTTTTCCTATTTATTACCTGCTTTAACGCACCAATTTATGGCCAGAAATTCGATAGAAAAGCCTTTGAGCAAACGATTCAAAAGGGCATTGAGAAAGCCTATGCAGCTTCAGTAAGAATATGGGGAATAGACAGCGCGAGCCGGCAGCAGAATAGTGCCCAGTTTAGTGGTGTGGTGGTAGATGCTGCCGGGCACATTTTAACCGCAGCCCATGCCATAGTTCCCGGGAAGAGGTATAAAGTGATTTTTCCGGACGGAAAGGAATGTACAGCGGAAGGTTTGGGAAGAATGGGTTTTGAACCAAAGACCGGAAGACCGGATGCTGCAATGATAAAGATTATTGATAAAGGCCTATGGCCAGTCGCAGAAATGGGCTGGTCATACGCCCTGCGTGTAAACCAACCCTGTATCAGTATTGCTTACCCCACAACGATCAACCAGCCATTGCCGACTATCCGGATCGGCCGAATTTCAAATCCCCTGACTCCATTCGGCTTTGTAGAGTCGACTTGTAAAATGGAACCGGGAGACTCTGGCGGTCCTCTTTTTGATGTTATGGGCAGGGTAATCGCATTGCACAGCCGGATTGACAGATTAGAAATGATCAATTATGAAATCCCGGTAGATACGTATCGAAAGTATTGGTCGGCATTAACGGTCGCTCAAGATTACAAGTCCTACCCTACCACAGCAGATACAATTCACACGGATCCCTTGGTGACTCACCTTGCCAGTATGAATGAGCTGGAGAATTTGCCGGCTATTTTTTCTGAATGGTATCCCCGATTCGAGGGTATCAGCCTGGTGGTTAAAAGTAAAAGGAAAGGTGAACTACAGCAGATTATGGGAACGGTACTTCTGTTGGATCGAAAAATCTTTAAAAATACGCCCAGAGATGGCAGCCTGCTGCTCAGTAAAAGCTCAATGGTTGGAGATGAAATTGTTGTGGAGTTAAATGGAGGCGAACGCAGCAAAGCCTCAGTAATTGCGAGGGACAAAGAAAACGACCTCGTATTGCTGAAGATCAGTAAAAGGCTGGACCAAGGCTTGAGATTGTCACTCCAGGATACCGCGAGCATTACTTTCAAAGAGTTGGGGAAATTTCTGATTTCACCTTTAGCTATAAATGAGAATAGGATCAGTGCTTTGGGCAGCATGTATGTTGATCAACCCTTAAAATTCAGTTCCGGCTACTTTGGTGCATCAGCAAATTTCAGGAATGGTCAAATCATTTTGAACAGGATCGCCCCCGGCAGTCCTGCTGACATTGCTCAATTGGTACTGGAAGATCAGATCACAGGTATTAATGGCACCCCTATCAACCAACCTCCACAATATGGTGCTGAACTGATGAAATATGCTCCGGGCGACACCATTACCATCCAAGGTGTGCGCGCAGGCAATACCTATAACTTAAAGGTAACTTTAACAAAAATGCCCGCAAGGCCAGTGGTTCATCCTGCAGATAGGTTTGACGGTGGCAAGAGCTTCAGACTCGACGGCTTTAACAGGGTTTTTGCGCATGATGCCATTATAAAACCTGATGAATGTGGGGGACCCATCTTCGATGCCGATGGAAAATTCTACGGTATTAATATCGCAAGGTTTAGCAGAACAGCATGTTTGGCAATTTCTCCAAAAGCGATATATGAATTCACCCTTAAGAGTCTGGAATTACAAGATTAACTCGAAACCTGGAATTGCTAAATTAACCTAAAGTCTGGAATTGCTAAATCAACATAAGTTTACAATGGCTGATGCGCTCTATCAAATGATGACATTAGGCATTATATGTCATCATTTGACAGAGCGCAACTCCGATACCTATTCAGGCATGCTTCATCTTTAAGAAAAGATCTACCCCTCAACCTTGTACAACATCCATATACTGCAGGAATAATGCCCAGTATTGCCTATAGGTTTATCCAAGAGCTCAAATCCGAGTTTCTCGTAGGCCGATACCGCACTTTTCAACTCAGGCATAGATTCCAGATAGATATTTTTGTATCCAAGTTCCCCTGCTAAATCAATACATTTTTTCATTAACATTTTCCCCAGACCTTTTCCCCTGGCTGCCGGAATAAGATACATCTTCACCAGTTCCACTGTATCTTCAGGTAAGCCATCTGTGGGATAGATACCCACACCACCTATTATTTTATCATCCCCTAGCGCTACAAAGTACGCACTGCGCGCTATTTCGAATGCCCCGGATAAGTTATCCGTACTTTCATCAAAATAAGCGGTACCGGGAATGTCAAGACTGAATTCCTTTAAACTTTCCCTAATAATAAGCGCCATGGCTTTATTGTCTCCCGGCTGTATCTTTCTGATATTGAATTCCATACATGATTAAATTATTGCCCGAATCAGCAGACAGGCACTGCCTAAAAATTGTGGTACAAGGACACAAATACACATTAACATCATTACATCAATAAATATAAACATCTTAAAACCTAGATATCTTAGTATACAGATACCTATCAAAACTACCGAAGGTACAACACCAACCTACCTTCCTATCACTACCATTATGCTAATCAATATTGAACCCCAGGCATATTTACAGCTGAATATCTAGATATCTACATACATTTCAGCAGTCATTAAAATTACAGGAAAAATGACATCAACATATGTACCTATCATTGTACCAACAAACCTTGGAACCCAGGCGTATTGATACTTAGATGTCTTGACATCAAAACATCTATATCGCTCAAAATAAAAAAAACCTGACTCTTAAGCTTTTACACCAACAATCTCATTATAAACACCATTCCAAAGATGAATACGCTGCTGTAACGAAGCAATAGTTACCTCCTCTGCTGCTCTCCAGAAATCTTCATCATCCCCGCAAAGCTCCGCAGTCATATCCAAAGCCAGGTGGCTATGGTGATCGCCATCCACTTCAATATGACGGTCAAGGTAATACTTGATCAGGGAAAGCTGTTCAGGGAATTTTCTGTTCAGGTCACCTACAATAGAAACAAACATATTTGGAATCAGGTCTTCCCGGCCAAAAGTAAAAGCGGCCGACTGCAGATGCGGCTGATTCCCCTGAATTACCTCAAAAGTAAAAGCGACAAAATCCTGTGCTTCCTGAGGTACACCAGCTTCCGTGAATGCCGTAGCTAAAGATTTCCCTTCCTTCAGTTCCGCGATAAAGCGATGGATCGCTGTCGTATCCGCACCACATTGTTCCATTGCTTCCAGGTACATCTCATAATGACTGGACCTGTTGCCTGCCCCATCTACATCAGATTCTTCCCCTGCCACAATTTCATTGATAAGATACCTTGTATTCGCTGATCCTACCGGAAACCAGGGAATAGTGGTGCAGGTCAGATTGATCTGCAAAGCCTTTAGGAGCGACATAAAATCCCATACAGCATACACATGGTACTGCATGAATACTTTCAGGTCGTCCATCGTGTTGATCACGGAATAGACCTTATGGTGGATAATTTCTTGTCTTAACGGCTCTATGACTTGCTGAATTCTTGTAATGTGGTTATTCATGGGTGTGTATTTGTATATAGCCGCAAAGGTATCAATTTTGAAACAGGCTTACACCTCCAGAATTATTTTTCCAATATGCTGACTGCTTTCCATCAACCGGTGTGCATCTGCAGCCTTATCAAGGGGAAAAACCTTATAGATTATGGGTTTGATCTGCTCCTCTTCAATCAGGGGCCATACCAGGTTCTCTATCTCCCAGGCCAGCTCTGCTTTAAAATCGTCGGTCTGTGGTTTGAGCATACTCCCGGTAAGTTGAAGGCGCTTACGCATCATATCCATGATATTGATCTCAGATTTCAGTCCGTTCATTGCATTGATATATGCCAGTCGCCCATCTGTATTCAGGATCTCCAGATTTTTAAGGGTATTTTCTCCACCTGTCATATCCAGGATCACATCGATTCCTACAGGTTTCAACAGCTCCACAAAATCCTCTTCCTTATAGTTGATGGCCATCGTTGCGCCAAGATCTTTACAGAATTTACATTTTTCTGCACTACCTGCAGTGGCAAAAGCATTTCCACCCATCGCCAGCACCATTTGAATGGCCATCACCCCAATACCACTTGTTCCCCCATGCACAAGGAAGTTTTCTCCTTCTTTGAATTTAGCTGTTTTGAAGACATTGTACCAGACCGTAAATATGGTTTCAGGAAGTGCCGCCGCTTCTGCAAAGCTTAAGGCCCTGGGTACCGGCAGGCAGAGGCGTTCATCTAAGACCTTATAAGCTGCATATCCACCTCCTGCAACCAGCGCACATATCCTGTTTCCTACTTTCCAGCGCTCCACATCCGGCCCTACCGCCTGCACAATACCGGATATTTCCAGGCCAGGAATTTCATCAGCTATTGTTTCACCATATGCTTTACTGCTTCTGGATAATACATCACTCCTGTTTACACCGGCAGCGACTACTTTGATGAGGACCTGATTACCCCTAGGAATTGGTTTTTCAACTTCTTTTATCTTTAATACTTCTGGTCCTCCTTTTTCGGTAATTACAATTGCTTTCATGGTCTGTTTTGTCTGAATATCTGATTTTTTCTTAACCGCTGCATGGCGGAAAGCAGGCTTGGATAACCTGAGGTTTCATAATGGTGATCTCCGGGGACAGTCCTCAGAAAAAAATTCTTCTTCTGAATTCCTGCCATTGGTTTGGGCTCCTCATTTTCCCCATAAAAGCAGAAAATATGAACTTTTGCTGCTTCTATCTCCGGCTGTACCTTATACGCCCTGTCATCCCCGGCAATGTTTAACAGGTCGGAGGTATGCACCATGAAATCTGATGTCGCAAATGGGGACAATAGTTCCAGCGCAACGACTTTATTCTTGAGGACTGCCGGTAGACGGTTATATATAAAGGGAACAACATCTGCCCCGAAGGAGTAACCACATAAATAAATCCTGTTGGTTTTATACATCCCTGCATATTTATTGATGAGCATAACAATATCTTTTGCCGTTTGTTCAGGCGTTTTTGCCTCCCAGAAATAACTTCTGGAATTGAATCCGATGGTATGAAACCCCTGCTCAGAAAAGCGGGTGGACAACTCATCCTCGAACTCCAGCCATCCCCCGTCTCCAGAGAAAAAAATCAATAACTTTTTAGCGGAAGCATCCGAGCAGGTGTAGCTGATGACAGGCGGCAGGTTTTCTTCATTCAATACAATTCCCCGGTGTTTGGCGTAACGGTCTTTCATCAGAATACCGCAGCCGGAAAGTGATACCAGATATATACAGCAGATTACTTTGTGCCAGCCTTTCATGTATGCAGAAAAATTTAAATGTATGAAAAGAAATAAGCATAGACTGTGCCATATGGGTCGGAAAATGAACCTATAAACAGGAATACGTATCCATCAGCATAGAGATGAGCAAAATAATAAATAATACGCAGTAAACAGCAAAGGCCACGTACATTACGCAGCCTTTGCTATTGACAGAAACAGGACTGGAATTACTCCACTATAATCGTCGCAATGGAATGTGGCAAGCTCACCGTTTCTGCGGCCTTACCAGCGATCCATAAATTGTAGGAAAGCTTTTCATCCGATTTATTCATCACGACTACAGCCAGTTTCCCGTCAGGGTTAACAAAAGCTGTGGTCAGCAATTGATCACGGTTAGAAGAGCTTACAATTCTTTTTGCACCCGGCTTAATGAATTTAGAGAAGTGTCCCATGTAATAATAGGAATTGGTATAGATCAGTTTCCCTGTTTTAAGATCTGCATGTACCGGAGCAAAGCAGAAATTACCGACATGGTTGGGTCCACCTTTTTCATCAAGCAACATATTCCAATCAGTCCAGGCTGCTGTACCACTGTTAAAGTCATTGATCATGGAATACCCATAACGTTCTCCAAGCGACCAGTTGTTCACACTGTCGAGGTTGAATTTCTCTACACAGCCTTCGGTGAAAATAAGTTCTTTATCCGGAAAGGCTTGTTTAACCAGCTTAAGGTTATCGAATAACATTCCGCTGCCAGTCCATGTTTCATACCAGTGGTAACCAATCCCCCATACATATTTCGCTGCTTCGGGATCGTTTAAGATGGTACTTGCCCTTTGGTATACCTGATCACGGTTATGGTCCCAGGCAATTAGTTTTTTATCGCTCAAGCCTTCTTTTTGTAAAGTCGGACCTAAGAATTGTTTGATAAAATCACGTTCCTCTTCAGCTGTGAATACACAGGATTCCCAGGTCTGTGTAGCCATTGGCTCATTCTGCACAGTAAGCCCCCAGATTGGCATCCCTTTAGACTCGTAAGTCTTGATGAATTTTGCATAATAATTTGCCCAGTTTTGTCTGAATTCAGGTTTCAACTTCCCTCCCTTGAGCATGCTGTTATTGGTTTTCATCCATGCCGGTGGACTCCAGGGACTCACGAACATTGGCAATTGACCGCCTGCAGCTGCGATGGCCTGTTTGATCATCGGGATCCTGTATTTTTCATCGTGCTTTACATTGAAGGATTTCAGCTCCGCATCATTTTCTTTCACATAGGTATAGCTATCGCTCGAAAAGTCTGTGCTGTGGATACTTGTCCGCGCAAGTGTGAAACCAATTCCCTTTTGGGTATCATAATAGGCAGTGAGCAGTTCCTGCTGGGCCGTTTTAGGCAATTTGGCGAAGGTTTCTGCCGTAGCATCGGTAATGGCCCCGCCGATCCCTACCAGGGTCTGGAAAGTGCGCGCAGGGTCTACAAATATGCATACCTGTGTTTCCAGCGGCTGATTAAGGTCTGTAAATTGAAGTGTTGCATTTTTTGACAAGCGAAGGTCTGAACCTTCAGCGGTAGTATATACGGTAGCTGAAGACTGTTTTTGCTGTGCCATTACGCCCTGTCCAAAAGGAAGGAGAAGGGCAAGAAGATAAATTTTTTTCATCAGTATATAATTGTTTTTTAACGATCATGAAGCCGTCATGAATTTGTATTCACCCCTTTTGTGTGATTTGAAAAATCATGGTGGTTTCACTTGTTGTTTAATTTCTACTTCTATAAAGAACGCTGTAGAAGCAGTGATGTATACCGGCTAAGGTAGAAAAATATCAGGCTAAAATAAGGACAGTTGCCCTTCTTTTGGCGGTTTTGCCTCACCAAAAATCGTTTTACCTCCATACTTCCAGGACGCATTGCGCTCCTTTTCAAGAAGTTCCTCGAAATTATTGTTTGGTGTAAAATCTTTTTCTGCGCGCCGGGAAAGTTCACTTAATTGCTGAATGGCATGTAGTTTATCGCTTTCCCCAATTTTAGCCTTTTGTACTGCTTTGGAAAGTACAGTCAGGGTTTCATCATATACTTTTATAGGCACAGGAAAGGGATGTCCGTCTTTACCGCCATGGGCGAAGGAAAAACGCGCCGGATCTTTAAAACGGGAAGGTGTACCATAAATCACTTCGCTGACCAGGGCCATCGACTGCAGGGTTCTTGGTCCCATTCCCTCCAGGAGCAACAGTTCCTCAAAGTCTGAAGGCTGTTTTTCATGGGTCAGCCAAAGCATGGCACCCAGACGCTTCAGGTCGACATCCTTTGCACGGACATCATGGTGTTTGGGCATCACCAGCTGTTGTACTTCAGCAAGCATACGTGAGGGATTTTCTTTTCCCATCGCCAATACCGCATTTCGCGACGGCAAGGCTTCTTTGGCTACCATGTTCAGGATAGGCCCCTGATTGATGCCGCAGATAGCCGTATGCGGATCTTCTACGAAGGATTGCATACCGGAGGAATGCCAGTGATACCGCCGGGCAGTAGATCCCTGGTTTTGCATTCCCTGCTGCACGACCGTCCACAGTCCGTCAGCATTAACAATGAAACTGTGCATGTACAGTTGAAAGCCATCCTGCAAAGCGGTATTATCAACTTTTGCACTCAGTTTACTGCAGCGCACCAGTTCAGTTCCATCCAATCCGTTCCGGTCGCTGTAAAACAAAAGTTCCTTTGGGGTTTGCAGGGAAGATTTTCCTTTACCTCCACAGATATAAATACCCAATTCTTTTGAATGGGGGTTGATGGCACTTTTAAGGGCACCCATGACGGAGGTCGTGATGCCGGAGGAATGCCAGTCCATTCCCATCACCGCACCAAGGCTCTGAAACCAGAAAGGGTCGCTTAACCTCCTCAGGACTTCAGCAGTGCCGTATTCAGCAATAATGGCTTCGGTGATGGCAAAGCCGAGCCGCGACATACGTTCGGACAGCCATTTGGGAATATGGCCATAATGTAAAGGTAAATCTGCTGTTCCCGATCTTTTCATTTTTACAAAGGTGTTCGCCTAATCTTACAAAGAGGTACGCTTAAAGATAATACTTTTAAATTATGGCCCGGATTCCGGCTTAACCAAATTTAAACTCATCAATACGTACCCAGTGCATCCCTGCTGCCTCTGCAGCCTTTACCCCTGGAATACCATCTTCAAATACCAGGCATTTCTTGGGGTCTACCCCCAATAATTCCGCAGCACGCAGAAATGGATCTGCAAATGGTTTGCCTTTAGGCGTTTCTCCTGCACAAACCAATACTTCCACGAAATCGCTTACACCGATAACTTCCAGCGTACGCTGAACGCCTGCCCTGTCTCCTCCGGACACTACGCCGATACGAACTTTTCCGGCATTGGCTTTAAGATGTTCCGTGACATAGGTAATTGGCATGACCTGCTCCAGGAAACGCTCTTTGAAAACCTGCGCTTTTTTTACCCGGAATTCCTGAGGATCCATTGCCAGTTGATAACGGATATTGATTTCTTCCACGACCTGTACTATCGGCCATCCTGCCAGCTCATTGATAATTGCCGGATCAAGGTTAAAATTGTATCCCCTGGCTACCTCTACGTAACTTTCTGCGTGCAAAGGCATGTTGTCTGCCAGGGTACCATCACAATCGTATAAAAATGCTTCGTAATCTCCTTCTGTTAATTTACTTAATCTCGAAAAATCGGATACTTGTTCCATAAAGTTATATGCTATACTAATATTTAATTCAAAAATTGGTGAATAAGACGGAGCGTTAACAGCATGATTGATTATTCTTTATATTTCCAGGGCGCTGAGGTTAGGATATGCTGATGTAGGATATTTCTTAACGCCCATTGCACTTCTTCATGTTCCCTTATACATTTAATGTTCACTTATACTTCCTTTTTTCCGTTGGAAACTGTAAATCAGGTACCCCAATGCAGGCAGGATAAAAATACTGCCGATCATTAAAGCCCAGGCAAGACCTTCAATAGCCTTGTATTCTCCCTGATGTGCCAGAAGGGAAAGGTTTTCACCGCCTTTCAGGAGCACAATATCAGGAAAGTGACTGTAGGTGGCGGCGAAAAGGATCATCGTGACCTGGAAACCTGCAAGAAAACGCAGCCATCCGGGTTTGTTCCGGTTCAGCATAAAAAACATGATCACCAGAGAAATACTGGCAGAGACAATGGCGATTACCCCCAGCTCATCACTCAGGATCCATTGCAGCAGTGGAATGTTTTCCATATAAGCAGCAATGAATACCAATGCACCAGCGCCCATGACAACGAAGATTACACGTCTCGCTTTTCGCGTGAATAGCAACCTGTCTTCTTCATTATCCGTTTCCCCGATAATAAAAACAGTTGCCAGGTAAGCACAGATGGAAATGGTAAACCAGCCTACAGTGATAGAAAACCAGTTGAACCAACTCAGGATATAGGCGGAAAGAAAGTCTTTGGCCTGTAAATCAATTTTACCCGACACGGCACTTGCCGCAATTACCCCAAGGAAAAATGGGGTCACCAGGCTGGACAAAACGAATATAGGGGTATACAGCTTCTGCATGTCATCTTTAACCGCATCATAATTCCGGAAGACAAAGGCCGTTCCGCGGGCAATGATGCCAAGAAGCATGCATACCAGCGGGATGTGGAGGTAAATGGAAACTGTGGTATATATTTTTGGAAAGCCCACGAAGAGGATTACGATGACAATAATGAGCCACATATGGTTGGCTTCCCAAACCGGACCGATAGCCTCATACATCGTTTTACGGGTTCTGTGCCTGTTCTTTTTGGAGGTGAAAAGTTCCATGATACCTGCACCAAAATCGGCCCCGCCCAGTAAGATATACAGCAGAATGGCTGTCCATAGGAAAACAATAACTACATAAATCATATCTACTGGATTTTTTTGTCTGTGGAAGAATCGTATAGTTTACCCACCATGGTGATCTGCCTGAATAAAAGAAGGCTTACAATGATCGCCAGGGAGATATACACCCCGGTAAAGAGGTAGAAAGAATAGGCAATCCCGGGCATAGGCGTTACCGCATCTGCCGTGCGCATTACCCCATTGATAATCCAGGGCTGTCTGCCCACTTCTGTTACCGTCCATCCCGCTTCAAGCGCGATGTAACCCATAGGCGTGGCAATGACAAATAACCAGAGCAGCCATTTGCTCTCCTGCCAGTTTTTCTTTTTGAAGAGCGCAATGAAATAAACAATGGCCAGACCTAACATGGCCATGCCCAGTCCTACCATAATCTGGAAGGCATAATGCACCACAGCAACCGGTGGCTGGTCTTTCTGGGGAATACGGTCCAGCCCTGTTACTTCAGCATCCAAATCGCCTGTAGCCATAAAGCTTAAAGCTTTGGGGATTTTTATGGCATAGTTGACTTGCTTTGTGGCCGTATCGGGAATTCCACCGATAATTAATGAAGCTCCTTTTTCGGTATGGAAATGGGCTTCCATGGCTGCCAGTTTAGCAGGCTGACGTTTGGCCACATCTTTGGCCGAAATATCACCGCTTAGCGGTTGCAGACAGGCAGCGATAGTGGCGAATACGGCTGCAATTTTAAATGCTTTACTATGGAAGGCCACATTTTTCCCTTTGAGGATCATGAGGGCATGAACACCTGCTACGGCAAAACCTGTGGAAACAAAGGCTGCAACACACATGTGCAGTGCCTGTGAGAACCAGGCATCGTTGAACATGGCTTTCACCGGATCAATGTTCAGGTATTGACCGTCGATGAAGTCGAATCCCGCGGGACTATTCATCCAGGCATTGGCAGCAACGACCAATATGCCGGAGAGCAATCCAGTGATGCCGACCACCAAACCGGTAAACCAATGGAACCAGGCATTGAACCTGTTCCAGCCATAAAGGTAAAAACCCAGGGCTATGGCTTCAATGAAGAAGGCTGTTCCCTCCAAGGAAAAGGGCATTCCGAATATCGGTCCCGCATGTTCCATGAATTTCGGCCATAGCAGGCCCAGTTCAAAAGAGAGTACGGTTCCTGATACAGCACCGGTGGCAAAGAAGATCGCTACCCCTTTACTCCATGCTTTTGTCACATCGAGATAAACAGCTTTTTTCTTTTTAAGCCATAGGTAATGGGCAGTACACATGAAGAATGGCATGACCATCCCGATACAGGAAAAAACAATGTGAAAGCCTAAGGAAAAGGCCATTTGGAGTCGCGCGGCTAAGAAATCATCCATAAAGGCAAAAGTAATAGTTATGGCTTAGGATGATGCAGGTAACCAAATTTAATTTGCCTATAAATTGTAATTTTTATTTCCTCGCAGAGGGAATGTATAAGGACAAAAAGGGACACCTTTATTCAGGATGTCCCTTCAGGATTGATATGATTTCTATTCCCGGAATCCGGAGAAAGGATACTGAAACAAATCAGGTCCTTTTACTTGCAGGTCGTACGATAAAGCGTAATGCCTGATCCTGCGTAAAGTATGCCGAAGTCCAGTTGTACAATGTTTTCAACCTGTTCCTGTAGTTGATCAGTGACAAGAGGTGAATAAAGATCCACATGACCCAGGCGAGGAATCCACTGAAAAATACTTTTGGTTTGGGCAACTCAGCGACGGCTTTATTTCTACCAATAATTGCCATTGAACCTTTGTCATGGTAGTGAAAAGGTTTCCATGATTGGCTCTTCAGGTCGTTGATGAGGTTCTTACCCAGATTTTGTCCCTGCTGTATGGCTACCTGTGCCACCTGTGGATGCCCCTGCGGGAAATCTTTATCCGTGGTCTGCAGACAGGTATCACCAATGGCATAAATATCTTCCTGACCGATGACTTTATTGAATTCATCAACGATCATTCTTTTACCTCTTCCATAAACCTCTTCAGGCAATCCATTGAAAGCAATGGCTGTCACCCCTGCTGCCCAGATCAGGCTTTTCGCCTCAATGCTATCCCCGTCAGCAAAATAAACGGTATCATTGGTAAAATCTTTTACCATGCTGTTCAGCTTTATTTTAACCCCCATTTTGGTCAGCATCTCATGGGTATATTTCTGCGACTTCTCTGTCATTGGAGCCAAAACAGATTTCAACCCGTCTACAAGATAGATCTCGCCCTTTGAACCTTTCAGTTCAGGGTAATCTTTGGCAATGATATTCTTTTTCATCTCGGCAAACATCCCCGAAATTTCTACACCTGTTGGTCCGCCACCAGCAACTACCACGGTAAGAAGTTTTTTACGTTTGGCAGGGTCCGTTTCTCTCGATGCCCTTTCCAGTCTTTCCAATAAAGTATTACGCATGGACAAAGCATCAGCTACGGTTTTCATGGGAATGGCATTTTGCTGCACACTTCTGATGCCGAAGTAATTGGTGATACAGCCTGTTGCGAATACCAGATAGTCATAATTTATTTGTCCTGTAGAAAGAAGAAGTTTTTTCTCTTCAGGCATGACTTCCTGCAATTCCCCCATTCTAAAGGTGATATTCTCTTTACCCCTGAACAGTTTACGGAAAGGATAACTGATATTTGACGTTTCCAGATAACCGGTAGCTACCTGATACAATAATGGCGGAAAGAAATTGTAATTGTTCTTGTCTACCAGGACAACTTCAAAAGCATTGTGGGAAGCTAATTGATTAGCAAGATTTACGCCAGCAAATCCTCCGCCTACTATAACTATTTTTTTCTTATTTATATCATTCATGCTGAAAGCAGGCTTATTTAGAATTATTAAACGCTAAATATCCCGCAAAGTTTTAAATTATCCCACACCATATTGTCATAAATGACGATATTTCCTATATTGCCAACGGCTTTTTACGATAAATGAAATTAATCATGTTAAAAGAAAAAACTGAAGAAATAAATCCCCCTGAATTACTTCAAAAAGGTAAATATGTGTTTATTGATCAGCTCTCCGTGGTGGAAAATAGCGGTTCAAGTGTTCCTTTTATTGTGGCCAAAGCTATCGTGGTTGCAGCAAATAAAGGCGGTTTTAGAGGGGATATCCCTGCCGCAGTGAAACTGAGCGACCTGATCTTGAAACAGTCGGTTTATATCGATGAAAATGGCAGAAGCCTGGAAGCCCATAAGTTATATACCTGGCCCCGTAACCTGGGAAGTACCAGCGAGTGGACGGCATGTAAACAACAGTTCTTACAGGAATTTGTGCTTTATTTTCCTATTGAAGTCCTTTCGGTACAGGGTAATGATGGAGTGACCTGGAGATTTATTACTCCTGAAAATTTCAAGAAACTTCCGGAAGGAATAGAAGGATCTGAAAGTTTCCAGGAGTTTGCTGCACATACGGAAGATTATTTCTTTTTACGCAGGCCCATTGTTATGCCTAAATAGGACCGAATGACGACCAGGTGGGGCTTTATTACAATAAGCTAGAAATGTGATACTTCCAAATACAAGTGTTCACTCTAAATGCAATTGCTACTGCTAGATAAGCTACTTCTACATACAAGCATAAGGCCCAAATAAAAGTTTAACATCCAATTACAAGGGATTAAAAATATTTCTCCCAGTCTTTCCAAACAGGCTCATACCCTTTTTGCCTGAGCATACCCGCAATAATTTCCGGACTACGTTCGTCAGAAATCTCGAATTGCTCTAAGGATTCCGGGGCAACGGCATATCCACCAGGATTGGTTTTTGAACCTGCACTCATTGCCGTAATCCCAAAATTCACGATATGGTCCCTGAAAATTTCAGTCTCCCGTGTGGAAATGGATAACTCCAGTTCCTCATTGAATAAACGGTAAGCACAGATGAGCTGCACCAGCTCCCGGTCGTTCATTTCCACCTTAGGCTCGAGTCCCCCGCTAAAGGGACGCAACCGCGGAAAGGACAGGCTATATTTACTTCTCCAGTATTTCTTTTCCAGGTAACTCAGGTGTAATGCCGTAAAAAAAGAATCTGTCCGCCAGTCCTCCAAACCAATCAATACCCCCAAACCCATTTTATGGATTCCGGCCTCTCCTAACCTGTCCGGTGTTTCCAACCGGTATTCGAAATTGGATTTCTTTCCTTTTGGATGGTGTTTTTTATAGTCAGCCCGATGGTAGGTTTCCTGGTAGACCAGTACAGTATGCAAGCCGTAGGGGCTGAGTTCCTGGTAATCTGCTACATCCAGGGGTTGCACTTCCATAGAGATATTGGCAAAATGGGGCCTAATCAATTCCAATACCTTTTTAAAATAGTCAGTATGAACAGACTGGTTGGCTTCCCCGGTCACCAGCAGCACATGGTCGTAGTTCATGGCCTTCAATACCGCCACTTCCTGCATGATTTCCATCGGTGACAAGGTTTTCCGCTTTACCTTATTGTCAAAGCTGAAACCACAATAGGTACAAATGTTATTGCACTCATTGGAAAGGTATAAGGGTACATATAATTGTATCACATTACCGAATCTTTTCCGCGTCAGCTGCTGACTCAACCTGGCCATTTGTTCCAGGTAAGGTGCGGCAGCAGGGGAAATCAGCGCTTTAAAATCTTCCAGTGTCCTTTTGCTACGGCTTAAAGCCAGTTCTACATCAGCACTGGTCTTTGCATAGATACCTTTACTGGTCTCCTCCCAGTTATAGGTATCAAATAACTTAGTAAATGTATCGGTCTGGTTAGTGAAGGGATCAGTCATCGAGAAAAGAGGTTAAAGGACTGCTGGCTACAGCCTGTGAATAAATAGCGCCCAACCGTGCCTCAAAAGCCATTAGCCCTGCTTCAACAGCCATTTTAAAGGCAATAGCCATGGCCACAGGATCATTGGAAACAGCAATAGCTGTATTGACCAGCACTGCATCGGCACCAATCTCCATGGCTTTGGCAGCATCTGAAGGAGAACCTATACCGGCATCTACAACGACAGGTACAGTACTCTGACTGATAATAATTTCCAGGAAATCTATCGTCCGAAGTCCTTTATTGCTGCCTATTGGCGAACCCAGGGGCATCACCGCAGCCGTCCCCACCTCTTCCAGCCGTTTACACAATACAGGATCTGCATGGATATAGGGCAGGACAATAAAACCTGCTTTCGCCAGTTCTTCTGTTGCTTTCAGCGTTTCAATCGGATCAGGCATCAGGTATTTCGGATCTGGATGGATCTCCAGTTTGATCCAGTTGGTTTCCAAAGCTTCCCTTGCCAGCTGAGCGGCAAAAACAGCTTCCTTCGCCGTACGGACACCGGAGGTATTCGGGAGTAAACCGATATGTGGATGTTTCAGACGAAGCAACATATCATCTTCTGCATCGTTGATGTTTACTCTTTTTAAGGCTACAGTAACGAGTTCAGATTCAGAGGCCAGTAAAGCACCTTCCATTTGTGCCACTGAACTGAATTTTCCTGTCCCGGTAAATAACCTGGAGCCAAATATTTTATCTGCTATTTTTAACATATGCCTGTTTTTATCGGTTTATGGGTTTATAATCCAGATATCACCTGATATCATGGCTTGATCTTTTCCAGACCAGCTCATCTACTGGGGAACGATCAGGGAAGTAGTCAACTGCTGATAGAATGCTTCAATCCTTTTACTTTGTTCATTCCGGGCATCGAGTGCTCCGGAAACGGCAACACCATGTATACCGGTGTCCAGAAGGAGGGGCAAGTCTTCCGGTTCAATCCCACCAATGGCAATTACCGGAATAGTTATCCCTGCTTGTTTCATTTGTTCCATAATCTCCTGGTATCCTGCTATGCCCAGAATGGGACTTAAATTTTTCTTGGTCTGCGTGAACCTGTAGGGACCCAGGCCGATATAATCTGCACCCTCTTCTGCCCTACGCAGGATATCATTGAAGGTATTGGCCGTTCCTCCTATACATTTGGCCTTACCCAACAATGCCCTTGCTTCAGGAATAGGCATATCATCCAGCCCTAAATGCACCCCGTAGGCACCGGATTGCAAGGCAATTTTAGGGTAATCGTTAATGATCAGTTTGGCCTTATACTGTTGACATAAATCTACCGCTTGCTTAGCGATGCGCAATACCTCTGCTTCCGGCTGTTCTTTTATACGCAACTGAACCCAACTGGCCCCTCCATGGAGTACACGTTCGATGGAGGTCAGATGTGATCCGTCTTCAGCCGACCGGGAGATATAATGTAACCGGTCAATTTGTATCTTGTCAATCATTTCTTTATCGTTTTATTCTTTATGAGTTGATTCTTTAGGAGGCTATCTTTCACGCTTTATGCTTCTCCCCCTGATTTTCCCATACCGTTTTCCCATACAGCACCCAAGAATGCAGCACCGTCAAAATTCATGTTCCTGAGTTCTTCCAACCGCTCTACCTTAACTCCTCCAAGGGCAATGATTTTAGGTTGCTCTTCTCCCCTTTCCGGTAAACGAAAATCCGGGGCAACAACACTTTTATACCCTGGTTTTGAAATACTGTTGAACACCGGGCCATAAAAAACATAGGCCATATATTTCAGCTCCTGAAGGGCTTTTAAATCATGAATAGAGCTGCTCAGTATAAATCCCTCCTGCTGAAGTTGTTCCAGCATCTGGTGACTGCTGAGCAGCCTTAGTCGTTCAGGATAATGAAAACGGCGCAGGTTAAATTCGGCTGCCAGGTCATGGTGCTGATGAATGGCTATCCTTCCCATATAATCAGGTGATATTCCCTTCAGTAATTTCCTGAAATCTGCCGGGTGACTTTCCGGCTTCCTGAGATGCAGCAATTCCATCCCATTTTCAAATAACCGGTTGATCTGACTGGCTTCACCTTTAAAGTAACCGGGCCTGGAAATCACGATCAGTTCCATTGTTACAGATAAATTTCACTGCCTTTTTCCGCAAACTCGCGCGATTTCTCCTGCATGCCCCTCGCTAAGGCATCCGATTCCTCTACGCCCTGTTTTGCGGCGTATTCCCTTACATCCTGCGTAATTTTCATGGAACAGAAATTCGGTCCGCACATGGAACAGAAATGAGCGATCTTTGCTCCATCCGCCGGCAGGGTTTCATCATGAAACTCTTTTGCCGTGTCCGGATCGAGCGACAGGTTAAACTGATCTTCCCAGCGGAATTCAAAACGTGCTTTACTCAATGCATTATCCCTGTACTGGGCACCAGGATGACCTTTTGCCAGGTCCGCAGCATGTGCCGCAATTTTATAGGTAATTACCCCATCCTTTACGTCCTTTTTATTCGGAAGTCCCAGGTGTTCTTTGGGGGTGACATAACACAACATGGCCGTACCGAACCAACCGATCATAGCGGCCCCAATGGCAGAAGTGATATGGTCATAGCCCGGTGCGATGTCTGTCGTTAATGGTCCCAGCGTATAAAAAGGAGCCTCTGAACAATACTCCAGCTGCTTCTCCATATTCTCTTTGATCAGGTGCATCGGCACATGTCCCGGCCCCTCAATAATGGTCTGGATATCATGCTTCCAGGCAATTTTGGTAAGTTCCCCAAGGGTCTTCAGCTCCGCAAATTGTGCCTCATCATTGGCATCGGCAATACATCCCGGCCTCAATCCGTCGCCTAGTGAAAAGGAAACATCATATGCTTTCATGATTTCACAAATTTCCTCGAAATGGGTATAAAGAAAGCTTTCCTGGTGATGCGCCAGACACCATTTTGCCATGATTGAGCCCCCACGGGATACAATGCCGGTGACTCTCTTTGCAGTGAGAGGAATATACCTGAGCAATACGCCGGCGTGGATCGTAAAATAGTCCACCCCCTGTTCTGCCTGTTCAATTAACGTATCGCGGAACAATTCCCAGGTCAGGTCTTCAGCTTTCCCATTTACCTTTTCCAATGCCTGGTAAATAGGGACAGTTCCTATCGGAACAGGTGAATTTCTAATGATCCATTCCCGGGTTTCATGAATGTTTTTCCCTGTGGAAAGATCCATGATGGTATCTGCACCCCAGCGGCATGCCCATACGGCTTTCTCTACTTCTTCTTCAATACTGGAAGTGACTGCCGAATTCCCAATATTGGCATTGATCTTTACCAGGAAATTACGCCCGATGATCATCGGTTCCAGCTCCGGATGGTTAATGTTCGACGGGATCACCGCCCTGCCACTGGCAACTTCCTGCCGTACAAATTCCGGGCTAATGTATCCTTTGGGGGTATTGGCTCCGAAACTATGTCCTTTATGCTGGTGGTTCATTACCTCAGCCTGTGCTCCCAGTTGTTCATTCAACAGGTCGATCCGCTGATTTTCCCGGATGGCGATATATTCCATTTCCGCAGTAATGATTCCTTTTCTGGCATAATGCAGTTGGGTGACATTTGCGCCTTGACGTGCCCGGTACGGCTGGTGCTGAAAGCCAAAACGGAGATGATTCAATGCCGGATCAGCCAGTCTTTTCGCCCCGTACGCTGAAGTGATCTTGTCCAGCTTTTCCACGTCTTCCCTTCCTGTAATCCAGGACTCACGCAATCTGGGTAAACCTGCTTTGACATTTATGTCTGCATCCGGATCGGTATAAGGACCACTGGTGTCATATACCGTTACCGGAGTATTTTTCTCCGTTAAGCCAAACCCATTGTGGATTTTTGTCTCCGTGAGACTGATTTCGCGCATGGCGACACGGATGTCATGTATTTCGCCCCTGACAAAAATTTTACGTGATGCCGGGAAGGGGGTTCTGCTGATGACTTCCTGGTTGGGAGTTTTTTCTACTTTCATGTGATGTGGTTTTATAGGTTGAAGGGGAATATTAGCCTCCCTGGGTAGCTTTGATGAGCATGACCTGGTCGCCTGGCTGAAGGAAATAGTCCTCCCAAAGTGTTTTAGCAATCACAGCATGATTGACAGCCATGGCCATTCCTCCGGTTGCATGCTGCGATAAAACAGCAAGCAATTCCCTTAGGGAACAGCCGGGATGAACAACATAAGTTTGATTGTTTACAGTAATTTCCATTCTTTTCATTTTTTAGCAAACGATAGGAATGGCCTGTAATAAGGAATGAAAAACCAATAGCAGGTATTGGCCTTACTTTTCCCTTCGGCAGTACTAACTGCATCAGGTTCAAAGGGTATATCTCAGCACAAGGCACCCCTAAAGTTTTTTGTAAACCTATCTTATTTTTATTAAAAAAAGAAATATTTATTTTTTTAAAGCCCGGAGGACAGTCTTTTCTTTGTCACAATCAACATACAAACATCTGATGTTTAAATTTAATTACCACCTTTGAAACATCAGATGTTTATAAGCAGCTATACGGGTGCTGACCGGATAAAGGTTATCACAAAATAAGGCTTAACAGGATTATATAACACATTTTGGAGGAATGTAGAAACTCATGAAAACAAAAGAGAAATTATCAGATAAAGTGATCATCGCGATAAAAAATGATATTGCGGGCGGGCGACTGAAAAAGGGGGAGAAAATTCCTTCAGAGCCGGAGTTGATGGACTTGTATCAGGTGGGCAGATCGACGATCCGGGAAGCGATAAAAACCCTTGCCATCTCAGGGATTCTGCGGGTACAACAGGGATCAGGCACCTTTGTCGCCTCAAAAGTTAAGGATGAAACCTTAAATCAGCGCCTGAGAAGAGCCGATTTCGAGGAGGTAAATGCCGTCAGGGCTTTAATGGAGAAAGAAATCGTCCGCCTTGCCTGCATTCACAGGACAGCTGAACAACTGCAGCTGATGCAAGAGCTGCTCCGGAAGCGAAATGATGCAGTGGAGGCAAATGCTGAGAAAAGATGTGCAGATACGGATATTGAATTCCATATCACGATTGCCAAAGCTTCAGGCAACACCATTCTTGCAGATATTTACCAGAGTTTCACCAAAGTGATCAAAAGCTTCTTCTCCAAAAGAGAAGACCAGACCATCGCTCATTTCGCAAAGAGCCAGCACTTGCACGAACAGCTCGCCCAGGCTATTGCCTTGCGGGACGAAGAATCGGCCATCCATTTTATACAACATATTTTAGACAACAATTATTAATATATCATGACTATTTTAACTTTCACCATTATTCTTTTATTGGGTGCTTACCTTGCCGGTTTAGCCGGTTCACTTACCGGTCTGGGCGGTGGCGTAGTGATCATTCCCCTCTTAACACTTGTGTTCCATGTAGATATCCGTTATGCCATTGGTGCCGCCCTGGTCGCCTCTATTGCCACCTCTTCCGGTTCGGCAAGTGCCTATGTAAAAGAAGGGATCACCAATGTGAGACTTGGTATGTTCCTTGAAATTGCCACCACCGCCGGGGCGGTAGTGGGTGCTATCCTCGCTATTTATACCCCGGTAAACATCGTTGCTATTCTCTTTGGCGTCATGCTCATTTTTTCTGCGGCCATGACTTTAAGGAAAAAACACGAAGGCGCACTTGCGGAAGGAAGTAAGCTTTCCTATATCCTGAAACTGAATGGCAGTTACCCGACAAAAGAGGGTATCGTCTCTTATAATTTAAAAAATATTGGGGGTGGATTTTCGATCATGACCATTGCCGGTGTTTTATCAGGACTTCTGGGGATAGGTTCCGGAGCTTTAAAAGTCCTTGCAATGGACAGTGCCATGCGGGTACCTTTCCGGGTGAGCACCACAACAAGTAATTTCATGGTCGGCGTAACCGCAGCAGCAAGTGCTGTCGTGTATCTGCAAAGGGGATATATTGATCCCGGACTGGCATTCCCTGTCATCATTGGTGTTCTCGCCGGTGCATTTACAGGATCTAAATTACTGATGCGCATCAATGTGAAATGGCTGAAGATTATTTTCAGCATCGCCATTACCATGATTGCATTAAACATGATTTACAATGGTTTTCACCATAAATTCTAATATTCAACCTATTCATCGACATGAAAACTACAGAAAATAAAAAAATAACCGACTATGATATGCAACAGCTCATTGGTCAGGTCTTAAGATATGGTGTGCTTTTATCCGGCATTGTTGCCATCATTGGAGGAATACTGTACCTCTTCCAGAAGGGATCAGGAATGCCAGACTATGTACATTTCAGTGGTGAACCCGCAGGATACACCAGTCTGACAGGAATTATAAAGGGACTTGCCAGTGGGAGCTCCACAGAAGTGATACAATTAGGGGTAGTGATCCTCATCGCTACCCCCATTATCCGCATTATATTTTCCCTGATTTCTTTTGTACTTGAAAAAGATAAACTTTATGTGCTCATTACTGCTATTGTACTGTTCATTATCCTCTTCAGCATGTTCGGGGGATTAAGTATTTAGTTCAAACAATGAAGTATTTTAGTTCAGCAGCTGAATTATTTAGCTCTGAGCTGGTTTAACTGCCTCATTTCTGCTTCGGTAATAAACGAAGAGTGCTGTGGCAGTTAAACCTATAATTCCTTCAATAAACACGGCAGGACGTGGTCCTATCGCATTCGCCAGCCATCCGATCATTAAACTCCCCACAGGTATCAGTCCCTGATAGGCCATGACATAATAACTGATGGCACGTCCGCGCATTTCAGGAATGGAATGGGTTTGGATATAGGTATTGATCGCTGAAGTCTGTGCCATCATCCCCACTCCTGTTGCTGCCATAAACAATAAGGCGACAGGCAGTTGCGGCGCATAGGAAAGCAGCAATAGACTGAACCCAAATATTCCGCCAGCAATGACAATCAGTTTCATCAGGGTATTGCTGTGTTTCAGATTCGCCAGGTATACCGCACTGACGATAGAACCTAATCCCGCAGCACTTTCAAACCAGCTGAATGTTTTCGCATCTCCATGGAAAAGATCTTTGGCAAAAATGGGCATCAGGGTATTAAAAGGCATCACAAAGAGACTGCTGATCCCGATCATCATCAGGACACTGCTCAGGTCTTTGTCACCCGACACATATTTGAATCCTTCATGCAGCTCTTTCCAGATGCTGTTCACAGGTTTTGCGATCACCTGAACATCCAGGCGCATCATAAACAAACAGATCAATACCGGAATATAACTGAGGAAGTTACCGATAAAACAGAAGTCGGTTCCCAGCGTACTGAGGATAATCCCCGCCACCGCAGGCCCCGCAATACGCGCAAAGTTCGTCATCGTAGAGTTTAGAGCAATGGCATTGGGCAAGTCTGCTTTATCGTCAACAAGTTCCACCATAAGTGATTGCCTGCAGGTAATGTCAAAAGCATTGATCACCCCCTGCATCAGACTAAGTCCGATAATAAAAAGGATATTGTTAAAACCGAAAAAGATAATCCCGGCCAATGCACCGGCTTGGATCATCGATACCACCTGGGTAATCACCAGGATACGGTAACGGTTATGCCTGTCCACCAGGCTGCCCGCATAGGGCGACAATACCAGCGAAGGAATTAAACTCACAAATCCTACCACCCCCAATAACAAAGCTGATCCTGTAAGCTGATAAACCAACCAGCTTACGGCGGTCTTCTGCATCCATGTCCCGATAAGGGAAATAGATTGTCCATAGAAAAACAGTTTGAAATTACGTGATTTTAAAGATCTGAATAGAGTCATGGTATTGATTAAATATGATGCCAACAAATTTCGGCATAAAGAATATATTTATAAAATTGATAGATTTAATGATTTTGATTAGTTTTAACGATCAATATGGAAGTACGTCAGCTCAACTATTTTATCAAGGCAGCAGAAATGCTCCACTTCACGGATGCCGCCGCCGCATCTTTTGTGACGCAGTCGACCCTCTCCCAGCAAATCAAGCAGCTGGAGGATGAACTGGGCATGTTATTGTTCGACAGGGTAGGCAAGCAGGTCAGGCTCACCGAGGCAGGGTCGGTATTTCTATTCCATGCAAGGCAAGTGATCCTGGACATCAAAAAGGCAAAACAGGCAGTTTTTGAGTTGAACAATTTGGTGACGGGGGAATTGAAAATTGGGGTGACTTATGCTTTCAGTTCCTTACTGCTGCCCGCGCTGGCACCCTTTCTGGAAAAATTTCCGGGGATCATGATCCATGTAGAATATGGAACTTCAGGAGAGCTGGAAAATAAACTGAGAATGGCCGACATTGATTTCATGGTGGCCTTCCATGAGCAGGAGGACAATGCAGGACTGGAAATGCAGCCTCTTTTTTCTTCCAGAATCATGATGGTGGTTGCAAAAAAGAATCCGTTGGCAAAACTCCAAAAAATCTCCCTGAAAGAATTGGGTAAGCTGGAACTGATCTTACCAAGTAACGGGTTCAGTTCAAGGGATCTGCTCAATGAAATTTTCAGAAAGAATAATATTTCCCCGCTGATCAAAATCGAGATGAATGATGTACATTCCCTTTTGTCCATGGTAGACTCGGGACATTGGGCCACCATCATTAATGAAAAAGCAATCAGTACCTGGGAGAACCTGACGGCTGTGCCCATCTCTGGGAAAGAGCTTTTTAAGCAGGCTTTTATTTTATGGCAGAAAGGAGCATACCGGAAGAAATCGGCCGTATTATTTATAGAAGAACTGATGAAGATTGTTTAAAACTGATCAGTTCTTCTATAAGCTAACCGGATTTAGCTGATCAGCCGGTCTAGCTGTTTGTACTCAACCGGTACTGAACGATATCTTCTATCGATACTACGGTTGTTTGGTGTTCTCTGGCAAAAGCAGAGATTTCGGGTAATTTAGCCATGGAACCATCATCATTCGTCAGTTCACATAAAACGGCAACAGGTTTTAATCCTGCAAGTACCATCAGGTCAATACTTCCTTCGGTATGGCCTCTTCTTCCCAGCACGCCTGCAGGGTTTGCCCTTAAGGGAAATACATGCCCCGGTCTGGCCAGATGTTCAGGTTTCGCCTCATCAGCAACAGCTGTTCTGATGGTTTGAATACGGTCAGCAGCAGATACCCCTGTCGTTACGCCTTCCCTGGCTTCAATCGTGACCGTGAATGGTGTCTGATATTTACTGCTGTTCTCCTGTACCATCGGAAACAGTTCCAGCTCATCTGCCTTTTCAGGTTTTAAACACAGGCATACAATTCCTGTACAGGTTCTGACCATTAAAGCCATATCAGCGACAGTCATGCTTTCCGCAGGAAAGATTAAATCTCCTTCGTTTTCCCTGTTTTCATCATCCACGACCATGACTCCCCTGCCATTTTTCAGGCAGATCAACGCATTTTCCACCCGCTCTTTAAAATCCTTTCCAAATTGCGTCAACTCATTCAGATTTTCCATAAAAATATATTTTAACGCCGCAAAGGTGGTCATTTAACCCATCAATTCAAATTCATGGTGAATAACTCCCCATGACCTGTCAGGTCAAGGCTGACAAAGAAGGTGGTACCTACGCCTACTGTGCTTTCCATCCAGATGCGCCCATTCTGTACGTCGATAAATTCCTTGCATAAAACCAGCCCCAGTCCTACCCCCTTCTCATTATTGGTCCCATAGGTACTGCCCGACTGCATAGAGAAAATATCCCTGCCTGTAGCACTGGAGATCCCTACCCCTGTATCCTGAATAATGATCCAGCATTCTTTCCCATGTATTTCTGAGGAGATTGTGATTTCTCCGCCGGAGGGCGTGAATTTGATGGCATTGCTTAAGATGTTACGGATGACCAGTTGCAGCATATCCCCATCTGCAATCAGTTCAACATCTTTCTGCAGCTTATTGTGAAGGGCAATAGATTTTTCGCTGGCAATCCCTGTTTTCATCCGTACCGTTGATTCCAGGTTATTACGGAGATTCAGGCTCATCATTCTGACCGTTGTCCCTTCCATCTGCGTTTTACTCCAGGAAAGCAGGTTGATCAGCATCTCCCCGGTGTTTTTGGTTTCCCGCAGCAAAGTAGATTTTATTGCCCTACGCTCCTCCTCAGCGAGATCAAAATTCTGCAGGACCTCCAGAAATCCCTGAATGGAATTCAGGGGGGATTTAAGGTCATGCGCAAGTATAGAAAACAACTTTGTTTTTGACTGGTTGGAAAGCTCCAGCTCTTCTGCCCTTTTTACCGCCAGCAGGCGCTCAGTGTTATAACTATCGATGATATGGGTGATGATAAAAAAGATAATAATTAAGGTAAAGAAATAGACATAGGCAAAATCCAGGTACCTGCCGCCTGCACTCTGAAATTTCATGGGCATCAACTCTGGTCTGACATATTGTATGGCCAAAAGTGAAAAAGCCACCAGACTGTTAACCGCTACCCATATCAGCCGCTTGTATTTAGGGGTAATGCTCATGACCAGGAAGAAGAACAAGAGGTAAATGATGAAACCCGGACCGTTAATCCCGGAATTATTGAAATAATAGCCGATAAAAATGATATTGCCGAGCAGGCAGAAAAGGCTTACCCCCAGGTGATGCCGGTATTTAACTTTAGAGAGATAATACACCCCGAAGGTGGCTACTACACCCGGAATCAGGATCAGGGAAACTGCATAGAGTTTAAGGGCATAGTTGAAAACGATACTACAGGAGAACAACAGGATCGTAAACAAGCAGGCAACATGAAAGATCCGGGCCTCAAGCGTATGTGTATCAGTCGTTCGGCTGAGTTTTTTCCAGTCAGACTTCAGTTTCAGTTTTCCCATTTTTCTGTATCGGATGCAGGCGATGTATTCCCTTGATTATTATCTATTTATAAACAACTTCTATTAATAAATGCTAAAATACAGATTAGCTGGATAAATCCCATCACGTACTGTCAATTAAATAAATATGATACAAATCACATTTTTTGCGGTTGGCTTATCATTTTAAAAACAGCATCATCATCACATCTTTGAGGTATTAAATCCTCCCCCTATGATTGAAAAAACGCGTTCTTCCATTGAGACCACTTGTTATCACTGTGGCGATGCCCTGCCAGTTAAACCCTATACTTCAGACGATAAACAATTTTGTTGCCTGGGTTGCAAAGGAGTTTACCAGATCCTGTCCAGTCATAACCTTTCTAATTATTATGCCTATAACGACGTTCCCGGCCAGAGCCAAAAAAAAGCAAAACAGCACTTCGATTACCTGGATGAGCCTGGAATCGCAGCTGAACTCGTGGACTATACAGACGATAAAATCACGTCGATCACCTTATTTATTCCGGCTATCCATTGCAGTTCCTGCATCTGGTTGCTGGAAAACCTGCATAAATTCAGTCCGTCCATCTTCCAGTCCCGCATAGACTTCCTTAAAAAGCAGGTTTCGGTATCTTTTAAAAACCAGGAAATATCGCTCCGGCAGGTAGTTGAATTACTGGAATCCATTGGTTATGAGCCACTGATCAGCCTGCAGGATGTGGTAAAGAAAAATCAGGCCGACCATTCGGAGCGGAACCTGATTACAAAGATTGCCGTAGCAGGGTTCTGCTTTGGGAATGTGATGTTACTGAGTTTTCCGGATTATTTCGGACTGAGTAACCTGGAGCAGGAATTTAAATCCTTCTTCGGCTGGATTAACCTTGCATTTTCCGTTCCTGTTTTATTGTACAGTGCAAAAGATTATTTCGTATCTGCCTGGAACAACCTTAAACGCGGCGTCCTCAACCTTGATTTTCCATTGGCCCTCGGTATTGCGGTAATGTTTATCCGCTCTTTTGCCGAAATTATCACCGGAACGGGCGCAGGTTTTGTGGATACCCTGTGTTCGCTGGTTTTCTTTCTGCTGATCGGTAAATGGATGCAGCAACGCACCTACCATTATCTTTCCTTTGAGCGGGATTACCGTTCCTATTTTCCTGTGGCAGTTACCCTGATCAAGGATGACCTGGAAAAACCTTTACCCCTGAATGAACTGAAGATCGGCGACAGGATCCTGATCCGCAGCCAGGAAATCATTCCGGCAGATGCCATATTACTTAAAGGAGAAGCCAAACTGGACTTTAGTTTTGTGACCGGGGAATCAGCCCCGGTAGAAAAAGTCCTTGGGGAGGTCATCTATGCAGGAGGCAGGCAGCTCACCGGAGCCATTGAACTGGAAGTGATCAAACCGGTTTCCCAAAGTTATTTAACCCAGCTATGGAACAATGAAACCTTCAGGCGAAAAGATTCCATTAAAACTTTCAGCGATTCCGCGAGCAAATATTTCAGTATTGTACTTCTCGGAGTGGCCTTATGTGCCGGTCTGTTCTGGTTAAATACCGATATCAACCGCGCGGTGGCATCATTTACTGCCGTGCTGATTATTGCCTGTCCCTGTGCATTGGCACTGAGTTCCCCTTTTACCCTGGCTGCGGTGCTCAGCATTTTTGATAAAAATAAATTCTATCTCAAAAATACAGCTGTGATTGAGGAAATGGCTAAAATAGATACCATTGTATTTGATAAAACAGGAACCATTACCAATCCTGATGCGGGTGGATTTGTATTTCAGGGAACACTTAGTGAAGAACAAAAACAAATGGTAGGTGACCTGGCACGAAATTCCGGTCACCCCCTGAGCAGGGAACTGGTAAAATACCTGGACCTGCCATCCCGTTTTCCGGTCGACCAGTACAGGGAAATGGTAGGCCGGGGAACCAGCGGATGGGTTAACGGACATTCCATCAAACTCGGAAGTGCAGCTTTTCTGCAGCTGCCTGTGGCAGACCGCGGTACTGTGGTACATGTAGTAATCGACAATGAACACCTGGGGCATTTTATTTCCAGACAAAGCTGGAGGCCGGGATTCAAACAATTGGCCCTTCAGCTGAACAAAAGCACAGACCTGCATTTATTATCGGGCGACAATGACCTGGAACGCGCTCAGCTAACCCCTTTCTTTCCAAGGTCACAGCAGCTGCATTTCAAACAGAATCCGCAGGACAAATTAAACTATATCACTATCCTTCAGGAAAGCGGTGCGAAAGTCATGATGTTCGGAGACGGACTCAATGATGCCGGCGCACTGAAACAGAGTGACCTCGGGATTGCCGTGACCGATAACATCAATAATTTCTCTCCGGGTTGTGACGCCATACTTGATGGGGCAGCATTTGAGAAGATTCCACTGTTTATTAAACTGGCCAAAGATGCGGTGAGGATCATTCACATGAGTTTCGTGATCTCCCTTCTGTATAATGCTGTCGGATTGTTCTTCGCTGTTCAGGGCCTGCTTTCTCCTTTAATGGCGGCCATCCTGATGCCTTTGAGTACCATTACCATTATTCTGTTCACCAGTATTACGGCCAGATATTACGCCCATTTAAATAAATTACTATGAACATGATCTATCTTTTGATCGGCTTCAGCATTTTGCTGGCGCTGATTTTCCTGCTGGCTTTTTTCTGGGCAAGCAAATCGGGACAAAATGACGACCTGTATACGCCAGGTGTCCGGATCCTCTTTGACGATGAGATCATAGCACCCGACAATAAAAAAAGTGACGAGGATCAAAAATAGAAGGAATATATGTCATTCGTCATATTTTTCAGACCGTCTAATTTTACCGGTACAAACCAAACATCATTTTTCTCATGACTGAAAAATTTCACTACGACAACAAAACCGTCAGAAATTTCGCTATTGCCACCATCGTATGGGGAATAGTCGGGATGACGGTCGGGCTCCTCATCGCCATGCAGCTGTTCACGCCTGCATTAAATTTGGGCTCGCAATACACTACGTTTGGTCGTATACGGCCATTACACACCAATGCAGTCATCTTTGCATTTGTGGGTAACGCAATTTTCATGGGTGTTTATTATTCATTACAACGCTTGCTGAAGGCAAGGATGTTCAGTGATGCTTTAAGTAATATACACTTCTGGGGATGGCAGCTGATCATTGTTGCGACCGCGATTACCCTGCCTCTTGGTCTTACCACCTCACATGAGTATGCGGAAATGGAATGGCCTATCGATATTGCCATTACGCTGATCTGGGTAGTCTTCGGGATCAACATGTTCGGAACGATTATCAAAAGACGTGAAAAGCACATGTATGTCGCCATCTGGTTTTACATTGCGACCTTCGTTACCGTAGCCGTATTGCACATTGTCAATTCCATTCAGCTGCCGATTTCTGCATTTAAAAGTTATTATATCTATGCAGGTGTGCAGGATGCCCTGGTACAATGGTGGTATGGGCACAATGCCGTGGCATTTTTCCTGACTACCCCTTATCTGGGAATGATGTATTATTATCTGCCGAAAATGGCCGACCGCCCGGTGTACTCCTATAAATTGAGTATCCTGCACTTCTGGTCGCTGATTTTCATCTATATCTGGGCGGGTCCCCACCATTTACTCTATACCTCCTTACCTGGCTGGGCCCAATCGCTGGGTGTTGCTTTCTCCGTGATGCTGATTGCACCAAGCTGGGGCGGTATGATCAACGGACTTCTGACTTTACGCGGGGCATGGGACAAAGTACGTGAAGATCCGAAATTAAAATTCATGGTGGTGGGTATCACTGCCTATGGTATGGCTACTTTCGAAGGCCCGATGCTGGCATTCAAACAGATCAATGCCATTGCGCACTATACCGACTGGATCGTTGCACACGTCCACGTCGGTGCCTTGGGCTGGAATGGATTCTTAACCTTCGGTATTTTATACTGGCTGATCCCAAGAATCTACAGCACAGAACTCTACTCTAAAAAACTGGCCTCCTTCCATTTCTGGATTGGAACACTGGGAATTATATTTTATGCCGTTCCACTTTACTTCTCTGGTTTTACCCAGGGACTGATGTGGAAAGAGTTTACCCCGGAAGGTGTACTGAGATACCCTAACTTCCTGGAAACCGTCCTGCAGATTGTTCCTATGTATATGTTAAGGGCCTTGGGTGGCGCACTCTATTTGGTTGGGGTGATTGTGATGACCTATAACCTGGCCAAAACGATGATGGCCGGTAAACTGGTTGCCAATGAAGCCGCTGAAGCACAGCCACTGCCTGCAGTGTATGTGGCCAAAGGATCTGACAAAAAATTACACAGGATCCTGGAACGCAAACCGATGTTATTTTTGGTATTGTCACTCATCGTGATCCTGATTGGTGGCATGATAGAAATGATGCCAACATTTACCATCAAGTCGAATGTACCGACAATCACCAGTGTGAAACCTTACAGTCCGCTGGAATTACAGGGCAGGGATATCTATATCAGGGAGGGTTGTGTCAACTGCCATTCACAGATGATCCGTCCTTTCCGTTCAGAAACGGAACGTTACGGGGAATACAGCAAAGCAGGTGAATTTGTGTATGATCATCCTTTCCTGTGGGGTTCAAAACGCACCGGACCAGATTTACATCGTGAAGGCGGAAAATATGGTAATGCCTGGCATTATAACCACCTAGTCGATCCGCAAACGATGTCACCTGGCAGTATCATGCCTCCGTATGAATGGCTGGCGGAACAGACACTGGATACCACCACTACGCGTGCAAAAATCAATGCCATGCGTTCCCTGGGTGTGCCTTATGAAACCGGTTATGAACACAAGGCCAATGCAAAACTGGATGAGCAGGCAAAACTCATTGCGGCCGACCTGCAGCAAAACAACATCAAGGTGAAAAGCGACAAGGAAATTATTGCAATTGTTGCCTATTTACAACGCCTGGGTACAGATATTAAAGCAAAATAACATTTAACCTAAAGAGACATGTTTAAGCAATTTTTAGATAGAGTTGACGGTAACCAGGGTTACCTGATCACCTCACTTGGCATATTCCTGGTATTTTTTATCCTGGTGGGAATATACCTTTTGACAATGAAAAAAGACGAGGTTGAATATATGAGTGCACTACCCTTAAACGAAGAAACCGATGAAAGAGGTAGTTAGCAGCGGATGGTCTACAGGAAATACTTCTGTAGATATCGTGATCGGCTTAATGCTGATCACCTCGATCATGATCCTCTGTGTCTCCATACTGATGCTGAAGGTGGTGAAGTTTTACGTAAAAGAAGCCGCAAACCCCAAGCCTTTCGCGACACCGGAAGAAAGAGAAAAATTACGCCTGGAGCAGGAAGCGATCAAGGCAGCAAAAAAGAAGAAACCATCGATCTGGCTGAAGCTGATGCAGCTCAAACCGCTTGAAGAAGAGGACAGCCTGGTGATGGAGCATAAATTTGACAACATTGCGGAATTGAACAACCCTACCCCCGCATGGTTCATGATCCTCTTTTATGCAACTATCATTTTCGCTATCGGTTACCTGCTGAATTACCATGTTTTTGGATACGGCAAATTACAGGATGAAGAATACGTTGCAGAGATCGCACAGGCAGCGGAAGACAAAGCTGCCTTCCTTGCCAATCCTGTGAATGCGGCAAGCGCGGTCAATGAAAACAATGTAGTGGAAAGTAAAGATGCTGCAGTAGTGCAAAGTGGTGCGGCCCTGTTTACCAACCGCTGTACCCCCTGCCATGGGGAGCATGCGGAAGGTCTTGTCGGTCCTAACCTGACCGATGAGTTCTGGTTACATGGCGGAAAAATACAGGATGTATTCAAAACAATTAAGTACGGCGTACCTGAAAAAGGAATGATTGCCTGGGAAAAATCCCTGAGTGCACAACAGATTTCAGACCTGGCCAATTATATTTTATCGTTAAAAGGAACGAATCCTGCAGGAGCGAAAGCACCTCAGGGAGAAAAAGAATAATGTCACAAAGCCCTTTACATTTCAGAGACCAGATCAGTACCGTTAGTGATGACGGGAAGAAGAGAAAATGGTTATACCCTAAAATCGTAAAGGGCAAATTATACCAGTACCGTTCTGCTGTCAGTTATTTTTTCCTGGCGCTGCTGTTTGCAGCGCCATTTATAAAGCTCAACGGCGAACAGCTGGTCATGATTAACATACTGGAAAGAAAATTTGTCCTTTTCGGGATTATCTTCTGGCCACAGGATTTTTATCTCTTTGTACTGGCCCTGCTAACCTTCATCGTTTTTATCGTGTTGTTTACCGTAGTGTTTGGCAGGGTCTTTTGCGGATGGGCCTGTCCCCAGACGATATTCCTGGAAATGGTCTTCCGGAAGATTGAAAACTGGATTGAAGGGGACCACCTGAAACAGCAAAAACTGGATAAAGGGTCATGGTCCTTCGAAAAAGTATGGAAGAAAACCCTCAAACACACCTTATTTTTTGGCATTTCCTTTTTTATTGCCAATATCTTTCTCTCTTACATTATTGGCAGTCAGGTATTGATCAAAATCATTACCGAGCCGGTGGCCCTGCACATTACGGGTTTTATCTCTATTTGTCTTTTTACCATTGTCTTTTACCTGGTATTTGCCAGGATGAGGGAACTGGTCTGTACCGTTGCCTGTCCCTATGGAAGACTCCAGGGCGTATTGCTCGACAACCAGAGTATTATTGTGGCGTACGACTACCAGCGTGGGGAACCCCGCGGTAAACGGGTGAAGGAAGAGAACCTTATCGGGGATTGTATTGACTGTAAGTTATGTGTTCAGGTGTGTCCTACCGGTATCGATATCCGCAATGGTACACAAATGGAATGTGTCAACTGCACTGCCTGTATTGATGCCTGTGATATGGTGATGGAAAAAATCAGCCGCCCTACCCGTCTGATTGGCTTCAAATCTGAAGATGAGATTGCTTCCCAGCGTCCCTTCAGATGGAACAAGCGGATCTATGGTTACAGTGTGGTTTTGGCTTTGTTAATTGGCACCCTGTCTTACCTGCTCATCAGCCGTACAGACGTACAGACGACCATTTTAAGGGCCGGAGGTACACTTTATCAGTTGCGCGACAAAGATGCTACCGTAAGCAATTTATACAATACAGAATTGGTGAATAAAAGCAACCGGCCAATTGTATTTGAAATTGTTCCGGACAATAAAGAAGCCAAAATTCAATATATTCAAAAGGAAGACAGTTTGAAAGTTGGCGGAAGTGTGAAAATCACTTTTTTCGTGATCCTGCCTCAACAGTCCATCCAAAAATACAAATCAGAACTGGGTTTTAAACTGATCTCTGACCATAAGGAAGTAGATCACTTTAAAACTACATTTATTGCACCTGTTAATTAATTAAGCTATGAACTGGGGAACAAAAGCGGCTTTAGGTCTTGCTACATTTATGACATTCATTATCGTGCTGGGCGTTTTTATGTTTAACAGTAAAGACGATGCACTGGTGGAAACAGACTACTATGAAAAAGGGATCAACTATGATCAGGATTACAACCGTAAGGAACAGGTCAGGACAGACCATGCCGAGCCGGTCATTGCAACCGGTCAGGAAACCCTTGTCCTGAATTTTAAGGAAAGTGCGAAAGGAACGATCAAATTAATGCGCACATCGGACAAATCGCTCGACAGGATGGTACCTTTTGAAACGGATAGCGCAAGTCGCGTAGTCATCCCTTCAGCCAGCCTCAAAAAAGGATCCTGGAGAGTCATCATCAATTGGCAGAGCAATGAAAAAGCCTACCTGTATGAACAGGAAATCAGTATCAATTAAAGCAATCCCTGGAATTTAAATATCAGGCAACATGAGTTATCAAAACCTTGCATTTATGATCGGACTGCTCGGCAGCATACATTGTGTTGGTATGTGCGGTCCTCTTGCTTTTGCAGTTCCCTCCTTACAGCCGGGCTGGGCTTACCTTGTACGGGATAAACTCCTGTACCAGTCGGGAAGAATCATTTCTTACTGCCTGCTGGGCATATTTATAGGTTTGCTTGGCAGACAGCTATGGCTGGGTGGGATTCAACAGGGAGTAAGTGTGCTCAGCGGAATATTGATCATCATTGCCGCTACTTCCAGACTCTTCAAAATATCCATTGCAGGTTCTGGTTCCTTCCTGTTAAAACCTTTTCACAGGCTATTTGGCTATGCCCTTAAACATAAGGCCAATCACCTGATCATAGGCATGGTCAACGGACTTCTTCCCTGTGGTTTTGTCTACCTGGCCATGGCCGGTGCACTCAATACCGGAAGTGTGGATACCGCGATCAGTTACATGTTCTGGTTTGGGCTGGGCACTACACCGCTGATGTTTATTGCCGGTTTAAGCGCAGGATTTACAGGACTTACCTTCAGAAAAAAGATCAATGCCGTTGTTCCTTACCTGATGCTTTTCCTGGGCTGCTGGTTCATCTTAAGGGGAATGGAGCTCAACATTCCTTACCTCAGTCCTGCAAAAGCAGCCACAATAACCGAATGTTTATAAAGAAATTCAGGAGATAAAAAAATGGCAGGATTAACCTGCCATACTAAATAATTGCGATTGCGGCTTATTCTGCCATAATCTTGAGTCCAGTGCCATACAGATATTCCTCAGGAATCTTTTGCCCAATGGGGTCACGTCAAGCCTGCTTCCGCTGATCACCACCAGGCCATCATCTGCAATCAGCTGCATGCGTTCCAGTCCTTTCAGTAATGCCGGATTTTGCTGTTGCGGCAATTCCCATGAGGTATATCCCTTGCACATCAGGTTCAGGATATGTCTTCTGATCACCAAATCTTCCTGGTCCAGGATATGTCCTTTAAAAACAGGAATCTGTCCCTCTTCCACCAGTGCCATATACTCCTCAACTTTCTTCACATTCTGCGCAAAGGCAGTCCAGCTGTCGCTGATAGAAGAAACGCCCAGGCCAATCATCAGCTTGCTGTACAAATGGGTATAGCCCATGAAATTGCGGTGTAACTGCCCGTTTTGTTCTGCGGTATACAGGCTATCTGTTTTCAGCGTGAAATGATCCATACCGATCTCTGTATAACCACCGGCTTTCAGCATTTCACGTCCTGTTTCATACAGTTGCTGTTTAAGCTCAGGATCCGGGAGGTCATGCTCCGTATATCTTCTTTGTCCTGGTCTCACCCATGGTACATGTGCATAACTGTAAAAAGCAATCCGGTCTGGCCCCAGTTTCAGTACTTCCTGTATCGTTGCGGTCAGTCCCTGCATATCTTGCAGTGGCAGGCCATATATAAGGTCATAATTTACTGAATTATAGCCTATGTTACGTGCCTGACGGGTTACCCTATCCACTTCTTCCACCGTCTGGATTCTGTTGATCACCAGCTGTACCTTAGGATCAAAATCCTGTATACCTAAACTGATGCGTTTAAAGCCCAGCGCATATAAAGTTTCCAGGTGTGCTGCTGTCGTATTTCCGGGATGTGCTTCAAAACTAAACTCGGCTTCCGCATGGATATCTGCTTCTTTCAGGATTCCGCTGATCAGCAGGTTCAGGTTTTCGGGACTAAAAAATGTAGGTGTCCCCCCTCCAAGGTGCAGTTCCCTGACTACAGGTTTCTCATTGAAAAGTTTTCTGTACAGCTTCCATTCTTTCAATACAGAAAGGATATAGGGCTCTTCTACCTTATGATTTTTAGTGATCCGGGTATTACAGCCGCAATAGGTACAAAGGCTTTCACAGAAGGGCAGGTGGATGTATAAGCTAAGGCCATTCAGGTGGTTACTGTGGCGGAAAGAACTGCTGACCGCATAGGCCCATTTCTCCTTATCGAACCTTTCATTATCCCAGTAGGGTACAGTTGGATAACTGGTATACCTGGGTGCAGCAACATGATATTTTTCTATGAGGGCCTTAGTGTCCATCTTCTTCTGTTTTAGGTTTTTCACGATCACATGCTTTTGAACAAACACATGTATCACCCAAACAGCTGCCGTTCTGAAATTTGTCCAGATTTAAAATGGTTTCCTTTGCCAGGGCCAGTGGCAGGCCTTTTTCAGCGACACCTATTAAAGAATTCGCGGAAACATTGGCAATTTTGATATTGTGTTTCGCCGCAGCATCGTGGTCAATATGGACTACAGAAGTCGATCTGGTAGCAATATATTTTACTCCAAAAGCTGCCAGCCTTGTAATGACATCTTCTGACAATTCATCTTCATTAAACACAATAACAGCTTCTTTGCCTTCAGCGTAACTCGCTGTTATTGTGCTAAGTGAGTTTGATATCAGTGTAATATCATGCTTTTTATGATTGGCTATCGCCAGTGGCTCTTTTTCAAAAGACTTTATGCTATAAGCTACGACTCTCATTCCAATGGTATTTGTTATATACCAAAATTACCACGAAATGGCTTGCCGCAGAATGAGATTAGTCAGCCAGAAAAGTGATCTTAATCAGTTTTTCATCAATTGAAGTTTCGACAGATTGAGGATAACGATCTGACTTCCCTTCCTTTCGATGATATCTTCGTCCTTGAAATCACTCAGGATACGGCTTACAGTTTCCGTGGCCATACCAGCCATAGAAGCCAGGTTATCCCTGGAAATACGGAGCGTAATCTGTGCATCCTGCTTCTCCTGTTTGCAGAGGCGAACCAGTGTATCGGCCATTCTTTTACGGACAGAGTGGTAAGCCAATTGCAGCAACTGCTCTTCCTTATCGAGGATATTGTTGGAAAGGATGTGGATAAACTGCCTGGCCACATCAGGATACAAGTTGAGCAACTCCTCCAGCATTTCTTTAGGGAGCTGGCTGATCACGGTATCTTCCAGTGCTTCTGCCGTTTCAGAATAAGGTTCATTCAGCAGCAATGCCGGGATGCCGAAGTATTCATCAGGCCCGTATATGCCGGTCAGCAGTTCGCGTCCGTCTTCACTCAGTTTAACCGTCTTCACTTTACCTCTCAGCACCAGGTAAATTCCTGAAACCGGATCGGATTCGTAATAAATAATCTGTTTCTTTTTAATGGTCCGTTCTTTACGTGCAGCCATCATCCTGTCCAGTTCTTTAACGCCCTGGGTTCCGGCAACCAGGCTGTTCAGCTTATCAATTGATTTGCTGTAAAAGATTTCCTGCTTTTCCTTTTTATTCAGCCTGCTCTCTATGGCATTCAGCAGTTCCACATCATCAAATGGTTTCACCAGATAATCATCTGCACCCATTTCCATGCCTTTCCGCATATCCATTCTCTCTGCTTTCGCAGTGAGGAAAATAAATGGCGTGGCTGCAGTCTGCGGATTTTTATTCAGCAGGTAAAGCACACCATAACCATCCAGTTCCGGCATCATAATATCACATAAGATCAGGTCGGGTAACTGTGTGTTGGCAATTTCTACCCCTGTTTTCCCGTTGTCGGCCTGAAATACTTCATAATTGGCAAGTTCCAGTATTTCCGCTGTGCTTTCCCTGATATCATCGTTATCTTCAATAATGAGTATGGTCTGTTGTTTCATGTTTATTGTTTGTTAAAAGAAAGAATGAATGTGGTACCCTTATTAATTTTACTCTCAAACTGTAACTCGCCTTTCATCAGGCTGGCATAACGAAGTACAATATTCAGGCCTAATCCCGTCCCCGGAATGCTGCCCGTATTGTGGGCCCTGAAGAATGGCTGGAACAGGTGTTTCTGATCAGTCTCCGGTATCCCTATACCGTTATCCTTAATCGTCACGATACATTGTTTGTCATTCACTTCTGTATTAAATTCTATAAAAGTATTTTCACCGGAATATTTAATGGCATTGTTGATCAGGTTGATCATGCAGTTCTTCAACAGATTCTGGTCGAGCGAGACTACACTTTCCAGGCCGGTATGCAGATAAATAATATTCTGGTCCTGTTTGGCGATCATCTGCATTTCTTCGGTAATCTCTTCTGCCAGTTTGACCAGGTCAAACTCCTGAAAAGAGGGCTCCACCCTGCCGGCTTCCAGTCTTTCCAGGGAAAGAAAATCGTTCAGAATAGTGGTGAGGTTACCCACCGCATTTTTTATCTTGTGAACATGTTTGGCAATATGCTTATTGTCAAATGGCTGCGCATATTTTTCAATCAGTGAAGAGGAAAGCTGTACGGAACTCAGTGGGGTACGGAACTCATGGGAGGCCATGGACACAAACCGGCTCTTCATCTGGTTCAGTTCTTTTTCCTTTTCCAGGGAGATACTCACTTCTTCCTTTGCCTCCCGGAGGGCAGATACGGTTTTCTTTAAAGAGCGTGTACGTTCATCGACCAGGTTCTCCAGTTCAATGGCATATTCACGTAAGCGTTCTTCCGCTTCCTTCTCCTTGGATAAATCGTGGATAAAACCTGTAAATATTTTGCGTACACTGAATTGAACCTCACTCACCGCCAGACGGAAAGGAAAAGTAGAGCCATCTTTTTTAAGTCCGTTGACTTCCCTGCCCTTGCCTATAATGTGTTTATATCCTGTTTCATTGTACTTACTTAAATAACTGTCATGATGACTCCTGTCAGGTTCAGGCATCAGGATGGAAATATTTTTTCCAACCACCTCGTGGATCTCATAGCCGAATAATTTCAATCCTGCGGGGTTAATGCTCTCAATTACACCATGATCATCTATTGTAATAATCCCGTCAATGGCTGTTTCAATAATCGCCTCTAATAACCTCGCATTTTCCATAAGTTAATTTTTACAAATATAAAAATCATGAAGCAAGATAACTACAATCTATAAAATATCGCCATGATTTAAGTTTTTGACACTACAAATATGAGCAGCTATTTCCAACACTGATGTGACAGCAGTCAGTGGTCAAGCTAATATGCGTCACACAAAACCGTGATCTTCATCATGTTTTAGGTTGAATTTTCTCTGCTTCTTTGCAATTGCACACATAAACTAAATACGATGAACCATACTTTCCACATACCCGTTTTAGGATTGGGTTATTCGGTTGATACCCCGCTAAAAGTTGCCCGATATGGTATTTCCTCCGTGGCCTCCATAGTTAATGATGAACTGACTGAACGGATGAGAAAGTTTCATTCGGAAGCAAATGGTCTGCCCTATGAACCCATTACTAAAAATGAAACTGACAGCAGGGCCAAAAGAATTACGGCCTATCTGGATATGTTAAAAGTATTGGTGGACAAGCAGTTCAGCAATCTCCAACAGGAAAGTTTCAGTGAGGGTAATGATATCCACAATTATTTCGAATTCTTACCTGAAAATTCAATTCTGAAAAGCAGGTACCTGAAAATGATAGCCCTACCTGAAGGAACTGAAAAAGAAAAGCTTCAGGAAGAACTGAGAAAAGAGATGAAGGCCGGGGATATTGATGTGAATATCATGTCCAAAGTCGATAAAGCAAATTATAACAAGGACAATGAAAATATAGGGAATGATTTCACTGATGCGCTGGCTTCCATGCGTGGTTTTGCCAACAGCACGCTCCGGTCTTCCGTTGTTATTTCTGCAGGTTTGAATCCAAGGCTATACACGTACATGGATAACTGTATGGATTTTTATCCTGATGAAAACGGCATTATCAAAAAAAGCATTACCCTGAAAGTAAGTGATTTCAGGTCTGCACTGATCCAGGCTAAAATGCTGGCCAAAAAAGGCCTATGGGTTTCTGAATTCCGCGTAGAATCAGGACTGAACTGCGGAGGACATGCCTTTGCTACCGACGGTTTCCTGCTGGGGCCGATCCTGGAAGAATTTAAAACTAAAAGAGCAGAATTACTGGCAGAGCTTTCCGGAATTTATTTTTCAGCTTTAAGTGCCAGGAGCATTACTTCTGACCTGGTGCCTTCCTTAAAGATCACTGCCCAGGGAGGTATAGGAACACCTGAAGAACATACCTTCCTGCTGAATTATTATTCACTGGATTCCGCAGGCTGGGGAAGCCCATTTCTACTGGTTCCTGAAGCCACAAATGTGGATGAAAAAACGCTGGAAGCCCTCTGTGTGGCGACCAAAGAAGATTATTATGTGAGCAATTCCTCACCATTGGGGGTACTGTTCAATAATTTCAAGAACAATACCATGGAAGAACAGCGTCTTGCCCGCATTGCCAAAGGCAGACCAGGGAGCCCATGCCTGATGAAATTCCTCGTTACAAATACAGAATTTACGGAATTACCCATCTGTACGGCCTCTCGGGAGTATCAAAACCACAAAATAAAAGAACTGGAAAAGATGGAGCTGAGCCCGGAAGACTTCGTCCAGAAATTTGATGCCATTACAGAAAAGATCTGTCTGTGTGAAGGACTCTGTACTTCAACCTATCTCAAACATGGTATTCTCAAAGAGAAAGAAAGTACAGCAGTAAGTATTTGTCCCGGACCGAACCTGGCCTATTTTTCAAGACAGTATTCCCTTAAAGAAATGATCAGCCATATTTATGGCAGAGAGATTATCCCTTTTAAAATGAGCCGCCCAAACTTATTTGTCAATGAGCTTGAAATCTATATCGATTACCTGAAAAAAGACTTCAGTGCCCATATCAATGAGCTGAATGCAAAAAAAGCGAAATACTTCGAAAAATTCTCTGAACAGTTATTGAACGGAATTAATTATTACAAGGAGTTAATTCCTGAATTAAAGTTGCAAACGGATATTGCCACTCAGGAATTACGTCATCAATTGCTGGTTGCTGAGGAAAAACTCAGATTAATAACCAAAGATCTTAGCCTTTCATTGGCGTAGATAACCCAAAACAACAGAAAACAGGCCTGAACTTCAACGTTAGGCCTGTTTTTGTTTTAAAGGTATTCTCCCTCTATTCTTATTTCTTAAGCGCTTGCTTTTTTAAGTCCTGCCTACTGAGATTCCGTCTTATTGAAGTGTTGACTGGATAGCTTTTGCTTTTTTGTAGTGTTCCATAATTACAGGCAGGGTTTTCTCCGCAAAGTCTTTTACTTCTTTTGTCTGTGACTGCTGCCCCCCTTTAAAAAGTGTGACAGTCTTGTCATGATCGTTAACCATCATGTCGATATAGTGTTTGTCAAAAGCTGTGCCGTCCATCTTTTTCATCATGTCAATATGTGCTTTTACATCAGCCGGATAGGCTGCAGGAAGCAGGATTTTCTTTTCTGAAGCCAGGGCTTTCAGCTCATTATTTGCTTTGGTATGATCTGTTACCATTTGTGCAGCAAATGCTTTAACTTCCGGACGGGCAGATTGCTGTGCCAGCTTGCCCAGTTCCACTTCCATCATTCCCCCTATTGCGGCTTCCTTTAAGAAAGTAGCTTCATCACTGTCCACTTTCGATTGATAAGTTGGTTTACCTGTTTTCATTTCCTCCTTGTCCGATGCCTTAAGACCGGTATCAGCAACCATCCCTGTAGTATCCTGCGGGGTTTGTGCAGTGTCCGTTGAAGTAGAGTCACCACCTGCGGTTCTGGAATCGGGGCTCTGACAAGCCTGGAACGTGCAGGCCGCAGTGATCATCAAGCCAAATAAATTTAATGTTTTCATAAGTATTGAGTTGTTTTTAGGCGGATAAAACGCTGATGAAACTCCTGTTGAGGTCATCTTCGTTTCAGCGACACCTGATTTAACTGTTGTTCCTGTTTAACAGTTGATCCTTTAAAAAGTTTGTCACGTATAATATGACTCAGACATGCCCTGAATACTACAGAATTCAGAAATAGAACTGTATTTTCGTAGCCGTAAAGTAGGGACTGTCTCTGAAACCAGCAAAAAGAACAAGACCATTTTTAACCACAACAAAACAGAAACTAACAACAATCAAAATGAATACGCTATTAAAATCCACATTCATCGTTGCCTTAAGCATCGTTATGAACACTGAACTCCATGCACAGGGCCTGAAAATGCCACAGCCCAGTACTGCACAGACCCTGGTACAGGAATTTGGGCTTGGGAAAATCACGGTTAATTATTCGCGGCCGAATACCAAGGGACGTGAAATATTCGGCGCACTTGAGCCTTATGGATCAGTTTGGAGAACTGGTGCAAACAATGCCACAACCCTTACTTTCACAGAAGACATCACTATTGAAGGTAAAGCAGTACCTGCAGGTGAATATGCACTCTTCACTATTCCGGGCAAAACGGAATGGACAATCATCCTGAATAAAACCACTAAACAATGGGGTGCCTATGAATACAAGGAGGCAGAAGACTTCTTAAGAGTAAAGGTTAAACCTGCTGTTGCGAAGGAAAAAACGGAAACCTTTACCATTGAGTTTGCCAATGTTTATCCTACAAAAGCACAATTACAATTGTCATGGGATAAAACAGTGGTAACGGTTAACCTTGCCACAGATATTGATGCGAAAGTAATGGCCAGCATCGATGAAGCGATGAAAGGGGAGAAAAAACCGTATTTCCAGGCTGCGATGTACTATTTTGAAACAGGTAAAGACCTGAACAAAGCATTGGAATGGATGACAGCAGCGGAAGCAGCTGACCCGAAAGCACCATGGTTTAAACTATGGAAAGGCCGTGTTCAATTGAAAATGGGCGACAAAAAAGGAGCCGCAGCTACTGCTGAGGCAGGTCTTAAAGCAGCCACTGAAATGAAAAATGAGGAGTATGTGCGTTTACATACTGAACTGATGGGACTGGCAAAAAAATAATTCTGCTCCAGGCAAAGAACGATATACCCAATTACCTTAACCGTTGCCGGAAACAGCAGCGGTTTTGTTTTTTATCAGCAGCTGCAATAGGATAGACAGCACAACCACCAGCACACAACCAATCACATTTAGCCAAAGGTAGGTGACCACCTGATTAAAGCCACAGATACAAACCATAATTTCTGCAAGTATCGCCGCATAGAACACCGCTTTACCATTCACCTGTTTCACATAAAAAGCCACCAGGAACACACCCAGGATAGTGCCGTAAATATAGGAACCCAGGATATTTACCGCTTCAATCAGGTTTCCGATTTTACTGGCGTACAGGGCCATGGCAATACAGACCACTCCCCATAAGATCGTAGACCAGCGGGAGGCTTTCAGGTATTTCTCATCACTTGCCTCCTTATTGATCAACCGTTTATAGATATCAATCACACTGGTAGAGGCCAGGGAATTCAATGCACTTGCTGTAGATCCCATAGAAGCCAGGAAAATAATGGCGATGAGCAAACCAATCAGTCCCCTGGGCAGATAACGTGTCACAAAGCTTAAAAAGACATAATTGTTGTCATTAATATCCGCCCCCTTATCATTTTTTAACATCAGATCGGTTACCTTTCCGCGGATTGCTTTGACCTCATCATCAGCCTGTCTGAGTACTACCCTTTGCGCATCCACAACAGCCCGGTCATTTTTATCAAGTGCCACATTTAACTTATTGATCTGAATCTGCTTACGGTCAAATGCCTTTCCGTAATCTGCTTTTAAAAGCTCCAACTGAGGCTGATAACTGCTCCTCTCCAGTTTATTCAGTTCATAACTGTTAAAAAATACCGGCGGACGGTTATACTGATAAAAGGTAAATACCAGCACCCCAATCAACAGGATCAGGAACTGCATGGGAATTTTGACCAATCCGTTCATCAGCAGGCCTAAACGGCTTTCACTCACAGAGGATCCCGTTAAGTAACGGCCCACCTGACTCTGGTCAGTTCCAAAATAAGATAACTGGAGAAAGAAACCACCTATCAATCCGCTCCAGACCGTATATTGGTTGTTCCAGTCAAACTTGAAATCAATGGCATTGGTACGGCCCATTTTTCCGGCGATCTCAATAGCCTTACTGAAACCTACATCCCCCGGAAGCAGATGCACCACCATAATTCCTGCAGCAAACAGCCCACAGAATATGATGCTCATTTGCAGCATCTGCGTATAGGAAACTGCTTTGGTGCCACCATAAACTGTATAGGCGACCACAATACTCCCAATACACAGGGTGGTATAGGTGGTATTGATATCCAGAATGGTAGAAAGGATGATGGAGGGCGCATAAATCGTAATGCCGGTAGACAGTCCTCTTTGTACAAGAAATAAAAAGGCTGTTAGTGCCCGGGTATTCAAGTCAAAACGCTGCTCCAGGTATTCATAGGCCGTATAGACCTTCAACCGGTGGAAAATGGGCACAAAGGTGATGCACAATACAATCATGGCCAGGGGCAATCCGAAATAAAACTGTACAAAGCTCATTCCCGATGAATAGGCCAGTCCTGGTGCAGATAAAAAAGTAATGGCACTTGCCTGAGTAGCCATAACGGATAAACAGACACTATACCAGGGTAAAGACTGGTTGCCCAGCAAATAACCTTCTATATTTTTCGTACCCCTGCTTTTGTAAATGCCATAACCGACAATGACGACAAGTGTAAAAATTAAAACTCCCCAGTCTGCACTACTCATTCAAAATATCTGGTAAAAAGGTAAAATAAACTAATCAGCAAAACCAGCCAAAGCACCAGCAACCGGTAAAACTGGCTCCAGCTTTTCACAAATGGCGGTAGCCCTTCCTTATTTTCCTGCGGTTTCATTTTTGGGGTTCTCCTTTGAAATCAGGTTAACAAATAAGCGGTAAGCACCGGCAACACCTGCAGGAAGCTCCCTGAAAAAAGCCAGTGAAGTATACACAAATTTACCCTTCCCATAATCCGCAACCAGTAATGAACCGTCACTGCTTTCCTCCCCGGTATCTTTCATTTGCAGAATCTTCGCATAATGCGGATCAATATTCCTGGCTAAATATAATCCCCGCTCCTGTATCCATCCGTCAAAGTCTTTGGCCGTAATTTTATTAGGGAAGTTTAATGCCGCATGCCCAGGTGTCAAAAACACCACTTTTGCATCCTCTTCCGTTACCCTGTCACGCGAAAGCTGGAAAGGGTACGGACCAATGTCATTCATCTTTAATGGTGAATTCACGTTGTACTGCACCAGCATGACACCACCATTCTGTACATATTTCATCAGCTTTGGCTGCATTAAGCCGATCTGTTCATTGATATTGTATAACCTTACTCCTGCAATAATCGCATCATAGGAAGAAAGATCACTTTGCAGCACCTCTTTCTCGGTAAGGCGGGTCACCTCGTAACCAATTTGTACCAGCGACTCCGGAATTAAATCACCCGCACCGGCAATATAACCGATTTTTCTGCCTGCAAATTTCAGATCTATACGCTCTGCTTTTGCTTCCGCAAAAGGAAAGAGGGTTTGCACAGGGATATGGTCATAACTGACCACCTTTAAGCCCTGGTTATAGCTGGTTCCATTCACTGATACGCTGAAAGAGAGGTCTCCGCCGCTTACTTTTCCTGCGGGGGTAACTGTAAATTCCACACTTTGTTCTTCCCCTTTATTGATGGAAGCAAAATCTATTTTCGCGGGACTAACATTCCAGCCTTCAGGAACCTTAGGGATCAGCGTCCCTGAAGCCTGCTGCTTAAAGCTATGCAGCAATACGGTAATCTTTTTGGGTGTATTGTTATTGAAGACAAAAGCCTTTTCTGCCATAGTCGCCGTTACAGGAGGCGCAATCACCAGTGGCTGATACAATTCCCCCTTCACAGGGTCTGTCATCTTATACACCACAGGCCTCAGCACCTCCACAAACTGGGTATCAAAATAGATCCTGAATACTCCTGTGTGAGGTGCCGGAGCTTCCGGAAACCCCAGAAAAGAGAGATCATCAACAATATAACTACCTATAGGATGTTTTTTTTCCAGCCAGTAAGGCTGAGTAATCCCTATGGAATTGGTCGCCACCCTTTGGGTAAGCGAGACCATCTGATTGGGGTTCAGCACTTCGTCAAAACCAGGAAGTACATCATTTGTCCCGTTTTTTATCACTTTCAAACTTACCTTCATCGGAAAACCTGCCGGCACACGTGAAATGGCACTGATGGTCACAGGAATAGTATCATTTAAGGCATAGGAAGGCTGTGGAGCAGAAGTTTCCAGCCACAAACCTGCACAGGCAAGGATAAGCTCATCCAGGAGCTGGTGTTTAAACGGAAGATCTTTCACTGCAGCTTTCAGCTTCAACAGCCGGGGGATAGATGCCGATGGAATTGCCGGGTTGTAGGTCTCATTAATTTCTTTGACCATAGACTCCATAGCAGAAATTCCTTTTTCGCTGTTCAGCGTGATATTGATCCCCTCAAACAGATCAGTTTTCGCCGGACTTCCGGCTACAGGACTAAAGAATTCGATAGCGCCTCCCCTTTGTCTGGCAGAGCCGAAGCCCTGGCTACGGTGATTCGAGCGGCTTTCAGCAGCTATTTCTCCATAACTTTTTCCCAGCAGGGGATTATACACGCCTACATCAATTTTCAGCTGATCATCTGCTGTAGTATTCATTGAACCGAAATTAAACGTATTCCACAGGATACGTTTCGCCTGCCATGGTTTAACAAACTTCAGCTGTTCAGGAAAACGTTTCGGGTCTGCAGCGGCAGCGAAAGCCTCCCTGGCAAGGATCGCTGAGGCAGCATGATGGCCGTGACCGGCCCTTGCATCCTCAGGAAAACGGGTGATGATCACATCCGGGCGGAACTTGCGTATCACCCAGACTGCATCGGAAAGGATTTTTTCCTTGTTCCATATCTTAAAGCTTTCTTCAGAATTTTTGGAGAAACCAAAGTCATTCGCCCTTGTAAAAAACTGTTCCGCACCATCCATACGTCTGGCGGCAAGCAGTTCCTGGGTACGGATCAGACCAAGGAGTTCCGCCTGCTCTGTTCCGATTAAATTTTGTCCCCCATCTCCGCGTGTTAAGGAGAGATAACCTGTACGAACCTTTCTTTCCTTGGCGAGGTAAGCCAGCAGACGGGTATTTTCATCATCAGGATGGGCGGCCATGTACAATACACTACCGGTAACATGCAAACTTTCCAGACCTTGTTTAATTTCTGCCGCATTTAACTGCGTAGACGTCTGGGCACTGATAAACAATGGGGTTATGGACAACATCCATAGCAAAGACAAACGAAATTTCATCTATTTATTCTTGTTTTGTTGGTCAGCCGGAACCCTTGATGATGACAAGTTCCGGCTGCCCGTATGAATTGCCTAAAATAATTAAAAAAACGGGAGCTCCGGTTCTTAAAGCAATTAATATTGGTAACAATCCTGCGGGGGATATATAAATAGATTTTTGCCTATTACAGCAGGATTTTACTACTCACTTCCTTATCAATACTGATAAAACCAGGGTACTTCACCAGGGTGTTCCCTACTTTGATACTCGGCCTGATTTTTAAGGTCACTAATCCTTTTCTTTCCGGGCCACTGCCGCCGCCACGCAGGAATTCAGTAATTTCAGACATTACTTTCGCATTGGAAATAAACTGGTACACATTGGCATTCACATCAACCGGTACCACTACCGTAGTACCAGGTTCCACACTCACCAGCTGGTTCACAAAACCCGTTGCCAGCTCCTGTTTATTGATCAGCACTTTATACTCAAACTCATTGATTGCTGCAAGGTTACCGCTGGGATTGGTAATCTCCATATTCAGCCTTGCACGCAGCGGAACATCTTTCCTTAATAAACCAAAGGCAAGTCCGGGAAGGCTGGAAAGATTGATATTCTGATTATTCAACAGGTTTTTAATATCCGTTCCGGCCACAGAAATATTGTCGGCCGACTTCACTTTATAGGTACACTTTTCAAGTGCTTTAATTTGCTGCGCCTGTTTATTTACGCCACAGCCAAACACGGTCATTGCTGCAACGCAAATCAATATCAATTTCTTCATGTCATTTAAATTTTATGGGCAGACCTGTTTGTCCACCAGACTATAACGGAAAAAAGCAGTATTATTGTTTAATACCCTCTTTTTGATCGGGTCGCCTTACGGCTAATCAGACTGTCGATACTAAACCTGCCACTTCCTGAGAACAACAATACCACATAAGCAAGAATATAATGCAGTCCCAATTCTTTTTCTTTCATGCCATCAGCTCCATGGATGACAAATACAGCGACAACCATGGTTACAATCAGCGGCAGTACAGCCAGACGTGTAGCCAATCCGATCAGGATCAGTGCTGAGCAGAATACTTCTGCAAAAACGGTAAAGACAAGGGAAAGTACGGATCCAACCCCTACCGGATCAGGGAACTTGATCTCGCCACCCGCCAGCAATGTATCCAGTTTAGACATTCCATGAGAAAGCATCAATAAGGCAATAGCCACCCGTAAAATGAATACGACAAAATCAAGACTATTATGGTTGTAATTGGTATTAAATAATCTGTACATATTTAAATAGAATTATTATTAATAGTGAACCCGTGTAAATATATAGGTTTCATTACAAATAATACTCTTTTTATGGCAATAAGGATTTAATAAAACCAGTCATGGCATCTTTGAGGATCATCTTTTTCTTATCCATCGGTTTTACGGCTTTTTCGATCATTTCAATCGAAACCAGGCCATGCAGGATAGACCAGTAGGTATGAAACTTAAGAAAATAATCGGCTTCTTCATTTTTGGCCGCGGTGAGTGCTGCTCTTATGGTAGCAATCAGGATTGCCGTCATTTCTTTGATCTGTGCATTCTGGTTGACGGCTTCACATGCAGGAATCCCCAGGCCAAACATCAGCTGATAATATTCTTTATTCTCAAAAGCGAAGTCCCAGTAGACATTCGCCATTTCTGCGAGCTGAACCTCTGGCGAAGCGTATAAATCTCTCGTCTTTTCCAGTACCAGGGCAAGTTTATGGAAACCTTCCTTAGAAAACTCCAGCAAAATTGCCTCTTTATTTTCAAAATGATTATAGATCACAGGGATGCTATATTCAATAGCATCGGCAATTTTCCGGATAGAAAGGGATTGCCAGCCCTCGGTGATGACCATATGCCAGGCAGCAGAAAGAATGGCTGACCTGATTTCTTCTTTATGCCTTAATTTGCGTTCTATAATTCCCATTCATTTTTATTAACAGTGTTAGCAAAAATAGATGTATTATTTTGCATTTCTATCTTATTCCTGAATTCTGACTTAAGAGCAACAAAGATATCCGCATTACGAATCCGTTCTGGCCCACCAAAAGATAAGATAACAGGTTATATTCTTCCGGGGGATGGAAAAATTATAACCTGTTATTTAAAATAAAAGCAGCTTAAGCTGTTTCTAATTTTACAATATTCCTGTAAGGGAAAGAGCTGAAAATATGGCGGCGGGCAAACCGGCCTGGAGAATCAGCATTTACTAATTTCACGTAAATAGCTCTTGGAACCTCAAAATACTCATAAGCGCTTCCATCAAGGAAGTGAACGGTTAACACCAATCCTTTCCACTCATAATCTGCGATACCACAAGAAGTAGTCGTATTGGTATACTCTTCTATTGACAGGGCTAAAGTTTCAGGAGCAATACTTACCAGAAAATGGTAAGCTTCGATGATCTCTTTACTTTTCACTTCTGCTGCCAGCTTGGCTTCATCACTCTCCTGAAATTTATCAGGATGATATTCTTTCATTAAATTCCTGTAAACAGTTTTTAATTCTTTAAGTTCGGCATCTTTCTGAACACCCAATAACTTTCTGTAATCGACAATCTTCTTCATATGTTGTTTAATGGCAATAATTGTTTGTGATTAACAGGCTGAATTGCAGGCTCAACCGATCCCTCAGGGAAACAATTTTGCAAAGGTACAATTAAAAAAGGTAAAGAAAGATTAAGGTAAGGTTATTAAATTTTAATGACATTTTAATCCCATTTTAATCACACTTTAAGCAGATATATTTAGCTTTGTCATTAAAACACACCCATCTCCACTCAATACAGGAAAACATGTTTAACTCCACACTGTTAGCCGCTCTAGGCACCCCAGAAATCATTTTAATCCTTGTAGCCGTGATGCTGCTTTTCGGAGGAAAGAAAATTCCCGAGTTGATGAAAGGCCTTGGCCAGGGCATTAAAGAATTTAAAGACGGTCAGAAAGGTGAAGAGCCGAAAAGCAAGGAATAAATGATAAAATAGATTTTATCTTTGTAATTCCACCAAACTCAACCCTACCATGTTTAAAATCGGACTTGCAGAAGATGATCAGAAAATAGCCGGTCTGGTGAAGGCCGGACTGGAAGAACACAATTATCTCGTGACCACCATTCCTGATGGAATAATGGCACTTTATGCCTTTCAGGAAGAAAAATTTGACCTCATCATCCTGGATGTAATGATGCCGGGGATGAATGGCATTGAGGTTTGCAGACAGTTGAGGGAAACCAATAAAGAGGTGCCTGTACTGATGCTCACTGCCCTCGGATCTATAGACGATAAAGTGCTGGGATTAAATTCTGGTGCAGACGATTACCTTGTCAAACCTTTCCACTTCAAAGAATTGCTGGCAAGGATTGAAGCCCTGCTCAGAAGACAGCGTCCGGCAGCATCATCCGCTTCCCACACCCTGAGTTTTGAAGATATTGTGCTGGATACCTACAGTAAAACTGTTGTCCGTGCAGGAAAAGACATCCTGCTTACTGCAAAAGAATTTACCTTGCTGGAATTGTTCCTCAAACATCCGAACAGACTCCTTTCCCGTCAGTATATCGCCGAAAATGCATGGGATATCAGTTTTGATACCGGAACCAATGTGATTGATGTATATGTCAACTTCCTTCGGAATAAAATTGAGAAAGGCTTTGAAAGAAAGCTGATCCATACCAAAATAGGAATGGGATATATGCTCAAATAAGGTCATTCCCCATCTGCTGCAAAAATAATTAAACACTATCGAATGAAGATCAAAGACCGCCTGGCTTTATACTTTACGCTTGTAAGCACGGTTACACTGCTTGGTGTTTTGGTCGTTGTTTATTTTACCTTTCTGAAACTCATGGAATCAGAGTTCTTTGAACGCCTGAACGACCGTACCATGGTTACAGCAAAACTGTACCTCGAAGCAGATGAAATTTCCAGCGAAGCCTTAAATAAGGTAAGGACACAGTATCTGGAGAGACTAAACGGAGAAGTCATCAGGATTTATAACGAAGTAAATAGCGCTACTTTTATCGGAGATGACCAGCAGTTCTGGACAAGTGAGACCATCAACCTGGTCAGGAAAAAAGGAAAAATAAGGTTTAAGGATGGCGAGCGGCAGGTAGTCGGTATTTTCTACAAAGATAATCAGGGAGATTTCGTGATCCTGGCTTCAGCAATAGACGAGGGGACCAACAGGCGGATCAATAAATTGCTCACGATCATGGTCATCGTCTTTGTGGTCATTTTTCTGGGATTGCTGTTATCCGGACGATGGATTGCAAAAAGGATCCTGTCCCCGCTTGATATATTTATTAACCAGGTAAAGGAGATCAAATCCAGCAATCTCGACTTCCGTGTAGATGAAGGAAGAAATAAAGATGAAATCAGTCTTCTTGCCCAGAACTTCAATAAACTGATGGAGCACCTGGAACATTCCTTTATCCTGCAGAAAACCTTCGTGGCGAATGCCTCACATGAATTGCGCACGCCCGTAACACGTATGATCATTAGCGGAGAGATTTCCCTTTCCAGGGAACGTGAAAAAGAAGCCTATCAAAAAGCATTGAAATCTATGCTTGAGGATGCGGAGAAACTGGACAATATCATTACTGCACTGGTCAACCTTGCCCAGGCCGACCTGGAATATGGTTCCTCACAGACAGAAAACATTCGCATAGATGAACTGATCTGGCAGCTGCAATCTGAATGGAACCAGAAAAAAGGACAAAACCAGCTAACAGTAGAGATGAAAAACCTTCCCGAAGAGGAGTCAGCACTGATCATTGCTGCAAACCCTACGCTGCTTCAGATTGCCCTGGACAATATCATTGGAAATGCCTTTAAGTTTTCAGACGACAGGCAGGTAAAGTGTATCCTGGAAATAAAGGAAAAAGAGATTATTCTCCTGATCAGCGATCTCGGTCCCGGCATCACTGAAGCACATCAGGAAGAAATTTTCAAACCCTTTTTCAGCTCTTCTGCCAAATCTGAACATGCCGGGAACGGAATGGGTCTGTATATGGCCCATAAAATCGTCCACCTGTACCATGGAACCATCCATGTCAGTTCTTCAGCACCCACAGGAACCACATTTATCCTCCGGTTCCCATCTTTTTAAGCCTCATTTATATTTTAATTCCTTTTTAATTCGTCTTTAATTTGCCTTTAATGCGGCCATTATAGCTTTGTTTAAACAACAAAAAATGGCAACCCATCAGCTAAAATATTATATCCTGTTCATCGGATTCGCAAGCGCAGGTATCTCCGGGACAGCAACCGCACAAACTACGGATACCCTGCAGCTCTCACTCCCCGCTGCGGAAGCGCTTTTTATAAAAAACAATTATCAGTTAATTGCGCAAAACTACCAGACGGCAGAAGCGAAAGCAGAGATCATTACAGCAAAATTATTTGATAACCCGGAAGTTAATTTCGAAAATCAGTTGTATAATCCTGAGTCGAAAAGGTTCTTCGAAACATCGAAAGCCCATGGACAATACCAGGGTTCCATCTCACAACTGGTTAAACTGGCAGGCAAGAGAAATAAAAACATCAGCCTGGCCACTGCAGGTGCCCAGTTGGCAGAATATCAATACTTTGACCTGATGCGTACCTTAAGGTACGACCTGCGGTCTAATTTTTACAAAGCTTTTTATGCGCAGCAATCGGCAAAACTCTACCAGCAGCAAATCAGCTCCCTTCAAAAGCTATTGTCGGCCTCAGAAGAACAGCTGAAACTGGGAAACATTGCCATGAAAGATATCATCAGGATTAAATCATTGGTATACACCCTGCAATCTGAATACAATAACCTGGAGAATGATATCGAAGATATGCAGACTGACCTGAAGCTGATGACGAATATTCAACCGGACCTCAACCTAAAGCTGGTTATGGATCCGGCAGAGGAACAAAATTACCAACTGGACAAACAGACCTATGTCAACCTGCTGGACTCTGCAAGAAATAATCGTGCTGACCTGAAGCTTACACAAACGGGGATTACCTATGCAGAAAGGAATCTGCGCCTCCAAAAAGCGATGGCTATACCAGATGCACAGGTTTCCCTGGTTTATGACTGGAAATCATCCTACCCGGACAACTATACCGGTTTGGGATTAACCATCCCCCTTCCCCTTTTTAACCGTAACCAGGGAGAAATTAAAAAGGCCAGAATAGCTATAGATGCAGGAAAAAGCCGGCTAAGCCAACAGGAAGCCACCCTTGAAAATGAAGTTGCCAACAGCTATAAAACAGCCCTCAGAACCGAAGGTCTTTACCACAGTTTTGATCAGCACTTCAGCGCAGATTTCGACAAGCTCATTGGGGAAGTGGTCAAAAACTTTAAAAACAGGAATATGAGTTTAATCGAATTTATGGATTTCTATGATTCCTATAAACAGAGTACCCTGCAAATGAACGACCTGAAATATCAGCGGATGAATGCCAAAGAAGAAATCAATTATGTCACCGGTTCCACCATCTTTAAATAATACAAACCATGCAAACCCCAATTAAAAACATCGGCAGGCTTACCCAACTGTTATTTGCTGCCGGCATCCTCTTTCAAAGCTGTACATCGCATGTTCAGGACCAACCTAAAGAAGGTAAATTCACGGTAACCGACTCCCTGCTCCATAAACTGCTGATCGATACCGTACAAAAAGCGAACAATGAAACCGATTTAAATTTTTCGGCCAGAATAGCCCCAAACGAAGAAACTATGGCCAGGGTATTCCCCATGGTTGGTGGAAATGTGAGATCAGTCCCTGTTAAACTGGGTGACAGGGTCGGTAAAGGACAAGTCCTGGCCACCATGGGCAGCGCTGAGATGGCTGGTTATGATAAGGAAGAGATCAGTTCAGCGGCAGAACTGAGAAATGCAACCAGGAACCTAAAGCTTGCGCAGGATATGTATAACAGCGGATTATCCTCTGCCAAGGAGTTGGAGGAAGCTAAAAACGACCTGCTGGTGAAACAGGCAGAGAATAAAAGGACTAAAGCTGTACTCAGCCTGAATGGTGGCAGTGCCAATGGCGGGTACACCCTAAAATCTCCGATTTCAGGCTTTGTGATCGAAAAAAATGTCAACAACAATATGCAGGTACGCCCGGATAATAATGAAAGCCTTTTTACAGTGGCGGACCTGTCAACCGTCTGGGGACTCATCAATATCTATGAGTCTGACATCGCCGATATACATGAAGGCGATGAGGTGAAAATCGCCATCCTATCTTATCCGGACAAAACCTTTACCGGTAAAATTGATAAGATTTACAACATCCTGGATGCTGACAGCAAAGTCATGAACGCCAGGGTCAGCATTCCCAATCCCGGATACCTCCTTAAACCAGGCATGATGGCAACAGCACAGATCGCGGCGAAATCACAAATCAACTTACCCTCTGTCAATGCGGATAACATTATTTTTGATGACAATAAAAACTATGTTCTGGTACTTGATCCCGTCAAAAAAGTAAGGATACAGCAGGTTAAAATAGAAAGGAAAAGCGGTGCAAAAGCCTATATAAGTGAAGGCATAAAGGCAGGAGACCGGATCATTGCATCCAAACAGGTCTTTCTCTACGAAAGCCTTAAAAACTAAATTCCTTACCCCAGTTTAACTCTACTATAATGAATACATTCATTAAGACGATCATCAGTTTTGCCCTGCAGAACAAATACTTCATATTTTTTGCTACGTTCATCCTCATCGTTGCCGGATACCTGAGCTTTAAGCATACCACGATAGAAGCCTTCCCGGATGTCACAAATACCAACATCACGATCATTACCCAATGGCCGGGACGCAGCGCGGAAGAGGTAGAAAAATTTGTCACCCGTCCGCTGGAAATAGCCATGAACCCTACTGAAAAAAGAACAAGTATCCGTTCTTCTTCACTTTTCGGCTTATCCATTGTAAAAATAACTTTTGAAGACGATGTGGACTATGCCTTTGCAAGGGTTCAGGTCAATAACCATATTGAAGATGCTGATATTCCGGCAGGTGTAGATCCGGAGATACAACCCTCTGCAGGACCTACAGGGGAAATATTCAGGTATACTCTTCAGAGCAATATCAAATCCATCCGGGAGCTCAAGACCCTGCAGGACTGGGTAGTGCAGCGCGAACTCCTTTCTGTACCGGGCATTGCCGATGTGGTCAGTTTTGGTGGAGAAGTAAAAACCTACCAGATTACAGTAGATCCACAGAAATCTATTCAGTATGGGGTAACAGCAACTGAAGTTTTTGAGGCTGTAGCGAAAAGCAATATCAATGTAGGCGGCGATGTCATCAACCAGGGCGGACAGGCCTATGTGGTCCGTGGTATTGGGGTATTAAATAATATCGACGAAATTAATAATGTTATTGTCGACAACCATAACGGGACTCCCGTATATGTTAAAACCATAGCTGATGTAGCCGAAAGTGCCTTGCCCCGTCTGGGACAGGTAGGTCGGGACAATGATCCGGATGTAGTAGAAGGTATTGTAGTCATGCGTAAAGGAGAAAATCCAAGTGAAGTCCTGGGCAGGCTGAAGGAAAAGATCAGGAATGTCAACGACAACATTCTGCCGGACGATGTGAAGATAAAAACTTTCTATGACCGGGAAAACCTGGTTAATTTCGCCATCAACACTGTCATGCACAACATGATGGAAGGCATCATATTCGTGACGGTCATTGTATTTCTTTTCATGGCCGACTGGCGCACCACGCTGATTGTATCCATCATCATTCCGCTCGCTTTATTATTTGCCTTCATCTGCCTTAAATTAAGGGGGATGTCGGCCAATCTGTTATCGATGGGTGCGATAGACTTCGGGATCATCATTGATGGGGCAGTCGTTATGGTGGAAGGTATATTTGTAGCACTCGATCGTCGTGCCCATGCCGTGGGGATGGATAAATTCAACCGCTTAAGCAAATGGGGCATTATCAAAAGGGCCTGTTTAGAAAATGGCAAAGGGATCTTCTTCGCCAAACTAATCATTATCACGGGATTGCTGCCTATTTTCACCTTCCAAAAGGTAGAAGGAAAAATGTTCTCCCCATTGGCCTGGACCCTAAGTTTCGCCCTGCTGGGTGCCCTGATACTGACCTTTACGCTGGTACCTGCACTGGCGAGTGTCCTCTTAAAGAAAAATGTAAAAGAGAAAGATACATTCTTCCTGAAGCTGGTCACCAATGGTACCATGCGCTTATACAATGCCAGTTTCAAAGCCAGGAAAATAGTTTTTCCCATCGCTATCCTTGTCCTGGTTCTGGGCTTCTCCTGCTTCAAATTCCTGGGAACGGAATTCCTGCCTTCCCTGAATGAAGGGTCGATCTATGTGAGGGCCAGTGCCCCCTTAAGCATCTCGCTCGATGAAACAAAAAAATTATCCAATGAGATGCGCAAGATTTTCCTGAGTTTCGATGAGGTCAAACAGGTGGTTTCACAGACCGGTCGTCCCAATGATGGTACAGATGCCACCGGGTTTTACAACATGGAGTTTCTGGTCGATATTTATCCGAAAGAAGAATGGAAGCGTAAGGAAACAAAAGAACAGCTGGTGGAAAGAATGCAGGAAAAACTCAAGGGATATCCCGGAATCAGTCTCAACTTTTCACAGCCTATTTCAGACAATGTTGAAGAGGCGGTATCTGGTGTAAAAGGATCGATTGTAGTCAAAATGTTTGGCAATGACTTCGATTACATCGAGAAAGAAGAGGAAAAAATCGAAAACATACTGAAAACCGTCGATGGGATTGAAGACCTGGGCATCCTGCGGAACCTTGGCCAGCCAGAACTGCAGATCAATCTTGACCAGACAAAGATGGCTTTATACGGGGTAAGAACCGAAGATGCCAATGCAGTGATAGAGATGGCTATCGGCGGGAAAGCAGCGACCCAGATTTACGAAGGAGAACGCAAGTTCGACCTGAGGATCAGGTATCCGGATTCATTCCGTCAGAATGAAGAGTCCATTGGCAACCTGAGGATCCAGAGTTTATCTGGTGCGAAAGTCCCTTTGAGTGAAATATCGACCATTAAAAAGGTAACCGGCCCGAGTATTATCTACCGTGATGGCCATGAAAGGTATGGAGCCATCAAGTTCTCTATCCGTGGAAGAGATATGGGAAGTACCATCGCAGAGGCGCAGGCAAAAGTAAACAAAGTCATTAAGTTACCTAAAGCATACAGGCTGCAATGGGCAGGCGACTTTGAAAACCAGCAAAGGGCAACAGCCCGCTTATCACAAGCGGTACCGATCAGTCTACTGCTTATCTTTTTTATCCTGTTCGTCTTATTCGGAAATATCAAAGATTCCCTGCTGGTCTTAAACAATGTCCCTTTTGCCATGGTTGGCGGAATTATCGCCTTACTGATCACACAGGTAAACTTTAACATCTCTGCAGGTATCGGTTTCATTGCTCTCTTCGGGATCTGTGTACAGAACGGTGTCATACTGCTCACCCGGTTTAAGACAAACATAGCAGAGTTGAAATATCATCCGACCTGGAGTTTTCAGGATGCCCTGAAAGATGGCATTGCAACACGTTTACGTCCGGTGATCATGACAGCAATGATGGCGGCAATAGGTTTACTGCCTGCAGCACTATCGACCGGGATTGGTTCGGAAGCCTCCAAACCACTGGCCATCGTTGTGATTGGTGGTCTAATCACCAACACCTTGTTTTGCCTGTTCGTCTATCCCATTGTGTTTTACTGGGCCTATCGGAAAAAAGCAAAACACCTTACAGATACAAGAGACTTAGCGCACACACACCATCTATAATATCTTGTTTTTGCTTTGGTTGGGTTGTGTTTGCAACCGGTAAGGATTGGCAGATTTAATTACGGTTGACAAACACTATTAAGGGGTTTCACGAAAGTGCTGACCCCTTTTTAATGGATTAAAAACAAATTGTTGGCCTGCATGGAAAACTCTCTGCCTGCACAATTGTTATTACCTGTAAAAAGCAGCAATTATGGCAGATTTAGAATTGAATAATCCGGAATTTGAGATTACCGTTAGTTTGAGCGGAGAAGAAAAAACGATCCGAGTGCAGCCGGCAGAGACCAGTGATGGGGTGGAATACTATAAATGTAACGACGGATCAGCTGAGATTACCCAGATCAGAAAAGAAGAAGATGGTCAATGGGAACAGCTGTGGGGAGATCTTGAGCAACAGGAGATTGATCTCATAGGTGCAGCAATTGCACAAAAACCAGCCTAAGCTGCCCCGCCCTGTGCACTTAAGCCCAGCAATACTACAGAAACAATTGCCAGGACGTAAAAGCCGATCACAATAATGGTCATGATTCCCCAGAATTTAAAATAGGATTTCAGTTTATTCATGGCAACAGTCAGACTCGGCTGATCTGCGAATAATACGGCCTGGTTCGCTGAACTCGAAAATTTAAACAATAAAAAACTGGGATAAAATATCACCAGGGCGAACAACAAATACATCACCGTGAGTACCATTGGGTTCAGTTGCAACAACGGATTACCAGGATTGGCAGCTGCAATGGAACTGAAAATGGCATCGACACTAAAGGCTGAAATCGCCACCAGTGCAGAAAAGACAAAACCTACAATAGCAAGAAAGCGGGTCCACTTCGCCGTATCATAAATATAACTGCGGATATCTTCAGAAATCCATAAGGCATCTACTTCCTCATTTTCATCACGTTCCGTTTTTATTTCGTCAAAATTGTCCATTGCAATGGTTCAGTTTTTTATTTTCTAAACATAAAGAATATTTGGATACACCGCAAGTTTATTGTATTATGGATTTAAAAAAATTGATACCTTTGCGCCAAATAAAGAAAAAAATCATACATGGCATTACAATGTGGTATAGTTGGTTTACCAAATGTTGGAAAATCCACCTTATTTAACTGTTTATCAAACGCAAAAGCTCAGGCAGCTAACTTTCCTTTTTGCACTATTGAACCCAATATCGGCGTAATTACTGTGCCTGATGAAAGATTGACTAAACTGGCGGAGCTGGTTAAACCAAACAGGGTGGTTCCGAATACGATCGAGATCGTGGATATCGCCGGCCTTGTGAAAGGCGCATCAAAAGGGGAAGGACTGGGTAACCAGTTTTTAGGAAATATCAGGGCTACCAATGCGATCATACATGTTTTACGTTGTTTCGACGATGGTAATGTGATCCACGTGGATGGTTCAGTAGATCCGATCCGTGATAAAGAAATTATAGACACAGAATTACAGCTTAAAGACCTGGATACCGTTGAAAAACGTATTCAGAAAGTTGAAAAACTGGCAAAAACAGATAAAGATGCAAAAAGGACTTTCGAGATCCTTAGCGTCATTAAACCTCACCTGGAAAGCGGTAAATCTGCCCGTTCCGCTGCAGTAAATGCTGAAGACTTTGAATTCATTCAGGACCTTGGTTTATTGACGCAAAAACCGGTGATGTATGTATGTAATGTAGATGAAAACTCTGTGATCAATGGAAATGCATATGTGGATCGTGTAAAAGAAAACGTAAAAGATGAAAATGCGGAAGTATTGATTATTTCTGCAAAAATAGAATCGGAAATTGCTGAGCTTGAAAGTTATGAAGAGCGTCAGGAATTTCTTTCAGACCTGGGTTTGGAAGAGTCGGGTGTCAATAAACTGATTGTTGCTGCTTACCGCCTTCTTGATTTATATACTTACTTTACTTCAGGAGTACAGGAAGTAAGGGCATGGACAATTACCAAAGGATTTACTGCTCCACAGGCAGCCGGTGTGATCCACACTGATTTTGAAAAAGGATTTATCCGTGCAGAGGTGATTAAATACAACGATTTCATTACACTGGGTTCGGAAAATGCCTGCAAGGATGCAGGTAAATTAGGTGTTGAAGGTAAAACGTATATTGTGGAAGATGGTGATATCATGCACTTCCGTTTCAACGTATAATTCATTCATAGAATCCTGTGCCTTCCTGCACAGGATTTTTCACTGACACAACGAATCTCTTGTAAATTTCTATTTTTACTTTAAAAAAATAACTGAACAGATGTTGAAGATTAAATATTTCTTGTTACTGGCAGGTATGGCGGCATGCCTTGCCTCATGTAAAAAAGGTGGTGACAATTTCGATGCCGAAGCACAATTTAAAGCAGATACCACCGCCATCCGAACGTATATCAAAGCAAACAACATCAATGCACTTAAAGATGCAAATGGTGTATTCTATGAAATAAAGACTGCAGGTGATGGTTCTATCAGTTATACAGACCGGTCAAAAGTTTCGGTAACCGTAAACTATACCGGGAAAGTAATGGGTTCATCGTCAAATTTCGATTCCAGTAATGGAACACCACGGACTTTTACCTTGAGCCAATTGATTCCGGGATGGCAGATTGGGATACCTTATATCCAGAAAGGTGGCAGGATCAGGTTATTGATCCCATCTTATTATGGTTATGGAAATCAGGCTTCCGGAGCAATTCCTGCAAATTCGGTACTCGACTTTACCATTGACCTGACTAATGTAGCCATCATTCAATAATTATTACGGGCAGGTATTTCTCCGGCTGCATTTCCATAGGATACCCTGCCTGTGCTAGAATGTTCCGCTAAAAGAAATACCTGCTGTTTTTTGTTGATATAATGGTACTACCGTATATTTCGTGCTCTCCTTTCCGAATAACATTCTTTTAAATCCCGGATAAATCAGGTATGCCAGTTTTGTAGAGGCAATCCCAAATCCTGCCCCGGCAACCACATCACTCACCCAATGCCTGTTGTTGTATAAACGGAATACACCTGTTGCTGTAGCGACTGCATATCCGGCATAACCGATCAGCGGAGAAATATCCCGGTATTCCTGGTAAAGAAACTCTGCCGAAGCGAAAGCAGTGGCCGTATGTCCGGAAGGAAAAGAATAATTGTTGGAACCATCTGGACGGCTCCTGTTCACTGCTCTTTTCACAAAAAAGGTAGATCCGCTCATCATGGCCTGCGAGAGCACCAGTAACCCTGTACCATCCGCATATCCATGTTTACTTTTAAGTCCTGCCAGGTTCAATGCATAAAAGGCAACGACCGGAGCAAAACGCAGATAGTCATCCGCTCCTTTGGCGAAAGCAGGATGGTCCTCCTGTAGCTCTGCACGTGTGCTGTAATCCAGACGCCTGATGGCATTATCTCCTAAAGAGGCAAATCCATATCCCATGAATACTGCCGGGATAATAAAAGACTGAATTTTCACCTGACGGACAGTATCCGGAACCGGCCGGTTTACCTCCTGCTGTGCAGAAACAAAAAACGGTAAGCATACCGCAAGAAAAAGACCCCATACCTTCATAGCAAGAAATAAATAAATACAACAGCACTCAGCAATTTAATCCCAAGTTTCCCAATATAATAAGAATATGTATTTCTGTAGGTATTTTACTTAAACTGAAGCGTTGACTCAACGTTTTCCACCTCCGGAAGCCTGTATTTTTTTAAATAAACGTTTACCAGTAGTATACTCATCCTCCCCCTTAGCCGTACACACATACACCGGTCTTTCCATGTCCTCTGCATCATACCAGAGGTGTAACAATTGAGCTTCTTCTTTCGTCGCTGTGCCCAATACAAACTTATAGGCAAGGCTCTCCAGGTATTTATTCTCCATCTTAATTTTAATATTTGGTTATCGCCGATGAACGGCCCACCTCCCTGCAATCAGGTTAGCCGTATTTATTTAAAAGGATAAATAGGTGGTTTATCTCTATCTGGACACCTAAATATCAGGATAGATTGACATATTTCGGTTGAAATCTATAAAGTTGAGCGCTTAAAAAGAGCAGTAATTTTCCGGCCCAGGTTATTCATTCCTTCAGCAAATCCGTTTTCTGAACGGGATTTTACCTTTTTCATTAGTGGCCTGAATGTCATTCTGATTTGCTCAGGAAGTTGGTTCCGCAGCTGTGGAATATTTTTCAGCAGGAACTGCTCTCCTATATTAGCATCCGGTTCCAGCACTTCAGGCCACACCGGCATACGTTCTGCTTCCAGCTCACGTTTCGCCCTTGCATCTGCCATGATACGATACACGGTAAAACGCGTGATTGCAGCCAGGTGTGCATCAAGGGACTCAATCTTAAATTCTTCCCGCTTGTTCCAAAGGAATAAGAAGACCTGGTAGACTGCTTCCTCAGCATCTTTCTGACGCTGCAGGTGTTTGTAGGCCACATAAAAAACCCTGCCCCAGAACCGTCTATACGTTTCTATATAAGCATGTTTCTGCTTCCTGCGTTTACCAGGAGTATCGATATCCGGGGGACAGAATTCGAGCCTGAGCTCTTCATCTGTGAGATGATAATACCTTTCACTATCCATTTTATAAAACAAAAAAAATACAAATACGTAATCTGCATGGTTTTAGGTTTTCACCGGGCCAAGATTACGTATTTGTACGTTTTGTGTTTTTTTGCCTTGAAGTGCTGGAATTCCCTTCAGGCTATAACAACACCCCTGTCAAGAACATCACGGCCACAGAGAAATAGATAATCAGTCCGGTTACATCCACCAATGTTGCCACAAATGGTGCTGAGGAAGTAGCAGGGTCGGCCCCTAATTTTTTCAGCAATAAGGGCAGCATGGAGCCAGCCAGAGATCCCCACAGGACTACCCCTACCAATGCTACACCGACGGTGATGCCGAGTAAAACCCAATGTGGCCCATAGATATCTGAAAACAATGTCCATACAAAGATCCTGAGGAAACCTATTGAACCGAGAACAATACCCAGCATTAAGCCTGAGATGATCTCCCTGCGCATCACGCGCCACCAATCACCTATGGTAATTTCACCCAATGCCATGGCTTGGATAATCAGTGTGGAAGCTTGTGAACCACTGTTACCACCACTTGAAATAATGAGTGGCACAAACATGGCCAGGATTACGGCTTTGGCAATATCAGCTTCGAAATGGGCCATTGCCGTTGCAGTCAGCATTTCCCCAAGGAAGAGAACCACAAGCCAGCCGATCCTTCTCTTAAAAAGACCGAAGATGGGCATATCAAGATAAGGTTCATCCAAGGCCTGGGTACCTCCGATTTTGTGCATATCCTCCGTATATTCTTCATTGGCAATCCAAAGGATATCATCTACAGTAACAATCCCCAAAAGAACATCGTTATCGTCCGTTACCGGAAGGGCTACCCTATTATTCATTCTGAACACATTGATCGCTTCTTCCTGCGGGTCATTCGCATTTAAAGCAATAGAACGGTTATCTGTTAAGGCCAGAATGGAAACTTCTGGATCGGCAAGGAGAATTTCCCTGATCCTGATGTCATCCAGAAGCACACCTTTTTCATCGATCACATAGATGACATCAATGGTTTCAGAATCCTTTCCATACCGTCTGATATGTTCCAGTACTCTTTTAACTGTCCAGTCTTTTTTAACGGCCACATAATCTGGTGTCATTAACCGCCCGACACTGTCTTCCTTATAACCGAGCAGCGACAATGCCTCTACCCTGTCTTTTGCAGGCAAAAGAATAATAAGGCTTTTTACCGCATCCCCCTTAAGTTCAGAAAATAAGGAGGTCCTGTCATCCGGAGGAAGCAGGTTGATGAGTTCCGCGAGTTTCTCTCCGGGAAGTTTTTTTATAATTTTCTCCTGGGTGGGGAAATCGAGAATCCGAAAGACATTTACTGCTCTCTTGATGGAGAGTGTATCAATAAATTTAATCGCATGTTCAGGAAGTTCATCTATCAGATGTTCAACATCCGAAATATTCAGATTGTCAAGATAGACTTTTAATTGTTCTTTTTCCCCACGCTCAATCAGCTCTATAACCTCTTCAACAATCTGTTCTTCCATAAATAGCGTCGTTTTTACATTTTCCTAAATTTTGTCAAGGTTGCAAAAATGACATTTTATTTTTAAAACTCCTCAGTGAAGCATAAAAATAATATAATACTAACCTATGGGGGTATTTAAAAAACAGTCTATAGGAATAAATTCACAAAAGTATACACTTTAATTATACGCAATATGACCTTTGTAAAATGTGGGTAATGGAACGTAGCAGCTGTTCACGTTGTTCCCCGCGGCTGTGCTGAAGAGCTTGGCCTTGTACAGGAATTTGCATCATCAATTGATTTGTTCCTGCACAGATGAGTTTCGAGACAATTCTATAATAGATACGTTCATCATTTGATAGCCTCGTTTCCAGCCCAGACTCCTCCCGATAAAGAAAGTTCCCGAAGAAACCGGGCGCAATACCCTTTTTACTGGTCGCGCCATTCAACAATTGAACTTCCTTTTCACAGCAATTAAAAAAATGATCAAACTGATAGTCAATCAAATTCCCCAACATCTCTTTTAAGGATAGGGATCCGCAGTTGACCAATAATGGTAGATGCTCAGAAGAGGGATTAAGTTTCTTTTTATTCATACAGTGTACCAATAAAAGTTGAAAGCTCCCGAAATACCGGTAAATTAAGACTTTTGACACCCCTGCCTGTTTAGCCACCTTATTGATACCCAATGCCATAAATCCATGGACATAAGCAATATACTCCACAGCTTTGATTATTTTTTGTTCTGTTTCTACCCTGTTCTTCATTAGAATATCATTGTTTTTTCAGTAGTTTCTATTGTTTTTATTTGCATTCAAGAATTCACAAGCCCGGTTTTCAGTACTTCTTTAAGCTTTAGGCTGATGATGGATTCATGGGTATCTATTTTTTATTATTTGACTTATTTGATCACTAAAACCTTTTAACTATAGTTACACTCAATATTTTAACAAAATACTCATCCACAATTTATTTTATACCATATTAATGATTAATTTAGTTAACCAAATAAGGACAGGCAATATATCTGTTGGTGTACAGTCACAGTAATTTATTATATAAAGTAGTCCAAATATTATATGAAATAGAGAAGTCCCTATAGAAATGCCCCAAAACATTTATCTCAAAATTTAACTCATTATGTTATGGCTATGACTTGTATTGTTATTGACGACGAACCGCACGCCATTGAGGAACTTAAAGAATTGATTGCCGGTGTGCCTTACCTGGAATTACTGGAAACATTTCCGGATGCAAAACAAGCTATTGTATACCTGCAGCAGAAATCACATGTTGACCTTATTTTTTCAGATATCAACATGACGGTTCTAAATGGGATCGACGCTGCAATAGTTTTAAATAACTATTGCCATTTCCTGGTCTATGTGACAGCATACCGCGATTATGCCCTGGAGGCTTTTGGTGCAAAAGCCGCAGGATATCTGCTGAAACCAGTAAGTTTTGTGGCTTTTAATGAAAATATGCGGGACTTACACCAGCAATTTCAGCATCTGGTTAAACGGCAAAAAGATGAGCAGAATTTTTTATTCATCAAGGGAGGTCAGAAATGCAGTTATATCAAAATCAGTTATAATGATATTATTTATATAGAAGCAATGTTAAATTATATTATGATCCATACCGTTAACGGTCATGAGATCACCTATATGGGACTCAAGGCGATGGAAGAGAAACTCTATGGCAAAGACATCTTTTTCAGGGTCAATAAATCAATTATCATATCTGTAAATTTCCTGGAACGTGTGGATGGATTTATTGCAAGACTGGCGAACGGGAAGAATTATCAGGTGGGGGAGAAATATAAAGGTGTGTTTCTTGAATTTTTAAAGAAACACACCTTAAGGTCTTAGATACCCCATCCAATAAGCTTAAAAATGTCTTTGGGTGGTGGTAATGGTAGTCACCAAAATCGTTGTAGGATCGCTTGTGTTAACTTCAGGCATTTTGGCACCAACTTTTTGTTTGAAAATAAACATTGATTTTTTAGTCAGTTTCAGGTTTTTTTGAGATGAATTCATGGCCATTGTTGTTTAGGTGAGCCCAATATTATCGCCGTAAAAAAACCTGTGCACTTTTATTATATGACATGCCTCAATTATTATATAAAGCCCGTTTCTGGCCAGAAAACCCCATCTACATCCATCTGTTTTGCTGGATTATCTTTATTGTTTATGAGGTTAGCGTAAGTGCTGTCCTGGCAAAATCTTATCATCCCTTTTCCTTCTATCTTTTCTATTACCTGCTGAATATCTGCCTGTTTTATTTTCACTCGTTGGTTATACTGAACAAGGCTTCGCCCAAACTCTTCATCAATCTATGGTGGATACCACTTGCCGTCACGATAGAACTAGCGGTATACTGTTCTATTTATGCCTTATTAAACATGCTGTTAATGGCTTTATCCGGTAAAGAGATGGGGATGGAGTTTCTCACACAAGACTATGTCATATCGGTCGCCTACCGGGGAATATATTTTATCCTTTATGGCACAGGATATTTTTTCCTCATCCGGTACAACCAGCGGAAAGAAATGGAATTGAACCAGTCAATTGAATATGAAAAACTAAAAAATGAACTTCTCTTGGCGGAACAGGATTTCCTGAGAGCACAGATCAATCCGCATTTATTATTTAATACCTTGAGTTTTATTAAATATGCGGCCAAACGAAACGCCGATGAAGCCAATGAAGCGATCATGCGGCTATCCGGTATCATGAGCTATGCCTTGGAGCATAATTCCACCACTGTTCCGCTACGAAAAGAATTGGATCAGGTTGAAAATATAATCAGGCTCAATCAACTGAGATATAACCACAGCCTTCAGATTAATTATACGAAAAACATTTATGACCAGGAAGTACCGGTCATCCCAATTGTCTTATTGACACTGGTTGAAAACGTCTTTAAACACGGAGATTTATTAAAAAAGGAACATCCGGCAGAGATCAATATAGAAACCACTGCTGAATATGTATTCTTCAGGACTTCAAACCTTCCAAATGCAAGCAGACACCAGAGAAGCACACAAACCGGATTAAATAATATCAGGTCAAGGTTAAGGCATCTTTATAAAGATGGGTTCCAGTTTAGTTCTGAATTCGAAGAAGGAATGTTCAACGTAGAGATAAAGATTTACTGCAGGCCACCAGAAAAAAAACCCTAAACACCAATTAATCAATACAGTATACAGAAAAAAAATATAAACGTTTTATGAAACTAACGATACACCCCTTCAGCTTATGCCGTACCCCTATTTTTTCATCTGATGTTAAAATCGAAAAGGTATGGAATGATCTCAAATTATATATTGAAGAAGCATCCCCCGCATTTTTTGATATTATTAAAAATTATAAAAGCGATGAGCTGCAGCTGCTGGAGCCAAAGATAAAATTCACTTTATGGAAGTATTTCAACAGGGCTCAGTTCAGGGCTACGCCATTTGGTAACTTTGCCACCTTCTCCCTTGTTCCGGTAGGTAAAGAAGAGGATACACCAATCATACAAACGGCAGGGCCCGTGACTTACAGGTTCCCCGACTGGTCTGAAAAAGAACAGGTCAATCTTAATCCTGTGTGGTTACTGGAAAATGCGGGGTTCCTGCGTGCCAATACTTCCGCCTATCTATGCAGCAAACAGATCCGCTATATCAGCTTTGTGGAAGGAACATTTGAATTGTCAGAAGTGAACAGCAACAAAATAATTTTAGATACCCTGGCTTACTGCCATACCCCACGCAGGGTAGATGAAATTAAGAATTACCTGGAAAAAGAACACCAGTTGAATGAGGTGACTATCAAGTTTCTTCTGGAACAATTCATTGAATTACAGCTTTTTTTCAGCGACTTCCATCCCAACATTACCGGAAGTGAATATTTTAACCGTATTGGAAGTGTCCACCCCATAAAACACGGAGATTATATCATTGCGGAAAGAAAAGTACACAGGGGCCAGCTCAATGGAAAAAAGCTTCAGGTCCTGGCCGAATTAGCAAATTTCCTCTGTAAACATATACCCTATCGCAAAAATGCTGGTTTGAATGACTTTCGCAACAAATTCCTGGCGAGGTTTGAGCATCAGGCAGTTCCCTTATTAGTCGCCATAGATCCTGAACTGGGTGTAAATTATATGGCTTTTGAACAGGAAAGCGGACAGGATGAATTGGTTGAAGAACTTAAAAAGGAAAGCCTGTCTCAGCAGGTGAATACAGGTCAGCCAATTACAGCCTTATACAAATATATCCTGAATCAGCTGTCCCGGCAGGAAACTATACAACTGGACAACTATAAAGGGATTGAGATCACTCCCCAGGCCACCTTAGCCAATACCACCAGCAGCCTGATTACCTTTTGTGATGATTTGATGGTGACCAGTCAGATCGGAGGGGTTACAGCAAATGCCCTGCTGGGGAGATTTACACTGGTAAGTGAGGAATTAATTCAAAAAGGAAAGGAACTGGTAGAAATTGAAGAACAAGCCAATCCTGATGTCATATTCTTTGATATCGCTTACCAGGCAGAAAAACATGTCGACAACATTAACCGCAGGAAATCATTGTACAAGTATGAGCTTCCGATCTTAACCTGGACAGAAAGCAATCAGGTACTCGATTTAGATGACATTGTACTTTCTGTTACCGGAGAGGAGCTGGTATTGCATTCCATCAAACACCAGAAAAGACTGATCCCAAGACTTGCCTCTGCATACAATTACACGCGTTCCGATCTCACAATTTTCCGTTTTTTGTCAGATTTACAACACCAAAATGTTCATCTCGCCCTAACAGTAAATCCGGAACAAGTCTTGCCTGGGCTCGATTTCTATCCCCGGATACAATACAAAAACCTGGTACTCTCCCCTGCAAAATGGCTGGTTCCATCAGAACTTTGTCATTACAAGGCACTTCCATTCAAGGCACTCAGTTCCTGGCTGGAATCTACAGGTATAGGCCCAAGGAAGTTCTTTAAATGTGGGAATGGTGATCAGATTTTATGTTTTAACACTGATCGTGAAGAAGACCAGGTTTCTTTCCTGAACTACTGCAGGAATAAATCCGAATACTATGTAGAAGAAGCATTTATCCCCGTAAACGCTGTCATCAAGGATGAGGATCAACAGCCTTATTTATCTGAATTTATTGTCACGCTTTCACACCAGCAACAACTCTACACGCCTTATCCCCTAAAGAAAAATGAACTCAGGAAAGCTGGCCAACCTGTACCACAAATGTATTTACCAGGTGGAGAGTGGTTATACGCTGAGATTTATTGCCATGCTTCCCGAAGTAATGCACTTTTACAGTTCAGCATCAAGAGATTCATTGCCGGACTGAATGATAAAATAAAAGAGTGGTTTTTTATCCGCTATAATTCTCCTTCAGATCATATCAGATTAAGATTGAGGCTGAAAGATCCCAAAGATGGGTATGAAGTCATGAACCAGCTTTCTAAAACACTGCAGCCAGATATATTGAGCGGTGTTATAGCAGATTTACAGCTTAAAATATATAAGCGGGAAAATGACAGGTATGGTGCACAACGGATCCATCTGGCAGAAAGCTACTTCTGTATCAACAGTGAACTGGTCATGGACATATTAAAATATAATTTTACCATACCAGAGTTATATGCCATCTCTTTAAAGCTTATCGGTTATATCCTTTGCGGAGCTTCTTACAGCCTGGTACAACAGCTTTCATTAGCAGAGGGGATGGCGTCAGCTTTCGACAGGGAAATGAAAATTGGTGCTGAGGGACACAAAAAGATCAACCAGTCCTACCGGACATTTAACACAGATCACGACAACGGTAAGATCAGGACGATTCCAGAAGAGCAGTTATTAAAAATCCGGGATGCCGCACTGGATGTGATCTCTTCAGCCGATGCGGAAGAAGCGAAGACACTCCTAACTGACTTATTCCATATGCATGTGAACAGGCTTTTTTATGTAGATCAACGCATGCATGAACTCGTGATTTATCACTATCTGACAAAAATGCTGAAGACACGTATAGGGCGGCAAAAAAACATGGATTTACCAAATAGCGAACAAACCAATCGTTAATGAATTGATAATCATAAAATTAATTCATTAACATATACTTGAATTCAACAAATTTATTATTTTTACATAGCGGTAACATGGTGGAGCTGTCGGATATTCTTAGTTGGGCCGCTTAAAAAATGGTTTTATGGATCCTATGAAGATTTTTTTTAACGGTTCATCGCTATTGATGACCACTGTGCAGGCAATTGAAGCCTTTCAGGCTGCCCACCTAAAACACCTGAAGACTAAAACATTAGAGAGTAAAGCATTCATGAAAAAGTCTCTCGATACCGTCCAGGCATTAAAGGCCCAGCTTCTGGAACCTGACCAGGAGGCTGACCGCATTCGTAAGTCATTCCTGGAACAGGCAGTCAAACTGGAAGATAATATACACAAATTGCATAAACAGGATTTATATCCCGACTTGTACAGGGATAGTGAATCCCATTTTATGCTCATGACGGATATCATCAATAGCTTCAAAACCGCATTGGTCACCAAAGGGAGATCAACTCCGATTATTGAACTCTCTTCCACTGTCAGGCCATGGAAAGACCATGGGGTGATTGCTTTCTGCCGGGATGTCAAAAATAACATGTATGAATCTAAATTCGAGAATTGCTGGGATGCGCTTGAGTGGTATGAGAAAAGCAAGACCTCATTAACCTATACATTTGAGATCCTGTCTATTACGGGTAACTTAGGGGATTAAAAAACATAGGGTACCAAAAGAGCTATAGGGCTGTTTCAGCTTTTATCACATCATACTGGTTTTAAACGCCTTAAATTGGAATCATTTAACTGAAATATTTAAAAATGTTTAATTTGAGCTAAATTTAAGAATTCCCCATACTAATTTATATATTTGCGGTCTTGTCTCCGTAGTTCAATGGATAGAATTTTGGTTTCCGGTACCAACGATATGAGTTCGAATCTCGTCGGGGACACTTTTTAATAAAAACCGCCTGACCTTAAAATTATGTCAGGCGGTTTTTTATTGCCTATTTTTATGAAAGTGGTTCAAAAGATAGACCTGGTTATACCTTTCACATTCCGGCTCACATGACAGCAATAACAGTACCCAGGACGAAACCTCAATTTTTAATTGCAGCACCACACAGTGGAGCAGGGAAAACGACAGTCACGTTAGGGATCTTGAACGCATTAACCCAGCGGGGACTGAATGTACAGCCTTTTAAATGCGGTCCTGATTACCTTGACCCAAAGTTGCACACGATGGCCTCCGGACAAAAAAGTATCAATCTGGACAGGTTTATGATGGAGGACAGCCACATTCAGGACATGTATGCCCGTTATGGCAGCAAAGCCGACGTTACGGTCACGGAAGGGGTAATGGGATTGTTTGACGGGGCTGTTAAAATGGAAGGTAGCAGTGCCGACCTCGCCCGGTTACTCCACCTTCCGGTCATCATGGTCATCAATGCCAAAGCCATGGCTTATTCCGTTGCTGCGCTCCTACTGGGTTTTAAAACGCTGTGCACAGACATCCATATCGCCGGGGTAATCTTTAACTTTGTACAACACGAATCACATTACCGGATATTGAAAGAAGCCGCTCAGGATATCGGGATCACCGCATTGGGTTATTTACCAGATCATTCCGGTATACACCTCCCATCCAGACACCTGGGACTCAAAACAGGAATGGAAATAGATCATCAATCGATCATTGAACAGGCAGCGGACCATATCAAACAACATATTGACCTGGAGCTGTTGTTACAGGCGACCAATACCTCATTTCAACCCTTAAATCGTAACCAGGAGCCCATTCCGGATCCAGTAGGGCTCACCCACCCTGTACCAGGTTCCAATAAAAAAAAGCGCCTGCTCATTGCCTATGATGAAGCTTTTAACTTCATCTATCCGGAAAACGTCAGGGCGCTGTCGGCCATTGGAGAAGTGGGTTATTTCAGTCCACTTTCTGACAGTATACTACCTGATGCAGATCTCATCTATTTACCTGGTGGCTATCCTGAATTGCACCTGGAAGCACTATCAGCCAATAAAACCTTAATCAACCAATTGTACGCCTATCACCAGAATGGTGGTAAAATTTTGGCTGAATGTGGGGGGATGATGTACCTCGGAAAATACATTACAGATGAACAGGGAAAAATCTATCCCATGGTCGGATTGCTGGATATGGCAACAGGGATGCAACAAAAGAAGCTATCCATCGGTTACAAACGATTAAATATTGATGGGATAGTATTGCATGGCCATGAGTTTCATTATTCCCGGTTTATAGAAATCGCAGGTTCGGCAACACTACCTGCAGAGGAATTCAGAAGGAGAAAACTTACCGTAAATGAAGAATCAAAAGACAGGATTAAGCCGGTTTTAAGCTCAGACCAGACCGCTGTGAAAGTATGGAATGCCCGCAACGAATTGTTGCAATTACCCGTTTTCAAAACCAAAACTGTCCTGGCAAGTTATTTCCACCTGTATTTTGGAGATAAAATCAATGCTATAGAAAGACTCTTTTTCGACATATAAATCAATAGGTTAGGATAAAAAACATCAGCGAATCAAGGCATATCCACATCAAAATATAGTTACCTCAAAGAACCTTGACTTAATAACATCTCTATACCAATACATAGACATATAAAGAAACCTAAATACATTGATACAAAAAAATTAAAGATATCAATACACAAATAACATAGTCACCATCAAAAGAAGAAACTGCCGGACAGCATATCAGAAGTACCTTTAAAGGTCCTGTTGAAAAGGATGGATCAGGTAAACTATTTCAGTTGTTTATAATAGATGAGTTCATGCCCGGGTAGCAATTCCGGATGAATAATCTTAATCAGATCGGCCAATACCCATTGCGGATTGACCGCACCCGATTCCCAGTAATCATTGGCTCCAATCTCATTGACCTTCTTATTAAAATTGTATACATTTCCATTTTTAAATGGCTTGAAGTCAGCAAAGCGGACATCCCTGCCCGTCATTTCATCCTTCGTATTTACATATCCTATATTCAGCCAATAATCTGCTTTAAGCGCTTCCGGCGCAACAATTTCAAAAGAAAGTGGCAAACTTCCAATTCCCTTCTCCCCGGTCCATTTCGTATAACCGCCAGCATCCTGCAGAAAATGTGTTAAATAACTATTACCCTGGGGCACATACCAGGTGCCTTTAACCGGCATTCCTGTAATGACATGTGGTTTATCTATGGTATTCGCCGCAAGTTTCACCAATCGTTTATACTCAGCTTCAACAGCATTGAATTTCTGGTTCACAAATTCCTCCCTACCAGTTAAAACCCCCATCAGCTTTACCCATTCGGCACGGGCCAATGGCGTACTTTCCAGAAATTCTGAATTCTGAATGACGGGAATCCCTGCCTGGGTCAATACACTAAACCTGTTTGCTTTTGCATGGACATTCCCTACAGCCATCACCAGGTCGGGATGCATCGTCAGCACCAGCTCATTATTCAGGTTGCTTTCCTGCCCGACTTCTTTCACCTTGCCTGACTTAATATTAGCCCTCACAACAGCCGAGCTTGCATATTTCAGGTTCCCCAGACCAATAAGCAACTGTGCTGCCCCGGCAAAATCTATTAATCCGACATGCATGGATGACATGCCTATCACAGACCTTACAGGCGTTTCTATCACCTGCGCAGCAGGAAAACCATCAGGTATAGCTGCCCCCCTTTTAATCAACAAGTACTCGGCGGTATCCATTGACTGGCCCTCATTATGATAGACATTGACCAGGCTGAAGTTTTTGTAATAAAGAATACTAAAGCCTTTTGCATACCTGATAGCTGCTTTTCCAACTGGCGATTCCTTCTTTTGTCCGGCTGAATTCCCCCTGTACAGCTCTTGCTGGCAAGAACTGAATAATAGAGCTACGGACATCAGCAGGCCAGCAATGAATGCCTGTAGAAAGGTTTTATGATCAACGCAGGTAAAAAAGCATCTTTTTCTTATCATGAATATTTAATTTTTCAATAGCGGTCTCATTTTAACAGCATGAGCTTCTTTGTTTTATAACACCAGATTTTTTATAATTTCAGTTGTTCAGTCTGCCTATGATTCGGGAACCTGCAGTATCCCATATCGATTATTAAGAGAGCCTGTTCACTATGGGGGTCAATTGTTCTGCGGAAATATCTTCCAGCGATTGGTATTGCCCACCGAGGGCTGTTGCCAGCGCTTCAGCCTTATCCAACTGTAAATAACCGGAACCGGAATTCAACACCAGGCTTTGGACATTCATCGCTTTTAGCTGCGCAGCAAAAGTAAGCGTCTGGCTCCATGGATCATCGCCAGTCCCTGCTACAGGTACATTTGCCTTTCCGTCGGTAAGGATGACCATGATGGGGTGATAACCTTTTTTACCATCGTACTCCGATAAAAGCCCAATGGCTGTTTGCAGAGCATGGGGCAGGGGTGTTCTCCCGCCTGTTGGTAAATTTCGCATCGCCTCCCTGGCAAGGTCAATACTTTGTGTAGGATCCAGTAAGATCTGTGCCGCTATCCCCCGGAAAGCGATTACCCCTACAGTATCTCTTTTCTCATAGGCTTCCGTTAACAGCTGAAATACGGTTCCTTTGACGGCTTCCATCCTTTTGCTTGCCGCCATGGATCCTGAAGCGTCTACGACAAATAAAATCAGATTACTGGTCTTGCCGGACCGTATTTTATGGTGCAGATCTTCTGCTGAAATGTCAAACTGATCAGGGTTCCTTAAGAGAGCATGAACTACTGTCGCCTCAATAGCAATATCACTGGTATTCCCAACCAGTTCTGCACGTTGATAGCTGCCTCTTTTTACATTCGGAATGACATTCCTCCTGCCTTCCTGAGGACTATCTATCACAGGAACATCCAGGGCCTGAATTTTTGGCAATGCAGCAGTGGACAGACCAGCATTAAAAACCTGCTCCGCTGCACCTTTTTCTTCGCCTTCAGTGCCATTATCCTCAGCTGAACCACAATAATTTTCATCACCGCATTCAGGTTCTGTTCCAGACTGGCGCCCCTGATCAGATTCATTTTCAGTCGCTTTCCCCTCCCCTGTATAACCAGGTGCCTCTTTCTGGCCGGACCGCCCCTTGCTTTCCTGCTCATTTCTTTCAGCCGAAGGCTCAGGATTTTTAATCTTCGGCTCAGGCTGCCCTGCAGTTGTACCAGATTTATTTTGATCAGGTTCTCCATTCTCCCGATGATCTTTGCGGGTATTATTCTTCAATGGCGGTGTGGGGTATCCCGTTTTTTTCCTGCTCCTATGGCTCAGTGCCAACTCAGCGGCTTCCAGTATATCTTCCCTGTTAACTGCTGTACGGTGATGAAGAGCGGCAAGGGTAATTGCTGTTTTATAGACAACGATATCAGCACGAAGACTCCTGACCTCCATCACTGTTGTCAGTTCACTGATTAGGCTGAGCAGGTCATCATCCAGTCTAACCTTAGGAAGTAATTGTTTGGCTTTCAGCAGCTGATGTTGCAAATTTTGCTGACTCAACTCCCAACGGCTCCTGAATACTTCCGGATCAGTCTCAAATGCGATTCTTCTGCGCACCACTTCTGTCCTTTCCGTCACATCTGCAGGGGCTTCCACATGCACCATCAAACCAAACCTGTCCAGAAATTGTGGCCTTAACTGCCCTTCCTCAGGATTCATCGTACCAATGAGTGTGAATCGCGAAGGGTGGCTCAGTGACAAGCCTTCCCGCTCAATCCTGTTTTCTGCCATTGCGGAAACATCCAGCAAGACATCGACCAGGTGATCAGGCAGGAGATTGACCTCATCAATATAAAGTATTCCACGGTGTACCGACGCCAGCAATCCTGGCTGGAATTTCTTCTTTTTTTCTACCAGCACTGCTCCCAGGTCCAGGCTCCCTAAAATACGCTCCTCGGTTGCGCCTAAGGGCAGATTGACAAAGGGCACCTTCACTTGTTCCAGCGTCCTGTCCGGCCGGTTGCAGACCTCACAAATGGTGAGCGGCTTATCTTCAGTACAGTTAAACCTGCACTTTGCTATTCTGGACATTGGCGGGATAATTTCCGCCAATGACCGGGCGGCGGTACTCTTAGCCGTGCCTTTATCTCCCTGAATTAAAAGTCCGCCAATAGCCGGATTAATTGCGCACAACACTAATGCCTTCTTTAGTTTTTCCTGCCCTACTATCGCTGTGAATGGGTAATTCATATTTTATATTCCCGTTTTATGACTCTATCCAGTAATTGATCCAACCTCATTTCTTTCCTCCAGTAAAGTCTCTGTTTTCAGGTAAAGTTCTTTTAATTTATCCAGTATCTCCTTCGGAGCAGACCACATTTCCCGTTTTACAGCTTCCAGTAACCTTTCCGTGATGGCATGTAATGCCCATGGATTACTGTCAGCAAAAAACTCCTGCATTCCAGGATCCAGTGCATACGTTTCAGCGATTTTATCATACATCCAGTCGTCCATAACTTTTGCCGTTGCATCATAACCAAACATATAATCTACCGTGGTTGTCAACTCCAGTCCACCTTTATATCCATGTCTTTTGATGCTTTCCAACCATTTGGGATTAACGACCCTCGACCGGAATACACGCAAAACCTCCTCTTTCAGGTCTCTCACGGTCGACCGGTCAGGGTGCTGCGTATCCCCGAAATAGCTTTTCGGTTGTTTCCCTGTCAGGCTTCTGATAGAAGCAATCATTCCACCATGGAACTGCAGATAATCATCACTGTCAAAGATATCGTGTTCCCTGTTATCCTGATTATGCAGGGCAACTTCCACAGCTGAAAGCCGTTTTTTAAATTCCTCCCTTGCATCCGTACCATTTGTACTTCTGGAATAGGCATAACCACCCCAGTTGATATAGGCAGAAGCAAAATCCGCATCAGTACTCCAGTTCCGTTCCTGGATGAGCTCCAGTATTCCGGCACCATACCCTCCCGGGGGAGAACCGAATATACGGTAGGAAGCTTTTGCTTCCGCTTCTTCAAGGGACAGGTCAGCCGCACTGAACTCCGCGAGGTCTTTCAGATAATGTGACCTGATAAAATTATCCGCTTCCGGCTCCTCTGCTGTCAGTACCAGTTGTACAGCTTCGTCAATCAGGTCGATTAAATGGGGGAAGGCATCGCGGAAAAAACCGCTGATCCTTGTTGTCACGTCTATCCTTGGCCGGTTCAATTCCTCCAGGGAAATCAGTTCGAGTCCTATCACACGCCTGCTCTCCGACTGCCATACTGGTCTGACCCCCAATAATGCCAGAATCTCAGCTACATCATCCCCCTGGGTCCGCATGGCACTGGTTCCCCAGATACTAATCGCCACACTTTTGGGATAAAATCCCTTTTCCCGGAGATGGCGGTCCAGCACTTCCTTTGCCAATTGCTGGCCTACTTTCCATGCTGCCTGAGACGGCAAAGCCCGGGGGTCAACACTGTAAAAATTCCTTCCTGTAGGCAGAATATGTGCCATTCCACGTGTCGGTGCACCACTTGGGCCAGCAGGAATATATCCTCCTGACAGCCCATGCATCAGGTTGTTGATTTCATCATAGGTTTTTCCCAGACTGGGCATTAAGAAATCACAGATATACACCATCACTTTTAGGATGTCCGCAGTACCCGTATCTGGGTAATGCTCCTGGGTTAAGGTAGCAGGTTCAGCATGCCTCCCCGCTTCCCGGCCAAATGTTTGACCAAATGACTGTTCAATATATCTTTTATCGAAATGGCGTGCATACATCAGCTGGAGCAGATGTTTACTCAGTTCATCTATCACCTCCAGCGCATCACTGGCTGTCATTACTGGCCTACCGGCCAGTGCCGTAAAATCCTGCGCTACCTTCTCCAGCCGCTGTCCTTTTTTATCCAGAAGATCGTTGATGTCATACCCAAAAAGTGAAGCCACAGCGGCAGAAAGACCAGGAACCCCAATATTAGACAGCCTGGTTAAAGATTGTAACATATCAATCAGCGCCTCTCCTTCCGGTGCCTGTCCAAGGATATGCAGGCCATTCCTGATCTGTGCGGCGCCCAATTCACAGAGATAACCGTCAATATCCTCAATCAGATGGGCAATATCCTTGCCATCCATCTCGGCAATACTGACCGGAACCCCTTCAGGAGTCATCTCATCGTCCCATTCATGAACATGGTCTCCATGGTCACGTTTAAGCATAGCTGAAAGGTCCTGGTCAAGATTGGTTTGTTTAATCAGGTTCCATATCTGCTGCTGCAACAGCGGTAATTTTGAAGGGTCAAGCGTTTCCACCTGGTAATATTCATCAACCAGCTGGGTCAGCAGGGCAAGCTCTCCGTAACTATCGGCTGAAGTCATTGCCGGAGTCAGGTGGTCGACAACAACAGCATGGGCACGGCGTTTCGCCTGTGCACCTTCACCGGGGTCATTGATAATAAAAGGATAAAAAAGTGGCAGATCAGCCAGAAAAGCATCCGGAAAACAATTTTCAGACAGTCCGATGCTCTTCCCCGGCAGCCACTCCAGGGTACCGTGTTTTCCTACATGGACAATGGCATCTGCTCCCCAGCTACTCCTGAGCCAGCGGTAAAAAGCATGGTAGTGGTGGGTAGGCGCCAGGTCTGGCTGATGGTAGATCGCATCAGTATCCATACCATACCCGCGTGGTGGCTGCAAAGCAACCAGCGCATTCCCGAATTCAATACCTGCAAAAGAAATATGTCCGTTATGGACATAGGATTTTCCCGGGGCATCCCCCCATTGTTTCTCCATTTTATGTTGTAAAGCGATCGGCAGTTCTTTAAACCAATGCTTATATTGATCAAATGACACACTTCCTACAGCATCTTCCAGCTGTTGGGCGCTAAGGTATTGCTCGTCATAGGAACACCTGTTCACCAGGTCATGGATCAGTTGTGTACCGGAAGCAGGCAGGTCACTGATCTGGTATCCTTCAGCCTGCATGGCTTCCAGCATATGCATCAGCGAGGCAGGTGCATCCAAGCCGACAGCATTGCCGATCTGGGAAGCTTTAGTCCCCGAATTCGTGAATACAAAAGCCACTTTTTTAACCTTGTTCGGTAAATGGCGAAGCCTTGAAAAACGAAATGCAAGTCCCGCCACCCGGTCAGTACGGTCTTCAAGCGATTCATAACCATGGGCTTCCCTCCCCTTCTCTTTAAAAGATACAGGAACGGTGATGATACGCCCGTCGAACTCCGGAATAGCCACATTCATTGCCGTATCCAGCGGATTTAATCCCCTGGGAGATGACTCCCATGCCCCGCGCCCCATACCACTGGTAATCGCCTGCAGGATAGGGACATTTAATTGATTAAGGATACCATTACCTGTATGTATAGCATTGGCATCCTGCATGGCGAAAGACACCGTATTGACCAATACATCTATGATAGTCTGCTGTCCATCCCTGAAAAAACTGAAAGCTGCCGGCCATTCCGAATCTGCTTCCATTGATTTTAAGGAAGCCGTATACACAGGCAATACATTCAGGTCACGATCTTCCATCGACCTGATCAGCGCATCTACAAATGCTGTATTTCCGCTCATGTAATGGGCCCGGTAAAAGGTGATTCCGATACTTGCAAAATCAGGATTCCTTCTGGACAGCCAATCGGCTATAGTTGCATTTTCCGGCAGGTCGGGATGATATATTCCATGCTGAGGCAATGTTACAGGCCGATCAAAGCCAAAACCTGTCATCAACAAACGGTCTGACAGGAAATGTAGAAGAGAAACCATATTGACATGTCCCCCGGCATCCAGATAATCCAGTGTTTCCTGTAAGATGGAGGGATCAACAGTAGAAGCTGCGGCATATTCCGGATTAAAGTCATTGGTTCCGCTAATGATCATCAGCTGCTGGCCTTGTGCCTGTGCCCGCTGTACGAGTTCAGAAAATCCAGGAATACTACTTGGCCGGCCTAAAATCCGGAGGAGAATAATCTTCGCTCCCGCGATTTCCCTTTCCAGCAGCTGCAACATATGTGCTTCTGTTTTTACGGCGAGCAGGTTAATCCCCAATGTTCTGGGGAAGTCTTCCGGCAGCGACTGGAGGGCACGGTGGAGGGTCAGCAGATCGGTATCTGCATGGCTTAAAAAGACAATGCCTTCCTTCGCCTGTTCAGCTGGTGCTGACAAACCTGGTGCTTCCGGACCTTTCCAGGTATAAAACTGAAAAACATATTCATTCAGCTCTGCCGGAGGTACCAGAAAACCGTCGGCATGAACCATGCTGTCAATATAATCGAAAATGGCCAGAACCTGCCAATCGCTGTTGATGGAATGAAACCATACTGAACGACCGTCAAACAAAAGCGTCACGACATTGGCCAGTGTACAGGGGCCCAGACAGCCCCCTTTGGTCATGTGTACCACATTACGCAGTTTCCGGCGCAACCATTCCCCCTTGTACAAATCGACCGGAACAGCGCTGTACCCCTTATCGGTCCTTCCGCAACAGCAGGCATTGTAACAATAGGAAAGGTGGCCTCTCCGTTGCACGAGGTTAATCGCTTTACCATCTGCTCTTGTTACACGTTGCCTCTTAATTTCAGCCATTGTTCTTGAATTGATTAAAGTCCGGGACCGGCACTGGCCAAAAGTATTAAGAATTTCATTGCCATTCACGAATAAAAAAGAGGATAACCTGAATTACAGGTTCATCCTCTTTTTGTGTGATCATTACAGCCCTGGTCAAAAATATACGGCGGTTTTGCAAAAAACAGGCTCTATCTTAAGCCGCAGGTTCAGCTGTATTTGCGGCAATCAATTTTTCCTGTTTTAGTTCTTTCCAGAAATCTGAGTTGATTTTAGCCTTCATTGAGTCTGCATTCTGCTTTGCCTGTTCTGCTGTCCTTGCTCCCGGAATAACCGCAGCCACACATGCCGGAGCTGCAGAAAACTGAAGGGCTGCCGTGCGCAGGTCTGTACCGTGTGCCTTGGCAATAGCTTCCATCCTTGTTCTCTTTTCCATGTAACCTGCCGGCATTTTACCCCTGTAATCATAGCGGTCTACCCCAGCCAGAAACCCCGCATTTAACGGGGCACCAACTACAACAGCTGCTTTTTTCCTCTCAATTGCAGGAAACAGACGGTTCAATGCATCCTCATGGTACATCATTGAATATTGCGTTGCTGAAAGAAAAATATCTGCATCTGCCACTTCCAGTGTCTTCAGTATCGGTTCTATGGTATTCACCCCCAGTCCCCAGCCTTTGATCAGCCCTTCTTCACGCATCCTGGTCAATTCAGGCATGGCCCCCTTTCTTGCAATTTCAAACTGCTGCAGCCAGTTTTTCCCCAGGTCTCCATTATCTTCGGAAAGATCATGGATATACACAATATCCAGACTATCGATGCCAAGGCGCTGTAAACTGTCTTCTACCGAACGGCGAACACCACTGGCCGTATAATCATAACTATGGATAAAAGGCGAAGGATTGACCCATAATGCCTTAGGTGGGGTTTTTGTGGCTTTCAGGACACGACCGACTTTGGTAGAAATCACATACTCCTCACGCTTCTGCCCATGCAGGAAATGCCCGAAACGACGTTCGCTCAAACCCAGTCCGTACCATGGCGACGTATCGAAATACCTTACTCCTGCATTCCAGGACGCTTCCAGCGCTGCCTCTGCCTCTTTCTCAGTTGTAGGTTTAAACCCATTTCCTATCGCCACACCACCCAATCCAAAATTCACATTGGGTTTATAGTGAACTCCATCGGTTTTATCCATTTCTACTGAAGGAACTGCTGAACCTGCTTCTACCGGCAAATCTGCCGCAAAAGCAGGGATAATTGGGGTAAGGGCTACTGCTGCGGCACCAACCACAGCGTTTGAGATAAAGTTTCTTCTGTTAATCATAGCATCTGAATAGTAATTGTAAAACAGTAGAAGCTCCAAAAATCGTGCTAAGAACAGGCTACTTGATATTCATACCAATATTGTTGCATGGAATTGGGGAGTAAATCAGCTGCTCCCTTAATCTGCCATTGAATATGGTCATATTCTTTAATATTCAAAAAAAAAACCATGTAACGAACTACTTACATATGAAAACCACATTAAATTATGGTTCTAAAGGCAATTAAACTGCGTAGTCCGATGATATTTCATATCCATTACTTCTTACAATTGTTTTTTATCACTAAATTGCATGCCATTAACTATTCCTGAACTGTATTCTCAGTAAGAGCAGCACATGCAATTGCTTTTCGGGCAAATCTGGCCTAGAAAAACGGCTGAACATGCTCGAAACGACTTTATCTTTTAGATAACTCCTATAAAACACGACTAATGTTGAATTCATGATTAAAATGAAGGAAACAGACTTATCGTATAATCAATTAAAACATACAAATAAACGATGGAACCATCATGCACCTGCCACTAAAAAAATAGCAATGAATAGGCATGGTAGCTTCATCACCATTAAACCGCCGAAGGCAGCTTGAGGGCCAAAGCAACAATAAAAACTACTAAAAAATCAATTATATTCTAATGAAAAAACTCAATTTGATAGCACTGGTGCTTATAGGAGCCAGTTATCATTCATTTGCACAACAGCGCCCGGCAAAAGGGAAAAATAAAGGGAAGACACCTGTCGCTGCTGTAGCACCCGGAGCAAATCCAAATGCGGTCAACCGTCCACCATCGGGTCCCGGACCAAGGCCTTATGCAGAAATCATCACTGCCAAAGCAAAAACAGAAAACGGATTATTTAAAGTACACAAAATAGAGGAACGTTATTTCTTCGAAATTCCTGACTCCCTGCTGGGCAGAGCAATCCTGACGGTAAACAGGATCAGTAAAGCAGCAGCAGGCAACCGTGCAAATATGTCCGGTTATGGTGGCGACCAGATCGGTGACAATGTGATTTCATTCGAAAAAGGCCCATCGAACAAATTGTTCCTGAAAAGTCTTTCTTATGGAGAGCGCTCCACCGATACGACAGCACAGGGATTGTACAAATCGGTCATGAACTCTAACGTTCAGCCTCTGGTAGCCTCATTTGAAATCAAAGCCTTTGCCAAAGACTCGGTATCGGGAGCAAAAGGTACAGTCATTGATGTAACAGAATACATGAACAGTGACAATGATATTTTCTTTTTTGACCCGAGTGCAAAAAGAGGATTATCATTGGGTGGGATGATGCCCGACCGCAGTTACATCACAGAAATTAAGTCGCACCCGACAAACATTGAGATCAGAACGGTAAAAACCTACTCCAAATCACCGACACAGATGATGTCTGGTGCTGGCGGACCTGGTGGCGGTGGCGGCGGGAATCCCACCCCTGCAACCTATGAACTGAACAGCTCAATGATCTTACTTCCTGCCGATGAAATGAAACCAAGGTTCTTTGATCCGCGTGTAGGTTACTTCGCAGCAGGGTATGTTGATTTTGATTCCAACCCCCAGGGAATAAAAGACCTGAACATGATCACCCGCTGGCGTTTAGAACCGAAGGATGAAGACATCGAGAAATATAAAAAAGGTGAACTCGTAGAACCTAAAAAACAAATTGTATTCTATATCGATCCTGCGACCCCAAAAAAATGGGTTCCTTACCTGATCCAGGGTGTAAACGACTGGCAGGTGGCTTTCGAAAAGGCCGGATTTAAAAATGCTATTGTTGCGAAAGAAGCACCGAATGATCCTTCCTGGAGTATTGACGATGCAAGGCATAATGTCATTGTGTATAAACCTTCATCCATTCCAAATGCAAGCGGACCGCACGTGCATGATCCGCGTACCGGAGAAATTCTGGAAACCCATGTCAACTGGTACCACAATATCATGCTGTTGTTAAGGAACTGGTATTTCATTCAGGCTTCAGCAATTGATCCGGAGGCCAGAAAGATGAAATTTGATGATAAACTTATGGGTGAACTCATCCGCTTTGTTTCTTCACATGAAGTTGGCCACACTTTAGGCTTACGCCATAACTTTGGTTCTTCAGCAACCGTTCCTGTAGAGAAACTGCGTGATAAACAATGGGTAGAGAAAAACGGACATACGCCATCTATCATGGACTATGCACGTTTCAACTATGTTGCCCAACCGGAAGACGGGATCACTGCCAAAGGTATTTATCCAAGAATCGGTGATTATGACATGTGGGCAATAGAATGGGGCTACAGATGGATGCCACAATTTAAAACACCACAGGAAGAAGAAGCCTATTCCAACAAGACCATCATCAGCCGTCTGGCAGCCAACAAACGCCTGACTTTTGGTACGGAAAGCGATCCCAATGATCCGCGTAACCAGAATGAAGATCTTGGTGACAATGCCATGCTTGCTTCTGCCTACGGCATAAAAAACCTGAAACGTATCCTGCCCAACATTATCAAATGGACAAAAGAACCAAATGAAGGTTATGACAATGCCAAAACGATGTATACTGAATTGATTGGTCAGTATGGCAGGTACATGGGACATGTAGTCAAAAATGTCGGTGGTGTATACACAACGCCTCATACAGTTGAGCAAAGTGGTGCGACCTTCCAGGCAGTACCTTTCGCAAAACAGAAAGAAGCCATGACCTTCTTACATGTTCAGTTATTTACTACACCAAGCTGGTTAATTAATAAAGCATTGCTGCAGCAGATCGGCGTGAATCCGACAGATGCCTTTCAGAACATACAGACTGGTGTATTAAGCAGATTATTAAACGCGGCTACCATCGGTAAACTGATCAATGCAGAGGAAATGAACGGAGCAAAAGCTTACACTGCAGTGAACCTGTTTTCAGATCTGAAGACCAGCATCTGGTCAGAATTATATACGCATAAAACAATCGATGTTTATAGAAGAAATCTTCAGAAAGCCTATGTTGCTTCTTTAAGCAGATTAGTTGCACCTGCAGCTGCACCATCAGGCCAGGGTATGGGAATGCCGGGTATGAGGGCTGCAGCAGATCCAACAGCTTCTGATGTGTCGAGTATAAGTCGCGCACAGCTGAATGTACTGGCTAAAGATATCCGTGCCGCAATTCCTGCCGCTACAGGAATGAGCAAATATCACCTGCAGGATTTACAGGTACGTATCAATGATATTTTGAAAGGTAAATCATAAAGATTAGTTTCATAAGCGCTAAATTAGCGCTTATGAAACCTACCCTTAACATTGAATACTGTCCCAAATGTGGCTGGATGCTGCGATCAGCCTATATGGCTCAGGAGTTACTGACTACATTTACCGATGAACTACATGGTGTGTTGTTACAACCCAGTGAAACAGGTGGTTCTTTTATCATCAGTATTGACGGGGTCACCGTGTTCGACAGAAAAGATAAAGGTCGCTTTCCGGAAATTAAGGAACTCAAGCAACTTGTCCGCGATGTGATTAGTCCGGATAAAAATCTGGGACATTCTGACAAACCTGTTCATCATGCTGATGGAACAGCCCCATCAGCATCCTGACAACCGGAGCATTGCAGATCAAATTCATGATATAAAAAACAGGCTGATCAATCATGATCAGCCTGTTTTTTTGTTCTGAAGTATATCCTTCAAAAACAATTAAATTTTCAGCATCCGATACTTGATCACCGGAACGCTTCAGTATAATTGATTTTTACTTCAGCGTGAATTTCACTTTAGTTCTGATGTCTGTAGAAGAAGCACCGATAAGGGCTTCGAAATCACCAGCCTCAGCAACCCATTCATGTTTGTCTGCATCAAAGAAGCTCAATGCAGCCTTATCAATTGTAAAAGTCAGCGTTTTCTCTTCTCCAGGGTTTAGTACCGTTTTTTCGAATCCTTTTAACTCTTTAACAGGTCTTGGAACAGAAGATTTCAGATCACTGATATAAAGCTGGGCAACTTCGGCGCCTAATTTCTTACCTGTATTTTTAACTTTCACGGAAAAAGTGATTTTATCTGAAGCAGACATACTGCTTTTATCAGCCGTTACTTTACCATATTGAAATGTAGTATAGCTCAATCCGTGGCCGAAACTAAACAATGGTTTTACTTTATGCTTGTCAGCCCAACGGTAACCTACAAAAATTCCCTCGTTATATTTCACTTCATCTTTGCCTGGAAATTCACCTAAAGCATGTGCACCATTGTCTGCCAGTTTTACCGGGAACGTAAAAGTCAGTTTTCCTGAAGGATTCACATCACCAGCCAGTACCGCAGCCAGGGCATTTCCTGCTTCTGTACCTAAAAACCAGCCCTGTACAATGCCTGGTACTTCTTTCACCCATGGCATCGCCACTGCATTACCGGAAATATTCACATACACCAGGTTTTTATTCACTTTAAGCAACTCAGTAATCAGTTTATCCTGTTCGTAGGGAAGACCTAAACTCAAACGGTCCATGCCCTCTGCATCCTGGTTATCACTTTTGTTTAATCCACCAATAAAGATCACCATATCTGCATTTTTAGCAGCGTCACGTGCCTCAGCCAACAGTTCTGCAGCAGAGCGTTTTTCCGATAAATCCTGACCGGAATTGACACCATTGTAACTGCCGGAAGGATCTCCGACATATCCGCGTGCATATACAATTTTAGCCTTGCTGCCGAATCTCTCCTTTAGTCCATCAAGCGGTGAGACTTCATATTTAACTTTTAACGAAGAACTTCCGCCACCTACAGTCATCATTTTGATGGCATTTTCACCAATTACAGCTATTTTCTTCGTCTTGTTCAAGTCAATCGGCAGGATATTGTTTTTATTCTGAAGCAGTACGATTCCTTCCTCTGCAATCCTGCGGCCTGCCATGGCATGCGCTTCTGTTCCGAATGATCCATAAGGCTTAGCATTGTTCATCGTGGTACGGAAAGCAAGGCGCAGGATACGGCGTACTTTATCATCAAGTTCTGTTGTCCCTACTTCGCCGGATTTGATCAGTTTCAGGTATGGATCGGCCAGATAATAGTTGTCATAAGCATTGCTTTTTCCAACAGAAAGTCCATCAGTCCATGTACCAAACTCCATGTCCATACCATTGAAAATCGCTTCTTTGGTATTGGTTACCCCACCCCAATCGGCTACGACAGCGCCTTCAAATCCCCATTCGCCTTTAAGGATTTTTTTCAGGAGTACTTCATTCTGACAGGCCTGCTGACCATTGTAGCGGTTATATGCCCCCATAATGGTCCAGGCATCTCCTTCCTGCACCGCAGCTTTAAAAGCCGGCAGGTAAATTTCATACAATGCACGGTCATCTACCACCACATTCACTTTATGGCGGTTTGTCTCCTGGTTATTTAAAGCGAAGTGTTTTACACATGCAGCAACACCATTTTGCTGAACCCCCTGAATATAGGGAACCACCATTTTTGAAGACAGGAATGGATCTTCCCCCATGTATTCGAAATTACGGCCATTCAGCGGACTGCGGTAGATATTCACCCCAGGGCCCAGCAATACATTTTTATTGCGGTACCGAGCTTCTTCTCCTATCGATTTACCATAAAGCAAAGCCATCTCTTTATTCCAGGTAGCAGAAAGGCAGGTCAATGCCGGAAAGGCAATACAGGAATCATTCGTCCATCCTGCCTGCGTCCATTCATCCCACAATACTTCAGGACGGATGCCGTGCGGACCATCGGTCATCCAGAATTCAGGAATCCCCAGACGTGGAACCCCGGAAGAACTAAATTTCGACTGCGCATGGCACATCGCCACTTTTTCCTCTACAGTCATCCTTGACAGGGCATCTTCCACACGCGCCTGGATAGGTTTTGTATCGTCTAAATAAACTGGTTTATCCTGGGCCTGTGTACCAAAAGCGCCCATCACCAGCAGCATCGTCACTAATCTGATTTTTCTCAACATAATTTTATAGAATAACTTATTGTAATACAAATCTGGCAGACTTCAGATCACGGCTGTTGCCACCGATCATCAGTTCAAATTCTCCGGCTTCAAAGGCGTAATCGAGTTTTGAATTATAAAACTTCAATAATTCAGGACTTACCTTAAAGCTTACGGTTTTAGTCTCCCCGGCTTTTAAACTGATCTTTTCAAAGCCCTTCAGTTCTTTTACCGGTCTTGTAGTGCTGGCCACCAGATCACGGATATACAGCTGAACCGTCTCTGCTCCAGCTGCTTCTCCGGTATTTTTAACCGTTACGGAAGCCGTAATTTCTCCTTTATCAGTCATCGACTTCTCACTCAGCTGAATATCTCCATAAGTAAACTGTGTATAGCTCAATCCATATCCAAAAGGATACAGCGGTGCATTTTTTTCATCCAGGTAATTGCTGCGGAATTTTTCAAACCCATTGTCAGCTGCCGGACGGCCTGTAGGATAATGATTGTAATAGAGCGGGATCTGGGCTACACTGCGCGGGAAGGTAGAAACCAGTTTTCCACTTGGGTTCACCGCTCCGAAAAGAACATCACCAATGGCATAAGCCGCTTCACTTCCACCGAACCACACATTCAGAATGGCAGGGACATTTTCATTTTCCCATACCAGGGTTAAAGGACGTCCGGTAAAAAGAACCAGTACTACAGGTTTCCCTGTTTTCAATAATGCTTTTAACAATCGCTGCTGGACCTCCGGAATGCCGATATCGGTACGGCTGCTGGACTCGCCACTCATTTCTGAAGATTCCCCCATTGCAGCAACAATCACATCTGCCTGTCCGGCTATTTTAAGCGCTTCTGCCTGAAGTTCTTCATCTGTACGTTGGTCGCGGTTAAGGCTGCGCCCAAATAAAGTAGAATTTGCTTCCAGTGTAGCATCTGTCGTCAGGTTACTTCCTTTCGCATATAAGATTGCAGCATCCTTTCCGGCAACTGATTTTAATCCTTCCAGCACTGTAGCGGGAGCATCCAGTTTCGCTGCCACACTCCAGGTTCCCGGCATATTTGAACGGGTATCCGCCAAAGGGCCGATCAGGGCAATAGTTTGTTTTTTTGCTAAAGGAAGCAGGTTATTTTGGTTTTTCAGGAGCACAAAGCTCTCTGCTGCCGTTTTGCGTGCAATGGCACGGTTTGCTTTGGTGTAAATGTCCTTCTTTGCACGGGAGGCATCACAATATTTGTAGGGATTTGCAAATAATCCCAGTTTATATTTTGCTTCCAGAATACGACGGCAGGCAATATTGACCTTTTCCTCCTGAACCTTATTTTCCGCCACAGATTTTTTCAATGTGGACAGAAAGCCTTCACTTACCATATCCATATCCAGGCCTGCATTCAGTGCAAGTGCAGAAACCGTCTGCATATCACCCAGGCCATGTGCCTGCATTTCTGCAATACCACCAAAATCTGCTACGGTGAACCCGTTAAACTTCCATTGATCCCTCAGGACATCAGTCAGCAACCATTTATTACCATGAGCAGGAACACCATCCACCACATTAAATGAGGCCATTAAACTACCTGCTCCGGCATCTATAGCAGCCTGATAAGGGTAAAGGTAATCATTGAACATCCGCAGGTGGCTCATGTCCACCGTATTGTAATCTCTTCCTCCTTCTGCAGCACCATAAAGTGCAAAATGTTTCACACAAGCCAGGATATTACTTTTCTCAGAAAAGGAATTGTCTTTTCCCTGGTAACCTCTCACCATCGCCTGTGCAATCTTTCCACCCAGGAAAGGATCTTCCCCGCTACCTTCTGATACGCGGCCCCAGCGGGGATCTCTGGCAATGTCCACCATCGGACTGAAGGTCCAGCAAATCCCATCTGCACTAGCTTCAGTTGCGGCGATACGTGCAGATTCTTCAATAGCATCAATATTCCAGGAACAGGCAATACCCAATGGAATTGGAAAAACAGTTTCGTAACCGTGTACCACATCCATCGCAAATAACATCGGGATCTTAAGGCGGCTTTCCTCAACGGCAATACGTTGAATTTCCCTGATCTTATCCACTCCTTTAATGTTGAACATTCCGCCAACCAGGCCCTTCCTGATATTTCCACTGATATTGCTGTTTTTACTCAGTCCGGTAATAATATCACCTTCGCTCGGAAGATTCAATTGTCCAACCTTTTCTTCGAATGTCATTTTATTCATCAGGTTAGTGATGAACTTATCCATTTTGGGATCTTTTGTTTTTTGCTGTGCATTCAGGGAAATCATGAATGCAAAGACAAAAATGAATGTCAATACCTTTTTCATACTTGTTCTATTTGATCTGCATACAGCTTGCCTGCTGTATCAGGATTTGTGCGATGACGGAAATCCCGTTGCAAAACTAAAAGGTTATCCGCGATCTGAAATTGCTGACAAAAAAAAGTAGCCACAACGAATCACAAAACACTAAAAAACAAAGCATTAACAATCTAAAATAACAAGAAAAAGTAGTAGATCAAGAAAGGTTTCAGTACATTTTTCCGGGGATATTCCCTATTTTGGAAACCATTTCTTCAAACTCATTGCGGGAAACCGCCGCTTTATTTCTTGCCTGTGAACGGTAGTTATAAATTGTACTGATAGAGTAACGGAGGAATGCGGCGATCTTTACACTGTCGGTAATCCCCAGACGGATCAGTGCAAAAATACGGAGTTCCGTATTCAGCAGGTCACCATGTTTGGGAACGACCTGCTCATCTTTAATCAGCAGCGAATTGAAATCCTTCACAAAAGTGGGGTAAAGATTCAGGAAAATACGGTCAAAATTCTTGTACAATTCTTCCAGTTCCTGATCCACCAGGGTAGTCGACTTGAGCATTTTAAACAACTCTGTCAGCTGTTTTTCCGTAGCCTTTTTGTTCAGGGATTTACGGTAATTTTCCAGCTTACCAATATAGGCAGAGCAGAGGTCAAAAAAGTGTGCAATATATTCTTCCTTTACATGATTGGATTCTGACAGCTGTGCATTCCGCTCATTCAGCTGGTCATTGGTATTGCTGATATCGGTATTCAGCTCTGCCAGTTTTTTACTGCTCAGGTCAAGCTGTTCCTTGATCTTTGATACCTTTCTCATTTGCTTGTACACATACATCACGGCCAGGATAAGAAAAATGGAGAGGAAGCTGATCATTAAAAGGTAGGTCTGCAGCTGCTCTTTTCCTTTTGCTTCCTTATTCAGATAGGCGGTATTGATAATGGAAAAGATCTCGGACATCTGCAGCGTGCGGAATTTAACATTGCAGAAAATGGCGTCTTCAATGGCTGACCGGGTACACTGAAATGCCTGGTCAATATGGCCTCTTTCATAATAAATCAATGCCAGGTGCTGCATGGAGGCATTGTCCTTTATCGAGTTCCTGATATCAGCAATTGCTGAATAAGCGTAATATTTTTCTTCCAGTGCTTTATTCTGCTGCAGTTCATAGGTCCTTCCCAGCAGATACACGATCATGGCATAGTCAGTATCGTTCTCTTTAACCGTTTTCGACAGTTCAAGAAGACTTTTCTGGGCTGCCCTGAGCTGCTGCCGGTGGAAATCCTTTTGCACCAGGTTAATCTTGTAGGCCACGGAAGAAGGCGAAAGGACTTTCAGTAAGGAATCGCGGTAGCGTTCTATCGACTGTATATAGACATCACTGTAAATGTTGGTGGAATAATGCTCGAAGAACTGGATATAACTCTCATAATAGGCGGGAAGCAATCTCGCTGCGAGCTTATCTTTAACTATACTTTTAAGGATCAGCTCGGATTCCCTGTATCTCCCTGATGAGGAATAGAGGGTGGTCAATTGTAATTTCGCCAGATCAGCGAGTTCCTGGTTTTTTAGGACGCCGGCAATTTGCTGGTTTCTTTCCACATAACGTATCGCTGAATCCAGCCTGAACTTCCGGTATTCCTGGAACAGCAGCTGATTGCAATCATATTCTCCCTGTAGGGATAAGTTACCCGACAGGATACGCTTCAGGCCAGCTATTTTCTCTTCTTTCTGCCGTACAAAATAAGGCTTCTTCACTAAAGCCTCATTCAGTCTGGTATAAATGGTATCCTGTGGAGCACCATGTACAGCGAAAGATAAATGGAAGAAGAGAAAAGACAGAAAGATATTTTTCACAAAGCCGTTATATGACACAGGACAAAGATAGGCATACTTTAGCTTATGACAGGATGAAAAAACAAAAGGCCGGATCATTTTCATGTTGATCCGGCCTTTTGTTTTAGCGTTAAAATATGCTGAATAAGGCACATTTTATTCCATTTTACCTGTAATGTACCGGTAGCTGGATTGTTTGTTCTCATAATTTGTATAAGAAGTCACCCCATCACTGAGTGCCTGCTGATAAGCCGCCTGGGCATCCATTAGTTCTGTGATTCCCGCCAGTCCGCTGGAATAATTATCATTCGTCACCTTCAGGTTTTCTGTAGCCTGAGCGATACTTTCATTGGCAAAGACAATCTGTTTCTGTGCATCCGTAAGGTCGTACCAGCTTTTCATGATCCCCACCTTCAGTTTATTCTCCCCATCAATAAAATTATTCGCTGCAATACGCTCACTGATTTCCCGCTGCCTTACTTTTTGTTTACCATTGCCCCATAGTTCTGAAACCGGTATACTCACCGTCCCAAAAGCCAGAGGCATAAACGTACTTCCAATGCCTCTGTCGATCACACCGGCCTGTCCTGCATTTACCCCTACCGCAATACTTGGCAGCAGATCAGCCTTACTGAGCCTGGTCTGCAGTTTCTCTGCCTCTATACTCTTTTGCAGCAACTGGTAATCATTGTTTTCATTTAAGTCCAGACTAGGTTTTGCTTCCTGTAAACGGTGCAAACCAGTTTTTGGCTGTGCTGCCGGACTTCCGGCAATGTTAAACGTGTCCCTGGCAATCAGCAGGGAATCAAACGGAATACCTACGTAGAGGCAAAAGTCGAGCCGGGCAACTTGCTGTCCATTTTCCAGCTTACTCTTGTTCAGTAACAGGCGGCTGCGCTGAACATTGACCTTCAGCAAATCATTTCGCGCAATCAGGCCCGAAGCAAGCATGTCCTTTTGTTGCTTCAATACCTGGTCAAGGAATTTTTCATTGGCCAGCAGTGTTTTATGCTGTTCCTGTAAATCCACCAGGTTCCAGTATTTCTGTTCCGTCTGTAGCAGCACGGAATCTTTCGATTGCCTGGCCCGGATACGGCTGACTTCAACCTGCATGGCTGCCAGTTTATTTGCGGTCGCAATCTTACCGCCTGCATAAAGGGGCTGTAAGGCCGTGGCACCTGCGAAATAGAAGTTATTGATCCCCTGCGGCACCAATGGTGCACCTATGATGTCTTTAAAAGCATAAACACCAACTCCCGTCACACTTACCGAAGGCAGATAGCTGGCTGCTGCCCCTTTCTTACCGGATTCAGCAGATTCAATGTTCAGCTGTCCATTTTTAATGGCCTTACTGTACTCCAGGGCAGCCGTTTTACTTTGTTGTAAGGTGATGCTATGCTCCTGAGCTACAGCAGCACTACCAATGAATAGAGATATACTTAAGAATATAATACGCATAGTCAAATTTTAAACGGTTTCCACTTTATGATGATCAGCCTTCTCCAGGTCTTCCTTCCTGAAGAACACCCAATATAAGGTGGGCAGTACAAACAGGGTCAGTAGCATTGAAAGCATCAGACCGAAACAGATCACGGTTCCCAAAGGTCCCCATAGGGAAGAACGACTGATGATCATTGGGATAACCCCAACCGCAGCAGCAGAGGAAGTTAAAAAGATAGGCCTCATCCTGCGTTCTGCAGCAAAAATAGCGGCATCTTTCACCGACATCCCTTCTTTATGCCGCATTTCTTCTGCAAAATCTATCAGGATAATTCCATTTCTGACTACAATTCCACAGAGGGCAAGCAATCCGATAAATGAAGTAAATCCAAAAGGATAGTTCATCAGGAGCAGTCCCAGGGAGGCACCGAAAATGCTCAGTGGCATAGTTGTGATACTCAATACAGCATGTTTTACACTCTTGAAATGCCAGATCAGTACAAGGAAGATCAGCACAATACTCAGCAGCAGGGACAGTCCCATCGGAACAATATTCTCCTCCTGCATTTCCTGTTCACCACCATAACCAAGAGTCACCCCTTCCGGAAGTTTTACCTTTTCCAGCTGAGGTTTAAAATCCTTCATCACGCTCGCAGCAACAGCATCTTTATTGATATCCACCCTTACCGTTAGCGTCCGTACTCCATTGCGGCGTACAATCTGTCCTTCATTCCAGTCGGCCTTGATAGCTGCCACCTGCCTCAACGGCACCACGCTATGCGTTTGCTGTGAAGCAATGGAAAGATCTCTCAGGTCGCCGACCTTCGTCCTTGTTTGCGCATCTGTTTTCACTTTCACGTCCATGGTATAGTTGCCATCCCAAACCCGCGTGGCTGACAGTCCTTCCATATTCATGGCTACCGCATTGGCAATATCATTTTTAGACAGGCCCAGCCTTGCAGCCTCATCATTCTTTATATCAAGTGCAATGCCTTCCTGCATTTCTTCATAATCGGTCCTTACCCAGGTCACATGAGGAACAGTTTTGGCAATCTTTGCCAGTTCATACCCGGTCTTTTTCAACGTTGCAATATCATTTCCGGAAAGCCTGAATTCAATAGGTGCAGGTGTAGGGATCATGTTCAGCTGTTTCATCCGTACATGAGCACCGGGAGAAATATCACTGTATTTCTGCTCGTACTCCGTCAGCACTTCTTCTGTCACCTCCTCAGAAGTCGTATTGATCAATATCTGTGCATAGTTTTTTGCAGGAAGGTTCGGTGCGTATACCGTATGGAAACGTGGTGAGCCTGAACCTATAAAACTGGTGTAGGAAACGATGCGTTCATCTTTAGACATTACCGCTTCCATTTTTTTCACTACGCTATCCGTCTGTTTCAGGTTGCTGCCATCGGGCAGGTAAATTTCTATTGCAAACTGATTACGGTCTACTTTAGGAAACAGCTGCTGGGGCAGGATACTCATAAGGTACATCCCAATAAGGACAGAGAGAATTCCGAAGAAAATGGTCATTTTATAATGATCAATGGCTTCCCCGATATGGTGGTCAAAAAACGACTGCAGTCTGTCCAGCATAGACTTTTTACCTTTTTCCTTTACTTTATCCGGGTCATGCAAGCCTTTCTTGATGAACCTGGTATTGAAATAAGGCACCAGTAACATGGAAATAACGAGCGACAAGACCAGTGCAATAATAATGGTATAAGGGAAAACACTGATAAAATCTGCTGCCACACCTGTCATAAAAAATGCGGTTGGCAAAAAGGTAGCAATGATGGCCAGTGTAGCGGTGAACACAGATGGAAAGAGTTCTTTGGCACTCTGTCTTGCCGCATCCCAGATAGACTGGCCATGGTCCAGTTTCTCCACATGGTTATCAATCACCACAATCGGGTCATCCACCACAATTCCCAGGACAATAATCAAGGCGGCAAGGGTAACCGTATTTAGTTCAATCCCAAAAAAGTACATGATACCCAGGGTCGCTGCAATCGTAATGGGAATAGTTGCCGCAGCAACAGAAGCAATGCGCAATGGCAACAGCATCATGGTCACCAGGACCACACCAATCAGTGCATACAGGAACTCCTTCATAAAATGACTGATGGAATCATCAACCACGGCTGGCTGATTCGCCAGTCTGCTGATCTTAATATCTGCAGGCAGTTTACTTTCCAGCTCTGCGAGCTTTTCATCTACCTTCTTACCGAACTGAACGATATTTCTTCCCGCTCTCATTTCCATAGAAATGACAATACTTTTCGTCCCGTTCGCCGTCACATAGGAATCCGGGTCTTCATATTCCTTTTTGATCAGCGCCACATCTTTCAGGCGGACAATATTTCCTTTGCCGTCATTACGGATAATCTGGCTGGCAAGGTCTGTTTCAGACTTAAAGAAGGTATTCAGGTGGATCGGCCTGTCGATCACCTCTCCATCGAGAGAACCTGCGGGATTGATGGCCCCTTCATTTTGCAGTACCTGCATAATAGATCCTGCAGATATGCCATAAAATGCCAGTTTGTTATTGTCCACATATACACCAATCTGCTCCTCCAGGTTTCCGGTATGACTGATCTTGGCGACATCCTGGATGGTACGTATACCATCTTCCAGCTCTTCCACATGTTTCTGCAAATCCTTGTAAGGTCTGGTTTTGGATTCAACGGCCAGTAAAACTGCCGAAGTGCTTCCAAAATCACTGTTCACCAGGATCCCCCTCACTTCTTTCGGCATCTGCGCCTGGAGTACAATGGCCCCATTTTTAATCTTGTTCCAAAAAGCTTTGGTATCAGGTCCGTTTACCCTTCCCTCTACCTCCACAAAGATATACATCATGCCATCCCTTGAATAGGAATAGGTCTTTGACTTATCCACTTCATTGAAGCCGAACAGGTATTGTTCCACCTTCGAGGTCAGCTGCTGCTCCACCTGCTTCGCGGAAGCACCCGGATAGACACCAATAATCAACCCTTGCCTGATGGTAAATTCAGGAAATTCATTTCTTGGCATATTAAAGAGACTGTAGATCCCGAATGCCACAATCATAAATGCCATGGACAAGGGTACAGATTTGTACCGCATTGCCCATTCTATAATACTATTGTTATCTTTAGTCATAAATCAGCTGCAAAGGTTATTTAACGATTTGAATTGGCGTATCATTGGTCAGGTGGTGGTACCCTGTAATGATTAATTTCTCTCCCTGCTGTAAGCCGGAACTGATGGCTATGCCATTGTTAAAAAGTTCGCCTGTTTTTACATTTTTCCTGATCGCCTTGTTTCCCTCTGCATTGGTCACGTATACAAAATTCACATTGTTCTCATCGATCTGAACGGCCTGCACGGGTACCACAATTGGCTCCTGTCCTGCCTCATCTTTCCCTGAATCTTTCTTTTTATTGTTGAAAAGGATAGTGCATACCATTCCCGGTTTCAGCTTGTTGTTCCCATTGGACAGCAGCACCTTCACGGTATAGGTCGGGATTCCCTGTGCGGAACTCACCGCGACTTCATCCACTTTACCCTCAAGTTTAAGGTTCTGCAAGGCCTGAATGGTTACTGCAGCCTGGTCGCCTTTTTTGAACTGATTAATTTCGGCCTCAGGAATGGCAATATTGACTTTCACCTGTGAGATATCCAGCAGCTGCACTACAGGGACACCTGGTGCAGCCGTTGCACCGGATTCTATTCTTTTTTCTCCAATATATCCGCTTTGGGGAGCATAAAGCCTGGCGTGCAGAATATTCTGGTAAGTGGCTTTAGCTGCCGATGAGGCTTGCTCTGCGTTGGATTTAGCTTCTATCATCTTGATTTCAGCAATACTCCCTTTTTTAAATACTTCTGCCACACGCAGGGAATTCTCCCGTGCAAGATTGGCCTGCGCCTGCTGTGCATTGTATTGATTACGGTATACCGTTTCATCGACTGCAGCAATCAATTGCCCTTTAGTTACATATTGTCCCGATGAGACAGGAATATTTAATACCGTTCCGGAAACCTGGAAGCTCAGATCTATCGTTTTATTTGCGGTGATGGTTCCGCTGTAACTGATTGCACTTCCTGCCTGATCTTCACCACCTATCGTCAACGTATTCACCTTTACCGGAGCAACCGTCTTCATTTTATCACTTTCATTGTTGCAGCCTGCAATAGCTGCACACAGGATCAACATGGCTGAAAAGCCTCTTCTGCTTAACTTCATAAATTTAAAAATTGTATCAGGTGGTGTAAGATATATAGTAAAAGTATAATTTTTATTTAAGGCCCTTGGCAATAATAAGAACCAGGCGCTCTAACTGTTTGATTTCCACAACCATATTTCCGAATAATAGTGCGTCAACTTCCAGGTTTCTCATGCCCAGGACTAAAGAGCGTGCCAGAAAATCCAGTTCAGCGGCCTCAATCTCCGCAACGTCGCCATTCTCTATTCCAATCACCAGAATCTGATATACAAGGCTGATTTCTTCATTCTTGAGGACATGAGTTATCTTGTTCAGTATCTCCGGTGAAACACGTATATCACTCACCACATGCTCAAACTGATCAATCAGCAATTTCAGCTCATTGAGTTTGACCAGCTGAAAGTCCCACAGGTTATCTTTCAGGTTTTTATTTTTCTGTATTTGTTTTGATGCTAAGGCCAGTATTGCTGAAAGAATGTCCAGCATAACGGCATCAAATACCTCTGTCTTGTTCTTAAAATAATGGTACAGCGTACTCCTGGACTTCCCACTTGCTTTGGCAATGTCTTCCATTGCAATCTTGGTAAACCCATATCGTTTAAAAGCCTCTTTAGAAGCCGCTATAATTTGTTGTTTTACATCAGTTGTAGATTTCACACTACAAAAGTACATTTTTTGTCGAAACGTCGATAGAAATCGTCTGATATAATTCCTAAAAGTTTTAAAAACCACAAAAAAGAAGCACTTCGTAATATTTTTAACTCGTTCAATCAACATTTTTTGAAATTACTGTGGTATATTTGATTTTGCATTTCAGCTGTGATCCATACGCCCACCCTCCCATTTAATATATTGTCTGACAATTGTGTATACCTATTTGCGGAACAAATAGCCTCAGAATTTTATATTTCTGTTAAACCGACCATGAGGTAATGCAACTAAAGGTACCGACAGCCATTAAAAAGATTGTACACCTGATTACCGGTGATACGAAACATATGAAACTGGAGCACAGGATCTTTAACTTCATCAGCATTATAGGGATCCTCATTATTGGATATAATGTTCCCTTCAGTTATTACCTGGGACTGAAATCTACTGCCTTGCTCTACTTTGTCATGTTTTTTGGCCTTTGCCTGGCTTATTACTATGCAAGGATGAGAAAGAGGTATAAGAGGGCCATCTTTTTATGTTCCATCCTTGTCCTTGCCACGCTTACAGGGACATTCTTTATCACCAGTGGCGTAAATGGGCCTGGTCTCCTGGCACTGACCATCGGTTTTTTCCTGATCATCATTATCTCCTCTGAAAAACATTATTGGATCTGGACTTCTTTGTCCGTACTGACAGGAACAGGATTGATTGCAGTGCATTACTTTTATCCGGCATTGATTTCCTCTCCGTATGACAACAGGGCAAGCTTATTTATGGACCTGGCATCTTCTTATGCCATTGAGATCCTCGTCATTTTTGCAGGTTTATTCTACCTGAAGGCTGCCTACTACCAGGAGAAGCTCTCAGCCGAAGTACGTGCAAGGGAGCTCGAAAAAATGAATGATGAGAAAACTAAATTTTTCTCGATCATCTCCCATGATCTCCGTGCCCCATTGGCCTCCATACAAAGTTATATGGAAACACTGAAGGTTTTTGAAATGGAAAGCGAAGAACGCAAGATGCTGGAACATAAATTGAGTAATGCCGTTTCGGGTACACAGGAAATGTTAAACAACCTGTTGTCCTGGTCTAAATCACAGCTCAGCAGCAGCAAGGTAAACCTGTTGCCCTATCCCATTGATGAGGTACTTGTCCGCCTGCTTCATAACCAGAAGGTTGCCGCCACAGAAAAAAATATAGCACTTAACTTTGACATTGATTCTTCTATCGTACTGTTATGCGACATCAATATGCTTCAGCTGGTCATCAGGAATCTCACGGGGAATGCAATCAAGTTTACCCCCGAGTATGGAAAGATTGAGATCAGGACATTACGTTTGGAGGAAAAATGCCTGATTTCCGTAAAAGATACGGGGAAAGGCATCGATCCAGCGAATAGCGCTGCCGTATTCTCCTTAAAAGCAGAGTCTACCTATGGAACGGCCAACGAAAAAGGTATAGGCCTGGGACTTTACCTTTGTAAAGAATATACCAAGCTCCAGCATGGGGAAATCTGGTTTGAGAGTAACAGGGATAGCGGATCTGTATTCTATGTATCCCTACCCCTGTCCAGCTGAGCCCGGTATCCCGACCGTTAGGTTATAGGATCCATTTCCCCTACTTCAAAATTAAGCAGTGCTTTTTCCTCCCCATTGATAATAATCGACAACTGATGCCTGCCTGTATGGTACTTCCGGGTGGTAATTATTTTAAACGGTTGTTTCCTTCTCACGACGGCTTTCTCTTCAGCGGCATACACCCTTTCGCTGATCTTGAAGACCTTTCTCGCCAGGTGCCCTTTCGCCTTCATGTAATACACCCCATATTCGAGCCTGACTAGCTGCGATGCTTTATTTTCATTGGTCAGGGCAAACGAAAATTCCAGGGCCTCCCCTATTTTCAGGTCGGGCGTCAGGATTTCAAAATCAGACAGGGTAATGTGTTCACTGACGAGGCCATACTGTTTTAAAACTTCCGCATTCCCCTGTTTCAACAGTGTGCGGCAGCCATGTTTAATCACCGCATCGGTTTCTTTGCTGGTTCCTTTCCACCTGGCAGCCATTGCAATCACAATATCCGGGTGATCCTTTGCAATATCATTGATATTATTGGCCACACTCCTCCTTACCCATTCCGAGGGATCATTTTTCATGTTTTCCAATAAGGGAAGAATGGGTGCAGGGTCTTTCTTCAATCCCGGAAGGGCCATTGCCCAGGGTAACCGTGGCCGGCAGCCTTCACTGGCCAGACGCCTCACCTTATGATTTTCATGGGCTGACCAGAGGGTCATCTGGTCAATCATACGTTGCCCGTATTTTAAGATAAACGGCCTTACTGCAAATTCACAGCTGATAAATTGGGTAATGTTTTCAAGGGCTTTCACTGAAGTCTCAAAGTCGTCCAGTCCATACGTTTCTATATAGTCCGGAAAAAAGATAAATACGAGACTATCTTCAGTAACTTGTGCGGTCTTCAAACGGGCAATGATCGTCTCAATAATCGCACTGGCTGCAGAAAAATCAGCCGGCATAAACTGGTGGAATACCCTAGTGGTATGTTTCAGTCTTTCCTTCCATTCCATGTGCACAAACTGATCATCCAGTATGTTTTCCATAAACTTATCCTTGGAAAACAAAGGAACAACCGCTGCGATGGTATCTGCAAACCGGGAATAAAATGCTGGAGAATAAATATCTTTAATTAAGCCCATCCCCTTATTTGTCTATAAATAAGTCACTGCTGAGGTATCTGTCTCCACGGTCACAGGTAATAAACACGATCGTCCCGGAGCTCAACTCCGCAGCAAGCCTGAGTGCACAGGCCAGTGCCCCACCACTGCTCATTCCCGCAAAGACCCCTTCTTTTCTGGCCATTAACCGCGCATATACCGATGCTTCTTCTTGGGAAACATCCATCACCCTATCTACCCTGGAGGCATCAAAAATCTTTGGCAGATACGCTTCGGGCCAGCGCCTGATCCCCGGTATAGAAGATTCTTCCGTTGGCTGGCAGCCGACGATCTGAATCTCCGGGTTCTGTTCCTTCAGGTACATGGAATTGCCCATGATACTTCCAGTGGTGCCCATTGAGCTGACAAAATGGGTAATCTCCCCATGGGTATCCTTCCAGATTTCTGGCCCGGTGGTTTTATAATGTGCCAGGTAATTATCAGGATTAGCAAACTGATCCAGCAAAAAGTATCCTGGCTGACTGCTTTTTTCTTCTGCATAATCGCGACAGATTTCTATAGAATCGAGCAAAGTTACCTTTGCACCGAAAGCTTCCATGGTCAGCGTACGTTCGCGGGTAGAGTTTGAGGGCATGACCAGCTCAATTTCAAGTCCGTATATGCCAGCGATCATGGCCAGGGCAATACCTGTATTCCCACTGGTCGCTTCTATTAAACGTGTTCCCTTTGTGACTTCACCACGCTCCATTGCACTGCGGATCATATTCAGGGCTGCCCTGTCCTTTACGCTTCCACCGGGGTTATTCCCTTCCAGTTTAGCGAAGATCTTCACATTGGGGTTTGGGTTTAACTTCTGGATTTCTACCAGTGGAGTATTCCCGATAAATGATATAATATTTCCCATTTGCTTTTCTCTAGTCTTTATTTTTTGTTTCTATAACTTTCATGGCCGACTGGTGATATACTGTTGAAAATGAAGGAACACTTTTAGTTAACCAGACATTTCCTCCAATGATACAATTCTCTCCTATAAAGGTATCGCCCCCCAGTATGGTTGCGCCGGAATAAATGATCACGCGATCCCCAATGGTTGGATGGCGTTTGGTATTGGCCATATATTTTTCTACGCTGAGTGCGCCCAGGGTAACGCCCTGGTATAATTTCACATGGTCACCAATCTCTGTCGTTTCGCCGATTACAATACCGGTACCATGGTCTACAAACAAGTATTCCCCTATCCTGGCTCCGGGATGGATATCAATCCCTGTGATAGAATGCGCATATTCTGTGAGAATTCTCGGAATCAGGGGGACACCGAGCTGCAGCAGGAGGTGTGCAATTCTATAAATAGACACGGCAAGAAAACCCGGGTAGGTACGGATGATTTCAAACTCACTGCCTGCTGCAGGATCACCATCAAGTGTAGCCGCAATGTCGGTATTCATTTTGCGGTATAATTCAGGCAAACCTTCGTAAAAGTTAGCCGCAATCAGTTCATGGTTACAATTTCTGCAGGCTTTCGTTGCATTCAGGATACTTAGCAATTCTTTTTCAGAATCGGTAAACAGCTGCCTGATCTGTTCCAGGGTGAATTCAGGACGCGTAAGTCTTTCCGGATATACCAGGTTCAGTAAGTCCAGTACCCAGTCGGCTATTTCCTTATTGGAGCACACAGGCTCTATCTGCCCCTGTTTCTGGTAAATATGAAGATAAAATTCTTCTTTCATTTCTTTTGGTTTGTAACTCAGTTAGAGAATCGTTGAAATTTAGAAAAGCAAAGTTTAAGTTGAGGAACTGTTAATCAGGTGAATTTCTGGCTTTGTTGCAGGTAATCTGATGTCATTGGCAGCCAGCGTATCAATTATTTTTTCATAATTGCTGTGGTAAACAGGCCAAAAGTTAGCATTCAGGGCCCAGGCACGTACCTGTAATACGATAGCCGTATCAGTTAAGGAACCAACCAGGACTACCGGTTTCGGCTCCTGAAGAACCAGTTCATCACTGACCAATACCTGTAATATAATTTTGCGCACCTCATCAATATTCGTATCAAAGGAAAGATTAAGCTTATACTCAGCCTGCCTGATTTCATTATCTGAGGTATTATTGATGACCGCATTTGCCAAAGGCCCGTTAGGGGCATAGATGGTTGTCCCGTTACCTGCTTTTAAAGTGGTATACAAAATATCAATTTTCAGTACTGTCCCTGATACATTATTACTGGAAGTAATAAAATGGCCAACCCTGAAGGGTTTAAAAAGTAAGATCAGTACACCTCCGGCAAAGTTGGAAAGGCTACCCTGTAACGCAAGTCCGATGGCCAATCCCGCAGCTCCAAGTATCGTCATGAATGAACCGGTTTCTATCCCGACCATGGACGTGCAGCTGATAATCAGCAACACATACAACACTACATTCACAATACTGATCAGGAATTCGCTCAGGGAAATGTCAATATTATTGCGGTGGAAACGGTTGTGTAGAAACCTGATCAGCTTCTTAATCAACCAACTGCCCACAATAAGCAATATGATAGCCATCACCACACTTGGCAAATGGCTGACGATAATATCTAGAATTCTATCCGAATAGATTTCAATTTTGTTCATCCTTTTTTTTCTTCAATGGGGGTTAAAACAACGTATTTTATACAATAATACAAAGATACATCACTATTCAATGACCTGGGGGACTGTTATCATTTATGTAGTGGAAAAATTGACCGCCGTTTTACTTAACTCAGCTGGAAAATCTATAGTGCCTGTTATTCTATTTTCTTCTATAATTAGGGCATAAACCGCAACTGCGGGAGGAATAAATAACTATTCATTCAAACAAGAATCATTTTTTGTTGTACCTATTACAGGTAACCTGAGAAATAAAATAGATGAAATACATATTTACACCACTCTTATTGACATTCATGTTCGGTTTTCAGGGATTTTCTCAGCATGTTCCTATCCAGACATTTAAAGCAGCAAAAGACATTTATCTTGTAGGGGACCGCACATTTTCCTGTTTTGTGATCACTACAGCAGGAGTAATTGTGATAGACCCCCTGGATTCCGTACATGCTGTTGCGACGATGAAGGCCATCAGAAAAATAACAGATAAACCCATAAAACAGGTGATCTACAGCCACAATCACTGGGACCACATTAGTGGAGGTCAAATCTTTAAAGAGGCAGGGGCAACTTTCCTTGCCCACCAGCAGGCAGCAGAAAATATAGAACCCAGTCCAAAAGTTATCTTACCGGACAGTACATGGACCGGTCAGCGTTCTACATTTACATTGGGTGACAAAACTATCGAGCTTTACTTTTATGGGAGAAATCATGGAGATGGGATGACCTTATTTCGTTTCCCTGAACAAAGAGCTTTATTCGTGGTAGATCTGGTGGTTCCAGACCGGGTTTTATATGCCTACCTGCCGGATGCCAAACCCAAAAACTGGTTGAAACACCTGTATGAAATACGGAAACTGGACTTTGATACACTATACATGGCCCATGTGAGACCCATAGGTACACGCAAAGACCTGGACCTCAACATTAGTTATTTTGAAGACCTCTATGCCGCTACTGAAAAAGCCATGCAGGACGGCACCCCATTTTTTGACATCCCCACTAGCGTAAAAATGCCGCAGTACGAACACCTGATGAACTATAAAGAGTGGCTCCATATGAATGTATGGAGAATCCTTATGGAAAAATCTATTGGAAAATAAGAGATGGTGCATCCCGTAGACACCTGATGCAATGCACCTTAACTCCCACCCAGCTTCGTTTCAGCAGCATAGGATTTCCAGAGCAGGTATCCACCGGAAAGATTAAAGACCGTACGGTAACCATTCTGCAGTAAAATCTGCTGGGCGAGATACCCTCTCTGCCCTTTTTGGCAAAAGATATACAAAGGGGCATCCCTTGGGATCTTTTTGATCTTTCCTCTGATTTCATCCAGCGGTATATTCATTGCTTTTGGTATGGATCCCCCCATAAATTCATCAGGTGTGCGGACATCAATCAGTACACTGCCCGGGCTAATATACTTCACATCGGTACACTGAAAGATTTCCGAGCGCTTCAGCAGGATATTTTCCGCCACAAAACCAGCAATATTTACCGGATCTTTCGCAGATGAGAAAGGTGGAGCATAGGCCTGTTCAAATTCTACAAGGTCATCAATAGTCCCCTGATTCTTGATCACCAGGGACAGGATATCTATCCTTTTATCCACCCCTTGCCCGCCAACTACCTGAGCACCCAAAAGTCTCCCGTCTGCCGGAGAGAAAGCCAGCTGGACAGTCATTTCCATTGCACCAGGATAATAGCCTGCATGGGAACTACTGTGCGTAGTGGAGACGATATGTGCTATTCCTGCTGCCCTGAGCTGCCTGGACGACAGACCGGTAACGGCAGCATTTAAGTCAAATAATTTTAATATAGCCGTTTGAATTGCTCCGCAATACTCCTGACTATTGCCAAATACGATATTATTTGCACAGATGCGGCCCTGTTTATTTGCGGGCCCTGCCAAATAAGTGCTCACACTCTTTCCTGAAATAGGGTTTTTAAAGAGGATCGCATCCCCCACCGCATAAATATCAGGATCTGAAGTCTGCAGATAGCGATTGACCTCAATTCCTTTTCCTCCTTTTCCCAGTTTAAGTCCTGCACTAGATGCCAGTTTAACATCTGGCGTAACGCCCAATGCCAGAATGACAATATGGGTTTCAATGGACTCAGAAGAGCGGAGAATGACATGAATTCCTTCTTCTCCCTTCACAAAGGCAATCACTTCTGTATCTAAACGAAGATCGATGCCTTTGGAACGGATATGTTCCTGGAGGATAGCTGCCATTGGGAAATCGGCCGGTGGCAGCACCTGGTTTCCCTTTTCAATAATCGTTACTGAAAATCCTGAAGCATGTAGATTTTCCGCAATTTCCAGTCCCACAAAACCAGCACCAATGACCACTGCTTTTCCAGATGGATATTGTTCAGCATAGGTTTTGATCGCATCGGTATCATAGACATTCCTCAGGTTAAAAATACCTTTCAACCCACTTCCTGCACTTCTTAATTTCAGGGATTCAGCTCCAGGCGATAAAACAAGTTTATCATAGCTTTCATCATAGGACCTGCCTGTAGATAAATCAATAGCCGTTACTGTTTTATTGCGGGAATTGATTGCCGTGATCCTGGTATTGATCCTTACCTGTATATTAAAGCGCTGACTAAAAGTATCTGCCTTTTGTACAAAAAGCTGGTCCCGCTCTTTGATAATATTTCCAATATAATAGGGCATTCCGCAGTTTGCATACGAAATATACTCACCTTTTTCAAACATAATGATTTCCGCCTTTTCGTCCAGTCTCCTGAGCCTTGTTGCAGCGGTTGCCCCTCCCGCAACAGCACCGATGATTACATACTTCATTCCTTTTATATTATAAAGCAAATGAATGGAAAATTATTGCCCTAAAATATAACCTGCGTTACATATTATTATAATATCACTTTAATTTTTAGTGATATCTATCATTTATCACTGATATTAAAGATTTTACATATAATTCTATTTTAAAACTTGTCATCTGACGTCAAATAACAAGTTTTAAACCACCTCAATACTTCTTATGGGTCAGGGTTGAATCACAAAATACTTCAGTCCCAAAGCCTTGCTGTCCGCCTCACGAACCTGATTGGCAAGATTCACATTGTCAGCAAGCTTCTTGCCATAGGATGGGATCATCTGCTTAAATTTCTGCTGCCATTCCGCCGAAGCGACCCGACCGGGAAAACATTTCTTCAGTAAGCTGAGCATGATATCCACTGATGTTGAGGCTCCCGGAGAAGCTCCCAGCAGTGCAGATAAACTGCCATCGGATGCAGTCACGACTTCGGTACCGAACTGTAATATTCCTCCATGTTCCTTATCCTTTTTAATAATCTGCACCCGCTGTCCTGCTGTTTCCAGTTTCCAATCTGCTGCCTTTGCCTCAGGATAGTATTCCTGCAGTGCTTTCAGGCGTTCTTCGTCAGATTGCATCACCTGCCCCACAAGATATTTTGTCAGCGGTATATTGTCCAGTCCTGCCGACATCATCGGGCCAATATTCTTAAGAGTAATCGATCTTGTTAAATCAAGGTAAGATCCCTGTTTAAGGAACTTACTGGAGAAACCGGCATAAGGGCCAAATAACAATGCTTTTTTACCATTAATCACCCGGGTATCCAGATGGGGAACCGACATTGGAGGGGAGCCCACCCCTGCTTTTCCATACACTTTGGCGATATGCTGTGCAATCACAGCATCATTATGGCACACCATCCATTCTCCACTCACCGGGAAACCTCCAAATCCCTTTCCTTCCGGGATCCCGGATTTCTGGAGCAGGCGCAATGCACCACCACCGGCACCAATGAAGACAAATTTAGCTTTGATATTTCTTTCTTTTTTTGTGGCCCTGTCTACCACAGTTACCATCCAGGTACTGTCCGCATTCCTTTTCATGGTTTTCACCTCATGGTTTAACGCTACTTTCACCCCTTCAGCATTTTTCAGGGCACTAATCATTCCCCTCGTGAGGTTCCCGAAGTTCACATCCGTACCGATATCCATATGTGTTGCCGCAACTTTCTGTGTCCTGCTTCTCCCTTTCATCACCAAGGGCATCCATCTCGCCAGGCTGTCATAATTCTCAGAATATTCCATCCCTTTGAACAGGACATTTTTCTGCAATGCCTGATATCTTTTCTTCAGATACACCGTATTTTCATCGCCCCATACAAAACTCATGTGGGGCACATTATTGATAAATGTATGGGCTGCCGGTAGTTTTTTCTGCTGAACAAGATAGGCCCAAAATTGCTTGGACACCTCAAACTGCTCGTTTATCGCTATTGCCTTATGGATATCGATACTGCCATCAGGCATTTCAGGCGTATAATTCAGTTCTGCAAGTGCGGAGTGCCCTGTTCCCGCGTTGTTCCAGGCATCCGAACTTTCAGCTGCTACAGCATCCAGCCGTTCGTAAATATTAATCTTCAACTTAGGATCAAGTTCTTTCATCATCGTGCCCAAGGTTGCACTCATAATACCTGCACCAATGAGTACCACATCAGTTTCCTCCTCTGCCGCCTCTTTTTTACAAGCGCCCAATAGCACACTGGCTATCAGTACAATAGATAATATTTTTTTCATGTGTTGTGTGTGTTATAAATTGTTCTTTTCACTGTTTGAAATCACGACCGTTGCTACGCCATGACCTATCGTGTTTGTGATGGCTCTCGCTTCACTCATAAACCGGTCGATGCTCAATAAAATCGCTAAGCCCTCTACCGGTATTTTATGAATAGTCCCCACTGTAGTCGCCAGTGCAATGAAGCCCGTACCAGAGATGCCCGAAGCTCCTTTAGAAGTGACCATGATCACCAGCACGACACTCAGCAGCTCCGAAAAGGAGAAAGTAACATTGTACAGCTGAGCGAGGAAAATCACCGACATCCCCATGTAAAGCGAAGTCCCTGTCAGGTTTAGAGAATTCCCCGTTACCGTAACCAGTCCTACTACCGATCGCAGATACCCCATATTTTCCAGCCTGTCCATCAGTAATGGCAAAACAGAAGTGGAAGAGGAAGTACCCAGTACCCATAACAGCTCTTGCTTAATCGCCTTCAGGAAACTAAACATATTTACTTTGTAGAGAGCAAGTACACCACCAAGTACAGCGAATATAAAAATGAAGACTGCTATATAGGTGCCCGCAAGGAGTTTTCCGATAGGGAGTAAAGTATCTGCTCCGAATTTTCCTACAGTATAGGCAATGCCACTGAAAGCTGCAAATGGAGCAAAAAGAAAAATATACCTCAATATCCGGAATACCATATGGCGGAGGTAGTCCAACACTCCTATTGCTGCTGTTTGATGCCTCGAACGGTTAATGATTAAGCCAATAACAATAGCTGCCAGGAGGAAATACAGGGTATAACTGGAGATCAGGTGACTGGTCCAGCTGCTGCTGACCCTTGCTGTAAAATTCTCCGGAAGCATAGAGCTGAATTCAGCGCGCGCCATTTTTCCCGGACGGATCAGCAGTGCACTGCAAATGCCAAATACGATGGCTATAGTGGTGATGAGCTCAAAATAAATAAAAGACTTTAAACCAATCCTTCCGGCTCCTTTCAAATCTATAAGACCTCCAAAAAGCGTAACTATGGTTAAAAATATTACCGGAGCAACAAAGGGCTCAATGATAGACACAAAGACTGTGGCAATAAACTTTGTTTTAATGGCAAAAGCAGGGAAGAAAATTCCTGCCAGTACGCCAAAAGTAAGGGCAACAAGAATCTGTAAACTCAGATATTTACTGAATTTATCAAATAACCTGTCCGCTTTTTCTAGTATGCTCAAATGGTATTCATGGATTAATTGTAAATCAGGAACTAATATACATACGGATAAATTCATTACCTGGTCTTTATTAATGGGGCAGCCCTTTTAATGTCTTCGCCTGCGGCATCCGCATATTGGGCGAAGTGTCCGGCAAATAACCCTGCCAGTTCCGCAGCTTTAGCATCGTACTCCGCCCTGTCTGACCATAAATTACAGGGATCCAGGATTTCTGATGGCACACCGGGACAGGATCCGGGCATGGCAATTTTGAAAACCGGATGTGTGGTATACGGCACTGCATTGAGATCTCCCCGAATTGCCGCCGCAATCAGGGCCCTGGTATATTTCAGACTGATCCTGTTTCCAATACCATACATTCCTCCAATCCATCCGGTGTTCACCAGCCAGACATTAATTTCAGGGTTTTCCTGTAATTTCCTACCCAGCAGACCGGCATATTTCAGCGGGTGCAAGGGTAGAAAAACCCTTCCGAAACAAGCAGAGAAGGTCGTCTGCGGTGAGGTGATCCCCATCTCAGTACCTGCAACCTTAGCCGTATATCCAGAGATAAAATGGTACATGGCCTGTTCAGTATCCAGCTTACTAATGGGAGGAAGGATGCCAAATGCATCGCAGGTAAGAAAGAAAATATTGGACGGTTCTGCACCAAAGGAAGGCTCTTTAGCATTGTCAATGAAATGGATAGGATAAGCAACACGTGTATTCTCCGTTTTTTGGGTATCACTGAAATCTACCAGTCCAGTTTCCTGATCTACCACTACATTCTCCAGGAGTGCTCCCGGTCGTATCGCAGAAAAAATTTCCGGTTCCCGTTCTGCATTGAGGTCGATTGCTTTTGCATAGCAGCCCCCTTCAAAGTTAAACACGCTACCTGCTGCCCAGCCATGCTCATCATCCCCGATCAGGGCACGTGAGGCATCGGCACTCAGCGTCGTCTTACCTGTTCCGGAAAGACCGAAAAACAAGGCTACATCTCCATCCGCCCCTTCATTTGCCGAGCAATGCATACTCAATACCCCATGATTTTGCGGCAACAGGAAATTTAAAACACTGAATATCCCCTTTTTCATTTCGCCGGTATAAGCAGAACCTCCAATCAGGATGGTCTTCCTGCTAAAATCAACTATCGTGAAATTCGACTGCCTTGTTCCATCCATCAGGGGATTGGCTTTGAATCCCGGTGCCTGAAGAATCAGCCATCCCGGTTCCAAAGTCAGCAAATCCTCATCTTCGGGCCTTAAAAAAAGTTCGTAACAGAATAAATTGGCCCAGGGCGTTTCATTCACCACACGGATGTTTAACCTGTATTCCGGGTCCGCACATGCATAGGCATCCCTTACCCATACTTCTTTACCCTCCAGGTAAACAAGCATTTTCTGGTGCAACCTATCGAAATCTGCCGAAGAAATAGGCCTGTTTACCTCCCCCCAGTCCACCGTGTCCGCCGTAAGCACATCCTTCACAATAAATTTATCCTTGGGAGAGCGCCCGGTAAATTCCCCGGTGTCTACACACAAAGCGCCGGAATGGTTCAGGATTCCCTGTCCCAGTTCCAGACTTTGCCTAACCAACTCTTCTGAGGATAACTGGTAGTGTACCCGTTTTCCAAACTGCAGTAAATTACCTTTCGGTGATGTTTCTGATTCAGTCATTTGTTAATGATTTAAGGTGATTACTTCTTCTTTTTTCCGTAGTGCTGGCATTTCTTCTTTTTTCTCCGCTAACTGTTCCGGATGAAATTCCTTCTCGCTCCTGGCGATGACAATAGTAGCTACCCCATTTCCAATGATATTGGTCAGCGCCCTCGCTTCACTCATGAACTTGTCCACTCCAAGCAGGAAGGCCAACCCCTCTACAGGGATTTTATGGATAGCGGTAAGTGTAGAAGCCAGCACAATAAACCCACTGCCGGTCACACCGGCCGCACCTTTAGAGGTAACCATTAAAATGCCGATGATACTGACCATCTCAAAAGCACTCAGGTGTACGTTGTATAACTGGGCAAGAAAGATAACCGACATGGATAGGTAAATGGAAGTTCCGTCAAGATTAAAAGAATAACCTGTAGGGACGACAAGGCCCACTACTGACTTACTGCAACCCATTTTTTCCAGTTTCTGCATGATGGAAGGGAGTGCAGATTCTGAAGAGGAAGTCCCCAATACCAGCAGCAATTCTTCTTTGATATATTTGATAAACTTCCAGATACTCATTTTATAGTATCTCATGATTCCACCGAGAACAAGGAAGATGAAAAGCCCCATGGTGAGATACACTGTACCCATCAGCTTGGCCAGTGGTACAAGCGTATGCAGTCCGAATTTACCAATAGTATAAGCCATCCCTCCGAATGCACCCAAAGGAGCCAGGTACATCACATATTTCAAACCGGTAAAAACAAGTTTGGAAACTTTCCCAAGTCCGGCGACAGCAACCATACGGTATTTGGAATAGTTCAGGATGATCCCTGTCAGGATCGCCACGAGCAAAACCTGTAAGGTCAGGTTACTCAAAAAGAATTCCATCCAGCTGAATCCTTTGGCAGGTGCGGAAGTATACTTTGAGGCATTCTCGATCTGAAGATGGCTCTTGTCAATATTCCCCGGTTGAATGAGTACAGCCATAAGGATGCCTATAGCCAGAGAGAAAGTGGAGACAACCTCAAAGTAAAAAAGTGCCTTCACGCCAATACGGCCTACCTTTTTAAGATCACCCATCCCACTAATTCCCAGTACAATGGTCAGGAAGATAATTGGTGCGATAAATAGTTTAATGATCTCTATAAACGTTTTGCCTATGATTTCCATTTTCACAGCAGTTGCCGGCGCATAGCTGCCCAGGATGACACCGGCAATAATGGCGATCAGTACCCAGAAGGTAAGGTTGCTGAGAATCCGCGAAACCATACTGGTTTTAGCTATCGGATTTTTAGGGTCAGGTGTTGGATGAGTTACATTCATTTGGTTTGGTTAGGTTTTGAATACGGTTCTACTGGTCAGCACGGAGCTGCTTTTAATTCATGCTTATATTTTCTTAGTCTATACTGACATGGTACATCAATACATACATCATTTTTCTATCCGATACCTTGAGTTCATTATTGACAGTCGTGTACACAGGCCTGCTTTGTGCATTCAACACAAACTTAGAGGCATGGCCTTTCATCAACAGGGTTAAACCCAGGTCATAGGTAAACATGGGGTCGCCCAGCCGATCAAATTTGGAATACTGGAATGCTGCAGCAGGCATTAACCGGGTTGTCTTTTTCTGCTGACTAAAATAAGGGAGTGTATAACCTGTTTGCAGGATAAAACTATTGCCCGTACCTACTATAGGATAGCTATTTCCGGAGCCATTAAATGATGCGGTCTTCGTGTCCACACCATTCGCCATATTATTTATTCCCAATGAACGGGTATAATTAGGCCCGTAATCATGGTGGAAAACTGCTGCGTATACGTTAAAGGCAGTTCCCCTCTTTTTATCTACTGGTGTATCAAAAAATATATCTGCGCTGAACAATCTCATACTGTTCAGCACGGTATCCTGATTGTTCAGGTGCCATAGTGCATTCTTCTGATATTCCGCCCCAATTCCCAGGGCAAGAACCTTTTTATTTCCCAGGTAACTGCCTGCTGAAGTAGAAAAAGTATTGCTTTCTTTTTCAAAAAACTGCCATTTGACATAACCCGAAAGGGTTGGCTTTACTGCCAGGTTATTGAAAGAAGAGATATGTTGCTGAGGTGCTGCAGGTGAGATGATATAGGGCCTGGCTATACTCAGGCGATAGTCCAACCTGCCCAGTTGTCCTTTGGCATAAATATTCAAGCTCCTAAGGGTTAAATCTGTACGGTTTACATTACCCAACGTAAGAAAAGGGACATCATACAATAGTGTAGAAGTTGGGCCGGCAGCAAAGCGCGTCAGCCCTTTCCAGCTGGACCGTCCCGCACCAATCTGAACGTGAGGATTAAACTGGTATTCCCCATAGGCATCCAGTACGTCGAAGGAACTTTCATTATTGGACAGGTTAGTCACATTGGTACTTCCAGCCTGGAATACGATCAGGAATTTATCCATCGGTACCATGCTCATTTTAAAGCGTAATCTCCTCAAAGAGAAATCAGACGTGTTTTTTATCACGCTCTCATCGATTTTTGAGCCGGGGTTCATCTCTGTATACCTTGCCCAAACCTGGGCATAGCCTCCAAATTTGATGTAATGTGACCGGTCGTCGTTTAAATAATGAATTAAAGGTTTGTTGGTGTGCTTATCACGTTCTGCAGCAGGCCTGTCCTGTGCTAAGGCCGGGCTGCACAAGCCGGCGACCAGGAGGGCACCAAGGGAAACCCAGAGGCACAATAACTGGCAGATGGAAATAATTATAGCAAAAGACTTTTTATCCGTCATATGGAATTCTTTACTTATTCACGTAAAATAGTTTAGATTCGTAATTTTTATATTTGGCTCCGTACAAATGATTACCATCATAAGAAATGATAAGGATCACATTTATGCGCTAATTTTTAAAGATGTGCAGATTATAGATTGGGTGCTGAACAAAATCAATAAACGACGTAAATAATAAACAAACGCCTTAATGATGAGGGCTGAAGCAAATAATTAGAATATGGTATTGTTATTCAACCTGCTTTTCCTGGTGCTTATCCTGCGGCTTTCCTTTGAAAAGAAGATGATGACTATACTGTTGTATAAGAAGTGGCCTGGCCTGATTACAATACAGCACCTGATATTCTGGCTGGCATTTGTATTGCTGAACAGCTATTTATACCTGCAACTCTTTGGCCTGGCCCAGGGAATCTACCGGCTCCTATTTATGCTGGCGATCAATATCCCCCTCTACCACCTCTGCTACAGTAAGCTGGTACCTGAATATTATCAGACTAAAAAATATGCGGAATATATCCGCTATACAGCTGTTGTATTTGTCATTTCCTGCCTGCTTAGGATTTTAATTGAACCAGAGGTGTTTTCAGGAAATCCTATTTCCCTGGGTACCCTGCTATTGCTGGTTTATGTGACACAAACGATAATCATTCTCATCGCTTCCTTACTGGGGATATCAAAATATAAGATGATTGTGGAAAATGAACTCGCGCGACTGGAAATCCTGAAAAAAGAAGCGGACCTCGATCTCATGAAGTCAAAGATTAATCCACATTTTCTGTTCAATACTTTAAACAACATCTATTCTCATAGTTATGCAACAGATATTAGTTCAGCGAACCTGATCAAACAGTTGAGCCTGTTGCTGCAATACACCACCTATGAAACAGGAAAGAAAAGGATAGTGGTGGACAAGGAAATACAAATGATTGCTGCGCTGAGCAGTCTATACCAGCTAAAACACAATAGGGAGTTAAATCTGGACTTCAACTATGTGGCTGAGGATTTGTACCATTTAATAGAAATCCCTCCGACAATCTATTTTACACTTTTCGAAAATGCAATTAAACATTCGGCCCTGGGTGCAGACCAAAAGGCTTTTATCCATGCTGGTTTAGTGCTTACCGGAGACCGGCTGATTTTTACCATTACCAATTACAGATCTGCCCTTCAGCAAAAGGACACGGTTCACAATTATAATGGTGTCGGACTAACGGTATTAAAAACCATTATGAACCTGGAATATCCCGATAACTTTGAATTGCAGGTTACTGAATCAGAAACAGAATATTCTACCGTCTTAACAATTAATATATGACAAGTCTAAGCGCTATCTATGTCGATGATGAAATGCCAGCCCTGGAATTGATAAAAAACTATTGCAGCAGCATTCCTGAGCTCCGTCTTCTGGCCTGCTTCAGACAGGCTGCGGAGGCCCTTGAATTCATCAAAAAAAATGACGTTGATTTGCTGATCCTGGATATTCAGATGCCCGAAATCTCCGGAGTGGATATGGTAAAAATGATTCCGCCGGGTAAATTGATCATATTCATCACTGCCGACCCCGGACATGCCGCACAAGCTTACGAGCTTGATGTCATCGATTACCTGGTCAAACCTGTATTTCCTGAACGTTTCCTCAAAGCGGTACAAAAAGCAGTTGATTACCAGAAATACCTTGAATCCAGCAATCTTCAGGATTATATCATTTTCAAATCGGATTATATGGTCAATAAACTCCCTATTGATGAGATCCATTGGATTGAAGGCTGTGGGGAATACCTGAAAATTGTGACCAGGTTTAAACAGTATATGGTATTGCAACGACTGAATGATTTTCTGGAAAAACACGACCAGTTCGGATTTATACGGATTCACAAATCATACATCGTTTTAAAAGACCATATTGAATCCCGCAATTCGCAATGGGCAATTCTGAAAAATGGCAAACAGCTTCCTATTGGCAGGACATATAAAGATACTTTTAGCTAAAAACCCAACCGTTTGCGCTATATCAGCATGCCTGGACAACTATACTGTGGACAATTTTACGTCTAAAATTTATCAGGCATGACCTCTCAAAAATGGGGGCTTTAATTTTTTATGATATGCATCATTTGTTGCCGATTTGTCCCTCACATTAAAACATTTATTTCTAATTTTAGCCTGACGGTGATCTGTCTGCTGACAGACAACAGATTTTAAACAAAATCATTAATTCTTAACCTATAGTAATGATTATTCAGTGCGTAATTATTTTTGGTTGCCTCGCTTTGGGAGAACTTATCGTAAGCATTACCGGTATCCAGCTTCCGTCCAGTATCATTGGCATGTTATTACTTACCTTGTTTTTGAAAATGGGCTGGGTAAAATTACATTGGGTGAAAGGTTTTGCAGATTTTTTATCTAAGAACCTGGCTTTATTCTTTGTGCCTTCCGGTGTAGCGATTATGCTTTATCTGGATGTGATCCAAAACTCCTTACTCGCGATCCTGGTATCTGCTTTTGGCAGCACTGTTATTATCCTGGCCGTAACGGGCTGGGTTCATCAATTGATCCGGAAAAAGTTATGAATACATTTTTACAGGGGCATGTATTTATTATCTCGTTCACTTTCGTTGTCTATTTCCTTGCGCAGGTTTTGCAGCGAAAAACAAAATTGGTGATCCTCAACCCTATCCTGGTATCAATTGTCATCATCATTGTCTTCCTGTCGGTCTTCAAAATTGATTACAAGGTATACCATGAGGGAAGCAGGCTGATCGACTTTTTTCTTAAACCTGCGGTGGTTGCCTTAGGTGTCCCCCTGTATCAGCAACTGGAAAAAATAAGGAAACAAACGCTTCATATTGTGATCTCTGAAATTGCCGGTTGTGTTGCCGGTATTGTCAGTGTAGTACTTCTGGCAAAAGTGATGGGGGCTCCGCGTGAAGTCGTGCTGTCTTTAGCCCCAAAATCTGTCACCACACCAATTGCGATAGAAGTTTCCAAAGTAGTAGGTGGTATTCCTCCACTCACCGCTTCTGTTGTGATTGTGGTAGGTATCTTCGGCTCTATTTACGGATATCAGTTTATGAAATGGGCAAAAGTACATAATCCGGTATCACAGGGTTTGTCTATGGGAACTGCAGCACATGCTGTTGGTACTTCCAAATCTTTGGAAATCAGTCCTTCATTTGGTGCCTTCTCCAGTCTCGGCTTAATTATGAATGGCATTTTCACCGCCATACTAACCCCCTATATTCTCGCATTATTGGGGTATCTGCATCTTTTCTAACAAAAGCATTCGCCTGGTGTCCCTACAGTAGCCGTATCCCAGACGCTTTGCCTATTCCTTCCTATATAGATCCTCAACATCAGCTGTATTTTTTGGATCCGGTACCGCCCTTCCCTGCGGAATCATAAAAATTATAAGCTAAAAACTTCCAGCTTCCCCTTTCTCTCTGTAAAAAAGGCCTGAAAATCTGACACAGCCACTTGCTTTTTTCTCAAAAAAATATCAAATCAGCAATTTTTTGCTATAAACCCACCCAAATAAAACAATATTCAATTTTTATCCACCAGGAATATACACTTTTTGAAAAATTGAGTCCACCCTTATAATCTTTGCCACAAAACTCAAAATACTACACAAAAAATCACTATTTTGTATACCATAAACACCTAACTATTAACTAATTCAAACCATATGATGAAAAAACTACTCATTTCTTTCATTTTATCTTGCTGTACCCTGATTTTTGCCTTTGGGCAAGACAGGGTAATCAGCGGCAAGGTAACCTCTGCCAATGCAGAGCCACTTCCCGGAGTCAGTGTCAGACTCAAAGGTTCAGCTTCGGTTGCCACACAGACAGATGCAAGCGGGGTTTATAAACTAATAGTTCCCGCACAGGCAAAAACATTGGTCTTCTCCTTTATATCTTACAAAATGAAGGAAGTACCTGTTACAGGTTTGACCTTAAATGTTACACTGGAAGAAGACCTGAACAACTTATCAGAAATTGTCGTGGTGGGGTACGGAACCCAGAATAAGAAGGATGTGACGGGTTCAATCTCCCAGGTGAAGGCAAAAGATCTGGAGAACTTACCCGTAACGAGTTTTGAATCTGCGATGCAGGGCAGGGCTGCCGGTGTCATGGTATCTTCTACAAGTGGTAAACTGGGGCAGGGGATCACCGTCAGGGTAAGGGGATCAGGTTCCGTAACGGCAAGTAGTGAGCCATTTTATGTAGTAGATGGAATACCCTATAGTACTGGCGACCTTTCCAGCACCACTGCTCCGACAAATCCATTGGCAGATTTAAATCCGACAGATATAGAATCAATCGAAATCCTGAAAGATGCTTATGCATCGGCCATTTATGGTTCACGTGCTGCCAACGGTGTAGTATTGATCACGACCAAACAAGGTAAAGCTGGTAAAACGGCCGTCAATTTCAGTGCAATAGGCGGTATCAGCTCCCCTTCCAACCACAGGGATTTCTTAAATGCTGAACAGTATGTACAATTAATGCGAAGAGCCGGTGTAGGCGCCGCCATTCTTGAATTTAATGCCGGCGATTTTAGTACACCGGAGGAAGCACTTGCCGATTATGAGGAATATATAGAAGGCCGGTTAAACAGGTATTCTGCTGGAAATGACGATTACCAGACCTACAAAGTAAATTCCAACTGGGAAAAGGCCGCTTTTCAGGACAATCCAACCTATCAGCAGTATGACTTGAATTTCACCGGAGGTTCAGACAAAACTAAATTTTATATTGGTGGTCAGGCGCTGGACCAAAACGGAATCATTGTAGGAAACAGTTACAAGAGATACAGTGGCAGGTTAAACCTGACCAATAAAGCCACAGATTTCCTGGAAGTCGGGGTTAACCTGAACTTCACAAATAGTATTAACAACAGACTTTCCAATGATAATGCTTTCTCTAATCCTATCCAGGCAGTAGCCTTATCCCCTATTACCCCATTTATTGATCCGCGTACAGGACTGGTCAGTGGTACACTTCCCGGTGAGGCTTCCGTTTTTCCGGTATACTATAATCCATTTATTTCGGTTGACAATGCATTTTATAAAGCAACAACTTACCGTACTGTAGGAAAAGCATTTGCAAACCTGAACTTATTGAAAGGACTAAAGTTCAGCACTGAATTTTCAGTAGACAATACCAATCAGGATGAGGAAAGTTATTATGGTTCCTTAACCTTCCGGAATACAGGTTCTTCCGGAGGTAACGGAGACAACATCTCCACTACAGTTATGAATACCAACATTAACAATTTTTTAAGCTATAACACTCCAATAGGTGAAAAAGGAATACTGGATGCGACCTTAGGAAACAGTTATCAGAAATCAACTACTAAGCTTAGCACACTTGAAGGGGCCGATTTCCCTTCTGATGCCTATAAAAAAATAGAAAGCGCTGCGAATAAACTTACAGCGAACAGTGAAGAAGAAGCTTTTAGTTTTCTCTCCTACTTCTTCAGGGCGAATTACAAATATGATAATAAATACGTAATCGGATTTAGTATCCGGAGAGATGGATCTTCACGTTTTGGAGTGAATAATAATTATGGTAACTTCCCAGCGGGATCGGTAGCTTGGATTGCTTCAGAAGAGGATTTTCTTAAACCCATTGAAGCCATCAGCTTATTAAAATTAAGACTAAGCTATGGTCTGACCGGAAACGCCGAAATTTCGAATTATGCTGCCAAAGCATTATATAGTGGTACAGGAGCGTATGGTGGTTTACCAGGACAAATTCCCCTGCAAATTTCAAACCCCAATTTAACATGGGAAAAAACAAAACAACTCGATATCGGTCTGGATTTCGGTTTACTCAATAACAGAATCTCAGGCACATTTGATTATTATGAAAAGCGCACCAATGATCTTTTACTGGAAAAGCCAATTCCACAGACAACAGGTTACGCTACCATCAATGAAAACATAGGCTCTCTTACCAACAGAGGTTTTGAAATAGGTATCAATACAGAAAACTTCAGGGGTGAATTCAAATGGTCTACTTCCTTTACCTCGGGATACAATAAAAACAAAATCACCAACCTTGGCGGGCAGATATTGAATACCAATGAAATCAATGCGGCTATCGCAGGTCAGCCCATAGGTGTATTTTACATGCCTGAATATGCCGGGGTAGACCCATCGAATGGTGATGCTATATATTATCTGAACACCACCAACGAAGATGGAACAATTAACAGGGGAACAACAAATCAGATCAATGAGGCCCAAAGAATATTTGCCGGTAATCCTGCCCCTACTTATACCTTCGGCATCAGTAACTCATTTTCTTATAAAAATGTAGAATTGACTGTATTCTTTCAGGGCGTTGAGGGCAATAAAATATTCAATGGCGGGGGTACCTTTATGAGTGCGAATGGATCAAACGGCTTTGATAACCAGACCGTTGATCAGATGAATTACTGGAATACCCCTGGTGATATCACTGACATTCCAGAGCCCCGGTTCGGTTACGGAAATGGTGTTGGTACCTCTACCAGGTATCTTTCCAATGGTTCATACCTTCGCCTGAAAACATTGACATTAGCTTATAATGTTCCTTCAGCACTGCTGAACAAAATAAAAGTAAGCAGGTTAAAAGTGTTCGCCACAGCACAGAATCTGTTAACTATCACAGGGTATACCGGATGGGATCCGGAAGTAAACGCAGATTACCAGGCCACTAATATTAACCAGGGTGTGGATTTTTACTCTGCTCCACAACCCAGAGTCATCTCCCTTGGCGTAAATATTAGTTTATAACCCAAAACAGAAATATTATGAAAAAGATTTATATATATCGTTTACTATTCCTTTCCATCCTTGCGGTTGCAGTATTCTCCTGCAAGAATGTCTTAGATGTAGCCCCTGTGAATGACATTGAACAAAGGGATGCCCTGAAAACTTCTCAGGATGTGAAGGCCGCGCTCATCGGTTCTTATTCCGATCTTGGAAACAGGAATTTTTACGGAGGAAGGCCATTTCTCATGGCTGATCTCATGGGTGATAACCAGGCCATCGATTGGTCTGGAACTTTTGAGGAACCCACTCAGGCCAGTAACAAGTCACTACTGAAGACCAATACCTATGTGAACAACATCTGGCGATATGGTTATAACGCCATTAATGATGTCAATCTTGTCCTGGGAGCTATTGCAATTGTAGATGAAGGGGAAAGAGATAAGGTGGAGGGTGAAGCTAAATTCATCAGAGGTTCTGCACATTTTGACCTGGTAAGACTTTTTGGAAGAGCCTACAATGATGGAAATCCCGCCGTTAACCCTGGCGTGCCCCTGATACTTACGCCTACTACAGAAATTACCGATGCCAGTTTTGTAGAACGCACTACGGTTGCCGCAGTATATGAGCAGGTGATTAAAGATTTGATGGAAGCAGAATCCTTATTACCAGAGAAGAATGGATTTTTTGCGACAAAATATGCAGCAACGGGTATGCTGGCCAGGGTTTATTTACAGATGGGGGATTATGTCAATGCAGCTGACGCTGCAAACAGAGTGATTAAATCGGGTGTTTACAGACTGGCATCTACCTATAGCGGGGCATTCCCTGTTAGGCCTGTAATTGGCAGTCCTTCAACACCTGGTTCCAATACCCCTGAAGATATCTTTGCCATGCAGGTAAATACACTTACCGGATACAATAGCTATAATGAATTTTACGGATCCTCCACCTATGGAGGAAGAGGAGATGCGGTTATTTCTTCCACATGGATAGCCAATACATATGAAGCCGGTGATGACCGTATCAACAATTTCTATGATGATGGTGATATTTTCACTTCAAAATATGCCAATCGATACGGGAATGTTTCCATACTGAGGCTGGCGGAAATGTATCTCATCAGAGCGGAGAGCAATCAGCGCAATGGCGGCGAACCAGTGGGACAATCGCCATTGGAAGATCTTTCTGTCATCCGCAGCAGAGCAGGTCTAACCACCACTTCTGCTACCCTCGATGATATCCTACTGGAAAGAAAACGCGAACTTGCTTTTGAAGGTTTCTTTTTACATGATGCAAAAAGAACAGAAACCAATGTGGGAAACATTGCCTGGAATGCCAATGCCCTGGTTTTCCCTATTCCGCAGATTGAAATTGATGCCAATAACAAACTGCTTCAAAATCCTGGTTACCAATAACGTTCTCGTTTGTTTATACCCTGAAGAGGTGGCCATCGCAAGATGGCCGCCTCTTTATGTAGAGCCTTCAGGATTCCCTGACCAGATCAACTATACAGCGTTCCCTTTGTAAAGCTTTCATGAAGTTATCCCGCTCATAAACGGTCTTGATCATGGCTTCATCTTTTTTATAGGTATTCTTCAGCTCTTTCCTGTTTAAAGCCTGGGAAAAACGCCTTACATCTTCAGGACTTTTCAGAATCAATCCTGGTACCTCCTTCGGCTTATTGTCATCCCCAATAGCCACCATCGTGAAATAACTGGTATTGGTATGTTTAATCACTTTGCTCTTCAGGTTTTCCGAAATTACCCTGATGCCTATAATCATAGAGGTTTTACCCACATAATTTACAGAGGCCATCAGAGAAACCAGCTCCCCTACTTCCACCGGTGCCAGGAAATCCACCACATCAATGGATGCCGTAATACAATAGCCGTTTGCATGTTTGGCACCACATACATAAGCTACTTTATCCATCAGGCTCAGGATAATTCCTCCATGGATTTTTCCACCAAAATTGGAATAAGAAGGAATCATCAATTCAGTAAGTGTGGTTTGGGAACTCGCAACAGGTTTATAATCTTCCATGAAAATCGTTTTTAATGCAATTTAACCTTTTTTACTGCCTGCACAAATTTCTGAGGGTTAAGGTTCCTTTAAATTCCCGTCTTAAAAAACCATGTTTATTCATAGATTTGGAATATGATGGCCGCAGAAAAGAGAAGTATCCAGTTTGTTCCACTGCTGATGAATTTATTCATCCCCTATATCATCGCCGGACTGGGAGGCCTGATCACTGTCAAATCTGTCAACACCTGGTATCCCAGCCTCAGCAAACCGGCTTTTAATCCGCCAAACTGGTTATTCGGCCCGGTATGGTCAGTACTTTTTCTGCTGATTGGAATTTCGGCTTACCGGGTATGGATCAAAAGGAAACAGATCATCCATTTCCCGCGTACGGTAGCGATTTATTTCATCCAGCTGATCCTTAACCTGGGCTGGTCTTTCCTGTTTTTTTATAGCCACCAGATTGGGGCAGCGCTGATTGAAATCTTTGCCCTGCTGATCTCTATCGCCATCAATGCTGTCGTTTTCTATAAAATCGACAAGACTGCCGGCCTGCTTTTTATTCCTTATTTTTTATGGGTAAGTTTTGCTTCATTTCTAACGTATAGCTTTTTTATACTGAATTAATTGTTTGAAACTTAATACGCTATTGCTTTAATTAATTCCAAAAGAACCTGTAATTTAGTAGGGTGATCCTGTCAAGAAGATTATTCCTTGTGATACTGTGTTTATGGGCATTTAATTTATCTGCACAGAAAGTTGGCGTGGTATTGAGCGGGGGTGGGGCGAAAGGGCTTTCCCACATTGGCACACTCAAAGCGCTGGAAGAAAACAATATTCCCGTAGATTACATCACCGGTACTTCCATGGGAGGAATTGTAGGGGCATTGTACGCTGCAGGATATTCCCCTCAGGAAATCGAAAAGATAGCGTTGAATTCCGATTTCCAGGATTGGGTAAGCGGAAAGTTCAAGAGTGATTACAGCTTTTACTTTCAGAAAACTTCCACGAATGCTTCCCTTATTACTGCCAAGCTGTCTATCGATACCGCATTGCGGATGAATTTCAGGTCGAATATAGTAAACGATATTCCCCTGAATTTTGCTTTGCTTGAACTTTTATCACAGGCCTCAGCCACAGCCAAAGACGATTTCAACCGTCTGTTTGTTCCCTACCGTTGCATGGTATCTGATATCTTTTCCCAGACCAGTATCATGGTCAAAAATGGCAGTCTGGCCGAGGCCGTGCGTGGCACCATGACTGTCCCCCTCATTTACAGGCCGATTAAACTGGACAACAAGTATGTGTTTGACGGAGGGCTGTATAATAATTTTCCTGCCGACGTGATGCAGAAAGAATTTAAGCCCGACTTTATCATTGGTGCAAATGTATCTGCCAAGAATTTTAATGAATATCCAAAAAACGGTGACGAAAGGCTCATGAACAGACTAATGATGTTCATGTTCCTGTCCAAGTCTGATTCTACCCTGGTAGGGGAAAATGGGGTTTACATCCAACCAGACCTAAAAGGTTTTACGGCCAGTAATTTCAATCCTGTTGCCGAATTAATCCAACTGGGCTATGAGGCAACAATGGCCGAAATGCCGCAGATTAAACAGAAGCTCAGCCGCAGGGTAAGTGACAAAGAACTGGCAGATAAAAGGGCACTGTTCAACAGTAAAAAACCTGATCTTGTTTTTAACGCAGTGACGGTTTCAGGCGTAAATAGTCAGCAGAAAAGATATATAGAGCGGTTATTTAAAAGAGATAAAGCAACATTCAACCTCAGTGACATTAAACAAGGATACTATAAACTGGTGGCAGATGAGACTTTTGAAACCATTTACCCCAGGATTTCCTATGACCCTAAATCAGACGGTTATACCTTTGAGATCCTTGCCCAACCAAGAAAGAGCCTTAAATTGGATGTCGGTGGCAATATATCCACCAGGGCAATAAGCAATGTTTTTCTGGGTGTCCAGTATAATTACCTTAACCGCAAGGCCTATACCTTTGGGGCAGACTTCTATTCCGGACGTTTTTATGAATCTGCACAGCTGCAGGGTCGAATAGATTATCCCAGCCGGCTACCCTTTTTCCTGGCAATGGAAATGACATTCAACCACTTTAACTATTACAATACGAGTCAGATTTTCATTGAAAACCCAAATCCTACCTATATTGAACAAAGTGACCGGAAAATAGAGCTCAAAGCGGGTATTCCCCTGAATAAAAATACCAAAATCACCCTCAGTAATTCCTTCATTAACAACAGTGACCATTACAGTCCTAACAATACTTTCGGCACGGGCGACATCCTGGATGAAACCATCTTCAACGGATGGAGATCTACCCTGGCTTTCGAACAAAATACACTGGACAGGAAACAGTACGCCACAAAAGGAAGGAATTTCCTGCTGAGCCTGAACTATTTCACTGGCAAAGAGAACTATACTCCCGGCAATATCTCACGCTTCAGCACAGATCAGGAAAACATGACGGCAGGTGAGATCATGATCAAGAGAACATTCAGGGAATGGGTGAATATTAAAATAAGCGATGAAAATTATTTCTTCCATAAATCACGGTATACGCTGGGTTATCTGGTCGAAGGGGTGATTTCCAATCAGCCCCTATTTCATAACTATTATTCCACATTGCTGGTGGCACCTGCTTTTTATCCACTGCAGGACAGCAGGTCGTTGTTCTTGGAAAGGTTTAGGGCAAGCAGTTATCTGGCGGGGGGATTAAGAAACATCTTCAAATTCCGCCGTAATCTCGACCTGAGGATTGAAGCTTATGCCTTTATTCCCTACAAGGAGTTTGAACAGAATGGCTTCCAGCAGATCAAGAATACAGGAACCTTCAACCGCTTCCATTATGCCGGTACGGCAGGACTGGTTTACCATACACCGGTTGGCCCCATTAGTTTTAGCTATAATTTGTATGATGACCCGATAAAAAGAAACGGCGTTTTACTACATTTGGGGTATCTTATTTATAATAAACGTTCTATAGAATAATGAAGAAAATCTACTATTGCCTGATGCTGATGATGATTTCTGCTGCAGGTTTTGCACAGACTGCTGATATCAATAATTTCATTGTAAAAGAAAGCCTGTTGAAGAACAGTAAACTGGCGATCATCGCTACCGATTCCCTTGAAAATCCACTGGAATCGATCAACGGACTTTACACTTTCAGTGTCAGTGGGTTTACGCAGCAAGCAAAGTTCAATGATGGGGTGGCAGTATTGCCATTGCAGCTGGAAAGGTCGGCCTTTGTCTACATCAAACACCAGAATGACAATGGTACACACAGCAAGTTGCTGTATGTGTATAAAAAGGACGGGAGTTTAAATCCCTATACCATTAACAGCTTGTGGCTGGTACTGTTTCCGCTGCTGGTGATCTTCATCGCTTTTGCTTTCAGAAAGCTGATTATCTTCGCTGTAATCATCCTGCTGGTATTTATTTATTTTAACCACAGCAACGGACTTAACCTGTCAACTTTCTTCGAAACCATTTTCGACAGTTTAAAAAACGTCTTTTAGAAAGGCAGCCCGATACCGAAATTATATTGCAGGAACCGGTAAGTATCCGGACTATTTGCTGCATTATAAACTTCCTTAAATTCCTTACCACCGCTAAAGAATTTGCCAATTACCCATTGATCGGATCCCTGAAACTGGGGATCCCTGAGTTTCAAACCAATATCAAAACGGAAAACAAAGTACTGGACATCATACCTGAAGCCCATTCCTGTTCCTACCCCCAGCTGATTGGCCAGGTTTTTAAAGTCGAAATAGGTCTCAGGCTGTGGGTTTCCAGGGGAAATATTCCACACATTACCGGCATCCAGGAAAAATGCCCCTTTAAGCTTGGCTCCAAAGAAATTATTGATTAACCTGAACCGGTATTCAAGGTTCGCTTCAATCCGCATCTGACCAAGCTGGTCAATCCCATACAAGGTTCTCCTTGCATCTTCTGTAGGTAAACGTTCTGCACGGTTGTATTTACCTGGCCCCAGTGTCCGCGCCTGCCATGCCCGCACACCGTTGGAGCCCCCCGCAAAAAACAGTTTCTCAAAGGGGACCGCTGTAGAATTCCCATAGGCATATCCCACTCCCCCATTGATCCTGGCTACAAACTGCCGGTCTTCCCCTAAACTTTTATACCACCTGATATCGACTTCCGGCCGGATGTACTGGTTAAAGGGCAATCCCAGAAACCTGGCATAATCCCCTTCAGAAGCGTTATGTTTTCTATCGGTAAGCCTGGTGACTGCACTCAATAAATTACCGGCCATATCCATCGTTCCGCGGAAGTAAATAAAAGACTTGTTCTGTAAAAGTTTATCCGCATTCAGGGAGTAGGCATATTTTATACCGAGGGTAATCAGCCTCCTGTCGAGTAGATTGATGGTATACCGGTTGGAATCGAGAAACAGCTTTCCCGCCTGTCCTGCTTGTGTATCTGAGGTATCAAGCAGCAAACTTCCAAAACGGTACTCAAAATTCAATGGCGTAAAGGAATGCAGTTTGGATTTGGTTTCCACCCATTGGTAACTCACCGAATTCAATAACACACGGCGTACAAACAGATCCTTTTGCAGTGCATAAACATAACTTGAAGAAAAGGTGGTATAGGGAATCCCGTTTTTCCCCATCATGGGAATGTTAAAAGGCACCATCAGCCGCGGAACAGACAAGCTGGAACTCACAGAGAAGTCACGCTGATAAATGTCATTAAAAAAAGAACCGCCCTGCCCTACACGGGATTGCAGTCCACCTTTAACCTGGAATTCAAAACGTTCCGCCCCCCTGAATATATTGTTGTTGGTATAGGTATTGCTTAGGGTAAAACCTATGGTACCCGCATTAAAAGGAATCTCTCCCTCTACCCTGTTGCTCATTCTTTTCTGAGGGGTTAGCAGGATAACAGGTTCGATGGTATTGGCCGTATCCTTCGATTTGACGTAATCAATTTTAACGTTTTTGAACACATTGAGTTCATATAAACGGTCGTAGGTAAGGTTTTCCTTATTCACATCATACACCTCTCCTTTTTTAATAAAATCGTACCGCAGGATAGGGTTCCTTCTGAAGCGTTTGGACAGGTCGGTATAACGAATTCCCCGGAAAGTACGTGGGTTGAGTTTTACGGAATCCGTAAAACCTTCTGTGGAAGGGGCAATAATCACATTACTTTGCCCGATCACATACTTCACATGATTGGGCCTGTTTTCCGGTGTGTCAATAAATAAAACGACATTGGCTTTACTGCTGTTCAGGGCTGAATCTACTTCAAAACGCACATAAGGGCGAAGAAACTCATAATATCCGTTTCCTTTCAGGACAGTAAAAATCTGCTCCCGCTCATAGGCCAGGGAATCATCATCATATTGCATTCCTTCCTTCAGGTGGGTAAACAATGATTTCTTATCCATATAAAGCTTGCTGACAGCAGTATCCGGTATATCGTACTTCACCTTATTGATAAAAAAAGCAGGCCCCGTAATGGCTTTAAAATCAACTTCTGCTTTTTGTTTATCCACCCTGATTTCAGATTTCACTTTAGCTTTGAAATATCCTTTGCTTATCAAAAACTTTTCAATTTGGTTGCGCGAAATTTCCACCAGTGTACTATCGAGAACTGGTGCCGGATTACCTACCGATTTAGTTTTGAAAAGGGAATAAAAAGTATTGTACAAACCCACATTGATACTGAACTTCGGTGCGGGACGAATATCTTTCTGTATATAGTTCAGTGACTCCTCTTTATACTTATCCGGGATGCTGTCTATTTCCACACTTTTTACAATGGACTGGTCTGGCTCAATAAATTTTGTAGAGGAACAGGCAGTGACAAAAAGAAGAATAAATAGTAATATTGCGGGAAAATTGAATTTCTTTTTATAATTAGCGTATGCTTTCAAAATCTCAGATAGGTTTTATAAAATCGTTACATCAAAAAAAGTACCGTAAAGAGAATGGGGTATTCATTATTGAAGGAATAAAATCAATTTCTGAATTTCTTCACTCCAGTTATCAGATTCAAAGCATCTATTTTCTGCCTCAATACCAGTCTTTACTACCTAAACTATTGCCAAATATAAAGTTATTTGAAGTAAACACTACCGAATTGGAAAAGATTAGTGCATTACAGGCCCCACAGGGCATTCTTGCAGTGGTGACCATCCCTCCTGTAGTTGATTTGGATAAAAATACTTTAAAAAACTCATTTTCACTGGTACTGGATGGGATTCAGGATCCTGGAAACCTGGGAACCATTATCAGAACGGCTGACTGGTTTGGTTTTAAACAGGTAATTTGTTCTGCAAATACGGTGGAGGTGTATAACCCGAAAACAGTACAGGCGACCATGGGTTCACTGGCACGTGTAAAGGTCAGCTACCAGAACCTTCCGGAATTTTTACAGGGGATACAATTGCCGGTTTTCGGGGCGATGCTGGATGGAAATAGTTTGTATGAGACCAAATGGGGAAACGAGGGACTTGTTGTGCTGGGGAATGAAGGACAGGGAGTGACTGAAGAAGTGATCAAATTAATTGATCGTCCGGTAACTATTCCCAGAGTGGGACAGGCTGAGTCATTGAACGTTGCAGTATCGGCCGCAATTTTTTGCGCAGATATCAGCAGATTTTTGCAAAAATAAATTGCATATTAATATTTAATTACTATTTTTGCAGCCTTGAATTTAACAGGTCGAGTGGCCGAGTGGCTAGGCAGAGGTCTGCAAAACCTCGTACAGCGGTTCGAATCCGCTCTCGACCTCCAGATTTATATAAATTAAAAACATAAAGGTTAAGACCATGGCAGTTACCAGATTAAAAAGAAAAGACAGAAAGAATAAAACAACTTCACGTTTAGAAGTTAAAACTTTGAAACTAGCTACAAACATCGAATTGGGAAGCCGTTCAAAACAATCTAAAAAAGATCAGTTGGCATTAAACAACATCATTTTAGATCAGTTAGTTGCTGCTGCAAGAGCATAGTTTCTTTCTGTTAAAAGCATAAAAAAAACCGTTTAGTCAGCTAAACGGTTTTTTTTATGAGCTTTCAATAAGCTATTTTCCCAATAAAGCTTTACAAATCCTTCTGATCAGCCAGGGCCCTTCATAGATAAACCCGGTATAGATCTGTACCAATGCAGCACCCGCAGCAATTTTATCCTTTGCATCCTGAACGGAATGAATTCCTCCTACCCCAATAATAGGGAAAGCCTTACCCGACTTCTCCGATAAATAACGGATGACTTCAGTAGAACGCAGGGTCAGGGGCTTGCCGCTCAATCCACCAGTCTCCGCAGCCAGTGCAGCTACACTCGCCAGTCCTTCCCTGCTGATTGTTGTATTCGTCGCAATGACACCTGCAATACCCGCATCTTTAACGATATCAATAATATCATCAAGCTGTTCATTCGTTAGGTCAGGAGCGATTTTCAGTAAAATAGGCCTGGAGACCCCATTCTTGCTGTTTCGTTGCTGCAGCGTATTCAGCAACTCAGTCAGCGGCCCTTTTTCCTGTAAAGCCCTCAATCCCGGTGTGTTCGGAGAACTCACATTCACCACAAAATAATCCACCACATCGAAAAGCTTGTCAAAACATTTCACATAATCACTGGTTGCCTCCTCATTTGGCGTGTTTTTGTTCTTGCCAATATTCCCACCGACAACAATTGAGGGGTCTTTTGCTTTCAGGGCACGTAACCTTTCCGCTACCACATCCACCCCTTTATTATTGAAACCCATCCTGTTGATCAGGGCTTCATCTTCCTGGAGACGGAACATCCGCGGCTGCGGATTTCCTGGCTGTGGTAAAGGGGTAACCGTACCAATTTCAATAAAACCGAAGCCGAGATGACTCAGCGACTCTACATACTCTCCATTTTTATCAAATCCTGCTGCCAATCCCACAGGGTTTTTAAATTTAATCCCGAAGACTTCCCGTTCAAGTGCCTGATCACGGACATCAAAGCTATTGCGCAGGATAGTTTTACCAAGAGGGAAATGGTCATGAAACCAATTCAACCGTTCAACGACAAAGTGGTGCACTTTCTCCGGCTCAAACTTGAAGAAAATGGGTTTTATAAGACGATACATGCAGCGAAGATAGGAACCATTTCAAGGATAAAAAAGGAGATAAATCATCTTTTCACATAAAAAAGCAGGCTGCCTGTAATAAAATTAAAGAAATTGCCCAGAACCCACTATCAGTCAATATAAAATGCGCAGTAAAAATCGTATTTTTGCATCCACATGATTTCGATAAACGACTTAACATTCCTTATTGGTTCCAGGGCTTTATATGACGAAGCGAACTGGCATATCAAACCAGGAGAAAGAATTGGCCTGATTGGTGCCAATGGAACAGGAAAATCTACCCTATTAAAAATAATTGTAGGAGAATACGCCCCTTCCTCAGGATCAGTTTCTATGTCCAAAGACTTGAAAATTGGTTACCTGAACCAGGATTTACTTTCCTACGAATCCCACCATACTATTTTGCATGTGGCCATGGAAGCTTTCGAGCGCCAGAACCAGATACATGATGAAATTGAAGTGTTATTAAAAAAGATTGAGACCGATTACTCTGAAGAAGTACTGAATAAACTGAGTGACAAGCAGCAGGAGTTTGAAGCACTGGATGGTTACAACATTGAATACAAGGCAAATGAGATTCTTGCGGGACTTGGTTTCAGCACTGAAGATCAGCACCGTCCACTGAATACTTTTTCAGGAGGATGGAGAATGCGTGTCATGCTGGCTAAAATCCTGTTGCAAACCCCGGACATCCTTTTGCTGGATGAGCCGACCAACCACATGGACTTACCCTCTATCAAGTGGCTGGAGACTTACCTGGCAGGTTTTGAAGGAGCCATTGTCATCGTTTCCCACGACAGGTATTTCCTGGATAAAATCGTGAACCGCACAGTAGAATCACGCAAAGGAAAGCTAACGACCTATGCGGGGAACTATACCTTCTACCTGGAAGAGAAAGCACTTCGCGGAGAGATCCAGAAAGGTGAGTTTAAAAACCAGCAGGCCAAGATCAAACAGGAAGAGCGTTTGATTGAACGTTTCAAGGCGAAAGCCAGTAAGGCCAAGATGGCCCAGTCACGAATGAAAGCACTGGATAAAATGGAGCGTGTGGAAGATGTTGATGATGATAACCCTACGGTCAACTTCAGCTTCAAATTCACGAAACCTTCAGGCCGGCACGTGATCCGGATTGAAAATGCAACCAAGAAATATCCCAATATAGACATCCTTGAGGATGCAGAGGCTGTTATTGAAAAAGGCGATAAGATCGCATTGATTGGTGCCAATGGTAAAGGTAAATCGACCTTATTAAGAATGGTTGCCGGAGTGGAGAAATTTGAAGGTAGCTGTGAGACAGGCCACAATGTGACCACCACATTCTTCGCCCAGCACCAGCTGGAATCCCTTCACCTGGGAAATACCATTCTGGAAGAACTGCAGGCTTTTGCCCCTAAACATACCGATACGGAGTTACGCTCTATCCTGGGCTGTTTCCTTTTCACAGGAGATGATGTATTCAAAAGGATTAAAGTCCTTTCCGGAGGTGAAAAATCAAGGGTCGCTTTAGCGAAATCATTAACGACAGACTCTAACTTCCTGATCCTGGATGAGCCTACGAATCACCTGGACATCCAATCGGTAAACATTCTGATCCAAGCCTTACAACAGTTTGAGGGAACATTTATTGCCGTATCCCACGACAGGTACTTCCTGGATAATGTAGCCAATAAAATCTGGTTCATTGAAGAGGAAAAGATCAAACAATATCCTGGTACTTATGCCGAATACGAAGTCTGGAACAGCAAAAGGGTTATTCCACCGGCCAAAAATATCCCGGTAAAAGCAGAAAAAGAAGTCAAGCCAAAGGCTGAGCCGAAACCTCCTACCATAAATACACAACAGCAGCTCAAAAAGCTGAACGACCAGTTACAAAAAATCGAACTGGAGACTGTTGAGCTGGAGACGACTGTAAAAGTTATTGAAACTGAACTGGCAGACGAAAAAGTATACAGTGATCAGGCTAAACTGGCAGAGGCGAACAAACGTTATCAGGCAGCAAAAACACTGCTGGATGATGCACAGCAAAAGTGGGAAACCCTTGCTGCAGAAATCATGGAACTGGAAACCGCCTGATGAAGCGTATTGTCGGATTACTCTTCGTATTCTTCGGAACACTGCAGCTGTGCAGGGCACAGCAGAAGCAGTTTGAGTATGACAACCATATTTACACTGCACAGATTAAGTCTGTGCAGTGTTACAATACACAAAAAGAACAATCTTTCCCGGTTATACAGCTGAATTCAACTGCGCAGTTGCTGTTCTCTTTTGATGACCTCAATGGAGGAAGCAAAGAATACTGGTACACCATAGAACATTGCACATTCGACTGGCAGCCTTCCAATGTCACCCTGCTCGATTACCTGGACGGATTAAGCGAGGACCGGATTATAGATTATGCCTACTCCTCCAAAACGCTCCAGAAGTTTACGCATTATGAACTGAAGATACCCAATGAACAGATGAAGCCCAAAATACCCGGCAATTATCTGCTCAAGATTTATGAAGAAGGAGATCAGAAAAAGCCCGTGTGCTCACAGCGTTTTTATGTCAGCAGTAACCAGGTGAACATCGACCTGCAGGTAACGCCCAGCAATGACGTAAACCAGCGCTCCAGCAACCAGAAGATCAACTTTACGGTTACGCATCAGATGCCCATTCAGAATCCTTACAACGACCTGAAAGTAGTGCTGATGCAAAATGGAAATGCATTGACCTCCAAACTGAATACCAAACCAACCTATGTTAAACCTGGTACTTTAATCTACAATGAAGTAAATGCAAACGACTTTAAAGGATTAAATGAATTCCGCAAATTCGATATCCGCAGCCTGCGGTATAAAGGTGCGCATGTGTCAGCTATTACAATGGATACGCTGAACCGGATCACTTTATTCGCCGATGCAGACGGAAATGCGCCGAAGTATACACGGCAGATTGATGATGACGGAGCTTTTTTTATCCGTAACCAGGATAACCTGGAGAACAATACCGACAGTGATTATGCAAAAGTATGGTTCAGCATCGATGTTGCCTCTCCGGGAGATGGTGAACTGTATGTCACCGGCGGTTTCAATAACTTCAGACTGAACCCTGAAAACAGGATGACTTATGATGCGAACAGAAAAAGGTTTTCTGCGAATCTGTACTTAAAACAGGGAGTATATGATTACCAGTATGCCTGGAAAGACAGCAAAACCGGTGTCGTGAGTATCTCTACGATGGAAGGGTCGTTCTTTGAAACCGAGAACAACTACCAGGCTTTTGTTTATTTTCGCAAACCCGGTAGTCGCTGGTATGAACTGGTGGGTTATCAAACCATCAGTACCGTGCAGAAATAAACTGTTGAAGTTTTCTTTCTGATAGGGATTATTTCTTCCTGATCCATACAGAGACACTTCCTGCATTACAGAAAAACTCAGCCCAGCCCTCTTCATTCACCATTACTTCATCTTCCCTTCCGCCGATCGCATCAATAAAGATCTGTCCCGCATGTCCTTTTCCTATTTCCATATTTTTATGGCCTTCCTCTCCATTGCTTAAGACCACGGCCACACCAGAATCCCCATGTTCTTCATCTCCTTCCCTGGTCCATCCGATACAGTTCTGATGATCAATATAGTCGCGCTGGAAACCATGTGCAAAATCCCTGCGTATCTGCGTCATTTGCGGCAGTCCCTCAACAAAGACCAGCTCCACATCCCTGTCCTGCCCTTCATGATCTTTATCTACATACTTTGCACCATACAGGTCGGGATAAAAGATACAAGGGATTCCCTGTTCCCTCAGGAGGATCATGGCATAAGCCAGCGGGCGGAACCAGAAGTCAACATATGCTTCCAGCGACTGCAGGGGCTGTGAATCATGATTATCCACAAAAGTCACCGACAAATGCGGATGTGATTCCACCAGTGTATCCACAAATATTTTGCTCATATCATACTGGTCACCCTGCAATCCTGCCTGGTAAAAATTATGGTGAAGCATAGAATCAAACAACTGCATCCTGCCTTCAGTAAGGTCTATGTAAGAACGCAGATTGGCCACATCATCCAGCACCCAGTTTTCTCCTACGACGAAAAAGTCCTTGTTAAACTTATTCCTCATGTGGTCCAGCCATTCATTCAGGTAATCCGGAGCAATATGTTTAACTGCATCCAGCCTGAACCCATCCATTCCACAGGTTTCATAATACCATTCTCCCCATCTTTTCAACTCTTCCCGTACCGCTTTATTCCGGAATTCAATATCACTGAACATCAGGTAATCGTAATTGCCAAGTTCCGATGAAGGTACCTCCTCCCAGCCTTCGCCGTATTCATTCTGGATAGAAAATATAGCCGTTTCTTTTAAATCTTCAGCCCAGTCTGTTCCGCTAAAGCAATTTTTATCCCATACAAAATCAGAGTATTTGCCCCCTCTGCCCGGAAAAGTAAATTTCGTCCAGGCTTCGATTTCAAAGACATCAGAGATAAACTCAGCCCTGTTTTCCGGATCGACACGGCGAACAGCAACTTTCTCCAGTTCATCTGCACCAGCTTTATGGTTGAAGACAATGTCTGCCATTACCATAATCCCCTTTTCCTGTAAGGCATTTATCGCCTGAAGATATTCATCTTTGCTGCCGTGCCGCGTAGGGATACTGTTCTTCTGGTCAAACTCTCCCAGGTCGTACAGGTCGTAACAGTCGTACCCGGTAGAATCAGCCCCTTCTGTTGATTTATAGGCGGGGGGCAGCCATGCTCCTGTAATTCCCATTTCCTGCAGTTTTCCAGACTCCTGAATAGCCTTCTGCCATAATTTTTGTTCTTCGTTATAATACCAGTGAAAATATTGGATAAATGTCTGATTGACCATAAGTTTGTAAGCGTAATTGTTGTTAAATCGCTAGAGTAACAGCGTTTAATTCTATTTTGTTTACTTTTGCAGCAATTATGAGTACAAACGCCAAAAGCCCAAAAAATTCGTTCACTATCATGAATGAATTAGTCCTGCCAAATGACACCAACACATTAAATAACCTCATGGGTGGCAGGCTGTTACACTGGATGGATATCGCTGCAGCTATTTCTGCACAAAAACACTGCAACAGGATTGTGGTTACAGCATCGGTAGACAATGTATCTTTTCAGCAACCCATTAAACTGGGGGATGTAATTACCATTGAGGCCAAAGTCACCCGTGCTTTTCATACTTCTGTAGAAGTACGCCTGGATGTATGGGCAGAAAATATCCCTTCCGGAACGCGGGTAAAATCCAACCAGGCCTATTATACTTTTGTGGCGGTTGACCAGAGTGGCAGGACGATCCCTGTTCCTGAGTTGTTACCAGAGACGGAAGACGAAATTGAATTGTATGCTGATGCCTTGAGAAGAAGACAGTTGCGTTTGATCCTTGCCGGAAAGATGAAGGCTGAAGATGCAAAAGAACTGAAAACATTTTTCTTCGGTGAACAGGCTTAGACTTAAAGAAGAAGCATGAGCGCAAAGAATACGCTTGATATTAAAAATAAAAAAACCGGATCACCTTAAAAAATGATCCGGTTTTTTATGTTCAGGATTCAGCCTCCACCTAACTGCCCATTTCCAGTATTTTATCAAATTCAGTCGCTTTCAGCTCCATCACTGATAACCTGCCCTGACGTACCAGGGAAATGTCCTTAAGGCTCTCCTCGGCTTTAATCTGCTCCAGTGTAACGGGATTTTTAAGCGTCTCCACAGGCACCAGGTCTACCACCACCCAATTCGCATCATCAGTTGTAGGATCCTGATAGAATTCCCTGACTACTTTGGCGATGCCCACCACATTTTTCCCTTCATTGCTATGGTAAAAAAGGACTAAGTCACCTTCTTTCATCAATTTGATATTGTTACGTGCCTGGTAGTTTCGTACACCATCCCAGAAGGTACGTCCGTCTTTGTTAAACTGTTCCCAGCTATATTTAAAAGGTTCTGACTTGACTAAGAAGTAGTTCATTTGTTGATTGTTTATATAATTCCTTCGATGGTTTCAGTAACCAAAACTAATAAAAGCGGAACAATTTGTGGTTAAATAAATAGAAATGGCAAAATGTAAATACAAGCAGTGATTAAATATTAATGCAGTACTTTAAACATCAACTCTTTCAGCAGCTCTCCGTCAGTCACATTCCCCGTACTGTCCACTCCTTTGCTCTTCAGGTCATATTCCCGCAACAGACTGATAATATCAAAAGTTTTGCCGATAGTATAACTTCTGGCCGCCGTTTCATAGTCCTTCACGAAATAAGGATTAACCCCCAACTCTTTGGCTGCTTCACTTTTGTTCTGCAGGTAATGGTATTTAAGGATTTTAGTGAAATACGCGTTTAAATTTGCCATCACCATGACCATAGGGTTTGCTTTGGGATTATCTGCAAAATAGTTGACAATCTGATTGGCCTTCAATACATTCCTTACCGCCAAAGCTTTCTGCAGCTCAAAGACGTTATATTCTTTACTGATGCCAATATTCCGCTGGATATGGTCGGTATCTATGGTTGTTTCCCTGCTGACATTCAGCATCAGTTTCTCCAGCTCATTGGAAATCTTGGATAAATCCGTCCCCAGGTATTCCGCCATCAATGCCGCAGCCTGCGGAGCTATTTTAGCTCCCTTTTCTTTGACCAGGTCTTCAATCCAGCCTGCCAGCTTATAATCCCTTACCGGATCAGACTGAAATACCAATCCGCTTTTGGTAATGGATTTGAATAGCTTCTTGCGCTTATCGAAATTTGCATACTTAAAGCCGAACACCAGAATGGTGCTGGGCAGTGGTTTTTCAAAATAACTCTGAATAAATTCTGCTTCTTTACTGCTTCCTTCAGTTTCCTTTGCCCATTTTAAATCCTGTGCTTCCTTCACAATGATCAATTGATAATCGGACATCATCGGGTATCGTTTAGCGGCATTCAGAATGGTAGCCATATCTGTATCCTTCCCGTATAAAACGGTCTGGTTGAACCCCTTTTCCATATCATTCAGAATATGTTGCTCCATATAGTGAATAATCTGGTCAATATAATACGGTTCTTCACCATGCAGCAGATAAACCGGCTTGAACTTTTTTGCTTTAAGGTCTTTTATAATATCGGAGGCACTCATATAATTATCCAAATGTAACCGCTATAAATTAATTATTAAAGGTTATTTTTGCACAAATGGCATTTAATCCCACAGCACTTAATTTACCGCATCATCCTTTCAGGATTACCCTAAAAGAAGAGCAGTATTTTATTTTTGATGAAATCAGGAAGAAACACCTGGTGCTGACACCTGAAGAATGGGTAAGGCAGCATTTTATCCAATACCTGATTAAGGAAAGGAAGTTTCCTAAATCTCTGATCCAGATTGAAGGGGGACTGCATTTAAATGCATTGCAGAAAAGAACTGACATCGTTATTTTTAATACTTCCGGTGAGCGCATCATGGTGATTGAATGTAAGGCACCTTCGGTGAAGATTTCCCAGGCTGTGTTTGACCAGGCATCAAGATACAATTCCGTACATAAAGCCAAATGGCTGGTGGTGACCAATGGACTGAAGCATTGTTATGCACAGATAGATCACCTTAAATCATCTTTTTTATTTTTTGAGGAACTGCCGGACTACAGGGATTTGTAATTGGGTTCTCCTGCGAGTCTTCTAAGCTTCATCTACGGCTTTCAGCCGGAAAAATGAATCCTATTGTTTCCAGGCCGACAAGCGCTGAAATACGCTTGAATGCCTTTCAACAACAGGATTCATTTTTTGAATTTCTTCTCACCTGGGATGGAGGTAAATTGAACGCTTAAAGAAATACAGGTAAACGAAGCAGTCTTTATCCGAAAAAGTGTGTATCCGTGATATGGGTTTATATTCAAAACCAGCTGAGGTATGTAGATATGGAGGTGTGTACACTTATTTTATAGATCATCTTTTCACAATCAGTTGAGATAACTGAATACTATTTGCCCATACAGGTTTATGGATCATTGTTTCACAGCAGTTATTTTACAAAAAGGGGTATGCTGTTTGATGTCTGAATCTTTCGCCCCTTTAGGCAAATTATCCAGACATCAAACAGCATACCCCAAGTTTTTACAGGAAGAAAATTCTTTCCCGCATACCGTTCCTAATTAGGAAAGTGCTTGCAAGGACTCCTCTATAATTTTAATCTTCCCTTCCGCATCTGATTTCTTGTTACGTTCATTCTGAATAATCTCCGGTTTCGCATTCTGCACGAACCTTTCATTACCCAGCTTCGCATCAACAGACTTCAGGAAGCCTTGCAAATACACCAGGTCTGCATTTAAGCGTTCACGTTCTGCCTCTACATCGACAGTCTCATTCAGCTGAATAAAGAACTCATCATTCCCCACCATAAATGAAGCCGCACCCGCAACCTTATCATTCACAAAGTCAACCGCTGTAATATTGGCCAGTTTCCCGATAATAGTCAGCCATTTATCATACGCTAAAGCTGAATTCACTTTAATGCCCAATGGCAATCCTTCCTTAGGGGAAATCTGCTTCGTATTCCGGATATTACGCACTTCAGCAACAATACCTTTCACCACTTCCACATCTTTCAGTAAAGCTGCATCAGCATGGCCTGCAACAGGGAACGGTGCAACAATAATGCAATCCAGTTCACCTTTCTTGCCAAACAACTCATCATGCCACAACTCTTCTGTCAAAAATGGCATAAATGGATGCAGAAGGCTCAATATTTTCTCAAAGAAACCGATCGTTGCTTTTAAGGTAGCAGGATCAATTGGGTGCTGATAAACAGGTTTTACCATTTCCAGGTACCAGGCACAGAAATCATCCCACACTAACTTATAAGTCGTCATCAGAGATTCAGACAGGCGGTATTGTTTAAAGTTATCTTCAATTTCAGCAAAAGCCTCATTGAAACGGTTCTCGAACCATAGAATAGCCTGTTCATTTGGATTTGGCAGACTTTCATCAACTTTCCATCCTTTCACCAGACGGAAGGCATTCCATATTTTATTGGCAAAATTCCTGCCTTGTTCACAATAGCTTTCATCAAACATCAGGTCATTTCCTGCAGGAGAGCACAATAACATTCCTACCCTAACACCATCCGCTCCATATTTTTCAATCAGGCCAATCGGATCAGGTGAATTACCCAGCGACTTAGACATTTTACGGCCCAGTTTATCACGTACGATACCAGTCAGGTAAACATTGGTAAATGGTTTTTTACCCGTAAACTCATGTCCTGCCATAATCATCCGCGCTACCCAGAAGAATAAGATCTCAGGAGCCGTCACCAGGTCGTTCGTGGGGTAATAATAACTGATATCTTTATTTCCCGGATTTTTCAGTCCGTCAAATACAGATATTGGCCATAACCAGGAAGAAAACCAGGTATCCATCACGTCATCATCCTGTTTAATGAATGGTGCCAGCTGGTGTTTAAAGCCATGGGCTTCTTCTTCAGAGAAATTGCCATCAATATCTTTCAGCTTCAGAAATTCATCCAAAGCCTCTTCCTTCGTTTTGGCAACTACCCAGTTACCTTTATCATCATACCATGCCGGAATCTGTTGTCCCCACCACAGTTGTCTGCTGATATTCCAGTCGCGCACATTCTCCATCCAGTGACGGTAGGTGTTCACGAATTTCTCCGGGATCAGCTTCACCTCTCCGTTCAATACGTCTTCAAGGGCAGGTTTTGCCATCTCATCCATTTTACAGAACCACTGCATGGAAAGTTTAGGCTCAATGGCAGCATCGGTACGTTCAGAAAATCCTACCTGCGACTTATAATCTTCCACTTTTTCCAGGTGACCTGCTTCATCGAGCAATACGGCAATTTTCTTTCTGGCTGCAAAGCGGTCTTCGCCTACCAGAATAACGGCAAGCTCATTTAAAGTACCATCATCATTCAGGATATCGATCACAGGAAGCTTATGTTTTACCCCCAGTTCATAATCGTTCAGGTCATGCGCAGGCGTAACTTTCAGGCAGCCTGTACCAAAATCCATCGTTACATATTCGTCTTCAATCACCGGGATCTCACGGTTAATCAGCGGAACGAAAACAGTTTTACCTTTCAGGTGGGTATAACGTTCATCATTAGGATTGATACAAATCGCTGCATCCGCCATGATGGTTTCAGGTCGTGTGGTCGCAATAGTCAGGTATTCCACTGCAGCATCTGCATTCGCGGGAGCAATGGAATACTTAATATAGTATAACTTCTGGTTCACCTCTTTACGGATCACTTCTTCATCAGACACCGCTGTTTTACCAGCCGGATCCCAGTTCACCATGCGGATTCCGCGGTATATTCTTCCTTTTTTATATAAATGGATAAAGCTGTCGATCACTGAATCTGAAAGGTCTTCCTCCATGGTGAAACGTGTACGCTCCCAGTCGCAGCTTGCCCCCAGTTTTTTCAGCTGGTCAAGAATGATGCCTCCGTATTTCTCTTTCCATTCCCAGGCATAAGCAAGAAACTCTTCCCTGCTCAGGTCTTTCTTACTAATTCCTCTTTCCTTCAGCATGGCGACCACTTTTGCTTCTGTCGCGATAGAAGCATGGTCTGTTCCCGGTACCCAGCAGGCATTTTTCCCCTGCATACGGGCACGGCGGATCAGTACATCCTGAATGGTATTGTTAAGCATATGCCCCATGTGCAATACACCAGTAACGTTTGGTGGAGGAATTACAATGGTATAAGGCTCGCGCTCATCAGGTTCAGAATGAAAGAAGTTTTTTGAAAGCCAGTAGCTGTACCATTTGTCTTCGGTTGCTGCCGGATCATATTTAGTGGAAATGCTCATTATATTTTTAAAGTATCAGTTTCAATTGCAAAAATAATCTTTTTAATGGAAAAGAATCAGGCTTTCCACTCTTCGTCAAGGATTGCATATTCAAAACTATCCATCCAACCGGTTTTAAGTGGTAAAATCTGCCTCTTCCTGCCCTCCTGTGTCATTCCTGCTTTTTCAAGTACACGGATAGAAGCCAGGTTTTCAACAGCACATCCGGCATTGATCCGGTGTAATTTAAGACGGTCAAAGCCAAACCTGATGATTGCCCGGATCGCTTCAGTAGCATATCCTTTATTCCAGAAATCTACATTGATCTTATACCATACCTCTGCACTTTTGAACTTCGAGGAAGACAATTTGAGTGCGATTAACCCAATAAACCCGCCCTTTTCCAGTTCAATCGCAAAAGTATAATTCTTAATCGTTTTCTTCTGGTGGTCATTGATCCAGCCATCAACAATCACATTGGTTTCCTCCAGGTTTTTTGGAATCCCCAGTGTATTATACTGGTCAGTTTCTGCCAGGTGGTGCAAGATATGGACGGCTTCCAGATCTGCCATCTCGACCAGTCTTAATTTCAGTCGTTCTGTGAAAAATTTTACTTCAGTCATTTCTCTACTTCAGGTTTTGCATAAAATAATCTGTCACTTTCTGGTACAGGTGCGCCCTGTCCTTTCCGGTCACATTGTGCTCATGGCCCGGGTAAATCATATAATCCACCTGCACTCCATGGTCTACTGCTTTCTTTACCAATTCTACAGAATGCTGCTGCACTACCACATTATCCTGTAATCCATGAATCAACAGCAGTTTACCTTTAAGCTTCTGGATCTGCATCGTTAAATCTGTCGCCGCATAACCTTCAGGATTTTCCTGTGGGGTATCCATATAACGCTCGGTATACATCACTTCGTAAAACTTCCAGTTGGTTACGGGTCCGCCCGCGACAGCAGCCTTAAATACATCAGGATGGTTCAGCATAAAATCTACAGTATTGAATCCACCAAAGCTCCAGCCAAATAATCCCATTCTGCTGCTATCTGCGTAGGGTAAACCTTTCAGGTAATCTGTTCCGGTCACCATATCTTCCATTTGCACATCTCCCGCCCTTCTGAACATTGACTGCTCAAATGCCTTTCCACGGTTATCACTGCCTCGGGTATCCATAACAAATACAATATAGCCCTGTTGTGCCATATACCGGAACCAATAGTCGCCAGCCCCACCATTCCACTGATTTAAAACCAGTTGCGCATGGGAACCCCCATACCAGTACACAATCACAGGATGTTTCTTTGTGGTGTCCAGTCCCTCAGCTTTATATAGGTTACAATACAGCAAATCGCCGCTCTTGCTTTTTAAGGTGAAAATACCGGAATTTACTTTTCCGTATTCATTTAAAGGGTTAGCCGACTGCAGCAGTTGTTTCTTTCCGGAACCTGCGGTTTCAAACACACTGACCGTTCCCGGATTTTCAGTAGTACTGAAATTATCGATCAGGGTACGTCCGGAGGTACTGATCTGCACCCGGTGAACACCTGCTCCTTTTGTCAGTCGCACAGATTTTCCTGTGTTGATATTTAAGCTGTACACATTCCTGTTAACAGGGGATTCTTCGGTAGACACATAAAAAAGATGCTCGCCTTTTGCATCAAAATCCATCACCTCCAGCACTTCCCAGTTTCCTTTGGTCAGTTGTTTCAGCAATTTACCCTTCGTATCATAGAGGTACAAATGGTTCCATCCATCACGGTTACTTTGCCAGATAAACTTAGCAGGATCATTTTTCAGGAACAATACCGGTACCAGGGGTTCCACATATTTATCATCTTTCTCCTCAAATAAGGTTTTCACCAGATTACCAGAAGCTGCGTCATACACATTTAACTTCATGTGGTTTTGTCCACGGTTAACAATGGCCAGATAGATAAATCGATCATCAGGACTCCAGGTAATATTGGTCAGGTACTGCTCTGCCGGTTCACCGGTCTTCAGGTAAACCACCTTTTGTGTAGCCGTATGATACACCCCAACAGTCACCTGGTGACTTTTACCACCTGCCATCGGATACTTTATATTGACATTCTTCGCCGGGTAGCTTGTCCAGTCGATAATGGGATAATCTGTCACCATCCCCTGATCCATTCTATAGAAAGCCAGTTGCTGTCCATTATTGCTCCAGAAGGTACCTTTGGAAATACCAAATTCATCCCTGTGTACGGAAGAAGCATAAACAATATCCTTATTCCCATCGGTAGTCACCTGTTTAGCACTAGTTCCATCGCTCACAAACAGGTTAAAATCCTGCAGGTATGCCGCAAAACCCGCATTTCCTTTCTCCAGTTTATCCTTGTCCAGCAAGGAGGCTGCCAGTTCAGGGATGAAGGTATTTTTTGCAGGGTCATAGGCTACAGCGGCACCGTTGATATAGATAATCCAGTTTTTCCCTTTATTGAACTCCACAAAAGGCATCTGCGGTAAAACATCTTTACCGGCCTTTTTTAAACTTTCATTCAGTCCTTCCAGGGTCAGCAAAACCTTTTCCTCTTTCAGGCCTGTATTTCCTGTGTACCAGGATGCCCCATTTGCCTCTCTTTTCAGGTATACATAATCTTCCGTACCATACATAAATTGCAGGAGTGGTAAACTCTGTGGTGCCAGGCTGGCCCTTGCCTTGAGCATGGCATCCTGTACAGTTAACTGTTTCTGTTGTGCAACGCCAGGGAAAAAAGGCGATAAGAAAAGGATAAGCACCAATATTTTCTTCATTATCATTTTAAATTTATCCGCCAAATATAGTAATTATGACTATTGCCCAATCCCTCCATTTTAAGCCAAGTGACCAGTTATAACATAATTATCGACACGTTCACAATAATATATGTTAAAATATGTTAATAGTATATAATTATTCAGCCATGAAATCTATTAAAGCATTTCTGATTCCCGGACTGATCCTTAGAAAGTTAGGATTAGCAAAAATTTATGATTGGTTCAATAAGTAATATTTTCATTAGACAGTCTTAATGTTTACTGGTATTGCTTAATTTCAGCCCGTGTCGTTTTTAAATGAACGGGATCTGCCTATTCTTAATTTCTGGTTCCGCCTAGTGTTCGTTTCCTACGACATATTACACACGATGGTATTGGTGTTCTATCAGGACAATAATGCCTTCATAAAAACTATTAACTGAATAATGATGACTATCAACCGTCTTAAAAGCTCATTTGCTGCTTTAGGGATTGTAGCGGCAGGCTATTCCTCCTTTGCGCAACAGGCACCAGAAAAATTTATTGATCCTGCCAACATGGATCTCACGGTAAAACCTGGAGATGATTTCTACAACTATGCCAGTGGAAACTGGATCAAAAAGAACCCTGTTCCAGCCAAGGAAACCCGTTGGGGAAGTTTTAACGAATTAAGGGATTTCAATATCATCGCAGTCAAAGGCCTTGTAGAAGAAGCTGCCGGAGACCAATCTGCACCTGCAGGATCGGTTAAAAGAAGGGTTGGTGATTTCTATACTGCTGCGATGGACAGCACCACGATTGACAAACTGGGATTCTCCCCTATCAAAGCTGATCTTTCCAGGATTGGGAAAATTAAGAACCTACAGGGCATCCTCGATGAAGTTGTATTCATGCGCACTTCAGGAATCGGAAGTCCGATGTACGGATTCGGTGTAGCACAGGACAGAAAAAATGTAAATAAGTACCTTCCTCAACTGAGTCAGGGTGGGACCACCCTGCCCGACCGCGATTATTACTTAAAAGACGACAGCAGGTCACTGAAGATCCGTGACGCCTATTTCCACTACATCAGCACACTGTTCACCCTGACCGGTACAAAGGCTGAGGAAGCTAAACAAAAGGCTGAAACCATCTGGAAGATAGAGAAGGCATTAGCTGAAGCACAGCTGTCAAGACTGGAGATGCGTGATCCTTATAAAACCTATAACAAGTTTACCATTGCTGATTTCAACGAAACAACGTCGAACATCAATTGGGTAAACACACTGGAAAAACTGCAGGTAAAAGGTCAGGATACGGTGATGGTCAATTCTCCAAAATTCTTCCTGAGCTTAAATACAATGCTGTCGGATGTTTCTGTGGCCGACTGGAAAACCTACCTGCAATGGAATGTACTTAAAAATGCCGCACCAAACCTGAGTACTCCTTTCGTCAACGCCAATTTCGCATTTACTCAGGCGCAAACAGGTCAGCGTATACAAACGCCGAGGTGGCAGCGCATGTCGCAGTTAACCGATGGAACTATCGGAGAATTGCTGGGACAACTGTATGTCGCTAAATATTTTAAGCCTGAAGCGAAGGCCCGCATGACCGAATTGATCAGCAACCTGCGTAAGGCGTTCGAGATCCGGATTAAAAACCTGGAATGGATGAGTGCGGTCACTAAGGAAAAAGCCTTAGCCAAGCTGAATGCCTTTGTTCCCAAAATCGGTTACCCTGAAAAATGGAAAACTTATGAAGGCCTGAACATTACCCGCAGCACCTATTTCCAGAATATCAGAAATGCAGGCATCTGGGGGTATACAGAAATGATCAGTCAGCTGGGTAAACCGGTTGACCGTAACCGTTTCGGAATGACACCTCCGACAGTAAATGCTTATTATAGCCCTACGATGAATGAAATCGTATTTCCGGCAGGTATTCTGCAATTTCCATTTTTTGCACCAGATGCCGATGACGCCATCAACTACGGCGGTATAGGTGCTGTAATTGGTCATGAAATGTCGCATGGATTTGATGACAGTGGCAGCCAATACGATCAGGAAGGAAATCTTAAAAACTGGTGGACTGCAGAAGACCGTACCAAGTTTGAAGAGAAAACCAAAGCGCTGGGGGAACAATTTGATGCCTATACGGTATTGGATACCCTTCATGTAAATGGAAAGCTCACTATGGGCGAAAACATTGGTGACCTGGGTGGATTAAATGCAGCATATACCGCTTTCAAGCTCACCAAACAAGGTCAGTCTAATGAAAAGATTGATGGATTCAGTCCTGACCAGCGCTTCTTCCTTTCCTGGGCACAGGTATGGAGAGGTAATATCTTACCTGAAAGTGCGGCTCAGCTGATTAAAACAGATCCCCACTCTCCAGGCCCGTACAGGACTATCGGTGCACCGGTAAACATGGACGCCTGGTATGAAGCCTTTGAGGTGAAACCCGGAGATAAATTATATAAAAAACCAGAAGACCGGATCCGGTTGTGGTAATTTAAAGAGTGTATTAAAATAGAAGCGCCCCGGTCATCGTAATAAATGACCGGGGCGCTTCTATTTTGGATAATCTCTGCTTCCGTAATAATTTAGAAGCTATATCTGGCACCAATCTGTCCTCTCCATCTGGAGTCGAATGGTGCATTGACAAATGAGCTGCTCAGTGGCGTATAGCTGTAAGCTGCACGGGAAACCCCATTGACTGTGGTGGTATTCCTGTAAGTCAGGATGGAACCACTTAATGTCGCAGGTAACTGAGCTGTGGTAATCGAAGGCAGCTTAATTAATCCCCAGTTTTTATTCAGCAGGTTCCCCACATTAAATACATCAAAAGTAATTTGGAGATTGTGTCTCTTTTTACCGGTATTGATGAAGAAATCCTGTGCCAGGTGCATATCAAAAACATGTGACCATGGTGTTCTGGCGGCGTTACGTTCTGCAAACTCTCCGCGGTGTTTACTCAGGTAAGGATCCTGTTCAATAAAAGCATTCAGCTGCTGGTAAATCTGTGCAGGGGTACGCGTATCCGCCGCATTGGTAGGGATCAGCACGATATCTGCTTCCGACCTTGGAATATACATCGCATCATTCTGTGCCTGTCCGTCATTATTGATATCTGAATTCAGACGGTAGGTATACGGCAGGCCCGACTGTCCGTTATAAACCAAGCCAATAGTCGTCGCATAATTTTTAAGGTATTCAAAACGGTAAGACACGGTACCAATAATCCTGTGATCCAGATTCCAGTCAGAATAAGTAGACAAAGGCATATTTGGATTATTTGCAATGGTATTGTTCCTGAAGTTTGTAGAGGCAATCGTAGAGTTCATACTGGAAATATCCTTCGATTGCGCATAGGTATAGGCAATTGAACCCGACACGCCCTGTGCCACATTGCGCTGTAACTGTGCCGTTAAACTGTACTGGTATCCTTTATTGGTATTCCTCAGTAAAAATACGTTTGTATATTCCGGGTATTTCAGTCTTGCATTCCCGGCAGGGTACAAGTCGCGCCCATCTGCCAGCTTAGCTGTTGGCTCAACCAGATTTAAATCCTGGATATAGGGTGCATTCAGTTCCTTTCCATAAATCGCTTCCAGTGTTCCTACGAATCCCCAGATCAGCTTCTGGTCAATTGCCAGATTGGAACGCCATACCTGAGGCATTTTAAAGTTCTTATCGGTAAGATCGATCTCCGAAGTAGCCACATTTGCCGTACGTGGCTGATTGTTTACATCACCATCAAAACGGATAGCTGCTGTTGCTGTTCCGGTAGCATTGATCCTACCCAGGTCTACACCTGAATTGTTATACGCATTTCCTAACCATACATAAGGCAGACGGCCAGTAAAAATACCTGTTCCACCCCTGATGATTGTAGCGCCATTTTTCATCACATCCCAGTTAAAGCCTAAACGTGGTGAAAACAGGAACTGCGATTTTGGTTTCGTATCTGTAGCCAGCCCCTGCGATTGGAATGAAGCGGCAAACTGTTCATTCGCCAGTGGCTTATCAAGGAATACCGGAATATCCACTCTCAGGCCACCTGTAATTTTCAGTCCTTCTGTTGCGGTAAACTCATCCTGAGCATAAAATCCAAGTTGCATTGCACGGAAGATCGACGTAGGGATGGCTACACCCGGAACCTTTGAATACGTCAGCTGATATAGCGTAGGTGCCTGATTCGTTTTGAATGCTTCCAGGCTATTGAAGGTATAGTTCCCCCAGATATTCTGGATAAACTGGTTGTCGAACTTGAAAAACTCATTCTGTGTCCCGAAAGTAAAGTGGTGATTGTCAGCAATCACGTCCAGGTTATCTGTCAGCTGGAACAGGTTCTGCGTTTGTCGCGCCGAAGGGGAATACCCTTCTGTTCCGGCTGTGATGGTCGCAGACGCACCCAACTGAACTGTTACCTGAGGGAATGGGCTGCCTGGAATTTCACGGTTATCACGTACGTTTGAATATCCAATGATCAGGTTATTCACTACATTATTGGAAAAATAGGTGTTCAGCTCTGCTACAGTAATATTGGTGGTACTGGTTTGTATATATTTATTATTTTCAAACCTCAGGGCATTGATACCATTGCTGATGTCATCACGTTTTCCATGCACATAATTATGCCTCACTGTTAAACGGTTTTTGGCATTGATCAGGTAATCGAAGCGGACAAAAAACTTTTCACTGTTCGTTTCTTTATTGATGTCATCAAAATTCCCTGGATCATAATTAAAGTTATTTTTCAGGTAATCTGATAAATCCTGTGCCACTGCAGCCTCGATATTAGATTCAAGGGTGCTTCCCTGGCTTCCTTTTGCTTTGTACAATAAAGGTTCCTTTCTGCGGCTGATCTCTGCATTCACAAAGTAAAACAGTTTATCCTTTATAATTGGTCCTCCCAATCTGAAACCATACTGGACATCTGTAAACTCATTGTATTTGGCCCGTTTTTCATCGGGACTTTTCCCTACCAATGATTCATTCTTGCCAAAAGTGTAGATAGAACCTGTGGTGGTATTGTTACCACGACGGGTAACCGCATTAATTCCTGCTCCGGTAAAACTGCCTTGCTTCACATCAAATGGAGCTAGTACCACCTGAATCTCGTCAATCGCATCCAGACTGATTGGCTGTGTGCCGGCCTGACCACCCGGAGCGCCTGTAGTTGTCCCTCCGCCTACTCCATAACCCATAATATCATTGTTCTGCGATCCGTCTATCTGGATATTGTTGAACCTGTTATTCCTTCCCCCGAAAGATAAACCTGAAGACTGCGGGGTAAACCTGGTATAATCAGCTAATGAACGGTTAATAGAAGGATAGCGGTCTATATCTGCGCGGCTGATATTTTTTGAAGCTCCGGTCTTTAACAGATTTCTTGAAGATCCTGTTTTTGCACCTTTCACCTCTACTGCATTTAACTGTTGGTCTTCGGAATCCATATATACTTTCATGGTATACACCTGTCCCAATGGCAGGGTTACATTTTCTTCCGTGTATTTCCTGTTCCCAATATGGGTGATTTCAATGGTATAAGGCCCGCCGACAGGTAAATTCTGTAAGTTAAAGGCACCTTTTTCATTTACGGTCACCACAAAGCGGCTGTTGGAAGGTTTATAGACTGCAGTTACACTTGTTCCTGAAAGCGGCTGGTTCATGTTATTGAAAACATAGCCCCGGATACCTGAAGAGGTAGTGCCCTGGGCATGGGAAGAAAATTGACTGAATAGCATCGTGCTGAAAATCAGCAAGACAACGATGGATTGAAAGATACATTTTGAGGATGTAGACTTTTTTTTCATATTTTAGATTTTTAATAATGGCGGTCATTAAGACCAGTTTTTAATGATGTCTGATTCCATGAGTGCTCGACCCACTCATGGTTTCTTTTTATTCCTGATTTTTGATGGTAATACGGTTGTCTTTTATTTCATAATCGATATGGATTTGTGATTTAATTTCCTGTAAGATGGCCTCCATTGTTTTTCCCTTTGTACTCAGGCTAACTGGCCTATCGTTATGCAGCGAGTCCTGTGTGGTGATATTGACCTTAAAGTTTTCGGACAGCGCCCTCACTACCTGTCTTAAAGGGGTTTCATTAAATACCAGGGCTGCAGGAATGTCTTCAATTGTAGTGGTTACACGTTTTTTAACTGCAGGTGGATTAACCTTTGCGAGTACCCCACTAGTGGTATTGAATGCGGCCATTTCTGTGGGCAATAGAAATACAGTTGCCTGTTTGCCATGTATCACCCCCACTTTTCCGGTTTTCACTTTTACACTGATTTTTCCGGCTCCCTTTTCTGCGTCTATCCAGAAGGAAGTCCCCAGTACAACTGTAGTGATTGCACCCGTTTGGACGGTAAAAGGACGGTGTTCCTCATGTTTCACGTTAAAAAAGGCTTTACCCGATAATTGTAATGCCCTTTTTTCCCCCTGAAGCCCCGCAGTATAACTCATTTCCGCCCCTGGATAGAGGATAACCGTACTGGAATCCGGTAAGGAAATATTTTTGACCGTATGCGAGGGATTACTGACCCGGATCGTTTTTATGGTAGCAGAAAGCTCAATGCCGCCGGATTCTTTCGTTGCGGTATCCGGTTGTTGCAGGAGAAAATATCCCAGCAGGAAAGGCAGGCTGACTGCAGCAATCCTGAGGAACCAGTATCCCTTATGTCTATTTGATTCTCTTATCTGGAGTATACGTTCTTCAATCTGCCCGAATCCATTATTCTGAACATCCACCCAGCTAACCTCCTGCTTTTCCAATGCAGCCAGGTGCTGATCCATAAAGGCAAGCTGTTCTTCTTCGGAAAGAGAAGAGAACCAGTTTAATACTGCTGTATGTTCAGTTTCAGGAAGGGTACCTTCAAAAAACTGCGCTATTTTTTCCGGAGTAAAAGGATGTTCTTTCATTTGTTATACGTGGTATACGTATAACCTGTAGGGCAACCCTACCTATTTAAAAAAAATATTGATAAAAAAATACAAAGAGGAGCAGGATCTGCTGGTTTTTGAGGAAAGAGCGAAGGAAATGCAGCGTCTTGGTGATATTCTTTTCAACAGTCTTCACGGAAATATTCAGTTGGTTGGATATCTCGACATTACTGAGCTGCGTCGTTCTGCTCAGTGCATACACTTCCCTGCTACGGGCAGGCAACTGTAAAAGTGCATTGGACAGCAAACGGTTATAATCGGCCAGGATCACCTGATCCAGCGTAAAGTTGCCTGCATTTTCTACAGGTTGTAATTTGATAATCCTTGCCTGGTTGCGGATTTGACGGGTTTGGTCAATCACTTTATTTTTAGCGATGGTGAACAGCAGGTTTTTAACATTTTGTTCCGGATTCACCTTATGTTTGTTCTCCCAAAGCTGAATAAAAGCTTCCTGGGACATCTCTTCCACCAGCATTTCGTCACGGCAGTAGCTCCTTAGGAACAGCAGCAATGTTTTCTGATAAGCATGATAAAAATACTCCAATGCACGCATGTTCCCATCTTTCAATGCCTGCGCCGCCTCCGAATCATTTTTATAATACTGCATGGATCAATTTATTTCGATCCAAAATTATCCCGATAGTTCCTTAAGGGTGTTTCCTGTATGTTATCAAATTATTATATAATAATTCTGCCCGTTCTGTACAGCAGGCCACCTCCTCGCCAACCTGTTTTAGAGGCCATCATCTACCCAAACATTACGGCTTAGCCAGGCTATACCGCTTATCCAAAACACAGACGCCGAATAAGTTTTCAGATCAATCTTTACAAGACTGTGGAATTCAGCATCGGACTTTTACTCGCATTGACCTGGTAGGTAGTTACCTTATCATTTTCATCCACTTCGACAATCCTGTATCCGCGATAACTTGTTCCCCAGCTGCCCCCAATATGGGAATCAAAGAAGTGTGGCAGTTTATTGGTGTAAAACACGGCATCCAGGCTATGGTCATGCCCATGAAACACAGCTTTCACATTCGGATAGGCATGCAACAGTTTGACAGTTTCCGGCGAATCTACAAATGGATTTTCCGGAACCCACAGGTGTGGTGGAATGTGTAAAACCACAAAAACGGTTTTTAATGCCGTAAATTTATCGAGTTCCATTTTAATGAACTCATTATTGGGAGCGAGATATTTACCGGTAGTATTAGAGGTATTGGCAAGTACAAACCCTACCCCATTCTTTTCCATAGAAAAATTATCCTCATACCCGAAAATAGACTTCCATGTTGCCGTATCGGTATGGTCATGGTTTCCCGGTATGGCATAAAAAGGAACCTTTAAATGATCATAATAATCCTTTTTTACTTCAGGTAACAAATCGGGGCGGTCATGTACCAGGTCTCCGTTGATAATAACAAAATCCAGGGGACTAATGCCGTGTGCATCATTCAACCAGCCGACCATATTGGCATGGTCTTTTTTATACTCCGTTCCCGGCTGGCCATAATGGCCGTCGGATGCAATTGCAAAGCGGAGTTTCAGCTTTTTGCCCGGTTCAGGCAATGCATCCTGTTCTGCAGGACTCAGTGCGGATACTGCCGGGGAAATTCCTGCAAGAACCAAACCTGCAAGGCTGCTTTTGATAAAAAATCTACGGTTAGACATATCAGTGATCTTATTTTTCGGGATATGGTAAAAAGATTCCAATACTAAGCTTAAACCTATAGAATCTATAATTTTTCAGGTTAAAAATAGGTTAAGTTTACAATCGGGCTCTTTGAGGTCACATTAAATCAACATCCGTACGACAGTATCAACCCGCTAAGGAAAAGCAGATGAGTAAAAATGGTGTGAACAAAAAGTATTATTCTTTTGTTAAGGAATAGATTGGCGAAAGAAAACCTGATGAACTGAATTATATTTGTATCAGGTTAAGTAGTTAATTAATCTGGTAGAGCGCTGGTTGGCGGCACGCCGAGGGTTCGACTCCTTCCTCTACAGCTAAATGCAAATCCTATGGACATCAATTATGAAATTGCAGGTCTGGTCTTGCTGGCAGTTATCCTGCTGATTATCTATCTCATCAGAAGAAATCAAAAAGACAAAAAGAAATTCGAAAAGGAAATGATTGATACGGAGATTAAACCGGAAAAACACGACAGTGAAAAACGGTAATCCAATATCCGGTTAAGCGGAGAAAAGCCCCTTCAGCATTTGAAGAGGTCTTTCTATGTGCGTATTTTATTTAAAATTTACATCCGATACCTATCCCCAGCAGCCACGGGTTGATTTTTACGTCTGCCTGAATATTACTTAAAACCGGTGCCAGTGACGGACTATTGGCGGGGGTTAAATTCGAAGCATCAACAGTGACATCGGTAGAGAGGAAGAGTTTCTTCACATCCACGTTTACAAAAAAACGGTCGCTGATATCAATATCAAATCCGGCCTGGGCGGCAAATGCAAACTTGTTTTCATATGTTACATCTTTTACTGTCGGGCCTTCGTCTACACTGTAAAAGATCGTATAGTTCAATCCGGCGCCGATATACGGATTAAACTTTCCAACAGGATAGTGGTATTGAAAAGTCAGTGTTGGTGGCAACAACCATACTTTGCCCAGGTCTACATTGGCAGAACTCGAAGCACCAATGGCTGAAAGATCAGAAGAAGCCGTATTTACGGAATGTCTTGTGGTACCCAGGATCAGTTCAGCCGCAAAATGTTTATTAAAAAAATACGTGAAATCGAGTTCAGGAATCAGGGTATTGGAAATTTCTGCATCCCCGCCGATCACGCCTATTTTTGCACTCTCCTGAGGAACAACACCTACGCCACGCAACCTCACTCTCCATTCATGACCTGCATCATTTTTTGTTTCCTTGCTGCTTTCAACCGACTGACCGAAGACAGTAAACCCAACAAACATCATTGTTGACACTAAAATTAATCTTTTCATTTGGCTTTTTTTTAATTTAAAGCAAAACTAAAAGGAAGCACAGGTTAAAATAATGAGAGAAATCACAAAAATAAATGATCCATAATACACAAAAACCCTAAAATCCATCAAATGTAACAGAGGTTACATTTCAGCCTTATTTTACCGTTATTCAGCAGCTGTATATTTCTCCTGAATTTTTTTCGGCAGTTTTTTTAGGACTAATGACCTGGAACCGGCAATTCTCTTTTGAAGTTCCTTCACAGGAAGCACATCAAAATCCATCAGCGCCACCCATTGACCTTTGGCCATATGACCAGCTTGTTTCACCCCGTCCCGGGCCGTCAATTCCTCAAATTCTTCCGGGTCACATTTGAAGACCAGGCTGCCTGAATCCAGTGAGGCCATCACATAAATCTTTTCCTCCACAAGGAAACAAAGGTTATCTCCCCATTTCAGGTCTTCAGTAGTCCCCGGCAGGGAAAGGCAATAATCGCGGAACATTTCAATATCCATATCCAAATAAATTTAAGCTAATTTAAACAAATACGATAAATTTGAGAAATGAACGTGATTACGCAGACTGCCGATGGCTCGAATACTTTATACAATGAAACCATAGGTGAACATTACCATTCCAAACATGGTGCCTTACAGGAAAGCAAACATGTATTTATCAACGCTGGACTCAGGCATGCCCGGGAAGTTTTCCCAGACCAACCGCTACAGCTCCTGGAAGTAGGCTTCGGAACCGGATTAAACTTCCTGCTCAGCACAGCCTATGCCGAAGAAAATTCAGTCCCCATGGCATATACAGGGATTGAAGCTTATCCTCTTGGGACTGAAGAACTGAAAAGCACAAATTACGGTCAGTATGTAAGTGCAGATATCTGGAATAAATTCATTGAACAGTATGCAGAAAGCCTGGTCAATGAAGTGCAGCTGACTCCTCAGGTGAAGCTTGACATTGCTCATACTACACTTGAAACTTTTAACACAGGACAAACCTATCACCTGATTTACTTTGATGCCTTTTCCGTTCAGCACCAGCCGGAAATGTGGTCTGACGAAATCATCGGCCATGTGTGTTCTTTTCTTAAACCCGGTGGAATATTTGTCACCTATGCCATCACCGGCAAATTGAAGCGTGCATTGAAAAGCTTTGGACTAAAGATTGAGAAACTCCCTGGCGCCCCCGGCAAAAGAGAGATGTTGCGTGCGGTCAGGTTATAGTGAAAGTTTGAAGTATGGGATGCGTATAAACTCCGCTACATCCAGCCTATCCATTTTATAGCTATTTCTCCACTACCGATAATTGACAAAACAAAGACTTAAACTGTCAAACAGGATCTTAGATTTGTTGTTCCTGATAGTAAATAGAATGTATCAATTGCATTCATACGGGAATTCCTTACAATTTACAAGCAGTATATGAGTACAATAGAAAAAAGAAAATTAGGCAACACAGACTTATTCGTTTCCCCGGTTACTTTTGGTGGCAATGTATTTGGATGGACAATTGATGAAGCGAAATCTTTCGAAATACTGGACAGTTTTATCGCTGCAGGCTTTAACTTTATAGATACGGCGGATGTATATTCACGCTGGAAAGAAGGTAATCATGGTGGTGAATCAGAAATCATCATCGGAAACTGGATGAAATCACGCAATAACCGCGATCAGATCATTCTCGCCACCAAAGTTGGCAGCGACATGGGCAATGGTAAAAAAGGTCTATCCAAAAAATATATCCTGGAAGCAGTAGATGCTTCTTTAAGCCGTTTAAAAACAGACTATATCGATCTGTATCAGTCTCATTTCGACGACCTGGAGACTCCCGTTCAGGAAACACTGGAAGCGTATGACGAATTGATCAGGGCTGGAAAAGTACGCTGGATCGGTGCATCCAACTTTAGTGCGGAACGACTGAAAGAATCTCTGGAAACAAGTCAGCGCTTAAGTCTGCCGAAATACCAGACCTTCCAGCCGGAATATAACCTTTACAAACGTGAAGACTTCGAAAAACAATATGAAAAAATTTGCCTGGATAACCAGCTGGGTGTGATCAATTACTACTCGCTTGCCAGCGGCTTCCTGACCGGCAAATATCGCTCTGAGGCAGACTTCAGTAAAAGTCAGCGCGGCGGAGGCATGAAAGATTACCTGAACGACAGGGGTCTTGCCATCCTTAAAGCTTTAGACAATGTAGCGGAACAGTACAACGCAAGTCCTGCGAGCGTTGTCCTGGCTTGGTTAATTGCACGTCCTTCAGTAACTGCCCCTATTGCAAGTGTGACCAGTCTGACCCAATTGGAAGACCTGGTAAAAGCGGCATCACTGAGATTAAACACAGAAGATATTGCAATACTGGATGAAGCAAGTGCCTGGTAGATCAAATCGTTGAATAACAAATGCCTTGTCAAATTATTTGGCAGGGCATTTGTATTTAAATAAATTTAACGCTTTAAATGACCATAAGGTAATCCATGAAAAACATCTCTCTCCCTTTTTACACCAAGCTTGCTATGGTGTTATTGTCCATCATCTGCCTTGTCTACATTGCGATCCTGGGTCAGACCATCCTCGCCCCCCTATTGGCTTCTATTTTGCTGGCATTGCTGTTATTACCAATGGCTAATTTTCTGGAAAGAAAATGGAAATTTAAAAGGGCGCTGTCGTCCATTATTTCGGTGGTGATCATGATTGCCGTCATTTCAAGCATCATGGTTTTTCTAGCCAATCAGCTCAGTGATTTGTGGCAGGACTGGCCATTATTGAAACAGCAGGCTATCCATTCCTTTGAGGATTTGCAGCGTTATATCTCCACCAATTTCCATGTGAATGCCCATAAACAGATTGATTATTTGAAAAACAGTGCCACCAGTGCCCTGGCGACCAGTGCTACTGTGGTGGGAGCAACCTTGATGACCTTATCTTCTACCCTGCTTTTCCTGTCATTCATTTTGCTTTTTACCTTTTTCATACTGAACTACAGACATATCCTGTTTACTTTCCTAAAAGCCGTGTTCAAGGAAGAACACCAACAAAAAGTAGGAGATATTGTGGATCAGATCCAGTACATTATCAAGAAATATATCCTCGGTCTGTTTCTGCAGATGTTTATCGTTACAGTGATGATGATTATTGTATTATCAGTAATGGGCGTAAAATATGCCGTACTGCTGGGCCTGATCACCGGAATTTTCAACCTTATTCCCTATATAGGTATCTTTAGTTCCCTGCTGATCAGCATCCTCATCACTTTTGCAACAGCAGGAGCCACAAAAGTACTCTTTGTGATCATTGCATTTGTTGGCGTTCATGCCATCGACGGAAATGTGCTCATGCCTCTTGTAGTAGGTTCAAAAGTAAAAATCAATGCCCTCTTTGCATTTATTGGAATTGTTGTGGGAGAAATGATCTGGGGAATTTCCGGCATGTTCCTATGCATCCCCTACCTGGCCATCCTGAAAATCATATTCGATCGCGTGGATGAACTCAAGCCATGGGGACTGCTGCTGGGTGAACAGGAACATCCGAAGAAAAAAAGAAAGGTATTCCATCTGACCAAGAAGATCAAGTTTCAGGAAGCGGAATAACCCTGCGCCGGACAACAATCACGCTCATACACCGAACCCGTTTGCAGCTTAAAAGGCAGCGGACAGGCTTCAAAAGAATTTATTTCAACAGATTTAACCTGAAAACTCAAGGAAAAGAAGACCTTTGATGAACAGCGTACATACATCGATAAAAATAAACCGCAATATGCCCAATAATATTCCACCAATTACCGCAGCAGATCCTTCATCAGCATTCTTAAGATTACTTACTGTTCTGGATACACTGAGAACCCAATGTCCATGGGATAAAAAACAAACCATGGAAACCTTACGTCACCTCACCATTGAAGAAACGTATGAACTTTCAGATGCCATACTTGAAGGGGATCTGGATGAGGTAAAAAAGGAACTGGGGGATGTCATGATGCACCTCGTATTTTATGCACGGATTGCGTCAGAAACCAATGACTTTACGATTGTTGACGTCTTAAACAGTGTATGTGATAAACTGATCAACCGTCACCCGCATATTTACGGGGATGTGGAAGTTCAGGATGAACAGGATGTAAAACGCAACTGGGAGCAGATTAAACTAAAAGAGGGCAATAAATCTGTTTTAGGTGGTGTTCCCGCTTCCCTACCTGCGCTGGTTAAAGCAAGCCGGATTCAGGAGAAGGCAAGGGGTATCGGTTTTGACTGGGAGAACAAAAGCCAGGTCTGGGAAAAAGTAGAAGAAGAACTGGCCGAATTTAAAAACGAGTACAATGTGGTGGATAATGCAGCAATTGATATAGAAAAAGCCGAAGCAGAATTTGGTGATGTATTGTTCTCTTTGATCAATTATGCACGTTTCATCAATATCAATCCAGAGAATGCACTGGAAAAGACAAATAAGAAGTTTATCAAACGTTTCCAGTATTTAGAGGAGAAAGCAAAAGAAAATGGTAAACTGCTACAGGATATGACACTGGCCGAAATGGATGTGTACTGGAATGAGGCCAAGAAGTTATAAAAGTTGAAAAGGTCTCCACAAAATTTGAGATAAAAAATATCTCCTTAAGGAGGAATAGCTGAAAGCGGTGAAGTAAAACATAAATTTTTACTTCACCGCTTTTTTTTTTTGCGTGCGGGCAAAAGGGTTTATGCCAGGGAACAGCACTGGCCTTCAATTAAACAGGCCTGTTATTTTTCAACTAAAAAAAACAACAAACATATGTTAAACAACATTAAACATCAATGAAGAAGAAACACTATGAATGTTTCTTCTTCATTGTCATCTTGGCTTTCTGGCCAATCCCATAGTTGTAATTCTTCGTATTGCTTTCTTTTTTATCATGGAATGCGCCACCGCCTGAAGGCTCATCATTTTTAACCTTCACTATACGGTTTTTATCCAGTCCCTTGGGCTTGGAAGTTTTCTCCACCAGGATTTCTTCAGGAAGATCGGCGATTTCAAGCTTCTGGCCTATCGCCTGTTCAATCTTTTTAACCTGTACCAGTTCCATATCAGTAGAGAAGGTAATAGCCACCATTTCCGCTGTATTTTCCTTGTTTTTAACGATACGGCTTAAAAATGTCTCTTTCTCCTCAGGGAGTTCAAAGTGGAAAATAAAAGAAATACCCGATAAGTCGAGCGCATCTGTACCTTCATTGGCAACTACCAATACCCTGGCTTCAGGATGTTGCTTAAAATCTTCAAAATCATCAAACCCATCCTCATCAAAATGAAGGGGCTTCAGCATCGAATATTCAGCAACACGTTCAGAAGCGATGCTTTTTGTTAATTTCTGGGCCGCCAAACGGGTATTCACAAAAACAACCACCTTATCAAATACTTCATCGTCACGCAATAAATTGTGCAGAAGATTGATCTTGGTTTTATAATTCGGAACAAGGTATAACACCTGGTCTACAGTCTCGGCTTGCGTATCCCCGAAGTCTTCAACCTCCAGTACAGTCGGATAATTCATAAACTGGTCGGTCATCTTGGTCATCTTTTCATGGATCACTTCAGTAAAGACCAAATGCTGGCATTTGCCTGCACTTCTCGCCAGCTCACAAACAGGCAACTGCATTCCCTGCTTAATGATCAGTTCTGCATCATCTACAATGAAAGTCTGCAGTTTGCTCAGGTTCAATCCCAGCTTCAGGTAAACCGCCCTTGCACGTGTTGGTGTGGCGACAACAATATCGATCCCCAGTACCAATTCATTAATCTCTGCTTCAAGTCCCCCTGTACCATATAATCCCACAATATTCAAATCGCGGTTTTTACTTAAGGACACAAACTGATCAATGACGGCAATAGCACGTTCTGCATCAGCCACCAAAATCAGTACCTTAGGTGCCTCATCTTTGGTATATTTTAAACGCATTAAAACACCAAGAATATAAGTGGTTGTTTTGCCCGACCCTTCAGGTCCCACCGCAATTACATCTTGTCCGCCAAGGATCCGGGACATTGTTTTCGCCTGAATCTCTTTGGGGGTTAAGTATCCGGCATCAGTCATGGACGTTACCAGGAATTTACTTAGTTTTAATTTCTCTAATGACACAGTATTTTTATTAAAATTGATATTGGCGCAAATTTACGGAAATAAGCGCAACATCAGTTATTTATATCATATCTATCTATTGTATCAAGATTTTGATACAACAGAATCTGTATTCAGTCATGGAATTTGTAGGTTTATCGCTTAGAAAAACACCCGCTGTTTTTTTAATTAACTACCTATTTTCAATTTCTTAAACCACCCCCATTCAAATGAAGAAAACTCTACTCGGTTTATTTTTAATCAGTACTTCTCTTGGTGCTCTTGCACAGGATGCCGTAAATTATCAGCAACCACCACAGGAAATGGCCGACCTGTTACTGGCCCGGCCAACCCCTACAGTAAACATCGACGGTAAAGCAGAATGGATGTTACTCAGTGACCGCAATTCTTACCCTTCGGTAGAAGAACTGGCACGACCAGAATTCAGGATCGCCGGTCTGCGCATTAACCCGGAGAATTTTTCTCCAAGCAGGCAGATCTTCATTAACAATTTCACCCTGAAAAATATAAAGACCGGTAAAACCGCAGCGATCACAGGAATACCTTCCCCATTATTTGCTGGCAATATCTCCTGGAATCCCGGAGAAACCAAAATTGCTTTTACGCAGACCACAGCAAAGGGAGTAGACCTGTATATCATCGATATCGCTACACTTAAAGCTATAAAAATTAACACACAACCGCTGAATGTGGTACTGGGCAGTGGAATCAACTGGGTGGACAGTGAAACCTTATTGTACAGGATTGCTGTTCAACCTGCTACTGAACTCCCCGTAAAACCACTTATGCCAAAAGGACCAACGGTACAACAGAACCTGGGAAAAGCTTCTCCCAGCCCCACCTACCAGGATTTAATTAAATCCCCGTACGATGAGCAGCTGTTTGAATTCTTTGCTACTTCACAGCTCAGCCTGTATAAACAAGGCAAAACAACTTTAATAGGTCAGCCCGCCATTTATTCCAGCGTGAGCGTTTCACCGGATAAACGATTTATGCTGACGAGGACTATCGATAAGCCCTTCTCCTACCTGGTGCCTTCACGTGGTTTTCCTTCTACAGTAAGTGTAACCGATATGGCTGGAAAACCAGTAAAAGTATTGATCAAACTTCCTTCTGCCGAAGGCACACCTTCCGGATATGACAATACCCAGAACCTGCCACGCGGATATGACTGGCGGGATGATGAACCTGCAACCATTACCTGGGCACAGCCGCTGGACAGCGGACTGATTAAGAAAAAGGTAGCCTTCCATGATGCTGTTTATGCCCTGAGTGCGCCTTTCTCGGGAACCGCCAGGGAGCTTTTTAAAACAGAAACCCGTTACCGCGGCACGAACTGGGGCAATGCAACTTTAGCCTTGGTAGAAGAAGGCTTACGCAGTAAACAAAGGATCAAAACAAGCCGCTACAATCCCACTACAGGTAAACTGGAGACGCTGTTTGATTTAAACCAGACCGATGCCTACAATAATCCCGGCGACCCTGTCCTGGCAAAGAACAAGTTTGGCCGTTATGTGGTGCAGACCATAGACAATGGAAAGAAAATCGTATTGAATAATATAACCGGGTCATCACCTAAAGGTGATCTTCCTTTTCTGGCAAAATTTGATTTGCAGACAAAGAAAAGTGAAATCATCTGGCGCAGTGCTGAAGGTAGCTACGAATATGTTGCCGATGTGCTGGATGTGAATAAACTTGTCCTGCTGACCAGAAAAGAATCGCAGAAAGAAGTTCCCAATTACTATATCAAGAACTTGATTTTAAGAGTTGCTGACCTCCCTGTAACCAGTTTCAGCAACCCATACCCTCAGCTTGCAGGAATCAGCAAAGAGAAAATTTCCTATAAACGGGCCGATGGGGTAGACCTGACGGGCGACCTGTATTTACCAAAAGGTTACGATAAGGCAAAGGACGGACCGCTGCCTACCCTGATCTGGGCTTATCCGCGTGAGTTTAACTCTGCCGCTGATGCTGCACAGATCAGAGGTTCCAAAGACCGCTTTACCACCATCAGTTGGGCATCCCCTATTTACTGGGTAACGCAGGGATTTGCAGTGCTTGACAATGCTGAAATGCCAATTGTGGCGAAAGATGGTAAAAAGCCAAATGATACCTATGTGTCACAACTGCAAATGAATGCCGAAGCCGCTATCAATAAACTATCCGGACTTGGTGTGGGTGATAAAAACAGGATGGCTGTGGGCGGACACAGTTATGGCGCCTTCATGACAGCAAACCTACTGGCGCATACCAACCTGTTTAAAGCTGGTATTGCCCGTAGCGGTGCCTATAACAGAACCCTTACTCCATTCGGTTTCCAGAATGAAGACCGTACGTATTGGGATGCACCGGAACTGTATTATGAGATGAGTCCATTTAGTTATGCCAATAAAATTAAAACCCCTATTTTATTGATACATGGTGATTCAGATGATAATCAGGGTACCTTCCCGATGAATAGTGAAAGGTTATTTGCAGCGATCAAAGGATTTGGCGGAACAACCAGATTCGTATTCCTGCCCTATGAGGCCCATAGCTACAGAGGTAAGGAAAACCTCCTTCATATGCTTTGGGAAATGAACAACTGGTTAGATACCTATGTAAAGAAAGCAAAATAGAGATCGTAACCCCATTAATTAAAAGCCCGGCAGTAAGGAATCACTGCCGGGCTTTTATGTTTTTATACTTTTGTTATTCGTTGTTTCTTGAGCTAAGTAAGTTATTTAAACCTGATCGCTTTTAACGGAGAAATTCTGCTGACCAGCATCGACGGGATCACCAATACCATTACACAAATTAACAGGGTCGCTACATTCAGCAAAACCACATCTGATAAATGTATTTCAATGGGTACATAGGCAAGATAATAGTTGGACTGATTGAGTTTAAAGACATGCGTATACTGTTGCAACAGCCCAAGTCCCAATCCGAGAATATTCCCCAGGAGTAATCCCAGTCCTACGAGGTAAATAGCATTGTAAAGGAATATTTTCATGACCCCGAAGTTTGTCATGCCAAAAGCCTTCAGCATCCCGATCATATTGGTGCGTTCCAGAATCATAATCAGCAATGCAGTGATCATGTTGATCACCCCTACAATCATCATTAAGATCAGCAGGACTTTATTATTGACATCCAGTAAGGAAAGCCAGGTAAAAATATTAGGAAAATACTCCCGGACAGATTCCGACCTGAGTTTCATCTCCAGATTGGAATAGATCTGTTCAGCCGCCACATCTAAACGGGAAAAGCTTTTCAGTCTCACTTCTATCCCCCCTATTTCATCGGCTTTCCAGTTATTTAATCTCCTGATGATATTGATATCCCCCAGGACAAAGCTCTTATCAATCTCTTCCACCCCGATATCATAGATTCCAACAATGTTAAAAGGCCGCTTACGGGGAGGATCCTGTACAAAATACATGATAAACTTGTCTCCCGTCTTCAGTTTTAAACGGTTCGCCGTATAAGAAGAGATCATGATCTCTTTCATGGCACCGGCACTGTCTGCAAAATTAATCACCCTGCCGGAAACCAGGTGTTTACTGATATAGCTCCAGTTGAAGTTTTTCGTTATCCCTTTAAAGTTAATGCCCTCGACTTCATCATTTGCGGATATAATGCCTGGCTTTGTCGCATAGGACTGAAAATAATCAACGTCTTTATTATTTTTAAGGGCGGAAAGGGTTTCTTTGGAAGGAACAAATGGCGTAAGCTCAAAAGAATGATTGAGATCAAGCTTAAAAATCCGTACATCCCCGACATACCCCCTTACTTTTTCCTGAATTTCGGTCTTAAATCCCTTGATAATGGCGACAGACAGCAACATTACCGCAAGGCTCAACATCACACCAGAAATGGCAATGCGGACAATCAGTTTGGAGAAAGTACGTTCAGATTTGATGGCTATACGCCTGGCAATAAAATATTCTGTATTCATATCAGAGACCTGTATCCCATGTCTAATTGTTTGGGGTAAAAATGCAAATATTAATCGAATAACGCTAATCCACACCGCAGGAATCCTTTTTAACAGAATAAAAAAACAGGCATGCAGCAAAATATTCAGTAGTTTTATCCCTGATCACACATGCTATGCGTAATTAATTTATATCATTTAACTTTTTAATTTTCGTTTGGACTATTCTTTGATATGCAATGCTAACCAATAGTTTATATCCTGATGAATAAATTACTATGAAACTATCCCTGAACACCATATTTCCTATACTCGTTGCACTAAGTACATTTCAGGCCTGTGCCTCCGGTAAGCCTGTCATACAGGAAAAACCTAAAGTTCCACAGGAGTCTCCTTTACCGATTGAAAATAGTCAGCCTAGTGAACCCCTTCAAAAACAAGAATCGGAAGAGATCCTTACCGGTGCGGCGCAAACCGAAAAATACCTGCCTAAACTTGCCGGAAAACGCATTGGCATGGTGGTCAACCCAACCTCGGTCATCGGACAGGCAACACTGGTAGATACCCTGTTGAAGCACGGGGTAAACATTGTAAAAATATTCGGCCCGGAGCATGGTTTCAGAGGCAATGCCAGTAATGGCGCAGCGGTTAGTGATGAAGTAGACCAGGCAACCGGGATCAAGGTGATTTCCCTTTATGGTAAACATGAAGCCCCTACTGCTGCCGATTTATCGGATATTGACCTGATGGTTTTTGATATTCAGGATGTAGGGGTACGTTTTTATACCTATATCAATACCCTGCAGCATGTCATGGAATCCTGTGCACAAAACAACAGGGAGTTACTGATCCTGGACCGCCCGAATCCCAATGGCTTTTACATTGATGGCCCTGTGCTGGATCCAAGACTGGTATCCGGACTGGGAATTAATCCTATCCCTATTGTACATGGGCTAACCATTGGGGAATATGCACAAATGCTGAATGGTGAAGGATGGCTGAAAAATAAGTTGAAATGTAAAATCGATATTGTGAAGGTAGACCATTATACCCATGATATGCCTTACGAATTGCCGGTAAAACCTTCACCGAATTTAAATACCCAGCAATCCATTTTACTTTATCCCACACTCTGCCTTTTTGAAGGAACCTACATCAGTCAGGGACGCGGAACACAATTTCCTTTTACCGTATTGGGAGCTCCAGCATTAAAAGGAAAATACAGCTTCTCCTTTAGTCCGAAGAGTATCAAAGGAATGTCGGAGTCACCTTTACATATGAACCAGGCCTGTTATGGTGTAGACCTCAGGAATTACGATATTTCAAACATTAGGAAAGATAAAACGTTAAATCTTAAATGGCTGATGGAATTGTACAAGGCATATCCGGCAAAAGCCGATTTCTTTAATTTTAAACTGAGCAGGCAGATGGGAAATTTTGATAAGCTTGCAGGTGTTTATAGTCTCAAAGAGCAGATTATTGCTGGAAAGACCGAAAAAGAAATCAGGGCAAGCTGGGAACCTGGATTGAGTCAGTATAAAAAGATACGCGAGAAGTACTTGCTGTATCCTTAACATTAAACCGATCTTACCATGAACGAGGAACCTAAGAAAAAAAATGAAAATCCGGGCAGTAATCTTCAGGAGAGTATCCCTAAAGATAAAGTGGACAAAGGAAATAAAGCAGTAAAGAAACCCGAAGATAAGGACTATACAGAAGAGGAGCCTGAATTTAAGAATCCCGCAAAACAGAGGGAACGTGAAGAACAGCCGGTAAATCCGGTCAAAAAAGCCCCTAAAGAATAAATAAGGACAACAAAAAAGAGCTGGATATGCAGCTCTTTTTTGTTGTCCTTATTTTCAGGAAGGCTAGGGGTGCTGCCCATTCAGTTATTGCGGGTCAGGCAGATCTTCAACTTAGCGCTGCATCTCTTTCAAAAATTTCATCAGTACTTTCTCGTCATTCTCCATGGCTTTGATGGTATCAGGCTGTGTAGTATGTATTTTCTTCAGGTACTTTTCAAGCCGGTCATTTTCGAAGGCCTCCAGCAGTAGCGGGTAGACATAGGAACTCTTACATACTGCTCTGGTATTTCCCAGTTTTGAAGCGACACAATCCAGCACATGCACAATGATTTTCTTCTTTGGCCGCTCCTCTTCCACGTTACAGTTGCAGATAGCCATTTGCCTTAAAGCCTCCAGCGTTCCTCCCCAGGTACGGAAATCTTTAGCCGTGAAGTCACTCCCCGTAATTTCCCTGATGTAATTATTGATCTTACCCGAATCAATTCCCCGGTGCTCCCTGCCTTCTGTATAATATTGAAACAAATCCTGACCAGGGATTTCCATACAATGTTTGACCATTTTTGCCAGGCTCCTGTCATTGAGCACCACTTCCTGCTTTACGCCTTTTTTACCGATAAACTTCAGCTTAAGCTGGTTTCCTTCCACCTTTGCATGTTTGGTCCGCAGGGTAGACAAACCATAACTGCCATAGAGCTGGGCATAGGATTCGTTTCCGACCCTGATCAGTGTTTTCTGCATCACCTGCAGGCAAATTGCAAGTACCTTCTGCTCGTCATAATCTTTCCTTCTCAGGTCTTTCGCTATCCTTTTCCTCACCAGAGGCAGTACTTTTCCAAATTCCAGTAACCTGAAATATTTATGGTCAGACTGCCTTGAAGTCCATTTGGGATGGTACCGGTATTGTTTACGCTTCGCAGCATCCAGGCCTGTCGCCTGAAGATAAGCGTTCTTTTTTGCAGCAATCCACACATTCGTCCAGGCCGGAGGCAAGACCAGTCCCAGTACTCTTTCCAGTATGGATTCGTCTTTTATCCTGACCCCATTTTTATCCTCGTAATAAAACTTACCGGGCACTCCCTTCCTGTAAATACCAGGCATACTGTCGGTAACGTATACCAAACCACTTTCTTTTATCTCTTCGGGTGTCTGAACCATATGAATTAAGCAGAATATGCGTTAAATTTTAGTTATTTTGTCAGTTTTAAAGCAGATCCCACAGTATCCTTCATGAACCAACAGGTATACATGGAAAAACTGCGGTTTCAGCTAAAAGCCAATACAACACAATACTGAAAAAACAAACATATATCTATGAAAATAGTTTTTATGGGGACACCCGATTTTGCCGTAGCTTCTTTAAATGCTTTGTATGAAGCAGGCTATGAAATTGCAGGGGTAGTTACCGCAGCAGATAAACCTGCAGGAAGAGGACAAAAACTCCAGGAGAGTGCCGTAAAAAAATATGCTGTTGAAAAAGGCATAAAAGTATTACAGCCTTTAAAACTGAAAGACCCTGCATTCATTGCGGAGTTAACATCATTGAATGCCGACCTTCAGGTGGTGGTTGCCTTCCGGATGCTGCCTGAAGTGGTTTGGAATATGCCCCCAAAAGGAACAATCAACCTGCACGGCTCGCTCCTGCCGCATTACCGTGGCGCAGCACCCATTAACCATGCCATTATCAATGGAGAAACAGAAAGTGGGGTAACCACCTTTTTCCTGAAGCATGAAATTGATACCGGTGATGTGATTTTTTCCGAAAAAGTAAGTATTGCAGCCGATGACACAGCAGGTGACCTTCACGACAAGCTGATGGAGACCGGTGCAGCCTTACTGGTCAAAACAGTAAAGGCTGTAGAAGGCAATAACTATACTGAAATCCCACAGCCCATGAGCGGGGAGTTAAAACATGCCCCTAAAATATTTAAGGAGTTTTGTAAAATAGACTGGAATCAGCCGGTAAAAACAATTTATAACCTGATCAGGGGACTGAGTCCTTACCCTACGGCATTTACACAGCTGAACGATAAGATCATTAAGATTTTTAAAGCTGCTTATGAAGAAACAAAAGGGGATAATGGAAAAGCACACCTGCCGGGCGACTTTATGACAGATGGAAAAACATATCTGAAATTTGCTGCCACTGATGGTTTCATTCAACTGCTTGATGTGCAGTATGAAGGCAAAAAGAGAATGATGGTCGATGAATTTTTAAGGGGAATGCGTTTATAACGCATTCCCTGTATACTTTTGCAGGCGTTGGCTATAAAGCATTCAGCAGTGTGGAAAGCGATTTCGTCACTTCATTGAAATAACGTTTCTTTCCATACCCCATTACCCAGCGTATACCTGAAGTGGCATTCGTGATGAACACTTCCTCCGCCTCTTTCAGCACTTCCGGATTGATCTGCGCTTCAATAATAGAGATATTATTGGTTTTAGCCATTTGCATCACAGCATTACGCATCACGCCTGCCACACAACCCTCAGATAAGCCGGGAGTATAGACCTGTTTATCATAAACAACGAAAACATTTGAACTGATGCTTTCACAAAGGAAGCCATGCTGGTTCAGGATAAATGCTTCATCCAGCCGGTTTTGTTTTTTATACAATCCAGCCATGACAAACAGCAATGAATTGCTGGTCTTGTAATTGGAAAACTTGTCAACGGGTTTTGATATTTCGTCAAATACGTCAATGATCAGTCCCTTTTTGTTCAGCTCATACCCTGCATGCTCCAATGGCGTAGCTTCCAGCATGTATCCTGTCCGGTTGCTTTCAGGTGTATACAATCCTTCCCCATCCCGGTATACCGAAAGACGGAACCTGATGTTGTCTTTTAGTTTATTCTTTTTACAAAGTTCTGCCGTTTTCTGCTTTAGGAAATAAGCATCGAACAACACTCCCCCTTCCATCTTCAGCGCATTCATTCCGGCCTGTAAACGATCGGCATGCAGCTCAGGGAACTTTAATTTCCCGCCCGACATCAACATGGTCTCAAAAAGGCCATCCCCATACCTGAACCCACGGTTTTTACCCGTCAGTATAGGCTGATTGATCTCTACAAACTGATTGTTATGTAAAATATATTCCTGTTGCATTAATAATTACGACTGAACGATATAGTTTCTCCATTTGTTAAGTACAGCATCAAAATCAGGTGGCAGCGGCGCTTCAAATTCCATATATTCCTTAGTCGTAGGATGGATAAAACCCAAAGTCTGTGCATGTAAGGCCTGACGTGGCAGCAATTCAAAACAGTTGGCTACATATTGTTTATATTTATTAAACGTAGTCCCCTTCAGGATCTTATCTCCTCCATAATTCGCATCATTAAATAAAGGATGACCAATATGCTGCATGTGTGCCCTGATCTGGTGGGTACGTCCGGTTTCCAGCTGACAACTGATCAGGGTTACATAATTTAAGCGTTCCAGTACGGAATAATGAGTAACAGACCACTTTCCTTTCTCCTCATCGTCATAAACGTCCATGACAATCCTGTTTTTTGCACTTCGTCCGATGTACCCTGTAACAGTGCCATTATTTTCAATGTCACCCCAGGCCAGGGCGATATATTTACGCGTAATCGAGTGATCAAAAAATTGCTTGGCCAGCTTGGTCATCGTGATTTCATTCTTGCTGATGAGCAGGAGTCCCGAAGTATCCTTATCAATCCGGTGTACCAGTCCCGGTCTGCCTTCATTACCCGGCAACTGTGGCAATTGCTCAAAGTGGAAGGCCAGGGCATTTACCAATGTACCCGTATAGTTGTTAAAACCCGGATGTACAACCATTCCTGCTGGTTTATTAACTACCAGCAAGTCATTGTCTTCATACACAATATCCAGAGGAATATCTTCCGGATACACTTCTGTATCTCTTGGCGGATGTGGGAATACAATAGAAATTTCATCTGCCGGTTTCACCTTATAGCTCGCCTTTACTGTGGATTTATTGACCAGTACATTTCCTGCTTCTATGGCATTCTGTATCCTGTTCCTGGATGCATTCTCCATCCGGTGCATCAGAAATTTATCTACCCTCAACAGGGATTGTCCTTTGTCTACTACTATATTAAAATGCTCGTATAAATCCTGCTCTTCTAATTCCTGCCCGCTATTTGTGTTTTCCATTAAGTTTATTTGCTATTGGTCACCGCACATCCGGCATCCCTGCCTTGCGTGTTCCATGAGTTTTATTGTTATTTGCTAATGGAGCCCATAAGAGATTTACCTTTACAGATTCCATTTTACAAAACTAATCTTTAACTATTACATTTCTTGAAAGAAATTCGCCCTGAAATGCTTTATAGTATGGATTAAATTATAAACGTCCTAAAAAAGAGCTTTATATTTGCGGCATGTTTAAAGATTTGTACAGCCCCTTACAACAACTGTCACACCCATACCTGAAAGATTTATGGATGAAAAGGGATGATTTAATCGACCCCTATATTTCAGGGAATAAATGGAGAAAGCTAAAATATATCCTGCAGGATGCAGCTGCCAAAGGAAAGACACATTTGGTTACCTTTGGAGGAGCATACTCCAATCACCTTGTTGCGACGGCCTCTGCTGCTGCCAGGGCGGGATTAAAATCGACTGCCTTTGTCAGGGGCGAAGAGCTGGCCAATGAAATGCTGGTGCTGTGTAAATTGTTTGGGATGCACCTTATTTTTATCGACCGGGAGTCGTACCGTGATAAACTGTCGTGCTACCATAAATATTTCGGGAATAACCCTGACAGTTACTTTGTAGATGAAGGTGGTGCAGGATCAAAAGCAGTGAAAGGATGTGCGGAAATCATTGCAGAACTGCCCGGCGACGTGGATCATATTTTCTGCGCTGCGGGAACCGGAGCAACGGCTGCCGGACTGCTCAAAGGAATTCAGGATGCAGGCCTGAAGACTAAACTTCATGTGATCCCGGTACTTAAAGGCGGAGAATTCATGAAAGATGATATACAACGTTATGTGCCCTTTACAGAACACCTGATTGTACATACCAATTATCATTTCGGTGGTTATGCCAAAACACAGCCGCTGTTGCTGGCTTTCATAAAACAATTTATTGCAGAAACCGGGATATTGATAGATCCTGTGTATACCGCTAAAATGTGTTATGCAATTTATGATATGGCCGACAAGAATTATTTCGTTGAAAACCAGAAAATCGTAGCTATTCATAGCGGGGGACTTCTGGGAATTATGGGAATGAAGGAAAGGCTTTTCGAGATTTAAATTTTATAAAGCCTTTCTTGCTTTTACTTCCTGCTCATAGATAAAGGTGGTCAATTCTCTGGTTAAGTTATCAAGGGAATGTGCAGACTGCTGAATATATCCTGTCATCTCTTTGAGTTCCTCCGGTGAATCCATTAAGGTATCCATCAGGTTGGTCAACCCGAGAATCTGTGCAATTGGCTGACGGATTTTATGTGAAGTGATGAACATCATCTCCTCCATGACCAATAAGTTCATTTTTTGTTGCTCTTCAGCCTTTTTAAGTTCACTATTCACGCGCATCAGTTCTATTGCCCTCCTTTCCTTTTCCTCATTTTGAAAAGCAAGTTCCTTATTTGCTATGGCCAATTCTGAAGCACGTTTCTCTTTTTCTTCATTCTGGTAGGCCAGCTCCTTATTGGCAATAAGCAGCTCTGCAGCACGTTTCTCTTTTTCCTGGTTCTGATAAGCCAGTTCTTTGTTTGCTATAATTAACTCTGAGGCACGGTTTTCCTTTTCTCTGTTTTGAAAAAGCAACTCTTCATTGGCGATAAGCAGCTCTCCAGCACGCTTACTCTTTTCAAGATACTGGTAAGCCAGTTCTTCATTTGCTGTGGCCAGTTCTGCAGTACGCTTCTTCCGGTCTTCATGATGAAAGGCAATTTCACTATCCGTAACGATGAATTTCTGAGGTTTCTTTCCTTTATCCATGTTCTGATTCGACAAAGTAGTTTTATTAAAAAATAGGTTTAAAATTAATCAGGCATGGGAACTTCATTGAAAATCACAAACAAGGATACAAATTCAAATGAAAAAGGGGGTTCAGGTGTTTCTGATCAGCCCTTCTCTACGAATATAAATAATAAGATTTATATCCTGCACCGTAAAACAAAATTTACGCAACATGCCTCTTATACTGTTATTACCTGATGGGCCTTTTGTTACAATTCCATTACCTGTCATATGCTCGGTTGATGTTTAGACTTTAAAAAGCCACCCACAAAACTAATCGTGAATGGCAAGTTTGAGAATTTTTATTGCTCAATCATCTATGATTATACATCTGGTTGAAAATAATGCTGTAACCAATTCGAATTCATAGCTTACCATTTCAAGTTCTCACCATCCCCTCCGATACATAAAAACTTCCTTTAAATGATACCTAAAACGTTTGATGCCTTTAAGAAGCTTTAAGCACCATTTTGGTTTCTCCCACAATATGGCTTGATTTGTTATTGATAGGCTTTTTGTTACATTTACAATGAACCAAAATATAAAACTATGTACCAACTTACCGTAGCACCAGATAAGGTAAATGAAACTTTAAGCCAGTATATATTAGCTGATGGGTTTGACCTGACTTACGATATGGCCGAAAGCCAGGGAGCATATATTTATGACTCGAAGCACAAACGTAAGTTACTGGATTTTTTCACTTGTTTTGCTTCTGTCCCACTCGGGTATAACCACCCGAAGATGGTCAATGATGAAAACTTTAAAAACAATCTGCTGCAGGCTGCCATTGCAAACCCTTCGAATTCGGATGTATATACGCAACAGTATGCTGAGTTTGTGAAAACATTCGGAGCCGTTGGTATCCCCTCCTATCTGCCGCATGCCTTTTTTATTGCGGGCGGCGCACTGGCTGTTGAAAATGCCATCAAGGTAGCAATGGACTGGAAGGTACAAAAGAATTTTGCCAAAGGGTACAAGGAAGAAAAAGGTTTCAAAGTACTTCATTTTGAGAAAGCCTTTCATGGCAGATCTGGTTATACCCTGAGCCTGACCAATACCTTACCTGATAAAACAAAATGGTTCGCGAAATTCGACTGGCCACGTGTTTCAGTTCCTACCGTTAAATTCCCCCAGCAGGGAGAAAACCTGGAGAATGCCATACATACTGAAGAATTGTCAATTTCACAGGTGAAGCAGGCATTTGCAGACTTTAAAAATGATATTTGTGCCATTATCATTGAACCCATACAATCTGAAGGTGGCGACAACCACCTGCGTGAGGAGTTCCTGATACAACTGCGGAATATTGCAGACGAAAATGAGGCCTTTCTCATTTATGACGAGGTGCAGACTGGTGTGGGATTGACCGGTAAATTCTGGTGCCACCAGCACTACAGTGAGAAAGCAAGACCCGATATTGTAGCTTTTGGCAAGAAAATGCAGGTCTGCGGAATCCTGGTTGGACATAAAGTTGATGAGGTGGAGAACAATGTGTTCCATGTCCCTTCAAGAATTAACTCCACCTGGGGTGGAAACCTGGTGGATATGGTGAGGTCGACACAAATCCTTCAGATTATACAGGAGGATCAATTATGTGAGAATGCTGCTCAGGTGGGACTGTATTTGAAAGAAAACCTGGAAGCACTGGCCGGCAAGTATGAGAAGATCAGCAATGTGCGCGGGAAAGGACTCCTGTGTGCTTTCGATTTTCCTGATACGGCCATGCGGAATGCCTTTATCAAAAAAGGAATGGAGCAGCAGGTGATGTTTTTAGGCTGCGGCTCACATACGATCCGTTTCCGGCCGGCCCTGATCATAGAGAAAGGTCATATCGATCTGGGTCTTGAAGTGATGACTAAAATTTTAGCCGATTTATAAATACAATGCGAAATAAAAAAACAAATATCTTCCTGGTGATCCTTGTGCTCTTCCTGGTGGTCTGGATGCTGAAAGGGACGTTTTTTCAACCTGGTGCAGGTGACCTGAAAGCGGGATTTAAAGAAATTGCCAAGTATAGAAATGAAAATAATACAGGCCCTATTCAATATATCTTTACAGTCACCGTGAAAGATACAATATGGTCAGAGATGGAAACCTTCGGCAATTATAAACCCCACCATAAAGGAGGAAATACCAAAGTGTATTATTTTATGGAAGGTAGTTCTGTACCCCATCAGCTGAGTCCCGGGAATGTGAACTTTGACAGCTCTTTTAATACAGGTTGTGTGGGATTATATGAAAAGAGTGCAACAGGTTACACGAGTGTAAAGAAATATCCATTTAAATAACAGTTAACCTGAAAAGATCTTCATCTCGTTGTAGGTACCACATCGCTTGATACAACATAAAGCGGATCAAAAATAAATAAGCCTTTATGAAGGTGCTGAACTTTGAATAAGCATCAGGATTTTCATAAAGGCTTTTATTTATTTGAACAGGGTCTCTAAATAAACCCTGTTTTTAGGCTGATTATTTAATCAGCTCAGCTAATTTAGCATGTAATTCAGCACCTCTTAAGTTGGAAGCTACGATCTTTCCGGTTGGATCAATCAGGTAATTCTGAGGAATACTGTGGATACCATATAACTGAGCAGCTTCATTGTTCCAGAATTTAAGGTCTGATACCTGAGTCCATGCCAGTCCGTCTTTAGCGATAGCGGCTAACCATGCATCTTTTTTACCCGGCTGATCTAAAGAAACACCCAGGACAGTAAAGCCTTTATCCTTGAATTTATTGAAAGCAGCAACTACATTTGGATTTTCAGCCCTGCAAGGTCCACACCATGAAGCCCAGAAGTCTAACAGTACGTATTTTCCACGCATGCTTGACAGGGAAACAGGTTTATCATTCACATCATTCTGTGTGAAATCGGGAGCCATAGCACCAACTGAAGTGGCACGTGCACTTTCAATTGCTTTAGCAAAAGCTACACCTGCCTCTGTAGCACGTACCCTTGCCGATAAACCTTTGTAAATTGGTTCAACTTTCGCTACATCAATGCCCTGACCTGTAGTTTCAGTTAAAGCGACAAGACTGAAGTAGGAATCAGGATTTGCTTTGATATAAGCGTTCTGAAGCCCTTCAAGCTCAGTAACCGCTTTTTCATATTTCGCTTCCAATGCTTCCCTGAAAGCAGGGTCTTTTTGTTTATCTTCAGGAGCACTCTGGAATTCTGCATTGATCGAATTGATCAGTGCCATTGGAGCGCTGATAGATTTTGTATATTTTACATTCTCATCATTCAGTTTTGAGCCAGTGATGGTCACATGTTTCACTGAATCTTTCGCGGCAAGGTTAATGGTTGCAGCTTCAAGATAAACTACACTATTGTCAGCATTCCTGCCCAGCTTTTGTATTCCGGCACCTTGGTGGTCAATGACAACCCTTGCTGCTGTAGGGCCGGCAACTGTTCCCTTGAAGGTAAATGCACCTTTTGTAATTACAGCAGAATCCAGCACCTGTGCACCTCCGGCTGTGTAAATAAGATACGCTTTTGATGGCGCATTAAGAGTTCCAATCTTTCCATTTAAGGTGTAAGCACCTTGTTGTGCAAATGCCAGAACAGGAGAAGTCATTAATAAGGATAACACTAATCTTTTCATGTATTTTTTTTAAAATTTTAAAGGTAGATTGTACGGTACAAACAATGTTGTAGCTGTACAGACTAATTATAGCTTGGTAGGTTTAATGGCTAATAGTTCTCAAATTAAAGAAAATATTAACACAACCTTCCTAGGTATTTGTAAAAATAACGTGATTTCCGTCATTTATGTATAAACAGTAAGCTAAATGCAAAGATGCCAGGTTCCCGTTTGGGAGATAAATTCCACTCAAAAGGCAGTTAATGATCTTTAGCCACCCCATGCGGAGACTGCGCATTCCGGTATCCCGGGTATTCCTGTTTAAAAAAATGTCTTTTATTATACAAAGGCAGAAAATCCTGTAATTGCACGTCCAACAATAAGGGAATTGATCTCTTTCGTACCTTCATAAGAATATATTGCCTCGGCATCTGCCACAAAACGCGCAACATCATATTCGAGTAAGATCCCATTTCCACCCATGACCTCCCTTGCCCTGCTGACCACATCACGTGTCCGCAACGAACAGAAAACCTTGGCCAGGGAGGCATGCTCATCGGTCAGCAGCCCTTCATCCTGTAATTGCGATAACCTGAAACACAGGGTCTGCATGGCGGTCAGGTTGGACAACATCTCTACCAGGTGGTTTTGTACCAACTGGAAGGAGGCTATAGGTTTACCGAACTGTTTACGGGTTCTGGTATACGCCAATGCACTTTCGTAGGCACCCCTGGCGCAACCCACAGCCTGCCAGGCTACCCCTGCCCTGGTCATTTGCAATACCCTGGCGGTATCCTTAAATGAATTGGCATTTTGCAGCCGGTCGGATTCATCTACTTCACAATCCGTCAGCGTAATTAAACCATTCTGCACAATCCTTAAGGCCATTTTATCGCGCATTTTTTCCACTGCAATCCCCCTGGTTCCCTTTCTCACCAGGAAACCCTTTACTTCATTGTCGTCAAGATCACGTGCCCAGATAATGGTTACATCCGAAAAAGTTGCATTGCCAATCCATTTCTTCTGACCGTTTAAGATCCACTTATTCCCCTGCCGTTTCGCGGTAGTCGTAAGTCCCCCCGCAGCTGCTGAACCTACTTCCGGTTCTGTGAGGCCAAAAGCGCCAATGATCTTCATTTGCTGCATTAAAGGCAACCATTCCTGCTTCTGGGCTTCAGAACCCAGCAGGTAAATCGATCCCATAGCGAGGCCACTCTGTACCCCAAAAAAAGTGGACATAGAGGTATCTACCCTTGCCAGTTCCATGGCCAGAATCCCTTCCATCAGATTAGACCTTCCGGGGCAGCCATAGCCCTTGTAAGTTAATCCACAAATGTTCAGTTCAGCTATTTTTGGAATCAGTTCAAAGGGAAATTCAGCTTTCAGCCAGTAGTCATTCACAAGCGGTTTCACTTCTTTTTCAAGAAAGGCCCTTACCTTTAACTGCAAGGCACGGTCTTCCTCAGTCAGTGCCTGGGCACCCAAATGGTAAAAATCACCATTGATAGGCGGAAGCTCTTTTTTCCTGGAGGGAGAACCCAGCATCTTCATCAGTCCGCCAACCTGCTGATCATCCAGCCGGGCTACCGCATCTACAATTTTTGTAAGGTCAACTTTTCTGGATAAGGCATCCAGTTTCTCCAGATCTATTTTCTGAAAAAGGGTGTACGCATTTTTTAATTTGGAAAATATACCGGCCATAACGATGTTTTATATTTGTTTTATACTAAACATCCATAAGGCCGGTTTTGTGTTCCTACCTTAAGTCGAAAAGATTATCGATCCCTAAAAGTTTGCGGGAGGTGAAACCTTCACCGTAAGTTGCCCCGATAGATTTACCGAATTCACGGGCACGGCCAATGACACTCTCAAAAAAATCAGGAGAAGAGATATACGTAGCCGGCCCATCCACTCCAGGTGTATAAAACTGTGTTTTAAAAGCCTTTATAGATTGTATTTTTGTTTCTATATAAGGAGTAATGTCTACAATGATATCTGGCTGAATATATTGATCCTGGATATACTGGAGAATCAGACGTGGCCGCCAAGCTTCCTGCGCTACCCCATCCAGTGCTGTTTCTATTTTAGGCAATCCGGCTAAGAAACAGGCATCATTTGCCAGATCGCCCGCCTTACCATGATCAGGGTGCCTGTCGCGCAAGGCATTACTGAATACGATTTCCGGTTGGTATTTACGGATCATCCGTACCACTTCCAGTTGATGTGCTTCATCATTTTTAAAAAAGGCATCCCTGAACCGCAGGTTTTCCCTTGCATGTAAACCTAAAATCTGCGCAGAGTCGGCAGCTTCTGCATCCCTGGTTTCTGCCGTGCCGCGGGTTCCCAGCTCTCCTCTTGTAAAATCTACTATACCTACTTTTTTACCGGCAGCGATATGTTTTAAAATGGTTCCTGAACAACCCAGCTCTGCATCATCAGGATGAACAGCCAATACTAATATATCTAATTTCATTTGTGTTTTAATCTTGTTTTGTTTTGTCGGCTATACAATGTACAGCATAGGAACCTACAGTAACCTGCGGATCTTCTTTGTAACTTTGGCCGACTGAGGTTTGGTAAAGGGAAAGAAATAATCAACAACCTCCCCATTTTTGTTGATCAGGTATTTATGAAAATTCCAGCGGGGGGTAGATTTGAGGCGGCCATTTAGTTTCTTATCCCCCAGAAATTGATAAATGGGATTGGCAAGTTTGCCCCTGACCATAATTTTATCGAAAATCGGGAATTCCACCCCGTAGTTTTGGGTACAAAACTCATGGATCGCCATACCGTTTAAAGGTTCCTGACCCCCAAAATCATTTGAGGGGAAGCCCAGGATTTCAAATGCTTCGTCCTTCATACTTTCCTTCAGTTCCTGCAGTTCTTCCAGTTGCGGGGCAAAACCACATGCTGAAGCAATATTGACAATCAGCAGCACTTTGCCTTTATAGTCTGATAACACTTTTTCATCACCATTGATCAACTTCGCTTTAAACTGGTAGATATTACCGGGAGTCTCTGTCATATATAATTATTGATAATAACCTGAAGAAGTAATAATGGATTCAATATCCCTTTCCTCCTCCGGATTATAGGTGCTTTTTAGATTATGTCCTACCACACGTGCAACAGACTGGTAAAGAAAGGCTCTGACTCCACCCTGTGTTTCTTTCACAATCTCATAGGTCGTACGTCCAACCTCTCTGTCTATAAGCTTTGTTAATATTTGTCCCTGCGTAATCGTGAGTTCTTTAATTTCTGTCTTGAACATCTGTTTAATTTCCGCATCGCATTGTTTAATCAGTTTTTTATGATCCTTCTTATTGGTGGTAACGGCGAGGTCACGTTCCAGCTGCTCATACCGGCGTTTCGCAAAAAGCGCATAAGGCATCACTTTAAGTACATTGTAACGCAACCTGTTATAAGCCGCGCGGTCGGCAGGCGATTTAAATATCCGTACCCCATAAATCACGACTTCATTTAATGGAATCCAGGGGATCATCTCCCCCATGTCATTGGTAGAAGCCACCTTAATGGTATCATTTTTGCCGTGTGGAGGGAACTTATAAGGCGCAGGATTATCCTGAGCATTTACCTTTGCTCCGATAATAATGACAAATAACAGAATAAATAAACTGTAAAATTTCATAAATTTATGCTCCCGCGAAGTTAAAGCAAATTTAATGTATTAGGTTTATAACGTATATCTAATATAGCCTTAAACGTATAACTACCAACAATTATTACGAAAAAAATACAAATGAAGAATACCTTAGTAATTGATTTAGAAGCAGAAAAGCAAGAAATCCTTAAGCGGTATCGTGCCCTCTTGCGCGCCTGTAAACCTACAATGCAAAAGGGAGATAAAAAAGAAATCCGCAAAGCCTTCGATATGGCCCTGGAAAGCCATAAAGACATGCGCAGGAAGTCCGGTGAACCTTATATCTATCACCCGATAGCTGTTGCTCAAATCGCTGCTGAGGAAATAGGGCTGGGAACCACCTCCATTGTATGTGCCCTGTTACACGATGTCGTGGAAGATACAGAGATTACCCTCGAGGATATTGAAAGGGAATTCGGAAAGAAAACAGCAAAAATAATTGATGGCCTCACCAAAATTGCCGGTGTATTCGATTACAACAGTTCCCTTCAGGCAGAAAATTTCAGAAAGATGCTGCTTACCCTTGCTGATGATGTAAGGGTGATCCTGATCAAGCTGGCCGACAGGCTGCACAATATGCGGACCATGGATTTTATGCCGAGGCATAAACAGCTCAAAATAGCTTCTGAGACGATCTATTTATATGCCCCTCTTGCCCACCGTCTGGGTTTATATGCCATCAAGTCGGAATTGGAAGATCTTTCCATGAAATACCTGGAGCCCGATACCTATAAGTTTATTGCCACCAAACTCAATGAAAAGAAAGCTGAACGTACGCTTTTCGTCAAACAGTTTGTGGACCCGATTAATGAGATACTGGCCGAGCAGGGCTTTGTGGCCAGTACCTACGGCCGGCCGAAGTCTATCCATTCCATATGGAACAAGATGAAGAAGAAAAATATTCCTTTTGAAGAGGTATATGATCTTTTTGCCATCAGGATTATCCTGGACAGTACGCCTGAAAATGAAAAAGCCGACTGCTGGAAAGCCTATTCTATTGTAACGGATTTATACCGGCCAAACCCCGACCGCCTGCGTGACTGGGTGTCTTCTCCAAAAGGAAATGGTTACGAATCGCTCCATACCACCGTGATGGGTCCTAAGGGACAATGGGTGGAAGTGCAGATCCGCACGCAAAGAATGAATGAAATTGCAGAAAAAGGTTTTGCGGCACACTGGAAGTATAAGGAATCGAGCAATGATAATGGACTCGACCAGTGGATCATGAAAGTCAGGGAAATGCTGAGCAATCCGGAGGCCAATGCGCTCGACTTCCTGGATGATTTTAAAATGAACCTTTTCTCCGATGAGATTTTTATTTTCACCCCAAAAGGAGCTTTGATACAGCTTCCCCTGGGCGCTACAGCCTTGGATTTTGCCTTTGAAATCCATACCGACGTAGGCGCCAGGTGTATTGGTGCCAAGGTGAACCATAAGCTGGTTCCCCTGTCATATAAACTTCAGAACGGCGACCAGGTGGAAATCATTACCTCCAGCAAGCAAATGCCTAAGGAAGACTGGCTGAATACCGTAGTCACCGCAAAAGCGAAATCCAAAATCAAGTCTTCCCTTAAAGAGGAAAAAAGAAAGGTAGCCGAAGCAGGGAAGGAATTACTGGAGCGTAAACTTAAATCCTTAAAAATAACCTATAACACCGATAACCTGCTGAAGTTAAGCTACTACTTCAAACTGGGTTCCACCCAGGAACTGTTTATTGATGTAGCCAATGGGAAGATAGAACTGAAAGACCTGAAAGAATACCTGGCCAGCGAGAAAGAAGTAGAGAACCGCGTTGGGGAGAAAAATGAAGGACAGCAGATTGAAGCCCTGCTGAATAAGGTCAAAGGTCCGGAATCTGATATCCTCCTGATTGGAGAAGATCTTCAAAAGATAGATTATACCCTTGCGGCCTGTTGCAACCCCATTCCGGGCGATGATGTATTTGGCTTTGTAACCGTAAATGAAGGAATAAAAATCCACCGTACCAGTTGTCCGAATGCAGCACAGCTGATGGCAAACTATGGTTACAGGGTCATTAAAGCAAAATGGAACAAACAACAGGAGCTGACCTTCCTGACCGGATTACATATTGTCGGGATTGATGATGTTGGATTAATCAATAATATTACAAAAGTTATTTCAAACGATTTTAAGGTAAACATGCGTTCTATTACAGTAGATACAGATAATGGGATTTTTGATGGCTCTATAATGATCTTTGTCAACGATAAAGACCACCTCGACAACCTGATCAAAAATCTTTTGGAAGTGAGGGGAGTCACAGGAGTTACACGTTTTGATGCCTAAAAATTTGAATAAATCATACAATCTATTTAAAAATTGATACCTTTGAAGGGAGTTTTAAAACTATGTCTAAAAACCATAACAGCGAGTTGGTTAGAAAAATATTTGAAGCCTATCTCGAAAACAAAAGTCTGAGAAAAACGCCTGAGCGTTTTGCAATCTTGGAAGAAATATATTCAAGAGATGATCATTTCGATGTGGAAACCCTCTACATCCATATGAAAAATCAGAAATACAGAGTCAGCAGGGCAACCGTGTACAACACACTGGAGTTATTGGTGTCCTGTGATCTGGTGACCAAACATCAGTTTGGAAAAAATATGGCCCAGTTTGAAAAATCTTACGGATACCATCAGCATGACCATATTATCTGTATCGACTGCGGTAAAGTGGTTGAATTCTGTGATCCAAGGATCCATCAGATTCAAACTATGGTGGGTGATTTGCTGAAGTTTGAGATCAAACACCACTCCTTGAACTTGTACGGCAGCTGCTTTGATTGTACTGCAAAAAATACGATCAAGGAAAAAGAGGATGTTCAACATGCCGGCTAAGGGCTATTGCATAGGTTTTTCCTAACCCTATGCAGCTGGACAACGCTGCTTATGGTTAGGAAAATATAAACAGTACGAATAAAAAATACAATTATAATCTTTTCTTAATTAAATTAAATGACGCAAGTAGACGTGCTTCTTGGCCTGCAATGGGGCGATGAGGGCAAAGGAAAAATTGTTGACGTTTTAGGTCCGCAATATGATTTGATAGCTCGTTTTCAAGGCGGACCGAATGCCGGCCACACCTTAGAGTTTGATGGCAAGAAGTTTGTTTTAAATACCATTCCTTCCGGTATTTTTAACGAGAAAACCATGAATCTGATTGGTAATGGTGTGGTTATAGATCCCATCATTTTAAAAAGAGAATTAGATAACCTTAAAACAGCCGGTCATGATCCTGTTGCTAAAGGAAAACTGATGATTGCCCGTAAAGCACATTTAATTTTACCTACCCACCAGTTACTGGATGCTGCAAATGAGCAGAAAATGGGTAAAGATAAGATTGGCTCTACACTTAAAGGTATTGGTCCAACCTATATGGATAAAACCGGACGTAATGGTTTACGTGTTGGTGATACCACCTTACCAGATTTTAAAGAACGTTACAATAAACTGGTTAGCAAACATAAAGAATTACTTTCCCACTATAATTTCGAATACGATCTTGCAGAGAAAGAAGCTGCATTCTTTGAAGCGATTGAGTTTATCAAAGCTATTCCCCATGTAGATAGTGAGCATTTTGTGAACGGTTACCTGAAAGAAGGCAAAAAAGTCCTGGCTGAAGGTGCACAAGGTACATTACTGGATATTGATTTCGGTTCTTATCCTTTTGTGACCTCATCCAATACCACTACTGCAGGTGCATGTACAGGTTTAGGTATCGCTCCAAACAAAATTGGCAGCGTGGTAGGTATTTTCAAAGCTTACTGCACACGTGTAGGAAGCGGACCTTTCCCTACGGAACTGGAAGATGAAGTGGGTGAAAACCTTCGTCAGGTAGGCCATGAATTTGGTGCGACCACAGGTCGTGCACGCCGTTGCGGATGGATCGACCTTCCCGCATTGAAATATGCCATTATGCTGAACGGAGTGACTGAAATGGTGATGACCAAGGCTGATGTATTGAATGAGTTTGATACCATCTATGCCTGTACCCATTATGAGTACAATGGTGAAACGATTGATTATATGCCATATGATATCATTTCCATCAAACCTACGCCTGTCTTAAAAGCAATTGAAGGTTGGAAAACTGACATTACTAAAATCACTAAAATAGAAGAGATACCAGCTAAATTGGCTGATTATATCGCTTTCCTGGAGAAAGAACTGGAAGTTCCGGTAAAATATCTTTCTGTTGGTCCGGACAGGGTACAAACCCTTGTTCTTCAATAAGAGCACATATATTACATTAAAGGCGGCCTGGTGCCGCCTTTTTTATTCATAAAAAATTGTCAATATTCCATGAATCCCCGGGAACTTATCTCATTTAAAGAACAGGCACTGTTGTGGGCAGGTCAGTTTGATGTATGTTGTTGTTTCGACTCCAATGAGTATTCAGACGCCTATTCCGGCTTTGAATTCCTTCTTGCTGCAGACAGCCTGGAGCAACTGGGCACCATGGCAGGAAATGCTTTTGAGGAGCTGAAATTATTTCGTGATCAGCATGACGGCTGGATGTTCGGCACCTTAGGTTATGATCTTAAGAATGAAACAGAACAACTGAGTTCTGCCCATGAAAACCACCTGGGATTTCAGGACCTGTTTTTCTTTGTCCCCCGCTTTCTTATTGCCGTGAAAAATGGTGAAGCGGAGATCCTTAAAGGTCCCGAGGACTTACTGCAACAGATCGGCTTGTTTGGACAACAAGCACTGAAGGAAAAGGGATCCCCGTCTGCTGAAAAGGTGAAAACGCAGCGGCTCCACGTACAGTCGCGGATGGACAAACAGACCTATATACACAAAGTAGAAGAGTTGAAGGAGTATATTTCCCGGGGAGATATTTATGAAGTAAATTTCTGTCAGGAGTTCTTTGCAACGCAGGCAAGTATCAATCCTTATGCAGTATACAGCAACTTAACCCGGCTGTCCCCCACCCCCTTTGCAGGTTTCTTTAAAATCAACGACAAGTATATTCTTTCCGCCAGTCCGGAGCGCTATCTCCGTAAACAGGGAGAACAGCTGATTTCTCAGCCGATAAAAGGTACAGCCAGACGAAGCCCCGATCCTGAAGAGGATGAACGCATCAAGAAAGCACTGAAAAACAATAAAAAAGAACAGGCAGAAAATGTAATGATTGTCGACCTGGTACGCAATGACCTGACGAAAGCCGCAGTATCCGGGAGCGTACAGGTAGATGAACTGTTTGGCATTTATACCTTCCCGCAGGTGCACCAGATGATATCGACAATCAGCTGCAGGATCAGGCCGGAACTACATCCCATTGATGCCATCCGTTATACCTTCCCGATGGGATCGATGACCGGTGCCCCTAAAATACGGGCAATGGAACTGATTGAAAAGACTGAAATGAGTCGAAGGGGATTATATTCGGGAGCATTTGGCTACCTTGACCCAAAGGGGAATTTTGATTTCAATGTAATTATCCGCAGCATTCTTTATCATGATACCCTTAACTACCTGTCTTTCCAGGTGGGCGGAGCCATTACTTATGCTTCTTCTGCGGAAAGTGAGTATGAAGAGTGTCTGCTAAAAGCTTCAGCAATCCTGAATACCTTAAAAGCAATGTATTAAATTTTAGAGGTACAGGAAAGAAATCCTGCACCTCTAAAATTTATCGTTAAAAGAGCCTGTACCAATTATTGAACAGGTTTACCTGAAGTAGATTTAAAATACTTCTGTGCTTCAGGGAGGTCTTTCTGGATCTGTGCAATACGTGTAGCATCCGCAGGGTGTGTACTGAAGAATTCAGCCGGTTTCTGGGCACCTGCACTTGCGGCCGACATACGTTGCCAGAAAGTAACGGCACTTGCAGGATTGTAACCTGCCATTGACATAAAGATTAAGCCGAGGTGATCTGCTTCAAGCTCTTGCGTCCTTGAATTGGGTAACAGGTATAAGCCTTGTGCCCCCAGTCCGTAAGCCTGGTTGATTCCGGTCTGGATAGCGGCCGACTTATTCCCGGTTGCTGCACCGATAAGGCTTCCGCCCAATTCAGCAACCGCAGCTTTTGAAGCACGCTCTGAAGAGTGCTGCGCAATTGCATGTGCAATTTCATGCCCCATTACAGTTGCCAGTCCGGCATCATCTTTTGCTACAGGTAAAATACCTGAATATACCGCTACTTTACCACCAGGCATACACCAGGCATTGATCTCTTTGCTATCGATCAGGTTAAATTCCCATTTAAAACCTTCAATCTGCGCAGCATAACCATTTGCATTCATGTATTTGGTAACTGCAGCAGCAATCTGCTGACCGATACGCTTTACGCGTGTAGCATCTGCAGTATTCAGGACTTTGGTTGAGGGATCTTTCAGCAGGGTGGTATAACTCTGTGCAGCAGCAGTCTGCATTTCAGTTTCACTTATAAAGCTGATTCTGTTCCTTCCAGAGATCGGAACTGTAGAGCAGGCGTAGGTAATTAGTACTGCCGCAGCAATACACATCATAGTAGACTTCTTCATCAGATAAATTATTTTTTTATTTGTTTTTCTTTTTGAACAGATAAACTTTGGATTCTTTGCCTTTCAGGAGTCGCTCCAGATTTTTCTGGTGGGTAATCAGTATCAGCACACACACGCACATTCCGTATAATACTTCCGACTTGATGGTGGAATGCAAGATAAAAACTATACTCAGCGGAAAGGTAAACCCTGCGCAAATGGAACTCAACGAAACATATTTGGTCACCAGGAGCACTACAACAAAAACAAGAACGCAAAACATCGCTGCCTGAAAGTTAACTGCCAAAATCATTCCAAAAAGTGTAGCTACTCCTTTACCTCCTCTGAAACCCGCAAAAATTGGGAATAAATGTCCCATTACGGCAATCACCCCCAATGCCAGCTCATAGTTGACAAACTGGGCAGAATGGTGTGGTCCGGTAACCGAGAGACCTATAAAGTAGGCAAGTTTGGTGGCCGTATATCCTTTTGCGATATCAATGGTCATTACAGCAATACCGGCCTTCTTACCCAGCACCCTGAAAGTATTGGTTGCCCCCGCGTTTCCGCTTCCGTATTCCCTGACATCAATACCATAAAATGCCTGCCCGATCCATACAGCAGTAGGGATAGAGCCACATAGATAGGCTAAGATAACGGCAGATATAGAATAAATAGATAACATCCTTTTATATGGCTTTTAAACTCATGTCTAAACTCTTCACCGAATGCGTAAGTGCACCCATTGAAATATAATCGACACCACATTTGGCATATTCCGTAATATTTCCTTCCACAATCCCACCGGAAGCTTCCGTAATATATTGGTGATCAATTAGCTGTACAGCCTTTTTCAGGTCATCAAAACTGAAGTTATCCAGCATAATCCTGTCTACCGATCCCTTTGCCAGTACCTGATGAAGCTCGTCCAGGTTCCTGACCTCTATTTCAATCTGTAAGTTTTTATGCTGTTCAGCAAGATAGTTATTGGCGGCGACAATTGCATTTGTAATTCCACCGGCATAGTCCACATGGTTGTCCTTAATAAGGATCATATCGTACAGCCCTATGCGGTGATTGACACCACCACCAATCCGTACCGCCCATTTTTCCAGGTATCTTAGTCCGGGTGTGGTTTTACGGGTATCCAGTAATTGTGTGGTATAAGGTGATAAAAGTTGAACAATGCGATGGGTTACCGTGGCAATCCCACTCATCCGCTGCATGCAGTTCAGTACCAGTCTTTCTGCGAGCAAAATAGAATGGGAGCTTCCCGTCACGGTGAATGCCACATCCCCGTAGGCAACTTCTGCACCATCATTGATGAAAACTTCGGTCTGCAGTGCAGCATCTACCTGCTGAAATATTTCTATGGCCAGTTCTACTCCTGCAAGAGTTCCTGATTCTTTTACCAGTAATTTAGCCTTGCCCTGAGTACCTGCCGGAATAGTTGAAAGTGATGTATGATCGCCATCGCCCAAGTCTTCAGCGATAGCATTTTTAATAAATTGACCTATTAATTCCTTATCCAAAACGTGTATTTTAATCCAAAAATAGCATTTTTAAAGAAAACAACGGTATTATTTATCAGGTTCAATCCTCAATTCGGTGATAAAAAATGCATTAGCTGACTTTTTTAAGGTGATCGCCACCCTGAATTTGCCACTTTTTGTAGCCAGTGCGAGAACGCCGAAACGGTAATTTGGATTGGTATTGATCAGGTGTACCACAGCAGAACCGGTAGGTGAATTTTTTGTAAAAAAATCCCTCAGGATCTGCTCGGCCTGCCCTTTAGGATATACGTCTTCTGTATCATTTACCGTGATCTCTACGGAGGGAGCAAAATTTTTACTGATTTCTTTGGAGTTGGCAGACTTGAATAATGTCGATAAATGCTCAACAATATCCCCCTGGAAGGCCAATGTATAGATCAACTGGGTAAATAAAATCAGTGCCGGTAGTAAGGGTCTAATCATATTTTAAAGTTAATAAATATTTCTCACACAAATTATGCCATTTCCAGATCATAAAGATTAAATAGATTCGGGATAAAAGTTCAATACACTTATATTTGTTAGGTGGAACGGACGTACCTCACAACAACAGAGATACAGCAGCGAAGCGAAATACAGAATTAAAACAACGAAAATCAATTTAGTATCCTGATGAACAATAAAAAAGTTATGCTCCTCATTCTTGATGGATGGGGATACGGAAAACAAGACAGTTCTGACGCTGCTTATGCAGCAAACACTCCATTTTTTGATTCCTTACTTCAAAAGTATCCAAATTCAAAGCTTGAAGCATCTGGCGAGGCCGTAGGCCTTCCGGCAGGACAAATGGGAAATTCTGAAGTTGGCCACATGAACCTGGGTGCAGGAAGAGTGGTTTACCAGGAATTGGGACGCATCAATAAAGCGATCAGTGACGGATCAATTAAAAGCAACAAAACACTGGTTGATGCATTTGACTATGCGAAGACAAACAATAAAGCAGTCCATTTCATCGGACTGGTATCTGATGGTGGTGTGCATGCCCATATCAATCACCTGAAAGGTTTATGTGATGCGGCAAATGAGCAGGGACTAAAGGATGTATTCGTACATGCCTTTCTGGATGGCAGGGATACCGATCCCAATTCAGGATTAGGATTCATCAAAGACCTGGATCAGCACCTGAAATCTTCTACCGGTAAAATTGCCAGCCTGGTTGGCCGTTATTATGCGATGGACAGGGATTCCCGTTGGGAACGTGTAAAACAAGCTTATGATGTCATGACAAATGGCATCGGAGAACATACACCTGATCCTGTTGCCGCTATCGAAAGGTCATATGCTGAGGGCATTACCGATGAATTCCTGAAACCTGTTGTGGTAACCGGTACTGATGGTCAGCCTGTAGCCACTATCCAGCCGGATGATGTGGTGATCTGTTTCAATTACAGGACAGACCGCGGACGCGAAATCACTGCAGCACTTACCCAAAATGATTATCCGGATTTCGGAATGCACAAGTTGCCGTTATATTATGTAACGATGACCACCTATGATGAGAACTTTGAAAAGGTGAATGTGATTTTCACTAAAGATGACCTTACAGAAACCCTGGGAGAAATTTTAGAGAGAAACAGCAAAAACCAGATCCGTATTGCAGAAACGGAGAAATATCCACACGTTACCTTCTTCTTTTCCGGCGGAAGAGAACAGGAATTTACCAATGAAAAAAGAATCATGGTACCTTCCCCTAAAGTGGCAACATATGACCTGCAACCTGAGATGAGTGCACAGGGAATCACCGATGCCATTACCAAAGAACTGGAATCGGGTTGGGCAGACTTTATCTGCCTGAACTTTGCCAATCCTGATATGGTGGGTCATACCGGTGTTTTTGATGCCGTAGTTAAAGCTGTAGAGACAGCAGACCGCTGTGCAGAAGCTGTAGTGACCAAAGGACTGGAAAATGGTTATGCCTTTATCATTCTTGCAGATCACGGCAATTCAGAATTTATGGTGAACGGTGATGGTTCTGTAAATACTGCACATACCACGAACCTGGTTCCATGTATCCTGGTAGGTACAGACTATACGGCCATTGCAGATGGAAAACTGGGTGATGTTGCACCGACAATCCTGAAGTTAATGGGCATTGAAAAACCAGCAATCATGACAGGTAACTACCTGGTATAATATCATACGAGGGGAATCCTGCCCAACAATATAAAAGCATTTGCTGTTTCTTTCTATGGAAAGCACAGTAAATGCTTTTCCATATCCCCTATACGGCTTCTTAGCCCATAAAACAATGCATTACTGATGAAGAAAAACACCTTATTGTTATCGCTGCCTTTATTTTTGCTGGCTTGCCAATCGAAAGATGCTCCAGCAGATCATCAGACAGCGCGACATTATTTTGATTTAAAGGGTTACATCTCTAAAGAAGCCAGCCGTTTAAATGAAAAACATCCATCGGTCTCCAAAGCCGTCATGGTCAACCAAACTGCAGAAAGCAAAAAAGTGACGATCGCAGACTGGAATAAAGAGCTGTCTGCTTTCTCTGATGCAGATATCAACAAATCAGCCTGGCAGGGCGTCTTCAAAGTGACAAGAACAAATAATCAGGATCTTTATACCTCCGACAATGAAAAAGTTCCTGTACAGTCGCTGTTGATTCAGCACAGCAATGGCCATGTGAAACAGATCCGGATTTTAATCCGCAACAGTAATTTATTATACAGTTCAAATGATACCCTCTCCTATTATCCGGACAGTTTATATGAAATCAGGAAAACGCAGCGCATCAAACTCCTGAATGAGAAAAAATACCGGATTACCGGTAAATTCTAATGATTCGCTGATCAGGGCCGCCTGTTTGCCCGCAAATGACCATAAAAAAAGCCGTAGAATGTGATCCTGCGGCTTTTTTTATGGTTTTATATTTTTATCTCAGGCTTGAAATCTGTGCTTTCACATAATCGATCAGCGAAATAATGTCTTTGCGCAGGGGTTGTACGGTCAATACCTTCTGAAAATCAGCGATTGAATTGTTAAATAAGGCTACACAAGCTTCTTTATCTGCTTTTTTCTTAATCTTATAAGATTTATAAATAGCATAATCCTTATAAGCCAAACCACGGTTCTGAAGAAGCTGCGTATCCTCTTCCCCATTAATTTCTATCGCTTTGCTGAAATCTTTAATGGAGGAAAGATAAAAGTTCTCACGCATCTGATTTAAGGACTCCTTAGGGTCGTTGGCTACATTTTGCCTTGCTTTTCCCCTGTAGTAGTAAGCAGAATAATCCGCCGGTTTCAGGACAATCAGACGACTGTATGTTTCTATGGAATTTTCGAAATCGCCGCATTGAAAATAAGAATAACCCAGCATTTTAAGTACATTAGGACTATTGGGCGTTTTGGCATCTGCCTTTTCCAGTTGCACAACAGCACCTTTATAATCGCCCTTCATCATGGCCTGCATACCCAGTTTATCATAACTTCCACTTTGTGCAAAGCCAGTATGAGCAGAAATAACCAGTAATAGGACAAGCGTCTTTTTAATGTAGTTCATCAATTTTTTTTTAATAAAGAATAAAGATATAAAATGAAAGGTATTTGCCAGTATTTTATATACAATTTAAAGATATTCAATGGTAACGTTTATTCAATTGAAATATGATACATGAGGTAAAGAATATTTATATTCCTGCCTTTTTAACAGTCAAATTCCCATATTTGCGGTTTGGCACAAGAGTTGAAAATACGCTTGCATATATATAATTATTATTTTATAAACGGCAGACTGTCACATTGTCGTTTTTTTATCTTAGAAAGGCCCTATTTAATGAGTATAAAAGATCAATTCGATTTTGGCAATGCATTACCCATCATAAATGAAGATACTGAGTTTTTTCCACTGATGTCACAACAAGATGAGGATGAAATGAATAATGAAGAAACCCCAGAAGTTTTAGCTATTCTTCCATTGAGGAACACGGTGCTTTTCCCTGGCGTTGTTATTCCTATTACGGTAGGAAGGGATAAATCGATCAAATTAATAAAAGAAGCCTATAAAGGTGATAAAATTATAGGGGTAGTCTCTCAAACAGATGTTTCTATTGAAGACCCGACATTCGACCAGCTGAATAAAGTAGGTACTGTGGCCCATATTATCAAAATGCTGCAGATGCCGGATGGCAATACCACGGTAATTATACAGGGTAAACAACGTTTCCGCCTGCTGGAAGAAGTACAGTCAGAGCCTTATATCAAAGTGACGATTACCAAATTCAATGAAGCCAAACATAAAAGCGACAAGGAATTCAAAGCACTGGTTGCCTCGATAAGGGAAATGTCTTCACAGATTATCCAGCTCTCCCCTAACATTCCAAGCGAAGCAGGACTGGCCCTGAAAAATATTGAAAGTACCTCTTTTCTGATCAATTTCATCTCTTCTAATATGAATGCAGATGTACTTGACAAGCAGAAAATGCTGGAAATGGATAATCTTCGCGAAAGGGCCATGATGGTGATGGAACTGTTGACCCTGGAACTTCAGATGCTGGAATTAAAAAACCAGATCCAATCTAAAGTAAGAGTGGACCTGGATAAACAGCAGCGGGATTATTTTCTTAACCAGCAACTCAAAACCATCCAGGAAGAACTTGGCGGTAACTCGTCAGACATGGAATATGAAGCACTGGAAACCCGTGCAAAAAAGAAAAAATGGTCGGTACAGGTAAAGGAATTCTTTCATAAGGAACTGGAAAAATTAGGCAGGATGAACCCTGCTGCGCCAGATTATTCGGTGCAGATCAACTATCTGGAACTGCTGCTTGACCTTCCCTGGAATGATTTCACAAAGGATAATTTCGATCTGAAACGTGCCCAGAGAGTATTGGACAAGGATCACTTTGGACTGGAAAAGGTGAAACAGCGTATCATTGAATATTTAGCAGTATTGAAGCTGAAACGTGATATGAAAGCGCCTATTATCTGCCTTGTAGGCCCTCCGGGAGTAGGAAAAACCTCATTGGGTAAGTCTATTGCCAAAGCTTTAAACCGTAAATATGTGCGTATGGCTTTGGGAGGCATCAGGGATGAGGCAGAAATTCGCGGCCATAGAAAGACCTATATCGGCGCTATGCCGGGACGGATTATCCAGTCCATCAAGAAAGCTGGTGCCGCAAACCCGGTTTTTGTACTGGATGAAATTGATAAAGTAGGTTCAGATTTCAGGGGAGACCCTTCTTCTGCTTTACTGGAAGTATTGGATCCGGAGCAGAATAATGCATTCAATGACCATTATGTGGAGACAGATTATGACCTTTCCAATGTGTTGTTTATTGCTACAGCCAATTCTTTAAGCACCATTCAGCCGGCATTGCTCGACCGTATGGAGATTATCGAAGTGAATGGTTACACCATCGAGGAAAAAATAGAAATCGCCAAAAAGTACCTTTTACCTAAACAAAAGGAAGTTCATGGGATCAAGACAAAGGATATTGTATTGAAAACCAACCTGATTGAAAAGGTAATTGAAGATTATACCCGTGAATCGGGAGTACGCGGACTGGAGAAGAAAATTGGCTCACTGGTTCGTGGTGTGGCCACTAAAATAGCCATGGAAGAAAGCTATGATCCGGCTTTAAACCTTGAGGATGTAGAACGTATCCTGGGTGCGCCGATCTATGATAAAGATCTTTACGAAGGAAATGAGGTAGCTGGTGTAGTCACCGGTCTTGCCTGGACCCAGGTAGGAGGTGATATCTTATTTATCGAAGCCAGCTTAAGCCCGGGTAAAGGTAAACTCACCCTGACCGGTAACCTTGGTGATGTGATGAAAGAATCGGCAATCATTGCCCTTGCCTACCTTCGTGCACATGCTGCCTTGTTCGGTATAGCGAATGAATTATTCGATTTATGGGATATCCATGTTCACGTTCCTGCCGGTGCAACACCAAAAGACGGCCCATCAGCTGGAATTACCATGTTAACAGCACTTACTTCAGCATTTACCCAGCGTAAAGTGAAATCTAACCTGGCGATGACAGGCGAAATCACACTTCGTGGAAAAGTGCTTCCTGTGGGTGGGATTAAAGAGAAGATCCTGGCAGCCAAAAGGGCAAATATCAAGGATATCATTTTATGCAAGTCTAACCGTAAGGATATTCTTGAGATCAAGGAAAGTTATATCAAGGATATGAATTTCCATTACGTAACTGATATGCAGGAAGTGGTTGAGCTGGCACTGACAAAAGATAAAGTTAAAAATCCCCAGGATTTATCAATCAAGATCAAAGCTGCAGCAAACTAATTGCACAGCAGTTTTTTTAATAATATATTTAGAGCTCCGGTTTTCCGGGGCTTTTTTAATACCATAATCCGCTTAAATACATATAAAATGATAAATGCAAGGTCTCTTTTTTTTGTTCCCCTGTTGTTCCTGGTTTCCCTGGTAAATGCACAGACCTTTAAGAATGAGTTTGGTTTCAGAAGTGACAATGATTCCTACCTTGGCCAGGGATCTGACCGTTATTATACGAATGGCCTGTTTATCAATTTCCGGCATGCGGCAGACCAGCAAAAGCTGAAAGAAGGACTGGAAAAGAAAACTTATGAAATTGTGGTGGGACAGAAAATGTTCAACCCTTATTCCGGTGATGCACCTGATCCGGCGACACAAGACCGTCCGTTCGCAGGATACCTGTACGCTGAAGGTGCAATGAACTGGTTTTACAGCAATGAAAGTATACTTAAAACAAGTGTCCAGATAGGTACTACCGGACCCAATTCACTGGCAGAAGACGGGCAGCGGGTGTTGCATGATACCTTTGGCTTCTATGAAATCCAGGGATGGGATTACCAGATAAAAAATGAACTTGCGCTTAACCTTGCCGCACAATACACCAGACTGCTGGCCCGTGTTGCCGATAACCAGGTGGAATTGTCACTGGAGGGCTATGCGAACCTGGGAACAACCTTTAGCGGGGCCGGTGCCGGGGTATTGTTCAGAACAGGAAGCCTGAATCAATTGTTTAATTCCTCCTATACCAATGCGGTGATAGGCAACCATGCAAAAACAACAGCACTGGTAAAAAGAGAATTCTATTTTTATGCAAAACCACAATTAAATGTGGTGGCCTATGATGCGACGATTCAGGGCAGCATGTTTAAACACAACAGCCCTGTCACATTTGACCAGAAACCATTGGTATTTGCCCAGCAACTGGGTGTCAATTACAGTTCACAACGTTTTACGGTAGACTTTGGAATGATCTTCAAGACCAAAGAACTGAAAAGCACAGCCAGGGCCCATCAGTATGGCTCCATCAGTATGGCTTACCGGTTCAATTAAGCGGCAAAACCGGCCTCAAACCGGTTAATCGTGGAACCGGGGTTTCTTCCTGCTTTCTTTTTTGACAGAGAGTGATTGTTTATCACTCTTTCGTTTCAGGATGACGGAACGCGGTGTTTTGGTCGGCTTCCTGATTTTATCCACATGTAAAGAGGATTTCAACAGGGCGATCAGCTTTTCTACTGTACGTTCCTTGTTCGCCAGTTGACTGCGGTCTTCCTGGGAAACGATATGCAGGTTCCCCTCCAGGTCAATCCGATGGGCCAACCTGGTGGTTAAAAGGGCGATTTCTTCAGCGGTAAAGATGCCGGAACCTGCGATATTCAGGATCAATTCCACTTTACTGGATACCTTATTCACATTTTGGCCACCCTTTCCCCCGCTTCTTGAGGTTTTAAATAAAACGCTTTTCAGTAAATCTTCTTTATCAGGTATCATGCAACAAAAATAGTAACTTTGCCCGCATATGAGAAAAAATCTGGTTGTCGCTATAGATGGATATTCATCATGTGGCAAGAGCACATTAGCAAAAGCACTCGCAAAGACTTTAGGCTTCATCTATATTGACAGCGGGGCAATGTACAGGGCAGTGACGTTATATTTCATCCGCCACCATATTGACATGACCGATCCGATGGCTGTAAAAGATGGATTACAACACATCGAATTAAACTTTCATTCACGGGATTATGAGTCGCATATTACCCTTAATGGAGAAGAAGTATCTGAAGAAATCAGGCAAATGCCCGTTTCCCAAAATGTGAGCGAGGTTTCAGCACATAAGTTTGTACGTACTGAAATGGTAAAACAACAGCAACGCATGGGAAAATCAAAAAATATAGTCATGGATGGCCGCGATATCGGTACCACAGTATTCCCGGATGCCACCGTAAAGTTTTTCATGACTGCCGATCCCAAAGTGAGGGCAGAACGCAGGTTTAAAGAGCTACAGAGCAAGGGAGATACCAGCACTTCCCTCGAAGAGGTATTTGAAAACCTTGCACACCGCGATTATGCCGATACCACACGTGTGGAAAGTCCTTTGGTCCGTGCGGAAGATGCGATTATATTGGACAATACAGATATTACCCCGGAAGAACAGCTGGCCTTTGCATTGGACAAGGTGAATGCACATGTTCCTGCTTAAGCCATCGCTGCACCCTAACTGAAAACAGACAAAGGGTAGTCCGATGAGGACTACCCTTTGTCTGTTTCAAAAGTATTGGTATCGAGAGGTGATTAAATTATCATTATTGGGCGCCGTTATTGTCCCACCAGATCAATCCCACAGTCACTTCATCATTCCCTTGTTGATCTGTTTCAGCACCATTGGTCTGACGTTCAGATTCTGGATACATTAACCGCAATGGTCTTGCTGTAGGAACAGGGGCAAGCAATGAATTTGGTATGGCAGGATAACCTGTCCTTCTGTAATCATTCCATGCTTCTAAACCACTGATGCTGTTTAGTGAAAGCCATTTTTGGGTAATGATCGATTCAGACACATTGCTTGACCCGGTCAGGTTTACACCTGCCTGTGCTGCATAAGTAGTCGCCTGTTCCGGAGTAAGTCCAATATATTTAAATGATTCGGCAATGGCCTGATCATAAAATGTTTTTGCCGTTCCTGTGATCCATCCAAGATGTGCCGCCTCTGCCTGTAAGAACAGACTCTCAAATGAGCTTAGCAATACTGAAGGCTGATTAAAGCTTTTGAATAAACCTGCCGGCTGGTTACCATTCTCTGACGGACCTCTGAAGGCAGATGTATTCACTGCGTTGTACTGGTCCTCAACAATTGGATTACCAAAAAGGACGCCTTTATATTCCGTACCTACATTCACATAGATTTTCGCCATTCTCGGATCGTTGTAAGACTTGTATTTATCCAGGATGTATACTGTGGGACGAAGGCTGATATGACTCGTTGTCTGTCCGCCAATATTACGGTAATAAGTTTCCCAATATGGGTTCATCTTACCAGTAGTGTTCAGGTAACCCGGATTGGCATAAGCATTTTCATTTACGCCTAAAAAGCCGCTTCCTTCCTGTGTGATCTTCTGGATTTCCGCACTGATATACGCTTCATTGCCATTCACTTCACTCTGGTGGATCAGTGCCCTTAATTTCAGGGTATTTCCAAATTTAGCCCATTGTACCTTATTTCCTGCAAAAATAATATCAGCAGTACCCGGCGCATCGGCTGCTCCGGCTGCTTTGATCTCATTGATCCCTTCGGTGATCATGTTAATCGATTTCTCATAAACCGTTTTACCGTTTTCATATCTTGGAGAGATGTATTGTGTACCCTGCAGAGCTTCGTCAAAAGGTACATTGTTATACAGATCTACCAGTTGTATAAAATGCCTTCCCTGCATAATCTTTGCAATACCACTGTAAAACAGGGAACCTTCCTGTTGTGCCTGTACCTTTATCAATTGATAATAAAGTAAGGTATTGTAACTTCCCTCCCAGATCTGGATTCCGTCACGTGTACCACGGATACCCACACCATTGTATGTTTTTTCATTGGTAAACTGCGCAGTTGCCTCGCTGGTGGTCCCCCAGTAACCTGACCATAAAGAAGTCAGGGGATTGATGAGTTTTGTTTCCTGACTTACCGTACTCATTAATGCGCCCGGAAGTTTAACACTTAAGGCCAGGTTTTCACTTACCGGTGAATTCGGGTTATCATTAACATCCAGAAATTTCTCGCAGGAGGCCAGCGTGAACATTCCGGCTGCCAGTGCGAATATTTTTATAGAATTTTTCATCAGCTTATATTTTTTTAAAGGTGATGAAGCGATCATAAGCATTCTCATTACTATTTGTAAGCGGTAGACGTATGATCGATTCATCTGTATATGATTTGTCTTTTAAGTCTTTATTTTGTCCAATAAACTTTTCAGGCTGCCTTATGGGCTACTGAAAAATCTGTTAGAACGTTACATTGATATTAAAACCATACGTCCTTGAAGGTGGAATCTGTCTGAAACTCAGGTAACCATCCGTCTGGTTGTATAGCGATTCAGGATCTCCATAGGTATTATCTTTATGCCTGATGATGAACAGGTTTGTTCCTACGAAACCTATGGTCGCCTGACGGATTACCTTTTGTCCTTTTAACAAAGACTGAGGTAAAGAATAACTGATGTTCAGTTCCCTTAATTTAAAGAAGTCGGATTTGGCAGCAGTATTGCGCTGTACAGTACCCTGGGCTGCCCAGAAAGCCCTGTCGCCTTTAGAGAGCACAGTTGTATTTTCAACATATACTGGATTTTCAGCCGTGCCGGTATTGATCACTGAATTCGGGAAGATAAAAGGCTGACGGTTGTATTCCACTGTTGCCGGGTGTGTACCTGCGGTATACATTCTGGGTACCACTTCAGAATATAACCATCCGCCCAAACGGGAGTCAAACTGTGCACCGATACTGATCCCTTTGTATTCGAACAGGGTACTCAATCCCATTTGGTAAGGTGGAACCATTGTTCCAAGATCCGTTCTGTCTGCCACAGTAGTGGTATTCCCTGCTGAGTTGACAATCACCCTTCCCTGGGGGTCTCTTGCATAATCACTCACCCTTAACAAGGGATAAGACTGTCCAAGCACTGCATACGCTTGTCTGAACATCCTGAATTCGTCAAGATTGTTGAACAATGTTTTCACCTTGTTATTGATGTAGGTAAAGTTCGCGCCAACATTCCAACGGAAATCCTTTTTGCGGATAATGTCACCATTCAGGCTTAATTCGATAATAGAATTGGTTAACCTTCCTGAATTTACAATTGAGTTGTTATACCCTGTAGCACTTGAAGTCAGCGCCTCAAAAATCTGTCCGTCAGAATCTGAATAAACATACGCACCTTCAAAGTTTAAACGGTTGTTGAAAAAGCTCAGCTGAACACCCGCTTCATAGGACTTCACAAATTCAGGTTCAATATTGGCATTCGGATTAATCAGGCTGGGTGTAAAACCTACCAGTGAACCATATGGGAAACCATTGATCTGGCTGTAAGCATTATTTAAGGTATAGGGATCAAGCGTTACGTTTCCTGTTTTATTATAGGAAGCGAAGATCTTTCCGTAGGAAAGGATTTTGTTGTCTTTTAATCCTTTAATCGCTTCACTGAATACAAATGAAGTACTTACTCCAGGATAAAAATACGACCTGTTTTCTTTACTCAGGACAGAAACATGGTCATTACGCCCCGTAAAAGTCAGGAAGAGATAGTTGTTATAGCCTGCGGTAAACTCTCCGTAAGTACCCAATGATCTGTATTTAATAATCGAAGCACCACCGCCAAGCTCTCCCGTCCTTGTTCCCGGATTGAACAGATCAGGTAATAATAGATTTGAACTGGAAACGTTAACTGTTTTGGTATCATCCAGACGCATATTCTGTCCGAGGATCAAACGTGTGCTGAACTTTCCGAACTTCTTGTTAAAGTTCAGGATCAGGTCATTGTTCAGTCTCCTGAAATTATTGCTGCCATCAGTTAATGAACCATTGACATTTCTGTTTCCAGAAGTAGAGGCCAGTTTATTGGTTGTTGTCCGTGTTTCATCAGTGGTACTGAATAAACCTACACGGTATAAAGCACTGAACCATGAAGTAAAGGCATAGTCCAGTTCCACTTTCCCATTGAATGTTTGCTGCTCAGACATGTTTCTGTTGTTATCCATCAAAAAGAATGGATTTTTGGCAGCTGTTGCGTCAGTATAATAATTCAGCGGATGGGCTGCAGAATTTGGGTCTTCCCAGTTTCTTAAACTAGTCAGGTCAAGGTTGGCTGGCTGGTTATAGGTATTGTACCAGGGCCCGTCAGGTGTAGTATTTCTTTTATTGTATACATAGTTGAAGTTATAAGACGTATTCAGCTTTCCGAATTTTCTGGAACCGTTAAACCTCACACCAGTCCTAGCACTTTTATCACCAGGAATAACGCCCTGGATATTTACCTGTTGTGCTGACAGAAAATAGGTCGATTTATCATCACCACCGGAAAATGAAACATCATTTTGCAAGGTTACGCCCGTGTCAAACATATCCAGGCGGTTATCTTTGGACGGAGCAGCATACAATGCCGTTGGCTGTGTGCCATCTGGTAAAGGAAGTCCCAAATCTTTTGTGGTACCGTCAAATTCAGGTCCCCATGATTCATACTGTGTTGCCGAGTATATACCATTCTGCCCCTGGCCAAAACGGGTTTGGGCCGGCGGCAGCAGGTAAACATTAGAGAAGGTAGTCGTATTAGAGAACCGCACTACTCCCCTGCCGCTGCTTCCTTTTTTAGTCGTTACCATTAAAGCACCGTTTACCCCTTCAGAACCATACAAAGCGGCAGCATTTGCCCCCTTTAAGACGGTAATACTTTCAATGTCATTGGGATTTAACCTGCCGATATCAGGTACAGGTACACCATCTACTACATATATAGGATTGTTCTTCGCATCATTAAAAGAGCGTGAACCCCTTAAACGGATCTGAACCAGCCCTTCAGTTTTACCCGTGGTGGCATCATTCATGTTGATCCTTAATCCGGCAACCTTACTGGTTAAACCGAACAGCGGATTAACTGTTTTACCCTGGTTCAGGTTTTCAGAAGAAACCACCTGTGCTGAAGTTCCCAGCTCCCTGGCCTGGCGTTTAATTCCCAGTGCACCGGTGACCACAACTTCGGATAACTGTTTAACAGATGATTCAAGAAATACATTCAGGATCTTTGCATTGCCGTCAACTGTAATTTCTACGGGCTCATAACCTGTAAAAGAGATGATTAAGACATCTCCTGTTTTCGCTCCGATAGCGAAACTTCCGTCACTGTTGGTTGAAACAACTTCCCTCGTATCTTTTTTCATCACCGTAGCTCCCGGTAATGTCGTTCCGCTTTGGTCCATCACCCTGCCTTTCATCGCCCCCCTCTGGGCAAAGGCAATGGTGTTAATGAATAGCAATAATAAAATAATTGTAAGTTTTTTGTTCATATGGGTATTATTTTACTGATTTAATTTAGAAGTAGTCTTAATAATCTTACTTTCGTGGCAAAGATATAAGCAGTGTATGACGTTAAAAGGAGAAGAAATAACGGTAAAAGGAGAATTTCAGGAAAACATTTTCAACTTCAACAAACAAATAACATTCTGTTATTCAAGAGGATGTAACGCATTTCATTCCAAAAAAGCATCCCATACGCTGTATGAGGATTCTAATCTTCCCCTATTTCAGATGGTATTTACCCTAAAGGGAAATGTTAGTTTTTCGCATGAAGGAGACAAAAAACCGTTTTCTACCATTCCCAGTCAGCAACATAACATGATTCTGCTCTACCCGGAAAAGCTTAACCCAAAGTTTTCTGAAGAGGAACAGAATGAAGTGATATACATTACGTTTAGCCCGTCTTTCCTGTTCCGGTATTTACCTCCTGAACATCCGGCTTATACTGATTTCCATTCAGCCCTTGAAAACGGATTACCTGGTGTGTTTGCAGGACAAAATATGCATCTGACACCGGAAATCAGTGCAATTTTGAACAGCATAGATAATTCTCCGCACACCGGTTTCTGTGAAAGGCTTTTTATGGAATCTAAAGTGATAGAATTACTTATGCTCCAGATCTCGCAGTTAAAATTCTCACAAAGAAACAGCCTGGTTAACCAGCTTAAACGGGATGCGCTGGAACGGATGTACCAGGTAAGGGAAATCCTGCTGAGTAATATGGATAGCCAATTGCCCCTGAGAACACTGGCACATATGGTAGGCACGAATGAGTTTAACCTTAAAAAGCACTTTAAGGCTGCATTCGGTACTACAGTTTACGGCTACCTGATCCAGCATAAGATGGAGAAGGCAAAGGCGATGCTGCTGGAAGGAGAAGCAAAGGTGGCGGAAGTGTCGCTTAAGATGGGCTATAAACATGCAACCCATTTTACCAGTGCCTTCAAAAAGTATTTTGGCTATCTGCCTACTAAAATCAAGATGTTAGTCCTTTTTGCTGATCCTGAAGTTTTTCTGCTGTTTTCAGAGAATTTCTTTTTCCTGGAGAGCTAAATAAATCGGGATGAAGGGCTATTGATTTTAGAATATTCCGGGTCATTTCACCCAATATGTTCACAATCAACAACATTTATAAAAAAATACTTTCATTAAAAATATTAATTTCTATCTTTGCAGTCCCTCAAGGGAAAAAGGAGATTAAATGATTAATGGCAAAAAAACAAGTAGCAGAAAAAGAATTATTGGCTAAAAAAGCCGAATTACAAGGTGCAGACGCTCGTCTGACTGAAAGAGAAACTATTGAGTCTGAAGCAGATTCAGTATCGATCGAAGAGATCAAATCATCATTAGCAACACCAGATCAGGACTTTGACTGGGATGCAGACGACAAAGCTTTCGGAAATTACTCTGACGAAGACCGTAAAAAGTTTGAAGACATGTATACCGATACTTTCAATCAAATCAACCAGGGTGAAATCATTAGCGGTATTGTTGTTTCAATCAACAACAAAGATGTGGTATTAAACGTAGGATTTAAATCTGACGGTTTGGTATCTACTTCTGAATTCCGTGATACACCTGATTTGAAAATCGGCGATACAGTTGATGTATTCGTTGAAGCACCAGAAGATGCAAATGGTCAGTTGATCTTATCTCGTAAAAGAGCTAAAACTCAAAGATCATGGGAATCTATCAATGAAGCTCTTGATAACGACAGAATCATCAACGGATTTGTTAAAAGCCGTACTAAAGGTGGTCTTATTGTTGACATCATGGGTGTTGAAGCATTCTTACCAGGTTCACAGATTGACATCAAACCGATCCGTGATTACGATGTTTATGTAGGTAAAACAATGGAATTCAAAGTTGTTAAAATCAACCACGAATTCAAAAACGTTGTAGTATCACACAAAATCTTAATCGAAGACGATTTAGAAAGTCAAAAAGTTGAAATCGTATCTAAACTTGAAAAAGGACAGGTACTGGAAGGAACTGTTAAAAACATTACTGACTTCGGAGTATTTATCGATTTAGGTGGAGTTGATGGTTTATTACACATCACTGATATTTCTTGGGGCCGCATAGAGCATCCAAAAGAAGTATTGAGCTTAGACGAGAAAATCAATGTTGTTGTTCTTGACTTTGATGACGAGAAAAAACGTATTGCATTAGGATTGAAACAATTAACTCCACACCCTTGGGAAAGTTTAGATACTAACCTTGTTGTTGGATCTAAAGTTAAAGGTAAAATCGTTACTGTTGCAGATTACGGAGCATTCTTAGAAATCATTCCTGGTGTTGAAGGTTTAATCCACGTATCAGAAATGTCTTGGTCTCAGAACTTACGCAGTCCACAGGAATTCCTGAAAGTTAATGACGAAATCGAAGCTGAAGTATTGACATTAGACCGCGATGAGCGTAAAATGAGCTTAGGTATCAAACAATTAACTCAAGATCCTTGGCAAAATGTTGCTGCAAGATATCCTATCGGAAGCAAACATACTGCAGTAGTTAAAAACATGACTAACTTCGGTGTATTTGTTGAAATTGAAGAAGGTATTGATGGTTTAATCCATATCTCTGATCTTTCATGGTCTAAAAAAGTTAACCACCCTAACGAATTCACTAAAGTTGGTGATACATTAGACGTAGTTGTTTTAGAATTAGACGTTGATAGCCGCAAATTAAGCTTAGGTCACAAACAATTGGAAGAAAACCCTTGGGATACTTTTGAAACTATCTTCACGTTAGATTCAATCCACCAGGGTACAGTTGTTAAAGTAACTGATAAAGGTGCTGTTATTGCTTTACCATATGGTGTAGAAGGATTCGTTCCAACTAAACACATGGCTAAAGAAGATGGTTCTGTAATCAAAGCTGAAGAAACCAATGACTTCAAAATCATTGAGTTTAACAAAGATGCTAAACGTATCGTTGTTTCTCATGCCCGTATCTGGGAAGAGGCTAAAGCTGAAGTTGCTGCTGAAGAAAGAGCGACTAAGAAAAAAGATGCTAAAGCTTCAAGCAATGCAGTTAAAAAAGTTAAAGATTCAGTTGAGAAATCAACACTTGGCGATCTAGGCGTTCTTGCTCAGTTAAAAGAGCAAATGGAAGGCGAAGAAAGCAAAAACAAAGGTAAATAATCTTTAAAAAGCTATATTTATTAAAGCATCCTCTTTGGGGGATGCTTTTTTGTTTACAGGTTTTTTTGGTGAAGGTTTTTAAGGCTGCTCCTGCTTCGCTCGAAAAGAGAAAAACGATGTTCTGGCTGGAATATTTGCCCTTCGGGCAAACAGTCCTAGGCCATCACATTCGCTTTCCTCTTTTCTTCTAAATTGTCCTGTAGCAGGGCGTAGAACCGGAGTTAATTGCAGGTTATTTATATGGACTGTCTTTTTCCATTTCATCTATTGCAGGAGGTAGAACCGGAGTTGATTGCAGGTTATCTATCCAGAATATCTTTTCCATTTCATATATTACAGGAGTAGAACCAGAGTTGATTGCAGGCTATCTATTCAGAATATCTTTTCCATTTCATTTATTGCAGAAGGTAGAACCGGGTTAATCACCGCATACTATTGTTAAAGGAATTTGGATTTTAAGGCCGGTGTCGGTACCATACAACTTTCCTCTTTCCCCCAGATCCGGTATCTCCTATCCGCGATCTGCTGGTATATCCAATCCCTAATGGGTACGGGAATAATGATGAATCCATAGAGCAGTGGCCATGCACCATTCAAGCGACGTGCAATCCTTAGCGCTGCAGTGGATCTGTTGTAAAGTTTTCCATTTTCCAGCAGCAGAATAGTGCTGAGCATTTTCAGGTCAGTCTGAAACGGATGCAAATGAGGAATAGCAGCCTCACTCTGAAGCGCTGCAAAACGGAATAAATCCTGATCATCACGTTTAATGATAAACCGGACCGATCCGGTACAGAGGTTACAAACGCCATCAAAAAATATTATTGGATGCTGCATACTCAAAGTTAGGCATTTACCTGTATGCTGTAATTAAATTAGCATTTTAGCAGAAATTAATTCAGATTGCAGGTTCATAATTACAAAGATTTTTTATATTTGCCTAATCAATTTGTCAATGCAAAAAAGAACCCTGCTAGACGGTAAAAAATTCCAAATCACAATTAAGAGACTTTGTCATCAATTAATTGAGAATCACACCGATTTTTCCAATACTGTACTGATTGGCATCCAGCCAAGAGGAAGTTATTTCGCAGACCGGGTACGCCAGGAACTCTCTGAAATCTTAAAAATTAATACGATCAAAAAGGGAAATTTAGATATTACCTTTTTCCGTGATGATTTTAGAAGAAAAGATGGTTTCGTATCTGCAAGCAGCAACTCCATAGATTTTATTGTGGAAGGAACAAATGTTGTCCTTTTTGATGACGTGCTGTGGACAGGACGTACCATCAGGGCAGCACTCGATGCCCTGCAAAGTTTCGGGCGACCGGCAAAAGTAGAGCTGATGGTGCTCATCGACAGGAGGTTCTCAAGGCATGTACCTATTGAACCGGATTATATCGGACAACAGGTAGACAGTATGGATTCCCAATTGGTAAAAGTAACCTGGAAGGAAACCGAGGGCGAAGACAAAGTGATCTTATTATCAGAAAGAAATAAATAAAAAATGGCAGCAGACAAACTATCAACACGACATCTTTTAGGAATCAAAGATATTAACCTGAATGATATTGAATTGATTTTCGAAACTGCCGATAATTTCAAGGACCTGATCAACAGGCCCATCAGAAAAACAGCAGCGCTTCGTGATATTACCATAGCGAATATCTTCTTCGAGAATTCTACCCGTACCAAATTATCATTTGAACTTGCACAGAAAAGACTTTCCGCAGATGTGATCAATTTTGCAGCTTCTTCTTCTTCCGTAAGTAAAGGAGAAACATTAATTGATACCGTCAACAATATCCTTTCTATGAAAGTAGATATGGTCGTGATGCGCCACCCCTATGCAGGTGCCGGTGTGTTTCTAAGCAAACATATCAATGCAAGGATCATCAATGCCGGAGACGGTGCACATGAACACCCTACACAGGCACTTTTGGATGCGTACTCGATCAGGGAAAGACTCGGTGATGTCAGGGGTAAAAAAGTGGTTATCGTAGGTGATATCCTTCATTCCCGCGTAGCGATCTCCAATATTTTATGTCTCCAGAAGTTGGGTGCAGAAGTCATGGTTTGCGGACCAACAACCCTTATTCCAAAACATATTGCCAGCCTGGGTGTAAAGGTAGAACATGACCTGATCAAAGCTTTGAACTGGTGCGACGTGGCCAATATGCTCCGTATACAGCTGGAAAGACAGGATATTAAATACTTTCCTTCCCTGCGTGAATATGCAATGATGTATGGCCTGAATAAACAAATCCTGGATAACCTCGATAAAGAGATTGTAGTCATGCACCCCGGCCCTATTAACAGGGGCGTGGAGATTACCAGCGATGTGGCAGATAGCAAGCAATCGATCATTTTGGACCAAGTGGAAAATGGTGTGGCCATTAGGATGGCAGTCATATTCCTGCTCGCTGCTCAAAGAGATTAATATCTGCCTCTTTGAGGTATACCATTCTTACTATCTTTGCGTTAAATCAGTTGTTATTAACATTTGTTAATTTCTTATGTCAATAAGAGAGATTACTATTTTTATATTAGTAGCGACCATATTTGAAACCTAATGCAATCCGAATATATCTCCGCCACTAGGGTACAGGAGATGATACTGGATTCATTACCATATAAAGAAAAAACACACTAATGAAGAAAAAATACCTTTTTATTCCGCTTTTATTAGCAGGTAATTTCAGCACAGGTTATGCACAGATAGGAGAGTTAGTCAATCTCAATAAGAATTATCAGACAGGACTGGAACTGCTGGATAATGAAAAATACGTAGCCGCCGCCCAGCAATTCAGGCTTGTAGAACAACAGCGACAGAAACCAGGTACACAGCAGGAGAGCAATTCCGAACTTTCCCTCCTTAAGGAAAATGCAAAGTTCTATGCTGCTGTATGTGCACTCGAACTGGGTAATGATGATGCAGAAAGTTTGTTCCAGAATTTCATCAAGGATCATCCGCTTAACCCAAATACAAAACTGGCCTTTTTCCATGTAGGGAAAGCCTATTTTGCCCAAAAGAATTATCAGAAAGCATTGGAATGGTTTGAAAAAACTGATCCTTCTACCCTTTCCAGAAAACAACGTACAGAATACCAGTTCAAACAGGCCTACTCCTATTTTGAGCTGAAAGATATCGTAAAGGCAGAGCCTTTATTCGAAGAGGTAAAAGATGTGGAAGGCCCTTTCCAGGAAAGCGCAACTTATTATTTTGCGTATATCAAATACCTGAATAAAGATTATAAAACTGCCTTAACCAATTTCGAAAAACTGAAAGGATCGCCGACTTATGAAGCCAGCTATCCTTATTACATCACTTCGATGTATTATCTTGATCAGCGTTATGATGACGTGATCAGTTATGCTATCCCTATCCTGAAAAGTACGAAACAACAGTTTGAAGCAGAAATGCTGAGCCTGATCGCAGCATCCTACTTTGCCAAGTCAGATTATAAAAACGCGGAGTTGTATTTCAGGGACTTCTATGCTAAAGACAAATCGACCACTAAAAATAACCTGTTTATCTACCAATATGGCTATTCCCTTTTCCAGCTGACGAAGTACAAGGAATCGGTGACCGTGCTGGAGCAGTTAACAGCAGATGATATCTACCTGCAAAGCGGTATGCATACCCTGGGCCGCTCGTTTATTAAACTGAATAATAAGGAAAAAGCAAGAAGTGCTTTCTTTAGGGCCTCACGCCTTGATTTTGACAAAACTATTCAGGAAGATGCCTGGATCAATTATGCAAGATTAAGTTATGAACTTGATTTTAATCAGCAGGCCCTGGAATCTACCCAGAATTTCCTGAAACAGTTTCCCCGGTCTAAAAAGATCAATGAAGCCAAGACTTTATTGGGAGAGATTCTCCTGACCAGTAAAAACTATCAGGCTGCAATTGATATCCTGGAACCTATTCAGGATAAATCTCCCGAAGCTGAAGAAGCTTACCAGAAAGTTACGTATTTCCGCGGACTGGAATTCTATAATGAACGCGCTTTCCCAAATGCCCTTTCTATGTTCCTTCGTTCCGGAAAGTTCCCGAATGATCCGGAAATCCATGCGTTAAGCACCTACTGGATGGCTGAATCCATGTATGAACTGCGCAAGTATGGTGAGGCCGTGAAGACTTTCGAGAAATTCCTCACTATGCCGGATGCCAATAAAACCAAAGTGTACAATTTCGCCAACTATGCACTTGCCTATGCTGCATTTGAAGATGAAAAGTATACCAAGGCCGCCAATTATTTTGAACGTTTCCTTGCCGGAAATGACAAAGACCAGAATACAGTGGTAGATGCGACCATCAGATTGGCAGACTCTTACTTTGTCAGCAAGAGCTATGGCAACTCCCTGACGTATTACAACAGGATCATCAGTAACAAATCTACCGGTGAGGATTATGCCCTGTTTCAGCGTGGAATGATCCAGGGACTGCAGGGACAGGATGATGCTAAAATTGCAACGATGCAAAGTTTACTGCAACAGTTCCCTACCTCAAACTATGCTGATGATGCTGGCTTTGAAACGGCTTATACTTACTTTAACAAAGGAGAACTTGATAAATCCAAAAATGACCTTACCGGTCTCCTTTCCAAATATCCAAACAGCAGTTATGTGCCAAGGGCACTCGTAACCATTGGCCTTGTTCAGTATAACCAGGACCAGGATGATGCCGCATTGACAAGCTTTAAGAAAGTCATTACGGACTATGCCAGTTCGGAAGAAGCCAAGCAGGCACTGGAATCCATCAAGAATATTTATGTTGACCGTGGTGATGCCAATGGGTTTATTGCCTATGCAAATACGACCCCTATCGGAAACTATACGGTAGCTGACCAGGATAATATCGTCTTCCAGGCTGCCAATAACAATTACCTTAAAGGTGATGCCCAGGCAACGGTAGAAAGTATAAATGCGTATTTTGATAAATTCCCTAAAGCCATACATGACAAGGAAGCTAAATTTATCAGGGCCGAGGCATTGGTAAAACTGAATCGTCCTGATGAGGCTGTGCCTGATTATGAATATATCCTGAATGACTGGACAAGTGACTATACAGAACGTTCACTGGTGAGTATTTCCAAGTTATTCTTAGCACAGAAGAAATATAATGAAGCGATCGTTTACCTGAAAAGATTGGAAACTACAGCGGATTATAAAGTGCATTACTCTTTCGCCATTACAAACCTGTTGAAAGCCTATACGGCCTTAAATGCGGCAGATGATATGCTTAAATATGTGGAGCTGACCAAGACTTCTGACAAGGCTTCCGAAGAGGATATCAATAGTGCCGACCTGTATGCAGGTAAAGCTTATTTACTGAAAGCGGATACGGCATCTGCAACGAAAGCCTTCACCAATGTAGTCAGTAAAACGAAGACCCTTGCTGCTGCCGAGGCGAAGTACGGCCTTGCTGAGCTTCAGTATGCAAAACGTGATTACAAGACCTCACAAAAGACTTGTTTTGATTTAATTAATAATATGGCCTCTTATGATTACTGGGTAGCTAAAGCATTTATTTTGCTATCGGATAATTATATCGCATTAAAGGATAAGCTGCAGGCGAAAAGTACCTTGCTGAGCATCATAGACAACTATGAAGGTAAGGACGAAATTGTTGCGACTGCCAAACAAAAATTAGAAAAAATTAAATAAGACAAAGCATCATGAAATTGAGCAAACTAATATATACGACGATCATCTTCCTTACCGCCGGTACCCTTAACATGAAGGCCCAGGACAAGAAGACTACTGATAAAAAGACCACAGAGACTAAAGCAGAAGATCAGAATAAAGCCGTTACTGAAGAGATTGAAGTCGTAAGGCCATATAAACCCATCCTGGCCGAAGCCGTAAAGCTGAGAAGAAGTCCGGATTTAAATGATGTTAAAACTTATAAAGCAAGGTTCAACTACAGTCTTACCGATAAAAAACTGCAATTGAATTCCGATATCGATAAACTGTATGCCCAGGAAGTTGCCGCTGAGAAACAACAGGAAATTATCAATAATTATGTAAAAGGTGCATTCGGTTCTGCCGGAACCATTCTTGGTGAAGCCTATATCAATATGGGACGCGATGAAGCCCTCCAGGCAGGGGGATATTTCAGACATTTTAGTCAGGATGGAAAACTGGAAGGACAAAAATATAACCAGCAGCAGCTGAGTGTTTTCGGAAGAAGTATAGGCGAAAAAGTGGTACTGAGTGGTCGCCTGAACTATGAAAGAAAAGGGTTTTATTTCTATGGCTATGACGAAGCAAACCCATTACGTAACCTGGATCCGCAACGCCAGGCTTTCAACTTTATTGAAGCCGAAGGCGAAATCGTTAACAAATACACAGAAGATGAAGATGCCTTCAGCTATGCTGCAAAAATTAATGGTTACATCTGGGGAGACCAATTCTCCGCAAAAGAGAACGCTGTAGTCATCAATGGATATGTGAATAAAAGAATAAGTCAGTTTAACCTCGGTTTAGCGGCCTCAGGAGAGTTCGGCAAGACGAAGGATGAGTTCACCACCATATCAAATAATTTATTCCGCTTAAACCCTTATATCCGTTTACAGACGAATGGTATTAAAATTACAGCAGGAATTAACTTCGTACAGGAAACAGCGACCTCCAGCAGCAGGTTATTTCCTGCGGTAACGGCCGACTTTACCCTGATTCCGGATTACCTGCAGATCTTTGCAGAAGTTAAAGGAGATGTCAACAGAACTTCAATGAAAGACCTGACTGATGAGAATCCATTCCTGAATAACAATATCACGATCAAAAACTCAGTGGAGAAATTAAGCTTCAGTGCAGGGATTAAAGGTACTGGCGGACCAGGATTTGGCTATAAAGCAAGGGTATACCGCAAGGAAATTGAAAACATGCCCCTCTTCGTTAATAATTTCACAGACTTCAATAAGTTCGATGTGATCTATGACTTCGGTAATATGAAGCTGTTGGGACTGGAAGGTGAAATCTCCGTTCAGGTAAGTGATCAGTTAAAATGGACGGGTAAACTGAACCTGGAAGATTATAAACCTGCTTCGGAGACTTACAGCTGGTTTAAACCACAGTTGCGTATCAGCTCTAACCTTGATTATAAAATCACAGATAAAATCGGCTTTAATGCCGCAGTAGCGATACAGGATGCCAGCAATGCGAAAATTTATACCGATGCACCGGCAAGCAACTATATTGTCCCTGACCCGGCTATTGAAAGGGTAGCCAATGTCAAAGGATTTGTGGATTTAGGTATTGGTGCAAGCTATAAAATCAACCATAAATTCTCTGCTTTTGCTAAAGCAAACAACCTGTTAAACACAAAATACAGCAGATACTTATATTATCCTGTAATTGGTGTGAATGTATTTGGTGGAATTAGCTATTCGTTCTAGACAATTCAAATTATAGTTGGTTGGTACGGAATTAAAATTTATTTTTACCAGAATGGATATCTTATCATACCTGTCAGAACTCGTTCAAACCCGTAAATTAATTGGTATTTCCGGTCTGGGAACAATCTGCAAAAAGAAGCTGCCGGGAAGGTATGATGTGGACACACATTCCTTCATACCTCCCAGCTATATTCTTGAGTTTACAGAAGAAATGAAGGAAGATATTTTGCTTCCGGAATTCATCAGTAAAAAAAGAAATGTTTCTGCAGAGACTGCCGCTTATTTTATCAATGAATTCAGTACTGGTGTCCAACAACAATTAAACGACCATCAGGAAGCGGACCTTGGTGTGCTGGGAAAATTAAAAAGAATTAACGATGCACTCGTTTTTGTACCTGCAGCAGGTCTGGAATATGGATTTGATTTTTATGGACTGCCAACTGTAAAAGCAGAAAGCGGGTACATTGCGCCGGCAGCAGAAACAACAGCGGAAAAAACAACAGCTGTAGAAACCATCGGTGACCCTGCCGAAACCACACCGGAAGATAATGCGTCCGTAATTCCAGCTATCACTCCGGAAACAGCACCTCAGCAAATCCAGGAATCAGAAGAAATGCTGACACAGGAAGAAAATACACAGGAAGAAGAACAGGAAAAACCGGTATCCTTTTCCACCTCCTCCGGCATACCTGCAGAAGAGATCACTATTGAATCTGTAACAGAAGAAAATCAGATCAGTGAAGAAAATCCCGGTACGGATTCAACTGAGTATGTTGCAGAAGAAAATTCTGCTGACACCACACATACCACTGCTGATCACACCAATACAACCGCTGAAACGACAGAGACTGAGGGTCAGCCTGTAACTGCTATTGGCAGCAACAAAGAAGCCAATCAGCTTTATGCTGAAATAGAAGCACTGAATACCTACCGTGCGAAATCTACCGACAGCAAAATATCTGTCACCGAACAGGAAGAAATTATCTGGAACCTGAAGGAACCGGTGAGTCCGGTCGAAGCTTCAGTGAATCAGTACCATACTTTGCCCGACGTACCTCCTGATCCTGAAGTAGAAAAAAGCAGTTCAGCAACCATCAAGGTACTGATCGGAATTGCTGTTTTACTCCTGCTCTGCGCCGCAGTCTACTTACTCAAACCTGATTTATTTAAAGGATCAAGCGGAAATGCGTCCAAACCGGCTCCCGTTACCGTACCTGATACCCGTACGCTGCCGGTAGTAACCGACTCCCTGGCAGTTCAGGATAGCAACAGCACCGATTCCCTTCCCAAGCCGGATGTGGCCGCTACCCGCCCTGCCCTACCCGATTCAACAGCATCGGCTATGCTTGCAGAAACGGATACCACCACAACCTTTGAAGTGATCGGAGCCGCTGTAGCCAACCAGAAAGAAGCAGATTATTTCATCTACCTGATGAAAAAAAGTGGGGTGACTGCCAAAATAATACAGCCTAAACCAGGCAATAAGAAACTAAAAATGAGTTTAGGAACGTTTAAAGATAAAGCGGAAGCCGACAAAGAGGTGGCACGACTCAAAAACAAATTAAAAATCCAAGGAATTTACACTTACAGAAACAAACAATAATATGATCACATTGCTACAGGTTGCTACAGATACAGTAAACCAATTAACTGATTCCGCTGGTGTTGCAAAAGCGGTTACTGCTGCACCTCCAGAATTACATTTTATCGACCTGCTTTTCAAAGGCGGATGGGTGATGATTCCACTTGCCCTGCTTGCTTTTGCGGGCCTGGTTATATTTGTTGAGCGCTACATCACTATTCGTAAAGCATCGAAATCAGAGTCTAACCTGATGCTTCAGATCAAACAATATATTCATGACGGAAGATTGGAGAATGCAATTGCTTTATGCAGAAATACAAACTCTCCATTGGGCCGTATGCTGGAAAAAGGATTGAGACGTATCGGTCGCCCGATTAAAGATATTGAAGCCGCTATTGAAAACGTAGGAAAACATGAAGTATCCAAACTGGAGAAAAATATCAGTATATTAGGTATTGTTGCAGGTATTGCACCCATGTTAGGTTTCGTAGGAACGATCATTGGGGTCATCACGATTTTCCATGATGTGTCTATTAAAGGTGCCATTGAAATCGGTACCATCTCCGGTGGTTTATATACGAAAATGATCACCTCTGCCACAGGACTGATTGTTGGTATTATGGCGTACGTTTTGTACCATGTGTTAAATGCAATGGTAGAGCGTATCATCTTAAGAATGGAAACAGATGCATTAGAGTTTATTGATCTATTAGAAGAACCAGGTAAATAATGAACCTACGCAAAAGAAATAAAGGAACTGTTGAAGTACATACTTCGGCATTGAATGATATCATGTTTTTCCTGATGCTGTTTTTCCTCCTTGCTTCGGCAGTAGTAAATCCGCAGGTGGTCAAACTGTTATTGCCAAGGTCTGAATCTGGTCAGCAGTCAAATGCACAGAAAACGGTTACCGTATCCATTGATGAAAACCTGAAATACTTTGTGGAGAAGCAACAGGTAACATTGGAAACCATGAAGGCAAGTATAGAAACCTATCAGCGTTCATCACCAGATTTAACACTGGTATTGTATGTTGCCCGTGGCGTTTCGATAGAAAATACAATGGCCGTATTTGATGTGGCAAACCAACTGAAATTAAAAGTTGTTTTAGCGGTAGAACCTAAAAAATAATGACGTACAATAAAGAAGAAAATAACTATCCTAAAGCATTGGCAATATCAACGGCCATCATGGTAGTTTTTATTGCTTTAAGCTTTTTCATTGCCATAGGCTCCTTCGAGCCTGTTGAGGAATTTGGTACGGGCGGTATGGTCGTGAACTACGGTACTTCAGTAGAAGGCATGGGAACCGACTATACCAGTATTGAAGAGCCTTCAGCCGATCCCAACGCCAACCAGCAGGCACCGGACAAAGTTGTGCCCGATCAGCAGGTGACCACAGAAAAATCCAGTCAGAGCACAGACAAGGAAATCGTTACCCAAACGACAGAAGAAGCCGTCAGTATTGCCACAAAAAAGACAACCAGTAAAGCTGCTCCCAGCACATCAACGGTAGATAAACCTGCTAAGGAACCTACCATCAACCAGAATGCCCTTTATAAAGGCAAGAAAAATAACGGGACAGGTGGAGGAGATGGTACGGGTTCTACGCCTGGAAACCAGGGTTCCGTAAACGGAGATCCCCTGGCCAACAACTATGGTGAAGGAGGCTCAGGTTTTGGGAACAATCCGATCGCTTTAAGACGCTTTACCAATCTTGTTACCCCACAGGATGACGGACAGAAAACCGGTAAAATAGCCGTCAGGATCACCATCAATAAACAAGGAATTGTAGTCAATGCCGTTCCGGGAGTCAAAGGAACCACCCTGCAGGATCTTGATCTCTGGGCAAAATGCAAAACGGCTGTGATGGGGGCAAGATTAAACCAATCAGACTCTGCACCAGATATGCAGGTAGGGGTAGTTGTTTTCAATTTTAAAGTGAAATAAACTTTCCTTTATTACTTTTGTAGTCTTATTCGATTTATCAATGAACTACACAGAAACTCTGGATTATCTGTACAGCAGACTTCCAATGTTTACCCGTATTGGTGCAGCAGCAATTAAGAAAGACCTCGATAATACCCTCCTGCTGTGTGAACACCTCGGTAATCCACAGCACAAATTCAAAACAATCCACATTGGTGGGACTAATGGAAAAGGTTCCACCTCCCACATGCTGGCCGCAATTCTGCAGGAGGCAGGTTATAAAACAGGCTTATACACTTCTCCGCATCTCAAAGACTTCAGGGAAAGGATTAGAATAAATGGCCAGATGGTTCCGGAGTCTTTTGTCACTGATTTTGTGGCGGAAGAGAAAGAAGAAATCGAGCACATCAGCCCCTCTTTTTTTGAAGTTACCGTAGCCATGGCATTCGATTACTTTGCCAAAGAGAAAGTCGACATTGCCGTCATAGAAGTGGGTCTGGGTGGCCGTCTCGATTCGACCAATATCATCACTCCGGAACTCTCAGTCATCACCAATATCAGCCTTGACCATACCAACCTGCTCGGTACCACACTTCCGGCCATAGCTTATGAAAAAGCAGGTATTATTAAACCGCAGATCCCTGTAGTGATTGGGGAGAGACAGGCAGATACCGCGCAGGTATTCCTTGATAAAGCTGCAGAGACAGCCAGTGACCTGATTTTTGCGAGCGATCAGCTCCAGGTAGCAGATACCCACAAAAAAGATGGCTTCTTATATACTTCAGTATTCCAAGATAAATCCTGTTTATATAAAGATATAAAGCTGGATCTTTCCGGCACTTATCAGCTGAAAAATGTAATTACAGTTTTACAGTCCGTACACAGCCTCAGGAAATCAGGTTTTACGATCCCTGATGAAGCGCTATTCCGCGCACTTGAAAATACCAAACAGATTACGGGACTCAGGGGGCGATGGGACATCCTGGACAATCAGCCCCTGGTAATTTGCGATACCGGACACAACATTGCGGGCATCACGGAAGTACTGGAAAACATTCATGCTACCCCCCATCAACATCTTCATGTAGTGATCGGTATGCTTAAAGATAAAGACATCAGCAGTGTACTGGCATTACTTCCGAAAGAGGCCACTTATTATTTCTGTCAACCTTCCCTGGAACGGGCGATGCCTGCTCTGGAACTGGCCAGGCAAGCTGAAGCATTTGGTCTGAAGGGTGAAGTATTTGAAAATGTTACACAGGCCTTAACTGCGGCAAAAAGCACTGCAAATAAGGACGATATGATTTTCATTGGCGGCAGTACTTTTGTAGTTGCCGAGGTTCTTTAAATCTTTCTTCTAACTTTACAGCGCTTAACAAAAAATAACACAGTATAATGAAACCATCATAAGCCTACCGCTTACAAACCGCAATGAATAGGCACTTGATAGCTTCATAACCTTTAAAAAACAATAATATTCTGATGAAAAAATCCTTTATGCTGTTTGTTGCCCTTGGCTGTTTTGCCGGAGTAAGCCATGCACAAACAAAATCTAAAAACCCTACCGCTGCGAAGGTACTTCCTGCAACAGTAGACCGTCCCAAACTGGTGGTTGGACTAGTTGTAGACCAAATGCGCTGGGATTATTTATACCGCTACTACAACAGGTATGTAAACGGAGGCCTGAAACGCCTGGTGAATGAGGGCTTCTCCGCAGAAAACACTTTCATTCCTTACACGCCTACTTACACTGCATGTGGACATAGCAGTATTTATACAGGCTCTGTACCTGCCATTACGGGAATTATCGGAAACGACTGGTACGATCCAAAACTCAAAAGAGAGATGTATTGTGCAGAAGATACTACCGTAAGTACAGTGGGTTCAAACACCGTAGCCGGATTAATGTCGCCCAGGAACATGCTGACCAGTACCATTACAGATGAACTGCGTCTCGCTACAAATTTTCAGGGTAAGGTAATCGGTATTTCCTTAAAAGACCGCGGTTCTATCCTTCCTGCCGGACATGCTGCAAATGCGGCTTACTGGTACGACGGACAAACCGGTGACTGGATCACCAGTACTTTTTACATGAAAGAGTTACCGTCATGGCTGCAAAAATACAACAAGACAAAACTTGCGGATCAGTATTATGATAAAAACTGGAACACACTCTATCCTATAGAAACCTATACACAGAGTACAGCAGATAACAAAGACTATGAAGGCAAAGTCAGAGGTGAACAAAGCCCAACTTTCCCCCATCCGCTCAAATTATATGCAAAGAAGAATTATGATATGATCAGAAGTACTCCGTATGGAAATACGATGACGCTTGATCTGGCTAAACTGGCCATTGCCTCAGAAAACCTGGGTAAAGACGATATCACCGACTTCCTTGCTGTGAGCTGTTCATCAACCGACTATGTAGGCCACCAGTACGGTCCGAATTCTGTAGAGGCTGAAGACACTTTTCTTCGTCTGGACAAAGACATGGAAGATTTCTTCAATTACCTGGACAAAACTGTAGGAAAAGGAAACTACCTGTTGTTCCTTTCAGCAGATCATGGTGCAGCACACGTTCCTGGATTTATGCAGGAAAACAGGCTGCCTGCAGGGCTGTTTGATTCGAAAACGATGGTAACTGATCTCAACACCTATCTGGAAAGTAAATTCAGGATCAAGAAACCGGTATTAATGGCTGTCAATAACGAGATCATCTATGATAAAACAAACAAGGATTTTGCCGAGCTGGACTTCAGTGCCCTGAAATCAGCCACAGTAGAATTCCTTAGGACAGTAAATGGTGTAGTTGATGCGGTAGACCTGAGCAAAATAGCAGGAAGTACATTACCAGAACCGATGAAAACGATGATCACCAATGGATATTTTCCAAAACGCAGTGGTGATATCTACTTCAACCTGGAACCAAACTGGTTCTCCGGTGGAAAGACAGGGACTACCCACGGTGCCTGGAACCCATATGATTCACATATCCCGCTGGTCTTTATGGGCTGGCATGTAAAACCGGGTAAAACGAATAAAACCCACCACATGACAGATATTGCAGCTACATTGGCCGCAATGCTTCGTATCCAGATGCCTAATGGCTGCATTGGTGAACCCATTACAGAACTTACACATCAATACCCTGGTCTGTAATTACTTAATAGGTTAAAATATATAAAAAATGGCTGCTCATGAAGAATGATGCAGCCATTTTTTATATAAACTTATCCCTTCATATATACTTATCCCTACCGATAAACACAAAACCAAGTCCTGATCAGTTTTTGTTATCTTTGAATACCAAATATAATTTATTCATGGAGCAAATTAAACCTTATACCTCAAAGCATAAGATCCGTTTTGTTACTGCTGCAGCCCTGTTTGACGGACATGATGCCACCATCAATATCATGCGCAGAATCCTGCAATCTACCGGTGCAGAAGTGATTCACCTTGGCCACAACCGTTCAGTTGAGGAAGTTGTCAACTGCGCCATACAGGAAGATGTACAGGGTATAGCGATGACCTCCTATCAGGGCGGACATATCGAATACTTTAAATATATGTATGATTTGCTACAGGAAAAAGGAGCCGGTCATATCAAAATATTTGCTGGTGGAGGCGGAGTAATCTTACCTTCGGAAATAAAAGAACTGCATGCTTATGGAATAACCAGAATATACTCCCCGGATGACGGACGCAAAATGGGGCTTCAGGGCATGATTAATGATATGCTTGAACAAACTGACTATGCTCCCCCTCATGAATTGGCCACAGCGCTTAAAAACATCCCTGACAAAGAAATAAAAAGTATAGCCGCTGCCATTACTCTTGCGGAAAATGATCCTGATACTGCCCAGCCCTGGGTAAATAAATTAAAAAGTACAGCCCGGCTTAAGTCCATTCCGGTACTCGGCATTACCGGTACCGGAGGTTCAGGAAAATCCTCTCTTGTGGATGAGCTGGTCAGGCGCTTTCTCCATGAGATAGCTGATCAAACCCTGGCGATTATTTCTGTAGATCCTTCCAGGAGAAAATCGGGAGGAGCATTACTTGGGGACAGGATCAGGATGAATGCCATCAACAACCCGCGGGTGTACATGCGTTCGCTCGCGACGAGGCAGGCCAATCTGGCGCTATCAAAAAATATCCGTGAAAGTATAGATATCTGCAAAGCTGCCGGTTATGATCTCATCATTGTAGAAACCTCCGGTATAGGCCAGTCGGATACCGAAATTACTGAACATTGTGATGTTTCACTGTACGTCATGACCCCTGAATTTGGTGCCGCCACCCAGCTGGAAAAGATCGATATGCTCGATTTTGCAGATCTCGTTGCCATCAACAAATTTGACAAACGGGGAGCCCGGGATGCCCTGCGTGACGTGGTCAAACAATACAAGAGAAACCATAACCTCTTTGATGCCAAAGACAGTGACATCCCCGTTTTCGGCACAATAGCCTCACAATTTAACGATCCAGGGATGAATAGGCTGTTTGCGGCCCTTATGCAGCACATCATGCATAAAACAGGTGTAAGCTTCAGTACTCAGATTCCAATTCCTGCAGAACAGTCTGAAAAGAGCTACATTATCCCAGCCGACAGGAGCAGATACCTGGCAGAAATTGTTGCATCCAGCCATAATTATAAGGAATGGGTAAATCAGCAGGCTGCCCTGGCAAGCACCTTATACCAGTTAAACGGAGTCATTCAGTTGTGCAGCCAGCCAGAAACCATAGCCAACCTGAAAGACCTTTATACCCATCAGGAGGAGCAACTAGACCGGAACTGTCTGCGCTTAATCAAAGAATGGCCAGCTACCCTAAAAAAATATCAACAGGAATATCTCAGCTACCGGATAAGGGGTAAAGAAATAAAACAAGCTTTATCTGAGCAATCCCTGTCACAATTAAAGATTCCAAAAGTATCCCTTCCGGGATATCAGGACTGGGGTGACCTGCTCAAATGGCAGCTGACGGAAAACGTACCGGGAGAATTCCCCTATGCAGCGGGCGTATTTCCATTAAAGCGTGAGGGTGAAGATCCCACAAGGATGTTTGCTGGTGAAGGTGGTCCGGAACGGACGAACAAAAGATTCCATTACGTATCTCTGGGCCAAACGGCGCAACGCTTATCTACTGCTTTTGATTCGGTCACCTTATATGGCGAGAATCCCCATATCCGTCCGGATATCTATGGCAAAATAGGAAACTCAGGCGTAAGTATTGCCACGCTGGACGATGCCAAGATACTCTATTCGGGTTTCGACCTTTGTGCAGCAAGCACATCGGTATCCATGACCATCAACGGGCCTGCTCCCATGCTATTGGGATTTTTTATGAATGCTGCTATAGATCAGCAATGTGAAAAATACATCAGCGCACATCACCTTGCCGATGAGATCAACAAAAAGATTGACCACATCTATAAACTTAAACATCAGCCAAGGCCAGTCTACAAGGGTACACTTCCTCCAGGAAATAACGGTTTAGGCTTGTTACTCCTCGGGGTTACCGGTGACCAGGTACTTCCTCCAGACATTTATGCCAGGATACGTGCCCAGGCCATCAGCACGGTAAGGGGTACCGTGCAGGCAGATATCCTCAAAGAAGACCAGGCACAAAACACCTGTATCTTCTCCACTGAATTTGCTTTACGGATGATGGGTGATATACAGCAGTATTTCATCGACCATAAAGTGCATAATTTCTATTCCGTATCTATCTCTGGCTATCATATTGCAGAGGCTGGAGCAAATCCCATTTCTCAGCTGGCCTTCACCCTGAGCAATGGATTCACCTATGTAGAATACTACCTGAGCAGGGGCATGCACATCGACGACTTTGCCCCTAACCTTTCCTTCTATTTCTCCAATGGTACGGATCCGGAATATGCCGTGATCGGGCGTGTGGCCAGAAGGATATGGGCTAAAGCCATCAAAAACAAGTACAAAGGCAATGAACGTTCACAGAAACTGAAATATCATATCCAGACCTCCGGACGCTCCCTGCATGCACAGGAAATAGATTTCAATGATATCAGGACGACATTACAAGCGTTATACGCTATATATGACAACTGCAATTCCCTGCATACCAATGCGTACGATGAGGCCATCACTACACCAACAGAAGAATCCGTACGCCGGGCAATGGCGATACAGCTCATCATCAACCAGGAACTGGGGCTGGCGAAAAATGAAAATCCTTTGCAGGGTGCCTTCATTATCGAAGACCTTACAGACCTCGTGGAAGAAGCAGTACTGGAGGAATTCAAAAGAATCAATGACCGGGGCGGAGTGCTGGGCGCTATGGAAACCATGTACCAGCGCGGTAAAATTCAGGAAGAGAGTCTTTATTATGAAACCTTAAAACACAGTGGGGAATATCCTATCGTAGGCGTAAACACCTTCCTTAACAAAAAAGGATCGCCAACAATAATACCAGCTCAGGTCATCAGGGCTACAGCAGAAGAAAAGTTAAACCAGATCGCCACCTTATCGGCCTTCCACAAAAAAAATGAAGACGTAACCGCTGATGCCCTGAAATACTTGCAACACATTGCAAGTACAGGCGGCAATATTTTTGATGCCCTGATGGAAGCCTGCAAAGTATGTTCACTGGGACAGATCACAAATGCACTTTATGAAGTAGGAGGACAATACAGAAGAAATGTATAAAAAAGGAAAAGGTATATCATTAATGGTGTATCATTAATGAAAGTTATCTTCATAGCACAAAATATCGAAAATGCTACTGTAAGAAAAGGAGGAAAAACGACAAGAAAAAGGCCGATCATGATGATCAGCCTTTCCTTAAAAAATCAGTAAAATTCAGCGCTTAAGCGTGAATCCAGCTGAACTTATAATCCATTGTAGGGTTTTTCATTCTTTCAGCAACGCGCAACAATCTGCTTGGGAGTGCCATAATATAATCACGCGCTTTTTCGCCAGCCTCATTCAGGTCGCGCATACTTTCCAGTTTCCACTCTTCAATCAGCTGCTGCATGATCTCCACATAATCAACCGCAGTGTAAACACCTAAACGTTGCGCAGCATCTGTGAAATGACCAAAAGTCTGTCCCATTTTCAATCCCATTTCCCTCAGGAAATGAGCTGGCATCACAATCTTTTTCCGCATCATGTCTTCAAAAGCAACCATCGCTTCATTTGCATCCACCTCAAAGATTTTACTCATAAAATCTTTATATGCCTTGGCATGTCTGGCTTCATCAGAAGCAATCATTCCACACATTTTAGAAAGCAGTGGATCACCATCCTTTTTAGCTAAAGAAGCAACGCGACGGTGAGATATATTAGTGGCCAGTTCCTGGAAACTTGTATAAATAAAGTTACGGTAAGGGTCATGACCTGTACCAATGTCAAATCCATCGGCAATCAGATACTGGGTTGAAATCTCCATTTGTCGCATATCTACACGACCAGATAAATAAAGATATTTATTCAACAGATCTCCGTGCCTGTTTTCTTCTGCAGTCCAGTGCCTGTTCCATCTCATCCAGCCACCTTCTTCACTACGGCTCACCCCTTCAACCATGCTTAACCACGATTCATAGGTAGGTAAAGCCTCTTCAGTAATTGTATCACCAATTAATACAGCAACCAGATCGTAAGACAGGCCTGAAGCCGATTCACGCAAGGAGTGAATATCCTCAAAAAAAGTATCACTGGTAGAAACAGGCAAAAAATCAGTAGGTTGCCAATTCGTATCAATCGGTTTCAAGTAAGTACCCATCATCTCAAGCATATACTGCTCAACATGAAGCATTACTTCCCTTCTTTTTTCTGCAAAAAAATTCATTGTATTTGTGTGTGTATTTAGTTTAGTTTCAAAGATAACCAAAAAAACTTCAAAAAGGTTTTTTGTCCCAATTAATAAGCTGGCAGAATGGTAACAAGGCTGTTTTGAAGCATACACAAATTAAGTCGGAACAGCCGGGCGAAGGGCAAAAAAGTCAGGGAGAAGCGAATGTAGTGAGCGGGCTGGATTTGAAGACCTGGTGGTTTGCGGTGGTTGCTTGGTCCAATATCCGAGTATCCCATTAGCCTTATAGAAATTTGCGTGTGTATAAGATTCTGATCCGCTGCCTCGCCTTAGACAAATATACCCTGCTAGAACCTGCAGGTATTTTGAGCGCCTTGCTGATTTCTTCATGACTATATCCTTCTATCTCATGCATCTTAAAAACAGTACGTTGGTTATCGGGTAAATAATCGAACAACATAGACATATCTTTCACATGAAGTCTATCCTGAATATCGATTGATAAACTGATTAAATTTTCATTCAAATCACCGAAAATTAATGGCACTTCTTTTACCCGCAATCGATCTATTGCAGTATGTACAGCTATTTTAACCAACCATGCTCTGAAAGTTTTACCAAAGTCTTTTCGTTCCCCCTTAAAAACGAATTTCTCTATCCTGTTGAATGCTTTTAAAAAACCATCATTTACTACTTCTTTTGCAATTTCCTTATCATCAATATAACTTTTCACCACCCCAAAAAGGTAGTTAAAGTAATATTTATAAATCTTTTCTTTTATGCGTTCGCCAAAAACCGGAAAACAAACAATCATCTCTTCTAATATTAAATCTTCTTTATTCACTACGCGAATGGTTTCTTAAGAAGAACAAATGACTAATCATGAATTTAAAACGATTGATTTTTCAAAAACGCTACATAATATTAATTTATTTTATTAAATATTTCTTTAACGATGGAATCATTTTATGCGTTTAGATCAATAAACCCATAAAAGTTACAATTACGATGTATAATTTTCACAAAGACAGGTTCGAATATTTTCAAACTCAAATCAAAAACACTGAAAAATATGTTATACCCTTCATCGAAGAGTCGGGGGTTAGCATCAAAAAAGGGACAAAAGTTTTAGAAATCGGATCAGCTGAAGGAGGAGTGCTAAAGGCATTTGTAAATAAAGGCTGCGAAGGAACAGGAGTAGAACTTGACAACTTGCGGGTACTTCAGTCGAACGACTATTTAAAGAAAGATATCAATGCAGGAACCATCGTCATTTATAATAAGAACATATACGATCCTCTTTTCAAAAATGAATTTGCGGGAAAATTTAATCTTATCATCCTAAAAGACGTCATAGAACATATACACGAGCAAGAAAAATTAATTTCCGTACTGCACTCTTACTTAACAGAAGACGGTTATATATTTTTTGGTTTTCCACCCTGGAGAATGCCCTTTGGCGGACACCAGCAGGTCTGCAAGAATAAATTTTTGTCTAGATTACCATGGATACATTTATTACCAAATTTTATTTACAAAAACATCCTTCTCTCCTTCGGTGAAGATCCTACATTCTTTATGGAGACTAAGGAAACCAGAATTTCTATAGCAAGGTTTGAAAAGATAGTCCATCGTGAGGGATTTTGTATAGCGGCTGAAAAACATTTCCTTATCAATCCCATTTATGAATATAAATTTAAAATGAGGCCAAGAGAACAGTTTAAAATGATAAAATCAATCCCTCATTTAAGAGATTTTTTGACTACATGTGTCTACTATCTTATCAAAAACAAGAATTAAAAACAGCACTTATCTGCTATCCGGTTTATACGATCAGATATGGGGACAAATAGGAAAAAATATTCTTGTAGCATTTAGGAATCTTATTACGTTTTTATTTGTAAGTAAACGCCGGTCATAACCGATCATCATTAAATTAACCATCATCAAGAAAATATGAAAGCATTTTATCTATTAGTCTTATTATCGCTGGCCGGTTGTGAGCAAAAAGAAATTGTCGCTCAGGACAATGCTGAAAAAATCGAATTCAAAACCCTGTCACTGGACAACACGTCTTATAGACTGAAAAGCAATCCTGATAAAACATCAGAAACATTCATTATCAAAACCCCGGAAGAGTTTGGAAAACATTTTGAACAGTACGGCACCACAAGCTCGATTGATCTGGATAATTACTTCGTGTTAGCTGGGTATACAGTTATCAGCTCTTGTGCGAAATTAAGAGACCAACACCTTGAAGCCACTGAAAAAAAACTTATCTACCATGTTAATATTGAGCGGTTGGCATGTTCAATAATAGACACGGTAACATACGCAGTTCTAATCCCGAACGCTCAATCTGGTAAACTGATAGACTTCGATGTTAAGATGGCAAACTAGGGCTTCGATAATTCAAGAAAGGCGTCCCGATTCTCCGGGCACCCTATATACTAATTTCTTACTATTCATTTATTACTCAGATAAAGGGATAAGCAATTGAAAGAGAAAACCTTTTCCATTGTTAGTGTTGATACGAACAGCCTGCTGTATCTATCAGCAATGCACAGGTACAAAACCCCTGTAAACAAGAAAAGCCTCTCAGTTTCCTGAAAGGCTCTCTTTAAGATTTGGCACCGACCTACTCTCCCACGTGTTACCGCAGTACCATCGGCTCTGGTGGGCTTAACTTCTCTGTTCGGAATGGGAAGAGGTGGACACCACCGATATAGGCACCTAAATGTCTTTACCGTACAGCTTTTACGCTGTGCTTTTGTTTTTATGCTCGCACATACAATATGTTAAATATGTTTTAGATTCGGATGATCCCTTTCGGAATCTTCCTGCTCTCAAACAATGACATGTTATTGAAAGAAGTTAGTGTGAAGAACAAACAACAGTGTATTGCTCTTGAAAGCTTCGGATGATTAGTATTACTCGACTATGGTGTCGCCACCTTTACATCTGTAACCTATCAACGTAGTAGTCTGCTACGGTCCTATATGGAATTCTCATCTCGTGGCTAGTTTCGCACTTAGATGCTTTCAGCGCTTATCTATTCCCAACGTAGCTACTCTGCAATGCCCCTGGCGGAACAACAGATTCACTAGAGGTTAGTCCAACCCGGTCCTCTCGTACTAAGGTCAGCCCCACTCAAAATTCCTACGCCCACAACAGATAGGGACCGAACTGTCTCGCGACGTTCTGAACCCAGCTCGCGTGCCACTTTAATCGGCGAACAGCCGAACCCTTGGGACCTTCTCCAGCCCCAGGATGTGACGAGCCGACATCGAGGTGCCAAACCTCCCCGTCGATATGAGCTCTTGGGGGAGATCAGCCTGTTATCCCCAGCGTACCTTTTATCCTTTGAGCGATGGCCCTTCCATGCAGAACCACCGGATCACTATATCCGTCTTTCGACCCTGCTCGGCTTGTCTGCCTCACAGTCAAGCAAGCTTATGCTATTGCACTCCTCATACGGTTACCAAGCGTATTGAGCTTACCTTTGAAAGCCTCCGTTACCTTTTTGGAGGCGACCACCCCAGTCAAACTACCCATCAAACAATGTCCCCCCATTAAGGGGTTAGACACCGAATACAGAAAGGGTGGTATTTCAACGTTGACTCCACAACACCTGGCGATGCCGCTTCACAGTCTCCCACCTATCCTACACATCCTGTATCCAATGTCAATGTTAAATTGTAGTGAAGGTGCATGGGGTCTTTCCGTCCCGTTGCGGGTACCCGGCGTCTTCACCGGGACCACAATTTCACCGAGCTCATGGCTGAGACAGCGCCCAGATCGTTACACCATTCGTGCAGGTCGGAACTTACCCGACAAGGAATTTCGCTACCTTAGGACCGTTATAGTTACGGCCGCCGTTTACTGGGGCTTCGATTCAATGCTTCGCCTTGCGACTAACATCCCCTCTTAACCTTCCAGCACCGGGCAGGTGTCAGGCCTTATACTTCATCTTTCGATTTTGCAAAGCCATGTGTTTTTGTTAAACAGTCGCCTGGGCCTTTTCACTGCGGCTGACATTGCTGCCAGCGCCCCTTCTCCCGAAGTTACAGGGCCATTTTGCCGAGTTCCTTAGCCATGATTCACTCGAGCGCCTTAGAATTCTCTTCCCGGATACCTGTGTCGGTTTGCGGTACGGGTTTTTATAACCTGAAGCTTAGCGGTTTTTCTTGGAAGTCTGATTACCTGCGCTATCCACTTAGCCGAAGCCTCGCGGTACTATCGACTTTCAGCTAGGGTGGCGGATTTGCCTACCTCCCTAATACCTACAGTCTTTAACGATCTATTCCGTCAGATCGCGGCAGTGTCACTACTCCGTCCCCACATCGCAGTTATAAAAAGTACTGGAATATTAACCAGTTGTCCATCGAATTTCCCCTTCGGGTTCTCCTTAGGCCCCGACTAACCCTGATCCGATTAGCGTTGATCAGGAAACCTTATCCTTTCGGCGGGCAGGTTTCTCGCCTGCCTTATCGTTACTTATGCCTACATTTGCTTTTCCAGAAGCTCCACCACAGCTTACGCCATAACTTCGCTGCCGCTGGAATGCTCCCCTACCGTAATATAAATATTACCCATAGCTTCGGTATACTACTTAATGCCCGTTTATTATCCATGCACGATCGCTCGACTAGTGAGCTGTTACGCACTCTTTAAATGAATGGCTGCTTCCAAGCCAACATCCTAGCTGTCTGTGCAATCGCACCTCGTTAGTTCAACTTAGTAGTAATTTAGGGACCTTAGCTGATGGTCTGGGTTCTTTCCCTCTCGGCCCGTGACCTTAGCACCCCGGGCCTCACTGCCGTGTATATTTGATAGCATTCGGAGTTTGTCTGGATTTGGTAGGATTTGACTCCCCCGCACCCAATCAGTAGCTCTACCTCTATCAAACTCTACCACGACGCTGTTCCTAAAAACATTTCGGGGAGTACGAGCTATTTCCCAGTTTGATTAGCCTTTCACCCCTACCCACAGATCATCCGGAAACTTTTCAACGTTTATCGGTTCGGTCCTCCAGTACGTGTTACCGCACCTTCAACCTGTCCATGGGTAGATCACAAGGTTTCGCGTCTACCTCCCCTGACTATACGCCCTATTCAGACTCGCTTTCGCTTCGGATCCGTGTCTTAAACACTTAACCTTGCCAGAGAAGAGTAACTCGTAGGCTCATTATGCAAAAGGCACGCCGTCACGCCACCTGGACGCTCCGACCGCTTGTAAGTACACAGTTTCAGGTTCTATTTCACTCCCCTGTTCGGGGTTCTTTTCACCTTTCCCTCACGGTACTGGTTCACTATCGGTCTCTCAGGAGTATTTAGCCTTACCGGATGGTGCCGGCAGATTCCCACAAGGCGTCTCCGACCTCGCGGTACTCAGGATACTACTAGGCTAATGTCTCTTACGTGTACGCGGCTCTCACGCTTTACTGCCAGGCTTCCCATCCTGTTCCACTTCAATTCATTAATACCACATCGTAGTCCTACAACCCCAACATTGCCGTAACAATATTGGTTTGGGCTCTTTCCCGTTCGCTCGCCACTACTTAGGAAATCATTATTATTTTCTCTTCCTCTGCTTACTTAGATGTTTCAGTTCGGCAGGTTTGCGCACCGCAGTGCGACTGATCTTCAATCAGCCAGGTTGCCCCATTCGGAAATCTTCGGATTAAGTCATATTTGCTAATCCCCGAAGCTTATCGCAGCTTATCACGTCCTTCATCGCCTCTGAGAGCCAAGGCATCCCCTGTGTACTCTTTCTTACTTTCTTCTCTCCATAGCCTTTTGCGCCTATGGAAATGCTTTTTTATTAATGCTGTTAACCTTTTTGATCAGTTCCCAGTGATGATTGCTCATCCATGGTTACTTCCCTAAGCGCTAACAACGTCTCTATTGTTGTTTGCTCTTCTTTATTAACTTCTTCCAATATGTCAAAGAACTTTTCTATCCCGGGTATTCCTTTCGGTTTACCTATTTCTGTATCTTTTGTATCAGATACCGGTGATGGTGGAGAATAACGGAGTCGAACCGTTGACCTCCTGCGTGCAAGGCAGGCGCTCTAGCCAGCTGAGCTAATCCCCCGTAAGATTATAACTATGTAGTCCCGAGCAGATTTGAACTGCTGACCCCTACATTATCAGTGTAGTGCTCTAACCAACTGAGCTACGGGACTATTTTTCTGTGGCTGCTGGTAATGCTGTTGAGTTGCTCATTCACATTGCCGTTTGCCTCAGTCAATACCTTCTTTCAGTCTGGTCAAAACATCTAGTTGATGTTTCATCCTATGGGTTGTCTTTTTGAGATTTTATTGTCATTTATATCATTTACGCAAACGGGTAGTTAGTCTTGCTCCAGAAAGGAGGTATTCCAGCCGCACCTTCCGGTACGGCTACCTTGTTACGACTTAGCCCCAGTTATCGGTTTTACCCTAGGACGCTCCTTGCGGTTACATACTTTAGGTACCCCCAACTTCCATGGCTTGACGGGCGGTGTGTACAAGGCCCGGGAACGTATTCACCGCATCATTGCTGATATGCGATTACTAGCGAATCCAACTTCAAGAGGTCGAGTTGCAGACCTCTATCCGAACTGTGAATGGCTTTTGGAGATTCGCTTGCTGTTGCCAGCTTGCTGCCCTCTGTACCATCCATTGTAGCACGTGTGTAGCCCCGGACGTAAGGGCCATGATGACTTGACGTCGTCCCCTCCTTCCTCTCTGTTTGCACAGGCAGTCTGTTTAGAGTCCCCACCTTAACGTGCTGGCAACTAAACATAGGGGTTGCGCTCGTTGCGGGACTTAACCCAACACCTCACGGCACGAGCTGACGACAGCCATGCAGCACCTAGTTTCGTGTGATTGCTCACTCATCTATCTCTAAATGATTCACTAACTTTCAAGCCCGGGTAAGGTTCCTCGCGTATCATCGAATTAAACCACATGCTCCTCCGCTTGTGCGGGCCCCCGTCAATTCCTTTGAGTTTCAATCTTGCGACCGTACTCCCCAGGTGGAATACTTAACGCTTTCGCTTAGCCGCTAACTGTGTATCGCTAACAGCGAGTATTCATCGTTTAGGGCGTGGACTACCAGGGTATCTAATCCTGTTTGATCCCCACGCTTTCGTGCCTCAGCGTCAATTAAACCATAGTAAGCTGCCTTCGCAATCGGTGTTCTGTGACATATCTATGCATTTCACCGCTACTTGTCACATTCCGCCTACCTCTAGTCCATTCAAGCTCTTCAGTATCAAGGGCACTGCGTTAGTTGAGCTAACGTCTTTCACCCCTGACTTAAAAAGCCGCCTACGCACCCTTTAAACCCAATAAATCCGGATAACGCTTGGATCCTCCGTATTACCGCGGCTGCTGGCACGGAGTTAGCCGATCCTTATTCCTTCGGTACATTCAGCTCATTACACGTAATGAGGTTTATTCCCGAATAAAAGCAGTTTACGACCCAGAGGGCTGTCTTCCTGCACGCGGCATGGCTGGTTCAGAGTTCCCTCCATTGACCAATATTCCTTACTGCTGCCTCCCGTAGGAGTCTGGTCCGTGTCTCAGTACCAGTGTGGGGGGTCATCCTCTCAGATCCCCTAGTCATCGTCGCCTTGGTGGGCCGTTACCCCGCCAACTAGCTAATGACACGCATGCCCATCTTAATCCTATAAATATTTGATCATTACACAATGCTGTGCTGTGATTTTATGCGGTGTTAATCCGAATTTCTTCGGGCTATCCCCCTGATTAAGGTAGGTTGCATACGCGTTACGCACCCGTGCGCCACTTTTCGATTAGAGCAAGCCCCAATCTATCGTTCGACTTGCATGTATTAGGCCTGCCGCTAGCGTTCATCCTGAGCCAGGATCAAACTCTCCATTGTAAAATGTTGTGTTTGAACGCTGACCATTCTTAACTTAATAAATTAATTTAATAATAATCTGTTCTTATTTGTCTGACAGATCTAACTTGAAAAACCCATGCGGATCATGTACTTTGATCTTGTACAGGATTACCCCGCTTACGTTTTATAAATGACATCTCTTTAATGAACTTCTCGGCACTTACCTCACGGCGGCCTGTATATGTTGCGATCTCTTCTCTTCTTTCCCGCAGGTCTTATTGTTCCTGCATTCCAGCTGATCTTCTGATCGTTTCAGTCTTGTTTGTTTCCTTGCGACATCCGCCGCCGGGCTCCCGTTTTGTTGGGACTGCAAAGGTAGAAATCTTTTTTGATCTGGCAAGCTTTTTATTTTTTTTATTTTCCAGGGTTTTAAAATCCTGAAAGAAGTTTAAACCTTCCTCTTTAAAAATAAAACCTTTACCGGATTCCTATTCTTTACACGCCTTTCAAATTACTTCTTCTTTATCTCCTGCACTGTTTCCCTTCCTCCGAAGCGGGATGCAAAAGTAGGAAAAATATCCATGACCACAAACAATTACACACAATTAATTGTATCATAACGCTAACTTATTGTCTCACAGCTATAAATGTTTGACAGCACAAAAGGACACTGTGGTTTTCATAGGGAAATCAGCAACAGGACCTGCCCTTTTCAGGGGCCCGGAACCTCAAATGGCCATACAGTATCCTATAATCGCTGCTTAAAACAGCTGCATAGGCACAAATTGGGATGGGCAATGGGGCAGGTGGCACAGCCCCTGGCTTCGATTGGCCAGAAAAAAACTATTGAAGGGCCCATATAATCACAATGCCCGGCCAGTTTCCAGGTGTAACCTCAATCCACACCTATTCCAGATTCCCTACCTGCAATAGGCGCCTGACAGTATATATATGTAATAGCATGGCTTGTTCAGAAGCTATATAAATATAACCTACAATAAAATGGAAAACTTGGGGTTAAAAGGAACAAAACTCAGATCATTCACCATACTTAACCGATTAATTATAATCTGGCGTTTTAATCGATCCTGTTCGTTAAAAGTTCTTCAGATTTCTGAGGCGCTTTTTTATATTTTACTGCCCCGGCAAAAACATTCAAACTTTCGGATTTTGAAAGTTTAGCCGACTGGTTATTCTGCTTAATTCTGAGTATTTTTGCTAACGACTTTATACTGATACATTTTAAAATATGTCATTACCAGTTAATGTAGAGGATTTAATTCACGGAAAAGCGATTGAATGGGAACGTCTTGAATTTAAGAAGGGTTGGAACCCAGAGGATATAGTACATACGGTTTGTGCCTTTGCCAATGACCTGAACAACTGGGGTGGTGGTTATATTATTGTCGGCGTTGAGGAAGAGAATGGACAACCTATTCTGCCTCCAGAGGGAGTACCGCAAAGTCAGTTTGATAAAATTCAAGGCAAAGTCCTCAGCTTAGCCCATCAGTTATTGCCCAATTACTTTCCTATTATTCAACCTTATATTTTACAGGGTAAACATATCCTTGTGATTTGGTGTCCGGCTGGTGACAACAGGCCTTATTTAGCGCCTAGCACCCAAGGAACTAAAGCTGAACGGCATCCATATATTCGCTACGGTTCGAGGAGTATAATTGCCAAAGGCGATAACCTTAAAAGATTGCAAGAACTCGCAGCAAGAATTCCTTTTGATGACCGGTTGAATGGTATTGCTACTGTCGGGGACTTTGATCTTGGTCTGATACAGGCCTATTTACATGAGGTAAAAAGTGATCTGCTTGAAGACAGCAGGAAGCTAAGTTCTGAGGATCTAAGTCGGCAGATGTATATCGCCAAAGGGCCAGATGAAAATCTTAGACCTGTAAATGCAGGCGTACTGTTCTTCTGCAAGAATCCTGATCAGTTTTTAAGTCGTCCCTGGATAGAACTGGTATGGCATAAGAATTTTTCAGGTAAAGATTTTACTGAAAAATATTTTAAAGGTCCTATTCAGGATCAGTTGAGAGCGGTATTGGCATTCATCCAAAATAATATTATTCAGGAACATGTCATCAAAAATCCTGAAAAGGCTGAAGCAACACGTTTTTACAATTTTCCCTTTGTGGCACTTGAAGAAGCCTTATCAAATGCAGTATATCATAAAAGTTATGAAATCGGTAGCCCAATAGAAGTACAGATTTGGCCCGACAAGATTGAAATATTAAGCTATCCAGGCCCTGTTCCTCCTGTCAATGCACAAATACTGCAACAGCAAAAGCGTATTGTAGCACGTGAATATCGCAATAGGAGAATAGGGGATTTCTTGAAAGAACTGAAATTAACTGAAGGCAGAGGAACAGGGTTCCCTGCTATATATAGGTCAATGGATATTAATGGTTCACCCGAACCTAAGTTTGAAACTGATAAAGATTGTACCTACTTCCTGACTGTTCTCCCTGCAAGAATTAATAATGAACAAGAACCCTTAGCGAATAAAGGTTCAAATGTAGCTTTAAGTACAATTGGAAAAGCACAAAGTAAAAGTGAAGGTGCAGATGAAGGTGCAGATGAAGGTGCAAATAATGAGACCATATTTTATACTCATGACGACATACTTGGTCATATTATTAATCTAACATTTGTAGACGGCACATCAAATATGAAAACTAATGCTAAATTGCTTCTGAACCTAATGATCCAGGAACAAGGTAAGCGCGCTCCTGATTACGCAATAGATACTGGCTTATCATTAAGTACCGTAGAAAGATATATCCGGAAATTAAAGCGTTTAGGTTTTGTTAATTTCAGTCAACAACCAACAAACGTTGGAGGCTATTTCATTACGGATAAATTAGCGAAACAGTTAGAAAAATAGCCTGTTCCCGGGATATAAGGTGATGGGATTTACCCAAATTATATGAATTTTAGAAGATCAATATAGAATTGTGGTATTATCGTATTGAAGCTGTATTGTCAACCCAATCATTGAGTATTCAAGACACACTTCAACTCTAATTTTCCCCAAATACCTACTTTCAGTAAACCATCCCAAAACCTAAAGGGTTTCTTATAATAATTACTGAATCCTTACATTTCATAAGCCTCTTACAGCAATAAAAATTTTGATTTTATTCTCAAAAATCATGATGAGAAAAATATTTATTTTTTTGTTAACTCCGTACGATTTGATGTGGTTACATTTACAATGTGGTAATCAGGCGATGGCTTTATTACCAGATTTTAAATCCTAATAGGTATTTTAAATCAACGAAACTTTGTTGGAACAGACCTGAGAATCTAAAACAAATCAAAGTTACGGATGATAGAATGCCCGGTTTCTTTACCTTTGCGAGGTTTGGGGCCATGGGCGCTCTCCTGCGACATCATTATGCCCGGTAGAAATAAAGAACGTCCATTCTTCTTCCTTCAGGAAGACCTTACTGAACAGTCCAGGTTGTTTGCCTAAGCAGAGACCTATCTCCACAACATTCAGATGAAATGTTGTGGAGATAAACTGGTCTAAGGAAAACGCACTTTTGATTAATCATCGCTCTCCACACATTTAACACTGGATTGGATCACACAGCAAATTTTATTCCTCCTCAAAAGCACAACCCATGCTCCATCCATCGAAACTTCCCACTTTCCTCATAATCCCCCGGAGTAATCCGGGCCAATAGAATTCCGCCGGCATTCGGTTTGGCATCAGCCAGTGGTCGCCTTCTTTTGAAATATTCAATGCTAAGGGTCAACAGGCAAAGGCTGCCTTTGGGAATAGGAAAGGAAACATGCAGTCCATTGAGGTCTGCAGAGGGATTGGTTATCTCCATGACATATCGATCTGTTGTACTGCTCATCAATCCCTCTTGCAAGCGAAAAAATGCAGCATTGAACGTAAGTTCACAGGAATCTGTCTTTTTAGGGAATCTTAGCATTAGAGGCCTGTCTGTTTTTGGAAAGTCAACGCTCAGTTCATCCGGCTCCATGCCTACAATTACGCTTGCCGGTAATTTTTCACACAAACGAAGTTTATCATTAAAATCAAACCCCTCGAGTGCCTGGAAGCTATCCTCTCGGAAATGAAACCCTATTCCCGAAGAGTCGTGACTATAATTTAGCGCGCTGTTGATGGCAGCACTTAGCCTGGCATGAACAGAGCCGTCCAGCGCAACTTCAGATTCATGCTTAAATGCAGTTCTGATGAGTTGGCTCAGGGAACCTGACAGTCCAAAAATGTTCGCCGCAGCTTTTGTAGCTGGTGTCTGCTTCCTTGCACCGGCTTTTGCAGTCACTTGTTGTTTGTCGCCCGCCTTTTTAAAGACTACGGGGCCTACGATTCCGCGCAGGAATCTTCCTTTTAGTATAGCCATCGTTTATTTAATTAAATATGTTATTTTTGTATGGGGAGGTAATTTAGGCAATCCTGCAGGACAGTGCAAGACCATGTCCGCATTTGTCCACGTTTGTCCTTATTTGTCCTGTTACAATTAAGGATTTTTTAGTTTTTCAACGTAAAATACAGTATAACTGTCCGGTAACTCGCCGGAACGTCTTCGGAAAGAACCTCAGTATACAGGCATCAAATTCCCTGGGAATACCCTATAAAAACATTCAAAAACTGAGTATAAAGTGGGAGTCAGCTGCGTATCCAGTGTGAATCTAATTGAACATGTAATAACGAGAATACCTTGACGCTCCGATAAAGTGCCAAAGCACCCTCTCCGAACGCAATTGTTAAATTATGTTAACAGCTTGGCTGTTAAAAAGGCTTTATATAGCTTAGCACTCGATTATTTTTAATTGACGTTATCGTATTATTACCTTATCTTTGTAAAATGTTTAAAATTAAACACGCTTTTATACTAGCTGTAACTGTTGTAGCCCTGAGCATTGCAGGTTGCAAAAGCCGTTTTGAAAAAATCAGGCTAAGTAATGATGTGGCAAAAAAATACCAGGAAGCCATTAGATTATACAACAAGAAAGATTATTCCAAAGCGTTAATCCTATTTGAAGACCTGTCACAAAAGTACAGGGGCAGGGCCGAAGCTGAAGATCTGAACTACTATTACGCCTACACCTTATACAGGCTAAAGGACTATACAACTGCACGTTTTCAATTTAAATATTTCGCAGACACCTACCCTACAAGTAAAAATGCAGAAGAATGCAGGTACATGGGTGCTTTTTGCTATTACCAGGATTCTCCTGAATTCACACTGGATCAGGAAAATACCTACAAAGCTATTGATGCCTTGCAATTATTTATCAACTTATACCCTAAGAGTGAACGTGTAGCGCAGGCAAGTCAGTATATTTCAGACTTACGTAACAAACTGGAATTAAAAGCATATACCAATGCAAGGTTATATTATGACCTTGGTGGATTCCAGATGGCGAACTATAAATCATCTGTGATCTCCTTAAAAAATGGTGAAATTGACTATCCGGATATCAAATATATCGAGGAAATGGATTTACTAATTGTCAGATCCCAGTATGAATATGCGAGAAACAGTTATCCTTTCCGTCAGGAAACAAGATATTCTGAAGCCATCGGATATGCAAATGATTTTATCGAAAAATATCCTGAAAGTAAGTATCTTGCAGAAGCAAAAGAACTAAAAAAAGACAGTGAAGCTGGTATAGTTAAAGCCAAGGAAATCATCGCACTTGAAGCTAACCAGATCGCAAAATATAAAGCATTAATCGAGAAGGATGCGAAAAAAGACAGTCTCGCCAGAACTCCAATAATAAAATAATCCCAACATATAATGAATACGAATAAACCCGCAATATCGAATACTACGGTTACAAGAAATGTAAATGATTTAGACCAGAAGACAGAAAATATCTATGAGTCTTTAGTTATTATTTCTAAAAGGGCTAATCAGATTTCTAATAACATGAAAGAAGAATTACACGGTAAATTAGCCGAATTCGCTTCATCAAATGATAACCTGGAAGAGATTTTTGAGAACAGGGAACAAATTGAAATCAGTAAGCACTATGAGCGTATGCCTAAACCTAGTCTTATTGCTATTGATGAGTTTCTGAATGATAAAGTTTATCACAGAAATCCTGCTAAAGACGCTCAATAAAAAGCAGCATAGAATTACATTGCATATCTGTTTAAATGCATAAACTATGCTCCGGAATAAAAATATTATACTTGGCGTTTGCGGCAGTATTGCAGCCTATAAAGCTGCTACATTAGTCAGATTACTGATTAAGGCTGGTGCAAACGTCAGGGTAATCCTTACAGCTGATGCGGCAGAATTCATTACTCCGCTAACGCTTTCCACCCTATCTAAAAATCCGGTTTATACCAAATATTTCGAAGAAGAAACCGGGGTATGGAGTAATCATGTTGAACTGGGTCTTTGGGCCGATTATATGATTGTCGCTCCTGCTACAGCCAATACCCTCGCGAAGATGGCAAATGGTATCTGTGATAACCTGCTCAGCGCCGTTTACCTGTCAGCCAAGTGCCCCGTATTTTTTGCTCCGGCAATGGATCTCGATATGTGGAAACACGAAAGTACCCATGACAATGTTGCCCGTTTAATCAGTTTCGGAAATATATTAATTGCTCCGGGAAGTGGCGAACTGGCAAGTGGCCTGCATGGTGAAGGCAGAATGGCCGAACCTGAAGAGATCATTTCTTTTGTTACACAACACATCAGTAAACGCCTTCCCCTTTATGGAAAGAAAGTCCTGGTGACTGCCGGCCCAACTTATGAACCGATAGACCCTGTTCGTTTTATCGGAAATCATTCTTCCGGCAAAATGGGTTTTGCTATTGCAGACCAACTGGCAGAAATGGGTGCTGAAGTCCTACTCATCACTGGGCCAACAGCCCAACAAAGCAAACAAAATGTAAAACTTGTTCCTGTCGTTACTGCAGCAGAAATGTTCGAAGCCTGCAGGAACCATTTTGAATCTACCGATATCATGGTCATGAGTGCCGCTGTTGCAGATTATACCCCTGTACAGGTCGCCACACAAAAGATTAAAAAATCAGCTGATGCATTTAGCATTGAACTGAAGAAAACGACAGATATCCTTGCCCATCTCGGACAGCTGAAAAAAAGCGGACAAATACTGGTTGGATTTGCCCTTGAAACTGAAAATGAAGAGGAGCATGCAAGAGCAAAACTGGTGAAGAAAAACCTTGATCTCATTGTCCTTAATTCCCTGCAGGACAAAGATGCCGGTTTCCAGAAAGATACCAACAAAATTACTATCTTTAATTCCACAGCCGGGAAACTGACCTTCGCTGCCAAAACAAAAGTTGAAGTTGCCAAAGATATCTGTACCGAAATCCTGAAGCTCGTTTAATAACGCGAAATCCATTGTATCTTTATTTGCTGTAAAAATCAATATCATCCAATGAAGAAACTGCTGATTATTTTTCTGCTCTGTTCATTAGCTGTGTTTAGCACTGCTGTAAATGCCCAGGAACTGAATGCAAGGGTTCAGGTACTGGCGCCAACACTTTCCAATATCAATAAACAGACGGTAGAACTGATCCAGGCCACCATCAGGAATTTCCTCAATAACAATAAATGGAGTACCGAGACCTACCTGCCCCAGGAAAGGATTGATTGCAACCTGGTGATTACCCTTACCGCCTGGGATGGCAGCTCTGCCTATAAGGCAGAAGCACAAATCCAGAGCAGCCGGCCTGTGTATGGATCGGCTTATACCAGCACTATTCTGAACCTGAGTGATAAAGATTTTGATTTCAATTACAATGAAGGACAACCCATTGATGTCTCTGAACAGAATTATTTAAGCAACTTAAGTTCACTATTGTCTTATTATGCCTATACCATTGTCGGCCTGGATAAGGATAGCTTCAGCCAGTTAGGCGGAACACCCTATTTTTTAAAGGCCCAGAATATATTAAACGTTGCACAGGCGTCAGGCAATACAGGTTGGAAAGCTTTCGATGGACTCAGGAATCGTTATTGGTTAAATGAGAATCTGTTGAATAAATCGTTTGAAGAGCTAAGAGTTTTTATTTATGGTTATCATTCCAGTGCTTTAGATGACATGCAGAAAGACAGATCAGCGGCTACGCAAACATTGATTGGTTTACTGCCTGCTTTAAAAAAAATGGATAAACAGAAACTGGGATCGATTTTCCCGAATGTTTATTTTGCTGCTAAAGCCGATGAAGTGGTGAATTTTATTGCAGCCGGTGCCCCTCAGGATAAAGCGAAAGCTTTCCTCCTTTTGAGTGATATTGATCCGGCAAATATCAATAAGTATGAGAAATTAAAGAAGTAATATTCTTTTTCCCAGGAAATCACCAGTATCTTTTTTTAGCACATTTCCCAGATGATGTTCTTTTTAGCGCATATCGTTTTTTAAGCATACTTCTCTAAGCATACTTCGTTTTAAACAAACTTCCATCCTCAACATATTGCTGGACATACTTCTTTTCTGAGTACCCTCCCCCCACTCCAATAATTATTTTTCAACTATTATTTCTTTTATACGAATATATTCGTACATTCGATTACGAAACAATTCGTACGAAAGTAATGGCAACAGAAATCACATCAAAACCAACAGAAAGCGAACTGGAGATTCTTCAGATCCTTTGGCAAAAAGGCAATTGTACGGTAAGGGATGTACATGAAATTCTAACTAAAAATAAAGAAGCCGGATATACGACCACATTAAAGCTCATGCAGATTATGCATGAAAAAGGTTTGGTAGACAGGGATACGTCTTCAAAAACACATATCTATAGTGCGCTGGCCAGTCAGCAGAAAACACAGCAACACCTGCTGAATAAATTAATCGACAATGCCTTCAACGGATCAGCAGCGAGGTTGGTGATGCAGGCACTGGGCAACCATAAGTCAAGCAAGGATGAAATTGATGCCATCAAAAAATACCTGGATGAGCTGGAAAACAAATCGTGATCAGTCAAATTACTTTTTCATCCTGAGCAATCAGGTTCTCCAGAACTCCAGCCGTCAGGACAGAAATTAAAAAACCGCCGGGTATATTCCCCAGACCACAAATCATAACTTAACGAACAACTTAACGAATTTTAATGCAATAATATGGAAGCTTTATTACACAATCTGATTAAGGCGACGGGATGGAGTATCCTTCATTCCCTATGGCAAGGAGCTATCATCTATGGGCTGGTTATGCTGGTTCAGCTGGGTTTCCCTCAACTGAAAGCTAAAACCAGGTATTTGTTTGCCTTTTCAGCGAACAGCCTAATGCTCCTTTGTTTTGTGTTTACTTTTCTAAAGATATTCGACTTGCCTGTAAGCGAAGCCCATGGAACCACGGCTTCAGGACTGGCAGCAACAAATAATTTTCTGGCCACACAGGTGTCGGTGAGCCAATATGCAGAAAAGCTATTCCCCTATCTGGTTTGTCTGTATGTGATCGGGATTGGCATACAATCCTTCTTTGTCTTCCAGGGATACCAGAAAATCTTATCCCTGAAAAAAGGTCCGCATACCCAGATCCCGGAAAACTGGAAACTCTTATTTGACACCCTCACGCAAAAACTAAATATCAGAAGAAAAGTTACTTTCTGGCTGTCAGATCAGGTGCAGGTACCATTGATTATTGGTTATATGAAACCAGTAGTCCTGTTTCCCATAAGTCTGGCTACACAAATGGATCTTGCACAGGTAGAAGCCATCCTGATCCATGAATTGTCTCACATCAGGCGCAATGATTATCTCCTGAACCTGTTCCGGACAATGATAGATACACTTTTGTTCTTTAACCCATTTGTATGGCTTATCGGAAAGTACATCGACATTGAACGCGAACATGCCTGCGACGATATGGTTGTCGGGCTGACCCAGACCCCTATGACCTACGCCCATGCCCTGCTGAAACTGGAGTTACTTGCCGATCATCAAAACCTAGACCTGGCACTCGCTGCAACAGGTAAAAAACAATACTTGTATCAACGTATTAAAAGAATCACAGATATGAAAACTGATTATATGAACGCTAAACAAAAGTTTTTTGCCATTACATTAACACTTGTTACTGTAATTTCCCTGGCATGGATTAAACCATTAAAGGCTGAAATCTCCCTGCATGAAAAATCAGCAGCACTCCAATCGGCTATTCAGCTATCGCTGAAGGAGAATATCAATAAGATAATGAATCCTGCCCTTTCTTTACAGCAGGAACCCGCAGATACATCAAAAAAGAAACTGAAAATTAACATTAAAACCAAGGATTGTAAGGATTCTGTTGGCCGGCCTGACATAGATACTGTGATTCAGAATAATGGCGGAGTAATTGACCTTAGTGATGTCATGATCACTGTCAATAATAGCCTCACAGGATTAACAGATTCCATCATAAATAATATCAATTTCGAGGGACTGACCAATGAGGAATTCAAGGCGGTAAGTTCTATGGGCAAGAATAAATTCAGTGCAGACGACGCATCGGTTTTTAGGATAAAAGACCCGCTTTCTCCACAGGAAAAAAAGAGAATAGAAGCGCTGCAGAAAGAACTGGACGAGCTGGGAAAGAAAATGGGCAAAGCCGTTAGTCCGCTACAAAAAATGAAGAAAGCAAATATGAAAATGAAGGCCGAATTAAGAAGAGCACCAGTTTTCACTGCTAAACAACAGGCAGATATTCAGGAAATCAGTTCTGCCCTGGCGGCCAAAACTATGGAGATCCATAAAATTGTATCTTCTGCAGAGGGGCAGAAAAACACGCTGGTCTTAACAAAAAACTACAAAATAACGGGGTTAAATCGTGCGGATCAGTTACGCGACCAGGAGATCAAACAAAGCCGGGAATACCAGGAATTGAAGAAGAAATTCGATGATGACGTTAAGGTATTGATGGAGAAGAAAAGCCAAAGAGAGAAAGCTATACAGGAATAGTTTTTTTCATACCATTCGCCTAAGCCACCATTGGCATCAGCCAGGCACAGCAACTCAGGCTAAAAAGATCGCAAAAAACCTGCTGAACAGTTAACACACAACTAACCTTAGCGACCGGTGAACAATCCGGTCGCTTTTTTTGTTAACAAAGAAATAAACTGCGATTGGCTAAGTTTTTATAATTTAGCAAACAGATATGCTACAGAAACTTTCTATACGTAATTATGCACTGATTGACAGTGTTGACCTTGAACTTGATAAAGGTCTGAATATTATTACCGGAGAAACCGGGGCAGGAAAATCTATTATGCTCGGTGCGCTTTCCCTGATACTGGGACAGCGTGCGGAGACGAAATACTTTTTCAGTCAGGAAAAGAAATGTGTAATTGAAGGTCAGTTTAAACTTTCCAATACCTCCATTAAAGCTTATTTCGAAGATTTTGACCTCGATTTTCATGAGGAAAGTATCCTGAGAAGGGAAATTTCGATTGACGGGAAATCCAGGGCTTTTATCAATGATACGCCGGTTACCTTATCTGTGATGAAGCAAATCGGTGAAAAGCTGATCGATATCCATTCCCAGCACGCAACAGCAGAAGTGAATGATCCTGGTTTTCAATTGTCGGTCGTAGATACCTTGTCTGATCACCTTCCCCTGTTAACGGAGTACAGGCAGAAATTTAAACTGTACAAGAGAAACCTGCAACACCTCTTAAATATGCAGAGTTCAGCAGATGAGGCGAGAAGCAAACAGGATTATGAACAGTTTTTATTCAATGAACTGGAACAGGCCAATCTGCAGGCAGACGAACAGGCACAACTGGAAATTGAGCTGGAAGCATTGAATAATTCCGAAAGTATCAAGCGTGGTTTACTGAACACTTATGCGCTGCTCGACAGCGAAGAAACCGCAGCATTGCCCATTTTAAAAGAGGCAGTGAACCAGATGCAGGCCATAGAAAAGTTTAATCCTTTATATCATGCCTTGAACGATAGGCTCCGTTCCGCAATTATTGAACTGAAAGATATTGCCCATGAGGCTACAGGACTGGAAGAAGATATCGTTTTCAATCCTGCCAGAATTGAAGAAATCAATCTTCGCCTGGATACGCTGTATACGCTGCAACAAAAACACCGTGTAAATGGTGTAGAAGAGTTGATCCTGATCAAAAATAACTTATCCGACAGCCTGAATACGCTGCTGAACAGCGACGAGGAAATTGAACGCCTGATCAAAGAAATCAATACCTTAAAAACGGAACTCGAAAAGATAGCTGATATTTTATCAAAAAACAGAAGCAAGGCCATCACTGTCGCACAAAATCAGGTCGGGGAAATCCTAAACCGTGTCGGAATGCCGAATGCCAAGATTAAAATTGAGCAGACAGTGGTGGAAAATCTGAATAAGGATGGAAAAGACATGATTGCCTTACTGTTTTCCGCAAATGTTGGCCAGGCTCCGGCCCCGGTGAGCAAAGTTGCCTCCGGAGGAGAACTGTCCCGCTTAATGCTGGCCATCAAATCCATCATATCCAAACATACCTCCCTCCCTACCCTTATTTTTGACGAGATTGATACGGGTATTTCCGGTGAGACGGCCTTACGTGTGGGTGACGTGATCGGTGAACTGGAAAGGAACATGCAGGTGATCTGTATTACCCACCTTCCGCAGATTGCGGCAAAAGGTACTGCCCATTACTTTGTGTATAAAAATGAACAATCGGAAAAAACAACAACGGCCATACGCCGGCTGAAGAAAGAAGAACGTGTTGCAGTGATTGCAGAAATGCTGAGCGGTAAAAATCCAGCTGAATCGGCCTTAAAAAATGCGGAAGACCTGCTGGGATATATTTATAAAGTTTAACTCTTTTTAACATTTTTAAAGCCCCTGAAGGGCTTTTTCCTTTTGCAGGGAAACTGCCTTTTTCGGTACATTAGCTCCATGATTAAATCTCTGCTGGCACTTGTGTTTCTTTTGTGCACCAACATGCTGTCGCATGCGCAAAACCTGTATTCCATTACAGGTCAGGTTCAGGATAAGAAAGGGGAAACTTTACCCGGCGCCGGTATCTATCTCAGCGGATATACCACCGCAACGGTGACCAATATGGACGGGAAATTCGGACTGAACAAACTCAAGCCAGGCTCATATGAGGTCGTGGTACAGATGATGGGATTTCTACCCTACAGCAAAAGTGTGATTATCTCCGATAAATCGGTCGACATCAAAATCGTACTGGCGGAGAATACCATTATGCTGAATGAAGTGGTGATTCTGGCTGATCCTGACCGGGAAAAGAACCTGCAGACCTTTAAGGAATTTTTCATCGGCAGGACTCCCAATTCGCAGAAATGTAAAATACTGAACCCAAATGTTCTTTACACCAAATTTGACAGAAATGTAAATGTGTTAAGGGTAACCAGTAACGAATTTCTGGTAGTAGAAAATAAGGCACTCGGCTACCGCCTGAAATATATGCTGAACCTGTTTGAATATGATTACAATTCAAGAATAGTTTATTTTTCCGGATTACCGGTTTTTGAAGATTTAAAAGGCACAGGGAAGAAAAAAAGGGAATGGCAGAAAAGCAGGGAAATTGCCTATGCAGGTTCACCGCAGCACTTTTTCCAGTCGCTTTACCGGAATACCACTGCCGAGGAAGGTTTCATTATCTACAAAAGAATCAAAATACCCAATCCCAATCGCCCTTCTGACAGCCTGATCAATGCGACCCGGAAAAGATTACTGGCTAAAATGAAGGGATTGATGCGTGTAGGTTCAGATTTCAATGATTCCCTGCAGACTATAGGGAAGCTTTCACAGTTGCCAAAAGAATATGTCACTTTAGATACTTCCGGGGTACGCACTGACACGCTGGTGAAGCAGATTTATCCGAACAGGAAAACGATCAATTTTAAAGATGAACTGTATGTGATGTTTACCAAAGAGGAAGAACCACTGGCGTATTCCAATACAGGACATTATGTACTGAGACCACTGAACATACCCAATTATGAAATTTCTGTCATCCATCAGCTCCATGGTGCCAGCAGTTTCTATGCCAATGGCAGCATGCATGATGCCAGGTCCTTATTGTATGAAGGTTTCTGGGCTTACGAAAAAATAGGTGATATGATACCTATGGATTATGTCCCCCTGAAGAAAAGATAATTGATTAGAAAGAGATACCCGGCCACAATAGATTTCCATCCCTACTTATTTATACCAACAGGTCTTTGACTAAATATTCTGGCTATAATCATTTTTAATTACTAATATTATTAGTAATTTTATTCAATGATACAAAATGATACATCTGCAGACCATTACCTTAAAGGCAGAGGTGCGCAATTTAATCCCCATAACCGCTTTCAGCAAATCTCCTATGTGCAGGAACATGTGGAGGGGATTGATGACTGGGAAACACAAAATCATAAAACTTCTTTCATTCAGGCCAGTTCCAAATCGGTCGTGAATAAAGTGGACAGTCCAGATGTGGGCATGGCTTATTCCCTTAATCCCTACCAGGGATGTGAACATGGCTGTACCTATTGTTATGCCCGCAATACACACGAATACTGGGGTTTTAGTGCGGGCCTTGATTTTGAGCGTAAAATCATCGTCAAAAAAGACGCACCGGCATTGTTCAGAAAGTTCCTGGAACGCAAAGGATGGAATGCAGAAGTCATTTCATTATCGGGCAATACTGATTGTTACCAGCCTGCGGAAAGAAAATTCAGGATTACCCGTCAGTTGCTGGAGATTGCACTGGAGTATAGACAGCCTATTGGTATGATCACCAAAAATGCCCTGGTATTACGTGACATAGATCTGCTTCAGGAAATGGCAAAACTTAATCTGTGCACGGTATACCTCTCCATCAATAGTTTAAATGAGCAGCTGCGTCTGCAGATGGAACCCAGGACAGCAACGGCAAAACAGCGGCTGAAAGTGGTGGAAACACTCAGCAAAGCCGGGATTCCTGTAGGGGTGATGGTTGCTCCGCTGGTTCCGGGTTTAAGCGATCATGAAATCCCTGCCATCCTGAAGGCTGTTTCCCAGCATGGTGCCATCAGCGCAGGATATACGATAGTACGTCTAAACGGTGCTATAGGGCCGATTTTTGAAGACTGGCTGAAGAGCAATTTTCCGGATAGGTTCGATAAGGTATGGCATATGATTCAATCCTGCCATGGAGGCGCGGTGAACGACAGCCGTTTCCGGCAACGGATGACTGGCGAGGGAAACATTGCCAAGCTGATCAGTGATACCTTTAAATTGCATTGCCGGCTAAATGGATTGAACGAAAAGCGGATCAGCCTGGATTCAGGTCTTTTTTCCGTACCCGGTTCACAGTTAACACTATTCTAAGCACCTCTTCCAGCTTCAAATCAAGTATTTAATACATCCTTACTCCTGACAATATCGTACATAAAACTATCCGTAGGTAACAAAATGACAGGTTCTCTGGTTTGCAAAAATGATTACATTTTTTGGACAATACTGAACGAATGGAGTCTGATATTTATATCAATGATTACTAAAACAGTTCCTGGGCTTGTTTTTATTTTTTTTAGATAGGGATAATAATATTGCTATTCGTTCCAAAAGTTAGTAAGTTTAGTGAAATAACGTCAGTTGCTGAATCTATGCAAGTCTGTATGGCGTAATTGTTGATAAAATAAATCAGATTGGTAACGCTTTATTAATAACATTTTATAGTTTAGGGGCGTTGCGTTTTTAGAAAAGGTATATATGGAAGCTAAATTTTCACCACAAGTCAAAGACGTGATTTCGTTTAGCAGGGAAGAAGCCCTGAGACTAGGTCACGATTACATAGGCGCTGAACATCTTTTGTTAGGTCTGATTCGCGAAGGCGATGGTATGGCCATCAAAATATTAAAATCGTTGGGAGTAGATACATCTAAATTGCGTCGTTCAATTGAAGAGGCAGTGAGGGGTACTTCCAGTGTAACGGTTAATCTGGGAAATATCCCATTGACAAAGCAAGCCGAAAAAGTATTAAAAATCACTTATCTGGAAGCTAAAATATTTAAAAGTGACCTGATCGGTACAGAGCACCTGTTGTTGTCCATTCTGCGTGACGATGATAATATTGCTTCACAGATTTTATTGCAGTATAGTATCAATTACGAAATCTTTAAACAGGAGGTAGAAGTGAATAAAAATGGATTCAGAGATGAAACCCAGAATAGTGCTTCAACCGGCGGAGACGATGATTATCGTGAAGAAGAAAGCTTTAGCAGTCCCAAGAAAGTTTCTGACATCAAATCCAAAACACCAGTGCTGGACAATTTTGGAAGAGACCTGACGAAAGCTGCTGAAGAAGGCCGTTTGGATCCTATCGTGGGCAGGGAAAAAGAGATTGAGCGCGTGTCGCAGATCCTTTCCCGCCGTAAGAAGAACAATCCGATTTTAATCGGTGAACCGGGTGTCGGAAAATCAGCTATTGCTGAAGGCCTTGCCCTGCGTATTGTTCAGCGTAAAGTTTCCAGGGTATTGTTCAACAAGCGCGTGGTGACCTTAGATCTTGCTTCTTTAGTGGCAGGAACGAAGTACCGTGGGCAGTTTGAAGAACGGATGAAGGCAGTAATGAATGAACTGGAGAAATCAACAGATGTGATTTTATTTATCGATGAGATTCATACGATTGTTGGTGCCGGTGGTGCTTCAGGTTCCCTTGATGCGTCGAATATGTTCAAACCTGCATTGGCAAGAGGAGAAATTCAATGTATCGGTGCAACCACACTGGATGAATACCGTCAGTATATCGAAAAAGATGGTGCACTAGACCGTCGTTTCCAGAAAGTGATGATCGAACCGGCGACTCCGGATGAGACCATTGAAATACTAAATCGTATTAAGGAGAAATATGAGGATCACCATGGGGTAACTTATACAGATGAGGCTATCAATGCCTGTGTGGCCTTAACCTCCAGATATATTACTGACAGGTTCCTTCCTGACAAAGCGATTGATGCTTTGGACGAAGCCGGTTCCCGTGTGCATTTGACAAATATCCATGTTCCTGAAAACATTATTGATATCGAAACCAAAATTGAAGATATCAAGGTGGAGAAGAACAAAGTGGTGAAAAGCCAGAAATACGAGGAAGCCGCAAAACTGAGGGATACAGAAAAGAACCTGCTCGAAGAACTGGATAAAGCGAAAGCAGAATGGGAAGCAGAAACAAAGACCAAGCGTTATGTAGTTTCTGAAGATAATGTAGCTGAAGTGGTGTCTATGATGACTGGTATCCCTTTGCAACGTGTCGGACAAACCGACAGTGTGAAGTTACTGAACATGTATGAGACAGTAGCAGAAAAAATTATCGGACAGGACGATGCGATCAAAAAGCTGACTAAAGCCATCCAGCGTACAAGAGCCGGACTTAAAGATCCTAAAAAACCAATCGGTTCATTTATTTTCTTAGGCCCTACAGGTGTGGGTAAAACGGAGCTCGCCAAAGAACTTGCACGATTTATGTTTGACAGTGATGATTCACTGATCCAAATCGATATGAGTGAGTATATGGAGAAATTCGCTGTTTCACGTTTAGTGGGAGCGCCTCCGGGATATGTTGGTTATGAAGAAGGTGGTCAGCTGACAGAAAAGGTACGCCGTAAACCTTATGCAGTGATTTTGCTGGATGAGATTGAAAAAGCTCACCCGGATGTGTTTAACATCCTGCTCCAGGTATTGGATGAAGGTCAGTTAACAGACAGCTTAGGCCGTAAGGTTGACTTCAGGAACACGATTATTATCATGACTTCCAATATTGGTGCCCGTCAGCTGAAAGATTTTGGTCAGGGTGTAGGTTTCTCTACTGCCGCTAAAACCAATCAGGTGGATGCCCATTCAAGAGGGGTGATCGAGAACGCGCTGAAACGTGCCTTCGCTCCTGAGTTTTTAAACCGTGTGGATGATGTGATTGTATTCAATACTTTAGGTAAAGAGGAGATCTTCAAAATTATTGACATTGAACTGAAAGCCTTATTCGGCCGCGTACATAACCTGGGTTATGAAATTAAGCTGACTGATGTAGCGAAAGACTTCATTGCCGAGAAAGGTTTTGACAGCAACTTCGGTGCCCGTCCGTTGAAACGTGCCATCCAGAAATACCTGGAAGATCCGATTGCGGAGGAAATCCTTAAAGGAGAGATCAATGAAGGTGATGTACTGGAAATTGACTACAATAAGGAAACTGACCTGATCGTTGTGGCGAATAACAGCAGTAACGGCAAAAAGAAAAAAAGAGAAGCATAAACGGATAACCTATCCGCTTCCATATGACAAGAGGGCGTATCATTCACACATGATCGCCCTCTTTTTTATTTATGTCTATTTTTGTGTAGGCTGTTTCCTCCGTTTCCCCTAACCTTGTTATATTTGCGGTACCAATCAAGAAAGAAAAAAAGCCCTCACCGGCACAAAACATAAAAACATCAAATGGCTGACGAAAAGATAATATTTTCTATGGCGGGAGTGAACAAGATCTATCCTCCCCAAAAACAAGTACTCAAAAACATATACCTTTCCTTTTTTTATGGCGCGAAAATCGGTGTCATCGGATTAAACGGTTCAGGAAAGTCCTCAGTTCTGAAAATCATTGCAGGTATTGACAAAGCTTTCCAGGGTGAAGTGGTTTTCTCTCCGGGTTATACCGTAGGTTACCTGGCACAGGAACCGGAACTGGACGAGAATAAGACTGTCCGGGAAGTGGTGGAAGAAGGGGTTGCGGAGATTACAGCTATCCTGCAGGAATATGAAGCCATTAATGAGCAGTTCGGCCTTCCTGAAGTGTATGAGAATGCTGATGTGATGGATAAACTGATGATCAAGCAGGGCGAGCTTCAGGATAAAATTGATGCAGTAAATGCCTGGGAGCTTGACAATAAACTGGAGCGTGCAATGGATGCTTTGCGCTGCCCGGATCCGGATACAAAAATTGGTGTACTTTCAGGTGGTGAGCGCCGCCGTGTGGCCATGTGCAGGTTATTGTTACAGGAACCTGATGTATTGTTATTGGATGAGCCTACGAATCACCTTGATGCGGAGAGCATCGACTGGCTGGAGCAATTCCTGAAAGAGTATAAAGGTACTGTTATTGCCGTGACGCACGACAGGTACTTCCTGGACAATGTGGCGGGATGGATTCTTGAACTTGACCGTGGCGAAGGTATTCCATGGAAAGGAAATTACTCTTCCTGGTTAGACCAGAAAGCAAAACGCCTGGCACAGGAAGAGAAAACAGAGAGTAAACGTCAGAAAACCCTGGAACGTGAGCTGGAATGGGTACGTATGGCGCCAAAAGCAAGACATGCAAAATCTAAAGCACGTTTGTCCAATTATGATAAACTGGCCTCGGAAGATTCAAGAGAAAGGGAAGATAAACTGGAGCTCTTTATTCCTGCGGGACCAAGATTGGGTAACGTGGTAATTGAAGCGAACAATATCACGAAATCATATGGCGATAAAATCCTGTTTGAAAACCTGAGCTTCTCCTTACCCCCTGCCGGAATTGTTGGGATCATTGGTCCCAATGGTGCAGGAAAAACCACCCTGTTCCGCCTGATTACCGAACAGGAAACTCCTGATGAAGGAACATTCAGGGTAGGTGAAACTGTAGCATTGGGTTATGTTGACCAGATGCACAATGACCTTGATCCGGAAAAAACGGTATATGAGAACATTACTGACGGACTGGACAATATCCAGCTGGGAAATAAAACGGCTAATGGACGTGCGTATGTGTCGAAATTCAATTTCAACGGAGGCGATCAGCAGAAAAAAGTAGGGATCTTATCTGGCGGGGAACGCAACAGGGTTCACCTGGCGATTACCCTGAAAAAAGGTGCCAATGTCTTGCTGCTGGATGAGCCTACGAATGATATCGACGTGAATACCCTAAGGGCTCTGGAAGAAGCACTGGAGAACTTTGGCGGATGTGCGGTAGTGATTAGTCACGATAGATGGTTCCTGGACCGTATCTGTACGCATATCCTTGCATTTGAAGGAAATTCACAGGTGTACTTCTTTGAAGGAAACTATAGTGATTACGAAGAGAACCGTAAAAAACGTTTGGGTGATGTGACCCCTCATCGTATTAAATATAAAAAACTGGGGTAATCTGCCCTGGAATTTAAGATCTGAAGGCCAAATCTCATTTGACCTTCAGATTCCTGGTTTAGCCCTTAACGCGGCTTTACATGCTGTCTAAAAATAAAGGCCGGTTTACAATGACCGGCCTTTATTTTTTCTTACTCCCGAAGTTTTGTAGCCGATAGTTAAAACTCAGCATAAAATACCGGGTAATCTGATTGAACTTGCTGTCAGTAATGATATTACCGTCAATCATCCGGTTGAGGTTATTGCCTTGCTTCAATAAGTCATAAGCATGGACAGAAAGTGTTGCCTGCTTATTTTTAAATAAGGTTTTCTCCATATTCATATTGATCAGCAGTGGATCACCGATATCAAATGCATATCCAGAATTTATTCTTTTAGAAATATCAGCTCCGATGGAGAAGCTTTTGATCACAAAACTACGTCCGCTTAAGTTAAACTGCCAGGTCTCAATGTTCCTTAACCTTAAATATTCTATGGAGTACCTATTGCTGCTATAGCTATAGCTTGCCGAACCTGAAAGTGTGAGGTGCCGCTGATTCATCTTCAGTCTTAGTGCATGGGTAGAATTGATAGTCCTGTTCTTGTTGGGATAATAGTTGACATAAGAAATGCCACTGTTGTAATCAAATGTCCCCCTCAATTCCGCATTGAATTTATTCTTGGCTATAGGTACAGAAAAGGAATACACACTCCCCAGGGAATAGGCACCGTTTGCATTTTCAAACCGTGTTTCCTGCCTGGAGCTGCCAAGGGTATCCTGAGCTGTCACCACATTACTCACCACCTGATCTTCCGCAATGGTACCATTCAATGACATCATCAGGATGGAGCCGTTTACGGCATTCGTATGTTGGTAGCTCAGTAAACCTGAATGGGTAAAACTGGACTGTAGATTCGGATTACCGATCACCACATTCTGCAGGTTACTGATGTTGGGAACCGGCTGAAGCTGGTAAAAGTCAGGTGCAGTACTACTTCCTGTGTAAACAAAGGACAGGTTTTCCCATTCAGAAATGCTATAGTTCAGGTTCACAATGGGCGACAAGTCAAGTTCATTGTGTTTTATCCTGTTTTCATTCCCCAGGTATTGTCCTGTAAGCTGGCTCGGCTGTAAGGTCAACCCGAGGCTATAGGTAATTATAGGCGACTGATACCTGTAATTCAATGCAAATCGGTGTAACGTGAAGGCAGAAGAATAAATTGAGCTCAATGAATCTACTACCGAAGAATTTCCCTGGCTATTGTTGATCCTGGTATATAAACTATTGTCCGTACTGTTATAGGACATAAAATAAGCAAAATCAATATTCCTTTTGATCAGTGAATCTTTGCTGTATCTTAGTGGCTCACTATACCTGAAATCTACAGTTAAATTGTTCGAGCGGTTCTCGGTTTCCACCTGTCTGTTCACCAGGGAATCTTTTAAGATCGTATCCGCCGTCCGGTTGTAGTAACTTAATTTATTCCTTAAGGTTTCATTCACCTGGTTAATCCCGCTACTGAAATCCATACCGGCAGATAGACTCCTGCCCGGCCTTTCCATGCTCCTCGCCCAAACCAAATTAGCATTGATCGTAGGAAGCTCTGTATTGGAACCGTTGTTGCTGAGCAGGTCCTGCCTGGTCTGTCCGGTCTGGATAGAATTGCTATTGCTAGTCCTATCCTTATTCACCAATGCCCCGGTCAGCGAGGCCTGTAAATAACTTTTATTGGCTATAGACTGGATATTGAAATTGATATTATGGTTGTTATCCCGCGAATTTGTTTCAGATTCCGTGTTATTGAAGATGGACCTGCTGAGGCTGTTTACGGTTTCTGTAAACGTCACCTGCCGTGCAAGATTTTTATTGTAACCATAGTTATAGGCAGCGCTTGCGGTAATACCGTTTGCGAGTTTATCCCGGTAATTGATCCCTGCATTGGCAACGGTATTTACGCCGGCTTCATTAGTGGTATTATTGGAACTCGACTTGATCCCGATCTGTTTACTCTGCTGCCACAGGTTACCATTGGCGACTATTCCATACCTGTCATTGGTTCCTACACTGGCAGCCACATTCCCGAAAGTACCCATATTCTGCCCGTCTTTGGTGACCAGGTTCAGCATTTTCTGCGAGTCGCCTTTGATGCCGGTGAAATTCGCTTCATCCCCATAATCATTGATAATCTGCAGTTTACTGATCACATTTGCCGGAAGCTGATCGATAAAATCCCTTACGCTGCTGGTAAAGAAATCCTCTCCATTCACCCGGAGTTTGAGCAGGGGCTTACCCATGGTGAATACATTTCCTGTCGCATCAATCTCGATCCCCGGTATTTGCCGCAGCAGGTCCTCTACCCTGTCGCTTTCATACCGCTGATAATAAGCGGCATCATATTCAATGGTATCTTTTCTGATCTTGATCTGGTTATCCCTTGCCTTAATCACCACTTCATCAAGTAAATTGGATTCGGGTTTTAACACAATAGATCCGAGCGATAAAACGAGCTGCCCGGGTTTGTAGGTATAGGTATGGGTAAATGGCTTAAAACCGACACTCATGATCATCAGCGACAGTTGTTCCCCCTTGAAGCCGGAGAAAGAGAAATTTCCCTTATTATCTGTAATGGTACTCAGGGTATCGTTGTCAGAAAAAATATAGACATCCGCTCCGGCAATGACATCTCTCAGGGAGTCAAGTGCTTTACCCATCAGCTTTCTCTGTGTCTGTGCAGTGATGGACTGTGCAGAAATCAGCAACATCCCCGATATTAAAATTATAAATTTTAAATTGCCTAGACTTTCAGGAAAATTTAAAGACTTCGTCATTAGCGCTGCAATCCTGTTTTTTCGGTACACAGAAAGTTTTCAGTGTGGAAATTTCAAACCGGCATTCCTTTCTCAGGTTTCCCGGCTTGCACTATCATGTATTGAATTTAAAAGGAAGGTATAAATAATTCCAGAATTATGGAAGTATTATTCGTTAATCATTTTGAGGCGGAGTTAATTTCTCCGGTCTCGGCCCTCTTTTATAAATTACCAGTCCGTTTAAGAAATTGCGAAGTATCTGATCTCCACAAGGTTTGAAGTTTGGATGATCTTCACTGCGGAAGAATGACCCAAGTTCACTTTTGGTCACTTTAAAATTCACCAGTCCGAGAATGTGAATAATGTCTTCGTTATTCAGCTCCAGGGCCACACGAAGTTTTTTTATAATGTCATTATTACTCATAAAATTACATTGCTATTTCTATTTTAACCTTTTTATTCTTTATCCGCTCATTAGCCAGGGCAGCCAGTACTTTATTGACCATTTTCCTTTTCACAGCTACGTATGAACTCTGATCTTTTACCTCAATCAGTCCCACATCATCTTTTTGCAATCCCCCTTTTTTCAACAACAGGCCTACAATATCAATCTTGTTCACTTTGTCTTTTTTACCCGCAGCAATATAGAGGGTCTGCCACTGACTGTCTTTTGGCAGATCATATTTACCGGTTAGTTTTTCCGTTTCGATATCGTTCTTTAGGAAAGGGTATTTCTCGTCATCAGCGATCATTAGATAAGCCGTTCCCTTGGCATTCATCCTTGCGGTACGGCCATTACGATGCAGAAAGGCATCTTCGGTATAAGGCAGCTGATAATGGATGATACATTCCACCTCAGGAATATCAAGTCCGCGGGAAGCCAGGTCTGTGGTAATTAATATCTTGATACTCCCATTCCGGAACTTTAGTAAAGCACGTTCTCGTTCATCCTGCTCCATTCCTCCGTGGAAAATATCATGGGCCAGGTCTTTGTCAATCAGCAAATCGCTGATCCGGTCGACCGTTTCCCGGTGGTTACAAAAAATCAGTGTTGTTTTATGGCCTATTTTACAGATCAGCTCAAATAAAGTATCCAGCTTATCCTCGGCTGTGGTCATCACCTTTTTCAGTTTCAGGTCGGGCACTACCTTGATATCTTTCAGGAAATCGATCTGTATGGCTCCACTAACCCCTGTAAAATCGGGAATCGTTTCCATGGCTGTTGCAGAGGTAAGCACACGCTGCTGCAGCGATTTCAGGTTTCCGATGATATAGGCCATATCTTCCTGAAAACCGAACTCCAGTGCTTTATCGAATTCATCAAGAACCAGGGTGGTGATGGTGGACTCGTCGAAATTTTCCTTTCTGAGGTGATAGGCTATTCTTCCGGGCGTACCGATTAGCACTGCAGGTGGCTGTTCAAAATTATTGCGTTCCGTTTTTACCGGGTGGCCGCCATAACAGCAGTTCACCTTAAAACCGGTACCCATCTGTTTAAAAACCTGTTCAATCTGCAGGGCGAGTTCCCTTGAAGGCACAAGCACCAATGCTTGTACACCTTTATTTTCGGGCTTAAGATTCTTTAAAACCGGCAATAAGAAGCCAAGCGTTTTACCTGAACCTGTTGGCGCAAGTAAAACAACATCTTTTCCCTTGGCAGCAGCAGCAACAGAAGACTCCTGCATTTCATTCAGGGAATTGATTTTTAAATTACCCAGTACCTTTTCTAACATCATGTAGCAAAGATAAGGGAATTAAGCTAAGAATGGCTTTAAAAGCGGAGCGGCTAAAACTTAAGGAATTTGCGTTTAAGGTTTCTCATGCTGCGTTCTACTTTAGTTTCCAATTGCATCAGCATTTTCCCCCTTCTGGATACCCAGGTTGTCACACTGTTATTGGCTTCCTGTATAGGCGAGTACACCTTTTCTTCCATCACATCAACATATGTCCTGTTTGCCCTGCTTTGCTGCAGTAAGTAGAATTCCTGAATAAGTTCTGCGTTCATGATTTTGGGATTTAAATATGAATTGAATTTTTCTTTTGCGCTTTTTAGTACAACAAATAAGAGTGTAAGTTGTTCTATTTGTTTAAACAATACAATTAATGAAGAGACATACGTACCAAACAGGCATTATTGGAAACTGTGCTTTCCTCGCACATGTGAATAAAAATACAAATATTGACTGGTTGTGCTGGCCACGATTTGATAGTTCTTTTGTATTCGGCGGTATCCTGGATGAAGAAAACGGAGGAGAATTTTCGATTCTTCCTGAAGGTGAATACACCACAGACCAGCATTATCTTGAAAATACGAATATCCTGGTTACTGAAATCAGTACAGAAGAAGGTAAATATAAGGTAACGGATTTTGCTCCGCGTTTTCATCAGTATGAACGTTATTACAAACCTCTAATGCTGATCCGTAAGATCGAACCCATGGAAGGTAATCCGAGAATCAAGGTGACCTGTAAACCGACCTTTGATTATGGTGCAGGTGAACAGAAAGGCTCACGCGGGAGCAACCATATTGTATTCAGGGGAGCAGAAAATAACATGCAGCTGAGTACCAATATTTCCCTTTCCTATATTGTTGATGAGAGTTATTTTGCCCTGAATGATGTGAGGTACCTTATCCTGACCTATGGATACAACCTGGAGGCCCCGATTGAAAGTACTGCTGAACGTTTCCTGATAGAGACCAAAAAATACTGGAGGACATGGATCAAACATTCCACCATAGCAGGGTTCCATCAGGAACTGGTGATCAGGTCTGCCCTGGTCCTGAAAATCCACCAGTATGAAGATACCGGGGCCATCATTGCCGCAAGTACCACAAGTCTGCCTGAATCGCCTGGCAGCACCCGGAACTGGGATTACCGGTATTGCTGGATGAGGGATACCTATTACGTGATCACGGCGTTGAACCATATCGGTCATTTTGAAGAAATGGAGCGGTATTTCAACTATATCACGGATATTTCTTTCCGGGAGGATGAACGTTACCAGCCCCTGTTTGGTATTGCAGGTGAGCGGGTGCTGACAGAGCGGATCCTGACTAACCTGAAAGGTTATATGGGCAACCAGCCCGTTCGTGTAGGGAACCAGGCCTATGAACATATCCAGAATGATATTTACGGACAGGTGCTGATCTCTATGCTCCCCTTATATACTGATAGCCGGTTTATCTTCAGTGAGCGAAAGGATTCCACAAAATGGCTGGATTACCTGCTCCGGAAAATTGAACATACCATTGATGAGAAAGACGCAGGGATCTGGGAATTCAGGAACCTCGCGAATATGCACTGTTATACCAACCTGTTCCAATGGGCAGGTGCAAAGGCGGCATTAAAGATGGCCAGAACTATCGGTAACCAGGAATTTGAAGAGCGTGCGATCAGTTTGATGGACCGCGCTGCTGCACATATCGAAGCGTGTTATGATGAAGAGCGGAAGGTGTACAACCATGCGGTTGGCAGTGCACACCTGGATGCCAGCACCCTGCAGCTGATTTTAATGAATTACCTTGATCCTGATTCACAGCGGGCAAAAGATCACCTTATTGCGCTTGAAAATGAGCTTAAAGGAGAGAATGGCTTGTTTTACCGTTACCGCCATACAGATGACTTCGGGAAACCTAAAACCACTTTTCTGATTTGTGCATTCTGGTATGTGGAAGCCCTGGCCATTGTAGGACGTATTGACGATGCGGTGGAAGCTTTTGAATCTTTGGTCGGCTATGGAAACCACCTCGATTTATTTGCGGAGGATGTAGATGAGAAGGATGGCAGTCAATGGGGAAATTTCCCTCAGGCTTATAGTCATGTCGGCCTGATGAATGCAGCACACAGAATTGCCATTAAGCTGGATAAACCTGTCTTCTTCTAAAGAACTGCAGACACCAGTTAGTCATAAAAAACGCCGGTTTCCGAAATGGAAACCGGCGTTTTTTATGACTTCGATTCTCTTCTTATGCTTCAATTTACATTTTTATGCCACAACGGAAGGTCCGTCTGTATACAGTGTCTTTAAAAAGCCCCTGACTTCTGCAAAATTCCTCAGGTAGTATTTTGCTGCTGAAATATTGCTTCCTACTTTAATGGTATAGGCTTCAGGCGGCAATGCTTTAAAAATATCTTCATCGGTATGGTCATCTCCCAGGGCAATGATAAAGTCGGGCGTGTTGCCATATAACCAATTCAATGCAGCCTTCCCTTTATTGACTTCTATGTTCTTAAATTCTATCACCTTATTTCCCGGCATCATCTGCAAACCTTTATTCGCGATGGTTACCTTGAGGTGGTTGATAATTTCATTCGCCCGGAGTTCACCCAGGCCTTCTTCTACCTTACGGTAGTGCCATACCAGGGAATAACTCTTATCTTCAATAAATGAGCCGGGGGTTCTGTCGGTATAGGTATCCAATACGGCACTGACTTCTTTTTTCCAGGCATCGGTCAGCAATGGCAATGCTTTCCATTCTTCCTGGTAATGTTTCTGCCAGGCACCATGTTCTGCAATCAGGTCGAGTTTCAAATGGCCAAACCATTCCTGCAGTGTTTCATGCCTGCGGCCACTGATGATCACCACTTTATTTGCCGGATCGGCGGACAGTTGTGTAAGGATATCATACAATTCCTGATCGGGAGAGGCCCTTTCTATATCGGCATTGAAGCCAACAAGGGTTCCATCATAATCGAGGAAAATATAGCGGTCATGTGCTTCGGCATATTCACGTCCAATCTGTTCAGTTACGGCCTTAACGGCATGTTTCGTCAACAGGGATTCCTGCATTTCTCTTACTTCTTCTAACTTGTCCATAAAATTTTTCACCCAGAGGTGTATATCGAATTTTTTTACTGTTGCTCTCATTACGCTCATCCGTGCCTTCTGCTCTGCCAGAGGCATATCTACGGCTTTCACAATGGCCCGCATCACATCCCCTATATTATTGGGATTGACAACCAGGGCATCATTTAATTCCTTGGAAGCACCGGCCATTTCACTCAGGATAAGCACGCCGGTATTATTGGTCCTGCTGGCAATGTATTCCTTGCTCACCAGGTTCATACCATCCCGCATTGGGGTGACCAGGCAAATATCTGCACTGGAATACAGGGCAGATAAAAATTCAACCGGAAAAGAACGGTAGAAATAATGCACAGGCAGCCAGTTCAGCGTTCTGAAACGGGCATTGATTTTTCCCACCAACTGATCGATCTGGTCTTTTAGTTCTTTGTATTGCGCTACCGTATCCCTGGAAGGAACGACAATCATGTATAAGGATAACCGGTCTACACTTTCTGGATGCTCTTCCAGCAATAGCTGATATGCCTGAAGGCGCTGCAGGATTCCTTTGCTGTAGTCCAGCCTGTCGATGGTCAAAACGACCTTTGTATCTTGCAGGGATTCCTTAAATGACTCCTTATATGCCTGGACAGTGGGATCCTTTACCAGATTCTGGAATTTATCAGCATCTATTCCCATAGGGAAAGATTCCACGACAATCTGCCTGTCTTTATGGGTAATGATATTATCCGCTATTTTTGCGGAGGACAACCTCGATGCCGCACTTAAAAAATGCCGTACATCGTCAAAGGTATGAAAGCCCAGCAGGTCTGCACCAAACATGCCGGCAATGAGTTCTTCCCGCCATGGGATTAAGCGGAAGATTTCATAGGAAGGGAAAGGAATATGCTGGAAAAAGCCGATAGTGACATTGGGCTGTGCTTTCCTGATCATGCAGGGCAGCAGCAACAACTGATAATCATGGATCCATACGGTATCCCCTTCATTGATATGCGCTGCTGTAGCCGCTTCAAACTTACGGTTTACACTTTTATAGAAATCCCAGTACGTCTGGTCGAAGTTGGCGTAGGTAATCATGTAGTGAAATACGGGCCATAGTACTTCGTTGGAGAAACCTTCATAGTAAAGGTTAATTTCTTCGGCACTTAAAAAGACTGGGATCAGGTTTAATTCTGCCAGCTGATGACGTACTTCGTCCTGCCGTTCTTCCGGAACTTCTATACCCGGCCAGCCTATCCACACATTGTTTCCTTGTTTATAAACGGAGCCTAATCCGGTAGCTAAGCCTCCCTCACTGGGACTAAGGATGTATTGTCCTTCTTGTTCTACGATTTTTACGGGTAATCGATTTGAGATTATGATTGTTTTATTTACCATAGTATACTATAAACAACTTATTTGCGTGCGGATTGTTTTATTTTTTGTGTTTTCGGGCAAAGGGCGCAGGATCGTGCAGAAAGGAACAAAACTAAAAAACTGTTGACAACAGTCTGATTGTTAGTAAATAAACAACAATTATTTAACGTATATTTAGCATAATCAACTTAATTTTAGGAAACCTGATTATAGGTTGTTTTGCTAACACCTTTAACGTATGACCTGGAAAAAATTCAATGGCGAAGTTGTCCAATCGTCTATTCTCGAAGAAGTAGAAAAAGCTATCATCAGGGAGTCTGAAAACGGCTTTCACCTGAAAGTTTGTATCGGTACCGACTCACAGGTGAAAGGTCCCTCGACTGACTTTGCCACTGTAATCGTTTTATTGAGGGAGCACCATGGAGGTTTCATGTATATCCACCAGGAAAAGACGACCCAGAAAATGAGCATTAAAGAAAGGATGCTGGTGGAAGTACAAAAGTCGATTGAAACGGCCTATTCGGTATGCGACCTGCTGGATTTGTACGATGTTGACCTGGAGGTACACGCAGATATCAATACCAGTCCGATGTTTAAATCCAACAAGGCACTGAATGAAGCGATGGGGTATATCTTAAGTATGGGCTTTATCTTTAAAGCGAAGCCTGAAGCCTTTGCCAGTTCTACCTGTGCGGATAAAATGGTGCATTAGGGCGGATATCGTTTTTGGTGACCTGCTCCTTCTTAAAGCAATCACCAGTTTTTAGTAGACACAGAAGTTTTGGCTTTTGGCTGGGCAACTATTTTCTTTTCTGCCGCCAGGTATTCTTTAAAATCATCTGCAAAAGCGGCTGATTGTTTAGCCGTGGCTGTCACATAGGATTCCCATTCGGCTTTATTCCATTTGTCCGGCACAGTTTCCAATGGGATTTTTTTCCCTGTACTGGGTACATAATTGGCATAGCGGTCACGTTTATAGGGGGTAAATTCAAAATCGGTCAACCAGAAACGGTATTTACCTTCTTTGATTTCAAAAGCAAAGTGATAAGACACCTCTCCCGAAGGGCGGGTAAGGACAAAAGCAGTTTTACTGATCAGGAACTTCCCTCCGGCAGTCAGCGGTTCATTACCTGCAGTAATACCGGAAAGCTTTTTGACTTTCAGGAAGGCCGCAGCCCTGTAGCGTAGGGAATCTGTTGGTATATCCTTTTTCTCTACCACTTCATACCGGATATACTTTCCCCTTTCATCGAGAGGAAGATCTTCCGTGCCGGTCGTTTTCTGGGCGAAGGACGACAGACAAAATATGGTGGTCATTAAAAATAAAAATCCACCAGATCTGTTGATCTGGCGGATTGAGTAAGAGTTATTTAGTTTAAAACGCATATACAGCTGCTAAAGAAAATTGTGAAGCACTTTTTGTAGGATCACCAGCTTTCTTGAGGAATTGTTCAGATGATCCATTATCGAATCTAATCTCGGGAATAAAAGTCAAACCTCCAGCTTTTAAATTTCCGGAAACCGTTAAGGCGAATACAGACTCACCCGGTACTACCCCGGATAGTGTCATGCCATCCACATCATCTTTGGATTTGAAATATTCTCCCCTGAGTCCCAGTGCTACACTGGAAGAGAATGCATTCTGCAGATACAATGCAGCACCGCTGTATCCGCCGTTATTGTTCGAAACAGAATAGGTAGCTGCATTCAGGCCAACTTTAAAGCTTTCTGTAGCCTGATAAGAAGTTGTCAGGTCATAAATTGATCCTGTTCCAGGTGCACCTGCAGCTCTTCCTGTTAACATGTTCAGGTATGCTGTCCATCCTTCCGCAGGAGAAAGCGTTAACTGTGCCCCAAAATGCGAAACCCCGTTTTCGTCTTTATACACATTCCAGTCATTAAACAAACCAACCATTAAAGCCACTTTAGGTGAGAACACATAATTGGCTTTGATCCCGGCATTCTGGAAAGGGCCATTCGTAAAAAGGTACGAAGTAGAGTAGTTAAAATTACCTGTCGGAGAAATGATCTCATATCCGATGAATGTACCCATATACCCTGCTGTCATCGAGAACTTATCTGTGAAGGCATAGGTGGTATATAAATTCTGGATATGGAAAGACTCTGTTCCATCAGGGCTATCCCCCGGAAGTAATGATCCACCCTGGCCTCTCGGACCAAAGGACAGTTCACCGACAAATGAGGCTTTCCCTGTAGTCTTTTTCAAGGCAAGGTCTATCATACCCAAAGAAATTGAGTTCTGGTCATTTGCAAAACTTGTACCTATGTTCGGTCTCTTGGAAAAATCATACTTATAGTAAGTATCCACAGATCCGGAAATTTGCAATGGACTTGATGTCGTTTCAGCTTCCTGAGCGTAACTGGCTGCACTGATTGCAAGGGCAGAAATTGTAAATAGAGACTTTAGGTTCATAAACGGTTTAGGTTGAAAAGGTTAATTTAGACGTTTTATCAAATGATATAGATTTATGGGTTATGATCGATTTCTGCTCCTGTTGCAGCAACGATTAAAGTACCCTGTGAGTATTTTTCATTATGCTGACTTGAATCCAGACCTTCTAATTCTTCTTCTGAACTTACACGGATTGGCTGAATGAAATTGATCAGTTTAAAGATCACAAAAGAGGCAACGAAACTGAATACGGCAACGATTACCACACCTTTCAGCTGGGTAAGGAAGAAATCTGCATTTCCGTAGAACAATCCGTCAACACCTGCCGAGTTCACAGTTTTTGTGGCGAATACACCGGTTAATAACATCCCAACGATACCGCCTACCCCATGGCAAGGGAATACATCCAGTGTATCATCAAGGCTGGTTTTAGATTTCCATACGACAACCAGGTTAGAGATAATAGCAGCACAGAAGCCGATAAAGATACTTGATGGAATAGACACAAAACCTGCTCCCGGAGTGATCGCTACCAGTCCTACTACAGCACCGATACAGAAACCAAGCACCGAAGGTTTTTTACCTCTCAATACATCGAAGAACATCCATGAAAGACCTGCAGCACCTGCAGCAATATTTGTTGTAGCGAAAGCGGATACGGCCAGGCTGTTTGCACCTAAAGCTGAACCTGCATTAAAACCAAACCATCCGAACCATAAAAGGCCTGTACCAATTAATACATAAGGGATATTTGCAGGAGGTATTTCCTGGTGGTCTTTGTGTACAATTCTTCTTTTCAGTACCAATGCACCGGCCAGGGCAGCCATACCTGCAGAAATATGCACGACAGTACCACCGGCAAAATCAAGCACGCCCATTTTGAACAGGATGCCTTCCGGATGCCAGGTCCAGTGTGCCAATGGAGAATAAACGAAAATGGCGAAAAGTAATATAAATAAGATGTACGAAGTAAAACGGATACGCTCAGCGACTGCTCCAACAACCAATCCTGGTGTAATGATGGCAAACATCAATTGGAAAAGCGCAAATAAAGTAAGCGGAATTGTAGGTGCCAGGCTCCATGACGGTCCTGAGTTTACCCCCTGGAAGAAAGCAAAAGTAGAGGGGTTACCAATGAAACCACCAATTGTATCACCAAAAGCTAAACTGAAGCCTACAACTATCCATAATACACTGATAATCCCAGCAGACACGATACTTTTAATCATGGTAGACAATACATTTTTACGGTGAACCATACCACCATAGAAAAATGCAAGCCCCGGAGTCATTAAAAATACCAGCGCTGTAGCTGTGATTACCCAGGCAATATCGGGGGCGCTATATTTACCTTCATCGAAGTTAGGATGAAGAGGAATAAATAACGCTAAAATCGCCACTATCGCAAGAATAGCAAATGGGACAACTTGTTTAAATAAAACTTTACTCATAATTACTAATTTTTAGGTTTAAAAATATTCTTTTGTTTGTTTACTCTATGAAATTAGTGATTTAAAATCAAATATTCATAATAAAAAACTACAACCAATAGAAATAAGTCCAAAAATCACTAATATTTTTAAAATAAAATCGCAATAAATATCAATTTTTTTACAATTATTAGATTTAATGGAATATTTATAGCTGTTTTTCGGTGTTTATTTCAAAAAAGCAATAAAAAATATATGAAAATCATTTTTATAAATACTTTCGATCAATCGAAACATTTTTTTAAACATTTTGTTATCAGGGTGCTGAACCGTATTCAATTTCAATTCTATGCAAGCATATCATCTTCGTTTTTCTCAGCGTGTTCCGATCAGCATGGCGGAAGCATGGGATTTTTTCTCTTCCCCACTTAACCTTGCGAAAATTACCCCTGATGATATGGCTTTTACCGTAACTTCAGCGATCAGTGAACAGGAGAAAATGTATCCGGGAATGATTATTACCTATAAGGTTTCACCTGTAGCAGGATTAAAACTCGACTGGATGACAGAAATCACGCAGGTAGAGGAATTCAGGTATTTTATTGATGAGCAGCGCTTTGGACCCTATAAATTCTGGCATCACCAGCATCACTTTAAAGAGATTGCCGGTGGTGTAGAAATGAATGACATCCTGACCTATGGGTTGCCCATGGGCATTTTCGGAAAAATAGCCAATCGCATTTTTGTTGCCGGTAAAGTGCAGGAGATATTCAGGTACAGGGAGAAAAAGGTGATTGAACTGTTCGGGGAGTTTAAAGAACCCTACACAACTGCAGGGACGTATTCAGCCCCCTGAACGATTCCCCTTTTCTCTATTTCTTTATCGATATAGGTTTGGATAGCCGATTTATTGAGGCCCCAGTTCGGTGCAATCAGTAAATCCCAATCGGAAATACCAAATAAACGCTGAATCACTACATCAGGCCGGAGTAAAGGAATCAGTTTACAAAGCAGGTCTGTATATTCTTCCAGAGAGAACAATTTAAAAGGTGCCTTTTTGTATTTGGCCCCCATAATCGATCCTTCCACAATATGAAGATGATGGAATTTTACGAATTTGATTTTAGGGAATTTATTGATCTCATGGATATAATTTAACATCATCTCTTCCGTTTCCCAAGGGAAGCCAAAGATAGTATGTACACATAAATCAAGCGGACTATTGTCCAGCAGTTTTACGGCCTCTACAAATTCAGCATGGCTGCAACCTCTGTTGATCTGGTTCAGGGTTTCATCATAGATAGACTCCATTCCCATTTCAAGATCCACATCAAAACGGTCGGTATAACTTTCCAGTAAGGCCACCTTTTCCGCATCAATACAATCGGGGCGTGTGCCCACCGAAAAGCCGACGACATCCTCACTGTTGATAGACAAGGCTTCGTCGTACATCATTTTTAAATAATGTACGGGAGCATAGGTATTGGTATTGGGCTGGAAATACACAATAAACTTATCTGCTTTATAAAAGTTCTTTCCCCGTTCCATCCCCTGTTCCAGCTGCTCACGTATGGTAGGCAGTTTCCTGGAAAGCTCGGGTGTAAATGAATCTACATTACAATAGGTACAACCGCCATAACCTTTACTGCCATCACGGTTAGGACAGGTAAACCCGCCGTCAACAATGACTTTGAATACACGCTGACCCTTATATTTTTCTTTCAGGTGTGTACCGTAATTATTATATCCTTTTATACCTATATCTAGTGGAGTTCCCAATTGCTTTATTTTTTATACAAAAATACGGCTTTTAATTCAAAAATATGGAATTGATAACTCCAGAAATCTGGATACAGTGTAAATCTATGGTTCAACAATACCTTCTTTAGGCCTGGAAAGGTAATATACCGGTATTCCTGCCAGCATGATCAATACTCCCCAGCCACAGGTACTTAAGCGGGTAAACAGTAAGGCAATGCAGATCGCAGTCGCTACAATCATATAGATAAATGGCAGGACCGGGTAGCCAAATGCCCGGTAAGGACGTTCCCTGTCAGGCATCTTTCTCCTTAAGATGAAGATCCCGAAAATAGTGAGGATATAAAAGATGATCACAATGATCATTACATAATCCAGCAGATCACCATATTTTCCAGTCAAACACAACACGGAGGCCCAGATACACTGAAACCAAAGTGCCCAAGCCGGTACACCCGATTGATTCAGCGCAGATGCCTTTTTAAAGAAGAGGCCATCATTAGCCATGGTATAATATACCCTTGCACCTGCCATAATTAATCCGTTGTTGCAGGCAAAGGTGGAAACCATAATCATCATGGCAATGATTTTTGTACCCATATCACCGAAAATATACTGCGCCGCAGCAACGGCTACCCGGTCTGACTTAACCACTGCAATTTCCTGCAGAGGCATGACAGCGATATACATGAGATTGGCAAGGATATAAATCACGCTCACGATAAATGTACCGAAGAACAAACTCAGGCCCACGTTTTTCTGTGGATTTTTGATCTCTCCGGCAATAAAGGTCACTCCTACCCAGGCATCACTGGAAAACAATGATCCTACCATGGACGCAGCAATACCTGAAAGCAAGGCAGTTCCCCCTATGCTTACCCATGCCCCTTCTTTAAGATCAAATGACCTGGTGTTCCAGGCATCTGCCCAGTTTGCATTCCATACTTCAGCATTTGCAGCAAAGAAAAAGCCACCCAGTATCAATCCCGCCAGGGAAAGGATCTTGATAATGGTCAGGAAGGTCTGGAGGAGTTTTCCGTTTTTTACTCCACGGCTGTTGATATACGTAAGCAGGATGATCGTCACTATCGAGACCAGTTGTGCCGCATTCAATTTAAAGTCGCCTATATGATATAATATATGGGCATCACTTAAAGGTTCGTACAGGTATGCGGCGAACTTGGAAAATGCCACACCCACCGCCGCAATGGTACCCGTTTGTATGACAGCAAAGAAACTCCAGCCATATAAAAAGGCAATGAGCTTGCTGTAGGCTTCTTTAAGGTAAACATACTGTCCACCAGCTTTGGGAAACATGGCACTCAACTCTCCATAACTTACCGCAGCGATGACAGTAATCAGTCCTGATAACACCCAGATCAGGATGAGCCATCCTGCCGAGCCCACCTGACGGGCAATGTCTGCACTTACAATGAAGATTCCGGAGCCAATCATTGATCCGACGACAAGCATGGTGCCGTCCAGCAGTCCCAGTTCCCTTTTAAAGGTATTGTCCTGATTTTCATTATTCATGTGGAATTCGATTAGGGTGAGGGTCTGTTGATAATGGTTTATCTTACTAAGATATTTAAAAAACTCCAATTAAAATTCATGGCGCAGCCTTTTACCGGCTTTTCCCTAATGGTGTTGAATTCCAACATTCTATCCCAAATTGAAGGAAATTCATACACAAAATATGACGATCACCACTTCAGCATGTGATATGCGTTATGTTTCAGTACTATAAACTGTTTTAAATTTGTAAATTGCTGTTTGACAATTGATCAGCAACCAATATAAATCAACATATGAATTTCTTACAACAAAACTTAATTTATCTGATTCCGATCATAGGATTGGCCGGAATTTTAGTCATGGCGATTCAAAGTGCATGGGTTTCGCGACAGGATGCAGGCGATAAAAACATGGCAGAACTTGCCGGATATATTGCTGATGGGGCAATGGCCTTTCTGAAGGCTGAATGGAAGGTGCTAACCTATTTTGTCATCATTGCCGGAATTTTACTGGCCTGGTCGGGTACCATGGAAGGCAGTCCGGAGGTTCCTATCCATTCCAGCCCTGTAATTGCTGTAGCCTTTTTAATAGGCGCTGTCTTTTCTGCCTTTGCAGGATATATTGGGATGCGGATTGCGACCAAGGCAAATGTGCGCACCACACAGGCGGCGCGTACCAGTCTGGCCCAGGCCCTGAAAGTTTCTTTCACCGGGGGTACGGTGATGGGATTTGGTGTTGCCGGGTTGGCCATATTCGGACTGGGCAGTCTTTTTATTATTTTATACCACATCTTTGTCCAGCCAGGAACTCCGGGTGCGGGGGATGAACTGAAAAAGACGATTGAAGTCCTTGCTGGTTTCTCCCTTGGTGCGGAAAGTATAGCCCTGTTTGCCAGGGTTGGCGGAGGGATCTATACCAAGGCTGCAGATGTGGGGGCCGACCTTGTAGGTAAAGTTGAAGCAGGCATTCCTGAGGATGATGTAAGGAACCCGGCGACGATAGCAGATAACGTGGGAGATAATGTTGGCGATGTTGCCGGTATGGGTGCCGATTTATTCGGTTCCTATGTAGCGACGATCCTGGCCACGATGGTATTGGGACAGGAAATTGTTTCTGCCGACAATTTCGGGGGAATGGCACCGATCCTGCTGCCCATGCTTATTGCCGGTCTGGGCCTTATCTTTTCCATGATTGCTTCCGTATTTGTGAAGATCAACAAAGAGACAGACAGCGTACAGAATGCTTTAAATATGGGCAACTGGCTTTCCATCTTCCTTACCGCCATAGCCTCCTTCTTTGCGGTGAAATGGTTACTTCCACCGGTAATGGAAATCCGCGGTTTTGAATTCACCTCGATGTCTGTCTATTATGCCATCCTTGTAGGACTTGTGGTAGGCACCCTGATGAGTCTGATCACCGAATATTATACAGCGATGGGCAAACGTCCGGTAAGGTCCATTATTCACCAGTCTTCTACAGGCCATGCGACCAATATCATCGGTGGTTTATCGGTAGGGATGGAATCTACCGTACTTCCGGTCCTTGTACTGGCAGCAGGTATTTACGGATCTTATTATTTTGCAGGTTTCTATGGGGTAGCCATTGCTGCCGCAGGGATGATGGCAACAACGGCCATGCAGTTGGCGATAGATGCTTTTGGCCCAATTGCAGATAATGCAGGGGGGATTGCAGAGATGAGCGGACTGCCGAAGGAAGTCAGGGAAAGAACGGATAACCTGGATGCTGTAGGGAATACGACAGCAGCAACCGGTAAAGGTTTTGCGATTGCTTCTGCAGCGCTTACTTCGCTTGCCCTGTTCGCAGCTTTTGCCGGGATCTCCGGCATCACATCGATCGATATTTATAAGGCCGATGTCCTTGCGGGATTATTTGTTGGGGGCATGATCCCTTTTATATTTTCATCTTTATGTATTTCTGCTGTAGGCCGCGCGGCGATGGCTATGGTTCAGGAGGTACGCCGTCAGTTCCGCGAAATACCGGGAATTATGGAATACAAGGCCAAACCGGAATATGAGAAATGTGTAGCGATTTCTACAGATGCTTCCATCAGGGAAATGATGCTTCCAGGTGCGATTGCGATCATTGTGCCTATTGTTGTCGGTTTTATTTTTGGCCCCGAGGTGCTGGGCGGTTTACTGGCCGGAGTAACGGTTTCCGGGGTATTAATGGGTATTTTTCAATCAAATGCCGGTGGTGCATGGGATAATGCGAAGAAATCATTCGAAAAGGGAGTGTTAATTAATGAGGTGATGGAGTACAAAGGATCAGAGCCTCACAAGGCATCTGTAACGGGTGATACCGTTGGAGACCCCTTTAAAGACACCTCAGGCCCTTCCATGAATATCCTGATCAAATTGATGTCGATTGTATCGCTGATTATCGCGCCTCACATTGCTGTAGGCGTTGCTAAACCAATTCAGCAAGAAATCAGGAAAGAGGTTAAAATTATCACAAAAACAGATAAAAATGGAGTACAAATGTCTGATACTGTAAAAAATGTAACAGACACATTCATAAATAACTAATTATTACGTATTATTGTCATCAAATAAGGGGGGATTTCTAAAAAAATCCCTCTTTATTTTTCTAAATTTTTTAATTAGGTTTGAAATTGAATTCATCCAACTAACAATTATAAAAAAAACTTAACTGACAAACTAACTTATGTTATTTAAAAAATCTATTCCAAAATTATTAGTGGAAGCTAATGAGAGTGGTGAAGGGACTTTACATCGTTCTTTAACAAGTTTCAACTTGGTGGCCCTGGGCGTAGGGGCAATCATAGGTGCAGGTTTATTTTCCCTTACCGGCATCGCTGCCGCTGATAATGCAGGTCCCGCTGTCATCTTATCTTTCATTGTAGCTGCTGTTGGTTGTGGATTCGCTGGCCTTTGTTATGCAGAGTTTGCCTCAATGATTCCTGTTGCAGGAAGTGCGTATACGTACTCTTACGCAACCATGGGTGAGTTTATGGCATGGATTATTGGATGGGACCTGGTATTGGAATATGCCTTGGGTGCCGCAACTGTTGCCGCCAGCTGGTCACAGTATTTTTCTGAATTCATTGAAGGCTTTGGAGTACACTTCCCGAAAGAACTCCTGCATGGTCCATGGGAAGGTGGAATGGTGAACCTTCCGGCGATTGTAATTGTATGTCTTCTTTCCCTTTTACTGATGAAGGGTACCAAGGATTCTTCGGCTGTCAATAACATACTGGTTATTGTCAAGGTGGCGGTAGTACTTATCTTTATTGCACTGGGATGGAGCTTTATCAATCCGGCCAACCATACTCCATTTATTCCTGTTAATCCAGGTGAAGAAGCGGTTAAGGCTGGTACAAAAGGATTTTTTGAATTCTTCACCAGTGATGAATTTGGTCACTTCGGTATTAGTGGTATCTTACGTGGTGCAGGTGTGGTATTCTTTGCCTTTATTGGTTTTGATGCCGTAAGTACGGCAGCCCAGGAAGCAAAAGATCCTCAGAAAGGAATGCCTGTGGGTATTATCGGTTCTTTGGTCGTTTGTACCTTATTATATGTATTGTTCTCTTATGTAATGACTGGCCTGGAAAACTACACCAAATTTGCAGGTGATGCTAAACCAGTAGCTACTGCATTTGCACAGACAGGATATACCTTCTTAAACCGTTCACTGATTGTTGCTATCCTTGCAGGTTATACTTCGGTGATCCTGGTGATGTTATTGGGCCAGAGCCGTGTGTTTTACAGCATGAGTAAAGACGGACTGTTGCCAAAAATATTCTCTGATCTACATAAGAAGAACCAGACACCATGGAAAACCAACCTGATGTTTATGGTATTTGTGAGTGTTTTTGCAGGATTTGTACCCGTATCTGACCTTGGACACATGGTAAGTATCGGTACCCTTTTTGCTTTCTCCCTGGTGTGTATCGGGGTATTGATCCTGAGAAAATCAGACCCGGATCTGGTAAGACCATTCCGTACACCACTTGTGCCCCTGGTTCCTATATTGGGCGTGCTGGTATGTGTGCTGATGATGGCAGGTTTACCTAAGGAAAGCTGGGGCCGTTTAGCGATATGGATGCTTTTAGGTATTGCAATCTATTATGCATACGGTAAAAAGAACAGTAAAATCAGAAAAGAATATCAGGATTCCCTGAAATAACAGCATACAAATAAATATTATTTTAATCACAAAAAAGCCAACTTTCAGTTGGCTTTTTTGTGATTAAATAGTTCTACATTTGCATAAAAATCAACGCAATGGAATTTACTTTCAGCCAGATCCTCTCCACCTCAATGGTACTGTTTGCTATTATTGATATTTTAGGTTCTATTCCTGTAGTCATAGAATTACGCAGAAAAGCAGGGCATATCCAGTCAGAAAAGGCCACACTTGTGGCGACAGTACTGATGATTGTCTTTTTATTTGCCGGGGAAGGATTGTTGAAGGTGATTGGACTTGATGTGGCTTCATTTGCCATTGCAGGGTCGATCGTGATTTTCTTCATTGCGATGGAAATGGTCCTGGGACTTACGATCTTTACGGAAGAAGCGCCGGAAACAGTTTCGATTGTCCCCCTCGCTTTCCCGCTTATTGCCGGTGCAGGGACCATGACGACTTTACTTTCCCTGAAAACAGAATATGCTACTCAGAATATCCTGGTAGGGATCCTGATCAACATGATATTCGTTTACATCGTCCTGAAGAATACAGAAAGGCTGGAAAAACTATTTGGCAAATCCGGACTTAACGTACTTCGGAAAACATTCGGGGTGATCCTCCTTGCGATTGCCATTAAACTTTTCAGAAACAATACGGGGCTATAATAAACCTCCAGCTGCTACTGCTTGATCAGCCTTGCTATAAACATGGTATCGGCCTTATCACTGTAGCCGGTAATCGCCTCCATATGCTCCAGTTTTAGGGGAAGCGTATCAGTCAGGTGGGCAACGACCTCTTCATTTTCTGCTTTAAATACTGAACAGGTAATATAAATAAGCGGTTTCCCTGGCTTAAGATACTTGACCACATTCGTTGCTATAGTTTTCTGCAAGCGCGAGAAGTAATCTATTTTATGCGTGTCGAAAAAACTCAGCATTTCTGGTGTACGTCCCCAGGTTCCTGCCCCTGAGCAGGGTGCATCCAGAATAATTCCGTCAAATTCATAGTGGTGCAGGTCCTGGTCATTGTTCAGCAACAGGTCAAGCACTTTCTTCTGGTACTTCTTTACTCCTGCAAGCTGAAAACGCTCATCGAGATTATGCAGACTATTTTCTCTCACATCACTCACCAGCAATTGCACTTTTGGCTCCAGGGAATGCAGCAGCAGCGACTTCCCTCCGGAGGCAGCACAACAGTCCCACCAATAATCATATGGCTTTGGAGCGAAGAATTCACCTGTTTTCTGGGAAGACAGGTCCTGTACCTGATAGAAATTGTGGTCAGGCATTAGTTTTTCCAGCTTCGTTCCATTGGGCAATGCCAGTGTATTTCCGCTGATTTCCCTAACCTCCACTCCTTCTGCAAGGAGGGAGGCTACAATTTTCTGGTGATGGTCTTCTTGTATCCTGACAAACAGATCAGGTTGGACAAAAAAGGAATGCAGAAAATCAGCAGGTACGATCCCTTCGGACAGCGCTGCCTGAAAGGGAAATACATCTGCCAGACTGAATGCAGGATAGGCATCAGCAATCAAAGTTACCTTTGCCTGTACAGGCAACATCAGCTGATCTGCATATTGAGGAAGGTACGCTTCTATCATTAAGCTGCTGGTCTGGTTACAAAGAAAATCTGCAATCGCCAACCGCAGCAACTGGTCTTCCTTTCTCAATGCGCGTCCGAGCCTGAAAAAGCTATACAGGTAACGTGATGCCCAACGCCTGTCAGACGAACCCATTTGTTTATGTTCCTTGAAATACGTAACCAGGAATCTATGCAGGGGTAATTTCCCATCATATTCCATTAAAATCTGCTCAAATGACCTGATTTGATGCGCTATCTTCATAAGTACTGCGTATTAGCTATGTCCCTGCCTCTTGTTAATCCAATGATCTGAGTTCGTAATTTTTATATTCCAGCAGAAAGAGGCTGGTATTGATATAGCCCAGCTGCTCGTCTTTCACAAAGGAAAAAGAATTCTGTAGTCCCTTATATTTTTCTGCGGAAAGGTGTTTCAGATAAGCCGAACCATACCTGGCAAAGAGTTTTCCAAAATAATAACCGGTATCGAAACCTTTGAAAGCGTATTCACTGGGCTCAAACTGATTGAGCTTTCTGTAATTCCTGATAAAGTTAATGACCTCAGTCCTTTTATAATCTACATGGTAAGAAGAAGTAATGCGGGTATTTAACAATTGCAGTTTATCCGTATTGTAATTTTGTTTAATCCAGTTGGGGTGACCGAACAGATCGACCGGTAAACCCGCCTTTTTCATTTTAACCAGCTTATCTATGGTTGCGACCACAAATTGCCTGTCTGCTGAAGAAATCAACACCACATATTGCTTTCCGGGAATAAGTTTTGTTTCCATCGTATATACAGAGCTGTACTCCTGGAAAGTAAACGATGCACCATTGCCTGTCTGAAAATAATTCCGGATAGGACTACCCATAATTTCATCGTTACTTTTCTTCGGATTGATGAGCACCACTACAGTTTTTTCCCTGTCATACTTCCTTCTGATAAAGTCGCCATATTTTCCCGCATGCAGGTCAATATTATTGACAATAGAAATAAGATTTGGATTATTAAATTCATCTGGATGTGAAGCCGCGAGGGGAGACACCACGGGCACATGCCCTGCTATGGAATAGTTGGTCATGAACTTAATGCCTTCCGGAAATACAGGCCCCACAATTAAATGATTGCCCTGCAGCCTTCCGCTTCTGATCAGGTCGCTGATCTGTGCAGCATTATCCCTTGTATCTACCACATTGACATGAAAATTGAGTCCTGTTGCAGCTGCGGAGTCCAGCCCCATTTTGAATCCCTGGTAATAATCAAGTGCCATGGCATGCTTTTCTATGCCCGCCTGATTAAGGGACTTCAGGTTTTGTTTTTCAGGAAGGTTAAATGGCAGCAACAATGCAATACTGGCTTCGGTAAACCTCTTCTCCGCTTTCTCGCCAGCCTTCTCTGTTTGTGTAGCCGTTGTCTTTTTAGGTGATTTACCTGTTATTGTCCTGGCTGAACAAGCACTCAGACAATAACAGATAAATAAAAGAGACCATATTTTATTCCCACTCAATTGTAGCGGGCGGTTTTGAACTGATATCATATACAACCCGGTTTATACCTTTTACTTTATTGATGATTTCATTTGAAATTTTTGCAAGTACAGGATAAGGCAAATGACACCAGTCAGCCGTCATCCCGTCTACAGATTCCACAGCACGCAGACAGATCACGTTTTCGTATGTACGCTCATCACCCATCACTCCTACTGATTGCACAGGTAAGAAAATTGCTCCTGCCTGCCAAACCTGATCGTATAACCCCGCTTCTTTCAAATTGTTTATATAAATCGCATCTGCCTCCTGAAGGATCGCAACTTTTTCTGCAGTCACATCACCAAGAATCCTGATCGCCAGACCCGGTCCTGGGAAAGGGTGGCGTCCTAAGATGAAATCTTCCAGTCCAAGAGATTTACCTACCCTTCTCACTTCATCTTTAAATAAAGTGTTCAATGGCTCTACCACTTTCAATTTCATAAAGTCTGGTAAACCACCCACATTGTGGTGAGATTTGATGGTTGCAGAAGGGCCTTTTACCGAAATAGATTCGATCACATCCGGATAAATTGTTCCCTGTGCCAGCCATTTCACCTCCTGTACCTCATGTGCAGCATCGTCAAAAACCTCGATGAATACACGGCCTATAGCTTTACGTTTAAGCTCAGGATCTTTAAGGCCAGCCAGCTGGCTCAAAAACCTGTCTTTGGCATCTACCCCTTTTATATTCAGGCCAAGGTGTTTATACTGTTCCAGTACCGCTTCATACTCGTCCTTACGGAGCAAGCCGTTATCAACGAAAATACAGTGAAGATTAGTACCAATCGCTTTATGTAATAAAATAGCGGCAACGCTTGAATCTACTCCTCCGGAAAGACCAAGAACAACCTTGTCATTTCCTAATTTTGCCTGTAATTCAGCTATCGTTGTTTCCACAAAAGCATCAGGCGTCCATGACTGTGCACAGCCGCAGATATCTACCAGAAAGTTTTCCAGCAACTGTTTTCCATCTGTACTGTGTGTCACTTCCGGGTGGAACTGGATGGCATAAGTTGAAGAATCTTTTACCTGGAAGGCAGCAACTTTTACGCTGTCTGTACTTGCTATGATCTCGAAAGAATCCGGAACTACAGTAATGGTATCACCGTGTGACATCCATACCTGTGAGTCCATTCCAATATTTTTCAATAATTTATTCCCTGTATCGACAAAATTCAGGTTTGCCCGTCCGTATTCACGGATAGAAGAAGGTTGAACTTCACCGCCTGAATGCTGGGCAAGATACTGAGCACCATAACATACAGCAAGGACAGGATACTGGTTATGGAAAAGTGCTAAATCTATTTGAGGCGCATCTTCCTGGCGAACAGAGTAAGGGCTACCTGAAAAGATAATACCTTTAACATCTGTTGATATTTCTGGAATGTTGTTGAAAGGATGTATTTCGCAATAAACATTTAACTCACGTACTCTACGCGCTATTAATTGTGTGTATTGGGATCCAAAATCGATAATGATGATTTTTTCTAGCATGGCCAAAGTTAGTATTTATTCACTTCAACACCGAATCTTTTTAAGAAATCCACGCCTTCATCACTTGATAATCCTTTATATTCCGCATAAGAGTCTTTAAAGAATACGGTTTTGATACCAGAGGAAAGGATTAATCTTGCGCAGGCAATGCATGGTGACAAGGTAGTATATAAAGTAGATCCTTCTATTTTAGATCCATTTTTCGTCGCATAAAGAATAGCATTCTCTTCTGCATGCAGGGCCAGCGAGCAGCTGCCTCTGGAATCGCGGGCACAACCGGTATCGGGCCATTCCTCATCGCAATTGTGGGTACCCGCCGGGGGACCGTTATAACCGATAGAAATAATCCTGGTGTCTTTGGTGAGTACCGCCCCCACCTGTGCCCTTACACAATGCGAACGCGTAGAGAGGTCGACCGCCAGGTTCATATAAATATGATTAAAACCGAGTTTAACCGTCATCTTTGTCTTTGTTTTCTGCTGATTTCTTCTGCTGATATTGCAGGGGGCAAACATAATTAAAATAAATTGTTTGTAAAAACTTGCTTTCAGCACAATAAATGAAGTCAAAAAAAAGGGCGCATTTATGGTATAAAATCAGATATTAGCGCCAAATAATTTGTGAGTTGAATGATTGAAGCAATATTACAGGGGATAGGTGCGGGTATTTTGTTTTCGTTTTTAACAGGTCCCGTTTTCTTTTCCATGATAAAGACCAGTATAGAAAAGGGCTTCAAGGCGGGTTTTTCTTTGGCAATAGGCGTTATCCTAAGTGATATAATTTTTATAAGTCTCACTATTTTCAGTTCCCAGTTTGTAAAATATGATGCAGCATACAATTTTTATATTGGAATTATAGGGGGGCTATTCCTTCTTGGCATAGGCCTTTTCTATCTGATCACTCGGGTAAAGGTGAACTATGACACCTCTGATATTGTTAAGGTGCGCAAGCGGGGGTATATTATCAAAGGTTTTTTGATGTGCCTGCTGTCTCCTACAACACTCATGTTCTGGATCATGGTGGGTGGTATCGTATCAGGCCAGTTGCATTACAATGTAGATGAAAAGATTGTTTTCTTTGTGGTGGCCATGATCACCCAGCTGTCGGTAGATTTACTCAAGACCTATTATGCGGCCAAACTGCGGTACAGGATCAAGGAGAAGAACATCAGGCTCCTTAACCGCATTGCCGGTGCAGTAATTATCATCTTTGCCATCCGGCTCTTTATTGAGGTTGCCTTAAAGTATTACCATTAAGAAAAGAGTTTCTTCCAATAAAAAACCCGCTGTAACAGTGTACAACGGGTAATATGATGAGATAAAGCGAAGACTTAAAGAGTTTTCCCTCTCCAGCCCCTAGGCCTATTAGTACGCTCTCTGGTTATTTCCTTCCTTCCAGTTTACAAAAGCTTTATTGACTACTTTGTTACCACCCGGCGTTGGATAGTTTCCGGAGAAATACCAGTCACCCGTATGTTCAGGACAAGCCAGGTGTAAATTATCAAGCGTCTGGTAGATGACCTCTACTTCTGCCACTGTATCTTCAGGAGTGATAATTTTTGTAATCTGTGCAGAGATCTCTTCCTGTTTGAAAGGTCTGTAAATATCTTTCACATGATTAACAATCTGTTCCTTTGGCAACAATAATGAAGCCTTACATTTCTGGTAAACCTCTTCAATGATATGCTCCATTCCGCGTGCTTTCAATAATTGTATAGCTGCTTCAAAGGCCACAAACTGACCCATTTTAGACATATCAATACCATAACAATCTGGGTAGCGGATCTGCGGTGCTGAAGAAACGATAATGATCTTTTTAGGGTGTAACCTGTCAATGATCTTAATGATACTTTGCTTAAGTGTAGTGCCTCTAACAATCGAATCATCTACTGCCACTAATGTATCCGTATGATTTTTAATAATGCCATAGGTGGTATCATACACGTGTGCCACCATCTCTTTACGGTCCGCATCAGCAGTAATGAAGGTACGGAGTTTGACATCTTTAATCGCCAGTTTCTCTACACGGGGGCACATGGATAACAGTTCTTCCAACTCTGTGTCATTAAGGGCATCCTTACGGGAGATCAGAGTTTCTTTCTGAACGTCTTTGATATGTGTATGCAATCCTTCTACCATACCATAGAAAGAGATTTCTGCCGTATTGGGAATAAAGGAGAACACTGTATTTTTCAGGTCATTATTTACTGCACCCAATACCTGAGGGATCAGTAGTTTACCTAGTTTTTTTCTTTCTTTATAGATTTCCGCATCACTTCCACGGGAGAAATAAATACGTTCAAAAGAGCAGGCTCTTTTTTCCTGAGGTTCCCTGAAAACTTCCTGGCTTACCGTTCCGTCTTTTTTAACGATCAGGGCATGTCCGGGCTGAATTTCCTGCACCTGTTTGAATCCAACATTAAAGGCAGTCTGGATTGCAGGGCGTTCAGATGCTGCCACAACGATCTCATCATCCTGATAAAAATAGGCGGGACGGATACCGGATGGATCGCGAAGTACAAAGGCATCACCATTACCTACTATTCCTGAGATTGCATATCCCCCATCCCATGTTTTCGCTGAGCGGCGAAGGATATGGCCAATATTAAGGTTTTGAGAGATTTTATGCGTGATCTCTACATTTGACAAACCTTCTTTTTTATAGGTATCAAATAACTCCTGGTTTTCATCATCCAGGAAGTGTCCGATTTTTTCCAGTACGGTTACGGTGTCGGCTTGTTCCTTCGGGTGTTGTCCAAGTTCATACAACTGTTCCAGTAATTCATCCACATTGGTCATGTTGAAGTTACCGGCAATCACAAGATTACGTGTCATCCAGTTATTCTGACGAAGAAAAGGGTGACAGTTTTCTATACTATTCTGTCCATGTGTACCATAGCGAAGGTGTCCTAACAAAACTTCACCAATGAAACTTACATTTTGTTTTAGCCACTCTGCATCCTGCATCAGTTCCGGCGTATTTTCCTGAATATCTACAAATTTATTGTGTACATATCCGAAAATATCTGCAACTGCATTCTGGGCCATTGACCGATAACGACTGATGTAGCGGTGTCCGGGTTTTACATCCAGTTTGATCGTTGCAATTCCTGCTCCATCCTGTCCTCTGTTGTGCTGTTTCTCCATCAGAAGGTATAGCTTGTTAAGGCCATACAGGGCAGTACCGTATTTTTCCTGATAGTATGAGAGAGGTTTTAAAAGTCGGATAAAGGCAATTCCGCACTCGTGTTTTATAGGTTCGCTCATTGTGTGTGATTTGAGCGGCAAATTTAAATGGAATAATATTCAGAACCTAGAAAGAACGAGAATCTTTCATTGCAGTGACTTATAAAAGTATAAGTGTAAAACACCTTGGTCAACATGCACAAAAAACCGCATCTTAACGGATTTAAAGCGCGAAAAGGGTCAGACTAAGTGTTATTTCTTTAAATTGATCCGGGAAGAAATGACTGCTTTATCAAAGAATATCGAAGCATTCTTATCAAATACCTTGTGATCGCCCGAAGTAAAAAACCGTTTTTCCCCTTTTTTTGTAAGCATTGTTTCCATTTCGGGATGGTGATTTAAATAGGCGACTAGGCTTTCAGCAACAATATCACCCTGTGCGATCAGCTTACAATCAGCCGGTAAATAAGACTGTATTTTGGGAATGAGCAAAGGGTAATGGGTACAGGCCAGCAGTATCGCATCCAGTCCGGGCGCTTTACCCAACAACTCATTCACATATTCCTGAACAAAATAATCGGCTCCCTCCCCCTCATGTTCATTATTTTCAATCAATGGTACCCACATCGGGCAGCTTTGCTGGATCACCCGGAGTTCCGGATAGAACTTATGGATTTCGATGGGATAAGAATCAGAATTAACGGTTCCCCTTGTTCCCATTACGCCAATGGTATGAGAGGAAGTATAAGTTCCGATCACCTCTGCTGTAGGCCGAATGACACCAAGAACCCTGTGGTTTGGGTACTTCAGTGGCAGTACCTTCTGCTGAATAGTCCTTAATGCCTTTGCGGACGCCGTGTTACAGGCGAGTATCACCAGTGGACAGCCCTGGGCAAACAGCCACTCTACACACTCTAGGGTATACTCATACACCGTCTCAAATGTGTGATCACCGTAGGGTGATCTTGCATTGTCACCAAGGTAGATATAGTTATAATCAGGAAGTAGTGCTGCAATAGATTTAAATACAGTTAATCCTCCATATCCGGAATCAAAAACACCGATAGATTTATTATTTTTCATGGCAAAAAAAAGCGGAACGAAGGTATCATCCCCGTTCCGCAATCTGATAATTTTTAAGGATTATTTTTTAGGTGCAGCAGCTGCAGTAGCTGAGATACCCAATTTAGTTTTAACCGCAGCAGTAACGTCATCACCACCATCCCATGCCAACAGGTTGTTTGCACCTTGTTGTGATGAAATATCGAATACATAAGCATAACCTTTTTCTTTAGACACCGCTTTAACTGCATTAATGAATTTAGTATTCAACGGAGCTAATAATTCGCCTTGTTTAGTTGCGATATCCTGTCTTGCTTTTTGACTTGCATCTTCGATACGTTTTTTCATATCGTCTAATTCAACACCCATAGCTTGTAGTTCCTTACCCACTACTTCTTTGTTTGCTTCACTTAATGTTTTATTTTTAGCTACAGCAGCTTCATATTTAGTACCATATTCGGCTTGCATTTTTTCGATTTCAGCCTGTTTCTGTTTTTGAAGAGTCTCAAGAGCTGCAGTAGCCGTTTTTGCTTCTGGCATGCTCGCGAAGATAGACTCAGAATCAAGGTGTGCAATTTTTTGCTGGGCACTGGCAACATTAGCAGTAACCATTAAGCCAGCTGCCACAAAAAATACGTTAATTAACTTTCTCATTTCTAATGTTCTTAATAATTGTTTTAAATTTATTTATGTGTTTTTATTTTACTGTACCGGGTTTGTAACCTAATTTAATGATTACATCGTTACTCAGGTCATAATTGCTGCTTGAGTAAATCATCATGGTCGATTCGCTGCTTTTATCAAAGATAAAATCAAGAAGCTTTGATTTTGCAAGATCAGCAATTACACCGGTTACTTTATCCTGAATAGGTTTCAACAACTTGGTTCTTGCCTGAAAAAGATCCCCATCAGGCCCGAATTTTTGACGCTGCAGGTCTTTTGCTGCTTTTTCCTTTTCAATAATATCATTCTCCCTGCGTTTGCGCATGTCATCCGTCAGCAATACCTGATCAGCCTGGTAAGCTTTATACATCTTGTCAATATCTGTAAAGTTCGCTTCCACTTCTTTCTGCCATTGTTGCGAAAGTACATTCAACTGATTTTGTGCTGATTTATATTCCGGTAATTGTTTTAGGATATATTCAGTATCTACATAAGCGAACTTTTGCGCAAAGGCACCAAATCCGGCAAAAACGAACAACCCTATTAAAATAACTCTTTTCATCGCTATATATTGTTTGTTAAAGGTTAATAAGCTATCATGAGCTTAAGCCCATCTTCCTGACAGGGCTTAAGCTCATGACAGCTTCATTATATTTAATTGCAAGCTTTTCTAAGAAAGTACTTACAAAGGTAATCAATTAATTAAAGCCTCCCAATTGCTGAGCTATACTAAATGTGAATGCCTGTTTTCCATCATCTTGTACACCCGGTATTTTGTCAAAGGCAAAACCATAGTCAATTCCCAGCATACCAAATATCGGTAAAAATATCCTGGCACCAATACCTGCTGACCTTCTCACGTTGAAAGGGTTAAAATCAGCAAACTTGTTCCAGGTATTACCACCCTCAGCAAAACCAACCAGGTAAGCGGTGGCAGACTGACTTGCAATCACCGGGTAACGTAACTCCATTACGTATTTACTGAAAATCGGGCTACCAGAGTTTTGTGCAGTATTCACATTGGCTCCAACAGGAATAACCACATTGTTCGCATAACCACGCATCGTGATCAGTTCAGATCCCTGAAGGAAGTCAAATCCCTGCATACCATCACCACCCAATTTGAACCTTTCAAAAGCAGATTGTCCAACAGCACGATTGTATAAGCCTAAGAAACCAAACTGGGCCTGGGCTTTCACTACAAATTTACCCGCCAGCTTCTGGAACCACTGTCCTTCAAACTTCCATTTGTGGTATTCAGTAAACTTATAACGTTCTTTATCGGATGCTGTTGCATAGTTCGTATTGTTAAGTAACGAATATGGCGGCGTTGCCTGTATGGTAAATTTAAAGAATGAACCTTCTGTAGGGAAAATCGTAGAGTTTCTTGAATCCCTGCTCAGTTCCTGAGTTAAGTTGAAGTTATAAGAAGTACCTGTGGTAAACAAATAACCCGAATAATTATTCAATACATATTGCTGTACGTTCACAGAGTGCGTTAACTGGAAATAGTTATCAGGCCATTTTAACCTTCTACCCAAACTTACTGTTACCCCGTTCATACGTATCTTTTGTAATGAAGTACCGGAACCACCATTAGACTGGGAAGAGGTAAATGCACTTAATCCGAAACTTACCGGTTTCTTTCCACCTAACCATGGTTCAGAGAAAGAGAAGCTGTACGACTGGTAATACTGGCCGTTAGTCTGGCCACGCAGGCTTAGTTTCTGTCCGTCACCTTTAGGAAGCGGTCGGTAAGCTTTTGGATTGAACAGGTTCCTTAAAGAGAAGTTATTAAACGTAAGTCCGATAGTACCAATAACGCGGCCACCACCGAAACCACCTGATAATTCCACCTGGTCAGAAGGTTTTTCCTCCACAGCATATTCAATATCTACTGTACCATCGGCAGGATTAGGTTTTGGAGTCGGTACTGTTTTCGACTCATCGAAGTTACCCAACTGACCAATCTGTCTAACCGTACGGATCAATAAATCCTTGGAGAAGTTATCCCCTGGTTTGGTATGTACCTCACGAAGCACAACCCTGTCATTTGTAATGGTATTACCTTTTACTGTAATCCTGTTGTTGACATATTGCGGTCCTTCAAATATCCTGATTTCTAAATCTACCGTATCGTTATAAATCCTGGTTTGAACAGGATCGACATTAAAGGTCAGGTACCCATCATTCAGATAAATACTGGATACGTCCTCACTTTCGGCTCCATTACCATGTAATTTCACATTCAGTTTCTCTTCGCTGAAGACTTCACCCTTTTCAAGGCCCAGTACCCGGGTCAGATCTTTAGTAGCATATTTGGCATTTCCTGTCCAGGTAATGTTACCAATATAGTATTTTGGTCCCTCATAAACTTCCATTTTGATACCAATCGACTTATCATTGTATCTGTAAGTGGTATCTTTAATAATTACCGCATCCCGGTACCCCTTTTCCTGCATTTTAGCAATCAGGGTTTCCTTATCCTCAGCATACTTTTCCTTACTGAATTTACCGGAACCAAACACCTTATAAAAAGCCTGTTGTTTTGTTTTTTTCAGGTACTTCCGCAATTGTTTTTCCTTAAACTCCTTATTACCGGTAAAGCTGATTTCATGAACCTTAACCTTACGGCCACGGTCTACAAAAACCTGCAGAACCATTCCATTTTCCAGGTTTGGATCAGGTTTAGTTTTGTAGTCTATTTTAGTAAAGAAATACCCTTTCTCAGCAAGATATTTATTGATAATACTGGTTGTACTATTATATGTATTCTCATTGATAATTGTTTTACCCGATTTTGAATTCAGCTTTTCTGTGATATCTGTTTTTTGGGATTTGGACAATCCATTCAGTTCGAAAGCGCTTAGACGTGGACGTTCAACCACCTGGATATCAAAAAAGACAGTATCCTGGTCAATTTTAGCAATATTCAGTTCTACATCATCGAATAATCCCTGTGACCATAAAGTTTTGATGGCTGTAGATGTCGCTTCACCGGGAAGCAGAATCGTTTCACCTTTTATCAATTTGGAAAGTGTAATAATAACTTCCTTATCAATAAACTTTGCACCACTTAAAGTTGTTCCTCCTATAATATATTCTTTAGGTTGAAAATAATCTAAATCCGTGCCTTTAACTTTTAAGCTGGGTGTAGCAGGATTTGACTGTGGACGGGTAATTTGAGCCATTGTCGGCAACCCGACCAATAACATTAATATGAGTTGGTATATTCTTTTCATTTACAATCTAAAAAACGTTGCTAAGTTAATTTAAACACATGTTAAAAAGTGTTAAAAGTAAAATTAGTTCAACTGTTCACTAATTTTACCGAAGCGACGTTCGCGTTTTTGGTAGTCTACAATAGCTTCAAAAAGATCTTCTTTTCTGAAATCAGGCCACAGGGTTTCTGTAAAATAGAACTCAGTATAGGCCATTTGCCACAACAAATAATTGCTTATTCGATGTTCCCCACTGGTTCTGATCATTAGTTCAGGATCGGGCATATCAACAGTCGTTAACTGAGAAGAAAACACTTTTTCAGTAATTTCATCAATATTGATTTTCTGATCAAGGGCTTGTCTGGCCAGTTTCTTTGCAGCTTCCACAATTTCCCATCTGGCACTATAACTTAAGGCAAGCGTGAGTGTACAGGAGGTATTTTTAGACGTTTCTTCCATTGCACTCTTCAGGTCATCAATACATTTCTGGGGTAAGGAAGCAATATCTCCGATGGCATTCAACCGAACATTATTTTTGTTTAGTGTATCTGTTTCGTTGTTGATCGTAGCGATCAACAGCTCCATCAATGCATTGACTTCTTCGATAGGCCTATTCCAGTTTTCTGTTGAAAAAGCATAAATAGTTAAATATTTCACCCCAATATCCGCACAGCCCTCCACAATATCTTTTACTGAAAGTACTCCGCTTTCATGTCCGAAAGACCTGAATTTGCCTTGATTTTTGGCCCACCTTCCATTACCATCCATGATAATAGCGATGTGTTCCGGCAAGCGACTTTTATCGATTTGTTCTTTAAATCCCATGTAATTGTGCAAATATGGCTAAAATGTATAACATTCAGAAGATTCATTTGATTTACATCAGATTACGCGTGTTTAAATGCATAATTTAAAATTATGTGAATCAAATTGTTAGTTACTCTTACTGAAATAAGATGCCAAAGTTATAAGTTATTTTGTTTATTTCTACCAAAAAAATCAGCTGCATGGCTGATGGCAGAATTGAAATATTAAAAAGTAAAACATTTATCGGACAGAAAAGTATAAGAAATCCCAATATGAAAAAACATATAGGTATCTTTTTTTACATGGTCCCCTCTTTGCCCACCTGGATTCATCCTTTCAGGATTAAGAGAGGGATTTGACAGATTGATACGGACAGGATGATTGTCATCCACTTTTCCGTATACCGCTGTCATAGGATAACGGTCGCCCACGTCATCCAGGTAATCAGTAAAAGCCGTCCTGTAACCCAGCTGAGAAAAAAGACCTAATTTTTCAGTGATTCGGTACTTTATACCCACCCCATAGGGAATACTGAAAGCATAATTTTTATAGTGAACATTTTCCGTATTATAATATCTTAGTTCATACTCCTGTCCCTGATAAGTGGCTTTTGGATTAAAACGTACCCCGGCAAGACCGGCAAAAATATAAGGGCTGAAGTTTCTCCTCCCTCCTCCGGCAAAGTAATCCAGAAAATTAAAGTCGCCCAGAATACTCAATTCATGAAGTGAGGTAGAGAAATTAAGGTTACGTGCCCTGAAATCAGCATTGGAGGAAGAGGCATCATTATCCTTGATTTTACCATAATTGTAATGGATGCCAACACCCCAGTAGGCGTCAAAGTTCCGCTTTACATAACCTCCGAAAGCCAGCCCACTAAAATCGAGTATATTTCTCTGATTCAGGTCGCCCATATACCCAGCTGCTCCAACATTTAATCCGACTTCTGTAGTCTGAGCCCAGCTGAGGGCCGGTGAAAGATTAAATAAGATAATACCAATAAATATGTTCTTAAACTTCATGTTAATAATTACGGGTATCAATACCCCATAGTAATTTCTTTCTTAATGTGGTCAGATAACTCTCATTGTTCAATCTGATTAAATTGACATCAAAATTAGCCTTATTGATCGTAATTTTAACAGATCTGTCTACAGTAACTGTCCTGGAGTCACAAGATACGAGAAACTTTGCACTTCTTGCCTCTACTTCAAATCTAAGATCAACATTATCAGGAATAATTACTGGTCTTACATTGAGATTGTGTGGTGCAATTGGTGTAATCACAAAATTTTGCGCACTGGGAAAAATAATTGGTCCCCCGCAGCTTAAAGAATAAGCGGTGGAGCCTGTCGGCGTAGCGATGATCAGGCCGTCTGCCCAATAAGAATTGACAAACTCATCATTCATATAGGCATGAATAATCATCATCGCTGTATTGTCGCGTCTGTGGATGGTAATATCATTCAAAGCGAAGTTTTCCTCACCGAAGAGATGGTGCTTAGACTCGATATTAAGAAGACTCCGTTTGTCGATTGAAAACTGCTGATTGACCAATGCTTCAATCGCTGTTTTAATCTCATTTTTATTCACACTGGCAAGGAAACCCAAACGTCCAAAATTAATCCCGATCACGGGAGTTCCCGATTTTCTGACCAGGGCAAGGGTATCCAGTAATGTCCCATCACCTCCAAGGCTGATCAGGATGTCCGCACTATGCTGCAAATCGATGTGGTTGCTAAACAACCTGAGCTTTGCGGAAAGCCTGACCTTATCTTTGATAAAATCATAATACTTTTCATAAACAAGGGTTTCTATTCCAAAGTCCTGTAAAGCATCAAAAACATCCTGTACAAATGGTAAAACACTGTTATTGAATTCTCTACCGTAAATTGCAATCTTCATGCTGTAAATATCGTTTTTTTAATGGCTATCAGACAGAAAAGAGCCTGTAGATTTGATGATGACAATAATTCATCCTGATATATTCAGGATGGCAGGTAATTCCAGAGAGATAAAGACTGAAACCTAAGGGGAAAATCATGGAATGAAGCAGCTTATACGTTTAAATAATTCATTAACGAGTTATATCTGTCTTCAGTTCCGTTATCGGTAATAATACTGTTAAAAACAGCCTTAACCTGATAGTTATAGCGTTCAAAAGAAGAAATAATACCTGAAAGTTCCGTTTTATTAATTTTCAACGTCACTTCCAGTCTGGTGGAATCGGGAAAAGATTGGACGTAGGAGGATAATATTTGTGCATTGTCCCCTTCCACGATCTGCGCCATATGAGACAATGAATTATTCCTGTTATTAATTTCCAGCACAATAATTCCTCCCGGTTCCCTTACGGCATAAATCTCTGAAGTGAAGCTGAGTATATTATGGACTGAAATTACGCCAAGGTAGTTTTTACTATAGTCAAGAACAGGAACGATGGAAAGCTGGAGCTGATCAAATATGCGGATCACATCATACACATGTACATCCTGATAAACGAAGGGGTTGATCATCGGAAGTGATACATTACCTAAAGTTTCATGTGTATCCCTGATTTCCAGTAAATCCTCTTCAGCAATCAGTCCCAGGAACTGGGAATCATTGACTACAGGCAAGTGGTACAATTTGAACTCAGCCATTCTGTCCAGTGCAGCCTGAATTGAATCAGCAGTCCGCACCGGGAGAATTGTATGGGATATGAGTTCAGATGCAAACATTTATTTAAGTAAGACTCTATTTAAAAATTTGTTCAAATATTCATTAAAAATTTCGGGACGCTCCATCATCGGGGCATGTCCGCATTGATCTACCCAGTTCAATTCAGAATTGGGCAATAACTGGTGAAATTCCTCGGCCACTTCCGGCGGAGTTACTTTATCCTGTTTTCCCCATATCAATGAAACGGGGATAGTTATTTTAGAGAGTTCCTTTGCCATATTGTGACGGATCGCAGATTTTGCCAGCGCCAGGATACGGATAACTCTTGAACGGTCATTTACAGATTTATATACCTCATCTACCATTTCTTTTGTCGCAACGGCAGGGTCATAAAAAGTAAATGCGACTTTCTCACGAATATAGTCATAACTCTCTCTTCTTGGGAATGACCCTCCAAAAGCATTTTCATACAATCCGGAACTTCCTGTAAGTACCAATGCTTTTACAGCTTCCTGATGTGTTGTCGTCATCACTAGTCCAACATGTCCACCTAAAGAATTACCGACAAGAACAACCTGTTTAAGTTTCTTAAACTTAATGAATTTATGAACATACTTCGCTAAACTTTTTACACCTAATGTAAGAATCGGCAATTCATAAATGGGTAAAATTGGGACAAGAACATGGTAATGTTCTTTAAACATATCAATTGCAGGTTCCCAGTTACTCAGCTCACCCATCAAACCATGAAGTAATACCAGGGGTTCTCCTTTTCCAGCTTCTATATAATTAAACCCTTCGTCTTCTATTACCTCGTATTTCATAATTAATTATCTGTAAGATGTGCTACTAAGTTAGTAGACTAGTTTAAATTAAAACAATAAAATGTGTTAATTTTAAAAAAAAGCATTTAAAAAAATCAATTCAGCACAATTTATGCCAATTGAGCTTTTACCAGTTCCGCAATTAATTTACCATCAGCCTTACCTGCAAGCTCTTTATTTGCAAGCCCCATGACTTTACCCATATCCTTTACAGAAGTAGCACCTGATGTGGCAATAATACCGGCAATTTTTGCAGCAACTTCTTCTCTATCCAGCTGTTTAGGCATAAACTCAGTGATCACCGCAATTTCTTCTTCTTCGATAATTGCCAGGTCCTGCCTGCCTTGCTGGGTATAAATATCTGAAGATTCTTTTCTCTGTTTAACCAATCGCTGAAGGATCTTTAATTCAGCCTCTTCATTAATTTCCTCTGATCCTTTTTCTGTTCTTGCCAGTAATAAAGCTGCCTTTATTGCACGGAGGCCTCTTAATTTTGCCTGGTCCTTAGCCAACATCGCTTCTTTTATTTTCTGATCGATAATAGTGGATATCATATATTTTGTCTAATTTCTTTGTACTAATGTTGCCGAAGCCTGTGCTGTTGGCATGATTAACATCTCATTTATATTGACGTGTGCAGGTCTGCTCACCACATACCAGATGGCATCGGCAATATCTGCTGCAAATAAGGGTTCAAGTCCATCATAAACTTTTCTGGCCTTCTCCTCATCCCCATTAAAACGTACCAATGAGAATTCTGTTTCAACCATCCCCGGATTTATTGCGGTGACCTTAATACCATATGGCAACAAATCTATACGCATTCCTTTATTTAGTGCATCAACTGCATGTTTTGTAGCACAGTATACATTCCCATTCGGATAAACTTCCTTACCGGCAATAGATCCGATGTTCACAATATGGCCTTTTTTCTCCGCAACCATCCATCCGGACACCACCTTTGTGACATACAGCAAGCCTTTGATATTGGTATCTACCATCGCATCCCAGTCGTCCGTATTCCCTTTATCTATAGGATCCAGTCCACGGCTTAAACCGGCATTGTTGACCAGCACATCTATTTTTTTCCAGTCTTCCGGTAATCCTTCCAGGACTTCGGTGATTGCCTTTTTATTTCTGACATCAGCAATCAGGGTGCTGATCTCGACGCCATATTTATCTGCTAAATGTCCAGCAACCTTTTCTAATAACGGTTGTCTCCTGGCAACAAGTATCAGGCGGTACCCCTGCTGGGCAAATAAATGTGCACATGCCTCGCCTATACCTGAAGTTGCGCCGGTAATTAATGCTGTTTTCATAGGTATACTATTGTGTTTCAGTAATTTTTGTTAATTTAATTTTCTTAAAGCTGCCCACTGGAAATTTCAGTACTATTTTCCCAACTACCTGTAGCACTTTACGTGGAGAACCGCGCTGCCGGTATGCCTTGCAGTAATATCAATTGCTACCGCATTCATCCCAGATTACTTATTTGCTGAAGCTGTCCTCAACTTCAATTTAGGCTTTGAAAATTCATCCAATGCCAGGGCAAAGCTATGATTTTATCTTTTGCTTCATCATTCGAAAAATAAGCTGAATGTAACATTACGTAACATGAGCTTTTCAATGGGTACATTATAAGGATTGGGTGTTGAATTATCCAGGATATTATTCATCGAATAAGACAGTTTAATTTCGGGCGACATCTTAAAGTATTCAAAATAGAGGTCCATTCCAAAAGCAGCCTCATAGGATAAGTAACTTTTTCGGTTTTTAAGCAGCTTATATAAAAAGGCATTTCCGGCATCATCTGTCTTTTTCTTCGAGGTGATATCATAGGAATACTTTGCACCATAAAGCATATACGCCCGGAAGTTATTGCGCCGGTCGGACTTTATTTTTAGTCCCAGGGGAAATTCGACGAGTGTAGCCTGTACCTTCTGGTCGACAGCATAAAAAGGCATGCTAACTGGCGCTGTAGGATCTGTTGCCGGATTGCGCTGTACATATTCATACGCGATCTTACGGTTGTTAAAATTCAGGGTAGGTGTCAGGCGCACATCGACATGATTACTGATCCTGCCATTGACCACAAAACCTATCCCATATCCCGGAGACGATTTACTATATAAGGCAGACAGGGAATCTGTGAGTGGAAATCCCGTATCCGGGTCATTAAAGGGAGCTCTCCAATCACCTTTTTTCTGAATTTTATACAGCGAACTGGTATGCTGGAAGGTAAAGCCAAAATGTATTCTTTCCTCATCTACTCCCCCACCCCAATTCTGCTGGGCCATGGCAGTACTGCAAACAAAGAAAAATATAGCAATAAGGCTTAGTTTTATTCGCATTTACTTATTTTTAAGATCCGCTTATTTAATGCCCGTATAGATGGCACTTATTCCAAACGTTAATGACCGGTGTTTAGTTTGCTTGTATCCTACCTTATCCATTAGCGTAGTAAAAGACTTTCCGTCAGGGAAGGCAATAACAGACTCATTTAAATACGTGTAAGCCCTGTTATCTTTTGAAAATAACTTACCGAATACTGGTAACAGGTGTTTAAAATAAAAATTATAAGTCTGTTTCACAGGAAACACGGTCGGCTTTGAAAATTCAAGGATTACGATCTTCCCGCCAGGTTTCAGCACCCTCAGCATATCGGAGAGACCTTTCTCGAGGTTCTCATAATTACGTACGCCAAAGGCAACGGTGATCGCATCAAAATGGTTATCTTCAAAATGCAGACCTTCAGAATCTCCCGTCTGGACTGAGAAAACATGCTCCAGCTGACGTTCAGCAATTTTTTTCCGGGCAACATCCAGCATTCCTACAGAAATATCTACCCCTACTATTTTTTCGGGTTTTAATATTTTTATAGCCTCAAAGGCAAAGTCGCCTGTCCCTGTAGCTACGTCAAGCATTACTTTCGGTTTTAATGCAGATAGCTCTCTAATTGCCTTTTTACGCCATATAATATCAATTCCTAAGGAAAGGAAGTGGTTTAAGAAGTCATAAGTTCCTGATATGTTATTGAACATAGAGGCCACTTGTTCTTTTTTAGTAACGGTCTCAGATTGGTAGGGTGTTATTTTTTCGCTCATGGTATGCGGCAAAGATAAGTATTGTTGAAAACTAATTTTCTACCTTTGTCAAATGATTATAAAATCAGCAACATTTATTTGCAGCAATACAAAGATTTCTGCGCTGCCAGTGGCTAATAAACCTGAATATGCCTTCATAGGACGTTCTAACGTAGGAAAATCTTCCCTGATCAATATGCTGGTGAACCAGCATGGATTAGCAAAAACCTCTCAGAAACCCGGAAAAACACAGTTAATTAACCATTTCCTGGTGAATGAAGAATGGTATATTGTAGATTTACCCGGATATGGTTATGCCAAAGTATCTAAAAACAACCGTGAAAGTTGGGAGAAGTTCATTCGTAATTATATCACCAAGAGAGAAAGTCTGCAGTGCGTATTTGTACTGATCGACAGCAGGCTGGCACCGCAAAAAATTGACATTGAGTTTTGCTGCTGGATGGGCGAGATACAAATTCCATTTGTACTGGCCTTCACCAAAACGGATAAACAGTCGATTACAAAAACAAACCAGAATATTGCCCTCTTTAAAAAAGAGCTTTCAGGGTGGTTTGAAGAAATCCCTCCGGTTTTTACGAGTTCGGCAGAAAAAGGTGTAGGAAAAGACGAAATCCTGAAATTCATTGAAGATACCAATCTTGATTTTGCGATGCCGATACTAACGCCAAATGATGGCTTTTAAGCCTTTTTGATAAACGTCTCACCTGATTAAAGATTAATATCCTTACTGAAATATCCCCATAATACGAATGAAAAAGTATTTTTCCTTAGTGCTTTTCGCACATTCTATCTTTGCACTTCCCTTTGCTATGATTGGTTTTTTCTTGGGTGTGACCACCACAGACCAACCCTTCAAGTGGCTTCTCCTGGTACTTGTCCTGCTCTGTATGGTATTCGCCAGGAATGCGGCAATGGCATTCAACAGGTATCTCGACAGGGAAATTGACGCTAAAAATCCACGTACCCTGATGCGGGATATACCGGCAGGTAAAATTTCAGCCAATGAGGCTCTCATCTTTGTCATCATTAACTGCTGTTTATTTGTGGTGACCACCTTTTTTATCAATAACCTGTGTTTTTACCTCTCACCCGTAGCACTTTTCGTCGTCTTGTTCTACAGTTATACCAAACGATTCACCGCACTGTGTCATATGGTATTGGGTTTAGGGCTTGCCTTAGCCCCTATTGGTGCTTACATCGCAGTTACAGGTGTGTTTAACATTGTACCGGTATTGTATTCATTTGCAGTATTATTCTGGGTAAGTGGCTTTGATATCATCTATGCCCTTCAGGATGAAGAATTTGATAAAGGAGAGGAACTCCATTCCATCCCTTCAGCAATAGGTAGAAAAAATGCATTGAAACTCTCGGAAGTGCTTCATGTTTTTTCTGCACTTTGTGTGATATTGCCCATTATGTTTACCCCTTTTAGTTGGGCATATTACCTGGGGGTGGCGTTTTTCTGCTCTATGCTGATTTATCAGCATCTATTGGTTAAACCAAATGATATCAGTAAGGTAAACCGCGCTTTTGCCACAACAAACGGTTTCGCCTCAGTAATTTTTGCAGTGTGTTTCCTATTGGACGCATTATTACGTACGTATTTTAAATTTTAAACCTTATGATTAATCTGACCATACCGAAAAAAACGAGAAACTATTTTCCTCAGGATCTTGAGATCAAGTGGGACAATCTATCGCCTGTTTTAGATGAACTCCTGAACCGGGAAATCGGCAGTGTGCAGGAATTGGAGCAATGGCTGAAAGATAAAAGTGAGGTTGAAGCAGCACTGGAAGAAGATTTCGCCTGGAGATATATTAAGATGACCTGTGATACAGCCAATGAAGAACTGGTCAGTAGTTTCCAGTATTTCGCCACTGAGATAGAGCCTAAAATATCGCCTGTAGCCAATCTGCTGAATCAAAAGCTTGTTGCCAGTGAATTTATTGATGAACTGGACCAGGATAAATACTTCGTTTACCTCCGTGCCATTAAAAAATCACTGGAGATCTATCGCGAAGAAAACGTAGCTATTTTTACAAATTTACAGGTAGCACAACAGAAGTACCAGGCTACAACCGGTGCGATGAGTGTGCTGATCAATGAGCAGGAATACACCTTGGAACAAGCGGCCAATTTCATCAAGGATATTAACCGGACTATTCGCCAGCAGGCCTGGGAGACCATACAGCAACGCCGTTTAGTGGATAAAGATGATTTAAACATGCTGTTTGACGAACTCATTGCCATGCGCCACCAGGTGGCCTTGAATGCGGGATTTGAAAATTTCAGGGACTACATGTTCCAGGCATTGGGCAGGTTCGATTATGATGCGAAAGACTGTTATGATTTTCATGAGGCCATAGAAAACGAAATTGTTCCTATTTTAAAAGAACAGGCAGAAAAGAGAGCAGGATTACTTGGTTTGGAAGCGCTTAAACCCTGGGACATGGAAGTGAGTACTTCCGGCAAACCTGCACTTCAGCCATTCAAAAACGGTGCTGAATTAATTGATAAAAGCATTGAGGCATTCACTGCTATTGATCCTAAACTGGGTCAGATGCTGAATATCATGAAAGCCAATAATCTTTTCGACGTGGAGAGCCGTAAAGGCAAAGCTCCCGGAGGATATAATTATCCCCTTGCAGAAACCGGAGCCCCATTCATTTTCATGAATTCAGCCGGAGCCTTAAGGGACCTGACGACAATGGTGCATGAAGGTGGTCATGCGGTACATACCTTTCTTACGGCAGGACTGGAATTAAATGACTTTAAACATTGTCCCTCAGAAGTAGCGGAGCTTGCCTCTATGAGCATGGAATTGATTTCCATGGATCAATGGGAGATCTATTTTGATGATGCAGCTGACCTGATCCGTGCGAAGAAAGAACAATTAACCGATGTATTGAAAACCTTACCATGGGTAGCAGTAATTGACCAGTTCCAGCACTGGATTTATACCAACCCTGGACACAATGCGGCGGACAGGGAAGAAGCCTTCAAACAAATTTATACAAGATTTGGTGCAGGATTTGCCAATTGGGATGGACAGGAACAGGAATTCGGTAACCTTTGGCAGAAGCAATTGCATCTGTTTGAAGTTCCTTTTTACTATATAGAATATGCTATAGCCCAACTTGGAGCTATTGCGATATGGAAAAACTATAAAGAAAACCCAAAAAAGGCATTAGAACAATATATTGAAGCATTATCCCTGGGATATACCAAACCAATGAACGAAATTTATGAAACTGCAGGCATAAAATTCGACTTTAGCAGCCATTATATAAAAGAATTAGCGTCATTTGTAAAAGAAGAACTAGATAAACTAGGTTAGTTTATATAAAAATTAATAATTTCAGCGAAAAAATTCATACAATTGCCCATTATGTTCGAAAAACTTTTCCGGAAGAAGTCAATTACTAAAATACTGGATGATGCCAAGAATGGTTATGGCGACCATGGCGATTCATTGCACAAAACTCTTGGTGTAAGGGACCTCACAGCATTTGGAATTGCAGCAATCATTGGTGCCGGGATATTCAGCACCATTGGAAAAGCGAGTGCTGATGGCGGACCTGCAGTAATTTTTCTGTTTATATTTACCGCCATCGCCTGTAGTTTTGCGGCTTTTGCCTATGCTGAATTTGCCTCAATGGTCCCTGTATCAGGCAGTGCGTATACGTATTCCTATGTCGCCTTTGGTGAGCTGGTAGCCTGGATCATTGGCTGGTCGCTGATCATGGAGTATGCCATAGGAAACATTACTGTAGCCATTTCCTGGTCAGATTATTTCACCGGACTCCTCTCCTCTATTCGAATTCCCGCCCTGGGAATTAACGGAATTCATTTGCCAGACTGGATGACCATGGATTACCTGACGGCTTACAACGGACATACCCATGCAGAGGCCCTCCTGAACGCGGGAAAAAGTTATGCGAACCTGGACGAAGCCACAAGAATATCAAATAATGCCTGGATGACCGCCCCCCTGATCGGCGATTTTCACCTGGTAGCAGATTTACCTGCCCTGGGCATTATCATCCTGATTACCTGGCTGGTATACAGGGGCATGAAAGAATCAAAAAATGCAAGTAATGCCATGGTTGTGGTCAAACTGGCAGTTATACTCCTGGTATTGGCTGTCGGCATATTTTATATCGATACCTCAAACTGGAATCCTTTTGCCCCAAATGGGGTATCGGGTGTACTGAAAGGGGTATCTGCAGTTTTCTTCGCTTATATCGGTTTTGATGCGATCTCCACCACTGCCGAGGAATGTAAAGATCCGCAGAAGGATTTGCCAAGGGGAATGATGTGGGCCATTATTATCTGTACCATTTTATATGTGGCCATAGCATTGGTGTTAACAGGAATAGTGAGATATGACCTGTTGGCTGTTGGTGATCCACTGGCTTTTGTATTTGACCAGATAGACCTGAAATTGATGAGTGGTATTATAGCAGTAAGTGCTGTGTTTGCCATGGCCAGTGTATTACTGGTTTTCCAGATGGGGCAACCCAGGATCTGGATGAGCATGAGTCGTGACGGGTTACTCCCAAAACGTTTCTCCAAAATTCATCCGGTATACAAAACCCCTTCTTTTGCAACGATTGTAGTTGGATTTGTAGTCGCAGTACCCTCACTCTTTATGAATCTGACGATAGTAACCGATTTATGTTCCATCGGTACCCTCTTCGCTTTTGTACTGGTTTGTGCAGGCGTACTGGTGCTTCAAAACAAGCCCAATATCCAAAGGGGGAAATTCAGGATCCCTTATGCAAACTCGAAATATATCATTCCAGTTGTTTTTGCAGGATTCATTATTGCCGGATTCACCATCTTCAAAAAAGAAACTACAGCCTTTATCACAAATGAGGATAAAGTACATGATCCGATTGCCTTTATTACTGCATTAAACAGTGAGGAGTTAAAAACAGTACAGAATCAGATCAATCGGGAGCAGAAACAGGTACATCCTGTTGAAAAAAACATAGATACTGAAGCCTACCTGAACAGCCTTACGACAGAAGAATACCAGCTTTTTATGGAAAAAAGCACGATCAGCAGTGAAAAAAGATTCGAAACCGGATGGGGTTTATTTAAACATAAAATCCCCATGTGGATATTCTTTGTCATCTGTCTGGTGATTACTTATTACTGTATCACAAAGAATTTGTCTCTCATACCGGTCTTAGGTCTGCTGAGCTGCTTGTACATGATGTGTGAACTTGGGATATCCAACTGGATAGGCTTCGGCATATGGCTTGTCATTGGCTTAGTGGTGTATTTCTTATACGGTTATAAACACAGTAAACTGAATGAGAAGACCATTGCCTAAATCAACCCACCGGATTTGGAGGTCAAATAAAAACGGGATTGCAGTTGATGCAATCCCGTTTTTATTTGACCAGTCAGCGCACCTGATTAATGTTTCAGGCGATTTACGCTTATACCGGTAACCTGTTCAGTTCAATATCGTCAGGAGTAACAAATATCAGCGGAACCTTCTCTACATCAACATAGCTGGAATCCAGTCCAAAACTCCGCTCTTCTGATAAGCTCAGTTTTTTCAATATAAAGTAATAGGCCATAATGGTACGTTCATAAAAACTAAGTTTGGAGAATCGAGACAAGTGTTTCTCCAGCAGTACAAACCTGAAATCCCCGGCAATTTTGTGCCTGTTCAGGGAGGTATACTGGCTCGTGATATCCACTTCCCCATTCTTTACCAATTCTTCAATAACTTTCCGGTATAACAGGTTTACCCTTTGCTCTACCCTGAATCCCAATCTAAAATCGATCCTGATCAGCTTGCCAGGGATAAGAAATTCTACTTTATAGTCGCGCGTAAAGGGTTCATCCACCACATCTACATGCACAAGCCAATAAATATCCGCCCTTTTGGGTTCCTTCTGAATCAAGGAATAGATAATCTTTGATTCAATTTCAGTTTTGAAATTGGCACTCGTCAGATAGACCAGCTGAGAGGAATATTTGGGCACACTTTCATCCTCACTCAATTCACTGATAATTGGATAATAATCTTCTATCTCTACATACTTGACAAACCTGTTCTTGATCTTTCTGGAAACATACCAGCTCCACATCACGGTGAATAATGCCGAACCGATCAGCAGGGTCACAAAACCACCATGAAGGAATTTGGTCATATTTCCCGCCAGGAAGGAAAGCTCAAGACTTCCATAAATGATAAGGAAAATGGTAATGACATATTTTGGTACTCTTTTCGTCCGCATGAAAACAGCGACCAGGATCGTCGTTGCCAGGAATGTCATGTTAATTGCAAGGCCATATGCGCCTTCCATATGAATGGATTTTTTGAACAACAGGACAACAGCGATACATCCTCCACACAGCAACCAATTGATGGAAGGGACATAAATCTGTCCTTTCTGGTTACTGGGGTAATTTATCCTCACTTTTGGCCAAAGGTTGAGCCGCACCGCCTCGGAGATAAGCGTAAATGAACCCGTAATCATGGCCTGACTGGCGATGATCGCCGCAATAGTTGCCAGGGCCACCATGAATAACAAGTAAGGTTCAGGAACGATCTGGTAAAAGGGATTGAGGTGATCATCATAATTCGGATGTTGCAGCAACCATACCCCCTGACCCAGATAATTGATAATCAGTGTAGCCTTCACAAAAATCCAGCTTACCCGGATGTTATCCCTTCCGCAATGCCCCAAGTCGGAATACAACGCTTCCGCCCCGGTGGTACACAGAAATACCCCACCAAGGATGACAAGTGCCATCGGATTGGAAGCAATCAGGTGAAAGGCATAATAAGGATTCAGCGCTTTAAGGATACTTAAATCCTGCACGACATAGGTAATTCCAAGTACACCAAGGGCGGCAAACCACAGAAACATAATTGGTCCGAATAGTTTACCAACCAGACTTGTACCAAATTGCTGTATAATAAACAACAGCGCAATAATTGAGATCACAATCGGAATCACGCTGACCGAAGGAAACTTAACCTGCAATCCTTCTATCGCTGTAGTAACGGTAATACTTGGGGTAATGATACCATCGGCCAACAAAGCACAGCCTCCGATCACGGCTGGTACAACCAGCCATTTCGCCTTTTTCCTTACCAGGGAATACAGGGAGAAAATCCCCCCCTCCCCTTTGTTGTCTGCCCGCAGCGTAATCAGCACATATTTAATGGTTGTCTGCAGGGTAAGTGTCCAGATGATACAGGAAAGGGCACCAAGAACCACAACTGAGTTGATGGCCTGTCCACTGTCATTCACGGTGTTAAATATGGCTCTAAGCGTATATAAAGGCGAAGTCCCTATATCTCCGTAAACAATTCCCAGACTGATCAGCAAACCCGCTGCTGAAATTTTATTTAAACTTTTATGGTCAGACACGATTTAATAAAATTATTAAATTATATAATTGATTCGACATCCAGATGAAGCGAAAATTTATGCAAAGATGTAACAATATGGTAAACGATACAAATCCTTTCCTCTTCAATGAATATTTAGGAAAAAACACCAGAATAGCACTTTAACAAAAAGCTATGCAGCCCCCTGCCTAGGCGGATGATTTTGTCATTTTAACAATTTAAAGCCATCAACTGTTAAATTGTGTTAAATATTGCCCAACACAGAAAATATTTAATTTTTTCGTGGAATTATTTCTACTTTTGTTCCAGAAACATGAATACAAAAACCAAAACGATCTCCGGCTTATATCTGCTATGCATTATCTGCATCGGTGTTTTCTGCAGTTCCACTGTTTTTGGTCAGCGTTCTGATAGTATCTCTACGAATTCAAAGTATAAAAGGATCGCTAAAACTCCTCAGATTAAGGGCGATGTACCTGTTTATAAACCGAATTATACGCCTGGTTCTTCTTTTACTCCGTACAGCAGTTTGCTTTCACACAATAAAAACGGCAAGCAGGAGAAAGTATTATCTGTTTTAAAAGTTTATCCTAATCCTGTAGACGATCAGGTAAACCTGGTCTTACGTTTAGAGCGGGAAGCCAATATTGCTATAAAAATAATGGACTTACTGGGTAATGAGGTAGTCACACTTGCAAATGAACGTGTGTCAGCAGGTGAACAGACAAAAACCTATACCATTCCAAACCGTTTAAACAGTGGTATCTATTTTCTCAGAATCGTTACCGGTTCAGAAACTGTGGTGAAACGTATCTCTGTTTTATAGACTAATTTGAATTTTCCATCTCCATCCATTATCATTTCATGACTTGTACCGTTGCGCCGGTGTTTTGTTGGAGTATGCTGTAGTGAAGCCTGTTTTCCGTCTGTTCCCTGTGTCACTCTTCATTCAAGAATAGGCTAAAATGTAAACTCATGCAGGTTTAATTTAATTCTTTACTACTTTTATAGCTATGAAAGTAATTGCTATAGGCCGCAACTATGCTGCACACGCCAAAGAGTTAAATAATCCACTTCCTTCAAGTCCGGTAATTTTCCTGAAACCAGATACCGCAGTACTCAAAGACAATAAACCTTTTTATATTCCAGATTTTTCCTCTGATATCCATTTTGAGCTGGAGGTAGTACTTAAGGTCTGCAAGGAAGGGAAACACATTGCAGAAAAATTCGCTCAGAACTATTTTGATGAAGTAGGACTGGGAATCGATTTCACCGCCCGTGATATCCAAACGGCACATAAAGAGAAAGGACTTCCATGGGAGCTTGCCAAGGCTTTTGATCATTCAGCAGCCATCAGCAGGTTTATTCCTAAAGATCAGATTGCCGATCTGAACAACCTCCAGTTTGAACTAAAGATAAACAATGAACTTCGTCAGAACGGAAATACAAAAGATATCCTGTTCTCTTTTGAAAAGATCATAGCCTTCGTATCCCAGTACATCACCTTAAAAAAAGGGGATCTTATTTTTACGGGAACACCTGAAGGGGTTGGCCCCGTACACCAGGGCGATAAGCTGGAAGCATGGCTTGCTGGTGAACAATTTCTAAACTTTGATATAAAATAAGATTAATGATTAAACAGGGTATCTTCTTTCTTCTATTGACTACACTGATCACGGGTGTCCGGGCACAGCAAATTTTCAGCAACAATACCTATCCACTGGTAGATTTCAGGCCTCCGCTGGACATTGTACCTCCAGCACTGGCAGGTTCTTTCGGGGAATTAAGGTCTAACCATTTTCATTCAGGTGTAGATTACCGAACCAACCAGCGTGAAGGATATCCGGTTTATGCCATAGCCGACGGATATATTTCAAGGCTAAGGGTGCAGAATAGCGGCTTCGGACTGGCACTTTATATCAATCATCCAAATGGCTTCACTTCCGTATACGGCCATCTTTCCCGTTTTGCCCCAAAATTTGCAGAAAAGGTGAAGGCGCTGGAATATGAGAAGAAAACATTTGAACTGGATGAATTCCCTGATGCAGATTTATTTCCTGTACACAAAGGAGATCTCATTGCCTATTCCGGCAATAGGGGAAGCTCCGGTGGTCCCCACCTTCATTTTGAGATCAGGGACAGTAAAACTGAACACACCATCAATCCGCAGCTCTTTGGCATACAGATTCCGGACCATATCCCTCCGGTAATTTATGCGCTATATGTCTATAAGCTGAACAGGAAGCCATTCAATGAGTATACACCCAAACAATATGTCCAGGTATCAGGTGCCGGTGGGAATTACAGACTGGCGAACGGAAATAAAATTATGATCAGTGGAGAAACCGGCTTTGGTATTGTAACCACAGATAAACATGATGGGGCTTCCGGAACCAATGGAGTTTACTCCATAGAACTGGAAGCAGATGGGAAACGGATATTTGTCTCTTCCCTGGAAAGATTCGCTTTTGAAAATAGCAAGGCCATCAACTCACATATAGATTATCCTACCTTCCTGACCTCGAAAAGAAGCATCCAAAAAAGCTTTGTTGATCCGGGAAATCCCCTGAAGATATACAGTAACCTGGTGAATAATGGCCGGATTCAATTTAATGATACACAACTGCATGAATTAAGGTATATCATTACAGACAGTAAAGGAAATAAAAGTATCCTCCCCTTTACTGTACAAGGCGATGGAGAGCAGGTCATTTCTACGCCTGACCAACCGGCAGGGCTGGCATTCGGCTATGCGACCGACAATGAGTTCAGTACCGATGCCGTGAAAGTGGTGCTGCCAAAAGGAACACTATACAATGATTTTAATTTTGTGTACAAGTTAAAGGCAAAACCTGCCAATGGTGCATATTCCGCAATACACCAGATTCATACCAATTTAACACCCTTACATACCGGATTCAATCTGTGGATTAAGGCCGATGCCAGTCTGGGATCATTAGCCGAAAAGGCTGTAATTGTCAGCACCGGAGGCTCTTCACAAGGTGGTGTGTTTGAAAATGGCTATGTCAAGGCTACACCAAGAAACTTCGGGAGTTATTACATTGCTGTGGATACCATTGCACCCACAATAATTCCCCTGAACATTGCTGATGGCAAAAACATGTCCGGAATTTTCAGAATGAACTTTAAAATCCGCGATAACCTCTCAGGCATTAAAAGTTTCAACGGCTACATTGACGGACGCTGGGTATTAATGGAATTTGATACAAAAACAGCCACACTATGGCATACTTTCGATGACCTGAGTCCGAAAGGGAAGCACGACTTTAAACTGGTTGTTGAAGATATGAAACAAAATATCAAAACATATTCGATTACTTTTTATAAATAAACCATGAGCGAATTACAAGAAGGACAAAAGGCGCCTGAATTTACAGCTGTAGATCAGGACGGAAATACAGTAACCTTAGGCCAGTTTGCTGGTAAAAAGGTAGTACTCTATTTTTATCCGAAAGATGATACTCCCGGATGCACTACTGAAGCATGTGATTTCAGGGATAATTATCAGGGACTGAAATCAAAAGATATCGTCGTATTGGGTGTAAGTATTGACGATGAGCAGTCGCACCAGAACTTTATTGCCAAACATAGTCTTCCCTTTACACTTTTAGCAGATACGGATAAAAAAATCGTGGAGGCTTATGGGGTATGGGTAGAGAAAAACATGTATGGTAAAAAATATATGGGTACACAACGCACTACTTTTATCATTGATGAAGAGGGAAACATTCTGCATATCATCAAAAAGGTAGATAGCAAAAAACCTACAGTACAGGTCCTTGAATTATTGGGCCTTTAACATAAAATGTAAATAAACGGTTAACATTTGTATTTCAGCCCCCTGTTTAACTGAATAAATAGCATTATTATCAGGGCAATTCGGGGAATATATTATATTTGTTAGCATTAGTTAAACAATCCAAATTTTAATGAAACATACAATAAATGAATTAGAGGACATTGTTTCTCAGGTAAGAAGAGATATTGTAAGAATGGTACACAGCTGTCAATCTGGACACCCGGGTGGATCATTAGGCTGCGCTGAATTTTTAACAGCACTTTATTTTGAAACAATGAATCACTCCAGTGATTTTAAAATGGACGGTACCGGAGAAGATATATTTTTCCTCTCGAATGGCCACATCTCTCCTGTATTTTACAGCGTGCTGGCAAGGGCTGGATATTTTGAAGTAAGCGAGCTGGCTACCTTCAGAAAATTAAATTCACGTGTTCAGGGTCACCCAACAACACATGAAGGTTTACCTGGAATCAGAATTGCATCCGGATCTTTGGGTCAGGGCATGTCTGTTGCCATAGGTGCTGCACTGACTAAAAAACTAAATAAAGACAATTCACTGGTATTTACTTTACATGGTGACGGTGAATTACAGGAAGGACAAAACTGGGAAGCGATTATGTTTGCTCCTCACAATAAAGTGGATAACCTGATTGCTTCTATTGATTACAATGGTCAGCAGATTGATGGTCCCACAGAAAAAATCTTATCCCTGGAAAATCTTCAGACTAAATTTGAAGCATTTGGATGGCATGTGATTACTTCCAATGGAAATGATATGGAAGATATCGTTAAGGCTCTGGAATATGCAAAATCACTTACAGGAAAAGGTAAACCGATCTTGAACCTGATGAGTACACAAATGGGACATGGTGTGGATTTTATGGTAGGTACACACAAATGGCATGGTACAGCTCCGAATGATGAGCAATTGGCTTCAGCACTGAGCCAGAATAAAGAAACACTTGGTGATTATTAATATTCACCTTCTTCACAAAATAAAAGAGATCAATGAAAGGGGCATGTTCAGCAGTAAAACTGATACCGCATTCTGCCAGCTTCATTCCCTTTAAAAATAGAATTCAATGAAAAAATATACATATACAGAAAAGAAAGATACCCGTTCCGGTTTCGGCGTCGGCTTACATGAGGCTGGTAAAAAAAATGATAATGTGGTTGCATTATGTGCCGATCTGAAAGGATCTTTAAAAATGGATGCTTTTGCAAATGATTTCCCTGAAAGATTTGTTCAGGTAGGTATCGCTGAAGCCAACATGATTGGTATTGCTGCCGGAATGACGATAGGTGGAAAAATTCCATTTACAGGTACCTTTGCGAATTTTTCTACAGGTCGTGTTTATGACCAGATCAGACAATCTGTTGCTTATTCCAATAAAAATGTAAAGATCTGTGCTTCTCACGCAGGATTAACCTTGGGAGAAGATGGTGCAACACACCAGATTCTTGAAGATATAGGTTTAATGAAAATGCTTCCTGGCATGGTGGTTATTAATCCTTGTGATTACAACCAGACAAAAGCGGCAACTATAGCGATAGCAGAATATGAAGGCCCGGTTTATCTACGTTTCGGCCGCCCAAGTATCCCGGTTTTCACTGATCCTGATCAGAAGTTTGAAATCGGAAAAGCATGGATGGTAAATGAAGGCGCTGACGTCACTATTATTGCTACCGGTCATATGGTTTGGAAAGCAATTGAGGCAGGTGAACAACTGGAAGCTCTGGGTATCGATGCGGAAATTATAAACATTCATACCATAAAACCGTTAGATGAAGAAGCTATTCTTAAATCTGTGAAAAAAACAGGTTGTGTGGTCACCTGTGAAGAACACAATAAATTTGGCGGACTTGGTGAAAGCGTTGCACGATTATTGTCCACAGAACTTCCTTCACCACAGGAATTTGTTGCTGTGAATGATAGTTTTGGAGAAAGTGGTACTCCGGATGAGTTAATGACAAAATATGGCCTGGATACAGTGAATATTGTTGAGGCTGTACAAAAAGTAATAAAAAGAAAATAACAATTGATGAAGCAGGTTGAAGATGATGAAATAATAGCGAAGTTCGCTGAAGAGAGAACACGTAATGAAGCCTTTAACCTGCTTATCTCAAAATATCAGGAGAAAATATACTGGCATGTACGCAGGCTTGTTATTGACCATGATGATGCGGATGACCTTGTACAGGAGGTTTTCATTAAAGTATGGAGAAACCTGGAAAAATTCCGCAGTGATTCAAAGCTGTATACCTGGATCTACAGGATCGCGACCAATGAATCGATTACCTTTCTGAACAAAAAGAAACAACGTAACAATACACCCCTTGATGAAGTTTCCCAGGAATTAGCTGAAAGCCTGGTTGCGTCATCCTATTTTAACGGGGACAAAATTCAGATGAAATTACAGCAGGCATTGCTCACCTTACCGGAAAAGCAACGGCTCATTTTTAATATGAAATATTTCGATGATATGAAGTATGATGAAATTTCCGAGGTCCTTGGTACTTCAGTTGGTGCACTTAAAGCATCGTTTCATATCGCAGTGAAAAAAGTTGAGGTTTTTATGCTAAATGATGATGTTTCCTTTTAAACCTTTTGGCTTTAAATGTATCCATATAGAATCGTAACAATTTAAAGATAGATTATCTTTAAAGACATTATAAATCAATACCAAACAATGACAACTGATGTAGAAAATAACGAATGGAAAACTGAAGCACCTTATCTTGCAGGTTTGCCCATAGTTAATCCATTTCGTGTTCCTGAAGATTATTTTGATGCTTTACCTTCTGCTGTAAATGGTTCCTTATTTATACAAGAGTTAAAGGAGAAAGTCACTGCAACCGGATTTTCTGTGCCTGAGAATTATTTCGGATCATTGAAGGAAGAGATTATGCTGCAGACCAGCAGCAGTTTATTTCAGATAAAGGCTCAACAAACGGGTTACAGTACCCCCACAAATTATTTTGAGAAGTTACAGGCCAGGATACTCGAAAGGACTACAGAAGAAGCTGCACAAACCCCTGAAGTAATTGTCCGAATTCCTGAAGCTATACCAACAGTGTTGACTGCAGATCTCCCAGTGGGGGAAGAAACAAAGATGGTACGTTTATGGCATTCTGATTTCATAAAATATGCATCAGCAGCATGTTTCATCCTTGTCACTGCTTTTGGCCTCTACCTTAATCAACAAAACAGGATAACAGAGACAAGGAATGTAGAATTTGCCAATGAGCAAATGTTATATGATATTGATGAACAGGATATCATTGAACATGTGCAGGCGGCGATGAGTATTGAAGAGCAAATGCCAACGGCGAGTACTGCAGAACTGGAAACCTACATCTTAAATAATTATTCTCAAAACGATTTGTCTACCAGTTTGTAATCAGGATATCATGAGGAGAATGTATGCTGAGCCGGCACTTGACAAAAGCTGGTGGAAAATCGGGATAAAGATTGCGTTAGCAATGAAAAATCAAACTGCTTTCAGCTGTTTGAAGAAATTAACGGCAATAAAGAACTACTGAAAAAGCGGACTCTCGGGTTCCTGAAGGCAAATAAGAAACAATAAAAACTACCGAAAAAAATAAATCACTGATGAAACATACAATTATTGCGCTACTCCTTTTAAGTATCCCATTTTTTGCCAATGCACAGAGAGAAGGTGGAAGAGGTGCGGAAATTCAGGCCTACAAAATATCCTATTTAAAAGAGAAGCTGGATTTATCACCTGAAGAGGCCCGAATTTTCTGGCCGATATACAATGCATGGGAAAGTGAACAATCCTCACTGAGAAGCGAACGCAGGGAAAAGCTGATCAGTTTCCGTAAACTGGATGAAATAGAAAACTTATCGGATACTGAAGTACAGGCACTGATAGTCAATGAGCTGAATTTCAAGCAGAGGGAATTAAATATTGAAAAAAAATATTACACACGGCTGAAAAGTAGTCTCCCGATTAAAATCATAGGCAGGTATTACAGGGCTCAGGAAAATTTCAAAAGAGAACTGCTGTCAAGATACAGGTCGGGTAACAGAAACTAACTCATCCTTTGTCTTTTGATCAGGTACGCCGACAGCACATCAGAGAAGTTTCCGTTCATATCCGCGTCGATCAGATCTATTTTATATTGTGCACACTTTAGTGCAATCATTTTCCTATAGGCATCATAAGCGGACACATAGGCTTCTCTTATATTTGCCGCATTAGATTTTAAGACTTCCCCCGTCTCCAGATCAATAAATTGATGTGGCCTGTTTTCAAACATAAAGTCTATTTCATGGGATTTATCGGTCACATTGAATATAATGACTTCGTGTTTATTGAACTTTAAATGCTGTAATGAGGAGAATATAGCATTCATTCCCTCTTCATCATTGCTATTCAGCAGATCACTGAAAACAATAACCAATGTCCTTTTGTGAATCAATTCAGCTACCTGATGTAAGGCATGGGGAAGATTTGTTGATTTTTTTACCTCACCTTTAGCCAGGACTTCTTCGAGCTTTGCAAATAAAAACTTCTGGTGAGCTGTTGTTGACCTTGCCGGAGTATTTAAGATCAGTTCATCAGAAAATAAACTCAAGCCAAAAGCATCCCTCTGTTTTTTGAGCAGATAAACCAATGCCGCAACCGACTGGATGGCAAAGGTAAGTTTGTTGTATTCCTTTTGTGGAAAATACATGGATGAAGAAATATCTACGACAAACTGGCAACGCAAGTTGGTTTCTTCTTCATATCGCTTGGTATACAGCTTATCTGTCCGCGCAAATAACTTCCAATCGATATTTCTGACATTATCTCCGCTATTGTAAGATCTGTGTTCTGCAAATTCTACGGAAAAACCATGAAAGGGACTTTTATGCAAACCTGTAATAAAGCCCTCTACCACCTGCCGCGCAAGGAGTTCTAAATTACTATTCAATCTAAAATCCTGATTACCGTTGAAAGACTGCATGTTGTAAATCTAATAAAAGAAATATAACTTGCCAATATAGCTGCAATAATGAATCAACATCCTCAAAGCCGAAACAATACCCATACTAGCCCATTCATCTTAAGGTCCATCATTATCATCTATTTGATGATATTTATTTGTGCCCTTACAACGATCTGCTATTTGTTCTCAGAAGTTGTGGCGGTCCATCCGATTATTCTGATCGATTTACTGAAATATCTGCTGTTAGCGGTCATATTCGCTGTGCTTTTAGTCAATGGCATAAAGGCTTTGCTGTTAAAGACTGAGCATTTGATTCGTTTTGAAAGTAGCGTTAAAAACTTCAAATGGCTGTTCAGTATTGCGCTAGTCATTGCTATGGCCGCAAAAGCAGGTTTGTTCAACGAACGCTGTAATAAGATAATCGAGATCTCTTCCGTTCACATTGGCTTTTTAATAGCCGCTGTGTTATTTTGCAGCTGGAGCAATAAAGTATTGGAAAAGGAAGTCCCGAAATAGGCTGTTTCCAAGAATAAGAAATGATAGGAGACCAATATATTTGCATTCTTCCAGCGGTTGTCATATGTGTTTATCTTTATTGTAATAGATAGCATATGGATTGAATTCACTTTTTCCGGATGAAATCCATTCCCTACCCTTCAGGCTATCCGCCTGAAAAAAGCAAAAACACCATTATTATACGATATAGACAGTTATTCAAACTGTCATTGAAATGTCTTATTTAAAATCATTATCAACAATTTTGTTACAGAGGTAGATCTTTTGTATGTTTGTTTATATTAATTCTAAATATACATTAAAACGAAATGGCAAAAACTTACATTAAAATTTATTTAACAGCCCTTTGTATACTGCTGACTACCTTTGTAGCATTGGCGCAAAAAACAACCGGAACTGTAAAAGGAACGGTGAAAACATCGGATGGTGAGATCGCTGAATCTGTAGAAATAGCTATTAAAGATGTTTCTAATACAAGTACAGACAGAAATGGTAATTATATCCTGAAAAATATTCCTGCAGGAACTTATACTCTTACGGCCAAACTTATCGGCTTAAGTACAGTATCTAAACAAGTGACAGTAACGACTGGACAAACCAGCACTGTAGAAATTGTACTTCAGGCATCAAAACAACAGTTGAAAGAAGTGGTGGTGAGCGGGGGCAAAAAGAACAAGTTTGCAGTAAAAGAAAGCGAATTTGTGTCAAAGATGCCTTTAAAAAATCTGGAGAACCCACAGGTTTATACAGTAATTTCAAAAGAGTTACTCACCGACCAGGTAGTGACAAGTTATGACGATGCCTTAAAGAATGCACCTGGCATAGATAAATTATGGTCATCTACGGGACGGGGTAGTGATGGTGCGGGGTACTTCTCTTTAAGAGGATTCGCTGTACAGCCAACACTTGTAAATGGGCTTCCTGGTTTAACTAACGGAAGTCTGGACGTGTCTAACGTGGAAAGAATTGAAGTAATCAAAGGTCCGTCTGGTACCTTATTTGGGAGCAGTGTTATCTCCTACGGAGGACTCATTAATACTGTAACCAAGCAACCCTTCGATGGTAAGACTACAGATGTGAGCTATACAGGCGGTAGCTATGGATTAAACAGAATCACGGTTGATGTTAATACTCCTTTGGATTCTGCCCATAAAGTTTTATTCCGTGTCAATGCAGCTTATCACGACGAAAATAGCTTTCAGGATGCCGGTTTCCGGAAAACAAGATTCTTTGCACCATCACTTTCTTACAAGCTGAATGACAGGATTTCCTTCTTATTCAATGCACAATTTCTGAGTTCAGAAGGCACTAACCCAACTATGCTTTTCTTTAACAGAAGTACAGCTTTAAAATCAAATACGCTGGCAGCCCTGGGTTATGATCCTAAGAAATCATATACAAGTAATGCGCTTACCATCAAGAATCCTGTAACCACAGTACAGGCACAGATGAATTACAAAATGTCTGATGAATGGACTTCACAAACGGTTTTATCGAGAGGCAGAGCTGAGTCTAATGGCTTCTATTCGTATTTATTTGAACGAGCGAACTATGATCCTATCACTCAGCTGCCCATTGATGCGACAGGATTATATGACAGATACATCAGTGACCAAAATGGAGCGACAGAAACTACTGATATCCAACAAAATTTCATTGGGGATTTTCATATAGGTACTTTGCGTAACCGTATAGTTGCAGGTTTAGACTACTTCAACAGAACAGTAACAGGGAATAGTTCTAACTATGCTGCTTTGGGATTTATTAATCCTACAACCGGTACAGACTCAGGTGTACTTACCCGGGAAAGTGCTGAAACAGCCATTGCTGCTGCAGGCTATGGAGGAACGAGCAAAACTACTCAAGAAGTTTATAGCGCATACGTAAGTAATGTAATAAATTTCACGCCACAACTTTCTGGTTCGGTTGGTTTGCGCATCGACCATTTTAAAAATGGAGGTAGGAGTACTAATGAGGCTGATAAATATGGACAAACTGCATTCTCTCCAAAGTTCGGTCTAGTATATCAGATAATACAGGATAAGTTATCCTTATTTGGTAATTATATGAACGGATTTACTAACGTAGCTCCCGTAAACACTGTTGCAAACGGGGTAATTACAGTAACTACTTTTGACCCTGAGCATGCCAATCAGTGGGAAGGTGGGATTAAAGCAGACATATTTGATGGAAAATTAACAGGCTCACTCAGCTATTATGACATTAAAGTTTCCAATGTTGTAGTAACTGAAGATTATGCTACTTACGTACAAGGTGGCGAACAATACAGTAAAGGATTTGAAGCCGAATTTAATGCTAATCCAATACCAGGATTCAACATTATTGCTGGTTATTCAAGAAATTCAAGTAAATTAACAAATGCGACCATAGCTACTGAAGGCAGAAGGCCTGTAGGAGCAGGACCAAAAGATTTAGCTAATATCTGGTTCAGTTATAAGTTGTTATCAGGATCAGCCAAAGGCTTAGGTTTTGGATTTGGCGGAAACTATGCCGGCAAAAACATGATTACAAATGATGCCACAGTTGGTGTGTTTACATTACCTTCTTATACCGTACTAAATGCTTCAGTTTCTTACAGTACAGGAGCATTCTCTTTCGCTCTTAAACTTAATAATTTAACTGACAAAGAATACTACAAAGGTTGGACAACTCTTGAACCAATGAATCCACGTATGGTTTCAGGTATGATCGGTTACCATTTTTAGTAATCCTTCAAAGGAAAACCCAAAATAAAACGAGCAAATAAAAACCCCGTATCACGTTAAGTGATACGGGGTTTTTATTTGCTCGTTTATGATATTGTATTATAATTGCTTATCTAATTTACCAGCTAAAACTGATTTAGGAACAGCACCAACTTGTTTGTCAACAACTTCGCCATTCTTGAAATACAATAAAGCAGGAATATTACGGATACCAAACTGCGTAGATATTTGTGGGTTGTTATCAACATTCACTTTACCTATAATGGCCTTTCCTTCATATTCTTTTGATATTTCATCTACTACCGGACCTACCATGCGACATGGACCACACCATTCTGCCCAAAAGTCAACTAAAACGGGTTTATCTGATTTTAATACTAATTCCTCGAAGTTAGCATCTGTGATTTCTAAAGCCATAATTCTTATTTTTTATACAAAGATATAATCAATTCTAATGCCACCTCCACAATTAATGCCAATATGACATTAGTTCAACTTATAACTCACTGTATTTAAACCGGAAAGCTGATCCAAAAACAGGTTATTTGGATTGATTTTCAATGATTTAGAAGGCAAGTCCAGGGTTACATTTTGCTCACGATCGTAGATCACAAAATTCAACTGGCAATTCTGCTGTTCAGTATTTAGCTTATTTTCTTCTATAATATCGTAAATAGTGGAAATGACTTCATCATTAATTCCCTGAATGGGGATCTGTATCGTGATACATTTTGCAAACTTATCCCTTAAATCAGACAGTAATGCAATAGACGTAATCTTAAACTCCCAATCTCCTTCCTTCCGGAAACGCTCTCCAACCCTTCCCCGGATCTGAAGGAAATATCCATCAGTCATAAACTGCTTAAACTTCACAAAATCTTCACCAAACAAAGCCAGCTCGCAGCTGTCATTATAATCTTCAAAAACAATTGTTCCGAAAGGTTTACCTGTTTTTGTCATCCGTTGTGAGGAAATCACAACTAAACCGCCAACAACCAGCTCTCTGTTCTTTATGGTTTCAAATTCAGCAAGCACCTCTTCATTGGTATCTCCCATTCTGATCTTATTCACCAAAGCAAGATGCCTTACCGAATGCTGGCAGAACTCTTTGAGCTCCAGTTTATAATTATCCAGGGGATGGCCGCTCAGAAAAATACCAATTGCATCTTTCTCATATTTAAGCCTGTCTATTAAGGTCCATTCATTGGCAACCGGGAGGGTTGGTTCTGAAATCAGGTCGGCAATAGTCCCTCCAAATAATGAGGATTGTGAAGAAGATTCATTATTCTGAAAATCATTGGAATATTTGATCAGCTTCTCAATACCATTCATTTTATCATTGATACCGATAAAGAAATATTGTGCACGGTGGTAACCAAAACTGTCAAAGGCCCCGCTATACACAAAACTCTCATACGCCTTTTTATTTACCGTCCTGGTATTGGATCGACGGGCAAAATCATAAACATTACTGTAAAGACTGCTCTTCCGTTCTGCAATGATACTTTCTACCGCTTTCTCGCCTACCCCCTTTATTCCAGAAAGGCCAAAGCGCACCTGCCCCTTATCATTTACAGAAAACTTAAGTATAGATTCATTGACATCCGGCCCCAGTACCTGAACACCCATTTGCTTACATTCTTCCATGAAAAATGCAACCTGTTTAATGTCACTCATATTATTCGTTAGTACCGCCGCCATATACTCTGCCGGATAATGTGCTTTCAGGTAAGCTGTCTGATAAGCAATCCAGGCATAACAGGTAGAGTGCGACTTGTTGAAGGCATAAGAAGCAAAAGCTTCCCAGTCTTTCCAGATCTTTTCCAAGGTTGCCGGGGAATGGCCCTTCTCAGCAGCCTGCCCAACAAATTTAGGCTTCATCTTATCCAGCACATCTTTCTGCTTCTTACCCATGGCCTTACGCAATACATCGGCCTCGCCTTTCGTAAATCCGGCAAGCTTCTGGGATAAAAGCATCACCTGCTCCTGGTATACGGTAATCCCATAAGTTTCTTTCAGGTATTCCTCACAGGCATCCAGATCGTACTTTATTTCTTCTTCTCCATTTTTTCTGCGAACAAAACTTGGAATATACTCCAGCGGACCCGGACGGTATAATGCATTCATGGCAATTAAATCGCCAAATACAGTAGGCTTTAGCTCCTTCATGTATTTCTGCATGCCGCTCGACTCATACTGGAATATCCCTATCGTCTCCCCTCGCTGGAAAAGTTCATATGTTTTTACATCATCAATCGGAAATTCATCAGGATCCAGCTGTATTCCTGTTCTTAACCTGACGAGCTTCACCGTATCCTTAATCAGGGTGAGGGTCTTCAGCCCAAGAAAGTCCATTTTAAGCAAACCTGCACTTTCCACGACAGAGTTATCAAACTGCGTAACATACAGATCAGAATCTTTGGCCAGGGCTACAGGAACATAATTTGTGATATCATCTGGTGTAATGATGACGCCACAGGCATGTATGCCTGTATTCCTCAATGATCCCTCCAGTATCCTCGCCTGCTGAATAGTTTCGGCACTTAATGTTTTTGAATCAGCCAGGTCTTTTAATTCAACCACCTTCTCATATTCATCCGCCCTTAAAGCACCTTTAAGGGCTTTTTCATCAAGGGCGAAAATCTTGGCCAGTTTCAGGTTGGGAATAAGTTTTGCAATCTTATCTGCTTCAAAAAGCGGAAGATCCAGCACCCTTGCAGTATCTTTAACTGAAGATTTTGCCGCCATGGTTCCGTAAGTAATAATCTGGGCAACCTGATTGGCCCCATATTTATTAATAACATACTCCATTACCCTTCCACGCCCCTCATCATCAAAGTCAATATCAATATCGGGCATCGATACCCTGTCAGGATTCAGGAAACGCTCAAAAAGCAGGTCGTACTTTATAGGATCAATATTTGTAATCCACAGACAATAGGCAACCACTGACCCGGCAGCAGATCCACGCCCTGGTCCCACAGATACATCCCGTCTTCTGGCTTCAGCGATGAAATCCTGTACAATGAGGAAATATCCAGGATAACCTGTCTTTTCAATAGTTACCAGCTCAAAATCCAGCCGCTCATCAATCTCCGGGGTAATTATACCATATCTTTTTTTCGCTCCTTCGTAGGTGAGGTGGCGCAGATATTTATTCTCTCCCCTCTTCCCGCCATCTTCATCATCTTCAGCCACAATAAATTCTTCAGGGATGATGAATTTCGGTAACAAGACCTCCCTCGCCAGTTTATAAATCTCTATCTTATCTACAATTTCCTGGATATTGATAATCGCTTCCGGAAGATCCGAAAATAAAGCTTTCATTTCTGCCTGCGATTTAAAATAGTATTCCTGATTCGGTAAGCCATACCGGTAACCACGTCCCCTGCCTATTGGTGTGGCCTGTTTTTCAGCATCCTTTACACACAACAAAATATCGTGTGCATTTGCATCCTTCTTGTTGATATAATAGGTGTTGTTGGTCGCGATCAGCTTCACTTCATGGGATTTGGCCATGGAGATCAGCGTTTTATTTACTGCATTTTCATCGTCCTGATCATGACGCATGATTTCTACATAGAAATCGGTTCCAAAAAGACCCTTCCACCAGACTAGTGCTTCTTCTGCCTGCTTCTCACCAAGATTCAGAATCTTACTGGCAATCTCACCATATAAATTCCCTGAAAGGACAATAATATCTTCTTTAAACTGCTCAATAACTGCACGATCAATTCTGGGTACATAGTAAAATCCTTTGGTATAGGCGATAGATGACATTTTAGCCAAGTTATGGTAGCCATTTTTGTTTTTGGCCAGCAATACCATCTGGTAACCATTGTCCTTTCTTGATTTATCCTCGTGATTTTCACACACATTAAACTCACAGCCAACAATTGGCTTGATGAGCATCTCATCGGCCGCTTCCCCCTTTTCAAGGGCAGCCTGATTTCTGGCATCTACGCCCTTATTGTGATTCAGCACCTGATTAACGAAATGAAAGGCTCCCATCATATTGGCATGATCAGTCATCGCTACAGCAGGCATTTTCTGCGCAGCTGTGGCAGCAATTAATCCGGGAATATTGATGGTAGATTGCAGTACTGAAAACTGGGTATGGTTATGAAGGTGAGCAAAAACAGCATCTTTGAGTTCTTGTTCGTTCTCCTGTAAGGTCTGCTTCGAAATTGTAGTGCCTTCGGCCTTCTCTTTTCTTTTCCTGATCTCGTCAGACGCAGCTTTTAAGTTATAATGTTTGATCCCAACACCGGGTATGACGGCCGGATGATGTTCTTTAAATTTTTGAAGATAACCTGAGGGTGCCTGAAGTTGATCAGGTTTGAATACTTCCATTTTGACCAGCTGCAGGAAGCATCGCGTAGTTGCTTCCACATCGGCAGTAGCATTGTGGGCTTCGGAAAAAGGAACCCCAAAAAGGTAACTGTGCAGTTCTGTCAGCGTAGGCAATTTAAATTTTCCGCCACGACCACCCGGAATTTTCAGAAGCTCGGCAGTGACCTCTGTACAGGTATCAAGAACCGGCATTTGAGCCAAGGGACTTTCAAGCCCCATCCGGTGTAGCTCAGCCCCCATAATTTTAACATCAAACCCAATATTCTGGCCGACGATAAATTTTGCCTTACCTAAAACAGTATTGAACTTATCCAGTACATCACTTAAGCCGATCCCTTGTTCCGTAGCAAGATCTGTGGAAATACCATGAATCCGCTCTGCATCATATGGGATATTGAAACCTTCAGGTTTTACCAGATAATCCTGATGTTCAATCAGTTCACCCAATTCATCATGCAACTGCCAGGCAATCTGAATACAGCGCGGCCAATTGTCAGTATCTGTAACCGGAGCATTATAATTAGCAGGAAGGCCTGTAGTTTCAGTATCAAAAATTAAATACATAGATGGGTAATTAAGAATCCTTGTTTTCTAAACAATACGATGTGCAAAATTACGATTTTTAAAGCTAGCGTAACTGATAATTTTCAATAAGCTTTACCTCAGCGGGAAGTTCTTCTGAATCAACTGGTCAGAAATGAGCTTGCTCCTTTTGAACAGGATCCGGATGTCTCTGGGAAACGAGTTTTGAGGTATCATAACCTCTCGCAGTGCAACGTGCTGTAATTTCTTCCAGCAATTCTTCCGGTAAATTCGGCCTCCGGGCCATGATAAAAAGATATTTGAATTTGGGATGACCAACTACCACATAGGAATAATCTGCAGCAAGTTCAATGATCCAGTAATCTACTTTTAAAGGCCATACAAACTGTGCTTTCATCTCAGCATTGTTAGTCCCTTTGACCACAAAGAGTTTTGACCTCACATATTTCTGCTCCTCTTCCCCAGGCAATTTATAAGTGGTGAAGACTGCATAATAACCGTCAGGATGAATTACATATGTTTCGGTGGTTTCACGCCAATGTTTATCCATATAAGCAGGAATGGAATATAAAGAATACCATTTCCCCGCGTAAGACATGATGTCAACTTTTTCTACCGGTGTGTTATCCATTATAATATGCTTTGTTTACCAACAATTAAGAATATGTAAATTCTTTATCATAAAACCCCGAATATCGGATAAAGTTTTAAAAAGCATTCTTTAAAACAACTGAATTTTATATATTGTACTTCAACAGAAGATTTTTTTTGTGATTAAAAACCATTTATAATCTGAGTTGAATTGAGGTACCAATTCCCCAAAATCTTAAATTTCATTCCATGATAGGAATAAGATGACGGAAGATTCAATACCTTTAAAATAAAATGAATGTTTGAACCGGCTGTGGTGGTATTTTCATCATTGACAAATCGCACGGAGCAGGTTCTTAGCTTACATAATTCAAGATCATATGAAGATAACCGTTGTAGGTGCAGGAGCTGTTGGTGCAACCTGTGCAGATAATATCGCAAGAAGAGAGATCGCTGAAGAGGTAGTCCTGCTGGACATTAAAGAAGGTTTTGCCGAAGGCAAAGCAATGGACATGATGCAAACAGCAGCCTTGCTTGGTTTCAATACGAAGATCTCCGGGGTAACTAATGATTATAGCAAAACTGCAGGCTCTTCAGTAGTGGTCATTACCTCCGGTTTGCCCCGTAAACCTGGGATGACACGTGAAGAACTTATTGGCATCAATGCAGGTATTGTAAAAGGTGTTGCACAAAATATTCTGGAATATTCTCCGGATGCGATCATTATCGTGATCAGCAACCCAATGGATACCATGACCTACCTGGCACTAAAATCACTCGGTATCCCTAAAAACAGGATTATCGGTATGGGGGGAACTCTTGACAGTGCCCGTTTCAAGTATTACCTGAGTGTGGCCTTAAATTGCAATTCAAACGATCTTCAGGGATTCGTGATCGGTGGACATGGCGATACCACCATGATTCCACTAACCCGTTTAGCCACTTATCAAAGTCTTCCGGTGAGTGACTTACTGGACAAAGAGACACTCGCAAAAGTGGCTGCAGAGACCATGGTTGGCGGTGCAACCCTGACAGGATTATTGGGTACTTCAGCATGGTATGCGCCAGGAGCCGCAGGAGCCGTCCTGGTAGAAAGTATAATAAGGGACGAAAAAAGACTCTTTACCTGTTCTGTTTCCCTGGAAGGTGAATATGGCCAGACAGATATCTGCCTGGGTGTACCCGTGATCATCAGCCGTAAAGGCTGGGAGAAAATTATAGACTATAAATTAAATGAAGAAGAACAGGCTGCCCTCAATAAAAGTGCAGATGCTGTGAGATCTATGAATAAAGTCCTTGAAGAAATGAAATTAATCTGATGCGTACAATTAAAGTTCCGCTTACACTGGTTGACCTGAATGGGGATGGCTACCACCTTTTTGTTGAAATCACCGCCTTTGGCAAAAATTATATCGGGGTTGTGGATACTGGAGCCTCAAGAACTGTATTTGACAAGAGATTTATTGAGGAAAATATGAAAAATGAAACCGAAGAAATCCTGGCAACTTCAGTTACTCTTTTTGCCACGACCACCACGATCATTGGGGTTATTCCCAAATTTAAAATAGGCAAACTGAACATTAAAAATTATCCTGTTGTCGCGCTGGATCTTGATTCTGTGAATGAAGCTTATGCACAGCACAATAAAGAAAGGATCATCGCCATCCTTGGCAGCGATATTTTTTATAATTATCAGGCAAAAATCAATTACAAAAAACTGACTATACAATTCGAAGCAAAAAAGTTATTTCCCTGGGAATAAGAGATTGCTCCGCTTAATCTATTATACATGAAGATCCTTATTGTCGAAGACGACCCCCAGGTTATATCCATCCTAAAAAGAGGATTAATTGATATTGGTTTTGAAATTAGCGTGGCTCCCGATGCCTTCATTGCCTTGGATATGGTGGCTTCCCATAGTTTCTCGCTGATTATCCTGGATATTATGCTTCCCGGATTAAATGGCCTGGAATTATGTAAACAACTCAAAAAAACTTATCCACAGACTCCCGTTATTATGCTGACTGCACTGGGAAGTACTGAGAATATTGTTACCGGTTTGGATAACGGAGCAGATGACTACCTGGTGAAACCCTTTAAAATTGCAGAGCTTAATGCCCGTATCCGGATGCTGCTGCGAAGATACGACGGTTTTCAACAAGCTGAAGACATTATTGTTACCGGCGATTTACAAATCAATACTTCGGCAAAGACCGTTAAAAGAGCAGACCAGGATATCACACTCACTGCTACAGAATATCGTTTGCTCCAATTCCTTGCAAAAAACAAAAATAAAATCCTTTCCAGAATTGATATCCTCGAAAATGTTTGGGATATCGATTTTAATATGGGAACAAATGTGGTGGACGTGTATGTGAATTACCTCAGAAAGAAAATTGATAAAGGTTTCCCTACGAACCTGATCCATACTGTTGTGGGATTGGGATATATGCTGAAGGAGAAGTAAATCAATGAATTTATACACCCGCATTACTTTCCTTTTCGCCATTCTCTCTGCGATTATCATTTCATTATTAAGCAGTTTTGTCTGGTATTTTGCAAATGAATTCGCATTTGAAGATTTTTACAAAAGGTTAGAAGCAAGGGTGAATATTACCGCGCAAACCAAAATATTTAAAGGATCTGGGACTAAAGAATATATTGAACTCCGTACAAAGTACCTGGAGCGGCTTCCGGCAGAACATGGCTATATTTTTACTGCCAATACCTCAGGCAGGAAGAAATTTCATAAAGAACTGCATCTTCCAAATACTTTCTACAGGAAGATTAATGCCGGACAAGTAGCACGTTACAGAAATAAAAATCAATTTTATGTAGGCAAATATTTTCAAAGTGGAACCAACGGATATATCGTAATCATTTCAGGTAGGGATCCATATGGATATCGGGAACTCCATGCTTTACAGAAAATACTGATTGCCGGCTTCTTTCTCTCCGTCGCGCTTTCTTATTTTGTAGGAAGGAAATTCTCGGAATTTACCTTTAAGCCTATACGTGTACTGATCAAAAAAACCAAGGGGATCAATGCAGAAAACCTTCACCAGCGCTTAGATCCGGTCAAAGGAAAAGATGAAATCGCTGAAATTTCTCAGACATTCAATGATATGCTTGACCGTTTGGAAGCAGCTTTTGAAACGCAGAATAATTTCATCAGTAATGCTTCCCATGAACTCAGAACGCCATTAACTGTGATCAGCGGAGAAGCTGAACTTAGTATAGCCAAAAATAAGGATACCGAAATACAAAAATCACTGCTCAGAATCCAGTCAGAAGCAGAACGCCTGGAGAATATATTAACCAGTCTGCTAAGTCTGGCACAATCCGGATTTGACGGCAAAAAACAACGCTGGGAAGATATCAGGCTCGATGAATTGATCTGGGATGTAAAAAACTCCATCGACCTTATTAATCCTGAAAATAAAATCCAGATAGATTTCTCCGGTCTGCCGGAAAACTTTGATTCCATTAATCTGAATGGAAATTTGAACCTCCTGAAATTAGCGGTTTCCAATATCGTGAATAATGCCTGTAAGTACTCTGATAACCGGGTCGTCGTTCTTGGACTTTCCGTGAATTCATGTAATGTAATTATCTCTGTAAGGGATCAGGGAATTGGTATCCCCGAAAATGAATTGCAACATGTATTCGAACCCTTTTTCAGAGCTTCCAATACCACAAATTACAGAGGCCATGGTTTTGGATTGCCGCTTTCCTTAAATATCATCAGGCTTCACCGGGGAAGTATTGCCATTCAAACAAGTCAGCAAACCGGAACGGAAATGAATATACTATTGCCATTAAGGAAGGACAAAAGTCTCTAAATTCTAATCCCATTCTAATCTTACTCTTATCCAGTTGTAATGTCATCCGGCTATTATTGTATAATTCTCAATGACAAACTATACGATATGAAAACAATTTTAATACCAACCGACTTCGATCAATTATCGGTTCATCAATCAAAGGTGATCCTTGGAAAGGCCGGAAATGAATTGGTCATGACCAGCTATATAACAGATCAGGGACAGACATTTAAGCATGAAAAAGTAAGGATTATATTTTTTCATGCCTATAAATTGACCGACAGCATTTCTGATCTGTTGATGTTGAGAAGGCGTACGGCGGAGTATGGACAGATTTCTCCTGAATTCCATGAGGCCTGTGCCAGCCTGAAAGCCGACTATGAACAGGCTATTTATTCCATCGGAATTGAATACTTCTATGGCAGTACAATGGCTGCTTTCAGGAATTTTGTAGAAGCGAATGAGGTAGATGCTATATTTTATCCTGAGGATTATAATTTCCAAAAGATATCAAGGTATAGTCTTGATCCTGAGTTATTTTTAAAAAGATCCGGATTACCTGTGATTAAACCCCTGGAGCTAACAGTACCAGCGGTGGAGAAATCAAGGTCTGAAGAGCAAATCAATAAAATTTCTGAAATGGCCTGATATGATTTAACCCAAAAACATCTGCTATGCTATTAAAAAACAACATTCCACTCACGTATATTTTTGGGAAAATAACCAAAGAACTTATACTCGTAACTTTTTATGCAGTAGGCATTGTTATACTTTACGAAAATTATCACTTTACCAGGATATCGATTCCTATTGCTGTCCCGGCTTTGCTGGGTACAGTGATTTCCCTTCTTCTTGCCTTCCGCTCAAACCAGGCATATGACAGGTGGTGGGAAGCCAGAATCCTCTGGGGCGCCATTGTGAATGATTCACGTACGCTTGCCCGTCAGGTATTGTATTTTGTTGATGATCCTTACTATTCTACGGAGATCCAATTATTTAAAGAACGTTTTATTAAACGGCAGATCGCCTGGTGTTATGGGCTAAGTCAGTCCTTGCGGCATACGAATCCAACGCTCGGATTAGACAGACTGATGAAAGAGGAAGAACTCGATTTTATTAAGAAGTATAAAAATATTCCAATGTCTATCCTGGAACTACATGCCAGGGATATTCAGAAAGCAGCAAAGGAAGGCTGGATCAATAAGTACCAGCAGGTACAACTGGACAGCACACTAACGAACTTATGCGATAGAATGGGTGGTTCAGAGCGTATTAAGAATACAATTTTTCCGGTAACCTATAGCACCTACATCAACATGACAATCAATCTTTTCATTGTGATGCTGCCCTTCGGACTTATTGAGTTTTTCGGATATTTCGAAATTCCAATTGTGATCGCCATAGCAGCTGCCTTCTTATTAATTGAGAAAATGGCCATTCATTTACAGGATCCTTTTGAAAATAAACCAACTGATACACCTACAACAGCCATATCCAGAACCATAGAACGCGACCTGTCTCAGATGTTAAATGACAGCAATTTTGCTGAACATAAAGAAACCATAGAACCTTCACTTAAAGAAGGTGCCTATTATATACTTTAAATACCCCTGATCTAGATAAATAATGGATATAGCCCCACTATTTTTTGTAGAAGGTTTAAAATACTTACTGAACTTATCCATCAGACATCAAAAAGAGGCTGTATCATAAATCATGATCAGCCTCTTTTTTTATTTATAGCTTCTGTCTCTGCTTATTTTTTATAACATTTTTTCGCAGCACTATTGACACAATTATTTGATTTTCATATATTTAATGTATTAAAACACACTAGATATGGCAATCAGAGAACCCGTATTTAAGCCCTATAACCAACAGCAGATTCTTGCCATCCCGCCCACTCTTGATGAATTAATTCCTGATTCCCATCCTGTTAGAGTTGTAAATGAGGTGATTAATAAGATTAGTATAGAACCTCTTCTAAAAGCCTACCACATTAAAGGCAGTTCCAGCTATCATCCCCAACTTTTGCTTAAAGTTCTGGTTTATGGTTATCTCACCAATATCTATTCGAGCCGTAAGCTGGCTGCCGCTTGCCGTGAAAGCATCTACTTTATGTGGCTGAGCTCCATGAGCTACCCAGATCACAATACCATCAACCGTTTCCGGGGTGTACGCCTGAAACATGCCCTTCGCAGTGTATTTGAGGATGTGGTAAAACTACTTGCCGCTGAAGGCTTATTAAGCATTGAGGAAATCAATACCGACGGGACTAAGATCGAAGCTAGTGCCAACAGGTACACTTTTGTCTGGAAGAAATCCATTCAGACCAATAAGGAAAAAATGAAAAAGCAGCTGACCCACATTTGGGAATATGCGCAACAGGTGGCCAGTGATGAAGACAAGATGCCTGAGCCGCCTGATTTTAAACAGATTGATAGTGAGAAGGTAAAGCAAGCTGTAGAGCAGCTGAATGAAAAGCTTGCCGGGCGGAAAGATATAGACAAGAAAGTGAAGGATAAGCTAAATTATGTAACTAAAAATTATCCGCAGAATATAGCCAGATATGAAGCTCAGGAGGCTATTTTGGGCGAGAGAAACAGTTATAGCAAGACAGATACAGATGCTACTTTCATGCGGATGAAAGAAGACCACATGAAAAACGGACAGCTGAAGCCCGGCTATAATGTACAGATATCTACCTCTAACCAGTTTATCGTCAATTACACGATACATCCCAACCCAACCGACACGACTACCCTGAAGATCCACCTGGAACAACACGTAAGCAGCTTTGGAAAAGCACCAAAGAAACTTACAGCAGATGCAGGCTATGGTTCTGAGGAAAACTACCAACTGCTGGAAGATCAGAAAGTTGAGGCTTTTGTGAAATATGGCATGTTCGATAAACAGCAGAAGGGTAAGTACAACAGCAAATCTCCTTTTGGGGCAGACAAGCTTTTTTATAACCAGCAGCAGGATTGTTATATCTGCCCAATGGGCCAGCAAATGCTGTCAATCGGGTCTTACACAAAAAAGACGACAACAGGCTTTAAGCAAACCCTTAAAAGATACCAGGCAAGGAATTGTGAAAACTGTCCTATGAGAGCAGTTTGCCATAAATCAAAAGAGAACCGCATCATTGAAATCAATGAAAACCTGAACAGGCTTAAGCAAAACGCATTCGAAAAGCTGAACAGCGAAGAAGGAATACAGCGGCGAAAGAAACGATGTTATGATGTAGAACCTGTCTTCGGAAATATCAAACAGAACCACGGGTTCCGCCGCTTTAGGCTCCGTGGAAAGGAAAAAGTGGCCATCGAATGGGGCTTACTCGCAATTGCACAAAATATCAGAAAAAAAGCAGCCTAAAAGAGCTGTTTCATTGACCTTTTTCAAAATCAGATGACTAAAATGCAAATGAACGCGTTGGTGTCCAGAGATGGTACAAAACTTATTAAAATAAAAAAGGCTGCATCATCTAATTTGATACAGCCTCGTTTTGATGAACTATTTTATTTTTTAAATACTAAGCATCAATCTTAGCATACTTCGCATTTCTTTCAATAAACTCTCTTCTTGGTGCAACTTCATCTCCCATTAACATAGAGAAAGTATGATCACACTCTGCAGCATTCTCAATAGTTGCCTGCATTAAGGTACGGTTAGCAGGATTCAAAGTGGTATCCCAAAGCTGTTCTGCATTCATCTCACCCAAACCTTTATAACGTTGAATGTGTACGCTTTCTTCTTTACCAGCACCTTTCAGGCGTTGTACAGCTGCATCACGCTGTTGATCGTTCCAGCAATATTCCTGCTCCTTACCTTTTTTAACAAGGTACAGGGGTGGCGCAGCGATATACACATATCCCGCTTCAATAAGTGCTTTCATGTACCTGAAGAAGAAGGTCAGGATCAGTGTGGTAATGTGTGATCCGTCAATATCAGCATCCGTCATGATGACAATCTTGTGGTAACGTAGCTTCGTAAGGTTCAATGCTTTGTCATCCTCAGGCGTACCTATGCTTACACCAAGCGCAGTAAACATATTTTTAATCTCATCATTCTCATAGATCTTATGTTCCATCGCCTTTTCCACATTCAGGATTTTACCTTTCAGTGGAAGAATAGCCTGGAAGTTACGGTCGCGGCCCTGCTTGGCAGTTCCACCCGCCGAATCTCCCTCGACAAGATACAATTCACATTTTTCCGGATCACTATCAGAGCAATCGGCCAGTTTACCAGGTAATCCTGATCCACCCATTACACTTTTACGCTGAACCATCTCACGCGCCTTACGTGCAGCAGCACGTGCAGTAGCAGCAAGAATAACCTTGTTAACGATCATCTTCGCCTCACGCGGATATTCTTCCAGATATATTCCCAAAGCTTCACCGACCGCAATATCAACAGCACCCATTACTTCTGAGTTACCTAATTTTGTTTTGGTCTGTCCTTCAAACTGGGGTTCCTGCACTTTTACCGATACCACCGCTGTTAATCCCTCACGGAAATCATCACCGGTAATCTCAAATTTCACATTCTTCAGTAAGCCCGATTTCTCTGCATATGCTTTCAGCGTACGCGTTAATCCCCTTCTGAAACCGGCAATATGGGTACCACCTTCATGGGTATTGATATTGTTTACATAAGAATGGACATTTTCTGCATAACTGTCATTGTACTGCAATGCCAGTTCAACGGGAATACCATTTTTTAATCCTTCCACATAAATTGGCTCAGCAATCAGAGAAGGACGCCCTCCATCCAGGAACTGGACAAATTCTTTTAAACCACCTTCTGAACGAAACAGTTCGGAAAGAAACTCGCCATTTTCACCTACAACTTCGCGTTCATCTGTCAGCGTTAAGCTAATTCCTTTATTCAGGAAAGACAGTTCTCTTAACCTCGAAGCTAAAGTATCATATCTATATTCCGTCGTTTGTGTAAAAATCTCAGCATCCGGAGTAAACGTGATAATCGTTCCTCTTTTTTCCGTTTCACCTACAGTTTTAACATCATACTGAGGTTTTCCCTGGCGGTATTCCTGTACCCAGATCTTTCCTTCACGGTGAACTTCTGCTTTTAAATGAACCGATAAGGCATTCACGCAACTTACCCCTACCCCGTGTAAACCTCCGGAAACTTTATAGGTATCCTTATCGAATTTACCACCGGCATGGAGTACGGTCATAACCACCTCTAAAGCTGATTTTTTCTCTTTCTGCATGATTCCTGTCGGAATTCCGCGACCGTTATCTTCTACCCTAATCGAATTGTCTTTCAGGATCCTCACAGAAATCGTGTTCGCATGCCCAGCCAGGGCCTCATCAATGGAGTTATCTACAACCTCATAAACTAAATGGTGTAGTCCTTTGAAACCAGTATCCCCTATATACATCGAAGGGCGCTTACGCACCGCTTCCAATCCTTCTAATACCTGTATATTATCTGCCGAATAATTTGACTTTGAATCTTGTTCTTCGCTCATATATGTTAATGAAAATATAAAACTCAAAAATAACCAATTATGGGCAATTAACGGCAAATGTGGATAACTATTTGCACATTATCAACCCTAAATGGCCCAAAAAAAAACAGTTATTTAGGATACTAATTTTGAAATTTTATATTTGCTAAAATTTTTAAGCGTAGATTAGATCAATCATCCGGGCTGCAGGAGTTTTAAACAGCATTAAACAATCAATAAGTATAAAATAAGAAAATACATAAATGAACAGAACAAACTTAAAACTAAGCACTCTGGCTACAGCCGTAGCATTAGTTTCCGTAATGGCTTCCTGCCAGAATAAAGATAAAGCTGCCCCTGCAGGGACCGCAGAAAAAACTACTACTGCCTCAGTTAAAAATAATGAGCCTATCGTTTACGTGAATTCTGACTCATTACTGACTAAATATGAGTATTTCAAGGATCTTAAAGTTAAACTTGATGCTAAATCTAAAGCCGCTCAAACTGATCTTGGTACCAAACAGCAGGCTTTCCAACGTGAGGTAGCTCAATATCAGCAATCACAAAATACACTTCCTGCAGATCAGAGAGCTGCCACAGAAGAAAGACTTGGCCGTAAACAACAGGAATTACAGGCTTACCAGCAGAATGCAGGAGCTGCTTTACAGGATGAACAAGCTAAAGAGCAGGAAAAATTATACAATAAAATTGCTGATTACCTTAAGATCTATGCAAAAGAGAAAGGCTTCAAAATGGTGTTGACTTACCAAAAAGGTAACAGTGCTATTTTATTTGCTGATGAATCATTGGATGTGACCAGCGAAGTGATTGTTGGCCTGAATGAAGGTTATAAATCAGACAAAAAATAAGCATCACAAATACGTGATTAGAAATGCTCCTGAAAATGGGGCATTTTTTTTGTACATTATTTTCTGCAGCATGTTCCTTACCCTTATGTTCTGATCTCTTTTCCGGTGGTAGATTCTGACTGCGTTCGTCACCGGAAAAGCGTTCTGAGCTTGAATAAATGAACCCGGAATCTTTAGACTATAGAATAAACCCTGATAAAATATGGAGAGACAACAACACGAGAAATTCATGCGCATGGCTATTGCACTCTCAGAGAAGAATGTGCTGGAAAGTATTGGCGGCCCATTTGGTGCCGTCATCGTTAAAGATGGAAAGCTGATCGCTAAAAGCGCGAATAAGGTGACAGCTACAAATGATCCTACTGCCCATGCAGAAGTGTCAGCAATCAGGATGGCCTGCAGGAAACTCAAAACATTCGATCTTCAGGGATGTACAATTTATACCAGTTGTGAGCCTTGTCCGATGTGCCTGAGTGCAATTTATTGGGCGCATATCGATGTGGTGTATTTTGCAAATACTAAAACTGATGCCAGTGACATCGGATTCGATGATCAATTCATTTATGAAGAATTGGACAAACCTGTGGAAAATCGCAGACTGCCGGTTACCCAGCTATTACGTGATGAGGCTCAACAGGCTTTTCAACTTTGGAACTCTTCGGTCTTAAAGAAGGAATACTAACCCTTATCAATCTCCTTCTTTAAGGCCGAAGAATGAATTTTCACGCGGCTAGCGTGTACGATACGAATTGAGCTGTATTCAACCTGAGTCTTTAGTCCTGTTACAGCTCAGGCATCTTCCTTCTTATCCTCATCAAAAAGATTCTCTGTCAAATCATCAATCTCCCGCCTGTCCCTTTTTGTCGGCCTTCCTGACCCTCTGTCCCTTTTTAACACAGGCGCATGAAACATCGATTTAAATGCATGGGTTTCTTCTACCGGCGTGATATCCCTGTATTTGGTTACCGCAATCTTGGCCTCCACACGGGTATACAAAAGTTCTACAACTTCAATGACCTTTTTTTCTATCCCCTTACTTACCTGGTAAATATCTCCGGGTTTTACCACAACTGAAGCCTTAACATTCTGACCGTTAAATTTAACACGTCCGGCTTTACAGGCTTCCGTCGCCAGAGTCCTTGTTTTGAACAATCTTATTGCCCACAAGTACTTATCTATCCTTAGTTTTTCTTGCTCTGCCATAAAAAATCAAAAATACACAAGTAAAAGATCGCGCAATACATAAAATTCATTTATTTTGTCAAAAATTAAAATTGACGATGATTAAAGAGTTAAAAAGATTAGTTGAGGCTGCATGGGAAGACAGGTCTCTTCTGGATTATAGTGAGTATTGTGAAGCCATCGAAACTGTAGTCATGCAATTAGATCAGGGAGAACTTCGCGTTGCTGAGCCTATTTTGAATTCTTGGGAAATCAATGAATGGATTAAAAAAGCGGTTATTCTTTATTTTCCTATCAGGAATATGACTGAAACAGAAGTTGGACCTTTTGTTTACCATGATAAAATGAAGCTGAAACCTAATTATAAAGAACTGGGTGTAAGAGTGGTACCAGGTGGAATTGCCCGTTATGGTGCATTTATCGCCAGAGGTGTAATTATGATGCCTTCTTTCGTCAACATCGGAGCCTTTATTGATGAAGGTACTATGGTAGACACCTGGGCAACAGTGGGTTCATGTGCTCAAATAGGTAAACATGTACATTTGAGTGGCGGTGTTGGTATTGGCGGAGTGTTGGAACCGATACAAGCAGCACCTGTAATTATTGAAGATGGTTGCTTCTTGGGATCCAGAGCAATCGTTGTAGAAGGTGTACGTGTAGAAAAAGAAGCAGTTCTAGGGGCGAATGTTGTCCTCACGGCTTCTACTAAAATTATTGATGTTACAGGGGAAACACCTGTTGAATATAAAGGCATCGTTCCAGCAAGATCTGTAGTTATTCCTGGAAGTTACACCAAATCATTCCCTGCAGGTGATTACCAGGTACCTTGTGCGCTGATCATCGGAAAACGTAAAGAATCAACAGATAAAAAAACTTCCCTTAATGATGCATTAAGAGAACATAATGTAGCTGTTTAATGAATTTTGGTTTTGATGGAAAACGGGCAGCAAATAACCAGACTGGCCTTGGCAATTACAGCCGCGCGCTGATCTTACAACTTTCTGCCTTTTTTCATCAAAACCAATACTTTGTTTATACACCAAAAGTTAAACAGTCGAGACAAATTTCGGCTTTCCTGGAAGATCCAATTATCCAGCTTAAATTGCCGGAGAACAGCCTTCTCCCTTTTCTTTGGAGAAGCTTTACCATTAAAAAACAACTGCTGAAAGACCAGATCTCAATCTATCACGGACTAAGCAATGAAATTCCATTTGGTTTACGGAGCAGCAAGATTAAGACTGTGGTGACTATTCACGACCTCATATTCTTCCGCTTTCCTTCAAATTATAAATTCATAGACCGCCTTATCTATAATTTTAAAAGTAAATATGCCTGTAAGAATGCCGACCTCATTATTGCCATCAGTGAGAGAACAAAGCAGGATATCATTGAATTTTATCATACCAATCCTGAAAAGATTAAAGTGGTTTATCAGACCTGTGACGACTCATTTAAACAGATAGTCCCCCAGGAATATAAAGAAAATGTCCGCTTAAAATATGAATTGCCAGAGAAATATATCTTAAACGTTGGCACCATTGAACCCAGAAAAAATTTGTTATTGTTGGTGAAGGCACTGCCAGAGATTTCCGCAGACTTTAAACTGGTTGTTGTGGGCAAAAAGAAGGCGTATGCAAAAGAGGTGATGGCTGAGATTGAAAATCTTGGTTTAACTGAACGGGTAATCTTCCTGAAAGATATTCCATTCTCCGATCTTCCTTCTATTTATCAACTCGCTACAGTTTTCTCTTATCCTTCTTTTTATGAAGGGTTTGGCATCCCGATTATAGAGGCTTTGTATGGTGGAATTCCTGTTGTGGCCACAACAGGTTCATGTCTGGAAGAAGCTGGAGGCCCTGACAGCATCTATGTAGATCCCAACGATGCAGAGGCCTTGGCAAATGCAATCAATCGCATTATAGCCGATCCATCCCTCGCATACCACATGAAAGAAAAAGGACAGGCCTATGTCCGGCAATTCAATACAGATCGTGTAGCAGCACAGCTGATGGATGCTTACATCAACTTGAATTCAACACGGAAATAACGCAGATTATTTAATAAATTTACAGCATGCTAAAAACAGAAATCGAAAAGGCATTGACTGTTCTTAAAAATGGCGGGATAATTTTATATCCTACGGATACCGTATGGGGCTTAGGTTGTGATGCAACCAATCCTGAAGCCGTAGAAAAAATAAACATCCTGAAAAAAAGAACGGCAGATAAAAGTTTTATCATCCTTGTAGATACCGATTCAAAAATTCAAAGTTATGCCGAAGATGTTCCTGACGTTGCTTATGATCTAATTGAATATGCTGAAAATCCATTAACAATTATTCTTTCAGGCGCAAAAAACCTACCCAAAAATGTAATCAATGCTGATGGCAGCATTGGCATCCGTGTAGTTAAACATGATTTCGTCTCTGCATTGTTACAACGCTTTCGCAAACCAATTACCTCAACCTCAGCCAATATCAGTGGACAACCCTCACCGCAATTCTTTGATGAAATCCAGGAAGAAATTAAAGAGGGGGTGGACTATGTGGTCGATTGGGAACAGGAACTCAGACAGCCGAAAAAAGCATCAACAATTATGAAATTGAGTCCATCCGGTCAATTTTCCTTTATAAGAAAGTAAGTTTTATTACTTTTGCAAAACTCCATGGAAAAAAATTTAGGACATCCTGTTTTTAAGGTTCTTGCTGACATTGCTGCGCATACCCATACTGAAGCCTATGTGATAGGTGGTTACGTCCGTGATATCTTCCTGCAAAGACCTTCAAAAGACATTGACATTGTTGTACTGGGGAATGGGATTGACTTTGCGGAACAAACGGGACTTAAATTAAAAAGTAAGGTAGCCGTTTTCAAGAATTTTGGGACAGCCATGCTCCGCTTTCGTGACCTTGAAATAGAATTTGTAGGTGCACGTAAAGAATCCTACCGTTCCGACTCCCGCAAACCTATCGTGGAAAACGGCACAATAGAAGACGATCAGCTGAGAAGGGATTTTACCATCAATGCCCTGGCAATCTCTTTAAATAAAGAAAATTACGGACAGCTGGTAGACCCCTTTAATGGAGTAGATGATTTACACCAGAAACTCATCAAAACACCCCTGGATCCGGAAATTACATTTTCTGATGACCCTTTGCGAATGATGCGTGCCATACGCTTTGCAACCCAGCTCAACTTTAATATTGATCAGGCAGCAATTACAGCAATCACACAGCAGAAAGAAAGAATAAAAATAGTGTCCAAGGAACGGATCACAGATGAACTCAATAAGATTATCCTTTCCCCTGTTCCCTCCATCGGTTTTAAATACTTATTCGATACAGGGCTTTTACAGTTGATATTTCCTCAAATGGCGAACCTCTTTGGCGTAGATATCATCAATGGTAAAGGACATAAAGACAATTTCTACCATACCTTACAGGTATTGGACAATATATGTACAGTTACTGACGACCTATGGCTGCGCTGGGCTGCAATATTACACGATATCGCCAAGCCTGCCACCAAACGTTTCGAGGAAAATCATGGCTGGACATTTCATGGACATGAAGATAAAGGGGCAAGGATGGTTCCTCAGATCTTCAATCAGCTAAAGTTACCACTGAATGAAAAGATGAAGTTTGTACAAAAGCTGGTACAGCTCCACTTAAGGCCGATTGTTCTTGCCCAAGAAGTCGTTACAGACTCTGCAGTCAGAAGGCTTCTATTTGATGCAGGTGATGATATAGAGAGTCTGATGTTGCTCTGCAATGCAGATGTGACCACGAAGAATGAATACAAGATAAAAAAATACCGGAATAACTTTGAGCTGGTGAAACAAAAGCTGAAAGACGTGGAGGAGCGGGATAAGATAAGGAACTGGCAGCCTCCGGTATCAGGAAATGATATTATGGAAATGTTCGGGCTTGCAGCAGGTAAAGAAGTGGGAATCATTAAAAATGCCATCAGGGAAGCAATACTTGAAGGCGAGATTACGAACTCACAAAATGATGCCATGACCTTTATGTTGATCAAAGGTAAAGAACTAGGTCTGGTACCTATAGTCGGCAATAATACTGAATAAACTCAGTTTTAAATGCTAATACCGCTATATAATTACCTTTTGCAGCTGCTAAAGCCGAAAGAAAGTAGAGATACACAATAAATATATTTTATTTTTATAATTTTATAAATTAGAAATACACCACAAATGGCAATTTATAGATTTAGACTTAGTTTTGAAGATTATGATGAGGTGATCAGAGAAATCGATATCAAAACAACACAAACTTTTGAAGATTTACATAAGGCATTACACCGTAGCACCGGATATAATGCAGAAAAACCTTCATCTTTTTATGTGAGTTCAGACCATTGGATCAAGGGCGATGAGATTGCTTACCTTCCCAATCAACGCAAGATTGATAATGGCGTGGCACTCATGGAAAAGGCTAAACTTAGCCGTTTTATTGACGATCCCCATCAAAAATTCTATTATATATACAATTTTGAACGTCCATTTGATTTTCATGTTGAATTGATCAAAATTATCCTTCAGGATGATCCAAAAGTAGAATATCCACACCTTTTCAAAACCATAGGTGAAGCGCCTAAAATCTATGATTCCAATAATATGGCTGCAGCAACTGCTACAGCAGCAGTAGCGTCTACTGATTTCGACTTCCTGAATGAAATGGATTTCGTACCGGAAGACAGTGAAGAATTGGAAGCTATGGACGGCCGCGGCATCAGCACCTCTTCAGCTAAGGATGAGGACTCAGGTGAGGATGAAGAAGGGGATAATGATGAATTCGGTAACGATGGCGACTTCGGTGATGAAGAATTCGATAGTAAAGAAGATTATTAATGCCTGAACAAGGTAAAAAAAATACACTGATTGTAATAGTTGGTCCAACGGCAATAGGGAAAACAGCTTTAGCTGTTGCGTTGGCCCAACATTTCTCCACAGAAATCATCTCTGCAGATTCTAGGCAGTTTTTCAGAGAAATGGAAATCGGTACTGCCAAACCCTCGGCAGAAGAACTCGCTGCAGCCCCACACCATTTCATCAACTCGCATAGTGTCCATACACTGTTTAGTACAGGCGATTTCGAAAATGAAGTCCTGAAATTGACAGAAGAGCTATTTAAAGTCCATTCCAACCTGATTATGGTAGGTGGTTCCGGCTTGTATATCGATGCGGTTTGCAATGGACTGGATATCTTGCCCGATACGGATCTCAACATCCGTGAGCAACTGAACCAGCAGCTAGCTGAAGAAGGTATAGGTGCAATACAGGCGCAGTTACAGGCTGCCGATCCGGAGTATTATGCCAAAGTTGACCAATCAAATCCACAACGCCTCATCCGTGGCCTTGAATTCTTTTTATCTACCGGGAATAAATTCTCCGGTTACATGACCAATAGTAAAAAGGAAAGACCCTTTCATATTGTCAAAATAGGGCTCAATACAGACAGGACAATCCTGTATGAAAGGATTAATCACCGTGTAGACCTCATGATGCAGGCAGGCTTGCTGGATGAAGTCAAAGGACTTGAATCTTACAGGCACCTGAATGCCCTCAAAACGGTAGGTTATGCCGAATTATTCGACTATCTGGACGGTAATATCCAATTACCAGATGCCATAGCTTTAATCAAACAAAATACGCGCCGCTTTGCAAAGCGTCAGCTTACCTGGTTCAGACGGGATGGACAAATCCACTGGTATGAACCAGATCAGCTCACAGCCGTCATTACAGACCTCGAAAGTAGCCTGCTATAAGATTAAGCCTGGGCCGTCGGTCCACCAAAGTTCAGCGGAATTCCAGCTGCATCATCCTGGGTTTTGATCCTGCCATGGATAGCTTCAAACTTATCTATATTATCCTGCATGGCAGACATTAGTCTTTTGGCATGTTCAGGGGTTAAAATAATCCTCGATTTAACTTTAGCTTTAGGCACACCTGGCATCACCCTGATAAAGTCTAAAACAAATTCAGTATTAGAATGGGTAATAATCGCTAAATTAGAAAAGATCCCTTCTGCTATCTCTTCAGAAAGTTCAATATTTAGCTGGTTGTCGTTGTTCAGTTCTTCCATACAACAAAACTACTTTTTAATCTGTTAAGGCACACATCAATTTAAATTTATTTTTAACGCAAAAAGTCCCCCCTGAAGCTCAGGGAGGACTTTATAAAATTAATATGAATAATTAGGCTTCTACTTCTTCTTGTTTCGAAGCTAATAATTTGTCGTATTCTTCTTGTGAACCTACAATAATACGCTCGTATCCACGTACACCAGTACCTGAAGGAATCAGGTGACCAACAATTACGTTTTCTTTCAAGCCCAACATATTGTCACGTTTACCAGCAATAGCTGCCTCGTTCAATACTTTAGTAGTTTCCTGGAAGGAAGCTGCAGAGATGAATGACTTCGTACCTAATGAAGCACGGGTAATTCCCTGTAGTATAGAACTTGCCGTAGCAGGTCTCGCATCACGAACTTCGATCTGTTTCAAATCTTTACGTTTTAACTGAGAATTTTCATCTCTTAATTTACGCAGAGAAAGGATCTGACCTGGTTTTACCGTGTTTGAATCACCGGCTTCAACAACAACTTTTTTATCATAGATCTCATCATTTTCAATCATGAAGTCCCAACGGTCTACAGAGTTGTTCTCTAAGAATGTGGTATCTCCCGGATCTTCAATATGAACCTTCTGCATCATCTGGTGTACAATCACCTCAAAGTGTTTATCATTGATTTTCACCCCTTGTAAACGATAAACCTCCTGGATACCATTCACTAAGTATTCTTGTACAGCCGCAGGGCCTTTAATTGCTAAGATATCTGCCGGAGAAATTGATCCGTCTGACAATGGCATACCTGCTTTTACAAAGTCATTATCCTGAACAAGGATGTGTTTAGACAATGGAACCAGGTATTTTTTAATTTCACCGTCTTTAGATTCAATCGTCATTTCACGGTTACCGCGTTTCACACCACCTAATGATACCACACCATCAATCTCAGTTACTACAGCCGGATTAGATGGATTACGTGCTTCAAAAAGTTCCGTTACACGTGGTAAACCACCCGTAATATCCCGGGTTTTACCCGTTGCACGAGGAATCTTAACAAGGATCTGACCTGTTTTAACAGTTTCTCCATCATCAATAGAAACGTGGGCTCCTACAGGAATGTTATACTGTCTGATCAGTTCTCCTTTTTTGTCCAGTACCCTTACTGATGGATTCTTGGTTTTATCACGGGTATCGATAATTACTTTCTCGCGGTGACCAGTTTGCTCATCCGACTCTTCACGGAAGGTAACACCTTCAATGATCGCATCAAATTCGATTTTACCGGCAAACTCCGAGATAATAACCGCATTGTATGGATCCCATGAACAAATCTTATCCCCTTTAGTAATTTTCGTTCCTTCTTCTACGAACAGGAATGAACCATAAGGGATGTTATTTGTCATGATCACTTTATTCGTTCCTGGCTCAACAATTTTGAATTCACCTGAACGACCCAGTACAATATGAGTTAAACCTTCTTCTGTTTCAGTTTCTACTGTACGAACATTCTCAAATTCAATGACACCATCAAACTTAGCTGTAATCTGAGATTCAGCAGCAATGTTTGAGGCGGTACCACCCACGTGGAATGTACGTAAAGTTAACTGTGTACCCGGCTCACCGATTGACTGTGCAGCAATTACACCAACAGCCTCACCTTTCTGAACACGTTTACCAGTAGCCAGGTTACGTCCGTAGCAAAGTGCACAAACTCCCCTTTTATTCTCACAGGTCAATACAGAACGTATCTCAACACCATCAATTGGCGACTCATCAATTGCTTTAGCAATATCTTCATCAATATCCTCACCTGCTGATACCAATAATTTGCCATCAAGAGGATTGAATACATCATGCAATGAAATACGACCTAAAATTCTGTCATATAACGGCTCAACGATATCCTCGTTATCTTTAAGGGCAGTAGTATACATACCTCTTAAAGTACCACAGTCTTCAGAGTTCACAATCATATCCTGTGCAACGTCATGCAGACGACGTGTCAGGTAACCCGCATCAGCCGTTTTTAACGCTGTATCCGCCAAACCTTTACGCGCACCGTGGGTAGAAATGAAGTATTCTAATACAGATAATCCTTCTTTAAAGTTAGATAAAATCGGATTCTCAATAATCTCACCACCTGAACCAGATTTCTGAGGTTTCGCCATCAGACCACGCATACCGCAAAGCTGACGAATCTGCTCTTTAGATCCACGTGCCCCAGAGTCAAGCATCATATATACCGAGTTGAAACCCTGGTTATCGCTAGACAACTGCGTCATTACGAATGAGGTTAAACGGTTGTTGATACGTGTCCAGATATCGATAATCTGATTGTAACGCTCATTATTGGTAATGAATCCCATGTTATAGTTATTCCTTACCTCTTCTACCTCTGCTGAAGCCTGCTCTAATAAAGCATGTTTTTCCACAGGGATATTTACATCCTGTAAGTTAAACGATAAACCACCACGGAATGCCATTTGGAAACCTAATTCCTTAATATCATCAAGGAACCTTGCAGCGCGGGCCATACCAGTAACTTTCACTACATGACCAATAATATCCCTTAAAGATTTTTTAGTCAGTAATTCATTGATATAACCAACTTCTTCCGGCACCATCTGGTTGAACAGTACACGGCCTACAGTAGTTTCCGTTAATTTATTAACAATTGATCCATCTTCCAATTTCACATTTACCTTAACTTTGATAAATGCATGAAGATCAAGTTTTTTCTCATTGTAAGCAATGATCACCTCTTCAGGAGAATAGAATGAAGAATCCTGTCCTTTAACTACACGTCCTTCGTCAGTTCTGCGGCCTTTAGTAATATAATAAAGACCTAAAACCATATCCTGAGACGGAACCGTAATTGGTGTACCATTCGCAGGGTTCAGAATGTTGTGTGCAGCTAACATCAATACCTGGGCTTCCAGAATTGCAGCATGACCTAAAGGTAAATGCACAGCCATCTGGTCACCGTCAAAATCGGCGTTGAATGCAGTACACACTAGTGGGTGTAACTGGATTGCTTTTCCTTCAACCAATTTAGGCTGGAAAGACTGGATACCTAATCTGTGTAGTGTTGGTGCCCTGTTCAGTAATACCGGGTGACCTTTCAATACATTCTCCAGGATATCCCAAACCAAAGGATCTTTTCTGTCAACGATTTTCTTTGCAGATTTAACCGTTTTCACAATCCCTCTTTCTATCATCTTGCGAATGATAAACGGTTTGAACAGCTCCGCTGCCATATCTTTAGGTAAACCACATTCGTGTAATTTCAGGTTAGGCCCTACAACAATTACCGAACGCGCAGAATAATCCACACGTTTACCCAATAAGTTCTGACGGAAACGACCTTGTTTACCTTTCAGGATATCTGAAAGAGATTTCAAAGCACGGTTACCTTCAGTTTTTACCGCATTTACTTTACGTGAGTTATCGAATAACGAATCTACAGCTTCCTGCAACATACGTTTCTCGTTACGTAAAATAACCTCTGGTGCTTTAATCTCGATCAAACGTTTTAAACGGTTGTTACGGATAATCACACGACGGTATAAATCATTTAAATCAGAAGTTGCAAAACGACCACCTTCCAATGGAACCAACGGACGCAATTCTGGTGGAATAACCGGAACAATCTTGATGATCATCCACTCCGGGTTATTCTCAATACGCGTTTTAGAACCACGGAAAGCTTCAACAACCTGTAAGCGTTTTAAAGCTTCGTTTTTACGTTGTTGTGAAGTCTCGTTTGCTGCCTGGTGACGCAGGTTGTAAGATAAAGTATCTAAATCAATACGTTTCAATAAATCCTCTAAAGCTTCAGCACCCATTTTGGCAATGAATTTATTAGGATCTTTATCGTCTAAATATTGATTTTCTTTAGGTAACTTATCTAAAATATCTAAATACTCTTCCTCAGTAAGGAAATCCATATATTGAATTCCTTCACCCTCCATTAAACCAGATTGAATAACTACATAACGCTCGTAGTAAATAATCAAATCTAATCTTTTGGTTGGAAGACCTAATAAATAACCGATTTTGTTAGGTAAAGAACGGAAATACCAGATATGCGCAACAGGAACTACCAAACTGATGTGTCCCATACGCTCTCTACGTACTTTTTTCTCTGTTACCTCTACACCGCAACGGTCACAAACAATACCTTTATAACGGATACGTTTATATTTACCGCAATGGCATTCGTAATCTTTTACCGGACCGAAAATACGCTCGCAAAACAAACCATCACGTTCTGGTTTGTAGGTACGATAGTTAATCGTCTCAGGTTTTAACACCTCACCACTAGAGCGCTCTAAAATAGCCTCCGGCGATGCCAAACTAATGGTAATCGAGGTGAAATTGCTTTTTAATTTATTATCCTTTTTGTAAGACATAGCTCTGTTGTTTGAATTTGAAAATTTAAAAAGCCGGAATGGAAACAGGCCTTAGCCTTTTCCATTCCAGCATTAAAAAATTCAACATTAGTCTAACGTAATATCTAAACCTAATCCGCGCAACTCATGTACCAGTACATTGAATGATTCCGGTACACCTGGAGTTGGAAGGTTCTCGCCTTTTACAATTGCTTCATAAGTTTTGGCCCTGCCGATCACATCATCTGACTTCACAGTCAGGATTTCCTGCAGGATATTAGCGGCACCGAATGCCTCTAATGCCCAAACCTCCATCTCACCGAAACGCTGACCCCCGAATTGGGCTTTACCACCCAATGGCTGTTGTGTAATCAATGAATATGGTCCGATAGAACGGGCGTGCATTTTATCATCAACCATGTGACCTAGTTTCAGCATATAAATAATACCTACTGTAGTTGGCTGATCGAATTTTTCTCCCGTTAAACCATTATGTAAGTAAGTTCTTCCTGAAGCAGGAACACCAGCTTTAGCGATCCATTCTTCCACTTCATGGTGTTTGGCACCATCAAAAATCGGAGTAGCAAATTTAACACCCAATTCTTTACCGGCCCAAGCCAATACAGTTTCGTAGATCTGGCCCAAGTTCATACGTGAAGGTACACCCAGTGGGTTCAACACGATATCAACAGGAGTTCCGTCATCAAGGAACGGCATATCTTCATCACGAACGATACGGGCAACAATACCCTTATTACCGTGACGACCAGCCATCTTATCCCCTACTTTTAACTTACGTTTTTTAGCTACATAAACTTTAGCCATCTGTACAATACCTGAAGGCAACTCATCACCCACACTGATGGCGAATTTATCACGTTTGTATGCACCAAGCTCTTCGTTTACACGAATACCATAGTTATGAATCAACAGTTTAATCTGATCATTTTTGTCATCATCAGTTGTCCATTTGTATGGGTTGATGTGTGCAAATTCTAAATCAGCTAAACTTTTCTGTGTAAACTTAGCACCTTTAGGGAACAACAGTTCTTTATAAACGTTGAAAATACCCTGGGATGTTTTACCATTCACAATCTGGAACAGTTTGTCTACCAGCTCATTTTTAAGGTTAGTCGTCGCCAGGTTATATCTCTTGTCTAATTTCTCGATCGCTGCTTTTTCTTCAGCTTTCGTAGTTTTCTTAGCTCTTGAGAACAACTTGGTATCAATTACCACACCTTTAATCGATGGAGGTGTTTTCAGGGATGCATCTTTTACATCACCCGCTTTATCTCCAAAGATAGCGCGTAATAATTTCTCTTCCGGTGAAGGATCCGACTCTCCCTTTGGTGTAATTTTACCAATCAGGATATCGCCTTCTTTTACTTCAGCACCGATACGAATGATACCATTCTCATCTAAATCTTTCGTCGCCTCTTCAGAAACGTTAGGGATATCTGGTGTTAATTCCTCTTCCCCACGTTTTGTATCACGTACTTCCAGTTCAAACTCTTCAATGTGCAATGAAGTGAAGATATCTTCACGGACAATACGCTCAGAGATTACAATCGCATCCTCAAAGTTATATCCCTGCCAAGGCATGAAAGCAACTTTTAAGTTTCTTCCCAAGGCAAGTTCACCATTTTCAGTTGCATAACCTTCACACAGTACCTGTCCTTTTACCACTTGCTGACCTTTCTTAACGATTGGTTTCAAGTTGATACAGGTATTCTGGTTGGTTTTCTTGAACTTGATTAATTTATATGTTTTGCTATCACCTTCAAAAGATACCAAACGATCTCCATCGTTACGTACATATTTAATGGTAATCTCATTTGCATCCACATACTCCACAACACCATCGCCTTCCGCATTGATCAGTGTTCTTGAGTCACGTGCCACACGGCCTTCAAGACCAGTACCAACAATCGGTGCTTCAGGACGTAACAATGGTACGGCCTGGCGTTGCATGTTGGAACCCATCAGGGCCCTGTTCGCATCATCATGCTCAAGGAAAGGAATCAATGAAGCAGCAATCGAAGTAATCTGATTTGGAGCAACGTCCATTAAATCCAATTTCTCCGGTTCAATGATCGGGAAGTCACCCTCGTAACGTGCTTTTACACGTGGAGTGGTAAAATTACCTTTATCATCATATTCAGCATTTGCCTGTGCAATGGTTTTACCATCCTCATCTTCAGCAGAAAGATAAATAACTTCTTCTTCTACAGCCACCACGCCATCTTTAACGATTTTGTAAGGGGTTTCTATAAATCCTAAAGTATTGATCTTCGCGTGAACACAAAGTGAAGAAATCAAACCAATGTTTGGTCCCTCAGGTGTTTCAATCGTACATAACCTGCCGTAGTGCGTATAGTGAACGTCACGTACCTCAAAACCGGCACGCTCACGGGAAAGACCACCCGGACCTAAAGCTGAAAGACGACGCTTGTGCGTAATCTCCGCCAGAGGGTTGGTCTGGTCCATAAACTGCGACAACTGGTTGGTACCAAAGAAAGAGTTAATTACCGACGATAACGTACGGGCATTAATCAGATCTGTTGGTGTAAACACCTCATTGTCGCGGATGTTCATCCGCTCACGGATTGTACGTGCCATACGCGCCAGACCTACACCAAACTGAGCATATAGCTGCTCACCTACTGTACGTACACGACGGTTTGACAAGTGGTCAATATCATCCACCTCTTCTTTAGAGTTGATCAACTTGATCAGGTACTTAACAATCGCAATAATATCTGCTTTTGTCAATACTTTAACGTGATCAGGTGTATCCATCTTCAACTTACGGTTGATACGGTAACGACCTACATCTCCTAAGTCATAACGTTTATCCGAGAAGAAAAGACGCTCAATGATACCCCTTGCCGTTTCCTCATCAGGTGGTTCTGCGTTACGCAAAGCACGATAGATGTTTTCCACAGCCTCTTTTTCAGAGTTTGAAGTATCTTTTTGTAATGTGTTATATATAATAGTGTAATCTGCCTGACTTGCACCATCATCTTTAGATAAGATAATAGTTTTCACACCGGCGTCAATGATCATATCGATATGCTCATCTTCCAGCACAGTATCCCTGTCAAGGATTACCTCGTTACGGTCAATAGAAACAACCTCACCTGTATCCTCATCCACAAAGTCTTCAACCCATTTTCTCAATACCCTTGCCGCTAACTTACGGCCAATGTATTTTTTCAAACCAGATTTACTAACTTTTACTTCATCCGCTAAATCGAACAATTCAAGGATGTCTTTATCTGAATCATAACCGATAGCACGCAATAAGGTAGTTACCGGGAATTTTTTCTTACGATCAATATACGCATACATGACATTATTCACGTCAGTTGCAAACTCGATCCATGATCCTTTAAATGGAATAACACGTGCAGAATATAATTTAGTTCCGTTAGTGTGACGGCTTTGGCCGAAGAACACACCCGGAGATCTGTGTAACTGAGAAACAATTACGCGTTCTGCACCGTTAATTACGAATGTACCTTTAGGGGTCATATAAGGTATGGTACCTAAATATACATCCTGGATGATGGTTTCAAAATCTTCGTGTTCTGCATCATTACAAGACAATTTCAATTTTGCCTTTAGCGGAACACTGTAAGTTAACCCACGGTCAATACACTCAGGTATATCATAACGTGGTGGGTCAATAAAATAATCTAAAAACTCAAGAACAAAAATATTCCTTGAATCTGTGATTGGAAAGTTTTCAGCAAAAACTTTAAACAAACCTTCTGTATGACGGTTGTCTGAAGTAGTTTCTATCTGGAAAAATTCTCTGAATGATTGCAACTGTACATCAAGAAAATCGGGATAATCAATGATGTGCTTACTTCGTGCAAAATTTACTCTCTGGTCGACTTTATTTGCCAAGGTACTAAAGTTAAATTTAGTTTAAGAATAAACTATTTGTTTGGTTTGCCGTATACCATCCCACCAACCAAACTTAGATGAAATGTATATAAACAGGTATAGACTCCGACTGTACAGTCGGAGTCTATGTTTAAAGTTATATTGAGTGTAAGTTATTACTTAACTTCAACTACAGCTCCAGCTTCTTCTAATTGAGTTTTCAAAGCATTAGCTTCGTCTTTAGAAACACCAGTTTTAACTTCTTTTGGTGCACCATCAACTAAATCTTTAGCTTCTTTCAAACCTAATCCAGTTAAGTCTTTAACCAACTTAACAACTGCTAATTTAGAACCACCAGCTTCTTTTAAGATTACATCAAAAGTTGATTTTTCTTCAGCTGCAGGAGCAGCATCACCAGCAGGACCTGCAACAGCAACTGCAGCAGCAGCTGGTTCAATACCATACTCGTCTTTAAGGATTTGAGCTAATTCGTTAACTTCTTTAACTGTTAAGTTTACCAATTGCTCAGCAAACGCTTTTAAATCTGCCATTTTATAGAGTTTTTAAAATTTTACGTAAAATAAATAATAATTAATATGAACTTTTAAGGAGTTCTAACCTTCTCTTTCCTGAAGAGTTTTAACAAGTCCTGCAATCGTGTTTCCACCTGATTTCAATGCAGAAATAACATTTTTAGCTGGTGATTGTAACAAGCCAATGATGTCTCCGATAAGCTCTTCTCTTGATTTCAAGCTTACCAATGCATCTAAATGATTATCTCCAACAAAGATTGCTGTGTCAACGTATGCTGCTTTAAGTGTAGGTTTATCAGAACCTTTTCTAAGCGCTTTAATCAATTTAGCCGGGCTATTACCTACTTTAGAGAATAATAACGCTGACTGACCTTTTAATGCACCAAAGATTTCTGAATTGTCGCCTTCTAATCCTTCGATCGCTTTTCTGATCAAAGTATTTTTAGCTACCTGCATTTCAATACCGCTTTCGAAACATTTGCGGCGGATAATGTTAACTTTCTCAACAGATAAGCTTGATGTATCGGCAATATAAAAATTACCAAATTCCTGCATCTTCTCTTGAAGAGCTGAAACTACTTCGTGTTTTTCTTCTCTGTTCATAATTAGATACCTGCTACTGATTTAGTTTCGATTGCGATTCCAGGGCTCATTGTAGAAGACACGTGAATGCTTTTAAAATAAGTTCCTTTTGCTGCAGAAGGTTTTAGCTTAGAAATTACCTGAAGTACTTCTAATGCATTTTCATATATTTTTTCTGCTGGGAATGATACTTTTCCTACTGAAGCATGAATGATACCACTTTTGTCAACTTTAAAATCAATCTTACCGCCTTTTACGTCAGTTACTGCTTTACCAACTTCGTTGGTTACAGTACCTGATTTAGGGTTTGGCATAAGGTTACGTGGACCTAAAACGCGGCCCAGTTTACCTACTTTTGCCATACAAGCAGGAGTAGTGATAATAATGTCAACATCAGTCCATCCACCTTCAATCTTGGCTACATATTCGTCTAAACCTACAAAATCTGCACCTGCTGCTTTAGCCTCTTCTTCCTTATCAGGATTACAAAGAACTAATACACGTACAGTTTTACCTGTACCGTGTGGTAAAGTAGCGATACCACGAACCATTTGGTTCGCTTTACGCGGATCTACACCTAAGGAAACATCGATATCAACCGAAGCATCAAATTTAGTTGTAGTGATTTCTTTAACCAAAGCAGCCGCATCCTGTAAAGAATACGTTTTACCAGATTCTAGTTTAGCATGTGCCTTTTTTTGATTTTTTGTTAATTTAGCCACTGTTGTAAACTGTTTTTTGTTAATTAATTTGTCCAGGGTGCATCGCCGCTTACGGTGATTCCCATACTGCGTGCTGTACCGGCAACCATACTCATTGCCGATTCGATAGTGAATGCATTTAAATCAGTCATTTTATCTTCAGCAATTGACTTAACCTGATCCCAAGTCACCGAACCAACTTTCTTACGGTTGGGCTCAGCAGAACCACTCGTTAATTTAGTAGCATCTTTTAACTGGATAGCTACAGGAGGGGTTTTGATGATAAATTCGAAAGACTTGTCAGCATAAACAGTAATTACAACAGGTAATACTTTACCAGGCTTATCTTGGGTACGAGCATTGAATTGCTTGCAAAATTCCATGATGTTCACCCCTTTAGCACCCAATGCAGGTCCTACTGGTGGTGATGGATTTGCGGCTCCACCCTTGATTTGTAATTTAACAAGCGCACTGACTTCTTTTGCCATTTTCTGATTTGTTAATTGTAATACTCAATGTTATAATGTTGGAAGCAAGTAACATTTAAGATTTTTATAATAGTATACTATTCTTTTTCAACCTGCATATAGTTCAGTTCCAATGGAGTTTTACGTCCAAAGATCTTCACCATAACTTTTAGTTTTTTCTTCTCTTCGTTAACCTCTTCAATTACGCCGGTAAATCCGTTGAAAGGACCGTCCATAACTTTAACATTCTCTCCTACATAGTAAGCAATGTTCATGGTTTCACCTTCCTGGCTCATCTCATCAACTTTACCGAGGATGCGGTTAACTTCTGCCTGACGCATCGGAACCGGATTACCACCCTTGTCTCCAAGGAAACCGATTACGCTGTTCACGTTCTTTATAATGTGCTCTAACTCTCCGTCTAATGTAGCTTCTATCAACACGTAACCAGGATAAAAGTTGCGTTCTTTCGCAATCTTTTTTCCTTCTTTCATCTGATAGTATTTCTCCATTGGGATTAATACCTGAGGAACTAGATGAGAGAAACCTAAACGGCTGATTTCAGAATCAATGTATTGTTTTACCTTCTTCTCTTTACCGCTTACCGCCCTAACTACATACCATTTTAACTGATCGCTCATTTAGCTATATTAATTAGAAAGTGATTTATAAAAAGTATCCAAAACAAAAGTAGATCCTTTATCCATTGCAAAAATAACGATTGCAATAATAAATGAAGCTACCAGTACCAACACTGCAGAACTTTGCAGTTCTCCCCATGTAGGCCAGGTAACCTTTTGGGTCATTTCTTCGTAAGACTCTTTAAAAAATTGAACTACACCAGCCATATTTAAGATTTTGCACGGGAACAAGGATTCGAACCCTGATCAAAGGTTTTGGAGACCTCTATTCTACCGTTGAACTATTCCCGTAGAGAACAAAGTACTCAGGCATTAACGCCCAAGTACTTTGTTTTATTATTTTACGATCCTGAAAAGGACAGTAATTATTTTACAATTTCAGTTACCTGACCAGCTCCTACTGTTCTACCACCTTCACGGATAGCGAAACGAAGACCTTTTTCCATTGCGATTGCGTTGATCAATTTAACATTGATAGTTACGTTATCACCTGGCATAACCATTTCAGTTCCTTCTTGTAACGTGATTTCTCCTGTTACGTCAGTGGTACGGAAATAGAATTGTGGACGGTATTTGTTAAAGAATGGAGTGTGACGTCCACCTTCAGCTTTTGATAATACATAGATCTCAGCTTTGAAATCAGTGTGAGGAGTTACAGAACCTGGTTTACAGATAACCATACCACGACGGATATCAGTTTTCTCAATACCACGTAACAATAAACCTACGTTATCACCAGCTTCACCATAATCAAGGATCTTACGGAACATCTCAACACCTGTTACAGTTGATTTAAGATTTTCTGCACCCATACCTAAGATCTCAACTGGATCTCCAGAGTTGATTACACCACGCTCAATACGACCAGTTGCAACAGTACCACGACCAGTGATCGAGAATACGTCCTCAACAGGCATCAAGAATGGAAGGTCAGTTAAACGTGGAGGAATTGGAATGTAGCTATCTACAGCATCCATTAATTCCATAATTTTAGCTACCCATTTATCATCACCGTTCAATCCACCTAATGCTGAACCTTGAATTACAGGGATATCATCACCAGGGAAGTCATAGAAAGATAATAATTCACGAACTTCCATCTCTACTAATTCAAGTAATTCAGGATCGTCAACCATATCCACTTTGTTCATGAATACTACTAATGAAGGTACACCTACCTGACGAGCCAATAGAATGTGCTCGCGAGTTTGTGGCATAGGACCATCTGTAGCTGCTACAACGATAATAGCACCATCCATTTGCGCAGCACCAGTAACCATGTTTTTCACGTAATCCGCGTGACCTGGACAGTCAACGTGAGCATAGTGACGGTTAGCTGTTGAATATTCAACGTGAGCTGTGTTAATAGTGATACCTCTTTCTTTTTCCTCTGGAGCAGAGTCAATCGAATCAAATGAACGCGCCTCAGATAAACCAGCATCAGATAACACTTTAGTGATAGCTGCTGTTAAGGTTGTTTTACCGTGGTCAACGTGACCGATTGTGCCGATGTTTAAGTGCGGCTTGCTGCGGTCAAACTTTTCTTTTGCCATGTTTTTATACTTATTAGTAGGTTAACTTTTTATTTTTAATTTATTGTTTTGATACAATTTCAATACAAAAAACCTTGTTGATTCTGCTTACCTTAACAGATTTAACAAAGTTTGCTTTTCTATTCCTGAGCCAACGATGGGACTTGAACCCATGACCTCTTCCTTACCAAGGAAGTGCTCTACCGCTGAGCTACGTCGGCTTTTACTCAAGACCATCACGCCGACTGCCCTTTGAATGGAGCGAAAGACGAGGTTCGAACTCGCGACCTATAGCTTGGAAGGCTATCGCTCTACCAACTGAGCTACTTTCGCTTTTATTATTGTGGGGGGAGAAGGATTCGAACCTTCGAAGTCTTGCGACAACAGAGTTACAGTCTGTCCCATTTGGCCACTCTGGTATCCCCCCATTTCTTCAAACCGCCACAAAATTGCGGGTTTAAAGAGCCTCCTATCGGGATCGAACCAATGACCTACTGATTACAAGTCAGTTGCTCTACCAGCTGAGCTAAGGAGGCTTTTGTTAGTATGTTAAACATTCACAGAACTACCAATCTTTTAGGGTTACCCCCTGTTCCGATTGGGAATGCAAATCTACAAGAATATTTGTTACTTGCAAAACTATTTTAAAAAAAAATCCAACAGTTTTTAAGCTGCCGGATTTTTCTTTAGAACTCCTGAAAATAGTCGCCTAATAATCAGTCACTTCATCAGCATTCAGCATGGCCTTGTGCTCAGAAAGTTTTGCTCTTGTTTTATCTTTATGTTTGGTAATTTGTTTTTTGAGCGATTCAATTGACAAATCTGTTGCTTCTTCAAAAGTCTTACATTGCTCCTTTGCGAACAATACTCCCCCCGGAACACTTAATTTAATCTCACTTATTTTATTCGCTTCATCTTCTACATTCTCTAGTTTCAAATAAACTTCACCATTTATAATCTGGTCATGGAACTGCTCCAGCTTATCCATTTTTTTCTGAATAAAGTCTAACAATTTAACATCTGCAGTGAAATGGATTGATTGAACTGTAATTTTCATGTGGTCCTCCTTTTTTACGCCTTTGGATGGGCTTGTTTATATATTGTTTTTAATCTTTCAATAGAATTGTGCGTATAGACCTGTGTGGCGGCTAAACTCGCATGCCCAAGCAGCTCTTTAATCGCATTTAAGTCAGCACCCCTGTTCAGCAGACTTGTTGCGTAAGAATGCCTCAAAACGTGCGGACTCCTTTTATCCTGTGTGGATACATATGTCAAATAACGTTTTACCGTTTGGTAGATCAATTGCCGGTACACTGCGGTACCTGTATTAGTAACGAACAGATCGTCCGTTTTGTTATTAAAATTCTGTAACGTTTTTAACTGCAGGTAATCTTTCAACTGATTGACAAGCTGTTTGGGGATAGGAATAATTCTTTCCTTTTTTCTTTTCCCCATTACTTTAATGGTTTCCCTATAGAAATCAACATCCTGATCTTTAAGCCCCAGCAATTCCGATAAACGCATTCCTGTTCCAAACAGCGTTTCAATAATGAGTCGATCCCTTACTGAAGGGAAACTGTCATTAAAAAACTCTTCTGAGTCAAGCAACTCATCCAGTTTTCCGTCATCAATGAACACCGGAAGACGTTTGGCCGTTTTAGGTGCTTTTATTTTTGCCATCGGACTTGAGCTGATCGTGCCCATACGGTGCAGGTGTTTGTAGAAACTGCGCAGTGCCGACAGTTTACGACCGATAGAACTTGCACCGATCCCCGCTTCCACGAGGTACACCATGAAGTCCCTGATATGCACATATTTTGCCGCTTCAGGCAACAGCTCAAAAGTGGTGGTTAAAAAATCTGTAAACTGTAAAAGATCGGTCCGATAGGCCTCTACCGTATGCAGGGAATAACGCTTTTCCTGTTCAATATATTTTAGGAATGATTCCACCAGCATAACAATAAAATTAGGTCTCTGTTTGGTGAATGTACAAAATATTGGGTATAAAAAAAGAAATGCTAAAGAAAAAAAAAAGCGCCGGAGAAAATTTTCTCCGGCGCTTTTAATTGTATAAATAATGTCTACTGTAGGAATTAGATTTTTCCTTCCAGGTGCATATTTTCTTTATAAATCGCGTGTTTAACTAATGTACGACGAGCTACAGATTTTTTCTCGTATGCCTGACGGCTGCGTAGTTCTCTTAATACACCAGTTTTTTCAAATTTCTTTTTGAAACGCTTAAGGGCTTTATCAAGTGATTCGCCGTCTTTAATATTAATTATGATCATAACGTAAAAATACCTCCTCTCGTTGTTTTGGGATTGCAAAGGTAAGCGTTAAATATTTAACATTCAACATTATTTGAAAATACCTGACAATAAAGGAAATAAGGAATGGACAAAGGAGAAATGTAATAAAAAAAAATCCGGCATGCTTAGGCATGCCAGACTAAAGGTATGTTTGGTTTGTGTTGTATTTTTTGTCTTGAAGAAAGGACTAGCCGTTTAAAATTTCCCTGGCAATAACAATTTTCTGGATTTCTGAAGTCCCCTCGCCTATCGTACACAACTTACTGTCCCGGTAAAACTTTTCCACAGGGAAATCTTTCGTATATCCATATCCACCAAAAATCTGAACTGCATCGGTAGCTACCCTAACGGCAACCTCCGAGGCAAAATATTTAGCCATGGCCGATTCTTTCGTCATATTCTTTCCGCGGTTTTTTAGGTCTGCAGCCTGTCTGATCAGCAACTCTGCCGCCTCAATTTCTGTTGCCATATCCGCCAGCTTAAAGCTGATCGCCTGGAAACTGGAGATTGGCTGCCCGAACTGATGTCTTTCCTGTGCATAGGCCAGGGCTGCTTCATAAGCACCTTTTGCAATTCCCAGTGATAATGCGGCAATAGAAATCCTGCCTCCATCCAGCACCTTCATTGCCTGTTTAAAACCTTCACCCTCCTTACCTAAAAGATTGGCAACTGGTACACGGCAATGATCAAATATCATTTCTGTCGTTTCAGATGCACGCATCCCCAATTTGTTCTCTTTTTTACCCGCAGAGAATCCCGGCGTACCGCGCTCCACAACAATAGCCGATATCCCATTGGCACGGCCCTTTTCTCCGGTCCTGACCATCACCACAGCGACATCACCAGATTTGCCATGGGTAATCCAGTTCTTGGCACCATTTAAGATATAATGATCTCCATCAAGCGTAGCCGTGGTCATCATGCGCAGAGCATCAGATCCTGTATTTGCCTCGGTTAATCCCCAGGCACCAATCCATTCCCCGGTCGATAGCTTACTTAACCATTTATGTTTTTGTTCTTCCGTACCAAAGGCCAGGATATGTCCCGTACACAAGGAATTATGTGCAGCCACAGAAAGGCCTACAGAACCGCAGACTTTAGAAATTTCTACCAGCACATCCACGTACTCCTGATAGCCAAAACCGGAACCCCCATAAATTTCCGGTACTAAAACTCCCATTAATCCCAGCTCCCCAAGTTTTTTAAAAACTTCAACGGGGAAAAACTGAACTTCATCCCATTCCATCACGTGCCCGCGAATATGCCTCTCTGCAAAATCCCTGACCATTGTTCTCACCATCTCCTGATTTTCGGAGACACTAAAGCTGAACCCTATCTCTTCTGTTAACATACCGTTTATTATCTTATTTGGTTGGGACAATTATAGCCAATAAGCTGAATTCAACAGCAAATATTAATTTGCCAGCAGACAGAACGAAATGGTATTCAGTTCAATTACACCAGTATTACTGTCGGCAAGAAGATAATATAGCGAAATATTATTTAATAAATTTTACAAATCAGGGTTTGGGACAGCGTTCCGGTTTTAATAAGAGGCCAAAGCAAAGGTAGCAGGAGAAAATGTTTTTAAACGCTCTCTTCCATTCAGGAAATCCAGTGCAATGATAAAGGAATACCCTTCTACCACGGCGCCCAATTTCTCAATTAACTTAGACGCGGCAACTACGGTACCTCCTGTGGCCAGTAAATCATCATGGATCAATACATGTTGTCCCGGCGCAATGGCATCTTCATGCAGCTCCAGTGTAGCACTGCCATATTCCAGGTCGTACGACTGCTGAATGGTCTTATATGGAAGTTTTCCCGCTTTCCTAATGGGTACAAACGGAACATTCAGCAGATGTGCCAGTGACATCCCAAATAAAAAGCCCCTGCTTTCGATGCCGGCAACAACATCAATTTGCAATCCGCCAAGCTGTTCAGCCAGTGCAGCAGTTATTTCGCGGCACAAACCAGCATCTTTTAATATTGGCGTGATATCTTTAAATACAATTCCAGCTTTCGGGAAATCACTTACATCACGTACGGTCTGCTTAATTTTTGTTTCAATCATGACTTAAAAAGAAATATACGGGGCTATTTTATCCACCGTTTCCGGAGAAAGGATAACCACCTTTTTTAAGTCTGCAATATTACCATAATTTCCGTGTTGTTTACGGTATTGTACCACTGCCTTTACTTGTTTATAAGTAAAATATGACAGTTTCCTGTAATCCGTCTCGGCTATCGTATTGATATTGACCTTCCTGATCAATGCGCTGTCGATCCGCACCTGCGTTGCTATCTCCTGATATTTCAGACTATCCAGCCCGGGAACTTCTTTCAGTTGCTCCTTATGGTAAAAACCTCCCAGTCTCTCCCGGTATTGAATGATCCGTTTTGCAAAAAATGGACCGACACCTTTAATCTCATCCAACCTGGCTTCGTCAGCTCCATTGACCTCTATTACAGGCCGCGCAGTCGCTTTCGACTTGGAAACAGTCCCGGAAGCCAGGGGAATACCTTGCACGACTAGCGTAGCCGCCGAATTACCCTGTAGGGCACTCCTCCCTCCATTTGCTGCGCGATAAAATTTCGCACTGTCTTTCTGTAAAGAAGATTCACCTATATATATATAAGGTAGCCATTGCTGATACAGCACAGGACTAACCGTATACATCTTCTTCAGGTCCTCGGCCTTATAAAACCTGCCCCCCTTCTCCCTGTACTTTAAAATGGCAAAAGCCTGCTTCTCCGATAATCCCAGGGACTGCCATCCTGCCGCATCAAGAGTATTGGGGTCAAATCTGAACAGCCGTACTTTCGTTCTTCCTTCAAACCTGTTTTTAAAATTCCTTTTTTTATCCTTCGCATCATCATCTCTCTCCACTAAAATCAACTCTTGTATCGCCTTCTGCTCCGCAACTGCGTCATAAATCTCCGGACAGAAGTAACGATATAGGTATGGACTTGCCATCACTACCATAATCAATACGATCATCACCATTAATCCGTTATACTCCTGTTTTGAAAAACTAAAGTAATTAATAAGCCTTTTTCTCATGTCGGTTTAATGTACTGCCGATTATTAGAAATATAAATCTTATTTTTGAGGTTGCGGATTATTCCGCCTATCCAGTAGTAAATATGAAGATCATAACCACCAAAGAATTTGCAAAAGCCACAAAAATCGATAAATTAAGAGTTCCGGGGCTGGCAGCCCTGCTCATGGAAGTCATGAAACTGAATGATATCAATAAAGTATTTTCTCAGAACCAGCACTTCAACGGTTTAGAATTTGTAGATAAGATTTTGGAAACTATAGGCGTGTCTATAGATTTTGATGAAGATGACCTAAAGAACATTCCAAAGACAGGTGGTTTCATTGCAGTTGCCAATCATCCGTATGGTGGTGTGGAGGGACTGGCATTAGTTAAACTATTGTGTACCGTAAGGCCGGAAGCGAAGGTTATGGTCAACTTCATTCTGCAAAAAATCCCTAATTTGAATGAGTTCTTCGTTGCAGTCAACCCCTTTGAAAATGTACAGCATTCCTCTAGCATCAGCGGATTAAAAGCGACTTTTGATTTATTGCAGAACGGGATTCCTATAGGGATCTTCCCAGCCGGTGAAGTATCTACCTTCAGTCTGGACAAACAGGAGATCACCGACCGATTGTGGCATCCTGTAGTCGGTAAGTTAATCGCCAGGGCTAAAGTGCCCGTGGTTCCTATCTATTTCCATGGCAGCAACGGTGTATTATTCAATATCCTAAGTTTCATACACCCTACACTTCGCACGGCCAAACTCCCTTCGGAATTTTTAAATAAACAGGGATTAAAAATAAAAGTAAGGATAGGAAAGCCTATCCACATTCAGGATATCTCTTACAGAAATAACACCAACAAGCTGCTCGACTTCTTACGTGCACGTACTTATGCTTTAGGCACAAGTATAGAAGAAGAGAAAAAACTGTTCAATCCGATCAATCTGTTTAAGATCCGAAAAAAGCCGCAACCTGTAATCGAGGAAACCTCAAGAAATAGTATTGTAGAAGAAATCAGCCAGCTGGAAACCTTCCGCGTGTGGGCTGAAAAGAACTATGAAGTATATATCTGCCCTACGGCAAATATGCCCAATGTCTTAAGGGAAATTGGCCGTCTGAGAGAAATCACTTTCAGGGAAGTGGGTGAAGGCACCAATAAAAAGATAGACTTAGACAATTACGATATTTACTACAGCCACCTTTTTATATGGGACAAAGAGCTGCAGAACATTGTAGGCGCCTACCGTATCGGAAAGGGAGATGAAATTCTGAACACCATGGGCCGCAGAGGTTTTTACCTCTCGGAATTGTTCAAAATCAAGGAACCTTTTTATCCGGTATTGCGCCAGGGAATAGAGCTCGGCAGGTCCTGGATCCGCAAAGAATACCAGCAGAAACCTTTGCCGCTATTCCTGTTATGGAAAGGTATCTTAAAATATCTCCTGGACAATCCACAGTACAGGTATATGTTTGGCCCGGTGAGTATCAGCAACAACTTCTCTAAGTTCTCTAAATCGCTTATCGTAAACTATATCACAAAGAATCATTTCGATTATGAACTGGGGCACTATGTAAAACCGAAGAATAAGTTTAAGGCCGACTTGTCGGCTATAGATAAAGATTTGTTGATTGAAAGCAGTGAGTCGCTGAAAGATCTTGACGGACTGATTTCAGATATTGAGAATACACACATTAAGATCCCGGTGCTGTTAAGGCAATACCTGAATTTAAATGCAAAGATCATCTGTTTCAATATAGATCCGAAGTTCTCTGATTGCCTGGATGGATTTCTGGTAGTAGATATGAGAAGTATACCACCGGAGATGCTGGAAAAGATTGGAAAGAATTTTTAGTAAAACATGCGGTTAGATAGAGTTCAGTGCCTTTCAACAGATTGTCACTGATGAACAGTGAGGTATGTAATTACTCAAAACAGTATAAAAAACAAAAGCCCGGACATCCATCTGGGCTACTGTTATCAACTAAACCATTAACTATAAATACTAACCAGGTATTTACAATGCAAATGTAAGGCTACCATGTTAAGACATAATTAAGGATCAGTTATTAATAAACTTTGGATAAAAATACTGCTTGACATAAATCGTATCTCTAAACCCTGAGGAACCTTCTGTCTGCATTATAACCTGAGCTTCCAGAATCCATTTTGATTGATCTGCTGCTTTCTCAGGGGTAAGATTGCGTCCTTTAACATACCCATCCACAGGACGGCTAGACAGCATGTAACAAGCAACACAGTTTCTGTTGACTATTACTTTCCTATTAAGAATATCTCGCTTGTTCAATAAAAAAGCATCCCCCTTCTTCGGTGCCATTATATAAATATATGTTGACATTGAAGACCGTTGACCACTAAAAAATATCCTTTCCTCTCCTTTTCTTAAAGGATTACTAACATCATTCAAATTAAACTTTGCCTCCTCACTAAAAAAATACTCGCATGTCCCATACTCCGGACATACCGTTAGATTTGTTTCATCAATCTCAATCGCAGTATTTACACCCTTTTCCTTTTTACAGGAACAAAAGGAGAGGGATAACATAAGGACAGCAAATAGTAGACAATTTTTATTCATAATGATTTGATTAATAGATTTATATTCCTAAAACGAAACACGTGTACAATTCGCTACAATATCCATTATGATTTTCAACATTATATCTTGAGCGCTAAAATACCTCAATACAAAAAAAGTCCCGGGTGAATACACCACAGGACTTTTTTATATGCAATATTTTAATTTTATTTTACAGCACCAGGTGTTGTATAAGGTAAAATCTGAGGATTATAATTAGCCCAACCAGCAGTCCAGTCAGTTGAACCAAATGCACCTTTATAAGCTACTTGTTCAAAGAAAGAATCAGCTACTTTAGCATGTGCAAATGAAGCACCTGTTGCAGCTGGAGAATTAGCAATCAAAGTAAAGTTTGGAATACCAACTCTTGCTGATGCTACTAAGTCTGAAGAAAATTTAAATGCATCAGTATAGATTCCAGCTCCAGTTAAATCAGGAGAGAAAGTATTGTTAGCAGTTAAGAATGGAGTAATTAAAGCCAGGGTTGCTGCACTGGATGCTTTAATCTGGTTACCTTTACTATTACTTCCTGCGATAAGGTTGTTAGCAAATACTGTACCTCCAGCTAATAGGTATGAAGAAGAGTTTGCTGCATTAGCAGGTAAAGCATCATCATAAAAAACACCTTCAGTGTAACCTGCAACTACTGAGTTAAATAAATTCATTTGTGAATTACGACGAATCTGTACAGCATGCTGATAACTTGCATTAACAGTTCCCTGACCAACAGGACCTAAAATTGTCATATTAGAGAATACCGCGGATGTTTTAGGTGTACTGGCATCACCGCTTTGCATATTATCGGATTCGAAACCATTTGAACCTGAAACGTCAGCTGTTGAGGCAAGACGTTGAGCCAGTCCAAATTGAATTTTACCTGAGAAGCCATTATCTGTATCAAAGTCATCATCCCAAGTCGCTACTGTTAAGAGGTGTTTAGCATTAACAGCTCCACCAAACCATTCAAAAGCATCATCACCAGAACGGTAAACTTCTACGTATTCTACAGTTGTACCTGAACCAACGCTACCAAAAGTAACACCATTGATTTCATTATCCGGACCTAAAGCGATACCAGCAAATTCAACACGCACATATTTTAACACACCTGAATTATCAGCATTATCTGTACCACCATGTTTAGCTTTATCCGTTGCATCACTAATACCTTCAATCCCTACTGATGTACCTAAGTTATTCAGTCCTTTCCCCAAAAGAATTAAACCTCCCCAATCACCACGGTCACGTCCGCCAGCCGGCTGATTTGACGTAAATACAATTGGTTTCTCAGCAGTACCAGTTGCATTAATTTTAGCACCTCTTGTAATAATAAGAGCCGCTTTTGTAGCTTTATCACCTTTAATAATAGTTCCAGGCTCAATAGTTAATGTTACGTTATTCGTTACGAACACATTGCTCTTTAACAAGTAAATTTTATCAGAAGTCCATGTAGTTGCTGTAGTAATATCACCACTTACGACAACAACACCTTCTTCAGTTGTTGGTTCATCAGTATCATCATTATTATTTTTTGAACAACTTGCGAAAAACACAAGTAAACTCAAGGCAGTTGCTAATAATTGTTTTTTCATTTTCTGTTTGTTTTTATTAGTACAAAATTGCAATTCGGATTTAACTACTACATTAACACTACTTTAAATAATCATTAAGCATAACCAAGCAGTGTTAATGTAATATTAACATTAGAATGTATAGGAGAAGGCTACAGAGAAGTTACTTCCTGCTTTATAGCTGCTCACCGTATAATCGCCACCTGCTACATCATATTTTTTATTGGTGTCGATATCATAATAAAGGGTTGTCCTCTGATTCAAGATATCTCCTGCATTAAATTTAAGCTCTCCCTTATTCTTTAAAACTTTCATGCCTAACTGCAGATCGATAACATTCCTCGGCGCTTCCCAGATCCCTTTGTAAACACCACCACCAGCAACAGCCAGTCTGCGACCAACTTTGTTGTAAAGTGCATTAAATGTCAATTTGTTATCCATAAAGCTATGCATCAACCCTGCATTGATCACATAAGGTGCCTGACCAACCATAGCACGATCAGACTCAACATTGAACAAACCTGTATTGGTATCATTTACTACTTTAGATTTAACAAAAGTCAGATTCGTATACGCTGTAGTATTTTTCATGAAATCATTTTCAACTATGAAGTCCAGGCTTTTACGGATTTCAAATTCAATTCCATATACCGTAGCTTTATCCGAATTAAAATATTGAACAGTTCTGGTAGAAGTTGCATCATTATTAAAGGTTTCAATTGCATTTTTAAACTTTTTGTAGAAACCAGATATTGAAATAATCTGCCCAGCTTGCGGATATAATTCAAACCGGATATCAGCGTTGTCGATGGAAGACCGTTTCAGGTTAGCATTACCTTGCAAATTTGAAAGGGTCTCATAATCATAGTATGTACCAACAGACAATTCTCTGAATTCCGGACGAGCCAACGTACGGTAATAAGAAGCTCTCAAATTAATCTTATCTGTAAGACTATAGGTAAAGTTTGCAGATGGTAAAACATCAATATAATTTTGGTCAACATTATTTGCAGTTGAATTTTTAGGTTCCAATTGTAAATTGAACTGTTCAACCCTTGCGCCCCAAACGATCCTTGCTTTATCTCCAAGTTTATTATCCAACATTACGTAACCTGCGTTTGTCAAAGAGTTGGCAGTGTAGCTATCCAATGAGTTATTCAATTCAGAAAGTTTATAGCTGTTGTTATTTAAAAGGTCTCTTCCATAAAGGGTATTAATAGGCCTTATTCTGATTTCTTCGGTATCATCATTAGTTCTAAGCTCAGCACCAATAAAACGAACATCAAACGTACGGTCGCGATACAGAGAAGTTAATCCGGTTTTGAAAGTCGCTTTGGAATTAAAAATAGTCACAGGTAATGAATAGTTAACAGCTCCGGTATAAACATTTTCATTCATTCGGGAGAACAATCTCGCGTTCTCTCTGCCTAAAGTGGTAATATTAGCAGAATATGGTGCAGTTTCAGGTTCAGAAATATTCCTTGCATAATTCAGTTTTCTCTGATCTGGCTGGTCATTTAAAACATTGCTAAAGCTTAAAGACCAATTCAGTTTTGAATTCCTTTGTCCTAATTGGTGGCTACCTTCAACTGTAGATTTCAACAAAGATTTCTGCATCAAATCAAATGCATAGAATTGAATATCACTTGATATTGCTCTGTTTAACCCTTCTCTGTATAGAAACTGGTCATCGTAAATTCTGTTGTAAATATTTTTAAAGGTAATTTTGTTCTTACCAAAAGTATATGCAAAGTTAGCTAAGGCACCAACATTGGTTGAAAATTTATAAACATCGTCTTTGTAATCGAAATCATAATAATCACGGACAACATCTGTCAGTATAGTTTGTGAATTGCGGTAGGTTAAGGAAACAATAGCACCCAGTTTAGAATTATTTTTCAAGTCCTTAACTTTACCTAAAGTCACCTGATAATTTTGTGTAGGTAAAGCAGTATGGTTATATATATTCCAATCCTGTGGCAAACCTTTCAACCCACGGATATTTTGTGCTTCAGTCAATCCATTCTGGATCCTTGTGGTACTTGGAAAGTTATCCGATAAAGCCTTCATTCCATTATCAAAGCCAAAATAATCTGAAGTATTCCTGGTACCACTTTTAAAATCTTTAAAGGTCGAAGCTGTATTATATCCTCCCCCAACACCGAATGAAAAGAAATTCTGTTCAGGAATATCTTTAGTACTGATTTGAATTGCACCGCCAGCAAAGTCACCAGGAAGATCTGGTGTAGCTGTTTTATTGATGATAAGATTATCTACCAGGTTTGATGGCACAATATCAAATGAAAATGCCTTTCTATTGGGTTCAGTACTTGGTAAGGTAGAACCATCAAGCATTGCCGCATTATAACGGTCACTCAATCCACGTATAACCACAAATTTATTATCCTGAATAGTTGTTCCGCTAATTCTCTTTAATACATCAGATGTGTTTTTATCCGGAGACCGTTTAATCAACTCAGATGAGATACCATCTGAAATTAAAGCACTATTCTTTTGTGTGGCATAAAGTGCATTTACACTTTCTTTTTTAAATGATCCCTGAATAACGACCTCATTCAGGTTTTGAGAATTGGATTCTTCTAGAATAACATTCAGAATAGTATTTTTTCCCCCTGTTACTTCAACTTCACTGATATCTTTTCCAGTGTAACCTATATACTGAAAGCTCACAATATATTTACCATTGCTCAAACCCGTAATGGAATATTTTCCATCCACATCTGTAGCCATACCCTTTGCAGAGCCTTTTATTTTTACAGTAACACCAATGAGGGTTTCGCCCGTCTTTTTATCGGTAACAGTCCCAGAGATTTTTCCTGTTCCCTGAGCGAAGCCAGCGGCACTCATAATCATACAAATTAGTATGATCAGCGCCTTTTTGAATTGTAGTTGTGATTTCAATTTTTGCCTTTATTAAAGTTTAGACAAAAGTATTATCACAATATTAGCGATATGTTAGGCTTAAGTTACCATTCCTTAACCCGCGTGTTAAGAAATCGTTAACACCTCATGGTATCAATATTTTAAGCCGATTTTTTGGCATAAAAAGTGAAATAACCAAATTGGGCCAATTAACAAAAACTTAACATCCTGTAAAAATGAAGGCTTCTTTCCTTCAATTTTATGCCCTATAAACTGGCCTATCCAGGCAAAAACGAAAACCACTGCACAAACCAGCCATACTGCAGGTCCGCCGGATGCTTCCCATTTCTCCAGCTGAACAATTATCCCGGCTGCAGCAAAAACAAATAAGATCATCAGATAAGAAAGGATTGGCGATAAGCGGTAATAATAATATCCGGCAAAAGCGATCACAAAAGACGCCCAGTTCAGGAAACCGTTAAACTTGCCTAAAAATTCAAGATGGGGGAAAGGGATAGTCCAGATCAGTCCCAATAAACTAAATACAATCATGGGGACACATACCCAGTGGATCAGCTTATTCGAAGGATGCTGGTGACTCTCGGCGTATTGATCAAAAAGAACATCCACCTCTTTTTTGGGTTCCGCTTTCACTTTACTTTTCTGTTCTTTCTTCATGCCGTAAAAATAAAAAAAGCGATAGAATAATCTACCGCTTTCAAATAATATATTATGATATGTATCTGCTTACTTAGCAAAAGCGACAGACCTGGTCTCCCTGATCACTGTCACCTTAATCTGGCCGGGATAAGTCATCTCGGTCTGGATACGGTTAGAAATATCTGCGGCAAGCAATTCTGCCTGTTGATCAGTTACCCTTTCACTCTCTACCACAACCCTTAATTCCCTACCTGCCTGAATCGCGAAAGTCTTCTCTACACCAGGATAAGAAAGTGCCAGTTCTTCCAGCTCTTTTAAACGTTTGATGTAACTCTCTACCACCTCACGTCTTGCACCCGGACGGGCACCAGAAATCGCATCACAAGCTTGTATAATTGGAGAAATCATGGAAGTCATCTCAATTTCGTCGTGGTGGGCACCAATAGCATTACAAATTTCAGGATGCTCCTTATATTTCTCTGCCAGCTGCATCCCTAAAATTGCGTGAGGCAATTCAGGATTATCATCAGGTACTTTACCTATATCATGCAACAAGCCGGCACGTTTCGCCATCTTGGCATTCAGACCCAGCTCAGCCGCCATCGTTGCACAGAAATTAGCCACCTCACGGGAGTGGTGCAATAAATTCTGTCCATAAGACGAACGGTAACGCATACGGCCTACCATTCTGATCAGCTCAGGGTGTAAACCATGAATTCCCAGATCGATCACGGTACGTTCACCAATCTCTACAATCTCATCTTCAATCTGTTTTTTAGTCTTGGCCACCACTTCCTCAATACGGGCAGGGTGAATACGGCCATCTGTCACCAGGCGGTGTAAAGCCAAACGGGCAATCTCTCTCCTTACCGGATCAAACCCAGACAAGATAATCGCTTCAGGTGTATCATCCACAATAATCTCAATTCCTGTGGCTGCTTCAAGTGCACGGATATTCCTTCCTTCACGACCAATGACACGGCCTTTAATCTCATCACTTTCGATATGGAAAATAGACACTGTATTTTCTATCGCTGCTTCCACAGCGGTACGCTGTATCGTTTGGATCACTACTTTTTTAGCCTCTTTGGTCGCAGTTAGTTTAGCTTCATCCACAATATCCTTCACCTGGATCATGGCCTGGGTCCTTGCTTCCTGCTTCATGTTCTCCACCAACTGGTTTTTCGCCTCATCAGCACTTAAACCAGCTATTGTTTCCAGCTGCTTCACATGCTGGTTCTTCAGCAACTCCACTTCTTCCTGTTTTTTTACAGCGATATCCGTTTGTTTCTCGAGGTTCTTCTTATGGTTATCCAGCTCCTGTTCCTTGCGGTTCATGTTTTCCAATCGCTGATTTACCGACTGTTCTTTTTGCTTGATGGCGTTTTCACGTTGGTTAACCGTATTATTTTTGGCGCTTACTTCCTGTTCATGTTCAGATTTCAGTTGCAGGAATTTCTCTTTTGCTTCCAGCATCCTGTCTTTTTTCATGATCTCGGCCTGCACTTCTGCATCCTTTAATATCTTTTTCACTTTGTGCTGAGCAGCAATCTCCTGCTTTTTAAGCAGATTGCGCAGCAGATATCTTCCCACTAATACGCCCACAACTAAGCCGGCAAGCACATATCCAATTATTCCTATTATTTCCATTTCAATTTATATATATATAAAATCTGCATGAGTCGAACTATTTTATAACTTCTGTGCCCATGCAAATCTAATTTTCAATTTATGATCACCCTCAACCATCCCCTGCACTTTTATTCGCCTTTCAACTAAATTCAACGGCAAAAAAAAACCGCAGTTAAATTTATAATTCTATTGCATAAGGATGTGAACCGTCAAACTACAAAATAGCTGTTAACAGCCTATAGCCAACAAATCCAACACTACTCAACAATGAAACTAAAAACTTAACTCCGGTTAAATCTCTATCGCTTATACGCTATGAACGTCTATCTGGTAAAAAAATCGTTCAACAAACTATCTAATTCTTCAACTTTTTCCGCAACTGCAGAATCCTGGTTCTGCACTTTATTTTCCATTTTTAATACCGTTGTCGCATAATGCAATACAACCATAGAAAGCAAATCCTGTTTATCCCTAACCGCATAATTTTCCTGGTAGTCCTTTATGCGTTCATTGATAATCTTAGCTGCGCGCCTTACAATTTCCTCTTCTTCCATACTCACCTTTAGCGGATAAATACGGTCAGAGATAGTTATTTTAATCGAGATTTCTCCCATTTCTTAGCTTTGTTTCAAGTCCTTGTAGCCCTTATTTTTTAAGCAACACCACACACTTATCAATTTCACGCACAAAATCGTTAATTTTTTGCTTTATATCAAGTGTCTTTTCGCTCGTGCCCTCTATACTCTTCGCCAGTTTCAGTACACGCATCTTTTCATCCATTTCCGCGTGCTTAATCTTTGCAGCACCCAAAGCCGATTTCACAGCTGCATTTTCCTGTTTCAACAATTCGTTTTCTTCATGCAATGCATTACACAGCTCTATCAAACGAGCTGTTTTTTGTAATACTGAATTTAACTGTTCGGCAACCGAAGACATAATGTTGATTTGGTTTAGCTGTAAATATCCCTAAAAGTAATAAATAAAATTACTTTCTGATCTCTGCTTTCGCTGTTTGCGCTAAATTAACAATAATCTTTTGCATAACCGCATCAATTTGCTTATCCGTTAAGGTCTGCTCCTCGTCCTGCAGGGTAAAATTCAGGGCATACGACTTTTTGTTTTCCGGCAGCTTATCCCCCACATACACATCAAACACCTGTACATTTTTCAACAGTTTCTTCTCTGTTTTAAAAGCAATGCCTTTCAGGGTATCGAAAGTAACTTCAGTATCTACCAGCATCGATAAATCCCGTCTTACTGCAGGGTATTTAGGGATTTCCTTGTTGATAATTTTATTCTTTCTCACCATGTCGAGTAATCCTGCCCAGTCAAAATCTGCATAATACACCTCTTTATCTACATCGGCCTGCTTTTTATCCGCTGCAGTAACCGCACCAAAACTAACAATCGTTTGTGGCCCCCTGAAATACCTCAGTCCGAAGGCAAAGTTTTCATCACTCAACTCCTCCGTTTGGTAATTGGCAATTCCTAAACGTCCAATGATGGCATCTACTGCAGCTTTAATGGTATAAAAACTCACCGCAGCAGGTTTTTCATTCCACTGTTCAGTGGCGTTTGCTCCGGAGATCAAAACCAACAGGCGCGGACGCTCCACATAGTTCTCATTAATTAAATGATAGGTCTTACCAAATTCGTAAAACTTGATATCAGCACTTTTCCTGTTCAGGTTATAGGCAACACTTTCCAATGCCGGCAGCAGTAAACTCTGGCGCATCACATTCAGGTCGGAACTCAGCGGATTCAGGATCTTTACCGCTTCTGCTTCATTCTTAGAATAAACACCCTTGGTTAAAGAGTTACACCAGATCTCCAGGAAACCATTTGCAGTTAGCATATCTGCCACAGCATGCTGGATTTGTTCCCTGTCTGGTTTCGCAGTAAAAGCCAGTGAAGCATTCACCTTGGTAGGAATTTCTATATTATTATATCCATAGATACGTAAAACCTCTTCCGTAATATCACATTCCCGCGTTACATCCACTTTAAAAGTTGGGACTTTCAGGGAAAGGCCTTCTGCAGTTTCTGCAGCAACGGCAATACCCAATGAGGTAATAATCGCTTTGATTTCCGCATCAGGAATAGCTGCGCCAATTAATCTGGTGATATTTTTATACGTCACCTCTACCTCAAACGGAGCAATAGGAGCAGGATAAAGGTCACTCACTTCAGATGAAATTTCACCCCCTCCCAATTCCTGAATCAATAATGCAGCACGCTTTAAAGCAATAACTGTCATTTCCGGATCAGTACCACGCTCGAAACGGAAGGAAGCATCAGTTTTCAAGGTATGTCGTTTCGCAGTTTTACGTACCGACACCGCATTGAAATAAGCGCTCTCTAAAAATATATTTACCGTCTCTGCAGACACGCCTGAATTTTTTCCTCCATAAACACCCGCTATAGTCAAGGGCTTTTCCGCATCACAGATCATCAGGTCTTCTGACGAAAGTTCACGTGCTATCCCATCAAGGGTAACAAATGGTGTTTGATCTGCACACTTCTTAACGATCACCTTTTTACCTGCAATCTGATCTGCATCAAAGGCATGTAAAGGTTGCCCCAGGTCATGCAGCACATAGTTGGTAATGTCAACAATATTATTAATAGGGCGGATACCGATCACCTTTAATTTATCCTGTAACCAGTCGGGCGATGTTTTCACCGTTACCCCACTTATCGATACACTGCTATACCTCGGACAAGCTACTGTATCTTCTACATCAACCGATATCGTCAAACCTGTACTGGCTGTTTTGAAGGAAGACACATCGGGCATGTTCAGTTCAATCCTCAGAAATGCGGCAAGGTCTCTTGCTACACCAAGGTGAGAAGCTGCATCAGCCCTGTTTGGGGTCAGACCGATTTCAAAAAGATAATCATCTTCCATTTTGAAATATGCCTTCGCTGGAAGTCCCACTACTGCATCTTCTGCCAGCACCATAATCCCGGCATGGGAAGCACCCAGGCCTATTTCGTCTTCTGCACAGATCATCCCTTCGGAAGCCTCACCGCGTATTTTCGAAGATTTTATTTTGAAAGGTTCCCCTTCATTCGGATACACGGTAGTGCCTACGGTAGCCACTACAACTTTTTGTCCTGCGGCAACATTTGGTGCACCACATACAATCTGTACAGCTGCTGCACCGCCAACATTTACTGTGGTCACTCTTAAGCGGTCCGCGTTTGGATGTGGCACACAGCTCAGTACTTCACCAATAACCAGACCCGCCAAACCACCAACCACAGGTTGTACGGTTTCCAGACTTTCCACTTCCAGACCAATATTGGTCAGTATTAAAGAAAGTTCCTCAGGGGTATGATCCGTTTGTATGAATTGTTTAAGCCAGTTATATGATATCTTCATGTTCTATTCGTTGTAAAATGCAAAGATATAAATTATATAATGCCCTCATCGCATAAGCTGTAGAATGATTTGTTGGTGATGATGAGATGGTCCAGCACCAGCAGATCCAGCATTTTACCACCGGCAATCAGTTTTTTAGTGATAGAGATATCTTCCTGACTGGGAGTCGCATTGCCTGAAGGATGATTATGGGTAAGGATGATGAAAGCCGCCTTATGCTCTATCGCCATATTAAAGATCATTTTAGGGTCGGCAACTGTACCAGCCTGTCCTCCCTTACTGACCTGCTGTCTACTGATCACCTTATTGGCCCTGTTCAACATTAAAATCCAGAATTCTTCATGTTGCAGATCTTCATACACAGGAAGCATATATTCGTACACATCCCTTGAGGACGTGACTTTGATATTCTTCTTTATGGGTTGCTCTTTCCTGCGACGGCCTAGCTCCAATGCTGCAATGATAGAAAGTGCTTTAGCCTCTCCCACTCCTTTGAACTCAAGAAGTTGACGAATAGGAATCTGTCCAAGCTTTTCCAGATCATTATCAAAGCTATTCAGTATCCGCTTACTCAGGTCCACTGCCGTTTCCATGGCATTTCCTGATCGGATTAAGATAGCAATCAGCTCCGCATCAGTAAGATGTCTGCGTCCGCGGAGCAGTAACTTTTCCCTTGGCCTGTCGGCTTCCGCCCAGGACTTTAAGTTCAGATTTTGTTTATAATTTACCATAAAACAAAAAAACGGGACAGGCAAAAGCCTATCCCGTTTTCGTATGGTAATTTATCTCTATTTTAAGTTATTTACAAACTTAGTTAATTTTGATTTGTTGTTCGCAGCTTTGTTTTTGTGAATCACGTTCTTTTTAGCCAAACGATCTAACATAGAAATTACTTTAGGTAATAATTCCTGACCAGCAGTTTTATCTACAGACGCACGTAATCTTTTGATAAATGTACGGGTAGTTTTTGCCTGGTATCTGTTACGTAGACGTTTAGTAGCGTTTGCTCTAATTCTTTTTAAAGACGATTTATGATTTGCCATTTTTTATTAAAATAATATTATATATATAAAAGCCGTGCTATTCTTCCGTCAGGCTTTTAAATTTCTGTTTTCGGACTGCAAATATAGAACTAATGTTTATAATATGCAAAACCATATTATAAATAATTTTAATATTCTTAAATATTGACTGACACGCGTTTACAGGGATAAATGATTGGGTGTTCAATTGAATGCGTTTCACCAGCCTGCTGAGTAAGTTGTATCAGGGTGACCATTGTGTTTTCAAAATGTTTTCTACTTAAGATGACGTCATACATTTACTGAAGTTATGCCCTCTTCATTACTGAACACTTTATTCAGCACCTATTGAAATGATATTAGAGGTCATTGATAGTGCCCAGAAAGTACCTGAAGATTTTGGCATTTTTTAAAACTGGAACATCCATTAAACTTCCAGGTAATCTGAAAAATTATTGGAGCGGAGCATCAACGTAAATAAAAATTACCGCGTCATATTCAATTTTGACGGCCAGCACGCTTATGACGTTGACTACATTGAACCATTAAAGGAACCTACACAATGAAAAGAGCAATGCATTTTATACATCCTGGCGAATTACTTCGGGAAGAAGTGATTAACTACCGAAGCAGCTAAGCTCTTAGGCATATCCAGTCAGACATTAAATCATATCGTGAATCTGAAATCGGATATTACGCCAGATATGGCTTTCCGTATTTCAAAAGTATTTGGTGGTACGGCTGATTAATGGTTTGCGACTATCATTTAGTTTCCAACTTTGAAGATATTGTTCGACATTTCTCTTAAATGACATAGAGAGATAAGTTAAATTTGTAACAAAACAAACCCAGTTCCTGCCGGGCAGATCAAGCGTAAAGCGATTCCAGTTTCATCAAACTGTCCAATACCTCCCATGAGGGGTACTTTAGGAATATAGCAGATATTCCGCCACATCGTTTAGCAAGGAAAACCAGTATCCTTTCATTGGAACATCTACAAAAGATTTAACAAGATGTTAATTGTTGATAAACAACAACTAACACCTTGTTAATATTGAAACTTCATAAATTCTTTCATTACCCATTACATCATTAAGAGCAATCCCCATGAATCGTCACATACCTCAAAACCACACGTTCTAATTCTCCTTTTCAGCAATAAATTTTTCAAAATAATTTTTAATACTTTCCATATCTGAATTTTCATCCTTATGCATTTCGAACACCATCCTGATCATTTGTATTTGACCAGGATTTCCAGAATTTGGTATAACTGTACTGAAAGTATTATCTATTTTGTATATTTTACCATTATCATGCTGATCTAATGTATTTGAAAAAGAATATCTGACATTATTCATTTCATTGCAGTAATGAAATTTTAAGGTATCCTGATACCTATTTTCAGCTGGTAGACGAGAATAGACCTCAACTAATGATTCGGGATTGATTTTAGACTTTTTTGAGCTTATCAATTTATCAGTTTTAGGATTATAAAAAATCGCATCTTTATACGCCTTTCTTTTCAAAAGTGAATCGACAGAGAAAGGCCTACCTTTTATTTGCGCTAACGAATCATATCTTAACCCTTCTGAAGTACTATTCTTAAAAACGAAATATCTGAAGGTTGTATGAGGCAAAGAGGACTTCGACTTTATAATATTCATTCCAGTATCCAAAGTCAGGTAAGTATTGACTGAAATAACAGGAATCTCCAATAGCGTATAATCCGAATAATAGCAAATGCCAATTTCACTTAAAACAGTTTTGAATTTCTTGTCAGATGATTCTATTTTTGACCTTAAAACAATTTTTTGTATTGGATCAATTTTGATCATGCTAACCAGTAAGAAAAAAGAGAATAGCACAGTTATACAAAATAAAAAGGTAAAATTTGATTTCATTAGTTTTTTGATGTTTTTACAGTAAGCCAAGTCTACCCATCTGCTGACTGCCGTTAAGGGGAATACCCGGACCATTCTGTAGAAAAATTGATAGAAATAGCCAATTTTCAAAAAATATTAGTAAAAATACGCTCTATCAGGATAATACTTAAAAAGTTTTTCTCTGAAATCTTTTGCCCATTTAAAACTGTTGAAATTGTTCTTTTCTTTGATTTCCATTTTCTCAGAACTCATCAAATATGAATAATTCTGTTCCAAGATTAGGGCTGATCTATATTCAAGTAAGTTCTCAAATTCTGCAATAGTGTCTAAAATGCTATTGTAATTCATTGTGAATGGGTTGAAGTAACTACCTCCGGATAACAACCCCTCTTTTCTTTTTACTAACGGATGATCTTTGTATTTTCCGGCTGGGTTTATCTTGTTAAATAGATCAATTGCTTTCTTTGAAGGAAGCCCGAAAGCATAATTACTTATTATTGAGTTCAATGATGCGAATTCCGCTTTGTCCAGTTGGTTTTGCTTATAATAGTTTTCTGCCAATAGCGTCCAAGCGTCAGCAAACTCGGCAAATTGTTCAACTGATTCTTCCAATACCTGAATAGCATCTTCTGTTTTATTATTCTTTGTTAAAACCCTGGCCTTGTTGTAAAGATCCGGAAAGAATGGCTTTTTACTTGAAGATATAAAATCGACAGTCTGTCCTTGCCCAACGTAATGCCGTTTTAAAAACGAATCAAGATCAGGAAATTCAGGAACCAATAAAAATTCCTCATGGTTCTTATAGCATACTATTGGTTCTTCAAGATCTCTTCCTATCGCCCAATATAAACCATAATTATCACCGCTACCATCGTTGCCTTCTTCAAATTCGATAAAACCATTCGGAGGGAATTCTGAGATCCTTGCTTTTACAACTGTAATTTTATCAATATTATCTGGTAATTTCATTCTAATCATAAAAGGACTAATCAGGACTACATATGCTATCCCCGTAAATGTAACATATAAAAAGTAGCCGCAAGAATTTCCTCTCCTCATTACTTCCCCATTAGCGGAGCATAAATTCCCCACCCCCTCCCGCAAATGTCCCTGTTATGGAATATATTCCATAAAAACCTTTCATTAAATGCCTAAAATGCTATTTTTGACGAATAGATTTTACGAATGAAAAAACGCATAGCCATCTTCGCCTCCGGTTCAGGGTCTAACGCCCAGAAAATCATGGAACTGTTCAAACACAGTACGGAAGTAGAAATAGCCCTGGTGCTGACCAACAATCCCGATGCTTACGTTTTACAGCGCGCAGATAATTTCGAAATCCCTTCCCATATATTCGACAGAAAAGAATTCTATGAATCGGATACCGTAGTGGATATGCTCAAAAACCTGGACATCGACCTGATCGTTCTCGCCGGTTTCTTATGGCTCATTCCGAAAAACCTTACCGAAACCTATCCCGGACGTATTATTAATATCCACCCTGCCCTGCTTCCGAAATTTGGGGGCAAAGGAATGTATGGCGATCATGTCCATAAGGCTGTACTGGCTAACGCTGAAACTGAAGGCGGCATCACCATTCACTATGTGAACGAAAATTATGACGAAGGGGAATTCATTTACCAGGCAAAATACCGCATTGACAAGGGCGATAACCTTGAAATGGTAAAGTTCAAAGGACAACAACTTGAACACCAACACTATCCGCGTATCATTGAGAGTATTATGAAGAAGTTAAAAAAATAAGAACTTTTATTACCGTCGATATTAAAATTATCAATAAAAACCCATAATTTTGCGGCTCAAAAATTACACCTAATGAGTCAGCAAATAAAGATCAAAAACGCTTTAATTTCAGTTTATTACAAAGATGGTCTAGAACCACTGGTACGTCTGCTTTCTGAGCAGGGCGTGCAATTATTCTCTACCGGTGGTACAGAGCAGTTCATCAAAGACCTGAATTTACCTGTTACAGCGGTTGAAGACCTTACTGGTTACCCATCTATCTTAGGTGGACGCGTGAAAACATTACACCCGAAAGTTTTTGGCGGTATCTTAAACCGCAGAAACCTGAATGAAGATAAAGCGCAAATCGCTGAATATGAAATCCCCGAAATTGATCTGGTTATTGTAGATCTTTACCCTTTTGAGGAAACGGTGAAAGCTGGCGGTACTGCCGAAGAAATCATTGAAAAAATTGATATTGGCGGTATTTCCCTGATCAGGGCTGCAGCTAAAAACTTTAATGACGTGGTTATTCTTGCTTCAAAAGATGACTACGCTACCCTGCAAAAACAACTGGAAGAACAAGATGGGGAAACCACTTTGGCACAACGCAAAGCTTACGCTAAAAAAGCTTTCCATACTTCTTCGCATTACGATACGGCAATCTTCAATTATTTCAACACAGAAGAGCCTCTTGATGTATTTAAACAAAGTATCAATACTTCTAAAATTTTACGTTACGGAGAAAACCCTCACCAGCAAGGTGTATTTTTCGGCGATTTGGATGAGATGTTCACCAAATTAAATGGAAAAGAGCTTTCTTATAATAACCTGGTGGATGTGGATGCTGCAGTGAGCCTTATTGATGAGTTCGAAGAGCCTACTTTCGCAATATTGAAACATACCAATGCCTGTGGACTGGCATCAAGGACTACCATTGCTCAGGCATGGGATGATGCACTAGCCTGTGACCCGGTTTCTGCTTTTGGTGGCGTACTGATTACCAATGGTGAAGTTGACCTGGCTACCGCTACAGAAATCAATAAATTATTTTTTGAAGTGTTGATTGCCCCTTCTTACCAACCAGAAGCGGTGGAATTGTTCAAAGCCAAAAAGAACAGGGTGATTTTACAGCGTAACCCGGTAGAACTGACAAAAAAACAATTCAAAACTTTATTAAACGGGGTTATTGAACAAGACAAAGACCTGATTATTGAAGGTCCTGACCAGATGACTGCCGTGACTGAAAAAACAGCTACAGCAGCAGAGTTAAAAGATCTTTTCTTCGCCAATAAAATTGTTAAACACACCAAATCAAATACGATCGTGTTCGTGAAAGACAATACATTGCTGGCTAGCGGCGTTGGTCAGACTTCGAGGGTAGATGCCCTGAAACAAGCGATTGTGAAAGCAAATGAATTTGGCTTCAGTCTTACAGGTGCGGTAATGGCTTCAGATGCCTTTTTCCCTTTCCCTGATTGCGTACAAATCGCTGCTGAAGCTGGAATTACTGCTGTTTTACAGCCAGGTGGCTCTATAAAGGATGCCGATTCAGTGAACATGGCAAATGAAAAAGGTATTGCGATGGTGACCACAGGAATCAGACATTTCAAGCACTAATTTATTTGTCTGCTTATACAATAAAAAGACGTAGTTTTACATTACTATAGTATACAGAATTTTTAATATATAATTTATCACCTATAAATGGGTTTATTTAACTGGTTCACACAAGAGGTTGCCATCGATTTAGGCACCGCCAACACCCTGATTATACATAATGATAAAGTTGTTGTTGATGAGCCCTCCATTGTTGCTTTCGACAGACAAACAAATAAAATCATAGCCATCGGTCGTCAGGCCATGCAGATGGAAGGTAAAACGCACGATAATATCCGTACCGTGCGTCCTTTAAAAGATGGGGTGATCGCAGATTTTAATGCTGCTGAAGCCATGATTAAAGGCATGATCCGTATGCTGAACGGCGGCAAAGGATGGATGTTCCCTTCCTTAAGAATGGTCATATGTATTCCTTCAGGTATTACCGAAGTAGAGAAACGTGCAGTAAGGGATTCGGCTGAGATTGCAGGTGCCAAAGAAGTTTATCTGATTCACGAACCAATGGCAGCAGCTGTGGGTATCGGGATTGACGTGGAAGAACCTATGGGTAACATGATTATCGATATCGGTGGTGGTACGACAGAAATTGCTGTTATCGCCCTTTCCGGTATTGTATGCGACCAGTCTATCCGTGTGGCAGGAGATAACTTCGATTCTGATATCGTGAACTATATCCGCCGTCAGCACAATATTATGATTGGTGACCGTACAGCGGAAAAAATCAAGATTGAAGTAGGTGCAGCATTACCTGAACTGACAGATCCACCAGCAGATTTCGCTGTGCAGGGAAGAGATTTAATGACAGGTGTGCCTAAACAAATCACCGTGTCTTATACTGAAATTGCGCATTGCCTGGACAAGTCTATTTCTAAAATCGAAGAAGCAATTCTTAAGGCTTTAGAGATTACGCCACCAGAGCTTTCTGCAGATATTTATCAGACAGGTATTTATTTAACCGGTGGCGGGGCTTTGCTTCGTGGCCTGGATAAACGTGTTGCCGCAAAAACAAAACTTCCTGTCCACGTAGCTGAAGATCCACTACGTGCAGTAGTACGCGGTACTGGAATTGCCCTTAAAAATATCGGCGGTTTCAAGTTTTTAATGCAATAAATTAGTTCACAGCCTAAAGAATAAAAATGTGGGTCGGCTATAAACCGTACCCGCATTTTCTGTTTCAAATCATACTATACAGATATGCGTAACCTTTGGATTTTCATAAACAGATACAACGCATTTTTCCTGTTTATCATTTTCTTTACCATAGGGCTGGTATTAACGGTAAAAAATAATGCGTATCAGCGCAGTGTTACTTTTAACTCTACCAATGAAGTGGTAGGCCGTGCTTATGAAAACCTGAATGTATTTAAAAGATACATTAATCTGGGCGCCGTAAATGACAGCCTTGCCCTGGAAAATGCCAAATTGAATACGGCTTTACTGGCTTCAAAAAATATTGATACGGCTACGGAAGTGAAAGTTTCCGATACGACCAATCAGGTGCAATATACCTATCTGGCTGCAAGGGTGATTAAAAACTCGATTACCCTGAGGAACAATGTCATCACGATCAATAAAGGGACGGTTGACGGCATCAGCAGCGGGATGGCAGTCATATCTGCAGGAAAAGGTGTGGTAGGGATTGTCAGGGATGTTTCTGAGCACCTGGCCACCATAGAATCATTGCTGAATAAAAATACCAAGATCAGTGTGAGCATCAAATCTACCAAAGCCCTCGGCTCTCTGGTTTGGGGTGAGCGGAACTCCAATTACGATAAGGCATATATCAAAGATATTCCCAACCATTTCAAGGTTAAAATGGGCGATACCATTGTTACGTCAGGATTTGGTTCCTTCCCTCCGGGTATCCCTGTGGGAAAAATCAGTAACAGGGGAATCGCAACCGGAGATAATTTCCTGACCATAGAAATCAACCTTTTTAATGATTTCAGTACCTTGCAATATGTATACGTGATTAAAGACAAATATGCACAGGAACAGAAAGACCTAGAATCAAAATTACCGAATGAACAGTAGAATTATAGTAGTAAACGTTGTCAGATGGTTCCTCCTGCTTTCCGGACAGGTGCTGTTGTTAAGGAACATGAGTTTCTATAACATCGCTACCCCTTTTACCTATATCCTGTTTTTGTTGCTGCTTCCTTTTGGTATCCCAAATATTGTCTTGTACCTGATTGCTTTTGGGACGGGACTTACCCTGGATGCTTTTTATGATACCCTGGGGGTGCATACGGCAGCATGTGTGACCCTTGTTTTTGTGAGGCTGCTCTTTATTTCCGTATCGGTGAGCCGCGATAATTTCGATGAACCGGAACCCTCTTTAGGCCATATGGGATTCAGGTGGTTCGCACTCTATGCCTTGTTGTGTACCTTTGCCCATCATATTGTACTTTTCTTTTTAGAAGCTTTTACATTAACCGAACTCTCTTATACCTTGTTAAGATGCCTGCTTAGCACTATCTTTACGCTGTTTACTATTTTACTGGTCGAGTTGATCTTCTATAATAGGAAAATGCGCTAATGGAGAATCTTTTTAACCGTAAATATATCATTCAGGGCCTGTTTATTGTGGTTGCACTTATTCTGATAGGGCAGCTTTTCTATATTCAGGTGGCCAGCGACCGCTACTTTTTGTCGGCGAACAGTAACGTGTTGCGCAAAAAATATACTTTTCCCGCCCGGGGAGTGATTACTGACCGGAAAAATAGGGTGATGGTACAAAATGAACCGGTGTATGATTTAATGATTACGCCAAACCTGGTTAAACCTTTTGATACACTGGAACTTTGCCGGATTATCGGAATTGATATGAAGGGCTTCCACAAAAGGTATAATAAAGCGAGGACACAGTCATTGTACCAGCGTTCGGTATTCGAGAAACAACTGTCGGTACAAACCTATGCCGCCTTACAGGAACGCCTTTCCCGCTTTATAGGATTTGAAACACAAAACAGGACCGTAAGGCATTATCCGGATAGTGTTGCAGGCCAGTTCTTCGGCTATGTGAAGGAGGTTTCAGAGAAGGATATTGAAGAAAGTGAAGGATATTACCGCCCCGGTGATTATATCGGGAAGTCGGGTATTGAACGGGAGTACAATGAAGCCCTACGTGGGGAACGTGGTGTGGAGAATACGATATATAATGCAAGAAATGTTCCCCAGGGAAGTTACCTGGAAGGGAAGTTTGATACCCTGGCAGTTTCAGGGGAAACCCTTGTGTCTTCACTGGACATAGAACTGCAGAAACTGGGCGAACAACTGATGCGGAATAAAGTCGGCAGTATTGTCGCCATTGAACCCAGTACAGGTGAGGTCCTTGCTTTCGTGAGCAGTCCGACCTATGATCCGAATTTAATGGTGGGCAGACAGCAGGGAAATAATTACATGGACATTTTCCGTCAGCCTAACCGGCCATTTACGGTACGCCCAGTGTCCGGTTATTATTCTCCTGGTTCTTCCTTCAAACCTGTGGACGACCTGATTGCTTTGCAGGAAGGGGTAATAGATCCGAACACGACCTTCAACTGCCCGGGAGGCTATTGGGCAGGAAACCACCTGGTGAGATGTGAACACGTAGACGGCCCTATTTCCTTACGCCGCGGACTGGCAAGGTCATGCAATACCTATGCCTGTTATGTTTTCCAGAAACTGATGACGCAAAGGAAGTTCAAAGGCAAGATTGCGGCCTATGATTCCTGGGAAGCTAAAGTAAGGAAATTCGGTATTGGCTCTAAACTGGACCTGGATATGCCTTTTGAACGTAAAGGAAGATTGTTTACCTCTGAAGAGTATACCAAAAGGTTTGGAAAATACTGGGGATACACGACCGTGATCTCGCTCGCTATTGGTCAGGGAGAAATGAGTGCTACCCCATTGCAAATGGCGAATATCATGGCGATCATCGCCAACAGAGGTTATTATATTAAACCCCATCTCATTAAAGGGATCGGGGAAAAGAAAGAAGTGAAAAAAGAATACCTGGTGAAAAATTCGGTGGATATTGATGCCAGGCATTTTGAACCTGTAATTGATGGGATGGAAGATGCAGTAAATTCCTCCCATGGTACCGCACGTGAATCGGCTATTCCGAATATCCTTTTCTGCGGTAAGACAGGAACGGTACAGAATCCACATGGAAAGAACCACTCTGTATTTATCGGATTTGCTCCAAGGGATAATCCTAAGATAGCCATTGCGGTAATTGTTGAAAATGCTGGTTTTGGAAGTTCTTATGCTGCACCAATAGCCAGCTATATTACGGAAACCTATTTAACAGGCAAGCTTTCAGGAAACAGGGTAGAACGTGCAGAATGGATGAAGAAACAAGTGGTATTGCCCGAGGTTCCAAAACCAAAGGTGAAGTGGGCACCCAAAGTTGCTGACAGCACCAGCAAGACAGCACCAGCTGCTACTGCGCCTGCGACAACAACTTCTGCTGCAGCTGTACAAGCAAATAAAATAGCTTTAACCCAAAAACCAAGTCAATCTACCAAATGATCAACCAGCAAGGAAGCCGCTTTTTTTTTAATGTAGATTGGATCACTATATTGATTTATGTGGCATTATGTGCCATAGGATTTGTTAATATCTATGCTTCTATTTATAATCCCGATACCTCCAGTTTCTTCAATTTCAGCAGTAACTATGGTAAACAGCTGATCTATATCATTACTGGGTTGATACTCGGTTTTTCTATTTTATTACTGGATGCCAAGTTTTTCAGTGTATTCTCCCCTATTGTTTACGGGATCACTATGCTGCTGCTCATGGCCGTACTGGTCGTGGGACGTAACGTTGGTGGTAACCAGGCCTGGATATCCCTGGGGGGCGGATTCAGGCTGCAGCCTTCGGAACTGGCTAAGTTCGGAACGGCATTACTTGTGGCACGTTACGTAGGTAACTTTAATCCGAAATTCAGGGATATCAAGTCCATTTTCATCGTTGCCATGATTATTATGTTCCCACTGATGCTGATTATGCTTCAGCCGGATACTGGTTCTGCATTGGTGTTCCTCGCCTTTATGTTCCCTTTGTACAGGGAGGGTTTATCAGGTTATTTCCTGCTGATTTTCCTGGGCATGATTGTGTTGTTTATTGCCGATTTCCTAGTGCCAATGCAGGTGCTTATCCCTATTATTTTAGCCGTTGGCGGATTCTTTGTGTATCAGAATAAGCGGAAACAGAAAATCATGATTTCCATAATTATGGCTACAGTGATTGCTATTGCCTATTTGTTTGTGGTTAAATTGGCCTATGAGAAAGTATTGGAGCCCCATCAACGTACCCGTATTGAAATTATGCTGGGCTTGAAAACAGATCCCAAGGGTGCAGGTTATAATGTAATCCAATCTAAAATTGCAATAGGATCGGGACAAGTGACAGGGAGGGGATTTCTGGAAGGTACACAAACAAAATATGGTTATGTACCGGAACAAAGCACAGATTTTATCTTTTCCACGATAGGGGAAGAATGGGGCTTCATTGGCTGTACGGTAGTGATTGCCTTATATATCTTTATGCTGCTGCGTGTCATCAACCTGGCAGAAAGACAACGGTCTGCCTTTTCCAGGGTGTATGGCTATTGCGTAGCCAGTATCATCTTCTTCCACGTTTTTATTAATATTGGCATGACAATAGGGATTATCCCTGTCATAGGTATCCCCCTGCCGTTTATCAGCTATGGGGGATCTTCCTTATGGAGTTTTACCGTACTTCTATTTATTTTCCTTAAATTGGACTCTAACAGAATGGGCTTTATTTAGCCGGGAAACGACGGTTTAACAGTTCATAAAACTGATCTGCCGTATCTTGTTTGGATGCCCAGTTATTTTTTAGTGCATAATTCTTCTGAAGGAAAGCATCGGCACTGTTGAAATCAGGCATCTTATTTAATAAGTCGATTGCTTCTGCATAGGCGAGATTATACCCATTGAACAGATCTTTGATGTAACGCAACTTATCATTCAGGCTGATCGCCTGTTTCAGGTCCTTTATTTCTGTCCGGTTGCTTCCGGATACAGGAGTTCCCGTCCTTTTACCGGCAAGGATATCATTCAGCGTAGCGGGCTTCTCTGTAGTTGGTTCTAAAGACGAAACTGGTTCATATGCTTTGGTCACTGGTGTTTGTGTAACTGGTGTGACCTGGGATACATAAGCCTGCGCCGCAATGACCGGTTGCGCTGCAATTAGAGGTTCCGGCTCCTTCTCTTCCACAATTGCTGGAATTACCTGTTGCTGTACAATGATTGGTCCATCGGCCATTACCTGTTCTTCCTGTTTGATTGGCTCCGTTTCTTTTGCCGGTCCCTCTTGTGGTACCAGTGCTTCCTGTAGATTTGGTTCCTTAGGTAAGACCGCTTCTGTTACACGCGCAACCTCTGCGGCTTCTTCAGGTTCCGGTGCTGCTTGCGGGATTTCAGGAACCTCATAGGTTAGGGGTTCTTCTTCCGTTTCTTCGGTTGTAGTGGTTTCAGCAACAAGAAAAGGTTCAGGTCCGATCTCATCCTCTTCGAGAGCTGGAAATTCCAATGCTTCCTGATCTATTTTCTCCCGCAACTTCTGTTTACGGGCAATAATTTCTTCCTCTTCAATACTTAACGGCCTGTCAAAAATTTCATCTACAGATTTCTCCTCAAATTCAAACTTATCAGACGGAGTCCTGTCGCTTAAAATAAACTCAAACGTGGAAGGCTCTTTGTCAATCCTGAAAATTTCTTCTTCTATTAAAGAATGTGTATGCTTTTGTTCATCCTTTTCTGCATATTCCTCATCCCTATTTTCAACCTGCTGCCCTTCTTCAACATGCCCCACTTTTTCAACAAGCTCTCCTTTTTCTAAAGCCGTTTCCTTTTCAAAAGACTTAAACTGACCAGAAACAGGCGGCGGTGGCGTAAGGGTAACAGATACCGACCTGGGTGTTTCCCCCTGTGCTGCCAAAGTGTGCTGGGCCGCATTATAATCCATCCGTTTGATGATGTGCACATGCTGCGATAAAAAGCTCGCATTGGCCAGAAAAAGATCCATTTCCAGCTCGTTAAGATCTTTAGGATTACGGGCGAGGTATTCATACTGATCATTTAACTCATTAAGTATCTGCCCTATTTTCTTGAAAATGTCCTCCTGGTTCATCATAATTCTATAACGGAATAATTAAATATTTATGTTGGTCTGTTGATATTCAAAAGTACTACAAAAATTTAAGGGGTTTTTACTTTATCAAATTTTAAGTCGTTATTGCAAATATACACCGCATTTAACAACAGAATTTCGATATTTGTTTGTCAGATACCCCAAAACCCCATGTTATTTAGCGAACAGAATTATAGAAGAGGAGAATTCGGCGGCAGCATTGAAGTGATTTGCGGCTCCATGTTTTCCGGAAAAACAGAAGAACTGATCAGGAGATTAAAACGTGCAGAAATAGCCAGGTTAAATGTGGAAATATTTAAACCGGCTACTGATATCCGTTATGATGAAACTGCAGTGGTATCGCATAATTATAATTCGATCCCCTCCACACCCGTAGATCATTCTGCCGCTATATTACTGCTCAGTGCAAATACGCAGGTAGTAGGGATTGATGAAGCCCAATTTTTTGATGAAGGTTTACCGGAGGTATGCAATGAACTGGCCAACAGAGGAATCAGGGTTATTGTCGCAGGCCTCGATATGGATTTTACCGGAAAGCCTTTTGGCCCTGTTCCTGCATTAATGGCAGTAGCAGAATTGGTGACCAAAGTGAATGCCGTATGCATGCGCTGTGGTAGTCCGGCCACGTATTCCTACCGGAAAGTTGCCGGTGATGCCACTATAATGCTTGGAGAAAAGGAAAGTTATGAACCGCGTTGCAGGGCCTGTTTCCATTCCGGCGATTAACCATTGAAACAGGTAAGTGGAACTAGGATTCAGCAACTAAATGATCAGGAAGCTGTCCAACTAATTGACAAACTGTTATTGGAGTGACACAACTATTCGGTAAAAGCCGATCTTTGTAGCGTTACCTTTTATAAATTGATATGAAATATTTATTCACTTGCTTCACTGCTCTTCTGTTTACCTTAACTGCAGCTGCACAGGCTCCGGAAACTATTCCTGGTGCTGCGATGCCAAATGCCATATTTTATAACCGGGACAATACGCCCTTCTCTACCTATTCTATCCCTACAGGAAAACAGTCGTTGATTATATTTTTCGATGCGACCTGCGGACATTGCCAGAAGGTAGTTGCCCAAATGAGTAAAAGAGTAAAGGAGCTGGATAAAGTCAATATTTACCTGGTATCCCAGGATGAATACCGTTCCATCGATTATTTCACCTCAAACTTTGGAAAACCTTTATTGGCTAAGAAAAACACCAAAGTGGTTCAGGACCGTGACCATGTGTTTATCATGGCTTTTCATCCAAAACAATACCCTGCACTTTACCTGTATGGGCCGGATAAAAAATTAAAATATGCTTCCAGCAATGAAAAAGATGTGAATAAGTTTTTTAAGCTGATCAATCCCTAAAGGCCAGCCTTAATTTATGGTCACCCGTAAAGCATTATACCATTCCGCATAAAAAATTTTATACATAACCAGCCGGTATTCCGCATCTGTTTCCTTTTCCATCTCTTCATCAAGGTCTAGCAATCTTAAAGCGTACTTCACATAGATATGTTCCTGCGGCAATGGCTTACGCTTACTTTTCTCATCCTTAACGAGCATGAGTAACAAAACACAGGTACTTGGGTTGACTACCTCTACCTGATATAAATTCATGGCTCTGTCTTCTGCGAGGGATACATTGTCGATAAAATATTGAAGTACCTGTTCCGTATCAGTCCCATTCATCATAGAAAGGATCCTGAAATTAAATGGAAAGCTCAGCACAAAATGTTGGTTCAACAGGGCCTCGGCAGGATAATCGGCTGAAGGAGGGATTTCGGCCGACCAGTCTTCCATCACCATCATGCCTGCGGAAAATTTAGACTCGGTAGAGATCTGTTTATTGTCTATAATGGATTTTAATTGCCTTTTATACCGTGTGGAAATGGCCTGCACCTCAGTATGGAGATGTGGAGAAGGTTTTGAATTGAACTTAACGATAAAATCAGCCATAACTTTAGTAGCCCATTTAGAGAGTGCCCCGGCTTCTCCCCCGCTAAATACATAAAAGGAAACCTGGTCAATAAAATTCTGGAGGACAATTTCAAACCTTATGTTATTGATGGTACAGGCAATCCTGAATTCTTCTGTATAGTTTAAGTTTATCGCTTGAGTTGATTCCATTTTTTCCGCATATCGCAGGTAATACATCAATTAATTATGCTCCGTAAGGAATCCCCCCTGTCGGGTATTTTCCTTATTCCATTTCTAATTCAATCCCAAAATACAAAATAAAACGCCTTAATCACACATATATATGTAAACAACAACTGAATTACACTACATTTCAGGGAAAATTCCCTTGGGATAGAAGCAGTTTATACTGTCTAGGAGATTACCAATAACACCTCTTCAAAACAAAATAAAGCCAGCCATGTTTACATTCTTGAGTGCTAAGTGCTCATCTACAGATGATTTACAGATAATTATTTAATTACATACATAGATGTAATTCACATGTAAATATATTTGTTTTTTAGTGGTTATGAAATTTGCATAAAATAAATTACTAAGGCTGACATGGAAGGGAAAATAAAGCTTGACCTCATAGAGCAACATGTAATTGATTTCGTCAGAAAATTAAGGACCGATAAACAATTACGACAGGAAGATATTGCCTATATCATAGGAGTTAAGGCTTCCTTTATAGGAAATGTCGAAAATGGAGGAAACCCGGCAAAGTACAACCTGAAACATATCAATATCTTTGCTGATCATTTTGGTCTTTCTCCAAAAGATTTTCTTCCTGAAAAACCATTGGAAAGTATTAGGAAGCCAAGAGTCTCCATTTCGAAGAAAAAAAAGGGGCATCACCTGTAGCATGCCCATGCTACTCCTATCCTTACGGTCTCCCTTTCCTCACCATTGCAACAATCTTCAATTCATATCATTGAACAACTCATTATACCATTCCCTGTAAAGTTCCCTGTAAGCTTTTATACGGACCTCTACATCACCAACTTCAGAAAGCCAGCCATCAAGATCTTTCAATTTTTCAGAAAATTTCTCATGGACTGGGGTACGCACAACATGTTCCGCCCTTTTTATTGCCGTTACGCGCAATTCCAGCATGGCCATACTGGATTCAGTATTCACATCATCAAGAAGGTTGACAGCCCGGTCAACGGCTAACGAGATCCTGTCAACCAGATACTGTAAAGGGGTGATGATATCCAGTCCGTTTACCCTACAGAGGAGGTTGAGGTCAAAAGAAATGATCAATGTTTTTCCATCTTCGTCCATTATAGAGGTTTCGTAGTTGACCATGGGTAACATTTCCAAAGCCCATTCTTCCATTAAATAAAAACTCTCCTGAATTTTTTCCAGCGTGGTCAGGTGTGGATTATCCGCCAGCTTAGTGATCAACTGGATATGTTTCAGAAATACCCGTTTGACCTTTCTATCGGTGAGCGGCTCCAGATGACTCCCGATCTCATCCCTGCACTCCGCAATGATTTGGGTGGCCATCATCCCTGCCGTATCCATATCGCCACCGTTAAAGGCGTAAAAGGAGGCCTTATTGATAAAATACTGCACCAATTCATCACAGGTTATACCATTGAGTTTACAGGCGATCCTGAAGTCTTCAGTGTATCTTAGCCTTGGTTGTTGTTTTGAATCCATATTTTAATTGGTTTTATCATCACCATGGAGGCATATGTATTATATTCATATAAAAGAGACCAAGGCTACAATGATTCATATTTGAACAGCCGGTACGCCGACCAGGGTATTATACCAGTCGAGATAAAATTCCGTATAGCAGTCTACCCGCTGCCAGAGATCCGGCTGGCGATATTGTTGCTCGTCAAGTTTTAACAGCAACAGGATGTATTTCCTATAAATTTCCTGGTTGGGCATCACCTTATTTCTCATTTCAGCATTATTGATCACTACAAGCAGTAGGATAGCCATGGCAGGATTGGGTATCGCATGATCAAATAAATGGGCAGCCCTTTCCCTCGCTAATGAAATATTATTGATAAAACATTGCAATAATTCCCCTGAACTGAGTCCATGGACACGACAAAGGAGATTAAAATCAAAGCTGATCTGCAGTAAATGAGGCCCTGTATCGAATGTAGTTTCATAATTGGTTAAAGGTAGCATCTCATCTGACCAGGCCTTGATATACAAGGCGCTTTGCTTTGCCTTACTTCCCTTAGAAAGATGATCATTCAAGCTCAAGCTGGTTAGGATTTTGATATATTTTAAGGTAATCCCCTGAATTTCGACATCACTGATTTTGCTGATAATCCCGTCAAACGTAGTTGTGCAATCTGTAGCTACTTTTGTAGCCCATTGATAAACCAATTCCATTTCCCCACCGATGAAGGTATAGAAAGAAACGTGATCAATAAAAAACTGAAGGAGTTCCTCAGCTTTCACGTTGTTTATCTTGCAGGCTATCTTAAACTCTTCCGTGTAATTAAGATTAGTTTGCATGCTTATGCCCATTTCATATTGATCAAAGCCAGTTCCCATACCCCATATTATTAATGATTGCCAAATCAGTTAACCCCGGATCGTATCTTGTTCAGGTACAGTCATAAATTTGATGAAAAATAACTTTTTTGATTAAAAACAACAAAGAAAACAAACTATTTATTTTCAATCAATTACAATGCTTAAGTTTTATTTATTGAATAAGCATATTTAAGTATGATGGAACAAAACATAAACGTTTTTTTACGGTGATTTGAAGAGGTCTCTATCTCTCGGCTAAGCCTTCAGGCTTAGGATCAAGCCAATGATAAACTATTTGCAAAAAAAAGCCTGGTGAATCTAAATGAAACACCAGGCCCTTATTTATTCTTTTATATAATTTTGCTGTTTACAAAGGATTCTGAACCATGTTAGGGTTCGCATCAAGCTCAGCTTGTGGGATGGGTAAAGCAAAACGTTTATCCCCGGAAGCAATTACCAGCTTAGACCAATGACTTACTGACGCAGACCTGTCTAATGTTTGTTTTGTCCTCAGGATATCGTAATACCGATGTCCCTCCCCAAACAATTCTTTTCTTCTTTCCAGTAAGATCTCCTGAATAAGTGCATTGCCTGTACGAAGTGATAACACAGCCGTTGGAATTGCACGTTGCTGGATCAATAATAATGCAGCTTTAGCAGCGACTTCATTTCCTAACCTGGCTTCAGCTTCAGCTTCAATCAGTACCATCTCTGAAGTCCTCATCATGAGCTGATCGTTATCCCAGGCGCCCCTGAAAATAAATTTACTGATGAAATACCCATTGTTATCTAAGTAGTATTCACCCGAAGTCAGTGGATCACCTTGCTCATCAGGTACCCTAAATTGGTTTTTCCGAATATCATCATCTGCGAAAGTATCGAAAAACTCTTCTGATACACGGAAACTTGAATATCCCTGATCATACGGATCATAGAATGATTGTACTTGCAAAAATCCATTATTATCAGAAGGAAGTGTATTCAATGCCCAAATCCATTCTGCTGTAGGAGTCGAAAATCCTGCGAGAAGATCTGATGCCGGAGATAAGGATTTGCTGGCAATAACTAATTTAGCAAATTTACTGGCATTGGTATAATCGGCCATGGTCAAGTATACTCTTGCCAGTAATCCTTGGATAGTAGGTTTATTTAATCTGTATACATTCGTTACCGAAGCAGGAAAATTTGCCTCAGCATATACAAGATCAGCCAGAATTGACGTGTAAACCTCTGCTACCGTATTTCGGGCTGGAGGAACATCAGCTGGTACTAAAGATTTCTCCACAACAGGTACCCCTAAAGCAGCGGGATCTACGACATATGGCTTTGCACCGAATTCCCTAATCAGATTAAAATGTGCAAAAGCACGCAATGCTCTGGCTTCTGAGGAATATTGCAATTTCAAAGCATCAGAAATAGGAGCTGCATCAATATTCTCAAGCAATTGATTGCAATTCGCTATAATCTTATAAGAATAAGTCCAATGGTCAGATAGTTCGCTGTTATTAACAGTTTCTATGTATTGGTAACCCGCAATAAAACGATTGTAGTTATTTACAGAATTCACCAATACATCTTCGCCTTTCACATCCATATTCAAAGTGATATTATTGGCATAACCAGAATAGGTAACCAGATCATAAAGACCGGTCATTGCTGCTACCAACTTTTCAGGGGTATTAAAAGCTTCCGTGTTTGGAATTGCATTAGAAGGAGTAACATCCAAAAAGTCCTTTTTGCAGCCACTCAGCACCGTAGCAGAAACTAAAGCTGCCAGGAGTGCTATTTTTATTTTATGATTTATAAATTTCATGTTTGTCTAAATTAGAATCCGATTTTTAATCCAAGAGAGATACTTTTCACGTTTGGCACGTCGTTGTCATTAAGACCGGTAATAGCAGTTTCCGGATCCATTCCTTTGTGTTTTGCAAAAGTGAAGGCATTCTCAGCACTAACAAATAAACGTGCATTGGATAATCCAACTGTTTTGGCCCAATCCGACTTCAAGTTATACCCAACAGATATATTTTTTACACGGATATAGGAACCATCAAAAAGGAATCTGGTGGATTGATTATGTCCTAAATCTGGGTTTGTAGGCACGAATCTTGGCGTATTTGTAATATCACCCGGATTTTTCCAGGAATTGTACACATCAACCGATAAAGACTGGCCACTAACAGCTCCTCCATGCATGAGGGCAGCATATAGACTGTCGTATATTTTTCCGCCATAACTATAGAATAAGAAAACAGACAGATCAAACTGCTTATAAGCAAACCTGTTGGTTAATCCTCCGGTGAATTTCGGTAAGGCCGAACCATTCTCATAACGGGTGGCATTGTTCCATGTCTTGGTGGTAGTTTTCACGCCATCAGCTCCATCGATGTACCACATTGGCTTACCATCTGCAGGATCAACCCCAGCATACTCCCTTAAATAGAATTGGTACCTGTCACTCCCTGTACGGATGATTTTAGTTCCATCAATTACACGGTCATTGGTGATGCTATTGATTTTATTCTTAGTTGTGGTAATATTCCAGCTCACATTCCAGGAGAAATTATCATTTTTAACCGCATCTCCATTTAAGGCAATATCAAAGCCTCTATTGTTCATCGAAGCAAGGTTGGTTTGGGTTGATGGGAAACCTGTAGTCCTTGACAACGGCAATAAATATAAAATTCCATCGCCAGTTCTGCTAAAATAAGAGATCTCAGCATTTACACGGCTGTTGAAAAGTGAAAATTCCAATCCCAGATCCAACTGTTTATTCGCTTCCCACTTTAAGTCCACATTTGGTAACTGTGCGTAGCTCATTCCAGGGAGGCCTTCGTAATTATTACCCAGTCCATAAAGTCCTTGTGAGGCATATCTGCTATAGCGTGGGTTAACAGGATTGTTGAACAAGTCATTACCAGAGGTACCATAACTTGCTCTTAGTTTTAACTCATTTAACCAAGTCAGATCTTTCATGAAATCTTCCTGGGTTATTCTCCAGGCCGCACCAACAGAATAAAAAGTACCATACTGATGGGTTTTAGCAAATAAACTTGATCCGTCATATCTCAGTGATCCTGTAAGGTAATACCTGTTATTGAAGTCATAATTTACCCTCGAGAATAACGAAGACAGTCTTCTGTCCGTGTAATAGGAATCGGCAGTAACAGGAGACGAGGCATTGCCCAATGCAGGCACACCGTCAAATGGATAAGTAGTCGCCGCAGCATTAATAAAGTCATAATGATCTTTAAAAGCTTCCTGACCAGCTAATATATCCAAATTGTGTAAGCCAAAGCGCTTAGTGTAATTTAGTGTATTGGTGATGGTAAGACTTAATGTTTGCACACTATATCTTTCCCCGCGACCCTTTACGTTGGATCCATTTCCATGTTCCGTATTATAATATAATTGCTCACGGTTGTTGAGGTAATCTACTCCAAAATTACTTTTGAACTTAAGGTTTTGAAGTAAATTTACTTCAACGTAAGGATTAACTATAGCCCTCGCGGTCTGCGTTTTATACAAATCCTTAGAGGCTATTCCAACCGGATTGAAATCGTTTGCAATTGGATTTTTGTAGTTATAAATCAAATTGCCTTCCAAATCTTTTACTGGTGTCCCAGTAGCATCCAATTGATACAAAGGATGAACATTAGCTACCAAATCGCCAAAACGAACGGGGTTAGCACCACCACCAGCACCTGCAGGAGTATTCTGGTCAGTATAAGATAGTGTAGTGTTAATACCCATGTTCAACCAGTTGTTTACCTGGTTAGACACATTAATCTTGGTAGAATACCGTTTAAAATCTGAAGAAAGTACAATACCCTTCTGATCGAAATAGCCACCAGAGATGAAGAATTTGGTTTTTTCATTTCCCCCTTGAGCAGATACGTTAACGTCTTTGGTCACACCCCGGTTAATCACTTCGTCTCTCCAATCGGTGTCATAGTACAATGATGCCCCAGGATTTAATACACCATCAATGCCAAAAGGAGTAGTTGTATTAAACGGATTAATTGCTAATCTGGCTATTGTTGAAGCATTAGATCTGGTAGCAGCAGCAGCTGGTGTTTGTCCTGCTGCGATATTTGACTTATAGTATGAATCAAAGTAAAGTTTAAAATAATCTGATGCCCCAAGTGTCTCATGTTTTTTAACGGCGATACCCTGATACCCTCCGGTTACGGAGGCAGTGAATTGGGTTGCGCCGTTTTTACCTTTTTTAGTGGTGATCACGATTACCCCGTTGGCACCCCTTGAACCGTATAAGGCAGCAGCCGATGCATCCTTTAATACAGTTAGGGACTCAATATCTGCAGGATTAATGGTGGATAAGATATCTGAAGATTCCGCAACATTGGAATAATCCCCACTATTGATAGCTATACCGTCTATGACATAAAGTGGCTGGCTACTTGCATCAAGTGAACCAACGCCCCTGATACGGACGGTAGATGCCGCACCCGGTTGTCCAGATACACTGGAAACGGTTACGCCTGACACAGCACCTTGTAATGCCTTATCAAATGATGTTACAGGCCTATCGGCAAGAACTGCCGACTTAACCACACTTGCCGAACCGGTATAAGCTTCTTTCTTTACCGTACCATAGGCCACCACAACCACATCACTAAGCGTTTGTGCATCGGGATCCAATACTACATTTATCGTAGTACGTGTCCCAACAGTAATAGTCTGACTGGCATATCCCAGTGAAGAAAATTGAATTGCTGTTGCACCGGCAGGCAATACAATAGAGAATCTGCCGTTAGCATTAGATTGGGTTCCCCCCTGACTTCCTTGTATCCGGATAGATACCCCTGGAACTGGTTTTCCGTCATCACTCCCAGTAATGACGCCTGTAATTGTACGTTGTTGTGCCAAAACAGTAGAGGCAACAAAAAACAGTACAAAGATACTTTGTAAAATTTTCCTCATGGATTGTTGATTAGGTAGTTAATAGTATAATTAACATGCAATATACCTCCACAACAGCCTACAACACAACATTAATGTTCGGTAAAATACATTTACACAGTATTTAAAATACTAATAAAACAATTTAGCAGAACATTATTCCAAATAATTGAATAAAACGAATTATTATTCCACCGACATATAGCCTGATAGGATCAAAAAAAATTAGCATTCATGGCCATAAATCACTATTTCCAATAAAAACAGTAATTTTTTTATTAGAATGTCAAGAATTATTGAAAAAACAAAAACAGCGAAATAATATGCATGCATAAGAATAAAATTCAAGTTAAAATGCCTTTGTCGTATGCACTTCCCTTCTGGATTGAAGGCCTCAAATAGCCGCAGTATCCCATTTAAGAGATAAATATTACCGCTCAATAGAAATGTAATGCAAATATTACAAACCACCAAGATAAAAAATAACATAATAAAAATTACACAAAATACTGTACAACAAATACTTAACACCACAAAAAACAAAAATACCCTACCAAAACAGTAGATTAACTGTCCATTTTATTCAAATCAACGAAATGATATAAACATAAAATTTAATAAATTAAAATGTCAAATTCAGTTTAACAGAAATACCCAAAGAATTAACAGAATTAGGGAAGATCTTCGTTTATTCAAAATAAAAATTTAAAATATTTTGAAACAATTGCATTAAAGACAAAGATTGATCATCTATTTAAACGATTACCATACCAACATTTTTAGCAATGTCCATGCGAATAATTCACATATTGAGTATACAAACCCCAATTAACAGGTTAAAATGGAATAATAGTGCACCAGTTGAAATCTACACATCCAGTCTTTTTTAGAAAAAATGCATCCAATGTATTGAAATCCGGATTCAGCAAAGCTGTTGCTGATGTACGGAATCCATACAAAAGACAGTATATTTATTAGTCTAAACCAAATATGATGAAATCAATTTCAACCCTGCTTACAGTCTGTATGGTATGCCTCTCTTTTTCGCAATCCCAGGCCCAGGCATCAATTACCAGCGAAAGCGCAAAACTTAACCATATCGCTGTTTATGTAAATGACCTCAACAAAAGTGGAGCCTTTTACCAATCCCTGCTGCAACTTGTAAAAATAGATGAGCCTTTTAAAGATGGTAAACACATCTGGTTCACGTTAGGTTCTGCAGGACAAATGCATCTGATCCAGGGTCCACATCATCAAAGAATAAAATATAATAAAAACGAACACCTGTGTTTTAGTGTTACCTCTATTGTAGATTTTATCACCCGGCTTGACCAGCAAAAAATTGAATATGTGAATTGGGAAGGTACGGCAAAAGCACCTACGGTAAGAATAGACGGAGTGAAACAGATTTATTTTCAGGATCCTGACGGACATTGGCTAGAAGTAAATGATGCGCGCTGATCCTGAATAATTTAGCATTGCCATTTTTAATGGCTGCCAACAGACAGTAGAATGATGTATAAAACTAGAAAAGTTGATAAATTATTTTTGGTAACTTGCGCCCAAATGAGGTTATATAAACTATTTCTAGTCCTATTCTTGTTCATGAACGCATCTGCGGCCTTTTCTCAAAGCAGCTATGCACTGAAAAAAAAGAAACAAGCCTTACAGCGTGAAATTAATTTGCTGCAAAAAAATGCCAATCTGGCAGCAAGAAATAAGAGACTGACCATTAGCCAGATTAATGCCCTGAATACCAAAATAGGCTTAATGCAGGATAAGATAACCGTCATCAATTCAGAGATGAAGAACCTGGATAACCAGATTACTGAAAATACCCATACGGTACAAAACCTCAAAGGCCAACTGGGAGAACTCAAGGCTTCTTACGCAGGGATGATGCGCTTCGCACAGCGGAACAAAAACTCTTATGACAAAATGATGTTTATATTTTCATCAAGCAGTTTCAATCAGGCTTATAAAAGAATTAAATATTTACAGCAATTTGGAGAATACCGAAAAAAACAGGCAGATTATATTCTCGGTAAACAGAAAGACCTTAAATACAAAATTGTTATCCTGGATAAAAGCCTGAAAGAAAAAACCAGTCTCGTACAAGAGCAGGAACAGGAGAAAAATAAGCTGGGAGAAAGTAAATCGCAACAATCTGTTATCCTCAATAAATTCAGTAAACAGGAAAAACAGTACCGACAGGATATTGCTACCCGAAAAAAGAAACAGGCACAATTAGACCAACAGATCCGTGCTGCTATTGCACGTGATATTGCCATTGCGAAGCAGAAAGCAATTGCCGCAGCAAAAGCGGAAGCAGCAAGGATAGCAGCCGTAAAAGCAGCGAAACTAAAAGCAGCAAGAGCCGCAGCAGCAAAAACAGGTAATACCAAGGCATTGGCTGCTGCAGAAAAGGAGGCCGCTACAGAAAGTACTGCAAGCACCAGCACAAATTACCTGACCGCTACGCCGAAATCAGCAAAATTATCATCTGCTTTTGAGAGTAACCGTGGCTCGCTGCCATGGCCGGTTAGCAGTGGCTCCATTACAGAGCGATTTGGCAGGCATATGGAAGGACAGGCATCCTATACCAATGACGGAGTAAATATTGAAACAAGTGCAGGCGCTATGGTACGTGCTGTATTCAATGGTACAGTGAGCATTGTCAACAATCAATACGGCAGATATTTTATCTTAATTAAACACGGCGGATATTATACTGTTTACCAAAACCTGAGCTCTGTAAGCGTAGGTGCCGGAGATGCAGTAACAACAAAACAAGCTATCGGTGTAGTTGCGAATGATGAAGGCAGGCCACAGTTACAGTTCCAGATCAGAAGGGGTACTGTACCCCAAAATCCTGAAGCATGGATTGCTAAATAAGAATGCCCCACATGATCCCTGTCATTCCCATTACCCCAAGCTTACAAATAAAAAAAGAGGTTGCATCATAATCTCATGACCAGCCTCTTTTTTGTTGTTTTTAATCGCAATCCCTTACGGGAGCCTTTTCAAATATTCAATTCTCAGCGGCTCCATTTCAATTAGAATAAAGCCACTTCAAACTGTGAGTCGGAGCTCCATACTAAAGTTAATCTATACCCTGGTAGTCGCCCTGGACTTTAAGTTTTTGAACTGATATTCTGAAAGAAGATGTTTCCTTTCATTCACCTGTGTAAACGAAATTTGATTTTCCTCTTCCAATGTATTGATCAGGTCTTTCACTTTAGCATAGGCACAACGGTATAATTCACTTCCATTTTGGACCTTACCTATCTTCTCAGGTTCGTATGTAGCCTTATATTCGCTTAGTTTCTGGTTGAGGATACGTTCCAGCTTACCCAGGTTCTCCGTCCTTGCTTCATACAAAATTTCCCAGTCTTCAAAACCAGCAAGCTTAGATTTATGTAAGTTTAAATTTTTGATCCTGTCTTTTGAATCACTTGTAGAACCTACTTTAATTAGCCCTCCTTTAATAGAACCACCCAAATAAATATATCCGGGTTTATTCTCCCTTAATGCAAGGGCTATCTTTGAAGGATCACGTTGTGGACAGTGGCCACCAATGGTTTTGAAATTCAGGCTATGATCATCATTTTCACTGTCTGGCAAAGTGTTATAGGCAATAACTTTATTTGTATCAGACATATGTTGTATAAATTCAGCTGACATCTCTTCTCCCTGTGCGTCAATTAATAAATCGTCAGAGATTTTATGTTTCTTGATAAAGCTCTCCTGCTCCTTTGTCAATTCGTGTTTAATAATCATTTCCAAAATTAGTCATATTAATTGATTAAACGTTGGAACATGCATGAATTGATCAATTCCAAATTAACAACGATAGGAATTAAGCAAGCAATTTATGCACAAATAGTCGGTTTTAGCAAAATAGGCACGACCAGGCAATAGAGAAAGCTTATATTTTTTTCACATAAAAGGCATGGAAACATTTAGGGCACCAGTATCTTTTCACCCGTATAAAAGGCAAAACTGCCTTCATTAATGCACTTCTGGGAATACGGTAATTCGTGAGCGTACCACATCTGCTACATGGATAAGAGCTTGGTTCAACATTACCAGGAACTTCATCATTGTCCGTTCTTAAAATGGTATGCATATGTAGTCAATTTTTCGGGTTCCGACTGAATTACCTATATGGATTTCATATCCAAATTTAAGCGATGACAGGTATCCTTTACCATCCCGCTTGTCCTGCTTTACAAATTCAAGACAAGAAATATAAAACATTATTTCCCCAGGTGATGGGTATACTCAGATGGTGTTTTGCCGGTGATTTTTTTAAAAGCGGCATAAAACGGAGCCCTGGAAGAAAATCCTGCTTGGCTGGAAAGCCCTTCAATGGTGTACTGTTTCCAGTTGGGATCATATTTTATAATATGGATGACATACTCAATTCTGCGCTGGTTGATAAAATCACTGAAACGCTGGTTATAATGTTTGTTGAGGACAGAAGAAAGCAGGTGTGGAGCTACCCCCAGCTTCTGTGCAACATCGATTATCGTAACACCCGGTTGCCGGAATATTTGTGTATTGTCCATTAAGTCCTGAAGACGTGGAAGAAATTCATCCAGGAAAGCCTTGGATAAATCGGGTCTTAATTCCGGTCTAATGGTACTCGCAGGTGTTGGAACTGGTTGTTCTGTGGTAATATGTGGGTTGAGTATAGTCGGCTGACTCAACAAAAATAAACACAGTGCCATTAACCCAACGATGAGGATAAGGAATATATAATCGTACGGCGTATCCAGCTTATAGAATTCGTACCATTTTGATGCTTTCCGCATGGCAAAAACCATTAAAACATGGCCACAATAAAAAAAAGTAAAAAATGAGGCAATGAACTTTGCACCATGGTCCTGTGACAATTTCATGCCCCAGTTACGCATGATAATTTTCCAGGTAAAAAACATGTATACGATACCATGTATAGATGTGAGATCATAATGTATGATGGAAGGTATAAATAACCCGTTACCAATTTTTATGAGCGCTGAAGGATCTTTTAAAAATGCGGCTATTTCAATTTGTTTAACTGAAGGATCACCCAGGAAAATATAAGGAAATAAATCAATAAACGTTAATATGGCCGGTAAAAAGTGTAGCCAGTCATACTTCTTTAAACCCTTCCCCCCATTGTAGGTATCGCGTACATAAAAAAAGATAAATGGAGGGACCAGATAATAAAAAGGACTCCCCGATTTTAACAGGAAGAAGTAATCCACAATTACCTTTGACAAGATCATCTGGCCTAGAAATGTGTACCATGCAAAGATAATCATAGATGCACCCAATAGCCTTCTTCTGAATTGGAACTCAGAAGGCTTTACCAGTAAAACCAGCCCGAATAAGAAAAAACAAAATTCAGAACCTGACAACAGCCAATATACCAGACCTTCCATTTTGCCAATTACCTTAAAATTATAATCTTTCTCAAAGATAATTTTTTAAAGACATACCTACACAACCAATTTTACGAAAATCTCAAAATTCAATACTATAACAGAAGCAATGGGAATAAAAAGATGCCTTTAGGATCGGAAAATTTTAAAACCACTTATCACAATGCCCTACAAATTAGAATAAAGTTTAAAAATCGCTTTAAAGTCAGATCAAACACAAAAAAAAGGAGCAGAAAGCTTATCCCCTACTCCTTTTTTATGTCGATAACATTTTTTAAGTCCATCCCTTATCACACTCTTTTGATTTTAAGGCATAGAAATGTTAATGATTTGTTTAAAAACTACTTATGCCTATTTCTGCGGCCGTTATTCCATTCCCCTTTACACTCCTGTGTCCGGTAAAACGGATATACCTGGCTGAAACAGGTGATTTCAGCTTAATCACCTGATTGATAGGATTTGCGCGGATATTGGAAAACTCACCTGCCGCAACTTCCTGCCATTCCTTACCATCATTACTCAGTTCAAAGGAATATAAATCCACAATACCATCCAGACGTTTATCCTGGCGTGGCAGGTAACTAAATGAGGAAATAGCTATAGTTTTCTTTAAATCAATGCCAATACTTTGGGGTTGAAATTTTACTGTACTGTCATTTGATAATGTACTCCAGTAAGTCCCTGCATCTTCATCTATTGCTGCTGAGGCTTTTGTTCCTGTAGAATCAGCCATTATGGACCAGTCGTATTTGCTCAGCTCCAGTTCTGCACTCCCCAATTCACTGCTCTTCCCATTTATTTCAGCAATGGCCTTAATGACACCACCCTCAGTCAGCAAAAATGGAGCTTCGTAAACAGCGGACTTCAGGGTAGGTGTACTGCCATCAAGTGTATAATGCAGACTGGAAACCGGACTCTGTGTTTGTATAGAGACCCTGCCTTCCCTGTCACGGGAGATAACCGGTGCTGTTAAATGGTCGGGTTCTTTATATAAACCAAAATCACTCAAGGCAATCGCCACCGGAGATCCTGTGATCAGTAATCTCACTTTGTCTGCTTTAATGGTCTGTGGCAGCCTGATTAGCCTATTGGCACCAATACTGGTAGCACTGGCGATCTTCTTCCATTTCCCAGCTGTAAAAGCTTCTATTTCAAATGAGGAGATGCGTTGGCCCAATTTGATATTTTCGCGAAGGCGGATGACATTAAAACTTTTAGCTGTTCCCATGTCAACCGTTAATGAAGGAGTAGTCACCTTATCATCCGTGCTCCAATAGGAGTACCTGTCATCATCCAGCAAAAACTGGGTACCGAACTTAGCCTTATTCCCGCCACGTACATTACTGGCAGTTAACCGTGCTCCTTTTGCCAGGTTTAGCGCAAATGTCTGTTTCAGTATCTCGCCAAATTGTTTCAGCGAATTTACATCCGTATCATCCAGTCGCCCTTCCCTGTTCGGGGAAAGACCTAAATCAAGATTGGCCCCACGTCCCACGCTTTTATAATATAAATTCAGCAGGGTATAAGGCGATTTCACCTGATTGTTCTGGCTGGCATGATAGAACCATCCGGGTCTCAGCGAAACATCACATTCCGCAGGCATCCAGTATTTGCCCCCACGCGTCCCCTCTGTTCCTTCCCAGTACTTTACATAACCATTTGAAGGTATTTTTCCCTCGTCAGGGGCTTGCGGGGTATAGGTAGCCCAGCAGGTCTCACCAGCAAAACCTTCTTCATTTCCCACCCAGCGTATATCAGGGCCAACATCACCAAAAATTGTTGCTGAAGGCTGCAGTTTACGGATCATATCCCAGGTAGTATCCCAGCCATAGTAAGTACTGCGGTCAATCTTACGGGCTTCATTTTTCCCTCCGTAATAACCATCGCCACCATTGGCACCATCATGCCAGGAGATGAAAAGCTTGCCATAGTTGGAATATAGCTCCTGTAGCTGTTTTCGGTAAATATCCACATATTCAGGCTGGCCATATAAAGGACTATTCCTGTCCCAGGGCGAACAATAAAGGCCCATTTGCATGCCCAATTTCTCACATGCCAGCTGATACTCTTTCACCATATCTCCCTTCCCACCTTTCCAGCCAGTGTTACTGATATTGTGCGTAGTAGTTTTCGTTGGCCAGATACATAAACCGTCATGGTGTTTGGCAACAATGACCACACCTTTAAAACCTCCGTCTTTTGCAGCACCAACAATCTGTGAAGCGTCAAAATGAGCAGGATTAAATAGTGCAGGATCTTCATCTCCAAAACCCCATTCTTTATCTGTATAAGTATCCACACCGAAATGGATGATACAGTACATTTGCATTTCATGCCAGTTGAGCTGTGCTTTGGATGGCAATACCCCATAGGCTGCGGGTGCCTCCTGGCAGAACCCTGCAACCATATGTATCCATAAAAAAAACATTAAAACAGATTTCTTCATTAGTCTATATTTGCTTGTCAATTCAGTTTATTTGTTTGTAACCGCTAAAGCATTAATGTTTTAACCAGCTTGCAGGAACCTCTGCCAATGCAGCGCCATTTATACTGTACTTTAATTTTAAAGTATACCCGCCACCACCTTCAACAAAATTAAGTGCGATAGGCTGTAATCCTTTTTTTAGGGCAGCCTGACCACTTTTCTCAAAGGGGCCGTGCCATCCGTCATTATTGACGACTTCATTCCCTGCAATTTTTAAAATCCCCCCATCATCACAAGTCAGGTAAAAACTATAAATTCCGTCTTCAGGAATATCAAGGTACCCTGAATATTTCAGTCCAAAAGAGGGTGCATTAGCTTTCACTGGTACAACCACATTATTTACGACAAAAGTAGTTTCAGGGTTGTCGCCCATGAGCTTTGAACTTTTATATTCTCCGGGAAAATAATCACAGGTCAAACCTGCCTTTACAGCAGCCAATTCTACCGGCGCCGCCATGGCTTGTTGTTTATAATGTAAATCATACACCGTTCCACGTCTTCCCTCAGGAGTAAATGTCGCCATACGAATGAAAACAGCTTCTTTTATGGTCAGAGGTTGACCAAGCAGGGAAGAAGTTGCTGATGGCAGACTGCCATCAGTGGTATAGCGTATAGTCGTATTTAACAGGGGTTTTACAGGATTCAAGATCACCTGGTCAACAAACACATTGTATTCAGCCAGGCCAGAGAAATCCGGCAGCCTGTAACTTACCTTTAAGGCATCCAAACGACGGTAATGCACATTCAGGCGTTTCAGGTAAGATTCATACTGATCCTTATCCGACCATAAACGCTCCGCCAATGCCGTCATGCGCGGAAAAATCATATAGTCGGCACGAGCTTCCGTCGGAATCCTTTCCGTCCAGGTATTTGCCTGTGCACCGATAATACCTTTTCCTTCCACAGCAGTAAGTCCTGCCGGAACAGGATTAAAATGATAGACATTATCAATAGAATTCTGATCGGGATCGTTATCAAAGTAAAGCGGGTTACCCGGCGACATCACTACCTGATTTCCATTCTTTGCGGCTTTCACCGGTGCATCGGGTACCCATGAGCGCCAGTACATGACCATTGCAGTAGAACTTACCCCGTCTTCAAGGATCTCATCCCAGCCTATCAGCTTCCTGTTTTTTGAGTTGAAAAACTTCTCCATCCTATTGATAAAGTAACTCTGGAGTTCGGCTGAAGTTTTAAGGTTATTTTTTAACATAAATGCTTTGCACTCCTCAGATTTTTCCCAGCTACTGCGGTCAACTTCATCTCCGCCCACATGAATAAACTTACTTGGGAAGATATCCATGATCTCAGTAAAGATGTTTTCCGCAAACTCAAATGTTGCTTCATTACAGGGACAGATCGGTGTAGTAAACAACTTACCCCACTTGTTCTCGCCATTGCAGGTCAAAAAAGGATAACTGTTGATTGCAGCCATCATATGCCCAGGCATATCTACTTCAGGAATGATATCTATATGGCGTTCCAATGCATAAGCCACGATGCCTTTCATTTCTTCCTGTGTATAGAAACCTCCATAAAGCGTTTTTCCGTCTTTAACCTGGATATGTTTGGGATCGATGATAAAATCAGGATTATCCTTTGCTTTCACCATACAGGCAGAATCCTGGTTATTGAACGTACGCCATGCCCCTTCTTCTGTTAATTTTGGATATTTTTTGATCTCAATCCTCCAGCCCTGATCGTCGGTAAGGTGCAAATGGAACTTATTAAATTTGTACAATGCAAGCAGGTCGATAAATTTCTTCAGGTAACTGATAGAGAAGAAATGCCTGGACACATCCAGGTGCATCCCTCTCCAGGCATAGGCAGGATGATCGGCTATTTTCAATGCAGGCAGTGACAGCTTTTCAGCAAAGGTTTTACTGTGCTCATCTGCAGGAAGCAATTGCCGTATGGTTTCCACACCTCTGAACATTCCTGCAGCTTCTTTCGCTGAAAGAACAACTTCTCCGGCATCAATACTGAGTTCATATCCTTCAGGAGCAGCAATAGCCGCATTGTAACGTAAGATGATTGCCTTAGCCTTGTCTTTCCCTGACTTTACAGATTTGCCACTGTTTACTTTTAACCGCTTTCCTAAATATTGTTCCAGCAATAGATTCAGCTGTGCAGCTTCATTGTCGAAAAGATGGTTTTCTGTAATAATTACAGTTGCTGGCCCGAGAAGAAAACTCCCTTTACCCATGGCAAGTTCCGTAGGATAAGGGATTAAAGCCAGCTGGGCATGACTGTCCCTGGCAGCAACCTGCTGTGCGTTTACCCCACAAATACTCCCGATACCAAGCAGAAGTGCGAGTGAAATGATCTTTTTATATGATGGTTGTCTCATTTTTTATTTAACTACGGCTACACTGTCAAGAATTGGGTCTGCTAAAGTTGAGATTTTCTGATGCCCGGATTTTAACTGGTCGAATACCACAATTTCGTTATTTCCCTTATTTAACCATACCGCAGGAACATAGATCGTTTGCTGGGCGCCGATCTGCCAGTATTTACCCAGGTTATGACCGTTCAGAAAAACAAATCCTTTGCCGAAGGAGCGCATATCGAGATACGTATCTGCTACATCAGTTAATTTGAAAGTTCCTTTATATAAAGCCGGCTGCACCTTCTCAACCGATTTTTTACCAGCAGCACTGCTAAACTTCCATCCCTTTAGATTTGCGAAAGGCAGGCGGTAGATCTTCCAGTTCTCAACAGCCTTTCCGTCCAATGATACTTCTCTGGTAATTCCATGCCGGTTATCCGTTAGATAAGGGCCGTAATTGATCCTTCCATTATTTTCAACCAGAATATCAAGAACTGCATCCTTGGGGACGTCAGGCAATGACAGTGAATCCTTGTTGATCCTTCTGTCCAAAGTACCGACTTGTTTTCCATTGATATAAATGCTGGCATAATCCCTCAGCTCTTTCACCCTCAGCAGACCTGCTTTGGTAAGGCGTGTTCTATACAATACAAATCCATAAGCCTGATTAAGATCCTCAAAGGTCAGCGGAGTTTTTGAAATGACTGGTTCAGGCAACTGGCCGAATGTTGGAGCATAACTGTCAAGTTTGATATCATGAATTGCGATCGTTCTTTTTTTAACAGGAACAGCAGGTAATTCCTGTCCGGCAGGTAAATGTTTCGCAATGACTGCCCTGAATTTCAAAAATTTATCCGTGGGGTTACCCGCTTCATCCAGAGGTGAGTCGTAATCATAACTGGATACCTGTGGTGCATAAGGTTCATTTTTGTTCATATTGGCACCATTCATAAAATCACGTGTGGTACCGCCATGGAACATATACATATTAATAGAAATTCCTGCACCAAGGATAGCATCCAGCTTTTTAGCCGATTCATCAGCCGACACACGCGCATGTTTCTCTCCCCAGTGATCGAACCATCCCGGATACCATTCTGCCACATAGTAAGGCCCTTTGCCCTCATGGTGTTTATTGATCAGTGCTTTTACCTGGGCAGGATCTTCCAGGCCATTCACCGCAGGTAAATAACCCGGAAGATAACCTTTAGTCATCTGGTCTGCACCATCACAGGTAAACAGCACACCGTCAAAACCTGCCTCACGGAAAATTTTGCGGTTCAGGTCCATGTAACTCTTATCATCACTATAGGAACCATATTCATTTTCAATCTGTACCATCAGAATATTACCTCCATGCGTAACCTGCAAGGGCACCAGTTGTTTGGCCAGCTGGCCGATATACTTTGTATAGGCATCTATAAACTTAGGGTCTTTACTGCGCACCTTTACGGAACTATCTTTAAGCAACCACCATGGATAACCGCCAAACTCCCATTCGGCGCAAGCATACGGACTAGGCCGCATGACTACCCAAAGTCCTTCTTCCTGTGCAATCTTTACAAATTCTGCGATGTTGTTGTTGCCACTGAAATCATATTTACCCTGGTTTTCCTCATGGGCATTCCAAAATACATAGGTACCAATGGTATTCAGGCCCATGGCTTTGGCCATCTTCATACGATCGCGCCAGTATTCTTTAGGGATCCGGGCACAGTGCATCTCCCCGGAGATCATTTGTAAAGGTTTTCCATCCAGAAGGAAGGTGGAGTCGCCCAACTCGAATTTGTGGGTAGCTTTCTGTGCCATGAGGTTACTGCCCAAGAGTAAGAGTACAGCGGATAATAGGATAATGGTTCGTTTCATCTGTTTATGTGTTGTGTGTCAAGTCATAGGATGCAGCCCTTTAGAATTAAAGCAAAATTACCCTGTGTGTTTGATAATTGGGTTAATCATTTCGGGTCTGCAAGGTAAAAATAGGTTGTATTTTTTGAATAGGAATAGATAGATGTGATATAAAAACAGGCAAAGTCATAAGCGTTAATATTCAGTATTGAAATCATTAGCGGTTAAGGCTTTGCCTGCAGGTATTTTTTTATTTACAGACTACCAGCCTGGATTCTGAACAAGGTTCTTGTTCAGGTCCATTTCATTTTGTGGAATTGGCCACAGATAATCACGGCTTACATTAAATGAACGGTTTTCCACCAGTACATGTGAACCATAGTCAGCCCTGTCCGTATTGAAATTATTTAGAATCCCATATACATTACCGGGCATTACCGTTTCTGCGATTTTCCATCTGCGGATATCAAACAGGCGGTTATCCTCGAGTGGAAATTCTACACGTCTTTCCCGATGAATGATTGCCCGCAACGCGGTTTGTGAAGATGCAGTTGCTGAAGTTACCGCAGGCATATTTACACCAGTCCTCTGTCTAACCCTATTGATCGCATCATAAACTGACTGATCAATAGTTCCAGCCTCCACCTTTGCTTCTGCATAAGTTAACAGGATCTCCGCATAACGCAGCAAAATAATATCATTATAAGAGTTATTATCATAATTACCTGAAATTACTGCAGGAACATATTTCTTAAAGTAGTAACCTGTAAATGAAGCATTGTTCTTGGTCAGACCATCGATGGAATTCGTCGCGGTAACGTCAATAGTAATTCCATTAACAACAGTTCCGGGCACCACAACGGTTAATTTTAATCTTGGATCGCGGTTATCAAATGGTTTACTGGCATTGTATAACGGAGAGGTCGCAATAGTATTCCCATCAGTACATTCATATTCATCTACCAGACTTTGTAAAGGTACCATTTGCGACCAGCCACCTAAAGATGGGCCACCTACCCAGGTTGCCGTACCATTAGTTGCAGTATTTGCAAGATAACGTCCTGATAGAATAATTTCGCTACTGTTCTTATTTGTGCCATCAAACAGACTTAAATAATTGTTATCAATTTGATATTGATTCAAATCCATCACCGCCTTTGCTGCAGTAGCAGCATTTGTCCAGTCGCCTTCGTACAGATAAGTTCTTGCTTTTAATGCCAAAGCTGCTCCCCTTGTTGCTCTCCCTGCATCGGCAGCGGCATATGTGAGGGGAAGATCATTGGCAATTGTGTCCATCTCTTTGACAATAAAATCTGCCACCTGAGCCCTGGGCGTACGGGTAACCATAAATTCATCTACAGTTTGTACGTGTGTAATTAAGGGAACATCACCATACATCCCAATAAGTTGCTGGTAAGCATAGGCACGCAGGAACCGGGCTTCCCCTTTAAGTCTGTTCCTGGTTTCGTCGGACATTCCGCTTACCTTTCCAATATTATCAAGTACATTATTTGACGCACCAATCATTTTATAGAAGTTTTGCCAGTAATGGTTAAATACCCCGGTACTTGTTGTAGCCGTTCCATTTCCTGCGTAGATGATATCTGATGGCCAGTTACTCCATGAAAAACTATCGTCTGTTGCACCCGATAAGAAAATTCTGTCCCAGAAATCTCCGAGATAACGGTAAATAAAGGTCGTTGCCTGAACTGCATTGGTTTCTGTTTTCCAGTAGTTCGCACTGGAAGTACCATCATTAGGTTGCAGATCGAGTGCCCCCTTTTTACAGGCAGAGAAGCTGATAGTCATAAATGCTACTACTGCAAGTATATATTGAATTCTTTTCATGTCTGTATTTTTAAAAATTTGCATTTAAACCAAATGTGTAAGTCTTCACCTGAGGATAGTAGCGGTTGTCATTTGGCGACTCAGGGTCGATATCATTGGCAAGGCTGCTGAAGGTGAGAAGATTTTGTCCGGATGCATATAATCTCAATTTAGATAGACCTATTTTACTAATCAGGGAAGAATTGAAAGTATATCCCAGCTGTGCACTTTTCAGACGCAGGTAAGATCCGCTTTTCACCCAGAAAGAAGAGGACATATAGTTCAAATTAGAAGTACTTAATCTCGGGAAAGCGGCATCCGTGTTCGTTGGTGTCCAGCTATCTTCATGAATAGCCTTGAAATTACCATCTGTACTTAACGGCGCCTTTTCAATAGCTAAAGTACTGATATCTACTTTTCCAACTCCCTGAAATAAAGCAGAGAAGTCAAAACCTTTATAGCTGGCCCCAAGGTTAATCCCATAGGTGTAACGCGGAATATTACTTCCCAGATAAACCCTGTCCTGTGCATTGATTACACCATCACCATTCTGATCCTTATAGATCAGATCGCCCGCAGCGGTATTCGCAGATTGGGTAGCATGAGCCGAGACTTCCGCGGCCGACTGGAATATACCTTCAGTCTCATAACCATAGTAGGCACCAATAGGAATTCCAGTCTTATATCCTGTAGTATTGAGGTTATTGTCTGTAGTCAGGAAATCTGTTCCTTTCAGGTCAGTGATTTTATTCTTTACATCAGAAATGTTTCCACCAATAGTATACTTGAAATCATCACCGATGCTACCATTGTAATTTACACTGAATTCAAATCCGGTATTTTGCATACTTCCGGCATTCTGATAAGAAGGATCAAAACCTACAGTAGAAGGAATATCCAACAGATACAAAATGTTATCGGTAGTCTTTTTGTAATAATCAAAAGTAAATCTCAGTTTGTTCTGAAACACACTCAAATCCAATCCAATATCAGCCATGGTAGTCGTCTCCCAACCCAGCCCGGCATTCTGATACTGAATCTGTCCGGCTCCAGGAGTAAGGACACCCCCAAAAGGATAATTGTAAGTATAACCAAAAGTAGACTGATAAGGATAATTTGCGGCTCCATCTGATGAGCCAAGCAGTGGATTATCATTACCCAGCTTTCCCCATGATCCTCTTAGTTTTAATTCCTGCAGCCAGGAAACGTCCTTCATAAAATTCTCCTTCGCAATATTCCAGCCCGCTGAGAATGAAGGGAACCAACCCCAGTTTGACCCATCTGGAAAACGTGAAGAACCATCACGCCGGATATTCGCTTCTAAAAGGTATTTATCATCATAAGAATAATTAAATCTTCCGAAGTATGATAAAAGTAAATAGTCTGTAGAACTTCCAGAGTTCGTTGCCGTACTGGCATCACCGGCATCAATCTCAGATAAACTACCATCAGTAATATTATTACGGAAGGCAGTCAGGTAATCATAACTCTCACTCAGTCTTGATGCCCCCCCAAGAAAAGCCAGATTATGTTTACCAATTACCTTTTTGTAGTTTACCAACGCCTGGTAATTTTGCATCCAGTAGCTGGTCTGCTCTTTTCTAATATTATTCGTCCCCAGGGTCATAGGAACCTTCGTTCCATAATTGATATATTCAAACGACTTATTGTTGATACTGTTAAATGAACTCTGATAGTTGTCTGAAGCGAGTGCAGAAATGGTTAAGCCATCAATAATTTTATAGGTCAGTTTAAAATTACCGATAAATAGGTTTTTCTTGTAATCATACAAACCACCCTCTTCCTGTAAACGAATCGGATTTTGTCCCCCACGCAAAGTAGCCCAGGTTCCATCAGTATATTTGTCAACAGCCAAAGGATTTGCAATCGCGGCCTGACTAAACTGGTACCATGCAGAACCTTCCTGTCCTTGCGGCTCCGTGCGATCAGATATATTCGCAGAAATATCTGCACTGAAATCCAGTCTGCTGCTTATTTTTGAATCTGTATTTAAACGAACTGTCAAACGATCGAAATCCATATTTTTCACCAGACCTGACTGATCGAAATAGTTGGCAGAGAACCGGTATTGATTTTTTTCTGTTCCACCGCCTATGGCAAGGCTATGCTGCTGTTGAAATCCGTTACCAGTCAACACCTTATCTAACCAGGAATTATCCGGATAGTTATTGAGATCACGTCCTGGATTATCATACTGAGCAATCTGTGCATCCGAATAAACAGCACCGGCACCGGAGTTTGTGTAGGTTAAATTTGCAAGCTTCATAAATTGCTGTGCCCCTACGTATTCCGACAAACGTGCCGGATCCTGCCAACCGAAATAATTAGAGTAGCTGATACTTGTTTTCTCTTTAGATCCTCTTTTTGTAGTGATAAGTACAACGCCATTCGCCGCACGAACACCGTAAATAGAAGAAGCAGCAGCATCTTTTAAGATGGAATAACTTTCCACGTCATTCATGTCAACATTATTCATATCCGTTTGAACACCGTCTACCAGCACCAATGGGTTATTGTTGTTCAGCGTACCAATACCACGTATACGAATGGTACCGGCATCGGCACCTGGCTGACCGCTGGTTGTGGTAATGGTCACACCGGAAGCTACTCCCTGCAATGCTGATGAAGCTTGTCCAACTGGCTTGTAGCTGATATCATCACCTTTTACAGAAGTTATCGCTCCGGTAAGGTTTGCCTTTTTCTGCGTTCCATACGCAACGACAACAACTTCCGACAATGCTTTCACATCAGGTTTCATGCTCACATCAATTTGTGTGCGGTTGTTAATAGCCAGTTCCTGTGTAGCGTATCCGATAAAGGTGAAGACCAAAGTTCCAGCCCCATCAGGAACCACAATAGCATAATTACCATTGGTATCTGACGATGTTCCCGTAGTCGATCCTTTCAGGTTAATACCGGCACCAGGGATTGGCAGTCCGTTTTCATCTGTCACCTTACCTTTCACCGTTACCTTCTGTATTGGGGTAAACGAAGCAGGTTTTTCTTTGACAATGATGTTTTTTTCATCGAGCACATAGCTTAACGGCAAGCCCTTAAAGCAGCTATCGAGAACCTCCTCAATAGGGGTATTAACGAAATTAACATCTCTATTCTTCAGTTTATTGATCAGTTCAGGTGACCAGAACACACTGTAACCGGTTTGTTTATTGATTTCTTTAAATACTTGTTTCAGGCTTGCATTTTTCTGGCTGAAGTTAATCCGCTGGCCAAAACCTGCGGCACTCAGCTGCATAAATGCAGCGAAAAGTAACAATGTAGTAAGCTTCATAACGAGCAGGAATTTCTTTATGTAGCCGGAAGGCCTACAAAAGTTTATTGTAAAATTTTTATACATTTATGTATCTGTTAAAATTTAATAATGTGATTGACAATTTGCATATGGGTTTATCAGATGAAATCAGGGACATCGCGAGTGTTCCTGATTTAATTTTAAACCATTTACTGCCGCTACGTGGAGTTTTGTTTCTGGTTCATGTGGTTTAGATTTATGGTTATGTATTTAGTTATATGTTGGTTTCTTTTAGTTGACAAGCATCGGGAACTATTTCTTCGGTGAAATGATCACCTTTCTGCCCTGGAGCACAAAACTGGCATTCCCCACCTGATTCAATCTTTTCAGCAATTGTGATACATTGGCAAAACGGGTACTGTAAGCCGCAAAAAGTTCTTTTTTGAGAGAAGCATCGGTATATACCACGTCCAGATCATACCACCTGCTGATTTTATTCATCACACTCCATAACTCTTCATCATCGAAATGGAAATATCCGTTCTTCCATGCAACCGCCAGTTCGGGATCTACATTGGAAATGTGGATATGCTCAGCTACTTCAGCCTGTTGTCCAGGTTTGAGGAAGGAAGATCCAGTACCTGCCGTAACTTTTACAGCTCCTTCCAGCAATGTAGTTGTAGTGCTGAGGTCGTCGTCATAGGAAGAGACATTGAAATGTGTGCCCAGCACTTCCACAGATTGTCTCTCTGTAGTCACCACAAAAGGATGTTTTTTATCTTTGGCCACCTCAAAATAAGCCTCACCGGTCAACATTACTGTTCGTTTCTCTGAGGAACTGAACTGTACAGGAAATTTAACAGAAGAAGCCGAATTCAGCCACACCTGACTTCCATCAGGCAAATTCACCTGGTATTGCCCTCCCCTTGGGGTAGAAATGGTATTATATAGTGCCCCGCCCTCAGCAGAAGCAGGTCCGGTATTTTCGATATGGTAGACCAGTTTTCCGTCTTTCGCTTTCGTGATGCTGATCCCGGGTTGTTTAGCAAGTTGTCCGTTAGCGGATGCGGTCAGTACAATCTTCCTCCCGTCTGCCAGTGTAAGTATGGCCGCGTCTTTTCCCGGTGCCACATCAGCGCTTACCGTCTTGTGTGCAGATTTCAGCTTTGCGCCTGACTTCTCCATTTTAAAGAATAGAGACACCGAAAATATCACCATGACCGATGCCGCAACGGCTGAGAGCCTTAACAGGAGTAAAATGCGCGATTTCTTTGGAACTTCCTCTTCAACAGAAAGCTCTTCAGCAGTAACAATATTCCTGAACCGCTCGTTCAGCACCAGACGTACTTCGTCTGACAGCTCCTCAGGATGCACTTTCCGGGTAAGCTGGGCAAGGATTAAATCCCCGGATAAAGACCTGTTGTCCTTATCTGACAAAAAAGCTATGATCTGTGTGACTTCTTCTTCAGAACACTCATTATTGATTAGTTTCTCGAACAATGAGTTAGGAATATCGTTCATATCTCTGGCTAAATTTCACTAAAGACGCCTGAGAAAGAAATTCGGGGGGATCGGTTTTATATTTTTTTTTACAATTTACGATTTCACCTTAAAAACACCAGAAAAAGAAGCACCAAAACAAGCTCCATATTAGAAATAAGAAAAATCTTCACCAGATTACTGGCTTTACCAAGGTATTCTTTTACCGTATGGGGAGATATACCCATTTTTTCTGCCGTTTCCTTGTAGGTAAACCCTTCAATTTTGCAAAATTGATAAACTGCCCGCTGCTGAGGTGATAGCTGCTCCAATGCCTGTTTTAGAAAATGGGTACTTTCCTTATAGTACATGGCTTTCTCTACATCTTCATCATGGGCTGTAGCCACATTTTTGAAATGCTCCAGCATCTTCCTGTCCCGTTGAAGCCGTCTGTAAAAGTCATGCACCAGATTTTGTGCTGTCCGGTACAGGTAGCTCAGAAAATCTGTTTCAATATTTAAATCGGCCTTCCTCTGCCAGATCCTGGTGAAAAGCTCCTGAATAAGCTCTTCTGTGGTGAACTCATCTTTGACCATCTTAAAGATGTTCACATATAGTCTGGGACTATACAAATGATACAATTGCTCAAAAGCCTGCTTGTCACCCTCACGGAGCTTACCGATAAGTTCAGATTCTGAAGGAGGAAGGGGGCTATCAGGAATATTCATGAATTGACCAAGATACAACGTAAGAATTAAAACCACACTATGGCCTGCACCTAATTTTTTTATCAGCATACATCCGGCTAGCAGGAGAAACAGAAAAAATAGGAGAAACAGAAAAAAGCTATGCAGTACCACGCTGCATAGCCCTACTTAACACACCATAAACCACGGCTTATCCTATCAGTTTCCCGATTTCTTCACCGCTTCAATTTCATTTGCTGCAAGAATAAATGCACCGATCCCTTTAGGGTCATTGGTAATCACCTTCTCACTGATATAATATTCATAACTTCCATCCCGGTACGGAGTACCCCCTAAGCCAGATACGGTAACTGTCCCTTTCAGGTTGACCTGTCCTGCCTTTGCTCCCTTCTCTATAAACTCTTTCTTAATGCCATCATATCCGGTAAGGGCTGTTTTCAGCTCAGAAGCCGGTAAATACCCTTTACGAACAGCTTTCGCAACCGTATACACGAACATGCAGGAGGCAGAAGCTTCCACATAATTCCCTTTCTCCTTTGCTTTGTCCAGTACGTCAAACCATACCCCGGTTTTGGGATCCTGATATTTCCTGATGGCAGTATTTAATCTGCCAAGGATAGCGACCAACTCTTTTCTCCTGGGGTGTTGCTGAGGAAAATTTTCCAGTACATCTACCAATGCCATTCCATACCAGCCCATTGCCCTTCCCCAGAAATGGGGAGAGGTACCAGTGGTTTTATTCGCCCAGCGCTGTTCTTTTGATTCGTCCCATCCATGATAGAGCAAACCTGTTTTCGGATCACGGGCATGGCGCTCCATAAAAACAAACTGATTGGCAATATCATCAAAGGCGGCCGCATTTTTTACGAGTGAGGCATACTCAGCATAGAATGGTTGTCCCATGTACAGTCCATCCAGCCACATCTGCCATGGATAAATCTTTTTATGCCAGAAACCTCCTTCTTTAGTCCGGGGCTGGTCTTTCAGCTGATCCCATAATAAGGTAGCAGCCTTAAAGTATTTCTCCTCCCTGGTTATCCTGTACAAGGCGAGCAATGATCTGCCATTTTTCACATTATCGATATTGTGGTCCTGTTGTTTATATCGCTTTATCGTACCTTCCGGGCTAACGAAAAAGTCCATCGACTTTTGCATATACTTCAGATAGGTATCATCACCTGTCCGTTTCCAGATTCCATCAATTCCTTCCAGGATAACGCCCTGGTCGTACGACCATTTCACGGGTTTACCCGGATGCATTTCCAGTGAATCCGGCCATTTATCCATTACCGTTGCTGCCATCTGCTCCGATAGCGGTTTTTCCTGTGCCTGTAACAGCCCCATATTTCCCGCAGCGAATACGCAATACAGGGCCATATGAGTTAAAAAAGATCTTTTCATTTTATCATGTAAGTGCTTACCTTTTGCTGAGCCAAATGAATAACCCGACAATACTGAAGCTATTTTAATAGTTTAATGTATTCTGAACCAATCGTAATCCGCATAACCGGAATCATTGGTCTTCTCTGTTCTTGTTGCAAACAAACCAACCTTTGCGCCTATCCATTGTCCGGCATCGGCCTCAAATAGATCTCCTGCATTTGTAAAGTGTGTTCCATCCAGACTGTAGCTAAACTGGCACATCCCTCCCTTTTTAACGGCAACCCTGAAATATACTTCGTTGCCTTTTAACTTATCCAGCACCTTTTCCGATTCTGCCTTACCCTTATTTGCTGCCTTCGCCACGCCGTAAACAATCGAAATTCCATTCTTACTGCTTTTCAGTGACAGGCTGGCATAACTCATGCCCATCACTATCAGTCCCGTTCTTTCATTTTCCAGCTTCGGATTTGGAACAAACTTCAGTCGAGTTGTCGCAGTAAACACCTCGGTGGGAAACTTCTGCAGCAAAATATTGGGCACATCCCAGTAACTTCCCGCACTATCCGGAACCTGATCTGTATACAGACGTAAAACTCCGGATGCAGCATTAGAAAATGCCCATGTTGGTTTTGGGTTAGCCTGCCATTGCCACTGCAGACCCAATTTATTTCCGTTAAACTCATCGCTTTCAGCAGGTGTGCGTACCGGCCATGTTTTGCCAACATTGGGTTTTTTATAGGTCATTACCGGTTCCCCCTTTCCGTCGCCGTCCGGGTCTATACCAATGACCGGCCAGTCTTTCAACCAACGCATAGGCTGCAGGTGTACCACACGTCCGTAAACCCCTTTATCCTGGAAATGCAGGAACCAATCTTCCCCTGTTTGTGTATCCACCCATGCGCCCTGGTGGGGGCCGTTTACAGGAGATTTCCCCTGGTCCATCGCCACCCTGCGTTCATAAGGCCCGTAGATATTCTTCGACCGTAAGATGAGTTGCCAACCGGTAGATACTCCTCCCGCAGGGGCGAAAATATAATAGTAGCCATTTCTCTTGTAAAACTTAGGCCCTTCAATCGTTGGGTCCAGCTCATGTCCATCGTAGACAATGGTACCCGCATTCAGCGTCCGGTCTCCCGCAGTGTTCAGCTCCTTTACGGCGATGACACTTTTTATTCCTGCCCTGCTCCCGGCGTAGGCGTAGGCCAGGTAAACCCGGCCATTATCATCCCAAAGCGGACAGGGATCAATCAATCCTTTTCCAGCTTCTACCAGTTCCGGGGCCGACCAGTCCGCTGCAGGATCTTTTGCTTTGATCACATAAATACCAAAATCCGGATCCGGATAATAGATATAGAATTCGCCCTTGTGGTAACGTATTGCAGGTGCCCATACGCCATTGCCATGTTGGGTTTTAGCAAAATGTTCAAATGGAGGCTGACGAACCAAGGCATGGTTCACAATGGTCCAGTTCACCAGGTCCTTGGAATGGAGGATAGGTAATCCAGGCACCCCATCAAAACTGGAAGCGACCATATAAAAATCATCTCCTACACGAATCGCATCAGGATCAGAGTAATCGGCATCCAGTACAGGGTTTTTATATTTTCCATTGCCCAGGTCGGCCACCCATACTTTGGACACCTCCGGGGCTGTTTTTTGCTGCGTTGACTGTGCCTGTACAGCCATGCAGATGCCCATACTGAGTAAGCTTAATGTTGCTTTTATCGAATAATTTTGATACATATATTTGGTTTCCTTGCTTAAAAATCCGGAGATATTGAAATGCGATAGGTTATTTACTTACAGGTTTTACCAGGTGGCTGACGAGGTCGGGGTACAAGACCCTAATCCTCTTTAAAACCAGCTGTGCCATTTCCCTTGCCCCAAGTTCATTAAAATGGGTATTGTCTTTCTGTCCTTCAGGATATATTGGGTTAACGCCAGGTTCAATCTGCATGAACAACAATTTTGTAAGCTCTGGCCCCATTTTCTGATAAAGAGCCCTGCTGTCATGGTCCAGGTCAATTACAGGTACATCCTGCTGTTTTCCTACTTCAAAAACAGCAGCAGTATATTCTTTATGGGTTTCCTCAGCAATGCCCTGCTGGTCAAAACGCATTCTGGACACAGGCGTAACCAATACGGGAATAGCTTTCTTCTGACGGCTTTCTGCAATGAACCTGACCAGGTTCTTTTTGTAATCTTCCACTGGGGTGTAACGGTCTTTGTATCTTTCTTCTTTCGCTTCATCATTGTGTCCGAACTGCATAAACACATAATCACCAGCCTTCAGGCTATCAGCAATCGGCTTCCACCTGTTTTCACTGATAAAAGTACGGGTACTGCGGCCCCCTCTGGCCCTGTTTTCCACTTGTACCGTGCCATCGAAAAAATTAGCGAAGGGCATTCCCCAGCCGGTAACCGGAGCCCTTTCCGGTCCGTAAACACACATCGTGGAATCACCAATCATCCATATGGTCATTGGCTGATCGGCCATTTTAAAAGCCATGACCACCAGGATCAGTATGGCCATACCCAATTTAAAAACTGATTTATACATTTATTTTTTCACAAAAGGTTTAACAATATGTTTTGCAAGATCAAGCTTCAGTACCTTAATTTCCTTTAAAACCAGCTGGGCAATTTCCCTTGCCCCCAATTCATTGAAATGGGTATTATCTACCTTTCCTTCCGGATAGTTAGGGTGATCGCCTGGCTGCAAATGATTGAATAATAATTTTGACCCTTCTTCTCCCAGCTTCTGATACAGTTCAATACTCTTCCGATCAAGATCGATCAGGGGTACCTTTTGTGCAGCAGCCACCTCACGCAACAGTCCACTGTATACAGGATGTGTTTCAAGGGCTTTTCCTGTCGCATCAAAACTTCTTCGCGATACCGGGGTAATCAACACCGGATGGGCTTTCTTACGCCGTGTTTCAGTGACAAACCTGAGCAGGTTGGCTTTGAAGGCCTCAGGGGTAGTATAGGCTTTCTTCGTCTCCACCTCATCATTATGTCCGAACTGTATCAACACATAATCTCCTTTCTGCAAGCTGTCTGCTACCGACTGCCACCGCTTTTCATTGATAAATGATTTGGTACTCCTGCCGTTCTGTGCACGGTTATCAACGATCACCCCTTCATCAAAGAAATTCACGAATGGCATTCCCCATCCGTTTTCCGGATAACCTTTCTTTTCCTTAATGGAGATCGTTGAATCTCCGATCAGGTAAACTCTGATTTTCCTGCCGGGAGCAATAAAAGACACCAGCAAAGCTATACTCAGGATAGCTCCCAATTTTACATATACTTTATACTTCATCATCTATTTTATTTCAGGATTCCATGGACTGCCCTGCTGAAATATATTCGCCAGCACATAGGTCTTCAGTTCCTTTTGAGTTAATTGCTTTGACCAGCTTGCACGGTTTGCCGTACTGCCGCCGGTACTCTTATATTCTGCATAAAATGCGGTTTTATCTTTATCAGGAAACATGGCATCACCCACCCATGGATCCCATCCCGCAGGAACAATATGTGCGCCCATCTGCGTGCGGATAAACACTGTTTTGGCATAGGGTCTCCAGGGCCTGCCAAGGAATACTTTTGTAGCTTCCGGAGCGGTAATCAGTTGACAGTCGAAAAATACATACCCGAATTTCTGCGCGGCCGATGTAGCGGCTGCAGTAATATAGGAATTGCTCAGGCTTTTAATGGTACAGCTTTGAAATACCACAGTCGCCTCACCAAATATAAAATCAGTTGTCCCTTCGACATAACAATTCACATAATACTGGCGGCTATTGGCCGTCGCGGTAAACAAAGTATCCTGATTGCCCAGTAACCTGCAGTTTTTAAAAATTGCCTGGTCGCCTTCCACATGGAGTGCTACCGCTTGCCCCACCCTTCCGGAAGTATTTTGAATAGTGAGATTTTCAGCAGTGAAGTTATTGCCCTGCACCAAAACCGTATAGGAAGTATAGGTACTAAATTTATCCCTGCCATACAGGTCATGTCCAGCGGGATAATCCTTACCGGAGAAATCAGCATTGGTAATAATGGTATTCGTGGCATCTTCACCAATAAGGGTAACCCTGGTCTTCCAGGAGGGAATGATCAGCTTTTCAGGATAGATCCCTTTTTGAATAAAAATCTTTACCTCCAGGGCACCAAGATCCCTGATGGAATTGACAGCTTCCTGAATGGTCTTGTAATCACCACTCCCATCCTGTGCTACATGGATAGTTGAAGGGTATTTCTGCTGTGCATAACCTGCAGTGGTTAAGCACAGGAAACAGAAAAACCAAATTATACGTATCGATTTCATTTATTTTTGTTTTTAATTGTCAGATGACGCCTTTGATGATTAAAATAATGATTGTCCTGCGTACTTCATCATTATTTACCCATTCCAGGTTCGTTATTTTAAAATCCTACTGATATCCGGGGTTTTGTTTAAACTCTTCTTTATTTGTGATCGCATCCATCTGTGCGCGCGGAATAGGTCGTACAGTATGAAACTCCTGTATAGTTGCGGCATTCGGATTATGTGCTTTCACACGTTCCAGCAATTTACCTGTTCTTTTCAGATCGAACCAGCGCATCTGTTCACCTGCAAACTCACGGGCGCGTTCATCCAAAATAAAATCTATTGTGATCTGTTCCGGTGTTACCTGCATCTCTGCCACCTTACCTGGTTTTGCAGCCCTGGTACGGAGTACATTGATATAGCTCGCTGCCTCTGTCAGGTTACCCAGATTGAAATCGGCCTCGGCTGCGATAAGGTATAGCTCGGCAAAACGAATAACAAATGCATCACGGGCACTCTGAGCTTCATTTGCACTTAATCTGGTAGGATCATCAAACTTATTCAGCGATACATAGTGCAATTGATCCTTTACTGTTCCATTGGCATTATACACCGCGTTACGGTCAAATGTTTTATACAGCTTTCCAGCCGGAGCATAAACATTTTTTGTAGCGAAGATAGCCGTATCCCCTACTTTAAGACCTGTGGTAGTAGCAGAGTTGGCATACCATACTGTTTTAAATGAACCTTCATAACGGGAATCATTTTCACTGTACAGGTCCAACAGGAAGCGCGTAGGCATATAACGGTTAAATGGTCTTCCATTGGCAATATCACGTATCATTCCAGGCTGGTCATCGTATTTCATCGCAAATACCATGTGACCGTTATTACTACCGCGGCTATGTCCCAAAGGATTCAGAATTTTATCCAGGAGATCATTCAATACCAGATTGGTAGAGTAATTCACGGCATAAACTACCTCCGTATTTTTCACATTGGCCATTTTCCAGAGATCTGCATACGCCGGCAGCAGGCGGTAACCATACCCTCCATTAATCACTGCGGCAGCCATATCCCTTGCTTCAGTAAATTTATTCTGCGTCAGATACATTCTTGCAAGAAAAGCCTGAGCAGCAGGTTTGGTCACCCTGCCATAATCCTTGGTCGTGACAGGCAGGTTGCTTACTGCAAATAACAGGTCATCAATAATCTGTTTATTGAAAGTTTCCACTGGTGTTTTATTCGCTGTAGTCACTATACCTACGGTTTCTTCAAGAGAAAAATGTACTCCACCCCAGGTTTGAACAATATGCCAATAGTAGAACGCCCTAAGAAATTTCAGTTCTGCTTCACGTACAGGTCTTACCTCTGCCGCCAGTCCTGCTCCGCTAATCCGGTTAATTCCTGTATTGCATAAATTGATTACGGCATACAACTGCTGCCATTCAGTTGTCAGTAGAGAATTCCCGGCCTGCAGATTAATATACTGGGTTAAGTCAGTGCTGATATCCCCTGCTCCGCTCATCCACAGGTCAGTCCCCATTTCAGAAATACTGAACCCTTCTTCCTTACCATACCACCAGCGCTGGTAAGCGTAGGCACCATTGACCAATGTTTCAAATCCCTCTGGCGTAGTAAAAACACTTTCAGCTGTTACACCGGTATAATTCTTCTCTTGCAAATCTTTTTTGCAGGAAACCGACATCGTCAGTCCTGCTAAAACCATTAATCCCTTATATATGAAATGTCTCATGTCTGTTCTATTTAATTTTCTAAAAAGTTGCATTTAATCCGAAGGTATACAGCTTAGTCATCGGAGCATTCTCTGAGCCGCCTCTTTCAGGGTCATAATCATTCAGCAGATCTGACTTCGTATAAGTAAATGGATTTCTTGCGGTGGCATACACACGTACGCTTTTTATAAAAGTTTTCTCCAGAATTGCTTTTGGAACAGTATACCCCAGGGTAATATTCCTGAGTCTGACAAAAGATCCGTCAGTATAGCCTAGACTGCTGGAGTATAATGTTGAAGCAAGTGAAATGTTTTTATTCGGACGCGGATAGTCATTACTTGGATTTTCCGGAGTCCAGTAATTAATAATTGAAGAGCTGTTACCAACGCCCTGCGGATCGTATCTTCTCAGGAAGTCGGCATAAATTGTCTGTCCTATCCTTGCAAAAATATAAACGTTTAAGTCCCAGGATTTATAGTTAAAAGTATTCTCCAGACCACCGCTCCATTTAGGTCTGTTTGTTCCTATAATCTTACGGTCATTGGTCGCATCAATCTTGCCATCATTATTTAAATCTCTCACTCTGATATCCCCTGGTTTTTGGCCGAATTTCGCTGCTTCTTCTGCATCGGCGGTTTGCCAAATCCCAATCTTATCATAATCGTAATAAGCTTGCACCGGGGATCCCACAAACCAGGAATTCAGCACATCAGATTGTGAACCTCCTGCCAGTGCAGTAATTTTCTCCACATTCCTGCTGAAACTTACATTGGTCGTCCATTTAAAATCTGTATTGTCAATGTTCCTGGAAGAGATATAGATTTCCAGACCTTTATTACTCGTTTCAGCAACATTCTGTACAATACTGGTAAAACCTGTGGTGGGTGGCAGACTTCTGTTCAACAGTAAATCATATGTTTTAGACGAATAGTAATTCACCGTTGCAGTAATTCTGCTTTTAAACAAAGCGATCTCCATACCTAGGTCGCTCGTTTTTGTCTTTTCCCAGGTAAGGCCAATATTCCCCAATACTGGTGAATAGGTATAGGCCAGGGCCGAAGCATCGTCATAGGCAAATGCCAATTTTGACAGCGAGCTCTGGGTAGCATAGGCACTGATATTATCACTTCCCGCAACACCATAACTATACTTCAGTTTCAGGTCACTGATCACCTTGTTATTCTTTAGAAAATCTTCATCACTCACTCTCCAGGCTATGGCTGCAGAAGGGAAAAAGGCCCATTTATTACCTTCTGCAAGTTTAGAAGAACCATCTGTTCTTCCTGTGGCTGTCAACAGGTATTTACCTTTATAGGCATAGTTTAATCTGCCGGCAAAGGAAACCAGGTTACTCATTTTATAAGTTGAAATCACTGCCTGGTTCTGGGTATTTCCAAGCCCATAGAAAAGCTGTGATTTTAACAATTGATTCTCACCGGAGGCTGCAACATCATCATATCTGTTATACAGTAAGCTATTAATTCCTGTAATGGTAAAGGAGTGATCTTTAATCTCCTTATTGTAGGTAATAAAGTTCTCAATATTAATCAGGTGGCTATTCGTTGCGGTATAGGTAGCTTTGGGTGCCGATCCGTTACGGTCAATAGAATAACGTCCTGCGTAGGTTCCGTTACGGTCAGTATTCAGGTTCACCCCGACATTGGATCTTGCCGTAAATCCTGTAAAAGGTTTAAACTCCATATAAGCCGACAACAAAGTGCGGTTAATGATTGTCTCATTGGCAGTAACTTCAGGTTGTTCATCCATCAGTGGATTCACAAACGTACCTGAAAGCGGATAAGTAATGATATTTCCGTCAGCATCATACACTGTTCCGAGCGGAGAGATTTTATTCGCCTGATTCAATGGATCCCTTCGGTTACTCTGCTCATAATGGGTAAATTGTCCCTGCATTCCTGTTTTAAAATACTTTCCGATATTCTGGTCGAGATTTAAACGTGCGGTATAACGTGTCGATTCATCCATTTTCAGGATACCGTTTTCATCCAGGTAATCCAGTGAAAAATAAACCTTGGTATTCTCATTTCCTGCCCTTACACCCAACTGGTAATCCTGCTGATGGCCATCATGAATCAGCAGGTCCTGATAATTGATATAATCCCTGTTCTGTACCGCAGCATATTCTGCAGAATTAAAGATTTTGATATCATCGGCAGGACTTGACCAGTTGCCCGTTGTACGGTGTGCTTCGCGGCGTTGCTGAAGAAACTGGTCGCCATTCATCACTGTCGGATATCTGGCTACCTGGGAAATACCGTAATAAGAATTCAAGGAAACTGTGGCTTCCCCGGATATTCCTTTTTTGGTGGTAATCAGGATAACCCCATTGGCCCCCCTTGATCCATATATCGCTGTAGATGAAGCATCTTTCAGGATCTCCATAGAGGCGATGTCATTTGGATTTAAATCCTGCAAACTGCCATATTGTACCCCATCTACAATAATGAGTGGCCCGTTGGCTGCGGAAATAGATCTTGTTCCCCTGATATTGATATTGACTCCGGAAGATGCAGAACCGCTGCTTCTGGTAATGTCTACCCCCGGAACTTTCCCCTGAATAGATTCCAGTGGATTGGAAGAAGGTACTTTAGCGATATCTTCTCCTTTTACAGAAACTACAGATCCGGTGAGGTCCCTTTTTTTCACCGTTCCGTATCCGATCACCACGACTTCATTTAATGCGGTTTCATCCGGTGACAGTTTCACATTCAGCTGTGTCTGGTTACCCACAGTAATCTCCTGTTTGATATACCCGATAGAATTGACCACCAGCACAACATTGCTGCCGGAGATACTTAAACTAAATTTTCCATTAACGTCTGTACCGGTCCCTTTTGTAGAACCCTTGATGAGTATACTTGCTCCGATAAGGGTTTCGCCTGTTTTGGCATCTGTGATCTGGCCAGAGATCGTCCGGGTTTGCGCCCGCAGCATGCTACAAAAAAAGCATAGCATAGCCACTAAAAGATAAAATTTCTTCATGATAGTTGTTTAGGTAGTAGTTACTTATTCTTTATTTGCTGAATGTTAGCGGTTATTCAGGCAGATAAAGGCAAATTTTTCAACTTCTGTATGCTGATCGAATACATCTCTCCATCCTTGCAGATAGGGAACTGACCTGGGCAAAGGCAATCGATTGCCTTTTTTGAATAAACTTTTCATACATTTTTGTCATTTGGTTACTACCAATTTAGAGAGTTTGAAACGACATCCCTAATTAAATCTGTGCAATCGTTCCCGGAAAATAGCCTTAAAAACCATTTCAGCCCTATTTACAGAATGACTAACTTGGCCCATTCAACTCAAAAATAAGGAGATATGCAGGAAATTAAATGGGGTATCATTGGTTGCGGCGATGTGACTGAAATAAAGAGTGGACCGGCTTTCAACAAGGTCCCGAATTCTTCATTGGTTGCCGTCATGCGCAGGGATGCCGCTAAAGCTGCAGACTATGCAGCAAGGCACCAGGTTCCTAAATGGTACAGTGATGCGTCCGACCTGATCAATGATCCTGAAGTAAATGCCATTTATATTGCAACCCCACCCTTGCAGCATGAGGTATATACCTTAGAGGCATTGGCAGCAGGAAAACCTGTGTATGTGGAGAAACCAATGGCCATCAACGCCGCTTCAGCCCTCAGGATGAAAGAAGCTACCGTAAAATACGGGGTTAAACTGGTGGTGGCGCACTACAGAAGGGCACAGCCATTTTTCCTTAAGATCAAAAAGATGCTCGCAGAAAATGTAATCGGGGATGTACGTTTCGTTCAGCTACAGATGCTGCAGCCGAAGCAGACCAATATCATCGCCAATTCAGAAACGAACTGGAGAATGGATCCCGCACTTTCCGGCGGCGGACTATTCCATGATCTCGCCCCCCATCAACTCGACCTGATGCTGTATTATTTTGGCCCAGTCAGCCGGTCGTCCGGAATAGCCGTTCAGCAGGATAATCCCTTTGGTGTAGATGATCTGATTACGGGGCAGATGTTATTTGACAATGGCATAGTCTTTACTGGCACCTGGTGTTTCAGTGTCTCCCCTGCTGAACAACAAGATGTTTGTGAGATTTATGGAAGTAAAGGGAAGATCAGTTTTCCCATATTTGGCAATAAAATAACCCTCTCGCTGGATGGTACTGATGAAGAATTTATATTTGAACCCCTTCAGCATGTGGAACAGCCGATGATCAAACAAACAGTTGAATATTTTCTGGGCCAGGCAGATAACCCCTGCAGTGCCGGGGAAGCACTTGCTTCGATGGAATTACTCGACAGTTTTACAGGGAAAGACATTAAAGCATGAAAATAGCAAGCAAGAAGCAGCAATCCACCTTGCGACATCATTTTTATTGGCAGATGCTCTTTTCTGTGGCAACAGCTCATTTTTATCTATCCCTGTAAGCACAGATTTATCTCAGGATGACTAAATTTGGAAATGGATACGATAAGAGAGATTACCCCACTTACTCAAGACGACTGTTTTACCGTATTCTCCCGGTTTAAAAAAGAGTTCGATTTCCCGCTCCATATCCATGATGAAATGGAGCTGAACCTGATCATCAATGCAGGCGGGGCTAAAAGGATAGTTGGTGACCATAAAGACATCATCACCGATCTGGAACTGGTACTTATCGGTTCTAACCTGTCGCATGGATGGTTTAACCACGATTGCAAAAACACCCATATCCACGAAGTCACCGTGCAGTTTCACCGTGACCTGCTGGACGATCGTCTTTTAAAAAGAAAAGAACTCAGCCAGATTGGAAAAATGTTCGAGACCGCAAAAAGGGGGGTATTGTTTGCACCTGAAACCATCCAGGAGATTGCCCCCAGAATTATTGGACTCAACAAGCTAAACCGCTTTGATTCCATACTGGAGCTACTTTCTATCTTTCAATACCTCGCCCAGTCGGACAATATGCGCTTATTATCAGAATCGACCTTCAACCTTGACAGGTTCGACTATAACAGCCGCAGGATTGAAAAAGTCTTTGAGTTTATGAATGCCAACTTCAGTAAACAGATTACACTGGCTGAAGTTTCCAGAGTAGCCAATATGCCTGAAGCCTCATTCAGCCGTTTTATAAAAAACCGCACCGGTTATACGTTTATTGACAGCCTTACGGAGATTCGACTGGGACATGTGACAAGGATGCTGATTGATACCAACTCTTCCATTGCCGAGATTGCCTTTAAATGCGGCTTTAATAATATGGCCAACTTTAACCGGACGTTTAAGAGTAAAAAAGGGTGTACACCCAAAGAATTCAAAGCCGATTACCACGGCAATACCATCTTCATCTAGACTGGCACATCTCTTTTTGCAGCAGTACATCTTTTATGTTTTTCCGGTCATAGGTCCCTGATAGGTATGGTATGGTCAGCGAATACCACACCATACCTCAGGCAATTAATAGTTAGACATGGCGTATACACCAAAGGCGTTGGCACCGCTTGTGGTTCCCACCAGTCCTTTGATCACCAGCGTAATACATTTGAAGCGGGAAGAGGCAACGCTAACCACACCAGTCGCCGGTAAAGTATAGGTAGCCAAAATATCGCCGCTGGAATTTTTGACCTGAAACGAAGTGCCCCCAGCTGGAACTATCGTTTTCAACGGCAATAGGACAAAATTGCTGAGGTCTTTATAGGCCAGATCACCAAAGATGCTGGTGGAGGGCGCAGCAGCAAGCGTAACCGTCATTGCTGTGCTATTTGGTGAGCAATTGATCACCCGAACCCGGATAATGCTGTCCTGGCTAAAAGGCGGTATGTCATCTTTCACAAATACGGATTCAGGTGCAGCAGCTGTCCCTGTTAAAAAAACAGAATAAATACCGCCATTCACAATTTCAGGGGATTGATCATAATAGGAAGTTGAAGGACTATTCGTGGGGTACAGTCTGATACGAATGTTACTGCCAGCATTCAACTGGAACAACTTGTAGCTATTTATGGTGGCGCTATCTCTAACATTGGTATTCAGCTTGACATTGGCACCACCGATGACTGCATCTGCTACATTTAAAGAAGCGAGTGGCGAAAATTTAGGGGTGTCCTTTTTGCAGGAGGCAAATGCTGCCAGCAAAAGAAATAGAAGTAAATATTTGTTTGATGGATTCATGATTTCTGTGTAATTGTTCTTAATCAGTGGACTTAGTAACCCGGGTTCTGATGACCATTCAGCAGTGGACTGCGGTCAATTTCAGCCTGAGGGATAGGATAAAGTGAATAGGCATTATTCCAGTTATTTGGCGTCGATGTAGAAATAACTTTCAGTGGAGTCACGATGGTCATTACTGCATCTATAGTACCCGCCCGTCTAAGATCCAGCCAACGGTGTCCCCATTCTGTAAACAATTCCAGTTGCCGTTCCTTCATTACTGCTGTCAGGATATCTGCCGGAGATAAGGAACCTGAGATAGGAGGCAGCGGGTTAGGTAGAGCTGTGGTTTCGGCCGCACGCGCCCGTGTACGGAGGACATTTAAATCCTCAGCAGCAGCAGCAATTTTGCCCAATTTCGCCCTGGCCTCGGCCCGTATGAGATACTGCTCAGCTAACCTCAACATCATAGAATACTCCGCAGTGGCTGCACTTACACTGCCGATTTTATATTTGGTAGGATAGAAATAGGTCGCGCCCGATACGGTAACCGAGCCTATCCAATACCCTACTGTTCCCCGAAGATCTCCCGCACTGAAAGCACTTAACTGCTGATTGCTTAAATATACCGGGTTAGCAGTGCTTGGGCCTGATGCGGTTAAGATAAATGTCCTGCCTTCGGCAGTATTGGCGAGCGTCAATGTTCCTACAGGTTGAGTAGACCAAATGGTTTCCCTGCTATTTTTGAGGAATGCATCATTTAAAGCCGGAAGGCTATACAAACTGGTATGGTCAATGACCATACCCGCCTGTGTCTCCGCTTTTTCATATTCCCCTGTGTACAGGTAGGTACGCGCCAGCAGCGCCGTTGCCGCCCATTTGTTGGGCCGCACCCGTTCTGTTGTTCCACTGAGTAAGGTTCCGTCTACATAACTATCGCTTAAATCGGTTTGTGCTTCGGTAAGATCCTGCACAATTTGCTGATAGACCTGTGCCCTTGGACTACGCCCGATTTGTTGATTAACGGTATAGTCGCCCGATAAAGCCAGGGGTACATCACCATATAAATTTACCAGGTAGAAATACATATAGGCCCGGATAAATTTCATTTCCCCCAACAATTGCTGCTTCACCCCGGGACTAAGCGTTGTGGCCGAATTCAGACTATTGATCGCCACATTGGCATTGTAGACAAATGAATATAACTGTATCCAGGGTGTGGCATTCGCCGGCGTTACCGAGTTCTGATAATATTTAAGTAAATCGTCAAATCCAGACGTAGAAGGTGGATAACCATTGAAGAAAGAAAGTTCATCGGCGGACAAGCCCGCCCTAAGACCGATGCTTTTAAAAGGATCCGCCGGAATATTCATCCCACTGATGGTCGCATAGGTATTGGTGATCGCGGCGATGGCTGTAGCGTCCTCAGCAAAAGTTTTTTCATCAGTAAGCAGGCTTTTTGGCAAACCGCCATCTGTCAGTTTTTTACAAGCTGAACTGATCAGGATCAAACTTGTGAGTATGGTTAAAGAAATCTTTAATTTCATGTGTTTATTTATAAGTAGTGAAGGTCTTATTTATAGTCCCAATCTGGCACCAAAGGTTAGCGTACGCGAGGCCGGATAGCTCGTATTTGAGTTAAACTCCGGATCTCTTCCAAAGTAATTACTGATGGTCAGTAGATTCTGGCCCAGGACAAATACGGAAGCGTTTCTGAGTAAGGCCTTTTTCGCCCAGTTCTCCGGAATCTTCCAGGATAGCGAAGCATTACGAAGTTTGATATAGGAAGCACTGGTAAATCCCGCATCATTGTATAAATACGAATTATTGAAGGATACACTGGAATTTGTGGTATACAACATCCTTTCTGCGATATCTCCTGGATTCTGCCAGCGGTTAGTCACGTAGGCGGGTTGGTTGTTACTCACCGAACCGGTAAGGGTGGTAGGGAAATACTCGTTTTTAGCTTTTTTGTTCATAAACTGAAAAAGGAAATCCAGGGATATGTTTTTATAGCTAAAGGTATTTTGAAATCCCCCATAGAACTTCGGATTAAGGTCTACCGAGACATAATCTGTAGCGGAATTGGGATTCATCGTCGGATTCCCATTGCTGTCAGAGAATACATATTGTCCTGTTGCCGGGTCTACACCCAGGAAATGGAACTGTTTGGAGATATTAACCGACTCGCCAATCACCAGCCTGGAAGCATAAGAAGAACTGGCCAGATCTGGAAATGATATCAGTTTGTTCTTCGGAAGTGTTAAATTGAAGGAACTGGTCCAGGAGATGTTTTTAGTACTCACATTATTGGTATTCAGGGAAAATTCCCAGCTTCTGTTTTGTACTATTGCAGGGAAATTGCTGCTCACCGCTCCAAATCCACTGGCATAATAAGGCACAAAATAGGATAACAACTGGTCGGACGAACGGTTGTGCGAATAGTTGGCTTCAAATAATACTTTGTCTTTAAAAAATCCGGTTTTTATGCCAAAGTTCAGTTTGCTTGTTTGCTCCCAATGCAAGTCGGGAGTTGCGATCCGCGTCAAAGAAAGCACCGGAATTGTTTGATAAGTACGTGACGATGCACCATAGGTAGCGAAATATTGGTTGTCATTGATCTGGTCACTGCCGGTGATCCCATAACTTACATTCAGTTTTCCAAAACTTAACCAGGACAGTGTTTGCTTAAAAAAGGCTTCTTCTGTAAATATCCAGCCCGCACCAATAGCCTGGAAATTATGGAATCTATTCTCCGGACTGAAGCGGCTGGTTCCATCCCTGCGAATGGAAAAGTTGAAGAGGTATTTGTTCTTGTAATTGTAATTGGCCCTCCCAAATACGGCACTGTATTTATAAGTGGAGGCTACAGTTCCCGAACTTTCCAGCGTAGTCGCGCCAACCAGCGTTTGCATCAGGTCGTCGCTCACATAACCTGAGGCATTGATGATCTGTCCGTCACTTCCATTCTGCTGTGCACTGGCACCCAGCAATAAATTGAGCTCACCCCATCCCTTAGTCAGCCGGTAAGACAATTGTGGTTCGATGTTCCAGCTATTGGTTTTATTGTTTGCAAATTGAGAGGTACGACTTACAAAAGGCCGAAGGTAGGGCTGGTAACTGGACAATGGAGCGGTGGTCACCTCACTAGAACTTAAATCATTATAGCCCAGATTAGCCTTAAGGTATAGTCCTGGAACCAATTGATAACTGATGTCGGAGTGAACAACCAAATTACGGGTATTGTTGGTATAAATGCTTTTCAGTGTCGCTAGGGGATTGTTTCCGTAGAGATAGGTAGAAAGGCCGGCCGCGTCAACCGCAAAATTCAAACTCGCATCTTCATTATATAGCGAAGGAGCATTCGGTGCCAGTGAAGGCACAATGGCGGCTACAAAATTGGTAGAGCTGGGCAAAGTATTCGAATCATCCATATAACTACCGCCAAACTGGATCTGAAATTTTCGGTCATTGGAGACGCTGTTGATCTTAAAATGTCCGGAGGCTTTGGTATTTTTGAAATTCCCGGGTAAAAAAGAACCCTGATTGATGAGGCCTCCTCCAATCACGTATTGGGTATTGTTGTTTCCACCCGACAACGTTAGCTGATAGTTGGAGAAACTACTTTTCTCTCCCAGTACTTCCTTTTGCCAATCTATATTGCGGTCATTGTCGTATCCATACATATTCAAAATATCATAGGCATTTGCTGCCGTTGGTATAGCATTGACATTCTTGAGCGCCTCTCTGCGCATCTCCAGATATTCCCCGGTATTGAGCTTATCGAAGTCATTGGTAAATGTGCTAAATCCGGTTTGGAATGACAGGTCAACTTTCATTGCCCCACTTGCCCCGCGTTTCGTTGTGATCAATATGGCGCCGTTGGCTGCCCTTGAGCCATAGATGGCTGTAGCGTCTGCATCTTTAAGGATGTCAATACTTTCAATGTCTGCGGGATTAATAAAACTAAGGGGGTTACCGGGTGTCCTGCCGGAATTGCCAACATTGATCCCATTGAGTCCGGTCGCCAATAGCTGTGAGGGATAAGGAACACCGTCGATCACATAGAAAGGATCATTTCCGTTAGAGATACTATTTTGCCCCTGTACACGGACCGTGATGCCCCCATTCGGACTGCCATTACTTTGGGAAATCTGGAGTCCCGGCACCCTGCCCATCAGCGCCAGCAGTGGATTGGCCACCGGTTGCCTCTCCAGATCTTCCGCTTTTACCGTACTGATATTAGAGGTGCTCAATCGTTTGGAGGTGGTACCATAGGCCTGAATCTGAACTTCATCCAACTTACTTGTCGACAGTTTTAAAATGATACTGGTTAAGCTGGCACTTGCTTTAACCTCACGTTGTTCATATCCAATATAGCTGACCTGAATGATGTCATCCGTGCTGATATTTTTAAATGAAAACTCTCCGTGCAGTCCGGATATTACCGTTTTTGATTTGCCCTTAATCAGCACAGTAGCACCAGGTATGGGCTTGCCGGTTTCATCCAGAACTTGTCCGTTCACCTCTATTTCATCAAACTTTTCCAGAATCTTTTCCAGGAAAGATTTCTCTTTAGTCTTAATGATCACAGTTTTGGAATCTATGACATAGGTTAAGGGCTGTCCTTTAAAAATTTGTTCAAGAATTTCGCTGATCTCCGCATCTTTAACCTGCAGGCTTACCGGTGCAGCAGTTTTCAACAACTGTTCTGTGTAAATAAAATCGTAGCCAGTTTGCCGGCTCAGGTCTTTGAATACCCTTTTCATTGGAGCCCGGGATGCAGACAGGCTCACCTTCTGCGCGAATCCCGATGCGCTCACCTGTAGGAATGAAGTAATTAATATCACGATGATCAATCGCATAGTCAGCATGATTTGTTGGTATATACGTCGGTATACACCTGGTTCTTTTGGCCAATTTTGATACATTTTGTCGTTAGTTTTTAAACTAAACTCTTTAGGGTCGACAAGAGACCTGACAATTGCTTTAGCAAACAATTATCATTAAGTTTGTTTAGTCTGGTTTTCTGCAGCGGCCTTTACTTTCCAGGGACCGGGCAACTGCAATGTTTAGTTGATAAGTCATACAAACGGAACCATACAGAGCCAGAAGTCTATACTTCTGGTTTTTTTATGTTCCGGATACTGTAGTTAATTTCGTATTTACGTGGGTATCATTATTTTCATGTAGTTTGGTTTATGGTGAATAGATTTGTTGATTTAACCTTCATTTGGAGACATAAATTTTTCTGCCTTCGATTTTAAAATGCACTCCTCCCGTAGTTTCCAGTACCCTTAAGACACTGGAAATATTGTCGAATCTGGATACTTTACCTCCGAAGGTAACATCCGGTAATGGCCCCCTATAGATCACATCGACATTGTACCAGCGCTGTATCATGCGCATGACCGATTTAATATCATTGCTTTCAAACATGAATTTGTTGTTTTTCCAGGCTATGGCCAGTTCGGTGTCTGTATCCGAAACCCTGGCTGTTCCGGCAGGATCAACAGTAGCCTGCTGATTTGGCACCAGGGTTATATTTGCTTTTGCGGCAGTAATTTGTACTTTTCCTTCCAGCAAAGTAGTGGTGGTTTCATTTTCATCAGCATAGCTATTGACATTAAAATGAGTGCCCAAGACCTTTATCTGCTGATTTTTAGCAATTACAATAAATGGATGTGCACTGTCTTTGGCAACTTGAAAAAAGGCTTCACCTTCGAGATTAACCTGACGGTTTTCTCCATCGAATCGGGAAGGGAATTCAATCTGGCTGGCGGCATTGAGCCATACTTTCGTTCCATCAGGTAAGGTGAGCATGTACGTATTCCCACCTGCCGTAGCAGCGGTATACCATTCCCTCTTATTTAATTCTGCTGAGAAAATTGCTTCGGTACCATCATTATACCTCACCTTGCTTTCTCCGATAATTACCCCTGCTTTGCTGCCGTTCAGACTGATCCTTTTACCATTCCCTATCCGGAGTGTAGCTCCGGATTTTCCAGGTGCAATGTCATGGGCGTAAGTGATGCGGGATTGCCCATTTTCTGGGGGTTTATCCTGATATTGAAAAAACCAAAATCCGCAGACCAGCGCCACTACGGCCGCAGCTGCTGCTGCTGTGTATTTCCAGGTTGATCTTTTTAGCGGGATAGATTGCTTTGTGCCGTTGATCTGGGCGATAATTCTATTGTGCAGGTTTTCAGTCCCTGTCCCGGTCATCGTCCAATGGATATCACTAAGCTCCAAAATTCCCTTAGCGTCCTCCGTTAAGGCAAAATCCCATTCCTCCAGGTAAGTTCCCGCCTCAATAATAGACATTACGTCTTCAAGCTCCGCCTTTGAGCATTGCTTTTTCATGTATTTTAAGAAAAGTAATACGATATCCTGATTCAATGCACCCATTTATAACCAATACACATGAAAAGCACAATACATCCAATAGAAAACAAAAAAAATTAAACTATTTTAATAAACTGATACATGCCAGAAGAACTGAAAGTCCATTTTTTGTCCGGATATGTTCCCTGATAAGACTTAAAGCCTTACTCATATGCTTATTTATGGTACTTTCGGTCACATTTAGGGTTTCTGCAGCCTGTTTATAACTCATCCCTTCCATGCGGCAAAGAATAAAGGTCTGTTTCACCTGACCTGACATACTGGCTATCGCTTCATTCACCAAGAGGTTGCTTTCGTTATACTCCAGCTGCAGTTCTGTGGTATTTTCTTCCTGAAGCGCATGTCTTCTGATCTCAGATAAGATATCAACCTCATGTCTGGCTCTTCTTAAAAGATTGAGCAGGGTCCGTTTTGCAATGGTAAAAAGATAAGGTTCAAAAGGTCTTGAAGGATCAATCTGGTCACGGTTTTGCCAAACCTTTATAAAAGTATCATGTACTACATCTTCGGCAAGAAATGTTGATTTGGCTGTTCGCTGAACATAGTACATCAGCCTATTGATATAACGGTAATACAAGACAGTAAGCGCCTGCTGATCTCCAGCTTTCAGCTTGTTCAGTAGCTCGTGTTCATCATTGGTGTCATCGTATCCTTTCATCGCAGTATTGGCTAAAATACATACATTGTACAAGAAACCTGCTATGGAGCCGATATTTATACCATCTTCAGCCAGACTATAGCCTCCCCTTTTGCAATACTACATGTTTTATATTTTTCCGGTCATAGGTATAGGTAATGTGCACCAGGCCATCACTTGACTGAATAATGGAAGGATAACTGTATTCTTCCTTTAAGCCATCTTCCAATACAGCAATGTCGGTCCATTTTTCTCCATCAGTGGAACTTGCCACCCTTAGCTTAGCCCGTCCATTGAACCAGTCTTTGCCAGGTACATCAGGATTATAGACAATCAGTTGGTTTCCATCTGACAGTGTAACTGCATCTGTCCCGGAGTTCGGATTTAACAAAGAGGTTTTATCCCATTTACCCCAGGAAATTCCCCCGTCTGATGACCAGGCCTGCATTACACTCCCCTGCCTGCTTCTACACAGCAGCTGCAGTTTATTCTTTCCATAGACAAGGATACTGGGCTGTATGACCCCAAATGCAGATCCATGGTCTACCGGGATGAACTCCCAGGTTTTACCTCCGTCGATTGATCTTTCTATATGGGCTACCCAACGCGTCTCATTGCGTTCTACACTGGAGGGCGATAAAATAGTGCCATCCTCCAATTGTATGGGTTTATTTTTTATTGGCCCCAGGATTCCATCCGGTAGCCTCGTGGCAGCCGACCAGCTTTTTCCATCGTCATCTGAAACCTTTAGCATTCCCCACCATTCCCTTGGATTTGGTCCGACCTTATAGAAAAGGAAGGTTCTCCCCTCCCGCGATTTAAATAATACCGGATTCCAGCAAGGAAAGCGCAGGGAATCTGTGACCACACCATTCGCCACGTTCAGCGGAGCGGTAATTCCGTTTATATCTATGTTACTTAACCATATATCTACATCCTGCTTTCCTTCCGCTGATCCTCCAAAACAGGCCAGGAGAATCTTCCCCGGAGTAACCTCCACCAGGGTTGAGGCATGGCATTGTTTAAACGGAGCCTGATTAAATAGCAATTCTTCTCTTATTTTTTTCCAGGAAGATTGTGCATTGGACAGGGAGATTGGATGAATTGCATAAATGAGGACGACAAGGAAAAATCTTTTCATGGTATCAAATAAGAATTATTGCAACAGCTTTATACTTGCAGGGATTACATTATCGATGCAATATAGCAGTCTTTCCGATACGATCATCGCTTCGATTTGAAAATGAGTCAAGACCAAAAGTTGTGGGGAGCATGTTAAATGAGGTATAAATCCGTTTTCACCTCTATAAGAAGAATTTGATCTTTCTCCTCCACCTGAATTGACTGCTAATCGATTTGAGTTTTAGCATTAATTTCTATAGAAATAGCATCAAAGCAGCCTGAGAATTGATCACCATTTTTTACTCTTCCACATTCATCTTGCTCAAAAATATCAATGATGCTCCTACAGTACCGGGAAGCAAATACGAAGCCTCCAAAAAAGCAGATTGATTTTAAATCGGGAACCAGTGTAGATTTTGCGTGCTTATCAGAATTTCCAATAAGAAATATGCAAGCCGTTATTGATTATTTAAATATCATATAATGACCATAATTTAAATCAAATGAACATATATTTTAAGTAATTGTACACGCTATCTATTCGGTACGTCCTCGGTCAGAGAGCGACTCAGGTGTATATTATTTCCGTGAAAAGTCCGTGTAAAAATCACTAGTGTTTTTTACCCGCTCAAAAGTCGGACTCAACTCGCAGCTGACACGCAGCTTGCCCGAAGACGTATCGAACAATTCTAAAACCATTACCAAGTTCTAAATACACCCCAGCATAAACTATTGCCAGTTTTGCACAAAATGAAAATACTTCATATAATGACCGCTGAGCGAATTAATAATTCAGCACATGATATGATATAAATGCTTGCATTTAAGCACACAGAAACGCTTTAAATAGCCTAAAAAAGTAAAATCATCAATTCTTATACAGAGTCCCGGCACAATAGTCGACATACCTCACCGGATTGAGTTGGTTTCTGATCAATTCAGATCCGTTTCCCCTCCATATTTCCATGGTCAGAGATCGAGAAAATTTCAGTCTGATTTGTATTTTTCATACAACCGTCATCCGCTGATTTATCATTAACCAATAGTTAAAACAGAGACATCGTATCTTCAGGATCAGAATTTGTATATCTTCCTCTTTCTGGACAGACTTTGATTCAATTTATTTGAGACTGGATCATTAAGTATAAAACACAACAGGTCCTCATATCGTGATTACATCGGAAAACAGCTTTCCATAAAAGCCATTATGGTATTTGAAACCTTGTCCCCACAGCTTTTGAGCTGACTTAATGCCAAGTTTATGACTTGATCCTTTTGATTCTGATACTAAATATCAATTTTGATATTGAATAAAAAAGGCCTGTTTTCTTGATAAAAACAGGCCTTTTTGAAGTGGTGCGGGACGGGATCGAACCGCCGACACAAGGATTTTCAATCCTTTGCTCTACCGACTGAGCTACCGCACCAACTTGTTATTGATAATTCCCTTCGGTTGGGAGTGCAAATGTAGTGTCTTTTTACTTATATCCAAATATTATTTGAAAATACTTTAAATATTGCAGGATTCGACCTACCCGACAGTATGCAAATCCTGAGTTGAATTCCGTTGTTCCACCACCTTCCAATCTTTACTTCCGCAAAATTTCCAAAAACAGCACATTCCAGCCATCATTTACGGATTAAATTAGCCAATAGCTTATAAACAATTAACAGCAAGCAAAGCGTACACCTGAGTCAGACCTCAGGTTGACAGGCCCTTGGTAGGTCATTGAAAAAGGGGGACTGGATATCAGTTGGGGAGCAGACCTGGAGAGCAACCGTACAGAAGATACCGATCAAACCCTGCTTCTTGCTTATTTTCCGGAGACGGGAAGAGTGCGTGAACTGATTAATTATGCAGGTACTATTCGTTATGGACTAACCCCAATCAGCGAATGCAACGGGCTCTTACCGCAACAGCGGGATTTCCCTGGTAAACCTGGTAGGGACCCAAATCTTTTGTAGCCACAGAACCGGCGCTAAGCACTGCATGGGAGGAAACCGTGATGCCCTGGTTGACAATTGCCCCTGCCCCAATCCAGGCTCCGTCTTCCAGCACAATACGCCCTGTGATTAAATCGAATGCCGGCATTTTATAATTATGGCTCCCGGTCAGTAACAAGGCTCCCTGTGAAAGGCAGACATGGTTGCCAAGAGTAACCATCACCAGGTTATCTATCCAGACGTTTTCTCCCAGCCAGCAATGATTTCCAATACACAATAACCCGGGTTGCTTGATATTTACACAGGGTTTTATCACTACCCCTATGCCTACTTTTGCCCCGAATAAACGAAGCAGGAAAACTTTGATAAAGCTGAAGGGAAAAAGACTGGTCTTAAAGACCAGGGCATTGATATAAAACCACAAGATCTGCTTGAGCCTGCTGCCATCGGGACGATAAGGTGAATTATGGTACGCGGATAGATCAGTTGTCCGCATCAATCCTATTTTTATTTGCATTCAGCAATTCATTGATTTTAACATCTACAATAAAACGGAACCAGAAAGCATGCAGAAAGTGAAAAATAAAACCTCTCCTGCCGTCCAATATCCCCAGTCTGAAGACATAACGGTAAATAAAATATATTGCCGGACGAATGAACAGGGGCATACGCCACCACAATTGCTTGAGAAAGGCTGTCCTTTCATCAGGACTGCCCCAAAAGGCAGGTTTTATCGTTTGTCTTCTCAATTGTGTTCTGCGTTCTGTCTCTTCTTCCGCCAGCAGATCGCTGTAACGGTTGTGTTTATCCACCCAGAAGCGGATTTGATTTTCTTTTAGATTCTCTTCCTTCAGGTAGCCATCTTTCCATACCACCGACCTTCCCTTTACAATAAAACGATGGTCCATGTTTTCATTTAAATCCGAATATCCATTCGTAAACCTGAACATCTTTAACAGATACAGCGGAAAATATCCACCATGTTTTATCCACCTGCCTTTAAAGTAATTTTTCCTGTTGAAGTAAATCCCGTCAATACCTTTATAATCTTCATCCCGAAAAGCAAGAAGGCGATTTTTTAATTCCTGACTAAGCTCCTGATCTGCATCCAGGCCTATGACCCATGGGGTTTGAATGGGAAATGTCGTTAAAGCAAAGTGCCATTGCTGCGGATGATTGTGGAAGGTATGGTGTTTAACAACTGCAGCATGGGCTGCAGCAATGGATAAGGTGTTGTCAGTACTTCCAGAATCAAGGATAAAAGTGGGGGCCTGCAATTCAGCGATAGAATCCAACAGCCGCGGAAGGTGTACTTCCTCATTGAAGGTAAGGATGATGAAGCTGAATGCTGAATTATTCAATGGTTGAGATGATTTGTAAAAGGATAAACTTAAAATAGGACAAATGATGGGCACGATAAGTATTGAAGGTGATACTGATATTCATTAGTGCTTATGCGGATGTATCTGGTGATACATATCCAGGTATTGCTTCAATTGTAGACTTTCATTGAAATCATGCATAATTATTCCAGGTGCCAGTTTCCTGACCGACGCTAACTTCTCCGGATCATTGGATATCCGGTTCAGCTGTTCCAGAAGTGATACTGCACTGGTTTCACTGATCCATCCCAAATGATGATGTTCCACGTACTTCGCAAGACCTACATTTTCAGTCAGCAGCACCGCGGTCCCGACACTGAGGCTTTCAATCACTACGTTGGCGAAATTTTCATCATAAGACGGCAGGACCAATACCTCATGTGCTGCAAGCAGATTGAATTTACCTGTAGCCACAAAACCTATCCATTTGATATGTTTTTCAATCTGGTAGTATTTACTAAGCTGTTTCAGTTCCTCAATATAATCGGCCTCAGCACTTCCGGCTATGGTCAGTTCATAAGGAAATACAGCAGTAGCTAAAGCCTTAAATAAAAGTTCAAGACCCTTTTTTTGATCTATCCGGGAAAAGAAGAGCAGTTTCAGTACAGCCGACCCCTGCTGAACAGTTGCCACGTCAGCTGGGGAAAGCTTCACAAAATTGTATAAGGTAAAAATCCCTTTGGGTCGGAGAATCGCCGAAATGGCCATATGTTCTCTTTCGGCAGTCACATGAATAAAACACCTGTTCAACAAGGGTCTTCCAAGCCACTGATGAAACATTTTTTTTATTTGAACATGCCTGCAGGAAAAGGAATAAGGACTTAATGTACCACGGGGAGAAAGCACCACAGGAACATTCCTTAGGATAGCAATCAGGCAGGAAAGTACAGAGACCAGGTTCCACCAGGCATGGATGTGTACCACGTCAAATGACCGCACCTCCTTCCATAAGCGCACCAGCAGTTGTGGAGAAAAATGGCTATGGTCTTTTGTGATCCGTTCAAAATACCTTACAGGTACACCATCCACATAGATCCTTTTCTTCCGGATAACAGGAAGTTCCTCATTTCCATTTGCTGTAGTCGTGAAAACTTCTACCTTCACACCTCCTTTTACCAACTCTTCACTGAGTTTGGAGACAGACATCGTTGGTCCGCCATACACATAGGCCGGCTTATAAGCCGCTGTGACCTGAAGTACTTTCATATTTATATCTGTGTATCTCAATACCTATATTTACTTATACATTTATATCTAGATGTTAATAATTCTAAACATCTTACTATTCGAATACATCCATATTCATCACTTAACCTGTAGTAAAATCACAAAACTCTTATTCACATCTTAGTATCTATATTTTTTTATACAACAACATATAGATATCTATAAACCTAAGCGTCTTTAAATCAAAATATATTAATATCATTAAACCAACTAATGATCAAATCTTTCCATGCTTATCGAAACCATCTCCTCAACAATAATTGACCTCACCATAGTGCTGCAGTTTCTAATTTTCCTGAAACAGAAAATCCTGTTCGATTAACATTTCTGTAAAATATTTGTAAACCGCAATCCCCAGAAAACAACATACATCGTGATATAACTCCAGAATACCGTATTCATCAAAAACTCAAAATTTTGCCCCCGCCAGAAAACCTGGAAAAGTCCGGAGAAAACAAGTGCTGTTCCCAGCATATACCCTCCAAATAAATCTTCAGCTTTGAACGCGATGAGCTGACAGATCGCTCCATAAACAAACAGGCTTATAAAAATGCCTATGCCTCCTCCTGAAAGAAAGGCATCCACAATAAATGGCGGTTTTGCAGAAACATTGGATTCCCGCGATACTGCTCCGGCCTTATATACACGTTCCATGACCATGGTTTCAGTAACAGGTTTTGAGGGCCAAAGTACCCGCGGAATAATAGCCATGAGCGATTGCCTGATCAATTGCATCCCATAATAGTCCACCTGTGCGGGAGTGGATTTAACATACTTCGTGAACATATCAATCTCACTCAGCCGATAGCTGAGAAAATCACGGTTACTCTGATTTTGCCCATTGCTGAAAGTACCATTCAATGCCATTGCTGTAGCCTGTCCGGCAGACATGCGCCCGGACCAGGCCTGTTCGCGAAAAATGCGGTTATAGGTAGGAAGCAACAAAAATAGCAGGAAAAGCAAAGGAATGAAAATCATGCTGACTCTTCTTTTGTAATCAGGATACAAAAAGACACCGAGGATAAGTACACTCAGGATAATGGGTTCCTTAAACCCGGAGAGTAGGGCATGGTAAAAATTAAAGGCATAGAGCAACGCAGCAGCAAGGGTATTCCAGGTATTTCTTTCAGGAATTGCCATGGCAAGAGCCAGTGTACCTGCCGTAAAACTCAGCGTATTGAACTGGTGGGAAAACTGTGACAGGCCACTGATGAAATTAAGGCTGTAGGATAGGACAAAGGTAATTAAAGCAATCCTGAAGATCAATGTACTGAACCCGGCAGGATCATAGACATATCTGCGTTCCATAGGATAACGCATAACAGAAAGAATGCCGCAGACAAAGGATGCATGTGCAAGGCAGTAGTAACGCTGACACTGCGCGGTCAGCTTCAGCTGTTCAGCATTCGGTAAAAAGAACTCATCCGGACTTTTAAGATCAACATACCCCAGGACATCAAACCAATAGAATATAGAGGTACAGCACATGTAACCGGCAAAGATAATTTGTACCAGAAAGATTGGGCGCATGAGCTGTGCGGCAGGACTCCTGTCATCTGGCAAAGGTTTGATCTTCCCTTTCATACTGAGGTAGAAGATAACAAAAGATCCCAGCCAGGAAATGAGGTAAGAAAGGATATCGCTATCCTTAAATAAGACCGCAAGCAGCCATGGAACAAAAAGAATAACATATCTGTCTATATAAAGCCGGTTATCCATAGGTGAATACAGCTGCAGTGATGGCCTGCACCTGCTTATCAAATGTCCACTGGTCAATGATCAATGCTGAATGCTGTCCCATTAAGGTAAGTCCGCTTCTCCCCTGCTGGACAAGGGCGACTAAAGTTTCCCTCAGGTTGTTTGCCGATTTTGCCTTAAAGACTGCGCCGTTAATTCCGTCTTTCAGCAGGTCAGCCGCACAGCCAACCTGGTCTGATACCAATACTGCAGTCGAACAGGCCATGGCTTCATTTACCGCAAGTCCCCAGGTTTCAGAGACAGACGGCAGGCAGAAGAGATCACATGACTGATAGATAACGGGCATCATCTGCTGGTTCTGAAAGTCCAGAAAATGGATTCGGGAATGAGCGGATGCTGCCGATTTCAACTGTTGTTCAAGCGCACCATTCCCGACGAAGAGCAGATGTACTTCTGCATGTTGTTGTGGGATGTTTTGTCCTGTTGTTTCTGCAGGGACTTGTAAAGCATATTGCAATTGCTGTTCCTGATGAAGTTCTAAGGTTTGCTGATCAGCTTCCGGCCAGATCTGCAGGAAGGAAGTCAGCAACAGCAAGGGGTCTTTATTTTGCTCAAATTTACCGGCGAAAACCAGTAAAATATCATGATCAGACAACCGCAGCCGGCTTCTGAAATCCTTCACCTCCACCGCACGTTTCTGAGAAAACCGTAAGTTGTCTATGGCGTGGGGGGCAAAAATCAATTGTTTTTCCTTCAGCCCAAAGGCAGAAAAGTATGCTTTATTCCTCATACCTACATATAGCGCATAGTCCGTATGGGAATAAACCCATTTCAACACCATCTTCCTGAAAAAAGATTTCAATTTTCCTGAGCTTCCCAGCAAAGTAGAATCACCCCTGAAAAATACAGGTAATTTATGTTTAAAATGGCGCAGAACTTTCAGGTGGCTATAATTTGCCCAGCCATACACCAGCAACGCATCAGGCTGCCAGTCTTCAATAGCCCCGATCAGCCCTGGATTGATAATGCCTAAAAAATGATGAGAACCTTTATCCGATGCCACATTTTGCACCCAGGCATAGGAATACCCATCTAATAAGGGAATATCCCATTCAATAGCCTTACCAAAGCCCTGATCAAACCTCTTCCCTGCTTCTTCACCTAAAGTATAAAATACTTTTATGGTCAGTTCACGTTCCGCCTGCAGGAGCTTGAAAAGCGGTGCATAATATTGTATAGGATGTGTACTGATAATGGCTAGTTTTTTCATGGGTTCCTGACTACGCGGTTAAATAAATCCACCTGCATCCTGCTCTTGTTCTCCGCGGTATGTTCCTCCATTGCCGGATGGAGCAAGAGTGATTGTACATTCCTGTTCGCCAGGGAGGTTAAAGCTTCATATATTTTTTCCACTCCATCTTCGTCGGAAAAACGAACAACCACCGCATTGCTGCTACATTTCCCGATGACTTCAATTACACTGCTTTTATCATGAAACACGGCTATTAAAGGTTTCCTGCTGAAAAGTAAGGGATATATTTTTGAAGCGGTATACTGGGGATCATCAGATCCGGGAACAAAAAGCAGATCAGCATCCTGTACGGTCTGCAGGGCATGGTAAAAACTGATCCGGTCTGTATGTTCAGTCACCTGCCGGCCAAGCTGGTACTTTTCTGCAAGGGGTAAAATGCTGGGTTTTCCTTCTCCTGCAGGTGCGTAACTGGTCCCAATAAAATAGAAATGCAGGGTATTGAAGAGGTCGGGATGCAGTTCCTGTCCCTTTTTCATCGCCTCAAATAAAGTGGTGACAGACAAGTGCATATCCTCTCCCCCTCTTCCAATGTATACGACATTGAGCTTATCGGTCTGCAGCAACCGACTGAAATTTTTCTTATGGCGCATGGCAATATGAAAATCTTCCTCCAGGACACCAAAGGTAATGACGGAAGAGGGAACACGGTTCAGCCGCGGATAACGCTTTCTTAAAGTGGACAGGTATGCTGCAGATACACTGATCAGTCCCCCTACATACCTCATCGCCAAAGGCTCCAGGTATTTATTCAACCGGTAGGAAAACCAATATTTGGCAGGCTGCTGTGATTTAGGCTTATCTTTATAATAATCGGAATGCCAGGGATCCTGCATGTCAATTACGTAGGGAATGTTGTAGACCTTTTTCCAGTATGCCCCCAGAATACATACCGGGAACTGCGTGGTAGAAAAATAGACCAGGTCATAATTACCGGTTTTAAGCAAGCGGTTTACCGATCTGAAATAAAAGTATAACGATCTTAAGGCGAGGTTTCCCAGGCCAATTTTTGATGTCCATCTTTTACTGAACGCATCTACAAAATGGATCTTTATCGCATCCGGAATACTTTGTAACAGCAAGTCGTCCTTTTGCATTTCCGAGTGTTCCGGTTGAACAGTGACCACCTCTGCTTCCCATCCATAGGTACTAAAATAGGGCAGACTCATTCTTACCCGGTGCATATCCGCAGCATTGGATGGAGCGAAATAAGGGGAAATAATTAATACCCTACGCATCCCTTTCCTGTCTCCTGTTCCCTGCTACAGCGTTTCCAGGTATGCTGTTTACTTGTATCCTGTTTACGCGTATTTTTTCATCCCGTATTTTTTTAACAAACACCTGCAGCTGATCAATCCAAGGCTCCAATCTGAAATTCAGGGCGTTATTTTCTGTAGCCTGTTTCAGCTGCCCAAGCCAGGATTCCGAATTGAGATGCCTGAGTACCATATCAACAAATGTGGCAGCCGTATTGTCTTCACAAACCACCCGATGGTCAGTCAGCTCATACCCCCGCGTTCCTGCCGGAGTGCTGACGACGGGCAGCCCCCAGTTGATGCCCTGCGCCAGCTTGGTAGAAGATCCACGGGAATACCAAAACACCGGATTCAGAAAGAGTGACCACCCTGCAGCTTCTTTGATCAATTCATCAGGAGAAAGGACACCCGCATAGCTGATGAAAGAATAGTTCTCCGCAAGGGTACGTCCTGCTGCCGGCGGACCGCCAACTAACCTTAACGTTCCCTGAAAATCCCTGCTTTTCAAGTCATCTGCAATTTCCGTTAGTCCCTGCAGATTGGGCAAATGATCTAATGTTCCTACAAATCCGATCTGCCGGTCTACAGGATTCCAGCTGATAAAGTCTGGAAAAAGTATCCTGGGCAGAAAAAGAATCTGCTGAACACCCAGCCACTGATTGATAAAGCTATCGTTTTTACTGATGGCCACTACGCCATCTAATAGATGCTGGAAGAGATGTTTCTCCTTCAGCAGCAACCTGCCCAGTCTCCAGGTCTGGACAAGGGATGCCGGACGGGAAGAGCTGAAAGCATGAAGGTAATCGCCACTTTCATTCCCATGGGAAAGACCAATAAACTTCACATCGGAAGGAACGAGGTGTTTTAATGAGGATACCCAATGGGCAAGATTCAGCTGATTAAACAGCACAACCTTTATATCATGCTGTTGAATCACCGCAAGCAGTTCTTTCAAATAGGAAGCCGCATCGTACAGGCTATAGGTTTCAATTCCCAGTTTAATCTTTATCCTTTTGCGGATCGTCAGCCTTGGCTGTACTTTAAAAGGTATCAGGGAATATCCTGCAGATTCAAAATAATGCATAAATTCAGCAGTACACAACTGTACCCCACCAGGCACCTGGTAATCGACATACTTTTGTGCGGTGATAAAAAGAGCAGGTGTTTTCATGGGTTTATTCGTATCATTTAATTGAATTTTTAATCAATGCTGCATATAAGTCCAGGTAGGCTTTCACAATCACCGCTGAAGAAAACCTTTCTTCCGCATCCCTACGTACCCATTCACGGTCTATCTGACTGATCCGTTTTACAGCCTCCACCATATCGTACACTGAGGTGCATAAAAATCCATTCAGTCCATGTTTAACGACTTCAGGAACTGCACCCCTGCTGAAACCGACCACTGGTGTTCCACAGGCCAGGGCTTCTGCCATGACGATTCCAAAAGGTTCATCCCATTCAATAGGCATCAGGAGCGCAGCCGCTTTTCCCAGGAGCTCATTTTTCGCAGCATCATCGACCGCACCGGCATACCGGATCTGCTCATTTAGGAAGGGGGCAATTTCGGTGTCAAAATAACCTGCACATCCCTCCGGAACATTTCCTGCAATGATCAGTTTGCGACGGCTTTCTATCGCTACCCTGATGGCGGTATGTGTACCTTTAATCCGTTCGATCCTCCCCAGAAATACAAGTGGAGCATCAGGTTCCAGGGTATGGCTACAGGTATATGTCTCCAGGGGAAAGCCATTATAAATGGTATATGCCGGGGCGAAAGGTTGAATTTGCCGGGTGATATAATTACTGCAGCCTGTAAAAGACAAGGTATGGGCTCTGGCCAGTTTTACTGCTTTCCTGATTTGTGCGAGTGTTGGACTCCGCTGGTAGCTCATCAGCTTTGGCTGACGCAGCGGCAACTGTGGAAGGAGATAGGCCAGACGCCCGAAACTGTGGACAATATCGTAATTCCCGAAGATGATGCTTTTATTGATCAACCAGGCATTTCTTAAAAAGTCTGTTTTACGCCGGCTGGTTTTCCCCTTGTAGGCATAAAGCTTTGCCTCAGTAACGGAATCTTCATGCGCAAACAGGCTCACTGCATGTCCCTGGCGATGATAACCTTTGATCAGCATACCGATCATACGTTCTATCCCTCCGTACAAAAGTGGAGGAACCGGAAGCTCAGGATCAGCAATAATCGCAATTCGAAGCACTTTAGTCATTTTCCAGTTGTTTACGTACTGACACCACAATATCCAGGTACATTGCTGCACTCTTCTCGAGTGTCAGGTTTTCAAGAATATACTGTCTTGGCGAAAATTCTTTAAAACGGCCAAGGAAAGTCGCCAGTTGAAGAGGAAAATCTTCAAGACCAGAGAATTTGCAGCCGCAGCGATCGTCCCAATAGGGAACAGAACTTACTGGCCCATACTGTACCTGATGTGGATAATAGGCGGGATCCTGCCAGAAGCCTCCCCTGTCCCATGCCAGTATAGGGGTATTGGTAGAAAGGATTTGCTGGTAAGCCTGCCCCTGTGTTTCATGGGTACACAGGAAAATAACAGCCCTGGAATTGCCCAGCCTGGTTTTCAACTCTGCCTGGGTGTAGCTGCCGTACCTGATGAACTGGTAGCTTAGCCCTTTCTCCTCCAGCACCCTGACAATGGGATTGATGAAATTTTCTTCCGTCACCAGATCTGTCCATCCTCTTTTGTCATAAATGAGAAAGTCAAATTCCCTGCAGTCGCTCAGGTTTGTATGCCATAACTGCGTATCAATTCCTGCGGGCCATACCAGCACCCGATCGCCATAATAAGGCCTGCACATGTCCTTCATCCATTCTCCGGGAACCAGGAAACGTTTCACCTGTGGATATTTTTCAAATAAATCCGGACATACTATGGGATGGGAATAGATCCCGGCTCCGAAGATGACCGGATTTTTCCAGCTCCGCCCAAAAAACACCTGTGGTTTACCTATAATGCAGGCAATCTCCTCCGGGTGCTGATCAATATAGTTGAAATCGTTGAACCGGTAAGGAATACCCAGCCGGTCAAGCCCCTGCATCAGGCTAAGGGCAATTTGCATGACGCCCCCCGGGCGTTGTTTGCCCCTGAGGATACGGCGTATGATTTTTCTTGGATACCGGTCATACGGAAACCACCTGTCCGGATCCGGTTCCTGATAAAAGAGGTTTAAAGGTATCATATCACTTATTCTTTTATAAAATCTCTTCGCCCGGAACCAGCCACATACCCTTCGATATTCGTTCTGTTCAGCAGGAGATAGTTCTTTTTATATTTTAGTATGCGTGCAAAAGCCTGTTCAAGTGAAAGCTGGTAAGAAATACCTATAGCTGGCCTATAATAAGCTAACATTGCATTACACAGGCTCCTTAACCCATGAATTCCTTTGGCGTAGGAAAATATTTCTTCAACGGCCAGCACCAGCATCTCGGTCAGGATGGCTTTATTTTTCACATAGTAAGCCCGTGTATTAAAAGAAGAGGTCTTCTTATCGAAATTCTCTCCGATACCGATCACCTCATACTTCTCCAAAAGACCGGAATCCATGGGCTTAAACTCTTCATTAGGAGCATACCTGCCACTGATTTTAAAAATCGGTACATCATCAGGCAGGTGATGCATATTGTTCAGTAAGAGCAATGCCTCACTTATTCCCTTGTTCCGGAATTGGTACTGCCGGTGATGGTATGGCTCCACTTCAGGAAAGTCTGTGAACAGTTCCCTCAACCTGTTTTCATCAATCAGATCAGAGTTATCAAACAATAATATTCGTTCGAAATCAAGGGAAACTAATTTCCCCAGTGCAGACCTGGTTTGTTCCACCCTCTCAGCAGGACTAAAAAAGCTGTGTATGGTATTGGGGTATAAACAGGAAGTAATTATTGCTATCATTTAATTTTAAATGGCTTCTTAAATAAATACTGTTTGAGCAGTTGAAGGTATTTCGTGAACTTCCATCCCAGTAAGGTCTTCAGGTAATTCCCCAACTTTCCCGGAAATTGGTAATCTGCCTTGAAACCTGGATCCGTTTTTTCGATTTCCCGATCCGCTATAGCTGCCAAGTCAGGGTGAAAAGGATAAGCAGTAAATTTAAACTGATGCAGGCTTTTCAGGTAGGCCCTTCCGGCATTCACAGAATTTGTATGGGTTGACAGCTGTCCGAATTTCAGTATCATGGCATTCAACTGTGACCGCAGGTGAACAGCCTGCTTTCCGGCCGACAAGTTATTGGAGTTCGTATACTTCCTGTAATAACTGTACCCTTCGGACCTCATGGTGCCCTTTGACTGAAGTAAGACCCTGCAAAAATATTCCCCGTCGTCATCTATGCTGAGTGTTTCTTCCCATCGCCCCGCCTTGTCAATGATGGATTTCGGTGTAAGCCAGGCATGGACGGTCACCATAGATCCGTTTGCGGAATATCCTCCCCATAAGTTAATCAGGAAATTAACCGGATCGGTATTGATCAGGAAGGCATCCTCAGCTGCAGAGGGTACACAGGAAAAAGGATCAGCTCCATTGCTGAAATGTACAGTACTACATACGGCAATATATTCCGGATTCAGTTGCAGCAGCTTCACCTGTGCTGTGATTTTATCTGCACTTAACAGATCGTCAGCATCTAAGAATTGGATATATTCCCCTTTGGCTTCCTTCAAACCAAGGTTTCTTGCCGCAGCTGCGCCCTTATTTTCCTGACGCAGGAGTTTAATATACTGCCCGTCAAACTTTTCGGCAACAGCATAAGAGTGATCCGTAGATCCATCATCCACCAGTATAATTTCTATCCGTGGCCAGGTCTGGTCAATGGCAGATTGTATCGTATCCGCTAAATAACATGCACTGTTATAAAAAGGGATAATAATAGAAACCAAGGGCAGTTTCATACGGATGATAAATTTTCAGCTGACATGGTCTTATCGCTTATAAGGCATCAATTTATCATGGAGCCGGAACACTATCTTTTTGATCAAAGATATATTGACCCACTTTTGATCAAATTTTTCTTTCTGACCTGTAGTCATTTCCTCCCGTTTATGGTCAAGTGTATCGTGGGATTTGCTGACCAGGTGTGTTACCCTCGAGTTCCTGATTAATGCATGTGCCAGTTTGTACTTCCACAGGGTATAATCGTAGTCATTGTCTGCATACCAGAAATCAAACTGTTCGTCCAAAGGACCAATGGTATTAAAAACAGTTCTTTTTACAAATAAACACCAGCCGGTAAGTGCACCATGTACCTTTCTCGTTTTATGCCTGAAAACAACATCACCGCCATTTTCAATGCTGGAATGGTATTCAAAATTCTCGCAATAGGGATTTGCAGATTTGATGGCAGGATCTGCTGCCATTGCTGCTAAAATTGTTGTCGCCCAATTTTTATGGTAAAGGAGGTCGTTGTTACAGAGACATACATAGGTGTTTGCTGTCCTGGAAATACCTATGTTCATATATTTGTTAAAGCCGAAGGTTTCCTCAGGATAGATCGTGGTAGTCCGCGGATACTGGTAAGGCGCCAGGCTTTTATCCGATTCAATGACCAGCACTTCAAAATGGACATCCTGCGGATTTTCTGACAAAAACAGGCTTTCAATCCCCTGAAGGGTTAGCTGCTTCAACTCTTCCGTCTTCGCATAGCTAAGAATGATAATATCTATGTTAACGGCCATTGTTGAAATGAAAACTATAGTCTATTTCCATCATTCCCCTTACACTTAAAGGATAAGGAAAAATCTGATTGGTCAACTCCTTTTGTACGACTTCAAACTGAAGCAGATTTAAAAAATCTTTATATAATAAATTTGATTGGATGTGCAGGGCAACACTGTATTTACCGGGAATGAGGGGCAGGTGTTTCATGCATCCGCTGATCTCCACCTTATTTTCCGTGGCACTGATCCTGAATAGCTCATCACAGCGAAGGTCCATAAAACCTACCTTTTGTTCCAGTTCATTGTAAATCTGGAGGACGACAGATTGAATGTTATTCCGCTCTGCGCTTTGAATGATCAAATGAAAGCTAAGGTCCTCATGAGAAATCAGTCTGGCTTTGTCGATCTCAAATAAGGAAAGGCTGACATCTTTATGCAAAGGATGATCAAGAAGACTGGTCTTTACGGGTTCCTCATTTGTTTTCCTGACATAGCTTGAAATGGCAGTTGCCACTTCTCCCTGATAGATCATCTGCCCGTTATTTAAGACCATCCCTTTATTACACAGGGACCTGATACTTTCCATATGGTGGCTGACAAACAATACCGTCCGTCCTTCTCCCTTACTGACCTCTCCCATTTTACCGAGGCATTTTTTCTGGAAGTCTGCATCTCCTACCGCCAATACTTCATCTACGATCAGTATTTCCGCCTCCAGGTGGGCAGCAACAGCGAAGGCAAGCCGGACATACATTCCGGAGGAGTAGCGTTTCACCGGAGTATCGATATACCTTTCCACACCGGCAAAGTCTACTATTTCGTCGAACTTACGCCTGATTTCCGACTTGCGCATCCCCATAATGGCACCATTCAGGTAAACGTTTTCCCTGCCTGTCAGTTCCGGATGGAAGCCTGTACCTACTTCAAGCAGGCTCGCAATGCGGCCCTTTATTTTTACATTTCCTGTAGTGGGACTGGTTACACGGCTTAAAATCTTGAGTAAAGTACTTTTTCCAGCTCCATTTCTTCCAATAATTCCTATAGCATCGCCCTGTTCGATATCAGCGTTTAAATCCCGCAGGCTCCAAACTATATTTCCAGCTCCCTTTTTGGTTCTGTCATTCGTTTCCCCAACTCGCAGAAAGGGATCTTCCTTCCCCCTTATCCCTGCCCACCACCGTTCCAGGTCCCGGGAGATAGTTCCTGTGCCTATTTCCCCCAGTTGATAGGCTTTGGAAAGGTTTTCTACCTTAATTGCACTATTACCCATGTAATTTATCCTGTAAGCCCATTAAACTGTATCCACAAATGTTTTTTCCACTTTATTAAATATGATGATCCCCAGCAGTATAATCCCGATAGCGACGCTTGTACAATAACCAAGGCTTCCCCAGCTGAAACTACCTGTACCCAGAAAACCATACCTGAAGGTTTCAATGATGGGTGTCATGGGATTATAGGCGATGACCCAGGCATAGGCAGGGTATTTAGCCAGTGCAGTCGACAGCGGATAGATGACTGTCGTAGCGTACATCAATAACTGCACACCGAAAGTCACCAGGAAGGCCAGGTCACGGTACTTTGTCGTCAGCGCCGATATGATCATCCCCAGTCCGAGTCCCAACAAAGCCATGAGCAACACCAGATAGGGGAACAATAAGATATACCAGTTCGGGCCGAATGCCCTGTTCAGCAGCAAATAGTAAATCATCATGATCAGGAATAGCAGAAATTGCACACCAAACCGTACCATATTGGAAGCCACGATACTTAGGGGCATAATTAACCTCGGAAAATATACCTTCCCGAAAATATTGGCATTATCTTTAAATACAGTACTTGTTTTGTTCAGACAGTCGGCGAAGTAATTCCAGCAGGTAATTCCTGCCATATAAAATAAAGGCTGCGGAAGGCCATCTGTAGATATTCCTGCAAGGTTACCAAAGATAAATGTAAAGATGGCCGTGGTAAAAACCGGCTGAATAAAGAACCATAGCGGGCCTAATATCGTCTGCTTATAAAAAGAAACGAAATCACGCTTCACCAATAACACCAACAGGTCCCGGTATTGCCATAGCTCCTTCAGCTTTAAGTCCAGCAGTTTATTTTCCTGGCTGATTTCTATATCCCAGGATTCTTCAGGTTGCATTTTCATCTAAAATTAATTTTTCCAGTCTGTTCCTGTATTCCTGTGCATTAAAGCTGTTGAAACATTGTTGTTGAATAGCCTTACGCGCTGAGATACTAAGGGGTTCCTGCAATTTCAGCAGCAATGCTTCTTCAAGTTCACTCTGGTTATCGGGATCAATAGCAGTGCCCATGGCAGGGTTACGTACGGCATCAAGACTGCCATCTGCATTGCCACAGATGACAGGCAGGCCAAAAGCCATGGCTTCAATAAATACGATTCCGAAACCTTCTTTTTTACTCGGCATGACAAACAAATCGGCCAGCATAAAATGATCAGCCAGCTCCGCTTCAGGAATAAATCCGGTGAGGATGACTTCCCCTTTAAGTCCTTCCTGCTGCACAAGTTGTTTCACACGGATCCTTTCATCTCCCTCACAGGGACCTGCCAATATATATTTTATCCCCTTCTTATGCTTACGGAGGACAGCCAGTGCTTTTATCACCTGGTCATATCCTTTAAATTTCTCCGTCCCTGCCATACGGGTCAAGGTAAAAACGACCTGGTCTGAAGCATCCAGGTGATAGCGTTCCTGTAAATAAGCGGGTTTTGTAAAATCTTCCGGAAGCCTTAAAAAAGGATCCAGCGCATTGTTCAGAACGGTACATTGGTCAGGCCGGGCACCCTGTCTGTTCATCACTTCCTCTTTCGTAAACCTGCTTACACAGATGACCTGATCTGCAATGCTCCATATCCATTTCTTCCAGAGGTTTAACGGCCTCCAGACTTCAATCCCATGTGCGATCAGCCAGATTTTACCACGGGGGTTAAATAATTTGAGGAGACACCCAATCAGGGAAAGGTTCACATGACTAAGGATTATGAGATCGGCTGCTAAGCCACTTCTCAAAGCCGCAAGTGTATAGCGGAATTTATTTTTGCTAAAGGCCTGGTACTGGTTGGAGGGGATATAGTCCGTAAGAAGGTCAGAAGGAGCATCATTTGAGGAATATACCCGAATATCCCAGTTATTTTTCCTGCCCAGTACAGCTAAGGCATGTGCAATCACACGGCCCATTTTTTGGATTCCCCCCGTTGCCCTGAACGTTTCTAAGGTTAAAAAAACTATTTTTTTTGACATGGTCTGTTATTTCATAGCTTCGCCTCCTGGGTCACAATTGCATGCGCAACCCAAACTATTCAACATCTTAAAAACACCACCGTCCTTTCAGCTGTGGTATGTTATTCCTCCGGGAAAATTGAAATCCCGGTTCTTTCGCTATGCCCGTTCTATCATCGCAAGCGGTACAGTTACCATAATCGACTGCTGTAAATCACCCAGCCTGATTAGAAACTTTGTTTTGGAGCCATAGGCTATAATTTCCCCGCGCATCCCTTTTAAAGGTCCGGCCTTGATTTCGACCTGCTCTCCAGGCATCAGATTTTCTGCTGTCACCTCCAGTTCATACGAACTGTCCAGCAGCAGCCGTAATTCTTCAATCTGCCGGTCGGGCATTGCGCTGACCTTTCCCGAAAAATAAATAAAGCGGGAAATTCCCTTCGTCATCAATACCTCCATTTGCTCCTGTGGGCTGATGCACACAAAGAGGTAGGATTTTATTAAAGGCTCATCTACCCACTTTTTCCGGTCACTCCACTGCCTCATCTGCCGCTGCAGGGGCAGATAGGTCTCTATTCCTTTTAAACGCAATGCCTGGTAAGCCTTTTTTTCCGCCCTTGAATGGGTATATACCGGATACCATCTTTTTATGTTTGTAGCAGCAGACAAATTCATCCCTATTTTCCATTACTGTAATACCCGGACTTCTCATAGCCACTGTAATCGGTATACCGGGTTCCATGATCTCCACGTTTTTTATAAAATCCACCATGCAGGCGGTTTTCTTCGAAAGCATTTAAAACGACCAGCATATTTGTTAAATGATATTCTTCTGAAAGGCGATCCGGCAAAGACGCGGCATGGTAGGTTGACCTGCCATAGCGGATGACGAAAAGGTTGATATCACTCCAGCGAATCAGCGGGATGGAATCTGAGACCAGGCCTATGGGAGCGGTATCAATTATTATAATTTCATACCTTTCTTTGAGCAATTGCAGTAAACCTGACATCCGTTCACTGTTCAGTAATTCTGAGGGGTTTGGTGGAATAATTCCCGAACTGATAAAATCGAAATTCTTATTCTCCACCCACTGGATGATCTCATCAACCGTACACTGGTTGATGAGATAATTACTTAATCCCCTGTCAGGTGAGCATCCGAAAGTTTTATGCAATTTCGGACGTCGCAGGTCAGCCCCAATGACCACCACTTTTTTATCAATCAGGGACAGGGTACTTGCCAGGCTAATGGCCACAAATGTTTTTCCCTCTCCTGAGACTTCCGATGTCACACAGATGACCTTACTGTTCTTCTCTGAAGCGAGGAAATTCAGGTTGGTACGTATAGCACGTACCGATTCTGCAAATACAGAACGTGATTTACTCAAGGCCAGAATTTGGGAGCTGTCTTCATCAATTTCATCCGGAAATTTATTGATGACACCAATGATCGGCTGATGTGTGGTATGCTCCACATATTCTTTATCATAAATATATGGGTTTGATAACCTGATCAAAATGATGATGCCTATTCCCCCTAAAAATCCCAACAGGATCGCACTGCGATACACTTCAGCGGCCACAGGAGCTACAGGATGGGTATTCACTTGTGCATGCTCAATAATTGTCGCACCGGGTATAATCGCAGAACGATTGATTTGTGCCTCTAGTTTTTTCTCTGAAAGGAAAGAATATACCTTCTCACTGATTTCAAAATCCCGGCGCAAACTCACCATATCCCTTTCGGCAGCAGGAAGAGCTGAAACCTGATTGTTGGCCTGTGACAGCTGCTGGTTCAGGTATTCCATATTCTTCCTGATCCGCTGTGCTGAGGCCCGGATATTTTGCAAGGCTGCATTTTTTACCTGTTCAATCTGCCTGTCCAGATCAGCTACTGTCTGGGAAGAAGGGCTGTAGGTTTTTAGCAGTACATTTCTGTCGGACAGCAGACTGTTGAAATTCGCAATAAGGGTGGCCAGCAAGGGGTCAATATTTCCTTCCATGCTGAAATTCAGGCTGACATTGCTCCTCTTGTCTGTCATTTGTGTATGGAGCTGATCAATCGCAATAAGCTGGATTTTCAATAAGGAGCGCTGTGATTCAAGTTCAGTAACTTTAGCCAGGAAAACTCCGGAGGAGGCACTTACATCCAATACGCCCGATTGCTGCTTTTGTTTTTCCATGGAGCGCTCTGCTCCTTTGACCTGGGTAGACAGGTATTGCTGCTGTTCGCTGATAAAGCGGATCATCTGGGTGGCCGACTTGGTCTTCTGATCACGGTCATAATTCAGGTACTCGTCCATCATGGCATTCAGAATATCTGCCGCAAACTGGGGGTTGGAATCTGTTTGCTGTATGGTTACCACATTTGAATTTTTGATTGCCTCATCTGCACGGAGTCCCCGGCGAACCCTGTTTAAGAACTGCGCTGGCTGGTTAAACCGGAACTGATAAACCGTATTTGAAGGTATACTCCCAGGATTTTTCAGGGTAAAGGAAACCTTACCTATGTTGACCGGGGTATGGTAGCGAAATTTCTTAACATTTTGCCGGTCTCCCTGGCTCCAGGAAAGCTGAAAATACTGCTCATCCAGCGGTTTGTAAGTAATGATATCCTGGTAAAAATCCAGCGTATCAAATTTCAGAAAATCAATCTTTAATGGCTTGTTGGGATAAATATCATAAGTCCGCATGCGACCTGAACTATAGAAGGAAATTCTGTAGTCCAGCTTTCTGATGGCACTCAGCAGCAAGCCCTGGCTTTGCAGGATATATCGCTCACTTTCCAGCCCGGAGGCTGTCTTTCCTGAATTATTCATCACATTGATCATGTCTGATATTTCAGACCTTTTTTCCTCAAATTTGATGATTCCTGATGTTGCATACGTTTTGGGCGTATACCATAAATACAAATAAGCACAGAGTACGCCCAGCAAAACCATTCCCAAAAGGATATACCACCGGCTGAATAGTATAGCCGCTATTTTCAGGTAATCAATTTCTCTGTTGTTCAGCTTTTTCTGAACGCTTTTATTTTCCTGCATCAACGGGTGATGGTATAAATGATCAATGCTGTATTTAATAAGGCAACAATAGGCTGCAGAACAGCCGACATACTTTTCAGTTTATCGGAGTTCACCGCCCGCTTATTCTGGGTGATATAAATGATATCATTGTGCCGGAGTATCGTCCGGGGATCTGAAAGTGTCCTGACATCACTGAGGTCAAACTCCATCACCTGCGGATTGTCCATTCCTCCCCTTACAATCTTAATATTTTTGATATTCGCACGTTCATTCAAGCCTCCTCCTTCTCCAATCATCTCAATGAGCGAAGTCTTGTCTTTCATCAGGTTGTAAATGCCCTGTTTATTGATCTCTCCCAGTAAGGTTACTTTCAAACTGATAATTTTCAATTCTATAATAGGATCTTTGAGTTCCTTGCGGTAGAGGTTTTCAATTTTTAATGCCGCTTCATGCCTGCTCAGTCCGCCTACCTGTACATGCCCCAGAATGGGCAGTGCGACAGTGCCATCATTTTCCACCTGGTAAGTCTGCCCTTCATCCTTCCCACCCTCAGCTTTTGCACTGGAGACTGTAACCGGTTCATCAACGATGTACTTTCTATGCTGCAGGTTTCTTACCTGCAACACATCCTGCGGATGGATGGTATATTCCCTCATTTGTCCGGTGTCTTTAGTCAGGTAAGGGCCGCTGTTCTTTTCAAAAAAGACCTGATGCTGTTTATAACTGCAAGAATAACAAGCCAAAATAAAAATAAAAAGCACGAAGAGAAAAAGACTTTTATTGAACAACCGCATATAATGAAAAAAATTGCGCAGCAACGCAAACTTATAGTAATTATCAAAATTACAATTAAATTGTTAATTTATAATATTAATTGTAAATATATCATAATATTATATAAATTTGCCGTTGAAATTGTGAATATATCATTGGTTACAGTCAGCTATAATGCAGCGGAAACCATACAGAAATGTATAGATTCTGTGAGGATGCAATCCTATGCGCATATTGAACACATCATTGTTGATGGAAATTCTAGCGATCAGACACTTGAGATCATTAATGCCAACATGGATGGGATCAGTGTCTTCAAATCGGAGGCAGACCAGGGTATTTATGATGCGATGAACAAGGGAATACAAATGGCAACCGGAAGTGTTGTGGGGATGTTAAACGCTGATGATTATTTCGCGAACGAACATGTGCTGAGTGATATCGCACAGCTATTTGAAAGTACGGATACTGACATCGTTTATACAGATTTAGATTACCTGAATAAAAAAGGTGAAGTGGTCAGAAAATGGCGTTCGGGAAAATTCAGCAGCAACAGGTTTAATTTCGGCTGGATGCCCCCTCATCCCACCTTCTATGCAAGGAAAGAATGTTTTGACAAGTTTGGACTTTATCAACTGAATTATGGGACTGCAGCGGATTATGAACTGATGTTAAGGTTCATGTACAGGAAACCTGTAAAGGTGGCTTACCTGAATAAGGTGACGGTCAATATGGTGACCGGAGGGGTAAGCAACAGCACTTTTAAGAACAGGATCAATGCATGGAAAGGAGATTGGAAAGCCATGCGGGCAAATCACCTGCGCATTCCGATGTTAAGCCTCCCCCTTAAGCCGCTACGTAAAATTATACAATTCTATGTCTAAACACAGCGCTGCACTCTTATGACAGAATTAATCTCCGTTTCCGATCTAAAGAGTCACCATTGGATGTTCTGCTGTGTCGTTCTCTTGTCGTCTTTTGGCGTCACGTTCTTCACTATCCCTTCAATCATACATGTAGCGAAATTCAGGAATTTCTATGATGACCCCGGACATCAAAGGAAAAAACATCAAAACAGTATTCCACGTTTGGGGGGGATTGCCATATTTATCAGTTTCATGATCACGATATTATTATTTGACATCAGGGATCAGTGCCTTCCCATCAACTACCTGTTGACGGCCTGTATGATGATCTTCGCCATGGGGTTAAAAGACGATCTCCTGGGTGTTAATCCTGCGACAAAGTTCTTCATCCAATTTCTTGCCGCAGCCACCATCGTGGTATTGGGAGAAGTTCGTTTCAGCAGTATGTATGGCCTTTTTGGAGTTTATGACATCCATTATGCCTTCAGTATCATGCTTTCAGTGTTGACGATAATGTTCCTGATCAATGCTTTTAACCTCGTTGATGGCATTGATGGTCTGGCAGGTATAACAGGAATTGTTGTTCACCTTGCCTTTGCCGCTTTATTCCTCTATACCCATCAATATTCTCTGGCTTTGGTATCCCTAACCATCACAGGTGCAATTTCAGGTTTCATCAGGTTTAATCTTAGTCCGGCAAGGATATTTATGGGAGATACCGGTTCCTTAATGATCGGGCTGATTTCTGCGGTAATGGCGATTACTTTTGTAGAGTCGAATAAATTCATCAGCAGTGAGGAATCAGACATCAGTTCTGCTCCGGCAATAGCGATTGCTATCCTCATTGGACCGATAGCTGATACCATGCGGGTATTTGTACTGCGTATTTTAAAAGGCCATTCCCCCTTCAAAGCAGACCGGAACCATATCCATCACCGCCTACTGGATCTGGGATTGACGCATCTTCAGACAACCCTCCTGCTGGTGATGGCCAATTTACTGATCATTGTACTGGCCTTTCTGCTCAGCCATTTAGGTAATGCTATTTTTATGGCCTTGATTACGGTTCTCCTGTTCCTTTTGAACTGGCTGCTCGGTATGTTGTTGCGGTATAAAAAACAGCATCATGCGATGTCAACACGGTTATACGCAGATAAAACCAGCAGCCCATTGCATCATTAAGATAACCTTCAAACAGAGAAGCCTTTAAAGTTACAACGGTTACCGGCTGATATCCGCTACTGACTGGGCAACCTGCTATAAGCAAAAAAGCCTGTCTTCATTAAAATGAAAACAGGCTTTTTCAGCAGTGGTGCGGGACGGGATCGAACCGCCGACACAAGGATTTTCAATCCTTTGCTCTACCGACTGAGCTACCGCACCAACATATCTCAACAAGTTTAACCTTGTTTCCCCTCGGTTGGGAGCGCAAAGATAGTTTCTTTTTTCAAATACAAAACCTTTTTTTAAAAAAGTTTATTTAATCATAAGAATTTATTTAAAACAGCTCTAAATTCCCAAATTTATGCATGCATAGCAATTTGTTTGCGCTATTTCTTTTAACTTAGCCACAAAATCAAGATTAACCAGGTAATGATTTCACAAATTCTGTTTATAGCAATTACACTAGCCGCAATTGCCCTGTTTAGCTTCAATCTGAAGAAGGTTATCCGGAATATTAAATTAGGAAGGTCAGCCGACAGGTTTGACCAGCCTAAAAAGAGGATGATCACCATGATTAAAGTTGCCCTCGGTCAGACTAAAATGGTGGTCCGCCCTATTCCTGCTGTTCTGCATTTCATCGTTTATATCGGCTTTGTCATCATCAATCTGGAGGTCCTCGAAATCATGATTGACGGGGCTTTTGGAACGCACCGTGTTTTTGGGGGACTTGGAAGCCTCTACAACTTCCTGATTGGCGGGTTTGAATTCCTTGCCCTTGGCGTATGGTTATCCTGCGCAATTTTCCTGATCCGCAGGAATATTCTAAAACTCAAAAGGTTCCAGGCAAGGGAAATGACCGGCTGGCCTAAATCGGATGCAAACTACATCCTGTTCACAGAGATCCTGCTGATGTCAGCCTTTCTGATCATGAATGCTGCCGATGCAAAACTGCAGGCCCTGGGTGCAGGCCACTATATCCAGGCTGGGGCTTTCCCTGTAAGCCAGTATCTACAACACCTGCTTCCTGTTTCAGAGGGTAGCCTTATTGCGATAGAAAGAGGCTGCTGGTGGTTCCATATCATCGGCATATTTGCTTTCCTGAACTACCTGCCTTATTCCAAACACTTCCACATCCTGTTTGCTTTTCCGAACACTTATTTTTCCAACCTGGAACCGAAAGGGGAATTTACGAATATGCAGAGTGTCACCAATGAGGTAAAGGCAATGCTCGACCCTTCTTTCACCCCTCCAGAAGCTGAAGCCGGCCGCTTTGGTGCCAAAGATGTGAATGACCTGACCTGGGTAAACCTGATGAATGCCTATACCTGCACGGAGTGTGGACGCTGTACGTCAGTATGCCCTGCCAACCTTACAGGAAAATTGCTTTCTCCACGCAAGATCATGATGGACACGCGTGACAGAATGGAGGAAGTAGGGAAAAGCATGGATAAAAACGGGCCAGGTTTTGATGATGGAAAATCACTGATTGATGATTATATCACAAGAGAGGAAATATGGGCCTGTACCAGTTGTAATGCCTGTACTGAAGCCTGCCCGATCAATATTGACCCCTTAGCGATTATTACTGAAGTAAGGCGGTATGCCGTAATGGAAGAATCCCAGGCTCCTGCAAGTATCAATACCATGCTTGGGAACATTGAGAATAATGGTGCCCCATGGAAATATTCTCCGGCCGACAGGTTGAACTGGGCGAAGGAAAGTTAATTTAAATTTATTACTCCATAAGAATAATGAGCGGGAAATTTAATATAGAAGTACCTACAATGGCTGAAATGATGGCCAGGGGTGAAGAGCCGGAAATCCTTTTCTGGGTGGGCTGTGCAGGCAGTTATGACGAACGTGCACAGAAAATAACGCGTGATATCTGTAAGATCCTTCATCATGTGGGAATGAAATATGCCGTATTGGGCACTGAAGAAAGCTGCACCGGTGATCCGGCGAAACGTGCTGGAAATGAATTTCTTTTCCAGATGCAGGCCATGACCAATATAGAGGTCCTGAATGCCTATAATATTAAAAAAATTGTAACCGGTTGTCCGCATTGCTTCAATACGCTAAAAAATGAATACCCGGCATTGGGTGGTACCTATGAAGTGATCCACCATACCCAGCTTATCCAGGGACTGATTAATGAGGGAAAACTGAAAGCAGAAGGCGGTGAGAGCTTCAAAGGTAAAAAGATAACTTATCATGACCCTTGTTATTTAGGTCGCGGTAATGGCGTGTATGAAGCCCCAAGGGAAGCCCTGGAGTTGCTTGATGCACAACTGACGGAAATGAGACGCTGCAAGTCTAACGGACTTTGTTGCGGTGCAGGTGGCGCACAAATGTTTAAGGAACCTGAAAAAGGAGATAAAGACATTAATATGGAAAGGATTGAGGAAGCCCTGGAAACCAATCCGAACATTATCGCTGCCGGCTGTCCGTTCTGCATGACCATGCTGAAAGATGGGGTGAAAATGAAAGATCAGGAGCAAAATGTAGAGGTACTTGATATTGCAGAAATTACAGCAAGGGCCAATGGATTGTAATCCCCTATATATTACTTCACTGAATTCAGGCAGCAATGGGAATTGTTATTATGTGGGCAATTCCACTGAAGCCATCCTGGTAGACGCTGGAATCTCCTGCCGGGAAACAGAAAGGAGAATGCTTAAACTGGGCCTTTCGATGGGCAGGGTTAAGGCAATCTTCATTTCTCATGAACACGGAGATCACATTCGCGGCTTAACGGTGATGGCGAAAAAATACAGCATCCCTGTCTATATCAGTCATGGAACGATCAGTAACAGTAAATTAAGTCTGCCGGAAAACCTTATCCGTAATTTCACAAGCCATGAGGTCATAGCAGTCGGTTCCCTTAATATCACCTGTTTTCCAAAAATACATGATGCAGCAGAGCCGCATAGTTTTATGGTTTCCTGCGGAGCAGTTAAAGTAGGCGTCTTTACCGATCTGGGTAAAGTATGCGAGCAACTGAGCCTACATTTCCAACAATGTAATGCGGCTTTCCTGGAAGCCAATTATGATGAAGAACTGCTGCAGACCGGAAGTTACCCGTATTACCTGAAGCAAAGGATCAGCGGTGGCATGGGACATCTCAGCAACCGTCAGGCACTCGACTTGTTCAATCAGTTCAGGCCAGTTAATTTAAGTCATCTGCTGCTGTCTCATCTGTCAAAGGATAACAATGATCCTGAGCTGGTAGAACACCTGTTCAATCAGCATGCAGAGGGAACAACGATTGTCATCGCGACACGCTATGCAGAAACACCCTTGTTTACTATCGGCGTAAGGCAAGACTCATCTTCTGAATCTTCAGCTCCAGCTCATTCAGATCTTCAGCTTCCATATTTTTAAGGGGGATAGTCAGGTAAGTGGCCATACTGTCGATATCCCCACCACGCTTGTCATTATAAGTCTGTACAATGACATCCTCTCCCCGGGTACGCATAAATAAGATTCCATTGCCTGTATTGCCCAGGTAATCGATATTTTTAAACTTTAAAAGGTTAAAGGAGAAATATTCTATCTTCCCGTTGTTAAAAAACCGTTTATAACGACAAAAGCCGTTACTGGTCATATTCAGCTCATATCTTTTGATCTGCCCTGAAATTAAATCATAATGGTCTGTTAGTTTTTGTTGTATTTCCCCCAGCTCATCTGCTGCCGGATCTGCTGAAAAAGATAGTGATATGACACATAATGAGATAAATACGCCAATTTTCAAGGAAAATGTAAACTTTTTCATTAGGTTTATTATTTTGAGAGTTCAATTTAAATAAAATGTTAAATTTGTATTATGAGTTTTTCTCCACAATCTAAAGTTTGGATCTACCAGAGTGACCGTGAGTTCAGTAATGAGGAAGTTAGTGCTATTCAGCAACAACTAAATCATTTTACTTCAGAATGGAAAGCTCATGGTCACCAGTTACAGGCCAGGGCCGAAGTTTTATACCATTATTTCATTGTCTTTATTGTTGATGAGTCTGCAGCCGGGGCTTCCGGATGTTCTATTGACGCATCAGTGAGGATTATTAAAGGGCTGGAAATCGAATACAGTGTTGATTTATTCAATCGTTTTAACATGGCCTATAAGGTTGGTGATAAAGTAGTCTCTGTAAATAAAGAAGATTTTGAAACGCTGATCAGCATTAAAAAGATTACACCGGATTCTATTGTATTCAACAATCTTGTACAAACACTTGCTGAGTTCGAGACCAAATGGGAAGTTCCTTTTAAAGATAGCTGGCACCAGAAAGTATTTGCAGATTTACTGTAAATCTCCTTGTTTATACTGGCTCCGGTCTGAGGTAAAACCTTTGCTTAAAATAATTATGGCTTCAGCCCATCAATAATTATTTTAGGCATACCGTTTTCAGATGGATTGCATCTCTGCTTTAGTCCGCGGATGCCTAAAACTTCAGCGGCCCCAATCTTCTGATATTTTGCATAATCAGGTATTGTCTGTGCCTGATGTAACGTGTTGGATGCAATGGTGTCCAGCGTAAAGGATTAGGAAAACAAGCGACAATCATAGCCGCCTGTGCCCGGGTCAATTCCGTACAGGATTTCCCATAATAAGCCTGTGCTGCAGCTTCAGCTCCATAAATACCGTCTCCCATCTCGATCACATTCAGGTATACTTCGAGGATACGCTCCTTACCCCATAACAGTTCTATTAAAATGGTGAAATAGGCTTCAAAACCTTTCCTTACCCATGATCTTCCAGGCCAGAGGAACACATTCTTTGCCGTCTGTTGTGAAATGGTACTTCCTCCCCTCACTTTACTTCCATCCTTGTTGGAAGAATAAGCCCTGCTGATGGCTTTCATGTCAAAGCCGGCATGATGAACAAAAAGCTGATCTTCTCCGGCAACGGCAGCTCTTTGTATTGCGGTTGATATATCCTGCAGATCTACCCAGTCTTTCTCTATCTTAAACGCTTTCCCATCGGCTTTACGCTCTACATTACGCATCACCATCAACACGGTAATTGGCGGATTGATAAACCGGTAGGCGAGCACCCACAGTACCGTCACCATCAGAAAGTACAGCAGCACCCGCCAGGCCAATGCACGTAAAACCTTAAGATTAAATCGCTTCGACTGTTTATTGCTTCTTATTTTTCCGGCCATCGCCCAAAGTTAATAAAAAGCAAGAAATGTAAATTCAAAAAATGCCAGCTGCTGTAATTGATATACAACAGGATTAGGTCTGAGAATTTGATTAGCTTTGTCTGTATTTTTACTCAGATTAGAATAATGAAATTTACAGCATCGAGACTCTCAGAAGGAAACAAGGTTTTTCCTGCGGAGATCTATTTAGAAGAAAATAACGTTGAGATTAAAGCTCCGGGCTTGTTCAGCGGCGACTCCAAGTATCTGAACTATGAAGATATTACAGCTATTGAAGTAGATTCACCTATGATTGGTTTCTCTACCCTCCGCTTATTCCACAATGGCAATAAGGTTGAAGTTCATGGTTTCTCTAAAAGTGACATCAAAGAGATCAGGAGGATTATCGACGAAAACAGGTCAAAAAGAAGGAGAGGCCTTTAGAAAAAATAATTAAGGCATAAAAAAAGCGTCCTGATTGATCAGGACGCTTTTTTTATAGGTGTAAGAAGATTACTCAGCTACAACTTCGAAAGGAACTTTAACTTTCACTTCTTTGTGCAAGTTTAAGTTGGCAACATATTCACCAACAAATTTAGGTTCAGTTTCGAAAGTGATACGGCGACGGTCAACATCAAAACCTTGTTGTTTTAATGCTTCAGCAATCATGATCGTGTTTACAGCACCAAAAATCTTACCTGTTTCACCAGCTTTAGCACCGATAGACAGTTTAACATCAGTTAAACGTGTAGCGATACTTTCAGCATCTTTCTTAATTTTATCTTGTTTAAAAGCAGCTTGCTTTAAGTTTTCTGCCAATACTTTTTTAGCAGATGGTGTAGCTAAAGCACCGAATCCTTGTGGGATAAGGTAGTTACGACCGTAACCAGGCTTTACGTTTACAATATCATCTTTCTCTCCAAGAGATTTGATGTCCTGTTTTAATATAATTTCCATGTCTCAGCTCCTATTTTAATTGGTCAGCAACGAAAGGTAACAAACCAATGTGGCGAGAACGTTTTACCGCTTGAGCCACTTTACGTTGAAATTTCAATGAAGTACCGGTTAAACGGCGTGGTAAAATTTTACCCTGGTCATTGATGAATTTCAATAAAAAGTTTGCGTCTTTATAATCAATATATTTAATACCATTCTTTTTGAAACGGCAATATTTTTTTCTGTTATCGTCCACTTTTGGAGCGGTAACATATTGTATCTGATCTTTAGCCATTATGCTGCAGCCTCCTCTTTCTTAGGTTTTTTGTTAAAAGCACCACTGCGTTTCTTCTCATTATAGGCAACCGCGTGACGGTCTAATCTAATGGTTAAGAAACGTAGAACACGCTCATCGCGTTTTAGTTCTAATTCCAACTTGTTAATTAATTCACCTGAAGATTTGTACTCTGTAAGGTGGAAAAATCCGCTTGCTTTTTTTTCAATCGGATACGCTAATTTTCTCAAACCCCAATTGTCCTCTTGAACAATTTCGGCTCCGCTGTCAGTAATGATTTTGCTGAATTTCGCTAATGTTTCTTTCGCAACTTCTTCTGACAACAACGGGGTTAGAACGATAACAGTTTCGTACTGATTCATTGTTATGATTATTTTATGTTAAATCCCATATTTACTACGGGGTTGCAAACTTAAGAATAAATTTCTATAAATCAAAAGATTTAATGCTTGCCAAACAGGTAATTAACCCCAATACGGTATCGCTCCATGCTGATGGAATAATATACGTACCGGGTGATTGACGAACGAAACTGATAACCGCCAACGATCTCAATTCTTTTATTCAGCGTCACACCCGCTGTAACTGGAAACACAAAGTTGAACTTTTCCAATTCAACATAGTCTTTCCGCTCATAATGCGCTTTAACAGCGCCATAATTTATATCCGTGATATGGAGGTTATTGGAATAACTGGAAAAGCTGAATCCTACACCCATCCCGAGAAAAGCTTTAATATTATCGGCATTATACACGTGATAGATGATTTGTGGGGTAAAAATTAAGGACTTCTGATCGAAAGTATGCTTTACGAAAGACTCCGGTTCAGCGACATGTGCGGAATTTTCATTTTTGCTCATCAGGAACGTGAGTTCCGTTCTGAAAACCAACCTTCTGATTGCAGGGTTGACAAAAACATCAGCACCCACAGTTACATAAGGCATATAGGAAGTTTTACTCTTTACATCCGGATAAGCCAAGGCATTGTCTCCTGAATATTTAGCCTGGGTCAACGATATTCCTGCTCCGGCAAAATACCTCACTTTTTTGTACTTCGACTTTTCGATTTCCTGCCCATTTAAATAAGCCACCAGTTTTTTTAGCTCGTGTGCTTTATAATTTAACCTCGCCAGTTTTTTCTCCTCTTCAGCAGTTTCATTTTTGAACTTTCTCATCACAAGGAGTAGCTGGCGCTGGTATTTATCATCTGTTACGATCGTTGAAGGTTGATCACGCCTGAAATAAAGTTGCCTAATCAATTCGTAGGGTTTGGACTGTCCCTTTTCCAGGATATAAAATCTCTCCTTTATTTTATCCGTGTAGGAAAACAGCGTTAGGTTCTCTCCTCTCTGTAAAACTTTCAAAAATACAGTATCTGTAAGCTGAGTAGTGTCAGGACCAGACGAAAGTTCAGAAGGGCTGACCCGGCTTTGGCTAATCCCCACTGCATACCGCTCAAAACTATCCATATTGTCTATCGCATAGGCAGAGCAATTGTTTACCGTATACTTGATCATATCCCCGGACTGGGTTTTAAAATTGAATACACTTGGATTGATTGTACGTTCCTTGTAATTGACATATCCCATTAAGGTATCTTTGGAGTTGGTTACAACATATCCTTGTTGGAAATTAGATTGAGCAAGTGATAAAAATGGGGTAACAAGCATTAAGCCGAAAAGAAAGCGTTTCATATAATAAGTATAACATTAAGGCGGCTAAGTTAATTGTAATTCATGTCACTCCAAACTTTTTTTCGCAAATTCCTATGCGATTATTTTCATTCTTTTTGCTCCATCCTCATCTGGAACAGGCCTGATTTATTTTACCACAGTGATTATAAAATAATTAATCCCATCGCCTATATTTTATTTACCAAAAATCATCCAAGCTCCATAAAAAATCTCTAATTTCGCTGCGATGGAGAATTTTATTGTATCGGCCAGAAAATACCGTCCAGCAACTTTTGAGACTGTTGTGGGGCAACACCATATCACCGGAACTTTAAAAAATGCGATCAAAAACAACCAACTGGCACAGGCATTTTTATTTTGTGGGCCAAGGGGAGTAGGAAAAACAACCTGCGCCAGGATCCTTGCCAAGACGATTAACTGTACCAATCTAACACCTGAAGTAGAGGCATGTGGTGTATGCGATTCCTGTGTTTCTTTCCAGACCGGCCATTCTTTCAATTTTCATGAACTGGATGCGGCTTCAAATAACTCTGTAGACGATATCCGCAGTCTAATTGATCAGGTCAGGATCCCCCCACAGGCAGGAAAGTATAAAATATATATTATTGATGAGGTACACATGCTTTCAGCAAATGCCTTCAATGCCTTCCTGAAGACATTGGAAGAACCGCCTTCTTATGCCATATTTATTTTAGCGACTACAGAAAAACATAAAATATTACCTACGATCCTGTCACGCTGTCAGATCTTTGATTTCAATAGGATCCAGGTGGAAGACATTGCTGGTTTATTGAATAAAATTGCACAACGGGAAAGCATCGCAGTGGAAGCAGATGGTTTACATATCATTGCCCAAAAGGCTGACGGTGGTTTACGTGATGCTTTATCGATGTTTGACCAGATTGTTAGCTATACCAATAAAAACCTGACTTATAAATCGGTCATCGACAACTTAAATATCCTTGATTACGATTATTATTTTAAGCTTACGCAATACCTGACAAGCGCAAATGTAAGTCTGGCACTTGTCCTGTTCGACGAGATACTGAACAATGGTTTTGACGGAAATAACTTTATCAATGGATTGGCAAGTCACCTCAGGAACCTCCTTGTTGGAAAAGATCCCCAGACAGTCAAACTTCTTGAAGTGAGTGAAAATATTAAACAGAAATATATTTCGCAAAGTCAGCAGACATCAGTCTCCTTTATCTTAACCGCACTGAACCTGGCCAACCAATGTGACCTGACTTATAAAAACAGTAAAAACCAACGGTTACAGGTAGAACTGTCACTCATTAAGATGTGCCACATTCCATCGGTGCTTCAGCTCGCACAAACCCCGCTTACTGCAACTGACCAGGATCAGATTAAAAAAAAAACTAATGTAAAAACTGAAGAGGCTAGAGCGGGAGAAAGACCTGAAACTTTACCTCTGCCAAATACAACGGTCGGTACCCCAACCGTACCGCAGGCAACCAGGCACACACAAGATATTCCGGTAGTCCCAGTGATGCCGGAATTACCGGCAATCGAAGTTGAACGGCCAAAGACCAATTCACACGCCAACCCTGCCAATAAAATTGTCCTGAAACCCAATCCTTCAGGAGCGGCAACCGTGGGAACATTAATCCCTTCGCTCACCTCATTGACAAGCCTGTCTGGTGGCATTGAAAGCGATGAACCAAAATATGTTTTTGGGGATGACAAGGAATCCTTTACACATGAGCAACTCATGGTTTTATGGAAAACGTATATCCAGAAAGTTAAGGAAGAGAACAAAATTAACTTTTATACCATACTGACTTCGAACGAGCCGATCTTAACAAAACCCAATGAAATTACAGTCCTGATTACGAACGGCGCACAGGAAAGCATTCTTCAGAATGAACAGGTCGAGTTCCTGAATTTCCTGAGAACAAGTCTTAAAAACTTTGAATTGGGTATTGTGACTAAAAAAGTAGAAAGCAAGCTCGAAAACAGATTGTATACCAGTATTGAAAAATATCAGTATCTGGTAGAGAAAAACCCCAAGCTAGCAGAAATGCGCAAACGGTTTAATCTCGATCTGCTCCCTTAAAAGCTTATTTCCTGATTTTAGGGGCATCGTTCACCGGATAACCTTCTTCATCCAGATCCGTGCGCTCATCTTCAGGGGTCCGCGCCAGGAATTCATCTTCAGCATTTAATTTCAGGATATCACCATCATCAATGTGCATTCCAAAATCATCCAGTCTGGCTTCTTTCTTATTTTTTTTACCTGTGTATTCATCTCCAATATATGGATTTGCCTCATCATAATCAGAATTATCGTCACCGCCATTCGCTGCAGTAGTTTCATAGGGAAGCGGATGGTCGTAATCTTTATCCGGCCCTTTCACGTCCAGCTCATAGCTGTTTTTTTCTTTGTCATAGGACAACTCATTGAAGTCTTTCGTCTCCCCTAGATCGGAATTGTGCAATTTATCCATTGCCCTTTTATCATTTTCTGTATTGCTAGCCATAACATTGTGGTTTATGTCAATATAACGTTACTTAATTAATATTTGTTTTTGTAAACAAGCAGCGGATGTGGCGAAAAACTTCAAATTTTATATCTTTGTTAGAATAAGTTAAATTGAAACCATAATATGTCTGTACAAAAAATTAAAGTAGCCCAGCCAGTTGTAGAACTAGATGGTGATGAAATGACCCGCATCATCTGGAAATTCATTAAGGATAAATTGATTTTACCTTATCTAGATCTTGATATTAAATATTATGATCTTGGTGTAGAATACCGTGATGAAACTAATGATCAGGTGACTATCGATGCTGCTGAAGCTATCAAAAAATACGGTGTTGGTATCAAATGCGCTACCATTACTCCTGATGAGGACCGTGTAAAAGAATTCAGCTTAAAACAAATGTGGAAATCACCAAACGGAACCATCCGTAATATCCTTGATGGTACTGTTTTCCGTGAGCCTATTGTCATGAGCAACGTTCCCCGTTTAGTACCCAACTGGACAGCACCAATTTGTATCGGCCGTCATGCTTTTGGCGATCAGTACCGTGCAACTGACCTGGTAACTAAAGGTAAAGGAAAGCTTACCCTGACATTTACACCGGAAGATGGTGGTGAAGTCCAGTCATTCGATGTGTATAACTTCCAGGGTGACGGTGTTGCTTTGGCTATGTACAACACTGACGAGAGTATCCGTGGCTTTGCACATGCATGTTTCAACCAGGCATTGATCAAAAAATGGCCTTTATATTTATCTACAAAAAACACTATCCTTAAAAAATATGATGGCCGTTTTAAAGATATCTTCCAGGAAATATATGAAAATGATTTCTTAGCGAAATTCAAAGAAGCAGGTATCACATATGAGCACCGTTTAATTGATGACATGGTGGCTTCCGCTCTTAAATGGAATGGTAACTTTGTTTGGGCTTGTAAAAATTATGATGGTGATGTTCAATCTGATACTGTTGCACAAGGCTTCGGTTCATTGGGTTTAATGACTTCTGTATTGGTTACACCAGACGGAAAAACTATGGAAGCAGAAGCTGCACATGGTACCGTTACACGTCATTACCGTGACCACCAAGCTGGAAAGCCAACTTCTACCAACCCTATTGCTTCTATTTTTGCATGGACAAGGGGCCTTGAATTCCGTGGTGTATTAGACAATAACCAGGAATTGATCAATTTCTGCCATACTTTAGAGCAGGTTTGTATTGAAACTGTAGAAAGTGGAAAGATGACTAAAGATCTAGCTGTTTGTATCCATGGCAATAAAGTTGAACACGGTAAGGATTATTTATATACTGAAGAATTCCTGGCTGCAATTGACGAGAATTTACAGGCAAGATTAGCTTAATCCTGCTTTTCTATCCTACACAAAAACAGCCTCCTGGTCTTCACTGAACAGGAGGCTGTTTTATGCAAAAGTATACCGCTAGTTGATGATAATGAAAAGACATTCGTTTTTGCTTTTGGAATATCACAATCCCCCCTTACAGCATCAGAATAGTTTCCACACATCGCCTGAATAGCCAAACATCTTTATCCATACGTTGTTTAAACTATCAGGAATATATTTGATAAGCGTTTAAAAGATAACTATGAAAAAATACCTCTTACTCTTTGCTGCAGTACCTTTCTTTATGGCCTGTAATTCTGAAAATAAGGAAAACACCACAGGAACAGATAGTACGATTACAGACACGACTGAAAATGCCCTGAATTTACCTGCACCAGATACCAATGCTGCTAAAAATAATTTCAGCAAGGTCATAGGATGGCCAGAAGGCAAAACACCTGTTGCCCCTGCAGGTTTTACCGTGACAAAGTTTGCTACAAAAATCAAAAGTCCCAGAAATATATACATTGCACCAAATGGCGATATCCTGGTGGTACTCTCCAACTCTGAACGCAATACAAAGGAGAAAATAGCCAATGCCTTAAGCGGCAAAGCTAAAGCGGAAGTTGGGGGATCAAGTGCCAATACCGTGATGCTGTACAGGGATAGCAATAACGATGGCAAGTTTGACTTACAAACCACCTTCCTTAGCGGTCTCGACCAGCCATACGGGGTGTTGATCATAGGAAAAAGCTTTTATGTCGCGAATACGGATGGTCTGTATCAATACCCTTATCAAACTGGAGATACAAAGATCAGTGGCACAGGTAAAAAAATTCTTAGCCTGCCAGCCGGCGGATATAACAATCACTGGACAAGAAACCTGATTGCCAACGCAGATAACTCTAAAATATATATTACTGTAGGATCTGGCAGCAATGTTGGTGAAAATGGAATGGAACATGAATTGCGCAGGGCAAATATTCTGGAAGTTAATCCTGACGGAACAGGGGAGCGTATCTATGCATCAGGGTTGCGTAATCCTGTCGGTGTTGCCTGGGCGCCGGGAACTTCCACCTTATGGACAGCAGTGAATGAACGCGACGGATTGGGCGACGACCTTGTTCCTGATTACATTACCAGTGTCCAAGATGGTGGTTTCTATGGTTGGCCATATTCTTATTATGGACAGCATGAAGACCCAAGAATGAAAGGTCAACATCCTGAACTGGTAAAATCGGCCATAGTCCCTGATCTTGCCGTAGGATCTCATACAGCATCATTGGGACTTACCTTTTATACTGGTAAAGCATTTCCTGACCAATACCAGGGAGCAGCATTTATTGGCCAGCATGGCTCCTGGAACAGATCAAAACTAGCCGGTTATAAAGTGGGGATGGTTAAATTCAAAGATGGAAAACCACAGGGAAAAATGGAAGACTTTTTAACGGGATTTATTGCAGATGAAAGCAAAAGTGAAGTATATGGCCGCCCTGTAGGTGTGGCTGTAGCCAAAGACGGTGCTTTATTAGTTGCCGATGATGTCAGCAGTACCGTATGGAGGGTTGCAGCAAAATAAATGAAGAACAGGCTAACACTTTTCCTCCTTTCGTTTTCTCTTCTTGCTTATGGTCAGGCCAAACAGGATACCTCAAAGAAATTAAAAGAGGTGGTCATTAAACCCTATTTTAGTCCACAATCTTTATTAAGAGCTACAGGTGCTGTTGACATCATTGATGCAACGGCACTTGAAAAACAGCTTCCCCAATCATTCGTTGCAGCAATGAATACCATTGCGGGATTACGGATGGAAGAAAGGTCACCTGGAAGCTACCGTCTCTCTATACGCGGAAGCTTGTTAAGGTCTCCTTTCGGGATAAGGAATGTAAAAATCTATTTTGATGATTTCCCGCTTACCGATGCAGGGGGCAACAGTTATCTGAATGCACTTGATGTTGCTGCTGCAGGTAGTATCCAGATACTAAAAGGCCCGCAAAGCAGTCTGTATGGGGCAAATTCCGGAGGTGTCATCCTCATCAACAGTCCTCAAACGGGAACAACATCCCCTAACAGCGTAGCTTTAAATGTCACAGGAGGTTCTTTTGGATTGTTCCGCCAGCATCTTTCTTTGGGTAAGACCTGGAAAAAATATAGGTTCAACCTCACCCAGGCTTATCAGCGTAGTAATGGCTACCGTGACCACAGCGGAATGGAACGCAAGTATATCCAGTTGAGCCAGCAATGGGACTATTCCCGCAGCAGCAATTTAAAGGCACTTTTCTTTTATTCCGATTTACATTATGAGACGCCCGGGGGATTAACGGCAGCGCAGTATGCTTTGAACCCAGCATGGTCAAGACCCGCAGCCGGGGAAATTCGCAGTGCTGTAGAACAGCAGGCGGGTATCTATAGCAAGACTGGTTTCGCGGGGATCTCCAATACCTGGAATATCAATTCAAATTTCAAGCAGGTAACCGCCGTATTCGGTTCGTATACTGATTTTAAAAATCCTTTTATTACCAATTACGAACACCGTAAGGAGTTTACACTGGGAATAAGAACCTATGTTTCTTATGAAAAAAAGACCACTGATGTAAACTGGCAGTTTAATCTTGGTCTTGAAGGTGCGGGTACACATACAGATTTCAGCAACCGGGGAAATAATTTTGGTGAGGCCGGTACATTGACAGCTGCTGATCAGCTGCATGCAGCAACCAACTTTGCCTTTGCACATCTGCATGCAGACCTTAAAGAAAAGTTGTTCATTGAATTGTCTGCCAGTGCCAATTTATACCGTTATAGCTATGAAAGCACTTATCCTGAAATCATTGCAGAAAAGACAAACAGCTTCAACACCCAGATAATGCCCCGCCTGGCACTCTCTTATCTGCTTGTGCCGGAAGTATCTCTTCGCGGATCTGTCAGCAGAGGATACTCTCCCCCTACCCTTTCAGAAATCAGGGCTTCGGACAATATCATCAATGTGGATTTACAGCCCGAAAACGGCTGGAATTATGAAACAGGGCTGAAATATCAGGCTGCAGGGCAACGGTTCATCCTGGATGTCACTGGCTTCTATTATCGTTTAAAAAATGCGATTGTAAGAAGAGCAAATGAAAATGACACAGATTACTTCATTAATGCCGGCGGAACCAAACAATGGGGATTGGAAACCTCGCTGTCAGGAACCATCATTACACCCAACCAAAGTCATTTTATACAGGGACTTCAGTTGAGCAGTGCTTACACCTTAAGTCGTTTTACATTCGACGACTATTTCGACCGCAGTGTAAATCTTTCTGGAAAATCCTTAACCGGAGTTCCCAAAAATATGATCACCAGCAGTATCAGTGTACAGCTATCTGAACATTTTAACCTCTTTCTACAACATACCTATTCGTCAAGGATTCCACTCACAGATGCAAATACCGTTTATGCGAATGAATACCATTTAATGCAGGGCAGGATCGGCTGGAAAAGTCTTTCCATTGCAGGTATCCCCTTAGAGATATTTGCAGGTGCGGATAATATCTTCGACAGCAAATATAGTTTAGGAAACGATTTGAATGCCGCCGGAGGACGTTATCTCAATGCTGCCGCGACAAGAAATTTCTACGGTGGTCTGACCGTCAACTTCCAAAAATAATCCATCCGCCTATAAATCATATTTATCTACAACTTCCAACTGGTTGACAATGATTTCCGTAATGTAGCGCTGCTCGCCATTTTTATCTGTATACGTTTGTGTAGACAGCTTTCCTTCAATACGCATCGCAGAACCTTTCTTCACCAGATTTTCAACCAGATCAACCTTTTGATTCCAGAAAATAAGGTTAAACCATTGCGTATGGTCAACAGCCTCTCCCAAACTGTTCTTATAAAATTCATTCACCCCCAGACTTAATCTCGCCATCTTCTTTTCATTGGCAAAGTTGACCAGTACCGGATCCATACCGGCAAAACCTGTCAAACGCACGCTGTTTTTAATTCTTTCCATTTTTCTATCAGATTACTATTTTATTCGCTAACTGTAAATAAGACATAGGCAAATATGAAGAAGAGAAAGTCCAGCAATAGAGAATTAAACGATTATATCCGAATAATTAACTACCCTAATGAAAATAGCTATACATTTTGGAAATAATTCAATATATCAAATGGAGAAATACTGCTTGGCCTGCGGGACATTAATTACAGGAAGGATAGATAAGAAATTTTGCGACCATTATTGCCGCAGCGAATTTAACAACAGCATTAACAAAGGAAAAAACATGTGGATGCGAAAGATAAATAAGATATTAAACCGCAACAAACTTATATTGGAGAAGTTTGTTGCCCGAAAAAAGCTGTCTCTCACTGTAGATATCCTGACCGCCGCTGGATTTGATTTCAGGTACTATACCCATCAGGAGACAGATGAAGAGGATATGAAATATATTTTTTGCTATGAATACGGTTATCGCATTGAAAAGGGTAAAGAAGTACGTTTAAAAAAAGTCTCCTCCCTGGAAGAATAACCTGTGGAGATCTTTGGCTGCATACCTTTTCTTGTGGGGCTGATCATTTTATTAAAGAAAAACAAATATCTTAGCGGGCAGCCCCCCATACTTTCATCCATGGGAAAGGTATGGTTACAGCCTATTCAAATGATCTCTACAAAACATATGCAGTCGTTACCCGACGCCAAAAAGTTAAAAGCCAGTTGCAAAGCAATGGCAGTCCTGGATGCTATATTTTCACAGGAATGGATTTATCGTTATTACTCTTTTGACCACAACTGGAGTGAAAATGAAGAATTTTTCGAAATGAGGAATGGTGAAGGCGGACAAATGCTGATTCTTTTCAGAGCAGAAGGTACAGTCATTAATGGGTACAGCAGTGACGCAAATCAACATCATAAAGAGAAGGTAACACATCTACTTCCTCCTGTGTATCATGAATTCATTTTTGGTGAACCCGTAAATTCCTCAGGGACTACTTTTTGTTTGTGGACAGATACAGATGGAAACTGGACCACAGGCCAGCTTTCTGAAGAAGACGATTTCTCTGAAGAGCTCTTATCTGCACTGGATGGAATCCCTCAGACTTATATCAATTGGGCCTCTGCCTATTATGCAGGAAGTTATGTTGACACCGGTATTCCCCTGGATACAGTAAAAGCAATTTTCAATCATGAACCCCTGACGAAGGAAATGGTCCTATCTCTGGTGAATGAAATTGAAGACTGGGAGCAATTAAAAACTGACCTTCTTGAAATTTCATATCAGTATCATATAATCGATTAAATCCATTTAGTAGGGCAACAATCGTATCTTTGCAAAAAATTGATGCGCTCATGAAAATATTGAAACTGATCTCCAATACCAAAACAAGCCTGATTACCCTTTGTTTGGGCGGTATTAGTCTGGGAATGACAGAATTCATGATGATGGGCGTATTACCCGACGTCGCAAAATCACTATCGGTATCTATTCCGGATGCAGGACACCTCATTGCAATTTATGCCCTCGGCGTAATTATCGGTGCTCCGGTAATGGTTGGGATACTGGGAAAATACCCGCCAAAAAGAGTGCTTATCGGTTTGATGATCAGTGTCGCCGCGGGTAACCTCCTGTTCTCCGTGGCTCCGACCTATACCTTATTGCTCATTTCAAGATTTCTGGTGGGACTTCCCCATGGGGCCTTTTTTGGTATAGGTGCAGTGGTTGCCAGTAAATTAGCAGACCCTGGAAGTGAGGCAAAATCCGTTTCCGTCATGTTTGCCGGATTAACAATAGCCAATATCATAGGTGTTCCCCTGGGTACCTTTATAGGCCATAACGTCAGCTGGAGAATTTCTTTTATCATCATCTCTGCGATGGCATTAATCACTGCCGCAAGTATAAAGCGCTGGTTGCCCATGCTGCCATCCCAATCAGACACCAAGTTCTCTGAAAGTGCCAAAGTATTTAAAAAATCAGAATTTTGGATCATTACCGGTATTTCTGCAATTGGTACAGGCGGATTATTTGCATGGATCAGTTATATCGCTCCACTAATGACTGAAGTTGCCCGCTTTGACGAAAATATGATGACTCCGATCATGGTGATTGCCGGTTTGGGTATGGCTGTCGGTAATTTTGCAGGCGGCCGTCTGGCAGATCGCTTCTCTCCGCTTAAAACCACCAGCTACCTGCTGATCATTATGGTAGGTGTCCTTATTTTAGTGGCGCTGACCAGTCACATTCAACCTGTAGCTATCCTGCTTACTTTCATTACTGGCGGACTAGCTTTCGCCGTGATTGCTCCTATGCAAATGCTGATGATCCGGTCTGCAAAAGGCGCAGAGATGCTGGCATCATCCACGATGCAGGCGAGTGCAAACATGGGAAATGCCCTTGGCGCTTTTCTTGGGGGTTTACCTATCGCAGCAGGTTTCGGATATACCTCACCGGAATATGTAGGTGCATTCCTTGCATTAATAGGATTTTTCCTGTGTTTACTGTTAACCTGGATATTCAGTACAAGAAATAAATCAAAAAAGGTAGCTATCGCCTAACCTCTTCTGATGCTACGATTCCTTTCTTTCCATTTTTCAGGTACATGATCCATAAGCCAGTGAGTATAAATGGAATACTCAGGATTTGCCCCATATTCAACAGCATTCCCGCTTCAAAGGCCGACTGATCTTCTTTAATAAACTCCACCGCGATACGGAAACAGAAAATAAGGAAGATAACCATACCAAAGTAGAAGCCTGAAGGTTTAGGGAACCTGTTTATCATCAGATAAACAAAGCCGAAAATTAAAACATAGGCAATAGCTTCATACAGCTGTGCAGGATGGCGCGGAATATTGTCATCTCTTAGAAAAACAAAAGCCCAGCTTACATCTGTAGGCTTCCCGATAATTTCAGAGTTCATCAGGTTTCCCAAACGGATAAAAGCTCCTGCCAAAGGTACAACCAAGGCAATCTGGTCAAGCATAAACCATAATTTAATCCCGAACTTCCTGCTAAAGAGAATTAAGCTCAGCATGATTCCCAATCCACCACCGTGACTGGCCAAGCCCTGAAAACCTGTGATTTTAAATTCAGGTGTAAAAGTAAATGGCAAAATGATCTCCAGCGGATGCTGGGAATAATAGGCAAAGTCATAAAAAAGACAATGTCCCAGTCTGGCTCCAATCAATGTACCCAGTACCACATAGATGGTCAGCGAATCCATCAGGGCGACATCCAGTTTATATTTTATAAACTGTTTTTTCACCACGATATAACTGGACACGAAAGCCAGTAAAAAGCAGAGTGAATAATACCTCAAAGCAAAAAATCCCAGATCGATAATCGCATCATTCGGGTCCCAGATAATTGTGTTTATAACCATGGTAAAAGCAAAAGCCTGATAAAAATTGTGTTGCAAAGATAGACCATATCGGCAGATATGCAATATGGTTGCAGCCTAATCGGGCATTGTTTTTTCGGCCTAAATGACTGAAAGTATAAATCATAAAATAGGGAGCAAAAAAACCATAATTACTTAAAAATTGTCACGCAAATCCACAAAACAAGCTCTTTTTAAGCGTAAATAGTCTAAAATTATGGCCATTATTAGCCAAAAACAATCAAACCAATCCATAAAACCATTATTTTCTGTATACGTTATAAAGTAATTCATCTACTCATTTACCTTATTGGGCGATATGTTCCTTAGCCAGACCTCCCGTAATGGCTGATCACCTTAAATATTCAGGATATTGCCCCTACTATTAATTAACTACTAACTAAGGCTAAATGAAAAAAAATCTATTTAAACTTATGTTGTTCTTTTTTGTGCTGGTCACCCAGGTTTACGCGCAGGATAGAACGATAACAGGAAAAGTTACAGCGACCGAGGATGGTCTTCCCTTACCTGGGGTCTCTGTAAAAATTCAGGGTTCCAATATGGGAACATCGACAAGCAGTGACGGATCATTTACCGTAAAAATTCCTTCGAACACAAAAGCAGTGACATTCTCCTTTACAGGTTTTGTCACCAAAGTGGTGAATTTAAACTCCTCCACCCACCTGGCTATCCAGCTGGAAACAGATACCAAAACACTCACGGAAGTAGTCATAAGAGATACTTATGGAAGTTATTCGCAAAAATCCTATGTAGGAGCTGCATCCGTCGTGAATGGAGCAGTGACAGAAAACAGGCCTACAGCCTCTCCAGTGAATGCTTTGCAGGGACAGGTAGCAGGTTTAAATGTTTCCGTAGGAAGTGGACAACCAGGCGCCAACGTCCAGGTAAGATTAAGAGGATTAGGCTCTACGGCGCTGAGTTCAAACCCATTGTATGTAGTGGACGGAATGATTATCAACTCTGGTGATCTTTCCAAAAACACAACAACCTCAAACGTCCTGGCAGGCATTAACAGTGACGATATCGAAAACATTACCGTATTGAAAGACGCTTCTGCAACCGCGATATATGGTTCAAGAGGTTCCAATGGTGTCATCTTGATCACCACCAAAAGAGGCAAATCTGGCAAGACGGCTGTACGTTTTGATGCAGAAACTGGGATAACCAGTAACCTTGCCCTTCCTGATGCAGGAACACCCTTAACGGCGGCACAATACAAAGAACTTTTTGCTGAGGGTCTGGCAAATGCTGGTTATACTGCTGCACAGATTGCCACAAGAGAAGAAAGCTATGGCATGAACAGCGGCCTAAGTAACGATTGGTACGATCTGGTGACGAAAAACGGGAGCCAGCAGCAATACAATGTTTCTGTAGCCGGAGGAAATGAAAACACCAAAATATTTACTTCTGCAGGTTATTTCAAACAGGAAGCCACCACTGTTGGCTCCAGCTTAAAAAGAATAAACGGCCTGTTTAATATTGATCATAAGATTAGTAAAAGGTTCAGTCTGACCACAGGGATCAACTTTTCCAACATAGCTCAATATACTCCTTCAGCCGCAGGCGCGTATGCAAACCCTATACTGGCAGCGTATTTTCTACGTCCTTTCCAGCTTGCCTATACTGCTGATGGCACACTGAATTCTTCAGATAGCGGAAACACCAATTTCGCAGCGGTATACAATCCGCTGTATACAGCCGAAAATGACAGTAAGTTTCTTTCGCAGACAAGAATATTGGGAAATACCGCACTAAAATGGGATATCTGGGATAAACTAAAATATACCTCCTATGTAAGTATTGATTACAATACACTGGAAGAGACAGAATATAACAATCCGACGATGGGCGATGGGGCAAGTGCTGCAGGCAGGTCTTACAACTATTATACACGTTATTTTAACTGGTTAACGAGAAATCAACTCGACTATAGCTGGGATATCCCTGGAGTGGAAGATTTGACCCTCGACGCTACCATCGGATATGAGGCACAACGCTCCAAAGAATATGACCTGAGTGCTTCAGGTACCGGTTACCCTGCAACCACCTCACTCACTGCGCTAGGCGTTACCGCAACTCCAACCAGTGCCAGTGCGGAGAATTCGAATTACTCCTTCAACTCATTATATTCCAGATTGAATTTTCACTACAAGGGCCGTTATGGACTTACAGGTACCTTTAGAAGGGATGGTTCTTCATTATTCGGGAAAAATAACCGTTTCGGTAATTTCTGGTCCGTAGGGGGGACATGGAATATAGATCAGGAAGAATTCTTTACGCAACAAAATATATTCAGCAGTGCCAAAGCCAGAGTATCCTACGGTACGTCGGGTAATGCACAGGGATTGGAAAATTATGGTTCACGTGCTTTATCCAAATATACCTATAACTATGCTGATGCCAATGGACAGCAATATAGTGAAGTTGGTAATCCGGATCTTACCTGGGAAACATCGCACAAATTTGATGCAGGGATTGATGTTGGCTTCTTCAACAATCGTTTAACGGTAAGTGCAGATTATTACAGAAATGTAATCGATGGTCTGATTCAGTCGGTAGCCATATCCGGAACCTCTGGATTCACGACCATAAAAGCCAACTCTGGTGCAATGATGAACAGGGGATTGGAATTGGGTATAAAAGGTATACCGGTACAGACAAAAAACTTCAGCTGGAACAGCAGCTTTAACATTGCGACCAACCACAACGAGGTGACCAAAATTGGCAATGCTTCCGGTGTTCACGACACCTATTATTATTTAGCTGAAGGTTATGATTATAATACCTATTATACCCGTTTATACGCTGGTGTAGATCCTGCGAATGGAAATGCCTTATGGTATACCGATGCTTCAAAAACGGCTACTACTTCCACTTATAGTGAGGCGAAACAGGTCGCCTATAAATCCGCCAGTCCTAAGTTTTTCGGGGGTTTCAATAACAACTTCACCTATAAAGGTTTCAGCTTAGGCGTTGATATTTATTATAACTATGGGAATTATATTGTAGATGGCTGGTCCAGGTACCTGAGTGATGGCACCTATTATACCTTCAATAAGTATCAGTACAACTATACCAACAGATGGACCACCGAAGGACAGGTTACCGATGTCCCTAAATATGTTGCAGGTGGCGGTACACAAAGTACCTCCTCTTCTTACTCTTCCAGATTTATTTATAAGGGAGATTACATCAGGCTGAAAAATCTGACTGTAGGATACGATTTTAAAAATATCAATTATCTGAAAAGAACATTAGGGATAAATAAGTTATACCTGTATGCCCGGGGCACCAACCTCTGGACAAAAACTTATGATGACCGCCTGACCGTGGATCCGGAATCCAGTTATTCCTCTGGTTCCACAAACTACCCGGGTGTAAGCTATGTGTCAATTCCCCAGGTTAAAACCTATACTGTTGGTCTTAATGTCGGATTTTAATAAAACAATTGTGATGAAACTTAAATCATACTTATATATACTGATGGCGGTAGTGGCGACGTCCTCCTGCAAAAAGAGCTTCCTGGATGAAGACCCATCGACAGCTATTGATGCTGCTACCTCTATTAAAACCGCCAATGATATGGCTGATGCGGTGAATGGAATGTATACTGCTTCCAGCAGCTATAAACTGTTTGGTCGGGATGTCCCTGTGCTGGGCGATCTGCTGGCTGACAATGCTTATGTAAGCTCTGCCAACTCCGGAAGATATATTTCTGAAAATGCTTATAATTTTATATCTACCAGTGCTGAAGCCAGTGATATTTGGAACCAGGGGTATTATACCATTTTACAGGCGAACAGGATCATCAGTGCCGGCCTGACAAGTGATGAAACTGTCGATCAACTACGTGGTGAAGCCTATACCATGCGTGCGCTGGTATACCTAAATCTGGTAAACTTTTTCGCTAGTCCATACCCGGTTAATCCCAATGCTGCAGGTGTGCCGATTGTCACCATTCCAACCTATGTAACCGGTCCTTATGAGAAACCGGCAAGGAATACTGTAGCCGAAGTTTACCAGCGTATCATTACCGATCTGGATAGTGCCTATCTGCTCATGCCTGCCACTTCAATTGGCAGTACGTATCATGCTACTTCCTCTAACTATATTGCTAAATACGCCGCAAAAGCCATAGAAGCCAGGGCTTATTTATATATGGGAGATTACGACAATGCCCGTGATGCAGCTTTACTGGTAACAGCAGGAGGCGGTTATTCATTAGCAGGTACCGCCGCCGCATTTAGTGAATATTGGAGCAGCGCGACTGCCGGCTCAGCCAAACTCGAAACCATCTTTGAACTCAACCTGAATACCTCCAGCAATAATGGAACCAACGGATTGGACTATATCTACAGCCAGAATGGATATGGTGACATCTTATGTACTGATGAACTGTACAATGCTTACAGCCTTACGGACAACAGGAGATCACTTCTGGTTGACGGCATACGGACTTCAAATGGTGCACAGGCTTATCTGGTCAATAAATATACAAATGTTAATGCTACAGACAGGGATGAACTGAAGATTATCCGTTATGCTGAAGTACTGCTTACGCTCGCTGAATCTTATGCCCGCTTGGGGGACAATACCAACGCGAAAGTCTACCTCAATCAGCTCGCGCAAAATCGTGATGCCACATTTGCAGGGTATACTTCGACAGGTACACAGCTCATTACTGATATATTAAACGAGAGAAGAAAAGAACTGGCATTTGAGGGCTTAAGATTCTTTGATTTCAGCAGACTGAATATGGTCATCAACAGACCGGTGCAGGAAAATGGCTATTCCTCTTATCCTACTGTTTCTCTGACCGACTTCAGGAGATTACAGCCAATTCCTCAAACGGAAATTGATGTAAACAGCAATATAACGCAGAATGCAGGCTATTAATTGTCGACCATCAAACACAACATACCAATATCAATTGCGACAGGTTTTACCTTTGATGGGGTAATACTTTTCAAAAACCGCTGTATGCCAAAAGCATATGGCGGTTTTTTTTTATCTTTGCCTTTCTCATCAGCTGTCCGGTACTTTGTTGTCCTATGTTTAACAAGTCTTTAATTTTCCTTATTACCTTATCACTTACCTGGCTAACGGTATCCTTTCAAGCAGCTGCTCAGAAGATGGTCAGCATAAATGATACCGTCAATCAGCATATTTTTATTTATCATGAAATTGAGGTCTTAAAGGATGCAAAGAACAATTTAAGCTTCGGGCAGATCCGTAGTCAGGGTTTAGATACACTCTTCAAACCAAGTGCAATCAGTACGCCCCAGACTAAAGATCTTACCGCCACATATTGGTTCAGAATCAGGATAAAACACAACAGCAAGGCTGAGAAAAGATTTCTGCTTGAATTTTTTGATCAGACGATTGATCATGTCACAGCTTATCTTCCACAAAAAGATGGTTCCTATACAAAAAAGGAATTTGGAGATACCTTTAATTTTAATCAGAGAGAAGTACACCATAAAAACTTTGAACTGTATATCAACAATGACAATGATGAGGCACAGGTATATTACTTTAAATTCAAATCCTCACAGATTTCCGATGCCATTATTGTATTACGTACGGTCGACTGGTTCATCTCCTATGCACTAGACGAGTATTTCTACTTCGGTATTTTCTATGGGATGATCCTCGTCTTTAGTTTCTACAACCTGATTATGTACATTGCCATGCGGCAAAAGCAGTACCTGTATTATGTACTGTATAATTTAAGCGTAGGTTTCTTCGAAATGAGCACTGATGGTATTGCCTTCCAGTACCTTTGGTCTGCTTCTACAGGCTGGAATCAGAATGCTTATGCTTTTGCCTTATATTTCATCAGTGTATTCGCCCTGTTGTTTACCCGGGAACTATTGTTTGTTAAAGCGAAAGCACCAAAACTGAATCAGCTGATCATGTATGTGATTGGCCTGAGAACTGCCTTATTTATCTACAGTTTGCTCTTTGCCCCCTCCCTGCTGACGTATAAATTTATTGAATTTCTGCCACTTGCAGTGGCGTTTTTTACCGGGATCTATATCTACGTGAAAGGATACAAACCTGCCCGTTTTTTTGTATTGGGTTATAGCTTTCTTTTTCTGGGATTTATCATTAAACTAATGATTATGATCGGCTTCTCCTGGCTGACATTTGGTGTTGTGGGTTATTACAGCCTCAGTTTCTGCTTTGTACTGGAAATGGTATTCCTTTCTTTCGCCATAGGTGATAAGGTCAGCTTACTGAAACACAAGAAAGAAAAAATACAACGTCAGATGATCAGGCAGATGGCAGAAAATGTAAAATTTAAAGACAGCCTGAATCAACAGCTGGAAACGAAAGTCGAGGAACGCACAAAAGAAGTCTACCATAAATCGTTGATCATTGAAGCGAAGAATGCAGAACTGGTTGCTGCCAATGATTTGTTATTGCAGCAGGCGGAAGAAATCTCAAGGATGAATGTCTTACTGGAACAGGATAACCAGGAATTGCAGACAAATGTGGAAAAGGTCACCCGTGACAGGGTAATGTCGGCAGATGTAGACTTTGAAGAATTCAGCAAAATTTACCCGGATAAGGAGACCTGTATGCTCTTTCTCTCCAACCTGAAATGGAAAGATGGGTATACCTGCCGCAAGTGTAAAAATACACATTACTATAACGGGCATATTGCCTATAGCCGGAGATGCAGCAAATGTGGATACGAGGAATCGGTAACGACCAATACTGTGTTTCAGAATACCCGTATACCGATCAATAAGGCATTTTATATGATCTACCTTATTTACTCTACCAAAGGAAAAATCTCTTCCCATAAACTTGCCGAAATCCTGAATATCCGCCAAAGTACCTGCTGGACCTACGGTTCCAAGATCAAACTCCTGATGGAAGAACGTAAGACAGTGCTTAAAAAAGCCAATAAGAATGGCTGGAGCCAGTTGGTTTTAGAATAAAATCCTCTTTCGTACGTATTTCACAGGATCAAATTGTATGATGAACGAACTCCGGTAGACTGCTTATTGCAGCAATAACCCGGAACATGTCAACAAAAAACCAGCTTATTTCAACAAATTAATTCGGGTAACAGAGCGTATCATTTCTATCGGAAGACACGGTAAGTATCATTTGTTAAGGCCTGAATATCAGTACAAAATCTGATTTCTATTTACGGTACCAAAGCGTATTAAAAACAACGCAAACATCTAATTATCAGTGTTTTATAAAAAATAAATTCAGTGATTTACTTGTTTTTAACCTGCATTACACCTTAAATTTACACACCAAATAATTTTAAACACAAGCAAAATCATGAGACAAAAAGCTACTCTTTTTATCATTTGCCTTCTGTGTGGTATCTCTGTCGCATTTGCACAGAACATCAACATCAAAGGTGAAGTCAAAGATCAACAGGGTTTACCTCTACCGGGAGTATCGGTAAAGGTGAAAGGCAGTACCCAGGGAGTGATAACTAACGGAGACGGTAGTTATGTACTATCAGCTCCAGCAAATGCTACCCTTACTTTCTCTTTTATAGGATTCAAAACTATTGAAGAAGCCATTAATAAAAGAACAACAATTACTGTTACCCTTTCCGATGACAACCAGCAGCTCAATGAAGTTGTGGTAGTGGGATATGGTACACAAACAAAGAAAGACATCACTACCGCTGTAGTTTCGGTATCCTCGAAGGACATCCAAAACCAGCCTATTACTAATCCGATGCAAGCCTTGCAGGGTAAAGCAGCAGGTGTACAGGTAAACTCTCAATCAGGTAAGCCTGGTGCAGGCATTTCCATCAGTATACGTGGTAATACCTCCATCACTGCATCCAACAGTCCGCTGTATGTAATTGACGGGGTGACCTCAAGAGATGCCGCATTCCTGAATCCGAATGATATTGAGTCAATGACTATCCTTAAGGATGCTTCGGCTGCAGCCATCTACGGATCGAGTGGAGCAAATGGAGTGGTATTGATTACCACAAAAAAAGGGAAAGAAGGAAAATTGAAAGTTGGCTTCAATGCTTTCACTGGTTTTTCTAACTTCTGGAAGGATGCTGAGATGTTAAACAAGGACCAATATATAGACCTGATGAATGAGCTTGGCAGGGAATATGGTGCTGCAAATACCGACTGGCAGAAGGAAACTTTTGGAACAGGTACACAAAGCAGCTATCAGGTTTCATTGTCCGGTGGAGTAAAAGGCGGACAATATTATTTCTCTTCAGGTTACCAGCAAGATAAAGGAGTTGTTGCTCCGGCGAAATTAGACAGACTGACCATGAACTTTACAGGTTCACAAAATGTGACCAAATGGCTGAAGTTCACTGCGAATGCCGCATTGACCTCGAACAAATCTATTGATGTTGCAGATAATGCGGGTGCAGCACGTGGTGGTGTTATTTTAAGTGCCTTAACTACACCTCCTACAATTACTATCCTGGAGCCTAATGGAAGTTATACTCCCGCACCGGGCGGCTATGAAAACCCAATCGGAAATGCCTTTGGGGCAACGAATTCAAACAGACAATTCAGGTTCATCGGTGCTTTTGGTGGAGAGATTAAGTTTTCAGACGATCTGATTTTCAAATCGACCATCAGTACCAATATCAACAGAGGATATTACAACTACTTTACAGATCCTTACAAAACTATTTATGGCCGTACAGAACGTGGTCTTTATAGGAACAACAGGACAAACGACCGCGTATGGTTAAATGAGAATATCCTGACTTACAATAAAACTCTCGGAAAAAATGTGCTGGGGGCAACTGCAGGTTATACGCTTCAGTCATCCAGATACCTGTATCAGGTGTACTCACAGTCGCGCTATATTGATGCTAATACCGGTGCCCCTATTGAGCCAACTATTGCAGCAGCAGTTCCTGATGTTGTGGCCCCATGGTCTAAACAATCCTACCTGGGTAGATTTACCTATGCGTATGACAGCAAATATTTATTCAGTTCGAATTTCAGGGCTGATGGTTCTTCCAGGTTTGCAAAAGTTAAACGTTTTGGTTATTTCCCTTCCTTCTCGGCAGGATGGAGAATTTCAGGAGAGAATTTTATGAAAGACAGTAAGATCATTAATGACCTGAAACTTCGTGGTAGCTGGGGACAGGTAGGAAATGACGAAGGTATTGGCGATTTTTCACACCTTCAATTATTTCAACTGGCGAGTCAAGGATCTTATGCCCTATCGCAATTTGCAAATGAAGATCTATCGTGGGAAAAAACCACACAAACAAATATCGGTCTTGATTTAACCTTATTCAACAGCAGGGTTACCTTCACCGCTGATGCCTACATGAAGAAAACGAACCAACTGCTCATCAATGTTCAGCTGCCACCTTCTACCGGCTTAGGAACACAAGCATTAAATGTCGGGTCAATGGAAAATAAAGGACTTGAGTTTGCACTTTCCACCAAGAATATCCAGAATGATAAGTTTACCTGGAGTACTGACATGAATATCTCTTTCAATAGAAATAAGGTAACCAGTTTAGGGGAAACGACAGCAAATCTCGACTTCGGCGGTATTTACGAACGTACATCAGCAGTAAGAACTGTAGTTGGGCGTCCTTTGGGGAGTTTCTACGGGCTGTTGTACAAAGGTGTCAATCCCGAAAATGGAGATGCCATATTTGAAGATTTTGATCAAAATGGTACTATTGATGCGAACGACCGTACTTTCATTGGCTCCGCACAACCAAAATTCAATTACGGTATAACAAATACCCTGACTTATGGAAACTGGGGATTAAATGTTTTCTTCCAGGGCGTACAGGGAAATCAAATATTTAATGCCTCCAGAATTGAAACAGAAGGACTATACGACACTAAAAATCAGTCTATAGATGTATTGAACAGATGGACTACTCCCGGACAAATCACCAATATACCAAAAGCGGCAAATTCAACAGATAACTCTCAGACATCGAGCAGGTTTGTAGAAAACGGTTCTTATCTCCGTTTGAAGACAGCTACCTTCTCTTACAATTTCGGCGCCACTACCTTAGGCAAGTGGAAAATGGATAAACTTACCGTTTTTGCTACCGGTTATAACCTCTTAACCTTTACCAAGTACAGTGGATTAGATCCTGAAGTTAACCAGTATGAATCAAACGGCCCTAATATGGGTGTGGATTATGGTACTTACCCACAATCCAGAACATTTTTATTCGGTGTCAATGTTGGCTTTTAAATTTTAAAGATATGAGACTAAAAATATATTCACTGATCGCAGCCGGGGCGTTTGTCCTTTCAGTTCAAACTGGCTGTAAAAAGAACTTCCTGGATCAGAGTCCTGTAAACTCTGCCACTCCAGATATTGTCTTCGCTGATGCTGCAGGTGCAGAAAAAGCGATGCAAGGCGTATATGACGGGATGTATAATGATTTCCATATTTGGGATCTGATGACCAACGGTGACGTAACGTCTGACAATGCCTATGCCGGGGGCGACAATCAGGCAAATATTCAAATCGACCTGTTTACTGTCAATTCATCCAACGGAAATATTACCCGCGATTGGTCAGGGCTGTACTCGGACATCAAGAATGCCAATCAAATTATAGAAAATGTACCTAATATACAGGATCCGACACTAGATGCCGGTAACAGAAGAAACCAAATGCTGGGTGAAGCCAGAGGAATCAGGGCTTATGCGAATTTCAATATTGTGCGTCACTTTGGTGCTGCCCCACTGGTATTAAAAACACCTACAAACCTTGCTGAAATGCAACCTCCAAAAGCTTCTGTAGATGAAATTTATGCCCAGGTCATTGCAGATCTTGAATTTGCAGTAGCCAATGTTAGGGCTACTGCCCCAAATAAAGGCATCTTTACAACTGGTGTTGCCAATGCTTTACTGGCTAAGGTTTATGCTTCCATGCCTACTCCTGACTGGACAAAGGTAAACCAGTATTGCGATGCAACTATTGCAGGTGGTTATTCCTTATTCCCAAATTTCAGCGGACTATTTGATGCGGCGAACAAGAACAATTCAGAGTCTATCTGGGAGATGCAGTATGATGGTTATGCTGGCCTTCATGGCAACTGGATGCCGGGAGTGATTACAGGTACCGGGTGGAAAAGATTCAACACACCAACCAATGACCTGGTTAAAGCATATGATGATGAAGGAGATGTAATCCGTAAAAATGCGAGCATTACCTTCAGAAATGTAAGTACTGAAGGCTGGACAGATATTTACTGGTCAAAATCAAACTATCCTTTTATCAATAAGTATAGAGCTGATGATAAAAGCAACAGTTACACTATCCGTCTTGCTGACATTCTGCTATTAAAAGCTGAAGCTTTGAATGAATTGAGTGGTTCCGGATGGGCTGCTGCTAAAGTTCTTGTTGACCAGATCAGATCAAGGGTAAACCTTGGTGGTACACCTGCAAATGACCAGGCCACTATGCGTCTGGCCATTGAGAAAGAACGCAGACTGGAACTTGCTTTTGAAGGACACAGATGGTTTGACCTCCTGAGAACAAACCGCGCAATTGCAGTGATGAATGCACAAAAAGATGGCAGTGGTAATTCATTGAATTACAATGTAACGACAACGGATTTGCTATTCCCCATTCCACAGACGGAAATAGACAGAAACCCGAACGTCAGATAGTTTATCTTTTATTAAGAACCCGCAAAGGCTGAATTATCAGCCTTTGCGGGTAAAGCAGATATACCCAAAGATCGATTTAATTCACACGAATGAAGAAATACATTTTAATTGCATGCACTGTTGCCCTTGCCGCATGTTCATCAAAAAAAACAGCCACAGATGTGGTGAAGGGAAAAGGAGATATCGCATTCTGGATCACTAAAGGTGATCAATCGGCCTTGCTAAAAGAGCAGGATGTAGCCCTGAACTTTGGCACTGTCCAGAATAATTACCCTTCAATTGAAGTAGACGGCCTGCAAAAATTCCAATCCATTGATGGTTTTGGGTATACCCTTACAGGCGGAAGTGCAAGTTTGATCAATGCCTTGCCGGAAAGCCAAAAAGACGCGCTGCTGAAGGAACTCTTCTCTTCGGATAAAAACGGGATTGGCGTAAGTTATTTGCGTTTGAGCATTGGTGCATCTGACTTAAGTGCAGACACTTTCACTTACAACGAATTACCTGCAGGACAGACAGATGTAAAGCAGGATAAGTTTTCTATTTCTCCCGAGATGAGTGATTTGATTCCTGTACTTAAAAGAATTGTTGCCATTCAACCCGGCATCAAAATTCTTGGATCACCCTGGACAGCCCCTACCTGGATGAAAACCAATGGCAGTTTCAAAGGTGGGAGCCTGAAACCTGAATATTATGCATCCTATGCGAATTACCTGATAAAATATATCAGGGCAATGAAGGATCAGGGTGTGATTATTGATGCCATTACGATTCAGAATGAACCTTTGCATCCGGGTAATGTACCCAGTATGTATATGGAAGCAAAAGATCAGGCTATTTTTATTAAAACAGCCCTTGGCCCTTTATTTAAATCGGCAGGGATCAAAACAAAAATCATTGTGTACGACCACAATGCAGACAAACCTGAATATCCTATTGAGATCCTGAATGATGCTGATGCGAAACCATATGTTGACGGCTCGGCCTTCCATTTGTATGGAGGCGAGATTTCTGCGCTTTCCAAAGTACATGAAGCACATCCCGACCGGAATGTTTACTTTACAGAGCAATGGGTGGGAGGACCTGGCAATTTTGCTGAGGACCTTAAATGGCATGTGTCGGCATTGATTATTGGCGCCACACGCAATTGGAGCCGTAATGTATTGGAATGGAATGTGGCAGCAGACCCCAATTACGGACCGCATACGGTTGGCGGATGTGTAACCTGTTTAGGCGCACTCACTATTAGTCCGGCAGTAACGCGGAATGTAGCTTATTATGTGATCGGACATGCATCGAAATTCGTAAAACCAGGAGCAGTACGAATTGCGTCAACTATCACCGCCGATCTTCAAAATGTAGCTTTTGTAAATCCAGATGGAAAAAAGGTTTTGATTGTAGTGAATGGCAGTAAATCAGCCCAGCAGTTTAATATCAGGGAAGATGGTGAAGTTGCCACTACCAGCCTTGATGGTGGAGCTGTTGCAACCTATATTTGGTAGACGACAAGCTCATCTCCTCATCAATAAAGACAAAGCTGTCTTCTGAATTGCAATTTACTGGCAATAGCAGAAGGCAGCTTTGTTTTTTATGTGACCTGTATATTTCAGGCACCTTTCGAAAATCAACAGCCTGTTTTAAATTTCTGAGTCATGAATGGGTACATTACAAAAAATGGCAGGAGGATTGCAGGTACAACAGAAACCATTATTACAGGATTACAGACCAAAATAAGTATACCATGAAAAAATACATTTTATTATTGACATGTTTAGCAGTGCTGGTTACTGCCTGTCAAACGAAAACAGCTGAAGAAACAGCGGACAGTATCGCAACAGCGCCGGATACTACCCTTGCCACTGCTGATACCCAAACCTGCTATGCCTATACTAAAGATAAAGACACTGTTTCTTTAACCCTTAAAGCGGTTGGGAATGAAATCACAGGTCAGCTGGACTATAATCTCTATGAAAAAGATAAAAATTCCGGAACAATTACCGGTTTAATCAAAGGAGATACCATTATTGCAGATTATACTTTTATGTCAGAAGGGATCAATTCTACCAGACAGGTCGCTTTTCTAAAAAAAGATGGTTCATTGATTGAAGGATATGGTCCTTCAAGTGATCAGGAAGGAAAGGTCATATTCACCACTACTGCAGGAATCAAATTTGACGGCAGTACAACCTTGACCGAAGTTCCCTGCAAATAATTCAACATATTGGTGTGTTTCCTTACCAAGAATTTTTTTATATAAAACAATTCACTAAAAATCACTATATTTTTCCCAAAACCTGCAATGCTTATACAACATTTCTATGTATAAGCGTTGTAAGGTTATAGCAATTCCTTTACCTGCATTGCTAGGACTATTTTTAACCCAAAGCCTGGGCTGATAAGAATATTTTTGACAGAAACCTTTTACGGAGTTTACATGAAACCTGCATCAGAGATCCCCGAACAAAGAGGGGAAATCCTGGAGCAGGATCAGTCAAATTAGTCAAAAATGAAAAAGTATCAGATTGGAATTGCAGCATTTCTGCTTGTCCTGTTCAGTATGCCACTAGGGCATGCAGCCATGATCATCATGGAAAAAACGCTCGACCACCGCTATTTATTTTCAGGGGCCTTATTGATGGGATTAGCCGGTGTCATCATGACCATCATTGGAATATATGCAAAAAAAGATGTCACATCTACACTCATGGGATTAATTGGCAGCCTTCTGGTATGGACCGGATGGGTAGAGTTCTGTTATGTCTATTATGCCCAGCGCTACCATATCAATCCTTTAATAGAAAATGGCGAAGTCGTTACCAAACCTGAATATCTGCTTATGCCCTCTTCTATTGGTATGCTCGCTATGGTCTTGCTGCATTATACCTTCGGTAAACGTTCTGGCTGTACCTTTTTTGGTGCCATACAAAAATTTCTCAAAGTTGACAGGAAACAATTGGGACCAGCTGATAAACGCGGTAATTCCTCCATCGTTACCTTCATGGAAATGAATGTTTTGTTATGGTCAAGTTATCTGCTCTTGTTACTTACTTATGATAACAATTTTTTGGGCGACCGCCATCCGGTAACCTATATGATTGCCTTTGGCTCCTTGTTATGGTCTGCCTGGTTATTTATCAGGTTAATAAAAATACAAAAGATTGGATATGCCATCCGTTATGCTATTCCCGTAGTCATTATCTTCTGGACTTTTGTAGAAATTGTGGGCCGCTGGGGGCTTTTTAAAGAGATCTGGGTACATCCTTTTGATTACATGCTGGAAATGGGATTAATGCTTGCGGTACTCATTATCCTTACCATTACCCTGTTATTTTCTAAAAGAAACGTGACGCCGAAACTGCTGGGCAGCGATAAATAGAACGCTGAAAATGGTTCAGGAAGGTATAAACCCAGGTAATGTATTAAAATATGCATTTCCCTGAATTTATACCTTCCGTATCCTTTGTCGTTTGTATCTTAGATCATCCCTCTGATCTTTTATTCTCCGTCCTTATCCTTTGACCGCTATAGCTGACTAAAAACCTTCAAAACGTTCCCAAAATCCGTCTAACGGAAGTTTGGCAAATATATTTACCGGCTCCTTTTTTACTGGGTGGAGGAATTGTAACCTGCGTGCATGGAGGCAGATACTTCCTTTTCTACTTCCCCGGGGATATCCGTATTTATTATCCCCAACGATAGGACAGCCCAATGTAGATAGCTGCACCCTGATCTGGTGTGACCTTCCTGTTAAAGGATCGACTTCAATTAAGTAATAACCGCCTAGTTCACCGATTAACCGGTAACTTAGTTCCGCACGCTGACTACCAGCGACTTCCTTAAGGTGAGGAGTAACCACATTTGTCTTGGGATTTTTCACCAGGTAGTGCACAAGGGTACCGGAAGGGTTGACAGGTTTATTGCGAACTACTGCCCAATATGTTTTTTTAACCTCCCGGTTTTTAAATATGGCATTCATTCTTTCCAGCGACTTACTCGTTTTCGCAAATAGGATAACTCCGCTTACCGGGCGGTCCAGTCGGTGTACAACCCCCAAAAAGGCACCCCCAGGTTTATCATATGTAGCAACAATGTATTTCTTAACTTTCTCGTCCAGGGGCTCATCACCTGTCTCATCTACCTGCACAATATCACCTGCCCTTTTATTGATTGCGATAAGGTGGTTGTCTTCGTAAAGAATATCTTTTGCGGTTACCGGCATTTTAATTATTTATAATGTGCTTAATACTGCTCTTTTTCATTCGGGAAATCGTTCGCCTTCACATCACTGACATAGGATTTGGCAGCATCCAGAATCCCTTCATATAAATTGATATACTGACGCAGGAACCTTGGTTTGAACCCCTTAGTGAGGCCAATCATGTCATTCACAACCAATACCTGTCCGTCACAATGTGGGCCGGCACCGATACCTATGGTTGGGATATGCAAACTATCCGTTACTTCTTTTGCCAGTGCAGCCGGTATTTTTTCCAGTACCAGTCCAAAACACCCTGCTTCCTGTAAAGCCAGGGCATCACTTTTTAACTTCTCTGCTTCCTGCTCATCTTTAGCCCTTACGGTGTAGGTACCGAATTTATAAATAGACTGTGGCGTTAGACCAAGATGCCCCATCACCGGTATTCCGGCAGTAATAATACGTTGGATAGAATCGACAATTTCAGTTCCGCCTTCCAATTTTATCCCATGGGCGCCGGACTCTTTCATCATCCTAATGGCAGATGCTAAAGCTTCCTTGGAATTGCCCTGGTAAGAACCAAAAGGAAGATCCGCCAATACTAAAGCACGGTTTGCCCCCCGAACTACACTCTGCGCATGATAAATCATTTGATCCAATGTAATTGGCAGTGTAGTTTCGTGGCCAGCCATAACATTTGAAGCTGAATCACCCACCAATAACACATCTAAACCCGCATCATCAAGAACGGTTGCCATAGAATAATCATAGGCTGTTAACATGGATATTTTCTCCCCGCGCTGCTTCATTTCTTGCAAACTGCGGGTGGTAATACGCTTCACTTCTTTGTGTACAGACATAATTTTACGCTTTAAGCGAGCAAAATTAGGGTATTCCATTGAGAAATGATGTCTCGCATATCATTATATACAGAATGTATAAAAAGATTTACCTGATCCTTGAAAGTAATTTACCTGATAAAGATCAGTAAATCCCTTCAGATTTCATGGTAAGATACCATTGAAGCTGGAAAATGATAGCATATATGTTATCATTTTAACAAAATTCAATCCTTTCAAAAAAAATATTGATTTGACTGTTCAAAAATGTATCTTTGTATCCCGAAATGAACGGGTTATATAACAGCACATTTGTTAATCATGATAGCGATAGTAAACACGCTGATCTCCATTCATTAATCCCTTTTTTAAACTTTATTTCTCATTTTAATTACAATGACTAACTACACCAAGTTACCTGCGATCCTGTTATTGGCTGACGGAACTGTTTATTACGGTAAAGCTGCCGGAAAAATTGGCACAACAACAGGAGAGATTTGTTTCAACACAGGAATGACAGGTTATCAGGAAATTTTTACTGACCCTTCTTATTTCGGACAAATCATGGTCACTACGAATGCCCATATCGGTAATTATGGTATTCATAACGAAGAGATCGAATCTGATTCGATTAAAATTGCAGGTCTGGTTTGCAAGAATTATAGCATTGGCTATAGCCGTAAAGAAGCAAGTGAATCTATTCAGGATTATTTTCAGGATGAGAACATTGTAGGCATTTCTGATATTGATACCCGTGCACTGGTTAGAAAAATCAGGGATCAGGGAGCCATGAATGCCATCATCTCTTCAGAAATTACAGATATTGACGAGCTAAAAGCTAAACTTGCAGAGGTTCCTTCTATGGATGGACTGGAATTGTCTTCTCAGGTATCCACCAAAGTGCCTTATTTCTACGGTTCTCCTGAAGCAGCCTATAAAGTTGCGGTATTGGATTTTGGTATCAAGAAAAACACCCTGCGTAATTTTGACAACAGGGATTTGTACATGCAGGTATTCCCGGCTAAAACTTCTTTCGAAGAAATGAACAAATGGGGTGCTGATGCTTACTTTATCTCTAATGGCCCCGGCGATCCTTCCGCTATGCCTTATGCAATTGAAACCGTAAAACAAATTCTTGCAGATGACAAGCCACTTTTCGGTATCTGTTTAGGTCATCAGTTACTTGCACAGGCTAATGGAATTGGTACCATGAAAATGTTCAATGGCCACAGGGGATTAAACCACCCAGTTAAAAATATTATAAAAGACCATTGCGAAGTGACTTCACAAAACCATGGTTTTGGTGTGATTCCGGAAGAAGTAAGAAGTTCTGATAAGGTAGAAATTACCCATATCAACCTGAACGATCAGTCTATTGAAGGTATCCGTGTGAAAGGCAAAAAAGCATTCTCGGTACAGTATCACCCAGAATCTTCTCCTGGCCCACATGATTCACGTTATTTATTTGATGATTTTGTGAGCCTGATTAAAGGTGAATTAGCCTGGTAAAGCCGAGCTATTCCCCTCTATATCATCATTTGACAGCCATATTTGAAAGGATTGAATTATGTTCAATCCTTTTTGCATAAAACCTTATTACATTTATCCTATGGATAAAACCAATGCCATTATCAGTGTCCGCAACCTGGTAAAGAATTATGCTGATTTTACAGCAGTAAACAGGATTAGTTTCGACGTCTTCGAAAACGAAATTTTCGGACTGCTCGGACCTAACGGTGCAGGAAAAACAACGACTTTAGAAATTATTGAAACCCTTCGTGAGAAAACCTCCGGAGAAATTCTTGTCGCCGGATTCTCTGTGGATAAAGATGCCAGTCAGATCAAACGGATCATTGGTGTACAGTTACAGGCTGCAGGATATTATCCGAATTTAAACCTTGTAGAATTGATGGAACTTTTCGCGGGACTGTATGGCGTGGATATCAAGCCAATGGAAATGCTGGAGAAAGTCAATCTTCAGGATAAAGCCAAAGCGAAATATAAAGCTTTATCAGGCGGACAGAAACAACGCTTCTCCATTGCCACTACCCTGCTCAATTCCCCTAAAATTATTTTTCTGGATGAGCCTACTACCGGACTGGATCCGCAGGCACGCCGCAACCTATGGGATCTCATTGCAGAAATCAGAAATAATGGAACTACAGTAGTCATTACCACGCATTATATGGATGAAGCAGAACAGCTGTGCGACCGTGTCGCATTTGTGGAACGCGGAGAAATTATAGCATTAGATACTCCGGATCATCTCATTGACCAGTTGGTGAGCAGTGGTTTTGAAAGAACGAAAGAAGTGAAAAAGGCGAATCTGGAAGATGTATTCATCAACCTCACCGGCAAAGAATGGCGTGAAAGCTAAATAATATTTAAGAATGAAGAACCGTTACAACCATACAAAAGCTACCCTGGCATTAGCTAAAGCCAGCTTTCGTTCGATTACGCGAAGTCCGTCAGCCGTAGTGTTTACTCTTGCATTCCCACTCGTTTTTATCCTGGTATTCGGGTTTTTCGGTGGTAGTGGGATCAAAGTAGACCTGGCTCTGGCTCCTGGATGTGACCTGCATAATCCTGTGATCGCCGCCCTGGAACAAACCGAAGTAATCAAACTGATCAGGGAAAAAAGTACCCATGAAATTCAGCAAAGGCTGGAAAAAGGAACCATTGCCGGTGTGATTGATGTCCATAAAAATACGGGCGACAGACCTGCCTACCTTGCAGATATCAGATATACGTCTGCATCACTCGATAAAGGAAATATCCTGAAATCAATATTAAACAACCTGATGTATACACTGAATGCAAAAGACATGAAGCCCTCGGTAGCAGAATTCAGGGAAAGTACCGTTCATGGACGTACCTACAGGACAATAGATTTCATTCTTCCCGGTCAACTCGGATTTTCCCTGTTGAGTACCGGTGTTTTCGGTACGGCATTTGTATTTTTCAGCTTAAGGCAGCTGCTGGTCATCAAACGCTTTTTTGCTACTCCGGTAAGAAGGTCTAGCATCATTTTGGGTGAAGGACTGGCGAGGATTGGCTTTACCTTATTGGGAGCCGTATTTATCATTCTGGTAGGCCATTTCTTTTTTCATTTCACGCTGATCCATGGTGTGGTTACCATCCTGAATATGCTGTTATTGTCTGTCATAGGCCTTGTGGTTTTTATGGGATTTGGCTTTGTGGTATCGGGAATAGCCAGAAGTGAGAGCATAATTCCGCCAATTGCAAATATAATTACACTTCCACAGTTCCTTTTGTCGGGCACTTTTTTCTCCATAGAAAACTTTCCTCCATGGTTACAGCCGATTAGCCATGCACTTCCGTTAACCCACCTGAATGATGCCTTACGGCAGGTTGCCTTTGAGGGGGCAGGCTTATGGGATGTGAAACAACAGGTTATAATTATGCTGATTTGGGGTGTAGGAATCTATGCTCTTGCAGTAAAGGTGTTTAAATGGGAATAATTTAATGATCTAATGCACGTTTTTAATTTAAATATTATTTTAACTTTGGATGCTTAGTTAGTAATTGTATAAAGTACACTAAGAAAAACGAAACTAAAAATTATAATAAAATGAGTTTAATAATTGATGTTCATGCAAGACAAATCCTCGATTCAAGAGGTAATCCTACTGTTGAAGTAGAAGTAACAACTGAAAACGGCGTAACTGGCCGTGCTGCTGTGCCATCTGGCGCAAGTACTGGAAAACATGAGGCGGTTGAATTAAGAGACGGGGATAAAAAAGTCTACATGGGCAAAGGTGTATTAAAAGCCGTTGAAAATGTAAATAAGAAAATTGCTAAGGAATTAGTAGGTGCTGATGTTTTTGAACAAAACATGATCGACAAGATTATGATTGATCTTGACGGTTCTGAAAACAAAGGTAATTTAGGTGCCAATGCAATTTTAGGTGTTTCTTTAGCTGCTGCAAAAGCTGCTGCACAAGAAAGCAGACAACCTTTATACCGTTACATTGGTGGTGTGAACGCAAACACTTTGCCTGTACCGATGATGAACATCCTGAATGGTGGTGCTCACGCGGATAACAAAATCGACTTCCAGGAGTTCATGATTATGCCATTAGGTGCTGCAAGTTTCTCTGAAGCATTGCAAATGGGTACTCAGGTATTTCACCACCTGAAAGACGTATTGAAGAAAAAAGGTTATTCAACAAACGTTGGTGATGAAGGTGGATTCGCTCCTAACATCGGTTCTAACGTTGAAGCGATCGAAACTGTGTTAACAGCTATCGAGACTGCAGGTTTCACTCCTGGTAAAGATATCTGGATCGCTATGGATGCTGCTGCATCAGAAATGTATGACAGCAAAACTAAAACGTATAACTTCCATAAATCATCTGGCGAGAAATTAAGCTCTGATGAAATGGTAAAATACTGGGTAGACTGGGCAAACAAATATCCTATTATCTCTATTGAAGATGGTCTGGATGAAGATGACTGGGCTGCTTGGGAAGCATTAACTTTAGCTATCGGTAACAAAGTACAGTTGGTAGGTGACGATTTGTTCGTAACTAACGTTAAACGTTTACAACAAGGTATCGATAAAAACATTGCTAACTCTATCCTGGTAAAAGTAAACCAGATCGGTTCCCTAACAGAAACTATCAATGCAGTATCATTGGCGCAAAACAGTGGTTATACTTCGGTAATGAGTCACCGTTCAGGAGAAACTGAAGATACTACGATTGCTGATTTAGCTGTAGCATTAAACTGTGGTCAGATCAAAACTGGTTCAGCTTCACGTTCAGACAGGATAGCAAAATACAACCAATTGTTACGTATTGAAGAAGAATTAGGTTCTGCAGCACGTTTCTTAGGTAAAGATTTCAAATTCCTGAAAAAATAATCATGCTGAATCACTCCTGACAATGTAAATTGTTAAGATGTGGATAATTAAGCTTTTGAAAGCATCCGGAGTTTTAAAAACTTCGGATGCTTTTTTATTTATATATTTGTCATGATGAACAGATTACTGGAAATCTTCAGGAATAAATACTTTCTCTCTGCCGCAGCCTTTGCGGTATGGATGTTATTTTTCGATAAGAATGACATGCTGTCCCAATATGAGTACCGTACAGAGGTCCATAAGCTACAGGAAGAGAAAGATTTCTATGAGAAGGAAATCAAGGATGTTAAAAAAAATCTGAATGAGCTGAATACCAACCTTAATACTGCGGAGAAATTTGCACGGGAAAAGTATCTGATGAAAAAAGATAACGAAGATGTTTTCGTGATCATTCGTGAAAATCCGAAGGATTAATTCCTTCTGTACTCCAGCCCGATAAAATTTTAGGCCCCTAATACCCGTCTCTCGGTAAACTCAGTTTATATTTCACCGCAACAGTTCTTAAGGTGAAAATAAAACCAATGACCAGTACCTTGGCTACATCTGCCTTCAGGTTAAAATATAAAAGGGAAAAATAGAGTATGCCACCCAATATACAGGCAGTCGCATAAACCTCTTTTCTGAATATCAAGGGAATAGTATTGAGGAGGGTATCCCTGATGATCCCCCCGAAGCAACCCGTAATTGTACCCAAAGCCACACATATCCCCGGACTCAGGCCAAAAGCGATCCCCTTCTGAATACCCAATACTGTAAATAAGCCCAGTCCCAGGGAATCAAAAACAAAGAGGGTAACTTTAAATTTTTTAATATGGCGCCTGAAAAAGAAAGTAAGCAGGGAGGTAACCAGGATCAGTAAACAATAGTTTACATCACGCATCCACTTCACCGGCGTATCTCCCAGCAACAGATCGCGTACCGTTCCACCGCCAATGGAAGTAACAAAGGCAATGATCAACACACCGAAAGGATCCAGCCTCCTTTGTATCGCCGCAAAGGATCCTGAAATTGCGAAGGAAATTGTACCCAAAATTTCTATGGCTTGTATGGTGGTGATCTGTATCATCAGGAAAGACTATTTATTTTTCGAAAAAACCATTCTGTACTCAACAGCAGAAGAATAACAGCAAATAACCATTTTAAATTAATCAGTTCTTCATATTTACGGTCCTCATAACTTAAAGTCTTCATCTTCCCTTCCTTTAAGAGTTCTTTTTTAAGTTCCGAAATCTTATCCGGAGCATACATTTTGCCCTTTGTCCGCTCAGCCAGCTGAAAAAGTAACTGGTGGTTGGCAATTGTCTGCTGGAATTCGGTAAGCTGTTCATTGACTATAAATGTTCCACTGGCAGTATACTTCTGATTGCCCAGCATCGTCTTCGCCTCATAAGTGTAGCTGCCGTAAGGCAATATCCCCACTTCCAAATGGTAAGAAGATTCAGCTTTTGAAAAGCTGAAGTTATAGGTTTTTCCCTTACTATCTTTAATGACAATACTTACATCCGGGCTATTTACCGGTTGGTAACTGTCATTATACAATATGGCATTCAACAGTATGGGTTCATTTTCATCAAAGGCATTCTTTGTCGGGAACACCCTGAATTTCCTCTTGTCATCTTTTATCGAGAGATACTGGAAGATCTTAGCCACAAGATCATTAAATACAGGTGAAGCACCCTTTTCCGCATGTTCAGCCAATCTCCATTTCCATATCCCCTCCCCGATAAGGAAACCCGTTTTCCGTCCATTATCTTCCATGAAAAACAATTGGGGCTGTGTTGTTTTGATCTTTCCAATACGCTGATTAAAAATCACCTGATGCTGCCCCAATAGATTCAGAATGCCAGAAGGTGCCTGTAAGGGATCAAAGCTACTGATCGTCTTTTTAGCGGATGAATCCAGATCAAATGCTGAAAATCCCGCATTCGGTTCACTATAAAGATATTGAAGACTGGCATCACGCAAAGTATAGTTCAGTTGTCCCTGTGCACGGTTAAGTTTACTGAAATCGCTTTGCGCTCCTATAATATACCATAAAGGGACCTTGGTCTCTACTACTTTTCGAAGGAATTCTTTATCATCAAACTGAACTGCCGGCAACTGGTAAAGGATAATCAGTCCGTATTTTCCGGGCTCAGCACTACTCAACTCTTTAGGGCTGCATACAGAAAGCTCATAACGTTTATTTGACGCAACGGCCTGTTTGATGACCGCAATATCAGGATGGGGGGATGCCGCGGCAATCAGCACTTTTAATCTGTCATCAATCACTTCTATAGCAGTCTGCCACCTGTTATTCTTCAGAGAGATCTCATTTTTAAGTCCGGATAAAGATATTGTATATTGATGATGGCCTAATTTAGCCGCTTTAAGGACAACCGCAATATTTTTGGACACTTGGTTACCTTTTAACTGGATAAATCCCTCATGAACCTTCTTTCCATCCTCTAAAACCGTAAGACGGGTTTGTTGCCCATCACACTGATACGCTTCTACCTGTATATCTATCTTAAAATCATTATCCAGGAACACCAGATCATTGGTTCTGACCTGAGTGATCAACACATCAGTTTTCGGAATCGTATCACCTAAAGCAATAGGATAAACCGGTGTCTTAAGCATCTCAAAAGCTGGAGAAGGATTTCCTCCACGGTTAAAAATCCCATCTGTGGAGAGGATGACAGCACCAATATTTCTATTCAAGAACTCGTCATTGAGCTGATTCGCTAATACTGAAGCATTAGTGAATTTACCCGTATATCCAAAATCCAGTCCTTGGCTTACTGCATCACCAAAATTATAGGATCTTACTTCATATTTTTCAGCCAGTGCTTTACTTAATTCCACTAAATCAGCTTGATATTGCCGGCTATCAAAACCTGGAGGTAATAATGTTCCCGCGGACTGGGAATTGTCCTGTGCCATAATAACGACAGGTTTTTCGAGGGAATAACTCAGCTGTTTCACCAGGGGTGAAAACAACAACCATAAAATCAACGTAACTGATACTGTGCGTGTGATGGCCAGTCCGATCCTTACCACATCAGGTGCAGCACTCTTTTTTCTATACAACAGCCAGGCAAAGGCTAGTCCGGTAAAAAAACAGCCCAGTAATGCCAGAAATGAATTTATAGTGAATGAATTGCCCATCGCCTAAAAGTAAAGATGCTAAATTTTTGCTTAAAAAGCTTGTTATTCCCAAGGGCAGTCTTAAACATATATGTCCCCCTCTTTCCGTATGCCTGCGCTGCGTTTAAATCCAGCATAGGCTCAGCACATGGACACACTTGTCTTTACATGTCCGCAAAGCATTTTTTACTAAAAAAGGTAGAAGTTCTGATGAAGAATATCAAAAGAACTTCTACCCTTTAGCTACCCGGCGAAGAACGAAAGGTTATACAAAGAAAGCCCTATAACATGCCTCCGCAAACAGACAATACCTGTCCGGTTACATAAGCACTCATATCAGACGCGAGGAATACACACACATTAGCTACATCTTCCGGTTCCCCTGCTCTTTTCAATGGAATACCTTCTTCCCAGCCTTTCACTACTTTAGGATCCAGTACATCAGTCATTTCGGTGCGGATAAAACCAGGAGCCACCACATTGGTACGAATATTTCTTGAGCCCAGTTCTTTAGCTACAGATTTTGAGAAACCAATAATCCCTGCTTTTGAAGCGGCATAATTCGCCTGACCGGCATTCCCCTGTACGCCTACAACAGAGCTCAGGTTAATGAAAGAGCCTTTACGGTTCTTCATCATAATTTTCGATGCTGCTTTGGTTACATTGAATACAGATTTCAGGTTCACGTTGATGACATCATCCCAATTTTCTTCACTCATGCGCATTAACAATCCGTCTTTAGTAATCCCGGCATTGTTTACCACGACGTCTATTGTACCAAATTCAGCAACGATATCGGCGATCAGCTGTTCTGCCTGGTCAAATTTAGAAGCATCCGAGCGGTAGCCTTTAATCTTTGTACCATATACCTGCAGTTCCTGCTCCAATGCCTCTCCCTTTTCTACAGAAGATAAATAGGTGAACGCCACATTAGCGCCCTGCTCAGCAAATTTCTCTGCGATCTTGCGGCCTATTCCTTTTGAAGCACCAGTAACTAATGCTGTTTTTCCTTCTAATAATTTCATTGTTTTTCTTTATAATTCGAAGGATAATCTTGTTATCCCCCAGGTTTTACATGATTCTTTTGGTTGTTTAATGACTGGCTCGTGTGATTTAAATGGCCGGTTCCTGTTGACTAAGGCAGTGAAAACTACCCAGTCCCCAGATAATATCTGTGGAATCTATACCTACCACTTGTCTGTCAGGGAAAACACCCTGAAGGATTTCCAGGGCAATTTTGTCGTTCACATCCCTGAATGTTGGGACAATAACGGCAGCATTGGCAATATAAAAATTGGCATAGGATGCTGGCAGGCGGGTATCTTCATGGATAACTGGTGAGGGCATAGGTAACTCGACAATATTCAATGGCATACCATTGATCAGGCGCATCGCCTTCAACTCTTCCAGATTTTCTTTCAGCAGCAGATAATTTTCATCCAGCGGATTAGATTCTATTACAGTCACTACTGTATTCGGATTCACGAAGCGCGTAATATCATCAATATGGCCGTCTGTATCATCACCTACAATACCATCTCCTACCCAAAGCACCTGCAGGGCACCATAACATTCTTTCAGGTATTCTTCAATCTGTTCCTGGTTCAGTTCAGGGTTCCTGTTTTTATTCAGCAGGCAAGCCCTCGAAGTCAATATCGTACCAGCCCCATTAAACTCTACAGAACCACCTTCCATCACAATACCGGGATGGAACACAGGAATATCGTAATGATCAGCAATCAGTGTAGGAATCACATCATCAAGCTCATATGGAGGATACTTTCCTCCCCAGGCATTGTATCCCCAGTCCACAACCACCTTCTTTTCATCGGCAACAGGATTAACCAGAAAAGCAGGACCATGGTCACGGCACCAGGCATCATTGCTGGGATGAAGGAAAAACTCAATCTGTGACAGGTCAGCACCGGCTTCCTGCAACTTTGCTGTAGCAAAGGCGACTGTTTCCTCATCATTCACATTGATCCTTACTTTCTCTCCGGTAGCTACAATTTTAATAAACTCACAATAAGGGGCATAGATCGTCTCTATTTTCCCCGGCCATGAAGCTTCTTTATGAGGCCATGTTAACCAGGTAGCCTCATGTTTTTCCCATTCCGCAGGAAAGCGGTATCCGGCTCTCCTGGGCGAATTGTTAAATAGATTCGTCATCTATATATCTTTTGGTAATTTGTGAATAACTATCAATTCTTCTGTCACGTAAAAACGGCCAATGTGTTCTGTAGCTGTCAGATTTTGATAAATCAAGTTCAACCACTTTCAGTTCTTCTTTATCATGTGAAGCCTGGTATAAAAGTGATCCGAATGGATTGGAGACAAAAGAACCTCCCCAGAAGGATACACCTGCTTCTTCACCTACACGGTTAATACTGACTACAGGAACGCCATTTGCAATGGCATGTGAACGCTGGATGGTCTGCCATGCATTGTACTGTTCTGTATTTGTCCCTTCATCCTGTGTGGTTGCCCAGCCTATGGCAGTAGGGTACACCAGGAAGTCGGCTCCCATCAATGCGGTTAAGCGGGCAGCTTCAGGATACCACTGGTCCCAGCAGATCAGCACACCAATTTTTGCATATTTCGTTTTGAATACTTTATAGCCTAAATCTCCTGGGGTAAAATAGAATTTCTCATAGAAACCTGGATCATCCGGGATATGCATTTTACGGTATTTTCCCAAATAGGTTCCATCAGCATCCAGTACAGCTGTAGTATTGTGGTATAATCCTTCTGCCCGCTTTTCAAAAAGCGAAGCCACGATCACTACGTTAAGTTCTTTTGCGATCACAGATAATACATCTGTGGAGGGACCAGGAATAGCTTCTGCAAGCTTGAAATTCTCATAATCTTCTACATCGCAAAAATAAAGGGATGTAAAAAGCTCTTGTAAACATACCACCTGCGCACCCTGGGCTGCTATTTTGCGGATCTTTACGATTGCTTTATCTAAATTTTCTTGTTTGTTACTGGTACAGCTCATCTGGACCAATCCAACTTGTACTTTAGCCATTCTTGAATGAAATTTTATGGTGCAAAGTTAACAGAAAAAAAATTCTGTGGAGATAATTGTTAAACAGCTGTTTTGGTCAGGGTCTCCCTGTACTCCTGCTGCAGTTCAAACAGGCATTTGGCACAAAGGCAACTTTCATAATGCTCACTAATATACTGCACCTCGTTTAAGTCGAGATGAACTATACTGCACTGACATTTGGTATAAGAATTGGCCTTACACTCAATGGGAGCACCGCAACGTTCGCATGGGATGATTTCGTGTTTTGCCATTTTTACTGCTAAAGAAGGTAGTGCCTTAAGGATTACCTGTATCAGATAATCCCTTGTACAGGCCATTATTACCTACTGTATATTAAATACAAAAGTACGGTAAAATGAATTACCGTACTTGATATGCCTAAGAATATGAGATTTAAATTATGCTGATCTAATTATCCTGAGCAACTGATACAGCCCTCTTCCATAGAGCAAACCGGTCCGTCGGTAATTTCTTCGGCTACCTGCTCAATATGTTCCGGGATGACCGGTTCCATATTTTTACCGGCCTGGTTCTCCACTGTAAATTTCACAGCCTGTGCTGCTGCCTGTGTACGCAGGTAATACATTCCGGTTTTCAGTCCTTTTTTCCATGCATAGAAATGCATTGACGTCAGTTTAGAGGTATTAGGTGCATTGATAAATAAGTTCAATGATTGCGACTGACAGATATACGCTCCGCGATCTGCCGCCATATCAATGATACTTCTCATTTTAATCTCCCATACCGTTTTATACAATTCCTTGATGTAATCAGGTATTTCAGCGATGTCCTGGATAGAGCCATTGGCCAATATAATCCTGTCTTTCATTGCCGGTGTCCACAATCCAAGGGCAACAAGATCCTTTAACAGGTGTTTGTTGACAACTACAAACTCCCCACTTAACACCCGTCGGGTATAAATGTTGGAAGTATACGGTTCAAAACATTCATTGTTCCCTAAAATCTGCGAAGTAGAAGCGGTAGGCATGGGTGCAACGAGTAGCGAATTGCGTACCCCGTCTTTAACGACTTTCGTCCTTAAGCTTTCCCAATCCCAGCGATTGCTTGAAGGGCTTACCTTCCAGAGGTCAAACTGGAATTTACCCTGGGATAGCGGAGATCCCTCAAATGTGGAGTATGGCCCTTCCTTCACTGCCAGATCATTTGATGCCGTCATGGCAGCAAAATAGATCGTCTCAAAAATCTCTTTATTCAGTTCTTTAGCCCCATCACTTTCGAAAGGAAGGCGCATCAGGATAAATGCATCTGCCAGGCCCTGCACCCCCAGACCAACCGGTCTGTGACGCATGTTAGAGTTTCTCGCTTCTTCTACAGGATAGTAGTTGTTATCAATGATTTTATTCAGGTTAACTGTAGCCTGATAAGTTACATCATATAACTTCTGATGGTCAAATTCACCGTTAATAACAAATCTTGGTAAAGCAAGAGAAGCTAAATTACATACCGCAACTTCATCTTTTGAGGTATATTCAATAATCTCGGTACAAAGATTAGAGCTTTTTATGGTGCCTAAATTCTGCTGATTTGACTTACTGTTTGCCGCATCCTTATACAAAAGATACGGGGTACCTGTTTCAATCTGTGAATCTAAAATCGCAAACCACAGTTCCTGTGCTTTGATAGTTTTACGTGCCCTACCTTCTTTCTCATAGCGTTCGTACAAAGCATTAAACTCTTCACCGAAACAGTCTGCCAGACCTGGCGCTTCATGCGGACAAAACAAGCTCCATTCTCCATTGGCCTCTACACGCTGCATAAATAAGTCGCACACCCAAAGGGCATAGAACAAATCACGCGCACGCATCTCTTCTTTACCATGGTTTTTACGCAGGTCCAAAAATGAAAATACGTCGGCATGCCAGGGTTCCAGGTAAATTGCAAATGCACCTTTACGTTTGCCTCCCCCCTGATCTACATAGCGGGCGGTATCATTGAATACTTTCAGCATCGGCACAATACCATTACTGGTACCATTTGTACCACTGATATAAGAACCTGTAGCCCTTACATTATGGATGCTGAGTCCAATTCCACCGGCACTTTGCGAAATTTTCGCTGTTTGCTTCAGGGTATCATAAATACCTTCGATACTGTCATCCTGCATAGACAACAGGAAACATGATGACATTTGTGGTTTCGGTGTCGCTGCATTAAACAAAGTTGGTGTAGCGTGTGTAAACCAGCGCTCACTCATCAGGTTATAGGTAGCAACTGCACTGTCTATGTCACCTTTGTGAATACCTACAGCAACGCGCATAAATAAATGCTGGGGGCGTTCTACTATAACCCCGTTAATTTTTAGAAGGTATGACTTTTCCAGGGTTTTAAAACCAAAATAGTCAAATCCGAAATCTCGGTCATAAATGATTGTACTGTCTAAAATGTCAGCATTTTCCCTAATTACCTCCCAGACATCTTCCGCGATAAGCGAAGCAGATTTATCCGTTTTAGGATCCACATATTCATATAACATTTCCATCGTTTTGGTAAACGACTTCGTTGTATTCTTGTGTAAGTTAGACACGGCAATCCTGGAAGCCAGTAAGGCATAATCAGGATGTTTTGTGGTTAAAGAGGCAGCGGTTTCTGCAGCCAGGTTGTCCAGTTCAGAGGTGGTCACTCCATCATACAAACCTTCAATTACTTTTTTGGCTACATCTATAGGATCCACCAGTTCTGCATTGAAACCATAACAGAGTTTCTCTATACGCGCTGTGATCTTGTCAAACCTTACCGCTTCCTTGCGGCCATCTCTCTTTTCTACAAACATATTTTATAAGTTTTTGTCCTGCTGCAGGATTCCAGGAAACCGTGCAACAGGAAGTATGTCAATTTATTTTATTGGTGGAATACGTATATCCGGGAGGGCAATACCTCTTAAAAATCTTCATCCAGGGAGAAAGCCGCAGCTTTGTCTTCTGATGAAGTAAGGACTCCGCTTTTCTGATAATCACCTACTCTCTTTTCAAAGAAATTGGTTTTTCCCTGAAGGGAGATCATTTCCATAAAGTCAAATGGATTCGTCGCACCGTATATTTTATCGTACCCCAGTTCCTGCGACCACCTGTCGGCTACAAACTCAATGTACTGCGACATCAGTTTTGCATTCATGCCAATGAGAGCCACCGGCAATGCATCGGTTACAAATTCTTTTTCAATCTCAACAGCATCTTTAATGATCCCGTGAACAGCTTCCTGCGTTAATCTAGTCTGAAGCATTTTATACAATAGGCAGGCAAATTCACAGTGCATCCCCTCATCCCTTGAAATCAGTTCGTTGCTGAAGGTTAATCCAGGCATCAGTCCGCGTTTCTTCAACCAAAAAATAGAACAGAAACTGCCACTGAAGAAAATACCTTCTACCGCAGCAAAAGCAACCAGACGTTCAGCAAAATTACCATTGTCAATCCACCTTAATGCCCATTCTGCTTTCTTCTTCACACATGGAACAGTTTCAATTGCATGGAACAACCTGTCTTTTTCCGCTTCATCTTTGATATACGTATCAATTAACAGGGCATATGTTTCTGAATGAATGTTTTCCATCATAATCTGGAAACCATAAAAACAGCGTGCTTCCGGCAACTGGACTTCACTCATGAAGTTAACCGCAAGGTTTTCGTTGACGATACCATCACTGGCAGAGAAAAATGCAAGGATGTGTGAGATAAAATGTCGCTCGCCATCATTCAAGTTGTCCCAATGTTTCTGGTCATCAGAAAGATCTATCTCTTCTGCAGTCCAGAAGCTAGCTTCGCTTTTTTTGTACATTTCCCATATCGCCGGATATTTAATTGGTAAAAGGACAAAACGATCCTTATTTTCCTTCAATAAGATTTCTTCTTCCATGAATATATTTTAAATAATGTAAATGATGTCTTGTTATTTAGTTGCGGCAAAAACCATTAAAGTCAGTAAGCTATTATCCAGAGGTGAAAGATGGAGACAGACAACAAGTCTGAATAACATCAATACTTTAAATATCAACACATTATATAATAAAACTTTAAGGAATCGGCCGGAATACTCGTTACACAAATATAAACTTTGGGGGTTTTAAATGTTAGTAATAGTTGTTAACATGAGGCGCAATTTATCCACAGTGAGGAATAAATGTTACAGTTTATTTGTTGGGATTGCCCAATTGATTAGGCAATCCCCCTAAGTGCTTATCTGCAATAAATTGAATTAGTCCGTGAAAATCAGGCAAGGAAAAATAGATCAGCCGCAAAAGGGAGACATGCAGCATTTACTGCATAGCCAGAATGGGACAGAAAAAAGATGTTAATAACACATGAAAAATCAGGAAGCGGAACCTCAGACTAAGATTTAGGATCGTAGCTGATTTCGACCCTGGACTGCCCTTTCTGGAAAAAGCCAAGCTCTTTGGCAGCACCTTCTGAAACATCAATAATATATCGTTTGCTGTGTGGCCCACGGTCGTTGACTTCCACATCAACAGATTTACCATTGGAAAGGTTAGTTACTGTAACTATTGTGCCGAACGGCAGGGTTAAATGGGCAGCGGTAAATTTTTTGCGGCTGTATCTGACACCACTTGAAGTTCTACGGCCTTCAAATTTCCTATGGTAGTAAGTGGCGAGTCCCGTTCTTGTACGAAGTGAATGAGCTGAAGGTGCTGTAAGATCTTCATTAACAACTTCCTTCGTATCTTCCTGAGCATTCACCTGTAGAAACAGAAACATACTCAATAAAAGCAAACAATGTTTCATAAGCGTGTATTTATTTATTTCAATCGCCTTATTACCTGCAGAATATACAACCAGCCCTAAAGCCAGTACCCTCTCCCTTTACGGCAATAAGAATTTATTTATTTATTTCATCTTATGGAATTCACACTCAAATCAATAACCAGTCCCGGCTGCTATCAGATCGTGCTCCATTCATATTAATTTTATCAGAGCTTTCAAATGTAAGCAAAAAAACAGATTGCTTCCAAAAATAAATGCCCAATGAATTGATCATCGGGCATTTATACCTTCGCCAACATACCATGGGCAACCTAATAAATGGCTTAAAAACTACTTATCTGCTACAAAATTCATAGAAATAGAGTTGACACAGTTACGTGTATTTTTTGCGGTAAAGCCTTCACCGAGGAAAACATGTCCCAGATGGGCCTTACAATTTGCACACACAATTTCTGTACGGGAACCATCGGCATCAGGTATTCTCAAAACTGCACCTTTGATTTCATCATCAAAACTTGGCCATCCGCATTCCGATTCAAACTTTGATTCAGAACGATACAATGCTGCATTACAGCGTTTACAGGTATAAGTTCCCTTAGCTGTATTATTCAGCAATTTACCGGTACCAGGATATTCAGTGCCCTTACGTACAATGACGTCTTCTTCCTCTTTGGTTAATTTATTCCATTCCATTTTGTCTTTCGTCTTTTTTGTATCTTCCTTTTTCGGTTTCTGGGCACAGGCCATGAGGCTGCTCAGCAATATAAATCCGATAAGAATTGTTGATTTGTGAATGATTGTTTTCATTGCTTTCCGGTTTATGCCTGTCGATTCATTCCAACAGCGATTTCATCAGGTGTTGCCTAAAGATACGCATCGCATGCAGCCTTAGTTTTAGCGGGAGAGGAAGGTGACAAAACCATGAATAAAAAAAGAGGCCCGGTAAACCGGGCCTCTTGCTATATCTTATTTTGGGAACACTTATTTTTTCAATAATTCTGCCATAGCGGCACCAATCTCAGCAGGGCTTTCTACAACAGTAATTCCGCACTCTGCCATAATTTTCATTTTTGCAGCAGCAGTATCATCAGCACCACCAACAATAGCTCCGGCATGTCCCATTCTACGTCCTGCAGGAGCAGTTTGGCCAGCAATAAATCCTACTACTGGTTTAGTTCCGTTTTCTTTGATCCATAGGGCTGCTTCAGCTTCCATTCCACCACCAATTTCACCAATCATGATGATACCTTCAGTTTCCGGATCATTCATTAATAATTCAACAGCCTGTTTAGTCGTTGTTCCGATAATCGGGTCACCACCAATACCAATTGCTGTAGTAATTCCTAAACCAGCTTTTACCACCTGGTCCACAGCTTCATAAGTTAAGGTACCTGATTTTGATACCACACCTACTGTACCTTTTTTGAAAATAAAGCCAGGCATAATACCTATTTTAGCTTCATCAGCAGTAATAATTCCAGGGCAATTCGGACCGATTAAACGGCAATCCTTGTCAGCAATATATTCTTTAACCTGAATCATATCCTTTGTAGGGATACCTTCGGTAATACATACGATAACCTTAATTCCTGCTTCTGCAGCTTCCATGATCGCATCTGCAGCAAAAGCCGGAGGAACAAAGATGATAGATACATTAGCACCAGCCTGATCAACCGCATCTTTAACCGTGTTAAAAACAGGTCTATCTAAATGAGTTTGTCCGCCTTTACCAGGAGTTACCCCGCCAACTACGTCAGTTCCGTATTCTATCATTTGCGAAGCATGGTATGTACCTTCATTTCCGGTAAAACCTTGTACGATTACTTTTGAATCTTTATTTACTAAAACACTCATGTATCTATATTTTTTTATGCAAATCTAAGATTATTGAATGGATTGCCAAATCCAATTCAAAGTTTTAAACTATTTGTCAATACCTACAGAATTAAATTGCAGATCGTAAAGTCTTCTGTAATATCCGTCTAATTTAAGCAACTCCTGGTGATTCCCGATTTCCCGGATCTCCCCTTTATCCAGAACGATGATCTGGTCTGCCTTCTGAATAGTGGACAACCGGTGTGCAATAACAATCGAAGTACGGCCCTTCATGAGCCGGTCAATCGCATTCTGAATCAGCATCTCTGTTTCGGTGTCTACAGAGGAAGTTGCCTCATCCAGTACCAGAATCGAAGGATTATAAACCAAGGCCCTGATAAAAGAGATCAGTTGTGCCTGTCCCGCGGATAAGGTTGCACCCCGTTCCATCACATTGTAATGGTAACCACCGGGAAGCCTTTCAATGAACTCATGAGCCCCGACTTTCCCTGCCGCATCGACCACTTCTTCCATGGTGATGGAAGGATTGTTGAGCGTAATATTATTGAAAATGGTGTCAGAAAACAAGAACACATCCTGTAAAACTGTAGCGATGTTGTTACGCAAATAGTTCAGTTCATAATCATCAATATTTATCCCATCCACCTTAATCTTCCCCTTCTGGATTTCATAAAACCTGTTAAGGATATTGATGGTAGAGGATTTACCAGCCCCTGTAGCACCAACCATAGCCACCGTTTGCCCCGCCCCGACTGTAAAAGACAGGTTTTTCAACACATAATTTTCTTCATTATAAGCAAACCATACATTCTCAAATGAAATGGCACCCTTCATTTTCTCAGGTTGGTAATTGCCTTCGTTTTTGGTTATTTCTTGTGTATCAAGCACTTTGAATACACGCTCAGCCCCTACCATTCCCATCTGAAGGGTGTTGAACTTATCTGCCAGCTCACGTATCGGACGGAATAGCATACTGATGTATAAGATGAACTCTGCAATTGTGCCGGGAGTGACATCAAGCGGTTTCGACAGGATGCTTTTGGCACCATACCAGACAAGAAGTCCAAGCGACATGGCAGAAATAATCTCCACAACCGGAAAGAAGATAGAATAATACCAGTTCGACCTGATGTTGGCATCACGGTAACGTGAGTTGATCTTTTTGAATTTTCTATATTCCTGTTCCTCCCTGGCAAAATATTGTATAATGGATATCCCTGTGATATGCTCCTGCAGGTAGGTATTTAAATTGGAGACTTCCGTACGGATTTCCTGAAAGGCCGATTTTATGGCTTTCTGAAAGATGGATGTTGCCATAATCAGCAATGGCATTGGCAGTAGCACCATCAATGTCAATGTCCAGTCGGCATACAGCATCACCCCAATGATGGCAATCACTTGCAGGATATCCCCAATGATCACAATCAGGCCCTCCGAAAAAATATCAGAAATGGTTTCCAGATCGGACACTGTCCTGGTAATCAGCTGGCCAATGGGAGTTTTATCAAAAAACTTTAGTCTCAGCCTAGTAATGTGGTTGAAGACATTTATCCTGAGGTCGCGTATAGCCGATTGTCCCAGTGTATTGGTCAGCAAGGTGTGACTGTATTGGATGACACTTTGTACAACCAGTAGCAGCAACATCACGATGGTCATCATCAGCAAGCCTTTATATTGCCCTTTAAGGATATAGTTATCTAGCGTATACTTAATGAGGAAAGGCCTCACCGGGGCAACCACAGCCATAAGAATAGTTAATATAACCGACCATATAAAAATACTGCGATAGGGTTTCACATACTGAAAAACCCTTTTCAGCAGGCTGACATTAAAAGCATCACCAGTTATTTTAGACATATTTATTTTACGTAGGGATAAACAATGTGAACGAGGTAGAGGCCACAGGCTGGTACCGACTGTCCTGCATTGCTTCTGTTTTTACTTTCTATAATTTCCCGGAAATGCTGCAGGCTGATTTCCCTTCTGCCCACCCTGATCAGCGTGCCTACTACGGCACGCACCATATTCCTCAGGAACCGGTCTGCAGTGATGTGAAAGACCAGTCCCCCTTCTGTTTCACGGAAGCAAGCTTCGGTGATCCTGCAATTGTTGGTTGCCGTATCGGTATGGGATTTACTGAAACTGCTGAAATCCTTATAATTTAACAACTCCGTCGCCGCTGCATTCATAGCAGTAACATCCAACTGTGCCTTATACAGCCAGGACCTGTTTAATTTAAATGGGTCTTTATGAAAATGGAAATGGTATTCGTAAGATCTCGCCGTAGCATCGAAGCGGGCATGTGCAGCAGGGCTTACCGGAAATATCCTTTTTATAGCAATCTGATAAGGTAAAAGTGCATTTACGCTACCAACAGCTCTCGCAACAGCAGTTTCATCTACATCCTCCAGGTCCATATGGGCAAAAAAATCAGAGGCGTGTACGCCTGCATCTGTTCTTCCGCAACCCAGGGTTTCTACCTTTTGCCTAAAAAAAACAGAAAGTGCCTTATCCAGTTCTTCCTGAACAGTGATGGCATTGGGTTGTACCTGCCAGCCATGATAAGCACTTCCATCATAGGCTAATTCTATAAAAAAACGTTGTGTATTCAATTGACTGCAAAAATACTTTTTTCCCTCAACAAGATATGGCTTTGACTGTCTTTTAATATATTTGTTGGAAATTATTGAATTGATATGATACAAAGAGTCCAGTCGGTATGGTTGTTTCTTGCGAGTATGACCATGCTGTTATTATTGTTATTGCCCATACTGTCTAATGAAACCAATAATGCGGAACTCTGGTTCCAGGTGGGAGGAATCTATCAAAAGATCAATAAAGTTACCCAGCAAACCGAATCATTCCCTGCACTGTTTGGTGCAACAATTCTGGTCGGCTTAATCTGTCTGGCAAATATTTTTAACTTTAAAAACAGGACCCTGCAAAAGCGGATCATCATCCTGATTATTCTTTTTATTCTCGGTTTGGAAGCTGGTATGTTCTATTATGCGCAGGAAATGCCGGGTGGTTTAGAAGGAGTTACCTACAATGCAGGTGCTTATTTACCGCTGCTCTCCATACTATTTTGTGTACTGGCCTACCGGGGAATCCGTAAAGATGAGCAGTTAATCAGGTCGGCTGACAGATTAAGATAACATTTTTCGGTATTTATTTAGTTATGTACCAAACAAATACCGAAAAATAAGCTTACCTTTGCGGCTTAATATAAAGTTATAGTGACCACCGTCATATTTCGTACCTTTTCCAAAAAGGAGTAAATAAGCGTAATAGGACAGTATCATAACCTTTTCAAAAACAATTTTACGAATGATAAACCCATTTAAATTATTGGGGATAAGTGATGACGTTGTTAGTGCCGTACAGGATTTAGGTTTCGAAAATCCAACACCTATTCAGGAGCAAGCTATTCCTGTGCTGTTAGAGGGCAATAACGATTTTGTTGGTTTGGCCCAAACAGGTACCGGAAAAACAGCAGCATTTGGTTTGCCGCTAATTGAGCTGATAGATTTCACAGTGAACAAGCCACAGGCTTTAATATTGTGTCCTACCAGAGAGCTTTGCTTGCAGATTGCCAGCGACATCAAGAATTACTCAAAAAACACGCCTGGTGCGAGTGTTGTTGCCGTTTACGGTGGCGCAAACATTATGCAGCAATTGCGTGAGATCAGAAACGGTGTACAGGTTGTAGTTGCAACACCGGGTCGTATGTTAGACATTATTGGCCGTAAGGCTATAGATTTCACCAATGTGAAATATGTAGTGCTTGATGAAGCTGATGAAATGTTGAACATGGGCTTCCAGGAAGACATTAATGATATTTTGTCTACTACTCCTGACGATAAAAAAACATGGTTATTTTCAGCGACTATGCCTCCTGAGGTAAGAAGGATCGCTAAAAATTACATGGATAACCCTACCGAGTTAACCATGGGTACCAAAAACACAGGTAACGTAAATATTGAGCATGAGTACTATGTAGTACGTGCCAGAGATAAATATGCTGCCTTAAAACGTATTGTGGATTTCAACCCTGAAATTTTCGCAGTAGTATTCTGTAAAACCAAGATGGACACACAGGATGTTGCAGAGAACTTAATTAAGGATGGCTACAATGCTGATGCTTTACATGGCGACTTGTCACAACAACAACGTGATAAAGTAATGCAGCGCTTCCGTGACCGTAACATGCAATTATTAATTGCTACTGATGTTGCTGCACGTGGTATCGATGTAAACAATGTAACTCACGTGGTGAATTATTCATTACCTGATGAAATTGAAAGTTATACCCACCGTAGTGGACGTACAGGAAGAGCTGGTAAATCCGGTATCTCTATCTGTATTGTAAACTCGAAGGAGTTAGGTAAAATCCGTCAGATTGAAAGAATCATTGGAAAACAATTTACTAAAGCTGAACTGCCAACAGGATTTGATGTTTGTGAAAAACAATTATTCTCTCTTGTTCATAAAGTTCACAATGTTGAAGTAAATGAGAGCCAGATTGACCAATACATTCCACGTATCATGGATGAATTTGCTGAATTAAGCAAAGAAGACGTGATCAAACGTTTTGCTTCTTTGGAGTTTAACCGCTTTTTAGAATACTACAAAAATGCTCCTGATTTAAATGCAGCAGCAAATGACGAACGTGGTGAGCGCGGCGAGCGCGGAAGAGGTTCAAGAAACAGTGATTATACCCGTTTATTTATCAACTTAGGTTCGGTAGATGAATTTACTAGAGGTGACTTATTATCTTTTGTATGTAACAATGGTAAAATCAGTGGTAAAAACATTGGTAAGATCGACCTTAAAGGAGTGTATTCATTCTTTGAAGTTGAAAATGCAATTGTTGATTCCCTGTTCAGCAACTTCAAAGACGTTCAATTCAACAACCGTGGCGTTAGGATTGAAAAATCCGGTGATGCACCTGAAGGTGGTGAAAGAAGAGGCGGCGGAGAAAGAAGAAGTTACGGCGGCGACAGAAGAAATTCTGGTGGGGGCGATAGAAGAAGCTACGGTGGTGACAGAAGGAATTCTGGCGGAAGCGGAAGACGTGAAGGTGGAAACGGCGGTGGCGGATTCAGAGATTTCTCTGGAAAACCACGTGAAGGTAGCGGAGAAAGAAGACGCAGATCTTAATCAACATACAAATACTAAAAAGGCCAGGATGTTTATCCTGGCCTTTTTTATAGGATCAATATTTTAATAACCGAGACCAGTATCATTTCCCCTCGGGTCTGCCCCGGTCTCCAAGGAACCATCTTCTTTCACCAGGATGGCATCTATCCTGCCCATCGGTCCGCGTTCTACAATCCTGTAACCCTTTGCGGCTAAACGTGCCCTCGTCTCCGGATCAATAGCTCCCTTTTCTACGTAAACTTCATCAGGTAACCATTGGTGATGAAAGCGTGGAGCTGCAACTGATGCCTGCATATCTTTGTCAAACGCCAGAACGTTTAGAATAGCCTGAAACACTGAAGTGATGATAGTAGAACCGCCCGGAGTTCCAACGACCATCACCAGCTTCCCTCCCTTTTCAATGATTGTCGGCGTCATGGAACTGAGCATCCTTTTGCCCGGAATAATCGAATTGGCAACCCCTCCTACCAGTCCATAAGCATTCGGTGAACCTGGCTTCACAGAAAAATCGTCCATTTCATTGTTCAGAATAAAACCAGCCCCCTCTACCACAACCAATGATCCGTAAGACCCATTTAAGGTAGTTGTGGCAGATACTGCATTTCCCTTACTGTCTACAATTGAAAAATGCGTAGTCTGTTCACTCTCATAATTCGACAATTTACCCGGATTCACTGCAGAACTCGGTGTAGCCTTTTCAAAACTGATATCGGCTGTACGTCCGTATATATATTTACGCTCCAGTAAGGCCTGCTGAGGAACTTTAAAGAAATCCGGATCACCAAGATAACTTGCCCTGTCTGCATAGGCCCTGCGCTCTAATTCGACCATCAGTTGTACAGTAGAGTCTGTTTGGAATCCCCAACGATGCAGAGGGTATTCGCTGATCTGGCCAAGCATAGTGATCAATGCTATACCACCACTGGAGGGGGGAGGCATAGAAATCACTTTAAAATCCTTATACTGCCCTGATACAGGCTCTCTCCATACCGCCTGATAATCTTTAAGATCAGCAGAACTAATGATTCCGCCGGTATGCTTCATGGACTTCACAATTGCCTCGGCAACAGGCCCCTCATAAAATCCTGACCTCCCTTTATCCCGTATCAGCTTTAATGTAGCCGCTAGCTCAGGCTGCTTTAACAGGTCGCCTGCTTTCCATAAGCCTTCCTTCACAAAGGCCACAGGTTTTCTGTTATACTTTAAGAAACGTTCTTTATTCCTGTTCAGCTCATCTGCCTGCTGAGCAGTAACGGCAAAGCCTCTTTCGGCCAGATCAATGGCAGGCTGTACATCTTTTTTCCATTTTAATATGCCGTATTTATCATGTGCGCGAACCATACCTGCCACCGTTCCCGGCACACCTGACGCCAGGGCACCAAACAGGCTTTTATCGGCAATTGCATTGCCTTTATCATCCAGATACATATCCCTCGAAGCACTTCCGGGAGCTTTCTCCCGGTAATCCAAAGCATCCTGATCTCCTCTGTTTCCCCGGTATACCAGAAAACCACCACCCCCAATATTACCAGCATTGGGATAAACCACAGCAAGGGCAAACTGAACAGCAACTGCAGCATCGATGGCATTTCCCCCTTTTTTCATGACAGCTACCCCAACCTTGGTAGCTTCAGGATGGGCGCTGACTACCGCTGCATGTTTATACAATTCATTGCTTTGTCCGCTAGCGCTGCCATACCCTACCAGCAAGATAAACAATATGCCAATGAATACGCCGGAAGTTGATTTTATATAACTCATAGTACTATAATTAAAAAAGTTCCTTACCAGGGATGCTCCACCTGGTAAGAAACTTATTAAATCTAATTGATTTTGTTGAATTTTAAAAGTTAAGCGATAGTCTGGTGAATACATACCTGCCAAGATAGCCGAACTGCGGAGCCTGATTGGGATATAATATGCCTGAAGTTCCCTGTGAAGCCAATAATAATTCCTGAGGATAAACATCAAAGATATTATTTGCTCCTACTGTCACCTTAAGATTTTTGGTGAAGTTATAACCTGCACCCAGATCAGTGATTACCCTGCCGGTCAATTCCTGCTGATTAGCCACGGTATTTGTTGGCTGTGATACCTTACCGAAGTATACGTTACGCAAGAAGGCATTCCATTTACCGATAGAATAATCAAAAGTAATGTTAGACTTTATCCTTGGGGTAACTTTCTCAATCAGGATACGGCTTGCCGCATCTAGGTAGGTGCTTTCTTTTCCTGCCAGCAGAGGAGAAGCATGCACATCTCCTACAATGGAAGTTTTAGTGAAAGTAGTTGCCCAATCGGTACGAAGGGTTCCGTTACCTAAGTTGGTATTATAAGATAGAACCACATCAAGTCCTTTGGTTTCAGTATCTACAGCATTGGCAAAGAACCTTGCAGTAGTGGCATTTGCCAAACGCAATAGATTATAAATTTCTTTATCCTGATCAGATGCTGTTGCTGAATTGTTACCGGTAAATTGTCCCGTATAAATCACCCGGTCGTTGATCCTGATAAAATAACCATCAACAGTAATTTTTAATTTACCCAGGTTGGAAGTAAAACCTGCACTTAAGCTTTTGGAAGTTTCTTCTTTCAATTCAGGAATCCCCAATAATTGTGCAATACGGCTATCATTGGAGAAGGTTCCCGATTCTACAATGTTTCCATCTATATATACGGAAGAGGTGGAACTAAAGAAGCGCTGATGAAGGGATGGGGCTCTGAATCCTGTACTCGCCGCAGCACGCAACAGGAATTTATCAGAGAACTTGTACCTGGCAGCAAGTTTACCGTTTACAGTAGATCCGAAGTCTGAATAATTTTCAAACCTTGCTGCTGCATCAACCAGAAACTTTTCTGTCAGATTGAACTCAACGTCGCCATAGGCTGCAAATGAGTTGCGTGATTCATTGGTCAGGTTGGCTTCATTGATACCCGGAAAACCTTGTGCTCCACCTGCATACGCAGCCCCATTGGCCGCAAACCTTGTAGATACGTTTCCACTGGCATCGGGAATAAGGATAGGCGCACCTGTACCATCTGTTCCAACCCGTAAGGCATTGCCATAATTCCGCCACGAGGCTTCTTCCCCGGGATTAATTTTATAGTTTTCATACCTGTTCTCAAATCCAAAAGCAACGTTTATTCCTTTCAGCGGATCGCTGAAAAAGCGGGAGAAATCAAGGTTGGTTGTATTTTGGGTAAACTCATATCCGCCCGACTCAAATGAGGTTGGCGAAGCGGTAAGCAATGAGGCATTTACGGTATTCTGTGTCTTGAAATCGATAATATTACGTCCGAAGGTATTGCTGAAATCAGCCTTCCACTTTCCTGCATTTCCTCTGATCCCAACCGCAAAAGATTGATCCAGACTATTGGTTACAATTTCCGGAAGGAAACCATTGGGGTAAATAGTCGCATTGTTCTGGGTAAGTTGACGCGGCGTACGGTAGAATGCATTTGATATACCATTCCTGTAGTTTACTCCCCCAAAAGCATAAATTTCAGCTTCCTCGGCAACCGGAATGGAAGCGTTAAAAAATAAAGCACCACCTCTGTTTTGCGATTGTCCGATATTAGGGACAAAGTCGGAACGTGTTTGTCCTCTTCTTGCCAGCTCTGCATCGGTAATGTCCACTCCTGTTGGACTTGGATATAAGGATGGATTGTTATAGTCGGTATAGATCACACCACGGTAAGGTGTCGTACGTGAAGCAAAATCCCGGTAATCAAATGATCCGGAAAAATTTAAATACCCTCCTTTATCAGATAATTTAACCCCATAGTTCACATTTGCTTGAATCGTCTCTCCATCAAGGCCATCTGAATGTTTACCGCTATATCCACCACCAGATACATTTGCCGTCAGTTTGTTCACATCATCATTCAAAATAATATTAATTACACCTGCAATTGCATCTGAGCCATACTGGGCAGCAGCACCATCACGAAGGATCTCTACACGTTTAATCGCAGAGGTAGGGATCGCATTCATGTCGGTACCAACAGAACCTTTACCTAAACTTCCGTTGATGTTTACGAGGGCAGTTGTATGTCTTCTTTTTCCGTTAATAAGAACCAATACCTGATCGGGACCTAATCCACGCAATGAGGCAGGATCAATATGATCAGTACCATCGGTCAGACTCATCACATTGGAGGTGAATGAGGGAGCAACGAAATTCAGGATCTGGTTTAAAGATACCTGTGGAATATTTTGTGTGATCTTTTTGATGTCTACTACATCTACCGGCACAGGAGTTTCCAGGTTAGAGCGGGGAGCACTTCTTGACCCCAAAACAACTACATTCTCCAAGTCGTTGCTGTTGGCAAGCAACTGGAAATCGAGTGTCTGTATTTCTCCCTCGGCAAGGGTTACAGTCTTCTGTTGGGTACGGAAACCAATGTAGGAAACCACAATGGTATATTTACCTGGTTTTGAAAGCTTAAGCTCATACTTACCTGAAGCATTGGTCCCGACTCTTTGTACATTGCCCGATACGGCCACAGTAGCACCTATAATTGTTTGTGAAGTATCACTTACAGTCCCACGGATCGTTTGTGCTTTTGCACCGATCACGGAAATAGCAAATAAGAAGATAAGAAAGTAAAATTTAATTTTCATGCGCGCTTGTTTTAATTTGTTTGATAGAACCATCTACGTTAACTTTCCACCCTCGGGATCAAATTATTGGTATGAAATAGGGTAAAATGGAAGATGTATATTTGGATTATTTCAAAGATATGTTAATTCACTACATATACTATATATTTAGTAGTATTTATCACATAATGAAATGGTTTTAACAATTACCTGACATACTGAAATCAAGCTCCCCCCCCCGAAACAGGCAAAAAAAAAATCCGGCTTTTCTGGAGCCGGATTTTTGAAATATGATCAAATGATCGCCTAATTTTTAACCGGCTTATCTTTAATCTGAGACGCTTTAAGGTAAACTTTCTTACCTTTTTTATTCACATAATATTTCCGGTTATTCCCGTTAATATACACATTGGAACCATCCGGGGCCATTTTTCCTTTGTAGGTTTTATCGGACACTTTTGCAGAACCTTTAACAGCAACCTCAGCTGTTTTATTTCCAACTTTTGAGGCCGTTTTATCAATGGTTTCTCCTACGGTTTTCTTTTTTTCCTGTGCCTGCGCAGAGAATGAAACTGTAGCTGCTAACGCCAGGGCGAATAACCCTGATAAGAATCTCATTTTCATATGCTTGATGATTTATATAATTACCTTTATTCTTATACACAGGCAATTACCATACCAACAGGATCCAGATCAGCAGCAGATCAACTCAGCTTTTCGGTTAACAGCTTCATTTCAATTTGTGGAGAATGTTTTTCATATAAAATTGCATATACAGCCCTACTAATCGGCATGTCTATTTTGTATTTCTTATTGATCACATGCATACAGCTTGCTGCATAATATCCCTCTGCAATCATATTCATCTCCAGCTGTGCGGATTTCACAGTATATCCTTTACCCACCATATTACCGAAGGTACGGTTACGGCTAAATTGTGAGTATGCAGTCACAAGAAGATCGCCGAGATAGGCCGATTCCTTGATATCCCTCGTGATGGGGTGTACTGCATCAACAAATCTTTTGATCTCTCTTACCGCATTGGAAATAAGGACAGCCTGAAAATTATCACCATAGCCAATACCATGGCAAATCCCACTGGCTACAGCATAAATATTTTTCAGCACAGCCGCATATTCAGTACCGAAAATATCGTCCGAGATATTAGTCTTTATATAACGCGTATTTAATAATTTACCAAAATAACCTGCACCTTCAATGTCTAAGGAAGCAATAGTGAGATAGGATAGCTTCTCTAAAGCCACTTCCTCGGCATGACAAGGACCACTGATGACCAAGATATCCGTTAAGGGTACATTGAATTTCTCATGGATGAATTCACCAATAATTTGATTTTCATCAGGTACAATGCCTTTAATAGCAGACACGATCTTTTTACCGGCAAGCATTTCCGGAGTTACATTTGCCAATGTTTCTTTTAAGAATGCAGCGGGTACATTTAAGACGATCCAATCTGCAGGAGCTATAATTTCAGCGATATCGTTGGCGATATGATGCGCCGGAATCCTAATCTCTACTGAACTTAGGTATTTAGGGTTATGTTTATATTTTTGGATATGGGCTATTGACTCAGCATCCCGCATCCACCACAATATTTCCTTTTCAACTAAATTGTCTGAGAGCATTTTTATGACGGCAGTTGCCCAACTCCCGCCACCAATCATTGCGACTTTTGGTATCATTATTTATAAATAAAAAATCCCGGCTTAATGTTTTAAACCGGGACAAATTACTTATTTTATTGCTAAGCACTAGGCTTACTTTTTATCTGAAGTAGCAAACAGCTGATCTTTAGTTGTTTTTTCTACTTTCACTCCATCTTTAAGTTTGTTTTGAATGGCTGAATAAGGACCACTTACGACTTCAGTTCCAGCTTTCAAACCACTTTTGATCTGAACATATTGATCATCCTGGATTCCTGTAGTCACTTCTACCTGTTTCACTGTTCCATTGGCAGCATAAGTATAAACATACTGTTTCAATTGTTTATCGTTCAGTTTGTTTTTCTGCTTTTCAGCACTGGCATCATTGGCTTTACCTGCATCCACATTTTTATCGGTATTGCTCTTGGTGAAGACCGACTGAATAGGAACAGAAAGACTCTTGACAGAAGAGCTTTCAATATCTACTGTCGCAGAAAGACCTGGTCTGAATGGAGAAGGAAGATCTTTTGCACCACCTTTCACCCCTTTATAAGAACCTGCGTCGATCCTGACTTTCACCACAAAGTTTGTCACCTGGTCTACAGTTGTGGTCGTCGTGCCGATATCTTTAGAAGAGCTCGCTATTTCCGTCACAATCCCTTTAAACTTTTTATCGGCAAAGGCATCCACCTCAATTGTAGCACTGTCACCCACACTCACCCTGTTGATATCATTTTCGTTCACGTCTACGTTGACTTCCATAGAATTAAGGTTGGAGATTCTCATAATTTCCGTACCTGCAAATTGTGCTGTTCCCAAGATCCTGTCACCAAGTTCTACTGACAATTTTGAAATTACACCATCTACTGGTGCATAGGTTGTTGCCTTGGCAAGGTTAGCACTTGCTTCCTGCACGTTTGCACCTGATTGTTCCAGGTTAAATTTGGCGGCAATCAGTGACTGTTTTGCACTTTCAAGATTAGTTTTTGCAGTTGAATAAGCAGCTTTTGCCGCATCATATTCCGCTACGGAGATTACTTTCCTTTTAAACAATTCCACATTACGTTTATAAATTGCGTCTTCGTTTGCAAAAGTTCCTTCCGACTGTTTCAATTGTTGTTGCGCAGAGCCCACACTTGCTTTTTGGGAATTATAGGATGCACTTGCTCTGTCATATCCTGATTTTAAGATGTCAGGTCTTATTTTAAACAATAATTGTCCCTTTTTAACAATATCTCCTTCTTTAACTAATAATTCAACTACCTCACCAGACACTTCAGAACTGAGTTTAACTTCAGCCTCAGGCTGAATTTTGCCACTTGCCGTTACTGTTTCCGTTACTTTTCTTTGCTGCGCTTTTTCTACAGTAACTTTCTCAATTTTTTCACCGCCAATCAAGCCCGTAAATTTCGCTACGAGAAGTAGTGCAATGAGCACACCAACTGCAATAAGTATATGTTTCAGTTTCATTTCTTTGTGTTTATTATGTTTGTATAAGGTTAAAAGTTAATCTGCTTGCCCAAGTAATAATCAATTACTTTTGATCTGAATACAAGGTCATACTTTGCTTGTATGAAGTCTATCTCTGCTTTGTTTCTGTTCGTCCTGGAGGTATTGTAATCCAGTGAATTGACCAGTCCGACATTGTAACGTTGCTCAATAACATTGAATGCATCTTTCTGGGCATTAAAGGTATTCTGTGTAGAGGTATACCGGCTATCTGCTGCACGGAGATCTGCTATAGCCTGCGCAATGACTTTGTTCAGGTTATTTTTCATCAGGCTTTCCTGAAGTTTATAATCCTCATAGTTTATTCTCGCCCTCTTAACATTTGATTTAGCTTGCAGGCCATTAAAAATAGGAATTGAGATATTTATCCCGATATTTTGATATATATTATTATTCAATTGATCAATAAAGTGGGCATCATTGCGATAATTATCCAAATCCTGCAATGGACTGTTCCCTAACACATAAGAATACCTGGAACCAACACTACCTCCCAGAGATATTTTAGGACTCAAACTCCCTTTAGCAACTGCGACACCTCTTTCTGCAGCTTCCCGGTTAAGTGCCGCTAATTTAATATCCGGAAAAATCGCTAAAGAAGAATTGTAGACCTCATTGACATTATAACTTTTCTGCGCCATAGCGATGTCCTGGATGGTAGGTGCAACAACAACATAGTTATCAGAATCAGCCCTCATTTCCATAAGCTGCGAAAGTGTTAAATAGGAAATAGTGAGTTGATTCTGGGCATTCGTTACATTTAACTCCGCAGTTGCTGCCTGGGCTTTTGCCTGGGACACATCTGCAATTGTTTTATTTCCAGCCTCTAATAAGGCTTCTTCACGTTGTTGTGTCTCCTTTGCTACTACCAATTGCTCTTTCGAGGCCCTCAGCAAGTCGACATTATAGACCACCTGAAAATAGGCCGTAACAACCTGTAATGTCAAGTCATTTTTTACTTTGTCCAGGTTACTATTCCCTGCCTCCAAGAGAATTTTATTTTGCCGGATCTGGTTTATTTTGGTAAACCCACCAAACAAATCAACTGAAGTGCTTAAGGTACCACTTCCCTGGTAAAATTTTTGAGAAACCAACTGGTTATTCGATTGATCTAAACTCCGTCCAAAATTGAGACTGTTATCTATCCCTCCATTTAATGTTGGATAAAGTGCCGCCTTTGATTGTTGTAAGTTTACAGATGCAGTAGAGGCACTCAGTACAGCCTGTTTAATATTAAGGTTGTTCTGCAACATTCTGTCAATTGCCTGCTGGATGGTAATCGTTTCCTGTGCCATTAACCGGCTGGAAAAGCTCGTAGAAACTAGGAGAAATAAAGCAACGTAACTGAATTTTGACAACCGACTATTGTTGGTAAACATTTTCATAATTTTAATTTCATTATTAAGATAAACAACTCATTCATTTTGTAATTTTCCATTACACTTACCAGTAATTGATTACATTTGGCGATGTACCTGGTCAAATCTCCTCTTTTATTAAAATGGTATTACCCATCTTTAGTCTGGAACAAAAGCCGTCATGACAAAGTCGTTTATTTAACCTTTGACGATGGACCTATACCTGTTGTTACAGAGTTTGTTTTAAATACTTTAAAAAGCTTCAATTGCAAAGCAACTTTCTTTTGTATTGGCGATAATGTCTCTAAACACCCTCAGATTTTTGAACGCCTTAAAATTGAAGGCCATGCCATCGGTAACCATACTTTCAACCATTTAAAAGGCTGGAAAACTGATGACAGTACCTATTTGGAAAACTTCAAAAAATGTCAGGAATATACACAATCCCACCTTTTTCGTCCTCCTTACGGGCGTATCAAAAAGTCCCAGGTAAAAAAACTTAAAGCCATTGACCCACAATTAAATGTTATCATGTGGGATGTACTCAGCGGTGACTTTGACATTGGCCTTACTCCTGAAAAATGTTATAGAAATGTTATCAATCATACGAGAAATGGCGCTATAATAGTTTTCCATGATAGCCTGAAAGCATTTGAAAGATTACAATATGCTTTGCCTGCTGTCTTGAAATACCTCATTGCACAAGGCTACCAGTTTAATATACTTTAATTTTATTCGTCCTATCGAAATTCAGGCCAAAAAACAATAACACAATAAATCATTGTGTGTTAAGCCATTGATCAATAAACCTAGCGGCATAGTGTTCATTATTGAACTGATTTGTCCGTTAACGTGCAATATTTTTACAATTAGTGATCTTCATCACAATTATTTAGAACATATATAAATAATACAATGATTTATATATGGCCTGCCCGCCCTGTTTTTTTTCGTAAATTCGCTACAAATTATTTTAATATATTACCTTTTAACACAGATTATCAATGGCTTTTGATATAGAAATGATCAAAAAGGTGTATGCAAACTTTGGCCCCCGCGTTGAGGCGGCACGTAAATTAGTAGGCAGACCTTTAACACTCTCAGAAAAAATCTTATATACTCACCTTTGGGATGAAAATACAAACACCTCATACGTTAGAGGTACTGACTATGTAGATTTTGCACCTGACCGTGTAGCTATGCAGGATGCAACAGCCCAGATGGCTTTATTGCAGTTCATGCAAGCAGGCAGACCAAAAGTTGCGGTGCCTTCAACTGTACACTGTGATCACCTGATCACTGCCAAATATGGTGCAGAACAAGATTTACCAGCTGCCAATACGGAGAGTAAAGAGGTTTTCGATTTTCTGGCTTCTGTTTCAAATAAGTATGGTATCGGTTTCTGGAAACCAGGTGCAGGTATTATTCACCAGGTTGTTTTGGAAAACTATGCTTTCCCTGGTGGTATGATGATCGGTACTGACTCCCACACCGTAAATGCCGGGGGTTTAGGTATGATCGCTATTGGTGTAGGTGGTGCTGATGCCTGTGACGTAATGGCCGGATTACCATGGGAGCTTAAATTCCCTAAACTGATCGGTGTAAAACTTACAGGAAAATTAAGCGGATGGGTATCTGCAAAAGATGTGATCTTAACAGTAGCAGGAATCTTGACTGTAAAAGGTGGTACCGGTGCTGTAGTAGAATATTTTGGCGAAGGTGCGACAAGCATGAGCTGTACCGGTAAAGGTACCATTTGTAATATGGGTGCTGAAATTGGTGCAACTACTTCAACATTCGGCTATGATGAGAGCATGGAGCGTTATTTACGCGCAACGAACCGTGCTGACGTGGCTGATGCAGCAAATGAAATAAAAGAACATTTAACAGGTGATGCAGAAGTATATGCTGAGCCGGAAAAATATTTTGACCAGTTGATTGAAATTGACCTTTCAACACTTGAGCCTTACTTAAACGGCCCCTTCACTCCGGATCTGGCAACACCTATTTCAAAAATGAAAGAGGTTGCTGCAGCTAACGGATGGCCAATGAAAATTGACGTAGGATTGATCGGTTCTTGTACGAACTCTTCTTATGAAGATATCTCAAGAGCTGTAAGTATTGCCAAACAGGTAGCAGAAAAAGGCCTGACCGCAAAAGCAGAATACTGTATTAACCCTGGATCTGAACAGATCCGTTACACGATCCAGCGTGATGGATTCATGGAGGTATTTAACCAGATTGGTGCCAAAGTATTTACCAATGCCTGCGGACCGTGTATAGGTATGTGGGATCGAGTTGGTGCCGAGAAACAAGAGAGAAATACAATCGTTCACTCTTTCAACCGTAACTTTGCTAAACGTGCAGATGGTAACCCAAATACCTTTGCTTTTGTAGGTTCCCCTGAATTGGTGACGGCTTTAGCCATTGCCGGTGACCTAAGCTTTAACCCGCTTACAGATACGTTGACCAACGCAAATGGCGAACAAGTAATGCTTGATGCCCCTGCAGGTGCGGAACTACCGGCTCAGGGTTTCGCAGTTGAGGATGCTGGTTATCAGCAGCCCGCAGCAGACGGTAGCGGTGTTCAGGTATTGGTTTCCCCCACTTCGAGCAGGTTACAATTACTTGATCCGTTCACACCATGGGAAGGTACAGACCTTAAAGGCCTTAAATTATTGATTAAAGCAAAAGGAAAATGTACGACTGACCATATTTCTATGGCTGGTCCATGGTTAAAATTCCGTGGCCACCTGGACAATATTTCAAATAACATGCTTATCGGTGCAGTGAATTATTTCAATGAAAAAACTGATAACGTGAAGAATGTCCTTACTGGCGAACATGGTGCTGTTCCAGCAACACAACGTTCTTATAAAGCAGCTGGTGTTGGTTCTATCGTCGTTGGTGACGAGAATTATGGTGAAGGTTCTTCACGTGAGCACGCAGCAATGGAACCACGTCACCTTGGTGTCCGTGCCGTCCTGGTGAAATCATTTGCCCGTATTCATGAAACCAACCTGAAAAAGCAAGGAATGCTTGGTTTAACCTTTAACAATAAGGAAGACTACGACAAAATCCTTGAGGACGATACGATTGATATTGTTGGCTTAACAAGCTTCGCCCCGAATGTACCATTAACGCTGGTATTAAACCATGTTGATGGTACTGCAGATGAGATTGTGGTGAACCACAGTTATAATGCACAGCAGATCGAATGGTTTAAAGCTGGTGGCGCATTAAATATTATCCGTAAACAAGTAGCGCAGTAATATTTAAATAAAAAGTTCTAAAGGCATAAAAAAACTCCCCTTCAAAGCGGGAGTTTTTTTATGCCTTTAGAACTTTTTAAGCCTTCAGGAATTCTTTCCACCAGTGGCCTGAAGCTTTGATTGTCCGTTGCTGGGTTTTAAAATCAGTATGGACAATGCCAAACCTTGCATTGTATCCTTCTGCCCATTCGAAGTTATCCAATAAGGTCCAAGCCATATAACCTGTAATATTGATTCCTTCTTCTTTAGCACGAAGGACAGCAGCAAGATATAATTTGAAGTAGGCGATCCTGTCTTCATCATGAATTTCACCGTCAATTAGCTTATCCTGATAGGCAGCACCATTTTCCGTGATCATCAGTTTTTTTATTTTAGGATAGGAAGCAAACTGTTTAATGATATTATAAAAGCTGTCTGCATTCACCTCCCACCCCATCGCCGTATGGGGTTTTTTCCGGCTCTTTGCTTTTACTTCCCAAGCCTGCAGCACAGGGATAAAGGCATTGTATTTAATCGTCAGCGGAAAATAATTCTGTAAACCGATATAGTCAAAATCAAAGGTAATTCGCTCCGTATGTCTCCAGGTAGAATGAGAAATAGCAAATTTTTCCATCACCTCCCAATCCTCTCCGGGATACCCCATTCCCAACGCCGGTTCAATAAATAAACGGTTCATCAGACAATCCACACGAGAAGCAGCCAGAATATCCGCATCACTTTGCGTATATGGAATAATCTCAGAACAGGAATAGGTCGTACCAATAATGGCATTGGGAACTTCAGCACGCAAAATGCGGCCACCATCAGCCTGTGCAATTGCTGTATGGTGTACTGCAGAGAAAAAGTTGGTAAGCCCCGTCTTGCCCGGTGCATGAACGCCCAACATATAGCCTAAAGAAGTAAACCCAAAGGGCTCATTTAAAACTAACCAGTTTTTGACTTTATCCCCATAGGTCTTAGCACAGACAGATACAAATGCATTGAATGCAGTATTGATTCCAAATGCAGTCCAGCCTCCTTCTTCTTCCAGAGCTTCAGGCAGATCCCAGTGATACAAGGTGATGTATGGCGTTAGACCCTTTTCCAGACATTCATCAATTACATTGTGATAAAACCGGATCCCCTCTTCATTTACGGGCCCTTCTCCATATGGAAAAATTCTTGGCCAGGAGATGGAGAATCTGAATACCGAAAAACCCAAAAGCTTTACGAGGGCAATATCTTCATTATACCGGTGATAAAAATCACAGGCCATTGCCGGATGGTGACCTTTTTTAATCTTACCGGACCTTTTGGAAAAAGTATCCCAGATGGAAGGGCCTTTACCATACATATCAGCCGCACCTTCTATCTGTGCCGCTGCAGTAGCCAGGCCCCAGGAAAAATCATTACCGAAATCAGAAGCTTTGATCATGTCTTTAAATATAACAGGCAATATGGAGATTTGGTATTAACTATATATTATTGAACAATAAAATATGATACGGTAAAGTGGTCACCAACAGTTCACCTATCAACATAAAATATCCTGCCGCAGTTATTAATATTGTAAAGCACCGCTGCAGATGATACCTCATATTTCTAAAATCCCCTATAAAAAACCTTATATGTGTTCCTCAGGATTAAAGCTCAGGCCGATTTCCTTCAGCAAAATTGCGGCATTGAAAGTCTTACAGGCACCATGTTTTAATTTGTAATCGAATTTCATTTCTGTACCCGCAAGCTGTATATCAAAATGATAGTTCCTTACCTCTAAAGGATATTCATCTACCATCTCTGAAAGCAGCAAATCATGCGTAGCAAATAAAGCCGGTGTCTTTTCCGTGATCATCTTTTGAATAAACACTTTGGATCCAAGATATTTATCCTTACTATTGGTTCCGCGCAACATTTCATCAATTAAGACCAAGGGCTGACTCAAGGTACGTACGCCTTCCAAAATCATTTTTAAACGGTTTAACTCCGCTTTGAAGGTGGAGGTCTGATCGTTCAGGGAATCTTTTATTCTCATATAGGTAAGCAGCTCAAAAATGGAAACCTTCATTTCAGCAGCACAAACAGGTCCACCGGCGAATGCAAGCACCATATTAATCCCACAGCTACGCAGGAAGGTACTTTTCCCGGCCATATTTGACCCCGTTACAATATCTACTGTAGATGTAGCCTCAAACCCATAATCGTTCCTGATCCGTTTATTTTCCTTAATCAGGGGATGTCCAAGTGCTCTCGTGGAGAAATGGAAATCTTCCATGACCACAGGCACTGACCATTCTGGTTCATTGTACTGGAGTGTAGCAAAGGAAATCAGTTCTTCAAACTGGCTGATCCGGTGAATTCCATGGACAAGTTCTTCTGAAGACTGGTCATACCATTTCCCCAGCCTAATTGCACACCTGAAGTCCCACAACATAAACAGGTTAAAAAAAGAACCGACAAGAATATTCAGCCGGATATCAAACGACTGGATAATTGCAGATAAGGCCTTAATCCTTTTACTCAGCGGAACGTTACTGTTTCCTGAAACGGCTATTCCAGAATGGAAGAAGCGGCTGATATAACTGCTTTCCCATTTCACTTCTTCTGTCCATCTGATCGTTCCGGATATGTCATTCAATAAACCTGAACTTCCACTGAAACCGTAATAAACCTGATTGATGTGTTTTAAATGGAAAAAGCTAAGCGCCGCATTAAAAAGAACATACAACCCTAGAAATGAATAATTTACACCTCCATAAAAAGTTCCTGCAATAATCAAGCTTAAGGAAAGAAAGGGGGTGAAACTGACGTAATACTGCAATAACTTGTTCCGAGTAAACTTCAGCTGCTCAGGCATGTCATGATTCAGTTTATCGACAATAATATCCAGTTGTTCCGGCTTATGGCTTTGAAGCCCCGCCCTGAAATGGAAAGTCTGGTGAATATGGCTGATCAGCTCTGCTATAGCTGACTGACGTTCGTTGATTAAATTAGGTTCGGTATGCTTTCCGAGGCTGTCAGCAAGTAACTTCATGCCTGTCACTGTATTGGAACGGTTAATGAATGCATATAAGGAAGAGGAGCCATAAATATCTAGATCAGCCGAATAGGGATGTTCCTCACAGGCAAAGACAGTGCCATCTGCATATCCATTTTTTCCACCATGATATATGTTTAGTTCATTTTTAAATACAAAGAGTAACTTTTTGGCATAATCAAGTTCTTGCTGTACTGCAGTCTGCCGCTTTACAAGATACATAAAGGCAAGTACAGGAATACACATTAAAATTCCAATAGGCCAGTCATATCCGGAACTAATGATCAAGGCAACGAATGCAATTTCGACCAGAAATAATCCGAGACGCTGCAAAGAGATGTTATTCAGCGTTTTCTTTAATGAATGGATGAGTGTTTCCTGAATTTCTACGTTATTTTGATAGTCCTTAAAAATACTATCTTTCGATTTTACCATATCTTTGAATATCCTCTAAAATTCTAAATATAGAAAAAACATCATTACCTGATCAAAACTGAATGAAGATAACATTACTCGCCGTAGGAAAAACAGAAGATAAATACCTGATTGAAGGTATAGAAAAGTACCTGAGCCGCTTAAAACACTATATAGGGTTTAACCTAGTGATTATTCCCGATATTAAAAACACGAAGAACCTGACCCAGACACAGCAGAAAGCTAAGGAAGGAGAGCTGATCCTGAAGCAGGTCAGTAACCTCGACATGGTCATTTTAATGGATGAAAAGGGTAAAAAGTATACCTCTATTCAGTTTTCAGATTATTTAAACAAACAAATGATTGGAAGCGTTCAGCAGCTGGTGTTTATTATTGGAGGTCCATATGGTTTTGACGAGAGTATATACAAAAGGGCAAATGGAAGTATTTCCCTATCGGATATGACTTTTTCCCATCAGATGGTCCGTTTATTTTTTGTAGAGCAACTCTACCGGGCTTTCAGTATTTTGAAGGGCGAACCTTACCACCACGAATAAAATAATACCTTAAAAACGCTATGAAAAAGATCCGTATCCCCGAATTGTCATTAATTTTATGGAATAACGGATATTATTACATCTCATATGAAGAAAGGAGTTTATTATGCAGCCAAAAGATTTTAAAAGAAAGTATACATTCAGAACAAGCAGAAGAAATGAGAGCCGCATGGTCAATATTGCTATCCTTGTTGGCCTTATTGCCTTTGCTTTAATCATGTATTTCTTGTAAACTACGAGATTCACTAAACATAAAAAAAGCCGGATACAATGGATATATCCGGCTTTTTTGTTAGACAAGATGGGACTAAACCCCCTTTTTACTTGTCATATTTGCTTTTTTAGCTGGCTGTGCAGTTTTACTTGGCGCTTTCGCATTAGAAGGTTTCGGTGTTGCCTTAACCTTTTTCTCTACTTTCTCCTCAGATTTAGCTGCATCCTGAACCTCTGATGTTCCTGGAGCATCTTCACTAAATAAAGGAAGATCTTTCAACAAATGGTACCAGGTCACAATTTTTTTCATATCGGATGTATATACTTTATCCTGATCATGTGACGGAGCTACTTCAAGAAATAAAGTCCTTAATGTTGAAGCATCAGCTTTAGCATCCGGAACATTCCCCTCCAGGGCAGCAATATTTGCTAAAACGTCTATAAGTTTTAAATCTTCATCTTCACCATAGATAGTAATATCTTCCAGTGAAGCCAGTTTAGTTGTAGAAATATTGGCTACAATTTTAACCTTCTGAGCATCTAAACCTTCCAGTACATAACCTGCTTTATTTTGCCCAACAAGTTTAAATAAACCTGGTCTGCCGGTAACGGCTACAATTCCTCTTAAATTCATATCGATTAATCTGCTAGAACTTCTATCGTTAAAATTCTGTCACCCTGTCTGATGTCATCAACAATATCTACATTTTCAATCACTTTACCGAATACAGTATGTACTCTATCTAGGTGTGCAGTATTTGCTCTACTGTGGCAGATGAAAAATTGTGATCCTCCGGTATTTCGACCTGCATGCGCCATAGATAATACACCACGGTCATGGAATTGGTTATCACCACTAGTCTCACAGTCAATTTTATATCCAGGGCCTCCTGTGCCAGCTAAATGTGCTTTAGCAGGATCTTTTGAATTAGGACATCCACCTTGTACCATAAAATTAGGAATAACACGGTGAAATGCTATACCATCATAAAATCCTTCACTTGCTAATTTCTTAAAGTTTGCAACTGCCTTAGGTGCATCCTTCTCAAAAAACTCGACAGTCATGTCGCCTTTTTCTGTTTTTATTATTGCTTTGCTCATATTCTTTTTTGTAGGTGTCAAATTTAGTAAATTGAAATGACTAGATAAACTAAAGGTTTAAAAACCCGTACGACCGATAAATGTATAGATTATGATTGATTTTTACGTTATTGTGCCTATGATTTTTCCATAAGCGTATTAAAAAAATTAGATTCGTATACTGTTAAGCGATTAATGTAGGTTCTGCTTTCAGCCAGTACGTCTGGAAAGACCCTGAATCATATACCCGTTTAAACGGAGGGTTTATGAGCTGAGCTGTTTGTGTCATACGACGCACTGGTTCATCATTCGGGGAATGTATTGAAGAAAACAGCAGTTAAAGACAAATGAAATCAACATGAGAAAGAGAAGAATTATTTTTATATTATTTATGTTGATTACCCTCGGTGCAAAAGCTTCCTCTATCCTGATTTATATGGATGAAGATCAGAAAAACCATCTCAAAGCCTATGGCATTGCCTATTGGAGTATCAGGCAGAATGCGGAAGTAAGCTGGCTGCTGAATTACCGGGGCGGCAGTTTCCTTATTCAATACAATAAGGCTATAGAAAACGAATGCAATACCAGGGGGGTCTCTTATCAGGTTCTGGCCGATGCCAAAGTTTCCGGAATATTGAATGAGATTAGTGATCCGGAAGTAAACATGGAAATGGTCAGGCTCGAAAAAGCACCTAAAATTGCCGTTTACTCCCCTAAAAGTAAACTCCCCTGGGATGATGCTGTAACAATGGTGCTCAGCTATGCAGAAATTCCGTATGATATTGTCTATGACGATGAAGTATTGAGGGACAAACTGGTCGGATATGACTGGCTCCATTTACACCATGAAGATTTCACAGGTCAGTATGGACGTTTCTGGAGTTCTTTCAGGGATGCCTCCTGGTACAGGGAGGATGTCAGAAATCAGGAAGCTGCTGCGAAAAGAAATGGTTTTACCAAAGTATCGCAGATGAAGCTTGCAGTCACAAAAAAAATGAGTGAGTTTTGTGCAGGAGGTGGATTTTTATTTGCAATGTGCTCAGCTACAGACAGTTTTGATATTGCGCTAAGTGCCGAAGGAGTGGATATCTGCGAGACGATGTTTGATGGCGACAGTTCAGATCCCCAAGCTCAGGCGAAACTGAATTTCAACCGTACTTTTGCTTTTAAGGATTTCAGTCTAGACCAGAATCCTACCAACTATGAATTTTCCAATATTGATGTAACACAAACGAGGGTAGTGATGCAGCCCAACGATTATTTCACCTTGTTTGATTTTTCTGCGAAATGGGATATCGTTCCAACTATGCTTACCCAGAATCATGAAAAGGTGATCAAAGGATTTATGGGACAGACTACAGCTTTCAGAAAGGGTCTGGTGAAACCCGGAATTACTATACTGGGTGAAAATAAAGGCGCAGCGGAAATACGCTATCTTCACGGCGAAATTGGCAAAGGACAATTCACATTTTACAGTGGACATGATCCTGAAGATTACCAACATGCTGTCGGAGATCCCCCAACTGACCTAAACCTGCACCCCAATTCTCCGGGATATCGCCTGATCCTGAACAATGTCCTTTTTCCCGCAGCGAAGAAGAAACATCAAAAAACCTGATAAGGAAATCAGCTGCATCGCTTATCCAGAATTAATCGTAGAAATTCCAGCTTACCCCGAACTTCAGTAAGCGGTCAGGCATCGGATATTTATTCACTGTATAATAACCATTTGACTGTATGCCCTGATTGGCATAATCATATTTCAGGAAAATATTAGCTTTCCTGAGGCTAACACGCAACCAGACATCCACAACGGGATAAGAGCTAAATTTGGTGTCATTATTTGTAATATAAAACTGGCTTGCAGCAGGCGAATACCTGTAGTTGTTGTACTTACTGTTGTAATGAACATCAAACCCAATATCTGTCTTTAAGACCTTAAATACTGTCTGATTCACATAAAAACTATGGAACATATACAACTCCGGGGTACGCAGAATTGCTGCATTATCGGTCTTCTGATAGACCACATAACTATCAAGGCTAAACTTGCCAAACTTGAGTTTCTTTCCCAGAGTGAATTTAATCAGGTTGATGCTTCCATCAACTTGAGCAGGGGTTATCGATGTCGAGTCTACACCTGTTGCATCTGCAAGGGTAAAATATAGATAGTTATTGATCAGAAAGTATTCCGCAGTCGCATCGAATTTTAGCTTATCGTTGATATATTTAAAGGATAAATTAACTGTTTTTGTCCTTTCAAAGTTCTGGATGCTCGTCTGTCCATATCTGGCAGCCTCTGAAGGATCGGAATCATCGTGAAGCCATCTGTAATGGTTTCCATAATAACGGACATAAATCTCCTCCGGAGATTTGTTCTGTAGGTATGCACCTAAAACAATCCTGCCCACATTCTTACTCAGTAAGACATTACTCTTTGCTTCATATAAATAATCACCGGCCTGTCTGCCCTGGAATATCTGTTGTACATCAACATTTAAATTAATCTTATTGCTGAAACGATATCCCAGTGCACCAAGAAGAGTAATATTCTGGAATGATTTGCTATTTCTGTAGTATTCCGTCGTATCTGCGCGACCAAGAACCTGAGAATAATTATAAAAATCATGTCTTATTCCCGCATCAATCTTCAGCTCATTCTTCACTACAGCACTTCCCTTTCCCCTTAAGAAGAAACTATATATGAATTCATTTTGAATATGGCTCACAGAAGTACTGTCATTGGTATATTTAGTATCCTGGATTCCTTCTGTTAAAACCGTATGATCTTCGTCTTCATCTTTTTGGAAAGCGTAGGAATCCTTATCATATTTTAAGCTGTAAGTAATTTTATTGGTTGGCAATACCTTCTGGGAAATTTCCTGCGCCATAGTATCGATACGCCCGACAAAATAAGTTTGCTTCACTAAAAAAGTATTCTTACGGTAGATCTGTCTGGAATTATTCAGACGAACCGATTCCGCCATACGGTCCACTGTACCAGCCTGTCCTGTAAAAAGGGTATCATTTGTCGTAGATCCGTTTTCATAAGCTTTCAACGTATTGAAAATCGCATTGGCAAATAAAGTATAACGCTTATTGGGTGAAGTATACCAGGTAAAGAAAGTTCCGTTCAATACATCTCCCCTTTGTCTGGTATAGTTACCATTGGCTCCTATCCTATTGTAACTGGCGCCAATATTAAAGTTCTTCTTCACATTCTGTGAATGTTTAACCCTAAAAATCTGCTCAGCATCCCCGCTCAGTTGTCCCGCATAATACAGATTAGTAAAAGGCGACCTGGCCTGATAGTAAATAATATCATCGTGGTTCATGGCATACCAATCCAAAGAATGAAATCCTGCATCAAATCCGATAGTCTTAGAAGGCTCGAACAATAATGCCCTGGCAGCAAGACCAATATTACCTGTATTAATGACCGGCCTATAGGGTTGCGCAATAGGACTGTAATTCTGAAAATTTCTTAAACTCGTATCCAAAGGAAGAGTCTGGAGACTGTCCTTCGTAAGTTTTAGGGTCGTATAACGGACATATTTAGAAGTAAAAACTACTGAGTCCTCTCCATTTTCCAGTTTGTTCCTCAATGAATCTAATTCCTTATTTTCATTAACCGTAGTCTTTAAGTCCTGTGCTATCGCCTGTCCAATTCCAAGAGTAATGAAGCACAATAAAAATAAAACAAGTGTTTTAAACATTATAAATTATCGATTAACTGGCTCAATATTTTAGTCATTTTGGGTTCAGCAGCCCTCGCAGTCTCCAGTATTTCTTCTAAACTAACAGGAACTAAAACTTCAGGAAATCCTTCATCAGTAAGCACAGAAATGGCAAAAACAGGAATACTCATGTGATTGGCAACAATTACCTCAGGAACTGTACTCATTCCAACGGCATCACCACCAATGATCCTCAGATACTTGTATTCTGCTTTTGTCTCCAGATTTGGCCCCGTTACTGAGACATATACCCCCTGATGGCATGTGATTCCTTCCTCATCGGCTATTTTTAGAGCCTGCCGGATCAGGTTCTTTTCATAAGGCTGGCTCATGTCAGGAAATCTTGGGCCAAGGTCAGCATCATTTCTTCCACGTAAAGGACTCTCCGGCTGTAAATTGATATGGTCATTGATCACCATCAGATCCCCTTTTTTAAAATCAGAATTTAATGAACCTGCAGCATTGGATACAAACAGGTATTGGATGCCCAATGCTTTCATTACCCGTATTGGAAAAGTAATCTGCTGCATGGAATACCCTTCATAATAGTGCAGTCTACCTTGCATTGCTACGACTTTCTTGCCATTCAGCATTCCGAATATGAGTTTTCCGGAATGAAATTCCAGGGTAGATATAGGGAAATTAGGAATATTCGAATACATCAAACTAAACTCCACTTCGATCTCGGTAACTAGCCCCCCAAGTCCTGTTCCCAGAACAATACCAATTTCCGGCTTGAAGCTATTAGTTTTTTTCTTTATATATTCTACGGTTTCGTGAAGTGTCTGAAACATATTCTAGTATCTTTTGATCAAATTTAAATTTTCTGTCTGCCTGAACAGCTATCCTTATCGGCAAGTAAAATATGGGCAAATCTAGCAGTAATTCTTTGATTGTAACATCAAATAAACGCTGCGCATCCTTTTCTGTTGTGATGATGATTTTTTCTTTTGCAGGATGTCGCTGAAATGCCTCCACTAATTTAATCAAATCTGCCGGAATAAACTGATGATGATCGGCATAATCATGGTGTATAATTTCGGCCGAAAGACTCCCCAGCTCATTTAATATTGGTTTAGGGTTTGCTATTCCTGTAAGCAAAAAAATAGTTCTGCCAAGAAGACCTGTACCAGATAGACTCTCCTGACTGAAAAGGGCCTTTAAATCATGGTACTGAATTGAGGAAAAAAATAGATTTTCCCTGTAAAGAGTAGCAAAACTACGCGTACAATGCTGTTTTTGCTCCAAAGTCAGCCATTCAGGAGATTTGGTGACCATTAATACGTCAGCGCGTTGATAACCGTAAAAAGGCTCACGAAGGTTTCCGGCAGGCAGCAGAAATTGAGGAGAATAAAATTTCTGAAAGTCGAACAGCAAAATACTGAATCCAGGCCTTAACCTGCGATGCTGAAAAGCATCATCAAGAATAATGAGATCGTGCGTGTCTTTTAACAGGTGAATCCCTTTTACCCTGTCTTCACACACCGCTACCGTTACCCCCGGAAACTTATGGTAAAACTGCAAAGGTTCATCTCCTATTGATCTGGCCGTAGCATTTCCATCGGCAAGTAAAAAACCTGTTGTTTCCCTGCCATAACCCCTGCTTAGAATCGCGACTTTATAATCGCTCAGCAGCCTTACCAGATACTCAGCCACCGGACTCTTTCCGGAGCCGCCAACCACAAGGTTTCCTATGCAGATTACAGGCAAATCAAACTTTACCGATTTAAAAAAGCCCCAGTCATACAGCTTATTTCTGCATATGACCACCACCCCATAAAGGATGGAAAAAGGCAAAAGAAGCAGGCGGAGATATTTTATCATTTTATGGCTTCAAAAATAGCAATTATTTTACGACCCCTGCTTCATAAACTGAAAAGGATAACATGTTGATAGGTTCATGGCCATTAACAACCAATAATTTGTGATGAAACCCTATCTTTGCAAAAAAATTAATTTTTATATCATGGTTAAAGGATTTTTTAACGTTCCAGTACCAGTAAATGAACCTACATTAGGTTATGCACCCGGTAGCAAAGAACGTGAACTCTTGGAGGCAGCTTTAAAAGAAGGTCGCTCGAAACAGATAGATATTCCAATGTATATCAACGGGAAACAGGTTCATACTGATAAAAAAGGAAAAGTTTCTCCACCACACGATCATCAGCACCTGTTAGCTACCTACAGCATAGGTAATAAAACGCATGTTCAGGAAGCTATTGATACTGCTTTAGCTGCAAAATCAAAATGGGAGAATATGGCATGGGAACAACGTGCATCTATATTCCTGAAGGCAGCGGATTTAATTGCCGGTCCTTACCGTTATAAACTGAATGCAGCAACCATGTTGGGGCAATCTAAAAATGCTTACCAAGCAGAAATAGATGCAGCATGTGAGCTGATCGATTTCCTTCGCTTTAATGTGAGTTATATGGTGGAGATCTATAAACAACAACCGCCTGTATCTCCAAGAGGTGTTTGGAACAGAGTAGAGCAACGTCCTCTTGAAGGTTTTGTATTTGCATTAACGCCATTCAACTTTACAGCTATTGCTGCTAATTTACCGGCTTCTGTGGCTATGATGGGTAACGTAGTGGTATGGAAACCTGCAGATACACAAGTATACGCCGCTAACCTTTTAATGGAAATTTTCATTGAAGCGGGTTTGCCTGCAGGTGTGATTAACCTGGTTTATGTGGATGGTCCTGAAGCGGGAGAGGTGATCTTTAACAGCCCGGATTTCGCAGGTATTCACTTTACCGGTTCTACAGCCGTATTCCAGAATATATGGAAAACTATTGGTACCAATATTCATAAATACAAATCATATCCACGTATTGTAGGTGAAACCGGTGGTAAAGATTTTATTCTTGTACACGGATCTGCTGATGTGGAAGTATCAAGCACCGCCATCTTAAGAGGTGCTTTTGAATACCAAGGACAAAAATGTTCGGCAGCATCAAGAACCTATATTGCCAAAAGCCTCTGGCCACAGATTAAAGAATTGATGTTACGTGATTTGGCAACATTCAAGATGGGTGGAACTGAAGATTTCAGTAATTTCATCAATGCAGTGATTGACGAACGTTCTTTCGATAAACTGGCTAAATATATTGATCAGGCAAAAAAAGACAAAGGTGTTGAAGTGGTTGCCGGTGGGAATTATGACAAATCTAAAGGATATTTCATTGAGCCAACCGTATTGGTTGTGGATGATCCGAAATACACGACTATGTGTGAAGAATTATTTGGTCCAGTATTGTCTGTATATGTGTACGAAGATGCAGATTTTGATCAGATTTTTGAACTGATCGACACTACTTCAGGATATGCCTTAACTGGTGCTGTGATTGCGCAGGACCGTTATGCGATAGAACAGGCTTCAGGCGCTTTACGCAATTCTGCAGGTAACTTCTATATCAACGATAAATGTACCGGTGCCGTCGTGGGTCAGCAACCTTTTGGTGGTGCCAGAGGTTCCGGAACAAATGATAAAGCAGGTTCAATGATCAATTTATTACGCTGGGTTTCTCCCCGTACGATCAAAGAAACTTTCGATCCACCTAAAGATTATAGATACCCTTTCTTAGGATAAGCAGATATATCCCTATCACTTTTTTTACAGGACATCACATCTGCATTCCTGTAAAAGAGTTTTTAAATCTAAAAAGCCGGTTTGTCAACGGCTTTTTAGATTTCTATACCTAAGTAAAAGATACGGTAAAAATAGATTAAGCTTTTTTACTGTCTTGCCCGTCCATTTTAAATACTGAGGAAATATGAGTCCCGCTATTGGAAGTCACCTGCAAGTCTTTGATCAGGCCAGTCTCCAGACTGTACACCCAGCCATGAACGCCAAGTTTCTTTCCTTCTCCCCATCTGTTCTGAACAATTGAAGTCTTGGTCAGATTAAATACCCCTTCCATCACATTCAGTTCAACCAGTCTGTCAGACCTCTTTTTCTCATCAGAGATAATGTCAAGCTCATGGTAATGCAAACGGTAAGTATCCTTGATATTTCTCAGCCAGTTATCAATAATCCCATATTGTTTGTTACCCAGTGCTGCCTGTACACCACCACATCCGTAATGCCCGCATACAATCACATGTTGTACTTCTAAAACATTTACAGCATAATCCAGTACACTTAACATATTCATATCAGTATGAACAACTACGTTTGCAATATTACGGTGTACAAAAATATCACCCGGATTGGTATGGGTAATCTGATTGGCAGGTACCCTGCTGTCAGAACATCCAATCCATAAAACCGGTGGTTTTTGTCCTGCAGCCAAACGGTCAAAATATGCAGGGTCTTCAGCCAGCGTCGCGGCAACCCAGTCTTTGTTTCCCTGTAATAATCCTTCGTAGGTGATTTCGTGAGTATGATGTTCAACTTTTGCGCACATAATGATTTGTTATTTGTTAATGTCTTTAATTAATTTGTCCGTTAATTTCGGCACTTTATAGTGCTCTTTTATATTTTCCAATGTCACTACAATCCCTTTAGTATAAGCGTAATGTCGGAAATTAAAAATAGATTCCAGTACATCTGGATCTATATATCTCGAATTCCCTCCGTCAATGATCACATTAGTTTCTTTAGGGATGTTATTTAACACAACTTGAATAGCGGCCTTATTTAGGAAAGATACTTCTTCAGCCAGTTTAATCCGCAAATTTTTCTTGTTTCCTTCTTCCTGTATCCTGTAAAAGAAAGGATTACGCATGTTCGTACGCAACAGATAAAATATAGAGAGTAACATACCCGTCGCTACTCCTTTTAATAAATCGGTCAGCAACACTGCAACTACAGTGATAAAGAAAGGAACAAACTGATCCCAACCTTTCCGGTACATATGTTTGAACAGACTAATCCTTGTTAATTTGTAACCGGTAACCAGTAGGATGGCAGCAAGACAGGCCAGTGGAATCATGTTGATGAGCGCCGGAATAAACAGGAAGGAGAGTAAAAGCCAGCACCCATGAAATATGGCCGACATTTTAGTCTTTCCACCAGCATTTACATTTGCCGAGCTTCTTACAATGACTGAAGTCATTGGTAAACCTCCAAAAAAACCGCTGGTCATATTTCCTATTCCCTGCGCAACGAGTTCCCTATTTGTGGGAGAAACTCTTTTTATCGGGTCAATTTTATCTATTGCTTCAATACTGAGCAGGGTTTCCAGACTTGCCACGATGGCGATTGTTCCGGCTACTTTCCATACGTCCATTCTGCTGATGGCAGAGAAATCCGGCATATTGAAAAGTCGGCTGAATTCTGTCCAGCCACTTACGACAGGAATCTTAACTAACTGATCTGTCCTTAAAGCAAAAGCAGTATAGCTAAAGAGCATGCTTAACACAATACCTATGACCACAACGATCAACGGGGCAGGAACTACACTTACCTGCTGAATTTTAGGCCAGAAAATCAGGGTGGCGATAGAAAGTAAACTGATCACAATTGCCGCAGGATTAAATTGCTGCAAGGCACGTACAGCTACGGTATATGCACCATCGGCCCCAGATTTCAATACATTTTCATCCAGAAAGTCAACATCGACCCCAAAAGCATGAGGGAGTTGTTTTAAAATCAAGATCAGTCCGATAGCAGCAAGCATTCCCTCAATCACACTGGAAGGAAAGTAATTTCCAATGGTTCCTGCTTTGATAAAACCCAGTACGATCTGTAACCCGCCCGCCAACATCACACTGAGTAAAAACACCTGATAACTGCCCAATTGTGCGATGGCACCTAGCACAATAACTGTTAATCCAGCTGCAGGACCACTGACGCTGAGTTGTGAGCCACTCACGCTGGCGACAATAATCCCACCTATGACACCGGTGACAATTCCGGCAAATAAAGGCGCACCGGAAGCCAGTGCAATCCCCAGACATAAAGGCAAAGCCACCAAAAAGACCACAATACTGGATGGCAAATCACGTTTTAGATTCTTCTTTAAAACGTATTTTTTCACATCCAATCTCGAAAAGATTGAATTATTATTCTGCATAACATTACATAAAAATTCCTTAAACTCATGTGAATTCAGTCATCCTCTCCGAGGATACTAATCAGGATTGTAAAGCATATGAAAAGTTAGGCGGCGGTGTAGGGATGCTGGGATAAAAAGAATTTACATATCGCTTAAAATGATCAATATAGCAATTTTTGACCCCAAAATCCTGTAATACCGGGATATATGCTTCATAAGCATACTGATGAATCAGTTTAGAGTCTACCAATTTTAAGCTATCTTTCACATCCCCGTCAGAAGGATGTTCCTGCTCCAGTTGCATAATGACAGACTTCATTGTGTCCTTGTCGATACACACAAAAATCGGTGTAGCAGAAATCAACATTCTCACGCTGAAAATGCTGACAAAAGCAATGACAATAGATAGCCGATAATTGAAAAGGAACATTTTATATAGGGGTCAACTTATTTGTAAATTCAAATGTAACAGCTAAAGTCAGTTTTTTCCACAAAAGATGTAAAAAAATTTAATCAAGCTTTTAAGACTGAAAATAACTTCTCTACTGTACAAACGCTTTTTCAGGCAGAAATGTTCTCTTTATATGTTATTAAGCGTATTTTCACAAAATTTTTACCGTTATACTGTTACATGAAAAAAAAATGGCTAAACCTGGTATTCTTATATCCAATGTTGGTTGTTGCACAAAATAACAATGCACCATCTTCTTATGATCCGCATGATATTAAGATCACTGGTTATTTGCAAACCCAATTTCAACAGACCCAATCAACTGGGATATCTTCCTTTTCGGGCGGCGACTTCTCCAAAAATTCAGACAACCGTTTTATGGTCCGCAGGGGCCGTCTGAAAATCGACCGGGCAGATCAATATTCAAGTATCGTTTTTCAGATAGACGCAACTCAAAATGGGTTACAACTAATGGATGCATTTATACAACTCTACCACCCTGATTACAAACAATTCAAATTTACTGGTGGATTGTTCAACAGACCATTTGGTTATTCTATAATTTACTCTTCAGGTTACCGGGATTTTCCTGAACGCGCCAGGGTCTTTCAGACCTTAATGCCAAGGGAAAGGGATATTGGTGGAATGTTGAGCTACCACCCCATCAAAAAATTCAAATTTGTTACTGCCGATTTGGCTATCGTCAATGGAAGCGGACTCTTTGCCAGGGACTATGATTCAAAAAAAGATCTGGTTGGTAACCTCACCTTTCATTTTGATAGCCTTGCTGGTAAAAAGGTTCATCTCGGTTTTGGTGCCTCTTTTTATAAAGGATCGGTAAGGAACGATACAGAAAATTACTACACACTTCAGGACAAGGGATTTATTACAAATACCAATCCGGATAACATCGGGAAAAACCTGAAAAGAAATTATTTGGGTGGAAATCTGCAGTTGCAATATGACAACAGATTAGGCGTAACAAGCCTAAAAGCCGAATATGTTGCCGGTACACAACCGGGCGTAGCTGCTTCCTCTTCCGTCTCCGGAACTTTAGCCAGCCAGAGTTTCTCCACTCAGCCAGCAACAGATCTTTATCTCCGGAATTTTCAGGGATATTATGTCTGGTTTACGCATCAGATTATGAATAGTAAATTCGGTGCCCTAGTCGGATATGATGTATATGATCCCAACAGTAAACTTTCAGAATACGAAATTGGCCTTGACAACAATACCACAGCCGGCGATGTCAAATTCAGTACCTTCGGTTATGGAATTACCTATCTATTTAATCCCAGAGTGAAATTTACCTTCTATAATGAAAACGTAGTCAACGACCGTACCCAGCTCAAGGGGTATGAAAATGACATTAAAGATGATGTATTCACTGCGCGGATCCAGTATCGCTGGTAATTTTATGCTATAAATATTGTCGCTTGAAGCCATCTTTATATATTTGCTCAATCATAAAAATATAAAGATGGCTAAAAAGAAAGACGAGAAGCAGAAACACATTTCTGTCGTTACTAAGAAATCACTCCAGTTTTTTGAAGAATATATTAATAATCCATCACCTACGGGATTCGAATACCCAGGTCAAAAACTTTGGTTAGAGTACTTAAAACCTTACATCGATGAGAGCTTCATCGACAACTATGGATCAGCGGTTGGTGTGATCAATCCTTCAGCATCATATAAAGTAGTCATCGAAGCACATGCAGATGAAATATCCTGGTTTGTCAATTATATTACCAGCGACGGATTAATCTATGTGATCAGAAACGGTGGTTCAGATCACCAGATTGCACCTTCAAAAAGAGTAAATATCCATACTGACAAGGGATTGGTAAAAGCCGTTTTTGGATGGCCGGCAATCCATACCCGTGGTGCAGGAGAAAAAGAAGAAGCCCCCGCTTTAAAAAACATTTTCCTTGACTGTGGATGTACAACAAAAGAAGAGGTAGAAAACCTGGGTGTACATGTTGGCTGCGTAATTACCTATGAAGATGAATTCATGGTATTAAACGACCGTTATTATGTTGGCCGTGCACTGGATAATCGTGCAGGAGGATTCATGATTGCTGAAGTTGCCCGCTTGTTAAAAGAGAATAAACAGAAACTGCCTTTCAGTTTATATATTGTCAACTCGGTTCAGGAAGAAATCGGATTGAGGGGTGCAGAGATGATCGCACACAGGATTAAACCCGACGTAGCCATCATTACTGACGTTACACACGATACTTCCACACCAATGATCAACAAGATTACCCAGGGTGACCTTGCCTGTGGCCGTGGACCGGTTGTATCTTACGCCCCCGCAGTACAAACCAACCTTAATAAATTACTGATCGAAACTGCTGAAAAGAATGATATTCCGTTCCAGCGCCAAGCATCTTCCCGCTCAACAGGTACCGATACCGATGCCTTTGCCTACTCTAACGGGGGAGTTCCTTCCGCATTAATCTCTCTGCCATTGCGTTATATGCATACCACTGTGGAGATGATCCATATGGAAGATGTTGATAATGTGATCAGCCTGATATACCATGCGCTGCTTAACATTAAAAAAGATCATGACTTTAAATACAACAGATAACCAGATGAAACCTACTTTATTGATACTGGCTGCCGGGATGGCAAGCCGTTATGGCAGCATGAAGCAGATTGATGGGTTCGGCCCGAATGGAGAGACCATCATAGATTATTCGGTCTATGATGCTATAAAAGCAGGATTCGGAAAAGTGGTATTTATCATTAAAGAAGAGTTTGAAGAAAATTTTAAGGCCATCTTTGAACCGAAACTTGCCGGAAAAATCGCTACAGATTATGTATTTCAGAACTTCGACTTGAAGCAGTATGGTATCAATCTGGAAATTGAGCGCACAAAACCATGGGGAACAGCCCATGCCGTACTTGCTGCCAGAAATGCTATAAATGAGCCTTTCTGCGTCATCAATGCAGATGATTTTTACGGACTGGATGCATTCGAAAAGATGGTTAACTTCCTGACTACGGAAATTACTGGAAGTAACTATTGCATGGTAGGATATGAAATTGGAAATACACTGTCAGATTTTGGTGCTGTATCACGTGGGGTATGTAAAGTAAGTGCAGATGGATACCTTGAAGAAATCACAGAGAGAACAAAAGTATTCCGTAGTGGAGAGGCTATTGTGTATGAAGAAGACAGCGAGCAATATCCATTAGCTATAGATACCCGTGTTTCCATGAATTTCTGGGGTTTTACACCAGAAGTATTTAAACTTTCTGAAGAGCTCTTCCGCGACTTTGTAGCAGTCAACAAAGAAAACCTTACATCAGAATTTTACATTCCGATTGTCGTAGAAACACTCATGAATTCCGAGACGGCAGACTTTAAAGTTGTCCCTACAGCGAGCAAGTGGTTTGGGGTAACCTATAAAGAAGATAAGCCTATTGTACAGGCAAGCATCGATCAGCTGATCAAAGATGGCGCATATCCAGAAGATCTCTGGAAATAGAGAGTCCAGCCTTTCCCCTATATAAAAAAGGGGGCTTCAATTCAATTGAGCCCCCTTTTCTATGAATCAACGACGATTATTTCTTGTCGTCTTTTACTTCTTCGAAGTCAACATCCGTAACGTTATCACCACCTTGTGCAGACTCACCAGTTGGTTGACCAGCACCTGCATCAGGGGCTGCGCCTTCCTGACCAGCTTTATACATTTCTTCAGAAGCAGCAGTCCATGCAGCATTTAATTCTTCTTGAGCAACATCAATATCAGCAAAGTTTCTTGCAGCATGTGCAGCTTGTAATTTTGCTAATCCGGCCTCAATCGGTGCTTTTTTATCAGCAGAAATTTTCTCACCAAATTCTTTCAATTGTTTCTCAGTAGAGAAGATTAAAGCATCAGCACTGTTGATTTTATCCGCTTCTTCTTTTGCAATTTTATCTGCATCAGCATTTTGCTCCGCTTCTTCTTTCATTCTTTTAATTTCTTCATCAGTTAAACCAGATGAAGCTTCAATACGGATTTTTTGCTCTTTACCAGTAGCTTTATCTTTAGCACTTACATGCAGGATACCATTTGCATCAATATCGAATGCAACTTCTACCTGAGGCACGCCACGTGGTGCTGGTGGAATGCCATCAAGGATGAAACGACCAATCGTACGGTTCTGAGCAGCCATTGGGCGTTCTCCTTGTAAAATGTGGATTTCAACTGAAGGCTGGTTATCAGCAGCAGTGGAGAAAGTTTCCGCTTTTTTAGAAGGAATAGTAGTATTGGCTTCAATTAATTTAGTCATTACACCACCCATAGTTTCAATACCTAAAGAAAGCGGCGTTACATCCAATAACAATACATCCTTAACTTCACCTGTTAATACACCACCTTGGATTGCAGCACCGATAGCCACGACCTCATCAGGATTTACTCCTTTAGATGGATCTTTACCAAAGAACGCTTTAACAGCTTCTTGGATCGCAGGAATACGTGTAGAACCACCAACTAAGATAATCTCATCGATATCAGAAGTTTTTAAACCAGCATTTTTCAATGCAGATTTACAAGGCTCAATAGTACGTTTAATTAAATCAGCAGCTAACTGCTCAAATTTAGCACGACTCAATGATCTAACCAAGTGTTTTGGTCCGCTTGCATCAGCTGTAATATATGGAAGGTTTACTTCAGTTGAAGTAGAGCTTGACAATTCAATTTTAGCTTTCTCAGCAGCTTCTTTCAAACGTTGTAACGCCATTGGATCTTTTGCAAGATCCATACCGTTTTCTTCTTTGAATTCTGCCGCTAACCAGTCAATAATAATGTGGTCAAAGTCATCACCTCCAAGGTGTGTATCACCATCTGTAGATTTTACTTCGAAAACACCATCACCTAATTCCAATACAGAAACGTCATGTGTACCACCACCACAGTCAAACACAACAATTTTCATGTCTTTGTGTGCTTTATCCAAACCGTAAGCTAAAGCAGCAGCTGTTGGCTCGTTGATAATACGTTTAACATTTAAACCTGCAATTTCACCAGCCTCTTTAGTAGCCTGACGTTGTGCATCATTGAAATAAGCAGGTACAGTAATCACAGCTTCAGTCACTTCATGACCTAAGAAATCTTCTGCCGTTTTTTTCATTTTCTGCAAAATCATCGCAGAAATCTCCTGAGGAGTATATTTACGATCATCAATTTCAACACGAGGCGTGTTATTATCACCTTTAACTACGTTATAAGGTACACGAGCCGCTTCTTTACTTACCTCAGCAAAGCTGCTGCCCATAAAGCGTTTAATTGAATAAATTGTTTTTGTTGGGTTAGTGATTGCCTGGCGTTTTGCCGAATCACCTACTTTACGCTCACCATTCTCTGCAAATGCAACAATGGATGGCGTAGTACGTTTACCCTCACTGTTGGCTATAACTACAGGTTCATTACCTTCCATTACAGATACGCAAGAGTTCGTTGTTCCTAAGTCTATACCAATAATTTTTGACATGCTATTTATCTCCCTTTTTGTTTATGAATTCTTATTATTTGAAATCTGTTTAACAAGCAATGTGCCAATTGGCGTTTGTCAGCTAAACAGACAGACTTTGATGATATCTGTTAAAATGTAAATCAAAACCATTTGTTATTGCTGACAGCTTGTCAGCACACAGCACAGATTGCCACATCCTTACTTCACAATCCCAGTAGTTTCTCCAGATGATGGAAGCCAATGCCAAAATAGGTTTTTGTCTCTCTTATCTTGTTCAGTATTTCTTCTTTATTGTTTACCGTCTTTTTTGATTTTATGCCCACGACCAATACATTTTTAGGAGTATGCACATCGGAAATAAATTCAAAAATCTTTGTTTTATAACCAAAGTACTCCAGGATCAAAGCCCTCAGTCCATCAGTAACCATTTCGGCTTGACGTTCCAAGAATATCCCATGTCTTATGAGAAAATCCAGTTCATTTTTTGTCTTTCCTTTTTCCATCTCCCGGCGGATTTGCTTATGACAGCAGGGTGCTACCACAATCAGTTCTGCCTGCCCCTTAATCCCTTTGTAAATGGCATCATCAGTAGCTGTATCGCAGGCATGAAGTGCAATCAGCACATCAATGTTTCCCACATCAAATTCTTCAATAGTACTCTGGACAAATCCAAGTGTCGCAAAACCTGCATTGCCTGCGATAGTATTGCAAAGATCTACAAGATCCTTTCGGTATTCTACCCCGGTAATCTCAGCCTCCATATGCAGAGAGTTGACCAGATAATCGTAAAGTGCAAAGGTCAGGTAACCTTTCCCCGAACCCATATCTACCAACTTTTGAGTACCTTTAAGCGAAAGGGATCTGATCAATGGATCTAACAACGATACATATTGGTTAATCTGTTTATACTTGTCCTGTGCATTTTTAAAAACAACCCCACCCTTGTCAGTAATCCTGAGATCAGTGAGATAGGACTTTTCAGCAGCAGGAACAAGACGCTTTTTTACTTTGTCATGAGAAAGTTCAGCTTTGGGTGCATTTTCTACATCCCTCTCACGAATACCCACCATACCTTTCCTGTCATGCTCCATTATCACCTCTTTACTCTTACTAAATAAAGTACATACTTTAAAATCATTACTGATCAAATGACTGATCCTTGTCAGTCCCTCTAGTACCGGAAAATTCTTAAAAATATCCCGTGTTTTATACCTGTAATTAAAGGCGAGCATTTCTACACGTTTGACTTTAACCTTCCGTATATACAGGTTCTTTAATTCTTTTTCATTCCCCTGATAATTTCCGAAGGACATTTTGAGGAACTGATCATTGGTGAGGCTATCAACTGTTTGCTGAAGAAATTGTTCGAGAAGGTGCTGATTGGACATGAATTTTGATTACGGAACAAAGATAGGTGATTGAAAAATAAAACCACAATAGTTAGGAAATACCCTTGGGATACGGCGGAATAAAGAAGAAAAAAAAACCCTGTTCTAACAGAACAAGGTTTTTATATCGACAATAAAAAAAGATTACTCTCCTTTATCTTCTTTAGATTCTTCAGTAACTGGTGCCTCTAAAACTTCTTCTTTAGCTTGTACTACTTCTTCTTTCTCTTCAGTAGCATCACCTTTTTTGGCTTTGCTTCTTCCACGACGTGTAGTTTTCTTTTCAGCAACTTCAGTTTCTACACCGTAAACTTCGTTGTAATCTACCAATTCAATTAAAGCCATTTCAGCGTTATCACCTAAACGGTTGTTTAATTTAATGATCCTTGTATAACCACCTGGACGGTTAGCCACTTTAGCAGCTACGTCACGGAACAATTCAGTAACTGAATCTTTATCTTGCAAATAGCTAAATACAGTACGACGGGAGTGAGTCGTATCATTTTTAGATTTAGTGATGATAGGCTCAACATACATCCGTAATGCTTTAGCTTTAGCTAAAGTAGTCGTGATTCTTTTAGCTTTAATCAATGAAGATGCCATGTTAGCCAGCATCGCTTTACGATGTGAAGTTGTTCTGCCTAAGTGGTTGTGTTTTTTACCGTGTCTCATTTTAAGTTTATTGAGTGCATACCGTCTCTATCACAGAGGGAATTATACACTATTAAAAAAATTGTTATTTTATTCTTCGTCCAGTTTGAATTTAGATAAATTCATTCCAAATGATAAGCTTTTTGATTTCACTAGCTCCTGAATCTCTGTCAATGATTTCTTACCGAAATTTCTGAATTTTAACATATCAGCTACATCATAAGATACGAGATCCGCTAAAGTACGGATATCAGCCGCTTTTAAACAGTTCAACGCACGAACTGATAGATCAAGATCTACCAATTCAGTCTTAAGTATTTTACGCATATGTAAAATCTCTTCATCAACTTCCTTAGTTTCTTCTTTAGCTTGTGATTCCAACACCAAATTCTCATCAGAGAACAACATGAAATGTTGGATTAAAATTTTAGCTGCTTCTTTCAAAGCTTCCTCCGGATGGATAGATCCATCAGTAGCAATTTCTAAAATTAATTTTTCATAATCTGTTTTCTGCTCAACACGATAGTTTTCAATCGTATATTTTACATTTTTCATTGGGGTAAAGATCGAATCAATCGCAATTACACCAACAACAGCATCATTTATTTTATTTTCTTCTGCAGGAACATAACCACGTCCTTTATTGATAGTCAATTCTACCTCTAAAGTAACCGACTTCTCCATGTTACAGATAACGAACTCCGGATTAAGGACTTCGAAATTGTTAGAGAATTTGGTAATGTCTCCAGCAAGAAACTGATCCTGGCCATTAACTACAATAAAAACTTTTTCAGAGTCACCTGAATCACCAACTTTTTTAAAACGAACCTGTTTTAAATTCAGGATAATTTCAGTTAAATCCTCTACCACACCTTTCATGGTAGAAAACTCATGTGAAACGCCAGAAAAACGAATACTTGTAATGGCATAACCTTCTAATGAAGAAAGAAGAATTCTTCTTAGGGCATTACCAATTGTTACACCGAAACCGGGTTCTAAGGGACGAAATTCAAATATACCATCGAAATCATTTGATTTCTGCATGATGACCTTATCGGGTTTCTGAAATGCTAAAATTGCCATTTATAATGTTTTTAGATCGTTATTAAAATTATTGTAACGTAAAAATCAGCTGCCCTGAAAACCAAGGCAGCCAATTGAATTATATTACTTAGAGTACAACTCTATAATCAAGTTTTCTTTAATATTTTCCGGAATCTCATCACGATTAGGATAAGCTAGGAATTTACCTGTCAATTCACTTGCATTCCAGTCTAACCAATTGAATTTATTGATTACTCTGCCTGCTACTGAATTTGCAATGCTTTCCAATGATTTTGATTTTTCACGTACTGCAACAACATCTCCTGCTTTTAGTTGGTAAGAAGGGATATTTACTACTTCACCGTTCACTGTTACGTGTTTATGGCTAACTAACTGGCGTGCAGCTGAACGTGTTGTCGCAATACCTAATCTATAAACTGTGTTATCTAAACGTGCTTCTAATAACTGAAGTAAGTTATCACCTGTAATGCCCTCACGGGAAGAAGCCTTAGTAAACAAGTTACGGAATTGACGTTCTAATACACCATAAGTGTATTTAACTTTTTGTTTCTCCATCAACTGTACAGCGTACTCGGATTGTTTACCTCTTCTTTTTGACGCTCCATGTTGTCCAGGAGGATAGTTTTTTCTATCTAATACCTTGTCAGGGCCGAAAATTGGCTCTCTGAATTTACGCGCGATTTTGGACTTAGGTCCTGTATATCTTGCCATTGTGCTTTGTTTTAAAGTATCGTGCAACCCTAAGCTGCAGACTCTTAGCTTTAAAAATTAATAAATTAAACTCTTCTCTTTTTAGGAGGACGACATCCGTTGTGCGGAAGCGGTGTAATATCTTTGATCGAAGTCACTTCGATACCTGAGATTTGCAATGTTCTAATTGCAGACTCACGACCTGAACCCGGACCTTTAACAAAAACCTCTACTTTACGCAGACCTAAATCAAATGCTACTTTACCGCAATCAGATGCAGCTTGGCCAGCAGCATATGGAGTGTTCTTTTTAGAACCCTTAAATCCCATTTTACCGGCCGAAGACCATGAAATAGTTTGACCGTTATTGTTTGTTAGGGTAACAATGATATTGTTAAAAGTAGCATTGATGTGGGCCTGACCAACAGACTCAATAACAACAATACGCTTTTTGGTTACTTTTTTACTTTTAGCCATAATTATTATTCGGTACTAAATTCTATTTAGTAGCTTTTTTCTTGTTAGCAACTGTTTTTCTCTTGCCTTTACGTGTACGAGAATTGTTTTTAGTGCGCTGTCCACGAACTGGTAAACCTTTTCTGTGACGTAATCCACGGTAACATCCAATGTCCATTAAACGTTTAATATTCAATTGAACCTCAGAACGTAAAGCACCTTCTACTTTAATGCTATCGTTGATAATTGTACGGATTGCTGATAACTCATCATCAGACCAGTCTTGTACTTTCTTGCTAAAATCGATACCTGCTTCAGTTAATATACGCTGAGCAGTTGACCTGCCTACACCGAAGATGTAAGTTAGTCCGATTTCGCCTCTTTTGTTTCTTGGTAAATCAATACCTGATATCCTTGCCATATTTGAACTAATGTTTGATTATTTGATTAAATGACCGATTGAGTAACCTGTACATTCAATCTAATCATAACTCAATAATTTCTTTTTAACCTTGACGCTGTTTGTACTTAGGATTTTTCTTGTTAATAACGTAAAGTTTACCTTTACGGCGAATAATCTTGCAATCAGCACTGCGTTTTTTAATTGATGACCTAACTTTCATTTTATTTATATCTATAAGTAATCCTGCCCTTTGATAAATCGTAAGGCGACATCTCTAATTTTACTTTGTCTCCAGGAAGAATTTTGATGTAGTGCATCCTCATCTTACCTGAAATATGAGCAATAATCTCATGACCATTCTCCAGTTCTACCCGGAACATGGCATTGGATAATGCTTCTCTTATTACACCGTCTTGTTCAATTGAGGCTTGTTTAGCCATATAATATTGATTTTTACTTAATTAGCTGCTATTAAACAGGGTTGCAAAATTAAATAAAATAATTTAATTTTTTACCTTTTTTCTTTTAAAACTTCTTCAATAAAAGAAAATGTCGATAAAACATCTGCTTTGCCCTTTTTTACTGCAACAGTGTGTTCGAAATGTGCTGAAGGCCGATTGTCTCTACTTGTTACTGTCCAACCATCAGACCAGAACTTTACGTTAGCAGTGCCGGCGTTTATCATTGGTTCAATGGCAATTACCATTCCTTCCTCCAATTTCATTCCATGTCCTCTGCGCCCATAATTAGGAACCTCAGGTTTTTCATGCAACTCCACACCGACTCCGTGCCCCACAAGCTCTCTTACTACACTGAAGCCATTGTCTTCTGCTAAAGACTGGACTGCAAAACCAATATCTCCGATCCTTGATCCTACTACAGCCTTGTCAATAGCACGCTTTAAACATTCCTGGGTAACATCAATCAGTTTCTGCTGTTCTGAGCTTATTTCTCCTATCTGAAAAGTATAAGCCGAATCCCCAAAGAAACTGTTTTTAATTACGCCACAATCGACAGAAATTAAATCACCTTCCTGTATCACATAATCACCTGGAAACCCATGAACAATCTGTTCATTTGGGGAAATACATAATGAATATGGGAAGCCATTGTAGTTTAAGAATGCAGGTATTGCGCCATGATCTTGAATATAAGTCTCCGCAAGAGTATTTAAAGCTTTCGTAGTCACTCCAGGTTCGATGATTCTGGCTACTTCAGCCAGAGTCTTGGAAACAATTAGTGAACTTTCACGGATCAGCTCAATCTCCTCAGGAGACTTATAATAGATCTTAGACATTCAATATTAAATTACTGCACTGCTACCAGTTGTATTGGCAGCGGGTACTCCTGTACGACCAGTAACTCTTCCTGTTTTCATTAATCCATCATAATGACGCATTAATAAATAACTCTCAATTTGTTGTAAAGTATCCAATACAACACCTACTAAAATCAGTAGGGATGTACCTCCATAGAAATGGGCAAACTCAGATTTAATACCAAACTTCACCGCAAGCGATGGAAGGATAGCAATTATTGCCAGGAATACTGATCCCGGGAAGGTAATCTTAGAAATAACATCATCAATAAATGATGAGGTAGCCAGACCTGGTTTAATTCCAGGAATAAATCCTCCGTTCTTTTTCATATCATCAGACATCTGTACCGGATTTACTGTAATCGCGGTATAGAAGAACGTAAATGCAATGATTAAGAATGCGAATGTTAAACTATAAGCTAAAGAGGTTGGATCGCTAAACTGGATTAACCATGTATTTTGTAACGTAGGGAAAAACTGTGTAAGTGTAGTAGGGATGAACATCAATGCCTGAGCAAAGATAATTGGCATCACACCAGCAGCATTTACTTTTAAAGGAATATACTGTCTTACACCACCGAACTGTCTGTTACCTACAATACGTTTTGCATACTGCACAGGAACTTTACGTACGCCCTGAACAATAAGAATGGTAAACATCACCACACCGAAAAGTGCAACGATTTCAAGGATAAGCGCAATTAAGCCTCCTCCGTCGCCAACTAATCTTGATCTGATCTCCTGGTCAAGGGCGATAGGTAAACGAGCAATAATACCAACCATAATGATCAGTGAAATACCGTTACCAATACCTTTATCAGTGATTTTTTCCCCTAACCACATCACGAACAATGTTCCTGCAGACAACACAAATGTTGACAAAACAAAGAATAAGGTAGGATCAATTAGAATGGCTTCCGCAGGAACCTGTGTTTTAACATATCCTACAGCCTGAACAGCTGTAATAGCTACAGTTAAGTACCTGGTAATCTGATTCAACTTATTTCTGCCACTTTCTCCCTCTTTTTGCATTTTTTGGAAGGAAGGAACAGCAATTCCCAATAACTGAACTACAATTGATGCAGAAATATATGGCATAACTCCAAGCGCCAGTATAGACACACGGGAAAATGACCCCCCGGCGAACATATCCAGCAGACCCAGGATTCCGGATTTCTGATTATCGCCTAAGGCTGTTGCATCTACACCTGGCAGAACCACGTGAGAAACAAACCTATAGACCAAAAGAATTAGGAGCGTAAAAACTATACGCTCTCTTAATTCTTGAATTTTCCAAATATTACCTAAAGTAGTAAACAGCTTCTTCATTAATTACAATTTTTCGATTGAGCCTCCAACAGCTTCAATAGCTTTTTGTGCAGTAGCAGAAAAAGCATGTGCTTTAACTTCAATTTTCGATTTAACTTCACCACGACCTAAAATTTTAACTAAGTCATTTTTGTGAGCCAAACCATGATCCTGAAGTGTAGTAAAATCAATAACAGTCAGTTCAAAACGCTCTGCCAAACCTTGTAACACGTCTAAGTTAACGCCTACATATTCAACACGGTTAATAGGCTTGAAACCTACTTTAGGTACACGACGCTGTAATGGCATCTGACCACCTTCAAAACCGATTTTGTTTTTGTGACCTGAACGCGATCCCGCTCCTTTATGACCACGAGTGGAAGTTCCACCACGACCAGAACCGGTACCACGACCTATCCTTTTACTATTTTTAATTGAACCTGATGCAGGTTTTAAATTACTTAAGTTCATTTTAAACTTATTGTGTTGCCCTTCGCTTTCACTAATCAGGGACAACGGTTAAACAAATAATAACGGTTGCAAATGTAGCAATATAAACTACTTTTGCAACCGCTAAGAATTATATAGTTTCTATGGCAACCAAGTGATTAACTTTTCTTACCATTCCAATGATAGCCGGGTTCGCCTCAACAATAACAGACTTGTTCATTTTAGTTAAACCTAAAGCCTGCATTGTTCTTTTTTGACGCTCACTTCTGTCAATGATACTTTTTACCTGGGTTATTTTGATCTTAGCCATGTTCTTATCCGTTAAAAACTTTGTTTAAATCAACACCACGTTGTTGTGCTACTGTGTAAGCATCACGCATTTTTGTTAAAGCATCAACAGTTGCTTTAACCACGTTGTGAGGATTTGATGAACCTTTTGATTTTGCTAATACGTTGTGTACTCCAGCACTCTCTAATACAGCACGCATCGCACCACCTGCAATAACACCGGTACCTACAGCTGCTGGTTTGATTAATACAAAACCACCAGAGAATTTACCGATTTGTTCGTGAGGAACAGTACCATTCAACAAAGGAACTTTTACCAAATTCTTTTTAGCATCATCGATACCTTTTGCAATAGCTTCTGTAACCTCTTTCGCTTTACCTAATCCGTAACCAACGATTCCGTTTTCATCTCCAACAACTACGATCGCTGAGAAGCTGAATGTACGTCCACCTTTGGTAACTTTGGCAACACGCTGTATGCTAACTAAACGGTCTTTTAATTCGACCTCGCTAGTCTTAACTCTTTTTATATTGATAGTTGACATTCTTATCCTATTTTCAGATTAAAATACTAAACCAGCTTCACGCGCACCATCTGCCAGCGATTTAACGCGACCATGGTATAAATAGCCATTTCTATCGAAAACAACTTCTTTAATGCCTGCTGCGATTGCTTTTTCAGCTACTAATTTACCTACAGCTACAGATTGCTCTGATTTATTGCCATTACTTGCAAAATCTTTTGAAAGTGATGATGCTGATACAATTGTGCTTCCGGTTACATCGTTAATAATCTGAGCATAAATCCCTTTATTGCTTCTATAAACTGATAACCTTGGACGGCTTTCAGAACCGGTAAGTCTTTTTCTGATTCCTTTTTTTATACGATCTCTACGAGATAATTTTTTCCCTGCCATGATGATTATTTTTTAGAAGCTGATTTACCTGCTTTTCTTCTTAACACTTCGCCTACAAACTTGATACCTTTACCTTTATATGGTTCTGGTGCACGTAATGAGCGTATTTTCGCTGCTACTTGTCCGATCAATTGTTTGTCAATACTTTCTAAAATGATTTTAGGAGTCTGACCTTTTTCTGAGGTAGTAGTCACTTTAATCTCTTCCGGTAACTGGAATACATAATGGTGAGAATAACCTAAAACAAGATCCAGGGTATTTCCTGTGTTTGTAGCGCGGTAACCCACACCTACTAATTCCTGTGATATTTTATAACCTTCTGTAACACCAACAACCATATTGTTGATCAATGAACGGTATAAACCGTGCAATGCTTTGTGTCTTTTTTGCTCAGTCGGGCGTTGTACAGTAAGTACTCCTTCTTCCTGACTAACTGTGATATCTGAATCTACAGCTTGAGTTAATTCACCTTTAGGACCTTTAACTGTAACTACGTTATCTTTAGATACAGTAATCGTTACTCCTGCTGGTACATTTATTGGGGCTTTTCCTATTCTTGACATTTTGTTATCCTCCTTTAATTAATAAACGTGACACAAAACTTCGCCACCAATGTTTAGTCTGGCTGCTTCTTTATCAGTCATTACACCTTTCGATGTAGATAAAATTGCGATACCTAAACCATTTAGTACTCTTGGCATGTTTTCTACGCCAGCATATTGCCTTAAACCTGGTTTGCTGATGCGCGCCAAAGTGCGGATCGCAGGTATTTTAGTAATTGGATTGTACTTCAAAGCGATTTTAATCGTTCCTTGAACAGTAGTCTCTTCAAACTTGTAATTAGCAATGTAACCTTTATCGAAAAGAACTTTTGTAATTTCTTTTTTCAGGTTTGATGCAGGAATTTCTACAATTCTGTGATTTGCTTTGATAGCATTTCTTACTCTTGTCAGATAATCTGCGATTGGATCTGTATTCATTATTATTGATTTGTGATAGTGGTTTCCTTTCCGAACCATTCGGAACGACCTGCCATCGGTTAATTTTTTTGTTAACGTACAAACGCTAGAAGTATTACGTTTCTCAACGTAATACACTAACGAATAACGATTTTTTTACCAGCTTGCTTTAGTTACACCAGGAATTTTTCCTGCCAAAGCCATATCGCGGAAAGTAACCCTTGATATACCGAAAGTACGCATGTAACCACGAGGACGACCAGTCAATTTACAACGGTTGTGCAAACGTACAGCCGAAGAATTTTTTGGTAATTTATCTAATCCTTCATAATCACCGGCAGCTTTAAGTTCTGCGCGTTTTTCTGCAAACTTAGCTACCAATTTTTGGCGCTTTACTTCGCGAGCTTTTACTCCTTCTCTTGCCATTATTGATTTGTATTAGGGGTTTGATTTTTAAATGGTAATCCAAATTGTTTTAAAAGTTCCAATGCTTCAACATCATTTGTTGCAGTTGTTACAAAGGTAATATCCATACCTAAAATCTTATTAATTTTATCGATGTTGATTTCAGGGAAGATGATTTGCTCAGTAATACCCAGTGTGTAGTTACCTTTTCCATCAAAACCTTTATCATTGATACCTTTAAAATCGCGGATACGTGGCAAAGCTACGGAAATTAAACGATCTAAAAACTCAAACATGTTGTTATCGCGTAAAGTTACACGTACACCTACTGGCATACCTTTACGTAATTTGAAATTTGAGATATCTTTTTTAGATTTCGAACCTACTGCCTGCTGACCTGCAATTGTAGTCATCTCCACGATAGAAGTGTCGATAATTTTCTTGTCAGTCACAGAGAAACGACCAACACCCTGGTTGATAGCAATTTTCTCCAACTTAGGAACCTGCATTACAGTTTTGTAAGCGAACTTTTCTTTAAGTGCGGTTACAATCTCCTCTTTATATTTAGTCTTTAATCTTGGTATGTAAGTCATTATTTGATCTCCTCTCCTGATTTTTTAGATACCCTAACTAATTTCCCATCAGCATTAAGCTTTCTGCCAACACGCGTAGTCGCACCTGTTTTAGGATCTACTAACGCCACGTTAGAAATATGAAGAGCAGCTTCTTTTTTAATGATACCTCCGTTAGGATTAGCAGCATTTGGTTTTGTATGTTTAGATACAAGGTTTACACCTTCTACCAGTATTCTACTTTTAGTAATCAATACTGAAAGTACTTTACCTTCCTGGCCTCTTGAATCACCAGCGATAACCTTTACTAAATCTCCTTTACGGATTTTAATTTTTGGTTGAACAGTTACTTTATTTTTCATATTATAATACCTCCGGTGCTAATGATACAATTTTCATGAATTGTTTTTCACGCAGTTCTCTCGCTACCGGGCCAAAAATACGTGTTCCACGTGGCTCATCTTGTGCATTTAACAATACCGCTGCATTATCGTCGAAACGGATGTAAGAACCATCTTTACGTCTGATCTCTTTTTTCGTTCTTACTACAACTGCTTTAGATACGGTACCTTTTTTAATGTTACCTGAAGGAATTGCACTTTTAACAGTAACAACGATTTTGTCACCTATAGATGCATATCTCTTACCAGTACCACCAAGTACACGGATAACCAATACTTGTTTTGCGCCGCTATTATCGGCTACATTTAATCTCGATTCCTGTTGTACCATGTTATTTAGCCCTCTCTAAAATTTCCACTAATCTCCAGTTCTTGTTTTTACTCAGCGGACGAGTCTCCATGATCAGTACTGTATCACCAATACCGCAATCGTTTTTCTCGTCATGAGCCATAAATTTGGTAGTTTTCTTAACAAACTTACCATAGATCGGGTGCTTCACTTTACGCTCTACCGCAACAACAACAGATTTATCCATCTTGTTACTCACTACCAACCCGGTTCTTGTTTTTCTTAATTGTCTTTCCATTTCGACTCTAAAGTTATTTAGTTTCACTAGCTGACGCCGCCTTACGCTTAGTCATTTCAGTATTTAATCGGGCGATGTCTTTTCTTACCTTACTAATGCGGGTAGGATTCTCTATAGCCGAAATTGTATGTGCAAATTTTAACTTAACCAAGTTTTCTGTTTCTTCTGCAATTCTGACTACTAGTTCTTCTTGTGAAAGCCCTGTGATTTCTGAGTTCTTCATTTTATTAATTTTTATGTTCTGGGTCTAGCGGTTATAATAACAAGTTACTTACAACATTGACCCCAAAACTTTTTATGCCTCTACGTAATCTCTACGTACTACAAATTTGGTTTGTATCGGTAATTTTTGTGCAGCTAAACGCATAGCTTCTTTAGCAACTTCTAAAGGTACACCTTCTGCTTCAAAAATAACGCGTCCTGGTCTAACAACAGCTACCCAGTATTCCGGCGCACCTTTACCTTTACCCATACGTACTTCAGCTGGTTTCTTAGTTACCGGTTTGTCCGGGAAAATTCTAATCCACACTTGGCCTTCACGTTTCATGAAACGAGTTACCGCAATACGGGCTGCCTCTATTTGGCGACTGGTGATCCAGGTCGCCTCTAAAGATTTAATCCCGAAAGACCCGAATGACAATTCAGCTCCACGTGAAGCTAAACCTTTCATTCTGCCCTTTTGCATCTTTCTGAACTTCGTTCTTTTTGGCTGTAACATTTTATCTTAATATTATCGTAAAACGATCTGTTAACTAATTATTTCCGAGGACCTCTGTTAGGAGTGTTTCCGCCTCTATTATCTCTGCCTTGACCCGGAGCTCCCTGACCTGGGCCCCTACCGCCACGACCTTTGTTGTCGTTACGTCTGTCGCCACCGCCACGGTTATCTCTATCTCTGCCACCACCTGCAAATGCACCTTCAGGTCTGCCACCTTTACCAGGAGCATTACTTGTTGCACCAATGTTTGGAGAAAGATCACGTTTACCGTAAACCTCGCCTTTGCAGATCCAAACTTTAACACCTATTTTACCATAAGTAGTTAATGCTTCAGCCAATGCATAATCAATGTCCGCACGGAAAGTATGCAAAGGAATTCTTCCTTCTTTATACTGTTCGCTACGTGCCATTTCAGCACCACCTAAACGGCCTGATGTCATGATTTTGATACCTTCAGCGCCCATACGCATGGTTGATGCGATAGTAGATTTCATTGCTCTACGGAAGGAGATCCTTGCTTCTAATTGTTTCGCAACACTTTCTGCAACCAGTTGTGCATCAAGCTCAGGACGTTTGATCTCAAAAATGTTAATCTGAATCTCTTTTTTTGTAAGTTTCTTTAACTCTTCTTTGATTTTATCAACCTCAGCTCCTGCTTTACCGATCACAATACCCGGACGTGCAGTGTGGATAGTTACAGTGATACGTTTTAACGTACGCTCAATAACTACTTTAGCTACTCCTCCTTTTGCAATACGCACAGAAAGGTATTTTCTTATTTTTTCGTCCTCAACTAATTTGTCAGCATAGTTGTTGCCACCGAACCAGTTAGAATCCCAACCTCTGATGATTCCTAACCTGTTTCCTATTGGATGTGCTTTTTGTCCCATTTCTACTAATTAGTTTGAGTTTCAACGTTTTTACTATCTACTATCAAAGTAACGTGGTTTGAACGTTTACGTATTCTGTAACCACGACCTTGGGGTGCAGGTCTCAGTCTTTTCAACTGACGGCCGCCACCAACCATTATAGTTTTTACATATAATTGGTTTTCTTCAGGGCGAGAACCTTCATTTTTAGCTTCCCAGTTTTTGATCGCAGACAACAAAAGTTTCTCAACCTTTAATGCTGCTTCTTTATTGGTGAATTTCAAAATACTTAATGCTTTCTCAACACGCTCACCTCTGATAAGATCTACAACCAAACGCATCTTACGCGGTGAGGTTGGACAATTGTTTAATTTCGCTACTGCTTCCATCTCTTAATTATTTTTTCTTTTCAGAGTGACCCCTAAATGTTCTGGTTGGAGCAAACTCTCCCAGCTTGTGACCAACCATGTTTTCTGTTACGTATACCGGTATGAATTTATTACCGTTATGCACTGCAAATGTATGACCCACGAAATCTGGTGAGATCATTGATCTGCGTGACCAAGTTTTAATGACAGACTTTTTGCCTGAATCATTCATAGATACTACTTTCTTCTCTACGTTATGGTCAATATAAGGTCCTTTTTTAATCGAACGAGCCATTATTTCTTCCTTTTCTCTATGATGAAACGATTTGAGTATTTTTTAAGTGAGCGGGTCTTGAAGCCTTTAGAATAGATACCATTCCTTGATCTTGGCTGACCTCCTGATGAACGACCTTCACCACCACCCATTGGGTGATCGACAGGGTTCATAGATACCGGACGGGTTCTTGGACGACGTCCCAACCAACGTTTACGGCCTGCTTTACCTAATACCTCGTTAGCGTGATCTGAATTGGAAACAGCTCCAATTGTTGCTAGGCAAGAAGTTAAGATAGATCTTATCTCTCCTGAAGGCATTTTCAATGTTGCATATTTACCATCACGTGCAGCTAATTGTGCGTAAGCACCAGCACTACGAGCCAGCTGCGCACCACGGCCCGGTTGGATTTCAAGATTGTGAACAATCGAACCCAAAGGGATATTAGCTAATTTTAAAGTATTTCCAACTTCTGGAGTTGCTGTCTCTCCTGATAATACTTTTTGTCCCACTTGCAATCCTTCCGGTGCAATAATATAACGCTTCTCACCATCTGCATAATGTAGTAATGCAATACGTGCGGTACGGTTTGGATCGTATTCAATAGTAGCTACTGTAGCAGGAATATCAAACTTATCACGTTTAAAGTCAATTAAACGGTAAGATTTTTTGTGACCACCACCCATGTAGCGCATAGTCATCTTTCCTGTATTGTTACGTCCTCCCGATTTCTTAGAAGAAACAACCAATGATTTTTCGGGCTTGGTTGCTGTAATCTCCGAGAAATCAGCCCCAACTCTAAAGCGGGTTCCCGGAGTAACTGGTTTAAATTTTCTTAAGCCCATAGTTATAAATTATTCAATTCTTATTAAATATTCGCGTAATAATCAATCGTCTCACCTGCTGCCAGGGTTACAATTGCTTTCTTGTATTTCGGGCTACGTCCCGTAACTAAACCACCTTTAGTATTTCTGCTTTTCATTTTACCAGTAACAATCATTGTGTTAATAGCTAAAATGTTCACACCATACATTTTTTCAATAGCGGATTTAATTTGCAATTTATTTGCTTTGTGTTCTACTCTGAAAGTAAAGCGGTTAGACTTTTCTGTTAAAGCAGAAGCTTTTTCGGTTAATATTGGTTTTCTTAAAAATTCCATATTACTTGGCAAATGCCTCCTCCAATGTTTTAACAGTATTCGCAGTTAACAAAAGTTTACCGCAGTTCAATACATCATATGTATTCACCTGATCCGCAGTGATTACTTTTACTTTCTGAACGTTTCTGCTTGATAAATAGATATTGTTATCTTGTGCAGGTAAAACCAATAAAGTTTTTTCACCTGCTAAGCTTAACGCATTAATAAGGTTAACGTAATTTTTAGTTTTGATTGTGTCAAAAGTAAAATCTTCCAAAACAAGGATATTGTTATCCTGAGCTTTGTATGACAACGCAGATTTACGCGCCAGTGATTTTAATTTTTTATTCAATTTAAAACTGTAATCACGCGGCTGAGGACCGAATACACGACCACCACCATTAAATAAAGGTGATTTAATGCTACCAGCACGGGCACCACCAGTACCTTTTTGTTTATACAATTTACGGGTTGAACCTGCAATCTCATTACGTTGCTTAGATTTGTGAGTTCCCTGACGTTGGTTAGCCAAATACTGTTTCACATCTAAATAAATCGCATGATCGCTAGGTGTTACACCAAATACCGACTCAGGAAGCTGCACCTTGGCACCTGTCTCTTTTCCTGAAATGTTTACTACATTAACTTCCATCTTGCTTACTTGTCTAAGATTACGTAAGAACCTTTAGCTCCTGGAATGGAACCACTAACTACAACAAGGTTTTGCTCAGCATAAACTTTCAAAACTTGTAAGTTCTGAACTTTCACTCTGTCTCCACCCATTCTACCTGCCATACGCATACCTTTAAATACACGTGCAGGGTATGAAGCAGCACCCAATGAACCCGGCGCACGCATCCTGTTGTGCTGACCGTGAGTCTGACCACCAACACCACCGAATCCATGGCGTTTCACAACACCCTGAAAACCTTTACCTTTTGATGTACCAACTACATCCACGAAATCGCCTTCAGCAAAAATACTTACCGTTACCGTATCGCCTAAATTCAACGATTCTTCAAACGGAGCAAATTCTACTAATTTACGTTTTGGTGTGGTGTTTGCTTTCGCAAAGTGGCCCATAAGAGGCTTGGTAGTGTTCTTTTCTTTAGCTTCACTGAAGCCTAACTGAACTGAAACGTAACCGTCTTTCTCTTCGGTCTTAACCTGTGTAACTACACAAGGCCCAGCTTCGATCACCGTACATGGAATGTTTTTTCCATCGGCGTCGAAAATGCTGGTCATTCCTACTTTTTTTCCAATAATACCTGACATTTTCTTTTTTTAATTTAACACCCATCGAAGCAGTAGGGCTTCGTTCAAGGTGGATACAATTCCCGTTAAGGGAGGGCAAAAATAGGAAAGAAATCTTAATTTTCAAATAGTTAGCGTATTATTTTTTCAAATATTTGCTATTATTTTTGGATAATTGACAGAATGCCCGGTTAAACCGGTTTTTAGCCTACCAGCTTGTTACTCAAACTGATCAATATAATTCCCAGGACAAATAATCCGATCAGCACATAGAGGTAATCTTTTTCAATTAGAAAGCTGAAAATCGAAAATACAATACGGGTTACCGGTGTAAAGATCAGCAACAATGTACCGAACTGAATAATGGCTTTTCCATCTAAGGTAAGCAGTCCATGGAAGATCATCAGGATAGAAGAATAGGGTGTCTTTTGCGGATTAAAAATCTCATAATCAATCATATATGAGCTATACATACTGAGATAAATAACCCCACCCACGAAGACCACCGCCATCGATGCAATCACCCCTACCCGTAGCAGTGTTCCAAGAACGACCTGTATGTCTTTATCTGCAAAATAATGTTTTCCTTGTTGCTTCATTACAGTTTCCCCGACAGTCCATTATAAATCATTTGTAAAGCAAGAAAGGTGACGACTACTGCAAATATTACTTTCAGCTTGTCTGTATTTGTCCTGACCAGTATTTTGGAACCTACAGTAGCGCCTAATAATACCCCAAGGGTTACCGGCATGGCAATTCCCGGATCAATTTGTCCCCTATGCAGGTAAACAATTGCACTTGCCGCGGCAGTGACGCCCATCATGAAATTACTTGTTGTCGTGGAAACCTTGAAAGGTAGTTTCATAATGTTATCCATTGCCAGCACTTTCAAAGCACCTGATCCGATGCCCAATAAACCAGAAATAATCCCTGCAAAGAACATCATCACAAACCCACCAGCCACATTGTGTACGCCATATTTTACAGTCCCCTGAGCTGTGGGGTATGATCCATTCAGTTTAAAAAAGTTGGCCAGCACTCCTGAACTGCTCTCAACCGACTGATCTACTTTTTTACGCACCATCATAACTGCTGAAAAGAGCAGGATACAGCCAAAGATCACAGCTATATATCCAGGATTAATATACACAGTAATAACTGCACCCAATACGGCACTGATCGTTGTTGCAATTTCTAGGAACATACCTATACGGATATTAGTGATGCCTTCTTTTACATAAGCCGCGGCCGAACCGGATGAAGTGGCAATGACAGAGACAACAGAAGCCCCGATGGCATAATGAATATCCACTCCCAACACCAGTGTCAGCAAAGGAATGATGATTACCCCACCGCCTAAACCTGTCAATGAGCCTAGCAACCCAGCTAAAAAAGCACCCGATAAAACAATAATTGTAAATACTAATACCGACATTCGATACAAATATACTATCTACAATCAACACACAATAAAATTAACATATGATTGTTATTTTTAGACCAAACAAAAACTTATGAAGAATTATATACTCGCAATCTTTACCTGTTTTATTCTTTCCGCGGCCTCTCTAGGTGCTTCTGCGCAGGACACTAGTAAAAAAGCTGTTGCTCCTTCTATTCCTCATGCCATCCCGTTGGCAGATCCAAGTTTGAAAGGACAGTATAATCTGATGTTAGCCAAATCCAAAACCCTTAACGGATTTAAGCTGGTCAATCCATATCGTCTGGCTGCATTTTATCAAAGTGTAAATGATAGTCTGAAGACCAATATTGTGCTACTCAAAAAAGCGAGAATGAAGATCGCTGAACAGGAAAAATCCATACAAGCTCTGAATAATCAGATCAAGGGCAAGGAGAACTCCTTGGCAGACACAAATGCAAAAATAGACGAGATATCATTTCTTGGGATATCGTTCAGCAAATCAGCCTATAACACGATTGTATGGTCACTCATCATTGTATTTGCTTTGGCTTTCGCCTTCGTTAGCATCCGTTCTGCTAAAAGTGTGCAGGAGGCGAAATACCGCAGTAACTTGTATGAAGAAATTTCCCAAGAATACCAAGCCTATAAAGTTAAGGCCAATGATAAGGAAAAGAAGCTGGCCCGGGAGCTGCAGGATGAGCGCAATAAACTGGACGACTATAAAAACGGGGGATAGGGATAGTGATTGTTAACCACTCCTTCGTTTAAAGCCCATTTTCGTTCCTGGTTTTTCATTCTTTCCAAGGAAAATTTTACCAAAGTAATTTACTACTACAGGAATCTACATAGGCTAGCCATTTTGATTTTTTAAGATTAAAAATTGTGATCTCAAAAAAACTAAACAAAGAAGCCTCCAGAAATAAATCCGGAGGCTTCTTTATAAAAAAAACTAATTAAACTTTAATTTCCACTTCAACACCGCTAGGTAATTCAAGTTTCATTAACGCATCAACAGTTTTAGAGTTAGAGCTATAAATGTCTAACAAACGTTTGTATGCACATAATTGAAACTGCTCACGCGCTTTTTTGTTCACGTGTGGTGAACGCAAAACAGTGAAGATTTTCTTTTCTGTTGGCAACGGAATTGGCCCGCTAACCACTGCACCTGTAGGTTTTACAGTCTTAACGATTTTCTCAGCAGATTTATCTACCAGATTATAATCGTAAGATTTTAATTTAATTCTGATTCTTTGGCTCATAATATTTATTTAATTAAGGCTGCCTGTTAGAGCTATTAATAACAGGCGGCCGGATTTTTTATTAGTCGATAGACTTGATTCTGCCTTTTGATTTAGCAATCACTTCGTCCTGTACGTTTTTAGGTGCCGGATCATAATGATCAAACTCCATTGTAGACGTCGCACGGCCTGAAGTAATGGTACGCAACTGCGTTACATAACCGAACATTTCAGATAGAGGTACAGTTGCTTTAATTACCTGAGATCCGTTACGGGTATCCATACCTAACAGTTGACCACGACGACGGTTCATGTCACCGATCACATCACCCATGTTTTCTTCAGGGGTTAAGATTTCGATTTTCATGATTGGCTCCATCAATACAGGGTTACATTTAGGTAATGCTTCACGGTAAGCCATTTTAGCAGCAAGTTCGAAAGATAAAGCATCTGAATCGACTGCGTGGAATGAACCATCAATTAAGCGAACTTTCATATCAGGAAGAGGATAACCAGCTAATACACCATTAGACATAGAGGCTGCAAATCCTTTTTCTACTGAAGGGATAAATTCACGTGGAATAGATCCACCAGTGATTTCATTCACAAACTGTAAACCACCTTTCTCAAAGTCAGCATCGATAGGTGAGATAACAACCTGAATATCCGCGAATTTACCACGGCCACCTGATTGTTTTTTGTACGTCTCACGGTGTTGAATAGTACCATTGATGGCTTCTTTGTAAGCAACCTGTGGAGCTCCTTGGTTAACCTCAACTTTAAACTCACGTTTAAGACGGTCAATCAGGATATCTAAGTGAAGCTCACCCATACCAGAGATTACAGTCTGACCAGTTTCCTCGTCAGTTTGAACCCTGAATGTAGGATCTTCTTCAGCTAATTTAGATAATCCCATACCTAATTTATCGATATCAGCCTGAGTTTTAGGCTCAATCGCTAAACCGATAACCGGCTCAGGGAATACCATTGACTCAAGAACGATAGGATTTTTCTCTTCGCAAAGTGTATCTCCTGTTTTGATATCTTTAAAGCCTACAACCGCAGCAATATCACCAGCTCCAACATTAGGAATAGGATTTTGCTTATTTGCATGCATCTGGAAGATACGGGAAATACGTTCTTTGTTTTCAGAACGCGCATTGTAAATATATGAACCAGCTTCTAAGTTACCAGAATATACACGGATAAAGCACAAACGACCAACAAAAGGATCCGTTGCAATTTTAAATGCCAAAGCTGCAAACGGCTCTTTTTCATCTGGTTTACGTAAGATCTCAGCACCTGTGTCCGGATTAGTACCAACAATACCTTCTGAATCCATTGGTGAAGGCAATAATTCCATCACATAGTCCAGCATAGTTTGCACACCTTTGTTTTTGAAAGATGAACCACAAACCATAGGTACAATTTTAGCATCTAAAACAGCTGCACGTAAAGCATCAAGAATTTCACGTTCTGTAATTGAATTAGGATCTTCGAAGAATTTCTCCATCAAAGTCTCATCATAATCAGCTACAGATTCAAGTAATTTCTCTCTCCATTCCGCAACCTCATCGATCATATCATCAGGAATTGGCACTTCAGTAAAGGTCATTCCTTTATCGTGCTCATTCCAAACAATACCGCGGTTGTTGATCAGATCAACTACACCTTTGAAGTTATCTTCAGCACCAATTGGCAATTGCAATGGAACTGCATTACTGCCTAACATACTTTTAACCTGTCCAACTACTTTCAGAAAATCTGCACCTGAGCGGTCCATTTTATTCACGAAACCTATACGGGCAACATTATAGTTGTTAGCCAGACGCCAGTTAGTCTCAGATTGAGGCTCAACACCATCAACTGCAGAAAATAAGAATACCAAACCATCTAATACGCGCAGTGAACGGTTTACCTCTACGGTAAAATCCACGTGACCCGGTGTATCAATGATGTTAATATGGTAATCCTGACCTCTGTATTTCCATCCAACAGTAGTAGCAGCAGAAGTGATAGTAATACCACGCTCTTGCTCTTGTGCCATCCAGTCCATTGTTGCAGCACCTTCGTGCACTTCACCAATTTTGTGACTAACACCAGCATAATAAAGAATACGCTCTGTTGTGGTGGTTTTACCCGCATCAATGTGCGCAGCAATACCAATGTTTCTTGTAAATCTTAAATCTCTTGACATCTTATGTTTTCAATAATTAAAAACGGAAATGTGAGAACGCTTTGTTGGCTTCAGCCATTTTATGCGTATCTTCTTTCTTTTTCACGGCCGCACCTTCACCTTTAGCTGCTGAAACGATTTCTCCTGCAAGTTTTTCTTTCATGGTTTTTTCACCACGTCTTCTTGCAAATGAAATTAACCATTTCATACCTAAAGCGATTTTACGATCAGGACGAACTTCTGTAGGTACCTGGAAGTTTGCACCACCCACACGGCGTGATTTCACCTCTACTGCAGGCATTACATTTGTTAAAGCACGTTTCCATACTTCTAAACCATTTTCACCAGCTTTTTTCTCAGCTAATTCAACTGCATCATAAAAAATAGAGTAAGCAATGGATTTTTTTCCATCATACATCATATTGTTTACAAATCTTGTCACCTGAACATCGTTAAATTTTGGATCAGGAAGGATAATTCTCTTTTTCGGTTTTGACTTTCTCATTTTCTGTTCCTCCTAATTATTTCTTTTTACCTTTTGTTGGTGCAGCAGCTACTTGTCCTGGTTTAGGACGTTTTGTGCCATATTTTGAACGACGTTGGTTACGACCAGCAACTCCTGAAGTATCTAATGCTCCACGGATGATGTGATAACGTACACCTGGTAAATCTTTAACACGACCACCACGGATCAATACGATAGAGTGCTCTTGCAAGTTGTGACCTTCACCAGGGATATAAGCGTTAACTTCTTTTCCATTGGTTAAACGTACACGTGCAACTTTACGCATCGCTGAGTTTGGTTTTTTAGGGGTAGTGGTATATACACGTGTACATACACCTCTTCGCTGTGGACAACTGTCCAACGCCGGAGACTTACTCTTGAACTCCAGTGCTACTCTACCTTTTCTAACTAATTGTTGAATGGTTGGCATTGTTAATTTGTTTTTCTATTTGTAATTTAAAAACTTTACCCCTTAATAAGGGATTGCAAAGGTAAGACAATACATTTTATGAATCAAGAGGTTAAGAGAAATAAATGCAATAATCTGAGTATTGTAAGACCAGACTCAGTGGCAAATATGCTATGCCTCAATAGAGCGTAGAACGTACGCACGCGACAGCCTTTGGGAGTCATCGATATCTGCGCTACCCGGTATTGGTGTACAATTGGCACTGGATTAGCCATAGACTAATTCAATCCCCTTTATATAGCTAGATAAAAAGCCTTTTAAGGTCAACTCAATACATAAGATCTATAAACTGAATATGAACCATACAGCAGATCCTCCATAATGTTTGTTCATCTCTTGTGAATTCTGTTCAGGCACCAATTGCGCCGCTTTTAATGAAAAGTATTTAAGTAGAGTTTCTCTACTTTTTTCCGTGCCCAGTCAGTCTTTCTTAAAAACTTCAAACTCGACTTTAAACTCGGATCATTATTAAAGCACGCGATTTTTATCAGTTTCCCCAGCTCAGGCCAATCATAATGCCATACCAGCTGCTTGAGAATAAATTCCAATGTTTTTCCATGTAATGGATTATTTATTTGCTTTTCTTCAGCCATAGAATTAATCGTGATGGGACAAAGATAAAAAAATATTATTCCTTAGGTTTGTATAAACAGAGTATGTACTCTTAAAAATTAGCATTATGAGTTTGAATTTAGGTGATTTTGTACGTTTTGTTGACGAGAATATAGAAGGTTACGTGACACGTATCATAGATAAAGATACTATTGGTGTAACAGATGCAAATGATTTTGAGATACCTGTACTGGCTTCTAAAGTGACCCTAGTACATGGAGATATCCCGGATGATAATACCGTAGTATCAAATAGACCAAATGCAGCGGTGCCTGTAGCAGAATTTAAAAAAGAAGGTGTTTACCTGGCGCTCGTGGCCGATCAGCACAGTGCAGCAGTAGCCCACTTCCACCTGGTCAATGAAACATCCTTCCAGCTTCTTGCCAGTATGACCACAGAAAAAGGCGGACAATATAAAGGTGAATTTGCCGCTGCAATTCCTGCCAACAGTACAAAGAGAATCTTCTCTGCCAATATGGGCGATATACAGTTATGGCCAAAATTCAATATTGAAGTGCTTTTCTCCAGCCCCTCAGATATTGAACCGCCCGCCCCACTGGTGTATAAAAAACACCTTAAAGGAAAAGATCTGTCGGTATCCAAAGTGGAGATTGCCTTATTGAAACAAAAAGGATGGCTGATCAGACTGGATGAACCTGAGCCTTTAATTGATGCACAGAAATTAAAAGACAGCTTCTTTAATCGCCATTAAGGGCAAAGCTTAAAGCACCACCATGATTCCGTCACTGCAATCAGCTGGGACGGAATCATGGTAGTGCTAAATTATAATGACTAATTTCCTGATTTCAGGGAGGCATGGTACGCTTGCTTTTCCACCGAAGTAAGCCCTTCATATTCAATCATTTCAAACAACTGCTTAAACTCGGGTTCCTGCAGATATGAAGAAATCTCCTCCGTGTGATTAATGCTTTTAAGAGCAAACACCCACTTATCAAGCAGTGTACTTAATTCTGTTTCCTTTTTATTAAAGAGAGCAAAATCAATAAAAACAAGATTCAAAGTTAAATCAGAATATTTTCTAGGAAATAATGGACGTATATTGATATCATGACGATACCCCTCCCTTACAACTTTGCTCATGTGACCTGCAATGAGTACAACCACATACACCTTCTTCAGGTTGAATTTTAAGTAAACCAACTGTTCGATCTTCTTTTGTTCCTTAATCAGCCTCATTCCACACATGACCGGATCATGCTTCAGATCAGTCTCCGGCAAAAGCTGGATTCCCACAAAGAAGCTATCCCCATGCACGTCTGTACAAAGTATATCAATGATGTCATCTGTTTCATGATCAGCACTGTGCGTCATGGTGGTGTCATTATAAGTGACATCAACAATATTCCTGCATCCGGCAAGGGATGCATTTAAAAATGAAATCAACATCTGCTTACTGGACGGACCAGCAAAAATGCGCTGAAATGAAAAAAGTACCAATGGGTCTAAATACTTCTGCTTGTAAACCATAAATTTTAATAATAACTGAAATTAAATAACACATTCGCGAGCGCATCGAATCAGCCATCAGTTTAATATGGATTTGCAGAAACCAGGTAATTTATTTTAAAAAATAAAGAGGTAAGGATATTTTACAGAACAGGACCACAACGTTTGAGCTACGGTCGTATGGACTCTTTATCAAAAGCGCCCATATCCTCTTTGTTGAGGATATGGGCGCTTCTAAAACCAATACATGTTAAACCGACTAACTATTTAAACCATGTATTATTGGTTGAGTTGATATCTGGTGTAACCTTATCCGGATCAAGTTCTACAGATAAAAGTTCTTCCGTTGTGGTATAATCTATTGCCCAGCTTTTGTTTCTCATCCAGACATCAACAGGAATCCTGATCGTATCAGTCTTGCCACTCTGCAATTTAACCTGCAGGATGATCGGCATAGGCATTTGGTTCATGTTCTCTACGATGATCTGATATCCCTCAATCTGTCCTTCTTTCTTCGTTGGCGTTACACTGGTAATCGCCAGGTCTGTTTTCCAGTCTTCAATAAACCAGCCCCTCCAGAACCAGGCAAGATCTTCACCTGAGCCGTTCTCCATGGAGCGGAAAAAATCATATGGAGTAGGGTGTTTGAAAGCCCATTGTTTGATGTAGTTTCTAAAAGCATAATCAAAGCGGTCTGCCCCAAGCACCTCATTCCTTAAAAACTGCAATCCCCATCCCGGTTTGGCATAGAGATTCATGCCAATATTCTCCTCTTCCATGGCATCCGGAGTTAACATGATATACTCTGTATTTTTACCAGAAAGGTATTTACCTACCATCTGCATATTTTCCTTAGGTGATTTATACTCCCCATTGTTAAATGCAGCGGAAGACAATCCATTGATAAAGGTATTGAAGCCTTCATCCATCCAGCCGAATTTACGCTCATTGCTACCCACAACCATAGGGAACCAAGTATGGCCAAATTCATGATCGATCACTCCCCAGGCTTCTGCATTCTTAGCCTTCCATCCACAGAACACAATTCCGGGATATTCCATACCACTTACATTAGCGGCAATATTCACCGCCATTGGATAAGGATATTCAAACCATTTTTCAGAATAATGCTCAATACTGCCTTTAATATATTCCACTCCCCTTCCATACCCATCAACTCCGTTACTTTCTACAGGTTGTGCAGACACGGCAAGTGATTTTTTTCCACCAGGGAGGTTAATTTTTGCGGCATCCAAAACAAAAGCTTGAGAAGACGACCAGGCAACATCCCTGGTATTTAACATCTTAAACTTCCAGGTCAGTGAGGCTTTCGCCGGACGAGACTTGGGATCAGTCACTTCTTCTGCAGAACGGATGGCAATGGTTTGATCACTGAGTTTCGCCGCATTCCATCTTTTTAGTTGTGCTGCCGTAAATACTTCCTGTGGATTTAATAGCTCACCCGATCCCATTACAATATGACTTGCAGGAGCTGTAACCGTATAATTCACATCACCATATTCACAGTAGAACTCCCCTGCTCCCCAGTAAGGCAAGGTATTCCAGCCCAGCACGTCATCATATACAGATAAGCGCGGGAACCATTGCGCAATGGTATAAATCTCACCATTTTTGGTGGCCAAGTGTCCCATCCTATCAGATCCGTTAACAGGAATGACAAAAGAGAAATTCATTTTGATGGTTAACAGGTCGCCATTCGCTGCCATGGGCTTATCCAGCCTGATCTGCATCCTGGTATCTTCTGTAATCGACGTAAATTTAACAGGCAATGCCTTCTGTGCTACTGAGAAATCGGTGATGGTGTAACCACCATCCACCTTTTCACCACGTGCGCCATAACGGCTTCCGGCCTTGATCAGCCCATTTCCACGCGAATCTTTCTCAAACAGGTTCTGATCCAGCTGCAGCCATAAAAAAGGCAGCTGATCAGGACTATTGTTCTTGTAGGTAATGGTGACCGTTCCCGACACCGTATTCTTTTTGTCATCCAGGGTTGCTGTGATATTGTAATCTGCACGGTTCTGCCAGTATTTTGGTCCTGGTGCACCACTGGCGGAACGGTATTCATTTCCATTCTGGGTGTAAAACAAAGGGCTGAAAGCGGCATGCGGATCATATTTGCTTACGGCAGATGGCTGTTGCGCATAGGTATCGATACTCAATGCAAAAAACACCGCCAGAAGAAGTGTTTTTCGGAAAACGGAATAATTCATTATGTGTGTGTGTTTTGTTGATTCAGGAATCTGGCTAGTTCTTATTCAGCTTTGGCATTGGTGCCCCCTTTCGTTGTGCGGGTGATAACTTCAGCCATTTTTGGTAAGCTTCTGCAATATAAAAATCGTAATTAAACAGCTCATCGCCTTTTACCAGTGCCACACTGGGTTTGTACATGTTAATAAAATCCTTTAAATCCTGCCCTTCCAGTTTAATCAGGTCATTCACATGTTCTTCACTAAAATACTTGTTGATTTCCGATTCATAAAAATCTTTGACCTCCAATGCCTTTTCTTTCGCTTTTTCACGTTTTGCTTTTCCGCCACCAAAGGCGATGCCTACTCCACCTGCACGGCCTACATTCTGTGTAGGACGGATTCCGGAGACACGTTTAAACTCTTGCGCATTGGTAGGGTTTTTAAGGTTAAGGTCTCTCGAAAGCTTTGCACTCCTTATTTTCACCTCTTTAAGGTCGGTCGAGGAAACCGGCAGATAGATCGTTTTCGATTGCAGGTCGGTCAGATACAGTGTATCGGTATGGTACCCCGGTAAAGACAATTCCAGTAAATCACCTTTATTAGCCTGAATAGTAAACTGTCCTGCAGCACCTGTTAATACTATTTTCTTATTGTTCAGGTTTCGCACCGTCACTTTTTGTAAGGGGAAGTTTTTGTTTTCATAATCAAAAACACCGCCACTTACTCCCGTCTGTGCATATATATGTACTGGCATTGCAAAAAGCAATGCCATCAGTAATCTTTTAAGCATGTTCATGTTGAATAGTTTTTTCGTCCGTTAGATTTTGCATAGGTTCTCTATTCTCCGCTGCTCGCACAGGCTATGCAAAATCAAATATATATTAGTTTGTTAGCATGTACATTCTTTTAACAAAAATTAACACTTAAAAGATTTATCTTTTTAATTCAAGCGCATATTTTTCTTCATCAAAGCTGATTAGTACAGCCTTTCCATCTACTTCCACCACAGGTCTTTTAATAGCACTTAAATTCTCTTTTAATACTGCAATAGCAGATGCTTCATCTTTCACGGACGACTGCTGTTCGAAAGATAATTTCTTCCAGGTGGTTCCTTTTTTATTCAGGACTGTTTCCCATCCAAATACCTCACACCATTCCAGAAGTTTTTCGGTAGTAATCCCCTGTTTTTTGAAATCATGGAATTCATATTCAAACCCATTATCGGTAAGCCACGTCCTGGCTTTTTTAACTGTACTGCAATTCGGGATCCCGTAAATTTTCATAGTCATAAAAATAAAAGCCGCAATTTACCCATATTTACCTATTCATCACATTTTTTCAGGCATTCATCACATTTTAAAAAAGAGAAGTAAATCCCTTTGTAGTATTGTACCAGATAATCATACACACAGATGAAGTTAACGTTTTCGGCAGCTGCCACTAAAATGAATATAAAAGATCTAAGTAAAATAGAATTCTGGGTAGCCAGTATCCTCTATGGCCTCGCTATACTCATGCTGATTTCCGGGGGCTCAGATATCCGGGTGCCCTGGGAGTTTGATAATGCAAAGGTAGAGTACAATTATTTATCCAGCTATTTTATCCCTGCCCTATTCCGTTATTCCCTGCTTTACTTTACCTTCCTGCTGCTCAATTTCTGCATTTTACCCCCATTGTACAGAAAGGTGAATACAGGGTTCAATATTGTAGTCCTGGTTCTGATGTTTCTTTTTTCAGGACTGGTAACCAGCATTACCCAAACCTACAGCAAAGCTTACCTGTTTTCTCAGTTCAGCAATGTAGACAATGCATATAACCACTTTTTCTTTAATGGTTTCACCTATTCCGCATGGTTAATCCTCCTTATTGCCATCTATGTCGCCCTTAAGAAACTGATTGTTTTCCTTGTCGAAGCAGAAGAAAAAGATAACCAGCACCAGATGAAACTGGAAATTGTGTTCGGTGCAGCATTCTGGTTCCTGGGGGTATTGATCTTTGTAACCACCGGAGCAGATTTTGAGGTAATCCTGTGCTGGACCCTAGTGATCGCCTTGTGCCTGTTTACTATCGTCTATTCCCTATACTATCTGATCCCCACTTTAATTTCGCAGCCCAAAGCCTACAAAGTTTATTTTGGAAAGACGATTCTGGTGACCATTGTCACGGGCATCCCTATGGGACTGATCGCATTCCTGATTACCGGAAGGGGAGAATTTTTCATGATCGTCAACCTATTTCACTTCCCGGCACAATTACTGGTCAGCGGCCCACTCGCCTGGTATATTTACCGGTCAAGAAATGCAACAGAATTGCAGATCTCTACCTTGAAAATGGAATTGGGTAAATCTGATGCCAGTTTGAGTTTCCTCAAATCACAGATTAATCCACACTTTTTATTTAATGCATTAAACACGCTTTATGGAACAGCCCTCCAGGAGAATGCCGAACGTACCGGTGAGGGGATACAAAAACTGGGTGATATGATGCGTTTTATGCTCCAGGAAAATATGCAGGATAAAATTGCCCTAAGCAGGGATATTGATTATCTTAACAATTATATCGCCTTGCAGAAGCTAAGGACATCCACTACTGTTGACATCAGTATCCATACTGAAATTGAAGAACAGTTTACCAGCATGGAAATCGCCCCCATGCTGCTGATTCCTTTCGTAGAGAATGCGTTTAAACACGGTATCAGTTTGCAGTCTCCTTCACATATTAAAATCACACTGCAAACTAAAGCAGATATACTATATTTTGATGTCAACAATAGCATCCATCTAAAAGCAGATGGGGATCCTGAAAAATTACTTAGCGGTATAGGTTTAGAAAATGTACGCCAACGCTTAAATTTGCAGTACCCTGGAAAACATGAATTAATCATCAGGGAGAGCGGAAAGGAGTTTTTCGTACATTTAACACTGAACCTGAAATAAATGATGATTGCCATAGCAATAGATGATGAACCCATAGCATTGGATGTGATCCGTTCACATGCCGCAAAAGTGCCTTTTGTAGACTTACAAGCTGTATTTACAAATGCTTTTGAGGCCATCACTTTTCTTCAGCAACAGCAGGTGGACTTAATTTTTCTGGATATTAAAATGCCGGATATCAATGGGATAGATTTCCTGAAAAGTTTGACACACCCCCCGCTGGTCATTTTTACGACTGCCTATGCAGAACATGCGGTGAAAGGCTTCGAGCTGAATGCGCTCGACTACCTCCTCAAACCTTTCGCCCTATCCAGGTTTCTTCAGGCCTGTAATAAGGCGCAGGAGATCCACAGCCTGCGCAAAGGTGTCATTGAACTTACAGACCTCCTCTACATCTTTATCAAAGACGGTTATGAACAGGTTAAAGTCATGCTTGATGACATCCTGTATGTGGAGGCCGCAGGGAATTACACCCAAATCAATTTAAAAAATAACAGCTCACTAAGTACACGGATGACCATTAGTGATATGCTGCTAATCCTTCCCGAAAGGAAATTCATTCGTACCCACCGTGCATTTATCGTTTCCAGGGATAACATTACCCGATTTGACAGGAACCAGGTATGGATTGGAAGTGTAATGGTACCAATCGGCACTACCTATGCGCAATGTTTACAGGATTTATACTAATCTTTCGAAATATTAGTATTCTTATTAATACGGACATTTTTTTGAGTATTATTGCTAGAAAATCTCTCAACAGAGAAATTTCAGAATTACTAATTAGTAAGCATTTTAATTTCTAATATGTTCAAATTGACATTTAAACAACAAGTACTCTTAGGATTTAGTATTACTTTATTATTTGTTATCATATCCGCGGTAACCTCGTATAAAAGTATCCGCTCTATGGATGATGATTCTTCCTGGGAAAATCACACGTATGAAGTCATCGATATCATACAAAATGTAGAGGTCAAACTCCTCAATGCCGAAACCGGATTAAGAGGATATGTACTCACCCAGCGGAGTGCCTATCTTGCTCCTTATAATGCCAATGCCAATAAAATCATTCCGCAGATTAACCACCTGCAACGGTTAACTATCGACAACCCCATACAGCAGGAAAGACTGGATTCACTGGAATATTATGCCCAGCAGAAAATAAAGGATATGCATGAAATACTTCAGGCAAATGCCATTGGGGGACAAGCGCTTTCTATGAAGAAGGTACTTACCGACAAAGGAAAGCTATTTAAAGACAATATGCTCAGGGTAAATAATGAACTGATCAAAAATGAAACGGATTTACTGAAATTAAGAAAAGAGAACCGGATCAAGAGCGGCGAACGCTCAGTATTTACTGTTATGGGTAGTTCCCTGATCATTATATTCCTTGTACTGTACTTGTTTAGCTTCATTAAAAGAACATTCGATGAGCAGCGGCTCACTGAAATTAAAATGAGAGAAAACAATGATGCGCTCGAAAAACTATCTATTGAGAACAAGCAACGCAACTGGTTCCTTTCTGAAGCAACAATTATCAGTGAATCTACACGCGGAGAACAGGAATTGGAAGAGCTTTCTACTAATGTTATCACACAAATATGTAACTCATTGGGTGCAACTGTAGGTGCTTTTTATTTGCTCAATGCTAAAAAACGTGCACTGGAACTCACAGGCTCTTATGCGCTGGAGGTGAGGAAGGGGAAATTAAGGGAAATTGCCTTTGGCGAAGGGCTGGTTGGACAAGCGGCACGCGAAAAAATTTTAAAACAAGTCAATGACGTTCCGGCAGATTATATAAAGGTAGGCTCTGGCATAGGTTATTTAACACCAAACACACTAATTCTTTTACCCGTTTTATTCGAACATGAAACCATCGCAGTAATTGAACTGGGCTTTGCCAAACCACTGACCGGTATTGAACAGGAACTGTTAAACGTACTCTCCAATCTTATTGGCGTAGCAGTAAACAGTGCCATTGCAAGAACACAGTTACGTGATCTGTTCCTTCAAACCCAGCAACAGGCAGAAGAGCTGGAAAGCCAGCAGGAAGAATTGAGGACAACAAATGAAGAACTGATCCATAAATCAGAAGAGCTTCAAGCTTCTGAAGAAGAACTCAGGGTACAGCAGGAAGAGCTTCGTGAGACCAATGCCGAACTGGAAGAAAAAGCAAATCAGTTGGAAGAACGGAATTTATCTGTTAACCAGGCGCGCGAAGCTATGAAAGCTAAGGCAGAGGAGTTGGAAGTATCCAGTAAATATAAGTCGGAATTCCTGGCAAATATGAGTCATGAACTGCGTACACCACTAAATAGTATCCTAATTCTTGCAAGGATATTGAAAGAAAACAGACCGGATAATTTAAATGAAGAACAACTTAAATATGCTGGGGTTATCCATAATGCGGGGAGCGATCTCCTTACACTGATCAATGATATCCTCGACCTTTCCAAAATTGAATCGGGTAAAATAGACCTTGATATTGAGCAGGTAAGGCCAGCTGAGATCAGACAGAATATGGAACTACTTTTTGGAGAGATTGCCAAAAGTAAAAAGATCAGCTTCACAGCGAACCTGGGCAACGGACTTCCTGAAAGGTTAATGACCGATCTTGCCAGGATAGAGCAAATTGTTAAGAATCTACTTTCCAATGCATTTAAATTTACACCGGAAAACGGAAATATTAAACTGGACATTGGTCTGGCAGAAAAGAGTATCGCCTATTATTCAGACAGTCTGAAAAACACCGAAGAGAAAATTATCTCTATCAGTGTTAAAGACTCAGGTATTGGTATTCCGGAGGACAAACAGAAACTTATTTTTGAAGCTTTCAAACAAGCAGATGGCTCTACCAGCCGCAAGTATGGAGGTACCGGTTTAGGTCTGTCTATCAGTAAGGAACTTGCAAATATCCTGGGTGGAGAAATACAGGTAGAAAGCGAACCCAATGCGGGCAGTTGTTTTACACTCTATATTCCCGCAAGAATTGGTGAGGGTACTGCCATCACGGACGAAATGGTGCCTGCAGCAGAAACACCTGTAATACCATTGATCCCTGAACCGATTGTTGTGCCTGTAGATAAACACAATAAACAAACCCTGCTGATTATCGAGGATGATGAAGTATTTGCCGATGTTTTAAAAGACTATGCTATTGAAAAAGGCTTTGTTCCGCTTCTGGCACACCGTGGCGATACCGGACTGGACATGGCGATCAAAAATCTTCCCAATGCCATCATTCTGGATGTGATGTTACCTGTGATGGATGGCTGGGCAGTATTGAAACAGCTGAAGGCAAACCCACAGACGAAACAGATACCGGTGCACATGATGTCTGCCGGAGATTTTAAAGGAGAAATGGCCTTAAAAGAAGGTGCAATTGGCTTCCTTAAAAAGCCTATCGAAAAAGGACAACTGGATGAAGCCTTTTCTATTCTTAATGCGGGACATATCATTTACAACTTCAAGACTGTATTGCTGATTGAAGACCAGGAACTACAAAGTCTGGTAGTGAAAGAACAGCTGGTACAAAAAGGGATAGAAGTTGCACAGGCCTTTACCGGAAAAGAAGCATTGGACAAATTGGAAGAACAGGCATTCGACTGTATCATTCTCGATTTAAATCTGCCGGATATTTCAGGGTTCGAACTGCTCGACCAGATTAAAACACAGGACAGGTTTACCCACGTTCCCGTGATCATTAATACAGCAATGGAACTTGATCAGGATAAAATTGCCCATATCATGAAATACTCAGAGGCCATGGTACTAAAATCAAATAAGTCGAATGACAGGCTGATTGATGAGGTGAGTCTCTTTATGAACAAATTAAAGAAAGAAGATGAGTTCAGTCTGACAGCCGGTAGGGCCAGTAAAATCAAGACAGTTTCTACTATCGAGAAGGCATTAAAAGGAAAAACGATCTTGATCACTGATGACGACATGAGGAATATATTCGCGTTGTCAAGTGCTTTACAAGTATATGATATCAATATAGTCATTGCAAACAATGGTCGCGAGGCACTGGAAAGGTTAGAAGAAGCCAACGAAATAGACCTGGTGTTAATGGACATCATGATGCCTGAGATGAATGGTTATGAGGCAATGACTGCGATACGGGAAATGAAAGCTTATAAGAAATTGCCAATTATTGCGCTCACGGCTAAGGCAATGAAAAATGACCGTGAGAAATGTATTGATGCAGGGGCGAATGACTATATCGCAAAACCTGTAGATATTGATCAGTTATTATCTATGTTAAGGGTATGGCTAAGTTAGAAAATGTAGACGACACAATAAGCTATGAAGAGCTGGCAAGCCTGGTTTCTTTTATCAAGAATATCCATGGTTTTGATTTCAGTGATTATTCCACCGCGTCTCTGAAAAGAAGAGTAACGCGGATTATGCAGCTTGAAAAACTAAGCCTTTTCGATTTACGTACGTTGTTGACTAATGATCAGGAATATTTTGAATCCTTTGTCATAGAGATAACAGTAAATGTAACGGAGATGTTTAGAGATCCTCTTTTTTATAAGTCGGTAGCTGAAAATATTATTCCTTATTTAAGGTCTTATCAACGGATAAAAGTGTGGAATGCCGGATGTTCTACTGGGGAGGAACTATACTCCTTCGCTATACTGTTTTCTGAAGAACAGCTATATGACAGGAGTTTTTTTTACGGGACAGACATCAATTCAGAAGTATTGGAAACGGCCAAGAATGGAATATATGATTTGCAGAAGATGAAAAATTATTCTGAAAATTACCAGAAAACAGGGGCTTTACATACGTTATCCGACTATTATACAGCGCGATATGACGCTGCCTCTATCAATCATTCCTTAAAAAAGAACGTACTCTTCTCTGCACATAATCTGGCATCCGAAGGGGTATTTAATGAGTTTCAGCTGATATCCTGCCGCAATGTGCTGATTTATTTTAATACGGAATTACAAAAGAAGGTTATTGACCTTTTTTACAATAGTTTAGCTAACTTTGGCTTCCTGTGTTTGGGATCTAAAGAAACACTTAGAAGTACAGAAATAGGACGGTTTAAGATAATCGACCAGAAAAATAATATATACCAGAAAGTAACCTAGACTTCCTCTTTAGGAAGCATTTAATTGATATGGAAAAGATTAACATCCTCATTGTTGATGACAGACCCGAAAACATTATAGCACTTGAAGCTTTATTAGAAAGAGACGATGTTAACCTGATATCTACAACATTGCCTAATGAAGCACTCAGGCTGGCCTGGGAGAAAGATATTGCTATAGCGCTCGTAGATGTCCAGATGCCTGAAATGGACGGCTTTGAGCTTGTCGAAATTTTAAAAAGTAATCCCAGGACAAAAAATATCCTGGTCATCTTCGTTACGGCAATTTCCATAGAAACCAAATATGCTGTAAAAGGGCTGAATGCCGGTGCGGTAGATTATCTATATAAACCCCTGAACCCCTTTGTCACTTCTGCAAAAGTAGATTCCTTTATCCAGTTTGTCCGTACACAACGTGAAGTCATTAGAAAAAATACCGAACTGGAATTATACCAAAAAGAACTGATCAAGGCGAAAGAACTTGCTGAACAGGGAAAGAAATCGAAAGAAAACTTCCTGGCCAATATGAGCCACGAAATCCGTACCCCTATCAATGGGATTATTGGATTAGCGACGCTCCTTGAGAAAACGGATTTAACAGCAGATCAGCGTGATATGATCAAACTGCTGGAGATATCTTCCAACTCTTTGCTTGGCGTAATTAATGATATCCTGGACCTGTCAAAAATAGATGCCGGAAAATTCAAGATCAACCGTACAGCAACAGATGTCATACAGGTGTGTAATGCAGTTATCAATTTATTAAAAATCAGGGCGACCGAGAAAAACCTGGATCTCCTGGTGGAATTTGATGCTGACCTGCCCTCCCATATCCTCGCAGACTCCCTTCGCCTGAACCAGATCCTGATGAACCTGATCGGAAATGCGATTAAATTTACCAGTGAAGGAAGTGTAACCTTGAAGGTAGAGGTATTGGATCAGAAAGGAAATAATGCCCAACTGAAATTTTCGGTGATCGACACCGGTATAGGTATTGCGTCTCATAAAATCGAGAAAATATTCGAAACATTTGAGCAGGCGGATGATGATACGGCACTTAACTTTGGTGGCACAGGACTCGGACTATCCATTGTTAAAAATCTGGCTCATCTGAAAGGCGGAATATTAAATGTGACCAGTAAAGAGAATGAAGGCAGTACTTTCTGTTTCACCAATTGGTATGAGATACTCCAAAATACAGAAGTAAAAAGGGAAAAAGAAAACGAGGTATTGCTACCTTTCAGTAAGGTGAATATTTTAGTTGCTGAGGATAACCCAATCAATAAATTCCTTATTGTTAAGATCCTTAAAGGATGGGAAGTGAATGCCGACGTAGTCGAAAATGGAAGAGAGGCACTCGACAAACTTAGGGATAATCCTTATGACCTCATTTTAATGGACACCTATATGCCCGTGATGAATGGCCTGGATGCGACCAAACTCATCAGGGAAGGTGCTGTTCCTGGTAAAGAGCACATCCCTATTATTACCTTCTCTGCTGCCGTGATGGAAACAGACAAGCAGGCAGCCATTGCTGCCGGTGCCAACGATGTACTTGGAAAACCATATGACCTGGCTATCCTGCACCAGAAAATCACACAGTTTGTTAAAAAATCTATTGATTAAAGGCAGTCATGGTAAGGCCAGGGCCTACAGTGACGAAACTCTGGATAAGCGCAACACTTTTATCCAGAAGTGCAGGTAATTCGGGCTGTTCCTCTTTATCAAAATGACCGAGTACATAATCGATCTGCCTGCCCTTTGGAAAGTTATCCCCTACCCCAAAGCGCAGGCGCGGATAATTTTGCCCGCCGCAGCTTGCTTCAATACTCTTCAGCCCATTATGTCCAGCACTGCTGCCCTTTAATTTTAACCTGAGCTTACCAAATGGTATCGCAAGGTCATCTACAATTACCAGCACATTTTCCAATGGAATATTCAGTTCATGCATCCAATAGTTCACAGCTCTGCCACTTAAGTTCATAAAGGTGGTTGGTTTAATCACATGCAGCTTCCTGCCTTTCCAGGAAACTTCTGAATAATAGGCCAAACGTAAATTGCTGAAGCTTCCACCCAGTTCCTTAACCAGAGTATCGGCAATATTGAATCCTATATTATGTCTTGTATTTGCATATTCAGGCCCTATATTTCCAAGACCAACAATTAAATATTTCATATTTTACTTCTATTTGCAGCCATTCCATGCGAAGGGGTCTGGTCTTTTCGGGGACAAAGATAGCAGTTTGACTGCTATTAAATTAAACGGCATAAAAAAACAGCACTGATTTGAGGTCAGTGCTGCTATAAAATGATCTGTTAAAAACAGCTTATTTTTTACCTGCTTGTTGTTCTGCTTGTTTTAAAGCCCTTGACATACCTACAGACACAATTGTATCTTCAGGAGTGTTAGTTACCACGTAATCACCTTTAACAAGGTCACGTACACGGAACAAGTTTCCAACTTCCAATTTAGCGATACTTACTTCAACAACTTGTGGCATATCTTTAGGTAAAGATTTCACACGAAGTTTACGTAATTTCTGAACCAATTTACCCCCCATTTTAACACCTGGAGAAGTACCAACCAATTTAATTGGAATCTCCATAACGATTTCCTTATCGTCAAACAACTGAAGGAAATCCACGTGTAACAGTAAGTCTGTTAAAGGGTGGAATTGCATGTCTTTAATGATAGCTTTGGTTTTGGCACCATTGATATCAATTTCTAAAAAGTTAGCTTCAGGAGTGTAAATAGCATCCTTTAATTCAGTAGTTACAACAGCGATATGCGATTGTTCTGTACCACCATACAATACTGCAGGAACTTTACCTTCATAGCGAAGCTCTTTAGCATCGCGTTTCCCTACGTTCTCTCTTGGAGAACCGCTAATTGCGATAGTTTTCATATTTATATATTATTTAATTTGTACTCTAATTTTATACTTTGAAAAGGTCACTTATTGAACCATGTTCATTTACATTGGCAATGGCTTTTGCAAATAATGGGGCGGTACTCAATACCCTGATTTTAGGACTTTCCTGTTTCAGAGGAATGGTATCGGTCACAATAAGCTCAGTCAATACTGAATTTTCTACTGTTTCATAGGCTTTTCCAGACAATACCGGGTGTGTACATACAGCCCTTACACTCCTTGCACCGTTTTCCATAATCAATGCGGCTGCTTTTGCAAGTGTTCCTGCAGTATCACAGATGTCATCAATCAACACAATATCCATATCTGTTACATCCCCGATAATCGACATCGATTCGATCTCATTCGCACGCAGACGGCGTTTATCACAGATTACCACTTCAGCATTGAAGAACTTTGCAAAAGTACGTGCCCTGTAAGAACCTCCCATATCCGGTGAAGCGATAGTCAGGTTTCTAAGTCCCAGACTTTTGATATAAGGAACAAAAATCACGGAACCATCAAGGTGATCCACGGGGATATCAAAGAATCCTTGTATCTGCGCAGCATGAAGATCCATCGTCATAATCCTGTGTATTCCGGCAGATTTAAGCAGGTTCGCCACAAGTTTTGCTCCTATAGCCACGCGAGGTTTATCTTTTCTGTCTTGTCTCGCCAGTCCGTAATAAGGTACAACGGCAGTGATATAATGTGCGGATGCCCTTTTAGCTGCATCAACCATTAATAACAATTCCATTAAATTATCTGAAGGCTGGTAGGTAGACTGGATAAGGAACACGTCACATCCTCTTATCGATTCATCATATGAAGGCTGAAACTCGCCATCGCTAAACTTACTTAGAGTTACATTACCTAGAGGTTTGCCGTAACTTTCGGCAATTTTGTGAGCTAATGCTTTTGTACCGGTGCCGGCAAAAAGTTTAACGGGGTTAAATTGCAATGGCATGATTAGACGGGTATCAATGCTGGTTAAAAAAAATCGGATTGTGGAGTTTAATTCACAATCCGAATATTGTTTGGTTGCCCGACCAGGATTCGAACCTAGACAAACGGTACCAAAAACCGTTGTACTACCTTTATACTATCGGGCAATCTTCCCTCAAACTGCCATATGGTTCGTTTGAATTGGGAATGCAAATCTACGTAGATTTCTGATAAATGCAAATCTATTTGAAAAAAAAATTAAAATATTTTAAAAAACACGTTCCAGAGGCCTATGAGCAGGTATTTTTTGTTAAACTCTTCTCTTGTGTCTCTTTATATCAATCTATTTCATTATTTTCGGCTGCATTTTTATATGCAGAAATTATATATTAAATTAAGATGAACTATTCAAAAATTAATAACCTTACAGGATGGCTGTGTTTTTTAATTGCCACAGTAACTTATATATTGACTTTAGAGCCTTCTGTTAGTTTCTGGGATTGCGGTGAGTTTATCGCTTCAGCCCTGAAAATGCAGGTCGTGCATCAACCTGGTGCACCACTGTTCCTGATGATACAGCGTTTCTTTTCCCTGCTGGCATTGGGTGACATCACTAAAGTAGCTTATTTCATGAACGTAGGTTCTGCTATTGCAAGTGCTGCGACCATCTTATTTTTATTCTGGACCATCACGGCGCTGGCTAAGAAGATGTTTATTAAAACAGAAGCAGACTTAACACTGACCAATATCATTACCATTATGGGTGCCGGTGCTGTGGGTGCACTTGCCTATACTTTCTCCGATAGTTTCTGGTTTTCCGCAGTGGAATCTGAGGTTTACGCTTTATCTTCCCTGTTTACAGCAATCGTATTCTGGGGTATCCTTAAATGGGAAGCACATGCCGATGAGCCCCGCGCCGATAAATGGTTATTGTTTATCGCATATATTATGGGCCTGTCTATTGGTATCCACTTACTCAACCTGCTGACAATCCCGGCAATTGCCTTTGTTTATTATTTCCGCAAGACCGCTAAACCAACTAATGCAGGGATTATTAAGACTCTTGCTGTTGGTATACTGATCCTTGCCATTGTACAATATGGCATTATTCAATACCTGGTATCTTTCGGCGCCTATTTCGATTTATTCTTCGTGAATACACTGGGATTAGGTTTCGGTACCGGGGTCATCTTCTTTGCCATTTTGCTGATCGGCGGACTGACCTGGGGGATCCGTTATTCTATCCAACAACAGAACAAGTTTTTAAATCTTGCCCTGTTGTCTACTGTGCTGATCATTTTCGGGTACTGCTCGTTTGCCATGATCATCATCAGAGCAAAAGCAAAACCTAACCTGAATAACAGTAACCCTGATAATGCATTCTCTTTTTTAAGCTACCTGAACAGGGAGCAATATGGTGACAGGCCTCTATTGTTTGGTCCAAACTATAATTCAGAAAAAGTAAGCCTTAAAGAAGGTAAAAACCTTTATCGCAAAGGGGAAGACAAATATGAAGTTTCAGGTAAGAAAACAGATTACGAATATGACAGGACTACTGTTTTCCCAAGGATGTACAGCGATGAACCCAGACATGTTCAGGAATACAAGCAGATGATGGGCTTTGATGACAGCTATTTCCCTGGTTTGTTTGACAATGTAAATTACCTGTTCAAATACCAGATAGGCAATATGTACATGCGTTATTTCATGTGGAATTTTGCAGGCCGTCAAAATGATGACCAGGGTGCCGGAGTTTACCAGGGACAATTCCTGAGTGGAGTTAAACCCCTGGATGCCATGATGCTGGGTGACCAAACTAACCTGCCACCATCTATTGTGGACAATGCTGCCTACAATCGCTTTTTCTTCCTGCCATTAATTCTGGGACTGCTGGGGGCGATCTGGCATTTCAAACGCAACCAAAAGGATGCAGGAATTGTAGGTCTTCTTTTCTTCTTCACCGGTGTTGCCATTGTGCTTTACCTCAACCAGAAGCCCCTGGAGCCAAGAGAAAGGGACTATGCCTATGCAGGATCGTTCTATGCCTTTGCCATCTGGATAGGGTTTAGTGTATTTGCTTTAAAAGACTGGATCTTCAAAAAAATTACGCCGCAGACAGGCGCTATCGGTGCTACAGTAATCGGCTTATTTGCCGGTCCGGTGATCATGGCAGCACAGGGATGGGATGACCATGACCGTTCTACGAAAATGGTTGCGCATGATATTGCAGTAGATTACCTGGAGTCCTGTGCACCGAACGCGATTTTGTTCACCTACGGCGATAACGATACTTACCCCTTATGGTATGCCCAAGAAGTAGAAAACATCAGACCAGATATCCGCCTCGTGAATTTAAGCTTATTTGATACGGACTGGTATATTGATGGAATGAAACGCCAGCAAAATGAATCTGCACCACTTCCGATCAGCATGAAACCTTCACAATATGTACAAGGAGTAAGGGATGTGATGTATTATTCAGATTATAAAATTGCAGGTTCTGTTGAACTGAAAAATATTCTTGACGTATTGCTATCGGATAATGATGAGGATAAAATTCCACTGCAGAATGGTACTAAAGAAAACTTTATCCCAACTAAAAACTTCCAGCTTACCGTGAATAAGGATGATGTAGTAAAAACAGGTACAGTAAAAGCTGCTGATACGGCAAAAATTACTCCTCTTATGCAATGGACCTTCAATAAAGGTTATGTCACCAAAGGAACACTGGCCATGATTGATATCCTGGTAAACAACAACTGGAAAAGACCTATCTATTTCGCAAGCACAGTTCCTTCAGACCAATTTAACGGATTAGATAACTATTTGTATACGGAAGGCCTTGCTTTGCGCCTATTGCCATTAAAATTAGATACTGCAGTCGGAAAAAGTGAACTGGTAAATACAGATGTACTTTACCACAACATGTATACTAAATTTAAGTGGGGAAATGTGAAAAATGCACGTTATCTTGATACACAGTCTTCAGATGACATCTCTATCTTCAATAATCTTTTCAATACCACTATTTCTGGACTGATCAAAGAAGGAAAAATTGAAGATGCAAAAAAAGTGGTGAACCGTTATTATGAGGTTATGCCGGAAAAATTCTATGGTATGCGTTCAATTATGGGTGCTTATTTCCTCGCTGAAAATGAATATGCCCTGGGTGAAACGGCCAGAGCAAATGCATTACTGGAAAGATCTGCCGATTATATTCAGAAAGAACTGACTTACCTGGCAGATGTTTCTAAAAGCAAAAATACATTTATTGGTGGCCAGAATGTTCAGATAGGACTGCAGTTCTTAAACCAGATGGTAAAAACTACAGCTGAACAAAAGCAGGATAAACTCTCCCAGAAGCTTGCCTTACAATTCCAGGCACTGGAAGCCAGATTCTCTCCTTATTTCGCCCAGCAGGGAGAATAAGGGCAAAAAATACCATTAAACAAAAAGGGTTGCAATTCAGAATTGCAACCCTTTTTGTTTAATGATATTTTTTATATAGGACTGCATACGTTATGCAGCCTGCGCTCATTTCCTAATGTTATTCCTGTACAACGCCCATTGCACAGAATTTGTCGATCCTGTTGTTGATCATCTTCTCTGTTTTCTCTTTACCAAGCTCTTTTAAGTCCTTCAGGATTTGTGCTTTTAAAGTCTCTGCCATTACCTGCGGATTCTGATGTGCTCCTCCCAGAGGCTCTTTAATCACGCCGTCAATTAATTGATTACGGAACATATCACCGGAGGTAAGCTTCAGGCATTCTGCGGCCTTCTCTTTAAATTCCCAGCTGCGCCATAATATAGAAGAACAGGACTCCGGCGAGATCACAGAATACCAGGTATGCTCCAGCATATATACCTTATCACCGATACCAATACCTAAAGCTCCTCCTGAAGCTCCCTCACCAACGATGAAGCATAAAATTGGTACTTTCAATACAGACATTTCCAGTAAGTTTCTTGCAATGGCTTCGCCCTGCCCTCTTTCTTCTGCTTCTAATCCAGGATAAGCACCCATGGTATCAATAAAAGAAATTACGGGTTTATTGAATTTTTCTGCGAGACGCATTAATCTCAATGCTTTGCGGTATCCTTCAGGATTCGCCATTCCGAAATTACGGTATTGACGCTCTTTAGTATTTTTACCTTTCTGATGTCCTATAATCATAACCGACTGACCGGCGATGGTACCAAAACCACCAATGATGGCTTTATCATCTTTTACCGTACGGTCACCGTGCATTTCAATAAAATCATCGCAAATCATACTGATATAATCCAGCGTTTGCGGTCTTTCCGGATGACGGGATAATTGTACTTCCTGCCAGCCTGATAAGTTTTTGTAGAGTGCGTTCTGGGTCTTGGATAATTTCTCCTCCAGTTCAACCAGTGTTGCAGACATATCTACCTTTGTTTTATCAGCAACCTGTTTAACCTTTTCAATTTGCTGCATGAGTTCAGCAATAGGTTTTTCAAAATCAAACGTCGTTTTTATCTGTTCCATAAGTGGGCGGTAAAAATAGTCATTTTATTTAAAACTTCAAGTAAGCAATGTGTGAAGATCATTTTTTTATGCCTTATTCCCTGCTATTTATATTATTGTTTCTTATCTGTTTATTATCACTTATCTTTGCGATACTTTAGCCACCATCTCTCAGCAAAGCTGTTACCTCAGGCATCCTACACAAATCATTTACTATATAATAGCATACCCTCCCCTTAATTAAAGCCGTATAAAGAGATCTTTGTGAAGAAGGCAATATCAGCAGATAAAATCCAGCATCATAATTCATTAGTGTAATACTTATCAACAAGTTATTCACACTAAAAAATAAGATTCATCCCAGAAAAACTGATTAAGCGAATGCCATAAGACAATAACAAAAAAACTGATATACAGTTAAATACAAAAAAAATTAAATTAAAGTCAAAAAAACTGCTCACTAATTCCTTGAGGAATTAGTGAGCAGTTCTCCACATTTAGCTTCACGCAATATGTATATGCTTATTTATATTTCTGTATTGCTTTTGATGTTTAAGACAGAAAAAGCACCAAGAATCATAAATATACCGGCAATGATGATCGCATAGATGGCTTCACCGTTATAAAAATGTTTCACAATCATTCCCCCGAAAAAGCCGTTTACGATCTGTGGCATGGTAATGAAGAAGTTAAAGATTCCCATATATACACCCATCTTCCGGGCAGGTATCGAACTGGATAGGATGGCATAAGGCATCGAAAGAATACTTCCCCAGGCAAGGCCAATTCCGATCATGGAAATAATCAGATAATCGGGATTACTGATAAAATAAATAGATAACAGCCCAAGTCCTCCACAAATCAGAGAGAATGCGTGTGCGACCTTACGACTGGTAGCTTTAGCAATAGAAGGAAGGATCAGCGCATAGATGGCAGAAACACCATTATATACTCCAAACAAAATTCCTACCCAGTTTCCCGCATCTGCAAACTTTACAGAAGAGGTATCACCCGGCAACACTTTATAAATATGTTGGGCAATTGCAGGTGTGGTAAATACCCACATAGAAAACAAAGCAAACCAGGAGAAAAACTGTACCAGTCCCAGTTGTTTCATGGTACGTGGCATATTGGAAAAATCAGTAAAGATCGACATTATTCCCTTTTCCTTCTCCGTTTCCGGTTCGGCCCCGTGATATAATGCCATTTCCTCTGGCGGATACTCTTTTGTCGTCAGTACAGTCCATAAGATAGTCGCCAATAATATCGCGGCACCGGCATAAAAAGAGAAAATCACATTTTGTGGTACCTGCCCTGCCGCAGCAACTTTAGAAACCCCCAGATATTCCGAAAAGAAGTAAGGCAACCATGATCCTGATATGGCACCGGCACCGATCAGGAAGGTCTGTATAGAGAACCCGAAACTTCGCTGACTCTCCGGCAGCTTATCGGCAACCAAAGCCCGGAAAGGTTCCATGGCCACATTAATCGAAGCGTCCATGATCATCAGCATACCAGCACCAATAATAATAGGAGGCATCAGATTGGCCATACTTGCCGAATTTGGCATGAGGATTAAAGCGATGGCAGTCAGCAATGCGCCAATCAGGAAATAAGGCCTTCTTCTGCCAAAGCGGTTCCAGGTTTTATCGCTATAGTAGCCTATAATAGGCTGTACAATCATTCCCGTTAAGGGTGCTGCAAGCCAAAAAAGGGATAAGTGCTCTACATCGGCACCAAAGGTTTGCAAAATTCTTGAGGCGTTTCCATTCTGAAGGGCAAAGCCGAACTGTATACCGAAAAATCCGGCACTCAGATTAAAGATCTGAGATTTTGATAGCTTTGGCTTCGACGCGGCAACTTGATGATGTTCCATGAGGATATTTGGTTTTGATTATTCCGTGCTAAAATTCGAGGATCTGCGCACTCATTGGCAATACCCATACTGGTATTGTATTTTCTTTAATATCATTTAGTTTGAGATCGGACAACTTGTCCACAACGTTAGTTATTTTTCTATTTTTTAGTATTTCCTGTGGAATCTGCACCTGACTTTCCATTCTGTAATGTCGGTCGAAATTGACCAGGATGAGTAGCCGCTGGTTTGCGGTATAGCGAACATAACCATACATCCTCTTGTTCATATTGCCGCCTACCGGAATTTCCCATAACTGACCTTTGGCAACAGCTTCAGCTGTACCTGCAAACTGGAGTAACCTCACATAGTAGTTACGCAGTTCCTTTTGCTCAGGACCTAACCTTCCGCCATCCCAGGCACCATCATTCATCCATTTCTGGTGTTCCGGAATTCCCCAGTAATCAAATAAGGACGTTCTGTTATCTTCCCCGCCAAATCCTTCAGCACCACGTGCAGGTTCTCCTACTTCCTGACCAAAATAAGTCATCACAGGGCCTCCGGAAAGGGTTGCGGTGACCACCATTGCCGGTAATGCGAGCTCTGCTTTTCCGACAAAACCCGCTGAAGCAATGCGCTCCTCATCATGGTTTTCGAGGAACCGTAGCATCCGATCACCAAATCCGGCACTCTCCACCTGCCATACTTTTCTGATATCATTCACATCAGCATGGTCTTCACTACGGATTAACCTCTTCAGCCCGTCATATAGACCCACTTTGTCATACAAATAATCAAATTTACCAGTGGTAAGAAAAGATTTATAAGTAGTCGGATCATATGCTTCCCCAATGAATATAAGGTCAGGGTTCACTTTTTTCAGTTCCGGAATAACCCATGCCCAGAATTCCAATGGAACCATTTCGGCCATGTCACAACGGAAACCGTCTACACCTTTACCTGTCCAGAATACGAGAATATCGCGCATTTTATTCCATAACTCTGGTCGCGGAGAAAAATGTTTGGCTGAATGATGCTGCACATCCATTCCATAATTCAGTTTGATGGTTTCATACCAGTCATCGATTGAAGGTTTTTCTGAAAATACATTGTTTCCGGTGGCTTTAGCAGGAGATTCTGTATACTTCTGCTGCATTAAACCAGCTAATGGTGTTTGCACATCCGATTTTGGTGATGGGGGAATCAACGTTTTACCCGGAATATAATAATAATCATTGGCTGCACTGAAAGAAAGCAACTGATCGTCACCTTCACCAAAATCTTTTACTCCTGCAGGCTTAGCCAAAGAACGGTACTGGCGCGCCACATGATTCGGAATAAAGTCAATAATAACTTTCAGGTCTTTCTGATGTGTCCTTTTCACCAGTGCTTCAAACTCTGCCATACGGTCTCCGACGTTTATGGCCAGGTCAGGATCTACATCATAGTAATCTCTTACTGCATATGGTGATCCTGCCCTGCCTTTAACCACATTTGCATTGTTTGCCGGCAGGCCTTCTTTATCATAAGGCGTTAGGGTACCATGCGCAATCACACCTGTATACCAGACATACGTCGTTCCCAATTCCTTGATCCCATCCAGTGCTTTCTCATTAATGTCGGCGAACTTGCCACTGCCATTCTGCTCAATCGTCCCATAAGGAATATTGTTATGCAGCTTATTGCCAAATAATCTTGGCAATAGCTGATAAATCATTATTTTTTTGTTTTTCTGTGCTGAAGCATCATTCATAAATCCTGAACTTAATAAAATGAGTACGATAAAATTCCAGCGAAGATTTATCATACCAGTATTCCTTTATAAGAGATTATGGTTTCACCTTCGGGTACATCGTAAGATTTACTAAAGATATTAATGTCAAGCACTTCTTTTGTATTATTCGAAATACTGATCTCTTCTTTATTGATTTTAACTTTCAGCTGTACACCCCTGAATCCGATGTTAAAAGAGAAAGCACTCCACTCTTCAGGAAGAAATGGTGTAAACGAAAGTTTGTTATCCCTTACCCGCATTCCCGCAAATCCTTCTACAATACTCATCCAGGTACCGGCCATTGAAGTGATATGTAAACCATCTTCGGTATCGTTATTATAATCGTCAAGATCTAAACGTGAAGTACGCAGGTAAAACTCATAGGCGCGTTTACCATCGTTCAGTTTTGCGGCGAGGATACTGTGGACACATGGTGATAAGGAGCTTTCATGTACCGTACGTGATTCATAGAAATCAAAATTCCTGCGCAACGATTCCATGTCATAGTCATCTTCGAAGAAGTACATTCCCTGAAGAACATCGGCCTGTTTGATGAAACATGATCTTAATATCCTGTCCCAGCTCCATTTCTGGTTTAAGGGACGTGAAGTTGCAGGCAGGTCGCTCACCAGGATCTGTTCTTTGTCGAGATATCCATCCTGCTGAAGGAAAACACCCAGTTTTTCGTCATATGGCAAATAAATGTTTTCAGCCACATCAGTCCATTCAGCAAATTCTTCTTCCTCTTTTAAGGATGTTTTGGCTACAATTGCGGCATACTGCTCAGCATCTTCTGCTTTTACGATAGCTGCAGCTTCAATAGTATATTGTAAACACCATTTTGCCAGGGTACTGGTGTACCAATTATTATTGATGTTGTTTTCGTACTCATTTGGCCCCGTTACGCCCAACATGACATACTGCTCACGGTCGATACTCCAGTTCACACGCTGTTTCCAGAACCTGGCAATACCAATCAGTACCTCCAGCCCGAATTCTTTCAGATAGCTACTGTCACCTGTATATCTGATGTAATTGAAAATTGCAAATGCAATGGCACCATTTCTATGGATTTCCTCGAAGGTGATCTCCCATTCGTTATGACATTCCTCCCCGTTCATGGTCACCATAGGGTACAGCGCAGCACCTTTATCGAAGCCCAACTTTTGTGCATTTTCTATCGCTTTCTCTAAATGTTTATAACGGTATACCAGCAGATTTCTGGAAACTTCCTGCGGAGCAGTAGATAAGTAGAAAGGAATGCAATAGGCTTCCGTATCCCAATAGGTAGAACCTCCGTATTTTTCACCAGTGAAACCTTTCGGGCCAATATTTAAACGGGCATCTTTACCTGTATAAGTCTGATTTAACTGGAAGATATTAAAACGGATGGCCTGCTGGGCGGCAACATCACCTTCAATAATGATATCTCCTTCCTCCCATTTGGTGGCCCATGCTTCTGCCTGTTCAGTTAATAACTGATCGAATCCTTTAGCAGCCGCGGCACTCACTACTTTAATGGCTTGTTCCAGCAGTTCAGCAGCAGCGTAATTCTGTGAGGAAAGGTTTGTTGCAAACTTATAAATATCCACTGCAGCATCAGCCCTAACCTCAAAAGTTACCTTCTCCGCCAGGTATTTGTCCTTAACTGTACTTTCAGCTGATAAGGCGACTGGTTCCCCATGATTTAAAATCACTGTCTTTAAACCAGTAACCACATCAAATGCGGTCTTTTTGGTACGCATGGTTAAATACGAACCATTTTCATCTTGGCTTCTGCTTACCTCATCCCAGAATTTCTCATCATAGTTGGAATCCTGGTTTTTCACATCCCCGTCAACAAAAGAAACCACTTCAAGTTTACCGGAGAAATTAAGTGCAACAAACTGGTAATGCAAAGCTGCCACCTCGTCATTGGCGATACTAAAAAATCTTTTAGCCGCTACGCTGATCTGTTTGCCCGATGCCAGCTCTGCAGTAAATGTCCGCTCCAGGTAACCTTCTTTCATATTCAGTATACGTTTAAATCCGCTTACTGTACATAAACTAAGGTCGACCATTTCACCGTCCAGTTTAAGCTCAAGGCCCATCCAGTTCGCTGCATTTAATACTTTTGCAAAGTATTCAGGATAGCCATTTTTCCACCATCCTACACGGGTCTTATCCGGATAATATACCCCTGCAACATAATTTCCCTGTAATGATTCACCTGTATAGGTTTCTTCAAAATTAGCACGCTGCCCCATACGGCCGTTACCAAGACTAAAGATACTCTCTGATATTTTATTTAAATGAGGATCAAACCCTTCCTCAATGATATTCCATTCTTCTGCTTGAATATAGTTTTTCATCAGTATATATTTTCTTTTATAGGTTATGAAGAGATTATGATTCTATTTAGTGCTACTGCGTAGCGTTGAGAATCATAATGGTTTCATCAGTATATATTTTCTTTTATAGGTTATGAAGAGATTATGATTCTATTTAGTGCTACTGCGTAGCGTTGAGAATCATAATGGTTTCATCAGTATATATTTCCTTTTATAGGTTATGAAGAGATTATGATTCTATTTAGTGCTACTGCATAGCGTTGAGAATCATAATGGTTTCATCAGTATATTTTCGCTATTTTTCTTCGATCAATGCAATTAATTCTTCTACGGTTACACCGGAAAGATCTTTAATAATCAAATCAGTCCCAGGAAGGTTTTCTGCTTCCCCCACACCAACGACCGACATATTGGCAGCGAGTGCAGCCTGTACTCCTGCTGATGCATCTTCAAAAACAATACAGTTTTCCGGGGGAGTGGATAACAACTCTGCTCCTTTAAGAAATACTTCCGGATCAGGTTTTGAACTGGTCACAGAATTACCATCAACAATGGCATCAAAGAAATGAGTGAGGTTAGTCCGCTCGAGGATTAGCCCAGAGTTTTTACTTGCTGACCCCAAGGCAATTTTGATTCCCTGTGCTTTTAACTGCTGTAGCAATGCTGCAGATCCCGGCAATACTTCCGAAGCAGACATTTTATTGATCATGTCTACATACCAGGTATTTTTTAAGGTAGCGAGTTCTTCCTTTTCAGCATCACTTTTTGCAATTCCACCCCAGTTCAGGATCATATCCAGTGAACGCATACGGTTTACGCCTTTTAGCTGTTCATTCTGGGCATGACTAAAATCAAAACCTAAAGAGTTGGCCAGTTTTTTCCAGGCCTGATAATGGTAAACTGCAGTATCTACCAAAACTCCGTCAAGATCAAATATGCAGGCGATAGTTGTATGTTTCATATTAATTAAGTTCTAGTACCAGTGTTGTTTTCGCCGGAACATTTATAGTTTTTATATCATCTGTTTTTTCACCAGTGATGATGTTGACCAACGAAGATGCACTTTTTATTGATTCCGCAAATCGTGCAGTTTCTAAAGTTTTCACTTTATCCTCATTGTTCAGAATTACCATCACCGTTTTGCTTTTGCCAGACAGGTCAGTTCGGAAGTAAACATACATTCCATTTTCAGGCACATATTGTGTCATCTTTCCGGATTGCAAAGCAGGACTATTTTTCCTGTAATTGCCCAGCTTAGCCACCAGGTTAAATGCTTCATTCTCCTGCGGTGTACGACCCGCAGCGGTAAACTTGTTTATCTTATCTCCCGGCCATCCGCCAGGGAAGTCTGAACGGACTAAACCATCAGGATTAGAAAAGTTTTTCATCAGGATTTCAGTACCATAATACAATTGAGGAATTCCACGCATGGTATACAATAAAGCCATTCCTGATTTGTATTTGCTGAAATCTTCATTCACTACCGAGTAGAATCGGCTCATGTCATGGTTATCCCAGAAGATTACGTTTCTTGAAGGGTCCTGGTAAAGGAAATCCTGAGATAATATATTATATAACCTGAACAAACCATCTACCCATTCATTTTTACCATTCAGTGCTTCATAAACAGCACCTTTAAGCACATTGTCGGTAATACCCGGCAATTGTGTATCAAGCCCCCTGTTTACTGTATTTCCTTGCGTAAAGAAAGCTTGTGCAGGAACTGAATTCACCAGGGTTTCACCAAAGATGGTCAGTGTCGGAAACTCAGCCTTCACCTTTTTTGCCCAGTCGGCCATATATTCAGGATCATTATAAGCATAGGTATCTAATCTGAGCCCATCAATACCGGCATATTCAATCCACCAGATATGATTCTGGGTGATGAAATTCTGTACATATATATTTCTTTCGTTATAATCGGGCATAGTGGCGACGAACCAGCCGTCAACAGTCTTTTTACGGTCTGCTATAGACGTATGGGGATCCATCATAGGTTCATCACGGTAACTTGTTTGTGTGAAGACCGGCCATTGGTTTACCCAGTCTTTCATTGGCATATCTTTATAGATCCAGTTATGGACACCCATGTGGTTATGTACAATGTCTTTGATCACTTTCAGTCCATTGGCATGTGCTTTTTCCACGTAGGTTTTATACAGTTCATTGGTACCGAAACGCGGATCAATTTTGTAATGATCGGTTGCAGAATATCCATGATAAGAAGCATGTGGCTCATCATTTTCAATTTCCGGTGTCATCCAGATGGTCGTGATTCCCATTTCCTTAAAGTAATCAAAATGGTTCATCACTCCCTGGATATCACCTCCGTGACGGTAATACATCGAATCACGGTTAAGTGTAGTCTGTTCCATACCTTTAACCACATCATTTGATTTGTCGCCGTTTGAAAAACGGTCTGGCATCAGGAAGTAAATTACGTCCTTATCTGTTACCCCCTGAATACGGGAAGGAGATTTATCCCTGTTTTTCAGTTCATAGGTATAGGTCAATTTTTTCTTTCCTTTTACAGTAAATGTAATCGGGAATTTGCCGGCTTTGGTATCGGCAGCGATTTCAAGATCAATAAATAGGTAATTCGGATTTTCAACTTTGTTCACCGCAGCAAGTTTAACTCCCGGGTATTCCAGTTGTACGGCATAAGCTGAAATATCTTTTCCATGAACCATCACCTGTAATTTAGGATTGTTCATTCCAACCCACCAGAACATAGGTTGTACATGGTCGAATTTAGACTGTGCCCATACATTTACAGAGAAAAGGACAAGGAAAATAACAAACAGCTTCTTCATTTTTAATAGTTTAATTATGTTTTAGTCAACCATAATCTGCAATTTCCGGATTTAAGAAATTCTCCGGATGTGCGGTAATGATTTGTCAATTGAGGATCAGTCTTGAGAGGTTCTGTTTTAAAATTAAGAAAAAAAAGCCCTGACACGAATGTCAGGGCATATGGTGTGTTTATTGTTTTGCTAAGATAAATTTGTAGTTACCAGGACTGCTTAAGTTCAGCGTAATGGTATAGGTACCTGCTTCAGTAACAGGAATAGCTACCCCATCATATTTCACTTTACCATCCGGAACAAGGTTGTTGCCGAAGTTGATCGCATCAGTTCCGTTCGCCCTGAATTTAAATGTACCGGCAGACAGTACTTTGGTTACTGTCCACAGTTTAGTAGCCGCGCTGAAAGTCATTGCTGTTTCAGTTGAAGCTGAACCTGTAGCATCACCGATCACAGCCCATGTAGTTTTTGTTAACGAATACGTTTTAGCATTTACATTCGCTTTTACCAGATAATAACCTGGCTCATTGATAGTGATGTTACCTCCACCACCCAGATCTAGAATACCTGGAGCCGAACCACTGCCATAACTGGCATCCCAGGAAGGTGCTGGTGTAAACTTAAATTCTGTCTTTGCATCCGGCATATTGATATAGCCTTCATAAACTCCATTATCAGGTACTGAAGAAACCCTTGCAGCTGTAGCCGGTGCCCATCCCTGGTAAGAACCAGGAACATATAATGAAGGATAAACAATATCCACCAGGTAAGGGATTACCGAGATGCTCAGCACATTTGAATAGGCAGGAGTAAAATTATTACTGATGCTGGCTTTAATTCTTACTTCGACTGTTCCTTCTGCACCCGCCCTTAGTTTTAACTGATTCACTACGGCATTAAAGTCCTTTACAATAAATGCCTTGGTTAACGCTCCTTCTAAAGAGACTTCCTGTGGTGCAGCAAAGTTATTACCGGCAGTGTCTACCTGCAGGGCATAGGATACAATATTATTATCGTATCCGAAGGATGATGTTGTGGAAGAAAAAGACAAAGCAGCTTTTAAAGAGTCAGCCTCTGTAAGTACCAGACTACTGGCTGTAGCCGTTAATGTTGGTTTAGTTCCCTCTTTAGCGATAGTTTGTTTTTCATCCTTCTTACAGGAAATGAACAATAGTACAAACATACTATATGCCATTGTTTTGATGAATATTGATTTCATATCAATTATAATTTCTTGTTAATAACCAGGATTTTGAGTCAAATTCGTATTTGCAATCAAATCAGATGCAGGCAATGGGAAAATATTGCGAGTTGCCGCCACTGCACGACCTGCTTTAATCCCCCCCTTAAATGGCCATAAATATGAACCATCTGTGAATTTACCATAACGTATTAAATCTGTACGCCTGTAACCTTCCCAGTAAAATTCCTTTGCTCTTTCAGATAAGATATCATCCAGAGTAAGTGATACTACATTCCCAGAAGTATTGCCATAGGCACGCTCACGCAGTTTATTCACATATTCAATCGCCTGCGCTGTTGTTCCACCATTTCCTCCACGAAGGACTGCTTCTGCATAATTCAGGTAAGCCTCAGGTAAACGGAACAATGGAAAATCTATAGAACAGAAAGTACCACCTGCTGTTGTTGGTGTAACCCCATCTTTAGTCTTATTTCTGAATTTTGTGACTGCAAGTCCATCAGTGAATACTGCTACATCATCATTTGCAGCTTTACCGGCATAAAACAATGCTCTTGAATCTGCTGCATTGGTAAAGATAGATGATAAAGTAGAACGTGAACGTATACCACCCCATCCACCACTTGGAACTCCAAAGTCAGCAGGTTTCATATCAGCATTGATAGACGCATTGACAAGAAACGTTGTCCCACCATAATTCTGTGTGAAATTCCCATCATAATTGATTCCCAGAATCATTTCAGTATTGTTCTCATTGTTATCGGCAAGGAACAGGTGAGTATACTTAGGTAATAAGGAATAACCACCAGCAATAACCTTACTTGCATAAGTAATTGCTTCGCTATTTTTAGCAGTACCTGTATAAACAGAAGCATTCAGATACAACCGTGATAACAACATATCTGCAGCACCTCTGGTGATTCTGCCATATTCATTTGTGGTATTCAACTCTGGCTCTATAGCTAACAATTCAGATTCTACATAATTAAATAAATCAGTCCGGGTTATTTGTTTTGGGGCTACTTTCCCAATCAGATCATTCTCGGTAATAAATGGAGGATTACCAAACATATCCATCAATACCCAGTACTGGTAGGCACGTAAAAATCTGGCTTCAGCCCTATATTTAGCAATATCAGCAGCATCATTACCTGTGATATTACGTGCAGACACTTTTTCCGGAGTACTTTCACGAAGAAATTCATTGGCTACTGTAATCTGATACAGACTTCTGGTATACACAGCCTGCAAAAGGATATTATCAGAAGTGAATGTCATATAATTCAGGTCATACAGGCCTGGATCATTCCATACGCAAAGTGCTTCATCCGAAGTAAGCTCCTGAACATTCCAGTATAAACGGATAAAATCTGAAGCTCCCGCATCAATTCCTCCTAAGTCACCATTATCGCCGGCACCACCTCTTCCTACAGTAGCAAAACTACCATATATCTTTGTTAACACTTGTTTATATCCAGCCGGGGTAGAGTAAACGACATCAGCTGTAAGGTCATTTGTAGGCGATAAATTCAGGTCTTTTTTACAAGACGAGAAAGTAGCCATGGCAATGGCACTTGTTATGAATATTTTAAATAGATTTTTCATCTCTTTCTGTAATTTATAATTTATTAAAACCCAACATTAACACCTAAACTATATGTTCTTGGTCTAGGATAAAACTTATAATCAATACCATTGCTGATCTCTGGATCAATACCGTTGTAATCAGAAATCACAAATACATTCTGAACGTTAGCACTTACACGTAATGTTGTGGTTCTGTTTGGCGACAGGCGTCCAAAATCGTAAGCAAGACCAGCATTATCCATTTTCAGGAATGAAGCATTACGTACATAATAATCGCTCAGATATTGATTGTTTGAGAAATTGGTGTCAAAGAAGGTAGTCGTGGCATTATTAATCAATCCGCTTGGGCTCAGGATATTTCTGCTCACCCCAAAGTTAGATGAAACATTGTCATAAACATAGTTCCCTAAATTCGCACGCAATACGGTACTTAAAGTCCATTTTTTATAGTTTAATGAAGTAGTAAAGCCCATGATTACTTTTGGAGCAGGAGATTTATAAAAATATCTATCCTGATCGTTTACAATACCATCATTATTCAAATCCTCATAAAGTCCCTGAATAGGAGCTCCTTCTTCAGTGTATATTTGTTTATGTACATAGAATGAGGAAGGATTTATACCAACTGAATTCCACTGTAAGGTCGTACCTGTTGCTCCTGTAATTCCTCCATTTTCAGCTCCAACTTTGAAACTTGGATCTGGATTCAGGGATAGATTCGTTACTTTATTTTTATTATAAGTAACATTGAAACCCATATCCCAGTTTAAATCATCGCTTTTAATAACTGCAACATTGATATTCGCTTCAATACCTTTATTCTCCATGTTACCTACATTGGTCAAAAGAATATTTGTGAAGTTTGTTCCTACAGCTATTGGCACTTTACTTAACAGGTCTTTTGTTTTTTTGTAATAAACATCTACACTACCATTAACTCTACCGCCAAAGAATCCATAATCAATACCGGCATTATAAGTTTCAGAAGTTTCCCATTTCAAATCTTTATCATAGGCCAGAGGAGTATAGAAATGATAGTACTGATTACCGATATAATATTGAGACTCATTGCTACTATTGGCATAATTTGCCATATAGCTATAATTGCCAATTAAGTTTCCGTCCTGCTGCCCCGTGATACCGTAACTCAGGCGTAATTTCAGATCCGACAGCACTTTACTATCTTTAAGGAAAGATTCATCAATAGCTCTCCAGGTTAAACCAACTGAAGGGAAATAACCCCATCTGCCTTCCTCAGCAAATTTTGATGATCCATCCGCACGCATCGTACCAGATAAGATGTATTTGTTTGCTAAAGTATAGACTACACGTCCGTAGTAAGACAGTAATCGGTTCTGCTGAACATCAAAAGGAAATACCGGAGTAGTAATCACCCCACCGGCAGCATTATATTTCGTGAAATTATTAGTGGTTGTTGCATTGTCATAGAAACCGTAACCTGCAGTCGCATTAATATTACTGTTTATACCTTTTAAATCCTTAGTGTAGTTCAGGTAAAATTCTACCAGTTTATTGTTCTGATAGGCTTCGTAACGGGAATTTTCTCCGGAATTAGCGAAACCTTGTCCTGAATTGAGCGGAATATTGGTATTACCAAATCCCCTGGAAATATCATAACCTACGTTTGCATTTGCATGTAATTCAGGTAAGAAGTGGAAAGAATAATCCAATCTTAAATTACCATAACTCCTTGCAACTTTAGCTCTGTTATCATTGAGTTCAATTAATCCAAGCGGGTTTCTTGGTGCATTTGGATTTAATTGATTGTTGGTTACCCACTCGAAATAACCACCATATTGATTATCAGCATAAATTGATTGCGTAGGATCAAATTGAATAGCAGCACCGACAGCATCCTGGTTAGCAAATTTTGACTCGCTTAAGGTACCTTTCAAATTTAAATCTACTTTCAGGTGTTTATCAAAGAACGTCGGATTAAGTGTAATTCCGCCAGATGCTCTTTCTAATTTGTCTGTTAACAATAATCCACTCTGGTCAAGATATCCCGCCGAGATACGGTAAGGAACATTTTTGAAACTTCCGCCAATACTTAAGTTATTATCTGTTGTAAAAGCATTTTGATAGATCACATCTTGCCAGTCAGTATTTGCAGTTCCCAACAATGCTTTCTGCGCAGCATTACCATTAGCATTTACGTATGCGCGAACCTGATCTCCAGTTAAAACATCTACTTTTTTGGCGACAACACCCAAAGAATTCACTGTACTAAAATCGATTTTAGGTTCTCCTGAAGCACCCTTTTTCGTAGTGATCAGAATCACACCATTTGATGCTCTGGAACCATAAATAGCTGTTGCATTCGCATCTTTCAATACGGTAAAGGTTTCGATATCATTCGGATTTACCAGACTTAAAGGATTTGCAGAACCGGAGATCGTATTCCCACTGAAAGGAATACCGTCAATAACGATCAAAGGATCATTACTGGCATTCAGCGAAGCTCCTCCCCTTACACGGATCGTACTTCCTGCTCCTGGCTGACCGCCATTTGGCGTAATAGATACCCCTGCAACCTTACCTGCAATCAACTGCTCTGGTGAAGTAATGTTACCTTTCTGAAAATCTTTGGAAGAAACAGTAGTAATGGAACCGGTAAGCTCTTTTTTCTGGGCAGTACCATAACCGATTACAACTACCTCATTCAGGTTCTGCGCATCTGGTTTCAAATCAAAATTAGCGACAGTATTACCATTTACTGTTACCACCAGATCTGTAGATCTATAACCGATATAGCTCGCTGTTAAAGTAACAGTGCCATTCGCTACGGCAGCAATTTTATAGTTTCCATTTACATCTGTGCTTGAACTTCTGGTTGTACCTTTAATGACTACCGAAGCACCTGGAAGGCCTAGTCCGGTCTCATCAATAATTTTACCGGAGATGGTGCCGGTTTGTGCCTGAACTGCGAGGCCTGCCAGTGTTAAAAACAACAGGAGACAAGACCTCATCACGTAAAATGCTCTCATATTTAAGACTCTTTTTTGGTTATATATTTGGATAAAATATAGTGTGTATCACACGTATGGTAAATTTACTATCCGCGTTTATATTTCAAAATTTTATGTCAAAATAAATTTTTAGACAATATTTTCTATCTATAAAACACAATTATTTTCACATATTTTCATCACAAAAAATTTATAAAACGGAAAATAAATCACTACAACTAACTGAAATTCTGATATTTATTTCATAAACAAAAATCACCAAAGTGTTTTTTTTACACTAAGCCTATTTCTTCATCCTAAACGGGAACGATACCGGGAACGTTCCCGGTATTTTGAGCAAAAAACAGAAAAATCTGAAGACAGAAATTCTGAAAAACGTCAGATTTTTTGAAACTCTTCAGATTTTTTGAAAAAAAAGCCCCTGAAAAAGGGGCTCAAATTGAGGTGTTTTTAAGCTTTGATATCGTCTTATTTTGCCGTCGAATTCCGCTTGATTAATTTGGAATCAAGCACGATTTTTTCACTCCTGTTCGTGGTATCCGGATGCTCCAGCATCTTGAATAAAAGCAACGCCGCTTCGGTTCCGATTTTAGTGGAAGGCTGGGTAATCGTTGTCAGCGAAGGGTTAAGTAAAGTAGCAATCTGCAGACTGGAAAAACCAATTACTTTCACCTGCTGGGGAATGGAAATGTTCAGGTCATAACAGGCATAATACGTAGCAAAAGCCAAACGTTCAACAGAGGTAAAAACTCCGTCAGGCTGGAGGTTCTTAAACATTTCCTTCAGGATCACGCTGTTCTTACTGTAGCTGTTTGTGCAGTCCACAACAAGCTGATCATCATAGGGAATATGGTATTTCTCCAATGCGTCAAGGTATCCCTGCATCCTCGTTTTACCAATAGATAAATTTTTGTTGACCACCAGGTAAGCGATACGTTTACAGCCTTGTTTAATTAAATGCTGGGCCGCCGCAAAACTACTGTCGTAGTCATTCGTGATGACACGCGGGGTAATGATATCTTCATAAACCCGGTCAAAAAATACCAATGGCAACCGCTGGCTAAATTCATTCAGGTAATTGTGGTCATTTGCCTCCCCCGAAACAGACATGATAATCCCATCAGCACGGCCATTGTGCAAATGCCTGATGAAAGCCACTTCCTTATCATAATCATCATCCGTAGAATAAATCAGGATATGGTAACCTTTGTCCCTGGCAATACGCTCAATACCATGTATCGCCTGAGAGAAAAAATTGTTTCCCAGTTCAGGCACAATTACTGCAATGGTCTTGCTGCGCTGCTCCCGAAGGTTACTCGCATAATGGTTAGGCTGATAATTTAATTCCTTTGCCGCTGCCAATATTTTATCCTTCGTCTCCTTGTTGATATCACTACTCTCCCGGAAAGCCCTTGAAACAGTTGAAGTAGATAAGTTCAGCGATTTGGCCAGTTCCTTTATATTGATGTTACGCATTTTGCAAAAGCAATTATGATTTGGCAGTAAATATAGAGGAAAGCTGAGAAATATTACTGTACACGAACATAAATAAACTGAAGCACCGGATTATTGTACACCGCAAAAAGGTATCATACCTCTTTGGAGAGTGTAAAAACTATTCCTTCCATCTCCATTCCCCGGCAATTTTGAGCGGGGTTTGCAGATTGTTTTCCTGTAAAAATAACCTGAGTTCTTCTTCAGACTGACGGGAAACAGGAATTTCCGGACTATTGGCAAGTGCATAAGTGAGCATTGCACTGTACCTTACCGTATTTTTCAGTTGCTGTTCATCAACCAGCTTAAAATTGTCTCCATCTGAATGATAGAATTGTCCGGAGTTGTTCGGCAATTTCCCGCCTGTTCCCCCGCCCACAGGAATTCCCTGCAACAGGAATGGCTGGTGATCGCTATGCAAGCCTGCACCTGCATAAAAAATATTCCTGAACCCTGTATCTATCCTGGAAATCTGGTTACCCCAGTTTTTGAATAAACTTTCCATTTCCCTGCGGCTGGTTGAAAATCCTTTCGGATCATTTGTCATGTCATAATTCAGCATGAATTTCAGCTGGTCAAGCTGATGATCCTTGTCCGCTGCGCTTATATAAGCCTTAGAACCCAGTAAACCTTGCTCTTCACCCATAAAAAGTACAAATTCAACTGTTCTGGCCGTCTTCAGCTGTAAGGCTTTAAAACACCTGGCAATATCCATCACAGAAAAGGATCCAATCCCATTGTCTATGGCTCCAGTGGCCAGATCCCAGCTATCAAGATGTCCTCCAACAACGATTTTCTCTAAAGGGACAGAATTCCCCTTCAAGCTGGCAATTACATTTCTTGCCTTAATCATCCCCGAAAAATTAGTCATGTTTAAACTGGCATATTGTGTACCGGATTTCAGCAAATCCTTAATGCGCATTCCATTCTCAAAACCTATACACACCGCCGGGATAGGAATAAGCTTCCCGGTAACGGAAGCCGTGCCTGTGAGCAGTACGCCCCCTCTGACCTGATTAATGATGATGATCCCTTTTGCCCCGTACTGCGTTGCGATCGAAGCTTTTTCAGAACGATGTAAAGTAGGTGTACCATCCGGAGATCCGGGCAAAACACCCAGATAAACCAGCGCGATTTTACCCTTTACCTGACCAGCATCCCTGATATAATCTTCTTCCAGCCCATTGCCAAGATCAATCAATTCAGCCCTTACCGACGCTTTTACCGGAGAATGGGCAAGGGTAACAGAAGTAATTCTTTGAAGGGTATTTTTCGTATCACCAACTTTGGTTTCATTCGTCAGACGGCTCCAGCTCTCTACTTCAAAGGGTTGATAGCGGACCGTATATCCGTAAGATTTTAACAGGTTGAAGGCATACTCTTCCGCTTTAGCACCGTTTGAAGACCCCGTTAAACGGTGACCAATGGTTTCTGTAGCGGTTTTTAAGGTACTGTAAGCTTTCGAATTTTGCTGGACATCCTTATTGATTGCCCTGAAGGGAAGATCATAATCCTGCTGAGCCTGAGCAGAAAGTACCAAAACACAAAAAAAAGCAGCCAGTAAAACCTTCATAATTATCTATTTTTGATCAAAATAATAATTATTATTATATACAACCAGCAGAAAAAAGAAATGTGTTCCTATTTCTTACGTTCAGTGGTATATCTGACCAGTTGTTCCAGTCCTGTACGTGCTTCACATTCCTCAAAAGTATAAAGAATATCAAATGCTTCCTGCTGATATTGCGCCATTTTCTGATTAGCATAATGAACACCTTCTTTCTCGTTTACAAAATCGATGATCTGCTGTATTTTGGCAGGCTCGTCATTGTGGTTTTTCACGAGATTAATGATTTTCTTCTTTTCAGCCTTATCAGCCCGGTTCAAAGCATAAATCAATGGCAGGGTTACTTTCTTTTCTTTGATATCAATTCCCAGGGGTTTACCCACATCATCAGTGCCGAAATCAAAAGTATCATCTTTGATCTGAAAAGCGATTCCGACCTTCTCACCGAATAAACGCATTTTTTCTACTGTTTCTGCATCAGCACCTGCCGATGCCGCCCCACAGGCACAACACGAAGCGATAAGAGAAGCGGTCTTCTGACGGATGACGTTGAAATACAATTCTTCGCCAATATCCATTCGTCTCACTTTTTCAATCTGTAACAATTCCCCCTCGCTCATTTGTTTCACCGCTTCAGAGACGATTTTCAACAAATGAAACTCATCATTATTTACAGAAAGCAGCAAGCCTTTTGCCAGCAGATAGTCCCCTACAAGAACAGCGATTTTATTTTTCCATAGGGCATTGATCGAGAAAAATCCCCTACGCTCATAAGCATTGTCCACAACATCATCATGAACAAGTGTTGCTGTGTGCAGGAGTTCTACCAAAGCGGCTCCACGGTGGGTTGATTCAATAATTCCACCACAAAGTTTGGCGGCAAAAAACACGAACATCGGCCTGATTTGCTTGCCTTTTCTTTTAACAATGTAGTGCGTGATACGATCCAGTAATGGTGCATCACTATGCATTGAGTCTTTGAATTTCTGTTCGAAGACTGCAATCTCCGTGGCTATGGGTTTCTTGATTTGATTTATTCCTGGCATTCAGGTTTGAAATTATGTTGCAAACTTAATTAAATTCGACTAAAAGCAAGCTTTAATAAAAAGTTAAATTTTTATGCTAAATCTTTGTGGCTATGTGCTTAAAAATCTGTTCAGCATGGACTCTCGAATTCTCTATGAACCATTTATGGGTATCCATTCCACCGCAGACTACACCAGCAAGGTATAATCCCGGCTGATTTGTTTCCATAGTTTCTGGATGGTATACTGGGATATTGGAAAGATGGTTTGTCATCTCCACGCCCAGCTTTTTGAGCATGTCAAAATCCGGCTTATAGCCGGTCATGGCCAGCACAAAATCATTCTGCAGGGTAATGACTCCTTCCGGTGTACGTATGGTTACGGTGTCGTTTTCTATCAACAGCACTTCAGAATTAAACAGGGCCTTGATCTCTCCCTCTTTGATCCTGTTTTCGATATCCGGACGAACCCAGTATTTCACATTGGGACCTAATTCATTGCCACGGATCACCAGGGTGACTTTTGCTCCCTTACGGTAAGTTTCCAGTGCAGCATCGATACCAGAGTTATTCGCTCCAATTACTACAACATGCTGAAAGGCATATAAATGCGGATCTTTATAGTAATGGGTAACTTTAGGCAGGTCTTCACCCGGAACATTCAGGAGCAGGGGAACATCATAAAAACCAGTAGAAATAATTACATTTTTAGCCTTGTATGTCCTTTTGGATGTGGTCACTTCAAACTTCTCCTCTTCAATCTTATTTACACCCAATACCTGCTCAAAAAGATGAATATTCAATTCAAATTTCTCCGCCACACGACGATAATATTCCACGGCCTCATTCCTGTTAGGTTTAGGGCTAATGCTGACAAAAGGAACCCCACCAATTTCCAATTTCTGGGAAGTGGAGAAGAATGTCATGAATACCGGATAATTGTAAAGGCTGTTGACCAATGCCCCCTTATCAATAATAAGATAATGGAGGCCCGCTTTTCTAGCCTCTATGCCGCAAGCCAGACCAATAGGCCCAGCCCCTATAATCAATACATCTAATTCTTCCATTAACATTTAGTCCTTTAGGGTTTTTGATGCACAGGAATTATCTGTACGCGGTAATCCGGTAGATTTTATTGCTGCATAACCGCCGGCAATATCGATAACCTGATCTGCTCCGCGGGCTTTCAATATCGAAGCAGCAACCATAGACCGGTAACCACCGGCACAATGAATATAATACGTATCGCCAGGATGAATCTCATTCGTCCAGTCATTGATATAATCTAAAGGACGAGGGATACTCATGTCCAGATGACCAGCATCATACTCCCCCGGTTTTCTTACGTCCAGCACCTGAATCGCAGGATTGGCTGCAAAGATATCTTCAAAGTCGGATGCTGAAATTGAACTTACTGTATCTGTTTCTTTATTCGCCGCTGTCCATGCGGCAATTCCTCCCTCCAGGTAACCAATCGTCTGGTCGTATCCCACTCTTGCCAAACGTGTGATCGCTTCCTCGGCTTTTCCTTCCTCCACAACCAGTAGCAGGGGCTGTTCCAGGTCGGTAACCAGAGCGCCTACCCATGGGGCAAACTGGCCGCTCAGTCCAATATTAATAGAGGAGGGTATAAATCCCTGCGCAAATACCTGAGGATCTCTTGTATCCAATACCAAAGCTCCGGTTTGGTTGGCTGCAAGTTCAAAGGCTTCAGGATCGAGTGGAACCAATCCCTTTTCTTTTACTTCTGCAAAACTTTCATACCCATTTTTATTGATGGCTGCATTCTTAGCAAAATATTGTGGCGGCGGTAAAATCCCGTCAGTAACCTGTATAATAAATTCCTCGCGACTGCCGGCTTTCAATGCATAATTGACTTCCTTCTGATGTCCGAGTGTGTCAAAAGTTTCTTTGCTCATATTTTTGCCACAGGCAGAGCCTGCACCATGCGCCGGATAAACCAGGACATCATCTGGCAGTACCAATATTTTGGTATGCAAAGAATCATATAAAGACCCTGCCATATCTTCCATCGTGAGATCACCCTTTTGCACAAGATCCGGCCTGCCCACATCGCCAATAAATAAAGTATCACCCGTGAAAATACAATAAGGCTTACCCTCCTTATCGTTCAGTAAAAAGGTCGCTGATTCCGGCGTATGTCCCGGTGTATGCAATACTTTAATCGTCAGCTCACCAACTGTAAAGATCTCTCCGTCCCTTGCAATATGCGAAGGGAAATTCGTCTGTGCCGTGGGGCCATAAATAATGGTGGCTCCGGATTGCTGGGCAAGGTCGATATGGCCGGAAACAAAATCAGCATGAAAATGCGTCTCAAAAATATATTTGATGGTTGCGCCAGCCAGTCTGGCCTTTTTTAAATAGGGTTGTACCTCCCTTAAAGGATCAACAATCGCAGCTTCACCATTGCTTTCTATGTAATAAGCTGCTTCAGCAAGACAACCTGTATAAATTTGTTCTATCTTCATATTCGTTTCAATTTTATCAGCATTTTTTACAAATGCTGGCCGGCAATTGACATAATCCCAAAAATAAGCTAATTATACACTAACTGAAGCATATAAAGACCCATATTACAGAAGTTTTACCTATACCGTCAATTCTCCGCGGAGAGATTGTTCCATAAGTGCCGCAATTTGCTGGTAAGAGAGATCCTGGCCCATCAGATACATCAGTTTAGTGATCGTCGCTTCAAAAGTCATGTCAAAACCACTAATCACTCCCATCTGCTGCAGTTTTTTACTCGTTTCATATTTTCCCAGTTCTACTGCCCCACGCTGGCATTGGGAGATATCTACAATCAGTTTTCCTGCATGTATAGCTTCCTCTAAGCTATCGGTAAACCATTGTGCTGTAGTCGTATTGCCTGAGCCAAATGTTTCCATCACAATTGCCTGCACAGAAGACCTGGTGATGGCCTGAACGGTATTGATATTGATCCCGGGATACAATTTCAACACGCCGATATTGGTATTGAATACAGATTCCAGCACCAATGGTTCAGAGGGATGCTGCTGGATATAGTTGCTATAAAAAGAGAGTGTCACCCCTGCCTCTGCCAGGATCGGATAATTCGGCGATCTGAAAGCCTCAAACTTTTCAGAATTATATTTTATGGAGCGGTTTCCACGGAATAACTGGTAATCAAAATAAATACATACTTCCGGAATCATTGCCTGCCCGTTAATTTTTGTCGCTGCAATTTCAAGTGCAGTAATCAGGTTTTCTTTTGCATCCGTCCTGATTTCTCCTATAGGCAGCTGAGATCCGGTAAGAACAACCGGTTTACTTAAGTTCTTCAGCATGAAGCTCAATGCGGAAGCAGTAAATGACATCGTGTCCGAACCATGAAGAATGACAAACCCATCATAAACGTCATACTGATTGGAAATAATAGCCGCCAGTTCTGCCCAGATCTCCGGATTCATATTGGAAGAATCCAGGATAGGATCGAAGGAATGTACATCGAGATCATAATTTAAACGGGCAAGTTCCGGCACATTCTGTTGGATCTGTTTAAAGTCGAATGGGATTAATGCCCCTGTAACCGGATCATTGACCATACCGATCGTACCGCCAGTATAAATAATTAGAATTTTAGTCATGGAAAGTTTAAACGTTAAATATTTTTTTTGAATTGGCCGTTGTGATTGCAGCCACCTCTTCAATAGAGATATGATATATATCTGCTACCTTCTGGGCGATATATACGAGATAACTGCTCTCATTAGGTTTACCCCTGAACGGTACTGGAGCCAGATAGGGAGAATCGGTTTCCAGCACCAGGTTATCCAGTGAAATATGTGAAAGCACTTCATCCAGGCCTGCTTTTTTATAGGTCACCACCCCACCAATTCCAAGATAAAACCCCAGGGCTATCGCATGATTTGCCTGCTCCAGATTTCCTGTAAAACAATGCAGGATTCCTCTCAGGTCATCTGCTTTCTCCTCCTCAAGGATCTCAAAGACTTCATCAAAGGCTTCCCGGCAGTGAATGACAATAGGTAATTTCGCGGCCTTCGCCCATTTAATCTGTTCCCTGAATGCAGTTTGCTGTATGTCCAGCGTACTTTTGTCCCAGTATAAATCAATTCCTATTTCACCAATGGCATAGATCTTTTTACCAGCCATGCTTTGATAAATCTCTTTCAGCAGTATTTCATAATCCTCCTTCACATCACATGGGTGCAGTCCCGCCATAGCGAAACAGTTATCCGGATATTTTTCTACCAGTGCATCAATTTTGGCGATCGATGAAACATCCACATTGGGGAGAAATAGGCGGTTCACCTTGTTTTCAAAACAGCGTTGAAAAAGTAAATCCTGTTTTTCAGCATCTGTCTCATAATACAAATGTGTGTGTGTATCTGTTAAAACCATAAAACAAAGTTAATAAAAAAACCCTGTCCGAATTTTCGAACAGGGTTCTCCACATTGAAGTGATCTTATTTTTTTACCGGAGCCGGCGCTACAGGAGCTGCTGGCGCTGGTGCTGCAGTACCTTTTTTGATGTCAGCCAATTCTACTTCAAAACATAACGGAGAGAATGGAGTGATTCCACCTTGTGGCATTCCACCTTCACCATAAGCTAAGTTTGAAGGGATGATTAAAGTGATTTTTCCACCTTTACCAATTAATTTAAGACCTTCATCAAATCCTGGAATTGCTCTTCCTAAAGTAAACGGACGAGGGCCATATTGTGCCATCGGGCTGAATTTACCAGCTTCTTTAGCTACACTTTCCACGCTTGTATCGAAAATATTTTCTTTACCGTCAGATTTTTTAGGTAATAACTTACCTGTATAATTCACCATCAGGGTATCTGTCAGGGTAGCTCTTTGTGCATCCCCAGGAGCAGTAATGACATACTGTAAACCTGATGCTGTAGTTTGTACTTTAAGGTTTTTATCAGCAATAAAGTTTTTGATTTTTCCAGCCTCAGCCTCTTTATGTTTAGCTACAGTAGCTTTGTAATCTGCCTGGAAGAATTCAGTCGCTTTTCTTTGGAAGGTTGAATCTGCTTCACCAGCAACTTTGTGCATTACTTTTTCGATTTTCACAGTGAAAACCATGTATTTATCTTTCTGAGTTGCTGGTTTAGGCTGGTTAGAATATTTAGCCATTGAATCCAGGTCAATTTTGAAAGTCGCACTGTCACCTTCAGCCAATAACATTAAAGCATCTGAGATATCTCCTGCCCATTGTTTTTTGGATACAGGGAATACTGCCGGCTGCTGACTGTCATACGTACTGCTGGTCACTGAATCTTTCTCCGTTTTTTGAATGGCGTTGATTTTGATGATATCACCTTCAACGATTTTATCCTTTCCTTCAGTCTTGTGGATCTGGTACATTAAACCTCCCGGACCTTTTTTGTAGTTGTTACAAGCCGCTAAACCAAGTGAAGCTGCAAAAAGAATTACTAAACTTTTTTTCATTTGAGTATTGATTGATTTTTAGTTGTGATGAAGCTGTCAGCGCTTATCGTATTTATTTTTAAGCTGTAAACTGCTGACGGTTTCATTTGCGTATGGATTGATTTTAAAACTGTTATTTATTGTAGCAATTGTGTTTTATATTCAGGCAAAATCGATTTAAAATACGCAATAGTATCCTCCAGATTCTTATCTGAATACCCTCCTGCAGCATTTCTATGTCCCCCGCCGTTAAAAAACTTATTACATATTTCATTGGCCGGAAAATCTCCGGTCGACCGCAAAGATAATTTAACTTTATCTGATCTTTCAATAATAAAAGCAGCAAGTTTGATCCCGTTGATAGACAAGGCATAATTGACAATACCTTCAGTATCGCCGGTCACGATGCTAAAACGCTTCAGTTCTTCAGCCGTTACAGAAATTATTGCAGTATTAGACTCTCTCAGGATTTCAAGTTTATTGGTCAGGCAGTTTCCAAGAAAACGTAAACGGTTTTCCGTCGCGTTATCATACACCAGCTGATGGATTCTCCAGTGTTCCGCCCCTGCATCAATCAAGTCTGCTCCGATACGGTACACCGTCGAGTTTGCCGAAGCAAAACGGAATGAACCTGAATCTGTCATGATTCCGGTATACAAACAGGTCGCGATATCCTTATTCATCGCTTCAGGATCTTTCAATTCATTCACGATAAAATCATACACCAGCTGTGCTGCTGCGCAGGCATTGATACTCCAATGTCTGTAATCATCAAAATCCTCAGGATCCAGGTGATGGTCGATCATAATCTTATAACCATCGGCATTGCGGATCACTTCACCCAATTCATTGATCCTGGTCAGCGTATTGAAGTCCAGGCAAAAAATAAGTGAAGCCTCCTCCACAAGCTTATCGGCCTGTTCTTTTGCCTCTGTATAGATAATGACATCGGAATTATTCGGTAGCCAATGTAAAAAATAAGGATAATCTGTAGGGGTAACGACTTTTACATGATGGCCTTTCTGGATCAGGTAGGCATATAAGCCCAGAGATGAGCCCATCGCATCACCATCTGGTTTATGATGTGTTGTAATTACAATTTTCTGCGGCGTAGCCAGCAATGACTTAAGTTCTGAAAGAGATAGCATATTTTTCGCTGCAAAGCTAACAATTTAATGGTTAAATGATTCCTTAAATATTTGATGTTTAATATTAACATTAGAAAATGTAATTTTGCAAAAAAACAACACATATTATAATGAGTACTAACAGAACATTTACAATGATTAAGCCAGATGCGGTAGCAAATGGACACATCGGTGCAATTATTAATGACATCACTGCAGCTGGCTTTAAAATCATCGCTTTAAAATACACGAAATTAACAGAAGAAACTGCTGGAAAATTTTATGAAGTTCATGCTGCACGTCCTTTTTACAAGGATTTAGTGAGCTTCATGTCTTCAGGACCTATCGTAGCTGCAATTCTTGAAAAAGACAATGCTATTGAAGACTTCAGAAACCTGATTGGTGCAACAAACCCTGCAGATGCTGCTGAAGGAACTATCCGCAGAAAATATGCAAAATCTATTGATGCAAATGCAGTACACGGATCTGATTCTGATGAAAATGCAGCCATTGAAGGAGATTTCTTCTTTACTGCTGACGAACGTTTCTAAGCGGCTGTTCATCAAATGATATTAAATAAGCACCCCCTACAAGGTGCTTATTTTTTTAATCCTGATATTTTAAAATCTATTATAAACTAACCAAGACCATGAATAAAATTTTTATAGGCCTTCTTATTCCGTTCTGCGCTTTTTCTGCTGCTGCACAAACCAAACGCAAGGCTCCGGTAAAGAAGGTAGTTAAACCAGCTGCTGCAACCACACTGGCCCCGAAAACAACATTGGATTCCGCCAGTTATACCTTTGGCGTATCTATGGCTTCCAACATGAAACAAAGCGGATTAAAAAGCCTGAACTATACTTTCTTAACAAAGGGCTTTAAAGATGCCTTTGCAGGTGAAGAAAGGCTGATTACTGCTGAAGCAGGTCAGAAAGCGGCCAACAATCTCTATAAAACAGTTACGCAGGAAAAATTTGCCCCTGCTATTGCTGAAGGAAAGGCATTCCTGGAAAAGAACAAAAAAGTTCCGGGTGTAATCACTACAGCCAGTGGTTTGCAATACCAGATACTGACTCCGGGAAATGGCATTAAACCTACAGCAACAGACACCGTATTGGTGAATTACAAAGGCTCCCTGATCAACGGCAAACAATTCGACAGTTCATATGACAGAAATGAACCACTTTCCTTATCACTGGACAGAGTTATTCCGGCATGGACAGAAGGAATGCAACTGATGCCTACCGGCTCGAAGTACAAATTTTTCGTTCCTTACCATTTGGGATATGGTGAAAGAGGAGCAGGAAATGATATCCCTCCCTTCAGTACCCTGATTTTTGAAGTGGAGCTGCTTAAAGTAAACGGGAAATAAGCATTCCGGGGAAAACCATTCCAACTGATGTTTGTTGTGATTAAAACACTTTCAATCCTAAAAACAAAACAGATGAACATTAAAAGATATTTTCCCCTCGCAATGATTGCCTTATTGACCACAACGCTTGCCAGTTGTTCTTTAATTGAAGGCATATTTAAAGCCGGCGTATGGTCGGGCGTAATTATAGTGGTCATTGTCCTTGCCTTAATTATCTGGCTGGTCAGCAAAATTTTTGGTGGCCGCAGTTAAAGGAATACAATTTCCGTGATGACTTCAGAACCGGCACGTTCATTCAGTTTTTGAATAATGCCGGTTCTTACCATTAAAAGTTCGTTTTTAATTACGGAAGATTCAATACGGACAAACAACCGTTTATGGGCAACATAGATTTGTGTTGTCCTGTTTCCAATAGCTGTCCCCATAATTTCGGGCCACATGGCCACCACCCCCGTCTCATCAAACTTTCCGCGTAACCTGTACACAGACAACATCTTGGTGATCGCCTCTTTCAGCGTCATGTCATTTGGCTTACGCATGCTGTACTCCCCCGTTATTTACTTCAAACAAAGTTAAGGGAACTTTAATTTCATTGAAAATATTTATTACCCTTTCTTTTCCCGTATCAGTGATGAAGATCTGTCCGAAATCATGATGTGATACCATTTCCATCAGCTTATGCATCCTGCGGTCATCCAGCTTATCAAAAATATCATCCAGTAACAGCAAAGGTTTAAATCCCTTGTATTTCTCCACATAGGCATATTGGGCAAGCTTAAGGGCAATCAGAAATGATTTCTGCTGCCCCTGTGACCCGAATTTCTTTAAGGGCATCTCCCGCAGACTGAAGATCAGGTCGTCCTTATGAATCCCTGTCGTTGTCCTTTCCAGTATTTTATCCTTTTCTATAGAGGAGGACAATAAGGTGTCAAAAGAAGTATCATTTAATTGCGACTGATAAGTCAGGTCAACAGTTTCAGCATCCTCTGTCAGGAACTGATAATAGGTATTGAAGAGCTCAATATAATCCTGCATAAACAGTTTTCTCTTTTCAAAAATCCTGTTGCCACAGGCCACCAGCTGTTCATTAAATATTTCCAGCAAGGACGGATCATAACGGCGTGTCAGGGCAATTTGCTTCAGCAGGGCATTCCTGTTCAGGAGGTGCCTGTTGTACACCATAAGTTCATCCAGATAGGCCGCATCTGTCTGGGAGATCACGTTGTCCATAAACCGGCGGCGCTCCTCACTCCCATCCATGATAATATTCACATCGTACGGTGAAATCATAACCAGGGGGAACAGGCCGATATGGCTGGCCAGCTTATCATATTCCTTTTTATTTCTTTTAAATTGTTTCTTCTGATTTTTCTTCACCCCACAGGTGATTTTTTCATTCTTCTCCTGCCGATGAAAATCGCCCTGTATCAGGAACAGCTCTTCCGCCGTCTTGATCTGCTGACTGTCTATGGGATTGAAATAGCTCTTGCAAAGGCATAAATAATGAATGGCATCCAGCAGATTCGTTTTTCCAGCTCCGTTATTGCCCACAAAGACATTTACGGTCTTAGAAAAATGCAGATCCGCATCCGCATAGTTTTTGAAATTGAGCAGAGTAATGTTTTTTAACCACATAATATGAAATCCAAAGTTACCGTTTAGCATTGTAAAAGATCCCTCTTCTGCAGATTAGTTTACATAAACACCAGCCGAAAGTACCGGCGCGAGACCATTGAGGTGTAATTCCGGAAGATTTTAGCAGGCTATCCTTTAAAATATTATATAAATACTTCAAAAATAGATTGATACTTTAACTGAAAAATGTATTTTTGCAATCCTTAATTTTTTATAAGAAAATGTCCACAACCGAAAAAGAAGTAAATCACAATGTAAGAAAGGGTTCTTTTTTAGAAGAAAACTCTAAAAGCCTTTTATTCATTGCCGCTGCAATAGTTGCACTAGTAATCATATTCTTCTGGTACCAGAATGTATATTTAAAAGGAAGAGCTGAAGAAGCATCAGCAAAAATGTACAAAGCAGAACAATATGTTGGTGTAGATTCATTGGCTAATAAAGCAATTAATGGCGAATCGGGTTATCCTGGATTTGAGAAAATTGCAGAAGAATACAACAATACCAAATCTGCAAACCTGGCTAACCTTTATCTGGGTGGGATCTACCTGCGTAAAGGAGAGTACAAAAAAGCAACTGAAGCCCTGGGGAAATATTCAGAAACCGGAAGTACTGTCGCTGACCCTCTTGCACTGGGAATGTTAGGTGATGCTTACAGTGAGCTGAAAGATTATTCTCAGGCAATTACTTACTACAAAAAAGCTGCAGATAAGTCAAGCAATAAATTCACCTCTCCAATGTTCCTTAAAAAACTAGGATTGGTTTATGAATTCCAGAAAGATTACAAATCGGCCCAGGAAGCTTATACAAAAATCAAAACGCAATATCCCGGAAGCCAGGAAGCGACCATGATTGATGAGTATATCGCACGCGTTGATGCACAGATTAAATAATAAAAAAAGATATTTTGACAAAGGCCTGCATTTTATGCAGGCCTTTTTTTATTGTGAATACTTACCTTTGTCCCTATGTCAACACAACTAAAAAACCTATCAGATTTCTCTCACACCACCATCCCTAATGGCAGTGCCTATAAAATTGCTATTGCAGTAGCGGAATGGAATGCAGATGTAACAGGAAGCCTTTACAAAGGAGCCCTGGAAACACTGCTGAACAATGGGGTGATGGCAGACAATATCCTTTCCGTAGCGGTTCCGGGAAGTTTTGAATTGACTGCCGCGGCAGAAATTCTGCTGAAGAAACATGCCGACCTTGATGCCGTTATCTGTCTGGGTTGCGTGATCCAGGGAGATACCAAACATTTCGACTTCATCTGTGATGCAGTGGCACAGGGGGTCACCAATGTGAGCATAAAACACAGCAAACCTGTAATTTTTGGTGTACTGACGACGAACGACCTACAGCAGGCGCTCGACAGATCAGGCGGTATACATGGCAATAAAGGTGATGAAGCCGCTATCACAGCAATAAAAATGGCTCACCTGAATGCTACAGTATAACTAAAACTTTGTTTAGTTATGTAAAATAATGTATTTTAGCATATCTAAATATAACGAAATGAAGAAGGTAGCGATAATATTAGTTGGCGTATTTTTTGCAATAACCGTTTTGGAAGCTTGTTCTGACCGCATTTGTCCGGCATACAGTTCATACCCCAAAGGCAGCCGCAGAAAGTAGGGCTATCCCGAAAAAATTAACAAAAGCAATGGAGTGGAAAAATATATCTGATCTTAATCAGATCGGTGAAATAAAAGAAACAGCAGGTTACAGTTTAATCTTTAAACACAGTACGCGCTGTTCAGTGAGTATGATGGCTAAAAGACGTTTTGAACAGGATTGGGAGGTTATTCCTGCCGAAACGAATTTATATTTCCTCGACCTGATCAGTCACCGGGCAATTTCTGCGGAGATCGCCGAGACATTCCAGGTCACTCACGAGTCCCCGCAGATTCTGTTGATTAAAGATGGAAGCTGTATTCTGGACGCTTCCCACAGTGATATTTCGGCAGATGAAGTTGCCGGTTATATCAATAATTAAAGGTTATTGTTTTTTGTATATCCGGGTGTAAGCTGTAATACACCGGGCAGGTGAGTGCAGATCTTTCAATAATCTTTTTATCCTTTTCTGAATAATTCTGATCAGGAAACTGGAAGGTTGCGATGATTTCTGATACCCTTCTTGGGTTTTCAGCCATTATTTTTGTGATCTCACAAGTCGTACCCTCGATGGAAAAGCCATGTTCTGCAGCAGCAATACCTACGATCGTCAACATACAGTTACCCAGCGAAGTAGCAAGCAAATCTGTCGGAGAAAAAGCCTCACCTTTTCCTTTATTGTCTACCGGAGCATCAGTGATAATCTCATTTCCAGATCTTTCATGAACCGAACTGGTCCTTAAACCACCATTGTAAGTTATTTTTGAAGTTGCCATATTAAATATTTTATACAAGAATAACATTATTGGTGGGTATATACCTGGTTTCCGGTAATTTTATTTAAATATTTAAATCTTCCTTCCCATGGAGATATCGCTCCCTACAGCAGTTTAACCGCTATCCCATCGATATCTTATTCAGTATCACTTGCTATTTCAGCTATTCCGCAATTAACATTACAACTATCAAACATTTCAAATTTGCAACAATTCAAACCTATTGCTTAACTTTGTTCTATGATAGAACTTCCAGTTGTTTCAGCAAATACAGTCCAACGTAAACCTGACTGGCTTAGAGTTAAGCTACCTGTAGGGAAAGAATACACGCAGGTGCGTAGCCTGGTGGATAACCATAAATTACATACCATCTGCGAAAGCGGTAATTGTCCCAATATGGGAGAATGCTGGGGCGCAGGGACAGCAACATTCATGATCCTTGGGAATATCTGTACCCGTTCCTGCTCCTTTTGTGCCGTTGCAACCGGCAGACCCAAAGCAGTGGATCTTGATGAACCCAACCGTATTGCCAATTCAGTGAAGCTGATGAAAGTAAAACACTGTGTCATTACTTCTGTAGACCGCGATGACTTAAAAGATGGCGGATCCATTATCTGGGCGGAAACCCTCCAGGCCATCCGTAGGGAAAGCCCTCAGACTACACTGGAAACACTTGTTCCCGATTTCAGAGGGATATGGGATAACCTTTACCGGGTATTGGAAGAACGTCCGGAAGTGATGTCACATAATGTCGAGACGGTTCGCCGTTTAACCAAACAGGTACGTGTACAGGCCAAATATGACAGAAGCCTGGAATGCCTCAGAAGAATCTCTGAATTTGGTGGCGTAAGAACCAAAACAGGTATTATGCTTGGACTTGGAGAAACTGAAGACGATATATTGGAAGCAATGGATGATTTAGTTGCAAATGGTGTACATATTCTTACCTTAGGACAATATTTGCAGCCTACTAAGAATCACCATCCAGTTCTTGACTGGATACATCCTGACCAGTTTGCGAAATATAAAGAGATAGGCATGGCAAAAGGATTAAGGTATGTAGAAAGCGGACCATTGGTAAGGTCTTCTTACCATGCCGAAAAACACCTGTTTGATTTTTAAATAGTTATATTAGCTCTACCATTGGCAGCGACAAAAAAAACATTTCTATCAGAAGAAGATCTGGTGCATGCGCTCAAGAGTCATGATACTATCGCTATAAAAGCTTTGTACGATATGTATTCAGGCTCCCTGCTGGGTATTATTGCGCGGATTGTTCAAAACAACACAGAAGTTTGTGAAGACTTGCTGCAGGATACCTTTGTGAAAATATGGAACTCTGCCGACAGTTATGATACCTCCAAGGGTAGGCTATTTACATGGATGATGAATATTGCGCGCAATATTGCCATAGATAAATTACGTTCTAAAGAATTCCGGAATTCCACTAAAAACCGTGAACTGGAAAATAACGTAGATTTCATTGACTCGCAGAAAAAAATAACATTTAATTCTGATGTTTTAGGCTTGAAAGAGATGGTTACTTCTCTTAAACCTGAATTTAATCATGTACTCGATATGGTATATTTTAAAGGATATACACATGTCGAAGCAGCAGAAGAACTGAATTTACCATTAGGTACAGTCAAAACCAGAATAAGAATGGCCATTATGGAATTAAGAAAGCATTTTAATTAAGTGGAAGAATCAACAGCATATATAGAATCGGGAATACTTGAACTTTATGTTATCGGGCAGCTAACTGCGCTTGAGCAGGCTGAAGTTGAAGAAATGGCGAGTAAATACCCTGCTGTAAGGGAGGAAATTTACGCCATCGAGGTTGCTATGGAGAAATATGCACTTTCTCATGCTATTCAGCCATCAGATGAGCTGGAAAACAGGATTTTTACAGAAATAGCTACCCTATCCAATACCGCTCCAGCTGCAGCTGAGCAAAAAACTATTCCACTCCAGCCAAATCAACATCGATCGACGATCAAAACACTGAGATATGCACTTGTTGCCTGCCTTGGTTTGCTGGTGATGAGTGTTGCAGCACTTTATTCTGCACATAAAAACCTGCAGGCTGCCAAACAGGAAATCCTGTCACTGAATGTAGATAAGGAAAAATTTGCGGCCACAGTAAGTTTTATGAAGGATGAAAATCATGACTTACAGGAAATCGCGGCTATTGCGGCCGACCCGACATGGAAGTCCGTGAAGCTTGCAGGAACGGAGATCGCACCCGAAGCAAACATGATTGTCTACTGGCACAAACAAGGACAGCATGTGATGGTTGACAATTCAAAGATGACGCTTCCTTTAAATGATAAAGCACATCAGTACCAGCTATGGGCCATGGTCAATGGTAAACCGGTTGACCTTGGTGTATTTGATGCTACAGCAGGTCCTAAAAAGATATTGGTTTCCATGAAAGAGACCGGGAATGCACAGGCTTTTGCTGTTACCCTTGAAAAACGTGGTGGAAGTGTAAATCCTACCATGAACAAATTGGTTGCCCTTGGAGGCGTATCTATCTGATTAAACCTTTTAGCACTACAGAAATCCCTTTAGCTACTGTTGAAGCCGTTACCACTGCATTCTTTTCTGCCAGAAGATCACCAGATGCCCCATGTAAATAACATGCCATGACGGATGCTTCTTCGCAAGTATACCCCTGAGCAATGAATGCCACCAAGACACCTGTCAATACATCTCCCATCCCACCCTGTGCCATGGCTGGATTACCTGTCGGGTTGATATATACTTCCCCTGTCCTGCATACCACAAAAGTATACTGGTTTTTGAGTACAATGGTACAAGCCATCTTCCTGGCCTGCCTCCTCGCGGTCTGCAGCCGTTCCCACCAGGAGGTATGTTGCCCGAACAAATGATCAAATTCTTTCATATGCGGCGTTAAAACCACCCCTTCCGGCAATAAGGCCAGGAGGTCTCTTCTCTCCCCCAGCATATGCAGCGCATCTGCATCTATAACCAGCGGAACACGGACCTTCAGAAACACCTGCAGCAAGGCAATACTCTCCTCTCCAATGCCCAGGCCAGGCCCTATAGCCACAGCCTTGAACTTATCCATACCCCCACCTTCAGCGAATTCTTCCCTGTTCTTGTACATCACTTCCGGCAAGGCTGTATTCAAAGCCGTAAGTCCGCTTTGCGGGATGGAAAGTGTAGTCAAGCCCGCGCCACTATTTAAACAACCTTTAGCAGATAACAATGCAGCCCCCATGGTCTCCGCTTGTCCGGCCACAATTAAAGCATGCCCATATGTCCCCTTATGACTGAAAAGAGCCCTGGGTTTAAGCATTCCCTGCACATATTGGCTGTCAGTCAGATGATATGCCGATTCCTGCCGCTGGATAAAATCCTCATCCAGCCCAATATCAGCCACTGTAAACTTTTTTAAAGCGGTTAAAGACTCCGGAAAGAAGAAATTGATCTTCGGCCGCTGGAAGCAAACCACCAGCTCCGCATGTATACAGATCAGGTCCTGCGGAATACTCCCTTCAGCGGGAAAACCAGAAGGCACATCTACTGAGATTACCCGGGAAGGCAAGCTGTTGATGAACAATGCAAGAGCGGCATATTCACCTTTAAGCGGCTTGTTCAGGCCGGAACCCAGTACAGCATCAATCACAACTTCGGCATCCAGACGGCCCAGCTGCTGCGTAGCAACAAAGGGGACCAACGGCAAGCCCATCTTTTTGAGAAGGTTTAAATTGATCCGGTACTCTTCCGTCTCCTTCTCCGAAAATTGTGTAAGGTAAACCGAAATATTCAGATATTCCGCATCCCTCAGTAACCTGGCTATCGCTAAACCATCTGCCCCATTATTTCCCTGTCCGCAAACAACTGCAATCGGGGTTTCCTTTTCTTTTACCTCCTGCATAAACACGGCTGTAAAAGCAATACAGGCAATTTCCATCAGTTCAATGGAAGATATCCCCTTCTTCTGAATCGTAAATTTGTCTGCATCGCGCATCTGTGCAGAGCTAAGCAGATTTTGCATGGCTTTCTATTTTTTGTTACCTTTTCATTATGGCTACATCTCTTTCTTTAAGAATTTCCCGGTCAGGCTAATTGGATTCTGGATGAGCCCCTCCGGTGTACCTTCAAAGATAATCCTGCCCCCTCCTGCACCACCTTCTTCACCCAGGTCAATTACCCAGTCGGCCATTTTCACCACATCCAGGTTATGCTCAATCACCAATACCGTATTTCCTTTGTCTACCAGTTCGTTTAATACGCCAAGCAATACATTGATATCTTCAAAATGAAGCCCTGTTGTAGGCTCATCAAGGATATAAAATGTCCTTCCGGTATCTTTCTTTGATAACTCCGTAGCCAGCTTCACGCGCTGTGCCTCTCCACCAGATAAGGTGGTAGAGGATTGACCCAGGGTAATATAACCAAGTCCAACATCCTTCAGTGTTTTAATCTTGCGGTAAATCACCGGCATATTTTCAAAAAAAGCGCAGGCATCTTCAATACTCATATCCAGCACATCACTGATCGACTTGCCACGGTAACGTACCTCCAGGGTTTCCCTGTTATACCTTCTTCCACCACATTCCTCACAAGGTACATGTACATCAGGAAGGAAATTCATTTCAATGACCTTCATTCCCGCACCCTGACAGGTTTCACATCTTCCTCCTTTAACATTGAAAGAGAACCTTCCGGGTTTATAACCCCGGATTTTTGCTTCCGGCAGCTGAACATATAAATTCCTGATGTCAGAAAACACACCGGTATAGGTGGAAGGGTTCGACCTCGGTGTCCTGCCAATCGGTGCCTGGTCTATTTCAATCACCTTATCAATTTCCTTCAGGCCGTTGATTTTCTCATATGGCAGCGGATGTTTTTTGGCACGGAAAAAATGATGGTTGAGAATAGGATATAAGGTCTCCGTAATCAGGCTCGACTTCCCGCTGCCGGAAACACCGGTAACGGCAATAAACTTGCCCAAAGGAAAATCTACCGATACCTCCTTCAAATTATGTCCGCTGGCTTTGGTAAGCGACAATTTATGGCCGTTCCCCTTTCTTCTTTTTTTGGGAACAGCGATTTCCTTTTTACCATTCAGGTATGCTGCAGTAAGTGTCTTTGATTTCAGGATTTGTGCCGGCGTACCCTGGGCAACAATTTGTCCCCCATGCAGGCCTGCGGCAGGGCCAACGTCAATCACATAATCGGCTTCCAGGATCATGTCTTTATCATGTTCCACAACCAACACCGTATTTCCCAGATCGCGCAGGTTCTTCAGGGCACCAATTAACCGCTCATTGTCACGCTGGTGCAGACCAATACTAGGCTCATCCAGGATATACATGACATTCATCAGCTGTGAGCCGATTTGCGTAGCCAGACGGATACGCTGTGCCTCTCCACCCGATAAGGTCCTTGCTGTCCGGTCTAAGGACAGATAGTTCAATCCCACGTCTGTTAAAAATCCGAGACGTGTTCTTATTTCTTTCAGAATTTCTTTGGCAATGGTATTCTGGCGTTCATTTAAACGGTCTTCCACATGGTTAAACCATGCTTTCAGACTGTTAATGTCCATTTCTGCCAATTCAAAGATATTCTTTCCATCTACTTTAAAATGCAGGCTTTCTTTCTTTAAACGGGCACCATTACAGACAGGACAGGTTTTAAGCTTACGGAAATTCTCCATGTCATCCACCGCACCTTCCCCTTTTTTTTCCTGCTGCTCTTCCAGCAATTTGATAATTCCGTCAAATGTGATCTGGTAGTTTTGTACGTTCCATTTGTTATATTCCACAGCAACAGAGATCAGCTCCGGACTTCCGTTCAGGATAATATTGATGATATCATCACCCAGTTTCTCTATTGGGGTGGATAAGGAAAAATTATATTTCTTCGCCAGTGCCTTAATCACCTGGAACATCCAGATGTCACGGTATTCTCCCAATGGGGCAAGCCCTCCGTTCATGATACTCAGTTTCGGGTTTGGCATCACCGACTCCTTGTCCACCACAAAAATATACCCCAGTCCGTCACAACGCTCACAAGCCCCATAAGGAGAGTTAAAAGAAAAACTGTTGGGCTGTGGTTCATCATAGGAGATCCCCGTCGTAGGGCACATCAGAAACTTGCTGAAATGGGAAACATTGTTTTCCTTATCACTGATCTTAATGATGCCCTTACCCACTCTCATTGCCGTTTGTACCGAGTCCATAAGTCGTTTCTGGTCCTTTCGGTCTACCAGTAACCGATCCACCACAATCTCTATATCATGGATCTTATACCTGTCCACCTGCATTTTTGCAGTGATGTCCTGTATATCCCCGTCAATTCTTACCTTCAGATAACCTTGTTTACGGATTTGCTCAAACAATTCCCTGTAATGGCCTTTACGCCCCTTCACCACTGGTGCAAGGATATTTACGGCAAGATTCTCATACTTATTGTAAATGGTATTCAGGATCTGGTCTTCACTCATCCGCTCCATCTTCTCCCCGGTATTATAGGAAAAAGCTTCTGCAGTACGTGCATAAAGCAAACGCATGAAATCATAAATTTCCGTAATGGTACCCACTGTAGACCTCGGATTTTTACTGGTTGTCTTCTGCTCGATAGCAATCACCGGGCTCAATCCGGATACCTTATCCACATCAGGCCTTTCCATCCCCCCCATAAACTGGCGGGAATAAGCACTGAAAGTTTCCATATAACGCCGCTGTCCTTCAGCATAAATGGTATCAAAGGCCAGTGACGACTTCCCACTTCCACTCAGACCGGTAATGACCACCAGCTGGTTACGTGGAAAGGAAATATCTATATTTTTAAGGTTGTGTACTCTGGCACCGTATACTTCTACATCTTTTTGCTCGCCAAGGTCGATGGTATTTTTACTCATATATGTTATAAAAACGCGATTGAAATCTTTAAAGTAAGACAGCAAATTTGCAGCCACAAAAGTACCCATTATTCTTTTAATACGGAAGGCCAAACCAATCTGGCAAATCATATTGCCTACAAACGCAAAAAGCCGGAATAAATTCCGGCTTTCCCCAATTGCAGTCTTTTTCTATTACTCTCTGTCCGTATTCATGGCCAGTACTCCCCTGGAGTCACTGTAACCATAGCGGACAGGATATTCCATAATCTGTTTCATTGAAATCAGCTTATATACATAACCGCCAGTCTCACGGTTTAGCTTCAGCTTGAAATAATTATCCTGATTTTGCCTGTTGATTTGTTTTTTCATGTGGGTATCGCCCACATTGTATGCGGCAGCAGCCAGTGTCCAGTTATCAAAAACGCCGTATAGCTCCTTGATATATTTACAGGCTGCAATAGTTGATTTACGTAAATTTTTACGTTCATCTGTCTTGCTGTTCACCTTCAGGCCATAATTACGCGCAGTACCCGGCATAAACTGCCAGAAACCATTGGCTCCCTTAGGAGACATTCCTCCGCGTAACCCGGATTCCACCAGTGGAACATATTTAAAATCATCAGGGATTCCGTAGGCTGCGAGAATCGGCTCTATGATGGGAAACCATTCTGCTGCCATTCGGTGTAAACGATTTGTTTGCAGGTTGCTGTAGTTGTAGGCAGCAAGAATTTTCTTCATTTTTCGCTCTACCCGGACATCGCCCTTTGGTAAAGATTCTTCTGCAAAAGTCAGGTCGGCCATAAGTAAGGCGGGCGCTGCTTTTTCTATTATTGTGGTAGTAGTGGTAGTGCTTGTTGTAGTGGTATTACGCTCTTTTTTTTGACTTTTTGCTGCTTGGGGCATGTTGTAAGCAAACACTTTTGCCATAACCAATAATCCTAAAATTACCGTACATGTTATTATGTGTTTCTTTATCATTTTCCTCCTTTTTTTGGTGAACTAATATAAAACGCCTGCAAACATACAACATATAAAGCTAATTATCAAGCTTTTACAAAACAAAGCCTCAAAATCGGTGTTTAAACGGCCATTTGGCCTGTTTTTTAATTTAACATTAGGATTAAAAATATCTGAGGTCGTTTGAGCTATTTTTACTAAATTTGCACCCCACATTAAATATGTGATTAACAGCGTATCATGACAAATAACAACAACAGGAACAGTCGGGATGACAAGTCCAAACCGGGAAACCGAAGCACAACAGGTAGAGGCCGTAGTGGAGCAGAAAGTGCTTACAAGGGCAAAGGCAAGTTTGACGATAAGGAGGGGAAAGATAACAATAAGTTCGGTGGGTCTAAGGACTTTAAAGCAAGGCCACCAAAAGACGGAGATCGCAATAACTTCAGACCAAGAAGCACTGGAGGAAGTTCAGAAGGTACTTCCGACTTCAAATCAAGGCCACCAAGAGATGGCGAGCGCAGCAGTTTCAAACCAAGAAATGCAGAAGGTGCATCAGACTTCAAATCAAGGACACCAAGGGATGGTGATCAAAAAAGTTTCGCCCCAAGGGGTGCCGGCGCTAAAAATTTTAAACCACGTGCATTCAAAGAAGGCAGCTCCAAAGAAATGCCGAGAAATGAAAGCCGCAGTTATGTAAAAAAAGACAATTACGGGACTGATGGCGAAAGACCATTCAGGACCTTCGATGATAAAAAAAGCAATACTTCAAGAAGTACCGACAGCAGGCCATTCAGAAAAAGAGAAGACGGACCGGGCAGCAAGCCTTTTTCTAAAGACAGGCCTTATGCGAAAGACCGTTCTGACAAAGCCCCTGTAATGCGCAGCAGGAAAGAAAGCACAGCTGCAGATGACGGAAAAATACGCTTAAACCGCTACATTGCCAATTCAGGTATCTGTTCACGCCGTAAAGCCGACGAATTGATTGCGGCAGGTGTAGTTTCTGTCAATGGTGTTCCTGTTTCGGAGCTTGGACATAAAGTTGATCCTTCAAAAGATGAAGTGCGCTACAATGGCGAACTGCTGAAAAGGGAAAAGAAAATTTATGTGATTCTGAACAAACCTAAAGATTATATCACAACTACGGATGATCCTCAGGAAAGACGTACCGTGATGTCCCTTGTAGAAAAAGCCAGCAGGGAACGTATTTACCCGGTAGGACGTTTAGACCGTAATACAACAGGTTTATTACTGATGACCAATGATGGTGATCTTGCCGATAAACTTTCACATCCTAAAAACGGAATCACGAAAATATACCATGTAGAGCTAAGCAAAGGACTAAGCCAGGGAGACCTGAACAAAATCCAGTTTGGTTTAGAACTTGAAGACGGTTTAATCAAACCTGATTCAGTTTCTTATGTTGCCGGGGGTTCCAAACGTGAAGTGGGTATCCAGATTCATAGTGGAAAAAACAGGATTGTCCGCAGGATATTTGAACACCTGGGATATGATGTGGTAAAACTTGACCGTGTAGTCTATGGTAACCTGACGAAGAAAGACCTTCCACGCGGAAGATGGCGTTATTTAGAAGAACATGAGCTTATTCAGATCAAGCACCTGATCAAGTAAAATTTAATTGATATATTGTGAAGCCTGCACCATTAATTCCCGAAACGGCGTTATTGATGCAGGCTTTATGCTGATATACAATCCTGATATCAGTGAATGCGCATATACAGGAAGACTTATACCAACAACAATATAACCATGAAAACAACATTATCCCTGCTGGCCATTATGATAGGAACATTCACTGCAACAGCACAGAAACCCAATTACAACCTCCTTATCGGTACCTATACCCAACCCGGAGTAAGTGAGGGAATTTATGTGTACGACTTCGACACCAAAACAGCCGGCTTTAAGGCAAATACCGTTGAAAAAAACACCATTAATCCCAGTTTCCTTACCCTGTCACCAGACCAGCATTTTGTTTATGCCGTGAATGAAGACGGGAAAGACAGCAAGGTAAGTGCATTTAGCTTTGATGCCGCCGCCGGTAAATTAAGCGCATTGAATACACAAAAGGCAGAAGGAACAGACCCTTGTTACCTCATTGCCGATGAGGTCAATGTGATCATTGCCAATTATTCCAGTGGCAGTATCGCTGTATTCGGCAAAGATGCCAGTGGCGCACTTTTACCAGCAAAACAGGTGATACAACATACCGGTTCCAGTATAGACACGGCAAGACAAAAAAGTGCACATGTACATATGGTTAAATTTACGCCCGACCATAAATATATCCTCTCTAACGACCTGGGAGAAGACAAAGTCTACATTTATGCTTATGATAAGGATGCAGAAGAAAATGTATTGGTGGCAAAAGACAGCATCAATGTAAAACCAGGCAGTGGGCCAAGACACATCACTTTTAGTCCCGATGGTAAATATGCTTACCTGATCCAGGAGATGCAGGGAGACCTGACTGTATTTAGTTACCACAATGGTTCTTTGACCAAAATACAGGAAACGACTATTGTAGACAAAAATTTCAAAGGAGAAATGGGTTCTGCCGATATTCAGATCTCTGCAGATGGCAAATTCCTTTATGCCAGCAACAGGGGTGAAGCCAATGATATTACGGTATTTGCCATTCAGAAAAACGGCAAACTGGTTTACAGGAGCAGGACCAGTACCGAAGGAAAAGGGCCACGGGCATTTGTGATCGATCCAAGCGGGAACTGGCTGCTGGTAGGTCACCAGTATACCAATAACGTCGTGATCTTCAAGCGCAATAAAGCTACCGGTGCGATAACGGATACGGGCAAAAGGATTGATGTAGGTGCACCTGTATGTTTTGTATTCGTTCCAAAGAAATAGAATAAGAAAAGCCGCCTGGAATATTTTCCCAGGCGGCTTTTTCAATTATATAGTCAGACGGCCGGAAAATAACGGTCATCCTCTTTAAACTTCACTAAACAGCACTCTCCGCAGGTGCCAGCACCCCCGAATGTTTGCTTATAATTTCATTGTAGAAATCAATATATACCGGTAAGACCTTTTTCAGGTCAAAGTCCTGCGCACGTTTAAATGCATTTTCTTTAAATTGGTTCAGTACTTCATCATCCTGAAGGATCAGCACTGCCTTAGCAGCCATATCCTCGATATCCCCGACATTACTCATGTACCCGCAATAGCCATCCACATTCAGTTCCGGTAAACCACCAGCATTGGAGGTAATGACAGGCACTTTACAGGCCATCGCTTCCAGTGCAGCCAATCCGAAGCTTTCCGTCTCAGAAGGCATCAGGAACAGATCGGAAACAGACAGGATCTCTTCTATCGCATCCTGTTTACCCAAGAAGCGTACATGATCACAGATCCCCAGTTCACGACACATCTGCTCATTATTTGCACGATCAGGCCCATCACCTACCATCAGCAACTTAGAAGGGATCTTTTCCAGTACTTTTTTGAACATCTTAATCACATCCCCCGTTCTTTTCACCTTACGGAAATTAGAGGTATGGATCAGGATCCGCTCATTATTTGGCGCTATGGCTTTTTTAAAATGGTCTTTTGGCTTCAGGCTGAATCTGTTGAAGTCAATAAAATTGGGAATCACCTTAATCTCTGTGGTAATGTCAAAGTGGTTATGGGTATCTCGTTTTAAGTCCTCAGAAACAGTGGTCACCCCGTCCGATTTATTGATAGAAAAAGTAACCACAGGTTTATAGGTAGGGTCTTTACCAACCAGGGTAATATCTGTTCCGTGCAAGGTAGTCACAAATGGGATGTGTATACCATAAGTTTCCAGGATCTGCTTCGCCATAAAGGCAGCGGAAGCATGGGGAATCGCATAATGTACATGCAATAAATCAAGCGCTTCAAACCTGACTACATCCACAAGCTTGCTTGCCAGGGCAGACTCATAAGGGGCATAATCAAATAAAGGATAATCCCTTACTGATACCTCATGGTAAAATAAATTGGCAGAGAAAAAATCAAGTCTCGCAGGCTGGCTATAGGTAATAAAGTGCACCTGATGGCCTTCATCAGCAAGCGCTTTTCCTAATTCTGTAGCAACAACACCACTTCCACCAAAAGTGGGATAACAAACAATACCTATCTTCATCAATATAGATTCTTATACAGTTTTAACAATCTGCGTTTCGATTGCAAATTACAGTACTAAAAATGAGCTTTGTGTTAAACAATTGCAATTATTTGCCTGTTCAGGAAATTACTTGCGCATTTCTTCCTGTATCACCATGTACATTTCATTAGGTCGCTGTGTACCAATGTAATACTCCAGACCATCGCGATCTGTAAGCACAACGGCATCTTTTCCGGAAGAATAGAAACGGATACTGCCTTTACGGTGTAAATTATAGACGGGGTTATTGAAAAGGTAATTGCTGTAGGTATCCTTTCTTACGTTTACAATACTGTTCAGATCAATCTTGACTTTCTTTGCTGTCCACAATCCGTCAATAATAAGGCTCTTATTGTGGATAATTGTCTTATACTGGATCAGGAACAACAACAGGATAGAGATGCCAATAATGCTGAACCCGACAACAAGGAAAATATCCTGCGTATTGTCGCGGTCGCGCTCATATACATAAGCACCAAAACAAAACGCAGCCATCAACAGCCTGATACAAATCCTGATATAATCACGACCTATATATTGTTTTTCAAGAAAAGCGTATTTGTGACTCATCTAATTAAATTTCTGTTCGAATATAACGACTTTTTTGGTTGTAGCAGTTACTTTATAACGATTGTCCTGGCGCAGTCCTGCAACCCATACAATATCACCATTACCATTAACCAGGAGGGGAATATTTTCCTTTTGTGGCAGCGGTACCTTTTCATCAATAAAAAAATCACTGAGTTTCTTATGTGATTTCATCCCCAGAGGCATGAATTTATCACCTTCCTGCCATCCCCTGAACACCAATGGAAAGATTAGCTTCTCCACATCAACAAATGCCCTGGCCCTGTCCTTCTCATAAAATACAACGTCACTATAAGAGATATCAATATGATGGCCGTCGAAAATTACCGACGAATCTGCCGGGTGGACCATCTTCAAAGGTTTATCCTGGTACATATCCATTATTCCGGTAATCATCAGCGCATCACGATCAATGGTGAGCCGGTGACTGGCACTATAAAACGTGGTACCTGCCTGTTTTGATAACGAAGAGAGGACTTCTTCCACCACCTTAGGCGTAAAATTATAATCTTTCAATACTTCAAAAAGCAATAAGCGCTGTGGATTCAGGTTTTTCACTTTATCGAGCGACAGGTATACTCCATCCGGCCTTTGGTCACAGATATCTTTTCTGACACTGCTCACTACCTGCTGCAGCACCAGCTCCGTGTCCGAAAAGCGTGCGATGTTCTGCTCAAAGGTATGTTCCAGATTGGGATTAATTTCGCGTAGCAAGGGGATCACCCCCAAACGGATTTTATTCCTTGCATAATGGGTACTGCCATTCGAGCTGTCTTCCACAAAATCCAGCTGTTCTTCCCTGATGACCTGATCAATACCGCTGCGCGACAGGAACAGCAGTGGCCTGACAATCTTTTCCTTCTTTGGTAAAATCCCATGTAATCCTGCTATTCCTGTACCGCGTGTAAGATTTAGGAGCAAGGTTTCCATCACATCCCCCTGGTGGTGTGCTACGGCAATCACATCGTATCCTTCAGCTATTCTTAGCTCTTCAAACCAACGGTACCGCAGTTCACGTGCGGCCATTTGCGTGGATATTTTTTCTGTTGCCGCATACGCTTTGGTCTGGAAGTGCGTTACATAAAATGCAGCCTCAAGGCTGGCTGCCAGTGAACTTACAAAACGTTCATCCCTTTGGGATTCTTCAGCACGTAGTCCGAAGTTGCAATGAGCGATACCAAACTGATAACCGGCCTGCTTAAAAAGATGGGCCATTACCACAGAATCCTTACCTCCGCTTACCGTTAGCAATATCCTGTTCTCCTTGTCAAACAAGGAATGCTCATGTATATAATCCTGGAAGCTTTGTAAGGGTAACATAGGTCAAAAATATTTAATTTAAAATGGTAACCAAAAAACTACCTTTGTAAAGTGCAAAAATTACACATTTTCCATAAAATGAATCCCCAAAGCCACATCACTGTCGCTACAGTTGTGCCGCAGTCTATCCCCTCCCCTTTATTGCTGGTATTTAGCCTGTGCCTGTTTCTTTTTAGTCTTCCAAATAGCGTCTCTGCACAGAAAAAAACAAAGATCATCCTGCAAGGATCAGATAAAAGCAGAACTTTGGTTAAAGAAGATATCACCTATTTGAGAAAACCCATTTTCAGACAGGACAATGCCATTTTAACCTGTGACAGTGCCGTCTTCTATAGTGCAAAAAATTACTTTGAGGCTTACGACAATGTACACATTAATCAAGCAGACACGATAAATATTTATTCCGACCGGCTTACTTATGATGGCAATGCGAAATTGGCACACCTGACCAGCAATGTCCGCTTACAGGACAAAACGTCTACCCTAACCACCAATACCCTCGATTATAACATGGGGCCAAAAGTAGGCACTTATGTTGATGGTGGAAAAATTGTCAACAAAGACGCTACCATCACCAGTAAAAATGGTTACTATTTTGCCAACTCCAGGGATGCCTATTTCCGTTACAATGTCCTCGTGGTCACGGAACAAAGTACGATTAAGTCAGATACCTTAAGGTACAATACCTTCAGCAACTGGGCATATTTTTATGGCCCTACAAATATCAAGGAAAAAGACGGTAACCTGTATACAGAGAACGGCGCTTACAATACCAAAACGACCTATGCCTATTTTGGGAAGAAAAACCTGTACACCTCCGGAAGTCGCTCGCTGAAAGGGGATAGTTTATATTATGACGGTATTGCAGGTTATGGAAAGGCGGTCAGGAATATTGTTTTCCGGGATACAGTAGATAAGATGCTGATGCGTGGCCAACTTGGATATTATTATAAAAAGGACCAGCGTACCCTCGTTACAAAAAATGCCTATGCCGGTTTAGGGACGACAGATTCTATCCTTGTGGATGGCGTAAAACAGCCCGACAGTCTCTGGCTCGGAGCCGATACCCTGGAAACCCAGATGGTCTTACAGAAATCGCTGACCCTGCTGAGGGGACCGGTAATTAAGGCCGACAATGAACTCGGTGAGGAAAAACGCGATGCTTCCGTCGGCTTAGGAAAAGAAAAGACCCCGAAACCAGGGAATACAGGCGGCCCTAAGAATGGCAGACCTGCAGATACGCCATTGAATAAAGCCAACGGACAGGCCAAAAGAAATCCTGCTGATGACAAGAAAAAAAACAAGGCTGACAACAAATTATCCGTTGATGAACCTGCTATTCTTCCACCATGGATCAAGGAAAGCTCCATCAAACCAGATAGTATAACCCTGGCAGATACTTTGGCTAAACTCGATTCACTCCATGCACTGGCAAAAGATTCCCTTAAAATAAAACAAGGTACCACGAATGCAAAGGCCACAGCACAGAAAGGAAAAGGTACTCCGGTAAAGGCGGTACCAGATTCCCTGAAAGGTAAAACGCAACTTAAACCTATAGCTAAAGGCGGACAAAAATCAACGGCTAAAGATAGTTTACCGCTGAATCCCGCCGACACTATTCTTACCCGTATCATCAAGGCTTATCATCATGTTCAGGTCTATAAATCAAACATGCAGGCCAAGTCAGATTCCCTGTTTTATACCAGTGCCGATTCCACCTTGCGCTGGTACGTCAACCCTATCATGTGGGCACAGAACTCGCAGCAAACCGGAGATACCATATATTTACAGTTAAGGAACAAAAAGGTGAATTCTGTACAGGTCATCCGCAATGCTTTTGCAGTGAACGTAGAAAAGGATTCTGCGAAATTCAACCAGGTCAAAGGGAAAATGATGACCGGATTTTTCAAAGAAGGAAAACTGGACCTGATGTATGTCGACGGAAATGCAGAGTCGGTTTATTATACAAAAACAGATGATGGTAAAAAGTATGATAAAATGAACCAGACCATCAGCAGCAGGATTAAAGTAACTTTTAGAAATAGCGATATTTCAGAAGTGATGACGATTAAGGATGCCGAAGGACTGAGTAAGCCAGTGGCTGAAATGAAGGAGGATGTACTCCTGACCGGCTTTATATGGAAACCGGAACTCCGCCCGCTTTCCAAACGGGACATTACCCATCCGAAATCGAGCGCAGCAGCCAAGAAACCTGCAGCAAAAACAGGCAAAAAACCTGCAACAGCAAAAGCCGGTGCAGTGAAGGCCGCTGCGGGAAAAGCAGCTCCAATAAAGTCTGCGGTACCTAAAATACCCCTGTCGGCTAAGGACCTGAGCGATCCCTCTGGACTCGGCAAGAAATTAAAAAGCACCACCGACAGCCTGATCAAGTCAGGCGTAAACCCGGTAGATTCCATTCCTGCAGAAATTCAGGACGCTGCAAAAAAGGCAATTCCAGGGGTACTTCAAAAAGTTGATTCCCTGACTAAACAGCCCGTGATTTTAAAAAAGCAATAAGTTTCTGCATGGCCAGGGCCCTGTGGCTGATCTCATTCTTTTGCGACAAGTCCATTTCCGCAAAGGTAATGTCATATCCATCAGGCTGGAAAATTGGGTCATAGCCAAAACCATTGGTGCCTGCAGCAGTCTCCCTGATTGTACCATTGATCAGTCCTTCAAAAAGGAAACGCTCGTTATTCAGGATCAGGGAAATGACCGTACGGAACCTGGCTTTGCGATGGCTCAGCCCTTCCATTTTTTGCAAGACCAGGGCCAGGTTTGCCGCATCACCCCGCTCTCCTGCATATCTGGCTGAAAATATTCCAGGTTCATTGTTCAGCGCCTCCACTTCCAGTCCGCTGTCATCGGCAAAACAGTCGAGATGAAAATTCTCCGTCACATAACTGCTCTTCAGTTCCGCATTTCCGGCAAAAGTATCAGCCGTCTCAGGGATCTCAGTATCACATCCTATATCAGTCAGGTTAAGCACTTCATAACGGCCCTCAAGCATTGCCCGGACTTCCTTTGTTTTATATTGATTGTGTGTTGCAAATACTAATCTGCTCATATAGATAATTGTTTAAGGCTTCCCCATAAAGTTTTCTTCCCCTGCTGATCCACTGCCAGCAGGTCCAGGTTATCAGAAAAAACAAGTTGTGTACTGCCTTCCATCACCAGCGTATTGCGCGAACACTCCTGTAAACCAAGCTGGACAGGAGTTACGCCAAATGCAAGCACCAGGTTACAGGAAAAAAAACTCCTGAATTCACTGAACTGTGCCTGCTCATAACCGGAATAATTCACCAGGGCAAAATCGCTGGCAGACAACTGAATAGCCTTTACCAGATTACGCAATAGCTCCCTTCCCCTTTCCGTACTCACCTCATAACCCTGGTCATTTACCAGGATAAGTACCTTCTTCTGATTTTTACCGACATATTTAAAGACAGTATCCTGCACTGCCGGAGAAGGCGTTACCGGAACACTCATGCCGGGTATCGACGGAGTAACAGCAGCTTCGGCCGCTTTGATTACCGGCGCAGCCACCTGATCCGGCGCAGGCTCCTGAACAGGAGCAGGAATTGCATCTCCAGCCACCAGGTAGACCTCATCAGTAAAAAACATCCTTAGTGCAGCTGCATTATCGGCCAGTTCTATGCCCATTATGTATCGTTTTACAGGTAATCATTTTTGTGTTAAAATTAGTTAAATATCTCCTAATAGTGCCTTAAATTGTTACTTTTATACCTTAAAAATACCCTAGTACACCTTTTGTGAGAAAAATCTGCTGTATTACAATTCTCTTTTTTTCCTGTGCTGGTGCTGTGGCACAAAGCATTGCAGTAATCAATGGCAGTCCGATAAGCCAAAGGGAATTTATATGGATTTACCAGAAACACCGTCCCGGAAACGCTAAGGTGACAGCCACACAACTGATTTCATTTTTAAATATCTATATCGATTTCAAGCTTAAAGTGATTGACGCACGCGAACAGGGAATGGACAAAGACAGTACCTACCTTGCCGAAGTACAAAACTATGAACAGGCATTCCGGTCTTCGGCACCAGTAAACATGCTGCAGACAGATTACCAGCTGGTGATGAATGAGTACAAAGAAGCCCTTTTGCTGTTCAACATTTCAGAAAAAAAGGTTTGGGATACCATAAGTGACACAGGAGACAGCATCTATAATTATTACATTTCCCATTCATCGGACTATAATGGTGCAGCCTATGAAGAGGTCAAAAGTGAGGTCGCAGCCGATTACCAGCAGCATCTGGAATGCGACTGGGTGACAGGCCTGAGGAACAAATACAAGGTAACCATTGATCAAAATGCAGTGATGAAGCTGATTCGATAATACAGCTACATAAATCATTGAATAATAGTAAATTTGCAAAGAATATATAATTGAAGAAAGTATAATGAAGAAAGTGTTATTGATGGCAAGCGGATTTCTCTTCTTGTTTTTAAATGGTCAGGCCCAAACGAAAAGCGTAGATAAAGTAATTGCAGTGCTTGGCAGTGATGTAATTTTATTATCCGAGCTTAACCAGCAATATGTCATGTACCTTAACTCCGGTAATCCACCGGATGAGCGGGTAAAATGCTATTATTTGCAGCAGATGCTGGTGACACATTTACTGAAACAACAGGCAGAAATTGACTCAGTCATGGTTGATGACCAGCAGGTAGACGAAGAACTGGACCGCAGGATGCGTTACCAGATCCAGCGTGCCGGTGGTCAGGACAGGCTGGAAGAATTCCTGAACCGTTCCGTATTACAATATAAAGATGAACTGAGACCGGATGTAAAAGACCAGCTGCAGGCCAATAAGATGCAGGGAACAATTACACAGAAGGTAAGTATAACCCCTTCTGAGGTTCAGAAATATTTCGATTCTTATAAAAAAGACAGTTTACCTGATATCCCTACAGAATTTGAGGTGGGAGAAATTGTATTGCACCCTGATCTTACAAAAGCAGAAAAACAACGCTTTTTAGATAAGCTGGATGCGATCAGGTTACGTGTGAAAAGTGGTGAAGATTTCGCCTTTTTAGCAAAAACATATTCTGAAGATCCGGGTTCTGCCCCTGAGGGTGGAGACTTGGGTTTCTTTGACCGCTCTACAATGGCCAAAGAATTCACTGCAAATGCCTTTAAACTGAAACCCGGAGAATTGTCACAGGTATTTGAAACGGAATTCGGATTCCATATTCTACAGGTAATTGAACGCAGGGGTGAGCAGGTACATGCCCGCCATATCCTGATCCGTCCGCAAAATACACCCCAAAGTATGGACAGGCTGAAATTACATGCCGACAGTATCTATAACAGCCTGGTAAAAAAAGAAATCACTTTCTCTACTGCAGCATCCCTGTTCTCAGCAGACAAACAATCAAAATACAATGGTGGAATGGTCTTGTATTCGGAAGACCAGAGTGCAAGGACAACATTCATCCCGGCAGATAAACTGGATCCTAAAGTATTCGTCGTTGTGGATACCATGAAAGTCGGAGAATTCTCTAAACCTGTACCTTTTACAGGTGCTGATGGCAAGGAAGGTTATAAAATCGTTCTGCTCAAATCTAAAATTGCACCACATAAAGGTAACCTGGACCAGGATTATACTAAATTCAAAGATAAGGCACAGGAGCAAAAAGTTCAGCGTGTCATGAGCGAGTGGTTCGAAAAAAGAAGAAAAAGTACGTACATTCGGATTGACGATGATTATAAGGATTGCAATGAATTAAAAGACTGGATTCAGCAAACCCCTGCTACACAAGAAACAAAGTAAAATATGCCATACCCTAACGACATAGCGGCAGTAGATGCCCTCCATCAATCTTTTAATGATATTAAGAATGAAATTGGAAAAGTCGTTATCGGACAGGATGACGTAGTGAAATCGGTACTCATTTCGATTTTCAGCAACGGACACTGCTTGTTGGTAGGCGTACCCGGATTAGCCAAAACGCTTTTGGTACAAACGGTAGCCAATGTGCTTGATCTGGAATTTAACAGAATACAGTTTACCCCCGATCTGATGCCCGGTGACATTATCGGCACAGAAATTTTAGGAGAAGACAGGAACTTTAAATTTATTAAAGGCCCTGTCTTTTCTAATATTATCCTGGCGGATGAAATCAACAGGACACCGCCTAAAACCCAGGCTGCACTGCTTGAAGCCATGCAGGAGAAATCCATTACTGCAGCTGGTCATAAACATATACTTCCAAAACCTTTCTTCGTACTGGCTACACAAAACCCGATAGAACAGGAGGGTACTTACCCCCTGCCTGAAGCACAGCTGGACCGTTTTATGTTTAATGTATTGCTTACCTATCCTACTTTTGCTGATGAACTGACCATTGTTAAAAATACAACCAGCAATACCGAGGTCCATCTGAAGAAAATCATCAATGCTGAGCAGATCCAGTATTTTCAGAAACTGATCAGGAATATTCCTGTAACTGACCATGTACTGGAATATGCCGTAAAGTTAACAGGAAAAACCCGTCCCGGCACGGCGCTGGCAACAGCAGAAGTCAACCAGTACATCAGCTGGGGAGCTGGCCCCAGGGCCTCTCAGTTCCTTGTCGTGGGTGCCAAATGCCATGCCGCCATATCAGGCAAGTACTCCCCGGATATTGAAGATGTACAGGCTGTGGCCGAAGCGATCCTCCGCCACAGGATTGTAAGGAATTACCGCGCTGAAGCGGAAGGCCTGTCCGTAGAGAAACTGATTAAAAACCTGTTTTAAATTCCCAACAGCCCCTCCGCTGTTTTTTTCATTCCCGTCAAGGAAATAGCTTATTTCTGAGGGACAAACAGGTTCGGATAATCGGTAATGATCCCATCCACACCAAGACCAATCATATAATCCATATCCTTCCGGCTGTTCACCGTCCATGGAATGATTTTTATGCCCGCAGCATGGCAGCGGTCAACCAAACCCTTCCCTACCAGAACCGAATAAGGACTGTACACGGCAGGGGTATACCCCAGTTGCTTGATATTGTTCTCGAAATCTTCTTTTTCATCTATCATCAGGGCCGTTTTAAGCTTGGGATAATGTGCATGAACATATTGTAGGGCGCGGACGTCAAACGACTGTATGGTAGTTCTTTTAGCGATCTTTTTTGCATTGATGACCTCCAGAACAAGCTGTGAGAATTCGGCTGGCTCCGGGTGAAATACCTGATCACCATTACGGATAGTTTTAATCTCTATGGCATACATCGGTTTAGACAGTTGATGTCTTTTTGCGTACCGCTCAACAGAATCAATCACATCAGCCAGGAGAGGCTTGTGGGCTATGTATTTTTGCTGACCAGGAAATCGGCTATGTATTTTCGTACCCACATCAAACTTTTTGATCTCTTCATAGGTCATTTCAAACATATTGTAGTTCTTCTCTTCCTTCAATGAAATGGCTTTCCCTGAGGGGTTGAGACTGATCTCATGGTTAAAATAGGGTTCATGTGAAAGTACCACCTGCCTGTCTTTCGAAATCACGACATTCATTCCCAGCGTAGTTGCGCCAAGATCCAGCGCCCGGTACATGGAAGGAATCGTATTTTCAGGGGCGAGTCCCCTTGCCCCCCTGTGTCCCTGTTTCTCAAACTGCTGTGCCTGCCCCTGCAGACTGATCAATATCACGGCTAGTACCAATATACTTTTTCTCATGGTCAATTTCATATGGCAAAAATAACGGTTAAATAAAATCCTGTATCATAAAAATAGGGTTTCCAAACTATCCGTTCAAAAACCCCATTTCATTTATGCAGCCCAATAGGCTTTATGTAGTATAGCTATCCATTTTTCCATTCCCTATTCTCCAACAGGTGAATAAATCTGCTGAATCAGGTTCCAGTTATGGTCAGGCTGTCGTTCGTAGATAAAGACATAATTGAAGCTTTCCCTTAAATCCGTACGGTAATCAATAGTGGCTACCCCATACGTATAAGCCAGGTCTCCACCGGAAGCTTTATCTGCCAGTGTAGTTTTAAAGGAGATCTTACTGACCATCCCATTATAAAAGGCAATTGCTTTATCTTTTCCAATCACAGGTTCCAGACCAGGGAAAACAACACGTACATCCGGATTTAAAAATCCGCCAATAGCGGCTACACCATAAGATTTCAGGGTAGCGCCCATGGTTTTTTCCGTGGTATAAATAATCTCCCTTCCGGCAGCCATTTGTTTCTCACCGGCAAATATGGGTTTAAAATAATCTTTAGGCTCCTTAAAAACAGGAGTTACTTTCTGAAGAGGCTTATTGTGTTCCGTCCCCAGATCAAGCACCAGTTCCCATTTACTGCCATTGGCTTTCCATACCGACAGGTACTGGCCATAGACAGTTTTTTCCCCATCCATGGTAAATGCGCCGGTCGTATACCCCCAGTCACCGCTGCGCGATACCTGGGCATAGGAAGGTTCCCAGCTTACCTTACCCTCCACAGGGTGTGTGGCATAATATGCCTTTATCTTTATGGGATTAGGCCTGAATAAAATGGCATCATTGGCACTATTCGCATGGAAGGCCGATTTTAGTCCATGTTTTGCGGCGCTCTCTGCAAATTCTCTATCTGCATTCACCAGCGAATTTGTTGAACCGCCAGTACGCTGGGCATAGGCTCCGAACGCTAATGATGCCGCCATAATGGTGCAAAGAAATCTATTCATTATCATTTTAAAATTAGTATGCGCATTCATCCCCTATTACATTTTATTCCATGTAGTACCTTCCTTGCTGTCCTTCAGCTGGATACCAATTTCCTGCAGACCAATGCGGATCTTATCAGATGTAGCATAATCTTTATTCTCTTTTGCACTCTTACGGATATCGATAACCATGTCCAGTACCGCATTCAATTCATTGTTTGACGTCTCTTCATCTTTCAGGCCAAAAACTTCCTGTACAAAATCCTGCATCAGTGCTTTCAGTTTATCCAGTTCCGGAGCGGTAATACTTCCCTTTCCATCATAAACAGTATTGATAATCCGTGCTGCTTCAAAAAGTTCGGCAATCACTACAGGACTGTTAAAGTCATCATTCATTGCTTTCAGACAGTTCTCCCTAATCGGATCAATATCAAATTCCCCGTTCGCTGAAGGAACCAGTTTATCCAGCAGGCTTAAAGAATTCATCAATCTCCTGAAACCTTTCTCTGAGGCATCCAGTGCTTCATTAGAGAAATCCAATGTACTGCGGTAATGCGCCTGGAGCATAAAAAACTTCACCGTCATCGGACTATAGCCCTTTGTCAGCAAAGGGTGGTCCCCGCTGAACAATTGCAATGGCATAAACCCATTGCCGGCAGTTTTAGACATCCTGGAGCCATTCACGGTAAGCATATTGGTATGCATCCAGTATTTAGCAGGGTGTTTATGGTAACAGGCTTCCGACTGTGCAATCTCATTGGTATGGTGTGTTGCAGCCAGGTCCATCCCTCCGCCATGGATATCGAACTCCTCTCCCAGGTATTTGGCACTCATTGCGGAACACTCAATGTGCCATCCGGGGAAACCTACACCCCATGGTGAATTCCAGCGCATCAGTGTTTCTGGTTTGGCTTTAATCCATAACGCAAAATCAAGACGGCCACGCTTCTCATCCTGTCCGCCCAGTTCCCTGGTATTGGCCATCATATCCTCAAGGTTACGGTTGGTCAATACCGTATAATTATAGGTCTTACTGTATTTCTCTACATCAAAATAAACCGTACCGTTCACCTCATAGGCATAACCATTGGCAATGATCTCCTGGATCATATCAATCTGCTCAATAATATGTCCCGTAGCGGTAGGCTCTATACTTGGCGGCAGGGTATTGAACATACGCAACACATCATGGAAACCCAGCGTATACTTCTGCACAATTTCCATCGGTTCCAGTTGCTCCAGTTTCGCACGTTTGGCAAACTTATCGTCTCCTTCATCACGGTCCCCTTCCAGATGGCCTGCGTCGGTAATATTGCGCACATACCTTACCTTATACCCCAGGTATTTTAAATACCTGAAAATTAAATCAAATGAAATAAAGGTACGGCAGTTCCCCAGGTGTACATCACTGTAAACAGTAGGTCCGCACACATACATCCCAACATGGGATCCGTTCAGGGGTTCAAAAACTTCTTTCTTACGCGTAAGCGTATTGTATAGCTGTAAGCCTTCTTTCATTGGTATATTTATATTAAAACCCGGCGCAAAAAATGGCCTGGTCACAAAGGTAAAAATTTGAAGGTATATTAATTAATCCTTAAGTCACTTCTTACCGGGAAATGGTCTGATAACTTTGTCTCAATAATCCGGTGATTGACCACCTGTATATCCTTAGTGACAGAGATATAGTCAATCTGAAAGTTAGGAAATTTTCCGTTATAGGTACGTCCCAGCCCGGTTCCTTCTGCAACAAAAGTGTTATTGAGCGGTTTTGTCATTTGCGTAACCGCATAAGATGCAGGGGTATCGTTAAAATCGCCTGCAATCAGATAGGGAATTTCACAGGTCGCCAGGTGTTCCTTCATCTGGTCCACCTGTGCACTGCGTTTCTTAAATGCTGTTTTCAGCATCCTGAGGATTCTTTTCGCAGGGGTAAGTTCTGTGTCTATCTTTTCCTTCACCTTGTCCAGATAGGTATAATCCTGCTTATCAAAAGATATGGATTGAAAATGTACGTTATAGACCCTGACCTTCTTTTTGCCAATCATCACATCAACATAAATACTTTCATTTCCGGTAGTGTTATTCTCAAAAGAGATATGGCCTTTATCCACAATCGGGTACCGGGAAAAAATGGCCAGTCCGTGTGCTTCATAGTTATTCTCTCCTGTAGGCTGGAAATAGTAATTTTTAGTTTTCAGAATTTTCTTCAGGCTGTCTATCGTATCAAAAGAACCTTTACGCCTGCTGTAATATTCCTGAAAGCAGATGATATCCGGATTTTCATTGCCCACCAGGGCCAGCATCTGCTGTTTTACCGATTCATTATTTTCTTCTCCGTAAGGTTTAAAGCTGTGTACATTATAGGTCATCATTCTCACCAGACTGGGATCAGCCTTTGGCCCCTCACCCCTTTCCCCCACAAAACCTACTGTAGCAATTAAGGCATGCCATCCGCTTACAATAATTCCTGCAGTCAGCAATGCGAATATCCAGCGTTTGCCCAACAGCCATAAAACAATCATGACCGCATTCAACAGCAGGAAAAACGGATAGGCCAATCCAAAAAAAGCAATCAGGATATAATCTCTGGGATCCAGTTTTCCGGCAAGAATGCCCAATACCAAACAAATGGCCAGCACTACCGCAATAAACAATTGTAATTTACCCAAAAAAGTCAGTTTCCGTTTCTTCATTAAATCTACCCGCTAAACATCCCAAACTAAACCTGTAGTTCCCTGAACAATATACTGCAGGCTACTAATTTTTACTCGCTTTGAACAAAGTCTCCTTTTCTGCTTTGCTTAACTTATTGTATCCTGATTTTGAAATCTTATCCAGGATAATATCCACCTCCTTCTGGTTCACCGCATCAGCCTTAGCCTTTGTCGACGGCCTTCCCGTATCATTCTTCACCACTTTCAGCTTCGGCTTTTTCTTCAGCCAGCTGCTCCAGTCCTTTCCGTTCTGCAACAGTTTAATATAGACAAATCCCAGCAAAGCACCACCAAGATGTGCAAAACTTCCCCCTGCATTGGTAGAAGCCAGGCTAATCACATCCAGCACCACATAGGCAATAATGAGGTACCTGAGTTTAATATTTCCGATCAGCAACAAGCGCATCGAATAGTCTGGCACCAGGGTTGTGGTCGCCACCGCAATAGCCATTACAGAAGCCGATGAACCGATCACATTGGCAAAAGGAACACTGGAAGCAAATACTGGAATCACGTTGTAAGCCAGCAGGAAAAACAAGGCCCCAACTATTCCTCCACTGATATATACGAAATGAAACTGCCGCGGTTTGAGGAAATCCATAAAGATTCTGCCAATCCAGAACAGCCACAACATATTAAACAGCACATGGAAAAGTCCCTCATGAAAAAATTGATACGTGAGAATAGTGTAAAAGCGTTCCGGTAATCTCGGAATGGCAGCCGGAAAAGCGAAATACTCCCGCACATAATCCAGGAACCTGACACTGGTATTCCCTGCAAGGAAATAGGTCACCCCAAATAAAGCCACCGCAACAAATACAATGGTATTAATTCCAATATAAAGAAATACAGGATCCCCTGAACGGAAAACCTTATACTTCAGGTCTTCAAAAACATTTTTCCTACTCATAATAATCGTAAAAAGTATTTTTATTCTTATCGTTCCATATTTTCACCAGGATAAATCCGATCAGGGCACCGCCGAGGTGTGCAAAGTGGGCTACAGAATCCCCCTTGAACTGTGCCGCCCCCAGGAATAGCTCAATGAGAATGTAAACAGGAATGATATATTTTGCTTTCACCGGTACCGGGATGAACATGATCATCAGCTCGGCATTGGGATACAGCATCCCAAAAGCAACAAGCAATCCGAATACAGCACCTGAGGCACCGATCATCCCTCCAAAATAAGTCCCGGCCAAAGTAGAGGCCTGACTTTCATTGTAGACCGCAGGATTATACTGTCCCTGTTTGAGCAACTCCAGCGGAATAATATCATGCGCTATCGGTGTTCCGGTAATGTGGTACACTTCGAAGGCCTGTACTCCCCATTGCAAGGCCAGGGCACCCAAGCCGGTAATCAGGTAAAAATTGATAAAGCGCTTGGATCCCCATCTGGATTCCAGAATTGACCCGAAGGAATACAGGGCAAACATGTTAAACAGGATATGCATAAAATCATTGTGCATAAACATATAGGTAATCGGCTGCCAGATGCTAAAATTCGGAGAATCGAAATAATAGGCCCCCAGATACTGGTCCAGATCTATACCTTTCGATCGCAGCACATACTTCGCTACGAAAAAGAGCACATTTATAATCAGCAGGTTCTTTACAATAGGTGGTATATAAATGTTATTCATCTTTTCTATTTATCAAATTTCTTATCTACTTCCATCATCGTCATCGTTTGGATCACAGGTTTGCCACTGATACTAAAATTAGGCATTTTACAAGCAAAAAGTTGTTCAATCAACATATTCATCTCTTCCTGCCCTAAAACGGCACCGCTTTTTATGGCACTGTTCCTCGCCATACTTCTGGCCAGTGCATCTCTTTTATCAAGCTTCAGTTCCTGCTGGGAGTTTTTAAACCCCTCAATCAAATGTTCAAAAAGCTGTGTTTCATTCACCTGGTTACTTCCCAGGTCGACCGGAATTCCCTCAATCACCAGGGTATTCCTGCCAAATTCCCGCACTTCGAAGCCCAGGCTCTTGATGTCATCCAGCAAACTCTTCGCCAGTTCATAGTCATTGGGACTCAACGTAACGGTCTGCGGAAACAAACTCTGCTGTGAAGCACCCTTCCTATCCTCCAGGTTCGCACTGAAGCGTTCGTATAAAATACGCTCATGCGCAGCCTGCTGGTCAATTAACATCAGGCCCGATTTAATTTGCGAGATGATATACCTGTTGTGCAGTTGCATCAGCTGCTTTTGCACCGGGGCATATTTCGCTTCCGGCCCATTGCCAGGCAGTTCCATAGACACCTGTTCTACCGGTTTATGGGCAGCAATCTCATATAGGGAGCCCCAGTTTTTTGTAGACTGGTCCTTTGTTTCATGGTTACGGAAGGAAGGATAATTTTTCTCCTCTTCGGCTTTAGCATTGCTATTGTCACTAAAAGGATTAAAATCCGGATTGAAGCTGATGCTGGGCGGAATAATCTCATCCGGAGCCTTATGGCTGATCATGCCGCTAAAGGCAGTTTCCTGGTCAAAATCGATCGTTGGACTGATATTATAGCGTCCCAGGGAACGTTTTACGGCCGAATGGATGATCGCATAAATGGACTTTTCATCCAGGTATTTGATCTCTGTCTTCGTCGGGTGGACATTCACGTCGATCTTCGAGGGGTCGATATCAATAAACAACACATACAAGGGAAAATTCTCTTCAGCGAGCAGGTCTTCATACGCCTTATTCACCGCGTGATTAAGATAGGCATCCTTTATAAAACGGTTATTGACAAAGAAAAACTGTTCGCCCCTGGTTTTTTTTGCAAAGGCAGGTTTGCCGATAAAGCCTTTGAGGTTAATAATCGTCGTATCTTCCTCCACCGGGATCAGGCGTTCATTGTAATTGTTTCCGAAAAGGTGCACTATCCGCTGTTTCAGGGGAGATACAGGCAGCCTGAAAATCTCCATTCCATCATGGTGCAGACTAAAGGCAATATTCGGGTGTGCCAGCGAAACGCGCTGAAATTCATCGATGATATGGCGCATTTCTGCGGGGTTGCTTTTCAGGAAATTCCTTCTTGCAGGTGTATTATAAAATAAGTTTTTTATACAAATACTGGTTCCTTCCGGCGTAGCCACAGGTTCCTGTTTAATTACGGTAGATCCTTCAATCTCGATCAGTGTACCCAGTTCATCTTCATAACGACGGGTTTTTAACTCCACCTGCGCAATGGCAGCAATGGAAGCCATCGCTTCCCCGCGGAAGCCCATGGTGCGGATCGCAAAGAGATCTTCAGCTTTCCTGACCTTTGAGGTCGCATGGCGCTCGAAACACATCCTGGCATCAGTAATACTCATCCCGCAGCCATTATCGATCACCTGAATCAAGGCCTTACCAGCATCTTTAAGAATCAGCTGTATTTTATTCGCCCCCGCGTCTATCGCATTCTCCATCAATTCCTTTATGGCCGATGCAGGTCGCTGAACTACCTCTCCGGCAGCAATTTGATTCGCAACACTTTCGGGTAAAAGTTGTATTATATCTGACATTTATTTCCTTGGTAAAGGTCGCTAATTTAACGAAAATAAGCCTTATACTTCAATCTTTTGATTATAAATACGGACAAATGACTGAGCCCCCATATCCTTTTTATTATCTTTAACGTTTTGATTGAACAAGAATTATTTATGATAAAGCATCACCTGATTAAAAATATCACCATTGGCATCATTGCCCTCTGTTCATTCAGTGCATGTGCCCAGGAACATAAAAAAAACGAAGATTTACTGCAAGTCAACCACAGTATACTGCTGCATACGGTGCTGTTAAACAATCAGAAGGCGGAGGTTCCTGTAGACTCCCTTGGCAAAAAAAATATTGCTGCGGTGAGTCTCGGTTATGCCTATAAAACCGAATTTGACAGCCTGCTGAACAAGTATGCAAAAATCACGTCCTTCAGTGCTGAAACCTACCCTGCCACGGCAGAACTGTACAAGCTGGAAGACGACCTGAAATATTTCAATACCCTGATTATCGCTATACCGGACAACGAAGTGAATAACCCCCGGTATATGAATTTCATCCATGCGGTAGCCAAAAACAAGGAAGTAATCATTGCCCTGTTTGGCGACGGAAGCAGTCTCCCAAAATTCGATCACCTGACCGCTCCGATTGTATGGTCTGAAGATAAATCCGCCGCTGCGGCATTGCTTGTTCCGCAGCTGATTTTTGGTGGTATTCCTGCCGGAAACCTGTTGACCACCAGCTATTCCGGAAAATACCTTAAAGGATCCGGTTTCCATACGGCCGTTACGCGGCTAAAATATACGCTTCCTGAAGATGCAGGGGTAAATGCCAGCGATCTCAAAGCGATTGATGACATCACTGCTGAAGCGATCAGGGCGAAAGCTGCCCCGGGGATGGTGGTATTGGTGGCGAAGGATGGCAAGGTGATTTTCAATAAGGCCTATGGCAACCATACTTACGATGGTGCGGCAGATAAAATTACCGATATTTTCGACCTGGCTTCCATCACCAAAATTACGGCCACTACGCCCATGGTGATGCGCCTGGTAGAAGAAAAAAAATTAAACCTGGATACCAATATCGGTGCCTATATCGCAATGGCCAGGAGCACAGCAATGAACAATATCAGCGTGAAAGAGGTGATGCTGCACCAGGCGGGATTTATACCCTATATCCCATTTCATGATGGGGTCAGGGAAACTGACCACAGTTCCGATTCTTCCGCAGCTTTCCCAACCAAAGTAGCCGATGGTTATTATATCAGGAAGGATTATTTCAAGGACGTCATGTGGCCCAAAATGCTGAATGCCCCGATCAGGACACGTGGTAAATATGTATACAGCGATATCAGTATGTATGTGATGAAAGATATTGTGGAACATATCAGCTCAGAACCACTGAATGAATATGTAGCCGAAAACTTTTACACTCCCCTGGGGATGCAGACCGCAGGGTTCCTGCCCAGGAACAGGTTCAGCAGGGAACAGATTATCCCTACGGAAAATGATACCTATTTCAGGAAGACCTTGCTGGTGGGATATGTACATGACCAGGGTGCAGCCCTTGTCGGGGGAGTATCAGGACATGCTGGCCTGTTCGCCAGTTCAAATGACATGGCGATCATGTACCAGATGTTATTGAATAAAGGAACTTATGGGGGAGAACAATATTTCAAACCGCAAACGGTGGAGACTTTTACAGCACGCCAGTCCACTGTCAGCCGCAGAGGTTTGGGATTCGACCGCTGGGATCCGGACCTGACGAAGAAATATCCTTCAGCAACAGCCTCCCCGCAAACTTACGGACATACGGGCTATACCGGAACGGCAGTTTGGGTAGACCCGTCACGGGGATTGATCTATATCTTTTTGTCTAACCGGGTAAATCCGGGCGTGACCGACAAGCTGGTAAAAATGGGAATCCGTTCAAGGATCCAGGATGTGATCAATAAAGCTATTGATAAAGGCGTATCCCCAACTAAATAATGGTGGTTTCCTGCGTCATTTATCATTTACGCCATCCTGTGCAGCATCAGCATACCGGATACAATTACAGAGGACTATAGCCCCGGGGCTTCTATTTTTTCCGCCTCTGAAACAGCAAGATATACCTGAGGGATAAAAAAAGTGAAAAGAAGATTTTGTAATAAGAACCAAAATTTCTATAATTGCAGCCCGGTTAGCCATATAGCTAACCAGAGGCCTTCTTAGCTCAGCTGGTAGAGCAACTGACTTGTAATCAGTAGGTCATTGGTTCGATCCCGATAGAAGGCTCAAAAAAAAGAGGAAACAGAAATGTTTACCTCTTTTTTGCTTTTACAGCCATTCCATTAAAAACGGCCGTTCCTCCCTTACCCGGGTGGCCCATATTGATCCTGGAGGATGTAGAGATGAAAATATACAAAAAGAGGCCGGTCGGCCTCTTCCTTAGAATCTATTTCTTTAATCCGATTTCTCTCAGGCGTTCATCAAGATACTCCCCTGCGGTCATATCCGAATACACTTTTGGGTGTGCTTCATCAATACAGGAATCCAGGCTTGTCAAATCCATATCCGAACGTGGATGGAGGAAAAAAGGCACAGAGAAACGTGAGGTCTTCATCAGTTCTCTTGGCGGATTCACCACCCGGTGTGTTGTAGAACGCAGTTTATTATTCGTCAGGCGCTGCAACATATCCCCTACATTCACCACAATATCCGAATGGTGTGCTTTTATCGGCAACCATTCATTGCTTCTGGTCAGCACTTCAAGTCCATCGGCACTTGCGCCAATCAGTAAAGTAATCAGGTTGATATCCTCATGCGCCCCTGCCCTCACGGCATCGTCAGGAATAGCATCCGGATTTTCAATAGGAAAATAGTGAATGCCCCTTAGTATAGAATTCCCATTATGGACATGTCCGTCAAAATAATCCACCGGCAGTTCCAGATAAGTTGCAATGGCGCGCAGCAAATGTTTACCATTACTTTCCAGTTTCTGATAAATTTCATTGGTCACTTCATTGAAACCAGGAATCTCTTCCAGGTATTCATTATCAGGGTACTGGAATTTTATAGGATCCCCGTCGGTAACGGTCTGCCCTATCTGCCAGAATTCTTTCAGGTCGGCCGTCTTTGCGCCCTTTGCTGTTTCTTTACCCGGACTGGTATAACCGCGCTGGCCGGCAAGTTCAGGTTTTTCATATTTCGCCTTCTGGTCTGCCGGCAAACCAAATACGCCCTGAATATTCTCGTACAACTTGTCAATCAGCTCCTGGCTCAGTCCGTGATTGGTAATGGTTACAAAACCTGAATCATTGAAAGCCCTGCCCAGCGCATCAGAAAACTTTTTACGTTGTTCTTCTGTTCCATTGATATAAGAACCAAGGTCCAATGTAGGGATATAAGGTGTAGACATAGTAAATTAATTAGTTTGCAATTGTAACCTAAATTATAAAACAATTGTGGATAAACCTTAAAAAAGCAGTCTAAAAACAAATAATACATTCATCAGCAGATATTTAAGTTATTAACAACAGCATTATCTCCAGCAAACAATATCAGCATATTGTAATATTAGGAACACTGGAAGCCGATCGAAAACTATACTGCAGTGCATTGCGTAATTTTACCTGAAAGAAAGGCACTACCATTCATCCAGCACAGGAGGAACATAAAAAACTTCCGGTGATGGACAAAAGACCTCACCTTTTTAACATCCACACCTTATGAAATACCTATCAATTATGGCATTAGTCCTCTTATCCGTGACCAGTGCCACAGCACAATCCAAAAAAATACAGAAAGCAACCTTTGGCATGGGATGTTTCTGGTGTTCAGAAGCACTCTTTGACCGCCTTGATGGCGTAGTGAGCGTAAAGTCCGGATATGAAGGCGGAAAAATCGCCAATCCTTCGTACGAAGATGTCTGCACTGGCACCACAGGCCACGCGGAAGTGGTTGAAGTCAGTTATGAACCCTCAAAAATATCATATGACGAATTGCTGGAAGTATTCTGGAAAAGTCATGATGCCACTACACTTAACCGTCAGGGAGCAGATGTTGGCACACAATACCGCTCGGTGATCTTCTACAGTAATGCCGAACAGAAAGCGCTTGCTGAACAATACAAAGCAGAGCTGAACAAAACCAATGCATTCGGTAAACCGGTAGTTACAGAAATCACCAAGGCAAGCCCTTTTTATGTGGCGGAAAGTTATCACCAGGATTACTTCAATAAAAATTCAAACCAGCCTTATTGCCGGCTTGTGATCCTTCCTAAAATGGAAAAACTGGAGAAAGTATTCAAGGCTAAGCTGAAACACTAGCCACTCCGGAAGATTTGAAGATAAACCGATTCCTATTTTACAGGAAAGGCCCGCATTTTAACAACTAATGCGGGCCTTTCCTGTAAAAAAGACTGCCTGAAAGCAGCTTCCATTAAAAATCATGAGCTGGATTAAGGGAATTTTACGCCCCTGTATTTGGTCACATCAACAATAGGGATAGTTGAGCCGTATTTCGAATTAATCGATTTGATAAACTCGTTGGCAATAATAGAATAGCCCAGCGGGGTCAGGTGAATGCCGTCAAGGGAGAAAAGGTTACCGGTAATAAACGCCGCACTCACTGCAGCACCATTCACCATTTTCCCTGCCCCATATTCTTTTAATAAAGCATTGGCATCCACTATGGCCAGCCCCTTGGCATTGGCAACCGACTTAATCGTTTCATTATACGCATTGGTATAATCCACAACGGTGGCTGCTTCATCTGCATCCAGTACCCATTTGCTTTCAATAGGGTTCAAGGGATGCAGACCATAAGGGATACCACCTGCGTTAGGCACACCAATCACATTGGCTGAACTTAGCGTCAGCAGGAAATAATCCTGTGCCGTAGCTGGCCTTACTGCCGCAGTGCCTGTACGGATAAACAATTGCGTCACCGTTGGTGCAGAAGCCTGTACCGCTGTGAGCAGACTGGCCAGTGTCACTGTCCTGAAAAACGGGGTACTCAATACATCAGGTATTGTTGCCACAACTCCTTTTGCCTGTGTTCCTGAAGCAGCACCTCCGGCGACCAGCTTTGTTGCAGCAGCATTATACAAAGCGGTAAAAGTTGCCTTAGGCGTAGGTGCATCAGCAGCAGATGCCCCTCCAGTGGTCGCATACCCCAATACATCGTTGTTCCCTAACCACATACTGAAAAAAGTAAAAGGTTTGGACGTTACAAAATCCAGGTAGGCTGTAGTATTCGCCGGAGCATCATTAGGCAGCAGGCGTTCATAATAGGGGTTCAGGTTTCCATAGCCCTGAAAGGTGACCAATCCCAGTTTAATGCCAGGAACACCATAGTTATTTAATTCACCTGTATATTTCGTCAACAAAACCACATTACCGAAACCAGGGATAGTCACCTGCCCCCTGACAGCCTGGGCTGCTACATCTCCCAGGATGGGTAAGCCTGTTGCACTAAATCCTGTCAGCTTTTTATAACCGCTTCCATCAGCCTGGTCGGCATTAAAAAATGGGGTATGGAACGCGCCGCCGCCAACGGTCTTCATTTGTGTGGCGATCATCTCAGGAAAGGAATTCTGCTGTCCTTCCAGGTACAGCCCACCGTCTGCAAATCCGGAGGTAAGTGAATTTCCGACAGCAATGTAACGTGTAAAATCGGCCGTTCCTTTTGAAGGAGTGACCTCTTTTAATTCTGGTTTGCAGGAAGCCATTGCAAAAACAGCAACTGCAAGAATACTTTTAACTATGATTTGTGATTTCATCAGATTTGAGGATTAAATGTGGATGTGCAATAATATTTTATTGCAGGGATAGGTTCATTGGCAGGTAGCAGCTTACCATCGGTAAGAAAAGGAAATACCGGGAATATAGGCTACGGTTTTAAACTCTCCGTTCAGGCCCGTTTCAATATTGGTTTCACTCCTTGCTTTTACATTTTCATACAGGAAAGACAAATCGATACTCAACCTGTCAGACGCCCGGTATCCCAGGCCCGCACTTAACAACAGACGGTCCGCATCAGGTACTTCCGGTGTCACATATCCCTTTCCAACAGGCGTGAAGGCATACCCCACCCCTGCACGCAATGCCAGTCGCGAGGTCGTCTGGTGTTGCACACCCAGACGTAAAGCAGCCGCATCATGGTAATTCCTTGGCGACTCCGTATCCGGGATCCTCGCATTGTTGTCATAATCAAAAGCAAGCTCCTTGTATTTGTTCCAATGTACCCAGTTCACATCCAGTGCTATGGTAGTCTTTTCCGATGGGTAGAATCCAAATCCTATAGTAGTCGTTGCAGGCAAAGGCAGTTCTGCATTAAATTTCGAAGGGAACGAGCTGATCAGGGCTTCGGGAACATCAAATATGGCATCGCCGTCTTTCACCTTTGCAGTCACCTGCGAACGGTGGGTAACCCCGATGGAAACACCCGAAATTGTTTCTACATAAATACCTGCATTCCAGCCGAAGTTACTTGTCGTACCTTCCAGTTTAGCTGTCCCACTCTGTCCATTCGCCAATGTCAGCGGCACTGCCCTGCGCAGGTCTACCTTGCCATGAGCATACACAAAACCTGCACCAATACCGATATTGTCCGTAATTTTATAACTCAGCGTCGGCTGCACATAAATAGCCTGCAGGTCGAGTGAGGTGACCGTATATTTGCCGGTCCAGTTTTCTTCCCAGTGCATGGCGCCCCCGAATGGCGTATAAACCCCCAGTCCGAACCTTAAACGTCCTTCAGGAGATCCGAATACCCCATAGGCCATTGCTGGCGTAGCAATCTTGTCTTTATTGTATTCTGTAATATTTGATCCTGCTTCGCGAAAAGCTGTTTTCAGGTAAAGGGGACTGACACCGGCTTGTACTCCATTTTGTTTTAAAAATGACACTGCACCGGGATTAAAAAATACAGCGGCTTCATCCAGTGCAACTCCTGTTCCTGCACCGGCCATACCGATTTGTTTTTGTCCCTGAAGGTTTACCTGGAAAGATTGGGAATAGCCCAGAATGGGCAAGCCCAGTAAAATACTTAGTAAAATCTTTTTCATACTTGGTTAGAATTAATGGTGTTCGTGGTATAGTTAAAAAAAGCGTCTTCCCCATGTGCTCATTTCTACTAACAAACGAAAGTTAAAGTAGTTTGGTTCAGACATCTTATGCTTGCATAACAAGATAACGAGTTTAACCAATAAAAACACCTAATCCAAATATTAGCCGATATTTATTTTGCGGCTAAACAAGAAAAGGCAACAACCAAATTCACCTGTCATCAATAGATGGAGTTACCACCAACAGATTGCGTTTGCTTATCATTTTAAAGTAAAAATAGAATCATGGTCCAAAAGATATCCTTAACAAGCATACATTTGCTAACACTGTTATTAATTAACTGTTATAACAGCAACACAAGATTTTAAAACATAAAAAATAAGACATGAGTTTATTGGATGCCCTAAAGTGGCGGTACGCAGCAAAAAAAATGAACGGAGAAAAAGTTCAGCAGGAAAAAGTAGATCAGATCATTGAGGCAGCACGTCTTGCCCCAACTTCTTCGGGTTTACAGCCATTTAATGTAATTGTGGTCACCAATCCGGAATTGAAAGCTAAAATACAGACCATTGCCTTTGGACAATCGCAGGTAGCAGATGCTTCACACCTGTTGGTTTTTGCGGCATGGGACAAATACACCGAAGAAAGGATCAGGTCTGTATTTGCCAATACAAATACTGAACGCGGAATTCCTGCAGAAACGATCTCTGATTATGAAGTCCAGTTAACAGGTAACTATACCACAAAATCTGCTGAAGAAAATTATGCCCATGCCGCCAGACAAGCCTATATCGCTTTCGGTATCGCTATCGCTGAAGCAGCATTGCTGAAAGTAGATGCTACACCGATGGAAGGCTTTAACCCTGCTGAGCTTGATGCCCTGTTAGGCCTCGGCGAACGTGGCCTGCGTAGCGTGACCCTATTGCCATTGGGTTACAGGGATGAAGCAAATGACTGGTTAGTTAACCTTAAAAAGGTACGTAAACCTTCAAAAGAATTCATTATCGAGTTTAACTAAGCAATAATGATGACCGGCAACCGGTTATCATTAAAAAGGAAAGGGAAGTGGACTGATCCACTTCCCTTTTTTTATTCCTGGGCAATAGTATTCAATTCCCTCCAGCCCCTATTCCTGTAAAAATGTTGTTGCCCTCCGGCAAGCAAATGTCAAAAAGTGTTAAAGCACTTGGAGAAATAGGGAAGCTCAGTTCATAAATGAATATATTAGCGAGATTAATTGCGTTTTATTAGATATTCATGAACTATTTAAAATTATCATTTGCATTTTTTATACTCTCCCTGTCTTTAAATCTTCATGTCTCTGCACAACAGGATACTACGATTTTAAGCAACATCCTCAATAAATCGAAGATCATTGCCGAACAATACCCGGCGGAAAAAGTTTATCTCCATTTCGATAAGCCCTACTATAGTGTAGCAGACACGATTTTCTTCAAAGCTTACCTCACTTTTGAACAGAACTTACCTTCACAGCTGAGTAAAGTTGTCTATGTAGATTTAATGGACAGTCAGGATTCACTCGTTCAGTCCCTGAAATTACCGGTCACCCAAAGCGTGGCTTATGGCAGCATTCCGCTTGACATGGTAAATTTCAAACAGGGGAACTATTATGTACGTGCCTATACGGTATGGATGTTTAACTCCAGTCCTGATTATTTCTTCACCAAAACGATCCCTATCGGGGAAGCGATCGACAAGAAGCTCATCACCCATTTGAGCTACGATAATATAGAAAACGAGAAAGGGCAGACAATTGAAGCACAGATCCAGTTTAAAAACATGGACAAGATTCCATACATGAACCGAAGTGTAACCTGGAGTGTCACTTCCAACTATGCCGTGGTGAGTAAGGGTAAAGGGGTAACCGATAAAAACGGGATCCTGAAAATCAGTATCAATGCCAAAAAAAATGAACCCATCACCAAGGGAAACCTCAGCACAGAGCTTACCGCAGGTACTGAAGTCATACCGGCATCCTTCGTCCTCAAACCAAAATCAGGCAACAATGATGTCCAGTTTTTTCCTGAAGGAGGCGACCTGATCAAAGGGCTTCCTACACAAGTTGCGTTCAAAGCCATCAAGCCCAACGGACTGGGGATAGACCTTACGGGTACGGTGACCGACAACGATGGAAATCAGATTGCCACCTTCAATTCTACCCATCTTGGAATGGGTTCCTTCTACCTGAACACGGAAGGCGCGAAGACCTATAAAGCGAACATTACCTTCAAAGACGGGACAAAAAAGAGCTTCGATTTACCAAAAGCTGTAGAATCGGGGATATCTATCCAGGCTGCGCCCTCCACTGCAGGCATGATCAACTTTAAAATTGTTGCCAATGATGCCTATTTCCAGCAAAACCAGGGCAAAGGATTATCCATTGTTGCGCAGAATGGTGGACGCGTATATTATGCAGCCCAGTCAAAGCTGAGCACCCAGATGACCATGGCAAAAGTATCGACAGACAAATTCCCTTCCGGAATTATACAAATGACCTTATTCTCCAGTACCGGGGAACCTGTCAGCGAAAGGCTGTTTTTTGTATTGCATAAAGATGCAATGAACCTCAGCTTAAAGTCGGACTTACCCACCTATAAAGCAAGACAGAAAGTTAAACTCACCATATCTGCCAAAGATTCCACACAACGTGTGGCAGGTAACTTTTCGGTAAGCGTAACAGACTTACAAAAAGTACCGGTAGACGAAAATACAGAAACAACCATTTTAAGCTCACTGCTACTTACATCAGACCTGCAGGGATTTATTGAACGTCCGAACTACTATTTTGTAAAAACAGATGAAAAGAAACTATCGGAACTGGACATTCTGATGCTTACCCAGGGCTACCGCCGTTTTTCTTATGCAAATATCCTGGCCAACAAAATGCCTGCGGTTAACTTCATGCCAGAGCAAGGCATCACCATCACAGGAACTCTGAGAGACAGAACAGGCATGCCGGTAAAAAAAGGGGCACTACGCCTGACCAGTCCGGGACGGATTTTCTCTGCTGAGGCCATTACCACCAACATGGGACTATTTTCTTTCCCTAAGCTGGTATTTGATGATGGTGCCGAACTCGTCCTGAATGCGAAGTTCTATGGCGCAGCAAACAATATGATGATCATGATCGACGATGCCCCCTCACCTGAGATCACCGGAAATCCCAATATTGCCAATGAAAATGCAAATATAGACAGCACCTTATCTGCCTACCTGGATAACAGTAAAAAGCAATACAGCAATCTGCGTACCCTGAAAGAAGTAAAGATTACCGGTGCCCCAGTAAAGAAACCAAGTCATGCCGATCACCCTGCACTGACAGGATTAAGCATGATGGCCGACCACCAGGTTGACGGATCAAGACTTCAGGATTGTAATGACCTCCTTACCTGTCTTAAAACAATGGCCATGGGACTGACATTTGAAGACAATAACTTCTATATTACCAGGGACTACATGCAGGGAAATAAATCTACCCCTGTACAAATATTCATCAATGGAAATGCTGTTGATGCCATATCGGTAAACAGTGTCAATCCACGGGATGTAGAATCGGTAGAGATATTCCTGCAGGATCAACTGGGAACGGTATTCAGGACTTATAACTGTAAAGGAGTAATGGTCATCAATACCAAGAAAGTAGAAAAATCGAACATGACCCTGGCCGACCTGAAAAAGATGATGCCACAAAACAATGTGGTAAAATTCAGTCCGAAGGGATATACCAAGGTCAGAGATTTCTATTCTCCAAAATATGTCACGCAGACCAGCTCCTATACCGGAAATGATTTAAGGACCACCATTTACTGGAATCCAAAGATTGTAACCAATACCACAGGAGATACTGTACTTGAATTCTATAACGCAGATGGTAAAGGTACCTACAGAGCCGTCATTGAAGGAATAGACGAAAATGGAAATGTTGGACGTTACGTATACCGCTATACCGTAAAATAGGTATTTTCCTGAATTCAGTATACGCTGCCTGAAGCGGGTGTCTCCAAATAAAGGGACACCCGCTTTTTTATGCCTTTATCTTTAAATCATTACCCAATTTTTCCTTGCTGTAGGTATTCGAGTCTAGGTTTCGGCCTGCTGTCCCCCATTTTAACTTAATCATATCATTAAATTTATAGGGTTGATCCGGCTGATAAAAAACTGAACAGTAAGCCTCAGAAATCGTCGGCAAAATAGTACATTCTGTAAAAAAACACATACGTAATCAGCTCAATATGAACCCATAAATTGAAAATAAAATAAAAATCGACAGAAAAAAACAGGAGTTATAAACATTTCCACAAATGACTCCACATTTGGCGCAGGCTTTGTGCTACTGAAATACCTCACCTATAAAAAACATGATTATGCTAATTAAAATGAATCTCACCTTACCAACTCTTGCCAGGCAGGAGCGTACCGTACGAAAAGATATTGTACTGAGCAGACAACAGTGGATTGTAATCGACCGTATTGTTATGATGATGTTATTTATAGCCGCAATTACAGGAGTAGTATTAATTTCCTAAAGCACCACTGATTTAAGGCTAATGAAGATGTCATTGCTAAAAATTCATTCCTCATAAATATTAATCTGCAGTGGTACAAATTACAAGAGTAATGTATCAATACGGTGTGCCTGAACCCTGCTTTGTGTGGGTGACCAGCTGTATATGGTAAAATGGCCATCCTGCGAGGCTACAAGTGCTATTGCATCCTTCTGGTCGTGTACAAACTGTGCCGCTGAAAGGTGCCGTGTACCGCCTACCTTCGCAGGGTGCATCACTACCGCATCCCCTCCTGCAATGGGTTCTACAAATGAGAGTTCTTCAATAGGATCTTTCCCCTTAGCGCGTCCGATTTTTGCACCAAAAGCCAACAATTCATACTCGTTGCTGATTACGGTCGCTCCATCCACCGCTGTTAAACCAGCCAAGTGTTCAACTTCCCTTTTCAGGGCTGTCTGCCAGAAAATCTGGCTTGCTTCCTTCCTGTCCTGACGCAATAAATTGGACAAGCCACAAAAGGCTGGCTGAATACCATACTGGATAGGCTTAATCATAGATTGTAACCAATTTCTTGTACCATTGGGCACCACAAGCAATGTTCCTCCACGTTGGTGGGAACGCATGGATACAGCAAGCTGAATCAGGACGTTCACGGCATCATTCCAATAAGAAGGGGCAGTGAGGTCCAGCAGGGAAAGCAGCATGGGTGGACAATCCGGAAGCCGTGCTGTATTCACATCCACGATTTTAATCTGGTCGCCTTTTAAAACCGCAATATTGGTGAACTTACCAAAACCATAAATGCGCCGGTGTTTAATCACCAGCAGTGCAGGTTCAGACACATCCAGTACAAAACAGAAATTAGGGATACTCGTCGTTGTGCCCCAGATATACAGCTCTTCCTCTTCATACCAAACCCCGATATGGATCCCGGCACGTTCCACTCCCGGTGCCAGTTTCGTCAGTACAGCGGGATTCAGCGGCAGGTGTTGTTTGAATAATAAAGGATTTCCCGCCTGTTGCGGAGGCAAAAAGGCGAGTGATATTTTTGGGGAATGCCCTTCTTCTTTTCTCAGGCTTGCCCAGAATGTAGCGTCAATGATGGCTTCTACAATAGATGCAGAAGGCAATGGTGCCAGATCTTCTTCCCCACTTTCAGCAGCAGTAGCAAGATGCTGGGCAAAAATGGCTTCTACCTTTGGTGCAATAATTTTTGCCGCCTGATACGTGGTTTTATAGATCATGCTTTAAAGTTAAGTTATTCATTTTGTCCTGCAAAATATTTGAAATCAACCTTATCGCCAGCGCTTTTTACTCCATGCCGCCCGCTCTTCAGCAGAAAGAAATGTCCATGCGACAAAACGGCTCTGTTTCTGTCCCTGTGCCATTTCAACCGTGTTTACTTTCGCCGCACCAGCTTTATCCAGCGCATAATAAATCATGGAAAGATGTGCACTTTTTGACACCAGCGTGGTGAACCAGCAACAATTTGCAGCCAGGGCAGTACTTTCTTCCACCATTTTCCTGATAAACTCCAGCTCCCCGCCTTTACACCATAACTCGGCATGTTGTCCCCCGAAATTCAATACCGGTTCCCTTCCTTTTTGCTTACCCAGGTTTCTTACTTTGCGTTGTGAGCCCATCCTGGCCTCTTCCGCAGATGAATGGAATGGCGGGTTGCACATCGTCACATCGAAAAACTCTCCCGGTTTGACTATCCCTTTGAAAATATGGTGTGCAGCATGCTGTAAGCGGAAAGTAAGGTGCCCAGTTAATGCAGGGTTCGCTGCCGCAATATTTGTTGCGGCACTCAGTGCGCGTTTATCGATATCAGATCCCACAAACTGCCATCCATATTCCTGATGCCCTATAATCGGATAAATGCTGTTGGCACCCACGCCAATATCAAGCACTTTCACCTTTTGGCCCCGGGGCACGGTATTTTCATTGCCTTCAGCCAGTAAATCTGCCAGATAGTGAATATAATCTGCCCTTCCCGGAATCGGTGGACAAAGGTACCCTTCGGGAATATCCCAGGTGGCAATGCCATAAAAATGGATCAGTAATGCCCTGTTTAGCATTTTTACCGCTTCAGGGTTGGAAAAATCTATCGATTCATCACCATAAGGATTAACAGACACAAAAGGCTGAAGTGCGGGACAGCCCGCAATGAGCTGTGGAAAATCATACCTTGAGCGGTGCAGATTTCTTGGATGGAGGATTTGTTTTTCAACAGACATAAATTAACGCTTGCCCAAAGGTAAGCGTTAATTTATGTATTTATTCAGGTAAAACAGAATTACCCTTCATATTCAACGGCAGGTGCCGGAAAAATTTTGGAAAGTTCGGCTACGTTCGTTTAACCTGAACCAGAAGAACTAGTGGTTAGACTTCACTGGCTGATCCAGGTCTACCACCACACGTTTCATGCAATACAACCCGAAAACAAGGATATACACATAACAGGCCACAGGAATCAGGAACGAATTCTGGATACCCACTGAATCCGCTAATCCACCCTGGATCACGGGCACCAGGGCACCTCCTAAAATCGCCATCACCAATAAAGATGAACCCTGGCTCACATATTTACCCAATCCTGAAATTGCCAGCGTATACACGTTAGAGAACATGATCGAGTTGAATAAACCAATACCTAAAATCGGGTAAACAGCCATACTGCCTTTACTGAAGATCGAGATCAGCAGCAATACAATATTCACGCCTGCAAAGATCACCAGTGTGCGTGCAGGGGCAGATTTACCGATAACGAAGGCAATAATATTTAAGATGATAAATACGATAAAAAAGCTGGTCTGCGCAAAAGTAAGGTCAACAATACTGAATACCAGTACATATACTGCAGCGGCAGTCAGTACCATATAGATTAATTTTTTTGATTGTTCCAGGCTGCTCAGTGAGATCGACCCTAAAAACCTGCCGATCATCGCACCACCCCAGTACAGCGCCAGGTAATTTTTACTGACCACTTCCGGCATATTCATGATATCTTCCTGTGCCATGAAAGCAATCAGTAAACTACCGATACCTACTTCAGCACCAACGTAGGCGAAAATACCGAAAATACCCATTTTTAACTGTGGAAACTTCAATGCACCCAAGCCACCTTTTTCTCCTTCTTCAGAACTGAAGGATGGAAGTTTTACCCTGCTGATGATTAGCGCAAGGACTACCAGGATACCTGCAAAAATAAGGTAAGGGATACGGGTAGAATCTGCCGTTACTTTACCATCCTGAACGAATAAGGTAAAAATCAGGTGTCCTCCAAGTACAGGGGCAATGGTCGTACCGAATGAATTGAACGCCTGTGTCAGGTTTAAGCGGCTTGAGGCCCCTTTTTCATCACCCAGCAGGGTCACATATGCATTCGCGGTAATCTGCAGAATCGTAAAACCTAAACCCAGTACGAACAAGGCGCCAAGGAATACGCTGTATACGCCTAATGTTGCTGCGGGATAAAACAGGCAGCAGCCTACTGCGGAAAGCAATATGCCTGAAATCATTCCCTTTTTATAGCCTACCTTATTCACCGGGTCACCTGTATAATAGGACACCAGGAAATAGATAAGGGAACCAATAAAATAGGCACCAAAAAATGCAAACTGAACTAACATAGACTGCATGAAGGTAAGACTGAACATTTCCTTTAAATGCGGAATAAGAATATCATTCATACAAGTGATAAAACCCCACATAAAGAAAAGGAAAGTCATGGTGACAAGAGGGATTACGAAATTTTGGGATTTAACAGGAGTGCTGGTTTCCATATTGATTATTTGAATCTGAATAAATTAATTACAACTGTAAGTCGAACAAACAAATTAACTGTTTAATGGACTAATAATTGTGTTGGTTAAGTAAAAAAGAAGGATAATGCAGATTTCTATTTTTATGTATAGATTTGATTATCCAACTAATCAGATGCGAAGATTAATAAAAAGTTTTGGATATGCCGTGTCGGGGATCACTTATGTGATAAAAACACAGAATAATTTTAAAATTCATTTGGTGTTGACCCTGTTTGTATGTCTTGCAGGCTGGTATTTCAGCCTTTCAGCAGGGGAATGGCTGTCGATTGTCATTGTCATCGGCCTGGTGCTGGCCACAGAAATGATCAATACTTCCATAGAGCTGCTGGTAGACCTGGTGTCGCCTGACTTCAACCTGGATGCAGGAAGAATAAAAGACATTGCTGCCGCTGCGGTTATGCTTACGGCATTTATTGCAGTAATAGTTGGCGCTATCATATTTATTCCGAAATTTATCTGATTATGCTCCATAAAACACGTGGTATTGTTTTAAAGACAACCTTATACAGCGAAAGCAGTGTAGTGGTGCAAATCTTTACAGAGAAGTTCGGTATTCAGTCCTATATGATCAACGGGGTGAAAAAGCCGAAGGCGAAGATAAAAATGAATATGCTGCAGGCGCTTCACCTGGTGGATATGGTGGTTTACCATAAAACCAATACCAGCATTCAGCGGATTTCTGAATTGCGTCCCTCTCCTGTCTTCAGGAGTATCCCTTATGATATCCTTAAGAGCACCATTGTTCTTTTCCTGAACGAGGTATTGTATAAAAGTATACGTCAGCAACATACCGATGAGAATATCTTTGATTACATTTTCAATGCGATTTCCTGGTTTGACGAAACCGGAGAGGTAAATCCCAGTTTTCATCTCGCCTTTCTGCTGAAACTTTCCCGTTTTCTGGGTTTTGCACCAAGTACCCAAACCAAAAGCGACCAGAGTTACTTCGATTTACAGGAAGGTGAATTTAAATCATTGCCCCCGGTACACCCTTATTTTATTCAGAAAAACGAGGCTGCACTCTTCATTTCCCTTTTTATAACTCCTTTTGAAAAATTAAATGAAATAAAAATGGATAATACGACGCGGAGACTGATTTTAGATAAAATATTGATATACTACACCTTACACACGGCATCTTTTGGAGAAATAAAATCCCATCAGGTACTTGAAGAAGTCTTATCTTAAAAAGATTAAAAAAGTTTTGGAGTTTTAAATTAGAGGTGTATATTTGCACTCCCAACAACGGGGAACAGCTTACTCAGCTGACTTAATTGTAAAAGAGTAGAACCTTGGGGAGATTAGCTCAGCTGGTTCAGAGCACCTGCCTTACAAGCAGGGGGTCACTGGTTCGAACCCAGTATCTCCCACCAATAACCTTTCAGATGTACTTGATCGGGAATATATTGAAATCAATAAAAGAACCTTAGGGAGATTAGCTCAGCTGGTTCAGAGCACCTGCCTTACAAGCAGGGGGTCACTGGTTCGAACCCAGTATCTCCCACGAAAGACTATCTGTTTCAGATAGTCTTTTTTTGTATATACTATTACGCTATCATGGCCTCTGCGTAAAACAAGGATCAAAAAATACCCCATCCAATCCATTGCAATTGATCAGCATTTTTTACGCTTCCACATTCATCTTGCTCAGAAATATCAATGGTGCTCCCACAGTACCGGGAAGCAAATACGAAACCTCCAAAAAAGCAGATTGATTTTAAATCGGGAACCGGTATAGATTTTTCATGCTTATCATAATTTGAAAAAATTAACATACAGCATACTATTAATTATTTTAATATCATATGATGATCATAATTCAAATTATATGTATACAGATTTTAAGTGATTGTCATCGATATCTGTTCGGTACGTCCTCGGTCAGAGAGCGACTCAGGTGCATATTATTTCCGTGAAAAGTCCGTGTAAAAATCACTAGTGTTTTTTACCCCCTCAAAAGTCGGACTCAACTCGCAGCTGACACGCAGCTTGCCCGAGGACGTATAGAAAAATTCTAAAACAATTACCAGCTTCTAAATATACCCAAATCATAACTATTGCTAGTTTTGCACAAAATAAAAATACTTCATATAATGACCTGTGAGCAAATTAATAATTCAAAACATATAAGGATATAAATGATAGCATTTAAGTGCACACCAAAGCTTTAAATAGCCTAAAAACGTAAAATCATCAATTCTTATACAGAGCCCGGCACAATAGTCGACATCTATCACCGGATTGAGGTGGTTTCTGAGCAATTACAAATCCGTTTACCCTCCATATCTCCATGGTCAGGGATCGTGAAAATTTCAGTCTGAGTTGTATTTTTTTATACAGCTGTCATCCGCTGATTCAGCATTAATCAATAGTTAAAAAAGAGATGTCGTATCTTCAGGATCAAAATTTGTATATTTTCCTCTTTCTGGACGGACTTTGATTCAGTTTATTTGAGACAGGATCATTAAGTATAAAACACAACAGGTCTTCATCTCCTGATTACATCGGGAAAGTTCAACACTTTAAAGCTGAACATCTTGTCTCTGCCCACAACTTTTGATCTTGATCCTTGCCATCCCACATTTTCATACCTCCTCCCTATTACTGAAGCAGCAGAATCTATCTAACATTGTGGCGGATTCAAACTCCTCTCATACCGAACAAATAGGCGTCAGTCTATTCTAAAGAGCTTGAACAAATTTTAGTCTGATCAGAACGGCAAGAAATAAAACATTAAATTTTTGTTTTGTTAAAAATTATTTAACTTTGACTCGTCTAAGAAATTTATTTTTCAAGGAATTTAATATCAATAAAGGGATTCAGAAGCCGGTTGGGAAGCCGGCTTCTTTTTTTTGAAAAATATTCCTCCCCCAAACGTAATCAAAATATAACATTAACTTCATCTCACCGGCCTACCTTGCTGTCCTACACAAGCATGATAATGAGACGTTTACGGAAATACATAAAAATCATTGGCCAGACCCCCATTTTTAGAGCCAATCCTGCCATTCTTCCCTTACTACTGCTCCTCCTCGTAAATGGTTGTAAAAAGGATAAGGATCCTGTCTTCGATCCGGGAACCGACCAGTACATCAATGACTGGGTACTGGACAGTATGAAAGTATATTACTACTGGAACAATACACTACCCAACAAACCGAACTATAACCTAAATCCCCTGCAGTTTTTTGCCAGTATAAAAAACAGCAACGACCGCTTCTCTCAACTCCTGAATGAAGACGTACCTGAAAGCTATCCGAAAACCTTATATTCCAGTTTCGGGATAGACCTGGTCACTCTTGAAACCAACAATACAGCACAAACCCTACTACGGCTGGTGGTACCGGGATCCGATGGCTTCCAGGCCGGGCTGAAACGTGGCGACCGCGTACTGACCATTGATGGCACCGCAGTAAATGCATCAAACATGAGTAGCCTGACTGAAACAAGTTTAAAAAATAGCAGTATTACACTGGAAGTAGAAGGATATGAAACTCCATTTATCATCAATGGTTACCTGAGACCCAATCCGGTATACACCACAAAAATATGGGACAAGGGGGGAAAGAAAATAGGATACATCTTCCTTAATAATTTTGAAACCAGGGCTTTGCCGCGCCTGAAAGAAGTCTTTTCGGATTTCCAGTCACAGGGCGTAAACGAGCTGATCCTCGACATGCGTTACAATACCGGAGGTGAGGTATCTGTAGCCGCAGCCCTGGCTGCCATGATCACCCAGGCCAGTGAACAGGACATTTTTCTTGAATACCGGGGCAACAACAATGCAGGTACACGGCGGCATACTTTCGGCGATGAAATCACAAAAGTTTTTCTTCCGCTGAATTATAGCCAGTATACCGGCCTGCGATTGAATATCAACCGCATATTCCTGCTCACAGGAACACACACTGCGTCAGCGGCAGAATTGCTGATCAATAATCTTCCTCCATATATCCAAACGATCCGCATAGGTGAGCATACCCTTGGAAAAGACATGGCCGAATTTGAACTTGCTGACCATAGAAATCCTAAGCTGGCAGGAAACTGGGTACTCTGGCCCCTGGTATTTAAAGTGTATAATTCTACAGGAAAAGGCGACTATAGTACCGGACTCCAACCCGATATTGAAGCTGATGAGTTAAGTATACTTCCATTGAAAGCATTTGATGATCCCGAAGAAACGCTGAACAGTCTGGCCATCTCCCGCATTACAGGGGCGGCAAGGTCAGCACGGATCGCTGCTATACCTGCATACAACAAAAAAACATTCGATTCGAGGAATAAAGGAGATCTACAGACAGCCCCTATCAGGGTAACAAAATAATTATTAATACTACAATATTCTGCTTAGTTTAACAAAAAGCCTCCCCTCAAAACAAAAAAGAAACAGTAAGGAATATATTTTAATAACGGTTTAAATTACAGTGGTTATTAACAAATATTTAACATTACACTCCTTTCAACTTAATATGGATACGCTTAATTTGTTATGCACTTAAACATCTGCTATATGCTTTGTCAAACAATTATCCAGAATTTTAAGCAAGGAGATCCTGAGGCATTTGAACGCATCTATGCTCTATTTTACAAGCAAATATTCTCATACTGTTACCGTTACACACTTTCCAGGGAAAGTGCGGAAGAGCTGACACATGACATTTTTCTCCGTTTATGGAATACGCGGGATTTTGTAGATCCGGAGACAGGTATTAAAGGATACCTGATTACGCTCTCCAAAAACATTGTGTTTACCTGGTTAAGGAATGCAGGCAGGAGCAAAAAAATGCGGGCAGAAATACAATCGTATTTTACGAATGAACAATCTGAATTTCTTCCTGAAAAACAGATGGAAGCCACTCATGACCTGAATGTCATGCGCAATCACCTCAACTGTCTACCCCCAAAAAGGAAGCTGGTATTTGAAATGATCCGTTTCAGGGAAATGACCTATAATGAGGTGGCCGACCAACTTTCGATTAGCCGTGATGCGGTAAAAGACCATATGGTGAAAGCCAATAAGGTTATTGAATCGATGAAAAAGAATAAAACCTACCTGGATTATGTAAGTATCTTTTATCTACTGATCTACCCCTATATCCACACGCTCTAGAAAAAAATAAATTTATTTTTTACAGAGCTACCCTAACACCCCTACTCAGGTTGTATATATAAATAGTAAGCCCGGATATCAGGCGATTATTTATATGAACACGAATAGAAAAAAAGATTTACACCGCCGCTATCTGACCAGGGAGCTTTCTGAAGAAGAACTACAAGAGTTCTTTTCGATGATTGCGCTGGAGAATGCAGATGAGCTGGCAGATTTTGACGAGGTGGCGAAAGAATTTCCAACAACATTGGAGCCTACAGAGAACATCGCAAGAAAAATAATAAACAACACACAAGCAAAAAAAACACGTCAGCAGTTTATTCAGCGGTCAGTTGCCGCAGCAATTACCATCATGATGCTTTTCGGTGGTTACCAGGGTATCAATTACTACAGGTTTATTCAAAAAACAAGAACATTTGCCATAGTTAGGGTTCCTTTTGGAAGGATGACAGAAATCACACTGGAAGACAGCACTATAGTGACGCTGACCTCAGGTTCTGTATTTAAATATCCACAAGCCTTTACCAAAACAGAAAGAAAAGTATACCTGCTGGAAGGCCAGGGTTTTTTCCAGGTGGCACATGACAAGACCAAGCCTTTCCGTGTCAATTCAGGGAAGCTTTCCACCACAGCACTGGGGACATCTTTTGTCATCAGACATTATACGGAATATGCTTATGAGAAAGTAAGCTTATATACCGGTAAAGTTCAGATAGACCGTAACGGAACAAACAGTAAACCTGTTATTCTGCATCCCGGACAGGAATTTAATTACCACAACGGTACACTGAGTGAAGTGATGGGCTTTAACAATGCAAAAGACCCGATAGGAACAGGAACGCTTGACTTCAAAAGAATTCCCTTCCGTGATGCCATGTACAGTATGGCTTCGTTTTATGGGGTAAAAATTAAGTTCAAGGAAGCAGAATTTAAAAACCTGAGTATCAGTGGTAATTTCAACAGCACTTCTGTAGAAGAGATTCTTAAATCTTTAACATTTATCTATCCTTTCAAAATTAATAAAACAGATTCTTCCACTTATAACCTTATTCATATAGAAAAAAGAAAATAATATTATATAGAAAGAGAGCGACGCGGCCAGGCGTCACTCTCCAGATGAGCCGGATGACTCCGGCATTTTATAGCAACCATATTACTAAAAAAGCAATACAGCAAATCAAAATTATGATTTTTAATTTACCCCTTATACTAAAATTACGATTACGACAGACTTCTACCCTCTTTATCCTCTTCAGTATATTACTTTATACCCCACTTTTTGCACAGGGAAGAAGCACTGACAACCCCACCTATAAGAACATAAAAAAGCCTGTAACGCTTGAATATGCACAAGCAGGCGCTATACAGATCATTGAAGAACTGAAAACACAAAGCCGTTATAATTTTATTTACAATCCTGATGAACTGGAAAAGGTTGAACTGAAAAAAATCAGTTTTAAACAGGAAGCCCTGGGAAAAGTACTGGATAAACTCACCACTTCAGGAATGAATTTCTCCCTGTCGGGCAATTCTATCTATGTCAAATATATAAAACCAGTACCTGTTAAAAAGCAGGAACCCGGACGTGTTACAGGAAAGATTGTAGATGACAAAGGTGAAGCGATGCCGGGTGCAGGAATTAAGGTGATCCAAACCGGACAGGCCGTACAGAGCAGTGTTGATGGTACCTATCAGCTGACCTTAGTACCGGGCACTTACACACTGGAAGTGAGTTATATCTCCTTTCAGACCAAACGTATTGCTGAGGTGATCATTAAAGCTGGTGCAGTAACAAAACTTGATGTGGTACTTAAGGTGGCTTCCAGTTCCCTGAAAGAAGTTGTGATACAGTCTTCTTATAAGAAAGAATCGGTGAACGGATTATATGCGCAGCAGAAAAACAATGCTTCTATTACAGATGGGATATCATCAGAACAGATTGCACGTACGCCTGACAACAACTTAGGCCAGGTTCTCAAACGTATCAGTGGTGTAAGTACCATTGATACTCGCTATGTAGTGGTGCGCGGGATGACTGAACGTTATAACCAGGCCATGCTGGATGGGGTGATTATCCCCAGTACGGATATGAACCGCAGAAACTTCTCTTTTGATGTGGTTCCTCAGGAATTGGTCAGCAATGTTGTGGTCAACAAAACGGCCAGTGCCGATTTATCATCAGAGTTTTCCGGTGGACAGATCATGATCAATACACTGGATATCCCTGAAGCGAACTTTAACTCTTTAACGTTGGGTACCGGTTACAATACACGTACTACAGGTAAGGACTTTGTGCAATTGGGCAAACGTGGGAAACATGATTTCCTGGGATTTGATGATGGCAGAAGAAAAACACCGATGGATTTACAGAGCTGGGTGCAAAATAGCCCGGGCGACCTGCCTTCTTATGCCATTGCACAAAGCAAACGTTTTAACAATGAACAGCTGAAAGCATACACAAGTCCCGCTATTCTGAATCAAAACTATCGTTTTTCTTTAGGTCGTCTTTACCAGTTGAATAAAGACCTGAAGTTTGGTTTTTCAGGAGGTGTAACTTACAGGAATACGCAGGAGACCAATCCTTTTGAAACGATCCGCGGTACTGGTGTAGCTAACTTAGAAAATGTGGATCAGCCAATTGACAATGCCGCCTTACGTGGATCAGGAAACTTACACAAATTTAACACCACCCTGGGTGCAGTGCTGAATTTAGGAATTCAGGGGGAGAGATTTAAAATTGCCTCTAAGAATTACTATTCCCATGTCTTCAATGAAACCATGCAGGATGCCATACGTTATGACCAGACTGAAGACCGGATGTACAAAGAATTGTTTACCGTACCGGAATACACCACAGTTTATCAGAATAAACTGGAAGGAGAGAACCTCATCGGCAATAAAGGCCTGAAATTTAACTGGAGCGGAGCCTTGACAAACATTAGTCAGGACATTAAAGATATGCGCAGGCTGCGTTACCGTAAAACTGCAACTTTCGGAGGGGTGGATTACTATGATACTCCTTTTGCCAATGGTTTTGGTGATGCCTCTGGAGCTTATGACTATCGGCTCTCCACTCATCTGGAAGAAGAAGATTATAACTGGACAGGCAGCCTGAGTCAGCCCTTTGACTTTCTAGGTGATAAAAGTGTAGCCAAAGTTGGATATGCAGGCTGGTATAAAAGCCGGTCATTAAATGCAGCACAGGTACAAATCATCAAACAGTCAACCAGCACCCAGTTAACAGGAAGATATGAGGATATTCTGGCACCAGACCGTATTGGTTCAACTGCAGACTCGGCATTCTATTACGCGGATCAGGGCAGGAATGGTTCACAGTATACAGGCTCTTCAAAATACCATTCAGCCTACCTGATGATGGATCAGCGATTTTTCCAGAAACTAAGAGTAGTGTATGGTATTCGCGCAGAAAACTTCAATCTGGCCAATAGTCAGGATCAATTCCTGCGCAATCCTAACAATGGTTTTTCTGCCAATTCAAAGGTAGATCCATTTATTACAGGAGAGAAAAACTGGCGCTTTTTGCCTTCCATAAATGCGACCTATAGTTTAACAGAGCAGATGAATATCCGTGCTGCTTACTCTACCACCATGGTACGTCCCGATTTCCGCGAAACTTCTTACTTTCAATTGTATGATCCTTTTCTGGAATCCTATATCAGCGGATGGAATGTGGTGAGTACCAAGATTAAAAACTACGATTTACGTTACGAATGGTATCCTGGGGCAGGAGAAATTATTTCAGTATCTGCATTCTATAAAGACTTTGATAAACCACTGGAATTAGTAGCTGAGAATGTGACAGGCGGAAGTGGAGCAATACGTTATCTGCGTTTTCAAAATCAAAAGAGAGCAACAAATAAAGGTTTTGAAGTAGAAATCCGTAAATCGTTAGGGTTTATTGCAGATAAAGAATGGTTGCGGGGTATAACAGTATTTGGTAACGGTACATGGATGAAATCGAAAGTAGAAGCGGTAGACTATTTTGTTGTCGCAAATGATGGAGGTGCATCTTATGAATTGGTAGCCCGCCCTATAAATAGCATTGACCGTCCAATGTATGGACAATCTCCATGGATAGTTAATGCTGGAATAAATTATGAGTCTAAATTCATCGGTGCGAACATTAGCTATAACCGTTCCGCTTACCGCTCTTATGTAGTTGCAACATTACCGGGTGAAATTGAGTATGAAAACGGCCGCAATCTAATCGATCTTCAATTAAGCACTCGTCTGATGAAACAGAAAATGGAGATTAAACTAAATGTCGGTAACCTTCTTGACGAGAGAACCTTCTTTTACACCAACCCTACTGCCTATTCACAAGTTGGATCTTCAGGTGCACAAATTGAGTTGATTAATGGTACTGATAAATTTGAGAAAGATAAGGGAGACAAGATTTCCTACCGTGTAAAAAATGGAACTACAGCCAGCCTTACACTAACCTATAAATTCTAAACGAACCATAAAATATGAAACCTAATTCAGCAAACTGATTTCATAATAAAAAAGAGACCAATGGCAAAACAAATCATAGATTTTAACCCAGATGCTTCATATAAATATATACATGAGCCTAAAGATGTTCTTAAAACAAACAACAAACCCTTTATTAAATTCCCAATTATGAAAAAGATTACAAACGTAAAAACAACTGCAATAGCACTGGTTGCTATTGCTTTGGGGCTGTCGAGCTGCAAAAAAGAACTAGGCACTGACGGTGATTTCAGTAAATCATCTAAAGCTGCAATTGATTACAATGCACTTCCAAAAAAACACCTTAGTGGTGTATTTACTGGAAGCCGCGTACTTAGTCCAGATACACTTTATTATTTGGATGGTGTAGTTTACTTCTCAGGAGTAAATGCAAAACTACATATTAAAGCAGGAACACACGTAGTAACAGGAGATCCGGTTACTTATGCTGGAAGAGCACTTAAAGGAGTTTTAGTAATCGGAAGGAATGCAAAAATCTATGCTGATGGTAACAAATCTAATGTTTCAGAAGCAAGTTATAATGCAGATAGTACGATCGTTTTTGGTGCTGACCCAGCTATTACAGCACCGGTACCAGGTGATTTTGGTGGTGTAATCATTTTAGGTAATGCCCCTACAAATCAACCAGCAACAACTGTTATTGAAGGTATTCCTACTACTCCTCCTGCAGATGTTACTTATGGTGGAACTGTTACAGCTGACAACTCAGGTGTATTACGTTATGCACGTATTGAGTATGCAGGATTTTTATTATCTACTGATAATGAAATTAATGGTTTAACTCTTGGTGGTGTGGGTTCAGGAACTACTTTAAGTCATATCCAGGTAGCATATAGCGATGATGATTCATTCGAATTCTTCGGAGGAACTGTGAATGCAGATCACCTTGTTGCTCTAGCTGGTATTGATGATGACTTTGACTTTGACTTTGGTTACTCAGGAACCATTCAATATGCAATCTCTTTAAAAAACCGTGCTGGTAATCATACAGTTTCAGGTGGTGTAAGTGATGCTAACGGTATTGAGTCTGATAATAATGGAGGTGGTATTGCAAGTACACCTACTACAAGACCAACATTAAGTAACTTCACCATCATTGGTTATTCTACAGGTGGTGCAGGAACTGAATCTGATGAATTGGAAAATGGCGTACATTTCAGAAGAGCTTCTGGTGTAAACCTTCAAAACTCAATTATCGGTGGTTACAACAATGCAGTACGTTTTGAGAACATTACAGCAGCTGGCTCAACTTTCAGCTACAATACTATCCAAGCATTCACTACCTTGTATACTCCGGCAACTGGAGGTACACCAGCTGTATTCACTAACAACCTTGGTGGTACAGGATCTGTTGGTGCTAACGCGAATAGCTACCTTAGACTTACGGCTCCAACAGCATTTTATGTGAATGGATCGTATAATCCGGCTAACTTAAGACCATTAGCTAGCTCACCTGCTGCCACTGGTAGTTCAACTGGTAGTTTCAATGGTGCATTCGCCCCTGGAACAGGAGCATTATGGACTGCAAACTGGACTAAATTCAATTTCTAAACCTAATTATTTGTTTGTTTTAAAAACTAATGATAGAAGTAACAGCTGTAACACTGTTACTTCTATCTATTAATAGAAAAAAGATGTTCAAAACAATTACCTATTACCTAATAAGCTTAAGCTTCATTACTTTATTTATTTCTGCCTGCAAAAAACAGGAACCATATTTACCTAATTCCGGAAATTACGCCACAGTACAATTTATTAACAACAGTAATATTAGTACGCTCGATTTCGGAATTAAATACAATGGCGAACCTATGGGTAGACTTGTTCTAGCAGGACCGGGTACTTTCACGTTTTATAATAAAACAACCGGAGAAATTTTATTAGAAAAAAAACTTGACATAAAAGCAAATGAAACTGAGCCCTGGTATTTTTTTCAGCCAGATCCAACAATTGAGCCTCAGTTGATTAAAAACACGCAAGCCAATGAACCAGCTCCCGAAGCAGGATATTTTAAAATAAAGTTTGCAAATCTATCAAAAAATGCGCTCCCATACACAGCATTAGATGTTGTGTTGAATTACTATGATGAAAATGGGATGATTGCACCCTATGATACCTTGAAATCAGTAGGTTCTCAACTGGATACAGCAGGTTATTACCTTGTAAAAGAATCAGCCGACGGATTCTTTCCACTTTCATTTTTAGATCACGAAACTCAACAACCTGTCTTAGACAAAGCGGGTAATACATATATTGCGCAATTAGGAATTTATATTGACCCTTCGAAAGACGTTTTTACCTTTTATTTCACAGAACCTGAATACGACGAATATGATGGTTATATATTTAGAAACAATAAGTATTATGATATATATCCCGTTGAATTGTTCACGACTAACTAACAGATAAGATCTGGTTAACTACCTCATCATACCAAGGAAGCCTACTTGAACGGGCTTCCTTTTAAATAATGTTTACATCTATTATTGCTACCAAATATTAACTACCTATACCTATGAAACGTAAAAGTCAATTCATTCCGCTGGCTGTTCAAAATCATCAACATTATGCAGGGAATTAACAAGTCGAAACATACCCATCTAACTGAAGCCATGTTTCAATTGGAACGTTTGCTCTCAAAAAAAGAGCAAAATGCTGCAGACCTGCATCAAACTGAAGAATATCGGAAAGAGCTGGAAAAAATGTATGAAAATTACCATCGTTTACTAACAGAAATCTCTCATCAGATTGAGGACTATGAAAATCTGTATATCAAAGTAAAAACCCAATATCTGGGTAAAAAGTTAAAAAAACTAAAAAAAGAAATACCTGAGCAAGAGCCATCGTTTGTTCGTTTAATAGAAAATATACATATCATTTACGGAACTTGATAAATTGTTCGTCAATTCTAACTTATCAACATATTAGGGAGTTCTTAAAAGCTGTTACAATAAAGATAATATTATAGCACAAATTACTTTTGCCGTCACCAATAATACTAAAGTAACTCCTGAAATCTTAGTATTTTCATTCACAAGCAGTATCTATCTCAGATTTGCTACTTCCATATACTCCCTTTTCAACAGAAGATTATTGACACAGCGCTTATCTAATTAGAAAAAGCATCGGACATAGAAATAATTCACAATGACTTATCAGATTTATTTTCTTGAAACTGAGCATAAACTAATCGTAAACTGTGCTTTATAAGTTAAAAAACCCTTTATTAAATTCCCAATTATGAAAAAGTTTACAAACTTAAAAACAACAGCAATCACTCTGTTGATTGTTGCACTTGGGCTTACAAGCTGCAAGAAAGAATCAGGGACTAATGGTGATTTCAATAAATCATCTAAAGCTCCTATTAATTATAACGCTCTTCCTAAAGTACATCTTAGCGGCGTTTTTACAACAAAACGCGTATTGAGTCCGGATACTCTTTATTATTTGGATGGCATAGTTTTCTTCTCTGGAGCGAATGCAAGGTTACATATCAAAGCAGGAACACATTTGGTAGCTGGTAATGCTGTTAATTACAACGGAAGGCCGATGAAAGGAATCCTGGTGATTGGAAAAAATGCAAAAATCTATGCTGATGGTAACAAATCAAATGTTGCCGAAGCAGATTATCATCCTGACAGTACAATTGTTTTTGGCCCGGATCCGGCTATCACTACCCCCCAACCAGGAGATTTTGGCGGTGTAATTATTCTAGGAAATGCACCCACAAATCAAATGTCCAATACTCTTATCGAAGGTATACCATATCCTTCTCCTGCAGATGTAACCTACGGTGGAAGTTTACCAACAGATACCTCTGGTGTACTTCGTTACGCGCGCATTGAATATGCAGGATTCATATTATCCACTGATAATGAAGTTAATGGATTAACTCTCGGAGGAGTCGGATCTGGAACTATATTAAATCATGTTCAGGTTTCTTATAGCGTTGACGATTCTTTTGAGTTCTTCGGAGGAACTATCAATGCCGATCACCTAATTGCCTTAGCTGGAACCGATGATGATTTCGACTTTGATTCTGGTTATTCGGGAACTATTCAATATGCTATTGCTTTAAAAAACCGTGTCGGTAACCATAGTATTGTAAACGGTTTAAGTGATGCTAATGGAATTGAATCTGATAATAATTATTTATCCGACACCTCATCAGTTCCTTTCGTCATAACCAGACCAACCTTAAAAAACTTCACTATATTAGGTTATTTAACTGGTGGTGCAGGAACTGAATCTGACGAATTAGAAAAGGGTATTCATATCAGAAGAAAATCTGGAATAAATATGCAGAATTCAATTATTTCCGGATATAACAATGCCGTGCATTTTGAAAACATTAAACAAGCGGGCTCAACATTCAGTTACAATACGGTACAAGCATTCACTACACTTTACAATCCATCTACAGGAGGAAGACCCGCTTTGTTTACAAATAATCTTGGTGGCTCAGGATCTGTTATGAGTAATGCCAATAATTATATTAGACTTACAACCCCAAATGCATTTTATGTTAATGGATCATTTAATCCTGTTCCTTTAAAACCTCTTTTGTCATCCCCTGCAGCTACCGGTGGTGCTCCAGGTGGCACTGCTTATAATGGTGCATTTGCACCAGGTGCCGGATCTGTAGCAACATTATGGACGGCAAACTGGACCAAATTCAACTTCTAAACCATTTAATCCTTTTTTTGAGAATTCAAATAGAGGTGCCAGCTGCAAAGTTGTCACCTCTATTTTATTTAACCATAAATTCAACCTCAAAAACTATTCTATCCTAAAAAACATCCATATCATCTACACCACCTGATCAACCCCATCACGCACCCATTCCTTTATGAATTGTTAACGCCTTGTAAATATTACACTTGTACCTTGCAGTAACAAATAAAATTTACGATGCAAGTAGCTATAAGTCAAACGCACCTGAAATTAATCCTTGTTGTTTTATTGGCGCTCTCCTTCTCCACCAGCCAATCTCAAACGATACTTTCCCACGGCTTTGCACACAATGACTACTGGCACCGACGCCCATTATTCGACGCCCTCGAAAATGGGTACTCACACCTTGAAGCCGACATCTACCTAAGAAATGGAGAACTCATTGTCGCCCACATCCTCCCCCGTTTAAAAAAGAAGAAAACACTGGAGCAGCTCTACTTCAAACCACTCCTGCAATGTGTACAGGGAAAGAACAAACACTTCGCTGCGCCTCTTGTCCCGATCACCCTGATGATCGATATAAAATCTGATGCCGACAAAACCTATGCAGAATTAAATCGTTTACTACAAAAATACAGCTCCATCCTTTCCAGCTTTGAAAACGGACAGATCATACACCGTCAGGTCACTATTGTCATCACAGGGCACAAGCCTTACCAGATGCTGAAAGAACAAAATTACAGACTCGCCTTTATAGACGAAGACCTGATGAAAATCGGACAGGATAACCAGTCGGACAACATCTATAAAACTGCAAGCTGCAAATATTCCCGCCTGATCAGCTGGCAGGGAGAAGGGGAGATACCTGCAGCGGAAAAAGAAAGGTTACGTAAATATGTGGCAATGGCACACCAATACGGCAAAAAAGTAAGGCTCTGGGCTTCCCCGGAAAATAAAGCGGTATGGGCTGCACTCCTGGAATGTGGGGTCGATTTGATCAATACCGATCAGTTGGTCGCTTTGCGAAACTTCCTCATGGCCCAGCAATTGGTATTTGCCAAAAACGAACAAAACAAAGAACACAAACCCTGAATCAGACAATATTTCTATGGAAAAGACTAGAATTGCATTTTTTGCAGAAATACTTATTGAAGAATTCGATGGGGCCTCACGCACCATGTTTCAACTGATCAAACGGATTCAGCCTGAACAGTTTGAATTCCTGTTCATTTGTGGTACCGGCCCCGATGATATTGCCGGTTTTGAATGTGTTAAGATTCCAGCGGTAGCCCTCCCCATCAATACCAATTACACCATGGCTCTGCCGGTACTGGTAAAAACACAGATCAAAGAAAAACTCAATACCTTTTCTCCTGATGTGATTCATATTGCCACCCCTTCCCTGCTTGGCGCATTCGCCCTGAAATATGCACAAAGGCGAGAAATCCCTGTACTGACCATCTACCATACCCATTTCATCTCCTACATCGATTATTATCTAAAGCACATGCCTTTTTTAATCAACAAGGTGAAACACATGATTGCCGAAAATCACAAAGCTTTTTATAACCAGTGTAACCAGATCTACGTACCCTCTGAGAGTATGAAAAGCGAACTTACTTTAATGGGCATTGAGACCGACCGTATGAAAATCTGGAAACGCGGTATGGATACCCAATTGTTCTCTCCCCAGCATAAGGACCCTTCCATGTTAAGAAATTTAACGGGCAATGACCTGCCTACGATCCTTTTCGCCAGTCGCCTGGTATGGGAAAAAAACCTGGAAACCCTGTTTGCTATTTATGACCTCATGGAAAGTGAGGGGCCAAAAGTGAACTTCTTAATTGCAGGGGATGGTACCGCAAAAGTGGCCTGCGAGTCAAGAATGAAAAATGCCATCTTTACCGGTAAGGTAGACCACCAGACACTTTCCGTACTGTATGCAAGTTCCACACTGTTCCTGTTTCCTTCCGTATCGGAAACCTACGGCAATGTGGTCATTGAAGCGATGGCTTCGGGATTACCTTGTGTAATTGCAGATGGAGGTGGCTCCAAAGACTTTATCCATCAGGGAGAAAACGGGTTTAAATGTCAGCCCTATGAACCGCAGGATTATGTCGATAAAATCAGGTTGCTGCTGAATGACCCTTCTTTAAGTGCGAACATCTCGGCACAGGGACTAAGGGAGAGCCAGAAAATGGACTGGGAACAGCTGGCTGCTGTCTATTTCAATGACCTGAAAGAAATGGCCTTCCACACTGTTCTTGCAACGGCTTAACAGGTATGGGTAAAAAAATCAACATCATTATTGCCCTTTGTATCTTATGCTGTCTGCTCATCTTTATCGGAACCACAGATTTTGAGAAAGTGTTCAGCTCCATCCGGCAGGTGGGTTACCGGTTTGTACTGTTGTTACTGGTTACCTTTATCGCTTACTACCTGGGTGCCCTGAGCTGGAAATATTGCCTGGGGAAAGATTCCGGTTCCCTCTCCAGCATCAGGCTTTTCCTCATCCGCCATACCGGAGAAACCGTAAGCCTGATCAACCCCGCAAGTTTAGCAGGAGGTGAAGCGGTTAAAGCCCTGTTATTAAAAGATGACAATATTGGCAAAGACACCGTTATCGCCTCTATACTGGGTTCCCGGGTAATCATGATTGTCACCCAGCTCCTGTTATTTGTGATGGCCCTGGCAATCCTGATTTTCCAGCAGGGAGACCGGGACATGATCCATGTGGACACCCATGCCTTGCTGTACGCCCTGGTCACCATCCTGCTTATCGCAGTTGCCATCCGTTTATGCTGGTATCCCCTAAAGAAATTAGGTACACGTACAAAACAAGGGAGGTTGCTGAAACAAAAAACCAGGACACTGCAGTTAAAAACCGGCAATGTACTCGCCGAATTAAGGCACCTGTTCCGGCACCATAAAAAGATGCTGTTGATGGCCTGTATTTTCGCCATCCTCCACTGGATAGCCGGGGCAATGGAATTTTATTTGATCCTGAAATTCCTGGGGGTAAAAACCGGGATTGCAGAAGCCCTTCTGGTGGATATGGGGGTGATCTTCTTTAAAGCTGCAGGCGCCTTTATTCCGGGGCAGATCGGGATAGAAGAATACGGCAACAAGATGATGCTGTTGGCGGTTGGTATCCCAGGCACAGAGATCTGGATTACAGCCTCTATCCTGCGCCGGGCCAGACAACTGGTGTGGATTGCCGCCGGTGTTGGCACCTATATGTTACTCTTTAAAAAACGTGAAAAGCCATACAAAAAATTGAATGGAGATATTATTTATAAGCCATAAGTACCCCCCTTCCATCGGAGGGATGGAAAAACAGAGCTTTGAACTGATCAACGGCATTGCCGGGCACCTGCCCGTACACCGTATTGTTTATGAAGGTAAAGGGAGCAGGATCAGGTTTTTCCTAAGGCTGAACCGCAGCATCAGGCAGTACTGTAAAGCGCATCCCGGAATCTCTGTCATCCATTTTAATGATGGCCTCATGGCAGCATGGTGCCTGCTGCATAAAGGATACGGACAGCTCAAAAAAACAGTTACCCTGCATGGCCTGGATGTGGTTTATCCGAACTTTATCTATCAGCGTTTTATCCTGCCCGCATTTAACCGGATGGATTTAATTTTTGCCGTCAGTGAAGCGACGGCAGAAGCCTGTATCCAACGTAAAATAAAAAAGGAGAAAGTAGTGGTGGTCAACAATGGTGTTGATCCCCGGATAGGATCATCCGCAAGCAGGGAGCAGGTGAATGCGTCTATCCTGGAGAAGTACCATACTGATGTTAAAGACCGGCGTTTGCTCGTGGTCATGGGCAGGCCTGTGAAACGAAAGGGCTTCTCCTGGTTCATAAAGAATGTGTTGCCAGACTTACATGATGACTTCATCCTGCTCATCATCGGGCCACTGAGTAAAAAGAATAAAAGCAAACGTTTATTCCGGTTGTTGCCGCAATTGATCAGGACACCTATAGAACTTTTCCTTGGTGCCCCCTCAGATGAAGCAGCAATGGAGAAGTTGATTGTATCTCCTGAAATCAGTCCGAAGGTAATGCGCATGGGCAAACTGCCATTTGAGGAAATTACGGATATTCTCAGCGTTGCCGATGCTTTCCTGATGCCCAATATTCCCATTAAGGGAGATATGGAAGGTTTCGGACTGGTTTGCCTGGAAGCGGTGATGTGTGGAGCAAATGTATATGCAGCCTCTTCCGGAGGGATCACAGATGCCATACGGCCGGGAAAAAATGGTACGTTGTTAAGGCCCGGAGATCCGCAGGCCTGGATCCAGGTGATCAATAACGAACTGGAACCACGGCAGCATTCTTCTTACGATGCCCAGGCAGCTATAGATTTTACCAGTACCTGTTTTAGCTGGGAGAAAATGACAAAGGAATACTTATGGCACTTCCGTCAACAATTGCCATAATTGAAAGAATCCACTATAAGGTGTCTACTGCCTTGAAGTGATGTGGTTATAATCTTTAATTACCGTATTCAGGAAAACCGACTCGTGCATGTCCTCTGGGATAGGGCTGGATAAATGTGTGCTGACCTTAGCAGTAATGGCCTTTACGAGCTCTTCATTACCGGTTTTATAATAGGTATCCAATACCTCATGGATCAGCTCTACATCTTTATCTCCCAACAGGTGGACATTTCCGAAAACAGGAATATAATCTTCTGCCGTCACAGGATGGAAAGCGATATGATCAAATGTTGTTTTCAATACGGTCTTGATCATAACGGTACCCGCCACCATATCCCCGATCCGCTGCTTCTTATCAGATAAAATGATACAGAAAAAACCAGCCAGCTGGGCGGTTAAATAAAAATCAACCAGTCGGAACAACCAGCGGATGAAGTACTGGCCTATACTGGCCTGGCTCCCGTCCAGACTGATGACCTTAATCTTCATGGCTTTCTTGCCAACGCTTTGCCCGTCGAGAAAAATCTCGGTCAGCAGATTGTAGAAAACAAAGGCCGCAAGGCAAATTATGATCAGAATAACATAAGCAATCCCTGATTTGCCCGAAGCGAATGTTACCCCAAACACCATCAACAGCATAAACACACAGAAAAAGATACCCAGGTCTATTAACCGTGCTACAATCCGGTCTCCAACACCGGCAACAGGGTAATCAATAGCCACGTGCTGACTCGTATTTACTTTTATTGTTTCCATCAAGTTCAAATATAATATTGATATTTAATTAATTGCTGTAAAATAGTTTTTTTCATTATTTTAACAGAAATTTTAAACAGGTGTATGAGGGAGGCCTTATTTGTTAAACAAAATTCAGAAAAATGGAGGACTTACGAACACCTGCACACCACCATCCCTGATGAGCTGGCCGACCGTTTCATTGACATTACAAATGACCTCGCCTACGCAAAAACCTTTTATCCAGGCTCCAAAACAACTGCTTATTTAAACGGCATCGCCTCCCAGTTACACCGTTCCATCTATAAGAATAAAAAAGAGGAAACAAACAGGTTCAGCAGGTTCTGGAAATTTGAGCTTCCCGAACTATTTTATAGTTATCGGAGACAGTTGTTTTATGCCATGGTATTTTTTATGGTATCTGCTGCAATAGGTGTTTTATCAGCCAAATATGAGGATACTTTTTTAAGGGTGATCCTGGGCGATAGCTATGTGAACATGACCAATGAAAACATTGCCAAGGGAGACCCTTTTGGGGTATACAAACAACAGGATGAATTCAGCATGTTTTTCCAGATTGCCGCAAATAATTCATATGTAGCCATTTTAACTTTTCTGAGCGGTATATTCCTCAGTATCGGACCTGTTTTCAATCTCCTGAGAAACGGGATTATGATCGGGGCATTTGAGTATTATTTTTTCAGTAAAGGCCTTGGCACAGCATCCATTCTGGTGATCTGGATTCATGGTACCCTGGAAATATCCGCCATCATTATTGCTGGTGGTGCAGGCCTTGTCCTTGGCCATGGTATCCTCTTCCCGAAAACATATACCCGGATGCAGGCCTTCAGGAAGAGTGCGAAGGATGGGACTAAAATCATTGCCGGAATTATACCCATCATTATCCTGGCCGCATTTTTCGAGGGTTTTATCACCCGCCATACCGGAATGCCCCTATGGCTTAGTATCAGTATACTCTGCGGATCCCTGTTTTTTATGGTCTGGTACGTCATACTTTATCCGGCAAAACTAATGAAGCAACCGCTGTTCCCAATAAGCTACAAAACCAATTAATCACGCATGAATACGACTACAGAGTTCAAAAAAAGAAGGGAATTTGGAGAGATCATCAACGATACCTTCCAATTCATTAAGCAGAATTTCAGGCCATTGATGAAAGTCCTTTTATACTTCTGCGGGTTCTTTATCCTTGGGGGCATCATTGCAACCGCGATACAAAGTATGACCTCCATAAAAGCACTCACAGATGTCCGCAATGATCCTTATGCGCAAATTAATCAGTACCTGTCGTTCAGTTACGCCATGGTGTTGATATTTTCCCTGTTAAATTATACGGCACTCAATGTCTCTATTTTGAGTTTTATCAGTTTATATGTTGAAAAAGGAAAAGTAGTTCCGGAGATAGAGGAAGTATGGTCCTATTTCAGGTATTATTTCATGCGTGTTCTTGGTTCTTCCATCGTAGTGAGTCTTTTCCTCTCTGTTTGTTTTCTCTGCTGCGGCATACCTGGGATCTATGTCTTTCCGGCAATGGTCCTCTTTTTCCCGGTAATGATCTTTGAAAATGGAACTTTCGCCTATAGTTTTGGCCGGGCTTTCAGGTTATTAAAGGATCAATGGTGGATAACTTCCGGAACAATATTCATGATCTGGTTTATTACTTATGCGTCTATGTCCATTATATCACTTCCTGCAATCGGGCTCACGATGGCAGTTAGTTTCCTCCCGGCTGCCAAAGAATTTACTGCCGCCGGATTGATCATTTCCAGCATTATTCAGCATTTCGCCCAGTTATTACTGATCATCCCTATCATTGGCATTTCCCTGTGTTATTTCAATCTTTCAGAACGGGTGGACAATACGGGGCTTATGGACCGGATCAACCAACTTGGTGAAACTAAAAAAGCATTTGAGGGCGACGAACAATATTAACATGAACAAGTTGCTGCTCTTCGTTTTACTGATTTACTTCTCCTTCAGCAATAACCCTGTTTTTGCTACACAACGCATAGATACCACCATCGCTGCAGAAGTTACGATAGGCGCAAAAAAGGAGATTGATGTGCCGAAAAAGAATCCCTTTAGAAAAGACAGCAGTACCGTAGCGATCAGAAACTTTGACCAGCAGAAACTCAATGCCTACCACGAGCAGTCAGCCTTTAAATATGATACCATTCCCCTCCAGACAAATTACTGGAACTGGTTTTGGTCATGGATAAAAAACATACTGAAAAGCCTGTTTGATGGTCAGTATTCCGGGTATATCATCAATTACCTGCTCATGATTGTCTCCGCAGCCGTTGTCGTTTTTGCCATTCTTAAACTCATGGGACTGGACATGGTGATTTTCAGCCGCAAATCAAAGTCAGTGAAGGTGCCCTATTCAGCTTCGGATGATAATATTCATGAAATAGATTTTAACCATGAAATTGAAAGTGCAGTGAACGCAGGCAATTACCGACTTGCCGTAAGGCTGCTGTATCTCCATGCGCTGAAAAAGCTAAATGACAACAGCATGATCCACTGGCAGCCGGAGAAGACCAACCAGACGTATATCGATGAAATTACGGACACCGGTAAAAAACAGGAGTTTAGCTTGCTGACCCGACAGTTTGAATACATCTGGTACGGTGAATTTTTTATTGACAGGGAAAATTTTACGAGCGTACAGGAAGCCTACCACACATTTAACCGGGGAATACAATGAAAGGCATCAGAATATATCTTTTCGGCAGTGCCCTTTTGTTGATCATCTTTATCCTCAGTCAGATTAACCAACCTCAGGAGACTGATTGGACGCCTACCTATGTAAAGGAGGATAAGATTCCGTTTGGACTCTACATTTTGCACCAGGAAATAAAGACGATATTTCCCGGTACTACCCTGGAAATATCGAAGCAACGGGCCTATAATACCTTAAAGAATAAGCACCGTAAGCATACCAATTACCTGTTCATTGGCGGAAAAATGGATTTTGATGAACTGGACTATAAGGAACTGGTTACTTTTATGGAACAGGGGAATAATGTTTTTATAGCCGCCTTCGACCTTGGAGAGGTATTGAATGATACCCTGAAAATCAGGATCAGTTCTTCTTTCAATAGTGGAAAGAATGAGCCTACACCGATCAACTTCGTCAATCCGGCGATAAGATCCGCGGAACATTACAGTTTTGACAGGGGCCTGGGCGACCAGTACTTCATTCAATCGGATACTTCGGCAATTACTGTTTTAGGTGAAATGGAATATGGGGGTATGGAATTCGGAACCCCTGATTTTATAAAATATACTTTCGGTAAGGGAGCGCTTTACCTCCTCCCCAATCCCCAGCTGCTGACCAATTATGCCCTGCTTCAACCGAAAGGGGCTGAATATGCGGCCAAAGCATTGTCTTACCTCCCTCCCGCAGAGACGCTGGTCTGGGACGAGAGCAATACCATGAGCAGTATAGCGGACAGGTCACCCCTACAGGTGATCTTTAAACATCCGCCCCTGCGCTGGGCCTATTACCTCGCCTTATCAGGCCTGCTGATCTTTGTGATTTTTGAAATCAAACGCCGTCAGCGGATCATCCCTGTCATTGAACCTTTAAAGAATTCCACAGCAGATTTTGTGACCGTTGTGGGTAAAGTCTATTATCAGCAACGGAATAATAACGATATTGCCGGTAAGAAGATCAGGTATTTCCTGGAGTATGTCCGGACGACTTACCAACTTAAAACCACAAAGATTGACGGGGAGTTCAGCAATTCACTCCTGTTGAAATCTGATGTCAGTGAAGGAACCATTCTTCCCCTGATCAAACTCATTACCGATATCAATAATAGCACCCGCGTCAATGACCAACAGCTCATTGAACTGAATAAACTCATTGAAAAATTTCATCAGCAAGCCCAATAAATATGGAATCCGAAATCTCTTCCCAAAGAACCGACCTTACACAGCTGAATGAGGCTGTAGCGCAAATAAGAACATCCTTAGGCCAGATCATTGTTGGTCAGCACGAAACCATCACTTTCCTGATTGCCGCCCTGCTGGCTGACGGGCATGTCCTGCTGGAAGGAGTACCGGGCGTAGCAAAAACCTTAAGTGCCAAGCTGCTGGCCAAGAGTATTGACGCTTCTTTTTCAAGGATCCAGTTTACACCAGACCTGATGCCCTCCGATGTACTGGGTACTTCTGTATTCGATCCGCGCTCTTCCAATTTTGAATACCGTAAAGGACCAATATTCGGTCATATCATCCTTGTTGATGAGATTAACAGGGCTCCGGCAAAAACCCAGTCGGCCTTATTCGAGGTGATGGAAGAACGCCAGCTAACGGTAGATGGACATACTTATCCAATGGATGAACCTTTTATGGTACTTGCCACACAAAACCCGGTAGAGCATGAAGGTACCTACCGCCTGCCCGAAGCGCAGCTGGATCGTTTCCTGTTTAAAATTGAGATCCAATACCCTACACTGGAAGAGGAAATCCAGATTCTTACCAATCAGCACCAGCAGAAATCAGATCATGGATTGAAGGAAATCAGGGCTATCCTGAGTGTAGCACAGATTAAAACTTGCCGCGGGATCATTAAAGCACTACATGTGGAGCCTAAGCTGATTGAATATGCAGCCAAGATCACTCAGGAAACAAGAAATAATAAATCTTTATACCTTGGTGCTTCCCCCCGTGCATCTTTAGCCCTCATCAATAGTGCAAAAGCCATTGCCGCAATGTCGGGACGCGATTTTGTCACCCCTGAAGATATCATCAAAGTGGCTCCCCCCGTACTGGCACACCGGATCATGCTGACCCCCGACAAAGAGATGGAAGGGCTGACCACGACCGACCTGGTTGCACAAATTATTCAGAAAATAGAGATCCCACGATAAGCAGTCCCTCCATTGAAAAAGTTATTCAAAAAATATTACACAGATCTCTTTCCAGGCAAGCTATTGTTTGTGGGGATAGGTACCTGTGCTGTTTTATTTCTCTTTTCTTTTTTTCTTCCTGCACTCAGTGCTGTCCCTTACCTATGCTTCCTGGTCTTCATCGTTCTTGTCCTCCTCGATTTCATCCTGTTATACAGCGGAAAAAAACAGGTGTTTTTACGAAGGAACCTACCCGACAGACTGAGTAATGGAGATGAGAACCAGTTGAGTATTGATCTGGAAAATTTTTATTCCTTTGGTATCCACCTCGGGATAATCGATGAAATCCCCTTCCAGTTCCAGAAAAGGGACCTGTTGTTTAACAGTGATTTAAATGCCGGAGGCAAAAAAACGATCTCCTATACCTTGCGGCCGACTAAAAGAGGGGAATATATTTTCGGTCAGGTGAGGTTGTACGTACAATCCCCGCTCAGACTGATCATGAGAAGGTTTAACTTCGAAAATGAAGTGACCATTCCGGTATATCCCTCCTTCCTCCAGTTGCGCAAATATGAGCTCATGGCAATATCGAACAGGCTAAATGAAATGGGGATCAAGAAAGTCAGGCGTATCGGCCAGAGTATGGAGTTCGACCAGGTAAAGAATTATGTGCAGGGCGATGATTACCGCAGGCTGAACTGGAAAGCTACAGCAAGGAAAGGCGAACTGATGGTCAATTCCTATGTAGATGAAAAAGCGCAGCATGTGTATGCCATCATTGATAAATCCAGGGTCATGAAAATGCCTTTTAACGGACTGAGCCTGTTGGATTACGCCATTAATGCCAGTCTGGTCCTTGCAAATGTGGCACTGGTAAAGGATGATAAAGCAGGACTGATCACCATTTCAGAAGAAATTGGCAGTGTGGTACCTGCCGACCGCCGGCCTGTGCAGATGGGCAAGATCATGGAAGTGCTGTATAAAGAAAAAACGAGATATCTCGAGACCAATATTGAGGCTTTAACGCTCACGATACGCAAAGTATTGAAACAGCGCAGTCTGCTGATTTATTTCAGCAATTTTGAGAGCATGTCTGCCCTGCAGCGACAATTGCCATTTTTAAAAGAGATGGCAAAATTCCATTTGTTGCTGATTGTTTTCTTTGAGAATACGGAGCTTAAAGCCATGAGTGAAGATGCTGCCACGAATGTGGAAGGAATTTATATCAAAACTATAGCCGCAAAATTTGTATATGAAAAGAAACTCATGGTCAGGGAACTGGCAAAACATGGTATACTCAGTATCCTTACTCCCCCGGAAAAGCTGACTGTCAATGTGGTGAACAGGTACCTGGCAATTAAAGCCCAGCAGAAGATTTAAACGAGTTATAGCCATTCCAACACCATTGTCTCTATCCAGATCCGCTATTTTTTATTAAATTAGCTAGATGAACAAAACAGTATTTCTCTTACTTCGCCTTGCCGTTGCAGCAAGCATGTTTGGACATGGATTGGTCAGGCTGCCCAAACTTGCCGGATTCAGTGCATGGATGGTCGGCGATTTTGCCAAGTCAATGATTCCCCAAATCCTTGTCGTGCCCTTTAGTTATGCCCTTCCTGTTGCAGAGTTTATTATCGGTTTATTTTTGTTCATCGGTTTATTCACCAGAATATCGCTTATCGCCGGAGCGGTGGTGATGGTCATGCTGATCTTCGGTTCCTGTATGGTAGAAAACTTTAATGCCATCCCCTCCCAGTTAATTCACGCTGCATTTTTCGCAATATTGCTTCAGTTTATAGAAGCGAATAGTTATTGCCTGGATAGGAAAATATAAACACCCAACCGGGGACCATAAGATAATATTCAATTAATGCCCTGTTTACATGCTATGTTCAGTTTTGTAATCAATATCATGGATTTGAATGCAACACTAGGTTTTTCAGAAATCGTAAACAGCCAGAGCAGTCTGGAACAATTTGAGTTGCTTTACAAACGATGGGGCAGTATTCTTGAAAAATACGCATATTATTATGTAAAAGATGATGAAGCCGCCAGGAGCATCGTCAATGATTTGTTCCTGCAGTTATGGTTCCGAAACAGGCAGCCGGAAAATTTAAAAGGATATTTATTCCGTGCGATAAAAAATGCCTCCATCAATTATTTGAGTCAGCAGAAAAACAATCCGCTGTCCTATATTGAAGAGGAAGACCTCAGGCATATCTCCGACCTTTCTACACCCGCAGAAGAAACGAAATACGAGTCAGAGAAAGTCAGGTTTCTTCAAAACGTTATCCAGCAGCTACCTGAAAGAAGACAGCTGGTCTTCAGGATGTACCGCCTGGAAGGCTTCAGCTATGCCGAAATAGCCGAGCTGATGCAGATTTCCGTACGCACGGTGGAGGACCACCTCTCCAAAAGTATGCAGTTTATACATGCCCGCTCCAAACATTTAGTTCATCAAAAGTTAACAGAAGCTTAACCATAGCCAGCCCGTATTTCCTCCTCCTTTTTTTGTCTTTTACTTTGAAAACAGATTCAGAGATGGAAGATAAAATATGGGACTGTATGATGAAGAGACTGGCGGGTAATGAGACTGAAGACTCCCGCAGCTGGCTTGATCAATGGTTAAATGAAGATGCTGCACACAGTAAAAAATACGAAGAAGTAAAATATTTATGGGAATTAAGTGCGGCCATCCCCCCGGAGGAGGACAATCTTTCATTCGATACGATTAAAGATAAAATTAACGGGGATATTCCCGAAGCATTGCCCATCACTACGCGCTCAGGTTTTACAAGGTATGCCATTGCCGCAAGTTTAATAGGCGCGCTCCTGGTCACGGCATTTTATGGCTACCAGCAATATACCAAACAGCATACAGCCGAAACATGGCTGTTAAAAACCGCTGCTGCCGGAAAGATGCTACAATTTACCTTACCCGACAGCACGAAAATCTGGCTGAATGGTGGAAGCAGGTTATGGTATTCCAGCAAATACAGCACGTCGAAATTAAGAAAGGTTAAACTGGACGGTGAAGCTTACTTCGATGTTACCCACGACCAGGCACACCCTTTTGTCGTACAAAGTACACAATTGCTGACCACCGTATATGGCACAAGTTTTACGGTGAGTGCTTATGCCAATGAAGGCTCTTCTTCCGTATCGGTAAATTCCGGTAAAGTAGGGGTGAACAGTACAGATACCCTAACTAAAAGCAGCCCTATTTTCCTGTTGGCAGAAGACAAGCTCGTCTATAACCACCAGAAAAAAAGTTTCAGCAAGTCAACCATACACAAGCAGGATGTGGATGCCTGGATCAATGGCGACCTGATCTTTGAACAGACACCACTCACAACAGTATTCGCAACCCTGGAACGCAGGTTTGGGATACAGATCAAAACTGCCCCTTCCGCTTATGAAGGATGTAAACTGACAGCAAGGTTTCAAAATAAATCCCTCGACGCTATCCTGAAGACATTAAAAACAGCGATGAATATACATTCCAAACAAACTGATCAGATTATTTACCTAGAAGGAGGAGACGCATGTAGCAACAATGACTAAAAAAAAGTCGTTCCCGTTTGCTCCGGGAACGACAATTCATCTTTAACTGATGGCGCCAACCATCGGTTACGAATACTTAATATTTAAATCCAGAAAAAATTTAAACACACCCAAATTTATGAAAAAATTCTATGGGGCCACCCGCCTTATGAAAATAATTATGCGTACAAGCTTTATATTCAGCATCATTACCATTGCCTCTTTGAACTTTGTTCAGGCTTCAGCCGTTAAAGGCCAGACCGGACTGGATAAAAGAATCGACATCCGTCTGCAAAATGCCCCCTTTTCAGACTTCCTGAAAGAAATTGAGAAAAAAACTGGGGTAAGCTTTGTGTACACCAACAATGAACTGAGCGCAAACAGGATTTCCGTAAATGACAAAGCCAAGACAGCCAGGACAATCCTTGCTCCTTTCCTGAAGAATAACCACCTTATCCTTATCGAAGATGGTTTCGTCGTGGTCTTAAAAAAGGAAAAAAAGGTTATAGAAACCGCTAAACCCGGTTCCGTTGTGGGTTATGTAAAAGACAAGGAAAATGGCAAGACCCTTCCTTATGCCACAGTGGTCCTTAAAAGTACCAACCGCAAGGTGATTACCGATGTGAACGGATATTTCATTATCGATAACATCAAATCGGGGAATGTCACCCTGCTGGTCAATTATATCGGCTATAAGGCCGCAGAATTTACGGTTAAGGTAGAAGATGGAAAAGTTTCGAATGCAGACCTCCGACTGGAAAGTCAGAATAACGACATGAAAGGGATTACCATTAATGGAATCAGAAGAGGTGAAGCGGTGGCCTTAAGTAACATGCGCAATGCGGATAATATTAAATATGTACTATCAGAAGAACAGATAGAACGTTTTCCTGATGCAACGGTAGGTGAAGCCATGCAACGTGTTCCGGGTATTGCGATGGATTACAGTTATGGCCTTCCCCGCAACATCATCATCAGGGGACTGGACCAGAGTATGGGTTCGGTTACGATGAATGGTAACAGGTTACCTTCTACACAAACCAATTCCAGGGACATCGACTTAAATGGTATCCTGTCTTCTACGGTAGAAGCCATTGAGGTCAATAAAACATTAACGCCTGATCTGGATGCCGACGGTACGTCAGGTTCAGTAAATATCGTGTCCAAAACACCAAAACCAGGAGCGCAACAAATGCAGGTTAAAGGCTCATTTGGAAATAACTGGCTGGTAGACAAACAAAACTTTGATGGATCTGTCACTTACAGCAAAAGGCTTAACAAATGGGGTTTCCTGGGCGGTGTAAACTATAGTAAAACTTACCGTGGAGAAGACCGCGTACAGAAAGACTATGATACGTACGAAGTGAATGGGGAAGAAAGAGTCCTGTTGTCCAACCTGGAACTGGAAGGTTCTGACCTGAAACGCGAAAACATTGGTCTGCAAGGTGAGCTCAGCTATTTCCCGAACGAAAGGACACAGCTTTATCTGAGAGGTTCCTACAATAAATTCTATGAACTTCAGACCCGTGGTACCAAGAGCTTTAACATCGGTGAATATACTGACCTCAACAATGTTGCTGATGTAACCATTGGCTCCAGCGGCTCTCCGAGAGATTACCACAGGGATTTAGCCAGTGTCTCTATCGGCGTTAAAACCGATTTTAACAACTGGAAAGGTAATGCAGATATCACTGCCTCCAGCGGATTGTACGACCAGCCGATTTATTATGATGGGTATTTTACTTATGGCGACCTTTCTGCAGGTCTGGATATCAGTAATCCACGTGCTCCTCAGTTTGACTTTAAAGGCGTGGATGTAAACAATGCCGCCAATTACAAGACCAACGCCTATACCAACAGACATCAGATTGCACATGACAAGGATGTCCAGGCTTCCCTCAACCTGCAGCGTACATTCGACCTGAGTACCAAAAATAAGTTCATGCTGAAGTTCGGTGGAAGATACCGTTACAAGGAAGATGACCACACCAGAAGTTATTACCAGTATAAGTTGAAAACAGGTGAACTGGCCTTATCTAATTTCCAGTCCGGCTACTCGAGAAAAAACTACTTCGATGGTAACTATGACCTTTCCGGTGCCATTTCCAATGGTTACCTGATGGAAGAATATTACCAGGCCAACCGCTCCCTGTTCCAGGAAAATGAAACGTATATCCGTCAGAATACAGACCCTGATTCTTACAATGGCAAGGAAACAATGGGTGCTGCCTATGTAATGGGTAAGCTGACACTGGATAAATTGGATATCATTACCGGGTTAAGGTATGAAAGAACAGGTTTCAATTACAATGGTAATGTCGTATCAATTGACAATACAGGTACCTATGTAAGTACCACTAAAGTAAATACAAAATCTGCTTTTGATGGTTTCTTCCCTAGTTTAAACCTGAAATATTCAATTGATGAGCGTACCAACCTGAGGGCTGCAGTAACCAGATCTTTATCACGTCCGGGTTATTATGACCTTGTGCCATGGCAGGAAGTGGAAACGAATAGGAAAAGGATGAAAATCGGAAACCCGAATTTAGATCAGTCGACTTCTACCAATGTTGATTTCCTTTTTGAACATTACCTGAAATCCTTAGGTTTAATTTCCGGTGGGGTGTTCTATAAAAATATTGACAACTACATTTACGAAAGTATCTATACCCAACAAGGTGGCCAGTTTGATCAATACCGGGTAACACAGACCGTAAACGGTGCAAATGCACATGTGTATGGTTATGAAATTGCATGGCAGCAACAGCTGACCTTCCTTCCTGGATTCCTGAATGGATTTGGTATCTATGGGAACTTCACCCAGATCCAGTCGAAATTTAAAGTTCCAGGAGTGAACGATGTGCGTACAGTACGTCTTCCTTCCATGCGTCCGAAAGTAGGAAATGCCTCTTTATCGTATGAAAAATATGGTTTCTCAGGCCGTATTTCCCTGAATTTCTATGGTACATTTATCAGCGAGCTTGCAGAAGAACAAAAAGACGACCTGATGGAAAAAGGCAGGGCGCAACTGGATTTCTCGGCTTCACAAAAGATCAGCAAAAGCTTCTCTTTATTTATGGGAATCAGCAATATCAACAATGCGCAAACCATTCTTGATTATGGTGATGGAAGACCTAATGACCATAAATATTTCTCTACATGGGCCAACATCGGTTTCAAATTCACTCCATTTAATTAAGTTCACACATGAATAACAGTAAAAAAATTGTTCTTACCCTGATTGCTTTATGTACCATCCAGTTCAGTAAAGCACAATCCTTTAATGCTTCGGCCATGCCAGACAGGGTGATCCTGACCTGGTCGGCCGACCCGGCAACCACACAGTCCGTGACCTGGAGAACAGACAGTACCGTATTGAAAAGTTATGCACAGATCGTGGTGGAAGGAAGTTCACCGAAACTGGAAAAACCGGAAAGTAAGGAATATGATGCCATAACTACCCCACTGAAAGGAGTAGCTTATGAAACAGCCAATTACCACAGCGTCACCTTCACCGGCCTGCAGCCCGACAAGATTTACACGTATCGTGTAGGTGACGGCATCAACTGGAGCGAATGGTTCCAGTTTAAAACTGGTCCGGCCCAGACTAAACCCTTCTCTTTTATTTACCTGGGCGATGCACAGACTGATATCAGGTCGAAATGGTCGCGCGTGATCAGGAGAGCCTTTGCCACACATGGGGATGCCCGCTTTATTGTGCATGCAGGTGACCTGATTAACCGCTCGAACAATGACAGTGAATGGGGAGAATGGCATTATGGTGCTGGCTTTATCAATGGAATGATCCCCAGTATCCCTTCTTCAGGAAACCATGAATATTTCCGTGATGAACAGAAGGTACTTACCCTCGACCCACATTGGAGAGCGCAATACACACTGCCGGAAAATGGTCCTGAAGGATTGAAAGAATCGGTATATTATATCGATTATGCCAATGTACGCCTCATCTCCCTGAATACACAGATGATTGTACTGGATTCCAACTCGATGAAGATACAGGCGAAATGGCTGGAGGAAGTGCTGAAAAACAATCCTAAACAATGGACCATGATTACTTACCACCACCCTATTTATTCTACGGCCAAAGGCAGGGATAACAAAGAGTTCCGTGAGTTATTCAAACCGCTGTTTGATAAATACCATGTGGATATCTTAATGCAAGGCCACGACCATACCTACAGCCGGGGACAAAACCTGCCTACCGGTTTATCGGGCAGGGTGGGCGGACCTATGTATGTGGTCTCTGTAGCAGGCCCGAAAATGTACAAGATGGATGTGACCCCAAGGTGGATGGATGTATTTGCAGAAAACACACAGCTTTTCCAGATCATCTCTGTTGACCATGGTGTCCTGACCTATACTGCTTATAAAGCTTCGGGTGAGGTATTTGATTCTTTTAAACTTAAAAAGACATCAAAAGATAAGGCTGCAGAATTTACTGACCTTAACAAACAAAAAAAATAGATATCAAGGCTAAATAACAATTACGTTTCTCGATTTATACCAGCACAACAAGGAGGTTTGCGAATTTATCCTCCCGGTGCTGGTATTTTTTTTAATAAAAGAAATATATTTGCATCAACCGATTGCGAATGAAACTCTTTTCACTGATTTGCGTAGTTATAGTTTTGGTACTTAATTTTGTACCCTGTGCAGATGCGCAGGAAACTATTTACCAGCATTCCAGTGTTTCCGCTCAGCATCCGGAAACTAACCATTCCCATGGTCTGACAGACAATTGTACTCCATTCTGCCATTGTTCCTGCTGCGCAGCCTCTTCAGTTGCCCAGCTTTTCTATTTAACGGTAGTTCCTCTTCCGGAAATCAACAGTACCCTTATTCCTTATACTCCCGGACGCGATACTGCAGTAGCCCTGCCTATATGGCAACCTCCGCAATGGTGTTAATCTGATTAAGTCCCGTTTCAGGGCCTGAAATTATATTTATTCATCAAGACCATTGCTGCGTTGTTGTTTAGTACCGCAGGAATGATCGTTTTTACCAACATGTATGTTTGATAAGATTATAGCGTTCTCTATAAAGAACAAAGTAACTATTGGGTTGATGACGCTAGGCTTGGTGGTATGGGGGATTTATTCTGCCTACCATTTGCCACTGGATGCACAACCTGATATTACCAATAACCAGGTGCAGGTGATTTCCCAGGCACCCAGTCTGGGTGCCCAGGAAGTAGAGCAGTTTATTACTGCCCCCATTGAGCTTGCCATGGCCAATATTCCCCAAATCCTGGAGAAAAGGTCTATTTCACGATCCGGAATTTCCGTGATCACCCTCGTATTTAAAGACGATACCGATATTTACTGGGCCAGGCAACAGGTGAATGAGCAGCTGAAAGAAGCTGAACAAAGTATTCCGAAAGGATTGACAGAACCACTGCTGGCCCCTATTACAACCGGACTGGGTGAGATCTACCAATATGTGCTGCATACCAAAAAAGGATATGAACAGAAATATTCTGCCACAGACCTCCGTACCCTACAGGACTGGCTGGTCCGTACGCAGCTGGCCGGTACCCCTGGCGTAGCTGAAGTGAGCGGCTGGGGCGGATATGTGAAACAATACGAAATTGCCCTCGATAATGACCAGCTGAATTCACTGGGCTTAACCATTCCCCATGTATATGAAGCCCTGGAGAAAAACAATGAAAATACCGGGGGTTCCTATATTGAGCAGCAGAGCAATGTCTATTTTATCCGCGGACTGGGACAGGTAAAATCACTGGATGACATCGGCAATATTGTGGTCACCAATACCGGGGGCTCGCCGATCCTGATCAGGGATATTGCTAAAGTCCAGTTCGGAAGCGCCACAAGATACGGAGCGGTGACAAGAAATGGCGAAGGCGAAGTCGTGGCCGGCGTCACCCTGATGTTAAAAGGGGAAAACTTTAACCAGGTCATCAAAAATGTAAAAGAACGGATCGTTCAGATCCAGAAATCATTGCCTGAAGGCGTAGTCATAGAACCCTTTATAGACCGTACAGAATTGGTAGGACGTGCCATAGGCACCGTAAAAACCAACCTGTTGGAAGGGGCACTGATTGTGGTCCTTGTACTCGCCTTATTGCTTGGGAACCTGCGTGCAGGTTTGGTCGTGGCCTCTGTTATTCCCCTGGCCATGCTTTTCGCTTTTGGAATGATGTATTTATTTGGGGTATCGGGAAACCTGATGAGCCTGGGTGCGATAGACTTCGGCCTGATTGTGGATGGTGCCGTGATTATTGTGGAGGCTATTGTTTTCCGGCTTACCGAGAGTAAACTCTTTAAGGATCAACCCCGGCTCAACCAGGAGGAAATGGACGAACAAGTCTATATCGCCTCCTCGAAAATACGCAGCAGTGCCGCTTTCGGTGAGATCATTATTCTTATCGTTTACCTCCCTCTTTTTGCACTGACCGGGATTGAAGGGAAAATGTTCCGGCCTATGGCCGAAACAGTGACCTTTGCTATTCTTGGTGCCTTTATCCTTTCCCTGACCTATGTACCGATGATGAGTGCCTTATGCCTCAGCAAAAATACCGTCCACCGAACTACCTTATCGGATAAGTTCATCAGTTACCTGCAGAAAGCCTATGCCAGGGCACTGGCCCCGGTTTTGCGTTTTAAAAGGCTCACGGTATTGATCACCTTCCTGGTGTTCGGATTATCTTTATGGGCATTTAACAGGATGGGCGGAGAGTTTATTCCCACACTAGAGGAAGGTGATCTTACGGTTGAAATCTCCATGATGCAGGGAACTTCTTTATCTGAAGTCGTGAAGACCTTCGGCAAAGCCGAAAAGTTGCTGAAAGCAGAATTCCCGGAACTTAAACAGGCCGTGACCCGCATCGGCAGCTCCGAGATCCCTACAGACCCCATGCCTATGGAACGCGGGGACATGATGCTGGCCATGCAGCCGAAGGACAGCTGGACATCAGCATCATCCCGTGAGGAGATGATGGAGAAAATGGAAGAAACCCTGTCGGCCATCCCCGGAATACATGTAGAAATTACCCAGCCGATGCAAATGCGCTTTAATGAGCTGATGACCGGTATTCGCCAGGATGTGGCGCTCAAGATCTATGGGGATGACCTGGAGGTATTGAGCCGTGAAGCCGAAAAAATTGCCCGGCTGATTGCTCCGCTGAAAGGTGTGGAAACACCCTATGTGGAAAAAGTAAGTGGCCTACCCCAGGTGACGGTCAATTACAACCGCGATAAAATGGCACAATACGGCCTTAACATCAGTGATATCAACATGATTCTTCGAACTGCCTTTGCCGGAAATGTTGCAGGTGTAGTGTTTGAAGGAGAAAAGCGGTTTGATATGGTCGTACGCCTGCAAAGTGAGCTGCGGAATAATATTACCGATGTACAGAACCTGCTGATCCCCCTGGCCTCAGGAAATAAAGTTCCTTTGAGTCAGGTTGCTGCAATTTCTTTTAAAGATGCACCCGCCCAGGTCTCACGTGAAGATGGGAAAAGAAGGATTTTTGTCGGCTTTAATGTCAGCGGCAGGGATGTAGAAAGTACAGTGGAAGAAATACAGCAGCTGATGGATGAAAAACTGAAATTACCTGCAGGATATTACATGACCTATGGAGGTCAGTTTCAGAACCTGCTGGCCGCAAAGGAACGGTTAATGGTAGCAGTACCCGCAGCACTGTTGCTGATCCTGGTTTTACTGTACATCACCTTTCGTTCAGTGAAACAAAGTCTGCTGATATTTACCGCCGTGCCCCTCGCTGCGATAGGTGGTATTGCAGCCTTATTGTTAAGGGACATGCCTTTCAGTATTTCTGCGGGGGTGGGTTTTATTGCCCTCTTCGGGGTTTCCGTACTGAATGGCATTGTGCTGATCGGCTATTTTAACCATCTAAAGGAAACCGGCATGGATGATATTTACCAGCGTGTGATGGAAGGAACGAAAGTACGCCTGCGTCCGGTACTGATGACAGCTGCCGTAGCCACCTTCGGCTTTTTGCCAATGGCCTTGTCGGCAAGCGCAGGTGCTGAAGTACAGCGTCCACTCGCCACTGTAGTGATTGGTGGCCTGATTACCGCAACCTTACTGACCTTGTTTGTACTGCCCTGCCTGTATATCCTGTTTAACGACAGGAAAGGAAATCAATTGAATCATCCCGAACATAGTCATCCTATGCTTTCTAAACCAGCACTACTGATCCTGTTTACCACTGGCCTGTTTTTCGGAACCGGTCTATCGGCCAGCGCCCAGACTCCACCACCTGCAGAACTGGACATCATTATTTCCAGGGTATTAAAGAGCAATATGCAGTTGCAGGCAGCAGGATTGTCTACCGCACAATCAAAGGCGCTGATCAAATCAGCAGTAGACCTGCCCAAAACGGAGCTGATGTTGACACAGGATCCTACCAGTGGGGGAAATATTGATAATGCTTTGGGGATTACACAAAGTTTCGCCTGGCCGGGATGGTATAAAAACCAGAAAAAACTGCTGAACCAGTCTTCAGTCCTGGCAGAACAAACGGGAAACAGTAGCCGCGAAGCGGTTATCAAAGAAGTGAAACTCGCCTATTATGGCTACCTGCTAGGAAAACAGGTATTAACGCTGCTAAATAAACAGGATAGTATTTACCTTGATTTTACCAAAAAAGCAGAAACCAGGGTGAAGACCGGGGAAACTTCCAATCTGGAACTTCTCAGTGCAAGGAATAAATATCAGGAAATCCAGTTGCTCAAGTTAAATGCCCGTGCTGACTTACGGAACCATGAGCTCAGGCTGCTTCAGCTGCAAAATGATAGTGTCCCGGTGTTGCCTTCGGCATCCCTCCTTCCGGTACTGTTCAGCGACACGGCCGTTCATGCGGATACCTTTCAGGAGAATGCATTCCTGAAACAGGAACAACAGCAGATCAAGGTCGCAGATGCACGTATTGCGGTAGAAAAATCTAAGGTCATGCCCGATATCACATTGGGCTACAGTCAGCAGCTGGTGCTGAATTCATTCGATCCAGCGGGGATCAACCGTGGTTATTTTCCGGGAACAAGGATCGGAGGATTCCAGGTAGGCCTGGCGGTACCTGTTTTCAATGGCGCCAACCGCGCAAGGATTAAAAGTGAGCGGCTGGCCAGCCAGATTGCAAGAGTGAATTATGAACAAAGCAGGTCAATGACCGTACTCAGTTATCAGCAGGAACTTGAGCAATACAAGATCCAGCTGCAGGCAGTGAATTATTACCAGTCTTCCGGATTAAAGCAGGCAGAAGAACAACTGCGGATAGCCCAGGTTTCATTTGACCTGGGAGAGATCGGCTATATCGAATACATTCAGCACCTGTCGGCTGCCATACAAACAAAACTTGCCTATCTCAGCGCTATAGAACGCCTCAACGAATCTGTTATTCAGTTACAATTTTTAAAAGGAGAATAAACCATGAAACTACTTACCTATAAACTTGTTTTTCTGCTGCTGCCATTTCTGGTCATTGCGTCCTGCTCGGAAGAGAAAAAGGAACAGGCAACGGAAGAAACCAGTACGGAAACAGGTACACAAGAACTATCACTTTCTCCGCAACAGATGCAGTCTGTCGGGATTACCATTGGTAAAATAGAAAGGAAAAATTTAAACAGCATTGTGAAAGCAAACGGACAACTCGCTGTTCCGCCGCAGAATAAGGCCGATGTCAGCGTCCTGTCGGGCGGAATGATCAGGGACATCAGGGTGCTGGAAGGACAGCGTGTTAGCCATGGGCAGGTACTGGCCACAGTTGAAAACCAGGAGCTCATTAAAATACAGCAGGATTATCTGGGCGCAAAAAATAACTTCAGCTATGTCCAGGCAGAATACAAGCGCCAGCAGCAACTGGCAGCAGCCGGTGCCGGTACAGGTAAATTTTTTCAGGCCGCAGAAGCGAGTTATCATGCCGAACTTTCAAAGATCAATGCGTATGAGAGTCAGCTGCGGCAGCTGGGCATTGCTCCGGCAAAGATCGCCAAAGGGCATATCGTTTCCCGGTTTCCGCTGATTTCACCGATCAGCGGTACTGTGGGACAGATCTCCGCCAATATCGGAGCCTTCGTACAACCAGGCACTTCCATTATGGAAGTGGTAGACAATTCAAAGATCCACTGTGACCTCATTGTATTTGAGAAAGACCTGATGAAAGTGAAACTGGGACAACAGGTAGATTTTCAGCTGACCAATCAGGAGAATGAACAGATCAAAGGAAAGATTAATGGAATCAATAAGTCCTTTGAAAACGAGAGCAAAGGCGTGATTGTACATGCAGTAATTGAAAATCCCGCCAGGCTGAACCTTATTCCAGGAATGTATGTAACCGCATTAATTGGTGTTGGAGCACAGCTTTCCGATGCGGTACCCGTAGATGCAGTTGTCCGCTCTGAGGGTAAAGAATACATTTTTGTGGTGGATAAAAAAGCCGGGGATAAGGTATATTTCAGGATGGCTGAAGTAAAAACCGGCGTTGCAGAACTGGGCTATATACAGATCATGCCCATGCAGAAATTAGACGCCGGGGTAGAGATCGCTAAAAATGGGGCCTTCTACCTGCAGTCCAAATCGACCGGAGGTGCCGAAGAAGAATAGATTCCATCCCCCATGAGACAAAAATCCTTCAGCCGGGGATCTGTCTATTCAGCTGACAACAGCATAAAAAAGGGCCCGCAACTTACATGACGGGCCCTCGATTTGAATATTTAACCGTTTATTTTTCCAGTAAAGCTTTCGCTTTAGCCACTACATTATCAATAGTAAATCCGAAAAGCTTATACAGTTCTTCTGCCGGAGCAGACTCACCGAAAGTATTCATGGCAATAATATCACCTTCATCGGTCACATATTTATGCCATCCCAATGGAGATCCTGTTTCTACAGCCAGACGTTTTCTGATCGCTTTAGGGAAGACCTCTTCTTTATAAGCGGCATCCTGTTTTTCAAAAAGCTCCCATGATGGCATACTCACCACACGGGCAGCAATACCTTCTTCTTTAAGTTTAACCTGGGCATCCATAATCAAGGCGACTTCAGATCCGGTAGCGACAAGAATCAATTCAGGAGCAGTTTCGGGCTCAGAAAGGATATAGGCACCTTTTTCCAATAATTCAGCTTTACCATATTTCTCCTGATCCAGTACAGGTAAACCTTGTCTGGTAAATACCAATACGACCGGGCCGTCTTTATGCTCAACAGCTACACGCCATGCCTGTGCGGTTTCATTCGCATCAGCAGGACGGATCACCGTGATATTCGGAATAGAGCGTAAGGAGATCAGCTGCTCAACAGGCTGGTGAGTCGTTCCATCTTCCCCTAAGCCAATACTGTCATGGGTATACACAAAGATAGGGTTGATCTTCATGATCGCCGCCAGACGAATAGGCGGGCGCATATATTCAGAGAACATCAGGAAAGTAGCACCGAAAGGGATAATACCTTTGGTTAAGGCCATACCCACCAAGGCAGAACCCATGGCATGCTCACGGATACCGAAGTGGAAATTACGTCCAGCCCTGTTTTCTGAGGTGAATGAATCGTATTTTTTTAAATTCGTTTCTGTTGAGGGGGCAAGATCGGCAGCACCACCAATTAGACCAGGAAGTACATCAGCAATGGCATTCAATACTTTTCCTGAAGCCTGGCGTGTGGCCATTTTATCTTTCGAAGGCGCAAATACCGGTAAGGCATCTTTCCAGCCTGCAGGTAATTCTCCATTGGCCAGCAATTCATATTCTGCTGCCAGTTCAGGGAATTCTTCCTTGTATTTAGCGAATAACTCATCCCATGCTTTGTTGGCCTCAGCACCTTTGTGACCAGCTGCCTGGTAATATTCGGCTACTTCAGCAGGAACAGCAAAAGATTCATCAGGATTGAAACCGAAGAATTCTTTTACCAACCTGATTTCATCTGCACCCAGTGGTGAACCATGGGAACCGGCAGTGTTTACCTTATTCGGACTACCATAACCAATTTGTGTACGCACTTTAATCAGGGATGGTTTTTGTGTTTCAGCTTTCGCATTGCGAACAGCATTCACAATAGCAGCCACATCATTTCCATCTTCTACCACCTGTACATGCCAGTTGTAAGCTTCGAAACGTTTGGCTACATCCTCATTGAAAGCAATATCAGTAGAACCTTCAATAGAGATATGGTTATCATCATACAGATAAATAATGTTGCCCAATTCCAGGTGACCAGCCAAAGAAGCGGCTTCTGAAGTTACCCCTTCCATCATATCACCATCACTGCAGATCGCATAGATTTTATAATCGAAAAGTTCATATCCTGGTTTGTTGTAACGTGCAGCCAGGTTTTTCTGACCGATCGCAAATCCTACCCCATTGGCAAAACCCTGTCCCAGCGGACCAGTAGTAACATCAACACCATCAATCAGGCCATGCTCCGGGTGTCCTGCAGTTTTACTGTGCAGCTGACGGAAACTTTTCAGGTCGTCAATAGTGACGTTATAACCCGTAAGGTGCAGCAAACTGTATTGTAACATACAGCCATGTCCTGCAGATAAAATAAATCTATCCCTGTTTGCCCATTCCGGGTTTTTAGGGTTAAATTTCATATAATGCGAATAAAGTACGTGACCCATCGGGGCTGCGCCCATTGGCATACCCGGGTGACCAGAATTTGCTTTCTGTACCCCATCAATTGATAATGTACGTACAGTGTTAATTGCTAATTCTTCAATTTTTAACGTTGAATCCATGTTTTAAATTTTAATGACATCTTAACGAAGGACATCCTGCTTAACAATGGGCAAAATGTCCTTCCTGTTTTAAAGAACTTATTTTTTTACAGTGAACTTATAAACGGAGACCGTTTTGTAAGTTTCTCCTGGTTTTAATTCTGTAGAAGGGAATGAAGGCTGGTTAGGTGAATCAGGAGAATGTTGCGTCTCCAGGCAGAAAGCAGAACGGAAGCCATACGTCGCATTTCCTTTTCCATAGTTTACCTCATCGGTCAGGAAGTTACCACTGTAGAACTGGATCGCAGGCTCTTCAGTGAATACCTGCATCACAATACCTGTTTTTGCACTACCCACTGTAGCAGCCAGACGCAAACCTTTGTCTTTCCTTAATACCCAGTTGTGATCATATCCTTTACCATTTTTCAATTGCTCATCTGCATCATCAATGTTAGCGCCAATCAGTTTCGCTGCGGTAAAGTCAAACGGTGTTCCTTTAACTTTCACCAGTTTACCGGTTGGGATAAGGGTCTTGTCCACTGGTGTATATTCATCAGCCTCTAATTGCAGGGAATGATCTGTAATCGTTTTATCACCGGCACCATTCAGGTTGAAATAGGCATGGTTGGTCAGGTTGACTACTGTTGCTTTATCCGTTGTTGCGTTGTAAGTGATTTTCAGGGAATTGTCGTCTTCCAAAGAATACACCACCTTTACGGTCAGGTTTCCAGGATATCCGGCTTCGCCATCTTTAGAAAAATACGAAAGCTCCAGGGTATGGTCATCGGTTTGTTTGGCATCCCATACTTTTTTATAAAAACCGTTGAAACCACCGTGTAAGGTATTCACACCATCGTTTACCTCTACCTGGTAAGGTTTACCTTCCAGACTGAATTTACCCTTCGCAATTCTGTTTCCATAACGGCCAATCAGGGCACCGAAGAAAAATTCTTCCTTACGCTGATAAGATTTCAGACTGTCATGCCCTAAAACTACATCCACAAACTTGTCATCCTTATCTTTAACCAGTAAAGAAACCAGCCTGCCACCGAAGTTGGTGATTGCGGCCTGATTGCCCTCCTTATTCTTAAGAATATATAAATGTGTCTTTTTTTGATCCGTCGTACCAGTAAAGGCCGTAGAATCTGGTAATGAAGTTGTTACTGTGGTCTGTGTGCTATCTGCAGCCGTATCTTTTGGTGTTGAAGAGGAATTACAACCTGCGAGTATTCCGGATACGAAAAGCGCAGCTAAAAAAAGATTTTGATTTGTTTTCATAATTTATTTTACGGTTTATATATTAGTCGGTGCCAAAATAGAGAAAAAAATATTAAACGTCAAAACAACGATTAATATAATTCTTATTAAGTTTGTGATGTTAAATCTTTTATCTAATATTATTAAATAATCTGCATTTAACCTAATTATCGCTTTAATGACTGACTACACTAATGAAACTAAAATGCTGCTCGCTGTAGACTGCATTATATTTGGGTTTGACGGAGAGAACTTAAAAATTCTTTTAATCAAAAGGGGCTTTGAACCTGAAATGGGAAAATGGAGTCTCATGGGCGGCTTTATCCAGGAAAATGAAAGTCTTGACGAAGCGGCCAATAAAATCCTTTTGCAGTTAACTGGGCTTGACGGGGTATACCTGGAGCAGCTGCATGCTTTTGGTGAACCTTCAAGAGATCCCAAACACCGTATTGTTTCTGTAGCTTATTTTGCACTGATTGACATTCATAAGTATGAAACCCAGTTAAGTGATCGTTACCATGCGGAATGGTTCCTGATGAATGAAATGCCGAAACTTGTCTTCGACCATGGGGAAATGGTGGAAATTGCCAGACAGAAGATAAGATATAAAGCTGCACTTCACCCGCTATTGTTTGAATTGCTGCCGAGAAAGTTTACCATTCCCCAGTTGCAGAGTTTATATGAGGGAGTCTACAATACGCAGATAGACAACCGTAACTTCATCAGAAAACTGACTTCGACAGGTCTGCTGATCAAGCTGGAGGAGAAAGATAAATCAAATTCCAAGAAAGGTGCATTTTATTTCAAACTGGACAAGAAAAAGTACAAAGCCAAATTCCAGGCATTTCTCAATTTTATACCCAATCCTGAAAACCTCATCAGTTAGGCCTTAAAGGCCTATTTACAAAAGAAATGACTGAAAAGTTTTAAAAAATTTCATTTAATAAATAAATAAACGTTAATTAGACATTTATTTATTTTATGAAACCAGATATATATGTAATTGGGGTCGATTACGGATCAGATTCAGTTCGTTCGGTACTCGTAAACGCAGAGAATGGTGAAGAGATTGCTTCTTCAGTTTTTAACTATCCAAGATGGCAAAAAGGATTATTTTGTAATCCTTCCATCAATCAGTTCAGACAGCATCCTTTAGATTATACTGAAGGACTGGAGTACACGATAAAGGATTGTATTGCACAGGCAGGTGGCGCAGCTGCTGCCGCAGCAGTAAAGGCAATTGCGGTGGACACTACAGGATCAACACCTGTAGCGGTAAACAAAGCGGGAACGCCCTTGGCGTTACTTCCTGAATTTCAGGAAAACCCACACGCGATGTTTGTACTCTGGAAAGACCATACCGCGGTGAAAGAAGCGGCTCAGATCAATGAGCATGCACAAAAGTCAGCTATCAACTATCTGGATTATTGTGGAGGCATTTATTCTTCTGAATGGTTTTGGGCAAAATTGCTGAGAACCTTACGTACAGATGAACAAGTTAGGGAAGCATGTTACTCATGGGTAGAGCATTGCGACTGGATTCCTTTCCTGCTTACCGGCGGAACGGATGTAAAAGAAATGAAACGCAGCCGTTGTGCCGCAGGCCATAAAGCATTATGGGCTGAGCAATTTGACGGACTGCCACCAAATGAGTTCTTCAGCTCACTGGATCCTCTTTTGGATGGTTATACCGACCAGCTTTTCAAAGAAACCTATACCTCCGATGAGTCGGCCGGCTTTTTAAGTCAGGAATGGGCAGATAAATTGGGCTTAAGCACTTCAGTAGTTATTGGTGTAGGTGCTTTTGATGCACACATGGGTGCTGTTGGCGGACAGATTGAACCTTATCACCTGAGCAAGGTAATGGGTACTTCTACCTGCGATATCCTTGTTGCACCTGCAACAGATATGGAAGGCAAGCTGATCAAGGGTATTTGTGGACAGGTTAACGGCTCTGTTATCCCTGGAATGATGGGTCTTGAAGCAGGACAATCTGCCTTCGGTGATACCTATGCCTGGTTAAAAAACATCTTAAGCTGGCCGGTTAAAAACATCCTTCGTGAGTCGGCATTAATCGATGAAGCCACTGCTAAAGCGCTGGAAGAAGAAATGCTGGACAACATTATTCCATTGTTGAGCAAACAAGCTGCCTTATTGCCTAAAAACGATGACGATGAGCTGGGTGTAGACTGGTTTAATGGCAGAAGAACACCTGATGCCAATCAGGAGCTGAAAGCTGCATTATCCAACCTTGACCTTGGTACTGATGCCCCTAGATTATTCAGAGCTATTGCAGAGTCGACCTGTTTCGGGGCAAAAAATATTGTAGACCGTTTTATCGCTGAAGGTATTCCAGTGAAAGGAATTATTGGTATCGGTGGTGTGGCGAAAAAATCACCTTACATCATGCAGATGATGTCAGACATCCTGAACATGCCAATCCGTATCCACCAGTTTAAACATACCTGTGCACTGGGAGCAGCCATGTTTGCCGCAGTAGTTGCAGGAATCTACCCTACAGTGGAAGAAGCAATGGTAGGCATGGGACGTGGCTTCGATGCAGAATACTATCCTAATGAGGAAGATGTAGCTTATTATGCGAACCGTTACCCACGTTATAAAGCATTAGGTGATTACATAGAAAACAATACAAATCATGAGTAACCAATATCAGGATATCAGGGAAAAAGCTTATGCAGCCAATATGCAGCTGCCTAAGCTGGGACTTGTGCTTTTCACATTCGGAAATGCAAGTGCTGCCGACAGGGAAAAAAAGGTATTTGCGATTAAACCAAGCGGTGTACCTTACGAAGATTTATCGCCGGAAAATATGGTCATCGTTGACTTCGACGGCAATACTGTTGAAGGCGATTTACGTCCTTCATCGGATACACAGACCCATGCTGTTTTATACAAACACTGGGAAAATATCGGCGGTATTGTGCATACGCACTCTACCTATGGTACTGCATGGGCACAATCATTAAAATCAATTCCCGTGTATGGCACTACCCATGCAGACCATACCACGGCATCGATCCCCTGTGCGCCGCCGATGAGTGATGACAAGATCAAAGGAAACTATGAGTACGAAACAGGCTTCCAGATCATTGATCACCTGAAGGAACTTGGACTGAACTATGCTGATGTAGAGATGATCCTGGTAGGTAACCATGCGCCGTTCACCTGGGGTAAAACTGCTGAAAAGGCTGTCTACAACAGTGCTGTAGTGGAAGAAGTGGCTAAAATGGCTTTCCTTACCGAACAGATCAACAGGGATGTACGCCCCATGAAAGATGCACTTATTAATAAACATTACGAGAGGAAACACGGTGTGGGTTCCTACTACGGCCAATAACTAAATATTATGACAAGCAATTTAAAACAATTCGAAGCCTGGTTCATTACCGGAAGCCAGCATTTGTACGGTGAAGAAACTTTAAGACAAGTTGCAGAACACTCGCAACAGATTGCCAAAGCATTAAATGATTCTCCGCAGATCCCTGTAAAAATCGTTTTCAAGCCTACCGTAAAAACGCACGAAGAAATTTATGCGATCTGTCAGGAAGCCAACACTGCAGAAAATTGTATTGGGGTAATCGCCTGGATGCACACCTTCTCTCCTGCAAAAATGTGGATCGGTGGATTAAAAGTATTACAAAAACCTTTATTGCACCTGCACACCCAATTTAACCGTGATATTCCATGGAGTACTATGGATATGGATTTCATGAACCTGAACCAAAGTGCACATGGTGACCGTGAATTCGGCTTTATGGTGTCAAGAATGCGTATCAACCGTAAGGTGGTAGCCGGACACTGGGAAGATAGCGAAGTACGCGAAAGTGTAAACACCTGGTTAAGGGCAGCAGCTGGCTGGAATGACATGCAAGGTGCTAAATATGCACGTTTTGGTGACAACATGCGTAATGTTGCAGTAACTGAAGGTGATAAAGTGGAAGCAGAACTTAAATTCGGTTTCTCTGTGAATACTTACGGTATCGGCGACCTTGTTCAGGTGATCAACCAGACTACAGATTCAGAAATTGATACCCTTGTTAAAGAATATGCAGATAGCTATGTAATGGCGCAAACCCTGCTTAAAGGTGGTGCCCAGCACAGTTCATTGAGAGAAGCAGCGAAGATTGAAATTGGTCTGCGTAACTTCCTTGAAAACGGAAACTTCAAAGGTTTCTCTGATACCTTCGAAGACCTGCATGGCATGGCACAATTACCTGGCCTGGCTGTTCAGCGTTTAATGGCGGATGGTTACGGTTTTGCCGGTGAAGGCGACTGGAAAACGGCTGTCCTGGTAAGAACAATGAAAGTAATGGGAACCGGACTTCCGGGAGCAAATGCTTTTATGGAAGACTATACCTATAACTTCACTCCTGGTAATTCTTTTGTATTGGGTTCACATATGCTTGAGGTTGATGCTGCCCTGGCAAAAGGACCTGTGAAATGTGAAATCCATCCATTGGGTATCGGCGGTAAAGCTGATCCGGTAAGGTTAATTTTTGATGCAGAGAACGGACCTGCCCTAAATGCATCCATTGTAGATATGGGTAACAGGTTCAGAATGCTGGTGAATGTTGTTGATGGGGTTGATTCTAAAGAAGAGCTGCCTAAACTGCCTGTAGCACGCGTTTTATGGAAACCACAACCAGACATGAAAACCGGATGTGCAGCATGGATTTATGCTGGTGGAGCCCACCATACCTGCTATAGTCAAAATTTAACAGCAGAACATCTCACAGATTTTGCAGATATCGCCGGAATTGAGTATGTTGGCATCGACAAAGAAACGAAACTTAACCAATTCCGTAATGAACTGAAATGGAACGAAGTGTATTATCAGATAAATAAACATTAGTTCCTTGACCTAACCAAATATTAATCATATTATGACCAATAGTTTAGCGACTACCGACTATGTAGTTTTTATCATCTATTTCCTAGTCGTTTCCATTTACGGGTATTCTATATACCGGAAACGCAAACAAGAAGAACAGGATGCGAAAGCATTCTTTCTTGCCGAAGGCACACTTACCTGGTGGGCTATCGGAGCATCGCTTATCGCCTCAAACATCTCAGCAGAGCAGTTTATCGGGATGAGTGGTGAAGGCTTTTTCCTTGGTGTAGCTGTTGCAGCTTACGAATGGATTGCCGCCATTGCCCTTATTATCGTTGCCGTATGGTTTATTCCTGTTTACCTGAAAAACAAGATCTATACCATGCCCCAGTTCTTACAGAACAGGTATAATGAGTCTACAGCCCTGATTATGGCTATTTTCTGGTTATTCCTCTACGTTTTTGTTAACCTTACCTCTATCCTGTACCTTGGTGCGGTGGCGATTAACGGGTTAACCGGCGGAGAGTACCTGCATGTGATTATGATTGGACTGGCTGTTTTTGCATTACTGATCTCTTTAGGTGGAATGAAGGTAGTAGCCTATACGGATGTGATCCAGGTGGCGGTGTTAATTCTGGGTGGATTGATGACTACATATATCGCGCTAACTGTTGTCGGTGAGAAATTTGGTGTGGGCAGCAATGCACTTGCCGGTTTCAATGTATTGATGGAGCAGGCTCCGGAACACTTCAAAATGATCATTCCGAAACCTACTGCAACCTCAACACAAAATGAGATCAGCAAGTACCTTACTTTCCCTGGTCTGGCTTCTTACGTTGCAGGTATCTGGATTATTAACCTGAACTATTGGGGATGTAACCAATATATTACACAGAGAGCGCTGGGTGCAGATCTTCATACCGCAAGAACAGGTATCCTGTTTGCAGGTTTGTTGAAACTGATGATGCCATTAATTGTGATGTTACCAGGTATTGCCGCTTTTGTATTATACAAAGGAGGATATCTACCTCAGCTGGTAGGTGGTAAGGATGGTGCATATTCTGCCATGCTGACTTTCCTTCCTACAGGACTTAAAGGTTTGTCAGTTGCCGCACTTACTGCAGCTATCGTGGCTTCTCTTGCGGGTAAGGTAAACAGTATCTCCACAATTTTCACACTGGATATTTATGCAAAATACTTCAAAAAAGGCTCTGAAGAAAATAGCCTTCTTTTTGTAGGTAGGGCAACAGTATTCATCTCGATGATCCTTGCGGTATTATTTACCTGGAATGATTTACTGGGTATTGGTGGTGTAGGTGGTTTCACTTATATCCAGAAATATACAGGATTCATTAGTCCCGGAGTATTCGCGATGTTCTTCTTAGGGATGTTCTGGAAGAGAACTACAGGCAGTGCCGCCATTGTTGGTGTAATTGCAGGTTTCTTATTCTCGGTATTCTTTAATGAGTTCGCACCTTCAGTATTGGGTAATGAAACATTTATGTATACAGCGTATCCAAATGGCAATGGCGCATTTGAAATTCCATTCCATATCTGTATGGGCTTATCGTTTGCCTTCACGATGGTGATTATGATCGCGATGAGTATGGCAGGACCGAAAATTAATCCTAAGGCATTTGAACTGGATACTGAAATGTTCAAGGTTAAACCTTCTACCCTTGCATTAATTGTACTGACTTTACTGATCATCACTTCTCTTTATGTGAAGTTCTGGTAAGTAAACATTAGTACCAACGAATAAAAAAAGACCGGCTTCTATGGAAGACCGGTCTTTTTTTATAACATATAACCCGATTATCGGTGATTCATGGAAAAATCACTACAATACTAGCTAAACCTATAAAAGCGGTTAACGCATTTCCCACAGAAATAACGTTTCACAGGAACGAACGTAAATACTTTTTTAAAAAGCATACCACGCGGTATGCGGTAACAATCATCATTCTTACAGGCAGGACATATTATTCTTTTGTCAGTGACCTGAAAGGCTACTTCCTTTAGTACTTCTTTTCGCTTCAGCGTTTTTTCCATCTTCTATAGGCCATGGGATTAGTGGTTGATCATGGTTGGTGCAAATATGGAAGATCAGATTCCAACAGAACTGACATTTAACTTGACAGAACCGCCAATTATCTAATAAAAATGACTTTGAAGGCAAAATAAACGTCTTTTTATAATAAATCGGTAACGTCCCTTCCGTAGGATTCTTTAAACAGTTTGCTGAAATAAGAGGGGGTATCAAATCCCGCAACATTAGCAATCTCTGCTACTGTCCTGTATTTGCCGCTTTCTATGGCTTCCCTGGCTATCTGAAGCCTTATGGTACGAATGTATTTATTGGGCGTTAATCCGGTAATACTTTTGACTGTCCTGAACAGCTGCCTTTCGCTAATGGCCATATGGTAACTCACGGAGGACAACTCCAGATCGAATTTCCCATTGCTGTTCCTGATCAGATTTTCAAGTTTATTGAGCCATAGAAGATCTGCGGGGGAAATACTCACGTGTCCTTCCTCCTCCGTATCGTTTACCGGTAGGGCTGCTGCGAACGCCCTTTCCCCGGGATGAAGAAATCTGTTTCTTGAATGCTGAATTAAGTTTGAAGAGCGGGCAATGAGTTCTGTACTGATAAAAGGTTTGCTGAGATAGTCATCTACCCCTATGTTCAGTGCAGTTAACCTGTTATCCATATCCCCCAGTGCCGTTAACATCACCACAGGAATACGGAAGTACACTTCATGCGCTTTTAAACGGGACAATAGTTCAAAGCCATTCATTCCCGGCATCATGACATCTGAAATAATTAGCGCGGGTAACTCCGCATAGGTGCCGAGTTTCTCCAAAGCATCAAATCCGTTGATGGCAGTCTCAATTCTGTAAAAAGGAGCCAGAACAGAAGAGATATACTCCGCCATCTCCTGCTGGTCTTCCACTAACAGAATGAACCCTTCATGTGTATAATTCCCAGGATCAACTGCTGACGTTTGGCCATCTTCAGCCAACAAGGGATCAGGCCGCGCTATCACCAGGGTATGAAATACCATCGGGATAAACACGTTAAATGAGGTCCCCAGCCCAGCTGAACTCTGCACCGTGATGTTTCCTCCTAACATCTCCGTATATTCCTTAGAAATGGCCAATCCTATTCCAGTTCCCCCTTCAGCAGTTTGCCCAACACGACTTACCTGATAATATCTTTCAAAGATATGTTTCAGACTGTCTTCAGGAATTCCTGCCCCGGTATCTTTCACAATAATCTCCATTCCTGAAGGTTTTGCAGAGACCAGCATATCCACACGGCCCTGGGCAGGGGTAAATTTAAGTGCATTACCAATCAGGTTATTGATAATTTTCTCCAGCTTATCCTTGTCAATTTCCGCCGTGATATCCGGCCCGATTGAACAGGACAGATGGAAAGATATCTTTTTATACTCAGCCGAGGAGGTAAAACCCTGATAAAGCAGGTGCATTAAAGGTTCAACAGCCATAGCCCTCAATTGTACAGGTAAGCTGCCTGCTTCAATTTTGCTTAGATCAAGCAGCTCATTGAACATGTTCAGTAGCTTTTTACTATTGGCCCATACCATTTCAATATATTTTTCCTGCATTGTGGTGCTGAGTGGTTGTATTTTCTGTTGATGCAACTGATCGATGGGACCGACAATGAGGGTAAGTGGCGTACGCAACTCATGGCTGATATTGGAAAAGAACCGGGTCTTCATTTCATCCAGCTTCGCCAGTTGCTCATGTTGTGCAATTAATAATTCTGCCTTTTTGTTCCTGCGGAAAATTATCCAGCGATACAAACCGAACAATGCAGCCACAGCAATAACTGCAAGGACAATGATAAAATTACGCTGTTGCTCCATCAGTTTAGCTGCAGAATTGGCTTCAGTAATTCTTTTATCAGCGCGGTACGCTTCATCCATCTCCGCAGAAACCTGTGTTTTCTCCAGCGTCATCAGGCTATCGTTAATGGCCCTCGCTTTTATCGTATACTGATAGGCCTGCTTATAGTCCTTTATCGCGACAGTTGCCTCTGCCAGTCTCTCGTAAATATTCCGCTGAACCACCTGGTTACTTTTTCCATCTGACAGTAACGCGATTGCCTCTTCACCATATTGTATGGCCTCCCGGTATAAACCCTGACTGGATTTCGTTGTCATCAACTCATTCAGTGCATGTTTTTCGAGGTCAGTAAAGCCTTCTTTCCGGGATATAACAATGGATTGCCGGAGCATATGCTCTGCTTCTTTGAATTTACCCATCATCTCGTAGAGGCGTCCCAGGTTACTGGAATAACTTGCTTTATCAAAATTGGACAAGGAACTCAACAGAGGTTCACGGAGGATTTCTTCGGCATAAGCAGAGGCCTTTAACAGTCTCTCAGGAGAGTTGCGTGCCTGCGTAGAATAAATATTCGATAGCGTACTCAAGGAATAGATATAGGCAGCTGTATCCTTGAGTTGAAGCGCATCTTTGGAAGCCTGCAAAGCATAAGGCAATGCCTTATCGGTATCATGCCGGGAGCGGTAAATATCTGCCACGCAATTCCTGCAGGCGATGCCCAGCTTCGTCCAGGCCTTTTCATCTGCCTTGCGCAGGGTCTGAAAAGCAAATTTTAATGCCTGTCCATCTTTTCCCTGCCTGTTTAACATAAAAGCGATCATCAAGGGTGCCTTCACATAAGTCAGCGAATCACTTTCTTTTACGGAAGCCATGGCTTCCCGTGCAAATTGCTCTGCCTTATGCTGATCACCACTTTTATAAGCTTTATAAGATTTAGCCAAAAGGATCTGTGCTTCCCATTCCTGATCAGCCGCTGCCTTCGCTATGCGTGTCAAAGAATCAGCATAAGCATCAGCACGGCTGTCATCTTTTATCCTGCCGATTTTATTGGCCAGTTTCCTATGGGCTTCAGTGTTATTTACCGGGGCATGTTGTGCATAGATGAGGGTATTTAAGATAATGTTTGTCAGGAGAAAGCAGCAGAAAATTTTTTCAAAGAGATTAAACTTCAGGGGATAAATTCGCATTATTAACAGGAAAGGGAGCTGGAGAATATATTAATTATTAAACTGCCTAAATCTATTTAAAAAATTCACGAAACCTTTGTTAAATTTAACCTATCTGCTTTATTTAGCGGTAAAACGGGTTAATAAGGTACTATAATAGGCTAATTTAAGAAAACCAGCATTCCGCATTACCTTGTAATTTTAAAAAACACTAAATCATGAAAATCGAAATGCGGTATTTAACCATTTTATTTTACACGCTGGGAATTGTCAGCGCATCTGCACAACGGAAGGCGTATCATCCCGATCATCAGGAATTACTTCAGTCTTACCGTAACGCAGCTCATCTGGATAGTACCGCTTCAAAGAAAATATATAGTTCCACTGTAAAGGCGAGATGGGAACCGCAAAGCAAAGCTTTCTGGTACAGGAATAACCTTGCGGGCAATACACATGAATACCTCCTGGTGGATGTCGATAAAAAAACGAAATCAAGGGCATTCGACCATGGCCGGCTGGCAGAAGCATTGGGCAGGGCGACCGGAAAAAAAGTAACAGCAATGGCACTGCCGGTAGATAATTTCGTTCCCGCCAATGGGGGTAAGGAAATATTCATCCATACCACTGAACAATGGTTCAGGTGGGATATTGCCGCCAACACCTGTTTACCGGTAAACAAGGCAGACAAGGAATGGGCAACCGATGAAAAGCCCTTGCAACGCAGGCACAGTCGCTGGGAACATCCAGAGAATGATTCCATTTCCCCCGACAGGAAATGGATCGCTTTTACCAGAGGCGGCAATGTATTTTCCCGCTCCGTGGCGACTAAAGAAGAGATACAACTGACAACAGACGGCAACAAAGAACGCCCGTACGGCGCACTGTCATGGTCACCTAACAGCAATTACCTCATTGGCTACCGAATCGATTATAAAGAAGAAAAAAAGGTCTACTATGTTTTAAGTTCCGAACCTGGCACCACGCGTGGTCAGCTGCGTTCACACGATTACATGCAACCCGGTGAGGATTTTAGCAGCTATGAGATGTATGTGTTCAACCCTCAGCAGAAAAGTACGGCCAAAGTACAGGTTGAAAAAATAGACTTCTTCGGTCCCCCGGTATTACACTGGCAAAAAGGCAAGCCCGACATTTTTACCTTTGAGAAGGTAGAGCGCGGACATCAGCGGTTCAGGGTAATTGAAGTCAATACCCATACCGCCAAAACACGCAATATCCTGGACGAACAAACAAAAACATTCATCTATGAACAACGGATCTATACACATTACCTTCCCGACACCCATGAAATCATCTGGGTTTCTGAAAAGGATGGCTGGAGAAGTATTTACCTGATAGATGAACTTACCGGTAAAGAGAAAAAACGCATTACCCGGGCGAACTGGGTAGTGAGGGAAATTGACAGCGTAGATCGCAAAAAAAGAGAAATATGGTTCAGGGCCAGTGGGATGAACCCTGCGGAGGATCCCTACAATATCCATTATTACAGGATAGGGTTTGACGGCAAAAACCTTGTTTCCCTCACCAAGGCAACCGGGAACCATAGCCTGGCATACGCTCCCGACCGCCGTACTTTTATTGACACCTGGTCGCAGGTAAACGTCCCTCCAACCATTACCCTGAACAGCACAGCAGATGGAAAGAAACTGATGGATATTTCACAGGCGGAGGTATCGGATTTTCTTGCCACTGGTATAAAATTTCCGGAAGTGTTTAAAGCGAAAGGACGCGATGGCGTAACAGACATCTGGGGTATTGTTTGCAAGCCTTCACATATGGACAGTACACTCAGCTACCCTATTATAGAGAATATCTATGCAGGGCCGCAGGATTCCTTCGTCCCTAAAAACTTCATGCCTTACAGCGAAATGCAAAGCCTGGCAGAACTTGGCTTCATCGTGGTACAAATGGATGGCATGGGTACTGCAAACAGGTCCAAAGCTTTTCATGATGTCTGCTGGAAAAATCTGGGCGATGCCGGATTTGAGGACCGTATCTTATGGATGAAGGCCCTGGGAAGAAAATATGGCTGGGCAGATACTTCCCGTATTGGTGTATACGGAACATCTGCAGGCGGACAAAATGCAGGAGCTGCGGTATTGTTCCATCCTGAATTCTATAAATCTGCCGTAGCGGCATGTGGCTGCCATGACAACAGGATAGACAAACAATGGTGGAATGAACAATGGATGGGATACCCTGTGGGTCCGCATTATGAAGCACAGTCGAATATAACCAATGCCTCAAAACTTACCGGTAACCTCATGCTGGTAGTGGGGGAAGCAGACACCAACGTACCTCCGGAATCCACTTACCGTTTTGCTGATGCATTGATTAAAGCAAATAAGAATTTTGAGCTGGTTACCGTTCCAGGACTGGGCCACAGTGACGGAGGTCTATTTGGCAAGAAGAAAAAAAGGGACTTTTTCGTAAAGACACTTCTCGGCGTAGACGCACCGGACAGAAATAATAATGAACTGAATTTAACCAAGTAAAATACTTTAAAATGATAACCAAAAACATTAAGATGTTATGCCTCGCACTGTTGCTGCATACAGCTGCATTTGCAAAAGACTATGTGCTTACCTCACCGGATAAAAAGATCAGCGTCAGGATCGCTGTGAACAAGCAGGTTACCTGGTCAGTTTGGAGAGGGAAAGAAGTACTGATCAAACCCAGCGCGATGGGCATGACGCTGGATGCAGGCAGCCATCTGGGTAGCTCTCCAAAGGTGATCAAAGCAGCTACCCATTCCATTAAACAAACCATTACCGCAGTGGTCCCTGTAAAGAATAAAGTCATCCCGGAGATTTACAATGAACTCAGCCTGATCATGAAAGGTGGTTATTCTATAGAATTCCGTGCATATGATGATGGGGTTGCCTACCGCTTTGTAACGTCCCTGGAAACTGAGCAAGTGGAAGTAAAGAATGAAGAAGTCGCTTTCAACTTCAATGAAAACTGTGACATCTATTTGCCCAAAGAAAACAATAAGGAATTACAGTCGCATTATGAGGGCGATTTCAAAGCCATGAAACTTGCTGATATTTCAGCTGAACAATACGGCTACCTTCCCTTGTATATCTCTACCCCGGCAGGGACAAAAATGGTAGTCACCGAATCTGATATCCAGGATTATCCGAACCTCTTCCTGTATGGTACCGGCGGCAACAGCCTGACAGGTAGTTTCCCAAAAGTAATCCTTGAGGCCACACCTAAAGGTGACCGCCAGGAGATTATTGTTAAAAAAGCAGATTACCACGCAAAGACTAAGGGCAAAAGAAGTTACCCATGGAGAACGGTGATCATCAGCGGAAGCGATAAAGGATTACTGGAAAACGAATTGGTATACAAACTTGCAAAACCCAATGCATTGAAAGAAACGGCCTGGATAAAACCGGGAAAGGTGGCATGGGACTGGTGGAATGACAATAACATTTATGGGGTGAATTTTAAATCCGGTTTAAACACAGCCACCTATAAATATTATGTAGATTTCGCTGCTGAATTCGGGTTGGAATACATCATCCTGGACGAAGGATGGTCGCGTACGACAACAGATCTTATGGCTTCCAATCCGCAGCTCGACCTGAAGGAACTGATCAGCTATGCTGCAGGCAAGAAGGTTGGAATTATCCTGTGGACCTTATGGGGGCCACTGGATAAAAACATGGATGCCATACTGGACGAGTATGTGAAATGGGGGGTAAAAGGTATAAAAGTAGATTTTATGGCCAGGGCCGACCAATACATGGTTAATTTTTATGAAAGAACAGCAAAAGCTACTGCAGAAAGAAAGCTGCTCCTTGATATGCATGGTGCCTATAAACCTGTAGGACTGAACCGGGAATATCCAAACCTGCTCAATTATGAAGGTGTACGTGGAATGGAAAACAATAAATGGGAAGAAACCATCACCCCTGTACACAATGCTACCCTCCCTTTTACCAGAATGGTGGCAGGACCGATGGACTACACTCCCGGTGCAATGCTGAACACCAATAAAGGGGAATTCCGGATGAGCCATAGTTCACCCATGAGTATGGGAACCCGGGCACACCAAACCGCCATGTATGTACTTTATGACAGTCCTTTGCAGATGTTATGCGACAATCCATCCAACTATCGCAAAGAGCCTGTATATACGCAATATGTGTCGCGTTTTCCAACGACCTGGGATAAGACCATTGCGCTCGAAGGAAAAATTGGCGAGTATGCACTGGTGGCCAGAAAAAATGGAGATCACTGGTATATTGGAGGATTAACCAACTGGGATGCCAGGAGTTTTTCTATTGACATGACCTTCCTTGACCATAAAAAATACAAGATTGAAATCCTCAAAGACGGGATAAATGTAGGGAAACATGCTGCAGATTACCAGCTCTTAACGCAGGAAATCGGCAAGGGAGAAAAGCTGAATGTAGATATGGCTGCAGGTGGAGGGTATGCTGCAATTTTAACACCGATCAACTAACATGACGTATTTAGAAAAGTTAACCGCAATACGCGAACAAATGAAACAATCAGGAGTGGATGCTTACCTTATCCACTCTGCAGATCCGCATTTAAGCGAATACCTGCCTGCACATTATAAATGCCTGGAGTATGCATGCGGGTTTACCGGCAGTGCCGGCACCTTAGTCATTACGCAGGATTTTGCAGGATTATGGACCGATTCAAGATATTTTACCCAGGCAGAAAGCCAACTGCAAGGCACAGGATATGAACTGGTAAAATTAAGAATCCCCCATACCCCTGAATACATACAATGGCTAAATCCGGAGTACAAAGTTGCCTGTAACTACAGCTTGCTCTCTGTCAACCTCTGTTTATTGTTTAAAGCCAACCAGGTCAACAGCATCCATGCAGACTTTCTTGATCCCATCTGGAAAAACAGACCGGCACTGCCAAATGCAGCAGCCTTCCTACTGGAGGAAAAATATTCAGGGAAGTCTACCGAAACCAAACTGAAGGAAGTTCGTGCCTCCCTGGAAAAATCAGGTGCAACAGCACATATCATTTCCTCCCTGGATGACCTTGCCTGGTTATTTAACATCCGTGGTACTGATGTGAAATGTAATCCTGTCGTATTGGGCTTTGCAATGATACTTCGGGAAAAGGCCTATCTTTTTATCGACGGAAACAAACTGGATATCCCATCAAAAGAAAGCCTGACAGCAGCAGGAATCGAGATCTGTCCTTACCCATCCATAGATTCCTATGTGTCTGCGCTTGCAGCTACAGAGACCCTGTTCATAGATCCTAAGCGGACCTGTACACGTTTGTATCAATTGATCCCCCCTGCAGTACCGGTGATCATGGGCATTAACCCTACCACCCACCTGAAGTCTGTTAAAAACAGTACGGAGATTGCCAATTTCAAACAGGCCATGGTCAGGGATGGGGTAGCGATGACACGTTTTGTAAAATGGCTGAAAGAAAATATTGACAAAGAAGTGATTACTGAACTCTCGGCCTCAGCCAAACTCGCGGGTTTCAGGGCAGAACAGGAAGACTTTGCCGGCGTAAGTTTCGATTCTATTGCCGGGTACAAAGAACATGCGGCACTTCCACATTATACCCCTGGTACAGACACTGACGTGGTACTGAAAGCCGAGGGAATGTTTCTGGTAGACTCTGGGGGACAATATTTCCTGGGTACGACGGACATTACCAGGATGATTGTCCTGGGGCCCTTGAATGAGGAAGAAAAGACAGATTACACACTGGTGTTAAAAGGCGTCATTGAAGGCTCCTCTGCACACTTCCCTGTTGGCACCTGCGGTTACCAGCTGGATAGCATTATCCGTAAACCTTTATGGGACCATGGCAGGAACTACGGGCACGGTACAGGCCATGGGGTCGGTTATTTCCTGAATGTCCATGAAGGCCCGCAATCCATCAGTCCGGATAACCTGCCGATTGCCCTGCAACCGGGAATGGTAACTTCAATTGAACCCGGAATATACAGACCCGGGAAACATGGTGTGCGTATAGAAAACCTGGTATTAACCGTAACTGCAGAAAGTAATCCTTTCGGTGATTTCCTGACTTCAGAAACACTCACTCTTGCACTCATTGACACTGCCGGAATCGAGTTGTCCCTGCTTGAGCCACGCCATATTAGCTGGATCAACAGCTACCATCAACAGCTCATTCTTGAATTCAAACCTTATTTAAGTGAGGAGGAACTTTCCTGGTTAATGGAAAACACCACATTGAACACTTAAAACACTGCCTGGAAAGGATAAAAGAAATGGGCCGGTCAGTTGATGACCGGCCCATTTCTTTTATCCTTTCCCCCTACCATAGCATGCTATTCAGCGGCTTGGTTTCATTAATGCAGTACCGCTATAAGTTTGAGGGGAATGGTATAAAAAGTAAAAACTTTTATATCTTTTCTTCTTCATTCATTTCCGTTCCGGCATTCTTCCGGATTAAATAATAGATTGGAATCCCGGCCAGGGTAATGATTAAACCGGAGCAGGTATAACTCGGCTTATAAATGATCAATAACAAACAGAAGGCAAGTCCCATCAGAATATAAATGATGGGCAATACCGGATAGCCAATTGCTTTATAGGGACGTTCTGCATCCGGACGTTTCTTCCTGAGTATAAAAATACCGAAAATGGTCAGCATATAAAACGCCACAACGACAAAAGAAATCATATCCAGCAGATCTCCGTATTTACCGCTAAAACACCATAAACAGGCAAAGATACATTGTACCCAGAGGGCAAATCCAGGAACAGCATTCGCATTCAATGTACTTGCTTTTTTGAAAAACAACCTGTCTTTGGCCATCGAATAATATACCCTTGCACCTGCCATGATTAAACCATTGTTACATCCAAAAGTGGAAACCATAATCATCACGGCGATAATCTTCGTCCCTGCGTCTCCGAAGATCACATGGGAGGCGGTGACAGCAACCCTATCCTTATCTGCCGTAGCAATCTCCGGTAAGGTTAATACACCAGTATACATAATATTTGCCAGTACATAAATAATAGTCACTGTCAGCGTTCCCAGAAAAAGGCTGAGTCCGATATTCCGTTTGGGATTCTTTACTTCTCCGGCAATAAAAGTCACATTATTCCAGGAATCGCTGCTAAATATAGAGCCTACCATTGCTGCTGCGATAGCCCCCATTGCCGGGATAAAAGTATATTGTTCCGTAGTACCGGAAGGGAGCAGTTTGTGTAAATCCCAGGTATTGGTCCAGTTTGCTTTCCAGATTTCTGCCTTCAGTGCCCAGAAACCAAATACAATCAAACCACCTAAGCTAAGGATCTTCACCAGGGTAAAAGAGGTCTGTATGATCTTTCCGCTCTTTATGCCACGTGTATTCAGATAGGTCAGAAAGAAAATGATGCAGACGGACAAGACCTGGGCAGGAGAAATGGAAATAAATCCGAGGTCAACCAATACAAGGTCTTCACTAAAGACCGGAAAAATATAAGCTGTGAATTTGGCGAAGGCTACCCCTACGGCAGCAATCGTTGCGGTCTGGATCACTGCAAAAAAACTCCAGCCATACAGAAAGCTCACCAATGGGTTATAGGCTTCCTTCAGGTAAACATACTGTCCGCCAGCCTTAGGGAACATAGAGCTGAGCTCACCATAACTCAATGCAGCTGCAAGCGTCATAAAACCGGTGATCACCCATACAAAAATCAGCCAGCCTGAGCTTCCGACATTCCGTACAATATCTGCACTGACAATAAAAATACCAGATCCGATCATACTGCCGGCAACAAGCATGGTCGCATCCATCAGACCAAGGGATGGCCTGAACGACGTTTTTGGTTCATTCATTAGAAATAGTTTTGGTTTGTGGTTGTTTATAACCAAAAATAGAGGAATACTTCTTAAAAAGTAATCATTATTTAATCAATCTTTGACTAAAATTACCATTGTTGACCAAAATCATATTTAATTGAATTGATTTTTACTATTCCTAATACTGATCTTTGTAATTTCTTGGGCTTTTACCTGTAATCGACTTAAACACCCTGTTGAAATTGGTGATACTGTTAAATCCACAGCTGTAGGCTATGGCAGCAATACCATTGTGCGATCCGCTCATGAGTAATTTACAGGCTTCATTGATCCGGACTTTATTCAGAAAGCTAACCAGGGTATACCGGGTATGTTTCTTAAAATAACGGCAAAAGGCATGGGGAGTCATATAGGCTTGTTCAGCAACCTCCTCCAGTGTCAGTGCTTTATTGTAATTCTGGATAATATAATTATAGATTGCCGCAACACGCATCCCTTCATTATCATTAATGGAGCGTGGAAAAGAGTTGACGGTAAGGGGTTCCAATCCCTTCACACCACTCAATGTTTTCAGCAATTGCAGGAATTGCATCAACTGGTCTATACCGTCTGAATTCAGGAGCCCCAGGAGCCTCCCGGATATATCGGAGAAGATCTGCGGCGGAACTTTAAAACCGCAGTCATAAGACTCCAGGAAAGCTTTTACATTTTTCATCTCCGGCAAGTCAAACAGTGCGGCGAGTTTGTCCTGTGGATTAAAGAAGACGGTAATCGTCCTTATTTTTTTTGTACTGTCATTTAAGAAATATTCCGGGTCACTTTTAAATACATGGGGCATATTGGCGCCGAAGAGATAAATCTCTCCTGCACGGAATAAGTGCATATTCATTCCTGCAACAAGGGTACCTTCACCTTCCTGGATCCAGGTCAGCTGTATTTCTTTGTGGCGATGGAGATGGGTATAGAAATGCGGCATGTCCTCCGTCTGAACAATAATAGTTTTATCGTGAGAAACCGGAATAGTAAATGGCAGTACCTTCATTTAATAAATATATATAAAAGTACTATAAGCGCCAAGTTAAAAATCAATTTGACGCTTATTTTAAAATGTTAAAATATGCCTTTAGCTATATCTATTGGCCGAAAAGGGGGTAATATTCATTGAAAGTGATTGGCCATTAACCAGTTCGCTAACTAATTTTCCCGTGGCGGGTCCGAGGCTTATCCCCATCATGCCATGTCCTGTTGCTACCGTTAAATTTTTTAAAACATCGCTGTTTCCAAGGTAAGGAAGGCCGTCAGGGGAGCATGGCCTGAAGCCATACCAGATGTCTTTTATTGCCGGGATTTCCGGCTGCAGATCAGGGAAATATTTAGGGATAGACTCCACAATACCTTTTACCCTATTCATATTGATGCGACTATTGATCCCATCAATCTCCATCGTACCACCAAAGCGGATCTTCCCGCCCATAGGGGTAACAGACACTTTCGCTTCACACAGCAATGCAGAAATATGCATATTCTTAAGGGCATCGTTCACCATAAATGAATATCCTTTCCCAGGCATCAGTGGTATTTTGAAGCCAGCACGCTTCGCTACTTCCGGCGACCATGAGCCGCTGGCAAGCACATAACGGTCAGCCACATACTCCTCTCCACCCGCAATAAGTTTACTGATATTCCCTTTTTCCTGAATAATCTTTGTGACTTCTGTATTCTTAATAATTTTCACTCCTTTTTTCAGCAGGTACTGTTGCAAAAGCAAAAGCAACTGATTGGGATTGAGGTGTGCGTCACAACGGTAATGAATTCCGCCAAGCACATTCAGTTTAAGGTCAGGTTGTAATTGTTGCGTTTCAGCGGCAGATAAGGAAGCCACATCCAGTCCCAGGCTGCGTGCCTGTTCAGCAATATGCAGTTCCTCCTCCCCTACTTTCTCACTTTTATACAACATCAGGATCCCATTATTCGTTAAGCCGAAATCACCGATAGCTGTAGTCAGGTCACCGTATAAATCCTTGCTCAGCAAAGAGATATCACGCAACGGCACTGCTGCCTGATCAGCCTGTTGTTTATTTGCACTCTTCATGAACTTCAGTCCCCAGCCAATAAGGTCCATATTAAGGCTTGGCCTTACATAAAATGGACTTTTACTGTTAAACATCCATTTGATTCCCTTCTCCAGCATTCCCGGTGCCGCAAGGGGCACAAAGTGACTGGGAACAATCATCCCGGCATTGCCGAATGAGCAGTTGTCCGACAAATCACCCTTTTCCAGTATTGTTACTTCCCAACCCGCCTGTTGGAGATAATATGCCGAACTTAACCCAATAATTCCAGCACCAATGATAATTGCTTTTCCCATTTCTTATAGAAATCTAATATTATAAACTTTTTCTTTGCTTTTAGCGGTTATACCAGCTTAGAGCACCTGAAATCCTTTTGCATAAGGATCATCGTCATCAATTTTAATGGTGTTATAGCCAAACACCTTTGCCCAACCTTCGATACTTGGAATAATTGCCTGGCGCCCCTGTAAATCAACCACATCTTCCACTCTGCCAATAAACGTACTGCCAATGATACTTTCATGGATAAAAGTATCCCCTTTCTTTAGTTTGCCTTTGGCAAACCATTGTGCCATACGTGCAGAAGTACCTGTTCCACATGGGGAACGGTCTATCGCCTTATCTCCATAAAAAACAGCATTACGGGCAGTAGCCTCCGGGGATTTGGTATCCCCTGTCCACTGGATATGCGTACAATCTTTTATCGTTGGATTCTCCGGGTGTACAAAACTGTACAATTCATTGATCCGCTTGCGGATAACCCTGCTCCATGAAATCAGCTGGTCAGCAGCATAATGGTCTATTCCCTTAAAGTTTTCCTGGGGGTCTACAATAGCATAGAAGTTACCCCCATAGGCAACATCAAAGGTAAGGGTACCCAAATCAGGGCATTCTACCGTCAATCCTTCTGAGTCCAGATAAGAAGCCACATTGGTCAATTTAACGGAAGAAACTTTATTATTTTCCTGTTTATATTCAATATTTACCAGTCCTGCAGGAGCTTCCATCCTCACCACACCCGGAACTTTAGGCATGATCAGCCCTTCCTCAATAGCAATAGTAATTGTACCTATCGTACCGTGTCCGCACATCGGCAGGCAGCCACTGGTTTCGATGAACAAAACGGCTACGTCGTTTTCAGGGTTATGGGGTGGATAAAGGATACTGCCAGACATCATATCATGACCACGCGGTTCATACATCAATCCTTGTCTGATCCAGTCATATTCTTTCAGGAAATGCTGCCTTTTCTCGCTCATCGTATCACCAACAAGATGAGGCCCACCACCGGCGACCAACCTGACAGGGTTACCACAGGTATGTGCATCAATGCAGAAAAATGTTTTGCTCGACATATCTAATTTATTTTGTCATTTCGTTATCAACCAGTCTCCAGATATTCAAAGGATTTCCATCCTGCAAAGCTGAAGGTAACAATTCAGGAGACCAGTTCTGCCAGCTTAGCGGTCGCACAAAACGACGGATAGCAGTAGTACCAACAGAAGTAAAGCGGCTATCATTTGTTGCAGGGAAAGGTCCGCCATGCTGCATTGCAGCACATACTTCCACACCTGTAGGCACTCCGTTTAAAAGGATACGCCCCGTAATGTCTTCCGCTTTATCCAGTAAGGATTTGTAGTTTTTCAATTCAGCCCCTTCAGCCATCACAGATAGTGTAAGCTGACCGCCTGCATATTCCAGCACTTCTTCCAGTTCAGCAACATCATCTGCTACCACCAGGAGTGACCATGGACCAAAAATCTCTTCTTTCAACTTAGGGTTAGCAAGGAAATCTTTCGCTGAAACCTCAGCGACAGTAGCCAGTGCCTGGTTGTTTGCACCTTCCACCTGCTTTTCAGATTTTACCAGCAGGGTAACTTCCTTCTCCTGCAGCATTCCGGCCGACAAGTCCTGAAAGTTTTTACAAATGCCTGGTGTAAGCATCGTAGCAGAAGAAATTTCTGCAATCTTTTCTACCAATGTCTGTTTAAAACGTGTCAATGCAGCAGAATTTATGCCCAGCAATAAACCTGGATTGGTACAAAACTGTCCCGCTCCCATGGTAATTGAACCTGCATATTGTTCAGCAATCTGTTCTGCCCTGACGTCCAGTGCTTCAGGCAACAACAATACAGGATTGATGCTTCCCATTTCAGCAAATACAGGAATAGGTACTGGTCTTTCCGCAGCGATTTTACTCAATGCCATACCACCTTTAAACGAACCGGTAAAAGTAACAGACTTGGTTTTGGGATGTTTCACCAGTTCTTCACCGATGGAATACCCGTTGTCAAACAGCATAGAAAATACCCCTTCAGGCATTCCTGTAGAAAGCACTGCTTTCTGTATCGCTGAGGCCACCATCGCGCTGGTACCCGGATGGGCGGCATGCGCCTTAACCACCACAGGACAGCCAGAAGCCAATGCGGAAGCGGTATCACCACCAGCCACAGAAAATGCCAGCGGGAAATTGCTCGCCCCGAAAACCACTACCGGCCCCATAGCCACCAGCATTCTTCTGATATCAGGTCTTGCTGCAGGCTGCCTGTCCGGCAAGGCACTGTCAATAATTGCATCCACCCAGGAACCTTCCGCAACCAGGTCGGCAAACATATTCAACTGACCAACGGTACGTCCCCTTTCTCCGGTGATCCTGCCAACCGGCAGACCACTTTCCGCACATGCACGTTCGATCAGTGCATCTCCAAGGGCTAATATTTCATTGGCAATAGCACGTAAAAAAGCTGCCTTGCTGTCTTTATCAATATTCTTATAAACCGTAAATGCCTTAACAGCATAATTTAACGCTTCATCTACATCATTGCGCTGAGCAGGAAAAAAATCACCTTCCAGGGTTACTCCTGTCAGTGGGTTGATTGCCTGAAATGCTGAAGTATTCACTTCAGCATACTCATTTCCTATTAAATTCCGTCCGTTCATTTTCTATTTTAAAAGGTGAGATGATCCGCTTATAATCCCCAGCTACCTGCAGGCAATTCCGGTCTTACAGCCAATGCATCATTAATTACTTTCTGTATACGCTCACGTTCTTCACCAACAAGTTTCAGACGTGGTGCGCGTACATGTTCTGTACCAGTACCGGTAGCTACTTCAGCCAGTTTAATATACTGAACCAGTTTCGGATGGATATCCAGGTCCAATAATGGCATGAACCAGCGGTTAATCGCAACAGCTTCATTCACTCTTCCTTCTTTCACCAGTCGGAAGATTGCCACTGTTTCCTTTGGAAATGCATCTACCAGACCTGCGATCCAACCATCAGCACCAGCCACAATACTTTCGAGTGCTAAAGGATCCACGCCGGTAAAGACCTTATATCTGTTGCCAAAACGATTTAGCATCCTGGTTACATTGCTAATATCACGTGTTGATTCTTTTACTGCAACAATATTTTCATATTTATCCAGTTCTCCGAACATATCTAAAGTCACATGGATCTTATAGTCTACCGGGTTGTTGTAGATCATGATTGGTAATGCTGTACTTTCTGCAACAGCTCCAAAAAATGCTACAGTTTCATCTGCCGATGCATAATAACGTAATGGTGGCAATAACATCAATCCTGAGGCACCCAGTTCTTCAGCTTTTTTAGCGTGGTTAACAGCTACATAAGTGGCTTGTTCAGCAATGCTGAAAATTACAGGTACTCTTCCCGCAACTGTCTTCACTGTTTCTGTCAATAAGATAAATTTCTCCTCTTCAGATAAGGTGCTGGCTTCTCCCAGTGAACCACCGATAACGATCCCGTTTACACCGGCTTCAAGCTGAGCTTCTATTCCTTCATTACACGCTGCCAGATCAAGTTTTTCATCCGGAGTAAATTTAGTTGTGATTGCAGGAAATACCCCTGCCCAAAAATCTTTCTTCATAAACTGAGTTTTTTATTTCAAAAATAGAGCATGAAGTATTCGAAAATTAACTGAAAATTACCGCATATCAACGCTATTTTAACAAAAAGCTAGTACTTCAAAAAATTATGTATTTCGTCGATTGTTTTTTCGAGTGGAGGCCCCAGTAAACGGCTTCCCTGATCGGTAATAAGGAAATCTTCCTCGATCCTTATTCCTCCAAAATTCCGGTATTGCAAGACTTTATCATAATTGATAAACTGTTCGAATTTTTTTTCGGCCGACCATAGATCGATCAGCACAGGAATAAAATAGAGTCCGGGTTCTACAGTAAGCACAAATCCGGATTCCAGATTTCTGGCAAGCCGCAGCGACTTCAAACCAAACTGGGTGCTCTTCTTCAGGTCTTCTGTATAACCAACATATTCTTCCCCCAGGTTCTCCATATCATGAATATCCAGCCCCATCATATGGCCTAGTCCGCACTGAAAGAATAAAGCGTGGGCACCTTCGGCAACGGCCTCTTTAGGGTCACCTTTCATCAAACCCAAATCCTTGAGTCCGATAGCCAGCTGTTCACAGGCCATTAAATGGACATCCTTATACAAGATCCCTGGACGTAATGCCTTTGCAGCGGTTTGGTGTGCATTAAGCACAATATTATACACTTCCTGCTGCTGAGCAGTAAATGTATCATCTACCGGAGAAGTCCGTGTTAAATCCCCCGCATAGTGGTTACTGTTCTCAGCACCGCAATCGCATAACACCATTTGTCCGCTTTGCAGGATCTTAGTGCTGGCATGGTTATGTAAAATCTCACCGTTCACGGTGAGAATTGTCGGAAAAGAAAGGTTGCCTCCGGCGGCAATAGCAATCGCCTGCAACTCACCGGCAATGGCATTTTCAGCAATTCCGGGCCGGGCAAGTTCCATGGCCCTCCTTTGCATGAGTACGCTCGTAGCCACTCCCTTTTCTATCTCCACGATTTCCTCATCGCCTTTTATTGAACGCTGGGCAACGATCGCCTTAATTAAGGGTACCGAAGGCTGATCAGTAAGGCCCCAGTTGGCTAATTTCAAGGCACCTTCAGCACGGTAAGGGGGCAGGAAATGAACTTTCCTATTCCCTCTTAATGCATTTTGGATTTCTGCCTTTCCGCGTGTGAAAGCGATCCCTGATTTATCGGCTTGTGAAGCCAGTTCTTCCTGGGGACCGGTCCACACAATATCATCTATAGTAGCATCATCACCGAACAGAATTTCCTGATCATTATCGATGTCGATGATAAAACACAAATCAGGACGGTCGATTCCTGTAAAGTAAAGGAAACAACTGTCCTGACGAAAGGGATATACATTATCCCTGTAATTCATTCCACTCTCTTCGTTGCCTGGGAGAAGGATAATTCCTTCTCCTAAAGCAGCTTTTAATGCATTTCTTCTTTGTTGATAAACTTCTTTTAAAAACATAGTTAATTGTTTGTATCCCACCACACCCTATCGGTAACCTTTGCTGTTTGCTGTGGTTGCGGATTAGTTGTCAATTCTGTTTCAGGATACATTGCCCTTCTTGGTATATCGCTTAAAGCACCGTCAACTTTGGTAAGAAGAGGAAAACCTGTCCTTCTCCAGTCGTTATAGTTTTCCGGGTTTAAAAAGTTAGCCGTGCTTTTCTCCTCTATAATTCTACGGAGTGCATTTGCTGTAGTCAATGTTCCTTTAGCAGCAAGATAAGTAGTTATATCCGTGCCTGCAATACCCAGCCTGTTCATATGGTTAGTTACTGCAGCAGTAAAGATAGGTTGCGCGGCAGCAGCACCAGATTTAATCAGGGTTGCCTCAGCTTTAATAAACTGTGCTTCAGTATAGGTAAGTAAATAATTACTTGCATTTTCACCTGCATAATAAGCTCCACCAAGGGAATAGGTATTTAAGACTCCTGGTATCGCACCAATTCTCTTACCTGTATATAGACCGGTTGCTGTTGCGGGAGCAACCATTTTACTTAACCTTGGATCACCCGTAGAACGAAGGTTTTCCACAAACGTTTCATTTAATACTTTTGTGGTTACCGGACCAAAAGTAAGGTTCCATGGATTTTCACTTCCTGCAACACCGCTGTATGTCATTTTTAGATCTTCAGCATCGGTACTGATTCCATTTTCAAGGGCAGCGAGAGCAAGGTCAGCCTGCGCAGCAGCAGTATAGCCTGGCGCCTTAGTCAGGTGCAAATAATACCTTGCTTTTAAGGTATATGCTAACTTTTTCCATTTGGCCATATCGCCATTATAGTAAAAATCATCTGATCCAGGCAGAGCAGCATAATTTTGATTTACAAGAACAATTGCCTCATCCAGAAGAGACTGTATAATTTTGTAAATGTTCTCCTGGGAATCATATACAGGGGTAAGCATATCTGTACCATTCAATGCCTGAGTGTAAGGGACATCGCCCCAAATATCAGTAGCATAAGCAAGTGAATAAGCAGTAAGGACCTTACTAATTGCTTGGTAGTTGGTATTTCCTGTAGACAATGCTTTTTTATTAAGCAGATTCAGGTTATTGAGACACACTACATAGGCATTGTACCAGTCACTATCCCAGGTATTATTAAAAGTTTGATAGTTCCAAAAACCAGGATTTGGCTGATTAGGAGCCGTAGCCTGTAACCAGTCCTGTGCAATGATGTTGGCATTTCCTGCATATAGGTAATCGGAGATGGCCACTTCAACCGGTGAAAGAATCAAGGCTTCCTGCACATCAATAGGCCTGTTAGGGTCATCATTTACATCGAGTAATTTTTTACATCCAGCAAGGCTAACCGTAGCAAGCAGGAATAATATGGCGAATTTCTTCATTTCTTTAATTTAATACGTTAACAATGTGTTTAAAAACTAAGTCGCAGGGCAAAATCTACCGAACGTGATGTTGGTGTGGAGAAAGAATAAACACCCTGTACACCTAGTCCCGATCCATAAGAACTCACTTCCGGGTCAGCACCTGTAAAATGAGGACTGTAAATCCATAAATTTCTTCCAGTTACAGAAAAAGAAGCTGCACTAAACGGTGTCTTTTTCAACAACTTACTGGAAAGGGCGTAAGTTAAAGCTACCTGTCTTAATTTAATGTATGTTCCATCCTGAATGGTTGATTCATATAGCAAGCTCTGGTAATAACTTTGTGCCGATACAGAAACCGTATTTGGCTGTCCTGTAGACTGGCTGATTCCGGGTACAACACGTGCATCTCTATTTTCCGTCACTTTGGCTGTACCGTTGAAGAAGGCCGCAGCTTCTACATCATTCTGGACATCACCTCCTTTTTTCATATCAAAGAAGAAATTAAAAGTGAAGTTCTTGTAACGAAAACTGTTATTGATCCCTGCTAACCAGTCCGGATTGGCATCACCTACAATACCTGGGGTGGAAGCTGCAAACGGCAGACCTGCATCGTTAATTAACAACTGTCCATCTTCAGCACGTGCGTACCTTGTACCAAAATAAATATTGATCGGCTCACCAACAATACTTCTTCCCAACCGGTCTATACCTGGTGCGAGCGCCAGCAATTTATTTTTTATTTTAGTGAAATTAAAAGTAATATCCCAGCCGAAATTATCCTTCCTTATTGGTGCACCGGTGAACAATAATTCCAAACCTCTATTCCTTACACTAGCTGTATTTACATTCGTACTGGTATATCCTGTGGCCTGAGAAATATTAACCGGAATAATTCCATCTGTAGATTTCCTGCTAAAATATGATCCTTCAAAACCAATTCGGCTGTTAAAGAATTTCAGCTCTAGTCCCGCTTCATATTCAGTTAGATCTTCATTTTTCAGCTGACTATTTCCATAACTTTCATTGATCAGGAAACCAGGCTGACCATTGTATGGATAAGAGAAAGATCCTGTAGCTGTGTTTCTACTCGCTAAATTATAGGGTGTAAGCAGATTGTAAGCTCCCAGGATTTCATTCCCTACTTTAGCATAAGAAAGGCGGATCTTAGAAAAATTCATTACATTCTTAACCGATTGTGGTAGTAATTCAGAAGTGATTAAACTTGCAGCAGCCGATCCATAAGAATAAAATTGCTTGTCAGGAGATAGAACAGAACTTCCATCATAACGTTGTGTTAAGGATAAAATCAAGAATTTATTATATTCTATATTCGCCTGCCCATAAAATCCAATTTTTCTCGATAAATAATGGTTTTCCTGTGTAGTCAGCGTAGAGCCTGCTGATATATTCTTAAAATCATCAATAACCAATCCTACGCCCTTTTGGTTAGTCGTCTGAGAATAATCTGACCTGTAGTTCGTACCTAACAGCAAATTCAGATTAAACTTACCATATTGTTTTTCGGCATTTACAATCAAGTCATTATTGTATTGCCTATAAAGCGTATTCTGATCCATGATCTGCCCTTTCAAACCAATTTCAGGACTAGGAGCTTCAAAATACTTCACTTGTTCAGTATAAATGTCAGCACCCAATCTTTCTGTGATCGTCAACCATGGGAGAGGTTTATAGTTGATCGTTGCGATAGGTAAAAAGCGGTTTACGACCGATCTGTTATTGATATTATCCAATGTCCACAAAGGGGCATTTCTAGATAAACGATATAAACGTTGCGAACCATCCGGATTTAAGACCGGGTAAGGATTCCAGGAGATAGGTTGTAAGAACACGACAAATTGCGGTCCGTTACTCGCTCCTTCAGGTAGTCTGTTTTGCTCTGAGTTCGAATACGTCAATTGAAAAGTTGCAGTCAGTTTATCATTAACTTTTGTGGTATGTTTTGCGAAAAAAGAATGTCTCTCAAATTCAGACGTCGGCACAACCCCAGTCTGGTTCAGGAAGGAATAAGACATAAAATAATCTGATGCAGGGCCTCCACCAGCAACACTTACTGTATTATTAGTCGTACGGCCCGTTTGATAAAAGTCGTAAGGATTATATTTTTGCACTTGTTTTCCATCTACCATCAAACCATCCATAGCAGGACCCCAGGATTGTCCAATTTTTTGTGTCTCCCCGTCATAAAAGATACCGTTAGTACCCTGTGCATATTTTTGCTGCATCTCGGGTAAGATTGCTTTATCCACAGAAAAGTTAGAGGATACGGATATGTTTGCTTTTTTATTGAATCCTCCGTTTTTGGTCGTAATCAACACTACACCTCTTGCTCCAAGAGAGCCATATAGCGCTGTTGCTGCTGCTCCTTTTAAAATACTCATCGACTCTATCGTTGCAGGATCAATGTCCACAGCTCTGTTAACACCAGCTCCCGCCGCGCCACCGCCAACATTTCCAGTCTCACTATTATCAATAGGTACACCGTCTACAACAAAAAGAGCTTGCGTCTCTCCTGTTGCAGAAATTGTTCCCCGTACTACAATCCGGGAAGAAGCCCCCGGTGTACCTGAAGAACTCGTTACTTGAACGCCTGCAACTTTACCGGCCATTGCATTTACGATATTATTCTCTTTGGTTTGAGTAAGCTCTTCTCCCGTCAGTTGCTGGGTACTGTAAGTCAGGGAGCGTTTCTCCCTTTTAACGCCCAAAGCGGTAACGACCACCTCATTTAGCTGACTATTATTTATAGCAAGTACAATATCCAGCACGCTACCATCTCTGATGATTACACTTTTAGAGCTGAAACCCAATGCACTGATGACTAAAGTAGCCCCTTTAGGCGCACTGATCTGGAATGAACCATCAGTGCCGGTAGCTGTACCTTGGTTTGTACCCATGATCTTCACAGTTACACCGGGCAAGCCAGCCCCGGTTTCATCTTTGACCTTTCCTTTAATTACGCTGGTCTGCGCAAATGAGACATCGAAGAGAAATACTCCGATAACCATTAATAGTAAAAGTTTTAACTTCATAATTCTGGTGTGTTTTGTTTATTGGTTGTTTGTTGATTTTCAGGGTGTATTGATTTTTTAAGGTTGGTTGTAGCGGACATTGGCGCACTACTTAACGATCCATTCATGCACTCCTGACGCATTATCTTTCGGAAGCTGCAGTTCAAGCTTCAGTGCTTTAGTTTTTACAGGTTTAAAATTCACCGTATTAAATTTATCTTTCTCTACTACGTATTTACTTGTGTTTTCCACAGGGAGCCATTGTCCGTTCTTCAGGTAAAGCACTTTGTAATGATCTGGAATTCTGCATCCGCCCCATGGAGCATCGTCAAACCAGTACACTTTAGATTCCGACACTTCATACTCCTGGTCAAAATCGTATTGGAGGTACTCCTTCGAATCTTTCTTTGGCCACCAGTGTAGATACGGGTAATTCGTATCTTTAGAATCTATAGGGTCATATTGATCTTTTACAGAGACAAGCAATTGCTTATTCTTCAATGAGCCGGACACCGTACTTTTAGAAGCAATGGTTGGTGCCGGTTTAGGGCGCGAGGCAGACTCCTCGTAAGGAATCCATACGGTCATCTCACTTGGTCCGCGGTTTGCCCAGGAATAATAAGGGATAGCCATCACATCCTGCTCCGTTTTGACCAGTTCATCACTGTTCACCTGGCGGTTTGCACTTACTCCTTTTACGTTCAACACTTCAATACCATTCAGCAGCTGCGGGTTAAAGCTCATTGTGGCAACAGCATCCTTGTCAACCATAATATTCTGCACTGTGCTGTCCCTGTTATCAGGACCTTCCAGGCAGTAAACCACTGGTCCGCGCTGAAAAGCAAAGCGGCCTTTATCGTCCTTCACCTTTTCATTGGCAAAAACCTTCTTGGTTTCCATAGGCAATACTACGCTCAATTGATCGCCTTTTTTCCATTTACGCTCAATTACGGCATATCCTTTCTGTATGGTATACTTCAATGGGCTGCCATTTAAAGTAATTGATACGGGAGTAGACGATGCCTCTTTAAAACTGTATAAAGAACCCGGTACAGGTTCATTACCTGCCCAACCCGGAATCCGGACATGAAGGGCGAAGGCAGCGCTTTTCTCAGGGTCTACCTGGATGTTTATCTTACCTTCCCATGGATACTCCGTGGTCTGTATAATCTTCAGCTTCGCGGCAGGCAATTTTATATCACTGCTATTGCTCATGAAAAGATTAACATATAAGTTATTTGCATCCTGTGCATAAACATAACCAGGGACCGATGGCAAAAAGCGTGTCATATTAGAAATACAGCAGGCGCAGGCAAACCATGCACTACGCTGGTGCTGGTGCATGGAAGCCAAAGGATTAGGATAGAAAAACCTGTTTCCAGTGAGTGAAACTCCTGACAGTAAACCATTGTACAAGGTACGTTCCAGCACGTCAATATATTTGGCATCACCATGGAGCTGGAACATGCGGCTATTCCAATAGATATTGGCGATAGCCGCACAAGTCTCTGCATAAGCTGACATGTTAGGCAGTTGGTAAGCGTCGCCAAAGGCTTCTCCGGCGCCTGTTGCACCGATACCACCCGTAATATATAATTTCTTGTTCACCACATCTTCCCAGATATCATCTATCGCTTTCAGGTATTTCTCATCACCTGTAATCGCAGCGACATCAGCCATACCGGTATACATATAGGTCGCACGTACCGCATGGCCTACAGCCTCATGCTGATCAACTACTCTTGCCTGGGCCTGGTTATAGCGGTCTCCTTTTGGTCCGCGGACATCAAGGAAAAACTTCGCCAGATCAAGGTATTTCTTGTTCCCGGTAATCCTGTATAATTTCACGAGGCCAATTTCCACAACCTGGTGCCCCGGATACTCCTCTACTTTTCCATAACCAAAATCTTTTACCAGCAGATCAGCATTTTTAATCGCAATATTCAGTAAGGTTTTCTTGCCGGTAGCTTCATAATGTGCGGCAGCAGATTCAAAAAGGTGTCCGGAATTATACAACTCATGACTTAAATCTTCTTCTTTTTCCCAGCGTTTGGCGCCTATCCAGTCGTGTGGTTTCGCCGCATTCACGGTACGGAAAGTATAGAGGTAACCATCCTTCTCCTGTGCCGCGCCAATAATGGAAATCAGTGTATCTACATATTTATCCATTGCCGGATCGGCCTTCATCTGCATGGCATAAGAAGCCCCTTCTATGACTTTATAAATATCTGTATCGTCAAATGGAAAGGCACTTAATTTATCGCCAGGGATCGTTTTTGACGCCCTCAGGAAATTATCAACCCTGCCGTCTAAACGGCATTGTTGTAGTGTATATGGTATAGTTACTTTCGCATTCACTTCCATTTTCGGCGCCCAGAACCCGTCGTTCACATGCACATGGGTGAAGGCTACAGGCTGAATTGGATAGTCCTTTTTCTGCGCATAAACAGCGACAGAAAACAATGACAATACAACCGTCAGTTTGTCAAATTTCATCATAAGGTTCATTAATTGGTTTGGTGGATTCAAATTTATTAGATTATGAAGCCGTAATAAGTAGCATTTTAACCAATAACAACAGGATATTGTCAATGATGACGATCACATGTGTAAAATTAAATATGGCAAAATTCAATGTGAGCCAGTTTAAGATGCGGTTGGTAAACCATTACTGTTAATTCAGCATAGGCATAATCTTTTCCAGGGCTTCAAACTTGCTTGTAAAAAGATCCATACCGGAGGTTATAGACTAAACATTTACCCTGCTACTCTCCTGTACGTCTATACGGACAGAAGTTTTCAGAATTCGGTAGAACATTAAATGACCCCAATCGGTGGTTGGAGTAAAATAAGGTATAAATGAAGATGTTCACTGATATCAGATTGGTCTCATAGCAAAAAATCATGTTGAAATATGGATAACCTTTCAGTTAACACACATTCCAACATGATCAGAATAACTATAGTTTTTTCTTCGAGAAATAAAATTTATAATCCCGGCTTCGCCTTCCCGAACCGGTAACTTAGGGAAATCTCATGGCTTGAATTGTTGATCTGGGCAGAGGTTGTTTCACTACCTGTATTAAACAGATAGCTGTATCCTATCCCAAAATTACTGAAGAAGAACTGGGCCATACCCGCAGCACCGCCATAACTTCTTACATTCAGTCCCAGACCAAATACATCTTTCACATAAGCCATCGCTGACAATTCTGCCTGCAAATCCGTTCCCCGGGAAAAACTTACAATAGCAGCAGGTTTTAGCTTAAAATCTTCATCAAGTTTAAATAACATTCCTCCCGTTAAATAATACTGGTTCTTATAATTATAGTTCTCCCGATCCCCCAGTTCCTGCTTATTCAGCATAAACCTGGGCATAGAAACACCTACATAATACTGATCGGGATGATATAACATTAAACCTGCGCCAACCAGGGCCGTATTCTGGCTGATATTGTTATTAAAAACAGGATCATTCCCATATAAACCTCCGAAATTTCCCTTGTACATACTTACCCCGGCATTCACAGAGAGCGACAGGAAATCGGCTGTTCCAACCTGAATAGCTTTGGCAAAAAATGCACTGACATCAGTGCTTCTCTCATCCCCGACACTTTCATATCTTACATTTACGCCTGCTGCAGCATTGATACTTTTAATTGGCGCGTAGCCATTTGCCCAGATCACAGAAGGAGCCCCTTCTATACCGGTCCATTTGCGCAGGCCAAGTACACTGATTTCCCCTTCTGGTTTTAATAAACTTCCGGCCTGGTTAATGGGAGTAATATTATTCCCGTATTGGCTGTATATGATGCTTTGCTGACTAAATACAGGTTTGCAGGCAAACAAAGCAATGGTTAAATTGATTAGCGTTAATATTTTTATCTTCATTAGTTCAGTCAATTAGGAGTGCTGTAAATCATTATTTTACTTTGGTTAATATCCTAAGGTGAGGTATCCTTTCACCACGTTCCATTTGCCATTTTCCTTCAGCTGGATCACGTAGAAATAAGTACCTGCCGGAAGTTTCAAGCCATTGTTATCACGTCCGTCAAATAAAACCGTAGTATTATTATAATTGCTCTTCCTGAAGACCTGCTTCCCACTACTGGACAGAATTGATACCGTATTCTCAACATAATTCTCAATCCCCTCAACATTCAGAATATCATTAATCCCGTCATTGTTGGGAGAAACGGCCTTATTCACCTTCACCAAATCTCCGCCTTCATTATTGACCCTTATGGTCATCACTACTGAAGCAGCGGCTTCAAACATTTCATTTCCAGGTTGAGCAGCCGTAACGGTTACCGTACCCGGTGATTTAAGCATCAGATCCGTACCGCTTAACCAGGCCACCCATCCATTGTCAACTTTTAGTGAAACTGGTAAACCTGAAGTACTGGAAACCTCAAGAGATGCTTTCTTCGCACTTATATTGAGTTCATTTATTGATTTTGCAGTAATGGTCTGCAGCGTTTTACCGACTACAAATACCTGCTGAACCGTCGGTTTATTTGCATATTCCTGATTTAAAGGCACTGTAGCTGAAATTGTAGTCGTTCCTACACCTTTTATGATCAATTTGCCTGCAATCACTTCGGCAACAAGGGGATCAGAACTGGTATAAAGAATCTCTTCGCCGGTACTTGATACAGCAGATAAGTCAACGGCAGCATCACCCAATCTTTTTCTTTCTAGAGCAGGAAAATTAATGGTACGACGGGGTAAGTTACTGACCTCCTCTCCACAAGCATAACTTTTGGCAAACTCTACCTGTTCATCTGTAAAAACCGTGTAGGCCTGATTCACATCGACATTCAGCTCATGATCAATTACACCGTCACATGGTGGTCTTCCACTTACAGTCGCAGCAGATGTTAACCAGGGCATCTGCAGATACTTCCCTGCTGCACAGGTCTCTCCTATTTCTGCATCTCCCCCCATCTCAAAAGTTCCGCTGAAAGTTCCGCTCATTGACAAGGCATTACCATAGGCCTGGGCAGCCCCACTCAGATTATTATTGAATAGCACGGCATTTCCTTTCACCTGTGCATTACCAGTGATCACCGTACCTGAGTAAATCTGTCCCTGCTCAAAAACTTTACCATTTGTATTCACGGCAGCATTACCTGATACAATAGCAAAATCGCCTACAACTGCATTTCCTGACACACGGGCATCATCTCTCACCCATGCCTTACCTTCAATCCGTGCTGCACCTGAAACCTGCGCCCTATCCAGGACAACAGCATTTGGTCCCACATAAGCTGAAGCCTCCACATGCGCTGTCGAGGCAACAAAACCACCTCCATTTGCATGTCTCGCTCCTGCCGGAAGTGCCACATGTCTGAAGTCAGGCTGATACCCTTCAGGAATAGCTCCTTTAATGTTGATCTCATAAGGGAAGCGGGGAAGTTTAGGAAAGCCGACCTCAAAGCGGCCATCATGCACCTGATAAGTCGTAGGTGCACCAAGAACAACAAGATATAATTCAGCAGAGTTTCCCGGAACTTTATACACCGTCTCTGCATCTCCCTGTAATACGTTGCCGAAGGTAGTTGTACCACCAGCATCTACACTGACAAAACCATACCTCCAACCTGCTATGCCATTTACACCGGCATGGCTTTTAAAATTCAGATATACATACTTATCAGGACAATTGTCTTCACTCTGTGCGTAAAGCCTGATGATATTGAAGCCATACTGCTGCGGTGCCAGACGATCCGGCACTGCATAATGCCCTTCTCCCAAAGAATCAAGTACCGTGGTTTTCTTCCATAAATACTGGCGCTCTATACTCGTCTCCGCCTGCTGAATCAACGCTTTATTACTGAAATCGCCTTTGACCCTTTTCATGGCATACTCCAACATCATGTCATTCATTTCAGGTTGTGTTTTACCCAGAAGCCTTCTAATAGCTTCCATAGGATGTTCCTTCTGTGGCTGATTTGACTCCTGCCAGATCCGGTTGATAAACCCAATTCCCTCTTTATCTTTTAAATATTGCAGAATATACCAGTCGCCGTAGTGCTTACGCGGTGAACCAATATAATAGTTTGTAAAATTCATCGCTCTCGGGTAATCAGTTGCAGTAATAAATGAGGGATGTTTTTGTATAGCCATAAAGTTGGCATGTGTTTCCCAGAAAAACCCTGCGTGTGACACATCGGTATAACCATGTCCAGGATATAATATAGGGATCATGTACTGGAAACTGTGCGTAATTTCATGTGATATGACCCAGCTGTTTTCGCTCATTGATCTTGGATCTACGAACATGGCTCCGATTACATTATCGAAGCCTCCACCAAAAGCCCAGCCCGTGTATAAACCTTCGCGCCAGGTATTGTTTACAACAACGATCATTTTATATTTCGCCAGGTTGCCTTTTTCTTCTACCTCATGCAACTGTTTTACATAAAAGTCGTACAAAACCTCCATACTGTCCAGAACTGCCACCGGATCGAATTTCAGCTCCGGGTTCGTATTGTTTTTTGGATCTGTTCCAGCCAGAGGTCCCCATACGACAATAAAGTTATCTGATTGCGCAGAACGTGTTGCCAGATCGTAAGGAATATTCGCTGCTGCACTTTTCCATTCATTAGGGATGTAAACTATTTTCCCTGTAGGAATAGGATCGGCTACTTCACCATAAGCTTTCCATTCAATAATGCCGGTTGACTCCACATCATTGATCATATGAATTCTAATCTTAGTGGTAGTGATCCCACCGAGCCCGAGATAGTTATATTGGTCTGCAGTTTTTCCGATATCCCCAACCTTTACCCAAGTATCATTTGTAACATTATAATACTCCACATATGCTTCCGTAGGAATTAAGATTCCCTGCCCATCAGTCCACCAGTACACATCTGTTCCCGATAGGGTGGCAGGTGTGCTCCATTCATATTGCACCCAGCGCATGGTATTGGCAGAATTCCAGTTTCCATATGCGCCATTAGGTCTATCCATCGAGTTCGCCGGCTCTATTCCGTCTTTTACGGCATCAAGGCTCTCCCATTCAGAAACAAATGAAGTGCTGACTGTAGCTTTGAGTGCAATGTTCTCCGGAGGCGCTACTGCAGCATAAAACTCGATTTCTCCGACAGTGCAGTTTGAAGATGTCATGCCTCCAGTATTCCCTGAGAGATCTGGTGCAAGGTAACGCACATATTCGAAACTTTCGGTATTGGTCACCGGTATATCCGTCCAGCTCGCTATAGCCATCTGCGACATGCTAATCGTTGCGAGAGTTACCGGAACAGCGAAATCTGCTGTATGTGATCCTTGAAACATACCCCCATCATTTTTTTCCAGGGGATAGGTATTTTCGCCATCTACACGTGGATAAAATCTCACTTTGGCGATTACAGTAGCTGATGGAAGCGCCAGACCTACCCAGCCATGGTTGTCTCCGATATCTCCAGCTACATCAAAATAATTAGTTAAATCACCATCAAAGGCCTTGTTTTGCCCCCATTGTCCATCACCTGGTTGTCCCAAAACAGTGCCTGTCAGCTTCGACTGGCCAAAGCCTGCAACCGTGCATAAGCACATGATAAGACCTATCAGAGATCTTTTACATACGTTTGTCATTATTGAGCGTTTTAGTAATGAGTATTAAGTATTTATTAAGTTGGTCATCTTACTTTTTGGTGAATCCATTTAAGCGATAGGTAATTTCATAGGTCCCGGATGCCTTGAACTGCCAGGAACTGGTAATCTGTGCTCTCTTCCCTTCAACATTAGAGTTTTCGTCGAGACGGATGTAGGTATTTGCACCACCTGTATCAGTCCAGGTTCCTCCGCCGGGAAGGTATACCACCGAAACATAAGGAAACTGGATACCAATGTTTGGAAGGGTGTAGGTATACCCTGTACTGGTAACCTCCTCAGGATAATAGGGATTCCATTCTTTTAAGGTTGGAAAAGTGGAAGACCACCTTTTAATGTCTCCCGTAAGCGGATTAAAAGCAACTCCATTTTTGTCTACAAATTTTAAAATCACCTGTGTGGTAGCAGAAGCGGTGTATCTTACGTCTATTCCCATTTCCGATGTCGGCTCTCCTTCTACAACAGCAGGATCAGCCCTTGTATATACACGCAGTCTTTTATACACATTTGCATAAGGGTTTTCTGCTGCATTAAAAATGATCTGACAGGCATTCTTAAATATCTTTGTTCCGGAACTGTTGGTCACCTGAATATCTATATCATACGCTCCTGATGGTAAATATTTGGTAGCTGCTGACAACTCGATTCTGCCACCAATTTTGTTAATGTTCAATGCTGGCTTAAGGTCAGTACTGATATTTTTGGTTAAATCTGCCAGCAAGGTGTCGGTAGGCAAAATGGTTCCGGTAAAGATCGGGATTGATCTTGGTTTAATCAGGGAATCCAGTACATCCTCTCCGGTTTCAGCATTTCTGGCCCCAATTAGACTTACAGAAATAGGAGCTGTGGAACCGTCTACCTGTAATGCGGCTGAATAGGCCGTGATGCCCTGTTCTGCCACAAATGGGCTGATCTGATAAAAGACGTTTTCACTTAGAAATCCTTCAACCGGCTTTTTACAACTATTTAATATTAAAATCCCAATAATAATCAACAGGACTTTATTCGATAAAAATCTTTTCATATTCTTTATATTAAGCTGATGATTACAAACTAAAATTCACAAACCGGTGCGTATTTCGCAAGACATGCAAGACGGTCCCATTTCCCGATTGGGTAAGAATTCCTGTCGTCTGACATTGTACACTCGTGAGTGTCTGACCATACATCTTTCCATAATACATGAAGTAAACAGGTTCAGATGACCACTGGTAGTACTGCGGATCCGTCTGCAGGGTCTTACTCAAAAGGGCTTCAGTTTCCCCTTTTGAAGTGTATACCGTTGGTGTTGTGGTTAAACTGTTCATCGTGATCTTTTCATTGAAAAGGTATTGCCTGACCGAATCAGCAGGCAATTCACTGAACATCTCTGCAAGGCCATAAACAGCATCCTGATTGTCAGGCAATCGCCTCAAAATGTCCTGTTTATAGGTGAGGTATAATTTAATAGAATAATCAGTAGGAGCAAAAAAAGTTCCGGAGTTATTGATTTCCTCTTTTAACGCGTAATGGTCTACTACGAGCAATAGGGTATCAAACAACTTGACCGGGTGAGCCGCCAGGTAATCATAGGTATTGAGAGGTGTTTCTGCCACACTTAATCCCCCCTCATCAAGGTAATCCTTCTTTTCACAAGAAGTCATTAAAAGGACGCAGGCAAATAATATCAAACTTAATCCTTTTATATTTTTTATATATTTTTTCATTTCTATAGGAGTTTAGAACTTTAATTCCTTCTGTTTTATCGGTTATGAGGCTATCATAAACATTTTTCATTAGCTCTTATTGTTCTTTATTTGAATTCAAGAACTCGCAAGCCAGGGTCCTCGCTGTTTGTAAGGGCTGTATACTAAGGACAGGTTCATCTTATTGCATTATCGCATCCTTGGAGCCCAAAAGGAAGTCTGCGTGAACATCGAATTTGCCTGTACCAATACCGGGTCAATAGGCCAGTAATATTTACCCGCAGCGAATTCAGCAATTGTGATTTTATTAGAATCTCCATTCCCAAATTTGTATATGCCTTTAACTTTCGCCAGTCGCACCAGGTCATAAAACCTGTGACCTTCCATAAACAGTTCACGACCTCGTTCTTCAATAACCGCTGCGAACAGATTCGCATCTGTAGCAGATGAAGCTCCCAGACCAGCTTTCTCTCTAACCAGATTTAAACCCACACGGGCTCCAGAGTTGTTACCCTGAGCTGCCTGAGCTTCAGATTTCAATAACTGAATATCCGCCAGTCTGAATACGATAATATTATTCAGACTCAAGGGAGATGTAGGGGTCGTATAAGTAATATTTGAATATTTGAGGCAAACCGGGTCTGCGGTATTAAACAGACCAAAACCCACCCTTCTTCTTAAATCAGTACTATCTGTAAAGAAGTTTCTTTTCAGGGTAAGAGAGTCCATCGGCCAGGATGTATTTCCTGTATTGGTAGTCAGATATGGCGCTTTCAATAGAAAACCTGCTATTGAAGGGATCGTGTTTGAAGCTTCACCTGCATTATTTTGTGCAATTTCGAAGATACCTTCAGTACTTTGTCCTTTAAAAATATCAAGATAGGATGATCTGTTTACATACGTATACATTCCATTACTTAATACCGAATCAGCTGAAGATTCACACAATGGATAATTGCCCTGCCATGCATAAATATGTGCAAGTAATGCCAAAACAGCACCCCTGTTCGCACGCACTGCACGGTCTGTACTGGCACTGTAAGTCCAGGATAAATACGACTGGGCAGTTTTTGCGTCAGCAATTGCTTTAGCGAAAACTTCTGATTCCGGAGATCTTGCATAACTGCCTAAATCTACTTCTCCATTGGAAGCCTCATCGTTCACGATTGGCACTGCCCCCCAGATACGTCCCATGTAGAAATAAGAAAATGCCCTGATAAAATAAGCTTCACCCAGGAACTGCTTCTGCTTTGTCATATATTCTGAAGTATAACCCGAGGATGGAATAGTTGGGATTCCTGCAATACAACGGTTGGCCCAGTTAATTGCGCTATAGAAATTATCAAACCTCCTGTTTTTTGCCATGGGGCGGTAAGTAGAAGCAGATGGCACAGATAAATACCATTCCATATTTTGTATTTGCTGCCAGTCCTCTCCTCCGATTGTACGATCTGAATTAAATTCATCAGTAGGTAAGTCACCATGTGCATAGTGTGTTAAACCATCATTCAAAGCTTTACGCAACAAGGCATAACCTCCGGCAATAGCCGAATTACCCTGATCTTCTGTAAGCCAGTAACTTGCATCAGAAGGATTACTCACAGGCTTCTCCTCCAAAAACTTTTTGCAGGAACTCACAGAGATCAGTGTACTGCCAATTAAAAAGGCGTACAACAACCTCTTAACCTGAATATCTTTTATTATTCTTTTCATTTTCATGTTCAATAAGATTCTAAAAAGTAACATTTAATCCCAGTGTGAATTTCTTGGCTGGCGGGAATCCGGTACCATCGGAAAAACCGGTGAAATCGACAAATTCAGGATCAGGCAGAGTAGATTTGGTATACATGTACACATTATCAATCATACCATATACTCGAAGTGCTTTAACATTGAGGCGCTGAATGATCTTTTGAGCAAAAGAATAACCCAGTGAAATGTTTTTCACTTTAAAAAAGCTACCATTTTCCACAAAGGTTGAATTCTGCAGTCCAAAACGTTCTCCATTATTTGAATTTGTTAATGTGCCAAAAACAGCATCCATTCCTTCCTTCTCCCAGTAACCCACATTTCCGAGGGCAGCAGGACCTGCAATGGAACCCCAGCCGATAGCTGGATTACCTTCTCCGGCAAGTAGCCTGTCAGCGGTATAACCATTCCAGACATTCCTTCCTTTAACAAAAGTACACAGGACAGTCACTGAAAATCCCTTATAGGTAAACGAGTTGGTCAATCCACCAGTGATACGTGAATTGGGATCCCCATAAGAGATCTTATCATTCAGATCAATATTATAATCTCCATTTTGATCTATAACAATCTGGTCGCCGGCTTTTAATGGAGTACCATTAAAAGTAAGCTTTCTTCCGGTAAGCGGATCTGTTGGCACCTCCGCATCAGTTTGATAAACACCGTCAACTTTGTAAACTTTGTAAGTAAAGACAGGCTGCCCTACGGTGAGTGTTTGTTGTGCCCAAGGTGCTCCTACGATTAAATCCCTTCCACCGTTTGGCAGCTTGGTGATGTAATTATCATTCAGTCCCAATACAAAAGTTGTTTGCCATTGGAATTTGGATGATGGGGAAAGGTTGTTTGTGTTTAGTGTAAATTCCAAACCTGTATTTCTGAGACTAACAAGGTTTCCACTGTAAAATTGGTAACCGGAAGTCACCGGCGCAAGTGCGTTCTGATAATACATATCATTCGCATCACGCGAATACCAGTCGAATGCCAGGTTTATTCTGTCCTTGAATAACCCAATATCAGCACCAATATTGATCTGAGGGTAAGTCTCCCAGGTCACATTTTTTGATGCTGCGAAACTGTTGTAACTTGGGATGTTAACGGTTACCCCATTATAGGTCGTAGCTGTAGCGGCATTATCCACTCCAAATGAGGAGTTATAATAGGTTCCATCAGTACTATACGTTTGGTATTGTCCATAATAACTTGCCGGATCATTTCCAGTTACCCCATAACTTCCACGAAATTTAAATAAATTGACCGTGTTTTTAATCTTTTCAAAGAAGGGTTCATCAGATATCACCCAACCACCAGATACAGAATAAAAATTCGCCCATCGCTGGTTTGCATTATATCTTGACGATGCATCGCGGCGATAACTTGCCGAGAATAAATATCTGCCTTTGTAATCGTAACTCAATCTGCCGAACCAACCCAGTCTTTTTCGGGTCTCCATATAAGTGGAGGCGTACAAGTTATTCCCGGGAGCTATCCCTGAGATCGTATTACTGGAAACATTCAGACCGTACGCATAAGTATTTTTATTACTCTGTTCCTGTGCTTCCTGTCCGGCTACTACACTTACAGCATGTTCACCAAAGTTTTTGTTCCAGTTAATGTAGTTCTCAATTTCCCATACATTGGTGAGCACATCAGAATTGTACGCACGATCACCCTGACCGTTTGAGACTAATTTACTGATCAGCCAGTCCCTGCGGTTATGGTTATAGGTTGACGAAAATGAACTTGTTATGGTCAGATTCTTGGCAATCGTATCCGTAACTTTAACATTCGACAACAGAGTAACAGTCTGGTCTTCATCAAGATTGTCTGTATTACCCTGATAAGTATTTTTCTGGGCTTCTGAAACCTTCCAGAAAGAAGAAGGAAAATTCTGGGTACCGAAAGGGAATGAGCTCCCATTACCGACCCCATGTCTCTGTTTAATAAAGGAAGGGCTGATATCAAAAGTTACATTAATTTTCCTTCCCGGATTTAATGACAAATAAAGCTTTGGGGAAATTCTCCTCAGTGAGAATCCACGCATGACACCTTGTTCATTGTAGAAACCTGTAGAAAAACGATACTGACTTTTCCCTTCAGAACCAGTCATGCTGATATCTGCATTTGTAATCCTGGCGCTACGGACAAATAAGTCCTGCCAATCGGTATTGTTATTGAAAGCAGTATTTAGACTATCTGTTAAAAACATGCTGAGATCATTGATCTGCTTATTCTTAGAGGCATATAAAAGTGCCATTTTCAGTTGTCGTTCTTTTGTTCCTGTCATGATGTTCCTCAAGGTTGGAGAATCAGAAATCCCCTGGTAAAAGTTAACGTTGAACTGTGGCGGCATTCCCGGCTGTCCCCGTTTGGTTTTCACCATGATTACCCCGTTTGCTCCTCTTGATCCGTAAATAGCTGAAGCAGAAGCATCTTTCAGAACATCAATAGATTCAATATCATTCGGATTGATTGCTGACAGGGGATTACTGCCATAGGAATTTGGCATATCATTCACGTCAAAGATTACCCCATCTATTACATATAAAGGATAGCTGTTCCCGCCCTGACTGATACTGTTACTACCACGTATGTTGACTACACTTTTGGCACCCGGTTCCCCTGAGGTTCCCAAAGAGGTTAAACCCGCAACCCTACCCTGCAACATCTGGTCAAATGATGCATAAGGAGTGTTTTCAATCGCTTTCCCTTTAACAGTGGCAATCGCTCCGGTTGCCTTCTTTCTGCTGATACTCTGATAACCGACAAGTACAACTTCATTTAGGGTCTGGTTATCTTCCAATAATGTAATATTAACTACATTTTTTCCATTGGAGGGGACTTCCTTCATCACATAACCTACCATACGAAAGGTTAATGTAGCACCTACCTTACTTAAAGTAATACTATACTGTCCATCGCTATTAGTTGTTACGCCATTTTTTGTCCCTTTTTCATAGACCGAAATACCTGGTAATGGGTTATTTAGTTTGTCTACTACAGTACCGGTGACTTTCGTCTGGGCAAGGGCATCCCAGGGAATTAATAAATAGAAGATTATTCCGAATACAGTTTTCAGAATGGATTTGGTAGAATTTTGTTTCATAAAACGAGTGGTTAATTGGTGTTTAGGTTATTTTAAATATATGTGCCATCTGTCCCACCAATTATTCATATTTTACCCTTTATCAACTGTTTTTTGATAATTTATTGTTACTAGCAATTTATTAAACCAAATAAAATTATACTATTTCACCTATATCAGAATTAAACATAAGTATTACCGAACCAACAAGGCTATTTTGAACTGTAAATGCATACTATCCAACTGTATATAGGTTAAGATCAAATACATTCCCGTTAATTTATGTCAATTAAAAACTGACATGTTAACATCATACAAAAGAAATACTTGATTTTCAGCTATCCTGAGGCCATTTTGATCGTAAAAATAAAATCTATCCTCCTCACAGTTAAGGGGCTCCAATATTTCCTGCGGATACTTTTTTCCAGCTATCTACCTCATAAATTGATTGGTCTGATACGCCACTCAACTCTATAATTTTTTAATCTTATTGTATTATTCGAGCGGTACTTATCTGGTATTTAGTTAAAATACAGCTTATTTGAACTAAAAATGGTGCACCATTTTATAGATTTTAAAGGCAAATTTACGGTATGACCTATCCTAAAAGTTTACCCTACATTATCGCTAATGAAGCTGCAGAACGATTTAGCTTCTATGGCATGCGCTCGATTCTGACCACATTTCTTGTGCTGCAATTCTTTAACCCTTCTTTAAACCCTGCTTTACAAGGTGTAGCCGAAGCTAAAGCAAATGAAGCCACCCATTTTTTTGTTTCCCTCGCCTATACTGTGCCCTTTCTGGGAGCGATTATGGCCGATTGGTTTTTTGGCAAGTACAGGGTGATCCTCTGGATTTCTATACTGTATTGTGTGGGACACTTACTGCTGTCCATGTTTGATACAGATCTTGATATGTTCCGCCTCGGACTGATCCTGATCGCGGTTGGTGCCGGAGGCATAAAATCATGTGTATCGGCCAATGTTGGCGATCAGTTTAATGCGGAAAACAAACATTTGTTGTCCAGGGTATACAGCTGGTTTTACTTTAGCATCAACGCAGGTTCCGCACTATCGACCCTTCTTATTCCTATAGTATATGAATACTACGGGGCGCAATGGGCCTTTGGAATTCCTGGTGTACTCATGGCCGTAGCCACCCTCATCTTTTACATGGGGCGTAAAAGTTATGTGCGTGTTCCGCCGACAGGGGTAAAAAGAGATAATTTTGTATTTATCTCTTTTTACGCGCTTTTCAACTTCCATAAAAGGGAAAAAGGAGAGGCATTGCTTGATGTCGCCAAAAGGAAATTTAATCCTGAAAAAGTAGAAGATATCAAAGCTGCATACCGCGTAATAGGTGTGTTCTGCTTCATTCCTGTTTTTTGGGCCATGTGGGACCAGAATCTTTCAGAATGGGTATTGCAGGCCGGAAAAATGGATCTCCACATTTTAGGTTATGAACTCCTCCCGCAACAAATCCAGACCGTGAACCCTTTCTTTTTATTGCTTTTTATCCCCGTATTCAATTATTGGATCTATCCCTTTTTTGAAAGAATAGGTATTAAAACTACACCGCTGCGCAGAATTGGTGGCGGACTGGTATTGATTGTTTTTTCATTCATTATCATTGCGCTGGTACAAACGGGTATCGATAAGGGCGCTCATCCTACAATATGGTGGCAGGTACTGGCTTATGTATTCCTCGCCGCTGCAGAAGTAATGGTTTCCGTTACCTGTCTGGAATATGCTTATACACAAGCTCCAGCTTCGATGAAAAGTACCATGGGTGCGATATGGTTGCTTACCATTGCCGTAGGAAATATCATCACCGCCTTCATTAACCGGAGTATTTCCAACCAGGGTTTCTTTTCATCACTTAACGGTGCCAGCTATTATTGGTTTTTTATCGCGCTAATGACTGCTGTGATTGTAGTATATCTCTTTGTTTCGCCAAGGATCAGAGAGAAAAGTTACCTCCACGCCTAAAGTCAGGTTCTGGTGGTATTGCTGTTGAATGCAAAGTGACCAGAATGCGGAGTAACCTGAGTTCAGCATAGTCTGAATGCAAATTAAACAACGCATCCAATGGATTCGTCTATTGATTCATTGAAATATAGCTTATTTATTGAGATTTTATCAGATATCCAATTCGTATGATTATGAGGAAAAATTTAATCAAATACACATTAATGCTAAGTTGTTCCAGTGTCGCTTTATCAATATCAAGCTTCGCCCAATCTAAAACAACAACACAATCCGGGACAATGACACAAGCTACAGGAGCATACGTACCTTGCCAGGAAATGCCCGATCTGATCACCAGATTCAATGCCGATTCCAGGTCACTTACCAGATTCTACACTCCTGCTTCTGAAAATAACTTCAGGGGCGGTTATGGTGGCGGTTCCGATGCCGGCGGATCACCTGAAAAAAGAACACGACTAAACACCTTGTATACTGATTACCTGAAAAAGCTGAGCGAAATCAGCTTTGATGCACTATCGCAGGAATGTAAGGTCGATTACCTGTTATTTAAGCGCGACCTGAATGAGAAGTTAAAACTTGCGGCAGATGAAGCAGCTGAGTATGAGAAAATTAAAAAGTGGTTCCCATTTGCCGATCAGATTTATGCACTGGAAAAAACGAGGAGGCGCGGGATTCAGCCTGCAGCAGAAAAGGTAGCGGGTGACTGGAACACCATGTCCATACAGATTAAGGAATTACAAACGAAACTGGCTGATGAGAAGGGATTAAATATCGAGTCTGTTTATGAAGCCGGACAAGTAATTGATAACCTTAAAAAATCGCTGACAAGTGTATTTCAATTTTACAATGGATACGATCCAATGTTTACATGGTGGGTGCCAAAGTCCTACCAAAAGCTGGACGAAGCACTAACGGCCTATGCGGTACAATTTAAAAGTAAAACCAATAGTTTTGCAGCAGCAGACAAAAGTGGGATTATTGGACAGCCGATCGGGCAAGCTGAACTGATGCGCCAGCTTAAGTATGAAATGATTCCCTATACTCCTGAAGAACTCATTGCCATTGCGAATAAAGAATTTGCCTGGTGTGACGCAGAGATGTTGAAAGCATCAAAAGAGATGGGTTTTGGGAATGACTGGAAAGCGGCACTTGAAAAAGTAAAACAAACTTACGTCCCTGCCGGAAAACAGCCTGAGGCTATTCTGAAATTGTATACCGAGTCGATTGATTTCCTGAAAAAGAACGATCTGATTACCATTCCGCCATTGGCAGAAGAGACCTGGGGGATGGGCATGATGAGCCCGGAAAGACAATTGGTGAATCCATTTTTTACGGGAGGTACCGAAATTACCATCTCCTATCCTACCAACACAATGGACGAGCATGACAAGCTGATGAGTATGCGTGGGAACAACCCACATTTCTCCAGGGCGACTGTACACCATGAATTGATAGCTGGCCATAATTTACAGGGATTTATGAATGCACGCAACCGCAGCTATAGAAACTTTGGCACTCCATTCTGGACTGAAGGATGGGCCTTGTACTGGGAACTGCTGCTTTGGGATATGAAGTTTCCACAGGGACCTGAAGATAGAATAGGAATGTTGTTCTGGCACATGCACCGCTGTGCCAGAATCATTTTCTCCCTGAATTACCATACGGGTAAATGGACACCGCAGCAGTGTATAGACTTCCTTGTTGACCGTGTAGGGCATGAAAGGGCGAATGCTGCAGGAGAAGTACGGCGTTCATTTGAAGGACGTTATTCCCCACTTTATCAGGTGGCTTATTTAACAGGAGGAAGGCAATTTTATGCACTGAAAAACGAACTGGTAGAGCGTGGAAAGATGTCCTACAAACAATATCATGATGCAGTAATGGGACTGAATGCCATGCCTGTGGAAATGATAAGAGCAGTATTGACTAATCAGCCTTTACAAAAAGATTTTAATACGAAATGGCGCTTTTATGACCATATGGATATGAAATAAATACATGAGTTCAGCCAACTGACCCATTAAAACACAAAGAGACCGTATCTTTTGAAATTTTGATACGGCCTCTTATTACTATTAACTACCTATTATTACCTATCAGCATCCACCTTAAGATAATTCCTTTATCTGACGATTATGCCTCATTATTCCCATCCATCTCATGACTCCTCGCCTATCTATTTAAAACTTCTATCTGATTATACCCTTTAAAATATTCTGTTGCATTGCTGTAGGTTTCTCAACCGGAAGCAACTTGAAACTGCGTTTTATAATCTTGTCCTTTATAAGGGCATTCCCTTCACCTGCTTTCTCCTGAACAGGCAAAGGACTCAAATCTGCTTTCAACCCTGCATACGCCAGGTATTTCTGATAATCTATATCCTGTACTGTCGACGCATAATTAAAAATCTCCTCCAGCGATGTTCCCGCTATCCGCTCACAAACCTCCTTAAACTCTGCATCGGTAAATCCCCTTTTCTTTTCCTGGTAGAATTCTTTGTATAAAGTCCTCATCACATCATCGAGCGATTTCCTGTTTTTTGTCTGCTGCCTGATTTTAAGATCGAGGAGAAAGCCCATCGCACAGCCCTTATCATAGTAAGAAATCGTGGTATTCGCTGCATTCTCATTTTTATTAAAAAACTGAATCCAGGTGTCATAACTAGAGGCAGTAGCAGACTGCAGCTCATGGCCGGCAATATTTTCATATTTGGTGATGGATGAGGTCATGGCGTTCAAAAATTCCTCCTTATTGAATAATCCTGCACGGTTAAGAAGAATGTATTCATAGTATACCGTGAAACCTTCAGAGACCCATAACATATGCGTCAGGTTTTCTTTATCATAGTTGAATGGCCCCAATGCTATGGGACGGATGGCCTTGATGTTGTATAAATGAAAATACTCATGGGCAAGGAAGGATAACCAGCCATTATAGGAGGCTTTAGTATCCATCATATATCCTGCAGAAGAAAATACCGCCGTAGAATTACGGTGCTCCAGTCCGCCATTCCCCGGCCCCATGATGATAAAAGTATAATGCTGATAAGGAATATCAGCCATCAGGTCAGTTCCCGCAAGGACAATCTTTTTTAAATCCGCAGCAAACTTTAACGTATCAAAGGAATCAGGATTTTCCATCGCAATGGTATGTTTAATTCCCTTTACCTCAAAAGACATTGTCTTCTGGTTGCCGATGTAAACAGGGCTATCATACAATGCATCAAAATCGGGTGCACGATAGGTATTGACTTGTCCCTGAACAGGATCCAGGCCCGTAGAAATGGTTTTCCACTTGTGATACGGTTCAAATTGTACCTGTACTGGTTGTTTCAATTCTCCATCTACATGCATGAATAATCCTGCCGTTGAGATATAGGCATGTGTGGAATCGATAAAAGGATCGGCTACAGAATGTGTGTTAGCAAATACATCATAGGAAATGACTACCTTTTCTGCACCTTCAGAACGGACTTCCCAGTTGTTTTTATCTACTTTATCCCATTCCAGTTTTTTTCCTGCAGCAGTTTCCGCTTTAAACCTGACTACGTTTTTAGCAAAATCGATAATCCAGTAATACCCCGGAGTCCAGGCAGGCAGTTTAAAATTGAGTTTGTCTTTCACAAAACCCTCGCAGTGAAGTTCTACATGGTAATAATGAGAGGCCGGATCCTTCATCGTCACCTTGAATGTTAAAGATTGTCCTATTCCCATTGAGGATAAGGCACCCACTCTTTGTGCCACCAACGTATCTTTAACTCCCAACCCGACTTTTGCCTGCAGCGACAATGAACAGGTTGTAGCCATCAAAAGTGTAAACAGTATTGATTTCCCTTTTAACATAAGCTTATTGCATTAATTTTCTGTTGTGCATTCATCAAGTTTAAATCACTCAAAATTGAAATCACGATCATACCTCCTGAGAAATTGAATTCCCCATTTTTATTGGATAAATTTTATTGTTTAGCTTTTGGCTGAATGATCTTAAAATCATCAAATTGACCATATCCACGCTGTTCTCCATAGGTGGCATGAAACAAGCCAACCTGCACCGCATTTCCGATATCCGCTCTTTTCAGTGGACTTCCAGGCAGATCTTTCCAATTCAATCCGTCACTGCTCCCCCGTAAGTAAAAAGTATCACCTGAGCGCTGTATTTGCAGATACCTGTAAAAATCCCAGGCAGAAGAATTATTGGTTTGTGCCCTTCCATTTCTGTCCAGGTTGGTCACCATATTCCCAACTCCCCAGCCGGGGAAAATACTATTCTGCAGGAGTTTGAAAGAACCGTCTGATGCACGAACCATTAACCCTGCATCATTTGCACCGTTCGCCTTTTTTTCTTTCAGGCCACTTACATCAGTAACCTTTACCTGAACAATAAAATCACCGGTAACTTCTTTGTACAGGAAAGGCCCTGCAGGTGTTCCTCCATCCCATTTGGTATTGGTTGAAACCAGTGTCAATGTCCCATCCGCACTTTGCAGCGTATCTGCTTTTCCTGTAAAACCATCCCAAAATGGCTTGGTTGTTCCATCCAGATAATTCTTCGGTACACTAAACGTATCATTAAATTCAGTAAACAGGTTGCTGCTGGTTTTTACCTTAACAACAGGTGCAGCAGAGGTTACATTTCCGTAGTTATCCCTGATCTTTACACTGTAACCATATTGCTGATTGGCTTTCAGTCCATAATTGATATAATCGCCGTTATTTTGCCATCCACTGCTTTTAGCCCCGGCTTTGCCCGTAGTTTCGGTAAATTCATATTGGAAAGCACTACCGGGAAGCACGGCTTTATTGGCCGACATGCTCACCATATCGGTACTTAGTGCTTTTGGCTGTTCCAAAAATGATGCTTTCACTACTGCTGTCATACTGTTCTTTTTCCATTGAGAATACAATCCTGCGACTTCTTCAGCAGTAAGACCATGGTTATATAACATAAACGAGGCAACAGCTTCAAGAGCCCCTTCAGCTTTTTCTGCTCCCAAAGTCATGGATGTTGCGGTTGCATCGGTTACTTTTTTCAACTGACCATCCACATAAGTTTGCTGCTGCTGACCATCTGTTACGTTTACCACATGGTGCCATCCTGCACCATACGCTTTTCCCATTACCTGCATCACAACAGTATTGGGTTTTCCCTCTTTTATAAAATCCGGTGCTTCTTTACTAAACGCCAGGGTTTGTTCGTTCTTAAAGCTAACGGCTATTTTACCTGAAATATCTTTTACCACCGGATCTCCGGATCCTGCAATAAAATTACCTTCCATATACCCCTCATTTTTCCAGTCTTTCAAGTCCCCATAAGGTAACTTCGCTGCGTCAAGATAGATGGCTACATCGGAATTTGGCTCATCTGCAGCCATCTTAATCACTTCGGCTTCTGTTAATGCCGTATCATATACTTTTAAAGATGCCAGTGCCCCGGAGAAGAAAGCGTTTTCATCTGCCGTAGTACCCAGAACAAAATTGCGGAGATTAGCCAGGTACAGCATTTTTAGTTCAATCCTGTCGAGGATCCCATCAATGTAAAGCCTTTCATTGGTACCGTCAAATACCAAAGCAATATGGTGCCATTTCCCTGCTTCAGGCAATTTCGTATAAGGCATATCTGCCCAACCCCAATGTGCTGCGGCACCCCATCTTTTATTGCTTCCATAACCCACTGTCGCATTCGTCATATCTACACCTCCACGTGCTGTCCATGATAAGATTGGCTCTTCATCTGCAATAACCGGGTTGTTTACCCACATCGATACAGAGAAACTGCTGTTGCCACTCAATGACAATGGTGCCTTAAAACTGGCGGTATAGAAGGAGTTGCCAGCAAAAACAACTGCTTTTTTACCGCCTATAATTTCAGCGGAAGGAACCGCAGCAGATGAAGTAACGAATGAACCACCCATTTTCCCTGTATTCTGCCAGGCTGACACCGCCTCGCCTTGTTCAAATTTTCCGGCATCCAGATCTACCAGCAGGCCCTGTGGTTTAATGTTGGGAATAGTTGCAGGATCTTTGGCAGCAACACCCATTGCAGGATTGTATTTATCATCTGCATAGACTTTCATATTCCATACCGCTTTGTTCAAACCAGGATATTCTGTATTGGTAATAGTTAACCTGATGAAACGGGCTTTAACATTCCCCGTATTGATCATAGGACTACCATGCACAGTATTTTTAGTCTGATCCGCATAGGTAGTCCATTGTTGTCCATCGGTAGATGACTCTATAAGATATTGATAATACCAGGTGGCAAACTCAAACTGGGTAAGCACACTTTTTACATTTTTCACCGCTCCCAGATCTACTGTTAACCAGGATTCACTGGTGTTATTCTTTGGCTTCCATAAGGTTCCGTTATTATCGTCAACCGCATATTCAGGTTTGAAATCCTCACTGTAAGAAGAGGATGCCGTTACTTTTTTTCCTAAGGCGAGGTTAAGGGACGGATTGGCATTCTTTGCCAGGTATCCCACACCTGTATGTGTAGGAACCAGTTTCTCAATATTTCCCTCTGCATCGAAGACCAATTTGTCTGCAGCCACCTGCCTGTGATAACCACCACCCGAATGTGGATTGTTATGGCGGTGGTAGATGAGGTAAAAATCATTGCCCTCCTGTAATACCGACTGATGTCCCGGCCCATGTACGGTTCCATCGGCATTGGTCACCAATATCGGGTTATTTTTTCCATAGACAAACGGCCCCATTGGTCCCGTTTTACTGGTAGCATACTGTACCCTGTAGGTATCATCTTCACATCTTCCCGAAGAATACGTCAGGTAATAAATCCCATTTCTCTTGAACATAAAAGGTGCTTCAAAGAAGTCCTTCGCCACCGTATTTGGAATTTGTGCAAGTTTGGCAAACGACTTCATATCCGGGTTTAACAGACCAACACCGCAGCCATGGTTCGGATAAATACCCCAGGTACCCCAGAACATATACATTTGTCCGTCGTCATCCCTGAAAGTCTGTCCGTCAAGCGTAATGACATTCGGCACCAAAAAATTACGTACCACTGGTTCACGATCAGGTAGCAATGGTGTCCAGGGCCCAACCGGGGAGGATGCCCAGGCACCGAAGATCTCTACGGGCTGGCAGTAGTACATGTAATATTTCCCATCCTTTGCCTGTGTCACATCGGGTGCCCAGTAATGATGTGTAGTTGGCCAGTTCATATCCTGCAGGCTCCAATTCACGAAGTCTTTGGATCTCCATACCTGTGAAGGGCCGAAACCACCACCATTCCCATCTGTTGTGGCATAGATATAATAAGTATCTCCAAATTTCTTTACCGTTGGGTCGGCAAAGTAACCGGGAAGAACAGGATTTCCCGCACCTAAAGCATTATAAGCTTTTGGTTGTGCGAAGACTGGTGTGCTGAAGAGCAAACAAATCAGGAAACTTAGAAATCTGGTGTTTAACTGCATACGGTATGTCTTATTTAAGGGTATTAAAGTTTAGTATTTTTTTCTGTCCCCCTGTAATCTACCACATGGAAACGTTTTAGCAAATAAATGGCTGTTTCAGCAAGTTCTTTTGAACTTGACCAGCCTTTTTTCTCTAGTATAGTTCTACTTCATAAAATCCGCTGAAGACTTTCTTCGCAGGATCCTTATGGGTAACTGTGATCCTGATCTTATCGGTTTTTATTGGTGTAAACAAACACAGGTTTAAGTGCGCAACGGGTTTAACCGGTATTTTCACCGTTTGCACTGTTTTTGCCCAATTCTTTCCGTCCCAGTATTCCACAGTATATGCCAATGGAGCCTGCGTACCACCATGGTCATCAAACACATACATGCGCACTTCTTTCACTGTTTTCACCTTATTTAAATCGAACTGCACCCAGTCTGTAGGCTCAGGAGAAAGATAAGCTGTCCACCTTGCATTCGGATCAGTAAATCCATTATTGATGGCACCCGGTTCATCGAATTTAGAATAATAGGAAGCACTGAATGTGGCCACGTCCTTATACGCCATATTGGTATTCGCCGGAGCCGGAAGCGTAGTTAATCCCTCTTTTAATGGCCCCCATGCCTCAATCTCGGAAATACTTACTGCCGATGCCGCTGAGGCTGTCATAACGACCCTTATTTTTGAAGCGCTCAGCAAGGGAAAGCTGATTTCATTCGCCTTACGGCTTATCGCTTGTTTGTACTGACGCTGCTGACCAGGAATAACAGCCCATGTCTTTCCGTTCCAATATTCGAGGGTATATTGCAGGGGCGCTTTGATTTTGTCCTCCTTGTCATCCGTAAAATAGATTTTTACACTTTTAAACGGACGGTCGCCACCGAAATCGATCTCTGCCCATGATTTATTTCCTTTTGCATATAAAGATGACCAGCGGTTGGTGGTTGATTTGACATACCAGTATTGTCCGTCATTCAGCTTTGCTTCCACATCACCGGCAGACCCGGGGAAGGAGGCCTTAGCTCTTGGATAGTAAACACCCTGTTCATTGTTCACCGCATAATTTACCAGTACAGGTTTTTCTGCTATTGCTTTTGCATTTACCGGTATGACCAATTTTTTGATAACCGGGGAGGAAGCCCTAACTTCTCCATTGACCAATACCAGCAAGCCTTTTCCCTTTTTATATTTTGTTCCGGTCTTATCCCAGATAATGGTCACCTTGTTTCCGTGATAAATGACATCGTCAAGGCAGGCATACGCCCATTCATCAGGGATCAGCGGATTGACTTCCAGTGAATCTGCATCCTTTGGCTCCAGCCCCATCAGTCCGGTTACAATCTGATCGATATAAGAGGAGTGGTTATAATGTTCACTGTGGCCAATGATGTCGTGCCCCGACCAGGAGCCTGTTTCAGGTTCATTCGCCTCAGCGATATAAGGTTTGTTGTCCTTACGGTGGGTCCTCGCATAAATCTGCAATTGTTTATGGTAATCTTCTTTGTTGACAAAATTCTGGTTATAATTTCTCACCACATTTGCCATTGCTTTAAGCGTTTGTGCAGTAGCAAAAGGCCAGGCATTTCCACTCCAGGCACAACAGTTTTTAGCGACCATGTATAAAGGATCATTCTTCTCAACCGTAGTAGGTCCGTAAGGACTAAAGAAATAATGCGGATCCATCAGGTATTGCCATGCTTTTTCATAACCTTCATTATTCAGGGGCATGTTGAAATACCAGGGCACAAAACCTATTTCTTCCCTTCCATGAATATTTCCTGCATATTTACCCGTTTCATAGGTAAATGTATTGGCCTTAATCCCTCCTTCTTCATCTTTCTCGTATTTATGCATGAAGAAGTTCTTTTTCTCATTCCAGCCTTTTTTGAGGTAGTTGGTCCTGATGAGTTCTGCCTTTTTAGTAAAAACTTCATCTGTATTTTTATCTCCAGCCAGGGCGGCAATACTGCTTATCGCTTTTGCATCTGCCCACATATAGCTGTTTAGCGTAGGGCGGTACCCTGAAGCACCTTCAAACCATTGTGGCGTCTGGCGGCTATTGATGTTTGTTTCCATCCCATCATGCATGCCCGACCAGGCAAAAAGCCCTTCCTTCTCTATCCAGTGTTCTTTTTCCCATCCCGCAAAATTGGCTACCAAATCATCTTTTAAGCCAAGGACAAGTTTCCTGTCATAGTTTACTTTATACAGCTGCCAGATCGCATCTGCCAGCCAGGTGGAGTAACTCCGTGGTTGTGCTCCGGGCGTGTTGAACCAGTAGCGGGCATAATCTTTCACATACGACTGGTCGCGCATCCAGCGCATATCATACATATGCTGACTCACCGAGCAGCTGATCGCGCCATACCTGCCCGCCCACCATGGCCTGTCAATAAATTCCGTAACGGTATATCCGGATGTGGTAGAACCATACACCAGGTGTAAGGTCATCATGTCCCAGCGGTAATAGTAGGTCATATCGATATCCCTGTCAGGCGTCTCTAAAAATGGAATATTTTCTTTATACCAGCTCCAGTCTTTATTTTCCCAGAAGCTAAATTTATTCAGCGTGGATTGCTTATTGAGCACCTGCGAATGGGCTCCAGGGCTGATAAAAATAAAAAACAGAAATGCCAGATAATGGTTCAAGCGCATGGTTTGTGGTTTAGGGATAATAAGAAAATCAAACCTAGTGAATACAGAGCCGATGTTCTTAAACGATATTGATAAAAACAGACCCGATATTAACTGATTGACCGCCGGATCAGGAAAGGAATAGTTAATTTTCAATAGCAACATAGCAATTTTTAAAAATTGTATAATTGCTGCCTGCTGAACCGAAGTTATTATAAATACACCAATACTTTACGAATTTTGTCTTGTTTCAAGGAACCATGCGGGCTTTAATTTTTAAAACATACTTTTGAAATACACACGACACCAGATGAGCAATGTGAATTTACAGCGCTTATTCATTAATTTCATTTTCACGTTATGGTTATCAAACAAAAGTTCCGCAAAATCTTCCGGGCATCACCGGCTTTAAAAATGCTGTTGTACTCCGCTCTTCTCATTTTAAACGGGAATAGCCTGTATGCACAAAATCCATGGCAGAGGCTGGCCAAACAGAAGTCTACATTAGGACTCGAGAATGGATTTACAACTTATGATGCCGGTGCTTTTAACCTTAAATTGGTTAAATCATCCCAGACAGTGGCTGGCCTGCAGCCTAAATCAGTAAAAGACTTTGATTTTGTTCCCAGCGACAGCCTGAAGTTACGCAGCTCTGATGGACTCTATCACCTTGGAGACATCACACTCCGTATCAGGTCTGGTGCCGGTGCGGAATGGAAATCATATAATACTGCGGCTAAACGCAATCCTGTGAAAGCAATTCCTGCCAGTGGAACTGTACTGGCCGCAGCCAATTTAGCAGCAACCTTACCGGCAGATATTCCACTGGAAATTAAACGTTTCTGGGAAATGCAAAATGGCAGCCTGGTATTGCGCTTTGAACTGAAAAATACAAGTAGCCAGCCACAGGAGATCGGTGCATTGGGGATTCCCATGATTTTCGATAACATCATGCAGGGCAGGTCGCTTGAGCAAACACATGCAAAAAATGTATTCTACGATCCTTACATAGGTAACGATGCCGGATATTTACAGGTAACCCGCTTAAGTGGTCATGCCCCATCACTTATTGTGACCCCTGTTGGCCGCACTCCATTCGAAGCTTACAATCCCCTCAATGACGATCCTACTCCACGCAGCATCACTTTCGAAGGCTTCTATGAATGGATGGTCCACAGTAAGGCCTATGCCGAAAAGGAATGGAAAAATGTTGAACAATGGAACACGCCGACAGCTGAAATTTTAAAGCCCGGAGCAGTACGCAGCTATGCTGTGAAATTTATCCTCTCAGGAACACCTAAAAATATTGAAGATAAACTTATTGAAAACAAACGTCCTGTAGCCGTATCAGTGCCTGGATATGTACTTCCGAAAGATGTTGATGCAAAACTGTTCATCAATTACAGCAAAAAGATACAGCGCATCAAAGTTGAACCTGAAAATGCGTTAACGGTTAGCGCCACAGGCAGCACAAAAAATGGATGGAAGAGTTATTCCGTAAAAGGGAACACCTGGGGCAGGGCAAGGTTATCGATTACCTATGCCGATGGACTGGAACAAACCATAAATTATAAAGTCATTAACGCAGAGTCTGATGTGATTGCCAGTTATGGGAACTTCCTGACGACCAAACAATGGTTCGATCAGCCGGACGCGATCTTTAAACGCAGTCCTTCATCCATCACTTACGATAATGAGACGAAGCAACAGGTGGTTCAGGATAAAAGGGCCTGGATAGCCGGATTAAGTGACGAGGGTGGCGCCGGTTCCTGGCTCGGTGCCATCATGAAACAGTTGGTACATCCTGAAAAAACTGAAGTGGATAAATTGAAGAAATTTATCGACAGCGTAATGTTTAACAGGATACAATTCAAGGATGGACCTAAGAAATATGGTGTGGTAAAGAGTTTATTTTATTATGAACCAGACTCTGTACCTGCGGGAACATACGCCAAAGACATCGATTTTAAAGTATGGTCGGCCTGGCCGAAAAAAGAAGCCGATAACATTGGCCGCTCTTATAACTATCCCCATGTTGCTGCCGCACACTGGGTCATGTACAGACTTGCACGTAACTATAAAGGTTTAGTGGACGCAGCTACCTGGAAACAGCACCTGCTTGATGCCGCTGAAACAGGTATGGCCATGGTCACTATGGCTCCCTATTATGCACAGTTCGGGCAGATGGAAGGAACCATATTTTACCTGATCTTAAAAGACCTGAAAGACGAAGGGCTGATCACTGAAGCCAACAAGCTGGAAACAGAAATGAAGAAACGTGCCGACCACTGGCGTTCACTGGAGTATCCTTTCGGCAGTGAAATGCCATGGGATTCTACAGGTCAGGAAGAAGTATATGTTTGGTCTGATTATTTTGGCTACCAGGAAAAAGCAGACGTAACCTTAAATGCTATTTTAGCTTACATGCCAGTAGTACCGCACTGGGCATACAATGGGAATGCACGCCGCTACTGGGATTTTCTGTATGGCGGAAAACTCTCCCGCATAGAAAGGATGATCCACCATTATGGGTCGGCATTAAATGCCATTCCGGTACTCATGGATTACCGGAAAAATCCGGATGATTTTTACCTCCTACGTGCAGGATATGGTGGTCTGCTGGGCGCGATTTCCAACATCACTGAAGATGGTTTTGCACCGGCCGCCTTCCATGCCTTCCCATCAACATTGAAGAACGATGGGATTACTGGTGACTATGGTTCAGGATTTTTCGGTTATGCCGTAAATACATCATCATACCTGCTTCATCACAAAGATTTCGGATGGATAGCATTTGGAGGAAATACCAGCAAATCGGAAAAAAAGGTGGTGATAAAATTAACGACCGCAGCAAAATCTGCGGTGTATATTGCCCCTGCAGGACTTTGGATTAGTCTGGATGCGGGATCAATTGAGGAAGCAGCCTATGACACGACTACAGGATCGGTAACATTGAAACTGAGCAAATCGGGCGCCTATACCCCTGAGGCAGTGATTCGTTTATCCCAACCTGCAAAAATACCAGGTGCTGGAACATACTCAATTAAAGATAATACGACAGAAGAACGCGGCGCTTACAAAGTTGCCCTGTCAGCTGGAAATACGACAGAAGTGCTGATCAATAAATAGAGATATTACTAAAATATGAAGAAGCTACTCCATAAAAATTCGTTATTACTCCTCCTTACTGCGGTATTTAGCACCGCAGTAAGCACTACCCTGTTCGGACAAACTGCAAAACCGCAGGAATTTACACTGGCCGATACCTTAAGGGGAAGTTTAACACCGGAAAGAACCTGGTGGGATGTCCAGCGCTATGAGCTGACGGTAAAACCTGATTTTAATGGCAAAAGTATCACCGGATCGAATAAAATTGTTTATAAAGTAGTAAAAACCAATACTGGTGGTACACGCATGCAGATTGACCTGCAGGAACCCCTGATCATCGACAGTGTCATTTACAATGAAAAGTCTGCACTGAAATTTGAGCATAAAGGAAGCGTATGGTATGTCACTGTTCCTTCGCAAAGTCTTAAAGCGGAAAATGCGGTGCAGATCTTTTATCATGGCAATGTTCATCAGGCAAAAAAAGCGCCCTGGGATGGTGGCTTTATTTTCACAACCGACTCCTTGTCTCGTCCCTGGATGACGGTAGCCTGTCAGGGGTTAGGTGCCTCTATCTGGTATCCGAATAAAGATCACCAGAGCGATGAGCCGGATAAAGGCGCATCACTGACCATGATTGTACCCGATACCCTGGTCGCTGTAGGAAATGGCAGACTGGTCTATAAAAAGAACAACAATGACGGTACTGCGACCTATACATATAACGTAGTGAGTGCCATCAGTAATTATTGCATTATCCCCTACATCGGTAAGTATGTAAATTTTAAAGAGAACTATAAGGGGGAAAAAGGTCCGTTGGATATCAACTACTGGGTACTCGACTATAATCTGGCTAAAGCGAAAACCTACATGCCAGATCAGGTACATAAAATGATGGCAAGTATGGAACACTGGTTTGGTCCTTATCCATTTTATGAAGATGGTTATCAATTGATCGATGCTTCACACACTGGGATGGAGCACCAGTCGGCAGTTTCCTATGGCAACAGGTATAAATTCGGCTATCTGGGAAGAGATATGTCGGGTAACGGCTGGGGAATCAAATGGGATTTTATCATTATCCATGAAAGTGGCCATGAATGGTTTGGAAATAACATCACCACGAATGACCTGGCAGACATGTGGGTCCATGAAGGTTTTACCAATTACAGTGAAACACTTTTCGTGGATTATACCTTCGGGACACAGGCGGGAAATGAATACAACTTCGGGATCAGAAAAGGGATCCATAACGATAAGCCAATTATTCCGGCATACGGTGTAAATGCACAGGGAAGCGGGGACATGTATCCAAAAGGTGGAAATATGCTGCATTCCATCAGGCATAGCCTTGATAATGATAGTTTATTCAGAGCTATATTAAGGGGATTGAATAAAGAATTTTACCATCAGACAGTGACCACAGCACAGGTTGAAAACTACGTATCTCAAAAATCAGGTTACAACTATGCTAAAGTTTTCAATCAGTACCTGAGAACCACGCAGATCCCCACATTCGAATATTACCTGAAAGATGGAAAAGCATTTTATCGTTATACAAATTGTATTGATGGCTTCAATTTGCCATTGGTATTAAAGAAAGAGGGACTGAAAAGTATCCGCTTAAAGCCTTCGGGAAAATGGCAAAAAATTGATCTGGCGAAGGACCAGAGTTCATTATTTACCAAATCGGGCATAGCGTTCATGTATTATATCAATGCTAAAGAAGTAGCTGCCCCGAAAGTCAGATAAAAAACTGCGCAGTAATTGATGCCAAAACACCTGTAAAAAACAAAGTTCTGGAGTAATATACATGATCTTGCTCCAGAACTTAAATGATCGCTAGGCCCACTACACAGCTTTGTTATGCGTAAAGGCAATTAGAGGATCAGTCGGAATGGTAATCTAGGATAAGCAGCTATATAGAATCCGTTCTCCTAATTCCTTTCAATTTCATCTGCCGGCTGTTCAATGGCCACCTCAGGATCAAGCTCCACACAACCATCCTTATCTTTCCTGGCGAATAAAATCGGATAGAAAAATAAAAGTGCAGCTGACATAAAACACAATCCGCAGGCTTCAAGAACGTATACACTCCATTCCACATCATTTGCATTAAGAATAAGATAAGCGATTAATGCAAATACACCCATTAGTATAGCAATCACTGCTTTTTGAAGTTTCAATATCTTTATCATGGTCTGATCATTAATAGCGTTAAGAATTGTGTTTGAAGATACACAAAAACCAAACCAAAACCAGTGATACAGGCATGCAGGTATAATTTGGGACATTCTTATGTTTTTATATTTTTGGTGACAATCATTTCTTGGTACATCTCTCTTTTTTCATTCTTAATACGTAACTTTGCATCCTTATTTTTTTAAGATACTGGATTGATGTATAGGGAATTTAAACAATTAGAACTACCGAAAATAGGTGAAGAGATATTAGAATTTTGGAAAGCGGAAAACATCTTTGAAAAAAGTATTTCTACCAGATCAAAAGCAAACCCTTTTACTTTCTATGAAGGCCCGCCTTCTGCCAATGGTATGCCCGGCATTCACCATGTCATGGGGCGTGCAATCAAGGACATTTTCTGTCGTTACAAAACACTTAAGGGCTTCCAGGTGAAGCGTAAAGGTGGATGGGATACCCATGGATTGCCTATAGAACTGGCTGTTGAGAAGAAATTAGGGATTACAAAAGTAGACATCGGCACTAAAATTTCTGTTGAAGAATACAATGCCGCCTGCCGTGAAGAGGTGATGCGTTATACCGATATCTGGAATGACCTTACGGAAAAAATGGGGTACTGGGTTGACCTGGAAAAACCTTATATCACCTATGAAAATGAATATATAGAATCCCTGTGGTGGATCCTGAAAACATTTTATGATAAAGGGCTATTGTATAAAGGATATACCGTACAACCCTACTCCCCTGCTGCAGGTACAGGATTAAGTTCCCATGAACTGAATCAGCCGGGCACTTATAAAATGTTGAAAGATACGTCTGTTACAGGTCAGTTTTTCATCAAAAAAGAACAGCAGCATCCACTGATGGCGACACTTTTTGAAAGTGAAACTGAGCAAACTGCGTTCATTGCCTGGACAACTACGCCATGGACACTTCCGTCCAATGGTGCTTTAGCTGTAGGCGAGAAAATAACCTATGTAAAAATCAAGACCTTTAACCAGTATACCTTCCTGCCGGTTAGTGTGATCTTAGCGAAAGACCTTATTGGCAAACATTTCAAAGCTGAAGCAGAGAATGGTTCTTTTGAAAGCTATAAAGGTGGGGATAAATTAATTCCATGGACCATCGCTGCTGAGTTTACCGGTAAGGAACTGGTAGGCATACGTTACCACCAGCTGATGGATTATGTGACAAATACAAACCTGCAGGAAAATGCTTTCCGTGTGATTCCGGCAGACTATGTCACTACTGAAGATGGTACCGGTATCGTACATATTGCTTCTGTATTTGGTGCGGACGATTTCCGGGTTGCCAAAGAAAATGGCGTTCCTGCGGTTATGGTACTGGATGAACAAGGCAATGAATTACCACTGGTGAATAAACAGGGTAAATTTGTTGACGAAGTGACCGACTTTGCAGGCTACTACGTTAAAGAAGAATACTATAGCGATGAAGAACGTAAGGCAGCAGATTTTAAGCCTACAGATGTACTGATCGCTATTAAATTAAAAGAAGAGAATAAAGCGTTTGACGTTAAAAAATATGAACACAGTTATCCACATTGCTGGAGAACTGATAAACCTGTTCTTTATTATCCTCTCGACAGCTGGTTTATCAAGACTACTGCCGTAAAGGAAAAAATGGTGGAACAGAATAAGTCCATCAACTGGAAACCGGAAGCTACCGGAACAGGACGTTTTGGCAACTGGCTGGAAAATCTGGTGGATTGGAATTTATCCCGTTCACGTTACTGGGGTACACCACTGCCGATCTGGAGAACTGCAGACGGTACAGAAGAAAAATGTATCGGTTCCATCGCTGAGCTCAATGCAGAGATCAAAAAATCTGTTGAGGCCGGTTTTATGGAAGCTTCATTCGAGTTGAAAGATATGCACCGCCCCTATGTGGATGATGTGGTCTTAGTTTCAGTAAATGGAGAAAAGATGACGCGCGAGCTGGACCTTATCGACGTTTGGTTTGATAGTGGTGCAATGCCTTATGCGCAATGGCATTTCCCTTTTGAAAATCAGGAGGAGTTTGAGAATGCCTATCCGGCAGATTTTATTGCCGAAGGAGTGGATCAGACCCGTGGATGGTTCTTTACCTTACATGCCATCGCAGTGATGCTGGATGAGACAAGCGAGGAGATCAGAGCGATCAATGAACGCGTTGGCAATAAAGGCGTGGCCTATAAAAATGTAGTCTCCAATGGATTGGTGCTGGACAAAAACGGCAACAAGATGTCTAAGCGACTGGGTAATGGTATTGATCCTTTCCATACCATTGATACCTACAGTGCTGATGCGACGAGATGGTACATGATCAGCAATGCTTCCCCATGGGATAACCTGAAATTCAATACTGAGGGACTGGATGAGGTTCGCCGTAAATTCTTTGGTACGCTGTACAATACGTATGCTTTCTTCGCTTTGTATGCGAATATCGATAAGTTTGAGATCGATGAGAACAATGAAACCCCGGTAGCTGACCGTTCGGAACTTGACCGCTGGATTTTATCCCTGCTGCAGAACCTGGTTAATGAAGTAGATGAAAGTTACAATACCTATGAGCCCACCAAGGCGGCAAGGGCTATTCAGACTTTTGTAGACGAACATTTAAGTAACTGGTATATCCGTTTATCCCGTCGCCGCTTCTGGAAAGGGGAAATGACAGCAGATAAAAAAGCTGCTTATGAAACGCTGTATACTTGTTTAATGAGCGTTTCTCAGTTAATGTCGCCCATTGCACCCTTCTTTGCAGACTGGCTGTACCAGAACCTGACCGTTTCAACATCTTCCGTTGCAGAAGAATCCATCCATTTAAGTCTTTGGAAAGAGGGCGATACCTCCCTTATCGATAAAGAACTGAATGAACGTATGGAACTGGCGCAGAATATTTCATCTATGGTGCTTTCACTAAGAAAGAAATCTGGTATCAATGTGCGTCAGCCTTTAGCAAAAATCCTGATTCCGGTATTGGATAGGAATTTTGAAGAAAGAGTTGAACTGGTTAAGGAAATTATTTTATCAGAGACAAATATCAAAAATATTGAATATATTACAGATACCGCAGGCTTCATCAAAAAGAAGATCAAACCCAACTTTAAAGCTTTAGGCCCTAAAGTAGGAAAAGATATGAAAACTGTAGCGGAAAAAGTGAGCAATATGAGTCCTGAGGATTTAACACTTTTTGAAGCAGAAGGTAAATATAATGTGCCGGGAACTGACTATATTATCCTTTTGGAAGATGTAGAGATTATTGCAGAAGATATTCCGGGGTGGCAGGTCACCAATCTTGGTAATCTGACTGTAGCGCTGGATGTTACCCTTACTGATGAACTGAAACAGGAAGGACTGTCGCGTGAGCTGATCAACAGGATACAGAATTTAAGAAAAGAATTAAATTTTGAAGTAACGGATCGTATCACAGTTAATTTACAAAACGATAATTTGATTACAGCTGCTGTAGAACAGAATAAAGCCTACATTTGCGCCGAGGTTTTAGCTGATCAAATAACTTTGCTAACGCAAATTGATAATGGAAACAAAATAGTAATCGAAGATGTTGAACTGCATATTTCGATCACAAAACAATAATTTAATTATGGAAAAACCTACAAAAACACGCTACTCAGACGCTGAGCTTCAAGAATTTAAAGAGCTGATCCAGGATAAACTGCGTATGGCCAGAGAGGAATTTCTTTCTTTAACAAAGTCATTAAGCAGCCCTAATTCCAATGGAACTGAAGATACCTCTGGTGCTTACAAAACCCTGGAAGATGGTTCAGCAACAATGGAAAAAGAGCAATTGAACCAATTGGCTGCCCGTCAGAAAAAGTTTATTGATAACCTGGAAGCTGCGCTTGTGCGGATCGAAAATAAAACTTACGGTATTTGCCGTGAAACAGGAAAGCTGATTCAGAAAGAACGTTTACGTGCTGTACCTCACGCTACGTTGAGTATGGAGGCTAAATTGAAGCAGGCATAATGAAAGGCTATACTAAACCTTTACTGGCTGTCTTTCTGGTATTGCTTGCCGACCAGCTTTTAAAAACCTGGATCAAAACCAATATGTATATTGGTCAGGAGTTTAAAATTATGGGTAACTGGTTCATTATACATTTCACAGAAAACAATGGAATGGCTTTTGGAATGGAATTCGGGGGTGAATTTGGGAAGCTGGCCTTGTCTCTGTTTAGAATTGCCGCTGTTGCGGGAATTGGTTACGGCCTTCACCATCTGATCAAACACAAATACCATAGGGGATTGATCCTGAATGTAGCCCTGATTTTTGCCGGCGCACTGGGAAATATTATCGACTCTGTATTTTACGGTAAAATATATGGCTATTCCGGCCTGTTCCATGGACGGGTAGTAGATATGTTCTATTTCCCGATTTTAGAAGGCATATTCCCTTCATGGGTACCTATATGGGGAGGAGAAGATTATGTCTTTTTCAGGCCAGTATTTAATGTAGCCGATGCAGCTATCTCTGTTGGCGTTATTGTGATTCTGATTTTCCAGAAAACTTATTTTAAGGAAGATGTAAAAGAAGAGATAGGACCTAACAATGAGGTTGTAGAAGATTAATCTTAACGTTCAAAAACTTTATGGAGGGTGTCTGATGACACCCTTTTTTTATGGCATATCATATCTTGTGTAATAGCCAGATAAATGATAAATCACTGCTGGTTTCAGCGCACATTAAAAAAAATTTTATAAAATGATGTGGAAACGGTATGGTTTTTACATCTATTCCATAACAACACTCAAATAGAAATTATTATGAAAAAATTATTTGCCCTTGCCTTTGTTGCCTTATTCAGTATAAGTGCCATGGCCCAACAAGTTGACCTCCGTAAGAAAATTACCGTTAGCGGTACTGCAGAGACTGAAGTAACTCCGGATATCATTTACATCAGTATCTCGCTGAAAGAATATCTTAAAGATGGCAATAGCAAGAAAAAGGTAGAAATTAACGACCTGGAAAACCAATTGTTTAAAGCCGTTCAGAGTGCCGGGATCACAAAAGAAAACCTGACCATTAATAACTTGTCCAGTTACAACACAGTTGGGGAGAAAAAGAAAAATCCTGACTTCCTGGTCAGCAAACAATATCGTTTAAAAGTAACAGACCTGAATAAATGGAATGCACTTATCGGTGCTGTTGATCCTAAGGGCGTAGCATATACCAACATTGATAGCTATGATTATTCTAAAATTGAAGCCTTAAAAAAGGAACTGAAGATTAAAGCCTTGCAGGCTGCAAAAGAAAAAGCAACCTATCTTGTGGAAAGCATTGGCACACAATTGCTGTCGGTAATTGATATCCAGGAATTGAATAATGAATCCTTTCCTCAGCCTGTTTACCGCAACATGATGATGAGAGCTGAAAGTGCAGATTTATCGGCTTCTTCTCCGGAGATCGATTTTAAGAAAATTAAGCTGAGTTATACCATGAATACTGTATTTGAAATTAAATAATGACTAAAAGAGTGGACAGTTTTTGAGAAATGCCTCCGGTCGTATCGGAAATTTATTACAAATATTGTCCATAATGAGCCATTATCACCTCATAATGAACCTACCAGCAATGTTGGTAGGTTTTTTGTTATTTAGGAGTTGTAACAATTTTTAACCTACAAATCAACAATTATGAAAAAACTAATTTACACACTCGCATTAATCTTCACATTAGGTGTTAGTTCAAATTCTGTATCTGCAGCAACAGTTAAAGACAAAGTAGAATTAACGGCAGAACAGAAAGTTCAATTAGAGAAGATCACTAATCGTGTTGAAGAGATTAAAGCTATGGACAAATCTGATTTGTCAAGGTCTGAAAGAAAAGAATTACGCAAAGAACTTAAAGAAATGAAACAACAGGCCCGCGCAATGGGTGGTGGTGTTTATCTTTCCGTAGGTGCAATCATTATTATTATCCTGTTATTGATTCTTATTTTATAATTGATAATATATACAAAACGAGGGTGTCTCAACATGAGGTTTTCCCGGAGCGTGTCTAAATCCTGAAAACACTGTACCGTGGAAATTGAGCACCTGGGAATTGACTATTTGACAATATTCCCTGCAGCAAGATGCGGGTAAAAGCAATAAAAAAGGGTTGATCAATGATCAACCCTTTTTTATGATGGGTAAGGCATAGCCTCTAAATTAGTCAATTCTATCGAAACCAGTATATTTGACCAGTACTTCAGGAATCTGAATTCCATCTACAGTCTGGTAGTTCTCAAGAATCGCTGCTACAATACGTGGCAATGCCAATGCACTACCATTCAGGGTATGGGCTAGCTGCGGTTTACCAGCACCTCTGTATCTCAATTTCAGGCGGTTTGCCTGATACGTTTCAAAATTTGATACGGAAGATACTTCCAGCCAGCGTTGCTGGGCAGCACTCCAGACTTCCATATCATAGGTCATTGCAGCAGTGAATCCCATGTCTCCCGCACATAAACGCAATACCCGGTAATGTAGGCCCAGGTCCTGCAGTATAGATTGCACATAGGCGCTCATTTGCTCTAAAACCTCATATGATTGATCGGGATGAACAATCTGTACCACTTCTACTTTATCAAATTGGTGCAGCCTGTTTAATCCACGTACATGTGCACCGTAAGATCCCGCCTCACGACGAAAACAAGGTGTATATGCTGTATTTCTAACAGGAAGCTCTTCTTCTTTAAGAATCACATCACGGTAAAGGTTAGTTACCGGCACTTCTGCAGTAGGGATCAGATAAAGATTATCTACTGTTGAATGGTACATCTGTCCCTCTTTATCCGGTAGCTGTCCCGTTCCGAAACCTGATGCTTCATTTACCAGGTGTGGAACCTGCATTTCTTTATATCCCTGGGCTGTGGCCCTGTCCAGAAAGAAATTGATTAAGGCGCGCTGTAAACGGGCTCCTTTGCCTTTATATACCGGGAAACCAGCCCCTGTGATCTTGGTACCCAATTCAAAGTCTATAATATCATATTTACTGGTCAGCTCCCAGTGCGGCAAAGCTTTATCATGTAATACAGCCGGCTCACCATGAAGATACACCACTTCATTGTCTTCAGCAGTCGTACCGGCAGGAACTTGTTCCGCAGGTAAATTCGGAATCTGAACCAGCGCATGGTGTAAATGCTGTTCTGATAAGGCCAACTGGTCAGAAAGCTGTTTAATGGTATCTTTATTGGAAGTAGTTTCCGCTTTTAACGCTTCAGCTTCTTCTTTTTTACCATTACGCATCAACTCGCCAACTTGTTTGGCACTTGCATTGGCTATAGCGGATAAGTTATCCAGCGAGGTTTGAGTCTGTCTGCGTTCTTCATCTAATTTAATGATTTCATCAACCAACTCAGGTTGTTTAAAGTTACGGAGGTTTAGGCGCTCTAAAACTTTCTCTCTATTTTCGCGGATATAGTTAACTTGCAACATTATTTAATTTTTTAACAAATATAACAAGAGTTTGGAGAATAATATGGGCGGCAAACTATTTCTGGTTCCTACACCTATCGGCAATCTTGAAGATATGACCTTCAGGGCCATCCGCATCCTGAAAGAAGCCGATATAATTCTTGCGGAAGATACCCGCACAAGTGCTCCTTTATTAAAGCATTTCGGAATTGATAAAAAAGCATATTCCCATCACCAGCACAATGAGCATAAGGCAACCTCAGAGATTATTAGGTTCCTCAGCGAGGGGAAAATAGTAGCCTTAATTTCTGATGCAGGAACTCCTGCCATATCTGATCCGGGATTTTTTCTGGTGAGGGAAGTGCTCAAACATAACTTCCCTGTGGAGTGTTTACCTGGCGCGACTGCATTTGTACCTGCCCTGGTGAATTCAGGCCTGCCTACGGATGCCTTTGTTTTTGAAGGCTTTTTACCCGTTAAAAAAGGAAGGCAGACACGCCTGAAGAAGCTTGCCGATGAAGAACGCACGATTATTTTATATGAAAGTCCGCACCGCCTGCTGAAAACACTGGAAGAATTTGCCGTTTTTTTTGGAGAAGAGCGGCAAGCCTCAGTGAGCCGTGAGCTCACGAAAATGTACGAAGAGACAGTAAGGGGTACCTTAACTGAAATAAAATCACATTTTGAAAACAATATCTTAAAAGGTGAATTCGTAATTTGTGTGGCCGGACGGGAAGAGGTTAAAAAAGAAAAACGTGTTTATGATAAAGATTGATTCGATCCGCATTTTATTCCTGCCGATCATCAATCATAAAAGGCACAACCTGATAAAAGAATATTAAATTCAAATAGCGCATTAAACCAAAAAAGATATGATTTTAATCGATAGATTTTTGAGTGACGAACAAGACCCGAAAGCAGTTGAAAAGGTTTTAGGCAAGTTAAATGATATGCTGACTACAAATGAGGAGCTGATTTACCTGGCTGTCCAGAAAAAACCTGCTGTCAACCTGCTCCCCGACTGTATTGTGGTCAGCAATAAACGTATATTCTATTGTGAGCCTGCGAATTTTGGCATCACCATGAACTTTAAAGATATTTCCTGGAAGAGTATCAAGGAGGTTTCCTTCAAAGAGGAATTGTTTGGATCCAAGTTTATCTGCGTACCGCAGCATGGAGAAAATATCATTACTGAATATATCCCGAAAGTACAGGCGCGCAAATTATACCAGGCCGCATACGAACAGTTAGAGCTCTTTAAGGAAGCACAGAAACAAGCGGAGCTAAATGAACGCAGAACTCCTGTTGCTATCGATACTCCTGTAACGGTTATTGAAACTGAGGTTTCTAAAAAGGAGGAAATGGAAATACCCCTTTACACCGCCTCCATTCCTGTAGAAGAACCTGAGGATGAAACGACACTCCGACTGCGAAAACTGAAAACACTTTATGATAAACAACTGATCACACAGGAAGAGTATGAAGCTAAAAAAGCCGATATTCTGGATAGTTTTTAGCCATCAGCCTGACCTCAAATCATATTTACATCATCCCCAATGAAAGCTAAATCTCATTTTCTGCCTGCCCTGTTAAGTGCTTTTTTAATGTGGCTGGCATGGCCTCCTCATAATTTTGCCGCTCCTCTCCTATTCATCGGCCTTGTTCCTCTTTTCATTGCACTGGATGGCATTATTCTTTCAGAAGAGAAAAGAAAAGGGAAGAAGGTATTTCTTACCGCAGGCTTGACTTTCCTCACCTGGAATACCGCTTGTATTTATTGGGTCTATAATGCGATAAGTGCGTATAACAGCCCGGTTGTAGCGCTGCCTATCTCTGTTATTCCTTTTGGTCTGGGTGCATTGTTAATGACTTTCGCCTTCTGGTTATACTACCGTTTCCGCGTTGTGGTCAGCCGTAAAAAGGTAGCTTACCTTGCTTTACTGAGTTTTTGGATCAGTATGGAATACCTGCACCAGACCTGGGATCTTGCTTTTCCATGGATGACTCTCGGTAATGGTTTTGCAGGTATGCACCAGCTGGCCCAATGGTATGAGAGTACCGGTGTATATGGCGGATCCGTATGGATTATGCTGAGCAATATCATGGCTTTTGAAGCTTACAAGAGCTTCAGGTCAAATGCTACCGGTTACCTGAGGATCAGGCCCGCTATAGGCTGGCTGTTATTGGTTATCATTCCTGCAGGAATTTCCCTGATTAAATATTATGGGTATAAAGAAAAACCAATGCCCGTGAATGTGGTTGTCGTACAGCCCAATATCGATCCCTATCAAAAGAACGGAGGAATTTCCCCGGCAGACCAGCTCCGTACACTCACGCATTTATCCGATTCCGTGGCACAGGTGAATACAGAATATTTCATATGGCCGGAGACAGCCATTCCAAGTTATGCAGATGAAGAGCGTGTGCGCAGCACAAGGGAATATACCGCTGCGCAGGAATTTTTGGAGAAATATAAAAATGGAACCCTCATTACTGGAATTGAAAGTGTCAGGTTCTATCAGGAAAAGAAAACCCTTTCCGCTAAACAGGATGGCAACAGCGGCACTTTTTATGATAATTTTAACTCTGCCATGCAGGTAGAAAACTCTGCAAATGTACAGTTCTACCATAAATCGAAACTGGTACCTGGCGTGGAGAAAATGCCCTTTCCAAAAACCTTATCTTTCCTGGCCCCTGTCTTTGCAGGACTGGGTGGAACCGTCTCCGGCTGGGGATGGCAGGATGAGCCAGGTGTATTTTATTCACAGAATGGCGTTGGTGTAGCGCCGGTAATTTGCTATGAATCCCTCTGGGGAAGCTGGATTGGCAAATCTGTAAAAGATGGTGCCCAGCTTATTGCCATCATTACCAATGACGGATGGTGGGGAAATACTTCCGGCAAAGACCAGCATTTTTTATACGCCAAATTAAGGGCAATAGAAAACCGCAGGTGGGTAGTCCGTTCAGCAAATACCGGAATCTCCGGATTTATCAATCAACGCGGCGATGTCATCAAGGAATCTTTATGGTGGACACGTGATGCACTGAAAATGGATGTAAATTTGAATGACCAGGTTACATTTTACTCGAAAAGCGGTGATATTATTGCACAGCTACTGGTTATTACCGGTATTATCCTGGCCCTCTTCATTCCTTATCATACTTTCTTTAGAAAAAAGAAGAGTGTCTGAACCTCAGTCCGTACAATAGCCTATTGTCCCCAAACAAAAGAGGATTACCATAAATGAACCTCTGCCCCTGAGAATTGAATATTTGAAAATATCCCTGCAGGGAAATAGGAGTAAAAACAACAAAAGCGTTGGTGTATCCTGAGATCATGATACACCAACGCTTTTGTTTATAGGCCTTTTCAGTGATTTGATAAGCTTCTTCAGCGTCTAGGAAAGGTACTTTCCTACAATAGGCATCCTGCGTCCCATTCCAAATGCTTTTGGGGAGACACGTAAAATCGGTGGCGTTTGATAACGTTTAAATTCAGCAGCATTCACCATTTTTATAATTCTCCTGACCAAAGCTTCCTCATAACCCAATGCAATAATAGCTGCAGAACTTTTCTTCAGCTCAATAAACTGGTACAAAATCGCATCCAGCGTATCATAATCAGGCAGGGAATCAGAATCTTTTTGTCCCGGCCTCAGTTCCGCGGAAGGTGGTTTTACGATGGTATTCTCCGGGATCACTTCTCCATCCTTGTTAATGTAATGTGCCAGCTCATAAATCTGGGTTTTATACACATCTCCTATCACCCCTATTGCACCGCACATATCACCGTATAATGTACCATATCCTACCGCACATTCACTTTTATTGGAGGTGTTTAAAAGGATATAGCCAAACTTATTGGACATCGCCATCACCACAATGCCCCTGGTACGTGCCTGGATATTCTCTTCAGTGAGGTTGAAAGCAAGACCTTCAAATGCCCCTGCCATCATGGTATCGAAAGCATCTGCCGCCGGAGCAATGGAAACAATCTCATGTTTACAGCCAAAGTTTTCGACAAGATCAAGTGCATCTTTTACCGAATGATCGGAAGAATATTTTGAAGGCATCAAAACTGCCATCACATTTTCAGGGCCTAAAGCACGGCAGGCCAATGCACAGACAATCGCAGAATCAATACCACCTGACAACCCCAATACCGCCTTCGAAAAACCAGACTTTACAAAATAATCTTTTATTCCCAGGATCAGTGCATCATGGATCTGGGCAATATCTGGCGCGTTTTGAGGGGCGATTGGACTATATCCCTGTATTTTGTGATCGCTGAGCTTATAGGACCTTAAATGCTCCTTAAAATAAGGCATTTCATCCAGCAGATTGCCTTCCGCATCAAAGACCATCGATCCCCCGTCAAAAATGATTTCCGTCTGTGATCCTACCTGGTTCACATATAATAAAGGCAACTTATATTTTTTTGCATTATCTGACAGAACTTTCATTCTTTCATCATCATGCTGATAAGAAAATGGGGATGCCGCAATATTGATCATTACATCCGGTTCCTCTGCGATTAAGGTATCCATCGGATTCGAAACATACAAAGGGTTATTATTGATATTCCATAAATCCTCACAGATGGTAAGCGCAATTTTTGTCCCTCTGAAATTGATACAGCTGAATTGTGTCGCAGGCTCAAAATAACGGTACTCGTCAAACACATCATAGTTAGGGAGCAATGCTTTTTTTACAATGGCTTTGACTTCTCCTTCATCGATAAAATAGGCAGCGTTGTATAAATCTTTACCAGCAAACTGATCATTCTTTACAGGAAGACCTATGATACAGGCAATTCCTCTACAGTGTGCGGCAATTTCCTTTGCGGCCGCCTCACATAAAGAGATAAACTCTTCAAATTCAAGAAAATCACGTGGTGGATATCCGCAAACAGCCAGCTCTGCAAAGACAACCAGATCTGCTCCATCGGCTTTAGCCAACGCAATGTGTTCAATGATTTTTTTTGTATTGCTTTCAAAATTCCCAATATGGTAGTTGAGTTGCGCTAATGCTATCTTCATATCTTTTAAAAGAAAACCCCTAAACTTATTCCTATATAATGGTTACGCACACTCCTGTTTTTATCATCAGAAATATCTGTAAATCCGTTATTAAATGTTAATCCAGCCATTAAACTCGTACTTCCGGCTATATCATATTCAACTCCACCGCCTATAATGAGTCCGGCCCGGTAGAAGTTAATATCTTTCTTGATGGAAATATCTTTTCTAAAACTTCTTCCGTCGAGCTGTACATCCTGTCTCGCACCAATATTAAAATCATTGGAAAGACCAAACTGCCCATACCAGCGCATAAGACCTATTTTATCTGTTTTTAATTTTACAGTTAACGGGATCTCTACATACTGCAGCATATATTTAAGGTCAAATGGAGTTGCTGTACCTGTACCACCGCTTTCGGCATAATAAGGACTCGGATTGAGTTCTGTGGTCTTCCCATTGATCGTTGTAATGGTTAAACCTGTAGAGAAACTGTAATTCTCTGCGAAGTTGAAATCTGCCAGTAATCCGTAAGAAAATCCAAGATTAATACCATTGCTCGTTCCTGTTTCCGGCTTAGCCCAGCCAATTGTCGGCGATGCTGTCAGCCCAAGCCTGAATCCATAATTAGGTTCCGGACGGTACTGTGCAAAAGCACTTCCTGTTAACATACATAATAGTAACCCTGTAAAAATCTTCTTCATCTGTTTATTTATTAACGGTTATGATGTTGCTGACCATAAAAGTATTCTGCAGCCCATCTTTGTTGTTTGTACGTTTTTCTTCTCCACATCGGACTTTAGGCCGATCAGGACACAAATCGATCTGATCACTAAATTCAGAAGTCCCCCGCATTTATCATTTTTCACAATAGCCTGTAAGAACATACATTTGTTTATCTTTTAACATAAGTTGATGACAATTTCAATCTTCAACTTTTTATATTTGCTATTACATGATTTATAACGTAAAACATCAACAAATTTATCTAATTTTTCTGTGTGTAGTCACTTTTTTTTCGTGTAAACACGGCAATAAGCCTGATGTTGAGGGCATAAACCCTAATATAAAGATTGAAAGATTTGATCAGGAACTGTATAAGGGCAAATCGTCGGATATCCTGAAGACCAATCAGCAGCTCCAGAAAAAATATGGGATTTTTTATGATGATTATATTCACCGGATGGTTGGGAACAGTGATTATTCCGATGAAGAAATATTAAGCACCTTGTATAAGGACCAGGCTTATACCGATCTGAGTCATGATGTGGACAGTGTTTTTAAAAACCTTAAACCTACTGAAGAGACTTTAAACCAAACATTTAAATACATCCTTTACTATTACCCCAAAGCCAGGGTTCCCCGTTTTATTTCTTTTATTTCCGGATTTTCGGTGCAGACTCCCATAGGAGATGATTATATGGGAATAGGGCTGGATATGTTTTTAGGAAAAGACAGCAGGTTTTACAGAGCCATTGTAAAAAGTGTCCCCATCTACCTTTCAAGAAGATTTACACCTGAATATATTGTCCCCAGGCTGACGGAGACCTATGCCCGTGAAGAGCTTTTTCAACAAAAGGATGAAAACCGTTCACTATTATCAAAAATGATTGAAAACGGGAAGATACTTTATTTTATGGATCGGGTATTGGATGAAAAAGTTGCCGATTCAATTAAAATCGGTTATACCGGAAAGCAATTGGACTGGTGTAAAATGTATGAAGGAGACATATGGGCATATTTTATGGAGAATGATTTGCTTTTTGAAACTGATTTCCAGAAAATTCAGATGTATGTAAGCGAAGCTCCTTTTACTCCCGGATTGGGAGAAAAAAATGAATCAGCCCCTAAACTAGGCATATGGACGGGATGGCAGATCGTAAGAAAGTATATGGAAGAAAATCCTGAGGTGACCTTACAGCAACTCATGGCCGATCAGGATGCACAGAAAATATTAGGTGCTGCAAAGTACAAACCAAAATAAGAGGAGTATTAAATCGAAGGATAAAGATGGCTAGAGTAGGTATAGTATTGTCCGGCGGCGGAATCAGAGGTATTGCCCACCTGGGGGTATTAAAAGCATTTATTAATGCAGGTATTCAATTCAGCCACATTAGCGGCACAAGCGCAGGCGCAATTGCAGGGGCATTTTATGCTGCAGGAATAGACCCGGAAGAAGGTCTTAATATCTTCATCAAAACCAAGCTGCTGCGTTTCATCAGGCCCGCTGTAGGTGCTCTTGGCCTCATTAATATTGAAAATACCTCCAATTTATTGAAGGAGTATTTTCCGGAGGATAAAATTGAAAATCTCAAAATCCCGCTCACTATTGCGGCCACTAATTTTAGCGAAGGAAAACTTGTCTATTTTACCAAAGGACCATTAATCAGGGCTATTCAGGCTTCAAGTTGTATCCCTGGTATTTTCAGGCCGATCATGATTGAGGATCAGATGTATGTAGATGGTGGTATCCTGAACAATTTTCCGGTTGAACCTTTACTGGAACATTGTGATTTTATTATCGGATCTTCCTGTAATCACCTAAAACCGGTACAAAAGATCAGCAATTTCAGCTCCTTGGTAGGACGTGCAGGATTGATGTCAATTAATAAGGATATGGAGCAGAAGGTGAAGTATTGCAATGTGCTGATAGAACCTAAAGGAATGGGTGAGATCAGCACATTTGATATGAAAAAAGCAGAAACCATTTACTGGCTCGCCTATGAGGAAACACTGAAAACTATAAAAAATAATTTGTTGCTGAGCGATCTTGTCAACAAGACATAGCTTATGCACTAAACGACAAGCACCACGAAAAATACTGCCGGCCCGCTTTGCAGGAATGAATAAAACACAAAAGAGGGAGAATTTAAAAAACCCTCCCTCTTTACAAGATCTATTTTTTTAATAATGTTGGCACCTATTTTTTAAGCGCCACCAAGCTATCTCCTACAAGGACAGGAATAGCTTCACAGATGTTTAATTGCAAACAGAACTTTACATCTTCTTCAATATTTAATGCGACCATTCTGTGGCTATGGGAAGATTTTCCGACATAAGCCCTTAAATTATCCTTTGCCAGGGCATATAAATCTTCCGCTGCAACGCTGGCATCATCAAAAGAGACAAAGGAAGAACGCAGCTCCTGAGCCACAGCACCTGCAAATAGGGTGTCTTCCAGGTTAAACTGATCTTTCCAGCCCGCACAGAGCAACAGCACATCCCGATCCTGGACTTTCAGCCATTCGCATAAAGGTTTCAGGTTCAGAAATGATCCAATAACCACCTGATGGGCTTTCTTCGCCAGGTTTATCGCTTTGGTTCCATTTGTAGTGGTCAGTACGACAGTTTTTCCTGAAACTTTTTCCGGTGTATAGGAAAAAGGAGAATTGCCGAAATCATAGCCGGCAACGACCTCACCATTTCTTTCCGCAGCCAGTAAATAACCTTTATCTGCATAACCCAAACAATCCTCTACCTGAGCCACAGGAATGATAGCTTCTGCCCCATTATCTATTCCATAAACCATGGACGAAGTAGCCCTTAAAATATCTATCACAACGACTATGCTTTCTTCAATAGCATATAAATTAATAAGGGCGGGACTGAGACAAACTTCTATTTTCTTTCCTGACATGTATACTTGATGCGCTAATTAGATAAGGGGATAGGGTATTATTAAATCCTGTTTATTTATAAAAAGGGAACTTTACTACTTTTGCTTTAATTTTATTATTGCGGATAAGAATATAAATCTCTGTGCCTTCCTTTGCAAATTCTTTAGCAACATATCCCATTCCGATGGCTTTTTGCAGGGAAGGTGACTGGGTTCCTGAAGTCACTTTGCCAATCACATTTCCAGCCTCATCAGCAATTTCATAATCGTGACGGGGAATACCACGGTCTATCATTTCAAATCCAACCAGTTTACGTTGAACACCGGCCTCCTTTTGCGCGAGCAATGCTTCAGCATTTGTAAATGCTTTGGTAAACTTTGTTACCCATCCTAAACCAGCTTCAATTGGTGAAGTGGTATCATCAATATCATTTCCATATAAACAGAAACCCATCTCCAGACGAAGTGTATCACGTGCGCCTAAGCCAATAGGTTTAATATTAAATGATTTTCCTGCTTCAAAAACAGCATCCCATATCTGCTCTGCATGTGCATTATCACAATAAATTTCGAATCCCCCTGCACCAGTATATCCTGTAGCCGAAATCACTACATTATCCACACCGGCAAAAGTTCCTTTTTTAAAGTTATAATACTCCATAGAAGCCAGGTCGATCTCTGTCAGACTTTGCAAGGCTTCAGCAGCCTTAGGCCCCTGTATAGCCAAAAGGGATGTTTGATCAGAAATGTTATGCATCTCCACCTCTTTTGTATTGAATTTCTGGATCCAATTCCAGTCTTTCTCTATATTTGAAGCATTGACAACAAGCATATAGCTTTTTTCATCAATCCTGTAGACCAGCAAATCGTCTACAATACCACCATTTTCATTGGGAAGGTAGGCGTACTGTACCTTGCCATCATATAGTTTAGAGGCATCATTACTGATCACCCGCTGAATTAAATCCAAAGCATCTTCACCTTTAAGGATAAATTCTCCCATATGACTGACATCAAAAACACCTACACTTTTTCTTACTGTAGCATGTTCGGCGTTAATACCTTCGTATTGAACGGGCATGTTGTAGCCTGCAAATGGCACCATTTTGGCACCTAATGAAATATGTTTCTCTGTTAATGCGGTATTATTCATGTGCTATTGCGCTTAAAAATTGAGGGCAAAAGTACATAAATTTTATCCATTTACTAACCGCTGATATACACTTAACATCCTTTCAGAACTGGATGATATATTATGGTCACGCTCTGCGGTTTTCCTCGCATTTTCTCCTATTTCGCGCCATCGGTTCGGGTGTGTGATACATTGAAGAATAGAACGGTAAAATTCATCCGGTGTGTTCGCGATCATGATGTCTCTTCCATTTTTATAGTTGATGCCTTCGGCAGCATGACTGGTCGCAATAATACATTTCTGCATAGCCATTCCCTCAATAATCTTTACACGCATGCCACTGCCTGAGAGTAGAGGAACGATCATAATAGCCTTGGAATTTATAAATTCAACAGCATCAAAGATCTCCCCTTCCACTACAAGATTATCGGAATCATAATGGTAAAAATCTTCCGGCATACTTTTTCCCGCGATATAGAACCGCAGTTCGGAGTTCAAGGTCTCAATATCAGGCCATATTTCATCGATAAACCATTCCAGCCCTTCCTTATTGGGCCGGAAATCCATCGCTCCCAGATGAAATAATGTGGGAAAGCTGGTTTTGGAACTATCAATGATATACCTGTCCAGGTCAAGCGCAACAGGAAAAACGTCAAGACAGGTTTCACAACCAAAATGCAGAATATTCTGCCTGTCCTGCTCACTGATCGCGAATATCTGATGAAAGCGGTTAATCTGTTCTGTTTCATACACTTTTAATCGCCGTGCAAGAAAATGGAGGTAATGGCGCCTTGGTGTGAAACGTTCCGAATTGGCCAGCCTTTCCCAAACATCGAACAGGACATTATGTGCGCGGTAAATCAACTTTGCCTTACTGTGGTTTTTAACCACATCCAGGTAAGGAACTACATGTAAACCTTCAAACTGGATGATATCAAACTCGCTCTCCCGTAAGATATTTTCCAGTAACTTGGCCGCATCTTCATCGTAAAATCGCGACACATTATAGGAATCATTGGAGAAGATATTAAAGAATGCACCCCAGAGATTGACTTCCGTATCTATATCAAAAGAATAAAATTTGATACGCTCATAAACCGGATCATAAATATCGTCGACATCAACCCTATGCTTATTCGTATTAATACTGAACAAAGTAATATCCACCCCCAGTTTTAGTAATCCATTTATAGTGTTATAAACTACTATTGGATACCCACTATTTGGCGGAAAGGGAACTCTGTTAGTTAGGATTAAAGCTTTCAAATCGAGTCAAAATACAAATTATACTTCAGTATCAGAAAACAGAATAAGTTCAGGATTACTCAAATTAAAAGTTTTACGATGAAATGGCGTTATACCATGTTCTATAGCCGCAATACGGTGAACTTTGGTTGGATAACCTTTATTTTGTTGCCATTGGTACATCGGATAATCTACCGAAAGATTGTCCATATACTCATCCCTGTGTGTCTTTGCCAGAATAGAAGCGGCAGCAATATTTAAATATTTACCATCGCCTTTTACAATACATGAATGTGGAATTCCAGGGTATTGCTTGAACCTATTGCCATCAATACTTAAATATCCAGGCTGAATTCTTAACTTTTCTATAGCCCTGTGCATGGCCAGAAAAGAAGCATTTAATATATTAATCTGGTCAATTTCATGGTTATCCACAGCCGCCACTGCCCATGCAACGGCCTCCCGTTCAATGATTGAGCGCAGGGATACACGCTGTTTATGGCTCAGCTTTTTGGAGTCATTCAATTCCCCAGCCACAAAATCGGGCGGCAAAATTACTGCAGCAGCATATACAGGTCCTGCTAAACAGCCCCTGCCTGCCTCATCACATCCGGCTTCTAAAAATTCAAGTTGATAACAGTTTAATAACATGTCGGCAATTTACGAAATGTGTGCACAATTTTAAATAGTGGCATTCTGAGATTTCACATCAAAAACGTCCTGTAAGCCAACAGCGATTAAGTTAAACGCATATACGGTAAGCATAATGGCCATACCCGGCAGGATAGCAAGATAAGCAGCATCCATGATGATGTACCCATAGTGTTCTTTGATCATTCCTCCCCAGCTCGGCATCGGTGGCTGTGCGCCAAATCCCAGAAAACTAAGGCCCGTTTCAAGGAGTATGGCAGAGGCAAAATTGGCAGATGCCATTACCAATACCGGACCGGCAATATTTGGCAGGATATGTTTAATGATGATACGGGAAGAGGAAAAACCCAACGCCTTTGCCGCCTCTACAAACTCTACTTCTTTTAATGCCATTACCTGTCCCCGAACCAGTCGCGCCACATCCACCCAGGTGGATAATCCCACCGCAATAAATATTTGCCAGAAGCCTTTTCCCAAAGCAAATGAGATTGCTATCACCAGCAATAAGGAAGGTAAGGACCAGATGACATTCATCAGCCAGCTGATTGCAGCATCTGCTCTTCCACCATAATAACCTGCAACAGCACCCAATGTGATTCCTATACTGATGGAGATGATAACCGCCATTAAACCTACAGAAAGTGAAACCCTGATTCCGATAATCAGCCGGCTCAACATATCCCTGCCATAACCATCAGTGCCAAGCAGAAATGTTTGCGTATATAAATGTGTACGGATAAATTCCTGAGGATCTTTCCCTGCATCGTAGCGGGTCTCCACAGCCTGCTCGTCATCGCCTATATATTCTTTGACCAGGAGATATTTTCCGGAAAGCCGGTAAGAGGTGATGGGTATAGATTTAAAAACGGCTTCCTGACCATAAATCATTTTTTCAGGAATTCCCACTTTTTTGATGGAAGGATTGGTGCTGATGATCAAAAAGGTAAATTTCCTTCCTGGTTTCTTATTGCTTAGCTGGAGATGCATGGTATTGGCCATGGGTGTCTGGTCCGGCGTGATCAGATAACCCAGTACTGCCATAAGTAATAATAAAACAATAAAAATCAGTCCCGCCAAAGCAGGTTTATTCCGCTTATACCTGAGCCAGGTCTTTTTCGAAGGACTATTATTTATTTCCATTACCTGACCATTCTTCCCTTCCAGTTGTATTTTCCTGAATTTCCGGCTATGCCAATATAGATAATATACAGCACATGGAAAAGATTAAGTATAGGTAGCAGGATCAGCAGTTTTCTTCGTTTGGCAAATCCTGTTACATCCACCAGAAAGATGAATTCAGCTACTATTTTAAATACCAGCTGGGCCAGTACAATTTTCAGGTAGCTGAGCATAAATAATCCGGCTACGAGATTTAACAGGATACTCAGGTTAAAAAACCAGATGAACACACCCAGCACAATAATTGACTTGTTTTTATATCGGGTACTTTTTGATGCCCATCGTTTACGCTGCTGAAGAAATTCTGTTAAATTGGGCTTGGCATGTGTATATACAATTGCATCCCTGTTCTTTAAGAATCCGATATGGTTGTCATAACGCGCCGCCATTTTATGCAGCAACAGTTCATCATCACCTGAGGCCAGATCATCAATTCCCTGAAATCCTCCTACCTCATAAAATGCATCTTTCTCATAGGCGAGGTTTGCCCCATTACAGGTCGAAGGCTTTCCATTTCCAATAGTTGAAGCACCCAGACCGATGAGATACAGGAACTCCAGGGATTGTGAATGCTCAAAAAAACTTTTTTCCTGATCATATGCTACCGGTGAAGAAATCATCTTATAATGATTTACCTCATAAAAAGAAACAATAGTCTTCAACCAGTCTTTTCCCATGCGGCAATCCGCATCTGTCGTAATAATCAGTTTTCCACATGATCCGGCTATGGCAGTCTGAATGGCTTTTTTCTTATACGAATTTAAAGCCCTGTCTTCTTTCAGGATGATCAGCTTTACCCCTTCAGCAGCATAAGATTTTATAATTTCCGCTGTCTCGTCTGTGGAGTGGTCGTCGATAAAGATAATCTCAGTCAGCTCTTTGTCGTAATCCTGCGCCAGGAGGGCTTCGATCGTTTCATGAATTAATGCCGCTTCATTACGTGCAGCCACTATGATAGAAACTGGCGTGACTCCCCTGGAGTCTTTATAGGTAAATGGAATGAGCCGGTGCCATCCCCTTATAAAAGAGATCACAACAAGCAGGTATATAATGGTTAAAAATAAAGACAGGTAACTAACGACGTTGTAGACTTCCAAAAAAATTTAATTTAAAGACAAAATATGAACCCAATATTGCAGGAATAATAAGATTTATCAGCCATATACCAGCAGTACATGCAATAACAGCAACTTCCTGATCTGTTACAAAGCTAAAAAAATAAGAGGCAGTTACACTCCTCACCCCAATATCAAATAAGTCTAATGAGGGCAGGGTAGATTGTACAAAGAAAAGAATGCACACCATCATGAGAATATCCAGATAATGTATATCTGCAATCAGCCAGAAAAACAGGATAAAATATTGCGTACTGAAAACAAGATAACGGGCCAGGCAGAATAAAAGAATTTTGAGCAATTCTTTCTTCTGATATCTCCCTAAAATGCTGTAGAACTTCTTGTATTTGCGTGTGAACCGCATGGACAGCAACAATCCGTTTAACCAGCGGATATTGAAAAAGAAAATAAGAAAGAACAGGCAGAACATTACCGATAAGGCAATGAGTGCATAATTTAATCGATAATCCAGTCCAACAAAGCGGTAAATAAAAAAACTTAGTGCAATAGCCCCAAAGATATTGGTCAAAACCATCTGACCAATATTACCTACCGCCATGGCAACGATCCCGATGATCCTTCTTTTAGGCGAAAGGAAAAAAACCCTTCCCCCATATTCACCGATTCTGTTCGGCGTAAATACAGCCCATGTTAATCCGCAGAAAACAGATTCCAGGGCTTTCCAAAAAGAGATTTTCTCTATCTGCTGCAATAGTCTTTTCCACTTCAGGGATTCCAGTCCCCAATTCAGCAGCATAAGCAAAACGACCAGTGACAGTACCGCAATGATTTCTCTCCGGGGAATTGCCGAAAGGATAGTATTAAAGTCCTTAAGATTGTTATTTTCAGACAGCTTATCGTAGATAAACCAGAATGCAAGGATGACTATCCCACATTTCAAAAAATTAGAAAATACTACCTTATGCTTAGCGATCAATTCTTTTATGCTTTTACTCTGTACAAATATGCTTAATATTGTTCTATGTTGGCTAAAAAAAAGGAAAGGGTGATCATGGGTATAGATCCCGGTACCTCTATCATGGGGTACGGGGTGATATTGGAAAAAGGAAGTAAAATAGAATTAATCACAATGGGGATTGTTCGTATGGATCATCTCGATGATCACTTTTTGAAGCTACAACGTATCTTTGCCAAGACCGTTGGACTCGTTGATCAGTATAAACCTGATGTTGTTGCACTCGAAGCTCCTTTCTACGGAAAAAATATTCAGGTTATGCTAAAGCTGGGAAGGGCTCAGGGAATAGCCATGGCAGCAGCACTGTCGAGAGATATACCCATCGTTGAATATGCACCAAGGAAAATAAAACAAGCGATTACAGGGAATGGAAGCGCGGGTAAAGAACAGGTGGCTTCCATGTTGCAGAGATTACTGAACTTCAAAGAAACTCCAGAATTTCTGGATGCTACCGATGGACTTGCAGTAGCGGTATGCCACTCTTTTCAAAGGGTGAGTACAAGCGGCAGCGGAAAATCTTATTCAGGCTGGGCGGCCTTCGCTAAAGACAATCAAAAAAGATTAAAATAGTCTATAAAATAAAACGCCTGTAAAAGTTTAAACTCTTACAGGCGTTTATCAAATATTTTAAAATTAGGATCCTAAGATTTTAAATACCGCTTTGCAGCAGATAAATGAACCAAGGAATAAAATGATCCATGATACCAGAGATAACATATTGGAATCAAATGCAAAACGTAAATATACTCCTACCATGCAGATAACTACACCAACGATCATTAGTTTATATATCGAAGGTTGATTAGCATTTTCCATGCTTTTAGTATTGTGATTTGGCTTTTGTTCCATTGTTATGTTTTTAAATTGCTGCACAAAATTAATATTATTTATATAAAAGTAGCAAGTTGGACACAGAATAATTTCATTTCCTGTGTATTAGTAAGTTTTTAAGTGCTGAATTCTCTGTCGGGACTTTTCAGCTTCATCAAACTTCCCTTCTTTGTACAAACTTTTCTCCCAGTCACCATACATCGGATTAGGTAACACAATAAAGTGGGTACCAAATTCTTGCATCGCCCATTGTACCTGCTCCGAAGTATTCTTTCCCTCCCTATAAAATACATTTGAAAAATCACTTAAATTATCGCCACAAAGCAGCAGAACATTGTATTTCTCCATTATTTTTTGCCGCCTGGATTCTTTATCTGAACTGGTCGTTTTTACCATTAAATGGGCTTCATCTGCAAAGGGGAATCCAAATTTCTGTAGATTTCTTAAGGTCGATTGATATTCGGGTTCCGAGCGGTTGCTCACATAAAAAGTTTCTACATTTTCGGACTTTGCATAACGGAGAAAACCCAATGCACCAGGAATGGTATCTGCCGAAGCCAAATCTGTCCACCTCGTCCAATCCTTTGGATGATAACTTATCCCATGCTGTACTTCATAACCCTGAAAAGGAGAGTTATCCAATACGGTCTCATCAATATCAACAATGACGCAGTTTTTTCTGGAAGGGTCTGTAGTTTTTAACCGCACATCTAGGGAAAGTCGCGCAAAGTTATAGGCCTGAAAACATAAAGCCCTGTACTCACCTGAATATTGCTGCCAGGCAATAGCCATTGTATAGTCTTTTGCGGCTGCAGCCTGGGAACTGTTTTGTGCAAATAAGCTTACTGGAAAAAGAAGGGAAATGACCAGCGGAATAAATTTAAACTTCATATCTATATATTTCCATCAAAATAAATAAATCCTGAAGTAGGGAAAGTAGTTCATATGTAAAAAAAAAGGGTGACCACTGGCCACCCTTTTAAAAAATATAATAAACTGCTTATCCGTTCAGCGCTGCAGCACCACTTACAATCTCTGTAAGCTCTGTTGTAATGGCTGCCTGACGTGCCTGGTTGTAAGCCAATTTCAATGACTTAATCAAATCACCTGCATTTTCTGTTGCTTTGTCCATCGAAGTCATCCTTGCACCATGCTCAGAAGCATGAGAATCCAATACTGCTTTATACATTTGAATCTTAATCGATTTCGGGATCAATTCCGTTACGATTTCTTCTTCTGAAGGTTCAATGATATAATCAATTGCAGCCTTGTGATCTTTAGCTACCTGAATTTTGGTTGGTTCAGTAACTTCCGTTTTTGGCAACGGCAACAATTGTTCTGTAGTTAAAATCTGAACCACTGCATTCTTGAAGCGGTTATAAACCAGCTCAACTTTATCGTAATCACCATTCTTGAAACCTTCCATAATCAACTCAGTAATTTTGGTGATGTTCTCAAATGTCAATGCAGCATACACTTCATTGTTGTTCCCGATCACATTGTAACCGCGCTTCTCGTAAAAATCATGAGCCTTTTTACCAATAGCAACAATACTAACATTTCCCTTTTTTAACTGGTCAGTGTATTTTTCTGCAATCAGGTTATTCGCTGATTTAATCACATTCAGGTTGAATGCGCCAGCAAGACCACGATTGGAAGAAATTACCACAACCAGCACTTTATTGGGCTCGCGTTCTTGTACATAAGGAGATGAAGATCCTTCCAGACTAGCAGAAAGATTCCCTAAGATCTCTTTAAGCTTCGTAGCATATGGACGTAACTGAATAATAGCATTGGTTGCACGTTTTAGCTTCGCTGCCGAAACCATTTTCATGGCTTTGGTAATCTGCTGCGTAGACTGCACCGATGATATACGAACTCTTACTTCTTTTAAATTTGCCATGCTCTTTTAGTCTTCCTCCTGTTTACTTAGTATTTTCCAGCTAATTCTTTAGCCACAGTTTCCAGTACACCTGTAATTTCATCATCCAGTTTACCTGCTTTAAGAGCAGCTAATGTTTGTGGGTGACGCAATTCCAATTGCTGTACATATTCTGCTTCAAATTCTTTTACTTTATTAACCGGAACAGAACGCATCAGGTTTTTAGTACCCACATAGATAATTGCAACTTGTTTCTCCACACTCATTGGGGAATACTGTCCTTGCTTCAAGATCTCCACGTTTCTTGCACCCTTATCCAGTACAGATTTTGTAGCGGCATCCAAATCAGAACCGAATTTAGAGAAAGCCTCTAATTCACGGTATTGAGCCTGATCCAGTTTCAAGGTACCTGCTACTTTTTTCATTGATTTAATTTGTGCATTACCACCTACACGTGATACCGAGATACCTACGTTGATTGCCGGACGAACACCTGAGTTAAACAAGTTAGACTCAAGGAAGATCTGACCATCAGTAATCGAAATTACGTTCGTTGGAATATAAGCAGAAACGTCACCCGCCTGAGTTTCAATAATCGGCAATGCCGTTAATGAACCACCACCTTTTACCAATCCTTTTAATGAATCCGGTAAATCATTCATGTTACGTGCAATGTCATCGTTTGAGTTGATTTTAGCGGCACGCTCTAATAAACGACTGTGCAGATAAAATACGTCACCCGGATAAGCTTCACGTCCCGGTGGACGACGAAGTAACAGGGAAACCTCACGGTAAGCTACTGCTTGTTTAGACAAATCATCATACACAATAAGTGCAGGACGACCTGTATCACGGAAGTACTCGCCAATTGCAGCACCAGAGAATGGAGCATAGAACTGTAAAGGAGCAGGGTCTGAGGCTGAAGCTGAAACGACAACAGTATAAGCCATTGCCCCGTTTTCTTCTAAAGTACGAACAACACCTGCAACTGTACTTGCTTTCTGACCACAAGCCACATATATACATAAGACAGGATTACCTGCTTCATAAAATTCTTTCTGATTGATAATCGTATCGATACAAACCGCACTTTTACCAGTCTGACGGTCACCAATAACCAACTCACGCTGACCACGTCCAATAGGAATCATCGCATCAATAGCTTTGATACCTGTCTGTAGAGGCTCGTTTACTGGCTGACGGTAAATTACCCCAGGAGCTTTACGCTCAATAGGCATCTCATAAGTCTCGCCTAAAATTGGGCCTTTACCATCAATTGGCTCACCCAAAGTATTTACAACACGACCTAACATACCTTCACCAACTCTGATAGAGGCGATTTTTTTCGTACGTTTAATCGTATCCCCTTCTTTAATAGTGCTGGATGGGCCTAATAAAACCACACCAACATTATCTTCTTCAAGGTTCAAAACAATACCCTGCAAGCCGTTTTCAAATTCAACTAACTCACCTGATTGAACTTTAGTCAAACCATATACACGGGCAATACCATCACCCACTTGTAATACGGTACCAACTTCTTCCAGTTCAGCTTCTGATTTGAAGCCCGACAATTGTTGCCTGATTATTGCCGATACTTCGTCTGGTCTTACCTCTACCATAGTTTTATGTTATTTCTTTTGTAATTCTTAATTTGTTTATCAGGATTACACTGTTCCCAGTGCCAATTCCTTTTTTAATTTATTCAAGCTGCCCGCTATGCTGGCATCAAACTGTTTATCGCCCACTTTAAGCACGAAACCACCGATAAGATCTGCATTGACCTTTTCGCTGATGATCACTTCATTGGCGCCAGTTTCTTTAGTAACCACAGCAACGATCTCAGCCCTGTTTTCCTCAGTAAGTGCACTTGCAGAAGAAACCTCTGCAGTTACGATCCCTTTGATCTGGTTATACTGAGCAATGAAAGATTTTGTTGTATCAAATAAAATGGCAGAACGGCCCTTACTAACAACTAACTTCAAAAAAGACCTGGTAATGGCATGAACTTTAGAACCGAAAAGATCTTCAAGGATACCAGCCTTCTTATCCAATGGAATTACAGGATTTTGAAGAATAGCTTCCAGTAAACTGTTCTGATCAATAGTCTGCTCAATAAATACCATATCATTTTTGATCGGCTCAAAAGCGTTTTGCTCCGTAGAAAGATCAATTAATGATTTGGCGTATCTGGCTGATGCTTTATTTTGTGACATTTTAATTTTATTTGACTAAAAGCAATTAGTTTAATTCAACTTCTTTCAAAAGACTCGCAACTAAATCCTGTTGCTTGGTTTTGTCAGCTAATTGGTTACGCAGAACACGTTCCGCGATATCAATTGATAATGTTGAAACCTGACTTTTCAATTCAGCTAAAGCAGCTTTCTTTTGGTTATCAATTTCAATTCTTGCTTTTTCAATCAGTTTATTTCCTTCGTTCTGAGCTTGTGTTTTAGCTTCACTAACGATATTATCTTTAAGCATTTTAGCTTCCTTAAGAATCAGGTCGCGTTCAGCACGTGCAGTTTTCATCAGTTCGTCATTCTGCGCTGTTAAACGTACCATTGCCTGTTTAGCCAGTTCAGCCTGGTTTAAAGCTTCATCAATTGATTGCTCACGTTCTTTGATTGATGCAAGAATAGGTTTCCAGGCAAATTTAGCCAGTAAAAACATCAGTAGTAAGAATGCTATGGATTGGAAGATAACCAATCCAAATTCAGGTAATAATAATTCCATCTAAGTATATATTAATTTTTTCTTTTTTTTTAACAATAAACTGTACCAGGCCAAGACCTGGTACAATTTAATTTCTAGCCATTACCCATTAGGGCAACAACTACTGCGAAAAGCGCAACAGCTTCAACGAAGGCAGCAGCGATTAACATTGCAGTTTGAATTTTAGAGGCAGCCTCAGGCTGACGGGCAATACCGTCCATAGCTGAACCACCAATGCGTCCGATACCCAGACCAGCGCCAATCGCAGCTAATCCTGCACCAATTGCAGCAATACTTCCTGTAATCATGATTTTATATATTTATTGTTGTTAAAAAAAATAATTCTTATTAATGATGCTCTTCAATCGCCATACCGATAAACAAGGCAGACAGGATTGTAAAAATAAATGCCTGGATAAAGGCAACCAACAATTCGATCGCTCCGATAAATACCGCAAAAGCAATGGAAACCGGTGCAATGTATAAGCTGTTGAAAACAAAGACCAGGCAGATCAGTGACAATACCAGAATGTGACCTGCAGTAATGTTTGCAAACAAACGAATCATCAGGGCAATAGGCTTCGTGAAAATACCAAATAACTCTACCGGTACCATCACGATATACATCCACCACGGTACATCCGGCATAAAGATATGTTTCCAGTAATACTTGTTACCGTTAAACACCGTAAGACAGAATGTAGCTATAGCTAAAATCATCGTCACCGCGATATTACCTGTTAAATTCGCACCACCCGGCAGGAATGGAACCAGACCCAGCATATTGTTAAACCAGATGAAGAAGAATACAGTAAGCAGATAAGGCATGAAACGCTCATATTTGTGACCCAGATTAGGCTTGGCAATATCATCACGCACAAATAAGATAATAGGCTCCATCCATGATTGTAATCCTTTAGGAGATTTACCTGCACGTTTTTTATAACCGGCAGCAACATTCAGGAAGACCACAAGAAGGATAACTATAGATAGTATCAGTGTGCATACATTTTTTGTAATGGACAAATCCAACGGACGCGCATTATGCGGATGATGCTTTTCATCCAGCTCAACATATTGTCCATGTGCATTGGCTTTCTCAGATGCATAATAGATTTTCTCATGCATTTTAACAAAACGAAGACCTTTTCTTTCCACTACAACTTTCGCCTCATCATCATAGTGATGACCTTCAGCGTCGTCATAATAAAAGTCAGCAGAACTGAAATTTACTACACCTTCAGTAGTGTACAAAATGATGGGAAGGTTAATGTAAGTGTGACCGATGACATGCCAGCTGTGGGAATCGGCAATGTGGTGTAAAGCGAACTTACCAATGTCAAACTTTTTCTCAGCCTCAACCTCATGTTCGGCCTGAGCACTGTGTGTTGTGTCAACTGCGGTTTCCTGCGCATATAACGAGGGTGTTACAGAGAAAAACGCCAATAACAGCGTAAAAACAACAACTAACCTATTAACTTTGAAATCAAAAACGTGGCTACAATCCATTTACTCGCAGATTTTTACTATTTATTTTGGTGGCGCAAGTTAAGTAACAGAGAGTATATTTCAAAGAAGCTGAACAATAAATATAAAGAAAAAAAATTTAGCGTAAAAACGAAGCCGTTTTCAGTAGTCTTCAGCCTGTAAACCAGCACAAAAGCCATAGAAAAAATCATTTTCAAAACTATGGATCCCATTATAGCCATAACTCCGGCTTCAGGATTCATCCGGAGGCCAATATAAGCCATCACATAAGCGACATAGGTAAGTACGCCCAGAAAGCCGAAAATCAACCAAAACTTTTTCACCAGCAGGTTAACACCTGGAAAAAACGAGGGAAGGTACCAAGCTATTAATGCGAGTAAAAGGCTGTAAGCCAAATAATATAACGAGAATTTAAGTATACTCAAAACGCTTTTTTTTTCCACAAAAATAGAAAAAACACCCGAAGGATTACTACTTTTTATGATTCAGCTGCCGCACCACCTGATAAAGCGAAATAATTACTCCCGTCAAACTTAATAATGCCGTAAAAATTGGCTTCTTACTTCCCCGGTAAGCATCGATCTGATACCCTGCATAGGTAAATAGACCTATCGTCACCAGCATCTGAAACGCAATACCGGTGTACTTTGCGAAATTGGTCGCATTTTTCTGTTTCTCTCCGTTGTCCATTCTCGTATATTCTATAAATAATTAAGCTATCTTAGTTACAAATATTGGTTATTAAAAATACTTTTGTACCCTTTCATTCTTTTATATTTTGACCCAGATTACACTTTTGAAAAATTCCGGATTCCTGAATTTAAAGTTGCTCCTCTTTTGCCTGGCCAATTGCCTGCTGCTTTCCTGCGGAAGCCAGAAGGACACGGCAATGAGCCGAGGAATGCAAAACCTGACTGCAAGATATAATTACATCTACAACTCCAATGTGATCCTCGATAACTACGAAGAGTCCCTTTATCAGAATTATGAAGATAATTATACCGATATTTTACCGGTATATACCACCCCTGAAAAGTTTAACCCATCGGCTCCCGCCCAAAGCCCTCCGAATGAAGGAGAGCTCGATGCCATCATTGAAAAATCCCGTACCATTATAGGAGAGAAATCCTTCAGCAATTATATCGATGAATCTTACCTCCTTATTGGCAAGACGAATTATTTTAAAGCCAATTATTTTATTGCCCAGGAATATTTTGATTATACCGCAAAAACATATGCCGGCAACATGGCCGTACAAATGGCTTCACTGAACTGGAAAGCAAGAAGCCTGATGCAGCTGAATAACCTGGACGAAGCTGCATTGATTCTGGATACTGTATACCAGAACCTGTCCCGACTGAAAAAACACCGTTCAGAGCCAATGGCAACAATCGCTCAAATGTATATTTACCAGGATAAGCTAACTGAAGCCACCTCCATGCTGGAAAATGCAGTGAAAGAGGCTGACCTTAAGCGTAACCGCATCCGCTGGACCTATATCCTGGCCCAGCTGTATGAAAAGCAAAAAAACTATCCCCTGGCACTTGAAAAATATACCAGAGTCCAGAAAAGCAATGCTGCCTTTGAACTGTATTTCAATGCCAATCTTAACCGGATTAAAATCAACGGACTCCTGAATGGCGAGAAGATCAACAGAAAAAAACAGTTACTCATTCTGCTGAAAGACGATAAAAACCTGGATTATAATGATCAGATTTATTATCAGGTGGCAGAAAGCTATGCAGCAGATGGGGATTATACCCAGGCAGAGAAATATTACCAGCTATCGGTAAAAAACAGCACGAGAAATAAGTACCAGAAAGGACTATCCTACCTGAGGATTGCAGATCTCAATTTTAAGCAGCTCCGGAACTTCCTTAAAGCGAAAGTTTACTATGACAGTACAGTCAGTACTTTACCTAAAAACTATCCCGCTTATCCCCAAATTCTTAAGAAAAGCCAGAATCTGGAATACCTGACCAAAAGATACGAACTCATATCGCTTCAGGATACCCTGCAAATGCTTGCCTCCTTACCAGAAAAGGAACGCCGTGATAAGGTGAATAGCCTCCTTACCATAGCAAGTCAGCATCGTATCAGTACGCAGGAAATAACTGCTGCTCCCACTGTTCCTTTCAACAATATAGATCCACAACCCGCAGACCAGGGAGCATTCTATTTCAGCAACAGCACTGCCATCAGCAGAGGCTATACAGATTTCATCAAGAAATGGGGAAACAGGCCGAAAGAAGATAACTGGCGCCAAAGTATAAAATCATCTGCCCAGACTACTGAAGAAAATATTGCAAAAGCACAGGATCCAATCCTCAACCCATCACTGAAGGATACTTTAAGAACCGACGTAAGTCAGGAGGATGTGAATGCGTATTTAAATGCAGTCCCGCTTAGCCCTGATTCCATGATGGCATCTCATCAGAAAATTATTGATGCTTATTATGAGATGGCTAATTTTTATCAGCAGGAACTGAATGACAGGGAAGAAGCCATCCGGATTTATCAGCTGATGCTTGCCAGATATCCTGCAAACAACAGGCTAGCTTCCATATATTACAGTTTGTATCTTGGCTATCAGGATATTGATACCACAAAGCAGAATCAGTATAAAAACCTGGTGCTTAACCAGTTTCCAAACAGCACCTACGCTAAGATAATCAAAGACCCCAATTATTCAACCAAACAATCCGAACTTCAGGCACTTGTTCTTCAGCAGTACAATAACCTGTTCGGGAAATATGAGCGAAAGCTGTACCCTGAGGTCGTCACAGCGGCAAATATGATGACCGGGACATACCCCGATAATGAATTAAATCCCCAGGCCGCCTACCTGAAAGCCATTGCTATAGGCAGAATGCAACCCGTAGATAACCTGATTGCTGCCTTCAGGGAAATTACCCGCTTGTATGAAGGGGACAGGCTCATTGTTCCGCTTGTTCAGGAACACCTGAGCTACATTGCGGCTCATATGGATGAATTCAGCAAAAGAAAAATCGCTCTGCCCGACTTTGATGACAATGAGCCCCGTTTTTTTGTACCTATTACCTTACCGGAAAAAAAAATATCCAACCCGTTGAGCACGATTGTAAAACCAGAAATAATCGGCATGACTACCGCAACAAAGATTCCTGAAAAACTTAATACCCCAGAGACTACCATCAGTCCTGAATCTCCTGCTAATCCTTCAAAAATATTTTCCACAGCGATCTCACTAACGTATTATTTTGTGATCGATGTCGCTGATGCAAGCCTTACCTTAACATCATCCAGATTTGGCATCGGGCAATATAACCGCGGAAACTATACAAATCAGGGACTTAAGCATCGATTAGTAGAATTTGACAATGATCAAATGATATATATTGGGAACTTTAGTAGTTTTGCAGAAGCAAAAAGTTATGCTGATGGAATAAATCCTTATCTGAAACAAATTATGAAAGTTCCTTCGGGGATTTATACGACTTTCATCATCAGTAAGGAAAACTTCGAAAAACTTCAGAGCAAAGACGTCATCAATCAATACTTAGAATTCTTCAATAACAACTATTCAAAATGACCAAAAATATTTCAGCTGCAGAGATAAAAAATTACAACCTGACACTCTGGAAATTATTGATCGGAGCACTTGTTCTCTTCACTCTTTTTATCGTTGCCCTGGGTTTCGGCGTATTTGGAACCCTGCCTTCCTTCAGGGACATAGAACACCCAAAAAGTAACCAGGCAACAGAAATTTTAACAGAAGACAAAAAAGTATTGGGTACCTATTTTGTACAGAACAGGTCCAATGTCACCTATCCGGAAATATCACCCAATGTGATCAATGCATTGATTTCAACGGAAGATACCCGCTATATGGAGCATTCTGGTATTGACTTCAAAAGAACCTTTACCATCATCTTCTATAATCTTGTCGGAAAAAAACAGGGTGCAAGTACAATTACACAGCAATTGGCCCTTAACCTATTCTCTGAAGAAGCACGTCAGCGTAATTTCTTTAAGCGCCTGATGCAGAAATTCCAGGAATGGATTGTCGCCGTGAAACTGGAAAGGAATTACACCAAAGAAGAAATCATCACCATGTACCTGAATACTGTCGATTTTGGCAACCAGGCGTACGGAATCAAATCTGCTGCAAGAGTATATTTCAACACTACGCCGGATAAATTAACTGTCCCACAGGCAGCAACACTGGTAGGACTTCAAAAAGGAATTACACGTTACTCCCCAACCCGGAATCCGGAAAGGTCACTCGCCAGAAGGAATACCGTAATGGCCAACATGGTGAAGGAAGGAGTGCTTACCCAGGCAGATTTCGATACTGAAAAACAGACCTCACTGAACTTAAAATTCAGTGCCGCAACTGTAAATGATGGCATAGCCCCTTATTTCAGGGCTGTACTCAAAAACGATATCAAAAGAATATTCCAGGAACGGACCATTATGAAAGCCGATGGCACTCCTTATGACCTCGATAGGGATGGGCTGAGAATCACGACCACCATTAACTATGATATGCAGCTGTATGCTGAAGAAGCGCAAAAAGAAGCAATGAAAATTCTTCAGGCACAGTTCACTAAAAGCTGGAAAGGTAAAAACCCGTTCAAAGGGAAAGAATTGCAGATTGAACAGGGGATAAAAAGATCCGACCGGTACAAAGCCTTACAGCTGGAAGGTAAGTCCGAAGAAGAGATCAGGACCGATTTCAATACACCGGTGAACATGAGTATTTTCACCTGGAAAGGAGATATCGACACCCTGATGAAACCTATAGATTCCGTTAAATACTATAAACTGCTGTTAAGAAATGCCATGATGGCGATGGATCCTAAAACTGGTTATGTAAAGGCATGGGTTGGAGGAATCAACTTTGAGCATTTCAAATATGACCAGGTAAAAATGGGTACCCGGCAGGTAGGATCCACAGCAAAACCATTTACCTATTCTGTAGCGATTGAAAATGGCTATTCTCCATGTTATCAGGTGTTAAATGAGCCTGTCACTATTGAGATTCCTGGGAGTGCTCCATGGACGCCTAAATCTGGTGGTACGCTGCCCGGATATATTACCCTGCAAAAAGCCCTTGCTTATTCTCAGAATTATATTGCTGCCTTTCTTATGAAACAGGTAGGCGCTACAGCTGTGGCTACACTGGCAAAAAAAATGGGAATTACCTCGAATGTACCTGCCTATCCATCCATTGCACTGGGTACCTTTGATGCCTCCGTTTTTGACATGGTAGGTGCCTATTCCGTGTTTGCCAATAAGGGAATCTGGACACAGCCTACTTATATTTTAAAAATTGAAGACAAAAATGGTGTAGTGCTGTTCTCCCAGACGCCTCAAAAACATCCTGCAATGAATGAGGAAGTGGCCTATGTCATGACCCGTATGCTTGAAGGAGTTGTTAAAAACGGTTACGGTTACAGTCTGATCAGCAAATTCGGCATCAAAAATCCCGTAGGTGGTAAAACAGGAACTACACAAAACAACTCTGACGGATGGTTTGTTGGGATTACTCCCGACCTGGTTGCCGGAGTGTGGACCGGTTGCGAGGACCGTGCCTTTCACTTTATCAATACCAGCCAGGGAGAAGGTGCTAAAACTGCATTGCCTATTTTTGGCGGATTCCTGAAAAAAGTATACGCGAACCCCAAATTAAAAATAGGTACAGGCGATTTTGAAGTACCTAAAAATGGAGTATCCATTACATACGATTGCAATCAATACCAGCAACAGCAAAGTGATACGACAGAACTGGATGAGAAGTTAGGGTTTTAAATGAACATTTTTGATTATAGAAAGGCATTAGCCGACATTCCGCACCGGCCTGGTGTTTACCAGTACTGGGACCAGGAAGATACGTTGATTTATATTGGAAAGGCTAAGGACCTGAGAAACCGTGTAGGTTCCTATTTTAATCAGGATAACCAGATGAATGGTAAAACCAGGGTGCTGGTTTCCAAAATACGGAAAATCACTTTTACCATCGTCGATACGGAAATTGATGCCTGGCTGCTCGAAAACAGCCTGATCAAAAAACATCAGCCACGTTACAATATCATGCTGAAAGATGATAAGACCTATCCATGGATTATCATCAAGAAGGAACCATTCCCACGCCTGTACTGGACAAGGAAAATGGTTAAGGACGGTTCTACCTATTTTGGGCCATACGCCTCCGTGGGCATGATGCATACCATTCTTGACCTGATTAAAGAAACCTATCCATTACGCACCTGTAATCTTCCCCTCAGCCCCGTTAATATTGCAGAAGGGAAGTTTAAAGTGTGCCTGGAGTACCAGATCGGTAACTGCAAAGGCCCATGTCAGGCCTACCAGTCATCTGCAGATTACGATCAAAGTATTGAAGAAATTAAAGATATCCTTAACGGAAAAATTGGCAATGTCATCCGTGAGGTCAAACAGATCATAAAAAATGCTGTTGCCGAGCTGAATTTTGAATATGCACACCAGTACCAGCGCAAATTACTGGTTCTCGAAAAATATCAGAGTAAGTCTACCGTGGTGAACAGTTCGATTACGAATGTTGACGTGGTCAGCATTGCTTCTGATGAGCGTTATGCTTTTGTTAACTACCTCAAAATCATGAATGGAAGTATTATCCAAACGCAGACCATAGAGATCAAAAAACGATTGGATGAATCTGACGAAGAACTGCTGACGATAGCCATCACAGAGTTCAGGACGAAGTTCAACAGTACCTCAAAAGAAATTATTGTTCCATTTGACCTTACTATCGCAGATGAAAATTTAAAGTTTACAGTGCCTAAGCTTGGAGAGAAAAAGAACCTGCTGGACCTTTCCCATAAAAACGTACTCTTCTTTAAACGTGAAAAACTCAATCAATACGAAAAACTGAATCCCGATTTAAGGTCGGAACGCATCTTGACACAAATGCAGAAAGACCTGATGCTGACTCAGCTCCCTGTCCACATCGAATGTTTTGATAACTCCAACTTCCAGGGACAATACCCTGTTTCAGCTATTGTGGTATTTAAAGATGCCAAACCTTCTAAAAAAGATTACAGGCACTTCAATGTCAAAACTGTAGAAGGGCCAAACGATTTTGCCACAATGGAGGAAGCCGTTTACAGGCGATATAAGCGCATGCTTGAAGAAGAGGGCACTCTGCCTCAGCTTATCATTATTGATGGCGGTAAAGGGCAGCTATCGTCTGCTGTAAGCAGTCTGAAGAAATTAGGTATAGACAAAAAAGTCACCGTAATCGGGATAGCAAAAAGACTGGAGGAACTGTATTATCCGGGCGATAGTTACCCCTTACACCTCGATAAGAAATCTGAGACCTTGAAAATCATCCAGCAACTGAGGGATGAAGCCCACCGCTTTGGCATTACCTTCCACAGAAAGAAGAGGGATCAGGGCACCCTGAAGACCGAACTTGAAGCCATTAAGGGTATTGGAAAAACATCAGCCGATAACTTGCTGAGACAATTTAAATCTGTAAAAAGAATTAAAGAAGCCAGCGAAGAGGAACTGGCAAAGATACTCAATAAGGCACAGCTGAAAACCCTGCTCGACTATTTCAACATAAAAAAGGGTAGCCTGTAAACCAGACTACCCTTTTTTATAGAACATACAATTCTTTTAGTATTCCCACAGACTTTGTTCATAGTCTGCTATACTTTTCTTAATCCTTTCAGATTCGTATAACTTCCTGGGATCTTTAGGATCGGTCTGGTTCAATATTTCAATAATCGTTTTATTTGCAGGATTTGTCTCTTTCACAATATTACTGGCGAACAGACGTCTCACGAAGAAATCATCATAGGTCAGTACCGAAGCATCATTACTCGGATTTACCAAACGTGATTTACTTAATAGAGGCCTTGCTTCTTCGAAATACACCCAGAAAACAGGTTGCCAGTTTCCTTCTACCATTTTCATCGGAGCAATCCCGACAATACGTGGTTCGAACACCGATCTTTTCACATCAAAGATCCAGTCTTCCTTAATCCTGTATTTCATGAAATCATCTGGTCTCAGTCTTTTCAATACCGGAGCTCCGATTTTACCATTTTCATCAGGATCACCTTCAGATGTACCTCTTGCACTCATCAAAGCCTGTTCAGCCGTTAATGCAATCTTAAAGGAATCATTATCCTCCAGCAGTCTGCCCTGGGCAGTATCTTTTGGAGAATACACCGTTAGCTCTTCATTTGCGATTGCAGTCATCAGCACCTCAATAAGCTTTGAGTTTTCCGCTTTCAGAACTGAATTAATGGTATCGCGCAAATCCAGCTCCCGCCAAACACGTTTGGAGTAAAAGACATCCTCTTCTCTCACATCAACAAAAGGAACCATGACACTGCTATCCACATCTTTTCTGGCATAAAAACCATCTTTTGGAGGTGTTTTTATCTTTACCTTTTTTAAAGGCACCACAGCTACCGTATCTGTATTTACGGCCGCCGGAGCTACAGAATTGGCAGTCGAATTCTTTGTCGTCACCTTCTTCTTGACAGGTTTACGATTTTGGGCAAAAGACGCTGTTCCAAGAGATAACAGAATAAGCAGGTACAGAACTTTTTTCATTGTGTAAATATTTATGGTGACTATTTAGCTGTAAAGGTTATTGCATCCAGACTCTTTTGTCTGCCATCCGGCCCTTCAGCGATGATATCTTTAAAGATCACTACAGCACCGGGTTTAATTGAATTTAAAGCCCCTTTTACTGCTCCGGTGAACGAACCGCCACTATTTTGCATAGTAACCGCATCCGAGCGCGGGTTGATGAAAGTAGCGGAAAATCTGACCACCCTGTATTTGATATCAAATACAAAATCGTCAAGCTCAGTATCAATAACACTGGAACGCTCTAACCATTCCAGGTCCACACTACCACCCGATTTACCTTTGATAAATGCTTTTGGTGTTGGCAATGCCTTAACCCTGAATTGTTGCGACCCCATATTAACGGTTTTACCGGCATTATTCGCAGAAACATTGATGTTAACCACTTTCCCTACCTGATCACTGCCTACAGTAACCATGAATTTACCGTTACCCCCTTTAATGGAGCCACCTGAGATACTCGCTTTCACGCTCTCCAGTGGAAAACCTGCAGCAGATACAGAGAATGGATTAGGAATACCTGCATAGATCACATTCATTTTATCAGGAGATACCGTCGCAGATGGTTTTGCCACCTGGTAAGTCTGCTCCTGCGTCCTGTATTCCTTGATCTGTCCGTCAGTCTGTTTTACCCGGATAGTTCCTACCCATTTAAATACCCCTACAGATCCTGTGCTGCCTGTATATGTTCCTTTACCATCCTTGGTCGCCAAACGGCCACCACCAACAGTAATCTCCGGACTTGATTTAGAATCACTTGCTGTCAGGAATACCTGTGCAGTATATGGCTGACCCTGGATGACATAAGATGTTGGAGCTACAGCTACTGCAGCAAACTGATCAAGGTTAACCAGCGATTTATCCATATTGCCAAACAATTTTTTCACAACTTCTGCTTCCGCATTTTTTGTATCCGATTGTATTTTTGTTAACACCGTATTCGCAGCAGTAAGCGGGGTTCCCTCACCAAAATTGATGTCCTCCCATTTCTTTTTACCATCCGTACTTTTCAGTGCATCTTTTGCTTCCAGCGTAAAAGTCACACCTGCCTGATCTTTAGGATCTAACAAAGCAATTAACTTTGTACGCGTTTCATTGATTTTAGCTTTTAATTTTTCGCCTTCTTTCTGATTGATCATGATTCCCTGTGCAATGTCAAGGTTTCCTCTTTCTACCAGATCTCCGGTTTCTTCATCCAGACCACCACCGGCAGTGCTGAACTGTTGTTTCAATTTCTGAACATAAGCATTCAGTTCGTCGGCATAAGCTTTCGCCTTATTCGCTTTTTCCCAAATAGGTTGTGCCCTTGCCGGTTCTTCTTTAAGTTTAGTATTCTGAAAAGCTGCAAACAGCTGGTCTATACTGGTATTTACGTTTGTCCTTGATGATTCAAGACTATCATTGATATTCTTAAATGCATTCAATATCGTATCAGATACGTTTAGAGCGAGCATAGCTAACAACACCAAATACATGATGTTGATCATCTTCTGCCTCGCTGTTTCTTTTCCTCCGGCCATTCTTTATGGGTATCTCTGGTTAATTATTAAATAATTTATGACCTCAATTAAATGCGTGGCTGGTTCATTGCGGTGAGCATGTTTCCATAAATTGCATTCAGAGAAGACAGATTCTTAGCCAGTTTACCAACCTCGTCTTTAAACTGTTTAGAATCTTCCATAGACTCATTAAAATTATGCATCGTTAAAGATAAATTCTGGTAGAATTTATTCATAGACTTCAGGTGAGCACTTGAATCCTGTAATTCCAATTCATAAACAGCATTCAGTGCCGATAGATTCCTTGCCAGGTTATTTACCTGCTCATGGTATGCTTTTGAATCGCCACTGCTCTCGCCCATCTCTACCAATTGTGCTGTTGCTTTACCAAATGCACCATTCAGCGTTTCAAAACTTGCTGAAGCCTGTTTTACTTTTCCTGTAAATTCATTTGTCGCAGCCGATGCATCAGCAACAGTTGATATTGCCGCTACCTTATCGCCAAAGGTGCGTAATCCGCTTCCAAGGCTTTCAATTAATTCAGGACCAATTTTAGCGTCAACCAGCATCTTATCCAATGCAGCAGTGGAAGAGAAACCAGCAGCCGGAGCCGCAGCAACAGGTCTTGCAGATGCTTTAGGCAATTCACCACTGAAATCATCACTCAGTTCCGGATAAACTTTCTCCCAGGACAGTTCAGGAGCAGGTGGGAAAAATCCTGTTAAGAAGAATAAAAAGGCCTCTACACCGAGTCCCAGACCAATCATATAATTCCCCCAAACTCCACCAAGGTGAAGAATTTTAAATAAAGCCCCGATAATTACAATACTCGCGCCCCACGAAATCGCTACGTGTAACCAGTCAAATTTCTTTTTTGCTGCCATGTGTTTTTCTTAGATAATTTTAGATAAAAGATGTTTTTTGAGTTTAATATGATTTTAAGGTAATTAGTTTCTAAAGTTAATGTCTGTTCCTGCGAAAGAAGAAACACATCTGAAACCGATGTAAGAACGGGCCTGGTCCTGGTATTCATAGGTACCTACAGAATTTTGAAGGAAAAATCCGATGTCTTTCCATGATCCGCCCCTTACCACTTTGCGTTTGAGGTATTTGCTGTCCGTTCCTTTAGCCACATAGGTAAAGTTCGGGTTAAAGTCAAGCAACATGGGTGCTGCCGATTGGTTATAAGCCGTCACTGTCCATTCCGAAACATTTCCAGCCATGTTATACAATCCATAATCATTAGGGAAGTATGACCTTACATTAACCGTATACAATCCCCCGTCATCGGAATAGTTTCCTCTTCCAACTTTAAAGTTAGCCTGCATACACCCTTTTGTATTTCTCACGTAAGGGCCACCCCATGGATATTTTGTCTTTACATTACCACCCCTGGCTGCATATTCAAATTCAGCCTCTGTCGGCAGTCTGTATTCAGGCCTGGAACTCAGCGGAATATGTCTCGATGCAGCAACTGGCTCATATAAACGGGTACGCCATACCCAAAAAGCCTGTGCCTGCTCCCATGAGACCCCTACTACAGGATAATTATCATAAGAAGGATGGTTGAAATAAGATTTCACCATTGGATCATTCTGTGAATACGAATAATCTACTTTCCATACCATAGTATCCGGATAAACACTTACGGAAGGGAATTGGTTAGGATTGTTCGCATCCGGAGAGTCCACATAACTTTCAATGAAATCCTTACGTTTTTTAGAAGGATCCTTTCTCCCTGCTTCTGCCAGATCGAGATTAACAAAACTATAAGAATACCTGAATTTTCTGATATCAAACTCTTTACGTCCCGGAAGTGCATCATCCCCACTATAGTACATGTTGTCAAGCTTGGTACCCAGACCACTTTTCCCCTTACTGTTCCACAGTTCAGAACCGTTCCCAACTTTTTTCCAGTTAATATTTTGCTGGGAAGAAAGTGTTGCTCCACCCTGTGTAGCTTTAGGGGTAATAAAGTAGGCAGGGGCAGCACCAGGGCCTAATGAAGTCAGGGCAACAGAATCTCTTACCCAATTGACAAATTGCCTGTATTCAGCATTGGTAATCTCAGTCTCATCCATATAAAAGGCACTGAATGAAGTCATCCTGGCCGGAGAACTCTGGGTATTATTAATATCCTCATCAGACATCCCTATAAGGGTTTTACCAGGTGGGATATAAACCATCCCCATTGGCATTTTTTTATTATTGAATTTTCTGTTGTAAACACCAACCAGCTCGCCCTGCCCGCCCTTTCCGCAACCGGCAAAAACTGCGGCAATTAGTATAAAACCAAGTGTGTAAATTTTCCTCATAAGTCCTCAGAGCAATTTTACAACAATTTTATCAAAAATCTGTCATAAAAACAACACCTGAAGCTAAAAAACCTGCCTATAATGCAAAAAAAAGCAAGATGTTAACATTTACATAACATCTTGCCTATCAAACGCAAAAGAATAATCAATAAAGCATCGTAACCGATAAAGACAATGCTTTCGGGAATAATTTATTTATTAGACTTTTTAATATAATTCTCTATAGCCATGATCATAGAAGGTGATTCAGGCGATGGTGCAGCAATATCAACGATTAAACCCGCGTCTTTCAGTGCTTTAGTCGTATTTACACCAAAGGCAGCAAGGCGCGTATTGTTCTGTTGAAAATTGGGGAAATTTGTATACAGTGACTGTATACTGGAAGGGCTGAAAAATCCAATAACGTCATAAGTAACATCAGCCAAATCAGACAGATCACTCACTACAGTTTTAAATAAAACCGCAGGGGTAATATTATACCCATTCTTGACCAAAAAATTCATCGTGTCTTCAGTTGCCACATCAGAACAAGGATAAAGGAATTTTTCCCCGGCATGTTTCTTCAGCACATCAGAAAGATCCGCCGCAGTCTGCTTCCCAAAGAAAATCTTTCGCTTCCTGTACTGAATATATTTCTGCAGGTACAAGGCTGTAGATTCTGAAATACAAAAATATTTCAAATCTGCCGGTACATCATACCGCATCTCTTCCGCAATCCTGAAAAAATGATCAACTGCGTTTCTACTTGTAAAAACAACAGCCGTGAATTCATTTAAACTGATTTTGTCTTTCCTAAAGTCCCTTGCAGGAACCCCCTCTACATGGATAAATGACCTGAAGTCAACTTTTACATTATACTTCTTCGCTAAATCAAAGTAAGGAGATTTCTCAGTCTCCGGCTTAGGTAAAGTTATCAGTATACTTTTTACTTTACGCAACCTATCTTCTGTTTTTTCTTGCATTTTACCTTGTTACAACTCTAATCCTATTGCCTTGATTAATATCAAAATAGGACATATTTCGAGGGCACAAAAGTACATAAATAAATAGACTTTTGAAAACCGATAATGAGATAAAATATTTACACCTGCCCTAATGAATTGAAACGTAAAGATTAACACCAGCAATAAAAATGCGATAACTATATAATAAATACCATATTTAAGCGGAGATAAGGCAAAAGCAACCACCAGCGGAATAAAGATTAAGGAAATGTTAAAATAACTCAAATATAATATTGAAATATATTCATGCACCGCTTTTTGAATATTGAACAAATGTCCCATTCCGCGAAGCAGGAAAATTTTAGCAGCATACAACACAATGATGAGCACAGAAATACTCACAAAGAAACTGAAACCACGTTCAATATAGGAAAGCTGATAGTACTGTGCCACCAGATAAAAGAACATCCCGATGGTGAAACCAAACTGGATGAAAAGCAGTAAGAATGGCCAGGAAGTAAATGCATTATCTTCCTTATTGAGGTTATTTAATCCCCTGTTGCTATAGAAGGCCTGCACAATCCCCTGCAGTTGTTTGGTAAAAGAAATTTTTAGGATGGCAAATACAACCAATAAAAAGGCAATGAAAGCCAGTACCCAGACCTTCCCTTTTAACATCGGTGTCCCCACCCTGAACCGGCTTTCTTTCTTGAGCTTCCCATATTTCTTAAACCAGGCTTCAAGATCCAGCTTCTCAAATACATTGGCCTTCATGATACTGTCGATCAGAATTGACCTGTCGATCAGGGAATCCGGAAGAATCCAGGTATGTGTCATGATGGAATCCGTTACAAATTTTTGTCTGGCCAGAAACGCGGAATCCCGGATTACCCGCGGCCTGTAGGCCCGTTGCGTTACCGTGACGGTATCTGCAGCAAGCGGAATAGCCTGTGCATGCACATTTCCATCTCCCAAAGAAAAAATAAGAAAAAAAATAAGGAGGTATTTATACATCTGATCCGCTCAACAAATAACTGGATTAACTTTTTACAAAAGTAGGTTATTAGTTTTAAATATATTGTGGTGCGTGATAAATTGAATGGTCAGATAGTTTAACCCTATGGTGACGATATGTTACCTTATTCATGGATACAGTCTGTCAATCTTTGTTACTTTTGTAAATTATCTGTTAGGATTTACACGATCGGGCATAAGCCTGACCATGTAAACCCAAACACACATAAACACGCAGCACCGTAAATGAATACCACAAATCAGCCAGCTCATTTCCCCGCCTCTTCCTCTAAAATAAAACCTTAACATGTCCGGTATATATATCCATATCCCCTTCTGCAAGCAAGCCTGCCACTATTGCGACTTCCACTTTAGTACCTCGCTTAAATATGCAGATGAAATGACAGATGCAATCTGTAAAGAGATCATCCTCAAAAAAGACCGGATTACAGGACAGGTCGGCAGCATCTATTTCGGTGGTGGCACACCATCCGTTCTGCCCACAGCAGCATTGGGCAAAATATTCGATACCCTGACCAGCCACTTTTCTATTGCTGCAGGGGCAGAAATTACCATTGAAACCAACCCAGATGACCTGGTCGCAAAAAAAATAGCAGAATTACGACAGTTGCCGGTCAACCGGTTCAGTATCGGCGTACAGTCGTTCTTCAATGAGGACCTGGTATGGATGAACAGGGCACATAACGCTGTAGAAGCCGATACCTGTATCAAACGCAGCCAGGATGCCGGATTTGAAAACCTGAGCATCGATCTGATTTATGGTTACCCCCTGCTAACCGATGAGAAGTGGCTCAGTAATATTCACAAAGCCATTGGCCTCAGCGTACCCCACCTTTCAGCCTATTCTTTAACCGTGGAACCCCGGACAGCACTGGCGCATACCATCAAAAAAGGGAAACAGATTCCCCTGAATGATGAACAAAGCGCAGCACAGTTTATCACACTAATCGACAAACTGGGAGTTGCCGGATTTGACCATTATGAAATCTCCAATTTCAGCTTTCCCGGAAAACATGCTGTCCACAATACGAATTACTGGCGCGGTATTCCTTATGTAGGAATTGGGCCATCTGCGCATGGCTTCAACAGCCATACCAGGTACCTCAATGTGGCCAACAATGCCAAATATATGCAGCACCTGGCAATCGGACAGCTGCCTGAAACGATAGAAGAACTGGATCAACATGACCGCTTCAATGAATATGTGATGACTTCCCTGCGCACCATGTGGGGAACAGATCTACAGAGAATTAAACAGGAATTTGGGAATAGCTTTCTTGAAGACACGCTGGAAAACATGAAACCGTTTATCAAAAGAGACTGGCTCAGGAAGGAAGACGATAAACTGATACTCACCCAGGATGGTAAACTTTTTGCAGATTACATCGCTTCAGAATTATTCCTTATAAACGATCAACATGAAAATGATTGACACAGACATGAAAAATAAAGTAGTATGGATTACAGGAGCATCTTCCGGAATCGGAGAAGAACTTGTGTATGCTTATAATAAGCTGGATGCAAAACTGATCATTTCCTCCCGTAACAGGGATGAATTGTTTAGGGTAAAAAACAATTGTAAAAACCAGATCAATGTACATGTACTTTCGCTGGATCTCAGAGATACAGAACAGCTGGAATATAAGGCCAAAGAAGCCCAAAAAATATTTGGCCATGTGGACCTCCTCATTAACAGTGCCGGAGTAAGTCAGCGCTCCAGGGCAATGGATACAGCGATTAACATCGAACAGGAAATCATGAACATCAATTTCTGGGGTACCGTTGCCCTAAGCAAAGGGATTCTGCCTTACATGATGGCCAATGGCGGAGGGACAGTTGCCATCATCAGCAGCCTGATGGGGAAATTCGGCACCCGACAACGTTCTGCCTATGCAGCTTCCAAACATGCATTACATGGCTATTTTGATTCGTTGCGGACAGAAGTGTTCGATAAAAATATTCATATCAGCCTGATCTGTCCCGGATTCATCAAAACCAATATTTCCCTGAATGCATTGACAGGTAATGGCCATCCCCATGGCCTCATGGATGAAGGCCAGGAAAATGGAATGTCTGCTGCCGGCTGTGCCGCAGAAATAGTCAAAGCAATTGATCAGAAGAAAGAAGAAGTATATATCGGTGGTAAAGAAACCAAAGCGGTACTGTTCAAGCGTTTCTTCCCTGCCAGATTCTCAGCCTATCTCAGAAAGGCTAAAGTTACCTAAGCTCCCCCCTTCCAGGGAACATGCGAATATTACTCATTTATTTGCGGCATAAAGATCGTTGCAGGGTATAGCTGCGTATATCTTTGTAGTCGCAAAAACCAATAATTCCATAGTTATCATTAAAACACAAGAAAGCAAATCTGTGTTTATATTGTCAGAATTTGAGATTTTTAAATCAGCAGTTTAGCGACCAAATCTATTTTGCATAATTTTACAGTATTAAAACTATATTAAGATAACATGAAGTTTGATTTAACTCAAATTGATTGCGTGGACGGAATTTCTAAAGAAGACTTTGAAAAAAACTACCTGAATAAACGCAAGCCATTAATTATCAAAAACATGGCAAGAAATTGGCCAGCCTATGAAAAATGGTCATTGGAATACATGAAGATGGTGGTGGGCGATAAGATTGTTCCTCTTTATGATAGTTCCAAAGCAGATCCTTCCAAACCCATCAATGCTTCAGCAGCTGAAATGAAGTTTGCAGACTATATCGACCTGATCAAAAGCCAACCTACAGACCTGCGCATTTTCCTGTTTGATCCTATAAAACATGCCCCAAAACTCCTGGAGGATTATATTGCACCAAAGGATTTAATGGGCGGATTCCTCGACAGTTACCCCAACATGTTCTTCGGAGGCAAAGGCTCGGTTACATTTTTGCATTACGACATCGACCTGGCACATATTTTCCATACCCATTTTAATGGACGAAAACATGTGATCCTCTTCGAAAACAAATGGAAAGACCGTTTATACCAGATCCCCTATTCTACCTACGCCATGGAAGATTATGATGTGGAAAACCCGGATTTTAATAAGTTCCCGGCCCTGAAAGGAGTTAAAGGGGTAGAAGCCTGGCTGGAACATGGAGATACCCTGTTTATGCCAACAGGTTACTGGCATTGGATGAAATACCTCGACGGTTCATTTTCTATCAGTCTGCGTGCATGGGATAAATCCTGGGCAGTAAAAGCCAATAGTCTGTATAACCTCACGATCCAGCGTAAGCTCGATGGATTCATGAAAAAAAAATTCAGAGGGAAATATATGGCATGGAAAGAAAAGCTCGCCGTGAAACGTGCAAATAAAGCACTGGAAAATAATGTCCCCGAATAGGGACCCCGTAAATTACTGATCCGCCTCTTCTCCAGTTATTTTTACAAGTAAGTAACATTAATGAGTGTATAAACTTTTATCTTCGGTATAACGTTAAGAAGAATAACATGAGAGGATTCCATTTTTCTAAATACCAGCCAGACCATCTCCCCCAGGGTGGATTCGATGAAATGCTGAACATGTTTACGCAGTTACTGAATTATACTGCTGGAGATGCTGGGGAAACCCTGGCATGGATGAATGAACTCGATAAACAATATAAGTTCACGACCGGTTCTTATGGTATGGGCGACTTTATTGATGAGCTTAAAGAGAAAGGCTATCTTAAAGAGAATACCGGAAACGGAGAAGTAGAGATCACCTCAAAAACGGAACAGACTATCCGGAAATCTGCACTCGAAGAGATATTCGGGAAATTGAAAAAAGCCGGTAAAGGCAATCACAACAGCAATATTTCGGGAATCGGTGAGGAGAAAAATGCCGACCGGAGGGAATATTCCTTCGGCGACAGCCTCGACCAGATTGATATGACCGCCTCCATACAGAATGCCCAGATCAATCATGGCATCGGTAATTTCACCCTTACAGAACGTGACCTTGAAGTGGAAGAAAAAGACTACAAAACACTGACTTCTACAGTTCTGATGATTGACATTTCCCATTCTATGATCCTTTATGGGGAAGACCGTATTACCCCTGCCAAGAAAGTGGCGATGGCATTGGCTGAACTGATCCATACGAGGTATCCTAAAGATACGCTGGATATTGTTGCCTTTGGTAATGATGCCTTTCCAATTACCGTTAAAGACCTGCCTTACCTTCAGGTAGGCCCTTACCATACCAATACCCTGGCAGGACTGGAGCTGGCCGCAGATTTATTACGCCGCCGTAAAACTCATAACAAGCAGATCTTTATGATTACTGACGGGAAACCAACCTGCCTGAAAGAAAACGGGAGGTATTATAAAAACAGTATGGGACTGGACAGGAAGGTCATCAATAAAACATTGAACATGGCCGCCCAATGCAAGCGCCTCAATATCCCGATCACAACGTTTATGATTGCACAGGACCCTTATCTGCAACAGTTTGTGAGGGATTTTACCCAAACAAATGGCGGTAGGGCATTTTACAGCTCCCTGACAGGTCTTGGAGAATACATATTTGAAGATTATATAAAGAACAGACGAAAAATAGTCCGCTAGCCGGGCAAATCAATCCTATGGAGCACAACCTAATTAAAACTCTTGGCGACTTAAAAGCCTCCAACTATACCTCACTTACTGTTAAAGATGAACTGCGCAAGAACCTCATCCAGCAGCTTCAAAATAAGGATGCAGGTTTTGAAGGAATCCTCGGATACGAGGATACGGTTATCCCTGAGCTGCAGACAGCCATCTTATCCAGGCACAACATTCTGCTGCTTGGCTTACGCGGGCAGGCAAAAACACGGATAGCACGCCTTATGGTCAATCTGCTGGATGAATATATACCTTATGTTTCCGGTAGCGAGATCTTCGACGACCCGCTGAATCCGATTTCCTGGTATGCACAGCAGGAAATTGCACTGCATGGCGATAATACACCTATCAGCTGGCAGCACCGCTCTGATCGCTATACAGAAAAACTGGCTACACCCGATGTAACCGTTGCCGACCTGATCGGTGATGTGGACCCAATTAAAGCAGCAACTTTAAAATTAACTTACAACGATGAAAGGGTGATCCATTTTGGCTTAATCCCTCGTGCACACCGCAGTATATTCGTGATCAATGAACTTCCCGATCTGCAGGCAAGGATCCAGGTAGCCCTCTTTAATATGTTGCAGGAAAAAGACATTCAGATCCGTGGATTCAAGCTACGCCTTCCACTGGATGTACAATTTGTATTTACTGCCAACCCTGAAGATTATACCAACAGGGGTTCGATTGTTACCCCTTTGAAAGACAGGATTGAAAGCCAGATCCTCACACATTATCCGAAAACAATAGCGATATCCAGAAAGATTACTTTCCAGGAAGCAAAAATTACGGAATCCCAAAAAGTAAATATTGAGGCCGACGGATTAGTAAAAGACCTCGTTGAACAAGTGGCCTTTGAAGCCCGTAAAAGTGAATTTATTGACCAGAAATCCGGAGTCTCCGCCAGGTTAACTATTTCCGCCTATGAAAACCTGATCAGCTCAGCTGAACGCAGAATGCTGATTAACAGAGAGAAAAATACTTTTGTACGGTTATCAGACCTCACCGGAATTATTCCCGCAATCACCGGAAAAATAGAACTGGTCTATGAAGGAGAACTGGAAGGCCCCGCTAAAGTCGCCAATACACTCCTGGGCAAATCTATCAAGACACTGTTTAGCCGTTATTTCCCTGATCCGGAGAAAGCTAAAAAGAGCAAGGCAGCAAGCCCTTATGAGAAAGTGCTGGAATGGTTCGCAGATGACCATACCCTTGATCTCTCTGATAGCCTTACTGCTGCACAATATAAAAAAGAACTGATGCAGGTCGAAGGACTGAATGAGCTTGTTAAAACATTCCATCCTAAATTAAGTGCCAATCAAACTCTTTTGTTAATGGAGTTTGCCTTACACGGACTTGCAGAGTATTCACAACTGAATAAAAAATATCTTAATGGCGGTTTTGGCTTCTCAGACATGTTTGACAGTTTATTTAATACGGATCTGGACGATGAAGACGAGGATGAAGATGAGCTGAACATGGGTTTCCGCTAGTCATCAAATAACATATAACAACAATTAATGGGACGATTACCCTTTCTTATCGCAGGATGTGCTTTAATCCTTGCTTTTGACTATTACTGCCTGACAGCTTTACTTGCTGTCTTCGAAAACTGGAGCCAAAAAGCAAAAAAAAGACTATCCATCATCTACTGGTCAGTTAGCCTGTTGCTAATTGCCGGGATTTTTGCAGGTCTCTTCCTGAATATCTTCCTGTCTCTCCGCGCAGTGATTATGGTGGCTTTTTTCCTGCTTACTGCATGTAAAATTGTCATGCTTCCATTCCTTCTCATCGACGACCTGCGCAGACTGACCATCAAGTTATTACGGTCCAGAACCTCGGAAAATACTGAAAATAACCACACGGATCATACCGAAACAGTAAAACAAACCGGTAATGGAGAGCCGATCAGCAGATCTGCCTTTATTGTTAAAGCCGGACTTGTTGCTGCAGCCGTTCCATTAACCTCCTTAACCTGGGGTATTGCTTCAGGAGCATACGATTACCAGGTGAGGAGAAAAACCCTGATCTTACCCAATCTTCCGGCAGCATTTGAGGGCATCACGATGGGACAAATCTCCGATATCCATTCCGGTAGCTTTTACAACCAGAAGGCCGTTAAAGGCGGAGTCGATCTGTTATTGGGAGAGAAACCCGACTTCATCTTTTTTACCGGTGATATTGTCAATGATATGGCCTCGGAAATGAGGGACTACCAGGATATCTTCAGTAAGGTAAAAGCACCTTTAGGCGTTTATTCTTCCTTAGGGAACCATGATTATGGGGACTATCTTTTCGGGAAAGAGCCCTCAGCGGCAAAAACAAAAAACCTGCAGGATGTGATTAAAACACATGAACTGATGGGCTGGGACCTGCTGCTCAATGAACACCGCCGTTTAAAAGTTGATGGAGAAGAAATTGGTATCCTGGGAATTGAAAACTGGGGCCTGGGCCGCTTTCCGAAGTACGGGCGCATGGATCTTGCCACTAAGGATACAGATGATCTTCCTGTTAAATTATTGCTGTCACACGATCCTTCACACTGGCGGGCCGAAGTATTACCAAAGTATCCCCAGATTGATGCCATGTTCAGCGGTCACACCCATGGTATGCAATTCGGTGTGCGTATAAAAGATTTTGATTGGAGCCCCATCCAGTATATCTATAAAGAATGGGCTGGTCTGTACCAGGAGCAACACCAGCAACTGTATGTCAATGTAGGTTATGGGTTCCTGGGCTATCCCGGAAGAGTGGGTATGTTACCGGAAATCACGATATTCACCCTCAAAAGAGGCTAAAAGGATTTAAGGAGAGAAAGTCGTTATGGCCTTCTCTCCTCTATATTTATCCCGCATTGAAACGGTATCCTACTCCTCTTACCGTCTGCAGCAATTGCGGATTGTCTGGATTCGATTCAATCTTTTTCCTGAGCCTTACAATGTGCATATCCAGTGTACGGGTATTCACATCGGAATTATATCCCCATACCACCAGCATCAGTTCATCACGATTAATCACCTTATTAGGGTTTCTAAGGAAGTATAAAAGAATTCTGTTCTCCAGTATCGTTAATTCGATTTTCCTGCCGCTACGGTATAGCGTATGCACATTCGGATGATGTTCCATATCATCAAAGCGGTGTATCTCCGAACGTTCATTATTGATCAGGAATTTAACTTTGCTTTCCAGCATGGCGACCAAAACATCCATGTTAAAAGGTTTGGTGACATAATCGGATGCACCAAAACTATAGGCATCGATCTTATCCACATCCTGTGCTTTTGCCGTCATCATGATCACCAGGTTCTCGAATCCCTGCTTACGCACTTCCTCGCATACCTGCGCACCCTGTTTACCCGGTAACATCCAGTCCAGCAAAACAATATCCGGCTTTTCCTCCATAATCGTTTTTACGGCCGCCTCTCCGTCCCCTATTTCCAGCACTGTATATCCTTCAGCTTTCAAGCGGTGTACAACCAAAAACCTTAAGTTTTCATCGTCTTCGACAATAAGTATTTTAATTCCTTTAGACATATCTATTAATTATTATAAGGAAGCACAATTTTAAATTCTGTTCCCTTGTTTACTTTACTTCTCACTGTTATTTCACCTTTCATAAAATTCACCAGCTCCTTACAAAAGGCGAGGCCAAGACCTACACTGCCATTCTGGTTGTACTGATTCTGTACCCGGTAAAATTTCCTGAATACATTATTAATCTCTGATGCAGGAATACCAATCCCCTGATCGGTGAATCTAAAAATAACCTTATTCTTAATCATTCGGGCAGTAATATGAAGTTTTTTATGTTCAGGTGGCGAATACTTGTACGCATTCTCAGCAAGGTTATCAAAAAGACTGCCCAGCAATACCGGATCGGTGGTAAAAGTTGTAAATCCCGAAACCTCATAGGTAAAATCAAAATCGGGATGTTTCAGCTGATGGGATTCTACCGTACTTTCAATAAAGTCTTCAATATAAATCTCGTCCTGGTTCAGCTGTATGGCATTGTTTTCAATCTGCGTAAATGCCAGCAGCTTATTCATGAGCCCATTCAGTTTATCGGCCTCTTCATCCAGGATCCGGCCATATAGCTTTAGCTCCCGCTCCGTTAACACAGTCGCACTCTTAATGTTGTTACCTGCTATTTTGATCACACTTACCGGGGTTTTAAATTCATGGGTAAGGTTATTTACGAAATCATACTGCAGTTTAAACATCTTATGGTTGATATTCAGGTTCCGGTAGATCAGGAAAGCTACCAATACCAGTACCCCATAAAAAAGCAGCATGATCAATGCGATAGGCAGGAAATAACTTAAGATCTCTTTATCAACAAAGGACTTCGCAGAGATAAAATACAGCTTATAATCAGAAAATGGTCCGGGTAAGGTGATCTCAGTGGCAATATAATCAGACGAAGTTGTCAGGGGATCATAGGTTAAAGGCTCTATCCTTATATTCTGGTACAATAGCGGACGTGTATTCAGGATCTTGATCTTGTACGGATCGAGCATGAAGGTTAACATATCCTGCTGATAAACAGGTGATGGATACAGGTCCCTGCGCAGCATATCTTTATAAACCTTCAGATCTTCCTTTCGTGGTATATTAAGATAAGTAATCTTATTGGACCTGATATTGCTGAAGTTTGTAAAAAGTTCATCCTGAGGGGGTGTCCTTGTGGTATCCAGTGCTTCAATATATGAAATGAGCTTGATACCCAATTCGTTGAAGTCATCCCGTTTACTAAATTTGCGCGGATCATCTTTTGAAAACAACTTCACGGAATCCATGGGCACAAAATCACCAAACTGATAGATATATTTTGGGCCGAAAGAAAAATGTCCCAGATTTAAACCATCCTTTACCCTGACGTTCTTCACCTCACAATCGTAAAAGATCACCTTCGAAACAAAAGGATAGGCCGTTAATACCGTATCAACAAATTTGGCGGTCGTAGCCGAGTCAAGATACCCGTTATAATAGGAAATCTCCGGGATCTTATTCTGAAAGAAGTCATTGTAAGGTTTGATACTTTCCTCCAGTACTTTTACCTTCTCCGAGACAAACTCATTTTCAATAAATTTCTTACTGAAGTTATAGGCAAGAAAAAGTGAAAGTATAAAGAGGGCTGAGATCAGTGCAATAAAAATCAGGATCAGGGAAAAATTCTTGCGGTAGCCAGTAAATCTTTCTGCAATCATAGGTGCACAGGCTATTTCTTAGACAAATTGGTAGCAAGGAACTGTTCCAGGGCTGTGTACAGTTTTTGTCTGTCCTCTTCCCCCTGTGCAGAAAGCTCATTGTTTTCTTTCTCCAGATAGGTTACACTTACATTTCTCTTTTTCAATTCTTTAACAAACTGAATAGCTTCCCCTGCATTACTCCGCGGATCTTTAGGACTTTGGGTGATAAAAACAGGGACATGGATTTTATCGGCATGGAATACCGGAGATGCCTGCCGCATATAATCAACTTCCGTCACTGGATTTCCTATAATCTCGTAATACATCTGTAAGTTAGTCTTTAAAAATGGCGGTATGGATTTCAGGTAACTGAATAAATTGATCACCCCGGAATTCGATCCCCCACAGGTATACATTCCATTATCCGAATATAAACTATTTAATGCAATATAACCACCAAATCCCGTGCCGTAGATCGCAATCTTTTTAGGATTCGCAACACCTGAAGCGATAAGCCACTCCACACCATCATTGATATCATTCCTTATTTTCCCTCCCCATTCGCCAAAACCGGCAGCCGTGAAAGATTTCCCATAACCTGATGAACCACGGTAGTTGATCTGAAATACCGCATAACCCCTGTTGGCCAGGAATTGTACCTCTGCATTATACCCCCATGAATTCCTGTTTCCCGGCCCCCCATGTGGCAGAACAACCACAGGCAGATTCTCCGGCTCCCTGTTCAATGGAAGTGTAAGATAGCCGTGAATTTTCAACCCATCCCTTGAAGTATAGGTCACAGGTTTCATTGCACACATCTCCGAGACCTCAATCGAGGGATTAAAGTCACTCAGCTTCCGGACCGTCCCCTTATCTGCGTAATAGATATAATAAGATCCGGGATTCCGGTCTGTAAATGTCCTTACAATAAAGATATTTTCCGCCTTGTCCCTGTCAATAATCCTCGACTCTGTCCCCGGCAATAATTTCTCCAGTTGCTGGTACAACTTCCTGGTCGGCTGATCCAGAAAATACATTTCTTTCTTCCATGATTCACAAACCACAAAGGCCACTTTTTTCTTTGTCCGGGAATACTGGGCTTCAACCACATTCAGGGTATCATTTCCAAACAGTACCTTATCTTCTTTTCCGGTACTGCAATTCAGTTCCACCAGCGCATTTTTATCCCTGTTTACATTGGAAATCGCATAAACAATATTTGGCCGCTGTTCAGATATCGCAATAGGCTTACAGGTGGTCTTGAAATTATTCGTAATTACGGGCCTAAATGCCTCATTTTCCGTATTTCTATAAAGCAAAGTTTCATTTACCCCATCACTGGATGTGGCCAGCCGAAGCCTTCCCGTGGCATCGGTAATCCATTCCGTAATATTCCCCGGATTTCTTACGGCCATATCCATCTGTCCGTTAAGGACATTCAAACGGTACACATCAAAAACAGTAGAGTCTCTTTTATTGGACGAAACCAACAGGAACTTCTCATCTATCAGCTGATCTTTGAGTACACGCATCTTGCCATTCCCATTCAGCAGACGCTCGTTCTTCCCGTCTTTATCAATGATAAAAACATCAGCCTGTCTTATTGCATTCTCTCTTTCCTTGTAATAAATCAGTTTCTCGTTGCTTACCCAGAAATAAAAATAGATATTCTTCTTATTCAGCTGCGTCAGCTGTGTCGACTTACCTGTGGAAAGGTCTTCCACGAATAGATTCTGCTTCCTGCCCTGCATGCTCAGATAGGACAGCGTCTTTCCGTCCGGAGAAATACCATAAGACTCTTTTACCTGCGACCTGAAAAAATCTGCCACAGGAATTATCCTCACTTTCTGCTTTTGCTGACAGGCAGCAAACAGAAGGGCAAGAACAAGCAATAAATATCTTTTAGATCCTGTCATGATAACTGATAGTCTGCAAAAATACATAACACGGACACTCCAAACAGATTATACACCAACATTGTTACTTTAAAGAGTCCATTTGGCCATACCTATCAAAATTAATACGGAACAAATTGCCCGGTTACAATCCCAACCCGAAAACTACAGTAATCCGGTAAGACATGCAAGTCAAATATTTATTAATTTAGTATCGAAATTTTGTGCATATCCCATGAAGGCCCTGCTGCTGAGTATCCTCTTCCTTGCCATTGCTGTTCCGTTAGCTGCCCAGAACACTAACGCACATGCCATTGCTGTGCAGTATTATGAGGATGGCGAATATCAAAAGGCAGCAGCACTGCTGGAAAAATTGTTTTTAAAGAGCCATAGTCCTGATGACTTCGACCTTTATCTTAAATCACTCTTCAAGGCCAAACAATATGAGGATGCAGAAAAGATGCTGAAGAAACTCATCCGGCAATATCCGGGAGTACTAAAATATGAGCTTGCCCTTGGCCGGACATACAAAGAACGCGGAGAGCAGGAGAATGCCGCAAAAGTATTCAGCCATATCATTGCCACCCTCCCCGAAGATGAATTCCTGATCAGGGATATCGTCAATGAATTATACCAGGCACAGGAATATGATATGGCTATAGAAGCCTTCCTGCAGGGACGGAAAGTGATGCATAATGAACAGCTCTTTACCTATGAACTACTGAATATATACAGGTTCAAGAAAGATAAAACCAGGTTAATTGAAGAATACCTCAATGCACTGGCCAATATGCCACAACTCCTGCCGCAGGCACAAAATGTACTGTCTGTCCTGTTTGAGACAAAAGCAGATTACCTGCTGCTGCAAAATGCCTTATTGAAGAGAATTCAGAAAGACCCGCAGAACGAATCTTATGCGAAACTGCTCAGCTGGCAATATATCCAGCAGGAAGAATATGAAATGGCATTAAGACAACTGATTGCACAGGATAAAAGAACGAAGGATGATGGCAATATCCTGTTTTACAATGCACAGATCTTTATCGCCAATAAGGCATACGACACTGCTGTAAAAGCCTATACCTATTTATTGTCAAAAGGAAAAGAGAATCCATATTATCTTCCCTCAAAACTGGCCATGATTGATGCACGTTACCAGTTACTGATTCAGGGAAGTACCAGCAAACCAGAAATTGAAGCCCTGGCAAATGAATACCAGGACATCCTCGATGAGTACGGCTTGAACAGGGGCACACTCTTCGCCCTGCAGAAAATGGCAAATATCCAGGCTTATTACCTGTCTGATCCGGCTAAGGCCCAGGAATCATTAGAAAAAGCAATCAGCCTACCCGGCATCCCGCCTATGGAAAGCGGAGAAATCAAACTGGCCCTTGGGGATATTTATGTCCTTAACCAGGAACCCTGGGAAGCAATTCTCATGTATGAACAGGTGTCTAAAGGACTAGAGAACCAGCCGATCGGAAATGAAGCCAAATACCGCTCGGCAAGGCTTTCTTTTTACCAGGGAAACTTCAGCTACGCAAAGTCCCAGTGCGATGTGCTGAAGGCCGCTACAGAACAACTGATCTCCAATGATGCCATGGACCTCAGTCTCCTCCTTTCCGAAAACCTGGAAACACCCGCAGATACCCTGGCACTGAAAATGTATGCCAATGCAGCATTGCTCCTGTTTAAAAACCAGACCGCACAAGCCTTATTACAACTCGACAGTATTTCCCTGAAATATCCTCGGCATCAACTGGCCGACGATATCCTGCTTAGCAAATCACGCATATACATTAAAAATAAAGAGTTTAACAAAGCCGCAACAATACTTGGCGCACTTGTAGCCAAACCGCAGAAAAACAGGCTTACTGATGATGCCCTGTTCACACTTGCAGGAATATATGAAGAACAGCTGCAGGATCCGGAACAGGCAAAACAGCTTTATCAGCGGCTGATTACAGATTTTCCAGGCAGCATGTACATTGCCGAAGCCCGCAAACATTACAGAAAACTTCGCGGGGACAATATTGGGTCTTAGTTCCTATCTTTGTGCCATGTTATTATACAATGTAACCCTTATAATTGAAGAAAGCACCGAAGCAGCATGGCTGCAGTGGATGCAGGAAGAGCATATTCCTAAAGTATTGGCTACAGGCCTCTTTGTTTCCAACAGATTACTTAAAGTCGTAGATTCCCCAAATGAAGGCGTAACCTATTGTGCCCAATATGTTGTGGAAAGTCTGGCAGATTATGAAGCTTATCAACTGAACCATGCTCCTGCCCTGCAGGAAGAATTAAACCTACGCTTTAAGGACAGGTTCGTCGCTTTCAGAACCTTAATGGAATATGTAGATTAAACGCTTTAGCCTGGCCGGTAAGCTGTAAGAAACTGAATAAAAAAGGCAGCCGGGAAAAATATCCCGGCTGCCTTTTTTATAGATTTCAGCAATTGCTATTTCTTGATTAAATCGTATAGTTCATCCAGCTTCGGCGATAAAACAATCTCTATTCTGCGGTTCCGGCTCCGTCCTTCAGCCGAAGTATTGGCTTCCAGGGGCTGGAATTCTCCTTTACCTGTAGCTGTTAACCTGATTCCGGGAACCTTTTCCGTATCAGTAAGGTATCTCACCACAGATGTTGAACGCAATACACTTAAATCCCAGTTGTCTTTGATCTGACCCAGGTTATTGATTTTTTGTGAATCCGTATGTCCTTCAACAGCGATAATAATTTCAGACTGCTGCTTCAATACTTTCGCCAGTTCAGTAAGGGCCTGTTTACCTTTCTCATCTATCACAATACTCCCTGATGGGAACAACAATTTATCAGTCAGGGAAACATACACCTTGCCATTTTTCATTTCTACGGTCAAGCCATTCTGAGAGAAGCCCAATAAAGCCTGTTGTAGTTTCTCTTTAAGCTTATTGGAAGCCTCATCACGTTTACGCAACACTTCTTCCACTTCCTGCAAACGCTGTTCACGTTTTTTAAGATCGGCGGAAAGTTTGCTGATCTCGGTAGAGCTGTTGCTTCTCAATTTTGTATACTTCCCATCAATCTGGTCATATTTACCCTGTAATTCGTTCAGGCGGCCATTTAAGTCAGCGGTATCCTTTTGCAGTCCGGAAATTGTTTTCCTCAGTTCCTCTCCGGAAACCTGTGACTCTCCCCATCCGGTACTCAGGGAATCTTGTCTGGCCAGCAAGGCTTTATATTTCTTAGGAGAAAGAACTACACAGGAACTGAATGCACTGGCTAATAATCCAATGGCCAAAAATAAAGCAATTTTCTTCATAATTATTGTACTACGGCTCTTCGCAAAAACTGAACGAACGGATAAACACCCGAAAAAGCCTTTTTTAAATGATTTATAATAGAGGGCTTAAATAATTCTTCATCTTTAATCGGGAATGAGGCGATATAACTTTTAAGCTTCAGCAGGTCAATATGCGGATGGGTGATCTCGTAGCCCTTTGGCGCATTTTTTAACGTATCCTCCCTGCTCAGTTCGAACATACCGCTGAAATCCTTATGCCCAATGACCTCCAGAAATTCTGAAGTATTGTAATCAATCTCTTCCCTGATATTTTTCAGGTCTGCCGCCTCCGGCATCCAGAAGCCAGCGGCAAAAAAGGATTTTCCCGGCTGGAGGTGCAGGTAATACTCCGCTCCCCTGTCTCCCTTACGCTTAAAGGAAATCCCGTAATTATTTTTATAGGGATCTTTATTTTTACTGAACCTCACATCCCTGTAAATCCTCATCAGGCATTTCTTCGCCTGGGTTTCCATCGGGTATTCAGGTGCTGCATCAGCAAGAATGGGAATCAGTTCTTCTACGAAAGAAAGCACATCAGCCTTTGCAGTCTCATAACGTTCCTTATTCAGGGCAAACCATTCCCGGTTATTATTTTCAGCTAATTCGGTTAAGAAACCAAGTGTTTCAGGTTTAATCATGTCTATGAAAATTTTTTACAACTCGACACTGGAAAAGCAAATGTCATAAGATCAGTCTGCAGACACTGCAGCAATTTGCAGAACTCAGGAAGTTGGGGTAGTACGCGATTGATTACGGTATTTTTTATACCACAGGATACCTAAGGCCGCAATCATCACATAAGGAATAGCCAGCAGGTAAAGAACCCCTGAATTCAGGCCCTTAGTTTGGGTGTTGCCATTTTTAGCGCCCTGCTCTGCACTGATCGTACACATGGCACACTGCGCAGAAACGACAGTGACATTTGATGACGATAACATCAGGACAAACAACATCAGATAAATAACCTTCTTCATAAAATAAATATAATTATAAAACGGTAAAAACTCGCAATTGGTACACCCGAAGGTACAGCCTTAAAAATTATAATAGGGGGAGATCATCAGGTACACAATTACCCCGGTGACTGCAACATACAACCAGACAGGATAGGCCCACCTGACAATTTTCCGGTGGCGTTCAACCTGCATGCTAAATCCACGTAAAAAGCTGATCAGGATCAATGGCAGCACAATAATCGCCAGCAGAATATGGGTAATCAGGATAACGAAATAAATGATCCTTGTGATCCCGACAGCAGCCAGTTCAGCAGCAGAAACAAGACCATCATGATTGATGTCCCCATACTTCGTATCCTTCTCCCATAAATGAAACAAAATATAGAAAACAAGGAACAACGCGGAAAGAATAAAAGTAATCACATTGGTTACCTTATGCGCCTGTATATTCTTTCTTTTGATAAAAATCAGGGACAGGATAAGCAATACCGAACATACGGCATTGATCCCTCCGATCACATGCGGCAAAAGATAAATGAATGAAGGTTTATATTCCGGTGGTGGAATAACCTTCAAAATAATGACTACCAGTAATACAACGGCGCTTACTATCCAGATCAGCCGTAAAAAGAATTTGTCGTTTAGTTTCATTTTTTGTGTTTGTCAATGGAATAACCTAGCGGCCATCCCTCATATTTCTCAGTTCTTCAGCAATCAATACCTTAATCTCATCATCCAGCTTGGAAAGCGCCTCCTGATTGGTGGCATCATAATAACCTCTGATACGGTGCTGAGAGTCTATAAGCACAAAAAGGTTACTATACGTAAATTTACGCTCCCCCTTAACAATTTCCTGTTGTACATCAATAAACAGGTCCTTGTTTACCCAGTGATACAGTGCAGTACTGTCACCGCTCAATAAATCCCATTTTCCGGCAGCAGCAGTTAACTTTTCAGCATAGGGCAGAAGTGCTGCAGGCGTATCCCTCACCGGGTCAATACTTAGTCCTGCAAACTGCATCAGCTTGTTCCTGCCATAGGTTGTTGCATATACTTTCATTGCCTTACCGGAGAAATCTACCGCATAATTATTACCATGGGTATAAAACAGGTTCATCAGCAGAATTTTCCCCTTATAGGAGGTCCAGTTCACCGTATCCCCTTTCTGGTTCACCAATTTAAAGTCGCCAATCTGGTGATACACCGTATCAGGGATTTTTACTCCCTTTTTAAAATGAAAAGTAGCAGCCACTTTTTTAGGGCCGAAAACAGGAAGGGGTTTGTACCTGTTCTTACCCTGTTCCACAAGTTCATAATATAAAAATCCCGGCACCGCTAAAATGGATACCAGGATTAATACTTTTTTTATTGAAGCTAACTTCATGAATTAAATATTCATATGTGTATGCAGGTATCCGCCTTCAATTAACATCAGCGTGATAAAGTAAATGATAAAGATAAAAGAGAGTCCCAGGGTCAGCTGCAGACCAACCTTCTCATATTTCAGGTGCATAAAGAAAGCTACAATATAATAGGCTTTCAATAAAGTCAATAAGATGTAAGCAATGTTACCGGCAGTTTGTGAAGCCATTCCCTTTGGTAAGATCACCAATGCAATCACAAATTCTACCACGGTTATCCCCAATAGGATGAAGAATACCTGCCAGATTTTTGCTTTGCTTAAGCCCGCATGCTCGTCATGCCCATGCTCTTCAGTGCTGTGTGTGTTATGTTCAGACATAATATTTTTTTTTATAATGTATTTCTTGGATCTTGTTAAATAGGGAATTAAACCAGGTAGAAGAAGGTAAATACGAATACCCAAACTAAATCTACAAAGTGCCAGTATAATCCTACTTTCTCTACCATCAGGTAATGACCGCGTTTTTCAAAAGTACCATTGATGGTCATGATCAGGATAATTATATTCAGAATCACACCAGTGAATACGTGGAAGCCGTGGAAACCAGTAATTGTGAAGAACAGGTTAGCAAATTGCTGTGCTGCCACTTCTGAAACCTGGCCATCAAAGAACTGCTGTAAGTGTTCTGCATGAGGGATAGTACCCCACCAGAAACCTTCGTGGTGTAAGTGTGTCCACTCAATAGCCTGACAGCCCAGGAACATAAAACCACCAATAACAGTAGCGATCATCCATCCTACAACTTCATTCTTGGAACGTCTGTGACCCGCTTCAACAGCCAATACCATCGTTACAGAACTCATGATCAGGATAAAAGTCATTATACCTACGAATACAAGCGGTGCGCCCGATTCAACTACGCCAGGAATAGACTGGAATACCAGATCCGGATCAGGCCAGGTGAATTTTGTGAAACGCTGTGCGCCATAGTATACCAGTAATGAGGAGAATGTAAATGCATCTGAGAGCAAGAAAAACCACATCATTATTTTTCCGTATTCTACATTCCATGGTGAACGACCACCACTCCATGGAGTAGATTTTACCTGATCTAATTGTGTCAATGAATCCATTTTAAAAATTGTAATAGTTTGTTAAAGAGTCTAACTGTTCAAAAGTAAAAAAACATAAAGATATATCCACAATATATCGATAAAATGCCAGAATATAGAGGCAATTTCTATACGGTATACTGCAGTTGCCTGGGGAACGTTACGATAAGCGCCCCAAAGGCTGTTCAGAATAATCAAAAGCCCTGCGAAAATATGCAAAAGGTGCATTCCGGAGATGATGTAGATCAGCGAAATGGCCGCATTGTTATTGACCAGCGTTGCCCCTGTCTGGTATAAGGCAGACCAGGCATCGAATTGCAGGTAACCGAAACCGGCACCAAAAGCCACGGTCAGCCACAAGAATAATTTTTGCGACTGTACCTGCTGCTTTCGTACCGCTTTCGCGGCCAGAAACAGGAAAACACTGCTCAATAGCAGAATAATTGTGCTGTATAAGAACACATCCGGAAGCACTAAACCATGTCCCTTGCCCTTAGAGGCAGCAAACACGATATAGAAACTGGTAAATCCTCCAAACATGATTGTTGAAGACACCACAAAAAGCCAGAGAATGAATTTCTTAGCTTTACTCGAAGGATTGGCTTCAGGCCTGATCTCTTCTTGATTTAATGTATGTACCATATATAAAATCTATTTACCTATAAAATCAAACAATAATATCAATTGCACCAACGGGATATAAAAGAAGGAACAGAACATGACCTTACGCGCGGAAGGAACATCCAGGTTCAGCAGCAATTTATAACCATACCAGGCAAAAAGCAATCCGGCAACCAATGAAAATCCTGCGATATAATAACCGCCGAAACCATAAAACGTTGGCATTAAACTTACCGGAATTAAAATCAGTGTGCTTAAAAATACCATTACCGCGCTCACTTTATCCTTTTTCCTGGTAGGAAGCAACCTGAAACCTGCTTTACTGTAATCTTCATCCAATACCCAAGCAATAGCCCAGAAATGCGGAAACTGCCATACAAACTGTATCAGGAACAAAATCCCGGCGATCTCATAATCTACCGGAAGAAAGTTAGTCGTGCGTCCCAGCGCAGCCAAATAGCCAATCAATGGTGGCAATGCTCCTGGTATTGCTCCTACAAATACAGCTATCGGAGATTTTCTTTTCAGCGGTGTGTAAGCAAAGGCATACAACAGGATCGAAAATACTGAAAGCAGACCAGTCTCCAGGTTGAGCTTGCCCAGTAACCAGGTCCCCAGCATGCCCATGATCAGTCCCAGTACCAATCCCTGTCCGGTAGTCATTCTGCCGGCAGGCATGGGACGGTCTTTTGTACGCGTCATCAGTTTATCAAGGTCGACTTCAATAATCTCATTGAAGCAATTGGCGGCTGCAGTAACCAGAAAACCTCCGGCTATCAGGATAAACCAGTTGCCCCAGTCAATTCCGGGAACTTCACCACGGGCAACCTGCATTCTGGATCCAATTAAAAAGGTAATTGAAGCAGAAAACACGACCAGGAAAGTAAGGCGGAATTTAACGAGTTTAGAAAAATCTGAGAAAAATACTTTCAATTCTAATTTGTTTTAATGTTAGTATAAGTGTTTGTCCTGTACACCAGCAAATACAAATAGAATTGCAGGGTGAATAAAACTGTTGAGAACACTAAATGTATAACCTGCGCAAACGGAGGAAGTGCAAAGTTAGACAATATTAATCCACTTGCAATCTGTATCAGTAAAACCAATGCAATAGAATTACTCAACCTCAGCTCCGTAGCCTTTCCCCCGAACTTATCCACCACGAACTGGTAAACCAGCAGATTGACCACCAGTACAAAGACGGCAAGATCACGGTGGTAGGAAAAAGTACTGCCAACCTTTCCAACCCAGGTATCACGGTGCTGGTAAAGCAGGCTCTTCGAGATGGCATCTATCGCTTCCCTGACTTCTGTTCCAAGTGTAATCTGAATTACACTGCAGAGTAAAGCCAGCAGTATCAATAGTTTCAACCACCACACCTTGGCAATTACAGCCACATGTTCCTTGTACAGGTCGCTGCTGTAGTAATAGGTATAAACCAATATCGCCAGGATCACCAGTGCAAGCAGCATATGTACAGTAACAATCCATGCCAGCAGGTTAGTAGAAACAACAATCGAACCCAGCCAGGCCTGGAAGCCTACGACAATAAGATTGACAAAACTCAGGACAATAATCCTTTTGGCTTTCTTTTTATAGGTGAAGGAATATACCGTCAATGCCAGCAATAAGAATCCGGTAACAGCTCCGGCAAGCCTGTTGATATACTCCGTCCAGGTTTTAGATACATTAAAGGTTTCCGGAACAGTAATCGTCTGATCATGGCGGATACTATCTGCCAGGTCTTTCTTTCCCATTTTATCCAGTAGCTTCGCAAAGCGCTCGTTTTTAGCAAGCCTGCCCGCCACATACTTCTCTTTATAGTTTGCAGGTAACTGATCTGCCGAAGTTGGCGGTACATACTGATCAAAACATTTAGGCCAGTCCGGGCAGCCCATACCAGAACCTGTACTCCGCACTACTGCTCCCGCAAGGATAAGTACTAAAGTAACAATAATGGTAATAAGGTTTAACCGGATAAATCTACGTTCAGATTTAGGAACCATCTAGGCTGTGTATTAATAAAAAATGAGGTTACTGAATAAGCATTATACTCAAGCAGATAACCTCATTTAAATATGTTATAAAAGGATACTAGTGAAAGTGTGCATTTACTTTATCGGGATTGTTTTTAGCATCCCATTCTCTTTGTATACGCTCAGATTCTGCATTACCTTCAAAGTCATGAGGCATATTTGAATTCATTGTCTGAGAATAAGGCACAGTCTGAGGAATATAATCTTCTTCAGCACCAGGTTTACTGTAATCATATGGCCAACGGTGAACTGTTGGAATTTCTCCCGGCCAGTTGCCATGGATATGTTCAACCGGTGTAGTCCACTCCAGTGTATTAGATTCCCATGGATTCTGGGTTGCTTTTTTACCGAAGAAAATAGAAGAGAAGAAGTTATACAGGAAAGCAACCTGTGCCAGAGCAGCAGCAATTGCAGCCCAGGTAACGAAAACGTTCACAGTCACCCATTTCTGCATAAATTCAAACTCAGTGAATGCATAATAACGACGTGGTACACCATCAAGACCTAAGAAGTGTAATGGGAAGAACACCAGGTAAGCACAGATAAAAGTAGTCCAGAAGTGCAGGTAACCCAATTTACTGTTCATCATTCTTCCGAACATCTTAGGATACCAGTGATAAACACCCGCAAGCATACCAAAGATTGCAGCAGACCCCATTACCAGGTGGAAGTGGGCAACAACGAAGTAAGTATCGTGTAAGTTGATATCCAGTGAGGCGTTACCTAAGAATATACCGGTTAAACCACCAGAGATAAAGAAGGAAACCATACCAATAGCACATAACATTGCAGGAGTAAACCTGATGTTACCGCGCCATAAAGTAGCCAGATAGTTGAAAGTTTTTACAGCTGAAGGAACAGCGATAATCAGTGTGGTGATCATAAACACACCACCCAACAACGGATTCATACCGGTTACGAACATATGGTGACCCCATACAATGAAAGATAAGATCGTGATCCCCATCAATGAGTAAACCATCGCATGGTAACCAAAGATTGGTTTTCTTGCATTCACAGAAATAACTTCTGAGGAAATACCCAATGCAGGCATGATAACGATATATACCTCAGGGTGACCAAGGAACCAGAATAAATGCTGCCATAAGATTGGAGAACCACCTTCATTAGGTAATACCTGAGTACCGATAACGATATCTGAAAGGTAGAAACTTGTACCAAAACTACGGTCAAAAATTAATAATACCACACCCGCAACAAGTACAGGGAAAGATAAAACTCCCAAAATAGCAGTCAGGAAGAACGACCAGATCGTCAATGGCATTTTCCAAAGGTCCATACCTTTAGTACGCATGTTTAATACCGTACTTACATAGTTGATACCACCCATCAGCTGTGAAGCTACAAAGATGAACATACTGATCAACCACAAAGTCATACCCAGACCGGAACCAGGAATAGTTTTTGGCAATACAGATAACGGAGGATAAACTGTCCATCCGGCACTTGCAGGTCCTGTTTCAATAAAGAATGAAGCCATCATGATGATACAGGCCAAAAAGAACATCCAGTAAGAAAGCATGTTCATAAATGGCGAAGCCATATCCCTAACCCCCAATTGAAGAGGGATCAGTAAGTTACTGAAAGTACCACTCAGTCCTGCGGTAAGTACAAAGAATACCATGATCGTTCCGTGAATGGTCACGAGTGCAAGGTAAAAATCAGGTTTAATCCTTCCTCCTTCTGCCCATTTACCTAAAAACGTTTCCAGAATAGGAAAGCTTTTATCTGGCCATGCCAGCTGAAGACGGAATAAGATAGACAATCCCATGGCGATAACCGCCATAACGATACCAGTTATTAAAAACTGTTTAGCGATCATCTTGTGATCCTGGCTAAAAATGTACTTCGTTATAAAAGATTGTTCGTGATGACCATGGTCGTGACCGTCATGGTGATCGTTGTTATGTGTATCGTGTAATGTTATAGTTGACATAATGCGCTATTCCAGTATAATTATTTTTTTAAAGCCGGTGTGTTCATTGCTACAGCAGACGAATCTTTAGCAGCTGTAGCGGTGCTGTCAGCCGGAGCCGATGCAGGCGCTTCAGTAGCTGCGTCTGGTACGATTGGTAAGTTAAATGCTTTCCTCAAATCGTTATTAATAATCTTAGGTTGTGTAACTACCCATGCATCATACTCAGCCTGAGTAACCACTCTGACAACTTTCTGCATGTTATAGTGACCTGAACCACAAATTTTTGAACAATAGAAAAGGAATTTAAATGCCGGATCGTTTACTTTAGTCTTCATGTCGGCCGTAGTAATCGTAGGTGTGAATTCAAAATAAGAAGTCATACCCGGAACAGTGTTTAACTGTACCCTGAAATGCGGCATATAAAAACTGTGCAATACGTCTTTACTGGTCAGGATCAGCCTTACTGGTTTTCCAACAGGAAGAACCATCTCATCAGCCATCTGGTCATCAAGGTTATTCTTGTCATTGAAATCCTGTCCCAATGAGTTGATACCAGTAATCAGTTTATAATTTTTCACCCCAACTACACCATCAGCACCCGGATAACGGATCGTCCATGCAAACTGCTGTGAAGTAATCTCAATGCTTAGCGGTTTATTGTTCGGATCTTCAATTTTGTAAAAAATTGATCTCCAGGTAAGGAATCCCATTAAAACCAATATCGTCAGCACCAAAGCAGGAACAATTGTCCAGATACGCTCCAATGCATTGTTATGTGGATAATAATATGCTTTTCTCTCTCCTGAATGTTTGTAAAAATAAGAGAACAGGAACAATACAATGTGTGTACCGATAAATACGATAGTAGTTAAAATCAACGTGATGTTAAACATCTGGTCAATTTTCTCTCCATGCTCTGATGCGGCATCAGGCAGGATCATTTTTCCATGAACTGTATATTCGAAATAAACACCGTACAATCCAACGATTAAGAAAAGTACAAAAAGAACACCATTTACAGTATTCCAGTTAATTCCAGAAGATTTTTCCTGAGCTTCACGTGTCAATTCATACACCTTAAGTGCTTTACCAACTATTGCTATAAATAAGCAAAGCAGTAAAAATAACATGGCGTAAAATGCAACCGACTTATAAATCGGAAACATATCAACAGGTTTTGCGGCGGCGACAGCACCTGCAGCTTGTGCAAATGCGCTGGTATTTGCAAACACAGTAACAATTACTGCGAGGGCCGCTATCGTCTTATTGCTTATATATTTTCTTAAACTCATTTTCTTAAAAAGTAGTACGATGTACTTCTGCTATACTAATAATTATATACTCTCTATTCCAGAATTACAAATGGTGATTCAAGCTCTCTTCCAGAAGAGGGTGATTCTTTGCAATTAATGGTTTCTTACTTAATGAAGTTAATACGGTAAAGGTAAACAAGCCTACAAAACCAATAGCTGTTCCTATTTCAATAATACCAAATCCGTTCGTACCTTCTTCTACAGCTCCTGGCATAATCATCTGGTAGTAATCTACCCAGTGACCGCACAATACAACGATAGATACAGCCAACAGGATATTTTCCTGTCTTTTATTATCACGGTCCATTAACAATAATACCGGTGACAAGAAGTTCAACACCAGGTTCAGGAAGAACCAGAACTTATAGTATTCAAATCTTTTATAAAAATACACAGTTTCTTCCGGCATGTTGGCATAATAGATCAACATAAATTGAGCAAACCATACGTAAGTCCAGAAAATAGAGAAACCAAAGATGAATTGTCCCAGGTTATGCAGGTGACTATTGTTCACCCATTGCATGTAACCTGCTTTTCTCAACAGGATGATGATGATCGCCATAGTCGCTAAACTGCTCACCCACATGGCTGCGAAGTTGTACCAGCCGAACATGGTAGAGAACCAGTGTGCTTCCAGTGACATCACGGTATCAAACGCAAAGATTGGCGTAGTGAAACCATAGATCACAAGGAAAATACAGGAATATTTAAAACTCTTGGTGTAAGAATTCAAACCACCTTCTAAATCTTCATTATTGGATAATTTAGCCAGTAAGGTAGCAAAGAAGCAATATATACCTAAGAAAATCACCTGACGGCCCATAAAAAACGGAACGTTAAGGAAGGCTGATTTACCATCAATCAGTTTATCATAATGCGGTGAATTCGGATCTGTTAAACCATCGGCATGCCAGTGGTGGTAAAGATTATGCGTATATAATCCCAAACCGATGACCGCGATCAGGATCACGACTGCGATTGGCAGTGTTTTCGCCATCGCCTGAGGTACGCGAAGTATAGAGGCAGACCATCCGGCCTGTGCTACAAATTGAACAGCTAAAAAGAATGCGCCCGACATACAAACACATGCAAAGTAGTATGCCATTAGTAACAGGTTGGCAAAAGTCCGCTCATGATTTTCATGATTGGTAAAACCGTAAGCAATACTAGCCACACCGATAACGATAGCTACAATACTTAAAGTCTTCGCCTTTCCTGTAAACTCAAACTGCTCAGTTAAATTATAATTGTGAGTTCCCATTTATATCTGCTTTTCTATTGTATTTGTTGTAATTGTTGAACATACATCACCACTTTCCATCTTTGGTCAGGAGTAAGTTGTGAAGCATGAGACCCCATGTTATTTAAACCGTACATAATGGTGTGATAGATTTTACCTTCTGATAAATCTTTCATCATACCACCACGTGAAGATGCTGCATCTCCATGATAAGAAGGCACTCCTGTGAACTTCTCAATCTGAACAAGGTGTCCCTTACCATCACCTTTATCACCGTGGCAAGGGCCACAGAAAACAGTGAAGTAATGTTTACCTGATAACATATTCTGAGGTGTCTTCGCCAGCGGATTTTTCAATTCCAGTCCTGCTGCTTCATAACCCTCTTTGGTATTTGCGTATTCATATTTAACAAAACCTACCGGAGTCGTGTTCGGCGGAGGTGTTTGTGCAGTCTGCCCGTTTGCAAAGTTTTTATTGGGCTGGTCAGGATTGTAAGCAAGAGGGTCATACATATTCCTTGCATACTCTAAACCTGTGCTCTTATTATCGCTGCATGCTGATATCGATGCAACCATGGCAAGAACAACAAATGAGGCTGCAACTATTTTATTCTTATTCATAGCTAATATACTTCCTTTCATTGTGCTTAACTTCTATAGCACCAGCTTCTTTTAGTAATCCGTCAATTTTACTGTGTTCCGCATTTTGCTGTGCGTCTACAGCGAGAATAAATCTGTCATCTGTAGCCCTTAAGTCCATCACTCTCGGTGCTCTTCCCGGGAAAAGGTGAGTAGATGCATAGTAAGATCCTACCAGACCAAATGCAGTGAACAAAATGGTCAGCTCAAACATAATCGGAATAAAATCCGGTAATGCAAAGGCAGGTTTACCACCGATGTTATTCTGCCAGTCAACCACTGATGTCAGATAGATCAGCGCAAAAGCTGACATTGTTCCTGTAATCCCGCAGAAAAACGCAAGAACATCCAATCTAGACCTTTTAATCCCTAACTTGGCTTCGATGCCGTGTATAGGCATAGGCGTATAAACATCATGGATCTTAATGTTGTTCTCCTGTAACTTTTCAATGCCATGCATTAAATCATCCGGATCGCCAAAACTGCCTAAAATATATTTGATATTACTCATTGTTATATTTTTGCGTATTCTTCTTGTTTAACACTATCAAATTTCTCTAAAGATTCTACGTATTCATCTACATAAACCTTATTCAGGTGGCCTCCCTTAATCTGCTTAAGTTTTTCCTGCTCACTTGATGATTTAAGAATCATTTTCACCTCTGCAATTGCAATAGATGGAAGCACCCTTAAGAACAACAGGAACAATGTAAAGAACACGCCGATGGAACCTACGAACACACTCACATCTACCCATGTCGGATAGAACATCGCCCAGCTTGAAGGAAGGTAATCACGGTGCAGTGAAGTCACGATAATTACAAAACGCTCAAACCACATACCGATGTTTACCACAATAGATAAGATCCATGTTGCAGGAATACTCAGACGGATTTTTTTGAACCACAACAACTGCGGAGAAATTACGTTACACGTCATCATCATCCAGTATGCCCACCAGTATGGACCGGTAGATCTGTTGATAAATGCGTATTGCTCATATTCAGAACCCGAATACCAGGCAATGAAGAACTCAGTCAGATAAGCCACACCCACAATTGATCCCGTTAGAATGATGATCTTATTCATCGATTCGATGTGGAACATGGTGATGTAGTTTTCAAGTCCCAATACCTTACGTGCCACCAGCAATAAGGTTAACACCATCGCGAAACCAGAGAAAATCGCACCGGCAACGAAATAAGGAGGGAAGATGGTAGTGTGCCATCCCGGGATAACCGAGGTTGCAAAGTCCATCGATACAATCGTGTGTACGGAAAGTACCAGTGGAGTAGAGATACCTGCAAGGATCAGAGACACCGTCTCAAAACGCTGCCATGTTTTCACGTTACCATTCCATCCGAAAGAGAAGATAGAATAAATCCTGCGGCGTAAACCAGTTGCACGGTCACGGATGGTAGCGATATCCGGTAAAAGACCTGTATACCAGAATAAAAGGGATACAGAGAAGTAAGTAGAGATCGCAAACATATCCCAAACCAGCGGGGAGTTAAAGTTTACCCAAAGGGAACCGAACTGATTCGGTAATGGCAATACCCAGTAAGCTAACCATGGTCTTCCCATGTGGGAAACCACATATGTTGCGGCGCAGATAACGGCGAAAATAGTCATCGCCTCTGCAGATCTGTTAATTGAGTTCCTCCAGTTCTGACGGAAGAGTAAGAGTACCGCTGAAATCAGCGTTCCGGCGTGACCGATACCAACCCACCATACGAAACCGGTGATATCCCATGCCCATCCTACTGTTTTGTTTAGTCCCCATGCTCCGATACCGAACCAGAAAGTATAACTTACGGCTACCAGCCATAAGCTAGCCCCGCAAAGGGCTGCTATAAAACCTATCCACCATGCCCTGTTCGGCTTATTCTCAACTGGCATTAAAATATCATTCGTAATTTTTCCATACGTGATATCCGTGCCGGTGATTAATGGTTCTCTTAATATTGATTCGTTATGTCCTGACATAATTTATTTTCTTTAATATCAGCTTACGCTTGTACTGTTGGTAATGAATCTGTGTTTCTAATTTTAGTCATGTAACCTATACCCGGTTGCGTATTGATCTCTTCCAATACATAGTAAGTACGCTCACTACGCAGGGCTTTCGATACTTCCGAATTAGGATCGTTGCCATCACCAAATATAATTGCATTGGCTGAACAAGCTTCCTGGCAAGCCATTTTAATATCTCCGTCTTTCAATGGACGTTTCTCCATTTTAGCTGTTAATTTACCAGCCTGGATACGTTGGATACACATAGAGCATTTTTCCATTACCCCTCTTGAACGTGTAGTTACATCAGGGTTAAGCACCAGCTGCGTAAATTCATTGTTCAGGTAGTTATCGAAACGTGAATCATTCCAGTAGTTAAACCAGTTGAAACGACGTACTTTATATGGACAGTTATTGGCACAGTAACGGGTTCCTACGCAACGGTTATAAGCCATGTGGTTCAGACCGTCTGAAGAGTGTACTGTGGCCAGTACCGGACAAACTGTTTCACAAGGAGCATGGTCACAATGCTGACATAACATCGGCTGGTGAACCACTGATACGCGGTCAAGATCTTCCAGGTGCGCGATTTCTTTTTCTTCAGTAACGCTTTCTGTTCCTTCTTCGAAGCTGTAGTAGCGGTCAATACGGATCCAGTGCATGTCCCTGCGTTTACGAACCTCATCACGGCCTACTACCGGGATATTGTTCTCCACATTACAGGCAACCACACAAGAACCACAACCTGTACAGGCATTCAGATCGATTGCCATCACCCAGTTGTTCCCTGGTTTCTCCCATTTATCCCATAAATCGTAAGATTTGTGGCCTTCACCATGTTTACCTGTTCCTGCCGAAGGATCTTTTACATATTCCTTGAAAGTAGCTTCGCGGATAATATTTCTTCCTTCAAAAGAGTGGTGTGTCTGTGTTTGTGCAAGTTCGTACGTATCACCTGTCTTGGTGATCGTTACTGTATTGGCATACTGCAGTGTACCATTGCTCACCGTCACAAACGGATACGCATTTTTACCTACATTATCACCTGCTTTACCCACTTTCGTACGACCGTAACCTAAAGCGATTGCAGCAGTACCCTGAGCTTGTCCTGGCTGAACCAGTACAGGTAAGGTGATTGAATATCCGTTGCTTGCTTTTACCTCAACAACATCAAATTCTTTAATTTCTAATTTCTCTGCAAACTTCGGTGCAAGGGCGATATAATTATCCCAGGTTACTTTTGAAACCGGGTCAGGCAATTCCTGTAAAAATGCATTGTTTGCATATTTACCATCGCGTAAAGCTACACTTTCATATACCTGAAGCTCGATGTCTTTTGCCAGCGCTTTGCTGCTGTTCAATACTGAAGGGGCAACAGCGGAAAGGGACAAGCTGAAAGTATACGCTCCGGCAGCTTTAGGGGCCGCAGAGAATACACCTGTCTGCAATACATCATTCCATGTTTTACCCAATGCAGGTAATATATTTTTCTCCCAGTTGTTACGCACATACTGGTAGTAATCTTTAACAGCTGCGTTAGACCAGATCAGTAAACTCTGTTCGGCCTGACGGGAGTTAAATACCGGGTTAATTGTAGGTTGTACAATTGAATACGTTCCTTCATACGTATTAGCATCACCCCATGATTCCAGGTAATTCTGGTTAGTGGCAATCACATCACATAATGAAGCGGTTTCATCATTTCTGTCAGAGAAAGAAACTTTGAAAGGTACTTTAGCCAGGGCATCAGTAAATGCTTTCACATTTGCGACGTCATAAGCAGGATTACTGTCCAGGAAGAACACCGCACCAACTTCTCCCCTGTTCATCTCGTTTAATAACTCTGCAAATGCTGCATCATTACCTGCGTAACGTTTGTATGGGGTATCAAGGTCAATCGTTGTACCGTAACTTCCGATAGCCGCATTAATTGCATTCACCAGGATCTGTGTAGACACATCATTGGATCCGCAAACGACCAAAGCTTTACCTTTTTGCTGTACCAGCTCTTTACCTACCAATTTGATCGCTTTTTCAGCAGTCGTATTGTTCGGCAACACCCCACCAGCTAAATTAGCACCGGTAATGGCATTGTACAAAGTGATCAGCGCAGGACCCTGCTCAGATAATTTGATCGGAAGACGGGTGTCTGCATTTGTTCCTGTTAAGCTCATGCCAGCTTCGAACTGGAAGTGACGCGACATTTTGCCTTTAGCCAGGGTTTTATAATTTCTGTTTTCGATATACTGTGAAGTAAATTCTTCACCGCTGATCCAGGTACCCAGGAAATCGGCACCGAAACTTACGATCAGGTCAGCTTTATCAAAATTATATTTAGGGATAACTGCTTTACCAAAACTATTCTCATTGGCCTTAATGATACCGGTATAAGATACGGCATCGTACTGAACATGTTTAGTCGTCGGGAAAGCAACACTGAAGTCGGCCACCACTGCTTTCGCTGAAGGGCTGCTTACTGTAGAAGAAATAATAGCGATTTTCTTTCCTGAAGCTTTAACTTTCGCCAGCTCTGCAGCTACAAAAGCATCTACTTTAGCCCAGGTTGTCTCATCATTCTTAAGAACCGGTGCTTTTAACTTAGACACATCATACAGGTCAAGCACTGAAGCCTGGGCTGTAGAATCTGTACCGCAGTTAAACTGTCCTGCATTAGGATTTGGTTCTATCTTAATTGGTCGGCCTTCTCTGGTTTTCACTAAAACACTCTGACCATTAAAACTGGACACGTAGTAATTAGGGATACCCGGAATTACTTCTTCTGGTTTAATCAGGTAAGGGATTGATTTGTGTACAGGAGCAGGCTGACAAGCGGCAAGTGTAACCGCACCAAGACCAAAGCCCAGGGCTTTTAAAAAGTCACGGCGAGGAGTTACTGTACTTAATCCTGCTTCATTTAAAACATCTTCTATTGGAAGGGGCTCAGCAAATTCGTTTTTGTTGTTTTCAACAAAATCGGAGGTCTTGTTAAATTCCTCTAAGCCTTTCCAGTATTTTTTATTGCTTTCCATTTAAGCTATATTACTGTTTATCGAACGTTCTTGTTATTAAACTCTATTAGTAGTGACATTTACCGCATTCCATTCCACCCAATGCTGCCGGTGTAATTTTCTCACCTTTCTTGATTTTCTCATGAGCCTCAATGATTTTGGTGTAGAATGCATTGTCCTTCACTTCCAGTTTGGTGTCTTTGTGACAGTTAATACACCATTTCATGGTCAGAGGAGAATACTGATAGATCTCTTCCATGGTATTAACAGGACCGTGACAGGCGAAACAAACAGGTTCTTCTGGTTTCAGGCCTTTTTCTTTACGGATAGCTTCTTCAGCTACAACAACGTGTTGTGAGTGGTTGAAGTAAGCGAAATCCGGAAGGTTGTGTACACGTACCCACTCTACTGGTTTTTCTTTCGACTTGTCGTAAGTCATTTTATCTGCATCATAACCCAATGCATTATAGATTTTCTGGATCTCAGGAGAAATATTGCCGTCATGGCTTTCTCTTGCCTGCACCTGTTTGTGACAGTTCATACAAACATTCAGAGAAGGGATCGTTGCATTTTTAGATTCAAATGCACCTGCGTGACAATACTGACAGTCAATCTGGTTCGTACCAGCGTGCAGTTCGTGCGAGAACTTGATCGGTTGCGTTGGCTGGTAACCGGTATGAACACCTGTGTTCCACATGCCCATCCATCCCCATGAACCTAAACTTACCACCAAGCACAGGATAAAGAAGAAGATAAATTTCTTGTTCTTGAATAACTGGTTAACACCGGCAAGCACAGAACCCGATTCTTCCTCGATAATCTCCACACCTTGTTTTTGTAAGATTAAACGTTCTAGCATTTTGATAGCCCTGCCCAGGATCACCAGGATCACAATCGAGATCAGGATGACCGCAACGACTCCCGCTATAGAGAAGCTCGAAATCTCATCCGATGCTCCGGCGCCTGCACCAGCAACTTCACCTTCTTTTTTAGGCTCACCTTCTTTGATGTAAGCAAGGATGCTTTTAATCTGCTCAGGTTTTAAAGTCGGAAAGGCAGTCATCTCTGCACTTGGATTGAACTTCGAAGCCTCAACAGCCTCTTTATCACCCGAAGCGATCAATGCAGGAGCATTGTTGATCCATTTCAGCAAAAACTCTTCGCTTTTGGTGGATACTATCGGCTGCAGTGCAGGACCGATCAGATCGCGGTCGAGAGCATGACATGAAGTACATTTTTCTTTAAAGATGGTTCTTCCTTCTTTTGCGTCTTGTGCTTGTGTACCAGAAACAATTAAAACAGATAGAGCCGATACCATAAATGCCGACTTCCAAACTCTTCTAATGATCAATGAGATATTCCTCATAATGAGTATTTTATACTTTATTTTAAAAAACTTTAATGAACGTATTAGATGTTTAAACTTACGTTCTTCACCATAACGTCCACAAAAGTAAAATTTATTAGGTTACCAATGACAAAGAAATGACAGTAAATACAATTTATAATCATTCTAAACATTGCGTTTATTGGCCTTTAAACAAAGAAAATGAGCAAAATTGACATTTTGCTCATTTTCGGTTATAACAACAATATTTGGTAAGAAATATGAGAATGGTTATAGAATATTTGTGAGAATGATTACATTTTTAAAATCCATGCAAACATTAACGGGGCGACGATTGTTGCATCCGATTCCACAATAAATTTAGGCGTGTGGATGTCCAGTTTACCCCAGGTAATCTTCTCATTCGGCACCGCTCCGGAGTAAGATCCGTAGGAAGTGGTGGAATCAGAAATCTGGCAGAAATAACTCCAGAAAGGAATATTCTCCATTTCCATATCCTGGTATAACATCGGAACTACACAAATTGGGAAATCGCCTGCAATCCCCCCGCCAATCTGGAAGAAACCAATTCCTTTGCCCCCACTGTTCTGGATATACCAGTCGGCCAGGTAACCCATGTATTCAATCCCAGACTTCATCGTGCTCGCCTTTAATTCACTTTTCATGACATAGGAAGCGAAAATATTACCCATGGTGGAATCTTCCCATCCCGGAACTACAATCGGAAGGTTTTTCTCCGCTGCTGCCAGCATCCACGAGTTTTTAGGATCAATTTCATAGTATTGCTCCAGGTCACCGCTCAGCAACATCTTGTACATGTATTCATGCGGAAAGAAACGTTCACCAGCTTCTTCAGCATCTTTCCATATTTTGTGGATGTGCTTTTGCAAACGCCTGAAAGCTTCCTCTTCCGGAATACAGGTATCCGTTACACGGTTGTAATGGTTTTCCAATAAATCCCATTCATCCTGAGGACTCAGGTCACGGTAGTTCGGTACACGCTTGTAATGTGAATGGGCAACAAGGTTCATGATGTCTTCTTCAAGGTTCGCACCCGTACACGAGATGATAGAAACTTTATCCTGACGGATCATCTCTGCCAATGATATCCCCAGCTCTGCTGTACTCATCGCACCTGCAAGGGTAATCATCATTTTACCGCCTTCATCCAGGTGAGTCTCATAGCCTTTTGCCGCATCCATCATCGCTGCTGCATTGAAATGAAGGTAATGCCCCTCCATGAATTTAGATATTGGTCCTCTTGTTACACTCATTTTTGTAAATTTATGCTTGTTTATATGTTATCGTAATGGCTGAATCCTTTCCTGAACCCTTTTTAAGAAAAAATGATTCCCCTCAGTCTGAGGTAAAACGCAAAAATAAGTAAATAATATCATTAAATATCCCCGGCAAAAAACATTGCCAGCCAAACAACCGGTAATCAGACCGGATAACCCAGACTTACAAAAGACCTCTTCCCCGCGGCCCGAGCCAGGGAAACCTCCTGCTAACCTTCGCTCAATGAATTTAAATCGCTCCTGCCCTGCAGCACGCTCTTTGTACTGTAGCCGGATCCTGATCAGCCTTTCCGGACACCACATCATCCAAAAGCGGAACACCCTCAGGTTTTTTTAATTAATTTAGAATCCGTATAAATAATAGTATATTTGAAATCAATAATATTAACTGCCTGAACTGTAATCTTACCCAAGAAAATAAACATATCCCTGATGGTTGTAAAAGCTAAAATTTCCGATCTCGACGAATGGTTGTTTATTGAAGATGTTCCTGATGTGTACTCTCCGAATAACACGCTCGCTGAAAAACAGATTACCATACAACGCTCCCCTGTACAGATGGCCAATTACCAGCTGACGACAGGAGGAATGTTCCTGATGCATGCGGTGATGATGTTCGATGAGTCCACGAGTATCCATACGGACATCAATGGAGAGACGATTACCAGCCATTTCATGTTTTATAAAAATGCTTCCGGAAAAAAGGTCAGCGCTTCTTCCCATGGCAACAGCCGCCACAATATCCGGTATATCCCCTCCACGGTAGCCAACCATGAACTGAGTGCCAAGGTGGAATATACTTACTTTATGGTTGTCCTTTCCAAAGCGTATTATTTTTCACTGATCGACCGCCATTCCATCCTGCACGAACGTTTTGTAAAGGATATCGAGAACGGACAGTTTACCTCTTTCTCCAATGAGGATATGGCCGTTACCCCGGAAATGAGAAAGGTGATCAATGAGATCAGGGACTGCCGCCATTCGGGAGAACTGAAACGCCTGCATACAGAGTCAAAAATCCTGGAACTGCTGATGTACCAGCTGGAACAGCTGAGAAATGATACCGGAATGTCTAAACAGGATATATTTAAGTCGGGCGACTTCGAAAGGCTGGAAAAAGCAAGGACGATATTAAACGAACGTTTCGTTACACCGCCTACACACAAGGAACTCGCGAAAGAGATCCTGCTCAATGAGTTTAAGCTCCGGACAGGCTTTAAAGAGTATTTCGGGGTAACCATGTACGATTACATTACACGGTTGCGCATGGAGCAGGCAAGGCGCCTCCTGCTGGATGACAAAATGAGTATTTATGAAGTCTCCGGTATGTCGGGATTCAAACACCAGGCGAACTTCAGCAAGGCCTTTAAAAAGTATTTCGGTATCCTGCCCAGCGGGGTTAAAGTATAGCCTGGAACTGGAGGCTGTCTATGCTGATTTCCCTTGGCAGGATATAAGGCTTCAGCGTATGTGCATTGATGCTTACATCAGCCACTATAGAAAATATATTGTATACATTTTTAGTGTTCAGCACCTCTGCCGGCGTACCGTCATTCCATTTACGACCGTTCTTTAACATCACCAGCCGGTCTGCATACTGCGCGGCCAGGTTGATATCATGCAGTACAGCAATCACCATGAAATTTTTTCTTGCCAGTGCCGAAACGATAGCCAGCGTCTGCTGCTGGTACTGGAGATCCATTGCTGATACCGGCTCATCCATTAATAGCAATGCCCCCGGACAATCCCAGATCTGCGCCAGTACCCGGGCCAGCTGTACGCGCTGCTGCTCCCCGCCCGATAAGGTGAGGATAGACCTGTCTTCGAGATGGCTCACCCCACAGATGTCCATCATCTTTCCTACAATCTCCAGGTCCTTCGCTGACGGATTACTTTTGTAATGCGGATAACGCCCCATCATGACAATTTCACGCGCCAGGAAATCTATAGTAACGACATTATGCTGGCTCATGACAGCCCTTTTCTGCGCCAGTTCCCCGGCCGCATAACGGCTGATGCATTTTCCGTTTAAGAGGATATTGCCTTCCGAAGTTTTCTTCTCCCCGCTGAGCATCCTGAGCAGCGTGGATTTCCCCGCCCCATTTGCACCCAGCACAGCCACCACTTCCCCGCAGCGTATACTGAAAGAGACATTCTTCAGCAGCGTTCTCTTATTAATCTCGTAGCTTACATTTTCAACTGTTAACATGCTTTTTTTATTGAAGAAGTTTCTTTTTGTCTTTAATTAATATATAGAGGAACAATGGTGTCCCCAGCAAGGCAGTGATGACACCAATGGGCAGCTCTACCGGAGAGACTACCGTCCTTGCAATCATATCGGCCAGCGTGAGGATCAGCGCCCCCAGTAATGCCGATGCCGGCAATACATATTTGTTGTCAACCCCAATAAATAACCTGACGGTATGCGGTACAAGCAGGCCCACAAAACCGATAATCCCCGATACCGCTACTGATGCACCTACCGCCATAGTAGATAAGACCACCACATTACGCTTGACCAGGTTGATCTTCAGTCCCAAGTGATCGGCCTGCGCTTCGCCCAGTGCAAAAGCGTTGAGGGCCTTGCCCATCAGAGGGAGCAGGATAACCGGAACCAGCACAAACGGAACCAATGCAGTGACCGTTTCCCAGGTCGCCCCGCCCAGGCTACCCAGCATCCAGAAAGTAATGTCCCGCAGCTGCTGCTCATTGGCCAGATAAGTGATTAATCCCGTAAGTGCCCCGGCAAGTGCATTGATCGCAATTCCTGCCAGCAGCATTGTGGCCACATTCGATCTGCCATCGGTACGTGAAATCTGGTATACCACCATAGCCGCGAGTCCGGCGCCCGCAAATGCCCCGAAGGCGAGCAGGTAGTATCCCAACAGATTACTCAGCCCTGTAATGATTCCAACCTCCAGCGCAATAATCCCTACTGCAATCAGGGAGGCACCGGCAGAGATGCCAATTAGCCCCGGTTCTGCCAGCGGATTCCTGAATATACCCTGTACCGCAGCTCCGGATATCCCCAGTCCCGCACCAACCAATATACCCAGCACTACCCTTGGCAGGCGTACAATATGAATAACCGCTTCAAATTGGGGCGAGACTTCATGTCCGCTGAATAAACCAGCCTTTTTAAGCAAAATGACCATCACTTCCTTCACCGGGATCTCCATGGCCCCCATGCCCAGAGAAAAAGATACAGAAATAAATAATGCGGCAACTAAGGCCAGGTAAATGAACGTAGGTTTCATAAAATCGGAACGCCTGTTAAAGCTTTTGGTGTAAGGCCGTGATTGCCTGATCCAGACGTACACTAAAGTTAACCAGCAGGTCGGCATCCAGCTGCACAATTCGCTTGTTTTTACCCGCTGTCGTCTGTCCCATGCCAGGCATCCTGAGGATGCTGTTGATCCCCCCCAGACTATTATAGCCGAATTCGAACATGAGGATCACATCCGGATTAGCCCTGATCAGCGCTTCAGTCGTGTAGGGCTTAAATTCAGTGAACTCAGTTACCGCATTCCTGCCACCAGATAAAGTGATGATGGCGTCCATGCTTGTTTTTTTACCAGCGACGAGCATTGTCCCCGTTCCCCTCGCATAAATGAAAAGTACCTTTGGTTGTTTTCCACCATCAGCCTTCACCGCCGCCAGCGCCTGCTTAATTTTCTGTTCTGCCTGCCGGGCCAGTGCATCTCCTTTTTGTGGAACCTGCAATGCCTCAGCGACAGAGCGGATAAAAACCAATGCTCCGTTTACTGAATATTCCTGCCTGATATTGACAAATCTGATTCCGGCCGACTTCAGCTGGTATTGGACTTCTTTTGAAACAGATCCCTCTGGTGCCAGCACCAGGTCGGGTGCAAAAGCAATCAGGCCTTCGGCCGATACAGAGCGGTTATTACTTACCCTTGGCAGCTTGGTCACAAAGGCAGGGTACATGCTTGTCACGTCTACCGCAACAATGTTTTTCCCGAATCCCATCGCATCAACCGTTTCTGTCAGCGCAGCTCCTAATGTGATGATCCTTTTTGGCACCGCAGCATTCACATACAAATGGGTGGCGACAAGCAAAACCAGACATACTATTTTCTTCATGATTAATTGTGTTTTTTGTGCTATTCCTCCAAAACATTCAGTAATCCTACTGTAAATGGAATAAATGAGCTTTCAGCGCTACAAACAACGTGTTTAATCATTCTAAATACAAACTTATGATTTCCATTAGTGCAATCCGTATTCTGGTCATTTCTGCCTAAAAACCAATTTAAAAAAATAACAAAACACTGATTAACAACCAAATAAAATACAACACCCCATAAAACAGGGTTCAACAGCTGTGACAATAGGAAAATAAAAATACGGATGGAATAAAATATAATACGCTTTGAATAAAACTTAATACGCTTTGAACAAATCAAACATGGAATTAATTACACAGTTTTGCATCATTAACTTATTTAGAATCATTAAAGATAAGGGTAAATGATAAACACAGGTTTTCACAATGATTAAATGCTGCCTTATGGTATTCCTCTCTGTTCTCCTATCCTCCAGTCTGTACGCCCAAACCAGGGGCAGCCTGAAAGGCATGGTTACAGATGAGCAGAACAAAGCTATTCCAGGTGCCACCATCGTACTTGAGCCCGATCATAAAGTCGCAATTGCAGATAAAAAAGGAGAATTTAAGCTCCAACAATTGTATCCCGGTACCTATCAGCTAAAAATAACGGCTTTGGGGTATACAGCATATACTTCAGAAACAGAAGTAAAGGAAGGCAGCAATACTTTGTCCCAGATCCGGCTGCAGAAAGCAGAAAACGGTCAGGACCTGGAGGAGGTGAACATCAACAGTGCCCACAAGAATCCGGATAACCTGATCGATATGATCAACACCATCATGCCCAGCAGTGTAATCACCCGCAAAATGATTGAACAAATGGGCAGCAGGAGACTCGATGAAGTCCTGAAGGAACAAACCGGTCTCGCCATGGTGAGTGATATTGGTTCGGGCAGCAGAGCCATAGGATTACAAATGCAGGGTTTTGACAGTGGGTATACCATGATCATGATTGATGGACAACCCATGGTAGGCAGAAATTCAGGCAACCTGGATTTATCCCGAATTACCGTTTCCAATATTGAACGTATAGAAATTATAAAAGGTGCGTCTTCCTGCCTTTACGGAAGTGAAGCCCTGGCGGGAGTCGTTAATATTGTGACCAGAAAAAATATTACACAATCCCAGGGATTGGCGGCTTTGCGTTATGGCAGCTTTAACATGATTGATGCAACACTGGAAGGGGAAACGCCTTTCGCCGGCAAAAAAGGATCTGCTTTTGTATCGGCCAACTACTACCGGACAGATGGTTTCAATTCGAATCCTTACCTGCAGGAAGGCAAAACGGCCCCTCCATTTGACAGCTATTCTTTACAGGGACGCGGGCGCTATAACCTGAATACCATCAGTACACTGAACTTCAACGGCCGCTTTTCTACACGGAAATCCGTCAATACCAAAGATTTCGGCACCGGCCCAAACACTGATGTCCTGACTGAAGATGAGGTTAACGGCTCTGTATCTCTGAACAATAACTTCCGCAATGGAACCCAGCTGAAAACCCAGTATTACCTTACCCGCTTCAAGAACCGTCAGGATTTTACCGATATCAACACGGGCAATCTGCTTGAAGGAAGTAATTTCATCCAGTACCTGCACCGGGGAGAGCTGCAGGCTTCACATGAGTTTAACAGACGCTTTAAATTAACCGGTGGAACCGGTGCTGCATATGAGTACCTGAACGATGTCTCCTACCGCGGGGCCAAGTCAATGACCAATGCTTTCGGTTATGGTCAGGCCGACTGGACGCTGAGCAATACGGTGCAGCTAACCGGAGGTGCCCGCTATGATTACCACAATAAATATGGCAGCAAAATCAATCCGAGTGCAGGACTCCGTTATACCCCATTTAAAAATATCATCTTCAAGGCCGCTGTAGGAACCGGATTTAAAACACCAAACTTCCAGCAACTGTATATGGTGTTTACCAATATCCAGACCGGGTATACCGTGCTGGGTTCGGAAGAATTTGCACGGGAAATTAACATCCTGCAGGATGCCGGCCAGATCCAGAGCATATGGCCCATTGCGAGCCGGATCGGGGGACTCAAACCGGAACGTTCGGTATCCTACAGTACAGGTTTTACCATAACGGCCATCAAATCACTGAAGCTCGACCTGAATGTGTTCTACAATGATATCAAGAATTTCATCAACTCAGAACAGGTAGCAACAAAAACCAGCGGTCAGCAAATATTTTCTTATATCAATATTGCGAAAGCTTACCTCACAGGTGCCGAAATAGGCGTAAACTGGGCGGCTACCCCAAGCCTGAATATCAATGCAGGCTATCAATTGTTATACGCAATAGACCGTGGGGTGATCGATTCCATCAAAGCAGAACAGGGCTTATATGGTCTGGTGTACGATACCAACCTGAACGCCCAGCGCAAATCGGAAAGATCAGATTATTTCGGAATGTCCAATCGTTCCCGCCATATGGCAAACATCAAATTTTCCTATGAACACCAAACAGGCTTCAGCGGCACTTTCCGTGTCAATTACCGCAGCAAATACGGCTTCCAGGAGGCAAACAGGGCAAATAATTTCCTTGACAACTATGACACTTTTGTAAGCGGACATTTCCTGCTCAACCTGTCTGTACAAAAGACCTTCTACAATAAACACCTCGCCCTGCAGCTTACGGCAGATAACTTATTCGATTACCGGGACCAGCTGATGCCTGCACAACAGGGACGGGCAATTCTCGGCGGACTTACTTACAGATTTTTTAAAGACTAAAATGAAGATAAAGATGATCCCTATGAACCAACACCTCTTCAGGCAAATGTTATGCCTGTCGGCCTTTGTACTGTTGCTTACCGCCTGTACCAAAAAGGTGGAACAGCCCGTGCTGGAGGATGGAAAAAGTACAGTAGTGAAAGACCTGGAAGGAGATATCGGTGCCTCTATGGCTGACGGTATCGATGGAAAGGTGAAAAGACCCTTCCTTGATTTTTATTACAACTTTAAAACCGGACAGAAAATTACGGACACCACAACCAATGCACAAACCCTGAACTGGGATATTGGTTTCACCGGAATCTACAACTCCATGATCGTGATCAACAGCGGAACAGACGCGAAGAGTCCGGGTTTTGGCGGTCCGGGACAGGGACTGATTGTCTCTCTGGAAAAAACCTACAGCCAGGTGACCGAAGCACCTGATTTAGCCTATATGAAAGCCAATAACCTGTCATTCGTAGGTTGGGATGCCTATCCGCAACCAGATAACCGCGGATGGTATTTCTATGACCTGAAAACACATATCTCTGTCCCAGTGAAAGGGAGGACTTTTGTACTGCTCACCGCAGACGGAAAATATGCCAAACTGGAGATGCTGAATATTTACAAAGGAAACCCTGCCGTAGTAACCGACCTCCATTGGCCTGCCCCTTATTTTAACTTCCGCTTTTTCGTGCAGGAAGACGGCAGCAGGAACCTGAACACCAATTAAACCTATTGATGCCATGAAACACTATTACTCAAAAATAACCAGTCTGCTGCTGGCCTGCATCCTCTTACTGTCAGCCTGCTCTAAAAGTGAAGATCCTGAACCGGAGGTCATCTTACCCCCACTGCCAGCCATTACCGTGACAGCAAGCGGTGAGTATACCGTTACGGATGTGCCGGGCGACCTTACCGCCTCCATGTCGGGACAAGACCTAAACAGCACCGGCGACTTTAAGCCTTTATATTACAGTCTGGAAGACGGCCGTGCCATTCCGGCAGAATATGCCAATACAGATAAATGGGATATTGCCTTTACAGGGATCTACAACAGCAGTCTCTGGGCTAACAACGGAGCCGTCATTTTCGACAATGGCACCAAGGCTCCGGGATATGGCAGTCCTGCCCGCGGGGGATTGTACCTGGTAATAGATAAAACAGTAGATGCCAAATATTATGACGAAGTGAAACACCAGCCAGTACAGGTACCTATTGCAAAGTCACTGCTGGACGAAGCCTTCAACAATGTGCAATCCGTACCTGTTGCCGATGAACAGCTGTTATCAAGGGGTTACCTTACCCTGGATTACTTTCTTGGAAGCAGCTCAGGTTATGCTTTCTACGACTTCTACGGAGCGATGTTCCCGGGAGATCCTAAAAAAGCACATATCGTTTACAATCTGCCGCGTACGGTGATCATTAAAACTGCCAAAGGAAACTATGCGAAACTGGTGATCTACAGCTTTTACAAAGGAAGCCCGGCAAGTCCGACCCTGGATTCCGAAGCTCCGTTTTTAACCTTCAAGTATAGCATCCTGAAAGACGGAAGCAAAGACTTCAGCAAACTGACAGCCAATTAGACAAACCAATTAAATAAATACGATGAAAAATTTTACGCTATGGATCTGGATACTGGGCATTAGCATGGCCATTACCTCCTGCTCAAAAGATACAGACAGCCCTGTAGAACCAGAGGTACTGGACACAGCAAAAATGGCCGGAACAAACTGGGTACCTGCAAGAGCAGTCAAAATAAGAGATACCACCTATAACTATAGCAAAGTCATCCCGGTAACAGATGCCAGTGGGAAACTGGTATATGACAAAGCAAACTCCCAAACCAGGGAAGGTAAGGGCTATGTATATTACGATGAGAAATTTAAAGTTGTTTATGTGGTAGACTGGCCGGGACAACAGGGCAATGCTTCCGGGGGTGCATACGGATTTGTTCCGATGTATTTCAATTTCGATACCCGTCACAGTGTAGTTACAGCCGCCGCAGAAGCGGGAACTGCCACATGGCATTTAAAACATTACGATATCTATAATGCCTATATGTTAACTGATGGCCCAGCGGCATCGGATGTCTCCGGAAAAGGTAAATTAAGGGTACACCGTACACCATTCGACGAACTTGATGAAGCACTGAGTACCCCGATGGTGAGAACGGATGTACAAATAGAAATGGAAGAATTTACCACAGTGGATGGCTGGGGATCTTACCGCCTGTCAGATCATATCCTTCGCCCATATAAAGACCGTACCATTATTTTCCAGTTACGTGATGGCCGCTATGTAAAATACCAGCTGGCCAGTCTTTACCGCTCCAATCCGACAGTAGTCAATGATAAATATGAATTTGAAGCTCCATTCTACAATTTCAGGTATTTCATTCAGCAGACTCCGGAAGACAGAAACCTTAAAACCAGATAATCAGATTAAAGAAATAACCAGCTTAATTCAATAAAATGATAAAAAAAATAAACCGGTCAGATGAAGCACAGGAAATCAGCCATTGTACAAGCCCGGAAAACCGGGAGAATATTCAGCGATGGATCGTCAACGGAAGATCAGTTTAGAGGCTTTGGATAAGCCGCAGAGCCAAGACACCAGGGCAGTCAATTTTCGCGGAATTGACAAAACCCAGGTACCAGCCCGTGATATCAGAAAAGATTTGATATTGCTTTTAACCTTAATTAATAACCTAAAATTCATCCTTTCAAAATGAAAAATTACCAATCAAGCGCTATGCGCAACAATGCAGTTCTGTTAAACGCAGGCAAATTTAGCAAAAAATTCACAATGTTCGGTTTAGCCGCAGCGATAACAGCTGTATCCATGTTGTCTTCTTGTAAAAAAGATAGCGACGACATCGCCGCTCCTTCACTGAAAGCAAGTTCAGGCCTGGCCTTATCACCAGCTGTTGGCGCATCACTACCACTTTCAAATGTCACTACGGGAACAGTTAGTCAGGTTTCAGCAGGACTTTATAAGGTGACGAATTACTATGTGACACAAAGCGTTTATGACCCTGCAAACCCACACCAGGCAAATGGATTGTATTATTTTGACTTTAGTCTTAATGACAATAAACTGGGACAAACAGCAACAACTCCACCAAGCACTGCCTGGGATTTATCCTTTTCAGGTACAGGAAATGCAGACATCAAAGTAAATTCAGCTGGTGGTGTATCCATTAAGTATCTAAACGAAAACTTCGCTACTGCTTCAGCGCGTACTGCCACTAGCGCATGGTCTGCAGGTACCGCTGTTGCAGCTACCGCAACATTCGGCCACAACAGAACGATTATGACTACCCCTCTAGCAGCACCGGATTATTTAGCTGCTGCATCAGGAACTACAATTAAAGGATGGTGGAACTATTACTTTGGCAACCACCAGGTAATTGCTACAACAGATCTCACTATTTTGGTTGAGGATACAGCAGGTAATATTTATGCCGTCCACATGATCAGTGTATATAATAACGATACACCAACTGGTACACCATTTCCAAGTAATTTCTCTTACTTAACATTTGAGTACAAAAAGTTAAGCTAAATATTAGCGCTCAAGCAAGTCCCGGTGCAGTAATACTGCACCGGGTTTGTTCATCACATGCAATCTTATTCAACCATAATAAAAACAACACATGAATTTAAAACTTACCACACTCCTCTGCCTGACGGCAATTATTTCCTTCAGTGCCTGTAAAAAAGATGACCCGGCGGTAGAACCGGAGCCAGAGATCACCTCTGAAAAACTTTCTGACTATATCACCAAATACAGCAATGGCGTAATTGAAGTGAACAATTACCCAATTGACATGACACGGAGCAATGGAAGAAAACTTGATTATTTCAGTTTCGACGACAATGCTTTCGTTACCACAGATAAGGCAGCCAGTCTGGACTGGGATATCGTTTTCACCGGAGCCAACTCCTTTATCTATACAAATGATGGCACAGCCGATGAAGAATCAGCTTATTATGGCAATGGCTCCACAGTCAGAACTTGTGGGATCATCAAGAACTTTGATGAGGTCAATACTGTTGTTCCTGCGGAATTAAATTTTACAGACGGTTTCTCTGTCGCTATCATTCCATATTCACTAATTGCCACACCTTTTGCGGAATTAAGGGCATATTGGGGGGAAACTGTTTTCACTGAAGCCGGAAACCTTTCTCATATCAAGCCAGATCCTAACCGTTGTTTCATTATTAAGCTTCATGATGGCCGGTATGTAAAGTTCCAGTATATCAACATGTACAAAAATCCAGCAGCCGAAAACAGTGCGACTTCCGAAAAAGGTTTCTTAAGCTTCCGTTATTTCGTAGCCGCAACTGGCAGCACTGATGTGAAAACAAAATAAAAGGAAATTATCCCGGTAGCTGAAAAATAAAATCAGCTGATCCGGGATCTGTTAATTCCTGCAGAGATATTAAATAACATATCCTCATCATGATCAAAAACTCCGGATTCTTCCTCATATCCCTCTTCCTGCTGGCCATTTCAGCCTGCAAAAAAGACAATATTTCCACCGAGGAAGTCCCCATCTCACCAACTACAGGCAGCAGAACACAGTTCACACTGGATTCCATATACCTGTATGCGAAACAGATTTATCTCTGGAGTGATGCCCTGCCAGGATATGACCAGTTTAATCCAAGATCGTATACCACTGAAAGCGCTGATCTCGCCAATTTCAGAAAAGAGCTTTTTGACATTACACAATTAAAGCGCAATCCGCTCACCGGAACAGCCTACGAAGCCACAGCTTATTATGGAACAGCAAAGTATTCCAGCATTACCAATAAAACAGCCAATTCGGGAACTCAGAGTGTAGTCACACTGGAAGGGCAAGGGAACGATTATGGCTTTGCCATGAGCAGTGTCAATAATGAAGTCTGGGTAAGTTATGCCGACCCCGGTGCATTGGCCTGGAAAGCAGGCCTGAGACGCGGCTGCCAGGTACTGACGATCAACGGGGCAGCAGCCAGTCCCGACCTGATCAGCACCGCAATGAACACCTCCACTCTTTCCCTCACCGCTCTAAAACCGGATGGAACAGTCCTGACACTACAATTAAGCCCGGCAGGTTATACTGCTGTTCCCGTATTGACCAGCAAAGTCATTTCCATTAATTCCATCAACACGGGCTATATCGCCTATAATTCATTTTCCGCACTTTCCAACTCACAGGAAGTACTGAATAAAAGTTTCGCTGAATTTACCAGCGCTGCAATTACCGACCTGATCATCGACCTGCGTTATAATCCCGGTGGATATGTACAAACGGCCCAGTATGTTGCCAACCTGATTGCACCATCCGCTTTAAATGGAAAGGTGATGTATTCAGAACACTACAATGAACTGATGCAAGGCGGTAAAGCAACAATCTTAAAAAAACAACCCTACCTGGATGAAAACAATCAGCCGGTAGTCTACCAGGGACGTATGGCCACCATGGCCGATGTCGATTATTCCGTAACAGGCAATACCTATACCTTCAGTAAAAAAGGGGGACTGGAAACGCTGAAGAATATCCATTTTATTGTTTCCGGACAAACAGGATCGGCAAGTGAATTGCTGATGAATAGCTTAAAACCTTATTTTAACCTGAGCATTACCGGCACCAGAACATATGGAAAACCAGTCGGTTTCTTCGGTATAACAATTGACCAGTATACCGTCTATCTATCCAGCTTTCTCATTAAAAATGCAGCCGGATCGGCAGATTATTTTGATGGGATCGCGGTCGACATCGCAGCAGCAGACGATATTACACACGATTTTGGTGATCCACAGGAAGAATGTCTGCGTAAAGTACTTGGCTATATCCAGAATGGAAGGAACACAGCTGCAACAGTCGGCAGCAGCAACATGGGCACTGAAACCAAAATATCTTCAACACTTAGTCGCGCCACAAATTCAGCAGGCAGCTTGTTAAGTAATGGTCAATCTGTAAAGGAGGTACCTCACTCAGGGGACTTAACCAACAAACAGCCATTCCCTGGAATGATAGAAACCAGGTTCAGATTGAAAAATTAGAATTACCGGAAGACACGACTTCAGAAGAAGCCGGGAAAATACAATATATCCAATCCAGACACGTATAAATGGAAGAAAGCCTAACAATTATACATTTATTTAGAATCTTTATAAACAACTAACTATCTTTGGCACACCCAGCATTTACTGAAAGGCAGGATAACCAGAGTTTTATCACAAACAAACACGACGAACACAAACACAAAAAACACATTATGCTGAGTACAAACATTAAAGAAGCGACAAAAGAAGCACACCTTTCCCTGGAGAGGCAAGTGATTCAGAAGATGAAAGCCATCCGCAGCAATGCTGATTACGCAGATTTCTTAAAATATTTCTATACCTATTTCAGTCAGGTAGAAAAAGCCATAGCTCCGTATATTACTGCTGAGTTATTACCGGATTACAACGACCGCCGTAATTCCTCTTACCTCAAAAATGATATTGAAGCATTGGGAGGTAACGTCAATGACATCCCAACAGTAAACCTGCCGGAAATCAACAACCAGTTACAGGCACTTGGTGCCTTATACGTAATGGAAGGTTCGATCATGGGTGGTTCCATCATCGTGAAAATGCTTGAAAAAGGCGGCATCACAGAAGGTGTATCCTTCTTCTCCGGTTATGGAGAGGCAACAGGCCAGAAATGGGGCATTTTTGTGGGTGTAATGAATGCACAGGCCACAAATGAAGAAGAAGAAAACATCGCAGTAAAAGCTGCAAATGAAACTTTCACCCGTTTTGCTGAAGTATTTGACGACGTAAACGTAGCTTAAACCGAATAGCTGAATAAGTAAATATCAACTGGAACCAGCACAAATGCTGGTTCCTTATGAAGAGAAAACAGATATGTGTAAAACACTCGTTTTAAGTACAGGAAAACACACGGCAATTACGCATTGCCCCTGCTGTAAGGTTTATTACATATGGCATAATAACCTGGTACTTAACTTTACCCAACACGATTTCAATAACTTTAAGCATATCATCGATCATGCTGCCTTTGACGAGACAAGCCTCCCTTTTCCTGATAAAGAAGAAAGGATATTACTGCGCACGCCCAATGAGGACATCAGCTTTGCCTTTACCTACCCGGAACTGGAGTCCTTTAAGGAACTGCTCAATGAAGCCATCTACATGAAAGAAGTATATGAGCTGATGGGAACAGCACCCGGCACAAGGTAATTCAGGCAAATTGTTTACTTTCGTCCGGTATTCATCTCCAGGCGTTACTAAACTCATGAAAAGATCCCTTATCTGCCTTGCCCTGTTCCTGATTTCTGCCACACAGGCAGCTGCACAAATGAAACTGATCCGACGGATGTTATCAGAAGATCTGGACACCACCAGGAAAGCAAGTTTTATGCCCCTGCCTTTATTAAGGTATGCACAGGAAGTCGGACTGGAATTCGGTGCCGGCGGATTGTATTCCATGTATATGGATAGGGCCGATACCAGCAACAGAAGTTCTAACTTCTCTACCGTCCTTTCCTTTTCTACCAAAAAGCAATACAATGTCAGTATTAAAGGTGATATATGGACCAAACACAATGCCTATCACCTGATCACTGAACTCCGGTTCAGAAGTATGCCGTTCGACTTCTACGGCATCGGCAACCAGACCCTGGAGGCTAATGAAGACAGGATCTTACAGAACCAGGTAAGGGCGATGTTCGACCTGGAAAAAAACATCCTTCCTTTTGCTTATACCGGCGTATCGCTGGGTTTCGAAAACTTCCGCTTCAAAGACAGGGAGAGCGGTGGCATTTATGACACCAATCCTGCCGTGGAAGGAAAGCCAGGAGGTTCCGTAGTTTATTTGGGAGTATCACAGACTTACGATACCAGAAATTCAAATAACTACCCTACAAAAGGATTTTTCGGCAGGGTATCTTACCAGTATGCACCCGATCTATTTGGTGGCAATGATTTCACCGGAAGTCAGGTGCGGGTAGTTATCCGCAATTTCTGGCCCCTGGCTAAAAAGCTGGTATTGGGTGTCAATGGAATTTATTATACTGTTCAAAGTAAGCATACCCCATTTTACCTGTTGCCGCAGCTGGGCAATGATGAAATCATGCGCGGTTATTATTCCGGCAGGTACAGGGATGAAAACCTGCTTGCCGCCCAAACAGAACTGCGTTACCGCTTCAGTAACCGTTTCGGACTGGTTGCTTTTGCCGGAGGCGGGCGTGTATACGAGAATGGCGGTTTCTCCTTTAAACAGTTTAAGCCCTCTTATGGAGCAGGATTACGCTACTTCTACGATCCTGCCAAAGGTTTAAGCGTCAGGGCCGATTATGGTGCAGGGGAAAAACGCCCGGGTGAAGCCAGGCAATCGGGCTTTTACCTGAGTCTCGCGGAAGCGTTCTAACTTCAGCAGAAAGGCCTATAACCTTTATTAAAACCTGATCTTGAAATGTTCCTTCACCTGCCCCTTTTTAAAGTAAACTAAACCTATCCAGAAAAGATCCACCGTTACCGTTACCTCAGGGTGGTTCTTGATCTCCTCCCAGGCTTCTTTCATTCCCTCACTCCAGTAAATATCATCAAAGATCAAGAGGGAATGTTCATGGACTTTAGGCAGGCACCAGTTGAAGTAGTTCAGCGTAGCATCTTTACGGTGGTTGCCGTCGATATAAACGAAATCCAGCTGTGGCGCATTGTTAATCAGCTCTGGCAGTAGTTCATCAAAGTTACCCACCTGCAGCTCCACATTCTCCAGTTCCAGCTCCTGGAAATTCTGCCAGGCCCTTTTCGCCGTCTCCGGACAGCCTTCTATGGTAATGATGTCAGCATCAGGACAGGCTTTGGACAGGTAAGCTGTGGTGATCCCCAGACAGGTACCCAGCTCCAGTAAAACACCAGGTTGTGCATTTTTTGCCAAGCGGAAGATCAACTGGGCCAAACGTGGTGACTTCAATGCATTTATAGCAATCTGCCTTACTTTTTTTTTCCTGTTCTTGTTCAGGTGAGAACCTGCACCGAGATCTGTCACCGTAACCAGGGTATCGTCATGCAAAAGTTTTTTTCGCTGCTGCTCGATGTGATTGTATTCAGATTTAGCACTAAAATCGTAAATTACCTCATCCACCAGCTTATACACAAATGGCGAATGGGTACCGTGCCTGCTTTTTGAGGTTAAACGATGTTTCAGATAATCGCTGACAAATTGTAATACCATAACCACAAAAATAGGCAAACACAAAATTGTAAAGGTAGTTAAATGGAAAATAGTACAGAAATAAACGCTTTAGTGAAATTACTGGACGATCCTGATCCGGAAGTTTTTCATCATGTAGAGCAGCGTCTGCTTGAACATGGACAGTCGGTGATCCATTTCCTGGAAACAGAATGGGAGAAATCACTCGACACTTTATTGCAGGAAAGGATTGAGAATATTGTGCACCAGATCCAGTTTAAGTCCATCAGGGAAGACCTGAAGCTGTGGTACCACAGCGGTGCATTTGACCTTTTACAGGGAGCCCTGGTGATTAACCGTTATCAGTATCCGGACCTGGACGAGCAAAAGGTAATCAACCAGATGGAAGAGATTAAAAGAGAGATCTGGCTGGGCCTTCAATATGAAATGAGTTCTGTAGAGAAGATAAAACTCATCAACCATATCTTCTATACCGTTTACGGATTCAGCGGGAATACCAAAAACCACCACGACCCTCAGAATTCCTATATCAGCCAGGTACTGGAAAGTAAAAAAGGAAACCAGATCTCATTGGCCATTATCTATTCCACACTGGCACAAAAGCTGGATATTCCTGTCTATGGCGTTAACCTGCCGCAACATTTTATCCTGGGTTATATCGATGAAAGCAAGATTGAAGAGCATGAGTTTGGCGTCCTCTTTTATATCAATGCATTTAACAAAGGAGCCATTTTTGGCAAACATGATGTCGACCAGTTTCTGCGCCAGCTCAACCTGCAGGCACAGCCGGGCTTTTATGCTCCATGCAGCAATGTGGAGATCATCCGCAGGATTCTGCGCAACCTGATCTCTGCCTATGAGAACCTGGGTTCTACAGAAAAAGTCGAAGAACTGAAAGAATTGCAGGATATCCTGACGGACACCGCTATTCAACCTTAGGGCAGCAATCCTATTGCTGCCCTAAGGTCTCCGTTTAAAATTCCATCAGGTAAGCTTTCAGGAAATCATTCAATTCACCATCAAGTACCCCCTGTGCATTGGAAGTTTCATAATTGGTCCGCAGGTCTTTCACCAGTTTATAGGGATGTAAGACATAGTTCCTGATCTGTGATCCCCATTCGATCTTCATCTTTGAACCTTCAACAGCAGCAGACGCTTCCATACGCTTTCGCATTTCCGCTTCATACAACTGTGATTTCAGGAGACGTATGGCATTCTCCTTGTTCTGCAGCTGTGAGCGTGATTCCTGGTTCTTGATCACAATACCCGAAGGCTTGTGGTACAATCGTACGGCAGTTTCCACTTTATTCACATTCTGTCCGCCGGCACCACCAGAGCGGAAAGTTTCAAACTCGATATCGGCATCCTTCACTTCAATTTCTATGGTATCATCCACCAGGGGATACACATATACCGATGCGAAAGAAGTATGTCTCCTGGCATTGGAATCAAACGGTGAGATCCGTACCAGACGGTGTACCCCATTTTCCCCTTTCAGGTAACCGTAAGAAAATTCCCCGGCAAACTGAAGGGTAACGGATTTCACCCCTGTCACATCCCCAGGCTGGAAATCCTGTTCCGTAACCTTATAACCATTCTTTTCACCCCACATGATATACATCCGCATCAGCATGGCTGCCCAGTCGCAACTTTCGGTTCCCCCGGCACCTGCAGTGATCTGCATGACCGCATCCAGCTGATCTTCCTTGCTGCCCAGCATATTCTTGAGCTCGAGGTCTTCAACCAGCTGCAGTGACTTCTCATACTGCTCCTTCATTTCATCAGGAGTCGCATCTCCCGATTGCAGGAAATCAAATAAAACTTCTGTATTTTCAAATTCGGCGTATGCTTTCTGCCAGGCGTCTGTCCACACCTTTTTAGCATTCATTTCTGCCAAATGCTTTTCAGCTTTCTTGGGATCATCCCAAAAACCTGGTTGTAAGGTAAGCTCCTGTTCTACGTAAATAGCTTCGAGTCGTGTTTCGACGTCAAAGATGCCTCCTCAGGGACGCTAATCTGTCCCTTAAATCCTGAATATGTTCTTTAGTCATATCGCAAATATATATTTTTATTTCTTCATCCCCATACCCTTTCCCATCAGTTTACCCCGATTTTAACTGCTGAATAAAAAGGCGGCAGGTTGCTTTCCCTTGCTTCCGCTCAACACGCTCCTTCATCCCTGGCTCCTGATTTCCGTAGCCCAACTCATTTTTTGTGTAAACCTTTCAATTTCATTGTTATTTATGCGCTTAAACCCCTATTTTGTGCCACAACTGAAGAGAGAGGAATTTATTAACAGTTCTGCATAAAATCTTTGTCTGAAAGGATCGTTTTTATAGGGAATACCATCGAATCTGACGACATTTATTGCACAGTGGAAATTGTATATCACCCTTGCCAAGACAAATAAAAATTACATTTATAAAAACATCAGTATTATGTTACCAACTATAAATTTTACAGAGACCGCGGCCTATAAATACCTGGCTGACCACTTCATTTCGATCAATGAGAAGAACTTAAAACAACTGTTTGCAGAAGATGAGAACCGTTTCAGCAAGTTTTCGGTGATCTTTGAAGACATCCTGGTAGATTATTCAAAGAACAGGATTGACGATACTACATTTGCATTACTGCAGCAACTGGCAAAAGAGTGCAAGCTGGATGAAGCCATAAAAGCCATGTTCAGCGGCGATAAGATCAACCAGACAGAAGACAGAGCTGTGTTGCACACTGCATTGCGCAACCAGAGCAATACCCCTGTTTATGCCGATGGCAAAAACATAATGGATGATGTCAATGAGGTATTGGCCAAGATGGAGGTATTCAGCAATCAGATCATCTCTGGATCCTGGAAAGGATATACAGGCAAAGCAATTACCGATGTAGTCAATATTGGTATTGGTGGTTCTGACCTGGGACCAGTAATGGTGACTGAGGCTTTAAAAGCTTATAAAAACCACCTGACCATGCACTTTGTATCCAACATTGATGGTACACATATGGCAGAAGCACTGAAAAGTGTAGATCCTGAAACGACATTGTTCCTTGTTGCTTCAAAAACCTTCACTACACAGGAAACGATGACCAATGCCAATACGGCAAAAGACTGGTTCCTGAGTAAAGGGGCAAAACAGGAAGATGTAGCGAAACACTTCGCCGCATTGTCCACCAATGCAAAAGATGTAGCAGCCTTCGGTATTGACACGGCCAACATGTTTGGTTTCTGGGACTGGGTAGGTGGAAGATACTCTTTATGGAGTGCTATCGGTTTGCCTATTGCCTTGAGTGTTGGCTTTGACAATTTCAAAGAACTGCTTGAAGGTGCGCATGCGGCCGATAAACATTTTGAAAACACACCGTTTGAAAGTAATGTCCCTGTCATCCTGGGTCTGCTGGGCATCTGGTACATCAACTTCTTTGACGCAGAAACACAGGCAATCCTGCCATATGACCAGTATATGCACCGTTTTGCTGCTTATTTCCAACAGGGAGATATGGAAAGTAACGGTAAACATGTAGACCGTACCGGTAAAGAAGTAACTTACGAAACAGGGCCGATCATCTGGGGTGAGCCGGGTACGAATGGGCAGCATGCCTTCTACCAGCTGATTCACCAGGGTACACGTTTAATCCCATGTGATTTTATTGCACCTGCGCAGAGCCTGAACCCTATCGGTGAACACCACCCTATCCTTTTATCCAACTTCTTCGCACAAACGGAAGCCCTGATGAACGGTAAAACAGAAGAACAGGTTATTGAAGAGCTTAAAAAAGAAGGTAAATCTGAGGAAGAAATCCAGAAGATTGCTGCTTTCAAAGTATTTGAAGGAAACAGGCCTACAAACTCTATCCTGCTGAAAAAAATTACCGCCCGCAGCCTGGGAAGCCTGATTGCGATCTATGAACACAAGATTTTTGTTCAGGGTATCATCTGGAACATCTTCAGTTTCGACCAGTGGGGTGTGGAATTGGGAAAACAACTGGCAAAAAGTATTTTACCTGAATTGAAAGATGACGCTCCGGTACATACACACGACGGATCTACAAACGGCCTGATTAACCAATATAAAGCCTGGAGATAAGTCCCTCATATTTTTAACGTTTTTGTTTGTATATTAAACTTTTACGTGTAGTTATTGTCTATTCAATAGACAGCAGGTCAACCTGCATTCCTGAAAAGAGTAATTTTGGAAGGTGAGTAATGCCTGTTTAAAGACACTGAATAGTTAAAAGATATACACATGAACCTTTGATGTGTTAAAATCAGTATTGCCCCCTGGGGTGGATACTGATTTTAATCATCGGAGTTTACATCTGGCCTTAAAAGAAAAATAGATGAAAACGCTTAAAAACTTATGCCTTGTTGCCCTCCTTCTATTTGCTGCAGCCCCGGTAATGGCGCAGACAGATAAAGCAACCACAGAAAGAATCATTAATGCACAGCAGTACGTGTTTGTAGCCACCACGGCTTATCCCATGAATGTCACCGATATGAATGCGATCCTCAGCAGGATGCCCGGTGCAAACAACGCAGGGGGAAGCATCATCCTGACCGGCTCAAATTATGATCTTCGTGTAACCAAAGACAGCCTGGAAACTTTCCTGCCCTATTATGGCCGTTCTTATGTAGCCCGCATCGGGGACAATGAGGGTGGAATTAAATTCAAATCAAAAGACTTCAGCTATAAGCTGGATACACGCAAAAAAGGCGGATGGGTAATTACCATGAAGCCCAAAGACATAAAGGATAAATACAATTCCAATTATATCCTGACGCTGACGGTAACGACAGCCGGATATGCTTCCTTAACCGTAACCAGCAATAACCAGCAGCCCATCAATTTCAGCGGATACCTGGCAGAACCCAAAGCACCGAAGAAGGCCAAAACAGAATAAAACTTATTTTGTTGCCGGTACCAATGCGATATGGAACAACTTGTCGAATTTCTTACCGGTAACAAATAACCTTTTTCCCGCAGCATCCCAGGCAATGCCATTCAGCACGTCTGTGTTTTCAAATCTGTCCTTTGCAGGTAATATTCCCGTCAGGTCAATATATTGCTCTACAGCGCCGCTTTTAGGGTCAATTACTGCAATCTTATCGGTCTGGTAGATGTTGGCATAAATCTTACCGTTGATATACTCCAGTTCATTCAGCTGATCTACCTGGCCATTGTTATCATACACGTCCACATAACTTTCCTCCGTATAATTCTCTTTGTTCAGGAACCAGATCCGGTTTGTACCGTCAGACTTGATCAGGCGCTGTCCGTCATACGTCAGTCCCCATCCCTCCCTGCTGTTCTGGTAAGGGAAAGTATCCTGTAAAGTCAAGCCTTTAGGTTCATAAACAAAGCCTACATTTTCCTTCCAGGTAAGGAGGATAATCTTGTTGTCCACCATTGCAGAACCCTCCGCAAAGTATTTCTTATCAATATCTATCTTCTGGATCGCTTTTCCGGTCTGCAAATCTACCCACCTTAAAGTAGATTCCCCATACTCCCCTGTACTCTCCAGGAACCTGCCCTGGTGATATTCCAATCCCTGGGTATACGAAGTCGTATCATGGGGATAGGTATTCAATACTTTATAGGATAATTCTTCCGGTTTAACCGAAGATTTCAGGACAATATTAATCGTCAGGGTGTCTTTCTTCGTGCCATTGTCCACCACTGCCGTAATGAGCTTAAAACCGAGCGGCAGGTCACCTGTCTGAATTGCAAATGCTTCCGCATTGTTTTTGGTCCCCACAGCCTTCCCATCCAGTAAATAGTCCACTGCTGTTACTTTCTGGTCTGCCGGAACATCAAGCTGCACCTTCACTTCTTCTCCGACACCGAATGACTGTCCCTGTTCCGGAAATTTAAAACCTATGGCATCCGACTTCTCTTCCACATCAGTACAGGCGGAAAGAAAGGAGATCACACAGGAGACATACAACAGTGCGGTGACTTTATGGAAATTTAAACGGGTATTACGTTGGCCAAAATGCATCTTCAATATGATTAATTTTATAAAGGTGTTTATTTTCGAAAACAATTGCAACAATATCAAAACGAACTTCACCCTGGTGGTTCTTCCGTTCAATATAGACGGAGGAAGCAAGTGCGATCTGGCTCTCTTTTTTCCAGTTCACAAAATCTTCAGGCTCGCCGTGAGCGGTCGACCTCCGGGTTTTCACTTCCACGAAAATCAGCTGACGGTCATGGAAAGCAATCAGATCGATCTCTGCCCTGCCATACTTCCAGTTCTTCTCCAAAATGGTATAACCTTTCTCTATCAGATAAGTCTGTGCCATCAGCTCTCCGTACTTCCCGAGCTCATGATGCGTTGCCATTATTTGATAATCACTGAACCCAAAAACTTCGAAATCTCGCGTTCTACATTCTTGATATGTGCGTAACGGCTCATCAGAATCTCCTGGTTCACCGGATTATTTTCTTCTTTAATTTCATTCAGCAAACCGATCAGCATCCGGTCAACCTTCCGCTTCTTCAAATGGAAAAGGCCCCCGAGTATAGTCGCTTTCAGGTTCACTGTTTCATCTCTAACGTAAATCTTGTGTTTATTGTACCAGTTCTCACTTAAGGAATAAGGAGAAGTAGACAAAGTGATCGCCAGATCAGCAATCTTACGGTCGTTATTTTTGATAAACTGGTTTGCCGTTGGCAGGTGTCCATTTTCAATCTCTTCCTTATAATTCTCAATAATACTTTTGCAAAGCTCATCTTCAAAAGTCACATCCGACAAATTCTGTATGATAAATGAGCCGATATACATATTATCAATGTTATCCCAGCTCACCAGCTCATGACCAAAAGCCAGCAACAAGCGTATAATCTCATGCTCCTGCAACAGATCATCATCAGCCTTTACCGTCGTTACCGGCTCTGCAGCAGGATTGTCATCAAAAAGGTTATCCGGCGGACCGTCCTGCTCGTATGGGGATCCCGAAGAAAATGGCTGCCTGGGCTGAAAGGATTGTTGTTTGTCGCCAGCTTTTTTAAACTTAGCTACCCGCATTTTATTCAGCTCTGTCAGCAGCATACGCTCCTCTACCTGTAAAATGCGACTGCTTTCCCTTATAAATACAGAAGCTTTGATGTCGTCCGGAATCTTGGCAATACTCTCCACAATATCCCTGATGATCCCCGCACGTTTGATCGGATCATTGCCTGCATCTTTTAAAAGGATATCTGCCTTATACAGAATAAAGTCTTTCCGGTTATTCTCAATATAAATCTTAAATGCTCCGGCACCTACCTTGTGCATATAAGAATCGGGATCATGGCCATCGGGAAAGTTGACCACCTTGACATTCAGTCCTTCCTCCAGGATCATGTCCAAGCCCCGCAATGAGGCCTTTATACCTGCAGCATCCCCATCATACAGGATCGTCACATTCTGGGTAAACCGCCCGATCAGACGGATCTGCTCAATCGTCAGTGAAGTACCTGAAGAGGCCACCACATTTTCTACCCCTGCCTGGTGTACAGAAAGCACATCGGCATAACCTTCCACCAGGTAACAATTATCGGCATCCCTGATGGCTTTTTTGGCCTGAAAGAGGCCGTAAAGCACATTCGATTTATGGTAGATCTCACTCTCCGGAGAGTTGACATACTTGGGTACATTCTTATCGGTTTTCAGTGTACGGCCACCAAAACCTATGACCCTGCCGGTAAAGTTATGGATAGGGAACATCACACGGCCGCGGAACCGATCGTATATTTTCCCTTTATCATTGTGCACCGAAAGTCCGGTTCGCTCCAGGTATTCCTCCTTATGGCCCGCCGCCTGGGCGCTCAGTATCAACGCATCCCACTGATCCGGTGAGTAGCCCAGCTCAAACTTCTTAATAATATCCTCGCGGAAACCACGCTCCTTGAAATAGCTTAAGCCTATCGCCCTGCCATCTTCTCCCGTCCACAGTTCATTGCTGAAGTAATTCGCTGCATATTGTGAAACAATATAGAGACTCTCCCTTGCATTATTGGCCTGGATAAACTCAGGACTCTGTTCTTCTTCCTCAACTTCAATATTGTATTTCTGTGCCAGGTATTTCAACGCTTCCGGATAGGAATACTTTTCATGGTCCATGATAAAGCGTACCGAGTCGCCCCCCTTACCACAGCCAAAGCACTTGTAAATCCCTTTGGTTACAGATACATTAAAAGAGGGCGTCTTCTCATTATGAAAAGGGCAGTTACCAATTAAACTGGTCCCACGCTTTTTTAAAGAAACAAAATCCCCGACAACCTCCTCAATACGGGCGGTGTCCATGATTTTGTTAATGGTATCTTGTTGAATCATTCAGAAATCTTTTGGGAATCCAAAGGTAACTATTTCTATGTTCTAATAGATAGCCTGATTTTTATGAGGGGGGATTATCAGTTGATATGCACTGGCTCCATTATTAAATCGTCGTTATTGTAACGACAATTATCACAAAATTGTCGTTACAATAACGACGATTATACCTTTATTTGATTATTATAAAAGACCTTGTGAAAGAAATATCAGTTCAGAATCAAGAGATTAAGTCCATAAAAAGCCTTAAAAGCTGCAATCTATGCTGACACCCCCTCATCTTTCGCTCTGCCTATTTTTGAATTCCGCAGATGATTTTCATCATCCCTGCTAAAGAGGAAACCATCACGTCTTTAGCAGCAGGAAAACTCTCTTTTCCCGGATAGACAATGTATCGTTTTACAGCCTTGATATCGTCACATGCCAGATAAAATCCTTTTGATAACACTGGAGCCATAGATCTTTTTATTTCAATAGCATATAAATTACCCGGACTCAATTCAAGGACCAGATCAATCTCTGCACCAGCGGAAGTACGGTAAAACCAGGGCGTTATCCCTAACGGCAAACAGGATAGTAAATTCTCTATGACAAAGCCCTCCCAGCTGGCCCCGATAATAGGGTGTGATAATATATCATCAAATGTTTCCAGATTAAGTAAGGCATGTACCAGACCACTATCCCGGATATATACTTTTGGCGATTTTACCAGCCTTTTTCCAATATTGCCAGACCATGGTCTTAGTGTACGAATGAGCAAAAGATCTTCCAGCAATTCCAGATATCTCTTTGCTGTTGTTCCTGTGATATCAAGATTCGCACCCAATTGCACAATATTAATCTGAGCACCCTGCTGATAGGCGAGCATAGTCCACATGCGTCTTAAGGTTACAGCAGGAATACGGGGGCCCAGTTGTGGCACATCTCTCTCGAGATAAGTGGTAATGAAGTTCATTCTCCATCTTAAACTCGACAGATCACTTCTTGCAAGGAAACTATCCGGGAACCCTCCTCTTAACCAAAGCTGATCCTGCTCCTTTAACTGCCCGTCGCCAATTTCCATAGCCGTAAACCCTGATAATTCTTTGTAAGCAATACGTCCCGCAAGAGTTTCTGCCGACTGCTTTAAAAGGTCCAGTGACGCTGAACCTAAAATGAGAAATTGCCCTGTTTTAAATCCTTCCCTTCTTCGGCGGTCAATGACTCCACGAAGAACAGAGAAGAGCTCCGGAACACGCTGAACTTCGTCAAGAACAATCAGATTTCCTTTGTAAAGTTCAAAATAAGCTTCAGGATTATTTAATTTAGCATGGTCAGCCGGACTTTCCAGATCCAGATAAATATAATCTTTATCTATTAAAACAGCTATTTCCTGCGCCAAGGTAGTTTTGCCTACCTGGCGAGGCCCCAAAACTGCCACAGCAGCAAATTCCTCCAATAATTCTACAAGTTCATCTTTGATTACACGAGCTATCATCCTTGCAATTTCAACATTAAATGTTGAAATTGCAAGGATGATATATAATAGTAATTGGCATTTTATGGTGAAAATACAGAGACTGGCATTTGACACCTTATAAAAAGATCTTCGCCTACAAAGCGATACTACTTCCCTTTTTCGAGATGATAGTCCTTATGCAAAATCAGGAAACTTGCCCTTTCTTCCTTCTTCAGAGGAATATTCCAGTTCCCCTGGTAAGTCATCTTCGTAGGTAATTTATCCTCCCCGAAATACCCCATTTCAATATTCATCTGCTCATCAAAATCGAACAGCATATTGCTATACTTCATATCCACATAGCGTCCCAGAATCTCAAAATCACGTTTATCGAAAATAGTCGTCAGCTCCTTAATCATCAGTCCGCTCTTGGTCCAGTTGCTCAGGTCCTTCTTCATGCTCACCTTAAAACGGTAAACAGGAATAGAGTCCAGATAGGTTGCACTCTGGAAGGAATAATCATAATACTGACGCATATTGGCCGTAAAGATCTCCGTCTTTCCGCCAATAAAAGGGATCCCTTTAACAGGTTTTCCCGGATTAAAAATCAGCGTTTTCAGTTTTTCTTTATAAGCCGCAATAGTACTTCCATCTCCCTTGGTATCATCATCAGGAGCACTAGCCTCTGCTTTATAATTATTCATAAAGATATAATCGAACATCTGCAGCGTGAACAGCTGATACTTGCCATTCTTCTTAAACAACTTCCCGCTTTCCTCTTTCACCAGATATTCCATCTTCAGCGGACCGGAATTATGGCGGCGGATCTTCTGGTAAATTTTACCATTTACCTTATTCTTCTTATCATAGGTATAGATCCTGTTCTCCGCAATAAAATTGTACCTTTTAATCTTCTTAAAAGCCGTGTAAAAACTGGTATCTGCAAGAATCGCCCTGATAAAAGTTTCTACACTCAGCTTTTGTGCAACAATATTAATGTTGCCATCCAGCTCAATTGTCTTTACCGAATCGGGATTAAAACGTTGAATCTCCTGTGCCGAAATGCTCAAGCCCCAAAAGCCCAGAAGAAGAACCATCACCAATCTTTTCATCTCTTTAACCCTTAGCTACCTGTTACTGTTAAGACTCATTTTATTACTGTTCAGACCAGTTTTATGACGAACTGACTAATTCCCCAGCTGTCTCAGGGCAATATAAGCCATCAGTCCGGTAGATATCTTCAAGGCATCCTCATCCACATCAAAATTAGGATGATGCACAGAATAGTTCGTCCCTTTGGCAGCATTCCCTGTACCCAAACGGTAAAAACAAGCATCGGTCACCTGTGAATAATAGGCAAAATCTTCTGCTGCCATCCAGATATCCAGGTCAACAACATTCTCCTTACCCAGATAATCTTCTGCAAAAGCCCTGGCATTGGCCGTTATCTTTTCCTCATTCACTAAAAATGGATAACCGTGCATAATATTAAAATCGCAGCTGCCACCCATACTTTCAGCGATTCCTTCAGCCATTTTTTTCATCAACCGCTTCGCTTCTGCACGCCATTCTTCATTCAGTGTCCTGAAGGTACCTTCCAGTTTCACCTCATTCGGAATAATATTGGTCGCCCCATTGGCAATGACCTTTCCAAACGACAGTACTGAAGGCAAACGCGGATCCGCATTGCGGCTCACAATCTGCTGTAAGGCCACAATGATATGGGAAGTAATCAACACAGGATCGATATTCTGCTGTGGCTGTGCACCATGTCCACCTTTTCCATGCACGGTAACATACAGCTCATCCGCGGATGCCATATAAATACCTGAACGGAAGCCTACCTTCCCGGCTTCAATCATAGGCATTACATGCTGTCCAACCATATGCTGCGGTTTAGGATTTTCCAGTACCCCTTCAGCAATCATAATACTTGCACCACCTGGCAGAATTTCTTCACCGGGCTGGAAGACAAGCTTAATCACTCCACCAAATTCGGCTTTCAGGTTATTTAAAATATAAGCGGCACCCAATAACGACGAAGTATGCACATCATGTCCACAGGCATGCATCACACCGGGGTTCTTAGACACATAGGGCGTATCATTCGCCTCCACTATCGGAAGTGCATCCATATCACCGCGCAGTGCGATCACCTTGTCTGATGGCAGGTCGCCCGTAATCAATCCAACCACCCCAGTACCGGCCATACTTTCGAAGGGAATACCCCATTGCGTCAGTTTGTCCTTCACAAAAGCGGCGGTCTCGAACTCCTTAAAAGAAAGTTCAGGATGGGCATGAAGGTGCCGGCGGTAGCCTACAACATCCTCAAAAATGGTACCTGCTAAATTTTGAATCTGCTCTTTCGTTATCATCTGTCTGTATCTAAACCAGGTGCGTTGATTTTTTCCCTGAAGATAAATAAGGTGGCAAAAGTAGCGCGCAACTCATTCATCAGGTTCTGGGCTTCAAGACGTGTCCTGAAATCACCCACCCGTAAATAATAATTAGGTTCTTTATAAGTAATGTACGTATTCAGTTTTGGATAGGCCGTTTTAAAGCGTGCCTGTTGATTAAAGGTATCCCTTCTGTCCGATCCGTAGAAAATCTGGACGCGGTAGCCCATTTTTGAGACAATTGCCCCCCCTTTTGCTGCTGCAGCGGGGGCTGATCTTTTACTCAGTGCAATCCTTTTCTCAATAAGGCTGTCAATAATATCGCTTTTCAGCACAGTAACCTCACCCCTGTTCTGGGCAAACAGGGAAACAGTGAAAAAGCAGATGATACAAGTAAGGAATAGTTTCATAGAAAAGGCTTAAAAAAAAGAATGCCGATTTCTTTTTACAAAAATCGGCATTCTTTATGTGTATTACAAATTACATTCCTGCACCATGGCAGTTTTTGTATTTCTTACCACTTCCGCAAGGACAAGGATCATTTCTTCCGATCGTCACTTCCTTACGTATAGGCTGCTGTGGAGCAGGCTCACGGGTATCACCAAACTCAGGTGAACCTGTACTTGTCGGCTCCGCAAACTCTGGTTTAGACATTTTCAGCCTGCTCGGCGCAGGTTTCGGTGCTTGTGGTGCACGTAAATCATCTGCTTCCTGTTGAATCGGAATCCCACCTTTATATAAGAAACTCACTACCTCTTTATTTACGGCATTCAGCATATTTTTGAACAGGTTGAAAGCTTCCATTTTATAGATGATCAATGGATCTTTCTGCTCATAAACGGCATTCTGTACCGATTGCTTCAACTCGTCCATTTCACGTAAATGCTCTTTCCATGACTCATCGATTAAAGCCAGAACGATAGTTTTCTCGAATGATTTTGTGACTTCCCTGCCATGGTTAGCGATCGATTTTTTCAGATCTACAGGAACCTGTATTGCTCTGATTCCATCAGTAAACGGAATAACGATCTGCTCAATATGGTCACCGCGTTCTTCAAACACCTGTGTCAATACCGGCATCGCCTGGTGAATAATGGCATCAGATTTTCTGGTATAGAAAGAAGTAGCCTCTTCAAACAGCTTATCGGTTAAGATATGGATGCTTCTTGAGTTGAACTCTGTCTCTGAAATTTCGGTATCCAGGGAGAAGTTCTTGATCACTTCCAGTTTAAACCCTTCGTAATTTCCTTCTTCTTTATATTCTGTAACCACATCTTCCGCTACGTCGAACACCATATTGTTCATGTCCACATCCAGACGTTCACCAAACAAGGCGTTTCTACGTTTCGCATAGATCACTGAACGCTGTGAGTTCATCACATCATCATATTCCAGCAAACGTTTACGAACACCGAAGTTATTCTCTTCCACTTTCTTTTGTGCGCGCTCAATAGATTTGGTAATCATCGAATGCTGGATCACTTCACCATCCTCGATACCCATTTTTACCATGATATTGGAAATACGCTCTGAACCGAACAAACGCATCAGGTTATCTTCCAGTGAAACGAAAAACTGTGAAGATCCCGGATCACCCTGACGACCTGCACGACCGCGAAGCTGCCTGTCTACACGGCGTGACTCATGACGCTCTGTACCCACAATGGCCAGACCACCTGCGTCTTTCACGCCTGGGCCTAACTTGATATCGGTACCACGACCAGCCATGTTCGTTGCAATCGTAACCGTTCCTGCCTGACCAGCTTCAGCAACAATATCTGCCTCTCTCTGGTGCATCTTCGCATTCAGGACATTGTGTTTAATCCCGCGCAATTTCAACATCCGGCTCAATAGTTCCGAAATCTCCACGGAAGTAGTACCCACCAATACTGGTCTGCCTGCCTGGGTCAGTTTAACGATCTCCTCGGCAACAGCATTATATTTTTCACGAACTGTACGGTAAACATAATCCTGGTGGTCTTTTCTCGACATCACCCTGTTTGTCGGTATCTCTACCACATCCAGTTTATAGATAGACCAGAACTCTCCTGCTTCAGTTGTCGCCGTACCTGTCATCCCGCAAAGTTTATGGTACATACGGAAGAAATTCTGCAAAGTTACTGTAGCATAAGTCTGTGAAGCATCTTCTACTTTCACATTCTCTTTTGCTTCAATCGCCTGGTGTAAACCGTCAGAATAACGACGGCCATCCATGATACGGCCTGTCTGCTCATCTACAATTTTAATCTTGCCCTCATCGATGATATATTCCACATCGATCTCAAACAAGGTATAGGCTTTCAGCAACTGGTTCACAGAGTGAACACGTTCTGCCTTGATCGAATAATCACGCATCAATTCATCTTTGCGTGCAATTTTCTCTTCGCTGCTCAATGTAGATTTCTCAATCTCTGCGATTTCAGTTCCCACATCAGGCAATACGAAGAAATGTTCGTCTTCACCCGATTTAGTGATCAGCTCAATACCTTTCTCGGTAAGCTCTACCTGATTATTTTTCTCATCGATATAGAAATACAACTCGGCATCTACCTTCGGCATATTTTTAGACTGGTCTGCCATGTAATGGTTCTCAGTTTTCAATAACACCTGTCTGTTACCGCCGTCACTTAAGAACTTGATCAGTGCCTTATTCTTAGGTAAACCACGGTGTGCTCTCAGCAATGCCAAACCACCTTCACCTTCTTCTGTTCCGGTTTTGCCATCATTAAATGCTTTTTTGGCCTCATTTAAAGCTCTGGTCACATATTCCCTTTGTGCATTCACCAAACGCTCAATACGTGGTTTCAGCTCATGGAATTCATGCTGATCGCCGAAAGGCACCGGACCAGAGATAATCAATGGGGTACGGGCATCATCAATCAATACCGAATCGACCTCATCCACCATTGCGAAGTGAAGCTTACGCTGCACCAATTGTCCAGGTTCCTGCGACATATTGTCACGCAGGTAATCGAAACCAAATTCATTATTTGTACCATAAGTGATATCTGCCAGGTAAGCATTTCTGCGTTCCTGGGAGTTCGGCTCATGTTTATCTATACAATCTACCCTTAAGCCATGGAATTCGAACAATGGACCGTTCCATTCCGCATCACGACGTGCCAGGTAATCATTCACGGTAACAATGTGTACCCCCTGACCAGCCAAAGCATTCAGGTAGGCAGGCAATGTACTTACCAGCGTTTTACCCTCACCTGTAGCCATCTCTGCGATTTTACCGTTATGCAAAACGATACCACCAATCAGCTGCACATCATAATGCACCATGTTCCACACTACCTGTGTACCTGCGGCATCCCATGTATTCGCCCACAATGCTTTATCGCCCGAAATCTGAACATTATTACGGCGTGCCGCATAATTCCTGTCATATTCCGAAGCCGTCACTTCAAGTTGTGCATTTTCCGTAAAACGGCGGGAAGTTTCCTTTACTACCGCAAAAGCAGCAGGAAGAATTTCCATTAAGACAACTTCAAGTTCTTTATCTCTTTCTTTTGTTAAGACATCAATCTGATCGTAAATAGCGGTTTTCTCAGGCAAAGACAATTCCTGGCTTTCAGCATCAGTTTTTAGTCCCCCGATTCTACCATCTATATCTGCTAAAGATTTAGCAATTACATCTTTAAAGTACACCGTTTTATTACGCAATTCGTCATTGCTTAAAGCCGAAAGTTTAGCGTACTCCTCATTTATTTTAATAACAAGTGGTTGGATCGCCTTAATATCTCTTTCTGACTTGCTTCCAAACACCTTGGTTAAAAATCCCAGCATTGTTTCTATTTGTGTTTATATATTTAAAAATCATGATTTTACAACAACCAAGCCATATTACCGGGTAAGCCATAATGACAGTTGAAGCGGATAAAAATACAAAATATCCTGTACTTTGTTCAGGACGGGAGGTTTTATTTAAGTGGAATGGTACAAATTGTCATTATCCTGTAATCCCAACCTGATGCTGACCATATGGGCTACAATTTTGCAGGATTAATGGGCATGCCACAAACCAGCTGTGCCCTTCCGGTAGAAATCACCTATCTTATTTGGACACAGGGACTGGATAATGCACATACAGGAGGCAGCAAACACGCTTTATGCACAAAATGAAACTAATAAACTATAAAATTTAGGCAAAGCGGTTATCTTTGCCCATATGAATATCTTATTATTAGGTTCTGGTGGAAGAGAAAGTGCTTTTGCCTGGAAAATGAGCCAGTCTGAACAATGCTCAAAACTATTTATCGCACCTGGTAACGGCGGAACCGCTGCGTATGGTAAAAATGTAAATCTAAATCCGAATGATTTTGAGGCCATCAAAAAATTCGCATTGGCAGAAGACATCAATATGGTGGTGGTTGGTCCGGAAGAACCATTGGTAAGAGGTATTCATGACTTTTTTGTGGAAGATGAGCAGCTGGCGCACATTCCGGTGATTGGCCCTAAAAAAGAGGGTGCTATCCTGGAAGGCAGCAAGGATTTTTCTAAAGAATTTATGGCACGCCATGGCATTCCAACCCCAGGTTCAAAATCGTTTACCAACGAAACTTTACAGGAAGGTTTAGCCTACCTGGAGAACCACAGTCTGCCGGTTGTTTTAAAAGCAGATGGTTTAGCCGCAGGAAAAGGTGTCTTGATCTGCGAAACCACAGCAGATGCACAATCGGAACTGCAGCTGATGCTGGGCGGTAAATTTGGTACTGCGGGATCCCTGGTGGTTATTGAAGAATACCTGACAGGCATTGAGCTATCCGTTTTTGTATTGACTGATGGTGATCATTACGTCATCCTGCCGGAAGCGAAAGATTATAAGAAAATCGGGCAAGGTGACAGCGGACTGAATACCGGTGGTATGGGCTCTGTTTCCCCGGTTCCTTTTGCCGATGAGAAATTCCTGAAGGAAGTGGAGGATACGATTATCATCCCTACCATTAATGGCTTAAAGAAAGACAATATTGACTATACCGGTTTCATTTTCTTTGGCTTGTTCAAAGTAGGCGATAAACCGATGATCATTGAATACAACTGCCGCATGGGTGATCCGGAGACGGAAAGTGTCATCCCAAGGGTGGAGAACGATCTTGTTGAACTTTTTGTGGCGACTTCACAAAAACGTTTGAAAGACATAGAGCTGGTGATCAACCCTAAGAGTGCGGCTACAGTAATGATCGTAGCGGGTGGTTATCCCGGCGATTATGAAAAAGGCAAGGCAATTACAGGGATTGAGAACATCCGTAAATCCTTGGCTTTCCATGCCGGAACAACACAGGAAAGTGGTGTGATTAAAAGCAATGGCGGCCGTGTACTGGCAGTAACCAGTGTGCAGGACAATATGTTTGAAGCGTTACAGTCGGCTACAGCTGATGCGGCAAGGATTTATTTCGATGGAAAATATTTCAGGGAAGATATCGGATTTGACCTGATGTAATATTAAAGTTTGTTCATTGGGAACGCTTATTTTTCCCGATGAACAAACTAGTGTCTATGCATAATTGTCTTCCTTAGGTCTAAATTTAAACCAATCATACATTACCTCTAAAATTATCTTTAATATTTCTTAAAATATTCATAATTCATCGAATATCCCTAGACCACCTTGGCTAATTATTCCCACCTTAAATCATCGACCTAATATTGATTGGGGAGTATTATATATTAACATATATCTCAATTTGCTAAAATATCTAAAGACGCTCTTGCCACTTTTGCAGTAATTTCCACAACATAAATACCAACTATTCACCTCATAACTTTATGATCTAGTGCTCTTCTTATTTAAATAGAACCTAGTGGCAATCGTTACTGTAAGAACAAGTAAAAGACAAAAAAAAATATTCCTAAAAAACATATTTGTTTCAACCGGCACTCGATGTCCACTGGCATTGTAAAGTGCCCAAATTAACAAATTAATGAAAATCAATATAGCACAACCCCACTTTATAACATTTAATAGTTTCATCATTTTTAGTAAAATTTTAACGTCCCTTAAAGCCCGATTCGTATAGCTTATTAAGAAATGTATTTACTTGTGGATCTTTAGACATTCCCCTAACATCAAGTTTATCCCCACTTTTCAGAGATGTCCTTTTCCCTTGTAAAACCCTTATTACTGATGTTGCAGTTTCAGTCAGTGCAGATGCTTCCACTCTTGACTGTATACCCAGAGCAATGTTTATTCTTTTACAGTCCAACTGTAAAGATTAGGATTTCATTTACTCTCACTATACAGTTTGACACTAAGAAAAATATCTCACAAGCTATGCTAAGTATTTATAAACTTTAAAAGCAAACAATAGTGATCCTATTAGTACGAACCATATCCAGTATTTACTATAAGAGCGCCAGTTTTCATGATTTGAGAACCTAAGCATGATGCCGACAAATACCAATAAAAGAGATGAAATTAATCCGAATATTGTGTTAAAATCCATAAAATTATTTTACAAAAAAGATTTCAATAGAAATACTATCCCAACAATAATAGCAACAATTGCTATTATCCAAAACTGGATATATTATGGGAGTAATTGTCCATCCCAGTTTGTTTTATCAGACGCTGGTTTTCTCTTAGTTTCCCCTAAAGATTTGCTAAGATTTATTTCAATAATTATCAATTACGGGTCAATTTGTCTCCATGTTATTTACGTTACACTAGATCTGATCAATCAATTCCAATTCTGAATAATAACTAATGATCAAACGCTCACCATCATACCCCTTAATACAGATAAAATCACATAATTTATCCCACAGCTGTCGTAAACCATTCCTATCCTCTACTCCAGTTATTTGTAAATAATCTTCAAACTCCTCAAAAGTAAGGTCATTGGTAGGTCTGAAAAAATCACATGCAAAGAAATACTTCCATAAATCTATCATAAAATCTGGAGTTGTTTCATCATAACGGATCATCGCAATAGCATCGAATCTCCTTTGATCTATTTTTATCAGATACTGAAATTTGCCATCATCCTCAAACCGCTTAAAAATTTTCTCCCTCAATATTATCAATTCTGAATCTTCCGTCAAATCCTCTTCTCTCCGAAAAAAGAAAAATAACTCATCACCGACTGAAAACAATTTCCCAAAAATCGCCTTTAATCTTGCGCGATCTTCTGGCTTGTGGTAGATGTCAAAACTACTCACAGACAATATCGACAGGTTTCCGTTTGTTGCTACTTCTTTATTCATTTTTTGATTGCTTTTCCTAATGTACACCGGTTAATCTTTTATGCACCTTTATTGGCAGGCCAGACTAATTGCTATAATAAGGAAGAATTCATGACGTTTACATCCCCCTTAATTTCAAAAGTTTAATAGTGCGATTTAACGAAAATGTCAATATTCATTTAGATTCGCCACAAAGCTTTTTTTTCTTTCTCGATCATTTATAATATTCATCATAAACTTTTCCCATTCAATATCTTCATCATCTATATATTCAAAAGGTGAAATGTTTAGTTTAGAATCAGATTTTAAATACGGAAATCCAACCAACATATCATTTCTATTCATAAGAGTACATACCTGCTCAACCTCACTTACCTCCTTAAGCAACATGCTATGAGAATCCATTATTAAAAATTTGTCTTCTCCAAACAAAAAATAAAGGTTTTCATCCATTACTAATAAAGCAGTCAGTAGTCCATTAACAAACTTGTACCAACCGTTTATTTTCGGGTAAGAGATCTCATTTATTTCGGTGTTCGATTCATAATCAAAGTATTTTGTAGCAAAATCAAAATTCCGTAAAAGTATCATTAAAGTCTATTATTGTTATAATTTATAAAAATTTCAAATTCTTATCAACCGTCCCATTCTTTTTAAACCTGTATCTATTCCTCAGTCAGATCTGACTCCTTTAGAGATTGAAGATATGGTAATAGACAACCCCGGATAAAAAGCCCCCCAGTATTGCAATAAAAAAAATTCTTATAAAAAAAACCTGTCTTGATTTGTTATTATTCATATGATGTTATGGCGTCATTAAAACCGGCACATGCCTTAATACATTTCGCAATGTTACCTGTGGTATAAAAAAAATTGCTCGTGCAACTACTAATGCTTCTTTGGCAGTATAACCACAGGGTCTAGAAGAAATATCAAGTGAATTATAGTTATTAATCAAAAACCAATTTATACCAGAAACAAAAGTAGATTGCTTATGCAAGACCGATAAAACATTCCCTAAAAATATGATGCAATTATAGTTCATACAACGGTGATGGAAGTTTTATCTCATCAACATTAGGAATAATAGAGTTTTCAATTATAGCAACTCGTCTCTTTAAAAGGTCAGCCATTTCCATTGTGGGATCAGCGTCAAATGGATAACATTCATCAACAGACAGTCCTGACTCTACATTCGAGATCCAATCCTTAGATAAGGAAACATAGTCCTCCAGAACATGAATAGTTGTTTTCGGCCCATACACATCTAAATACATACTTGGAAGATCTCCGACTATGAGCCAGACAAAATTATCGGCATTCTTTGCAGGATCTATTTCATACAGAAAAATACATAATTTTTCACCCAAATTTAAATAGAGAGATGAATTGACAACTGATATGCACCAACTAAAATCAGATATATAACGGTCTGCTTCCTTTTGCATGCTTAGTACTTCAGCATAATATTCTAAATTTAGCTCAAAATTTTTTGTGTTTATTGGATATTTCATATTCCAGTTTTTATTCTTTCTTCTTCTTTCGAACCTACTTAAATCACCATTTTCTTTATGACGTTCAATATAGTCTTTCCTTGATACAGGCTCTACGTCTGACTATTCAAAAATCTCTATCAGTACAGTAAATATCCATCCCCAGTCATCATAGACATTGATAATTAATGATCTTTCCAAATTTACGAAGTAACGAGTAGTATCTGCCGATGGTTCTTAGGCCATTTCAAAGTTGATTTTACGAGTAATAATGGGTTGTATTTGAAGTGGCGAATACTTTTTATATTTAAAAAAGAGCACTTCCTCAGCTTGCTTATTTTTGAAAACATACTGATATAAAGTCAATCCGTTTTTATACTATCCAATTCAATCTCACAAAACCTATATTTTAGACTTATAGATTTATTCATATATATTAAAGTATCAGATTTTAAATCCTTTTCAATAACATCATTCCCTACCAGGACTGACCTTTCCACATGTAAATATATTTTTACTCGAGGCAAAACATAAACTGTAAGATTTATGCCACCATTTAATATAAGTTTTCGTTGCTTGGAAGTATACAATCCCATCCCCACATGAAGTAAATTTTTCCCAGGATGGCTTCGTCATGATCTCTAGTAACCGTTTCATTAAGCCACACAATAGCCACAATAAATAAGTCAATTAATACTTTTCACGCTCCGCCAAATGCTCAATTAATTGCTGCTGCTTAAGAAGCTGTTTATTCAATTCAATAAGATACAGAGTCAACTCTTCTACTTTTTTTACGAGTAATTTGTTTACCTCTCCTAAATTCTGTCCATGTGCAGTAATATCTTTAGCTGAAGGCATATCTGGCAAATGTTTATGCTTAGCCACAAACTGTTCCACTTCAGACAAGGAGCGCTTTTTATAGTCTTTTTCAAATACATAATCTGGCCAGTTTTTAGTCTCTACAGTAACCATGTGGGATCTTATCGCACCATTCACTGAAAGTTTCTCTCCTGGTGTCATCGTACCAATACCCACATTGCCACCATTCAAAACCAACTCATTCTGGTAACCGTTAGCATAAGAGCTTAAAATTAATCTGGATCGTGATGCTGTGCCGGAAGCCATATCCAGATAACTATATATTTTTGGCCCTAAATGCGTAAGATCGTAAGAGGAAAGGGAAATTGAACTACCAGCACCAGTCTCATTTGTCATATTTCTCAAATACAGATTCCCGGCGACATCCAGTTTTTGTGAAGGACTGGCAGTGCCGACTCCTACTTTTCCCTTATTTATAGTAAAGTAATTCTGAGCTATATTTCCCCATGATTGAATATCATTGTAAGGATCCCTTTCCCACCAGGTCCTTGTATTGGTTTGCGGAGTCCTGTAAGATACGTCTATTGATATCCCATCATGCAATCTTGCCGTTAACCAGCTCGCGCCTTCAGCATTTCTTAACAACCAAAGATTATTCTGAAAGGTATTAGTGGTACTGCCGCTATAAGCGCGCAACAATGTAGAACTCCCAGCTACGGTTCCCAAGACAGATGACTGATGAACACCCAATTTAGGGTTAAGCGTAGCGGAAGGAATAGAACCAATAAATACATTACCGGCATTGCTTGTCTTGATATCATCACCAGTAACAGTCCACTGACTATAACTCATTTGGGAGCTCATAAACAGGAATGCTAATACAACGTATTTTCTCATAGTGGTACATTTATAAATAAAAATATTGTCGGTAATGACCAACTCCGTAAAAATCAAACCCACCTAACGGGCTTATAATTCAAGGAGAAATTGAATCTATACACATACAATAAGTTACGTGAAGGCAAATTGTAATTAAAAGTGATTCATATTTTTAGTCTCCATTTTGAGTGTTAAATCAATGTGCGACTATAAAATCCACGATATATGTTTATATATAACCTGAGCAGACAAAGCTATCGTTCAGAACTTCAACACTTCTCTCATATTAAAAATATATTAACAAAACATTATGATTAAACAAAAAAAATAGAAATCTATTCCATAAATACAAAAGTAAAATATAGTCAAATATATTATTTATTACACAAATAAACACGCATCAGAAACAGGAAAACAAAAGCAATTCACAATTAAAGCTCACAGCCTATGATAAATTGAGATTTTGATATAAAATAGCCCTTTAGAATCAATGTATTTTAAATAAAACATCATTCTTACGACAAAAAAACCACAAACAAGTAATAGTTATCATATTCTCACATTAAAACATCATAATTTCCAAAGTCATTGAAAGACACAAGCCATAGAAACTTCTCTTCCATCAAAATTATAAAATATGTAAACCAAGTTTTGATCGCCACCAAAGCTACTTAACCACAAGGGCGCATCACTGTTCCGGAACCATCCTGATCACCAGTTAGCCTCTCCATTATCATGAGCCAAGCGCAAGTACCTGTGTACGAATGGTTCTGGAGCAAATTGCAACAAATTATCAATGCGTACATCTTATTTATAATGACTTCGTTAAATTATCCTGAAATGTAACTCAACCAATAAAAAACCTATTGATTGGAGTAAACAGCTTGATGATGAAATGATCGTAACAGCGCTGCTTGGCCAATTACTTTACCATTTCCAGGCGATCAACTTCATAGGAGAAAGCCACGAACCAGAAAACATGAAAACTGTATTTGGAGAAGCAACTTCACCTGCTACTTCTAAAGAACGGTGTAAGAATTATTACCGTTTTTACATTCTTATTTGCCGATTACAACACACCGTTCGGCTGGCTCGCAAGCGTTGGTTTCAGCGTAGCCTTACCGTAGTATAACCATTGGCAATTCTTTCCCAAGAATCCCCTCCCAATCCAACGCAGGCTGTAGTTTTATCTCATTTACTATAATTTATATTCTTTAGATGCTCTAAAGCTTTGCTACCATTTGGTCTTCCTAATGATTGCTGCATAAATGTTTCCACCACCTGATTCAAGGTGTCAATTTCACCTTTAGTCTTCAAAAGTGTGGTTAGATACTTAAATCTGCCAAATTCTGTAGTACCAGCAAAACTTCCATTCATCCAACACTCTATTAACCCCTCGTCAGACAAACGTTTATTGATCTCAGGTATGATACCGCTTTGAATAATTTCTATTACGTTTGAAGCAATAGCACTCAAACTTTGTGACGTATCAACGATCCACCAATGATCAGGATTACCCACCATAAAACTCCCAATTCTTGTTTGCCAATGGCATTGTTCAACCTTCGGTTTTGCTACATCATCATAATCATATTCTAATCTCCCTAAGACATTAGAGTAAATGCCAAAATTGACTGTAAATTTTATCATAGTAGCTGTACTATCCCGGCTTTTCTGAAAGTTTACAATTCCATAATTTCTATCTGACCCTATGTAAAAAGTATTACTTTTTTTATTAAACCCCATTTGCTTCAACAAGGGAGTTAATTTTTTAATAACGTCTTTAAATAAATCCATATTATTTACCAATCTACAGGTTTTCTTACTAATTGTAGAGGATAATCACTAACACCAAGCCAGCCATCTTTTAGTTTTTGTAATGACAGGTAACGAGAGCCGCCTACCTTAGTTTCAATCTCTCCGAGATTAACCTCATTATGCCAAACATCAATATCCATAAAACGCTTACCAAATGGCATCCGCTTATAAACTTTTGTGTAAACAACTCGTCCTTCTACCATCAATGCATCAGCTATCTGAACTCTACACAAATTACCGGCCTCTCTGTTTACTTGAACTAAGGATTTTGCTCCCACCGTCACCGCGAAAAGAATTTACAGCTAAACCAGCCTCTCAGATAAGAGGGCTCCAATAACTAAGGATTCAAAAAACAGTTAAGCGCTACTCTGCCAGATAATTAAATCACTATCGTTTTTACCATTTGTTATTTGCAATAACATTTCCTTGCCCATTTATAGTATGGTCCAAAAACAAAAGATACTTATAACCATTATTCATTTTCACCCAATTGTTGATTTAAAATGTAGCTTGTGCTTCTGCCCCCTGCTTCTTCTTTAATTAAAATATGTTGATCAAGTAATGCCTGAATATCCCGCCCGGCTGTATCTTGGGAGCATTTAGCAATTTTTGCCCATTTTGAAGAATTGAGTTTGCCCTCAAAATCATCAAGCAATTTATTCAACATTAGCTTCTGCCGATCATTCAAAGTAGCTTTATTTAAATACTCCCAAAACCTGGCCTTAAATAAAACCTTGGCTAAGGTCTGGTCTGTCGCTGATAAGGCGCGACCAAAACAATCCAGAAACCAGTAAAGCCACGCTGTTATGTCAATTGTCTCTTTTTGTGTGCTTTCTAATATCTCGTAATATTTACTCCGCTCCAGGCGAATTTGTGCCGACATGCTATAGAACCGTTTTGTACTGGCATCAGCTCTTGCCAATTGCATATCTGTGATTGCCCGTGCGATACGCCCATTACCATCATCAAAGGGGTGGATGGTTACAAACCACAGATGAGCTATCCCAGCTTTCAACACCGGATCAATATCATTGAAGGCATTAAACCATTCTAAAAAAGTCGTCATCTCTGCAGATAGCCTATCGGAATCAGGGGCTTGATAATGTACTTTCTCTTTCCCCATTGCCCCTGATACCACTTGCATCGGGTCATTTTTATCATTGTTGCGCCAATTGCCGACAACGATTTTATACATGCCGCTGCGGCCTGTAGGAAACAATGCTGAATGCCATCCGAATAAGCGGTCTTCACTTAGTTCATTTCCATACCGTTGAGTAGCATCAAGTATCATTTCAACGACACCGTCGACATTTCGATCTGAAGGGATAAGACCAGCGACGTCCATTCCCAATCTTCTGGCAATAGAAGACCGAACCTGATCTGGATTGAGGATCTCTCCTTCAATTTCACTGGATTTCAAAACATCATCTGTCAAAGTTTGAAGGGAAGCTTCATTTCGTAAATCAAATCCTATCCCTTCCATCTTTCCGAGTAGCCTTCCTTGAAGATGTCTTACCTTACCCAATAAGGTTAAAAGGGTATTTTCGTCCCAAATGAACTTTGGCCATTGAGGTAATTGATGAATGTACATATCTAATCTCCGCATATTATGCATCTAATATACCTATTATTCTCCGCAACACCAATGTAAACTACGCGTTTTATGCGGAGATTGAACACACTAATCTCTGCATAAATTTTTCTAATAGGGAATCTTAAATGTTCATTCATTAGCGCAGTTTTTTGATTACGGTATCCTTCACATCAACCGGCTTATTGTGCTCACCGTATATAATTTCCATTGAAACCACATACTTCTCACCATTAGGTAATTCTTTTCTCCAATATTCGCCATCTTCCTTAAACTGCGCATAGAAAGGATTGCCTAATTCAAATGCCCTTTGGCGTCCCAATTCAAGCATATTACCCATATTCTTCAAAAGGAGATTTACTATTGATTCCATACTTGAAATTTTAAAACCTTATACGAATATATAAAAATGACTACTTTATCTCCACCACCTAAAACATATTCACTACCAAAGAACACCTAAAAAACAACTACTGAAACTATAAAAGAAAATTTCCCAAAGATGGCCTATAGAAAGATTTAGCTTATCTAGAACCGACATTTTGTAAGTTTTAAAAGAGGGTGGTTTATACGATAGATTTGGCAGAGGCAGCGTCCCCACCGCCTTTAATTTTTTAATAATTTCAACTAACACAACTGTTTTTCTTATCTTTATTCTGCAGTCAATGTTGGGACGATTCAAACAAATTTTATGAAAAAAACAATTGTCCCTGATCCAAAGAGGTCGAAAATGATCCAAGAACTACAACCTAACAAAACATGCAAATGTGGTGCATGCGAACCACCACAGCCAAAACTTCCAGATGGCATGCGCAGGCTAAAAATATGCAACAAATGGAAACAAAACGGCGACGGGCATGAGCCTTCCATACGCTTACAAGGAGAATGGCTACGTAATGCCGGCTTCGAACATGGTGGTGACGTACTGATTACTGTAAAACCAAAACAGCTGATTATTAACTTCCAGCGAAAATAAGGAGCTGTTCGTACAGCTCAATTTAAAAGTATCCGAACAATTAATGTTCAGGTACTTTTAACCTGCATGACTTCCTTCCGCCACTTCCGATCTGAATCTAACAAATGCTGCATTCATTGCGCATATTGCAAATAAAGAATAGCCCAAACTTATCCAACCCCCTAGCCGCGCAGCGATCATGATCACAACATAACTTTTAAACCAACCCTTATTTATCGAAAGACTGCAGAATGGACCGTGTCCGACCAAGACCCGGTAATAGTTCTGCTTTTACCTTATCCTTCGCCTGGTCTAAACCGAGTCTCGTCCGTACCATGTATACCCCAAGTAGACAGTAACTAGTCCCTAACTAGCCTCCAAATATACTATATGGGTCTACTTGAGGTCTAGTTAGGGATTAGTTGGAGCCTATTTGGGGTATACATGCTACGAATAAAAGCAAGTGTAAACCCGAAGCAAAATAATATTTGACAGCTTCTTCATCCAACCAGTGGTCGTACTGAAATAAAGAAAACAAGCCATACAAAAAATCGAAATCAAGCGATAATTAACAATTAAACAAAATACTGTAATTTTAAGTAAATATTTGTGTTGTAAAAATTTGCAAATAACTTATTTCACTTCTACCTTTATATCAATGAATTACAATCCATCATTGGAAGCTATATTCCGCTGAACCGAAAAACCAATCGTTGTATAGCCCATTGTGAGGTTCGATTTAAGCGTCATTAACTTCTAAGAATATTGAATTATTAACCTTTAAATAAATATACAATGGCAGTCATCAGAAGCGGTCCTTTACTGGACCTGTCGGGTACCATCGATGGATGGACGTATAGTCCGCAGCCCAACGGAACAACGGTAGTCAAAAGAAAAAACAAAAAAAGAAGCAAGCCAGCCACGCCTGGACAGCAAGCGAATGAAAATGACACTGGTCTTTTCGCCAAATTTATGGCTCCTATCAATGGGTTCGTTAGTGTCGGGTATGAACTGGAAGCTAAAAAACTCGGGCTGAATCCCTACAATGCAATGGTCAAATGTATGAGGAAAAATGCTTTTAAGGGAGAATACCCAGACCGCAGCATCGATTTCTCCAAAATACTGGTCAGCAAAGGCACATTACCTATCCCGGTTGCAAAAGCAAGCATTACGGATGCTGGACTGGCGTTCAGCTGGGATACCACAGAGATCCCGCATGCCACCCACCATTCCGACCAGGTGATGCTGCTCGCCTATTTCCCCAAATCGAAAGATGCGGTCTATGTGACTGGGGGGGCAGCCCGGCATGTTGGAAAAGACCTGCTGAATCTCAGGGGAATAAAGAAAGGTGAGGATGCAGAGGTCTACATTTCATTCCTTACGGATGACAGGAAAAATATCAGTAACAGTGTCTATCTTGGAAAATTTAGCTGGTAATTATGGGAAGGATCATAAATAGAGATATACTTGGAGAAATTTCCGGTGCAGTGGGAACAGTTGTTATCAGCAAATGGAGAAATCTGACTACCATAAGATCCCGGCCAGAAAAAAGAAAGCACAAGAAAACCTCTCCGCAACAGGCCAGACAAAATGATATCTTCAGAACAATTACCGATTTTTTGCAGCCCCTGAAAGATATTGTGAATTTAGGTTTTCAGGATTTTGGAAATTCGGGCATGAGCCCCGTAAACATGGCATGCTCAGATATTCTACTCAACGGCATAGTGAAAGAGGAGGAAGATTTCTATATTGACCTGGCCAAAGTCAGGTTCAGTAAACCGATACGGTCTACGCAATGTGCATGGAACCCCACCGTAAAAGCTGAGGAAGGGAGAAAGATTACTTTTACCTGGGAACTCAATCCTTTCCCTAAAAAATGTACCCAGCTGGATGATACCATTGTAGTGGTCTGTTATAACAGGGAGCGTGATTATTTCCAAACACGGATTAATTGCACCCAAAGAAGTGAGCTTAGCTTCAGCATCACCAAGTTCAATGATGAAATCGGACAAGAAGTCTTCTGTTACCTGTTTATGGCTTCAGCAGATAAAAAGCTGGTCTCAGAAACTGAATTCCTGGGGTCTGTAATTGTGAAACCCTAGTGCCCCTGAACAATCTGCTGGATTATAGTAAGACTGCAGTTCACTGTAATTCATCAGGTTGTTCAGCTTTAATTTATTCTTTGTCCTCTGTCCTTGGTACGGCACCCATGATAATGGCCTTCTCACCCAGCGTCGACTTCCTTACCGGTAAACTGTACCCCATCATTCCGGCGAGGTGCTTTCTGGTATCATTCAGGAAATAATCGCTTGCATAAGAAATGTTACCGCCAATAACAGCAGAAACAGGCATCTTCTTCCGGATGAACAAGTACATAAATGAAGCAAGGTTCAGACTGAATTCTTCAAACACCGTTTTAAATTCAGGTGCAGAAGAATGGTTCTCTACCAAATCTTTCACATCCTTGATGGTCTTGCCCGACAACTCGAAATAACGCTTGATAAACCAGCGGGTAGAAATGTAATCCTCAGCAATTCCATCCTTAAAAGGAATCTTCCAGAAATTGGCATCCTGCATCAGCCCATTTTTGGAGAATGCTGTGCCCAGCCCTGTACCTATGGTCAGCCCGATGACTTCATCATTGCTGCCCACGCTGCCGTTATACACTTCCCCTTTTAGGAAGCATGCTGCATCATTCATGAAGTGAATACTGGAAGCTTTAATACCAATTGATGCCGAAAGTAGCTTCTTAAGATTTTGCCCATATAAAGCGCCGTACTTGTTCTGATTCTGGATCAGGCAAATGCCTTTCCTGTAATTCAAGGGGCCCGGCATGGCAACATAAGCCTCAGTTACGGTTCCTGAGTACGTATTTAGGGTGTCTTTGATGGTTTTACTCCAATCTTCAATGATATTTTCTATGGTGCTGTTTGAACGGACACGAGAACGGAACCTGGAATGGTCCAGCTCCACATTTTCTTTGACATTCATCAGCGCGGTGGTAATATGGGACCCACCGATATCTATTCCTAAAACTATATCTTTCATCAGTGAATATTGTCTTTTTTAAGGTGATGAAGCTTGCAGAAGCATTATTTTTTGTAAGCATTAAACGCTTATGCAGGTTTCATCAGGTTATATTTGGCATTCTTATACTTAACATACTATTTGTCTTCAACGGAATTCTAAAATTGATTCATCATGGGGAAAATATCATGTTATCAATGAAACATCTACACGATTCCTGAAACCGCAGCAGCAACCTGAATTGCTAATCAAATATAAATGATTTCTGCTTATTCTGAAGTATTTTTAAATGCCAAATGAATAAGAAAATAGCACCTAATTCTTCTTCGATAAATCGGATGCTTTCTTAATCTGCCTGATGGAAAGCTTTGTTACTTTCGAGATCAGAGATAGAGGCATGTTGAGCTTTTTCATCTCTTTTACGACTCTATACTTCTCTTCCAAAACCCCATCTTCTTTATAAAAACTTAGTATAGTTTCTGTAACTGTCATCATAACACTTTCCGTGGTTAATTTTAATAATTCATTATCAAACTTAGTTCTAATCTCTTTATTTTCCAAACGAATGGTATAATTAATAAAATTTAAAAGCTCATTGTGTTTAACAGCTTCTAAATTCCTTGATAACAATAACTCGATGAGTTTAATTTTTCTGGGAAACAAATATTGGTCACGTTTTAAAGTTTCTTTAATTAATCTGCCAGCAACCCAGATTTTAGCCGTCATGATGACTAAAGCGAATGGATTACTATCGGCTAATAATTTATCATCCCGGGCGTCGGAAATTTTCAATGCATTAAACTTGTATTTGATCTGGGTGCCCATAAAATCAAGCTCAAAAAAATCAGGCCTGATCTTCTGGGTTGATTCTGTTAAGATCAACCATGCCGTAATTGGCTTACGAAATTTATCGTATACACGATAGGCATAGGTAAACATTCGTTCACCGACATTAATACTGTATTTTTGCTGAACCTCTATATGTAATAATATATAATCTCCATTTCCCTTAAGTGTGTAGACCTTAATCAGATGATCTGCCACTACAGTGGAAAATTGTTCATGATCTGGAGAATACACCTGCTCAAGTTCTTTGTCCAGGAATTCAGGTTGTCGATTTAGATCTAATATTTTATGCGCCTCCGGATGGGCATAGGATATAAATTCTACAGGTAGAGCCCAAATGACAGACTTCCACAAACGATCTTCTCTCTTAATCATTCGCAGAAACTACTGAGGTTCCAGCAAGAAGTGGTAATAAATATGAAGAAAACCTATGCCTATGACAACAACTTCTGGTAGGTACGCCACCATAAATCCGGCATCTCCCCGTTTACCGCCATGGTATAATCTTCATACCTGCAGGGCACCAGGTGAAAGCGCTCATTTTTTGATACTCCTGAAGGATAAGGCACCTGCATCCACCAGCGGTCAGATTTCTTGCTTTTCACAAAAAGCATCTCTCCCGTACCGTCATTGATACTCGCCCGGTAAATCAGGTACTGCGACTTCGGGTTCAGTGGAAAATCTTTCTTGCGGTTATAAAAACCATCTATAAAATACCATACCATCTGTGCCAGCAGCATTGCCGTCTGGCTTCCCTTGTCAAAAACAGGATTAAATTCATAAAAGCCAATAGAGGTCAATTTATCGTTTAATCCCGCATAATGGGCAATCTTGCAGGCCTGTTCTCCGTAAAAACCATTTGGCCCGGCATTCCCATTTCCCCGCGCATCAGAGGAACGGATTGCAGATAGATCAAAGCTAACCATATTGCCATTCCGCATCACAGGTTCCACAGCAGCGATATCCGTTAAAAACTCTCCGAGGCGGTGCACATCGAAATACAGTTTATTCATCACCTTCAGGCTATCCTGATTTACAAAATAGGTCTGATACCCAACATTACTAAAGTTAAACAGGTAATTTGGCTGGTGCAGAAAGATCTTATTCAGGTAAGTATCCGAACGTGCCTCAATCCCCGCTTCATTTCCCTCATCCAGATCGAACTTATTGTCAACAACAACCAGGTCTACCTTTTGCTCCAGAGCTTCATAAGCCATATATTGCGCATAGGTGAGATCCTGTCCCCCCCCGATCACCACGGGTACAATATTTTTCCTGATCAGCTCAGCAACGACTGTCTTGAGGGCAACATACGTATCCGAAATCTCTGCCCCTGCCCTGATATTTCCCAGATCAACGACCCTGCTGTCGAAAGCACCTTCATTCAGGAGATAAAACTGTTCCCGGAAATAATCAGGCCCCAGTGCACATCCGTTATTATTCACCGCAGCACGGTCATCCAGTACACCAAATATGGCGATGTCATATACATTCCCGTCCAGATCAGGAAATTCATCACTGAAAAAAGTGGTCTTCATTCCCATCTGACTGGTGTAAAAACCGGGTTTCGGACTGAACTTTTCTGGCGTTAATGGAGAGAAAAAATCGGATAAGGACATAATTAATATAATGTATGCTGTCAAATATCTATTTTTGAGACCACATATTGATGAACATCGTAAAAAAAATGAAATGATTTTAGTAACCGGTGCCACAGGATTTTTAGGATCAGAACTGGTCACTAAGTTAACACAACAGGGAAAAACAATACGTGCGCTGCGACGGCAAAATTCAGTTATCCCTGCCTTGTTGAAAGACAATACGTTGATTGAATGGGTTATCGCAGACATCAATGAACCTGCAGCACTGGATGATGTTTTCGAAGGGGTAACCCAGGTTTACCATTGCGCAGCACTGGTGTCATTCAAGCCAAAAGATAAAGCCGCCCTGTTGAGGATCAATATTGAAGGAACCAGCAATATTGTGAACCTTTGTATAGAACACCACGCACGACTGGTACACGTGAGTTCTATTGCCGCATTGGGTGAGCCTAAAAAAGGAAAACAACAGATTACCGAAGATGATTATTGGGAATACGACTCGAACGACCATGCCTATGCGATTTCCAAATATGAAGGGGAGATGGAAGTCTGGCGCGGTATTGCAGAAGGTCTGGATGCAGTGATCGTGAATCCTTCAGTGATTATTGGTGCCCGTGCCGGTTATACCGGAAGCGGAGCTATCTTCAAAAAGATCAAAGACGGATTGTCCTATTATACGAGAGGAGCCACGGGCATTGTCGATGTGGAAGATGTGGCCAAAAGCATGATTGCCCTGATGGAAAGTGGGGTCAGTGAACAACGCTTTACAATATCTGCAGAAAATTACCATTTTAAACAGTTTTTTACGGAGATTGCCCAGGGTTTCGGTGTGAAAGCTCCGCATAGGGAAGCTAAACCCTGGATGTTGGGATTGGCCTGGCGTGCCATGTCTATGCTCTCCTTTTTTACCGGCCGCTCTTCTTCACTGAACAGCGATACCGCAAGAAGCAGCACCAGTACAAACTATTATAGCAACGATAAAATCAGAAATACTATAGATATCACCTTTAAGCCCCTGCAAAAAAGCATTGAAGAAACATGCGCAGGTTTAAAAAACAGTTAAGATGCAGCAGAAAAATATTTACATTATTGATTTCGATAGTACCTTTACCCAGGTTGAAGCCCTGGACGAACTGGCACGCATTTCCCTGAGTAAACACCCGGATAAAGAAGCCATTTTTCAGAAGATTGAGGATCTTACCAACCTGGCCATGGAAGGGAAGCTGTCGTTCAGCGAAAGTCTGGCACAGCGCGTCAGGTTACTGGAAGCATCTGAAGACCACCTTAAACAACTGATCAAACACCTGAAGAAGAAAGTTTCCAGTTCTTTTTCCCGCAATGCAGCATTTTTTAAAAAACATGCTGACCAGATCCTGATCGTTTCCGGTGGATTTAAGGAATTCATTACACCAGTGGTGAGTCAGTATCATATCAAAAAAGAAAATATTTATGCGAATACCTTCGTCACCACCGGCGACGGAAAGATTATAGATTACGACCATGCCAATCCACTGAGTGAAGAAGGCGGTAAGGTAAAGCTGATGAAACACCTGAACCTTGAAGGGGACCTGTATGGTATTGGTGACGGATATTCCGACTATCAGCTGCGCGAGAGTGGCATGATCAAGAAGTTCTTCGCTTTTACCGAGAATATCTCCAGGGAAAGTATTGTCAGCAAGGCCGACCATGTGACGCCAAGTTTCGATGAGTTCCTGTATGTGAATAACCTGCCGAGAGCAATTTCTTATCCTAAAAACAGGATCCTTTGCCTCATTATCGGTGAAGTGGACAAGAGCAGTATTGCCCTGCTTAAAAAAGACGGTTTCTCTATCCGCCATAAGGCAGAATTTGAAGAGAAGTATGTGAAGGATGTCCATATGGTGTTGATGGCAGACGGGGAAAAGATGGATCCGGAGAAACTGAAGCTGGCCGTGAAACTGAAAACGATAGGCTATCTCGGAAATCCTAAAAACCGTATTGATGTAGCGAAATGTACGGAGATGGGCATTGTTATTTTTGAAGATCCGAAGAACAACCCGAGAAACATCAATTTCATTCCCAAAAGAATGATAGATTTCATGAATACCGGTGCTACTTACCTGAGCCATAACTTCCCGAACCTGCAGTTGCCAAGGATTGATAAGTCGCACAGACTCATCCACGTCCACCATAACGTACCCGGAATTATGGCACAGATCAATACTGTTTTTGCCAAGCACAATATCAATATTGTGGGCCAGTTTCTGATGACCAACCCAACGATAGGTTATGCCATTACCGATATCAATGCGGAGTATGATAAGGATGTGTTTAAATCATTAAAGAAAATTGAACAAACCATAAAATTCAGAGTGCTTTACTAATGGAACTGACACCGGAAATAAAAGATAAGCTGGATAAGCTACAGGATAAGTATGCGGCCATGGGGCAGGATATGGCTGCTTATCTGGACGGCTTGCTGTATGCTGATTTCTTAACCTACTGGGATTATATCCACCTCGATACCCTGTTGAGTCTGCAGAGTCCGAAAACACCTTTTCCGGATGAGGAGATTTTCATCATGTACCACCAGATTACAGAGCTGTATTTCAAGCTCTCGCTGCACGAGTGCAAACAGATTGCCGAACACCCAGCCTTAACGGTGAAGTTTTTCATCGACAGGGTAAAACGGATCAATGCCTATTTTACAGCGCTGACCAGCTCTTTTGAGGTGATGGTGAATGGAATGGAGAAAGAGCAGTTCCTGAAGTTCCGGATGTCGCTCCTGCCGGCAAGTGGATTCCAGTCGGGACAATACCGGATGATTGAGATCAGTGCGACGGATTTTTCGAGGCTGGTCGACAAAAGTAAAAGGGAAGAGCTGGCGAATGCCTCTATTGAAGAGAAGTTCGAACATATCTACTGGAAGTTCGGCGCTACAGAGCTGGCTACCGGAAAACAAACCCTCACCCTGAAGCAGTTTATCCAGAAATATGCTGCCCAGTTTTTGCAGTTGAGTAAAGAACGTGAGCATACGAATTTTTCGGCGCTGTACCATAAGCTGTTGCATGCGGGTGAAGATGTAACAGCATTGGCTGAAGAACTGAGGAAACTGGACTTGTTTGTCAACGTGGAATGGCCCTTGTCACATTATAAATCGGCAGTGAGGTACCTGGAACGTGACCCTGTGGATATTGCCGCTACCGGTGGAACCAATTGGCAGAAATACCTGCCTCCGCGTTTCCAGAAGAGAATCTTTTATCCCTTTTTGTGGACAGAGACCCAACTGGAAGAATGGGGTAAAGCATGGGTAATCAATGTACTCAAAACCCTATAAGAATATAAATAAGTTGGTTTAAGATTTCCTTTTTGCTAATTTTGGATCGGTAACGCCAATACTTGCAGGATCACCGATCCGGCTGCATTTCAGGCGGATAAAACCAAATCAGAAGAATAACACGGGATCAACACCGAACATTTTTGCAGCTGCTTCGCTGCAGGGAATGTTCAACTAATTATAAATGACATGGTAATAGATGCTTTAACTATAAAAACCACTAAAGCTGATCACTCCAGATTAGCTGAAACAGACTTTTCGAATGTACCTTTCGGAAAAGTATTTACTGATCATATGTTTACGGCCGATTTTGAGGATGGTGAATGGAAGAACTTTCAGATCCTGCCTTACGGGCCAATTGCAATGAGCCCTGCAATTTCTGCTTTACATTACGGGCAGACAATTTTTGAGGGAATGAAAGCCTATAAGCAGGTTGATGGTAGCGTAAGTGTATTCCGTGCCGATAAAAACTTTGCACGTTTCAACAAATCTGCTGTCCGTATGGCGATGGCTACCATTCCTGAAGATGTTTTTATGCAGGGTATTGCTGCTTTAATTGATATTGATAAAGCATGGGTGCCTGATGCAGAAAACTATTCTTTGTACATCAGACCAGCCATGTTTGCGACAGACCCGTTCTTAGGGGTAAGACCTTCTGAAACATATAAGTTTGTCGTATTGACCAGTCCAAGTGCCCCATATTACAGCAAACCACTGAAAGTTAAAATCGAAACACGCTATACGCGTGCGGCTGATGGTGGTGTGGGTGCCGCTAAAACAGGTGGTAACTATTCAGGCTCTATGCTGCCTGCATTAGAGGCACAGGCAGAAGGTTTTGACCAGCTGATATGGACGGATTCCAAAACAAATACTTATGTGGAAGAGTCTGGTGCCGCGAACCTGATGTTCGTGATCAACGGAAAGATCGTTACTCCTGAAGTTCGTGAAACCATCCTTGACGGGGTGACCAGGGACACGATTATCCAGCTGGCCAAGAGTATGGGTATTGAAGTAGAAGAGAGAAGAATCCTGATTCAGGAAGTTCTGGACAATATAGAGAATGGAACGCTGACTGAGGCTTTTGCCGTAGGTACAGCTGCAACCGTTACACAAATCAGCGAAATCAGCTATGAAGGTAAGGGGTATACACTAACTGACCCTGCTACACGTACAGTATCGATTGGTATCGCCAAGAAATTAAATGATATCCGCTACGGTGTTACGGCTGATGAATTCGGCTGGAACTGGACGATATAAGAATAGTTATTCAAGTATTTCAGAAAATTTTCTTCCGGTCTTACAACACAATACCCCTTTGATTTAAAAATCAAAGGGGTATTGTGTTGTAGACGCAAGGCTTAGGCCACATATGGTATAACTCCATTCTTTCTAATATTCGTCTTTCCTCTTTGAACCCGAGCCGAGTGGCATCATTCCATCCTCTGCTATAATAGAGAGTTTTGCAGATTGCTGCTTTATCTGATAGTATAGAAGTAGCTATAGAGATCTTCTAAACATAGGCATATACTTACTTTTGTACTTTTCGGCGATGATCGCCGAAAAAAACCAATATTGTAAATAATTTTAATTTTTGACTTTGCATTCCAAGATCCTTTTTATAAAAGTAAAAATTTTACAAGATTAAGATTTACTAATCCTCAGTTTGCGGTTTGCGGACTGAGGATTTTCTTTTCTGACGGGCATCACGACGTTCATCCCTGTCAGATTTCATTTGCTCAAACTTATCTATCTGTGCCTGGATCTCTGCTTCTTTTTCCGGTGTCAGCCCCACTGTATATTTAATGCCCTGGAACATGGTCTTCCATACAAAACTAAAGAATGAATTTTTAGGGTCTCTCTGGTAATAAATCGGGGCGGTGATGAACTTGCCCTTGTCGTCCGGATTATCGGGATGAATAACCAGTGCATTGGCCAGCATGGAAATCAGGCCCTGTTTAACCAGTCTTCTCTTCCCTTCTACTTTCTTCAGCAGGCCTACTGACAGATTATGATAGGCAAAGTTCATTTTCCCCCTGGCACTTACATTGTCGGCTTCAATATCGAATGTCAGCTTTTTCACCTCGCCGCTTCTCACCTGTACCATACCCAAAGGCTTGGTAATCCTGTTCAGTACAGCACCATCCATATTTGTCAGCTGACCGCTATAGGAGAAACCGCCATTCTGTGCGGTCAGGTCAAACCTGAAATTAACCATCAGCTTTCCCTGTCCCATCATATCGGTGTTTAAATTCGCCAGCATAAAATGATTTTTTAGCTTTGCCTTTTCCTCATTGGTCACATTTAAAATAGTTCCTGAGGTATTTTCAAAGGTAATTTTGCCTTTCTGCTTGCTGTCACGGTCAAACTCGGCATAACTCAGGTCAATATTACTCAGGTTCAGTTTTTCTACAGTGAGCTTTCCTTTCAGTGCCTGCAGCAACTGATGCGGAAATTTATCCATCCGCTCTGTTCCCTTTGGTTTCAGCTCATTGTTGTTAAAAACAGAGACAAATCCATTGGCAATATTCATCTCCCTGGCCAGCAGCTGCTGTTTCTTCACATATAGCGGAAGATCAATACCATCAAGACTGATATCGCTCATCTGGATACTAAACCGGTCCTTTGCATAACCAGCCACATGACCGAACTCCATTTCATCATAACGCGGCTCCAATATGAATTTCTTCACATTCATCTGTCCGGTGGACGCCCTGAAAGAAAATTCGTTGACATGGAGACGGTAGAGACTATCGGGTGTAGCGAACTGATAATCATTCAGGTCAATCAGGACATCTTTTAACAGATAAATCCTGCTCGTATCCGTAGCGGAATGGGCATCAATCAGCCAGTCCTTTAGTGTGATGTTCAGCCGTTCCAGTGAATCTGTTTCCGGCACAGGCACATTTCTATTGACATATTTAAAGCTGATATCCCGCAAATAGATATTGCGGACACTCACCTCCTTCAAAAACCTGGAAATATAGGCGTAAGGCGACTTCAGCGGCCTTGCAGGCTTGTTCTCATTAAAGGCAAACTGACGGTTGATCATCACCACACTGGGGTGGTCAAACAGCAGTTCATTGATATTGATTTTCTTTTCGCTGAAGCAGCGGTAAGGGTGAAAATTGCGGATCGTCAGTTTTTTGAGGCTCACCTGATAGATATTATTGGGTGCACGCTTCAGCTTTACCAGTTTATTGAAGATGTTGGTATCGGGAATAATCTTCACATCGAGAATGGAGGCATTGCCAAACAGGAAATTGGTATTTACCGTACTGAACTCGATCGTATACAGACTGTCTGTAGAATTCAGCACTAGGTCTTTCAGTTCGCTGGTAATCACCGGCCTTAGCTTTTTACCAAAATACCAGGAGGCAGCATCAGCAGCCAGAAACAACAGCACGGCTATTCCCGCAGTCCATTTAAACACAGTAAATATCCTTCGCGATCGTTCATTCATTCCCCACTGTGTATTTTTTATTTTCCAATATACGTTATTTATAAATCACAGAAAAAATAATATGGCTCATTTTCTGATAGGCGCTCCGCCCCAGTGTTCCTGGTAGGCCCCCTCAATTTTTTCCTTTTTCCTTCGCTTTCCGCTTTGCTCTCTCCTCCCTGCGTTCTTCCCGTTTTTCCTTACGTTCTTTCATCTTATCGACAATCACTTTCCGGCTTTTCTCCGGACTCTTCATCGGTACGATACCGAGGCCTACGGTCTCCCGCATCCCTACAAAAACACTCTTCCATAACAGGTTAAAGAACGAAGCACCTCTTGGTCGCTCGAAGCTTATTTTCCCTGTCCGCAATTCTTCCCCTTTCTCCGGATTTGCATCTTTCACAATTAAGGTATTCGCGAGGAAAGACAGCAATCCTTTTTTCTTCACCGGGGCACCCTCCTCGCCCTCTTTCAGCAAGGCCACCTTTAATCCGCGGTAATACATATGCATGATCCCTGTAGAACCGGCTGCATTTGCCTTCACCTCGAAATCTACTTTCTGTATCGTACCTTCTTCAATTTCCACTAGTCCCAGTGCTTTGGACAGCGGATTCAGCTTTACCATATCCATCCCTCCGATATTGCCCTTGAAGGTAAAAGCGGCATTTTTTGCCATCAGGTCGAAGTTGATCCGGATGTTTAGTTTTGCCGCTTTGATCATATACGCGTTAAGGTAAGCAACGGCATAATGGTCTTTGGCCATAGAAATGGAATCATTGGTCACATTCATGATTCTCCCGTTCAGCGCATCAATATGGACTGTCCCCTTTTTTTGTGTAATCGGGTTGTATTCTGTATAAGCTACATTTACCCTTTTTAACAGTAAGGTATCGATAGTGGTTTGTATGGGTAACCTGCGCAGTGCCATATGAGGAAAGTTGGCACTTTTATCGATATCCTGTCCCGGCAATTCCCTGTTCATAAATACCTTCGCCGCAGCATCAGTAATTTTTAATGCACCGGCATGGAGAATACCGTCGCTGTTCAGCGCCTTGAAATCCACGCCGCTAAACTCGATCAGCTTAAATACCAGGTCATAACGGTCTTTCTGCACCTTCAGCATCCTGCTGAACTGCAGGTCGGGATACATGGGGATCATTTTAAGCCCTTTCAGCACCACCGTCCTGCCCCTGGCAGATCCGCGGATGGTATCTACCTTTGTGGTATACATCTTATTTTTTGATAAAGAACTGTAACCAGCGAGTTCAAAAGAGACATCCTTGGTATAGTAAAACCTTGTGGTATCCGCTGCAGCACCGGCATCCAGCAGAAAGTCCTTCACATGGACATTCAGCTTCTTTACGGCATTCAGCAGCTGTCCGTTTGCTCCGTTGATATAATCAAAATCAGCATCCTCTATTTTTATTCCTTTAATGTGCACCGATTTCAGCGTCTTGGAAATCCGCTCATACAGGCTGCGTTTATCCTGCGTGGTATCTGGCTTTTTATTGACTTTGTTATAGATGATATTGATGGAAGGGTTTTTCAGGATAATATCATTCATCTCAATTTTCTTGTGGAAATAAACCTCCCTCACACTGATATTCCGCAGTTGCAGTTTGGCAAGCCTGATCGAGAATAAATGTGTTGGTGCATTCCCTGCTCTTTTCCAGGCATTAAAAACCCCAGTGTCTGGTTGAAGAGAAATACTGTCTACCGTAACACTTCCGGTCAGTATATTGAGATGGATATCTTTAAAGTCTACTCTATACAACTGCCTGGAACCATTCTGTACCACTTCTTTTATCTTGCTTCGCAGGATCGGTTTCCACTGGGCACTAAAATAAAGGGCAATGCCCCCGACTGCCGCGATTAGCACGATAACAACTGCGGCCACCCATTTCCATATCCTGTTTCGATGTGATTGTTTCTCTACCATAACCATTCTCTTTTTAATCTCTTATTTCGCAGCTATCACAAGTTTATGTTGCTTTATTTGTCTGGCAGAAAACTTATAATGGTGTTCCTATAAGACAACAATGGGGGGAACAATGTTTTCAGGAGTCTGTGGGAAAAAGCTGTTTTTAGGCGCCGGAATTATCATACTATAGTAGATTTACCGCTAAAGCGGTATTTTTAAATCCTGCCACTTTGTCATTTACAAATTAAATTGCGTAATTTTGTAATCCGATAAATGTTGACCTTTTTATGATTGAATTACAGCTAGCAGACAAGAAACACGATGAAGAGCGCCAGGGTGAAGCCCTGATCATTGATGCACCAAAAACGATGAATGCAAGAAAGCTATACATCGAAAGTTACGGGTGTCAGATGAACTTTGCTGATAGTGAAATTGTTGCATCAATTTTACTCGACCAGGGTTTTGAAACTACAGGTAATTATCAGGAAGCGGATGCTATATTTATCAATACCTGCTCTATCCGTGAGAATGCGGAACAGCGCGTACGTAACCGCCTGTCGCAGTTCGGTGTAGAAAAACGCAGGAACCCGAAACTTATTGTAGGCGTACTGGGCTGTATGGCTGAGCGCTTGAAATCCAAGTTCCTGGAAGAGGAAAAACTGGTCGACATGGTGGTTGGACCGGATGCTTACCGCGACCTGCCCACACTGATTGAACAGGTTGGCGAGGGGCAGAAAGCCATCAACGTATTGCTTTCAAGGGAAGAAACCTATGCCGATATCAGTCCTGTACGTTTAAACGGAAATGGTATCACTGCATTTATATCGATCATGCGCGGATGTGACAACATGTGTTCCTTCTGCGTAGTGCCTTTTACCCGTGGCCGCGAACGCAGCCGCGATCCGCAGTCTATATTGGCGGAAGCACAGGACCTGCACGACCGTGGTTATAAAGAAGTAACCTTACTCGGACAGAATGTAGATTCCTACAAATGGAAAGGTGCTGCAGAAGCAGAAGAAGCTGCCGAGACCATGGTGAACTTTGCCCAGTTATTGGAAAAAGTAGCCCTGATTAGTCCGGAGTTACGTGTGCGCTTCTCTACTTCCCATCCAAAGGATATTACTGATGAAGTATTGCATACCATTCAGAAACATGATAACATCTGTAACAACATCCACCTTCCGGTACAATCTGGCAGCAGCAGGGTACTGGACCTGATGAACCGGACCTATACCCGTGAATGGTATATGAACAGGATCGATGCCATCAGGAATATTATTCCCGACTGTGCCATTTCTACGGATATCATTGCTGGTTTCTGTTCTGAAACAGAAGAAGAACACCAGGAAACGTTGAACATGATGGATTATGTAGGTTATGATTTTGCTTTCTGTTTCAGCTATTCTGAGCGCCCGGGAACACTGGCAGCCAGAAAACTTGAAGATGATATTCCCGAAGACGTTAAAAAGCGACGTTTGCAGGAAATCCTGTTAAAACAACAGGAAACCTCTTACAAAAGACTGCAGCAATCGGTCGGCAAAAAAGTAAGGATCCTGGTGGAAGGTTTTTCTAAAAAATCTGACAAAGACCTTTGCGGCAGGAATGACCAGAATGCCATGATTGTATTTCCGGCAGTAGAGAATGTTGCTCCCGGACAATATGTAAATGTGGTGATTGAACGTTGTACTTCAGCTACGCTGCTGGGAAGAATTATAGATTAGGCAGACCACCCTGTCCAGCGATGGCTGCATCTGTTTGACAGGCCAAAACAATTAGAGATAAACAGACCAAAAACTTAAAAGAGATTATTTTGGACGTACAAGATATTAAAAACCGATTTGGAATTATTGGCAGCTCTCCCTTGCTTAACCGCGCCATAGATATCGCCCGACAAGTTGCACCGACAGACATGTCGGTACTGATTACCGGTGAAAGCGGAAGTGGTAAGGAAGTGTTCTCCCATATTATCCACCAGATGAGTGCACGCAAACACGGTGCCTTCATTGCCGTCAACTGCGGGGCAATCCCTGAGGGGACAATTGACTCCGAATTATTCGGGCATGAGAAAGGTTCCTTCACCGGTGCGCATGAAGCCCGTAAAGGTTATTTTGAAGTAGCCAATGGCGGAACCATTTTCCTTGATGAGGTTGCTGAATTGCCCCTGGGTACACAGGCCCGTCTGCTAAGGATTCTGGAAAGCGGTGAATACCTGCGGGTAGGTTCATCGAAAGTACAGAAAACCGATGTACGTATCGTTGCCGCGACAAACGTAGATGTGTACAACAGGGTTAAGAATGGCAAGTTCCGTGAGGATTTATACTACCGCCTGAATACGGTACCCCTGCGTATTCCGGCCTTACATGAACGTAAGGAAGATATTTTCCTGCTGTTCCGGAAGTTTTCGGCAGATTTCAGTGATAAATACCGCAGTCCGGGAATCCACCTGGAACCGGATGCGATACAGATGCTCAGCAATTACAGCTGGCCGGGAAATGTCAGGCAGCTGAAAAATATCGCCGAACAGATCTGCGTACTGGAAAAGGAACGCAATGTTTCCGCCAATGCGCTGTTGAATTATATTCCCAATGAAGGCGGAGGAAATAACCTTCCCATGGCCATCAATGGAGCTAAGGAAGACTTTTCTGAAAGGGACATCCTTTACAAGGTGCTTTTTGACATGAGGAAAGACATGATGGACCTGAAAAAGCTGGTGGCTGAGATTATCCAGAGCGGGGGCAATACCTCTCATATCATGGCGGAAAACCCGCATTATATCAACCAGCTTTACCAGGAGATAGACCAGACCGTAAACCATGATGCCACACTGACCATCAAGAAACCTTCGCCAAGTACCCCGGTTGACTACAACTATACGCATGAGGCTGAAGAAGTAGAGGAGTCGCTGTCACTGATTGACAAAGAATCTGACCTGATTAAAAAAGCGCTGAAGAAACATAAAGGAAAACGTAAATTTGCCGCCCAGGAACTCGGAATTTCTGAACGTACGCTCTATAGAAAAATTAAAGAACTGAATTTGAATTAATCATGAAAAAGATCTGTCTGTTATTGTTGTTCATTCCACTGGTGGCCTTATTTAATTCCTGTACAGTAGCACTCAATGGTGCTTCTATACCTGCAGAAATGAAAACGGTAAGTGTAGAGCTTTTCGAAAACAATGCGCCTACCGTGATCCCTACCTTAAGTCAGGACCTTACTGAGGCCTTAAAAACCAGGATCCGCAACCAGACAAGATTAACCATTACCCAAAATGCTGCAGATGCCGTGTTTGAAGGACGGATTACCGGATATGACATTAAACCGATTGCAACCCAGGGAGGTAACGACCGACCGGTTGCCGGGGGTACGCGCCTGACGATCAGGGTAAGTGTAAAATACACCAGTAATCTAAACACGAAACAAAGTTTTGAAGAATCTTTTGAACGTTATTATGATTTCAACCTGGGTTCAACAAATTTAAATACAGCACAGCAGGGTTTTATCAACCAGATTAATGGGCAGCTGACAGAAGATATCTTCAACAAGGCCTTCGCACAGTGGTAGAAAATCTGTAAACAATGAGCTACTCTTGAATTTCAATTATTAACTTAGCAACGTGGAGGTGGAAAAAGATATTAAACAACAACTTGCAGGATTTCTTGCGGAGCCGCATCTGGTTTGCCAACCGGATATAGCGCTGTTAAAAGAGTTGTTGGAGGAATACCCTTATTATCAGCCTTTGCATTTACTGATGGCTAAAATCAGTAAGCAACAGGCAGAGGGTAATCATGCACTTGCAAAAGCAGCTTTATATACCAACGGAAAGCTCCTCCACGACTTCCTTTTCAGTACAACAGCGAAAACAGCTGATTTCAATATCATTGGACAGGCAACGGAAATCATTAAAGAAACACCGCTGGCCGATGAACAGGAGACTTTTGAAGAAATTGCTGAGGTAGACCTTTCCATGTACCGTCCTTTCAGGAATACGGATGGACAAACGCCGGCACCGGAAATTGAAGGCCAGGAGACGATTTACCGCCAGCCATCACTGGATGATGATTTTATGTTTGAAAGCATTGCTTCAACTGATTTCTTTGCCTTTGAGCAGAATTTCGATACAGAGGGCGCCATCGAAAGCCCGGGAAACAATAACCTGGAGCATTCCAGCACAGCTGCGGACAGCAATACTGCTGCTACTGAAGAGCATAAAGATGCCCTGGATATGCAGCCGGCAACAAATCAGTCCGGAATCCCTCCCCTACCCGATAACAGTCAGGTCAGCAATTACAACGACGAAAAGTTGCCCTATACCTTTTTATGGTGGCTGGCCAAAACACGTAAAGAGCACCAGTCCATCTTTCAGCCCTATGCTGTGGAGAAAAAATCAGGTGTCCATGAGTTGCAGCAGCAATATGTAGAGCACATCTTCCATGTGCAGGACCACCTGACAGAAAGCGAGCCCCTGCTGGACGAAGCCATACAGCAGAAAAAGCCCGTTACCAGGGATATTGAGATCATTGATAACTTCATCAGGAAAGATCCACAGATTACGCCTCCCAATGCGGAGCAGATCGACAATGAAAACAAGGCCAAGAAAAGTGCGGAAGACCAGAATGACCTGGTATCAGAAACACTGGCTAATATATACATCGAACAGATGCTTTATGACAAGGCGATAGACACTTATCAAAAATTAAGTTTGAAGTTTCCAGAAAAAAGCCGTTACTTTGCCGACCTTATCCAATCTATAGAAAAGAAAATTTAATCCTTTAACATACTATGCTTTTTTTAATTATTTTATTGATCATTATTTGTGTTGCACTAGGGCTGTTTGTATTGATACAGAACCCTAAAGGCGGTGGCTTGGCAACAGGTGGATCTGGCAGCAACATGTTCGGCGTACAACGTACAGGAGATGTTTTAGAAAAAGGCACCTGGGTACTTTTGACCGTTGTGGTAATTATCTCTTTAGCGGTAACGACCATTGCTAAAACAGGCGGAGTTTCTGCTTCAGGCGGCGATTCAAAAATCCAGAAACAACTGGACAATACAGTAGCACCATCTCCTATCGGAGGTTCAACGGCACCGGCTACCACACCAGCACCGGTAACAGTTGATACCACTAAAAAATAACATTACGATACTCCGGTATCAATGAAGCCCGCTAGGATGAACATCTTAGCGGGCTTCTTGTTTATGCCCTGCCAGTCTGACATTAAAAAAACACTCCATAATCTATTAGCTGACAAGCCTGTGTAAATTTGTCAAGCAAAAGGCCCTTGGCATAGAAACTGATACACCCTAAGCGTTAAACATATATTTATATTTAACCTTAAAATTAAAAATAATATTATTTATGGCTTTAAACATTAAACCCATTGCAGATAGAGTAGTTGTTGAAGCTGCTCCTGCTGAAGAGAAAACGGCTTCGGGTATCTATATCCCGGACACAGCTAAAGAAAAACCTCAACAAGGAACAGTTGTTGCAGTTGGACCAGGCAAATATGCTGAATCTACTGGTAGCCTTATCCCATTAAGCGTTAAAGTTGGCGATGTAGTGTTATACGGCAAATACGGTGGTACTGAAATTACCTATGAAGGGAAAGAGTATCTGATTATGCGCGAATCTGATCTTTACGCAGTTCTTTAATCGCTGAAAATCAGCAAATCCCACAAAATAATTAAAATCCAACATTTATTAAAATGGCAAAACAAGTAAAATACAATGTAGAAGCCCGCGACGCCCTGAAAAGAGGTGTTGACATTTTGGCTAATGCGGTAAAAGTAACTTTAGGTCCTAAAGGACGTAATGTTATTATAGACAAAAAATTCGGTTCACCTGCAATTACTAAAGATGGTGTGACTGTAGCAAAAGAAATTGAATTAAAAGACCCTATCGAAAATATGGGTGCTCAGATGGTTAAAGAAGTAGCTTCGAAAACTGCAGATATCGCAGGTGACGGAACAACTACGGCTACCGTTCTGGCACAGGCAATTGTTACTGCTGGTATTAAAAATGTTGCTGCCGGTGCAAATCCAATGGATTTAAAACGTGGTATCGACAAAGCGGTTACTGCTATCGTTGCGAACCTGAAATCACAGTCTCAAACTGTTGGTGAGGATAACAACAAAATCAAACAGGTAGCTTCTATCTCAGCAAACAATGATGAAGTGATCGGTTCACTGATTGCTGAAGCAATGGGTAAAGTTGGTAAAGATGGTGTAATTACTGTTGAAGAAGCAAAAGGTACGGAAACTGAAGTAAAAACAGTGGAAGGTATGCAATTCGACCGTGGTTATTTATCTCCATACTTCGTGACCAATGCAGATAAAATGGAAGCGGAATTAGAAAACCCTTACATTTTAATCTACGACAAGAAAATCAGTAACATGAAAGAATTGTTACCGATCCTTGAAAAACAAGTTCAGACTGGTAAACCATTATTGATTATCGCTGAAGATTTAGATGGTGAGGCTTTAGCCACTTTAGTTGTAAATAAAATCCGTGGTTCACTCAAAGTTGTTGCGGTTAAAGCTCCAGGATTTGGTGACCGTAGAAAAGCTATGCTGGAAGACATTGCCATCTTAACTGGTGGTACTGTGATTTCTGAAGAAAGAGGTTACAAATTAGAAAATGCTGACTTAACCTATTTAGGTACTGCTGAAAAAGTTATTGTTGACAAAGACAATACAACTGTGATCAACGGTGCTGGCCAGTCAGAAGATATTAAAGCACGCGTCAACCAGATCAAAGCTCAGATTGAAACAACTACATCTGATTATGATAAAGAAAAATTACAGGAGCGTTTAGCTAAATTGGCTGGCGGTGTTGCAGTTCTTTATGTAGGTGCAGCTTCTGAAGTGGAAATGAAAGAGAAAAAAGACCGTGTTGATGATGCTTTACATGCAACACGTGCTGCAGTAGAAGAAGGTATCGTTGCTGGTGGTGGTGTGGCTTTCATTCGTGCTATTGAGGCATTGGACGGCCTGAAAGGTGCCAATGAAGATGAAACTACAGGTATCGCTATCGTGAAACGTGCAGTTGAAGAGCCTTTGCGTCAAATCTGTGAAAATGCAGGTATTGAAGGTTCTATCGTTGTACAAAAAGTTAAAGAAGGTAAAGCTGACTTCGGTTACAATGCACGTACTGACGTGTATGAAAACTTAATCGGTGCAGGTGTAATTGACCCGACTAAAGTAAGCCGTGTAGCACTTGAAAATGCTGCTTCTATCGCTGCAATGTTGTTGACAACAGAATGCGTTTTAGCAGATGATCCTGATGACAATACAGCTGGTGCTGGCATGCCTCCTATGGGCGGCGGCGGTATGGGCGGCATGATGTAGTCTTAGCCCCCTGCTTAACAGCTAATTAAAAACCCGCTATCACTAGCGGGTTTTTTTATTTTACTCGAAATTCCTATATTATCTTTTCATGAATATTTGTATTATATAATACTCTTTCCTATGTTTAGCTAACGCTACAATATGAGGAATTTTTTACACACTATTTTCGTCTCCGCACTACTCTTTTTATCCTTCAGTTCCAGGGCTCAAATTACCGTTGGAACAGTTGATGCAGGTCCGTATACCCCAGGTTCGACAATAGCTGCAACTTTTAGCACCGGAAATACCACTTGTTTACAAATTGGGAACCGTTTTACGCTGTATCTCGTCTCCTCCTCCGGGGCGGAAACCATCATCGGATCTTATGAAGGGTTTTACTCTACTTTCGTAAATGGGGAGATTCCGGGAAATATCACCCCAGGCGTCGGATACCGGTTAAGGATTAAGTCGACCGCACCTGCACTGACCTCTTCAGATTCAAATCCTTTTGAAATCAGGGCCGGAGCTGCAGTGACGGCCAAGATCAGTGCACCTCCTATCAATACCAGCAACCCGGAGATATTCGGCTATTGTTCTTACAGGGATGTACCTGTCAACCTGACCAACCAGTCCAGTTCAGGCGGTAAAGTGACTGCTAAGATAACGAATGAAATGCTTAGCACAATCCCTGTTACCTCAGAACCGGTAACAGATATTACCTTCGATACAAATATAAAATCTTTCAGGCCCGGGGCAGCACATTATACCGTGCTGGTAAAAGTGACCATGCCAGATGGGACAAAAGGAACAAAAGCGTATTTTATTGTCAACAATCCGGTGAATACAGCATTCTCCACCACAGGAAGCGGCGTGGTCTGTTTGCCTCTGGGGGAATTCAGTTATGGGGTAGATACCCGAAATATTGGCGGGATCCAGAGAAACTTTCCTGGAAATACCTATAAAATCACCTGGGGGGATGATTCGGAATCCGTTTATACCATCTGCGAACTAAGACAGAGGGACAATATCACACATACCTATACCCAATCTTCCTGCGGAAGAAATGCAAATGGGAAATATAATGTTTTCGGGATCAACATCAACACCGTCAGTCCTTTTTGCGGCGACAATGCAGGCCAGCCGCTCTCTGCCACAGCAAGGGTAGTGACCGTAACAGAAAACAAATTTACCGGTCCTGCTTTAGGTTGCCAGAATGAACTCATTACATTTGTCAATACTTCAGTACTGGGACAAAATCAGGATGATACCGCCCGTGATTGTGTTGACAATACTGTTAGGTTCAACTGGTTTGTAAATGGACAGCTTATCCTGGCCGATGTCCCTAAATCAACGAATTTCGAACGTACCTTTACTGCTCCTGGAACGTATGAGATCCGCCTGGAATCTATAAGCGGAGGGGTGTGTCAGGCAGATCCTGTGATCAGGACCATTTGTATACAGGCACCTCCAAAACCTTCATTTACATTGCCATCAAACCCACTCACCACCTGTGCACCGGGAGTAGTTACACCGGTCAATACTTCAGTGATCGATGTATCCTGTGATCCAACAGTGAATTACAGGTGGACGCTGAGCGGTCCGGCACAAGTAACTTATGACGGAGGAACTTCAGCAACAAGTAAAAATCCTACCTTCAGATTTACCACACCAGGAATATACAAAGTTAAATTATCCGTTTCAACGCTTTCCTGTCAGGAAGTTACCACTGCGGAACAAACCATCATCGTGAATGGCCAGCCCACCGCAGAATTATCACCTGATGTCAAACGCTGTGCCTATGGCGAATTTACCTTCGGTCCAAACAGCACTTTCACCAAAACAACTTTTACAGGTACCATGGCAGAACTTGCCGGTACGTACACCTGGACGGTGAGTGGGGGGGGCTATGACTTTGTTTCACCCAGCACTGCGAATACGAAATATCCAACCATCAGATTCAACGATTTTGCTACCTATACTGTTACCGTAGTGCATACCAACAATTGCAATACGGTAACTAAAACACAATTGCTCACCTTTACCCCATCACCGGTCCCTACACCTACCGCAGCATCAAACACCCTTTGTTATGACGAAATAGCTAATCTTACCGGCGTAGTTACCAATGGCAATTACGAACGTGTGGAATGGATAGGTACAGGAACATTTTCGAATGCCAATAACCTCATTACCACCTATACCCCCACAGCCGAAGAACGTGCTGCAGGATTGGCAACAGTAACTTTACGATTGATTACCGGTCTTGCCGGAGATTGTGCAACAGTAGCCAACAGCCTCCAGTTAACCATATATCCACGAAATACAGGCAGCAATACGGAACAGGCCATATGTTCTAATCAGACAGCAGTTTTCGAACCTGTCTCCAGTGTGCCGCTCAGTACTTTCCGATGGACTGCCACCAATGCTGATGGCAATGCCGCTGCATTTGCAGCTTCCGGAACAGGAAACATCAACCAGGTACTGGTCAATAATAACGCGACTGCAAATGCAGTAGTCGTATATACGATCGTTCCGATGAGTAATGGCTGCGAAGGTATTCCTTTCACCCATACCGTAACAGTTACCCCGCGACCTGTACTGACTGCTACCGCAGCACAATCACTGGTATGTACAAATACCGCAATTGCGATTACCTTGGGCTCAAACCTTCCGGGTACGACCTATACCTGGACAAGCACCGCTACTGCCGGCATCACAGGCAACACCCAACAGACAACTGCAGCAGCAACAGTAACCATCAACGACCTCCTGCTGAATACCACTACTGCAGAAGGAAGCGTGACCTATACCATTACCCCGGTTGCTGCGAGTGGCTGTCCCGGTAATCCGAAAACCGTAACGATACGGGTAAGTCCTGCGGTAACCACTGCCCTGGCTGGTAATGATGAAAGCATCTGCGAACTCAGCAACTACACCTTAAATGGAAATGAAGCCATTGTGGGTACCGGCGTATGGACACTGCGTTCGGGACAGAGCGGGGTCACCTTTACAGACAATCGCAATCCCAAAACAAGTGTAAACGGATTGGTTCCGGGACAGGTATATACCTTCAGGTGGACAATCACTGCTCCGGGCGCCTGCGCGCCCTCTGCCGATGAAGTAACCATTACCGTGAATACGCCTACCGTTGCAGGAACGACTGCCGGTGCTACAATTGTTTGTGCAGGCAACAATGAAGGGGTAATCACCCTGACAGGAAATGTAGGGAATATTGAAGGATGGCAAAGTTCTACCGATGGCGGCATTACCTGGGTGAATGTGGAGGGCAATACCACGAATACGCTTACTTACCTGAATTTAACACAAAACACAGCCTACAAAGCCATCGTAAAAAATGGAGGCTGTGATATTAAAGAAACAAACAGCACACTGATTACCGTAACCCCGGCAACAACAGTTGCAGCCGCAGGTGACGACCAGACCCTGTGTAATGAACTGAGCGCAAGCCTGCAGGGAAATGCACTGGCTGCCGGTGAAACAGGAAGATGGACATTGATCTCCGGAAATCCGAATGCAAGGATTACAAATCCGGCAAATCCGGCAACAACCGTTACGGCATTGGTGGCAGGATCGGAATATGTATTCAGATGGACCATCACTGGAACAGCCACCTGCGGACCAACATTTGATGAAGTCAAAGTCAACAATTTACTGCCCCTCACCAATACCATCAGCAGCACGGCTACAGTGGTGTGTAATGGACAAACCGTGACCCTTACCGGCAGTACACCAACAGGAGGCACAGGAAGCTATACCTATGTATGGGAAAGCAGCACAGACGGGACTACTTTCACTGTTATTGCAGGCCAGACTGATAAAGACCTTAGCCTTTCCTTAACAGAAACCCTGACTTTCCGCAGGACAGTGGTAAGTGGAGCCTGTACAATGGCAAGTAATCTCATCCGCATCACTGCACAGCCACCAATTACCAATAATACCATCTCGGCAGCACAGGAAATATGTACGGGTTTAATACCGGCAGCACTGACAGGAAGTCTTCCTCTGGGATCTGACGGCAACTTCAACTACCAATGGCAATCCAGTCCAGATGGTACCGTATGGACCAATATCAGTGGTGCCGTATCACTGAACTATGCGCCCCAGGCCTTAACTGCGACGACCTGGTACAGACGTCTGGTGAGCACCAGGACTTGTAACGGGGCAGCACAAAACATCAGTGCGCCTGTACAAATTACCGTGTATCCGAATGCAGCAGCGATGTATACCTTTACAACGGACAAAAGCTGCATTCCTTTCGCCATCACTGCACAAGACATACAGGCTACACTTTATCCTGACCGCAATGCAACCTACACCTGGTTCGCTAATGAAGTACAGATTGGTACGGGAACGACCTTCCCCGGATATACCATTACGAACAGCAATGAATCTGTGATTATTAAACTGGTCACCACCAGCAGTCTGGGCTGTACTTCTGCGGAATTCAGCCATGCCTTCAGTACGGCACAGGATGTTTCCCCTTCTTTTACGCAAAGTACCCAGGAAGGCTGTGGTCCACTGTTGGTGAGTTTCGTGAATACCTCCTCTTCCCTTACTTTGGGTACATTCCAATGGAAATTTGGAAATGGGCAGAATTCCAACCAAACCATGCCGGATGCAGTGACCTTTTTACCGGATCCTACGGGAAAAGACACGACCTATACGGTAACACTAATCAGCAGAACCAGCTGTGGCATTGACTCTGTAACTTCAACAGTACTTGTAAAAGCCAAGCCGATAGCCGTCTTCTCGCCAAGCAGTACTTCAGGCTGTTCACCTATGACGGTAACGTTCAGCAATACCTCTCCGGGAGAGACCAATACTTATTACTATAATTTTGATGACGGTACACCGACGCTGATCAAAACAGACAAATCAACTGTAACACATAAATTCACCACGAATGTGGCGAGAGATTATGTGGTGACCATGATTGCGGAAAATGATTGCGGAAGATCCGAACCGGCATTATATAAGATCCGCGTTTCTCCTAATACCATTCTGCCGGAACTGGTGGTGAATGGGAATGAGAAAGAAGGATGTGCACCATTTACCGTGAACTTCTACAACAATTCAAAAGGGGCAAATTCATTTGAGTATGATTTCGCCGATGGTACATCGAAAGTGTTCACCAAGACAGCTCCGGAAACCGTACAGCACACCTTTACCAAGCCTGGTACTTTTATCGTTACCTTAACCGCATCCAATGGCTGTTCGGATACGACAACCACAGAAATCATTACGGTACTCGCACAACCGGAAGTATCCTTCAGTGCAGATGTAAGAGTGGGCTGCGCAGACCTGCCGGTTCAGTTTACCAATGCCGGCACTGATGCAGTGAACTATGTGTGGGACTTTGGCGACGGCAGTCCGAATTCCACGGAATTTGAACCCAGACATATCTATACCGGAACGCAGGAATATTACACGGTAAGTTTAACTGCTACCAATGCACTGGGATGTACGCGAACAACCGTCATGAATCAGTATATTCATATCATAACCCCGCCGGTAGCAAGATTCAACGTGGCGCCGTCGACGGTAATTTCTATTCCATCTTATACCTTCAGGTTTGAAGATGAGAGTACAAACAACCCTACAAAATGGGAATGGAGCTTTGGTGATGGTAACACTTCAACCCTTCCGAACCCTTCGCATTCTTATTTAGATACAGGAAAATATGTGGTTACCTTAAAGGTAACCAACGACCAGGGATGCTCAAGTACGACATTTAAAAATGTGAGTATTGTTGGTGTTCCGGGGCACCTCTTTGTGGCAAATTCATTTATGCCGGGAAGCGACTATCTTGAGCTCAGGGAATTTAAAGCAAAAGGATCTGGCATAAAAAGCTGGAGAATGAGTATTTTCAACAAATGGGGACAAACCTTATGGGAGACTACAAAACTGGAAGAAGGAAGACCTGCTGAAGGATGGGATGGCACACACAAGGGCGTTCTACAGCCGCAGGGAGTTTACTTCTGGAAAATTGATGTTGAGTTTATCAATGGCTCAGCGTGGAAAGGGATGACTTACGACTCCTCTGCCCCGAAAAAAACAGGAGCTATTCATTTAATACGTTAACACAGGAATGAGATTATTATCAGGATACTTTATAGCACTATTATTATCTGCCGGTTCAATTACCGCAGCGGCACAGGACCATATTTATTCACAATTTTTTAATGCCCCGCTTTACCTTAATCCTTCATTAACAGGACAGTTTGAAGGGGATATCAGGATGAATATGATTTACAGGAACCAGTGGACTGCCCTCAGTGGAAACCTATCGTATATCAATGCCTCGGTAGATTTAAATGTACCCAGGTTTGCCGGTGGTGTAGGCCTGCAGTTTAACCGCAGTTCTGAGGGAACAGCCTTCCTGGTGAAGAACAATATGGCGGCTTCTTATTCCTACAGTGTAGGTAGCGATGACTTCGTTTTGTCATTCGGTGTACAGGCCGGTTTCACCAACAGGCAAATCAACTGGGGTAAACTCGTCTTCTCAGATCAGATCGACAGTCAGCTGGGCTATAATCCCGGCACCATCAGTAATGCACAACTTCCCAGTCAGTCGAACAAATTCTACTTTGACCCTGCTGCAGGGATCAACCTGGTATACCGTAATTTTATGGCAGGTATTGCCGGTCATCACCTCAATGAACCCGATGAATCCTTTAGTGGTGCCCAGGCAAAGCTGCCGATGCGTATTACAGGAAATGCAAGTTACAGGTTGGCTTTGACAAGGAGTTATGTTTACGGACAGGATGAAGGTTCTTTTCTGATTCCTTCTGTGGTTTATTATAAACAGGGAGGCAGCTCTTCCATGAGTGCAGGCATGCAGTATAAATATAAAGGCTTGAATGCAGGCTTATGGTACCGCACTGCAGGCGAAGGCGGTCCGGATGCCATTGTGGTATCTGTGATCTTCGATATTTTCTCTGACCGCAGGAATGGCGAAAAGTTGCGCCTTGGCTTAAGTCATGACGCCACAACTTCAAAGCTGAATTATACCAACACCAATGGTACGACTGAGGCGAGTGTGGGTTATGAGAAATACTTCCCCAACAGCGAGAACTACAATAAATTTAACGGGCTGCGCTGCTACGACTTTTATTAAATTATTCAGCAGTGCTGCTTGTTTGAAAAGATTATTCCCTGTTTTTTTCGTATTGACCAGGTAGAGAAGCGGAATTTATTACCTTTATTCTTTTGATAAATATGCTGAACTGGATAGAAATAAATAGGATTGAACTTACAGAAACCAGTCACCTCATTACACAGAGTGAGATCAATAAATTTCTCCTGACCATTCTCTTGTGCGGCCTGATTGGTGTGGAGCGTGAACTGAGGGCTAAACAGGCGGGTTTAAAAACCATGATCATGATAGGTCTCGGTGCTACACTGTTCACTATCCTTTCCATCAAAGTAGGGCCAACCAGTCAGGACAGGATTGCCTCCAATATAGTTACAGGCATAGGATTTCTTGGTGCAGGAGTCATCTTCAGGGAAGAAAACAGGATCAAGGGACTGACTACAGCCTGTGTGATCTGGATTGTTGCAGCAATAGGCATGGCTATTGGCGGCGGATATTACGTGCAGGCGGTTGGGGTAACCATCGTGGTACTCTCCGCTTTAATCTTCTTCCCTTACCTGGAAGAACTGGCAGAAAGGATGTCTGCCACAAGGGAATATAAGATTGTCAAAAAATATGAAAAAGAGGGACTTGACCACTACGAGGAATACATCAAAACTTCGGGACTAAAACTTCACCGCGGGAAACAGGAAATGGCGAATGGGAACATCAGCGGAACATGGATTGCGGTGGGCCACCCCAAAAAACACAAGAAATTTGTGGAGCAGATGTTAGCCGACGAAAAAATTCTTGAATTTCATTTCTAAGCCCCCTTTATATTCAGCTTAAACTATTTAGCTTTGTGTAATTATGCATAGAGAACAGATCTCCGTATTTGATATTTTTAAAATTGGCATTGGCCCTTCCAGCTCTCACACTTTAGGTCCATGGAGGGCTGCACAGCAGTTTACTGATGCTTTATCAGCAAAGGGGATCCTCCATGAAGTGGAACAGATCAAAATCCTCCTTTATGGCTCTCTGGCTAAAACCGGTGTGGGTCACGGTACTGATATTGCCATCCTGCTGGGGATGACAGGTGCAGATCCCGTTACCTTCGACGTCAATGCGATTGATTCCACGATTCTAGCCATCAAAAATGACCAGCAACTGTTAATTGGAGGACTCAATAATATCGATTTCAACTACAGTGAAGATCTCGTGTTTCTCTATAATGAAAGTCTCCCCTTCCACCCCAATGCGGTTACTTTCCAGGCATTTTTGCGTTCAGGAAAAGCTTTTTCTGAGACCTACTACTCTGTGGGTGGTGGTTTTGTGGTTAAGGAAGGTGAATCGGGCAATGACAAAGAGCAGGTAGACTTACCCTTCCCTGTAGAAGTTGCCGGTGATTTATTACACTGGTGTTTGACTACAGGCCTGAAGGTATCGGAAGTAGTCATGGAGAATGAACTTGCCTGGCGTACTGAGGCCGAAACAAAAAAAGGGATTCTGAAACACTTTAAAGTGATGGAAGAATGTACTTTCCGTGGCTGCCATACGGGTGGATTTTTACCGGGCGGACTGAATGTTGGCCGTCGTGCAGCCGCACTGAATAAAAGATTAATCGGCAACAGGCCTTATACAGACTATACTTCATGGATTGCTGCAATACGTGAGGGAGGCAATAGTTTCAACTATACCTTAGACTGGGTAAGTTGTTTTGCCCTGGCCGTGAATGAAGAAAATGCATCTTTTGGACGCGTGGTTACCGCGCCAACCAATGGTGCTGCAGGGGTGATCCCGGCAGTACTCCAATATTATATTGCTTTCTGTGATGGCTTCCAGGAAGAGAAGATCATCCAGTTTGTAGCCTGTGCTTCTGAAATAGGAAGTATCTTTAAAAAGGGAGCCACCATTTCTGCTGCCATGGGCGGCTGCCAGGCTGAAATAGGCGTATCCTCTGCAATGGCTGCAGCGGCGCTGACCGAATGTTTGGGCGGTTCACAGCGCCAGGTGATGATGGCGGCAGAGATTGCCATGGAACACCATCTGGGCTTAACCTGCGACCCTATTGGGGGACTGGTACAGATTCCATGTATTGAAAGGAATACCATGGGTGCGATCAAGGCCATTACTGCCAGTCAGCTGGCTTTACAAAGCAATCCTGATAAAGCGAAGGTGAGCCTTGGTGCCGTAGTTAACACCATGTGGGAAACTGCACTGGACATGAACTCCAAATACAAAGAGACATCAGATGGTGGACTGGCGACAAATATCCCCATCAGTCTGCCGGAATGTTAGTTCTCTGCAGCTTTTACCACTGCAGGTAAAAGCTGTGTTACCCAATTGCCATACATTTTTCCTGAAGGGTGCAGTCCATCTGTTGCAACCAGGGAGGCATCAATTTTGGCATCCCTTGAACCTGGGGTAATATCGGTATAGCTGATCTCCATTTTCCCGGTTTCATCTTTATTCACCGCATTAAAGGCATCTATTTCCCTGCCTATATTTTCAGGTCCCCGTCCACTATTTTGGCCGAAGCTTGTTGCTCCCCAATCGGGTATAGAGATCACGAATACGTGGTTTTTATGTCCACCTGCAAAAGCAAGGGCGCTTTCAAGCAAGTGACGGAATTCTTTCCGGTAAGTGTCTATATTCCCCCCTCTGTATTGGTTGTTGACACCAATCAGCAGGGTGACGATATCGTAGGTAGAGGTAATGGATGCCGATTGTATGGCCGATTGCAGCTCACCGGTGGTCCAACCTGTTCTGGCAATAATTTCCGGTATGCCTATTTTCAGGTCTACCCCTGCTGTCTTCAAGTTAGCAGCATTAAACTTTTCAGCAAGCTGATAAGGGAAAGACTGGTTTTGTGCCACCGCCTCACCAATGGTATAGGAATCTCCCAGGGCAAGATAAGTCCGTGTCTCCTGTTTTCGCGTATGGAGTGTATCTTTATTTTGTGTGTCTGTATGGTCCATTCCCGTAGTATTGCCTTTTTTGCAGGCGAGTAAAGATATCAACAAAACAAGTATGGCCGTATTCCTCATGCAAACAATTTACGTGAGGAATGCAGGGATGGATGTTTAGGCATGATGCAGGTGTGGCATCAGCATTTTGCAGCCATAGCTGACAAGAATGAAGGTACCGGTAACCATGAACAGGATTTTAATCAGCAGCCTACTTTTATGGTTCCCTGATCCCCAGAAATAGTTTGCGGCGATACTGAATACAATGGTGAGCAGAATGGGTACCGTTGGGGGATATAAATGAAAACTATGCTGAAAATTCCCTTTGAGCAGGGCCAGGAAAGATCGCTGAAAGCCACAGCCGGGGCAATCATAACCGGTCAGGTATTTTAGCGGACAGGGTAAAAGATAAGCGTTCGCCTTCTCCAGAAAACCAGAGAAAGCGAACAGCAGATGAGGCTTATACATTCAGGTATTAAACATTTGGGGTGGTTGGCGGCTGGTTGAAGGGGTTATTCGAACCAAATCCGTTGTTAGCGCCAAAACCTTTCTTTGCCTCAGCGGCTGAAGGGCCAAGGTATACACTATCACCAAGACCAATAATCGGATAGATGATAAAAGGAAGGAAAATAGCGCCGATGGTATAGGCGACAGATTTTCCGAAACTTTTCATATTCAGGTTGACTAACCAGATGGCGAATATTGGGGAAGTGCAGGGAATAATTAACCAAATGATCCAGATCATCGGTTTGCCTGTAATCTCCAGCAACACAATCAGGTTATAAACCGGAATAATTGCTGCCCAACCCGGTTTGCCGGCCTTTTCAAACATTTTCCAAAGCCCCACAACAGTTAAGACCAGGAGGACAAAGGAAGTTGAAGCTCCAAAAACGCCAATAGCCGCAAAAGGACTATAAGCTGAAGAATTGTAATCCATAATATAGTTTTTTAGTTTCGGTTAAGATAAAAATAAAAACTCAAAAATGATTAACAAATTAAACAGCTTATTTCCCTGTTTGAACACTAAAACAATTCCATATGGAAAAGATTAGCGATATGCTTTTTAAGAATTTCCTTCACCTCGTTGATGTTTACTTCATAACCCAGTTCACGCTGCATCGAAGTCACATCTTTATCATCTATACCACAAGGGACTATATGACCAAAATACTCCAGATTAGCATTTACATTAAACGCAAAACCATGCATGGTTACCCAGCGGCTGCACCTTACGCCCATGGCACATATTTTTCTTGCTTTTTCATTGTCAGCATCCAGCCATACCCCGGTAAAGCCCGGATACCTGCCGGCAGGAATCCCATAATCCTGTAAGGTCAGAATGACGGCTTCCTCCAGCGTCCGCAGGAATAAATGAATATCGGTAAAGAAATTATCCAGATCCAGAATGGGATACCCCACCAGCTGTCCCGGACCATGGTAGGTAATATCACCACCGCGGTTAATCTTATAATAGGTGGCATGTTTCTCTTCCAGTCCCTGCTCATCCAGCAGCAGGTTTTCCGGATGTCCGCTTTTGCCCAGGGTATATACATGCGGATGTTCACAAAAAACCAGATAGTTCGGCGTTTCTTCCGTAGTGCCATTGGTACGGTTAGCGGTTTTAACAGCAATGGTACTGTTAAAAATAACCTCCTGCTGCGCCCAGGCTTCCTGATAATCCAACAGTCCCCAGTCTACAAATTTCACCTTCTTATTCATCTCTTTATTATTTTTGAGCCTTTGTTCAATTAAGCCACCACATAACCCAGCATGTATCCCTGGATAGTATTAAAATAATGTACAGTCAGCGTTTTCAGCCCTTCAGGCAATTCCACCACCGTTGTCATCACGCCTTCATCCTGCAGGACAAATGGCTGAATACGGATATGTGCCTTAAATTCCAGTCCCTTTTTTCCATACCATTTATAGACAGCTTCCTTCACACACCAGCAGGCATACAGTGCCTGAATATTGTCTTTCAGGCCTGACAATGCCAGTTCTTCAGGAGAAAGGAACTTCTGCTGGACAAGTGCAATCTTTGTTTTAATCTGTTCAATATCCACCCCTACACTCCTGTGCCTGTCTTTACTGATCATCACTGAAGCATAATCATAAGTATGGCTAAGGGAAATATGGTAATCAAAATTCACGAGATAGGGTTTCCCGTGTACATCCATTCTACAGTCAATATATTCATCGGTATTGAGCAAATGGCGCAGCAAGACACGTGTACTTAACCATTGCAGCAGGCGTTTTCCTTTATTCAGGGAGGCGACAAAATCAAGTTCGTGCTGCTTCAGTTGCAGTGCGGAAAGCAGTTCTTCCTCAGTCTCCCCGATTTTCCATACGGCAAGAACGGTAGTATCGTCAATGTCTTTATTATAGATTACTGGCATCCTATTTAAAAAATCAATGCAAAAGTATCTTAAATTAATCATAATTTCGCCGAAAGACTTTACAAATGATACTTTCCGATAAGCGCATTCTAGAAGAAATTGACAAGGGCACTATAATTATTGAGCCCTTCAGACCGGAGTGTTTAGGCACAAATTCCTATGATGTTCATCTGGGTAAATACCTGGCAACGTATACCGACAGGGTATTGGACGCCAAGGCACACAACAAAATACAGCACTTCGAAATCCCAAAAGATGGTTTCGTGTTACAGCCGAATACGCTTTACCTGGGAGTTACACTGGAGTATACCGAAACCCATGCACATGTCCCATTCCTGGAAGGAAAGTCGAGCACAGGCCGCCTGGGTATTGATATTCATGCGACTGCGGGAAAAGGTGATGTAGGTTTCTGTAACACCTGGACGCTGGAAATTTCCAGTACACAGCCGGTAAGGATTTATGCAGGCATGCCTATAGGCCAGCTGATTTACTTCGTTGTGGAAGGGAGTATTGAAACCCTATACAATGCGAAGAATGATGCCAAATACAGCAATAAAACGACCAAACCTGTGGAGAGCATGATGTGGAAGAATAAGTTTTAAACGCTAGCTTAATAACTATAGCTTTTAAGCCTCAATATCCTTATATTGAGGCTTTATTTTTATCTGCCTGTTATGAAAGCTAAGTGCCTGAAAATATCTTTTCTGTTCATTGTATCGATTGCTTTTTTTGCGTTCCGCATGCAGGACGATCCCTTTGATGCCCTCCTGAAGAAGTTCAGTGCCTACAGCGATGAACATCCGCAGGAAAAGGTTCACCTGCATTTCGATAAGCCGTATTATGCAATCGGAGATGATATCTGGTTTAAAGCCTACATTATAGACAACAGTACCCATCAGCCTTCCCTGATCAGCAGTGCCCTTATTGTGGAGCTGATTGATGAAAACGATTCTTTAAGAAGGCAGATTAAACTCCCGGTGGTTTCCGGAATTGGCTGGGGTGACTTCAAACTGCCGGATACCCTGCAGGAAGGGAATTATAGGGTCCGTGCCTATACCCAATGGATGCGGAATGCCGGTCCGGATTACTTTTATGATAAAACGATAAAAATCGGAAATGCCTGGGCCAATAAAGTCTTTACCAGCACCAGTTACAGCACGAGTCTGAGAAACGATAAAGAATATATTGATGCTGTCATCAGGTTTAACAATAAACAGGGTAATCCCTATCCGAAACAGAACGTAACCTATGTGGTGAGCATTAAAGATAAAATCGTGGCGCGTGGAAAAGGTATGACCAATGAGATGGGAGAGATCAGCTTATCATATGAAAACAAAGTAACGGACAACAAAGCTAATGACAGCAAAACGATAGAAAAAGCTCCATCACCAGATAAAATTACAGCCACGATTACTCTTCCCAATAAACAGGTCGTCGTAAAGAATATCCCCTTACAAAGTCCTTCCGCAGCATTAGCGGTACAGTTGTTTCCCGAAGGAGGAAACCTGGTAGAAAACCTGCCTTCGAGAGTGGGGATCAAAGCGGTGAACAGCAGGGGACTTGGAGAGGAAGTCTCAGGAACAGTAGTAGACAACAATGGGAATGAAGTATTTAATTTCAGGACAAACCCAAAGGGAATGGGATTTTTTGTTGTTAATCCCCAGCCCGGAAAGACCTATACCAGTATCATCACGCTAAAAGACGGTGCGGTACAGAAAATACCATTACCTGCGGCGCTTCCTTCGGGACATGTCATTCATGCAGACGCTTCAGATACCAGCAAGATCATTGTAAAACTATATACAAGTGAAACTTTACTGAACAAGGGAGAAATCAAACTGGTTGTTCAGCATGACAATACCATTCTCGCAGTCACCAGATCAAGCGCAGCCAAACAGGTAAGCCTGATCTCTATTCCTAAGAAAGACCTGCCATCAGGAATCATCCACCTGACTTTATTTGATACCGCAAACCTTCCTGTGGCGGAACGACTGGTCTTTAACCAGAACAAGGCGGAACGCATTGATCTTGACTTCAGGAATTTAAAATCCGGCTATGGAAAAAGAGGGCATATGGAACTGGAGTTTTCCGCGAAGGATGGCGGGAAGCCTACACAAGGAAGTTTCTCCATTGCCGTTACCAATACTGCTGTAATTGCACCTGATGAGCGCAATGAAAGCAATATCCTGACTTCTTTGCTGCTGACTTCAGACCTGAAAGGTTATGTAGAAAAACCAAATGACTACTTCCTCAGCCAGGACAGAAAAACCAGTGAAGACCTGGACTGCCTGATGCTCACCCAGGGCTGGAGCAGGTTCCTATGGAAAGATTTTACAGGTGCCCCCCAGCCATCAAAAGCACCATCTTTTGCCCCGGAAAAGGATCTTCAGGTGAGCGGCACCATTACTACTTTGGGCGGTAAGCCGGTAGCAAAAGGTAGGGTATCTCTGGTTTCCACATCAGGCGGATTATTCATGATTGATACACTGACAGACGATAAGGGTCGCTTTACGTTCGATAAATTGGTATTTGGCGACAGCACCAAGTTTATTGTGCAGGCACGGAATGCGAAAAATAAAAAATACGTAGAGATCAATGTGGATGTGGTGCCGGGACAGGTCATTACCAAAAATAAAAACACCGGTGATGTGGAAGTCAATGTGAATGAGTCGATCCAGCAATATATCAGGAAGAGCGAGGGTTACTTCGATGAGCTGACCAGACGGGGATTGCTCCAGCGTACCTTTGTCCTGGATGAGGTGAAGATTGTACAACAAAAGAATCCTGCAAAGAATTCCTCCAACCTGAATGGTGCGGGGCATGCAGATTTTGTGATGACCTCAAAAGATTTGGGCACCTGTTTCAATATTGTACAGTGTTTACAGGGCAGGGTAGCCGGACTGATCTTTAAAAATGATATCCCCTATCTTATGCGGAATGGCAATACACCCATGCAGATTATTCTGGACGGGATGAATATTGAAGCAGATTTTCTCAGCAGCATCCAACCAGTGGATGTAGAGACCATTGAAGTCTTAAAGAACATCAATAACACGGCGATCTATGGCAGCAGGGGAAGTGGCGGGGTCCTTATCATTACCACAAAAAGGGGCGGCGGCGACATGAGCTATTCCAGGTATTCTCCAGGGATTGTTACTTATGTTCCCAAGGGTTATTATGCTGCCAGGGAATTTTATTCACCTAAATACACTCCCGAAAATACGAGCCCGGGACTGGATAACAGATCCACTGTATTCTGGACTCCACATGTACCGACAGACATTAACGGCACAGGAAAATTTAATTTTTACAATACAGACGAACCCGGGAAATACAGAGTTGTTATAGAAGGGATAAATTCTGCTGGCCACCTGGCCCGGAAAGTTTATACCTATGAAGTAAAATAATTATGCCCACAGCGTAAAACAAAAGATATGAATACCATTAATGTAACGATAAAAGACCGCCTGGCTCTGATTACCCTTAACCGTGCGAAATCCAATGCACTCAACAGGGAAATGATTACAGAGCTGGGCGATATGATATACAATATCTCCAATGACGACAACATCGGCGGAGTCATCATCGCGGGCAGGGAGCCTTTCTTTTCTGCAGGACTGGACCTGATAGAACTATACAGTTATGATGCGGAACAGATCAGGTCTTTCTGGACGCTGTTCCTTGACTTTACCGCGAAACTTGTGGCTTTTAAAAAGCCATTGGTTGCAGCCATCAATGGGCATGCTCCAGCCGGTGGATGCGTGATTGCCCTGGCTTGCGACAGCAGGGTAATGGCCACAGGCAATTTTATCATCGGACTGAATGAAGTACCTGTAGGCATTATTGTGCCCGACAGTATTTTCCATCTGTACGCTTTCTGGATCGGTCAGGCAGCAGCCAGCAGAAGTCTGCTGGAGGGGAAACTATTTACTCCGGACGAAGCCCTGGCTGTGGGACTTGTGGATGAGCTGGTCAACCCCGAAAGCATCATGACTGCTGCAGAGCGCCGCATACGAAAATACATGACCATGGAGCCCAACACCTGGCAGCAGAGCAAATTGAATATCAGGAAAAAACTCATTGAAGCGACTGCCGCCAACCAGGAAGAGACACTGGAAATTGTCCTTGCCCAATGGTGGTCGCCCTCCACACGCCAGATTCTGAAAATGCTGATCGATAACCTTCAAAAGAAATAACCATGTTTAACGAACCCATGTTAAGAGACGATGCCCTAAAAGGCAGGACCATTGTAATTACCGGAGGTGGTACTGGTTTAGGAAAAGCGATGGGTACCTACTTTTTGAAGCTGGGTGCCAATTTAGTCATCACCAGCCGTAAGCAGGATATACTACAACAAACGGCAACTGAGATGGAGGCAGAAACGGGAGGAAGCGTACTTGCTGTTGCCTGTGATGTACGGGAGTATGAGCAGGTAGAAAACGTGCTATCCCGGACATTGGAAACCTTCGGCCGTGTGGACAGCCTGCTCAATAATGCAGCGGGAAACTTCATTGCCCCTACGGAACGTTTATCGGCCAATGCCTTTTCATCGATTATAGATATTGTATTGAAGGGATCTGTCAACTGTACTCTGGCTTTCGGCAAACACTGGATAAAAGAAAAACAAGCGGCAAGCATTGTCAATATCGTCACCACCTACGCCTTTACCGGTTCTGCCTATGTAGTCCCTTCGGCATGCGCCAAGGGTGGTGTGCTGGCCATGACCAGGTCTCTCGCTGCAGAATGGGGAAAATATGGAATCCGTACCAATGCGATTGCCCCGGGACCTTTCCCGACAAAAGGCGCATGGGAGCGTTTACTTCCCGGTGACCTTGCAGAAAAATTCGATTTTAAAAACCGTGTACCTCTGAAGCGTGTTGGCGACCATCAGGAACTGGCCAACCTTGCGGCATTTCTGGTGAGTGATTTTTCCGGTTATATCAATGGAGAAGTCATTACCATTGATGGAGGTGAATGGTTACAGGGTGCCGGACAATTTAATGGACTGGAAGCCATCCCGGAGGAGATGTGGGATGCCTTTGAACAACTGACAAGATCAGCTAAAGGAAGTTAAGCAGCGTTCTTTTCATCCAAATTTGTTTTTATTGTGTCTATGTTTTGAAATTAGCTTATTTTTGTATCATGTCAACAGAAACAAAAGAAGAAACTTTTACACTGGAAGAGATTTTAACCTCTCTTAAAACCTCTCACCGGCTCATTTTATGGAATGATGATGTAAATACTTTCGATCATGTGATCTATTGTATGACTAAATACCTGGATTATACCGATAGTCAGGCAGAAAGAATTGCCTGGGAGGTGCATAACAAAGGTAAATGTGCTGTATTGGAAGGTTCTTTTACGGAGATGGAAGTATACCGGAAAATCCTGCAACAGGAAGGTTTAACCGTTACTGTAGAGTAATTCTGCTCTTATCGCCTTAAAAGGAGCTGGTCATTTTATACCAGCTGTTCCAGATTTTTAAATACAGAGACCAGTTCTTTCTGGGTAGTCTGCGTCTTGTCTTTTGCATACCAATGGTGTAACATTTCAGCAAGAACAAACATATCCGAATTTTCTGTCTTCCAGACATTCAGTAACTGTTGCAATACATCCGGTCTTGGTCCCCATTCCGTAACCAGTCCACCCTCTTCATCAATAACCAGCAATTTGGGAATGGCACGACCACCATTGGTGAGGTGTGCATCGATCAGTGGTAAATTGTGATCTCTCAGGACTACCCTCAGGTCGAATAACTCAGGTGCCAGATCGACAATCTTCTGAAACAAGGGAAGAAGTTGTGCCGCATCACCGCACCATCCTTCAGAAATTACCAGTAAACGGTACTTCTTTTTTACTGAATCCAGGGTTTGTACCAGCTCTTCATTGAGTGATACTGTTTTATCCACCCTGTTCATTCGCTGTACATTCATTTTGCTGTAATGTAACATCGCTTCACTGTGATCTTCCCCTGTGGTTTGGTGATTTTCAAGCAATGAACTGACTAAATTCCTGTAAGCAGAATAAGATAATCCCTCATTCACAAAAATATTACTGTAATTGATCATTTTTTAGCTGTAATAAAATAGTTACGCCCTGTTTTTTAAACTTCCCTGTCGTTTCTTTGTCCCTCTCTAAACAAACACACACAAACCACATAAAATTCCAGATGAACAGGTATTTTTACAAATTCATATTTTTAACACTCGCAATTGGTATAACAACTGTAGGACAGGGATATACACAGACAACAAGCACCGGCAAACTTACGGGAAAAGTAGTAGATGTGCAAACGAATGAAACAGTTCCTTTCGCCTCTGCTGTACTTATCGATAAAACCAGCAAAGCCATAATAAAAACAGGACAGACAGACCTCAATGGGGACCTGTTGATCAATAATATTCCTGAGGGAGTATTCACCATTAAAATCAGTTATGTAGGTTACCAGACCATGGTGAGAAATGAGGTAGCCATCAATAAAAGCCAGTCGGTCGTTAACCTGGGCACTATCAAAATGAAAACTGCCAGTGGAAATGTACTGAGCGAAGTCACGATCACCGCAGCTAAAAGTACCATGCAGCTGGGGATTGACAAAAAAGTATTCTCGGTAGATCAGAGCCTTGTGTCGGAAGGGGGATCTGCATCCGACCTTTTACAAAATGTACCTTCCATACAGACCGATGTAGATGGAAATGTAAGCTTAAGGGGATCAACCGGGGTTAGGGTATTGATCGATGGGAAACCTTCTTTAATTGCGGGTGGTGACATCGCGCAGATACTGCAGTCCATTCCGGCTAGTTCCATCGAAACCGTGGAAGTCATCACGAACCCTTCTGCAAAATATGATGCTGAAGGACAATCCGGGATTATCAATATCGTATTGAAAAGAAATAAGAAACTGGGTTTAAATGGCAACGTTGCCCTGACCGCAGGGAACAGGGACAGTTACAACGGGAATACCAGCTTAAGCTTCCAGAACAATAAAATTAATATCTACGGCAATTATGGTTACCGCCATGGGAACCGTCCCGGAGGTGGATTCAATAACATCACCTATAAAAAACCCAATCCGCTAACCGACCTCAAATTTGCAGATCAGACAATGAGTTCCACGGGGTTGGATAAAAGCCATAATGCAAAAGCAGGGATCGATTATTACCTTACACCAAAAGATATTTTAAGTCTTTCAGGAGGTTTCAACAGCAGAAACCAGAGCAATAGCGACCGGGCCATGATTTACAAATATGGATCTCAAAGAGATCCGCAGGAATTCAGCACGAGGAACAACAGTAACCTGGGCTCCGGAAACAGTTACGACCTGAATTTCGATTACAGCCATAAGTTCCAGACCCAAGGGGAAGAATTAACTTTCAATTTTGGCTATTCCACAGGAGACAACGACAATTTCCAGGAATACAACACCCTCGTTTACAGTAATGCAGGCGTGCCTGTTTCTGCCCAGAATGAATTACAGAGAAATATCAATAACGGTAACAACAGCAACTATAACATTCAGGCCGATTATGTCTTGCCAATGGGCAAAGCGGGTAAAATTGAGACCGGATACCGCAGCCAGATCCGTTATTCAGATAATCATACCCAGGCACTGGAATTGAACAGCAGTACGGGTAATTACGATGAAGATTATGCATTATCTAATCTGTTCAACAGTAAAGATCAGGTTCATGCTTTATACCTGAACTATCAGAACCAGTATAAGAACTTTGGTTACCAGATTGGACTGAGAGGAGAAGACGCTTTGTTAAATACCAACTCCGGCGGTTTTGACGGCACAGGAAATGTAACTTATACACCAGGCAAGATTTCCTATGCACGTTTATATCCCAGCATCTACCTGACGCAGAAGTTTAAAGGGGAGCAGCAATTGCAGGTGAGTTACTCCAGAAGGGTAAACAGGCCGAGACCCTGGGATACCAATCCATTTACAGACTATTCCGATCTATTGAACTGGCGTCGTGGTAATCCAAACCTGCTTCCTGAAGACGTACACTCCTTTGAGATGAGTTACAGCAAATTATGGCCAAAAGTAACTTTACTGTCGACTGCTTATATGCGTCGTACCAATGACCTGATTCAAAGGGTAAGATCTGCTGCTGATCCCGTAACCGGAGTGATTATCACCACTCCCCAAAATCTATCCAGGGATATCTCCAGCGGATTTGAATTTATCAGTAAGGTTGATGTCATCAAAGCCTGGAACTTCACCGCCAATGTGAATGTATACCACAGTGATATTGCAGCTGCCCCTGCATATGACATCGATGGAAACTCCGGTTTCAGCTGGAATGCCAATTTAACGAACAACTTTGTCCTTCCTTACAGCATTACTTTACAGGTGAAGGCAGAGTATGAATCTGATGAAGTGATGGCACAGGGCAAAAGAAATGCAAACTGGAATGCAGATGCGGGAGCCAAATATGACTTTCCTGGTAAAAAAGCATCCTTAAGCTTTAACGTAAGGGATGTATTCAACACCCGGATGTGGAGTATGGAATTTGAGGATAACAACACCAAAACAGAATTCCAGAGAAGAAGATATGGTCCGGTAGCAAACCTTACTTTCTCTTACCGTTTCGGACAGACCACCTTCATGAAGAAGAGCAAAAAACCTGATCAGCAGGAGATGAAACCTGATGAAGGTTCATTCTAAAACTGCCATCATTTCCATTTGATTATCGGCCGCCTTCCTGGTGGCCGTTTTTGTTACACTCCTTATTCTGCTGCGCTCAAAAATTTGTATCTTGCACCATGGAAGAGACAAATCCGTGGATTACCGTAGAAAGTCAGCAGATATACGAAAACAACTGGATAAAACTGACCGAACATCAGGTTATTAATCCATCTGGTGGACCAGGTATTTATGGAGAAGTTCATTTCAAAAACTATGCGATTGGTGTATTGCCATTAGACGATGACCTGAACACCTGGCTGGTTGGCCAATACCGCTTTCCCCTGAAGGCATACAGCTGGGAGATCCCTGAGGGTGGAGGGTCTTTTGACCTGCCCCCGGTAGCAGGTGCAAAACGCGAATTGCTGGAAGAAACAGGGCTGGTTGCGACAGAATGGATGGAAATACAGCGGATGCACCTCTCCAATTCTGTAAGCGATGAACTGGCCATCATCTACATTGCAAGGGGATTAACCATGGGTATTGCCGAACCTGAAGAAACCGAGCAGCTGGTATTGCGTAAAGTTCATTTCGATGAGGCTTATGAAATGGTCATCAATGGAACCATCACCGACAGCATGAGTGTAGCGGCACTGTTAAAAACCAAACTATTGATACTCGAAGGCAAATTATAAAAATAGTATGAACAAATTTCTGGGATATATTTTTACTCCCTTATTTTACTTTTTCTTTTTTCTGACACTGATTATTTTTCAACCTGTACAATGGGGGTGCTACCGGTTTTTCGGGTATAAAGCACATAAGAAATCGGTAGATCTATTGAACTTCTTTTTAACCTACTGCCAGATTTTTTCCGGCAATTCAACCACTTTCATCAATGAACAGCAACTGCCTTTAAATCAGCCGATCATTTTTGTAGCCAATCACCAGAGTATGTACGATATTCCGGCGATCATCTGGTTTTTAAGAAAATATCATGTGAAGTTCATTTCAAAAATTGAGCTGACTAAAGGTATACCTTCCATTTCATTCAACCTGAAATACGGGGGCGGAGCAAATATCAACCGCAAAGACAGCAAACAGGCCGTGGCAGAAATCATCAAGCTGGGACGCAGGATGAAAGAAAACAACTGGTCGGCCATGATCTTCGCAGAAGGTACCCGTGCAAAAGACGGACAAATGAAGCCTTTTCAGGTAGGTGGAATCGCAACCTTACTCAAAGCAGTACCTCATGCCCTTATTGTCCCGATAGCCATAGAAAACTCATGGAAAACAGTGCAATATGGAGGTTTTCCCTTAAGTACGGGAGAACAGCTGAAGTGGACGGTACTTCCGCCTTTATCCTCAGCAGAAAAAAATGCCGAGGAACTGACCAATGAGGCTGAGCATGTGATCAGGACTTTCTTAAAGCAGCCGCCTAAGATTACTTCATAGCGCAAATAATCATACTTCTTATTTTGCCTCTTTCCTCTTCAATCTGAAGAAGATAGAACTGCTGAGTTATTCATTATCAGGAAACTCAGCAGCCGGTAATGGCCCTAAATATTATTGTTCTCAATCCTTTTGAAAAACTCATCACGGTAGGTATCTCCAATCGGGATGATCTTTCCACAGATGGTAATCCTGCTCCTTTCAATACTCTCAATTTTATCCAGGGCAATGATATATGACTTATGTACCCTGATAAACTGAGCTGAAGGAAGTGTCTCTTCCATCTTTTTCATATTCTGCAGGGTAATCACCCGCTCTGCTTTGGTAAAGATGGAGATATAATCTTTCAATCCTTCAATATAAAGAATATCATCCAGCTCAATTTTCTGGATCTTATGTTCCGTCTTCACAAAGATAAAATCCTGAACAGGCTGTATAACCGGAGCCGATGGAGGTACAACCGGGGCAGGAGCTACCGGGGCTACTACCTCAGCATTCTTCTTGTGGAGGTTATGTACCTTCTCTACGGCTTTATAAAAGCGGTCGAATGCGATAGGTTTAAGCAGGTAATCGGATACATTGAGGTCATAGCTTTCCAGCGCATATTGGGAGTAAGCGGTTGTCAATATATAGCTGGCTTTATTATTGGCGATTTTAAGAAACTGGATACCTGTTAAATCGGGCATCTGAATATCAAGGAAAACCAGGTCTATTCCACCAGCCTGCACCATTTGAAGTCCTTCAATTGCATTTTCTGTCCGTTTCACCAATTCCAGGAAGGGGACCTTGGAGATATAGTCCTCTATGATATCGAGCGCTAAAGGCTCATCGTCTACCGCAATACATTTTAATTTCATCATATATCAAGCATTAATTCACTGGTGTAGTGGGTAGCCGAATTTACAATATTTAATTTATACCTGTCAGGATAAAGTAACTGTAATCTCCGTTCTACATTGTTTAAGCCTACGCCACCTACATTATCTTTATTGGCATTGCTTTTTTTATTGGTAATACTGAAGTGCAGAATCTTTTGATTGGCAATGATATTTATTCTGATCGGGTCTTCCGGATCATTCGCTATTCCATGTTTAAAGGCATTTTCCACAAATGCTATCAGGATCAGCGGAATAATCTGCTGATCATCAATTTCACCATTCAACGTCATTTCTACTGATGCGCCATTCTTAAACCTCAACTTTTGCAGCTCAATATAACTCTTCAGGTACTCTATTTCCTTGCTTAACGATACCCAGCTGTCATTACTCTCATAAATCATATAACGCATGATATCCGACAGCTTCAATACTGCATCGGCCGTTTTGTCGGATTTCTGATAGGCCAGGGAATAGATATTGTTTAGGGAATTGAACAGGAAGTGTGGATTGAGTTGTGATTTCAGAAACTGAAGTTCCATATCTTTCTTCTCCGTTTCCAGGCTACGCTGAATTTTAATATTACTAAACCAGTCGAGTGTAAACTTGATCAGACAACCTGAGATGATAAAAAAACCTGACATGAATACAGATCCTATTGCATAATGATTCACATCGGAATATTCAATAGCCCCGGTTTTTGAATTGGTATACGCAAGTACAATATCCCTGTACAATACTGCCAGTATCGTTTTGGCAGCAGCCATTACCGCAATGAGTACAACCAGGGAGATCACATAATACCAGTATCTCTTCAGCAATTGCGGAATAAGCAGGGTATAATTGATATAGAAAATAGAGACATTGATAATGCCGAAATACCCATATCTGATCAGCAGCCGGTTGGGCATAATCTCTCCGCTGCTGCCGAAGAAAATATCCAGCCCCAGTATGGCAACAATAAACAGCCAGTATGCAATGTGGACAATCAACTCTCTTTTCGTAATCATGAATTCTATGCTATCGGGATGAACCAAAGTAAGGAAAGTAATGATTTTAGGCTAGCGCTTTCGACGAACTGCCATTTTTTTTCTACCAACGGGCAAATAGGCGTGCAATCAAGCATAAACCTGTTTATCTAGGATTTTTTACACTTGGTCTAAAAGATTTTAACAGCTTTTTTTTTATTGCTCTATTTGTTTCATCAAAACGAAACGATTATGAAAACTTCATCAGATTACCAATTAGAAAATCCAACAACTGCTGTAATGCATGCCTTTGAGCAAGTGAATGTTAACCTTTCTTTTCTTACTGCTGCAGGAACATACTTCATGAAAAAATTAACCAGCGTATCCCCATTTATCATGGTACTGGTACCTGTATTTCTAATGATGCTGGCCACTTTATTTTTGAGCACAAGCAACGTTAATGAAAATAATGCGTCTGTTAAATTATCAGCGCAGACAGAATTGGCAAAAACGGTAGCTACAACAAGGAAATAATCCTTTGCGGCGCACAGCTGAACCAATTTTGGTTGAGCTGGCTGATGGAGCTATTCATTATCTCGTTCATTTTGTTAAAGCGAATTGTGAATGGAGAATTTACAATTCCAACACTCCTCCTTCCCTGGATACAGGAAGGCAAAAAAGAATCTTAGTTTTTAGTTAATAGTTAGTATTTAGCGGCTGGATGGCCGCTATTTCTATTTAAACCCATTGCGCCATCTCGGTTGCCAAAGCCATTGATCCGGCGAACCAGCAGGTATAAAATCTTTCCATTTCCTTTTAGAAATCGGTTACAAATTTTTAAATTCTTGTAAAAACTCTCCTTATTGCGCCTTGTGCACCCCTTTTCAAAATAAACCTATTTTTATTTTGAAACTAAGATTTTAGTTTATACATTTATAACTATATTCTTAGTTCAATTTTGAATAGCATACACACATCAATAACACAATTATGGAAATTAAAGATCTGACAAAAGCCGAAGAACAAATTATGCAGATTGTCTGGCAAATTGAAAAAGGCTTTGTAAAAGATGTAATGAATCTTTTGCCAGAACCAAAGCCGGCATATAACACGGTTTCAACGATTATCAGGATCCTGGAGGTAAAAGGGTTCATTGGTCATGAAGCTTATGGAAAATCGCACCAGTACCATCCACTGATTTCCAGAGAGGAATACAAGCGTTACGCCACAGAAAAGCTGCTCGGCAATTATTTTGAAAATTCTGTAGAAAGCATGTTTTCCTTTTTTGTGAAGGAAGAAAAAATGGACATCAATGATTTGGATGAAATATTAAAAATGATCAATCAACTTAAAAAGAAATAGTTATGAGCTGGATACACTATCTCCTGCAGGTAAATCTATACCTGGTTATATTTTATACTTTCTATAAGTTATTTCTGGATAAAGAGACCTACTTCGTGCTGAACAGGATCTATCTGATTTCAGCGGGACTGCTCTCCATAATTATCCCCTTCGTACACCTGGAATGGTTTGTCGGCCAGGTGAACAGTCAACAGTTAGGTAAAGGTGTAAACCAAATCAACATGCTGATGGAGGTCGTTATTGTACCCGGGAACAGCAGTTACCTCAGTTGGGGAAATGCAGCAGGAATAGTGTATATAATTGGGCTATTGTGCTGTATATTTCGTTTTTTATGGCAGCTGAAGGGTGTCTCCCAGCTGATAAAGGGTCATACCAAGGGCCGGGCTTTCTCTTTCCTGAACAAGAAAGTGATAGACAGCTCCTTGTCGGGCCTGGAAATGATCAATCTCCATGAAGAAATCCATATCCGTCAGCTGCACACGCTCGACATCCTCTTCTTTGAGTGCATCAGCATCATGAACTGGTTCAATCCTATAGTTTATCTCTACAAACAGGAAATCAGGAATGTCCATGAGTACCTGGCTGATGAAGTAGCAGCGGGTGATGAAGACCACAAGGAAACCTATGCCATGCTCCTGTTAAGCAAAGCCTTTGGTGTGGATCAAAATGCTTTAACCAACAATTTTTTTAATCAATCACTTCTAAAAAATCGAATTATGATGTTACACAAAAAACCATCAGGAAGGACAGCCCTATTGAAATATGGACTGTGCCTGCCCTTATTTATGGCAACATTGCTCCTGTCCGCTGCCGGGTATAGCCAGGATAAAGTCAAGGCCAAACAAGTAAGTCCCGGTAAAGCAGAAACAGAAGAAAAAGTTTTTGATTTTGTATCTATAGATAAACAACCAACTTTCCCGGGCGGAATGGAAAAATTCTATGCGTACCTGGCGAAGAATGTTAAATACCCCGAACAAGCATTCAAAAATAATGTGCAAGGCAAAGTTTTCCTCTCCTACATCATAGAAAAAGATGGAAAATTGAGTAATATCAAAGTAGAAAGGGCAGCAGGCAGCGGATTAGATGAAGAAGCAGTTAGGGTAATGAAAGCTTCTCCGAATTGGATTCCGGGCAGCAGTAAAGGAAAATATGTCCGTGTGAAATACAATATTCCTATTTCCTTCACTTTATCAAACGACAAAAAAAATCAGGTGCCCCCACCTCCGCTACCAGCACCTCCGGAACCTCCTGCCCCACCTGCAAAAGCATAAAACAGCAACCTTTATATACACAAAACCCCAGGAAAAATATCCCGGGGTTTTTGTGTTATAGTACCCTTGTCTCGTAGGCTAAATTTACTAAACTTCTTCTTCAGAAAGAAACTTTGAAGAATAAAAATCTCTGTTCATACGTGCGATATTCTCTAATGAAATTCCTTTAGGGCATTCTGCTTCACATGCACCTGTATTGGTACAGTTACCGAAACCTTCTGCATCCATTTGAGCGACCATGCTTTGTGCACGACGGTAACGTTCAGGCTGTCCCTGAGGTAATAAGGCCAGCTGAGAGATCTTAGCTGATGTAAACAACATCGCTGATGCATTTTTACAGGTAGCCACACAGGCACCGCAACCGATACAAGCCGCGGCTTCAAAAGCAGCATCTGCCGCCAGTTTAGGAATAGGAAGCGCATTAGCATCCTGTGCATTACCTGTATTGACAGAGATAAAACCTCCAGAAGCAATAATCCTGTCGAATGCGCTACGGTCTACCACCAAATCTTTCACTACCGGAAAAGCTTTCGCTCTCCATGGTTCTACTACAATGGTATCACCATCCTTGAAAGAACGCATGTGCAGCTGGCAGGTTGTTACTCCTTCCTTCGGACCGTGCGGCCTTCCATTGATATACATTGAGCAAGCTCCGCAAATACCTTCCCTGCAATCGTGGTCAAATACAATCGGCTCATCTCCTTTATTAATCAGTTGCTCATTTAAAACGTCGAACATCTCTAAGAAAGACATATCCGGAGAAATTGCTGATAATTTATAATCCACCAAATTACCTTTGGCTTTGTTATCCTTCTGACGCCAAACTTTCAGCGTTAAATTCATATTTCCTGTACTCATGGTATGGAGATTTTAGTACTAGATTATTTATAACTTCTTTGTGCGATTTTGATGTTTTCAAATTTCAACTGCTCTTTGTGCAGTTCAAACTGAACACCTTCTTTATATTCCCATGCAGACACGTAAGCATAGTTCTCATCATCCCTCAGGGCTTCCCCCTCTTCAGTCTGATACTCCTCCCTGAAGTGCCCTCCGCATGATTCATTTCTGTCCAATGCATCTTTACACATCAGTTCTCCAAGCTCGATAAAGTCGGCTACACGACCTGCTTTCTCCAGTTCAGGATTAAATTCGTTCACTGCTCCCGGAACACGTACATCAGACCAGAAATCCTTACGCAGCTGCTGGATTTCAGCAATCGCTTCAGTTAATCCCTGGGCATTACGTGCCATTCCACATTTTTCCCACATGATCAAACCTAATTTTTTATGGAAGAAATCGACCGACTTCGTTCCTTTAATAGAGATGAATTTATCAAGAATCGCTTTCACACTGGCTTCAGCCTCCACAAAAGCAGGGTGGTCCAAAGGAATAGCTTTTGTTGCCAGCTCTTTGGAAAGGTATGAACCAATGGTATAAGGAAGTACAAAATAACCATCTGCCAGCCCCTGCATCAACGCAGAAGCACCCAGGCGGTTTGCTCCGTGGTCAGAGAAATTCGCTTCACCCAAAGCATATAAACCAGGGACAGTAGTCATCAGGTTATAATCTACCCACAGGCCACCCATAGTATAGTGAACGGCAGGATAGATCCGCATAGGCAGTTCATACGGGTCTTCACCGGTAATCTGTGCGTACATATCGAACAGGTTACCATATTTTTCCTTCACCACCTCACGACCCAGGCGCATACAAGTTTCATGATCCGGATTATGGATATTATGTTTTGTTGCCTCAATACGTCCGTAACGTTCTGTATTGGCAGCGAAATCCAGGTATACTGCAAGTTTGGAAACGCCAACCCCATATCCTGCATCACAACGCTCTTTAGCAGCCCTTGAAGCCACGTCGCGGGGTACAAGGTTACCGAAAGCAGGGTAACGGCGTTCCAGGTAATAATCTCTTTCCTCTTCAGGAATATCTGTTGCTTTACGCTGATCGTCTTTTTTCTTTGGTACCCAGATACGTCCGTCATTACGTAATGATTCAGACATCAGGGTCAGTTTCGACTGGTGATCTCCTGATACAGGGATACAGGTAGGGTGAATCTGTGTAAAACAAGGGTTTCCAAAGAAAGCACCTTTTTTATGGGCTTTCCATGCACCGGTCACATTACTTCCCATGGCATTGGTAGAAAGGTAAAATACGTTTCCGTAACCACCAGTTCCTAAAATTACTGCGTGACCGAAATGGCGCTCCAGTTGTCCGGTAATCAGGTTACGTGCAATAATACCACGTGCCTTACCTTCAATTACCACCACTTCAAGCATTTCATGTCGGGTAAACATTTCCACCTTACCCATTCCAATCTGGCGTTCCAGGGCACTGTAGGCACCTAAAAGCAACTGCTGACCTGTTTGTCCTGCAGCATAGAAAGTACGCTGAACCTGTGTACCACCAAAAGAGCGGTTATCCAGTAATCCACCGTATTCACGTGCCAGGGGTACACCCTGAGCCACACACTGGTCGATGATATTGGCACTGACCTCTGCCAGACGGTGAACGTTGGCTTCACGGGCACGGTAATCACCACCTTTAATCGTATCATAAAATAAGCGATAGATACTATCACCATCATTCTGATAATTTTTTGCTGCATTGATACCACCCTGAGCGGCAATAGAGTGCGCTCTTCTTGGTGAATCCTGGAAGCAAAAACATTTAACTTTATATCCCATTTCGGCAAGGGTTGCTGCTGCTGAAGCACCTGCAAGTCCTGAACCTACTATTACAATTTCAATACTTCTTTTATTCGACGGATTGACAAGCGGCATAGAAGACCTTAATTTGGTCCATTTTACCGTTAATTCTCCTTCCGGAATATTTGCATTCATCTCTGCCATTATATTTAGCGTTTAACGTTCGAAATTTTAATTAATAATACCTGTATAAATCAATACAGGCATCGCTGCAAAAAGCACTGCGATGATGATAGAGTACCATACACCAAAACCTTTGATCAGCGGTGTATACTTTCTGTGGTTCCAGCCTAAAGTCTGGAAAGCAGAAGCAAAACCGTGTAATAAATGGTACGCAAGTGATCCCATTGCAAGAACGTATAAAACGACTACCCATACATTCTGAAAGGTTTCTTTCATGACTGCAAATAAGTCCTCATGGCCATTTGCATCTTCCGTAGGAATACCTGTAAAACGGGATACTACCCAGAAATTAGACAAATGCACAATCAGGAAGATCAGCAATAAGGTTCCTAATAATCCCATTGAGCGGGAGTACCATTTACTATTTGCATTTCCATTGTTAACCGCATACTTCACAGGGCGTGCTGCCTGATTCTGAAAAGTAAGACGAAGTCCCTGTACAATATGTGCCAGTAAACCCAGCATCAAGATCACCTCTGAACCCCTGATTAACCAGTTGGTTGCCATAAAGTGGGCACCAATATTGAATGTTAGACCACCGTCATTCAGAAATATCAATGAATTGATAAAGCAGTGTACAATTAGAAATAAAATTAGAAACAGGCCGGTGATACCCATTATTAGTTTTTTTCCTATAGATGAGGAAAAAGCGTTTCCGAAACTAGCCATTAGATTTATATTTTGTGTTCTATTCCTGCAAAAGTATTTAATAAATGCTTGAATTTACTACACGAATATGACCAAAAAAGGGAAAAATTCTATTTAGAAACGTTCTAAGACATAATTATACACATTCCATTTTTTACCTGAAATGATTTATGTCACTATTCGGAAGATATATTTCTAGTCAAATAGAAGCAGCCGGCCAGCAGGGACAGAACAAACGTAGAAGGCTGCCGAAATGCCATACATCTCCACTGTACAAAAGCCTTATACCTGCTGAAATTGTCATTAGAATACTACATTGGTGATACCGCGGCCGGACCAGTAATTTATTCCAATAAAAACGGGAAGCAGTTCATCACTACTTCCCGTCAGGGCATATATAAACTATTCTCTATCTGAATTTAAAAGTAAAAGTACCATTTGCACCTACACCTGTAATGGTCGTCAACCCATTATTTGAAGTTGGAAGTGCTGCTTCCATATCTTTCACCGTATTCACGGCCTTACCATTCACTGTGGTCACCACGAATCCTTTAGGCACATTAAAATCATCAAACTGCTGTCCGGGTTCTACTCCTGTCACCACCACACCGCTTTTCACACCATACTTGGCTTTCAGTGCCGGCGAGGCAGGAGCAAAAGAAGCCCCCAGCTTATCTATCGTTGTGCCTGTAGCCTTACTTGCAAAAATGGTTTTAGGCTTTTCTATGCTCTCATCGCCTTTTAAGGTGACACTCACCTGTTGTTCCTTCCCTGCTCTAGACAAAGTAATCTGTACTTTCTCTCCCGGACTCATACGCCCGATTTTTTCCTGCAGGTCAGGTGAAGCAAAGACCTCTTTACCGTCTACTCTCTTGATGATATCACCTTTACGGATACCCGCTGCTGCAGCACCACCATTAGGCATCACATCACTTACATACAATCCGGTAATATCTTCTATTTTCAGGCTTTCTGCCACATCAGCATTCAGCTCCTGGAAAGTAACCCCTACATAACCGCGTTTCACGCTGCCATACTTCTTGAAGTCATCAAGGATCTTTTTCGCCAGGTTAACCGGGATGGCAAAACCATAACCTTCGTTTGTACCTGTCTGTGAGGCGATAGCTGCATTGATACCGATCAACTCGCCATTTGCATTCACAAGCGCACCACCACTGTTTCCAGGGTTAATCGCTGCATCAGTCTGAATATAAGACTCGATGGATTGATTTGTTCTTGAAGGTGCTTTTCCGGTTCGCTGATATTCTTCATATTCTTCCTGGGTAGGTTGTTGCTGTTCCCTTCCTAGGATACCTATAGAACGTGATTTCGCACTGACAATACCTGCAGTAACTGTAGTCTGAAGATCCAGCGGAAATCCTACAGCCAATACCCATTCTCCGACCTGAACATTGTCAGAATTACCCATTTTTACCACGGGTAAATTCGTTGCGTCAACTTTAATCAGGGCAAGGTCGGTATTGGCATCTCTACCAATGACTTTAGCTTCCACCTTACGTCTGTCAGATAAGATCACCTGGATCTTTTCGGCATTATCCACTACGTGGTTATTGGTTACAATGTAACCGTCGGGTGTTAAGATCACGCCTGAGCCTGATGCCGCCCTGGGTGCACGTTGTCTCCTGCTGCCGCCTCCACCAAAAAACTCTTCCATCATATCCATTGGAGAACTTCCCCTGGAATTACCGGAAGAAGCGAAAGTTGTTTTGATATGCACTACTGCCGGAGAAACCCCTGCTGCTGCCTGCACAAAATCTACTGCACCTGCAGAGGAAATATTTGTTGGATTACTGGCAAAATGAAGATTCTGCTGTTCCGCAAGTGATAAACCATTATTGTCAGCTTCAAACATCTTGTAACCGCCAATTGCTGCTGCACCACCTACAAATGCAGCTAAAAATATTAATGCTATTCTTTTCATGTGTGTGTTTATTGATATCGGTTTATTAATTCCTGTTAATTGTTATGTTACCTTAAAAAACTATTTTCCTGTTTTCTTTAACATAATATTCAAATTTAATACCATTAGAACGATATTTGTGTACTTTGAACATCCTATAATTGTTAAAAAATGTTAAATACACAGGTACTACCGCAGTCTACTTCCCATTTCTATAAATACCAGGGCGCAGGAAATGATTTTGTTCTGATCGACAACCGTACAAATCATTTTGAATATAAGGACAATAATCGTGTTTTACAACTGTGTAACAGACGTTTTGGAATTGGTGGCGACGGATTAATGTTGCTGCAGCGCCATCCGGATTATGATTTTGAAATGCTTTACTTCAATGCTGACGGACAGCTGGGCAGCATGTGTGGCAATGGGGGTCGCTGCATCGTGGCATTTGCCAAACATTTAGGAATAATTGACACAGAAACCAACTTTCTGGCAGTAGACGGACCACACTATGCCAAAATTTCAGCAACAGGTGACTGGGTTGACTTACAGATGATTGACGTGGAAATGGTTAGTAGAGATGGGAATGCTTATGTACTCAATACCGGCTCCCCCCATTATGTAGACCAGGTGACGGGACTGGAGACAATGGATGTATTCGGACAGGGCTCCGCCATCCGAAATAATGAAACCTATAAACAGCAGGGCATCAATGTCAATTTTGTGGAAGACAAAGGAGACCATTTATTTGTACGCACCTTTGAGCGGGGCGTGGAAGATGAAACTTTTGCCTGTGGCACAGGGGTTACGGCAGTTGCCCTCGCAATGGCCATAGAAAAAAAACAGACCGGTGCCCTGGAAACCGCAGTGGAAGTGCTGGGTGGAAAATTGCGCATCACGTTCGACTATGACGGCAGCACCTTCAGCAGGGTGTTCCTGTGCGGCCCAGCAAAGTTGGTATTTGAGGGGGATATAGAATTTAGTTAATCCCCTTCCGCAAGATGTGCCGCAATACCGATTTTTATCTCTCCGAAAGTATAACTTTTACCGAGGTGTGTCCTTATCGGATTGAGGCTCATGGTTTTTAAGGTTTTGATCGCTTTCAGGATATCCTCCAGTTTTCTTTTCCCCAGGATATCCCTTGCAGAAATCTCCTGGAGGGCCACATAATGTGCCAGGTGACCTTCAATGGTACCGACCACCATCTTTCTTTCTGCCGCAATTTCCTCGATCGACCTGCCCTTCCGGAAAAGCTCCAGGGAAGCTTCTTTGGTATCAGGCTTAGGTTCCTTCAGTTCTTTCGCCTTTTTCGCCCTCGGTTTCTTCGCATTAAAGTCGAGCTGATTGGGCATTGCGAAAACTTTCTTCATCTGCAGTTCCCTGTCTGCCTGATTGAGCAATGAGTTGACATCGCTTTTCGTAAAGTCCTTCCCAGAGATAGTAGACTGCAATAATGCTGTGGCTTTCCTTATCTTTTTAAATTGCTCATAGAACAGGGACTCCATTTCCAGGAGTTCCGTTAAAAATGCAGTAACCTGCTTATCCTGTTTCACCAGCTCCATCCGCTCGAAAATACGGGCAGAAAGATCCAGGATCAGTGGATTGAAATAATTCTCTGCCGCTTTGGTACGTTCCAGCAAGGTAGCCAGCCCTTCGGCTGTCTGCACATGACTGAGGCGTTGAATCTGGCTCAGGAATTTATTGGCATGCTGTTTAATTTCACTTAGGTCTTTCAATAACAGCTGAGCCCATTTGACATGTTTCTGTTTTGCCGATTTATTGATATCCTTACTATAGGAATGGACATGTTCATAGACAAAATTATCCAGCGGATTCAGGTCGAAGCACTGCATCAGGTAAGTCCGCAGGAACACTTCACTCTCTGACCTCATCTGCAGGTCCAGTTGTTCCTGCAGCTGCTTATTTTTAGAAAAATGGGCTACATTCTGATCCTGCCTGATCCCTGATCCAGAGATCTGGGAGGTCAGGACAAGTCCGTCGAGTGAGCGCAGGCGTGACAAGGCCACATAAATCTGTCCCGGTGCAAAGGCATTGCCGATATCGATAATGGCCTTATCGAAAGTCAGGCCCTGACTTTTATGTACGGTGATGGCCCAGGCAAGTTTTACCGGCAACTGAAGAAACTTCCCGATCACTTCTTCTTCAATCTCATTGGTGACTTTATGGTTGGTATATTTGATATTCTTCCAGGTATACTTTTCCAGTACGATACGTTCTCTTTCACCTTCCGTTTCCACTTCTACAAAATCCTCACGAAGAACAACAACTGTGGCAATTTTGCCATTAAAGTAACGGCGTTCCCCACTCTGGTCATTCTTAATAAACATGATCTGTGCCCCTAGTTTCAACTCCAGGGAACGTTCTGCAGGATAGGAATTCTCTGCGAATTCTCCTTCTACCACAGCCTTAAAAAAATAAGATTTGCCACCAAGCTCCTCCAGGCTCTTCTTATTCAACGTGTCGGCACGCTGGTTATGCGTTGTCAGCGTAATATATTTATCTGCTTTTGAAGGGACGAAATCCGCTTTATAATATTGGTCCAACAAGGCGACATCGGAAGCAGTAATTTCATTATTTCGCAGGTTATTCAGCAAACCGATAAACACGGCATCTGCCTGGCGGTATATTTTCTCCAGTTCAATATATATCGGGGGACTTTGTTGCAGGGCATGTGCATCGAAGAAATAGACACTGTTATAAAACTCGGCGAGCAGCTGCCATTCATTGGATTTCACAACCGGGGGAAGCTGGTGCAAGTCCCCAATAAACAGCACCTGTACCCCGCCGAAGCTGGCATTATTCTTCCGGATATACCTTAAGACCATATCTATGGCATCCAGCAGATCGGCGCGCAGCATACTCACCTCATCAATAATCAGCAACTCCAGGTCCTGGAAGATCCTTCTCTTGGTGGTGTTCATCTGCAGGTGACGAACGATAGACTTTGGAGTATTGTACTGTTGATTGAAAGGCTCTGTCGTGGGTTGTTTCGGCAGGTAAGTACCAAAAGGCAGCTGGAATAAGGAATGAATCGTCACTCCGGCTGCATTGATTGCCGCGATACCTGTAGGGGCAACAATCACGGCTTTTTTATGGGTAAGCTCAATCAGGTTCCGCAGGAAAGTTGTCTTTCCTGTACCGGCCTTTCCCGTCAGAAAAATATGGCGGGAAGTATAATTTATAAATTTGGCGGCAATTTCAGCAGGGTTGTATTCAGACATATTTGTAGCTCAAATTTAATGAATTGATCATTGAGCCCAAAGGTAACAAGAATAGCAAACATTTAATTAACAAATTAATTACCTAAAGATTAATCCCGTTAACCAGGCTCTTAAAGCAGCTTTGTTGCGCTCTAGTTGACTAGTAGTTTGTATCCTTTACCATGTACATTCAGGATTTCCACTTTGGGGTCTTCCCTTAAATATTTACGGAGTTTACTGAGGAAGACATCCATACTGCGTCCATTAAAATAATTATCATCATGCCAGATACTCAGCAAGGCTTCTTCCCTTGTTAATACTTCATTTTGTTTTAAACAAAGCAGGCGGAGCAACTCGGCTTCTTTTGTGGACAGCTTTTGCTGCTGACCTTTAAACTGGATCATCTGGGTAGTGAAGTCAAAGGAATACTCGCCGATCTGGAACTGCGACTGTACCGGCCCCTCGGGCTTGGTCTCTTTTGAAGACACTCTTTTCAGCAGGGCATTGATCCGCAGCAGCAGCTCTTCAATACGGAAAGGTTTTGTGATGTAATCGTCCCCGCCCAGGTCATAGGCCGATGCCTTGTCTTCCATCATTGCTTTTGCTGTCGCAAAAATAATCGGCACCTCTTCATTGATCTTGCGGATTTCCTTGCCTAAGGCGAAGCCGTCTTTTTTGGGCATCATGACATCCAGTATACAAAGATCAAATGCCTGTTTATTAAATGCACGTAAACCTTCCTCACCATCTACACAAAGGACAATGCTGAACTTACCCTTTAACTGTAAATAATCCTGTAACAGCATACCAAGATTCGGATCGTCTTCCACCAATAGAATTTTCTTCATGTTAATTTAGGGGTATTAAAATTTCAAATATTGTACCTTTATCTTTTTCACTGCGCACTTTAATCGCGCCACCCATTTGGGTTATAATATCATGGACATAATTCAGTCCCAGTCCGAATCCTTTTACATCATGCAGGTTACCTGTAGGCACCCGGTAGAACTGGTCAAAAATACGTTTACTCTGTTCCTTTGTCATGCCGATACCTTCATCCTCTACCTCAAGGATAAAATGTTTCCCGGAGTTCCTGCTGCGCAGGGTAATTTTCGGGGGACCAACACTGTATTTATTGGCATTATCAATCAGGTTATAAATCACGTTGGACAGATGGAATTCGTCCCCTGTCACCAGGTCTTTTTCAGCATTCAGCTGTAAGATCAGTTCCGCCTCTTTCTTCTGGAGCTGCAAGTGCATATTATCTGCCACAGCCGTCACCAGCGTATGCATATCAATCACCTCATGATCCAGTTTCAATTCTTTTTTCTCCAGCCGCGCAATGCTCAGCACACGTTCAATATGGTTCCCCAGGCGCACATTCTCATCATAAATGATACCGGCGAGCCTGTCTATACGTGTTTTGTCCTCCTGGATTTCCGGATCCCTCAGCGCTTCACTGGCGATCATGATCGTCGACACCGGAGTCTTAAACTCATGCGTCATGTTATTGATGAAATCAGTTTTCATTTCTGATATCTTTTTTTGCCTCAATATGGCATACAGCGTATAGGAAAAAATGGAAATCAATACGAGTAACAAACCAGCCGAGGAGGCCATGGTAACGCTCAGGTTGCTGAAAATCAGCCTGTCCTTATCCGGGAAATTCACATACAGCATTCCAGGATCCCTGATAATATCATTACTGAAAAGCTTTGTTTTAAACGTATTGGATTCCAGCAATTCTGTATTCCCGTCCGATACCTTATAAAACAGGACCGACTTACTGTAAAAGCTTTTTAACCAGAAATCATATTTCAGGTTGATATTTTTATTTTGCAGTTCTGCGCGCAGCAGGCTGTCCAACCTGGCTGCAGAAATACGTTCATTTAAAGGAATGCCTACCTCGCCCATTTCCCTGGCTGCCGCTTCAACAATGTCAAAATCGCTCCTGTTGATCTCCTGTGTATCTTCTTTCAATGCTTTCATTGCAGCCTGATACCTTCTGTTGGCCATATCATCCTCGATCCTGAATTTGATCCGCATATCCCCATTGATACTCGGCAGGGAAACCTTCAGGGGCTGTTCGTCATATTTGCTGTATACCAGATAGCGGATACTGTCCGGAAGTTTCTCCGGCTGCAGGCCAAATGTCTTTACCGACCGTATCCGGAACGTTTTTCGCACATCTCCCCTAACGATATTCATATTGGCATCGAAGCCCAAATTCACATCTACATTCAGGGGGGTAGTCGACTCATCGGACAGGGCCAGGTACTCTGCTTCAGAAATGATTCTTGGGCCGAGGTAAAATTTCCTGATCATGTCATCCTGATAATTCAACTCATCGATGATCTGTTTTTGCTGGTTATATTTTCTTTTCTTTTCCTCCTGTTTAAACTTTTCCTCCAGTTGCAGGATTTTGCGTTCTTTGTTGACACGCTGGTTTTCCCAGGCAATACGCAGCTCCATCCCTTTTTTGTCGATGTGATTGATGGCATTCAGCCGCTGTGCCTTATTGGCTACTCCGGCCAGAGCCTGGTTAACATCCTGTTCAAAAAGCTGTGATTTGAGTCTATAGGCTTCCCTTATGTAATATAATTGCATAACGAACACTCCCAGCAAGGCTATGGTCATGAGAATGGTAATCAGCCAGAGACTTTTTTTCTTCATAAGCTAGGCAAAAATACGCCATTGGGAAGAATAAAGATCGATTTTAACAATTTTTAACAAGTGCAACTCAAACATTGTTCTTCTGATCCAGAGCGCATTAGGCATTCTTCAGAGAAGCGGATGCAAGCTTCCGGTAAGTGCAAAAAAGGAATACAAAACCAGGAAAAAAGGAATGGTAAAAAAAATGCCGGAAATAAATTCCGGCACCCAATGTAAAATTGTTTCCTTATAAAGTTCTTAAAATGGCAGGTCATCTTCTTCACCTGGCGCATTGCTTAAATCTGCCGGTGGAGCGTATTGTGGAGTAGATGCAGCACCTGCATTATTCGTTAATGCGTTGATACGCCAAACTACCAGACTGTTAAAGTAAGAAGTTTTCCCTGTTTTATCAGTCCATGGGCGCCCGCGCAGGTTGAAAGAAACTTCTACATCATCGCCAGTTTTTAAGCTGTCGAACAAAGCAGTTTTATCCTGCAACGCTTCAAACCTGATATATTCAGGATACGTCGGGTTTTCTGCGTATTCTATAATCAGATCGCGTTTTTTAAAAGTCTCACTTACCTGCTGTAATGCACCGATTTCATGCACTTTTCCTTTTAATTCCATAACAAATACTCTTTTATTCTACTATCAACCTCAAATCTCTATATTTTTATTGATAACTTTACACAATAATTATGCAAGTTTTCCACAACAAAAGTAAGGTTATAATAACCTGTAACAAAAGACTTTCGCCATATCTGGTTGAAGAGGTAAAAGCGCTTGGCTACGAAATTGTAAGAGATTTCCCAACGGGAGTAGAGTTAAACATCACTTTAACCGAGTGTATCAAACTGAACCTGAACCTGCGCTGTGCGAGTCAGATTTTATACTGTTTAAACAGCTTTAAAGTCAATAGTCCGGAAGAATTATACCTTGAGCTGGTAGATATGCCATGGGAAGATCTGATCGATTTCTCGGGTTATTTCTCTGTGACTTCCAATGTCGACCACCCTACCATTACCACTCCGCTTTTCACTAACCTGAAGGTAAAGGATGCGATTGTTGACAGGATCAAGGCAAAAAAAGGGATCCGTCCAAACTCAGGTGCAGATGCCCATAAAACGGTAGTCCACCTCTATTGGAAAGACGATCAGGCAGATATTTTTCTTGATACTTCGGGAGAAACCCTTGCAAAACATGGATACCGTAAAATTCCCGGTAAAGCCCCAATGCTGGAAGCCCTTGCTGCAGGAACAATACTGAGCACGAAATGGGACCAGAAATCGCCTTTCATTAATCCGATGTGCGGTTCGGGAACACTGGCTATTGAGGCGGCATTACTGGCCACGAACAGAAGGCCAGGACTATTCCGTATGAATTATGGCTTCATGCATATTTTAGGTTACGATGAACAGGTATTTTTTGCCGAACGCCGTATCCTGAAAGACCAGGTAGTAAAAAACATTGACTTACAGATCGTGGCGACAGATATCTCTGAAGATGCCGTAGACATCAGCCGCAAAAATGCACAGACAGCAGGTGTAGATACCCTGATTACTTTTGAGGTGTGCGACTTTGCCGATACCATTGTACCGGAAGGTGGAAAAGGTGTCGTGGTCTTCAATCCGGAATACGGGGAACGCCTGGGTGTCCATTCACAGCTGGAACTTACCTATAAACGTATTGGTGATTTCATGAAGAAAGAATGTAAAGGATATACCGGATACATCTTTACCGGAAATCCCGACCTCGCCAAAAAAATCGGATTAAAAGCTTCCCGCAAGCTTGAATTTTATAATGGTAAACTGGATTGCCGCATGCTGGAATATGAACTGTATGACGGTTCAAGGAGAGCAGATGAGGAGAGGCCACAGCCTAAACCACAGCAAACACAGGATTAAAGATAAAAGGTCCCGTCCGCAGGTCAATTGCCTGCGGTGGGTTCCAATACAGGGAATTGTTTCTGCCACATGGCTGCATAGGCAGCTTTACGGTTCAACAGTTCCACATGTGTCCCTTCCTCTATCAGGGTACCCTTACTCAGCACCACAATTTTATCGGCATTCACCACCGTACTTAAGCGGTGTGCAATCAATACAATGGTCTTTCCTTTTTCCCGCAGGTAAGCAATCGTTTTATAAATATACTCTTCAGCAGTAGAGTCGAGGGAGGAAGTCGCTTCATCCAGGATCAGGATCTCAGGCTCACGGTACAAAGCCCGCGCAATGGCCAGGCGCTGCCGTTGTCCACCCGACAGGTTACCGGCATTTTCGCCCAGGTAAGTATCAAATCCGTTTGGCAACTGCTCAATAAACTCCAGAATATTTATTTCCCCGCAAATGCGGATGATCTTTTTCATATCGGGCTCCATGTCGCCAATCGCAATATTATCGATGACATTTCCAGCAAAAAGGTGAACATCCTGCGGCACCACGCCTACGATCCTGCGCAAACTGTCGTTCGTGATATATTTGATATCATAATCGCCAATCTGTATGCCGCCCGACTGCAGTGGGTAGATGGCCTGTAGCAGCGACAGCAGCGTGGTTTTGCCTGATCCGCTTTCCCCGACAATTGCCGTTATTTTTCCCTTTGGAACCTTCAGGCTGAAATCCTCAAAAACGGTCACCCGCGTCCCATAGCGGAAATTTACATTTTTAAATAAAATATCCCCGACCATCTCTGCCGTCATCTCTGCCTTATTTTCTGTCGACTCCCTTTCCAGGTCCATAATCTCAAACAACCTGTCGGCCGCAATCCTTGCATCCTGCAGGACTTTATTCATGCCGATTAAACTCACCACAGGCCCGGTAAAATAACCAATGATGGCATAAAAGGAAAGCAACTCCCCTGCGGTAATCTTATTGTTGATCACGAAGGTTGCCCCGGTCCACAATAAAATCACAGAAAAGAGGCTGGAAATAAAACTACTTGCATTACCGATCCATAGGGAATTGATCCCTGAAGTATAAATCGTGCGCAGCAAATTGACAAACCTGATCTCTGTTTTCAGGTTCGTGAAATTCTCCAGTCCGAACCGCTTAATTGTACTGACAGCATTCACTGATTCCACCAGTTGATTTTCCAGGTCGGCCGTTTTTTCCATCAGCTTTCGCTGTGTAAACTTGTTCACTTTGTTGGAAAAATAATAGATAACCGCATACAGTGGTACGATCGTCAGCAGGATAAGCGCCAGTTTCCAGTAATAGGTAAACATGAGGGCGAAGGAGAAGATAAGAATAAATACATTCACCACGAAGCCGACCAACACATCATTGATGAATGCCCGGATCTTCACGGCATCATTCATCCTTGAAATGATTTCCCCGACTCTCATGGTATCAAAAAATTGCTGGGGCAATTTCAGCAAGTGTTTATAATAACCCAGGATCAGTCTCGCATCGATTTGCTGTCCGGTCTTTATGGTCAGCAGTGTCTTCGCATGATTGATAAAGAGCTGAACAGCGATAATAAAGATCATCACTGTCCCCATCAGGTTCAGCAGATTTGCATTGGCATCCGGAAGTACATTATCCACGATCTTCTGCAGGAATATAGAGGTGGACAAGCCCAGGATAGTATAAAAAACAGAACCGATGAGTACCTGTATCAGCACCGACCGGTGTGGTTTCAACAGATAAATAAAGCGCTGTTCAATACTGATACGCTCTTCTCCCGCAGAGAAATCATCACCGGGAAGCAGCATAATCAGCACACCCGTCCATTTCTTTCGGAATTCATCTGGGCTTACCTGCTGTGTTTCCCCATAGGCGGGATCCATGATCTCCAGGTAGGTACGTGTCATTTTATAGATCACGACATAATGCGCCATATTATTCTGGTTCACATGTGCAATCACCGGTAAGGGAATATTAAAAAGATTGTCGAAAGTTCCCCGCACTCCCTTGGCTGTAAAGCCTATTTTCGTCGAGGCTTCGATTAACCCCAGTACATTTGTACCTTTTGTATCGGTAGAGGCAAACTGGCGGATGCGTGCGATGGGTAAACTTAATCCATAATGCGCAGCAATTGATGCTATACAGGCTGCCCCACAGTCGGTCGCGTCATGCTGTTTCACATTGATCAGCCTCCCTTTTTTCCTGTTCGAAAAATAGGCAGCAGCGGAAGTCACTAAGGTTTTGAAGAAATTCATACCGTCTCATCTAATTTATCTGAACCGGCCATATTGGGATTTAGCCAGTCATCTGCTTTATCATATAACAATTGGAACAGGGTACGGCGTGTCACGAAGAAACGTGCCTGCAGTGTCATCCCCTTTTTGATCTTGCCTACATATCCATTTTTTAATTTCAGCTGGTAAGCATCCAGCAGGCATTTCACTTTAAAATAAGGCTGCTGCCCTTTGTCCATGAAAATATCATTTGATATGGATAATACTTTACCTCCCAGCATTCCCCACTGGTTATAATTATAGGCATCCACCTGAAAGCGCGCAGCGGTACCGACTTTCAGTAAGCCGATATCCCTTGGCAACACATAAGTCTCCGCAATCAGTCCCGAGTCGGGCGAGATTTCTCCAAGCAGTTCATTTGTACTGACCAGGCTGCCGGGTTGTATTCCCTTCAGTTGCTGCACCGATCCGGTTACCGAAGCCCTCAGCGTATAAAACTCTTTCTCTTCCGCATATTGTTCATTTTTTGAGCTCAGTTCCCTGGTCTGGATTTTAAGGTTATTCAATTCCGACTGCCATTTGCTGCCCTGTGTTTCGCCGATCAGGGAAAGTTCATTTTTGATGTTATCGAGTTTTAACTTCACCTCGTCATATTCGAGGGCGGAGACGGCTTTCTTTCTGTAGAGGAACAAATAGCGCTGATAATTACGGCGGGCAGAGTTATACCTGGATTTGGCTTCTACAATCTGCTGCATAAACAGGCTGTATTGCTGACTATAAAGGCCTGATTCCAGCTGAAGTTTCCTGTCCCAGTTATTGGTACGGTAAGCAGTAATCAGCTGTCCGAGGTCACCAAGCTGTGCCTCCACATCAGATTGCTGTAATTTCACCAGGTCATTTTTACCTTCCAGGGATTCCCTTTTTATCGTCAGGAGAACCTGTCCGGCTTTCACATGGGTATTCTCTTTAATAAATACAGAATCTATCCTGCCAGATACCAGTGGTTTAATGGTATTTCTTTCTTCCACAGACCGGAAGAGTCCGGTACTTTTAACATTCACATCTACCTTAATAAAGAACAAGCTCAAAAATCCTGCAATCAGGACCAGCAGTACCGTCTGGTAGATAATTTTCGTCGCCGAGTGATGGGAATGAAAGTGGAACTCTGCGGTATTTTCTATAATTTCCTGAGGAAAAATGTATTTATCGCTATTCATAAACTGATTTTAATGACCGGAACCTCCCTCCCATGTAAAGCCCTGCTCCCTATTTAAAGCAAAAGGGAGAAACGTTGAGTTTCTCCCTTTTCTGCTGGTTGTTTTTATTAAACAATCGTTTCCTTAGCCTCTAAGACTATTGAAGATACCGCCCAAATCCAGGTTGATACCGTTACCAAGAGAGAAGGATGATGATGAACTTTCATCCCCGTCTGTGGTCTCATTAGAGAATGATAGTAAATTCCCGATTCCCAGTGATCCGGTTAAGCCACCCTGACTAGCAGAATCACTGTTTCCAAATAAACCACCACCATTAATTTCTGTCATTTCATTCTGATTCAATTCTTGAAGATTCATAATTTCAATCATTTAATAAAAGCCTACTCTATTTTAGGTTTTCGGCAACTCCTCTACAAGAAAAAAAGAAAGAATCTTTTAATACTTGTTTGGATAATGAACGATCCTAAACCCATATAGGTTTTAAAAACAGCCACATACCGCACAACTGAACAGAATATATTATGCTTCCTGGTTGTGTCTTTAGGGACAACAAAAAGGAATACCCCGGCGTTCACGCGATACCTTAGTATGAAGAATTCTATTCATTTTTAATGGCCAGACTTTTTACCTGATATTTTTTTTCGAAGATCCGGGCTGAAAACTGCAGTTCAGCCCGGATTGATTTTATTTTCCCGGAAAGAATCTCTTTTTAAAGCTTAGAAGCTATTGAAAAGGCTTTCCAGATTTAGGCTTAATCCTTTACCCAATGTAAGTTCTGTAGTGCTGCCGTTTGAAGTATTCGACAAAGACAAGAGGCTGCCTAATCCGATACTTGCTGTTAAGCCACCCTGGTTGGTACCGCCATTGCTCCCCAGTAATCCACCAAGACCAAGGTTTCCAAGGCCAAGGTTATCCAGTAAACCACCACCATTAATTGCTGTCATTTCGTTTTGATTCAACTCCTGTAGATTCATCATCTGCTCTATTTGGTTTTTATAAATGCCTACACTATTACAGGTTTTCGGCTGGCCCTGCACCTCCACAGAAAATATTTTTTTCTGTTTTTGTATAAATACTATAACGAGGCCATGGGGGTAGCAGGATTAAAAAAGCGGCCTAAATCATACAACCAACGAGAATACACCGAAAAGTTGTACCCTCTATCACCACTCGGGTAAATGTATCATATTCACAATTTTCACCAGTAAAAATCCATCATTATTGTTATTTCGTTAATAACGGACTTAACACATCTAAAAAACATATATGAAAGACAATCGTGATTTAAAACCAAAGGTTGTAGCAGGGAACATCAGAAAGACAAGAGAGGCGAGGAACTATACCCAGGATTATCTTGCGGCAAAGCTTTCCATCTCTCAAAATGCTTACAGCAAAATAGAATTAGGCTATAGTAAACTTACATTGGACAGATTGTTTCAAATTGCCATTATACTTGAAGTTGAAGTGATGCAATTGATTAGTCTTGATTACTCAGAGTTCACACACAGCATTCCTCCTGCGGCATCGGCATCTCACGCGGGGAATTAAATTATTCCGATATCTTTGTTCCATGGATAAAGATTTCGGAATTGCAATTGACCAGACCATCTCTTTTGTAAAAGAGACACTGGAAGGAGCTGAAGCAGGGCACGACTGGTTTCATATTGAAAGGGTCTATTCCTCAGCGAGACATATCAGCGAGGCTGAAGGAGGCGATCTGCTGATCATCTCCCTGGCCGCCTTGCTGCATGATATTGCGGACAGCAAATTTAATGGGGGAGATGAAGAAATTGGCCCGATGATGGCGGGAGCATTCATGGAAAGTATCGGTATTTCTGCCGATGTGATCGTCCATGTACAACAGATTATCCTCAACATGAGCTACAAAGCAAGTCTGGGCACCGTTACCTTCTCTTCCCACGAAATGAACATTGTTCAGGATGCAGACCGGCTGGATGCCATTGGTGCGATTGGTATTGCCAGGGCGTTTACCTATGGAGGCTATAAGAACAGGCTCATGTATGACCCTGCGATTCCGCCAGACCCCGACCTGAGCAAGGAAGCCTACAAGAACTCAACTGCGCCGACGATCAATCATTTCTATGAAAAACTCCTTCGGTTGAAAGACCTGATGCGGACGGCAACAGGGAAACAGCTTGCAGAAAACAGGCATCAGTTTATGCTGTCTTATCTTGATCAGTTTTATGGGGAATGGAAAGGTAAAAGATAAACCTGCATTCCTAAAAAGAGTAACAAAGCACTATCATAAAACTAATTATTTTAGTTATTTAATACTATATTTGTTAGCAAATATAGTATTATGTCTGACCGTCTCCGGGAAAAATTAAACATCCTTGCCGATGCTGCAAAGTATGATGTCTCCTGCTCTTCCAGTGGGAGCAAAAGAAAGAATGACAACAAGGGTCTTGGTGACAGCAGTGCATCAGGAATCTGCCACACCTATACTGAGGATGGCAGATGTGTGTCGCTCCTAAAGATCCTTCTGACCAACCATTGTATTTTTGATTGCGCCTATTGCGTTTCCAGGAAGAGCAATGACATAGAAAGGGCTGCATTCACTGTTGAGGAAGTGGTGGAACTGACCATGAACTTCTACCGCCGTAATTATATCGAAGGGTTATTTTTGAGCTCAGGCATTTTCAAAAATGCAGATTTTACGATGGAGCGGTTACTTAGGATTGTCAAAAAACTTCGGTTAGAAGAGCGTTTTAACGGATATATTCATTTAAAAACCATCCCTGGGGCAAGTGAAGAGCTGATTAAGGAAGCCGGAATGTATGCAGACAGGATGAGCATCAACCTGGAAATGCCTACAGAAAGTGGATTAAAGCTGCTTGCACCAGATAAAAGTCACCAGGATGTGATCAAACCGCTGGGATATGTACAGAACCAGATTGTACAATTTAAAGAAGAACGTAAGCTGATCAGGAGCGTCCCTAAGTTTGTCCCAGCCGGACAAAGTACACAGATGGTCATCGGTGCCACGCCCGAGAGCGACAAGGACATTATGCAGACTGCAGATGCATTCTACCGGAACTTCTCGCTAAAGCGGGTATATTACTCCGGTTACATTCCTATCAGCAATGACAACCGCTTACCCGTATTGGGTACTCAGCCACCGCTGATCAGGGAAAACAGACTGTACCAGACAGACTGGCTGATGCGTTTTTATGGCTTCCATGTGAATGAGCTGTTAAATGATGCCAATCCCCACCTGGACATTGATATCGATCCAAAGCTCAGCTGGGCATTGCGCAACCTGCAGCATTTCCCGGTGGATATCAATGTCGCCTCCTATAAAGTCATCTTGCGTATTCCCGGTATTGGTGTAGGCTCCGCAAAAAAAATCGTCCAGGCCAGGAAGTTCGGCAAGCTGCGTATTGATCAGCTGAAAAAAATCGGGGTGGCCTATAACAGGGCGAAACACTTTATCCGCTGTGCAGACAGCCCCTATCAGCTGAATGATTTTCAGGGTACACAGATCAAATCATTCATCCTTGCAGAGAGTCAGAGTAAATACCTGAAGACCGACCTCAATCAGCTGATCTTGTTTTAAGGATTAATTTAAGGTATTTGCGATGAACAAACAACTGAACATTTATGTCTTTGACGGTAGTTTCGAGGGATTATTATGTGCCGTATTTGAATGGTTTGAGCGAAAACCCGGACAGGTGATCCTTAAAACAACGGACACCTATCAGCCAGATGCCTTTAGCCCTTCCCTTGTCATACACAGTGAGGAAAGAAAATCTGCCAGGGTATGGGCAGGTTTACAAAAACGATTAGCTGCGGCATGGATCCGTATCTTATATTGCAGCTATTTATCCGAGCAGGAAGAAGTGTATACTTCCCTGTTTGAATTCTGCTGTTACCTCTTTTCCAATCCACCCGGGGCAGAAAAAAACTATGGAAATACGCACGTCCTGAACCTGAGTCAGGCCGCCAGGAAAGTAGAACGGGAAAAACACCGAATGAAAGCTTTCATTCGTTTTCAGCATACTGCAGATGGTATTTTCTATTGTGGAATAGATCCCGATTTCAATGTCCTGCCCCTGATCATCACCCATTTCAAAAACCGATATGCCGATCAGCAATGGATCATTTATGACATTAAGAGGCATTACGGCCTATACTATGACCTGGAAAAGGTAGAAAACATCGAGATCGACTTCAAAGTACAAAAACAAGCAATAATTACTTCATCGGCTGTGCTGTCTACAAAGGAAGAGCTGTATGCCGTACTCTGGAAAGATTACTTCAAAAGCACGAACATTCCTTCAAGGAAAAATACGCGGCTTCATACACAGCACGTGCCGAAACGGTACTGGAAATACCTCACAGAAAAACAATTATAGATCATAAAGATAAGCCTATACCCTTGAAATTTTTTAAGGCGCTTCAGCTAAAGAAAACAGGAGCAGCTGTATGGTCAAACAATGGCCTTCCCAGCAGCCCGGAAAAAGGTTTTCGACGCTAAATTTAACACCGGATATTAAAATTATCTTGTAAATTGGCGCTATGAAGCTAAGCATCCTTGTACTCATCACCGCTCTGGCCGTAGGACTGTCTATCGGACTGGTAAATTTCTATTTCCAGCAAAGCTGGTACTTTATGCTGATTTCCTTCGGCGTTTCCTTTATCACCAGTTTCATCATGTTTTATTACCTGCTGGAGAAGTATATCTATTCCAAGGTAAAGCTGATCTATAAGCTCATCCATAACCTTAAACTGGGTAAAGATCTAAAAGATGCACTGGGGGAATATGTCAGTTCCGACCCTATAAATGATGTGGAACATGAGGTGAAGGAATGGGCAGGAGCAAAAAAGAAAGAGATAGACGTACTAAAAAAGCAGGAACAGTTCCGGAGAGAGTTTCTTTCGAATGTGTCACATGAATTCAAGACCCCACTGTTCGCGATACAGGGATACATAGAAACATTGCAGGACTGCATTGTTGATGATCCTGATATGGCAGTTAAATTCTTAAAAAAAGCAGAGAAAAACGTAGAACGCCTAAGCTACCTGATCAATGACCTTGACTCCATTGCGAAGCTGGAATCTGGAGAAATACCTATTGAATACCATAAGTTCGACTTCGTTGTACTGGCTAAAGAGGTGATGGAAGGGCTGGAGGACAAAGCCAAGAAAAGAGAGATCAGGCTATTCTTCAAAGAAAAATATATGCATCCGGCATTTGTAAATGCCGACCGGGAGAAGATCAGACAGGTGATGATCAACCTGATCACCAACTCCATTAAATATGGGAAAGAGAACGGATCGACATTTATCAAAATATTCGAATTACATGATCAGTACCTTATAGAAGTGACAGATGATGGTATTGGTATTGAAGAAAAGCACCTGGCGCGTTTATTCGAACGTTTTTACAGAATTGATTCCCACAGATCACGTGAAGTAGGTGGGACAGGACTTGGTTTAGCGATTGTAAAACATATCCTGGAGGCACATGAACAAATCATCTCTGTCCGCAGTACCCTGCAAATAGGAACTACCTTTGCTTTCACGCTTCAGAAACTAGGATAATTTAAAGTAATAATAGCTTCAATGTTAATACTTAACACTAACTTAACATTGGCTTTCCTACTTTTGCATTCATATTTATTTTAACATGAATAACATCTTTAAGTTCTTTACACCAAAAGACAAAAAATTTCAACCGCTATTCGAACAAGCCGGAAGCAATGTATTGAAGATTTCAGAAGCACTTTTTTCAGCCTTAAGTGCGAAGGATCTTGAAAAAAGAAAAGAATATATCAAGGAAGTTGAGCGTCTGGAACACGTTGGAGATGAGATTACCCACTCCATCTTTCTGGAGTTAAGCAAGAACTTTATTACACCGTTTGACAGGGAAGATATCCATGCCCTGGCAAGTGCTGTAGATGATATTGCTGATTATATTCATGCTTCTGCAAGTAATATTGAATTGTACAACATCACGAATATTGGTGATGCGATGATCAAACTTGCGGAATTACTGGTGGAAATGTGTACAGATTTGGATAAGGCGATCAAAGAATTGAGAAGCTTTAAAAATATCCGTGTAATTGCTGATGCTTGTGTACGTATTAACAGTGGTGAAAATCAGGCTGATTATGTTTGTAATATTGCTATCGCACGTTTGTTTGAATTTGAAACCAATGCGATTGAACTGATCAAACAAAAAGAAGTTCTTCAGACACTGGAAATGGCTACAGATAAATGTGAAGATGCCGCCAATGTGCTGGAGTCTATTTTGGTTAAAAACGCTTAAACATTCAAAAAATGGTAACTACCTTATTGGTTGTTGTAATTATACTGGCTATTGGTTTCGACTATATCAATGGTTTCCATGATGCTGCGAATTCAATCGCTACCGTCGTGTCGACAAAAGTCCTGACACCTTTTCAGGCTGTACTTTGGGCAGCACTTTTTAATTTTGCCGCTTATTTTTATTTTACAGATCATAAAGTAGCAAATACAATTGCTAAGACGGTAGTAGAGAACTTCATTACACTGGAAGTAATTCTTGCCGGACTTGTAGCCGCAATTGCATGGAACTTATTTACCTGGTGGTATGGTATACCTTCAAGTTCATCACATACACTGATTGGTGGTTTTGCTGGTGCCGGTATGGCTAAGGCATCTACTTTGGGTGTAGGGATGATGTCTGCGATCAATATCGCCCCTATCCTGAAAGTTGTTGCCTTTATTGTGCTTGCCCCGGTAATCGGGATGGTCATATCGGTAATTATCTCGATCATTCTCCTGCACCTGTCTAAAAATTCAAGACCTTCAACGGCTGAGAAATGGTTTAAAAGATTACAGCTGATCTCTTCTGCGGCCCTGAGTTTCACCCATGGGGGTAACGATGCCCAGAAAGTAATGGGAATTATCTATGTAGCCATGGTTGCCGCTAACGTATTAAAGACAGGAGATACCATGCCTGAATGGATTCCTATTACCTGTTATGCTGCCATATCACTGGGAACTATGAGTGGGGGATGGAAAATCGTTAAAACAATGGGATCAAAAATTACCAAAGTAAATGCCTTTGAAGGGGTTGCCGCAGAAACTGCCGGTGCCGTAACTTTAGGGATTACTGAACACTTCGGTATCCCTGTTTCTACGACCCATACCATTACAGGATCTATTGTAGGTGTTGGTTTATTAAAAAGGGTATCTGCAGTAAGATGGGGAGTTACCGTCAGCCTATTATGGGCATGGGTATTAACGATCCCTGTATCAGCGGTACTGGCCATCATCATTTTCAAGATCATCGATCTTTTCTTTTAATCCTTTATGGAGCCTGGATTTTCAGCCCAGGCTGAATTTTAGTACTACTCAACTATCCGATATAAAAAAATCCCTCTGTGTGTAAAACATCAGAGGGATTTTTTTATAAGGTTCTTTCCGTATCCTAGAAGGCCACGGAATAGCTGACACGGCTATCTGCCGGTTTAGGCACTTCCCATTTGGGACCTTCTTTGATCAGGCGTATCGCTTCCTCATCAAACTCTTTCTCTGCGCTTTTCATGACTTTAAATTCCGAAGGAGTGCCGTCACTGTCAATCTGGAAGCTCAGTTCCACAAATTTACCCGTCTTCCCTGCTTCAGGGATCAGCTTGTTATTGTCATTCAGGTAACTGTCGAACTTTGCCCATCCACCTATTGGGGAAGATACTGCCGGCGCAAGTGCGGTCAGCACCCTCGCCGCCACAACCGGTTGTGCACTTTCGGGGGCTGTATTTTTTACTGCTGTGCTATCTGCCGTAGCAGTGACCACTCCTTCCGCAGCCAGGGGCTGTACGGGGCTGGACTTTCTATTCCTGATATTTTCCGGAGCAGGCTGGATTTCTGTAATCGCATCCGATGAATTTGCAGGGACATTTGCTGCGTAGGATTCATTTTTTAAAGAATCTGTATTCAGGGGCGCAATATTCACTTCCACTTTTTTAGGCTGCCCTTTTGCCTGTTGTTCACGGTTATTGCTGTCGCGCATAAAAAAAAGAATGCTTACCGAAGTAAACATTACTGCCGCTGCCGCTGCAACACTCAGGCGCTGCCAGGTAAACACCGTATCCTTCTTTTGCACCTGCTGCTGCGCGATGCGCTCATACAGTTGTTTTTGTAAGAGGGAAACAGATTCTTTTGATCTCTTTGGCGATTCACTTAATCCAGCGAGGGCCTGTGCAACAAAAGGATCTTCCAGTGCCTGCTTCTCAATTTTATGCATAGCCCTGGCATCAAGCTTACCATCCAGGTAATCTTCCAGTAATTCTATATCTAACCAATCGCTATTCACTGCTGTTTTTCTCTATACAATTTTTCAGGTTTCTTTTTCCGTTCTGAATATAGCTCTTTACTTTGAGCAGTTCATACCCGGTGATATCGGCCACTTCCTTGTAACACTTTTCCTGCAAATAGAACAGGTCAACACTGACCTTTTGCTCCTTAGGAAGCGTTTCCATACATTTTTCCATCACTACCAGCCGGTTTTCTTTTGTATCGTCTATATCAAGATGCACAAAATCGGTATTTTCCACAAATGTTTCCTCAAGAGATACCGTATTATTCTTCGCTGCCTTGCGCAAGGCCATCAAACAATGGTTCCTGGTCAGGACATGCAGCCAGCTCTTGAAATTCTGAACCTCATGGATCCTCAGTTTGACCACCAGTTCTTCAAAAATCTGCATGACCGCATCTTTACTGGGCTCTTCTTCTTTGAAATAATTGAGGCAAACCCCGAAGACAAGGTGCATATACCTGTTATAAAGCAGCCCCAATACCTCCAGGTCGCCTGTACGTTTGTACTGTGCGATAAGCATCAGATCATCCTGCTCTTTAATTCTGCTGGTATTTTTTATAAACTTCAAGGTAGTAATTCAGGGAAAATTCTTTTCAAGTATAAAAAATATTTTCTGACTCCCGCGTAATTATTTAAAAAAGGGTCATTGAAGAAAGCTGAGTAAGGTCTCAGGGCTGCTCCAAGAGTGCAATAAACAAGCTTTGGCCGATAAATTTTTCTCGCCCCTTCCTCTTTAATGGCCAGAGATTTGCTTATTATTGAAGTAAAAACAAATAAATGAATAAAATTACCCTTTTGCTTATTGCAATCTGTACAACCTGCTTCAGCAGCTGCGACGTACAAAGTCAGTCGAAACTCGGAAATATCTTAAATAAAATACCTGCCACTGGCAACCCTACTTCATTAGAAATTGGTCAGGCTTTAAAACAGGCCCTGGAAATAGGCACCTCAAAAGGGGCCGATCAGCTTTCTGCAAAAGATGGCTTTTTAGGCAACCTGGCTGTTAAAATCCTTTTCCCCCCGGAAGCACAGAAAGTAGAAAAAACCCTGAGAAGCATTGGTATGGGTGCCCTGGCAGATAATGTGGTGACCAGCTTAAACCGTGCTGCCGAAGATGCGGCAAAAGAAGCCAAACCTATCTTTCTTTCCGCCATTAAACAAATGACCATCACAGATGCAACAAACATTTTACTGGGAAATAAAGATGCAGCAACCACTTATTTTAAACGGGTAACTACCGCACAGCTTACAGAAAAATTCAGTCCTATTGTAACCAGCAGCCTGAGTAAAGTAGGTGCCACAAAATATTGGGGCGATGCAGCCACACGCTACAATAAACTGCCATTGGTGAAACCCGTGAATGCAGATTTATCGGAATACGTGACACAGAAAGCGATAGAAGGAATGTTTATCCAGGTAGCACAGGAAGAACTTGATATCAGGGAAAATCTGGGTGCACGTACCTCAACCTTACTGCAGAAGGTATTCGGTTATGCCGACAAAAAGAAATAAGCCCCCTGTGAACAAACAGTTTATGAGACGTAGCTGATTAAAAAAATTTAAAAACCGATAAATAAAAGCTACTTTTATACAGTACCATTACGAATAATAAAAAAGTATATTGGATTTCAAAGATTTTAATTTTAACCCTGATTTATTAGAGGGTTTATTAGCCATGGGTTTCAGAAATGCAACCCCTATACAACAGGAAGCGATCCCTTTAATCATCGCTAAAAAGGACTTAATAGCATGTGCACAAACAGGTACCGGTAAAACCGGGGCTTATTTACTGCCTATTATGAACATGATCAGTGAAACGGAAGACCGTCACAACAATACACTGATCCTGGCGCCTACACGTGAACTGGCCCAGCAAATAGATTTGCAGGTGGAAGCCCTCTCTTATTTTACCAACATCAGCTCTTTAACCGTATATGGTGGTGGTGATGGAATTGCCTATGAACAACAGAAAAGATCTATGCGCGAAGGAGTGGATATTATTATTGCTACCCCTGGCCGACTGATCTCCCATCTTTCCTCAGGTTTACTGAAGCTGGATAAACTGCAGCACCTGGTGCTGGATGAAGCCGACAGAATGCTGGATATGGGTTTTTACGATGACATCATGCGCATTGTAAGTTTCCTTCCTGAAGTCAGACAAACCGTATTGTTCTCTGCCACCATGCCTCCTAAAATCAGGAAACTGGCTGGTTCATTGCTGAAAAATCCGGAACAGATCAGTATTGCGATTTCCAAGCCGGCCGCAGGAATTAATCAGCAGGCCTATATTGTTCATGACGCACAAAAAGTGAAGCTCCTTACCGAGCTGATGAAGAATGTGGATTTCCCAAGTATCCTGATTTTTGCTTCGACAAAGGAAAAAGTGAAGAACCTGGGAAAGGTATTCCGTGGCCTGGGCTTTAAAGCGGAAGCATTTCATTCCGATCTGGGACAGAAAGAAAGAGAAGCCATCTTATCTGAATTTAAGAATAAACGTGTGCCGGTATTAATTGGTACCGACGTATTGTCACGAGGAATTGATGTGGAAGGGATTTCCCTGGTCATCAATTTTGACGTACCCCATGATCCGGAGGATTATATCCACCGCATTGGACGTACGGCAAGGGCCGCAACAACCGGTACGGCAATTACCCTGGTCAATGACAAGGACAAACGTAAATTCGCCAACATAGAAAAGCTGATTGACAAGAAAATTGACAGGATGCCTTTACCTGAGCACCTTGGCGCAGCTCCCGATGAATCTGCTCCGGCAGCATCTTCCGACAAACCGCAGCACAAAAAACCTGCAAAACGTAAGTTCTGGAAGAAAAAGCCTAAGGCGAGCGGAAGCAGCACTCCTCCGGCAGCGCAGTAAAATCAGGATCTTCAGGGATTCATTAGGCGAATACATTTTAAGCATACTAGACATGGAGCAATATTTTGCTCCATTTTTTTTTATCTTTACCTTATGCAGAATCTACCTCCATTAGCAGAACGCATGCGTCCTCAAAATCTGGATGAATATGTTGGTCAGCAGCATCTGGTAGGCCCTGATGCGGTGTTGCGTAAAGCCATTCAAAGCGGACAGCTTCCTTCCATGATCTTCTGGGGACCTCCGGGAGTGGGGAAAACTACCCTGGCGTATATTATATCCCAGGCATTGGATCGCCCTTTTTTTAACCTCAGTGCCATTAATTCTGGTGTGAAAGATATCCGTGAGGTCATTGATAAGGCGGCAGGACTGAAAGATAGCTTTCTGGGATTGCCCATACTATTTATTGATGAGATCCACAGATTCAGCAAGTCACAACAGGATAGTCTCCTGGGTGCTGTAGAACGGGGATTGGTTACACTCATCGGTGCAACGACTGAGAATCCCTCTTTTGAAGTCATCTCCGCCTTACTTTCCCGTTGCCAGGTGTATATCCTTAAATCCCTTGACGAGACTGAACTTTCGGGACTGCTGCATACGGCGATACAGAAGGACATTATCCTGAAGGAAAAGGAAATCACCATCGAAGAACATGAAGCCCTGATCCGCCTTTCCGGAGGAGACGCAAGGAAATTACTGAATGTGCTGGAGATTGCCATCAACGGCATTGGCGGCAATAAGGTGATCCTGACAAATAAAAGTGTGCTGGAACATGCCCAGCAAAACCTTGCCCTGTATGACAAGGCAGGGGAACAGCATTATGACATTATTTCCGCCTTTATCAAGTCGATCAGGGGCAGTGACCCCAATGGTGCTGTATACTGGCTGGCAAGGATGATTGAGGGTGGTGAAGACCCGCTGTTTATTGCGCGGCGCCTGTTGATTCTTGCATCGGAAGATATCGGCAATGCAAATCCCAATGCCCTGCTCCTGGCAAACAACTGTTTCCAGGCTGTGAATGTCATCGGTTATCCGGAGGCAAGGATTATTCTCTCTCAGGCCGTTACCTATCTCGCCTCTTCTGCAAAGAGCAATGCAGCCTATGAAGCGATAAACAGTGCGCAACAACTGGTTAAACAAACCGGCAACCTGCCTGTACCTTTACACATCAGGAATGCCCCGACCAAACTGATGAAAAATATCGGTTATGGCAAAGACTATAAATACTCCCATGGTTATGAGGGGAATTTCGCCGCACAGGAATATCTTCCGGACCTGATCAGCGGAACAAAACTGTATGATCCGGGGAAAAATCCGGCAGAAGATAAAATGCGGGAGAAGTTAAAACAGAACTGGAAAGATAAATACAATTATTAGCACCCTATGTTATTTACCTTTTTAAGTCACCAGTGGACAGCTTTCTGGAGATCACGCAGCAAAACCGGCACTATTGCCACCCAGCTGATCATTGGATTTTTTGTCCTTTATATCATTGGGGTATCCATTCTTGTGGGCTACAGCATGGAAGACCTCATTGGGGAACTCTTTCCTGAACAGGAGGTGACTGCTGTTTTTAATGGGATCATCCTGTATTATTTCGTTATAGAATTCCTGATGCGCCTGCAACTTCAGGAGTTGCCTACCCTTGCCATTGTCCCTTACCTGCACCTTAAGATTTCCCGGCAGAAGATTGTTACCTTTCTGAATTTAAGGGCCTTATTCTCTGCTTTTAATATACTCCCGATCCTGCTGTTCTTCCCCTTTTCCATAATGAATATCACTGAGCTGTATGGAAATTTCGCTTGTGGAATGTACCTGGTGGCAATTTTATCCCTCAGTATTTTCAACAATTATGCAGCGCTTTACCTGAAACGATTATCCATCGTTAACCTGTGGGCGGTATTGGCAGGAGGCCTGTTGCTGGCAGCAATGGCACTGCTGGAATATACAAAGGTATTCTCCATCTCTTCTGTATCCAATAGGGTTTTTCATGCCATAGCCATACAACCCATTATAGGGATCTTTTTTATGGTGCTGGCGGTAGGTATGTTTATGCTGAATGCACGCTACCTGAAACACAATCTGTATATTGAAGAACTCAAATCCGGCGAACAAAGGAAATCGGGTACGGATTATCCCTTTCTTGACCGTTTTGGTGCTGCAGGAACGCTTGCAGCAATAGAAATCAAGCTGATCCTGCGCAATAAACGGCCTCGCTCCACTGCGATGAAAGGACTTCTTTTCCTGTGCTACGGCTTTCTTATTTACAAACAATCCGCCATTGAGCAGAATCAATTCGGCCTGATGCTTTTTGCAGCCCTATTCATGACGGGAAACCTGATTGTCATTTATGGACAGTTTATGTTTGGATGGCAAAGTGCGGAGTTTGATGGAATCCTGTCCGGCAAGACAGATATGCGCATATTTTTTAAAGCTAAGTTTCTGCTGCTTACCCTATCCGCCACCTTGCTTACTTTGGTCGTCAGTCTTTACGGACTGATGAGCTGGAAACTCCTGGCCTTACAAATTGCCGCTTATTTATACAACGTTGGGATAGGAACAGTACTGGTTCTTTATTTCGCGACCAGAAATAGTAAAGGAATAGACCTGAGCAAAGGTGCCAGTTTTAACTGGCAGGGACTGAGTGCGTCTTCCATGCTGATGTCCCTTCCCTTGCTGTTGCTCCCTTACCTGATCTATCTGCCCATCGCCTTTCTGGTTAGTCCTTTCTGGGGACTGGCAGCACTTGCGATTGCAGGTATTGCGGGACTACTGAGCCGTAGTTTCTGGCTCAGCGTACTTGTGAATGAATTCAACAAAAGAAAATATGAAATTGCCTCAGGCTTTAGAGAACACTCCTCATGATAGAAATAACTGACCTAAAAAAAGTATACGCGGGACGTACTGTGGTAGACATTGAACAGTTGATTATTCATGCCGGTGAAACCATTGGGGTAGTTGGCAATAATGGTGCAGGGAAAACAACCTTATTCAGAATGCTGTTAGACCTTATCCGCCCCGATTCCGGGATCATCTTGTCTAAAGGGCATGCGGTGTCAGGGAATGAACAATGGAAAAACTACACCGCTTCTTATCTCGATGAAGGTTTTCTGATTGATTATTTGACGCCTGAAGAATACTTTGTATTTATCGGTACACTCCAGCAAATGAATGCCGGGGAGGTCATGCAATACCTGCAGCAATATGAGGAATTCTTCAATGGGGAGATTATTGACAGGGGAAAATACATCAGGGATTTTTCAAAAGGCAACCAGAACAAGGTCGGCATAGCTGCAGCCCTGATGCAAAACCCTGAATTACTGGTACTGGATGAACCCTTTGCGAATCTTGACCCTACTACACAGATCAGGCTAAAGGCACATTTAAAACGGCTTAGATCGGCACAGACGATTACGACACTTATTTCCAGCCATGACCTTAACCATGTGACAGATGTATGCAGCCGTATCATCCTCTTTGAAAAAGGCAAGGTGATCAAAGATTTGCAGACCAATGAAAACACACTGGCTGAACTGGAAGCTTATTTTTCAGGATAATCTTCTTTTTAAATCAGTCTTCCCACTGGTCATACCAAATGCTGTACAGAATTGTAGTCAATTTAGCACTTCGTCCTACATAGGTGACAATTCTCCGCCGTTTTTTCCTGTTCAATAAGATGTTGATGCAATAAATCGGAAAAAATACTTTTTGGCATCAGGTTTGATTTAGTGCCGATATTAACAAAATATTTACATAACATGACAACTTCAAGATTTAAAATAGCAACATTTAGCATCGCTTTAGCCATCAGTGCAATGGCTTTCCAGGGTTGTGACAGCTTAACAAAAACACAAAAAGGTGCTGGTATCGGAGCTGCTGCTGGTGGTGTCATCGGAGCCATAATTGGTAAGAAAGCTGGTAACACTGCTGTGGGTGCTATTATCGGTGGAGCTGTGGGTGGTACTGCTGGTGGATTTATCGGAAAGAGAATGGATAAACAGGCTGCAGAGATCAAAACAGCTATTCCTAATGCGGAAGTTACACGTGAAGGTGAAGGTATCATTGTTAAATTTGACAGTGGTATTTTATTCGACTTTGACAGCTCAAACCTGAAAGCTCAGGCAAAAGACAATATCAAGTCTTTAGCAGGATCTATCAACGAATATCCAAACACTGATATTAAAGTAATTGGCCATACCGACAATAAAGGAACTGAAGCCTATAACCTTGGCCTTTCGCAAAAAAGGGCTGCTGCGGTAAAAGCTTTCGCTGTTGCCCAGGGCGTACCCTCATCGCGTATGACTACTGCCGGTAAAGGTTTTGCAGAACCCATTGGTGACAACACCACTGAGGCTGGCAGAGCGGCGAACCGTAGGGTGGAAATTGTTATCGTTGCCAATGAGGAACTGAAAAAACAAGCTGCTGAACAAGGCAACTAATCGAGTCTACATCTACCTATAATAAACAAAAACCCGGAGTGATTTCACTTCGGGTTTTTTATTGGACTCATTTTACCGGATCCTGAAGTATTGATATTCCAGGTAATTTTCCCGGACATCCTGACAGGTTAACAGGATCAGCTCAGGGATTGTCTGTATTATAGATATCTTCAAAGTAATGTATGGCAAGTGATTTCAATAACAACTCCTGTTCCATCATTGCGAAGGAAGGCACCGCTTTCGTCAGCTTCCAGTGGGGCCATCCATCCTGATCAAGGCCTTCAAGCTCATAAAAACCCATCTCACTGAGTAAACGGCAGGTAGCGATATGCATCAATTCTTCCTTCTGGCGCTTACTGTATTTTCCCGGTCCCTTACCCAGTTCCTGAACCCCTATTAAAAACAGGATCACTTTCAAATCCGGTATGTCTGAGTCAAATTCCTGAGCAATTTTTTGCTGAAGAATTTTCCATTTGGCGTTTGTTTCTGCGGGTTTCATTCCACAAAGATAGTACTATAGGGAGCTTTATGACAATATAATTAAAGCTTAATACCAGGGATTGGTTAATTTAGCAGATATATAATGATCCTTAACAATAGCGCAAATGAATAAAGTAATCTCCACCGGCCTGATGGCTTATGGCATGTCAGGTAAAGTATTTCATGGTCCTTTTCTGCATGTACATCCGGGTTTTCATCTGCATGCCGTTGCCGAACGCAACCAGAAAGCAGCAGACAAAGATTATCCGGGAATCATCAGTTACAACAGTACTGAAGAGTTACTGGCAGATAAAGAAATAGATCTGATTGTCATCAATACCCCGAACTTTACCCATTACGACTACGCCATGCAAGCGCTACATGCGGGTAAACATATTCTTGTTGAAAAACCATTTACAGCTTCCTCTGCGGAGGCAAAGGAAGTTTTCGCCCTGGCGGAAAAGCTGGATAAAAAAGTATTTGTTTATCAGAACCGCCGATGGGATAGTGATTTCAGTGCGGTCAAAAATATCATAGCTAGCGGAAAGCTTGGAAAACTTACAGAGGTTCATTTCAGGTTTGACAGGTACAAAGCGGCCATTGGTGTGAAAAGCTTTAAAGAAGAGCTGCTGGCAGCGACAGGTCTTCAGTACGACCTGGGTCCTCATTTGCTCGACCAGGCCATCAGTCTTTTTGGCAAACCATTGTCATTCCATAAAATATTGGGTAAAAACAGGCTGAATACCAAGGTTGACGATTATTTTTCTATCCAGCTCAGCTATCCTGACAGTGTCTACGTATTTGTCCATTCCAATATGATGGTTACGGATGTACAGCCTGCATTTGTTATCCATGGTACCAAAGGCAGTTTCATTAAAGAACGTGCCGATGTGCAGGAAGACCAGCTACTGAAAGGTATAAAACCCAATGAACCAGGGTTTGGTATAGAAGCGAAAGGTATGGATGGAAAACTGACACTGATCGATGAAAATGGGGAAAGAACAGTAGAAATAATTCCGTCGGAACCAGCGAGTTACTTACCGCTATTTGAGGGGGTTTATCAATCTATCGTAAATGATGAGGCCTTTCCGGTTCAGCAGGACGATATTATTGCACAACTGGAAATCCTGGAGTCCAATGGATAAGTCCTTAGAGAGACATTCTGATTTTGAATAAAAAAGCTGGCTGATTATTGATCAGCCAGCTTTTTTATTTATCAAACTTCACCTTTTATTTGCCAGTCTTTATGGGGTGATTGCCGTTCGGTCTTATAAGCTTCCCAGCAGGGCGATCAGAAATTCTGTTGGTGTTTCCAGGTGCGGGATATGTCCGCAGCCATCAAATTCTATAAGTTTCGCCTTAGGGATTTTTGCTGTTGTTTGTTTACCCAGTACTTTATACTGTCCATGCAGGGATTGCTCCTGGAGACTCAATAGTCCTTTCCCCACAATGGTCTTATCCTCCTTACCAATGAAAAGCACGGTAGGCACAGTAATATTCGGCAGTTCATACACCACAGGCTGCTCATAAATCATGGTAAAGGTCATTGCCGCCACCTTTGCCCAGCGCGGATAATCTGCGCTTAAGGTAACACCCCCGCCAATTCTTACCAGTTCATCGTATTCTGGTTTCCACAGGGTAAAGTAAGAACCCTGGTAATATTTTTTGATACTTTCAGCAGTAGATTTAAGTTCTGTCCTGTATTGTTCCTCTGTGGTGACATAAGGTACAAACTGGCGGTAATCCTCCAGTCCGATGGGATTTTCAAGCAGTAATTTCTCTGTTGCCTGCGGGTACATCAGGGCGAACCGTGTAGCCAGCATCCCCCCCATAGAGTGGCCCAAGACACTCGTACGCTGAACGCCTAAAGTATCCAGCAAGGCTTTATTCCAACGGGCCAGCTGGTGGAAGCTGTAATGAATAAAGGGTTTTGAAGATTTACCAAATCCGATCTGATCGGGAACGATCACCCTGAATCCCCGGCCTGTTAAAGCCTTAATCACATTGGTCCAGTAATAACCTCCAAAATTCTTCCCGTGAAAAAGAATGACCGTCCTTCCATTGGCATGCTGAGTGGGTGCGACATCCATATAAGCCATCCTGATATCCTGACCTTCGGTATGGATAGGCATAAATTTCACCGGATAGGCATATTTAACATTTTCGAGGGTAATCGAAAGGGTATCTGCTTTTTGTGCGGCAGCAGATGCTGACAAACAAAACAACAGCGCAACTGGTAGAATGAGTTTCCTGAACATATGGATCTAAATTTTAACATAGAATTTGCAACAGGGCTGAATCTATGCTTGGTCTTAAAAATTCATAAACTTAAGGATTATTTACTTAAAGAAGCTGTATCATTAACGAAACAAAGCCGCTGAGAATTGAATATTTGAAAATGCCTCCGTAGGAGGGTACGGATAAGAACAACTAGAAAGAGGGTGATCATAATGATGATACACCCTCTTTAAACCGTACATGTATAAGCTGAATAATATGTCCAGGAGTTTAGCAGCCCCCTGTACAGCCCTCAGTTAGGTACTTATTTTTTAATGCTGAAGGGAAGGCTGATGCCGAAAGTAACATTACGCCCCTGGTTGTAAATACCAAATGAAGGATCTTCGGTACTTAGTCGTCCTGGAGCAAAACGGCTTAAATGATCATAATAAGCTTTGTTCAATAGGTTTTTACCTGCAACATAAAGCGTGATCTCCTGTTTCTTACTCAACTGAAGGGTTGTTCCTATGGAAGCATTCAGCAAAGTATAACCAGCTGAAGCCTGTTCAAAGCTGTCCACTTTACTTTGTTTAAAGAAATTATCTATCCCCACTGAAATATAAGAGCCTGAAGTACCTTTTATAGCGGGCTCAAAACGGAGTTCATTGCGCAATGTTGCTGCAGGGATAAAAGGAAGTGACTGTTCAGTGGCACGGTTCGTTGCCCTGGTATAAGAGAATGCGTTCTCGAAATGGATGAAGCTTACCGGATGCAGCGTTAATGAAGCTTCCAGGCCACGTAAGAAAGCATTATCCTGAACAAAATTGTATACCGGATATTCGTCACCATCAGATTCCCTCAACTCACCACTATTGCTATAGTAAATATAATTATTGATATAATTGGCAAAACCTCCAATACTGGCGCTTACATATTGGTTCTGGTAGTCGAATGAAGCATCAAACTGGTAACTCTGTTCAGGTTTAAGGTCTGCATTTCCAACTTCATAACGGAAGACCCCTTCATGAACACCATTTGAAGCCAATTCCGCGATATTCGGTGCCCGGAATGCAGAACCTGCATTCGCTTTAAAACTGAATGCCTCATTAAACTCATGGGTATACCCCAGTGCTCCTGTAACATGTGAAAATTTATTGGTCAATGCCTCAAAATCTGAGGCTCCCTGAAATTCCTTTCCTATTATCTTTCTGTAGTCGAACCTCAACCCGGCATTAAAAGTATTGCTATCCCACGTTTTCTTTACAAAAGCAAAACCACCAAAAGCCTGCGTATCAAAATCAGGCACCAGTTGTTCTTCACCAGAAGTATTCAGGCTATGGGTATATTCACCCGACACCCCAATTACTGGAGCCCAGCCATTCAGTTCTTTAAAGGAATACTTTAGGTCATAGCTGTAGGTGTAACTGTTCAGGAACAAGGCATTCCCTTCCCCTTCTGCCTCAAGCTCCCTGCGTTGATTGTGCTGATAGCCTAAAGTGGCTTTCAAACTTCCATCACCCAAAAGGATATTACTGTTCAGTGCAATTTTAGCATGGCGAATATCCTGCTTGGGATAAGCTAAAGTCCTGTCCTTGTTTTGATCATCACTAAAGGTATTCCCCTCTTCATCGGTCAGCTGTCCTGCTTCATTTCTTGAAGGTTCATAGAAGCCGATATTGGTCCTGAAGGTGGACGCATCCAGATGTGCATACCCCCATTTTTTATTCAGCCCGATCTGTCCGCTAAAGTTTGTTTCATTAAAACCTGAATTCGGAACATAACCTGCCGGGGTTTTATAGGCATAGGCATTTTTATAAGATCCTCTCGCTTTATAAACGAACCCGTTCTCATTCCCCTGAAGCATCAGGGAATTACCGGTCAATCCATTGTTCGTGGCATAATTGCTGATCAGCTCTCCTCTTAATGTTCCTTCCGGTGCTGCAGGACCATCCAGAATATTGATGACTCCGCCCAATGCATCCGAGCCATACATTAAACTTGCAGGTCCTCTCAGGATCTCTACGTGGTCTGCACTGTACTGGTCTATTTCAATCCCATGTTCATCGCCCCATTGCTGTCCCTGTTGTTTCACGCCATTGTTAAGCGTAACCACACGGTTATAACTTAATCCGCGGATAACCGGCTTTGATATTGCGGGACCCGTAGTGACCTGCGATACTCCGGGTACACGTGAAAGTGCATCAATCAGGTTGGTTGATGGATGGCGCAATAAATCGGCTTTACTAACTGTTGCCACGGAGGTACTGTTCTTACGGTTGTCCGAACTCGCCGGAGAACCGGTAATCACCACTTCCCGGCCTTCAATTACGCTGGCTTCCATTGCAAAATTGAATGCTGCAGGATTTCCAAAATCAATTACCTGAGTAATGGTTTTATACCCGATATAGCTTACCTGGACAAGGAAACGTCCGCGTGCCGGCAGGTTTTTAAAACGGAATTCCCCATCGGTATTGGAGATTGCAGATTGTTTCAGGTCCGGAATAAAAACGGTTGCACCCGGCAAAGGGGATTGTGTTTGTGCATCGGTGATTTTACCTCTTAGTTCAATAAGCTCTGCCGCAGAAACCCGGGCCATTGTAAATAGGGATAACAGTACAGCTAAAAATAGATGAAGCTTCTTCATATGTGTGTATAGTATGATAAGTAAATAATTTGACCTGTTTCAAGGTGATGATTGAACAGGTGGATTTGATCACATGTCTTGTTTTTACGAATGGCAGGAAACCTGCAATACAGCTATACGTTTACAGCAGAATAATAGCATCATCCCTCCGTATGGAGGAAGATCTACAATCACGCTGCCCTGGCAGACATCAAACAAGACAATAAATTAAGCGACTGTAAGCAGTGGGGGACCGCGGAGCGCGAGACTGATTAAGGCTGTATAGGAAGCACTGATGAGGGCGTAGTTTTTAATCACCCGCTTCCCCTTCAATTCCGTTTTATACACGGAACCACTTTTCACATAATCCTTTTCAAAATGTGCGGAACAGATCAGACAGTTGTGGGACTGATGGCCAATGTGTGCTTTGTGCATACATACCCTTCCATTTTCCGCACAGGAATACACTTCCTCTTCATGGTGATGAAAAGCACTCCATGGCGTTAATGCAATGGCAAACACCCATAGCAGGAATACTGCGCAAATTCTGTTGATATGTAACCTTCTGTTCTTCAATTGCGCAGTAAAAGTAATCAAATACGGGTAATTATTGCTGTTATTCAGGAAGATTGCCTTGATATGACCTTATTTATAAGCCAATTCCGCATGGCTCATAACACTGGCATAGAAACTGATAGGGTATAGTTATAAACATCAACGTCATGGCAACTTCTCAACAAATAAAAGCGGGTTATATTGATTATGTGCTGACACATGATGAGCAACCCAAATCTGTTTATATTTTTGTCAAAAAACTGAAAATCACAGAAGCTGAGTTTTACGAATTTTACGGTTCCTTTGAAAGTATTGAAAAAACAATCTGGGTAGAACTTACTGCCGAGGCATTGGACACCATTCAGCAACAGGAAATATGGAGCCAGTATTCCTCAAGGGATAAGATGCTCTCCTTCTTTTACAGTTACATAGAGCTGTTGAAAAGGCAAAGAAGTTTTATTGTATATAGCCTTAGAAAGCATAAAGCTACATTTTCGGCACCGGAAGTCTTATCGGGAGTGAAACCTATTTTCGAGAATTTTGCCATGGAGCTGATTAATGAAGGGCTGGAAAGCGGAGAACTGGCCGACCGCAGGTTTCTGTCGAAGAGGTATAAAGACGCATTATGGATACAATTTGCCTTTATTGTCAATTTCTGGATCCATGATGACAGTGCCGGATTTGAAAAAACCGATGAAGCTATAGAAAAAGGAATTAATGTCACTTTCGATTTGTTCCAGCGCTCTCCTATAGATAACCTTTTTGAGTATGGCAAATTCCTCAGCAGGAATGGCAGGTTCCACGAGAAAATGAAGAGATCATAAACATGGCAGAACAAAACAGTATCCCCGTAACTAAAGTCGAGCGTTCTGCAAAATTTGTTAAAACAGGAATCCAGATAGGTGGAAACTATATCAAACATTATTCAAAAAAACTGTTCAATCCTGACTTAGGGAGAGATGAACTGAATGAGGACAATGCTACCGATATTTATAAATCACTGAGTGAGCTAAAAGGAAGTGCGTTAAAAATTGCGCAGATGCTGAGCATGGATAAAAATATCCTTCCCAAATCTTATGTTGATAAGTTTACACAGTCACAATACAATGCCCCACCTTTATCAGGGCCATTGATTGTACGTACTTTTACGAAGAACTTCGGAAAAACTCCCCAGGATATTTATGATTCTTTCAACCTGGTTTCCACGCATGCCGCGTCTATCGGACAGGTGCATGAAGCTTCATTAAATGGAAAAAAGCTAGCCATAAAAATTCAGTATCCCGGAGTGGGCGACAGTATTTCTTCAGATTTAAAACTGGTCAAACCGTTTGCTTTCCGTCTGCTGGGGATGAGTGAAAAAGAACTGAATATTTATATCAAAGAAGTAGAAGAAAGACTGCTGGAGGAAACGGACTATGAACTGGAAGTAAGACGCTCCATAGAAATCACCAATGCCTGTAAAGTATTGGATAATGTCGTATTCCCTACATATTATCCTGAGCTTTCCGGCAAACGGATCATTACGATGGACTGGATAAACGGCCTTCACTTAAAGGAATTCCTTAAAACCAATCCGAGTCAGGCACTCAAAGATAAAATCGGGCAAGCGTTATGGGACTTTTATAATTTCCAGCAGCATGAACTAAGGGCTGTACATGCCGATCCTCATCCGGGTAATTTCATGATCACCCCTGAGGAAAAGCTGGGTGTCATAGATTTTGGCTGCATAAAGGAAATGCCGGATGATTTTTATATCCCTTTTTTCTCCCTGATTTCCTCCGATGTGGTGAACAACAGGGAGAAAACGATTGAGGCTTTCAGGAAACTCGAAATGATCCATCCTTCAGACACGGCTGAGCAGGTCGCTTTTTATTATAAAGCATACCTGGAAATGATCACGCTTTTTGCCAAACCCTATACCAGTGAGACTTTTGATTTCAGTAAACCGGAATTCTTTGAGCAGCTGTACAGCTACGGGGAGAAGATAGCAAAAATGCCGGAATTTAAGCAGGCCCGCGGAGTGAAACACTTTATCTATGTAAACAGAACTAATTTTGGATTATACACCATTCTGCATGAACTCAAAGCAAAGGTAAATACGGGTACCTATAAACCGCATATCGCTTAAATGCTGTGATCAGCGGATAAAAGCTGAGCAGAAATGAAAGTCTGGAGGAATAAAAAAAGGATATAGTCGCCACAACTATACCCTTCTCTAACCTAAAACTCCTATATAAGACCAATAATAACGGAAAAGGTTTAAAAAAAACTGTTAAATATTTCAGCTTCTCAAATCATTATCCGAGAACACCTTTATCTATTCTTCACACCGGTTCTCCGCAAGGGGTATTTCAAGGCTGAAAACCTCCTCTTTACAGATAGCTAAAGGAACAAAAATCCTGTTGTTTAATAAATGTTACAAAAGATGTAAACATAATCAGCGGAGATAAATATATTTGCATTCTAATTCTACCAAATTGGATAAAAGCCTTGCTTCCCGTAAAAATGTACTCGTAATTGAAGATAACCATGCCATTCTTGACGTGATTACTTTAGTCCTTCAAAGTGAATCCTACCAGGTAAACGGTCTTAACAAAAGTGCCGATATGCTGTTACATATCGAACAGTTTAAACCCGATTTAATTATACTCGACATCATGCTTCCTGATGGTGATGGCCGTGATTTACTAAAAATATTAAGATCTGACCAGCAAACTGAAGATATCCCTGTCCTGATGATTTCTGCGAGATATACGGCACAGAATGTACAACATGGTGAATATAAACCGAATGGATTTTTGGCCAAGCCTTTTGATATAGACGATTTACTTGACCGTATTGAAGGAATCCTGGCCGGAAAGACCTTCTAAATGTTCAGCAATCTAGCTTTTCTTTTTATTGTTTAAACTTTGCATCAGCTGACCATACAGATCATCGTCAGTTTCCTGTTTTGGTTTTGCTTTTCTTACAGGTGACTTCTTACCTTTTGCTTTGGATTTTATAATTTTCATCAGCTCACTGTTGTACTCATCTTTAAAACTTTTGATGTCAAAATCAGCTGTATATTGTTCAATAAGTGACAATCCCAGCTTCAGTTCTTTCTCAGTCACGGAACTCTTTACCGGAATCTCCAGGTCACCATAAGGCCGGATTTCTTCCTCAAAACGTATTTTTGTCACCACCAGCACTTTATCCAAAGGATGAATCACACATAAATTTTCAGTGCTTCTCAGGACAAACCTTCCCAATCCAGCCTTATTGGATTTTCTCAATGCATTTAAGAGTAAAGCATATGCTTTCTTCCCCTGTTTCTCTGGCTGGGCATAATAGGAAGTTTCATAATAGATGGGATTAATCGTATGGATATCTACAAAATTCTCCAGTTCTATCATTTTCGTCTTCTCCGGACTGGCATTTTCAAAATCCTTATCTTCCAGGACAACATACTTTTCATCCAGCAGATACCCCTTTACGATATTATCATAGGCCACTTCCTTTTTACTGTTTTCGTTTACACGTTTAAATTTAATTCTGGAATGGTCTTTACTGTCAAGCATATCCAGATCCAGGTGACTGTTCTGCACTGCAGAGAACAATTTTACCGGTATATTTACCAGTCCAAACCCAATTGAACCATTCCAAAGAGATCTCATATTCAGCTGATTTAATGATATAATATTGAAGACTAACCTATAGCTAACAAAAGCCATCTTTTCATTGTTTGTCCCATTCGGCTCTTTATAAACATTGCTTCCCTATCTTTGTTATACTTAATAAACAGACAAATGAAAAAACTACTGACTATCGCGCTGATACTCCTGATTTCCAATACCTATGGACAACTCAAACCTGTTAGCTATAAAGATGGTGCCCAGAAGCTAAATGGATTTTCCATTGCACCGGCTAAATCTGTCCGGAAAAAAGCAGGTATCCTGATCCTTCCTGCATGGAAAGGTATCGACAGCCATGCGAAGACTGTTGCCGCAGAATTAGCTGAACTGGGCTATTATGCATTCATTGCCGATATTTATGGAGAAGGAAACTATCCCACCGATACAAAAAGTGCAGGTGAAAGGGCGGGTGCCTATAAAAAAGATATCACTGCATATCAGCTAAGGATTAAACTTGCCATGCAGGAACTGATTAAGGCAGGAGCCGATGCTTCAAGAATTGTAGTCATCGGATATTGCTTTGGTGGTACGGGTGCCATAGAAGCTGCAAGAGCCAATTTTCCGGTTAAAGGCATTGTCTCCTTTCACGGCGGACTGGGCAGGGACAGCACGCGTACAATAAGCCCTATTCAACCAAAAGTTTTGGTATTGCATGGTGCAGATGATTTTTTTGAGCCCACACCACAGCTATTGGCCTTTCAACAGGAAATGCGAACCGCTAAAGCTGACTGGCAAATGGTTTATTATGCAAATGCGGTACATGCCTTTACGGAAGCCGGGGCAGGAAGTGACAATTCCACTGGGGTAGCTTATAATGAGAAAGCGGCCAAAAGATCCTGGAAACATATGCTGATGTTCCTTGATGAGGCACTGGCTGAGTAAGATATTTCTAATCCATTCAAAAGGCTTTCTGTATGGCCAAATATTGCCCAATCAGGCGTATATTAGCCATACAGAAAGCCTTTACAGGTATAATCCCGTAAGACGGGGGGATGAGTTTGCAGAGGGTCGGTTGAAAAGATTCGGATTCCCTCTCCTCAAGCCCTCAGTTTTATAGTTCTTCCTTTAAGAGGGTAACGATAGCTGAAACATCAAGCTGCTGCTGCTCTCCTGAAGACATATTTTTCAGCGTAAGTAATCCACTTTGCATTTCATCACTGCCAATCAAAATCACATAAGGAATAGATTTTGCATCGGCATACCCCATTTGCTTCTTCAGCTTTGCTGAGGAAGGATAAAGTTCTGCGGCAATTCCTGACATACGCAACTGTTGCAGCAATGGCAGGGCATACCATTCTGAATCCTGATCAAAATTGCTGATCAGGACTTTCGTTCCTGCAGCAGCAGATTCCGGAAAAAGGTTAAGCTCCTGTAACACGTCATATATCCTGTCTGCACCAAAAGAGATCCCAACACCTGTCAGTCCTTTTAAACCAAACATCCCGGTGAGGTCATCATAGCGACCGCCGCCACAGATGCTTCCCATTTGTGCTTCGTTGGTTTTCACCTCAAAGATACAACCGGTATAATAGTTCAGACCACGGGCAAGGGTAATATCAAGCTCCAGGTCAGGGGAACTTAATGTACCTTCCGACAGCAGTATTTTCACATAGGCAAATACCTTTTCCAACTCTTCAATTCCTTTCAGTCCTACCGGGGAGCTGGCAAGAACATGCTTCAAGCGCTCCAGTTTTTCTGCATTGGTGCCTTCCAGCAGGATCACTGGTCTCAGCTGCTCAAGATCAGCCTCGGTGAAACCTCTTTCCAGCAATTCCTTAGTCACCCCATCAAGACCAATTTTATCCAGTTTATCTATCGCGACAGTCATATCGACAATCAATTCCGGTTTACCGATAATTTCAGCAATGCCGGAAAGGATTTTTCTGTTATTGATCTTAATGGTAAAATCCTTCATGCCCAGGTTGCTCAGGGCTTCCTGATAAATCAGAACAAATTCCGCTTCGTTCAGCAGGCTTTCAGAACCCACAACATCGACATCACACTGATAAAATTCACGGTAACGCCCTTTTTGCGGACGGTCTGCACGCCATACCGGCTGCACCTGGAAACGTTTAAAAGGGAGGGCAATATCATTTTGGTGCATCACTACATAACGTGCGAAAGGAACAGTAAGATCATATCTTAAAGCCTTCTCACTGATAGAGGGAATGAGTGCATTGGAGTTCAGTGCGGAAAGGTGCCCCGGATTGGCTTTCGACAGGTAATCACCTGAGTTCAGGATCTTAAAGATCAGCTTATCCCCTTCATCACCGTATTTACCAGTTAAGGTCGACAGGTTTTCCATTGCAGGAGTTTGTATTTCGGCATAGCCATATTTCCTGAATACCTTTTTGATTGTATCAAAAATATAATTACGCTTCACCATTTCCTGGGGAGAAAAATCGCGTGTTCCTTTTGCTAAAGACGGTTTAATTGTAGACATGGGGCAAAAGTACAAAAAGTAAAAGGCATAAAAAAAGCTGCCGAAGCAGCTTTTTAAAATATTAAGGAATTATTAAACCAATAATCTTACTGGTTCTTCTAATAATGCTTTAAATGTTTGCAGGAATGCAGCACCTGTAGCACCATCCACGGTACGGTGGTCACAGCTCAGGGTAACTTTCATTACATTTCCAGGAACAACCGCACCATTTTTAACTACTGGCACCTGTGAAATTCCGCCAATAGCAAGAATACATGAATCAGGAGTATTAATGATGGCAGTGAACTCGTCAATACCGAACATACCTAAATTGGAAACAGTGAAAGTTGAACCTTCCCAGTCCGCAGGCTGAAGTTTTTTAGCTTTTGCACGTTGTGCGAAATCTTTAACCTCTGCAGAGATGCGTGACAATGATTTACCATCAGCAAAACGTACTACAGGAACTAATAACCCGTCTTCAACAGCGATAGCCACACCAATGTTTACATGCTCATTGTAACGGATCACATCACCTCTCCATGAAGAGTTTACGTTTGGATGTTGCTTTAAGGCAACAGCTACAGCTTTAATGACCATATCATTGAATGATAGTTTCACCGGAGAGAATTCATTCATCTTGGTACGTGCAGCCATTGCAGCATCCATATCAATACTCATGGTCAGATAGAAATGCGGTGCAGTGAACAAGCTCTCAGATAAACGTTTCGCAATGACTTTACGCATTTGAGATACAGGTTTCTCTGTAAATTTCTCTTCGCCTAAGTAAGCTGCCAGAACAGGGGCCTGTTTTTCTGCCGGAGCTGAAGCTTCAGCTTTTGCCGGAGCAGCAGCAGGTTTGAAGTTCTCAATATCTTTTTTGATAATCCTTCCACCATCAGCACTACCTGAAACCTGTGAAAGATCAATACCTTTTTCCTTTGCAATTCTTTTTGCCAGTGGAGAAGCTTTTAAGCGTCCGCCATCAGCAGAAACAGCTTCTGTGGTAGCCTGAGCTGCAGGTTCTGCAGCAGCATCTTCCTTCACAGGAGTATCAGATTTATCGGCAGCAGGTTTTGCAGGAGCATCACCCTGGCTAAGGATAGCGCTAATGTCAGTTCCTTCCGGGCCAACAATTGCAATCACCCCGTTTACCTTGGCAGCAGCACCTTTCTCCACACCAATATGCAATAAAGTACCTTCAGCATATCCCATTACTTCCATAGTCGCTTTATCAGTCTCTACATCAGCAAGGATATCATCACTTTTAACTTTATCGCCAACTTTTTTATGCCAGTCAGCAATCACACCTTCTGTCATGGTATCACTTAACAGTGGCATACGGATCACAGTAACGCCCATTTTTTCCAGGTCGGCTTCAGTCAATGCAGCAGCACCTGATTCAGCTTTTGGAGCTTCTTTTTCTGCTTCTGGTTTTGCAGCAGCTGTCTCTTCCTTTGCGGGAGCAGCAGCAGCGCCTTCAGCTTCAAGGGCAGCTTTGTAATCTTCGCCTTCTTTACCTATCACTGCAATCACAGCATCAACAGGAACAGCTTTACCTTCTTCAACACCAATAAAAAGGATGGTGCCATCCCAGTAGGATTCCAGGTCCATGGTTGCCTTATCGGTTTCCACTTCTGCCAGTACATCACCACTTTTTACTTTATCGCCAACTTTTTTATGCCACTTAGCCATTACACCTTCTGTCATGGTGTCGCTCATTTTGGGCATTCTAACTATTTCAGCCATTCTATAATATATCTATTAAAATGAGTTCTAAATTTCTTGATATGGATAATCTGTCTGTACGTAAACATCAGTAAATAATTCTGATGCTTCAGGCCATGGTGATTCTTCAGCAAATTTCACCGCTTCATCAACAGTTTGTTTTACTTTCGCCTCCACCTCTTCAAACCATGCTTCATCAGCATATTTTTCAGCAACGATGACTTCTCTTACCTGCTCAATAGGATCTTTGGCTTTATATTCTTCCAACTCATCTTTGGTACGGTATTTTGCAGGATCTGACATGGAGTGTCCTCTGTAACGGTAAGTTCTCATTTCCAGGAATGTTGGTCCTTCACCATTACGTGCACGTTGTGCGGCCTCATCCATTGCATTGTGAACAGCAACAGGATCCATCCCGTCTACCGCTGCGCATGGCATATCAAAACCTAAACCGATTTTATACAACTCAAGCATATTGGTTGTACGTTCTACAGATGTACCCATCGCATAACCATTGTTCTCACAAACAAAGATTACAGGAAGTTTCCATAACATAGCCATATTGAAGGTTTCATTCAGTGCACCCTGACGAACTGCACCATCACCCATATAACATACGTTTAAATTGCTTGTACCTTTATATTTCTCAGCAAATGCAATTCCTGCACCCAAAGGTATTTGTCCTCCAACGATTGCGTGTCCACCGTAAAAGTTATGCTCCTTGCTAAACATGTGCATTGAACCACCTTTACCTTTTGAACAGCCAGTTGCTTTACCATACATTTCAGCCATAATGCTGTTGGCACTAACGCCTAATGCAAGGGCATGAGCATGGTCACGGTAAGTAGTTATCATGGAATCGCCAGGTTGTAAAGCAGAAATTGCTCCGGCTATTACAGCTTCCTGACCAATATATAGGTGGCAAAAACCACGAATTTTTTGCTGTCCGTAAAGTTGACCAGTTTTCTCTTCGAATTTACGCATCAGCAACATAGATTCAAACCACTTCAGATAGGTATCCTTATTAATTTCTACTGCACTCATTTTTGGCTATTGATTTAATATTTATGAGAGCAAATCTACTTTTTTATTGCAATATATCGAAGAAATACTGTAAAATGCATGTGATGTTTTGGCAAAAAATGTTAATAACTTAAATTTTTAACAAAATATCATTTGGATAACATAGGTAAATTACATAGTTTTGACAACCTGACAATAAGCCCCGGTGGTGTACGTTTAAGTGTAAGTGCCTTTTACCCAAACTTAACAGTGTAACAATGATAAAAAAGTTTTTGTTTTCTACGCTTATTGCTTTGTGCAGTCTGACAGCCTTAAACGCACAAACCAAGTCAAAAGAAACCAACAAATTAGAAGATCCCGATAACCTTGCTTCACAATATTTTTCACAGGTTATGGGTGTTGCAGTAGATGCGACTTCAAACATCAAACTCTACAAATTCATCTATGAATGGATTGGGACTCCTTACCGCTTCGGGGGGAACACGAAAAAAGGCATCGATTGTTCCGCATTTACCAAGGCTATTTACGATAAAGTTTTCAACACGACACTGTTAAGAAACTCCAGAGATATTTTCAGCATGGTAGATCCCTTACCAAAGGACGAACTACAGGAAGGAGACCTGGTATTTTTTAAGATTAAAAGCACAAGAATTACGCATATAGGAATTTATTTAGGAGACAATCGTTTCGCTCATGCTTCATCTTCACGTGGCGTGGTTATCAGTAACCTGAACGAGCCTTATTACTCCCGCTTCTTTTATAAAGGGGGCAGAATTCTGGAATCAGCCAAGAAAGACCTGATCCAGGAATAAGCATCATTCTCTTTAACAAAATATTGTCCTCTTAATGTATTTTAAGAGGACTTTTTTATGAATTACCCTTTTTTACCCGTGATGAAGAGTCTCCATACTAAAAAAAAATATCCAGAATTTGTTGGCCTTAGCCTATTGGGCATCCTAGCCATTGTTGTCTTGTTAAGCTGTGCAGGCAATACAAAAAGTGTCGCTCAGCAACCCGGCGCAGGAACGGAAATCGATACCACTTTCTTCAGCGATACAATATCGGTCATTGCCGTAGGTGATATGATGCTGGGCTCTGCTTATCCTTCAAAATCCAACCTGCCGAAGGATGATGCCAGAGGAAGTTTTAAAAATGTAAAGGAGTTTCTAAAAGGTGATATTGTATTCGGAAATCTTGAAGGCTGTTTTCTGGATCAGGGGAAATCTACCAAATGTAAGGATACCACGGGCAACAGCTGTTTTGCTTTCCGTATGCCACAACGTTATGCTGCAATTTATAAGGAAGCCGGATTTAACCTGCTCAGTGTCGCCAATAATCATGTAGGTGATTTCGGACTGAAAGGCAGAAAACGTACGACAGACATACTGGATTCCCTGGATATTAAATATGCAGGCTTAACCGCACACCCCTATTCTATTTTCGAAAAAGACAGTGTGAAATATGCTTTTTGTGCCTTTTCACCAAATGACAATACCTTGTCTATAAATGAGATTGACAGTGCAGTAAAGCTCGTTTCCTTCCTGAAGGAACAGGCTGATATTGTGATTGTATCGTTTCATGGTGGTGCAGAAGGTTCAAAATTCGAACATGTCACCCGTGCTCATGAGATCTTTTATCAGGAAAACAGGGGGAATGTGTATGCCTTTTCCCACGCCGTGATAGATGCTGGTGCCGACCTGGTACTCGGTCACGGACCGCATGTTACCCGTGCCGTGGAAGTGTATAAAAATAAGTTCATCGCCTACAGCCTTGGTAATTTCTGTACGTATGGTATGTTTAATTTAAAAGGCCCAAACGGTTCTGCTCCTATTCTTGATATTAAGTTAAATGGCAGGGGCGACTTTCTTTATGCAAAGGTGATCTCTACCCGGCAGGACAAAATAAGTCGGCTTACCCTGGATCCTGCTGAGACTGCCTTCAAAAAAATTACTGCGCTGACCGCTGCTGATTTTCCAGGCAACAGGCTCCTTTTTGCTGATCAGACTATACGTATAAAAGAGGATTAAGCTTCGTCTTTGGTATTTTTTACCAGTCCGATTCCTGAGAAAAAGAATATAATACTGATAATTCCTACCACCAGCAGCTCACGGGTCTGCATACTATGGTTCACAAAACCTAATCCGCCATAGATTAAACCCAAAATACCCAGGATGGTGAGTACTGTTCCAAAAGTGCGTTTTACATTCATTTTATTTTGATTTACCAGAACCTATGCAATATCTGTGCCCATCACAGCTGTCTGAAATGTTTTTGATGACAGAGGGAAGCACCAGAAGATAGACTGTCGTTAACCACCATCCCATAACCGTTTTGCTTTTACCTTGACTTCAACCTGACCTAAACCGGGTCTTGTTCGTACCAAGTATACCCCAAGTAGACTATAACTAGCCCCCAACTAGGGCCCAACTATACTATTAGGGTCTAATTGGGGGCTAGTTAGGGACTAGTTGGGGGTATTATGGGGTATACTTGGTACGAACGAAACCCGGATTAGACCCGGACTAAAGTAATACCATCCTGCCTCTGTTCCAGAACCGTTGTCAAACAGTTACAAAGGGAAAAGGACAGATCCAGTAACCCAGCCGAATATATCCAGGCATAAAGGGATAATGCCGCATCCGGTAGGTCAATCTTTCGCCTGCGTTACGCAAGTCTATTGGGTAGAAAAATGATCGCTCTCATCAACTGATCTGAAAGCTGGTCATCTATCGGCTGAACAGATCATTACTACAGTGTGCATCGCCATACGTATGGGTTGACAGTCTTATCGCAGGTAGAACATATTTTTGTATATTGGAGAAAATTTCAATTAAATTATTTAATCATGTCTTATTTCCTATATCTTTTATTGTTCTTTGTCGTGGTGATTATTTTCAGTTCTATAGTCACGGTAAAGCAAGGCACTATAGCTGTAATCACGATTTTCGGAAAATACCAGCGTCAGTTAAGTCCGGGATTAAACTTCAAAATCCCGCTTATAGAAGTCATTCATTCCAGGATTTCCATCCAGAACCGATCGGTAGAGCTCTCCTTTCAGGCGGTAACCCAGGACCAGGCAAATGTGTATTTTAAGGCTATGCTTCTTTATTCCGTGCTCAATCATGATGAAGAAACCATAAAAAATGTAGCTTTTAAATTTGTGGATGCCACAAACCTGATGCAGGCCCTGATCCGCACGATTGAAGGGTCTATCAGGGCCTATGTGGCTACTCAAAAACAGGCGAATGTCCTTGCGCAACGGAATGAAATTGTATTACATGTAAAAGAACAGATAGATAAGGTATTGGAGTCCTGGGGTTATCACCTGCAGGATCTCCAACTGAATGATATTACTTTTGATGAAGAAATTATGCGTTCCATGAGTCGTGTCGTAGCTTCAAACAACCTGAAAGCTGCTGCAGAAAATGAAGGACAGGCATTACTGATTACGAAAACCAAGGGAGCTGAAGCAGATGGAAATGCCATAAAAATTGCAGCAGCAGCTGAACGTGAAGCAGCTCAGCTACGCGGCCAGGGGATTGCGCTTTTCCGGGCAGAGGTTGCACATGGGATGACAAAAGCGGCACAGGAAATGGAAGAAGCGAACCTGGATATTTCGGTTATCCTTTTTACCATGTGGACAGAATCTATTAAACAATTTGCAGAAAACAGTGATGGAAATGTGATTTTCCTTGATGGTTCTACCGAAGGGATGAACAGGACAATGAAAGAAATGATGGCCATGCAGATGCAGAAAAAAAACCAGTAAATCCAGGATTTCAAGGTCTTTGCTATACATAAAAAAAGGCTTCAGGATTTTCTCCTGAAGCCTTTTTTTATGATGCTTTATTGGGTGTTGCTTATTTCTTTATGTTCATCAGGTCGGCCATTACCTGCAGACTCTCATTCTCAACAAAGTCAAAACTCTCTTCCTTTTTAACCTTATCCCCTTTTTTAACCGCAGGTAATCCGCGCGCAGCCCTTAACTTATTGGTTTTTTCCAACCCTTTTACTTCAAGGCTGTCACGTTCAGCTTTAAGTTTTTTCTCATTCAGCGTAACAGAAGTTTCCAGTTCACGTTTTTTCATTTCTTCAATATCTTCTATTAAAGATTTGTAATCTGCAGATTTCTCCATCCTGGCATCGTGTAACTTCACCAGTTCCGGCTTAAGGGAAGAGAGGTCAGCTACAGGAATAAAGTTCGATTTTTGCACTTCATCCCATGGAAGAGCCGAAGGTTCAGTATCCTCACCTATTTTATCCATAGGATAGAACGAAGGCAATACAATATCAGGCATAACCCCTTTGTGTTGTGTACTGCTGCCATTTACCCTGTAGAATTTCGCCATGGTCAGATTGATCTGTCCCAATTGTGGTTCCGCAGCTTTCTTAGCACCATTCACAGTCACCGCAGGATTCTTCTGGATCAGGCTCGCCAGACGCTGAAGAATAGACGGATTAACCAGGTTATTCAAATTGATGGAAGACTGGACAGTTCCCTTGCCATAAGTTTGGGTACCGATAATAATTCCCCTTCCATAATCCTGAATGGCACCTGCAAAAATTTCTGAAGCAGAAGCACTCAGACGATCTACCATTACACCGAAAGGACCATCCCAGGCTACACCAGGATTTTTATCTTCACTTACTTCAACACCGCCTTTAAGGTCTTTTACCTGAACAACCGGTCCCTTATCAATAAACAATCCTGTCAAATCAATGGCTTCCACCAATGAGCCTCCTCCGTTTGCACGAAGATCCATCAGTATGGCATCTACCTTATCCGTATTTTTCAACGTATCAATTAATAACCTAACGTCACGGGTTGTACTTTTATAGTTCGGATCTCCTGCACTTGCCGCCTTGAAATCAGCATAAAAACCAGGAACGGTAATAATCCCTACTTTGTAGGTTTTACCTGCCGAAGTGATCGTTTTAACAGTCTTCTTGGCCGACTGGTCTTCCATCACGATACGTTCCCTGGTCAGTTCAATAATTACCGGTTTGGAAGACATGTCCTTGCCAACAGGGATAATTTTCAGTCTTACCTTGGTATTTTTCGGCCCTTTAATTTTAGCTACAGAATTATCGATCCTCCAGCCAATAATATCCTCAAACTCACCTGAGGCCTGGGCAACAGCGACAATTCTATCGCCTGCATTCAGCAACTTGCTTTTAAATGCCGGTCCACCCGGAATAACCTCAGCAATTTTCAGCACATCATTTTCCAGCTGCAGGCGTGCACCGATCCCTTCAAAAGAACGGGCCATATCTTCATTAAAAGCCTGTGCTTTATTCGGGTTAAAATAATTCGTGTGCGGATCTATAGTTTCCGTAAATGCATCCATGATGGTTTGGAAAACATCCTGGTTATTTAATTGCGCAGACTGGGTCTTCAAATTCTGGTATCTTTTAGTTAAAGTCTCCACATTCTTAGCCTGATCTGTTCCTGCAATATTTAAATTGATCAGTTCATACTTTACTCTTTTTTTCCATATCTCGTTTAAGGCCGCTGTGGACGTAATCCAAGGCATTTTTTCACGGTCAAAAACATAAGTATCATTCTGGTTGAAATCATATTTATCTTTAATATGTGCTATAGCATAGTTAAGCGTTTCATTATATCTTTTCGAATACACATTGAAAATATAAAATGGCGCACTCAGGTCGCCTACCCTAAAAGCATCATCGAGCGTAGTTCTGAATTGCTCAAACTCTTTGATATCTGAAGCAAGGAAATAACTTTTGTAAGGATCAAGTGCTTTAATATACTTATCTAAGACCAGGGAGGAAATAGAGTCGTTTACAGCTAATTTTTTATAGTTGTAATTCTCAATCAGGGCGACGATCTCCTTCACTACTAAACTTTGCTGCTCGTCGGGCTTAATATTAGGAATACCCTCAACCAGCTTTTGTGGTTTTGGAGCAGCCTGACAAGCGAGGACAGCGGCAGTGAAGGTAACCAGTAATATTTTTTTCAACATCTCTTTAAATAATTTAAAATCCATTTTTATGTATAACAACCAATATGATACCAATTTGCCAAATAAACAGAAAAGAGACAGTATTATACTGTCTCTTTTCTGTAATCTTTACTCAAATATAAATAAATAGTTTAAAACTAAGGTGTATCAGCTAATTGACTACTGTCCTTTTTTCAGCAATTGCATTTTTTGCCTGCCTGATTTGTCCTTTAAACTGGTTGTTTTTCGAATTCCTGGCAAATAGTTCGGCTCTGGTAATATCCTTACTGGCCATAGAAAATTCCTTTTTTCTGATTTTGACATGAACAATCCCCAGCATAGAATCAATATAGGAAGAGCTATTGTTTGTCTGCTTTGCCAAAATTCCCTGCTGGGAATAAAACCAGAGCGACTGTGTAAGCTTATTCGCTGCGAGATAAATTTTACCCAGCTGGTTATAGGAAGCCATCTGCCCAGTCCGGCTACCCAGTCGGGAATAGGTTTTCAGCGCCACATTTAAGATCACCTGTTCCGCTTCTGTATAATGTTCCATCAGAAAATGAATATGACTCAGTCGTAAAAGAGAAGCCCCATAACGGGAAGGATTGCCAGCACTATTGTATTCAAAAGCTGCCCTTCCAAAAAAGGTCAGTGCATCATCCAATTCTCCGCTTTTCTCACTTTTCTCTGCTTCCTCAAAATACGTATCGCCGTCGGCATCATCCAGTGTAGAAACTGCTATTTGAATAGAACCACTTCCAAAGGAAGGTTCATACTGGGCATAAGCACTTTTTTGAGCGATTGCCGGACCAGCGAAAACAAATCCAATAAGTACAAGACAGAGTTTATACATTTTACAAATATATATTTTTTTTAGTTAAAGACCTGTAAGCTACCATCAAAAGATGCCCAAACCATATAAGGATGGGAATCTGTATGGTAAACTTCTCCGGTAGCGGTAATACCAATAACTCCCGCGAAGCCATCTATTGTCTTTAATTCAGCGAAAGACTTGTCACACGCTTCCTTTAACGTAAAACCATCTGTTACCCTGGTAACTATTGCAGCAGATAAGGCTACGCTCACGATATCCTCTCCGACACCTGTACATGAAATTCCAGCTACAGCATTGGCAAAATTCCCCGCTACCGTAGCAGAATCACTCACACGGCAGGGAATCTCAAAGCCTTTGCCCCCTGTGGATGTTCCAACCGCCAGCTTGCCTGAGGCATCAAGTGCCACACAGCCTACAGTCCCCAAATTATTTTTCTGATTCAGCTTCGCTTCATATTCACTCAAACGCTGTTCGGTAACAGGATTGAAATGGGCATGTCCGTTTTCCCTTGCAAAATGAACTGCCCCCTCACCACTTAAAACACTATCCTCATAATTCAGCAGAAGAGACGCCACCTGAATCGGATGCTGTACATCCTGGATATTGATCACACCGGCAAACTTCCGTGTAGTTCCGTCCATAATAGAGGCACTGAGCCTTACTTTTCCGTCACTTTGAATCTGGGATCCCAGGCCTGCATTAAAAAGCAGGTTATCTTCCAGTAAACTGACCGCAAATGAAACCGTTTCCAGTGCCGTATGAGATTGCAAATACGCATAAGAAAGTGTTACGATTTCTGCCAGCGCATCCTGTTTTGCTTTTTTCATCTCCTGATTGGTGGTTGATTCACTAAAGAACCCCCCATGAATAATTAGTTTCATTACCGTTTAGTCTAATGAAGTAACCTTTGGATGATGAATAGTCAGCTGATGTGCACTAAGATCATACGTATCACCATCACACATGACATGCACCACCATATTTTTAATAGAAACGGGTTGCCCCATTTCTACATCAGTTAAATTTGTATCCGTCATGTGTCTCCCATCTACCAGGATCACCATGCCCGATCCGATAGCTTCCATGGTATTCCCGTTGGAAATATACAATCCGGTATCTTCTCCAAGACCGATTCCCAGGATTCCCGGATTACTTGCCGCAGCATACAATAAACGCCCGATACGTCCACGCTGTACAAAATGCGTATCTACAATTACGCCGTCAATAAACCCAAGTCCGCCGGTAATCTTGACTTCACCTTTCAACAAGGCATCTTTACTGTTTCCCTGGTAGATCATATTCTTTGAACTTGCTGCTGCGCCTGCAGAAGTACCTGCAATCACGATCTGCTCATTTTCATATTTATCCAGCAAAATCTGATGTATGGCCGTTCCACCAAATATAGAAGACAAGCGCAGCTGATCACCCCCGGTAAAAATCAGGACTTCTGCAGCCTTAACACGCTCACAGTTCAATACGTCGTTCGCTTGTTCGCGATTACTGATATTCAACACGCCAACATCATGCACATCCAGTTGTGCAAAAGCTTTGATATACTCTTCTCCTACCTTTTCGGGAACCAAAGATGCTGTAGTAATGATTTCGAAACGGGAAGCCGTATCCTTGATAGATTCAGTGGTAATACGTTTCAGGATACCTCTCTCAAAGAAATTCATATTCTGGGGCATTCCGAATTGTGTTTCGGTAAAACTACCTGTATTGATTGCACCACCAATAATTATCAATTTACCTTTTGGAGCCATTTTACTTGTTTTTATAGTACTAAAATTTCAAATATATGTTCCTCAGCTTAAATATTACCATGTTTTGTCAATAATAAAAGCATTGTTAATATTAAATTACAAGATCACCATCTTGAATGATGAGCTTTTTACCATTAAAATAAATTAAAAAACTATAACCTTTTAGCTTGACCATATAACCTCCCTGCCCCTTATCGGGAAAGAGCCCCCCACTAAACAGTACCAAAGAAATTTACACCTGCACCTTTGTTAAAAGAACCTGCAAACGTAAATTTTGCTTCCATTTAAAATTTATAAATTTATTTCATAAATTGCAGCAGCTCTCACACCATATGACTGAAAATATATTTTGTTTTTTACCAAACAAAAACAAGTGCACCCGTCTTATCTTAGACCTTAAGAATGGTTTAACCTTTAACTTCGAATTACATACATTCCTGCAGTAGCTGCGTCGTAACTCTTTGTAAGATGTAATATTTTGCATATTTTCATAAAAAAAACGGCTTTGCTTGCTATAATGAAAAGCAAAGCCTGAGATAAATAACCGCTGTCGAAGCGGATCGCCGCAAAAAGGCAAAACAACAAGATTTTATAGGATACCGTCATAGGATAAAAAACCAGACCTGCGGGATAAAATCAATTTGATAACACGAAAACACAATACACTATATGAAAATACTCGGCATCCAAGTGCTAAGAGGGCCAAATATCTGGTCGATTAAGAGAAAGAAATTAATACAGATGCGACTGGATCTGGAAGAGATGGAACAAAGTCCAAGCAATACTATTGATGGATTCGGTGACCGCCTACAGAAATTGATCCCCAGTCTGTATACACACAGATGTTCGAAAGGAGAACCGGGTGGTTTCTTTGTAAGGGTACAGGAAGGCACATGGATGGGGCATGTTATTGAACACATTGCACTGGAAATCCAGACCCTTGCAGGGATGGACACTGGTTTCGGAAGAACAAGGCAGACAAAAACTGATGGCATCTATAATGTAGTTTTCAGCTATATTGAGGAAAAGGCAGGCGTCTATGCAGCAGAGGCAAGTGTGAAAATTGCTGAGGCATTAATCAACAATGAAGAATATGACCTGGAAGCTGATATTCAGCGACTGAGGGAACTCCGGCAACTGGAGCGCCTTGGCCCCAGTACGGGTTCTATTGTTGACGAGGCGATTGCGAAAGATATTCCCTGGATCAGACTGAACAAAAGTTCCCTGGTTCAGCTGGGTTATGGAAAAAACCAGGTGCGCTTCAGGGCTACAATGACCGACAAAACCAATAGCATCGCTGTGGACATTGCCGGAAATAAAGACGAGACCAAACGCATGTTAAAGGATTCTGCGATCCCTGTGGCCAAAGGAGTAACAATCTCTGACATCGCAGATCTTGATGATGCCATCAAAACCGTAGGTTTCCCATTGGTTTTTAAACCCCTTGATGGAAATCATGGAAAAGGAGCTTCCATCAATGTGAAGGATAAAGCAGCAGCCTACCTGGCTTTTGAATATGCAAAACAGTATTCCAGAAGAGTAATTATTGAAAGCTTTATCACGGGATATGATTTCCGTATCCTGGTTATTGACAATAAAATGGTTGCCGCAGCTTTACGTGTACCGGCTCATATCACAGGTAATGGAATAAATACGGTACAGCAATTAATTGATAAAGAGAATGAAGACCCGAGAAGGGGATACGGACACGAAAATGTGCTTACTGAAATCCTTGTAGACCGGGATACACTGGACCTGCTGGAGAAAAAGGAATACACACTGGAGACCATTGTTCCTAATGGAGAATTGGTATACCTGAAATCTACCGCCAATCTCAGTACCGGTGGGACTTCCATTGATGTCACAGATCTTGTTCATCCGCAGAACATTTTTATGAGCGAGCGCATTTCCAGGATTATCGGACTTGATATCTGTGGTATCGATGTAATGGCACAAAACCTGACACAGCCGCTAACGGAAAATGGAGGGGTGATTCTTGAGGTAAATGCAGCACCTGGATTCCGTATGCACCTTGCACCAAGCGAGGGACTGCCAAGGAATGTTGCCGCCCCTGTAATTGATATGTTGTATCCTCCGGGAAAATCTGCCAGGATACCTATTATAGCTGTTACCGGAACAAACGGTAAAACGACGACCACAAGATTAATTGCGCACATTGTGAAGAGCAATGGAACCAGGGTTGGTTTTACTACCTCAGATGGGATCTATGTACAGAATACCATGCTGATGAAAGGTGACACTACAGGTCCGGTAAGTACAGAATTTATTCTCCGGGATCCTACCGTTGAGTTTGCCGTTCTTGAGACGGCACGTGGCGGTATCCTCAGGGCAGGATTAGGCTTTAACAGATGCGATATCGGCGTAGTGACCAATATTCAGGAAGACCATCTCGGAATTTCTGATATCCATAACCTTTCAGATTTAACCCGTGTCAAAGCAGTAGTTATTGGAGCGGTGAAGAGAGATGGATGGGCTGTCCTCAATGCAGATAACAAATACTGTGTTAAAATCGCTGAAAAAGCGGACTGTAAAGTGGCCTATTTTAGCATGGATGAAAGCAATCCGGTGATTGCAGATCATTGTAAAAAAGGAGGCACCGCAGCCATTTATGAAAATGGATATATTACCATCAAAAAAGGCGACTGGAAAATAAGGGTAGACAAAGTGACCCATATTCCATTGACCTTCGGCGGTAGTGTTGAATTCATGATTCAGAATGTTCTTGCTGCAACTCTGGCTACATTCCTTTGCGGATATAAAATTGAAGACATCCGCATGTCACTGGAAACTTTCATTCCATCAGCAGCACAAACTCCGGGAAGGATGAATATCTTTAAGTTTAAAGAATTCAAGATCCTGGTAGATTTTGCACATAATCCTGACGGCTTTAATGGTGTTAAGGATTATCTGAAAACTATTGAGGCCACAGAACATATTGGGGTAATTTCCGGCACAGGCGACAGGCGTGATGAAGACATCCAGGAAACCGCACGGATTGCTGCACAAATGTTTGATAAAATCATCATTTGTCAGGAAAAATATCTGCGCGGCCGTCAGCAACAGGAAATTATTGATTTACTGATTTCAGGCATTAAAGAAATAAAGCCCGACATGGAAATCATTATCAATAACAATGGTGCCGAGGCGCTTCAGTTTTTGATTGCTACGGCGAAGTCAGGGTCTTTCATTACGATACTCAGCAACACGATAGACAATGCGATAGACCGGGTGTCTGAATACCTTGATAAGGAATTCGGGATTTAACCGGAAAAGAAAAACAAAACGGATATAAAAAAACCCGCTTTATCATAGGTCAGATAAAGCGGGTTTTTTATTACAGCAAATGGGGATTAACCTTGTAAGTCCCGCAATGCTTTAATCTGGTCATGAGAAGCTCTCAATTCAACTTTTTGCTCCTGGATCAGGCTTATGGTGTCTGCCGACAATCCTTCTTCCGCTAAGGCGGATTTGTATGCTCTTTGTGCAGCATCTTCTCCGGCCTCACAATTGTTTAGGATAGTTTTCCTGTCATGTCCTGTAAACACAGCTTTCACGTCCATCCATGCGCGGTAAATCTTTCCTGAAGTGGTTGTTCCTGTTTCCAGGTCCGTTCCGCTTCCCTGTATGGCAGTAGCCAATGCCAGTTTATGCCGGTGGCTTTCACCAATCATTTTCACAAATAATGCTTTCAGGTCACTGTCCTCCGGCTTCAATTCTTCTATAGCTTTTTCGTATCCGGCAACCCTGTCATTGTTGATTTGAATCAGGTCATTAAGTGTTTCGGGGTTTACTGCAATGTTTTCCATTTTTTCTAGATTTTGATGTGCAAAAAGAACATCTTAACCAGATAAAAGTTTTCAATCTTTAGAAAAACAGACAGTCTGCCCCCTGAATTTCTCAGCAAGAAAATATAAACACGACAATAGTACTACCCTAATGACTCAGTTCCTGAATCAGTTTTTTCGCCCGTAACTCTATGGTTTTAAAAACAGGATCAAACAACAAATCGTCAAAATAAGGATCGGTCACTTCCGATTCTTCTGTCAAGAATAGCCTTACTTTTTTCCGTTGTTCGGCATTTGCCGCAAGCCGCAGTACATCCCTTAAATTGTTCTTATCCATCACCAGGATATGGTCGTATTCATCAAACATCCGGACATTAAAATGTTGTGCCCGCTGTGCAGAAATATCGTATCCATATGTTTTTGCTATTGCGATGCTGCGTTTATCTGCAGGTTGTCCGATATGCCAGTTTCCTGTACCTGCAGAGGCAATCTCCCAATCCAGTTTTTTTTCCTGCGCCAGATGCCTGACAATTCCTTCTGCGAGCGGGGAACGACAGATATTCCCCAAACAAACCATTAGAATCTTCATAGCTGTAATGATTAGATGTAAATACTGTTAATAATTTTAGCCAGACGAATGCCGCCCTTTAATAAACTTTCGTTCAGCATATCCACAAAATCAAAATTATAGCGGTAGCTTAATTTATCATCTGCTTTGGTCATGTCATATATTTTATTGCAGGCCTGGTACGACTCGTAAACACTTTGTTTTAAGGAATCATTGCTCCATTGGTTAAACTGATCTTTGGTCGGGTGATTTACTGCAGCAGCATATTCCGTATAACTTAACTGCTGATATTCAATAAGGCTCTCATCCCATACATGGTGCAGGTTAGTCTTCTGGCCAAACCAGGTCACATATAATTTATTCCCGCCAAGGTCTTCTTTTCTTGCGGTATGCATAGGCTGATGGATATCGCCTACAAAATGGATCAATAAACGCATCGCCAGCAATTTCTGTTCCGCTGTACTTTGCTTATTCTTTAGCGTAGCGATGAGTTCAGGAATTTTATTGTATACATTTCCTGCTTTATCATTATCCAGAAACTGAAATACCTGTTGCTGGTTGAGTCCTCCAGGGATGTTCACATAGTGCCAGCTGTCAAGGTACTTGAATGAAGTATCAGACTTGATGAAATCAGGCCAGTTACTCGCTATAGCCATCGTTTCATTGCCTAAAATCTCTTTCACCGCCTTGCGCGCTTTGGCCGTTAAATAATAATCGGCAATTTGTCCCACCACACGGTGGCCAGTTTTGCCCCATGCGGCGGCATTAAATGGTAAATAAGCTACAATTGCGACTGCAATGCAAATCCTTTTGAATGTATTCATTAATATTTCTTTTATAGTTCCTGAGGAACACATGTGAGTTGTTGTTTCAGTACCAGATTCACCTCCCGCTGATCGCTGAGGTTCTGTAAAGCAATATGGGTGGAGTCGGTCGATTTAATCATAAAACTCTTCCTGTATATCCCTATGGTATAACAGCCTGATACCTTTTGTTTGTAGTTCGATTTGGTATAGGTACCAATCAGGAATAAACTATCCTTCCGGACTTCATAAACGCCCTTTGCATATTCTTTCCATACTCCGTTATTGTAACAGGGATCTTCATAATAATTCACCTTGGAATGTGTAGTCAGGTCCACATAAAAGGAATCACAGGTAAACTTCAGCTTATGCTGGGTGTAGTTCATCAGTGTTGCAGCATTCGCGATACTGTCCTGATTCCAGATTCCCTGCAAAAAAACTTCCCCATTACCCTGAACGTTTGGGCGTCTCTCGCAACCGAGAAACGCCACCAAACAAAATAGAATAATTAGATAATGGTATCTATTCATATTATTTTAAGCTACCCACCATATCTCCCGGTTTCACCCACTCATCAAACTGTTCACTGGTTAATAATCCAAGTTCTACTGCAGCCTCACGGAGTGTTTTATTTTCCTTATGTGCTTTTTTTGCAATCTTGGCTGCATTCTCATAACCAATATGCGGATTAAGGGCCGTAACCAGCATCAATGAATTTTCCAGGTGTTTTTTAATTTCCGGCAGGTTAGGCAGGATACCTACTGCGCAGTTGTCATTAAATGATACACATGCATCTCCCAGCAATCTGCCCGACTGCAGCACATTTGCCGCAATAACAGGTTTAAAAACATTCAGTTCAAAATGCCCGTTACTGCCACCAATACCCACGGTAACATCATTCCCCATCACCTGTGCGCACACCATTGTCAGTGCTTCCGGTTGTGTAGGATTTACTTTTCCAGGCATAATCGAAGAACCCGGTTCATTGTCAGGGATAATAATTTCACCGATCCCGGAACGGGGACCAGAACTTAACATCCTTACATCATTTGCGATTTTCATCAATGCTACAGCAGTACGTTTATAGGCACCTGATAATTCAACCATCGCGTCATGTGCTGCCAATGCTTCAAATTTATTTGGAGCAGTAACAAATGGTAAACCGGTAAGGGCAGCGATCTTCTGTGCCACAAGAACATCATAACCTTTTGGCGTATTCAGACCCGTACCTACTGCCGTACCACCCAAAGCCAATTCGGTAATCATCACCAAAGCATTGTGAATTGCCCTGATGCTATTGGTCAGCTGTTGCGCATAACCAGAAAACTCCTGACCCAGTGTTAAAGGAGTCGCATCCATGAAATGGGTTCTACCGGTTTTTACGATATCCGCAAACTCAACCGCTTTCGCCCTTAAGGTCTTCTCCAGTTTTTCTAATCCCGGAAGGGTAATATCAACTGCCTGTTTATACGCAGCAATGTGCATCGCTGTAGGATAAGTATCATTTGAAGATTGTGATTTATTCACATCATCATTGGGATGAAGGATTTTCTTCTCATCTGAAAGATCGCCCCCATTTAAAACATGTGCACGGTAAGCAATAACTTCATTTGCATTCATATTGCTTTGTGTTCCTGAACCTGTTTGCCAGATCACCAGTGGAAACTGATCGTCAAGTTGCCCTGCGATGACCTCATCACAGGCTTTAGCAATCCATTCTGCCTTATCAGCAGCAAGTACACCTAATTCATTATTGGCCAGCGCCGCTGCCTTTTTCAAATATCCGAAAGCATGGATAATCTCTTTTGGCATGGAAGCTTCAGGTCCTATTTTAAAATTATTTCTTGAACGTTCAGTTTGTGCCCCCCAATATTTATCGGCAGGTACCTGCACTTCGCCCATGGTGTCGTGTTCGGTTCTAAAATTCATTTTCTTACAATTTATTATTTCTTATGTTGTCTAACGTTTATTGAACTTTCTTAATATCTCATTCCGCTTAAAAGCATTCATCCTAAATATTATGCATCAAAAATAAGCTTTTATATGATAGACGAATGTGACGTTTTTGATAATGTTTAAAACTCTTTTTCGTTTAAAGGGTTATATTTGTTTAATTTTCAAGCTTTAAAAAAGAATCATCTATATTCATGACCTATCGTACATTTCTACCTGTGGCTCTCCTGGCCACTTTTCTGTTTAATGCCTGTTCCAATGCTGAAAATAAAGTACCTGATCCAAAAATCCGGACGATAAATGACGATAAAACCGACAGTCTTCTGTTGGTTTACAATCCTGCCAAGGGAGACAAATGGATCGCAGATTTTGTACAGAACCTGCATAAAAAATCAGGGTTTAACGGAAATATGCTGGTGGCAAAAGATGGTAAAATATTGTATGAGAAGGCCATCGGATGGGCAGATTACCTCCACCGTGACAGCCTCAAAATCAATTCTGAATTTGAATTGGCTTCAGTAACGAAAACATTTACCGGTGTAGCCATCATGCAGCTGGTAGAAAAGGGTAAGATTAAACTTACTGATGATGTAAAGAAATATTATCCGAACTTTCCATATGATGGTATTACTGTGAAGCTCCTGCTGACACACCGCAGTGGCATGATGAATTATGTATATTTCACTGATGGGATATGGAAGGACAAGAAAAAACCAATGAGTAACCAGGATGTCATGAACCTTATAGCGGAACATAAACCAAACAGGTACGCTGCTCCGGATACCCGGTTCCACTATAACAATTCCAATTTTATGGTGCTCGCTGCAATTATTGAAAAGGCAACAGGAAAAACCTATGCAGAATATATGATGGAAAATGTGTTTAAGCCTGCAGGCATGAAACATACCCATGTGTATTCCACGACAGTATATCCTAAAATACCGGTAGATGTGGTTGGACATGACCGTACCTGGAGATATTCTGTGGTACAGAACTTTTTAGACGGGCCGGTAGGTGACAAGGGGATATACAGTACCATACATGATCTTGTCCTATATGACAATGCACTGAAAAAAGGTAGACTACTTAAAAAAGCGAGCCTGGACTCTGCTTATACCGGACATAACAAGGCGGTAAATGGCCACTTTAACTATGGGTATGGCTGGAGAATGTTTGATGGTGATAATGGCAGAAAAGTGGTCTATCATACGGGTTGGTGGCATGGTTTCCGTCACATTTATGTGCGTGACCTGAATAAGAACATTGTGATCATCTTTCTGGGCAACCTGACCAATGGCAGCTTGCTTCACCTCGACGACTTATATAAACACCTTGGGGTTCCGGTCATCAGAAAAGGAGCCTATACAGGCAGTGGCTCCATGCCGGGAAGTGATGAAGATTAACTCTCTTCCTCAGGAACAAGACCGTTAAGAGATTTTATCGAGGGCTATTCCGCTGCTTTTTTTATCTACGAAACGTTTTAACAAAGCATTCTGAGGTAAGGAAAGCAGTGGATCCTCGAGAAATACTTCAATAACAGTATTCCGGGCTTCGTGCAAAATCTGCTGATCTTTGACCAGGTCCGCCAGCTTAAGATCCAGCACCCCACTTTGCTGTGTGCCAGACAGGTCGCCGGGACCACGTAACTCCAGGTCTATTTCGGAAATCTCAAAACCATTATTGGTTTTTACCATCGTGTCCAGACGCAAACGCCCTTCTTTGCTGAGCTTATTGCCTGACATCAGGATACAATAGGATTGTTCAGCCCCCCTGCCTACCCTTCCGCGTAACTGATGTAACTGGGACAGTCCGAACCGTTCCGCATTTTCAATGATCATCACAGAAGCATTGGGCACATTCACCCCTACCTCAATCACTGTGGTTGCTACCATAATCTGAGTCTCCCCTTTGATAAAACGCTGCATTTCAAACTGTTTATCCACATTACGCATTTTTCCATGCACAATACTGATCTGGAATTCAGGTAGCGGGAACTGATAGCGCATTTGTTCTATACCGGCTTCCAAATGCAGCAAATCAAGTTTCTCACTTTCCTTAATTAGCGGATAGACTACATATACCTGCCTGCCTTTGGCAATTTCCGTTTTCATAAATCCGAACATCCTCATCCGCTGTCCTTCAAACAAGTGTTTCGTTTCAATCGGTTTCCGGCCTACAGGGAGCTCATCGATCATAGAAACATCCAGATCACCATAGAGGGTCATTGCGAGTGTCCTGGGGATCGGCGTAGCGGTCATGACAAGAATATGAGGGGGTATGCTGTTTTTACGCCATAACTTCGCCCGCTGTTCCACTCCAAAGCGGTGCTGCTCGTCGATCACCACCAGCCCAAGGTTCTTAAAGACGACCTTATCCTCGATCAGGGCATGCGTACCGACCAGAATGTCAATCTCTCCATTCTCCAGTTGTTCATGTAAGACTGTACGTTGTTTCTTGGTACTGTTACCAGTAAGAATGGCTACTTTAACCAGCTTATCACCTAACAGCGATGCAATAGAATGATAGTGCTGCCTGGCCAGGATTTCTGTAGGCGCCATCATACAGGCCTGGTAACCATTATCGTTTGCCAGCAACATACTCATTAAAGCTACAACAGTTTTTCCGCTTCCCACATCTCCCTGAACCAGACGATTCATCTGCACGCCTCTTTGCGTATCCAGCCTGATCTCCTTAATCACACGTTTTTGTGCTCCTGTTAGATCAAAAGGTAATATTTCTTTATAAAAAGTATTCAGCTTCTCTCCCACCACGCTGAAAAGATGCCCTTTAAACTTCATCTCGCGGAACTGTTTACTACTCAACAGTTGCAGCTGAATAAAGAATAGCTCTTCAAATTTAAGCCTGCGCTGTGCATGTTGTAAGGCTGTGTTATCCTTTGGAAAATGGATATTCAGCAAAGCTTCACGACGGTTGACAAGCTTATATTTTTCAAGGATGTAGAAAGGAATCGTTTCTTTAACCTCATGGAGGCAATTTTCGATCACCAGCGCCTGAAGTTTCTGAATTCCTTTACTGTCCAGCATAAATTTCTTTAGCTTTTCGGTAGAATTGTAAACAGGCTGAAGGGTCATATTTCCGGTTATCGTAGCCGGCCGGGGATAATTTTCCAATTCAGGGTGGGAAATACTGAATGAGCCGTTGAAAACGGCCGGTTTTCCGAAAGCAATGTATACTTTACCACGCATTACATTTTCATCCACCCATTTTAAACTCTGGAACCACACCAGTTCAATGCTCCCTGTCTCATCGGTAAGGCGGGCAACAATTCTTTTCTTATGCTTTTCACCAATACTTTCTTTGCCGGTAATACGGCCAAGAATCTGTACATAAGGCAGGTCGGGATGCAATTCACTGATTTTATAAAACCGGGTCCTGTCAATGTAGCGGAAGGGGTAATAATTCAATAAATGTGCATACGTATAGATACCCAGTTCCTTTTGCAGAATCTCGGCACGCTTAGGGCCTACGCCCTTGAGAAACTCAATCGTTGTATCTAAATCAGAAGCAAACAAAATATCAGTTGTTAATTTTATCCTTTGGTGTAAAGATATCCTTTATCACATTCCAGTTGAATAAAAAAACAGAAAATAATAACAATAGGTAGGCATAGAGCTGGTATAAAGAAATCACTTCCCCGAAGTAAAGCACAGCAACGACAAATGCAATAATAGGATTGATGTAAATCATAACACCCAATGTAGAGGAGGGTAAGCCGATGAGCGCGTAGAGATTTAAGAACAGGGGTACAAGGGTAAACATGATGGCTATAATAACGATATTCAACCAGAAAAATCCGCTTTGCGGCAGGCCATTATACTGTTGAAAAAAGAAAGGCAACATTATCAATACCGAAAGTGCAATCTGTGTGGCGAGTATATTCAATTTATCCAGTCCCTGCATCTTTCTTTGTATCAGCAGGTATCCTGCATAGAATACAGCGATAAACGCGGACCACAATACTTCTACCAAAGATCCTGTGGCCAGAAATACAATGCTGATCAGTGCCACCAAAAGTGAAATGAGTTTTATCCTTGACAGTTGTTCCTTAAGGATCATGAATCCGCCAAAGGCGGTGAGCAACGGACAGACCATATAGGCAAAGGCCGCAGAGGTCAGACTGACGTTATTGATTGCATAAATAAAGGTAAACCAATTCAGGGTTAAAAAGACAGTAGATACAGCAATCTGAATGAATAGGGTATTTTTTTGAGCTTTGCTTATGGTACGAAGATAAGCCAGATCAGCTTTCAACTGTTTCCTTCTGAAAAGAAGTATAGTCAGCCATATAAAAACAAGGGAAGTAAAAACACGGTAATACAGAATTTCCTGAGCCGGGAAAGCTTTTATGTTACGTAAAGGAAGCGCAAAGAAACCCCAGATAGTAAATGAGACAATACCTGCCAGGAAATACCGTATGTTTGATTTTGCCATTATGCTTTATAGGCAGTCACCGAGATTTCAACATTTACTCCTTTGGGAAGACCTTTTACCGCTACAGTCTCACGTGCCGGAAAATCAGATTCAAAATAAGAACCATATACTTCATTTACTTCAGCAAATAAACTCATATCAGACAAAAATATAGTTGTTTTCAGGATATGTGAAAATTCATAGCCAGCTTCTAATAATACAGCATGAAGGTTGCGCATGACTTGTTCTGTTTCGTCTTTTATAGATGCGATACTAAGTTCTCCAGTAACAGGATTAATTGGAATCTGTCCCGAGACGAATAGAAATCCGTTAGCGGCTACCGCCTGACTGTAAGGGCCTATAGGAGCCGGGGCACTAGTGGTATTGATGATTGTTTTCATGGGAATATATTGTTTTTGATGATAATCAACGCTCGGGCAGAGAGTTGGAATGAGAAAGTAATACTATAATTAAATCAGTTGAAGGAGTTTTAAGGTGATCCCAATAAGAAAAACTGATATGGCGATTACATTAATCACATGCATGATTTTGATATCAATACTTTTCGGTCTGTCCGGATCTTTTTTTCTGAAGAAGTACATATGAACAAATGTATAAAATTATACAAATAGCACTTCATAATCCTGAATTAAAAAACAACATCATAAAAAAAGGGTTCCGATATCGGAACCCTTTTTTTATGATGTTGTTTAAGAAATATTAGTTTCTTGAAGTTTCAACACGACGGTTTTGGATACGACCTTCTTCAGTATCGTTAGAAGCGATTGGATTAGCTTCTCCATAACCTTTTGTAGCCACTTGACTAGCATTAACACCAGAGTTAACCAGGTAAGTTTTTACAGAATTTGCTCTATCTTTAGATAGTTTCAAGTTGTATGCAGCAGTACCTTCGCTTGAAGCGTAACCTTTAACAGACACTTTACCACCTTCTTCACGTAATGTAGAAGATAATTTATCTAAAGTAGGATAAGATTCAGTTTTTAAAACTGAAGAGTTGAATTCAAATTGGATAGTTTCGAAACCAGTTACATTACCAGTACCAGTAGTTGTAGTTACTGGAAGAGGACATCCTGAACCATCAACTGCAGTACCTGCTGGAGTTCCAGGGCATTTGTCAAATTGATCAGAAACACCATCACCATCGCTATCTTTTTTCAAATCTTCGATTGATTTCTCAACGTTAGAAACACGGTTTTTAAGTGCTTCAACTTCCTGACGCAATGAAGGATCTTTCAATTCATCATACATTAAAGCTAATGGGTTAACCCAGTTTAAATCTGGTTTAGATTTAGAACCTAAGGAGAATTCTAATCCAGCATATCCGTAAGAGAATTTATCTTTAGTATTTCCTTTAGCCACAACACCGTCAAAATTATCAGAATCAATGAAGTGCATGGTATAACCTAAGTTAAAAGCAACACGGTCAGAAACTTTAAATTTCACACCTGCTCCAACTGGGATATAAGCTTCTTTAACATAAGTTTTATCACCGTTATCACCAGCTTTATCTTTCCAGTCAAATTCAACACCAGTTGCAGAAGTAGTTTTTGGAGCATAAGCAACTAAACCGTAACCAGCAGTAACGAAGAAGTTAACAGAGTTCTCACGACGTAAGAAATCTACAGTAGCAACGTTAACAACACCTCTAATATCTGCTGCATAACCAATTTCGGTTTCGAAACTGCTGTAACCGAATTGAGATCCGTTAGCCGCATCTTTGTTAGTTCCAGAAACTTTTCCACGGAAAATATTTCCTTCTAATCCGAATGCATGTCCTAATTGTTTTTTCAATGAAATACCGTAACCTAAGTTAACATCAGCATTTGTGAAATCATTAGATCCACCGATTGCAAGGAATGGAGACATAACACCACCATTAACCCCAATAGTCCAGGTTCTGTACTGGCTTCTTCCACCAAATACTTTGGCTGAAGATGAAGTTGCTGTAGAATCCTGTGCAGATGCAAGAGATGTAACTCCCAATGCTGCAACAAAAGAAACTGCTAGCCCCTTCTTTAAAGTAGAATAATTCATAATTTTTTTCTTTTTAAAGGTTAAACAAATTTAAATTGTATAATTTTTTTGTGTAGCAAAATTAAACAAAATTTTAATTCTCACAACAGTTATACAAACACCGTTCCAAATTTAACAAATTTTAAGGATTCGATAAGTTTGACTTTTTTTAGCAGAAGAGTCAAACCTTTCCTCCCGGTAAAGAGCTCAGTGCCCTGTCTTTCATAAGACACTACTTTTATTTAAGAAGCCCCTAAAAAACAACCAATTAGCTAAAAAAATGACTTTTTACAGGGTATATAATACAATTATTAAAGGTATTCTGTATAAAAAACATGTTATATTTCATGTGTCATTTTCCATACAAATACAACTCATCTGTTTACGATAACACTCTTATTCTGCATATACAATCCAATAAGTCCTTTTTTCAAGACAGATAAAGTCTAAAAATAGCTCATTCCGGCATCAACTCACCTGAAATCCATGAGGCTTCGAAAAATTTCTACTCTGCTCAAAAGGCGTGTTTGTTTTTTACGCTCCTGTTATTACTATGCTGGAAATATCGCTAACTTGCATCCCTGTCAATCTTTAGCAAAAGAGTTAAGCTTTGTTAAAATATCAGACATAGCCCCGGAGGGCTTTAATCAAAAATTTCATGTCCATACCCAAAATTATACATCAGACATTTAAAACATCAGGTCTTCCTTTGATCACACGCTGGCATATTTCGAAGTTCAGGAAAAGAAATCCTGAATATGCCTATGAATTTTATGACGATGAAAGAATTGAGCAGTTTATTGCTGATGAATACAATGAAGAAATTCTTCAGCTCTATAGAAAAATAAACATTGGTGCTGCAAAAGCCGATTTTTTCAGGTACCTGATTCTCTTCAAAAAAGGGGGGATCTATCTTGATATTGATAGTAGTATTAGTGGCAAACTAAAAGATTTTATTCAGCCAAATGATAGCGCCATCATTTCCAGTGAAAAAAATCCAGGTGTATTTGTACAATGGGCTTTGATCTTTGAAGCAAATCATCCCTTTTTGAATAGAACAATAGAACTAGTCTGTGAAAATATCAGAAAAAACACCTATCCACACGATGTACATCAGATGACAGGCCCAAGTGTTTACACAAAAGCAATACAGGAATGTCTGAAAAAATCACCCGATATCCCTTACAGAATATTAGGTATAGATTATAATGGTCACCTGAAATTCAAATACCCAATGAGCAAACTGCTGTATCAAAAAGGAGAGCACTGGAAAAAAGCACAGCTTATAAAACCGGTATTAAGAACAGAATAAAACTATCTTTGCTATTTTTATACACATCTTATCTTCAAATCCCTATGAAAGTAGCAGGCTTTACATTTATTAGAAATGCCGTACTGAATGATTATTCTATCGTTGAAGCCATCAACTCTATTCTTCCAATATGCGATGAGTTTATTGTTGCCGTAGGTAAAGGAGACGACCATACCAGAACACTGATTGAAGAAATCAATTCTGCAAAAATCAGGATCATTGATACGGTATGGGACGAAAATCTCAGGGAAGGCGGTATAGTTTTCGCGAAAGAAACAGACAAGGCATTTCATGCTATTTCTAAAGATGTGGACTGGGCTTTCTATATACAGGGAGATGAATGTGTCCATGAAGAAGACCTCCCCCTGATTGTGAAGGAAATGGAGGAAAACTTGCAGGATCCGAAGGTAGAAGGCCTATTGTTTAACTATAACCACTTTTATGGGTCTTATGACTATATTGCAGAATCCAGGAGATGGTACCGACGTGAAATCCGGATCCTGAGAAGAAATGTAGATATCCATTCTTATAGAGATGCCCAAGGATTCAGACTAAATGGCAGGAAAATAAACGTGAGATTGATTGATGCCTATATCAATCATTACGGATGGGTTAAACCACCACATGGATTGCTGAAGAAAAAACAAAATTTTAATCTTTTTTATGATCCGGAAGCAAAGGTTGAAGTGATTCCTGACACTGCTGATTTTGACTATGGCAATGCAGACCTTCTTAAACATTTCACAGGTACACATCCTGCAGTAATGATTGAACGCATCAACAGGGCAAACTGGAAGTTCAGCTTTGATCCTACCAAGGCAAGGAAAAAATTAAGTTTTCGCAGGAAAATATTAGAGACGATTTACAATATGACAGGAATCAGGATAGGAGAATACAAAAACTACAAGATTGTCAAATAATCCTCTATAACCGTAAGCCTTCAGCCGGAAAAGACTTCTCCCCTTCTAATTTTGGCCAGATCTTCTGGTATTGATTTATGAACCGGCAAATACGAATAGACGCAGCAAAACCATATTTTAACGGTATTGCTAAAATTATGAATTTATTAAACAATATAAATAATGTAAATTTGCAGATTAGTTATTCTACATCAATATCTTAATGCAAAATCACTCAATATCAGTTGCTTTATTAATTTCTACCTACAATTGGCCACAGGCACTTGAATTAGTTTTAAATACTGTAGCACAACAAACCAGAATTCCGGATGAAATCGTCATTGCCGATGATGGATCAGGAGAAGAAACCAGACAACTTATCGAACGGTTGAAACAACGGCTGAATCTTTCTATAAAACATATCTGGCATGAAGATAAAGGTTTTAGAAAAAGCCTCATCTTAAATAAAGCAGTAAAGAATATAACCTCTGATTACATCGTTGAAATTGATGGAGACATCCTTATTCACAAAGAATTCATTGCGGACCATTTGAAAGCAGCTCAAATAGGAACCTTTGTTCAGGGAAGCCGTGCCATGATCACGAAAGAAAAAACCAAAGAGATTCTGAAAAATAAGATCACTAAATTTTCTATTTTTTCTTCTGGTCTGTACAGTAGATTCAATGCACTAAGAGTACCATTTCTGTCAGGTATTTTCAAACTCGATCCTTCCAATCCCTACCATATCAAAGGATGTAACCTTGCCTTCTGGAAAAAAGACTATCTAGCGATTAACGGTTATGACAATAACTTTAATGGATGGGGGGGGGAAGATTATGAATTTGGCGCACGTCTATTACATTCAGGAATTAAAAGAAAAAGACTTAAAATGGCTGCTCTCGGTTATCATATATATCATAAAATACATTCCAGAAGTAATACCGGACCTAATGACATTATTTATAAAAAAACGCTCTCACAAAAAATAACATATTCTACAAATGGGTATATGCAGTCCTAATCTGGCTGATTTAAAGATAAAAAAACTATTTTTACATTCTTAATTTTTTAGATGAAAACTTACTTCAGACTGTTATCTTTTGCAAAACCGATAGAAAAATTTGCTATCCCATATGCTATAGCAACAATACTAGCAGTAATTTGTAATACATTCCTTTTTACACTGATAGGCCCTCTTTTAGAAACACTATTCACTCCTAAAGACGGAGCACATGCTGCGACTATGATTGATAAAGCTTCATCATTCGATTTTGTAGGTCATTTTAATGCTTATATCAACCACTCTGTGGATGCACATGGAAAATTATATACACTAAAAATTGTTTGTGTGGTGATTGTTATTTCTGTTGTCCTGGCAAATCTTTTCCGCTATTTTTCACAACGTATCATGGAAGACCTAAGAGTCCATACCCTGTTAAAATTAAGAAAGAGAGTTTTTGATAATATCATGGATCTTCATATCGGATTTTTCAGTAGTGAACGTAAGGGAGATATCATCTCTAAAGTGGCCTCGGATGTTCAGGTTGTCCAGTTTACAGTGACCAATACTCTACAGGTAGTCTTTAAAGAACCTGTTCAATTGTTATTTTATATTGGCGTGCTGCTGTCTATATCTGTAAAACTTACCATATTTTCTTTACTAGTCATCCCTATATCCGGGTTCATTATTAGTAAAATTGTAAAACGACTTAAACAACAGGCAACCCAAGCACATGAATCTTTTGCTAAGATGATTGGGTTTCTCGACGAATCTCTGGGTGGTATAAAAATCATTAAAGCCTTTAATGCTACAGAAAGGATAAAAAAGAAGTTTCATGACGAAAATATTTTCTATTCCAATCTTACCCGAAAGATGACAAGAAGACAACAGCTAGCTTCCCCTGTTTCCCAAACATTGGGTGTTTTAGTGGTAGTATTTATTATTTTATACGGTGGAAATATGATCCTGACCAATCAGGGTTCTCTAACCTCCTCGAAATTCCTTGTTTATATTGCAACCTTCTCTCAAGTAATGCAGCCCATTAAAGCAATCACAGATTCTTTTAGTGGTATCCATTCCGGTATTGCCGCAGGGGTGAGGGTACTTGATTTAATTGATACCAAAAGCACCATGATAAATGCGCCTGATGCTATTGTTTTAAACGACTTTAAAGAATCTATCAGTTTTCAAAATGTAGATTTTGATTATGGTAACAAGCCGATTCTGAAGAATATCAATCTAACTATCAAAAAAGGACAAACAATAGCTCTAGTAGGACCTTCAGGGGGAGGAAAGAGTACCCTGGTAGACCTTATCCCGCGTTTTTATGATCCTATTGGCGGAAGTATTTCCATAGACGGGCATAACCTGAAGGATATTAATTTTGAGAGCCTACGGGTTCTAATGGGTACAGTTAACCAGCAGTCCATCTTGTTTAATGATAGTATAGCGAATAACATTGCCTTTTCTAAACCGGATGCAACAAGGGAGGAGATCATTACAGCCGCAAAAATTGCTAATGCCGACGGATTTATTCTGAATACACAAGATGGTTATGAGACCAACATTGGTGATGGGGGAAACAAATTATCAGGGGGACAAAAACAGCGCATCTGCATAGCAAGGGCAATACTGGCGAATCCACCTATTATGCTCTTAGATGAAGCAACTTCCGCTTTAGATACTGAATCCGAAAAACTGGTACAGGACGCTTTATACAGGCTCATGGAAAGCCGCACTTCCATTGTCATTGCACACCGTTTAAGTACCATACAAAATGCAGATATTATTGCTGTAATTGATAAGGGGGAAGTGATCGAAACTGGTACACATACAGAATTGATGAGAAAAAAAGGACTGTATAACAGGCTGATTGAAATGCAGACTTTTAACGATTAATTACCTATGTCAAATATTAAACCCATCGCTATCTATCTTCCCCAATACCATACTATTCCTGAGAATGATGACTGGTGGCAAAAAGGATTTACTGAGTGGACAAATGTAAAAAAAGCTGTCCCGAGTTTTCCAGGACACTATCAGCCACATATTCCACTACATAAAAATTATTACGATTTAAGCGATAACCGTGTGATGGAGGCTCAGGCAGAAGAAGCCAAGCATTATGGAATTGAAGGATTTTGTTTCTATCATTATTGGTTTAGCGGACACTTGCTACTGGAGAAACCAATCGAAAATATGCTCAGGGAAGGAAAACCTGATATGCCTTTCTGCTTATGCTGGGCAAATGAGAACTGGACCAGAACCTGGGACGGCATGGAAAAAGAGGTATTAATTGAACAGCATTATTCTATTGAAGATGATGAAAAACACATAGACTACCTCCTTCCTTTTTTTAAAGATGAAAGATATATTAAAATAGACAATAAACCCGTATTTCTGATGTATCGATCTGAATTACACCCTGATATTATCAGCGCTACAAATTTATGGCGTGAAAAAGCAAAAAAAGCCGGGTTTGAAGATCTTTACCTGATCAGAGTAGAAAATCATCTTAAAAATATAGATCCCGCACTCCATGGCTTTAATGCGGCCATGGAATTCGCTCCTGATTCAGGTCTGAAAGGAAGAAAAGCAGAAAAAGATAATTATGCGAAGTACCTTCTTAATAAAGTACTGCACAAAATGGGAATTAAAGAGTCTGCTCATCATCATAATTTTATCTATCACTATTCTTCCATGGTAGATAACCTCATCCAAAAGGCTGATAAACCATATAAATATTTCCGTAGTGTATTTCCTTCGTGGGACAACTCTGCCAGAAGAAAAACAAAAGCAACAATGTATCTAGGCGCTAATCCTGATAAATTTTACCATTGGGTGAAATTTATGACGAAATATACGCAGGAACGATTTCCGGAAAATGAACAATTCCTATTTATAAATGCATGGAATGAGTGGGGAGAAGGATGTCATCTGGAACCAGATGAAAAATGGGGATACCAATATCTTGAAGCATTAAAAAAAGGAATAGGAAAATAATGTCAACCTCATTAAGTAGCTATCCACTAGTATCCATTGCAATATGCACTTACAATGGACAAAAATATCTTGTAGAACAACTTGATAGTTTAGTTATGCAGACCTATCCTAATCTAGAAATTCTGGCCGCGGATGATTGTTCTATGGATGGGACATTAAAGATTCTGGAAGAATACTCGATAAAGTATCCTTTTTTTAATTATTACCAGAATGAACATAACCTAGGTTATGTTAAAAACTTTGAGCAGGTAATTCAGCGGTGTAAAGGGGATTATATTGCGTTATGTGATCAAGATGATATATGGGATCCGCATAAAATAATGATTCAGATGAATAACATTGGCGAGCATGCATTGATTTACCACGACTCATCATTTATTGATGAAAATGGCCATACTATCGAAGGTAAGCTTTCTGATATTTACACCTTATATGAGGGTAAGCAACCTTATCCCTTTTTGTTTTTTAACTGCGTATCCGGACATAGTTTACTTTTCAACAAAAAATTAGTACGGGAACTTATCCCTTTTAATGAGAAATATTTCCATGACAGGTGGATTGCCTTGATTGCCTCAGAACGCGGAGGTATAAAATTGATTCGCAAAAACCTTGTGAAATATAGACAGCACATTTCTTCTGAAACTGATCTGTTAAGGCTCAGCAATAAGCCAGAAAATAATTCTAGTCAATTTTTTAATTCTGAAAGCATTTTTTGGATTCAGCAATACAGTAGGCTGTCAATTCAATCCCGTAAATATATCTATCAACTATTGAGTTGTTTTGATGAAAATAACAAAATAATAAGAAAAAAATACTTGTTCTATTTATTGGTCAGCAAACAGAATTCCCTATTTTATACCATAAAAAAATCGGGACTCAGCTCTTTCAACTTTATCAGGAAAATCTGTTTTCTCCCTAGGCATTCCTGAATTTAGATTGAAATATATAATATTTACAAGCATAGTAAAGAGACTTGAAATATAACTTTCTGGTCAAGACACCAGAATCTCTCTGCTGCTTTAAAAAGGAGATAAGCGTAAAAATAGAATAATCCATGATAATCATTCTTTCCAATAACCATTGAAATGCTCTTTTCTCTAGTGTATCACTAATATGTTGATCTGCTTCTTTTAGACTAAGAGGAAGTTTCTTACTCCATTTCGAATGTAATTTCAGCGTATCCTTTAACCAATTACGGTCATAACCACCTTCAGAAAAATGCTCCAATAGAATCTTATAGGTAACAACAGCCTCATAATCTTCTTGGATTGATAAGCTATAATCAATGTCGTAGCAATGAAATCCTTTCAACATCTTTTCATCAAATGGATACTTATTCACAATTTCCTTTAAAGTACAAAACCACATCCCATCTACACAAATTACCTTGGCAAGGTTGACATCATCGGGATTTGCATAACAGTGTACGGATTCTTTTTTTGTCTTCTTGAAGGACTGCAGGTAATTGCAAGAAATGGTATTAAACATATCTTTCCCTGCCCCCCAACCTGAAGGAACAAGACTTTTATAGGCTCCACCAGCAACCCCAATTAATCCGATCTTTCGATTACTCTTAAAAATATCTGCCACTATAATTCCCCAGTCTGCCGTTTTTATTTCCAAATCTTCATGCATGAAACAAATGATTTCATAATTTGCCTTTTTAGCTCCTTTATTATAAACCTCACATATGCCCATTTTCCCATCACTGTTCTCAAAACTTATAACTTCGTAAGGAACACCTATCGTGGTTCTGATATTAGAAATCGTATTCTCAAGTAATACGGAGTTTGCTGAACAAATAACTATTGAAATCATGGCAGTGTATTTAAGACAAAAAATGAGTACTGATATTGCTATTAATTAGTAAAAAGTATTATATGCATTTAAACGACTTAAAACCATCTTTCGCTACACTCTTTTTTTAAATTAAATGGTAATTACTAAATGTTTCCTTGACAATATGCAAGCTGTATTTAATTGACAAGTCTAAATCACTGACTGTCCGGGCTTATAATAGCCCATCTAAGATATTTTCGAACTTGGGTAATTGCCGTTCAACAGTGTACTCCATTGACATCAAGGATAATTGTTCTTTATCAGGTGCAGCCCCATGCTGAATCTTCTTCATCGCCTCAAGAAGTTGCAATAGATTTCTGTTTTCTACAACAAATCCAGCCCCTTCTCTAATAAATTTTCTAGCTATTCCTACATCAAATGAAACCATCGGAATTCCCAGGTTGGCTGCTTCAATCAGTACAAGCGAAAATGATTCTTCCCTAGATAACAGCAACAAGCCGTTGCCAAGGGCGAGATAATTATAGTAATCTTCAGACTGGGCACCAGCAAAAATTAATTTACCAGGATACTTCAACCTACTGGTCTCCTTTACATAATACTCAAGTCCGGTATTCTCCTCATTTCCTATCCAAAGGATTTTTACCGGCTGATCTTTAAAGTACTCTAGAATTGGGATGATGTAATCAAGCCCTTTCATATAGGTTGTCTTAGCCGAAATGACCCATATAAAATCGCCTGATAAAAATCCAAATTTTTCTTTAAACAGATTCACCTTTGCCCAGTCAGGCCTGATCAGATTGACATCAATAAAACTATGCTGCAATCTGATATTCTTATGTCCCATCTCGGAAATCCTTTCACATACTTCCTCTGAGCAACCTATACAAACATCTGAACCAGCGATGAGATTATGCATAGTCTGCTGGTTTATAAAAGTAAAAGCATATAAAAGCTCATGTACATAGGTAACTACCCTCACCCTGTGTTCCTTTGCTAACCAGAACAGATCAGGTACAGAAATTGTGTTTATGAACCACATATCCGCATTAAATCTCTTCTGAATATTATTCAGCTGATACGTTAATGGATCTTTTTTAAATTTTTTAAGAATTCGCAAAAGAAGTTTTTCCGGAAGACTGGTGTCCTTAGCGAACTTCACACTTTTCTGAATATGCTCCGGCAGAGCCTCATATAATTCACCTTTAGTAAAGCAAAATACATGTACTGCATATTTCTTTGGATCCAGGTGTTGTAATAAATAAAACAATACCATTTCTGAACCCGTCCGAGCCAAATTTTGTGTGATAAATAAGATCTTATACATCAAAGTAGAATTGAACTGTTGTGGTCAAAATGACAAAGGTACTTCTTTTGGATTAGAAATTTTATATCTGATACAAATGACTATTTACATAATAAAATATATTGCCATCAAATAAATCTGTTTTATATTTGGCAATTAATGATACTCAGTAGTAAATGAAGATAGTTAGATTTTTAGGGGGTCTAGGAAATCAAATGTTCCAATTTGCATTTTATAAGGCTTTGGAAAACAAGTTTAAAAATGTAAAAGCAGATATTAGCCATTTTGATAATTACAGGCTCCACAATGGTTACGAGCTAGAAAAAATATTCAATATCAGTATACATAAAGCCTCTTCCATCACCATAAAACTTTTCGACCCTTCTGACCGTTCGTGGGCAGTAAGGAAGGTGAGAAGGATATTAGGATTAAAAAATGCCTACAGAGAAGAGAAAAAATGGTTTGAGTACGAAAGCGATATTTTTAATGATCCGGGTAACAGAATTTATTGGGGTTACTGGCAAAATCAAAAATATTTCCAGGACATAACTGAAGATATTAGAAAATGTTTCCAGTTCAAAGAAAACCTGGATGAAAGGAATACAAAATTATTAGAAATGATCAATGGCACTGAAAGTGTATCTATACATATACGCCGCGGGGACTATCTTGGTAATACAGCTTTTGGCGAAATATGCGATAAAAAATACTATCAAAAAGCATCAGATCTGATCTTGGAAAAAGTTAAAAATCCTGTTTTTTTTGTATTTTCAAACGACATCGGTTGGTGTGAGAAAAATTTGGATTTACCCAATATGCATTTCTCTATGAATTCCGGGAATCAGGCTGCAACAGATATGCACTTAATGAGCAAATGTAAGTACAATATAATTGCCAACAGCAGCTTTAGCTGGTGGGCAGCATGGTTAAATATACATCCGGATAAAATAGTAATAGCTCCTGCAAAATGGATTAATGATCCTTCTGTTAAGGCTGATGAAATACAATTAAAAGATTGGATATGTATTCAATAAATGATCCAAAAATATCTGTATGCATGGCTGCATATAATTCTGCGCCTTATATCAAAGAAGCCATCAATAGTGTTCTGAATCAGACATTTACTGATTTTGAGCTCATCATCTTAAATGATGGCTCAACTGATCATACAGCGGAGATAATCAACACCTTCAGCGATAAAAGAATTCGACTTATCCATAATGATTACAATCAGGGTCTGGTATTTACCCGGAATCGTTTACTGGATCTGGCACGTGCAGAATTTATTGCAGTGCTGGACAGTGATGATGTTGCCGATCCTGAACGCCTTGAATTGCAGTATCAATATATGACTGCACATCCGGAAATATCATTATGCGGTGGACACGCGCAAATTATTGATTCAGAGGGAAGGCTTACAGGTGAGAAATTCATTCAGCCTGTGGCTGATGAATATGATTTTTTTATGCTCTTTGGAAGTATGTTTGTCAACTCTGCAAGCATCTTTAAAAAGAGCCATGCTCAACAGGTTGGAGGGTATAGGGATTATGCTCCGGCAGAAGATTTTGATTTATTCATGAGAATAGCAACCATAGGTAGGATTAAGAACTTAGATTCTATACTGGTTAGCTATAGAATACATTCGACAAATACCTCTACGCAAAGAAAAGAAATCCAAAGAAAAAATGAGTTAAGGCTTATAGCCAACATGCAGGCTGATCTTGACCTTGTTCAAACTGAAGAAAATCTGAAATTACATCTTGAACTTTTTAGTCATCAATATAACAGGAATCATTTTGAAGGTTATGGAAGTCTTTTAATAAATCTAAAGTATGCCAACAGAAAATCCAAAAGATATCCGATAAGAGCCTTTGAGGCATTCCTATTCAACAAATGGAATGAGATCATTAATAGCGTTCATACAGGAAAAGCAGCACTTCCATTGCTACTAAGAAAAGGATTGTTTAAATGGTCACTGGTAAGCCTCAAACAATTACGCAGAGCATTTAAACAATCCCTCAAAGCGTATTTCAGATAATTACCCTAATGCTTATTAAAAACAAAACGCCAGTATATTTCTATACTGGCGTTTTTTCCTTATGGGTAAGAGATTTTTATAATTTCCTCTTCACTTCAACCTGTTCATAAGCTTCAACAATGTCGCCTACTTCTATATTATTAAAGTTCTGGATATTCAAACCACATTCGTAACCTCTGCTTACTTCCTTAACGTCATCTTTATAACGTTTCAGTGAAGCCAGTTCACCCGTATAAACAACCACACCGTCTCTGACAATACGGATCTTACTGTTACGTGTAATCGTACCATCCAATACCATACAACCCGCAATGGTACCGACTTTGGTAATTTTGAAAGTATCCCTGATTTCAACATTTGCAGTAATTTTCTCCTGGAATTCAGGAGCAAGCATACCTTCCATTGCTGCTTTGATCTCATTGATCGCATCATAGATGATAGAATACAAACGAATATCGATTTGCTCCGCCTCAGCAAGTTTTCTTGCACCTGAAGATGGACGAACCTGGAAACCAATAATGATCGCATCAGAAGCAGAAGCTAACAATACATCCGATTCAGAGATCTGACCTACTGCTTTACTAATGATATTGATCTGAATCTCTTCAGTAGATAGTTTCAGTAATGAATCCGCAAGGGCTTCAATTGATCCGTCCACATCCCCTTTAACAATCAGGTTCAGTTCTTTAAAGTTACCGATCGCTAAACGACGTCCGATCTCATCCAGTGTAATATGTTTCTGAGTTCTCAAGCCCTGCTCACGCATCAATTGTAAACGCTTGTTCGCAATCTCTCTAGCCTCAGATTCATTCTCTACTGCATTGAATTTATCACCTGCTGTAGGCGCTCCCTGCATCCCCAATACCTGCACCGGTACTGAAGGCCCAGCTTTATCAACTTTCTGTCCACGCTCGTTAAATAAGGCTTTAACGCGACCGCTGTAACTACCAGCTAAAATCGGGTCTCCAACTTTTAATGTTCCTGCCTGTACCAGTACAGTAGTAACGATACCGCGTCCTTTATCTAAAGTCGCTTCAATTACACTACCTGTAGCACGTTTATTAGGATTAGCTGTTAATTCTAACAATTCAGCCTCTAATAATACTTTATCTAATAATAAGTCTACGTTCAATCCACTTTTACCAGAGATCTCCTGTGACTGGAATTTACCACCCCAATCTTCCACAAGAATATTCATGATTGATAATTGCTCACGTATCTTATCTGAGTTTGCACCCGGTTTATCAATTTTTGTGAAGGCAAATACCAGAGGAACACCAGCGGCCTGAGCATGGCTGATTGCTTCCTTAGTCTGTGGCATCACCGCATCATCCGCTGCAACAACGATAATTGCAATATCCGCTACTTTCGCACCACGCGCACGCATCGCTGTAAAGGCTTCGTGACCTGGCGTATCCAGGAACGTAACTTTTTTACCGGTAGCCGTAGTTACCATGTAAGCACCAATGTGTTGCGTGATCCCACCTGCCTCACCAGCTACCACGTTCGCTTTCCTGATGTAATCAAGTAAGGAAGTTTTACCGTGATCGACGTGTCCCATAATGGTTACCACAGGTGCCCTTGATACCAAATCTTCAGGAGCGTCTTCTTCTTCAATGATACTGTCGCCTTCATCATCCGGTTTTACGAATTGTATCTCGTAACCAAATTCATCTGCAACGATCGTTAATGTCTCTGCATCCAAACGCTGGTTGATAGAGACAAACATCCCCAAGCTCATACAGGTACCAATAATTTTTGTCACTGGTACATCCATCATACTGGCCAGTTCATTTGCCGTAACAAATTCCGTAACCTTTAATACTTTGGATTGTAATTCCTGCTCCATTGCTGCTTCTTCAGCAGACAAGGCCACATCATCACGTTTTCCGCGACGAAGTTTTGCACGCTGTGCAAATTTACCAGATTTACCAGCCCCACTTAAACGTGCAAGCGTAGCCTTGATCTGATCCTGTATTTCTTTTTCCGTAGGCTCTTCTTTAGGTCCGCCAGTAGATCCTGGTTTATTGTTCCTGAAATTAGGCCTATTGGCTGTATTATTTGTATTGTTCCTGAAATCAGGCCTGTTCGTAAACGTGGGTGCTCCGGCAGGTCTTGCAGGAGTAGCCACATTACCACCTTGTCCTTGCTGACCAGCGGGGGCATTGTTATGATTACCACCACCAGAAGGCTGGTGCTGACCAGGTGCACCACCAGGAGTTTTTTTACGTTTGCGCTTTCTCTTTGCGTCATTGCTGTCAGCCGATGATGCTACGGGCGATGATTTACGCTCAGGTGTTGTCGGCAAAACTATTTTACCAATAATGTTTGGTCCGGAAAGTTTCACCGAGCGGGCCTTGATTACTTCTACTTCATCAGGCTTATCATTTTTTGGTGCAACTGTATCTTTAACCGGCTCTGCTTTAACAACGGGTGATTCCACAGGTTTAGGTTTTTCTTCTATTTTAACTTCTTCCACAGGCTTAGCAACCTCAGCTTTAACCTCTACAGGTTTAACCTCAACCGGTTTTTCTACTATAGGCTGCTCAACAGGTTTTACTTCTTCCTGAACAGCTTTAGGTGCTTCCTGCACCACTACCGGAGGGACAACTACCGGAGCAGCCGGAGTTACCGGAGCTTCAGCTTTAACCTCTTCAGGAACTGGTATCTCTTCTTTTTTAACAGGGCGGTTTTTCGAGTTTAAATCATCAAGATTTATCTTACCCACAATTTTAACACCTTTTAATGTTCCCTCATCAACCTTCTCAGGCTCCTTTTCTGCTGTAGCCTCTTTTACCGGCTCAGACACTTCTTCCTTCTGTTTCTCAACTGGAGGAGGAGTATAGGAATGAAGGTTCTTGATTAAGATTCCTTCGTTTTCAAATTCCACATTTTTTCTGGGTGCATCTGCAACTTTATCAGTTACTTCAGGCTCATCACGACGAATTTTACCAATAACAATCTGATTGGCTTCTTCCTTTACGATTTTATCTCCCTGAAACTCCTTCAATAATGCATTATACATATCTCTGGAGAGTTTAGTAGTGGGTTTATTCTCAACAGAAAAGCCTTTCTTTTCCAAAAACTCAACGGCCGTAGCTATCCCTACGTTAAGTTCCTTAACTGCTTTGAATAAAATTATTGGTTTGTCGTCTGACATTGATCTCCTATTTTTTCTTAATTCTTATACAAAAGTAACGTTTATTCTTGTTTTTTCCTCCCTAAAACATATGTTTTTATAGGGTTATGAAGCTGACACGAAAACCGTTACTCAAATTCTGACTGTAAGATACTAATAACTTCTTTAATAGTTTCTTCTTCCAGGTCAGTTCTTTTTACTAATTCATCTACTGATAAAGCCAGTACACTTCTCGCCGTATCACAACCAATCGCTTTCAATTCGTCAATGATCCAGCTATCAATCTCATCTGAGAATTCTTCGATATCCACATCTTCGTCCTCTTCACCAGCTTCGCGGTATACATCAATTTCATAACCGGTTAATTTACCGGCAAGTTTGATATTGTGTCCCCCACGACCAATTGCAAGAGAAACCTGATCTGGTTTCAGATAAACAGAGGCATGTTTGGTTACATCATCAAGCTTGATTGAAGTGATTTTTGCAGGACTTAAAGCTCTGGTAATATACAATGAAATATTATTAGTAAAATTGATCACATCAATATTTTCATTCTTAAGCTCTCTCACAATACCGTGAATACGTGAACCTTTCATCCCTACACAGGCACCGACAGGGTCAATTCTGTCATCATAAGATTCTACAGCCACTTTAGCACGCTCTCCGGGTTCACGGACAATCTTTTTAATGGTAATTAAACCATCAAAAATCTCAGGAACCTCAATCTCGAACAAGCGCTGCAGGAAGTCTGGTGCTATCCTGGAAATGATAATCTTAGGCGTACTGTTCATCATGTCCACTTTCAGAATCACCGCACGTACAGTATCTCCCTTTTTGAAATAATCTGCTGGTATCTGTTCTGTTTTAGGCATCATCAACTCATTGCCTTCATCATCCAGTACCAGTGTTTCTTTTTTCCAGACCTGATAAACTTCTCCCGTTACAATCTCTCCAACCCTGTCCTTATATTTCTTAAAGATCTCGTCTTTCTCTAATTCCAAGACTTTAGATACCAGTGTCTGGCGCGCAGCTAAAATAGCCCTGCGGCCAAAGCTCTCTAAAGTAATCTGCTCAATGTAGTCGTCACCAACCTCCATATCTGCATCCAACTGTTTTACCTCTGCAAGTTCAATTTCCAGATCGTCATCCTCAGAAAAGCCATCTTCCATCACTTTTCTTGTGCGCCAAATCTCTAAATCCCCGTTATCAGGGTTAACAATTACATCACAATTCTCATCAGTACCATATTTCTTGCGCAGCATACTGCGAAATACCTCTTCCAGCACACTTATCACCGTGGGACGGTCGATGTTCTTGAATTCTTTAAATTCTTGAAATGAATCGATTAAATTAATATTGCTCATTTTTATTTAAATGAAATTAAAACCTTTGTTTCTATTATTTTACTTAAGTCCAGACTGGTTTCAACCAATTGAGCCTTTTTACCTTTTTCTTTTACTTTCGCTTCAATGGTAATCGACTGGTCACTTACTTCAAGTAACTCCCCTTCTTTCACCTCACCACCTTCCAGCTTTACACTCACCTCACGGCCAATGTTCTTTTCATATTGTCTTTTCAACCTTAAAGGCTCCCCAACACCAGGTGAAGAAACCTCTAAATTATAGGCCTTTTCAATGGTATTTTCTTCCTCCAGATGAAAACCCACATGTCTGCTGATCGCTGCGCAATCCTGGATGCTGATTCCTTCATCACCATCCACATGAATTATAAGTTTGTTGTTAGGCAACATTTTCACCTCAACTAAAAATAATTCCGGTCTGTCCGAAATCTTTTCCTCTACTAATTCTTTTACTCTCTTTTCTACTTGCATAAAACGATTTGTGGATAAAAAGAAAAGAGGGGACTTCTGCCCCCTCTTGCCCCTCTATTACAGCGCAAATGTAAGAATTTTATTTCAAAAATAAAAACTAATGCAGACGCTAAATTAGGCCTGACCTTTTATATCTCTAATTTAAAAAATCCGGAGATAGCATAAAAGAAAAAAATAATTTTTCATGGAGACCGGCATCACTTCTTTTTCCTGGATAAATATTCATCCTATCTGAGGAATAGTAACAACAGACCTCGGATGTCAGCAAAACAAACCTAAAAGATGAACAGATAAGCTGCAAAAAATATCAAATTCACCTTTCGAAGGCCAGCCCCAGGCTTGCTGCAATTCTGCCAGGAATTTTAAAACTAACGCCTGAGCAGCACCTGATGGGGCTGAACAGCTGGCTTACCTCTTAATAGTTTCAGAAAAGCCCCCGATCCGGAATTTAGATAAGAAACAACCAGATAATTCTTTCCAGGGACAAATGGTTCTTTTGGCTGAAAGATAATTACACTATCCTTCAGCAATAACCTTCCGGGAACGGCAACTTCCATGCCTAAGGAATCATCTTCTGCAGGGGTGTCAAGAACAGTCAGCACACTTGAAAAAGCCGTGTCTATTCCTGGCGTATTTTTAATAGTAAGCAATCCGGCCGGATCGACACCTGCTAAAACTATAGCCGTACGATCCGCAGAAAAACGGATTAAAACTGGCTTGTTATTTGCAGACGAACAGGAGAATAAACACCATAGCGCTGCTGAAAAAAAAGGCAATCCTATAATACGCTTAAACATTTTATAAATCTAATCATTATGAAACTCATAATTGAAATTTTATTAGCCGGACTGGCCATGTTGCTGGGTTCCTACCTGGTTCCCGGAGTCCAACTGGATGGTTTTGGAGCTGCCATTATTGCAGCCGTGCTTATCGCCATTGCCAATGCGACTATTGGCCTGATGCTCAGATTACTCACTTTCCCAATCAACTTCCTTACACTGGGACTGATGTCATTCATTATCACCGTGCTGATGATTTTGCTGGTTGACAACATGATGACAGGCTTTAATGTGAGCAGCTTTTTCTCTGCTGCCTTTCTCGCTATTGTAGTGGCACTGATCAAAGCTATATTTGGTGCAATGCTGGGTAGCGAGGACTAAATATCCTGCTCAAAACCTTATTGAATGCAGGCAAAGTCAACACCTGAGCTTCAATAAGGTTTTTCCCAAAGAAGAAATATTTTATTTAAGGATTTCGCGTGAAATCACCATTTGCTGGATCTCTGAGGTGCCTTCATATATCTGGGTAATTTTGGCATCACGCATGAGTCGCTCCACGTGGTACTCTTTGACAAACCCATAACCTCCATGAACTTGCACAGCTTCCACAGTAACGTTCATAGCTACTTTAGATGCGTAAAGCTTTGCCATTGACCCCGCGAGGGTATAGGGAAGCCCCTGATCTTTCAGCCATGCCGCTTTATAAACCAACAACCGTGCTGCTTCTATCTGTGTGGCCATATCTGCCAGTTTGAAGGCAATTGCCTGATGTTCATAAATGGGTTTTCCAAACGATTTCCGCTGTTTGGAATAGTCAAGTGCCAGCTCATATGCACCGGCAGCAATGCCCAATGCCTGTGCAGCAATACCGATCCGTCCCCCCTCCAGGGTTTTCATCGCAAATTTAAATCCAAAACCATCTTCACCAATCCTGTTTTGCTTAGGTACTTTTACATCATTGAACATCAGCGAATGGGTATCAGATCCACGGATACCCATCTTATTCTCTTTTGGCCCAATAGTAAAACCTTCCATCCCCTTTTCCACAATAAAGGCATTTATTCCTTTATGCTTCAACTCAGGGTGTGTCTGGGCAATAACAAGATAGATACCAGCAGTACTTCCATTGGTAATCCAGTTTTTTGTACCGTTTAACAAATAGTAATCGCCTTTATCTTCCGCAGAAGTATGCTGCGAAGTTGCATCAGAACCTGCTTCAGGCTCAGAGAGGCAGAATGCCCCTATCTGCTGACCAGCAGCTAAAGGTTTAAGATATTTCTCTTTCTGGTAGTCGGAACCAAAAGCTTCCAGACCAAAACAAACCAGCGAATTATTAACAGAAACCACAACCGAAGTAGAAGCATCTATTTTGGAAAGCTCCTCCATGACCAATACATAAGAAACCGCATCGAGTCCGCTTCCTCCATACGCCTCAGGTACCATCATTCCCAGAAAGCCCAGCTCCCCGAGCTTCTTCACCTGCGCTTCAGGGAATTTCTGGTGTTCATCCCTTTCGATCACACCAGGCTTTAATTCCGTAAGGGCAAAATCCCTTGCAGCCTGCTGAATCATCAATTGTTCTTCACTTAGTTGAAATAGCATAATAATTATATTTTAAAAAATACATTTCACCAAATTTAGTATTTCCAAACTGGAATTACTATGGCAGCATAGTATTAAAAGATAAAAAGCTTTTCAGACCTGGCTTTAACCAGCAGCTAAAACGTTTTCGCTGTTATTTTAAAAGGTGATTATTGTCATCAGGAAAGACCAGAACAGGCTTATATTGCTTTGCTTCTTCCAAAGGAAGCGAGCCATAAGACATAATAATAAGAATGTCTCCAACCTGTACCAGACGGGCTGTTGCCCCGTTTAGACATACAGTACCTGTACCCCTTTCACCTTTGATAACATAAGTTTCAAATCTTGCGCCATTGTTATTGTTGACAATCTGAACCTTCTCGTTGGCAATGATCTGCGCAGCATCCATCAGATCTTCATCAATGGTAATGCTGCCTACATAATTCAATTCTGCCTGTGTTACCCTAACACGGTGTATTTTCGATTTTAATATCTCGATAATCATCTTGCAAAGTTAGCTATAATTGTGTTGAAATGAAGTAAATGATGTCAGTTAAGAATCATGTTGTCTATCAGCCTGGTTTGTCCAACCTTTGCGGCAACCAATGCAACAAGGTTAGGCGTTTCCTTATTATTCTCCGGCAAAAGCGTCTCCCCATTTGCGATCGTAAAATAGTCCAGTTCCACTCCCTCTGCTTCATTAATGATAGTTTCAGCACCTTTTAACAAGTCTTCTACTGTAAATTCTTCAAAGCGCTCTTGTACATATTTCAGGGCTTCAGACAAGACCAACGCATTCTTTCTGTCCTCAGACGATAAATGAATGTTTCTGGAACTCATTGCCAGTCCGTCATCTTCCCTAATAATCGGGCAGGAAACAATCTGAATAGGAAGCTTAAAGTAAGCTACCATATGGCGAATCATCAGCACCTGCTGAAAGTCCTTTTGCCCAAAAAAAGCCAGTTCCGGCTCTACGGCATCAAAAAGTTTCTTAACGATCTGTGTAACCCCCTGATAATGGCCTCTGCGGAATTCTCCTTCCAGCAGGAATTCCGCATCACCCAAATCGATGTGCCAGTTTTCCTTTGTAGGATACATTTCCGTGACCGCAGGCATAAAGACATAGTCACAACCTGCTTCCTGCAGCATTTCAATATCATGCTGTAATGGCCTTGGATATTTTTCCAGGTCTTTCGGATCAGTAAATTGGGTGGGGTTAACGAATATACTGCAAACTACCACATCGGCATTTTGCTGAGCTATTTTAATGAGGGAGACATGTCCCTTGTGCAAAGCACCCATGGTAGGCACCAAAGCAATTTTCTGTTGAGCCAATTTTCGTGGCTTCAGCAACATTTTTAATGCTGCTATCGTGTTTATAACTTCCAAACCGGGCTGTAAAATTTCAAATCCAAAGTTGGTCATTTATATAATACCAACAAAACTTAACAGCCAGTTATTGATAAATTTGAATAAAATGCTTACCTTTGCCCCTTGATAATCTTTTCTTTAACATAAATATTTATTCAAGAATATGGAGATGGCAAAAACGAAGCTACTGATTGTTACACACGAGATGTCGCCTTTCCTCGAACTTACTAAAATTTCAGACATTACCCGTCAGTTACCACAGGCAATGCAGGAAAAAGGATTTGAAATCCGCATTCTGATGCCGAGATTCGGGAACATCAATGAAAGAAGGAACAGGTTACACGAGGTGATTCGTTTATCTGGTATGAACATTATGATTGATGACAATGATAACCCGCTGATCATCAAAGTGGCTTCAATACCGGCGGCACGCATGCAGGTTTATTTCCTCGACAATGAAGATTACTTTCAACGCAAGTATGTATTCAAAGACAAAGAGAACAAGTTTTATGCAGACAATGATGAAAGAACCATCTTCTTTTGTAAAGGCGCGCTCGAAACTGTTAAAAAATTAGGCTGGGCACCGGATATTGTCCACTGCCATGGATGGATGACCGCCCTTGTTCCTGCGTATATTAAAACATCTTACAAGAATGACCCTACATTTAAAAATGCAAAGGTTGTTTATTCCATTTATGAAAACTGCTTTACAGAATCCCTGAATGCAGACTTACACAAGAAAGCAGTGATGAACAACATGACTGCAGAAGACACAAAAGTATTTGAAAACCCTGACTGCAATACCCTGCACATCGGAGCGGTAACTTACTCTGATGCAGTAGTATTAGCTGACGAGAACCTTGATGCCAATGTGTTAAAATTTGTTAAAGATTCAAATAAACCAACTTTAGCTTTTAATTTAACCGAAAATTTCGAGAACTTCTATTCTTTATATGAGGAAATCTCGAATGATGAATTGGTTTCAATAGCATAAACTCAGGTATTATTAAATTAAATATGAAATTTACAAAACTAGACTTATTGACCCTGTTGATAAGTCTTTTTCTTTTCTCGTCTTGTAAAGATTCCAGCAACATCGGACTGGAAACTGACGGCAGTTCTGCAACAATAGGAACATTATTGGATACGGTTACAGTGCAATCCCAAACACTGGCGGATATTCCTACCACTACAGCAGGCCTCAGCAGATATCCGCTAGGCGAAATGAATGACGATGTATTCGGAAAAACCACCGCAAGCCTTGCCATGGCCGTTGGCGTACCCTCTTCAGTTGATTTTAGAAATTCAACCAATGCAGTGAATGCCACAGTCGACTCTGCTGTGCTTATTCTTCCTTATGCCACTGGCCATTTTTATGGAGACAGCACCGCAACTTACAACATTTCTGTAAGTCAGCTGAGCAGCGATATTGTACAGAGCCCCTCTTTTTTAAGTAATAAAGAGTACCCTTCAAATGAACAATTAGGCACTTTCTCGGCAAGTATCAGACCGACAACAAGGCCTGTCATTTCAACCATTGTTACAGGTGCCGCAGATACCAATATTACAGTAGCCCCCCAAATACGCATAAAGCTAAATAAAGACCTTATTCAATCAAAAATCGTTGCGCTTGATTCTGCCACGTTGTCCACTGCAGCAAGATTCAACAATGCATTCAAGGGACTGAAAGTTGATGCCTCTGTTGCTTCCGGAAAGGGCGGAATGATATTTCTGGACTTTTCTTTAGCAACAGTAACCGATTCAACCGGAGCCTATATAGCTATTTATTACAAACAGCCCAATGCTACCACAGCTACACAAATTGACACCCTGGTATCAAGATTTCCCATTACATCCGCAACAGCAACGCCAGTTGCTGCAACTATAAAACATGATTATACGGGTACCGAAATTGAAAACCAACTGGCAAATCCAACGGTACAGTATGATAAGACGTATTTACAGGCCATGAGTGGTATAAGGAATAAAATAACTTTCCCTTATCTAAAAGATCTAGTCTCAAAGGTAGGCGCTAAAATGATCGTCACAAAAGCAGAATTGGTCGTTGATACCTATAATCCTGCAGATTCCATTCCATTTAAGATCTCACCTGTTCTTACATTTTATAAGAATGATATAGCAAATCAGAGAATCCAGGTACAGGACAATAATCCATATAATGCAACTACCAATTCCACTGGTGATTATCGTACATATGTGTTTCAACAAAATGGAGGTTTTTTTGGTGGAGGATATGATTATACTAAAAAAAGTTACACATTAACACTCACAAATTATGTACAGGATATCATAGATGGCAAGGTAGAGGATTACGGGACGTATATCGCGCCGATATCAACAACAGATACTAACCCGCTGAACTTATATCCTTATGCGACTTCAGCCAGCCGGGCAGTAATCGGATCATTCATCAACAGTTCAAGAAGAATAAGACTGAACATTTACTATGTAAAATCTCAGCAATAAGTAAACTATACAATATATAAAAAAGGCGGCCTGAATTGTCAGGCCGCCTTTTTTATATAGTATGCTTTTTTAAAAAGGCAAATCTCCCGCCACGCCTGGAGCATCCAGGTAATCATTTTCACTTTTCGGAGTTGCACTTCCAACAGGCGTGTTCTCAAAATCACTACGCCTGCCAAGGATCGTAAAGTTCTCTGCTACAACTTCCGTGACATATTTTTTAATCTTTTCACGGTCTTCAAATGATCGTGTACGCAATTTTCCCTCAATATATACTAGCTTTCCTTTTTGCAAATACTTAGACGCGACTTCGGCAAGCCCTCTCCATAGCACAATATTATGCCATTCCGTTTGCTCAATTCTTTTGCCGTCTTTGTTATAGGTTTCTGACGTTGCCAAAGGGAAACTGGCAACGGTAACACCACCATCTAAGTGGCGAACTTCAGGATCTTTACCTAAATGTCCTACTAAAATTACTTTGTTAATACCTGACATGAATTTGGAGTTTACTATTCGTTAAAATAGAAGTTAATAAATTTGGTTAGCACTTTTGGTTGCGGAAGTTGATCAAAGTCAGCCCAGGAGACCCACCTTTTTTCCGCTGTAATATTAAAGTTAATAATATAATTATCTAAAGCAAAAAACTGGACATATATAATTTGGTGAGTTAATAAATGTTTCATTTGCACCAAAGGTTTAACCACAACACCAGCTCCGAATCTTTGTTTAACTAATTTAATAAAATTTTTATCCTCAATATTTACAGCTAAATCCATCTCTAAACGGGGAAAGTCATACAAATTCTGCCAGATATCATCCTCTGTTCTTTGGTTCACGAGCACACTATCTCTATCCTCACAAACGAAATAATTAATATGACGGATTCTGATTTTTGTTTTTTTCAGTTTTACTGGCAACATATTGACTAAACCCATATTTTTAGCATAACAATCTAGCTGCAGCGGACAAATCTGGCAGTTGGGCGATTTAGGCTTGCACTGTAATGCACCGAACTCCATGATCGCCTGGTTATACTGAGCAGGGTCATCGGTATAGAGCAGTGATTTTGCAAGTGCCGTAAATTGTTTCTTTCCTTCCGTGCTGTTTATCGGCAATTCTACACCGAAGTAACGGGACAGCACACGGAAGACATTGCCATCCAGTACCGCCTGTGCCTCGCCTGAAGAAAAGGAAGAAATTGCAGCCGCTGTATATTCTCCTATGCCCTTCAGCCTGATGAGTTCATCATACCTTACCGGAAATATTCCCTCATACAATTCTACAATTTGCCTTGCCGTAAATAACATATTCCTGCCCCTGGAATAATAACCCAGTCCCTGCCATAATTTGAGGATTTCCGTTTCTGTTGCTGCAGCAAAAGCGGTTACAGTCGGGTATGCTGCGAGAAAACGGTTAAAATACGGCATTCCCTGTTCTACCCTCGTCTGCTGCAAGATAATCTCCGATAACCATATCACATACGCATCAGTTGTATCGCGCCATGGCAACGCTCTTTTGTGGTCAGAATACCATTTTATAATCTCTTCCTGAAATGTCATAACCTCAAAAGTACATTCTTATCCCCAAATTTCAACGTTACAAATTCAGCATTTAAACGTTATGAATTGACCTTCAACACAAAACTTGCAATTGCCTGATAGAAATTAAGACAAATAATTGATCTTTTATTTTCCTATCTCATTAAAAAGCAATACTTTTGCAACCCCAAATCACTTATAATATTAAACACACAATAAATTAATAATAGAAAATATGACTAAGGCAGATATTATTTCAGAAATATCAACGAAAACAGGAATTGAGAAAGTAGATGTACAAGAAACCGTTGAGGCGTTCTTCAAGGTGATCAAGAGCAGCATGATCGGTGGCGAGAATGTATATGTAAGAGGTTTTGGAAGTTTTGTTGTTAAAAAAAGAGCACAGAAAACTGCAAGAAATATTTCAAAGAATACAGCAATCATTATTCCGGAGCATTTTGTACCAAGTTTCAAACCAGCAAAAGTTTTTGTTGACAAAGTGAAAAACAACTCAAAAAAACTGAGCGTAGAAGCTTAATCCAACAATGATGAATACTATCCGGTCGAAACAAATTATAGCCATCAGCGCAGTATTGCTGCTTATCGCATTTTTGTTTACAAGAGATATTAAGGGATTAGTGAAGCCTAAAGAGGAAACGACTGGAGTTCCTGCTGCGAGTCAGCTTACATCAAGCGCTAACGCGATTAATTTAGCAGCTGTGTCCACCGCTGCTAAAAACTCCATTAATGCGAACATAGCCGCAGAAATCACGGCATTGGAAAACACATATAACAGTGCTTCCGGTGAAGAGAAAACCAATGCAGCGAAAGTTCTGGCAGATAAATGGGATGATGTTGAACAATCGGTACCCAGTGCATTGTACCTTGAAATTATTGCCAACGATAACAAGACACTAAACAACTGGTTAGCGGCAGGTGGTAAGTTCATGAAAGCTTTTGATACGACACAGGACAGTTTGATCTCTCCTGCGTTATTGGAAAAAGCAAATGCAGCGTATACCAATGCTGTTTCACTTGACTCGACAAATCTCGAGGCCAAAACCGGACTGGGAATTACCATCGTAAATGGCATGGGTGCCCCAATGTCAGGGATAGCGATGTTACTGGAAGTAGTGAAGAAGGATCCTGCAAACATCAGGGCGAACATGAGTCTTGGAACCTTTGCCATCAAATCAGGACAATTTGATAAAGCAATTATCAGGTTCAAGGATATTATTGCCATGAAGCCTTCACCGGATGCTTATTTTTATCTGGCTACAGCACATGAAAACCTAGGCCAGAATGAGGAAGCTGTAGCGGCTTACCTGAACAGTAAAAAATTAGCTGCAAACCCAACCTTATCTGCATTTATTGATAAGAAAGTAGCCGAGCTGAAAAACAAAAACTAATAAACAGATTTAAAAAATATTTAAAATTTTAAGATTATGCCAAGCGGTAAAAAAAGAAAAAGACATAAAATGGCTACCCACAAACGTAAAAAACGTTTAAGAAAAAACAGACATAAGAAAAAATAGGATTTTATTCTTATTGATTAACGGCTGATAGATACTGAGTGAATACTTAGTATCTATTAGTCGTTGATACGTTTTTTATTTATTCAGTCCATGTGTTTAATAAGGGATTTAAACCCCTTGAAATGTATAGCTTTTGGTAAAGGAATTAATTATCGATTCAACTCCCGCGGGAGTAACCATAGCTTTGATTGAAGATAAACAACTTGTAGAACTTCATAAAGAACTCATCAACACGAATTACGCCGTTGGCGATATTTATTTAGGCCGCATAAAAAAAATCATGCCGGGACTAAATGCTGCGTTTGTTGATGTGGGTTATGAGAAAGATGCATTTTTGCATTATTTCGATCTTGGTCCGCAAGTTCAATCTTTGTTAAAGCTTACAAAAATTAAGCGGAATGGCACTGTTAGTGGAACACTATTAGATAATTTAAAGCTTGAAGCCGATATCAATAAGGCAGGCAAAATATCTGAGGTAGTCGCCAAAAACATGCTTATACCTGTTCAAATAGCCAAAGAGCCTATTTCAACTAAAGGTCCGCGTTTAAGCTCTGATCTTTCTATTGCAGGACGTTATATTGTATTAGTCCCCTTTTCTAATGTAATTTCAATCTCGAAAAAAATTAAAAGCAATACTGAACGTAATCGTTTAAAAAAGATTATCGAAAGTATAAAGCCTAAAAATTTTGGTGTCATTATCAGAACCGTTTCTGAAGGCAAAGGGGTCGAAGAATTACAGAAAGATTTGCTGGACTCTGTTTCCAAATGGGAAAAGTTTATTAAAAAACTTCCTGAAGCGGAACCATCGAAACGTGTGTGGGGTGAAATGGATCGTACTTCAACTTTGATACGTGATATTTTAAGTACCGACTTCACCAATGTGTACGTAAATGACCTTAATCTTTTCGAAGATATCCGTTCTTACGTACACGAGATTTCTCCCGAAATGGAGAAAATTGTGAAGCCATACAAGCACAAAGAACCAATCTTTGAGCATTTCGGTATTGAGAAACAAATTAAGAATGGCTTTGGCAAGACCGTAAACCTTGCCGGTGGAGCTTATCTTGTTGTGGAACATACAGAAGCGCTGCACGTTATTGATGTAAACAGTGGCAACAGAACTGCGAGCAAGGAAAATCAGGAAGACAATGCTTTACAGGTAAACAAGGAGGCAGCTAAAGAAATTGCACGCCAGCTTAGGTTACGTGATATGGGCGGTATAGTGGTGATAGACTTTATCGACATGCACAAACCTGTAAACCGTAAAATGCTGTTCGATTATCTGAGAGAACTCATGCAGCTCGACCGTGCGAAACACACGATCCTGCCGCCAAGTAAATTTGGTCTCGTACAGATTACCCGTCAGCGTGTACGCCCTGAAATGAATATCGTTACAAACGAAGTTTGTCCGATGTGTCATGGTACCGGTGAGATTAAAGCCAGTATTGTTTTAATGGATGACATTGAAAACAATCTGAACTACATTTTACAGGAACAAAATGAGAAAAATATTACGCTCTGTGTACATCCGTTTATAGAAGCGTTTATTAAAAAAGGAATCTATTCCTTACAATGGAAATGGTTCTTTAAATACGGACAAAGAATTAAAGTAAAGTCGGTTCCGTCTTACTTATTAACAGAGTTTCATTTTATCTCTTCCAAAGACGAAGAAATAAAATTGTAACCGTTTTCAAAACATAATGGAAAGCCTGATTACTGAGACAGTAGTCAGGCTTTTTCATTTTTAACCAGCTAACCAAATGCCTGAGGTAACCAGGAAGAGCAGTAATCAGCCCTCTTCAGGATTGAAAAATTAGGCAGATTTCATTTATAAAGTTTAAATTCGTTATCTAAATCTATCATCAATTGGCTAAAACTAAATCAGCATATTTCTGCCAGAGCTGCGGATATGAATCTGCTAAATGGCTGGGCAAATGCCCGTCCTGTAACTCATGGAATACCTTTGTAGAAGAAATCATCGAAAAACCAGGAGCAAATGTCCCTGTATGGCAGTCCTCCGGCAGTACCAAAAAGCTGAATAAACCCAACAAAGTAAACAATATAGAAACCACTGCGGAGCACAAAGTGTCTACGAGCGACCTGGAACTGGACAGGGTGCTTGGCGGCGGACTTGTAGCAGGCTCAGTAGTGCTTATTGGTGGGGAACCAGGCATCGGAAAATCAACTCTGATGTTACAGCTTGCGCTGAACATTGCAGGCAGAAAGGTATTGTATATCTCTGGTGAAGAAAGTGAACAGCAGATCAAAATGCGTGCGGAAAGGATCACAGAAAGCCCAACGGCAGATTGTTATATTCTGACAGAAACCTCTACACAGCATATCTTCAAACAAATAGAGGCCCTGGAGCCTGATATCGTCGTAGTCGATTCCATTCAGACCCTGCACTCGTCTCATATCGAGTCTACACCAGGAAGTGTTTCCCAGGTGCGGGAGTGTACGGCAGAATTGATACGTTTCGCCAAAGAAACAGGTGTTCCTGTGTTCCTGATTGGCCACATCACTAAGGATGGTGCCATTGCTGGCCCTAAAATCCTGGAACACATGGTAGATACCGTTCTGCAATTTGAAGGCGACCGCCATCATATTTACCGGATTTTACGTTCTATTAAAAACCGTTTCGGTGCTGCTGCTGAATTAGGGATTTATGCCATGCATAGCGGTGGATTAAGGCAGGTGTCCAATCCTTCAGAAATCCTACTTTCCCAAAGGGACGAAGAGCTGAGTGGAATTGCCATTTCAGCTACCTTAGAAGGCGCAAGACCGATGTTAATCGAAACGCAGGCATTGGTGAGTGCAGCAGCATTTGGAACACCCCAGCGGTCTGCTACCGGCTTTGATACCAAAAGAATGAATATGCTCCTTGCTGTCCTCGAGAAAAGATGCGGCTTTAGGCTCAGCACAAGGGATGTATTCCTGAATATTGCCGGAGGTATCAAAGTAGAAGACCCAGCAATTGACCTGGCTATTGTAGCGGCCATCATCTCCTCACACGAAGATATTTCCATCTCTTCAAAAATCTGCTTTGCAGCGGAGGTAGGCTTATCAGGGGAGATCAGGGCGGTGAACAGAATTGAACAACGCATTTCTGAAGCTGATAAACTGGGATTCGACCGGATATTTGTCTCCAATTATAATTTAAAAGGATTGGTAACGGATAAATATACGATTGAAATTACCGGAGTAAGTAAGATAGAGGATGTCTTTTCTTTACTGTTTGGGTAAAATTTTCAGCACATTCTACTCGGTATTGTTGTAATATTTTAATATTTTTACCTGACATTAAGTACAGAACAAAGAAATATTTACCTAAATCCTATAGATATGTTCATTATTGCCATTGTTCTTATCATTATTCTTATTATCGGAATCAGTTTTTATAACGGCCTGATTGCAAAAAGAAACCAGGTTGCCAATGCTTTTTCTGCTATTGACGTGATGCTGAAAAAACGGTATGACCTGATCCCAAACCTGGTTCAGACTATAAAACAATATACCGGTTATGAAGAGCGGGTATTGACACAGATTACAGATCTGCGGACCAAAGCGGCTGCAGGACAACTGACCAACCAGGAAAAGATTGACCTGGATAAACAGATGGGTTCTGCTGTTAACGGCATGATGGTGACAGTCGAGAATTATCCTGACCTGAAAGCCAACCAAAATTTCATGAACCTGCAAACCACCTGGACAGAAAGTGAAGAACAGATTGCTGCAGCAAGAAGAAATTACAATTCCTCGGTAACTGCCTACAATAATGGGATCATGATGTTCCCGGGTAGCATTTTCGCAGGGATGTTAAATTATCAACCCTTTCCCGTCATTGAAAATACGGTAGAAGAAAGAAAAAATATAAGCGCCAAAGATTTATTCAATAGCTAATGGCACTGGAAAACGACGCAGCCCTGCAAGGGATATTACAGGAGTTGGAAGTCGAACGCCTACGTGTGTCCAAGGCGAACGTACGTTCCTTTGTTATTATCGGAGCAGGGATAGGATTTCTGCTAGTGGGTATTTTTGTGTTCCCCTTGCCTCCATGGGGCTTTTTTATTGGGATAGGGATAGTCATTGCAGGCATCGTGATGAAGTGGCGTTCAGTCCCGGCAGAAAGGGCTTATCAGGATTCCTTTAAAAGGAAGGCGATAGGTGCCGCGTTAAGAACGATAGATAGCAGCCTGACCATTTCCCCCTTGGAAGGTATGTCGGAGAAACAGTTTGTCGACACACAATTATTCGCCCAGACACCACACAGGTATCACAGTGAAGATCAGGTCAGTGGAAAGGCCAACAAAACCAGCTTCGTCTTTTCCGAAGTGCATGCTGAATATAAAACAGAAACAAAAGACAGCAAAGGCAGAAGACAGGAACACTGGCATGAGATTCTTAAAGGAATTGTTTTTACAGCGGATTTTAATAAACATTTTCATGGGGTTACAGTTGTCAGACCCAGTGACATGGGCAGCAAAATTGGGGGATGGATAAAAAAGGCAGTACCGATCTTCTTCTCCCGGAAAAGTACGGAAGTAGAACTGGAGAATATAGAATTTTCCAAGACCTTTATTACCCATTCTACGGATCAGATTGAAGCCCGCTATATCCTTACCCCCTCCATGATGGATAAAATATGTGCACTGGACGCTAAATGTCGTTATACCATTTCCCTTTCATTCATAGACAGTAAAATGCACATTGCCTTTCCACTGACGGAAAATTATTTTGAGGGGCCTGTTTATAAAAGCCTGCTGGAACCATCATGCCTGGAGCGCGACATCTCTTTAATCCGGTTTATGTACGGAATAGTTCAGGAACTGGACTTGAATACCCGCATATGGGGGAAAGAATAAGAGCAGAAAATATACTTTGATCACCTAACGCCTGACCTAAGTTTCACAACATCTCTCCAATAATTAAACAATAGTACAGAATCCTTATTTTTTGAAGAAAAACAAGAAATTAAAAAAGGGTAGCCTTGTTAATGAGCTACCCTTCTAAATGAGATACTGGATCCTTTTACAGGATTTCAGTTATTTTGATAAATACATTGACTTGTTTTTATACAATTGTCTGAAGTAAGGATCCTCCAGGTCTTTAATGAAACGGATAGACTCTCCGGTCGATTTCATCTCCGGCCCTAACTCTTTTGGCACTTCCGGGAACTTATCATAAGAGAAAACAGGTTCTTTAATCGCATAGCCCTGAAGTTTACGTTCAATAGTGAAATCTTTCAGTTTATTCACACCCAACATTACTTTAGCAGCGATATTGATATAAGGAACATCGTAAGCCTTAGCGATGAAAGGAACAGTCCTGGAAGCCCTGGGATTCGCTTCAATTACATATACTTTTTCATCTTTTACCGCAAACTGGATGTTTAACAGACCGATGACATTTAAAGCTTTGGCAATTTTCTTCGAATAGGCTTCCATGCTGCTGATTACCGTATCGGAAAGACCGAAAGGTGGCAACACCGCGAATGAATCACCAGAGTGGATACCGGCAGGCTCAATGTGCTCCATTAACCCTACAATATGTACATCTTCCCCGTCACTGATTGAATCAGATTCCGTTTCTTCTGCCCTGTCAAGGAAATGGTCAATCAACACCCTGTTTCCAGGTAAATCGCCCAATAGTTTCACTACTGCTTTTTCAAGATCTTCATCGTTGATCACAATGCTCATGCCCTGTCCACCCAATACATAACTCGGACGAACCAATACCGGGTACCCTACTTCGTTGGCTACAACAATAGCCTCTTCAGCATTTTCTGCAACCCCGTATTTCGGATAAGGAATATCCAGTTCTTTCAGTAAGTCAGAGAAACGTCCGCGATCTTCAGCCACATCCATATCATTGTAGGCAGTTCCGATAATTTTGATGCCATTCTCATGAAGTTTTTCTGCCATTTTAAGTGCAGTCTGACCACCCAGCTGTACAATTACACCAACTGGATTTTCCAGTTCAATAATCTCACGTACATGCTCCCAGAATACAGGCTCAAAGTAAAGTTTATCAGCCATATTGAAATCGGTCGAAACCGTTTCAGGGTTACAGTTGATCATGATGGCTTCAAAACCTGTTTCTTTAGCGGCAAGCAAACCATGTACACAGGAATAGTCAAATTCAATTCCCTGACCAATACGGTTAGGGCCAGAACCCAATACGATTACTTTCTTTTTATCACTTGGAACCGATTCGTTTTCTTCTTCAAATGTAGAGTAATAATAAGGTGTCTTTGCAGAGAATTCCGCTGCACAGGTATCCACCATTTTATACACACGCCTGATTCCCAAAGCTTTTCTGCGTTCGTATACTTCATCTTCCGTAACATTCCCCAGCAGGTAAGAAATCTGGATATCGGAGAACCCTTTTTGTTTCAGGGTGAAGAAGAAATCTTTTGGCATATTGGTCAGTGAATAACGTTTCACTTCTGTTTCCAAATGTACCAATTCCTGGATCTGCGCAAGGAACCATTTGTCGATCTTAGTGACTTTGCGGATAGACTCCAGTGGAACTCCCATGCTCATGGCATCCTTGATCAGGAATAAACGGTTCCAGCTTGCATGCTCTAAACCATGCATAATATCTTCAATATTCCTGTTGTGTCTTCCATCGGCACCTAAACCTGCGCGACCGACTTCAAGACTCTGACAAGCTTTCTGCAGTGCTTCAATGAAGTTACGGCCAATAGCCATGACCTCACCTACAGATTTCATCTGCAAGCCAAGCTGCATGTTCGCACCTTTAAACTTGTCAAAGTTCCAACGGGGTACTTTTACAATTACATAATCCAGCGTAGGCTCGAAATAAGCCGAAGTGGTTTTGGTAATCTGATTTTCAATTTCATCCAGGTTATAACCGATAGCCAGTTTGGAAGCAATTTTAGCAATTGGATAACCTGTTGCCTTACTTGCCAGCGCTGATGAACGGGAAACCCTTGGATTAATTTCGATAGCAATGATGTCATCATTATCCGGATTAACAGAGAACTGAACATTACATCCTCCGGCGAAATTACCAATGGCACGCATCATCTTAATAGCCTGGTTACGCATTTCCTGGTAACAGCTATCAGATAAAGTCATCGCTGGTGCCACCGTGATAGAATCTCCTGTATGGATTCCCATCGGATCGAAGTTTTCGATGGAACAGATGATAATTACGTTATCATTGCTGTCCCTTAACAACTCCAGCTCATATTCTTTCCAGCCCAATACTGCTTTTTCTACCAGTACTTCGTGTGTTGGAGAAGCTTCTAAACCGCGTTTTAATGCAGCATCAAATTCCTCTTTTTTATGCACAAAACCTCCGCCGGAACCACCCAGCGTATAAGAAGGGCGAATCACCAATGGATAACCGATTTGCTGTGCAGCTTCTTTACCTTCCAGGAATGAATTGGCAATTTTTGAAGGGGCAACACCTACACCTATATCCACCATTAACTGGCGGAAAGCTTCCCTGTTTTCTGTTTTTTCAATTGCAGCAACATCAACACCAATAATCCTGACGCCATATTTTTCCCAGATACCTTGCTCCTCAGCTTCAACGCACAGGTTCAAGGCAGTCTGGCCACCCATGGTAGGTAATACTGCATCAATTTTCCGCTCTGTCAAAATCTGCTCAATAGAAGCTACAGTCAGCGGTCTGAGGTAAACATGGTCTGCAATGACCTTATCCGTCATAATCGTAGCCGGATTGGAGTTGATAATTGAAACTTCAATTCCTTCTTCTTTAAGGGATAATGCAGCTTGGGATCCTGAGTAATCAAACTCACAGGCTTGGCCAATAATAATAGGTCCAGATCCGATAATCAATACTGAACGTATGGAGGTGTCTTTGGGCATAAGGCTTTAAAAAAGTCTAAAGTATTGTTAAGTAAAAAATTGTGGTCAATTAAGACCTGATAGCGGGCGGGAAGTATTTTGCTATGGAAATAGAATCCCGACTGTTCTGTCGGGATGCAAAGTTACGTTTTTAGAAGATACAAATGCATATTTTTTAAAAAATGAAATTAACCCTAAAAGAGAAGACGTCATGATAGCGTCAAGAAACACGATCTCCTCTTTTTCAGCAGTGAATCCAGTACTATATACCTGTGATTTCCGTTCTTTTTGCAATGGTCTCCCAGAGATGAATTGAGACCATGTTTGGATAACGTAATGCTAAATAATTAAACTGAGCCAGAAATACAGTTTTTATTTATCTACACGATTCCAAATGATTAAAAGCATCTGCCTTAATGCATTAGAGGCAGATACTATTCTTCATAAATAGTTTGTTTGGTTTATTATCCGGCATGGGACGTTCATCCCTGCCGGATTTTTTATGAAGGTTTTATCCAGAATGATAGCGTGTCTGTCAAGATTTTATACCGCTTTAATCCGAAATGTATTCACAATTAGTTTAGGATAATTACATTTGGCCCTTATGATGTTAACAATGATGGCAAACCTGAAGGAGGGGATGGATTTCTTAATTCAGTCGGGCTGGCTGGAATGGGCAGGTGTATTCACCGGGATATTATGTGTGTGGCTTGCCGCAAAAAATAACATTTACAACTGGCCAATTGCTATTGTAAGTGTACTGATCTATGTTTTGATATTTTTCGAAACCCGCCTGTATTCCGATATGGGGTTACAGGTGTACTTCTTAATCATGAATATTTATGGCTGGTATTTCTGGACAAAAAAGAAGAATACACAGGAACAAACGATCCCGGTAAGTACCATTAAACAAAAGGAAATCATCATTTCCATCATTGCAATTCTATTGCTGACCGTAATCCCGGGATTTCTACTTCATCAGAATACAGCGGCGGCCTACCCTTATATCGATAGTTTCTGTACGGCATGTAGTCTCGTGGCACAGGTTTTCCTGGCCAGGAAAGTATTGGAAAACTGGCTGATCTGGATCTTTGTCGATATCATCTATGTAGGTGTATACCTGTCAAAAGGTCTATATCCTACAGCAATGATGTACACCCTGTACATTTATATTGCCTGGATGGGTTATAAGGGTTGGAAAAAAACATTAGCATAAAAAATTATGATTAAAAAAATAGCTATCGTGGGTCCCGAAAGTACCGGAAAATCAACCCTGACCAAATTACTTGCAAAACATTACCAGACCTTATGGGTTGCAGAATTTGCCCGGTACTATTGCGCTGCATTAACAGAGCCCTGTACCATGCAGGATGAGATCAATATGTTCCACGGACAGGTAGCCCTGGAAGAATCGGTACTGGCAATGGCAGAAAAGAATTTTATTTTCTGTGATACCACTTTTCTAACCGTCAAGATCTGGAGTGATGAAATGCTTGGCGAAACCCCGCAGCTTGTCCTGGATGCGCTACCGGAGAGGACATACGACCTTTATCTCCTTCTTGATATTGATTTGCCATGGCAGGAAGACCCTTTACGCGACTTCCCACACATGCGCGAACACTTCATGGCCATATGGTACAAAGAACTCGAGAATTTAGGTGCCAATTATGTGCTCATTAACGGGATAGAAGACCGCCTGCAAAAAGCCATCACAGCAGTTGATCATTTTCTTGCCAATAGTTAGCCAGTAAGGCTGCCTATTGCTATTGTTAAAATAATCTTTACATTTGCGCTATCAAAAGGGGTGCCTTGTTTTGTAAAAAACACAAAGACAGGCTGAGATCATACCCATTATCTGGAAGACGCACAATGTGCTCTTAACAGATATGCACCTGATCCGGGTAATGCCGGCGGAGGGATTGGAGTTATGGAGTTTAACTATACTGTAAGTGCCCCTATTTACAGCAGGTTTTACTAAAGAAATTGACAAACGTTGAAAAAATTAATGACTGTAGCAATCTTCGCATTGCTTACACCGCTACTGCTCAAAGCACAGTACACCATTTCGGGTTCGGTATCCGAAAAAAACAATCAAACTTTCCTGCCTGGCGCAACTGTGATATTGAAAAGTACCGGGAAAGGAACCAAAACCAGCACGCAGGGAAAATACCTGCTTAAGGATGTCAAAGCAGGAACCTACATCCTTATGGTGAGCTATCTCGGCTATGAAACACAACAGAAAACAGTAGACATCACAGGAAACCAGGTGATAGGCTTTAGCCTTGTCAATTCTGCCTTCCTGGCTGATGAAGTTATTGTCATGGCGACCAGAGCTGCGGAAAAATCTGCCACGACCTATAAAAACGTCAGTAAATCTGATATCGAGGCCAATAATTTCGGCCAGGATTTGCCTTTTATCCTGAACAATACACCTGGTGTGGTGGTTACTTCAGAAGCAGGAGGAGGAGTCGGTTATACCGGGATCCGGATCAGGGGCAGCGACGCGACCAGGGTGAATGTAACGGTAAACGGGATTCCCTTGAATGATGCGGAAAGTCAGGGATCTTTCTGGGTAAATATGCCCGATTTTGCTTCCTCCGTTGAAAATATCCAGATTCAGCGCGGGGTGGGTACTTCTACAAATGGTGCCGGCGCTTTCGGAGGAAGTTTAAATATCCAGACCTCCGCTCCGGGATTAATGCCTTATGCTGAAGTGAACAATACTTTCGGAACTTTTAATACCTTCAAAAATACCGTAAAAATAGGAACCGGATTAATAGACAATAAATTCAGCTTTGATGGCCGCCTGTCGAGGATCCAGTCAGACGGATTTATCGACCGTGGTGCCTCCCTGTTAAAATCGTTCTTCGTCTCCGGTGCCTATCATGGCAAAACTGACCTCTTACGGGTGAATATTTTCTCCGGTTCAGAGAGGACTTACCAATCCTGGAATGGTATACCTGAAGCCAGGCTGCGCGGTGATATAAAGGGAATGAACGATTATATTGCAAGAAATGAGCTTGATGAGGAAGATGCGGCAAACCTGCTCAATTCTAACAGCAGGAAGTACAATTCCTTTTTATACAAGGATCAGAATGACAATTACTGGCAGGACCATTACCAGTTATTGTATGCAAAACAGTTAAGCAATGTATTTTCATTGAATGCTGCACTTCATTATACCCGTGGAAGAGGGTATTATGAGGAATATAAAAAGAATGAAGAATTTAGTAGTTATGGCCTGGAAAATCCGGTCATTAATGGTGCTGAAGTAGAAGTAACCAATCTGGTAAGAAGGAGATGGCTGGACAATGATTTCTATGGCGTAACGTATTCCCTAAATTACAAACCCCAGTCTAATCTGAACTTTACCCTTGGAGGTGCATACAACCAATACCGAGGTGAACATTACGGACAAATTACCTGGTCACAGGTTAGTTCAACCCTAAACAATTCCGATCGCTATTATGATGGCGATGGAAATAAAAATGACTTCAACATCTTCGGAAAGATGACCTATAATCCCGCAGAAAAACTCAGCTTGTTTGCCGATTTACAATACCGAAGGGTAACCTATGAGATCACCGGAACGGACAATGACCTGCGTAACCTCAGGATCAACGATGAGCTTAACTTTTTCAATCCTAAAGTAGGCGCCACCTATACTGTAGATCACAGCAATAATATTTACGCTTCCCTAAGCCTGGCCAATAAAGAAGGAAATCGTGATGATTATGTCAATGCCAACCTGGGTACTGTACCAGATCCTGAGCGCTTGTATGATGTGGAAGCAGGTTACCGCACCCAGCATTCCAGGTTCAATGCAGGAATCAATGTGTATGGGATGTTTTATAAAGACCAGCTGGTCGTGACAGGTAAACTGAGTGATGTTGGCTCTCCATTCCGTCAGAATGTTCCTAAAAGCTATAGAATTGGTGTTGAAGTGGATGGCTCCTATACCATCAGCAAATATTTTATGGTCAATGCCAATGCAGCCATCAGCCGGAATAAGATTAAAAATTTCACAGAATATTTAGATAACTCTGACACCGACCTACAGGAGGAATATGAGCATAAAAATACGGATATATCCTTTTCACCAGGCGCAGTAATTTTCGGGGAACTGGTTTACAAGCCAGTTAAGAACTTTGCCCTTGCCCTGCAGAGTAAATATGTAGGCAAACAATACCTGGATAACACCCAAAATGAAAGCAGGAAGTTAAACGGTTATTGGGTAAATGGTGCACGCTTAGGCTATGATTTCAGCTTTAAAGGAGTTAAAAATATGAACATCGGCCTGCTGGCCAATAACATTCTGAATAAAAAATATGAAAGTAATGGATATACCTATGGCTATATTTACGGCGGTGTAACCACAAGGGAAAATTTTTATTTCCCTCAGGCAGGAGCTAATTTCCTGTTGTCACTGAATGTAAAGTTTTAGTACCCATTCCGATACCGCTATATTTAACTTATAAAAATGAAAAAGTTCATCGAAAACCTACAGTTTATTACACATGACATTGATCGACTGACACATATCGAACAGGCACAGCTAGCCTGTGAAGCAGGGGCAAAATGGATACAATACCGGTGTCTTATCAAAGATGATGATGCACTTTTAGTAGATATCAATGCCATTGCAGAGATTTGTGATGACTGGGGGGCAACATTGATTGTGACGAACCATATTCACCTGAATGGGAAAGCAGATATCCAGGGTTTTCATATAGAAGACATGGATGCCGATTTTATCGCTATCCGTGAACAACTGGGAGAAGCCATTACCATTGGCGGTTCTTCCAATACTGTAGAAGGGTTAATCAGGCTTGCCGCTGAAGGCGTAGATTATGCGGGTTGCGGACCATTCAGTGTCACGACCACTAAGCCTAACAATTCCCCTTTATTGGGCGTTGAAGGATACAAAAATATCGTTGGCATATTAAAAGAGAAAGAGATTAATCTTCCTGTACTCGCTGTTGGTGGCGTGACCTTAAACGATGTAGAATCCCTGATGGAAACAGGCATCTTCGGCATCGCTGCCTCCTCAGCTATCAATAAGGCTGAGAACATGAAGGAAGCTTACCAGGACTTTTATAACAAACTGAACTAAGCCAGTCAGTAGAACTGAATTTACTTGTACAAGCTGTTCCATATTCCGGGGCAGCTTTTTTTATACACAATATACCAATATGCTTAGCTTAAAGGCCGGTGATTACCTGCAGGGAAGCCATACTCATTTGTTAAATGTCGGCCGCCCATTGTTGAAATTGAAACGCCTATTCCAACAATTGCCTGCTGAAAGTCAATTTGCAGCGGCAAAAACAAGAATTCCATGTATAGAGGTAATTCGCATTACAAAAATGTTCTCCTAAATATTACATTTGTTTAAACTCAATTCCATTGGACAGTCCCAAAATCATAGATAAGAAAGATCCTTATGCAGCCCTGCGATATAGGGAGTTCAGATCCTACCTCGGCATGCGTTTTTTCTTTACGTTCGCTTACCAGATGCAGGCCGTTATTATAGGCTTCCATATTTATCACCTGACAAAAGATCCGCTTGCTTTAGGACTCGTGGGACTTTGTGAAGCCATTCCTGCCATCAGCGTTGCGCTTTATGGTGGATATGTGGCCGATAAATCCGAGAAAAGAGGGCTTTTACTAAAAATCTTTCTGGGTGTTTTTCTTTGTTCAGTTGTCATGCTGGTCTCCACAGCCCCACAAATGCACGCTTATGTCCCTGTAAGTTACATCATCCCCATTATGTACACCATGGTATTTGGTATCGGTATTGCCCGCGGATTTTTTAGTCCCGCCACGTTTTCATTAATGGCACAGATTGTCCCTAAAGAACTTTATCCGAATTCCAGTACCTGGAACAGTTCTTCTTATATGGCTGCTTCTATCTTGGGTCCAGCGGCTGGCGGATTAATTTACGGCTTCTACGGTGTTACTGTTACCTATTCCATCATTCTGTTTTTTATATTTGTTTCCCTGGTCTGTATTTTCTTTTTAAAACAGCATCCACCCAAATACATTCCCAAGGAGAGTATCATGAAAAGTCTTACCCAGGGAATCCAGTTTGTATTTAAAAGCAAAATGATGCTTGGGGCAATGAGCCTGGACTTATTCTCTGTATTCTTTGGCGGAGCCGTTGCTTTACTGCCGGTATTTGCAAACGACATCTTAAAAGTAGGTTCTGAAGGACTGGGCCTCATGCGTGCAGCAGCTTCCAGTGGCGCGGTATTAACGATGCTGGTGATGACCCGCTATTCCCCGATGAACAAACCATGGAGAAACCTGCTGATTGCAGTAGTGGGCTTCGGGACCAGTATTATCTGTTACGGACTTTCAAAGAATTTCTATTTAACCCTTGTTTTCCTTTTCCTGGAAGGATCATTTGATAGCATCAGTGTCATTATCCGCTCTACCATTATGCAACTTCTTACACCCGATGAAATGCGGGGAAGGGTATCTGCAGTAAACAGTATGTTTATCGGTTCTTCTAATGAGATCGGGGCTTTTGAATCCGGACTTACCGCAAAGCTCATGAGGACTGTCCCTGCGGTGGTATTTGGCGGATGTATGACCATACTTGTTGCTGGGATCACCTACAGCAAAACGAAGAGCCTGCTGGGCCTTTCACTCGATGAGATCAACAATAAAGAGGTATAACAAAAAATGCTGTGGCCATTCATCATGGTCACAGCATTTTTTGTTATCTTTTCTTAGTGGCAATTGTTATTCAAGATCAACCACAGGCCAGCCATCAACCCATTTCAATTTTTCTATCCTAAGTTTTGAGATTCCTTTATTCTTCGCATCATAACCATGAAAAATAAGAAAATCTTCTCCATCAAAACTGGCCACGGCATTATGGCCTACGCCATACCAGTCGGCATTCCCCTGCAATAGCAGCGTACCCCCGCCTTTTGCCATAGATTTTCCATCCTTATCCAGGTAAGGTCCCTTTACGGATTTTGCCCTGCCTACGATCATCTTATAGGTACTTTTTTCTCCCTTACAGCAATAATCTGTAGAGGCAAAAAGATAAAAATACTTTTCTTTCCTGAACAGGAAAGGTGCCTCAATGGCGTTACCACCGGCATCAACAGGATTTCCATCTACCGAAGGCGGATTGGGTGCTGAAGGATCAGTCTTACGACTGGCGATGGTCGGTATCTTATCCAGGTTCTCTGCCACATGTACAAGATCTTTATTCATTTTCACCAGTTTTAGTCCATCCCAGAAAGAGCCAAAGACCATCCATGAAACGTCCCTGTCATCTGTAATCACATTGGGGTCAATTGCATTCCAGTTCGTTTTACCCGGATACGATTGCAAGACTTTACCATGGTCTGTCCATTTAAAATCAGGTGAGGCCGGATCTAATGTTTTATTCGTAGCCACACCGATGGCGGAAGTATTTTTTCCGAAAGCAGAAATAGAATAATACAGGTAATACTGTCCGTTACGGAAATAAATATCAGGTGCCCAGATATGACCTTTAAAACCAGGTATAGCATCGACAGCCCATTTTGGGGCATCAGCAAACACCTGCTGCTCTTTTTTCCATTCTTTACGGTTTTTAGAACTCCAGACATCTATTCCCCAACCGGTACTGAAAAGATAATAGGTATCCCCCTGTTTAATCATTACAGGATCATGAACAGAAATATCTGACTGATATTCCTGGGCTATGGAATTAAAGCCCAGGAACAGTAAGAGAAGCATGAATATCGGCTTCATAAGCATTCTAATTGATTTTTTGTTTGATCTATACATATTATTTCATCCCTATGCGTACAACGCTGAAGGAATAAGGGGCTAAACTCAAGGAAACGTTATTGCCTTTTACTGCCAGTGGCTGTTCTTTCGGACTGATATTAATGGCATTCTCAAAGGAATTCTCTGCCTTAAGATTTTGGTTCTGCAGCAGGGTCAGTGTTCCGTTAGCAGCCAGTTTCTTAGCGCCTTTAACGACAACATTCCTGCTTTTCTCCACAGATGAAGCATTGATCACTTTAATGATCACCTCATTTGTTTTCCTGTCAATCACGGCAGAAGCATAAATACTATCCTGACCAGAGATAATCTTGTTATCACCGAGGATACTCACTACATCTGTTCCCTTATTCAGGGAATATAACTTCTGCACGTAGTAGTTAGGTGTACCGTAAATATTCAGGTTATCCACCCAGATCATATCCGGAGTCCATTGCCATCCATCTGCCTGGGCGAATAGAGGAGCATATGAAGCCATATGAACCACGCCTGCATTTCTTTCCAGACCGGTTAAAAATGCGGCCTCTGAAATCGCACATTCCCAGTTATTCTTATTGGTAGGTTTGGCAATGGCTACACTTTGTGCTGCATATTCACCTGCAAACACTTTAGAGCCATTTCTATCGTAATTGTCATAACGGTTGGCATTCGATAAAAACCACTCAGGTGAACGGTAATAGTGTTCATCAATGATATCAGCTTTCATTTTTCTCAGGGAAGTATTCAACAGGTCAAAACGTTCTCCATCAGGATCTGTTCCTGAACTGTTGACTAACTTGATCTCCGGATACTTACTTTTTATCGCTTTTGTAAACAAAGCCAGACGCTCCAGGTATTGCGGACCCCAGTTTTCATTGCCTACACCCAACATCGTCAGGTTAAAAGGCGCAGGGTGGCCCATGTCAGTTCTTACCTTACCCCATGGCGTATTGCTGTCTCCGTTAGCAAATTCTATCAGGTCCAAAGCATCCTGGATATAAGGATCCAGATCTTCCAGGGGAACAACCTCACCCGTATTAAACTGGCAGGCCATGCCGCAGTTTAGGATAGGAAGTGGGGCAGCACCAATATCTTCAGATAACTGGAAGTATTCGTAAAATCCTAACCCGAAAGTCTGGTAATAATCAGGAGCCGGACGGTGTGCAAATTCCGAATTCCAGCGATTAACGATCAGTTCACGGCTCTCTACCGGACCTATAGTTTTTTTCCACTGGTAACGTACGGAAAGGTCATGCCCTTCTACAATACATCCACCCGGGAAACGTACAAAACCTGGCTTCATATCTGCCAGCATCTGTACCATATCACCCCTCAATCCACCTTTTCTGTTTTTCCAGGTATCACCGGGAAACAAAGAAATCATGTCCAGGTCTATCTTTCCTGCACCTTCAAACCACAGGTTGAATTTAGCTTTTTCTACAGTCTCATTCGCAGTGAAGCTAACCGACTGACTTGTCCACTGATTTCCTGCCGTTTCCGGATTCAATGTTCCACTACCCAACACTCGTCCGGTAGAATCGATCAGTTCCACATGCAGTTTTACCCCTGCAGCGGCCTGTCTGTATAATACAGAAAAGTCATATTTCAACCCTTTCTTTACACCAATTCCACGAAAACCTTCATTGACCATTCCCAGGTCGCCACGTTTTGCGGCAGTAGAGTTTACACGCAGGAAACGTGGATTATTGGCGTGTGACTCTTGCCTGTTCAGCACCAGGAAATCACCTTCCTTCATCTTACTGCCTTGTGTAGTCCAGCCCATCAATGGTTTATAGAATTCGAAAGACCTGTTCTTAATCAGTTCGGCATAGATTCCGCCATCGGCGCCCATATTGATATCTTCAAAAAATACGCCCCACATTTCGGGCTGCACCTGTGCCGTAACCTTACTGGTATTCACCACAATGGTTTTATTCTTCTGAGCCATTACATTCAGCAGACCAAATGTCGCCACGGTTGTAAGGGCAAAATGTTTAAAATTCATTTTCAGCTATTTATTAATTAAATATTAGATCATTCAAAGTAAAGATGCCGGCTGTTGCAATGCCCTATGGAATAGCTTTTCTATCGCATAGGGCATTGCACAACACCAACTTATTCAGTCTTCAAAATAGGATTATTTCTTTGCTTTCAACCCCTCAGTAGTCATAATGATACGTTTCATCGTCCCATCGGAGTTGTATTTCAGCTCATCAATACACACTGACCTTCTGTAACTTCCACCATTGGTGGGAATCGATCCGTTATGGTAGATAAAATAGGATTTGCCCTTGAAATCTATGATGGCCTGGTGGTTGGTATTTGAATTGCCGGCAACCTCATTCAGGATACCTTTAAATTCCCATGGCCCCGTGATTTTACGGCTCATGGCATAGGCTATTTTCTCCGGAAACTCATAGGCATAAGAGAGGTAATACCAGTCTTTATGCTTGTGGATCCAGGGTGCTTCGGTATAATTCGGAAGATCAACCTTAACAATAGGCCCGTCCTGCTCAATCATATTCTTTTTCAGCTTGATGTAATAACAAACCCGGTTTCCCCAATACATATAGGCCTGACCATCGTCATCAATATATACCGTCGGGTCGATATCATCCCAGCTAATGTCTGTATCCTTGGTCATATCATTGGTAATAATTGCCGATCCTTTAGCATCTTTAAACGGACCGGTCGGACTATCTGAAACCGCAACACCAATGGCCTTTCCATGGATGCTGCCATGCTCTACGGCTACATACCAGTAAAATTTTCCGTCTCTTTCAATTACCTGCGAAGCCCAGGCATCACCTTTGGCCCAGGCGAAATCCTTAGCTTTCAGGGGTACAGGATATTCCTTCCAGTCGAGCATATTTGTAGAAGAATAGACCAGCCATTCATTCATCACATAACGTTCCTGTCCGGCAGGCGCTTCATCATGCCCAGCATACAGGTAAACCGTATTGTTGTGGACCATCGCTGCCGGATCCCCGGTGTATTTATCGGTAATAATAGGATTGCCCTGAACAATTTTGCCAGTCTGTGCCTTAATCCCCGTCGTCAACATCACAGGGAATAACAGTGCCAGACTGAAGTTCCTTCCCCATTGTCGTATCATTTGTGTATCCATATCTTCTTTAAAAATTTCCTAACCAGTTCATTAAATATTTTATTCCTTATTTCAATGTCAACACCACGACAGAGAATGGTGGAAGTTTCACTTTCAGTTTACCACCTTTCAACGAGGCACCTTTAAAAACTGCCGGTTTAATCAGTTCTGGCTTTTCGAAGGTATTGTGATCGTCTACTTTTGCGGAAGTCAGAATTCTTCCTGAAACAGATTTATACTTTCCACCAGCGATATCAATTTCAATTTCTTCACTTTTTTTGCTGTTGATATTGACCACGGAAACATTCGTTACTCCGGCACCATTTACAGACGCGGACACAGATACTGCAGGTAATTTTTCATTACCAAAAACATAATCATCCGATTTCACATCTACCGGGATGAGTGTGGCATCCTGGTGTACTTTGTACATTTCCATCACGTGATAGGTAGGTGAAAGCAGCATTTTTTCTTTGCTTGTCAGGATCACGGCCTGTAACACATTCACACATTGTGCAAGGTTGGCTACCTTCACACGGTCGTTATGGTTATTGAAGATATTTAACGTGGCACCGGCAATCATGGCATCACGCATGGTATTCTGCTGATAGAGGAAGCCAGGATTCGTTCCGTTCTCTACTTCGAACCATCCTCCCCATTCGTCAACCACCAAACCAATCTTTTTTGTCGGATCGTATTTATCCATGATCGCTGTATGTTTGGTAATCAGCTCATCCATGCGAAGGGCAGTTTTCATCGTTTCAAAATACTGTTGCTCAGAGAAGCCTACTGCAGGTCCTTTTTTCTCCCAGCTAGGGAAAGAATAATGGTGCAGGGCAATACCACTCATTAAGTTTAATGGAATACCTTTCATCAGGGTTTCTGTCCAGTGGTAATCATCAACATTCGCTCCTGAGGCCACTTTATACAAATCTTTACCTTCCATGAAAGTCGCGAACTTACGGTATTCGCCTACATAGTATTCAGGTGTCATATTTCCACCACATCCCCAGGCTTCATTTCCTACGCCCCAGAATTTTACATTCCATGGTTTTGTCTGCCCGTTTTGAACACGGAGATCAGACATCGGGCTCTTGCCTTCAAAATTTACATACTGTACCCAATCAGACAACTCCTGAACAGTTCCACTGCCGGTATTACCGGCCAGGTAAGGTTCTGTTTCCAGTAACTGGCACATATTCAGGAAATCGTGTGTACCAAAGCTATTGTCTTCAGTTACGCCACCCCACATGGTATTCACTATCGATGGGCGGTTTTCTTTAGGCCCCACTCCGTCTCTCCAGTGGTATCTGTCGGCAAAACAACCTCCCGGCCATCTCAGGTTCGGGATATTCAGATTTTTTAAGGCGGCGATAATGTCATTTCTTACCCCAGCGGTATTAGGAATGGAAGAGCTATCGCCCACATAAAAACCATCATAGATACATCTGCCCAGGTGCTCTGCAAAATGACCATAAATGTGTTTACTGATCGTTCCGGCTTTTTTATCAGCATGCAGCGTTACCGTTGTCTGCTGACCGAATAGCATAGTGCTGCTGCCCAACATGGTCAATGAAAGACAAGCGGCTTTGAAGAAAGAGTTTTTTACCATTATTTATAAAATTAAGAATCGGAATTTAACAAAAATACCTGCCGGAATGATCCGGCAGGTGAGAGATTAATTTGCTGAGTTTCGCTGAATATTCGGGTTTGTATTCAATTCATAAAGAGGAATGGGCAGGTATTCCTTACCAGCTCTCCAGGTATTAAAATCAGGATCATGGGCTTTCAACTCTGCCAGCTTAGTTGCATCATATAACCATCCCCATCTGATGATATCATTTATTCTTACAGACTCAATCGAGAACTCCAGTGCACGCTCATGTGCAATCTGATCACGCATTTGTACTTGTGACATTCCCGGTTTGGTTGTCGCCAGATTCGGTAATTTTGCCCTTGTCCTCACCTGCTGAATAAATGTATAAGATTCAGTGGTACGTCCAAGCTCATTCAAGGCTTCAGCATACATGAGCAATACATCTGCATATCTCAGTATTCTATAATTGATCCCTGAATTCTCCTGGTCATCATTTCCTGCCCAGTTCAGACCATCATGCGTATATTTCCTAGGATAAATAGCGGTCTGTGCATGTGGCCATGGTCTACCGTAGGCAGTGATAGAATTATCAGCCGCTTCATATGAAGCTATAGTCGCCAGTAAACGGGGATCACTTTTGCCTTCAGTCGTTTTCTCAACTTTAAACTCATCATAGATCCATCGTGTAGGTAAGAAGTCGGAATAACCGAAACCGTCCATAGCATAAGTTCTGCCCACAGAGCTTACTTGTTTCCAGTTGGCATTTGGCTCTCCTCCGTAGTTCATGATAATACCACCAACAACATCCGGCTGACCAAATTGCGCCTCAAACAGAGATTCTACATTGTTCTTATTGATCTCTTTAAAATTGTCCCTGTAGTCTGCAACAAGAGCATACTTTCCACTTTGTGCTCCACTGATCAGTTCATTAAACTCAGCAGCAGCCTGGCTCCACTGTTTTTTATACAAATAAGCCTTTCCCAGCATACCTGTAGCAGCCCCTTTAGTCGCACGGCCTGTCTGGCCAACATCAGGCCCACTCACATTTGCATAAGTCACCGGAAGCATTTCTTTAGCGGCAGTAAAGTCAGCATAGATTTGTCCCCATAGCTGCTCATCGCTAGCGGTCGGCGTAAAATACTTTGATTTATCCGTAGGCAATTCCAAAGGCACTGGGATCTTCTGATAGGTATTGGCAAGATTGAATAAGGCCAGGCCCCTCAGAAAATGTGCCTGACCCAAAATCCTCGTTTTCAGATCCTCATCCATTTCTATTGCCGGCACATTGATCAGAACCTGATTCGCACGCCATACCATCTGATAATGTGTTGCCCAGATCCATTGTACCGGACCAGAATTGGATGGGATAGAAAAATTTCCCACCTGTACAAGGTCTCCCCATGGACTATCTCCAGTAAAGTCGTCGCCTCTTACATCGGTAAGCGCAGGAAACATCCTCATATAGGTACCATCCTGTATTAAGCTGTTATAAATCGCATTTACCCCTAACTGCGCATCGGCCGAAGTTTTCCAGAAAAGCGTAACGGACTGGGAATTGGGGTTAGGTATATCAAGTTCTTTCGAGCAACCTGTAAACAACAGGCCCAAAATAATATAGGAAAATATCTTTTTCATCGTTGTAATATTTTTATGTGAGGGTGATGAAATCGAAATTTCATCACCTTAGTTCTTTAATTCTAAAATCTAGCCTGTACACCTACCATAAAAGTCCGTGGTGTTGGGAAAGATCCCGGATCAAATCCAGGCTCAAATGGGCGTGTCTGAGCGAAATCAGGATTATAACCTTTATAATATTGCAGCGTATATACATTTTGTGCAGTAGCATACACTCTAAGGCTTTGCATCCATTTCAGATCCAGTTTAGGAATGGTATAACCAACAGAAACTGTGTTTAGGCGTAGATAATCACCTTTCTGCAACCACCCTTTTCTGTCAGAATCAATACCGTTCTGGTTAGGATCATTAGCTGCAAGTCTAGGATACTCATTATTTGGGTTTGTTGGCGTCCACCTGTTCAAGGCATCTTCATGGTAATTGATATAATCCGTTGTATGCATCAATGAGCGGTAAAGCGCACTGTTGATCAGGTTTCCACCTGCACCCGACATAAATAAAGTAAAATCGAAACCTTTATAAGCACCTGTAAAGTTTAATCCATAATAAACTTTCGGCAGTGAACTACCAAGATCTGTACGGTCAAGATCATCAATAATACCGTCAGGCACACCATTTGGTCCGCTGATGTCCTTAAATTTCAGGTCACCTGGAGAAGTGAGCGCATTCTGAAAAGCATGGTTTGCAATTTCATCGGTATTTTGGAAAATACCTTCCACCACACGTCCATAATGACGGCCAATTTCCTGGCCTACTGTGTTAATAAAACCTCCTACAATACGCGAAGTTTCTCCGTCACTCAATGCAAGCAAGGTATTTTTTACTGTACTCACATTCGCCGTGATATTATAGGTAAATTCTCCTTTATTATTGTGGTAACCTAAATTAATCTCCACACCGGTATTTTTTATACTTGCGGCATTGGTTAAAGGAGTAGTATTATTTGAGCCCACACTCAAGGGAATAGGCATACCAATTAAAGCATTTGTCGCTTTATTCCTGTAATATTCAGCCGTCAGATCAAACATGCCTCCTAAGAACGTCGCATCAAAGCCTACGTTGGATGTTGTTTTAGTCTCCCAACGGATATAAGGATCCACAACATTTGTCTGGCTTCCCCCAATAACCCTTACTCCACCAAAACTATAAGGAATATTAGGGTTAATAGTAGGATCATACTGAAACTCTCCAATATTGGCATTACCCAACTGTCCGTAACCTCCTCTTAATTTCAGCTCCGTTACCCATGATGGCAGTTGAATAAACTCTTCCTTACTGATTCTCCATCCAGCCGATACCCCAGGGAAATTGCCGTATTTGTTTCCTCTTGCAAACCTTGAGGAACCATCTCTCCTGAAATTAGCAGTAATCAGATATTTATCGTCATAATTATAGTTTACCCGTCCGAATACCCCATAAAAAGTATAGGGAAAATAATTACCATCAACAGACTTGTTCGATCCGTTTCCAAGGATAAGGTAATTCGGGTCTACATTTTCTGTATGGCCCCAGCGGGTTAGTGTCGTATTTTTATTATAACTCATACCGGCAACCGCACTCAGCGTATGCTTATCAAACTTTTTATCATAAGATAACGTATGGTCAACCAATGCATTTGTAATCACCCTCGAATTATCATCCAGACGGTTCACTGTCTGTTTGAAGAAGAAACCTAAATCAAAAGTCGGCTGAAAGGAGAAATCACGCGTCATGGTCCTGTCGTAACCTGCATTAATTTTGTATTTCAGGCCCTTAAACAACTCCACTTCAGCCCATGCAACAGCAAAAATACGATCTACCTCAACATAATTGGTAAACATTGAGTTTACCCCAACGACATTCAGTGAAATCGCCCTTTCCCTGTCAGATTGTGTGCCACCATAACCATTAGGCATAGTCGGATCATAAACCAATTGGGTAGGAATAGCAATCAACAGGTCATTGATCAGCGGAGGTCTTCCACCAGTCAGTACATCGCCCCTGAAAGTCAGGGAATTTTCTTTCGAGTGGGTATAACTTAGTGACTGTCCAAATTTGAAACGGCCTTTTTGCTGCGTTGTATTCACACGCCCGGTATAACGCTGATAATCGGGGCCATTACCCACAAAAGTACCTTCCTGGTTGAAATAATCCAGTGATACATTATAAGTTGAATTTTCACCACCACCATTAAAGGTAAGGTTATGGTTCATACGTTGTCCCGTTTTTAAACCTTCTTTCTGCCAGTCCGTATCAATATTGCTGATATACTGACTGCTGGTTGGATCATTGGCAGGAGCAATAGTCTGATTCGGAGTATTCAACTGCGACTCATTATTTAACATCTGATAACCTACACGGTTCGCCACCGGAATCCTTTGTGCTACCTTATCTAAACCAAAATAGGCATTGTATTCAATACTCAAAGGCGTATTTCTTTTCCCTTGTTTAGTGGTGATGATGATTACACCATTGGCAGCAGCTGCACCATAAATAGCAGCAGCAGTACCATCTTTCAGTACCTGCATCGATTCAATGTCATTCGGACTAAAATCACGAGGAGTTCCGGAAAGCATAATTCCATCAACAACATAGAGTGGTGCCTGATTGTTGAAAGATGCCAGTCCCCTGATCCGGATCACCGGAACAGCTCCCGGCTGGCCGTCATTTGTTACCGCAATACCTGGCGTACGCCCTTGTAGCAACTGGCCAACATCGCTTGCTGAGGTTTTTTTTATTTCTTTTGTATCCACCACTGCTACAGATCCGGTAAGGTCTTTCTTCAGTTGCGATCCATATCCCACCACCACAACCTCAGTCAGGTCATTTGCCACAGGCTTCAATTGTACAGAAATCTGTGTTTTACCATTTACAGGCACTTCCTGCGCTGCATAACCAAGAAGGTTAAATACTAATATATCATTTTGTGCCGCCTGGATCGCATAATTACCGTCCATATCGGTGGCCGTTGCACTGGTCTTGCCTTTAATCTTTACAGTAGCTCCCGGTACACCAGCGCCTGTTTCATCAGCCACCTTCCCCTTCACCAGAACAGTCTGTGCATTTACTGTGACAGTTGAAATCAGGGTAATCAGAAGCACTGCAAACCAGCCGTGCCTCCAGGAATTTTTGAATAGAAAAAATTTCATAATTTACATGTTTATTATTCGGTATATAATTTGGGTATTAGTAGTATACTTTCTTTGTTAGCCGCTTATTGCACTTTCTTGAACCATATGGCAGTTCCGCCACCATTAAACCCACTCATCACAATAGTCGATTGAACTTTTTTCTCCCAGTCACGCTCCCTTGATACATGAAGTTTGTCTACATACATCCCTCCCCAGTGCAACTCCAGCCATGGCGCATTGTAGGTCCAGGTATTCCCTGCGTTCCCATTGATACTTCCATCTGCAGATAATGTAGCAGAGAATGCCGCTGAATATTGCGGATCGGCCTGTTCCGTAGCATAACCTGGCACAACTGTATAGCCCAGTACAATCTGCTCGTAGTTTCCAACAAGCTGTTCCCTGGTCACTGCGTCATTTCCAACATTCGCATAACGCTCAGGAGAAACCACCGGCCAGCCTTCAGGAGTCCAGAAAATCTTGCGGACATGCAATACCATAAATGCCCTGTCCACTGCAGGACGTCCCTGGGTGGCAATAAAATACTGGCCATTATCCTGGAACACTGCAGGGTGGGACACACCCGCCCAACCGCCGTGTTCCATAAAACGATAAGGCGACAGGATCATCGGACCATGGTCCTCAGGTAAGTCGGCATTTCTGCCATTCCAATCCAGGAAAGGTCCTGTTGGACTGGTAGAGCGAAATACCCTCACATTATATTTGGTATCAATCCAGTCATATGCCACAAACAGGTAATACATTTTTGTTTCTGCATTATAGATAATTTCCGGTCCTTCCAGGTTACCGTTATATAATCCATTCGTTGAACCTCTTCTGATGATCCGTGAACCCCTGTCCCCTTCAGTTGCGGCCAGTCCGGTAGCAGGATTCAGTTTCACTTCAAAAAGTCCGTCCCATGCGGAACCATAGACCATATAATGCTCTCCGGATGGCGTTACGGTTACCGTCGGATCAATCGCGTTGGTTCCCGGACCGTTGGTCACCGAACTTACGGCAATCCCCTTTTCTACCCACGGCCCTTCAGGCGAGGAAGCTGTAGCTAACCCTATGCAGCTAATCCTGAAACCTGTTGATGCCAATGAATAATATAACCTATACTCATTCCCAACTTTCAGCACATAAGGTGCCCAGATACCTGAATTGGAAACAGCACCATTTTTTTTGATGTAAGCATCACTCATCGGAGGAAGCCCATTGAAAACCCAGCCTACAAACTGCCAGTTCACCAGATCTTTTGACTTTCTGATCTGTATACCCGCACGTACATCTACACCATATCCCACATCTGTACTGTAGCAGTAAAACCATTCCCCATCCTTAAAAATCGAAGGATCATGGACATTATAAGGCCCCCAGTTTCTGCTGTTTCCAGCTCTGGCAACGTTTGCATAAGTATCGGTAATGTTATTTATATCGAATGGAATCTCAGCAGCATTTGCTCCCGGATCACCTAATTTATCAAAGCCATCCTCTTTTCTACAAGAAGAACCCATCATCACAGCCGTCATGGCAGCACAGTACATGATCTGTTTAAAACCTATTTTCATACAATTAAATATTTGCGGAGGATGTACTATAAACTGTGCTGAAATAAGCAGTCAGGCAGAGAAAGGAAAAACTGTGGATTAGGCTATGCTGATACGCTAAACTTTCTGCCCTGGTGGTAATATTGATCCCGTAAAAATCTCTCATAGTAGAAATGTGTTGTTTATAAATCCAGGTATTTTTTTTCGATCTGATACAGAAAATAATTCCTTCTGATTTATTTTACAAAATTTATATTTGGTTCTTTATGGTGCTAAAACGTTTGCGCCAATTATAAATCTAATGTAGGAAAAAAATATTAATCGTCAAGTTAACATTTAAAAAGATAATAAATGTTAAACCAACATTTATTAATTCGTCATAAATACAGAAAACAAAGAGATACAAACAACTGATACAAAGATTTTTAATTATAGTTTATTTTTATCTTAGTGTATTTATTACACCTTATTAAAAATAAAAAACATATCATAAATTGCTAATATATAGCTAAATGATGTGCAAAAATGGGTAATAAATGGGTGAATATTTATTTGATTTGTGACAAAATACGGGCAAAAAAGCATATGTTTTTTGCTTATTCCCATAACATACGGTCTGGCCGGCTTTGCTTTTCAAAAAATTAAACGTTATTTTAACATTTAATAAGGGAGATGGGACCGTTTCTTCCGCAAATCCTTTCCAAATATTAAACTTGAAATTATGTTAAAACCTTTACTGGCATCCTGCCTGATTCTTTCCTCCTGCATTGTACACGCACAAACGCTGAGCAGTCCCGACAAAAAAATTAAAGTAGAATTCTCTGTTTCCTCCGGAACCCCTTCCTACGTGGTTTCTTATGAAAACAAAGTTGTCATCAACAAATCTGCATTGGGTGTAGAGATGGACCACACCAATCTCCATCAAAATCTGCAGATCAGCAAAGTTTCTCCGGTAACCACTGTTCAGGACCATTACACCATGGTCAATGCAAAAAAAGCAGTTATTGATTACAAAGCCACAAAAAGAACCTTCACCCTCCGTAATAAGGAAGGTAAACTGATATCGGTAATTTTCCAGGTTTCCAATGACGGGGTGGGTTTTCGCTACCAGTTCCACAATGAAGCCAAAACAACCTCTACCGTAACCAAGGAATTCACTACCTACCATTTCCCGGCTGCTGCAAAAACATGGCTCCAGCCCAAGGCTGAAGCACAAACAGGCTGGGAACATACCAACCCTTCTTATGAAGAGTATTATATGCAGGATATCAAGGCTGGAGCATATTCCAAAACAGGATGGGTTTATCCTGCATTATTCAAGTCAAATGATATCTGGGTAGCCATTACCGAAACCGGCATGGATGGCACCTATTGCGGAACTGTGCTGAAGAATGATTCTGCAAGTACTGTTTATCACATTGGCTTCCCGGATAAACGCGAGATATTTACCGGTAAAGGCCTGCTGCCGAAAGCTACCGGAACATGGTATTCCCCATGGAGAATCATTACCCTGGGGAACCTGAAAACAGTTACGGAATCTACCCTCGGTACCGACCTTGCCCAGCCAGCCGTTAAATTAAAAGATGATTCCTTTATCAAACCCGGAAGATCTTCATGGAGCTGGATCAACAGCAAGGATGATTCCATTGTCTATACGGAACAAAAGAGATATATCGACTTCGCCGCACAAATGAAATGGGAATATTGCCTCATTGATGTCAACTGGGATACCAAAATCGGTTACGATAAAATAGCTGAACTGGCTGACTATGGAGCCGGAAAAAATGTAGGCTTGATCTTGTGGTACAATTCCGCCGGTAGCTGGAATACTGTCCCTTACCATCCAAAAGATAAATTACTGACCAAGGAAAGCAGGAGGGCGGAGTTTGCCAGAATCCATAAAATGGGAATCAAAGGGGTAAAAATCGATTTCTTTAATGGTGACGGACAATCAATGATTGCCTATTATACAGAGATCCTTGCAGATGCGGCCGACTTCAATTTACTGGTCAACTTCCATGGTGCCACCTTGCCAAGAGGATGGGCCAGGACTTATCCCCACCTGATGACGACTGAGGCGGTAAAGGGATTTGAGATGATCACCTTTGAACAGGCCGGGGCTGATTTTGAAGCCAACCACACAACGATGCTTCCTTTCACCCGTAACCTGTTTGATCCTATGGATTTCACGCCAATGAACCTCTATAAGATCCCAACACATGTCAAGCGCAAAACAACCAGTGCATTTGAACTGGCAACCAGTGTTGTATTTTTATCAGGTATCCAGCATTTTGCAGAATCTCCTGAAGGGATGACACATGTGCCAGACTATATCAAAACATTCCTTGCTGAATTACCAAGCCAATGGGAAGATGTTAAATTCCTGGATGGTGAGCCTGGAAAACTTGTGGTAATGGCCAGGAAAAGTGGAAACAAATGGTATGTTGCCGGCATGAACGGAGAACTGAAAGCAAAAAAACTACATCTCGACCTTTCCGTTCTTGCTAAGCAAAAAGGCGTATTATTCGCGGATGGAGAACAGGCACTTACTTTCAGCAATACCAATATCACCTTGCCAAAAGACAATAAGCTCGAAATCACCCTTAAAGAAAATGGTGGTTTTGTCCTGGTATTGGAATAATATCCAATAATGACACCAGCAAACACAGCGGGGAGCGGAAATTACCGCTCTCCGACTTGCTGACGCCACATGGCATAATACAATCCCTTTTCTTCCAGGAGTTCTTTGTGTTTGCCCTGTTCAATAATATGCCCCTTCTCCAATACATAAATGCGGTCTGCATGACGGATCGTAGATAAGCGGTGTGCAATTAAAATGGTAATGTGATTGGTAAACTCAGATACTTCCCTGATTGTCGCTGTAATTTCCTCTTCCGTAAGGGAATCCAGCGATGAAGTCGCTTCATCAAAGACAAGAATATCAGGTTTGCGCAATAAAGCCCTGGCAATAGAAAGACGTTGTTTCTCTCCTCCGGAGACCTTCACCCCACCTTCACCAATTACGGTATCCAATCCCTTATCTGCACGTGCCAGCAGCGTGCGGCAAGCCGCCTGCTCCATCACCTGTAAACATTCTTCATCTGTAGCACCCGGACGTACAAACTGCAGGTTTTCCCTGATCGTCCCGGAGAACAATTGTGTATCCTGTGTAACGAAACCAATTTTTTCCCTTAGCTGATCGAGGTCAATTTCCGTACTTGAAATCCCATTATACAATACTTCACCCTCTACCGGCTGGTACAAGCCCACCAGTAATTTAACCAGGGTTGTCTTCCCGGAGCCCGATGGCCCTACAAAGGCAATTGTTTCCCCGTCATTTACTCTAAAACCGATTTCATTCAAGGCATTTGTTTTCCCCGTCAGGTGTCTGAAGCTCAGTTCCTGAAATTCGAGCGACCGGATCTTCTCAAGTACTTTAGGGTTCAGTGGTTTTTTGTCTACCGGGGTATTCAGGATATTCTTAAAATTCCCTAAGGATACCTCAGCCTCTCTCCATGATAAAATTACATTTCCAAGCTCCTGCAAGGGACCAAAAAGAAAGAAGGAATAAAAAAGGAAAGAAAAATACTGCCCGGGAGAAATGGTATTTTCGAAGATAAGAACCAGCAAAACAACCACCATAATACTCCTTACAAGGTTCACCGTTGTACCTTGTACAAAGCTCATACTTCTGACATATTTTACCTTCCTGAGCTCCAGTCCCAGGATTTTATAGGTAGTCTTATTGAGTCGTTCAATTTCCTGGTTCGCCAGTCCGAGACTCTTCACCAATTCTATATTTCTTAAAGATTCCGTCGTTGAACCGGCAAGCGCTGTCGTCTCAGCAACGATACTCCGCTGGATGGTCTTTATTTTTCTGCTGAGGAACCAACTCACGAAACTAATAATAGGGATCGCAAGAAAATAAATTAAAGTCACCTTATAACTTACCGAAACAGAATATACAATTACAAAGATCATCCCGATCAGGCTCACAAACAGGATGCTGATAAATGAGGTAATAAACTTCTCACTATCCAGCCTTACCTTCTGCAAGATCCCAAGGGTCTCCCCGCTGCGCTGATCTTCAAAGACCTGATAAGGTAACTCCAATGAATGTTTCAGTCCGTCAGCATACATCTGCGCACCCACCTTCTGCACAATAATACTGGTGAAATAATCCTGGAAATTCTTCGCAATCCGGGACACCATCGCGGCACCCACACCCAGGCCTACCAATCCCAGCACTCCCCAAACAAACTCATGACGACTCAGTACATCCTTCTTCTCGATAAACTGATCCACTATCTTTCCTGTGATGTAGGGGTCAAGCAGAGAAAAACCGATGTTAATGGCAGCCAGTAAAAGTGCCAGGCAAACCACCCATTTGTAATTTTTAAGGTATTGTACTAATAGATTCATTTAAAAAAAATAGAGGACAAAAATAGACAAAGGGAATATAGCAAAAGCTATATTCCCTTTTAATTACCAAAAGATTATATTTAAACTTATACCGTCATCACATCTTTTTCTTTGGCTTCTGCGTGTTTGTCCACTTTCACGATATAGGCATCGGTAATTTTCTGTACTTCTGCTTCACCACTTTTAATTTCATCATCAGAAACGCTTTCGCCTTTCAGTCTTTTAATTTTTTCGTTGGCATCTTTACGGATATTACGCACGGTAATACGGCCGCGTTCCGCTTCTTCCTTCACCTTTTTTACCAGGTCTTTTCTGCGTTCTTCAGTTAGTGGAGGTACCACCAAACGGATCACGACCCCATCATTCTGAGGGTTGATACCAATATTAGCTTCCATAATTGCACGTTCAATAGGAACAAGCATATTTTTTTCCCATGGCTGAACAAGCAGTGTACGGGCATCAGGTGTATTTATACTGGCAACATTGCTCAGGAGCGTGGCACTGCCATAATAATCTACAGTTATTCCATCAAGCATACCAGCTGAAGCTTTACCGGCGCGTATTTTGGTTAACTCAGATTCACAATGCGCAATGGCCTTGTCCATTGTTGTCTGTGCGTCCTGTAATTGTTTCTTTATGAGGTCGTTCATAACTTTTACTATTTATCAAAATCTATTAAAATTACCCTTTCACAAGGGTACCTATCGCATCTCCCTGAGAAATTTTCATGAAGTTGCCTTTTTTATTCATATCAAATACTATAATTGGCAGCTGATTTTCTTCACAAAGGGTAATGGCCGTCATGTCCATTACATTTAATCCTTTGGAATATACTTCCCTGAAAGAGATTTCAGAATAACGTGTAGCCGCAGGATCTTTCTCCGGATCAGCAGTATAAATACCATCAACACGTGTGCCTTTAAGTACTACATCAGCTTTGATTTCTATAGCGCGTAAGGCAGCTGCAGAATCAGTTGTGAAATAAGGATTTCCGGTACCGGCGCCAAAAATAACCACACGGCCCTTTTCAAGGTGTCTTACAGCTCTCCTACGGATAAATGGCTCACAGATCTGCTCCATTTTTATCGCTGTTAACAATCTTGTTTTAAGTCCTACTTTCTCCAGCGCATCTTGCAAAGCCATACTGTTAATGACTGTTGCCAGCATTCCCATATAATCTGCCTGGGCACGATCCATACCGGACTTCTCTGCGCTCAGACCTCTGAAAATATTGCCACCGCCAATCACAATAGCAATTTCCAGGCCCTGGGCATGAACAGCTTTAATATCTTCAGCGTATTGTTGTACACGCTCATTATCAATACCATATTGCTTATCGCCCATTAGCGATTCGCCGCTTAATTTTAGTAGGATCCGTTTATACTTCATGACTCCAAAAATAACTATTTGTTTTAATTATTACTCCTCAAATGTTCAACTCCGTTTATAAAAATTTTTTCTAAACTCAATGTGTCCGATAATAACAATAAACTGGCCGCTTTTCCAGCCTGCAGTTCAGCAGTAACCCAATCCATTCCCAACAGACTGGCAGGAAGTGCAGAAGCCATGCTTAACGCCTCATTCAGAGGCACATCACAATACTTTACACAATTGCTCACCGCATCAAGCAGGGTAATGCTGGATCCTGAAATGGTTCCTTCAGGAGTAACATATTTTTTACCCTCCAGACGGTGCTGATAAGGCCCTTTATCACATGCCGTCACCGCATCGGTGATCAGAAACACCCTGCCTTTCATCAGTTTACAGGTCATTTTAACAATTTCAAAGTCCACATGGACACCATCGGCAATGATACTGGCCATAGCAGAAGGGTGATTTAATACCGCCGAAGGCAGCCCGGGATTTCGGTGATGAATCGATGGCATTGCATTAAATAAATGTGTGGCTGTAGTGAACCCGGCTGCAAAAGCGAGATTTGCCTGTTCAAAATTTGCATCACTATGTCCAAGGGAGAGGACTATACCCTGATCCAGTAGATAACGGATTACTTCCTCGTCCTGCAGTTCATGGGCAATGGTCATCATTTTCACTACCCCGTCTGCTTCTTCCAGCAAATCTTTGACTTCTGCCAGTGTCGCTTTATGCACATATGCTTCGGGATGTGCTCCCAAACGCTTAGGGTTCAGAAAGGGGCCTTCCAGATGAAGTCCCATAAAACCCCTGGCTTCCTTCCGGTAAGCTTTGGCTGCAACGATGGCCTGTTTAAAAATATCGATGGTATTGGTGGCGAGGCAGGCAAGGAAAGCTGTCGTTCCTTTGCCAAGGAGATCATTGTCCATCTGTCGCAGAGTCTCTACTTCAGGATAAGCAGAAAATAACTTTCCGCCACTGCCATAAATCTGCAGATCAACAAAACCCGGACTAAGGAGCGCCCCTTGCGCATCAATCACCCGGTAACCTTCAGGTATTCCGGCAGTAGTTATTTCCTGAATCAGTCCCCCGGCTATCAGTACACTGGCATCCGACCTGAGCTTTCCTTCTTCAAAAAATTTACAATTTTTAATGGCTATCATATGCTTTAATCCTGCTAAATATAAGGCAAAAAAAAAGTCCCTTAAAAATAAGGGACCTTTTAATTTATCATGAAGGAACTATGATCCTAATTGAACACGTTTAAATGCAGAAACAGTTAAACCTTTAGCTGTTTCATCCAGGAATTTACGGACATCTTTAGAAGAATCCTTAACAAATTCCTGATTTAACAAAGTACTGTCTTTGTAGAATTTGTTCAGTTTACCAGCAGCGATTTTTTCAACCATTGCTTCTGGTTTACCTTCAGCGCGGATTTGCTCTTTAGCAATTTCCATTTCACGCTCAATTGTGTGTGTATCTACGTTATCTTTATCTAATGCTACCGGGTTCATTGCAGCAATCTGCATAGCTACGTCTTTACCAGCCTCATCAACACCAGCAACATCCTGAGTTAAAGCAACCAAAACACCTAAACGGTAGTTACCATGGATGTAAGGAACAACTTTTTCACCAGATACAGTTTCGAATTTAGAGATACCGATTTTCTCACCAATTTTACCAGTGTTTTCCACAATGATATCAGAAACTTTCTGACCATCGATTTCAAGAGATAAAAGCTCTTCTAAAGAAGCAGGATTTTTCTCAATCGCTAAATCAGTGAATTTATTTGCTAAAGCAATAAAATCAGCATTTTTAGCCACGAAATCAGTTTCGCAGTTTAATTCAACAACAACACCACGTTTTCCGTCTGCTGTAGCTTTTGCGATAACAACACCCTCGTTAGAATCACGATCCTGACGGCTCGCTGCAACTTTAGCACCTTTTTTACGTAAATAATCAACGGCAGCTTCGAAATCGCCATTGGCCTCTATTAATGCTTTTTTGCAATCCATCATACCGGCACCGGTTTGTTGGCGTAATTTGTTTACATCTGCTGCAGAAATTTGTACTGACATTTTATTTTCTTTTTAAGTTTTTATCTAAATAACTATGGGTTGTACGTTGCATGTTGGAATCAAAACCCGCAACGCACAACATACAACCCATGAAATATATTAATTAAGCTTCGCTTGTACCTTCTTCAGTTTCAGCGTTTTCTTTCTTTACTCTTCTTGCGCCTGGTGCAGCAGTTTCAGGAGCATCAGCAGCAGTTTTAGCAGCTACAGCTTCTTTTTCAGCTTCATCATCTTTCTCACGTTTACGCTCATCTAAACCTTCTTCAATTGCTTTGATGATCACATCAGTAATTAAAGAGATAGATTTAGTTGCATCATCATTCGCCGGGATAGGGAAATCGATGTTTGAAGGATCAGAGTTGGTATCAACCATTGCGAAAGTTGGAATGTTTAATTTCAACGCTTCGCTAACTGCGATGTGCTCTTTTTTAACGTCAATTAAAAAGATAGCTGCCGGTAAACGGTTTAAGTCCGCAATACCACCCAATAAACTTTCTAATTTGATACGCTCACGTTGGATCATCAAACGCTCTTTCTTAGAAAGAATAGAGTACGTACCGTCTTTAGTCATTTTATCGATGTTAGACATCTTTTTGATTGACTTACGTACAGTTTGGAAGTTAGTTAACATACCACCTAACCAACGCTCAGTTACGAAAGGCATGTTTACTTTTCTTGCTTGATCAGCAACGATTTCTTTAGCTTGTTTTTTAGTCGCTACAAATAAGATCTTACGACCTGACTTTACAATCTGTTTGATTGCTGAAGCAGCTTCTTCAGTTTTAGTTAAAGTTTTATTTAAATCTATAATGTGAATCCCATTGCGTTCCATAAAAATATATGGTGCCATTTTCGGATTCCATTTGCGGGTAAGGTGACCAAAGTGTACACCTGCATCCAATAAGTCTTGATATGTTGTTCTTGCCATTGTCTTTGTCCTCCTTGAGATTAACGTTTACTGAATTGGAACTTCTTACGCGCTTTCTTACGTCCTGGTTTCTTACGCTCAACCATACGCATATCACGGGTCATTAACCCTTTAGCACGTAATGCTGGTTTTTTCTCAGCATCTAATTCGACAATAGCTTTAGCAATAGCTAAACGAACAGCTTCTGCCTGGCCTTTTATGCCACCTCCTGCTACATTTACCTGAACATCATACTGACCAGCAAGCTCTGAAACTTCAAAACTTTGGTTAACAATATATTGTAATGGTAACGTAGGGAAATATACTTTGTGATCTTTACTGTTTACAGTAATGGTACCGTTGCCTTCTTTCATGTAGATTCGCGCAACAGCAGTTTTTCTTCTTCCTGAAGTATTCGTAACTGACATTTCTTTCTTCCTTTAATTAAAGTGTAATGGTTGTTGGTGATTGTGCTGCATGAGGATGCTCAGCACCTGCATAAACAAAAAGATTGGTGTACAATTTAGCACCCAATTTTGTTTTAGGTAACATACCTTTAACGGCTTTTTCTACCACACGTACAGGATGTTTCGCCAATAACTCTTTAGGAGAAATGAAACGCTGACCACCCGGATAGCCTGTATAAGATGTATACACCTTATCATTCATCTTGTTTCCGGTCAACTTAATCTTGTCTGCATTGATAACGATTACATTATCACCGCAGTCTACGTGTGGGGTGTACTCAGGCTTGTTTTTACCACGGATGATCATTGCGATCTTCGATGACAAGCGCCCCAAAATCTCGCCTTGTGCATCAATAACAACCCACTGTTTGTTAACAGTTTTAGCATTGGCAGAGACAGTTTTGTAACTTAACGTATTCACTTGCTTGTATTTAATTTGTTAAACATTTATTAATCTTCCCTAAGTTTTAGGGACTGCAAAGATAGATTAATATGTTTAATTGTCAAATAGTTATTCAGTTTTTTTGTTTGTTTTTTTATGAAAAGATAAAATCAGCTGAAAAAAGATACTGGAGGAAAATATTAGCCCTGAAACAATCAACCTGATGGTCTCGGCTGGATAATAGTCATGCGCAAAGGAATCCTTAAGGACAAGAATGGCACTGTAGCCTATATAAGCGCCAAAAAATAGGGTTAGCACTGCAATAAACCACCTTAAGGCGGACCATCCCTGTTGCTGCTTTTCCAGGCTTCGCAGGGTTAACCAGTTGAAGATGATCACCAGTATAAGTCCCGCAATGATCAAGGAGCCTCCATTCTGCAGGTAGGACAGAAAATAGACAACGGACAATAACAAGTTGAAATAAGACAGCGTAATCAGCATTTTATAACGAATTAAGATGAATACGCTACAAGGACCATACCGGATTAGGTCTTGTTCGGGTACCGGTTAATGTGTCCTACTGGTATGAGTTTACATTGGGTTCATTATCCATTGTGCAATTACCGGGCTTTCCCCGGCAGCAGCAGGTTAGGCGATTGATTAATTGAAATAATTATGAACTATTTGATGCGCATATTGTTATTTCACTAATCAAAGACAGTTATTATGACAAAAGAGACAAAAATCATAGCAGGAGTATTGGCAGGAGCTGCCTTAGGTGCCGCAGTAGCTTTAATATTGGCTTCAGATAAAAACGACGATGTGAAAGAGAAAGTAACAGACTGGTTCTGTGACCTGCTTGACTCTTCTAAAGATAAAATTGCTGACGCTGCCGATGCAGTGAAAGAGAAGATCGCCAAAGTAAGAGCATAAATCCCATATAATGCCGGTCCTTCCGGCATTATTTATATCACATAAAAATGAAAATCGCTTTTCATGGCGCAGCGCGTGCCGTAACCGGTAGCAAACATCTCATTACTTTAAAAGATGGCACCAGCATATTATTAGACTGCGGCATGTTTCAGGGCATGGGCGAAGTAACAGAGCAGCTAAACGGCTATTTTGGATTTGATCCTTCCACCATCAATTATGTGATCCTTTCACATGCACACATTGACCACTGTGGATTATTGCCGCGGCTGGTGTCCGAAGGTTTTTCAGGTACGATATTCAGCACCCCTCCAACCATGGATCTGGCGAGAATCCTGTTAATGGATTCCGCAAAAATACAGATGCAGGATGCGGAGTATGAAAAAAGACATACCCAGGGCAATACCCCTCAGGATGAGCCCCTATACACGGAGGATGATGTAGTGAAAACGCTGAGCCAGTTTATGATTGTCGATTACAATGAAGAGTATACCATCAATAAGCAGCTGAAGTTGTTATTTACTGATGCCGGACATGTGGTCGGCAGTGCTGCCGTGCACCTTCAGCTTACTGAAGAAGGCGAAACATCCAGGATTACCTTTAGCGGCGATGTGGGCAGATATGGCGATCTTTTACTGAAAAGCCCACAGTCATTTCCGCAGGCCGATTATATCATTATGGAATCTACCTATGGCGATTCCCTGCACAAGGACCTGGATCCCATAGAAAATATGCTGCTGGAAATCATCCGCCATACCTGTATGGTAAAGAAGGGAAAAGTAGTTATCCCCGCCTTCAGCGTAGGAAGGACACAGGAGCTTTTATATGCGCTCAACGGACTTGAGTTGAAAGGAAAACTTCCGGATGTCCCCTTTTATGTCGACAGCCCTCTGTCTATACAGGCGACAAACGTACTGAAAAGTCACCCTGAGGTCTATAACAACGGCGTAAAGAAAGTACTGGCTGTGGATGAGGATCCTTTTGCATTTAAAGGCCTGAAGTTTATTGAAAGCGTGGAAGAATCTAAAGCGATCAATAATGACCCCCGACCCTGTGTGATCATTTCCGCGTCCGGCATGGCTGAAGGAGGGAGGGTAAGGCACCATATCCGCAATACCATCAGCAATCAGAAAAATACCATTTTAATGGTGGGTTACTGTGCTCCGGGAACGCTTGGCGGCAAATTGATCGCGGGAGATCAATCCGTTTATTTATTTGGAGCACCTTATGAGGTGAAGGCCGATATCCGTGCCATAAAATCCATGAGCGCACACGGAGATTATGAAGACCTGTTACAGTTCCTGTCCTGCCAGGACCCCGCACTGGTCAAACAGCTCTTTCTGGTACATGGAGAGTATGATGTCCAGCAGAATTTTGCACAACGACTAAAAGAACATGGCTTTAAACATGTAGCTATTCCTGAATACCACCAGGAATATGACTGTAAAAAAGAACCCGTATGGAGTACATAGATGATTTTTTTGGCTATCCGATCCCCCAGTTTATTCAAAACCTGATTATAGGTATCACTGCAGTATTTATCGGACTGCTGGTGACCTTCGTGATCCGTAAAGCCTTTAAATTCTTCTCCCGTTACTGGGCTACCTTCCAGATCAATTCCATTATCACCCGGCTGAATACGCCGATCAGCATTTTTGTCCCCCTCCTGCTGCTGAACATCAGCATGAGCGGAATGGAGCTGGGAAAAGTATTCAGGGCACAATTCGGCAGAGTACTTGAAATTTCCCTGACGATTACCTTCGCCATGATCCTTGTCCGCTCCATTAAGGTGCTGGAAGATTTTATTTACCATAAGTTCGACCTCAATAAGGAAGATAACCTAAAAGAACGGAAAATAAGGACGCAACTGCAATTTATCAGGAAGTTACTGGTTTCCATTATCGTGATCCTAACGGCCGCAATTGTGCTTCTTAATTTCGAGAGCATGCGTAAAATTGGTACAGGTTTACTCACCGGGGTGGGTATCGGAGGTATCATCATCGGTTTCGCCGCCCAGAAATCACTGGGAAATCTATTGGCAGGTTTCCAGATCGCCTTTACACAACCGATACGTATAGACGATGTATTGATTGTTGAAGGAGAATGGGGTAAAGTAGAGGAAATTACACTGACCTATGTGGTGGTGAATATATGGGACCAGCGCCGTCTCATCCTGCCGATTACTTATTTCATAGAAAAACCCTTTCAAAACTGGACGCGGGTTTCCGCACAGTTATTGGGTACCGTTTTCCTTTATCTTGATTATACCATTCCTATCCCTCCCCTCCGTGAAAAACTAACTAGTCTGCTGACGGATCACCCCCTGTGGGATAAACGGGTAAATGTGGTACAGCTGACCGACAATAAAGAACTGAATGTTGAGGTCCGCTTCCTGATGAGCGCAAGGAATTCTTCCCAGGCATTTGACCTGCGCTGTTTTGTACGTGAGGAAATGATCGCTTTTATCCGGGAAAATTACCCGGACAGTCTGCCGAAAACAAGGCTGGAGTTCAATGGGAACGACAGCAAGAAGGACAATCCACTCCTGCCTTAAAAATTATTTTAGGTACCTTTAGCCCATGGATGTATTTGGAAACGCATTACAGGATCAGTTTACGCAACATACGGCAGAGACACTCTGGCTGCACAATTCTTATGATGAACCAGAAGAAATGCCGGTGGACCTGTTTTTCCGCACAGCCGAAGAAATGCCCGACATTGAACTGGAAGCCATGGACCTCTGTGAAGGCCGGGTCCTTGATGTTGGCGGAGGTGCCGGCAGTCATGCCCTGATCTTACAGGAACGTGGATTTGATGTCATTGCACTGGACATTTCCCCTGCAGCGGTGCATATCATGAAATCGAGGGGGATCGAAAACGTGGTGGAAGGGGATATTTTCAGTTACCAGGGCGAAAAGTTCGACACTTTGCTGTTCCTGATGAACGGCATTGGTGTGACAGGCACCATTGAAGGGTTCAAAACCTTTCTCCACCATGCCAAAAACCTGCTGCATGAAGACGGACAGCTCCTGTTCGACAGTTCGGATATTAGCTACCTGTACGATGATATGGAAATGCCCGCCGATAAATATTATGGGGAAGTTTCCTACCAATATGAATACAAAGGTGAAAAAGGAGAATGGTTCAACTGGGTATATATCGATCCGCAGTTGTTAAAGAAAATCGCTAAAGAACTGGGTTGGGAATGTCATCTGTTATTTGATGACGGGAATGACCAATACCTTGCAGAAATGAGGGTCAGCCCCGCTACTTCATAAATCAAGGAAGGGCTAAGGGAAACATCAGACATATTTCCTTTAGCCCTTCCGCTATTCATTTATTGTTTCTTCTCTTACACGCTTTTCTCTTCCCAGATCAGCGCCAGGTTAATGATCGTTTGTACAGCTTTTTCCATATCCTGTACAGAAGCCCATTCCTGTTTGCCATGGAATGCATGCTCTCCGGCAAAAATATTCGGACAAGGTAATCCCATGACCGAAAGTCTCGACCCGTCTGTTCCTCCCCTGATACTTTGTCTTTTAGGTTCCACGCCGGCACGCTCAATGGCAAGCACCCCATATTCCAGCACCTGAGGAAACTGATCCAGGACCTTTTTCATATTCCGGTATTGCTCCTTTATCTTCAGTTCATAAGTAGAATTCGGATAAGCCGCAATAATTTTCTTTACCAGGTCATCCAGTGTACGTCCATGACCGGCAAGCAGCGCATCATCAAAATCACGGATAATAAAATGTGCAATGGCCTGTTCTGCATTTCCCTGAATGGTTACGGGGTGCAGGAAACCTTCCTTATGTGTTGTAGACTCAGGACTTAGCATATCTTTTGGCAGTGCGGCAATCACATCACTCAGGATTTTAATGGCACTTTCCATCTTGCCTTTCGCAAAACCAGGATGGGAACTCACGCCATTAATGGTAAGAACAGCACCGTCTGCAGAGAACGTTTCATCTTCTATGGATCCACAGGTTTCCCCGTCAATGGTATAGGCAAAATCAGCACCCAGTTTTTTAAGGTCTACATGGTCCACTCCCCGGCCCACTTCTTCATCGGGGGTGAACAATATTTTAATTGTGCCGTGTTTAAGTTCCGGGTGCTGCATAAGAAATGCTGCCGCCTCCATAATTTCTGCCAGTCCCGCTTTGTTATCCGCACCCAACAGTGTAGTACCACTGGCCGTAATGATATCATTTCCCAGTTGGTTTTTCAGGTCGGGATGTTCCTTCATCTTCAATACGACCGAATGGTCATCAGGCAGCACCAGGTCCTGGCCCTGGTAATTGGTATGAATGATCGGCTTCACCTGCAGTCCGCTGCAATCCGGAGAAGTATCCATATGCGAACAGAAACAGATGACCGGAACTTTCTTTTCTGTATTTGAAGGAATAGTGGCGTATACATACCCATATTCATCCAGGTGCGCATCGCTGATCCCTATTTCCTGTAATTGTCCTACAAGTACTTTCCCGAGGTTCTTTTGTTTTTCCGTAGAAGGGAATGTTGTTGATTCCGGATCCGACTGGGTATCTATTTTTACGTACTCCATAAATCTATTTTGCAAAGATTTACCGGTGTTATGATATTTTAGCATAATTTTAAAAAAAAGTAAAGTCAACCCAAAGATCATACTTTATCACTTACAATTACAACCCAAATAATGAAAAGGATATTCCTATCTGCTGTCTGCATCCTGTTTTCCCTGTCCTCATTTGCGCAATCCAACTTTTATAAGCTTTCTATCGGTGGTGGTCTGGGTGCCACCCAATCTTTTACTGAAATCAAGAAACATGATTTCGGACTGGCGGGTTATGGAACGCTGGACTATCTGTTTACTCCATTTGTCAGCCTGGGATTTGAAGCCCAGATGGGAGAAGTTAACGGGGGCGACTTTCAAAACGACCCCGATAACAGGCAGTTTGTAAACACCTACAAGGCAGTGACGGTAAACGGAAAAGTGGCCTTAGGAGAGATTTTAGAAAATGACTACAGTTCATTGTACAATTCCATCAAAGGCTTGTACTTCGGTGCGGGAATAGGCGTTATCCAGAATAAGATGTCGGCAATCGCAAGACAGATCAGGAATGACCCGGAAAAGAGATATCCCGGTATGAATGCCTCTAAAGATATTCTTATTCCCCTGAATCTGGGTATAAACTTCTTCTTTCCGGACAGACAGGGATTTTACAGGTACGTGCTGAACTTCAATTACCAGACCAACTTAACAATGGGCGAGGGACTGGATGGTTACGATGATTCGATACTGACGTATGAAAGCGGGGGACTGGATATCTACACTTTCTTTTCTGTCGGACTGAAATACAATTTCGGGAAGATGGGTTTATACAGGAAAACTTTCCGGGGATACTAAGGGCTATATAAACACTCAAATTATTACGAAAAAACACATTTACAATATCCAATTGCTAGATTGCATACAATTATTCACCAAGAACTGAAATAACATGATCCAATACCTGCAAGTGACCCCAGTTGCTTCCATCATTTTCATCTTCACGCTCGTTACCAGCATTTATGCTTTTTATGATTCTTCCCTCTTCGGAAAGTTCATGCTGCATCCTTACAGTGTCTACAGGAAACATAATGTATATACCTTATTCACCAGCGGACTGATTCATGCCGACTGGATGCACCTTGCTTTCAATATGTTTACCTTTAATGCATTTGCCTTCATCCTGGAACAGCAAATAGGCAGCGTCCGGTTCGCTATCATTTATATTGTGGCATTGGTCCTCAGTGATATCCCTACGGTCATTAAACAAAAGAACAGCTACCATCACCATAGTCTTGGGGCTTCGGGAGCAATTTCGGCAGTAGTGTTCAGCTATATCATGCTCTTTCCATTATCCACACTGATGATCTTCCCCCTTCCTATTCCCATCTGGGCCATATTATTCGGGGTTTTATATCTCGTGTACAGCTATTATATGTCCTCCGGTTCCAGGGATAACATCAATCATGATGCCCACTTATTCGGTGCCTTAACAGGAATTATATTGACCATCCTCCTTGTTCCGGGAGTTATCCCAAATTTTCTCGGACAGCTGAGTGCACGTTTTGGCGGTTAACCCGCAGTTGGTAAAGAGGGTGGATTAAAGTAACTTGTCGGTGCATTCGGATCTTTCCTGATTTCCATCAGCAGGTTACCCCAGGGTTTCCAGAAGTTTTCCAGTACCTGTGCATAAACCTTATGCTGCCACAGGTCGAACAGGGGTTTGTTCATGGTTCCGCGCAATGGCATGGCATCGATATAGATGGATCCTTCCACAGGCATGATCGTATATTCCGGAAGCCTGTTGAAGAGATAGGCCGAATAAAAGAACCGGGCACAAAGCTCTTCAAACTGCTGCTCGGTAACGGCATTGTCCCCTATCTGGTCCAGGATTTCCTGATGGTACCGCCTATTGGTACCATTGTCCTGTAAACAGGCAATAATTCCAAAATCTTTCAGCTTTAAGGAGAAGGTAAGTGTATTGATCTCATCCCTGAAGCTGAAAGCAGTATCCGCCTGCTCCAAAGGAACAATCACAATAGACCATGGTGTAAAATCTTCAAACTCCACATTCAGATAGATCCCCTGAATCATCGTCTGCAGGTTACCGAATTTATGCATGAGTCCCTGCGACATATTGATCCCGTCGCTGCTCAGTTGCTGCTGGCCTACCGCAGCATGCATTTCAATGTAAATAAGACTGTACAAAAATTTACCTATCCATTTAAACAAATCGACCTCTTCCAGTTGAGAAACCCCGGCATAACCCTGATCAAAAGCACTGGCAATCTTATCTTCCAGTGGATTGATAAAATGGGTAAGCACTTCCGCATTTACAGGAATCTTTAATTCATTATACGACCTGATCGTTTCATCCAGCAATTTGATCTGCTCATTGCCACTAAAATTGGCCACAGCCAACAGCCATTCCGGCAGCACATTGGACTGTATGACCGGACTCTTGAAGGTATCCCCACTAAGAAAGCAGTTTTCGTACTTGAAATCGAAGTTTTTAAACGGTTGGTATATTGTACTGATCATAGAAAAGGCAATATTAGGCAAATCATTTGTTTTTTTAGGATTCTCCCGGTATCATGACCATGTCATTACTTTTTGATGAGAATATGCAGATCTTCCTTTACCTTTGATCCCATCAATTCTCAACAAGATGAAAGCCATTCCTATTGCCTATAACCTCGGACTGAAACACCCCTTCACTATTGCAGGATTCACCAGAACAAGCACCCCGTTGGTTCTGCTGAAGTTGAGTTACGGAGATATCGATGGATATGGCGAGGCTTCGATGATCCCTTACCTGGGAGAGAACCAGGGTACGGCAACTGCTTTTCTGCAGCAGGTGGACTGGAGCCGCTTTGAACCTCCATTTCATTTTCCGGAGATCATTTCCTACCTCGATCGTATAGCGACCGGCAATACTGCAATAAAGGCGGCCATTGAGATTGCCCTTAATGACATCAACGGAAAAATACTGGGGAAGCCCTGTTATGAAATATACGGTGCAGACCCTGGTAAAATGCCGCTTACCGCTTATACCATTGGGATCACCGATCCTGAGCTCCTTGAACAAAAACTGGCTGAAGCGAAAGGTTTCAGGGTGATCAAGGTGAAACTGGGCACGGACAAAGACAGGGAGACCATACAGGCCATACGAAGGTTAAGTGACCTGCCGCTATTCGTCGACGCTAACCAGGGATGGACCGACCGCAAAAGTACAATCGACCTCATTTACTGGTTACATGACCAGGGCGTGGTATTGATTGAACAGCCCATGAATAAAATGGACATGGAAGGTAATGCCTGGTTAACCGGCCGAAGCCCAATTCCTATCCTGGCCGACGAGGCCGTCCAAAGACTGGAAGATATTGATAAAATTAAAGGTTCCTACCATGGGATCAATGTAAAGCTCATGAAGAGTGGCGGAATGTATGAGGCCCATCAGATGATCCTGAAAGCCCGGTCGTATGGGATGAAGATACTAATTGGCTGTATGAGTGAAACCTCCATTGCCACGCAGGCGGGGATTGCACTGGCTCCCCTCTGTAACTGGGCAGATCTGGATGGCCCTTCCCTGACTACAAATAATCCTTTTTGCGCACCGCAACTGGAAAATGGCCGTTATATACTGGAAGACCTTCCAGGTTTAGGGCTGAAAGGTCTTCCGGATGATTTATTTAAGGGCAGTCCCCTCAGCTAAGAATTCCTGTTTATTTCTTCACAGGCGCATTCGGGTCTTCCTTCAGCAGGCTCCCCTGTTCCTCTTTAGCAAAAGCTTTATACTGTTCTTCTTTAACTTTCAGGTCTGATTTTACTTCCTTTACAATATTGATCTTTAAGTAAATGAAAAATATTGCTGCAGCTGCCAGCAAGGCAACAATGGGGTAATTGGCATTCTGATAAGCCCATTTTATACCGACCACTGAAATGACAATTCCAATGGTATAAAATGTATTTAAAGCAATTCTTTTCTTCATCTTAGTAAACAGGCATACTTGGATCAAATTCTGCCTGCCAGGCAAGAATACCACCTTCTAAATTATAAAGATTAGTGAAACCCTGTGCTTCCAGCTGCATTACTGCTGCAGCACTGCGTTTACCGCTTCTGCATTGCATGATCACAGGTTTGTCTTTCTCAATTTTATCGACTTCAATCAGCAGTCCCCCCAATGGGATATTCAATCCGTCAAGGTTAGACATTTCATACTCAAATGTCTCTCTGACATCTACCAATTGAAAATCTTCTTTATTGTCTATTTTCTGTTTCAGTTCCTGAACACTAATTACTTTCATCGTTGTATGGGTTAAATATCAATTCAAACCGGCCATCCTTTGGACAACCTGGATATTAGCTATCAAATATAAAGGTTATGAATTAGTAAATTGACAGCAGGAGGTTAAAATTTAATATTTTGCCGCCAATGCTGTAACAACTAAGAATGACAGGCGTTTAATACTCAGTTTTTTCTTAAATTTATTTCACAATGGATGCATTAACCCGTTTCTTCTGGTTCTGTTCTGGTGTACACCAGCCCACATTGGAAAAACACCCCACCGATCACAATAAGTATGTAGGCATTGGGGCGACCATATTTTTCACCGGTTTATTTGCAGCTTTATCCGGTGGATATGCCATGTATTTTGTCTTCAAAGGAGATACCGCAGCGGTTCTCTTCTCCATCTTTTTTGGCCTGTTGTGGGGACTGGCAATTTTCAATATGGATAGATACATTGTTTCCAGCATTGATAAAAATGCATCCACAGGGAAACAACTGTTACAGGCTACCCCAAGGATATTACTGGCCATCATGATCGGTATGGTCATTTCCCGTCCCCTGGAACTTAAGATCTTCGACAAGGAGATCAGGGAACGTCTCAAAGTAAGTTACCTGAACAACCAGCGTTCAAAAATAGATACCTTAAACAAAGCTTTTACCAATAAATATACCATTGAACTGAACAAGCTCAATGATGTCAAAGCACAACGGGATTCCTTAAGCAATGGGATCAAAGCAGATCGCCAGAAACTCAATTTCGAAGTATTCGGAACCAAGACGAACGAGACTTCCGGTGTAATGGGTTACGGTCCCTATGCCAAAAGAAAGGAAGAAGAACTGAAGCAAAGACAACAGAACCTGGACACGCTAAATTCAGATGTCAGGAAGCTGGAAAACTTCGTAGATGGAAGAAAGCAGTTTGACGGTCTGCTTTCAGAAAAACTATATACCAGCAAGGAATTGGATAGCCTGTCCAATATTGCAGGGTTTGCCGACCGGAACTGGGCATTGGGACAGCTTAGCTTTAACACCAATGGTACCCCTGATACGGCTACAGCTATGGCCGTGACTTTTATCGGACTCCTGTTTATATTTTTTGAATGCCTGCCTGTGTTTGTGAAAATGATGAGTGTGAGGGGACCATATGACATATCGGTAGGGAACCTGGAAAGCAGTCAAATCCATTCTTCAGGAAAAGATAAGGACTATGAGATTGAAGTTATAGATGGGGTGCATGATACGCGGGTTTCCTCTTCTATTGAACGGAAAAAGAAAAAATACAAAGGGACTCCGGATCAGCATATCTATGATACTGAAGATAAGGAAGAGGATTAAAATACAGGCGCCAATATTGGAAGTTGTAATACTCCGTTTCATTATTCCTGTTTTTACAGGAACCAGATGTTAAAAAAAAACGGATATTTGAAGAAGCAGGTAAACTGATGAAGTACTAGCGCTGCTATGATCAACACCATATCCAACCAAACACCATACGCTTAAGAAAAATGATGAAATACTTCCTATACCCTCTAATGATTGCCTGTGCCTCGGGCACAGCATCCGCTCAACAGATCGACAAGATCATCACTAAACCTTATGTAGACCGCTTAATAAAAACCCTGAGCAGTGATGAGATGCAGGGCAGGGCAACATTCAGTCCGGGAATAGATAAGGCCGCCAGCTTTATCGAAACGGAATTTAAAAGTATAGGTTTAAAACCCCTGAAAGGTGCAACCGGATACCGGCAGACCTTTTATAAATACCAGCTTAAACCTATAGCAACAGAAGTCTCCATGAATGGAAAGACAATAGATGCTGCCCAGGTTTTGGTATCCGGTAACCAGTCAGAAGTGCTGGAATTTGATCAGAACAATGGCGATGGCTGGATAAAGTTAGATCCTTCAAAAACTTTCAGAGAGCAATACCGGGCCTTGGCAAAGGCGAAGAAACGCCAGCTGGTTTTGGTAGACGAGAAATTTGCGGGTGACTTCAGCCAGTATAAAACATACCTTTCCGGCGGATCAACCCTGGATGAAAAAGACCTTAAAAGTACGCAAACAGCTGCTTTGGTCATGGTGCTAACGACCGATACTGCTGTTAAAACCTTTCATGTTTCCTTAAAAAACAGCCTTAAGAAACTACCGCTGTTTAATGTGGCCGGTATGATCCCGGGCAAATCAAAGACTGCAGAACTTGTGGTATTCTCCGGACATTATGACCACCTGGGAATTATGCCTGCGGTAGGGCAGGACAGTATTGCCAATGGTGCCGATGATGATGCTTCCGGTACCACGGCTATGATCGCGCTGGCGAAATACTATAAAAAGCTAAACAACAATGAACGTACGCTTATTTTTGTAGCCTTTACGGCGGAAGAAATCGGCGGATTCGGGGCCAGGTATTTTTCTGAACAATTGAACCCTGATGATGTAGTGGCGATGTTCAATATAGAAATGATTGGTAAGGAAAGTAAGTTTGGTAAAAACGCAGCCTTTATTACAGGATATGAAAAATCTGACTTCGGACAGATTCTGCAGAAAAACCTGAAAGGAACAGCCTTCACCTTCCATCCGGATCCATACCTCCAGCAAAACCTGTTTTACAGGAGTGACAATGCAACACTGGCTGCACTCGGTGTACCCGCACATACCATCAGCACCGATAAAATTGATATCGATCCTTTATACCATACGGTAAAAGATGAATACAGTTCATTGGATACCGATAATATCCTCTCTACCATCAAGGCCCTTGCACTCAGTGCAACAACCATTGTGAAAGGAACGGATACCCCAACAAGGATCCCCAAGCTGACCAACTAAGTTTGACCAGGAATAGCTATGAATGAATCATTATAGCGGAAGTTCCATCACATAATCATTCATAAAGAAACCGTTGCCAATTTCTATGTCGACGGTTTCTTTTATGGTAAAGCCCGCCTTTTCATAAAAATCCTTCGCCTTGTTGTAACGGTTGACATTTAATTGCAGCGCCTTACCACCTTCTTCCCTGGCTTTATTCGCTACTTCATTAATTAAGAATTTTCCCAGCCCCTTGCCGTGGGCAGATGGAAGCACATATAATTTATGCAGCTTAACGATCCGGTTTTCATGGTCGGTGATGGAATAAGAAGCAAAAGCCATATCCCTTGTCCCATCCCCTGCAATCAGGAAAGTATGCCCATCGATAAATTGTGATAACAATGCCGCAGGTGTATAAAATTTTGAAAGCATGTAATCGACCTGCTCCTGCCCCAGCAAATGGGTATAGGTAGGTCCGTATGTAGTCGTTCCAATCTCACGTACAATCGAAAGATCTTCTTCTTTTCCAATTCTTAGGCTAATCATATGGTGTTGAAATCGCTGTTTTCTGATAAATGAATATAGTGGATGAATAAGCTATAGATTTTAACTATATCGCTTCCGACAGAAATAAATACTCCGCAGCAAAAGAAAACTCTACAAAGCCATCTTTCACCACTTCAAATTCACGCTCGTCCTTCTGCATCAGGTTGGTCGCCTCAAAATAGGAGACCACGTCAATGAAAACAGATGTTCCAGCAGGTTTCCATACACTGAATCCTGTTTTTACCGCATACGATTTGTACTCCGGTGTAAATAAAACGATATTGATCCTTGACATATAAAACTCCAGATCGCTTATCTTCTTCTCCGTGTCAATGATGTTCACCGCAGGATATTTCTCAGACACAAGATAGTTTAATACCGTATTGTAATCATCCCCCGGACCAATAATAGATTTGGTATTTTCCTGGAATACCATTCCATCTGCATTGTTCAGGACGATATCAACTTTTAAACCGAGACTGATAACTTTCTCATAAATATTTCCATTTACAACAAGTGTTGGGCTCCACTCCAGCAGCTGCCCCAAATACTCTTCATCAAAGGATCCCAGATCATGGATATATAACGCAGGCTCCTGTTTTTCTTTAACTATATGGTGAGATGACATCCTGCTAATATATTAATCATTCCCGGAATGCACACTAAATAAAATTTCAAATTACAACAGGCTGAGCTGAGCACTATCATAGAACCGCATGCTCAGCCTGTAACCTCCTTTGAACCCCTTATTTCTTTGCAGTACCTTCTGCTTTTTCTATTTCATTGTAGTACTTTTTCAGGATATAAAAGGCTTTTTTCTTATTGCCTTTGTCGTCATAAAGCCCCTTTCTGTTCCAGCCTTCCTGATACAGGGGATTATTGCGTCTGGGCGACCTGAAATCGGCAAGGATCCATGGAGATACGCCAACATATTTTGCAGGCATACGCTTGAACATCGCCACCTGCTCCCTAAAATACCACTCCTGATACTCTTCACTGAAACGCGTCAGTGAATCTGCATGAAATCCTCCCTTGGCATCACCTCCGGTTTCACTGACAAACAACGGTTTATCGTATGGGGTATCCCAGGTAGTAGTCCGGCATTTATCTGGTGAACCTCCATACCATCCCAGATATTCATTAAAAGCGACCAGATCCACAAACTCACCCAGTGGATCATCAATGGTGTGTTTGTCTTCACCGGAACCATAGCTGACCTCCAGTGCTGCTGAAACCATACGTGTACCGTCAAGTTCCCTCGCTTTTGTCAGTAAGCTATGCATGAAGTCTGTCCTTACCGGAGTAACCGGCGTTTCATTGCCAACCGACCAGATGATAATACTGGCCCTGTTGTGGTCGCGTACGATCATTTCTTCCAGTTGTGCCTTCGCTTTTCCAAGTACTTCCTTACTGCTGAAATCTATGGTCCAGTACACCGGGATCTCTGACCAGACCAGCATACCGGTAGAATCTGCCAGCCGGGTGATTTTTTCATCATGCGGATAATGCGCCAGCCTGACCATGTTGCAACCCAATTCTTTAGCCTGCGACAGCAGCTGTACGGCATCTTCCTGACTATGGGCACGCCTTACTTCCTGCGGAATTTCGCCATGGATACTGATTCCACGCATGAATAATGGCTGACCGTTCAGCAGGACCTGAGTACCCTTTGCTTCAATAGTCCTGAACCCTATTTTATCTGTTGTACGGTCATTTTTCGTAGAAAGGATAACCTTGTAAAGTTTAGGACTTGCGGGCGACCACAATTGTACTTTAGGAAGTTTAAAATGGAGGGCGGTAATTTGTTCCGCTGCAGGGAACACTTTTTTAAATTTCAGTTCCGGTATCTCCACTGTCACAGCTTCTCCTGCAGCCGGCGCTGTATTTAGCTTTAGCCATCCTTCCACCTCCGGCGATTTTCCGGGAGCAGTTCCGGAACTCGGTTTTTTAAGCTGCAAGACAAAGTCCTGGATAAAATGATCAGGGACAGTCAGTATTTTCACCTCCCTTGTAATGCCTCCATAATTCCACCAGTCGGTATTTAGGGTAGGTACTTCATCTGCCAGGCGTTTATTATCTACCTTGACTACTAAATAATTGTCTTTCTCCTTCAGCAGGCCGGCAGGGATTTCAAAGTTAAAAGGAGTGAAGCCCCCTTTGTGCATCCCCAGCTTTTTGCCGTTCAGATAAACATCTGCGCGGTAGTTGACGGCACCGAAATATAAATAAAAGCGCTTATCGCCAGATTCCTTCCTGAAGTCGAATGATTTCTTATACCACACCGTTCCTTCATAATAGGTGAATTCAGGCTGCTGATGATTCCAGTCGCCCGGCACCTCAATACTGTATTTATCTACATAACCATGCTCCTTCTTTTCCGTCCTGTTTGCCTGTATATCAGTATTCCAGTAGGCATCCGGGTGGTCCTCCCTTAATTCTTTATACCGGTAATCATAAAATCCGGTTTCATAAGGATCAATGATGTACTGCCATTTCCCATTCAGACTAAAGGCATTCCTTGCTCCTGTATTGCTGATCAGGTTGGTCTGTGCAAAACTTACCATGCTCCAGCAGGACCATAACACGAGTAGATAATTCTTCTTCATGATTTTTATATTTAAAACTTATACTCCAATACCTGTACAGGTGTGGGCTTGATTTCTGCCTTACCTTCCAGGTCTACCTGTACCACCTTTTGTACATATACACTCAATACTCCCTTATGCTTCCACAACTCTGTGTCGTAATTGGGCTCCCAGGCACCAACCCCTTCTTCACTGAGGTCTTTAAGTACCCAGTTATTCTTTTTCAGGTTCCTGTTTACTGCTACAGTTATTTTCTCATTGCGCTCCTGATCCCGGAACAACAGGGCGATGGCGGTTCCTTCTTTAGGTTGCTGCCATGCGATAATCTGTGGCCGGCTGACCGGGATGCTTTTGGTACCTACACCACTTAAGCTGAAGGCAGTTTTGCGGAAGCCGAGGTTCAATACCTGCCAGTCTTTACCCGTTTTATAAATGACATGGTATTGCGGCACAGGCTCTCCTGCCTCACGCCAGTAACTGGCGATAAAGGGGTTTCCACTGGCATCCGCATACATGGAGGTCTGGTTGATCAGCTCACTTTGCTGGGGAATTTTAACCGCGCACTCCGCCGTCGCAAGGGTAATGGGAAGGACATAGGACTCTCCGGTAGATTTCTGCCAGGTTTGTCCACCATCGGCAGAACGGGCATAAGACATATCATGATTGCTGGAAACATCAGCAGATTCCCGCCATACCCAGCTGATATGGATGACTCCCTTTTGGTCAATAGCCATCTGCGGATAGGCATTTCTCTTGCCTTCCCCGTCAATAAAACCGTCCTGTACATTGGTCCATGTTTTTGTCTTCACGCTATACCTGTTCAACATCAGGTTACCATTACCTGAAGAACCGTCACGGTACAGGAAAAGCAGATCGCCATTGGCAAGGGTATAAAATTCAGGATAAGTAACATTCTTCTCTTTCTGTCCGGTCATCCGGAGCTGATCACTCAGTTTCAGACTACCGGGTGCCACAGATTTGGCATACTTTAAGGCGGTGCCATGATGGTCCCATGAAATGTGCAGAAAGCCATCACCATCTACGATAAGACTAATGGAACGATGTGCATCTTCAGCAGCTCCGGTATACTGTGTTTTTTGGGTTACCCAATCCGGATGTCCGTTCTTCCTTTTTCCAAGAACCACATTTTTATCCTGGTCATAATAGGCAATATATTGATAGCCCTTAAAGCTCGCCACTGCATTCTTCCGGAAAACAACGGCATTGACGGAATTCCCTGCCCAGCCATTGCCGACAGTGCTCAACTGCTGCGCTGAAGCAGGCCCCAGGAACAGGATCAATAGGAAGTAGGAACTTAAAATAAATTTCATGCTGTAAATTTTTCTGCAATGCATATTAACCATTTATTTCTTAAAACTATAGTGGCACCGCGTATTCATATTGTTACAAGGCTCCTTAATAACCAGGGTTTTGCGTAAGTACCGCATCTTTATTCAGCTGGATTTCATTCAGGGGAATTGGCAGCAGGTTGTGGGTTACCGTTAAACCTGTGGTGGGATGGGTAACATCATTTCCGTTAAGCCGTAAAGAGCGTTCTACCAAAGTTCCTGTACGCATCAGCGTCATCCTTCTGTTTTCCTCCCCGATCAGTTCCCTGGCCCGCTCATCGAGAATCAGGTTCAGGGTAATGTCTGCAGCCAGCAGCTTCCCGCTTGCAGGATAATCGGCAAAGGCACGCTGGCGCAAGACGTTCAGGTTGTCCGCCGCCAGCTGCATTTTCCCTTGTTTAAACTGTGCTTCAGCCAGCAGCAGGTAAGTTTCCCCTAAACGCATCAGCATAAAATCTTTGATCATCGAATACCCAAAGGTATCATTGGGATCGAACTGATACCATTTGGTGATATGGGGACATATTTTAAACAGGGTATCCGGACCGGCATAAGGTACTATTTTACCAAAAAGAGCAGGCTGTGCGGGGTCATTGTAATAATAACGTCTTTTCAGGTTATACTGGGAATTACGGATATCATTGTTTTGGTAAAGTCCGTAGATCACCCAGTTACTTAAACGCAAACGGCCCAGTGCACGGCCGCCGAGTGAGTCTGCCAGTGCCATTCCGCTAAGGTTATGGTATGCCGCTCCCCAGACCCTTCTCTGCTGTGGATTTCCGGTGATCCCACCAATAACTGTACTTGGATTTTCCTGCTCCAGTACCCATATCGCTTCGGTATTGCCCTGTGATCTCCTGATATTGCCCGCCTGGAACATATCCGAATAGTAATCGCCCGGCAAGCTGCTTTTCAGCCCATAGCGCTTCTGGATCAAACTAAATTGTCCGCTGCTAATAATCGTCTGTGCCTGTATCTCGGCAAGGTCCGGTTTTCCCATCCGCAGGTAGGCTTCTGCCAGTAACTGCATCGCCATAAATTTATTTGCACGCCCAAAAAGCTTATTGCCTTTAGAATTGGTTTTCATATCGTTGATCGCTGGCAGGTTTGCCGCAGCAAAGGTAAGGTCTGCTACGACCAGTGCATTTACCTCATCAAGCGGCGCCCTTACAAAGTCTGTCTTCGGTCCGGTAAGCGGCACAGTAATGATAGGTACACCTCCATATAAGGTGGCCAGGTTGTTATAGGCATAGGCCCGGAAGAACCGCGCTTCTGCCGACATACTGCTCTTTCCTTTTGCCCCGATAGTTGTCAGGGAGGGGTTATCAAGACCTGAGATGATGATATTGGACAGGTTGATCAATACATAATCCCTGTTCCACATCCTTTCAGCAGCAATATCTGTCGGGGTGAGCAGGTTATAATTGTAATACGGAATTTCTACGGCCTGCTGATTGGCAGTGGCATTGGCTACATCTGTACCCACCTGCCATACACTCACCCAACCCTGCTGGTCTGCCCAGGAGAAGATGGTACTGACATGATTATAGAGGCCAACCAGGGAAGCTTCGTATCCCAGGGAATCGTTTAGTGTTTCGGGGGTATAGGCCGAAGGCGGATTTTCATCCAGGTAACTTTTTTTGCAGGATGCAGTGAACAGCACTGCTGCTAAAATAAAATATATGCTGATGTATTTTTTCATGATTTTCATGTTGAATGAGGTGATTAACGAAGTGATATATTGGCACCGAAGACAAAAGTGCGCGTAACCGGATAATTGTTATTCCAGTCCAGTCCCCTGCTGCTGTCCACAATTCCCCGTCCCGTTTGAACACTTTCCGGATCCCAGCCTATCCAGTTGGTAAAGGTGTGCAGGTTTCTGCCACTCGCATAAATAGTGAGACTCCCCAGATGAAGTTTATCCAGGATCTTCTGGCTGAATACATAACTCAAAGTGACATCCTTAATCCTCGTGAAACTCGCATCGGATGCATATCCGTACCCCCTGGTATTGTTATAGGATAAAGCCGGACGGGTATTGCTTTGATTTGCAGCGGTCCAGTAACCGACCTCAGCAGGGGTATTTCTCTTACCGGTTTCATCGCCATAGTTCAGGTCGGTATTGTTTTTTGTGATCCCCTGTGCGGTCTGGATGAAGACATTCAGGTTCCAGTTTTTGTAATGGAAGGTATTGGTGATTCCACCTGTCCACTTTGGAGCAGTCTGCCCGATCACTTCCCTGTCATCCGCGGTGATCTTCCCGTCACCATTCAGATCAGCAAACTTCAGGTCGCCAGGTTTGGCTCCCGGATCTTGCATGGAAGGGTCTTCCCCGGTTTGCCAGATGCCCTCCATCCGGTAATCGTATACAACGTTTATAGGCTGACCAATAAACCATCTGTTCCCAAGGTCACTTTTCTTATCTCCATAAAGATCAATCAGCTTGTTTTTATTGGTGCTGAAGTTGAGACTGGTTTCCCATTTGAAATCTCCCTGTTCAAAGTTCTTGGTGTTGATGGTGATCTCCAGCCCCTTGTTGTCCACCTCTCCCAGGTTATCAAATACATTCGGATAACCGGTAATGATCGGCAGGCTCCTCAACAGCAGAATATTTGTGGTCCTGGTTTTATAGGCATCAATTGTTCCTGAGATCCTGCTTTTAAGAATGGAGAAATCAAGCCCGATATTGGTTGCCTTCGTATTTTCCCACAATAAATCGATGTTACCGAGATTACTTGCAGTCACACCAATGGTACTCAGTCCGTCGAAAGGCTGACGTATTGTCCCATCGGTAGTTATTGTTTTGTAAACTGAAATGGCCTCGTTACCCGACTTCCCCTGAGAGAGCCTCAATTTCAGGTTATTCACAAAGGTTACTTCTTTCATGAAGGCCTCATTACTGATGTTCCAGCCAATAGCTGCAGATGGAAAAACCCCGTATTTGCTGGTATTGGAACCAAATACTGATGAGCCGTCCCTTCTGGCGGTAAGGGTAAATAAATACCTGCTGTCATAGGAGTAATTGATCCTGCCCATTTGAGAGACCAGTCCATAGCGGTCCGCATAGGAATGACTGGTTTGCGTTACACCGGCACCCAGATTATTAAAGGAAAGTTCATCATTGACGAATCCTACCGCACCCCCTCTGTTTTCGACATATTTACGCTCCTGGTTACTGTACAGTCCGGTAAAATCCAGGTGATGCTTATGGAAATCTTTGGTATAGGTAATCAGGTTCTCCAGGGTATAGCTATTGGTCTCTGTATTCTCTGTACTTGCCGTACCCAGCGGATCGTTTGCCAAACGGCCAACATAACTTCCTTTTCGTGTAGGCAGATAGGTATAACCCGCATTCAGGCGATACTTCAATCCCTGTAACACTCCCCCAAACTTTACCTCGGCAAAAGCATTTCCATTGATGTTGGTACTGCGGCTGATACGGTCTGTAACCAGTCCCAGCATAGGGTTAACATACAATTGCTCGGGAGCCATCGGGTAGATTTTATAGGTACCATTGGGATTGTATTCCACCCCGTAAGGACTCATGGCCGTTGCATTTAACAGGTTTGTCCTGCCACCGTCATAGTTGTTGTTTGTCAAAAAGAGGGAAGTCCCTACCGTCAGGTAGTCGGTTACGTTGACATCCAGATTTGACCTGATGGTTACCCTCTTGTAGTTAAAGCCTTTAATCACTCCTTTCTGATCGAGATAATCGCCCGACAGGAAATACTTCGCATCTTCTGTCCCTCCGGAAATACTGATATTATGGTCCTGCATGGTTCCGGTTTGGGTTACTTCGTCAATCCAGTCGGTCGTTTTCCCGGCATTGTAGTTTTCCAGCTCCCCATTATTGGGAACAGGACTGGTCTGTTGCTGATTGGTTTGCGACAGGTAATCTGCATATTTCTGCAAATATTCCTGTGCATTGCGTGGTTTCAGGATATGTCCCATTTCTTCCACGCCGGCATAGGCATTATAGCGGATCACAGGTTTTCCTGTAGTTCCGCGTTTGGTGGTCACAAGGATGACGCCATTGGCCCCATTTGTGCCATAGATCGCTACTGCAGATGCATCTTTCAGGATCTCCACAGAAGCAATATCATTGGGGTTAATATCATTCAATGATCCTCCGGTTTTGCTGAGCGGAATTCCATCCACCACAACATAAGGCCCTGAATTTGCATTGATCGAGTTCTGCCCCCTCACCAGTGCAGAAGGCTGACTGCCCGGAATGGAGGAAGTCTGGGAGATATTGACCCCCGCAGCGGCACCCTGGATGGCCTGAAGCACGTTTGTTACCGGTAATTGTGACAAACGGCTCTTAGGGATAGAGGTTACGGAGCCGGTAATATCTGATTTCTTTTGTGTGCCGTACCCAACAACAACAACTTCGCTGAGGTTCTTATCGGCATCACCCTCAGCAAGCACCACATTCACTGTCATACTGCTGCGGTCGACCCTGACTGTTTGAGCTGCAAAGCCGATATAGCTGATGGTCAGTACTGCAGGTGCATTTAACTGGAGGCTGAAGGCTCCGTTATTGTCCGTCACGGTCCCCTGCTTGCTCCCTGAAACCTTGATGGTTGCGCCGGGGACGGTTGCCCCTGTATTGTCCGTTACTTTTCCCTTTATGGTAAAAGCCTGGTTTTGCTGTGCCCGGGCGGGATTAATGAACCCACCTGTCAGAATCTGCATGAAAAAAATCATACAGATTACATGAGTAAATCTTACATTCATACGTATTTAACTATTTGGTTTATAATTGGCTGTTCTTCAAAGGAATTGTTGATAACAAGGCAATGATGAACATCACGAAATACGTCTATTTGATGAAAATATACAGGGGGTAAATCCGGAATTTGAAGGGGGTGATTGCGCTGATGGAGAACGCCTTTCAGATTTATTTTGCGATTGTGAATTTTGACCCTATCGGCTGATCAAAATTCGGGAAGGGCTTTTCAGTCTTTCCCAAATGGGGAACGATAGGCACTTGGAAGGGGCAGAATATCGCATAAAAAAGGGAGATCTGTAAACAGTATCTCCCGCTGATCAATAGCTTTATTGATGTAAATATTTTCAATTATCCCTTTAAAAGTTCAGGCATTTCATGGTATGTTTTCCATAACAATTCACCAAAAAGTGTATTTGACCAGGCAAACCATGCCCTGCTGAAATTGGCAGGATCATCTTTATGGAAAGATTCGTGCATAAATCCTGTGCCTGCATGTGTTTTTTGCAGGGTCTGGATACACCATTTGATTTCTTCCTTATTGTCTGATGTCAGCGCCCTGATGGTCAGGCTCATCGGCCAGATCATATCCTGTCCAACGTGCGGCCCGCCAATTCCTTCTGCGGCAGTCCCTTTAAAATAATATGGATTGTCGGTAGAAAGCACAAACTTCCGGGTATTCTGATAAATCTCATCTTTGGGGTCTATGGCACCCAGATAAGGTAGCCCCAGCAGACTAGGGACATTGGCATCATCCATCAGATAGGAACTTCCAAAACCATCTACTTCAAAAGCATAGATTTTACCGTATTTGGGATGGTTCACCACGGCATGCTGTTGGAGTGCAGTATCCACCTCATTGGCCAGTGCAGTTAATTCAGCTGCCAGCTGTTCATCATTGAACAGTGCCTTCACCATCTCTGCCGCCTGCTTAAGGGAAACAACGGCAAAAAAGTTGGAAGGAATCAGGAACTGGAAAATGGTGGCATCATCACTGGGACGAAAGGCTGAGCAGATCAGTCCTACAGGGTTTACAGGGAATCCATAACCCACCATTGGTAATGAGTCTGTTGGTTTAGGTGTTTCCCGCTGAAAATGGTAAGGGCCATTGCCATTTTTACGCTGCTGTTCTTTGAATACTTCTAAAATACGCGTAATAGAGGACTTCCATGTGGCATCAAATGGCTGTTTATCGCCAGTTTTTTTCCAGTAGTGGTAGGCGAGACGGATAGGATAGCACAGCGAATCTATCTCCCATTTCCTTTCATGCAGTCCCGGTTTCATATCGGTAAGGTCAGTTTTCCACTCACCCACTTTTGCAGGATCCTGATAAAAAGCATTGGCATACGGATCGATAAGGATACATTTCACCTGATGGGAAATTACACCTGCGATCAGTTTTTTCAATGCAGGGTCTTCATTGACAAACTGCAGATACGGCCACACCTGGGCAGAACTGTCACGCAACCACATGGCATCAATATCTCCGGTAATGACATAGGTATCCGGTTTCCCATTTTCTTCGGTGTAATATATAGTGGTATCCAGCGTATTAGGGAAACAGTTTTCAAAAAGCCAGCTCAGCTCAGGATTTTTAACTTTTGACTGAAACGTTTTAATGGCAGCCTCGACAGATTTACTTTTAAAATGGCGTTTGGCAGCAGCAACCCTGACTATTGGGAATTCAGCAGGAGCAGCAGCAAAAGAAACTTTTGAAGCCAGTAATCCTGCTCCCAGGAGACCTGTTTGTTGTAGAAAAATTCTTCTTTTCATAGAAAATACAATTACACTATAAATACTCCCACTCAGGGGAAGGTTCGGTTTTATGATTTGCTAAATATAATCATCTGTATGTTTTATGCCAGAAATCTATCAAGGAAAAATCAGAAGAACAGACGATCCACACCCCGTTTGACTTATTCACAAATTGTGGATAAGTCAAACGGGGTGTGGATAAAGCCCTCATTCAACAAGTTTGTTTTTTGCAGATCAGATAGTAGAACAGAGTCTTCCACTACCGTTATCCACAGAGATTTCAACATTAAATACGGCTTGAAAATATTCAAAAATCAAACATAACACAATAAATATCAACAAAATACAATTTCAAACAGAGAAAAGCACAAGCCAAGACCTAACACGTTTTCCACACTCACCCCTTCCTTTTGTGAATGTGTACAAAAAGGAAGGGCTATTTATACCTTTTTAACCCTGGATGAGACTTTTCATCTAAGGGAACGATTGCTATTGCAGCACCGCCACCTTTCGCAAGATTAACCTTTAACCGCAGCTTCTGGTCTACAATGAAACGTTCAATCTGATAACTTTCAGGATTGCTTTTCCAGTCTGCATTTTTACCATCCCGGTAGATCGTAGCCATGTACCGTTTCCCCTTGTCCAAAAAGCTTAGCGGAATGGTTGCGGTACGTGCCTCTTCATCAGTAATGGCTCCTATGAACCAATGATCGGTACCTTTTTCTTTTCTGGCTGTAGTGATATAATCACCAGGCTCAGCCGCGATAATTTGGGTATCATCCCAGTCTACCGCCACATCTTTAATGAATTGAAAAGCATCCGGATAAGCTTCATAGTTTTCGGGAAGGTCTGAAACCATTTGCAAAGGGCTATAAAGAACTACATATAAGGCCAGTTGTTTAGCCAGTGTGGTGTGTACTTGTCTTTCCGGATCTGCATGTGCATAGCCTTTAAGTTTAAAAATCCCAGGTGTATAATCCATGGGGCCGCCAACAAACCTGGTAAAGGGCATTATGGTTTCATGTTCAGGCTGGTTACCCTTACTAAACGCATTGTATTCATTCCCTCTTCCCGCCTCGGAAGCCATCCAGTTTGGATAGGTACGGTGCAGACCTGTAGGCCTGTTGGATTCATGGGAGTCTACCATTACCTTATAGTCGGCCGCTTTCTGCGCAATACGGGTGTAGTGGTTAATCATCCACTGGCTATCATGATGTTCCCCCCGCGGAATAATCAAACCAACATAACCAGTTTTCACCGCCGGATAATGAAACTTATTCATCAACCGGAATGCCGTGTCCGCCAAACGCTCATAAGTCGTAGCTGAACCTGCAGTTTCATTGTGCATTATCATCTTTACCCCTTTCGAGGCCGCATAATCATTTACCTCCTGAAGATTGAAATCAGGATAAGGGGTAACAAAATCGAAAGGATTCTCTTTCCAGTTACCAAACCAATCTTCCCATCCGGTATTCCATCCCTCTACCAGCACCCCGTCTAATCCATTCTTTGAGGCAAAGTCGATGTACTTTTTTACGTTAGCCGTATTGGCACCATGCTTCCCATTGTTATTCAAATGACCGCTGGCATCCACATCATCTGCACTGTTCGCATATCTCCACAAGGTCTTGTCAATCTGCATTTCCCACCATACCCCAACAAATTTCATCGGTTTAATCCATTGGGTATCTTTAATCAGAGAAGGCTCATTCAGGTTGAGGATCAGTTTCGAAGATAAAATATCAGCAGCCTTATCACTTACCATAATTGTACGCCATGGTGTTGTAAAGGGAGCCTGAAGATAGGCTTTGTGTCCCAATGCATTCGGGACAAGTCTTGCAGAGAGTTTAAAGTTGTCCTTATCCACATGCAGCTGCATGGCCGGAAAATTAAGAAGTGCCGCCTCATGTATATTCAGATACAATCCATCAGCGCTTTTAAGCATTAAAGGTGTCGCAGCACCCGTACTGTCTTCTACAAATTTCAGCCCGATATCACTGCCGCCACCCTGCACATTCCGGGTATGTATGTCACTTAATTTAGAAGTGGTGTATTCATACTCATTGGTATCATAGTCGGCGGGAATCCACCAAGCCTTGTGATTGGCCGGCATATTGAACTCTGTCAATTCATTCGCAATGATGAAGTAATCGAAATTCTGCTGTTTTGGAAATTCATACCTGAAGCCCAGGCCATCCTCAAAAACCCTGAATACGATATTCATCAGCCGGTTCGGCTTCTCTTTTTGTCTGAGCTGAACAGTAAGTTGCTGATAATGGTTCCGGATGACCTTAACCTCTCCCCAAACCGGATTCCAGTTTTCATCCACAGTCGCCTGACTGGTCTGTAGAATTTCAAAATGTTGATCAAATGAAGCATTATTGACTAAATCGAAGCCCATTAATGAGGGCTTAATGGCTATCCTGTTATGGAAAGATACCGAATACTGTGGCTGTCCCTCCCCGTTTAAGCTAAATTCAAGTTCAACCTTATTCATTCTGGCCTTAATGACACCATCATTGTTTGCGCTTGTCGTTTGAAAGAGAAAAAAGAAAAGTAAGAAGCTATACGCGTATTTCATCAGAATATATTTGTCTTTAAAATTTTTTTATGCCATTTGACCAACGGATATCCATCCGTCCGTGTTTAAAGGGATTTTTTAGCAAAGAACGCACAATAATTTTCAAAAACAATGATAAACATCAATACAGGAGAGGGATTGTCATACAGATGGAAACATCCGGTTAATCTTCTGGTTATAGTTATGGAATCCTGCTTATAGGATCATCCTATATAAAACGTAAACTTATGAAAAATCCAGCCTCCCTCTGCATCGCACTAACAGCAATAACCATCATGAGCTGCACCCAGAATAACCAGAACAAGACAGCCCTTGAACTCGTAAAACCTGATCCTGCATCAGCTTCCACCTGCTATAAGGCAATAGACGGGAAAGATACGGTCACCCTGAGCCTGAACAGAGCGGACAATAAGGTCACCGGAAAGCTCCTGTTCAATTATTTTCAGAAAGACAAACACCGTGGCGAAATTACTGGTGAATTTAAAGGAGATACCCTTTTGGTAGACTACCTCTCCACCATAGGAGATCAAAAAACCATATACAGAAACCCATTGGCCTTCCTTAAAAAAGACGGGAAACTAGTGATGGGAGTAGGTAAAATTGAAACCGCCTGGGGCAGAAATTACTTCAAAAAGAATGAACCGATAGATTACAATAAGGGAAGGTTTGTTTTTGAGGAAGTGGGCTGCAATAAATAACAATGCCCCGCATAATTACAGGCAATACTTACAGGAGAACCAGAAAAGGATCCAATGACAAGAATTCAAGACTATAGGAAATCTTTGGCATTCGGGAGGGCTTAACTTAGGTTACACTTAAAACGACCCCGTATCTCATGAGAAATGCCTTACTCAGCCTTGTGATCCTTTTCCTAAGTTCCTGCAGCTCTTCGCTGGAAAAAGACATTGCACCACAACTCTATCCTGCCCCTGAAGGGGCGGCCACACAGCCTGGAGACCAGACCATCACCTTCAGCGGGTATACCTGGACGGTAAAAAATTCCGGAACCGGCACAATGGGGCCGGGACCCAATTACTGGGATGCCAAAAATGTATGGGTTGATGAAAAGGGAATTCTTCACCTGAAGCTGAGCAAAGACCCAGTCAGCCGTCAATGGAGATGTGCAGAGGTGAAAAGTACGGTAACATTTGGTTATGGCACCTATGAATGGAAGGTAGATGGTCCCATAGATACATTCGACAAACAGGTGGTGTTCGGCCTCTTTAACTACTCTGGTACAGATGGCATCGATGAAATGGATATTGAATTTGCACGCTGGGGCGTACAGGAAAACCCGAACCTGAATTATACCATTTATCCAGCAGAGATCAATCTTCCGACATTTCATGACAACAGGTTATTTAACCTGTCTGAAGGCAGTTATTCCACACACAGGTTCAGCAGGACAAGCACAAGCGTAAGTTATAAAAGCCTGTACGGGTTTCAGGACGGCGATACCAATCTCTTTGCCACAGCCACATGCAGCGCTCCGGCCTACAAAGTAAGCACGCTCAGAATGCCGGTATACATGAATCTGTGGTTGTTCCGAGGCCAGGAACCGGCCGATGGTTCGACTGTAGAAATTTTAATACATTCATTTAAATTCACGCCAATTCTGTAATTAAAGCTATTTTAGAGATGATGAAGTTACCCAATCAAAAAGGAATGGTCATCTGGATGCTGGGGCTATCCGGAGCCGGAAAAAGTACGATAGCAAATCTCCTGAAAGAACAGCTGGAGGACAATGATATTTTCTCCATCAGACTGGATGGAGATGAAATGAGACAAGGATTGAACAAGAACCTTGGCTTTAGTATGGAGGACCGGGCAGAAAATATCCGCCGGGCAGCTGAAGCTGCCAAAATACTGGCATCTAACGGGATTATTGTGATTTGCTCTTTTATTACGCCCCTGCATATTCACCGGGAGATTGCTAAAGAGATACTGCAGGATTTCTATTTCGAAGTCTTTGTCGACTGTCCCCTGGAAGTATGTGAGCAGAGGGATGTGAAAGGCCTTTATAAATTGGCAAATGAGCATACCCTGAAGAATTTCACAGGGATCAGTTCTCTTTTTGAAGAGCCGGCACATTCCCACCTTAACCTGCTGACGGCAACACATACTCCCCGGCAATGTTGTGATCATTTGTATACCGCGCTTAAAACACAGCAGCCCTCCATCCTGTCCCAGGACTTCATCCTGTCGGCTGATGAAATTTGTAAAACCTAAGGTTATCCCTTGCGAACAGGGAATTCCTTAAGGAATTTTACAAAAGAAGCCTGGGTTTAAAAGAGAAGGTTTATTATACCGGAATTTTTCCAGGGAAGCCGTTTGCATGGTAGCTCCGCTGCTGACAGCAATGGCATGTCCTGCAGCAGTATCCCATTCCATGGTGGGTCCTTTGCGGTAATAAATATGTGCTTTACCCTCAGCGATAAGACAAAATTTCAATGAACTGCCAATAGCCAGCTTATCGATTACCGGAAACTGTTTCAAGACTTTCTCTTCTTCAGCGGAAGCATGTGAACGGCTGCCGATAGCCACCCATTCCTTTGCACCATTATCGGCATGAATAGCTTCCGGAGCCTCCCCCGGAACCATTTTCCAGCTTCCATCAGTTGGGTTTCCATAATAGACCACATTCAGGACCGGACTGTAAATAACTCCCAAAACCGGCTCATTGTTCTCCATTAAAGCAATGTTTACTGTAAACTCGCCATTTCTGCTGATAAATTCTTTGGTGCCGTCCAATGGATCAACACACCAATATTCCTTCCATTCTTTTCTCGTGCCATAATCTATTTCAGCCCCTTCTTCGGATAAAATAGGGATTTGGGGATAATGTGAAGTCAGGCCTTCCTCAATAATCTGATGCGAAACACGGTCGGCCAGCGTTAAAGGTGAGTTATCTTTCTTGGAAACCACGTTCCATTCTTCTTCAGTATTGTTATACACCTCCAGAATAGCGGCACCCGCCTTTATGGCAATGTCGGTAATAAGCTTAATGTCTATGTTATTCATTGAAAATCAATTAACCTTTATTCAGTTTTTCAGGTATTCCCAGGCAGACAAGAAGGAGTTCATGCTCCGCATCAGGCACCATCGCCCAGTATCCAGAATTTAAGCCGGTATCCCGGCTTTTATATCTTTGATAATCTGCAGTTGTGCAGCCCTGTTTTCCAGGTCGCTTTTACGTGCGGTTAGCAAGGACTCTTTCTTCAGGAATTCATTTTCAGCAATATACTGATCCAGGTGTACATCATCAAGTAAAGTCTGTTCTTTAGTTTCTGCATACAGTTCGTAATTCAGGGCTGTCAGCACCTCTCCGGCGACCAGTTCGAAAATTTCCAGGTCGTTTTCTTTAAATTCCTTTAAGAACTTTCCGGTATTGTTACGGATAATAGGTTTTTCCAGATTGCTCCACATTTCCCCTGCAGCGGCGGTAAGCCTGGAGGTTTTAGAGTCATAGAACTTCAGCATGTCTTCATGGTAAGGGATATCCAGAAACTGACAAAGTTTGTTGACTTCATTTTCCGGGGCAGTGATGAGCGTTTCATAGTTCAGTGAATAAAACCTGTCCTCCGGCAGACTCGCCCTTAAACGGAGGCAGGCTTCCTGATCGTATTTCCACTGCTTTGCAAGATGATAAATATGTTTTTCCCCAACGATTGCTTTTTTGAATGAACAGGCCACATCCCTGCCATCCCGGTACAGGTAAACATATTTAAGGCGAAGGCCAAATTCTTCCATATCATCAGCATGGTGGACATTCGCCATACTTTTACAGCACCAGTATTTTGCTTTCTTGCTCAGGGCAGCCTGCTCGTATATCAACCTGTTAATTTCCAGCAGATGGTACCTTTCAGACTGGTTAAAAATTTCCTCTTCATTAAGCAGTACACCCTCCCATGGTACCGGGTTGGCATTGACATAATTGACCACATCCTTAACCAGTCTCCGGTAAGATACACGGTCTAAAGTCCCGTAATATTTCAGTAAGGGAATAAAAGTAACCAGAATATGGGGAGGATGTGGTGATGCAATTTGATCCGACTGATCCATCATTACCCTTAAAAGATTTGATCCTGATCGTTGTGTGCCTATAATTTGTATTCCGCTGATTGCCATATCCTGGGATTAAAAGTTTATAAATAAAGAATTAAAATGTACCGCAACTCCGGTGAGCAGCGAGATCGCAATCAGGTATACAGGAGTAATTTTAAACCTGAAGCTGAGCACAAATGCCGCCACAAACAAGATCACGGTCACAGGACTAACCTGTACTGAAAAAAAGAGTTTCACTGCAGAGGCCAGGATCATGCCCACAACTACCGGCTTAATTCCGGCAAGCACATTTTTCATCACTGCCGAGTTGAAATTTTCAGCAAAGATCCTGGAAACGATGATCATTAAGATAGCCGAGGGAAGGAAAATTGCCAGCGTTGCCAGCGATGCCCCGGCAAAACCTGCCAGCTTATACCCTGTAAAAAAAGCACTGACCAATATTGGGCCCGGCGTAAGCTGACTGAAAGCAATGCTGTCGATAAACTCCGTGGTGGTTAACCATTTCAACTCCGTCACAAAAAGCGACTGCATAATCGGAATCATTACATATCCGCCACCGAAAAGGGATAAACTAACACCAGAAAAAACAGATGCTATTTTCAGAAAGATATTATCCAGATGACGGTACGCTCCGGAGACAAAAAAAATATACAAAGCCAGTAAGGAAGATAGACCGGACCTGGCACTCAGACTCAAGCGCTGCCAGATCAGGATCTTGCCCGACTGTCCGGGCAAATTGGCAACATTCAAATAAACACCCGTCACTCCTCCAACCAGGAAGAGCAATACAATGATAAGGTATCCTTTGACAAGATAAAGAAGAACCAAAGAGATCAGGCACAACAGCATCTTGGTGTAATTGCCGGATACTTCCTTCACAAAGAGATTCAGGCCAGTACTTAAAATGATGGCACTGACAGCGGCTACAGCATACATCATTATACCCGATAGATCTTTAATATTGATATAATGGAAGTAACACCAGGAAAGAATATACATCAGGATACAGGCGGGCAGCAGGATACCTGCCATGCTGATGAACAGGCCCGATTTTTTGTGCAGATGATAACCGATATAGGCGACTACATTTACAGCCAGCGGACCAGGCAGCAAACTGGCGATACTTACCGCATCGAGTAAACTTTCCTGGCTGAGACTGTTGTCTTTTTCGACCATCTCCTTTTGAATCACGGAGATCAGGGCCATGTGTCCGCCAAAGGAAACACATCCGATTTTAAGAAAGGTGAAGAAAAGATATTTCAACCCTATTTCTGTTTGTTTTAGACCAATTGCCTGACTCATACTTCATCATTTTTTATTACACCAAAAATTCAGGGCACTGGCCGTCCGGGATGACTACTGTAACCGGGCGCTATATTTTTTTCTATTGCAATGAAGGTTCCGGCAACTGAAAACCTTTAATCTCTTCCAGCCGGTAAGGGTCACCACCTACCTCCATGTTCCAGAGGACCTTCCCTTTTAAATCAGTAATTAAAAAGGATCTGGGGTCGGTAAGGCAAAACATCAGGGTATTTGTATCCATCAGGCTAACATTACCCTTGGCAGGCGTAAAATAGTCCTTTCCCAGCGGTACGATAAATTTGGCTGAAGCCGTTTTATGCTGCTCATCCAATACAAAAGAAATCCCCCTGGTCAGGTGTTTTTTCATGCCATTATCCAGGAAAAGCAGGCTTCCGTCATTTAGCCAGTGTGCCGCATGCTGCCCGCTGAACAACTCATTATCTTTAAGGGGGAAATCACCACCCTCACCAAATTTCCAGATCACTTTCCCTGAGGGATAGCTTATTTTCCATACCTGATTCAGGTCCCTGTAAGAGATCAGGAAGTTGCCCTCTTTATCCCTGAAGACAGAATTGGCATGTACCCAGTCCTTTTTATGTTTTAAGATGAGTGTGTCCTTTAAAGGATCGAGGTGATCCAGCACCGACCATTCCCATTGTTTTTTACCTGCCTGGTTAAACATGACAATCCCATCTCCATGCACCGTATCTCTTTTTATGCCCCCAACCGTACTCAGGTCAAATCCTTTCTTATCGAAGGTCAGTGCATAGATATTTTTGTCCTTATCATACCGTACTTCATGGTGTACGCGCTTATCCATATCGCCTTTTCCGACCTTAAAATTTCTAAGGACTTTCCCGCTGAGGTCTACCTCAATAATTTCATCACCTCCGGAGGATACAATTTTCTCTGCGCCAATAATAGCCAGCACCGTGTGATGGGGAGTCCAGTGAGTTACCTTTACCCCCTTTTTAAAGGGTTGATACCATACAATGTTTCCCCGATCGTCTATGATGACCATAGAACCGGGTTCAGTCAGTATTTGAGTTAAAAAATATTTCCCCTTCATTTTACCTGCAAAATCAGGATCTACATAAGCAAGGTCAAAATAGGGTGTTGCCTGATAAATGGATTCCGTCTGAAAACCATGTTCTTTGCTTTTTGCTACTTCCGTACCTTTCATCGCCACCACTTCAAATCTGTAGTCTGTGTTGGCGACAGTATTGGTGATAAACAGCGTATTTACCTTTGCCTCGGCAGACAGGGCCGTATACAGCGTATCTTTGCCATTTACAGTCCAGTACCTGAGATAAGCTTTGCTTTTCCTGTTGGTTGTTACGCTGACTTTAAACCGCAGCCGGTTTTCCGGAATATGGAAAAATTTGATATCCTTTACTGTTAATGGCCAAAGCAGCCTTTGCACTGCAGGCATCTCCCCCAAGATACCTGCCAGTAACAAGACTGCTGTAAACCAAAACAAAATTATCTTTCCTTTTTTACTCATTATTTCACTCTTCCCGCATTTATGCTGCTGTTCCATGAAGTATTGGTCTGAATCTCATTGATCGGATAGGGATATACTTCATAGTTTACCTGATCCGACCAGGTATTCTGATCGCGCAGCAGCGGCTTCACTTTTTCTTTGAATTTCAACAATGGATTAGCGCCATTCGAGGCACTTTTCCCCCATCTGATCAGGTCTTCCCTTCGTCGCCCTTCCATGAAAAACTCTTTATTTCTTTCATCAAAGATGACATCCCTGAGTGTTTCCTTGGTATAGTTACCCATGGTAAGTTCCGGCATAGCACTTCTGGTTCTTACTGCATTGATCAAATCCATACTCTGCTGATTGGGTCCCTGTAATTCATTCAATGCTTCCGCCCGCATCATCAGGACATCTGCATATCTCAAGATAGTGATATTATTGAATCCTGCGTAATTATAGTTGTTTACATGCGGATATTTAAGATTGTACACATATTTCGCCAATACCACATCAGGAAGCTCACCTCCAAGTCCCCCGTATTCTACAGGCACATTCATGGTTTGTCCGTACAGGGTTTTGTAGGAACCTGTCAGCAGGTTTCTTCTGTCATCCTGACTATCAAAGATGGCATAGAAATTTAAATGCAGGGGGAAGTTACCATAACCCCGGTTGAGATCCCATGGCGTAGAATTGATCCCAAAACTATTGGAGTTAATTCCATAAGACCCCGCTTCATTGGAAGATTTCAAAACAAATATAAACTCATTGTCTGATCTGTTATTCGTATTAAACATAGAGGCAAGGCCTCCCTCTGCTTTGGTACGCAGGTCGTAGGTTTTACCCATCACCTCAGCGGCCTTATCCGCTGCTTTCTGCCATTCTCCTCTTCTCATATACAACCTGGCGAGCAATGCTTTTGCGGCACCACTGGTCGCTCTGGCAACTTCGCTACTGGCATAAGAAGCGGGCAGGTTCATCTCTGCGAACTGTAAATCTGCGATGATAGCCGCCTCAACCTCAGCCTGGCTGGTTAAAGCAGGATTTTTATCTGCTTCAGTAAACTCAGCAGCAGGTTTTAACAAAAGCGGAACAGCGCCCCATAAGGTAGTGGCATCATAATAGGCCAATGCACGAAGAAATTTTACCTCCCCAAGATGTTGTTGTTTAACCGCTTCAGTCGATCCTTTCGCAGCATAGGCTATGTTGGTAATCAATGCTTCCGCTTCATTGGCACGTGCAATCAGTTTATAGATACTCACCCACACCTGATTGATAACAGAGTTTGACGCATCATAGGTTAACTGATCCAGCTGTATTCCCTGTCTGGAGGTAATGGTAGTCGTCACCACATCTACAGGGTATTCAAACAGCCAGTATAAGTAACCGGCATAGTACCCGTAGCCGCCGTTATCCTTTAGTGCCGCGTAAACGCCCACAACGGCCTGATCTCCGTTTTCCGGATTGGTCAGTTTATTGATATCATATACTGAAAACGTTTCTTCCTGCAATCCGCTTGTACAGGATAAAACCACGCTTATGGTCATGAAGAATACGATTATTTTATAGATCTGTTTCATTTCTTTATGGTTTTATCTTTTAGAATTTAACTCTTGCGCCTAATAAAATTATTCTGTTCACCGGGTAGGCATTAAAATCAACTCCTCTACCGGCATTCTGATTGATTTGCTGGTTATCCAATAAATTGCCTACTTCAGGATCCAGTCCTGTATAATTGGTAATGGTAAACAGGTTCTGTGCATTCACATATACATTAAGTCCCGTGATGCCAATCGCCTTCAGTTTGTTCACAGAAAAATTATAGCCCAGGGTGACGTTTTTCACCCTGAAATAATCAGAGCTCTCGATGAATCTGGAGTTTACCCATCCACCGTGTGGTGTACCGTAGAAACTGAACGCAGGGATGGTACCCGATGTGTTCTCAGGGGACCACACATCTGTGAGCACGGCGCTTAAGGTATTACTTTGTGAGACCGGGTTCATTAAATCTTCCTTCTGCAGGTTCAGCAATTTACCCCCGAACTGACCCTGGGTAACAATATCCAGGTTAAAGCCTTTATAGCTAAAGCTGTTGGTAAAGCCAAAGAAGACTTTAGGAATTGCATTTCCCAGGATTACCCTGTCATCAGCATTCACAATACCGTTGCCATCAGTGTCCCTATATTTGGGATCTCCGGGTTGTGAATTCGGCTGTGTAGTGGTCAATACCGGATCATTCTGCTGAACAATGCCTTCATAAGTATAACCAAAGAAGGTACCGATAGGTTCCCCTATTTTTAGAAGGAAAGGGGTTTCAAAACTGGCAGCCCCATCAGGTTTAATATTCCCTACATATATGGGTGCAGAATTTGCCCCCAGTGAAAGGACTTTGTTCTTATTTTTTGAAACGGTGACCGTACTGTTCCATTTAAAGCTGGCACTGTTGATATTTGTGGTTTGTATGGAGAATTCATAACCTATGTTTTCCACTTTTCCTGAGTTACCAAAAGCAGTAAGGAAACCTTGTGATGGAGCAATAGGAGCATCTAACAGCAGGTCATTCGTTTGCTTGTTGTAATAATCGGCCTGTAAAATTACACGGTCTTTAAAGAACCCCAGGTCAAGACCTACATCCAGGGCCGCTGTTTCTTCCCATTTAAGGTCAGCATTAGGAACCCTGAGCACAGCAATACCGCTTACACTGGTTACCCCGTCGAAAGTATACCTTGTCGTATTGTTACTGCCAAAAGTAGCCTGGGATATTCCTGAAGGAATCCTGTCATTACCGGTTATACCATAACTCACCCTGGCCTTACCCGAAGAAAAAACACCCAGGTTCTTCACAAAATCTTCCTCATTGAATTTCCATGCTACGGCTCCCGAAGGAAAATAACCAAGCTTGTTATTGGCTCCAAATACGGATGATCCATCAACGCGGTACGTTCCGGTGAAAATGTACTTATTTTTGTAATCATAATCTATCCTTCCAAACCAGCTCTCCCTCTTCACCCTTGTCTTACCGGAATAGGCTGAAAATTGCTGGGCCACCCCCAGGTTATCAATCCCCAATTCATTACTGGCAAAATTTGTACCGGTACTCCCATTCTCACTGTAGGTATAATTCTGTTTATTGTATCCGCCCAGAACCTGAAAATTATGCGCTCCGGTATGAAAGGTATAATTCACCGTCGGGTTAACGATCAGCTCAATTTCATTGATGTCCGTGATGGTACCCAATCCATTGGAAGCTATCCCTGCGGGAACGGTAGAGGGTACAAAATACAGAATTTTCGACATGTTGATATCACTACCCCCATCTGCTTTAAAAATCAGGTTTTTAATCGGCTCATAGCTTACAGAGAAGTAAGCATTGGTTCTGAATACTGTATTCTTCCGGTCAGTAACCGCTAAAAAGTTCAATGGGTTTTGCGCATCGAGAGTTATACTTTCCGTATCGAATGTAGAGGCGGGATTGGCCTTTAACACTTGTTTTACAAATCCATTGATACTTGATGGAGCCAGGGGAAGATCGTTCTGAATACCGTAATTTCCAAATACCCGTCCTGTCATTTTAATTTTATCCGTGATCTTATGATCTACGTTTACCCTTGCTCCAAATCTTTTGTATCTTGATTCTATCACCACACCCTCCTGATCCAGAAAGTCGAAGCTGGAATAAACAGAGGTATTGCTATTGCCACCCGTAATACTTACCACATGGTTTTGTATCGCTGCAGTTCTGTACAACTGGTCCTGCCAGTCGGTACCCAATAATCCGGCTTTCAGGGAATCCAGTCTCGATTCCTTATAAGGAGCAATTCCACCTTCTCCAACAATCAGCTTATTTAGGCGTAAGGCATGGTCATATGGGCCGGCAAGGTCTATTCTCCCTACCACATTGCTAAATCCCCTGTAACTGTCCAGACTGATGGTGCTCTTCTGGTTTTTACCATTTTTGGTGGTAATCAACACGACTCCATTTGCTCCCCTTGCCCCATAAATAGCGGTAGAGGAGGCATCTTTAAGAATGGAAATGGAGGCAATGTCTTCAGGGTTTACCGATAATCCCACTCCGTTGTTTGTCGGAAAACCATCGATTACATACAAGGGCTCACTATCAGCATTGATAGAGTTGGTCCCCCTGATTCTTACAGACAATCCGGCTCCCGGCGTCCCATTTCCCTGTGACACCTGAACACCCGAAACACGTCCCTGAATCTGGTTGGCCACAGAGATTGACGATTTGTTCAGGTCTTCTGCAACAAGTGTGACCGCAGATCCGGCAAATGTACTTTTGCTCTTGGTGCCGTAACCAATCACCATTACTTCATTCAGGGCCTTGACGTCGGTAACCATACTGATGTTATAGGAACTTCTTCCGTCAATTTTTACTTCCTGAGAAAGATAACCGATCATTTTAAAAACAAGGGTGGCTCCGTCGGCCACATTCAGTTTAAATGCACCGTTGACATCGGTGCTGGTGCCATTTGTGGTTCCTTTTTCTGTGACTAAAACACCTGGCATGGTTTGCTTGTCGTCGTTAGAGACAACAACTCCCCTGACTTCTGTTGCGGCCATCGTATGGGATGCGGCAAAAGAACTTGTCAGGAGGAACAGGCCGGCGAGCAACGTGAAACATCGTTTAACATGGCCGTGGTACAAGGCTTTAAGGTATACATTCATCATAGTTTTGGGTTTTGTTGGTTGTTTGGTTGCTATTATCTTACATCGTTAGTTTCATTAAAAGGAGTAATCTTCACCCAGTCTATGTACATATAGTCGGTATGGAAGTCCGCTTTTTTTATCCAGCCCGGGAACCAGATTCCCATCCAGAATGCTGAAGCATGGATAGGGATAAGCTCCTTGGCCCCATGCATCAGTTTATTGTCGTAGTACCACTCTATCCTGGGCTTTTCGTTATCAGTTCCCGTATGCCATTCGAAGCGGTAGAGGTGGTAATTCCCATCGGCAGGGTTCCCGAAAAATTTGTCTGCCGTTTGGTGTTCCGCCTCACTTATCCCCCTCCAGTTCGATAGGAGTCCCCATTTTAAATCTGAATCTTCCCGCGACAGCGGCGACTGGTTATGTCCCGGAAATTCAAAGTCAATCTCATGGTTGTAATGGTCATTTTCATAGTAATAAGTCCAGAAGGCTGAAAGTGCCCCAGGTCTCGGACAAATTTTGGCACACACTTCAAAACTACCGGAGGCAAAGCCTTTTTTCGTATAGACAACACCGCCTACCTTAGTATCCTGTCCATGGCCTTTCACCTTCCCCCTGTACTGATCACCATGTGCCCTGATCACCAGGTTTCCTTTCTCCAAGTAGACATTTTCCGGAACAACTCCACCATGCGTCCCCTGCGCTTTATCTTCTCCCCATTTCATATTGGCAACGGTCCACGCTGCCGTGTCCAGGGCAGGCCCGTTAAAATCATCGAAAAAAACCTGTGCCTGTACTTCCGTTACAGAAAGTTGTACAACAGCAAGCAGGAAGCATACACGGATCAGTTTGGTCATAAATGAGAGAAGTTGATACTGTAAATCTAGCAGCTATGCGCCTGGGATATTTTCCAATAGTCCTGTTTTCAGGCTAAATAATCCCGCTGCATCTTTAAAAACCCATATTTACCCTTCAAAAACGCAAATTATCCCTATATTCAACCTTAGTTAATCCATTTTTATGAGTAAAAAGTTTACCTGTACCCTTTTTTCGCTTATCCTGCTCATAAATTTATACACCTATTCCCAAATTACAAACCTAAAGTTTGAATCTATAGGTACAAAAGACGGATTATCACAAAGTAATGTCCATTCTATCTTTCAGGATAAAACCGGTTTTATATGGTTCGGCACCAAAGACGGGCTGAACAGGTACGATGGTTATAACTTTACGGTCTACAAGAAAAGTTTTAAAAACAGGAACAGTATCCGGTCAAATGATATTCAAACCATTATTGAAGATCAGAAGGGAATACTATGGATGGGCACCGGGGAAGGCACCATTGAACAGTTAAACACCCACAAGGAACAGTTCAGCAGTGATACTTTCAAATCGATAAAAGGAGTACAATGCATTTACCAGGACAAGGCTGGAAATATATGGATTGGGACCAAGGCCGACGGACTGTTCAGCTACAGCAGGGAAGGGAAACAAACAGCCCATTATACACATGACCCGGCCCGGAAAAATTCCCTGAGCAGCAATGACATTACCTGCATTTCAGAAGACCGTGAAGGAAAAATATGGGTGGGAACTTCCGCTACCGGCCTCCTTATCTTCGACAGAAAGACAAAAACATTCAGCAGGCACCATAGCAATCCCCTTGTTAAAAATTCCTTAACAGATGACCATATCAGATTTGTGTTTGAAGACAGTAAAGCCAATATCTGGGTAGGGACTTATGGCGCCGGCTTAAACCTTTACAGAAAAGACACGAAGGATTTTCTGGCGATCAACCCCCATCATGAATTGCCAAATCCAAATCTTACCCTGAACTATCTCTTGTGTATGGAAGAAGATGCTGCCGGTAATTTATGGGTAGGAACAGAAAATGGCGGACTTTATATCTTTCACTCTCCGGATAACCCTGCTTTTTCCCATCTGGGAATAGTGAACTATCTGCACTCCGAACAGGATAACCATAGCATTAGCAGCAATACAATCAATGCGATCAGGAGGGATAGGTCTGGCAATATGTGGCTCGGTACGTCCAATGCAGGGGTTTGTATGGTAAATCCTGTTGCAGGACGGTTTGCCCACTACCGGCATGAAGCAGGTTCAAATAGTCTCAGCAACAATATTGTGAATTTCTTTTTTGAAGATGCTGCCCAGCAGATATGGATTGGGACGGATGGTGGCGGACTGAACAAATTCAATGAAAAAGACGGTACTTTTAGCGTCTTCAAACATGAGCCCGGCCAGCCCCGGAGTATTTGCGGGAATTATGTGCTGACCATTGCTGAAGACCGGGATAAAAATATATGGACCGGAACCTGGGGAAGCGGGATCAGCATGTTTAACAGTAAAAATCAGTATAAACATTTCAAACACGACCCCAATATCCCAGGGAGCCTGAGCAGCAATTATGCCTTTTATATTTTCAGGGACAGTAAAGAGCGGATATGGGTAGGTACGTATGGTGGCGGATTAGACCTCTACCAGGAGAAAACACAGACCTTCAAACATTTTCAGCACCAGGAAAAGGATAATTCCAGTATCAGCAGCAACTATATCTTAACGATTGCTGAAGATAAAAAGGGGAATTTATGGATCGGTACCGATGGTGGAGGTTTAAACAGGTTCAATGAAAAAGAACAGAATTTTGTATCAGGAATTTACAGTAATGCCGGACTGAGCAATGACAGGATCGGGTCGATCTATGAAGATGCAGAAGGATATTTATGGCTGGCGACAAATTTTGGACTGAACAGGTTCAATCCTGTCACCAATAAAAACACAACCTATTTCAGGGATAATGGGCTGGCGAATGATGTGATCACATCGGTTACAGGAGATGAAAAAGGCAATATATGGATAGGCACCAATAAAGGGATCAGCCGTTTACAGGCCCGTACCCATACCATTAAAAATTATACCGTAGCCGACGGACTGCAGGACAATGAATTTAAATACGGACGGCTGGTTAGCCGTTCCGGTTATATTTATTTTGGAGGCAAAAATGGCTTTAACCGCTTTAAACCCGAGGAACTGAAGGATGTCACCCTACCCTCCCCGGTCGTGTTTACCAGTTTTCAGATTTTCAATAAAAATGTGGCCGTCGCAGATGCCGGCAATGAAGATTCCCCGCTGAAGACGACCATCTCCCAGAGTAAAAAAATTACCATTCCCTACTTCCAGTCCGTATTTTCATTTGAATTTGCTACGCTGAACTATGCGGCTAAAGAAAAGAAGAAATACCAGTATTTCCTGGAAGGTTTTGACGACAAGTGGCATGACCTGGGCAATAAAAACAGTGTCACTTTCACGAATCTCGATGCCGGAGATTATACCCTTAAGGTGAAAGGCACGAACAGTGATGGCCAATGGTCGGATACCATCTCTGAGATTCAGCTGGTCATTACCCCTCCATTCTGGAAAACCTGGTGGTTTATTTCCATTGAGATTCTATTTGCTGCCGGACTGGTCATTTCTCTCTTCTATCTGCGTGTTGCTGCGATCAAGAGAAGAAATATTCAACTGGAGAAGGAGGTTGCATTAAGAACACATGAACTATCGGAGACCAACTCTTTTCTGCTGGAAAGCAATGAAAAGATACAGGTGCAGAACTTTTACTTAGAAGAGTCCAACAAAGAAATCAACCGGAAAACGGAAAAAATCCTTAATCAGCAGAAACACATTGTGGTACAGAAACAGAATCTGGAAACTACCGTGAATGAGCTACAGGGCAGCAATAAAACCAAGGATAAACTCTTTTCTATTCTTGCCCACGACCTTAAAAATCCTGTTACGGCCTTACACGGAATTTCTGAACACCTGTATAAGAAACTGCCGCAGCTTACCGAAAAGGAAGTGCAATCGCATACCAAAGACATCAGCAATGCGTCAACTGCGATCCACGAACTGGTGATTAACCTGCTGGACTGGGCGAGGACACAGTCACAAAACCTGGCCTATGAACCTGTTGATATGAATATCCATGAACTGGTCATGAGAAATGTTTTCCTTGCAGAAACTCAGCTCACCCAGAAAAATATCAGCTGCCACCTGGATATAGACATCCACCATACCATCAGGGCCGATAAACACATGATGGATGCCGTTGCCCGTAACCTGATCAATAACAGCATCAAGTTTACGCACCGGAACGGGAATATCACGGTAACGTCGGTTAAGCAATCGGGCAAGGTGGACATCTGTTTTGCCGATAATGGTATAGGAATGACAGCCGCGCAAATCCAGGAGATCCTCTTCCAGGAAAACAAGTCCATTTCTTATGGAACCTTCGGAGAAACCGGCACCAGACTTGGACTGCAGCTGATCAAGGAGTTTATAGAAATCAATGAAGGCCGGCTTCATATAGAAAGTGAACCCCATAAAGGTTCAGCATTTACCATTTCTTTGCCAGACGGCGGGGGAGCACAAGAGACAACTCAACTGCAGCAGGCAGTAGAAATAGGGAAATTCGGTATGGAGCAGATTAATTTTCAGCAGGAACAGGCGGGCCTGCTCACCGGCAAACGGATCCTTATTGTGGATGACAATGACGAAATCAGAAATTTCCTTAAATTATTGCTATCAGGAACATTCGAACTGTTTGAAGCAGCCAATGGTAAGGAGGGCTTAAAAATCGCTACAGAGGCGCAGCCGGATTTGATTATCACCGATATGATGATGCCTGTAATGAATGGGCTGGAATTCTGTAATACCATCAAAAGCGATTACAATACCAGCCATATCCCTGTGGTCTTACTGACCAGCAACACCGGAGAAGTGGGGCAGCTGGCCTCTTATGAAGCCGGCTCCGATGCCTTCCTCACCAAACCCATCAACCAGAAGATCCTTTTCCATGTCCTGCTCAACCTGATTAAAAATCAGGAGAATGCTAAAAAGAGATTTTCAGGAGCAGAGGAATTGCTGCCTGAAGGAATCAGTTACAATAAAATGGATGAAGAGTTCATCGATAAAGTGAGCAGTTATATTGAACAACATATCAATGATGCTGATCTCGACTACAAAAAGCTCTGTGAAATCACGGCAATGAGCCGGACAGTACTTTATGCCAAATTTAAGGCCTTAACAGGTATGGGAGTTCATGATTTCATTAAAAATATAAGGCTGAAGAAGTCGCTGAAATTATTGCAGGAAGGAAAGCTTAACATTAGCCAGATTGCCTATGAGGTAGGTTTTGCTACACCTTCTTATTTTTCCAAAAGTTTTGTGAAGCGTTATGAAATTGGTCCGAAGGAATATGTGGCCAAGCTGAGGGCAAAGAGCGTCCAGCAAAAATTTAACGACAGTACGCCCCTTCAGGAATAGGTTTACACAGATTAGGGACTATTGGAAATAAAAAACACAGCCTGAAAAATAGCTTTGTTTTATGCAAATCCAGAATTATAGCTCTACATTATCAGGTCGTTTGACGGTCGCTTTCATCGTCGCCTTGTTATCCTTGAACACTTCTTTCGCCCAGCAGCAAAAGTCGCTGGCCTATGAGTGGAAAATTGACAACGCTGCAGATCAGCGCAGCGCAGCGGAGACGAATTCTGCCGGAAAAGTAAAAGTTACTTTTCTGCTGATCAACAAAACCGGAGCATCCATTTTGGGAACAGACTGGGGCATTTACCTGAATGCGGTAAAAAAGCCAAAGCTTAAACCCTCAACCGCATTAATGTACGATATTAAACAGATCAACGGCGACCTCCATTATATCTATCCCAATAAGAATTTCAGGGAATTGGCACCGGGGGGAACCCATGAAATGGAATTCATCATCCCTGATATCAGAAACTATACAGAACTACCTTCAGGCTTTTATCTGGTAAAAAAGGACAATCCGGAGAAAGGATTTCCACTGACGGATCTATCTGAAAAACCAGGAACCATAGAACCCGCAATTGCAAAGACCAGTTTTTTAAACAATACCAAAATTCAGGACCTAAAAGAGGAGAAGCTGGTCCGGGTTTTTCCAACACCAGTAAGCTATAAGGAAGTAAAAGGTACTTTTGAAATCAACAGTAAAACAGCGATTATTCCCGATCATGCTTTCTCCGCAGAAGCCATACTTCTACAGAAAGACCTTCAGAACTTACTGGCAGCGCAGCTGGTGGTCGATGAAGCGCAAACTGAAAAAACAGCCCTGAAGAGGAATGGAAACAAGAACACCATCATTCTTCGGAAAGACACTGCACTGGGAAAGGCATATACATTGAATGTTTCAGCACAGCACATTGTGATTTGTTCAGGCGAAGTCTCCGGCATATTTTATGGTATCCAATCGCTGAAAACTCTCCTTGATCCGGAATATTACACGAACAGATCTCAAAAAATAAAAGTGCAGGGAGTAGCGATACTTGACTCCGCAAGATTTCAGCACCGTTCCTTGTTGATGGACGTAGCCAGAAATTTTCTTCCCAAGCAGGAGGTCATCAAAACACTGGATTTAATGGCCCTGTATAAATTGAATGTGCTGCACTTCCATTTAAACGATGATGAGGGTTGGAGAATTGAAATTCCGGGATTGCCGGAATTAACTGAAATAGGCTCCAAAAGGGGATATACCACCCAGCCACACCAGATGTTACCTCCATCCTATGGCTCTGGCCCTGATGTAAACAATCCAGCTGGCAGTGGTTTTTACAACAGGGCTGACTTCAGGGAGATTCTGCAGTATGCCACAGCCCGCCACATTAAGGTCATCCCGGAAATAGAAACCCCGGGACACGCCAGGGCGGCAATAAAATCTATGGATGCACGGTATGCCAAATATATTGCTCTTGGGGATACCGCCGAGGCAAACCGGTATTTGTTACGCGACCTGAACGATAAATCGAGTTATCGGTCTGTTCAGGGTTGGAATGATAATGTCATCAATGTAGCAATGCCATCCACCTACCGGTTTTTGGAAAAGGTGACCACTGAAATCGTAAAAATATACCGTGAAGCAAATGCACCGTTGGAAACCATACACATGGGTGGGGATGAAGTTCCGGTAGGGGTATGGATCAATTCGCCCCTGGTGAAGAATTTACAGCAGGCAGAGCCCACATTAAAGGATGCTGACGATTTATGGCGCTATTATTTCAACAAAACAAATGATATCCTGAAAGCCCACCAACTGTATTTATATGGTTGGGAAGAGGTAGACCTTAAACATATCATGGTTGCCGGGAGGAGAAAACTGGTACCGGACCTGCTCCTTCAGGGAAAGAATTACCAGGTTGATGTATGGAACAACATTATCGGCACAGGAGCTGAGGATTTGGCTTACCGCCTTGCAAACAACGGCTTCAGGGTGGTCCTTTCCAATGTCACGAATATGTATCTCGACATGGCTTACAACCAGAGTTTCAATGAACATGGCATGAACTGGGCAGGATTTGTGGACATAGATAAGCCTTTTAATTTTATTCCATTCGATTATTATAAAAGTATAACTGAGAATGAAATGGCTGAACCTGTATCACAGGAATTCTTCAGGAACAAAGATACCCTTCAGGCCGTCAACAGGAAAAACATTGCCGGGCTTCAGGCAGCATTATGGAGTGAAACAATAACGGATACATTGACTTTCGAATATTTACTCCTGCCAAAATTGCTTGCTTTCGCAGAGCGTTCATGGGCACAGCATCCGAAATGGGCATCGGAACAAACCCATACGCTGAACTCTGCTTTATATCATAAAGCCTGGTCTGAATTTATCCATGTCACAGGAAAGAGGGAGCTGCCAAGGCTGGAGCATTACCATAATGGCTATTCTTACAGAATTCCTGAGCCGGGTGTATGGCTGAAAGAGGGCTCCATACACGCGAATGTCCAGTTTCCTGAGATGATCATCAGGTATACGACGGACGGGTCTGTACCCGATGAAAATAGTAAGATTTACAGTCAGCCAGTTACTGAGAGGGGCACATTATCCTTTAAAGTATTTACAAAGACAGGCCGTTCAGGTAAAACAGTCGTCATCGTAAATCAGCCCTAATGTGAATGTCAGCAAATTCGGAAGCTTTAACTGAAACGTACAACACACAAAAAAGAATGATCAGCATGTGAATGCCAGCAAATTGGGAAGCTTTAACTGAAACGTACAATACATAAAAAAGAATGATCAGCATGTGAATCCCAGCAAACTGGGAAGCTTTAACCGGGCTGAAACAGAAATGCAGAGCCGGTATACTAATTGAGCTTTTTGCTGATCAGTTCATTATATACGGCAATACGATGCGTTCTTAGTTTATAGGGTATCTTTTCCTTACTATTGCTCTTCTGAAAACCTATGGCCTGTGACTCTTTTACAGGCATATGGCAATCTATGCAATTTTTTGTCAGCAGTGCTTTATCCTTCGCTGATAATTGTTCGTGCTTAACCTCCTGGTGGCAACTGATACATTTCTGGGCATATATTTCCATACTCAGTTTCACCCCGCTGTGTGCATCATGACAGGTGATACATTCAGCTTTACCTATTTTATAACAGGCACTGGCCTCAAGCAATTGCTTCTGTTTACCATGGACATCTGCATCTTCCCCAGTGTAAGCATTGTATTGTGGCAGCGTTTTAAGGGTATCTCCAGGTTTAAAGGAGAAGGTGGAAGTTAATGTTTGCAATGCTGTCCCGGAATGGCAGACACCACACATATCGACCCTGCGACTTAGGGCGAGGGAACGGTAATTCACCATATAGACAGCTTTCTTCTCCTTTGGATTGGCTTCATGGAAGGCTACATGTTTCGCTGCCGGGCCATGACAGCGTTCGCAGTCTATACCCGCGATCAAAGACCCTTTTACAAATTCCTCTTCCATGTTAAAGTTATCGGTCTGAACCAATTTTTTATCCACGTAAGAACTGTGACATTCGAGACATCGTGCAATAATTGGTCTTCCGAAATAAATCTGGTCCGTAGGAAAACCAGGGCTGTTTACCCATTGGCGTTCTTTGGTCAGGTAATTCAGGGGCATCTGCATCAGCTTATTTCCATACCAGAAGGCGAAAGTATAGGCACTTTTCCCGGCTCCAAAAACAACATCAGTATGTTCTGCCTTCATATCCCGTCCATTCACTAAAGCAATCTGGTAGAGTCCGCTATCGCGTCTTTCCACACCTACTTTGGTATTTTCATTAAAGAGGAACTCACCGTCAGGTACAGAAAGACTGTCTATGGAATTGGGTTGGGATAAAATCCTTGAAGCATTAAAATGGGCATTGTGGAGGTAAGAATCCTCGATATTCCTGTGGCATTTCACGCAGGTTGAACTTCCGGCATAGGCAGGGCCCCTGCTATCTTTTTTTTCCACTTTAGTGCATTGTACAATGACAATGACAAAAGCAGCCAGGATAATAAATACGATTAAAAAACGTCGCAGGCCCATACAATACTTTGGTTAGATAACTCTATAATCTATTCCTAATGTAATCAAATGATTTGATAAATGAAGCTTTGTCGTTTTTACCCTGTTTTCTTTTTATTTGTATCTCCAGATGATCTAAGGGAGCCTCCAATGGTGATCAAATAAACAAAGACGCCTGCAGGTGCTTAACAGTTAAGCACCTGCAGGCGTAGAAATCATAGAGGGTACTAGAATAAGAGATATATTTTAAATCCAAGGTTATTGATAAACCCCTGAGAAGTTAAGTTGAAGTTCGTGGCTTTTCTATTACTTTCATAATTATTTGAGGGACTTGTCTCTTCTGTCTTACTGTAAATAATATTTGCAGACAATAAATTGGTTTCAAAGGCGAACCTTTGGGAAACGAACCATGTCAGTCCACCATAGGCACCCACACTGTATTCATTTTGCTTTAAAGTATTATACGGACCAGTAGGATTCAAACTCTCGATCTTCTGATTGAAATATCCAACCCTACCACCTGCATAGGCATATAGTTTTTTCAGGAGAGGATAATACTGCTGATAGTTAACATTTCCCCCATAACTTTTTCCATCCGCATAATTTCCATTATTCGATTCAAAGTCATATTTACTGTAAGAAAACTCAACCCCTAATTTTGCATTGTCTTTAATAAAGTTGCCATAACCCAGGGTAAAACTGTTCGTTTTATCTTCATTAGAACCAGTTAAAGAGCCACCAGTGTAGTTCGTTTTAGTCTTTGTAAGGCTAACACCCAGACCTAACGCACTGGTACCTTTCGTTTGTGCATATCCACCAAAGGATAATGTGACCGCAATAGCGATTAATAATTTTTTTTTCATTTTTTGTGTGATTAAGCTATAAACATAAATAAAACTATCAATAAATGATATTTAATTAACACTTAAAATTCAAAAAAAACATTATATTCATAAATAAAACTTACACACAGTATAAAAACAGTAGTTAAGCAATATACTTGTTACATTAAAAAGACACGACATCCCCTACATATCAGCAAATTAATACAATTAAACACTTCTCCTGGTTAAGTTTTAATAACTTAAAGCATTTTAATCCCTATGAAAAACCTCACAAAATAAATTTTTTCAATCATTTGCTTTACTAACAAATTTTTTCAAAAACTGTACAAAATACACCCATTTATCTAACTGGTCAATTTTTAATAACAGCAGTAATATGCGGACTGGTATTTTACATCCCTTATGATTGTTCTGTTTGGCCATTAACAACGATTAAGCTATTCCCTGCAATAAAACCAGGCACACAATCCCACATTACACTGAAAATGAAACGATTGACCTTTCATTTATTAAAAGAAATCATAAATTATATTATTTTTACCTCAGGAAAGAACAGTGGGATGAATTAGCGTACTTCCTTGATTTTTCAATAACCTGAGATAAGAATGATAAAAAATATAATTACATATGGGTTGATTTCCGGGATAATCATATCATGCTGGCAGGTGTACAGTATTGCTGCCTGTTATAGCCGGGGGGATTTTGATGGCAATATTTTGCTGAGTTATTTTATTTTCATACTGGCTTTCTTATTGGTATTTGTAGCGGTCAGAAATTATAGGGACAAGTACAATGACGGCATCATTAGTTTCAGCAAGGCCTTTAAAATAGGGTTATTTACTGCACTTCTGACTTCAACTATATATGCGGTGGTATGGGTGGTTGACTATTATGTGTTTATCCCTGATTTCATGGATAAATATTCCGCACATGTCATTCATCAAACACAGAACAGCGGTGCCAGTGCTGCCGAGATTGCAGCGAAAACAAAGGAGATGAACATGATGAGGAAAATGTACGACACCCCTGTTATGGTTGTGCTTTTAACTTATATGGAGGCCTTTCCTGTGGGGCTAATCATCTCAGTGATCGCAGCCCTGGTGTTAAAACGAAAGAAAAAATCCGGATATAAACCTGAGCCTCTTTGAGAGACAAACCAGGAAAAACATCCTGGTTTGTCATTTCATTCATGACCATTGAAATTTAATCTTCAGGTTTTTCTCTCGGATCTGCCATCCTTACAATCCTAGGCTCAAACTTAGCCAGCACATCTACCAGATCATGCTGCGCCGCCATGACTGTATGGATATCTTTATAAGCCATTGGCGCTTCATCCATATCGCTTCCCATTAGGGTAATCCGCTTTTCAATAAGATTAGCAGCAATATCAGCCTTATTAAGGGTCTTAAAGGCGGCGCTTCGGCTCATTAACCTGCCTGCACCATGGCTCGCAGAATTGATACTTGCGGCATTTCCCTTTCCACGAACCAGGAATCCCGGGGTACTCATAGAACCAGGGATGATACCGAGCACCCCCTTCCCCGCCGGAGTTGCCCCTTTCCGGTGTACGATGACATCAGTTCCATTGGCAAGTTTTTCCTTCCAGGCGAAATTATGGTGATTTTCCACTTGCACCATAGGGTTAAGCCCTAAGGCACGCGCAATTTTGTTATGGATCTCATGGTGGTTGGCACTGGCATACTCACCGGCAAGATTCATCGCGATCCAATATTCCTGTCCCTCATCTTTGTCAAGGTCAAGCCAGGCCAGGTGTTTCGCTTCCGCTGGCAGTTTTGTTTTTGTCATCGCAATCCTGCTGTAATGGTCCGCAATAGCACCTCCAAACCCGCGGGAACCGGAATGCGACAATAATGCCAGGTATTTTCCGGCAGGAACACTTTCCAGGGCTCCCTCAGCAATAGTCAGCTCGCCCCATTCCACAAAATGATTCCCAGTTCCGCTTGTTCCAAGCTGTGCATAAGCTTTATTTTTCAGTGCGCGTATCACCCGAGTTTCATTCCATGCTGCACTATCAAATAATGAGCTGTCAAAATATGATTTGGTAGTACATCCCATACCAAAATAGGTATGGTCGACCAATATATTTTTTAACTTATCTTTTTCTGTATCTACAGTTTCAGCTGGAAGCTCGAAAATACTCAAACACATCCTGCAGGCAATATCTACCCCAACAGCAAAAGGAATAATGGTATTGGCGGTTGTGGCCAGTACGCCTCCAATTGGCAAGCCATAACCCTGATGGGCATCTGGCATCAGGGCTCCCTCCACAGCGATAGGCAATTGTACCGCTGTTTTCATCTGTGCCAGGGCTCCCACTTCAATATGCTCCAATCCCCAAACCGGGAAGTCTGCTATTTCCTCCTTCAACTTAAAATTGCTGCGCTCCTGTTTTAAAAACTTGCCTTCTCTACGCATAGCAAGGATACCATCAGCAAGATTCTTAAACTTTCCGCCTTTTCTAAGCGCATAAGGCATCGGATCATCAATCAATGCTTCCAGATTAGCCAGTATTTCAGGCTTAGCCATTACGCCATGTTTAAGCAGGCCATTCGCCACACGGCTAAAACTAACCAGCATTTCCAGTTCGTTTATCCCCAGTTCCTTCAATTCATTATTACTGATCTTTTCTTTTTCCATGATCGTTTTTATTATTTAACACCACAAAGAAAGATCGGTTCTGCGCAACGTATTTGCGCAGTGAAAAATAATTTATAAATTCATCAAAATAATTTTTATCCCATGCCTGTTAACCGCAATGCCCTCATCCGTTACCGTACAATTGACCAGTGTTTACAGAACAGGTTCAGGAAATGGTCGCTCGACGACCTCATTGACGCCTGCAGCCAGGCCTTATACGAATATCAGGGCATTGATACCGGCGTAAGCCGAAGGACTATACAGGGTGATATGGAAATGATGCGGAGCAACAAACTGGGGTATGAGGCACCTATTGTGGTGGTGGATAAAAAGTATTACACCTATAGCGATAAAGATTACAGCATTACCAACAGCCCGTTAAATCAGCAGGACATGCAGGTATTGACTGAAGTCTCAGATCTACTTAAACAATTTAAAGGGCTGAACCATTTTACGGACCTGAACGAGATGGTGAGTAAACTGGAAGATAAAATCTATTCCCAGAAAACACATGCCCATCCTGTGGTGGACTTTGAAAAGAATGACAACCTGAAAGGACTGGAATGGATCGAGGTGATTCGCAAAGCCATCGTAGCAAAGAAAACAATTTGTATTACCTATAAGTCTTTCAAAGCCAGGCAGCCGAGTACATTTTGTTTCAGCGCTTACCTTCTTAAAGAGTACCGCAACCGCTGGTTTGTATTGGGGATGCAGCATAAACGGAATTCCAACATCATGAACCTTGCGCTTGACCGGATAGAAACCGTAGAGGAACACCAGGAAAACTACCGGGAAAATACGACCCTTGACCTGGCTACTTATTATGATAATTGTATCGGGGTAACAAAAACTCCGGGACAGCGGGATTGCGAAGTTATTTTCTGGATAGATAATGATAACGCACCTTATGTGATTACAAAACCACTTCATCACACCCAGAAGTTACTGGGCGTAGCACAGGATGGGAAGATTTTTAGCATTAAAGTGATATTGAACTTTGAGCTGGAACGTGAATTACTGGGTTTTGGCGCTAAAATCCGGGTGTTTGGTCCAAGAATACTGGTTAAACAGATCAGAAAACAGCTGAAAAAAACACTGGATCGATATGAAGTGATCAAGGCTGAAGAGGAAGACGAATGGGATATAGATTAGTTTTTTGCCGTGGAGTACATTAAATCTGTTTTCATGTGTCCCTAAAGAGAGGCTAAGCCATGATCAAAAGTATAATTTCAGCATCTGTCACGCAGATTCTGTTATTGGACCGCCATAACATGCGCCAGCAAATTTGCTAAAGACAAGAAACTGCTATTTTAAAATTTTTCTGCCATTATTTTTCACCAGATATCCTGAAACAGCAGGTTTTTCTTTCCTTTCAAAACAAAAAAGCAGATCATTGCTGAATTATAGCCAAACAGCATGTAATTTCCTTTCAAAATTGAGTATTTACCAAACAAATTTTGATATTTGATAAGGCTATCTTAACGTCTTAAAAATGGTATTTGCAGTATGAGCGATGAATTAAAGGCATGGAATGACTTTCGATATGGTGATGAAACAGCCTTAAAGCTTATCTTCAATACTTATTATTACCCTCTTTTTAATTACGGACATAAGTTTACCCCGGATGACCATATTATTGAAGATGTCATTCAGGACCTGTTTATCAAGCTTTGGTCAGACAGGGAAGTCATCAAAGAGACCAGTTCCGTTAAAAATTACCTGTACAAGGCATTTCGCAGACGACTGATTCGAAAACTGAACTATGCACCAAAAATAATGGGTTTTCCAATGATGGAGGAGAAAATTCAGTTTGATATCGAACTTGGGCACGACCACAGCATGATCAGCCAGGAACGCATTCATAGTATTCAGCATAAACTCAGCGCCGCATTGGAAAAAATGACACCGCGTCAGCGGGAAATTATCCACCTGCGCTATTATGAAGAAATGGAATTCGAGGAAATAGCCGAAGTCCTGCAGCTATCTGTTAAAGATACCTACAAATTACTTTACCGTGCCATCGATTCCCTCAAAAAACATCTTCCAAGATTCGATTATCTCATCATATTATACCTTCTGAAGATCTCCAGGATCTAGCTCACGTTCAAAATTGCTTCTTGTATACATTTTTGCCGTACACAAGCCGAATTCACCTCAAATAAACTCGCCAGTCTTCTGTGATTTACTCTTTTTACCTGATTCAATGAGTTGGAATAGGATGATTGTGAAAAAAAATAAAAAAACTTTAAGATGAGTGGGGTAAAAATCAAATCCCATGTATATATAACAGTAATAAATCATGAATAATTTGGAACTATCGGATTACAGCAGCTACGAAACCCTTAATTTTTTCGAGGATGCCCGCTTTATTGAACATATTTTACATCCTGACACCGCCAGTGAGGTGTATTGGACTGAAGTATTGGCTCGTTATCCTGAAAAAACAGAAGCATTTGAAGAAGCCAAACACTGGATACTGATGCTTCGTCAGCAGCCCGTGTATACCCCTTCAGGGGATAGTGAAAAATCATGGAATACCATCCAGTCAAAAATCAACAGGAACAACCATCTGGAAACTAAATATTATATACCGCTCAGACGTGCCTCAAAATGGACAGCATCTGTTGCTGCACTGTTGTTTATCTTTTTCTTCCTTACGGAGCTGATGAACCTGGGCAAACAGGATTTCCAGTCAGGATACGGACAGATGCGGAGCATTAAACTTCCGGACGAGTCGGTCGCCATCCTTAATGGCAATAGCCATATCCATTATGTCAGAGGATGGAGTTCTGATCAGCCAAGGGAACTGTGGATGGAAGGTGAAGCATCCTTCTCTGTGAAACACGTGGCCATTAAAAACAGGTTCCAGCAGGCAGACACCTTTAAAGTTCATGTGAATGGCCTTCAGCTCACTGTTTTGGGTACGCAATTTAACGTAAAAAACAGGCGTGGACAGACAGAAATTGCCTTGCTCTCCGGTAGCCTGAGAATTGAAAAACAAGGAGCATCTGCTTTCTCCAGACTGATGAAACCGGGCGATATTTTTATCTATGATGGCCTTCAGCTCCAAAAAGGCGATGTACGCAGAACAGCAAAAGCGACACAATCATGGACCAGGAAAGAGCTGGATCTCGATGGCTATACATTAAAGGAAATTGCCAATATCCTGGAAGATACCTATGGTTATAAAGTCACCATGAACGTACCTGACCTGGAGAACAAAAGGTTATCAGGAACGATCCCGTCGGGCAGTGCAGAAGATATCCTCTTTGTTATTGAAAAGATTTTCGATGTGAGCCTGATTAAAAACAAGAATCAATTAACCATAAACCATAAAACCGACTAAATGAAAAGAAAACTACTCATCTTATTTGTTTTACTAGGCTGTACAGGACTCTGGCAGACAGTCCTTGCGCAGGAAAAAATGAGTCTCCAGAAAGCCCTGACTGAAATACAGAAAGTGTACGGCACTAAATTCTCTTACCAGGAAGAACTTGTGAGGGACATCAAGGTAAGCTTAACACTTCCGCTCAATCGTTCACAGCCGGTAGAAGGCGTATTAAAAAAAATACTGTATCCCAATCGTTTATTGTTCCTGTATGTGCAGGAAAACTATTTTACAGTAATCCGTGACAACCGTGCTGAGGAAGCCCAGGCAGAAGAAGACAATAGAAATATACCTGAACCGAATTACCGGACGATTACCGGGAAGGTGACCGACAGTAAAGGCAAGCCTATAATCGGCGCAACGGTTATTCCTGAAGGATCTGCCATCAGGCAGGGAGCAATAACCAACAGTGATGGTCAATATGTACTCCGTTTACTCCAGGAAGCAGATGCAATTGTATTTACCTATCTCGGCATGGTGCCAGAAAAGGTAAAACTGGACAAAGGCAACATCGTGAATGCAAGATTGGAAGACGAAGACAATATGCTGAAGGAAGTCGAAGTTGTATCTATAGGTTATGCAAAGATCCCTAAGGACCGTGCTCCAGGATCCTACGGCAAAGTCACAGCAAAAGAGATCAAGGAAGTTCCTGCTGTAAATATATTGGAAAAACTGGAAGGCCAGGTTCCGGGCGTACAAATAGACCTGAAACAAAATACCATCCGCATCCGCGGGAACAATAGTTTTGGCTCTTCAACCCCAAGATCTCCCTTAATTGTAGTGGATGGATTTCCGGTAATGGAAACGGATGACCGGGCGGGTAATTTATCAGATATGGTATCCGGAACGACAAGTGGCGGAGCTATCCTGAACCGTTATAATCCTGAAGACATTGAAAGCATCACCGTGCTTAAAGATGCCGCTGCATCTTCTATCTGGGGAGCAAAAGCTGCCAATGGGGTAATCGTTATCGAAACAAAAAAAGGAAAAATAGGTGAGCCCACCATAAACTTTGGGCTGAACCTCAGCTTGTCTGCTCCTGCAGATATTAAAAAACTCCAGGTGATGAACAGTGCACAATACATTGACCTGGAGCGTGAACTTAAAGATCTGGGTTTTGTGGTCGATAATTATCAAAAACAGGACTGGCAGTCATTTAACAGTAACCGTCCTCTTGGGGAGGCGCTGGAATGGATGTTCAAAGTAGACAGAGGAACAGCAACTGCGGCACAGCGGGACGAAGCACTGGCACGTTTAGCTAAAATCGACAACCGTGATCAGATGACGGACCTACTTTTCCAACGTGCAGTATCTCAGCAATACAACCTCTCTTTCTCTGGTGGGTCTAATAAAAGCACTTATTATATATCGACCAATTATACGAAAGATATCCCAATCATGAAGGCCAATAAGGGAGAGAGTTTCTTTATCAATTCAACGATCACAAATAAACTTTTCAACGACAGGGTAAACCTGAATATGGGATTAAACTATAATTATTCAACCAGCTTGAGTAATCCGGCTGCCTCAAACACCATCGGTTCCAGCTCCCTGTCATTGAGACCATATGAATTATTACAGGATGAAAATGGAAATAACATTCAACGCTCTATTCGCTTCAGAGATGAAGTGAATCAGGAGTTTCAGGATAAGGGCTATCTGCCATGGACCTATTCTGCTCTGGATGAACTCGATGCAATTAACTATAATTCGCAGTATAACCGCTTTCGCTTCAATGCAGATATCAATACAAAAATTACCGACGGGGTTACCTTTAGTGTCCTTGGATCCTTGCAGCGCAACATTGAAGATACGGAAAATATCAGCCGGCCGGAAAGCTATTATGTCCGGGATATGGTGAATTATGGAACGACAGTCAATACCAATACAGGAAGACTTATCTATGGGGTTCCAAATGGTGGGGTAGTCCAGCTCAAGAATTACAATGGCTGGGAATATAACTTACGCTCACAGGTGAATGCAGATAAAAATATAGGCAATCTGATTAATCTGACCATCCTTGCTGGTGCGGAGATCCGCCAGACCAGGTACCAGTCTTCAGAACAAACACGTTATGGTTTTACGGAAAATACCTACTCCAATCTGATCATCAATCCTACTATTCCCTACGAGAATGTGGAAGGCTGGACCTCTATGTTTTCTAGCAGCGATGTATTGAAGAAAAGTATCACCAGGGCTATGTCTTATTATTCCAATGCTGCAGTATCAGCATTGAATGGCAAATATGTACTGTCAGGAAGTGTACGTTTCGACGATTTTACCTTAACAGGAGCAAAAAGAAATCAACGCGCAAAACCATTATGGTCTACCGGTATAAAATGGAATGCCAAAATGGAAAGTTTTGTTAAGGACATGAACTGGCTTAATGCATTGGATTTCAGGCTTACTTATGGGATTACCGGCACCCTACCCACAGGGATAGGAAGTTATGTAAGAATGAATACCAGTACAGACAATCAAACGAATGAACCTATTGGCACTATTGATAGTCCGGCAAATAACCAGATCTCCTGGGAAAAGGTTAAAACGTTCAATTTTGGAACCGACTTTTCCATCCTGAACAACAGGCTTACTTTTAATATTGATGTGTATAATAAGAGGACATCAGATATCCTCTATTACCTTCCATTTAATCCGACTTATGGCTGGACAAACCTTCAGTTCAACAGTGCGAGCATGAAAAGTAATGGTTTTGAACTGGGGATGAAAGCAGACCTCATTAAACAGGGAAACTTTGGCTGGACAAGTATGTTCAACTTCTCCTATAATACCAATGAAGTGACAGATAATCGATTTATAAAAAACACATCTTTTACTCTTGTTAGCGGAAGTACACCTACAGTAGGATTACCACTAGATTACATGTATGCCTATCGTTGGGCTGGCCTTGATGCCAAGGGGCAATCCCAGATCTACAACAAAAATGGGGAAATCGTTAGTGCAGCTACAGGTAATAATACACTGAGTGCGGATGACCTTGTTTACCAGGGAAGAACTACGGCACCGTACTTTGGGGCTTTTAACAATAACTTCCGGTATAAAAACTTCAATCTTGGTGTACGCATAGCCTACTCCATGGGTAATGTATTGCGCCGTCCTTCGGCTCAAAATTATCCTGATTATGCTCCTTACCAGGGATTAATTGGTGCCCAGTCCGATCTTGCTTTGCGCTGGAGACAACCGGGAGATGAAGCGATAACGAATGTTCCAGGCCTGAAAGATATTTCCTATAACAGTATCAACAGGTATATCAATTCAGATCTGCTTACCATTAGCGGTAGCCATATCCGTCTGCAGCAGATCACCCTGGGCTATTCGGCACCATCAGCATTACTTAGAGGTACTCCATTTAAATCGGCGAACATCAATGCCAGTGTAAGGAACCTTGGCTTAATATGGCGTAAGAATAAAGATGGGATAGATCCAACTTATGTTTTTACGAATAACTATTCCAATCTTCCTCCTGCCAAGTCCTTCTTTTTAAGTATCAATACTTCATTTTAACACAAGAACCACAGTAATCAAAAGCTTAGATAGTCTTATAACTGAAAAAAATATTCAAAATGAAACAACTAAAATATAAAATATGGATGTCCCTTCTATTTTCTGCAGCCTTGTTTTCCTGCAGAAAATATGTGGAGGTAGATCAGTTTTCGACCAGAACGCTGGTCAATACAGAGGATTATCAGTTACTGGTAAACAACCGCAGCACCTTTGAAAACAGTTATATTCTGCCCATGGTCACTTCCGACGATATGGCCACAACTCTTGCTACACATCAGGCCTCCTGGAATTCCGAGGTCAAAAATGCCTATATATGGGGAGTTTCCTATTACGGCGATGGGCAAATGGATGTGGGATGGAATAATTTTTACGAGCAGATTTATGTGTGCAATGAGATATTATATGGGGTAATGTCCAGTAAAAATGGCTCAGAGACACAAAAACGGGAGGTATATGCCGAAGCATTGGTCCATCGCGCTTTTGCGCTCCTATCGCTGGTCAACCAGTATGGCGAATTTTACAATCCGGCAACAGCTGCAACACAAATAGGCGTTCCCATGCTGACTACACCGGACTTGTATCAGAAATTAAACAGGGCAAGTGTCAAACAAGTATATGACCAGATTATAAAAGACCTGGAAGAAGCAATTCCTTCCTTACAGAATGTGGGTACCAATAACGGTCATACTTCAAAAGTATCCGCCTATGCATTGTTATCCCGCTGCCATTTGTACATGCGCAATTTCGAAAAATCCGGAGCATATGCTGATCTGGCGCTACAGATCAACAGCACGCTGAACAATCTTGAAACTTATGTAGGAAATACAGGCGCAATTCCCCTCAGACTCCTGAATCAGGAAATCCTGTTATCTAAAGTATCTGCGGGAACATTCCGCTCACAGCTTAATCCTGAACTGATCGACCTATTCTCTGCGGGCGATTTAAGGAAAGAACTATTCACCTCTACCTCCGTTAATGGCATACCAGGCAGTGCTTACATCAGGGCCAATTTTGATCAGGGGTCCATTCAGACCGGATTGAGTGTGCCGGAACTTATACTGAACAGGGCTGAAGTTTATGCCCGTACAGGAAATACAGTAAAAACACTCGAACTATTGAATAACCTGAGAAAGAACCGTTTCAAGGCAGCAGATTACCAGGATCTGGTCATCAATAATCCTGATGAACTCCTGTCTGCCGTGATCAGTGAAAGAAGAAGAGAATTGATGGGTACCGGCCTGCGCTGGTTTGACCAGAGAAGATTAAACCTGGATGCTGCTTTTGCCAAACCAGTAGTACGCACTTTTGAAGGCCAGACCTATACACTTGATCCGGGTAGCAACAGATTTATCTATCCAATCACACAAGCCGTACTCGAATTTAATCCTGAAATACAACAAAGCCCTAGATAATGAAAAAACAATTATTTGCCGCCTTGTTTATCCTGTTGTCCTTTTCAAGTTACGGACAGCAGGGTAAACCGAGGCTTACCTTACAACCCACTGCTCCGATAGCAGGAAAAGAAATCAATTTTAGTTACGATGCTAGCGGGGGTGACCTTGAGTTCAGCGATGAGGTGAATGCTGCGCTCGTGATTTTCAGAAATTTCGACTGGAAGCAGGAAACCTTAACACTGAAAAAAACAAATGGCAGCTGGACAGGAAAATACGCCTTACCAGAAAATGCCTCCTTTGTGGCCATTAAACTTTATCAGGGCAATATAGACCAGCCAGACGTTATTGACAACAATGCTGGTAAAGGCTTTTATAGTGCCGTTTTATCTGCAAAAAAGAAAAATATACCAGGTAATTACCTTGCAGAAGCAATTCTGTCTACACCAGGCGCGGGTAATATGATGCTTGCCACTTATTCAAATCCTGAAAAAGATGCTGCAAAAGTGGAAGCCTTATTGAAAAAAGAGTCGCAGATTGCTGGCTCTTCTGTACAAAATTACCTGAATACCTATCTTGAGATTAAGAAAAAGAACCTTGGAGAGCTTGCATTCAGGCAATTTGCAACCGCAACCCTGCAGGAGATACTGGCACAAAAAAATCTGACTGAAGAGCAACTGTCGACCATTCACCAGTATTATGACCGTGATCTGAAAGACAGCCTACAGGCACTCAAAGTAGAAAACCGTATAAAAGGCACTTTCCCGAAAGGGGCTACAGCAAAGTTTATTGCTTTTCAGCATGTGACAGGTGAGCAGGATCCTGCCAGGCACCTGGCCCTGGGCGTGCAATTCCTTAAAGATTATCCGATGGCAGAATGGAAGAAAAATCCGGATGATAAAAGTTTTATCTATTATACCATTTATCGCGGACTAGGTTCCGGTTATTTTGATCAGAAAGATTATGATCAGTTTCTGGCCCTTTTTAAAGAAATCGACTTTAAAACAGCAAATGAAATTTATCGCTGGAATATCATGAAAGCCTATATGATGAAGTTGGTGGATGTAAAAATCCTATACGGATTAAGTCAGAAGATTATCCCTTATTTACTGGAGCGTAAAAATGATGGTTCATATAAAGAGGATTTTGGTGCTGATCATTCCGCAGCACAGGACAATGCAGACCAGCAGATGGACGACCGTCTCTTTACGCACATTTCGATGACCAAAGATGTGGCAGATTATGCAAATGGTAAGGACTATTTCCTTAAACTATCTCAAAAGGGACAATATTCCAACGCAGAACTGAATGAGATCCACCTGTATATATTGGACAAACTGGGGGAGGAAAAACTCATTTTACCCTTGCTTGATGCCAGTATGAAAAATAATGCGGTTACGCCGGTAATGTTTAATAAGCTCAAATCGATCTACCTGAGTACACACAATGGGAGCGATAAAGGTTATGAAAGCTATCTGGCCTCTTTAAAATCGAAGAAAGAAAACGACGAAATGATGAAGCATGTCAAAGGGAATCTGGTGAATCACCCATTGACTCCCTTCACGCTGGAAGACGCAAATGGAAAGATGGTGAGTTCGGCCGACTGGAAAGACAAGATCATTGTGATTGACTTCTGGGCGACCTGGTGCAGACCCTGTATCATGGCTTTTCCGGGAATGCAGTTATTGGTAGACAAGTATGCGAAAGATCCTTCTGTAGGTGTGTATATGATCGGCACTATGCAACACGGAGATTATAAATTTAAATCGGTGAATTATGTGAAGGAAACAGGCTTCCGCTTCAATCTTCTGCATGACGCCATAGGTGATAATGGCGAGCAGGACAAAGTATTCAAAAGTCTGGTACCCTTGTTTAATTCTTCCGCAATCCCGCGTAAGATTATTGTAAAAAATGAAGTCGTACGCTACAGCTCGGAAGGTTATTCAGGCAGCCCTAGCCAGCTGATGGATGAATTATCTACAGCAATTGAACTATTGAGAGCAGAAAAATAAGCATAATGAAGAATATATATAAAATTACCTTGTCTGTCCTGGGTTCGATGATCGCTTTTTCGGCCCATGCGCAGATGAATCCAAAAATCAAACTACAGGAAGCGCTGAAGCTGATCCAGGAAAATTATGTGGATCAGGTGAAGGACGAAAGATTGGTTGATGCTGCAATAAAGGCAATGGTGAGCGACCTTGATCCCCATTCCAGTTACATCAGCAGGGAAGAAGCAGAACAGATGAATGTAGCCATGAGCGGCAGTTTTGCAGGAATAGGCATTCAGTTCCTGATGGTTAACGACAGTACTTTCGTAACTGGCGTTAACCCGGACGGGCCAGCAGCAAGAGCCGGTCTTCGCCAGGGAGATCGTATTGTGGGCATCGACAATAATCCGATTGTTGGGAAAGGATTAAAAAACCAGCAGATCATGTTGCTCCTGAGAGGAGAGAAAGGCAAGGAAGTTGTGCTGGATGTTGCACGGGAGCAGATGTCGTCGCCCATCCGTATGCAAATCATGCGTGAGCAGATTGCCGATCTTTCTGTCACCGCCAGTTACATGGTAGATAAGGAAATCGGTTATATTGCCCTGTCTATTTTCAGTATTTCTACCCGCAGGGAAATGGATGCCGCAATTAAAAAGCTGAAAGAGCAAGGGATGAAAAAGCTGATTCTCGATCTGCAGGGGAATGGTGGCGGATATGTGGAGGCTGCAATTGGCGTGGCGGATGAATTCCTGCCAAAAGAAAAAATGGTTTTTTATTCCGTGACCAATTCCGGGGTAAAAGATCATTATTATACGGGTGGTTTCGGCCAGTTTATGCAAGGCAGCCTGGCTGTACTTATAGATGAATCGACCGCCTCTTCCAGTGAGATTGTAACAGGTTCACTGCAGGACTGGGACAGGGCAGTCATCATTGGGCGCAGGAGCTTCGGGAAGGGCGTGATGCAAAAGCCGGTAGTGATGACCGATGGTTCAGTATTACAACTGACTGCGGCACGTTACTATACCCCATCCGGCCGTTCTATACAGAAACCTTATGAAAAAGGAAAAGCAGATTACTTTGAGGATTTCAACCGCAGGATGGCCTCAGGTGAATTGAAAGGAGAATCACACCTCAATTTTCCCGATTCTTTAAAATTCAGTACACTGACAAATAAAAGAACAGTTTACGGTGGCGGTGGAATTATGCCCGATCGTTTTGTAGCTATTGATACGAATGTATACAGTGTATGGCTGGGCACTGTGATGAACAGTGGACTGGTGACTAAAGCAGGCTTTAATTATGTGCAACAGAACCGGGCTACACTCCTACAAAAGTATCCTGAGTTTAGTGATTTCAACTCTGCATTTACAACAGCAGATGTTATGCTCGATCAGATATTTGACCAGGCCTCGGCACGTTTTAAAGGAATCCCATCAAAATCGGATACAGCAGCAAGAAAGACCCTGGGTATAGAGATCAAATCTGAGATAGCCACCTTATTGTATAGTGGCACATCATTCCAGCTACGTGTACGCAATGAGGCTAATGAGAGTTTCCTCTCCGCAGTTGCGATTTTAAAAGACCAGTCACTTTATAACAACCTGCTTAAGGCTAAAGCCCCTGCCAAAAAGAAAAGTAAATAATACCCGTGTCATTCTGTTTTCAGATACGCTGGTTAATAACACACTCCAATTAATAACATACTCCTAAATAACAATAGAAAATGAAAAAAGCAATTTTATGCATGCTGGCCGGTATTGCACCCCTGTATCTGGCAGCACAAAATGGATATACCATCACCGGTCAGGTCGGTAAGCTTAACAAGCCGGCAAAAGCCTATCTGATGGTCATTAAAGATGGGAAACAGCAAATGGATTCTGTATTTATGAACAATGGTAAGTTCGAATTTAAAGGTACAGTATCTTCTCCTTCAGAAGCCAACATCCGAGTTAAACATGATGGACAGCCAGATGATCCGATTAAACGGAATAGCTATGATATCAGGGCTTTGTTCGTGGGCAATGAACGTATTACTGTTGTAGCAAAAGACTCCGTAAAGAATTCCGTGATTTCAGGATCAGCCCTTAATGCAGAGAATGAAAAAGTTACTGCTTTTCTTAAACCTATCTATGCACAGTATGAGCTGTTGAATAAGGAATATGCAGCACAGCCTGAAGCAAAGAAACAGGATCAGAGTTATATTCAGACTTTAGAAGATCGCACCAAGGTGATCGAAAAAGAAATCTATGAGGCAAAAATGGCCTACATCGGGAAAAACCCGGACAAACATATGGCACTGATGGCATTTAATTCTTTGCTTGGGCCCGACTTTGATGTTCCTGTCATGGAAAAGACTTTCGCCAGCCTGAATGAGCCGCTGAGAACCTCGTACATGGGTAAAGAAGTGGAGGCCAAAATCCAGAAAGTGAAGAAAACAAAGGAAGGTGTAGAAGCAACAGATTTCGCCCAGCCAGATGTTGATGGGAAAATGGTGAAACTATCAGATTACCGCGGAAAATATGTGCTGATTGATTTCTGGGCATCCTGGTGTGCACCCTGCAGAAGGGAAAATCCGAATCTGGTAAAGGCTTACGAACAATACAAAGGAAAAGGTTTTGAGATCCTGGGTGTATCAATGGACAAAGCCAGCGATAAGGCGAAATGGCTGAAAGCTATTCAGGATGACAAGCTGAGCTGGAAACAGGTGGGAGACCTCAAAGGCTGGGATAATGAAGCGGGATTGTTATACGATGTTAAAGCCATCCCTATGAACTTCCTGATTGATCCAAGTGGTAAGATTGTCGCTAAATATCTTCGCGGCGAAGAGCTGAATAAAAAACTGGAAGAAATCTTCGGGAATTAGTCATTCTCCTTTTTCTTTCATTAAAGAAAGAGACTCATCATACAATGCCCCCAAAAGTTAGACACTATTTGGGGGCATTTTTATGGGTAATTACAGAAGACACGAATCGGCTTTTAAGCTGAAGTCTGTTAAAGTTCAGCAATGTGTTGGATAGACATACGGTTTGTCGAATAAATGGATATATCCAAATCGGAAAATGAATTTTGCATCTGGAATACCTGGTTTGTTATGGAGATCAAATCACGGTCACACCCTTATTCCATTCTTAGCCCTTCAATTGTGACAGCCTTTTATGTACACCCTCCTTGAATTGACTTACGGTATCATTGGCCAGACAACAAGATCATCCGGACTTTATGGCCTGATATATTCCTTAAAAATCTTGCCTATTTTAAGTATACCTTCTCTATCCTTCCTCCCAGGACAAATTCTGATATAAAAATCAGGTGCATAATAATCCAGCATTTTTATTTGTTCTTTGGTAATCAGATAAAGCCTCATCCCTCCGCCATCATATATGTTTTCATCACGGAAAATAGTATCTCCAGCCTTTGTGATTTCGGGCTTTCGTGGTGGACAACCAAAACCATTTACCGAATCATCAGTTAAAGACCAGGGTGCTATTTTATGAAGTTTTGCCCAGAATTTATGGATTGCTTTCTTTTCAATCGGATAGAAATGAAAGAATTCATTGATGTCAGGCTTTGTGATCATAATTTTATACGCGTCATCGGGGTTCATCTCCCTCCTGATCCCTGGTATCATTTCTCCTCTAATCTTCCTGTCTAAAAAAATATTTCGATAAGTGTAGGCATTCAGGGTATCGTTTTTTTTACTCAGGATGTAAAGACTTGGCGGCCCTATCCAATTGCTCGTATACTCCAGTACCATCGTGCTATCGGTATACTGCTGTAATTTGGTAAATAGTGAATCAGCTGGATGAGTAGATTGGGAAAATAATGGCAAGGGGTTTATGAGCCATATTGTGCTCATTATGCCCAGGGAAATGAATAAAGGTTTTAGCATGACGGATACTTTCCTCATAGGATGCAATATACACATCCATTCCATAGACGGTAGTCATTCTTCTTCCAGGAAAGACTGCTCCTGAAGGCACATGACAACTCAAATCTTTAAGCTTCAAGTCCTTTTGTGTAGAAAAGATCAATAAAAATAAAACCCATTGAACACTTCATCCGTTTATGGTGATTAACCCAGAATATAAACATAATTTATACCCAGTATGAAAACACAAGAAGTAGCTGAAAAATTAGTTCAACTTTGCCGTGATGGCAAGAACACAGAAGCTGTCGATGAGCTTTACGCAGATCATGTGATCAGTAAGGAACCGAAAGGCACACCAATGGAACTGACTGAAGGCAAAGCAGCCGTAAAAAACAAGACCATTTATTGGGAATCAAGTGTAGAGGAAATACATAAGGCCACAATATCTGACCCTATAGTTTCATCAAACCACTTTTCTGTTGTAATGGATATGGATGTCACCTATAAAGAGCACGGTAGGATGGCGATGAGCGAAATTGCGATATATGAAGTAAAAGATGGTAAAATTGTTGCGGAAGAGTTTTTCTACAGTGTTCCAACTCCAGGATAAAACTAAAATAGCCCCTGACATCCATCATGGGCTACTCTTTATCAACTAAACCTAAACTTATAAATACTAACCAAATATTTATAGTACAAATCTAAGGTCGCATTATTAAACCCATGTTAAATAATAGTCAAGAATGACTGCAAAAATAAAAAGTTAACATTAGCGGACTTCTGACTTAAAACTAAATGCCTTGTTTTGCTGTATACTTAAGGAAAACAAGAAATAGAACATGGAAAAACCAGCAACTAAGATCAGTGCCGACCTGCAAAAATTCATCGATAAGTTCGAACCAAGTAAATTCAAACTGATGGCGAAAGGAATTGAGGTCAGAGGAATCAGTGATCTCAACAAAACAATTGCTGAAGCGAAACAGCTGATTGAGAAGATGAAGCTTAAACTTACTGTTGTGCATCATGCTGAAATGGTATCCTGCCGGGCATTTGAAGTCAATGTCATTCCCGCAGCTTAGATAGTAGAAAGCCCTGTCAGTTACTGAGCTGGCAGGGCTTTTCATCACATCTATTTCCCTTTTATTTACCAAGAAGAATAGTATATCTCTTAGCCCCACATAGTGAATGTCGGGGCAGGAACCTCATCTTCCTGAAATCCCCATTTCTCACCCACAGTAGGGCAACGACCCGGCAAAGGTTCGATAACGAGTCGTGATGAATTTTAGTTATGTCCAGGTTGTGGTTTGGTTGTAACCTGACCATAAGTACCCCATATATAGATTAAACTTAGCACAGATCTACGCCAAATATACTTCTATGTATGTTTGGCGTAAGAATGATGTAGATATGGGGTACTTATGATCAAACCACAACCAAAATAAGACTAAACTACAATCAAATTTTAACACCTACCGTCTCCGAACCAAAGTATAACAAAGGCATACCCCTGCTCATCCTGTCCTGAAAATGATTCACAAATACAAAACACCCCGGTTTTTTCTCGAAATTAACCGAATATAATTCATTAGAAATTTTTTGAAAAATTATTGCCTAATTATTTGCAATTACTGTTCTTCCGTATTTATATTTGTAATGAATGAATATGACGAGAATAAGCAAAAACTACATTCAGCCATAAATTCGACTCCGACATCGCCCTTTAAAGACCCTGCCTGATTTCGATTTTAAGCTGCATAATTTATTAATTATAAATATTTAAAATCATGGCACGAGTTAAAAGCGGCCCCTTTGTGGGCTTTTCCGGTACCGTAGATGGGATCACCTATTATCAACTTCCCAATGGCAATACCTATGCAAAAACAAAAAATAAAAAAAGAACTGTAAAACCCAGCTCAAAGCAACTTGTCGTAGAGAAAGATACCAAGATTTTCACTAATTTCATGAAGCCCTTGAAGCGTTTTACCACTGTTGGATATGGATTGGAGGCAAAAAAACTAGGTATGAACCCTCACAATGCCATGGTTTCCTGCAACAGAAGAAACTCCATCCAGGGGGAATTCCCAAATCGGGGAGTAGACTACGCTAAAATCCTGATGACGAAAGGATCCTTACCGGGAACAGCTGCTGCTGAGGTGAAAGTTACCGAAACAGGGCTGTCCTTTACCTGGGATACAAAGGCGACATCTCCTGCCCATATCAGTGACCAAGCAATCCTGATGGCCTATTTTCCGGAATTAAAGGAGTCCAGGTATACTACAGGAGGGGCGCATCGCCTTACCGGAAAAGATGTACTCGACCTCGCAGGAATCAAAAAGGGAAGTACCGTTGAGGTGTATATTTCGTTTGTGAGTGACGACCGTAACCAGATCAGCGATAGTTTACATCTCGGAAAATTTAACTGGTAGATATCGCTTCATTGGGGCGCAGGTTGTATTATGGCTTAATCGACCTCCTTCATACATTTTTCTATATTTTAGCAGCCTTAGTCCCATGAATTGTTGATGATCAGATTAAAGATATCTTAACTAGACCCGCCGCCATGATGGGAAAGAATGGGAAATTAAAAAAATGGCTTCTGGTGTAATATAGGATTTACATCACGCCAGAAGCATATTAAAAAACACAGTAAGTTTTACCATTCGGGCCGAAGCCTTATCCGGTTACTTTTAAAGAATCGATGAAATTGTTCATTATTCCCAAATGAAACTGAAGTACTATTGGACTTCCGGGAAACGTACCAGACACCCTTGCAGTCAGTACCCCATTTGATCCGGACTCCTCGTACTTGAGTGGTTGCATTGAAGATTGATAAGCTTCATTCGCATGTTCGATCCATTGGAGAATCTCTTCCTTGCCAGTATGTACTTTGCCTTCGTCATGTACGATGGCGGATTCAGTAAAGCATTCTGTGTAAGCTTTGCTGTCATAATTGTTCTGCGTCTCTACGAAGCGCTCTACTACTTTAGGTAATCCCATGATGATATGATTAAGTTTTTAAACAGTCGGTACCGTTCCTCCGTCAATGACGAAATTTGTTCCTGTTAAGTAATTGGCTCTTGGAGAAACTAAAAAGCCAACCAATTCAGCTACTTCTTCCGGTTCTGCGGGCCTGCCGTAAGGTATTCCACCCAATGCATCCATGACACTTTTTTGAGCTTCTTCGACCGTGCTATTTGCATTCCTTGCAATCTCGCCCAACCAGGCTATCGATGTTGTTGTATTGATCCATCCTGGTGAAACAGTGAGCACGCGGACACCTTTCGGCGTAACTTCATTGGATAAACTTTTACTGTAATTGATTAATCCTGCTTTTGAAGCTGCGTAGGGCAAAGTGGAATCGTACAGCGGCAATTTGCCCTGTATGGAAGCGATATGGATAATAACTCCACTTTTCCGATCGATCATTTGCGGTAAAAATCCCCTGTCAAGCCTGACAGGAGCAAGTAAATTAGCCTGGAGGGTTGATATCCAATCCTCATCATTCAATGCTGAAAAACCACCGGCGGGTGTTGATGAAGCACCAAGGTTGTTCACCAGGATATCCAGCCTGCCATAGGTCGACAGCACCTCGCTGATTACTTTTTGCGCATCTTCTGCCTTGCTCAGGTCAGCAGGAATAAAATGAAGGTCTGCATCTGGCTGTTCGGATTTGTTCCTTGCCGTAATAATTACTGTTGCCCCAGCTGCGATTAAGCGTTCTGCGATTGCTTTTCCCGCACCCTTTGTGCCCCCTGTTACTAAGGCTATCTTTCCGGATAATTCGTTGCTGTAGTTGAATTGCTGTTCCATATCTTTTTTGTTTGTAGTACAAATTTCGATAGTACTGGGATAGCAAACAATTACGGGCTTACGAATCAAATAGGGATAAATTTATCCCTATTGATCTCTATTTGGGTTTACTGTATATTCGTATTTATGTACATAAAAAAGACTACTCCGACACTCAATTGCGGACTTGACCTGGTAGGTGAAGTGCTGTATGGCAAATGGAAGATCCGAATTCTTTGGTTCATCCATATAGGCAACCTGCGGCCCAGTGAACTTCAGCGAAAGATTCCGGACGTGACCAGACGGGTACTGAACGTGCAATTGAAGGAACTGGAAGATCATGAATTGGTCACTAAGAAGATTTATCCAGTGTTGCCCCCGAAAGTTGAATATAGTCTTACCGACTTTGGTAAAACACTCATCCCTTTGATCAGTTCCATTGGCCTTTGGGGCGATGAATATCAGGATCGGCTGAGAAGGGTGATTTTAAAGCATACACAGGCATCATCAGACGAGCAGGAGAACCAATATGACGAAGCTTTGCCAGTTATACAGAAGCTTTCACATTAACCCGTGCGGGTATTGCTTAAAATTTTCTCTGTTCCATATTTTACAAATATAAAAGGCTATAAGCCCTTCATCCCCAAAGGAGAAATCACCACATTTGGTTAAGATGATATGATCCAGGATCAGTAAGTCCGGTAGCTTTCCAGCTTCAAGCAGTTTACGGGTAATGGAAAGATCTTGTTGACTGGGTTTAAGGCTGGAGCTTGGGTGATTGTGTGCATTAGTATACTTTTAACAACGCTGTTGAGTGGATCACAGCCTGAGAGCTTGTCCTACTTGTTCTCATTCTAATGAACCCATCAATGATATGGCTTTCTTTTAGTCTATTAAATTCGCTGAAGCGAAGGCCTGACTATGCACCAATTAGAAAGAGATCCCTTATCCGATCAAGTTCTACTCTAGTAGATAAGTCTAGCTCGTGGATGAAACGTAATTCGTCCTGATTTAGATAGATCGTTTCTGATATATATGATGGTTTTCTGAAATCCCTATTCTTATAGAATGTAGTCCCATTTACCCCCTCTTCTTCCGCTTTCCTAAGCTAAGATTTAATAACCTTGATGTGCTTATCAACGTACTTGAGTTATAGTTCCTCACGCTATTACACCAGTCTGTAAAATGGAAATACCAGTTCATATTTATATCCTTGAAGTCAAAAGATCCTTGTTCCTTCGCAAAAGTTTCAAGCAGTCGCAGTGTTTTTTATAAGTCTTAAGCGTGTTCATACTCGCTACGCTAGTTTCATTGTTGGTCATGATCTGCTTCTTGGGTGAAAATATTCGTAGGTAAACCATTTGACTAACTCAGAGAAGTTCATTCTAGTTGTTCCCTCAACTCTCGCAAATCGAATATCAAGGATTTTTTTTAGATCTGCTGTTTCCCCATGTTTCGTATGGATTTTCTTTCCGCTTGAGTACACAAGCTTCTGATTGTTGTACCTTACAATTACATTAATTGGAGTCTCTTTGTCTGCTGTAGGATGTCTTAGATTGAGTTTAATCTCTGCCATTCTAGTTAAGTATTGCAACCGCGACTACGAAAACCGGTTGTCGGTTTGGTTGTCGGATACCCATTATTTCATCCATTTCAAAAACAGAAACGGCCTTTCTGATGCAGAAAAGCCGTTTTAGGAGTCGTTTAATCTCCAAAGTGGTCCCGACGACAACGTCTAACCATAGGTTTTTGATTGATTATCAACACCTTATATAAATTAAAATTCTTATACTCACCGAATTAATCACTACCTTTTTTTAAGCGGCAAACTTACTCCAAAAATTAATAAAAAACATTCAAAATCAAATAGATTATCAGACCAATAACCGCGTAAGATTTACTTTGTTTACTCTTTCCCTTATTAAAATTAGGTGATTCTTGTACTATTAAAAAGGCGATGCGAGGCCTTTGCGGATAAGACGGTCGCTCATGTTCCTATTATGAAAAAGAGCCAGAAATAAAAATGCGTAAAACCAGTAAAGTGTATTAGACACGATATTCGTCAATCTAGAGTTTTATAAGTTATAATATTAAGAGTTTACTCAAAATATGCTTATAATTGTTTGAATTATGAGCCAAATACCTTTTTCAGTATCCGCCCGAACTGCACTACTCATTGGTCAGCAAAACTTCACCAATGCGGAAGGAGCTATCATTGAATTGGTGAAAAATGCGTACGACGCGGATTCAGAGTATTGCCTCGTGGTTTTTGATGTGCCGTTTAGCGGTATCGAACCGATATTGTCTGCAGAAATGGTGACCACGTATAAACTCAAAAGTTTGATTGACGCGGGATACTATGTTGCAAAGGGCGATCAATATGAACTTGTGGAAAATCTTGATGAGGCATCGCTCATAATAATCAGGCAATCGTTAAATACTCACAATAGGATCTGTATCATCGATACCGGAGCGGGCATGAACAACGAGGTGATCGCCAACCAGTGGATGATGATCGGCACCGGAAATAAGGACCGGAAATATTTATCAGACGAAGGGCGTGTTCAAACTGGCGCTAAGGGCATTGGCCGTTTTGCGCTGGACAGGTTAGGTTCCCTAACCAAATTATGGACAAAGCCAAAAGATGAAAACCAAGCTGGCATCTATTGGGAAATGGACTGGAAACAATTCGAGGGCCCCGGCCTGACCTTATCAGATATCAAAGCAACGGTTATTGATGCCGAGCCGCTCGACCTAGAGCAGGTGGTCAAAACTACATTTGGATCTTTTCCATTTTTTGATAAAATACCGACCGGCACTTTCAAGCACGGCACTTTTATACAGATCCAAAACCTACGAGATGATTGGTCCTTGAAAGAAATTGAAAATACGTTCAAAGGATTGGAAGCGTTAATCCCGCCTAAAGAATTATTAATCCCTTTCCGGGTTTTTCAAGGATACTGGCAGGTACCGAAATTATTCGGTGAGGTCGACACAGCTTTTTTTAATGACTTCGACTACAAAATGGTCGCCAAATTTCATGCGGAGACGCTGACTGTAGACTTTGAACTTACTCGCAATGAAATCGATCTGGCTTTAGTGAGTAAGAAATATAAGAGCGTATTTGGGGATGCTGCTCCGCCCTATGATCTGAAAACCCTAAAAAAAAAGACATTCAACTTTTCACGGACAGTCCAGCAGGTTATCAAATGGAAAAAAACCGAAAAGAACGTCGAACGGCTGAAAGCAGTGGGGGATTTTGACTTTACATTTTATTTTCTAAAGCTGACAGGCGGCAAAAAAGATGAATACCCGTACAAGGAAATTAATTCCTCTGAACGCCAAAATACCCTTAACAGATTCGGCGGTATAAAGATCTACCGCGACTCATTCCGGGTAAGGCCATATGGAGATCCCGATAATGACTGGCTGGATTTAGGTCGCCGCGCCGGCCGCAGCCCTGCAGGAGTCGGCCAGCGCATTGGGGATTGGCGAGTTGGTTCTAATCAGGTTGCCGGCATCATCACCATATCAAGAGTGGGCAATGAGCAGCTGGCGGATAAATCCGATCGCGGCTCTTTAGTTGAAAATGATGCTTTCACCATGTTTAAACGGATATTGATCGGGATTATAAATCAATTCGAGATTGACAGGAGTACCTTGTACCATCCGGTGTACCTGTTCAATGAAGCAGAGAAGAAACGGAAAGAAGATGAACGGATAACTGCCGAGGCCATGTTACTCGCTGAAAGGATATACCAGCAGAGAGTGGCTGAGGAAAAAAAGGCTATCGAAGAAAGTGAGGGCGAAGAAGCCAGACGAGGTAGTGGCACTGCGAATGAAGAAGAAGAAAAAGCTTCCTACCAACAAATGGCCGAAGAAACTATCCGCCTCTTCCAACGTCCACAAGAAAAGGATGCCGAGATTGCGCAGGTACGGAATCTAGCAAGTCTCGGCCTAATTATGGCTTCCTTCGCTCATGAGTTACGTAATGTCCAATACAATACAAGTGAGATCGACGACCTTGAGATCATTTATGAAAATATAGCTAGTGTACAAGCAAAAGCGACAAAGGACTACAAAAATGGTAAAGATATTTTTGAATTGTTAAAAGCCGATAACGCTAAAGTAAAACACTGGGTAGATTACTCGCTGACCAGCATCAAAAAAGACAAACGTCAACGTAGGGATTTAAAATTTAGCGATTATTTCGTAACACTGAAAAATGATTGGGAACTTGCCCTAGCAGATCGTTTTATCACAATGAGCGTAGATTTATCTGCCGAGACTTATAGTTTCAGGGCGTTCGAGATGGACATGAATACAATTTTTAGCAATCTGATCACAAATTCCATCGATTCCTTCAATAGCGCAGACGAACTGATCAACCGCGAAATCGGCATTACCCACAGCGTCAATAAGGATACTATTAGCATTCTTTATCATGACAACGGGCCGGGCCTGCCGGATGTTTTCGTAGATAAATCAGAGGTATTCTTACCATTCACAACCTCCAAAAAAGACAAAGATGGTCAGGATATTGGGACTGGCCTTGGGATGTATCTGGTCAAAAACGTAATTGAAGATTACAGTGGTATGGTCGAAATATTAGACAGCGCCCAGGGCTTTACGATAAAAATTAATTTTCCAACACGAAAAACCACTGCAGATGTATAAAATTGGCTATGTCGACGAGGCAGAAAAAGAGGTAAAAAAGATCATCCGTAAACTCGAGAATGATTTTGAAATGGTTAGCTATGACATCCAGCGGGGGCTTCCGAAAGACGAACTGATTAACCGAATTTATCAATCCGATATTGACCTGCTCCTTGTGGATTATTTTCTTAAAGACAAAGGTACACTTGTTTATAATGGGGATACCGTGGTAAGGGAGTTCGAAAAAATTAAACCGAAATTCCCAATGATCATCTTCACTAATGAGCCAACAGATGCCTTTCCCCAGGTCGACAACGTCAATATAATCTACAGCAAAGAGGTTCTAGATAAAAGTAAACCTTGGTTTATTGAGGTTCTCAAACGAAATATTCAGTATTACCATCAATATATCGATAGTCGAAAAAAACGTATCGCTGAATTGATCGAGATACGCCAGCTAGAGGAACTGACTCCAATTGAGAAAGAAGAACTGTTTAATTTGCAGCTTGACCTGAACAAATTAGACGAACGTCAACATAAAGAGACCCCAAACCATCTGCTATCTGACAAGAACCTAGACGAATTAACCGAAATCACTGAGGACGCAGAAAAATTATTAATGTCACTATTAAAGCAAAAGAATGATCCCGCTTAGAGAAAAGACACCGAGAAGGCGGCCAATCACCACGGCAGTAACCACTTGGGGTGACCACAAACCAGATCTAAAAATAGATTTCAACAACTGTTGCGCTTATTGCGATTCTCATGACAGCTACCGTCATACCTGGTACGAAGTTGATCATTTTATCCCGAAAGTCTTTTTTCGGCAATTTGGAAATATTAACGACACCCAATATGACAACCTTGTCTATTCCTGCAAATTTTGCAATAACGGCAAACACAATAAGTGGCCCACCAACAGTGAAACAATTTATAATGATGGGAAGATTGGTTTTGTTGATCCCTGTAGTGATGAATACGATACACATTTTTATAGAAATACCGACGGTTCGATCATGTGGAACAGTGATGTGGGTAAATGGATGTACCAGATTGCTTTTAAATTTGATCAACGGGAACGTGGCATCAAATTGCTTTGGAACTTACAAAGACTAAAGTCTCTCATTATTACGTTAGATCCAATTGTTGAACAACTAAAAGCTGATGGTCAGGATAACACTGTTGCCTATCAGAAATTATTGGAATACACCCTCGCCTATTTTAAGTTCGACAGCGAACTCAAGGCCTACTATGATTCTTTAAATGAACGCTAATCCATGCATTAGTCTGGATTTTCTTATATAATAAATGCACACAAACGTATACAAAGCCCTTTCACCATATATTATCCTTGGTCCACACTTTGTGGACAGTCTGATCATATCATCTTTTCTTTCTTTTAACAGCCTAACTGTTGTGCACAATGAGCTGCTCAAAAACTACCGTATACCAGCCGATGAGAATGATGAGCGTGCCGAAGCATTAGACACGTTTTTAAAAGTCATCATCAAGCATACAGCGGCTTATACTGTAGAAGACCTAATCGAACTATTCGAGTATGTCGTATCACCAACGGAAAAAGTTGTAAATGGAGCCGTTTACACTCCCGCCTATATTCGGGATTTTATCATTAATTCTCTTTTAGACCAAACCCAAGCACCTAACGATACCTGTACCCTCTATGATCCGGCGTGTGGTTGTGGAGGATTTCTGCTTACCTATAGCGCTTGTATTAAAATACTTACAGGAAGATCATATCGGCAGATCTATAGTGAACAGGTTTACGGTATAGATATCGCCGACTACAGTTTGCAGCGTGCTCGTTTGCTACTAGCTATTCAAGCATTACTTGCTGGCGAAGACGAGAACTTTGCATATAATTTATTAGTAGCGAATAGTCTTGTTTTTGATCCTGTAGCAACCTTTGCGCCGATCCAAGCAAATGGTGGATTCGATCTTGTGGCCGGAAATCCGCCTTACGTTGCATCCAGAAATATGGATGAAGACACTCTGAGACAAGCACTGACCTGGCCAGTAAGCTGTAGCGGTCATCCGGATCTCTACATCCCGTTTTTTCAGATTGGCATAAACGCATTGAATCCTGCCGGAAGGTTGGGATATATTACTGTTAATACATTTATCAAAAGCATAAATGGCAGGGCACTGCGCCAGTATTTCGAGGACGAAGCATTAAACCTTACCATCATTAACTTCGGCGGCGAACAAGTGTTTACTGAACGAAACACCTACACTTGTATCTGTATCATATCCCGGGACGAAGCCAGTATAAAATATCTTCGGACCAACTCAATGGCACTAAACTCGTTAGTTAAACTTCCATTTAAAACCTTTTTATATCATGACCTCAATCACCAGGATGGTTGGAATCTCGTGAATTCTGAGGAACTAAATGTTTTCATCAGGAATATTGAACAGACAGGAATACCTTTTAAAGCTATTTACGAAACCAAAAATGGCATTGCAACGCTCATGAATGATGTCTACAAATTTCGTCCCTTGCATGAAGATGAACTGTATTACTACTTACCTTCGCCTGATCAGGAGTTTCGGGTAGAGCGGATTCTTTGCAGGGATATTGTGAATGCAAATAAGGTCAAAGTGGTAGAAGATATCACCCGACTGAATGAAAAGATTATTTTCCCTTATCGACCAGCTCAAGGACGGTTAGAAATCATTCCTGAAGATGAAATGCTCGCTAACTTCCCGGAAGCTTATCGATATTTACTTTCTAAAAAAGCAGCGCTTGCTACACGTGACAGGGGAAAAAGGATTTATGAAGAATGGTATGCTTTTGGGAGACGTCAGTCAATGGATATTCTGGCCTACAAACTATTTTTTCCACATATCTGTGAGCGGCCCACCTTTGTAATATGTGATCAATTAGACCTGTTATTCTACAACGGAATAGCAGTTATATCTAACGATCGCCGTGAGCTGGAATTATTAAAACGGATTTTAGAATCTGAATTATTTTACAACTACATCAAAAGTACCACAAAGGATTATTCTTCTGGATATATTTCTATGAGTAGGAATTATTTAAAGAATTTCGGTATACCTCAACTTACAACCGAACAGCAAGAACGCCTTTTAACAACAGATTTACCAGATAATCTAATAAATTCGCTTTATGAAGTCTGACCGGGAACGTCAGTCCACAGTTTTTCAATACACTAAATTTGCCATTGAGTTTATCAGATCTTTTGCTTCACCATTTCGTGGGGTTTGAACTTCTTCCTCTTGGAGAGCGCATTCGACCTCTTCTTCCTATTTCAGCTGTTAGGCATATTTAAATAATGAGGCGCTGGCGCTACCCTGTGACCTTATAAACTGCGTCCTGATATTCAATTTGAGTGATTTGGTTGCTTGTCAGAGAATAAATCCTTAAAGCTACAACCTCAAAAGGAAAAAGAACAACTTCATTTCTGTGATATCTTTCCTCCAGCAAAATGTTTGCTGCGATAACCTTAAGATCTTCTGCAGGTATTTGCGCTAAAATTGCAGGGTCAATGATACTAATGATATCCTCTTCGGTCTGTGCACTATTGATGTCTCTAATCATGATTATTTTAAATTATGATTAAAGATTAACTATTTATTCAAATATTGCAGGTTACATTATTTAAAATAATCCGGTTGATATCTTCGAGATGCCACCTACTCAGTTCCAAATATATAATCTAGAGATTACACATAGAACAAATTCGACCTTATTAGCTTATATAACTACATTACAGTAAGTAATTTAATGCGAGCTCCGCGAGTAGTTTTATCTTTTAGTTCACTCACCTAACACCTCAATACCAAGATGTCAAATGCTGTATATTTTGGATATCCACAAAAAAACGGCCTTAATTATATAATTAAGGCCGTTTGTACATTTTGACTAGCTGTCTAGTGGTCCCGACGAGAATCGAACTCATATCTAAAGTTTAGGAAACTTCTATTCTATCCGTTGAACTACGGGACCCAAACTACCTATCTCACCACACTTCCATTAGCATGATTTTGAATAGGAGCCACAAAAGTAAGTTTTCCATCTGAATTTTCAGACATTAAAATCATTCCTTGTGATAAAATTCCTTTAATTTCTCTCGGGGCAAGGTTCACAACAAGGCTAACTTGCTGTCCGACAATAGCTGAAGGATCAAAAAATTCAGCAATCCCGGAGACCACCGTACGCTGGTCCAGCCCTGTATCCAGGGTAAGCTTCAATAATTTCTTAGTTTTCTCCACCTTCTCCGCAGCTATAATGGTCGCTACACGAATATCCAGAGCACTAAACTGATCAAAATCTATATTTTCTTTCGCAGGGGTAACGACAGCATTTGCGATAGAATTATCTACCTTACTTTGGTTCAGCTTATCAATCTGGGCCTGTACTTCTGCATCTTCAATCTTTTCAAACAACAGTACCGGCTCATTCAATTGATGGCCTCGCTGCAGTAAATCGGTTTTCCCTGCATCTTCCCATAAGTGACCGCCATAATTCAGCATCTTCATCAGTTTATTTGCCGTAAATGGTAAGAATGGCTCAATCAGAATCTCCAGGTTAGCCACAATCTGCAAGCTGATGTTTAAAATCGTACGTACACGGTCCTCATCAGTTTTAATCACCTTCCAGGGCTCCGTTTCTGCAAGATATTTATTTCCCAGACGGGCAACATTCATCACCTCAGTAAGTGCCTCCCTGAAACGGTAATTCTCTATAGAAGCACTAATTTTAGTAGGATATAAAGCCAGTTCATCGATCACTTGTTGATCCTGTTCGGTTACTTCCTTCAATACGGGCACCTTGCCCTCAAAATATTTATGGGTCAGCACCACCACCCTATTGATGAAATTGCCTAAAACAGCAACCAGCTCATTGTTATTTCTTGCCTGAAAGTCTTTCCAGGTAAAATCATTGTCTTTAGTTTCCGGAGCAGTTGAAGTCAGCACATAACGTAACACGTCCTGCTTATCCTTAAACTCCAGCAAATATTCATTTAACCATACTGCCCAGTTTTTTGACGTAGAAATCTTTTGTCCTTCCAGATTCAGGAATTCATTTGCCGGTACATTATCTGCAAGGGTATATCCTCCATGTGCCATCAGCATGGCCGGGAAGATAATACAATGGAATACAATATTATCCTTTCCGATGAAGTGAACCAGTTTAGTTGAATCATCTTTCCAGTAATCCTCCCAGTTTCCTTTCTCGACACCTGCCTGATTGATATAATATTCTTCCGATTTAGGATTCCAGACATCAAGTCGTGCATATTCGAACAGCTCTTTCGTTGCTGAGATATATCCTATTGGCGCATCAAACCAAACATACAATACTTTCCCTTCTGCATCCTTCACAGGAACTTTCACTCCCCAGTCCAGGTCCCTTGTCATCGCGCGGGGCTGTAAGCCTGCGTTTAACCAACTTTGACACTGTCCGTAGACATTTGGCTTCCATTCTTTGTGGCCTTCAATATAAGTCCTTAATTGCGCCTCATATTTCTCCAGCGGAAGAAACCAGTTCTTCGTTTCCCTTCTTACCGGTGGCTCACCAGACAAGGTTGATTTGGGATTAATCAGGTCAGTTGCATTCAGTGTACTTCCACAATTTTCACACTGATCCCCGTAAGCATTCTCATTGCCACATTTAGGACAAGTTCCGGTAATGTACCGGTCTGCCAGGAAGGTCTGTGCTTTTTCATCATAATACTGTTCGGTCACTTCTTCTGTAAACACCCCTTTATCATAAAGCGTTTCAAAAAAGTCAGATGCCGTCTGGTGATGCATGGCAGAAGACGTGCGGTGATAGATATCAAAAGACACCCCAAATTCTTTAAATGAATCGCCGATAATTTTGTGGTATTTATCTACGACCTCCTGAGGTGTAATTCCTTCCTTTTTAGCTTTCAGTGTGATAGGAACCCCATTTTCATCAGAGCCACAGATAAACTTCACATCCCTGTTATTAGAGCGCAGGAAGCGCACATAGGTATCCGCAGGTAAGTACACTCCTGCCAAATGTCCGATATGCACAGGACCATTCGTATAAGGCAAAGCTGCCGTAACGGTATATCTTTTTATTTTACTGTTATCCAAAACTATTTTTATTATTTTGTCAAAGATAAGTGTTTTACCCATGATTAAACAGCCACCTTACTTAAAAAAGAACGACAAAATTGCAATTGTATGCCCCGCAAAGAAATTGAAGAAGTCTATCGAACCTGCAATCGCTTTATTGGAAGAATGGGGACTGAAGGTGATCAGGGGAAAAACCATAGAGGCTGGTTATCATCAGTTTGCCGGAGACGATGCCTTACGCGCAGCAGATCTTCAGGTTTTTCTGGATGATCCAGAAATTAAAGCGATCATAGCGGGACGTGGGGGCTACGGCACTATACGTATTATAGACTTGCTCGATTTTACGGAATTCAATAAAAATCCTAAATGGATAGTTGGCTTTAGTGACATTACAGTTCTGCTTTCACATATCACTGGTGCTTTGCAGACACAAAGTATCCATGGGCAGATGCCTTCGACCTTTGAAGATGCCACTCCTGCTTCGCTGGAAGCATTAAAAAATGCACTTTTTGGTGAGGAAATAACTTATACTATTCCGGTTCATCCGCTCAATAGGAAAGGTGAAGCGGAAGGAATCCTGGTTGGCGGCAATCTCTCTATATTGATTGCGATGGAAGGATCTCCATCGGAGATGGACTATACGGACAAAATCCTATTTCTAGAAGACGTAGGGGAGTATGAATACAGTATCGACAGAATGCTTCGTCTTTTAAAACGGAGTGGGAAACTTTCCAGATTAAAAGGACTAATCATAGGAGCTTTTAACGAGATAAAAACAGAAGATATACCTTTCGGTCAAACAGCAGAACAGATCATCAAGGAAATAGTTAAAGAATATGCATATCCTACCTGCTTTAATTTTCCAGTTGGTCATATAACTGACAACAGGGCGATGATCTTGGGTAAACAAGTCACCTTATGTGTCAACGATAGATTCGTCAAACTGATACAGGAACAGAAATCAACCCAGTAAAGAGGCTGTCACAACTGAAATTGTGTGGATGAGAACTGAATATTTGAAGATATCCCTGTAAGGCTGGATACAGGTAACAGCAATGAAAAAGAGGGTGTATCAGAAACTTTTGATACACCCTCTTGAGATTTTATTATTTAACTAATTTTTATTGACCAGTACCACCGTAACCAGGGTTCTGTTGTGCAGCCAATGTCGGGTTAGAGTTAACTTCCGATAATGGGAATGGCCATAAGAACCTGAAGTTTGTGTAAGGAATTGCCTCCCTTGCAGGCGTTACTTGTGTCACACCATCATAAACAGTTCCAGAATTCACCTGTCCAACATTCAGTTTTGCAGGGATACCACCTTTTCCGTATGTAGCATCCAAAGCTAGGCGGTGTAAATCCGGCCATCTTTTACCTTCACCTGCAAATTCAACTCTTCTTTCATTCAAGATAGCCAACAGTAAATCTGCTGGTGCAGAAGTATAACGTGCAGCAGCAGGTACAGATCTGTTTCTTACTGCATTTAGCAAAACGAAAGCCTGTGCATTGTTACCACTACGAGCATCAGCTTCAGCAACATTTAACAACACTTCAGCATATCTGATAATAGGTGTCCAGGTCGCATTCGTAGTTGGATCGGTAAATTTATTATTGAAATAAATACCTGCTCCATTACTAACCTGAAGAAGGGATTTTCTTAAATCTCCAGCTACCCAGAAACTCGCATTGTATAAGTTTGGACTTGTAGCAACAAGGCTTCTTCCGCCTAAATTGGAAGGAAGGAACATACTTGACAAACCACCATTTACACCAGGATTAGAAGCCGCACTATTCGCAATAGAGAAAATAGACTCTGAGTTTGCACTATAGTTAGTGAAAGGATCAACAGGGCTTGCAGTAAGCGTGTAAGCACCGATAGGACTTGCGATAGTTCCAGTTAGGTTTGCACCTAATTTTGTGCCTTCAGCAATGACTGCTGCCCAGTCACCTTTATGCAATTGGATACGGGTTTTAAGCGCGATAGCTGCACCCTTTGTTGCCCTAGAGAAATTCGTAGACGTTGCACCCAGGTTTGCCTCTGCGAAATCAAGATCTGCAAGAAGATTAACATAATCTTCAGCTACAGTACCTCTTCCAAGACTAATTGGGTTATCTAATTCTGCTGCATTATTTACAGCAGTTAAACGATAAGGTACACCTGGTAAACTTCCGTTTGCATCTGCATAAGGTTTTGCAAAATGAAGCAGCAATTCATGGTGTGCCAGGGCACGTAGAAACCTGCTTTCCCCTTCGTAAGAATTTGCTTCTTCAGCCGTCAGGATACCATTTGCAGCGGCAGTTTTAACACCTGCAATCACAATGTTTGCCTGATTGATCAGGGCATATAGATTGTTCCAGTGATTTACATTATTTGCTGAAGAAGTTGAATAAGTAGCAGTATAAGTAATCGCGTAAAACTGTTGAAGATTTACCATATCCTCACCGCGCATTTCAGCTTGTTCAGTTGCTGCAGCACCGAAAGGATAACCTCTTCCTGCACCTGCACCAGTTCCGGCGTCATAAGTACCAACACCCGCTTGCTGATAAACACCATTCATAGCAAGCTCAATAGTTGCTTTAGTACTGAAAGCTGTACTCTCGTCAAGTTTATCCTGCGGTTTTAATTCCGTGAATTTTTTACAGGAGGCAGTAAATAATAGTAATCCTAAAAAAGAAAACAACATTACTTTCTGCAAACCTTTATTCGATATATTTTTGGTTTTCATTGTCTGATTTTTTTTGATTAAAAGCCTAAGTTAACTCCAAATGTATAAGTACGAGGAACTGGATTACTATTGTAATCAACACCAGGGGCTCTGTTATTATTAGAATCTGTAGTATATGATGTAGAAACTTCAGGATCCAATCCAGAATAACCTGTAATCACAAATGCATTTTGCACCTGAGCATAGATTCTTAATGAAGAGATTTGAAGTTTACTCAAAATAGAAGGAGCAAAAGTATATCCGAATGAGATATTCTGAGCTCTAAGGAACTTGCCGTCTTCTAAGAATCTGCTGTTAAGATTTCCTGTTTGTAATACCAATGCATCATCAGCGTAAGATAATTTAGGCACATCAGTGATTGTATTTGTAGGGCTCCATGCATTCAATACTTCAACACCATTGTTATGGAATTTCATACTGTTCAGGGCTTCCTGTCTGGTCACGTTGTAAATTTTATTACCCCCGCCAAAAGTAAGCATGATACCTAAATCAAATTTCTTGTAAGTAAATGTGTTATTGAAACCACCAAACCATGTTGGACTTGATTGTCCCAGTAATCTTTTATCTGATCCGCCAATTGCATAGGAAGCATCTGTATCTGAAAGGTCTCCTGGATTTTCTGGATTGAAACGGTACCAGTTATAATCATCCACATTGGTCTGAACAATAGTCCCGTCTGCTTTATAGAACATCTGGTTACCATTAGCCGGGTTTACACCTGCCGATTCGTATCCATAAAATGTACCAATAGCTTCTCCAATACGTGTAATATTGTAAGTGTTAATGAGATCAGCATTATTATTCGCAAGAGTTGTTACTTTATTTTTAACAAATGTTAAATTCAGATTCGAATTCCATCTGAAATCTTCTGTATCAATATTTGTCGTTGAAATCGAGAATTCCCATCCTTTATTGTTCATTGCACCTACGTTACCTGCATAATAATTATTAGGAATACCAAGAGATGATGGTGTAGGAATGTTGAGGATCAGGTTATCAATATCATTTTTAAAATAATCGGCCGTAAAATTAATTCTGTTGTTAAACATGGTTAAATCAAGACCTACGTTAATCTTTTTACTTGTTTCAAATGATAGGGCTGTATTTCCCAAACGGTCATAAAGAATACCGCTCACGTCTCCATACTGTACCGGACCAAATGTTCCAACAGAAGGAAAACGTCCGATTTCTACGTTACCCACTTTAGCGTAACCACCACGGATTTTCAAGTCGTTGATAAATTTCAAAGCATCTGAATTGCTGAAAAAGCTCTCTTTTGAGATTCTCCATCCAACAGAAGCTCCGGGTAATGTAGCTCCCTGGTTACCTATAGGAAGATTTGAAATATCATCCCTTCTAATTGAAGCAGATAACAAATATTTATCCTGGAAGGAATAACTTACTCTTCCGAATACCGAAGCCAAAGCAGAGTGATAAGCACCACCACCATAGAATTGATTAGCAAGGGAGTTAGAGATAATATTTCCATTTTCAGCAAAATATGGAATAGAAAGGTTTGTACCATTTGCTTCTATGAATCTTTGACGTTCTTTTTGGTATTCAAGACCTGCAACAGCATCTAATTTGTGATCTCCAAACGTTTTAGAATAGTCTAAGGTATTTTGCCAGTTGTATCTGAACAATGGCTGGTAGAATTGATCAACTAATCCATTGTAACCTCTTCCATCTCCATGAACAGGATTCCAGTACATGAAATCTTCTGTATTGATATAGTTGATACCAATCTGAGAAGTCGCATTCAATCCATCAAGAATATTCACTTTAACAAAAGCATTACCCGTAACATTCAAGGCCTGGGATCTGTATACATTATTTGCTAGAACGTAAGCAATATTCGGGAAGTTATCATCAATAGACTGCGTATTTGCACCAGCACCTAAAGCTACGTTGTCAGAAGTCAGGTTATAACTGCCATCCGGGTTCTTTACCCTCACATTTGGTAAAGCTCTTAATGCAGCAGCAACATTTCCTGAAAGGCCATTTGATCCAGCCCCATCATTCAATCCGTTATTTTTAGTATAAGTTACAGCAGTATTCACACCAAAAGTAACACGGTTATTAAAAGCTTTTTGCTCAACCTTTGTACGGAAGCTGTATTTACGCTGATCGTTACCTACTGTAGTTCCTTCAAGATCACTGAATCCTAAGGAAAGGTAATAGTTCGTCTGATCTGTAGCACCACTTATTGAAAAAGCATGGTTTTGTTGGAAACCGGTACGAAGAACCTGATCCTGCCAATCCGTATTTACTAGACTTCCATCCTCATTGTATTCAGCAACGGCTACAGGTGCACCATCCGGTTCAAAATATGAAAATTTTGCATTCTGAACCTGAATGAACTGTTCTGCATTCAAAAGCTTATAACGTTTAGAAGGTGTAGCCAGTGCTACCCATGAACTGTAGTTCATTTTTGCTTTTCCTGCCTTACCACGTTTTGTTGTAATCAAGACCACACCACCTGCAGCTCTAGATCCATAAATTGCAGTGGCAGCTCCGTCTTTGAGTACGTCATAACTTTCGATATCGTTTGGATTAATATCTCCCAATGGATTGTATTGGGTAACAGCACCCTGATCTCCAGTAAGATAAGGCACACCATCGACAACATACAATGGATCGCCGCTACCAGAAATCGAGTTCGTACCGCGAATACGGATTTTAGCTGGCTCACCTAAGATCCCACTGTTACTTTGTGCCTGAACACCTGTAACCTGGCCGGCTAACTGCTTGTCAAAACTTGGACTGGCAAGATTACTAATAGCATCACCTTTAACAGATCCAACAGACCCGGTGATGTCTTTACGCACCTGAGTACCATACCCAACAACAACAACTTCACTTAATCCTTTACTGTCCGCATCCAGTACAACATTAATTACAGCTGAAGATGTAATAGGCTTTGTCTGAGTCGTAAAACCGATAAAAGAGAATTGTAATGCGGTTGCACCGCGGGGAATACTTACGGTAAATTTACCATTGCTACCTGTGGTAGATCCACCAGCAGCACCAATAATTTTTACACTTACTCCAGGAAGTGGGAGCCCGTCTTCCTTACTTGTTACTGTCCCAGTAACTGTCCGGTCCTGTGCCATTGCAAAGTTTGCACACAGCAACATTACGAACAAACTTTGTAAAAGTTTTTTCATAAAAAAATTTAGGTTAATAGTTAATAATGACCCAATATACTAGATCTTTTATGGAAAATCTAGTATTCTGTGAAGATTTATTTACTACTAATGCTCTAAATGGTATTTAAGCCCCTAAAAACACAGAATAATATAAAAAAACAAACAATAATATTACAAAACGATTTAGCAAACCCTAATTCACAAGAAACAATGCATTCACAAACAATTGTTTTCCGCCCTCCCAAAATGATCGGAACAAAACATCATCAGAAAAGTAAATAATATTTCCTTTTTCAACAGGCTGAACTCCAAATAAGAGCCCATTATCAAGCTTTTTCCTCATCTTTTTACCTACTACACCTGAAACAAATGCTTCTGGCTTAATAAGGCCCACATTCCAGCCTTTTTCCAGGGGTTCAAATATTCTTCCATCTACTTTTAAGGTATAATACAGGTCGCCCAGACCTAAGGACAGCGGATGACTTTGATCAAGATTAACTTTATAGATAGCTCCTGGAATGGACTCCTCAAAATCATCTTTATCTTTAGAAGAATAGGCGCGTGAGGTATTTTCTTTATCAGCAACAACCGGATACTCTTTCTTTTTAATCGTAAAAGGTCTTATTCCTTCCACGCTGGCAATCGCTTCTTCCATAAGGATAACCTTTCCCCCTGCACTTATCCAGCTGTCTAACGTTTCCAGATGCTTTCGCATATAATCCCCATCCGGAAGGATCAGCACATTTATAGTTGCGAGATCCAGTTTCCCTAAATCCTGTTCCGCTATTACGCTCAGCGGATAATTCAGCTCACGCTCAAAGAAATGCCAAATCTCACCTACCCCCTGAGAAGATACGTCAGCACCCGCGACAACAGCTACTTTTGGTGCAGTCAGCAATGGGTAAACATAGGAACCAAAATCTCTACCCTTCTCGACAAAACCACTCGCAATAGCCGTAAATGTCTTATTAAATGATTTAGATATATCCGCAATCCTGACTGCCAGATTCGTATTTACCTTTTCATTCTCTGCCCTGTAAACCAATAACGCTCCAGTTTTATATACCTTCCCGGAAATGGTAAACTCCTGTTCTGCAATCCTCACTTTTACATTCGCCTTTTGCAGCGCAATTAACACCCGCGCATCTTCCACTGAATTCCATTCGAAAATCCAGGCATATGGATTGGCAACCAGCGAGGGGGCAACTTCCGCTTTTTCTTCCAGTGCTGCATAAACTCCATTAACTGATTCTTTAAGCGCGTACGCACTCAATCCATAGGCATAGGGCAATGCCCAGGCAGTAATATCGTAGGTATTGGAATCAGTCACCTTCGTATCCGGCTCAAAAAGGACATTGGCCAATACGGAAGCAGGCTGTTTCAGGTTAATTACGAGATCATTTCTGTTGATTTTAAAGTTCTCTGTTTTCCTGCTCTCGTAACTGAAGCCATTTAATGTTTTATCACCACCAAATGCATAAGCGATGTGGTTCTTTGACAGTAATTCTGCCAACTTTTTTAATCGTGCGATATTATCGGCTTTAACCACATAGGATTTATAGATTCCAGGCGATACGGTGATGGACTGCTCGAAATAGCGTTTGAATTCAGACACCAGCTTTCCTGCATTTTTAGATACGGTCTCCAGCGTAGCCAGGCTGGTCGCATAATGGTGATCAATCCGATCTTTCAGCGTTAATGTATCCCCACTTGCTGTTTTTATGGCAAGCCCTGCATTTATCCCCCCTTGTTCATACGTCATTCCTATAGCACCATTATATAAAGGATAAGTATCTCCATAAGAAGGATACAACAGGTCAAAACGTTCCTTGGTAAAGTACTGCCATCCATTCTGATCAAAGTATTTCGCATTATTTTTCCCCACGATGACCTGAAAGTCTTTTTGAAAAGCAGTAATGTCCTGGTGGACCGGCTCTGCGGCAGGAGCAAAATAATAAGGATCATTATATCCCTGCTCATGGAAATCCACATGTACCTCTGGCATCCATAAATGATATAAGGCAAGACGCTGTTGGGTTTCTACCTGCGACTGCCAGGCCCAATCCCTATTCAGATCGAAATAATAATGGTTTACCCTTCCCCTTGGCCATGGCTCGATATGTTCTCTCGCAGCAGGATTGGCATCCGGGACATTCCGGCTTACCGAATTAAAAAAATTCACATACCGCTCCCTTCCATCAGGATTCAGGCAAGGATCTATAATCACTACTGTATTTTTTAGCCATGAAGTAACATCCTGACTTGGTGCCCCGGCAAAAGTGTACAGTGTCCGCATGGAGGTTTCTGAAGAACTGGCTTCATTTCCATGTACATTATAGCTTAACCACAATATTGCAGGTTGTGTGGCGAGGTTCTGCTCTTGTCTTTCAGCCTTACTTAATCCAATATTCGTTTTTCTGATCTGCTCCAGATTGTTCATATTCTCACCTGAAGAAACGACAGCCACCATAAGTTCCCTATTTTCATAGGTTTTTCCATAATCAATCAGACGGATGTTCTTGTTTAATCCTGCCAGGTACCTATAATAAGCTACAATCTGGCTATGTGGCGTAAACCTGCTACCGAGGGGATATCCCAGAAATTCATCAGGCGATTTTATTTGCGCCAGCAATGTCGTAACAGCAAAAAATAAGAACAGGAAGGAAAGACTGGTTTTTTTCATTTGAGTGCTTGTTGTAATTCGGATGAAACCATCATGGACTGCAGTTCAGGTGGTGATACGATAAATCTGTTCATGATAATTTCATTAGAATAAGGTTGGTTGAGGAAAGCTTAGTGGTTTGTTTATGCTGCAAAATACTAAAGAATATTTTTTGTTTGTAATGCTTAATGTAATTTTACCAAATACACTTAGAATAATAATAAGCCATGTCCAATATTCCATTGATTTATCAGCATTATTTATCACAGCGCATCATTTGTACAGATACCAGGAACATTATTCCCGGCTGTCTGTTTTTCGCACTGAAAGGCGATAATTTTGATGCCAATACTTTCGCGCAGCACGCAATGGAACAGGGCGCAGCTATTGCCATCATTGATAATTCCGCATACCTGTTGAATGAGCAGTACATTCTCGTGGAAAACGTCCTGGAGACACTCCAAGAGCTGGCCAGGCACCACCGGGAGCAGCTCCATATTCCGGTAATCGGCTTGACAGGGAGTAATGGAAAAACCACAACAAAAGAACTGATCAATGCCATTCTCAGGGAGAAATACCACACATTCGCCACCAAAGGAAATTTAAACAACCATATCGGTGTTCCCTTGTCTGTATTATCAATTACGGAGGATACCGAAATTGCGGTCATTGAAATGGGGGCAAACCACCAGAAAGAGATTGAGTTTCTTTGCACCATCGCACAGCCAACCCATGGAATGATTACCAATATAGGAAAAGCCCACCTTGAAGGTTTTGGTGGATTTGAAGGCGTCAAAAAAGGGAAAGCAGAACTTTATGCCTATCTGAAAAAAGAAAACGGGCTTGCTTTTGTGAACAGAGATAGTAGCGCCCTTATGGAAATGAGTACAATGCTTAGCGCAGAAAATATCATTTATTATGGAACGGATAGAAATAATGCCGTTATTGGAACCCTTGTGGCAGCAGACCCGGTGATTCAGCTGGATTGGACTAAAGGAGACCAGACTTTTAATACGGGCACCCAACTGACAGGGACCTATAATTTCGAAAATATCCTGGCTGCGATAACTATTGGCGACTTTTTCTCCCTAAGCCCTGCTCAGATCAACCAGGGTTTGGAAGCATATACCCCCATAAATAACAGGTCCCAGTTAAAAAAGACAATGACCAATACCGTGATCTGCGATTTCTATAATGCTAATCCTAGCAGTATGGCTGCGGCACTAACAAATATTGCCACCCTGGAAAGTGCGCACAAGGTAGCGATCATTGGCGACATGTTTGAGCTGGGTGATGAATCCGCCGCACAGCACCATGAAATTGCCAGCCTGAGCGAAACATTGGATGTGGATAGCGTCATCTTTATAGGAAAAGACTTTTACGCTTTGAAAGACACTTTTAAAGGTCATTTTTTTGATACTCCGGGAGCCGCAAAAGAATGGTTGAAAAACAATCCGATAATCAATAGCCTTGTTTTACTTAAAGGCTCAAGGGGAATGGCGCTGGAACAGTTACTGCCATTATTATAAGGTACAATTGACGTATCCTCTAGATTAGACCATTTGTGAAGTAAAACCAGTATAAAAAAAGCTGTGCTATACTCCATTCCTCTGCCTGTACGCGGCTTAAAAAAAAGGAGCAGAAAACGATGCTTTCTGCTCCTTTTTAATCCTTGGTCATAGGCCCACTTTTTGAGGGGACACCATCTTGCTGATTCGACCTTCGAATATGCTCAAAAAGTAAAATTATTTTGCAACCACCTCAGTGATCATTATGCCTGCATCACTAATCTCTTTTAATGGATTGTCACGCATATTCTGTTCAATTTCTATCGTATATTTCCCTCCTGCAGGAAAATGGTAGTCAGATAAAAGCGGCAAAACATACGTATATAAATTCCCAGATCCTCTCCCCAGCCACTGTCCGTCGGCTTCGGCAAGTTTATAGCCATAACGTCGTGTAACTTTAGCTTTACCACCGCCACTTACAGACATTAATATATAAATGTTAGCATATCTGTAATCTGCCGTATGGCGCAGCTTGAATTTAAGCGTGTAAGCCTTACTGCTGTCTTTTATCTCAACTTCTGCCTTCACCCTATTCACATAACTCCAGTTACGCTTGGGCATCGACTCATTGGTATCTACAAGGTTATTGGTCGTACAGCCACTCAAAAAAAGAAGCGGTACAAATAAACTGAACCCCAATAGTAGACTTCTAAGCACCTTCATTTTTAGGTTTATCTGAAGAAGGTTTATTACGCCTTCTATTGTTATTCCTGTTCCTATTATTTTTTGCCGGTGATGGTCCTGTAGCTTCTCCTCCCTCTCCCTGGCCCAGCACTTCAGGAGTTTTTTTCAACGCTGCATTGTTCCCTGGTTCAGTTTGTTTCTGTGGATTAGACAGATTCGGTTGAGGTCTTGGTCCCTGGTTATTTTTTTGTGCAGGCTGCCTGTTCTTTTGTACAGGTTGTTCTGTTTTCTCTCCCTGTTGGTTAGCTTTACCCTGCTGCACAGGCTTCCCTTGCTGGGCAGTTTTCGGTGCCTGCTGTTTTTGCTGCCCCTGGTTCGCTTTCTGTGAAGGCTGATTTACCTTTTGCACTGCAGCACCTGTTTTCGGAGCAGGTTGACCGGCCTTCTGAGACTGTTGGGCCGGACGTGCTGTCCGCTCGGTTTTACCATTCGGGTTGGCATTTTTATTCTTGTTGTTCCGGTTATTCCTGTTTTTCGGACGTTCATCCAGACGTGTCAGGCTATCCTGACCAACCACATTTTCATAATCGTGCACTTTTTCGATCACTACCGTTGTAGCCAGTTCTATGGCCTCATCTTTCAGGTTACTCGGCTTCTGGCCTTTCTTATTCATGGACATGATTTCTTTCACCCTGTCCACCTTCAAAGGAATCCAGTCTTCCTGATTAGGGTAACTGAACCACATAATTTTTTTAAAAATATCTGTTTTCTGATGGCGGGCAACACCTATTTCTGTCATCAGGTTATCCACTCTGTCCGGAATATCCTTTAAAGCATCCAGATAGGTATCCAGCTCGTAATTCAGGCAGCACTTTAACTTTCCGCATTGTCCGGCAAGCTTCAGCGTATTTAAAGAAAGGTTCTGATACCTCGCCGCAGCGGTAGACACTGTTTTAAAATTGGTCAGCCAGGTAGAACAGCACAGTTCGCGTCCGCATGAACCAATTCCCCCGAGTCTCCCGGCTTCCTGGCGCATTCCAATCTGGCGCATCTCGATTCTTATCCTGAAGGTTTCCGCCATCTTCTTGATCAGCTCCCTGAAATCTACCCTGCCTTCTGCAGTATAAAAGAAAGTGGCTTTGGTTTTATCTCCCTGGTAATCTACATCACTGATTTTCATCGATAAGCGAAGGTCCAAAGCCAATGTTCTGGCTTTATGCATAGTTTCCCATTCCAGGCCTTTAGCCAGTTTCCACTTATCTACGTCTGCTTCAGTTGCTTTCCTGTAAATTTTACGGGTAACCTGATCCAACGCCGTTTTACGGCGTTTCATCTGCATACGTACCAGTTCCCCGGTCAGGGAAACATGTCCGATATCATAACCTCCGGTAGACCCTTCAACAGCAATTAATTCCCCGATTTCAAGGTATATATTGTCTGAATTGAGATAAAATTCTTTCCTGGCACCTTTAAATTTGACTTCTATGACCTGGAAAGGTATATAATTGGAAGGCATATCTAAATTAGACAGCCAATCGTGTACTTCCATTTTCTGGCAGCCTCCGGTAAGGCAAGAGCCATTACTTTTGCAGCCTGAGGGGGCACAGCCACCTCCTGTAGAACAACTTCCACATCCCATAACTAATTGTATATATATTGAGTCCCTTTCGGGAACGTTTTAAACTTTATTATTTTAACCAGTTGTAAAGATACATCTAAAAACAGAATTTTAGGGTTTGCATTCCGTTCGATGTGGTAATGTGCCTGCTCCAGCTCCGTAATTATTGCCGAAGCCATGTTCAGGTCAAGTACATGTTTACTGAGCTTTTGTGCGGTCTCCAGTGCCCTGACGGGCAATTTCACCAGACTTTCTGCACCGCTGATGATTAAACTGCACTCCCGTAAAAAATTAATTCCGTAACGCAGAAAATTCTTCTGGTTCTCTCTGCCCCAGCCGGCAGCCTGATCCACGAATGCGATCAGATCGGGCACCCTGTTGCCATAACCGCGGCGCAACCACTCCGCAAAGATTTCTGCATTGTCATTGTGTGCCTGTGCAGAGAGTGATTTTGCTTCAATTAAATTGCCATCTGCCAGAAAACTATAATTTGACGCTATTTCAACAGAAAGCCGGTCATGTTGAATCAGGTATTGCTCAATCGTCTGATCAGACAGCTTTGGGATTTTTACAATCTGTGTCCTGGACAGCAGTGTCGATAAAATATGTTCCTGATTATTCGCAACCAATAAGAACAGTGTATTTGCCGGTGGTTCTTCAATGATTTTCAGCAAAGAATTCCCTTCCTTTTCCAGATATTCGGGAAGCCACATGATCAGCACTTTGGTTTCAGCCTCAAATGCTTTATAACTTAATTTCTTTATGATATCATGGCATTCCGCAATATTAATATTTGCCTGCTTATTGTCTGCACTTAACCGTGAACGCCAGATATCCAGATCCACATAAGGATCGTTCAGCAGCATTAACCGCCACTCATCCAATACATCCACGGCAATTTTAACATCTTTAGAAGCAAAAAAAGGATACGAGAAATGAAGATCAGGATGAATGTACCGTTCGTACTTCCGGCAGGAGGAACAAACGCCGCAACTATCTGCGGGATTTCTATCCAAACAATTGATATACTGCGCATAAGCAATCGCCAAAGGCAAAGCACCTGTACCTTCAGCAGAGAGAAACAACTGGGCATGACTCACCCTGTTTTCAACTACTGTCTGTATCAGCTGCTGCTTTATTTCCTCTTGTCCGATGATGTCTTTAAACTGCATTTGGTGCAAAATAGTAAATTTATAACAATCTTTGCAGCTATGGCCCGTATTATCGCATTTGATTTTGGCACCAAACGTATCGGCATTGCCGTCACAGATCCCCTGCAAATTATTGCTACAGGCATGGATACCGTACACCCAAAAGATATCGTCGATTATTTAAAAAAATATCTTTTAACAGAACAGGTAGAATCCTTTGTCCTGGGCGACCCAAAGCAAATGGATGGCAGTCCATCGGAATCAGCCCAGCATGTGAAAGGCTTCGCGACTATACTGAAAAAGAACTTTCCAGAGATCCCCTTGCATTGGGTAGACGAACGGTTTACCTCAAAACTTGCCCATCAGGCAATTCTGCAAAGCGGACTGAAAAAACAAGACCGAAGGAATAAGGAACGGGTCGATACGATTGCGGCAACAATCATTTTGCAATATTTTATGGAAGAACACCGTTTATAAAGAATTACATGAGCCTGATTAAAGAAGACTTACAAGATTTATTACTTAAATTCTGCGAACCGGAGAGCAGGTTGCTACAGCGTATTGACAGGGAAACACATTTAAAGGTATTGATGCCAAGAATGCTGTCCGGTCACTACCAGGGTCGCGTATTAAGTCTGTTAAGCAAAATGGTCAGCCCGAAACGAATTCTTGAAATCGGTACTTTTACCGGTTACGCCACTTTATGCCTTGCGGAAGGACTGGCAGATGACGGTATACTTTTTACCCTTGATATCAACGTGGAACTGGAAGACCGCGTCCGGGGTTATTTCTCCGAATCACCCTTCAATTCAAAAATTAAATACATCCTTGGCGATGCCACACATACTGTAAATGATCTGGACGAGTGTTTTGACCTCGTTTTTATCGATGCAGATAAGAAGAATAACGGAACTTATTATGACCTTGTATTCGACCGCGTGAGGCCCGGAGGGATCATTATAGTAGACAATGTGTTATGGAGCGGAAAAGTACTGACGCAACAGCAAGACAAAGACACGAAGAATATCAGTACATTTAATGATAAAGTAGCAGCAGACGACAGGGTGGAAAAATTGATCCTGCCCGTCCGGGACGGCTTATTTATCATCAGAAAAAAATAAATAAAATGATGAGTACACCAAAAGCACAATGCCAGCAATAAAACAGCTTTTGATCGCTTTATCGCCTATTAAAAATTAAAAAAATGATGAAAAACCTATTGCTTATTTGGCTGAGCATTACTTTACTGGGCACAACGACTATCGCCCATGGCCAAACCATCCAGGACTATGTGGAAGAGCATACAGAACATGCCCAGGAGCTGATGAGAGAAAACGAAGTGCCGGCAAGTGTAATCTTAGCTGTTGCCATCCATGAATCAGCCGCCGGAAAAAGTAAAATAGCCCGCCACCTGAATAACCATTTCGGGATTAAAGGTCCGAATAACAGTACAGTAATCAACTCCTCTTACCGCGGATATGATGCCGTGGAAGATTCTTATGACAGTTTTGTAGAAGTCCTTCACAATTCCTCATTTAATAAGCTTTTTGATAAATACGATCAATACGATTACAATGGCTGGGCCAGGGGAATACAGCGCAATGGGTATGCCAGCAGCAGAACCTGGGCATCCCAGGTGATCGCGATTATCAAGAAATATGAATTGTACCAGTATGACGACCGCCCTGATGATTATATAGCCCCGACACCACCGGCACCTGTAGGGAGAAAGAAACGCCATTACAGTGCAGGAAGTAAATACCGCTCCTCTTCCAAAAAGAAAGGTTATGCTTCATCGAAGAAAACATATACCGTAAGGAAAGGGGACAACCTCAACAGGATCGCCGAATCACGCGGTACCACGGCTAAAGAATTAATGCGCAAAAACGGACTTAAAAAATCGGCATTACAACCCGGACAGAAAATCAGACTTTAATGAGACAACTATTCATCCCTATAGTGCTCATTGCAGCGCTTTGTTTTTCCAGCTGCAAAAGCAGACAATACCACCGCAACAATCAACAGATTGAAAGGGCAGCGAACAAAGCAAATCCGAATTTTAAGGATTATACCACGCTGACCTATATCGATGCCTTTAAGGGTGTGGCTATTGAAGAGATGAATGCCTATGGTATCCCTGCAAGTATTACCCTGGCACAGGGAATCATTGAGTCCGGTAGCGGCAACAGCAGCCTGGCGAAGTACGCAAACAACCATTTTGGGATTAAATGTACCTCAGATTACCGCGGTAAAGCTTATTACAAAGACGATGATAAGAGTAACGATTGCTTCAGGGTATATAAAGATGCAAGGGAGTCTTACAAAGACCACTCGGAATTCCTGAAAAGAAAACGATACAGTGCCCTTTTTGAACTGGATAAAAACGATTATAAAAATTGGGCAAAAGGATTAAAACAGGCTGGATATGCGACAAATCCGCGTTACCCCGACCTGCTGATCAATACGATTGAGAAATACCAGCTTTACCAGTATGATCAGTCTGAATCAGAACCCGAAAAAATTAAACGTGAAGACCGTGTATTTACAGAGATCAATGCCAATATCCCTAAAGAGAAAAAGAAATTTACTCCTGTAGAAACTCCACCTTCACGTCAGACGATCAATACCACCTCTCCGAATTATGTTGTGCAAAAGGGAGACACCCTGTTCAACATTGCGAAAAGGTACAACATGACTGTAGACGAATTAAAAGAGCTGAACAATCTGGCAGATAACGGCATAAAAATTGGGCAAACGCTTGTGGTAGTTAAATAATGTTAATAAAGCGTGCCTGAAAAAGCTTATTAGTAATTTTGCCGGTCAATGAAATTATTTGTAATATTCTTATGTTTTTTGTGCTGTAGTTTTTCTTATGCCCAGAAGGTCAATGTGAAAGGGTTTGTGATAGACAAAACATCAAAACAAAGGCTGGCTAAAGTTTACATCTACAATTCCCGTTCTGACGAGGGGTTATACAACAATAGTAAAGGTGAATTTTCTACCGTTGCTTCTGTTGGTGATACCCTGTTTGCCATGTTACAGGGTTATGGACTGGATACGGTCGTCTACAAAGGAAATAATGCCATCTATTTTCAGTTGAGGCCACTGGCGGTACAGCTGAGGGAAGTGGCTATTGTTGGCAGCTCCCTGACCCCCAGGGAGCGTTACGATAAAACGCTGAAGGAATATAAATATGCTACAGAACGGGGGAGCTCAAGAGACCTGTTGAACCTGGGGCCTTCTGGCGTAGGTTTGGGCATTGACGCGATATACAACCTCCTCAGCAGAAAAGGCCGGAACGCAAGACACCTGCAGGATATTCTGGAAAGGGACTATAAAGAACAGATTATTGATTTCCGCTTCAATCCCACTTTTGTCGGCAGGGCTTTAAGGATCAAAGGATTTGAGCTGGAAGATTTTATGCAGCAATACCGCCCCAGTTATGACTTTGTGCTGGTCGCTTCAGATTATGCTTTTATTGTGTTCCTTAAAAACAATTATGCCACCTATCAGCGCAACCCGAATACTTTCAGACTGAAAAGTCTCCCGAAAATTAAGATTGAACAGTTATGAGGTACTTTGCAGTCGTATGCCCCTGGCTGCCGGCAAATGCAATGGCCCTCTATCCATTCCTTTTATTTAAGGACCATTCGCTGAAAGAAAATAAGGAACTGGTCAACCATGAGAAAATTCATTTCTATCAGCAACTGGAATTGCTGATCATTCCTTTTTATGTGCTATACGTTTTAAATTACCTCATTAACCGCTTAAGGTTTAAAAATCATTTTGAATCCTATTGTCATATCTGTTTCGAGAGGGAAGCTTATTCCAACGACCATGACCTCGATTATCTGGACCACAGAAAGCTATATTCATGGATAAATTTTGTGTAAAAATGCAAAGCGTTCTTTTTACTTTTATTTTAAATTCCTCATTAAGAACATTTTTCTTTTCTTTGTAATAATGAAAGGTTTTTATACTTGCTTAATTCTTCTTTTTGCCGTTACAGCAAATGCCGTTGCTCAGGAGGTTGATACGATTCCCATTGATATCAGGAACCTGGATCTTAAATTGAAAAAAAGCCCTATGCCTGTAATAAAAGGAGCTATTCCTTTTAAAGCAGCAGAGATTGCTCCTGTGATCATTAGTTCCAAAGTAAATTACTGGAAAATCCGGACTTCTGTAGGGATTAATATCAACCAGGCTTCCTTCAGTGATAACTGGCAGGGAGGTGGGGTAAGTTCCCTTGCTGTCGGAGGATTGGTCAACTGGAAAGCAGAATATGTCAAGAACAGTTACAGTTACATTAGTGAATTGGTCTTACAGTATGGTAAGATCAAGAATCACAACCAGCTGCAGAAGAAAAATAATGACCGTATTTTCTGGGATAATAAAGCCGCCTTTCAAATATCAAAGAACTGGTATTTCTTTGGTTCCCTGACCTTTGAATCACAATTTGACAAGGGTTTTTCCTATAGGACGATCAATAATGAGGAATATCCTACCCTAATTTCCAGATTCATGTCACCAGGATATTTAACAGAATCACTCGGTTTTGAGTATAAGCCCAGCAAATATTTCTCTACACGTATTGGTACCGGAACAGCAAAACAGACCTTTGTACTTGACAATGCCAGGCTAGAACAGGAAGACCGGGACAAAAGCACTAATAATACAACATCAAAGACAGATTTTTACGGTGTTCCCCTTGGAAAAACATTCAGAAATGAAATTGCATTCCAGGTGGTAAGTGCCTTTGAAAAAGATATTTTTGAGAACATCAACCTCAAAACAAGGTACGCCATGTTTATCCCCTACGACGACTTAGGGTACATCGATCACCGTCTGGATGTTGCAATCACTGCCAAAGTAAATAAGTTCATGAATGTATCCCTCACAGGAGTAGGACTCTATGACAGAGATACCGACCCTAAAATCCAGGGAAGTCAGACGCTGGCTATGGGATTGACATTTGTGTTTCCGAGATAATATTGTCCGGAATTATTGAGCCTAAAGTCATCAATTTTGCTCTTTTTATGTGCTTTTTAGCAGCATAGGCATTCGATCTGCAACAATGTTCAGCATAGCGGAATAAAGATGATACGATATACCTCGTCTTTCCGCCAAATTTAATAACTTTGGTACTTACAAAAAATTGAGCAGTAAGGAGTAAACAAAATGTTTGAAAATTTACAGGATAAACTAGACCGTGCATTTAAAGTTCTAAAAGGACAAGGCAGTATTTCAGAGATCAACGTGGCCGAAACCATGAAGGAAATTCGGAAAGCCTTACTGGATGCCGACGTAAATTATAAAACAGCGAAGACCTTTACCGATGAGGTAAAAGAGAAAGCGTTGGGATTAAATGTGCTTACCGCAGTATCTCCGGGTCAGTTACTGACCAAGGTCATGAACGACGAACTTACAGCCTTAATGGGTGGTGAAGTAACAGAAGTAGACTTAAAGGCAAATCCAACCATTATATTAATTGCCGGTCTGAACGGTGCGGGTAAAACAACCTTCTCCGGAAAGCTGGCCAACTACCTGAAAAGTAAAGGTAAAAAACCATTATTGATCGCTGGAGACGTTTACCGTCCTGCAGCTGTTGATCAGTTACAGGTTTTGGGGGGACAGATCGGTGTTCCTGTGTATGCAAATAAAGAATCCAAAGATCCTGTAGCAATTGCCCTTGAAGGTATTGCAGAAGGAAAAAGACAAAATAACAATGTCATCATCATTGATACTGCCGGTCGCCTTGCGATTGATGAGCAGATGATGAATGAGATTGCAGAAGTAAAATCAAGCACTAAACCGCACGAAATCCTGTTCGTAGTTGATGCCATGACCGGACAGGATGCGGTTAATACTGCAAAAGCATTCAACGACAGACTGGATTTTACAGGTGTTGTGTTAACGAAATTAGACGGTGATACCCGTGGTGGTGCGGCCCTTTCTATCAAATCTGTAGTCAACAAACCGATTAAATTCGTAGGTACAGGAGAAAAAATGGAAGCCCTGGATGTGTTCTATCCGGACAGGATGGCTTCACGTATTCTGGGTATGGGTGATGTGGTTTCCCTTGTTGAACGTGCACAGGAGCAGTTTGATGAAAAGGAAGCGGCAGAATTACAAAAGAAAATCCGTAAGAATAAATTCGACTTCAACGATTTCTACAACCAGATCCAGCAGATCAAGAAAATGGGTAACATGAAAGACCTGATGGGCATGATACCTGGAGTAAGCAAAATGATGAAAAACGTTGAGATTGAAGACGATGCTTTCAAAAATGTAGAAGCCATCATTCAGTCGATGACAAAATATGAACGTGAAAATCCTGACAGTATCCAGCAAAGCAGACGTTTACGTATTGCCAAAGGATCAGGAAATAAAATAGAGGAAGTAACCAAACTGATCAAACAGTTTGAAGACATGAGAAAAGTGATGAAACAATTCTCTAATCCTGCCGCTGCTGCAAAACTGATGCGTGGCATGCCTAAAATGCCTCAGGGAAGAATGTAATTCTTTTCCGCATAAAATTATAAGAAAGCCCGTGCTGTTACAGTAACGGGCTTTTTTGATGTCTTTTTTCTGAGCCAGACCTCCGGCAATCTGCATACAATTCAGACTGTAAACAAACATGCCTCAGTTTTTGAAAATTGATTAACAGATCATGGAATAACCATATTACATTGTCTCATTTACTAGTTGAGATTGTATGTTAGTTAAAACTTATGGAAGTGCCGTTTTTGGTGTGGATGCCATCACCATTACAATTGAGGTGAGTATTGGTAGCGGCAATAAATACCATATTGTTGGCCTCCCGGATAATGCGGTTAAAGAGAGCCTCAGGAGAGTGGAAAGTGCCATTCAGGCATCCGGCTTAAAGATGCCCCGACAAAAGATTGTGGTCAACCTCTCCCCTGCAGACATCAGGAAAGAGGGGACCTCCTATGATCTGCCTATCGCAGTTGGAATTCTTGCTGCCTCCGGACAAATCACCACAGAAGAAACTGGCCGTTTCTTTATCATGGGAGAGCTCTCTCTAGATGGGGGACTACAACCGATTAAAGGTGCACTTCCCATCTCTCTTGAGGCTGTAAAAGCAGGTTTTAAGGGATTCGTTCTGCCAGCTGTTAACGCAAGGGAAGCCGCAATAGTTGGCGGATTATCCATTTATGGCATGAAAAACCTATCGGAAGTGATCTCTTTTTTTAACAGAAAGACCATTTTTGAACCCGTGGTTACACATGCACAAGAGGGATTCCAGGATACCTCCAGCAATGATGAACATGATTTTTCAGATGTAAGAGGACAGGAGAATATCAAAAGAGCCTTGGAAATTGCTGCAGCCGGTGGTCATAACCTGATTCTTATCGGTCCACCGGGAGCAGGGAAAACCATGCTGGCCAAACGCCTGCCAACGATCCTGCCGCCACTCAACCTATCGGAAGCACTGGAGACTACAAAAATACACTCTGTAGCAGGCAAACTCAATGCTGCTGACGCCCTAATAAAAAAACGTCCCTTCCGGAATCCACACCACAGTATTTCCGATGCCGCTCTTGCCGGCGGAGGAATGATTCCGCAACCCGGAGAAATTTCTCTGGCCCATAATGGCGTCTTGTTTCTCGATGAACTGCCGGAATTTAAAAGAAGTGTGCTGGAAGTGATGCGTCAACCCCTGGAAGAAAGAAAAGTGATGATATCAAGATCGCGGCTAAGTGTGGAATATCCTGCCAGTTTTATGCTCATCGCCTCTATGAATCCATGTCCCTGTGGCTTTTATAACCACCCCGAAAAAGAATGTACCTGCAGCCCCGCCCATGTGCAAAAATATTTAAGCAAAATATCCGGCCCTTTAATGGACAGGATAGACCTTCATGTAGAAGTCACTCCGGTAAAATTCAATGACCTCAGCTCTTCACAAGCGGCAGAAAAAAGTCTGGTCATCAGAAAACGGGTCATACAGGCACGTACACTGCAGGATCTCCGTTTTGCCGGACAGGCAGACCTGCATTATAATGCCCAGATGAGTCCAAATATGGTCAGAAAGATATGTCTCATCAATGAAGAAGGCCAGCATTTAATCAAAAAAGCAATGGAAATGCTGGGCCTGTCTGCCAGAGCATACGACAGGATACTGAAAGTATCACGCACGATAGCTGATTTAGCAGGAAGTGAATCGATACAAACGGAACACCTCGCCGAAGCCATACATTACCGCAGCCTGGACAGGGAAACCTGGCCGGGTTAAAGTCTTACCCTTCCTGCTGATCGTCGTTTTCCGATAATTCGTCCTCTTCTTCTTCAGGAACGTAAGCAACAATCTCCCTTCCTATGGCATTAATCTCTTCGTCTTCTTCAAAAAGAGGCAGGGCAGTTTCAGGATCCAGCTTAAGCCATTGCGACTCGGTATCTTTCTGGATCTGGACATATTCTTTACCGTCCTTGAAAACGACATAGGTATCATTTCCTTCTGGAAATATGGCGTAATCAATATCTCCGATAGTAATATCAAATGGATCTTGCATGGTCTTTACAATTATAATATGTGTTGAAGGACAAAATTACACATAATATCCTATTTCATGTTTTTCAGCTTAGTCATGAAATCAATAAATCTGTTATCATTGTAATTTGCAGCCCCCGACTCATGATAGGAAATACGTCCCTGTTTATCAAAAACTACTGTGGTTGGCAAGGAACCACTGAAGATCATCTCAGGGATAGCGCTCGCTGCCCTGTACAAAGGCAAATGGTAATTTCGTTTCTCCATAAATCTGGCCGATTTCAGTAAATCACTGTCGGCATCCACAAAAATGAACACAAAAGCCTGGTCATCTTTAAACTTGTTATACATCTTATTGATGGAAGGCATTTCGGCAAGGCATGGAGGGCACCATGTGGCCCAGAAATTAAGGAATACAACCTTCCCCTTCAAATCACCCAGCACAATCCCATTCCCCGCTGCATCCTTAAAATGTATGGCTGATAAATCAATCGCCGTCGGCACCTTCTCTTGTACATTTGACTCCACATCAGGACTGAAAAAACCCATCTGCATCAATCCCCGCAGCACAGCGGCTTTTGCAGAAGGCACGAAAAGCAGTACCAGCAACAAGAGAACAAACAGCATATTTCCTATATTTCTCCCCGTCAGCATTTTTTTCATCACGTTACTTTCTTCTGAACAATAAACCTTAATTTGCATTAACCTAAACCTTAAGACCTCAAACCCATGAAAAGAATTGTTCCGGGCATGCTCTTATTGAGCATAACCATGTCTTGCACTAACAAAGATAAGAAAATGGAGAGCTATAAATGGCCCGACGTGAAAGCGCCGGTTGCAGAAATTAAACCGACCACCAGAATTTTACATGGCGATACAGTTGTTGACAATTATTACTGGATGATCGACTACTTTAAAAAAGGCCCTGACAGCACAAAAGTTGTCGACTACCTTAAAGCGGAAAATACTTACCTTGACCACATGATGGAGGGAACAAATACCCTGCAGGCTGATCTGTTCAAGGAATTAAAAGGCCGCATCAAGGAGAAAGATGAGTCTGTCCCAGTATTTAAAAATGGCTATTATTACTATTCCAGAACAGAAGAAGGAAAACAATATTCCAAGTATTGCCGTAAAAAAGGAAGCCTCAGCGCTGCTGAGGAGGTTTTACTGGATATTGATGAGATGGCAAAAGGCCATGCCTATTATTCGGCTACCGCATTCAGCGTAAGTCCCGACAATAAACTACTGGCTTACGGCGTGGATTTGGTATCGAGGAGACAATATACTATTCAGGTGAAAAATCTGGAAACAGGCGAACTGCTGAAAGATGCAATCCCCAATACACAGGGCGCTGCTGTCTGGGCATCAGACAATAAAACATTGTTTTATACCGCCAAAAATCCGGTAACACTTTTAAGCGAGAAGATTCAGAAACATCAACTGGGCAGTGATGCGAAGAAAGACCTGGTTGTATATGAAGAAAAAGACAAGTCCAACTATATTGGCGTAGAGAAATCCAAATCAGGAAAATATATCTTTATCTACTCTGCGGCTACATTGTCTTCAGAAGCCAGAATGATCCCTTCAGATCAACCGGACGCCCCTTTTAGGGTATTCCAGCCAAGACTAAAAGAAGTGCTGTATTCCGTTATACCTTTGGCCGATAAATTCCTGATCCTCACCAACTGGAACGCAAAGAATTTCCGCTTGATGGAATGTCCTCTGGATAAAACGGCAAAGGAGAACTGGAAAGAGGTCATTCCACATCGTGCCGATGTATTGCTGGAAGGTGTGGAAGAGTTTAAAGACTTCATCGTAGTTTCAGAACGTAAAAATGGTCTGGCACAATTACGCATCCGCAATTTAAATGGTACAGAACATTATATTGAATTTGAAGAACCTGCTTATACTGCAGTTACCGGATCAAATCCGGAGTACGATAGCAAAACCCTTCGGTACATTTATACGTCGATGACCACCCCGGTATCAACCTACGACTATAACATGGAAACGAAAGCCAGGAAGCTCATGAAACAGCAGGAGGTAATGGGTGGTTACCATGCGGAAGATTATACCACAGAGCGCCTCTATGCAACCGCAAAAGACGGAACAAAGGTGCCAATCTCCATTGTTTATAAGAAAGGCCTTGTCAAAGACGGAAAAGCGCCCCTGTTGCTATATGCTTATGGCTCCTATGGCAATAGTATAGATGCAGCATTTTCAACCAATAGCCTGAGCTTACTGAACAGGGGTTTCGTATATGCCATTGCACATATCCGTGGTGGCCAGGAAATGGGCAGACAATGGTACGAAGATGGAAAGCTGATGAAAAAGATGAATACGTTCACCGATTTCATTGATTGCGGCAAGTACCTGGTTGACCAGAAATTCACCAGCCCTGAACACCTTTATGCCCAAGGCGGCAGTGCAGGTGGTTTGCTGATGGGTGCAATCATTAATCTTCAGCCTGAATTATGGCATGGTGTGATTGCACAGGTTCCGTTTGTCGATGTGGTGAATACCATGCTGGACGAAAGTATACCGCTGACGACAAACGAATTTGATGAATGGGGAAATCCTAAAAATGAAGATGCCTACCGTTACATGAAAAGTTATTCACCATACGAGAACATAGAAAAGAAAGCTTACCCAAATATGCTGGTGACCACAGGCCTTCATGACAGTCAGGTACAATACTTTGAACCCGCCAAATGGGTAGCGAAGCTACGCGCTACTAAAACCGATAAGAATATCCTTCTCCTGAAAACGAATATGGAATTTGGACACGGCGGTGCTTCCGGCAGGTTTGATTACCTGAAGGATATCGCATTGAATTATTCCTTCCTTTTTGCACTGGAAGGGATCAATAAATAATTTCACGACGGAGGACTTAAAACTAAAAAACCCGCAAAGGAAGATATCCTTGCGGGTTTTTTAGTTCCTACATACCTGTTAGATCAGCTCCACACTACGGTTTACAAAAGCAGTCAGTTCTGCTCCTGTCAGCATCCCTTGTGAAAGCAAGGCAAGATCCACCGCCTGCTTAGCCAGGGCACTTTGTTCTTCTGCATTTTCAGTCTGAAGAATGCGGTTGACCAATTTATGGTTTCCATTGATCGCCACTTTATAGCTATCCGGCATATTTCCATAAAAACTCATTCCGCCACCCATCTGGGCCATTTCTTTCATTCTGCGCATGAATTCATCCATGGTAACCGTTACCGGGAATTCTTCAGGCAATAAACCAACAATTTCCACCTGGAAGCCCGGTTTAACAATTGCTTTTTCGAAAACTTCTTTCACTTTGGCTGATTGTTCTTCTGTCAGTACAGACTCTACTGCCTCATCTTTTTCAATCAGTTTGCTGGTCACGCTCGAATCCACACGTTTCAGCAATGTTTTTTCCAGTTTCTGCTCCAGGAAGCTTACAAAGTGGGTATCGATGGCCGTATTCATCAGCAATACATCATACTCTTTTTTATTGGCAGCCTGTATAAAACTATCCTGTTTTGCCGGATCAGTAGCATAAAGGTAAACTACCTGCTCATTTTTATCGGTCTGGAAACCTTGTACTTTTTCCTTATATTCTTCTAAAGTATAGTGCTCTTCTTTGGTGTTGGTCAGTAAGGCGAAATCTTTCGCTTTATCATAAAACTTTTCTTCACTTACCAATCCGTATTTCACGAATAAGCCAATATCACTCCATTTCTCTTCATAAGCCTTACGGTCTTTGTTGAAAAGCTCATGCAGCTTGTCAGCCACCTTTTTAGTGATATAACTGTTGATTTTCTTTACATTGCTATCTGCCTGAAGGAAGCTTCTGGAAACGTTCAGAGGAATATCAGGAGAGTCGATCACTCCATGTAATAACATCAGGAATTCAGGAACAATATCTTTCACCTCATCGGTAATGAAGACCTGGCGGCTGAACAACTTGATTTTGTTGCGCTGCATATCGAAATCGTTTTTCACTTTCGGGAAGTACAAGACACCCGTTAGGTTAAAAGGATAATCGACATTCAGGTGGATCCAGAATAACGGATCTTCTGCCATAGGATACAATTGCTTGTAAAAATCAAGATATTCCTGATCTGACAAATCTGCAGGCGCTTTTGTCCATATCGGATTTGTTGTATTGATAATATGATCTGATTCTACAGCAACATATTTCGGTTTTCCTTCTTCATCCTCACCGTCAGGCTCCTGAGTAGTTTTGGTACCGAATTTAATTGGAACAGGTAAGAACTTACCATATTTATCAAGAATAGCTTCCAATTTACCTTTATTAAGGAACTCTGCGGACTCCTCATTGATATGCAGGATAATATCTGTTCCCCTGCTTGTACGGCTACCCTCAGTAATTTCATACGTGGTACTTCCATCACATACCCAACGGGCAGGTTCTGCACCTTCCTGGAAAGATAAAGTCTGGATTTCAACCAGGTCAGACACCATAAATGCAGAATAGAAGCCTAAACCGAACTTCCCTATGATTTCATTTGCGTCCTTGGCATCCTTAAATTTCTCTACAAATTCACTTGCGCCCGAGAAAGCCACCTGATTAATGTATTTTTTAATCTCTTCAGCGGTCATTCCCAATCCATTATCGCTAATGGTAATGGTTTTTTTCTCCTCGTCTAAAGCCACTTCAACAAGCGTATCTCCCAGCTCACCGTTATATTGACCCAGTGCGGCCAGTCGTTTCATCTTTTGTACCGCATCAACTGCGTTGGAAACCAGTTCACGCAGGAATATCTCATTATCAGAATAAAGAAACTTCTTAATAATGGGAAAAATGTTTTCGGTATGTATGGAAATACTTCCCTTTTCTTCTATGCTCATATATTAACTCATTTTTAAGTACATAGACTGCTTATCAAGGGATGTTCCAAACCGTTTTTCGTTGTCAAATTGACAGTTCCCTGGTGAAAGGGGGGCGTCCTATTCAACCCTCTCCTTATAAACCGAGGAGGGGCTTACTTTTTAGCATAATATTACAATCGCTTAGCAAAGTGATTCTGTATCTTTGCAACTCCATGGAATACAACGTACACACGCTTCAAAATGGCATCCGCCTACTTCATATCCCTTCTGCATCAGCGATATCCCACGCCTGCATCATCATCAACAGTGGCTCAAGAGACGAAAAAGAAAATGAAGCAGGACTGGCACATTTTATTGAACATTTAATCTTTAAACGAACAGAAAAACGCAGCACCAACCAGATACTGACCCGGCTGGAAAATGTCGGAGCCGATTTGAATGCCTACACCACGAAAGAATATACGTGTATTCATGCTTCTTTTCTGAACCCTTACCTGGACAGAACCCTGGAACTCTTCAACGATATCGTATTTCACTCCACTTTTCCGGAAGATGAAATGGATAAAGAAAGAGGGGTGATCCTTGATGAAATTGCTTCTTATCTGGACCAGCCTGAGGAAGCCATTTATGATGACTTTGAAGATCTTGTCTTTGCAGGTCATTCCCTGGGAAGGAATATTTTAGGAACCACAGCAAGTGTAGAAACCTTGTCCCAGCAAGATATCAGAAATTTTATTGCAGCCAACTACCATACTGATAAAATGGTGATTGCCGTTCTTGGGAACTATCCCCTGGCAAAAGTGGTAAAAACTGGAACAAAATATTATTCAGCAATACCGGAGAACCTGTATCAGCCGCAAAGACTGGCTCCCCAGAAAACAGCCGTATTTGATCAGAAATTTCAGAAACCCATTACCCAGGCGCATACCATTATCGGCTCGCAGGCCTATTCCCTTCATCATCCTTTTAAAACAGGCCTTTTACTACTGAATAATTTATTGTGTGGCACAGGAATGAGTTCTATACTGAATTTAGAACTCCGGGAAAAACATGGGATTGCCTACAGCATAGAATCTGGCTACAGTGCACTTAGTGATACCGGAATTTTCACGCTGTATTTTGGCACGGACAAGGAAAAGGTAAATAAGGCGATTTCACTGATCTATAAAGAATTCAAAAAAATAAGGGAAAAGCCGCTGACAGAAGTACAACTGCAAAAGGCAAAAAATAAATTTATTGGCCAGATTGCCCTGGGTGAAGAAAACAGGATCGGGCTGGTCATTTCAATGGCCAAAAGCCTGATTGATTACGATAAAATCGATAGCCTGGACACCGTGTTCAGGAAGATCGAAGCGGTGACCACAGCTGAAGTCGCCGCTATTGCCGATGAGATGCTGGACCAGAAAAATTTGAGTATCCTAAGTTTTTATCCTTTACCTTAATATTCGTACTTTTGTACGCTTAGCGTAATCCGTTCAAAAACTGTGGTCTTACCCGGTAATGCTTGCGGATGATTAAAAAAATAATAAAACGATAACTAATATGAAGTTACCTATTGTTGCCTACGGAGATCCGGTTTTAAGAAAGGTCTGTGTAAATATCGATGAGAATTACCCTGACCTGGATCAACTGATTGCCAACATGTTTGATACCATGTATTATGCAAGTGGCGTTGGTCTGGCAGCCCCTCAGATTGGCCTCCCTATCAGATTGTTCATAGTGGATACCGGCGATGATGAAGACGGTAACAAAGGCTATAAAAAAGTATTTATCAATGCCGAAATGATTGAGGAAACAGGAGAGCCCTGGGCTTTTACCGAAGGCTGTCTGAGTATTCCTGAAATCAGGGAGGATGTCTTCAGAAAACCAAATATCCGCATTAAGTATTATGATGAAAACTGGCAGTTGCATGAAGAAGAGGTAACAGGCATGCCTGCACGCGTTATTCAGCATGAATACGACCATATTCTCGGCAAATTATTCACCGATACCCTGGGGGTTTTACGTAAACGTATGATTAAATCTAAATTGGATTGTATCTCCAGGGGAGATATCCGTGCGGACTATAAGATGAAATTCCCTCAGCAACGCAAAAAGCGTTAGCCTGAAAAAACTACAGCCATCTTTTGATGAAGAGATGGCTGTAGTTATTATATGATTAGTTGTTGCTGTTCTGCTGGCGACTTTTATCCCCACTCATAATCATTTGCATCAATTTCCCCCATGCAAATGGGTTTAACAAGGGATTGGTAGTCCCCAAACCTTTTGTCAGTTCCCTGTTGAAATTACTGTGGAAGTTCTCGCTGGAAATTTCGGCCCCGTTTCTTGGCAGGGTCTTCATCCTTCCGGAAAGGGATTCACCTGAAAGGTTTTTCCTTGCAATTTCCATATCGTCATCTGCAATCTTCATGGAAAGGAAATCTTTGGTAAACTCTTCCACTGTAGCCCAGGGATAGATGCGCACCGCAGGGAGGTAAACGATATTGGCTTTCAGGCCTATCATTTCCGTGTATTTTGAGTCCCTTATCTCTTTTGGAAGAACAATGGTCCTTTCTGCATATCCAATAGCATTAAACTGAAGGACATCGCCAGGATGTGCAACAAACGAAAAATACCCCTTATAATTTGCAGCATAACGCTGCTCCTCATTGGATAAATTGGTTATAGTTACATAAGGAACAACAAAATTACTGTCCATATCTGTAATAATACCCGAAAACTGGACCAGTTTTTTCCCATCAGGTGTCTGCTGCGCAAACACCCCCACAGTAAAAAATAGCAACAGCAGCAGGGTGGTGATGTACTTCATTGGACAAAAATAACTGTAATTACAATCGCAGTTCGTTAAATTTTGTTAAACTAAACTGACTCTGCTAGATTAATTGCTTCTACAGCAGTTATTTCCGGTACAGCTTTTAAGATTGCCTGCTCAATTCCAGCCTTCATGGTCATGAAGCTCATTTTGCATGATCCGCAATTTCCAAGTAATTTCAATTTAACTACTTTATCTGCGGTGATCTCTTCAATAGCAACATCTCCCCCGTCTGCAATCAGATATGGTCTGATTGTATCTAATGCCTGCTCAACTTGTTCTGTTAAATTCATGATTAAATTTTAAAGTATAAAATTAGTAATTTTTTAGCAATTAACTACTTTGCATTATTTATTGCAACCTGCTGGGCAATACGCCCGGCTATTTCTGAGAATGCTAAAGAAACCTTACTCTCTTTATTCAGTGCAATTGGCATACCACTATCCCCAGCTTCAGAAATCCCCTGTACAATTGGGATTTCTCCCAGAAAAGGAACTTCAAAAGAGGTCGCAAGTGTTTTCCCACCATCTTTCCCAAAAATATAGTATTTATTTTCCGGCAATTCTGCTGGCGTAAAATAGGACATATTTTCTATAACACCTAACACAGGAATATTAATGGAAGGCATTTTAAACATCGCCAGTCCTTTCCTGGTATCCGCAAGTGCAACCTGTTGAGGTGTGGTGACAATCACAGCTCCTGCAATAGGGAAACTTTGTGTAATCGTAATATGGATATCTCCTGTTCCCGGAGGAAGGTCCACAATCAGGTAATCCAGTTCCCCCCAGTCCGCATCGTTGAACAGTTGTTTGATCGCATTTGAAGCCATCGGGCCACGCCATGGTACTGGCTGGTCAGGATCTGCAAAGAACCCTAATGACAACAACTTAATCCCATATTTCTCTACCGGCAGAATCAGTGTTTTTCCTTCCGGGGTCTCCCGCGCACTTGGCTTGGCACCAATGAGACCAAACATCGTCGGCACAGAGGGGCCGTAGATATCTGCATCAATCAGCCCAACTTTCGCACCATCGGCCGCCAGCGTAATCGCAAGATTACTCGCCACAGTAGATTTACCTACCCCACCCTTGCCTGAAGAGACAAGGATAATATTTCTTATATCTTTCAATTGCGTAGTGTCATTTGGTTTCGTTACCCTGGAGGTAATGTGGATATTTACCTCTGCTTCCTTATCAACAAAATATTTAATGGCATTTAAACAGGCATTTTTCAGCATGTCTTTCATCGGGCATGCCGGTGTAGTCAGCTCCAGCGTGAAACTGATTTTTTTATCTTCTATATTCAGCTCTTTTATCATGTTCAAAGTCACCAGATCTTTTTTAAGATCAGGGTCTTCAACGTTACTTAGAGCCGATAAAACTTGTTCCCTACTAATCATCATTGCCCAAAATTAGCAAAAGGACGGTACAATTAATTGATTTTAGCCTTTTTAAGTGTAATTTTAACACGAAATAAACATTTGCATTTTACGTTTAGCAATTTATATTACCTATTTTACAGCATGCGTCTTCCAAAAATTGACATCCCTAAAAAATACATCAAAGCTGGTGCATGGGTTTTAGGAATCTTTCTCTTCATCCTCCTTGTACTTGGCGCTGTAGCATACAGCAAAAGAGAAGCCTTGCTTCAGAAAATAATGGCCAAAGCAATTCAGAAAGCGAATACAGATTATGGCCTGTCCGTGAGAATAGGAGAAGCCGGTTTTAGTGGACTAAGTACAGTCCATATGAAGAACATTTCTGTGGTACCAAAAGACAGGGACACCCTGACGACTATCAACGACCTCACGATTGGTGTAAAACTTTTCCCGCTCATTTTTGGCAACGTAAAGCTTGCTGAAATCATACTGAATGAGGGTAAGGTTAATGTTGTACTCCGGGACAGTACGACCAATCTTGATTTCTTTCTCAAGAGAAAAAAGAAAGACAATACAGATAATAAACAGAAAGTAGACCTGAGTGAAATAGCCCATAACCTGGTGAATCAGCTCTTGAATAAGATTCCTGACGATATGGAGATCAGAAACCTCCGTTTCAGCCTGAATGATAATGATACTGCTAAATTAAATTTCCTTACGACCACTGCAACAATAGACGGAGGCGAACTGCAGTCTACCATCTTGGTAAATAATAACGAAGCCAGGTGGCATGTTAATGGAAAAGTAAATCCCGGCAGCCAGCAAATGGATGTTTTATTTTTTGCCGATAATAAAAAAGTGGAGTTACCTTATCTCGACCATAAGTTACATGCCAAATTCAGCTTTGATACCGTTCGGACTGAGTTAAAAAGCGCGGACTATAAGGGCAGTAATTTCAAGATTACAGGTTCCTGGTCAGTAAAAAACCTACTGCTTAACCATGCCAAGATTGCTTCAGATGATATTGTGGTGAAAGATGCACGCATAGATGCCGACCTGCTCATCGGTTCCAACTTTGTCGCCCTCGACAGCACCTCTACGATGTATCTTAAAGACGCGTCTATCCACCCCTACCTGAAATATACGCTTTCCCCGAATAAAATTTATGAGGTGAAATTACATGCTGATGAACAGGATGCCCAGGCCGTACTCAACGCCTTTCCACAGGGCTTATTTGAATCCCTGGAAGGCCTGCAGGTTAAAGGAAAAATTAAATACGATCTCAACTTTTATCTGGACAGCAGTCTGCCAGACAGTCTTAAATTCAGTTCTTCATTGACACCTTATAATTTTAAAATTATAAAATGGGGAAAAATTAATCTGCAGAAGATCAACTCCCCTTTTGTATATACCCCTTATGAATACGGTAAACCAATGCGTGATATTGTCATTGGCCCATCAAACCCGAATTTCACCCCCTTGTCAGAAATTTCAAGCAATTATAAAAATGCGCTGTTAACCTCAGAAGATCCCTCTTTCTTTACCCATCATGGTTTCGTGGAAGAGTCCATCCGAAAATCTTTTGTAGTCAATTATAAAGAGAAGAGATTTGTCAGGGGCGGCAGTACGATATCCATGCAACTGGTAAAAAATGTGTTTTTAAGTCGGCAGAAAACATTGGCGCGTAAGGCAGAAGAGATCCTGATTGTATGGATGATTGAAAATAACCGCCTGGTGAGTAAAGAGAGAATGCTGGAAGTCTACTTCAATATCATAGAAATGGGCAAGAACATTTATGGTATCGGTGAGGCGACAAAGGAATATTTCGGGAAAAGACCAGCCGATCTGAATATCGGTGAAGGGATCTTCCTCGCCAATATTGTTCCGCGACCTAAAATAGCCATGTATAAATTCCGTGGAGACGGAGGCTTGAAAGACTACATGCTCCCTTATTTTAAGTTTATGGGACGTATTATGGCCCGCCGTGGTTTAATACCTTCAGATACCAGTGGATATGGTTTTTACAATGTACGTTTACGTGAAGGTTTGCGCCAGTATCTCCTTCCCGATTCCGCAACGGTTGACACGACAGCATTTGACAATGATGCACCGATCCTGATGCAGGATGGGTCGAAAAACCTGTTCGACCGCCTGTTCGGGAAACAAAAAAATGACACGACTTCAAAAAAACCTGCTGTAGCAGATACGGTACAGAAAACTAAAAAGGAACTGAGGCAGGAACGTCGTGAAAGAAGAAAAAGAGAAAAAGAAGAGGAAGAAAATAATATAACCGGCTTTTGAGCACCAAAGAAATGAATACAGTTGACATAGCAGACAAGAAATTTGAGCTGCTCATTGAAAATGACAATATCAATAAACGGATAAGGCTGATAGGAATACAGCTAAATGTAGATTATGAAGGCCGCTGCCCGATCTTTATAGGCGTGCTTAATGGCAGCTTTCTGTTTATGGCAGACCTGTTAAAAGAGATGGACATTCCCTGTGAGGTGGCTTTTGTCCGGGTTTCCTCCTATAAAGGAACAGCCAGTAGTGGTACCATTAAGGAAACCCTTGGTTTGCCCGAAAATCTGGCGAACAGAGACATCATCCTCGTAGAAGATATCGTTGATACCGGCTTTACCTTGAAACATATCCTGGAAAAGGTTCAACTGCAAAATCCTGCTTCAGTACGTGTATGTACTTTATTGTATAAACCCGAAGCGATACAGGTTCCTGTTAAAGAACTGGAATACATTGGTTTTGAGATTCCTAATGAATTTGTAGTTGGTTATGGCCTGGACTATGATGGCCTAGGCAGGAACCTCACCGATATTTACAGGGCCGTTCCGGAATAAATAGATACTTTATTCCCAATTAATTTTCACAATTTTGTAACACATATTATTCAGTTATACAATGACTATACACAAAGAAGGCTATACCACCATAGCGCTCTCCCTACTTTTTATATTTATATTAAATGCAATTGTCGATTACCGGTTTGCTGATGTCACTTCGTTAAAATGGGCGGTTTATATTGCTTCTTTTGCGCTATTTATAATTGTATTGCAATTCTTCAGGAATCCTTCCAGGTCATTTACTTCTGGCCATGACCTTGTGATCTGCCCTGCGGATGGTAAAGTAGTGGTTATTGAAGAAACTGAAGAAGGTGAATATTTTAAAGATAAGAGATTGCAGGTTTCGATCTTTATGTCTCCTGTAAACGTCCATATCAACAGGAATCCGATATCCGGAGTCGTGAAATTCTTCAAATACCACCCTGGAAAATATCTTGCAGCATGGAATCCCAAATCTTCTACCGAAAATGAGCGAACCACAGTCGTTGTAGAGCATGCAAATGGTACACCGGTATTGTTCCGTCAGATTGCAGGAGCTTTAGCGAGACGGATTGTATGGTACGTAAAAGAAGGTGACCAGGTAGAGCAGAGCAAAGAATTCGGATTTATTAAATTCGGGTCACGTGTGGATATCTTCCTTCCTATCGGCACAAAGGTTAACCTTGAACTGAACCAGGTGGTAAAGGGTGGTATTACTGTACTTGCTGAATTATCCTGATCAACGAACATCAATCACCTATTCTGCCTTCACTGGCTATGCTATACAATAAGGGCTGCATCAAAAAATCATGATGCAGCCCTTATTGTATAGCTACAATTTTAATCCCAACCAGCCCATCCTTCAACCTTTTCCTTTGGCTTGCAGCATCTCTGGTCGAGCTAGGTGAACTCTTTTATCAGCGTCTTCAGTAAAGTCCTTTATATCGTACCCCTCAATCATCCAGATCATCATTCAGCATAGGCCAAATTTAAATCTGTAGAAACGACTGAAAGATAATTTATAGCGCACAAAAAAGCCTTTCCGATAAATCGAAAAGGCTTATATATTTTATAGCGTAATTAAACTCTTTTTGATTTGATACGCGCAGCTTTACCAGTAAGTTCACGTAAATAGAACAATTTAGCTCTACGCACTTTACCGTGACTGTTTACTTCAATTTTAGCAATGTTTGGCGAGTTGATAGGGAAAATTCTCTCTACACCAACACCATTTGACATTTTACGAACTGTAAATGTCTCATTAGCACCTACGCTGTTACGTTGTAAGACCACGCCCTGGTAAATTTGAATACGTTCTTTATTACCTTCGCGAATTTTATAGTGAACACTCACTGTATCTCCTGATTTGAATGCAGGAAACTCGTTCTTTGCGATTACCTGCTCTTCAACAAATTTTACTAAATCCATGATTTTAAGCTATTAAGCCGACTTTTTGTTGTTTAAAATCGGACTGCAATATTAGGAAATTTATTTTAGAAAAAAAAGGGATTTTTGTTTTTTTCCACAATCTTCATTATTTCCACATCTGTATGAGCATCATCACTATAGGTCAGTCGCATCGATAAAATACTAATATTCCTCTTTAATCAACTCTACAAGGCTTTTTCCGGTCAATTTGCGATTCTCCAATCCCCCCGGGGCAACATTAAATAATATTTCTAAAATTCTTACTTTTTCATGAGGGATGTCCTGAGCCTCTCCCACACGTATCCTGCGGTAATTATGGAAAGTATTCATGGAAACGTCCATGATCACCGGAATTTTTTTTAAAGCAAACCTGTACTCTTTAACGGTAAGTCTCTCCAAGAATTCATTAATCTTGTACTTTCTGATATCTTTTGTCATCATCTTTATGTTGGTAAAGAATTAAAAATTTTTTTAAGTATTCCCAAAAATTGACGTTGAAACACTATCGTAAATATATAAACAATTTCAATAAATATAATTACGGGTTTAAAATTTTGTATTTTTACTAAAAGAATTAATCATTCGATCCAACAAAATGACAAAAACTATGTTGCGACAAGGAATACGGCCTTTACGGCCCATAAACAGGTAAAAAGATAAAAAAATATAAAAAGATTAGTCTTCCAACAGATCAGGACGACGCTTTTGGGTGCGTGCCAGGGCCTGCTCATGACGCCAGTTATTGATCTTTGCTTCGTGGCCGCTCAACAGGATATCCGGAACCTTATGCCCATTCCAGTCGGCCGGACGTGTATATATTGGAGCATCAAGCAAACCGCCCTGGAAACTATCAGACAAAGCTGAGGTCTCATCATTTAATACGCCTGGAATCAATCTCACAATGGCGTCTACCAGTACCGCAGCCGGCAATTCTCCTCCCGACAGGACATAATCACCGATAGAAATTTCCCGGGTCACATAAATATCCCTGATCCGCTGATCAATTCCTTTATAATGTCCACACAGAATGATCACATTTCCTTTACCAGACAATTCATTCGCCATACTCTGGTCCAGTGTAACTCCATCAGGACTCATAAAAATGATTTCATCGTACGTCCGGGCTTCTTTAAGCGCCTCAATACAACGTGCGAAGGGTTCAATAGACATCACCATTCCACTTCCGCCACCGTAAGGATAATCATCCACACTTTTTTGCTTGTTGGTGGAATAATCACGCAGGCTGTGTACTACGATCTCTGCAATACCTTTAGATTGGGCCCTCTGCAATATAGAGTGCGCAAAAGGACTTTGCAACAAATCAGGTAAAACGGTTATAATATCAAAACGCATGGTGGGGAAAATTAATTGGAAAGATAAATATCAAGCAAGCCTTCAGGCAGGTCTACCATTAACGTCCCCCCCTCTTCATCAATTTCTACGATCATATCTTCATTCAGGGGGAACATGATCTCTTTATTCTGGTAGGCCACCGTCGCGACAAATTGTTGCGGATACTCATTTACTTCGATGATTTCTCCGAGCTCTCCGTGGCTTTCATCGGAAACAATGAAACCTTTCAGGTCGGTATAATGAAACTCATCATCCGAACGGTCGGGCATCTTTGTAAGGGGAAGGTAGATTTTTTTCTTTAACAGGGGCTGTGCTTTATCGATATGGTCTATATCATCAAAATAGATATTACCAGTACCATTTGTCTGTAATTTGCATACGGTAACAAAAAAAGGAACCATTTTACCATTTATGTCTGCAAATACCACATCAAGGTCCAGTAATTCCGGCTCATCATATTCAAAGTAAAGCTGAACCTCCCCTTTTAATCCTTTTGTTTTGGTAATATAACCGATGTAAAATGCCTCTTCGTGTGTCATAATCAAATAAAAATGCCATGAGCTTGCAAAGGTAAAAAATAATGAATAGCCCATGAAAGCTTCATTACGCCATACTGGTAAAAAAAATAGCGAAGGTACTTCAATTGAAGATCCTTCGCTATGATTTAGAAGAACAAAAAACTATGCTTCTTCTGTGTTTCCTTCTGTTGCCTCAGCTGCAGGAGTTTCCTCAGTTGCAGGAGTTTCCTCAGTTGCTTCTTCAGCTACGACTTCTTCTTCAACTGGTGCATTTTTCAATGCAAGAGCCGCTTCACGGTCAGCATTTTTCTTAGTTTCTGCTGCTAATGCCGCTTTTTTAACTTCGTCTTTAGACTTCACAAGGTTTTCTTTTTTACCTGTGATTTTACCGTCTTTAGCCTCTAACCATTCAGCAAATTTAGCATCTGCCTGATCTGCGGTTAAAGCACCTTTTTTAACTCCACCTTCTAAGTGTTTTTTGTATAAAACCCCTTTGTAAGAAAGAATTGCACGACAAGTATCAGTAGGTTGAGCACCTTTGTTAACCCAGTCTAATGTTTTTTCGAAATTGATTTCGATAGTAGCCGGATTGGTGTTTGGGTTGTAAGAACCTAAACGCTCAATAAATTTACCATCTCTTGGTGAGCGGGAATCTGCTACTACCACGTGGAAAAAAGGTTTTCCTTTTTTACCGAATCTTTGCAATCTGATTTTAGTTGCCATTTCTTTATAAGTTTATGTATTCAACATAGTTCCCGGAGCTCCATGCTTGCGGGGATGCAAAAGTAAGTAAAATACTAATGATTAACAAGATGCATCGCTTTTTAATTCAATAAGCTCCCATACAGCACGTTGAAAGCCTTGGCAGAGAAATTAGACTGCCATAAATTCATACAGATCAGCCTTGTAACTTTTTATGCCAATTGCTATCAAACAGATAAATTCATTATTTATGTTAGTTACAACCACCAATACCATTGAAGGTAAGAAGATAGTAAAGTATATCGGACTGGTTACCGGCGAGACCATTATCGGAGCAAATATTTTTAAGGATATTTTTGCAGGAATAAGGGATATTGTTGGCGGTAGGTCCGGCTCTTATGAACGTGTGCTCAGGGAAGGAAAAGATACCGCTGTCAATGAAATGCAGCAGTATGCAGCTGCCATGGGTGCAAATGCCATCATTGGTGTTGACCTCGATTATGAAACCATTGGAAGTGGAGGCAGTATGCTGATGGTTGCCGCAACAGGGACAGCAGTGATTATCGAATAAAAAAGAGGGTGATTGCCCTCTTTTTTAATACTTCGGTGCTTTGCCAACTCATTTCTCAATGGTCAGGCAAGCGCACTAATATGTTTATAGAGATAGAATTTCTATCAGCTTTAGCCAGGCCTGTGTACCTTCTTCAGCATCCAGATGTTTGATGGCATGGTCAAAAGGAGTGTAAGCAATTTCTCCATTGATCTGTCCAACCATTTCCCCTGAGTGACCATTTAAAAGGGCTTCAACAGCAGAAACACCAAAACGGCTTGCCAGTACACGGTCCATACAGCTAGGCTTACCACCACGCTGGATATGTCCCAAAACAGAAACCCTGATATCGTAATGGGGGAACTTATCCTTTAATACCTCTCCTACATTAAAGGCTCCACCCACTTCATCACCTTCCGCAACAATAATAATTTTGGAAGCCTTGTCCTTACGTCCATATTCAAGACGTTTTACCAGTCCCGCTACCCCCATATTGGCTTCAGGAACCATAATTGCCTCTGCTCCAACACCAATACCGCTGCGCAATGCGATCAGCCCGGAATCCCTGCCCATCACCTCAACAATGAAAAGCCTGTCGTGCGACTCTGCCGTATCCCTGATCTGGTCAATTGCATTCACAACAGTGTTGATCGCCGTATCGTAACCAATGGTAAAATCCGTTCCTGCAAGGTCATTATCGATAGTCCCTGGCAATCCTACCACAGGAAAATCAAATTCTTTGGAAAATAAATTCGCTCCTGTAAAAGTTCCGTCACCCCCAATAACAATAAGGGCATCAATCCCTTTGTTTTTTAGCTGCTCATAAGCAATTTTCCGTCCTTCTGTAGTCCGGAACTGATCACTTCTTGCAGTCTTTAATATGGTACCACCACGCTGAATAATATTGGCTACAGACTTGCGGTCCATATCAATAAAATCACCGCTGATTAACCCTTCGTACCCTCTTAAAACTCCTGTAACCGTTAAATCGTAATAAATACCCGCTCTTACCACTGCCCTTATGGCAGCATTCATACCCGGTGCATCTCCTCCTGACGTTAGTACAGCTATGTTCTTAATTTCACTCATTAGTTTTTAATTTTTGGATGCTTTAAATTTATCCAGCCCACTTTTCAAATAGGCTGCGTATTCTTTTGAATCAAATATTGCTCCCTGTGGTTTAACAAGGGGTTCCAGATCGTGACCGGCAAGGACATAAAATGGTTGTGAGTTTGAATTGTATTTTGTTGCCTGGAAATCGCCATTCCACCAGCCCAGGTCTTCGGTGTTCTTACGCAGGATCGCAGAGTAATGAATTTTATCTGCCGGCATCTTTACCGTCCTTTCATCAACATACAGCTGTATGAGCACGTATTCATCTTTAATTAAATGCCCTACCTCCGGATCTATCCATACTTTATCTTCCATTTTACGGCAGTTCACACAGGCATGTCCCGTAAAATCAATCAGGACCGGTTTGTTCATCTTTTTTGCATAGGCCAGGCCTTCATCAAGCTCAAAGAATGCATTAAATCCATGTGGGGGATGAAGCACGTCATTATATTTTACCGTTGCAGGGAACCCTGTATCCCCTGCGGTTGCCCCTGCGGAGGAATTACCACCAAGGATAAAATCCTGGGTATTCAATGGCGGAGCGATTCCACTCAAAATATTCACCGGGGCTCCCCATAAACCCGGTACCAGGTACACGGCAAATGACAGGGAGAAAATAGCAAAAAATAAACGCGGGACAGAGACATAGGGAACATCGCTGTCATGGGAAAATTTGATCTTCCCTAACAGGTAAATTCCCATCAGGATAAAGATAATGATCCACAAAGCCAGGAAGATCTCCCTGTCAAACCACTCCCAGTGCCATACCAGGTCGGCTGCCGACAAAAATTTCAATGCCAGGGCCAGCTCTAAAAACCCTAAACATACCTTCAGGCTGTTCAGCCATCCGCCCGATTTAGGCATACTGTTTAAAAATCCCGGAAATATGGCCGATAAGGTAAATGGTAAAGCCAGTGCCAGTGCAAAACCAAACATCCCTATTGCCGGGCCGAGCACATCCCCTTTAGAACTTGCCTGAACCAGTAGGGTACCTATAATTGGTCCTGTACAAGAGAAGGATACCAATGCCAGGGAAGCAGCCATGAAGAAAATACCGCCAAGCCCCTTGCTGTCATCGGCCTTCTGGTCAATCTTATTCACAAAAGAACTTGGAAGCGTGATCTCGAATGCACCAAAAAAGGAGATGGCAAAAACCACCAGCAGGATAAAGAAAGCGAAGTTAAACCATCCGCTGCTGCTGAGCTCATTTAACATCCCTGAACCGAAGACCAGTGTGATGAATAATCCGAATACCACATAAATAACAATAATGGAAATCCCATAAATCAGGGCCTGTCCTATCCCCTTTTGCCTGCTGCCAGCCCTTTTGGTAAAATAACTGATGGTTAAAGGAACCATCGGAAAAATACATGGCATCAGAAACGCAAGAAATCCACCCAGCAGACCTTGTATGAAAGTCTCCCACAAGGAAACCTGTACCTCTTCCCCAACTGATGCGACAGGAAGAGCCGCCGTAACGCCAGACTGAACAGTATCCTTTTTAAGGGTGTCCTGCTTCACCGAATCCTTAACGATATGATTTGCCGCACTGTCTGCTGCAGAACCTATTTCTGTAAATTCAATATCCTCAGCAACTACAGCTGTAGTATCTTGCGACTGTTTAAAAGCAAAACCTGATGCGGTGTTAAAAACCAGCATAACCATCATCAGGCCAAGCACAAATATCAATTTTTTCATTCTTATGTATTAAAAATCCTGATTATCATCATCATTTCATCTGCTCCTGAGGAGCATTTGGCACAGCCTGATAATCCGGCGGTGAAATTACTTATAATTTCTTGTTTAAAAACTGACAGGGATCAGCGTTTGTGAATATTTTACGGTAGGCCGATATTAGGCAGCCCCCGTAAAAATAAAAAAAGAGCGACAGGGAGGCCTGCCGCTCTTTTTTATTCCCCTGATCTCCCGGAATTACTTGACCTGCACAGAGAAGTTAACCTCATCAGGAGGCAAACATCTGGAGTCATCACAGGTCATAAATTCAATCGTTCCTTTTACCAGTGCTTCAGGTTTATTCAATTTAACTTTTTGCTGAAAGATTACTGAATTTTCAAAATAACCTACAGTCATATCAAAAACCTTTTCAAATTTCATGATCGGTTTTGGTTCAACAGTAGCGCCAACCTTTGTAAACTCTTTCGAAGGTGCAAAAGTAATGGTTGTTTTTACCGGGCCGCCAGGTTTAACCGTCTGAGAATAAACATGCCATCCGCTCTGGATAGTCGCCTTCAGGTAAATTACAGCTTCTGTCTTGCTTGTTTTCTTGAATCCGTACGACCAGGTTACCGGTGTTTCGATCTGCGCCTTGGCACCGAAAACCGTAAAGATCAATAATGTCAGTAATAATGTGGTTTGTTTCATGTGTTTTGTGGTTTAATAAATTCTATTTCTTTAAAATTATACGTCGTGATACCAATCCTGGTTTTTATACTCAATAAACCTCTTTCCCCCACATCTACAATCTCCCCTTCTATAATTTCACCACCGTAACGGTAGCGTGCCTTTACTTTATACTGATACAGCAGTCCGACATAAACACTCCGTAATTCAGTATAGCTTCCAGCCCTGAGTTTTAAATAAGCAACTTCTATTTGACTACAAATTTCTGCTAAGAGCTGAATTAAATTGACATCCTGGTGTAAAATTTGGTATATCGATCCAGCATTGCCCGATACCCCCTCTTTAAAGTGTTGCTGATTGACATTTATCCCAATCCCCACTACACTATTTTTTATTTTCCTTCCCGAAATGATATTCTCAATGAGTATCCCCCCTATCTTTTTATCCCTGAAATAAATATCATTGGGCCATTTTACGGACAGGCCTTCTCCCGTAAGTCCCTTTAATGCTTCATGTAGAGCGACACTAATGGCCATATTCAGTTTAAACTGTTCATCCGGAATTAAAAAACCAGGTTGCAGCAGTAAACTAAAAGTGAGGTTTTTACCCGGTTCCGAATGCCAGATATTGTCCTGCTGCCCTCTGCCGGCAAATTGATCTTCTGCCATAATAACAGTGCCTTCCGGTAATGGCTCGGAATTTGACAACATACTTTTAAGAAAATTATTAGTTGAATCAACCGCTGATAATTTGATAAGATTTTGACCAACAAATAGTGTTGAAAAAGTGTTATTTTGCAATAGTTGAATATATAGTTGTTATTTATCAAAAATAAAACATTTTAATGGTAAAAAAGAAATTGGTAAACCTTTCTACCTACCTATCAGAAATAGCCGTTCACGGCATGCAGGAGAAAAAGGGACACGATATTGTACGCCTGGACTTAAGAGAAGTACACAGTGCAGTATCAGATTATTTTATAGTCTGCAATGCAGACTCCGCCACGCAGGTTAAAGCCATAGCAGACAGCGTAGAAGACGAAATTTATAAAAACACACAGACAAATCCATGGCGTAAAGAAGGCCTTGAAAATGCAGAATGGATAATATTAGATTATTTTGACGTTGTTATACATATCTTCAAAACGGAAAAAAGAGATTTTTACGGAATTGAAGACCTATGGGGCGATGCTCAGACCACCTCTTATCAAAGCGCCTAACCACTTACAACCACATACATTTTTTTTAAATCGATGATGAAAGAGAAAGAAAATACTAAACCAAAATTAATCAAGCGCATACCAAATATCCCTAAGAAGCCTCAAAAAGGATCTAACTTTAATATCTTCTGGGTATATGCTGCTATAATTTTAGGTCTTATCCTGGTTTCTGTTTTATTTAACAGCGACACCAGCAAAACTGTTACCTACAGGGAATTTGAAACTAAAATGCTGATCCCTGGTGATGTACAAAAAATCGTTGCCTATAAATATGAAGACCTGGTCAGGGCTGATGTTTTTATTAAAGCAGACCGCCTGAAAGACGACAAATACAAAAAATACCAGACCAAGAGCAGTTTTGGTGCTACAGGTGGCCCAACAGTATCTTTCACTGCAGGTTCCATGGATGCATTGGACAAACAACTGAAAGAATCACAGAAAGCGGTTCCTGAAGATGCACAGGTTATGGCAGAAAAAGAAACCAGACAGAGTACCTTCAATTCCTGGTTCTTTACCGTTATCATCCCTGTATTGCTGTTCATTGGTTTCTGGATCTTCATTATGCGTAAAATGGGTGGCGGCGCCGGTGGTGGCGGTGGACAGATTTTCAATATAGGAAAGTCTAAAGCAACCCTGTTTGATAAAGAAAGTCAGGTAAATGTGACCTTTAATGATGTTGCCGGACTGGAAGAAGCCAAACAAGAGGTCATGGAGATTGTAGATTTCCTAAAAAACCCTAAAAAATATACCAACCTTGGAGGAAAAATACCTAAAGGTGCTTTATTGGTCGGTTCACCAGGGACCGGTAAGACACTCCTTGCCAAAGCAGTGGCCGGTGAAGCACAGGTTCCTTTCTTCTCCCTGTCGGGATCCGACTTTGTGGAAATGTTCGTAGGTGTAGGTGCATCCCGTGTACGTGATTTATTTAAGCAGGCGAAAGATAAGGCTCCATGTATCATTTTTATTGATGAGGTGGATGCTATTGGCCGTGCCCGTGGTAAAAACAGTATGATGGGTGGTAATGATGAGCGTGAAAACACCTTAAACCAGTTATTGGTAGAGATGGATGGTTTCGGAACAGATTCCGGCATTATCATTCTTGCTGCAACCAACCGTCCGGATGTACTGGACAGTGCTTTACTTCGTCCGGGAAGGTTTGACAGACAGATTTCTATTGATAAACCAGACCTGGTTGGCAGGGAGCAGATCTTTAAGGTCCACTTAAAGCCAATCAAGACAGATGTTGTCGTAGATGCCAAAAAACTATCTGCGCAAACACCAGGTTTTGCTGGAGCTGAAATTGCAAACGTTTGTAATGAAGCCGCATTAATAGCAGCAAGGAAAAATAAAGAGCATGTCGACATGCAGGATTTCCAGGATGCAATTGACCGTGTGATCGGTGGATTAGAGAAGAAAAATAAAATCATCTCTCCCGAAGAGAAAAGGATTGTTGCTTACCATGAGGCTGGTCACGCGATTGCCGGTTGGTTCCTGGAACATGCAGATCCATTGGTTAAAGTATCTATTGTCCCACGTGGAGTTGCCGCACTTGGTTATGCACAATACTTACCGAAAGAACAGTTCCTGTATACTACAGAACAGCTGACTGACGGTTTATGTATGACGATGGGAGGCCGGGTAGCAGAAGACCTTGTCTTCGGTAAAATTTCCACAGGTGCCCAGAACGATCTCGAAAGAATTACTAAACTATCTTATGCCATGGTCACCATTTATGGGATGAATGAAGCGGTAGGTAATGTATCTTTCCATGATCCGCAAAACGAATACAACTTCAATAAACCTTATTCAGAGAAGACTTCTGAACTGATTGACATTGAAGTACGCAAACTGATTAATGGCGTATACGAAAGGACCATGCAGTTATTGGTCGATAAAAGGGAAGGCCTCGAAAAACTGGCGAAAAAACTGCTGGAAAAAGAAATCCTGTTCCAGGCAGACCTGGAAGAAATTCTTGGTAAACGTCCGTTTGAAAACCGCACAACCTATGATGAATTTGTAAATGGAACCGGCGATCAGAAGCCCGCTGCGGAAGGTTTGCTGCATGATGGAGTAGGAGAGACTACCGATCCTTCAGCACCGACCATTACACCTTCACAAACAGAATCTTAAATATATTATGGAGCGAATACCCTGGTTTAGCCAGGGTATTCAAAATCCATTGACCATGAAAGAAAACATTTCTTCAAAAGAATTGATGCTCAAGAAAATAAGAAAGGCGCTCCTTGAAAAAAGGGACAGCCCGCATCCCAATTTAGAAGAAACCCCACTCTATAAAGCCAATACAGAAATTCCCGAAGTCCTTTTTGCAGAGCAGCTCACCGCTGTAGCCGGTAATTTTATTTTCTGCGAAAATGGCGTAGATTTCATAGAGAATATCCTTGACCTTGCAGAGAAGTTCAAATGGAGAAAAATATACTGCTGGGAACCCGAACTTCAGGCCCTTTTAGCCAACTATGAATTTCCTTTTTACAAGACCGATAAGGACTTTGAAATGGCGGAGGTAGGAATTACCCTATGTGAAGCTTTAATTGCGAGGAACGGCTCGATTCTCATCTCCAATCAGAATGAAGCAGGCCGGAGACTCAGCATTTTCCCACACAACCATATTGTTATCGCCCGTACAGGGCAACTTGTAATGGACCTTAAAGACGGTTTTCAGTTGCTGAAGAATAAATTCGGTACACAAATACCCTCTATGATCAGTACAATTACAGGCCCTAGCCGAACAGCCGATATTGAAAAAACACTGGTGCTTGGTGCCCATGGCCCAAAGGAACTATTCGTATTTTTAATAGACGATTTCGCTTAAATTTTTGTTATTAAGATATTTATTCTAATTTTATACCATATACCAAAATAGTATACGGTTCAAAAATGAGCAATAACAAGCATATTTATTCAGTAATAGCAGGCACAGGCAGTTATATTCCCGAAAATATTATTTCTGGTGATTCTTTCCTTAATTCTACCTTTTATGAAAATGGAGCGATTATAGAGAAAGACATAACTGATATCATCAGCAAATTCTCCGAAATCACCGAAATTGTAGAACGCCGTTATGCGGATGATACAATGCTGAACAGTAATATGGCAACCATTGCTGCACAGAGGGCTCTGGAAGATGCTTCTATTGATAAAGAAACCCTTGATCACATTATTTTCTGCCATAATTTTGGTGATATCCACCAGGGCAGTAACCGGATGGATATCATTCCATCGCTTGCCGCAAAAGTTAAACAACAGCTGGAAATCAATAATCCCGATTGTGTGGCCTATGATATCATTTTTGGATGTCCAGGCTGGGTACAGGGATCCATACAGGCAAATTACCTGATTAAAAGCGGCGATGCCAAACGTGTATTGGTTATCGGAGCGGAAACCTTGTCCAGGATTATCGATCCACATGACCGTGACAGCATGATTTTTTCTGATGGTGCCGGAGCGGTGATCTATGCAGCCGTAGAATCCGAACATCCCACAGGTATTATAGCACATAAAACCCAGACTTTTGCCGGTAATTTCGCTTCGCTGCTTGTGATGGGTGGCAGCAGTAATCCTGACTGTACCAAAGGGAACAGTTATTTGAAGATGAATGGCCGCAAATTGTATGAGTTTGCCGTAGTGAATGTCCCACAGGTCGTTAAAATGGCCATAGATAAAGCAGGTATAGGTATCGAAGATATTAAAACTGTTTTCATTCATCAGGCAAATGGCAAAATGGACAATGCGATCATGAAAAGACTTTTCAAACTCTATCAGCTGGATGCTGTACCTGAAAACCTAGTTCCTATGACCATATCATGGCTGGGAAACAGTTCGGTAGCCACTATTCCTACACTGATCGATCTCGTCATCAAAGAAAAAGTATCTGGCTATAAGGTTAAAAAAGGAGAGTATGCCATTTTTGCTTCCGTTGGCGCAGGAATGCATATTAACGCAATTGTGTATCAATTTTAATTCAATTAAAATTTTTCATGTCTTTCAGTTATATTTGACATACACATAATTGAAAGCCATGAAAAATTTTTTAATGATCACAGGACTTCTACTTTCCCTATCTTCTTGCAAATCTTACATGATGAGCACCGTATCCAGTCCGAATACGCAAAAAGATGAATTTACTGGTATCCAGAAAATGGAAAATGATTCTCTCACCATCAGTTATAACTTTGCCGGAGACAATACCCCCCTTAAAATTGACATCTATAATAAACTAAACGAGCCAATTTATGTCAACTGGGAACATTCCGCATTAATTGTAGACGAAACTGCCTATAGTTTTGTCGATGAGACCATGAAGCTAGAGGCATTTACCAATAGCAGCCGTGATGTACTGAGTCTCCAGGAATACAACTCAAGATCAGGAACAATATCCGGAACTATAAAAACGACTCAGAAAGAAGGGTTTATTCCACCCAAATCTAAAATCACCCGTACATTAAATGTACTGAACAACATGGAACAAGCTAAAATTGATAAATCTTTATTTCAGCCTGTTGTGGTCAACCACGCTGATGGATCCGGTTTTTTCCGTGTTAAAGAAGCCTATTTTACACCAGAGAATTCTCCGCTTAAATTTAAAAGTTTTATCAATCTGTATGTGATAAAAGACAACGTACCCAAACAATTCTTCTATCAACAGGACTTTTATGTTTCCCAATTAATGAAGACAGCTGTCCATCCAAAAAATATAATTGAAGTTGGTGCTGATCAGGGAAATAAAATTATCCGCTCTACGACTACAGGATACGGAAAAGTAATGACGGGTGTCGCTATTGTCGGAGCAATAGGAGCTGTGGGGGCAGCGAGTGCGCTTACACAGGATAAAGGTGCAGAATAAACACAGAACCCAGTTACAGATTGCCCAGGCCCTCTTTCGCCTGGGCTTCTATACTATTCTCATATTCATGGTTCTTCATATTGATCGCAAGGTTAAAGCAGGCTTTTGCTTTCTCCTTATTGCTGCTACTATAGATTTTACCCATATTTAGGGCAGCTGTAGCTGCATAATAATAGCTCTGGTTTTTCCCTTGGTTCACCGTCCGTTGATAAAAAACCAGGGCCTGAGCACCTTTGCCAAGTGCATCATTGATCCTTCCCATGCGGTAATTGTATTCCAATTTATCTTTCAGCCGCTTTAAATCCTCAGGACTTCTTGCTGATAATGCCTGCAAAGCCTTCATATAATATCCTCCATCAAATAATAATCTTGCTTTTAACAGCCCTGTATCCGGTATTCCTGCCGAAGCCTCGTTCCGTGCCTGCTTGTCTCTGTCATGATACAATCTGACGCCATCATTGATTTTAGCACTGTAGGCCGTATAAGCACCTGTGTCGCCATTTAATAAGGCAATCCAACTGAGATGAAGCTGGGCATCTTTTATGTAATTAACGCCTTTATTCTGGCCGAGAAAATTTCTGAAGTGGTTCGCTGCGGAATAATCCAGCTTATTTAGCTTTGCTGTCCCCATCAGCAATTCCAGAAAAGGAAAAGACTGGTACTGGCTGCCACCCGGCCTCTTCGCTAAAATAGCAATGGCCTCGTCATTGTGCGCATTCCTGGCACAGATATAAGCTTGCAGGTACGACTTTAGCAAACTTGAATCGGCTATTCTGGCGGTAAATTTCATGGTTTTTGCATAAGCCTCAGGGGAGTGCACGACATCAGACAATACAAAAGCATAATAAAAGACAACCTCCTCATAAAAAGGCTCATAAGCAGATTTTGGAAGGTTTGTTGCCAGTCTATCGAGCATCATCAATCCCGCTTTCACGTTTCCCCTGATCCCAAAAGCAGATAAAGTCTTTTTTAACATCCCATCAGGAAGCTTTCCAAGAAAAACATTGATCAGCCCCAAGCCCTTGGCATTCAGATGAAATCCAGGGAATTTTTTACTATTTTCTTTCAATAGGGAATTGGCCCTGTTTATTTCCCTCGCAGCAGTGAAAAATTCGCCGTAGCGTCCCCGCAATAAGGCCCATTGCAAATTTATTTCTGCCTGTGCATACAGGTAATAGGGAGATTTTCGGTCATCCTCACTAATTCTATCAATGCGTTCTGATTTCTTTTTTTCCAGCCGGTCAAATTCCTGCTTGTTCTCCGTAGTGATCAGATAAAAATAATCGGCATAATTTTCCAGTAGGTGGATGATCGAATTGTCAGGATGCACCTTTTTTTCCAAGGCAATCAGCTGCCTCGCTGAATGCAGTTTAAGCTCAAATATCTGCTGATAAGCTTTTAAGCAATTCTGATTGAAATCAAATCCAGCACGTACTGATAACGGCAGTACAAAAAAAAGAAAGGCAATCGCAGATTTAAAGAGTAGGGCAGGACTACTGTAAATGGGCATATATGGACTTAGAATTGTGGGTATAACATCACTTTAAAACGTAAGCATTATAACGCACAAGCCCTGGCTTTGTTTTAGAAACGAAACATATGCACATAAAAAAGGCCGGGAATATCCCGGCCTTCTTCTTTTTATATCATTCTTTTACGTTAAACCGCTACAGATTCAAGCGTCAAAGCCTCATCTACTAAAATCCTTCCACAGTGCTCACAAACGATGATTTTTTTACGCTGACGGATATCCAACTGACGTTGTGGCGGGATCTGGTTAAAACAACCTGAACAGGAATCACGGTCAATTGTTACCACGGCAAGACCATTGCTGGCATTGCTTCTTAACCTTCTATAGGCTACCAGTAACCTGTCTTCGATAACAGATTCTGCTTTTTCTGATTTTTTACTCAGTGCAAGCTCATCTTTTTCAGTCTCCGCAGTAATGGTTTGTAATTCGTTCTTTTTGATATCTAAATCATTTTTCCTTACCTCAAGGTCAGCGAGTGCCTGCTCATAGATTTCAGTTTTTGATGAGATCTCAAATCCATGTTCCCTGATTTTTTTCTCGCAAACCTGAATTTCAAGAGATTGAATTTCTATTTCTTTAGTCAAAGCATCGTATTCACGATTGTTTTTAACCTCTTTTAACTGGGTATCATATTTCTTGATCAGGTTCTGAGCTTCCTTGATCATATTCTTACGCGTTACAATGGCATCTTCAGTTTCATCCAATTCTGCCTTGAATTTTTGTATACGTGTTTCTAATCCTGCAACCTCGTCTTCTAAGTCGGCCACTTCCATTGGCAATTCACCACGAATCTGGCGTATTTTGTCAATTTTTGTGTGAAGGGTTTGTAATTCGTATAAAGCTTTTAGCTTTTGCTCTACAGTTTGTTCCATTAAAAGAAATAATTTATGGGTATGTTTTTATTAAACAAATCAGTGTTTTTATCTACTTAAAGCAGGTCAGGACTATATACAGGAACCATTATCATCAAACAAAAAGCAGTATCCGCAAAGCATCCCTATGCTATAAGAATGCAAAGATAAGGATTATTTTTGCTTTTGCTCATTGATTTTACTATTAACCTCCTGATTAGCTTGCTAAAAGAAATAACTCACAGGATTGGTCTGTTTAGTTGTCAAACGGATATTCAAATCGGGAAACTGCTTGGTGAGGATATCTATCAGCAGATCAGAGGTAAACTGTTCACTCTCATAATGGCCTATATCGGCAATCATCAGCTTGCCATCAGCATCAAAAAATTCATGGTACTTAAAATCTGCCGTAATAAATGCATCTGCCCCGGCTGCAATCGCATTGTTCAGCAGAAAACTACCTGAACCCCCGCATACCGCTACTTTTTTAATTTTTTTCCCCGTAGGTGCAGTATGCCTAATTACAGTCACCTTCATCTTCTCCTTAACGAAACGCAGAAAGTCCGCAGCCTCCATTTCCTCTTCCAGCCAGCCAATCATTCCGCTACCTGCTGTATTCAATTTATTCTCCAGGGCATAAATATCATAGGCCACTTCTTCATAAGGATGATGCTCCAGTAAAGCAAGTAAAATCTTCCGCTCCTGCTGTACCGGGAAAACTGTTTCAATCCTCACTTCAGCTTCATGGTGCTGAATACCCTGCTGACCTACAAAAGGATGAGTATTTTCCATTCCCTTGAAAGTACCTGTACCAGGCGAATTAAAACTACATTCACTGTAATTGCCTATACTTCCCGCACCTGCCGAAAATAAAGCTTCCCTGAGTTGTTCAGCCTGTGCTGGGGGACAAAAGGTAACCAGCTTTTTTAAAAGCCCTGGCTTGGGATTAAGTATCCTTGCCTGCTGTAGCCCAAGTTTGCCGCAAATTACACTGTTCACCCCATTAAACATACTGTCCAGGTTGGTATGTATCGCATATAAGGCTACGTTGTTCCTTATCGCTTTCAGGATCACCCGCTCCACATAATTCTTTCCGGTAAATTTCTTCAGTCCCTTGAAAACAATCGGATGGTGTGTAATGACCAGGTTACAGCCGGAAGCTATCGCTTCATCCACCACAGATTCCAGGCAATCCAATGCCACAATAACCCCTGTAATTTCCTGTGATGCATACCCCGTAAGCAATCCTGAATTGTCATAATCTTCCTGATAATTTAAGGGTGCGTAGGCTTCCAGATGTTTAATTATTTCTTCTAACTTCATATGTTATTACTCATTTTCACCATTTGAAGACTCTCAAAAACCATTTTCTGATTGTATTCAAAAGCAAGACTTTTGTAATTCACCAGGTCAATAATTGTACCGATTGCACAAAGTCCGTAGGTAAAAAAGTATAGGATTCCCATCCCGATCTGGTTCACCAGGAAACGGGATAATCCGGGAACAAAAAATCCCAGGACACAATACAATATCATATCATCAGGACTTCTGCGTTTACTGTTATAAATCATCAGGAACCCGTTCAGCTGCTGCTCATTGAATCCTGTAGTTGCACTTTGCAGATAGGAAAGCTCTTCTGGCGAGATGCCCGGAAGCATCATAAATGGTGAATTATACATCTCTGTTCTCCTTATTTTTATGATTAAAATTTTTATGCTTTTATAATATTCTGTTTGTCAGGAGTATTGAAAATATCCTCCTCATATATTCTGTTGTTCAGCCCTGGACCATGCTGCTGTTCCGTCTTCTTTTAATTTGATTGCGCAGTAAAGATACAATCCTGTATCCTATGATCAGCACAGCAGGCAATCCCAGCCAGTGGTGATGAAAACTCTCCTCCAGGTTACCCTGAAACAGCTGTGTGATGGATCTTCCTAATCCGCATCCGGGACACCAGCTGATTCCCATATTTGCCAGGGGGCAGAGTGTAAAATGGTGGCTGTGCTGTTGCGATTGCGGACTATCCAATGCCAGAAATATCAGCGCAGCTATCCATAAAATTAACTCTGCAGGAATTACTTTCTTCCTGAGGGTTTTATATTTTAGAGTCATAATCCATTGCATTGTTACATTTTAGCGAATCATAAATATTATCTTTGTATGGTGAACATCCGCGACCTGATCAATAGATATAAAACAGATGAGCGCATCGTTGCGCTGGCCAAATCCCTTAACAAGGGTAAAGGTACTAAACTTCAGCTTAAAGGTTTAGTCGGTTCTGCTGATGCGACAATAGCCTTAACAGCTTATTTCCTGCTGCATAAACCGCAGCTGTTTATCCTGCCCGACAGGGAGGAAGCTGCTTATTTCCTGTCAGACCTGGAAAGTATCCTTGAAAAAGAGGTACTGCTTTTCCCTTCTTCCTTTCGTAAGGCATTTGACTTTACCCAGGTGGATACTGCAAATGTACTGGCCAGGGCAGAAGTACTCAACGAGCTCAACCACCAGTCAGCATATGGAAAAATCGTTGTTACCTATCCTGAAGCACTTGCAGAAAAAGTAATTAACCGCTCAGTCCTGGAAAATAATACCCTGGAAATTGCGCTGGGAATAAAGCTGGGAATTGATTTTATCAATGAGTTCCTGATCGATTATAATTTTGACCGAACCGATTTTGTCTATGAACCCGGACAATTTTCTATACGCGGAGGAATTGTAGATATCTTTTCTTTCTCGCATGACCTTCCCTACAGGATAGAATTTTTCGGCGATGAGGTAGAAAGTATCCGCACCTTTGAAATCGAAAGCCAGCTTTCTGTAGAAGAGGTCAAAAGCTTTACCATTATCCCTAACGTACAATCAAAATACCTTACAGAAAGTAATATCAGCCTGCTGGATTATATTGATAACGATACACAGCTCTGGTTTAAAGATGTAGCATTTTCGCTGGATATCATTAAGTCGGGGTATAAAAAAGCCACCGAGTTATGGAAAGCCCTGCCTGCAAAAGAGAAACAGGAAAACCTGGATTGGATAGATCCCAAATATGCTTTTTCTGATGAAAAAATGGTAGGGGATATCCTCCATGATTTTGCCCTGGTTGAATTTGGAAAGCAGTTTTTTTACCGCACTGATGAAGTCATCGCCTTCGAAACAAAACCACAACCTTCTTTCAACAAAGATTTTAACCTGCTGATCCACAATTTCAAGGAGAATGAAAAGCAGGGTATACATAATTTTATCTCCAGTTCTTCTGCCAAACAAACAGAAAGGTTATATGCCATCCTGGAAGATATTGATAAATCGGCCAAGTTCGTTCCCATGAACCTTTCCTTGAGGGAAGGTTTTATAGACCCCAAACAGCAGCTGGCGATTTATACTGATCACCAGATATTCGACAGGTTCTACAAATACAAGCTTAAAAGAGGATATCAGCGCAGCCAGTCGATTACCCTGAAAGAACTCAGGGACCTGAAACCCGGCGATTTCGTGACCCATATTGACCATGGAATAGGCAAATATGCAGGTCTGGAGAAAGTTGAGGTCAATGGTAAAACACAGGAAATGATCCGCCTGGTTTATGCCGACAACGATTTATTGTATGTCAACATCAATTCCCTGAACAGGATTGCCAAATACAGTGGTAAAGATGGTACGCCACCGAAAATGAACAAACTTGGCACCGAAGCCTGGGATAAACTAAAAAAAAGCACTAAAAAAAAAGTTAAGGACATTGCCCGTGACCTGATCAAGCTGTATGCCTTGAGAAAAGCACAGGTGGGCACCGCATTCGATCCTGATGGTTACCTGGAAACAGAGCTGGAAGCTTCATTTATTTATGAAGATACGCCCGACCAGATGAAAGCCACCAGTGATGTCAAGAAGGATATGGAAGCCCCGCACCCAATGGACAGGCTGGTTTGCGGTGATGTGGGATTTGGTAAAACAGAGATCGCCATCCGTGCCGCATTCAAAGCAGTGGCGAATGGCAAACAGGCAGCTGTACTTGTGCCCACAACCATACTTGCCCTGCAGCATTTCAAGACATTTTCAGGTCGTTTAAAGGACTTTCCCTGCACCGTTGACTATATCAATCGTTTCAAGACACCAAAGCAGATAAAAGAGACCCTGCTGAAACTGTCGGAAGGAAAAGTAGATATTGTGATCGGCACGCACCGTTTGCTGAGCAAGGATGTGAAATTCAAGGACCTTGGCATCATGATTATTGACGAGGAACAGAAATTTGGGGTATCCTCCAAAGAGAAACTCCGGGCACTCAGGGTAAATGTAGATACACTGACCCTCACCGCTACACCCATCCCAAGAACACTCCATTTCTCCCTGATGGGAGCAAGAGATCTTTCCATTATGAGTACCCCGCCACCTAACCGGCAGGCCGTGAATACAGAATTGCATGTATTCAATGATAAACTGATCCAGGAAGCCGTTCAATTTGAACTGGATAGGGGTGGACAGGTATTTTTTATCCATAACAGGGTAAATGACCTCATGCAACTGGGTGGACTGATACAGACACTGGTACCGAAAGCCAGAATTGGCATTGCCCATGGACAGCTGGATGGCGATGCCCTGGAAGATGTCATGCTCGATTTTATCAATGGTGAAAAGGATGTCCTTGTCGCCACAACAATTATTGAAGCGGGACTGGATATCCCTAATGCCAATACAATTATTATCAATCATGCCCACATGTTTGGGCTGAGCGACCTTCACCAGATGCGCGGACGCGTGGGACGTTCCAATAAAAAGGCATTCTGCTATCTCTTAAGTCCTCCCTTATCCACCTTAACTTCTGAAGCCAGAAAACGGCTGAGTGCAATCGAAGAGTTCTCCGATCTGGGCAGTGGTTTTAACATTGCCATGCGCGACCTGGATATCCGCGGAAGCGGAAACCTGCTGGGGGCAGAACAGAGTGGTTTCATTGCTGAAATTGGCTTTGAAATGTATCATAAAATACTGGACGAGGCTATTCAGGAACTTAAAGCCGATGAGTTCAAAGACTTGTTTGAAGAAGAGAAAGACCGTCCTTTTGTAACTTTTACCCAAATAGATACCGATCTGGAATTATATATTCCTGACGATTATGTTACCAATATCACAGAACGCTATAACCTGTATACAGAACTCTCTAAACTGGAAAATGAAGGACAGCTTACTGCTTTTGAAAAATCCTTAAAAGACAGGTTTGGCGATGTACCCAAACCGGTAAGGACAATGGTCAATGTACTCCGCCTGCAATGGGCTGCAAAAAAACTGGGATTTGAAAAACTGAGTTTTAAAAAAGGGGTACTGAGGGGATACTTTATTGCCGATAAACAATCCCGATTTTTTGACTCCCCGATGTTCCACAAAATACTTACTTTCGCTCAGCAGCATCCCCGGATGTGTAACCTGAAAGAGGTAAAGAATACTTTACGTATTGCTTTTGAAAACCTGAACTCAGTGAATGAAGCGATAGAAATGCTGGAAATGATCGCAGTTTAAGGACCAGGAAAATTAAAGTGTTGCAATAAAAATAAACCCATGAATCCACAGCTGTTAAACGAACTGATCACCTTCAAAATGCCATTTGGTAAATACAAGGACAAAAGAATATGTGACCTCCCGGAATCTTATCTTGTCTGGTTTCACAGCAAGGGCTTTCCCCCTGGAAAATTAGGCGAGCTGATCGGTACCATGTATGAAATCCGTTTAAATGGGCTGGAATATCTTTTAACACCGTTGAAAGGATCAAAATATTAAACAGAGGTTTCCGCTACAGCAGGTTTACTGAGGTAAAAGAACTGTAGCGGTATATCGCCCGCATGCTGAACTTAATTGATGATCAGGTATAAATAGGCGTAGACTACAGGAGCAGCGATCAGCAGTCCGTCAAACCGGTCCAGTAATCCCCCGTGCCCGGGTAACAGGCTGCCCGAATCCTTTGCATTCAGGCTTCTTTTCAGCATGGATTCTACCAGGTCGCCCAATGTACCAAAACCTGCTACAAGAATGGCCATTCCGGCCAGTACCAATGGTGATACTTCTTTAAAGAAAAAGGAAATCAGGAAAGAAACCAGTACACTTGTTCCCATACCTCCGAAAAAACCTTCCCATGTTTTTTTAGGGGAATGACGTTCAAATAGTTTATGGTTCCCCAGCTTGCGCCCAAACAGGTAGGCACCAGTATCGTTAGCCCATAACATCAATAAAAAAGCAAGGGGCAGATGAAAATTATAACTCGTCCAGCTGTTCAGAAAACCCAGGGAATAAAAGAAACAAAAAGGTATCGTCACATACATGAAGCCCACAAAAGTATAGGATATATTGGCAAAAGGAATCTTATCCTTTTTGTACAGTTCCGCCACAAATACAGAAAAAATAAGAGGAATCAATACCAGTAAATACTTGCCGTCAAACTGGAGGAAATGGTATCCGGCAGTCACCATAAAAATTAAGCAGCCTACCACAAGGGCTACATTCCTGTGCGGACGTATGCCTGAAGTTTTGATGAGTTTATAAAACTCTGCGAGACTAAACAGGCTGAGTAAAAGATAAAAAATGGTAAAAGTATAGGCCCCCAGAAACATGGAACCCAACATCACGATCGTAAAAAAAAATGCCGTTATTGCTCTGGTCTTCATCTTTCTATTCGCTATCTGTTGCCTTGATCACTGCTTCAGCCCTGTCAAAATCCTTTTTATTGACCAACACCTCTATTAAACCGAATGTCTGATAGGAAGAATCTTTTTTATTCATAATTACTGCAGCAATATCATCCTCAATTAAGCTCTGCTTAATAATCTCCGCGGTTACAGGATTCTGAGTAGTATAAACTTTAATCCAATTGTTTTCCATTGGTACGTTGTTTTAGGTATAAAAATAAAATGGTAGTCAAAATTAAGCTAATTATATAACCATACCATTTAAAATTTGAAGAATTATCTGCTTCTGACAGTGGCATATGGTGAAGCTGGAGGTACCAGGCCACACAAACCGCATACCCATTATTCAGGAAATGGGCAAACATGGAACACCATAAACTGCCTGTCCACAGATACATATAACCAAATGCAGCACCTAAAAACATCCTGGGGAAAAAGCCATAAAACTGCATATGAATGGCACTGAAAATAAAGGCGGATAACCAGATGGCCACATGCGGATTTCCAAACATCCGCAGGAAAGAACGCTGTACACCTCCCCTGAACAATAATTCTTCAGCTATTGCCGGCAGCATCGCAATCATTAAAATATTGATGATAAAGTCCCAAACCTGACGCATGGTCAGTAATAAAACCGTCATTTTCATGGCCTCATCTTCCTTCCTGCGCATCCATTCTTCTACAGGCTTTAAAAAGTCGGGAAATACCATTTTCTGATTGGCCAATGCCACCCATTCCATCACAGGCAAGGCACACATCATGATCAGGAATACCAGGAAAAGGAGTTGAAGTGACGGGACCTTCAACCCGTAAAATTCAGTTGTTTTTATCCTTTCTGTCGCTGCAAGCAGCAATGGGGGCAGTAAAAACATGAATAGGGTAGTGAGCGTCTGTGCAATCCTTAATCCTGTCAGATAAGAAAGGTCGGTTCCCCCAGCCATAGTCAGGTTTTGCAGACTTTCCATTCCATAGAGACCCACCATTGCCCCAATACCTAAAATAGCGCCTGCTATAGTTCCCAAAAGGACATAACCACAGAGTATAAGTAACTGTACATAAGCACTATTTTCTTCAGGCTTTTCAGAATTGAAATTCATTATTCGGGATTTTTGTACCTTTGTATTTTAATAATTTGTTTGAAGATAGAAAAATGTCTGTAAAGATAGGAAATATTGATCTGGGAGATTTCCCATTGTTGCTTGCCCCCATGGAAGATGTAAGTGATCCGCCTTTTCGTTATGTGTGTAAACAAAGCGGAGTGGATATGATGTATACGGAATTCATTTCTTCTGAAGGGCTGATCAGGGATGCAGCAAAAAGCAGACAGAAACTCGACATCTTTGAATATGAAAGACCGATCGGAATTCAGATTTTTGGAAGTGATATTTCCTCTATGAGGGAAGCGACAGAAATTGCCACCCTTGCCGGTCCGGATCTTATTGACATCAATTATGGTTGTCCCGTTAAACAGGTAGCCTGTAAAGGGGCAGGTTCTGCCTTATTGCAGGATATCGATAAAATGGTAAAAATGACAGAAGCCGTAGTGAAAGCCACACATCTGCCCGTTACCGTTAAAACCCGTTTAGGCTGGGATGACAATACCAAAAACGTTGATATTGTGGCCGAGCGTTTACAGGATATTGGTATTCAGGCGCTGACGATACATGGCAGGACCCGGTCACAGATGTACAAAGGAGAGGCCGACTGGCGCATGATCAGGGATATCAAAAGAAATCCACATATTAAAATTCCTATTTTTGGTAATGGGGATATCGACAGTGCACAGAAAGCATTGGACTGGCGCAGGGAGTATGAAGTGGATGGTATCATGATCGGAAGGGCTGCCATTGGTTATCCCTGGATTTTCAGGGAAATTGCCCACTATTTTAAAACAGGTGAAAAACTGGCCGGCCCTACATTGGCAGAGCGTGTGCTGGCTTGCCGGACGCATCTCGACAAATCAATAGCATGGAAAGGACCCAAAGTCGGTATTTTTGAAATGAGACGCCATTATGCCAATTATTTTAAGGGACTGCCAGATTTTAAACCTTACCGTATGTTGCTTGTCAAAGAGGATAATATTGAGATAATTCACAGTATTCTGGATGAAGTGTCAGATAAATATCAGCACATCCATTTTGAGAATGAAGTAGCCTAAGAGTGGCTTGATTTTTGAAATTCCAAATACTTTATACAAAGAAAATGGTCACATCAATCACACAGGGCATCAAAATATCAGTCGATACCGTTTATCAGGATGAATATTCCAATCCTGACCAGGAGCATTTTATGTTTGCCTACCAGATTACTATTGAAAACCTGTCAGATTATGCGGTTCAGTTAATGCGCCGCCAATGGTTCATATTTGATTCAAATGGTACACAGCGCGAAGTGGAAGGAGAGGGTGTGGTTGGTCTTCAGCCTACCATAGCGGCAGGAGAAAGTTATAGCTATGTTTCAGGCTGTAACCTAAATACAGAAATAGGTTCCATGAGTGGAAAATACCTGATGCAACGCCTGGTAGACCAAACTGAACTTACCGTTGATATACCAGAGTTTCAGTTGATCGTCCCTTACCGTTTAAATTAATCCCTGCTTCTGCCAAAAAGTACACTTGCATAATAAATCAGGTTGGCAAGTGCACCAAGTGCTGCCACAACATAGGTCATTGCAGCCCACCACAAGGCATCTTTAGCCTGGTTATTTTCGGCTGCTGTAGACATCACCTGATGGTTATTCCTTAACCAGAGGAGTGCCCTTTTACTCGCATCAAATTCAACCGGCAGCGTAACAAAACTGAAAATCGTAATCAGTGCAAGTGCCACAACACCAATACCAAGCACGATGGGGTTACCCGTAAATCCAAGCAGTAAAATTCCAATGATCAATACCCATTGTAAAAGATTGGAGGATATGCTCACCACAGGTACCATACTGCTTCTCAGCTTTAACCAGTGGTACGATTTCATATGCTGCACCGCATGTCCGCATTCGTGCGAGGCTACCGCTGCTGCGGCCACACTCCTGCCATAATAAACATCCGCACTTAGGTTCACTGTTTTGTCCGAAGGATTGTAATGATCGGTCAACTGACCATCGGCATTGATCACCCGTACATCATAAATTCCATGGTCTTGTAGCATCTTTTCGGCTACTTCTCTTCCGGAAAATCCGGAATTGAGTTGCATTTCAGCATATTTCGAGAATTTACTCCTGAATCTCCACTGAACAAACATGCTCATCAACAGCATTGGAATAATTAAAAACAAATAAGCTCCCATCTTTTAAATCATCTATTTCCTTTCCCTATAAATCAAAAATTGTTCCCAATCCCTGATCTCTTTTTGTGAAAGCTAAAATTGTGCCTTCTGTAAGCCCTAAAAGCGATATATTATAATTTTAAACTGAAATATGACCCCAATCAAAAAAAATTCTTCCTGCAGGTATACCTTTAAATTGATCATTGTCTATAAAATTATGCAGCCCCTACCTGTATATATTTACTAACTTATTTGTTAAAACAATAATTAATATACAGTTTTGTTAAAAATATTAGCAAATGGATACCATTACTTTATTACTTACCGTTGTCATAGTCCTGCTCCTTTTTATATTTTTTAAAAAATCTGCGCGACCAAGCGAAAGTTATCCGCTACTGGAACTCAAAGAAGCGGAACACCAGAAAACCCTTGCCAATTACCGCGAAGAAAAACAACGCCTGGAAGATGAGCTGATCGATCTTCGTACAGGATTTATGGATGAAAGAAGCAGGGCGGTAAAAGCCGAGGAAATGCTCAATGCCCAGTTAAACAAACAAATTGAACAGGAAAAATATATCCAGGAACTGCAACAGCAGTTTAAAACAGAGTTTGAAAATATTGCCAATAAAGTACTCGAAGAAAAAACTTCCAAATTCACCGCACAGAACAAAGCCAATCTTGACCTCATTTTAAGCCCGCTGAAGGAAAATATTAAGGCCTTTGAGGAAAAGGTCGATAAGGTATATAAAAATGAATCTGACGAGCGCAATATACTCAAGGGCGTAATTTCCCAGTTAATGGAGCAAAGCAAACAGATCCAGCAGGATGCCAATAACCTGACCAAGGCCCTGAAAGGCGACAGCAAGAAACAGGGAAACTGGGGAGAAGTGATTCTGGAGCGGGTACTGGAGCGTTCAGGATTGGTCAGGGACCAGGAATACAGGATCCAGTCCAGCTTCAATACCGTTGCCGGCAACAGGATACAACCCGATGTCATTATTGACCTTCCTGAGGATAAACATATTGTGGTCGATTCGAAAGTATCGCTTATTGCCTACGAAAAATTTGTATCAGCAGAAACTGATGAAGAAAGGGAAATGTATATCAAGCAGCATTTACATTCCCTTAAAAGCCATATACAGGACCTTTCCGGTAAAAACTACCAGGCCCTGTACCAGATCAACTCGCCCGATTTTGTGCTTCTTTTCGTGCCGATAGAATCTTCCTTTGGAATTGCAGTTCAAAAAGATGCAGAGCTGTTCAGTTATGCCTGGGACAGAAAAGTGGTAATCGTGAGCCCCTCAACTTTACTGGCTACTTTGCGCACGGTATCCAGCATATGGAAACAGGAAAGGCAAAACAGAAATGTGCTGGAGATTGCCCGGTTAAGCGGCAGCATGTATGATAAGTTCGTGGGTTTCATGACCGATATGGAAAGTATAGGAAGGAACCTCAGGCAAAGCCAGGATGTGTATGACAAAGCTATGGGGAAATTATCTTCAGGATCAGGAAACCTGGCCAATACGGCCGATAAAATTAAAAAGCTGGGTGCAAAAACTACGAAACAGATTGACCGTAAATTTCTGGACCCAGCCTTAACTGAAGACGATATTTTATAATTTAAAAGCGTTCCATCCCTGTGCCTTCAGTTCATGGACCACATTGGATTTTGAGATCATCTTACATCCTGAGGGCTTATCCGTGATGTGCCCGATGATCGTGATATCCACATCATGCTTTAGTTTCGCATAGTCATCCTGTTTAATGGTGAACAACAATTCATAATCTTCCCCACCATTCAATGCACATACGGTTGGATCAATGCCCAGCTCCCTTGCCGTTTCATAAGTCATCGGATCAATGGGCAGTTTATCTTCATAAATGGTACAGCCCTTATCAGATTGTTTACAGATATGCATGATTTCAGAAGCCAGTCCGTCAGAAACATCAATCATGGCCGTCGGCACAATTTTCATCTGCGACAACAGGTCCACAATATCCCTGCGGCCTTCCGGTTTCAACTGTCTTTCAATGATATAATCTTTTCCCTCAAGGTCCGGCTGGATGTTAGGGTTTTCAAGGAAGATCTGTTTTTCACGTTCCAGGATCTGCAAACCTACATACGCACCACCAAGATCTCCGGAAACACAGAGCAGGTCACCTTCACCGGCACCATTACGGTAACAGATATCTTTTTTATCCGCATAACCGATACTCGTCACACTTAAAACCAATCCCTGTTTACTGGTAGACGTATCGCCGCCGATCAGGTCAATATTGAATTTATTGCAGGCCAGCTCTACGCCCTTGTAAATTTCTTCCACAGCTTCCAGCGGAAATTTGCTCGATAAGCCCATGGAAAACGTAATCTGGGTAGCTACCCCATTCATGGCGTAAATATCGCTTAGATTGACTTGTACGGCCTTGTAACCCAAATGCATCAGCGGTACATAGGCAAGGTCAAAGTGAATTCCTTCCAGTAAAAGATCGGTGGAAATGAGCACCTGTTTATCAACGAAGCTCAACACCGCAGCATCGTCACCTATTCCTTTGACACTGGTTTCGTGTCTTATTTTAAAATTTGCCGTTAAATGATCTATTAAGCCAAATTCACCCAATTCTGCCAGATCTGTACGCTCTTTATTTTCAAACATATTTTTTAATTATTAATTGCAGATGATGTACTATCATCTTATAAACCAAGGCTTGCCGATATCTCCAGCATGCGCTCAATTGGTTTCCTCGCTTCCCTGATGATATTTTCAGGAACAGTTACTTCCGGTAAACCATTTTTTATACACAGATACAATTTTTCCAGTGTATTTCTTTTCATATACGGGCAGTCATTGCAGGCACAATTGTTATTCGGCGGAGCCGGAATAAAGGTCTTTCCAGGATTCGCCTTTTCCAGCTGGTGAATAATCCCGCTTTCAGTGGCCACAATAAATTCCTTTTCCGGGCTATTGGTGGCATATTTCAACAGTCCAGTCGTAGAACCAATATAATCAGCTATTTTCAACACCGACTCCTCGCACTCCGGATGCGCAATAAACTTAGCCTGAGGATGCCGCGCCTTCAGTTTTGTGATTTTCTCCATCGAGAAAATTTCATGTACCATACAAGCTCCATTCCACAGTACCAGGTCCCTGCCAGTTTTTTTTGCTACCCAGGCACCCAGGTTTTTGTCGGGACCAAATATAATTTTCTGACTTTTTGGCAGGCTTTCCACAATCTGAACGGCATTGGTTGAGGTACAGACAATATCACTCATGGCTTTCAGCTCCGCAGTACAGTTCACATAGGTAATCACCAGGTGATCCGGATATTTCTCTTTAAATTTTTTAAATAAGTGTGGAGGACAACTATCTGCTAATGAACATCCTGCCTTCAAATCAGGCAGCAATACCTTTTTTTCAGGAGATAAAATCTTGGCTGTTTCTGCCATAAAATGTACCCCAGCGAATACAATGATGTCAGCTTCAGTTTTTGCAGCTTCCTGCGCAAGTCCCAAACTATCGCCTATATAGTCGGCAATATCTTGAATATCAGGCTCTTGATAGTAGTGTGCTAATATGATTGCATTTTTCTCCTTTTTTAATCTTTCAATTTCTTCAAAAAGATCCAGTGTTGGATCTATAGTTTCTTCTACAAAACCTCTTCTGTTTAATTCTTCTAAGGTATCCATTTTCAACGTTTCAATAATTAATAATTATTTAATATAAATAGACTTCTATTGTTTATTAGTGTGTTAGTAATGTTTGTAACTCTCGATTTTAAATTCGTTAAAATGATTTGTTCTACACTTATCCACAGTTTTCAAATGTTATCCACGTAAATAGGTGCTGATTTACAACACTATATTTTAAACAGGAAATATTTATCAATAGCGATTTGTTAATTGTTAGTAATCCGCTAAAAAGTGGATAACCTCTGCAAAGTTGCTCAAAAATAACTTAAAAGATTGTGTCTAATTCTCATTTTAGCTTAGCTTTAAACATTCTTAAATAGTTGCTCTAAAAGTATAGACAAGTAATTAACATTTTTTCAACGTTGTTAACAAAGCAGCGGATTTATCAGTCATTAATGAGAAAAGCAGATTTTTTAGTAGTAGGATCGGGTATTGCGGGCTTGAGCTTCGCATTGAAGGCCGCAAAACACGGAAAGGTAATTATCATTACCAAGTCGAATGAAGACGAATCAAATACCAAATATGCCCAGGGTGGGGTAGCCGTTGTTGTCAATAAAGACGACTCTTTTGAAAAACATATTGCAGATACGCTGGTGGCGGGAGATGGGCTTTGCGATCCGGAAATTGTTGAAATTGTGGTCACTGAAGGCCCCCAGCGCATCCAGGAGATCATTGATTATGGAATTAATTTCGACAAGAATACCTCAGGGGTATATGACCTGGCAAAAGAGGGGGGACATTCTGAACACCGTGTTTTGCACTATAAAGATGTAACCGGATATGAAATTGAGAGTGTTTTGCTGAAGCAAATTCATGAAAATGAGAACATAGAGATATTAACACATTACTTCTGCCTGGAGCTGATTACCCAGCATCACCTGGGGCAGTTTGTTGACAAATCATCAAAAGATATCAACTGTTTTGGTGTATATGCCTTTAATACAGAGCTTAACGATGTGGAAAAGATCTTAGCAAAGGTGACTGTCCTTGCCTCCGGTGGTGCCGGACACATCTATTCCAGCACCACAAATCCGGTGATTGCAACCGGTGATGGAATGGCTATGGTTTACCGTGCGAAGGGAAAATTAAGGAATATGGAGTTTATCCAGTTCCACCCAACCGCTTTATATAACCCTGGAGAGTATCCATCCTTCCTGATTTCGGAAGCTGTGAGAGGTTTTGGAGGCGTTTTGAGACGCAAAAATGGGGAGGAATTCATGTATGAATATGACCAGAGAGGCTCGCTTGCTCCACGTGATATCGTAGCCAGGGCGATCGATTCAGAGATGAAAAAATCGGGTGAGGATTTCGTTTACCTCGATATTACCTTCCGTAAAAAACATGACATTTTAGCACACTTTCCGAATATATATGCGAAGTGTTTATCTATCGGGATAGATATGACGAAAGACCTTATACCGGTAACACCAGCTGCACATTATATGTGCGGAGGGATCCTGGTGGATGATTATGGAAGGTCTTCTATCAATAATTTATATGCCTGTGGGGAATGTTCTTCCACTGGCTTACACGGGGCTAACCGGCTGGCTTCTAATTCACTTCTGGAGGCACCGGTTTTCGCACACCGCATTTACCTGGATGCGATTGAAAAATTTAAAACAGCAGTTCTTCCGGACAATATTCCGGATTGGAATGACCATGGAGTGGTGCAGAGCGATGAAGATATCCTGGTGACACATAACCTGCGTGAAACACAAAAACTGATGAGTGATTATGTCGGTATCGTGCGCTCCGATTTTAGGTTAAACCGTGCCATGCGCCGCCTGTTTTTACTGCATGAGGAGACGGAGGAATTTTATAAGGCCAACAAGGTTTCTGTGAAACTGTGTGAGCTAAGAAATGTGATACAGGTTGCATTTGTAGTGATTAAATCAGCCATTGCCCGTAAAGAGAGCAGGGGATTACACTATACCACAGATTATCCTGAACATGCGGAATCCCTGGTAGACACTATATTCTAAAACCTATTCCATACTTCAATATAAATAATTTGTTATGGCAGTTATACTTCCGGTACTTGATAAAAGCCCTGTCTGGGCAGAAGATTGTTTTATTGCACCAAATGCTACTATAGTCGGAGATGTGACCATGGGACACCATTGTTCCGTTTGGTTTAATGCGGTGATCCGGGGAGATGTCAATGCGATCACTATTGGAAATTACAGCAATATACAGGATGGTGCCGTCATCCATGCCACCTACAAAAAAGCTTCAACTACGATAGGCAACAGGGTCTCTGTAGGGCATAATGCCATCGTCCATGGCTGTATCCTCCATGACCATGTACTCGTGGGTATGGGGGCTATTGTAATGGATAATGTCGTGGTAGAATCCTATTGTATTATTGCTGCGGGTTCCTTAGTGCTTGAACATACAAAATGTGAGAGTGGATATATCTATGCGGGTACCCCTGCAAAAAAAATAAAGCCCATTACTGAGGAGCAACGGGCTTTATTAAATTATTTACCAGACAATTATGTCATGTATTCAGACTGGTTTAAATAGTTTTTATTTTTCTTTTGGCAGGGTAATGGTCTCATTTCTTTCCCAGTTGGCCCGTATAGAGAGTTCTTTTGGTTCATTGTAGATATGCTCAGGCTGTAACCCTGCCTTCACGTTTCCGGTATCCCATTCCCCATTTTTATTGGTGTCGTAGATGATCCTGATATAGTACTTTCCTGCCTTATATTTGGTAAAGGTAACGGTGGTGTCTTTGGCAACAACCAGTTTATTTACGATAGCTTTTGCTTCATTTACCACCTCTAAAACGTATTGTTTATTTGGCTCAGGGGTGATGATTTTTACAGCTAATGTGCCATAATCGTCATATTTACCCAGTTCAAATTTCTTATTAAAGAGTTTATTTTTTGCTTCAAATATGGCAGTAAAGGCTCCTTCATCAAATTTTATTTCATAGATGTTGCCAGCTTTCCAGGGATACCTGATCTGATAAGAAAGAAAATCAGCTGTATCTTTTTCAATCTTGAAGTTATCCTGTACCACGGAATCTTCCATGAACGTAATTTTTGCAAGGTCTACAGCTTCAACAGGTAGGGGGAAAGTAAGTTTGAGGTGTTTATTTGGGTTCAGTAAATTGGCTTCAAGGTTATCCGTTGGGATAACTGAACGGGTATACGTCTCTTTTTTTCCTCTTGTCAGTTTGATGGTCTGCAGCACCTTTCCACTGTCCGTTATATTGACTTTTGTAGAGTCAAAACTCAAATCATTCAGCCAGACTTTGACAGAATCTCCTGTGGCATTGAACTTGATTTTCTTGCCTGCATCCAGATTTACCGGTTCCGTAAAAGTAATTCCTGGTTTTTTTAGCTTCATGTTATAGGAAATACTGATACTCCCATCTGCATTTATTTTCCTGTCGTTTATCCTGAAGGCACTGGCTTCCTCTTTAAAAGTAAGCATATTTACATTTTGGGTATCTTTGGTCAGTACAATGGGCTCTTTCAAAAAACCCACTTCATCGGTACTTTGCTGATAGATCTTGTCACTGCTTTTTTCTACCAGGGCATAAATTTTATAGGTGTCCTCCTTCAGGTTTTTAATTCTAAAATTTCCGCTGCTGTCGGTCAGGGCATAGATGGATGCTTTTTTCTTACCAAAGATACTGTCCCTAGAGAGGGGAATAACCATGGCCACAGCTTCAAATTCAGGTTTACCGGTAAGTGCATTTTTTATGTTTCCGGAGATATTTAGGGAATCGAGATGGGCACCTGTAGCAAATACATAGCTGAAATTTGGAATGGCATTACTTTCGTTGATATCAACTATTGATTTACCAAAGTTCAGCGTATAGGTGGTATTTTTCTCCAGGGAATCTGTAAAGGTAATTTCGAGGGATTTATCTTTCACCTTCAGGGTGGGCAAAACCTCTACATCCGGAGATATGGAAAATTGTTTGGCCTGATCATTCAGTTTAAAATATTCATCAAACTGAATCACGATTTTTTTCTCTTTAAAATTTGTGGTCAGATTTTTCGGGGTCATGTTCAGCACTTTTGGTGGAATGCTATCTTTTGGACCACCCTGAGGACCAGCTCCAATACTTGCACAGCTGGAAATCAGTAAAATTCCCAGAAATGAGATCAGCAAGTACTTTAAAATTGGCAACATGTCTTTTTTGCTCATTTATAATTGATATAATAAAGATTTATCCTTTTTAATCTAATATGTCTCGGAAAAAAATTAAATGGTTTATACGGCTTTATTTGAGGTCATTTTTTAAGCATCTATTTTATAACCTAAATAACTGTAATTCAGTTATTTACTCATGTGAACCATTAAAACAGAAATATCCGAAGGTGAAACACCGGAAATTCTGGATGCCTGGCCTAAAGTTCTCGGTTTAATCTTCAGTAATTTCTCCCGGGCTTCTTTTGAAAGCGAACCCAGTTGTGAATAATCAAAATCCGGATTGATATCTTTATCTTCCATCTTCTGCATTTTATTCACAATATCCTGTTCCTTTAAAAAATAGCTTTCATATTTGATTTTTATTTCTGACTGTTCTATTGTCTCCTGGCCAAACTGATTTAAGTATTCATCAAAAGGTACACTTACTTTTCTCAGGTCTTCGATACCTACCTGCGGACGGCTTAATACATTAAACAGTTTTACATTTTGCTGGAGGGGACTGGAGTTTAAACTTTCCAGCATTTCGTTGGCTTCAGACATTTCAATTCCCTGTTTACGGGTATAGGCAACAATCTGGTCAGAGTTGTCAATTTTATTTTGCACTTTGGCTAAACGTTCATCACTGATCAGTCCAAGACGGTGGCCAATAGGGGAGAGGCGGATATCTGCATTGTCCTGTCTGAGCAACAAGCGGTGTTCTGCTCTTGAAGTAAACATACGGTAAGGTTCTTCAGTTCCCTTAGTCACCAGATCATCTATCAGTACCCCAATATAAGACTCCGATCTTTTCATAATCAGTTCCGGTTGTGCATTGATCTTCAAATGCGCATTAATTCCTGCTATAAAACCCTGACTAGCAGCCTCTTCGTATCCTGTTGTTCCATTTATTTGTCCGGCAAAGAATAAATTGGCTACCAGTTTGGTCTCCAGTGTTAAGGAAAGCTGTGTAGGTGGGAAATAATCGTATTCTATGGCATAACCTGGTCTGAACATCTTTGCATTTTCGAAACCAGGGATCTGAATCAATGCCCGGTATTGTACATCTTCCGGAAGGGAAGTTGAAAATCCGTTGACATAGATCTCACAAGTGTTCCAACCTTCAGGTTCAACAAAAATCTGGTGTCTGTCGCGTTCTGCGAAACGATTAATTTTATCTTCAATAGAAGGGCAATACCTCGGGCCAAGGCCTTTGATTCTGCCGGTAAACATCGGTGATTTTTCGAATCCTTCCTTGAGTGTTTCGTGTACGTCACTGTTGGTATAAGTTACCCAGCAACACCTTTGATCTGTTGGTCTTTCTACATCGGTATAGGAAAAGCGTCCTGGATTTTCATCTCCCCATTGTTCCTCCATCAGGGAATAATTCAATGATCTCCCATCTACGCGGGGTGGGGTACCGGTCTTCATTCTGCCTGCTTCAAAACCTATTGAAGTCAGCTGCTCGGTAAGTCCAGTTGCAGCTTTCTCTCCAGTTCTACCTCCACCAAATTTCTTTTCACCAATATGAATCAATCCGTTCAGAAAGGTACCATTAGTCAGCACCACACTCTTCGCTTTGATCTCTACGCCGATAGAAGTTTTAATTCCAGTAACTACATTATCCTCTATGATGAGGCTACTTACCATATCCTGCCAGAAGTCAACATTAGGTGTTCTTTCCAATGCCAATCTCCATTCTTCTGCAAATCTCTTTCTGTCAATCTGTGCTCTTGGGCTCCACATTGCCGGGCCTTTCGAAAGGTTCAGCATCCTGAATTGTAAGGTAGTTTTATCGCTTACAATTCCAGAGTAACCACCCATCGCATCTATTTCTCTAACAATTTGTCCTTTGGCGACACCACCCATTGCAGGATTACAGCTCATTTGAGCTATAGTTTCCATGTTCATGGTGATCAATAAAACAGACGATCCCATGTTTGCGGCAGCAGCAGCGGCCTCACATCCCGCATGTCCGGCACCAACAACAATTACATCATATTCTTTAAACATCTTCTTTTTATGTTATATGTTTCACGTGGAACATTAGCTGTTTTTGATTCTTCCTAGCCTTGGTGTTCCACGTGGAACATTTGTTTTTCTTTATAATAGTCCTCTTAAAAAGGAGGATTCAGGCATTTAAAATGCGGAAAAAGCTGTGTTTAGCTCCCTGCTTTATCCGATAGTTCTACCCATCTTTCCATAGTTTGTTCCATTGTTTTATTTAATTCTGCAATGGAAGCAGTGACTTTTTGTATTTCCTGATAGTTTGAGCTATCTATAGAGAGGAGGGTAGTATTCCATTCGTCTATCTTTTCTTCCAGACCGGCAATGGTAGATTCCATCTCCTCAAGCTCCTTTTGTTCCATATAGGTAAGTTTCTTTTGAGCGACAGGCTCAGCTACAGCTTTATTTTTTACCGGTTTAACATCTGCTTTTTCTTTAGCCGCTTCAAGGCTCAACCGGTGTTCAGAATAGTTTCCATTATAAATCGTTACCTCTCCATTTCCTTCCATAATGAAAAGCTGGTCACTCATTTTGTCCAGCAAATACCTGTCGTGCGAAACCAGGATCAATACTCCTGGGAAGTTCTCTAAAAACTCTTCCAATACGTTTAGGGTATCAATATCAAGATCATTTGTGGGCTCATCCAGGATCAGAAAATTGGGATTTAACATCAACACCTTCATCAGGTGTAAACGCTTTTTCTCCCCACCGCTTAATTTTTCAACCATGCCGTGTTGTTTCTTGGGAGGGAATAAAAACAAAGTAAGCAGTTGAGAGGCAGAAATGGTTTGTCCATCTGCCATCTTGATGTATTCCGCTTCTGATTTTACAATATCGATTACCCTCTCTTTTTCATTGAAAGCCAATCCTCCCTGTTTGTAATAGCCATAAACAGTCGTTTCTCCCGTGCTTACTTTCCCTTTTTCAGGCGATAAATATCCTGTCATGATATTCAGCAGGGTGGACTTTCCAGTCCCATTTTTACCGGCTAATCCAATCCGGTCTGCACGTTTAAAAGTATAACTGAAATCATTGATGATTTGACGGCCATCAAAAGACTGGCCTACATTTTCCAGTTCAAGTATTTTATTTCCCTGACGGGACATCTTCACATTTAAAGTGATGTTCTGGTTATCGCTGCGTTGTTTTGTTTTATTCTCCAGGTCATAAAAAGCGTCAATCCTTGCCTGCGATTTGGTACCCCTTGCCTGTGGCATTCTCCTCATCCATTCCAATTCCTTTTTTAACAGGTTCTTGTTTTTATGGAAGGTACTCTCATCCGCAGCCTCACGCTCCGATTTCTTTTCCAGGAAATAAGCATAGTTTCCTGAGTAATTAAAGATTTTTCCCCTGTCCAGTTCCACAATGGTATTGCAGACATTGTCCAGAAAATAACGGTCGTGCGTCACCAGCAATATCGTTTTATTTCCTGAGGTCAGCAGTTTTTCCAGCCACTCAATGGTATCAATATCCAAATGGTTGGTTGGCTCATCGAGGACATAGATCTCCGGATCTTCAATCAGTAATTTTGCCAGTGCAATACGTTTTTTCTGACCCCCTGATAAAGTCGCTATTTTTTGCTGCAGGTGGTTGATCCCCATACGACTTAAAATCGTTTTGATTTCATGCTCATATTCCCAGGCATTGTGTTCACTTAATTCTTCGTATAACCTGTTCAGGGTTTTTTCATCCGGATTTGGATCCTCAATAATTTCCTCATACTCCTTAATCAGTTGCTGTTGTTTGTTCTCCAGTGAAAAAATAAAGTCACTAATGGAATAGCCCTCAGGGAAGGAGGGCTCCTGGTCCAGGAAACCTATCCTTACTGATTTGTTTTTAACGATTTTTCCTTCAAGAGGATTAAAGCGCTCTGCTAATAATTTTAATAGTGTGCTTTTTCCGGCTCCATTGATCCCTACCAGCGCTACACGCTGACCAGTTTGGATCCCTAAGGTTAAATTTTTAAATAACCATTCATCGTTATAGGCATGGCCTAAGTTTTCTGCTGCAATTAGTGTGCTCAAAGTATTTTTTTAACGGATTATCAGATAAGAAATTACCTGCAAAAGTAAGTAAATTAATAATGGTATAATAGGGGTAACGGTATAGCCGACAGCAAATTAGCTATCTGACGGTCTACACCGGAAAATCCACAAAATATATAATTAACTATCTAAATTTCAGATAGTTGTAATAAATATTGGTCTTCTTTTTGGGTCATCAGTGTCTTGGCTGCCTTCCCTTTATCCTTATAACCCAGCAAGTGGAGCGTGCCATGGATCATTACCCTGCACAATTCCTGTGCGGCTTTTCCCCCAAATTGCTTCGCATTTTCTTCTATACGGTCAATACTGATAAAAATATCCCCTACAATCGTTTTAAGCGCTTCTGAGTTATCAAAAGTAATCACATCAGTATAGGTGTCATGATTAAGGTATTGCTGGTTTATAGCCAGTAAATATTCGTCAGAACAAAAGATAAAGTTAAGTTCCTCTAAAACATAACCCTCTGCTTCAATAGTATCCTTGATCCAGGCCCTTGTCCTGATTTTGTTTTTAAGGTTGAAACTGATCTCTTCTGTGAAAAAGTTTACAGGAGGTTTACGCATTGTTTTTATTTTAATTGATTTGCTCCACATCAATCTGGCCAGGCCAGTACATGATCGCTATGCAACAGGGTCATAAATTATTGCAAATTTAGCAATTTAAAATAATCGGATATCTTATTTTTGTAATAGTAATTCAATTCCAGAGGTAATTTCTGCAGCTGTTCAGTTTCTCCTGCTTGCTTTTTCAGGAACTGTTCCTGCATTTTTTTATAGGACGGAGGGAATTCTTTTCCGGCATTGCTTTCCCTTTTGGCATCTTCATCTTTTTCACGTTCTGCCTTGTCGGCCTCCAGCAGGTTTCTGAGCAGATTTTTCTGGCGGTTCAGCGTAGCCTGCTCCAGTTTTTTATTGACGAGTTCTGACTCAGTTATTTTCATGTCGCTGATCAGCTGGTTCAGGTTTCCGCCAGCTCCTTTGCCATCTTTGTGCTCTTCCGTATTTATTTTTTGCAAAGCTTCACGGATCATTTGCTGCTGCTGGGCCATTTTGGCAAATTCCTCACTAAATTTCCCTTTGGGCACATTTCCTTTATTGCCTTCTTTTTGCAGCTGGTCCTTTGCCTGCTGCATGTTTTTATTCAGTTTTTCCTGCATTTGCTGCAGCTGCTGCATTGTTTTTTTTCCGCTTTTCCCGCCTCCTTTTCCATTTTTCTTGTTTTTTTCCAGCTGGTCCAGCACTTCATTCAGCATGAGGGAGAGGTTATTGATAGAGGTCATGGTATATTGTTGATTTTTGAGCCCTTCAGCGGTATGGCGTTCTCCCAGGTGCTCCAGACTTTTATCAATATTGAAATTTATCTTCTGCATCTCTTCGTTTACAGTGCTTTCAATCTGCGGTATACGCTTACTCAGTGAAGATAAGCTGTCTGCTATGGTCTTCATGTTGTCTTTAATCCCCCTTTGCTGCTGTACGCTGCCCACATAAGACGGATCGTTATTGGGCATCTTTTTCAGTTTCAGCATTAATTTTTCCTGTTCAAAGGAATTGTAAAGCAGGTGCTGCAGCAGCATGCGTAGTTCTTCTGCATTCAGGTTACTTTCCATCTCGGTCGATTCCTGCTGGCTTTCTTCCAGTTTCCTGGATAAATCCTGCAATTGTTTTGTTGCCTCATCCTGCAGGGGAGCCGCTTTTTGAGGCTGATTTTTCTCTAGTTGCTGCTGAATGGACTCTTGTTGCTCCTGGATCTGCTGACTTTCTTTATCAGGGCTCTGGAAGGAATTCGGACGTTCCAGCAATTGATTTTTTTCTTCCAGTTGCTGGAGCTCTTTTTTGATCTCCTTAAAATCAGAGGAAATCTGCTGCTGGCTTTTCTTGATCTGGTCCAGCGGACTGTCCGGTTTGTTCTTTGCCTGTACTGCCAGTTCCTGTTGTTTCTTGGCAAGCGATTTCAGACGATCAATATTGCGGTTCAGCTGCTGCTCAAACTCCAGTTGTTTGTAGAGTTCCAGGATACGGTCCAGTTCATTTTTGAGCGACTTATTGTCCATATTCATTTTAGACAATTCCTGCTGCATTTTTTCCTTGTTGTTTTGTTCCATCAATTCCTGGAGTTTTTCCAGCAAGGCTTTGGTTTCAGGATGGAGGACATGGTTAAACAGGTTGTCTATCTGTTTTTGCTTCTCTGCCAGATCTGCTTTTAGCGCCTCATTGTCTTCCTGCTGCAGCGTATTTTTTTCTTTTTGTTGCTGGATGTCCTTCAGGGCAGATTCCAGCTTTTTCTGCTTATCCAGCAATTGCGCAATTTCTTTCTTATCCTCAAAAGACAAGTCTTTTTTGTCCTTCAGTTGCTGCCCCAGTTTTTTACTCTCTTTTTCTACACCGGTTGCCAGTTGAATTGCAGCATCCATTTGTTTCTTCAATGCATTACTGGAAGTCTTCAGCTGCTTAGCGATCTGCTGTTCAGAAGGGGGTTCGTAGGTTTTTATCGCTGTCCTGCTCAGTTTAGGGCCATTTACCCCATCATTATCTGCAACTTCAAAAAAATATTCCAGCGTGTCTCCCTGTTCCAGCGGGATGTTTTTCAGGTTTAAAAAATGGAAAAAAGAAAATGCCTGGATATTCTTTTTAACCGGGATGGCCGTGGTGCTATTTCTTTTGATCCTGTTGCCCGACCTGACCCTGCAGATGAACCTTAATGCGCTGAAACCATGGTCGTCATGTAGCTGTCCGGAGAAATAAACCGCTTTACTGCTCAGGGAATCTGGATTTTCTACGACGCTGATCTCCGGGGAGAGATCAACGATGACTTCGATTCTGTGCTGCAGGGAATCTGTAATTGCTGAAAAACGGTTTACTGGCGTAATGCGGTAGGAAGTATTTTTCAGGATCCTTGCAGTAAATGTAGCCAGGTCTTCCCGGACAGGGAGCCGGG